>NZ_MSIF01000001.1 GCF_001921215.1 Actinophytocola xinjiangensis
CTGCTCCAGGAACCACAACCGCGACTGCGCGAACGACAACTCGACCGGACCACCACCGACACGCGGCACCAACGGCATCTCAGCAACCCGGCGCGCCGCGTCGATCACCGCCGACAGACTACCCAACGTCGGCGTCGTGAACAGGTCCCGGACGACCACCTCCGCTCCCAGCACCTCCCGCAGACGCGTGATCAGGCGAATAGCCAGTAGTGAATGCCCGCCCAGGTCGAAGAAGTCGTCGTGTACCCCGACCCGGTCCACCCCCAGAACCTCGCTCCACACCTCGGCGACGGTCTCCTCGACCACCGACCGCGGCGCCGTGTACTCGGTCCGGTGTGGCGCGGTCGTGGCCGGATCCGGTAGCGAGTCCTCGTCGAGCTTGCCGTTGGGGGTCAGGGGAAGCCGGTTCAGCTCGATGAACCGCGATGGCACCAGCTGGCGCGGCAGCTGGGACGCCACCGCCGCACGCAGGGCCTGCTCGTTGACGGTCCGGCCCGGCGCCGCGACGACGTAGGCCACCAGGCGGTCGTCCCGGACGGTGAGGTACGCCTCGGCGACCTCCGGCCGTTCGGTCACCGCCGCCTGGACCTCACCCGGCTCCAGTCGCACCCCGTGGAGCTTGAGCTGCCGGTCGGTGCGGCTCAGGTAGAACAACGTGCCGTCCGACCCCATTCGAACGAGGTCGCCGGTGCGGTACAGCCGCTCACCCGCCGCGCCGTACGGGTCGGCCACGTACCGCTCCGCCGTCAGCCCAGGACGGCCCAGGTAGCCGGCACTCGGCGAAACACACTCGCCGCCCAGGTAGAGCTCACCGGGCACCCCCAACGGGACCTGTCGTCGTAGGTCGTCGAGGACGTGGCAGCGCACTCCGGGAAACGGGCGGCCGATCGGGAGGACCGATGGCAACTGGTCCTCCGGTCCCACAATCCACATCAGCGAGACGATGGCGGTCTCGGTCGGCCCGTAGCCGTTGAACACCGGCACCGGGGCGTACTGGCGCACCCGTCGCACCAGGTCGGGGGGCAGCACCTCGCCCGCGACGAACACCGCGCGCAGCTCCGGCAACTCGGGCGGTTGCTCGGCCAGGTACCTGCCGAGCACCGTGGGCACGGTGTACATCACCGTGACCCGCTCGGCGGCCGCGTACTCGGCCATCCCGCGTAGGTCGAACGTCATGTCCGGCGTGGCGATCACCACCGCGGCGCCGACCGCCAGCGGCCAGAACAGCTGTACCACCGAAATGTCGAACCCCAGCGGGCAGTTGTGCAGCAGCCGGTCGCCCGGCCGCAGCGGCATGACCTGCTGGTGATGGCGGACGACGTTGACCACCCCACGATGCGGCACCTGCACGCCCTTGGGCGTCCCCGTCGATCCCGACGTGTACAGGACGTACGCGACGTCCTCCCAGTGGGCCTTGGGCCGCGTCAGGTCGCCCGGCTCGTGATCGTCGCCGGCCCACCACGCGCCGGGAGCCAGCCGCAGGACGGGACAGGGGAGGGGAGCTGTCGGGGTCTCGGCACAGATCACCAGCACCGATCCGGTGTCCTGCAGCATCAACTCCGTCCTGGCGTCGGGCAGCGACGGATCCACCGGCAGGTAGTGCGCACCGGCGCCGAGCACCGCCAGGGCGGCGACCACGAAGTCGACCGAGCGCTCCAGGCGCACCCCGACCGAGTCACCCGGCCGCACCCCGTGGGCGGCCAGCATGCGCACCAGCCGGTCGACCCGTTCACCCAGCTCGCGATAGCTGACGACCTGGCCGTCACCCACCAGTGCATCGGCGGCCGGAGTTCGCGCGATCTGCGCGAAGACCAGATCGTGCAGCGTGTCCGGCTCGCCGGCCGGTTCCTCCGCCGCGGACAGGCGGCGCAGCTCGGCCTCCTCGCCGTCGACCAGCACGGGCAGGTCGGCCAGCCGGCAGGTCGGCTCCGTCGTTCCCGCCATCAGCACCAGCGCGACACGCCGCAACAACCGGGCCGCCGTGAGCTGGTCCAGCCGGGCGGTGTTGTACACCGCCGCCAGCTCAAGGCTGCCCGACTCCGCCGAGGCGAGGAGGTTGATGCTCTCCCGGCTCGCCTCGTTGTGCAGTTCGATCATCTTGGCCGTGACACCCGGCAGATTCAGCTGCGAGCTGCCGGTCTCGCGCTGGAAACCGACCTGTACCTGGCCGACGACCTCCCGCTCGGCGTCCGACCACAGTTCGCGCACCAGCCGTTCGTACGGCAAATCCGCGTGCCGGAACGCACGCAGCGTCTTGGCCCGGACCTGCTCGAGCAGTTCCTCAAAGGTGAGGTTCTCCGTGCTGTCGGTGCGCAGCACGAGCCGGTTGACGAACAGTCCGATGAGGTTCTCGTACTCCGCGCGGTCCCGGTTCGACGAGACGAACGAGGTCGTGACCGAGGTGGCGCCGGTGAGCCGGTGCAGCACCGCGTGAAGGGCGGTCGCGAGCAGCATGAACATCGACACCCGCTTGCCTCGGGCGAAGGCGTCGAGCCGGGCCGCGTCGTGGGCGGGAACCGTGTGCTCGGCCAGCCCGGCGGCGGGACCGTCGGGCGTGAACGACGGCCCGCTGGCGGGAAGTTCGAGTGGAGCCAGGCCGGTGCCGAGTTCGTCCCGCCAGTAGGCGAGGTCCTCGTCGAGCCGCTCCGCGCTGGTCTCCGCACGTTGCCGGGACGCGTAGCCGACATACCGCTCTGGCAGTTCGGGCAGCTCGACATCCTCCCCGTGTGCGTGACCCCGGTAGAACGCCGTCAGATCGCGGTAGAAGACGCCTGCGGACCACCCGTCCCACACGATGTGGTGCACGGCGAGGAACAGCAGGTTGTCCTCGGGGTCGAGCCCATAGAGCCGGGCGCGCAGCGGCCCCTCAGCCAGATCGAGCCTGCGGCTGACCGAGCCTCGCACGTCCGTCAGCGCGGCGGGGAGGCGCTCGGCGGCCGGCAGTCGAGAGAGGTCCATTGTGGACAGTAGGGGTGGACTGTAGGGTCGCACCTCCTGTACCGGCACGCCGTCGGGGGCGTGCACGACAGTGCGCAGCATCTCGTGTCGGGCGACCACGTCGTCGAGCGCGTGGGCGAGCGCTGTCACGTCGAGCGGACCACGCAGGCGCACCACCACGGGGATCGTGCAGGCCGCCTCGTCCGGACGAAGCTGGTCGGCGAGCCAGATACCCTCCTGCGCGAACGAGAGTGGCTCGGCCGAGCCAGACCGGATGTCGCGAGGTGGACTCGCGTCAGTCCAGGGGCGCACCGTCATGACTTCTCCCCACGGCCAGTCGAATCAGAGTTTCCATCGTGACCGCCACGGGCGTCGCACGTGCGCGCCGGCTATTTCGGGCCCGTGTGGTGGGCCACCCTGGTCATGCCTCCGATCCCGTGGTGAAGCGCGACCGACTACGGGTTCCGTACGGGGCCCGGGGCATCCGCCGGCAACCGCACGGAATCCGCGTCCATCCCCCGTAGTGCGGCAGACCGCACCGCCGCCACAACGCCGTCAGCCAGCCGGATCGGGGCGCCCGGTCCGAGCGACAGGTGATCGGGGACCGTCAGTTCTCCTGCGCAGCATGAGGACGGTCGACCGAACAGCGGCTCACCCCGGAAGGACTGTCATGTCGGACACCGACACCACCCTGAGCGCGCCCGCGCGCGCCGCCGTGGACGCACTGCGCGGCAGCGGCGAGCACCTGGCGCGCTCGCCCGAGCTTTCCGAGATCCTCGGCGTGACCGCGTCCGACTGGACCCGGTTCGCCACGAACTGGGAGGACCTGCGGCTCGACACCTTCATGGCGGACGGCGGCACCTACCGCTACCGGCGCTACGGCCAGTACGAGTACGTCCCCGGCACGGACGAGCTCGTGCTCCTGCCGCACGAGCCGTACCGGCAGGAGAAGTTCTTCAACCACCTCAACGGCGGTGTCGACCGGGTGTACGAGCCGCTGACCGACGCGTTCACCGGGGACTCGCTGCTGCACCGGCTGCTGGCCTCGCTCGGCGACATCTTCACCACGGTCGACGACACCCACCGCTGGCTGATCAAGCTGCACCCGGTGCGGATCATCGCGGGCGAGAAGATCGGGCAGCCCGCCCCGGAAGGCCGCCACCGCGACGGCGTTACGTTCGTCGGGTCGCTGCTGATCGACCGGCTCAACATCACCGGCGGCGAGAGCACCACCTACGACGACCAGCAGAACCTCCTGCGCACCGTCACCCTGTCCGAACCGGGTGACCTGCTCATCGGGGACGATCAGCGCACCTACCACCAGGTTACGCCGATCGAGGCGATTGACCCGGCCCAGCCCGCGCACCGCGACGTCCTGGTGGTCAACTACTCCGCGCTGCCGGGGAGGCTGTCGTGATCACCCACGAACTGGGCCGGCACGGCCTGACCGTGTCGGCCATCGGCCTCGGGTGCATGGGGATGTCGCAGGACTACGGTCCGGCGGACGACGAGGAATCGGTGCGAGTGATCCAGTGCGCGGCGGATCTCGGCGTCACCCTCATCGACACGTCGATGAGCTACGGCGCCGGGCACAACGAGGAACTTGTCGGCCGTGCCGTCGCGGACCGGCGCGACGATGTCGTCCTGGCCACGAAGTTCGGCATCTGGCGGGAGAACCGCGGCGACCCGCCCAGCCTCGACGCCCGTCCCGAGCGGATCCGCGGTTTCTGCGAGGACTCGCTGAAGCGGCTGCGCACCGACCACATCGACCTCTACTACCTGCACCGCGTCGACCCGACGGTGCCGGTTGAGGACAGCGTCGGGGCCATGGCCGAACTGGTGGCCGAGGGCAAAGTGCGCTACCTCGGGTTGTCGGAGAGCAGCACCGACGAGTTGAAGCGGGCCGCGAACACGGCTCCCATCAGCGCGGTTCAGTACGAATGGTCGCTGTTCTGGCGGGAACTCGAGGACGACACGCTCCCGTTGGCGCGCGACCTCGGTATCGGCGTGGTGGGGTTCAGCCCGTTGGGCCGGGGTTACCTCACCGGCAGGCTCAAACTGGACGAACTGGGGGAGGACGACGATCGCCGTCCTGACCAGCGTTTCCACGGCGAGCACTTGGCGGCCAATGACAACGGGCTCGCCCAGCTCAAGAGGATGGCCGCCGAACGGGACATCACACCCGGCCAGCTGGCGCTCGCCTGGCTCCTGGCCCAGGGCGACGATGTCGTGGCCATTCCCGGAACTCGTGACCGGACCAGACTCGCCGAGAACGTAGCGGCGGCGGACGTGTCGCTGTCCACCGCAGACCTCGCGCACCTCGAGGCGGTGGTTCCCCGCTCCGCGTGGTCGGGGGACAGGTTTTCCTACGCCGTCCCCCGGACCTCACGTCGGTAGCCCGGTGATCACGAGGTCTGCTGCCACGGGCTTTCGGCCGACCAGGTTTCCGGCAACTGCCCCGTCCGTAACCCTTCGGCGAGCGAGGACAACGACAACCATGGATCGGTGAGCGCCCGGGCCGCCACCGCCACCAGAACCGCCGGCAACCCCTCGCATCGCTGAAGAATCTTGCGTACGGCGTCCGGTTCGGCCATGGTCCGGGCCGGACCGAGCCTGCGCTGCAACAGCCTCAGCGCGTCCGGATCGGTCAACCGGTCCACGATGATCGGGCGCGCCGCTTCCGCGGCGACCAGCCCCACCAGTGGATCCTGGCTGGTGATCAGCGCTGCGCAACCGCGGGAGCCGGGGAGCAGCGGCCGCACCTGGTCCGCGCTGGTCGCGTTGTCCAGGACCATCAGCACCTGCCTACCGGTGAGCAGGCTGCGCAACAAAGCCGACCGGTCGATGCGGCTGTCCGGCACCTGGCCCGCGCCGACACCCAACGCCAGCAGGAAGCTGTGCAACACGTCGTCAGGAGCGCTCTTGCCGAGTACGGCGTACAACTGCCCATCGGAGAACCGCTTGGCGACCTGGTGTCCCCAGTGCACGGCAAGGCTGGACTTGCCGACGCCCGGCCGGCCCAGGAGCATCGCGATCACTACTGCGGGCTGCGCCAAGCCGTGGTCCAGCAGCGCGGTGAGGTGTTCGATCTCCTGGGTCCGGCCGGTGAAACCGTAGACGTCGGCCGGGAGCTGGGTCGGCACCGGACGGTCCCGGTCGGCTGGTGCCGGCACGGTCGCCGGACCAGGCTGTACCCGCGGCGGAAGGCCACGCAGGATCGCCTGGTGTCGCTCGCGCACCAACGAGCCAGGATCGATGCCGAGCTCGTCGGCGAGTTGCCTGCGCAGGGACTCGAACAGCTCCAGCGCTTCGGCTGGCTGGCCGGAGCCCGCCAGCGCGGTCATCAGCCGGGCATGGGCGGACTCGTCCAGCGCGTTGGACTCGACCAGTCGGTACAGCGGCGTGAGCACCTCCTCATGCCTGCCGGTGCTGGTCGCCGCGTCGGCGTACTCCAGCAGCACCGTCTCCAGTTCGCGCCGCAGCTCCGCCAGTGCGGGGAGTTCCTGCAACCCCGGCAGGTCCACCAACGGGGTGTCCCGGCGCAGCCCGATGGCCTGCCGGTACGCGTTCACCGCGGCGTCGGTCCGACCTGCCTCGTAGTCGCGCCGGGCCGAGCTCACCAGCCGGCGGAACGCCAGCAGGTCGAGTTCGTTGTCCTCCACGTGCAACGCGTAGCCACCGTTCACCGCGACCAGAACCGGCTTCCTCCGTTCTCTGGGCTGGATGCGCCTGCGCAGGCGGGACATGTGCGAGCGGACAAGGCTCACCGTGATGGGCGACCGCTCGCTTCTGGTGGCATCGACCAGACGATCCAGACTGACGGGGACGCCGGGCGAGATCGCGAGCAGCCCGAGGTACGTGCGTTGTCGTTCCGAGCTGAGGTTCACGTGCTCGCCGTCGACCGAGATCGACTGCGACCCGAGCACACAGATGCGAAGGTCCTGAGCCAACACCGGGCCTTGGGAGCCGAGGCGTACCAACTCCCGGGCTTCGACCGGGGACAGCTCTACGGCTTCGGCGATCCGGCGTAGAGTGCTGACTCTCGGGCGCTTGACTCGTCCCTGTTCCAGGTCCCGCAGTCCCGCCACGCTCATGCTGGCGCGGTCGGCCAGCTCACGCTGGGTGAGGCCCGCGTTTCGTCGAAGCTGTTGCACCAGGTCGCACAGTTCTCCGTGTATCCCGTTCAGATACAATCGACCCCCCAAAATGGGTTACTCGAATCGCCAACGACAGACCACGGGTCGAAGAAGATGGACCCGGGATGAGCGAGCTGGGGCGCGGCAGCAGGGCGCGGACTGTCCATCCTCCTCTCCTGGTTTTCCTGCTTACAGCGAAGTGAGCTAGTGAGGTGGCGGCCCGGCTCAACGGGACACCGCCGCTTCCGCGCAGTATAGGACTGAGGGACCCAAATCCGCGTCCGGTAAACACCCCACAGATCCAGGGCGAGCGGCCTCGACACGGTGCGGCCCGGGGTACCCTCGGTGCGTCGTGTCGTCACCGACCTGTTCGGCGAGCGTTCGTCGCGGTCAGGGAACGGGTGTCGCCGCGTGCGCGTTCTCGTACTGACCAAACTGGTCAGATGGCCAGTGCGGGTGTGGCTACGATCGGTTCGGAGAATCCTCGGGGTCCGTGTTCGTGTAGCGCAGGACCACCAGGCTCGGAGACGACATCGAACCCCGGTTCGCGGAACAGGTCCGCCCCGGACGGGACCAGCAGAGTGCCGCCGGCCGGCGCCTCCACCGAGTTCCCGCTGTGGGGTCTGGGTCTACCACCTCGCGGTGCTGAACCTCCAGCATGCTCCAGGGTAAAGCCCGCTCATCGAAACGGCTGACGCGCCGTGAGGCGTGCTGCGTTGAGCCACTCCCCGAATACACAACAGGTTCGGGGGCCGGTTTGACTGACGCCGTTACGAGCGGATCCAGTGACGTGTCCACAGAAGATTCATGGATCCCGCCGTCGATCGACTGTCAACGACAAAGAAGGAGGTTGTGCCTGACGGCCAGTACGACAATCTGATCTGGAGTGTGCAGGAACTAGCTGCCGCGATCCGTGAACTTGTGGCGCGGTCTCCGGTGTCCTCAGAGGAATTACTCACTGCGGAGCAGTTGGCTGAGCTGTTCCGTATGTCGCCGCGTACCCTGCGGGACCTCGCGGCATCCAATCGAATTCCACACCACCGAATCGGAAAACACTACCGATTCGGCCGAGACGATATCGCAGAAATCCTCGAGATGACAAGACAGGTCTCGCGAGCACGTCGTTCCCGACCGGGAGCGGCGTGAACAATGGCTCACACCACGGGAGAGTAGGAGACGATGGCACACGCCGAGAACAGAGGTGACGGATGGCGGGCGCGATACAAACGCCCCGATGGGACCTGGGGGAGCCAGTCCGGTTTCACCTCGGAGACCGCGGCGACGAACTGGGGCAACGATCAGGAGTCGCTGGTCCGGCGCAACACGTGGATAGACCCTCGGGACGCCGAGACGCTGTTCGGTGTCTTCGCGGAGGAGTATCTGAGCGCGATCTGTGCTCGCCTCGGCGAGGGGACGGCTGCCAAGTACCGGTCGCATCTGGACAGCCAGTTGCTGCCGCAGTGGTCGGACTGGCCGATGATCGGGATCTTCAACAGTTACATCGAGATCGAGAAGTGGGTGTCCGAACTCCACGAGGAGTATGCCGAGTCGACCGTGTCGTCGGTCTTCGCGACCTTCTCGACCTTTCTCAACGCCGCGGTGCGCGCGCGGATCATCCCCGCGAGTCCCTGTAGCGGTATCCGGGTCACCTCGGGTGAGTACGCGCCTGAGCGCCTCGTGGCGTCGCCGGTGCAGGCGCTGCGGGCGGCGATGCGGCTCTACGAGTCCGGGCTGGGTCTGGGTGGGTTCACGCTCTGTCTGGCCGACTTCTACACCGGCGGGCGCTGGGGGGAGTTGGCCGGGCAACAGAGCCACGAGTACGACGCCCAGAAGAAGGCGATCAGCATCCGGTCGCCGCTGAAGGAGGTGGGCGGGGTACTCAAGAAGCACGGCACGGCGGTCACCGAGACCTGTGCTGTGGTGCCCGCCCCGTCGGTGCGGAGACGTCGAGGTGCGGCGGCACGGAAGGGCCGGACCAAGACCCCTGCGGGTACCCGATGGGTGGAGTTGCCACCGAGTATCGCGGCGTTCTACGAGTTGCTGCTGGACAGCCACATCCACCCGTTTGTCTTCGCCACACCGGAGGGGCGTCCGTGGCGGCGGTCGAATTTCCGGCAGCGGTACTGGCGGCCGGCCTGGGACGGCATCCACGCGGACGATCCGTGTGCCGATGATCACATGCCCGCGATCCTGCCCTGGTTCACCTTCCACGAAGGCCGCCACAGCCATGCCACCTGGCTGACCGAGGACGGTGTCCCTGAGGTCGCGCGTCGGGCGCGGCTGGGGCAGAAGATGAAGGGCGTCGCCCGGATCTACGACCATGTGACCGACGTCATGCGCAAGCAGATCCTGGACGCCCTGGAAGCGCGGTGGGACGCCAGCCTGCTCGCGCTCACCGCTACGGAACGTGCTCGCCTGACAGGCTGGTTCCCCCATCTCGAACCGGTGATCACGAGGCTCATGATCGAGAACGGGGACGGTAAAAAAGATACCGTCTCCCATTCGTCTCCCACGCAAGACTGAAGCCCCGCTCCTCACGAGGAGGAACGAGGCTTCTACCAGCGCTGATGTCTGGTGGGCGATACTGGGATTGAACCAGTGACCCCTACCGTGTCAAGGTAGTGCTCTCCCACTGAGCTAATCGCCCGAGGCGGAGGCGGGAATCGAACCCGCGTACAGGGCTTTGCAGGCCCTTGCCTAAGCCACTCGGCCACTCCGCCGGCTGCCCGAGCGTATCCCGGGCGGACCAGGCTCGGACCGAGGGGCCAGGATTCGGTCCTGGGAAGACCGACCCCTCTTCGAGCGGACGACGGGACTCGAACCCGCGACCCTCACCTTGGCAAGGTGATGCGCTACCAGCTGCGCTACGTCCGCGAAAACCCCACGCCGGCCAGGAAGTTCCCGTCCCCCGTGGTGTGAGCGAAACTCTAGCCGACCCCCCGGAACCCCCTCGCACGGGGGTTCCCCTTTTCCGAAACGCTCAGGTCAGGTCGGTGGAGATCAAGTGTGTGAGCGCCTCGTCGACGTCCACCCACAGGTGCTCGTTGCCGGGCACCACGACGTCGTACGTGCGGTCGAGGAAGTCGGCGAGCTCCTGGGCAGAGGCCTCGAACACCGCATGCCCCGACGGCGAGCTCAGCTCGATCACGACGACCTCGGGATCGTCGACCGCCGGGCGGATGCGCACGTCGCCGTTGCCGGCTTCGGCGATCAGGCCGTCGGCCAGGAGGTCCCTGGCGAACACCCACTCCACCCAACCGGCGCGGCCGGTGCGGAAGGCCGCGACAACCGCGTACGGATCGCGGGTGTCGTAGCGCAGCTCGACCTTCACCGGCACCGCGGGCGTCCGCGGAGCCAGAAGGTCGAACACCGCCGTTGAGCGGAGCGTGACGTGGTCGTTGCGCATCGTCGCTACCCTTCTCTCCCTTCCCAGTCGTTGAACGACTGAGTCCCTTCCCTGTGACGGTTGGGAGACCCCTTTCGGTCAACGGCACCGCATACTTCACCCAAACGGGTCAGCGCTTCGGTACCCTGTGTCCAGGAGACGACACTCCGTGAACCTACCCCTGGCCTCTCCCATCCTGGCAAGAGGACGTCGGCTCGCGGTAGCGTCGTAGCCCGAATGTTGTTCGAGGCGCCTCCGGCAACTTACCCCAGGTCTTGCCCGATGAGCCCGTACCGACCCCGAATTCGGCGGACAGAGGTGGCGCGGAACACGCGAAAGGCCCCCATGCACCCGGTACTACCAGGCATTATGGGGGCCTTGCGTGGGCGATACTGGGATCGAACCAGTGACCTTTCCGGTGTGAGCGGAACGCTCTCCCGCTGAGCTAATCGCCCGTGGTGATCGAGATGGAACTGTACCGGACGCATTTCGGCCCGCTTGTCGGGGGGCCGGTTGTGTCTCGCGCTGGGCATTCGTCGGGTCACCGTCGGAGGTCGGGGCCTCTGTGGACGGCACGGTTCACCCGAACGGACCAGTGGCACTGCGGAGTGTTGTGGATCGTCACTGTTCGTGGCCAATGAGAGCGGGCCCCGTCGGCGACGCCGACGGGGCCCGGTTCCCACGTGCTGGGATCAGCGGCCGTAGCGGCCCTGGGTCTGCACGTTCAGCTCGTCCATCTTCACGCCCTTGGCCTTGTTCGTCCGGGGATCGTTGATCTCCAGGACGTCCAGGCCCTTACCGAGGTCGGACGAGTAGATGTAGCCGTTGTAGTAGTACGCCGACCAGCTGCCGCCGCCCTCGGCCGGGTCCGCGGCCGGGCCGCGCTCCCAGAAGCCGATGCGCTTCGGGTTCGACGAGTCGGTGAAGTCCCACACCTGCACGCCGCCCATGTACCAGGACTGGACCATGATGTCCTTGCCCTTGACCGGGATCAGCGAGCCGTTGTGCGCGACGCAGTTCTCGTCGTCGGTCTGGTAGCGGTCGATCTTGAAGTAGCTCTTGAAGTTGAGCTTGCGGTTGTCGCCGCGGCCGGAGATGTCGTAGATGCCGTCGGCACCGCGCTCGTCACCGATCTCGGCGTTGCAGGTCGCCGCGCCGCCGCCACCGAGCTCGTCGGTGAAGATCACCTTCGTGCCGGCGTTGTTGAACGTGGCGGAGTGCCAGAACGCGAAGTGCTCGTCGTCCTGGACCCGGTCGATCTCGCGGGGGGCGGTCCGGTCGGAGATGTCCCAGAGCACACCGTCACCCATGCAGGCGCCGGCGGCCAGGTCCTTCTCCGCGTAGACCGTGATGTCGTGGCAGCCGGTGGTGGCCGACGTCCCGTTCGGCCACGGGTTGCCGTCACCGGGGTTGCCGCCGTCCGGGAACAGGTTCGGCTCGGCGACGATCCTGGCCTGGGTCGGGTGCCGCAGCGGGACCTCGATGATCGAGATCTTGTCGTGCGGCGGCTGGCAGTTGGACAGGCTCGCCGACGGGCTGTAGGACGAGACGTACAGGTAGACGCTGCGCCCCTTCTTGTCCGGCACCAGCGTGTGGGTGTGGGACCCGCAGTCGGTCGCCACCGCCTTGATGTAGCGCGGCGAGGACTTGTCGCTGATGTCGAAGATCTTCATGCCCTCCCAGTACGGCTTCGTGCCGTCGTTCTGGGAGGTGGAGTTGCAGGAGTCGTCGCTGCGCCGCGAGTCGGTCGAGACGAACAACAGGTTGCCGGTGACCGAGATGTCGTTCTGGGAGCCGGGGCAGAGCACCTGGCTGACGATCTTGGTCTTCTTCGGGTTCTTGATGTCGTAGATCGTGAAGCCGAGGTAGTTGCCGACGAACGCGTACCGTCCCTGGAACGCGATGTCGGTGCCGGTGCCGCCGACCAGCGGCGCCGTCGGTGGCAGGTGCGCCACCTGCTTCATGTTCGAGCTGCTGACGATCTCGTCGGGCGCGGGGAACTCCTGGGCCGCCACCGAGGGGACTCCCGCCACCATGGCGGTGGCCGTCACGGCCGCCCCGGCAGCCACGGCTAACGCGCGTCTCCGCCACCCGCGCAGGGTCGATCTCACCACACTTACCCCTTCCGGTCTGCTGAAAGACCACATTATGACCGGGATGGTGAGGAATAAACTAGCTCCATTTGACTGGGCTTCGGCAGATCGGAACACGATTACCCATGACTCGGACATGCCGGACGGTTGGTACGGATCCGACGATACGACCACGGGTGTTCCCGCTGGTCGGAGCGCTGTTACTGGTGGCCGTCGCGGCCATCGGGTGCACCCAGCAGGAGGATGACCCGCCCGTGCCGGCCAACTCGGCCCCGGTGATCGTTCCCGGCAAGCCCGGCGCCGAGGCCAGCACGATCGCGCCCGGGGAGGCCACCACCGCCTACGAGCAGGAGCCCCCCAACGAGGCCGACGTGACGTTCGTGCGGAACATGATCGTCCACCACGCCCAGGCCGTCGAGATGGCCCGGCTGGCCCCCGAACGCGCCGCCGCCAAGGACGTCAAGGGCATCGCCGACCGCATCGGCGACACCCAGCAGCCCGAGATCGACATGCTCAACCGCTGGCTCACCCAGTTCGACCAGCCGACCGTCGACCCCAGCGCGCCCGCCCACGGCGGCCACGGCGGTCACGGGAGCGCCGAACCGATGGCCGGCATGGCCACCCCCGAACAGCTCGCGGCCCTGCGCGCGGCCAGCGGCAAGCAGTTCGACACCCTCTTCCTCCAGATGATGATCACCCACCACGAGGGCGCGCTGGCCATGGTCGAACAGGTCCGCACCACCGGCGCGGACGTGCGGGTGCAGGAGATCGCCGACGACGTCGCGGTCACCCAGACCGACGAGATCCACCGCATGCGCGGGATGATGCTCTGACCACACCGGAAACCCGCAGGCCAACCCCCGGCCCGGCTCGATAGCATCAACGCCCTACCGATGTCGAGCCCTCCCGAGGAGTAGCCGTGTCCCAGTCACGCCCACCAGTCGCCGATCCCACGCCGCGCGTGGTGGTGCCGGCGGGCACTACGGCGGGGGCCGCGGTCCGGGAGGCCGGCCTGCCCGGTAAGGGAGCGGACGCCGTCGTGGTGGTCCGCGACGCCGAAGGCCAGCTGCGCGACCTGTCCTGGACCCCGTCGGCCGACGCCGCCGTCGAGCCGGTCGCCGCCAACACCCCCGACGGCCGCGCGGTCATCCGGCACTCGTGCGCGCACGTGCTGGCCCAGGCCGTGCAGCAGCAGTTCCCGGAGGCCAAGCTGGGCATCGGCCCGCCGGTGCGTGACGGCTTCTACTACGACTTCGACGTCGAGCGGCCGTTCACCCCGGAGGACCTGCGGGCCCTCGAGAAGCGGATGAAGCAGATCATCAAATCCTCCCAGCGCTTCTCCCGGCGCGTGCTGGACTCGGTGGAGGCCGCGAAGGCCGAGCTCAAGGACGAGCCGTTCAAGCTGGAGCTGGTCGACCTCAAGTCCGACGTCGACACCGACGAGGTGATGGAGGTCGGGGGCGGCGAGCTGACCGTCTACGACAACCTCGACCCGCGCAGCGGCGACCGGATCTGGGGCGACCTGTGCCGGGGCCCGCACCTGCCTACCACCAAGCACATCCCGGCGTTCGCGCTGACCAGGGTCGCCGCGGCGTACTGGCGGGGCAGCGAGCAGAACCCGCAGCTGCAGCGGATCTACGGCACCGCGTGGGAGTCCCAGGAGGAGCTGGACGCCTACAGCGAGCGGGTCGCCGAGGCCGAGCGGCGTGACCACCGCAAGCTCGGTGCCGAGCTCGACCTGTTCTCCTTCCCCGACGAGCTGGGCTCGGGGCTGCCGGTGTTCCACCCCAAGGGCGGGATCATCCGCCGAGAGATGGAGAACTACTCGCGTCGCCGCCACGAGGAGTCCGGCTACGACTTCGTGAACACCCCGCACATCACCAAGGGCGGGCTGTTCCACACCTCGGGCCACCTCCCGTACTACGCGGAGACGATGTTCCCGCCGCTGTCGTTCGAGGGCGAGGACTACTACCTCAAGGCCATGAACTGCCCGATGCACCACCTGATCTTCCGGTCGCGCGGGCGGTCCTACCGGGAGCTGCCGCTGCGGCTGTTCGAGTTCGGCGCGGTGTACCGCTACGAGAAGTCCGGTGTGGTCCACGGCCTGACCAGGGCGCGCGGGTTCACCATGGACGACTCGCACATCTACTGCACCCAGGAGCAGGCGCCGGGGGAGCTGCGGTCGCTGCTGGCGTTCGTGCTCGACCTGCTGTCCGACTACGGACTGTCCGACTTCTACCTGGAGCTGTCGACGCGGGGTGACACCGGCAAGTTCATCGGCTCGGACGAGGAGTGGGCCGAGGCGACCGAGACGCTGCGGCAGGCGGCCGTGGACTCCGGTCTGGAGCTGGTGCCCGACCCGGGCGGCGCCGCGTACTACGGGCCGAAGATCTCCGTGCAGGCCAAGGACGCGATCGGCCGGTCGTGGCAGATGTCGACCATCCAGGTCGACTTCAACCACCCGAAGCGCTTCGGCCTGCAGTACACCGCCGCCGACGGTTCACGCCAGCAGCCGGTGGTGCTGCACCGGGCGCTGTTCGGGTCGATCGAGCGGTTCTTCGGTGTGCTGACCGAGCACTACGCGGGGGCGTTCCCGGCGTGGCTGGCGCCGGTGCAGGTGGTGGGCATCCCGATCGCCGACGAGCACGTCGAGCACCTGGAGCAGGTGGCGAAGGCGTTGCGGGAGCGTCGGGTCCGGGTCGAGGTGGACACCTCCGACGACCGGATGCAGAAGAAGATCCGCAACCACACCACCCAGAAGGTCCCGTTCATGCTGCTGGCCGGCGGCAAGGACGTGGAGGCGGGCGCGGTGTCGTTCCGCTTCCGGGACGGCTCCCAGATCAACGGGGTGCCGGTGGACCGGGCCGTCGAGCTGATCACCGAGTGGATCGCCGGCCGGGAGAACACCTCGCCGTCGGCCGAGAGCGTGCGGGTCGAACACTAGGATCGGCTCATGAGCAGCGATCCGTCGGAGCTGGTGTCGCAGGAGGGTGTCGGCGAGCCCGACGCCCTCCAACGGCTGTGGACGCCGCACCGGATGGCCTACATCAAGGGCCAGCACAAGCCGGTGGGCGACGACGCCGACGGGTGTCCGTTCTGCCGGCTGGTGGCCCTCGACGACGCGGACGCGTTGATCGTGGCGCGTGGTGAGCTGGTGTACGGGGTGCTCAACCTGTACCCGTACAACCCGGGGCACCTGATGGTCGTGCCGTACCGGCACGTCGCCGACTACCCGGACCTGACGGTGGCGGAGACGGCCGAGTTGGCCGGGTTCACCCAGCGGGCGATGGCGGTGGCGCGGTCGGTGTCGGCGCCGCACGGGTTCAACATCGGCATGAACCAGGGGGTGGTGGCCGGTGCGGGGATCGCCGCGCACCTGCACCAGCACCTGGTCCCGCGGTGGGGTGGGGACTCGAACTTCATGCCGGTGATCGGGCACACGAAGGTGCTGCCTCAGCTGCTGGCCGAGACCAGGGCGCTGCTGGCGAAGGCCTGGGCCGAGCTCCCCTGAGAGTGTCCCCGGGATGCCACACGGCGCCTCCCGCTCTGGTCGGAAGGCGCCGTGCCGGGGGAGGGCGGGGAGTCAGGACCCGGAGGTCTCGGTGTTCTCCGGCTGCCGGAGGACCGACTCGACCTCGATCTGGATGTCGATCTTGTCGCCGACGACCGCGAGGCCGTTCTGCACGCCCTCGAAGTTGACGTTGAAGTCCTTGCGGTTGATCTGGGCGGTGGCGCTGAACCCGGCGCGGGTGCCGCCCCACGGGTCGGCGCTGAAGCCGTTGAGCTCGAAGGTCAGCGGTACGACCTTGGTCACGCCCTTGAGTGACAGCTCGCCGTCGAGGACGAAGTTCTCGCCGTCCTGGCGGGCGCCCGAGGCCTTGTAGGTCATCTCGGGGTACGTCTCGACCTCGAAGAAGTCCGGTGAGCGCAGGTGCTCGTCGCGGGTGTCGTTGTGCGTGCTGATCGAGGCCAGGCCGATGGTGATGTCGACCGACGAGTCGAGCGGGTTGTCGGTGGTGACGATGGTGCCTTTGACGTCCGAGAACTTGCCACGAACCTTGGTCACCACCAGGTGGCGGACGACGAAGCCCACGTCGGTGTGCGCCGGGTCGATGTCCCAGGTCCCCGTGACGTAACCGGGTGGGATCTCGACGGTGGTGCTGGACATGTTGTGGTTCCCTCCGAGGTAGTTGAGCGATCAACCGAGAGCCTACACGTGCGTGATTGAGAGTTCAACAAGTACACTGGTGGCATGTCGGAGACCCGGTGGCTGAGCGCCTGTGAGCAGGAGATCTGGCGTGCTTTCATGTCGGCTGTCGACGGTCTCACCGACCAGTTCGCCCGGCAACTCCAACGCGACGCCAACATGCCCTACACCTACTACGAGATCCTGGTCGCGCTGTCCGAGGCGCCCGACCGCACACTGCGGATGAGCGAACTCGCCGGTGCGCGGGGCTCCTCGCGCAGCCGGCTCTCGCACGCCGTCTCGCGCCTGGAGGAAGCCGGCTGGGTCCGCCGGCAGAACTGCCCCACCGACAAGCGCGGCTCGTTCGCCGTGCTCACCGACGAGGGCTTCGCCGCACTCGCGGCCGCCGCCCCCGGACACGTCACCGAGGTCCGGCAGCGGCTGTTCGACGTGCTCACCCCCGAGCAGATCGCCCAGCTCGGGGACATCAGCCGGGCCATCATGCGCGGTCTCGGCACGCCGACCCAGCCACCCTGCCCTGAGCGGTAGGCCGGGCCGTTAGGCTGCGGGTGCCCCAGCCAGCGCAGAGCAAAGGGCTCGCCCGACCCATGTTGAACATCTTCGCCAGAGCCTCGGTCTCCCGCGTCACCGATCCGATCGGGGTCGTGCTGGTCCGCCTCGGCGTCACGCCCAACGCGATGACCCTGTTCGGCACCG
This sequence comes from Actinophytocola xinjiangensis, assembly GCF_001921215.1. Taxonomy (GTDB): domain Bacteria; phylum Actinomycetota; class Actinomycetes; order Mycobacteriales; family Pseudonocardiaceae; genus Actinophytocola; species Actinophytocola xinjiangensis. Next base: position 17,455 of record NZ_MSIF01000001.1, read on the forward strand.
CGGGCGCGATCGGGTTCTCCCTGTGGCTGTTCCCGACCGGGCACCTGCTGGCCGGCACCTTCGTGGTGTGGGGCTTCATGATGCTCGACCTGCTCGACGGGGCGATCGCGCGGGCACGGGGCGGCGGCACACCGTTCGGCGGGGTGCTGGACTCCACCTGCGACCGGCTGGCCGACGGCGCGCTGCTCGCGGCCATCGCCTGGTACGCGTTCGTGGTCGCGCAGAGCCGCTGGCTGGCGGCGGCCGCCCTGATCTGCCTGGTCCTGGGCCAGGTCGTGTCCTACGTCAAGGCCAGGGCCGAGGCGGCCGGGCTCTCCGCCGACGTCGGGCTGGTCGAACGCGCGGAGCGGTTGATCATCGCGCTGGTCGGCACCGGGCTGACCGGCCTGGGCGTGCCCTACGCCGTGGACGTCGCACTGTGGCTGCTGGTCGCCGGCTCGGTGATCACGATCGGCCAGCGGATCGTCGCGGTCCGGCGTTCGGCGGACGCGCTCTCGACCTCGGAGGCAGGCGAATGAGTGAGCGAGTGAGCCCGGGACAGCGGCTGGCCGACCTCGGTTACGCGGCCGGCTGGCGGCTGGTGCGCGGACTGCCCGAACCGCTCGCGCGCGCCGCGTTCCGCGCCGGCGCCGACCTGGCGACCCGCCGGGGCCGCGCCGGAGTCGCGCAGCTGCGGCGCAACTACGCCAGGGTCGTCCCCCAGGCCGGGCCGGGGGAGCTCGACGAGCTGGTCCGCGACGGCGTGCGCTCCTACGCCAGATACTGGATGGAGACCTTCCGGCTGCCCGGCATGGACCGGCACGCGGTCTTCGAGCGGGTCGACGAGACGGTCGTCGGCTGGCCGCTGATCCAGGCGGCGCTGGACCGGGGCAAGGGCCTGGTCGTCGCGCTGCCGCACACCGGCAACTACGACGTGTCCGGCATCTGGCTGGCCACCCGCGCCGGCGGATTCACCACCGTCGCGGAACGACTGCGCCCGGAGTCGCTCTACCAGCGCTTCCTGGAGTACCGCGAGTCGCTCGGGTTCGAGATCCTGCCGGCCTCCGGTGAGGACGTCGGGCCCTACCGGCTGCTGATGGAACGGTTGCGGCAGAACCGGATCGTGTGCCTGCCGGCCGACCGCGACCTGTCCCGCCGGGGCATCCCGGTCACCTTCTTCGGCGCGCGGACCAGGATGCCGGCCGGCCCGGCGCGGCTGGCAGCGGTCACCGGCGCGCAGCTGCTGATCGTGGACAACGCGTTCACCGACGACGGCTGGGGCCTGCGGTTCCACACGCCGATCACCGTGCACGGCCGCGACGACATCGCGCCGGCCACCCAGCGGATGGCCGACGCGTTCGCCGCCGACATCGCCGCGCACCCCGCCGACTGGCACATGATGCAGAAGCTGTGGATCGAGGACCTGTCCGAACAGCGTCAGCAGTCGCTGGCCGGTGAGGTCACGGAGTCGACATGACGGTCGACCCGAGGATCGGCCCGTGAGGATCGGGATCGTCTGCCCGTACTCCTTCGACATCCCCGGGGGAGTGCAGAGCCACGTCGTCGACCTGGCCAAGGCGCTGCGCCGGCTGGGCCACGAGGTCGACGTGCTCGGCCCGGCCGACGAGGACACCCCGGTACCGGAGTTCGTGCGCCCGGCCGGTCGCGCCGTGGGCATCCCGTACAACGGTTCGGTCGCGCGCCTGTCGTTCGGCCCGGTGTCCTACGCGCGGGTGCGCCGCTGGATCCGGCGCAACGACTTCGACGTCCTGCACCTGCACGAGCCGACCGCGCCGAGCCTGTCGATGCTGGCGCTGATGCTCGCCGACGGGCCGATCGTGGCGACCTTCCACACCTCGACCTCGCGGTCGCGCACGCTGAGCGCCTTCCAGGTCGTGCTGCGGCCGTTCCTGGAGAAGATCACCGCCCGGATCGCGGTGTCCGCGCTGGCCAGACGGGTGCAGGTGGAGCACCTCGGTGGCGACGCGGTGGAGATCCCCAACGGCGTGGACGTCGACTTCTTCGCCGCCGCCACCCCGCTGCCCGGCTACCCGAGGGACGGCGGGACGGTCGGGTTCGTCGGCCGGTTCGGCGAGCCGCGCAAGGGCATGCCGGTGCTGCTGGACGCGCTGCGGATCCTGCTGCCGGAGTTCCCCGGCCTGCGGCTGGTGGTCGTCGGCGGAGGGGACCAGGACGATCTGCGCCGCCAGGCCGGCCCCGCGCTCGCCGGACACCTGGAGCTGCTGGGGCAGGCCGACGACGAGGTCAAGGCCGGCATGCTGCGCGGCGTGGACGTCTACTGCGCGCCCAACACCGGCGGCGAGAGCTTCGGCATGATCCTCACCGAGGCGATGGCCGCCGGGTCGGCGGTGGTGGCCAGCGATCTCGACGCGTTCCGCCGGGTGCTCGACGACGGCCGCGCCGGGGTGCTGTTCCCGGTGGGGGACCCGGTCGGCCTGGCCTCGGCACTGCGCGGCATGCTGACCGACACGCGGCGCCGGGCGGAGGTCGTCGCGGCGGCCCGGCAGCGGGTGGGGGGCTTCGACTGGCCGGTACTGGCCGGTCAGGTCCTGCGGGTGTACGAGCAGGCGATCGCCGCGGATCCGCGGCACGTCGTCGAATCTGGGTGACGTCGAATCTGGGTGATGGAGTCGTGAGCACAGGTCTACTGGTCACGTTGCTGGCAGTCGGGATCGCGGTGGCCCTGGTGCTCGGGGTGTGGCTGGCCGCCACCGCGAACCGGCTCGACCGGTTGCACGTCCGGACCGACGCGGCGTGGGCGGCGCTGGACGCCGCCCTGGCCAGGCGGGCGGTGGTGGCCCGCGCGGTCGCCGCCGCCACCGCGCTGGACGACGTCGGCGCGGACAAGCTGCGCGCGGTGGCCGAACGGGCGGAGGGCACGCCCCGGTCCGAGCGCGAGGAGGCGGAGAACGCGCTGTCGCTGGAGCTGGCGGCGGTCGACCGCGGGCGGTTACCGCTGGCGTTGGCCGCCGAACTGCTCGACGCCGAGCAGCGGGTGGTGATCGCCCGGCGGGTGCACAACGACGCCGTGCGCGACACCCTCGGTCAGCGCCGGCGCCGGCCGGTGCGCTGGCTCAAGCTGGCCGGCACAGCGCCCCAGCCGGAGTACTTCGAGATCGTCGAGCCGGCGCTGACCGGTGGCCAGGACGGTGTTCCGCTGCCCCGGCCCTCGGCGCGGGTGCTGCTGGTGGACCGGGAGCGGCGGGTGCTGCTGTTCAACGGCCATGACCCCGGCCGGCCGGACACCCGCTGGTGGTTCACCGTCGGTGGCGGCGTCGAGCAGGGCGAGGACCTGCGTTCGGCGGCGCTGCGGGAGCTGGCGGAGGAGACCGGGATCCGGCTGGCGGCCGACGCCCTGGTCGGGCCGATGTGGCGGCGGCGTGTGGTGTTCAGCTTCGACGGGCGGACCTACGACGGCGAGGAGTGGTTCTTCCTCGCCGATCTGTCCGGTCAGAGCAACGGCGACGGCGACGGTGACGAGGACGGCGCCGAGGTCCGCATCGACACCTCCGGTTTCACCGACGGGGAGAAGAGCACCGTCGACGGGCACCGCTGGTGGAGCGCCGAGGAGCTGCGGCACACCGAGGAGACGGTGTACCCGGTGCAACTCCCCGCGCTCCTGCCCGAGGTGCTCACCTCCCCCTGGGACGGGACGGTCCGGCCGGTCAGGTGACCTGGGCGGCGATCGACTCCGGCAGCGGGTCGAACCGGCTGAACACGCGGGTGAACGTCGCCGAGCCCGAGGTCATCGAGCGCAGGTCGATGGCGTAGCGCAGCAGCGAGGTCGCCGGCACCTCGGCGCGGACCAGGCTGTAGCCCGGCGTGTCGGCGGCCTCGGTGCCCAGGACCCGGCCACGTCGGCTGGACAGGTCACCGAGCACGGTGCCGAGGTGGTCGTCGGGGAGCCGGACGGTGACCTCGTCGACCGGTTCGAGCAGTGAGATCCGGCCGTTGGCGGCCGCGTCCCTGAGGCCCAGTGACCCGGCCGTCTGGAACGCCGCGTCCGACGAGTCGACGCTGTGTGCCTTGCCGTCGAACAACGTCACCCGGATGTCGACCACCGGGAAGCCGGCGGTGAGGCCCTTCTCCAGCTGCGCGCGGACCCCCTTCTCCACCGAGCCGATGAACTGTGAGGGCACCGCGCCGCCGACCACCCGGTCGACGAACTCGAACCCGGACCCGACCGGCAGCGGCTCGACGTCGAGGTCGCACACCGCGTACTGCCCGTGGCCGCCGGACTGCTTGACGTGGCGGCCCTTCCCGCGTGCCTTGACCGCGAACGTCTCCCGCAGCGCCACCTTCACCGGCTCGGTCTCCACGTCGGCGCCGCCGGCGCGCAGCCGCGCCAGCACGACGTCGGCGTGCGCCTCGCCCATGCACCACAGCACCAGCTGGTGGGTCTCGGCGTTGCGTTCCAGCCGCAGCGTCGGGTCACCGGCGACCAGCCGGGCGAGGTTGCGCGACAGCGCGTCCTCGTCGTGGCGGGTCCTGGCCGCGACCGCCACCGGCAGCAGCGGTTCGGGCATCTGCCAGGGCCGCATGATCAGCGGCCGTTCCGGGCTGGACACCGTGTCACCGGTCTCGGCCGACCCGAGCTTGGTCAGCGCGCAGATGTCGCCGGCCACGCAGTGGGTGACCTCGCGCAGGTGGGAGCCCAGCGGGGAGTAGATGTGCGCCACGCGTTCGTCGACGTCGTGGTCCTCGTGGCCCCGGTCGGCCATGCCGTGGCCGGAGATGTGCACCGGCCGTTCGGGGCGCAGCGTGCCGGAGAAGACCCGCACCAGCGAGACCCGGCCGACGTAGGAGTCGATCGCGGTCCGCACGACCTCGGCCACCAGCGGGCCGTCGGGGTCGGCGGTCAGGCGCCGGGAGTCGTGCCCGCGCACGTCGCTGACCTCGGGCAGGGTGTGCTCCAGCGGGGAGGGGAAGGCGCGGGTCAGCGCCTCGAGCAGCTCGGCGAGCCCGACGCCGGTGGTCGCGCAGACCGGGATGACCGGGTGGAAGGTCCCTCGGGCGACGGCGGTCTCCAGGTCGTTGACCAACGTGGCCTGGTCGATGTCCTCGCCCTCGAGGTAGCGGTCCATGAGGGTCTCGTCCTCGCTCTCGGCGATGACACCCTCGATCAGCTCGTTGCGTGCGTCGTCGACCAGTGCGAGGTCCTCCTCGGTCGGCTCGCCGACCGTGGGCGGGTAGCCGTCGGTGTAGTCGAACAGCCGCCGGGTCAGCAGGCCGAGCAGTCCCGGCCGGCCGGGGGACGGGAGGTACAGCGGCAGCACGCCGGCACCGAACGCCTCCTGGCAGGCCGCCAGTTCGGCGGCGAAGTCCGCCCGCTGGTGGTCCAGGCGGGCGATCACGACGGCTCGTGGCATGCCGACGGCGGCGCACTCGGCCCACAGCGCGGTGGTCGCCGGGTCGACGCCCTCGGCGGAGCACACGACGAACAGTGCGGCGTCGGCGGCGCGCAGCCCGGCCCGGACCTCGCCGACGAAGTCGGCGTAGCCGGGCGTGTCGATGAGGTTGATCTTGACGTCGTTGTGCACCAGCGGGGCGACCGACAGGCCGACCGAGCGTTGCTGGCGCTGCGCGGCCGGGTCGTGGTCGCAGACGGTGGTGCCCTCGGTGACCGTGCCGGCCCTGCTGATCACTCCCGCCGAGGTGAGCAGGGCTTCGGTGAGTGTGGTCTTCCCGGAGCCGGAGGGCCCGACGAGAACGATGTTCCGAACGTTGGCGGGGTTTTCCACAGCGACCGCGGCTCCGCCGTCGCCGTTGTCCGAGTGTTTGCTCGCCATACCACTCAACCCTTTCGGTGCGACCTCACTGTCTGCCCGAACGTGCTCGATCTCACACCTGTTTACCAGTCTGAACGAGCGACGTCGACGACCCGTTTGACTCAGCGTCACCTGATGGTCACGGAAATCGAAGTGGCCTGGTGGAATACCTCCGAATTGGCACCGGAGAGGGGGCCACGTCGCTCCTAGACTGACGGCTGGGAACACCACCAGTGGAAGGAAACATCGGGTGACTGACATGTCGACCACCCCGCCGCAGACGGGAACGGCCCGCGTGAAGCGGGGCATGGCGGAGATGCTCAAGGGCGGCGTGATCATGGACGTGGTCACCGCCGACCAGGCCAAGATCGCCGAGGACGCCGGTGCGGTCGCGGTCATGGCCCTGGAGCGGGTGCCGGCCGACATCCGCGCGCAGGGCGGCGTGGCCAGGATGAGCGACCCCGACCTGATCGACGGGATCATCAACGCGGTGTCCATCCCGGTCATGGCCAAGGCCAGGATCGGCCACTTCGTCGAGGCCCAGGTGCTCCAGGCGCTCGGTGTGGACTACGTCGACGAGTCCGAGGTGCTCACCCCGGCCGACTACGCCAACCACATCGACAAGTGGCGGTTCACCGTGCCGTTCGTGTGCGGGGCGACCAACCTGGGCGAGGCGCTGCGCCGGATCACCGAGGGCGCGGCGATGATCCGCTCCAAGGGCGAGGCCGGCACCGGCGACGTGTCCAACGCGACCACCCACATGCGCAAGATCCGGGGCGAGATCAAGAAGCTCACCTCCCTGCCGGAGGACGAGTTGTTCGTCGCCGCCAAGGAACTCCAGGCGCCCTACGAGCTCGTCCGCGAGGTCGCGACGCTCGGCAAGCTCCCGGTCGTGCTGTTCACCGCGGGCGGTATCGCCACGCCGGCGGACGCGGCGATGATGATGCAGTTGGGTGCGGAGGGCGTGTTCGTCGGCTCGGGCATCTTCAAGTCCGGTGACCCGGCCAAGCGTGCCGACGCGATCGTGAAGGCGACGACCTTCCACGACGACCCGGACATGCTCGCCAAGGTCTCCCGTGGACTGGGCGAGGCCATGGTCGGGATCAACGTCGACGACATCCCCGAGCCGCACCGGTTGGCCGAGCGCGGCTGGTAGTCCACTCAGGTGTGCTCGGAGAGCATGACCACGACGGTGTCCGGTTCGAGTGCCTCGAAGATGTGCTCGACGTCGCCGGGGTAGGCGACGTAGTCGCCTGGTCCGGCCTCGACCGGGGTCTCGACCGGACCCAGTCGTGCTCTGCCCGAGCAGATCACCACGTGCTCGACCACGCCGGGCATGTGGGGGTCGGACTCCTTGACGGCGCCGGGTTCCGAGGTGATCAGGTACAGGTCGCGGCGGGCGTTGGGCGGGCAGGACGCGAGCAGTGTGACGACCCAGTCGGCGCGTTCGGAGTGGACGGCCGGCCCCTCGCCGGCCCGCACGACCTGCACCCGTGGCCTGGCCGGTTCGACGAGCCGGCTGAACGGGACGTCGAGGGCGACGCCCAGTGCCCACAGGGTTTCCACGCTGGGGTTGCCGCTGGCGGACTCCAGTTGGGACAGCGTGGACTTGGCGATGCCGGCCCGCCTGGCCAGCTCGGTCAGTGACAGGCCGGCCCGTTCCCGTTCGCGGCGCAGTGACCGGGCGATGACCTCGAGTGGTGCGCCACCCATGAACTCTCCGTTCGGCAGATCAGTCGCTGTGTTCGCGTTGACGAACGCCACTGTCGTGTTCAGTATAGGGTGCTATGCGTTCGATATGGCGAACCCTCACGCCGCCGCTCCGCCGGGACCTGCTGGCACTGTCCGGCGCGATCCTCGTGGTCGGCACGTCGTTCGGGACGATCGCGGTCGCCGCCGGCCTGCCGTGGTGGATGGCGTCACTGATGTCGGTCGTGGTCTTCGCCGGCGGCTCCCAGTTCATGGTGGTCGGCGTCGTGGCCGCCGGCGGCGGGCTGGTCACCGCGGTCCTCGGCGCGCTGCTGCTCAACGCGCGACACCTGCCCTTCGGCCTGGCCATCGGCCCGGTCCTGGGCCGCACCTGGCCGGCGCGGCTGCTCGGCAGCCACCTGCTGATCGACGAGTCGGTCGCCTTCGCCATGGCCCAGTCCGAGCCCCGACGGGCGCGCGCGGTGTACTGGGCGGCCGGGCTCGCGCTGTTCGTCTCGTGGAACATCGGCTGCGTGGCCGGGGCGATGGCCGGCCAGGTGATCGGCGACCCGGACGCGCTGGGCCTGGACGCCGCGTTCCCGGCCGCGCTGCTCGCCCTGGTCCTGCCGGCCCTGCGCGAGACCCGCGTGCGTCGCGCCAGCCTGCTGGGCGCCGGTGTCGCGCTGGCCGCCACCCCGTTCCTGCCGCCCGGCGTCCCGGTACTGCTGGCGCTGGTGGGACTGGTGATGCTGGTGCCGACACCCACCGGCCGCGACCGGGCGGAGGCGGCCACATGACGGTCACGGCCATGCTGGTCCTCGCGGCCGGCACCTACGGCTTCCGCGTCGCCGGCCCGCTGCTGCGGCAGTGGCTGGTCCGGCGCCGCGGGAACACCGGCGAGTCCGGCGAGGTCGCGTTACCGCCCCGGCTCACCGAACTGATGTCCACCGCGGCGACCGTTCTGCTGGTCGCCCTGATCGCCACCTCCTCGCTGACCTCGGGCGGCGGGTTCGCCGGGGTGGCGCTGCCGGCCGGCGTGGCGACCGCCGGGGTACTGGCCTGGCGGAAGGTGCCGTTCGTGTTCGTGGTGATCGCGGCCGCCGGGGTGGCGGCCGGACTCCGGGCACTGGGTGTGCCGTAGGCTGATTCGGGATTTCGGGAGGTCAACAGGTGTTTGGCGGGGAACCGCTCATCGGGGTGCTCGCACTTCAGGGCGACGTACGCGAGCACGTCGCCGCCCTGCGCGCGTCCGGCGCGCGGGCGCAACCGGTCCGCCGGGACACCGAGCTGTCCGAAGTGGACGGGCTGGTGATCCCGGGTGGCGAGTCCACCACGATCTCCCGGCTGCTGGCCATGTTCGGCCTGCTCGACCCGCTGCGCGAACGCATCGCCGCCGGTCTGCCCGTCTACGGTTCGTGCGCCGGCATGATCCTGCTGGCCGCCAAGGTCCTCGACGGCCGCGAGGACCAGCACCAGCTCGGCGGGCTGGACGTCATCGTGCGGCGCAACGCCTTCGGCCGCCAGGTCGACTCGTTCGAGGAGGACCTCGACGTCACCGGGGTCGGCTCGGTGCACGCGGTGTTCATCCGTGCGCCGTGGGTCGAGTCGGCCTCGCCGGAGGTCGAGGTGCTCGCCAGGGTGAGTGACACCCCGGACGTCCCGGGCGGCGAGCGAGCCGCCGGTAGGATCGTCGCGGTCCGGCAGGGGTCAGTACTGGCAACCGCGTTCCACCCGGAGCTGACGGGGGACACGCGCGTGCACCGACTGTTCGTGAAGATGGTGGAGGAGAATTCGTGAGCGGCCACTCAAAATGGGCGACGACCAAGCACAAGAAGGCCGCACTTGATGCCAAGCGGGGCAAACTCTTCGCCAAACTGATCAAGAACATCGAGGTCGCGGCGCGGACCGGCGGCGGCGACCCGGAGGGCAACCCGACCCTCTTCGACGCGATCCAGAAGGCCAAGAAGAACTCCGTCCCCCAGGACAACATCGAGCGCGCCCGCAAGCGCGGCGGTGGCGAGGAGGCCGGCGGCGCCGACTGGCAGACGATCATGTACGAGGGCTACGGCCCCAACGGCGTCGCCGTGCTGATCGAGTGCCTCACCGACAACCGCAACCGCGCCGCCAGCGAGGTCCGCACGGCGATGACCCGCAACGGCGGCTCGATGGCCGACCCGGGCTCGGTGTCCTACCTGTTCAACCGCAAGGGCGTGGTCATCCTGCCCAAGAACGGCCTGTCCGAGGACGACGTCCTGATGGCCGTGCTGGAGGCGGGCGCCGAGGAGGTCAACGACCTCGGCGAGAGCTTCGAGGTGGTCAGCGAGGCCACCGACCTGGTCGCCGTGCGCAGCTCCCTGCAGGAGGCCGGCTACGACTACGAGTCGGCCGACGCGAGCTTCCTGCCGTCGGTGAGCGTGCCGCTGGACGCCGACGGCGCGCGGAAGGTCTTCCGGCTCATCGACGCCCTCGAGGACAGCGACGACGTGCAGAACGTCTACGCCAACTTCGACGTCTCCGACGAGACCCTCGCCGAGATCGACTGACGGCTCTCACGCCCGCGGCAGCACCGACCCGGCCAGCGACCCGGCCGGGTCGTAGGCCACGCACATGACGTCCCGGTCGCCGTCGGCCCAGGTCTCGCGGGTGGGGACGACCGGGTAGAAGTCCAGTGCGGCGTCGATCGACAGGACGGTGAACCCGCGCTCGCACCGGTCCCAGGCCTGGGCCGCGACCCGGTCGCGGTCGAACGGCCCGTCCGGCAGGTGCACGAAGCTGTAGGCCTGGTTGTCCGAACGCTGGCCGCACGGCGTGTACAGCACGACCTCGCCACCGGCTGACGGGTGGAAGGCCGGGTCGGTGAAGCACTCGCCGGCCTCGATGTCCAGGATCCCGGGCGTCTCGGCGGTGACGAAGTGCTCGTCCTTGTGGACCGACGCGCGCGTGAGGTCGGCCCGTGCGGGCGCGAGGGTGACCGCGCACAGGCCGAGCACGACACCGAGCATGATCCAGCGCTGCGGGGGTTGGGCCGACACACGCGCAAGCGTAGGGCTGTTCCGCCCCGCGGCGGCGGAACCGAAACCGTTGTTCATCATGACGAAAGTCGCTGGTCGGGGAGCGTTCCACTGCCGATGAGCTAATCCGGTGGCCGCCGGGCGGATGCCCGGTCGTTCGAGTCCACAGGAGACGCTTACGTGAGTGACGTCAAGAGACGTGGGTCGGTCAGCCTGCGCAACGTCGGGGTCGCCGCCCTGTCGGCCACGCTGGTGATCGGCGGGTTCTCCGCCGCACCGCTGGCCTTCGGCGCCGATGTCGCCGAGCCGGTCAAGGTGCCGGCAGCGGAGATCTACCGGCCCAGCGCCATGCCCGACCGTCTCATTCTCATCCCCACCACCACCCCGGCCACGTCACAGAAGGTGACGTGGCGCGCCCAGGCGAGTGCCGAGTTCGCCCAGGCCCAGTTCCTGGTCGCGCCCCGGGCGCTCGGTGCCGTAGCGCCCGAACCCGGCGCGGTGACCACCGTGGCGGCCTCGGCCACCGAGTCGGTCAACACCTCCCTCGGCTACGCCTCGACCTACCACACCGCCGAGTTCACCGGCCTGCGCCCGGGAACCCGGTATACCTACCGCGTCGGCGACGGCGTCAACTGGAGCGAGTGGACGGACTTCACCACCGCCACCGCCGGTGCCCAGCCCTTCTCGTTCGTCTACTTCGGCGACGCGCAGAACTACATCGACTCCGCCGTGCCCCGGGTGTTCCGCCAGGCCTTCGCCGACCGCCCGGAGGCCAGGGTCGTCGTCAACGCCGGTGACCTCATCAACTCCGCCAACAGCGAGGAGGAGTGGGGCCAGTGGTACGCCGCTGACGGGTTCATCAACGCCCAGGTGAACAACATCTCCGTGCCCGGCAACCACGAGTACTCCGGTGGCCTGTCGGCGTTCTGGCGCCCGCAGTTCCCGTACCCGGACAACGGTCCCGGCGTCGAGGAACTGCGCGACACCGCCTACACGGTGGACTACCAGGGAGTGCGGTTCATCGGCCTGGACTCCAACGTGCAGAGCAACGCCACGCTCATGGCCGCGCAGACCACGTGGCTCGAGGGGCTGCTGAAGGACAACCCGAACAAGTGGACGGTCGTCACGTTCCACCACCCGGTGTACTCGACGACCGGGACCCGCAACAACCCGAACGTGCGCAACCAGTGGGGTCCGCTGCTGGAGAAGTACGGCGTGGACCTCGTGCTGCAGGGCCACGACCACAGCTACGGACGCGGTGACCAGGTGGTCAACCGCCGGTCCTCGGCGGTGCACAACGGCGTGACCTACGTGGTGTCGGTCTCCGGCGGCAAGATGTACGCGCTCAACAACGGCGAGAACTGGACCGGCAACGGCGCCGAGGTCCGCAGCAGCAGCCAGAACACCCAGCTGTACCAGATGGTCGACGTCGCGGCCGACACGATCCGGTTCGAGGCGCGCTACGCCAACGGCGAGCACCACGACGGGTTCGTCATCCGCAAGAACGCGCGGGGCGAGCGCACGGTCAACGACATCCGCACGGCGGAGAACACCGTCGGCGAGCAGGTCACCGTCGACCGGACCAGCGTCGGTCACAAGGCGACGGTGTCGGTGTCGGCCTACGGCTACGACCCCGGCGAGCGGGTCGCGGTGTACCTGCGCACGGTCGACCGGCACGGCGAGGGCCGGGCGAGGCTGCTCGACCACGTTCGGGCCGACGAGCTGGGCCGGGTCGTGGAGCGGGTGCGGATGCCGGCGTGGGCGAGCCGCGGCGGCACCTACCGGTTCTTCCTGGACAGCGAGAACCAGGAGTTCACCAGCCCGGTCATCACCGTGACCAGGTAAGACCCCTCTCTGCTGGCCGGGCTGGCCCTCGCCGGCCCGGCCAGTCCCCTGGAGTTGTCGTGCGCATTCTGTTGTTGGCCGGGGTGTTCGTCCTGGCGTTCGCCACCCCCGCGGCGGCCCATCCGTTCGGTCCGCCCTCGACCGCGCGGCTGGCCGTGGACGGGTCGACGGTGAGCCTGTCGTGGCTGGCCGCCGAGGACGACTGGGTCGCGCTCGGGCAGTCGCTCGGCGCGTTCGACGGGTCGGCGGCGGTGACCGGTGAGGAGCAGTTGCGCCGGTCACCGGCCGTGCGGGACTACCTGCTGGCGCGGGTCACCGTCAGCCAGGGCGGGCGGGCCTGTCCGGGTGAGCTGGCACCGCTGGCGGACCTGACGGGCCAGGGCGCCCGTTACACGTTCCACTGTCCGGCGTCGGTGGCCGAACTCGACGTGCGGGTCTCGGCCCTGACCGACCTGAACTCCGCGTACCGCACGGTGGTGACGGCCGACGCGGCGACACCGGCGCGGGGTCTGCTGACCGCCGCCGAGGACACGCTGCGGGTGCGGTTCTCCGGTTCCGGTGGCCTGCCGGGGTCGGTGGTCGGCCTGGCCGCCGGGCTCGCGGTGCTGGTCGCGGTGGTCGTCGCGGTGGGGCTCGTGGTGCTGGTGAGACGGAGGCGGGCATGACCGGGTTCGAGCAGAAGCTGGTCGGCCTGTTCGACAGCGGGGCGGTGTTCTGGCTGGCGCTGGTGGTGGCGTTCGGCGTCGGCGCGGTGCACGCGGTGGCGCCGGGGCACGGCAAGACGGTGACCGCCGCCTACCTGGTCGGCACGCGCGGCCGTTACCGCGACGCCGCGCGGCTCGGGGTGATCGTCGCGGTGATGCACACGTTCTCGGTGCTGGTCCTCGCGTTGGTGTGGGTCGGGGTGTCGGGCGTGGCGACGCTGGGTACGGAGACGCTCACCGCGTGGCTCCAGGTGGTGGCCGGCCTCGTGGTGATCGCCGTCGGCGTCCACCTGTGCTGGCGACACACCCGCACGAGAGCCACCGCGAACCACGGCCACGGCCACGGCCACGGGCATGGACATGGGCATGGGCACGGCCACGGGCCGGCGCCGGTGGATCCGTGGTCACGGCGCGGGCTGGTGGCGCTGGCGCTGTCCGGCGGGCTGCTGCCCTCGCCGTCGGCGTTCATCGTGCTGGTCAGCGGGCTGCTGACCGGCCGGGCGGTGAACGCGGTGGTGCTGGTGGTGGTGTTCGGCGTCGGGATGGCGGCCACGCTCACCGCGGTCGGGGTGCTCACGATCAAGAGCGTCGAGGTGATCGGGCACCGCACCAGGACCTGGTCTCTCGCCTCGACCGTCGCCGCCTGGACCCCGGTCGTGGCCGGGGCGGCCGTGACCGTCGGCGGCCTGCTGTACGTGGGTGTGGCGGTGTCGGTGCTGACCGGCTGACCTCGGCGGATGAAAGTTCTCTCATCCGCCCTTCACGTCGGCCTGTCCGGCCACCATGGACACTGGCCGGCATGCGGTTGACCACCCGGACGGCGGTGCTGGCCATCGCGCTGGTCCTGCCGCTGGTGGCCGCGCTGGCCAGCTACCTGCTGGCCGCCGACCCGCCGCCGCCCCGGGTGCCGGCGACCGTCGAGATCGGCGAGGCCAACCCCTCGCTGCCGCCACTGACCTCCCCGGCGCCACCACCTCCACCACGACCGTCGACCCAACCCCCGGAGCGGGTCGTCCCACCGCCACCACCGGTCAGTGACGACGGGGGTGATGATGACGATCGCGACGACGACATCGACGACGATGACACCGGCGGCGACGATGACACCGGCGGCGACGATGACGGCTGACCCGCCGCTGCGGCGCCGCCGGACGTGGGGCGTGCCGGCCCGCGTGGTCATCATGTGCTGGCTGCTGGTGCTGATGACCGTGGTGCTCGCGGCGGTCTGCCTGGTCACCCGGAACCTGCTGCGCCAGGAGGCGTACTCCGACATGACCGCCGCGCTCGAACAGGAGGCGCGCGAGTACCGCGACCTCGCCGCGCGCGGCGTCGACGAGAACGAGCGGCCGTTCCCCTCGGTGTCCGCGCTGCTCGACCACCACCTGGGGCTCCAGGTCGCCGACGACGACGAGGTGATCGTCGGCTGGGTCGACGCGCCCGAGAGCCAGTACCTCTACCAGCGGCGCGACGAGGTGCCGCTGCGGATGTCCGAGCACCCCGACCTGCTCGACACGATCGTCCGGTCGGCCTCGGTGAGCGGGGTCGAGCCCACCGCCGCGGGGGACATGCACTGGGTGCGGGTCCACACCACCGACCCGCGCGAGGGCGGCGGAACCGGCGCCTACGTCGTCGGCTACTTCATCGACCGCGACCTCGCCGAGATCGACCTCACGGTCCGCACGATGGCCCTGGTGTCGTTGGCGGGTCTGGTGTTCGCCGGCGTCGCGGCGTGGATCGTGGCCGGTCAGATCCTGGCGCCGGTCCGGCTGGTGCGCCAGGGCGCCGCCGAGATCACCGAGCACGACCTGACCCGCCGCATCCCGGTCGAGGGCAACGACGACATCGCCGCGCTCGCCGAACAGTTCAACGCGATGCTCGACCGGCTGGAGCAGGCGTTCGCCACCCAGCGCGAGTTCCTCGACGACGCCAGCCACGAACTGCGCACCCCGATCACGATCGTGCGCGGGCACCTGGAGCTGACCTCCCAGGACGACGACCCGGCCGAGCGGGCCGAGGTGGTGCGGCTGTGCCTGGACGAACTGGACCGGATGAGCCGGATCGTGGAGGACCTGCTGCTGCTGGCCAAGGCGGAACGGCCCGACTTCGTGCGCCCCGAGCCGGTGGAGCTGGCCGAGCTGACCAGCGACGTCGACGCGAAGGTGCGGGCGCTGGCAGACCGGGACTGGCGGCTGTCCGACATCGGCACCGGCCTCGTGCACGTCGACCCCCAGCGGGTCACCCAGGCGATGGTGCAGCTCGCGCAGAACGCCGTCCAGCACACGTCTCCCGGTGACCGGATCACGCTCGGTTCGTCCCACTGGGACGGCTCGGTGTCCCTGTGGGTGACCGACACCGGACCGGGGGTGCCGCACAACGAGATCGCGGTGATCTTCGAACGGTTCGCCAGGGGCAGCGGCGGACGGGCGCACCGGGGCGGCGCCGGTCTCGGCCTGGCGATCGTGCGGGCGATCGCCATGGCGCACCACGGGACCGTCCGGGTGCTGTCCACACCGGGGGAGGGCGCCACGTTCGGGCTCGAACTCCCGGCCGGAACGGGAGAGCGGGGTGTCGGGTCGTGAACCGGATCCTGATCGTCGAGGACGAGGCGCGGATCGCGTCGTTCGTGCGCAAGGGCCTGTCGGCCAACGGTTTCACCACGACGGTCGTCACCGACGGCCGCGGCGGCATCGACTACGCCCTCACCGGCGACTTCGACCTGATGCTGCTGGACCTCGGCCTGCCGGACCTGGACGGCTTCACCGTGCTGCGCACCATCCGCGAGGCGCGGGTGACGACCCCGGTGATCATCCTGACCGCCCGCGACTCGGTCCGGGACACCGTCGCCGGTCTGGAGGGCGGCGCCGACGACTACGTCACCAAACCGTTCCGGTTCGAGGAGCTGCTCGCCAGGGTCCGGCTGCGGCTGCGCGGCGACAACACCCCGGAGGCGACGGTGCTCAGCGCCGGCACGCTGTCGCTGGACCTGCGCACCCGCCGGGCGCGGGTCGAGGACCGCACGGTCGACCTGACCGCCCGCGAGTTCACCCTGCTGGAGCTGTTCCTGCGCCATCCCGGGCAGGTGCTGTCCCGCGAGCAGATCCTGTCGCACGTGTGGGGCTACGACTTCGACCCAGGGTCGAACGTGGTGGACGTGTACGTGCGGTCGTTGCGCCGCAAACTCGGCCAGGACCGCATCTCCACCGTGCGCGGGATGGGCTACGCCGTGGGCCGCGAGTGATGAAGACGCCTTCATCGGCGGCTCAGGTGACGGTCATCCCGCGCGACCAGCCTGAATGGCATGGACACGAACCTGGGCCCGCTGGTCGGGCCGGAGGCGGTGGAACTGCTCGCCGCGGTGCTGACGCCGGCCGGCGGCCGGGTCGAGAACTGGCGGGTCGACCAGGTCGACCACCAGCCGGGCGGGCGGACCACCGTCGGCTACCAGGTGCGGGTCGGCTGGGCCGACGGCTCGGTGACCGAGGAGACGCTCGGCGCCGCCACCGGTGACCTGCCGCCCGAGGTGGCGCGTCTGACCGACGGCCACACCGAGGTGGGTCTGTGGCGTTTCCCGTTCGACCCGGACCTGCCGGCGCTGCCCACGGCCTGCGACCCGCACCGCATGGGCCGGCTGGCGACCCGCCTGGGCCTCGACGGCGCCGCCGCCCGCCTGACCGTCCGGACCTACCGGCCGCGCCGCCGGGCGGTCGTCGAGCTGGCGACCCCGACCGGCACGGTCTACGTGAAGGTCCTGCGACCCGGCCGGGTCCGGTCGGTGCACGAGGCCCACCGCGCCGCCACCGCCGCCGGCTACCCGGCCCCCCACCCCCTGGGCTGGACCACCGACGGCCTCCTCGTCCTGGCGGCACTGCCCGGCCGCCCCCTCCGCGACGCCCTGCTCACCGGCACCCCCCTCACCGACGGCGTGGTCGACGGCGTGCTCGCGGCCCTGGACCTGCCCCCGGCCCTGGCCACCGGCGCCCGCCGCCTCACCTGGGGTCAGAAGGCCCGCCACTACGCCGGCGTCATCGCCGCCACGGTGCCCGACCTGGCCGCCAGAGCCCGGTCGATCGCCGCCGCCGTCGACCACGCCGCCCCCGAAGGCCCCGACACCCCGGTCCACGGCGACTTCTACGAGGCCCAGCTGATGGTCGCCGCCGACCGTGTCACCGGCGTCCTCGACATCGACACCGCCGGCCGAGGAGAACGCCTCGACGACGCGGCCTGCCTGCTCGCCCACCTGGCCGTGCTGGCAGACCTCCACCCCACCCGCCGCGCGCCCATCGACCAGTTCCGGGCGGCGCTGCACCCCCGCCTGACCCAGACCCTGGATCCGGCCGCGCTGGCCCGCCGCACGGCTGCGGTCGTGCTGTCCCTGGCGACCGGACCGTTCCGGGTACGGGAGCCGGGATGGCGGCGGGCCACCACCCAACGCGTCGAGCTGGCAGAGCGCTGGCTCGCGGAACAGATGCAAGGAGTCGAGGTATGAACATCAGGCGCACCTGGGTCGTGATCGGCACCGCCGCGGCCGTTGCCGGCTTCACCGGCACAGCCCTGGCCAGCGACGACGTCGACCTGAAGGACCAGCAACGGGCCCCGGTCACCGAACAGCACGACAGCCCCCGCCAGGCCTTCGCCGCCGACAGCGCGTCGTCCCCCGACAGCGCGAACTCGCCGAACGGCGCCGCCAGCGCCGGATCGCCGAGCAGTGCCGCCAGCGCCGCGTCGCCCAATGGCACCGACAGTGTCGCGTCGCCCAACAGCGCGGACAGTGTCGGGTCGCCCAACGGCGTCGACAGCGCCGGGTCGCCCAACGGTGCCCCCGCCGCGCCCGCCCCCCAACCCCAACCCGCGCCGGCCCCCGCGCCGGCGCCGGCCGCGCACTCCGCCGACAGCCCCGCCCCAGTGGCGTCGGCCAACAGCGCCGCCAGCGCGGACAGCGCCGGCAGCGCCGGCAGCCCCGACTGATCACCCCGCGAAGGCCCGTGGCCGGAACACCGGTCGGTGTTGCGGCCACGGCGCCGGTGTGGACCACGCGGCATACTGACTCCCATGGACGCGCCGCCGCCCGAAGCCGCCGGTTCGGATGTCGTGGACATCGCCGACCTCGCCGACCTCGACGACGCGGCCTTCGACCAGGTGTACGACCTCGTCCTGGCCCCGTCCTTCCCGCCGACCGAGCTGCTCGGCCGGGAGGTCCTGCGCGCGCTGTACCTCGGCGGCAACCCCGACTTCTTCGGCTACACCGTCCTTCGGGGACACCGGCCGATCGCCGCCGCGTTGTGTGAGCACCATCGTCCGAGTCGGATCTCGTTGCTGGACAACCTCGCCGTGGCTCCCGACATCCGTCAGGGTGGTCATGGCGGCCGGCTGATGCGCCACCTGTTGTCCCGCTGGGAGTCCGCCGATTCGGTCGCGTTTCTCGCGGAGGTCGAGGACCCGCGCCACCACCCGGGCGGCGAGCACGGCGACCCGGCCGCCCGGCTGCGTTTCTACGACCGCCACGGTGCCCAACTGCTTCCGTTGCCCTACTTCCAGCCCTCGCTCGGGCCGGGGCTCGACCGGGTGCCGAACCTGCTGCTGCTCGCCCTCCGCACCCGCGACTCCGGGCTGCCCAGCGCCGCCCTGGGCGCGTTCCTCGACGACAACATCACGGCCTGCGAGGGCGACACGGCCAGGGACACCGACCCCGACTACCGCTCGCTGCGGGACCGGGTCACCGCCTGGCCGCCGACCGCACCGCTGTGGCCGCTGTCGCGCCTGGCCGACCTACCCGAATGATCCGGGCTCGGCCCGCAGATCGTCGAGGCCGGCGACCGGGTCGAGGCAGTCCTCCCAGTCGCGTCGCCAGCGGGACATGAAGTCCGAGCCCTCGGTGCGCAGGTCGGCCGGGGACGGTCCTGCGACGAACAGGGCCGTGAGCGGTTCGGCGGGGTCGGTGGGCAGGACCTCGTGGCAGGCTTCCTGGCCGCCGGTGCGCAGGCCGGCGACGAACTCGGCCATCGCCTCCGGTGACAGCTGCGCCGCGCGTTCGGCGGCCCGTCCGGTCATTTCCAGGTAGAAGCGGCTGGTGTACTCGTCCGGCCCCCGCTGCCAGGCGCCGTGCAGCCAGTACGCCTGGCGCACCGCCCGGCCGTAGGCGGCACCGGCCGCGCGGGTCTCGCCGCGCTGCCACAGCAGGTCGCCGCGCAGCCGGTGAAGGTTGCCCTGGACCTCGTGGTCCCAGTCGTCGTCCTCGCCCGCGCGGGTGAACTCGTGCCGGGCGGCGCGTGCCAGCAGGTCCTCGGCCTGCGCCGGGTCGCCGGACTCGTAGGCCATGTCGGCACGCTCGTAGAGCATCCACACGACGTTCCAGTCGTCGTCGAGTTTCTCGAACGCGGAGGTCGCCGCCCGGTAGTAGCGCACCGCCCTCGGGTCGCCGGGGGCGCGGAAGCGGATCGAGTGCGCCAGGAACACCGTGATCAACGCGTCGGCGAACGCCACGTCCCGGCGCTCCGCGTCGGTGAGGCGCACGCCCCTGGCCAGGCTGTCGACGGTGAGGCTGCGCACCAACAACAGCTGGTCGCGGACCTGGTCCCACGGCGCGTCGGCCGGTTTCGGCGCGCCCATCGGATAGCTGGTGAGCAGGGTCGCCAGCGCCTCGAGGAACTGGCGGTCGCGCCGCAGCTCGGTCTCCACCAGCTCGACGTCCTCGCTCGCGTTCGCCCAGATGGTCGCCGTGCGGTGCCAGTCCTCCAGCAGCCCCCGGTTGAACTCGAACGGCACGTAGCAGCCCCACCACCAGAACGCCTTCAGGAACACCAGCAGGAACCGGGACCGGGTCACCGCGCGCCGCTCGACCAGCATCCCGGTGTGGTGCAGCCAGCGACGTTTCCGGTGCTGCCACAGGGGATCCTCGAACGCGTACCAGGACTCGTAGGACTCGCCGTCCAGTTCGGTCAGCGCACCGAAGTAGTGTTCGGCGGCCAGGCGGTGCAGCTCCAGCCAGCGGGAGCGGTTGCGCGCCGGGGTCCGGGCCTCGATCGCCAGCCGCAGGAACTCGTGCAGCCGGTAGCTGTTGTGGGCGCGGCCGGAGGTCTCCACCACCTGCCGGATCATCCGCAGCCGCACCAGGTCGGCGATGACGTCGGCCGCCTGGACCTGCGAGGAGTCGGTCAGCTTGGTGAGCAGGCCCTCGGTGAACGTGTCGGCCACCGCCGCCGCCTCGACCGCCGCCCGGTGACGTGGTTGCCGTGCGGCGCCGAGGATCGTGTCGACCAGGTCGGCCCACCGCTGGTGGGTCCGGGTCGGCAGCCGGTCGAGGGTGCGGCGCAGCGTCAGCGCGTCCAACGCCGGCCCGCCCAGTTCCAGGACCAGCTCGGCGACCAGACCGACACCGCCGGGGTGCCCGTCGGTGAACCGCTGCACGACGTCGGTGACCTCCTCGGCCACCGGGACGCCCGAGCACCGCTGCCGCAGGCATTCGGCGGTCTCGGCCCGGGTGAAGTGGTCCAGCGGCAGCTGGTCGAACTCGGTGTCCTTGAGCCAGGTCCGCACGGTGGGGGTGCGGGCGAGCACCACCAGCGTTCTGGGCAGGTGGCGGGCGAGGTCACGCAGCAGCCACCAGCCGATCTGGTCGTCGGCGACCAGGTCGAACGCGTCGATGGTGACCAGGACCGGGCGGCGGCGCCGGCGCAGGGAGGACTCCCACGCGGCGACGAACGCGTCGGTGATCCGCTGCTGCCGTTCCCGCAGCGCGTCCCGGGTGGCCGACTCGGCGTTGACCTCGACCCGCGCGGTGAGGGTGCCGACCCTGGCCGCGTCGCCGAAGGTGATCGCGTTGTATCCCTGCTGCCGGTCGGCCTCCGGTCCGTCGAGGCGGGCGAGGGCGCGGAACTCGGCGAACTCGCGGTGCCCGTCGTCGAAGTACCGGTGCAGGATCTGCTTGGACCGCGACAGGGTTTCCAGCAGCATCGTGGCCGACGCGTTGGGCCCGAACTCGCCGGAGTAGCCCTCGCCGATGCCGTGGTCGCGCATGTCGATCCGGATCACCCTGGCCGGGCCGTCGTCGGCCGCGGCCGCGAGCCGTTCGAGGAACATGGTCTTGCCGATGCCGTTGAGGCCGGCGACGTCCACCACCCGGCCGTGCAGGTCGGCCGAGTACAGGTGGTCGAGGCAGGTCCGCAGTTCCCGGTCTCGGCCGATGAAGTCGGTCATCTGGGTCCGGAGGAGATGTCGATGTCGTCGATCGTGGCGTCGTCACCGACGCGCAGCACGTTACGACGTCCGCGCACCCGCAGCCGGCGGGACCGGACCCGATCGCCGAACCGCACGGTGTTCCCGGGTTCGGTGCCCGACGGTGCGCGGGACACCAGCAGCGAGACCGCCGCCGTCAGCACGGTCAGCACGCCCACCACGACCCAGGCCAGCACGCTGTACTTCCATTCGGTGGCCAGGTTGATCGCGACCGCGAGCGCCGAACCGAGCAGCGCCGGGACAAGAGCCAGTACGACCGAACGCCGAAACCGCTGACCGGACATGGGGACCTTCGCTCTGCCGTGGCACGTCCCGACCGTGACCCCGATCATACTCCGCGTGGTCACGCGCAGGTGGCACGCCAACACCGCAGGTCCCAGTGTTCGACGGGAGTTCCGCCGCCGCCCCGGACCACCCGCTGCCCGTGCGCGAAGGTCACCGTTGCCGAGGTGCGCACCCACAGCCACGCGGTCAGCTTCGGCTCCGGCCGGGTCCAGACGTGGTACCAGGCCTGGCCATCGACGTCGTCCCCGGTGGTCACCAGCGGGACCTGCAGATACCACTGGGCGGGCGCCGGCAGATGTCCCAGCAGGTCGCGGACCGGCGTCGGCAGCGCCCCCAGCGTCGGCGGGCGGTCCTCACGGGTGACGGCGCCCGGCCCAGGGCCGTGGAACTCGCTGCTGGTCAGCGAGCCGGGAACCCACCGCAGGATCTCGAGGCGGTGTCGCGCCCGGCCCTCGGTGGTGACCGGGGTCGCCACGCACATCGCCCGGTCGCCGAACGCCGTGACCGACGTGCGGTTCGGGTCGTCGTGGTCGCGCCACCACATCTGGAGGGTGCCGAGCTCGCCGGCGAGCCGGTCGCGCAGCGCCGCCCGCAGCCCGTCCCAGTCCTGCCGCGCGGCGGGGTCCACGGCCGGTAGCGCACCGGGTACGTGCAGCACACCCCGCTCGTCGACCACTTCGGCCCCCGTCCGTCGTCCCGGTGTGACACTGGCACAGGTTGCGACCGTTCGGCAGACGCGGGCCGCCGCGTTTCGTATCCTCACGGCCGGGAGCGCGAAAGATCGACCAGGGGGTGCCGGTGACCGACGGTGGTTCGAGCCTGACCGAGGACGACCTGGCCCTGCGGGACCGGCTGATCGCCGAGGCCGACACCAACGGCCACGCGATCGTCCAGGTCCCCGCCGAGGACGGCGAGGCGCCGTTCACGTTCTCCGTCGGCGCCTACCGCAGCTTCGGCGTGCCGGAGGGCATCGTTGTCGGCCTGCCGCCCGACGCCGGCCGGCACCTGGTGAACGTGTACGTGCACCGGGTGGCCGCCGGCAAGAAGTACATCCCGGGCGTGCGGTACCACGACTTCTTCGACGGCACACCGATCACCTTCGAGCGTGTCGCCAAGGGCCACTACTTCCCCTACTTCGGCACCGCGTTCCTGCTGCACCCCGACGGTGACTTCCCGGCCCTGCAGCTGATCGTGCCGACGGCCGACACGGTCTGGCCGTGGCAGCCGCAGGCGCCGGCCGGGTTCGCGCGCTGGCAACGGATCCTGACGGTCAGCGGCAGCCCGGAGAGCTGGGTGCCGGGCGTCAACGGACCGTGACCCCCGGTACTCGACATCGCACCGGCGATGCACGAGGCTGTCCGGCATGGCAGCGCCCCGGCCCCGCCCACGGGAGATCACCGAGGAACAACTGGGTTTCCAGCCACGGCGGGCGGTGCGCTGGCTCAACCCGGGGGTGCTGATCACCACCGGCGCGCAGTCGGTGATGGCCTCGATCTTCGGTTCCTACGCGGACAAACGCGAACTCCAGGCCACGCTGGGAGCCGGGGTCCACTCCCACGCCGAGGACGGCCACTGGCTGGACTTCGTCGCCGACCTCGGTGACGGCTTCGACGCCACCTACTCCATCGCCTCGCTGCTGGCCGCGCCGGAGCTGACCGTCGGCGGGCAGACCCTGCCGCGCGGACGGGTGCTGGTCATGGGCGGTGACCAGGTCTACCCGGCCGCGTCCACCGAGGCCTACGAGGACCGCAGCAAGGGTGTCTACCGCGCGGCGCTGCCGGTCGCGCCGCCCGAGTCGCCGACGCTCTACGCCCTGCCCGGCAACCACGACTGGTACGACGGCCTCACCACGTTCCTGCGGGTCTTCGGCCAGGGCCGGCCGGTCGGCGGCTGGGCCACCGCGCAGAGCCGCAGCTACTTCGCCCTCGAGTTACCCCACCGGTGGTGGCTCTACGCCGTCGACACCCAGTTCGACGACTACGTCGACGCCCCGCAACTGGCCTACTTCCGCGACGCCGCCACCGCCCTGGAGGAGGGCGACGCGGTCATCCTGTGCACCTCCAAGCCCGCCTGGGTGCCGGCCGGCTCCGGCGGGCCGAGCACCGGCTACGACACCATCGAGTTCTTCCAGCGAGAGGTCATCCGCCCGCGCGGCGCCACCGTCCCGCTGATGCTCTCCGGCGACAAGCACCACTACGTGCGCTACGCCGAACGCGACGGCACCGGCCAGCGGATCACCTGCGGTCTCGGCGGCGCCTACCTCGCCAGCACCCACACCCTGCCCCGGACGCTGACCCTGCCGCCGGCGCGGTCGCGGGTGCGGGCCCCGTCCGACCAGCGGCGCTACGACCTGGCCGCCCGCTACCCCGGCAAGACCGAGTCGGAGTGGCTCGCGGCCGGGATCTTCCGTCTGCCGTGGCGCAACCCGGGGTTCTGGGCGCTGACCGGCCTGCTGCAGACGGCGATGACGCTGGCCGTGCTCTACGGCGTGACCGGAGTCGGCAACCCCGACCGCCAGGGCGTGTTCGGTCAGCTGGCGGCCTGGTCACCGGCGGCGGTGGCCGCGGTCGTGCTGGTGTTCGCCGGGGTGGCGTTCGCCCGGTTCGACCTGCCGAGGACCGGCAGAACCAACGTGCTCGCCGGTGTCCTGCACGCCGCCGGGCACCTGGCGCTGAGCGCCGGCTGGGCGTTCGCGGTGCGTTGGCTCTACCGCGACGTGCTGCCCGAGGGCGCGGCGGGGGACTGGCTGGTGTTCGGGTTCGTGGTGGTCGTGACGCCGGTGGTGCTCGGGTTCCTGGACGCGCAGCTGGTCGCGCTGTACCTGCTGGTGGCGAGCCGGTTCGGGATCAACTCCAACGAGGCGTTCGCCGGGCAGGGCATCGAGGACCACAAGGGTTTCCTGCGCCTGCACATCGCCGGGGACGGCACGCTGACCGTGTACCCGGTGCGGCTGTCGAAGGTCTGCCGCCGCTGGCGTGCCAACCCCGACGGCGCCCCGACCGACCCGTGGCTGCTGCCGGTGGAGCGGTTACGCCCGGAGTTGGTGGAGGCCCCGGTCAGGGTCCCGCGCGACCCTCAGGCCGCGCCGCCGTTGACGTAGAGGACCTGGCCGTTGACCCACCGGCCGGGGCCGGCGAGGAACGCGACGGTCTCGGCGATGTCGGTCGGGGTGCCGAGGCGCCCCAGGGGGTTCGCCGAGGCGATCTGGTCGATGAGTTGCTGGCTCTTGCCGTCGAGGAACAGCGGTGTGGCGGTCGGCCCGGGGGCGACGGCGTTGACCGTGATGTCCCGGCCGCGCAGCTCACGGGCCAGGATCAGCGTCAGCGACTCCACCGCGCCCTTGGACGCCGCGTAGGCGGCGTACCCGGGCATCTGCAACCGGGTCACCGACGTGGAGAAGTTGACGATCGCGCCGCCGGGCCGCAGCCGCCGCGCGGCGAGCTGGTCGACGACGAACGTGCCGCGCACGTTGGTGCGCTGGACGCGGTCGAACGTGTCCAGGTCCAGGTCGACGACCGGCGCCAGCGGCATGATCCCGGCGGTGTGGACCAGCACGTCGACCCCGCCGAACTCGCTGTCGGCGAGGTCGAACACCGCCGCCATGGCCGTCTCGTCGGCCACGTCCCCGCCGGCGACGACCGCGCGGCCCCCGGCGCCGGTCACCGCGCCGGCCGCCGCCACCGCCCGGTCCCGGTTGCCCGCGTAGTGCACGACGACGGCGAAGCCGTCGGCGCCGAGCCGTTCGGCGCTGGCCCGGCCGATCCCGCCCGACCCACCGGTGACGATCGCGACCCGCTGGTCCGCCATGTCCGCTCCTCCCACCCGACTGACGCTCCCGATCATCCGCCCCCGGCGCCGACCTCGGCTACTCCGAGGCGACGCCGGGCGTGGACGACCGCGCCCGGCCCGCGCCCGGCCTGCGTCACTCACTGGTGGCGCGGCAGGCTGAACTCCTCCATCGCCATCACCGGGCGCAGGTGCCGTTGCGGTCCGCCGGGGACGAACGCCTCCCGCAGTACGTCGTCGCCGAGCAGGTTGCCCAGCGTCCCCATGATCATGCCCTGGTCGAGGGCCAGGTACCGCTTGGCGACCGTGCCGCTGCGCACCGCGATCGAGTCGTAGAACCCGCCCGGGCCGTAGCTGTCGAAGTCGCGCCGCAGCTTCGCCAGCTCGGTGGTCGCCGCCCTCGGCTGGTAGGGCAGCGCCAGCACCACCGCGTGCGGGGTGACCACCCCGTCGCCGTACCCGGCCGGTTCCGGCTGGGCGTCCCGGCAGCCGGCGAACCCCGGGTCGACCGAGGTGCGTTCCTGGTCGCTGGTGTAGCCCAGCGAGTCCAGGCCCATCGCGTCCACGCCGTACTCGCGGTAGCCGCCGGCCGGGTTGGACGCGGGGGAGAAGCCCCAGTAGCCGTAGCCGGCGTCGCGCAGGCCGTGCTCGATCTGCCCGCGTACGTACACCGAGTGCTGCCGTGCCCAGGAGTTCCTGCCCCAGCTGACCTCCGGCACGAACAGGTCGGGCATCAGCTCCTCGAACATGTCCCCGCCCCAGGTCGGCACGAACTTCAGGCCCCGGTAGGTGTAGTGGCCCTCGAACACCGGGACCCCGAGGTAGTCGACGAACTCGCCGTTCGGGCGCTGCTCCTGCCAGCCGTAGTCGCAGGTGTCCGGGAACGTCCGCCACGGCGCGAAGTAGTGCGCGGGTGGCACCTGCCCGAGCGAGATCGCCACGTAGCTGATCATCCGCACCTCGCTGGCGAAGTTGCCGTAGGTGTGGCAGGTGTAGAACACGTCCTCGCCGATGCCCAGGTAGTTGCCCGGCAGTGAGCAGCCCGGCGGCTGTTCGTCCCAGAACCCGCCGCGCATCAGGCCGGCCGGCACGTCCGGGCCCCGGGCGGCCGGGTCGTAGTAGAAGTCGAAGCGCATGGGTTCCAGCAGCTCACCGGCCCGCGTGCGGGCCTCCGGGACGGCGTTGCGGACCACCATCAGCGCGGTCGCCAGCCACGCGTTGTCCACGCTGGACAGGAACGGGTGCACGACCGTGCCGTCCTCTGGCCAGGTCCGCAGCTTCGCCAGGGTCACCGGGTCGTACCAGTTGTAGAACTGGCCGGAGTCGGCGTGCCGCTCCAGCCTGGCCACCGAGTCCAGCGTCCTGCGGGTGCGTTCCACCAGCTCACGCCGCCCGATCAGGCCCAGTTCCTCGGCCACCACCGCCGACCACAGGTACGAGCCGATGTTGGTCGGCGAGGTGTAGCGCGAGCGCGTCGACGGGTCGAGGTCGCCGCCGATGTTGTCGGCCGGCAGACCCGTCGCCGGCGCCACCAGCGCGGTGAACGACCGCCAGGTGTCCCGCGCGAGCCGCTCGAACCCCGGGGCGGCCGCCGGCTGCGCGGCGGCGGCGGGGGCGAGCGGGGTGACCAGCGCGACGGCGAGCACCGCCGTCACGGCCAGGCGTAAGGCCATCGGTGAACCCTCCTACTTGAGTCCGGTGGTCGCGATGCCCCGGACGAAATGGCGTTGCAGCAGGACGAACACGACGAGCACGGGCACCACGACCACGACCGAGCCGGCGAGCAGCAGGTCGTAGTCGGTGCGGTTCTGGCCGATGGCGTAGAGCGCCAGCGCCACCGGCAGGGTGTAGGTGTCCTCGGTCGTCGCGGACACCAGCGGCCACAGGAAGTTGTTCCAGGAGGACAGGAACGTCAGGATCCCCAGCGTCGCCAGCGCCGGGCGGCACAGCGGCAGCACGATCCGGCGGAAGATCCGGAACTCGGTCGCGCCGTCGATCCGCGCGGCCTCCAACAGGTCGTCCGGGATCGACAGGATGAACTGGCGCATCAGGAACACGCCGAACGCCTGCGCGGCGAAGGGCAGGATCAGGCCGGCGAGCGTGTTGACCAGCCCGAGATTGCTGGACAGCACGAACAGCGGCACGATCGTCACGATGTTGGGCACCATGATCGTGCCGAGCACCACCGCGAACAGCAGCCGCCTGCCGCCGAAGGGCAGCTTCGCCAGCGCGTACCCGGCCGCTGAGCAGAACAGCAGGTTGGTCAGCGTGGTGAACACCGTGACGACGACCGAGTTGGTGAAGTAGGTCGGAAAGTCCAGCCTGGCGAACAGGTCGCCGTAGTTGGCGAAGGTCACCTCGTCGGGCAGCCAGGTCATCGGCACCTGGCGGATCTCGCTCTCGGTCTTGAACGAGGACAGCACCATCCACACGAACGGCCCGACCATCACCACCAGCCCGGCCGCCAGCACCAGGTGCAGGCCCAGCCTGGCCACCCGGTCCTTGCGTCGCGTGCCGCGCTCACCGGTCAACGTTGTTCCTCAGCAGCCGGAACCAGGCGATCGACAGCCCCACGACCACGACGAACAGCACGTAGCCCATCGCCGAGGCGTAGCCGTAGTTGCCGAAACCGAACTGGTTGTAGGTGTGGTGGGCCATCGACAGGGTCGAGTCCAGCGGCCCGCCCTGGGTCATCACGAACGGCTCCTCGAAGTACTGCACGTAGGCGATGGTCGTGATCACCGCGACGAACAGCATCGTCGGCGCCAGCATCGGCACGGTCAGGTGCCGCAGTTGGGCCCAGCGCCGCGCGCCGTCGATCGTCGCCGCCTCGTACAGCTCGCGGGGGATGGCCTGCAACCCGGCCAGGAAGATCACCATCGCGAAGCCGAGGTTGCGCCACGCGGCCATCACGATCAGCGTCGGCAGCGCGAACGCCTCGTCGTTGAGCCAGTTCGGGCCCTGGATCCCCACGGCCGAGAGCAGTTCGTTGACCAGTCCGGACTCCGGCTGGAGCAGGAAGCGCCAGACCACCGAGATGGCCACGATGCTGGTGACCACCGGCAGGTAGTAGCCGACCCGGAACGCCGTGCGGAACCGGACCAGCCCGGAGTTCAGCCCCAGCGCGAACGCCAGTGCCAGTGCCATCGTCAGCGGGACACCGACCCCGACGAACACCGCGGTGTTCACGCACGCCCGCACGAACTTGGGGTCGGTGAACAGCCGCACGTAGTTGTCGAACCCGACCACCTCGACCCCGAGCGGGTCGAGCAGGTCGGCGCTGCGGATGTCGGTCACGCTCATCACCAGCGACACCGCCACCGGTCCCGCCGTGAACAGCAGGAACAGCACGGTGAAGGGCAGCGCGAACGTCCAGCCGGTCAGCGCCCGGTACAGCGCGGACCCGGCCGCCGGTGACGTCCGGGAGTTCCTGGTCCGGCGCACGCCGGGGTCCTCAGTTCCCGGTACCGATCGCGCTCGCCTGTTCCTGCATCGCCGTGGCGGCGGCCTCGGGGGAGGTGGCGCCCTTGGCGATCTTCTCCAGCTCGGTGTCCACGCCGGCGGCGATCTGTTCCCAGGTGGGGATGGGCGGCGGGGCCTTGGCGGTGTCGAGCTGGTCGCCGAAGGTCGCCAGCAGCGGGTCGTCGGCCAGCACCGGGTCGTCCCACGCGGCCTGCACCGCCGGCAGGTCGCTGACCGTCTGGTACCACCTGACCTGAACGTCCGGTCGCATCAGGTAGGAGACGAACTTCCAGGCGCCGTCGCGGTTGTCGGCCTCCTTGAACACCGACAGGTTCGACCCGCCGATGAAGGAGGTGTACTCGCCGGGGCCGGCGGGCATCGGCCACAGCTCGAACTTCCCCTCGCCGCCGAGCTCGTTGAGCAGGCCGATGTGCCACGGCCCGGACACGAACGACGCGATCTCCCCGGACAGCAGCTTGGGCTCCGGCTCACCCTCCCGCAATCTGTCCCGTGTGGACAGTCCGTCGGCGTAGAACGACTCGTAGTAGGCCAGCGCCTCGACGTTGGGCGCCGCGTCGAGCACGAACCGCGTCCCGTCGTGGATGTCGCCGCCGTTCTGCCAGACGAAGGGCATCACCGTCTGCCACGCGCCGGTCTGGCCCGGTTGCAGGTAGATGCCCCACTTCGCGCCGCCCTTGGTCCGCAGGGCGGTGACCGCCGCGTGCAGGTCCTCCCAGGTCGCCGGCGCCTCGGTGATCCCGGCCTTCTCGGCCGCCGCCCGGTTCACGAACAGCAGCCGGGTCTCCACGTACCACGGCACGCTGTAGGAGGTGCCGTCGACGACGCCGGTCTCCCAGGCGCCGGGGAAGAAGTCCTGCTCGGACACCAGGTCGGACGGGACGACGTCGAGCGCGCCGGTGTTGGCGAACTCGCCGATCCAGGTCGTGCCGAGCATGGACACGTCCGGGGTCTCCTGGCCGGCGATCGCGGTGGAGATCTTGTTGTGCGCGCCGTCCCAGGGCACCGGGGTCACCGTGACCCGCGCGTCCGGGTTCTCCTTCATGAAGTCCTCGGCCAGCACGGATAACTTCTCGCCCTCCGTGCCCATGGCCCAGACGGTGATCTCGCCGGAGGCCTTGCCCTGGTCGAGTTGGGCGCCCTCCTCGGCGGCGCCGCCGCCGTCGTCGTCGCGTCCGCAGGCCGAGGCGAGCAGCGTCACCGCCAGGACGGCCGCGAGGAGTCGGGTGGGTCGGGTCATCGCATACCTCCGGGTCGGTCGCCGTGGACACCAGACTGGAAGCGCTTACATTCCCTGTACGAGGATGTTTTAGCACGCATGTCAACAGCCGCCGTGTCGCTGCCGGACCCGGGCGGGGACCCTCGATAGGGTTCGAACTGATGTTCTCAGGGAATGGTGGACGCATGCGCGTGTTGGGTGTCGACCCCGGGCTGACGAGGTGCGGGATCGCCGTCGTCGACGGGGGCACCGGTCGCTCGGTGCGCTGTGTCGCGGTCGACGTGATCCGCACGTCCCCCGACGACGACCTCGCGCTGCGCCTGCTGGCGGTCGCCGACGCCGTCGACGAGTGGCTCGACCGCCACCGCCCCGACGTGGTCGCCGTCGAGCGGGTCTTCAGCCAGCACAACGTGCGCACCGCGATGGGCACCGCCCAGGCCGGCGGCGTCGTCGCCCTGGGCGCCGCCCGCCGGGGCCTGCCGGTCGCCTTCCACACCCCCAGCGAGGTCAAGGCCGCCGTCACCGGCTCGGGCCGCGCGGACAAGGCCCAGGTCACCACGATGATCACCCGCCTGCTGGGGCTCGCCGAGGCCCCCCGCCCGGCCGACGCGGCCGACGCGCTGGCCCTGGGCATCTGCCATCTCTGGCGCGCACCCCTGCGCGACCGCCTCGCCGAGGCCGAGGCGAAGGCGGCCGAACTGGCCCGCCGCCACCGCGCCCGGATCACCGAGGCCGCCCGAGGCGCCGCGAAGGGCGCGAAAGGAACGACGTCATGATCTCCTCAGTCCGTGGCCGGGTGCTCGCCATCGGTCTCGACCACGTCGTGGTCGAGGTCGGTGGGGTCGGTCTCGCCGTGCAGGCCACCCCGGCCACCCTTGCCACCCTGCGCACCGGCGAGGAGACGGCGCTGGCCACCGCCCTCGTGGTGCGCGAGGACTCGTTGACCCTCTTCGGTTTCGCCGACCACGCCGCCCGCGACCTGTTCGGGCTGTTGCAGACCGTCTCCGGGATCGGCCCGAGGATCGCGTTGGCCACCCTCGCCGTGCTCGACCCCGACCAGCTGCGCGCCGCGCTCGGCGAGGGCAACCTCACCGTGCTCACCCAGGTGCCCGGCATCGGCCGCAAGGGCGCCGAGCGGATGGTCATCGAACTGCGGGACAAGATCGGCGCCCTGCCGGCCGCCGCCCCCGCCGTCAACGGCGCGGTCCGTGGTTCGGTCGTGGAGGCGTTGGTGGGCCTGGGTTTCCCGGCCAAGCAGGCCGAACAGGCGGTCGACGGCGTCCTCGGCGGCAACGGCTCGGGCAACGGTTCGGGCAATGGCTCGGGCACCGCCGACCAGGCGACCGTGCTGCGCAAGGCACTGGCCACCCTCGGCCGCAAGCGGTAGCGGATCATGCACCATGGCCCGGTGACCGGGGACGAGATCGAGGACGAGTTCGGCGGATCCGCCGACGGCACGGAGCTGTCGCCGCTCGCGACACCGAACGAACGTGACGACGAGACGTCGCTGCGACCCCGCCGGCTCGCCGAGTTCGTCGGCCAGCCCCGGGTCCGCGAACAGCTCGAACTCGTCCTCCAGGGCGCGACCCAGCGCGGCGTCCCACCCGACCACGTCCTGCTCTCCGGCCCGCCCGGCCTCGGCAAGACCAGCCTCGCGATGATCATCGCCGCCGAACTGGGCAGCGCGCTGCGGATCACCTCCGGCCCGGCGCTCGAACGCGCCGGCGACCTCGCCGCGATGCTGTCCAACCTCGTCGAGGGCGACGTGCTGTTCATCGACGAGATCCACCGCATCGCCCGCCCCGCCGAGGAGATGCTCTACCTCGCGATGGAGGACTACCGGGTCGACGTGGTCGTCGGCAAGGGCCCCGGCGCCACCAGCATCCCACTGGAGATCGCGCCGTTCACGCTGGTCGGCGCCACCACCCGGTCCGGATCGCTGACCGGCCCACTGCGTGACCGGTTCGGCTTCACCGCCCACATGGAGTTCTACTCGCCGGCCGAACTGGAACAGGTGCTCCGCCGCTCGGCGGCGATCCTCGGCGTCGACCTGCGCGAGGACGGCGCCACCGAGATCGCCGGCCGCTCCCGGGGAACACCCCGCATCGCCAACCGCCTGCTGCGCCGCGTCCGCGACTTCGCCGAGGTGCGCGCCGACGGTTCGATCACCCGCGAGATCGCCATGTCCGCGCTGCGTGTCTACGACGTCGACGAGCTGGGTCTGGACCGCCTGGACCGCGCCGTACTGGACGCGCTCGTGCGTTCGTTCGGCGGGGGGCCGGTAGGGGTGTCGACACTGGCTGTCGCGGTCGGCGAAGAAGCAAGTACGGTGGAGGAGGTGTGCGAGCCATATCTGGTTCGAGCAGGCATGTTGGCCAGGACGCCCCGGGGCCGGGTGGCGACCGCGTCGGCATGGACGCACCTAGGGCTGTCGGCCCCGGCTAACGCCCCAGGTCCGATTCCGCCTACTCTGTTCGGCAGTGACCCTGCGCACACCGCAGACTGAATACAGCTTTCCACGGATGGAGAAAAATGGAACTGCTTCCCATGCTTCTGCTGTTCGGGCTGCTCGGCGTCATGATGTACTTCATGAGCCGGCGCCAGCGCAGGGCGCAGGAGCAGCAAGTCGCGCTGCAGAACTCGCTGACCATCGGTGACCGGGTGATGACCACCTCCGGTCTCTACGGCACGGTCATCGACACCTCGGACGACAGCACGATCGGCATCGAGATCGCGCCCGGTGTCGAGACCGAGTGGCTGCGTGCCGCGGTGCGCGAGAAGGTGGGCCCGGTCGTCGAGGACGATGAGGACGTCGTCGAGGACGCCGAGGGCGAGGACGTCGACCTGGTCGAGGACGAGACCCTGGTGGACGAGGACGTCAAGGACGACACCAAGGCAGACACCAAGCAGAAGTAGCCATAACCTGTGAACGTGACGTGACCGTGTGACACGGGCCTCACGTCACCACAGGTACGCTGCGCCTTCGCCCGCACTTGTCAACGGGTGCGGGCGCAGTCGTGTGTGACAAGACGCGCCGGAGGACCGACGCCAGTCCGAGGAGACCGACCGACCGTGGCACCACCGTCAGGGCAGATCCGCCCGGGGCGCTATCTCGCGTTCTTCCTGTTCATCGTGGTCCTGCTCTACACCTTGGTGTTCGCCACCCCGGATCATCAGCTGAAACCCAAACTGGGTATCGACCTCCAGGGCGGGACCCGGGTCACCCTGACGGCCAGGACCGAGGACGGCCAGGCGCCCTCGCGTGAGGCCCTCGAACAGGCCCGGCAGATCATCGAGAACCGCGTCAACGGTATCGGTGTCTCCGGCACCGAGGTTGTCCTCGACGGTAGCAACTTGATCATCACCGTACCGGGCGAGGAGGGCGATCAGGCCAAGGACCTCGGCCAGACGGCCCAGCTCCGCTTCCGGCAGGTGTACCAGGCGGTCCCCGCCGAGCCGGCGCCCACCGAGGAACCGGCGCCGAGCACCGACCCGTCGGCCCCGGCCTCCACGCCACCCTCGACCCCACCGTCGACCCCGCCCCCGGCCGACGCCTCGACCCCGCCGGACGCCTCCAGCGCCCCGCAGGGCCGCCCGGCGCCGGCGCTGGCCGGCCAGCCCAGCGACGAGCCGTCCCAGCCGCCGGCGAGCGAGCCACCCGCCTCGGACCCGGCCACCGAGCCGCCGGCCGACGGTGATGACGGTGACAGCGCCGTCGACCCGGAGACGGCCAAGCAGATCCAGGAGGCCAAGGCGGTCCGCCAGGCCGCGACCCTGGTCCCCAGCGCCGACGGCACGGTCCAGGCCGACCCGGCCGCCCAGCAGGCGGCCATCGCCGCACTGGACTGCTCCAAGGCCGACCCGCTGGTCGGCAACGACGACCCGAAGCTGCCGCTGGTCGCCTGTGACCAGGACGGCACGGCCAAGTACATCCTCGGCCCCACCTTCCTGCAGGGCACCGAGATCTCCGACGCCAACTCCGCGGTCAACCCCGAGGGCGTCGGCCACGTGGTGACGCTCAACTTCAAGAGCGAGGGCACCCGGATCTGGGCCGACTACACCACGGCCAACGTCGGCAAGCAGGCCGCGTTCGTGCTCGACACCCAGGTCGTGTCGGCCCCGGAGATCCGCGAGCCGATCTCCGGCGGGCAGACCCAGATCAGCGGCGGTGCCGGCGGTGGGTTCACCGCCGACGAGGCCAAGAGCCTCGCCGAGGTGCTCAAGTACGGCTCGCTGCCGCTCTCGTTCGACAACTCCGAGGCCGAGACGGTCTCGGCGACCCTGGGCCTGGCCTCCCTGGAGGCCGGCCTGATCGCCGGCGCGGTCGGCATCGTGCTGGTGTTCGTCTACTGCCTGTTCTACTACCGGATGCTCGGCCTGCTGACCGGTCTGTCGATCGTGCTCTCCGGTGTGATCGTGTTCGCCGTGCTGGTGCTGCTTGGCCGCTGGATCGGGTTCACGCTCGACCTCGCCGGCGTCGCCGGGTTCATCGTCGCCATCGGTATCACGGCCGACTCGTTCATCGTGTTCTTCGAACGGCTCAAGGACGAGATGCGGGAGGGCCGAACGTTCCGGTCGGCGGTCCCCAGAGCGTGGGTCCGCGCCCGGCGCACCATCCTGTCCGCCGACGCGGTCATGTTCCTCGCCGCCGGTGTGCTCTACGTCCTGGCCGTCGGCCAGGTCAAGGGCTTCGCGTTCACCCTCGGCATGTCGACCGTGCTCGACCTGATCGTGGTGTTCTTCGTGACCCACCCGCTGGTCGCGCTGGCGTCCAAGTCGAAAACCCTGTCCAGTCCGAAGCTGTCCGGTCTCGGCAACGTGCAACGCGTGTCGAACGACCGGACCGCCGGTGGTCGCGCCCGCACCGCGACGAAGGAGGCGTGACGGTGGCGAGCGACGAATCCCCCCGTCCGGCGGCCAAGCCACGCAAGCTCCGCGAACGGCTCTACGTCGGCAACGGCGCGTTCGACGTCGTCGGCAAGCGCAAGCGCTGGTACGTGTTCTTCGCGGTGCTGATGCTGGTCTGCATCGCCTCGATCGTGTTCCGGGGCTTCAACCTGGGCATCGACTTCGAGGGCGGCACGCGTATCTCGATGCCGGCCCAGGGCGCCAACGGCGAGATCTCGACCGAGCAGGTCACCGACGTCTTCTCCGACACCCTCGGCCGTGAGCCGGCGACCGTGCAGGTGGTCGGGTCCGGCGAGAGCTCGACCATCCAGATCCGCTCGGAGACGCTGAACAGCCGCGAGGTCGCCGACCTGCGCGAGGCGCTGTTCAGCGACTTCCAGCCGCTCAACGACAGTGGCCAGCCCAGCGAGCAGGCCATCTCCGACAGCGCGGTGAGCGCGTCGTGGGGTGGGGAGATCTCCCAGCAGGCGCTGATCGCTCTGGCCGTGTTCCTGGTGCTGGTGACGATCTTCCTGGCGGTCTACTTCGAGAAGTGGATGGCGGTCGGAGCGCTGGCCGCGCTGATCCACGACGTCGTGGTCACCGCCGGCGTGTACTCGATCGTCGGCTTCGAGGTGACCCCGGCGACCGTCATCGGTCTGCTGACGATCCTCGGCTTCTCCCTCTACGACACGGTGGTCGTGTTCGACAAGGTCAAGGAGAACACCCGGGGTCTGCTCGGCCTGACCAGACGGACCTATGCCGAGGCGGCCAACCTCGCGTTGAACCAGACGCTGATGCGGTCGATCAACACGTCGCTGATCGCCGTGCTGCCGATCATCGGTCTGCTCGTGGTCGGCGTCGGCCTGCTCGGCGTCGGCACCCTGCAGGACCTGGCGCTGGTGCAGCTGACCGGCATCCTCGCCGGCGCGCTGTC
Organism: Actinophytocola xinjiangensis; assembly: GCF_001921215.1. Lineage (GTDB taxonomy): Bacteria > Actinomycetota > Actinomycetes > Mycobacteriales > Pseudonocardiaceae > Actinophytocola > Actinophytocola xinjiangensis. The sequence goes on from NZ_MSIF01000001.1 coordinate 53,298, forward strand.
CTCGATCGCCCTGGCCACGCCGATCCTGGTCGACCTGAAGATGACCGACCAGAAGTACAAGGACCAGGCCCGCCGGGTGCACGCCCGCCGGGAGAACCTGGCCCGCAAGGCGGCCGCCGAGCAGGACGCCACCGGCCAGGTCGAGGTCGAGGTCGAGGATGAGTTCGACGCCAGCGACGACGACGCGCTGGCCGCGGAGCTGCGCAAGGAGAAGGCGATGGCGGCGGCCTCCAGCGTGCCGGCGCGCAACCCGAAGCCGGCGGAGTCCGGCCGGCGCAAGCAGGGCGGGCGACCGGGCGGCAAGCACGGCGGCCGGCCGACCGGCAAGAAGCGCCACTGACCGTGGCTGATCTGCGACGGGCGTTGGAACTGGTGCGCACGGTTCCGGACTTTCCGGAACCGGGCGTGCTGTTCCGCGACCTCAACCCCCTGTTCGCGGACGCGGAGGCGGTCCGGACGGTCGTCGACGCGATGGCCGCCGGGCTGCCGGCCGACGTCGACGTGATCGCCGCCGTGGAGGCCAGGGGCTTCCTGCTCGGCGGTCCGGTGGCGGTCGCGCTCGGCTGCGGCCTGGTGCCGATCCGTAAGCCGGGCAAGCTGCCGGCCGTGGCCGACCGTGTCGACTACTCGCTGGAGTACGGCACGGCCTCCCTGGAACTGCCGGCGGGCGTGCTCGAACCCGGGCAGCGGGTGGCCGTGGTGGACGACGTGCTGGCCACCGGCGGCACGGTGGCCGCCGTGTGCCAGCTGGTGGAGCGGGCCGGCGCGCGGGTGTCGGCGGTGTCGGTGGTGCTGGAGCTGACCGCCCTCGGCGGCCGGGGCCTGCTCCCCGGCCGGGACATCCAGGTCCTGCAGACGATCTAGGCGGCTAGGCGAACTGCACGGACCGCTTGGACAGGCCGTACCAGTAGCCGTCGATGACCGACCGTGGCGCTTCGCTGGTGGCCAGGCCGGCGCCGAGCGTGACGAACAGCGGGGCGAAGTGCTCGGTCCTCGGGTGAGCCAGTTGGCTGGCCGGGGCCTTGTGCGGGAAGTCCAGCAGCGCGTCGAAGTCCCGTTCGGCCAGTACCCGTGAGCCCCAGTCGTCGAACTCGGCCGACCAGGACGGCGGGGCGACGGCCGGGTCGGTCATCTGGATCTCCGACAGGTTGTGGGTGAAGAACCCGGACCCGACTATCAGTACGCCCTCCTCGCGCAGCGGGGCGAGTCGTTGGCCGACGCCGAGCAGCTCGGTGGGGTCCAGTGACGGCATGGAGATCTGCAGGACGGGCACGGTGGCGTCCGGGTACATCTCCACGAGTGGCACGTAGGCGCCGTGGTCCAGGCCCCGGGTCGGGTCGTCGTGCACCGACGGGCCGAGCAGGCCGCGGACCTTCGCCGCGAGTTCCGGCGCGCCGGGGGCGGCGTAGGTGACCTGGTAGTAGCGCTCGGGGAAGCCCCAGAAGTCGTAGACCAGTGGCGCGGTGGTCGTGGCGCCGATGGTCAGCGGGGCGTTCTCCCAGTGCGCGGACACGATCAGGATGGCGCTGGGTGTCGGCAGGCCGGCCGACCAGTCGGCGAGTTCCCTCGTCCAGACCTGGTCGTCGGCCAGCGGCGGGGCCCCGTGGCTGAGGTAGATCACCGGCATCGACATGACAACTCCTGAGGTTGAAGATTCAACTATACGTTAGCAGGCTATTCTCAGGACTTGGAGTTCTCGGGAGCCGCGAGTGAGCCAGAACGTTGAGACCGGGGCGACACAGGATGGTGCCGCCCAGCAGAACGCCGTGCGGGCACCGTCGGCGACCCGCCGGGTACGGGCGCGCCTGGCCAGACGGATCACCGCCCAGCGGTCCGCGCCGGTCAAACAGGTGCTCGAACCCCTCGCCGCGGTCCACCGCGAACTGCACCCCAAGGCCGACCTCGCCCTGCTCCAGCATGCCTACGACGTCGCCGAGGAGGCCCACCGCGACCAGCGGCGCAAGTCCGGCGACCCGTACATCACCCACCCGCTCGCCGTCGCCACCATCCTCGCCGAGCTGGGCATGGACACGATCACCCTGGTCGCGGCCCTGCTGCACGACACCATCGAGGACACCGAGTACTCGCTGAAGAACCTGCACGACGACTTCGGCGAGGAGGTCGCCCGCCTGGTCGACGGCGTGACCAAGCTCGACAAGGTGCAACTCGGCTCGGCCGCCGAGGCCGAGACCATCCGCAAGATGGTCATCGCCATGGCCCGCGACCCGCGCGTCCTGGTCATCAAGCTCGCCGACCGGCTGCACAACATGCGCACCATGCGCTTCCTGCCCCCCGAGAAGCAGGCCAAGAAAGCCAGGGAAACCCTGGAGGTGCTCGCCCCGCTGGCCCACCGGCTGGGCATGGCGACCGTCAAGTGGGAGCTGGAGGACCTCGCGTTCGCGATCCTGCAACCCAAGAAGTACGACGAGATCGTCCGCCTGGTGGCGACCAGGGCACCCTCGCGGGACACCTACCTGCACAAGGTGACCGAGGAGCTGACCACCCACCTCGAACAGTCCCGGATCAACGCCAAGGTCGAGGGCCGCCCCAAGCACTACTACTCGATCAACCAGAAGATGATCGTCCGCGGCCGCGACTTCGACGACATCCACGACCTGGTCGGCGTGCGGCTGCTGGTCCAGGACGTGCGCGACTGCTACGCGGCCATGGGCGTGGTGCACGCGCTGTGGCAGCCGATGCCCGGCCGGTTCAAGGACTACATCGCCCAGCCGCGCTTCGGCGTCTACCAGTCGCTGCACACGACCGTGATCGGTCCGGAGGGCAAGCCGCTGGAGGTGCAGATCCGCACCTACGACATGCACAACACCGCCGAGTACGGCATCGCCGCGCACTGGCGGTACAAGGAGACCAGAGGCACCCACGAGGGCCACGCCGTCGAGGTCGACGAGATGGCCTGGATGCGCCAACTGCTCGACTGGCAGCGGGAGGCCGCCGACCCCGGCGAGTTCCTGGAGTCGCTGCGCTACGACCTGGCCGCCCGCGAGATCTTCGTCTTCACCCCCAAGGGCGACGTGCACACGCTGCCCGCCGGCTCGACCCCGGTCGACTTCGCCTACGCCGTGCACACCGAGGTCGGCCACCGCTGCATCGGCGCGCGGGTCAACGGCCGGCTGGTCGCCCTGGAACGCAAGCTGGAGAACGGCGACGTCGTCGAGATCTTCACCTCCAAGGCCGAGGGCGCCGGCCCCTCCCGCGACTGGCTCGCCTTCGCCGCCTCACCACGCGCGCGGGCCAAGATCAAGCAGTGGTTCGCCAAGGAACGCAAGGAAGAGGCGATCGAGGCCGGCAAGGAGTCGATCACCAAGGAGGTCCGCCGGGTCGGCCTGCCCATGCAGCGACTCGTCTCCGCCGACTCGATGGCCGCCCTGGCCCGCGAACTGCGCTACACCGAGATGAGCTCGCTGTACGCGGCCGTGGGGGAGGGCCACGTCTCCGCCCGGCACGTCGTCCAGCGCCTGGTCGCGCTGCTCGGCGGGGTCGAGCACGCCGAGGACGAGCTGGCCGAGCGGGCCACCCCCTCCACCATCACCCGCCGCCGCTCGACCGGCGATGCCGGCGTGATCGTCAAGGGCGCCAGCGACATCTGGGTCAAGCTCGCCCGCTGCTGCACCCCGGTGCCCGGCGACGACATCCTCGGGTTCGTCACCCGGGGCGGCGGCGTCTCGGTGCACCGCACCGACTGCACCAACGCCGGTGAGCTGATCGCCACGCCCGAACGGCTCGTCGACGTCGAGTGGGCGCCGTCGGAGTCGTCGGTGTTCCTGGTGACCATCCAGGTCGAGGCGCTCGACCGGCACCGGCTGCTCTCCGACGTCACCAAGGTCCTGGCCGACGAGAAGGTCAACATCCTGTCCGCCTCGGTGACCACCTCCCGCGACCGGGTGGCGGTGAGCCGGTTCAGCTTCGAGATGGGCGACCCGAAGCACCTGGGCCACGTGCTCAAGGTCGTGCGCAGCGTCGAGGGCGTCTACGACGTCTACCGGGTCACCTCGGCGTCCTGACCCGGTTCCGGTTCAGCCGACCAGCGCGGTCAGCGGCACCCCCGCCAGCGCCCGCACCTCCCGGGACAGGTGCGCCTGGTCGGCGTAGCCGCACCGGTGGGCGACGTCGGCGAGGCCGGTGCCCTGTCTGGCCAGCCGCAGGGCGTTCTGGAACCGCAGCACGCGCGCCAGCACCTTGGCGCCGTAACCGAACGCCGCCAGGCAGCGCCGGTGCACCTGCCGCTCGGTCAGCCCGATCTCCTCGGCCATCGCGCTGACCCGCCGACCGGCGCCGGCCAGCGCCAGCAACGCCGGCACGGCCGGGTCCGGCCCGGTGCGCACCCCGTCGAGCACCGAGGCGGCCAGCACGTCCTGGGCCTCGGCGGCCGACGTGGTGCCGTGAAGGCCCTCGGCCAGCCGGGCCACCCGGCCGGCCTCCCACAGCGCGTCGAGGGGGACCTGCTGGTCACGCAGCACGTCGGCCGGCACGCCCAACCCCGCCGGGGCGTGCCCGGAGCGGAACCGCGCGCCGACCATCTCTCCCGGCGCCGTCGACGCCAGCCGCGCGGCGGTGTCCGGCCCGGCGACGAACAACGCACCGGTCGCGCGGTGCCAGATGATGTCCGCGCAGGCGTCCGGCACGACGCGCGCGACCCCGGCCGGGGGCGTGTCGACCCGGCGTGCCCACACGCGGGTCAGCAACTCCCCGGTCGGGGCCGGCGGGCGTCGTTCGGTGTACCGGTCCACGTCCGGCAGTCTGCCACCGGACACCGACCGTTGTGGCTAGGGCCGCAGCGCGCGGGAGTCCGGCACCTGGTGGACCACCGGCGGCTCGGACCGCTGGGTGCCGGTCAGCTGCCCGACGACGTACTCGGCCGACATCAGGGCGCCCTCCTGCCAGCCGGGCAGCGGCGAGACCTGGTCACCGATCACGAAGAACCGGCGGTTGGTCGGCGTGTCCGGCGCGAGCAGCCGGCTGTAGGCGAACGCCGAGTTCACGTCGGCCGGATCCCAGTGCGCGCTGACCCCGGACTGGTAGGGCACCTTGTGCCAGGCGATCGACAGGCCGTTGTTCGGCACGATGTCGGTGTCGCCGAACTCGGTGTGCAGCCTGGTCGCCGACTGGCGGGCGGTGTCCAGCCGCTCCGCCAGCGACATCTCGCCCATCTTGATGGCGTCGTCGTCGAAATTGTAGGCACCGGTCATGGTGCCCTTCTCGGAGAAGTAGTCGTTCGACGGATACCAGACCTGCTGAATGATGTCATTGGTCCAGCTGATGCCGCCGTAGATCTGGTACTTGTCCGATTCCCAGAACCGCTCGTTGGCCTGCCAGCCGACCTTGCACGACGGCCCGAACTTGAGAATTCCGACGGCTTTCTGGAAGTCCGACGAGAAACCGCCCTTGAGGACCTTCTCGTGCAGCACCGGAAGCGGCATGTTGCTCAGGCAGTAGTCGACCGTCCGCTCGCCGCCCTTGGCCGACTTCACCAGGACCCCGTCGGGCAGGATCTCCACCGAGGTGACCGGGTCGTCGTAGGTGATCGTGCCCTCCGGCAGGTCGCCGACCAGGGCCTTGACGATCATGTCCATGCCGCCGACCGGCTGGAACATCGTGGCCTGCCACAGGTGGTTGACCGGGTGGTAGAACTGGTTCTGCCAGTACCGGGCGTCGATCAGGTCGCCGAGGCCCAGCGGCGTCGGCGCCTGGGGCATGTCGGTGACGCTCAACGGCACCTTGTTGCCGGCGCGGGTCGACCCGGTGTACTCGAAGTCCTTCGTCGTGTTCAGGTCACCGAACACGGTGAGCAGGTCGAGCAGGTTCTCCTGCTGCGAGGACGACAGCGCGGCGAGTTCCGCGGTCAGCGCGCCCTTCTTCACCGCCCGGTGCAGCAACGCCGCCAGGTGCCCCCTGGTGTCGTTGGCCACCCGCCGGTTCGTCTCGGCGACCCCGCCGACCGCGGCGAACCGGTTGGCGGTGGTCTCCATGATGTACGGCTCGAGCAGGACCTCCAGCCGGGAGCACAGGTCCAGCACGCGGCGGTGGTGGTAAGGGATCCGACCCGCGCCGAGGTTGAGGTAGAGGCCCTCGTCGAAGGTGCAGGTCTGGGTGGTGATCGTGCCGCCGCTGCCGTTCTCCACGACCTTGTCGCCGGTGCGCGCGGTGAAGTTGCGGCCCCCTGGCCGGTCGAGGGCCTCGGAGATCTCCACGGAGTACCCCTGGTCCAACAGCAGGCGGGCGGCCCGCAGCCCGGCGACCCCCGCCCCGATGATCAGGACGGTGCCGGCCTGCCGTGCGCCGCCGCGCCCCTGCCGGAACTGCCCGGCCGGTGCCGCGGTCGCCGGAATCGCCCCGGTCATCGACTGCAACAATGCCGAGCCGGCGGTCGCCGCCCCGATCACGCTCAGAAAACGGCGGCGCGACGGCAACCGGGTTCCGGATTCCACTCCGGCGTTCCCGGCAGGCTTGTCGACTGTGGACACGATTGGTTTCTCCCTCCGACACACGGCAATTCCGCAAGGGAACCTAAAACCGTGGGCCGAAGGGAGCGACCGTTGTCACTCGCCGATCGGGGCCGGTCACTCAGTGGAGTGGCGGTTACTCACCGTTGTGATCGTCAGCTGTCGACCGTGGCCGTCTTGATGTTCACCGGCGTCTTCGGCGCACCGTCGTCGGGCGAGCTGCCCGGCGTGATGCCGGCCTGGGCGATCTTGTCCAGGACCGTGAGCCCCGGAGCCTCCACCTTGCCGAACACCGCGTAGTTCGGCGGCAGGGTGGAATCGCCGTAGACCATGAAGAACTGGCTGCCCCCGGTGTCCGGGCCGCCGTTGGCCATCGCCAGCGTGCCGCGCGGGTAGATCTTCAGCGGCTCACCGGTCGGGTTGTTCGGCGCGTCGGCCAGATCGGTCGGCAGCTCGTCGGGGATCGTGTAGCCGGGGCCGCCGGTGCCGTCGCCCTTCGGGTCACCGCACTGCAGGACCTTCAGGCTCTCCGAGTTCGTCAGCCGGTGGCACACGGTGCCGTCGAAGTACTTGGCCTTCGCCAGATGCTCGATGCTCTGCACGGTGCACGGCGCCAGCGCGCGGTCCAGCGTCAGCGGGATCACGCCCTGATCAGCGGTGACGGTGATCTTCACCGTGCCATCGGACGGCGTCTGCGCCGGGTCGTCGGGCAGACCGGCCTCCGCCGGCGGCTGCTCGGCCGGGTTCTCCGTGTAGGCGCACGACCCGTCGGTCGTGTTGGCGGGCGCGGTCTCCTCCTCGGTGGGGTTGGTCGCCGCCTCCGAGTCCTCGGGGCCCAGGTTGGCCAACCAGTACACCAGCCCGACCACCGCGACCACCACGATCACGGTCAGGCCGACGCCCCAGATCCGGCGGCGCTTCACGCGCTCCGCCCGCCTGGTGAGCTGTCGCTCCAGCTTGCGCTTGGCGGCCTGCCGACGCTGCTCGTTGCTCGGCACGGGCACCCTCCTGACTCAGCCATCCGTCCTGCCGGGCGGCAGTCTATGGGTAACCAGGGTAAGAACCGTGTGGAGGTCCCGAGAAACTCAGGGGATTGCCAGGTTCCGAAGGGAGAGTGGGAACCTGGATACTGGGCGTGGCAGGGTGGTGACCCATGGACCGTGCCAGCGGGTACTGACAAGGTGGACTCCATGCAAGACAGGCGTGACGACGGGACCTCGCCGTTCGCCGATGAACTGGAACGCCTGCTGCGCAAGCGCGGGCTGTCCTGGCGTCGCCTCTCCGACCTGATCGGCTACACCCCGAGCTGGCTGTCCAAGATCAAACACGGTGCCCCGCCCTCGGCCGAACTCGCCCGCAAGTGCGACCAGGTCCTGGAGGCGGAAGGCCAGCTCATCGCCCTTGCCGCGTCCTCGGGTGGCCCCGTGCGACTGGCCCAACTGCCGGCCGCCGCGGCCACGTTCGTCGGCCGGGAGGCCGAGATGGCGGAGCTGTCCCGGATCCTGTCCGGCGAGGGCGAACCGGGCATCCCGCAGACCGTCGCGATCGACGGACCGCCCGGCGCCGGCAAGACCGCACTGGCCCTGCGGGTGGCGCACGCGGTGGTCGCCCGCTACACCGACGGCCAGCTCTACGTCGACCTGCGCGGATACTCACCCGACGGCCAGCCCCGGATCGTCGAGGAGGTGCTGGAGGAGTTCCTCACCGCACTCGGCGTGCAGATCGACGTGATCCCGGCCAGCCTGGAGTCGCGGGCCAAGCTGTACCGCTCGGTGCTCGCCGACCGGCGGGTGATGGTCGTGCTGGACAACGCCGCGGACTCCTCCCAGCTGCACCACCTGATGCCCGGCGCGTCCGGCTGCGCGGTCGTGGTGACCAGCCGCAAACGCCTCGGCGGCCTGACCATCCAGACCGACCGGCGGGTCACCCTCGGCCCGATGGCCGACGACGAGGCGATCACCCTGCTGCGCAAGGTGATCGGTGAGGAGCGGGTCGCCGCCGAACCGGACGCGGTACGGGCACTGGCCAACCGCTGCGGCAACCTGCCGCTGGCGTTGCGCATCGCGGCCGAGCGGGTCGCCACCCATCCGCACCACTCGGTGAGCCTGCTGGTGGAGGAACTTGCCACCGAGGACGAGCGGCTGGAAGCGCTGTCCACCGACGACTCGGTCGCCGTGAAGACCGTGTTCTCGTGGTCCTACCGTGACCTGTCGGCCGAGGCGGCACGGATGTTCCGGCTGATCGGTCTGCACGTCGGCTCGCACCTGAGCACCGGCGCGGCCGCGGCACTGGCCGACCAGCGGCTGACCAAGGCGCGGCGACTGCTCGACCGGCTCACCGGCGTGCACCTGCTGGAGGGCCTGGGCAGCGACCGGTACCGGATGCACGACCTGTTACGCGTCTACGCCGCCGAGCAGGCCACCCTGGAGGAGCCGCAGCAGGAGCGCACGCTGGCGCTGCGCCGGATGGTCGACTGGTACCTGCACAACAGCTACGCGGCCAACCACGCCCTCGCCCCGCAGCGCCACGACCCGGAACTGGAGAAGTCCGAGTTCTCGGTGGAGGTCACCGACTTCGACTACGACTCCGCGCTGGAGTGGTGCGAGCTGGAGATGTCCAACATCGCGATGGCGACCCGCACGGCGGTCGAGGTCGGCGAGAACGTGGCGGCGTGGAAGCTGCCGGCCGGCTCGTTCAACTACCTGAACCTGCGCAAACGCTGGACCCCGTGGGTGGCCTCGCACGAGGTGGGGGTGGTCGGCGCGCGGCGGGCCGGCGACCGCTACGGCGAGGCGTGGGTGCTCAACAACCTGGCGATCGCCTACCGGGACCTGCGGCGCATCGACGAGGCCAAGGAGTGCTTCCAGCAGGCCAGAGTGCTGCGGATCTCGCTCGGTGACCGGGTCGGGCAGGCGTGGAGCCTGACCGGCATCGGCTACCTCGGCCTGGACGAGCAGCGCTACGGCGACGCGGCGCTGAACTTCGGGGAGGCGCTGGACATCTTCCGCGAGGTCGGCGACCGGCACGGGGAGGGCATCTCGCTGGCCAACGTCGGCGACGCGTACCGGGCGCTGCACGACCACGACCGGGCGGTCGAGGCGCTGGGCAGCGCGCTGACCCTGTTCCGGGAGATCGCCGACCGCTACGGCGAGGGCTACACGCTGGTCAAGCTGGGCGACACCTACTCGGAGCTGAACCGGGCACCGGACGCCCTGGAGTGCTTCGAGCACGCCCTGGAGGCCCGCCAGGAGCTCGGTGACCGCTGGGGCGAGGGGGAGACCCTGCACAAGCGTGGGCTCGTGCTGCACGACAGCGGGCAGCACGACCTCGCCGTGGAGTCCTTCCGCGCGGCCCACGCGATCTTCGAGGAGCTGGGGGATCCCAGAGCCGCCGATCTGCGCGGGTTGTTGGCCGACAACCAGGAGTCAGCCCTGTAGGGACTTGAACATCTGGTCCAGGAACCGCGGCACGTCGACCTTTTCCGCGACCTTCACCGGAACACGGCCCGCGCCGGCGGTCGCCGGAATGTGGTCGTCGCTGGAGATCATGCGTCGGTCGGAGACGACCTGGCCCCTGGTGTGCGTGCCGGTGAGTTCCACGCCGAGCGGGATTTCCCGATAGCTGGCGAGATTCTGGTCCAGCATGATGGCCGCCGCCAGCGGGTCGTGCAGGGTACAGGTGACCTCGCCGAACATGTGGGAATAGAACTGTCCATAGTGGTCCAGCAGTCGGCTGGCGAACCGCGCCCGGGGGCTGTCGACGGAATTCAGCGCGGCCAGCCATTCGCCGTTGACACGGGCCTGTTCGGTGGCGTCGAGACCCACGAGCGTCAGGTCCGGGAATCCCGAGTCGAAGACCAGATCGGCGGCTTCCGGGTCGTGGAAGAAATTGGCGTCGGCGTACGGGGTGATGTTTCCCGGGACGTTCACCGCGCCGCCCATGATGACGACCGAGCGCAGCAGACTGGGTAATTCCGGTTCGAGGATGACCGCGAGCGCGATGTTGGTCAGCGGGCCGAGGGCGAGCAGCGTCAGCTCACCGGGGTGCGCACGGGCCAGCCGCACGAGCTGTTCGGCGGCCGAGCCGGGTGCCACCGAGCCTGTCGGCGGCGGACCGGCGTGTCCACCGAGCCCGTCGTCACCGTGGACGAACTCCGCGGTCTGCAGCGGCTGGGCGAGTGGCCGGGCGGCACCGACGGTCACCGGCGGAGTGAGGCCGACGAGCTCGAGCACGCGAAGCGCGTTCAGTGCCCCGACCGGGGCGGGCACGTTGCCGTGGACACTACCCACGGCGACGATCTCAGCGTCCTCCTGGGCCGCCAAGTACATGATCGCGAGGGCGTCGTCAACCCCCGGATCGGTGTCGAGAATGATGCGCACGCTGAGGCACTCAACCAGACGACCCGGTTGTCGTGCCAGACCGGGGGTGCGTGATCTGATCTTGAATATGCGGGTATGTGTTTTCTGTGGATCGTCCGCCGGCAGGGGCCCTGCCTACCTGGAGGCGGCGGCGGAGGCCGGTCGTGTGCTGGCCGGCAGGGGCATCGGTCTGGTCTACGGCGGGGCCGCCGTCGGGACCATGGGCGCGGTGGCCGACGCGGCGTTGGCGGCCGGCGGTGAGGTGATCGGGGTGATCCCAAGGTCGCTGGTCGACCGGGAGGTCGCCCACCCGAGTCTTTCGAACCTCGAAGTGGTCGCTGACCTGCACGAACGCAAAGCGCGGATGGCGGAGCTGGCGGACGCGTTCCTGGTGCTGCCCGGCGGCGCCGGCACCCTTGAGGAGCTGTTCGAGGTCTACACCTGGGCGCAGCTGGGGCTGCACGCGAAGCCGATCGCACTGCTGGACGTCGACGGGTTCCACCAACCGCTGCTGGGGATGCTCGACCACCTCGCGGGAGAGGGTTTCCTCGGCGAGGCCTACCGGGGCATGCTCATCGTCGAGACCGACGTGAATCGGGTGCTCGATCGTTATGCGAGCTACTCGCCGACCAGCCCCAAGTGGGTTGACGAGCACGAAGAGTGATCGCGGCCGTCGCCCTTGACTCACCCATTCGGTGTTTCCTCAAACGCTCAACACCTCAACACTGTTCAGTTCGCCCGTGACTCCGGATAGTTAGGTGTACACGGCCGGTGAAGGCGTCGGTTTGGATTGACGTGTACGGGGGATCCGGCCAGGGAGTAGTCGATGCAGGTGTCATGACCAGGGGAGATGTCGATGAACACCGCTAGGGCGGGGGCCGGCGAGAACTCGCCGGTGACCGCGGACCATGAGCCGGAGATTGTGGCGCCAAGGTCGGGGGACCGGCCGCTGCAGTCCGTGTGCGATCCGGGCCCGGCCGCTGGGGAGCGGCGCTGTGGCTCGTGCGGCCAACTGCTCACCGATCCGCCGACCGGGCTGATCGAGCGCTGGCACTGGGACGAGATCGCCGCCGAGGAGGTGGCCCGCGCGAGGGGGAACGGCCACTCCGTGGCGTTGATCATGCTGGACCTCGACCGGTTCAAGGACGTCAACGACAACTACGGCCACCTCGCCGGGGACGCCGTGCTGCGGGGGGTCGCGGACGTGATCCGCGAGAACACCCGCGACGGCGACCTGGCGTGCCGCTACGGCGGGTCGGCCGGCGACGAGTTCATGGTGTTGCTGCCGAGGTCGGGCCTGGAGGAGGCCTTGGCGGTGGCTGAGCGCATCCGTGCCGAGATCACCGCGATGTCGGTGACCGCGAAGGTCACCAGGGAGATGTCGGCCTCGATCGAGGGCCAGACGGTGTCGATCGGCGTGGCGACGTACTGCCTCGGCGATCTGGCCGAACTGGATCTCGAGGACCTGATGCTCGACGCCGACGTGTCCCTGCGGGCGGCCAAGCGCCACGGCCGGGACCGGATCTGCGTGGCGAACGTGGACGTGACGAGCGAGCAGTCGCAGGGCAGCCAGGCTGACCGTAGGCTGGCGAGCTGGTCACGCTTCCGCCGCCTGCGGTCCGTGTAGAGCGATCACCTCGAAGGAGCCCGCGAGCCCTACGCGCGGGGCTCGCGGGTTCCGCCGGGGTGGGCCGCGTGTAAGTTGCGTTCGTGCTCGTTGTCGGATTTCCCACCGGGGCGTTCCAGGCCAACTGTTATCTGGTCGCGGCCGGCGAGGGTGAGCCGTGTGTGATCGTCGACCCCGGCCAGGACGCCGAGGAACCGATCAGTGAGGCGCTGCGCAAACATCGCCTCACCCCGGTGGCCGCCCTGCTGACCCACGGACACTTCGACCACGTCTTCTCGGTGACCCCGGTCTGCGACGGCAACGACATCCCGGCCTGGATCCACCCCGATGACCGGTCGCTGCTCAGCGATCCCCTCAAGGGCCTCGGCCGGGAGAGCGCGGCGTTCTTCGGCGGGCGCCTGGAAATGCGCGAACCGGCGGAGGTCCGGGAACTGTCCGACGGTGCGGATCTGGACATCGCCGGCCTGCGCCTGACGGTTGATCACACCCCGGGCCACACCATGGGTTCGGTCGTCTTCCGTTCGGAGCTGGACGAGGGCGGCCGCGTGATGTTCGCCGGCGACACGCTGTTCGCCGGTTCGATCGGCCGCACGGACCTGCCCGGCGGCAACATGCGCGCGATGACCGAGACGTTGCGGACCCGCATGCTCCCCCTCCCCGACGACACGGTGGTCCTGCCCGGTCACGGCCCCAGCACGACGATCGGTCGTGAACGCGCGACCAACCCGTTCCTGCTGGGTCTGGACGATCCGCGCACCGCCGGGCCCACCAGAGGACTCTGACTTGACCGCGCCGGAGCGAGTTTCCCTCAACCTCACCGAAGTGACCAACGCCCGCCGTCGAGGCTGTGTGGCCCTGGGTGTGGCGGCGTTGTTCGGTGCCGCCCTGGGGGGTCTGGTGGGCCTGCTGGCCAACCAGACGGCCGCCCTGATCACCGCTGCCGTGGTGATCGTGCTGATGACGGCGTTGTTCTGGGTCTCCGGCCGCCGCCGCCTGTGGTTGGAGGGCGACGAGGTCGTGTCCAAGGCGGTGGCGCGCAAGAAGGTCGACCTGCGCCACGCCGAGCGGATCGAACTGCTGGTCACCGACATCCGGGGTACCAGGACGATCGGCCTCCTGGTGGGCGCCAAGAACAAGACGATCAACCTGTCGCTGGCGGTCTACGCCGGCACCGGCGGTCGTGAGCTGGGCATCCTGATCCTCCGCCGCCTGGCCGACATCCTCGCGGGCAGCGACAACACCAGCGGCCTGATCTTCTCCCAACTCCTGGTGGCCCAACTCCGCGCCGAGGCCAAGGGCGAGGCGGCTGCCGACCGCCCGCTCTACCGCCTGGCGTCCCTGGCCCCGACCGGTCGCCTGGCCCAGCGCCTCAAGCCCGAAGCCATCACCCGCTTCGTCGCTAGTCTCGATTGATTGCTGGTTGTCTGCTCTGCGGTTTGGTGTCTCTGGCGCCGGCCGGTTGCTTGGCGTGGCGCTTCAGGTCTGAGGCCATGACCGGCTTGGTCGCTGGTCTCGATTGATTGCTGGTTGTCTGGCCTGCGGTTTGGTGTCTCTGGCGTTGGCCGGTTGCTTGGCGTGGCGCTTCAGGTCTGAGGCCATGACCGGCTTGGTCGCTGGTCTCGATTGATTGCTGGTTGTCTGGCCTGCGGTTTGGTGTCTCTGGCGTTGGCCGGTTGCTTGGCGTGGCGCTTCAGGTCTGAGGCCATGACCGGCTTGGTCGCTGGTCTCGATTGATTGCTGGTTGTCTGGCCTGCGGTTTGGTGTCTCTGGCCTCGATCGGTTGCTTGGCGTGGCGCCTCAAGCCCGAAGCCATTACCCGCTTCGTCGCTAGTCTCGACTGACTGCCTACCGCCGGCCTGTCGGCCCGGCCTCACCGCCCGTGGCGGCCACCAGGTGGCCTGGACGCCGGTCCGAGCATCGCCCCGGTGCCGGCCCGTGCCACAAGCGTCGGGTGGGGCGCTACCGCTGGTCGTCCAGGTCGTCGTCGAACCACGCACGCTGGTCCGGCGGCGGCCCGCCAGCCTGAGGTGACGTTCCGGTGCCTCGCCGCTGTTCCGTGCCGTCGCGGTGATGCGTTCGCCTCGGTAGGTCCGACTGTGCTTCACCTGGCGCCAACCCGCCAGCGACCGATTCGTCGGAGCGAGACCCCCGATCCGGGTCGATCCGCCGGCCGCTTCGCCGTGCACGAGACAGCCGTTCGTCGGAACGGCGCGACTCACCGGTGCCGTGTGTCCGCCCAGCCGGTACACCCGCACGACCGTCGGGTCGTCCCGACTCGCCCCTGGCGCCGGATCGTGGCGGACGGTCAGCGGACTCACCGCCAACCCTTCTGGCACTGCCACCGTCAGAGCGGCCCGCTTCGCCACCGGTCTCGCGTGTGCGTGCGCCGGGCAGGTCTGCCCAGTTCCCGGGATGGTTGGTGTCGCGGGTTCGTGCCCCCGGGCTTGTCCGGCCCTCGTCGTTACCCGGTTGGTGGCTGGTGTCGTGTGTTCGTGCGGCTGGCAGGTGTGCGCGGTCGCCGGAACGGCCCGATTCAGGACCAGCGCGGCCGGAACGCGCCGCGGGAAGATCCGCGCCACCGCGGCCTTCGCCGTCGCCCGCGCGCCGGGTCCACTGGCCTCCGCCGCCGCGGCCGGAACGGTCTGGCTGACCGTCCCCACGCTCGGCACGGGCCCGGTTCCGGGCCGGCCGACCAGCGCCGGACTCCTCCTGGTGCTCGCCAGGCTGTCCGGTCCTGGACCGGCCGCCGCCCGAGTCCCGCCGCCCGGCCGGTTCCGGTGCCGGCTCCTGGGCGGCGACCGCCGCCGCCAGCGCGGTCGTGATCGGCACCGCCGCCACCAGGCCGATGCTGCCCACGAGCGTGCGCACCAACTCCTGGGCGATCGACTGGGACGTCAGGATGCTCCCCAGCCCCACCCCGGAGATCGACGAGTACAGCAGCATCGGCAGCGCCGCCCCCGCGTATGCCATCACCAGCGTGTTCACCGCCGACGCCACGTGGTCGCGGCCGATACGCAGGGCCGAGGTGTACAGCTCGCGCCTGGTCAGCAGCGGGTTCGCCGCCCGCAGCTCCCACACCGCGCTTGTCTGTGTCACCGTCACGTCGTCGAGGACGCCCAGCGCCCCGATCACCACGCCGGCGAGCAACAGTCCTCGCGTGTCGATCGGTGCGTTGAGCAGACCGACGAGCGTCGCGGTCTCCTCGTCGAGGCCGGTCAGCTTCGCGAACGCCGCCCACAGCGCGCCGAGTACGCCGATCAGCGCCAGGCTCACCATCGTGCCCAGAACAGCGGTCGACGTGCGCGCCGAGAACCCGTGGGTCAGGTACAGCACCACGAACATGATCACGCCGGCGCCGCAGACCGCGACCAGCAACGGACTCTCCCCGCCCAGAATCGCCGGCAGCACGAAGAACACCAGCACGAGGAAGCTCAGCCCGAGCGCGATCAGGGCCTTGAGCCCCTGCCACCGGCCCAACACCAGCACCGCGACCGCGAACAGCCCGGCCAGCAGCGCCAACGGCACGTCTCGCTGGAAGTCCACCAGTTGGTAGGACCCGCTCTGCCGGGGATCACTGCCGCCGTAGGACAGCACGACCTCGTCGTCCACGGCGAACCGGGGCGTGCTCGGCTCCTGCGGCACGATGACACCGATCTCCGCACCGGGCGCCTCGCCATCGGTCATCCGGACCGTGACCACCAGGCACTGTGGCTCGTCCGGCTGCTCGCCGACCTGCACCTGACCGGTGCACGAGCCGCTCTGGGCCGCGGTGATCACGCCGTGCACCGGACGTCCGGCACCGCCCTGGGTCTGTGGCCCGCCGCCGAACGGGAACAGCAGGATCGTGCCGACCGCCGCCGCCAGCGCGAACGGGATGAGCAGCGCGGCGACCAGGGTCCGCACCCGCCGCGACGCCGGTGGCGGAGGACTGTGGTCGTGGTGGTGATGGTGGTGGGCGGACGGGCCGGGTCTGTCCCGTACCTCGGGTTCGGCGGGGTCGGTCACCCGTGGGATCGGTTCGGTCTCGCCCTCGTACACCGGCGCAGTCTCTCAGGTCCGGCGGGCTGACCAGGCGTGGTGGTGGCACAGGCGCCGAGCGAGCCACTGGTCCAGGCTTCAGCGTGCCAGCCGGCGGACCCGCGCGGTGCCGGTGCCGACGGTCCCACCGTCAGGCCACCAACGGTCTACACAGGACTCCCGATGGTGGGATCACCGCCCGGCGGGGCGCTTGCCAGGGCGGAAACCGCTGCTCGGCTGTCTCGGCCGCCATGTCCACAGTGGATGCCAGATTCCCAGGTCCCGACGGGTATTCGAGTCGGTCATGAGCGGGGTACGACTCTTTCATCGGACCTTCCCGGGAAATGCGGATACCCTGATAACCGCAAGGTTACGGGTCGACGATCCTTTGGAGGGAACGATGCAGGACAGCCCTGAGCTGGAGGTCTGGACCACTCCTGATTTCGTCGAGTACGAAACGCCGATGGAGGTCACGGCCTACGCGGCGCGGATGGACTGACCGCAACATCCAGTCCGGCGGTCCGGGTCGGGTGTGCCCCGGTCCGGGCCGCGGGCAGACATCGGAGGTGTCAGCGTGTCCACGTCGAGTCCTGCTCGTGGTGCCGAGGAGTTCGTCGCCGCGCTGCGTGGCCTGTCGTACCGCTACTGGGGATCCCACCCGTTCCACGTCCGCATGCACGCCGGCGAGCTGAGCGAGCACGAGTTGCGGGTCTGGGCGGCGAACCGGTGGTACTACCAGAGTGTGCTGCCGCGGAAGGACGCGGCGATCATCAGCAACTGCCCGGTGCCCGAGGTGCGCCGGGACTGGCTGGACCGCATCGTCTACCACGACGGCACCGCCGAGGGCGACGGCGACAGCGGCCGGGAGCGCTGGCTGCGCCTGTGCGAGGCGGTCGGCCTCGACCGCGCCGAGGTGCTCGACGAGCGGCACATCGTGCCCGGCGTCCGGTTCGCCGTCGACGCCTACGTGACCTTCGCCAGGACCAGGCCGTGGGTCGAGGCGGTCGCCTCCGGCCTCACCGAGATGTTCTCCGGCCATCTGATGCAACGCCGGGTCGGCGACATGCTCGCCAACTACTCGTGGATCCGCCGCGAGGACCTCGTCTACTTCACCAACCGCATCGACGCCGTGTCCGAGGAAGGCAAGTCCACTCTGGACATCGTGGTCCGCTACTGCGTGACCCGTGAGCAGCAGGACCAGGCCATCGCGGCACTGTCGTTCAAGTGCGACGTGCTGTGGTCCCTGCTGGACGCCATCGAACGCGCCGCCATGAAGGAGTAGCCATGCCAGGCAAGCCGCGGCTGCGGCGAGGGGTCCGGCTCACGTTCGACAAGGTCAGGGACACGCACGTTCTGCTGTTCCCAGAGGGTGTGCTGGTGCCCAACGCGACCGCGGCCGCGGTGCTGGAACTGTGCGACGGCGCCAGTGACGTCGACCAGATCGCCGCACGCCTGGGCACCCGGTTCCGAGGCGTGCGCGCCGAGGACGTGACCGACGTGCTCGCCAGGTTCGAGGACAGGAGGGTCGTGGAATGGACGTGACCGTCGAACCGCCGCTGGGCATGCTGGCCGAGCTGACCCACCGCTGCCCGCTGCACTGCCCCTACTGCTCGAACCCCGTCGAGCTCGCCGCCAAGCGGGACGAGTTGACCACCGAGCAGTGGCTGGCCGTGATCGAGGCCGCGCGGGACCTCGGCGTGCTGCAGGTACACCTGTCCGGCGGCGAGCCGCTGCTGCGCCCCGACCTCCCCGAACTGGTCAGCCGGGCCTCGGACCTCGGCTGTTACGTCAACCTCGTCACCAGCGGACTCGGCCTGACCAAGCCACGCCTGACTGACCTGGCCGAGCGGGGCCTCGCCCACGTCCAGCTGTCCGTGCAGGGCGCCGACGCCGCCAGGGCCGATCTCATCGCCGGTGCCAAGGCGCACGCGCGCAAGATCGACGCCGCCGCCGTCGTCCACGAGGTCGGCCTGCCGCTGAGCGTCAACGTCGTCCTGCACCGGGCCAACCATGACCAGGTCGGTGCGCTGATCGCGCTTGCCGAACAGCTGGGCGCCGACCGTCTCGAACTGGCCAACACCCAGTACTACGGCTGGGCACTGCGCAACCGCACGGCGTTGATGCCGACTCCCGGGCAACTTGCCGCCGCCGAGCCGATCGTGCGCGCCGCCGTCGAACGACTCCGTGGGCGGATGGAGATCGTCTACGTCGTCGCCGACTACTACGAGAAATACCCCAAGCCGTGCATGTACGGCTGGGGCGCCCGGCAGTTGACCGTGGCACCGAACGGGGACGTGCTTCCCTGCCCGGCCGCCTCGGTGATCACCACGTTGCCCGTGGAGAACGTGAGGAGCCGGCCGCTGGCGGAGATCTGGTACGAGTCCGAGTCGTTCAACGCCTTCCGCGGCGAGGACTGGATGCGCGACCCGTGCCGTACCTGCGACTTCCGCGCCCGCGACTTCGGCGGCTGCCGGTGCCAGGCCTTCATGCTGACCGGCGACGCGTCGGCCACCGACCCGGTCTGCTCCCGCTCGCCCGACCGTTCCGTGGTGGACGGGATCCTGGCGGCCGAGGACGCGGCCGTGCGCTCCGGCGGCGTTCCGGAGTTCGTCATGCGCACGCCGACGGTGGTGCGGTGAGGGTCCGGTTGCTCGGCACCGCCGCGGGCGGCGGCTTCCCGCAGTGGAACTGCGCCTGTGCCCTGTGCGCGGCCTGCCGAGCGGGCTCACCGGACGTGCCGCCGCGCAGCCAGGACTGCCTCGCCATCAGCCTCGACGGCAAGGACTGGTACCTGGTCAACGCCTCACCCGACCTGCGGTCGCAACTGCTCGCCGAGTCGGCGCTGGCCCCCGGACCCGGACCACGGGACACCCCGTTGCGCGGCGTGCTGCTCACCGACGCGGAACTCGACCACAGTCTCGGGCTGATGTTGCTCCGCGAGAGCGGCGGACTGCCGGTGTGGGCGCCGCCGGCGGTGCTGCACGCGCTCGCCGAGCGGTTCCCGATCCGCGACACGGTCGGCCGCTACGGCGACTGGCGGTGGGAACCGGTTGGCTCGTCCGTCGCCGGCCTCACGGTGACGTCCCTGGCGGTGAGCGACAAGCGACCCAAGTACGCGCGCGAGTCCACGGCGGACGGACCGTGGGTCGTGGCGTATCGCATCGAGGACCCGGCGACCGGGGGCGTGCTGGTCTACGCGCCGTGCCTGGCGACCTGGCCGACCGGCTTCGACGAGTTCGTGGCCGGAGCGGACTGTGTCCTGCTGGACGGCACCTTCCACTCGGCCGGGGAGATGACCGGCACCGGTACCAGCACCGCCGCGCAGCACGCCATGGGCCACGTCCCGATCGACGGCCCGGACGGCAGCCTCGCCCGGATCCGGTCGCTGGAGTCACCGGGAACCCGGTGGATGTACACCCACCTGAACAACACCAACCCGGTCCTCGACCGCCGCTCGCCCGAGTACCGCCAGGTGGTCGAGGCCGGTGTCGAGGTACCGACCGACGGGACATCACTGAACCTGTGAGGCGCCGGGGTTGACAGCCAGGCATGCTTGACCCCTGCCGCCTGATGAGGAGATGTGAATGGAACAGGTCGTCCTGCTCGACGAGCAGGGGCGGGGGATCGGCACCGCGGACAAGGCGACGGTGCACCACCGCGACACCCCGCTGCACCTGGCGTTCTCGTGCTACGTGTTCAACCGGTCCGGAGAGCTGCTGGTCACCCGCCGCGCGCGGTCCAAGACGACGTGGCCCGGTGTGGTCACCAACTCGTGCTGCGGACACCCCGCGCCGGGCGAACCGTTCACGGCCGCGGTGACCCGACGGCTACGGGACGAGCTGGGCCTGCCCGCCCCGGCCATCGACCTGATGCTGCCCAGGTTCCGCTACCGCGCGGTCATGGGCAACGGCGTGGTCGAGAACGAGCTCTGCCCGGTGTTCCGCACGGTCACCGACACGCAACCACGGCTCGAGCCGGCCGAGGTGGACGAGTACGGCTGGGTGTCCTGGCCGCTGTTCCTCAGCCTGGTGACCGGCGGGGAGCTCGCCGTGTCGCCCTGGTGCGGGCAGCAGGTCGACCAGTTGGCGGCGTTGGGCGACGACCCGCTCGGCTGGCCGGTGGCCGATGCGGGGGAGTTGCCGCCGGCCGCGGCCGGCTAGCGCTCCCCAGCGTCCGCTGGCAGGAGGAGAGCACTGCCGAACCATCGAGGTCGGCTTATTCGTGACGTCAAACAACGAACGCTGGTGGGAAACCAACGTGGCACTACGGGTGGAGCAGGCGGTGGTGGCCGGTGCCGGGGTGATCGGCAGACCACCGCCGCCTGCTTGGCCGAGATGGGCTGAGCGGTCCAGGTGTGGTCGGCCGAACCGCCGCAGGTGACCACCTCGGTGATCATGGGTGCCCGTTGAGGGCGTCGTTCCGGGCCGGTGCGTCCGCGGGCCGCCGCTGACGGTCAACCTGCCCTGAGGCCGTGCTCGCGAGGTGGCGGTGCCTGGCCGCCCAGCTGCCTGACGAGCCGGCGTACCGTCCGTAATCGGTCGGCGTCGGTGATCCGCTCGCCTGTCTCGGCGGGGCCACTGTAGCCGAGGATCGGCGATCGCGCCGCGCGCAGGACGAACGGGCCGCCGGTAGCGGCCACAGGGTGGCCGGCGCCGTTCACGGCTGCTGGTTCGCGCGGGGCGGTGGTCATGGAGAACACGGTAGACACCTGGTCCGACAGTGTCGGTGCGGTGGCTGTTCTCGCAGGTGAGAGCGTTGTCGTGACCGATCCGATGTGCTCGGACCCGGACGGTGTCCGCCTCGGACGGTGGACTGTGGACAGCCGTTTGGTCGTCGGGGCCGTGCGCGCGATCCTCTTCCCGAGGCGCTTGCGAAGGCCGTCCCGAAGCCCGCCGAACGGCGGCTCCGGATCGAAAACACTCGACCAGGTGACCTTGATTGACACCTCATCGAACGTGTGTTCGACTGTGATCGTGCGATGGGACAGCCAACGGGTAGATCAGCAAGGACAGCAGACCCTGCCGGGTCTGCCGGGTCTTGTGCGCAGCGTGGAGACGCCGGAGTTCGCCGGCATGGTCTTCCACGAGGTGCGGGCCAGATCGATACTGAACAAGGTGTCGGGCAAGTCGGCGCTGCCGTTCCGGTGGACGATCAACCCGTACCGAGGGTGCAGTCACGCCTGCCGGTACTGCCTGGCGGGCGACACCCCGATCCTGCTCGCGGACGGGCGTACGCGCCCGCTCGCCGAGCTCAGGGTCGGCGACGAGATCTACGGCACCGAGCGTCAGAGCAGCAGACGCCGGTATGTGACCACCCGCGTTCTCGCGCACTGGTCCACGGTGAAACAGGCCTACCGGTTGACGCTGCGCGACGGCACCCAGCTGATCGCCAGCGGCGACCACCGGTTTCTCACCGACCGGGGCTGGCGGCACGTCGCGAAGAGTGCCGAACGTCGGCGGCGTGCCGTGCTCGCCTCCGGCGACAAGTTGGTGGGCACCGGTCACTTCGCCGTCGCGCCGAAGCAGACCGTCGAGTACCGCAGCGGTTATCTGTCCGGAGTCGCCGGTGGGTTCGGCGAGCCGTCCGAACCTCGGGTACTCCAACGGGTGCGGGAATACCTGACCGGTGAGGACTCGATCAGCCTGCCGGTGGAGAGGCCTCTCGTGCCGAGCGAGGAGTGGCGCAAGGGCTTCGTCGCCGGGGTGTTCGATGTGGACGGTGAGTTCGCCCGGGGCGACCTGCTGGTCGCCCGCACGGGCCGGGCGAACGTCAGCACGATCTGTGAAGCGTTGCTGCGTATGGACTTTCGGTTCACGGTGGAGGACCTCGGCCATCGCAGCGGTGTTCAACGGATCCGGTTGAGAGGAGGCCTGGCGGAACAACTTCGTTTCCTGCACACGGTCGATCCGGTCCGCACGGGTGACGGCGAGCTGGCCGGGACAGCGATCAAGGCGGCCGACCGATTAGCCATCGAGACGGTCGAACCACTGGGTCTGGAGATGCCCATGTTCGACATCACGACCGGCACCGGTGACTTCATCGCCAACGGTGTGGTGAGCCACAACTGCTTCGCGCGGAACACGCACACCTACCTGGATCTGGATTCCGGCCAGGACTTCGACACCCAGGTGGTGGTGAAGGTGAACGCGGTCGAGGTGCTGACCGCGCAGCTCCGTTCACCGCGTTGGACCCACGAACACGTGGCCATGGGCACCAACACCGACCCGTACCAGCGGGCGGAGGGCCGGTACAAGCTGATGCCGGGAATCATCCGGGCGTTGGCCAACAGTGGCACCCCGTTCAACATCCTCACCAAGGGCACGGTGTTGTCGAGGGATTTGCCGCTGCTGCGGGAGGTGAGTGCCGATGTGCCGGTCGGGTTGGGAGTCTCGATCGCGCTCGTCGACCGTGACCTCCAGCGAAGTCTCGAACCGGGCACCGCCAGCCCACAGGCGAGACTGGAACTGGTCCGCAAGATCGTCGATGCCGGCCTGCCGTGCGGAGTGTTCGTCGGTCCTGTCCTGCCCGGACTGACCGACTCCGTCGAGCAACTCGACGCGCTCCTGGCGGCGATCTCTGCCACCGGCGCGACCGGAGTCACGGTGTTGCCGCTGCACCTGCGGCCCGGCGCGAGGGAATGGTTCGCGACGTGGCTGGCGCGCGAACACCCGGAACTCGTGCCGAGCTACCGACAGATCTACGCACGCGGCGCCAACGCCGACATCCGTTACCGCCGCTGGCTGGGACGGCGGGTCGGGCCACTGTTACGCAAACACGGCCTGGCCGGCAACGAGGACCGCTCCATGAGGAAGGAGGAACCCACTTGGCCGAAGGGAAGCCTGGTCTCGATACCGGAACAGGCCGCGTCCGCGCCACAGGAGCAACTGGAGCTGTTGTGAGCACAGGACATCACCACGACCTGTCCACCTCGCTCCGGCTCGCGCGCGGCCGAGGCGAGGCGGTCATCCGGACAGATCCACGGACGGGTGGAGAGCCACCCCGGGACCAACCGGATACCGCGAGGACGCGGACCACCGCGATCCGTTCAGGACAGTGCCGATAGCCACTGACTGACCAGACCGCAGGTCCGTACTCAGCCCGTCGCACGCCGAGCGACCGGGACACCAGCGCCGCATCAACGGAAACAGCAACCGAGGTGGCCGGCCTCGTTGATGTGACCAGGTGGCGATGCGACGCTGCCGTCGAAGCGGCTGGGCGGCTGGGCGGCTGGGCGGCTGGGCGGCTGGGCGGCTGGGCGGCTGGGCGGCTGGGCGGCTGGGCGGCTGGGCGGCTGGGCGGCTGGGCGGCTGGGCGGCTGGGCGGGCCACTGACGAGAGGTTGCGCGGCGGAGATCTGACGGGGGAGGGCTGCCGTTAGGGTCCGCACATGGACGCGGGCAACCTCAGTCAGTGGGCCGATGACGCCGTTCGACGGGTGTGGGCCGAGCACCGGGTGACACCGCTGCGCACGGTGGAGCGGGTCTCACCGGACGGGGTGACGGTTCTGCTCAAGGACGAGTCCCTGCTGCCGACCGGCAGTCTCAAGTACCGCCACCTCGGGGCGATGTACTGCCAGGCCATCGCCCGTGGTCGCATCGCGGCGGGGACACCTGTCGTCGTGGGGACGGGTGGGGCGGTGGCGGTCGCGGGGGCGTACTTCGCGCGGCTGCTGGAGTTGCCGTTCACCGCGGTGGTGCCGGCCAAGACAGCCAGCGGTGTTCTGGAGCGGATCGAGGGGTTCGGCGGGCGGTGGCAGGTCGGGGAACTGCCTCCGGTGGCGATTCAGGAGGAGGCAACCGAACTCGCCGCGCGGGTGGGCGGGTACTTCCTCGACCACTTCACCGACGCCGACACCGCGATGTCCGCAGCGGGGCCGACGGTGGCCGAGGAGGTGTTCAAGGAGGTCACGCCTGACTGGATCGTCGTCGGCGTGGGCACCGGCGCCACCTCGGCGGCGATCGGGCGGCACCTGCGTCAGCACGGGCTCCCGACGCGGCTCGCGGTCGTCGACCCCGAGAACTCGGCTTACTTCCCGGCCTGGGTGACCGGGGCCGCCGACTACGGCACGGGCATGCCGTCGCGGATACCGGGAATCGGGCGGCCGAGGGTCGAGCCGGGGTTCCAGCCGGACCTGATCGACCTCGTCATCCCCGTTCCGGACGCCGCCGCTGTGGCGGCCATGGGATGGCTGCACCGTGTGGCCGGCGTGAACGCCGGCCCCGCGACCGGTGCCAACCTGTGGGGCGCCCGGTACCTCGCCGCGCGCCTGGCCGAGGAACGCGGCAGCGGAACCGTCGTCACCGTCAACGGGGACAACGGCGACGCCTACCGCCACACCCACCTCGACGCGGACTGGGTACGCGCCCGTGGGCTCGACCCGGCGCCGTTCGAGGCCGAGATCGCCGAGTGGGACCGGCGGTAGCGCCTGACAAGACCGGCGCCCTCGCCGCGAGCAGGCCGGTACCCCTTGGCGCGATCAGGTTGGTGCCCCTTGGCGCGATCAGACTGGCGCCCTCAGCGGTAGCGGTCACGGTCTGCTCCTCACTCATCGGTGCCAGCCCGCCACGGTCGCACTGGCGCTGGCGAATGCGGCGCCACCACCTCGTCGTCGCCGGAGGACTCCGTGGCCGCGTCGGCCCCGTTGGGCCTGCGTCGATGACCTGGGCTGGTGGGGTGCGGCGGACGCAGCGGGACCGGCGCCGGTGGCGATGCGTGGATGGCGATGCGTGGATGGTGGGGCCAAGCGAGTGCCAGACAGGACCGCGGTGACGCGGGGCGAACAAGGGCGGGGGTTACGTGCGGTCCTGGGGCCATTCCCAGCGGATGCAGAACGTGCCTGGGCCGTAGTCGAGGGCCACGGCGTGGGCCTCACCGGCTGCGTTGACCTCGATCTTGCGGCGGGTGGTGGTCTGTTCCTCGGGGTCCACCGTGTACTGCTCGCAGTAGGCCGGCAGGGCCCGGGGGTCGAACCGGAGCTCGAGGACGAACTCGCGTGCCGGCGTCGTGAACTTGCGCGAATACGTGTCGTCGCCCCGGGAGTACGGGGGACCGGGGTGGTTGAGCGCGTACTCGACGATCGTCGTGTCGCCCCTCGCGAGAGGGGTGTTGAGGAGGATCTCCGCGGCGATCAGGCCAGCTGCCTCGTCCCGGGCTATGCGGCCGATTCGGCACGACTGGTGCGCGGTGATCTCGGGGAACGGGCGGCCGATGCGCTCGAGGTCGTAGACCATCAGAGTTCGGTCGACACCGTCACGTTCGGCGCGGAGGACCTGGCGGACGCTGATCCTCTTCTCGCCCCGGTCGACGCCGACGTCGATCCGGTCGTGCTGGCTCAGTTTGGTCAACGCTGTCTCAGTGGTGAAATCGATCCGCTTGAGCAGCTTCGTCACGGGCTCGCGTTCGGACCATAACGCCTCGATCGGGAGGCGGGAGGACTCGCGCTGCACGCGGCCGCGCGGCCGCGGCGGGCCCAGTAGCGCGATCAGCGAACCCGGGGCCACACCGAGCACCGACTCCAGGTGACCCAGCGCCGCCAGCGACTCGGCGCGTTCCGGACGCCGGCGGCCCGACTGCCAGTAGCTCAACGCCGTCACACTGACCGACACACCACGCGCCCGTAACCGGTACTGGATCCGGTCGAGGCTCAGCCCGCTGGCCTGAATCGCCGTTCGCAGTGCGGTGGGGAAGGCGTCCGCGGCAAGGCTGTCCGTCGTGTGTGCGGTGAGCGTGCGGCGCATGTCGCCTGCCGCCGCTCGATGCAGTTCCCGAACTGGTTCGCGGGTCGCGCCGCCAGCCATCGTGGTCTCCCTGCGTTCGCCCCCCAGCGATTCCTACCACCTGGTAACCAACACCCTACGGGTTGACCGCAAGGCTTGGTAGCCGTCACGTTAAATCCGCGAGTGATCGCCCTGCTGCGTACGGTGATGGTAGACCCGCAAACCTGCTGGGCGGAACCGCCGTGGCGTTGGCTAGCCTTCTCTCGTTTCCATCGAAATCCGACAGGAGAGAGCACGCCGTGATCCGCACGCACGAGGCCGGGACGCTTCGGGCCGAACACGCTGGTCAGACCGTCACCTTGAGCGGTTGGGTCGCCCGTCGGCGTGATCACGGTGGGGTCATCTTCGTCGACCTTCGTGACGCGTCCGGAGTCGCCCAGGTCGTCTTCCGCGAAGGGGAGATGGCCGAGCGGGCCCACCAGCTGCGCTCCGAGTTCTGCATCCGCGTCGTGGGTGAGGTTTCTCGCCGCCCCGAGGGCAACGAGAACCCGGAGATCGCCACCGGCGACGTCGAGGTGCTGGTGACCGAGCTCGACGTCCTCAGCGAGGCCGCGCCGCTGCCCTTCCAACTCGACGAGCACCTCACCGTCGGCGAGGAGGTCCGGCTCCGCTACCGCTACCTCGACCTGCGGCGCGCCGGCCCGGCCAAGGCCATGCGCCTGCGCAGCGAGGCCAACCGCATCGCCCGGGACGTGCTCCACCAGGACGGGTTCCTCGAGGTCGAGACCCCGACCCTGACCCGATCCACCCCCGAGGGCGCCCGCGACTTCCTCGTCCCCGCCCGCCTGCGGCCCGGCTCCTGGTACGCCCTGCCGCAGTCGCCGCAGCTGTTCAAGCAGCTGCTCATGGTCGGCGGCGTCGAGCGCTACTTCCAGATCGCCCGCTGCTACCGGGACGAGGACTTCCGCGCCGACCGCCAGCCCGAGTTCACCCAGCTCGACATCGAGATGAGCTTCGTCGAGCAGGACGACGTGCTCGCCCTCGGCGAGCGGGTCATCGCCGCGCTCTGGCGGGAACTGGCCGGCCACGACATCACCCTGCCGATCCGGCGCATGACCTACGCCGAGGCCATGTCCCGCTACGGCACCGACAAGCCCGACCTGCGCTTCGACCTCGAACTCACCGAGCTGACCGACTACTTCGCCGACACCCCGTTCCGCGTTTTCCAGGCCCCCTACGTCGGCTCGGTCGTCATGCCCGGTGGCGCCGACCAGCCGCGCCGCCAGCTCGACGCCTGGCAGGAATGGGCCAAGCAGCGCGGCGCCAAGGGCCTGGCCTACGTCCTGGTCGGCGCCGACGGCACCCTCGGCGGTCCCGTCGCCAAGAACCTGTCCGACACCGAACGCGACGGTCTGGCCAAGGCCACCGGCGCCCAGCCCGGCGACTGCGTCTTCTTCGCCGCCGGCACGCCGTCGGAGGCCCGCGCGCTGCTCGGCGCCGCTCGTCTGGAGATCGGCAAGCGGCTCGGGCTGATCGACGAGTCGACCTGGTCGTTCGTCTGGGTCGTCGACGCGCCGCTGTTCGAGGAGGCCGACGCGGCCCGCAGCGCGGGTGACGTCGCCGTCGGCGGCGGGCGCTGGACGGCCGTGCACCACGCGTTCACCTCGCCCAACGCCGACTGGATCGACACCTTCGAGCAGGACCCGGCCAACGCCCTGGCCTACGCCTACGACATCGTCTGCAACGGCAACGAGATCGGCGGCGGCTCCATCCGTATCCACCAGGCCGACGTGCAGAAACGTGTCTTCGAGGTGATGGGCATCTCCGCCGAGGACGCCGAGGAGAAGTTCGGCTTCCTGCTGGAGGCGTTCAAGTTCGGCCCGCCTCCGCACGGCGGCATCGCGTTCGGCTGGGACCGCATCGTCATGCTGCTCGCCGACGAGCCGTCCCTGCGCGAGGTCATCGCGTTCCCCAAGACCGGCGGCGGCTACGACCCGCTGACCAGCGCTCCCGCCCCGATCACGGTGGAGCAGCGCAAGGAGGCCGGCGTGGACGCGAAGCCGACACCGGCCAAGGCCTGACCGCGTGCTGCACCTCCGGGTGATCAGCCCGCCGGAGCAGACGGACAAGGTCCTCGAACAGCTCACGACCCACCCCGGGGCCACGCACCTCGTGCTGAACCGGGGCGCCGCGATCGCGCCCGCCGGTGACCTGATCGAGGCGCTGGTCGCCAGGGAGGCCGCCGACGACCTGCTCGGCTCGCTGTGCCGGCTGGACATCGACCACACCGGCGGCATCACCCTGGAACCGGTCGACACCGCCCTGTCGGACGCCGCCGACCGGGCGGAGGAGGACGCGCCGGGCGACGCCGCCGACGCCGTCGTTTGGGAGGAACTGCTCACGCGCACCGGCGAGGAGTCCCGGCTCAACGGCGCCTACCTCGCGTTCCTGTCGATCGCGTGCCTGCTCTCGGCCGTCGGTGTGATCATCAACTCACCGGTGACGATCGTCGGCGCGATGGTGCTCGGCCCGGAGTTCGGGCCGCTGGCCGCGCTGGCCGTCGGGCTGGTGCGGGCCAGGTGGGACCTGGTGCGCCGGGCGCTGGTCGCGCTGGCGGTCGGCTTCCCGGTCGCGATGGCGATCACCGCGCTGGGCACGCTCATCGGCAACGCCGCCGGGCTGTTCGACACCAGTGTGCTGACCGGTCGGCACGACGTGGACTTCGTCTACCAGGTCGGCCCGTGGTCGCTGATCGTCGCCGTGCTCGCCGGGGCGGCCGGGATGCTCGCGATGACCTCGGCCAAGTCGGCGGCGCTGGTCGGCGTGTTCATCTCGGTCACCACCGTCCCGGCCGCCGGCTATGCCAGCGTCGCGGCGATTCTCGGCGAGTGGGCCCGGTTCGTGGAGTCGACGAGACAACTCGGGATCAACTTGCTCGGTATCGTCGCGGCAGCGGCGATCGTCCTGTTGTTGCGCAGGGCGACCTGGAGGTCACAGGACGTTGGCCGACCGTTGCCGAACGGGTGACCAGGAGGTTTCTCGACCAGTCGCAACGTGCTCGAAATGACAACGTTCCCTTTATTTGTCCCCGGAATGCTGGCTACTTGATCGATGGACACGACTACGGTCGGTGCCAGGAGCGGGAGTAGGGTCTGAGGAGATGAGTGTGGAAACCGCCGCTGACCCGCCGGCTATCGGTGGCGAAGCGGATCCAGAGGTGTTGGCGACCGTGGTCGCGGCGGAGTCTGTGCTCAGCCGCCGGTTCGGCGCGAAGATCCAGTTGATCGAGCCGGAAGACCTCGGTGGCAGTGAACGATCCGTCGTGGTGCGGGTCCGGGTCTCGACGAGTCCGTTCTCGCTGCCGCGCACGATGGTGCTGAAACGCTACCTCGGACCACCCGAGGGCCACAGCGACAGCTTCGTCCGCGAGGCGGCCAGCTACCAGCTGTTCACCGCCCTCGCCTCCGAGGACCGGATGTGTCCCGAGCTGTTCGCCCACGGTTCGGACAGCCGGCTGGTCGTGCTCGAGGACCTCGGTGGCGCCCCCACCCTCGCCGACAAGCTGCTCGGCGACGACGCGCGGGCCGCCGAGCGCGCGCTGCTGTCCTATTCGCGGTCGCTGGGCCGGCTGCACGCCACCACCGCCGGCCGCGAGGCGGACTTCGACGCGCTTCAGCGCCGGCTCACCCCGCCCGACCTCAAGGACCCGCTCGCCGTCGACGGCGCGGCGGCCCTGGACGAACTGCCGGCGCTGCTCGCCGACGAACTCGGCCTGCCCACCACCCCGGCGACGCTGGAGTGCGCCGAGCGCGGCCGCCAGCTGCTGGACAACGGGCGGCACCGGGCGTTCAGCCCGTCGGACTCGTGCCCGGACAACAACCTGATCACCACCCGTGGCGTCCGGTTCCTGGACTTCGAGGGCGGCTGCGTGCGCAACGCGATCTTCGACGCCGCGTACCTGCGGGTGCCGTTCCCGTCGTGCTGGTGCCCGTTCGCCCTGCCGGCGGGCATGACCGACGCGATGCTGGCCGCGTGGCGGGCTGAGGTGCGGGTCGTGTGGCCCGACTTCGACGACGACGCGGTGTTCGCCTCGCTGCTGCTCGACGCCCAGCTGTTCTGGGTGTGGCTCAGTACCTGGCAGCACTTCACCCGCCCGGACGCCGCCAGGACGCACTCGTCGAGCCTGGTGCACACGCCCCGGGCGAGCCAGGTTCTCCTCGACCGCTGGCAGCAGCTCGCCGAGGCCGGCGCGGCGGCCGGACTCGACCCGGTCGCCGAGCACGCGTCGCTGACCCACGCCGCGCTGCGCAAGCGCTACGACGCCAGCCAACCGCTGCCGCTGTACCCGGCCTTCCGCTGACCGGTCAGTTCTTGGTGAACCGCACGTGCTCTCCGGCGAGTGAGCGCAGGTCGCGGACGGTCTCGTCGAGCGAGGTGTCCTTGTACTGCTCGGAGATCGCGATCGGGGAACCGAAGGTGATGGCCAGGCGCCGCATCCGGCGGTCCTGCGCCCCGTCCAGCGCGCCGGACAGCTCCTTGCTGACGGTGTCGGTCAGACCGAAGGTCAGGTAGCGCGCGGTCGCCTTGCGGCGGCCGTGCCAGGTGTGCAGCGCGATGCCCTGGACCTCCGACCAGTCCAGCCGGACCGAGGCCGGTCGCAGGAAGCCGCCGGTGCGGACCCAGACGTGCTCGTCGTCGGCCGCCAGCGCCGGGCCGAACGCGATCTCGGCGCGCAGCCCCAACAGCTCCAGGACGAACCCGAGCAGGCAGAGCACGCCGACCACGCCCCACACCCCGATCGGGGTGCCGGTGGCGATCACGCCGAACACGGCGATCACCGTGGTCACCCCGAACGTCACCAGCGTGAACATCTGGCCGCGGGTCGCCGCGCGCCGGTCCGGGCGGACCACCAGGGAGACGTCGTCGGGTATCCGGCTCGTTCGCTGCACGGCCGCAGCGTAGCGGGAGGGCCGGTGCCGATCCGCTGACGACGGCGCTGGCGGGCGTCGTCGTGCCGGCACAGGCGTGTCGGGGCTGCCGGGTAGCGTCGAAACCGTGGACGACGGGCACGACCTTCAACTCTTCGACGAACCCCGGGCGCAGGCGCACCCGGGTGGCAGTGCGCGGCTCGCCGCGAACGCGCCGCTGGCCGTGCGCATGCGCCCGGCGGCGCTGGAGGAGGTCATCGGCCAGGACCACCTGCTGGGCCCGGGCGCCCCGCTGCGCCGGCTGGTCGAGGGTGCCGCCCCGGCGTCGCTGCTGCTGCACGGCCCGCCCGGCACCGGCAAGACCACGCTCGCGATGCTCGTGTCCAGCGCGATCGGCCGGCGGTTCGTCGCGCTCTCGGCGCTCTCGGCCGGGGTCAAGGAGGTGCGGGCGGTCATCGAGGAGGCGCGCCGGCGGCTCACCCACTCCGGCGAGTCGACCGTCCTGTTCATCGACGAGGTCCACCGGTTCTCCCGCACCCAGCAGGACGCGCTGCTCGGCGCGGTCGAGGACCGGATCGTGCTGCTGGTCGCGGCCACCACGGAGAACCCGTTCTTCTCGGTTGTGGCGCCGCTGCTGTCCCGGTCGCTGGTCCTGCAGCTGCGGTCGCTGGGTGAGGACGACGTCCGTGAGCTGGTCCGCCGCGCGATCGCCGACGAACGCGGCCTGGCCGGCACGGTCACCCTGGAGCCGACGGCCGAGGACCACCTCGTCCGGCTGGCCGGCGGCGACGCGCGCCGCGCGCTCACCGCCCTGGAGGCCGCCGCCGACTCCGCGCTGGCCACTCGCGACGGCGCGATCGACCTGGCCACCGTCGAGTCGACCGTCGACAAGGCGGCGGTGCGCTACGACCGCCAGGGCGACCAGCACTACGACGTCGTCAGCGCGTTCATCAAGTCGATCCGCGGGTCGGACGTGGACGCCGCGCTGCACTACCTCGCGCGGATGATCGAGGCGGGGGAGGACCCCCGGTTCATCGCCCGCCGGCTGGTCATCCACGCCAGCGAGGACGTCGGCATGGCCGACCCGACCGCGTTGCAGACCGCCACGGCCGCCGCCCAGGCCGTCCAGTTGATCGGCCTGCCGGAATGCGCGCTCAACCTCGCCCAGGCCACCGTGCACCTGGCCACCGCGCCCAAGTCCAACGCGGTCACCACGGCGATCTCGCAGGCCATGGCCGACGTGCGGGGCGGGGCGACCGGTGCCGTGCCGGCCCACCTGCGCGACGGCCACTACGCCGGCGCGAAGAAGCTGGGCAACGCCGTGGGCTACCGGTACCCGCACAACGTGCCGGAAGGCGTGCTCGAACAGCAGTACCCACCGGACGAGCTGGTCGGCCGGGACTACTACGAGCCGACCCAGCGCGGCGCGGAGCGCGCGGTGGCCGAACGGCTGCCCCGGTTGCGCCGCGCGATCCGTGGTGGACGGTGAGCGCGGACGTGAGCGCGGACGTGAGCGCCGCGCGCCCCGGTGATCCGGGAAGGCCCTCGTCGTAGCCGCGCGGTAACCTGACGCGCAATCCACGATGTTTGGCACCCTTAGGAGGGCTCGTGTCAGCAGGGCAGCTCGCCGCGCTGATCGCGGCCGGCGCGTTCGTACTGCTCGTACTGCTGCTGGCGATCCCGTTGATCAAACTCGGGCGCACGCTCGACGAGGCCACGATCGCGATTCGCAAGGCCCACACCAACTCCGACCCGTTGTTCGACGAGGCCAACACCGCGTTGACCCACGTCAACACCCAGCTCGAACGGGTCGACGGCATCACCGCCAACACCCAGGCCGTCACCGGCAACGTCTCCGCGCTGACCTCGGTGTTCACCGCGACGCTCGGCGGTCCGCTGGTGAAGGCCGCCGCGTTCTCCTACGGGGTGAGCAAGGCGGTCAAGGCCCGGCGCAGGACCAAGGAGATCGGCGAGGGCAAGCACGCGCGGCGCGGGAAGCGGCGAGGAGGCCGCACGTGAGGCGCCTTTTCTGGCTTGGAGTCGGCGTCGCCGCCGGCGTAACGTTGTCGAAGAAGGCCAAGGAGACCGCCCGCGCGGCCACCCCCGCCGGCATCGCCGGCAACCTCGGGGAGGCCATGCGCGAGCTGGCCGGGGCGATCGGCTCGTTCGGCGCCGACGTCCGGGCCGGGATGGTCGAACGGGAAGAGGAGCTGTCCGACGTGGTCGAGGAGCGGTCGGGGATCACATCCCGGGCCCGTCACGCGCTACCGGCGCGCGACGAGGCGCGCTCGGACCGGCCCGCACGGCGCGGTGGCGCCGCCGACGCGCGAGCTCGCCGGGCGGGCAGCTGACCCGCGCCCGTGCGGCGCGCCGCTGTCCGCCGTGACCGGAACTCCGTCGCTTCGACACCTTCCTAGGACCTACCGTGCAGACACACGAGATCAGCAAGCGATTCCTCGATCACTTCAAGTCGGCGGGGCACACGGTGGTGCCCAGCGCCTCGCTCATCCTCGACGACCCGAACCTGCTGTTCGTCAACGCGGGGATGGTGCAGTTCAAGCCCTACTTCCTCGGTGAGGAGCCGACGCCGTACCCGCGCGCGACCAGCGTGCAGAAGTGCGTGCGCACCGGCGACATCGACGAGGTCGGCAAGACCACCCGGCACAACACGTTCTTCCAGATGGCCGGGAACTTCTCGTTCGGCGACTACTTCAAGGCCGGCGCGATCGAGCACGCGTGGCAGCTGGTCACCGGCAGCCAGTCCGACGGCGGCTACGGCTTCGACCCGGAACGGATCTGGGTGACGGTCTACAAGACCGACGACGAGGCGATCGAGCTGTGGCGCAAGATCGCCGGTCTGCCGGACGAGCGGATCCAGCGCCGGGGCGGCAAGGACAACTACTGGGACATGGGCGTGCCCGGTCCCGGCGGCCCGTGCTCGGAGATCTACTACGACCGGGGTCCCGAGTTCGGCCGGGAGGGCGGTCCGGTCGCCGACGAGGACCGGTACCTGGAGATCTGGAACCTGGTCTTCATGCAGGACGAGCGCGGTGAGCTGTCCCCCAAGGAGGACCACCCGCCGATCGGCACGCTGCCGGCGAAGAACATCGACACCGGCATGGGCATCGAGCGGGTCGCGTTCCTGCTGCAGGACGTGCACAACGTCTACGAGACCGACCTGGTGCGGCCGGTGATCGCCAGGGCGGAGGAGATGTCCGGGCGCCGCTACGGCGTCGACCCGGTCGACGACGTGCGCTTCCGGGTGATCGCCGACCACGCGCGCAGCGGCGTGATGCTGATCGGTGACGGCGTGACGCCGGGCAACGAGGCGCGCGGGTACGTGCTGCGCCGGCTGCTGCGCCGGATCGTGCGTTCGGTGCGGCTGCTGGGTGTGAACGAGCCGGTGCTGCCGGAGTTCGCGGCGGTCGTGCGCGACACGATGGGCCCGTCCTACCCGGATCTGGTCAGCGACTTCGAGCGGATCGAGTCGGTGGTGCGGGCGGAGGAGGAGACCTTCCTCTCGACGCTCACCAGCGGCTCGCGGATCTTCGACGTGGCGGCGGCGGAGACCAAGCAGACCGGTGGCACGGTGCTCTCCGGCGACCAGGCGTTCCAGCTGCACGACACCTACGGGTTCCCGATCGACCTGACCCTGGAGATGGCGGCCGAGCAGGGTCTGAAGGTCGACGAGGACGGCTTCCGGCGGTTGATGACCGAGCAGCGGCAGCGGTCCAAGGAGGACGCGGCGTCCCGCAAGGTCGGCCACGGCGACGGCGGGGCGTACCGCTCGATCCTCGACAAGCACGGGGTCAGTGACTTCCTCGGCTACCGCGACCTGACCACCGAGGCGACCGTCGTCGGCCTGCTGGTGGACGGCGCGTCCGCGGTGTCGGCCGGCGCGGGGACCGACGTCGAGGTCGTGCTCGACCGCACGCCGTTCTACGCCGAGGGCGGCGGGCAGCTCGCGGACACCGGCCGGATCGTCGGCGACGGCTTCGAGGTTCAGGTGCGGGACGTGCAGTCGCCGGTCGCGGGCCTGAACGTGCACCGGGGCACGGTGGCCTCCGGCGAGGTCCTGCTCGACGCGACGGTCAACGCCGAGGTCGACCCGACGCGCCGCCGCGCGGTGTCCCGGTCGCACTCGGCGACCCACCTGGTGCACGCGGGCGTGCGCCGGGCGCTGGGCACCCAGGCGGCGCAGGCGGGTTCGCTGAACGCGCCGGGCCGGCTGCGGTTCGACTTCACCTCGCCCGGCGGCGCGGTGCCGGCGAGCGTGCTGGCCGACGTCGAGGACGAGGTCAACGACGTGCTGCTCAACGACTACGACGTGCGGGCGGAGATCACCACGCTCGACGAGGCGCGCAAGTCGGGTGCGATCGCGTTCTTCGGCGAGAAGTACGGCGAGAAGGTCCGTGTGATCACCATCGGCGACTACTCGAAGGAGCTGTGCGGCGGCACGCACGTGCACCGCTCCGGCGAGATCGGCGTGGTGAAGCTGCTGTCCGAGGCGTCGATCGGGGCGGGGGTGCGCCGGGTCGAGGCGCTGGTCGGGCTGGACGCGTTCCGGTTCCTGGCGCGCGAGCACGTGCTGGTGGGTCAGCTGGCCGAGCAGTTCAAGGTGCGCCCGGAGGAGCTGCCCGAGCGCATCGGCCAGACCGTCGAGCGGCTGCGCACGGCGGAGAAGGAGCTGGAGAAGCTGCGTGGCGCGCAGCTGCTCTCCTCGGCGGGCACCCTGGCCGACCAGGCAGAGGACGTCGGCGGGACGGCGCTGGTCGCGGTGGCGACCCCGGACGGCATCGGCGGCAACGACCTGCGGGCGCTGGCCGGCGAGGTGCGCAACCGTCTCGGCGGTCGGCCGGGTGTGGTCGCGCTGTTCTCGGCGGAGGGCCCCAAGGTGAGCTTCGTGGTGGCGACCACGGCGGCGGCCAGGGACCGTGGGCTGGCGGCGGGCAAGCTGGTGCCCTCGTTCGCGTCGGCGGTCGGTGGTCGCGGCGGCGGCAAGCCGGATCTCGCGCAGGGCGGCGGAACGAACGCCGAGGGCATCCCCGAGGCGGTCACCGCGCTGCGCCGGACGTTGGCGGAGGGCTCCGCGTGAGTCGTGCTCCCCGGTGTCGCGGACGGCGTTCATGATCGTGACAACACTCACGTTCGTGCCGGTCGCGACGCAGGGGCGCCCCGGCGCCGGTGAACCCCGATGACCGAGCCTGACCGGCCGGGTTCCGACGATCCGGGTCCGGGTCGCCGACTCGGCGTCGACATCGGCTCCGTGCGGGTGGGGGTCGCGCTGAGCGATCCCGCTCCGGTTCTCGCGACCCCACTGGTTACGCTGTCTCGCGATGAGCGCACCGGCACGGATCTCGACCAGCTGGCTGAGCTCGTCGTCGAGCACGAGGTGGTCGAAGTGGTGGTCGGTTTACCGAGGACGCTGGCGGCCCGTCACGGCAAGGCCGCAGCCGGAGCGGTGTCCTACGCACGGCGGTTGGCCAGGCGGGTACGTCCGGTACCCGTCCGGTTGGCCGACGAGCGGCTCACCACTGTCAGTGCTACCAAGATGCTCAGTGATCGCGGGGTTCGCGGGAAGCGGCAGCGGGCGGTTGTCGACCAGGCGGCGGCCGTCGAGATCTTGCAGGCCTGGCTGGACGGGCGGGCACGGCTCCTGCCTCCGGAGGCACGCCAATGAGCAACGACGACCTCGACCTGTTCGACCCGCACACCGACCGCAGGCAGCCGGTCCGTAGACCGAAGAAGCGCAAGAAGCGCCGCACGGTCCTGTGGGTGAGCATGGGTGTGCTGCTGGTGCTGATCGCCGGCGGTGGGTACTACGGCATCCGGCAGATCGTGGACATCGGCAGCTACGACGACTTCTCCGGTGCGGGGGAGAGCGACGTCGTCATCCGGGTGAAAAAGGGTGACTCCACGGGTGACATCGCGTCGACCCTGGTCGACGCCGGTGTCGTCGCGAGTTCCAGCGCGTTCGTCGCGGCGTCGGAGACCGACGGCCGGGTTCGCCAGGTCCAGCCCGGCTACTACGTGATGAAGACGAAGTCGTCCGGAGAGGCCGCCGTCGGCCAGATCGTCACCCCCGAGGCGCGGGTCGGCAACCTGCAGATCAAGCCGGGCACCCAGCTCCACGACATCACCAAGACCGACGGCGGGGTCATCCCCGGTGTCGTCTCGCTGATCGCCACGGCCTCCTGCGCCGAGCTGAACGGCGAGAAGACGTGTGTGGAGGCCAAGCAGCTGTGGGCCACCGCCGAGAAGGGCGACCTGGCCAAGTTGGGCGTGCCGGACTGGGCCCAGGGCCCGGCCAGCAGGGCCACCCCGCAGCGCAGGCTCGAAGGCCTGGTCATGCCGGGCGTGTACGACGTGCGTCCCGGTGCCACGGCCGACGAGCTGTGGAAGGAGCTCGTCACCGACTCGGCCACCCGTATGCAGGCCGTCGGTATGCCGAACGTCGCCGAGGAGACCGGCTTCACCCCCTACCAGGTGCTGGTGATGGCTTCCCTGATCGAGCGCGAGGCCATCGAGAAGGACTTCGGCAAGATCTCCCGCGTGACGTACAACCGGCTGATCGAGTCCATGCCCCTGCAGTACGACTCGACGGTCAACTACGTTCTCGATCGCCCGACGATCCGCACCGACTCCTCGGAGCGCGCCAAGCCGGGCCCGTACAACTCCTACCTGAACACCGGCCTGGTCCCGACCCCGATCTCCTCACCGAGCGAGAACGCGCTCAAGGCGGCGGTGACGCCGGAGAAGGGCGAGTGGCTGTACTTCGTCCGGTGCCAGACCGACGGCTCATCGTGCTTCGCGGCGACCCACGACGAGCACCGGCAGAACGTGAGGGAAGCCGAGGCAAGGGGTGCCTACTGACCCGGCCACCGGCCCCACGCGGGGGCCGGAGCCGGGAGCGGGGCATGCCTCGGCCGCACACCCCGTCCCCGGCCCCCGGCGGGCCGCGGTGGTCGGCTCGCCGGTCGCGCACTCGCTCTCACCCGTGCTGCACGGCGCCGCCTACCAGGCACTCGGCCTGACGGGCTGGACCTACGAGCGGCTCGAGGCGGCCGCCGACGCCCTGCCCGCGCTGGTCGAGTCGCTCGACGACGCCTGGGTCGGCCTGTCCGTCACCATGCCCGGCAAGCAGGCGGCGCTGGCCCACGCCGGGTCGGCCACCTCGCGCGCGGTGGCCGTCGGCGCGGCCAACACCCTGGTGCGGGACGGCACGGGCTGGCGTGCCGACTGCACCGACGTGGACGGCGTCACCGGCGCCCTCCGCGCGGCCGCGGGTTTCACCTCCTCATCCACCACCTCCTTCGGTGTCGTACTGGGTGCCGGCGGCACGGCCTGTGCCGCCGTCGCCGGACTCGCGGACCTCGGTGTCCGGTCGGTTCGCGTGGTGGCCCGCGAACCGGCCAGGGCCGAGCCGGTCCTCCGGTGTGCCTCGGAGCTCGGGGTCACCGCTGAGGTGACCCGCTGGTCCGAGGCCGATCTCGGCGCGCTCGCCGACGAGGCGGACGTCCTCGTCAACACCGCGCCCGCCGCCGCGATCGCGTCGTGCGTCGGCGACCTGGCCAGGGCCGCGCACGTCCTCGACGTCATCTACCACCCGTGGCCCACGGCGCTGGCCGAGGCGGTCGCCGCCCGGGGCGGGCGGTTGGCGACCGGCCTGGACATGTTGCTGCACCAGGCATTCGGCCAGGTCGAGCAGTTCACCGGCCTGCCGGCGCCGCGTGCGCGGATGCGGGCGGCGCTGCGCGCGGCGACCGGTGAGATCCTGCCGCTGCCGCTCTAACCTTGGGTCATGGTCCAGAAACGCAAGGTGGAGAACGGTACGGACGAGGAGTACCTACGAACGGTCACGATCGGGGAGTTGAGACCGCACGAGATCAAGGTCGTCCTCGAGGACTACGACCCCCGCTGGCCCGAACGGTTCGAGGAGAACCGGGCGTTGATCGTCGGCGCGCTGGGCGACCGGGCCCTCGCCGTCGACCACGCGGGGTCGACCTCGGTGCCGGGCCTGCCGGCCAAGCCCGTCATCGACATCGTCCTGCAGGTCGCCGACAGCGCCGACGAGTCCAGCTACGTCCCGGACCTGGAGGCCGTGGGGTACGTCCTGCGGATCCGTGAGGCCGACTGGCTCGAACACCGCGTGCTGTACCGGCGGGTCGAGCACGGCGCCCCGCACAACGTCAACGTGCACGTGTTCTCCCCGAGTCGGGCCGCGGAGGAGATCGCGCGGATGCTCGGCTTCCGTGACTGGCTGCGCACCCACGACGAGGACCGTGACCGGTACGCCGCGACCAAGCGGGAACTCGCGGCCAGGGACTGGAAGTACGTCCAGGGCTACGCCGACGCCAAGTCGGAGATCGTCGAGGAGATCCTCGCCAGGGCGATGGGCTGACGGTCATCGCGTCCCCAGCGCGGTGCCGGGGAACAGCGCGACCAGGCTGGTGGCGGCCAGCAGTCCCGGGCCGTGCGGGACGCCCTCACGCCACCGGCGCGGCCCGGTCACCCGGAGCGCGAGCGTCAGTACGGCGGCCAGTGCCGAGGCCAGCATCATGGCCGGCCAGCCGACCGCGCCGAGCACCCCGCCGAGACTGCCGGACAGTTTGACGTCACCGGCGCCGAGCGCTCCCGGGCTGGACAGGTGGACCGTGGCGTGCACGACGCCGAAGACCACCGCCCCGACCAACGCCCCGGTCGCCAGGGACCAGCCGCCGCCGGCGGAGGCGGCGACCGCGACGGCGGCGCCGAGCGCGGGATAGGCAGGCAGCGTCAGTGCGTCGGGCAGCCGGCGGTGGCGCAGGTCGGTCGCGGTGAGCAGGACGGCGAACCAGGTCAGGGTCAGGGGAACCGGTAGCCACCAGGCCGGGACGGCGCCGGTGGAGGCCTGCCACCCCAACGCGGCCCACGGTGGTCCGACACCGGCGATCAACCATCCACTATGGATGGTCGTGCCCCGGCGGAGGGTCGCCAGCAGGCGACGGCCGGCGAGACCGGCCACCAGGCCGGCCACGGCGAACAGGATGGTTACGAACGGTGATTGCATCATGGCGTTATGTTGCGGTCGCGTCGCGCGGGTTGGCAAGCGGATTCGGGGAAAAAAGATTGTTTGCTCGGATTGCCTGAAGAAGGGTCGGTCCCCCCGACGTGGCAGGATTGACGGGTGCTGCGTTGGATCACCGCTGGGGAATCACACGGACCTGCCCTCGTCGCCGTGCTGGAAGGCATGGTGGCCGGAGTCGAGGTCACCACGGCCTCGCTGGGCGAGCAACTCGCCCGTCGCCGTCTCGGGTTCGGTCGTAGCCCGAGGATGGGGTTCGAGACCGACGCCGTGGAGTTCCTCGGCGGCGTGCGACACGGCGTCACCCAGGGTGGCCCGATCGCCGTGCGGATCGACAACGCGGAATGGCCGAAGTGGTCGAAGGTCATGGCCGCCGACCCCGTCGACCCCGACGAGCTGGCCGGCCTGGCGCGCAACGAACCACTGACCCGCCCCCGCCCGGGCCACGCCGACCTGCCCGGCATGCAGAAGTACGGCTTCGACGAGGCCCGGCCCGTGCTGGAGCGGGCGAGCGCGCGGGAGACCGCGTCGCGGACCGCGCTGGGGACCGTCGCCAGGGCCTTCCTGCGCCAACTCCTCGAGGTCGAGGTCATCAGCCACGTCGTGTCCATCGGCCGGGCCGAGGCCCCCGACGGCCCGCCGCCCCAGCCGGGCGACCTGGCGGCCATCGACGAGAGCCCGGTCCGCGCCTTCGACCCGGCCGGGACCGAGGCGATGGTCGCCGAGGTCGAGGCGGTCAAGGAGGCCGGCGACACCGTCGGCGGCGTGATCGAGGTGATCGCCTACGGCCTGCCACCCGGCCTGGGCTCGCACGTGCACTGGGACCGGCGGCTCGACGCGCGGCTGGCCGGCGCGCTGATGGGCGTGCAGGCCATGAAGGGCGTCGAGGTCGGCGACGGGTTCACCACCGCGCGCCGGTGGGGCAGCGAGGCGCACGACGAGATCGACCGCGCCGACGGAGTCACCGGGGTCAGCCGGCGGTCCAACCGGGCCGGTGGGTTGGAAGGCGGCATCACCAACGGCGAGCCGCTGCGGGTGCGGGTCGCGATGAAGCCGATCTCCACCGTGCCCAGGGCGTTGTCCACCGTCGACGTGCGGACCGGTGAGCCGGCGGTGGCCATCCACCAGCGCTCGGACGTGTGCGCGGTCCCCCGGGCCGGCGTGGTGCTGGAGTCGGTGGTCGCGCTGGTGCTGGCCGAGGCGGCACTGGAGAAGTTCGGCGGTGACTCGCTGGCCGAGTCGCGGCGCAACGCCGAGTCGTACCTCAAGGACCTGCGGGAGCGGTGGTAGAGCGTGAGTGAGCGTGTGAATGGGCCGGTGCTGATCCTCGTCGGTCCGCCGGGGTCCGGGAAGAGCACGGTCGGCCGGCTCGCCGCAAAGCGACTCGGCGTCGACTTCCGCGACTTCGACGACGACATGGAGGCCGAGCACGGGCTGCCGGCCGGCGAACTCGTCGTCAGCCTGGGCAGGGAGAAGTTCCAGGAGTCGGAGCGGGAGCTGCTGGCCGGTGTCCTGCCGACGTTCACCGGGGTGCTTGCCCTCGGCGGCGGCACGCCGACCGCGCCGGGCGTGCCGGAACTGCTCG
The DNA here is from genome assembly GCF_001921215.1 of Actinophytocola xinjiangensis. Taxonomy (GTDB): domain Bacteria; phylum Actinomycetota; class Actinomycetes; order Mycobacteriales; family Pseudonocardiaceae; genus Actinophytocola; species Actinophytocola xinjiangensis. The sequence continues at coordinate 95,053 of NZ_MSIF01000001.1, forward strand.
AACCGCACCACGTGGTGTTCCTCGATGTCGAGCTGGAACACCTGTTGCGTCGCGAGGGGCTCGTGCCGCTGCACCCGTGGCTGATGCCCAACCCCCGCGCCCACCTGCGGGAACTGCTCAACCAGCGCCGTCCGGTCTACACCCGGGTGGCGGCCGCGACGGTGCCGACCAGCGGCCGGGAGCCCGACGAGGTGCTCGCCGACGTCCTGGCCACCCTGGAGTTGTCCACAGACTGAGCGACGGGTCCTGACACTGTCGGTGTTCTCCGGTACATCTGGTGCATGGCAGTTGATCTGGACCGACGCGACGTGCTGGCCCACCGGGTGGCGGCCCAGGGCCTGCACGGCGTCGCGTCGGTCGGCGAGCTGGACGTCCTGACCCTCGGCCTGCAGGACTCGCCACCGGGGTCGGCCGGGCTCGGCCTTCGTCAGCGCATCGCCCATGGTGCGCCGGATCAGCCTGACCTGGTGCTCGCGATGACGGTGCGGGGCTCACCGCACCTGCACCGGCGGGCGGACCTGCCGCTGTTGCGGGCGGCGCTGCGTCCCGGGGACAACGAGATGCTCCGTGCCTTTCTCGGCGGGTACGGCGACGAGCTGATCGCCTCGGGAGCGGACGGACCGGCGCTGCTGGAGACGGTGGCGCGACGGCTGCGGGAGGTCTTCCCCGGCGGGACGGTCACCAAGGGCGAGTTGTCGGGCGCGGTCAGCCCGTCGTTGCCCGAGGTGGCCAGGCCGTGGTGCCCGGGCTGCGGCACCGCACACGTGGCCGAGGGACTGTTCCGGTTGGGCACGCTCTACGCCGGTATCGAACTGGAGCCGGGCGGTGGCCGGCGCCAGCGGTTCCGGCTCGGGCCACCGCCGGCGGACCCCGGCGACGGCGACGCGGCGCTGGTCGAGCTGCTGCGGTCCTACGCCCTGCTGGCCGGCCCGGTGACGTTGGGCGATCTGCTGGTGTGGCTGGACACCAGATCGGTCACCGCGCCGCCGGCCTGGCTGAAACCGGCGTTCGACGTGCTGGGCGACGAGCTGGTCCCGGTCCGGGTCGCCGGCGCCGACGGCACGGTGTTCGCCCACGCCGAGACCGTCGCGACGGTCTCCGGTGCGCCGGACCCACCACCCGCGCTGTTGCTGCCGGCGCGGGACGCGTTGGTCCTCGGTCACCGGTCGTTCCTGGTACCGGAGCGGTCGGCGGCCAAGGCGGTGTGGCGGGCGGTCGGCAGCCCGGGTGTGGTCGTGGTGGCCGGTGAGGTGTCGGGCGTGTGGCGGGCCCGGCAGAGCGGGCGGACGCTGCGGCTCACGGTCGACGCGCACCGGGACCTGACGGCCGGGGAGCGCGCGGCCGTCGAACGGCAGGCGGGCGTGGTGGCCCAGGCGCGTGGCCACTCCGGCAGGACGGAGGTGGTGTGGGACGGGTGATCCAACGGTGACATGCTCGGCGCATGAGTGATCAGGCGAGCGGACCGGTGCGGATCGAGGTCGCGACCGGTCGGCCGTACGTGGTGACGGTCGGGCATGGGCTCGGGGACCAGTTGGTCGAGGCGGTCGCCGGTGCGCCGAAGGTGGCTGTGGTGCACCCGCCGACGCTGGCGACCGAGGCGGGGGCGATGCTGGGCCGGTTGCGGGCCGCCGGCGTGGACGCCCAGCCGGTCGCCATCCCGGACGCCGAGGCCGGCAAGACGCTCGCGGTGGCGGGTGCCTGCTGGGACGCGTTGGCCGCGATGGGCATGGACCGTGGTGGTGTCGTGGTCGCCTTCGGTGGCGGGGCGGTCACGGACCTCGGCGGTTTCGTCGCGGCCTCCTGGATGCGCGGGGTGCGGCTGGTCAACGTGCCGACCACCCTGCTCGGGATGGTGGACGCCGCGGTCGGGGGGAAGACCGGCATCAACATCGACGCCGGGAAGAACCTCGTCGGGGCGTTCCACGAGCCGAGCGCGGTGCTGGCCGACCTCGACTCGCTGCGCACCCTGCCGCGTGCCGATCTCGCGGCCGGCATGGCCGAGGTGATCAAGGGTGGGTTCATCGCCGACCCGGTGATCCTCGACCTGGTGGAGGCCGACCCGGTGGCCGCGCTCGATCCGGACGGCGACGTCCTGGCCGAGCTGGTCCGGCGCAAGATCCAGGTCAAGGCCGACGTCGTGGCGGCGGACCTGCGTGAGTCGAACCTGCGCGAGATCCTCAACTACGGCCACACCCTCGGTCATGCGATCGAGCGCCGCGAGGGCTACCGGTGGCGGCACGGCGCGGCGGTGAGCGTCGGGCTGGTGTTCGCCGCCGAGCTGGCGCGTGCCGCCGGCCGGCTCGACCAGGCGACCGTCGACCGGCATCGTGCGGTGCTGTCCTCGATCGGGCTGCCGACCGGGTACGAGGCCGGGGCGTTGCCGGAGCTGGTGTCCGGCATGCTCGGGGACAAGAAGACCCGCGCCGGGGTGCTGCGGTTCGTGGTGCTCGACGGCCTCGCGCGGCCGGGGCGGCTCGAGGACCCCGACCCCGACCTGCTCACCGCCGCCTATCGCGCGGTGTCTACAAAGGACTGATCGGGTGTCGGCTACGGTTGTCGCCGGACGGACCACAAGGGAGGGCAAGGCCATGAAGGTGTTGGTGCTCAACGGACCCAACCTCGGCCAGTTGGGTACGCGGGAGCCGCACGTCTACGGCTCGACCACCTACGCCGACCTCGTGGAGCTGTGTGTCGCGACCGGACGGGAGCTCGACCTCGACGTCGAGGTGCGCCAGACCGACCACGAGGGCGAGATGCTCGGCTGGCTGCACGAGGCCGCCCGGAACTCGACCCCCGTCGTGCTCAACGCCGGGGCGTGGACGCACTACTCGATCGCCGTGCGGGACGCGTGCGCCCAACTCACCGCGCCGCTGGTCGAGGTGCACATCACCAACGTGCACAAGCGGGAGGAGTTCCGACACCACAGCTACATCTCGGCCGTCGCCAGTGGCGTGATCGTCGGGCTCGGCGTCGACGGGTACACGCTGGCACTGCGGTGGATCACCACCACCGCATGACCATCCTGCGCACCCCGAGACTGGTCCTGCGTCCCCTTGGCGTTGAGGACACCGCCGCCGTCGCCGCCCTGTTCGGTGACCCCGAGGTCACCCGCTTCCACGGGGACGACCTCGACAACCCCGACCGGGTCACCGCCATGATCGACCGCCGGCTCGGGTACCGAGGGCCGCGGGGGACCGGCGACTGGGTGTTCACACGGGACGGACAGGTCGTCGGGATCGGACACGTGCGGGTGTCGACCGAGCTGCCCGGCGGGGTGATCGAGGTCGGCTGGTACCTGGCGAGCGGGCACTGGGGGACCGGGCTGGCCGAGGAGGCGGCCCGGGCGCTGGTCGACCACGCCCACCACACGCTCGGCGCGCCGGTCGTGTTCGCCCTGGTGCACCAGGACAACGACCGTGGCCTGAGGTTCGTGCGGCGACTGGGTTTCCACGACGTCGGCCGGGGCGAGCACTACGGGGCGACCCACCGCGTGCTGGTGAGTCCCCGGCCCACGGGCGGTGTGCACCACGTCGAGCTGTGGGTGGCGGACCTGGCCACCGCGGAGAAATCGCTGGGGTGGCTGCTGGTCGAACTCGGCTGGCGGGAGTACCAGCGCTGGGACCGGGGCGTGAGCTGGCGGCTCGGGTCGACCTACGTCGTCGTCGAGGATTCTCCCGACCGGGTGGGCGAGGTCCACGACCGTCGGCGGCCGGGGTTGAACCATCTGGCCCTCCACGTCCGTACCAGGACAGAGGTTGACCGGATCACCGCCGCCGCGGCCGGCCACGGGTGGCGACTGATGTTCGCCGACCGACACCCCTACGCCGGCGGACCGGACCACTACGCGGCCTACCTGCATGACGACGCGGGGTTCGAACTCGAACTGGTGGCAGCTGATCACATGGCGTAATCGTTACACTAGGCAAGGATCTCGATGGGGCTACCTTTCGGAGGACACGTCCACGATGCGCGTTACGCACCGTCGAAGATCGGCCGTGGTGTCCGCTCTGCTGCTCGGAATGACCCTGGTCGCCGGGTGTACCGCGAGCGAGGCCTCACCGCCGACCAACGGGCCGGCGATCGACGTCCTGCCCGGTAAGGAAGCCTCGCCGTCGGCGCAGCCCCAGGACACCGACCCCGAACCCGTCGTCCTCACCACGGCCCGGGGCCGTGCGAGCTCCGGCACCATCGCGGCGGGCGGCGGGGACGCCCCCTACAACTACGCTCCGTCACTGCTGCTGGACCGGGGCAAGTACCGGATGTGGTGGTGCAGCCAACTCGGCATCGCCAACCCGCCCGGTGACGACATCCTGCTGGCCGAGTCCACCAGGATCGACGGCGGCTTCCGTGGCCCGGACGGCAGGGCCGCCACCCCCGTGTTCTCCGGCCGCCCCGGCGGGTTCGACGGCATGCACACCTGCGACCCGTCGGTCATCCGCGTCGGCGCGACCTACTACCTCTACTACACCGGCGCCGCCGGCGACCACGCCCTCGGCAACGCCATCGGCCTGGCCACCAGCCCCGACGGCCGGGTCTGGACCAGGGCCAACAGCGGCAAACCGATCGTCGGCGCCGCCCGCGACGTGAACAACGGCAACACCTACGGCGCTGGCCAGCCCTCGGTGCTCTACCTCGCCGGCCAGTTCTACCTGATGTTCACCGACACCACCGGCGAGTACACCGGGCACAACGGCGCCGGCCAGTTCGTGCTCCGCTCGCCGGACCCCAACTTCCAGACCAACGTCCAGGCGTTGGCGCCCGGCGGTTTTCGGGACGTCACGAACACCGGCGAGCGGCTGCGCTCGATCGTCGACGCGTTCAGCGCCGACTGGATGTGGGTGGACTCGCTGGCCGCGTTCGCCATCGCCCACGAGACCCAGGACGGCACCACGATCACGTTCTGGGACCTGAACTTCCGCCACCAGCCCTACGAACCGGTCCTCGTGCCCGGAGTCTGGCGGGAGGGCCCCGGCCTGGTCCGCCGGCCGGACGGGCACGCCCCGGTCTCGCGCGACGACCCGTGCGGCACGGTCTCCATCGACCTGGTGCGGGCCACGCACCAGGGCCGCTTCGGGCCGTCGAACCTGCGCCACTTCGGCCTGGACGTCGTCGGCTTCAACGCCTGCGAGAACGAGGGCCGCGCGCTGCTGGCGCTCGACGGTTTCGCGATGCCCTCACCGCAGCGCACCATCGACCTGGTCGTCGACGGCACCCTCGTGCGGATCGACCGCCGCTCGGTGGCCGAGAAACTCGCCATCCGCATCCTCGACGAACCGGTGCCCGCCCTGGCGAAGGCCGAGGTCGCCGCCCGCCTGAAACCGGGCGCAGAGGCCAGGCGAACCCCGAACCGTGGCGTCGCCTTCCTCATCGACGACCGTCTCTGGCCGGTGAACTCCGAGGAGGTCCCGGCACTGAACTCCTCGGCCGTGCTGGACATGCCCGAACAGGAGTGGGACGCCTACGACAGCGGCCCCGACCTGCTCGGCCCACCCCGCTGACCGCTCAGACCGCGGACCGCTCAGGCCTCGGCGTCGTCGGTGCGGTGTGAGCGGCCGATCCACCGGCCGGCCAGCAGACCGACGCCTGCCGGGACCAGCACCAGCAGCGCGACGAACGCCGCGCCGCCGGTGACCGCGGCGCCGAGGTCGGCCACACCGGACTGGTCGACGAAGCTCGCCTTGCCGACCACGCCGAGGATCGCGCCGCCCAGGCCGGCGACGAGCGCCGCGAGCACCCACGCCCGGCCGCGGTCGGGGACCTCGCGCCAGCTGTCGACCGCGCCCCAGACCGCGGCGACGCCGACCAGGACCCCCAGCGTCAGTGCCTCGAAGACCGTGCGGGACGTCGGGTTGTGCACCCCGAAGTCCGTCCGCACCGTCTCCGCCACCGCGTGCACCACGGCCAGCGCCGCGCCGCGTAGCAGCCAGGTTCGCATCGCCACAGCGTAGGCCCGCCCTACTACAGTCGCACCTATGCCCGACAACCACGCCCGGCGCCGCACGGCGCTGCGAACCCGGCTGCGCGAGCGTGAGCTGGACGCCCTGCTCGTGGTCGACCTGCGCAACGTCCGCTACCTGACCGGATTCACCGGGTCCAACGCCGCCCTGCTGGTGCACGCCGACGACGACGAGCGCACGGTCCTGTGCACCGACGGCCGCTACCTCACCCAGTCCGCCCAGCAGGTGCCCGACCTCGAGCGGCTCATCGAGCGGCCGTGCCCGCCGGCGCTGGTCGAGCGCGCCGCCGCGAAGGGACTGCGGCGCACCGGGTACGAGAGCCACCGGGTCACCGTCGACGAGCTGGACGTGCTGCGCGCGGCCGGCGGCGAGGACGCGGTCGAGCTGGTTCGGGCCTCCGGGCTGGTCGAGCAGCTGCGCGTGGTCAAGGACGACACCGAGATCGAGGCCCTGCGGATGGCCTGCGCCGCCGCCGACCGTGCGCTCGCCGACCTCATCGAGCACGGTGGTCTGCGGCCCGGCCGCACCGAGCGGGAGGTCGCCCGCGAACTGGAGGGCCGCATGCTCGACCACGGCGCCGCCGGCCCGTCCTTCGAGTCGATCGTGGCCACCGGGGCCAACTCCGCCGTGCCCCACCACCGGCCGACCGACGCCGTGTTGGCGGCCGGTGACCTGGTCAAGCTCGACTTCGGTGCGTTGGTCGACGGGTACCACTCGGACATGACCCGCACCTTCGTCCTGGGTGCACCCGCCGACTGGCAGCGCGAGCTGTACGACCTGGTCGCCGCGGCGCAGGCGGCCGGCCGGGCGGCGCTGCGGGTGGCCGCCGACGTCCGCGACGTCGACGCGGCGGCGCGCGGCGTGGTGGAGGACGCGGGGCACGGCGAGCGGTTCCTGCACGGTCTCGGTCACGGCGTCGGCCTGGAGATCCACGAGGCCCCGGCGCTGGCCAAGACGGGTGAAGGTAAACTGTCCGCCGGCATGGCAGTCACCGTGGAGCCGGGCGTGTACCTGTCCGGCAGGGGCGGAGTCCGCATCGAGGACACGCTCGTCGTGCGGGACGGCGATCCAGAGCTTCTCACGCTGACGACCAAGCAGCTCGTCGTCGTGTGACCCCGTTGCGAGTACAGGAGATTACTATCCCGTGGCTTCCACCAACGACCTGAAGAACGGCCTGGTGCTCAACCTCGAAGGGCAGCTGTGGGCCGTCGTGGAGTTCCAGCACGTGAAGCCGGGCAAGGGCCCGGCCTTCGTGCGCACCAAGCTCAAGCACGTGCTCACCGGCAAGGTCGTCGACAAGACGTTCAACGCCGGTATCAAGGTGGACACCGCCACCGTCGACCGCCGCGAGATGACCTACCTGTACCAGGACGGGTCGCAGTACGTCTTCATGGACGGCGAGACCTACGAGCAGATCCACATCGACGGTGACGTCGTCGGGGACAACGCCCGGTTCCTGCTGGAGAACCAGACCGCCGTGGTCGCCACCCACGAGGACTCGCCGCTGTTCATCGAGCTGCCGACCTCGGTGGAGCTGATCATCCGGCAGACCGACCCCGGTCTGCAGGGCGACCGGTCCACCGGCGGCACCAAGCCGGCCACGCTGGAGACCGGCGCGGAGATCCAGGTCCCGCTGTTCCTGTCCACCGGCGAGAAGGTCAAGGTCGACACCCGCGACGGCCGTTACCTCGGCCGCGTCAGCTCCTAGTGGGCGCGCGCAGCAAGGCTCGCAAGCGCGCGGTCGACATCCTCTACGCGGCGGCGCTGCGCGACACCGATCCGCTGGTGCTGCACGCCGAGCGCACCGCGGTGGCCGAACACCCGCCGCCGGACGACTACGCCACCGTGCTGCTCGAGGGTGTGGTCGCCCATCGCGAGCGGATCGACGAGCTGCTCACCGAGCACGCCGAGGGCTGGACGCTGGACCGCATGCCGTTCGTGGACCTGGCGATCCTGCGCCTGGGCGTGTACGAGCTGCTCTGGGCGCAGGACGTCCCGGATCCGGTGGCGATCGACGAGGCCGTGCAGCTGGCGAAGTCCCTGTCGACCGACGACTCGCCCCGGTTCGTCAACGGGGTCCTCGGCCGGCTGGCGACGATCGCCGACCAGCTGCGCGCCACCCTCTAGTTCCGGGCTCGACTCCCGGTGTGACCTCCGACGTCAGGACGGAAAACCGCGCGAGATTCGTCGGTGTTCCGATCTAGCTTGGCGGCATGGAGATCACTGAGGCCGGGATCGACCGGCGCAGCCTGGCGGCAGCCGGTGTCACGGTCCTGCTGTGGGCGTCGGCGTTCGTGTCGATCCGGGTGTCGGGGGAGCACTTCTCGCCGGGGGCGCTGGCGCTGGGCCGGCTGCTCACCGGGTCGGCCGTGCTGGTGCTGGTCCTGCTGTGGCGGCGGGAGGGCTGGCCGCGGCGTGCGGCCTGGCCGGGGATCATCGGGTCCGGCGTGCTCTGGCTCGGTGTCTACATGGTGGCGCTCAACTGGGGCGAGCGTGAGGTCGACGCCGGTACGGCGGCGATGCTGGTCAACATCGGTCCGGTGCTGATCGCGCTGCTCGGCGGCTGGCTGCTCAAGGAGGGGTTCCCGCGCCAGGTGCTGGCCGGGATCGCGGTGTCGTTCGCCGGGGCCGTGGTGGTCGGCCTGTCGATCTCCGACGCCGGCGACGCCTCGGTGCTCGGCGTGCTGTTGTGCCTGGTCGCAGCCGCGACCTACGCGCTGGGGGTGACCTGCCAGAAGCCCGCGTTGCGGCATGCCTCGGCGGTGCAGGTCACCACGTTCGGCTGCCTGGTCGGGACGGTGGCCTGCTTACCGTTCACCGGCCAGCTGGTGGGCGAACTCGGCGACGCGCCGCTGTCGGCCACGCTCAACATGGTCTATCTCGGGGTCTTCCCGACCGCGATCGCATTCCTGACCTGGGCCTACGCCCTGGCCCGGACGACGGCGGCGAAGATGGGCGCGACCACCTACGTGGTGCCGACGATCGTCGTGCTGATGTCGTGGGTCGCGCTCGACGAGGTGCCGGGATGGCTCACCCTCGCCGGTGGTGTGCTCTGCCTGGCGGGCGTCGCGGTCTCCCGCGTACGCCGCCGGGTTCGGCCGCCCACACCGGAGGTGGTGGCCGCTCGCTGAGCAGGCGGTGCCGACAACCGAGCCGGTGCGCCAGCCACCGGCTCGGTTGCGATCAGTCCTCTTTGGAAGGGCGAGCTTCCGGGGGAAGCACACCCCAGTCGATCAGCTGTTCGGTCAGCTCACCGGGTGTCATGTCGTAGATGATCGCCAGCGAGCGCAGGTCCTCGGTGCGGATCGAGAGCACCTTGCCGTTGTAGTCACCGCGCTGGCTCTGGATCGTTGCCGCGTACCTGGCCAGCGGTCCGACTTTCTCGGCTGGCAGTTGCTGCAGACGTTCCAGATTGATCACGATCTTGGTCGCTGGTTCGGCTCCGGAGGGCACGCGGCCCTCTGGCAGCAGTTCGACCACCGGGACCCCGTAGAAGTCGGCCAGCTCGGCCAGCTTCTGCACGGTCACCGCGCGGTCGCCCCGCTCGTAAGAGCCCACCACGACAGCCTTCCAGCGGCCGCCGGACTTCTGTTCGACGCCGTGCAGGGACAGGCCCTGCTGCTGGCGGATGCCGCGGAGCTTGCTCCCCAGCGCCTTGGCGTAGTCGCCCATATGGCGATTCTCCCATTCATTCGCCCCGCTGGCCGATCTGTGTACGCCGCGGGTAGCCGCATATCAACACGCAGAGTAATGGTTACTTAGTGTTGTCACCAGGTCAAGCTGATCTGGGAACATCTGCGGTTGATCTGCATTATTACCACCCGGTTGGTGGATCCATTGAGCCTGGTACGGTGCTAGCGCGTCCGACTTGGACGCTAGTTTCGACGTCCTTTAAGGACCCGTCCGGTGAGGCGGGGAAGGAGGTCAGACCGTGGCACCGCGCAACCGCGGTGCGGCGGAACCGGCTGGGCAGCGTGAGCTGCTCTCGGCCGGCGACGTCGCACGCACTGTCGCCCGAATGGCCCATCAGGTCATCGAGCGGACGGCACTCGACGTGCCCGACTCGGCACCGGTGGTCCTGCTCGGCATCCAGACCAGGGGCGCGCCGCTGGCCACCCGTCTGGCGGCACGGATCGCCGAGTTCAGCGGCGTCGCCGTACCGACCGGTGTGCTTGATGTCACCCTCTACCGTGACGACCTCCGGCGTAAGCCGACTCGTCCGCTCGGAGCCACCCAGCTGCCGCCCGACGGCGTCGACGACCGGCTGGTGATCCTGGTCGACGACGTCCTCTACTCCGGCCGCACCATCCGCGCCGCTCTTGACGCCCTGCGCGACGCCGGCCGCCCGCGCGCCGTCCAGCTCGCCGTCCTGGTCGACCGGGGCCACCGCGAGCTGCCGATCCGCGCCGACTACGTCGGCAAGAACGTGCCGACCTCCCGCACCGAGGAGGTCCACGTCCGCTTGGCCGAGACCGACGGCCACGACGCGGTGGTCCTGCGGCGGACGGGAGACGGGACATGAAACACCTGCTGGGAACCGACGGCCTGGACGCCGACCAGGCGAGCGCGGTCCTGGACACCGCCGAGGCGCTCAAGCGCACCCTGCTCGGCCGGGAGGTCCGCAAGCTGCCGACGCTGCGCGGGCGCACCGTGATCACCCTGTTCTACGAGGCGTCCACCCGCACCAGGGTGTCCTTCGAGATCGCCGGCAAGTGGATGAGCGCCGACGTGGTGAACGTCTCGGCCAGCGGTTCCTCGGTCGGCAAGGGCGAGTCGCTGCGGGACACCGCGCTGACCCTGGCCGCCGCCGGCGCGGACTGCGTGATCCTGCGCCACCCCTCCTCCGGGGCCGCGCACCGGCTCGCCGGCTGGCTCACCGAGGCCGGCACCTCGGTGGTCAACGCCGGCGACGGCATGCACGAGCACCCGACCCAGGCCCTGCTCGACGCCGCCACCCTGCGCGAACGCCTCGGCGACCTGGCCGGGCGGCGGATCGCGATCGTCGGCGACGTGCTGCACAGCCGGGTCGCCCGGTCCAACGTGAACCTGCTCACCACCCTGGGCGCCGAGGTCGTCCTGGTCGCCCCGCCGACGTTGCTGCCGGCTGGGGTGCGGCGCTGGCCGGTGACCGTCTCGCACACGCTGGACGCGGAGCTGCCCGGCGCCGACGCGGTGATGATGCTGCGGGTGCAGGCCGAGCGGATGCACGGCGGCTTCTTCCCGTCGGCCAGGGAGTACTCGATCGCCTACGGCCTGAGCGAGGCGCGGCTGGCGACCCTGCCCGACCACGCCGTCGTGTTGCACCCGGGGCCGATGTTGCGCGGCATGGAGATCGCCTCGGCGGTGGCCGACTCGCCACGCGCCGCGATCACCCAGCAGGTCGCCAACGGCGTGCACGTGCGCATGGCGGTGCTCTACCACCTGCTGGCCCACGAGGAGGAGATGGCGTGAGGACACCGCTGGTGCTGCGCGGCGCGCGGCCCTACGGCGAGGGCGAGCCGGTCGACGTCCTGGTGCGCGACGGCCTGATCGCCGCCATCGGGCCCACGGTGGGCGCCGAGGGCGCCGAGGTTCTCGACGCCACCGGCCAGGTCCTGCTGCCCGGGTTCGTCGACCTGCACACCCACCTGCGCGAGCCGGGCCGGGAGGACACCGAGACCATCGCCACCGGCTCGGCCGCCGCGGCGCTGGGCGGGTACACGGCGGTGTTCGCCATGGCCAACACCGACCCGGTCGCCGACAACGCGGTGATCGTCGAGCACGTGTGGCGGCGGGGTCGCGAGGTCGGGCTGGTCGACGTGCACCCGGTCGGCGCGGTGACGGTCGGCCTCGCCGGGGAGCGGCTGGCCGAGCTGGGCACCATGGCGGGCTCGCGGGCGCGGGTGCGGGTGTTCTCCGACGACGGCCACTGCGTGCACGACCCGCTGCTGATGCGCCGGGCGCTGGAGTACTCCACCGCCTTGGACGTGGTCGTCGCCCAGCACGCCGAGGAGCCCCGGTTGACCGCCGGCGCCCAGGCCCACGAGGGCGAGATCGCCGCGCGTCTGGGCCTGGCCGGCTGGCCGGCCGTCGCCGAGGAGTCGATCGTCGCCCGCGACTGCCTGCTGGCCCGCCAGACCGGTGCCCGGCTGCACGTCTGTCACGTGTCCACCGCCGGTACCGCCGAGATCCTGCGCTGGGCCAAGGAGCAGGGGATCGCGGTGTCGGCCGAGGTCACCCCGCACCACCTGCTGCTCGACGACGAGCGCCTGACCACCTTCGACCCGGTGAACAAGGTCAACCCGCCGCTGCGGACCGGGGAGGACACCACGGCGCTGCGCGCGGCGCTGGCCGCCGGGGTGCTCGACTGCGTGGCCACCGACCACGCCCCGCACGCGACGCAGGACAAGGACTGCGAGTGGTCCTCGGCACGTCCGGGAATGCTCGGCCTGCAGACCGCGCTGTCGATCGTGGTGCGCACGATGGTCGAGCCGGGCCTGCTGGACTGGCGTGGTGTGGCGCGGGTGATGAGCGAGCGCCCCGCCGAGATCGCCGGGTTGCCCGACCAGGGCCGGCCGCTGGCGGTCGGCGAGCCGGCGACCCTGACGCTGGTCGACCCGGACGCGACCTGGACGGTGCGCGGCGCGGAGTTCGCCAGCATCGCCACGAACACCCCGTACGAGGGCATGGAGCTGCCCGCCCGGGTGGTCACCACGCTGTTGCGCGGGCGGATCACCGCGCGGGAAGGAGAGGTACGCGCATGACACTCGCCGTGTCGACTGTGAATTCCGGGGAGGCGGGCCGGTCATGACGCCAGCTGCCCTGGTTCTCGAGGACGGTCGGGTGTTCCGAGGTGAGGCGTTCGGCGCCACCGGCAGCACACTCGGCGAGGTCGTGTTCTGCACCGGCATGACCGGCTACCAGGAGACCCTGACCGACCCGTCCTACCACCGCCAGATCGTGGTGGCCACCGCCCCGCAGATCGGCAACACCGGCTGGAACGACGAGGACGACGAGTCCCGCCGGATCTGGGTGGCCGGCTATGTCGTGCGTGACCCGGCCAGGGTGCCGTCCAACTGGCGCTCCCGGCGGTCGCTGGACGACGCGCTGGTCGAGCAGGGGATCGTCGGCATCGCCGGGGTGGACACCCGCTCGCTGACGCGGCACATCCGCGAGCGCGGGGCGATGCGCGGCGGCGTGTTCTCCGGCGGCGCGCTGACCGGCGACCAGGCCATGGTCGACCAGGTGCTGGCCACCGCGCCGATGACCGGCGCCGACCTCGCCGGGCAGGTCACCACGCCGGCCGGCTACGTCGTCCCGGCCCAGGGCGAGCGCCGGTTCACGGTGGTCGCGCTGGATCTCGGGATCAAGACGAACACGCCGAGGATGATGGCCGCGCGCGGCATCGAGACCCACGTCCTGCCGGTGACGGCCACCATCGACGAGGTTCTCGCGCTCGAACCGGACGGTGTGTTCCTGGCCAACGGCCCCGGTGACCCGGCCACCGCCGACGGCCCGGTCCAGCTGACCCGCGACGTGCTGGAGCGGCGGATTCCGCTGTTCGGCATCTGCTTCGGCCACCAGATCCTCGGCCGAGCCCTGGGCAAGGACACCTACAAGCTCCGCTACGGCCACCGGGGCGTCAACATCCCGGTGATCGACGTGGACACCGGGCGGGTCGCGATCACCGCGCAGAACCACGGGTTCGCGCTGGCCGGTGAGCCGGGGGAGCGGTTCGACACCCCGTTCGGCGCGGCGAAGATCAGCCACTACTGCCCCAACGACGGCTGTGTGGAGGGCGTGCGCGCGCTGGACGTGCCGGCGTTCTCGGTGCAGTACCACCCGGAGGCGGCGGCCGGCCCTCACGACGCCGCCCCTCTGTTCGACGAGTTCGTCACCCTCATGGAGGAAGCCCGTGCCACGTCGTGACGACCTCAACCACGTCCTGGTGATCGGATCAGGCCCGATCGTGATCGGCCAGGCGTGCGAGTTCGACTATTCCGGTACCCAGGCCTGTCGGGTGCTGCGCGAGGAGGGCCTGCGGGTCAGCCTGGTCAACTCGAATCCGGCGACGATCATGACCGACCCGGAGTTCGCCGACGCCACCTACATCGAGCCGATCACCGTCGACTTCGTCGAGAAGGTGATCGCCACCGAGCGGCCGGACGCGCTGCTGGCCACCCTCGGCGGGCAGACCGCGCTGAACACCGCGGTCGCGCTGCACGAGCACGGCGTGCTGGACAAGTACGGCGTGGAGCTGATCGGTGCGGACATCGAGGCGATCCAGCGTGGTGAGGACCGCCAGCGGTTCAAGGACATCTGTGCCGCCGTCGGTGCGGAAACCCCGCGCAGCGCGGTGTGCCACACGATGGACGAGGTGCGCAAGACCGTCGCCGACCTGGGCCTGCCGGTGGTGATCCGGCCGTCGTTCACCATGGGCGGGCTCGGTTCGGGACTGGCGTACACGCCAGAGGACCTGGAGCGGCTGGCCTCCACGGGGCTGGCGGAGAGCCCGGTGCACGAGGTGCTGATCGAGGAGAGCGTGCTCGGCTGGAAGGAGTACGAGCTCGAGCTGATGCGCGACCGCAACGACAACGTCGTGGTCATCTGCTCGATCGAGAACATCGACCCGATGGGTGTGCACACCGGCGACTCGGTGACCGTCGCGCCGGCCATGACGCTGACCGACCGCGAGTACCAGCACATGCGCGACGTCGGTATCGCCGTGCTGCGTGAGGTGGGTGTGGACACCGGCGGCTGCAACATCCAGTTCGCTGTGCATCCGCAGACCGGCCGGCTGGTCGTGATCGAGATGAACCCGAGGGTCTCGCGCAGCAGCGCGCTGGCGTCCAAGGCCACCGGCTTCCCGATCGCCAAGATCGCCGCCAAGCTCGCCATCGGCTACACCCTCGACGAGATCCGCAACGACATCACCGGCGAGACCCCGGCGTCCTTCGAGCCGACGCTGGACTACGTCGTGGTGAAGGTGCCGAGGTTCGCCTTCGAGAAGTTCCCCGGCGCCGACCCGACGCTGACCACCACGATGAAGTCCGTCGGCGAGGCCATGTCGCTCGGCCGCAACTTCGTCGAGGCGCTGGGCAAGGCGTTGCGGTCGATGGAGACGAAGGCCGCCGGGTTCTGGACCACCCCCGACCCCGACCCGCTCACCGTGGAAGGCGTCGTCGAGGCGCTGCGGGTGCCGCACGACGGCCGGCTCTACACCGTCGAGCGGGCGCTGCGGATGGGCGTGAGCGTCGCCGAGGTGCACGACGCGTCCGGGATCGACCCGTGGTTCCTCGACCAGATCGTCTCGCTGGTCGAGCTGCGGGCCGAGGTCGGCGGCGCGCCGGTGCTCGACGAGCCGCTGCTGCGCCGGGCCAAGCGCGCCGGCTTCTCCGACCGTCAGGTCGCGGCGCTGCGTCCGGAGCTGGCGGGCGAGGACGGGGTGCGGGCGCTGCGCCACCGGCTGGGCATCCGGCCGGTGTTCAAGACCGTCGACACCTGCGCCGCCGAGTTCGCCGCGACGACGCCCTACCACTACTCGGCCTACGAGCTGGACCCGTCGGCCGAGACGGAGGTCGCCGAGCAGCGCGAGCGGCCCAAGGTGCTGATCCTGGGCTCGGGCCCCAACCGCATCGGCCAGGGCATCGAGTTCGACTACTCCTGTGTGCACGCGGCGATGGCGTTGCGCGCCGCGGGCTACGAGACCGTCATGGTCAACTGCAACCCGGAGACGGTCTCCACCGACTACGACACCTCCGACCGTCTGTACTTCGAGCCGCTGACGTTCGAGGACGTGCTGGAGGTCGTGCACGCCGAGCGGCAGTCGGGCACGGTCGCCGGCGTGATCGTGCAGCTGGGCGGGCAGACGCCGCTGGGCCTGGCCCGCCGGCTCACCGAGGCGGGGGTGCCGGTGGTCGGCACGCCGGCCGACGCGATCCACCTGGCCGAGGACCGGGGGGCGTTCGGCGAGGTGCTCACCACCGCCGGGCTGCCGGCGCCGGCGTTCGGGCTGGCGACCTCGTTCGCCGCGGCCAAGCGGATCGCCGACGAGATCGGCTACCCGGTCCTCGTGCGACCGTCCTACGTGCTCGGTGGGCGCGGCATGGAGATCGTCTACGACGAGACGTCGCTGGCCGGCTACATCGCCCGCGCCACCGAGGTCACCCCCGAGCACCCGGTGTTGGTCGACCGGTTCCTCGACGACGCGATCGAGATCGACGTGGACGCCCTGTGCGACGGCACGGACGTGTTCCTGGGTGGCGTGATGGAGCACATCGAGGAGGCCGGTATCCACTCCGGGGACTCCTCGTGCGCGCTGCCGCCGATCACCCTGGGCCGCACCGACCTCGCGGTCATCCGCCGCTCGACGGCCGCGATCGCCGAGGGCATCGGGGTGCGCGGGCTGCTGAACGTGCAGTACGCGCTCAAGGACGACGTGCTCTACGTGCTGGAGGCCAACCCGCGCGCGTCACGCACCGTGCCGTTCGTGTCGAAGGCGACGGCCGTGCCGCTGGCCAAGGCCGCCGCGCGGATCATGCTCGGCGCCACGATCGCCGAGCTGCGCGAGGAGGGCCTGCTGCCGGCCAGGGGCGACGGCGGTGAGCTGCCGGCGACCTCACCGGTGGCGGTCAAGGAGGCCGTGCTGCCCTTCCACCGGTTCCGCACCCCGGAGGGCCACGGTGTCGACTCGCTGCTGGGCCCGGAGATGAAGTCCACCGGCGAGGTGATGGGCATCGACGCGTCGTTCGGCAAGGCCTACGCCAAGTCGCAGACGGCGTCCTACGGTTCGCTGCCGACCTCGGGCAGGGTGTTCGTGTCGGTGGCCAACCGGGACAAGCGTGCGATGGTGTTCCCTGTCAAGCGCCTGGCCGATCTCGGGTTCGAGGTACTGGCCACCGCCGGCACGGCGGAAGTGTTGCGCCGCAACGGAATCCCGTGCACCGAGGTGCGCAAGCACTTCGAGACCCCGCGTGCCGGCGAGCCGAACATCGTGGAGATCATCCGCGACGGCGGGGTCGACATGGTGATCAACACCCCGTACGGCAACCCCGGTCCGCGCGTGGACGGCTACGAGATCCGCACGGCGGCGGTCTCCCGCGACATCCCGTGCGTGACGACCATCCAGGGCGCCGCGGCCGCCGTGCACGGCATCGAGGCGCTGATCCGCCAGGACGTCGGCGTCGAGTCGTTGCAGTCCCTGCAGGCCACCCTGAGGAGCACCCGATGAGGGCACCGTTCGGCGCGCGGCTCACCACGGCGGTCTCGCTGCGCGGCCCGCTGTGCGTCGGCGTCGACCCGCACCCGGCGCTGCTGGCGGACTGGGGGCTGCCGGCGACGGCGGCCGGCCTGGAGCGCTTCGCGATGACCTGTGTGGAGGCCATGGCGGGGGAGATCGCGGTGCTCAAGCCGCAGTCGGCGTTCTTCGAGGCGTACGGCTCGGCGGGGGTCGCGGTGCTGGAGCGGCTGATCGCGGCGGCGCGGCAGGCCGGCGCGCTGGTGCTGCTGGACGTCAAGCGTGGCGACATCGGCTCGACGATGGCCGCCTACGCCCAGGCCTACCTCGCCGAGGGCTCGCCGCTGGCGGCCGACGCCGTGACGGTCTCGCCGTATCTGGGTTTCGGCTCGCTCGACCCGGTGATCGAGTTGGCGCAGCAGACCGGCCGGGGGCTGTTCGTGCTGGCCATGACGTCGAACCCGGAGGGCGCGGCGGTCCAGCGGGCGGTGTCGGGGGAGCGCACGGTGGCCCAGACGATCGTCGACGAGGCGGCCGCGCGCAACGCCGGGCGCAGCCCGCTCGGGCCGGTCGGCCTGGTGATCGGCGCCACGGTCGGCCGGACCGGCCTGGATCTGTCGGCGCACAACGGCGCGATCCTGGCGCCCGGTCTCGGTGCCCAGGGCGGCACGCTGGCCGACCTGCGCGCGGTGTTCGGCGAGAACCTGCGTTTCGTGCTGCCCTCGTCCTCGCGGGAGGTCCTGCGGCACGGTCCGGACGTCGCCACGTTGCGCGGCGCCGCGTTGCGGGCGCGGGACGCGGTGGCGCTCGCCCACCCGCACTAGGCCATTCGGACCAGTTTGTGCGTCCGAGCAGGTAGTTCTTCAGGCGTGCCGAATCGCCGGGCGGTCGTTTGCGTGCGTTGGTCGGCTTGAGTCTTCATGCGGACTGAACTCAAGTGCCGTGTGGCCCCGAAAATGGGTCTCCTGCCGCATTGTCCAATCTGAATTTCGCCATTTTCTGTTATAGGTTCCGAAGCCCGTTTTCAGCACGCCCCGTAGCGGAAAACGCCCAAATGATCAAGTTGGCCGCTCCGTGTTGCCCCTGGTCCGGGCACTGAGAACTACGGAGAGTAGATCTCGCCTTCAAAAACGCTACGTTGCGCACTAAGGTGGACCCGCGTTGTCGTGACCGCTCCGACCTCGGTAACGTCGCGGCACCGATCCACAAGACAACCCCACCCCCCGGAGGAAATCGTGGCCCTTCCCCAGCTGACCGAGGAGCAGCGGGCCGCAGCGCTGGAGAAGGCGGCTGCCGCCCGTCGCGCCCGAGCTGAGCTCAAGGAGCGCCTGAAGCGAGGTGGCACCACCCTCAAGGACGTGCTCACCCAAGCTGACAAGGACGAGGTCCTGGGCAAGATGAAGGTCACCGCGCTGCTCGAGGCCCTGCCGGGCGTCGGCAAGGTGCGTGCCCAGCAGATCATCGAGCGCCTGGAAATCGCCCCGAGCCGCCGCCTGCGCGGTCTTGGTGAGCGTCAGCGCAAGGCGCTGCTCGCCGAGTTCAGTGGCGAGTGAGTAACTCGCACCGCAACGTCCGGAGGGGTCGGCTGGTAGTACTGGCCGGCCCCTCCGGCGTTGGCAAGAGCAGCGTGGTGCGCGAGCTGCTCGAGATGGACCCCGACCTGTGGTTCAGCGTCTCGGTCACCACCCGCGAACAGCGGCCCGGTGAACGCGACGGCGTGGACTACCGGTTCGTCAGCCCCGCCGATTTCGACAGCATGATCGCCAAGGACGAGCTGCTCGAGTGGGCGGAGATCCACCGCGGCACCCACCGGTCCGGCACACCGAGGGCGCCCATCGAGAACAGGCTGGCCGACGGCCGGCCGGCGCTGGTCGAGGTCGACCTGCAGGGCGCGCGGGAGCTGCGGCGCAGCATGCCCGAGGCGTTCCTGGTCTTCCTCTGCCCCCCGAGCTGGGACGCGCTGGTCGAACGACTGGTCGGCCGGGGCACCGAGTCGCCGGAGATCGTCGAGCGCCGGCTGCGTACCGCGAAGGAGGAACTCGCCGCCCAGGACGAGTTCGACGCGGTCGTCGTGAACACCGACGTGAAGAGTGCCGCCAGGGAGTTGCTAACCTTGGTACTTGACAAATCGTCTGACCAGCTGGAGAACCACGAGTGATCACCCCCACCGAGTTGGGCGCACTGGGTGACCCGACGAGCCCGCAGCTCGAAGGCATCACCAACCCCCCGATCGACGACCTGCTCGACAAGGTCAGCTCGAAGTACGCGCTGGTGATCTACGCGGCCAAGCGTGCCCGCCAGATCAACGACTACTACGCCCAGCTCGGCGAGGGCCTGCTGGAGTACGTCGGTCCGCTGGTGGAGCCGGGTCCGCGGGAGAAGCCGCTGTCCATCGCGCTCCGCGAGATCCACGCCGGCCTGCTCGAACACACCGAGGGCGAGTGACCGAGGCCGCGTCCCGGCCTCGCGTCGTTCTCGGCGTGGGGGGCGGGGTCGCGGCCTACAAGGCGTGCGAGGTCCTCCGCCGGCTGACCGAGTCCGGACACGACGTCCGGGTGGTCCCGACGGAGGCCGCGCTGCGCTTCGTCGGCGCGGCGACCTTCGAGGCGCTGTCCGGCAACCCGGTGCACACCGAGGTCTTCGCCGACGTCCCCGAGGTGCCGCACGTGCGCCTCGGTCAGGAGGCCGACCTCGTCCTGGTCGTCCCGGCCACCGCGAACCTGCTGGCCAAGGCCGCGAACGGGCTGGCCGACGACCTGCTCACCAACACCCTGCTGACCGCGCGGTGCCCGGTACTGATGGTGCCGGCGATGCACACCGAGATGTGGGAGCACCCGGCCACCCGGGACAACGTCGCCAGGCTGCGCTCACGCGGCGTGGTCGTGGCCGAGCCGGCCAGTGGCCGGCTGACCGGCAAGGACTCCGGCAAGGGCCGGCTGCCCGACCCGGCCGAGATCGTCGACCTCGCCCGTCTGCTGCTCGACCGCCAGGACGCGCTGCCGCGTGACCTGGAGGGTCGCCGGGTGGTCGTGTCGGCCGGCGGCACCCGCGAGCCGCTGGACCCGGTCCGCTACCTCGGCAACCGCTCGTCGGGCAAACAGGGCTACGCGCTGGCCCGGACCGCCGTCCAGCGCGGCGCCGAGGTGACCCTGGTGGCGGCCGCGACGGTGTCTCTCCCGGATGTCGCTGGAGCCTCGCTGGTCCGGGTCGGCACGGCCGAAGAACTGCGTGAGGTCATGCACCGCACCGCGGCCGACGCGGACATCGTGGTGATGGCCGCCGCGGTGGCCGACTTCCGGCCGACCGACCGGGCGACCTACAAGATCAAGAAGACCGACCGTGATCCGGACCCGATCGCGCTCACCCGCAACCCCGACATCCTGGCCGAGCTGGTCCAGTCGCGGGTGAACGGCCAGGTCATCGTGGGTTTCGCCGCCGAGACCGGCGACAGCGCCGGCGACGTGCTCGAGCACGCGCGGGCCAAACTCAAACGCAAGGGCGCCGATCTGCTGGTGGTCAACGCGGTCGGCGAGGGCAAGGCCTTCGAGACCGAGGACAACTCCGGCTGGCTACTATCTGCCGACGGATCCGAACGTGCCGTAGCCCTGAGTAGCAAGTCACACATGGCGTCCGATATATGGGACGCGATCGTGGCGCTCATAGAGGCCTGACTCGTTCTCAAGTTCCATCAGTACGCTTTGTGCAACGAATCCGCGAAAAATGACTGGGTAGGTATGACGTGACTGAGTCCGCGAGCAGGCTGTTCACCAGCGAGTCGGTGACCGAGGGACATCCGGACAAGATCTGTGACGCGATCAGCGACTCGATCCTGGACGCGTTGCTGGAGAAGGACCCCCGGTCGCGGGTCGCGGTGGAGACCATGGTCACCACCGGTCAGGTCCACGTCGCCGGTGAGGTGACCACCGAGGCCTACGCCGACATTCCCGCGCTGGTGCGCGACACGATTCTCAAGATCGGCTACGACTCCTCGGCCAAGGGTTTCGACGGCAACTCCTGTGGCGTGAACATCGCCATCGGTTCGCAGTCGCCCGACATCGCCCAGGGTGTCGACACCGCCTACGAGCAGCGGGTCGACAACGAGGAAGACGAGATCGCCAAGCAGGGCGCCGGCGACCAGGGCCTGATGTTCGGCTACGCGTGCACCGACACCCCGGAGCTGATGCCGCTGCCGATCGCGCTGGCCCACCGCCTGTCCAAGCGGCTGACCGACGTGCGCAAGAACGGCCAGCTGCCCTACCTGCGTCCCGACGGCAAGACCCAGGTCACCATCGAGTACGCCGGTGACCAGGCCGTTCGGCTGGACACCGTCGTCGTGTCCTCGCAGCACGCCGAGGGCGTCGACCTGGAGAAGCTGCTCACGGTCGACGTGCTGGAGCAGGTCGTCAAGCCGGAGCTGGCGGAGCTGGAGCTGGACACCGAGAACGTGCGCCTGCTGGTCAACCCGACCGGCCGGTTCGTCATCGGTGGCCCGATGGGTGACGCCGGCCTGACCGGCCGCAAGATCATTGTCGACACCTACGGCGGCATGTCCCGCCACGGTGGCGGCGCCTTCTCCGGCAAGGACCCGTCGAAGGTGGACCGCTCCGCCGCGTACGCCATGCGCTGGGTGGCCAAGAACGCCATCGCCGCCGGCCTCGCGACGCGCGTCGAGGTCCAGGTCGCCTACGCGATCGGCAAGGCCGCCCCGGTCGGTCTGTTCGTCGAGACCTTCGGCACCGAGACGGTGGACCCGACCAAGATCCAGCAGGCGATCAGCCAGGTCTTCGACCTGCGCCCGGCCGCGATCATCCGCGACCTGGACCTGCTGCGCCCGATCTACAAGCAGACCGCGGCGTACGGGCACTTCGGTCGCCCCGAGCTGGACCTGCCGTGGGAGCGCACCGACCGGGCGGACGCCCTGAGGTCGTTGGCCGGCGCCTAGACTGGGCTGGTGCGACGACCCACCCCGAGCAAGTGGCTGTGGTACGCGGTCGGCGGAACACTGCCGGCCGCGTACCGCGAGTGGGTGCTCTACGACCTCACCTGCCAGACCTGGGTGCTGCGGCACCTGGCGCGCGTGCAGGTGATGCTGAGCACCTGGCTGTTGGTCCTTTTCCTACCGGGACCGATGGACATGCTGTGGTGGGTGATGGCACTGGGCTACTTCACCTCGCTGTACTTCTCGTTCTCCTTCATGGAGGACGCGTGTGAGCGGCGGCTGGTGAAGCACGGCTTCCCGCCCGGTCTCAACCGGACGATCCGTGAAGAGTCCACTGTGGATCAGCGGGCGCGGTTGGCGTCGATGTACACCGCCTACTACAGCGGATAGTCGTTGACCGTCGCGCGCAAGGGGGAGCTCGTCGCGGCCAGTGAGCTCCCGGTCGCGAAGGTGGCCGTCGACGTACCGCTCGCCCATCTCGACCGGCCCTTCGACTACCTCGTGCCGGACACCCTGCACGAGTCCGCCGTGCCCGGTTGCCGGGTACGGGTGCGCTTCGCCGGCAAGCAGGTCGACGGCTTCCTGCTGTGCCGCACCGCCGAGTCGGACTTCGGTGGTCGGCTCGGCTTCCTGAGCAAGGTCGTCTCGCAGGAACCCGTGCTGGCGCCCGAGATCGCGACCCTGGCGCGCACGGTGGCCGACCGCTACGCCGGCTCCCTGATCGACGTGCTGCGCCTGGCGATCCCGCCCCGGCACGCCAAGGTCGAGGCCGAACCCCCGCCCGAACCCGCCCCGCGCCCCGCCATGCCGGACGCACCGGGCTGGCGGCGCTACCCGCGCGGCCCCGCCTTCCTGGACGCGGTGCGCGCCGGCCGCCCGGCCCACGCGGTCTGGCAGGCGCTGCCCGGCGAGGACTGGCCGGCCCGCCTGGCCGAGCTGGCGGCCACCGCCGCGGCCAGCGACCGGGGCGCGGTGCTGGTGGTGCCCGACTACCGCGACGTCGCCCGGCTGCACGCCGCCTGTGTCGCGCTGGCGGGCGAGGACGCGGTCGTGGCGCTGTCGGCCGACGCCGGGCCGGCCAAGCGGTACCGCCGGTGGCTGTCGGTGCTGCGCGGCGGCGCGCGGATCGTGGTCGGCACCCGGGCCAGCGTGTTCGCCCCGGTCCACCGCCCCGGCGTGTTCGTGGTCTGGGACGACGGCGACGACCTGCACGCCGACCCGCACGCGCCGTACCCGCACGTGCGCGACGTGCTGATCCAGCGGGCGCACGCGGTCGGCGCGTCCCTGGTGGTGGCCGGGATCGCGCGCACGGCCGAGGCCCAGCTGCTGGTCGAGTCCGGCTGGGCGCCGGAGATCGTGGCCTCCCGCGACGAACTGCGGGCGGCGGCACCGAGGATCGTGGCGCTGGGCGAGACCGACCTGCAGCTCGCGCGGGACCCGGCGGCCCGCGCGGCCCGCGTCCCGTCGGTGGCCTTCGAGGCCGCGCGGGCCGCGCTCAAGGACGGGCGCCCGGTGCTGGTCCAGGTCCCGCGCGGCGGGTACGTCCCGGCGCTGGCCTGCCAGCAGTGCCGCGGCCCAGCCCGGTGCCGGCGGTGCGCCGGCCCGCTCGGGCTGCCGGCCGGGGGAGGGGCCGGCACGCCGACCTGCCGGTGGTGCGGCGTCCCGGACACGGCGTTCCGCTGCGGCAACTGCGGGTCACGTCGGCTGCGGGCGATCGTCGTCGGCGCCAAGCGGACCGCCGAGGAACTCGGCCGCGCGTTCGCCGACGTGCCGGTGATCGGCTCGGGGGCCAAGGAGGTCGTGTCCGACGTCGCGGCCCGCCCGGCGCTCGTGGTCGCCACGCCCGGTGCCGAGCCGGTCGCCGCCGGCGGCTACGGGGCCGCGCTGCTGCTCGACGGCTGGGCGCTGCTCGGCCGGGCCGACCTGCGCGCGTCCGAGGAGGCGCTGCGCCGCTGGATGCAGGCCGCAGCCCTGGTCCGCTCACACCGCGACGGCGGCCGGGTGGTCGTGCTCGCCGAGTCGGCGCTGGCCCCCGTGCAGGCCCTCGTGCGCTGGGACCCCGCCTGGCACGCCAGCCAGGAACTGGCCGCGCGCACAGAACTCGGCTTCCCCCCGGCGGTGCGCATGGCGGCGGTGGACGGCCAGGCCACGGCGCTGGCCACGTTCCTGGAGGAGCTGACGCTGCCACCCTCGGGCGAGATCCTCGGGCCCGTGCCGATCGGCCCCGACGACCGGGAACGCGCGCTGGTGCGCACCACCCGGGCCGAGGGCCGCGCGCTGGCCGCGGTGCTGGCCGCGGCCCAGCACGTGCGGACCGCCCGCAAGGAACCGGACCCGATCCGGGTGCGGCTCGACCCCCTCGAACTGATCTAGCCGGCCGGCGTTCAGGTCGCCGAAGGCGCACTCAGCGTTGCGGCGAACCGGCACTGAATAGACTGAGCAGGCCCGACCCGATTTCGTCCCTGGGAGAACCGTGACCGTCCAGCCCATCCGGCTCTTCGGCGACCCGGTGCTGCGCACCGCCGCCGCCGAGGTCGTCGACTTCGACCGGGAGCTGCGCAACCTGGTCCAGGATCTCTGGGACACCATGGAGTCCCAGGGCGGCGCCGGCTTGGCCGCGCCGCAGCTCGGCGTCGGCCTGCGGGTGTTCACCTACCACTGCGAAGGGGTCGAGGGGCACCTGGTGAACCCCACCTGGGTCGCCACCGACGACCAGACCCAGCTCGGCGAGGAGGGCTGCCTGTCCATCCCCGGCCTGTACTGGGACTGCGTCCGGGCCAGGAGCGTCGTCGCCAGGGGCTGGAACATGCATGGCGAGCCGGTGCAGATCGAGGGCTCGGACCTGCTGGCCCGCTGTTTGCAGCACGAGACCGACCACCTCGACGGCGTGCTGTTCCTCGACCGGCTCGACGCCGAGACCCGCAAGGCGGCGATGAAGCAGATCCGCCAGGCCGACTGGTTCGACGGCGCGGTCCCGACGATCAAGCAGAGCCCGCACTCCCTGTTCGGCGGTGCCGTCTGACGATGCGGTTGGTATTCGCTGGCACACCCGACGTCGCGGTGCCGTCACTGCGCGCGTTGATCGACGGCGGTCGCCACGAGGTCGCCGCCGTGGTCACCAGGCCCGACGCCCCCGCCGGCCGCGGCAGGCACCTGGTCCGCTCACCGGTCGGCGCGCTGGCCGACGAGCACGGCATCGAGGTCCTCACCCCGCCCCGGGCGGGCGACCCCGACTTCCTCGACCGCCTGCGCCAGATCGCCCCGGACTGCTGCCCGGTGGTGGCCTACGGCGGGCTGCTGCCCCAGCGGGCACTGGACATCCCCCCGCACGGCTGGGTCAACCTGCACTTCTCGATCCTGCCCGCCTGGCGCGGCGCCGCTCCCGTCCAGGCCGCGGTCCGCCACGGCGACGAGATCACCGGCGCGAGCACGTTCCGCATCGTCAAGGAGCTCGACGCCGGGCCGGTGTTCGGGGTGCTCACCGAGACCGTCCGCGCCGACGACACCTCCGGCGCGCTGCTGGCCCGGCTCGCCGACGCCGGCGCCGGCCTGCTGCTGTCCACCGTGGACGGTCTGGACGACGGCACGATCCGGGCCGTCGACCAGCCGGCCGACGGCGTGAGTTACGCCCCCAAGGTGAGCACCGACGACGCCCGCGCCGACTTCACCCTGCCGGCCGTGGCCCTCGACCGCCTGGTCCGCTCGGTCACCCCCGAACCGGGGGCGTGGTCGGAGTTCCGCGGCGAACGGATCAAGCTCGGGCCGGTCCGCCGGACCGACACCCCCACCGGCGAGCCCCTGGACCCGGGCGAACTGCGGGTGGAACGCAGACAAGTACTGGCCGGTACCGCGACCACACCGGTCAGGCTCGGTGAGGTGCAGGCACCCGGCAAGAAGCGGATGGCGGCGACCGACTGGGCGCGCGGCGCCCGGGTCGAGCCAGGAGAGCGGCTGACGTGACACAGCAAGGACGGCGACAGGAGCGGTTCTCCCGACCGAGGAGCCCGCATCCGCCCAAGCGGCGCGGCGGCCCCAGCAGACCGCCGGTGGAGGACCCGGCGCGGCAGGCGGCGCTGGACACGCTGCGCGAGGTCCGGGTCCGCGACGCCTACGCCAACCTGCTGCTGCCCCAACTGCTGCGGGAACGCCGGATCACCGGCCGGGACGCGGCGCTGGCCACCGAGCTGGCCTACGGCGCGTGCCGCAGCATCGGCCTGCTCGACGAGATCCTCGACGCCTGCCTGGACCGCCCGCTGAACAAGGTCGAACCCGGCCTGCTCGACGTTCTGCGCCTGGGCACCTACCAGCTGCTGCGGACCAGGATCCCGGCGCACGCGGCCGTCGCCTCGACCGTGGACCTGGTGCGCGGCGAACAGGGCTCGCGCCAGACCGGGTTCGTCAACGCCGTGCTGCGCAGGGTGTCCGAGCTGGACGAGAACGCCTGGATGGACCGCCTCGCGCCCGACCCCGGCACCGACCCGATCGGCAACGTCGCCATGCGCAGCGCACACCCGCGCTGGGTCGCCCGCGCGTTCGCCGACTCCCTCGGCGTCACCGGCGACGAGCTGCGTTCGGCACTGGAGGCCGACAACGAGCGACCGGCCGTGCACCTGGTGGCCCGCCCCGGCGAGGTCACCGCCGAGGAACTGGCGGCGATGACCGGCGGCGAGGTCGCGCCCTACTCGCCCTACGGCGTCCGGCTGGCCGCCGGCGCCGGCGACCCGGCCGGGCTGGACCCGGTGCGCGAGCGCCTGGCCTCGGTCCAGGACGAGGGCAGCCAGCTGTGCGCGATCGCCATGACCCGTCCAGAGGTCACCGGCACCGACACCCGCTGGCTGGACCTGTGCGCCGGCCCGGGCGGCAAGTCCGCGCTGCTCGCGGCGCTGCTCGGGATCTCCGGCGGCCACCTGGACGCCGTCGAGAAGGCGCCGCACCGCGCCCGGCTCGTCGAGCGCTCCACCGCGGGCCTGCCGGTCACCGTGCACACCGGTGACGGCCGTCAGCCGGCGGCGCTGGGCATGGCGTCCGGCTCGTTCGACCGGGTGCTGGTCGACGCGCCGTGCACCGGCCTCGGCTCGCTGCGGCGCCGTCCGGAGTCGCGCTGGCGGCGCCAGCCCTCCGACGTCGGTGAGCTGACCAAGCTCCAGCGTGAGCTGCTGCTGACCGCGATCGACCTGGTCCGCCCCGGCGGTGTGGTCGGCTACGTGGTCTGCACGCCGCACCTGTCGGAGACCGTCGGCGTGGTGGCCGACGCGGTGCGGCGGACCGGGGTCAGCGCGCTCGACGCGCGCGAGTCCTTCCCCGAGATGCCCACCCTCGGCAAGGGCCCGTACGTGCAGCTGTGGCCGCACCGCCACGGCACCGACGCCATGTTCTGCGCCCTGCTCCGCAAGTGAGCGGCCACGTCGCGGTGATCGCGATGGGCGGCACGATCGCCATGGCGCCCAGCGCCTCCGGCGGCATCGTGCCCTCGCTGGGCGCCGACGACCTGGTCGCCGCCGTCCCGGGTCTCGCGGACCTGGCGGTCGAGATCCGCACGACCACGCTGCGTTCGCTGCCCAGCCCGTCGCTGGGGTTCGACGACCTGGTGGCGCTGTCGGACCTGGTCCGCGCGGAGCTGGCGGCCGGCGCGGTCGGCGTGGTGATCACCCACGGCACCGACACCATCGAGGAGACCGCGTTCTTCCTCGACCTCACCGTCGGCACCGACGCGCCGGTCGTGGTCACCGGTGCGATGCGCCACCCCGAGGCTGCCGGGGCCGACGGGCCGGCCAACCTCTACGCCGCCGTGCGGGTCGCCACCGCGCCGGCCGCGCGCGGGCTCGGCGCGCTGGTCGTCATGTCCGACGAGATCCACGGCGCCCGGTTCGTCCGCAAGAGCCACACGTTCAGCACCGCCGCGTTCGTCTCGCCGGCCTTCGGGCCGCTGGGCCTGGTGGTCGAGGGCGATCCGCGTATCCGTGGCGCCGCCAGGACCGGGTTCACCGTCGCCGCCTCCCCGGCCATCGCCGAGCTGCGCGTCGGCCTGCTCACCGTGGCCCTCGGCGACGACGGTGAGCTGCTGCGGCGTGCCGGTGACGCGTTCGACGGCCTGGTCATCGCCGGTCTGGGCGCCGGTCACGTACCGGCCGGGATGGTGGAGCTGGTGGCCGAGTTCGCCTCGGCGATCCCGGTGGTCCTCTCGTCGCGGACCGGGGCCGGCTCGGTGCTGCGCCAGACCTACGGCTATCCGGGCTCCGAGCGCGACCTGCTGGACCGGGGGCTGATCCAGTCCGGGTTCCTCGATCCGGCCAAGGCCAGGGTGCTGCTGGCGCTGCTGCTCGCCTCCGGCGCGACCAGGGACGACCTCGTCTCGGCCTTCGACAGGTATCGATGACCGCGAACTCGGCACGTTGTGAAACACCTGCCGAGTCGGGAGCCAATATGCTCTGGAACGTGCCAGGAAAACCGATGATCGCCCCCAGCATCCTCGCCGCCGACTTCGCCAGGCTCGCCGAGGAGGCCCAAGCGGTGCGCGGAGCGGACTGGCTGCACGTCGACGTGATGGACGGGCACTTCGTGCCCAACCTCACCATCGGCCTGCCGGTCGTCCAGGCGTTGCTGCGCAGTACCGACATCCCGGTGGACTGCCACCTGATGATCGAGGACCCCGACCGCTGGGCCGTCGACTACGCCGAGGCCGGCGCGCACAACGTGACCGTGCACGCGGAGGCGGTCGGCGACCCGGTCAAGGTGGCCAAGAACATTCGGGCGGCCGGCGCGCGGGCTGGTCTGTCGGTCCGGCCGGGTACCCCGCTGGAGCCCTGGACGGAATTACTGATCCACTACGACACGTTGCTGGTGATGTCGGTCGAACCGGGGTTCGGCGGCCAGGAGTTCATGCCAGAGGTGTTGGACAAGGTGCGGGCGGTCCGGCGGTTGGTCGACCGGGGCGAGCTGCAGGTGCTGATCGAGATCGACGGCGGCATCAACGCCGACACCATCGCCGAGGCGGCGGCGGCCGGCGTGGACTGCTTCGTCGCCGGTTCGGCGGTCTACGGGGCGGACGACCCGGCCGAGGCGGTCGGGCGGCTGCGGACTATGGCGGAGGGAAGCTAGATGTTCACCGGGATCGTGGAGGAGCGCGGCACGGTCGTCGCGGTCGAGAGCCTGCCGGACGCCGCCCGGCTGTCCGTGGAGGGGCCGCTGGTCACCGCCGACGTCCGGCACGGCGACTCGATCGCCGTGAACGGCGTGTGCCTGACCGTGGTCGCCGTCGACGGCGGCACGTTCACCGCCGACGTGATGCGCGAGACGCTGGACCGCTCCAGCCTCGGCAAGATCGGCCCCGGTGAACAGGTCAACCTGGAACGCGCCGCCGAGGTCGGCAAACGGTTCGGCGGGCACATCGTGCAGGGGCACGTCGACGGCACCGGTGTGGTCCTCACCCGCCAGCCCTCGGCCCACTGGGACCTGGTCCGCATCGGCCTGCCCAGCTATCTGGCCAGGTACCTGGTGGAGAAGGGGTCGATCACCGTCGACGGGGTATCCCTCACCGTGGTAGACGTGACCGACGACGACTTCTCCGTCAGCCTCATCCCGGAGACGTTGCAGGCCACGACGCTCGGTGTCCGCCAGCCAGGTGACCTGGTGAATCTCGAGGTGGACGTGGTCGCCAAGTACATCGAGAGGTTGGCCGCGCCACACTTGCCCGCCGCCTGGTCGGCGGCGGAGCAGAATGGGCGTAACTCCGAGCGGGAGACACGATGAGTGACATCAGCGGGATCGAGCGCGCGGTCGCGGACATCAAG
This sequence comes from Actinophytocola xinjiangensis, assembly GCF_001921215.1. GTDB lineage: Bacteria > Actinomycetota > Actinomycetes > Mycobacteriales > Pseudonocardiaceae > Actinophytocola > Actinophytocola xinjiangensis. The sequence continues at coordinate 124,954 of NZ_MSIF01000001.1, forward strand.
GCCGGTCGGCCGGTCATCGTCGTCGACGACGAGGACCGGGAGAACGAGGGCGACCTCATCTTCGCCGCCGAGAAGGCGACACCGGAGCTGTTGGCGTTCATGGTGCGCTACACCTCCGGCTACATCTGTGTCCCGCTGACCGAGGCCGACTGCACCCGGCTGGACCTCCCGCCGATGTTCCACACCAACCAGGACGTGCGCGGTACGGCCTACACGGTCACGGTCGACGCCAAGGAGGGCGTGACGACCGGCATCTCGGCCGCCGACCGCGCCCACACGATCCGGCTGCTGGCCAACGAGCAGGCCACCGCCGACTCCTTCACCCGTCCCGGTCACGTGGTTCCGTTACGCGCCAAGGAGGGCGGCGTGCTGCGCCGCCCCGGCCACACCGAGGCGGCGATCGACCTCGCCGTGCTGGCCGGTCTGCGCCCGGCGGGCGTGCTGTGCGAGATCGTGTCGCAGAAGGACGAGGGCGACATGGCGCGGCGCGACGAGCTGGAGGTGTTCGCCGCCGAGCACGACCTGGCGATCATCTCCATCGCCGACCTGATCGACTACCGGCGGCGCAAGGAGGTGCAGGTCGTCCGGGTCGCCGAGGCCAGGATCCCGACCGCGCACGGCACGTTCCGGGCCGTCGGCTACGACTCCAAGCTCGACGGCATCGAGCACATCGCCCTGGTTTTCGGCGAGGTCGGCGACGGCGAGGACGTGTTGGTGCGCGTGCACTCCGAGTGCCTGACCGGTGACGTGTTCTCCTCGCTGCGCTGTGACTGCGGCCCGCAGCTCGACGCCGCCCTCGCGGCGGTGGCGGCCGAGGGCCGGGGGATCGTGCTGTACATGCGCGGGCACGAGGGCCGGGGGATCGGGCTGATGCACAAGCTGCAGGCCTACCAGCTGCAGGACGACGGCGCGGACACCGTGGACGCGAACCTGGCGCTGGGTGTGCCGGCCGACGCCCGCGACTACGGGCAGGGCGCGCAGATCCTGGTCAACCTGGGTGTGAAGTCGATGCGCCTGCTGACCAACAACCCGGCCAAGCGTGTCGGCCTGGACGGCTACGGCCTGCGGATCGCCGGCCGTGTCCCGCTGCCGGTGCGGCCGAATTCGGAGAACCTGCGCTACTTGCAGACCAAGCGCGACCGGATGGGCCACGAGCTGGGTGACCTGGACATGGACCTGTTGGAGGGGGGCCGGCTGTGAGCGGGAGCGGAGCCGCGTGCGCCGTCTGGACTGAGGAGCAGCGCAGGCGCGCCAGCGCCGAGCAGCGGACGAGGGAAGACGGCGTGGTAGCGGCGGAGCGGAGCGAACGAGGACACAGTGAGCGGTGAGGGCCGGCCCGAGGTCGTGGTACCGGAGTGTGAGGGGATCCGGTTGGCGGTCGTGGCGACGCGGTGGCACGCGCGGATCACCGACACGCTGCTGGAGCGGGCGCTGGTGGCGGCCAAGCAGGCCAGGGTCGAGGAGCCGACGGTGGTGCGGGTGTCCGGCGCGGTGGAGTTGCCGGTGGTGTGCCAGGCGCTGGCGCGCAACCACGATGCCGTCGTGGCGCTCGGCGTGGTGATCCGGGGTGGCACCCCGCACTTCGAGTACGTTTGCGACGCGGTGACCGCCGGGCTCACCCGGGTGTCGCTGGACGAGGCGACGCCGGTGGGCAACGGGGTGCTGACGGTCAACACGGAGGACCAGGCGCTGGAGCGCTGTGGTCTGCCGGGGTCGACCGAGGACAAGGGTTTCGAGGCGTGCGTGGCGGCACTGGACACGGCGATGGTCGTGAGGGGGCTGCGTCAGCCGTGGACCGATCGGGGATTCGAGTGACTGTGGTGGCCAGGCCACGCAAGGCGACGATGATCGCCGCGATCGTGGCGGTCGTCCTGCTGGCGGCGTTCACCGTCGCCGGTGTGCTGATGCTGCGGGAACACACCGGGGCGTACTTCCGGCTCTCCGACCAGCTCGCCATGATCGGCATCGGGCTGTTCCTGGCGGCCGGCGCGCTCTGGTTCGCCCGGCCGAGGGTGCGGGCCGGTGAGGGCGGTGTCGAGGTGCGCAACATGGTGGGCACCCGGCACTTCCCGTGGACCGACGTGCGGGGCGTGAGCTTCCCGGACGGCGCGCCGTGGGCGCGGTTGGAGCTGGCCGACGACGAGTACGTTCCGCTGGTCGCCGTGCAGGCGATCGACGGTGAGCGCGCGGTGACCGCGATGCGCACGCTGCGCCGGTTCCGGCGTGAGGCCGGCGAGCGGGCCGGGTCGGCCTGAGGGTCAGGCTCGCTGCCCGGACCGCACGGTCGAGGTCGCCTCGGCGACCTGCCCGGCCCACGAGTCGTGCCCGGCGAGGCCGACCTCGGTGATCCGCACGGAGAACAGCCTGGTCCGTTCGTCGCCGGTGCTGGCCTCGTAGGCGCCGGCGCCCTGTTCGTAGAGGAACTTCTCGACGTGCAGCCGGTTCTGCACCTCGCGGGACAGCGTCCACTGCTCGTGTGAGCGGGTGGCGTTCATCAGTGCGAGGGTCAGCGCCGCGCCGGCGCTGGAGATGACGATCCACCAGCGGGGTACGGCCGGGATGCCGGACATGGCGGTGGTGACGACCGAGAGCAGCACGCTGCCGAAGACCAGTAACCTCGACACCCGCCGGTTGCGCAGTGCCCGTCGTCGCCAGTTCCTGAGCAGGGCCTGCCACTGGTCGAACGCCCGGTTCCGCAGTTCGTCCTCGTCGCTCATGCGCACCATGATGGACCAGGTGGCTACTCGGGTACTACCCCGGGTAGCATCGTGGGTGTGAAGCTGAGTGTGAGCCTGCCCGCCGAGGACGTGGCCTTCGTCGACGAGTACGTCGAGCGCACCGGGGAGCCGTCACGTTCCTCGGCGATCCAGCGCGCCATCGCCCTGCTGCGCACGGCCGAGTTGGAGGACGAGTACGTCAACGCCTTCGACGAGTGGGAGCAGGCCGAGACCGAGGCGTGGGAGCGCGCGAGCGGCGACGGGTTGTGAAACGCGGCGAGGTCTACTGGGTCGACCTCGAACCCGTCCGCGGTTCGGAGGCCAACAAGACCCGCCCGGCGGTGATCGTGTCCAACGACGCGGCCAACCGGGCCGCGAGCCGCGCCGGCCGGGGAGTTGTCACGGTCGTGCCGATCACCTCGAACGTCGGCCGGGTGTACCCGTTCCAGGTGCTGCTGCCCGCCGCCGACTGCGGCCTGCCGGCCGACTCGAAGGCCCAGGCCGAGCAGGTGCGCACGGTCGCCACCGATCGGGTGCGGCGGCGGATCGGGGCGGTGCCGGCGGAGGTGATGGGCCGACTGGACGGCGCGTTGCGCACCCATCTGGCCCTGTGAAGAAATTCGTTCAAGATTGAACCGCGCGCGGCGCGGATGCGTTAGGCCTCCTGTACTGACTGTACTGATGGTCCGATAGCTACCAGGAGGCCCGGTTTGACCGCAGTTGAACCCACCACGCACATCCGTAGTCGCCGCGACATGCTCTGTGGCCTGGCCGTCGCCGTGGTCGCCCCCGGCGCGCTGGTCGTCGCCTGCGGCAGTGATTCCGGCTCCGGCGGCGATTCCGGCGGCGGCTCCGGTTCCGACTCCGGTTCCGGCGGCGGCTCCGGGGGTGCCTCCGGGTCGCCCGGCGCGATCTCGCTGGCCGACATCCCCGATGGCCGCGGGCTGATCGTCGACGCCCCGCAGGGCAAGGCGCTGCTGGTGCGCACCGGCGACGAGGTCAAGGCGTTCAACGCCAGCTGCACCCACAAGGGCACGATCGTCAGCGCGCCGAAGGACGGCGTCGCCGAGTGTCCCAGCCACGGCAGCCAGTTCCAGCTCTCCGACGGCGCGGCGGTCAAGGGGCCGGCCACGAGCCCGCTGGCCGAACTGACCGTGACCGTCGAGGGGGACAAGGTCACCGTCGCGTGAGGAGCGTCCCGGATCCGCCCTCTGACGTGGGCTGAACGCACAAAAGATGAGGGCCATTCGGGTTATAGCCCGGCAGGTTACCGCCTGGTTAAGGTGTTTTCACCATACGTAACCAGGCGGTAACCGCCGTGGCCCCGGGGAGCTGCTCATGCGAGGGGTACGAATCGTCGGAGCCGGGGCAGCCGCCCTGCTGACCGTCGGCCTGCTGGCCACAACACCCACCGCGGCCGCCCAGGAGGCGGTCGACGACCGGCCGACGGCGATCGTCTCCCTCGGCGACAGCGCCATCTCCGGTGAGGGCGCCGGCGACTACGAGAACGGCACCAAGGGCGAGAACGGCAACTGGTGCCACCGCTCGAACAACGCGCTCGTCCACCGCACGACCGTCGCCGACGAGACGATCAACCTCGCCTGCTCCGGCGCGGACGCGGCCAACGTGTCGCTGGCCGACACCTCGCACTACACCGAGGGCTCCCAGGCCCGCCGGCTGATCGACGTCGCCCAGCAGTACCGCGTCACGACGGTGATCGTCCAGGTCGGCGCCAACGACGACCCCGCCTTCGCCGACACGGTGCTCGACTGCATCGCCGAGTGGTTCAACCCGTTCAGCTCCGGCTGCCGCGCCAGCCTGCAGTCCCAGTGGCCGCAACGGGTCGCGGCGATGGCGCCCAAGGTCGAGGTCGCGGTGAACGACGTGAAGTCCGCGATGTCCCAGGCCGGCTACGCCGCCGGCAGCTACAACCTGGTCCTCACCTCCTACGCCTCGCCGATGACCGAGAACATGGACGACATCCTGCACGGACCGCAGGGCTGCCCGTTCAAGATCGCCGACGCGCGCTGGGGCCGCACCGTGGCCGTCCCGCAGCTGTCCGAGGCCCTGCGTGGCGTGGCCACCAGGACCGGCGCGAAGTTCCTCGACTTCTCCCGGGGCTCGGAGGGCCACGAGGCGTGCAGCGGCTACGGCGACTCGTCGACCGAGTGGCAGAACCGGGTGAAGGTCGACCCGTGGGCGTGGGTGACCGGTGGCCTGGACGCGATCGGCATCCACATGGCGCAGGAGTCCTTCCACCCCAACGCCCGTGGACACACGCAGCTCGGCCGGTGCGTGACGGAGTTCGTGAACTCCGGTCGGGGCTCGGCCGCCTGCGTCGTCGGATCGGACGGAAACCTCCACGCCGTGTGATCCACCCGGGCCCACCCGCTCCGCCTCCGGACCGGGTGGGCCCGGCTGTTTCCGCTCACCGCAGCGAACGCGCCCACCGGCCCACCGCCGCCACCTGCTCCCCGGTGATCCCGACCGCCGGATCCACCGCGACCAACTCCGTCGCCACCCCGGCCGCCCGCCGCCGCGCCAGGAACGCCTCCCGCGCCGCCGGATGGATCCCGAAGTCGTCGTCGAACCAGGCCAGCGCCCGTCCGGCGGCGTACCGCGCGACGGGCCCGTACTTCCAGGTGAACGGCCGCCCCGGCAGCGGCTCCAGCCCGGCGGGGAACTCGATCACCGGCAGCCTCGGCAGCCCGATCGCCGGGCCCATGATCGTGTTCGCCTGGTGTTCCCAGCTCGTCGCCCACGCCAGGTCCAGGCCGAGGCCGAGCAGCGCCGGGCCCATCGACGGGTCGAGCCACATCCGCAGCGGGCGGCGGCGGCTCCAGCCGGGCAGCCGGAACCGGTGCTCGACGAACCCGGGCCGGCGGGTCTCGTCGCGGGCGGCCCAGGGGCTCAGTGGTCCGTCGACGTCGAGCAGCAGCAGCGGTCGCACCTCGCCAGGATGCCCTGCCGCACACTGTCGGTGGCCGGCCGTAGGCTGAACGGGTGGCAGATCCGTCGACATATCGGCCGTCGCCGGGCACGATCCCGGACGCTCCCGGGGTGTACAAGTTCCGCGACCCCCGGGGCGCGGTGATCTACGTCGGCAAGGCCAAGAGCCTGCGCGGCCGGCTCAACTCCTACTTCGCCGACCTCTCCCTGTTGCACCCGCGTACCCGGCAGATGGTCACCACCGCCGGCTCGGTCGAGTGGACCGTCGTCGCCACCGAGGTCGAGGCGCTGCAGCTGGAGTACAACTGGATCAAGGAGTTCGACCCTCGGTTCAACGTCCGCTACCGGGACGACAAGTCCTACCCGGTCCTGGCGGTCACGCTCAACGAGGAGTATCCGAGGCTGCACGTCTACCGCGGCCCGCGCCGCCGGGGCGTGCGCTACTTCGGGCCCTACGCCCACGCCTGGGCCATCCGGGAGACCCTCGACCTGCTGCTGCGCGTGTTCCCGGCCCGCACCTGCTCCAAGGGCGTGTTCAGACGCCACGGCCAGATCGGCCGGCCCTGCCTGCTCGGCTACATCGGCAAGTGCTCCGCCCCGTGCGTCGGGCGGGTCAGCGCCGAGGAACACCGCGACATCGTCGACGACTTCTGTGACTTCCTCGCCGGCCAGACCGACCGGATGATGCGGCGCATCGAGAAGGAGATGAACGCCGCCTCCGCCGACCTGGAGTTCGAGCGCGCCGCCCGGCTGCGCGACGACCTCGCGGCGCTGCGCCGCGCCATGGAGAAGCAGGCGGTCGTGTTCGGTGACGGGACCGACGCGGACGTCGTCGCCTTCGCCCACGACGATCTCGAGGCGGCCGTCCAGGTCTTCCACGTGCGCGGCGGCCGGGTGCGTGGCCAGCGCGGCTGGGTCATCGACAAGATCGACGAGATCGACGAGGCCGGGCTGGTCCACCAGTTCGTCAGCCAGTTCTACGGCGACCAGGCCGACCTCGCCGAGGAGGGCACCGCGAGCCCGGTCCCGCGCGAGGTCCTCGTCCCGGCGCTGCCCGACGACGCGCCCGCGATCTCCGACTGGCTCTCGGGCCTGCGCGGCTCCCGGGTGCAGTTGCGGGTCCCGCACCGGGGCGACAAGCGCGCCCTCATGGACACCGTGGCGCGCAACGCGAAGGAGGCCTTCGCCCAGCACAAGCTCCGCCGCGCCGGCGACCTGACCGCGCGCTCGGCGGCTCTTCAGGAACTCCAGGACGCGCTCGGCCTGGAGACCGCGCCGCTGCGCATCGAGTGCGTCGACATCAGCCACATCCAGGGCTCGGACGTCGTCGCCTCGCTGGTCGTCTTCGAGGACGGGCTGGCGCGCAAGTCCGAGTACCGCCGCTTCGCCATCCGGGAGGCCGCGACCGAGGGCGACGTCGCCGCCATCGCCGAGGTCGTCCGCCGCCGCTTCACCCGCTACCTGTCCGAGACCAACGGCAACGGCACCGGGGCCGGGGCCGGGGCCGAACCCGCCGACCAGGAGATCCGGGGCGGCATCGACCCGGAGACCGGGCGGCCGAAGAAGTTCGCCTACCCGCCCAACCTGCTCGTCGTCGACGGCGCCGGCCCGCAGGCCAACGCCGCCGCCGACGTGCTGGCCGAACTGGGCATCTCCGACGTCGCGGTGATCGGCCTGGCCAAGCGCCTGGAGGAGGTGTGGTTGCCGGCCGACCCCGAGCCGACCATCCTCTCCCGCACCAGCGAGGGCCTCTACCTGCTGCAACGCGTCCGGGACGAGGCCCACCGGTTCGCCATCACCTACCATCGCGGGAAACGCTCGAAGCGGATGACCACCTCGGCGCTCGACGGCATCCCAGGCCTCGGGCAGAGCCGCAAGGCGGCGCTCCTCAAACACTTCGGCTCGCTCAAGCGGCTGCGCGAGGCGAGCGTGAACGACATCAGCGGCGTACCCGGTATCGGCACGCACACCGCGGCGCTGGTACACAGCGCACTGGAGCGGGACACGCCGGACAACACGCCGGACAAGGGGAGGGGACTATGACGGAGAAGGATTCGCCGGGAGTCGAAGTCGCGGTGGTCACCGGGCTGTCGGGCGCCGGCCGGAGCACCGCGGCCAAGTGCCTGGAGGACCTCGGCTGGTTCGTGGTGGACAACCTGCCGCCCGAGCTGATCAACACCATGGTCGAGCTGGGCGCCAAGGCCCAGGGCGCGGTCACCAAGGTCGCCGTCGTGATGGACGTGCGTTCGCGCGCGTTCACCGACGACCTGGCCTCGATCATCAAGGACCTCGACGCCAGCGAGTACAAGCCGCGGGTGCTGTTCCTGGAGGCCACCGACGAGGTGCTGGTCCGCCGGTTCGAGCAGGTCCGCCGGGGCCACCCGCTGCAGGGCGACGGCCGGCTGATCGACGGCATCAAGGCCGAGCGCGACCTGCTCGGCCCGCTGCGCGAGACCGCCGACCTGGTGCTCGACACCAGCACGCTGTCCGTGCACCAGCTGCGCGCCAAGATCGAGGACACCTACGGCACCGAGAACAGCACCCAGACCAGGGTCACCGTGCTGTCCTTCGGCTACAAGTACGGCCTGCCGATGGACGCCGACCTGGTCATGGACTGCCGGTTCCTGCCCAACCCGTTCTGGATCCCGGAGCTCAAGGACCTCACCGGCAAGGACTCCGACGTGCGCAACTACGTGCTCACCCAGGAGGGCGCCGAGGAGTTCCTCGACCGCTACCACGAACTGCTGCGGCTCATCGGCGCCGGCTACCGCCGCGAGGGCAAGCGGTACCTGACGCTGGCCATCGGCTGCACCGGCGGCAAGCACCGCAGCGTCTGCATCTCCGAGGAACTGGCCCGCCGGCTCGCCGACGAGGACCGGATGGCCGTCAAGGTCGTGCACCGCGACCTGGGGCGCGAGTGAGGGCGGTCGCGCTCGGGGGAGGCGCGGGCCTGCACGCCACACTCAGCGCCCTGCGCCGGCTCACCCCGGACGTGACCGCCGTGGTGACCGTCGCCGACGACGGCGGGTCGTCGGGCCGGCTGCGCCGCGAGCTCGGGCTACTGCCGCCGGGCGACCTGCGCAAGGCGCTCGCGGCGCTCGCGGGCGAGGACAACGAGCTCTGGCGGACCGTCTTCCAGCACCGGTTCGGGGGAACCGGGGCGCTGGCCGGACACGCCGTGGGCAACCTGCTGCTCGCCGGACTGCTGGAAGTACTACCTGATCCGGTGACCGCCCTGGACGAGGCCGCGCGGCTGCTCGGTCTGCGCGGGCGGGTCCTGCCGATGTGCACCGAGCCGCTGGACATCGAGGCCGACGTGGTCGGGCTGGACGAGGACACCGCCGCCGTGCGGCACATCCGTGGCCAGGTCGCGGTCGCCACGACCCCCGGCAAGGTGCAGCGGATCCGACTGCACACCACCGGAAAGCCCGGCGCGGCGCCGACCGCGTGCCCGGCGGCGGTGCGCGCCGTGCTTGACGCGGACGTGGTGCTGCTCGGCCCCGGCTCGTGGTTCACCAGCGTGCTGCCGCACCTGCTGGTCCCGGAGTTGCACGAGGCCCTCATCACGACTACCGCGTCCCGGATAGTGGTACTGAACCTGGTCCCTCAACCGGGGGAGACCGCCGGTTTCTCCCCGGAGCGGCACCTGGACGTACTCTGCGAGCACGCACCCCGCCTTCGGGTCGACGCGGTGATCGCCGACGTCGACTCGGTGTCCACGCCGGACAGGCTGCGACGGGCGGCGGAAGGGCTGGGAGCGAGCATGCGGTTGGACGGGGTGGCGTCCGCCGACGCTCGTGAACGGCATGACCCGAAGGCGCTCGCGGAGAGCCTTCGGGACGCCCTGGCCGCGGTGCGGGCCTGAGGGTGGTGGGATGTTGGCGGTTCCTGTGGGAGGGGGCCGTCGGCGTTCGCGTTCGGATTCGGCGTGTCGTGGGTAGAGGAGGGGCCTCGTGGCGATGACCGCAGCGGTCAAGGACGAGCTGAGCAGACTTGCGGTGTCGAAGACCTGCTGCCGGCGTGCGGAGGTGTCGTCGCTGTTGCGTTTCGCCGGCGGGCTGCACATCGTGGCCGGCCGGGTGGTCGTCGAGGCCGAGTTGGACACCGGCGCGGCGGCGCGGCGGCTGCGCAAGGAGATTCACGACCTGTTCGGCCACTACGCCGACGTGCACGTGCTGGCCTCCAGCGGCCTGCGCAAGGGCACGCGGTACGTGGTGCGGGTGGTCAAGGACGGCGACGGGCTCGCCAGGCAGACGGGTCTGCTCGACCCGCGCGGCCGGCCGGTGCGCGGGTTGCCGGCGCCGGTGGTGTCCGGCGGGGTGTGTGACGCGGAAGCGGCGTGGCGGGGCGCGTTCCTCGCGCACGGCTCGTTGACCGAGCCGGGCCGCTCGTCGGCCCTGGAGATCACCTGTCCCGGCCCGGAGGCGGCGCTGGCCCTGGTCGGGGCCGCGCGCCGGATGGGCATCCAGGCGAAGTCGCGCGAGGTCCGGGGGGCGGACCGGGTCGTGGTCCGCGACGGCGACGCGATCGGCGCGATGCTGACCAGGCTCGGCGCGCACACCTCGGTGCTGGCCTGGGAGGAGCGGCGGATGCGCCGCGAGGTCCGGGCGACGGCCAACCGGCTGGCGAACTTCGACGACGCGAACCTGCGGCGTTCGGCCCGCGCGGCGGTGGCCGCCGCCGCGCGGGTGCAGCGGGCGATGGAGATCCTGGGCGACACCGCCCCGGACCACCTCAGCGCGGCCGGCAAGCTGCGGTTGTCGAACCGGCAGGCGTCGCTGGAGGAGCTGGGTCAGCTGTCCGACCCGCCGATGACCAAGGACGCGGTCGCCGGCCGGATCCGGCGGCTGCTGGCGATGGCCGACAAGCGGGCCAAGGAGCTGGGGATGCCCGACACCGAGTCGGCGGTCACCCCGGAGATGCTCGAGGCCGAGGTCTGAGGTTCGGTTCACGGCCGAGACGCGGTTGGGCCCGCCTGACTGACCCCCACGCAGTCAGGCGGGCTCACCTTCTCGGGTGCCGCACCCCCGGGTGGCGAGCCGTCCCCCGTCCCGCCACCATCCAGCGCCCCCTACAGGGAAAGAGCGGGTGCGGGCCTCCCAGATACCCCCGTGTCGAAATTCCTCGCCATTCCGGTGGGGGACCGGCTGTCGGGGCCGGCAACTGATTCGATACAGTCAGATGGCTCCCACGAGCCGCTACCAGGCGAGTCCTGGGAGATAGGGTGACCAACGGCAATCAACGAGCACGAGGAGACGCACCGTGACGGTTCGAGTTGGCGTCAACGGCTTCGGCCGCATCGGCCGTAACTTCTGGCGCGCGGTTGCGGCCAGCGACCACGACATCGAGATCGTGGCCTTCAACGACCTCGGCGACGTCGCGACCATGGCCCACCTTCTCAAGTACGACAGCATCCTCGGCCGGCTCCCGTACGACGTCCGGGTCAACGACGACGGCATCGAGGTCGACGGGAAGACGATCAAGGCCCTGGCCGAGCGCGACCCCGGCAAGCTGCCCTGGAAGGACCTCGGGGTCGACGTGGTCGTCGAGTCCACCGGCTTCTTCACCAAGGCCGCCGACGCCCGTCGCCACGTCGACGAGGGTGGCGCCAAGAAGGTGATCATCTCCGCCCCGGCCAAGGGTGAGGACCTGACCGTGGTCCTCGGCGCGAACGACGCCGCCTACGACGGCTCGCAGACCGTCATCTCCAACGCCTCCTGCACCACCAACTGCCTGGCGCCGCTGGCGAAGGTCCTGCACGACGAGTTCACCGTCGAGAAGGGCCTGATGACCACGATCCACGCCTACACCCAGGACCAGAACCTGCAGGACGGCCCGCACAGCGACCTGCGCCGCGCCCGCGCCGCCGCGCTGAACATCGTGCCGACCTCCACCGGCGCCGCCAAGGCCATCGGCCTGGTGCTGCCGGAGCTGAACGGCAAGCTGGACGGGTTCGCGCTGCGGGTGCCGGTGCCCACCGGCTCGGCGACCGACCTGACGGTCACCGTTGGCCGCGAGACCAGCGTCGACGAGGTCAACGCCGCGTACCGCAAGGCGGCCGACGGTGCTCTGAAGGGCATCCTGCGCTACAACGAGGACCCGATCGTCTCGGCGGACATCGTCACCGACCCGGCGTCCTGCATCTACGACGCGCCGCTGACCAAGGTCATCGGCAACCAGGTCAAGGTCATCGGCTGGTACGACAACGAGTGGGGCTACTCCAACCGCCTCGCCGACCTGACCGCGCTCGTCGCCTCCAAGCTGTAGGGACCGGTACGTGAAGACTCTCGACGACCTGCTCGCCGAGGGTGTGTCGGGTCGGCGCGTGCTGTTGCGCGCCGACCTGAACGTGCCACTCGACGGCGAGACGATCACCGACGACGGCCGCGTGCGGGCCTCGCTGCCCACGCTGCGCCGGCTCACCGGGGCCGGCGCGCGGGTCGTGGTCACCGCACATCTCGGGCGGCCCAAGGGCGCCCCGGACCCGAAGTTCTCCCTGGCGCCGGTCGCCGCGCGGCTCGGTGAGCTGCTCGGCGCGCCGGTGGCGCTGGCCGCCGACGTGGTCGGCGCGTCCGCCAGGTCCACTGTGGACGGGCTGGTCGACGGCGGCGTCGCGCTGCTGGAGAACATCCGGTTCGACCCGCGTGAGACGTCCAAGGTCGACGGCGAGCGCGCGGAGTTCGCCGGTGAGCTGGCGGCGCTCGTCGGCGACGGCGCGGCGTTCGTGTCCGACGGTTTCGGCGTGGTGCACCGCAAGCAGGCCTCGGTCTACGACGTGGCCACCCTGCTGCCGGCCTACGCCGGCGGGCTGGTGCTCGCCGAGCTGGAGGTGCTGCGCCGGCTGACCGGCACGCCCGACCGCCCGTACGTGGTGGTGCTCGGCGGCTCGAAGGTCTCCGACAAGCTCGCGGTGATCGAGTCCCTGCTGCCCGGTGTCGACCGGCTGCTCGTCGGCGGCGGGATGTGCTTCACCTTCCTCGCCGCCCAGGGCCACGGCATCGGTGACTCGCTGCTGGAGGCCGACATGGTCGACACCTGCCGGCGGTTGCTGGCCGACGCCGGCGACAAGATCCAACTGCCGGTGGACATCGTCGAGGCCGACGCCTTCGCCGCCGACGCGACGGTCGCGACCGTGGCCGCGACGGAGATCAGCGAGGGCTGGAAGGGCCTGGACATCGGTCCGGCCACCGCCAAGCGCTACGGCGAGGTGCTCGCCTCGGCCGGCACCGTGTTCTGGAACGGCCCGATGGGCGTGTTCGAGCTGGCGCCGTTCGCCGAGGGCACCCGGGCGGTCGCCCAGGCCATCGTCGACTCGCCGGCCTACAGCGTGGTCGGCGGCGGCGACTCGGCGGCCGCGGTCCGCGCGCTGGGCCTGCCGGAGGACGGCTTCTCGCACATCTCCACCGGCGGCGGCGCGTCGCTGGAGTTCCTGGAGGGCAAGACCCTTCCCGGCATCGAGGTACTGGAGCGCTCATGAGTCGTGGCGTGTTGATCGCCGGCAACTGGAAGATGAACCTCAACCACCTCGAGGCCATCGCCCTGGTGCAGAAGATCGCGTTCTCCCTGCCGGAGAAGTACTTCGCGAAGGTGGAGGTCGCGGTCCTGCCGCCGTTCACCGACATCCGTAGCGTGCAGACGCTGGTGGACGGCGACAAGCTCAAGCTGCGTTACGGCGCCCAGGACGTGTCCCGGTACGACTCGGGTGCCTACACCGGTGACATCTCCGGGCCGATGCTGGCCAAGCTCGGCTGTTCCTACGTCACCGTCGGGCACAGCGAGCGCCGCGAGTACCACGGCGAGACCGACGAGCAGGTCAACGCCAAGGTCAAGGCCGCGCTCAAGCACGACATCGCGCCGATCCTGTGCGTGGGCGAGCCGCTGGCGGTGCGGGAGGCCGGCGAGCACGTCGCGCACACCACCGACCAGCTGATCGCCGGCCTCAAGGGCTGCAAGACCGACCAGCTGACCAAGGTCGTGCTGGCCTACGAGCCGGTGTGGGCCATCGGCACCGGCCGGGTGGCGACGCCGGCCGACGCCCAGGAGGTCTGCGGGGCGCTGCGGGCGCGGCTGGCCGAGAAGTACGGCGCCGAGATCGCGGGCGACATGCGGATCCTCTACGGCGGGTCGGTCAAGTCGGGCAACATCGGTGACCTGGTCAAGCAGGACGACATCGACGGGGCGTTGGTCGGCGGGGCGAGCCTGGACGCGGAGGAGTTCACCAAACTCTGCGCGATGGCCGCGGGCGGTCCGCTTCCCTAGCGGTGCGTTCACCCGATAGTTCAACTGGACAACAATTTCCACCCGGTGGTGTGGGGGTGGGTGAAACGCTCCGCGACCACCAGGTAACCTGTGTATTCCCCGCGTGCCGCGCGGGCACCGGGTCGACAGCGAGGATGACATGGTTCTTGGTCTGCAGATTGGTCTGATTGTCACCAGCCTGCTGCTGATCCTGCTGGTGTTGCTGCATCGCGGCCGGGGCGGCGGTCTGTCGTCGCTGTTCGGCGGCGGCATGCAGTCGAGCCTGTCCGGATCGAGCGTGGCGGAGAAGAACCTGGACCGCTTCACGCTGCTCATCGGCGCCGTCTGGCTGATCTGCGTGATAGGCCTGGGCCTGCTCATCAAGGTCGCCTGAGCCGCTAGTCGTTGTGTTGGTGCGGGAGTCCCGCACCTGTTCTCCGCATTGGGGTGTGAGAGTCAGATGGCCGGTGGTAGTGCGATTCGAGGTACTCGGGTCGGCGCTGGACCAATGGGCGAGTCGGAGCGGGGGGAATCCGCGCCGCGCCGGAGGGTTTCCTACTGGTGTGCCAACGGGCACGAGTCGCGTCCGTCGTTCGCGCTGGACGCCGAGGAGCCGGAGTCGTGGGACTGCCCGCGCTGCGGTCTTCCTGGCGGCCGTGACGAGCAGGAGCCGCCGAAGGCTCCCCGCAACGAGCCCTACAAGACGCACCTGGCGTACGTGAAGGAGCGGCGTTCGGACGCCGACGGCGAGGCCATTCTCGCCGAGGCGCTCGCCAAGCTCCGCAAGCAGCGCGAGGGCTGAGAAACTTCTGGATCGGCAGGCCGCCCGTGGTGCGTGTGCACGGGCGGCCTGCCGCGTTTCAGGGGTGTCACCCGGCCAGCGGGTAGGTCGCCGAGACGCGGAAACCGCCCTCGGACGTCGGTCCGGCGGAGAACGTGCCGCCGAGCAGCCCAGCCCGCTCCCGCAGGCCGATCAGCCCGTGCCCACCCGAGGGCAGCGACGGCGCACGGTTGCCCGACCGCTCGTTGCGCACCTCCACGAGCAGCGTGTCGCGCTGCGCGGTGACCCGCACCGAGGCCCGCGCGCCGGACGCGTGCTTGCGCACGTTGGTCAGCGCCTCCTGCACCGTCCGGTACACCGCGTGTGACACCGACCGGGGCAGCCGCGACAGCTCGGCGGCCATGTCCAGCGCCACCGGGACCGACTCGCTGCGGAAGTTGCGGATCAGGTCGCCCAGCTCGTCCAGGCCCGGCTGGCCGGCGTCGGCCGCGTCGCCCGACCGCAACACACCCACCAGGCTGCGCAGTTCCTCCAGCGTCCTGGTCGACAGCTCGCGGATGGTCGTCGCGGACGTCCGGGAGCTCTCGTCCGGGGCCGCCACCTGCAACGCGCCGGCCTGCATGGCGATCAGCGTGACCTGGTGGGAGACCACGTCGTGCATCTCCCTGGCGAGCTTGGCGCGTTCGGCGGCGCGCACGGTCTCCGCGTAGAGCGCCTTCTCCCGCTCGCGGCTCGACGCCAGCTCCCGGATGCGCTGGGACAGCTCCTGGCGGACGGTGAACAACAGGCCGATCGCCACCGGCATCCCGGCCACGATCACCCCCCAGATCACGTGCAGCACGTGCTCACGCCAGGTCAGCGCGAAGAACTCGGTCAGCGGCCAGCGGATGAAGTAGCACAGGAACACCAGCACCGATCCCACGACCAGCTGCCAGTTCCAGCCCCGGCGTTTGGCCAGCGTCCCCAGCGCGACCATCGCGGCCAGCTGCGACCAGCCGGTCAGGAACCCGGGGACGGTGACCAGCACGGCCACGAACGGCACGTGCCGGCGCAGCACCATCGCCGCGACCGCCGCCCCGGACAACCACAGTGAGTAACCGGGGGCTTCCTCGGGGATCACCAGCCACACGTCGAGGATGGCCAGCACCACGGCGAACACGTCCGAGGCGATGTTCTTCGCGCGCTGGCTGGCGCGCAGGGCGGTCAGCTTGCGCGGCAACGCGCGCGTCACCAGGCGGGACCGGGGGATGAGCCGGAACTCGTCCGAGCCCAGGGGCGTGGTGATCGGCTGGGCAACCAGGGCAGACCCTCCTTGCTCGATCGGTGCACGATCGGCTGACGGGTCTCCGGCCGGTGTGGCGAAGTCCGGCGAACCCGCTCGCTGGCGTGGCAACTCGGCTCCGAGGGTCACGGTACGGCCTTGCTCGGCCGGTTGCTCCTGTTGCCGTGGCGACATGGCTCGGCCTCCCTCCGGAAATTGCCCCGTGTCAAGTAAAGACAGGAGTATCGTCCGGAGGGGACGAATCATTACAGATAACTGTGCTGGAGCAAATCACCAGTTGCCGGTCACCCGGCGCTGGTCACGCCGAGTGAGCGGGAACGCCGGACCCGGCGGTGCGATCCAGCAGCCACAGCGTGCGCCGCCGGCCACGCGCCCCGGCCGCCGGCAACGCCACCTCACTCGCCCCGCCCAACGCCGCCGCCACGGCCTCCGCCTTGGCCTCCCCGGTCGTCATCAGCCACACCTGCGCCGAATTCCGGATCGCCGGCAGCGTCAGGCTCACCCGGATCGGCGGCGGCTTGGGGCAGTCGCGTACGGCCACCACCGACCGGCCGGTCTCGTGCACGGCGGGGGAGTCGGGGAAGACCGACGCCGTGTGGCCCTCCTCGCCGACCCCCAGCAGGCACACGTCGAACACGGGCGCCGGGTACGTGTCGTCCGTCGCCCGCGCCGCCAGCAGCTCGGCGTAGGCCGCGGCCGCCGCCTCCGGGTCGTCGCCGAACTCACCGTCCGGCGCGGCCATCGCATACACCCGGTCCGGGTCCACCGCGACGTGGTCCAGCAGCGCCACCCTGGCCTGGGTCTCGTTGCGGTCCGGGTGCCCGGAGGGCAGGAAACGCTCGTCTCCCCAGTAGAAGTCGACCCGCGACCAGTCGACCGCGTCGCGCGCCGGGGCGGCGCGCAGCTGCTCCAGCACGGCGGTGCCGGTGCGCCCACCGGTCAGCACCACCGACGCCGCGCCCCGCGCGGCCTGGGTGTCGACGATCGCGGTCACCAGCCGGGCCGCCGTGGCCGCGGCCAGCAGCTCCCCGTCGCGGTGGATGATCGCCTCGGGTCGGCTCACGAGCCCGCCTTGGCCTTCACCGGCTTCTTCGCCGCCGGGGTCGTCGTGCGGGACCGGCGGTCGATCTTGCCCAGCGACCGCAGCGCGGAGGCGTAGATCTCGTCCGCGTCGAGCCGGCGCAGCTCCTCGGCGAGGCAGTCACGCACCTGCCGGCGCTGCAACGCCACCCGCCTCGGCGGCTGACCCGGCTGGCTCAGCTCGCCGACCGCGCCGTCCGGCCGGCTCAGCACGACCGGACCCGAGCGCCGGTCCAGCTCCACCCGCACGATGCCCGGCCCGGACGTCGCCTTGGCCCGCCGCACCGGCAGCCGCAGCCGCGCCGCGAGCCACGCGGCCAGCAGATCGGCCGACGGCGAGTCGGCCTCACCGGTCACCGTCGCGCCCTGCACCCGCTCGTGCGGCGGCAGGTCCAGCGCCGAGGCCAGCACCGCCCGCCACAACGTCAGCCTGGTCCACGCCAGGTCGGTGTCGCCGTCGGCGTAGGACTTCGCGCGGGCCTCCAGCGCCCGCGTGGGGTTCCGCTCGGCCGCCGCGTCGGTGATCCGGCGGGTCGCCAGCATGCCGATCGGGTCGCGCGAGGGCACCGTCGGTGCCTCGAACGGCCACCACGCCACCACCGGCGCGTCCGGCAGCAGCAGCGGCACCACGCACGACGCGCCCTCGCTGGCCAGCGGGCCGTAGAGCCGCAGCACGATCACCTCGCTGGCCCCGGCGTCACCGCCGACCCGGATCTGGGCGTCCAGTCGGGCGGCGGCCTTGCGCGCGCCCCGGGCGACCACGATGACCCGGCACGGGTGTTCCCGGCTGGCGTGGTTGGCCGCGTCGATGACCTCCTCGGTCCGCTCGCTGTCGTCGGCGACGACGACCAGCGTCAGCACCCGGCCGATCGTGTAGGCGCCACCCTGTTCGCGCAGGTGCACGAGCTTGCTGTTCACCTGTGAGGTCGTGGTGGACGGCAGGTCGATGATCACGGGCGCCTCCAGTGCCGGCCGGTACGGGCGAGCATCTCGGTCGCCGAGTCCGGCCCCCAGGTCCCCGCCTGGTACGGCTCGGGGCGACCCGACGCCCGCCACGCGTCGAGAATCGGGTCGAGGATCTCCCACGACCGCTCGACCTCGTCGTTCATCGGGAACAGTGACGGCTCACCGAGCAGCATGTCCAGGATCAGCCGCTCGTAGGCCTCCGGCGAGGACTCGGTGAACGAGTGCCCGTAGCTGAAGTCCATCGACACGTCCCGGACCTCCATGGTGGAGCCGGGGACCTTCGAGCCGAACCGCATGGTCACGCCCTCGTCCGGCTGCACCCGGAACACCAGGGCGTTCTGGCCCAGCTCCTCGGTGGAGGTGTCGTCGAAGGGCAGGTGCGGGGCGCGCTTGAACACCACCGCGATCTCGGTGACCCGCCGGCCCAGCCGCTTGCCGGTCCGCAGGTAGAACGGCACCCCGGCCCAGCGGCGGGTCTCCACGGCCAGGGTGATCGCGGCGAAGGTCTCGGTGATCGAGTCCTTCGCGAAACCCTCCTCCTCCAGCAGACCGGGGACCTTCTGGCCGCCCTGCCAGCCGCCGGTGTACTGGCCGCGCGCCGTGGTCTCGACGAACGGCTCGACCGGCTTGGTGGCGGCGAGGATCTTGGCCTTCTCCGCGCGCACCGCCTTGGGGTTGAACGAGATCGGCTCCTCCATGGCCACCAGCGCGAGCAGTTGCAGCAGGTGGTTCTGGATCACGTCGCGGGCGGCGCCGATGCCGTCGTAGTACCCGGCGCGGCCACCGAGACCGATGTCCTCGGCCATGGTGATCTGCACGTGGTCGACGTAGTGGCTGTTCCAGATCGGCTCGAACAGCTGGTTGGAGAAGCGCAGCGCCAGGATGTTCTGCACGGTCTCCTTGCCGAGGTAGTGGTCGATGCGGAACACCGACTCCTCGGGGAAGACGTCGTTGACGATGTCGTTGAGTTCCTTGGCGCTGGCCAGGTCGTGGCCGAACGGCTTCTCGATGACCACCCGGCGCCACTGGTCGGGGGCCGGCGCGGCGAGCCCGGTCCGCGCCAGCTGCTTGATCACCACCGGGAACGCCGCCGGCGGGATCGACAGGTAGAAGGCGTGGTTGCCGGCCGTACCCCGGATGTGGTCGAGGTCCTCGATCGTCTTGGCCAGGTTGTCGAAGGCGTTGTCGTCGTCGAAGGTGCCCTGCACGAACCGGCAGCCCTCGGCGAGGCGGTCCCACACCTGCTCGCGGAACGGGGTGCGGGCGTGCGCCTTGACCGCGTCGTGCACCACCTGGCTGAAGTCCTCGTCCGCCCAGTCGCGGCGGGCGAAGCCGACCAGCGAGAAGCCGGGCGGCAGCAGGCCCCGGTTGGCCAGGTCGTAGATGGCCGGCATCAGCTTCTTGCGCGACAGGTCGCCGGTGACGCCGAAGATCACCAGGCCGCACGGTCCGGCGATGGTGGGTAGTCGTTTGTCCCGCTCGTCGCGCAGCGGGTTCTGCCAGGTGGGTGTCAAACGTGTCAAGAGCCAACCTCCTGAACGACGGTGACCAGATGGGCCAGGCCCGCTGCCCGGTCGGTGAGGTTCAGCCGTAGCACCGGGCGGCCGTGCTCGATCAGCACCTGCCCGTCGCCGATGGCCTGCGCGTGCTGGAGCGTGCCGAGGGTGTACGGGCGGCCCGGCACCGCGAGGTCCTCCTCCACGGCACCGGTGATCTGCAGGAACGCGCCGTTCTGGTGGCCGCCCTTGTGGTACTGGCCGGTGGAGTGCAGGAACCGGGGTCCCCAGCCGAACGTGGTCTGCACGCCGGTCCGCCGCGCCAGTTCGGTCCGCAGCAGCACGGTCGAGGCGTCGGCGATCCGGTCCAGGTAGGCCTGCACCGCGAGGTAGCCGAACTCCGGGACGGCGTCGAGGAACGCGCGCAGCGCCTCGGCCAGGGTGGCCGTGCCATCGGGCAGCAGGCCGGGGGAGCCGAAGACCTCCACCGGGCCGTCCACCACGGCCGGCGCGGCGTCGTCGGTCGACGGGGAGTCCAGCAGCGACCGCGCCGCCTTCTTCGCCGCCTCAACGTCGGGCTGGTCGAACGGGTTGATCCCCAGCAGCCGCCCCACGACCGCGGTGGCGAACTCCCACAGCAGCAACAGCCCGCCGAGCCGGCCCTCGGTGGCCAGCATCGTGGTGTCCAGGGCCGGTCCGATGGCGACCAGCGTCGCGTCCTCACGCGCACCGGTGAAGCCTGGGCTGTCCGCGTTCTCCACCACCACCGGCAGCAGACCCGTGCCGTCCTTGCCGGTGGACTCGGCGATCAGCTGCTCGGCCCACTCACCGAATCCCTTGATGCCCGAACCGGTGTCGGCCAGCACGACCTTCTCCGCGCCGCGGATGTGCGCCGCGCCCAGGGCCGCGGCCAGGACCAGCGCGGGGTTGGCCGGCGAGTCGGCGCCCAGCTCACCGGCGGTGGACTCGGCGTCGTCGAGCAGCCCGCGGATGTCGACCCCGGCGAGCCCGGAGGGCACCAGGCCGAACGCGGTCAGCGCCGAGTAGCGCCCGCCGACGTGCGGGTCGGCCAGGAACACCCTGCGGTAGCCGGCCTCGGTGGCCGAGGCGGCCAGCGGCGAGCCGGGGTCGGTGACCACGACGATGCGTGACGCGGCGTCGATCCCGTTGGCGGTGAAGGCTTCCTCGAAGATCCGGCGGTGGCTGTCGGTCTCCACGGTCGACCCCGACTTGGACGAGACCACCAACACCGTGCGGTCCAGGTCGCCCTCCAGCGCGTCGGCGACCTGACCCGGATCGGTGGTGTCCAGCACGACCAGCGGCACCCCGGCGGTGTTGGTGATGACCTCCGGCGCCAGCGACGAACCGCCCATGCCGGCCAGCACGACCCGGTCGACGCCCTCGGCGTGCAGTTCGCCGCGCAGTGCCTCGATCTCGCCGACCAGCGGGCGCGAGGTCCGGTGCAGGGTGGTCCAGGACAGCCGGATGGACGCCTCCGGCTCGGCGTCGGCGCCCCACAGGGTGGGGTCCTTGGCCATCAGCCGGGAGGCGACCTTGTCCGCCACCAACTGCTCGATCAGCGGCGTGGTCTCGGCGAGCAACCGCTCCTCGACGGACTTGTCCACGGTCATCTGCTTAGCTCAGCTCCCTGCCGAGGTCGCGGCCTTCAGCTGCCCGCTGACGGATTCGAGCAGCTCTTCCCAGGACTTCTCGAATTTCTCGACGCCCTCGTTCTCGAGGACGACGAAGACGTCCGCGATGTCCACGCCGGCCTCGCCCAGCTTGTCGAACACCGCTTGGGCCTCGGTAGAGGTGCCGGTGACCGTGTCGCCGCGCAACTGGCTGTGCTCGGCGACGGCGTCCAGCGTGGCCTCGGGCATGGTGTTCACCGTGTCGGCGACGACCAGTTCGTCCACATAGAGCGTCGGCGAGTAGTCGGGGTTCTTCACCCCGGTCGAGGCCCACAGCGGACGTTGCGGTCGGGCGCCGTCGGCGGCCAGCGCCGCCCAGCGCGGTCCGGCGAAGACCTCCTCGAACGCCGCGTAGGCCAGCCGTGCGTTGGCCACGGCCGCCTTGCCGCGCAAGGAAAGCGCCTCGTCGGTGCCGATCGCCTCCAGCCGCTTGTCGACCTCGGTGTCCACACGGGACACGAAGAACGAGGCGACCGAGACCAGCGTCGACACGTCGTGGCCGTTGGCCTTGGCCTGCTCCAGCCCGGCGACGAACGCCTCCATCACCGCGCGGTAGCGCTCGACGGAGAAGATCAGCGTGACGTTGACGCTGACGCCCTCGGCGAGCGTGCGGGTGATCGCCGGCAGCCCGGCCTCGGTGGCCGGGATCTTCACCAGCAGGTTGGGCCGGTCGACGGTCTTCCACAGGTCGAGCGCCTCGGCGACGGTCTTGTCCGTCTCGTGCGCCAGGCGCGGGTCGACCTCGATCGACACCCGGCCGTCGACCCCGTTGGTGGCCTGCCACACGTCGCGGAACAGGTCGCAGGCGTTGCGGATGTCGGTGGTGGTGATCTCCTTGACCGCGGCGTCGAGCGAGGCGCCGCGCGCGGCCAGCTCACGGACCTGGTCGTCGTAGTCGGCGGCCTCGGCCAACGCCTTGGCGAAGATCGTCGGGTTGCTGGTGACGCCGACGACGTGCTTGTCGCGCACCAGACCGGCCAGGTTGCCGGTGGTGAGCCGCCGGCGGGAGACGTCGTCGAGCCAGATGGACACGCCGGCGTCGGAGAGCTGGGCGAGGTTGTCGGTCATGATTGCCCTTCCAGTCGCGTGAGGGAGCGGCGGGCGGCCGAGACGACGGCTTCCGGGGTGAACCCGAACTCCCGGAACAGGGTCTGGTGGTCGGCCGAGGCGCCGAAGTGTTCGATGGAGACGATCTCGCCGGCGTCACCGGTGAACCGGTACCACGGCTGCGCGATCCCGGCCTCGACCGCCACCCTGGCCCGCACCGAGGGCGGGATCACCGAGTCGCGGTAGGCCTGGTCCTGCGCGTCGAACCACTCCACCGACGGCATCGACACCACCCTGGTGGCAACGCCGTCGGCCTCCAGGGTCTTCCGCGCGGCCACCGCCAGCGACACCTCCGAACCGGTGGCGATCAGCACCACCCGGGGAGCGCCGTCGCTGGCGTCGGCGAGCACGTAGCCGCCGCGCCGCACGCCCTCGGTGGCCAGTTCCTTCGTGCCGTCGAGTACCGGCAGGTTCTGCCGGGTGAGCGCGAGGCCGACCGGGTGGTCGGACTGCTCCAGCAGCGCCCGCCACGCGGCGGCGGTCTCGTTGGCGTCGCCCGGCCGGACCACCGCCAGACCGGGGATGGCGCGCAGCGCGGCCAGGTGCTCGATCGGCTGGTGGGTCGGGCCGTCCTCGCCAAGGCCGATCGAGTCGTGCGTCCAGACGTAGGTCACCGGCAGCTTCTGCAGCGCGGCGAGCCGGACCGAGGGGCGCATGTAGTCGCTGAAGACCAGGAAGGTGGCGCCGTAGGGGCGGGTGGGCCCGTGCAGCACGATGCCGTTGAGGATGGCACCCATGGCGTGCTCGCGGACACCGAAGTGCAGCGTGCGGCCGTAGGGGTGGGCGTTCCACTCCTTGGTCGCGGCGCTGGTCGGGCCGAACGAGTCGGCGCCCTTCATGGTGGTGTTGTTGGACTCCGCGAGGTCGGCCGAACCGCCCCACAGCTCGGGCAGCACGCCGGACAGCGCGTTGAGCACCTCGCCGGAGGCCTTGCGGGTGGCCACGCCCTTGGGGTCGGGGTCCCAGCTGGGCAGGCCGTCGGCCCAGCCGTCGGGCAGCCGGTAGGCCGAGGCCCGCTCCAGCAGCGCGGCGCGCTGCGGGTTGGCCCTGGCCCACGCGTCGAAGTCGACCTGCCACCGCGCGTGCGCCTGCTGGCCGCGCTCGACCACCATCCGGCTGTGCGCGAGCACCTTCTCCTCGACGACGAAGTCCTGCTCGGGGTCGAAGCCCAGGATCTTCTTGACGGCGGCGACCTCGTCGGCGCCCAGCGCGGCGCCGTGGGCCTTGCCGGTGTTCATCTTGTTCGGCGCCGGGTAGCCGATCACGGTCCGTAGCACGATGAACGACGGGCGGGTGGTCTCGGCCTTGGCGGCCTCGACGGCGGCCAGGATCGCGGTGACGTCCTCGCCGCTGTCCACGACCTGCACGTGCCAGCCGTAGGCGGCGTAGCGGGCGGCGGTGTCCTCGGACAGGGCGATGTTCGTGTCGTCCTCGATGGAGATCTTGTTGTCGTCCCAGAAGACGATGAGGTTGCCCAGTTCCTGGCGCCCGGCCAGCGACGACGCCTCGGAGGAGACGCCCTCCTCGATGTCGCCGTCGGAGCACACCACGTAGACGTGGTGGTCGAACACGCTCGTGCCGGGACTCGCGTCCGGGTCGAACAGGCCTCGTTCGCGGCGGCTGGCCATGGCCATGCCGACCGCCGAGGAGATGCCCTGGCCGAGCGGGCCGGTGGTGATCTCCACGCCCCTGGTGTGGCCGTGCTCGGGGTGGCCGGGGGTCAGCGAGCCCCACGTGCGCAGCGCCTTGATGTCCTCGAGTTCGAGCCCGTAGCCGCTGAGGAACAGCTGGAGGTAGAGCGTGAGGCTCGAGTGCCCGGCGGAGAGCACGAACCGGTCGCGGCCGATCCAGTCCGGGTCGCTCGGGTCGTGGCGCATGACACGTTGGTAGAGCGCGTAGGCCAGCGGTGCCAGGCTCATCGCGGTGCCCGGGTGGCCGTTGCCGGCGTTCTGGACCGCCTCCGCGGCAAGGACGCGGACCGTGTCGACGGCTCGCTTGTCGAGGTCGGTCCAGTCGTCCGGAGTCCGCTGCGTGGTCAGGCGGGTGAGTTCGTCAGTACTGATGGACACGGAGTCAGGCTCCCCATTTCCTCGGTGTTCTCAAACCTGCGAGCGGCCCCGTGCTGTTCATGATCCACGGGGTGACTTTCCTCGTGAGTTTCCTCAACGTCCCTCGTCAGGGACAGCCTAGCCAAGCGACCCGACAACGGCCGTTCATGGTCACGCGGCTACCATGCGGAGCGTTGCCGAACTGACCATGAGGAGCTACATGCCGCCGGTGAGCGCCGTCCACGACGAGGCTCGTGGCACGCGCCGTCGCCGCAGGGACGTGCTGCTGGCGTATGTCGCGCTGACCAAGCCGCGGATCATCGAGCTGCTGCTGGTGACCACGGTGCCGGCGATGATGCTCGCCGAGCGGGGGATCCCGTCGCCGTGGTTGGTGTTCGCCACGTTGTTCGGCGGGACGCTGGCCGCGGGTTCGGCCAACGCGCTGAACTGTGTCGCCGACGCCGACATCGACGCGGTGATGAAGCGGACCTCGGCGCGGCCGTTGCCCCGTCATCAGGTTCCTCCCCGTAACGCGCTGGTCTTCGGTGTCGTGCTCGGCGTGCTGTCCTTCGCCTGGCTGTGGCCGACGACGAACCTGCTGGCCGCCTGCCTGTCGGTGGCCGCCATCCTCTTCTACGTACTGATCTACACAATGGTTCTGAAGAGGCGGACGGCCCAGAACATCGTGTGGGGCGGCGCGGCCGGCTGTATGCCGGTGGTGATCGGCTGGTCGGCGGTGACCGGGAGCATCGAGTGGCCGGCGCTGGTGATGTTCGGTGTGATCTTCTTCTGGACGCCGCCGCACTTCTGGGCGCTGGCGATGAAGTTCAAGGACGACTACGCGCGGGCCGGCGTGCCGATGTTGCCGGTGGTGACCACCGCGGACCGGGTAGCCCGGCAGATCGTCACCTACTCGTGGGTGATGGTGCTGTGGACGTTGCTGCTGGTGCCGGCCGCCGGTTGGGTCTACGCGGCGTTCGCGGTCGGTGTCGGGGTGTGGTTCCTGGCGGTGGCCCACCGCCTGTACGCGGCGATCCGCCGTGGTGAGCCGGGCAAGCCGATGAAGTTGTTCCACATGTCGAACACCTATCTGACGCTGGTGTTCGTGGCGCTCGCGGTGGACTCGGCGATCTCCCTGCCGACCGTCTTCTGAGTTTCCGACCTGACCCGTCCGTGGTTGGTTGACACTGTGTACACGGGTTCATTACCGTCTGGTTATCGAACCCGGAGGTGATGGAGTGGTCGCCACACTCGAACGGCTCGACGCCACGTTCGCCGCCCTGGCCGACCCGACCCGGCGGGCCATCCTCAGCCGGCTGGCCAAGGGCGAGGCCACGGTCAAGGAGCTCGCCGCGCCGTTCGACATGACCCAGCCGGCCATCTCCAAGCACCTCAAGGTGCTCGAACGCGCCGGCCTGGTGTCGCGCGGACGCGACGCCCAGCGCCGGCCGTGCCGCCTGGAGGCCGGGCCGCTGCGCGAGGCCACGGAGTGGCTGGTCGGCTACCGTCAGTTCTGGTCGGAGAGCTACGAGCGGCTCGACGCGCTGCTCGGCGAGCTGACCGAGGGCCAGTCGTGAGGATCGAGCCGCACGGCGAGCGCGACATCGTCATGACCAGGGAGTTCGCCGCGCCGCGCCGGCTGGTCTTCGACGCGCACACCCGCCCCGACCTGCTGGCGCGCTGGTACGGGCCGCACGGCTGGCGGCTGGAGCACTGCGAGGTCGACCTGCGGGTCGGCGGCGGCTGGCACTACCGACTGCGCGGGCCGGAGGGGGTCGCGATGACCCTGCGCGGGACCTACCTCGACCTGGCCGCCCCGGAGCGGATCGTCACCACGGAGTCCAATGTGGACTGCGAGGCGCGGGCGGCGCACGAGGCGGTCGTGACCACCGTGCTCGTCGAGCACGAGCGACGCACCCTGCCGACCACCCTGCTGACCACCACC
Source organism: Actinophytocola xinjiangensis (assembly GCF_001921215.1). GTDB lineage: Bacteria > Actinomycetota > Actinomycetes > Mycobacteriales > Pseudonocardiaceae > Actinophytocola > Actinophytocola xinjiangensis. The sequence continues at coordinate 151,254 of NZ_MSIF01000001.1, forward strand.
GCCCGGTTCCCCACCCGCGCGGTTCGTGACGCCGTGCTCTCCTCCGGCATGGAACGCGGCGTGGTCCAAGGGTTCGAACGCCTGGACGCGGTGCTCGCGGCGGGCCGGGTCGCGGGGCGGATCACCGCCACCTGACACCGGTACCGAACGCCCGCCACTCGTCGTTGCGCCGGCGGGTGGACATCAGCCGTTCGGAGCCGGTCGCGTACAGCGACAGGCCGAGCACCGCGTCGGCGCCGCGCTCCAGCGCGTTCCGCGCCAGGGTGCGCAGCGCCTCGGCCTCGTGCGGCGCGGCGTCGCCCCACACCAGCCCGACCTCCTCGAACGGCCGGTCGGTCACCGACAGGGTTGACAGCGCCACCCGGGCGAGCAGAACGTCCTCCTCGGCCCGGGCGGCGGCCCGCTGCTGTTTGCGTTTCCCGAACACCATGCGCACACCGTGTCAGCCACGCCCGTCCCGTTCGGGCGGAACGGGCGAAGACGATCAGGTGGCGCTCAGGACGCGGCGGCGTGGGCGTTGACCGCGGCCAGCAGGTCGGTCACGTCGTCGTCGTCGAGGGACTCCTGGATGTGTTGCCAGAGCATCAGGTTCGTCGCGGCCCACCGGGAGTAGGTGGCCGCGGCCTCGGGGTTGTAGAAGTAGTAGCCGTCGTCGACCTTGTGCTGTTGCTCACCCACGATCTTGTCGGCTAACTCACGCAGGGTGATGCCGTTCTCGGCGAGGTAGCGGTGGGAGAGCATCACCGGGGTCACCGGCAGAGCCTTGAACAGCGTGTCGGCGTCGGACAGCGCCTGGGCCTCCACCGAGATGTACCGGCCTCGGTTGGCCATCTCGGCCTCGACCACGATCCGCTCGATCCAGTCGATGGTCGCCGCGCCGATACCGGCCTGGGCCAGCAGACCGCCGCGGAGCTGGACGCCCTCCGCGGCGGGGGAGTTGCGGCGCACCAGGTAGTTCACGTCGTGCACCAGGGCTGCGGTCTCGACAACGCTCACCTCGGCACCGTTGGCTCTGGCGAACTGGACCGCTTTCGATCTGACGAAGCTGACGTGGTGCCAGCCGTGGAACGGGAGTCGTTTGGCGTAGCGGGAGCAGAGGCTGCGCACCTTCGCGTCGACGATCGTGAGTGCGTCAGCCGGGACAGTGGGCGCGACGGCGCGGACCGTCGCGACGTTCTCGGACTGCATCGGCCCTCCCCAACAACCCTGCCCAGCGGCATGGTTGGTTGGGCCTGATGGTAAACGCCACGGACGGTCGTTGTCTTGCCTTGTGCTTCTCCTTTCTCACGGACAGGTAACGCTCTACAGCCGATTTGCCAGGTGTTCCAGGCGAGTCTCCACCGGTACGTGCTTGTGTCCCTCCTGCGTCTCCGGGTCGAACGACAGGCTCCAGGGCATGACCTCACGCGACTTGACCAGGAATGTCATCGTGCCGTCGGTGGCCCTCGGAATCCGGTGGAAGTCCGACGCCAGTAACGATTCGGTTGCGCCGACCGGACAGGGCGTGCTGAGCCGCAGTTCGGTCGAGCCGATCATCTCCGTGGTGGGGTTGATCGTGGCGGTGTAGCGCTCGTGCAGATACCCGCCGCGCAGGATCGTCGTGCAGAAGTGGTAGCGGTGGTTGTGGATCGAGTCGGCGTAGCCGGTGCGCCAGTCCCGCTGCTGCTTGTACTCGTTGAGCCAGAACGTGAACGGCTCGTCGGGCCGGTCACGCAGGCACCACGCGAAGTGCGTCGTGGTCTCCCGTGACCGTCTGATCACCGCGTCCGCCTGGTCGTTGGGCAGTTCGAGCAGGTGGTGTCTCAGGTTCATGCGCAGACCGGGCCGTTCCGCCCAGTTCTGGAACCATGTGTTCACCTGCTCCCACCGCGCGATCAGGTCGAATTCGGCGTCGCTCAGTTGTGCTGCCAGTTCTCCCAGGGCGGAAACCCGTAGCGACATGGCCATCAGCCCCCCAACTCGGCGGTGACGGAGAATTCCCGGAGGAATCGGTGGAACTCGGCGGTGAGCTCCAGAAAGGTCTCTTCGGTGAGCTTCGAGCCGGTGACCTGCTCGAACTGCGCGATGAACTCGTCACGCGTCGTGCTCGGTCCGATCACCATCTGGTGGGCGAACGGCGAGGCACAGATACGGCCGAACTCGGTGCGCTCCATGTTGTAGATGAACGACCCCTCGGAGAACCGCAGCGTGCGCGGGAACTCGTTGGTCGACCGGGCGTCGCTGTACAGCGTCACCCAGACACTGCCGTCGAAGATCTCGACCCGGTCGATCGGCGGGTCGGAGATCACCGAGACCTCCATCCTGGTGCACCGGCTCCGGGCGAGATACAGACCGACGAGGCCGATCCGGATCTCGTCGTGCAGCCGCGCGTTGATCGTGTCCTGATCGACGTCGGCCGCTGAATGACGAATCAGATAACGTGCCCGACCACTGATGCCGGACAAATTCTGTGGGTCTGAAACCACCGCTCGAATTTCCCACTCCGCTCGCGACAGCAGCAGTCGGGCGGCCGCGTGGCGGCCGGAGAACCCGCGAAACAGGTACTGCCGGGTGCTCTGCAGATCCTGCATCATCAACCGATTGAACGCGGGATCAGGCTCGGCTGTCGGCTCGAACACGTGCGTGGGGAAGAATTCCCGGTTCATCGATCGGTACTCGGCGGACAGGTCACGCAGTGCCTGGCGGCTCTCTTCGATGAGTGGCGTGAGCATGGCCCGCTGGGACGCGGTCGCGGTGATCAGGGTCTGGCCGAAGCCGACGATCGCTGAGACGAGGGTGCCGGTGGCCAATGCGGTGACCAGGTTCTTCCCGGTACCGGCGGCCATGGCGCTCGACACGATCATGGCCAGCCCCGATGTCACCAACAAGATCAGGAGTAGGAGGCCGGTTCTAGTCCAGAAGATCTCTTGAATCGGGTTCTTGCGGCGGCCAGTGCCGTCCGCTGACAACGGGCATCACCTCCAAGGTGAGCACTCGAACGCTCTGCGTGTTCGATCGAGTGCGGGGAGTAACTCTACCCCGAGATTCACTCCGGGAGATATAGGCGAAAAGGGTGACCTGGACCGGTTACCGTCAGCCGCTGACCGGGGCTGATGCGGTACCTCTAAGCTCGCCAACCATGCGCAACGTGAGCAAACTCCTCATCGTCGTGGCGGCGGCAGCGCTGGCCGTCACCGGCTGCACCGCCTCGGAACAGGCCTCGGACGAGCCGCCCGGTGCCGACACCCAGTCGTTCGCCCCGCCGTCGGAGCCCGAGCCCTCCGAGGTCGAGCCGACCGAGCCGGCCGACTCCGGCGACGCCGGCGGCCCGGCCTGCACGGCCGCGGACATCACCGTCGAGGGGGCCGCCGGCGAGAAGCCGACGATCACGTTGCCTGACACCTGCTCCCCGCCGACCGAGCTGGTCATCGAGGACCTCACGCCCGGTACCGGCGCGGAGGTCACCGAGGGCTCCACGGTACAGACCAACTACCTGCTGATGACCTGGTCCGACCGCCAGATCGTGGACAACTCCTACGACCGGGGCCAGCCGTTCCCGGTGGAGAACGTCGGCTCCGCCCCGGTCATCCCCGGCTGGAACGAGGGCATGATCGGAATCAAGCAGGGCGGTCGCCGCCTGCTGATCATCCCGCCGGAGCTGGGCTACGGCCCGCAGGGCCAGCCGCCGGTGCAGCCGAACGAGACGCTCGTGTTCGTCGTCGACGCCGTGGAGGTCACCGGCGCCTGAGATCGCGGCCTGAACACCGCCTGACTCGCGTTCCGAAGGCCGGTGGATCACCCGGGGATGAGCAGCACCTTCCCGGTGGTCCGCCGGCCTTCGAGGTCCTCATGGGCCCGGCGGACCTCGGCCAGCGGGTACCGCGCGCCGACCCGCACCGAGAGCCGCCCGCCCGCGATCGCCGCGAACAGCTCCTCGCAGCGCCGGCGGAACTCCTCCGGGGTGGCGATGTGGTGGGCCAGCGTCGGCCTGGTGAGGAACAGCGAGCCGCCCGCGTTGAGCCGCTGCGGGTCCACCGGCGCCACCGCCCCGCTGGACGCCCCGAACAGCACCAGGTAGCCGCGCGGGGACAGGCACGTGAGGCTGCGGTCGAAGGTGTCCCGGCCGACGCCGTCGTACACCACCGCCACCCCGGTCCCGCCGGTGATCCGCGCGACCTCCTCGGCGAAGTCGACCTCGGTGTAGCGGATGACCTCGTCGGCGCCGGCCCCGGTCGCCAGTGCCGCCTTCTCCTCGGTGGACACCGTGCCGATGACCTTGCCGCCCCGGGACTTCGCCAGCTGCGTGAGCAACAGCCCGACGCCGCCCGCCGCGGCGTGCACCAGGACGGTGTCACCCGGCTTGACCGGGAAGGTGGAGGTGACCAGGTAGTGCGCGGTCAGCCCCTGGAGCATCGCGGCCGCCGCCGTCTCGGTGTCCACGCCGTCGGGCACCGGGAACGCCGAACCGGCCGGCACGACCGCCTGGCGCGCGTAGGACCCGGGCGCGTGGGCCCAGGCGACCCGGTCGCCGACGGCGAGGCCGGTGACGCCCTCGCCGAGCTCGGCGACCACGCCGGCACCCTCGTTGCCCGGCACGAACGGCAGCTCCCGGGCGTACATGCCGTTGCGGTGGTAGGTGTCGATGTAGTTCAGGCCGGCGGCCTCGACGTCCACCAGCACCTCACCGGCGCCGGGCCGGGGCGGGTCGATCTGTCCGAACTCCAGTACGTCCGGGCCACCGGTGGCCCGGACGACGACCGCGTCAACCACGTTGTCCTCCGCCAGGATCAGGGAACCTTCCCGGACCCTAGCTGGTTCGCCTGGCCGCCAGACGTTCCGGCTTGGGCCAGCGGACCTCGCGCGCCCAGCCGAGCTTCTCGAAGATCCAGATGACCCTGGCGGAGATGTCGAGCTGACCACGCAGGACACCGTGCCGCGCACCGGTCGGGTCGGCGTGGTGGGAGTTGTGCCAGGACTCGCCCATCGACAGCAGGGCCAACGGCCAGAAGTTCGCCGCCCGGTCGCGGCTGGCGAACGGACGCGAGCCGACCATGTGGCAGATCGAGTTGACCGACCAGGTCACGTGGTGCAGGAAGGCGATCCGCACCAGCCCGGCCCAGAAGAACCCGGCGACCGCGCCGCCCCACGACATCGTGATCAGGCCGCCGAGCAGCGCCGGCAACAGCAGGCTGACCAGGGTCAGCGGGATGAACAGGCGGTCGATCAGGCGCAGGTCGCGGTCGGCCAGCAGATCCGGGGCGAACCGCTCGGCGTTGGTGATGTCACGCTCGAACAGCCAGCCCATGTGCGCGTGCCAGAAGCCCTTGGCCAGCGCGCGGGCGCTGGTGCCGAACAGCCAGGGGGAGTGCGGGTCCCCCTCGCGGTCGGAGAAGGCGTGGTGGCGGCGGTGGTCGGCGACCCACGCCACGACCGACCCCTGGGCGGCCAGCCCACCGGCGAGCGCGAGCGCCACCCGCAGCCCCCGGTTGGCCTTGAACGAGCCGTGGGTGAAGTACCGGTGGTAGCCGACGGTCACACCGAGCGCCGACACCAGGTAGAACCCGGCGGCGAGGCCGACCTCCGTCCAGCCGAGTCCCCAGCCCCAGAACAGCGGGACGGCGGCGATCAGCGCGGCGAACGGGACGAGGATGAACAGCTTGACGAGGAACGTCTCCGGCAGCGAGCGCCGGCGACCGATCAGGGGTTTGGGCTGGGGCCGGTCTTCGCGCGTGGGCGAGAGGGTGGGTGCGATGGGTTCGAGGACCTCGTAACTCGGCCGGGACGCGGCCTGTCAACGTACCTACGGTTACGTAACCGTAGGTTCACCGTCCACGTTAGGTCCTCTGCGGCTGCTTCGCCACCAGTGACTCGGTGGTCCGCACGCCGCACCACAGCGAGGCGGTGGCCACGATGACCGACATAGCGCCCAGGACGTGCAGCGACACCAACATCTCCGGCACCCCGGTCCAGAACTGGACGAGTCCGATCGCGCCCTGCGCGACGACCACCGCCAGCAGGATCCGGTAGCGCCGCCACGGCGGGTTCGTCGTGCCGCGCAGCCAGAAACCGACCAGCACCAGCGAGCCGAGGAAGGTGTAGAGGAACGCGGCGTGCACGTGGGCCAGCGTCTCCACCGGCACGTCGAAGCGCGGGGTCTCCGGGTCGCCGCCGTGCGGGCCGGCGCCGGTGACCATGGTGCCGGTGACCAGCACGCCGGCCAGCAGCCCGGCCGGGACGTAGAGCAGTTTCGAACCGTGTCCGCGCGGCCGGTCGTCCCGGGGCACGGCGTGCACCAGCAGGGTGGCCAGCCAGACCATCACCGTGGAGGCCAGCAGGTGGATGGCCACGGTCCACCACAGCAGGTCCAGCCGCACGGTGATCCCACCGATGACGGCCTGCACGGCGACCCCGACGGGCATCGCGATGGCCAGGCGCAGGTAGCGCTTGTCGGTCGGGCGGTGGCGGTAGGCCAGCACGAACGCGGCGACCGCGATCAGCCCGACGACCCCGGTGAACAGCCGGTTGCCGTACTCGATCCACTGGTTGAGCGTCGCGAACTCGGGGTGCTCGACGGGCACCATGCTGCCCGGGAAGCACTCCGGCCAGGTCGGGCAGCCCAGCCCCGAGCCGGTGACCCGGACGATCGCACCGGTCATGGCGATCAGGGCCTGGGTGACGACCACCGCGATCGCGACGCCCAGCTGGAGGCGGTAGCTGGGGGCGGGAATCCGGTCGATCCGGGACTTCAACTGTGCGAGCCGGGACTTCAGCTGTGCGAGCACCACGGCACGATCGTATGGAAGGGACGCCGGGACCCCGCGCGAGGGTTCGCTAGGAGAGCCTGGTCGTGCGGGTGGCCAGCACGGCGGCGACCCCGCCCCACCCGAGGAGGGTCACGAACACCGACCAGCCGGGGACCGCACCGTCCACCAGCGCGGTGTGCAGGCCCTCGGCCAGCGCCCCGGACGGCAGGAACGGCACGATGTCGGCCAGTACGCCGGGCATCGAGGTCGCCGGGACGACGATCCCACCGGCCAGCAGCAGCACGAACCAGACCAGGTTCGCCAGGGCCAGCACGACCTCCGCCTTGAGCGCGCCGCCGAGCAGCACGCCCAGCGCGCCGAAGGACAGCGTGCCCAGCAGCACCAGCACGACCGCCCAGCCGATGCCGGCCGGTGACGGTGACCAGCCGAGCACCGCGGCCACCACGCCGAGCACCACCAGCTGCACCGCCACCACGACCAGCGCCGCGCTGGTGCGCCCGGCCAGCAGCAGCCAGCGGGGCAGCGCGGTCGCGGCGAGCCGCTTGACCACGCCGTAGCGTCGGTCGAACCCGAGAGCGATGGCCTGGCCGGTGAACGCGGAGGACATCACCGCCAGCGCGAAGATCCTCGGCGTCACCGAGTCGACCCGTGGCTCGGGCAGCGAGAAGATGTCCAGCAGCGTGAGGCCGACGAGCAGCGCGAGCGGGATCAGCAGGGTGAGCAGGATCTGTTCGCTGTTGCGCAGCGTCAGCATCGCCTCGGTGCGGGCGTGGACGAGCAGCATCCGGCCGGTCCGGCCCCGGCCCGGCGCCGGGGTGAAGGTGCCGGCGGGAAACGTGGTCATCGGCCGGGCTCCCTCAGCGGGGTTCTGGGCGGGGGTACGGGCGGTCAGCGCAGCTCACGTCCCGTCAGTTCGAGGAAGACGTCCTCCAGGCTGCGCCGGCCGACGTGCAGTTCCTCGGCCAGCACGCCCTGCTGGGCGCACCACGTGGTGACCGCCGAGACGACCTGCGGGTCGATGCTGCCGGACAGCAGGTACGCGCCGGGGGCGTGCTCGTCGATGCGGCAGTCGGCGGGCAGCGCCGCGCACAGCTGGCTGGTGTCCATGCCGGGGCGGGCGCGGAAGCGCAGCCGGGCGGCGTCGGAGCTCTCGGCGGTGAGCTGGCGCGGGGAGCCCTCGGCGACGACCCGGCCGTGGTCGATGATCACGACCTGGTCGGCCAGCTCCTCGGCCTCCTCCATGATGTGCGTGGTCAGCAGCACGCTGACGCCGTCGGTGCGCAGCGCCCCGACCAGCTCCCACACCAGCCGGCGGGCCTGCGGGTCGAGGCCGGCTGTCGGCTCGTCGAGGAAGACCAGCTCGGGGCGGCCGACCAGCGCGCAGGCCAGCGACAGGCGCTGCTGCTGGCCGCCGGAGAGCCGCTTGAACGGCGTGCGGGCGACCGAGGCGAGCCCCAGCACGTCCAGCAGCCAGTCGGGGGACAGCGGGTTGGCCGCGCAGGAGGCGACCAGCGCGAGCATCTCCCCGGCGCGCACGCCGGGGTAGGCACCGCCGCCCTGGGGCATGACGCCCACGCGCGGGCGCAGTTTCTCGCCGTGCACCGCCGGGTCGAGGCCCAGCACGTTCACCGAGCCGCCGTCGGCGCGCTGGAATCCCGAGCAGATCTCCACCGTGGTGGTCTTGCCGGCGCCGTTGGGGCCGAGCAGCGCGAGCACCGTGCCCTGTTCCAGCCGCAGGGCGAGACCGTCGACGGCGGTGGTCGTGCCGAAGCGCCGGACCAGTCCCGAGACGTCCACGGCTGGGACGGGCGTGCGTGCGCTCACGGGACCAAGGTTAGGACGCGGCGCTGGAAGGCTGGTTGCCGGCACCACGTGCGCCGCGTGGCGGGCGGGTCGAGGCCGGGATGTGGCGGCGGACCAACACCACCGCGATGACCACCACGAGCACGGCTCCGGCGTAGGCGTAGGGCAGTTGGTAGGTGCGGCCGTCGAAGGTGCTGCCGGTCGGTGGCAGGGCGACCGCCAGCCCGGCGCTGACCACCGTGGCCATCGTGCGGAACCGGATGTTGCCGGCCGCGACCGCCAGCGGCAGGATCGCCCACAGCAGGTACCAGGGCTGCACGGTCGCGCCGAAGACCAGCACCGCGCCGATCGCGGCCCCGAGCCCGATCATCGGTCGCAGCCGCCACCGGAAGCTGTCCAGCAGCAGCTTGGCGGCCAGCAGCGGGCCGAGCAGCGTGCCGACCATCCGGCTGACGGTGATGGCGGCGTCGATGTGGTTGCCCAGGCCGAGCATGATGCCCAGCCCGCCGGCGCCGAAGCCGAGCGCGGTCATCGGTGCCATCCACGACTTGATGCTGCTGGCCGTGTTGAGCGTGGTCGTCCAGCCGAAGCCGAGGCCGCTGCCGAACGAGATGATGGCGAGCACCCCGACGAAGATCACCATCAGTGCGCCGGCCGTGGCGAACAGGTGTTTCCACCGCCCGCCGAGGCGCCGGGCGATCATCACGCCGAGGAAGCCGAGGGCGAGCGCGGCGGGGATCTTCACCGCCGCGCCGAGGGTGATCACCCCGGCGCCGATGCCGTACCAGAGCAGCTCGCCCGGCTGCCACGGCGGGAACGGGCCGGCCGGCCCGCAGCGCGGCATCCTGGCCAGCGCCAGCTCGATGCCCACGAGCATCAGGCCGATGGCCAGCGCCTCGTTGTGGATGCCGACCACCAGGTGGAACAGCACCAGCGGGTTGGCGGCGCCCAGCCACAGCGCGCTGACCGGGTTGATCCCGAAGCGCCGCGCCAGCCGGGGCAGCGCCCAGACGATCATCGCGAAGCCGACCAGGGCCAGCAGCCGGTGCAGGGCGACGCCCATCACCACGTGGTTGCCGGCCACCCAGTTGATCGCCCGGCCGACCATGATGAACGCCGGCCCGTAGGGCGAGGGCGTGTCCCGCCACATCGTCGGCACGCCGTCGGTCAGCGGGTCGTCCAGGCCAAGCCCCTCGGCCGGTCCGACGGTGTACGGGTCGAGGCCGCGCGCGGCGATCTCACTCTGCGCGAGGTAGCTGTAGACGTCCTTGGAGAACATCGGGACGGTGAACACCAGCGGCGCGGTCCACATCATCAGCGTGCGCGCCATCTGCGGCAGCGAGACCATCCGGTCACGGCCGGGCATCGCCAGCCGGCCAAGGCCCAGCCAGGCCAGCACGATCATGAACACGCCGATGAACGCGATGGTCAGCGAGACCGTGGTCATCCGGCTGAAGATGCCCAGCACCGGCAGTCGCCACACCGGGTTGAACACCGGAGCGGCCCCCGCGCCCAGTGAGCCGACCGCCAGCAGCAGCGCGCCGACCGTGCCGAAGCGGCGGATGACGTCGAGCTGGCGGCGCTCGCGGGTGTCCAGGACGCCGGTGGGCCCCTCGTCAGGTCGATCGTTGACGTCCTCACGCACCGTGTCTCCCGCCACCACGGGGGAAGAGTAGCGACCCACCTGACCGGTGATGCCGATCACCTCACGGAGGGGCGTCTTTGCCGCCTCCCGGGAAATAGGACACACTGGTGTTGTGAAAAACGAGCAGCAGGCCGAGGGCCGCACCAGGCATGGTGTGGCGCGTCTGCTGCTGGAGGAGGGCCCGATCACGGCGGCAGCGGTCGCCGAGACCCTCGGGCTCAGTCCGGCAGCGGTACGCCGGCACCTCGACACGCTGGTCGCCAACGGTGAGGCGGAGTTCCGCGACGCGCCCCGGCGCGGCCAGCGGGGCCGTGGGCGGCCGGCGAAGCTGTGGTTGCTCACCGAGACCGGACGGGCCAGGTTCGGCCACGCCTACGACGACCTCGCCATCGCGGCGATCCGGTTCGTCGCCGAGGGCGGGGGCGAAACGGCCGTTCGGGAGTTCGCCGCGCGGCGGGTCGCCTCCATGGTCGACCGGCACCGCACGGCGGTCACCGACAAGGACGGGCCGGCGGAGCGGGCCAAGGCCCTCGCCGACGCGCTCACCAGGGAGGGATACGCTGCGTCGACGCGGCGGGTAGGGACAGGGGAGCAGCTGTGCCAGCACCACTGTCCGGTCGCCCACGTCGCCGCGGAGTTCCCCCAGCTGTGTGAGGTCGAGACGGCGACGTTCGCCGACCTGCTCGGCACCCACGTCCAGCGCCTGTCGACCATCGCGCGCGGTGACGCCGCGTGCACCACCCATGTCCCGCTCAGCGGTACCGAACCCACTGAGCACGGACGCCCGACCGCTCCCACCACGACCGAAGGGACGCCTTCATGACCACCGCCCCGGAGCGCGCAGGTTCGCCGCCGCTGACCCAGGAGGAGACGCTGGCCTCGCTGGGCCGGTACCAGTTCGGCTGGTCGGACTCCGACGCCGCCGGTGCCAGCGCGCAGCGTGGCCTGTCCGAGGCCGTCGTCAGGGACATCTCGGCGAAGAAGGGCGAGCCCGAGTGGATGCTCGAGTCGCGCCTCAAGGGCCTGCAGCTGTTCGACCGCAAGCCCATGCCCAACTGGGGTGCTGACCTGTCCGGCATCGACTTCGACACGATCAAGTACTTCGTGCGGTCCACCGAGAAGCAGGCCCAGAGCTGGGAGGACCTGCCCGAGGACATCAAGAACACCTACGACAAGCTGGGCATCCCCGAGGCCGAGAAGGCCCGGCTGGTGGCCGGTGTCGCCGCCCAGTACGAGTCCGAGGTGGTCTACCACAAGATCAACGAGGAGCTCGAGAAGCAGGGCGTGATCTTCCTCGACACGGACACCGCGCTCAAGGAGCACCCGGAGCTGTTCGAGGAGTACTACGGCTCGGTCATCCCGCACGGCGACAACAAGTTCTCCGCGCTCAACGGCGCCGTCTGGTCCGGCGGCTCGTTCATCTACGTCCCCAAGGGCGTGCACGTCGAGATCCCGCTGCAGGCCTACTTCCGGATCAACACCGAGAACATGGGCCAGTTCGAGCGGACGCTGATCATCGTCGACGAGGGCGCCTACGTGCACTACGTCGAGGGCTGCACCGCGCCGATCTACTCGTCGGACTCGCTGCACTCGGCGGTCGTCGAGATCATCGTGAAGAAGGGCGGCCGCTGCCGGTACACGACCATCCAGAACTGGTCGAACAACGTCTACAACCTGGTCACCAAGCGCGCCAAGGCCGAAGAGGGCGCGACCATGGAGTGGATCGACGGCAACATCGGCTCCAAGGTCACCATGAAGTACCCGTCGGTGTTCCTGATGGGCGAGCACGCCAAGGGCGAGGTGCTGTCGATCGCGTTCGCCGGCGAGGGCCAGCACCAGGACGCCGGCGCCAAGATGGAGCACCTCGCGCCGCACACGTCCTCGACGATCGTGTCCAAGTCGGTGGCCCGTGGTGGCGGCCGCACCTCCTACCGGGGACTGGTGAAGGTCGCCAAGCGCGCGCACCACTCGAAGTCCACGGTGAAGTGTGACGCGCTGCTGGTCGACCAGATCAGCCGCAGCGACACCTACCCCTACGTCGACATCCGCACCGACGACGTGGCGATGGGGCACGAGGCGACGGTCTCGAAGGTCAGCGAGGACCAGCTGTTCTACCTGATGTCCCGGGGCCTGACCGAGGACGAGGCGATGGCGATGGTCGTGCGCGGCTTCGTCGAGCCGATCGCGCGCGAACTGCCCATGGAGTACGCGCTGGAACTGAACCGGCTCATCGAGCTGCAGATGGAAGGGGCCGTCGGCTAAATGACGTCCGTCGCACAGACACCGCACTCCCACGGCGCGGTGGTTCCCAAGGCGTCCAGGGCCGAGCAGTTCGCCTCCTTCGACGTCGAGGCCTTCGAAACGCCCGGCGGGCGTGAGGAGATCTGGCGTTTCACCCCGATGCGTCGGCTGCGCGGCCTGCACGACGGCAGCGCGCCGGCCACCGGCGAGCTGACCGTCGAGGTCGACGGTCCCGACGTGACCGTCGAGACCGTCGGCCGTGACGACGACCGGCTCGGCGCCGCCGGCACCCCGGGTGACCGGGTGGCGGCGCAGGCGTACTCGTCGTTCACCACGGCCACGGTCCTCACCGTGCCCCAGGAGGTCCGGGCGGGCGTCACCACGGTGACGCTCACCGGCCCCGGCGAGGGCAAGGTCGCCTACGCGCACCTGCAGGTGCGGGCCGAGCGGTTCGCCGAGGCCGTGGTCGTGCTCGACCACCGGGGCAGCGGCACGGTCGCCGACAACGTGGAGATCCTCGTCGGTGACGGCGCGAAGCTCACCGTGGTCAGCGTGCACGACTGGGCCGACGACGCCGTGCAGGTCTCCGCGCACCACGCGAAGCTCGGCCGTGACGCCACGCTCAGGCACCATCTGGTCTCCCTCGGTGGCGACCTGGTGCGGGTCAGCCCGACCGCGGTGTTCGCCGCGCCGGGCGGTGACGCCGAGCTGAACGGCCTGTACTTCGCCGACGCCGGCCAGCACATCGAGCTGCGTACCTTCGCCGACCACGCCCAGCCCAACTGCAAGTCCAACGTGACCTACAAGGGCGCGTTGCAGGGCGACGGCGCGCGGACCGTGTGGATCGGCGACGTGCTGATCCGGGCGGCCGCCGAGGGCACCGAGACCTTCGAGCTGAACCGCAACCTGGTGCTCACCGAGGGCGCTCGCGCCGACTCGGTGCCGAACCTGGAGATCGAGACCGGCGAGATCGCCGGTGCCGGTCACGCCAGCGCCACCGGCCGGTTCGACGACGAGCAGCTGTTCTACCTGCAGGCCCGAGGGATCCCGGAGGGGGTGGCGCGCCGGTTGGTGGTGCGCGGCTTCTTCCACGAGCTGCTGATGAAGATCGGCGTCCCGGAGATCCGCGAGCGCCTGGAGGCGGCCATCGAGGCGGAGCTCGAGGCGGTCGGCGCATGATCCGCGCCTGCGCGTTGTCGGATCTGGACGACGGGAAGCCGTTCGGCGTCGAGGTCGACGACGAGCCGGTCGTTCTCGTTCGCCAGGGTGACGTCGTGCACGCGCTGCGTGACGAGTGTTCACACGCGACGCTCGCGCTGTCCGAGGGCGAGGTGACCCGCAAGGGCATCGAGTGCTGGCTGCACGGGTCGTGCTTCGACCTGCGCACCGGCGCCCCGTCCTCGCTGCCGGCCACCGAACCGGTCGACGTGTTCCCGGTCGAGATCCGCGACGGTGAGGTCCATGTGGACGTCACCACCACCACGAACTGAGCTAGGAGAAACGCACGACATGTCCACGCTGGAGATCAAGGGTCTGCACGTCTCGGTCGCCACCGACGAGACGTCCAAGGAGATCCTGTCCGGGGTCGACCTGACCATCAGGGCGGGCGAGACGCACGCCATCATGGGCCCCAACGGGTCCGGCAAGTCCACGCTGTCCTACGCGATCGCCGGGCACCCCAAGTACGAGGTGACCTCGGGCGAGGTGACGCTCGACGGCGAGGACGTGCTCGCGATGTCGGTCGACGAGCGGGCCCGCGCCGGCCTGTTCCTCGCGATGCAGTACCCGGTGGAGGTGCCGGGCGTGTCGATGTCGAACTTCCTGCGTACCGCGGCCACCGCGGTCCGGGGCGAGGCGCCGAAGCTGCGGCACTGGGTCAAGGAGGTCAAGGAGGCGATGGCCGAGCTGGACATCGACCCGGCCTTCGCGGAGCGCTCGGTCAACGAGGGTTTCTCCGGCGGTGAGAAGAAGCGCCACGAGATCCTGCAGCTGGCCCTGCTCCAGCCCAAGATCGCGATCCTCGACGAGACGGACTCCGGTCTGGACGTCGACGCGCTGCGCGTGGTGAGCGAGGGCATCAACCGGGTCAAGGCCGGTGGCGAGGTCGGCATCATGCTGATCACCCACTACACCCGGATCCTGCGCCACATCACCCCGGACTTCGTGCACGTGTTCGCCGGCGGCCGGATCGTCGAGTCGGGTGGTTCCGAGCTCGCCGACCAGCTCGAGGAGCACGGCTACGTTCGGTTCACCGGCAAGCAGGAGCCGGCCGCGATCGGCTGATCCGCGCTCTCGAAACGAGGTTCCTGAGGTGACCACCACCACCGCGCCGCTGGACGTCGAGACGATCCGCAAGGACTTCCCGATCCTGTCCCGGCTCGTGCACGGCGACAAACCGTTGGTGTACCTGGACAACGCGGCGACGTCGCAGAAGCCGCGCCAGGTCATCGACGCGCTCGTGGGGTACTACGAGCAGCACAACGCCAACGTCCACCGTGGCATCCACGCCCTGGCCGAGGAGGCCACGGCGCTCTACGAGGGTGCGCGGGACAGGATGGCGAGGTTCATCAACGCGCCCAGCCGCGACGAGGTGATCTTCACCAAGAACACCTCGGAGGCGATCAACCTGGTCGCCAGGGTGCTCGGTGAGGCCGGTCCCGACCACCGGGTCGGTCCCGGTGACGAGATCGTCATCACCGAGATGGAGCACCACTCCAACATCGTTCCGTGGCACCAGCTCGCCGAGCGCACCGGCGCGACGGTGCGGTGGTTCCGGATCACCGAGGAGGGCCGGCTCGATCTGTCCACTCTGGACAGCGTGATCACCGAGCGGACCAAGATCGTGTCGCTGACGCACGTGTCCAACCTGCTCGGCACGATCAACCCGGTGGACGTGGTGATCCGGCGGGCGCGGGAGGTCGGCGCGTTGGTGCTGGTCGACGCGTCGCAGTCGGCGCCGCACCTGCCGCTGGACGTGGCCGCGCTGGGCGCCGACTTCGTCGCGGTGACCGGGCACAAGATGCTCGGCCCGACCGGGATCGGCGTGCTGTGGGGCCGGTTGCCGCTGCTCAACGAGCTGCCGCCGTTCCTCGGCGGTGGCGAGATGATCGAGCTGGTGACGATGGAGCGGTCCACCTACGCCGCTCCGCCGCACAAGTTCGAGGCCGGCACGCCGCCGATCGCGCAGGCCGTGGGCCTTGGCGCGGCCGTGGACTACCTGACCTCGGTCGGGATGGCGGCGATCGCCGCGCACGAGCACGAGCTGACCGCCTACGTCATCGACCGGTTCGCCGAGGTCGATGGCCTGACGGTGATCGGCCCGAACACCGCGACCGACCGGGTCGCCGAGGTGTCGTTCTCGTTGGAGGGCATCCACCCGCACGACGTCGGGCAGATCCTCGACGAGCAGGGCATCGCGGTGCGGGTCGGCCACCACTGTGCGCGGCCGGCGGTCGTGCGCTTCGGAATTCCGGCGACCACCCGGGCGTCGTTCTACCTGTACAACACGCGCGCCGAGGTGGACGCGCTGGTGGCGGGGCTGGACCGGGTGAAGAAGGTCTTCGGATGAACCTGGAGTCGATGTACCAGGAGATCATCCTGGACCACTACAAGAACCCGCACGGGCGGGGACTGCGCGAGCCGTTCGACGCGGAGTCCTTCCAGGTCAACCCGACCTGTGGGGACGAGGTGACGCTGCGGGTGGCGCTCGCGGGGTCGACCGTCGGCGACGTGTCCTACGAGGGCCAGGGCTGTTCGATCAGTCAGGCGTCCACGTCGGTGCTGACCGACCTGGTCACCGGGCGCTCGGTCCAGGACGCCCTGTCCACGATGGACGCGTTCGTGGAGATGGTGCAGGGGCGGGGTCAGGTCGAGCCGGACGAGGACGTGCTGGAGGACGGTGTGGCCTTCGCCGGTGTCGCGAAGTACCCGGCGCGGGTGAAGTGCGCGCTGTTGGGCTGGATGGCGTTCAAGGACGCGGTGTCCCGAGTCGAAGGAGTTGCTGACCGATGAGCACCGAGAGCACCGAGCGGGGCGTCGAGTCGCTGCCCGAGCCGCCGGCGCCGAAGGCGGACGTGGCCGCGGTCGAGGACCTTGAGGAGGCCATGCGTGACGTGGTCGACCCCGAGCTGGGTATCAACGTGGTCGATCTCGGGCTGGTCTACGACATCCGGGTCGAGCAGGACAACACGGCGACCCTGGACATGACGCTGACGTCGGCGGCCTGCCCGCTGACCGACGTGATCGAGGACCAGACCCGGGCCGCGCTGACCGCGGGTCCCGGTGGCGGGCTGGTGAGCGACTTCCGGATCAACTGGGTCTGGATGCCGCCGTGGGGTCCGGAGAAGATCACCGACGACGGCCGCGAGCAGTTGCGCGCCCTCGGCTTCACCCTCTAGACCCAGGTGTTGCACGCGGCCAGCTGGCGGGTGTCGGAACCCTTCGCCAGCCAGGTGGCCGCGTCCTCCGTAGCGTCCACTTCGGACAGTCGGGCGCGGATCTCGCCGGTGATGTTGTCGTCCACCGCGCCGCGCCCGTCCATCGCGCCGGACGCGATGCCGGCCAGGCAGGTGGCCTGGTCGGCGATCCGGCCGGCGATGTCGCCGTCGACCTTCTCGTAGAGGGGGCCGAGCCCGCCGGTCTCCAGCAGTGCCTTGGCGTACTCGCGTAGGAACACCCCGACGTAGCGGCCGGGGTAGCGGTCGTTGCCCTCGGTGTCCCGCAGGTGCGCGGGTGTCATGTAGACGGTGCCGGCGCACTGGGTCGCCGGACTGGTCGGTTCCACGGTGCCGCACGGGGTTTCGACCGGTCCGGTGTAGACGGTGACGGCCTCGACGGGGACCGGCGACAGGTCGTTGGCCGACAGCAGGGCGCCGAACGCGGTGTCCGCGCACACCGCGACGGCCTGGTAGAAGCTGGCCTGGGCGGCGTCGGCCGGGTCGAACCTCGGCAGCGCGCAGGTCTGGTCGGGCATGGTGGCGGTCCCCGTGGACAGCGGGTGGGTGGCCAGCTCCGCGTACGGGTCCTCGCCGGTGGCCGGCGGTGCGGTGGTGGTGGCCTCGGCGGGGGCGGACTCCGTGCCGGTCGGCGGTTCCACGACGTCGGGCGCCGAGGGGGTCCCGGCGACCCGGGTCACCGGGGGCGCGGTGGCGAGCACCGCCAGGCCGGCGATCAGGCCGATCACCAGCATCACCGCGACGGTCAGCCCGACGTAGTACGCGGGCCGGCGGGGCGCGCGCACGGGCACGGGCGGTCCGGGCGGTGGGGGCGCGGCCGGCAGGGGTTCCTGGAAGAAGTCCTCGATCGGGGACGGGCCCGTCGGTTCGTCGCCGCCCTGGGGCGGGTCCGGTGTCGTCATGCGCCCTCCCGTGCGGGAGCCAGTTCCGGTGCGGTGCCCGCCATGGCCCGGCGGTAGTTCGAGATCTTGGCACGGATGTGGTCCTGCTCGGCCAGCAACAGCTCGATCTTCCGGTTGATGTCCCGGTCGTGCTCCTCGAGCAGGGCGAGCCGCTCGGCGATGGTCTCGTCACCGCCCCTGGCCAGTTCGGCGTAGCGGACCATCCGGGAGATCGGCATGCCGGTGTCGCGCAGGCAGCGCAGGATGCGCAGCCAGTTGAGGTCGTTGTCGTCGAACACCCGGCGCCCGCCGGAGTCACGTTCGATGCCGTCGAGCAGGCCGATGCGCTCGTAGTAGCGCAGGGTGTCGAGGCTGAAGCCGGTCTGCTCGGCCACCTGGCCGGGGCGGTAGCGCACCATCCGGGCGAGTCTAGTCGGCGGGGTCAGCGGCGGAGCGCCATCGCGCGACGCAGCCGGGGGCTCGCGCGCGCGAACATGGTGGCCATGGCCGCGACGTTGCCGGCCAGGTCGTCGCGACCGCCGAGGAACGCCAGTTGCAGCCTCGGCGGCAACCCGAAGAACAGGCCGAAGAACTCGGCGGTCCGGTCGGCCGGCAGCGCGAGCAGCGTGCCCAGCCCGGCCCGCCGCAGCCGGTACACCGCCCGCGCGGCCGGCGGCCACAGCACCCGCCCGGCCGCCCGCCCGGCCCGTGCCGGACCGGCGAGCCGGATGGCCCTGGCGAGCACCGGCGCCAGCCGCAGCGAGTCGGCGACGCTGTAGCCGGTGGCCGGGTGCACCAGCCCGGCGGCGGCCCCGAACGGGATGAC
This sequence comes from Actinophytocola xinjiangensis, assembly GCF_001921215.1. GTDB lineage: Bacteria > Actinomycetota > Actinomycetes > Mycobacteriales > Pseudonocardiaceae > Actinophytocola > Actinophytocola xinjiangensis. Next base: position 169,847 of record NZ_MSIF01000001.1, read on the forward strand.
GCCGGTCCGCACCGCCGGTCGTTCCAGCGGGAAACGCACCCGGTCGACCGGCGCGTCGCCGGGGTCGATGCCGTGCGCGGCGAGCCGGGTGAGCAGCCGTTCGCGCAGATCGGCCAGGCCGAGACCGGGACGGCTGGCCAGCGAGGTCTCCTCCAGCAGGACCTGGCCGTCCGGGCGGGGGATGGCGTAGAGGAAGGTCGGTGGCCCCGGCGCCGGCTGGCGCCAGTCCATGAACACGGCCTGGCCAGGACCGACCAGGGCGGCGGCGGTCCGCGCGGGGACCACGACGCCGTAGGCGGTCTGCTCGACCGCCGTACGGCCCGGCCGGTGGGCGCCGGTCGCGTCGATCACCACCCGGGCGGTGCCGAGCCGGTCGGCCAGCCGACCGTCCAGGACGGTCACCTCGGGGTGGGTCAGGGCGGCGCGGACGCTGTCGTTGTCCAGCACGGCGTAGTCCCACGCCAGTCGCCGCGCCCCGCCGGCGTGCACGTGGGCGGTGGCCGTGGTGTAGCGGGCGGTCGGTGGCAGCAGCGCCGTCTCGTGGGCGAGCAGGCCGTAGGTCGCCGGCCACGGCGCGTCGGGTCGGGGGGCGACCAGCGCGGTCGCCAGGCCCTGTGCGGCGCACGCCGAGGCGATCGCCCGGCCGGCGGGCCCGGCGCCCCCGACCAGGACATCGATCACCGTCTCAGCCTAGAGTGACCCGTGTGGGTGATCTCGCCGAGCAGCGCGCGTCCAGGCGGTACGGGACCAGCGCGGGTGACCTGGCCGCCAGCCCGTTCCGCGCCGACCGGGACCGGGTCGTCGCCTCCCCGTTCTTCGCCAGGCTCGGGGGTGTCACCCAGGTCGTCAGCGTCAGCGGGTCGGGCCTGCTGCACAACCGGCTGACCCACAGCCTCAAGGTCGCCCAGGTCGCCAGGGCCATCGCCGAGCGGCTGATCGCCGACCCCCGGCTTGCTCCGGAGCTGGACAAGCTCGGCGGGTGCGACCCGGACGTCGTCGAGGCAGCGGGTCTGGCCCACGACCTCGGGCACCCGCCGTTCGGGCATCTCGGTGAGCAGGTCCTCGACCGGCTCGCCCGCCACCGCTTCGGCCTGCCCGACGGGTTCGAGGGCAACGCGCAGAGCCTGCGCATCGTCACCACCACCGACACCGGCGGGCCCAGCGGCAAGGGCCTGGACCTCACCGCCGCCGTGCGGGCCGCGATGCTCAAGTACCCGTGGACCCGCCTGAGCCACCCGCGGCCGCATCCCCGGGGCATGGACGACCCGCCGCGTGGGGCGTCCGAGCCGTCGGGGGAGAAGGGCACCGGCTCCAGCAAGTTCTCCGTCTACGTGACCGAACTGGACGATCTGGCCCAGGCCCGCGCGCCGTTCGCCGCCCGCCTCGCACCCTGGCAGCAGACGGTCGAGGCGTCCGTGATGGACATCGCCGACGACATCGCCTACGCCATCCACGACCTGGAGGACTTCCACCGCATCGGGGTCCTGCAGCACGCCCCGGTCGCGGCCGAGCTTGGCCGCTGGGTCGGTGCCGCGCTGGAACTGGCCGAACTGGACGACCAGCTGTTGGCGCAGCGGGCCCGCCGCCCCGGGTACTCGCTGGAGATCCTGCGCCGGCGGCTGCACCGGCGGGACTCGTGGATCGTCAACGACGAGGCGTTCGTCGCGGCCGTGCGGCGGGTGCGGGCCGAGCTGGTGGACAACCTGCTCACCACGCCGTTCGACGGTTCGGTGGAGGCCGAGCAGGCCGTCGGCCGGTTCTCCGCCGGCTGGACCGCGCGGCTGATCGACGGCATGAGCGTCGTGCTGGACCCGCCGAACCGCGCCGGGCACGTGCTGCTCGGGTCGGCGCAGTGGCACGAGGTGCAGGTGCTCAAGTTCGTGCACCGGCGCTTCGTCCTGCTTCGTCCGGATCTCGCGCTGCACCAACGAGGTCAGGCCCGGTTGCTGACCGCGTTGGTGCGCGCGCTCGAGCAGTGGCTCGCCGACCGCTACGAGTCCGACCGGCTGCCGCGCCGGCTCCAGGATCTGGTCGGTCTGGCCGAGGAGGAGTACAGCGAGCTGGCCGCGACCGATTCGTCCACTTTGGTCGGTGCGGTCGGTGAACCGCCCCAGGGCGAGGCCGGCATCCGTGAACTGGCACGGGGACGGGCTGTGATCGACTTCGTGGCGTCGCTCACCGACAGTCAGGCCTCCTCCCTGCTGGACGCCCTGTCCGGGCGAACCGCACAACCGTGGTCAGACGCTTTCGTGCTGTAGTTCGCTAACAGCAGGCAATTGGTAACACACGAAGCGTGTGGTTGCGCCGAATGGCCGCTGTGGTGGGGAACCTTCCAAACATACGTTGGTCGCGGCCGGGGGCAACCGGTGTCGGTCCGTCGTGTGTCGGGGGCACGGCCCAGGATTCGCGGAGGATCCGTGCGCAAACCCTCACGAAGACCACGTACCTTGCTGACCACGGCGGCGTGTCTGCTCGCCGTGGTCGGAATGGCGAGCCCGGCGGCAGCCGCGCCGCCGCGGGACACCGCCGCCGAGAAGGCCGAGGCGAACGCGGCCCGGCAGATCGGTGCCCTGCAGACACTGAAGAAGAACGCCACCAAGACCGAGGCCAAACTGGACAGCGCGTTGCTGGTGGCGCTCAAGGCGCGCACCAACCGCGCGACCACCTCGGCGCTGCCGCGACTCCAGAACGGGATCACGGTCGCCGGCGACAAGACCTCGGTGGACATTCGCGCCACCGTCTCCCCGGCACTGCTCAAGGCCCTGACCGGTCTCGGCGCCGACGTGAAGGCGGTGTCCAACCGGTACGGCAGCATCCGCGCCGACGTGCCGCTCGCCGCACTGGGCACGCTCGCCGCCCGGGCTGACGTCAAGCGGGTCGAGGAGGCCGGCGGCGCCATGACCGCCCGCCAACTCGACCCCGGTGCCGCGCCGGCCGCGCCGGCCAAGGCCGAGTCCAAGGACGAGAAGGCCGCCAGGATCGCCGCGAACACCCGCGCCGCCCTGGCCGACCGCGCCGGCCCGGTGAACAGCGCCGGCGACCGCGCGCACAACGCCGACACCGCCCGCGAGGAGATCGGCGTCACCGGTGTCGGCGTCAAGCTGTGCGCCCTGTCCGACGGCGTCGACTCGCTGGCCACCTCCCAGGCCGCCGGCGAACTGCCGGCCGTGGACGTGCTGGCGGCGCAGGCCGGCTCCGGCGACGAGGGCACCGCGATGCTGGAGATCCTGCACGACATCGCGCCCAACGCCGAACTCGGCTTCGCCACGGCGTTCACCAGCGACGCGAGCTTCGCCGACAACATCCGCGCGCTGCGCTTCCAGGGCGAGTGCGACGTGATCGTCGACGACGTCATCTACTTCAAGGAGGCGCCGTTCCAGGACTGGATCATCGCCCAGGCCGTGAACGACGTGATCGCCGACGGCGCGCTGTACTTCTCCTCGGCCGGCAACGAGGGCAACACCGTCGACGGCACCGCCGCGCACTGGGAGGGTGACTACGTCAACTCCGGCCAGCTGATCGGCAAGTACGCCGGCTACGCCCACGACTTCGACCCGTCGGCGAACACCCAGGTACTGCAACCGATCTCCGCCGCGTCCTCGGCCGGCGTGCCGGTGCTGCTGAACTGGTCCGACCCGCTCGGCGCCTCCAGCAACGACTACGACCTGTACCTGCTGGACGCGGCCGGCAACGTGGTGGACGCGAGCCAGAACTACCAGCTCGGCGCGGAGGACCCGTACGAGCGGGTGGACACGCCGTTCTTCGGCGGTTCGGGCCTGCGGCTGGCGATCGTGAAGTTCACCGGCGCCGACCGCTACCTGTCGCTCTCGGCGCTGCGCGGCCGGTTCGCCGACTCCGCCGACGGCCTCAAGGCGTTCAACACCCCCGGCGTGACCTTCGGCCACTCGGCGGCCAGGGGCGCGTTCAGCGTCGCCGCCGCCCCGGCCGACGCGGCGTTCCCCCGCAGCCTGGAGCCGGGTGACCCGCCGAACCCGCGCGGCCCGTTCCCGGGAGCCTACGACGAGAACACCGCGCTGGAGAGGTTCAGCTCCGACGGCCCGCGCCGGGTCTTCTACGAGGCCGACGGCACCCCGATCACGCCGGGGAACGTCAGCTCCACCGGCGGCGAGCTGCGGCAGAAGCCCGACATCACCGCGGCCGACGGTGTGGCGACCAGCGTCGACGGGTTCGAGCTGTTCTACGGCACCTCGGCGGCGGCCCCGCACGCGGCGGCGATCGCCGGCCTGGTCCTGTCCGGCAACCCCGGCATCGACCCGGCCGAGGTCCGCGAGGCGCTGACCAGCACGGCGATCGACATCGTCGCGCCGGGCGTCGACGGCCGCAGCGGCCACGGCGTGATCCTGGCCGACCGGGTGCTGGCCTACACCGGCGCCAGCCCGCAGCCCTACGCGCACGCCGGCAAGGTGTCGGTGAACCCGGCCGACGGCGGCGCGTACCTGCATCCCGGCGACACCGCGACGGTGGACCTGCCGGTGGTCAACACCGGTGACGCGACCGCGCTGTCGACCAGCGTGGTGCTGACCTCGCCGACGCCCGGGGTGACGATCACGCCCAGGTCGCGTTCCTACGGCGCGATCGAGAAGGGCCAGGAGGTGTCGCGGTCGTTCAGCGTGACGTTGCCGGCCTCGCACCAGCCGGGGGTGCCGCTGGTGCTCACCACCCGGGTGACCTACGCCGGTGCGCTGTCGCCGACGACCACGTCGATCTCGGCGGAGGTCGGTGAACCGTCGAACGTGACGGTCGATTTCGGCTACGCCGGTGCGCCGGTGGCGATCCCGGACGCCAGCACGGTCGGGGTGAGCGTGCCGATCGAGGTCAGCGGGGTGGGCCGCGCGTCGCGGCTGTCGCTGTCGATCGACGGCGAGACCTGCTCGACCGCGACCGGCGCGACGACCGTCGGTCTGGACCACACCTACGTGTCGGACCTGGTCGGTCTGCTGACCTCGCCGTCGGGCAGGACCGCCCAGGTGTTCGCCGGCGCCGGCGGCAGTGGCAACAACATCTGCCAGGCGGTGTTCGACGACGGGGCCGAGACCCGGTTCTCGTCGCTGAGCTCGGCGATGGCGCCCTACACCGGCACGTGGGGTCCCGACGACGCCCTCGGCGGCCTGCGCGCCGACGGGGTCGACGGCACGTGGACGTTCAGCGCGTTCGACCTGTATGCCGCCGACACCGGTTCGATCCGTGCGGTGTCGCTGCACCTCAACGGGTACGTCACGCCGTGACGGCCTGACGGCCCGCTGACGGGTCGCTGACGGGTCGCTGACCAGGGCCGCCGCCGGTTCACCATGGCCGGCGGCGGCCCCGTTCGTTGAGCTGTCTACATTGGACGTCGTGGCATTGTTGGGTTTCGTGGCCGCCGGCCTGCCGGCACGGGAGGGTTGATGGCCCACGTGCACGCGTCGGTTCTGGTGCCGGCGTCCCCCGCGCGAACGTGGGAGACGGCGGCGGACCTGTCCCGCTTCGGCGAATGGCTGACCCTGCACGACGGCTGGCGAAGCGACCTGCCCGACGAGTTGGGCGAGGGCACCACGGTGACGTCGGTGGTGTCGGTGATGGGCCTGCGCAACCGCGTGGACTGGCGCATCGAGCGCTACGCCCCGCCCAAGGGCCTGCGCATCACCGGAACCGGTGTCGGCGGCGTCCGGATCTCGCTGAACCTGGCCGTGCGCCCCGACGGCACCGACCGGGCGACGGTCACCGTGGACGCCGAGGTGACCGGCGGCCCGGTCCTGGGCCCGATCGGTCTGGCCATCGGCCGCGCGCTGCGCGTCGACCTCCGCCGCTCGGTCGCCGCCCTCGCCGACCTTCTCAGCTGAGCCGGCCCGCCGGGGTCGAGGGTCAGGACAGGCCGCCGGTGGCGAGCATGCCGCCGTCGACGCGGACGGTTTCGCCGGTGATCCAGGAGGCCTGGTCCGAGGCGAGGAAGGCGACCAGCGCGGCGACGTCGGTGGGGGCGCCCAGGCGCTTCATCGGGTAGCCGGCGGCGGCGCGTTCCTCGTCGGCGTAGAGGGCCTCGGCGAACTTGGTCTTCACGACCGCCGGGGCGACGGCGTTGACCCGGACGCCGGGGCCCAGCTGCCAGGCCAGTTCCTCGGTCAGCCGGATCAGCGCGGCCTTGCTGGCGCCGTAGGCGGCGATCAGCCCGGAGGAGCGCAGGCCGGCCACCGACGCGATGTTCACGATCGACCCGCCGTGCTCGGCCATCCACGCCCGCAGCGCGAGCTGCACGTAGCCGAGCGCGGCGACCACGTTCACGTCGAAGATCTTGCGCACGGCGTTGAGGTCGGCGTCGGCCAGCGGACCGTAGGTCGGGTTGATGCCGGTGTTGTTGATCAGCACGTCCAGCGAGCCGAACTCCTCGACGGTCTGCCGCACGACCCGCTCGCGGTCCTCGTCGACGCCGGTGTTGGCCGGGATGGCCAGCACGCGCGCGCCGGGCACCAGGCCGCGCAGTTCCTCGCCGGCCGCCGCGATCTGGTCGGGCTTGCGGGAGGAGATCGTGACGGCCGCGCCGCCTCGGGCCAGCTCGGTCGCGATCGCGTGGCCAATGCCCCGGCTCGCGCCCGTGACCAGCGCGACCTTGCCCGTGAAGTCAGCAGTCATGGGCAGACTCTAGCTAAGCGGGTGCTTAGTGCACGAGTGGCCGGCAAACCGGTTGCCGAGCACCCGTACACTCGGGGACGTGGTGGTTCGGACTGCCTAGGCGGCAGGCGAGCCCGCCGGCCACGGCCGGTGGGCGGCCAAGCCCTGCCCACGACCACTATCCCGGAGTCTCCGAAACATGATCACCGCCACGGACCTGGAACTGCGCGCCGGCACCCGGATCCTGCTCTCCGACACGACCCTGCGGGTCCAGCCGGGCGACCGGATCGGCCTCGTCGGCCGCAACGGCGCCGGCAAGACCACGACCCTGCGCGTGCTCGCCGGCGAGGGCGAGCCCTACGCGGGCACCCTGCGCCGCACCGGCGAACTCGGCTACCTGCCGCAGGACCCGCGCGAGGGCAACCTCGACGTCAGCGCCAAGGACCGGGTGCTGTCCGCGCGCGGCCTCGACCAGCTGCTGCGCGACATGGAGAAGGCCCAGTCGGCCATGTCCGAGCACGTCGACGACTCCCACCGCGACCGCGAGATCCGCCGCTACGGCCGGCTCGAGGAGCGCTTCGCCGCCCTCGGCGGCTACGCGGCCGAGAGCGAGGCCGCCCGCATCTGCGCGAACCTCGGCCTCGCCGACCGGGTGCTCGCCCAGCCGCTGTCCACCCTCTCCGGCGGGCAGCGCCGCCGCGTCGAGCTCTCCCGGATCCTGTTCGCCGCCGCCGACACCGGCGGCAGCGACGGCACCGGCACCACCCTGCTGCTCGACGAGCCGACCAACCACCTCGACGCCGACTCGATCACCTGGCTGCGCGGGTTCCTCAAGGGCCACAACGGCGGCCTCGTGGTCATCAGCCACGACGTCGAGCTGCTGGCCGACGTGGTCAACAAGGTCTGGTTCCTCGACGCCACCCGCGGCGTGGTCGACCCGTACAACATGGGCTGGAAGCGCTACCTCGACGCCCGCGCCGCCGACGAGAAGCGCCGCCGCCGCGAACGCGCCAACGCCGAGAAGAAGGCCTCGGCGCTGATGCAGCAGGCCGACAAGATGCGGGCCAAGGCCACCAAGGCCGTCGCAGCGCAGAACATGGCCAAGCGGGCCGAGCGGCTGCTCTCCGGGCTGGAGGAGGTCCGCCAGGGCGACAAGGTCGCGCGGATCCGCTTCCCCGAGCCGGCGCCGTGCGGCCGCACCCCGCTCACCGCGTCCGGGCTGTCGAAGACCTACGGCTCGCTGGAGGTGTTCACCGGGGTCGACCTGGCGATCGACCGCGGCAGCCGGGTGGTCGTCCTGGGCCTCAACGGTGCCGGCAAGACCACGCTGCTGCGCCTGCTCGGCGGCATGGAGGAGTCCGACGCCGGCGAGGTCGTGCCCGGTCACGGACTGCGCATTGGCTACTACGCCCAGGAACACGAGACCATCGACCACGAGGCCTCGGTCTGGCAGAACGTGCGACACGCCGCGCCCGACACGCCGGAGCAGCAGCTGCGTTCGCTGTTGGGCACGTTCCTGTTCAGCGGTGAGCAGCTCGACCAGCCGGCCGGCACGCTCTCCGGCGGTGAGAAGACCCGGCTGGCGCTGGCCGGACTGGTCTCCAGCGCGGCCAACGTGCTGCTGCTCGACGAGCCGACCAACAACCTGGATCCGGCCAGTCGCGAGCGCGTCCTGGAGGCGCTGCACAGCTACGCGGGAGCCGTCGTACTGGTTACGCACGACCCGGGAGCGGTCGAAGCGCTTGCACCCGAACGGGTGATCTTGCTGCCTGACGGTACCGAAGATCACTGGTCGCCGGACTACCTGGAACTCGTTCAGCTGGCCTAACGCGCCACGGACAGGTTCGCGAGTTCGTAGCTATTTTCGATCTCACCTGGCATTCCACGCCTCAGTGTTCGATCATTGCGAAGGCAGGTGTATCAGAAACCTCCGTCACCACGCTACGGAAGGCGGACGACGTGGCTGATCTGAAGAAGGGCGCGCGGATCACCGGTACTACGCGCGACAAGCTGGCCGCTGACCTCAAGAAGAAATACGAGAAGGGCGCCAGCATTCGTGCGCTGGCCGAGTCGACGGGCCGGTCCTACGGATTCGTGCACAGGGTTCTCTCGGAATCCGGTGTGACGCTCCGCGGCCGTGGCGGCGCGACGCGCACGAAGAAGAAGTAACTCGTCAGGGTTGGCTGCCGCGGGAGTCGGGGTTCGTGACCAGACCGGTCGGGCCCGCGGTAGTCCAGGTTGGTCGAGCCGAACCGTCGAGGGAAGAGAACCCGATCATCGCACCGAACAACGCGAGTGGGTAGACCAGATAGCCCCACCGCGTTGCCGGAGCGAGGACGATCGCCACGCCCAGACCGGTGGCGATCCGCGCCATCGCGTCGGCAGGATCCCTGGGGGGACGCAACACCAGCCAGGCGGCGACACCGCAGGCCGCCGCGGCGAGCAGGACCAGCGCCGCGGTGTGCCCGGCCGTGCCCAGGGACGCGAGCAACTGTCCCGGAAGTGGGCTGGCGGCCGGTGAACTCGCCGCACCCAACCCTGCGGGGTAGAGGATCACGTGCTCCACGAACGACACCGGATCGACCAGGAGCACGGGCACGGTGATGACCGCGCCCGCCGCGACCAGCGCGCCGAGGAAGACCAGCACGGCGCGCCGCCCGTGGCGGGCCGCGATCGCGACCAGCAGCACGGCGATCGCCGGCAGCGCGGTCAGCTTCATCGTGAGCACCACGGCGCCGACGAGCCCGGCCCAGGCCGGCGGGGCGCGATAGGCGAGCACCGTGGCGAGCACGATCAACGCGATCACCGGGACGTCGTCGCCGGCCACGACGAGCGTCAGCAGGGTGAGTGGGCTGACCGCTGCCAACTGCGCGGCCCGCACCGGCACCGGCGGCCAGCCCAGCAGGTACAGCGCCAGCGCGACGATCAGCACCGTGCCGAGCGCGAACCAGATCCTGGCGTCGGTCAGCGCGCCGTCGCCGAGCAGCGCGCGCGGCAGGCCGAACACGGTCATCGACGGGCCGTAGGGCGTGTAGTCGTCCGGATGCGCCGCGCGGTCGAGCAGCGTCAGGTCCGGGTAGGGCGTGCCGTTCTCCAACAGCAGCCGCGCCGAACGCTCCACCACCCACACCTCGGGCTGCGACGGGAACGCCCACGGCCAGTTCCCCCACACGAAGCTCGGCGAGCGGCGGAACACCAACACCAGCAGCGGCACGACGCCGGCGAGCAGCCCGGCCAGCGCGACCGGGGTCCACCGGGAGGTGATCACGCTCGATCTGCGCCCGAGGCCGGTACTGGAGAATAGGGCGACGCAAGTGATCATGGTAGCCAGCCCGTAACCGACCGTCGCGAAGTTGCCCCAGACCCGGTACCCGTAGAACTCCGAGAACAGGGCGTTGCCCGCCGCGAAGACCAGGCTCACCCCGTAGACGAGCAGGTCGAGACGACGTGCCCGCTGCCCCGTCCGCTCCACGCGGGCAGGTTACCGATGGGCACCCGGCTGTTCGCTCTCCGGGTAAGCGGGAAGCCCGGCCGCCCCCGCGGCGTTGGTCGGGGGCGGGGGAGAAAGAGGTGGATGTGGACAACGCATGGCACATCGTGCGCGGAGCGGCGCGCGCCGGGGACACGCCCAAGGGGCTGAAGAAGGGCACCATCCGGCGGGTGTACCGGTTCGCCGCGCCGCACCGGGGCAAGCTGATCGTCTTCCTGGCGCTGACGGTGATCTCGGCTGTGCTCGCGGTGAGTACGCCGCTGCTGGCCGGTCAGGTCGTCGACGCGATCGTCGGTGGGCACGACGTGTCGTTGGTGGTCTGGCTCGCGGTGGCCATCGCGGGCGTGGCGGTGCTTGATGCTGGGCTGGGCATGGCTGAGCGGTGGCAGTCGGCGCGCATCGGGGAGGGGTTGATCTACGACCTGCGGCGGGCGGTGTTCGAGCACGTGCAGCGGATGCCGGTGGCGTTCTTCACCAGGACCCGCACCGGTGCGCTGGTGAGCCGGCTGAACAACGACGTGATGGGCGCGCAGCGCGCGTTCACCTCGACGCTGGCCGGTCTGGTGACCAACGTGATCCAGCTGGTGCTGTCGGTCGCTGTGATGGTGACGCTGTCCTGGCAGGTGACGGCGCTGGCGCTTGTGTTGCTGCCGGTGTTCGTGTTGCCAGTGAGGCGGATGGGGCAGCGGATGGCCGACCTGTCACGCGAATCCGCGACGCTCAACGCGTCGATGACCACCCAGATGACGGAGCGGTTCTCGGCGCCGGGCGCGACGCTGGTGAAGTTGTTCGGCCACCCGAGGGTCGAGGCGGAGGAGTTCGGCGGTCGCGCCGGGCGGGTACGCGACATCGGGGTGCGCACGGCGATGCTCACGCGCTGGTTGATGACCAACCTGACGCTGGTGTCGGCTCTGGCCCAAGCGCTGGTCTACGGCCTCGGCGGCTACCTGGCGATCACCGGGGCGCTCGCGCCCGGAACGGTGGTCGCCCTGGCACTGCTGCTCACCCGGTTGTACACACCGCTGACCGCGCTGGCGAACGTGCGGGTGGACGTGATGACCGCGCTGGTGTCCTTCGAGCGGGTGTTCGAGGTGCTCGACCTGAAGCCGATGATCGCCGAGGCGGAGGAGCCGAGGGCGGTGCCCGACGGCGAGGTCGCCGTCGAGTTCGTGGACGTGCGGTTCGGGTATCCGACGCCGGACAAGGTGTCGCTGGCCTCGCTGGAGGAAGTCGCGGTGCTGGACAAGCGCGGTGGCGAGGAGGTGCTGCACGAGGTTTCGTTCCGGGCCCAACCGGGGCAGATGGTGGCGCTCGTCGGGTCGTCCGGTGCGGGGAAGTCGACGATCGCGTCGCTGGTGTCGCGGCTTTACGACGTCAACGAGGGCGCCGTACGTCTGGCCGATGTGGACGTTCGGGAGCTGTCGTTCGACTCGCTGCGGGCCACTGTCGGTGTGGTGACCCAGGACGGGCACCTGTTCCACGACACGATCCGCGCGAACCTCGCCTACCCGAGGCCCGAGGTGACCGAGGACGAGATCTGGGACGCGCTCGCCAAGGCGCGGCTGGAGACCATGGTCCGGTCGCTGCCCGACGAGCTGGACACCGTCGTCGGCGAGCGCGGCTACCGGCTCTCCGGCGGTGAACGGCAACGGCTGACGATCGCGCGGTTGCTGTTGGCCCAGCCCAAGGTGGTGATCCTCGACGAGGCGACCGCGCACCTGGACTCGGAGTCCGAGGTGGCGGTGCAGGAGGCGCTGGCCAGTGCGCTGGCCGGGCGGACGGCGCTGGTGATCGCGCACCGGCTGTCGACCGTGCGGGCGGCCGACCAGATCCTGGTCGTCGAGGACGGCCGGATCGTGGAGCGTGGCGACCACGACACGTTGCTGGCGGCCGGGGGCCGGTACGCGGACCTGTACCGGACCCAGTTCGCGAACCAGCCGGCGACGGCTGCCTGAGGTCAGCCGGGCAGGTCCTCGGGCCGGTCGATGTCGTCGCCGGTGGCGATGTCCTCGCACGGCACCGGGACCGGCCGGTGGGCGGCCAGGTAGTGGCGGGCGCCGGCGTCGCCGGTGGCCTGCTCGGTGACGGCCGCCCAGTGGTCGCGTCCGATCAGGACGGGGTGGCCCGGGTGGCCGTCGTAGGTGGCCCGGGCGAGGGCGTCCGGGGCGGCGAGCGCGACGAGCCGGCGGACGGCGGCGGGGGTCACGCCCGGGGTGTCGACCGGCAGGACGACCGCGGCGGTCGCGTCGGTGTCGTCGAGGGCGGCGAGGCCGACGCGCAGCGACGACCCCATGCCGGTGGTCCACTGTGGATTGTCCACGAAGGAGTCTGAGGGAAGTGTCGCGGCGGCACGGATCTCGGTGGCCGACGCGCCGAGGACGACGACGACCGGGGTGAGACCGGCGGTACGCAGAACGTGGTGGGCGCGGTCGACGAGGAGGGTGCCGTCGAGGCGGACGAGCGCCTTCGGCATGCCGAATCGCCGCCCGGCTCCGGCGGCGAGCAGTACCCCCGCGACTCCCACGGGAGGAGCTTACGGGCTGGGTTGGCCGCCGGCCCCCGGTTACCAGCTTACCGGTGGGGGCCGACGGTTCCGGGGGGACGGCGGTGCGGCTGTGGATGGTGGGGGGAGGGCCGGGTGAAGGCGGGGGCGTGGTCGGCGGCCCACTGGGTGAGGGTGCGGGCGGGGTGGCCGGTGACCTGTTCGACGGTGCGGGTGGGGTGGGCCAGTGGGGCGGGGAGAGCCACCCTGGTTCGCGACGGGGTGATCTCCGCGAGCCTGAGGGGGCGGCCGATGCCGGCGGCGACGGCCGCGACCTGGTCGCGGACGGTGAGGGCCTGGGGGCCGGTGAGGACGTGGCGACAACCGTGGTGGCCGGCGGTGAGCAGGGCGGTGACGGCGACCTCCGCCACGTCGCGTTCGTGGATGGGGGCGCTGGTCGCGGTGGGATGCGCGGCGTGGATGACGTTGCCGGCCCTGGCCATGGGGGCCCAGTCGGCCAGGCGGTTCGCGGCGTACTCGTCGGGGCGCAGGATGGTCCATTCCCTGGCCGTTGACTCGACGGCGTGTTCGAGGTCGTGCAGGGCCGCCGAGGAGCCGAGCATGACCACGCGGCGGACACCGGCCAGGGTGGCGGCCAGCAGGATCGGGCGGGTGTCCACCGTGTCGGCGGGGTGGCGTAGTGGCTTTGTCAGGTACGCCAAGGGGAACAGGAACATCGCCGACACGCCGGACAGCGCGTCCACACAGGACTCCGGTGCGGCCAGGTCGCCGGGGACGATCTCCGTTCCCGGTGGCAGCCGGGCGGTGGCCGGGGTTCTGGTGAGGGCGCGGACCCGCGCGCCGTCACGCAGCAGCCCCGCCACCACGTGGCGGCCCACGGTTCCGGTCGCGCCGGTCACCAGGATCAACGGAAGTCCTTGGCGTGGTCGGTGGCCCACCGGGCGAACGTGTGGGCCGGGCGGCCCAGTACCCGCTCGACGGTCGGCAGCGGCTCCAGCATCCGGTCCCACTCCTCTGCCGTGAACTCGGGCACGTCGCTGGGGGAGTAGGACTCGAAACCGGTCAGGAAGTCGGCGTTCTCCGCCGCCCAACCGCCCTGGGCGCGCAGGATCCGGCGGGACTGCTCGGCGGTCACCGTCTCCACCCGGATCGGCTCGCCCAGGGCCTCGCCGATCAACCGGGCCTGCTCGCGCGCGCTGAGACGGTGCGGGCCGGTCAGGTCGTAGGCCCGGCCGTGGTGCCCCTCGCCCAGCAGGGCCTCGACGCCGACCGCGGCGATGTCCGCCTCGTGGGTCGGCAGGCCGCGCCAGTCCGGCTGATGGTGGCGCACCACCCGCTCGGCGCGGATCGACGGGCCCCACAGCCGCAGCGTGTTCGACGCGAACTCGCCGGGGCGCAGGTGGGTCCACTCGCACCCGGACGCCTCGACCGCCTGCTCGACCGGCAGCTGGAAATCCGTGTCCAGGCCGCCAGTCACCGCCCCGGACGACAGCGTCACGATCCGCCGCACGCCCGCGCGCACCGCCGCCGCGACCACCTCGACCGCCGTACGCGGCTCCGGGAACAGGTACAGCCGGTGCGCGCCGGCCAGCGCCCGGGTCACCGACGGCACGTCCAGCAGGTCGCCGCCCACCACCTCCACGCCGGCCGGGACACCGGCGGTGGCCGGGTTCCGGCTCATCGCCCGCACCCGCTCACCGCGCGCGGCCAGTTGGGACACCACGTGCCGGCCGACGTGGCCCGTCGCGCCGGTCACCAGGATCGTCATGCGTCACCTCTCGAAAAATGGGTACAGTGTACGCGAACTCTAGACAAGTGGGTGCGATGTACGCAAATTCCATTCCCTACGATGGGTGCGCGATGAGGACAACCAGCGACACCAGCAGCGACACCAGCGGCGACACCAGCGGCGACACCAGCGGCGACACCTCGGCCAGCTTCGGCGGGTCGGCCGCCGTCGCGCGCAGCATGGAACTGCTCTGGGGCACCAAACCGGCGCCGACCCGGGGCCGCAAACCCGGGCTCACCCTCGACCAGATCGTCGCGGCGGCCATCGAGGTCGCCGACGCCGAGGGCCTGGACGGGCTGTCCATGCGCCGGGTCGCCGACGCGCTCGGCGTCGGCACCATGTCGCTCTACCGCTACGTGCCGTCCAAGGCCGAGCTGCACGACCTGATGCTCGACGCCGTCACCGGCGAGGACCTGCCGATGGACCTCACCACCGGCGGCTGGCGCGCCGGCCTGGAGCGCTACGGCCGGCTCAGCGTCGAGGGCTACCTGCGCCACCCCTGGCTGCTGCGCGCCTCGCTGACCAGAGGCGCCATGGGACCCAACCAGGCCACCGCGCTGGACGCCGTGCTCGCCGCCGTCGACGGGATCGGCCTGAACAGCGGGCAGATGATGGCCGTGGTCGAACTGGTCACCAGGTACGCCCAGGGCGTCGCCCGCGAACGCATCGAGGCCGCCGCCGCCCAGCGCGGCGGCGGACAGTCCGACGAACAGTTCTGGGCCGAGTACGCGCCCCTGCTCGACCGCCACCTCGACCAGCGGCGCTTCCCCGCGCTGACCGCGCTCTGGCGCGACGAGAACTCGACCTGGGTGGACTCGTTCGACTTCGGCCTCGCCACGATCCTCGACGGCGTCGCGCGACTGGTCGACGGCGCGTGAGCCGCCCCGCGCTGCGCGCGTTCGGCTCCGCCGACCCGACGGCGATCGTGCTGGTCCTGCACGGCGGCCAGGAGACCAGCACCGAACCCGCCCACCGGCTGCGCCCCGCCTACCTGCGGATGCTGCCCTTCGCCCACGACCTGGCCAGGGCCGGTCGCCGCGCCGGGATCGGGGTGTTCGCCCTGCGCTACCGGTTCCGGGGCTGGAACGGCGACGCCATGGACCCGGTCGCCGACGCCCGCGCCGCGCTCGACCGGATCCGGCGCCACCACCCCGGCGTGCCCGTCGTACTGGTCGGGCACTCGATGGGCGGGCGGGTCGCCCTGCGCGTCGGCGGCGAGCCCGAGGTGGTCGGGGTGTGCGCGCTGGCGCCGTGGACGCCGTCCGGCGACCCGGTGGCACACCTGGCCGGACGCGCCGTGCTCATCGCGCACGGCACCCGCGACACCGTCACCGAACCCCGTCTGTCCCACGCCTACGCGCTGCGCGCCAAGGACGTCACCGACCGCACGTGCCGGTTCGAGATCCGTGACGAGACCCACGCGATGCTGCGCCGCGAACGGGAGTGGCGTTCGCTGGTGCGTTCGTTCACGCTGGGTGTGCTGGACGTGACCGAAATGGATCATGTCATCGCGAGTGCACTGGCCAAGCCGTC
Source organism: Actinophytocola xinjiangensis (assembly GCF_001921215.1). Lineage (GTDB taxonomy): Bacteria > Actinomycetota > Actinomycetes > Mycobacteriales > Pseudonocardiaceae > Actinophytocola > Actinophytocola xinjiangensis. Next base: position 185,768 of record NZ_MSIF01000001.1, read on the forward strand.
GCCGGGTGGGTTGAGGGTGGTGCTCTGAGTGACGTCTCGTACGGTGTCGCGCAACCTCCTTGGCGGCCCCCACGTCTTGGGAGACGACGGAAGGTTGGGGAGATGAGCTACGGCTACCAGGGCGGCCCTCGGCGCCCCGAGCACAACCGAGGACCGGGCTACGGCCCGCCACCGGGACCACCACCGGGGCAGCGCCGGCGCCCGGCCTACCACGAGACCAGGGCGCTGCCGATCCCCCCGGTCGACCAGCCCTACCAGGCGGGGCCGCCGCCAAGGGACCGCTACGACCGCCGTAACGAGGGGCCGCCGCCGGAGGACTTCGGCGCGCCACCGCGTGCTCCCCGGCCGCCACGGCGGCGCCGCTTCGGCCGCAAGCTGCTGATCTTCTTCATCGTCCTGCTGCTCGGGATCGGCGGTGTCTGGCTGTGGCTGGACATGTCGCTCAACCGCATCGAGGCACTGGCCGACTACCCCGGCCGCCCGGCCGAGGGCGCGGGCACCAACTGGCTGATCGTCGGCTCGGACAGCCGCGAGGAGCTGACCGAGGAGCAGCGCGCTGAGCTGTCGACCGGCGCGCCGACCAGCAAGCTCACCGACACCATGATGTTGCTGCACATCCCGGACAACGACACCAAGCCGACGCTGATCAGCCTGATGCGCGACTCCTATGTGGAGATTCCCGGCAAGGGCATGAACAAGCTCAACGCCGCCTACGCCTCCGGTGGACCGAAGTTGTTGGCGCAGACCGTCGAGCTGAACACGGGTCTGCGGCTCAACCACTACGTCGAGGTCGGACTCGGTGGCTTCGTCGACGTCGTGGACGCCGTCGGCGGGGTGGAGATGTGCGTCAAGGAACCGATCGACGACCCGCTCGCCGGGCTGAAACTCCAGGCCGGCTGCCAGGAACTGGACGGGGCGCAGGCGCTGGGCTACGTGCGCACCCGCGCCACCCCGCGCGCCGACTTCGACCGGGTCGTGCACCAGCGGGAGTTCATCGGCGCGCTGACCGACAAGATCGCCAGCCCGGGGACGTTCCTCAACCCCTTCAAGCTGATCCCCGTGCTGTCCAACGCACCGGACGCGGTGACCGTCGACGAGGGTGACCACCTGCACCACCTGCCGGGCCTGGCGTTCGCCATCGGCGGCGCGAGCGACGGCAGCACGCTGTCGACCACCGTGCCCATCGGCGGCTCGCAACGCACCGACGTCGGTGCGGTCGTGCTGTGGGACGAGGACCGCGCCGGCCGGATGTTCGAGGCACTGCGCACCGACCAGCCGGTGCCCGAGGACACGATCGAGAAAGCTCCCTGACAGCTCAGGCCGGCCGGGCCCGCAGGACCTCCAGGGCCCGGTCGGCGTGCACCGCCATCCGCAGTTCGCTCTTGACCACCTCAAGGACCTTGCGGTCGGTGTCGATGACGAAGGTCTGCCGCCGGGTCAGCAGCGGCCCGAACGAGCGCCGCACCCCGAACTGGCTGGCGACCGTCCCGTCCGGATCGGACAGCAGCGGGAAGTCGAACGAGTGCTTGTCGCTGAACTCCTGCTGCTTGCCGACCGCGTCCGGGCTGATGCCCACCCGGCTCGCGCCAACGGCGGCGAACTCGGCGGCCAGGTCACGGAAGTGGCAGCTCTCGGCCGTGCAGCCCTTGGTCATCGCGGCGGGGTAGAAGAACAGCACCAGCGGACCGTCGGCGAGCAGGGCGGAGAGCCGGCGGGCCGTGCCGGTCTGGTCCGCCAGCTCGAAGTCGGGGGCGAGATCACCTGGCTTCATCGGCATGCTCCTAGCCTTGGCATGATCGCGTTCCATGGACCCTAGTCGCCTCGCGCGGATCGTGACCGAGGCCCTGTCCCCGGCGGTGGTCGTGATCCTGCTGCCGCTCGCGGTGGCCTGGCACGCCACCGGCGGGGCGCTGGGCGCCACCGTCGGCTGGAGTGTGCTGGTGGCGGTGTTCTACAGCGTCGTGCCGATGGCGTTCCTGGTCCACGGCGCCCGCCGGGGACGCTGGGACGGGCACTGGGTGCGCGACCGCGAGCAGCGCACGTTCCCGCTGCTGATGTGCCTGGTCTCCGCGTTGGTCGGGATGGGCGTGATGCTCCTGTTCGACGCGCCGGAGGCGGTCGTCGCCCTGGCCTGGGCGATGATCTGCACCTTGGTGGCCTGCCTGGTGATCACCCGCTGGTGGAAGATCTCGGTGCACGCGGCGGTCGCCGGGGGAGCGGCGGCGATGGTGGTCTTCCTCTACGGGCCGTGGTTGCTGCTGCTGGTCCCGTTGGTGGCCCTGGTCTGCTGGTCCAGGGTCGAGGTCACCGACCACACGGTCGGCCAGGTCCTGGCCGGCGCGCTGCTCGGTCCACTCGTCGGCGGCGCGATCTTCCTTGCCCTGTCCTGAGATCCGCCGCGTTCGGGCAGCGGAACACGGGCGACGCCGCGCAGCGCGGCCAGCAGGTGCTCGGCGGCGTCCACGGTGAGCGCCTCGACCCGGTAGTGCGTGGTCGTGTGCGGGCGCAGGAACGTGGGCAGTTCGGTGACCGACCGGCCGGGCAGCACCACGGGCAGGATCCGCCGGGTCTGGGTGGCCAGGTCGCGGGTGAGCCGGTCGCGGATCAGCGCCGCCTCGTACTGGACGTTGCGGCCCTCGCCCCGGGGGGCGAGTCCCTCGGTGCGCAGCCGGAAGGCGGGCGAGGCGATCGCGAGGATGTAGTCGGCCTCGCGGATCTGGTCACCGGCCCACGCCGACCAGTCGCGCGGGCCGTCGTCGTACCACTGGTCGAGGTGCACGTCGACGCCGGCGTCGCGGCGCAGCAGGGTGGCGAACCGGAGCACGAGGTCGACGTGCTCGGCGCAGTCGTGGGCGTAGGTGACGAAGACGCGGGGTTCGTGGTCCTCGGTCATGGGGCACCGTCCTTGGTGTCGGCTGGCGAACGTGATGACACCGGGTAACTCGGTCGGCGTGACGGGAACGCTCGGGCTTGGCCGGGGACTGGCGAGGTTCTGGCGGGTTCCTGTCGTGTTTGCGTTCGGACCGGGCGCTCAGCGCAGGGTGCGGCTGCGGCCACGGAACTCCGCGACCACCTCGTCACCGCGAGTCACCGTGACGTCGTAGATGCCGCTACGGCCATAGGTCACCCGTTCGGTGGCCCTGGCGGTCAGTTCGTCACCCAGCCGGGCGGAGGTGACGAAGGTGATGTCGGCGCCGGCCGCCACGGTCACCGGTCCGTGGCTGTTGCAGGCGCACGCGAACGTGGTGTCGGCGAGCAGGAACAGGTAGCCGCCGTGGGCGATCCCGTGCCCGTTGACCATGGTCGCCGTGACGGTCATCGAGACCACGGCGGAGCCGGGTCCTGCCTCGACCAGCGACATGCCCAGTGACCTCGACGCGAGGTCGTCGTCCAGCATCCTGCGTACCGACTCGGGGATCACGGCGACATCATCGCAGGTCCCTTACGTGAACGTGCTCGATCGGGCGAGACCTGGACCACAATGGTTGCACGTACGAAAGTAGGACATCAAACTATTCTTATGAGCAACGCCGCCTTGTACCGCCCCGAGCACCCGGTCCGGTTCGTCACCGCCGCCAGCCTGTTCGACGGGCACGACGCGGCGATCAACATCATGCGCAGGATCCTGCAGTCGCAGGGCGCGGAGGTCGTGCACCTCGGGCACAACCGCTCCGTGCGCGAGGTCGTCCAGGCCGCCGTCCAGGAGGACGTCCAGGGCGTGGCGATCAGCGCCTACCAGGGCGGCCACGTCGAGTACTTCAGCTACCTGGTGGAGCTGCTGGAGGAGGTCGGCGCCGGGCACGTCAAGGTCTTCGGCGGTGGCGGCGGGGTGATCGTCCGCGAGGAGATCGACCTGCTGCACTCCCGGGGCGTCGCCCGGATCTTCTCCCCGGAGGACGGCCAGCACCTCGGCCTCGCCCGCATGATCAACACCATGGTCCAGGCCTGCGACACCGACCTCGCCGCCCGGCCGCAACCCCCGCTGGAGGCCCTGTTCAGCGGCCACCAGGACGCGCTGGCCAGGGTCCTCACCGCGATCGAGGCCGGCCGGCTGCCCGACGACACGCTCGCCGGGATCCGCGAGGCCGCCGCGCGCCGCCAGGTCCCGGTCCTGGGCATCACCGGCACCGGCGGCTCCGGCAAGTCCTCGCTCACCGACGAACTGGTCCGCCGGCTGCGCGTGGACCAGCAGGACAAGCTGCGGATCGCGGTCATCGCCGTCGACCCGACCCGCCGGCGCGGCGGCGGGGCACTGCTCGGCGACCGCATCCGGATGAACACCCTCGACGGCGACCAGGTGTTCTTCCGCTCGATGGCCACCCGGGGCGCCGGCAGCGAGGTGCCCGCCGGGCTCACCGACGCCATCGCAGCCGCCCGCGCGGCCGGCAACGACCTGGTGATCGTGGAGACCCCCGGCATCGGCCAGGGCGACGCGGCGATCGTGCCCTACGTGGACACCTCGCTGTACGTGATGACCCCGGAGTTCGGCGCGGCCTCCCAGCTGGAGAAGATCGACATGCTGGACTTCGCCGACGTCGTGGCGATCAACAAGTTCGAGCGCCGGGGCGCCGAGGACGCCCGCCGCGACGTCGCCCGCCAGCTCGTACGCAACCGCGAGGCGTTCGGCTCCTCCTGGGAGGACATGCCGGTCTACGGCACCAGCGCGGCCACCTTCGACGACGACGGCGTCACCGCGCTCTACCACCACCTGCGCGACGTGCTCGCCGACCGGGGTCTGCCCGTCGGCGAGCCGGCGCTGGGCGCGGTCGAGGGCCGGGTCTCCACCCGCGCGGCGACCGTCGTGCCGCCCAAGCGGGTGCGCTACCTCGCCGAGATCGCCGAGACCGTCCGCGACTACCACCGGCACACCGACGAGCAGGTCGCCGCCGTGCGCGAGCGGGACGCGCTCACCACCGCCAGCCTCGCGCTCCAGCGCGCCGGCTCGGACACCGCCGGCATCGACGAGCTGGTCGCCCAGGCCCGCCACCGCGTCGAGCGCGACAGCGCCGAGCTGCTGGAGCGCCACCACGCGCTGGCCAAGGACTACGCCGGCGAGGAGCTCGTGGTCCGCGTGCGGGACAAGGAGCTGCACACCGCGCTGTGGCGGGAAACCCTGTCCGGCACCAGGGTGCCACGCGTGGCGCTGCCCGCCGACGACGAGGACGGCGCGCTGCTGCGCTTCCTGCGCAAGGAGAACCTGCCGGGCTACTTCCCGTTCACCGCGGGCGTCTTCCCGTTCAAGCGGGAGGGCGAGGACCCGGCGCGGATGTTCGCCGGCGAGGGCGACGCGTTCCGCACCAACCGGCGTTTCCGTTACCTGTCGGAGGGTTCGGCCGCCACGAGGCTGTCCACCGCGTTCGACTCGGTGACCCTCTACGGGCACGACCCGGACACCCCGCCCGACATCTACGGCAAGATCGGCACCTCCGGCGTCTCCATCGCCACGCTGGCGGACATGAAGGCGCTCTACGACGGCTTCGACCTGACAGCGCCGTCCACCTCGGTGTCGATGACGATCAACGGCCCGGCGCCGACGATCCTGGCGTTCTTCCTCAACACCGCGATCGACCAGACCGTCGACCGGTTCGTCCTCGACCAGGGCCGCGAGCCCTCGGCCGAGGAGCGCGCCGAGCTGACCGCGTGGACCCTGGCCAACGTGCGCGGCACCGTGCAGGCCGACATCCTCAAGGAGGACCAGGGCCAGAACACCTGCATCTTCTCCACCGAGTTCTCCCTGCGGATGATGTCCGACATCCAGGAATGGTTCATCGCCAACAAGATCCGCAACTTCTACTCGGTGTCGATCTCCGGCTACCACATCGCCGAGGCCGGGGCGAACCCGATCAGCCAGCTGGCCTTCACCCTGGCCAACGGGTTCACCTACGTCGAGGCCTACCTCGCGCGCGGCATGGACATCGACGACTTCGCGCCGAACCTGTCGTTCTTCTTCTCCAACGGCCTGGACGCCGAGTACAGCGTGATCGGCCGGGTCGCGCGGCGGATCTGGGCGGTGGCCATGCGTGAGCGCTACGGCGCCAACGAGCGGTCGCAGAAGTTCAAGTACCACGTGCAGACCTCCGGGCGCTCGCTGCACGCCCAGGAGATGCACTTCAACGACATCCGCACCACGTTGCAGGCGCTGTGCGCGCTCTACGACAACTGCAACTCCCTGCACACCAACGCCTACGACGAGGCGGTCACCACCCCCACGGAGAGCTCGGTGCGCCGCGCGATGGCCATCCAGCTGATCATCAACAAGGAGTGGGGCCTGTCGAAGAACGAGAACCCGTTGCAGGGTTCGTTCGTGATCGACGAGCTGACCGACCTGGTCGAGGAGGCGGTGCTGGCCGAGTTCGAGCGGATCTCCGAGCGCGGCGGCGTCCTGGGCGCCATGGAGACCGGCTACCAGCGCGGCCGCATCCAGGACGAGTCGATGCTCTACGAGCAGCGCAAGCACGACGGGTCGCTGCCGCTGATCGGGGTGAACACCTTCCAGCCCAGCGCCGAGAACGCCGAGGAGGCGCCGGTGATCGAGCTGGCGCGGGCCACCGAGGACGAGAAGCGCTCCCAGGTCGAGCGCACCCGCGAGTTCCGCGCCGCGCACGCCGAGCCCGCCCAGGAGGCGCTGCGCCGGCTGCGGGAGGCGGTCGCGAGCGGCTCGAACGTTTTCGGCGAGCTGATGGACGCGGCTAGGGTGTGCTCGTTGGGCCAGATCACCGAGACCTTCTTCGAGGTCGGCGGGCAGTACCGGCGGAACGTGTGATGGAGGAGTTGGGGTTGTCGGACATCGAGCGGGTTGGCGTCGTCGGCTGCGGCCTGATGGGTTCGGGTATCGCCGAGGTCTGCGCGCGGGCCGGGCTGGACGTGGTGGTCAACGAGGTCGACGCGACCGCGCTGGCCGCCGGCCAGGCCAGGATCGAGAAGTCCCTCGCGCGGGCCGTGCGCAACGGCAAGCTCGACGAGGGTGAGCGGGACGCGGCGGTCGCCAGGATCCGGTTCAGCACCGACCTCGACGAGTTCGCCGACCGCCAGCTGGTGGTCGAGGCGGTCGCGGAGAACGAGCAGCTCAAGACCGACGTGTTCACAGGGCTGGACAAGGCGGTCACCGACCAGGACGCGATCTTCGCGTCGAACACCTCGTCCATCCCGATCATGAAGCTGGGGATGGCGACCTCGCGCCCGCAGCAGGTCATCGGCATCCACTTCTTCAACCCGGTGCCGGTGCTCAAGCTGGTGGAGCTGGTGCCCTCGCTGCTGACCGGCGCGGAGACCGGCGAGCGGGCCAAGTCCTTCGTGGAGACGAAGCTGGGCAAGGAGGTCATCCGCTCCCAGGACCGCGCCGGCTTCGTGGTCAACGCGCTGCTGGTGCCCTACCTGCTCTCGGCGATCCGCATGCTGGAGTCCGGGTTCGCCTCCCCGGAGGACATCGACACCGGCATGGTCCAGGGCTGCGCGCACCCGATGGGTCCGCTCGCGCTGACCGACCTGATCGGCCTGGACACCACCAAGGCGATCGCCGAGTCGATGTACGCGGAGTTCAAGGAGCCGCTGTACTCCCCGCCGCCGCTGCTGCTGCGGATGGTCGACGCCGGCCTGCTGGGCAAGAAGAGCAACCGCGGCTTCTACGACTACGGCAGCTGACACCAGGACGAAGAGTTGGCCGCCGTCACCACGCCGGGCGGGGAATGGCGTGGCGACGGCGGCCAGGGTGGCGGTGCGGAGTCCCCCTGCTACCCAGGTACTCCGCGACATCGCCGGATCACGGGCTGGTCATACCCAGCGTGTACTGGCCGGAGCCGCTGTAGGCATGCACCTGGTACCGGTAGTACCCGGACGTCCCGTTGTAGGTCAGCGTCTCGTCCGCGTTGGGCGTGGTCCCACTGGCCACGTTCGCCCACGTCGAGCCGTTCCACTTCTGCAGGTACAGGTCGAAGTCGGTCCCCGACGGCCCGTCCAGGCACCCGGTGTGCGTACCGGAGGCGTTGGACACGTAGTAGCTGCCGTTGGGCTGGTAGGCGCTGGCACCCGAGGTGAGGGTGCCGGACCCGGTCTGCTCGGCGTCGTCACAGTCGCCGCCGGGCGGGTCGGGGTCGCCGCCACCCTGGGTGACCAGCGTCAGGTTGTAGGCCTGCAGGATCTCGTTGACCGGCTGGAAGTACGTCGTGCCGCCGCTGGAGCAGTTGCCCGAGCCGCCGGAGGTCACGCCCTGGGCGTGGTTGCCGGCCAGCAGCGAGCCACCGGAGTCACCCGGTTCGGCGCACACGGTCGTGCGGATCAGGCCGGAGACGGTGCCCTGCGGGTAGGTCACCGACGAGTTGCGGGCCTGGATGGCGCCACACTTCCACCCGGTGGTCGACCCGGAGCGGCACACGGTCGCGCCGATCGCCGCGTCCTGCGACCCGTGGACCGCCACCCGGCCGCCGGCGTAGTTGTTCACCGCGCCGATCATCGTGTTGCCGGCCGCGACCCGTACCCACGCGTAGTCGTTGCCGGGGAAGCTCGACCCGGCGAACTGACCGGTGGGCTGCGAGGTCGTCGCCCCGGTCTGTCCACAGTGGCCGGCGGTGACGAACCCGCCGTTGACCGAGAAGCCGATCGAGCAGCGGGTACCGGCGCCGATGTAGTAGGGGTTGCCGCCGACCACGTCGATCAGCGGCCGGGGTGCCTCGGCGGAGCGCACGACCCGCACGGCGTCCCGTTCGACGCCGCTGGCCCGCACGAACGACCAGGCCGCCGCCGGCGAGCTGGCGTTGATCACCACCGAGTTCGTGGTGACGTCGACGTACCAGCTGGCCACGCCGGCCGGGACCGACGCCCGCTTCGAGTCCAAGATGGACCGCACGGCGTCCAGGTCGGCCACCGAGTGTTCGACCATCCTGGCCGTCGCGCCGCTGCCGCGGACCTCCTTGGCCGCCGCCTCGTCGGTCACCGCCACGACCAGCGTGTCGCCGTTGCCGGTCAGCCAGCCGCCGGCGTAGCGCTCGCCAAGGTCCTTGCGCAGTTGGAGATCGTTCTGGCTCGCCCGAGCCTCGTTCGCCAGCCGGGTGCGGGCCTGGTCCTCGGTGACGTCGAGGTACTCGGCGGCCGCGGCCAGCATGCCCGGGTTCGCCGCCGCGGTGGTGCTGTCCTGAGCTGGCGGGGCCGCTGCCGCCGGCACCGCCAGGGCGGTGGCCAGACCGGCGACCATGGCCGCGGCCAGGATTCCCGATTGGAGTCTTCGATCCATGTTCCGTGTCTCCCTTGACAACCGGTGCAGGGTGGATCAACAAGGGAAACGCTAGAACGGAAGTTGACCATTGGGGACATATCAGCTGGGCCATACCACCGGGCTTATGTCAGGCCGGTGAGTGTTCCTGGGCGCCGAACCGGGGGTGCGCGGCCAGCCAGCGGGCGTAGTTCGGGCTGTGGCGCAACGAGTCGGTGTAGGCGGCCATCGCGTACTGGTGGACCTTGGCGGCCACCGCCTGTGCTGGCGCCTCGGGGTGCCAGCCGAGCAGGTGGCGCCAGCGCAGCGGCGCGCCGGCCAGCGGGTAGGCCCGCATGTCCGACAGCTCGCGGAACGTCGGCTGCGCCAGCGCGACCGCCTGACCGCCCTCCACCAGGTCGATGCACACCCGCAGATCGGTCTCGTACATGGGTTTCGGGGTGAACCCGACGCGGGCGCAGGCGGTGGCGAAGCACTCGCCGAAGCAGCCCTCGCCGGGGGCGGCGACCCAGCGCGAGTCGGCCAGGTCGGCCAGATCGACCTCGGCCCCGCCGGCCAGCGGGTGGTCGTCGCACAGCAGCACGCCGACCGCGTCGACGGCGATCAGCCGCCACTCCAGGCCGTGCTCGGCCGGCGGCTGCATGTCCCCGCAGATGCCGATGACCGCGAAGTCCAGCCGTCCCTCGGCGACCTTGTCGACCAGTTCCTGGGCCGACCACGAGGTGTGCGGGATGACGGTGGCCTCCGGCTGGTCCTCCGACAGCAGCCTGACCAGCCCGCTGACCATCGAGTTCCCGGTCGAGCCGATCCGGCAGCGCAGGGTCGCCGGGTCGATCCCGGACAGTCGCACGGCCTCGTCGCGCAGGTCCTCGACCGCCGGCAGCAGGACCTTGGCGCGGGCGAGGACCAGTTCGCCGAGCGGGGTCGGCCGGGTGCCGCGCCGGTCGCGCTGGAACAGCGGACCGCCCAGGGCGCGTTCGATGCGGCCGAGCTGTGTGGTGAGCGCGGGTTGGGCGAGCCCGAGTCGCGCGGCGGCCTTGGTGATGCTGCCGCTCTCGGCGACGGCACAGACCACCCGCAGGTGCCGTAGCTCAAGCTCCATGTGATGACGCTAGGCCGCGAACCGGTCACCGGGAAGAGCCCAAACCGGTCTTTCGCTGTACCACTTGATGATCATGTGATACAAAGATTCAAGAATGTCTCATTGACTCGGTGATCGATGTGGCGGGGGAGTGGACGTGACCACCAGCGAGCACGCGCGGGTCGAGGTCGAGATCCCGGGACCGGGATCGCTGCACTGGCGGTGGGCGGGGGAGACCCGGGGCTACCTGATGCTGGTCAAGGCCGGGTTGCTGCAGCTCATGCACCCCGGCCTCGGCGCGGGCGTCGAGCAGCACTCGGACTTCTTCAACGAACCGTGGGAGCGGGTGCTGCGGTCGGTCCCACAGATCCAGGGCGTCACCTTCGACTGGCCCGACGGCGCCGCCACCGCGCGCCAGATCCGCGAGTACCACCACCACATCAAGGGAGTCGACGGTCAGGGCCGCCGCTACCACGCGCTGGACCCCGACGTCTTCTTCTGGGCCCACGCCACCATCTTCGACGCGCTGCTGCGGATGATCGACCTGTTCGACCACCCGATGAGCGACGCCGAGAAGGAGAGCCTCTACGCCGAGACGCGCCAGGTGTTCCGCGCCTACGGCGTCAGTGACCGGATCGTGCCGCCGGACTGGGCCGCCTTCGAGGACTACTTCGACCGGATGTGCCGCGAGGAACTGGTGATCACCCCGGCGGCCCGGGGGCTGATCGAGTTCGCCAAGGAACCGCCGGCCACCTTCCCGCTGCTGCCGGCGCCGCTGTACAGGCTGGTGCGCAAGCCCTCGGCCAAGCCGCTGTGGTGGATCGCGGTCGGCACGCTGCCGCCGCCGGTCCGCGACCTGATCGGCGAGCGGTGGACCGAACGCGACGAGCGCTGGCACCGCCACTTCCGCCGCGCGGTCGCCACGGCCTGGCGGGTCGTGCCGCCGAGGCTGCGCTACACCGAACGTGCTCGGGCGGGCTACCGGCGGGCCGGGGTGGGACCATCGGGCCGGTGAACCTCCTGGACCTGGTGCTCAACGGCCCGGAGACCGACACGGTCGGCGAGTCGATCATCGACGCGGCGCTGGAGGAGTTCCTGACCTACGGCCTGCGGCGGACCAACGTCGACGTCGTGGCCCGCCGGGCCGGAGTCTCCCGGGCCACGCTCTACCGGCGTTTCGTCGGCAAGGACGCGCTCGTTCAGGCCGTGCTGGTCCGGGAGTCGCGGCGGTTCTTCGCCGCCATCGCCGACGCCGTCGAGGGTGTCGAGGGCGCGCGGGAGCGGCTGGTGGAGGGTTTCGTCGTCGGCGTGCGCCACGCCAGGGCCGACCGGCTGCTCAACCGGCTGCTCGCCTCCGACCCCGAGGCGCTGCTGCCCTACCTGACGACCAACGGTCACCTCGTGGTCGCCGGGGCGCGGGACTTCCTGGTCCAGCAGGCGCCCGACGCGCCCCGCCCGGCCGCCGGGCGCACCCCGGAGGGCGTCGCGGAGGTGTTCGTCCGGCTGGCGATCTCGTTCACGCTCATGCCGGAGGGCGCCATCCCGCTGGACTCCGACGCGGCCGTGCGGGCCTTCGCCCTGGGCTACCTGGCGCCGCTGATGGGCGCCGAGGACTGAGCGAGCACGGCGTCGAGCATCAGCCGCAGGTCGGCCTTCGCGTGCCGCCAGCGCTCCCGCAGCGCGGCGGTGTCCGAGACCGGGATCTCGGACAACAGCACCCCGCGCACCGCGTACATCGCGGTGTTGACCACCCGCCGGAACCGCTCCCGGTCGGCATCGGTGCCGGTGTCGGTCCCGCACACGACCGTCAGCACGAACTCGGCCACCGCCTCGCGGGCCGCCGGTTCGACCTCGGCGGCGACCGCCGTGAGGTCGGGGTCGGTGCGCGCCGCCATCCACAGTTCGAGGGTGGCGAACCGGACCGGCTGGTGGTGCACCTCCCAGAGCAGGTCCAGCGCGGCGTCGAGCGGGTCGGCCGCCTCGCGGACGGCGTCGAGCCGTTCGGCCGCCAGCTCCGTGCGCATCGCCATCAGGTGCCGCACGGTGGCGGCGATGAGGTCGGCGCGGGTGGCGAAGTGGTGGACCTGCGCGCCCCGGGTCACGCCGGCCAGTTCGGTGACCCGGGTGGTCGTGGTCGCCGCGTACCCGAACCGGTCGAGGCACTCGACGGTCGCGTCGAGCAGGCGCCCGCGCATGGCGGCGCTGCGCTCCTGCTGGGTGAGTCCGGTCTTGGACCTTCGCGGGGACATCGGGTGGATTCTATTTCGCCTGGGCGGCCGGCCGGGGTGGATCCGGGTCAGCCGGCGGCCCGCGCGCGGTGGCGGCGTACGGCGTCGCGGTTGGCGCACGCCGGTGAGCAGTAGCGTTGGCGCCCGCCCCGGGTGAAGTCGGCGTAGGGCCGGGCGCAGTCGGCCAGCGCGCAGCGGCCGAGCCGGTCCATGCCCCGGCTGGTCAGGTGCAGGGCGGTGCCGACGCTGATCAGCGCGCGCAGCACCGCGCCCAGGGGCAGGTCGTCGCCGCGGAAGTGCAGGTGCCAGCCGGTGCCGGCGTGGTCGGTGAGCCGGGGGGAGGAGGACGACTCGGCGAGCAGGTCGTTGAGCAGCGCGGCCCGTCGGGCGGGGTCGGTGGCGTCGACGACCGCCAGCCAGCGCACCAGGAACGCGCGCACGGCGGCGAGGTCGTGCTCGGTGCCGGCGCGGTCGGCGACCACGCCGGCGGCGCGGCAGCGGTCGGTCAGTTCCCCGGCGGTGGCCGGCGGCGTCCACGTGAGGTCGGTCGCCAATCGGACGGGATCCTCGCCGTAAGGGTTCAAATGCACAAGGCCATTACAGCAGACTGCCGGCATGCCCGCATCACACCGCTGGACCACCACGTCCAGCCACATCACCAGCGATGGCTGGGTCCACTACCAACACTGCGGCTGCGGCGCCACCAGGCTCGTGCTCAACAGTGAGCCGGTCGGCCGTGCGTGGGAACCGCCCGCGAGGAATGATCCAGAACCGGTCGCGGTTGTCGAGAAGCAGAAACGCTAGCTTGGGGACATACCGATCCGCGCGCCAGGAGGATTGCCCGTGACCGAGGGTTTCGTGCCTACCGAGTCGGCACTTCGTCGGGCGTTGCGCCGGGCACGGGACGGGGTGGTGCTGGACCGCACCGAGGCCGAGACCCTGCTGCACGCACGCGGCGACCACCTCGACGACCTGCTGGCCTCCGCCTCCCGGGTGCGCGACGCCGGACTGGAGCAGGCCGGACGCCCTGGGGTGATCACCTACTCCCGCAGCGTCTTCGTGCCGCTCACCAAGCTGTGCCGGGACCGTTGTCACTACTGCACCTTCGCCACGGTCCCCGGCCGCGTGCCGGCGGCCTTCCTCAGCGAGGACGAGATCCTCGACCTCGTCCGCCAGGGCGCCGAACTGGGCTGCAAGGAGGTCCTGTTCACCCTCGGCGACCGCCCCGAGGACCGGTGGAGCGCCGCGCGGGAGTGGCTCGACGAGGCCGGCTACCCCGACACGCTGTCCTACGTCCGGGCGATGTCGATCAAGGTCCTGGAGGAGACCGGGGTCCTGCCGCACCTCAACCCCGGCGTGCTGACCTGGACCGACTTCCAGCGGCTCAAGCCGGTGTCGGCGTCGATGGGCATGATGCTGGAGACCACCGCGACCCGGCTCTGGTCGGACAAGGGCGGCCCGCACTACGGCTCGCCCGACAAGGAGCCGGCGGTGCGGCTGCGCGTGCTGGAGGACGCCGGCCGCAGCGCGGTGCCGTTCACCACCGGCATCCTCATCGGCATCGGCGAGACCCTGGCCGAACGGGTCGACTCGCTGTTCGCGATCCGGGGCGTGGCCCGGCAGTACGGCTCGATCCAGGAAGTCATCGTGCAGAACTTCCGCGCCAAGCCGGACACCGCGATGGCCGGCATGGCCGACGCGACCCTGGAGGAACTCGCCGCCACCGTCGCCGTCGCCCGGCTGGTACTCGGCCCCAAGATGCGCCTCCAGGCACCGCCCAACCTCATCGGCGGCGAGTTCGACCTGCTGCTGCGGGCCGGCATCGACGACTGGGGCGGGGTGTCGCCGCTGACCCCCGACCACGTCAACCCCGAGCGGCCCTGGCCCCAGGAGGAGACCCTGGCCCGGCACGCCGCCGCCGCCGGCTTCACACTGGCCGAGCGGCTGCCGATCTACCCCGAGTACGTGCTGCGCGGCGAGCCGTGGCTCGACCCGCGGGTCGCCGGGCACGTCGCCGCGCTGGCCGACCCGGCCACCGGCCTGGCCGCGCCCGGCGCCGTCCTGGCCGGCCGGCCGTGGCAGGAGCCGGAGGTCGCGCTGGTCGCCACCGGGCGCACCGACCTGAACACCGCCATCGACACCGAGGGCCGCACCACCGACCGCCGCGACGACTTCGACTCCGTCTACGGTGACTGGGAGTCCCTGCGTGCCCAGGTCGCCGCCATGCCGACGGTCGCCGCGCCCGGGCCGGCCGGCGCGCTGCGCCACGAGTTCTCCGCCGCACTGCTGCGCGCGGAGGCCGACCCCGCCGGCCTGTCCGACGACGACGCCCTGACGCTGCTCTCGGCCGGTGAAGGCGCGGAGATCACCGCGCTGGCCGCGCTCGCCGACGACATCCGCCGGGACACGGTCGGCGACGAGGTCACCTACGTCGTCACCCGCAACATCAACTTCACCAACGTCTGCTACACCGGCTGCCGGTTCTGCGCGTTCGCCCAGCGGCGCACCGACAGCGACGCGTACACGCTCTCCCTCGACCAGGTCGGCCAGCGCGCCGCCCAGGCCTGGGGTGTTGGCGCCACCGAGGTCTGCATGCAGGGCGGGATCCACCCCGACCTGCCCGGCTCGGCGTACTTCGACATCGCGGCGCGGGTCAAGCGCGAGGCGCCCGACCTGCACGTGCACGCGTTCTCGCCGATGGAGGTGGTGAACGGTGCGACCCGGACGAACCTGTCGATCCGCGACTGGCTGACCGCGGCCAGGGAGGCCGGCGTCGACTCGCTGCCCGGCACCGCCGCCGAGATCCTCGACGACGACGTGCGCTGGATCCTGACCAAGGGCAAACTGCCGACCGCGCAGTGGATCGAGGTCGTCACCACCGCCCACGAGGTCGGCCTGCCGACCACCTCGACGATGATGTACGGCCACGTCGACAACCCTGGCCACTGGGTCGCGCACCTCAAGCTGATCCGCGACCTCCAGGCGCGGTCGGGGGGTTTCACCGAGTTCGTCCTGCTGCCGTTCGTGCACACCAACGCGCCGCTGTACCTGGCCGGCATCGCCCGCCCCGGCCCGACCCATCTGGAGAACCGCGCGGTGCACGCGCTGGCGCGGCTGCTGCTGCACGGCCGGATCGACAACATCCAGACCAGTTGGGTCAAGCTGGGCGAGCGTGGCGTCGTGGACGTGCTGCGCGGCGGTGTGAACGACCTGGGCGGCACGCTGATGGAGGAGACCATCAGCCGGATGGCCGGCTCGGAGAACGGCAGCTACAAGACGATCGCCGATCTGGAGGCGCTGGCGGCCTCGGCCGGTCGCCCGGCCCGCCAGCGCACCACGACCTACGGCCAGGTCCCCGAGGAGCGCCTGACCGCCGGCCGCGCCCACGACGGGGTGTGGCGGCCGAACCTGCTGCCGCTCGTCAGCGGCTGAGCCCCACGGGCACGACGATCACTCACGCGTGCCGCGTGGCTGGTAGAAGTACACCAAGCAACGGCGCACGGAAGGTGGGTGGCTCAATGGCTCAGCAGGTTCTCGGTGTCATCGCCAGGTCGAAGGGCGCGCCGGTCGAGGTCGAGACGATCGTCGTCCCCGATCCCGGTCCCGGCGAGGCGGTGGTCGCGGTGCACGCCTGCGGCGTGTGCCACACCGACCTGCACTACCGCGAGGGCGGTATCAACGACGAGTTCCCCTTCCTGTTGGGACATGAGGCGGCCGGGGTGGTCGAGGAGGTCGGTGAGGGCGTCACCGACCTGGAGCCGGGCGACTACGTGATCCTCAACTGGCGCGCGGTCTGCGGCACCTGCCGTGCCTGTCTGCGGGGTCGCCCCTGGTACTGCTTCTCGACGTTCAACGCCTCCCAGCCGATGACCCTCACCGACGGCACCGCGCTCACCCCGGCGCTGGGCATCGGCGCGTTCGCCGAGAAGACGCTCGTCCACAGCGGACAGTGCACGAAGGTCGACCCGAACGCCTCGCCGGCCGCCGCCGGCCTGCTGGGCTGCGGGATCATGGCCGGCATCGGCGCGGCGGTGAACACCGGCGCGGTCACCCGGGGCGACAGCGTCGCGGTGATCGGCTGCGGCGGGGTCGGCAGCGCGGCCGTCGCCGGCGCCCGGCTCGCCGGCGCGACGAAGATCATCGCCATCGACCTGGACCAGCGCAAGCTCGACTGGGCGACCGGGCTGGGCGCCACCCACACGATCAACGCCACCGACGCCGACGTCGTCGAGGCGGTCCAGGAACTGACCGGCGGGTTCGGCGCGGACGTGGTGATCGACGCCGTCGGCCGCCCGGAGACCTGGAAGCAGGGCTTCTACGCCCGCGACCTCGCCGGCACCCTGGTGCTGGTCGGCGTGCCCACCCCGGACATGCGCCTGGAGATGCCGCTGATCGACTTCTTCTCCCGGGGCGGCTCGCTCAAGTCCAGCTGGTACGGCGACTGCCTGCCCTCACGCGACTTCCCGTACCTGATCGACCTGTACCTGCAGGGCCGGCTCGACCTGGACGCGTTCGTCACCGAGAAGATCACGCCCACCCAGGTGGAGGAGGCGTTCACCAAGATGCACCACGGCGACGTACTCCGTTCGGTGGTCGTCTTCTGACGGGGCCACTGGCCACATCCCGCAACCAGTCGTAGGATTGTCGACAATCTACGGGAGGGTTGTGCTGATGTCTGGGTTGTCCCCGATTCTGAAGCAGGCGACACCGGTGCTCGCCGAACGCGGCGAGGGCGTCTACCTCTACGCCGAGGACGGGCGCCGGTACCTGGACTTCACCGCCGGTATCGGCGTGACCAGCACCGGTCACTGCCACCCGAGGGTGGTCGCCGCCGTTCAGGAGCAGGCCGCCAAGCTGATCCACGGCCAGTACACGACGGTCATGCACCGTCCGCTGCTGACGCTGTCCGAACGGCTCGGCACGGTCCTGCCCGAGGGCCTCGACTCGCTGTTCTTCGTCAACTCCGGCAGTGAGGCGGTCGAGGCCGCGCTGCGGCTGGCCCGGCAGGCCACCGCCCGGCCCAACGTGATCGTCTTCCACGGCTCGTTCCACGGCCGGACCATCGGCGCGGCCTCCATGACCACCTCGGCCACCAAGTTCAGTGCCGGGTTCGCCCCGCTGATGGGCGGGGTGGTCGTCTCGCCGTTCCCCACGGCCTACCGCTACGGCTGGAGCGAGCAGGAGGCGACCCGGTTCGCGCTGCGCGAGCTGGACTACGTGCTGCAGACGCTGACCACCCCGGGCGAGGCGGCCGCGTTCTTCGTCGAGCCGGTGCTCGGCGAGGGCGGCTACGTGCCGGCCAACACCGAGTTCATGCGCGGACTGCGTGAGCGCGCCGACCGGCACGGCATCCTGCTGGTGCTCGACGAGGTGCAGACCGGGTTCGGCCGGACCGGCAGGTTCTGGGGCCACGACCACTTCGGTGTCCGCCCCGACGTCGTGATCACCGCCAAGGGCCTGGCCAGCGGTTTCCCGCTGTCGGCCATCGCCGCGCCGGCCGAGCTGATGGCCAAGGCGTGGCCCGGTTCGCAGGGCGGCACCTACGGCGGCAACGCGGTCGCCTGCGCCGCCGCGCTGGCCACCCTGGAGGTCGTCCAGTCGGAGAACCTGGTGGCCAACTCGGCCGAGATGGGCGCCCGGCTGAGGGAAGGGCTGGCCAAGGTGGCCGCCGACACGCCGGCCATCGGCGACGTGCGCGGCCTGGGCCTCATGCTGGCCAGCGAGTTCGTCGACCAGGACGGCAACCCCGACGCGGCCGCCGCCGCCCGGGTCCAGCAGGCGGCCTCGGCGGCCGGGCTGCTGCTGCTCACCTGCGGCGCGGCCGGCAACGTCGTGCGGATGATCCCGCCGCTGATCGTGACCGCCGAGCAGATCGACGAGGGCCTGGCGCTGTGGCGGGAGGCGGTCGCCTCGGCCTGACCCGGAACCGCGGGCGCGGCCGGCGCGTCCCTGGTCAATGATGATCAGGGTTGTGCTCGTGGTGGGACTGCTGGTGCTGGCCGGGGCGTGTTCCAGACCGGGTGTCCCGTCCACGCTCGAGTCGAGCACGTCCCCGGCCACGTCCCCGGCGCCGGCCCCGACGGCCTCGACAACCTCGACAACCTCGACCGTGACCCCACCGCCGGCGCCCGCGGTCCTCGACGAGCGGCCGCTGTGGAGCGGCGCGGTGACCTCGCGCCCCGGCGAACTCGGCGCGACCTTCGTCGGTGACGCCCTGGTCCAGGTCGGGCTGGAGGGCGGCGAGGACTACCGGCGGACGCTGTCGGTGGTGGACGCCGCCACCGGGAAGGTCCGCTGGTCGCTGCGAGAGGAGGCCGCGCTCGGCGGCGACGGCGCGCGCCTGGGCTTCGTGACCTACCACACGACGGTGCTCGACGCCGACGGCGACTGGTCGGTCGTGGTGCAGTACGAGAAGGCCGTCACGATGCCCAGCGGGAAACCCGGCCGGGAGGAGGGCCTGGCGGCACTGTCCGGGGCCGACGGCTCGGTGCGCTGGCGTTTCCCGGTGCTCACCGACCGCCGGCTCGGCCCGGCGACCGGCGAGCCGTGGTCGAACCTGACCAGCTTCCGGGCGAACGAGCGGTACGCGGTCGCGCTGGTCACCCGGAACGGCGCGCGCAACGAACGCACTGCCGACACCTGGATCGGGTTCGACCTGGCGTCGCGCCAGAAACTCTGGGAGGTCCCGTGGGCCGCCGCCGACGGCCGGTTCGACCTCGCCGGTGACATGGTGGTCGGGGACGTCACCCCGGTCGGCAAGCCCGTTCCGGAACTCACCGGCGCCGGGGTGAAGATCGTCGCCGGCGTCGACGCGGCGACCGGCCGGACCCGCTGGACGACCGCCGAGACCCCGCCGTCCGGGACCAGCGGCCTCACCGGGACCGGCGTCCTGATCACCACCGGCGAGCGGGGCGCCCAGCGGGTGACTCTGGTCGACCCCGTGACCGGTGACCAGCTCTGGGACCCCGAACTCACCCTCACCGCCACCGACGTGCGGTGCCGCGCCGGGACACGGCTGCTGGCCTGCCACGACGACGACGGCGGCATCGTGGTCCTCGACCCGGCGACCAGGAAGTCGACCCGGTTCGAACCGGAGTCGGGCTACGAGCTCTCCCGGATCTGGGAGGACCGCCTCGTCCTGGTCGCGCGGGAGGAGTCGGCCCTGATCACCGACCGGGACGGCAACCCGCTGGTCACGCCCCTCCCGGGAGTGATCCGTGACCTCGACGCGGACCACGTCGCCGTGGTCGTCCAGGAGGACCCTGAGCGGGGGAGGCTGGCGGTCCACCGGCTGCCGCTGTGAGCCGGGCGGCGGCCACGGTCAGGTCAGGACGCCCAGCACCCGGGTGACCTCGGCGGCGACCGCGTCCCGGCCGGCACCCAGGTACTTCCTGGTGTCCACGACCAGCGGGTCGTCCGCCAGATGGGCACGCACGGCCGCGGTGAACGCCTTGTTCAGCTGGGTGGCGATGTTGATCTTCGTCATGCCGGCGACCACCGCGCGGCGCAGGTCGTCGTCCGGGACACCGGACGAGCCGTGCAGCACCAGCGGCACCGGGACCTCGGCCCGCAGCCGGGCGATCAGGTCCAGGTCGAGCGCCGCGTCCTTGGTCAGCATCGCGTGCGAGGTGCCGACGGCCACCGCCAGCGCGTCGACCCCGGTCGCCGCCACGAACGACCGCGCCTGGCCGGGATCGGTCCGCGCACCCGGCGCGTGCACCCCGTCCTTGCCGCCCACCTCACCCAGCTCGGCCTCCACCCAGACGTCGTGCGCGTGGCAGTGCTCGACCACCGCCGCCGTCGTCGCCACGTTGTCCACATAGGACATCGTGGAGGCGTCGTACATCACCGAGCCAAGGCCGAGCGCGACCGCCTCGCGCACGAGCCCGGCGTCGGTGGCGTGGTCCAGATGCACGGCCACCGGCGTCGAGGACGCGTGCGCGATCGCCAACGTGGCCCGCGCCAACGGTTCCAGCGCCCCGTGGTAGCGCACCGCGTTCTCGCTGAGCTGGAGCACCACCGGCGCCCCGGCCGCCTCCGCGCCGGCGACCACGGCCTGCGCGTGTTCGAGCTGGATGACGTTGAACGCCCCGACCCCCCGGCCGGCCGCCGCCGCGGGCCCGACGATCTCAGCGGTCGGTGTCAGCATGGGGTCCCTCCACCTCGATGAGCGGCGCGAGTCGCCGGTAGACGTCCAGATCCACGTCGCCGGCCAGCGGGCAGGCGACGGCGGCGGCCGAGAGCGCGACCGCGTCGGCCAGCACCACCGGCCAGTCCGCCCCGGCGGCCAGCCCCGCCGCCAGCGCGGCGACGCACGCGTCACCCGCGCCGGTCGGGTTACCGGTCCGGGGCCGCGACCGCGCCCGCCACACACCCTCGCCGGTGACCGCGACCAGCCCGTCGGGCCCGAGCGAGGCGACCACCGCGCCCGCGCCGTGCGCCCGCAGTCTCGCCGCCCCGGCCAGCGGGTCACCGGTGCCGGTGGCCTCGGCCAGCTCCTCGGCGTTCGGCTTGACCAGCCTCGGCCCGGCGGGCACCCCGCCGAGCAGCGCCGGCCCCGAGGCGTCCAGGACGACCGGTGTCGTGGTGGCGCCGATCAGCCGGGCGTAGGCGTCGGCCGGCAGCCCCGGCGGCAGGCTGCCCGACAGCACGACCACCTCGGCCCGGTCGGCCAGCGTCGGGAACACGGCGGCCAGCCGCTCCCAGTCCCGCGCGGCGACCGGCGGGCCCTGCTCGTTGAACGCGGTCGCCGCGCCGTCGCCCGACACGACCGTCACCGTGCGGCGGGCCGGGGTGGTGACCGACACCAGCCGCTCGGCGATACCGGCGGCGGCGAGGTCGTCCTGGATCTCCCGGCCGCCGGCCAGCCCGGTGACCAGCGTCTCGTGGCCCAGCGCGTGCAACACCCTCGCCACGTTGACACCCTTGCCGCCGGCTCGCACGGCGACGTCGGTGACCCGGTGCGCCGCGCCCGGCCGCAGCGTCGGCACGTGGTAGGTGACGTCCAGCGCCGCGTTCGGCGTGACGGTCAGGATCACCCGGCGGCCGCCCGCCACGCGAGGATGCCGGCGCCGATACAGCCGGCGTTGTCCCCGAGGGCGGCCCGCACGAGCGTCGGCATCCGCTGGAAGCTCATCCGCCCGCTCAACGACTCCTTGAGCGGCACCAGCAGCGTGTCCCCGGACTCGGCCAGGCCGCCGCCGATCGCCACCACCTCCGGCGCGACGAACGTGATGGCCGTGGTGAGCGCGGCGGCCAGCCCGTCGACCGCCCGCGACCACACGGCCTGCGCGTCCGGGTCGCCGGCCTCGACGGCGGCGGCCACCTCGGCGGCCCTGGTCACCGGCCGGCCCGAGCGCGCCGCGTAGTGGCGGGCGATGAACGCCGCCGACGCCACGGTCTCCAGACAGCCCCGGATGCCGCACCCGCAGACCGCGCCCTGGGGGTCGACGACGATGTGGCCGAGTTCGCCGGCGTACCCGTCGGCGTCCAGCCGGTGCCCGTCGACCAGGACGGCGGCGGCGATCCCGGTACCGATGGGCACGAACATCGCGTTGCGCACCCCGGTCGCCGCGCCGACGGTGAACTCGGCCAGCCCGCCGCTGCGCACGTCGTGGCCCAGCGCGACCGGCAGTCCGCAGGCGTCGGCGAGCCGGTCACGCAGCGGCAGGTCCCGCCACCCGAGGTTCACCGCCGCGCGGGCGATACCGGCCCGCTCGTCGATGATCCCCGGTGCCGCGAGCCCGACACCGACGACCTCGTGGTCACCGGCGGCCGCGCGTAACTCGTCGATCAGTTCGATGATCTGCTCGACGTCGACACTGCCCTCGACCCGGCGGGTCGCGGTCCGGTGCGTGTGGCGGACCCGCAGGTCCTCGGCCACGAGCGCCGACTTGATCGAGGTGCCGCCGACGTCGATGGCCGCGACGAGCCGGTCCATGTGCCGTCCTCCGCAGGTCAGGGGGAATACATTGCACCACGTGGACCGCTACGAACGGCTGAGCACCCTGCTCGATCTGCTCGGCCGGCAGGGTCGGGTCGACGTCGAGCGGCTGGCCGGCCAACTGGACGTGTCGGCCGCGACCATCCGCCGTGACCTCGACCACCTCGCCGACCAGCAGCTGCTCACCCGCACGCGGGGCGGCGCGGTGGCCACCAACGTCGCCTACGACCTGCCGTTGCGCTACCGCAGCGCCCGGCGGGCGTCGGAGAAGGAGCGGATCGCCCGCGCGGCGGCCGCGTCGGTCACCCGGGGCAGTGTCGTGGCCCTCAACGGCGGCACCACCACGACCGAGATCGCCCGAGCCCTGGCGACCCGCCCGGACCTGGCCGCCCCCGCCGACGAGCCGGCGCTGACCCTGGTGACCAACGCCCTCAACATCGCCGGCGAGCTGGCCGTGCGCCCCCAGGTGAAGCTGGTGCTCACCGGTGGTGTGGCCCGCCCCCAGTCCTTCGAACTGTCCGGTCCGCTGGCGACCCACGTCCTGGCCGAGATCACGGTGGACGTGGTGTTCCTCGGCGTCGACGCGGTCGACCCGGCCCAGGGCGCCTACGCCCACCACGAGGGCGAGGCCAGCGTCAACCGGCTGATGGCCGAACGCGCCCGGCGCACCGTCGTGGCCGCCGACAGCTCCAAGCTCGGCCGGCACGCCTTCGCCCGCATCTGCGCCACCACCGCCATCGACACGTTGATCACCGACAGCGCGGTGGCACCGGAGCTGGTCGCCGCGTTCGAGGTGGAGGGCGTGCGCGTCGAGGTGGTCTGAGCGCTCACCGGTGGCCGAGCATCTTCAGCACCAGGTCGGCGTACTGGCGCCCCAGCTCGTCGGGAGCCGGTTTGCTCGACGGCGTGTACCAGCGGGACACGTCGATCCCCAGGCCGAGCACGGCCCGGGCGGCGGTGCGGACGTCGGGCACCTCGAACGCCCCGGCCTCGACCCCGGCGGTGATCACGTCCCGCACCAGCTGCTCGGTCCGCCGCCGCAGGTCGGCCACCACCGCGTAGTCCTCGGGCGGCAGCGCATTGAGCTCGTGCTGGACGACCCGCGCCACGACGTGCCGGTTGGCGTGCCAGGCCACGAACTTCTCCACCAGCGCCCGCATCGCGACCGGCGGGTCGTCCGGCGCCCCGGCGACGACCCGCTCGACGGTCGTCAGCATGCGTTGGTGCCCGCTGCGGCTGATGGCGAACAGCACCGCTGACTTGGCCGGGAAGTGCACGTACAGCGCCGCCGGGCTCATGCCGGCGGCGGTGGCGATGTCCCTGGTCGTCGTGGCGTGGTAGCCGCGTTCGGCGAACGACTGCACCGCCGCCGCCATGAGACGGCGGGCCGTCTCCGGCCGGACGTCCGGCCAGAGGTCCTCGGACAGCGGCAGGGTCACCGCGGGCCTGGGAGATCGACCAGCGGCGCGAGCAGCTGGCGCAGTTGCCCCGGCGTGCCGAACGCGATCTGGTCGGCCTTGGCGCGCTTGAGGTACAGGTGCGCCGGGTGCTCCCAGGTCATGCCGATCCCGCCGTGCAGCTGGACGCACTCCTGGGCGGCGTGCACCGCGACGTCCGAGCACAGCGAGTTCGCCAGCAGCGCCGAGAGCTTCGCCTCGTCGCCGCCAGGATCGGCGGCGGCGGTGTCGGCGGCGTTGCGGGCGGCGGCGCGGGCCAGCGCCAGGTCGCCGAACAGGTCGGCCAGCCGGTGCTTGAGCGCCTGGAACGAGCCGACCGGACGGCCGAACTGGTGGCGGTCCTTGAGGTAGGCCACCGTCGTGGTCAGGCACCACTGCGTGACACCGATCTGTTCGGAAGCCAGCAGCGCCGTGGCCGTCCACAGCGCGCTGTCCACCGCGGCGTCGGGGCCCAGCGGGGTACCGGTCGCGCCGTCGAGGCGGACGTCGGCGACCGGGCGGGTGAGGTCGAGCGAGACCACGGGGGTGACGGCCACCGCCGGCTGGTCGGTCCGCACCGCGTACAGCGTGCCGCCCGCCGGGACCAGCAGCACGTCGGCCGGTCCGGCGTCGGCGACCGAGCGGACCGCGCCGCGCAGCTGTCTGTCCACGACCTCCACGGTCGGGGGCGGGGGAGCGCCCGGTGCGGTGGCCAGCGACACCACCAGCGCGCCGACCGACCGGCCGGTGCCCAGGGCGGCCAGCAGGTCGCGGACCTCGGTGGTCGGCTCGCAGGCCAGCAGCGCGCTGGTCGCCAGTACGGCGCTGCCCAGGAAGGGCACCGGCGCGACGTGGCGGCCGAGTTCCTCCAGCACCACCGCGACCTCCCGGACCGAGGCGCCCTGGCCGCCCAGCTCCTCGGGCACGTGCAGCGAGCCGGCGCCGAGGTCGGCGGTCAGCGTGCGCCACAGGTCGAGGTCGTGGGGCGTGTCGGTCTCGCAGCGGGCCAGTACCGCCGAGGGCTGGGCCCGGTCGCCGAGCAGGTCGCGGACGCTGGCCCGCAGCTGCTCCTCGACATCGGTGTACAGGAGGTTCATCGGGGCAGGTCCTTCCACGGAACCTTGGTGTCCACCCGGGGTTCGGCCGGCAGGCCGAGCACCCGCTCGGCGATGATGTTGCGCAGCACCTCGGAGGTGCCGCCCTCGATCGAGTTGCCCTTCGCCCGCAGGTAGCGGTAGCCGGCCTCGCGGCCGAGGAAGTCGACCTGGTCGGGGCGGCGCATCGTCCAGTCGTCGTAGCGCAGGCCGTCCTCGCCGAGCATCTCCAGCTCCAGGCCGGTCAGCTCGTGGTTGAGGGTGGCGAACGCCAGCTTCATCGCCGAGCCCTCCGGGCCGGGGTTGCCGGCCGCGAGCTGCTGGCGCAGCCGCGCGCCGGCCAGCCGCAGCGCCTCGGACCGCACCCACAGCGCGACCAGCCGGTCGTGGCGCTCGGCCGTGCGGACCTCCGGGCGGTCCCGCCAGGTCGCGGCGACCGGGCCGATCATGCCGCCCTCACGCGGCACCGGCCGCCCGCCGATGGCCACCCGCTCGTTCATCAGCGTGGTCTGCGCGACCCGCCAGCCGTCGCCGACCTCACCGAGGCGGTTGCTGTCGGGGATCCACGCCTCGGTCATGAAGACCTCGTTGAACTCCGCCTCGCCGGTGATCTGGCGCAGCGGGCGGACCTCGACGCCCGGGTCGGTCATGTCGAGCAGGAAGTAGGACAGGCCGGCGTGCTTGGGCACGTCCGGGTCGGTGC
Organism: Actinophytocola xinjiangensis; assembly: GCF_001921215.1. Lineage (GTDB taxonomy): Bacteria > Actinomycetota > Actinomycetes > Mycobacteriales > Pseudonocardiaceae > Actinophytocola > Actinophytocola xinjiangensis. Next base: position 211,458 of record NZ_MSIF01000001.1, read on the forward strand.
GGGCCAGCAGGATCGCCCAGCGCGCGGTGTGCGCGCTGGAGGTCCACACCTTCTGGCCGGTGAGCCGCCAGCCGTCGCCGTCGCGCACCGCGCGGGTGCCGACCGCCGCCAGGTCCGAGCCGGCACCCGGCTCGGAGAACAGCTGGCACCACACCTCCTCACCGGTCCACAGTGGACGAAGGAAGCGCTTCTTCTGGTCCTCGGTGCCGAAGGCGAGGATGGTCGGCGCCGCCATCCCCAGGCCGATGCCGATGCGGCGCGGGTCGTTGTCCGGCGCGCCGGCCCCGGCCAGCTCGGCGTCCACGACGCCCTGCAGGTCGCGTTCGGCGCCAAGCCCGCCCAGGCCCTCCGGGAAGTGCACCCAGGCCAGGCCCGCGTCGAACCTGGCGCGCAGGAAGTCCAGCCGGTCGGTGGTCGCCGGGTCGTTGGCGGCCAGCAGCTCGCGTGTGCGCTCGCGCAGCGTGTCGGCGTTCACGCGACGTAGAGCACGATCGTCTCGGCGACACAGACCGGCTTGTCGCCACCCTCCAGCTCGAACGTCCAGCGCAGCGTGGCCTGCCGGCCCTGCTGCCGGTCGACCACGTCGACCAGTTCGGCCCCGACCCGGATCCGCCCGCCGACCGGGAGCACCGTCGGGAACCGGACCTTGCCCAGGCCGTAGTTGATCCCCATCGCGACCTTGTCGACGGTGTAGATCTCCTTGCCCAGCGTGGGAATCAGCGAGAGCGTGAGATAGCCGTGGGCGATCGTGTGGCCGAACGGGCCGTCCTTGGCGCGTTCGGTGTCGACGTGGATCCACTGGTGGTCCCCGGTGGCGTCGGCGAACGCGTCGACCCGTTCCTGGGTGACGGTGAACCAGTCGCTGTGGCCGAGGTGCTCGCCCTTGGCCGAGGCGAACTCGTCGAGATCGGCGAATGTGCGCATGGCGCCCTCAGTCCTGTGGCCCGCCGGCCACGTAGATGACCTGACCGGACACGAAACCCGACTCCTCGCCCACCAGGAACGAGGTGAGCGCGGCGATGTCCTCCGGCTGACCGACCCGGCGTACCGGGATCGCCGCCGCCGCGCCGTTCTTGAAGTCCTCGAAGCTGATGCCCATCCGCTCGGCGGTGGCCGCTGTCATGTCGGTCTCGATGAACCCGGGGGCGATCGCGTTGACCGTGACGCCGAACTTGCCCAGCTCGATGGCCAGGGTCTTGGTGAAGCCCTGCATGCCGGCCTTGGCCGCGGAGTAGTTGGCCTGGCCCCGGTTGCCCAGCGCCGAGGTGCTGGACAGGTTGACGATGCGCCCGTGGCCCTGCTCGGTCTGGTGCTTCTGCACCTCGCGGCTCATCAGGAACGCGCCGCGCAGGTGCACGCCGAGCACGGCGTCCCAGTCGTCCTCGGTCATCTTGAACAGCAGGTTGTCCCGGGTGATGCCGGCGTTGTTCACCAGGACCGTCGGCGGGCCGAGCTCGTCGGCGACCCGGGCCACCGCGGCGGCGACCTGGGCCGCGTCGGTGACGTTCGCGCCGACGCCGATCGCCTTGCCGCCCTCGGCGGTGATCGCCTCGACGGTGGCGGTGCAGGAGTCCTGCGCGAGGTCGATCACCCCGACGGCGAAGCCGTCCTTCGCCAGTCGCTTGGCGATCGCCGCACCGATGCCACGGGCGGCACCGGTGACGATCGCGACACGGGAGTTGGCCACTTGTTCTGTCCTCCACGCTGAGATCGCTGCTGTGTCCACTTGCTAAGCAAGCGCTTAGTAACGTAGCTCGCGTGGCGGCGGCTGTCTAGGTGAGGTCGAAGACGAACCCGCCCGGCTTGCCGTTGCGGTCGGCCACCAGCCCGGCCAGCGTGGCGATGGCGATCTCGGCCGGCGTGCGGGAGCCGATGTTGAGCCCGATCGGGCGGTGCACCCTGGCGATGTCGTCCTCGCCGACGCCCAGCGCGCGCAGCGCCTCGACGTGCGGACCGGGATGGCGCGGGTTTCCCATGATGCCGACCCACCGGACCTCCCGCGCCAGCGCGTCGCGCAGCAGCGGGCCGAGTTCGGCGCGGTGGTGGTCGGTGACCACGACGTCGGTGCCGGCGTCCAGGTCCTCGGGCAGCTCGGGAAGCGCCCCGCTGCCGGGCTCCGGGTCGACCAGCGCGGTGCGGTAACCCAGGTCGCCCGCGTAGCGCAGCAGGTGCTCGGCCACCGGCGTGGCGAACACGGCCACCAGGGCACGTGCCGTCACCGGGGCCGGTCGCGCGCCGTGGGCGACGGCGCAGCTGGCGTCGGTGTCCATGAGCCTAGGGTGGCACGCGTGCTGACACTTCCGTACAACGGACTGCTGCTGGACCGGGCGGGGGCGCGGCGCCCGGACGCCGCCTGGGTGGAGACCGTGCGGGCCGCGCCCGGCTCGCGGGTCCTCGCCTTCTGGCGCGACGGTTGCCTGGTCGCCGGTGGTGTCCCGGTGTCGGCGGTCGTCGACGACCGGGACGCGGTGTTCCTCGGGCTCGACGGCTCCGCCGGGTCCGACGCCGGGGTGTTCGCCGTCGACCTGTCCGACCTGGACGAGGCGGCGGCCGTGCCGCGGGCCGGGGCGGACGCGGTGGTGGACGTGCGGCGGCTGTTCCCCACACTCGGCGAGGCGGAGGCCGCGGTGCTGGCCTACGCGCGCGGAATGCTGCACTGGCACCGCAACCAGCGCTACTGCGGGGCGTGCGGCGCGCGGACCTCGGTGCGCCACGCCGGCCACCAGCTGGTCTGCACCGGGTGCGGGAAGCTGCTGTTCCCCAGGATCGAGCCGGCGGTGATCATGCTGGTGGTCTCGCCCGACGGTCATCGCGCTCTGCTGGGCCGCCACCGGGGCGCCGCCGCCGACGCGTACTCCACGCTGGCGGGGTTCGTGGAGATCGGCGAGAGCCTGGAGGGCGCGGTGCGCCGCGAACTGGCCGAGGAGGCCGGGGTGGCGGTGAGTTCGGTGAGCTACCAGGCGTCCCAGGCCTGGCCGTTCCCGTCCGGGCTGATGGTCGGCTTCCGCGCGGTCGCGGTGTCCGAGGAGGTCGCGGTGGACCAGGACGAGCTGCTGGAGGCGCGCTGGTTCACCCGCGAGGAGCTGGCGGAGCTGATCGACCGGCACCGCGCGGCGGGCACCGACCGCCGCGACTCCATCGAGACCCACCTCGTCCAGACCTGGCTCGCCGAGCGGTAAACCGGCTGCCGCCGGCCGGATGGATCGGCAGGATGGCCGGATGGACTTCGACGCGTTGCTCGCCCAGGCGCAGGCGGCGCCCGTCGACGGCTGGGACTTCTCCTGGTTGGCCGGGCGGGCCACCGAGCAGCGGCCGTCCTGGGGCTATGCCCGGCTGATGGCGCAACGGATGGCCCGCTCGCGGGTCGCCCTGGACGTGCAGACCGGTGGCGGCGAGGTGCTGGCGACCGCGCCCCGGCTGGCGCCGCTGACCGTGGCGACCGAGGGCTGGCCACCCAACCTCGCGCGGGCGGCGCGGCTGCTGGGGCCGCGCGGGGTGGCGGTGCTCGCCCACGGTGAGGACCGCTTCCCGTTCCGGGACAGCGTGTTCGACCTGGTCGTGAGCCGGCATCCGGTGCGCACGCAGTGGCCGGAGATCGCCAGGGTGCTCGCGCCCGGCGGCACGTACCTGTCCCAGGAGGTCGGGCCGGCGAGCGTGTTCGAGCTGGTGGAGTTCTTCCTCGGGCCGCAGCCGGAGCACGTGCGCGACGGCCGGCACTCCCGGTGGACCCGGCGTGGCGCGCACGACGCCGGCCTGGAGGTCCTCGACCTGCGCACCGAGCGCCTGCGGACCGAGTTCCACGACATCGGCGCGGTGGTCTTCTTCCTGCGCAAGGTGATCTGGATGGTGCCGGACTTCACCGTCGACGGGTACCGGGACACGCTGCGCCGGCTGCACGACCGCATCCAGGCCGACGGGCCGTTCCTGGCGCACACCACCAGAACGCTGGTGGAGGCGCGCAAACCGGCCGGCTAACGCGGGCTCATGGACCTCGTCCGGCTGACCGGGGTCAGATTGGCCTCGCGGGAGTACGGATCCTCGGGTGGTGCCTCGGTGTGGTCGATGGGGTTTTCGATGGTGTCTCCCGTCGGGGAACGGCCGCAGCCTGGGCACGAGCAGGTTTCGCTCATGTGTTCGATTGTACGGGGGTTTGACCGGAGCGGCAACCGGGGGACACTGGGGGGAGGAGGTGACGGCATGCGCATGCGTGATCGCGCTTCCGCCGGCCGGAAACTGGCAGGCGAACTGACCGAGTTGCGCGCCGAGAACCCGATCGTCGTGGGGTTGCCGCGTGGGGGAGTCCCGGTGGCCGCCGAGATCGCCGCCGCGCTGCACGCCCCGCTGGACATCGTGCTCGTCCGCAAGATCGGTGCGCCGCACCGACCCGAACTCGCGGTCGGCGCCGTCGGCGAGGACGACGTGACCGTCCGCAACGACGCTGTGCTCGCCGAACTCGGCCTGACCTGGTCCGACCTGACCGCCCAGATCGAACACGAACGCGTGGAGATCGACCGCCGCGCCAGGGCACTGCGCCCCGGCGGCCCCCGGCCGAGCCTGCGCGACCGGACCGTGGTGCTCGTCGACGACGGGATCGCCACCGGGGCCACGGCCGTCGCCGCGATCCGGGTGCTGCGCCGGCTCGGGGCCGCGCGGATCGTGCTCGCCGTCCCGGTCGCCCCGGCGCAGGCGTTACCCGGGCTGCGCGAGATCGCCGACGACGTGGTGTGCGCCATGGCCCCACGCCGGTTCGTCGCGGTGGGGCAGTGGTACGAGGACTTCGCCCAGGTTCCCGACCAGCGGGTGCGTGACCTGCTGGCCAGCGCGGCCGTGGAGCACCACCGGTGAAGGTCGACGTCTTCAACGAGATCCAGGACCCCAAGCCATGGCCGGCCGACCACGAACACCGGCGCATCACCCAGACCATCGAACAGGCCGAACTCGCCGACGAACTCGGCTACGGCTGCTGGTGGCAGGTCGAACACCACGGCGCCGCCGAGTTCAGCCTCTCCTCAGCGCCCGAGGTGCTGCTGGCCGCGATCTCCCAGCGCACCAGCCGGATGCGCCTGGGGCACTCGGCCGTGCTGGCCCCAGGGCGGATCAACCACCCGATCCGGATCGCCGAGCGCGCCGCCATGCTCGACCACCTCAGCGACGGCCGCCTCGAACTGGGGCTGACCCGCTCCACCCACCCCGAGTGGCGGCTGTTCGGCATCGACCCCGACCAGGTGCGGGCCCAGACCGCGCAGGCGTTCGAGCTCGTCCCTCGCCTGTGGACCGAGGAACGCCTCACCCACGACGCCGAGCCCTACCGGATCACCGACGCCGCGATCGCGCCGAAGCCTTACCAGAAGCCACATCCACCGCTGTGGCAGGCGGCGACCAGCCCGTCCTCGTTCGAGGAGGCCGGCCGCCGGGGCGTCGGCGTGCTCGGCACGACGCTGTGGGAGCCGCTGCCCCGGGTGGCGGCGCTGGTCGAGCTGTACCGGGCGGCCGTGCGCGAGTGCGCCCAACCGGTCGGCTCGTTCGTCAACGACCAGGTCGCGTTCTTCACCTTCGTGCACTGCGCCGACACCGACGCCGAGGCGATCCGCGACGGCGCGGCAGCGGCCGCCGCCTGGTACACCGTGGCCGCGCTGACCTTCTTCGAGGCGCGCACGGCGTTCATCGAGATGGCCGCCCGCCAGCGCGCCATGCTCGACTCGCCCGACGGCGGCGGGCTCACCGGCGAGTTCCTCCGCGCCGACGCGGCCGTGCCGCCCAACCACGCGCAGATCTGCATCGGCCGGATCCTGGAGGGCGAGCAGGTCTCCGACGAGGAGATCTTCGAGGCGCTGCGCGACCAGGACTCGCTGATCGTGGGCAGCAAGGCCACCTGCCGGGAGAAGCTGCGCCGCTACGCCGACCTGGGCATCGACCGGCTGATGTGCTTCCACCAGGTCGGCCGGCTGCCGCACGAGTCCGTGCTGCGCAGCATCCGGCTGATCGGCGAGCTGATCCCCGAGTTCGACCGGCCCTGAGCGCCCGAGTCCCCGGGTGGCCTCAGAGCTGCCCGGCGGCGGTGATGGTCACCGCCGCCGCGCCGATCTCGTCGGAGGCGTCGAGGTCGATGTCGGCGGTGAAACCCCAGTCGCGGTCGCCGGCCGGATCGTCGAAGACCTGCCGGACCTCCCAGTGGTCGGTGTGCTGCTCGATCATCAGGAACTTCGGGCCGCGCGCGTCCGGCCCGGTGCCGATCTCGCCGTGCAGCTCGAAGTAGGGCACCAGCGCCGCCGCCCACTCCTGGGCGTCCCACCCCGACTCGGCGTCCAACGCGCCCAGCCCCGCGTAGTCCCGGCGGGCGGCCAGCTGCACCCGGTGGAACAGCGCGTTGCGCACCAGCACCCGGAACGCGCGGGTGTTCGTGGTGACCGCCGGGGTCCGGTCGATCGACTCGTCCAGCGGTTCGTCGGTCGGGTTGGTCAGCTGCTCCCACTCGTCGAGCAGGCTGGAGTCGACCTGGCGGACCAGCTCGCCCAGCCACTCGATCAGGTCCGACAGCTCCTCGGTCTTGGCCTCGTCGGGCACCGTCTGGCGCAGCGCCTTGTACGTGTCGGCCAGGTAGCGCAGCACCATGCCCTCGCTGCGCGCCAACTGGTAGAACCCGACGTACTCGACGAAGGTCATCGCCCGCTCGTACATGTCCCTGGCCACCGACTTGGGGGACAGGTGGTAGTCGGCGACCCACGGGTGCCCGCGCCGGTAGGTCTCGTAGGCGGCGTGCAGCAGCTCGGCCAGCGGCTTGGGGTGGGTGATGTTCTCCAGCAGCGCCATCCGGTCGTCGTACTCGATGCCCTCGGCCTTCATCGCCGACACGGCCTCGCCGCGCGCCTTGTGCTGCTGGGCCGAGAGCACCTGCCGGGGATCCTCCAACGTGGACTCGATGACCGACAGCACGTCCAGCGGGTAGCTCGGGTCGGACCGGTCGAGCAGCTCGATCGTGGCCAGCGCCAGCGGCGAGAGCGGCTGGTTGAGCGCGAAGTCCAGCTGCAGGTCGACCGTCAGCCGGATCCGCCGGCCCTGCTCGTCGGGCTCGTCGAGCCGCTCGACCACCCCGGCGGCCAGCAGCGCCCGGTAGATGGCGATCGCCCGGCGGATCAGCCGCCGCTGCGCCGGGCGCTCCTCGTGGTTGTCCTCCAGGAGCTTGCGCATCGCGGTGAACGCGTCGCCCGGCCGCCCGATCACGTTCAGCAGCATCGCGTGGCTGACCTGGAAGCTGGAGATCAGCGGCTCCGGCTCGGCCTCGACCAACCGCTGGAAGGTCGGCTCGCCCCACCCGATCGAGCCCTCCGGCGGCTTCTTGCGGACCACCTTGCGGCGCTTCTTCGGGTCGTCGCCGGCCTTGGCCAGCGCCTTCTCGTTCTCGATGACGTGCTCGGGGGCCTGGACGACGACGTTGCCGACGGTGTCGAAGCCGGCCCGCCCGGCGCGGCCGGCGATCTGGTGGAACTCGCGCGCCTTGAGCAGCCGCACCCGCTGGCCGTCGTACTTGGACAGCGCGGTGAACACGACCGTCCTGATCGGCACGTTGATGCCGACGCCGAGGGTGTCCGTGCCGCAGACGATCTTCATCAGCCCGGCCTGCGCCAGCCGCTCGACCAGCCGGCGGTACTTGGGCAGCATGCCGGCGTGGTGCACCCCGATCCCGTGGCGCACCAGGCGCGAGAGCGTCTTGCCGAAACCGGCGGTGAACCGGAAGTTGCCGATCAGCGCGGCGATCCGGTCCTTCTCCTCCCGGGTGCACACGTTGATGCTCATCAGCGACTGCGCGCGTTCCAGCGCCGCCGCCTGGGTGAAGTGCACGACGTAGATCGGCGCCTGGTTGGTGGCGAGCAGTTCCTCGATCGTCTCGTGCAGCGGCGTGAGCCGGAAGGAGTAGAACAGCGGCACCGGGCGTTGCGCGGAGGTCACCACCGCCGTGGACCGGCCGGTGCGCCGGGACAGGTCCTCCTCGAACCGGGTCACCTCGCCCAGCGTCGCCGACATCAGCAGGAACTGGGCCCGGGGCAGTTCCAGCAGCGGCACCTGCCAGGCCCAGCCCCGGTCCGGCTCGGCGTAGAAGTGGAACTCGTCCATCACGACCTGGCCGACGTCGGCGCCCGCACCCTCGCGCAGCGCGATGTTGGCCAGGATCTCGGCCGTGCAGCAGATGATCGGCGCCGCCGGGTTGACCGCCGAGTCGCCGGTCAGCATGCCGACGTTGACCGCGCCGAACACCTCGCACAGCGCGAAGAACTTCTCCGACACCAGCGCCTTGATCGGCGCGGTGTAGAAGCTCCGCTGACCGTTGGCCATGGCCACGAAGTGCGCCCCCATGGCGACCATGCTCTTGCCGGACCCGGTCGGGGTGGACAGGATCACGTTCGACCCGGAGACGATCTCGATCATCGCCTCCTGCTGGGCCGGGTAGAGCGTCAGGCCCTGGGACTCCGCCCACGTCGTGAACGCGTCGAACAGGGCGTCCGGGTCGGGGTCGGCGGGCAGCGCGTCGGTGAGTGTCGCCTCGGTGCGTGTCATGGTGCTACCGATCGTGCCTGATCGGGGCCGGGCCGCCCACGTCAGGTCGCGCGCAGCGTGAGGCGGGTCCACGCCCCGAGGTAGACGCGGTCACCGTCGGCCAGCGGGCGGGGCGTGTTCGGGCGCAGCGGCGCCACCTCGTCGTTGACCGAGACACCGTTGGACGAGTCGAGGTCGACGACCGCCCAGGTGCCGTCGTCCTGGGCGACCAGCAGCGCGTGCAGGTGCGACACACCCGGGTCCTCCGGCGGACCGGTGAGGTCGATGTCCGGGTCGATGCCCCGCCGGCGGCTCTGCCGGCCGATGCTGATCTGCGTGCCGCGCAACGGGAAGTTCCGTTCCGGGCAGAACGGCGGGAAGGTGATCCCGCCGGCGTCCGGGCCCTCCGCGCCGATCACCGTGTCGAAGTACGCCCGGTCGGCGGCCACCGTCACCGTCCACGCCGTCGCGACCGCCGGTTCCGGGGTCGGCTCCGGGGCCGGGGTCGTGTCCGCCGTCGGCCAGGCCGGCTCCGGGGTCGCGACCGGCGGCGGGCTCACCGGCTTGGGCGGAGGTGCGGCCAGCGAGTCGTGGCCGCACTGCTCGCAGAAACGCCCGTAGAGCGGGGCGCCGCAGGCCGCGCAGGGCGTGTCGGGCGCGGGGACGTCCTCCGGTTCCGGCAGCGGGGGAGCGGCCGTCCCCGACGGACCCGTCCCCGACGGCACGGCCGCCGGCGCGGGACCGTCCATGGCACGGCCGCAGACGTCGCAGTACTCGGGGTCGGCCGAGGCGTGGCCGCTGGGGCACGTCGACGTCGCCATGTCAGCTCTCCGGGGACTTCCGGCGCACCCGCATCGTCTTGCTGGACCGGGTGTCCAGGGTCATCTCGTCGACCGCGGCGACCTTGCGCTTGAGCCGCACCGTGCCGGTCCGCGCGTCCTCGATGTCGACGACCTTGGACAGCAGCTTCGCGGTGTCGGTGTGGCCGGTCTCGGTCGCCAGCTTCACCGCGCGGCCCAGCTTGGCCGTCGCGGTCTCCACGTCGCCGGCCTTGCGCGCCTCCAGGCCCTCCTGGATCGCGTCCGCCAGCTCGGCCTGCCCGGTGTAGTGCGCGACCTCGCGGTTGATCCTGGTCGACAGCGCCGTGTCGTCGGTCCACTGGGCCAGGATGTTGCCCTTGCCGACGACCTGGCCGTCCGGTAACACCAGGCTGATCCGGCCGGCGAGCATCTTCTCCCCGGTCGAGGCCGCCGGCACCTGCACGCACACGTGGTAGTCGCGGGTCTCCGAACCCCACGAGCCGGTCGGGTAGTCACCGCTGCGCGGCGGGAACTCGGTACGCCGGCCGGTCAGGTCCGCCAGGGTCGGCTCGACCTGCTTGACGAACTTCACCGCCGCGCCCTGCGGGGTCCACAGCCGCAGCGACACGTCGGCCACCGCCTTGCTCATCGCCCCGGCCGCCATCGCGCGGAAGTCGGCCTCCAGCTCCTCCGGTTCGGCGACGATGTCGACCGTGCCGAGCAGCGCGTCGGCGATCGTGCGCAGCTCCTTGACCTCCCAGTCGGTGCCGATGCCCCGGCAGTCGCAGACGAAGTGGCCGGTGACCGCCTCGATCGCCTTGGCGAGCTGACGCGGCGTCTCGTGCATGTTCTGGCCGTCGGTCAGCAGGATGGCGTGGCGCATGGAACTCGGGCGGGTGCCGAACAGCTCGTCGGCCAGCCGCAGCCAGGAGCCGATCGCGGTGCCGCCGTTGGCGGCGAGCCGGTCGACGGCGTTCTTGGCCTCCTCTCGGGTGCGCGGGCCGGCGGGCACCAGGTCGTGGCTGCGCGGGTAGACGACGTTGGCCTCGTCGGTGCCGGCGACCACGGCGAACAGCACGCCGTCGCGCAGCGTGTCGATCGCCGCCTTCGTGGCCTGCTTGGCCGCCAGCAGCTTGCTGCGCGGCACGTGCATCGACCCCGAGCAGTCGACGATGATCACCTCGGCGGCGGTCTCGGACGGCGAGGTCATCATCGGCGTACCGGTCGCGGTCACCGTGACGATCGCGTTGACCTCGGTCGCGCCCTGCGACAGGTACTCGTTCTGGTAGACGTCGACCGTGAAGTCCGGTGCGGCGTTCATCCTTCGCTCCTGGTCCTCTCGGGGTTCGGGGGGAACGGGACGAGCACGGTGGTGATGTTGTCGTGCCCGCCCAGCTCCAGGGCGACCCTGGTCAGCTCGTCGGCCGCGCGCGTCGGGTCGACGTCGACCGGTGAGCCGGGCAGCGCCTCGACCAGTGCCGAGGGCTCCGGCAGGTAGTTCCACAGCCCGTCGCTGCACAGCAGCACCAGCCCGGGGCCCTCGGGCTGGATGGTCAGTGTCCGTGGCTCGATCTGGCCGGCGTCAGCGCCGATCCACTTGGACAGCGCGTGCGCCTGGTGCACGGCCATCGCCTGCTCCTCGCTCATGCCCTCGGCGACGAGTTCGGTGGCGACCGTGTCGTCGATGGTCAGCACCCGCGCGCCATCGGGCGCGAGCCAGTACGCGCGGCTGTCGCCGACCCAGCCGACGGTGACGTCGGTCGCGGTGACCACCGCCGAGACGTAGGTGCACGACGGCGCGGTGCCGGGGACCGACGGGTCGGCCAGCGCGGTGACCACCTCGATCGCCCTGGCGACGGCCGAGCGGGTGGCCGCGTCGGCGTCCTTGCCCTCCACCGCCGCCTCGAGCATCACCGCGAGCGCCTCGTCCACGGCGCGCTGGGAGGCGTTCTCGGCGCGGTCGGAGGTCGCGACGCCGTCGCACACCACCGCGACCACCGTGGGGTTCTCGCCGGCGGTGGTGCCGAAGGCCATCGAGTCCTCGTTGCGCGCCCGGCGGCGGCCCTTGTCGCTGATGCCGGTGACCACGCCCAGGTCGGACTCCATCCGGTCGCGGCCGCCGGGCTGGGCCCGTCCGCAGTCCTCGCAGAAGCCGTCCGCGCTCAGGTTCGTCCCGCCGCACGCGACACACGTCCCGGTGGTCGCGGTCCCCAGCGGGCCGCCCTCCGGGGTGCGGGTGACCAGCAGGTTCGATCCGCAACCTTCACAGAAGCGGTCGTTGGTACCGGCGGACTCGCCGCAGTTGGGACATTTCATACCCAGGTCCTCGGCCGGATCCGGTTGGCGGTGTCCACCAATGCGATGCGCTCCTTCGTGTTGTCGGCGTGCCTGGCCAGCGTCCGGTAACACCTTTCCAGACCCGTCCGCAGCCCGTGCTCGGTGAGCGCGTAACCGAGCACCGTGGTGCTGGCGGTGGTGCCGCCGGTGGGGTTGTGTCCGGCCCGGAGCCGGTCGAACGCGGCCGTGAGGACGTCGGTCGTGGCCCGGACCCGCCGCTGCGCATCGACCTCCAGGTCGGTGAGCAGCGTGCCGGCCGCGGTCAGGTCCTCGTCGGTGAGCTGGGTGATCGACCCGACCGTGGTACGCGCGCCGACGGCGGCCAGCCGCGCGGCGACGTAGTGGTTGGAGGTCTCGGGCACCGAGCAGAGCACCTCGAACGCCTCGTGCCGCTCGCCCCTGGCCAGCAGCGAGCGCGCCAGCCCGAACGCGGCGCTGACGTAGGCGCGGTCGGTGCGCCAGACCACCCGGTAGTAGCGGTCGGCGGCCAGCCAGTCCTGCATGGCCTCCGCACACGCGGCGATCGCCAGCTTGGGCGCCGCCTCGCCGGGCACGGCCGAGTACACCCGGTCGAACCGGTCCCGGGCGGCGGCCGGGTTGTTCTCCGCCAGGTGGGCCAGGCCCCGGTGCCAGTCGACCAGCCACAGCCGGTCGTGGTCCACGGCGTCACGGGCGACGTCGTCGAGCCGGCGCAGCGCCGAGACCAGGTCACCCAGCTCGATGTAGGCGCGGGCGATGCGCAGCCGCACCTCGATGCTCGACTGCGGCGCGGTGTGCAGTTCCTCGATCAGCGCGGCCGGGTCGGTCGAGGTGACCGAGGCGAGGAAGGCCGCCGCCGGGTCGGCGCCGTCGATCCTGGGCGCCGGCAGCGAGGTCACCAGCTCGCCGAGGTCGGGGCCCGACCGCACGCCGTTGCGCACGCCGAAGGCGCGCCGCTCGGGGGTGAACTCGGTCGAGGCGCCCGGCCGGGGCAGGCCGTCCTCGGTGGCCAGCACCTCACGCAGCACGCCGGTGAGCTGCTCGCGCATCTCCTCGGCCGACCCGAACCGGGCGGTCGGCTCGGCGGCGGCGGCCCGGCGCAGGAACCGGTCGTAGGACTCGAAGGTGGCCAGCAGCGGCTCGTCGACCGGGTTGGGCAGCGTCTCCCGGTTGCCGTGCTGGAAGTCGAACGGGAAGGTCATCACCGCGAGCGTGCGGCCGATCGTGTACAGGTCCGACGAGCGCGACGGGCCGACCGAGGCGATCTCCGGCGCCTGGTAGCCGATGGTGCCGTAGACCGGGCTGTCCTCGTCGTCAACGTGCCGCACGGCGCCGAGGTCGATCAGCTTGAGCTGCTCCTCGGTCTGGATCACGTTGTCCGGCTTGAAGTCGCAGAACAGCAGGTTCAGCGAGTGCAGGTAGCCGATCGGGGGCAGCATCTCCAGCACGTAGGCGATCGCCTGGGGCAGCGGCAGTACCGCCTCGGCGCCCTGGCCCTTGCGCAGATTCTTGATCATGTCCTTGAGGGACTGACCGCCGACGTACTCCATCACGATGTAGCCGACCATCGCGCCGGACTCGGCGTCCCGGTGCTGGACGAAGTTGTGGATCTTGACGATGTTCGGGTGCTCGACCTCGGCCAGGAAGCGCCGCTCGGCCACCGCGGCGGCCATCGCGTCCGCGTCGCCGGTGTCCAGCAGGCCCTTGAGCACGACCCAGCGGTCGGCCACGGCCCGGTCCAGCGCGAGGTAGATCCAGCCGAGGCCACCGTGGGCCAGACAGCCCAGCACCTCGTACTGGTCGTGCAGCACCTCGCCGGGGGACAGCTTCGGGCTGAAGGAGAACCGGTGCCCGCACTTGGTGCAGAAGCCCTCGGTGCGGCCCGGCGTGCCCTCGCTGCCCCGGCCGACCTTCGTCCCGCAGCTGCTGCAGAAGCGCTTGGACTCGGGCACCTTCGGGTCGGCCAGCACCGCCGACCTCGGGTCGCGGTAGGGCACCCGGGGGATCTCCACCAGCCCGGCGCCCAGCAGCCCGCGCGAGGACGACCGGGTGGAGCCGCGCCGCGACCTGGTGGTCACCGCGCCGGACGCCGCCGTCGGGCTCGTCCAGTTGGTGGCCGTGCTGCCGGTGCGGGTACTGCGGGTGCTGACGGTCGGCCCGTCCAGTTCGGCGGGTGCCGGCGCACCGGTCGCGGGGGCGGCCGACGCACCGACCGTGGCCGGCGCCGGCGCGGTGACCGGTGCCTCCAGGCCGCAGGTGTCGCAGTAGCCGTCCTCGTCGATGGTGCCCGAGCAGTCCGGCCGGGAGCACGCGGTCATCTGGTCGCCTCCTCGGGTGGCCGCTCCCTGTCCTGGAGAGCCTGCTGGTATCGGTTGAGCGCGCGGGTCGCCGCCGGCAGGTCGCACGGTGCGGTGAACAGCAGCTTATGCGCGGTGGTGTGCAGTTCCTGCAGCGCGAGGTCCTCGGCGTGGCCGAGGCGGGCGGCCTTCACCTGGAAGGCCTCCAGCCGGCCCCGCAGTTCGGCGCGCCGGTCGAGCAGCCCGCCGATGGTCCGCACCGACCGGCGGACCGCGTCGAGCGTGGCGGCGGCCAGCCGGTCCAGCCGGTCGGCGGTGGCCGCCAGCTCGGCCCAGCGGCCGGTGTCGCGGCGGGCGGCCAGCGCCCTGAGCTCGGCGTGCAGCCGGGTCGACCCCTCGCTCGTCGGTTCGGCCAGCCCGGGGTTGGCGATCTTGTCCACGACCGCGGTCCAGGTCTGGCGGGCGGTCGCCTCCGCCGCCTCGATGTCGGCGCACACCTGGTCGAGGGCGCCGAGCCGGGCGTCGAAGGTGTCCCGCACGGTGGCGGTCTCGGCCAACCGCTCGCGCAGCGCCGCCAGCTCACTCTCGATCCCGGCCAGCGGATCGGTGGCGGCCACCGACAGCGGATCGGTCACCACCCGTTCGCGGGCGTCGTCGAGTCCGGCGCGGATCCGGTCGAGCTGACCGGTCGTGGCCCCGTCGCCGGCGGCGACCGACTCGACCAGGATCGACACCGAGCGCAGCTGGTCGGTCAGCGGGTCGAGCCGGCCGATCGTCGCCGACCAGGTCGACTCGGCGGTGGAGAGCACCTCGATCACCTTCGCGAAGGACTGCTTCATCCGCGCCAGCAGCTCGTCCATGGTGATCCGCTCGACGATCACCGCCGGGCCGGTCAGCCCGCGCTGTTCCAGGGGGATGTGCTCGGGCTTGAGGCTCACCACCGACCCGGTGAGCAGGGTGTGGAGTTCGGCGAGGTCGTCGTCGTTGGGTCGGGAGCGCCGGCCACGGATCTCCCGCGCCTTGTCGATCAGCCCCTTGTAGGTGCCGAACTGGTCCCACAGCGCGGCCATCGCCGCCGCGGTCTCCGCCCAGCGGCGCTCGGTCAGCCCGGTCAGCGCGGCGCCACGCAGCAGCTGGTGCCCGGGGTGTCCGTCCATCTCGACCAGCGACTGGCCGATGGTGTCGCTGTCGGCGACCAGGCGCTCCAGCTCGTGGTCGGCCTGCTCGCGGGTCAACGCACTCACGAGCGGTACCTGGCCACCGGCGGCTGGGCCGGGACGTCGAGCAGCGGCTTCATCCAGTGGTCGTAGCTGCGGACCCAGGCACCGCTGGTGCGGGTCTGCTCGATCACGCCGTTGACGAACCGGACGAAGTCCGACTCGCCCTTGGGGATCGCCATGCCGTACGGCTCGGTGTAGATCGGGTCGCCGACGACCATGGTCGTCGGGTCCTGGGCGACCAGCCCGGCCAGGATCGTGTCGTCGGTGGACACCGCGTCGACCTGGTGCTGCTGGAGCAGCACCAGGCAGTCGGTCCAGTTCTGGACCTGTACGGGCACCGGCTTGGACGGCGCGGCGGCGATGTTGCGCAGCGACGTGGACCCCTCGGCCGCGCAGACCCTCTTGTCGCCGAGGGACTCCATGCCGGTGTGGCCGGAGTGCTTCTTGACCAGCACCCGCTGGCCGGCCTCGTAGTACACCGAGGAGAAGTCGACCTTCTCCAGCCGCTCGCAGGTGATCGACATCGTGCGGATGACGATGTCCACGTCACCGTTCTCCAGCACCGGGATGCGCTGGGAGGAGGTGATCGCGCGCAGCCGCACCTTGTTCGGATCACCGAAGATCGCGTTGGCGATGGCGCGCGCCATGTCGATGTCGAAGCCGACGATCTCGCCGGTGTCCGGCTCGCGGTAGCCGAAGTTGAAGGTGTTCTGGTCGACGCCGACGGTCAGCATCCCCTTGGCCCTGATCCGCGCCATCGTCGAGCCGGACGGCATGTCGCCGGGCGCCGGCAGCGCGCCGGCGGGCGGCAGGCTCTGCGCGGTCGGGTCCTCGCAGTTCTGCTCGGCCGGGGTGTCCAGCGGCTCGGTCACCACGCGTGCGCCCGCCGGCCAGGGCGGCTTCACCTCGATCGCCGGCGACCCGACCGTCTCGCCGGTGCCGCAGGCGGTGACGGTGGCGGTGGCGACGGTGAGGGCCAGCGCGGCCAGCGCGCGACGGTGGCGGGTCGGTCGATGGGTCGGTCGGCGGGTCATCGGTACTCCTTGAGCCGCTGCCAGATTCCGGTGGCCGAGCCGACGGCCATCAGCACGGCGAGCACGATCACTCCGATCACGGTGCCGGTGACCGCGTTGCTCGCCTGGGAGATCTCGTCGGTGAACACGGTGTTGGACTCCCCGAGCGCGGTCCCCAGGTCCTCGTCGACGGCGTCGAAGTGTGTCCGGGCGCCGTTGGCGTCCTCGCCGACGGCCAGGTCGACGGCGCGGCCGTAGTCGCCGCCGTCGTCGGCCTCGCGGAGTTCGTCGTGGACCTGCTTCCACTTCGCCCAGGCCGTCTCGGCGTCGGGCAGGCCCGCCTCGCCCAGACGGGACTCCAGGCCGGGGAAGATCTCGTCGAACTCGTCGTTGAACGCGCCGCCGCTGCCCCGGGCGACGAGGGTGAGGGTCTCGTTGGCGCGGGCGGTGAGCGCGGCGATCCGGGTCTCGGTCAGCTCGCCGATCCGCTCGGAGCCGGCGCGGCTCTGGTCGACGTTGTGCGAGACGCCGAGCACGGCGATGAGCACCCACAGCACCGAGACCAGCGCGGCGCCGGTGGCCACCAGCAGGCCGACGTTGAACACGCGCCGGGTGGTCCGCCGCAGGTAGACCTGGGTGATGATCAGGATGGCCAGGGCGATGATCCCGAGGACCACCTCGACGACGGGGAAGCCGTCGGCGCGGTCCTGGTCGGCGGCCAGGCGCGCGGACTCGGCCGCGAACAGCTCCTCGGCGGCCGGCAGCAGCTCGGTCCGCATGAGGTTGGAGGCCATCTGCTGGTCGGACGCGCCGACCGGGAAGCCCTGGAGGTTGTTGGCGCGGGCGCGCTCGATGATGCCGGTGTAGACCGACAGCCGGGTCGACAGGACGTCCAGCGGCCCGTCGCCGACCGACATCTCGGCCGGCTCCCTGGCGGCGACCGCGACCGCGATGGCGGACTCGGCCTGGGCGATGTCGGTGAGATATCGGTTGCGTAACTCGGCCGACTCGGCGCCGCTGGACAGGAAGGCACTGGTCGCGGTGACGTCCGCGTCCGACAGTGCCCGGTAGATGTCCTGGGCGGCGACGCTGAGCGGTCCACTGCGCTGCGCCAGGTCCTCGAGAGCGGCACTGCGTCCGCGCACTCCGACGGCTGTCAACACCCCGACGAGGATGCTCACCAGCACCAATGCGCCCGTGAGCACGGTGAGTACCCCTGGCGTGGTCCTGGCGAGGCTGTTCAGTTCGGCGACGCGCTCGGCCCGCGTCGGCCGTGCTGGCCGGTCCGTCTCGACGATCGCGGTCACGGCAGTGCAACCCCCCTTTCGAGCTTCTCAACCCCAGATCTGACCGCAGCGTAGTCGGCGCCGACCACGCGCAGTTGCGGAACTCTCCGGTTCGCTCCGCCTCGGCTTGACAGCGACCCCGACCACCCTCCACCATTCCACTACTTCATTAGTGAAAGGGTTGTTTGGGTGATCGACTTCAGACTCGACAAGGGCTCGGGTGTCGCTACCTACCTGCAGCTGGTCCACCAAGTGAAACAGGCACTGCGCCTGGGGGTACTGCACGCCGGCGACCGATTGCCAACCGCGAAGGATGTGGTCGCCAAGCTGGCGATCAATCCCAACACCGTGCTGAAGGCCTACCGCGAACTGGAACGTGAGGGTCTGGTCACCGCGCGTCCCGGGCTGGGCACCTTCGTCGAACGCTCACTGGGCACCGCGTCGCTGGTCGACCACGCCCGGCTGCGCCGGGAACTGGGCCGGGTGGTGCGCGAGGGCCGCGCCGCCGGCCTCGACGACGAGGACCTGCGGGCGCT
The DNA here is from genome assembly GCF_001921215.1 of Actinophytocola xinjiangensis. GTDB lineage: Bacteria > Actinomycetota > Actinomycetes > Mycobacteriales > Pseudonocardiaceae > Actinophytocola > Actinophytocola xinjiangensis. The sequence goes on from NZ_MSIF01000001.1 coordinate 229,458, forward strand.
GTTCACCTCGGTACTGACCGACTCGTTCCGGGAGGAAACGGCATGACCGAAACGGTCCTCGAGGCCACCGGCCTCGGCAAGCGCTACCGCCGCCGGTGGGCACTGCGCGACTGCTCACTGGCGGTGCCGGCCGGGCGGGTGGTCGCCCTGGTCGGTCCGAACGGCGCCGGCAAGACCACGCTGCTGCACCTGGCCGCCGGTCTGCTCGCACCGACCGCCGGCACCGTGCGGGTGCTCGGCTCCCCGGCCGGCCACGAACGCGGCCGGGTCGCGTTCCTCGCCCAGGACAAACCCCTCTACGAGACCTTCACCGTCGCCGACATGCTCCGCTTCGGCCGGCGGATGAACCCCGTCTGGGACGACGGGTTCGCCCGGGCACGACTGGCCGGGCTCGACATCCCGCTCGACCACCGCACCGGCCGGCTCTCCGGCGGGCAGCAGGCCCAGGTCGCGCTGACCGTCGCCCTGGCCAAACGACCCGACCTGCTCCTGCTCGACGAACCGATGGCCAACCTCGACCCGCTGGCCCGCCACGAGGTCATGCGCGACCTGATGGCCGTCGTCGCCGACACCGGGCTGACCGTGCTGCTGTCCTCACACGTGGTCTCCGACCTGGAGAACACCTGCGACTGGCTGGTCGTGGTCAACCGGGGCCGCGTCCAGGTCAGCGGCGACATCGAGGACCTGCTCGGCGCCCACCACCTGCTGTCCGGGCCGGCCGAACTGGCCGGGGCGGTGGCCTCCCGGCTGGCGGTGGTCGAGGACGACCGCACCGACCGCCAGGCCACCCTGCTGGTCCGCGCCACCGACGGCCTGCCGGCCCTGGACCCGCGCTGGCACGTCCGCCCGGTCGCCCTGGAGGAACTGGTCCTGTCCTACCTGCGCCAACCGGAGTCGGCGGCGCTGCCCCGGCTGGTCATGGCCGGGGCAGCCCCGACCGATCCCGTTCCGTTCCCCTGACCTACCCAAGGAGTTCCTGTCGTGTTGTGGCTCGTCTGGCGCCAGCACCGGTTACCGGTACTGGTCACGTCGGTCCTGTTGCTCGCCTTCGGCACGGTGTTGCTCGTGCACGGCCTGCGCACCGTCGACCTCACCGCCGGCCTCGCGGCCGGCAGCGAGGAACTCGACGCGCTGCTGGACCGGCGCTTCCACGACCTGTACCTGTTCTTCAACTGGCTGCCGCTGGTCCCGGCGCTGGCCGGCCTGTTCCTCGGCGCGCCCGTGCTGGCCAGGGAACACGAGACCGGCACCGCCGCCCTCGCCTGGACCCAGTCGGTCTCACCGCGCCGGTGGGTCGTGACCAAGCTGCTCGTGCTCGGCACGGTGGTCACCCTCTGCGGACTCGCGCTGGGCGCCATGCTCAACGCCTGGCTGGGCACCCTCGACGAACTGGGCCAGGGCAACCGGTTCGCGCTGGTACCGCTGTTCGGCGGTTCCGGGGTGGTCTCCGGGGCGTGGTGGCTGTTCTCGTTCGTCATGGGCGTCGCGGCCGGCACCGTGCTGCGCCGCACGGTCCCGGCCATGGCCGTGGCCCTCGCCGCCTACGTGGTGGCGTTCGTGGTGATCGTCTCGCCGATCGTCGACTTCCGGGACATGTACGCCGAACCGACACGTGTCGTCCAGGACAGCCCCGCCGACGCCCGGCCCGCCGGATCCGTGTCGGCCGGGTCCGACTGGCTGGACCCCGACGGCCGCACGGTCGACTCGGACATGTACCCGGTCGCCAGCGCCGCCGGCTGCCCCGACGAGGGCCCGCAGTTCGACTACAGCCCCTGCCTGTTCACCAAGGGCTACCGGATGGCCGTCGAGTTCTACCCGCCGACCATGTACTGGCGGTTCCAGTGGACCGAGACGGCGATCCTGACCGGCGTCGCGCTCGCGGTCGGCGGCCTGGTGGTCTGGTCGGCGCGCCGCCCTACCGGGGGCCGGCGCTGACCAGCCCGGTGCGGAACGCGATGATCACCAGCTGGGCGCGGTCACGGGCGTGCAGCTTGCTCAGCAGCCGGCCGATGTGCGTCTTGACCGTCGCCAGACCCAGGTGCAGCTGCTCGGCGATCTCGGTGTTGGACAGCCCCGTGGCGATCAACGTCAACACCTCCCGCTCCCGGTCGGTGACCCCGCCAAGGCCACTGGCCGGCACCAGCGGCTCCTGCAGGCTGAACTCGGCGATCAGCCGGCGGGTGACGCTCGGGGCCAGCAGGGCGTCCCCCCGCGCCACGACCGCGATCGCCGCCAGCAGCTCGGCCGGCGGGGTGTCCTTGAGCAGGAACCCGCTGGCCCCGGCCCGCAGCGCCGCGTAGACGTAGGTGTCCAGGTCGAACGTGGTGAGGATGAGCACCTTCGTCGCGGCGGTGTCCGGCGAGGAACAGATCCGGCGGGTCGCCTCGATGCCGTCCATCTCCGGCATCCGCACATCCATCAGCACCACGTCGGCCCGGGTCAGGGCGGCCAGCTCCACCGCCTCGACACCGGTCGCCGCCTCGCCGACGGCCACCAGACCGGGCGCGGTCTCCACCAGCAGCCGGAAGCTGCCGCGCACCAGCGCCTGGTCGTCGGCCACCAGTACCCGGGTCATGCCACGCCGTGGGGGATCGTCGCGGCCACCCGAAAACCGCCCTCGGGTCGCGGGCCGGCCTCGAACGTGCCGCCGTACACGGCGACCCGCTCGCGCATGCCGATCAGACCGTGGCCGGTGTGCTGGCGCGGGCGCACGACCGGGCCGTCGTTGGTGATCTCCACCCGGACATCCTCACCCGTCGGCTCGACCCGCACCCGGCAGCGGGCCGGCGCGGCGTGTCTGACCACATTGGTCACCGACTCCTGCACGATCCGGTACACCGACAGGCCGACCGCCTCCGGCACCTCGCCGTCGCCGACCTCGACACTGACCGTGACCCCGGCGTCGGCCGCCCTGGCCGCGAGACCGGGCAGGGCGGCGATCCCGGGCGCCGGCGCCAGCACCGGCCCGTCCACCTCGGACCGCAGCACGCCCAGCAGATGGCGCATCTCGGCCAACGACCCCCGGCTGGTCGACTCGATCACCGCCAGCGCCTCGCGCGCCTGCTCGGGATGCGAGGTCGCCACATGGTTGCCGATGCCGGCCTTGACCGCGATCAGGCTCATGCTGTGCGCGACGATGTCGTGCAGCTCCCGCGCGATCCGCAGCCGCTCCTCGGCCACCGCTTGCCGCGCGGCCTGCGCGCTCGCCCGGTCGGCAAAGGCCTGCCGGACCCGGGCGGTCAGGCCCAGCGTCCACCCGGCGGCCAGCAGCACCACCCCGAACCCGATGCCGTAGACGGTGTCGGGCCAGCTCTCGGCCGAGGGCTCCACCAGCCGCCGCACCACCACCGCCCCGGCGATCACCCCCGCCGAGACGGCCAGCGCGACCGCCGACCGGCGGCGCGGCAGCACCCGGCCGACCTGGTAAAGGGGCACCGCGACCGCCGCGAGCGGGGCGCCGATCGCCACCGGCGGCATCACCCCGGCCAGCAAGCTCACCGCCGTCGCGCCGACCGCCACCCCGAGCGCCGGCAGCGGCCAGCGTCTCCCGGCGGCCACCGGCCCGGCGATCGCCACGGCCACCAACAAGGACAGCCACACCGGTTCACCGGCGGCGTCCGGCTGGCCGGCGTCCAGCACGGCGAAGCCGACCACCCCGGTCAGCACCAGCGCGAGCGCCGCGTCGAACAACCTGAGCACGGACTCGACGGTAACCGGCGCGGCGCGCCGGCGGGTCCACCCACGGGTGGACCGCCACGACCCGACCCCGGTCCGATGTGCCGACCGCGCCCGAGGGCCACCGTTGTGCCCCGTGACCACAACGACAGCGGCCGGCGCGGACGGCCTGACCAAGGTGTACGGCGAGGGCGAGGCCCGTGTCGTCGCGCTCGACGACGTGACCGTGGACTTCCACAGTGGACAGTTCACGGCGATCATGGGCCCGTCCGGCTCCGGCAAGTCGACGCTCATGCACTGCGTCGCCGGGCTCGACACCCCCAGCTCCGGGCGGGTCCGCCTGGGCGAGGTCGACCTGTCCGGCCTGTCCGACGACCAGCTGACAGCGGTCCGGCGCGACCGGGTCGGGTTCGTCTTCCAGGCGTTCAACCTGCTGCCGACGCTCACCGCGCTGGAGAACATCACCCTCCCGCTCGACCTCGCCGGCCGGCGGCCCGACCCGGCGCTGGTCGACGCGATCGTCGCCGCCGTCGGCCTCGGCGACCGGCTCGGCCACCGCCCGGCCCAGCTCTCCGGCGGCCAGCAGCAGCGCGTGGCGTGCGCCCGCGCACTGGTGACCTCGCCGGACGTGGTGTTCGCCGACGAACCGACCGGCGCCCTGGACTCGCGGTCCTCCGCAGCGCTGCTGGCGCTGCTGCGCCGGGGAGTCGACGAGTTCGGCCGGACCGTGGTGCTGGTGACCCACGACCCGGCCGCCGCCGCGTACGCCGACCGCGTGCTGTTCCTCGCCGACGGCCGCCTCGCCGGCGAGCTGACCGAACCGACCGCCAACCGGGTGCTGGACCGGATGAAGACCCTTGAGCGGGTCGCCTGATGTGGCGCGCGATGGTGCGGGACCTGCGTGCCCACCGCGGCCGGCTGGCGATGACCCTGGCCTCGATCGTGCTCGGCGTGGCGTTCGTGGTGTCCAGCTGGGTGCTGGCCGACTCCACCGCCGCCAGCGTCCGGGCCACCGACCTGAGATCCGACGTGGACGTCGTGGTCAGCGGCCACGACCTCACCGACGCCGACCTGGCCGACCTGGCCGCGTTGCCCGGGGTGAGCGCCGCGCGGGGGGTGCTCGCCGGCCGCGCGGCGCTCGTCGGCGCCGACGGCAAACTCGTCGCCGGCCCGCACGACACCGCCGGCACCGGCTGGGACCGCACCGACCGCTTCGTGCTCACCGCCGGCCGCGAGCCGCGCGGGCCGGGCGAGGTCGCCGCCGCCGACGGCACCGAACTGTCCACAGGGGACACCGCGCGGGTGTTCCTGGCCGACGGCCGGCAGGTGCGGGCCACCGTCGTCGGCACCTTCGGCTACCGGACCGTCGGGTCCGAACCGGCGCCCCGGCTGGCCTACGACCAGGACAGCGCGCGGTCGATGTTCGGTTCCTACCACTGGATCGAGCTGACCGGCGAGCACATCGCCGTGCCCCCGGCGCCCGGCCGGCAGGTCGACACCGCGCGGGCACTGGGCGAGCAAGCCACCGCCGACGCCGAGGCCGCCGCCGGGTCGACCAGGGAAACGCTGCTGGCCTTCGCCGCGGTCGCCCTGCTGGTCGGCGGGTTCGTCATCGCCAACACCTTCGCCATGCTGGTCACCCAGCGGGTGCGCCAGTACGCGCTGCTGCGCGCGGTCGGCGCCACCCGCCGGCAGGTCCGCCGCGCGGTCCTCGGCGAGGCGGCGGCCCTCGGCGCGGCCGGCGCGACCGGCGGCGTCCTGCTCGGCCTCGCGCTCGCGTTCACCGCCCTCGTCCTCGCCCAGGACGACACGGAGTTCGTCGTGTCCCCGCTGGGGATCCTCGTCGGCTACGCGGTCGGCGTCGGCGTGACCGTCGTCGCCGCGCACGCCTGCGCCCGGCGCGCCGCCACCGTCGCCCCGGTCGCCGCGCTGCGCACCGACGCCCTCACCCCGCCCCACCGCACCCGCCGGGTCCGGGTCGCCGCCGGCCTGCTGCTGGTGGCGGCCGGCGTCGCGACCGTCGCGGCCACCTCGGGCGTCGACGACCTGGGCACCACCGAGCGGATCGTCGGCCTCGTCGGCGGGATCGTCGCCTGGCTGGGCGTGCTGGTGCTCGCGCCGGAACTGTCCGCGGCACTGCGGCCGGTGGCCGCGCTGCTCACCCGCCTCGGCGGGCCGGCCACCCGCCTCGGCGCCCGCAACGCGCTGCGCGACCCGCGCCGCACCGCCGCCACGTCCTCGGCACTGCTGGTCGGTCTCGCACTGGTCTGCGCGTTCGCCACCCTCGGGGAGACCATGGTGTCGATGTTCGGCGACACGGTCCGCGCCACCGTCCCCGCCACGACCACCGTCCTGCGCCCGGCGGCCGGCGACGAACCACTGGGCACCGACGTCCTGGACCGCGTCCGCGACACCCCGGGCGTCACCGGAGCCGCGGCGCAACGGTACGGCTCCGCCACCGTCGCGACCGGCGGCCGGACCACCGTGTCGGCCATCGAACCGGACGCGTTCGGCACGCTGCTGACACCGCCGCTCGTCGCCGGCACCGCCGACCTGCGCACCGGGTTCGTCGTCGGCACCAACGAGGCCGCGATGCTCGGCGTCGGCCTCGGCGACCAGGTCACCCTCGACTTCGACGGCGAACGCGTCACCCGCCCGGTCGTCGGCCTGCACACCACGACCGAGGCACAACCGCTGTTCTACCTCGACGTCGCCGCCGCACCGGCCTGGTTGCGCGACCGCACCACCACCGTCTACGCCACCGGCACCGACCCGGCCGCCGTGCGCACCGCCCTGGACCGGGCCTTCGCCGGCCGACCGGACGTGCGGGTCACCGACCGCGAAGGCGTGATCGACGAGGACATGGGCGAGTTCGCGGCCGTGCTCGCGGTGATGTACGCGATGTTCGGCGCGGCCGTCGTGATCGCGATCTTCGGCGTGGTCAACACGCTGGCGCTGTCGGTGCTCGAACGCCGCCGCGAGATCGGTGTGCTGCGCGCCGTCGGGGCCCGCCGCCGGCTCGTGCGCCGCGCGGTCCGCGTCGAGAGCCTGGTGATCTGCGGCTACGGCGGGATCACCGGGATCGTGGTCGGCGTCGGGTTCGGCGCGGTCATGCAGCACGTGATGCTCGGCCGCGAGCTGTTCGCGATCTCCGTGCCGTACCTGGTGATCGGCGTGTCGCTGGCCGGCATGGTCGCCGTCGGCGTGCTCGCCGCGCTGTGGCCGGCGCGGCGCGCGGCCCGCACCGACGTGCTCGTCGCCATAGCGACCCGGTAGCCCTCCCCGGGTGAGAATGCGGGACATGAGACGAGCCGCCATCGTGACCCCGCTGCGTACCCCCGTCGGCGCGTTCGGCGCGACCCTGCGACCGGTACCCGTCGAGGACCTCGCCGCCACCGTGGTGAAGGCCGTCGTCGCACGCTCCGGCGTCGACCCGGCCCAGGTCGACGACGTGGTGTTCGCCCAGTCCTACGCCAACGCCGAGACCCCGTGCGTTGGCCGGTGGGCCGCGCTGCACGCCGGCCTGCCGGTCGAGGTGCCCGGCATGCAACTCGACCGGCGCTGCGCCGGCGGCCTCCAGGCCGTGGCGACCGCGGCGATGATGGTGCAGACCGGCGTCGCCGACGTGGTGCTCGCCGGCGGCGTGGAGAGCATGAGCAACGCCGAGCACTACACCACCGGTGTGCGGTGGGGGAGCAGGTCCGGCGGCGTGCAGCTGTGGGACCGGCTCGACCGCGGCCGCGAACGCTCCCAGCCGGAATGGCGGTTCGGCAAGATCTCCGGGATGGTCGAGACCGCCGAGAACGTCGCCCGGCGCCACGGGATCACCCGCGAACAGGCCGACGCCTACGCCGCCCGCAGCCACCAGCGCGCCGCCGCCGCGTGGGACGCTGGCCGGTTCTCCGCCGAGGTCGTGCCGGTCGAGGTGCCCCAGCGGCGCGGCGACCCGGTGGTGTTCGACCGGGACGAGGGAGTGCGGCCGGACTCCACCCCCGAGGCACTGGCCCGGCTGCGCACGATCTTCCCCGACGGCACCGTCACCGCCGGCAACGCCAGCCAGCAGAACGACGCCGCCGCCGCGTGCCTGGTCGTCGCCGAGGACCGGCTCGACGCCCTCGGGCTCACCCCGCTCGGGTTCCTCGTCGGCTGGGCCGCCGCCGGCTGCGACCCAGCCGAGATGGGCATCGGCCCGGTACCCGCCGTGGCGAAGCTGTTCGCCCGCACCGGGTTGTCCTTCGACGACCTCGGCCTCGTCGAGCTGAACGAGGCGTTCGCCGCCCAGGTGCTCGGCGTGCTCCAGGGCTGGGGCTGGGACGACCCCGACCGGCTCAACGTCAACGGCGGCGGCGTGTCGCTCGGGCACCCGATCGCCGCCACCGGCGTGCGGATCCTGACCTCGCTGCTGCACGAGATGGACCGCCGGGGTGTGCGCTACGGCCTGGAGACCATGTGCGTGGGCGGCGGCCAGGGGATGGCGGCGGTGTTCGAGTCAGCCCGCTGACCGGCCGGGCAGGATCTGGCGGGGGAGGCCGTGCGGCCGGTTGCGCGGCTTCCACTCCCTCGGATAGCCCAGCGAGACCTCCTCGAAGCGGACGCCGTCGTAGTGCGTGGTGCGCGGGATGTGCAGGTGCCCGTAGACCATGACCTGCGCGCGGTAGCGGGTGTGCCAGTCGGCGGTCGCCTCGGTGCCGCACCACTGGGCGAACTCCGGGAAGCGCAGCACGTCGGTCGGGGTGCGGACCAGCGGGTAGTGGCCGACCAGGACCGTGGGCAGGGCCGGGTCCAGCGCGTCGAGGCGGCCGGCGGTCAGCTCGATCCGCGCGCGGCACCAGTCGTCGCGGGTCGGGTAGGGGTCCGGGTGGAGCAGGTACTCGTCGGTGCACACCACACCGGTCTGGTGCGCGTAGGCCAGGCCCTCCTCCTTGGTCGCGCAGCCCGGCGGGCGGAAGGTGTAGTCGTAGAGGGTCATCAGCGGTGCGATGACCACCGGGCCGTCGGGGCCCTCCCAGGTCGGGTAGGGGTCCTCGGGGGTCAGCACGTCCAGCCGACGGCACAGCTCCACCAGCGCCTCGTACCGGTCGACGCCGCGCAGTTGCACCGGGTCGTCCGGCGGGGTCCACAGCTCGTGGTTGCCCGGCGCCCAGATGACCTTCGCCCATCGCTCCCGCAGCACCCCCAGCGCCCACTCGATGCTGGAGAACCGCTCGGCGACGTCCCCGGCGACCAGCAGCCAGTCGGCGTCCGAGGACGGTCTGAGGTCGTTGACGACGTCGCGGTTCTCGGTGTAGGAGACATGCAGGTCACTGACCGCGGAGAGAATGCCGGTGCTCACCCGGCTGACCCTAACGGTCCTGTTATCCCTCCTCGCCTACCGTCCGTTGGTGCAGACGTGTGCGTCCGGTGGGGAGGTATCCGCTCCGGGGCGCGGGTCGGTGTCGCAGAATGAGCGCAGAACGAGCGTGGATCAATGCTCACGAGGGGGACAGCGGTGCGCGGAGTTCGGGTCTCGTTGGGTGGTGCCGTGTTACTGGCGGCGACCACCCTGGTCGCGCCGGCCCCTGCCGCCGGCCAGCCGACCACGGTCGCCGGACTGCTCGCGCACTACTACGACCTGAGCAAGGAAGCCGAGCGGGTCAACGAGGAACTGTTGATCTTCCAGGAGACGCTGGCCGGCCAACAGCGCACGTCGGAGGCGGCGAAGGTGGCCGCCGACGAGGCCAAGGAGACCGCCGGCCGGGCCCGCCGCCGGGCTGCCACCGTGCCGAACCTGGACCGGATGGCCGAGGTGCTGGCCCGGCGCCGGGGCATGGACGCGCTGTCGGCGTTCGCCGCCAGCGAGAGCCCGGGCGACCTGCTGGCCCGCCTCGAGGGCGCCGCGCTGGCCACCCAGCTGACCGGCTCCGGCGGCGAGGACGACGTGGCGCTGGCCGAGGCGGAGCAGGCGGCGCGGGCGGCCGAGACCGCCGAGCGGGCGGCCGAGCAGGCCGAGAAGAAGGTCGCGAAGGGTGCCGAGGAGGTGCGCCGTCGTCAGGGCGACCTCGACCGGCAGATCAGCGAGGTTCGAGGCGCGCTGGACAACCTGACCCCCGAGCAGCGTTCGCTGCTGGCCACCATGGACGACTTCGGCGGCGAGGTCGTCATCCCCGGTGGCGGGGTCGGGGGGATGCTGGAGTTCGCGGTGGCGCAGATGGGCAAGCCGTACCTGTGGGGTGCGGTCGGCCCGGACTCCTACGACTGCTCGGGTCTGGTGCAGACGGCGTTCGCGTCGGCCGGGGTCCGGATGCCGAGGGTCTCGCGCCAGCAGGCCCAGGTCGGACAGCGGGTCGCCCGCGCGAATGTCCGCGCGGGCGACCTGATCTTCTACTACGAGCCCGTTCACCACGTGGCGATCGCGGTCGACGGTCAGCGGGCCGTGCACGCCCCCAGCTTCGGGGAGTCGGTGAAGCTGTCCGGCATCGACGCCATCGGCCCGATCACCGTGATCCGTCGGGTGATCGCCTCCTAGTTGGTTGGATCGTCGGTTCGCTGGTCCTTCCTGCGGCGGCCGAGGCGGCGGGCGCCGGCCCGGGCGGCGGACTCCTTGCGGAGGCTGGCGATCATCTCGTCCTCCTGCAGCACCAGCGGGTCCTTGCGCAGGTCGCGCCACAGCGACCAGCACAACCCGATCATCACCACGGCGAACGGTGCCGCCACGATGATCGTCAGGTTCTGTAGACCTGTCAGTGCGTTGGTTCCGCCTTCGCCGGCGAGCAGCATCACGATGGCGACGCCACCCATGAGCATGCCCCAGAAGATCACCACATTGCGTTTCGGATGGACCGATCCGCCCTGCGACAACGTACCCATGACGACCGACGCGGCGTCCGCACCGGAGACGAAGAAGATCGACACCAGGATGATCACCAGGATCGCGGCCAGGGTCGCGAGCGGTAGGTGTTCGAGGAACGAGAACGTCATCGCCTGGGACGTGCCGTCGGGGTTGTAGACCCAGGTGTTCGGGTCGTAGACCTCCGACATCGTGCCGTTGGCGTTGTGCTCGGCCAGTTGCCCCGGGGTGAGGTGTTGGGCCTCGACCGCGTCGCGTTGCTGCTGGATCGCCGCACCGCCGAAGATGGCGAACCAGAACAGGCTCACGACGCTGGGCACGAGGATCACGCCGGCGATGAACTGGCGGATCGAGCGCCCCCGGCTGATCCGGGCGATGAACATGCCGACGAACGGCGTCCAGGAGATCCACCAGGCCCAGTAGAAGATCGTCCAGCCGCCGAGCCAGCTCTGCATGGCCTCGCCGCCGGTGGCGCCGGTGCGCCCGGACAGTTCGGCGAACTCGCGGACGTAGTCGCCGATCGCGCCGGGGACCAGGTTGAGGATCAGCACGGTCGGGCCGACCACGAACACGAACGCCGCCAGGATGAAGGCCAGCACCATGTTGATGTTCGACAGCCACTGGATGCCCTTGGCCACGCCGGAGACCGCCGAGGCGACGAACGCGATGGTCAGCACCGCGATGATGGCGACCATCAGCGCGGTGCCCGGCTCGCCGACCCAGCCGACGAACGCCATGCCCTCGCCGACCTGCAGCGCGCCGAGCCCGAGCGAGGCGGCCGACCCGAACAGCGTGGCGAAGATGGCCATCACGTTGATGGCCTTGCCGATCGGTCCTTCCGCGCGCCGCTCACCGAGCAGCGGGGCGAACACCGAGCTGAACAGCTGGCGCCGCCCACGGCGGAAGGTGCTGTAGGCGATGGCGAGCCCGACCACGGCGTAGATCGCCCACGGGTGGACGGTCCAGTGGAACAGGGTGGTGGCCATGGCGGTGTGCACGGCCGCGTCGGAGGCAGGCAGATCGGTGCCCGGCGCCGGTCCCATGAGGTGCTGGACCGGCTCGGCGACACCGAAGAACATCAGTCCGATGCCCATGCCGGCGCTGAACATCATCGCGATCCAGGAGACCGTGCGGAACTCCGGCTTTTCTTCGTCGGTGCCGAGTGGGATTCGTCCGTACCGGCTGATCGAGAGTCCGATCGCGAACAGAACGAAGCCACTGGCGACAAGGACGAAAGCCCAGCCGCCGTAGGGGATGATGCCCTCGTTGAGAATGGTGTTGGCCACGCTGACCATCGAGTCGGTGCCAAAGACACCCCACGCGAGGAATACCACGGTCAACGCGGCGGCGACGCCGAAAACGACCTTGTCAGTGACCGGAGGCCGCTCGGCGGCCAGCTCCGGGGTGTCGGAGCTGGCATCGGTACTCGGCATTCCCGGTCCGGTGGCTTCGGGTGCCTTCGTCAGTTCATCGTCCATACTGGTGAGTCCGCGCCGAACCCAACCGGCGCGATGCCTCCCTTCCGATTGGTTCGGCTGTATACGACTCGCGGCAGCCTAGACCGTACGGCAACGGTGGGAGGCCGGCCTGTTGCGCAATGTGCACCAAGGCGCGCCGGGACGATAATTCGTTACGCAAAAGAGTTCTCCATGATCCGTTCGCGCGCCGGGGCGATCGCCGGTACGGTGACCAGCCCAGGAGGGCGATCGGCACCCGCTCCCGCCGCCATCAGAGGACCGTCGACAGTCCATCCGGGAGTGTCGATCCACACTCCACAGTGGAATGAACAGGAGATCGATCGCGGCGGTGCCGGCGGCGTCCTACCCAATCGAACAAATGCGACAAATCAGACATTTCTCCAACAGTCTCATGGTGGCCTCCGTCGCGTGGCCGATCCCGGTGGAACGTCTGTCCACAATGGCCATTCGGTCCACCAGGTCGACGGTCTTCGGATGTTGTTGCCAGAGCGGACTTTCAGGCGTTCATGGTGAACGAAAGTCTTTGCCTGTCGGGAATGTGGCAGTGAGGGCAACGCGGCACGTGGTCGGTTCGAGAGGTGACGTTCTCGCATGGGTCGACTCCTTGAGGTGTCAGGTGCGGCAGAAAGGTGTCGGTCCGGAATGTGATGGGCATGGGTATTGGCGTGCCGTGCTCGCGGCGGTGCCGAGTAGTGCGTGATTCGACCGGCGGGTCCGTCGTGATCGGGCCGACGTCCCCGCCGCGACATCGTGCCCGCGTTCGTCGCTGACGAGGAAACAACGGCGAACGAGGAGCCCGCGGCCGCGTTGCGACGCCTGGTGAACCAACTCGTTCCTCGCTCGGAGGGAGCTCGCCGCGACATCGACCTGGTTGTGACCGCACGCGCCGAGGTCTTCCCGGCGGTCGCGCGAGCCTCGGGGGCTGATGCGGCGCCGTCGGCCGCTCGCGCCTCTGGTGTGCGCCGGTCTTGCCGGCAATGCCGAGGCAACGTCGTCTCGCTCATTACGGAGGCGAGCGCGGAGACAGGCCCCGCCGGTGCCGTGCTGTGGTGTCGCCGGTGGGCGTGCCGGGCCTCGCCGGTGCCGTGCTGTGAAGGTTCGGGCGGATTCGGTGACCGGTCGTCCGCCGGGTGTTCGTGGGACCGGTATCGTGCTGTTTCGGCCTGGTGCGCCTATTACCCCCCTCGGGTATGCTGGGTTGGTGGGATTGTTCGATTCGGCGGAAAGGGACCCGGGATGCGGGGCTACACGAGCGACAAGGACGGCTTTCTGAAGCGTCTGCGCCGCGTCGAGGGACAGGTCCGCGGACTGCAGCGGATGGTGGAGAACGACGAGTACTGCATCGACGTGCTGACGCAGATCTCGGCGGCGACCAAGGCGCTGCAGGCGGTGTCACTCGGCCTCATGGACGAGCACCTTCGCCACTGCGTGGCCCAGGCCCTCGTCGACGGCGGCAAGGACGCCGACGAGAAGGTCCGCGAGGCCAGCGAGGCCATCGCCCGCCTGGTTCGTTCCTGACCCTGGCCCGGCAACCCTCGCGGAGTCACCGGCACGCCGACTCGCCAGTGGGGCCATCACCCAGGTCGCCTCGGTGGCCGGTCGTGGGTGTGGGGTCAGCGGACGTTGCGGGGGCGGAACTGGATGCTGATCCTCGGGCCCACCGGTCGTGCCGTCTTGGGGACGGCGTGCTCCCAGGTGCGCTGGCACGACCCACCCATCACGATGAGGTCGCCCAGGCCCTGGGCGTAGCGGAGGGTTTCACCGCCTCCGCGCGGCCGGAGTAACAGGTCCCTCGGCGCACCCACCGACAGGATCGCGACCATGGTGTCCTCGGTGTCGCCCCGGCCGATCCGGTCACCGTGCCAGGCGACGCTGTCGCGGCCGGTGCGGTAGTAGCAGAGGCCGGCGGTGCGGAACGGTTCGCCGAGTTCCGGGGCGTAGTGCTCGGTCAGCGCCTCGCGGGCGGCGGTCAGGACCTCGTGGGGGAGTGGGTCGGCCTCGTCGTAGAAACACAGCAGCCGGGGCACGTCGACCACGCGGTCGTACATCCGGCGGCGTTCTGCCTGCCACGGCACCTCGCGGGAGAGGCGGTCGAACAGTGTGCCGGCGCCCTTGAGCCAGCCGGGTCTGGTGTCGATCCACGCGCCCGCGCCCAGCTCCGTCCGTTGGACGGGAGCCAGCGAGCGCAGGCCGATGTCGTCGAGGTCGTCGAGCAGGGAGCCCTGCAGTCCGTGGTTCATGGCGGTCACGCTACACGTCAATTCGAACACGTGAGCGAGATTGTTCGGAACTCCACGACACTGTCGGGGTCATGGTTCTGTAACCCGATGTAACCATCGGTGGCGCTGCGTTGAGGGTCGGAGCTGGTCAGATCGTTGACCAGGGTGTCGTTCAGCCAGACCTGAAATCGCTGGTCGGTGACGGTGATGCGGTAGGTGTTCCACTCGCCGGGCGGCCTGGACGCGGACTCGGTGGGGGGTTGGACGTTGTAGATCGCGCCCGTCTTCTGGGGGTCGCCCTGGGGGTTGTCGTTGATCTGGATTTCGTAGCCGTTCGTGACGGCGACCCCGGGGTCGTCACCTGGATCGGGGAATCTCAGAAAGATTCCGGAGTTGTCGGTCTCCCGCGTGACCCGCCAGTCGAGCCGCAGGTCGAGGTCGCCGAACGACCGGGCCGAGTACCACAGCAGACCCATCCCGCCCCGGGTGCGGAGCACGCCGTCCTCGGCGTCGACACCGCCGGGACCGGCGTGGGACCAACCTGACAGCGAGTCACCGTCGAACAGCTCGATCGGGTCGTCGTCACATGCCGGGGTGGTTGTTGGTGAGGAGCAGGCGGCAAGCAGCAGGAGCAGGGGAAGCCAGCGTCGCACCCACACAGTGTGACACCGGGAGCCCCGACGGTTGGCCCGCCGACGGCCCGGGTACGCCGACGCCCACGTGCCGACGAAGGGTGACACCATGACCAGCCAGCTCGCGCGGCGCCCCAGGATCGTCGTGATCGGTACGGGGTTCGCCGGATTCCACTGCCTGCGCACGCTGGAACGCCGGCTGACCCCGGGCGCGGCCGAACTGCTCGCGGTGAACCCGACCGACTACATGCTCTACGTCCCGCTGCTGCCGGAGGTCGCCGGCGGCGCGCTCGACCCCCGGCAGGTCGCCGTGCCGCTGCGGACCAAGCTCCGGCGCACCAGGGCGGTCCTCGGTCACGTCACCGGGATCGACCTGGCGGCACGAACCGTGACGGTCACCAACGTCGAGGGCGAGACCACCGAGCTGGCCTGGGACCGCCTGGTCATCGCCTCCGGCAGCGTGACCCGGCTGCTCTCGATCCCCGGCGTCGCCCGGTACGCCAAGGGGTTCAAGTCGGTGGCCGAGAGCGTCTACCTGCGCGACCACGTGCTGCGCCAGCTGGAACTCGCCGAGCAGAGCGACGACCCGGTCGAGCGCCGGGAGCGCGCCACGTTCGTGGTGGTCGGCGCCGGCTACACCGGCACCGAACTGGTCGCGCAGGGCCAGGAGCTGGCGCACCAGTCGCTGCGCCGCTACCGGGGCCTGCACGAGGAGGACGTCCGGTGGATCCTGGTCGACATGGCCGACCGGGTGCTGCCCAACCTGGCCGAACGGCTCTCCGGCCCGGCCCGCGAGGTGCTCGAACGGCGCGGTGTGGAGGTCCGGCTGCGGACCAGTGTCAGCGAGGTCACCGAGAACCGCGTCCGGCTGACCGACGGCACCGAGATCCCGACCCGCACGGTCGCCTGGTGCGTCGGCGTGCGGCCGGACCCGTTGGTCGAGCCGCTGAACCTGTCCACCACGAAGGGTCGGCTGGACGTGGACACCCACCTCCGGGTGCCGGGTCACCCGAACGTGTTCGCCGCCGGTGACGTCGCCGCGGTGCCCGACCTGGTGCGGCCGGGGGAGATCACGCCGATGACCGCCCAGCACGCGCAGCGGCAGGGCCGGATCGCCGCGATCAACGTCGCGGCTTCGCTCGGGTTCGGCCAGGAACGCGAGTACCGCCACCGGGACCTGGGTTTCGTCGTCGACCTCGCCGGCACCCAGGCGGTGGCCGACCCGCTGCACATCCCGTTGCGGGGACTCGCCGCCAAGATCGTGACCCGCGGGTACCACCTGATGGCGTTGCCGTCGAACCGGCTGCGGGTGGCCTTCGACTGGGCCGCCGACCTGGTGACCCGCCGCCAGATCGTCCACTTCGGAATGGTGCCGGAGGAGGGCGTCAGCCTCGCCGACAGTGACGACGCGCCGCGGCCGGAGGAGTTTGCCACCGACCGGTCCGGGTAGTACGGCAGAACAGGCCAACCCACAGAGGAGTGAACGTCAATGCCCACGATCGAGGGAAAGCGAGTGGCCTTCATCGCGACGGACGGTGTCGAGCAGGTGGAGCTCGACCGGCCCTGGCAAGCGGTGGCCGACGCCGGTGGACGTCCCGAGCTGATCTCCCTCCAGGCCGGGGAGATCCAGGGGTTCAACCACCTCGACAAGGGTGACCGGCGGCCTGTCGACCGGGTGATCGACGATGCCCGACCGGAGGACTACGACGCGCTGGTCCTGCCGGGCGGAGTGGCCAACGGGGACTTCGTGCGGGCCGACGACCGGGCCGTGCGGTTCGTCAGGGACTTCGTGCTCGCCGACAAGCCCGTCGCGGTCATCTGCCACGGCGGCTGGGTGCTCGCCGAGGCCGACGTGGTGCGCGGTCGCACGATGACGTCCTGGCCGAGCCTGCGCACCGACCTGCGCAACGCCGGCGCGACCTGGGTCGATCAGGAGGTCGTCGTCGACGACGACCTGGTCTCCAGTCGCCGCCCGGACGACCTGGACGCCTTCTGCGCCCGCACGGTCGAAGCGATCGCACCGGCCTGATCGCTGGCCTGATCGCTGGCCTGATCACCGTCCGTCGGCGGCGCGCTGTCGGCGGCGGGTGTCCCAGGTGTTGACGGCGATCATCATCCGGTTCTTCTTCGTGTTCTGGAACGCGGCGCAGCGCCAGACGTCGCCCTCGCGGACGAGGGTGAAGGTCTGGACCTTGGTGAGCCGCGCTGGCCCGCGCCTGCTCAGGCCGCCCTCGGTCAGGACGACGACCACGTCGTCGGACAGCGCGGTCGTGGACAGCACCTTCATGGTCATCCTGCTGCCGCGCTGGTAGGTCTCGAAGACGGTGACGTGGGAGCGTTCGATCTCCTCGCGGCCCTGGTAGGCGATGCCGGCGTAGATCACGTACGACGCGTCCTCGGTGAACTCGGCGGCGTAGGCGTGCGCGTCGCCGGCGTCCCAGGCCGCGACCATGCGGTCGAGAACGGCGGTGATCGCCTGGGCGGTGTCGTCGGTGAGCTGAGTGGTCATGTCGATCTCCCTAGTGCAAAGCGCTTTAGTGCGATGTGCACTAATCTAGGTCACGGATCGAGTTAGTGCAAGGTGCATTAGCGTTGGCCGGGAGGAGGCGTGATGACACTGAGGCGTGAGGACCGGGATCTCGTCGGGTTGACTGTGCTCGCGATGTTGACGCTGGGGCCGCGGCACACCTACGAGATGCAGCGGTTCGTGGTCAAGACGCGCAAGGACTACCTGACCGGGCTACCTCGGTCGATGTACCACTCGGTCGATCGGCTGGAGCGGGACGGGCTGATCGCGGTCGACCACGTCGACCGGGCGGAGGGTCGGCCGGAACGCACCCTGTACCGGCTCACCGAGGCCGGGCGGGACGCGCTCGGCGACCGGCTTTCCCGGCTGCTGGCCACCCCGGACCGGGACGCGACGCTGTTCGTCGCCGCGTTGTCGCTGGCGGCGGCGCTGCCTCAGGCTCGCGTGGAGACCGCGCTGCGTGAGCGGGTCGCCGCTCTGGCGGGGGAGCGGGAGGCGCTCTTGGGTGACCTGCGCTCGGCCGTGGGGGTGGAGCGGATCCTGTTGGTGGAGGCCGAGTTCGAGGCGGCCCGGCTGGGTGGCGAGCATGACTGGGTGACCGGGTTCCTGGTCGAGTTGGGGGACGGGCGGTTGCGGTGGCCGAGTGCGGCCGTCGCCACGACCTTCCCGGTCTAGAACTTGTACAGATGTACATGTACAGATGTACATGTACTGATGTACAGTTTCGTCATGCCTTACCTCTTCCTGGCGTGCGCGATCCTGTTCGAGGTCGTGGCGACCAGCCTGCTGAAGACGACCGACGGGTTCTCCCGGCTGTGGCCCACCGTGCTGGTCCTCGCCCTCTACGCCGGCTCGTTCGCCTGGCTCTCGCTGGCCGTGCGCCAGGTCCCGGTCGGCGTGGCCTACGCGATGTGGGCCGGCCTCGGCACCGCGCTGATCGTCGCGATCGGGGTCGTGTTCCTTGGCGAGTCGATCGACCTGGCCAAGGTGCTCGGCGTCCTGCTCATCATCGGCGGCGTGGTGACCCTCAACCTCGGAGGTGCGGCACAGTGACCAGGCGCGATCCGCAGGGCCGGCGGCGGGCCATCGTCCACGCCGCGATCGGGGTGATCGCCGAGGTGGGGATCGCCAGGGCCACCCACCGCCTGATCGCCGAGCGGGCCGGCGTGCCGTTGGGGTCGACGACCTACTACTACCCGACACTGGACGACCTGGTCGCCGAGGCGCTGCGCGAGGTCACCGAGGCCGCGCGCGCCGGGCTGGAGCAGTGGGCCGACCAGCTGACCGGCGGCGACGACCAGGTCGGCACGCTGATCGCCCTGGTCCGCGACTGCCTCGACGACCGCGAGGTGACCCTGGTCTGCTACGAACTGACCCTCGCCGCGGCCCGGGTGCCGGAACTGCGGCCGGCGGCGGTGCTGTGGATCGACGGTCTGCGCGGGATCTGCGCGCGGATCGCCGGCGGGCCGGAGCGGGGGTTCGCACTGGCCGCACTGATCGACGGCACGGTGCTGCGGTCGCTGGCCAGCGGGCAGCCACCGGACGAGGAGGGGCTGCGGGCCGGTCTGGACGCCCTGGTCAACCCCCGAACAACGGCAGGATCGACTTGATCGTCTGGTACAGGGCGTAGACCAGCGGGATGCCGACGATCAGCCACGAGACCACCAGACGCACGGACTGGTTCGGCCGGCCGGCGGGTGCGGACGGTTCGGTCACGGCTACTTCCTCCCTGCCTCGGCGAACGCGTCGGTGGTGTCGGCCGACTCGTGGAACCGGGTGGCGACCGGGCGGACCAGCAGGTTCGCCACGAAACCGACGGCGAGCACCCCGATCATGGTGAACAGTGCCGGCCGGTAGTCGGCCGCGACGAGCTCGCCCGGTTCGCCCCGGGCGTCCAGGAAACCGTTGATGATCAGCGGTCCGGCGATGCCGGCCGCCGACCAGGCCGTCAGCAGGCGGCCGTGGATCGCGCCGACCTGGTAGGTGCCGAACAGGTCGCGCAGGTAGGCGGGAACGGTGGCGAAACCGCCGCCGTAGAAGGAGATGATCACGGCGGCGAGCAGGACGAAGACGGCGGTCGAGGTGTGTCCGGCGACCGCCAGCAGGAAGTAGAGCACCATCCCGACGCCCAGGTACATGACGTAGGTCGGCTTGCGGCCGAGGAAGTCC
The DNA here is from genome assembly GCF_001921215.1 of Actinophytocola xinjiangensis. Taxonomy (GTDB): domain Bacteria; phylum Actinomycetota; class Actinomycetes; order Mycobacteriales; family Pseudonocardiaceae; genus Actinophytocola; species Actinophytocola xinjiangensis. The sequence continues at coordinate 248,984 of NZ_MSIF01000001.1, forward strand.
GAGGTGGACGACCAGGCGAACCTGCCGGCCATGTTGAAGATCGAGAGCAGACCGACGAACGCGGTGGCGGCCGTGGTCGCGACGCTGGACGTGCCGCCCTCGCGGAAGAAGTCCTGGATCATCGGGCTGGCCTGTTCCAGGATGCCGATGCCGGCAGTCACGTTGCAGAACAACGCCGTCCACAGCAACCAGAACTGCGGGGTCCTGATGGCATTGGCCGCCGACACGTTCGCCGTGGTGACCAGCGGTTTCGCCTTCAGTTTGGTCGGGTCGAAGCCGGCGGGGCGCCAGCCTGGCGGCGGCACCTTGACGTTGAACACGCCGAGCATCATCACCAGGAAGTAGCCGATGCCCAGGGTGAGGAACAGCTTCGCGACGGCGTCGCCGGAGGCGACCGAGGACGCGACCGAGGAGTCGTAGGCTGGGTCGTAGAACGACATCAGCTGGCGTGAGAGCGGCGAGGCGACCAGGGCGCCGCCGCCGAACCCCATGATCGCCATGCCGGTGGCCAGGCCCGGCCGGTCGGGGAACCACTTGATCAGCGTGGACACCGGCGAGATGTAGCCGATGCCCAGGCCGATACCGCCGATGAACCCGTACCCCAGGTACACCAGCCAGAGTTGGCCGGTCGCGATGCCCAGGGCGCCGATCAGGAAGCCCGCCGCCCAGAAGCACGCTGCGGTGAACATGGCCGCGCGCGGGCCGACCCGCTCGACCCAGGTGCCCATGATCGCGGCCGAGACACCGAGCATGACGATCGCGATGGAGAAGACGATGCCGACGGCGGTCAGGCTGGTGTCGAAGTGTTCGACCAGCGCGTTCTTGTACACGCTGGTCGCGTAGGCCTGACCGATGCACAGGTGGATCGCCAGCGCGGCGGGCGGGATGAGCCACCTGCTGTAGCCCGGACTGGCGACTGTGTGCTCGCGATCGAGGAACGACAGGGCGGCCACGACACACCTCCGTACGGGGAGCGTATGCGGTATGCAGGGAACCTAGTTCACAACCTACAACGGCCGGTTCGACCTGGGGAGAAATTCTCGGAGGGCGCGAAAATCAGGCCAGGTACCGCTGGACCAGCTCGTCGAGCCGGGCGTGCACGTCGACCCGGTGCGCGGTGTCCAGCAACGCCCTGGCCAGCATCGGTTCCGGGTCGCGGTCGGCCAGGACCAGCCCGACCTGGTACTCGCGGCGCGGCCGTTCCAACGGCACCACCCGCAGCCCCTCCGGCACGCCGAACACGTGCAGCCAGGCGTGCGCGATGACCCCCGACCACTGCCGGGTGGCGACGTGCGCGTAGATCGAGGACACGCTGTCGGCCTCGACCGACGGGGTGACCGTGACGCCGGCCTCGGCGAAGTTCCGGTCGAGGATGCGGCGGTGCTGCATGACCGGCGCCAGCATGCACAGCGGGGTCTCGGCCAGCTCCTGCCAGCCGACCGAGTCGCGGGTGGCGAACTCGCCGTCGACGGCGGTGAGCAGCAGGTAGCGCTCGCGGTAGAGCGGCACGACGCGGACCGTGCCCAGCGGCTCGTTGTCCACGTAGGTCATGCCGATGTCGAGGTCGAACTCGGCCAGCCGTTGCACGATCTCCTTGCTGGACAACGACTCGATCGACACCCGCAGCTGCGGGTGGCGTTCGGACAGCGGGGTCGTGAGCAGCGAGGCGAGGGTGATCGCGGTGGGGATCGCGCCGATGCGCAGCACCCCGGACAGGCCGCCGCGCATGCTGGACAGCTCGTGGCGCATGGCGTCCTGCTCGGCGAGGATGCGGTGCGCCCACCGCAGGACCTGTTTGCCCTCCGGGGTGAAACCCTCGAAACGTTGCCCGCGCTGGACGATCTGCACGTCGAGCTCGGCCTCCAGCTTGCGGATGGCGGCGGAGAGCGCGGGTTGGGAGACGTGGCAGGACTGCGCCGCGCGACCGAAGTGACCTTCCCGCGCCAACGCGCTCAGGTACTCCAACTGGCGCAGCAACATGGACAAAGAGATACCCCCTTGACAGCCGTCGGTAAAGCCGGCACGGGTCTTGCCTCGACGGAGTTACCCTTCCGAAGGTGGAAGGTGACCGACTGTGTCTGAGTGACCCGCGTCCACGACGAGACACCGACGGGCTGACGGATCAGGCGGTCAGGTGATCCGGATCGGGTTGACCAGGTCCGCGGTGACGGTGAGCAGCAGCAGGGCGCCGCCGAGCAGGACCAGGGTCAGGGTGACGGTGGACAGCCGGGTGTAGTCGACGGGCGCGGCGGCCACCAGGCCCCGGCGTCGCCGGCGGCGGTTGCGCAGGTGTTCGTAGCTGACCACCGCGATGTGTCCGCCGTCCAGCGGCAGCAGCGGCAGCAGGTTGAACACGGCCATGAAGAAGTTGAGGCCGGCCAACAGAAGCAGGAACAGCGACCACAGGCCGGCCGCGACGGCCTCACCGCCGATGCGGCTGGCGCCCACGACGCTGATCGGGGTGTTCGGGTCACGTTCGCCGCCGAAGATCGAGCTGACCAGCGCCGGGACGCGTTCGGGGAACTCGACCAGGCGGTGGAAGGTCTGGACGAACATGTCGGCGGAGAACGACATCGTGGCCGGGACCGCCGACAGCGGGCCGTAGGCGAAGGCCGTCGTGGTGGACACACCGGCCACCCCGACCTCGACCGGTCCGGTGTCCGACGGGCGGGTGACGGTCGGGACGTCGACGGTCAGCGTCAGCACCTGGTCGTCGCGCTGGACGGTGAACGCGGTCGGCCCGGCGGCGTCGCGGACCTCGGCGACCATCTCCGGCCAGGTGGGCGTCGGGGTGCCGGCCACGGCGAGGATCTCGTCGCCCGGCCGGATCCCGGCGGCCCGTGCCGGGCCGGTCGCCGAGGGCGGGCAGGTGGGGTTGGCCAGGTCCTCGGCGGTGCGCGCGTCGGTCACGCACGGCGCGGTGGTGGTGACGACCGGTTTCTCGGTCAGGTTCGGCAGACCCAGGGTGGTGGCCAGGGCGTAGAGCAGGACGAAACCCAGCAGCAGATGGGTCACCGGGCCGGCGGCCATGACCGTATTGCGTTTCCACGTCTTGTGTTTCCACATGGCCCGGCGTTCCTCGTCCGGCGTGAGGTCGTCGAGGGTGGTCATGCCGGCGATCTCGCAGAACCCGCCGAAGGGCAGGGCCTTGAGGCCGTACTCGGTCTCACCGCGCCGGAAGGAGAACACCGTCGGGCCGACACCGACGAAGTAGCGGCGGACCTTCATGCCGAACGCCTTGGCCGCCACCAGATGCCCGGCCTCGTGCAGCGACAGCGACAGACACACGCCCAGCACGAACAGCAGCACGCCGAGGAGGTAGGCCAGCATGCGCCAACACTGCCAGCGGCGGGGTGAAGTGACCGTTGGGGTAGCCGAGGACGCGAAACCGGCGTCGGTCCCGGTGTGACGACGCGAGCCCCGCGCCGATCGTCACGCCTCGGCGAGCGTGTCCAGGATCTGTTGGCCGTACTTGGCCAGCTTGTTCTCGCCGACGCCGTTGACCGTGCCGAGCTGGGCCAGGGTCGCCGGGGCGTCGGTGGCGATCTGGCGCAGCGTGGCGTCGTGGAAGATCACGTACGCCGGGACGCCCTGTTCCTTGGCGGTCGCGCCGCGCCACGCGCGCAGCCGCTCGAAGACCGGCTTGGCCTCCGGCGCCAGCTCCACGACCGGGGTCGACCGGGAGCGGCTGGCGGACTTGGTGGGGCGCTTGGGTTCGGTGCGCAGCCGGACCTCACGGCGCCGGCCGAGCACCTCGGCGCTCGCCTCGGTGAGGACCAGCGTGCCGTGGTCGCCCTCGACGGTCAGCAGGCCCTGCGCCAGCAGTTGGCGCACGACCGTGCGCCACTCCGGCTCGGACAGGTCGGTGCCGACCCCGAACACCGTCAGCGTCTCGTGGCGGTGCTGGGTGACCTTCGCCGTCGTGCGTCCCAGCAGGATGTCGACGACGTGGCCGACACCGAACTTCTGGCGGCGTTCCCGGTCGAGCCGGTAGACCGTGGACAACACCTTCTGCGCGGCGATCGTGCCGTCCCAGGACTCCGGCGGCGACTGGCAGGTGTCGCAGTTGCCGCACGGGGTGGCCTGCTCGTCGAAGTAGTTCAGCAGCTGCACGCGGCGGCACTCCACGGTCTCGCACAGCGCCAGCATCGCGTCGAGGTGGGTGCCCAGGCGGCGGCGGTGCGCGTCGTCGCCCTCGGAGGTGGCGATCATCTTGCGCTGCTGCACGACATCGGCCAGGCCGTAGGCCAGCCACGCCGTGGACGGCAGGCCGTCGCGGCCGGCGCGGCCGGTCTCCTGGTAGTAGCCCTCGACCGACTTGGGCAGGTCGAGGTGGGCGACGAACCGCACGTCCGGTTTGTCGATCCCCATGCCGAAGGCGATCGTGGCGACCACGACCAGACCGTCCTCGCGCAGGAACCGCGACTGGTTCGCCGCGCGGGTCCGCGCGTCCAGCCCGGCGTGGTAGGGCAGCGCCTCGATCCCGTTCTGGCTCAGGAAAGCGGCCGTGCGTTCGGTGGAGGCGCGGGACAGGCAGTAGACGATGCCCGCGTCGCCCCGGTGCTCGGTGGTGAGCAGCTCCAGCAGCTGCTGCTCGGGCTTGTTCTTCGACACGATCCGGTACTGGATGTTGGGACGGTCGAAGCTGGCGACGAAGTGCCGCGCCTCGGTCAGGTTGAGCCGGGTGGCGATCTCCGCGCGGGTGGCCTCGGTGGCGGTGGCGGTCAGCGCGATCCGGGGCACCGTCGGCCAGCGCTCGTGCAGCGCCGACAGCCCGAGGTAGTCGGGGCGGAAGTCGTGGCCCCACTGGGCGACACAGTGCGCCTCGTCGATCGCGAACACCGAGATCCGGCCCTGGTCGAGCAGCCGCTGGGTCGACTCGACGGTCAGCCGCTCCGGCGCGAGGTACAGCAGGTCCAGCTCGTCGTTCAGGAACTCGTTCTCGACCAGCCGCCGGTCCTCGAAGTGCTGGGTGGAGTTGAGGAAGCCGGCCCGCACACCGAGCGCGCGCAACGCGTCGACCTGGTCCTGCATCAGCGCGATCAGTGGGGAGACGACGACGCCGACACCGGGCCGCACGAGCGAGGGGATCTGGTAGCACAGCGACTTCCCGCCGCCGGTGGGCATCAGCACCAGCGCGTCACCACCGTCGACGACGTGGTCGATGATCTGCTGCTGTTCGCCGCGGAAGGCGTCGTAGCCGAACACGCGACGCAACGTGTGCAGGGCGGGGGTGTCGGTGTGTGGCACGGTCACCCCGGCGATTCTAGGGGCGCGCCCCGACACGCCCCACGAGTTGTCCACAGGTCAGGCGTGGCCGCCCACCGTGACCTCGCCGATGACCAGTTCCGGTGTCGCCTCCAGGATCTCGCCGACCCGGTCCACCTGCTCGTCGAGCGCCGCGCGGCGGAACCGGCCGAACGGTTCGACGGTCAGCACGACCCTGCGGCCGGAGCGGCGCTGGTGCCACCGGCCGCGCACGACCCCGTCGATGATCATGACCTGGAAGTTCCCGGCCGCCCGGTCGAACGCCGGACCGGGGTAGAGCCGGGGGCGGTCGTTGCCCACGGCGTAGGCGTAGGTGTCGAAGTAGGGCAGCAGGCGCAGGCCCCGGGGCGGGTCGTCGGGAACGTCGGTGTCACCCCGCCACACCCACGCCGGCTCGCCGTCGACCGTCACCTCCTCCAGCGAGCCGGCCAGGTCGGTGAACACCGTGCGCGCCCAGGCCGGCGGGGCCGCCGCCCAGTTCGCGAACCGGGCCGGGGTCGAGGGCCCGAAGGCGTGCAGGTAGGCGCGCAGGATCTCGGCCGGCGCCGGGGCGGCCGGGGCGAAACCGGGCAGCCAGCGGCGCGGGTTGGTGTAGGTGACCTTGCGGCCCCGGCCCGGTCCGAAACACAGCGCCCCGCGCAGGCCGGCCAGGTGCAGTGCCTGTCGCCAGCGCGGCCACTTCCCGCCGAAGGCCTCCATCACCGGGTCGCCGGCCCACGCGCCGCACGCCGCGACGACCGCGTCGGACAGCTCGTCGATGGTCAGCTCCGCGTCGGCGACCGCGTGCTCGACCGCCGCGATCACCTGCTCGGTCTGCTCGTCGGTCATCCGCACGTGCGCCGGGGGCTGACCGCCACCGAACGGGATGGTGCCCAGCACACCGGTCCACATCGGCAGGTCGGCGGCGGCCAGCAGATGCACGGTGCCGCGCGGTCCGAACGTCTTGACCAGGCTGTGGTCGGTCCACAGGGCCTCGCGCACGGTCTGGCGGGTCGCGCCGGCCAGCCGCAGCCCGATCGACAGCTCGGCGGCGGACATGACCTGCGCGTGTGTGCCGGCCACGGCCGACGCGACGCCGGCCGGCCCGGTGGTGAGCGGCCCGGCGAGGCCGTGCCGGGCGAGGCGGCGGGCACAGACCTGCGCCCAGGTGAACGCGGTCATCCGCGCACCGGCTCCGCTTCGCGCACGGAGCGCATTGCCGCGACGAACGCCGGCGGCGCGGAGTCGGCGACGTGGAGCCGCGGGAAGACCTTGCCGACGGTCCAGAGGGTCACGGTGTTCATGGCGGCGACGGTAACCGTCATGTAGGTCAGAATCTGACCTACATGGGTGGCAGGGTGGGCGGTGTGAGTGAAGCCTCAGGCCGGTTGCTGGCCCTGCTGTCGTTGTTGCAGACCCCGCGCGAGTGGCCGGGCAGCGAACTGGCGCGGCGGCTGGAGATCAGCCAGCGCACCGTCCGCCGCGACATCGACCGGCTGCGCGCCCTCGGCTACCCGGTGCACGCCACCATGGGCGCCGAGGGCGGCTACCGGCTCGCGGCCGGCGCGGCGATGCCCCCGCTGCTGCTCGACGACGAGGAGGCGGTGGCGATCACCGTCGGCCTGCGGGTGTCGGCCGGGCAGGCCGTGGCCGGCATCGGGGAGGCGTCGGTGCGGGCGCTGACCAAGCTCGAACAGGTGTTGCCGGCCCGGCTGCGCTACCGGGTCGGCGCGCTGGGCGCGGCCACGGTGACCCTGCCCGGCACCGGGCCGGACGTGGACCCGGAGATCCTGACGCTGGCCGCGGCGGCGATCGCCAACCGGGAGCGGGTGCGCTTCGCCTACCGCGCCGGCGACGGTGCGCGGAGCCGTCGGCAGGTCGAGCCGCACAACCTGGTCTCCGCCGGCCGCCGGTGGTACCTGCTGGCCCACGACCTCGACCGCGACGACTGGCGGGTCTACCGGCTCGACCGGGTCAGCGACCCGGTGGCCACCGGCGCCCGGTTCACGCCGCGGGCGGTGCCCGGCGGCGACGCGGCCGCGTTCGTCACCGCCAGGATGTACTCGACCGTGCCGAGCTTCCAGGCGGTGGTGACACTGCACCTGCCGGCCGCCGACGTGCCGCCGCACCTGGGCGGGCGGGTGACCCCCGTCGATGACGGCCGGTGCCGATGGGAGAGTGTGGCCGACACCGTCGAGTGGTTGGCCTTCCGGCTGCTCACGCTCGGGTGCGAGTTCGACGCGCACGAGCCGGCTGAGCTGGTGGAACACCTGGCCACGGTGTCCGCTCGCGCCGCGCGGGCAACTGGTGGGAAATAGTCTGGGGCGCGTGTCGATCCGGCCTCGGTGTGTTCGACGCCAGGTTGACGCCGGAACTGACCGAAGGGGAGTGACAACGTGCGTTTCATGATCATCCGCAGGGCGGACGAGGAGACAGAGGCGGGGGCGCAGCCGAGCGAGGAGCTGTTCGAGGCCATGTCCCGCTACAACGAGGAGCTGCTCAAGGCGGGGGCGCTGCTCGACGGCGCCGGCCTGACACCCTCCTCGTTGGGCGCGGCCGTCGAGTGGCGCGGGGGCGCCGGCCCGACCGTCGTCGACGGGCCCTTCGCCGAGGGCAAGGAGCTGGTCGCCGGTTACACGATGATCCAGGCCGACTCGTTGCAGGACGCGATCGAGCTGGTCAAGCGCTGGCCGACGCTCGACGGGCACGGCAACGTCGAGCTGGAGATCCGCCGGGTCGGCGAGCTGGAGGACTACGACATCAGCGACGAGCTCAAGGAGAAGGAACGCCAGCTGCGCGCCGACTCCGAGCAGAACCGGAAGGTGTGAACGACATGCGGTTCATGGTGATGGTGCAGGGCGCCGAGGACCTGCCGGCCCCCAGCGAGGAAGTCTTCGCCGAGATGGCCCGGTACAACGAGGAACTGGTCAAGGCCGGCGTGATGCTCGCCGGCGAGGGCCTGATGCCCTCCTCCGACGGCGCGCTGGTCAGGTTCCGCGACGGGGTGCCGACGGTGATCGACGGGCCGTTCGCCGAGGGCAAGGAGGTCATCGGCGGGTTCTGGATCCTCGAGGTCAAGTCGCGCGAGGAGGCCATCGAGTGGATCAAGCGGGTGCCCGCCGACCCGAGCGTGCCGGGCCGTATCGAGATCCGTCAGATCGTCACCGTCGACGACTTCGGTGACGCGGCGACCCCGGAGCTGCGGGCCAGGCAGGACGCCATGGAGGCGGAGCTCAAGCAGCGCCGCTGACCCTGCCGCTGACCCTGCCGCTGACCCCAGGTTGCCACGTTCTCCACGGCTCTGTTGTGATAAGTCGCGTGGGGACGCTTGAGGCGAACCGGACGGTCGAGGCGGTCTGGCGGATCGAGTCCGCGAGGGTGATCGCCGGCCTGACCAGGATGGTGCACGACGTCGGCCTGGCCGAGGAACTTGCCCAGGACGCGCTGGTCGCCGCGCTGGAGCAGTGGCCGGAGTCGGGCGTCCCGGACAACCCGGGCGCCTGGCTCATGGCCATCGCCAAGCGGCGGGCGATCGACCAGTTCCGGCGGCGGGAGACGCTGGAACGCAAGGTCGTTGAGATCGGGCGGGACCTGGAGACCCAGGAGCTGCCCACCGCCGAGCCGGACTTCGACGCCATCGACAGCAACATCAGCGACGACCTGCTGCGGCTGGTGTTCATCTCCTGCCACCCGGTGCTGTCCACCGAGGCCCGGGTCGCGTTGACGCTGCGGCTGCTCGGCGGGCTGACCACCGAGGAGATCGCCCGCGCGTTCCTGACCCCCGAGCCGACGATCGCCCAGCGGATCGTGCGCGCGAAGAAGACCCTGGCGAAGAAGAAGGTGCCCTTCGAGGTGCCCGGCGCCGCCGAGCTCGGGGAACGGCTCGCGTCGGTGTGCGAGGTCGTGTACCTCGTGTTCAACGAGGGCTACTCGGCGACCGGCGGCTCGGACTGGGTGCGCCCGACGCTGTGCGAGGACGCGATGCGTCTGGGCCGGATGCTCGCCGAGCTGGTGCCGGCCGAACGTGAGGTGCACGGGCTCATCGCGCTGATGGAGATCCAGGCCTCCCGTACCCGCGCGCGGGTCGGCCCGGGCGGCGAGCCGGTGCTGCTGCTCGACCAGGACCGCCGCCGCTGGGATCAGCTACTGATCAACCGCGGGTTGGCCGCGCTGGACCGGGCGGCGAAGTTGCCGGGGCAGGCCGGTCCCTACGAGGTGCAGGCGGCCATCGCGGCCTGTCACGCGCGGGCGCGGACCCCCGAGCAGACCGACTGGACCAGGATCGCCGCGCTGTACGCGCGGCTGGTCCAGGTGCTGCCCTCGCCGGTGGTGGAGCTGCACCGCGCGGTGGCCATGTCGATGGCCTTCGGCCCGGAGATCGGCCTGCGGATCGTGGACGAGCTGGTCGACGAGCCGCTGCTGAAGAACTACCACCTGCTGCCCAGCGTGCGCGGTGACCTGCTCGGCAAGCTCGACCGGCACGCCGAGGCCAGCGCCGAGTTCGCCAGGGCCGCCGAGCTGACCCGCAACGAGGTCGAGCAGCGGCTGCTGCGTGACCGGGCGGCGAAGGCGGCGGCGAGGGCCGGCGAGCTGGGTTAGCCGTCCAGGGCGGCCAGTTCCTCGGCGGTGAGGGTCAGGTCGACGGCCTTCACCGAGTCCAGGATCGTCTCCGGGCGCGACGAGCCGGGGATGGGGATCAGCACCGGTGAACGGGCGAGCATCCAGGCCAGGCACACCTGGTACGCGCTGACCCCGTGCGCCCGGCCGACCTCGGTGAACGCCGCGAACCGGTCGCCGAGCGCGCCGGCGTGCGCGATGCCGCCGAACGGACTCCACGGCAGGAACGCGATTCCCAGCTCGGTGCACAGCTCCAGCTCGGGCTCGCTGGACCGGAAGGCGGGGGAGAACTCGTTCTGCACGCTGGCCAGCCGCCCGCCGAGGATCTCGTTGGCCTCCCTGATCCGCGCGGGGTCCACATTGGACACGCCAGCCAGTCGGATCTTGCCGGCGTCGAGCAGGTCGCGCAGCGCCCCGACCGAGTCGGCGAACGGCACCTTCGGGTCGGGCCGGTGGAACTGGTAGAGCCCGATGGCCTCGACGCCGAGCCGCTTGAGCGAGGCGTCGCACGCGCGCTTGAGGTACTCCGGGGACCCGTCGAGGATCCACGAACCGTCGCCGGGGCGCAGGTGTCCGCCCTTGGTGGCGATCAGTACCCCGGAGGTGTCGCCGCCGTAGCTGGCGACCGCGCCGGCGATCAGCGACTCGTTGTGGCCGACCTCGTCGGCGTGCACGTGATAGGCGTCGGCGGTGTCGAAGAGGGTCACGCCGGCGTCGAGCGCGGCGTGCACGGCCGCGACCGACCGCTGCTCGTCGGGCCGTCCCTCCACCGACATCGGCATGCCGCCGAGCCCGATGGCGCTGACCTCGACGTCGCCGATGCGGCGAGTCCGCATGATGCCTCCCGTGTGTCCGGAACCGTCCCGACCAGCTTCGGTGATCGACACCGTGCTGTCCACCTACCGCCCGGAGAGCCGCTGCACGCCCAGCAGCAGCGCCGAGTGGTCGAGGTCGCCGTCGCCCTGGGCGCGGGCGGCGGCCATCAGCTGGGCGACCACCGCCCCCAGCGGGATCACCACGCCGGCCGCGCGCGCCGAGTCGACCACGATCCCCAGGTCCTTGTGGTGCAGGTCGATCCGGAAGCCGGGGGCGAACTCGCGGGCCAGCATCCCGGCGGCCTTGCGGTCCAGGACCGCGCTGCCGGCCAGGCCGCCGGCGAGCACCTCGACCGCCGGGCCGGACTCGACGCCGTGCGCGTCCAGGAACGTCAGCGCCTCGGCCACCAGCTCGATCGTGCCGGCGACGATGAGCTGGTTGGCCGCCTTCACCGTCTGGCCGGACCCGGCGGGGCCGACGTGCACGACCGTCGCGCCGAGCACCTCCAGCAGCGGGCGTGCGGCCTCGACGTCGGCCCGCTCACCGCCGACCATGATCGACAGCGTGCCGTCGATCGCGCCCCGCTCACCGCCGCTGACCGGCGCGTCCAGCGGACGCAGCCCGGCCTCGGTGGCCCGCTCGGCGACCGTGCGCGCGGTGGCCGGGGCGATGGTGCTCATGTCGATCAGCAGGGCGCCCCCGCCGGCCGAGGCCAGCACGCCGTCCTCGCCGAGGACCACCGAGGTCACGTCGGGGGAGTCCGGCAGCATCGTGACGATCACCTCGGCGCCCCGGACGGCCTCGGCGATCGAGCCGGCCGCCGTGCCGCCGGCCTCGGCCAGGCTCGCCCGTCTGGCCGCGCCGCGGTTGTAGCCGACGACGTCGTGGCCGGCCCGCACGAGGTTTCCGGCCATGGGCAGGCCCATGATCCCGAGTCCGATGAACGCGATCCGCATACCGGGCACGGTACCGTCCGCACGTCAACCGCCGTACCAGCGTTGTTTTTACCGATCATTATCAGTGATCCGAAATGGACAATAGCGTTTCGATCACGGAGATGAGCATGATTTAGCGGAAACATTGACGGGTCGCGAGAATCAGCCAAGAATGTCCCCCTGTCGGCGGACGTGGGTAACCGCCCAGCCGCACGAGATGGGGAGAATGTGTCATGGCGTCCGCGAGGACCAGCCGTTCTGTCGCACGAATGCCGGAACCGGTAAACAAGATCACGCCCTACCAACGCCTGAAGGACGCCATCCGGTCGGGAGATCTTCAACCGGGGCAGCAACTGGTCGAGTCGGCGTTGGCCGAATGGTGCGAGGTGAGCCGGACTCCGATCAGGGAGGCGTTGTCCAAGCTCCAGCACGACGGTCTGGTCGAGCGCAGCGACCGGGGGTTGGTGGTCCGCGAACGCGGACCGGAAGAGGTCCTCGACATCTACGAGACCAGGATCGCGCTGGAGGGCACCGCCGCCAGGCTCGCCGCCGAGCGCCGCTCCGTGCACGACCTGATGCTGCTGCGGCGGGCGCTGACCCGGCTGGAACTGGTGACCGACGGTGACGTCGACGGGATGGTCACCACCAACCGCCAGTTCCACACCGCGGTCTGGCGGGCCAGCCGCAACGTGTCGCTGATCGACCTGCTGGAGCGCCTCGACCTGCACCTGGCCCGCTACCCGGCGACCACCCTGGCCAGCCCCGGGCGCTGGGAGCGGTCCAACGCGCAGCACCGGGCCCTGGTCGAGGCGATCGAGGCGCGGGCCGGCGACACCGCAGAGAAGATCGCCCTCGACCACTTCGCCGAGGCCAGGGACATCCGGCTGGCGCTCTACGACGTGTGAGACTCCGACCGGGTCAGCTGAGCCCGAGGCCGCCGACGACGTCGATCTCCTGGGCGTGGAACTCGCCGGTGAGCAGCGGCATCGCCTCGGCGATCGCGGCCCTGGTCGCCGGCAGTTCCAGCGACGCCTGGTGGTGCTCGGCGCTGCGCCAGACCTCCTGGACCCAGACCAGGTCGGGGTCGGTCTCGGAGGTGCCGACGACGTAGAGCTCGCAGCCGGCGGCGCGCAGGCCGTCCTGACCGCTCAGCAGGATCCGCACGACCTCGTCGCGTCCGCCCGGCCTGGTTCGCATGGTGCCCAGATATCCGTACCGCATGCCAACAGCATGCCCTCACCGGCACCGGCCCGATTGGACGAACGCGACACCCGGCGATTCCCGGGTTTGTGCGCTGTGCCCAGTGGTGCACACCACTGTCGTCCTGGTGGTGGGAGCGGTCATCCTGAACGGTATAAAAATCGTCCGGCTGATCGACGAACGAGATCGACGAACGAGGGAGAACGATGGTCAGGGCAGCGGTGCTGATGCGGCAGGGTGAACCGCTCGAGGTGCGTGACATCGTGCTTCCCGATCCGGGCCCCGGCCAGGTACGGGTACGGATCGCGGCCGCCGGGGTGTGCCACTCCGACCTGTCGCTGGCCAACGGCACGCTGGCGCCGACGATGCCCGCGGTGCTCGGGCACGAGGGCGCCGGCACGGTGGTGTCCGTCGGCCCCGGGGTGGACCGGGTCGTGGTCGGTGACCGGGTGGTGCTGAACTGGGCGCCGGCCTGCCGCGAGTGCTGGTTCTGCCAGGAGGGCGAGCCGTACCTGTGCGTGCACGCCGAGGAGCGTGCCTCCCAGCCCTACGGCGAGCTGGACGACGGCACGCCGCTCTACCCGGGCCTGGGCACCGGCGCGTTCGCCGAGGAAACCGTTGTGCCGCAACAGGGTGTGGTGCCGATCCCGTCGGACGTGCCGCTGGAGACGGCGGCGCTGCTCGGCTGTGCGGTGCTCACCGGCAACGGCGCGGTGCACAACACCGCGCGGGTGCGTCCGGGCCAGTCGGTGGTGGTGATGGGCCTGGGCGGGGTCGGCCTGTCGGTGCTGCAGGCGGCGCGGGCGGCGGGCGCGTCGCCGATCATCGGCGTGGACGTGACCGAGTCGAAGGCGGCGCTGGCGATCCTGCACGGCGCGACCGAGTTCGTCCGCGCCGACGACGCGACCAGCAAGTCGGTACGCCGGCTGACCGGCGGCCGGGGTGCCGACCACGCGTTCGACTGCGTCGGTCAGCCCTCGACGATCCGGGCGTCGTGGTCGGCGAGCCGGCGCGGCGGCACGGTGACGGTCATCGGTGTCGGCAGCCGCCGCAGCCCGGTGGAGTTCAACGCCCTGGAGCTGTACTGGTTCGGCCGCACCCTGCAGGGCTGTGTGTACGGGTCGAGCGACCCGGACGTGGACGTGCCGAGGCTGCTGGCCGAGTTGGCCGACGGGCGCATCGACGTCGCGTCGCTGGCGACCGACAGCACCGACCTCGGCGGCGTGAACGAGGCGTTCGACCGCTTCGGCCGGGGCGGCCGGACCATCGTGCGTTTCTGAACCCGGACCGGGCCGCTCAGTCCTCGATGACCGAGATGGCCTGGCTCGGGCACATCTCGATGGCGTCGTGCACCGTGTCGGCGTGCGCGGGGTCGACCGTCTCGCTGAGCAGGACAACCGTGCCGTCGTCGTCGCTCTGGTCGAACACGGCTGGTTGGGTCAACACGCACTGACCGGCGCCCACACAGCGGGCGGTGTCGGCAACGACTCGCATGGAGTTCCTCCTTCGTCCGCCCTGACCGTACCGCGTGTGACCGGCGTCGCCCTGGAGCGTTGTCACGAACGTCGGCGAGTCCCCGTCCATCGTGCGAACGGCGAAGGGAGAACGTCATGACACACATCGTGGTTCTCGGGGCGGGCTACTCGGGCCAGCTGGCGGCGAACCTGGCGGCCAGGCAGGACGGGGTGAGCGTCACGCTGGTCAACGAGCGGTACCGGTTCGTCGAGCGGGTGCGGCTGCACCAGGTCGCCGCCGGCCAGGACCTGCGCGAACGCGACCTGGGCGAGCTGTTGGCCGGGACCGGCGCGCGGCTGGTCGTCGATCGGGTGACCCGGATCGACCCGGACGCCAAGCGGGTGGAGCTGGCGTCGGGGGAGCCGCTGGCCTACGACGTGCTGATCTACGCGCTGGGCAGCCGCGCCGATCTGGACTCGGTGCCGGGCGCGGCCGAGCACGCCCACGGCGTGGCCTCGGCCGAGCAGGCCGTCGCGCTGCGTGAGCGGGCCTCGTCGGCCGGCACGGCCACCGTCGTCGGCGGCGGGCTGACCGGCATCGAGGCGGCCACCGAGCTGGCGGAATCGTTGCCGTCGCTGAAGGTCCGGCTGGTCACCGGCGACGGCCTGGGGGAGCGGCTCTCGGAGCGGGGGCGGCGGCACCTGCGCCGGGTGTTCGACCGGCTGGGCATCGACGTGCGCGAGCGGGTGCTGGTGGAGCGGGTGCGGGCGGACGGGGTGGTGCTGGCCGGCGGCGAGCACGTCCCGTCGGACCTGGTGGTCTGGACGACGGGGTTCACCGTGCCGTCGCTGGCGACCGAGGCGGGGCTGGCGGTCGACGCCCGCGGCCGGATGCTGGTCGACGAGACGCTGCGCTCGACCTCGCACCAGGACGTCTACGCCGTCGGCGACGCCGCCTCGGTTCACCGGGCCGACGGCCAGGAGCTGCGGATGGCCTGGGCCACCGGACTTCCGGTGGCCCAGCAGGCGGTGCGGGCGATCCTGGCGCGGCGCGCGGGCCGGAACCCGAGGCCGGTGCGTTTCCGCTACCTCAACCAGTGCATCAGCCTGGGCCGCAGGGACGCGCTGATCCAGTTCGTGCACGGCGACGACAGCCCGCGCGAGGCGGTGCTCACCGGGCGGATCGCCGCGCTGTACAAGGAGATGATCGTGCGGACCGCGCTGACGGTGCAGCGACACCCCGCCGTGCCGACGAGCTTCTGAGCTCCGCGCCCCGGCCAGTAGCATGCGCCACGGCGTGCCTGGTCGAGGTGGGGAGTGGTTCGTGCGGGACATCGCGGTCTTCAGTGGGAGCGCGCATCCGGAGCTGGCCGAGGAGATCTGCGCGCAGCTGGAGGTGCCGCTGCGCCCGGTGCGGGTGGAGCGCTTCGCCAACGACTGCCTCGAGGTGCAGCTGCAGGCCAACTGCCGGGAGCGGGACGTGTTCCTGATCCAGCCGCTGGTGGCGCCCGTGCAGGAGAACCTGGTCGAGCTGCTGCTGATGCTCGACGCCGCCCGGGGCGCCTCGGCGGCCCGCACGACCGTGGTGCTGCCGCACTACGCCTATGCGCGGTCGGACAAGAAGGACGCTCCGCGCATCTCCATCGGTGCCCGGCTGGTGGCCGACCTGCTGGTGTCGGCCGGGGCGAGCCGGGTGCTGGCGATGACGCTGCACTCCCCGCAGGTGCACGGGTTCTTCAGCGTGCCGGTCGACCACCTGCACGCGCTGCGCGAGCTGGCGGCCTACTTCAGCCGGCTTGACCTGTCCAACGCGGTGGTGGTGTCGCCCGACCTGGGCAACGCCAAGGAGGCCTCGCACTTCGCGCGGCTGCTGAACGTGCCGGTCGCGGCCGGTGCCAAGCAGCGCTTCGCCGACGACAAGGTCACCATCTCCGACATCATCGGCGAGGTCGAGGACCGCGACGTGATCGTGCTCGACGACGAGATCGCCAAGGGCAGCACGGTGATCGAGCTGCTGGACCGGTTGCGCGAGCGCGACGCCCGGTCCATCAGGGTCGCCTGCACCCACGGGCTGTTCGCGGCGGGGGCGCTGCGGCGCATCGGCGAGCAGCCCGACGTCATCGAGATCGTGTGCACCAACACGGTTCCGGTGCCGGGCGGTGAGCGGACACCGAAGCTGACCGTGCTGTCGATCGCGCCGGCGCTGGCCGAGGCGATGCGCCGCATCCACAACGGGGAGTCGGTCAGCGCGCTGTTCGACTCCCCGTGAGACGGCCCCGTGAGGCTCACCGTGCGGGTCTCCGTGTGGGTCTCCGTGTGGGTCTCCGTGCGGGTCAGCGCGGCAGCTGCCGGTTGAGCGCCGACGTGGCGCTGCGCCCGGTGTACGCGGGGCTCTCGGCCGGGTTGGGCACGGCGGTGCCGTAGGCGGCGTCGGCCTGCTCGTTGGCCAGCCGCCGCGCCTCCCGCTCCTGGCGGACCTCGTCGAACTCCTGGCGGTCACGGATCCGGGTGAGCGCGGTGATCGCCACCCAGTGGGCGACCCCGAGCACGATCAGGGTCACCCCGAGGCGCAGCACGATGCCCTCGGTCGCGTTGTCGGCCGGCAGGTCGACCGTGGAGATGAGCGCCAGCACGCCCAGCACCACCAGGTGGAACAGCACCGACACGAGCCTGGTCAGCGACTCGGCGGCGGCATTGGGTCCGGACTGTCGCAGGAACCTGCGGCCGTTGCGGTAGATGACCTGGCCGTCCAGCAGGACCAGCACGGTGCCGATCAGCAGGAAGGCCAGGTAGCTGTTGGTGTCCACGCCTGTCCACCTCTTCCCTCGTTCGGGTACCTGCGGCGTTACCCACAGCGACCAGCCTGAAACCCGGATCCGCCGGGTGGACGGCCCCGGTCGGGGTGTTTGCCGGCCGGCGGCGCGGGCACCCTGACCGCGTCCGGTGAGGAAGGAGCACCCCGGTATGCGCAGAGCGACAGCCGCCCAGGCCACCGCGCATCGGCTGGTCCACTGTGTGCTGGACGGCGACGCGGCGGGTCTGTCGACCGCGCTGGGGACCGTGGTGGACCAGGGCGACGAGCAGTTGCGGCCCTACGTACGCGCGGTGGTCGCCGAGCTGATCCAGGTGGCGTCCACGGCGGTGCGGGACACGGCCGGACGTACCGGCGGCGAGATCACCTTCGCCGTCGACCTGCGGGACGACGACGACACCAGGGTGTCCATCGACGAGTTGGCCCCGCCGGCGCGGGCGACGGTCCGGGCGCTGCTGGCCGACCTGAACGGCAGTCCGGCGGACGCGGCGTTCCAGTTGGACCTCGCGGTGATCGGGCTGGATCCCCTGACCGGTATCGACACCGTGCGACGCGCGCTGACGATGACCGTGGCCCTGCTGCAGTGGACAGGTGATGAGACGTGAACCCCGACGCGAACCCGGCGGACGTTCTCGAGCAGTCACGTGAGGTCGGCGAGACCGACGAGGTCACCGAGCCGGAGCCGGCGCCGGTCGTCGGCGAGGCCGACCCGGTCGACGTGCACGAACAGAACGTGCCGGTACCCGCCGAGGACGAGGACTGGCCGGATGGATGAGGACGGCCGGATGGACCAGGACACCGGCGAACCGGACCAGGCGGAATGGGACCCGGCGACGCTCAACAGCGCGGAGGAACTCGACGAGGACGAACTCGGCGTGGATCCGCTGGAGGAGGGCGCGCAGGCGCCGGACCACTGGTCGGTCGCCGAGACGTACGGCACCACCGCCTACGAGCAGGAGCAGGGCGAGGGTCTGGACCGCAAGCTCGCCGCCGAACGACCCGACGTCGAGCCGTAGATCGGCGCGCACCGTCCGCGACGTGGCATGCTGGCCAACGGAGCCGAGACGGGAGACAGACCTGTGCTGCACCAGTTAGTCCGATATGTCCTCGCACCGACCGCTCGGCTGGTCTACCGGCCGAGGGTGCACGGCCTGGAGAACGTGCCGGCGGACGGGCCGGTGATCCTGGCCGCCAACCACCGGGCCGTGCTGGACACGGCGGTGATCTCGCTGGTGGTGCGCCGGCGGGTGCAGTTCCTCGGCAAGGCGGAGTACTTCACCGCCGGCGGGATCCGCGGCCGGCTGATGGCCGCGGCCATGGACGGTCTGGGCTACATCCCGGTCGAGCGCGGCAACGCGCATGCCGGGCTGGCGGCGCTCAACGCCGGCCAGCAGGTCCTCAACGCCGGTGGCGCGTTCGCGATCTACCCCGAGGGCACCCGCTCCCTGGACGGGCGGCTCTACCGGGGGCACACGGGGGTGGCGGTGCTGGCGTTCAGCACGGGGGCGCCGGTGGTGCCGGTGGCGCTGACCGGGACCGAGAAGCTGATGCCGCGCGGCGGCAAGATCCCCCGGCCGGCGCGGATCTCCGTGCGGTTCGGCCAGCCCCTGGACTTCTCCGCCTGGACCGAGCACAACCTGCGGGCGCGTCGGGCGGCCACCGACGAGGTGATGGCCGCGATCCAGGCGCTGTCCCAGCAGGAGTACGTCAACAGCTACCACCGGCGGCCGGACGAGAACATCGCCTGAGGCGTGGCAGCGCCTCGCTCACAGCGGAGTCGCTCGGAGCAGACTCAGTCGAAGGTGACTCGGGCGAGCAGCCGGTCGAGCAGGTCGGGCAGCGGCACCTCGCCGGCGTTCTCGAACCACAGCGTGCCGGCGGTGCGCAGCGTGCCCAGGAAGGTCGCGGCCATCAGCCGGGACAGCTCGTAGTCCTCCTCGCCCCGCTCGCGCAGCACGTCGACCAGGTCGCGTTCCAGCGTGAACTGGTCGCCGGCCTGCCTGGCCAGCAGCGACGGGTGCCGGCGCAGCAGGCGCAGCTGGGCGACCCACTCGGGGTCGCGTTGGGCGCGGCGGCGGTAGAGGTCGGCGGCACCGCGGCGCAGGGCGTCCCACGCCGGTTCGTCGGCCGGGCGGTCGCGCAGCACTTCCAGCAGGCGGCGCATCCGCTCGCGGTCGGCGTAGAGGACCGCGTCCTCCTTGTTGGCGAAGTAGTTGGAGAACGTGCGCCGGGACACCCCGACCTCGTCGGCGATGTCCTCGACGGTGACGCCGTCCAGCCCCCGGGCGACCGCCAGGCGCAGGGCGGTCTCGTGCAGCGACTGTCGCGTCGCTGCTTTCTTGCGTTCACGCAGAGTGCTGGTTGGCTCCACGGAATATCACCCTATCCGTGTCGTGTTAGATTCGCTGTGGGCAATTTTGCACAATGCGCAAATCGGGCGTCAACCCAGAGGAAGGACGCAGGGGATGGGTGAGGCCAAGGCCGTGGGTGGGGCCGTGGGTGAGGCGGCCGGCACGACCACCGGCGAGGCGATGCCGCACCGGCAGGTACTGGAGTCGTTGTCGGGCCTGTTGCTGGTGCTGTTCGTGGCGATGATCAGCTCGACCGTGGTCTCCACGGCGCTGCCGCTGATCATCGGTTCGCTCAACGGGTCACAGACCCAGTACACGTGGGTGGTCACCGCGACGCTGCTGACCGCCACGGCGAGTACCCCGATCTGGGGCAAGCTCGCCGATCTGTTCAACAAGAAGACCCTGGTCCAGGTCGCGATCGTGATCTTCGTGCTCGGCTCGGTGGCCAGCGGGTTCGCCCAGAACGCCGAGCAGCTCATCGGCGCCCGCGCGGTCCAGGGCCTGGGGGTCGGCGGTCTGCAGGCGCTGGTCCAGGTCGTGATCGCGGCGATCATCCCGCCTCGCGAGCGCGGCCGGTACAACGGCTACCTCGGCGGCGTGATGGCCGTCGCCACGGTCGGCGGTCCGCTGCTCGGCGGGCTCATCGTCGACGTGCCGTGGCTGGGGTGGCGCTGGTGCTTCTTCGTCGGCGTGCCGATCGCGGCCATCGCGTTCCTGGTGCTGCAGAAGACGCTCAAGCTGGAGACCGTGCGCCGCGACGACGTGCAGGTCGACTACGCCGGTGCCGCGCTGATCGCGGCCGGGGTGAGCGTGCTGCTGATCTGGGTGTCGTTCGTCGGCAACTCGTTCGACTGGGTGTCCTGGCAGAGCGCCGCGATGGTCGGCGGCGGGGTGGTGTTGCTCGCGATCGCCGTCTGGGTGGAGTCCCGGGTGCGCGAACCCGTTGTGCCGCTGCGGATCGTGCGGACCAGGACGGCCTCGCTGGCCATCCTCGGCAGTCTCGCCGTCGGGCTCGCGATGTTCGGCGGGGCGGTGTTCCTCGGCCAGTACTTCCAGGTCGGCCGCGGCTACACCCCGACGGAGGCCGGTCTGCTGACGATCCCGATGATGGCCGGTGTGCTGGTCGCCTCGACCGTGGCCGGCCGGATGATCAGCCGGTCCGGGCGGATCAAGCCCTATGTGGTGACCGGCGCGGTCGTGCTGGTGCTCGGGTTCCTCGGTCTGGGCACGATCGACCACGACACCTCGCTGGTTGTGGTGTCCGGTGCGATGGTGCTGGTCGGGGTCGGCGTCGGGATGACGATGCAGAACCTGGTGCTGATCGTGCAGAACTCCGTGCCGCTGCGTGATCTCGGTTCGGCGAGCGCGTCGGTGACGTTCTTCCGTTCGCTGGGCGGCACGATCGGCGTCTCGGTGCTGGGTGCGGTGCTGGCCAACCGGGTCACCGCCGACCTGACGACCGCGTTCGGCGGGCGCGGGCTCACCGGGGGCGGCGAGGAGACCAGCGCGCTGAACCTGGCCGCGCTGCCGCCGGAGGTCCAGCAGGTCGTGCGGATGGTGTACGGGGACGCGACGGCGCACATCTTCGTCATCGCCGCGGGTGCCGCGCTGGTCGGGCTGATCGCGGCGCTGCTGCTCAAGCCGGTGACCCTGCGCAACACGATCGACCTGGAGCAGTCCCCGAAGGACGAACCGGTGACCGACCCGATCACGAGGTAGCGGGAGAGGGCAGCGATGGACACCGAACCCACCGGCGTGTTCGAGTCCACTGTGGAGCGGTACGGGCCGCCGGCGACCGCCCGGAGCACGATCATGGTCGGCGTCGACGGCTCGGACACCGCGATGCGGGCGGCCGCCTACGCGTTCGGTCTGGCGCGTCGGCAGGGTTTCCACCTGCTGGTGGCCCTGGTCGGCACGTGTTCCGGGCTGGCGCTCAGTGGCTCGGCGATGGCCTTCGAGCAGCGCACCTACACCCAGCTGCGGGCGGAGCTGAGCGCGGAGATGCGCGAGCGCGCCGAGGAGTTGGGCGTGTCGGTCACGTTCCTGTCGCTGCACGGCGACCCGTTCGGCAGCCTGCGTGACATCGCCGACCGCTGCCAGGCCGACACGGTGGTGGTCGGGGCGTCCACGAGTGCCGGGCATCGCATCGCCGGCTCGGTGGCCACGCGGCTGATCCGCTGCGGCCGGTGGCCGGTGGTCGTGGTGCCCTAAGTTAGAAACTTACGATCTATAGGTCGGTTGCGTTATCGTTGAACGCATGCGACGTGGACTGTTCTTCCGGTTGCTGGTCGGGATCCTCGCCCTGGGAACGGTCGCGGTGACCGATGCCGGCGACGACGCGGTGGTCGCCGAACTGGCCTTCGCCCGGCAGGCCGCCGGCCAGCGGGTGATCTACTCCTATCCCGGGCTGGTGCCGCCGGCGGGCCTGCTCGCCAGGATCCGCGCCGGCGAGGCCGCCGGCGTGATCTTCTTCGGTGAGAACGTGTCGAGCAGCACCCAGATCGCCGGGGTCGTCGCCCAGCTGCGGGCCGCCGCCGCACAGAGCCCGGTGCGCGAGCCGCTGCTGCTGATGACCGACCAGGAGGGCGGACTGATCCGCCGGCTGCCCGGCGCACCGGCCCTGTCGCACAAGGACGTCGGCCTCGCGGCGGACCCGTCGGCCGCCGCGACCGCCGCCGGCCGGGGAGCGGGGGAGAACCTGACCGGCGTCGGCATGAACGTCAACCTGGCGCCGGTGCTGGACGTCTTCCACGCCCCCGGCGACCTGATGGACGCCTACGAGCGCTCGTTCAGCTCCGACCCGACGGTGGTCGCCGCGCTGGGCGCGGACTATGTGCGCGCCCAGCAGGCGCAGGGAGTGGCCGCCACGGTGAAACACTTCCCGGGGCTCGGCCCCGCCGAGGCCGCCGACAACACCGACCTGCGCCCGGTGAGCCCGCCGGTGCCGCTGGCGGACCTGCGCGCCGTGCACGAGGCCCCCTACCAGGCGTCGATCGCCGCCGGCGCGAAGCTGGTGATGGCGTCGTGGGCGGTGTACCCGGCGCTGGACCGCGCCCACCCCGCCGGACTGTCCACTGTAGTCATCGAACAGGAACTACGTTCCCGCAACGGTTTCACCGGCGTCACCATCACCGACGCGCTGGAAGCCGGCGCCCTGCGCGACTACGGCTCGACCGGCGAGCGCGCCGTCCTCGCCGCCGGCGCCGGCATGGACCTGATCCTGGCCTCTGCCCGCGACGTGAACCAGGGCGACCAGGCCGCCGACGCCCTGGCCACCGCCCTGGCCGACGGCACCCTCGACCCCATCCACTTCGGCGACGCCCTGTCCAGGATCAACGCCCTGCGCGCCGGCCTGCCCTAGACAGGTGTCGGCGCGCCAGGACCCGCGCGCCGCCGGTGAGGGCGGCGCGCGGGTCGGCGAACCAGCTACCGCTGATCAGTCGTCGCCCTGATCGTTGTCGCCCTGATCGGTGTCGCCGTTGCCGGCGCAGTCGCCGACGTTCACAGTGACGGGAACGCCGATCGTGTTCGCCGCGGTCTGACAGAAGTCGATGCCCTCCGCGAACGTGGTGGCGACCTGGTCGGCGGCGTCCCCGGCGTTCTCGGAGATGTCCTCGATGATCGAGTACATGCCGTCAGGGGCGTCCTGGGCACTGGCCGAGCCGGCCCCGGCGATGATGGCCAGCGCGGCTCCGGTCGAGGTCAGGACGGTCATGATGATTCGGCGCATGTCGCGTGTCTCCTGAAGGTTGGTGTCGCCGCGGCGACGTGGCGGTGCGCCAGGGGATTGCCGCCACGGTGATCAACAGCCGGCGCGCCCACCACCTTCACCTGAAGGTGTACGAGACCGGTGCCGCCTAGACCGGCACGGGGACGCGGTCGCGGCGCTCGTCGCGTGGGGGGTCGACGAGGCGCTGGCCCTCGATGTCGACGTTGGGGAGCAGGCGGTCCAGCCAGCGGGGCAGCCACCAGGCGCGGCGGCCGAGCAGGGCCATCACGGCCGGCACGATCGTCATCCGGATGACGAAGGCGTCGACGGCGACGCCGACCGCCAGGGCGAAGCCGATCGACTGGATCAGGGTGTCCTCGGCGAACACGAACCCGGCGAACACGCTGATCATGATCAGCGCCGCGGCGACGACCACCCGGGCGCCATGGCGGAAACCGCTGATCACGGCCTCGCCCGCCGGTGTCCCGTGGACGTGGTCCTCGCGCATCCTGGTGACCAGGAAGACCTGGTAGTCCATCGCCAGTCCGAACAGGACACCGATCAGCAGGATCGGCAGCACGCTCATGATCGGGCCGGTGCTCTCCACCCCGAGCAGGTCGGTCAGCCACCCCCACTGGAACACCGCGACCACCGCGCCGAACGTCGCCGCCACCGAGCCGAGGAACCCCAGCGTCGCCTTGAGGGGCACGACCAGTGAGCGGAACACCAGCGTCAGCAACAGGAACGCCAGCCCGACGATCAGCAGCAGGTAGGGCAGCATCGCGTCGGCGAGCTTGGCGGAGACGTCGATGTTGGCGGCGGTCTGGCCGGTCACCGACAGCCGCGCGCCGGTGCCCTCCTCGAGGTCGCCGGCGGTGGCGCGCAGCGACGAGACCAGGTCCTCGGTCGCGGTGTCGCTCGGGCCGGTGGTGGGCAGGACGGTGAGCAGTGCGGTCGTGCCGGCCGGGTTGAACCGCGGCGGGGTGACCATGGCGACGCCGTCCAGCCCGTCGATGCGCCGCATGGCCGTCGCCGCGGCGGCCTGCGGGTCGGCGCTGTTCCCGGCGTCGACGACCACCACCAGCGGGCCGTTGGCCCCGGGGCCGAACGCCTCGCTGACCAACTCGTAGGCCTGGTGCTCGCCGGAGTCGGGGGCGGCGGTGCTGTCGTCGGGCAGGCCGAGTCGCATGCTGGCCGCCGGGACGGCCAGCACCGCCAGCCCGACCACGGCGGTGACCAGCACCGGCCACCGGCGGCGCGACACCAGCCGCGCCCAGCGCTCGCCCATGCTCGCGGCGCCCGGCTTCGGGCCGCCGCGCAGGCCGGGCAGCCGGCCGCGTACCCGGTCGCCGGCGAAGCCGAGGACGGCGGGCAGCAGGGTCAGCGCGATCAGCACGGCGACCGCGACGGTGATCGCCGCGGCGACACCCATCTGCGCCAGGAACGGGATACCGACCACCGACAGCCCGGCGAGCGCGACGATCACCGTGAGCCCGGCGAACACCACGGCCGACCCGGCGGTGCCGGTCGCGCGGGCCACCGCCTGTTCGTGGTCCAGCCCCCGACCGAGTTCACTTCGGTAGCGGGAGACGATGAACAGCGCGTAGTCGATGCCGACGGCCAGGCCGATCATCAGCGCCAGCACCGGGGTGTTGGCGTTCAGCTCGGTGAACCCGGACATCGCGGTGATGCCGGCGATGCCGATACCGACCCCGACCAGCGCGGTCAGCAGCGGCAGCCCGGCGGCGAGCAGCGAACCGAAGGTGATCACCAGCACGACGGCGGCGACCGCCACCCCGAGGATCTCGGTGGCGCCGGTCTCCGGCGCGCCGCGCACCGCGTCCCCGCCGATCTCGACCCGCAGTCCCGCCTGCTCACCGACGGTCGCGGTGTCCAGCAGGGCCTCGCGGTCGTTGTCGGTGAGCTCGAAGGCCTGCTGGTCGTAGCCGACCTGGACGAGCGCGACCGTGCCGTCCGGCGCGACCGCCCCGCTCTGGAACGGGTCGGCCACCCGCGCGACCTCCGGTGCGTCCCGCAGCGCGGCGACGACCTGGCCGACCGCGGCCTGGTTGGCCGGCTCGGCGAGCGACTGGCCCTGCGGCGCGGCGATCGCCACCCGCGCGGTGGCGCCGCCCACCCCGGCCTCCGGGAAGGTCGACTCGAGGTGGTCGATGGCGCGTTGCGCCTCGGTGCCGGGGATGGAGACGGCGTTGGACAACTGGCCGGACAGGCCGACCGCGCCCAGCCCGAACACGATGAGCAGGACGGTCCAGATCCCGGTGATCAGCCAGCGGCGCCGGAAGGACGCGCGGCCGAGCCGGTAGAGAAATGTTGCCACCACGGACTCCCTCGATGCGTGTGTGATCCCTCCCCGAAGCTAGCCGAACGGCAAGCAGACGCCAAGCCGATCGGCAAGTATGTGACTGGCCGCACGGCTAGTTGCCTGTTTGCCGATCGGCAAGCTGAGAAGGTAGGCTGAAACTCTCAGCGAGGAGGTCTGATGACGCCTGTACCGCCGGCGGCCGCGCGGGCCGGTGACACGCGTGACCGGCTGCTCGCCACGGCCCTGGAGTTGTTCGCCCAGCACGGTGTCGAGGGCACGTCGCTGCAGATGATCGCCGACGCGCTCGGCGTCACCAAGGCGGCGGTCTACTACCACTTCAAAACCAAGGACGAGATCACCGAGGCGGTGGCCGAACCGGCGCTGCGTCAGCTCGGCACGATCGCCCGCGAGGCGACCACGCTGCGGCGGCGGGGCGCGCAGGTCGACCACGTGCTGGCCGGGATCGTCGAGCTGGTCGTCGGCCACCGCGCGCTGGCGGCCGTGTTCTCCAGCGACCCGGGCGTGGCCCGCGCGCTGGAACGCACCCTCCACGAGGAGGGCAACGTCAAGGAGTGCCTCACCGACCTGCTCTGCGGCGGCGACAGCGACCCGGCCGCGAAGGTCGCCGCGCACGTCGCCATGCTCGGCATCGCGCTGGCCGGTGGCTCACCCGGCCTGGACTCCCTGACCGACGACGAGCTGCGCCGGCACCTGATGGAGGCCGGTCGACGCCTACTCGGCCGCCCGCGCCGCCGTGACTGACCCCGCGACTGATCGGGGCCCCGGCCAGCCCCAGGCGACGTCGTCGACCGCCAGGAACGGCTCGTCGACCACGGTCGCGGGGGTCAGCCCGGTGAACTCGTGGACGTCGCGGTGCAGGTGGGACTGGTCGGCGTAGCCGCGGTCGGCCGCGACCCCGGCGGCGTCCTGCCCGGCGACCAGACCGTGCACGGCGTGGTCGAAACGCACGAGCTTCGCGGCGCGTTTGGGCGGCAGGCCCAGGCGTGTCTGGAACCGGGACCACAGCCGTTTGCGGCTCCAGCCGAGCTCGTCGGCCAGGTGCTCGATGCGGACCCCGCCTCGGGTGGCGGCGATCCGGCGCCACGCCCGGTCGACCTCCGGTTCCAGCGGCGCGGCGCTCGCGCGGCGGCCGGCGATCCAGTCGTCGGCCAAGGCGAACCGTTCCTCCCAGGTGGACAGAGCGCCCAGCCGCTCGCTGACCCGATCGGCCTCGCGCCCCCACAGCTCGTCGAGCGTCACCGCCGCGCCGTCCAGTTCGGCGGACGCGCCCCCGAGCACCGCGTGCGCGACCACCGGCGAGAGACGGATCTGGAGGCACTCGAACGCCTCCGCGCGTACCGCGCGGAACGCCTCACCGAACCCGAGCCCGGCGACGAAGCCACCCGTCCGCCGCCGCCCGGAGGCGTCCTCCATGACGATGGTGCCACCGAACACGAGGATGAGCGTGACCGCCGGGTGCGGGATGAGCCGGAGGCCGGGCGGGGTGATGCCCCGGTCGCCGAACCCCGCCATGGTGACGCCCGGTACGCGGCTCGGGCGCGTCGGGCAGGTGATGTCCCACAGCATGCGGCCATGCTACGGAACATTTCTCCAAGCCGGCGGGGTCCGCGGTCGGCGAGAGTGCGGGCATGACCGTGACACCGTACGCCGCCGAGTCGACACTGCCCCTGGCCGACGGCGAGATCCACGTGTGCCAGGACGGCCCCGCCGACGCTCCTGGTGTGTTGCTCATCCACGGCACCGCCGCGTCGGCGCGCTCGTGGGAACCGATGCTGCCGCTGCTGACCGGGTCGCACCGGGTGATCCGGGTCGACCTGCTCGGCTGCGGCCGTTCGTCCACTCCGGACGGTGCGAGCTACACGGTGGAGGATCAGACCCGCCGGGTGGCCGAGGCGTTGGACCTGCTGGGCGTCGAGAGCGTCGTCGCGGTCGGCCACTCCAGCGGCAGCGCGGTCGCCACCGCCCTGGCCGAGCGCCGCCCCGACCTGGTGACCGGCATCGTCGTGATCAACTTCGGCCCCGACATGGCCGCCTACACGGAGAAAACCGCCGCGATCGACCCGGCCCGGTGGCCACACTTCACCGATGACCAGCTGCGCGAGGCCGTCCGCTCCGGCTTCGCCCCCGGCTACCGGATCCCGGACGATTTCCTGGAACAGGTCCGAGCCATGAACCTCCTCGTCTTCGGCGCGACGACCGTGGGGGTGCGCGCCTACCTCGACGAGAGCGGCCTGGTGGAACGCCTGACCGCGCTCGCCCAACCCCTCCTGGTGATCTTCGGCGCCGAGGATCTCCGCTGGAGCCCCTCGGCGGCGGCCGAGTACCGGCGCGTCCCGGGGGCGACGGTGGAGATGCTCGCCGGACTGGGCCACTCACCCAACCTGGAGAACCCGCGCCGAACCGCCGCACCACTGCTGGCCTTCACGAGAAGTCTTGCGGCGAGGTGACAGCGCGGCCACAGTCATCCCCGCTCGCGCTGCTGCGCCGGGCTCGGCGAACGCACTGGTACGGCGGCGGTTCCAGGGCCCACGGAATGCCTGTGGGGCGCGGGGATCCCCCCGTTTTCCAGCTTACTCCGGGGGACTGACGGTTTCGGGGTCGCTGGCTGGTGGTTGTGGACAGGGTCAGCGGGCGGCCGCGGATGGTGCGGAGTCGGACCGGGGGCTGAAGGTGCGGAGGAATCGGTCCCGGAACGTGTCCATGCGCCAGACGGTCGCGTCCGGTGCCGGGGTGAGGCCGGGTTGCCATTCCCAGGAGGCGATGTGGGACATCACCGTCGGGTCCTTGGTGATGATGGAGATCGGGACGTCCCAGGTGGCGCCTTTGCCGGTCACGATCGGGGCTGGTTGGTGGTCGCCGAGGAGGATGAGGACGAAGTTGTCGTCGGCGTGGGTTTCGGTGTAGGAGATGAGAATGTTGAGGGAGTACCGGACGGCGTCGCCGTAGGCGTGGCGGACCTTGGTGGGGTCGGGCCAGATGTGTTGGGACCTGGTGTCGCTGGTGGGTTCGAACGACGACCCATCGTCCACTTCGGACCAGTCGAGGGTGGTGGGGAGAGGGACCCAGGGGGTGTGGGACGACGTCAGGTCCAGTTCGGCCATGACGGGGCGGCGGTCGGTGGCCGTTCGCTCGGTGCGGTCGAAGTGGGCCAGCGCGTACTGGTCGGGCATCTTGGAGTACGCGAAGATCGGGCCCTCGTAGCCGACGTTGTTCGCGTCGTAAACCTTGTCGTAGCCGAAGAAACGTCCCTCCGGCCACGCCCTGGTGATCGCCGGGGCCACGCAGACCGTGCGCCAGCCGGCCCGGCGGAAGGCGCCGGACAGGGTCAGGCGGTCGCCGGCGGTCAGGGCGTCGTAGCGTTGCTGGTTGTTGATCCACAACCCGGACTGGAGGGTCGCGTGGGCGAACCAGCTCCCACCGCCGGACGTGGACGATTCCAGGAACGCGCTGCGGGAGTCGAAACCGGCCGCCCGTAGCCGCTCGGTGCCCTCGTCGAGAACCTGGCGCACCTCGCCGGCGATGTCGGAGTCCTGGATCGCCACGCGGCCGTAGCTCTCCACGAACGCCACCACCACGTCCTTGCCCCGCAACGCCGTCAGCAGCTCGCTGCCGGGGGTGTGGCGGAAGTCGTCGTCGGCGGCCTCCTTGGCGAAACGCAGCGGATCCAGCAGCCCGGTTCGGATCTGCCGCGCGTCCTGGTAGGCGGCCGACGCCGCGGCGTGGGCGGCCAGCGGGGTCTGCGGCGCGAACTGCACCCCGAACGCCGCGCACACCATCCACACCACCCCCAGCACGGTGATCGTGTGCGCCGAGCGGACCTGGTGGGCGGCCACCAGCCGCGACAGCCGCGCCACCGACCAGCACATCGCCACGATCACGCCCAGGGCCAACGCGCCCGCCCCCACGACCACCAGGTCAGCGCCGACACCGCCGATCGAGTCGTGCAGGAACTCGACGCCGGGGCCGAGGAACGTCCAGTCGAAGATCGGGTCGAAGGGCCTGGCGAGGGTCTCGTTGAAGCCGATGTCGAAGAACTTCATGATCGTCAGCAGGCCGAGCCCGACACCCACCAGCACCACCGCCGCCCGGCGCGCGCGGCGGGGGAGCACCAGCGCCAGGCCGGCGATCAGGATCGCCTCGACCGGGATCCGCAGGAACGCCGACGGGGTGAACAGGGCCAGGTCACCGGGCGCCAGCAGCGCGAACAGCACCAGTACGCCGGCCACCCCGGTCGCCACCGGGCGCAGGACCCGGCGTAACCGGGTCTGCTCCTTCGGCTCGACGACCCGCTGGTCACGCAGCCACACCAGGTCCCGGCCGAACGACCACAGCAGGCCCGCCAGCGCCAGCGCCACCACGGCCACGGTCACCGGCGCGGGCAGCAGCCGGGACGCCGCGACCGCGAGCACCACCCCCTGCACCGCCGCGACCGTCTTGCGCGGCAGCGACGGCGGCAGCGGCGCCCGCAACCACCCGAACACCCGCCCGGCCGCCACCCACAGGTAACGCATACCGCCGATCGCCAGCACCCACGGCCCCAACTCGCCCGCCATGTGCACGCTGAGCACCAGGATCAGGAACGCGTCGACCTCCATGTCGAACCGCGCGCCGAACGGGGAGATCGTGCCGGTGCGTCGCGCGACCCGGCCGTCGACCGCGTCCAGCGCCAGCGCCAGCGACGCCACCGCCACCAGCAGCGGCACCGGCGCCGAACCGTCGGCCACCAGCGCGCTCACCCCGCCGACCAGCGCCGCCCGGCCCAGCGTCACCAGGTCGGCCGGCCCGAACGACCCGACGGCGAAACGCCTGGTCGTCACGGTGAGCGCGGTCGCGCCGGCCGCGCAGTACGCCAGCCCGGCCACCCAGCCCGCCGGGCCGAGGCCGCCGATCACCGCCAGCACGCCGAGCAGGCACAGCTGCCCGAACGCCGCGGCGGCGACGGTCCGTACCGGGGACGCTGTCAGTAGGGCCACGCGATCCTCCCGAGGTCGTGGTCACGCCCTCCATACGTCCCTACTCGGCGAACGGTTCTACCGCTCGGTGAACTTCCTGGTCACCGTGTACGTGTTAGCTGATGAGAGCCGACGAGCGGAGGACCGTGCACACCCAGTTCGCACCAGAGTGGCTCGCGCTGCGGGAACGCGCCGACGCCACGGCCCGCAGCGAGGGCCTGCTCGACACGTTGCGCGACCACCTCGACGGGCCGCTGGTCGTCCGTGACCTCGGCTGCGGAACGGGGTCGATGGGCCGCTGGCTCGCGCCGCGCCTGCCCAACCCGCAGCACTGGATCCTGACCGACCGCGACCTGGGCCTGCTCCGCCGCGCCGCGTCCAGCCTGCCGGTGCCGGCGGTGACCGTGCAGCGCGACATCACCGAGCTGACCGCCGCCGACCTCGCCGGCACGTCGCTGGTCACCGGGTCGGCGCTGCTGGACCTGCTCACCGCCGACGAGGTCGAGCACCTGGCCGAGGCCTGCGTGCGCGCCGGGCTGCCGGCGCTGCTGACCCTGTCGGTGTCCGGGCGGGTCGAGCTGGACCCGGCCGACCCGCTCGACGGCGAGGTCGCCGCCGCGTTCGACGCCCACCAGCGGCGCACGGTCGAGGGCCGCGCGCTGCTCGGGCCGGACGCGGTCGCCGCGACCGCCGCCGCGTTCGAACGCCGCGGCGCGACCGTGCACCGCCGGCCGAGCCCGTGGCAGCTCGGGCCGGCCGACGCCGCCCTGACCGGGCAGTGGCTGACCGGCTGGGTGGGGGCCGCCGCCGAGCAGGAACCCGACCTGGACCTGGCCGGCTACCTGGACCGGCGGCGCGCGGCCTGCGCGGCGGGCGAGCTACGGGCGGTCGTGCACCACGAGGACCTGCTGGCCCTGCCGGACATCAGCGCTGCTCGGTGATGTCCACCTTGGTGGCGTAGAACGCGACGTGCCCGGCGATCTCGGCGACCGCCGGGTAGGGCTGCTCGTAGGTCCAGATGACGTCGGTCAGCTCGCCCTCGGGCAGGTCGAGGCTGTAGTAGGAGGCGTCGCCCTTGTACGGGCAGTAGGTCTGGGTGTCGGTGGGCCGCAGCAGCGTCTGGTCGACGTCGACCAGCGGCAGGTAGGACACCGCGGGATAGGTCGACTCCCGCAGGCTCAGCGCCGAGGTCGAGTCGGCGACGACCCGGTCGCCGACCCGGACGACGACCCTGGCCGGGTTCGGCTCGATCGTGATGGGGTGGTCGGGCCCGGGAACGATCTGCTGTCCTGGCATGATCCGCCTTCCGTATCGTCGAGGATGTCGTCGAGGAGGTCCTCGTCAGGTGCAAGGCGTGCTCTGCCCCGAATGTTCCCGGCCCGCGACGATCCGGCACGGACGGAGTGACGATGGCACGTCGAGGTCCGGCGGTCATGATCGCCGCCGTGGTCGTCGGGCTGTCCTCGCCGATGATGCTCCCGGCCACGGCCCAGTCACCGGCACCCGCGCCGCACGACCAGGAGGTGGAGCGCGTGGTGATCGGTCCGGCCACCGGCGACCAGCTGCACGTGATGACGTTCAACCTGCGGTTCGCGTCGGTCACCGAGCCGAACTCGTGGGCGCGGCGCCGCCCGGTGATGGCCGAACTGCTCGACCGCGAGCAGCCGACGGTGCTCGCCACCCAGGAGGGTGTCTACCCGCAGCTGCGGGAGCTGGCGCGTGACCTGCCGAGGGGCTACGACTGGATCGGTGCCGGCCGCGACGGCGGCAGCCGGGGCGAGTTCATGGCGGTCTTCTACGACACCGCCCGGCTGGAACCGGTGGCCTACGACCACTTCTGGCTCTCCGACACGCCCGCGCTCGCCGGCTCGCGGACCTGGGGCAACCGCATTCCGCGCATGGTCACCTGGGTCCGGTTCCTCGACCGGCGCACCGGCGCCGAGTTCGTCGTGGTCAACACCCATCTCGACGACCGGTCGGCCAACGCCCGGCTGCTCGCCGCGCGGCTGCTCCGGACGCGGATCACCGCGTTCGGCGAGGACCTGCCGGTGCTGCTCACCGGCGACTTCAACGTCGCGGCCGGTGCCTCGGACGTGTACGCGTTGCTCACCGAGGAGCTGACCGACACCTGGACCGCGGCCGGGCGGCGTGGTCCGGTGTTCGCCACCTGGCACGGCTACCGCCCGCTGCGTCCCGGCGGTGAACGTATCGACTGGATCCTCGCGCGCGGCCCGGTCGAGGTGGCGGCGGTGGCGGTCAACACCTTCGCCCGCCACGGACAGTTCCCCTCCGATCACCTACCGGTCCAGGCGTTGGTCTCGCTGGGCTGAGCGGCTCCGCCGACGCTCTCGACGGTGCCGGTCAGCTCGTCGTACCAGTAGACGGTGGTCCGCTTGAACCCCGGCGTGGTCAGGCCGCCGACGCGGGTGGTCATCAGTCCGGCGCGGACGTCGTCGGTGCCGCCGAACCAGCGCCACGGCCGCCCGTCCTTCCAGACGTGGACCTTGTCCGGGAACCGGCCGTCCGGTGAGGTGATCTCGTAGCGCGGGCCGTGGGGCGCCTGGATGTCCAGCCCGCCGTCATCGCGGATGGTGAGGGTGACCACGAGGTTGCCCTGCGCGTCCTCGATCGGGGCCGGGTCGCCGGCGTAGAACTTGCCGCGGCCCTCGCCCTTGACGTCCATGCCGTTGTAGTAGGTCCTGCCCTGGCGGTCCATCCAGAAGTGCGGCACGTGGGCGCGCGGCGCGGAGTAGTCCGGACCGGGGTAGTAGGCGAGGTGCCAGTGCGGCGGGTTGTCCGAGTGCAGCGTGTTGTTGGTCTCGAAGCCCATCAGCGAGAAGAAGTGTCCGCGCCGCCGGGCCTGTTCGATCAGGCCGGAGTCGCGCAGGACGGCCTCGCAGGCCAGCAGCAGGTTGAGGTAGGTCCTGGTCTGGTTGGCCGGCCACGGCACGGTGTGCCAGACGCCGGCGACCCGGTCGGGGTCGTTGTGTTCGATGCGCCAGTGCAGGCCGGTGGCCATGTCCTCGCTGAGGAAGGTCCACACCTGCAACGTCGCCTGCAGCGAGTTGGTGGTCGCGCCGGTGACCCGGACGGTGAAGCTGACCGCGCCGTCGGGTTCGGTGGTGAGCGGCAGGCGGGTCTTGCCCGACACCACGGCCCTGATCGGCACACCGGGCCAGCGCACGGTCACCCGAACGGCGGGGTTGGACGGTCCCTGGATGAACGAGTAGAACTCCGCGCGGCTGGGGACCTGGTAGGTCGAGCCGGCGACGGTGGTGTAGCCGTCGGGGAGGATGATCTCGGGGGCGCCGGTGTCCGCCGGGGTGTGTTTCACCAGGCGGAAAACGCCGTAGGAGAGGGTTTGTGCGGTGGCCGGCGCCAGTGGCGCGACCAGGGCCAGCAGGGACAGTACGACCAGCAGGCGTCGCCACATGGAAAAAAGGCTAACGGGCAGAACTTACGACTAAAAGGACCATCTGGTGGACAAATGACCAACACGGAACGGAATCGGAACGGCCGGCATCGTAGGGCCATGCGCATGACTCGTCTGTTTCTCGTGGTGTCCGTGGCCGTCCTCGGACTGGTCGGGTTCGGTCCCGGCGTGGCGGGGGCCTGCGCGTGCGGCGCGGTCATCACCGACCAGCGGCTGACCGACGTCCAGGAGACCGCGCTGGTCGAACTCGTCGACGGGACCGAGGCGGTGACGCTCAACATCGGCGCCGCCATCGAGACCGACGACGCCGCGTTCGTCATGCCGGTCCCCGCGCGGGCCCGGTTCGAGCTGGCCGACGGCGCGGTGTTCGCCGAACTGGACGAGCTGACCGCGCCCCGCATCGAGTACAAGGACGTGGTGATCGACGGGGACGGTGCCGGCGCCGCGCCCCCGGACAAGGGCGTCACGATCGTCGACCAGGTCGAGGTCGGGCCCTACGAGGTCGCCCAGCTCGCCGGCGCCGACTCGACCTCGGTCGCGGACTGGTTGACCCACAACGACTTCCAGCTCTCCGACGAACTCGGCAAGGCACTCACGCCCTACCTGGCCGAGGGCTGGCTGGTGCTGGCCGTGCGGCTGACCGCCCAGGACACGTCCTTCGCCGACGGCCTGCCGTCCATGCGGATCACCTTCGCCACCGACCGCCCGGTGTACCCGATGCGCCTGTCGGCGACCGCCACCAGCGCCCAGCCGCTGCGGCTCTACGTCCTGGCCGACCACCGGATGGACGTCACCAACCCGGCGCCGGAGTTCGCCCCGGCCGAACTCACCTACGCCGGCTGGGTCGAACCCGCCGACCTCACCGACCACCCCGTGCTGGCCGCCCTCGTCGACCAGCGCCGCTTCCTCACCCGCTACGACGCGCGGTTCCGCCCCGACGCCATCACCGACGACATCGCCTTCACCCGCGCCGCGGGCGACCAGACCCACCGCGCGGTCGTCGTCCAGCGCCGCTTCGTCGAGGGCACCTCGGTCGAGGCGGTCCTGGTCATCGGCGGCGCCTCGGCCCTGCTGGCCGGCGCGGTCGGCGGCGGCGTCTGGTACCTGCGCGGCCGCCGCCGCACCCGGCCGGCCTAGGGCTCGATCGGACGGACGCGGGCACCGTAACGGTCGGTGAGGGTCTGGTTGTGGGCGTCGCCGGCCGCGAGGTTGGCCGAGACGTAGACCGGGACGTCCTGGCCCATCTCCAGCAGGTGGCGGCAGGTCAGCTCGGTGATCACCTGGGCGATGAGCACCCCGGTCAGCGACGACACCGCGCCGATACGCACCCCCTGACCGACCTCGATCGCCGCGTCGCCCGGCGGGGCCAGGTTGTCGATCACCACGTCGGCCAGGTCGGCCAGGTGCGCCCCGCCGGATCGGCGTGCGTCGGTGGACCTGGTGTGCGCCAACGAGGTCACCGCGATCAGCCGGTGCCCCCTCGCACGCACCAGGTGCGCCATCTCGACGATGGCGGCGTTGAGGCCGGAGTTGGACACGATGAGGAACAGGTCGCCCGGCGCCACCCCGCCGAGGTCGTAGACCCGCTCGGCGAGGCCGGACACGCGCTCGTACTTGGGATCCAGGATCGCGGCCGGGTCCTCGTCGCCGAACATCACCAGGTCCTTGACCGCCAGCATGCTGACCGGGGCCAGCCCCCCGGCCCGCGCCGCCAGCTCCAGGGTGACGATGCGGGAGTGACCGGTGCCGAAGGCCTGCAGGACCCCGCCGCCGGCGACGCACTCCGCCACCATCGCCGCCGCCGCGCGCATCGCCGGCAGCTGGGTGTCGACCAGACGGCGGACCAGGCCGTCGGCCATCGACGCGTACTCGGACTCGATCACCAGCGCTCCTCGTTGTCTCGCACGGAGTTGTCTCGCCGGGAGTTGTCCCGGACGGACCCGACCGCCGCCACCGCCGCGTCCACGACCAGCTCACCGCTGCCCGCGCTGACCGGACTGACCAGGGTCTCGTAGCTCGGCGGCGTGTCCACTGTGGGCAGATAGCCCAGGTAACCGTTGGCGTAGCCCAGAACCACCACGTCCTGCCCGGTGCGTTCGCGGATCCGCTCGCCGAGCTCCAGGAACAGCTCGCCGGGGATCGCGACGATCACCAGACCGGCCAGGCCCACCGCGGCCACCTCGATCTCGTAGGTGTCGGGCCGCCCCTTTGCCGCCAGGTCCCGCGCGATCCGCTGGCCCTGCTCGAACACCTCGCGGACCCGGGCGTCGGTCAGCGCCGAGGCCGGCGGGGTCGCCCCGGCCGCCGCGTCCACCTCCGACCGGGGTTTGGCCGCCAGACGCAGCGACCGGGACACCGGGGGAGTGACCCCGCCCCGCCGGGCCGGCGGCGGCGCGTCGACGCCCAGGCCGGCGGCGACCAGCGCCGCGAGCCGGTCGATCTCGGCGGCGCTGCGGCCCTGGCGGGTGTGGCGGGTGCTGATGTCGCCGCTGGCGCCGGTCGCGGCGACCACCCAACGCCCCGGGGCGCCCAGCGCCCGGCGGATACCGCCGTTGAGGTCGGCGCTGACGTCGCTGTTGCCGGCCGGCAGCACCGTCGGGTGCACCGGGGACACGGTCAGCACACCGGTCGGTGTCTGGCCGTCGGCCACCACGACGGCGTCCACCGGGATGTCGGTGGCGGCGGCGTCACCGGCGTTGCGCCGCCCGGCCAGGTCCGCCAGCCACGCCCGGGTGTGGGCCACGGTGGCGTCCCGCTCGGCGGCGACCGCCGCCTTGGCCGAGAGCACGGCGGCCTCCAGCAGCCGGTCGCCGACCCCGGCCGGGGTCGGGCTGCCGCCGGGGGCGCAGCCGGCCTCCGGGCTGGCGTGGGTGTGGGTGGCCGCCACCCAGCACGAGTCGACCCCCAGTCCCGCCACGGCCGCCCGGATCCGGTCGACGACGTCGGCGTTGACACAGATCAGGTCCGCCACGACGAGCGCGAAGCGGTGGGCGTGGTCGGCGAACGTGACCACGTGGACCTCCAACGGGTCCAGGACGTCGCGAACACCCTGCGAACGGTCGGCGTAGCCACCCATCCGCTCACCGGGGAGC
Source organism: Actinophytocola xinjiangensis (assembly GCF_001921215.1). Taxonomy (GTDB): domain Bacteria; phylum Actinomycetota; class Actinomycetes; order Mycobacteriales; family Pseudonocardiaceae; genus Actinophytocola; species Actinophytocola xinjiangensis. The sequence continues at coordinate 285,946 of NZ_MSIF01000001.1, forward strand.
ACCTCGAGGCGCCGTGTCCCGTGGCCGACTCTCACGCATTGTCACCTTTCTCTGCGAGGTTCGTGTACGGCGGGGCGCCGTGGACCAGCGTCAGGCCGCCCTCCAGCGGGGACCCCAGGGGCTCGACCAGCTCCAGGCCGCGCGCCGCGAGCTGGTCGGCCAGCTCCTGGCGCAGCGCCGCGTTGGAGGAGACCAGCCGGCCCGAGTGCGCCACCCGGCGGCCGGCGTCGGGCCGGCGGGTCACCGCCGCCCTGGCCAGGTCCGCGAGGTCCGCGGCGGCCGCGTGGCACAGGGCCGTCGCGACCGGGTCGCGGCCGGCCGCGCCGAGGACCTGGCGGGCGAAGCCGGCGACCAGCGCCACCACCCCCGGGTCGCGGTAGAACCGTTGCAGGCTCGCCAGATCCGTGCCGCCGACGGTCTGCTCGAACCGCCCGGTGAGCACCGTGTCCCGGCCGACGCCGTCCAGCGCGGCCGACGCGGCGCGCAGGCCGGCCAGACCGATCGCGTACGCGCTGCCCCGGTCGCCGAGCAGGGGCCCCCAGCCGTCGAGCGTGGTGTGCTCGCCGCCTTCGCCGACGGCCAGGACGTTGGTGCCGGTGCCCACGCACAGCACGGTCCCCGGTCCGTTCAGCGCCCCGGCATGGGCCAGGTACACGTCCGTGACGACCAGGGCCGGGCCGCCGAACAGCTCGGCCAGCCGCCGGGTCAGCTGCCGGCGCAGCGCGGGGTCACCGGGCACACCGGTCAGGCCGGCGACCACTCCGGCCACCGTGTCCGGCAGTTCGACGGTGGCCGCCGCCTGCCGCACGCCCTCGACGATCCGGTCGACGCCGTCCTCGCCGGGGAGGTAGAGCATGCCGGGGCCGGTGCCGGTCTGCCGGTGCTCGCCGGTGGCCACCAGCAACCGCAGTGCCGACTTGCCGCCGTCGATGCTGACCAGCGTGCCGGTCACTTCGACATCCCCGCGGTCAGGCCGCTGATGATGTGCTTGGTCGCCAGGGCGAACACCACCGCCAGCGGCACCAGGGCGATCACCAGCCCGGCGAACAGTGTCGCCCGGTCGGCGGCGTACTCGCCGAAGAACCGGGTCAGTCCGACCGGGACGGTGTACTTGTCGTCGCTGCGCATGAGGACCAGTGGGTAGAAGAAGTCGTTCCAGGTCGGGGCGAACTGGAACACCGTGGCCACCGCCAGCGCCGGGCGCATGACCGGCAGGACGACCGACACGAACATCCGGCCCTCGTCGCAGCCGTCCAGCCGCGCGGCCTCCTCCAGCTCGTCGGGCATGCCGCGCATGAAACCCATGATCACGAACACCGAGAACGGGATGCCGCTGGCCGCGTAGAGCAGCACCAGGCCGATCCGGTTGTCGATCAGGCCCCAGGACTGGAACATGTAGAACACCGGCAGCAGCCCCAGCTTCGCCGGGATCATCAGTCCGGAGATGAACAACGCCGCCAGCAGTGCCCGGCCCCGGAACCGCCAGCGGGACAACGCGTAGGCCGCCATCGCGGACACCGTGACGCACAGTGCCACCGAGGCCACCGTGATGGTCAACGAGTTCACGAAGTAGGTGGACAGCGACGCGGTTTCCCACGCCCGTGCGTAGTTGTCGAAGTTCAGCGAGTCCGGCAGGCCGACCGGCTCGCGCAGGATGTCGGCGTTGGGCCGGAACGACCCGATCAGCACCAGCACCAGCGGACCGAACGCCAGCGCCGCGTAGACCCACAGCAGCGCCTGGACGCCCAGGCGGCTCAGCCCGGACCCGTGGCGCCCGGCCGCGCGACGTGGCCGCTTGCTCGGGGCCGGCGACGCCGCGCGGGCCTTCGGGGGCAGCAGCGCCGTCATGTCAGCTCACCTCCCGGCGCCGGAGCACCCGTTCGAGGGCGATGGACACACCGAAGATGACGAGGAAGATCATCATGGCCAGCGCGGAGGACTCGCCGATCGCGTTGGCGCCGCCCTCGAAGGCCGTCCGGTAGTACAGCAGCCCCAGCACGTCCATCGCGCCGCCGGGACCGCCGTCCGAGCCGCCGAGCGCGTAGACCAGGTCGAAGATGTTGAAGCAGCCGATGAACGTCAGCACCGTGATCACGCCGACGGCGGGCATCAGCAGGGGGAACCGCACGCTCCAGAACGCCCGCGCGGCCGAGGCACCGTCCAACGAGGCCGCCTCCTCCAGCTCCCTCGGGATGCCGCCCAGCGCGGCGAGGAAGATCAGCATCGGGCCGCCGATCCACTGCCAGGCGTTGACCAGGATCAGCACCGGCAGCGCCGTGTCCGGTTCACCCAGCCACGGCCGGGCCCACGACTCCAGCCCGACCGACTCCAGGATGTGGTTGATCGGCCCGAACGACGGGCTCAACAGCAGCGACCAGATGTAGCCGACGATCAGCGGGCTGATCAGGTACGGCAGCGAGAAGACCGCCTGGAAGAACCGCTTGAACCTCGGGTTGCGGTAGAGCATCACCGCCAGGCCAAGGCCGATGGTGTTCTGGATGGCCATCGTGCCGACGAAGAACAGCACGTTGTGCCACAGGGCCACCGGGATCTGTTCGCCCAGCGGATACCGGGTGAGGACCTCCTGGTAGTTGCCCAGACCGGTGAACTCGGCCTGCTTGGTGCCCTCCCACCGGAAGAACCCGTAGTAGAACGCGGTCACCAGCGGGACGACGATCAGCAGGCCGTAGAGCACCAGCGCCGGCAGGGTGAACCCGGCGATCCAGCCGAGGGGGGTGCGGTCGGGGCGGTAACGCCGACGCACCCCCCTCGCCCGTCGTGGGGTTACGGCTTCGGCTTGAACCACTGGTCAACGCCCTGCTGAATGTGGGTGGCGGCCTCCTGGGCCGACGACTGGCCGAGCACGTACTTCGACAGACCCTCCGAGGCGAGGTCCCAGGCCGTCGGCTCGCCGCTGGAGAAGTAGGCGTAGGTGACGTACGGGCTGGGGTTGGCGGTGTAGGCCTCCAGCGCCTCGGCCAGCAGCTCGTCGGTCGGTACGACCTCGGGCACGGCGCTGATCTGGCGCAGCTGCTCGGTGAACGCCTGGCCGAACTCGGGCGAGGCCATCCAGTTCACCAGCTTCAGCGCGGCCTCCTTGTCCGGGGACTTGGCCGAGACGCCGTACGAGCCGTCGACGTAGCCGGGGACCAGCGTCTCGGTGGCGGCGGCGCCCGGTGGCGGCGGGACGTTGAAGATGCCCAGCTCCAGCTCGGGGTTGGCCTGGCTGAACACCGCCAGCTCCCACACCCCGCCGGGGAAGGCGGCGGCCTGGCCGGAGGTGAACAGCGCCTGCGCGTCGGCGTAGTTCACGCCCTGGAAGTTGGCCTCCCAGTACTGGCTGGTGTTCTTCCACGTCGTGAGCGAGTCGACCCACGGCTTGTCGGTGAACGACGCCTGGCCGGCGAGCATCCTGTCCAGGTAGGCGTGGCCGCCGTAGGTGGTGGCGCCGAAGATCTCCTGCTGGATGGGCAGCATCCAGGTGTCGGAGATCGTCGCCGACAGCGGGGTGACGTCGGCGCCCTTGAGCGTGGCGAACGCGGCGTTGAGGTCGTCCCAGGTCTCGGGCTCCTCGATGCCGTGCTCGGCGAAGATCTTCTTGTTGTAGATGACGTGCAGCGTCTGCAGCGCGAACGGCACGCCGTAGACCTTGCCGTCCTCGACGCCGCGCGCGCCGTCGAGGGTGGCCTCGGGGAACTCGGCCAGCGCGTCGACCTCGTCGTCGAGCGCGACGACGCTGTCCGAGGCGACCAGCGGTTGGAGCAGGCCGTAGGAACGCAGCTGCGCGACGTCCGGACCGTTCGCGTCGGACAGTCCGGTGCGCAGGATGGTGTCGTACTCGTCGGCCTTGTAGGGCACGTACTTGACGGTGACGCCCGGGTTGGCGTCCTCGTAGGTCGCGAAGATCTTCTTGTAGGCGGCGGCGTCCTCCTGCCGCCACCCCCAGACCTCGAGGGTGACGTCGCCGCCAGCGCCCGAGCCACTGTCCGAGCCGCCGTCCGACGCACCGGGGCTGCACGCCCCGATGGCCAGCGCCAGCGTCCCGAGGGCGGCGATCAAGCCGCTTCGCCTGCCGATCATGTGGGTCTCCTGGTCAGAGGGATGACACTGACCGGGTACGCTAATACTGGTCTATACCGCTGTCAACGACCCGGCCGATCGGACGGGCGGCCGGCACCGGTTCGTAGAATGACCTCATCCAGGTCGGTAAGGGGGACACCGCAGTGCCAAGGCCGCGTCACGAGGCCGGCGACGTCGCGCCGGACGTGTTCACCAAGGAGCGCGACCGGCCCAAGGGCCAGCACATCAAGGACGTGCTGGCCACGCTGGTGCTGGAGTCGCCGGACGGTTCGCTGCTGCCCTCCGAACGGGTGCTCGCCGAGCGGTTCGGGGTGGCCAGGATGACCGTGCGGGGCGCGGTCGGCGACCTGGAGGACCGGGGCCTGGTGCGCCGGGTCGCCGGCCGGGGGACCTTCGTCCAGCACCCGACGCTGACCCACTCCGAGATCTTCACCTCGTTCAGCGAGGACATGCGCAACCGGGGCATGTCACCGGGTTCGCGCAGCTACCGGGCCCGGACCAGGCCGGCCACCCGCGAGGTCGCCCAGCGCCTGGGCATCGAGGCGTCGGCCCCGGTGCACTCCATCGAGCGGGTCCGCACCGCCGACGGCATCCCGATGGCGCTGGAGCGCACCAACCTCTCCGCCCAGCGCTACCCCACCCTGCTCACCGTGATGGGCCGTGACGAGTCGCTCTACGAGGTGCTCGGCGCGACCTTCGGCGTGCGGCTGGAGTCGGCCGAGCAGAAGGTGGCGATCGCGCGGCTGAGCCCGGCCGAGGCCAAGCGGCTGGAGGTGCCCGAGTACGACCCGGCGTTCCTGATCGAGCGGGTGTCGGTGGACAACATGGGCAACGTCGTCGAGTTCGGACGCTCGCTCTACCGGGGCGACCGGTACGCCATCCAGATGCACGTCAGCCGGCCGGCCGAGTAGCCGGTCAGCTCCCACGGCCGGCGCGGCCAGCGGTGTCCGAACACCGCCCGTGCCGGCTTTTCCTCCCTTGTCAGTGCTCCCACCGGGTGTTAGCGTCCGGCGAAATACCGGTCTAGACAGGAATCATCACCCTGAGGAGCGCGATGAGGATCAAGCTGGTGGCCCTGGCCGCCGCCGCGTGCGCGGCGCTGGCCGTGGTGGCGGCGGCGCCGACCGTGGCCGCGGCACCCGAGTCCGACGCGGGAACGGCGTCGCGACCGCAGGAACGCGACGTGCGCTTCCTGGACTTCAACTTCGCCGGCAACGGGTTCAACGGCGGCGACACCGGCGCGCCGGTGACCGACACCGCCAACCGGATCGCCGCCGAGCGCGCGGAGATCATCGGTCTCAACGAGATGTGCTACACCCAGTGGGTCGCGCTGCGCGACGCGCTGAAGGCCAAGCCCGGCTACGCCGGCCTGAGCGACCAGGTCGTGGTCACCAACTACGACATCCCCAACTGCTACGACCCGGTCGTCAACCCCGACGGCTGGTACGTCATGGGACTGATGAGCAAGTACGACTCCGAGCGGGTCATGTTCGGCGACACCCCCTACCTCGACCTCGGCTACCACTACCGCGAGCGCTACCGCAAGCTGGTCTGCGGCGACGTGGACATCCCGCGCGCCCGCGAGGTCCGCGCCTGCGTCACCCACACCGAGGTCCCGCTGCCGCTGGTCAACGAGACGTCCTTCCCGAACGACCCGGACATCGCCCAGGACCCGAACTACGGCCGCTCGATCAACTACGCGCAGGCCGAAGTCATCGCCGAGGCCATCACCCCGATGGCCAAGCGGATGCCCGTCGCGCTGATGGGCGACCTCAACGAACTGCCCTTCCTGCCCTCGCTGGACTTCTTCTACAGCAAGTGCGGCGGCAAGGGCGTGTTCAACGAGGTCGACAGCCGCGACCCGCGCTGGCCCGTCATCCGGCACTTCAACCTGGGCACCGAGAAGTGTGGACACCGGCAGGGCGAGTGGACCATGGGCCGGGAGGGCCAGCCCGACATCTACGACCAGCCCTACTCCAGCAACCGACGCATCGACTACATCTTCGTCGACCAGCGGCACTTCACGGTCGGCCCGGAGTCCGGTTGGGTGATCACCACGCCCTTCTCCGACCACCGGATCGCGGTCGGTGACGTCACCCTGAAGCGCTGAGGGAGTCCGACATGCGCCACAGGAGAACACTGCTCGCGCTCGCGAGCCTCACCGCACTGGTCCTCCCGCTGGCCGTGGCCTCACCGGCCAGTGCCGGCGGCGGGTCGCGGGAGGAGTTCCGCGTCCTGCCCTACCTGCAGAGCCCCAGCGAGTCGGGGATCAGGGTCACCTGGTTCACCGAGGACGGTGAGCCGGGCACACTGACCGTGCGCGGCCCCGGTGTCCAGGGCAGCCGCACCTACCACGTCGGCGGGACGACCCAGCCGGAACTGGCCTACACCGACGCCGAGCGCGCCGAGCAGATCCCCGGCCTCGACCAGGGATCATGGCTGCGCGGCCCGCACAACTACAAGCACACCGAGCTGGTCGGTGGCCTGCGGGCCGGTCACCGCTACCAGTACACCGTCCGGCAGGGACGGTCCACCGTGTCCGGTCGGTTCGCCACCGCCCCGAGCGCGCGGAACTGGAACCACCTGCGGCTGATCGCCATGTCGGACTCGGAGACTGAGCCCAGGGGGCGGGTGCAGAAACGCGAGTGGGCGCCGGGGGCCGGTGCCGACGGGCGGCCCTCGGCGGCGTCCGGGTCGGCCTGGGACCAGGTGCACGGAACGACGACGCTGTCCGGCTCGCAGGTGCTGCGCTACCCGCTGACCGAGGACGAGGGCCTGCGCCGCAACCTCGCGGCCGTCCAACAGCGACAGCCCGACGCGGTGCTGTTCACCGGCGACCTGGTCCAGGGCGGCGGGTACCAGCCGGGGTGGGACGAGTTCTTCCGCAACACCGCCGGGGTCAACGGGAACCTGCTGTCGTCGGTGCCGATCCTGCCGGCGTTCGGGAACTGGGAGAGCTTCGGCGCGCTCAACGGCGGCTACGGCACCCCCGAGGACCGGACACCGGTCGTGCGGTCCAGGGCCAAGTTCCACGCGTACTTCGACAGCCCCGGCAACGGGACCGAGCGGTACCAGGACAACTACTACCGGGTGGACTACGGCCCGGTGACGATCCTGACCCTGGACAGCAACAACGGCGAGCCGGACGACGCGGCGGCGAACTACGCGCCGGAGGAGAAGCTGACCGGGCGCGAGTACACCGGCCCGGGCACCGACACGCAGGAGAACTTCACCCGCGAGCAGTACGAGCGTGCCGGCGGCGACGACATCGCCGCGTACAACCCGGGCAGCGTGCAGTGGAACTGGGTGGAGCGCCAGTTGGCCGACGCGCGCGCCAGGGGACAGGCCGTGCTGGTGCAGTTCCACCACGTGCCCTACAGCTCCGGTGAGCACGGGCTGCCGATGAACCACGCGCTGACCTCCGGGCAGGGCGGCACGCCGATGCGCGTGTACAGCCCGCTGTTCGAGCGCTACGGGGTCGCGGCGGTGATCTCCGGGCACAGCGAGATGTTCGAGCGCAGCTTCGTCGACTCGGACGGCGACGGTGTCGGCGTGCACTACTACGACGTCGGCGTGTCCGGCGACGGTCTGCGTGGTGTGCGCCGCGAGGGGTCGACGCTGGACAGCGCGCCGCTGGAGTACAACCAGTACAGCCGGTGGACCGCTGACCAGAGCGAGCCCGAGCGGTGGACCAGCGGGCGCGACGGCGAGCCACGGCTGGTCGGCGGTGGCAAGCACTACGGCCACCTGGAGATCAACGTGGATCGCGTGCGCGGGGACCGGAACCGGACCGCGCGGATCACGCTGACACCGGTGCACCTGTTCCCGGTCCTTGACCAGGACCTGGAGGTGGTGCGGACCGAACGTCGTACCTACGACGACGAGGTCGTGATCGACATCGGCCGGCGGGGAACACCCGTCCGGTGACGGCGACGGGCCGGGCGGCGACACCCGCCCGGCCCGTTTTTCCTGTGAGGGCAAGGAAAGGAGTGACCCCATGAGGTGGCGGGCAGCACTGGGCGCGATCCTGGCGGCCTCGGCGTTCCTGGTGCCGGCGGCGACCGCCGCGCAGGCCGAGCAGGTCCGCACGTTCACGGTGTGGGACTGGAACATCTCCGGCAACCTGATCAACGGCGGCTCAACGACCAACGGGATCGTGCGCGAGTCGGTGACCTCGATCCTGGAGCAGGACGCGGACTTCGCGTCGTTCAACGAGATCTGCTGGGGGCAGTACAAGGCGATCCAGTCGAGCCTGAGCGCCAACGGCTGGCCGGCCTCGGCGGACTTCTCCCGGTTCGCGGCGACCCGCGACCCACACCCGGAGATCTGCGCCGGGAACGAGACGTTCGGCCAGGCGCTGTTCAGCCGGGAGGCGCTGGGCACCTCCCGGCAGTACGAGCTTCCCTGGGACGGCAAGGCGGGCACCCGCAAGCTGCTGTGCGCCCCGCTGCGGGACACCCCCGCGATGACGTTCTGCACCGTGCACATCACGACCCAGACCCTGGTCCCGCCGGACTCGCCGCCGGGCGCCCCCGACGCGAAAACCCAGCAGCTCAACCACATGCTCGGCCTGCTCGACGGTTTCCACGCCGCCGGTGAGGCGTACCTGATCGCCGGCGACTTCAACGCCCAGCCCGACTACGGCCGCCTCAACGGCTACTACTCGCCGTCGGCGAACACCGTCAACAACCCCAACAACACCGGTGCCCACCGCGAACTCGACGACGCCGACCCCGCCCACTGCCCCGGCTACGGCGAATGGACCGCCGACGACCCCCCGACCACCATTCCTCCGTGCGGCGGCTACGCCAAGGTCGACATGATCATGGCGCGGGAGTCCCGGATCGTCGGCTCCTACACCGCCGACGCCCTGCCCATCCCCACGACGTGCACCGGCGTCCCCCAGTGCGCCGACCACCAGGCCATCGTCGGCACGGTCACCCTCCGCGTCCCCTGAGCCCGTCCCGTCCTCGCCTGCTACCGGGTCAGCTCGTCGACCCCACCCACGCCGGGGACGTTACTGTCCCCGGCTCACCAGCGGGTCGGTTCGCCGATGAAGTCGGGGATCTCGGTCGCCCCACCGGATTCCCTGGCCCTGCCCAGGACGTGGTGGCCGACGGCGAGGTCGAGGATGCCCAGGCCGAAGGGGGAGAAGATCACCGGGCGGTCCGGGTCGAGGTCGACCGTGCCCCGCAGGTGGGCGCCCAGGGTGCCGTTGACGAAGTCGCGGTTGCCGGTGAGCTGTTCGGTCAGGTGCGGGGAGGTCTGGGCCTTCAGACAGTGGTCGACGTCGTCGACGATGTTGTTGGACCGCAGCAGCAGCGCCGGGGGCAGGTCGCGCAGGGAGATGTTGAGCAGGACCTGGCCGGGGCGCGCCGCGGTCTGTTCGGGGACCCACGGGCTCGCGGCGGTGGTGGCGAACACGACCAGGTCCGCGGCGAGCGCCTCGGCGGCGGTGCCGGTGCGGCTGGGCACCGAGAACACCCCGGCGGCGTGCCGTGACAGGTTCTCGGCGCTGGGGTCGTCGCGGTCGTGGACGAGGACCTCGGTGGGCTCGATGCCGGCCGCCGCCAGGTAGTCGGCGATGGTCCTGGCGATCACCCCGGCACCGACGAACGCCACGCTGCCGGGCCCGGACACCAGCTCACGGGCGGCCAGCGCCGCCGACGCCGCCGTGCGGGCCGCGCTGATCCCGGCCGCCTCCAGGCACGCGGTCGGGTAGCCGGTCCGGTAGTCGTTGAGCAGCAGCACCGCCGACGCGCGGGGCAGGCCCTCGGCGACGTTGCCGGGGAAGCTCGCGATCCACTTGATGCCGATCGTGTCGACGTCGCCGCCGAGATAGGCGGGCAGGGCGATCACCCGGGAGTCCGGCTTGTCGGGGAACCGCAGGAAGTAGCTGTCCGGGTTGACCGAGTGGCCGTCCTCGTGGGCCAGGTAGGTCCGGGCGACCACCTGGAGCAGGTCCTGGTGCGCGGTGGACAGGATCTGGGACACGACCGTGCCTGGTACGACGGTGAACGAGGTCATGATCGCCTTTCAGCTCGCCCGCGGGGCGTGGACACGGGCGTGGGTACGGCCGCCGGTGCAGGGTAGTGGTCGGCCACTTCGCCCGTCCGTACCCGTTCGGTGCGGGGGCGACGTAGGGTGGCGGGGTGGATGGGCCGATGAGCTGGCCCGATGATGTCGCGGGAGTCGACCCATGAGTGACCCGATGGCGGACACCCTTCGGATGCTGGACAACTGGGAGCGGGACGCCGAGCAGAAGGCGGCGCGGTTCCAGAGCATGGCCGACCGGGTGGCGGAGGTGTCGATCACCGAGTCGGTGGCCGGCGGCGCGGTGAGCGCCACCGTCGGCAACAACGGGCTGCCGACCAACATCGCGATGACCGACAAGGTCAGGGAGATGGCGCCCGACGACATCGCGGCCAGTGTGATGGCCGCCATCCGCAAGGCGCAGTCCCGGTACCCGCGGCGGCTGGCCGAGATCATGGCCGAGACCGTCGGCGACGACCCGGCCGGCGCGCACATCGTGGCGACCGCCGAACGGAACTTCCCGGCACCGCCCGACGAGGACGACGCCCGGCCGGAGGACTCGCGGCCGATGGCGTTCGAGGAGATCGAGGACGAGCCGGCCGACACCCCGCCGCCGCCCCCGCCCCGGCCCACCAGCGGTGACGGTGACGACGACGGTGACGACTTCGGCGGCCAGTCCGTCTTCGGCCGATAGGAGAGGGGACCCCACGGTGGAAGGCTTCGAGGTACTCGGCGGCGAGCTGTCCTCGCACGCCGGCAAGGTCGACGGGCTCACCGACCGAATGCGCACCGCGGTCGACGCGGCGAACACGGTCACCATGGACAACAGCGCCTACGGCGTGGTCTGCCAGCCGTTCGCGATGCTGCTCCAGCCGTTCGAGGAGCTGGGCGTGCGGACGCTGCGGGACAGTGCCGAGGCGCTGGCCGACACGGCCAGGAAGGTCCGGGACACCGTGCGTGACTACGACACCACCGAGACCGCCGAGGCCACCCGTCACGAGTCGATCGAGGCCGACCTGTAGCGCCCGGCGGGAGCTCAGCCGAGGAACTCCGGCGGCACCGCGCCGACCAGCCACACCCCGTTGGCGCTGACCCGGAAGGTGTGCCCGGCCGCGCCCATGGCGGCCGCGTCGACCCGCAGCACCACCGGTGTCCCGTGCCGGGCGCCGACCCGCCGCGCCGTCTCCGGATCGGCCGACAGGTGCACGTCGTGCCGGTCCATCGGCCGCAGTCCCTCCCGGGCGATCGCGTCGCGGAACCGGTGCGCCGTGCCGTGGTAGAGCACGTCCGGCGGTGTCGCCACCGGCAGATCGAGGTCGACGGCGACGGTGTGCCCCTGGTTGGCCCGGATCCGGGTGCCGGCCGGGTCGAAGGCGTAGCGCTGCTTGTCGTTGGCCGTCACCACGTGTTCCAGCTCGGCCCGGGTGAGGGCGAAGCCGTTGGCGGCACAGGCGGCCAGCAACACGTCGACGTCCACCCAGCCGCCGGTGTCCAGCACCAGGCCCAGCCGCTCGGGCTGGTGGCGCAGGTGCTTGGCGAGGTACTTGGAGATCCGGATCATCCGGCGTTCGTCCATCGCCGGCTCACCCCGCGCGCGGGCCGGTCTGCTCGATGACCTCGAACGTCCACGCCTCCGAGCCGCTGGCCGCCGGCCGACCGCCGCCGCCGTGCCCGGCGCCGGTGCTCGCCATCCAGTTCTGGAAGTCCTCCTCGCTGCGCCAGCGGGTGTAGACCAGGTACCGGTCGGTGCCCTCGACCGGCCGCAGCAGCTCGAACCACTCGAACCCGTCGGAGCCCTCCACCATCCCGGCGCGCGCGGCGAACCGCTGTTCGAGCGTCTCCCGCATCTCCTCCGGCACGGTCAACACGTTGATCTTCACGATGCTCATGTCCCCATCTTGGCCCATGACGGGAACCCCCGGCCCCCGACGCCGTCCAACCCCGGTGACCCGACGACGTCTGGCCTGGCCGGCCGTGGCACTGGCCGTCGCGTTGGTGGCCGCCGCCGCGCTGGGCACGGCCCGCCCCGGGGGTTTCGTGGTGTTCGACCAGCTCGCGCGGCCGTTCCTGTTCGGTGTCGCCGCGCTGGCCCTGCTGGCGGTCGCCGGGTGGCTGACCGTCCGCGAACGGGTGTCGCGCACGGTGCTGACCGGTCTGCTGGCCGTCGTGGCCCTCGGCTGGGCGGGGCTGGGCCTGCTCGCGCAGGGGATGCGCACGGAGCTCACCGAACTGTCCCGGCACCGCTCACCCGACGGTGACCGCGAGGTGCGGGTGCTGCGGGGGAGCAACATCATCGACCCGACGTGGGAGCTGCGGGTGCGTTCGGGCGGTGGGCTGGCCGAGCGCGAGTGGGACCTTGGCTGCGTCAACTCCGACCAGCACACGTTCACCAGGGTCGAGTGGACCGGCCGCGACGGCCTGCGGGTGTGGCTGTCCGTCGGCTCGGTCACGGTGACGCTCGACGGCGGGACCGGGCGGCCGTCGCGGGTGCTGTCCTACGGCTGCTAGAGCGGGTCAGTCGTTGGCGACCGCGCCGGCCACCAGGTTGATGGTGGTCGCCAGGACGCTGGTGCCGAACACGTAGGACAGCAGGTTGTGCCGCAGGACGACGGCGCGGATCGTCGAGCTGGACACGTCGGTGTCGGCGACCTGGTAGCACATGCCGAGGTTGTAGCTGAAGTACAGGAAGTCCCGGTAGGTCGGCGCCTCGTCGGAGTGGAAGTCGATGCCGCCGGAGGCGGAGTAGTAGAGGTGGGCGTAGCGGGTGGCGTACATCAGGTGCAGCGCCGCCCACGCCATGAACACCCCGGCGAGCGCGACCGCGGCGACCGCGTGCCGGGCGCCGGTGTGCGGCAGCAGGAGCAGCACCACGATCCCGACCAGCCCACACGCCGAGACCCCGACGACGGCCAGTTCCTCGGCCACCGGACGGAAGTCCTCACGGCGGGTGTTGCGGCGGGTCTGGTCGCCGTCCATCGGCCACAGCACGATCCAGCCGGTCACCACGAAGACCGCCTCGGTCACCGCGATGCCGGCGAGCACGCCCAGCGGCTCGGTCGTGAACAGCGACACCACCGCGCCGAGCGCCGCGCCGGCGACCACGGCGAGGACGAGACGGGTGACCGCCGACACGCGCAACCTGGTCGTCATCGACCATCACCCTAACCGCGTGCCGACCCCCGCACCCGGTGTCAGTTCGACGAGGGCACCCTCGTGTGCTCGGTGATCATCTCCGGCGGCACCATCGCCCGCAGCGCGTCGACCTGCTCGGGGGTGACCGACAGCTCCGTGGGGTGCTCGCTGGCGCGCTTGCTGCCGGGGAGGCGGACGGTGAACATGGCGGCGGTGTCCTGGGCGGTGCCCAGCACCCGGATGAGGTGGACCTGTTCGAGTGCCTCCCACGGCAGCGCCGTGCTGACCGGGTCGTCATCGGTGGTCTTGCCCGACAGCCACACGAACGGCTCGCGGACCCCGCCGACGAGCACCACGCCGGTGAGGGTGTGCAGCTTCTCGCCGTAGTCGGCGTGCGAGGCGAACCGGAACGCCACGATCATGAGCACCGCGACGAACACCAGGTGCGCGATCACCGTCCCGCCCTGCCACGGCCCGGTCGTGGGCAGCTCACCGAAGATCAGGATCGCGATGACGGCGAGGAAGTCCAGGACCGCCGCCAGCAGCACGAAGCGGGCGACGTCGCGCACCGGCCGGCTGAACGCCGGCCCCCACGCCGCCGGGGACGGCTCGCCCGCGGACACCTGGCCGATCGCCCGCACCGGCGTGCGCTTCGGGCGGCGCCGGCCGAGCAGCCGGGCGAACCCGCCCAGGACGAACGCGGCCGCCGCGCTGAACAGCTGCCACTGCGGTTCGGTGGCCAGCCAGCCGAGTGGGCCGGGGTCGATCGCCCAGTCCCACAGTTGGATGAACTCGGTGCTGACGAGATGGGCGAAGCCGCGCCCGACGCCCACGACCGTCAGGTAGAGCCCGGCCACCACCAGCACGACGCCGGAGCCCGCGGCCACCAGGTCACCGGCCCGCGGGCGGGTGGTGTCGCGGTGGCGCAGCAGGAACCCGAAGCGGATGCGCCACCACAGGAGCACCAGCGCGCAGGCCGGCCAGAACGCCACCCACGCCAGCTGCGGCCCGGTGGCCACCGGCACCGCCTCCTCGGCCGAGGTCTGCTCGCCCGGGTCGGCCCGCACGGACTCCGGGGTCGGCTCCGGTGTCGGTGTTGGTGTCAGGGTCGGTGTCGGCACCGCTTCGGTGGTCTCCGGCGGGTTGGTGTCTACCTGGATGAGGGTGGCGCCGCGCAGGTCGGCGTCCCGGGTGTCGGTGCGGTACATCGTGGCCTGGATGAGCTCGGCGTCGCGCAGGTCCGCGTCGCGCAGGTCCGCGCGGGTCAGGTCGGCCTGGATGAGCCGCGCGTGCCGCAGGTTCGCGCCGCGCAGGTTCGCCCCGACCAGGTCGGCCTGGCTGAGACTGGCGCCGGCGAGATCGGCGCCGGCGAGGTTCGCGTTGGTCAGGTTCGCCTGGACCAGCGACACTCCCTGGAGGTTGGAGCCGTGCAGGTCAGCGCCCTCCAGATCCTCCTGGCCGAAGTCGATGCCGCGCAGGTCGGCGCAGGCCAGCTGGTCCAGCGACGGGATGACGTGGTCGGCCACGCGTTCCGGGACGGTGAGCGGGCCGCACGGGGCGCTCACCGCGGCGGCGGGCGCGGTCGGGAGCAGCACGGCGGCGCTCACCGCGACCGCGCCGAGCACGTTACGTAAGAAGCTCACTCGGGCTCACCCCAGTCGACGACCTTCACCCCGGCGGGTGCCAGCAACTCACTCAGTGTCAACGCCGTGTCCGGTGGGAACACCGTGCCGGAGATCAGCCGGATCGCGCGGCCGTCGCGCAGCACGACCTCCAGCTCGTCACGGTGCGCCGCGACCGACTTCGCCGCGCTGCCGCAGTCGCACCACACCTGCACGGCCGCGACCTTGTCCAGTTCGTACTCGACGACGCCGCGCAGGCCGCGCAGCACCAGCCGCGTCGGCGAGGTGGTGACCCACAGCTGACCGTAGGACCGCAGGTCCCGGGCCGTCCCGACGACGAACGTCGACGCCAGCACCAGCCCGGCCAGGCCGGCCAGCCACGGCGTGGTCATCCCCCACGGCGTCAGCACGGCCCCGAATCCGGCCGCCACCCCCGACGCGGACAGTGAGATGGCCGTGCGCCGGACGAACGCGGTGCCCCGCGCCCGGACCCTGCCGACGACGGGCGCGGCCAGCCCGGACCCGGTCTGATGTTCGATCATGCGGATTGTTCCTTCGTCACCACCAGCGGATGGTAGCCAGATCGGA
This sequence comes from Actinophytocola xinjiangensis, assembly GCF_001921215.1. Taxonomy (GTDB): domain Bacteria; phylum Actinomycetota; class Actinomycetes; order Mycobacteriales; family Pseudonocardiaceae; genus Actinophytocola; species Actinophytocola xinjiangensis. The sequence goes on from NZ_MSIF01000001.1 coordinate 301,401, forward strand.
CATTCGCCAGGACGGCACCCGGATCGCCCACGGCCGGTCCTTTGCTCCCGCTACGGATGCCGGCCCGGCCCCTTGCGAGACACGCTCAGGACGGATATCTCAGGTGGTCGCCGAAGCGGGCGCGGACGGTGTCCACGGCACGCACGTCCATCAGCTCGACGCACCACGGGACCCGCGCGCCGGCGACCTCCACATAGGCCCAGAAGTCGCCGGGCCCCGGTGGCGTCGCGGTGCACAGCGACGTCGGCGCGTAGCTCACCTGCGCGCCCGGCGGGAGCGCGGCCAGCGCGTCGGGCACGCTGGGCACCCAGACGCAGACGTGGTGGATGCCCGGCCCGTGTGCCGCGAGCCAGCGCGAGGTCCTGGTCTCGCCGGTGCGGGGCTCGACGAGTTCCAGCGCGGTGTCGCCGAAACGGCCGAAGGCGACCCGGGAGGTGGCCTCGCCGGTCGGTTCGCCGAACAGGGTGACCGCCCCGGCCGGCTGGGTGATGTCGGCCTCGAACCAGTCGCCGACGCCGAGCAGGGGGCCCCAGCTCCGGCGGAACTCGGCGATGTCGGGGACGGCGAGGCCGAGGTGGCACACGCCGAGGACCTCCAGCCCACTCATGCGACCCCCCTCATGCGACGATGACCGGGTGCTGGCAGGCGACGAGCAGGCCCGGCGGCCGAAGCGTTCGCTGGAGGTCGCCCGGCAGATCGTGCAGACGATGTACGACGACGGGATGGTGCCGGGGGACCGGTACCTGTCCGAGGCGGAGGCGATCCGCCGGCACGGCGTGGGCCGGGGCACCTACCGCGAGGCGCTGCGCATCCTGGAGAACCACGGGGTGATCGCCATGCGCCCTGGGCCGGGTGGCGGGCCGGAGATCGTCGCGCCGGGATGGCCGCACCTGGCCTCCACGTTCGCCCTGCTGCTCCAGTTCGCGGGGGCGCCGCTGCGGACCGTGCTGGACGCGCGGGTCGCGATCGAGCCGGGGATGGCGGAGTTGGCGGCGCGCAACGCCACGGCCGGGCAGATCGCGGAGATGGCCGAGGACCTGGCCGAGGTCGAGGCGGGGATCGGGGTGTACCGGCGGTTCGCCGCGGCCTACGAGTCGTTCTGGCGCCATCTGGCGGCCAGCAGCCACAACGAGCTGTTCGCCTTCCTCAGCCCGGCGCTGCGGGCCATCGTGAACAGCGCGGGGTTCGTGCCCGACGAGCCCTACCGGGTCGAGGTGCTGGGCAGGCTGCGCGGGATCCTCGAGGCGGTCCGTGAGCACGACCCGGTGCTGGCGGCCCGGCGGATGCGTGACCTCGAGGTGGAGTTCGGCCGGCGGCTCACCGAGGGCTACCCGCGTCAGGTGGCCGAGCCGATCGCCTGGTCGGATCTGCATCGCTTCACCTCCTTCACCTGATATCTATGAAAGATATATAAGATGACAGGTGAACGCGAGAGGAGCTGCCATGTCCGTGCGTGGAAAGCGGGTACTGGTCATGGGTGCGGCCCGGTCGACCGGCATCGGCCGCGCGCTCGTGGCGCGCCTGGCCGGCGGCGGCGCCTCGCTGGTGATCGGTGACGCGGTCGCCCCGGCCGGCACACCGGGCACGCACACCGCCACCCCCGAGGCCCTCGCCGAGGTCGTGGCCGAGGCGAGCGAACTGGCCGGCCACCCGGTCCCGGCCACCGAACTCGACCCGCTCGACCCCGACCAACTCGACCGGTTCGTCGCCGACGGCGTGCGCCACCTCGGTGGGATCGACGCGCTGTGCCACCTCGTCGGTGCCACCGGCGCCGGCTTCGGCGACGGCCCGCTGGCCGACGTCACGCCCTCGGCGTGGGCGCGGGGCGTCGACTGGAACCTGACCGCCTCCTGGCTCGCCGCGCGGGCCGCGGCCGCCGCGATGGGCGAGGCCGGCGGCTCGGTCGTGCTGCTGTCCTCCTACGCCGGCCTCGACTCCACGCCCCGCGCCGGGGTCGTCGGCGTCGCCAGGGCCGGCGTCAACCACCTCGCCGGGGTGCTCGCCCGGGAGCTGGGACCCCGGGGGATCCGGGTGAACACGGTGTGCCCGTTGGGGGTCAGCGAGTCCCACGACGGCGTGCACAACCCCGGGCTGGTGAAGCTGGCCGAGGCGGCCGGCCTGTCGCTGGCCGACTGGCTGGCGGAGCGGATCCCGCTTGGCCGGGGCCAGTCGCCCGACGAGGTCGCCGCCGTGTTCGAGTTCCTGGTGTCCGACGAGTCCTCGTTCGTCAGCGGAGCCTCGGTCCCGGTCGCCGGCGGCGCCCGCGCCTGACCGCTACCCGACCACCCTCACACGACCACCAGCGCGTCCACCGCGACCACGCCGAGACCCTTCGGTCGCACCAGCAGCGGGTTGACGTCCACCTCGGACACCAGGTGGCCGACGTCGAGCACCAGGTCGTGCAGCCGCAGGATCGTGGTCACCAGCGCGTCCAGGTCACCGGCCGGACCACCGCGAAAGCCGCCGAGCAGCGTGCCGATCCTGGTCTGCCCGACCATCCACCGCGCGTGCTCCTCGTCGAAGGGCGGCACGCCGAACGCGGTGTCGGCCACCAGTTCGGCCAGCACCCCGCCCAGGCCCACGGTGATCGTCGGCCCGAACGGGTGCTGGTGGCTCACGCCCAGCAGCACCTCGGCGACCGCGTCGGTCACCTGCCGCGCCACCACCACACCGCCCAGCCGCGCGGCCGGCGCCCGCTCGGCGGCGGTGGCCACGATGCGGTCGTAGGCGGCACGCGCGGCGTCGGCCCCGGTGACGCCGGTGATCACCAGCCCCAGGTCGGACTTGTGCGCGAGGTCGGGCGAGAGCGCCTTGAGCACCACCGGGCCGTCGACCTCGGACGCCGCCTTGGCCGCCGCCCCGGCCGAGGTCACCACCTGGGACGGGAGCACCGGGATGCCGTAGGCGCGCAGCAGCTCACCCGACTCGCGCTCGTCGCGGATCCCCGGCCTGGTCAGGTCCGGGGTCGTCCGCCGGCGGACCGTACTGACCGTCGCGATCCGGGGCCGGGTCCGCCGGTCGGTGTGGAAGTCGGCCATCGCCCTGATCCCGACGACCGCTCCCCGGAAGGAGTGGAACAGCGGCACGCCCGCCGCGCACAGCGCCTGGTGGGACTCGTCGCGCACCGGCGAGGTCCACACCGCCACCACCGGCTTGGGCCCCCGCCGGTGCAGGTCGACCAGGTCGCGGGTGATGGCGTCGGACAGGCCGGGGAACGCGCCGTTGATCGGCGCCAGCAGCACGTCGGTCGCCGGGTCGTCCATCAGCGCCTCCAGTACCGCGCGGCCCTCCGGCCGGGAGGTGGCGACGCCGCCGGTGTCCACCGGGTTGTCCACGTGCAGGTAGCCGGGCAGCAGCGAGCGCAGCCGCTGACTCGTTTCCGGTGCCAGCGGCGGAAGTTCCAGGCCGTACTGTCCACACAGGTCGGCCACGTGCGAGCCGGTGCCGCCGGACATCACGCACAGCGCGACCCGCCGGCCGGTGACCGGCGCGCTGTGACAGAACGCGCCGGCGGTCTCGATCGCCTCGTCGATGTCCTCCATCCGGATCACGCCGGCCTGGCGGAACACCGCGTCGTGCACGGCGTCGTTGCCGGTCAGATGGCCGGTGTGCGCGCGGGCCATGGCCGCGCCCTGCTCGGTCCGGCCGACCTTGATCACGATCACCGGCACCCCGGCGCGCAGCGCGCGGTCGGCGGCCAGGCGCATCGTCCAGCCGTCCTTGAAGCCCTCGACGTAGGCGACGATCGCCCCGACCTCGGGCCGCCCGGCGAACTCGGCGACGAAGTCGGCGAACTCCAGGTCGACCTCGTTGCCCAGCGGTGCCCAGCTCGCCACCCCGACGCCGAGTGCCTCGGCCTGCACGATCGGCCGGCCGATGTTGCCCGACTGCGAGATCACCGCGATCTTGCGGCCCGGCAGTCCTTCGGCCCACGGCTCGTAGATGTTCAGGTTGGTGTTCGGGCCAAGCACCCGCATCGGGCCGTTGGCGATGCGGGCCAGCTGCCGCTGCGCGCGGTCGCCCTGCTCGGTGCCCAGTTCGGCGAAGCCGGAGGCGAACACGATCGCGAACCGCGTCCCGGCGGCCAGGCACTCGCGCAGTACCGGCAGCGGCTCACGGATGAGCAGCACGGCGGTGTCCACCGGCTCCGGGACCGCCGAGACGGTCCGGTAGGCGGGCACGCCGTCCACGGTGTCCTTGGTGGGGTGCACCGGGTGCACGGCGCGGGCGCCCAGCGCGAGCAGGCGCTCGCGGGCCTGGCGCCACTGGTAGGCCTGGGGGCTGCCCTCGGTGTCGGTGGCGCCGACGACGGCGACCACCTCGGGGGTGAACAGGTGCTGCCAGGCGATCGTGCGTAGGCCGGTCGGTCTGTCCGCCGGGCGCGGGGGAGTGTCGGGCAACGGTTCTCCTCGGGGTGGGTCAGGCCAGTGCGCCGGCCGCGCGCAGCCGGTGGAGGTCCTCGTCGGACACCCCGGCGGCGCGCAGGACCTCGTCGGTGTGCTGGCCGACGGCGGGGGCGGGGGCAGGGGGTGCGAGCCGCTCGCCGACCAGGTGCACCGGCAGGCCGACCAGGTCGGCGCCGTACTCGGCGGCCGGCAGCCACGGGTTGCGGTGGCGGAAGTGCGGATCGTCGGCCAGTGAGCGGGGGTCGTTGACCGGCGCGACGGGGAAGTTCTCGGCCAGGCCGAGCGCCACCCAGTCCACTGTGGACCGCTGGGTGAACAGTCCGGCCAGCTCGCGGCGCAGGGCGTGGTCGCCGATGGCGTGCGAGGTGGCGGTGGCGCCGTCGCCGGTGAGGTCCGGCCGGCCGACGGCCGTGCAGAAGTTGACCCAGAACTTCTGCTCGGTGGCCATGAACAGCACGTGGCCGTCGCGGCTGCGGTAGACCTGGTAGCGCACGCTCTCGCCGATGCCGGCGGTGCCCGGTTCGCGGCGGGCGCCCCCGTCGTTCGGGTTGCCGGTGACCTCCGACTCGGGCCGTTCGTGAGCGCGGTGGCCCTCGACGGTCAACCAGTCCACCGCCATCGCGGCGTCCGCCTCGGCGATGTCCAGGGTCGCGCCGGCACCGCTGGTCCTGGCCCGCAGCACGGCGGCCAGTACCGAGGTCGCGGCCAGCAGTGGGGTGACCCGGGTGCCCAGCGGCACCCGCACCGAGCCGCTCGGGTGGCCCTCGGGGGTCTGGGTGACGGTCATCAGCCCGGCCCACGCGTCGAAGGCGAGGCCGTGGGCGGCGAGGCGGGCGTAGGGGCCGGTGGTGCCGTAGCCGGAGACCGTGCACCACACCAGTTCTGGCCGCCGCGCGCGCAGTGCCGCCGCGCCAAGGCCCCGCCGGTCGAGCGCGCCGGGGCGCATGCCCTCGACCACGACGTCCGCGCCGAGCATGAGCCGGGTGGCGAGCGCGGCGCCGTCGGGGTGGGCGAGGTCAAGGGCCACACTGCGTTTGCCCCGGCCGAGGTGGTGGTGCATGAGCGACACACCCTCGACGAACGGCCAGCCGGCCGTGCGTACCGGGTCGCCCGTTCCTGGGCGTTCGATCTTCACCACGTCGGCGCCGAGGTCGGCGAGGACCGTGCCGACACCACCCGCCTCGAAGAGGGCGATCTCGACCACCCGCAGCCCGTCCAGCAGTCTCGTCTGCACGAAGCCTGTTATATCAAACAAAACTAAGATATATAAGATTACATGACGGTTGTGGTCGGAGTCGACTCCGGCGGAACGTTCACCGACACGGTGGTGACCTTCGCCGACGGGCTGACGGTGGTCGGCAAGGCACTGAGTACCCCCGACCAGGTCGAGGTCGGTGTGCTCAACTCGATCGGCGCGGCCGCCCGCGCCGCCGGGCTGGAGCTACCCGACCTGCTGGCCCGCGCCAGCGTGGTCACCCACGGCACCACGGTCGGCCTCAACGCGCTGCTCACCGGCAAACGGGCCAGGGTCGGGCTGCTGACCACCGCCGGGTTCGAGTCCACGCTGGCCATCGCCAAGGCCAACAAGACCCACGCCTCGACCAGGCCGAGGCGACCATGCCGGTGCGCTGGCGCAAACCCGGCCGGCTGGTCGACCCGCTGGACATCGCCGGCGTGCCCGAACGGATCGACCGCGACGGCGAGGTCGTCGTCCCGCTCGACGAGGACGCCGCCCTGGCCGCCATCGACCGGCTCGCCGCCCGCCAGGTCGAGGCGGTGGCCATCGGGCTGCTGTGGTCGTGCGTGCGGCCCGACCACGAGCTGCGGCTGGCCGAACTGGTCACCGAACGGCTGCCGGACGTTCCGGTGTCGGTGTCCTCGCGGGTCGCGCCGGTCGTCGGCGAGTACGAGCGGTTCGCCACCACCGTCATCGACGCCTCCATCGCGCGGGCCGTCGCCAGCTACCTCGGGCGCCTGGACGCCGAGCTGACCGCGCTCGGGTTCACCGGCCGCCTGCTGGTCCTGCGCACCGGCGGCGGCGCCGAACCGGTGGCCCGCACCCGTGCCGCGCCGGTGAACTCGCTGCGCTCGGGCCCGGTCGCCGGCCTCACCGCGGCCGCCTCGATCGGCGCCGCGCTGGGCCACGAGCGGATCATCGCCACCGACGTCGGCGGCACCAGCTTCGACGTCGGGCTCGTCGTGGACGGCGAGGCGCAGCGTTCCGGCCGCCCGCTGGTCGACCGGCACCCGCTGGCCGTGCCGGCCATCGAGGTGGTCTCCATCGGCACCGGCGGCGGCAGCATCGCCTGGTACGACGGGGATCTGGGCGCGCTGCGGGTCGGGCCGCGCAGTGCCGGCGCGGCACCGGGCCCGGCCTGCTACGGCCGGGGCGGCACCAGCCCGACCCTCACCGACGCCGCCGCCGTGCTCGGCTACGTCGACCGGCTCGGCGGTGACGTGCGGCTGGACGTCGCCGCCGCGCGGGCGGCCGTTGGCCAGCTGTGCGGCCCGCTGCGGCGCACGGTCGAACAGGTCGCCGAGGGGATCGTGCGGGTGGCCACCGACCAGCTCAAGGACCTCATCCGGCGCACGACCATCCAGCGCGGCCACGACCCGTCGGCCTTCGCGCTGTTCGCCTTCGGTGGCGCCGGCCCGCAGTACGCCGCCTGGTACGCCGCCGGCCTGCGGGTGCGGGACGTGGTCGTGCCGCCCTTCGCCGCCGAGCTGTCCGCCTACGGCGCCGCCACCGGCGACGTGGTCCTTGGCGCCGAACGCGACCTGCCGCCGACCCCGCTGGCCGAGGCCACCCGTCTGCTCGACGAGGAGTTCGCCACCCTCGACGAGGATGCCGCCCCGGGCGCGGTCCGCCGCCGCGCGGTGTCGCTGCGCTTCCCCCGCCAGCCGCGCACGATCAGCCTGCCGGTCGACCGCTGGGACACCCCGGCGGCGCTCGCGGCGCTGGCCGCCGAGTTCCGCGCGCGCTACGAGCGGGTCACCGGCCAGGGCACCGCGCCGCCGGAGCTGACCGTGGAGGTGGTGGCCGTCCGCTCCGAGCAGGTCAGCGCCATGCCCCCGGGCCGGCTGCCCCGCCCGCCGCGTGAGCCGGCGCGCCCGCAGCGGCAGCGGGTCGCGTGGTTCCACGACCACGCGCGGGAGTGCCCGGTCTACCGGTGGACGCACATCGGGGTCGGCCAGGTCGTCGCCGGGCCGGCGTTCGTGGAGTCAGACCAGAGCACCCTGGTCGTGCCGCCCGGCCACACGGCCAGGATGGACGAGCGGGGCTGCTTCCACCTCACCGACGGAGAAGCCCGTGCTCGATGAGATCGACTTCGAGATCCTGCGCCACCGCCTCGACTCGATCAACGAGGACGCCGCCGCGATCCTGGCCAACCAGTCCGGTTCCCAGCTCGCCGCCGAGGCGCGCGACCTGAACTCGGTGATCATGGCGCCTGACGGCGCGGTGGTCTGCTGTGGACGGTACGTGCTCGCCCAGGTCGTCTCGATGCACCTGGTGGTGCGCGACATCCTCGACCGCTACCGGGACAACCCCGGTTTCGGGCCGGACGACCAGTTCCTCACCAACGACCCGTACGTCGGCACGCTGCACCAGCCGGACGTGGTGGTGGTCGCGCCGATCTTCGTCGGTGACCTGCTGGTCGGCTGGAGCGGTTCGACCACCCACCAGCCCGACGTCGGCGGCCCCAACCCGGGCGGCATCACCTACGACGCTCGCTCGATCCACGACGAGGCGCTGCCGATCCCGCCGATCCGGCTGGTCGAGCGCGGTGTGCTGCGCGCGGACCTGGAACGCGAGTACCTGTCCCGCTCGCGCACCGCCGAGCTGAACCGGCTGGACCTGCTCGGCCAGATCGCGGCCAACGCGTCGGTCGTGGAGCAGGTGCGGGCGATCTGCGCGGAGTACGGCACCGAGCGGGTCACCGAGACCTTCGACCGGCTGCTCGACCGGGCCGAGGCGATGTTCCGCGACCGCCTGTCCCGCCTGGCCGACGGCACCTTCCGGCACGTCGCCTACGTCGAGTACCGCCCGCACGGGCTGCCCGAGGGTGAGCCGGAGCAGGTGTACACGGTGCGCCTGGCGATGACCAAGACCGGTGACCAGCTCGTGCTGGACTTCGCCGGCAGCGACCCGCAGGCCCCCGGCACGATCAACGCCACCTACCCGGCCCTGGCCAACTTCGCGGTGGGCGCGGTGCTGATCCACCTGTGCGGGGGGCTGCTGTGGGCGCCGGGCGGGATCTGGCGGGCGGTGGAGATCCGCAGCCGGCCTGGCACGGTGGTGCACGCGCGGTGGCCGGCGGGGGTCGCGATGAGCACCGCGTCCACGTGCCAGGCGATCCGGGTGTGCGTCAACGCCTGCGCGGCGCGGCTGCTGGAGACCGACCCCGACCTGGCCCGGCACGTGATGGCCAGCTGCCAGGGCGCGGGCGGCGGTGGCGGCACGATCCACGGGACGCTGCCCGACGGCCGCGCCTTCGCCACCATGACCCTCGACGAGATCACCGGCGGCGGCGGCGCGACCTGGTCGGCCGACGGCGCGGACTCCTCCGGGTTCACCACCTCGCCGGGGGCGTCCTGCGTCGACGTGGAGGTCAACGAGACCTACCTGCCGATCCTCTACGAGCGCCGAGCCGAGCTGGCCGACACCGGCGGTCCCGGTACCCGGCGCGGCGGGGTCGGCTCGCTCGCCCAGTGGCGTCCACACGGGACGGACAGGATCGAGGCGATGTCGTTCGGCCAGGGGCTCCAGCACCCGGTGGCGACCGGGGTCGCCGGGGGCGAGTACGGCGGCCAGAGCGTGCTGGCCGTGCTGCCCGGGGCGCACGCCGAGGTGGCGACCGAGCAGCCGATGCCGGTCCGGACCTATCCGGTCGCCGGCGACCAGGTGCACCTGGCGGTGTCCCAGGGCGGCGGCGGGCTCGGTGACCCGCTGGACCGCGACCCGGCCGAGGTGCTGGCCGACGTGGTCACCGGGTACGTGTCGGCCGGCGGAGCGCTGCGGGACTACGGCGTGGTCATCGTGGACGGCACGGTGGACGGCACGGTGGACGGCTCGCTGGACGGCTCGCTGGACAGTGCCGTCGACGGGCCCGGTACCGAGGCGGCCCGGGAGGCCAGGCGGACCGAACGGATCGGCCGCGCGCCCCGGCCGCCGCAACCCGAACGGCGGGGTCGGCCGGTGGCCGCGACGCTGGACCTGGTCGAGCGCCGGACGTGCTGCGCGCGCTGTGGGACCGACCTGTGCGGTGCCGGGGACGACCCGTACGAGGTGCTGGTGGTGGGGGAGCGGGCGATGCCCGACCGCAGCCCGTTCGGCGTGCGGTACCGGGGGCACGAGAGGTTCGTCATGCGGCACTTCTGGTGCCCGGGGTGTGCGGCCCAGGTCGACGTCCAGCTCGCGCGTACCGGTGACCCGGTCGTGCGCTCCTTCGAGCTCGACGTCCGTTGACTCGGTCGCCCAAATCAAGGATCCTAGTTTTCTCGACCACTGGCCAAAGGAGGCTTGACGTGGGATCCGTCGCCGAAGAACTAGTAGCCCAGTTCGACACCATGGTCCGCCGGGACGGCGGGGCGGTACGCCTGGTCAGCGAAGGGCCCGACCGGATCGAGGTCGCCTACCGGCCAGGCTCGGCCGGCCCCGACTGCTCCGACGACGTGTGCGTGCTGCCCCAGAACGAGCTGGCGACCCTGATGGCCGAGACACTCGGCCGGCGCAGTCCCGGCACCGAGCTGGTCGTGACGGTGGCGCCATGACCGCCTCGCTCAGGATCGTCAACCCGGTCGCCACCCCGCGTTCGCACGCCGGCGGTGACCGCTGGCCGCCGGCCCGTCGTCCATCCACACTGGACAACGCGACGGTCGCGCTCTACTGGAACGGCAAGCAGAACGGCCTCGACGCGCTCGTGCGGGCCCGCGAGCTGATCGAGGAGAAGTACACCGGCGTGCGGTTCGTCGAGCTGACCGGCGCCCTGGGCGGCACCACCCGCTACCTGTCGGCCGACCAGCTGGCCACCATCGAGTCCGAGGTGGACGTCATGGTCGCGACCACCGCCGACTGCGGCAGCTGCTGCTCGTGGCTGATGCGCGACCTGTGCGAGGTGGAACGCCGGGGCGTGCCGGCCGTCGGGTACACCGCCGAGGTGTTCGACGAGGACGCCCGGTTCAGCCTGGAGACCTTCGGCGTGCCGGAGGCGTGCCCGCTGATCGTGCCGGAGTGCTTCTCCAACAAGACGATCGCCGAGATCCGCGACATGGTCGACCACTCGTTCGGCGAGCTGGTCGCGATGCTCACCGAGGACCGCGCGGTGTTCACCGAACTGCCCGAGTACACCGCGATGGTCCTGGAGAAGGCGCCCGAGCTGAACTTCGCCGGCGGCGACCTGCTGGACGCCTTCGACGCCATGCAGGCCCGGTTCGTGGCCAACGGCTGGAGCGACGGCCTGCCGCTGGTCCCGCCGACCCGGCGCAAGGTCGACGCCATGGTCGAGGCCTCGGGTCTGGCCGCCGACCACGTCGTCGGTGACTTCGCCCCCGGCTTCGGCATCGGCACGGTGGAGAAGATCGCCGCCAACGCGGTGATGGCCGGCTGCCGCCCGGAGGCGATGCCGGTGGTGCTGGCGATGACCGAGTGCGTGCTCGACCCGTCGATCGGCCTGCGCACCTGGGCGATGTCCACCGGCCCGCAGGCGCCGGTCGTCCTGGTCTCCGGGCCGGTCGCCGACGAGATCGGGATGAACCACGGCATGTGCGCGCTGGGACCCGGTTCGGTCTCCGAGGTCAACGTCGCCATCGGCCGGGCGCTGCGGCTGATCATGATGAACGTCGGGCTGTCCTACCCGGGGATCACCGACATGGACACCATCGGCACCCCGATGAAGTTCTCCGCCTGCGTGGCGGAGAACGAGGCACGCACACCGTGGGAGCCGTGGCGGGTGCGCCAGGGGTTCCGCGCCGAGGAGTCGACGGTCACGGTGAACGTCCCCTACGGCATGACCGAGTTCTTCGACTTCCAGAACTCCGACCCGGAGAAGTTGATCGAGAGCTGGTCGACGCTCACCTCGCACGCCGTGGGCACGCCGGCCGCCGGTGCCTGGCTGATCAAGCAGAACGCCCCGCTGGAGGCCGGCTACCCCTTCCACGGCACGTTCTCCAACCTGCTGTTGATGGCTCCCGACCACGCGGCGGTGTTCGCCGCCGCCGGCTGGACGCCGGCCGACATCGCCGAAGCCATCCATCGGCGCACGAAGCTGCCGTTCCGGCAGGTGATGCTCAACCAGTCGATGCCCGCCTTCGAGGTCTCCCACCCGGAGCTGCGGTGGCTGCTGGACGCGCCGGACACCCCGGTCACGGTCAACCCGTCGGCGGACTGCTTCGAGTTCTTCGTCGTCGGCGCGAAGGCCGGACGCAGCCAGTTCTGCTTCGGTGGCACCAACTCGGTGACCAAGCCGGTGGTGGCGGCGCACGAGCGATGACCTCCTGGGGGCGGTGGCGCCGCGAGGCCGACGGGTTCGTCGTGCCGGCCGAGCCGGAGCTGTGCAGCGCGCTGGGCACGCTGTTCGGCGGGTGGGGGATGGGTGTGCTGGCCGAGGTCGCGCACCGGGTGAGCGGTCGCCCGGTGCGCGACCTGGCGGTGAGCTTCGTGCGGCCGGTTCCGCGCGGCACCGACCTGCTGGTGCGCGCGGAGACCGTCGCGGCCGGACGGTCCCTGGCCCATGTGCGGCTGGAGGCGGGTGTGCCGGACGGTCCGGCGATGGTCGCCACGGCGGTCACCGGGCCGGATCCCCGCGGTGTTGGCTCGTCGCGTCCGGTGCCGGACACCCCGCCGCCGCACGAGTGTCCCGAGCGGGAGTACGCCCACGGGCCGGGCACCGGGACCTCGGTCCTGCTGGACGTGCGGGTGGTCGCCGAGCGGCTCGACCGCGGGGTCGGCGGTGCGGTGACGCTGTGGGCGCGGCTGCGCCGGGAGGTGCCCGACGAGGTGCGGCTGGCGGTGGTCAGTGACCACCTGCCCTACCTGTTGCGGCGGTGTGTGCCGGGTCTGTCGGCGATCTCGACGGTCTCGGCGTCGCTGCGGGTGGTCGATCGGCCGCGCGAGGAGTGGGTCCTGCTGGTGATCGACGTGGACGCGGTGGCCGACCGGTTCGCCGTCGGTCGTACGACGTTGTGGTCCGCCGGTCGGCTGGTCGCCACCGCCGAACAGACGTCGCGGTTGCACCGCGGGCGGTAACGGGTCGGCGGAAAGGATTGCCCAGCCGCCCGCCGCATGCCATCCTGCTGTTCTTGCTAAGAAATCAATCTTAGTAATGATGGCATCTGCGACGAGGAGGTTGGGATGTCCGCTCGAACTGGTGCCGCGGCCCTGTCGGCGGTCGTGGTCGGTGTACTCGCACTGGCCGGCTGCGGAGGAGACGCGGGCGGAACCGGCGGTGGCGACGGGCCCTACCGCGTGGTGGTCAGTGGAGCCGCCAGCGCCCAGGGTGTCCTCGCCGCCAACTCCGCCACCTCGACGCTGTCCGCCGAGGCCGCGGCGAAGGCGATCAACGCCGCCGGCGGGATCAACGGCCGCGACATCGAACTGGTCAAGATCGACGACGGCGGCGACGCCACCAAGGGCCTGACCGCGTTGCAGGAGCAGATCGCCGAGGCCAAACCCGACGCCTACCTCAACTCCGGCCCGACGACCCTGTCCGCGGCCGTGCTGCCGGTACTGGCCCGCAACAACATCATCTTCATGAACTCCGGCTCATCGCCCGAGGCCGCCGACGCCGAGAAGTACCCGCTGACGTTCAACCTGCCGACCCTGCCCGACGTGCAGACCAAGGCGTTCGTGCCGGAGATGGAGAAGTCCGGGTACAAGTCCGTCGGCATCCTGCACAGCAACTCCCCGTTCGGCAAGGCGTTCGGCGACAGCGCGCCGGACGTGTTCGCCGAGGCCGGGTTCGAGGTCACCGGCAACGAGGAGTACGACGGTGCCGCCCTCGACCTCACCGCGCAACTGTCCTCGCTCAAGGCCGGCAACCCGGACGTCATCGCCCTCAACGGCTACGGCCCGGCCATCGGCTACGCCGTCAAGGGCCTGCAGACCCTCGACTGGGACGTGCCGATCCTCGGTGACACCGCCGTCGCCTCCACCAACCTGCTCGCCACCGCGCCCCCCAGCGGCCTGGTCGGCTCGCCGCTGGTGAGCAACCTGAAGATGCAGGTGATGCGCAGCACCAGCTACGACGCCGCCGACGACCGGGTCAACGCCATGGTCGAGGCGATGTCCTCGGCCGGCACCATCAAGTCCACCCTGATCAACGCGTGGAACTGGGACGCGCTGCACCTGATCGCCGCGGCGGCGAACAAGGCCGGCTCGTCGGACGCGGCCGCGATCGCCGAAGCCATGGAGGACCCGGCGGTCACCGCCGAGGCCGACACCGCGGTGCTGTCGGCCTACAACTACACCGCCGACTCGCACGCCTCCCAGCCCGGCGACGACGAGTTCGTCTTCATCGCCCCGTCGCTGCTGCGCAACGGCCAGTTCGGCAACCCGGACGCCGGCTGATGACCCTGCTCTACTCCGGACTGTCACTCGGCGCGGTGTACGCGCTTGTGGCGCTGGGCTACAACCTGGTCTACCTGTCGTCGCGTGCGTTCAACTTCGCACAGGCCCAGCTGGTCATGGTCGCCGCCTTCGTCGCGTACACCGCGCTGGTGGTGTTCCGGCTGCCGTGGGTGGTGGCGGCGCTGCTGGCGATGGCCGTGCTGATGGTGGTCGCGGTCATCGAGGAGCGGATCGCGCTGCGGCTGGTCACCGACCACCACACCATCCTGATCACCACCCTCGGCTTCGCCACCCTGCTCGACGGCGCCGCCGAACGGATCTGGGGCAGCGAGGCGCTCGACGTGCCCTTCCCCGGACCGGAGGGCGCGTGGTCGCTGCTGGGCGGGCGGTTGCACACCGTGGACCTCGCGCTCGTGCTGCTGGCCGTGCTGCTGGTGGTCGGCGCGCACTGGTACCGCCGGCGGTTCCTGTCCGGGATCGCGATCATCGGCATGTCCCAGGACCGGGAGGCCGCGACCCTGCGCGGCATCGACGTCCGCAAGCTCGCGCTGATCACCTTCGCGGTCTCCGGCGCGCTGGCCGGCCTGATGGGCGCGTTCGTCGGGCCCAAGACCTTCGCGCTGACCACACTCGGCGCGTCCATGGCGCTCAAGGGTTTCGTGGCGCTGGCGATCGGCGGCTTCGGCAGCCTCTACGGCGGGCTGCTCGGCGGGTTCACCGTCGGCATCGTCGAACAGGTCTCCGCGCGCTACCTGGGCGCGGAGTTCAGCCACATCAGTGTGTTCGCCGTGCTGATGCTCGTCCTGCTCGTCCGTCCGCGCGGGGTGTTCGGCCGCGTGCGGGAAAGGGTGGTGTGAGGCGTGACCGTACTGTGGCGAGCCGTCCGCTCGGTGCCGCCGTGGGTGCTGGCGACGATCACCGGTGTCCTGGCGCTGTGCCTGCCGTTCCTCAACCTCGACTACGCGGTCGGCCGGCAGATCCAGCTCGGGCTGATCCTCGCGCTGATCGTCAGCGGCATCGGCCTGTCCCTTGGCTACGCCGGCCAGCTCGCGCTCGGCCAGGCCGCGATGTACGCGGCCGGGGCGTACTCGGCGGGCGTGCTGGCGATCCGGGGTGTCACCGACGTCCTCGTCCAGCTGCTGGTGTCCGGGACGGCCGCGCTGCTGATCGGGCTGCTCACCGGCGTCATCGGATTGCGCCTCGGCGCCTGGTCGCTGGCGATGACCTCGTTCTTCCTGGTGCTGATGATTCCCGACGTGCTCGACGTGTTCGAGTCGACCACCGGCGGGCGGACCGGCCTGAGCGGTATCCCGCCGGGCACCGTGTTCGGCTCCGTGCTGACCCCGCGTGACTTCTTCCTGCTGATCGTGGTGGTCTCGCTGCTGTGGTTCGCGGTCGTGCGCAACATCGTCACCTCCCGGCACGGCGTGGCGTTCCAGGTGCTCAAGGAGAGCGAGGTGCTGGCCGCCTCGACCGGGGTCTCGGTGTTCCGGATGAAGCTGATCGGCTACGCCGTCGGCGCGATTCCCGCGGGCCTGGCCGGCACCCTGTTCGCCAACCTCGACCTGTTCCTGGCCCCCACCTCCTTCGGACTGCACCTGGCGACCTCGACGCTGGCCGCGGCCGTGCTCGGCGGGATGGTCAGCGTGTACGGGCCGCTGGTCGGCGCGCTGCTGGTGCAGCTGGCGACCTGGCAGGCCGCCGACTTCCAGGAGTGGGCGCTGGTCGTCTACGGCGCGTTCCTGATCCTGGGCGGCGTGGTGTTCGGCGGCGGCATCGCCGGCCTGGTCCGGCGCGGGATCCGCGCCCTGGACCGGCGGTTCCTGCCCGAACCCGTCACCGACGACACCGGCGGGAGCGCCGCCGGGGTACCGCCGCTGCCCGGCGAGGAACTGGTCGTCGACGGGGTGTCCAAGGCCTTCGGCGGCAACCAGGTGCTCACCGGCGTGACCCTGCGCGCGGCCCCCGGCCGGGTGACCGCGCTGATCGGGCCCAACGGCTCCGGCAAGACCACCCTGCTCAACCTGGTCAGCGGCTTCTACACGGTCGACGACGGCCGGCTGCGCCTGGGTGAGGTCGAGCTGACCGGGCTGCCCGCCCACCAGGTCGCCCGCCGGGGCGTGAGCCGCACCTTCCAGACCCCGCTGGTGCCGCCGGTGATCTCGGTGCGCGAGACCGTCGCCGCCGGGCGCTACAGCGCCGACCGGGTGTCGATCATCGGCGCGCTGCTGCGCGGGCCCCGCCACCGGGCGGTCAGCCGGCGCGACCGTGAGCAGGTCCGTGACCTGCTCGACCTGGTGGGCCTGGCGCGGGTCGCCGACGCCGAGGCGTCGTCGCTGCCGCTGGGGCAGCGCCGGCTGCTGGAGGTCGCCCGCGCGATCGCCAGCCGGCCCAAGGTCCTGCTGCTCGACGAGGCCGCCTCCGGCCTGGACGAGCAGGAGGTCGCGGTGCTCGCCCGGCTGCTGGGCCAGGTGCGCGACGCCGGCTGCGCGGTCGTGCTGGTGGAACACAACTTCGGGCTCGTGCTGAGCACGGCCGACGAGATCCACGTGCTGGCCAGGGGCCGGCTGATCGCCTCCGGGCCCCCGGCGGCGATCGAGGCCGACGATCGGGTCCGCAACGAGTACCTGGGCATCGCCGACGAGGCGAGTGTGGGAGGTGTGGCGTGACACTGCTGGAGGTCACCAACCTGGCGACCGGCTACGGCGACCTGCGCGCGGTCTGGGACGTGAGCGTGCACGCCGAACCGGGCCGGATCACCGCCCTGCTGGGCCGCAACGGCGCCGGCAAGACCACCACGCTGCGCGCGATCGCCGGACTCAACCCCGTGCAGCGCGGGCGGATCACCTTCGACGGTGACGACCTGGCGGCCGTGCCGGCGCACCGGCGCGTCGCGCGCGGGATCAGCTACCTGCAGGAGGGCAAGCGGATCTTCGGCGAGCAGACCGTCGCGGAGAACCTGCTGCTCGGCGGCTACAGCCTCGGCCGGTCCCGGCGCAGGCTCGAACCCGAGCTGGACACGATGTACGAGCTGTTCCCGGTGCTGCGTGACAAGCGCGGCGCACCGGCGGCCAGCCTGTCCGGCGGCCAGCAGCAGATGGTCGCGCTGGCGCAGGCGCTGATGGCCCGCCCCCGGCTGCTGCTGCTCGACGAGCCCTCCGGCGGCCTGGCGCCGTCGGTGGTCGCCGAGGTGCTCGCCAGGGTCGACGCGCTGCGCGCGACGGGCCTGGCGATCCTGCTGGTCGAGCAGGCGGTCGACGCCGCGCTCGCGGTCGCCGACCACGTCACGGTCATCGACGTCGGCCGGGTGGTGCTCGACCTCCCGGCCGCCGACGTCGAGGACCCCGAGCTGATCAAGAACGCCTGTATGGGCACCGCGACGGTGCCCCGGACCTGAGGCTCACTCCGGCGCCCAGTTCGGCGCGCGCTTCTCCACGAACGCCAGCGGGCCCTCGACCTGGTCGGGGTGGCCCCACAGGCCGACCAGGTACTGCGAGCCGACCTTGCAGGCGTCGGTCAGCCCGAGCTCCAGCGCCGCCTCCAGGGACTTCTTGGTGGCCGCCAGGGCCGCCGGGGAGTTGCGGGCGATCTTCTCGGCGAGCTCCTGGGCCGCCTCCCGCAACCGCGCCGGCTCGACGATCTCGCTCACCAGACCCAGCTCGTGGGCGCGGTCGGCGCTCATCCGCTCGTGCGCGCCGACCAGCGCCATCCGCATCACCGCGCCGAACGGGATCTTCTTGGCCAGCCCGATGACCTCGATCGCGGTGACCTGCCCGACGCTGACGTGCGGGTCGAAGAACTCGGCGTCGGCGGCGGCGATCACGATGTCCGCGTCGGCCACGAAGTGCAGGCCCCCGCCCGCGCACACGCCGTTCACCGCGGCGATCACCGGCTTGCGGACCTTCTGGTGCCAGGAGGTGAAGTGCAGGTCGAAGGCCAGCAGGTCGTCCTCGTAGCGGCCCATGCCCTGACCGTCGGTGGCCACCTCGCGCAGGTCGGCGCCGGTCTGGAAGGCGCGCCCGGCACCCGTCTGCACGATCACCCGCACCTGCGGGTCCTCGTCCAGCTCGCGCCACGCGTCGGCCAGCTCGTCGCGCATGCGGGTGTTCATGGCGTTGAGGGCCTCCGGGCGGTTGAGCACCAGCCAGCCGACGGGGCCGTGCCGCTCGACGAGGAGGGTCTCGTAGGTCATGGGTGTTCCCTTCACACGATGGTCTCGTCGAGGTGGCGGCCGATGGCCGCGAGGTGGTCGCCGGTGCGACCGAGCAGGTGGGCGCCGGACCAGGCCCGCTTGAAGTACAGGTGCGCGTCGTGCTCCCAGGTGAAGCCGATGCCGCCGTGCACCTGGATGGTGTAGGCGCTGATCGCCGAGTACGCCTCGGCCGCCATGAACGCCGCGATCCGCGAGCGCACCGCCAGGTCGGGGCCCGACGAGCGGACCGCCGCGTACACCGCCGAGTGCGCGGTCTCGACCTGGATCAGCGCGTCGGCCAGCTTCTGCTTGATCGCCTGGAACGAGCCGATCGGCCGGCCGAACTGGACCCGCGTACGGGCGTAGTCGACGGCCAGGTCCAGGCAGCGGCGCGCGCCGCCGACCTGCTCGGCGGCCAGCAGCGCGCGGGACACCGAGGTCGCCGCCTCGACCGCGTCACCGGCGTCGGGCGGCCCGAGCGGGGTCGCCGGGGCGGCGGCGAAGGTGAGCCGGGCCAGCGGCCGGGTGAGGTCCAGCGGCACCAGGCGTTCCCGCTCGACACCGGGGGTGGCGGCGTCCACCTCGAACACCGCGAGCCGGTCGCCGGCCCTGGCCACCACGAGCACCAGGTCGGCGTCCGCGCCGTCGACGACGTGGTCCTTCACCCCGTCGAGCAGCCAGCGGTCGCCCTCGCGGTGCGCGCTGACCCGCACGGCGTCGGGCTGCCACTCGCCGCCGTGCTCGGCCAGCGCGACCGTCGCGGTGCGCCGACCGGCGGCGATCGCCGGGCCGTGCCGGCCGAGGACCTCGCTGTCGCCGAGTGCGACGAGCAGCGGCACGGCCAGCGCCGCGGTCGCGAACAGCGGCCCGACCAGCAGCGCGGCCCCGGTCTCCTCCAGGGCGACCGCCAGCTCGGCCGGGCCAAGGCCGCTGCCGCCGGCGTCCTCCGACAGCAGCAGGCCGGCGAGGTCGAGCTGTCCGGTCAGCACCCGCCAAGTGTCCTCTTCGGACCGGCCGCCGCGCGCGACAGCCTCCCGAACACGGTCGGGCGGGCTGAGCGAGGTCATCGCGGCCCGCACGGACTCGCGGAACCGGTCCAGGTCCTCCTCGGCCAGCGTGGTCGGTGTCACGGTCGCTCCGATCGGTTCTGCGCGCTCACACGACACCCTCGTCGTGCAGCCGGCGGATGGTGGCGGCGTCGCGGCCCAGCTCGGCGAGGATCGCGTCGGTGTGCTCGCCGAGGGCGGGGACCGCGCCGCCGGGGGTGGTCCAGGCCGAGCTGACCGGCGGCGCCAGCGGCGTCCACACCGGACCGTACGGCGCCCCGACCCGCAGCCAGCGGTCCCGGGTGGACAGTTGGGGGTGCTCGGCCATCTCGTCGAGCCGGTTCACCACCGCGCAGCCGATCCCGGCCGTGTGCAGCAGCTCGACCGCGGCCCCCGCGTCGTGGGTCGCGATCACCGGAGCCAGCAGCTCGTCGATGGCGGCGCGGTGGGCCACCCGCGCCTGGTTGGTGGCGAACCGCTCGTCGGTCACCAGCTCGGGGCGGCCCAGCACGGCGGTGGCGAGCGTGGCCCACTCCCGGTCGTTCTGCACGCTGATCGTCAGCAACCGGCCGTCGGCGGTGGGGTAGACGTCGTACGGGGCGATCGCCGGGTGGCTCATGCCCTTCGCCAGGTCCGGTTCGTGGCCGTGGCGGCGCACCACCAGTGGGTAGCCCATCCAGTCGGCCATCGCGTCGAGCATCGACACCTCCAGCGCGGCCCCCGCGCCGGTGCGCTGCCTGGCCAGCAGCGCCGAGAGCACCGAGGAGAAACCGAACATGCCGGCGGCGATGTCGGCCACCGAGATCCCCGGCTTGACCGGTTCGTCGATGCTGCCGGTGATCGTCGCCAGCCCGGCCTCGGCCTGGATCAGCAGGTCGTAGGCCTTGCGCCGGTCGTAGGGGCCGCCGGTGCCGTAGCCGGAGATCTCACACACCACCAGCCGGGGCCGGCGTGCGAGCAGCGCCGGCCCGTCCAGGCCGAGCCTGGGCGCGGCGCCGGGCACCAGGTTGTGCACGAACACGTCCGCGCGGTCGAGCAGTTCGTCGAGCACCGCCCGGCCCCGCGGCGCCTTCACGTCGAGGGTGAGCGATTCCTTGTTGCGGTTGACCCACGCGAAGTGCGCGCCGGTGCCGTTGGCGTAGGTGTCGAAGTGGCGGGCGAAGTCGCCCTGCCCCGGCCGTTCCACCTTGATCACCCGCGCGCCGAGGTCGGCGAGCTGGCGGGTGGTGTAGGGCGCGGAGACGGCCTGTTCGGCCGACACCACCAGCATCCCCGACAGCGGTCCGGACAGTGGTCCCATGCCTCAGGTCCGGTCGAAGTGCTCGACCGACGCGCGCAGTGCTTCGTCCAGTGTGGACGATCCACCGATCGGTGTCGGCAGGGTCACCGGCCCGTGCTCGCGACTGGGCAGCAGGATGGTCGCGGTGCCGGGGGCGGTGACCGTGCCGTGCTGGTTGGTGGCCGCCAGTTCCAGGTCGACGGCCGGGTGCCGGCCGGCCTCGTCGGTGACGACGTGCTTGCGCACCACCGTCGCGGTGATGGTCTGCAGGTCGCCGACGTAGTTGAACTTGCGGAACTCCACGCCCAGGCGCCACAACCACGCGTCGTCGCCCATCCAGTCGGTGCAGGCGTGGATCATCCAGGTCTCGCGCATGCGGCCGTAGTCGAACGTGGTCGGGTTGCCGGAGCGGCGGGCGAACTCGGGGTCCCAGTGCACCCGCTGCATCGCGTCCCACATCCCCTGCTCGTCGCGGTGGTAGAAGCGCGGGATGCGTTGGCGGTTGCGGTGACCCAGGCGCAGTGCGGCCACGCCGTAGACGCCCATGCCCATGCCGGTGTGCCACACGACCATGTCGGTGACGGTGAGCGGTCCCTTGACCAGTGGGGTGATCGTGTCGCCCTCCTCGACGTCCTCGAACCACCGGGGTTCGGGGCCCCGGGGTGCCTCGGCGGCGTAGGCGGCGTCGATCTCGGCCAGTGCCTCGTCGGTCCACACCTGCGGCTCGACGGCGTCGTACTTCTTGCGCTTCACCGCTTCGGTGCGCTCGGTGCGGATCATCAGCCGGTACTGGCCGGCGAGCAGCGTGCCGTCGGCGTCGGCGAACACGTTGGCGTTCCACTCGTGCACCGCGCGTCCGGAGAACTCGCTTGGCTTGTCGAGCACGCCGACGAGCGCGTTGCGTCGGTGGATGTGCCGGTTGGGCCCCAGTGGACGCCACCATTCCCGTTGGCACGCCGAGTAGAACGCGTGCACGCCGCGCAGCGGGTCGCCCTTCACCTCGTCCTGGCGGGCCAGGTCGGCCTCGGTCAGCACGTCCTCGCCGACGATGCTGTCCCCGCCGACCAGGGCCGGCGGGGCGATCGGCCCGCCCCAGCGGGAGCGGGTGGCGTGGTCGGGGTCGCAGTAGAGCGGGTTGTCGTCACCGTAGGAGCGCGCGACGACGCGGAACGCGTCGGTGCCGGGGCTGAGGTAGTGCGGTGGCACCGGATTGGGTTGGGGGATACCGATCCGCGCCCGTAGCGCGGCCACGCCCTCGTCGGTGATGCGCGGCTCGGCGCGGGTGCCGCTGGTCGCCATGTCGGACTCCCTTCTTTCTTTGCTATCTTATAACTGAATGCGGGTGGGAAGTCGAGGAGGCCGCCGATGGGGTACCGGACGCTGCTGGTCGAGCGGCGTGGGCCGGTCGGCTGGCTCACCTTCGACCGCCCGCGCGCCGGCAACGCCATGGACGCCGCGATGATGGCCGAACTGCCGCTGGCCTGGCGGGAACTGGACGCCGACGACGACGTGCGCTGCGTCGTCCTCACCGGAGCGGGCCGCTCGTTCCAGACCGGACTCGACGTCACCGCGCTGGCGCGGGAACCGGAGAGCCTGCGGGAGAGCAGCCGCCGCACCCGCGACGCCGACCTGGCCCTGACCAACTGGCACCTCGGCGTCGCCACCCCGGTCGTCGTCGCCGTCAACGGCACCTGCGCCGGCGGCGGCCTGCACTTCGTCGTCGACGCCGACGTGGTGATCGCCGCCCGGGGTGTCACCTTCCTCGACCCGC
This sequence comes from Actinophytocola xinjiangensis, assembly GCF_001921215.1. Lineage (GTDB taxonomy): Bacteria > Actinomycetota > Actinomycetes > Mycobacteriales > Pseudonocardiaceae > Actinophytocola > Actinophytocola xinjiangensis. Next base: position 323,660 of record NZ_MSIF01000001.1, read on the forward strand.
ACGTCAGCGTCGGCCAGGCCAGCAACTGGGAGGCGATCGGCCTGGCGTCCCGGCTGGCCGCCGGCGTGGCCGCGCGGGTCGCGCTCACCGGTGTCCACGAGCGACTCACCGCCGAGCGCGCCCGCCAGCTGGGCTTGGTCGACGAGGTGGTGGAGCCGGCGGAGCTGACCACCGCCGCCCAGCGCGTGGCCGAGTGGATCGCCGCGGCCGACCCCGAGCTGGTCAGGGCGCGCAAACGGGCCCTCTGGGAGGCCCAGGAACACGGGAGGAACCGTCCATGATCACCGAAACCGGTCCCGAGGTCGGCCCCGACCGGGCCGCCGAGCTGACGCGGTCCTGGGTCGCCGAGCACGTCCCCGCCGACTGGCGGGCCGCCGGTGAGCGAGGCGGCCGCCGGGCCGTGCGCGCGGTCCGTACCCCGGAGCAGTACCGCGCGTGGTACCCCGTGTTCGGTGCCTCCGGCCTGGTCGCCGCCCGCTGGGAGCCAGCCCACGGCGGTCTGGGCTGGACCCGGGAGGCCGCGAGCGCCGCCGAGCGGGTGCTGGCGCCCTACCACCTGCCCCGGCTCAACCCGCTGGGCCTGAACCTGGCGGCGCCGGCCCTGTTCGCCCACGGCACCGACGAGCAGCGGGCCCGGTTCCTCGGGCCGATGGCCCGGGGCGAGCAGGTGTGGTGCCAGCTGTTCAGCGAACCCGGGTCGGGCAGCGACCTGGCCTCACTGTCCACCCGGGCCGTGCGCGACGGTGACGAGTGGGTCATCACCGGCCAGAAGGTCTGGACCACCTGGGCCGATCAGGCGGACTTCGGGGTGCTGCTGGCCCGGACCGACCCCGACCTGCCCAAGCACCAGGGCATCACCTACTTCCTGCTCCCGATGCGCCAGCCCGGCGTCGAGGTCCGTCCGCTGCCGCACCTGGGCGGGGAGACCGAGTTCTTCGAGGTGTTCTTCGACGGCGCGCGGGTGCCCGACACCAGCCGGGTCGGTGAGGTCGGGGCCGGTTGGCGGGTCGCCCAGGCCACCCTCAGCGGCGAACGGCAGATGGTCTCCGGTGCCGGCTCCGGCGGCGTCGACCGGGTCGGCGGAGGCAGCGCCGCCCACCTCGTGCGGCTGGCCCGCGCCCGGTCCGAGCGCGGCCTGGACGGCGGCTGGACCGACCCGGCCGTGCGCGAGCGGGTGGTGCGGCTGTGGTGTGAGGAGCAGGCGCGGGGCTGGACCAACGAGCGTGTCCGGGCGCGGCTGGCCGGGAACCTGGCGCCCGGCCCGGAGAGTTCGGTGGGCAAGGTGCACGGGTCGGAGTTGAACCAGCGCGTTCAGCTGGCGGCCGTGGACCTGCTGGGTGGGCCGGCCCTCGCGTGGTCCGGCACGGCCGGGACGCCCGGCGAGTACTGGGCGGGGATGCCGGCCGAGGTCCAGGGGATGCTGCGCAGCCGGGCCAACACCATCGAGGGCGGCACCTCCGAGGTGAACAAGAACGTCATCGCCGAGCGGGTCCTGGGGCTGCCAAGGGAGTTCGACCCCTACCGGGGCACGCCGTGGGCGCAGGTCCCGCGCAGCGGCTGATCAGGGGGCGCCGCCACCACCGGGGACACCGCCCATGCCGAGGGTGATCTGCACGACGACCAGGATCAGCCAGGCGAGCAGGAAGGCCAGCAGCCAGAACCAGGGCTTGGTCAACCAGGACACCGACGACACCCTCCCGTCATGTCCGATGTGGACGGATGGTCAGAGCCAGCCCCGGCGGGTGAACAGGCGGTGCAGGATCACGCACACGGTGATGATCACCACCATCACCACGGGGTAGCCGTACCTCCAGTGCAGCTCGGGCATGAAGTCGAAGTTCATCCCGTACACGCCGACGCCCATCGTGGGCACGGCGATGATCGCCGCCCACGCGGTGATCCTGCGCATGTCGGTGTTCTGCTGCAACGAGATCTTCGCCAGGGTCGCGTCGACCAGCGTGGTCAGCAGGTCGTCGAACGCCGTCACCCGCTCGGCCACCATGGTGAGATGGTCGTCGACGTCGCGGAAGTAGGACCGCACCCGCTCCGGGACCAGCGGGGTGTAGCTCACGGTCAGCCGCCGCAGCGGGGTGGCCAGCGGCATCACCGCGCGCCGCAGTTCGAGGATCTCCCGTTTCATCAGGTACATCTGCTCGGCGCCGATGGGGCTGCGCGGCGCGAACACCAGGGTCTCCATCTCGTCGATGTCGTTCTCGAACGCCTCGCTGACCACGAGATAGCCGTCCACCACGTGGTCGGCGATCGCGTGCAGCACCACAGCCGGCCCGATCCGCAGCCGCTCGGGCTCGGTCTCCAGCCGCCCCCGCAGCTCCCGCAGACCCGAGTGCTCGCCGTAGCGGACCGTCACGATGAAGTCCCTGCCCAGAAACGCCATGATCTCGCCCGACTCGACGATCTCGTTGGCCGTGGTGGGCGACACGTGCTCGACGTAGCGGACGGTCTTGAGCACCATGAACAGGCTCTCGCCGTAGCGGTCCAGCTTGGGCCGCTGGTGGGCGACCACGGCGTCCTCCACGGCGAGCTCGTGCAGCCCGAACGTCTCGGCCAGACCGTGCAGCTGCTCGGGATCGGGTTCCAGCAGCCCGATCCAGACGAACCCCTCGTCGCGGCGGCGCACCTCGGCGATCGCCTCGGCGTGGTCCCGTTCGCCGGGCAACCGCCGGCCGTCGACGTACACCGCGCAGTCCACGACCGACACCGGCCTCGGTGGCGGTTCCTGGTCGCCGGCCGGTGTCCGGCGCACCCGGCGGCGGTAGGACATGGCGCCAGCCTGACGCCATCGCTGACCTTCGCGCAAGTGGTTGACACTCGCCGTGCCGCACACCCGGCGCGGCCACCGGTGCTGGCGGTGCTCAGCCCCGGGGCAGCCCGAGGACGCGCTGGGCCACGATCTGCCGCTGGATCTGTTGGGTACCACCGTAGATCGACTGGGCGCGGGACCACAGGTACTCGTCGAACCGGTCGTCGCCCTGGACGAAGCCGGTGCCGGCGAGGTCGCCCACCACCCGGAACAGCTCCTGCTCGATCCGGGTCGTGAGCAGCTTGTCGACCGACGCGGCGACCCCGGCCCGGTCGACCAGCGACCGCGCGACCTGCCAGCGCAGCACGTCGATGTTCACCGCGCAGGCCACCAGGCGGCGCCGCAGCGGCTCGTCGGCCGCGCACCGGCCGGTGCGCACGTCCTCGACGGCCGCCGCCAGCACGTGTCCCAGCCGCCCGACCCAGCCCATGTCGGCCGGGCCGCGCTCGTAGGTGAGCATGTGCATCGCGATGCGCCAGCCGATGCCGGCCTGGCCGACCAGGTTGGCGGCCGGCACCCGCACCCCGTCGAAGAACACCTCGGCGAACTCGCGGCTGCCGTTGGCCAGGGTGATCTCCCGGCGCTCGATCCCGGCCGAGGTCATGTCCACCACGAGCATCGACAGGCCGCGGTGGCGCGGTTGGTCGGCCTCGGTGCGCAGCAGCAGCAGGCACCAGTCGGCCCACATCGCGCCGCTGGTCCAGATCTTCTGGCCGTCGACGACGTACTCGTCGCCCTCGCGCCGCCCGGTGGTGGTCAGGCTCGCCAGGTCCGACCCGGCGCCCGGCTCGCTGAACCCCTGGCACCACGAGCTGGTGCAGCCCAGCAGCCCGGGCAGTACCCGGGTCTTGAGCTCGTCGCCGGCGAAGTCGGCGATGGCGTGGGCGATGTGCCCGATCGGCGGGGCGGCCGGTGCCTGGGCCCTGGCCAGCTCCTCGTTGATCACCGCCTCGTACACGTCGGGCAGGCCACGGCCGCCGTACTCGGCGGGCAGCGACACCGCGACGTAGCCGGCGCCGGCCAGCGCGCGGTGCCAGCGCAGGGTGGCGGCCAGTGCCGCGTCGGAGTGGTAGCCGGTGCCGTGGCGGTACTCGTCGAGGTGGCCGGCCAGCCAGGCGCGCAGGCCCGCGCGGAACCGGGCCACCTCGGGGGTGTCGGCGAAGTCCATGGTCAGCGTCCGTTTCTGGTCAGCGTCCGTTTCTGGTCAGCGTCCGTTTCTGGTCAGTGTCCGTTTCTGGTCATCGTCCGTTCTCGCCGAGGAGCCGGCCGGTCAGGTGGCGGAGCTGGTGGTGTTCGTCGCCGAACAGCGCGCGGGAGGCGTGGGCGCGGCGCAGCCGGACGTGCGCGCGGGACTCCCAGGTCATGCCGATGCCGCCGAGGAGCTGGATCGCCGTCTCGCACACCTCGACGGCCGCCGGCGCGACGAACGCCTTCGCGGTCCGCGCGGCGGCCACGGCCTCGTCGGCCGGCAGCGCGTCGGCCGCCCACGCGCTGTGGAACAGCGCGCTGCGGCTCGCCTCGACCGAGACCAGACAGTCCGCCGCGAGCTGCTGGACGGCCTGGAACGACCCGATCGGCGCCCCGAACTGCGTGCGGTTCCTGGCGTGCTCGACGGCGTCGTCGAGGGCGGCGCGCATGACGCCGAGCAGATCGGCGGTGGCGAGGGTGAGGCCGAGCGCGGTCAGCCGCAGCCGGTCCTCGGTGCCGGGGTCGGTGAGGGCGAGGTGGCCGGCGGCGGGGCCGACGGCACGGGTGCGGCGGGTGAGGTCGGCGCCGGGGAGCGGGTCACCGAGGTGGTGGCCCGTGCCGTCGGGGGAGTGGGTCACCTCGGCGCCCGCGCTGTCCCAGGCCACGGCGTCGGCGGCGGTGCCGGCGTAGTCGGTGAGGTCGCGGCGCAGCAGGGGTGCGACCCGGACCTCGCCGCCGCCGATGGCGTCGAGCAGGTCCTGGCCGGCGCCGCCGAGCCGTAGCCGTTCGGCGGCCAGCAGCGTGCCGATGACCGGCGCCGGCACCGTGTGGTAGCCGAGCTGTTCCACCAGCACGGTGAGGTCGACGACCGACGCCTCGTCGAGCCCGATGGCCAGCCACCCGGCGGCGACGATCCGCGACCAGGCCACCTCGTCCGGTTCGGCGGGGCTGGTGTCGTCGGGGCCGCGGCCGGGGGACCAGCGGGTGGCCAGCTCGGCGGCGAGTTTCGCGCAGACCTCGGCGAAGGCGCGCTGGTCCTGGTCGAGACCGATCTCCATCACGTCACCCGTATCAGTTATATCTTTGATAATATTCCGCGATCCTACCGCGAGCACCCGGGAGCGCACCATGGCGGAACGGACGGCCGTGACCCTGACCGTCGAGGACGGCGTCGCCTGGATCACCCTCACCGATCCCGGCCGGCGCAACAGCCTCAACCCCGTCCTGGTCACCCAACTGGCCGACGCCTGCGCCCTGGTCCGCGCCGACCGCGACGTGCGGGCCGCCGTCCTGCGCGCCGAGGGCCCGGTCTTCTCCGCCGGCGGCGACCTGGACTCCCTGGGCACCGTCCCGGCCGACCCCACGGCCGTCTACCGGGGATTCGAGGCCCTGGCGGCGTTGCCGGTACCCACGCTCGCCGCCGTCCACGCCCCGGCCATCGGCGCCGGCGTCAGCTTCGCCCTGGCCTGCGACGTGATCGTCGCCGGCCGCTCGGCGAGGTTCGACCCCCGCTTCCTCGACCTGGCGATCCACCCCGGCGGCGCGCACCTCTGGCGCCTCGAACAGCGCGTCGGCCACCAGGCCGCCACCGCCCTGATCCTGTTCGGCGAGGCGGTGACCGGTGAGCAGGCCGCGCAGGTCGGCCTGGCCTGGCGCTGCGTCCCCGACGAGGACCTCCCCGCCCTGGTCTCGGCGATGGCCGCCCGGGCCGCCGGCCGACCCGCCCCGCTCGTGCGCCGCACGAAGTCGGTCATGGCGTTGGGCCGCGCCCTGACCGACCCGTCCGCGGCGGCCGACGTCGAACAGGTGGCCCAGAACTGGTCGGTCCGCCAGCCAGAACACCTCGACGCCGTCCGTCGCGTCCGCGACCACGTCCGCCGCTGAACCGTCGCCGATCCGTCGTCGATCCGGCGCCGGCCGGTCAGGCGTCCGTGAGCCGGGTTCTGGCCAGCCGGGTCAGTTCGGGTTTGGCGACCTTGCCCACCGCGCCCCGGGGCAGGGCGTCGACGAACCACAGGTGCCGGGGCACCTTGAAGTCCGCCAGCCGCCCCCTGGCCCACCCGAGCAGGTCCGGTTCGCCGTCGGCCACGACGAACGCGGCCGGCGCCTCGCCCAGACGTTCGTGCGGCACGCCGACCACCGCCGCCTCCCGCACGGCCGGGTGCTCGCGCAGGGCGTGTTCGACCTCCGCCGGGTACACGTTGAACCCGCCGACGATGATCAGTTCCCTGGCCCGGCCGACGATCCGCACGTTGCCGTCGACCCCCAGCCAGGCCAGGTCGCCGGTGCGCAGCCAGCCGTCGTGGACGACCTCGGCGGTGGCGGCCGGGTCGTCGAGGTAGCCGGCCATCACGTTGGCGCCGCGCACCTCCAGCTCCCCGACCTGGTCGGGGCCGCGCTCGTCGCGGCCGGCGATGCGCACCTCGACGCCCTCGATCGGCGCGCCGATCGAGGTTTCGGGCAGGTCGGGGGGATCGCCGGGGCGGGTCATCGTGCACACGCCGGTCGCCTCGGTCAGGCCGTAGCCGATCACCACGTCGCGCACGCCCAGTTCCGCGCGCAGCGCGCGGACCAGGTCGGGCGGGACGACCGCCGACCCGATCACCGCGGTGCGCACGCCAGGGTCGGCCGGCAGCTCACCGGCGCGCAGCGCGTCGAGCACGTAACCCTGGACCGTCGGCGGCGCGTTGAACACCGCCACCTCGCCGCCGCCGACCAACTCGACCACGCTCGCGCGCGACACGTGCGGCAGCAGTACGGCCGTGGCCCTGGCGTGGAACGGGGACAGCAGGCCGGTCTTGAAGCCGCCGACATGGGCCAGCGGATAGGTCACCGGGAACACGTCGGCCCGGCGCAGGCCGACGGTGGCCGCCCACGTCGCGGCGGTCGCCACCAGCGGCGCCTGCCGCAGCACGGCGCCCTTGGGGGTGCCGGTGGTGCCGGAGGTGAACTGGACGACCGCGTGTTCGACCGGTGTCCCGCCGTGCTCGGCCGGCCCGAGCAGATCCGACCACCGCAGCCCCGGTCCCGCCGGGCCGCCGAGGCGCACCAGCCGCTGCGGTGCGACGAACGCGGCGGCCTCGGTGGCCAGCGGCCGGTCACGGAAGGCGTCGGGCACCAGCAGGAACCGGCAGCCGGCGCGGGCGAGGATCGCCGACGCCTCGGCCGGGGTGTAGCGCGGGTTGAGCGGCACGAGCGCGCCGCCGGCGACCACGACCGAGAGCATCGCCACGGCACAGTCGAGCGTGTTGACCGCCCAGGCCGCCACCCGCTCGCCCGGGGCGAGGCCGAGGGCGAGCCAGGCCGCGGCGCCCCGGCGGACGGTGGTGGCCAGCTCCGCGTAGGTCAGCCGGTCGGCTCCGCACCGCAGGGCGGCGGTCGTGGGGGAGTCCTCGGCGGCGTCGGCGAGCAGGTCGGCGAGTGGGGCCCGGGTCATCCGATCGTGGTCTCCCTGTCGTGGATGCGCCAGCCGTCCTCGGTCCTGACCAGCTCGTCGCGGTAGGTCCCGGCGACCGACACGGTGGGTGCCGACGTGGTGGCGGTGAGGAAGGCGAAGTACGAGACGGCGGTCGCCCGGTCGCCGCTCACCGTGACATGCAGTGGGACGACGAAGTGTCTGGTGGCCGTCCCTGGGCCGCTGATCCCCTGGTCACGACGTGTCGCGGCGGCGGCGACGATCTCGTCGGCGCCGGTCTGCCGTTCCTGACCGGATCGCCACGTCGCGTTTGGGCTGTAGATGCGGCGGTAGTCCTCTGGTTCACCCACGTCGCCGGTAAGGGCCGCGAGGCCGATGAGCGAGCGGATCGAGCTGTCGTCCTCCGTTTGTGTTGTCTCTAACATAGCAATATTATAAGTGTTAGAAACGGAGGCGGACATGGCCGACACGAAGGTTCTCGTCGACAGCGGACTCGTCCTGTGCGACGGTCCGCGCTGGCACAACGACACGCTGTGGTTCTCCGACCTGTACGGCGGCCATGTGTACACAGTGGACCATTCGGGCCGTCTGGAACAGGTCCTTCCGGTCGCGGCCGGCCCCTCCGGGCTCGCCTTCCCGGCCGACGGCTCGCTGCTGGTCGTCTCCCAGCACGACCAGCGGATCCTGCGCCGCGCCGCCGACGGCACGGTCACCACCCACGCCGACCTCGCCGGGTACGCCCGGCACGACGCCAACGACCTGGTCCTGGACAGCTCCGGCCGCGCCTACGTGTCGAGCTTCGGCTACGACCTGGCCGCCGGTGCCCCGCTCGAACCCGCGCCCCTGGTCCTGGTCGACACCGACGGCGCCGTCAGCGTCGTCGCCGACGGTCTGCGCTTCCCCAACGCCCTGGTCCTCACCGACGACGAGCGCACCCTGCTGGTCAGCGAGACCGAGGGCCACGTGATCACCGCCTTCGACCGGGCGCCGGACGGCACCCTGGGCGGCCAGCGCGTCTGGGCCGATCTCGGCGACCTGCGGCCAGACGGCATGTGCCTGGACGCCGAGGGTCAGCTGTGGATCGCCTGCCTGGAGGCGGAGGCCGTCGTGCGGGTCGCCGAGGGCGGGCGGGAGACCGCCAGGGTCACGACCCCCGGCCGGTGGGCCACCGCGTGCATGCTCGGCGGCCGGCACCGCCGGGACCTCTACGTGCTGACCGCCAGGACCTCGCCGGAGATGCTCGCGCGGGGCGAGTTCCACGGGGCGGTCGAGGTGGTCGAGGTCGACGTGCCGGGAGCCGGCAGGCCGTGAGATCCCAGCGAGTGCGAAGGAGCGCCCGATGAAGGTCGGTTTCACCATGGACATGCGCAACCCCAGGGGCGAACCGTGGAAGCAGTTCTGGGAGGACCGGCTGTGGCTGTTCCGCGAGGCCGAGGCGATGGGCTTCGACTACCTGATGGTGCAGGAACACTTCTTCACCAAGGACGGTTACGCCCCGTCGGCCACCGTGTTCCTGACGCTGCTGGCCGAGCGCACGTCGACCGCGCGGATCGGCTCGTACACCTACGTCCTGCCGCTGCACAACGCCGCGCGGCTCGCGCAGGAACTGGCGCTGATCGACCACCTCAGCGACGGTCGGCTCGACGTGACTGTCGGTAGTGGACACCGTGCGCTGGAGTACGTCGCGTTCGGACACTCGCCCAAGACCCGCCCGTCGCGCATGGAGGAAGGGTTGCAGGTCCTGCTCAAGGCGTGGACCGAGCGGCCGTTCACGTTCACCGGCAGGTACTACGACCTCAAGGACATCACGGTGACGCCGGCGCCGTTGCAGCAGCCGCACCCGCCGCTGTGGGTGGCGGCCACCGCGCCGCCGGCGGCAGCGCGCGCCGGCCGCTACGGCGCGAACCTGCACGGCGCGAGCGTGGACCCGGCGTTCCACCAGGCGTATCGCGACGGGCTGGCCGAGGCCGGTGTCGACCCGGCGACCAGGCGGGTGTCCAACCCGTGGTCGATCACGGTGACCGACGAGAAGCCGGAGGCGGTGTGGGAGCGCAACAAGGAGTTGTACTTCGACCGGTGGGACTTCTACCGCCAGATCCGCATCGAGATGGGCGACCCGGACCTGGACTACGGCCTGACCCCCGGGCCGGACGCGTACCGTGACTTCGAACTGATCGGCGACGCCGACACGGTCCTGGGCACGCTGCGCGGTTTCGCCGACACGCTGCCGCTGACCGACATCGTCCACTCAGGACCCACCGGTGGCGTCCCGATCCGCGAGGAGGCGTACGGGGACCTCAAGCGCTTCGCCGACCGGGTGATGCCCGAACTGAAGCGCTGGTGACCCGGGGTGATCGAGGTGACCAGGGTGGCGCCCGGCGTCGACCTGGTCCGGCTGTCCCGCCCGGCCAGGCGCAACGCCCTGGACCTGGCGGGCTTCCGGGCCCTGGCCCAGGCGTGGCGAGAGATCGAGAGTGGTGACACCCGGGTCGCCGTCATCACCGGTACCCGGGACTTCTCCTCCGGCGCGGACCTGGCGACCCTCGACGCGGACGTCCGGGCCACCGGCAGGCAGGCGTGGGTGGACATCGAACAGGCCCTGCTGCGTGACGTCGTCCTGACCACCCCGGTCGTCTCGGCGGTGGAGGGCCTCTGCTTCGGTGCGGGGATGGAGCTGGTGGGCGCCACGGACATCCGCATCGCCGGCGGTGACGCGGTGTTCGCCCTGCCGGAGGTGCGGCACGGCTTCATCCCCAGTGGAGGTTCGGTGGCGCGATTACCGCGCCAGCTGGGGCCGGCCGCCGCGATGCAGATCCTGCTGACCGGCGCCCGGTTCGGTGCGGACCGGTTGTTCCACTGGGGCTTCCTGAGCGAGGTGGTGGGGCCGGGGGAGGCGTTGGACCGGGCGCTGGAGCTCGCCGGGACGATCGCCGGACATCCGGTGGCGGCGGTGGCGGCGATCAAGCGTGCGGTGGCGGAAGGGCTGGCCGGGACGCTGGACGAGGCGTACGCGGCGGAGTCCCGGATCGGCCGGGAGATCCTTCGGCGCTGATTCCGGGTAGACGGTTGCCAGTCCAAAATTTTACTTCTCACTATTAACTATATAGATGTCCGATTATGGCCGGATTTCCGAGAGGTGGGCGACCTCGGAGGCCGAGCCCGGTCGGGAACGCGAAAAACGCGGGGGAAGGGCGGTCCAGCGGTGAAGGGACGAGGAAGACCATGAGCATCCCGGTCCGGTCCATCCATGCCGTCGGCAGAGTCGCGATCGGGGCCGCCGAGGCCGCCGCTGACCTTCTCGGTGTCGACGTCATCCCGATCCGGCGGGCCACCGACCTGCCGCTCGCTGAACTGGACGTCCTGGTCGGTGTCGCGCTGGAACGGGCGGGCTGGGCGGAGGCGACCCGGCTCCGGCTCGTGCAGCTGGCCGGGTCGGGGGCGGAGAGGTTTCTCCCCGCCCACGGGCTCCCCGACGCCGTCGAGGTCGCGAACGCACGGGGTGTCGCCGCGCCGGAGATGGCGGAGTTCGCGGTCGCCGCCCTGTTGGCACTGGCGAAGCGGCTTCCGCAGGCCTGGGAGAACCAGCGTGCCCACCAGTGGCGGCGCACCGAGCCCCAACTGCTCGCCGGTGCGCGCGCGCTGGTGGTGGGTGCGGGCCCGGTCGGCCGTCAGACGGCCCTCCGGTTGCGGGCGTTGGGCATGACCGTGACCGGGGTGCGACGCTCCGCGACGCCCTGCGCGGACTTCGACGACGTCGTGTCGGCCGACGAGTTGTCCGACCGTCTGCCGACGGCCGCCGTCGTGGTGATCGCGGTGGCGTCCACGGGGGACACGAAGGGGATGTTCGACCGCGAGAGGTTGGCGCGGTGTGCGCCGGGCTGTCTGATCGTGAACGTCGCGCGGGGTGACGTGCTGGACGAGAAGGCTCTCGTCGAGTCGCTGGAGGCGGGGCGGTTGGGTGGGGCGGCGCTGGATGTGGTGGTCAACGAGCCGTTGCCGGCCGGCGATCCGTTGTGGACGACGCCCGGGTTGCTGGTCACGCCCCATGTCTCCTGGTACTCGCCTGACTACCTGCGGCGCGTGGGGGTCGTGCTGGCGGAGAACGTGCGGCGGGTGGAGCGGGGTGAACCGGTCCGGAACCGGGTCGACCGGGGTCGTGGTTACTGAGGGTCTTGTCCGGCGGCCTCCGCTCGCCTATCTTATCAATGATTAACGGATAGCCACTCAATGGCGGAGGGCGGGCCCGTGGCCAACGACGATCAGGTCAAGGTGTCGGTACAGGCCGTCGGCAAGGTGTTCACGTCGAAGGCCCGCCGGGTGGAGGCGCTCGCCGCCATCGATCTGGACGTTCGGGACGGCGAGTTCCTCTGCCTGTTGGGCCCCTCGGGCTGCGGCAAGACCACGTTGTTGCGGATCATGGCGGAGCTGGAGTCGCCGTCGTCCGGGCGGATCGAGATGCGCCACGACGACCCCGACCGGCCGCTGTCGTCGGTCGTGTTCCAGGACTACTCCGTGTTCCCCTGGAAGACGATCATGGACAACGTCGTGTTCCCGCTGCTGCAGAACGGGTACCGGCGGCGGGAGGCGCGCGAGGTCGCCCGGCACTGGCTCGGCCAGCTCGACCTCGCCGGGTTCGAGAAGTCCTTTCCGGACACCGTCTCCGGCGGTATGAAACAGCGGGTGGCGATCGCGCGCGCCCTGGCACTGCGGCCCGAACTGCTGCTCATGGACGAGCCGCTGGCCGCGTTGGACGCCCAGCTGCGGCTGCTGCTCCAGGAGAAGCTGCTCGACCTGTGGCAGCACAACCAGAACACGGTCGTGTTCGTCACGCACTCGATCGACGAGGCGTTGCTGCTCGGTGACCGGATCGCGGTGATGAGCGCTCGTCCCGGCCGGATCGACACGGTGATCGACGTGCCGTTCGCCCGGCCGCGTGACCCGGACGAGATCCGCGCGTCGCCCGACTTCGCCGCGTTGCGCGACGACATCTGGCACCGCCTGCGAAGGGAGCTCCAGGTCTCATGACCGCCGACCTTTCCCAGACCCGCGCGCCGTCCGCGGCCGCGACCAGCAAGGTCATCGTCCCGTCGGCCAGGGAGCGGGACCCGCGCGGCTACGCGCGGCGCCGCCGCCTGCTGGAACGCGGGCTCGCGGTCGGCGTGCCGATCGCCCTGATCGCCCTGTGGCAGGGGCTGGCCAGCGCCGGGGTGGCCGAGAGCCAGTACTTCCCGCCGCCGCTGGAGATCGCCTCCAGCTGGGGTGAACTGGTCTCCCAGGGCGTCTACTTCGAGTCCGTGCTGGCCAGTGTGCAGCGCATCGCGCTCGGTTACCTGTTCGGCACGCTCGCCGCGTTGGTGATCGGGTTCGCCATCGGGTCCAGCAAGCTGGCGCGCTCGGCGTTGGAGCCGACGATCGCCGCGCTGTACACGGTGCCCAAGCTGGCGGTGCTGCCGCTGCTGCTGCTGGTGTTCGGGCTGGGGGAGACCAGCAAGATCCTGCTGGTCGCGTTGACCTGCTTCTTCGTCGTGTTGATCAACACGATCGACTCGGTCGCCGGTGTGTCCACGAAGTACACCGATGTCGGCCGGTCGTGCAAGGCCTCGCGGTGGGCGGTGCTGTGGCACATCACGCTGCCCGCCGCGCTGCCCCAGACGCTGACCGGGATGCGGATCGCCTCCGGGATGGCCGTCATCGTGATCGTCGGCGCCGAGTTCGTGGCGGCCGACACCGGGCTGGGTTTCCTGGTCTGGAACTCCTGGAACCTCGGCGTGCCCGAGTACATGTTCGTCGGCATCGTGTCGATCTCGCTGATCGGGGTCATCGCGACCGCGCTGTTGCGCCTCGTCGAGCGCCTGCTGACCCCCTGGAACCGCTGAGTGCGGAGAGGACAGTCCACATGAGAGCAATTGGGTCCCTGGCGGTGGTGCTGACCGCCACCCTGGCGCTGGCCGCGTGCGGCGACGACGGCGCCGACGCGGGCGGCGGTGGTGGCGGCGACACGGGCGGGGCGCTCACCGTCGGTTACATCTCGGGCGCGTCGCTGGCCCCGGCGTTCGTCGCCGAGGATCTCGGCTGCTACTCCGAGCAGGGCCTGGACGTCACGTTCGAGCCGATCAACAACCCGGCCGACGCGATCGCCTTCCTGTCCCAGCGCAAGATCGACGCCTACGTCGGGTCGCCGTCGGCCGGGATGTTCAACCAGGTCGCGCGGGGGGCGACGCTGAAGCTGGTGGCCTCGCTCGGGTCGGTGAACGTCCCGGGTGACGAGCCGGCGCCCAGCGGGCTCTACGGCGGCAAGGACGTGGCGACGGTCGAGGACCTGCGCGGCAAGCGGGTCGCGAGCCTGGGCACGGTGGGCACGGCGACGTCGTTCCTGCTGGGCAAGGCGCTGGCCGAGGGCGGCCTGACCTTCGCCGACGTGGAGGTCGTTCCGCTGTCGGTGGCCGACATGGGGGAGGCGCTGCGCAACGGCGGGGTCGCCGCCGCGCTGCTGATCGCGCCCTACACCCAGCAGGCCGTGGACGGCGGTTACGCCAAGGAGCTGGTGGACTCGAAGATCGCCTACGGCGAGGAGACCACCTCGGCGGTCATGTACGGGCCGACGCTGCTGGAGCAGGACCGGGACACCGGGGTGGCCTACCTGAAGGCGGTGGCCTGCGCGGCGGGCCGGATGACCGGCGACTGGCGCAAGGATCCGGAGATCGTGGCGCCGCTGGCGAAGTTCATGAAGGTGCCGGAGGAGACCATCAGCGGCGGCGGGCTCTACGCCTTCGACCCGACGCTGGCGATCAACGCGGGCACGCTGACCTCGATGCAGGAGATGTTCCACGACACCGAGGGCACGTTGACCTACGAGGAGACGCTCGGCGCCGACAAGCTGGTCGACGACCAGATCAGGCTGGACGCGATCGACGCCAGCTAGACACCGCCCGCCGATGGGCGCCCCGAGGGGCGCCCATCGGCGTCAGCGTGTGCCGGAGAAGTCGATGTCGTCGAGCAGGTTGGTGTTGACGGTGTCCTTCTTGGCCTCTTCGAGGCTGGACCTGCGGGTGGCCGCGAGGTGGGCGCTGGCCAGGGTGACCGTGCGCTTCTCGTCGCCGGCGGCGATCGCCTCGACCAGCTTCTCGTGGTCGCGCAGCGCGGCCCGGCGGGACTTGCGGGCCAGCGCCGAGGTCTGGTCGGGTTCGCCGTCGACCATGGCCGCCTCGGACCACACGGTGGACTCGTGGGCGGTCCAGATGGTCTCCAGCGAGCCGATGATGACGATCATCGTCTCGTTGCCGCAGTGCCGCACGAGGGTCTCGTGGAACTTGCGGGCGTGCGCGGGGAACTGCTCGGGGTCGTCGAAGGTCGCCTCCTGCTCGGCGAGCACCGCGCGCAGGGCCGGGACCACGGTGTCCTCGCGGTCGGCGCGGGTGGCGCACAGCGCGGCGCAGGCCGGCTCCAGGTGCAGCAGGGCGCCGCTGACGTCACCGATGGTGGTGTCGCGGGTCTGCAGGACCATGGTGATCGTGCGGGCGATGCGTTCGGGGGTCGGCAGGTGCACCACGGCGCCGCCCACGTTGCCCCGGCGCACCGTGATCAGGCCCTCGGTCTCCAGGATCCGCATGGCCTCGCGCACGGCGGGCAGGCTGACCCGGAAGTCGTTGAACAGGTGCTCCTGACGTGGCAGGCTGTCGCCTTCCTTGAGCTTGCCGGTGAGGATGTCATCACGCAGGCGCGCCGCCACGATCTCCGCCAGGCGCGGTTGGCGCAGCTGTCGCATGCCGTTCTCCTTCGTGTCAGGGTCGGGGCCAAGCGTAGCGCTGACCGGTTCGCATCATCGCCAAGACACCAAAGACAGCATCATTTCGCCACTTGGCGTGGGTACTCAGGCCCGCAGTTCGCGGCGCAGCACCTTGCCGACGTCGGACCGGGGAAGTGCGTCGATCGTCGTGTAGCCGGCGGGGACCTTGTACGGTGCCAGGTGCTGTCGGCACCACGCGGTCAACTCGGCCGCGGCCGGCGTGTCGGGGCCGGTGGGGACGATCCAGGCGTGCGGCACCTCACCGAGGCGCGGGTCGGGTAACCCGGCGACGGCGGCGTCGCGCACGCCGGGGTGGCGGCGCAGGACCTCCTCGACCTCGTCGGGGAAGACCTTGAGCCCGCCCCGGTTGATCATGTCGCTGACCCGGCCCTCGATCCACAGGAAACCCTCGGTGTCGAGGTGGCCCAGGTCGCCGGTGCGCAGGAAGCCGTCGACGAACCGGTCGTCCTGCTCGGTGCTCTCGGACCTGACTGGCTCCGAGTTGGCGTAGCCGCGCATCCGGAAGGGGGAGCGGATGTGGATGTGTCCTGGCTCGCCGGTGGGCAGGGAGCGGCCCGTGTCGTCGACGATCCGCACGTCGACGTCGTCGTAGGGCCGGCCGGCGGCGCCGAGCTTGCCGGTGCCGAACTCGCGGATGTCGTCGACGGTCCAGCCGACGACCTCGCCGCCGAGTTCGGTCTGGCCGTAGGAGTTGAGCACGAGCACGCCGAAGCGGTCGTGGAAGCGGCGGGCCACGGCCGGCGACAGCGGCGCGGTGATGGAGCGCACGATCCGCAGCGGGGCGACCGAGTCGACGGTGTCGCTGTCGCACAGGGCGGTGATCATCGCCGGGGGCAGCACGGTGGAGGTGATCTCGTGCCGGCGCACGGCCGCGACCAGGGCCTCGGGGGTGAACCGGTCGAGCAGCACGACGCCGTAGCCGGCGCGCAGCGAGAACAGCGTGTTGAAGATGCCGGCCCACAGGGCCAGTGACAGCGGGATGAGGTTGAGCCGGGGGGTTGCCGGGAGGGCGGGGGTGGTGGGCCTGCGCCGGCGGCGCAGCTTGCGCAGGCTGGAGTCGAGGGCGTCGATGGTGGAGCGGTGGCGCAGCTGCACGGCCTTGGGGCGGCCGGTGGTGCCGGAGGTCCGCAGGACCAGGGCGATCTCCTGGTCGTAGGCGGTGGGGTCGGCGCGGACCGGTCGCCGCAGGGCGGCCTGCCAGGTGGTGGCCTGGACGTGCACCATCGCGACGTCGGCGATCTGGCGGTCGAGGTCCTCGGCGGTGCCCAGGAGCAGCTCGACGGGGGTCTCGTCGATGAGTGCGGCGATCTCGGCCGGGGTACTCCGGCGGTTGACCGGGACGTACACGCCGCCGGCCGCCCACACGGCGAACATGCCGACCACGCCGAACGGTCCGGTGCCGACCAGACCGCCGACCGGCACGCCCTGGCGGACGCCGGCCTTGACCAGGACGGAGGCGACGGAGTCGACGGCCGAGCGCAGCTCGCGCAGTGACAGGGCCCGGTCCGGTGCGTGCAGCACCGTCGCGTCGTCGGTCGCGGGCAGGTCGGTGAGCAGGCTCAGCAGCGTGGCCTGGTCGGGACCCGGCGCGCCGCCGGACGGCACAGTCGAACTCATGCGCACCCCTCTTCGGAGCCGGATCCTCCATCCGACCTCTTATTCTTGTAAAGATATATAGTTAACGATGGGTGAGCAAGCATGGTGGTTGAAAGATTCAATCTTTAGGATGCTGACATGGTTGACCGGTACGTCGACGCCGACGGGCTCGTGATCACGCTGACCGACGGGGTGCTCTCGCTGCGCCTGGACGACCAGCGCAAGCGCAACGCGATGAACGACGGTTCGTTGCGCGCCATGGTCGACGCGCTCGAACGGGCGCAGAGCGACGAGCAGGTCCGCGCGGTACTGCTGACCGGTGCCGGCGCGGACTTCTGCAGCGGCTTCGACATCGTCGCGCGCAACGCCGGCGGCGGGAAACCGAGGACCGGGTCGATCCAGCGCCGCCTCCCCGCCCAGGCGCACCGGCTGATCCCGCTGCTGTGCGAACTCCAGGTCCCGGTGGTGGCCGGGATCACCGGCTACGCCGTCGGCCTGGGCATGCAGCTCGCCCTGGCGAGCGACTTCGTGCTCGCCGACCGGACGGCGACCTTCTGGGAACCGTTCGTGGCCAGGGGGATGACCCCCGACAGCGGTGCCACCTGGCTGGCCGTACGCGCGGTCGGGCCACTGCGTGCGCGCCGGCTGCTGCTGCTGGGTGAACGGCTGGACGCCGAGCGGGCGCGGGACTGGGGCGTGGTGCACGAGGTCGTCGACGACGCCGAGGCCTCGGCCGAGGAACTGGCCGCCCGGTTGGCCGCCGGCCCCACCGTCGCACTGGGACTGACCAGGAAGCTGATCAACGAGGCGGCCGACGCCGGGCTGCGCGAGCAGCTGGAGCGGGAGGCGTTCGCGCTGGAGCTGTCCTCACGCAGCCCGGACTTCCGCGAGGGCCTGCGCGCGTTCGTCGACAAGCGCGACCCGGCCTTCGAGGGCCGGTGACCGCGATGAGCGAACGGACCACCCCGGCGATGCTCGCGGCCAGCGCCCGCCGCTTCGCCGACTCGATCGCCGTGCGTGAGGGCGACACCCAACTCAGCTACACCGAACTTGAGGAGGCCGTCCGCGAGGCCGCACGCGGCGTGATCGGACTCGGGATCCGTCACGGCGACCGCGTCGGCCTGTGGGCGCCGAACTCACTGCGCTGGATCGTCGCCTCGCTGGCGCTGCACAGCGCCGGCGCGGTCGTCGTCCCGCTCAACACCCGCTACCGGGGGCCGGAGGCCCGCGAGATCCTGGCCAGGGTCCGCGCGTCGGCCGTCCTGGTGCACGACGGGTTCCTCGGCTACGGCTACGCCCAGGCCTGCGGCGCCGACCTGCCGGTCGTCGACCTCGGAAGCGACGCCGGCTGGGCGGGACTGCTCGCGCGCGGCGCGGACGTGCCGGACACGGCGGTCGACGCGGCGAGCGCGGCGGTCACACCCGAGGACCTCGCGGAGATCATCTTCACCTCGGGCACCACCGGCCGGCCCAAGGGCGTGCTGCTGCCCCACGGCGCCGGCCTGGACCTCTACCGCGCCTACGGCCAGGTGTGGGGCCTGCGCGCCGGCGACCGCTACCTGGTGACGCTGCCGTTCTTCCACACCGGCGGCAACAAGGCCGGGATGCTGACCAGCCTGATGTTCGGGCTGACGATCGTGCCGATGCCGGTGTTCGACGCCGCCGAGGCGCTGGCGCTGATCGAACGTGAACGGATCTCGGTGATGAACGGGCCGCCGACGGTCTACCACTCGCTGCTGGACAGCCCCGCCCGCGCCGGCCGCGACCTCGGCTCGCTGCGGGTCGCGGCGACCGGCGCGGCCGTCGTCCCGGTGGCGCTGGTCGAACGCGCCCGCACCGAGCTGCCCTTCGACCGGTTCGTCACCGCCTACGGCATGACCGAGTGCTTCGGCACCGCGACCATGTGCCGCGACGGCGACTCGCTGGAGACGATCGCGCGGACCAGCGGGCGGGCCGTGCCGGGGGTGGAGCTGCGGGTGGTCGACCCCGACGGCGCCGACCTGCCGGCCGGCGAGCCGGGGGAGGTGCTCATCCGGGGCGCGAACGTCACCCCCGGCTACTGGGAGGACCCCGAGGCGACCGCCGCCGCGATCGACCGGGACGGCTGGCTGCGCTCCGGCGACGTCGGGATCCTCGACGAGCACGGCAACCTGACCATCACCGACCGGCTCAAGGACCTGTTCATCGTCGGCGGGTTCAACGTCTCGCCGGCCGAGGTGGAGCAGGCACTGGCCCACCACCCGGCGGTCGGCGAGGTCGCGGTGGTCGGCGTGCCGGACGAGCGGCTCGGCGAGGTACCCAAGGCGTTCGTCATCCCCCGCCAGGACACCGACCTCGTCCCCGACGAGCTGATCACCTGGGCGCGTGAGCGGCTGGCGAACTTCAAGGTGCCCCGGGTCGTCGACGTGGTCGCCGAACTGCCCCGCAACGCCAGCGGCAAGGTCCTGCGCCGAGAACTCCGCCGCCTCCACCAACCGCACCCCTGACGAGCGCGGTGGGTCGAGGACGCTCGGCGGCCGAGCGTCCCCCGGACGGTGAACAGCCACAACCCACCTGTTGATCATGAGCACGACCACGGGCACGCCCTGCGCCCCGCACGGGCCACCAGCGGCGATTCCGCTGTTGTGCCTGGTCGGGGCGTGGGGATCTCCCCGTTTTCCAGCGTATCGGGCAGCACCGACAGTGTTCGGTGCTGACGGGAGTGGCTGTGGACAACTGAGGGATGTTGTCGTCGCGGCGAAGGTGGGGGCGGGCCGCCGTGCGCCGGAAGTCGCCAGCTGGCTGGTGGGGTGGTCACTCGCCTCTGTTGCGGCGGCGGGTGGCCTCGATCTGGGCCAGGGCGGTTTCGCCGAGGTCGTCGAGGAGCAGGGCGCTGACCCGGTCGTGGCGGGTGGTGGCCAGGCTCGTGGCGCGGGTGACGGTGAAGTGGGTGGCCGACAGGGTCGCCGCGCGCTTCTCGTCGCCGGCCTCGATCGCGGCGAGCAGCCGTTCGTGGGCGGTCAGCGCGGCGCGGCGGGTCGCGGTCGCGTTGCCCGACGGGCGGGTCACCGGCTCGGCCCACACCACCGACTCGTGCGCCGACCACAGCGACTCCAGGGCGCCGATCACGATGATCATCGTCTCGTTGCCGCTGAGCGCGACGACCGCCTCGTGGAACTCGCGGGCCAGGGTGTTGTAGGCGGCGCGGTCCTCGAGCACCTCGCGCTGGCGTTCGATCAGCTCCGCGAGTACCGGTGCGACGACCTCGGCGCGGTCCTCGCGTGCCGCGCACAGGCTGGCGCACACCGGTTCCAAGTGTAGCAGCGCGCCGCTGACGTCGTCGAGGGTGGTGCCGCGCGACTGCATCACCATGCTGATCATCCTGGCGGTGCGTTCGGGGGTGGGCAGGTGCACGATCGCGCCGCCGACGTTGCCGCGCCGCACGGTGACCAGGCCCTCGGACTCCAGGATGCGCATGGCCTCGCGCACCGCGGGCATGCTCACGCCGAACTCCTCGATGAGCTGTTCCTGGGTCGGCAGGCTGTCGCCCTCGCCGAGCACACCGCCCAGGATGTCGTTGCGCAGCGACGCCGCGACCAGCTCGGCGACCCGTACCTGTCGCAGTCGTCGCATGGAGGCCTCCTCTAGTAGCCAATGATTCAATCTTTCAATCTTATTGAGTTTAAGCGTTTAGCTCGGGTACGGTCAGCCCGTTCGTTCCACGCTCAGCGCAGAGGAGGCGGGCGTGCTTCGTGTGGTTCTCACCCGGATCCTGCTGGTGGTCCCGCTGATCATCGTCGTGTCCACAGTGGCCTTCTTCCTCGGCGCGCTCTCGCCGATCGATCCGGCCGACTCCATCCTGGGCCCCGACCCGACCCAGGCGCAGGTCGACGCCGTGCACGCCCAGCTCGGCCTGGACCGCCCGGTCACCACCCAGTTCTTCGAGTGGGCCGGCGGCGCGGTGACCGGCGACCTCGGCGCCTCGCTGTTCTCCCACGAGCCGGTCACCGACCTGCTCGCCAGAGCACTGCCGGTCACCCTCAGCCTCACCCTCGGCGGGCTGCTCATCTCGCTGCTGCTCGGCCTGCCGGTCGGGATCTTCTCCGCCCTGCGCGCCGGGCGCCTCGGCGACCGGATCGCCACCGGCGCGGTCACCTTCTGGCAGGCGGTGCCCAACTTCTGGCTGGCACTGCTGCTGATCCTGTTCTTCGCGGTGAACCTCGGCTGGTTCCCCGCCGTCGGCTACACCCCGATCTCCGAGGGCGTCGGCGACTGGCTTCGGGGCATCACCCTGCCCTCGCTCGCCCTCGGCGTGTCCGCCGGCGCGGTCGTCGCCCGGCAGACCCGCTCGGCGCTGATCGGTGTGCTGCAACAGGAGTACGTGCGCACGGCGATGGCCCAGGGCCTGTCCCGGCGCCGCGTGGTCGGCAAGTACGCGCTGCGCAACGCCGCCGTGCCGGTGGTGACCGTGGTCGCCTTCGAGGTCGCCGGCCTGTTCGGCGGATCCATCGTCGTCGAGCGGATGTTCTCCATGCGCGGCTTCGGCACGGTCGCCATCGACGCGGTGCTGCGCCGCGACCCGGACGTCGTCCAGGGCGTGATCGTCGTCGCCGCCGCGGTGATGCTGGTCGTGCAGCTGCTGCTCGACCTGTCCTACGCGTGGTTCAACCCGAAGGTTCGGCTCTCATGAGCGTTCTCCCCCGACGGCTGCGCGGCCGCGCGGTCATCCCGGTGGCCGGCGGCTTCCTGCTGCTGCTGATCCTGGTCGCGTTCGCCGCGCCGCTGGTCGCCCCCCACGACCCGACCACCGGCGACCTGATGCGCCCCGCCCAACTGCCCTCCGGCCAACACTGGCTGGGCACCGACTCACTCGGCCGGGACGTGCTCAGCCGCATCGTGTACGGGGCGCGGGTCGCGCTGCTCGCCGCCCTGGTCGCCGTCGGGGTCGCCGTGGTGATCGGCCTGCCGGCCGGGCTGGTGCTCGGCTACCGGGGCGGCTGGGCCGACCGGATCGTGCTGCGCGCGGCCGAGGGCGTCAACGCCATGCCGTTCCTGCTGGTCGCGATCACCTTCATCGCCGTGCTCGGCCCCGGGCTGTTCAAGTCCATGGCGGTGGTTGGCGTGGTCTACGCGGTGATGGTGCTGCGCCTGGTCCGGGGCGAGACGCTCGCCGCCCGCGAGGAGCTCTACGTCACCGGCGCGGTGGTCGCCGGCGCGTCCACCGCCCGCATCCTGTGGCGCCACCTGCTGCCGGCCGTCGCACCCTCGCTGATCGTGCTGGTGACCACCATGTTCGCCACCTCGATCGTGGCCGAGGCGACGCTGTCCTACCTGGGTCTTGGCACCCAGCCGCCGGACGCCAGCTGGGGCAACATGCTCGCCGACGCCCAACAGACCGCCTTCGCCCACTGGTTCCCGGCGATCCCGCCCGGCGTGGCGATCCTGGTCACCGTCCTGGCGTTCAACCTGCTCGGCGACGGCCTGCGCGACGCCTTCGCCCGCGAGGCGACCGGCAGCGTCCTGGACGCCCGCCCGCCCGCCGTCACCGAACCTGACCCCAGCCTCCCCGACGAACCGTCCACCCCGGACGCCCCGGACACCCTGGTCGCGGTGCGTGGCCTGTCGGTGTCCTTCCCCGCCCCCGGCGAGCGGGGCCGGTGGGTGCCGGCGGTCACCGACGTGTCCTTCGACATCGGCCGGGGCGAGGTGGTCAGCCTGGTCGGCGAGTCCGGCAGCGGCAAGAGCGTCACCGCCATGGCGCTGGCCGGGCTCGTGCCCGCGCCGGCCGTCGTCGAGGCCCGCTCGATCACCTTCGACGGGCGCGAACTGGCCGGCACCGACGCACGGACCATGCGCACGCTGCGCGCCGGCTCGATCGGCGTGGTGTTCCAGGACCCGCTCAAGGCGCTCAACCCCGCGTTCACCGTCGGCACCCAGCTGACCGAGGGCCTGCGCGTGGTCCACGGAATGTCCACACAGGACGCCCGACGCGCTGCCGCCGAATGGCTCGACCGCGTCCGGATCCCCGACGCCACCCACCGCCTGCGCCAGTACCCGCACGAGTTCTCCGGCGGCATGGCCCAGCGGGTGATGATCGCCATGGCGCTGTCCGCCGAGCCGGCGCTGCTGATCGCCGACGAGCCGACCACCGCGCTGGACGTCACCGTCCAGGGCGAGATCCTCGACCTGCTGCGCGAACTCCAGGAACAGACCGGGATGTCGCTGCTGATCATCACCCACGACCAGGGCGTGGTCGCCGACCTCGCCGAACGGGTCCTGGTGATGTACGCCGGCGAACTCGTCGAACGCGGCCGGGTCGCCGACGTGCTCACCGGCCCGCGCCACCCCTACACCGCCGGACTGATCGCCTCGGTTCCCCGCAACCGCAGGCGAACCGGGCCGCTGCCGAGGGTGCGCGGCGTCGTCCCGGCGGCCGGCCGGTGGGGCGAGGGCTGCCGCTTCCACGACCGCTGCCCCTTCGCCCTCCCCGCGTGTGCGACCGGCACCGTCGCGCTGCACACCCTCGACGGTGGCGCCAGCCGCTGCCTGCGCACCGGCGACGACCTCGCCCTTGCCGACCCGGCGGTGTGGCGATGAACCCGCCGGTGGACCCGCTGCTGTCCGTCGAGGACGTCCACGTCCGCTTCGCCCGGCGCCGCAGGGGTTTCTGGCGGCCGAGGACCTGGCACACCGCGTTGAGCGAGGTGTCGCTGACCATCGGCGCCGGCCAGACCGTCGGCCTGGTGGGGGAGTCCGGCTCCGGGAAGTCCACCCTGGCCAGGGTCGTTCTCGGTCTGCAACCCCGCGACCAGGGCCAGGTCAGGCTGCGCGGCGAGGAGGTCGACCTCACCCGGCCGGACACCACCCGCGCGTTCCGGCGCGCCGTGCAGGCGGTGTTCCAGGACCCCTACGGCTCGCTCAACCCCACGATGACCGTCGCCACCATCCTGGACGAGCCGATGCGCATCGCCGGCGAACTGTCCACACGGGACAGACAGGATCGGGTGCGGGAACTGGCTGAGCTGGTCGGGCTCACCGCCGACCAGCTCGACCGCTACCCCTACCAGTTCTCCGGCGGGCAACGACAGCGGATCGCGATCGCCCGCGCGCTGGCACCGGCCCCCGACCTCGTCGTCCTCGACGAACCCGTCAGCGCCCTGGACGTGTCGATCCAGAGCCAGGTGATCGACCTGCTCGAACGGATCCAGGCCACCACCGGGGTGTCCTACCTGTTCATCGCGCACGACCTCGCGGTCGTGCGGCACATCAGCCACCGCATCGCGGTCATGTACCGGGGGCGGATCGTCGAGGAGGGGAAGGCCGACCAGGTCTGTGACGAGCCGAGCCACCCCTACACCCGGTTGCTGCTCGCCTCGGCCCTCGACGCCGACCCCACCACCAGTGCCCGGCGCCGCGAACGGCGACGCGGGCTCGCCCGCGCCTTCGCCGACGAGTTCGGCGCCCACACCTGAAAGGCCACCCCATGAGTCATCGCTTGCTGGCGGCGCTGCTCGCCCTGTGCGTCGCGCTCACCGCGTGCTCCGACGGCGGAGCGGACGGGCAGGGCGCCGGCGACGGCGTGCTGCGCGTCGGCGTCTCCCTGGACACCGACTCCTACGACCCCTACCTCACCATCCAGGCCGCCGCCGCCCTGCTCTACCCGGCCTACGACACGCTCACCGTGATGGACGAGCAGGCCGAGGTGCACCCGTCGCTGGCCACCGCCTGGGAGCAGACCGACGCCACCACCTGGCGGCTCCGCCTGCGCGAGGACGTCGTGTTCCACGACGACTCTCCGCTGACCGCCGAGGTCGTGAAGAAGAACTTCGAACGCGGCAAGACCCTCGACACCTCGCCCTACGCCGCGCTCTACTCCGCGATGAAGACGATCACCGCCGTCGACGAACACACCGTCGACATCGCGTTCGGCTCGCCCTACCCGTCCTTCCCCAGCGACATCGCCTCCATGCCCGGCGCCATGGTCAGCGGCAAGGCCCTCGACGCCGGCACCGACCTCACCACCGCCATGGTCGGCGCCGGCGGCTGGACCTACGACGCGCAGGCCTCCAGCAAGGGCAGCAAGGTCGTGTACCGGGCCTTCGACAAGTACTGGGACGCCGAGGCCGTGCGCGCCGACACCGTCGAGTACCAGATCATCAGCGACGACAACGCCCGGTTCACCGCGTTCCAGAGTGGACAGGTCGACATCGTCGGTCACCTGCAGCCAAGCCAGGTCAAGCCGGCCGAGAGCGCCGGCGCCGCGGTGCACGCCGTGCCGATCGAGCTGAACGTGCTCGGCATCTCCGACCGCACCGCCAAACTCGTGCCAGCCCTGGCCGACGAACGCGTCCGCGAGGCGATGGCCCTGCTGGTCGACCGCGACGCCCTCAACGCCTCGGCCTACTCCGGCGGCGGCGACCCCGACCTCGGCGGCTTCATGCCCAAGTCCACCAAGTGGCACACCGACGACCTCGACGACCGCTACCGCAAGGCCGACGTCGCCCGGGCCAAGGAGCTGCTGACCGAGGCCGGCTACCCCAACGGGTTCTCGCTCAAGATCGGCAGCGTGGACCTGGTCAAGCAGCGGCTCTCGGCGCTGTCCCAGCTGATGGCCGAGGGCGGCATCGACCTGCAGGTCACCACCGTGCCGCCGGGCACCCTCGCCAAGCAGAACCGCGCCGGCAACTTCCCGGTCTTCTACGGCACCTCCCGCAACGTGGAGCCCGCCGGCTGGTACTCCACCTACGTCGCCGAGGCCGGCCCGTACAACGCGGTGTTCGGCGCCACCGACATGCGTGACCTGGACGCCAAGGTCGTCGAGGCGTCCTCCACCCAGGACCAGGACCAGGCCGTCGCGCTGTGGAACGAGGTGCAGACCGAGGTCCTCGACCGCGGCTACCTGATCCCGCTGATGTGGACCTCGCAGCGGTCGGCGATCTCCTCGTCGGTCGACGGGGAGCCGGTGCTGCGCCCCTCGGAGTCCACCCCGCGTCCGCACGGCCTGGCGGCCAGCCGGTGATGGACGCCCTGCTGGAGCCGCGTTCGGTCGCGGTGATCGGCGCGTCGGAGGACCCGGAACGGATCGGCGGCCGGGTGCTCGACCACCTGCGCCGCCACTTCACCGGCACGGTCCACCCGGTCAACCCGTCGCGGGACACCGTGCAGGGTCTCGCCGCCACCGCCACCGTCGGCGCCATCGACGGCCCCGTGGACCTCGCGGTGATCGCCCTGGCCAGCGTCGCGGTCCCGGACGCGGCGCGGCACTGCGCCGACCACGGCGTGCGCGCGGCGATCGTGATCTCCTCGGGGTTCGCCGAGTCCGGTGACCCGGCCGGGGTCGCGCTGCAGGACGAACTCGGCGAGATCGCCCGCACCAGCGGCATGCGGATCCTCGGGCCGAACTCCATGGGCAGCGTCAACCTGACCGGCGGCGTGCACGCCACGTTCGCCAAGCTGCGCGGTTTCCCGCTCGACCCGGGCGGCGTGGCGATCGTCAGCCAGAGCGGCGCGTTCGGCCTGCGGGTGTTCGAGGGCGCGCTGACCGAGGGCGTCGGCGTGTCCCAACTGGTGCTGACCGGCAACGAGGTCGACCTGACCCTCGGTGAGGTCGCCGCGCACCTGGTGGAACGTGACGAGGTCACCGTGGTGGCGTTGTTCGCCGAGGGCGTGCGTGACCCCGGGTCGCTGCTGCGCCTGGGCCGGCGGGCCGCCGAGTTGGGCAAGCCGGTGGTGGTGCTCAAGGCCGGGGTGTCGGCGGCCGGGTCGCGCGCGGCGTTGAGCCACACCGGGTCGCTGGTCGTGGGCACCCGGGCGTTCGACGCGGCCATGGAGGCGGCCGGGATCCACACCGTGACGACCCTGCGGGACCTGATCGCGCACGTGAAGGTGTTCGCCGCCGGCAGGCCGGTGCGCGGGCGGCGGGCGTGCGTGCTGACCGCCAGCGGCGGCTCGGGCATCCTGCTCGCCGACCACCTGGCCGCCGCCGGGTTCGCTCTGCCGCCGACCAGCGACGGCCTGCGCGCCAGGGTCGAGGCGGTGATCCCGTCGTTCGGCGCGGCCACCAACCCCGTCGACTACACCGGTCAGATCGTCAACGACCCGGGCGCGATGCCCCGCCTGCTGGCCGAGGTCACCACCTCCGGCGAGTACGACGTCGTGTGCTTCACCGGCATCACCCGCGCCGTGCCGCGCGCGGTGCTCGACGCGATCCTGGCCGCGTCGGCCACCACCGACGTGCCGTTCCTGGCCTGGACCCCGCAGCCGGAGATCGCCTACGAGACCACCCGCGCCGGGGTGCCGGGGCTGCTGGACCTGCAGGCGCTGGCGCAGGCCGCGTCCGGGGTGGCCGACGCGCCGGCCCGCCGCGCCCTGGCCCTGCGCCGCACCACCGGCCCGGCCCCGGCCGCCGGGGGCGAGCCGCGGCCGCTGACCGAGGCACGGACCAAGCAACTCCTTGCCGCGCACGGCATCCCGGTGACCCGCGAGGGGGTGGCGACCGACCGGGACCAGGCCATCGCCCTGGCCGGGGAGATCGGCTACCCGGTTGCGCTCAAGATCTCCGGCGACTGGCTGGCCCACAAGTCCGACCTCGGCGGCGTGCGGCTGGGCCTGGCCGACGCCGACACCGTCGGTGCGGTGTTCGACGAGTTGCTGGCGCTGGCGGCCGGGACCCGCCCCGACGGCGCCGGGCCCGCCGGGGTGCTCGTGCAGGAGATGGTGCCTCCCGGCCTGGAGCTGATGTGCGGGCTGGTGCGCGACCCGGTGTTCGGCCCGGTCGTGACGGTCGGCGCCGGCGGGGTGCTCGCCGAGGTGGTCGGCGAGCAGCACGCCGCGCTCGCCCCGTTCGACCTCGACCACGCCCGGACCCTGCTCGCCCGCGTCTGGGGCGGGCGCCTGCTCGACCACCCGCGCGGCCTCGACGAACCGGCCGCCGCCGCGTTCGCCGCCCTGGTCCGCGACGTCGCCGCCCTGGCCGCCGCCGAACCCGGGCTGGTCGAGCTGGACCTCAACCCGGTGGTGGTGACCGGCGGTCGGGTCGTGGCGGTCGACGCGTTCGCCGTCGTCACGTCCGGCGGGGCCACGTCCACCGGGGCCACGTCCACCGGGGCCACGGAGGTGGCCGGTGGCTGAGCTGGTCCGTTACGCGGTGACCGGCCGGGTCGCGGTCCTGACCCTCAACCGGCCCGACCGGCTCAACGCGCTGGTCGCCCCGATGACCGAACAGCTGCTCGACGCCTACGACCGTGCCGACGCCGACGACGAGGTCGGCGCGGTCGTGCTGACCGGCGCCGGCCGGGGCTTCTGCGGCGGCGCCGACTTCGAACGGCTGCGCACGGTCGAGGCCGGCGGCGTGGCGGCCACCCACCGGCGGCGCCGCCGCGATCGCGCGATGAGCCTGGGCAAGCCGCTCGTGGCCGCGATCAACGGCGCGGTCGCCGGCGCGGGCCTGGCGCACGCGCTGATGGCCGACGTCCGGTTCGCCGCCGCCGGGGCGAAGTGGACCACCGCGTTCGCCCGCTACGGCCTGGCCGCCGAGCTGGGCTGCGCGTGGCTGCTGGCCCGGCTCGCCGGCCCCGGCCGGGCCCATGACCTGCTGCTGTCGGCCAGGGTGTTCACCTCCGAACAGGCCCTGGACTACGGCCTGGCCGAGTTCGTCCACCCGCCGGCCGAGGTCCTGCCCGAGGCGCTGGCCTACGCCGCCGCCCTGGCCGCCCTGCCGTCCCGGGGCCTGCGCCAGATCCGCGCCCAACTGCACGCCGACCTCGACCGGACCTGGGACGAGTCCTACTGGGACGCCGTGGCCCGCACCGGCGCCGGCCTGGGCGCGCTGGACCCCACCGACCTGCGCTAGCCCCACCCGAGCCCGTCGGCCACGATCCGGCGCAGGGTCGCCGGGGTGCCGTGCAGGGCGTGGTCGAACAGGGCGCGGCCCACCCACGGGTTGACCGGGCCGTCCCAGGTGTAGCCCAGCGCGCCGTGCAGGCGAACGCAGTCGCGGGCGGCGGTCAGGAACACCTCGCTCAGGTGCGCCTTGGCCAGCGCCGCCGCCGTGTGGGCGCGGTCGGCACCGCTGTCCAGGTGCCCGGCCGCCAGCCGGTACAGGCCACGGCCCGGTGCGATCGCGGTGGCCAGGTCGGCCAGCTGGTGGCGGACCGCCTGGAAACCGGCGATCGGCCGGCCGAACTGCTCGCGGTCGCGGGCGTGGGCCACCGCCAGGTCCAGGCAGCGGCGGGCGCCGCCGTGCGCGTCGGCGGCCAGCAGGACCCTGGCCGCGTCGACCAGCCAGCCGACCCTGGCCGGGCCGCCGGGCAGCGGCTCGTGGGCGGCGCCGTCGAGGACCAGGGTGCCCAGTCGGCGGGTCGGGTCGACCCCGCCGGCCCCCTCGACCAGCGCCCCGCCGGCCCGCAGGTCCACCACGGACAGGCCGGCGGCGGTGGCCACCACGACCAGCTCCGCGGCGTGTCCACCGGGGACGAACGGCACGGTACCGGTCAGCCGCCGCGCGTCGGGCAGGACCTGGCCCAGGGCCACGGTGGCGCGCCGGCCGCCAGGGTCAACGGTCAGCGTCGCGAGCACGTGACCGAGGAACCCGCCGGGGACCGCGGCGTAGCCGGCCTCCTCGGCGGCCACGGCCAGCGTCAGCACGCCCTCACCGGCGCCGCCGCCGGCCACCGGGACCGCCAGGTCCAGGACCCCGGTCTCGGTCAGGCAGCGCCAGCTCGCCGGGTCCTCGTCGGTGTCGGCGTCCAGGATCGCGGCCAGCCGGGCCGGCGGCAGCAACGCCGGCAGCGTCTCGTGCAGCAGCGCCGCGAGCGCCCACTGGGCGTCGTCGAGTCCGGTCATGACGGCAGCCCCAGGCCCCGGGCGGCGATGATGTCGCGCTGCACGTTGCTGGTGCCGGCGGCGAT
Source organism: Actinophytocola xinjiangensis (assembly GCF_001921215.1). GTDB lineage: Bacteria > Actinomycetota > Actinomycetes > Mycobacteriales > Pseudonocardiaceae > Actinophytocola > Actinophytocola xinjiangensis. The sequence goes on from NZ_MSIF01000001.1 coordinate 353,374, forward strand.
CGCGATGCCCAGCGAGCCCAGCCACTGGTGCAGCCAGCGGGTGCGGTCGGGGCCGTGCAGGACGTCGGTGTCCAGCAGCCGCAGGGCCAGCGCGCTGACCCGCTCGGCGATCACCGTGCCGGCGAGCTTCGCGGTCAGCGGCAGCAGGTTGCCCGAGTCGCCGGAGTCCCGCAGCCGGCCGGCCAGCCGCTGCTGCTCGACCAGCGCGTGCAGCCCGACCAGCTCGTCGCGCACCAGCGGGTCGGCGAGCGCCGTCGTGCCGTCCGGGCGCGGGGTGCTGGCCAGGCGCAGCAGCGCGGCGAACAGCCGTTCGTGGCGGGCGGGGCCGCCGACCATCGAGCGCTCGTGGCGCAGTGTGGACCGGCTGACCTCCCAGCCCCGGCCGCGCTCGCCGACCAGTTCCGTGGTCCGGGCGCCGGCCAGGGTGACCTCGGCGAAACCGGCCTGCCCGGTCAGCTGCCGCAGCGGGCGGACCAGCACCCCCGGCTGGGCCATCGTCAGCAGGAAGTAGGACAGGCCGGACCGGTCGGTGGTGTCGGGTTCGGTGCGGGCCAACAGGAACATGTGGCTGGCCTCGGTGGCGCCGCTGGTCCAGATCTTGGTGCCGGTGATCTCCCAGCCGGCGCCGTCCGCGTGGGCGGTGGTGCGCAGCGAGCCGAGGTCGCTGCCGGCGGTCGGCTCGCTGTAGCCCTGGCACCAGGTCAGCTCACCGGTCAGCGTCGGCGGTACGAACCGGCGTCGCTGCTCGTCGCTGCCCCACTCCAGCAGCGTCGGCACCAGCATCGCGACGCTCATGCCGTCCGGTTCGCCCGGCGCGCGGACCGCCGCGAACTCCTCGGCGATCACCCGCGCCGCCAGCGGTTGTCCCGGGGTGCCGGACCCGCCCAGCTCCCGGGGAACCCAGCCGAACAGGTAGCCGTGCTCGGTGGCCAGCGCGCGGAAACGCCGCACCGCCACCGGATCGTGACGGTCCTCGGCCGACCAGTGCGCGGCCAGGAACGCCCGGACCCGCGCGCGCAGCGCCTCATCGTCCATCGTGGACCGCCAGGGCGACCAGCAACTCGGTCAGCCGCTCGGAGCTGACCTTGAGCGACGGGGTCCTGGGCAGCTCGTCCACCACGACCACCGCCGTGGGTACCTCGTAGGGCGCCAGGTGCTCACGGCACCACGCCACCAGCCCGTCCGGCCCGGGATCGCCGGTCACCTCGACCGCCGCCACCGGGACCTGACCCAGCCGGCGGTCGTCCAGGCCGACCACCGCCGCGTCGCGCACCGCCGGGTGTCGGCGCAGCACCTGCGCCACCTTGCCGGCCGACACCTTGAACCCGCCGCGCAGGATCGCGTCGTCGGTGCGGCCCAGGATCCACAGGAACCCGTCGGAGTCCATCCTGGCCAGGTCGGTGGTGCGTACCCAGCCCGTCGGGTCGTCGGACGCGAGCTGTCCGGAGCGCACGTCGAGCTGCCCGGACTCCCCGGGCTCGGCCAGCCGGTCGGTGCCCGGCACCCGCAGCCGGACCTCCACACCGGGGTGGACCCGGCCGACGCTGCCGCGTTTGGTGTCCCGATAGGACTCCCGGTCGCTCAGCGTCCAGCCGGCGACCCCGCCGGCGAACTCCGTCGCCCCGTACATCACCAGCACCGCCACGTCGTAGCGCCGCTCGAAGTGCTCGGCGACGGCCGGGTCCAGCGGCGCCGTGCCGCACACCACGGCCCGCACCCCGGCGAACTCGGCGGGCTCGACCCCGGCGTCGAGGATCATCCTGACCGACGTCGGGGTGAGTGCGAGGACCTTCGCGTCGTAGGTGCGCACCAGTCGCAGCAGGCCCTCGACGTCGAACTTCTCCAGCATCGCCACCCGCCGTCCCTCCAGGACGTTGAGCAGCAACCGGAACAGCCCACTGGTGTGCAGGATCGGCGCGACCAGCGTGGCGACCCCCGACCGCAGCCGGGGGCGAGCGTCCTCACGCGACTCGTAGTGCGACGCCCCGGCGAAGCTCGCCGCCAGGTTGGCGTAGCTGACCGGAACCCGCTTGGGCGGGCCGGTTGTGCCGCTGGTGAGCATGGACACGGCGACGCCGGGGGAGCGGGGTGCCCGCCCGTCGCCCTCGGTCACCACGGTGACTGCCGCCGGGTCGTAGGTCGCCACCGACAGGCCGAGCAGGCCGGCGTCGCGCACCGCGTCCACGAAGGACGGTTCGAGCCAGTCGCGTTCGTCGGCGACCACGGCCGCCAGGTCCAGGGTGGCGATCTCCTCGGCGAGCCGGGCGCCCGGCCGCAGGTGGCTCAGCGCCACGATGCTCTGCCCGCCGGCCAGCGCGCCGAGCACGGCGCCGACCACGCCGAGCCGGTTGCGCATCACGATCCCCACCCGCGTGCCGGATCCGCGCAGGTGCCGGGAAAGCCGCTCCCGGCAGGCGGCCAGCGAGCCCCAGGTGCACCAGTTCCCGTGCAGTTCCAGGGCGGGTGCGGCCGGGTCGATCGCGGTGACCGCGCGCAACCGCAGTGCGACGGCCGTCGAGGCGGGGTCGGGGATGTCTGTCGTGGTCAAGCGCCCTCCGGTCCATACTGTTCGTTAATCTTTAAAAGATAGGTTCTTTCATAGCTCAGCGACCCCGGGTTTGGGAAGCCCTCGACGCGGGGTCTAAACTATGTAAGATAGATATAAAAGAGAGGCAGGGGTGGGATGGAGCCGTCCGAGTTCGACCAGGTCCGCACGGCCGTGCGGCGGTTCGTACGCGAGCAGGTCGTGCCCGCCGAGGACGAGATCGAGGAGACCGACGCCATCCCCGAGCGCATCCGCCGGGGAGCCGCCGAGATGGGACTGTTCGGCTACGCACTGCCCGTGGAGTACGGGGGCCTGGGCGCCACCGCCACCGAGGACGCGTACCTGGCCATGGAGGTCGGGTACACCACCCCGGCGTTCCGCTCGATGTTCGGCACCAACAACGGCATCGCCGGCCAGGCACTGGTGAACTTCGGCACCGAGGACCAGAAGCGCGCGTTCCTGCCCAAGCTCGCCTCCGGCGAGTACGTCGCCTCCTTCGCCCTCACCGAACCCGAGGCCGGCTCCGACCCCAGCGGCCTGCGCACTACCGCCGTCCGCGAGGGCGACCACTACGTCATCAACGGCCAGAAACGCTTCATCACCAACGCCAACTGGTCGGACCTGCTGATCGTCTTCGCCCGCACCGGCGCCCCCGACTCCGGCGCACGCGGCATCTCGGTGTTCGTCGTGGACACCGACACCCCCGGCGTCACCGTCGGCCCGCGCGACCACAAGATGGGCCAGCGCGGCTCGACCACCGCCGAGGTCTTCTTCGCCGACGCCCGCGTCCCGGCCGACCGGCGACTCGGCGCCGAGGGCGAGGGCTTCACCGCCGCCATGCGCTCACTGGGCAAGGGCCGGCTGCACATCGCCGCGTGCTGCGTCGGGCTGGCCACCCGGCTGGTCGAGGAGAGCGTCGCCTACGCCGCCACCGCCAAGCAGGCCGGCACCGTCATCGGCGAGTTCCAGCAGGTCCAGGCGCTGGTCGCGGATTCGCAGACCGACCTGCTCGCCGGCCGCGCCCTGGTGCTCGCCACCGCCGCCACCTACGACGACGGCTCCGACCGCCGGCTCGCGCCCTCGGCCGCGAAGCTGTTCTGCAGCGAGATGGTCGGCCGCGTGGCCGACCGCGCGGTGCAGGTCCACGGCGGCATGGGCTACGTCCACGGCGTCCCGGTCGAACGCTTCTACCGCGACGCCCGCCTCTACCGCATCTACGAAGGGACCAGCGAGGTGCAGAAAGTCGTGATCGCCAGGCAACTGCTGCGGGAGCACACCCGATGACCGGCCTGCTGGCCGGCAAGGTCGCGGTCGTCACCGGCGCCGGTGCCGGCATCGGCCTGGCCGTCGCGCGGACCTTCGTCGAGCACGGGGCCCGCGTGGTGCTCGGCGACCTGAACACCGAGGCGCTCGACGCCGCCGTCGCCGAACTGGGCGGCGAGCAGGTCGCCGTCGGGGTCCGCTGCGACGTCGGCGACAGCGACCAGGTCGCCGCGCTGATCGCCGCCGCCGGCACCTTCGGCGGACTCGACATCCTGGTCAACAACGCCGGGATCACCCGCGACGCGACCCTGCGCACCATGACCGAGGACCAGTTCGACGACGTCATCCGGGTGCACCTGAAGGGATGCTGGCTCGGCCTCAAGCACGCCGCGCCGGCGCTGCGCGAACGCGGCGCCGGCGCGGTGGTCAACATGTCCTCGATCGCCGGCAAGGTCGGCAACTTCGGCCAGACCAACTACGCGGCGGCCAAGGCCGGCATCGTCGGCATGACCAAGGCCGCCGCCAAGGAACTGGCCCGCCACGGCGTGCGGGTCAACGCCATCCAGCCCGGCATCATCCGCACCGCGATGACCGAGGCCATGCCCCAGGAGGTGTGGGACGCCAAGACCGCCGAGATCCCGCTGGGCCGGGTCGGCGAACCGCACGAGATCGCCAACGTGGCGCTGTTCCTGGCCAGTGACCTGTCCAGCTACCTGACCGGCACGGTCACCGAGGTCACCGGCGGGCGGTTGATGTGAGCACCGACATCGTTGTCTGTGAACCGGTCCGCACGCCCGTCGGCCGCTACGGCGGCGCCCTCACACCCGTCACCGCCGCCGACCTCGGCGCCCAGGCCCTGCGCGGCCTGCTCGCCCGCACCGGCCTGGACCCGGAGACGATCGACGACGTCGTCCTCGGCCACTGCTACCCCACCAGCGAGGCCCCGGCCATCGGCCGGGTCGTCGCCCTGGACGCCGGCCTGCCGGTCACCGTCCCCGGCCTGACCATCGACCGCCGCTGCGGCTCGGGCCTGCAGGCCGTGCTGACCGCCGCCCGCGCGGTGGCCGCCGGTGACGCCCGGCTGGTGGTCGCCGGCGGGGTGGAGAGCATGAGCAACGCCGCGCACTTCTCCCACGACGTGCGCTGGGGCGCGCGGGCCGGCGGTGCCACCCTGCACGACAGCCTCGAACGCGGCCGGGTCACCGCCGGCGGGCGGCTGCACCCGGTCGAGGGCGGCATGCTGGAGACCGCCGAGAACCTGCGCCGCGAGTACGGCATCGGCCGCACCGAGCAGGACGAACTCGCGGTCCGCTCCCACCGCAACGCCGTGGCCGCCATCGACAGCGGCGCCGCCGCCGAGGAGATCATCCCGGTCACCGTCCGCACCCGCCGCGAGGAGACCGTCGTCGACCGCGACGAGCACCCCCGCGCCGACACCACCGTCGAGGCACTGGCCACACTGCGGCCCCTGCGCGCCGCGCTGGACCCCGACGCCACCGTCACCGCCGGCAACGCCAGCGGCCAGAACGACGCCGCCGCGCTGTGCGTGGTCACCACCCGCGCCACCGCCGAGTCCCTCGGACTGACGCCCCTGGTGCGGATCGTGTCCGCCGGCCTCGCGGCTGTCGAACCGTCACGGATGGGCATCGGACCGGTGCCGGCCACCGAGATCGCCCTGGGCCGCGCCGGGCTCACCCTCGCCGAGATCGACCTGATCGAGCTGAACGAGGCCTTCGCCGCCCAGGCACTGGCCGTGCTGCGCGAGTGGCGGTTCACCGGGTCCGATCTCGACCGGCTCAACGTGCGCGGCTCGGGCATCTCGCTGGGTCACCCGGTCGGCGCCACCGGCACCCGCATGGTCGGCGCGCTGGCCCGCGAACTGCACGCCCGCGAACAGCGCTACGGCCTGGCCACCCTGTGCGTCGGCGGCGGCCAGGGACTGTCGGTGGTGGTCGAACGGGTGACGGCGTGAAGCTCGGGCTCGCCCTCGGCTACTGGGGCGCCGGCCCGCCGCCCGACCTCGCCGAGCGGATCCGCGCCGCCGAGGACCTCGGCTTCGACTCGGTGTGGGCCGCCGAGGCCTACGGCTCCGACGCGCTGACGCCGCTGGCCTGGCACGGCGCCGCCACCTCCCGCCTGCGGCTGGGCACCTCGATCGCCCAGCTCTCCGCCCGCACCCCGGCGGCCACTGCGATGGCCGCCATGACCATGGACCACCTCAGCGGCGGCCGGTTCGTCCTGGGGCTGGGCGCGTCCGGCCCGCAGGTCGTCGAGGGCTGGTACGGCCAGCCCTACCCGCGCCCGCTGGCCAGGACCCGCGAGTACGTCCAGATCGTGCGCCGGATCATCCGCCGGGAGACCAGCGAGTACGCCGGCGAGCACTACCGCCTGCCGGCCGCCGGCGGCACCGGTCTGGGCAAGCCACTGCGCTCCACGCTGCACCCACGGCGCGCCGACCTGCCGATCCACCTGGCCGCCGAGGGGCCGAGGAACGTGGCCCTGGCCGCCGAGATCGCCGACGGCTGGCTGGCGATGTTCTACTCGCCGTGGGCCGACGAGCACTACCGCGCCGCCCTCGCCGAGGGTTTCGCCCGTCCGGGGGCACGTCGGTCGGCCGCCGACTTCGAGGTCGTCTGTCGGGTGAACGTGGAACTCGACGACGACCCCGAGGTCGCGGCCGACCGCGTGCGTCCGATGCTGGCGCTCTACATCGGCGGGATGGGCGCCAGGGGCGCGAACTTCCACCGCGACGTGTTCGTGCGCATGGGCTTCGAGGCCGAGTGCGCCCGGATCCAGGAGCACTACCTCGCCGGGCGCAGGGACGAGGCCGCGGCCTCGGTCACCCTGCCCATGGTCGAACGGGTCGCGCTGGTCGGCCCGCCGGACAAGATCGCCGGCGAGCTGGCGGCGTGGCGGGAGTCGCTGGTCACCACCATGCTGGTGTCCGGCGACGCACCCACCCTCGCGGCGATCGCCGGACTCCTGGGCTGACCAGCCGGCTCAGGCCGCCCGCCACAGCGCCGGCGCCGACGGCGGCTCCCACCCGGGCAGCGCGGTGTGCGCCTGCAGGCACACGTAGTCGCGCCCGGCGTAGGTGACCCGGTCACCGGCGGCGTAGCTGGTGCCCTCGGCCCAGGTGCCGTCGCCGGGCGGGTCGGTGCTGCCCGGCACGTTGAGCACGTAGTCGAACTCCGCCGCGCGGGCGTCACCGACCGTGCGCACGGTCATCAGCAGGCGCGGGTCGTAGATCGGGTCGCTGCCGTTGCCCGGCTCGCCGGGGAAGTACAGCTGGGTGGTGAGGATCGGCCGGCCGGGCGCCTGGACCTTGACGTGCACGTGCCGGGTCCGGCCGGGGTAGAGGCCCGGCACGATCGTGCTCAGCGAGTACGCGCCCTGGGCGTTGGTGAACTGGTGGCCGCGCAGCCGGTAGCCGGTGTTGTCGTAGATGCCGCCGGCGTCGCACTGCCAGAAGTCGAGCAGCACGTTGGCCAGCGGCTGGCAGCTCAGGCCGAACACGAACCCGGTGATCGTCAGCCGGGTCCCCGGCATACCGGGCTCGACCAGCGACGTGCGCTGGGGCGAGTTCGGCGTGAAGTACGGGCCCTCCATCTGCGGCGGGGTCGGGTCGTCGCCGTCGTCGCACATCGGGGTGAGCGGTGGGGTGGCCGACGCGGTCCTGGCCAGCGCCGGGGTCGCGCTCACCAGGCCGACCGGCAGCGCGACCCCGACCCCGACGGCGAGCGCCGCCCGCAGGACCGTCTGGCGGCTGACCTGCCGGTCGGTGGGGTCGGGTGTGTTGGGTGCTTCCATGGCTGCTCCTCGTGGGGCTGGCTGTGGACTCACCTCGAACCTAGGAAGGCCGGCGCGGCGCGGCGATGGACTGAGTTCGCCGATCGTGGTGCTTGTCCCGGAAGTCGCCCGGCGACACCCCCGCCTCCCGCCGGAAGAACCGGCAGAAGTAAGCGGGGTCGGCGAACCCGACCCGGTCGGCGATCCGCCGCACGGTCAGGTCGGTGCTCACCAGCAGCCGCATCGCCTCCCTGGCCCGCGCGGCCCGCACGTGCTCGGCCGGCGTGCGCCCGGTCGCCAGCCGCACCGCCTCGGTCAGGTGTCCCGGCGTGACCCCCAGGTGGCGCGCGTAGTCCCGTACCAGCCACGGCTCCAGCCCCGCGCGGCCGACCAGCCGGACGAACTCGGCCGCCACGGTCCCGGTCCCACCGCCGGCCGGCGCCGGGGTGCCGGCCAGGCGCGCGGTGCGCACCAGCAGCACGTGCAGCAGTGCCGCCAGCACCGAGGCGACCCCGTCGGCGTCGCGCCGGTACTCGTCGTCCAGCTCGGCGATCAGGCCGGCGGTGGCCCGGTCGGCGGCCGGGTCGAGCGGCACCGGGCGTTCGCCCAGCCGGCGCAGCAGGTCCCTGGCGGCCGGGTCGCCGGCCAGGAACTCGTCGGTGAACAGCACCACCGTGCCCTCCAGCCCGCGCGCGGCCACCCAGTGGTGCACCTGGCCGGGGGCGATGAGCCACAGCTGCGGCGGGGTGACCGGCCAGCGGCGCAGGTCCACGGCGTGGGTGCCGCTGCCGCCGGTGACGTGCACGATCTCGTGGAAGGTGTGCCGGTGCGGGAAGCTGGCCCGCGACATCGGGCCGATGCTGTCGAAGGTGCCGATGGCGAAGGGCAGCACGCCCGGCAGCGGTACCTCCAGCCGGTGCACCGGCGGTTCTCCCGCGCGGGGCTCCGCGCAGGGTGTCCCGGGCAGCACCGTGGTCCCGCGCATCTTCCGATCCCTTCGTCAGCACGACACTGGGCAGCAAAGGTCCAGACCAATTGTCGCACATTCTGCGGAACGGTGACGTCGGTTCTACATTGGACGGTGAGCAGGGGAGGAGACCCAACGTGACCAGCCTGCACACCGACATTCCCAGCCGTGCGCAGGTCACCCGCCTGCTGACGGCCAGGTCGCCGGCCGCCGTCTCGCTCTACGTGCCGACCGACCCGGAGGGCAACGGCGACGCCGAACGGATCGAACTGAAGAACCTCACCGGGGAGGCCGTCGAGCAGCTGCGGGCCGCGGGCGTGGACAAGCGCGCCGTCACCGCGCTGGAGGAGCAGCTCACCGACCTGGCCGAGGACGACGAGTTCCTGCACTACCTGGCCCGCAGCCTGGCCGTGTTCGCCACCCCGGAGTCGCTGACGACCTTCCGCCTGCCCAACCAGCTCGCCCGCGTGGTGGAGGTCTCCGACCGGTTCCACGTCCAGCCGCTGCTGCGCTCGCTGACCTTCACCCAGGCGGCGTTCGTGCTGGAGCTGGCGCAGGGCTCGGTGCGGCTGCTGGAGATCGTGCCCGAGCTGCACCCGGTCGAGATCTCCGTGCCCGACATGCCCACCGACGTGGCCAGCGCTGTCGGGAAGTCCTCGATCGCCGATCGCGCGCCGGTGCGGCGGATCCAGGGCAGCGAGGGGCAGAAGGTGCGGATGCGCCAGTACGCTCGCCAGGTCGACCAGGCGATGCGGCCATTCCTGGTCGGCCAGGACCTGCCGCTGATCCTGGCCGCCGTCGAGCCGCTGGACGGCATCTACCGCGCGCTGTGCAGCTACCCGCACCTCGCGCCGGACACGATCTCGCCGGCGGGCGACACCGAGCTGATCGCCAACGCCCGTACGGTCCTGGACCGGGTGCACGCCGAGCAGCTGCGCGAGACCGTCGAGCTGTTCGGACAACGGGTCTCCCAGGGTCGCACGGCGACCGACGTCACCGACATCGCCCGGTTCGCCACCCAGGGCGCGGTCGACACGCTGTTCGTCGACATCGACTCCACGATCTCGGGCCTGGTCGACGAGCAGACCGGCGCGGTGGAGTTCCGCGAGACCGCCGACGCCAGCGACTACGGCGTGCTCGACGAGATCAGCCGGCGGGTCTGGCTCACCGACGGGCGGGTCCTCGCGGTGCGCCGTGAGGACGTTCCCGGTGGTGGGGACGCCGCCGCCATCCTGCGGTTCCCCCCGGGCGGCTGAGCGACCCTTCTTCCAGAATGCCGTGCCCCGCCAAAGGGTTGGCAGCGTTATGTATCAGCGTTATGGTTTACTCATAACGTTGATATGCAACCTGGAGGAACCATCATGGGACGCCGACTTCGCCTCGGATCGGGTATCGATGTGCTCAACGCCTGGACCGAGTCCGCCCGCGCGGCCGACGTCCGGGCCGTCACCGACGCCCTGTTCTCGATCGTCGAACGCACCGTCTACCACCAGTACCCGGTCATCGAGGACTCCGCGGTGGCCCGCGAACTGGTCGTCGTCGTGCGCGACAACCTCGCCCTCCGGATCCACCTGCAGGACGTCGAGAAGTTCCACCTGGTGTTCGTCGGCTCCCCGGTGACCGCCCTCGAACTGCGCCGCACCCCCGCCGCCGACGCACAGACCGGTGGGAACTGAGTCCAGAACCGGTCGACTTTCGCTCGTTCGCCGGGCTACCCACCTGTCCTAGCTTTGTGACTGTCACCACGTTGGTCACTGAGCTGGGAGGAAAAGCCATGAGCTCGTCCCCGGAGATGCGGTCGCAGGCAGAGCAGGCCGAAGAGACCACGCCGGCCGGTGAACTGGACTCCGCCGCGTTGGAGGCCGCCCTGCCGACCCTGACCGACAAGCTCGCCGAACTCGCCTCGGACCTGAGCCCCAGCGAGCGCGAGGTTCTCAGCAGCATCGTGACCTCCTCCGCCCTGCACCTGGAGAAGCTGGCGGACATCAACGCGGAGGCGGAGTACATCTACTCCAAGCCGATCTCGGCGGCCGCCACCCCCGAGGTGCGCGAGCACCTGCTGGCCCTGCCCGAGACCCTGGGGTTCACGGAGCAGTCGTGAGCCAGACGGACTCGCTGCCGCTCGTCGACCGGTTCGGCCGGCTCTCGGCCGAACTGACGGCGGCCGAGCGGGAGAACCTCAAACTGCTGCTGAGCATGGCCGCGGGCGGGCTGCTCGTCGGCCACGCCGGCGGCGCGTCCGAGGACCTGCGCCAGGTCGCCCTCAAGACGGTGCAGCGCTCGCTGCCCAAGCTGCACGACGGCAAGCGGCCCGAGTTCACCACCGGCATCGTCTTCCTCGGCAGGGCACCGTTCTTCACCGACGCCGACCTCGCGGCCATGGACGAGGAGTCCCTGGCCAACCGGTACCGCGCCGAACGGTTCCACGACCACTACGTGGCCTCCGGCGCGCCGCTGGCCAGGGAGATGGCGCTGTCCTCGGACATCAACGACTTCCTCAGCGAGCGGGTCGGCCCGGTGCTGCCGACCTACAAGGCGAACTACCTCTACTACGACGCGCCGGGCCTGGGCATCGACCCGCACGTCGACAAGGACGAGTTCGCGCTCAACGTGCTCACCATGCTCGAACACCGGCCCGACCAGCGGCACTCGGAGCTGATCCTCTACCCGCCGGACGAGGCCCCGGTGCACGTCCAACTCGCCCACGGCGAGTCGCTGGTCTTCTTCGCCGACAGCGTGACCCACCAGCGCACCAGAACCGTCGCCGGTGAGTCGATCAGGCTCGTGTCCTTCGGATACCACCCCATCTAAGGAAACCGTGATGCGTGCTACAGCGACCGTCGGCCAGCGGCTGGCCGACCTGCACGGCAGCCTCAGCCCGGCGGAACAGGCCAACCTCAAACTCATCCTCGGGCTGTCCGCCGGACACCTCGTCCCCGAACGGGATCCGCGCTCCCAGCGGGGCCGTACGGCGGTTTCCGAGGCGCTGGAACTGTTGTGCCCCTACGAGGTCGCCGACCCGCGCGGCGCGCAGTACCGGGGCCGCCCGGACCTGCTGACCGACGCGTTGCTGGACACGCTGATCGCCGAGGCGCGGGACGTCGGCGAGACCGCGGTCCCGTTCGACGAGCACTACCTCGGCTGCGGTGGCCCGGTCGCCGACCGGCTGGCCACCAGCGCGGAACTCACCGCGTTGGTCCGGTCGGTCGTGCCGGGCGCCGAACCGACCGGCATCGCCAGCTACCTGTTCTACCGCGACGCCGGCCAGGGCATCATCCCGCACATCGACACCGACATCTTCTCGCTCAACGTGCTGCTCATGCTGGACCACCGCACCCCGGGTGACCCGGCGACCTCCTCGGCGCTGTACATGCACTACCCGGACGGCAGCGAGGAACGCTTCCAGCTCACCCCCGGCGAGGTGGTCATCTTCCTGGCCGGAACCCAGGCGCACAGCCGGACCCCGATCGTCGAGGGCGAGCGGGTCACGATCCTCACGTTCGGCTTCATGCCCCAGGGAGCACCCATCGGGAACTACCGGCGATGACCACCGTCCTCGGTATCCACTGTGGACACGAGGCGTCGGTGGCGGTCGTCCGGGACGGGGTTCTGCTCGCGGCCCTCCAGCAGGAACGGGTGACCAGGACCAAGTACGACGGCCAGGAATGCCTGTCCAACCGGCTGCCGGTACCCCAGGTACTGGCAGCCGCGGGCACCACCCTCGACGAGGTCGACGTCATCGTGTCCTCGTTCCAGGCGGCCGGCCCGTCGGCCGTCGGCCTCCAGCGGCCGCTGTTCACCGCCGACTTCGACCACTTCGACCCGTTCGACCAGCGGCACCTCGTGGTCTCCCACCACCTCGCGCACGCCGCCTGCGCGGCCGGGCTGTCCGGGTTCGACACGTGCGCGGTGCTGGTGTCCGACAGTGCCGGCACCACCTCCCGCGACGGCGCCGACCTGTGCGAGCCGTTCGCCAAGTTCCACGCGCGCTACACCGCCGACGAGCCGGTGACCTCGCTGTTCACCGAACTGCGCTCGGTCTACCGGTTCACCGCCGGCCGGTTCGAGCTGCTCGCCCGGGACTTCTCCGTGCCGCACAACCAACCCGACGTGTACATGCACGGCGAAGCCAGCCTGTTCGACAACGTCGCGCGGTACCTGTTCCGCAAGGAACACGCGCACGGCCAGCTGATGGCCCTGGCCGGCCTCCCGTTTCCCGACCGACCCCGACTGTCCAGTTCGGACATCCTGGAGCCGGGGGAGCCGCCCCGGGTGCGCAACGGTTGGCAGCGGTTGCGCGCCCACCAGGACCCGGTGGCCGACGCGGACGTCGCGGCCGCCGTGCAGGAGGCGTTCACCGAGCTGGTCACCCACCAGGCGCGCCGGGCGGTCGCGCTGTCCGGGCAGCGGCGGATCTGTTGCGCCGGCGGGGTCTTCCTCAACCTCACCGGCAACACCGCGATCCACGGCCTCGACCAGGTCGACGAGATCTACGTGCCGTCCTGCCCGCACGACGCCGGCATCTCCGTCGGCGCGGCGTTTCTCGGCTACTACCACCGAGAACCGGCACCGGTCGCCGGCGAGCGCGTCCGGGCGGACTTCCTCGGCCGCGACGCCGACGAGGTCACCGTCGTCACCGCCGCCGCCCGCGGCTTCACCGAGACCACCGGCGACGGCGACCTGGCGCGCCGCGCGGCGCGGGCACTGGCCGGCGGCGCGATCGTGGCCCGCTACGGCGGCCGGGCCGAGTTCGGGCCACGGGCGCTGGGCAACCGCTCGATCCTGTGCCACCCGGTCGGCTGCCAGGACGCCCGCGCCCGCCTCAACACCATCAAGGGCCGGCAGTGGTGGCGGCCGGTCGCCCCGGTCGTGCGGGGCCAGGACGTGGACACCTACTTCGACGGGCCGGCCGAGTCGCCGTTCATGAACTTCAACTTCACCGTGCGCCCCGAGCACCGCCACCTGCTCGCCGACGCGGTGCACCTGGACGGCACCGCGCGGGTGCAGACGGTCACCGAGCGGGACAACCCGGCGATGTACCGGCTGCTGACCGAGATCGCCGCCCTCGGCGCCGTCCCGGTCCTGATCAACACCTCGCTCAACGGCCCAGGCGAACCCATCCTGGAGTCCACTGAGGACGTTCTGGGGTTCGTCCGGCGCACCTCGGTCGACCTGCTGCTGACCGCCACCCACCTGTTCGCCTCACCGGACAAGCCCGACCTCGTCGACGTCACGCCCCGACCGGGCGCGGTCCTGGCCACCTTCGGTGGCGGGGCCGACCGCCGGTACCTGATCAGCGACGCCGACGCCACCGAACCCGTCGACCAGGACCTGTTCCTCGCGCTGTGCCGCGACCAGGTCGCCACCGTCGACCGGCACGAAAGGCGGGTCGGGACACTGCTGGAGATGGGTCTGCTCGTTGAGTACTGACACCAGTGCGCCAGCACGGGAGCCGGCGGCACTGACCCGCCGGCTCTCCTCGGCGACGTTCGTGTCGTTCTTCGCCATCGCGGTGATCGAGTTCGCGGTGCCGTTCGTCGCGGTCGCCACCCTCGGCGCCAACGCGATGATCGTCGCCGTGCTCGGCGTGTGCCGCTTCGCCCCGCAGGTGGTCTTCGCCCGCGCCGCGACCGCCGTGGTCAACCGCTACGACCAGCGCACGGTCATGCTCGCCTCGGAATGGCTGCGGGTGCTCGCGTTCGCGCTCTCGGCGGTGGCGCTGCTGGCCTCACCGGTCGTCGGCTTCGTGGTGTTCGCGCTGGCCAACCTGGCGCTGGGCCTGGGCTCGATCCTCACCGCGGTCGCCGTGCAGGTGCTGGTGCCGCTCGCCTTCGACGACCGCGACCTGCCCAGGGTGTACTCGCGGCTGGGCATGGCCGAGTCCCTCGCCGACGGCGGCGGCCCGTTCTTCGCCGGCCTCGCGCTGGCGATGTTCGACGTGTCCGGCACGTTCGTGGTCGCGGCCGGTCTGGCCGCCGCCGCGTGCCTGCTGCTGCGCGGCATGCCCAGGGTCAGGGTGAGCGAACCGACCGGTGCCGCCCCGACCCGGGACCGTTCCACGCTGCGCCACGGGATCCGGGCCAACTTCGCCACCGGGCCACTGCGCGTGCTGACCGGCTGGGCGCTGGCCTACAACCTCGGCCAGTGCCTGATCGAGGCCATGTTGCTGATCGCCATCCTGGAGCGCACCAGCATCGGCGCCGCCTCCTACGGCGTGATCAAGACCTGTGCGGTGCTGTTCGCCGCGCTCGGCGCCTACCTGGCGACCAGGTTGCCCAAGGCCCTGTCCGGCGGGTGGGGGATCTCGCTGTTCGGGTTCGGCGCCATCGGCTCGTACGTGCTGCTCGGCATCGGGCTCTACGTGCCCGGCGCGGCCGGGGTCGCGTTCATCGTCGCCGGGTTCGCGCTCGACGAGCTGTGCTCGGGCATCGTGCTGGTCCTGATCCAGACCTTCCGTGCCCGCGCCATCGCCAACGAGGACCGGGCGGCGGCCACCGCCGGGTACCGGGCGATGAATCTGACCGCCGTCCCCGTCGGGTTCCTGCTCGGCGGCGTCCTCGGCCTGGTGCTGTCACCGTCGGCGACGATCGTCGCGGTCGGCGCCGCGATGCTAGTGTTCGGTCTCGTGATCTGGTCACCCCGAGTACGCGCCGTGGCCGCGTGAGCGACGAACCCGGCCCGGAGATCGTCACCCATCGGCTGCTGCTGACCCGCATCGCCGAGCGGGACACCGCCGATCTGGTCGCCATGCTGATCAAACCCGAGGTCCACGAGTTCATCGGCGGCATGACCCTCACCCCGCTGGAGGCCACCCAGTGGGTCCGGCGCTGGATCCGCGGCTCGGCCAACCCCGACGTCCTGTGGATCAACTACGTCGCCCGGCGCAGCCCCGGCGACCAGTTCGTCGGCCTCGCCCAGGCGACCGTGACCCTCGGCCAGGACCACACCGGCTGCGAACTGGCCTACCTGGTCGACCCGCCCGCCCAGCACCAGGGCTACGGCACGGAGATGATGCGCGGCTTCCACGCCGAGCTGCGCGACACGCTGCGCCCGGGTGAGTTCACCGCCAACATCCTGCCGGGGCACACCGCCTCGGAGGGCGTGGCCAAGGCCGTCGGCCTCGCCCCGACCACCGAACTCGTCGACGGGGAACGGGTCTGGCGCGAGTGAGCGACCCCGCCGGGTCGCGGGTAGGGTCAGGGGCTCTGACCGGCGGATACTCCGAGAGAGGCCAGCGACCCGTGGAGCGGAAACAGACCCACACGCTCAGCACCGACGGCGCCGACATCGTCTACGACGTCCACGGCCCGCTGCCCCCGGCCGACGGCCGCCCGCCGCTGCTGATGATCGGCCAGCCGATGGACGCCTCCGGTTTCGAGACGCTGGCCTCCCTGCTCCCCGACCGCACGGTGGTCACCTACGACCCGCGCGGCCTCGGCCGCAGCGTCCGCCGCGACGGGCGGGTCGACAACCGGCCCGACACCCAGGCGCAGGACGTGCACGCGGTCATCCAGGCGCTCGGCGCCGGCCCGGTCGAGCTGTTCGGCAGCAGCGGCGGTGCGATCGCCGGGCTCGCGCTGGTCACCGCGCACCCCGAGGACGTGCTGACGCTGGTGGCCCACGAGCCGCCGATCATCCCGGCGCTGCCCGACGCGCATGCGGCCCAGCGGGCCAGGAACGCGATCACCACCGTGTACGAGGAGCGCGGCTTCGGCGCCGGCATGGCGGCGTTCATGGTGCTGTCGGACTGGCACGGCGAGTTCACCGACGAGTACTTCGCCCAGCCGGCGCCCGACCCGGCGGCGTTCGGTATGCCCGCCGAGGACGACGGGGCCCGCGACGACCCGCTGCTGTCCGACCGTTCGTGGGCGGTCAGCGACTACCAGCCCGACGTGGCCGCCCTGACCGCGGCGCCGAGCCGGATCGTGATCGCCGTGGGGGAGGAGACCGGTGACGTGTTCACCGGTCGGACGGCCGTGGCCACCGCCGGGCTGCTCGGCCGGACGGCCACGGTGTTCCCCAGCCACCACGGCGGTTTCCTCAGCGGTGAGTTCGGCTACCCCGGCAAGCCGGAGGAGTTCGCCGTGCGGCTGCGTGAGGTCCTCGCCGGCGACTGAGCCGCACGTGGTATACCAAATCACGTGGATGAACGCGGCTTCGAGCCGGAGTCCGAGCGGGTCACCCGCCGGCTGCGCGACGAGATCATCGACGGCGTCCGGCCGTCGGGGAGCCGTCTCGTGGAACGCGACCTGGCCGCCGAACTGGGCGTGAGCCGCGTCCCGGTGCGCGACGCCCTGCGCGCCCTGGTGGCGGAGGGGCTGGTGACGCCCCGGCCCAGGACGTGGGCCGTGGTCCGCACGTTCACCGCCGCCGACGTGGCGGACCTCAACGAGGTGCGGGGGGCGTTCGAGCCGCTCACGTTCCGGCTGGCCGCCCAACGCCGCACCACCGACGGCCTGCGCCGCCTGCGCGAGGTGCTCGACAGGGAGCTCGCGGCCGCCAACGCTGGCGACGCCGTGACCGCCCGCCGCGCGGCGGGCGACTTCCACGCCGTGGTCTCCACCCTGGCCGCCAACGACCTGCTCTCCGAACTCGAACGGTCGCTGCGCCCCCGCATGCGCTGGCTGCTGTCCCAGCACGACGACCTGCTGGCCATCGCCGCCGAGCACGAGGCCCTCTACGACGCCATCGCCGCCCGCGACCTCCCCGAGGTGGACAGGCTCGTCGCCGGCCACCTCACCACCGGCCGCGCCGAGGCCACCCGTCGCGCCGCCCGCCCGGACTGATCGGCCCTGCTCGGCGGGGGAGCTGAGGCCGGCCGCCCCGGTTGGTCGGGTCCGCTCAGCCGGGCTGGCCGATGCCGTGCAGGCGTGCGTGCAACGCGCGGATCTCGGTGGTCAGGGTCGGGTCGGGGCCGGCGGTGGGGATCGCCGGGGCGACGGCGTTGATCGGCAGCGGGGCGACCGGGCCCGGCGGGATGCCCCACTCGCGCAGCCACCCCGTCAGCTGTTCGGTGCTGGCGGCGTACACGATCCGGCCGAGGCCGACCCACGCGTGCGCGGCCGAGCACATCGGGCAGTGCTCGCCGGAGGTGTAGACCGTGGCGGTGGCCCGGGCCGCCGGGGTGAGGTGGTCGGCGGCCCAGCGGGCGATGGCGAACTCGGGGTGGCGGGTCCGGTCGCCGTCGGCGATCCTGTTGCGGTCGGTGAACAGCACCGTGCCGGACTCGTCCACCAGCAGCGAGCCGAACGGCTCGTCGCCGGCGTCGAGCGCCTCGGTGGCGAGGTCGACGCAGTGCCGCAGGTGCCGGTGGTCCCGCGCGGTGAGAACATCCTGCATAGAATTGGTATACCATATTTCCATGACTGTGCTCGTGGTGTCGAACGTGCGCCCCTGGGGTGACCCGCCGGCCGACGTGGTGATCACCGACGGCGTCGTCACCGAGGTGGTGCCCGCCGGCTCGGCACCCGCCGGTGACGACCGCCTCGACGGTGGCGGATCGCTCGCGCTGCCGGGGTTCGTCAACGCGCACGCGCACGTCGACAAGAGCTGGTGGGGTCAGCCGTGGGTACCGGCGGGCGGCGCCGCCAGCACCCGGGAGCGGATCGCCTACGAACGCGGGCACCGGGAGCGGCTTGGCATACCAAACGTGGCCAGTACGACAGCGGTGCTGCGGGAACTGCTGCGGCACGGCACCACGGCCGTGCGCACCCACGTCGACGTCGACCTCGGCACCGGGCTGCGCGGCCTGGACCGCGTCCGGGAGGCCGCCGCCGCGCTCGACGACGCCGTGGAGCTGACGATCGTCGCGTTCCCGCAGGACGGTGTGCTCCGCCGGCCCGGCGTGCTCGACCTGCTGGAACGGGCCGCCGCGTCGGGCGCCGCCGGCATCGGCGGGATCGACCCCGCCTCCCTCGACCGCGACCCGGTGGCCCAGCTGGACGGGCTGTTCGCGATCGCCGAGCGGCACGGCACCTGGCTGGACATCCACCTGCACGACCGGGGCGAGCTCGGTGCCTTCCAGTACGAGCTGATCATCGACCGCACCCTGGCCACCGGCCTGCGCGGCCGGGTCACGATCTCCCACGGCTTCGCCCTCGGCGAGCTGCCGCCCGACCGGCAGGAGCAGCTGCTCGACCGGCTCGCCGAGGCCGGCATCTCCGGGACGACCGTCGCACCGGTACGCACCGCCCCGCTGCCCTGGCCCGGCCTGCGAGACCGGGGCCTGCCGCTGGGCCTGGGCACCGACGGCATCCGCGACCTGTGGTCCCCCTACGGCGACGGCGACCTGCTGCGGGTGGCCCTGGACTTCGCCCGGCTGCACGGGTTGAGCACCGACGAGGACCTGACCAGGGTGGTGGAGCTGGCGACCGTCGGCGGGGCGCCGTTCGTGCACCGCGCCAGCCACGGGCTGGTCCCCGGCGCCCGGGCCGACCTGGTGCTCCTCGACGCCGAGAACGTGCCGGACGCGCTGGTCAGGGCGCCGCGCCGGCGGCTGGTGCTGGCCGGCGGCCGGCCGGTGGTGCGCGACGGTGAACCGCTGGCCGGTTGACTGGTTGTGACCGCCACCGACCGGTCGGGCGGACCACCCCCGGCGCACCTGACACGTCGTGGTCCACGTTGGACCCACAGTCATACGGTTTTCCTGTTACCGGGTGACTGGTCGTTGTTTCCCGCGTGAATTGGGTCTTCGGTGCTCCGTCGTCACCTTGTTCGAGCTATACCGTGGTCTGGTACCTGGGCGGCGTGGAACAGAAGGGGAAGACCTGTGATCAACGGGGTCCCGCAGCACTGTCCGCAATGTGGTGGTTCCAGTTGTCATGTCGTGGCCCACCGGGTGGACGATTCCCTGGTCTCCGCGGAATTCGGCCGCAGACTTCGTGCCAGCCGCCGGCGGCGCGGGTTGAGCCAACGCACGGCGGCCGAATTGGTCGGGTTGTCCCAGGGATTTCTGTCGATGGTGGAAAACGGCAAACGCCGGTTGAACCGGCACCGCGACATCATCGCGCTCGCCGAGCTGCTCGACGTCGATCCCCGGTCATTCTCGGAGGAGTGAGGACCGCCGGTACTCCCGGCACTCGGCCGGCAGCGGAACCCCGGCCAGCCGCAACTGCCACACCCGCGTCGCGTACGCGGCGCCGGCCATCAGATGGCGCGCCACGTCGGCGACCCCCCGCCGGTCGGGGTCGGCGAGGTAGGTGCCCCGCGCCCAGTCGTTGAAGTCGCCGACCGCCGGTCCGCACCAGATCTGGTAGTCCTCGGCCCGGTCGAGGTCGCCGCTGGTCGCCCAGCGCGCGGCCTTGCCCAGGTACCACCGGAACACCAGCGCCATCCGCAGCTTCGGGTCGCGCGCCGCCCGGTCGAGCAGCGGCTGGTCACGGCCGGTGAAGAACGACACCACCTCCTGCCAGACGTCCTCGACCGGCCGGCGCAGCACGTCCCGCTCCAGCTCCGCCCGGTCCCGCGCCGGGATGGCCTCCACGCCGGGGTGGGCGCGGTAGAGCTCGTAGAGCCGGCGGGCGCGCGCCGGGAACCGGGTTCCCCGGTGCAGCACCTGGATCTCCACGCCGTGCTCGAACCGGTCGGCGGCCGGCGCGGTGCCGAAGTCGGTGACCCCAGCCCCGGCCAGCAGGCGGCGTACCGCCGGGGACGTCCCGGCCTCGCGACACGACTGGTTCACCGACCCGGTCACCACGTAGTCGGCGCCGGTGGCGAACGCACCGGCCACCGCGTCCGGCGTGCCGATGCCGCCGGCCGCGCCGACCCCGACCGGCGAGCCGAGCGCGTCGCGCAGCCGCAGCACGGCCGGCAGCAGCGCCGACAGTGGCCGGCGGTCGGTGTAGCCGCCGGAGTCGGCCTCCACGGTGATGTCGTCGGCCAGCGGGGTGGCGGCGGCCAGCCGGGCCTGGGCGGCGGTGACCTGACCGGCCGCCACCAGCGCGGTGACCAGGTCGGCCGGTGGCGGGGCGAGGAACAGCGCCGCCACCTCGGGCCGGGACACCTTGGCGATCACCCGGTGCGCGGTGGCGGTCCGGCCGCCGTGGTCGTCGCGCAGGCCGCTGACCCGGTAGCGCACCAGGTCCGGGGTCGGGGCGGCGAAGCCGGACGCCTCGACGCAGCGGACCCCGGCCCGCAGGTACAGGTCGACCGTGCGCGCCTCGGCCGCGCCGCGCACCAGGTTGGCGGCGAAGGGCAGCCCGGGGATCAGCGTGCCGAGGCGGCGCAGCGCCGACTCGACGGCCTCCGCCGGCAGGCCGGCCGCGCCGAACGACGCCAGGCACCCGGCGCCGGCCAGGGCGGCGACCAGGTCGGTCGACGCGATCCCGGCGGCCATCGCGCCCGCGTGGTAGGCCAGCCGGACGCCGTGGCGGCGGCGGAACTCCGCCGACCCCAACCGGTCGGGTGGCAGTGGTCCGACCTCGGCCAGCACCCGTCCGGGCGGACGCCGGTTGGTCAGGCGGACCACGCCGTCGCGGCGCACCGCGTAGCAGGGCAGGTCGAGCGCGGCGAGCGCCGCGTGGTCGGCCCTGGCGGGCACCAGCACCGTGGTCGGTTCGGTCATGGCGTCGCGATCCGGTCGTGGCGGGCGGCGGCCAGCCGGGTGATCGCCGCGTCGGCCACGGCGGCGCCCGCGCGCAGCACGTCCCGGTGCGCCACCGCGAGCTGGTGGGCCACGGCCAGTGGCGGCGGCGGGAACAGGCGGGTCAGGTCGACCGGGAGGCCGTGGCTGACCAGCCCGGCGAGCAGCCGTACCAGGGCGAGGTCGGTGGACACCCCGCGCTGGTCGACCGACCGGGCCAGGTGCGGGCGGGCTCCGAGGGTGCGGCGGATCCACCGGGTGCAGCTGGCCGACGGGCCGACCTCGACGAAGTACCGGAACCCGCGCCGGTAGGCGGCTTCCACCAGGCGCGGGAAGTCCAGCGGCGCCACCAGCGCGGTGGCGACGGTGTGCCCGACGCTCCCGCCGGGCGGGGCGGCGGAGAACACCTCCACGGGCGAGGGCCGGCGCGGGCCGTGGTCGTGCAGCGAGGCCAGCTCGTCGAACGCGGCCGCCGCCGGCGGGCAGTGCACGACGTGGTTGGCCGGCGACGGGGTGGCCGGGCTGCCGAGCCGGGCCAGGACCTCCGCGCACCGCCGAGGGTCGCCGGCGATCACCGTCTCGGCCGGGGCGTTGACGTGGGTGAGGTAGACCCGGTCCGTGCCGCGCAGCGCGGCGCGGACCTCGTCGGCGCCGGCGAGCACGACGTGGGTCGCCCACACGTCCCCGTCCGGGCACCGCCAGGCGTCGCGGGCCAGGCTCCGGCGGCCGCTCAACCGAGATGTCCACAGTGGACTGGCGGCGACAGCCTGGACGTCCCAGTCGGCGAAGTCCAGTACTCCCAACGAGAACAGCGCGGTCAGTTCGCCGAAGCTGTAGGCCAGCGCCCCCTGTGGGCGCAGACCGAGAACGTCACGCAGCAGCCGGGTGCCGAGCACGGCGGTGTTCATGCCGATCGCCAGCTGGCTGACCGCGTCCTCGCGCAGCGCGTCGCGCCGCTGGGTGGTCACCGGGTACAGCGCGTCGAGCCGGTAACGCTGCGCCGGGAACGCCGACTCCGCCTCGAACCGCGCGTGCAGCGACGGGAACAGCCGCAGCAGGTCGCCACCGGCGCCGGGGTAGGCGGAGAACCCGCCGGGGTAGACGAACGCGACCCGCCCGCCGGGGCCGATCGGCCGGGTCGTGCAGTAGCTGCCGGCCGGCGTCGACCAGGTCGACTCCAGTGTCGGCAGGTCGTGCGCCGCCCGGTCCAGTTCCTCGCGCAGCTGCCCGGTGTCGCGGCCGACCACGGCGGCGGTGAACCGGCCGTGGGTCACCGGCACCGGCCGGCCGGCGTCCAGCGCCGCCCCCGCGTCCCTGGCCCGCGCGGCGAGCCCGGCCGGGTCGTCGGCGGACAGGGTGACCAGGCGCGCGTCGCGGTCGGGGTGCCAGGCCAGGCCGCCCCCGGCGTCGGCGGGGGAGTCGGCGACCACGGTCACCGGGCCGACGGTCGCGGCCCGGCGGAGGTCGCGGCGGCGGGTCACCCACGGGCGCGGCCCCGGCAGGACCCGGTGGCGCAGCCGCAGGACGGCGGTGACCAGGTCGGTCACCGAATCCCCTCGCTCGACGTGGTCGACCTCGGCGGCGCCGGTCCGGCCCGGTTCGCCGGCGGCCAGCACGACCGCCGAGTCGTCGTCGTGGACCACCACGGTTCCGTTGGCACGCACCAGGTCGGTGACGTCCCCCCGAACAACAGTGTCTACTGTGGACATTCCGGCGTCGGTCAGCGCCGCGCGGACCGGGTCGAGGTCCCGGCGCCGGGGGGCCTCGCCGGCCCACAGCGCGTCCCGCAGGGCCAGACGGCTGCCGACCCCGACGATCCTCACGAGCCGGCCCCCAGCAGCGTGCCGAGCTGACGCAGCGTGCGCAGACCGGCGGCGGCGTCCGGCGCGAGGCCGTGCGCGGCCGGCAGCCGCTCACGCAGCGCGGCGAGGATCTCCATCCGCTTGACCGAGTCGATGCCGAGATCGGCCTCCAGGTCCATCGCCGGGTCCAGCACGTGCGGCGGGTACCCGGTCTTCTCGGCCACGACCTCCAGCAGCACCATCGGCACCGCGCCACCATCGTCACCGCCGGCACGCGGCCGGGGCACCGTGGTGTCCACGGCCGGGGTCTGGGCCGGCGCGACCCGGGCCAGCTCACCGAGCACCTCGGCGGTCCGGGCGTGCACCTCGCCCACCAGCCGGCTGTGCGCGGTGACGGCCGCGACGCCCTCGGCCAGCGCCGGGTCCACCGGGCCGTTCTCCAGCAACGCGGCCAGCCGGCGGGTCACCGCCAACTGCCCGTCCAGGTACTCGGCGTGCGTGGCCAGGTGCTCGGCCAACAGCGCCTCCGCCGGTGTCGACGCCGGTTCGGGGACCGTGTCCTCGACAGCGACGTCCTCGGCCGGCGGGCCGGCGCCGGTGAGCAGGACCGTGTCCGCCGCCGGTGGCGCCGGCGCCACCGGCGGGGGCGGGACGGCCACCGCACCGAGCACCGCCAGCCGGGCCACCGTCTCACGCAGGGCCAGCTCACCGTCCCCGTTCGGGCCGGGGTCGACCGAGAGCACCTCGACGTCCTCGCGCTCGCCCAGGATCTGGCGGACCAGACCGGCGAGCACCCGCCTCGGGCCGAACTCCACGAACACCCGGAACCCGTCGGCGTGCAGCCGCTCGACCCGGGGCGCGAACAGCACCGGCCGGCGCAGCTGCTCGGCCAGCGTGGTCACGTTGCCGGCGACGTCGTCGCCGTACACGCCGTCGGCGTACACCGGCACCCTCGGCGGCGCCACCCCGACCTCCTCGACCACCCGCCGGAACGGCTCCACGGCGGCGGCCATCAGCTCGGTGTGGAACGCCGCGGCCACCGGCAGCCGCACCGCCGAGACCCCGCTGTCCCGGCAGAGCCCCAGGAACGCCGCCACCTCGGGCTCACCGCCGCCCACCACCACCTGGCACGGCCCGTTGACGTTGCACACCGTCACCCCGGCACGGGCGGCCGGCTCCTCGACCTCGGCCAGCGGGGCGGCCACCGCGACCATCGCGCCCGGCTCCGCCACCCCGGCCATCGCCCGGCCGCGCGCGGCCACCAGGCGGAACAGGTCGGCGTCGGTGAGGCTGCCCGCGCAGCACAGCGCGCACAGCTCGCCGAGACTGTGGCCGAGCACGGCGCCGGGCGTGAACCCCAGCCGTTCGAGGTAGCGGAACTGGCCCACCGCCAGCGCCGCGATGGCCGCCTGGGCGTAGTCGGTACGCCGCAGTGTCCCTTCGGGACAGTACGGCGGGGTCCCTTCGGGATGGTGACCGAACGCCGGCGGGAACAGCACCCGGCCCAGCGCGGGCTCGGCGGCCAGCGCCAGCGACGCGGCGTCGAACGCCGCCCGCACCAGCGGCACCGCCACCGCCACCGCCCGGCCCATGTCCGGGTACTGGCTGCCCTGCCCCGCGAACAACGCCGCGACCCGCCCGGCCGGCCCGCGCCGCCGGTAGCGGACACCGGGCAGGTCGAAGGCCGGGACGTCCGGGTCGGCCGCCAGCCGGGCCACCGCCGCCGCCTGCCGCCGCGCCAGGTCCTCGGCCTCGGCCGCCCAGACGGCGAGCCGGGCGTGACCGGCCGGCGCGCGGCCGGCACCCGGCGCGTCGAACAACGCGGCCGGGGTGGCGGCGTGCCAGAAGCGCACCAGGGAGTCGGCCGGGGCCGGCGGGTCCGCCTCCTCCAGGACACAGTGGAAGTTCGTGCCGCCGAAACCGAACGAGGACACCGCCGCCCGCCGCCGGGTCCGGCCCGGCTCCAGCAGCCACGGACGCGGCCGGTCGGCCAGGTGGAACGGCGAACCGGTCAGCTCGGGGTGCGGCTGGTCCACGCCCAGGGTCGGCGGCAGGACCCGGTGGTACAGCGCCAGCGCGGCCTTGATCAGCCCGGCCGCCCCCGCCGCGCCCCGGGTGTGCCCGATCTGGGACTTCACGCTGCCCAGCGCCACCGACCCCGTCGGCACCCCCGCGTACACCCGGCGCAGCGCCGCCAGCTCCACCCGGTCACCGGTCGGCGTGCCGGTGCCGTGGCACTCGACCAGGCCGATGTCGCCCGGCGCGATCCCCGCCTCGGCGTAGGCGTCGACCAACGTGCGGGCCTGGCCGGCGACGCTGGGCGCCAGGATGCCGTTGCCGCGCCCGTCGCTGCCCGCGCCAAGACCGCGCAGCACGGCGTACACGCGGTCGCCGTCACGTTCGGCGTCGGCCAGTCGCTTGCACGCCAGCATCCCGATGCCCTCGCCGAGCAGGGTGCCGTCGCTGGCGGCGTCGAACGGGCGGACCCGGCCGGTCGGCGAGAGCACCCCGGCCCCGGCGAAGCACAGGTGCATGAACGCCGTGCTCTCCACGTCGCAGCCGCCGGTGAGCACCAGGTCGGCCCGGCCGCACACCAGCTCGGCGACCGCGACCCGGACCGCGGCCAGCGAGCTGGCGCTGGTCGCGTCGACCGTGCAGTTCAGGCCGCGCAGGTCGAACCGGTTGGCGATCCTGGCCGACACCACGCCGTCGAGCAGGCCGGGGAACGCGTGCCCGCGCCACGGCGTGAACAGCCGGCCGAACTCGGCCACCACCTCCCGCGCCCTGGCCGGCGCCAGTCCGGCCGAGCGCAGTACCCCGGCCAGCAGCGGGTCGTGCAGCCGCGCGGAGAACGCGTGACCGGCGCCGCCGGCACCGGTCACGCCGAGCACCACGGCGGTGCGCGCCGGGTCGTGCTCACCGGCGTCGGCCAGCGTCGCCTCGGCGACCAGCAGCGACAGCGGCTGGACCACGTTCGTGGCCGCCAGCACGGCCGGTGGCAGGCCGTGGCGGGCCGGGGCGAACGGCACCGGCGGCAGGAACCCGCCCCGGCGGTCGTCGCGCTCGGTGAACCGGTGTGCGCCGCTGGCCACGGTCCGCCAGAAGGCGTGCACGTCGCCGGAACCGGCGAACAGGCCGCCCAGCCCGACTATCGCGATGGGGGTGTTCATGGCCGGCGGCGCTCAGCGGGTGGACAGCGCGCGAGGGCGGCCGGCATCGCCACTGTTCGTGCGGGTCTGGTCGCGACGGTCGGTCTGGCGGGGGACCGCCGGCTCGGTGAACTGCTCCCGCAGGTGGCGCAGGATGCGCTGGCGGGTCGGGCCGATCGAGCCGCGCGGGATCCGCAGGCGCAGGCTGATCTCGGTGTAGCTCAGGGCCTGCTCGCCGAACAGCAGGTCCAGCAGCTCCCGCTGCTCGGCGGGCAGCGAGGTCACCATCCGGTTCAGGCTCTCCGCCTCGGCGACGTCCAGCGCGCGTTCCTCCGGTGAGGCGTCGCTGCCGGACACCCCGCCCACCTCGGCGAGGTCCACCGCCGGGCGGGTGCGGGCCAGGGTTTCCTGGTGGCGCAACGCCTCCCGCCGCGCGACGGTGATGATCCAGGCGCGCACCCGGCCCGGGTCGCGGACGAGGTGGATCTTCTGGAAGACCCGCATCCAGACCAGCTGCCAGACGTCCTCTGCGTCGTCGCGGCTGTGTCCGCACGAACGAATGGTGACCCAGACCACGGGTCTGAATTTCTCTATGAGTTCCACCCAGGCTCGATTGTCGGCGTGCTGGCAACGATTTACCAGAAAACCCAATCTGTCGTCCGGACCGTTCGACAATTCCCCACCCCATTCGTGCCGTGCCCGCTCGAATCCTTCGCCCAGCCGAACATAGCAACGGATCTTGGGGATGCGTTCACGGTTGTTATCCCAGATCGATCGGGTGATTTTCGGCGCGTGCCCCCGCCCGGAATTCGACGTATTCCGTCAGTGCCCGGTCGACCAGCGGCCCGGCGAGACCGGTGTAGCGCGCCGGGTCCAGCAGGTCCACCAGCGACTCCGGCGCCAGACCGGCACCGGCCAGCGCCTCGGGCAGCGGGACACCCTCGGCGACCACCCCGGCGAGCAGCTCCTTGGCCGCCGCCTTGCCGATCGTCGGCGCCAGCACGGCACCGACCCGCTCGGTCACCAGCTCCGCGCCGGTCAACCCGAGGGTGGCGGCCATCCGCTCCGGCCGCACCACCAGACCCTCGGCCAGCTCGGCCGCGCAGCCGGCGGCGCCGGCGGTCAGCCGAAGTGCCTCCCGCAGCGGCTGCCACTCCGCGTGCCACGCGCCGGCCGGCCGCTCGTCCTCGGCCAGCAGACACTGGGTGAGGACCAACGCGTGCGCCGGCACCTGCTGGGCGGCCGACACCACGAGCGTGGCCAGCACCGGGTTGCGTTTCTGCGGCATGGCGCTGGACGCGCCCCGGCCGGGCGCCGCCGGCTCGGTCAGCTCACCGATCTCGGTGCGGCTCAACGTCCGCACGTCCACCGCGAACTTGCCGAGCACGCCGGTCACCAGCGCCAGCACCGAGCCCAGGTCGGCGATCGGGGTACGCGCGGTGTGCCAGGGCAGCACCGACACCGCGAGGCCCAGCTGGTCGGCGACCGCGCCGACCAGGGCCAGGGTGACCGCATCGGCGTCACAGCCCGGCCGGTCCAGTGCCGCGTACTCCCGGTAGGCGGCCAGCGTGCCGGCCGCCCCACCCAGCTGCACCGGCAGCCGCCCGGCCAGGTCACGCACCCTGGCCAGGGCGTCCACCACCGGCAGCAGCCACCCGGCCGCCCGCAGCCCGAAGGTCGTCGGCACGGCGTGCTGGGCGAGGGTCCGCGCGGCGACGACCGTGTCCCGGTGCGTCCCGGCGTGCCGGGCCAGGGCCGCGGCGACCCGGTCGAGGTCGGCGGCGACCTGGCCCAACGCCCGGCCGGCCAGCACCATCGTCGCCGAGTCCAGGACGTCCTGGCTGGTGGCGCCCCGGTGGACGAACTCGGCCGCCGGCCGGTGCTCGGCGGCGACCACCGCAGTGAACGCCGGCACCAGCGCGACCACCGGGTTGGCGGCCAGCCGCGCCCGGCGCGCCAGGTCCACCAGGTCGAGCCGCTCGGCGCGCGCGGCGCCGGTGATGGCCGCCGCCGCCCACGCCGGGACCAGGCCCAGCTCGGCCTGGCCCCTGGCCAGCGCCGCCTCGACGTCGAGCATCGCCTGCAACCACGCCTCGTCGGTCAGCCCGGCCTCGGCCGGCGTACCGGCCCAGCCGGGGGCCAGCAGACCGGCATCGGTTCCGGCATCGGTCACGGTTTCCTCCTTGGGGTCAGCCGATCGGTTCGGACACCGCCACCGGCGTCACCGTCTCGGGCGTCACCGTCTCGGCCAGCGCGGCGCGGGCGATGGCGTCGGAGTCGAGCAGGGTCACCGACCCGACGCCCGGCCGCACACCGGCCGCGGTCACCCAGTGGACGTACTCGGTCGGCACGCCGAACGCGAACCGCCGGGGATGGGCGCGGCCGGCGGCGTCCACCAGGTGGTAGGGCCGCCCGGTCACCGACAGGCCGCCGGTGACGAACGAGTCCAGCCGGTAGGGCGCGCACTGGCCGGTGGCCAGCAGGTGGCGCAGCAGGGCGTTGGTGCTGCGCGTCAGGGCGACCTCCGGCAGCCGGGCCTCGACCAGCGCCTCGACCGTCAGCGGGGTGTCCCGTACCCGCGTCGCGTCGACCAGGAAACCGTTGGGCGAGAGGCGAACCCGCATCCCCGGGCCGAGCAGCCGCAGCACGTCGGCCGCCACCAGCGCGAGCGCCTGCTCCACCCGGTGCGGCGGCGGCCCGATCGACAGGTAGGCGTTGAGCGGGGTGTACCAGCCGTCCAGGTCGTCCCGGTAGGACGCTCCGGTGACCCCGCCGTGGTCCACGGCCAGCCGCACCTCGTTGCGGATGTCGCGCAGCACGTCCAGCGCGGCCTTGACCGGGTTGCCGACGTTGCCCTCCCCGGCCAGCGCCACGTCCCGGCGCAGGTGCTCGATCGCCCACGTGCGGAACTCCGCGCGGCCACCGAAGATCCGGCCCCCGCACGGCGCGGCCAGCCGCTCCCAGTCCCACCGGTCCGCCGGTGCCACCCCGTACCGGTCCAGCACCTCGGCCTCGCCCGGCCCGCCCAGCTCGCACGCCGCGTAGGCCGGCAGGAACCCGGCGGTGTCCCGGTGACGCGCGACGAGCGTCTCGTAGTAGACGGCCTGCACCTCGCGGGCGATCAGCGGCCACACGTCCCGCCGGAACGACACCGCCGGCCTGTCCCGCAGCCGCGCGACCACCGCCTCGGTGAGGTACCTCGGCTCGTGGCGCAGCACCGGGCCCTTCTGGTTCTCGCCGCGCGCGTGGTGCGGCACCCCGCGCCGCGACCCGGCGTAGAGCACCGGCTCCCGCCCGGAGGGCAGATACCGCAGCCGGCCGTCGTGGCGTTCGAACCGGCCGCCCCGGCCGGTGGTGAGCAGCGCCAGGTAGTCGAAGAAGCACAGGCCCAGCCCGCGCAGCGCCACCGGGGCGCCGGGCCGCAGGCACGACAGGTCGACGTCGGCCGGGTTGGCCGGCGGGACGTAGCGCAGCCGGTGCGCGGCGGCGAAACGGGTCGACCGCCGCTGGTCGGCCGACAGTTCCACGTCGCCGTGACCCAGCGCGAGCACCACCACGTCCAGGCCGCTCAGCCGCGCGCCGCCGGCCAGGGTGAGGGTCTGCCGGCCGTCCGGGTCGTCGTCGAGCGCCACGGCGCTGGCCCGGTGGACCAGCACCCGGACGTGGTCGGGTGCGGTGGCCACCACCCGGTCGAAGAACGCGCGCAGGTAGTGGCCGTAGCAGCGGCGAGTGGGGTAGGAGTCCGGGCCGAGACCGGCAGCCTCGGCGGCGATCTCCGCCGGGTGTTGGCCGCCGCGCGCCCACTCGTAGAGGCTCGGGCCGGCGACCACCGGGCCGGCGCAGGCCACGCTGTCGTCGGTGTACAGGGTGACCTGCGCGGCGACCGTGTTCATCAGCAGCTCACCCGACTGGGCGGTCCGCCACACCGCGCCGGCCCCCGGCGGGTACGGGTCGACCACGTGCACCACCAGCGGCGTGCCGGCCGGCGCGTTGGCACACAGCCGTTCGACCACGGAGGTACCTCGGGGCCCGGCGCCGACGACGCAGATCGCCGTCATCGTGTCGGCTCCGGGAAACCGTTGTGCGGCAAGGAGATGAGGGTCTGCCGGGGATGGGTCATCGCGGGAGCGCTCCTGCTCTGCGGGCTCGTGCGGCACTCCCACAGACCCCACCGGCCCCGAACCGGATACATGGCGGGAATCGGCGCGCGGACGTATCCGCCGCCGGCCGGCGGCGGTCTGTGGACCTGTCGGCGGTGCTCCCGCCGAGTCCACTTGGGACCCATCGCGGCCCATCGGCGGAGAAGGAGACCACGATGACGGAGCGTCCGTGCGCCGTCGTGACCGGTGCGTCGCGCGGGATCGGGCGGGCGATCGCCGTCCGTCTCGCCGCCGACGGGTTCGACATCGCCTTCTGCTCGCGGTCGCTGGACGACAACGCGGAGAAGACCCGCGCGATGGTCCAGGAACACGGCGCCCGCTGCCTGCACGAGGTCTGCGACGTCGCCGACCACGACGCGGCGCGGGCGTTCACCGAGCACGCCGAGGAGGAACTCGGGCCGGTCGCCGCGCTGGTCAACTCCGCCGGCGTGGTCCGGGACAACGCCCTGTTCCGGATGCCGCTCGCCGAATGGGACGCGGTCGTGTCGACCAACCTCACCGGCACGTTCTCCATGTGCCGGGCGGTGGTCTACGGCATGATGCGCCGGCGCGCCGGCGCGGTGGTCAACGTGTCGTCGGTGATCGGGATCTCCGGCAACGCCATGCAGAGCAACTACGCCGCCGCCAAGGCCGGCATCAACGGGCTGACCGTGTCACTGGCCCGCGAGGTCGCCGGCTTCGGTGTCCGGGTCAACGCCATCGCCCCGGGGTTCATCGAGACCGACATGACCGCCGGCCTCGCCGACAAGCACCGCGACCGGGCGCTCGACCTGATCCCGCTGCGCCGCTTCGGCGAACCGGAGGAGGTCGCCGAGCTGGCCTCGTTCCTGGTCTCCCCGCGCGCCGGCTACCTCGTCGGCCAGGTCATCCGGATCGACGGCGGGATGATCCTGTGAACGACGAGCGTGAGCGCCGGATCGACCAGCGCCGACGAGACCTGCTGCGCCGCCTGGACGAGGTCGCGGCCGGCACCTGGACGCGCTGCCCCGGCTGCGCGGTGGCCCTGCACCGGGACAAACTCGCCGCGCACGTCGGCGTGTGCCCGCGCTGCGGCCACCACTTCCGCCTCACCGCGCACGAACGCCTGGCCGCGCTGCTGGACCCCGGCAGCTTCACCGAGACCGCCGCCGACCTGTCCCCGGCGGACCCGCTGGGCTTCGTCGACGCCCGCCCCTACCCCGAACGGCTGCGTGCCCTCGCCGAACGCACCGGCCTGCGTGAGGCGGCCGTCTGCGGCAGCGGCACCGTCGACGGGCACCGGATCTCGGTGTGCGTGCTGGACTTCCGCTTCCAGGGCGGCAGCATGGGCGTGGTCGTGGGGGAGAAGGTCACCCGCGCGGCCGAACTCGCGCTGGCCGAACGGATCCCGCTGGTGATCTGCTCGACCTCCGGCGGCGCGCGCATGCAGGAGGGCATCTTCTCCCTGCTGCAGATGGCCAAGACCGCCGCCGCCGTGGCCCGGCTGCGCGCGGCCGGCGTGCCGTTCGTGTCGCTGCTGGCCGACCCGGTCTACGGCGGCGTGTCGGCCTCCTTCGCCACCCTCGGTGACCTCGTGGTGGCCGAGCCCGGCGCGCGGGTCGGCTTCGCCGGCCCGAAGGTGATCAGTCAGACCATCCGCCAGGAGCTGCCGCCCGGCTTCCAGACCTCGGCGTTCCTGCTGGCCCACGGGCACGTCGACGCCGTCGTGCCGCGCCAGGAGCTGCGCGCGTTCCTCGGCCGGGTACTCGGCCTGCACGTGCCGGCCCAGCCGCGCCCGCCGCTGCCCGCGCCGCGACCCGAACCCGGCCGTACCGCCCCGGACGCGTGGACCACCGTGGGGCTCGCCCGCCACCCCGACCGACCGCACTTCGACGACTACCTGCGCCTGCTGTTCGACGACTTCGTCGAGCTGCGTGGCGACCGGTGCGACGAGGACGACCCGGCGGTCGCCGCCGGGCTCGCCCGGTTCGCCGGCGCGCCGGTCGTGCTGATCGGGCACCGCAAGGGCCGGGGCACCACCGAGAACGTCGCCCGCAACTTCGGCATGCCCGGCCCGGCCGGCTACCGCAAGGCCGTGCGGCTGATGCGCCACGCCGAACGGTTCGGCCTGCCGGTCGTCACCTTCCTGGACACCCCCGGGGCGTACCCGGGGATCCGGGCCGAGGAACGCAACCAGAGCGGCGCCATCGCCGAGTGCCTGGCCACCCTGGCCGGGCTGCGGGTGCCGGTGATCGGGGTGCTCACCGGCGAGGGCGGCAGCGGCGGCGCGCTGGCGCTGGGGGTGACCGACCGGCTGCTCGCCCTCGAACACGCCGTCTACTCGGTGATCAGCCCGGAGGGCTGCGCCACGATCCTGTTCGGCGACAGCGACCAGGCCGCGCGGGCCGCCGCCGGCCTGCGGCTGACCGCCCGCGACCTGCGCGGCTTCGGCGTCGTCGACGACCTGCTCGGCGAGCCGGGCGACGGTGCGCACACCGACCACGCCGCCACCGCCGAGGCGGTACGCCACGCGCTGTACCGCCACCTCACCGAACTGTCCCGCACACCGATCGACGTCGTGCTGGACGCGCGCCAGGCCCGGTTCCGTGGCCCGGTGTCCGACACCGTCACCGCTGGGAAGGCGATGCCGTGACCACGAACGAGAAACCGTTCCCGATGACCGACGAGCGGTTCACCGTGCTGCTCGGCCAGGCCAGGGACCTGGCCAGGCTGGTCGACACCACCGGCGTGCGGCGCATCGCGCTGTCGCTGGGCCAACTGCGGCTGGAGATCGAGGCCGGCGCGGCGCCGGTGACGATCACCGGGGCGCCACTGCCGCCGGCACCACCGCCGGAGGCCGACCTCGACGGGCACGTGATGTCCGCGCCGCTGGTCGGCGTGTTCTTCCGGGCGCCGGAGCCGGGCGCGCCGCCGTTCGTCGAGGCCGGCGACCGGGTGGAGGTCGGGCAGCGGCTGGCGATCGTCGAGGCGATGAAGATGATGAACGACGTCGTCGCCGACCGGGCCGGTGTGGTGCGCACGATTCACGTCACCAACGGCGAGGTCGTCGAGCACGGCCAGCCCCTGTTCACCGTCGAACCGGCGTGAGCGCCGTGTTCGACAAGATCCTGATCTGCAACCGGGGCGAGATCGCCCTGCGGGTGCTGCGCACCTGCCAGCGGCTGGGCATCGCCACCGTGGTCGCGCACTCCGAGGCCGACCGCGACACCCCGGCTGTGCGGCTGGCCGACGAGACCGTGACCCTGGGCCCTGGCGCGGCCGAGCACAGCTACCTCAACGTCCCCGCCGTGCTCTACGCCTGCGCCCGCACCGGCGCCGACGCCGTCCACCCCGGCTACGGCTTCCTGTCCGAGGACGCGCTGTTCGCCCGCTGCTGCGCCGAACTTGGCATCACGTTCATCGGGCCGCCCGCCGAGCTGATCGGCCTGATGGGCGACAAGGTCGCCGCCCGCAACGCGGCCGCGGCCGCCGGGGTGCCGCTGCCGCCGGGCACCCAGGACCCGCTGGAGGACCTCAACGACGCCCTGCGTCAGGCCGAGACACTGGGCTACCCGCTGATCCTCAAGGCCGCCGCCGGCGGGGGCGGGCGCGGGATCGCCGTCGTCGCCGACCGGGACGCGCTGGTCAGGAGTTTCCCCGAGGTGCGGCACAACGCGCGCACGCTGTTCCAGGACGGCCGGGTGCACCTGGAGCGGTTCGTGCCGGGCGCCCGGCACGTCGAGGTCCAGGTGCTCGGCGACCGGCACGGCACCGTCGTGCACCTCGGCGAGCGGGACTGCTCGGTGCAGCGGCGCTGGCAGAAGCTCGTCGAGGAGTCACCCTCGGGCGTGCTGACCGAGGACCTGCGGCGCCGGATCGGCGAGACCGCGGTCGGCCTGGCGCGCTCGGTCGGCTACCACAGCGCGGGCACCGTGGAGTTCCTCGTCGACCAGGCCGGCGAGTTCTACTTCATCGAGCTCAACCCGCGGATCCAGGTCGAGCACCCGGTCACCGAGGTCCGCACCGGCATCGACATCGTCGAGCAGATGATCCGGGTCGCCGCCGGCGAGCCGCTCGGGTTCACCCAGGACGACGTCGTGCTCTCCGGCCACTCGGTGCAGTGCCGGGTCAACGCCGAGGACCCGGCCGACGGCTGGCGCGGCTCGGTCGGCGAGGTCGTGCGGTTCACCCCGCCGGCCGGCGACGGTGTACGGGTCGACACCCACGTCCACCCCGGCCACCACGTGCCCCCGTTCTACGACTCGCTGCTGGCCAAGGTCATCGTGCACGCCCCGACCAGGGACGAGGCGCTGGACCGGATGGCGCGGGCGCTGACCGAGTTCGACTGTGCCGGCGTCACCACCACCATCGGCTTCCACCGCCAGCTGGTGGACCACCCCGTCTTCCGCGCCGACCGCCACAGCGTGGACTTCCTGGCGCGCCATCTCGACGACCACGGAGCGCTGCGTGCCGCCCCGGAGGTCGCGCCATGACCGGCATCGTCCCGCTGACCGGCCTGGACCACCCGTCGCTGGTCAACGGCCAGGACGTGGTGTCCGACCGGCACGTCTACACCGTCGACTCCCGGGCGTTCCTGGAGGACGTGCTGGGCAGCGTGCGGCTCAAACGCGAACTGGAGCAGGGCCTGGTCGACCCGGCGACGGTGACCGGCCGGGTGGTCGGCCGGTGTGCGCTGGCCGGCCCGGATGTCGTGCGCGACGCGCTCAAGGCCGCGGCCGCCGCCGCGCCGGTGTGGGCGGCGTCCCCGCTGCGGAACCGCCTCGACGGCATGGCGCGCATCCGTGAGGAGATCCGGCTGCGACACGTGGAGCTGGTGGACCTGCTCATCGCCGAGGGCTCACCGCGCCGCCTCGCCGAGTGGCAGGTCGCCGGTGTGCTGGCGACGTGCAGCGAGGAAACCCTGTCCTGGTGCGCCGAGCAGATGTCCCGGGAGTTCACCGTCGGCCCCCGGCGGGTGCTGCTGCGCCGGGTCGCCGACGGGGTGGTGTGTGTCAACCCGCCGCAGAACGCGCCGACCGCCGGGGCGCTGTTCGGCTGTCTCGCGCTGGTCGCCGGCAACGCCGTGGTGATCCGCGCGCCGCGCAGCGCGCCGCTGGGCGTGATGCACGTACTGCGGGAGATCATCGCGCCGGTGCTGGCCGACGCCGGGGCGCCGCCCGGCACCCTCAACGTGTTCTGCTCGCGGCCCGGTGTCGCGCTGGACGCGTGGATCGCCAGCCCCCTGGTCGACGACGTGCTCTACGTCGGCGGTGTCGAGCGCGGCCAGGAGATCGAGCGCCGGTGCGTCGAGTCGGGCAAGAAACCGATCCTGGAGCTCAGCGGCAACGACTGCGTCGTCGTGTGGCACGACGCCGACCTCGACCTGGCGGTGGAGGCGCTGTGCGAGTCCTTCTACGGGTCGGGCCAGATCTGCATGGTGCCCAACCAGGTCGTCGTGCACCCCCGGGTCGCCGACGAGCTGCTGGCCCGGCTGGACACCGCGTTGGCCGACGTGCGGCCCGGCTATCCCGACGAGCCCAACGCGCTGCTGTCGCCGGTACTGCGGACCGAGAAGTTCTTCGCCTTCGTCACCGAGGCCCTGGAGCACGGCGCCCGGCTGGTGCGCGGCACCCGCCGGCTGGAGGTCGACGGGACACCGTCGGAGACCGGCATGTTCCTCGAACCCACGGTGCTGCGCATCGACGGGCTGGAGGGCTGCCGGCGGATCAGGATGGTCGGCGAGGAGACGTTCTTCCCGCTGCTGCCGGTCGTGGTCCCCGACGACATCACCGAGGGCGTCGACGAGGACGTCCTGCTGGACCGGGTCATCGAGTTCGTCAACAGCAACCGCTACGGCCTGCGCAACTCGCTGTGGTCGGGTGACGATCGGGTGGTCGACGAGTTCGTCCGCCGGGTCGGCAACGGCGGCATCCTCAAGGTCAACGACTCGCACATCGGCTTCGTCCCGTACCTGCCGACCCACGGCGGCACCGGCCTGACCGGCGGTGTGTTCGGCGAGGCCAACTACCCGGCACTGCGCACCTCCCACCTGCAGGGCGTGAGCATCGCGTCCGGGGTGCGGCCGTCCGAGGCGGTCTTCGAGGCCTACCGCCGGATGGTCGGCGAGAGCCAGCACTGAACCGACGAATCCCCCGAGGAGCCAACGTGGTGTTCATGGACATGGAGCGCAGGGCGCTCGACGAGTACCTGCCCGGGCTGGCCGACCGCCTCGCCGGCTTCGAGCTGACCGAGCTGGAGACCGACGGCAACCCCGGTATCGAGGCGTTCCGGGCGTGCGGTGGCGCGAAACTCGTCGTTCCGGAACGGTTCGGCGGCAGTGGAGCGTCCATTGTGGACGCCGCGCGGGTGCTGCGGGAACTGGCGGCGCTCGCCCCGTCCACCGCCGTCGCCGCGATGATGCACCAGTTCTCGGTGACCACCCTGGTCGCCGCCGTCGAGCAGGACCCGCAGGAGTTCGCCGCCTTCCCCGACCTGCTGGCCGCCATCTCCGGCAAGCGGATGCTGCTCGCCTCCGGGTTCGCCGAGGGGATGCGCGGGCAGAACATCCTGGAGCCGACCCTGCGCGCCGAGCGGACCGACGGCGGCTACCTGCTCAACGGCGTGAAGAAACCGTGCAGCCTGTCCGGGTCGATGGACCTGCTGACCGCCAGCGTCGCGGTCCCCGGCCCCGACGGCACGCCCGCCCTGGGCATCGCGCTCATCCCGGCCGACGCCGAGGGCCTGACCGTGGCGCCGTTCTGGTCGAGCTTCGCGCTGGCCGGCGCGGAGAGCAACGAGGTCCGGCTCGACGACGTGCTCCTCGCGCCGGAACAACTGGTCAACCCGCCGCTGGAGAAGGCGCTGCCGCTGCAGATGCTCGGCCTGGTGCACTTCCAGCTCTCGGTGTGCGCGGTCTACACCGGCGTGGTCAGCGCCCTGGTACGCCGGGTGCTCGCCCAGTCGCGCGGCTCGGTCACCGACCGCGCCGACCTCATCGTGGAGATCGAGTCCGCCGCCCTGACCGCCGAGGCGGTCGCCAGGCGGGTGCTCGCCGACGAACCCGTCGACCGCGCGCTCGCCGCCGTCCAGGTCGCCCGGTTCGCCACCCAGGAGTCGCTGGGCCGGGTGGTCAACCGGGCGGTCGAACTGCTCGGCGGCATGGCGTACGTGTCGTCCTCGGACGTCGGCTATCTGGCCGCCGCCGCACACGGCATCGCCTTCCACCCGCCGTCGCGCACCAGCGCCGCCGGCGCCATCGTCGAGAGCTTCCCGGCATGAGCACCGTCGTCGAACCGGGCCTGGAACCCGACGTCGAACAGGAGACGCTGCGCCGCTGCCGCGCCCACCTCGGGCGCGGCCGGGCGGCACTGGCCGAACTGGTCGGCGGCGAGGTGGAGGCGTCCTCCGACGGGGCCTGGGTGCGCACCACCAGCGGCCGTGAACTGCTCAACTGCGGCGGCTACGGCGTGCTCATCATGGGCTCGCGCCACCCCAGGGTGGTGGCCGAGGTCGCCGCCCAGCTCGCCCGCAACCCCGTCGCCACCCGGCTGCTGCTCGAACCGACCGTGGCCGCCGCGGCCGAGGCACTGGTGGCCGTCGCGCCGCCGGGACTGACCAAGGTCCACTTCGCCAACTCGGGCGCCGAGGCCGTCGAGGCCGCGCTGAAAATGGCCCGTACCAAGGGAAAGCGCCGGCTGGTGTCGATGCTCGGCGGCTACCACGGCAAGACCCTGGGCGCGCTGTCGGTGACCTCGCGGCCCTGCTTCCAGGAGCCGTTCCGCCCGCTGCTGCCCGACGTCACCCACGTCCCGTTCGGCGACGCCGCCGCCCTGGACCACGAGCTGCGCCGCGACCCCACCCCCGCGTGCGTGGTGGTCGAACCGGTGCAGGGCGAGGCCGGGGTCGTGCTGGCGCCACCCGGCTACCTGGCCGAGGTCCAGGGAGTCTGCCACGACCGCGACGCCTTCCTCGTGCTCGACGAGGTGCAGACCGGCCTCGGCCGCCTCGGCCACTGGTGGGGCGCCGACGCCGAACGGGTCACCCCGGACGCGCTGCTGTCCGGCAAGGCGCTCGGCGGCGGGATCATGCCGGTCTCGGCCGTGCTCGCCACCCCGGACGCGTTCGCCGCGTTCGACCGCGACCCGCTGCTGCACACCTCGACGTTCTCCGGCAGCCCGCTGGGCATGGCCGCGGTCCTCGGCGCGCTGTCGGCCATCGCCGAGGACGGCCTGGTCGAGCGGGCCGCCGCGCTCGGTGAGCTGCTGTGCGCCGAACTCGGCGAGGTCGTCACCTCGACCATGGGCGGCCTGGTGCGCGAGGTCCGGGGCGCCGGCCTGCTGATCGGCCTGGAGTTCACCCGCCCGGACGTGGCCACCGAACTGCTGGTCGAGCTGAACAACGAGGGCGTGGTCGTCAACACCTCGCTCAACTCGTCGTGCACCGTGCGGCTCACCCCGCCGGCCGTGCTCGACGGCGCCGAGGTGCGTTTCCTGCTGGACGCGTTCGCCAGGGCCAGCGCGACCGTGGCGGGCTGGCACCGATGAGTGAGGAGCAGACCCGATGAGAAGCACCCAGCTGTGGGCGGTCGTCCCGTGGGTGGCGCCGGACGTGGCGTTCGGCCGGCTGGTCGACGCGACCGTGTTTCCCGCGCTGTCCGAGGAGATCCGCTCCATCGACGAGGCCAGGCCCCCGGCCCCCGGCGTGCCCCGGCACACCGAGTGGGCGGTGGCCTTCCGGCGCGGCGTGCTGCGCTGGACCCAGTGGGAGAACATCGACCACGTCCGGCGCGCCGCCGTGTTCGGTCAGGTCGACGGGGACTTCGCCGAGTTCGGCGGGGCCTGGCGCGTGCAGCCGGAGGACGAGGGCTGCCGGGTCGTGTTCGAGGTGACCTACGACTTCGGGATCGAGAGCCTGGCCAGCGCCATGGACCCGATCGCCGAACGCCTGCTGCTGCGAGTGGCCGGCGACATCCTGCGAGGCGTTTTCGGCCCGGAGACCGAGTTGCGGGTCGACCGGGACCACCACACCACGATTGCGGAGGTTGGCTGATGTCTGCCGTGCTGAAGGACCGTCTGTCGGATCTGCTGGTCAACCGGTTCGGCGTGCCGCAGGAGGAACTGCGGGACGACGCCCGGCTCACCGACCTGGACCTGGACTCCCTGGCCCTGGTCGAGCTGGGCATGGTCGTGGAGAACGAGTTCGGCGTGAAGATCCGCGAGGACGACGTCTCACCCGAGGACACCATCGCCGAGCTGGCCGTCGTCATCGCCGGCAAGGGCGCCTCCTGATGAGCTTCGAGCTGGCCGTGACCGGACTGGGTATGGTCAGC
Source organism: Actinophytocola xinjiangensis (assembly GCF_001921215.1). Classification (GTDB taxonomy): domain Bacteria; phylum Actinomycetota; class Actinomycetes; order Mycobacteriales; family Pseudonocardiaceae; genus Actinophytocola; species Actinophytocola xinjiangensis. Next base: position 392,915 of record NZ_MSIF01000001.1, read on the forward strand.
CCGGCCGGGATCGGCGTGGCGGCCAGTTGGCCGCGCATCGTGCGCGGCGAGCCGACCGCCACGCCGGACCCGGCGCTCGCCGGGCTGCCGGTGGACTTCAGCTGCCGGGTCCCGGACTTCGACCCGACGGAGCTGCTCAACCCGCGCACGGTGTGGCGCCAGTCGCGGTGCACCCAGCTGGCGCTGCTCGCGGCCGGGGAGGCCATCGCCGACGCCGGCCTGGACCACCGCACGTGGGACGCGACCAGGGTCGGCGTGGTCATCGGCAACTGTCTGGGTGGGACGGCCACCTTCGAGCAACAGCACGGCGCGCTGCACGAGCAGGGCACCGACGCCGTGACCCCGCTGCTGATCCCGCTGATCGGCCAGAGCAGCCCGTCGGGCGGCATCGCCATCGAGTTCAACGCCAAGGGTCCGAGCTGGAGCGTCGGCGCCGCCTGCGCCTCCGGCTCGCTGGCGCTGGGCTCCGCCCGCGAACTGCTGCGGCAGGGGCTGTGTGACGTCGTCATCGCCGGCGGCACCGAGTCCGCACTCAGCCCGACGATCGTCACCGGGTTCGCCAGGATGGGCGCGTTGTCCACCCGGCGCTCGGACCCGGGCGCGGCGTCACGGCCCTTCGACGTCGACCGGGACGGGTTCGTCTCGGCCGAGGGCGCCGGCGTGGTGGTGCTGGAACGCGCCGAGGACGCCGTGGCCAGGCGGGCCCACGTGCACGCCAGGATCAGCGGCTACGCGATGACCACCGACTCCTACCACATCAGCGCCCCGCGCCCGGACGGCGCTGAGGTCGAGCGGGCCGTCCGCGAGGCCCTGGCCGACGCCGGGGTCGGGGTGTCCGACGTGGACCACGTCAACGCGCACGGCACGTCGACGAAACTCAACGACCTCAACGAGTCCGCCGTGCTGCGCCGGGTCCTGGGCGACCGGCCGGCGGTGACGTCGGTGAAGGGCGCGCTCGGGCACTCGCTGGCCGCGGCCGGCGCCATCGAGACCGTGTGCACCGTGCTGTCGGTCGAGCACGGCGTCGTCCCGGCGACCGCGAACCTCGACAGCCAGGACCCGGAGATCGACCTCGACCTGGTGGCGAAGGTGCCGAGGGAGATCCCGGTCCGCGCCGCCATCAACAACTCGTTCGGATTCGGCGGTGCCAACACCGTCGTCGTCGTCACGGGGTGAGCCACCACATGTTGTTGCAGGACAAGCGCATTCTCGTCACCGGGGTGCTGACCGAGAACTCCATCGCCGCCTCGGTGGCCAGACTCGCCCAACAGCAGGGCGCCGAGGTCGTGCTCACCGGGCACGGTCGCGCGCTGTCGCTGACCCGCCTGGTCGCCCAGCGGCTGCCCAGGACGTGCGACGTGCTGGAGATGGACGTCACCAGCCCCGAGCAGGTCGACGCGACCGCCGCCGAGCTGGACCGCCGGTGGGGCGCGGTCGACGGCGTGGTGCACGCCATCGGGTTCGCCCCGCCCTCGGCCATGGGCGGCGGGTTCCTCACCGCACCCTGGGAGGACGTGGCCACCGCGCTGCGGATCTCCACCTACTCCTTCGCCGCGCTGGGCAGGGCCTTCGGCCCGCTGCTGGGAAAGTCGGAGCACGGCAGCCTGGTCGGCCTGGACTTCGACGCCCGGCAGGCCTGGCCCGGCTACGACTGGATGGGCGTGGCCAAGGCCGGTCTGGAGAGCTGCTGCCGTTACCTGGCCGCCGCGCTCGGCTCCCAGGGCACCCGGGTCAACCTGGTCGCCGCCGGCCCGCTGCGGACCACCGCGATGCGCGCCATCGGCGGCGCCGACCGGTTGGCCTCGCTGTGGGAGCGCAACGCCCCGCTGGGCTGGGACGCCGACGACGCGTCCCCGGTCGGCCAGGTGGTGTGCGCGCTGCTCTCGTCGTGGCTGCCGGCCGTCACCGGTGAGGTGCTGCACGTCGACGGCGGCGCGCACGCCGTCGCCTTCGCCCCGGAGCTGGCCGGATGAGCCAGTACGCCCGCCTCTCCGAGCTCACCGGCCGCGTCGGCACCCACCTCGGCCACAGCGACTGGTGGCCGATCGACCAGGACATGATCGACCGGTTCGCCGACCTCACCCACGACCGCCAGTGGTTGCACGTCGACCGGGAACGGGCCGCCGCCGGACCCTTCGGCGCCACCATCGCCCACGGCTACCTGATCGTGTCGCTGCTGGCGGACATGGTGCTGGGCATGCTGGCGGTCGACGAGGTCGACCTGATCGTGAACAAGGGCCTGGACCGGTTGCGGTTCAAGGCGCCGGTGCGCTGCGGCGACCGGGTGCGGGCCAGGGTGGAGCTGGTGTCGGCGACCCCCCGGGTCTACGGCTACACCGAACTGCTGCTCGGCGCCGTGGTGGAGACCGGCAGCGGCACGGTCGCCATGACCGGCCAGGTGCGCATGCTGATGCACGTCCCCGAGCACGTGCCGGCCCCGACCGGATGAACCGGATGAACTGGCGACCCGCCGACCGGCCCAGCACAATGGCGCTGACCTTGACCCGTCGGGAAGGCGGAGCCGGTGCCGGAGGGAGGCACCTGGTCGGGGCTGGGCGCCCTCGGACCGGGCTGGACGCTGTACGTGGGTGCCGTCGGCGCGACCGGCGACCACGCCCACCACGCGGTCCAGGTCCTGCTGGCCGACACCCCGGTGACCCTGCGCGACGCCGCCGGCCACCGGCACCGCTGCCGGGCGGCGACGATTCCCCCGAACGCACCGCACGGGATCACCGAGGGCAGCCCGCGCGCGGTGATGGTCCTGCTCGACCCGGTCAGCGCCGCCGGCCGGGCCGCGGCCCACCGGTCCACGGCCGACGCCCGCACGTGGGGCGCGCCCTGGCTGCCCGAGGTCGCCGACCTCGTGCCCGGCCGGGACGTCGACCCGCCGGCCGTCGTCACCCGCCTGCGCACCGCGCTCACGGGAGCGGCCAGCCCACCGAACCCGGCGGTGCACCCGGCGTTGACGAAGGCCATGGCGCACCTGCCGACCGTGCTCGACCGCACGGTCCGGCTGACCGAGGTCAGCGCCGAGGTCGGCCTGTCGCCCGGCCGGCTGCGGCACCTGTTCACCGCCGAGCTCGGCCTGCCGTTCCGCCGCTACGTGCTGTGGCTGCGCCTGCAACGCGCGCTGCGCTGCGCGGCGACCGGAGCGTCGCTGACCGAGGCGGCGCACGCCGCCGGGTTCGCCGACTCGTCCCACCTGACCCACGTGACCCGACGGATGTTCGGGCTCGCGCCCTCCGAGCTGGCCAGGGCCGTCCAGCCGGTCGGCTGACCCACCAGCCCCTTCGTACAAGTGTCGCGCCGAGTGTGCGCGACAGACTCGATCATGCGCCGTGAAAGGGAGCGTCCGCATGTCCCACGTAACCGAGGTTCCCGAGTTCCTCCGGCGCTACGCGCCCACCCGAGGCAAACGGCGGCTCACCCCGTTCTCGCGCGTGCCACCGACCGGCAACATCGCCGAGGTCTGGAACAGCGCCGCCAGCCGCAACCCCTACCAGCGCATCACCCTCGACCGTGCCCCGGACATCGACCCGACCGGCCCGACCGTCGGCACCTACGCGCAGTGGGCGCGGTTCGTCGAGGAGGTCGCCGAATGGCTGCACGAGGCCGGGGTCCGGCCGTGGGACCGGGTGGCGGTGCTCAAGGCCAACCACTTCGACGTCGCCCTGCTCGGCTGTGCCGCCGCCCGGCTTGGCGCGGTGCCCGCGCTGCTGGCCTGGACGCACCCGCCGGAGTTCGCCCAGCCGATGCTGCGCCGGCTGGAGCGCCCGTTCCTGATCGCCGACCAGGAACGGCTCAAGCTCGCCGGGATGGACCCCGAGGCGGTCGCCGCGCTGACCAGGCGCACGATCGTCGTCGACGGCGCCGGTGACCGCGCCGACCTGGTGTCGCTGGACGACCTCAAGGGCGCCGGGCGGGCCCCGTTCCGGCCGCGCGCCGACGACGAGCCGATGGTCGTCACGCACACCTCCGGCACCACCGGCGTGCCGAAGCTGGTGATGCACTCGGCCGAGTCGGCGCTGGCGCTGAGCCTGGTCGAGGCCGAGCGCTGGCCGCTGATCGGGCTGCGCGGCTCCGACGTTCTCGCCTACTGCGACCCGTTCTGCCACCAGCGCACCACCACCGGCATGATCGCCATGGCGACCGTGGCGCCCCGGATGACGATGCTGTCCGACCCGGACTCGCCCAAGGTCGCCGAGCTGCTGGCCGCCGACCCGCCGACCGCGGTGGAGACGCTGCCCAACATCTACCTGCACTGGGAGCCGCTGGCCCGCGATCCCCGCCGGCTGTTCCGCAACGTGCGGCTCTACGTCAACTCCTTCGACGCCATCCACACCCGCACCATCCGGACGTTCCTGGACGCCTCGTCGCGCCGGATGCCGGTGTGGTGGCAGTCGTGGAGCCAGAGCGAGGCCGGCGCGATGGTGATCCGCCCGTACCTCAGGGCGTCGGTGCGCCGGCGCGGTGTCCGCCCGCCGGTCACCCAGGTCCTCGGCTGGCCGGTGCCCGGCCTGTGCCGGGCGCGCGCGGTCGACCCGGACACCGGCCAGCCGGTCGCGCCGGGCGAGGTCGGCGTGGTGGAGATCAGCCAGCCCGGCCGCTGCCTGGGCTACGTCGGCGAGCAGCACCGCCACGACGCCAAGTGCCGGGGCTGGTGGTGGAACACCGGCGACCTCGGCACGGTCAGCCGGCTGGGCGCGATCCGCCTGGTGGACCGGGAGATCGACCGCATCGAGGGCGGCAGCGCGCTGGAGCTGGAGGACGTGCTGCTCGACCGTCTGCCGCAGGCCACGGAGATCGTCATCCTGCCGCGCGGCGGTGACCTGCCGGTGCCGGTGCTGAGCACCCAGGACGACCAGCCGCTCGACCAGCTGGCCTGGGCCCGCGCGGTCCGCGACCTGCCCCCGCTGGCCGACCCGGTGCACATCGACTGGCTGGACTGGGAGCGCACGGCCACCTGGAAGATCCGCCGCGTGGCGATGCGCGAGCGGCTGTTCGACGGAGCACGGGCCATCGGCACCGGCCGCTGGACCTGACGGCACGGCATCAAGGAGGACGGATGGACTGGCCTCGGCGGCGAGCGGTCGTCCCGCGCGTTCCGGACGGGCGCGGCGACGCCCCCGCCGAGGCCGGCCCACCACCGCCTTCCGTGCCACCGCCTTCCGTGCCGCCGCCGTCGGTGCCGCCGCCCAGGGATCCGCTGGCCGACCGGTCGCTGCTGGGCCGGATCGGGTCGTGGGTGTTCCGGCGGCGGCTGTGGGTGCTGGCCGGTGTGGTGGCCACCATGGCGCTGGCGGTGCCCTTCGGCGCGGACGTCACCGACCGGCTCACCGAGGGCGGCATCACCGCCGAGGACGCCGAGGCGACCCGCGCCGACGACCTGCTCAACCGCGAGTTCGGCACCGGCACGCCCCAACTGGTGTTCGTGGTGCACACCGAGGACACCGTCGAGTCGCCGGCGGCGACGGCGTTCGGCGCCGACCTCACCAGGCGGCTGGCCGGCGAACCGGGTGTGGTGGGGGCCGAGTCCTACTGGACGACCGGCGGGTCCGAGCCGTTGCGCTCGGAGGACGGCCGCTCGGCCATGGTCCTGCTCCGCCTGGCCGGCGACGAGGACCAGATCGGTGACACCGCGCAACGGCTGGTGCCGACCGTGGTCGGCGAGCGGGACGGGTTCCGCGTCGAGGCGACCGGGTCGGCGCAGGTGCGCAACGAGGTCAACGACCAGAGCGAACGGGACCTGATCAAGGCCGAGCTGATCGCCGCGCCGCTGTCGTTCCTGATCCTGCTGTGGGTCTTCCGCAGTCTGATCGCGGCGCTCACCCCGGTGGCGGTGGGGCTGTTCGCGGTCGTGGGGTCGCTGGTGGTGCTCAAGATCGTCAACGAGTTCGTGCCGGTGTCGGTGTTCGCGGTCAACATCACCACCGCGCTGGGGTTCGGTCTCGCCGTCGACTACAGCCTGTTCACCGTGACCCGTTTCCGCGAGGAGCTGGCGGCCGGTGCGGACGTGCGGCGGGCGATCGCCACCACCACCCGCACCGCCGGCCGCACGATCGTGTTCTCCGCGGTGACCGTCGCGGTGTCGATGTCGGCGTTGTTGTTGTTCCCCCTGGACTTCCTGCGGTCGTTCGCCTACTCCGGGATCGCCGTGGTACTGCTGGCGGCGTTCGGCGCGATCGTGGTGCTCTCGGCGCTGCTGGCCGTGGTCGGCCGGGGCATCGACCGGTGGAGCCCACAACGGTTGTTCCGCCGTCGGGACAAGGTCGCGGGTCACGGTTTCTGGCACCGGTGGACGCTGGTCGTGATGCGCCGGCCGTGGGCGTTCTTCGTCAGCACGGCGGCGGTGCTGCTGGTGATGGGCGTGCCGCTGCTGGGCATCCAGTTCGGTGAGAGCGACGACCGGGTCCTGCCGCCGTCCGCGCCCGCGCACGTCGCCGCCGAGCACCTGCGGGCCGAGTTCGCGACCCGCGAGGACACGCCGCTGAGTGTGGTGCTGCCCGACGTCGCCCCGGCCGCCGTCGGTGACTACCCGCTGCGGCTGTCGGGTCTGCCCGGGGTCATCCGGGTCGACGCGGCCAGCGGGTCGTTCGCCGGCGGTGAGCAGGTCGCGCCGGCCACCGAGCTGTCGCGGCGGTTCGTCGCCCCGACCGGGACGTGGGTGTCGGTGGTGACCGTCGACGAGCCGTACTCACCGGCGACCGCCGACCTGCTGGCGAAGGTGCGGGCGACCCCGGCGCCGGGCGAGGTCCTGGTCGGTGGCCAGGCCGCGCAGCTGGCGGACGCGAAGACCGGGATCGGGGAGGTGCTGCCGGAGGTGCTGGCGTTCATCGCGGTGGCGACGTTCGTGCTGCTGTTCCTGTTCACCGGGAGCCTGGTGATCCCACTACAGGCGATCGTGCTCAACCTGCTCAGTCTCAGTGCCGCGTTCGGGGCGATGGTGTTCATCTTCCAGGACGGCCACCTGCGGTCGCTGGTCGGCGATTTCACGGTGACCGACACGATCAACATCCGGATGCCGATCCTGATGTTCTGTGTGGCGTTCGGCGTGTCGATGGACTACCAGCTGTTCATGTTGTCGCGGATCAAGGAGCACTACCTGGCCACCGGTGACCATCGGGCGTCGGTCGCGTGGGGTCTTGAGCGTGTCGGGCGGCTGGTGACGGCGGCGGCCGTGCTGGTGGCGGTGGTGCTGTTCGCGTTCGCCACCTCGGGGCTGACGCCGGTGAAGCTGCTGGGAGTGGGCCTGGCGATCGCGGTGATCGTCGACGCGACGCTGGTCCGGGGGGCGCTCATGCCGGCGGCGTTGCGGCTGACCGGGCGGGCGACGTGGTGGCTGCCGGGCTGGTTGCGGCGGGTCCACGACCGGGTTGGCCTGAACGAGGCACGCTCGTAACCGGCCCGCCTCACCCCGTTCCTGGACAAAGATCGTTCCCGTAGGTGAAGCTGTTTCGGTCATCCTTCGTAGTCTGTTGCTTGTTCACAGTGTGGGAGGCCGTTCCGTGGGACGAAGCGATCTGAGTCGCCGTGGTTTTCTGGGCTTGGCCGGCGCCGGGGTGCTGGTCGGCGCGTTACCCGTGGCCGGGGCGTCGACCGCGTCGGCCTGGTCACGTCCGGCGTTCGCCGCCAACCCGTTCGCCCTGGGCGTCGCCTCGGGTGACCCGCGACCGGACGGGGTGGTGTTGTGGACGCGGCTGGCGCCGGACCCGGTCGCCGAGGACGGCACGGGCGGCATGCCCGACCGGCGGGTTCCGGTCGGCTGGCAGATCGCCGAGGACCCGGGCTTCCGCCGGGTGGTGCGCGGCGGCACCGAGCACGCGGTACCGGAGCTGGCGCACTCGGTGCACGTCGAGGTCGGTGGCCTGCGTCCGGGCCGCGACTACTGGTACCGCTTCCGGGTGGGCAACGAGGTCAGCGGGACCGGCCGGACGCGGACCGCGCCGGCGAGGGCGTCGAACCCGTCGGAGCTGTCGTTCGGTTTCGTCAGCTGCCAGAACTATCCCGAGGGCTACTTCACCGCGTTCCGCCACCTGGCCGAGGAGGACCTGGACGTCGTCATCCACCTCGGGGACTACATCTACGAGGGCGCGGGCCAGGGCACGATCGGCCGGGGGCATCTGCCCAACGCCGAGATCTTCTCGCTGACCGACTACCGCATCCGCTACGGCCAGTACAAGAGTGACGGGGACCTGCGCGCGGCCCACGCGGCGGCGCCGTGGGTGGTGGTGCTGGACGACCACGAGGTGGACAACAACTGGGCGGCCGACCTCGACGGCCAGGACAACGGCGGCGAGGCGTTCCTGGCCCGCCGCGCGGCCGCGTTCCAGGCGTACTACGAGAACATGCCGCTGCGCCGGGCGTCGATGCCCGCCGGCCCAGACATGCGCCTCTACCGCAGGTTGTCGTACGGGAACCTGGCCCAGTTCGACGTGGTCGACACCCGCCAGTACCGAGCCAACCAGGCCTGCGGCGACGGCCAGCAGATCGGCTGCGAGGACCGCCTCGACCCCACCCGCACCATGTTCGGCGCCGACCAGGAACGCTGGCTCCTCAATGGACTGACCAACTCCACCGCGACCTGGAACATCATGGCGAACCAGATCTTCGTCATGCAGGGCGATTCCGCCGCCGGCCCGGACCAGGCCTTCGGAATGGACACCTGGGACGGTTACGCCGGCGCCCGCCAACGCCTCTTCACCGAAATCCAGAACCGCGACGTGGACAATTTCGTCGTGATCACCGGCGACGCCCACCGCAGCGTCGCGGCCGACCTGAAAGCCGATTTCGACGACCCGGACTCGGTGACGGTCGGAACGGAGTTCCTCGGCACCTCGGTCAGCTCAGGCGGCGACGGCGAGGACCACGACAGCTGGGGCAGGACCTGGCTGGCGGAGAACCCACACATGAAGTTCCACAACTCCCAGCGCGGCTACGCCCGCTGCCGCGTAACCCCCACCCGGTGGACGACCGACTATCGCGTGGTGTCCCATGTCCGAACACCGGACGCCCCGATCACCACGAGGGCCAGCATTCACGTGGAGGCGGGCAGGCCGGGAATTCAACAGGTGGACCAGTAATAAAAGCGGCTCCCCGTGGTCGAGGTTCCGGTAACCTCGACCACGCCTGGGGAGGTGTCGCCATGGATTTCGAGGTCGACCCGGAGAACTTACGCACGGTCGGCTCCGCCATCACGGAAACCGGACTGACCGCGGCCGCGGATCTCGGTCGCGACCGCGCGCTCATCGAACCCGCCGGTGATTCGCCGTGGGGTTCGTCCCTCGGCGCCAACGCGGTGATCAGCGCGTTCTACGGGCAGTTGACCGAACTGACCGGCGTGGCACTCGACCTCGCCAGCAGCGGCATGGGCCACAGCGGCTCCGGCCTGCTGGCGATGGGTGAGTCCTACGAGCACGCGGACGAGACCGCCCACGACGGCTTCCAGCGCATCGAAGGCGAGTTCCGGGGCCTGACGTGACCGTGACGCTGCCCCCGGAACTCGCCGATCTCCTCGGCAGAACCGGACACCGCTGGCCGGACGGCAACGAGGACCACCTCCTCACCATGGCCGACGGCTGGCGTGCCCTGGGCGCCACACTCGACTCGACCCGCACCAGCCACCGCACCTCGGCCAGCGCCGTCCTCGACCACAACAACGGCCCCGCCGTCTCCGCCTACGGCGAATGGACCCGCAAGTACGACGACCTGCTGTTGCGGCTGGTGGAACTGTGCGCCCGGGTGGAGGCGTTGCTGCTGGCGATCGCCCGCTCGCTGCTCGCCGCGAAGAAGGCCATCCTCGACGCGCTGAAGAACCTCGCCCGCGCGATCGAGCAAGCGAAACGCGGCATCAGGAACGTGCCCGTCATCGGCCCCGGCATCGCGGAGATCCTGGAGGAGGTCATCCAGCCGCTCGTCGAGGCCGCCCGGACGGTGATCGGCGAGATCCTGGAGAAACTCAGCGCCCTGGTGGTCGAGGTGGTGGTGCCCCGGCTCACCGCGTTCATCGAGCAGGTCAAGACCCTGATCCAGGACCTGCGCAAGCTGATCAAGGACGAGTCCGGCGCCGACTGGCCAACCCCACCGTCGAACGACCCGAACCCGGAGAACCGACCAACTGGCAAGCCGGCGACATGGAGAAGCAAGGACGATCCTTCCACCAAGCGGGGACGCAAGCTGGAGAATGAGGCGGCGGTGACTCTTGCCCAGGCCGGCTACGACGTTGAACAGGGCCCGACGGTGCCGGGCACAAAGAAGCCCGACTACAGGATCGAGGGCAAGATATTCGACTGCGCGTCTCCGACCAGCCCGGACGCCTACAGCATCTGGTCGAACATCAAGAAGAAGAAGGTCGAGCGGGGGCAAGCGGACCGTATGATCATCAATATTGACGACCCGGCTGCGGAGGTCAGTGTTGAGGAACTGCGCAGGCAGTTCCAGCAGCATCCGATCGCCGGACTGAAAGAGGTCAAGGTGATCGGGCGCGGTGGTGCTGTCATTGACATCTATCCGTAGTGGACCAGCGGGCAACGTGAACGGAGGCGCATGGCGATCGAGTACGGGTTCGAACTGGGCGAACCAGCCACGGTTGATCGGGTCGTCGGCACGCTGGCCCGGACCGCTACCGCGTTCGGGATGTCGGAGCCGGACGATGTCGGGTTCGGTGGACCTGGTACGGAGCTGCGTGGCGGAATGCTGGTGTCAGTGGCCGGGTCGACACCGGCACCGCTCCCGGACCCGGTGGAACGGACGTTCGGCATCGTAGGTGTCCTGGATGTGTTGTTCCGCTTCGACAGGGACAGCGACTCGACAGCACAACGCCTCGACATGATGCGGTTGGTTGTGGCGGTGCTTGCCGACGTTCCGGGGGATGCCGTACTGGAGTTCGCCGGTGAGATCGTGTGGTTGGTGCGGCAGGGTGGACTGCTCAGGATCACGTCGGCCGAGGGTTACTGGACGCCGGAGTTGCGGGCGCTGCTTCCGGCGCACGAGTGCGCCGTGTTGCCGAATCTGTAGGAGGGCTGGCGTGGCACGTTTCGGTTTCACCGCGCCCGAGGACGACACCGAGGGCGAGCCCGACACGGCGGAGCGGGCCGCTGGTGTCGGGGTGGCGGTGGACGCGCGGATCCGGGCGGTGGTCGGCGTGGACGGGAGGCTGCGCGAGTTGGCCATCGATCCCGGGTTGCTGGGCCGGCCGGGCGACGCCGCCGCGCTGGCCGGCGCGATCATCGACGCGGTCAACGCTGCCATGGACGATCTCGTGCGGCAGGCCGTTCCCGGGACCGACGGGATCGCCGCGGTCGGGGTCGGCTTCGAGCGGGCGCTCGACGGGGTGCGGGCGGACCTGGAGCGCGCGGAACAGCGTATCGCCGATCGGTGAGTGGGGGCGCACCGCTCGTTGCTCCCTCGAACGACTGGCCGGCCTCCCCGGTCGGACACGGAACGTCGCGCACATGGCCGGATACGGTGAATCGGGAACCGGTGCGCGGGCTCGGGCGGTCACTCCATCGGGAAACTGTGTCGCATGTGGACCAGTGAATCCGTCGTGATCATCCACACTGGACACGCGCGGGCGTTCAGGGTTCACTCGGGTGGGTTGTTTCCCCTGTGTCGCAGCGATTTCCTGTTCGCCGGACCTGGTGGACGACGGCCGTGAGCACCTGCGGCACGCATCCTCCGGTCCTATGGTCGCCCTGTTGGCGGGGTATCGGCGGGAGGCGGATCATGGGGCAGGGCACAGGTAGCGGACGACTACGGCGTTTTCTCGGCCAGGGGCCGTTGCTCACCGGCGTCGCGCTCGCGTTGACGTTGGTGGTGCTGGTGGTGGTCGGCACCCAGCGGGACGACGTCGACGCCGAACGTGGCGCCACGATGTCGGACAATGACAAACAGTCCAAGTCGGACGGTGAAGTGGTCGAGGAGGACACCGCGCAGCCGGCCTGGATGCACAAGTTGGCACCGGGGGAGAAGCCGCCGCAGTTCGTGTTGTTCTCCTTCGACGGTGGCGGTTCGCACGACCACTGGAAGCGGGTGCTGCCGATCGCCGAGCGGACGGGGGCGGCGTTCACCGTCTTCCTGTCGGGGATCTACCTGCTCTCCGACGAGCAGCGTGAGCAGTACACCGGCCCGGGGCACAGCCCTGGGCGTGCCTCGATCGGTTTCGGCGGCACCCCGCAGGACGTGCGGACGCTCGTGGACGACCTGAACAAGGCCTCCGCCCTCGGGATCGAGGTCGGCACGCACTACAACGGGCACTTCTGTCAGGGCAGCGAACCCAGCGCGAACCGGTGGACCGCCGACGCCTGGAACGACGAGCTGAACCAGTTCTTCCGGTTCGTCACCAACGCCACCGGGCACGGCCTCAAGGTCGACCCGGCCACCATCAAGGGCGGGCGCACCCCCTGCCTGGAGGGCGACTTCGACATCGTCCTCCCCACCCTCGCCAAGCGGGGCATGACCTACGACTCCAGCCAGGTCTCCGACGGTGTCGCCTGGCCCGTGCAGAAGCACGGGGTGTGGGAGTTCGCCATGCCTGAGGTCAAGGTGCCAGCGCTGGGGCGCAAGGTGATCATGATGGACTACAACCTCTGGTACTCGTTCAACGGTGCACGCAACGAGCCGGCGCAGGCGGCAAAGTTCCGTGAGGACACCCTGGCGACGTACCGGGCCGCGCACCTTGCCGCGCTGCATGGCAACCGTGCGCCGCTGGTGGTCGGCAACCACTTCAACGAGTGGTCCGGCGGCGGGTTCAGCGACGCGGTGGAGACCTTCATGTCCGAGGTCTGCACCTCCAAGGACACCGTCTGCGCCACCTACTCCCAGGTCATCGAGTGGATGGCCCTGCAGGACAAGAAGACCATGGACGATCTTCGTGCCCTGCCCAACGCCCAGGTGTCCTGACCACACCGCACCAGCGCCGGCGGCCCCCGCGACAGGGGACCGCCGGCGTTGGCGTCACCAGGTCGAGTTGGTCAAACCGGTACCGATGAGGATGTCGTCGAAACCGTCCCCGTCGGCGTCGTCGGTGTAGGTCATCGTGATCCGGCCGAACGGGTCGACCGCCAACGCTGGCTGGGTCTGCCGGCCGGCCGTCACCGTGTTCGCCCGGATCCTCGGCTGACGGTCGGCGGTCGTGCCGTCCGGGTTGATGCCCTGGACGTACACGTCCTCGCCCTCGGTCCAGTACACCACCGCGTGCCGCTGGTCGCTCAGACCGGCCTGCGGATCACTTCCCGGCACGAACGCCTCCGCCGGGGCGGACCCGGTCGCGGTGAACGAGCGCACCGCCGTCTGCGGCGAACCGAGGTGGTCGGTCACCCACGCGGCGACGAAGTCACCGTTGAAGTTGGCCGCCACCGTCACGTTCGTCTGCTGCCCGCCGGTCGCCTGGTTCGCCACCCGCTTGGCCAGCTTCGCCCCACCGCTGGGCGTGAAGCTGGCCAGACCGATGTTGTAGTAGCCGTTGGCGTCACCGTCCTCGTCCCACACGACGATCGCGTTGCCGGCCGCGCCCATCGCGACGTCCGGGTGCCGGTTGGTGCCGCCCGCCGCGTGCACCCGCACCTCGTAGGCCTTGGACGTGATCGAGTTGAAGCCCGACAGCCGCACGGTCGGCTCCGCGTCGGTCTGCTCGTCCTCGAACACGACCGCGAAGCCGTTGCCGTCCGGGTCGACCGCGATCTCCGGGTTCACCTGCTGGCCGGCGGCGGTCGCGTTGGCCGTGGCCGACCCGGTCTCGGTGCCGGCGGCGTTGTAAGTCTTGACCTTGATCTGGTAGTAGCCGTTGCCGTCCGGGTCGTCGGCCCAGACCACGGCCACCCGGCCGTCCGGCCAGACCGCGACGTCGGGCTGGACGTGGCGCCAGTTGCCGGTGCCGCCGGGGGTCACCTTCTTCTCGAACAGCGACGTGCCGTCCTTGTACAGCCGGACGTAGACCTCGCTGTGGATGCTGTCGTCGGGGTTGGTGGCGTCCCGGTCGTCCTCCCACACGATCGCGGTGTGGCCGCCGCGCGAGGACGCGACCGAGGAGTTGTCCTGGTCACCGGTGGTCGTGGTGTTCGCCGGCGCCCAGGTGAGCGTGCCGTCGGCGGACGCCGCCGGTGCCTGCGCGAGGACCAGTCCGAGCGTGCTCAACAGCGACAGCGCCGTCAGGATTGTGCGTCTCATGGCGTCCGTTCAGGGGTTCTGGAGGCCGGGGGCGCCGGCCTGGATGACGTAGCTCTTGGCGGTCTTGACCGGGTAGTCGCGCACGGTGACCTTGTCCACCACACGGAAGTCCACGGTCATCTGGGTGGGCCGGGTGACCGTGCGGACGTAACCGCGCAGGTTCTTGTTGAACTTCACGTGCGGGTTGACGCTGGAGGTCCCGTCGTCGGCCGCGTTGCCGTCGCCGCCGGAGGTGATCGACGTGGTGACCAGTTCGGTGCCGATGACCTTGTCCTGGCTGGTGTAGTTGTTCATGATGTTGGCGGCCCAGTGCTTGTGCACGTCACCGGTGAGCACGACGGTGCTGGTGTTGCCGCTGGCCTGCCAGCCGTCCTGGAGCCGCTTGCGGTTGGCGGTGTAGCCGTCCCAGGCGTCCATGCTGCGGTTGCCGGCGGAGGTCAGCCGCTGGGCGAAGAACACCTGCTGGCCGATCAGGTCCCAGGTCGCCAGGCGCTGGCCGAGGCCGGCGAGCAGCCAGTCCTGCTGCGCGGTGCCGGTGAGGCTGCGCGCCGGGTCGTCGGCCTCCGGGCAGTTCTTGCTGCCGTCGCCGCAGGCCTGGTCGCTGCGGTACTGGCGGGTGTCGAGCATGTGGAAGGTCGCCAGGCTGCCCCAGCGCAACCGTCGGTAGAGCTGGAGGTTCTCGCCGCTGGGCGCCTGCGGGGAGCGCAGCGGCATGTGCTCGTAGTAGGCCTGGTAGGCCGCCGCCCGGCGGGCGCGGAAGTCGCCGGTCGGGGTGTCGTTCTCGCGCACGAGACCGGCGTAGTTGTTCTCCACCTCGTGGTCGTCCCAGATCACGACCCAGGGCGCGACCTGGTGCGCGGCCTGGAGGTCGAGGTCGTTGCGGTACTGGGCGTGCCGGACCCGGTAGTCGGCCAGGCTGGTGATCTCCTTGGTCGGCAGGTGGTCACGCACGCCGGTGGCGCCGCTCTCGTAGATGTAGTCGCCCAGGTGCAGGATCAGGTCGGGGTTCTCCTCGGCCATCCGCCGGTAGGCGGTGTAGTAGCCGGAGGCGTAGTGGGCGCAGGAGGCGAACAGCATCGTCAGCGCGGGGCTGGTGCCCACGGCCGGAGCGGTCCTGGTGCGGCCGACGGGGGAGAGCTGGCCGTTGGCCCGGAAGCGGTACCAGTAGGGCCGGCCGGCGGGCAGGCCGGCGACCTCGACGTGCACGCTGTGCGCGGAGGCGCGCACGGCGCTGACCCGGCCCGAGGCGACGACCGTGCCGAAGTACTCGTCGGCGGCGACCTGCCACTCGACGTCGACCGGGGTGTCGGGCATGCCGCCGAGCCCGTCGAGGGCCAGCGGGTTGGTGGCCAGGCGGGTCCACAGGACGAACCCGTCGGCGGTCGGTTCGCCGGACGCGACACCGAGGGTGAACGGATAGGACGCGTCGGCGCCGCTGGCGGATCTGAAGGTCAGGAGTCCCGCCCCGGTTCCGGCGAGACTGCCCAGCAAAAAGGTTCTTCTGCGCAGGGACATGCACGTTGTTGTACGACACCAGATTGCACGACAGCCATTAATCTGGTGAAAATCTGACAAAGAGGCGGCGAAGGACGTAGCGACGGTCCCCCGTTGGATGTAACAGTGCGGGAACGACGCACCCGAGTGGACGACTCCCGGGACGTCGTCGCGGTGTTAGGTTGGGCCGACGGCCAGTCACGCGGGGTGGTGATCGGTTCTTGGGGCAGGCGCGCGGAATCACCAGGTACGCACCACAGTTGACCGCCGTGCTGTTCGTGGTCGTCGCGCTGCTGCTGCCGCTCGCGCTGGTCACCGCCTCCTTCGCCCAGGGCGTCGGGGAACCGTTGGGGGAGGAGACCTGGCCGGCCGCGGTCCGCACGGTCGTACTGGCGGTGGGCGTTGCCGCCGTCTCGCTGCCGGTCGCGATCGTCATCGCCAGCACGCTGAGCCGGCGGGCGGCCTGGGTACGAGCCATGGGAATCCTGCTCTGCGGCGCGCCGCTGGTGCTCAACCTGCTGGTGGTCATCCTGTCCTGGCAGGTGATGCTCGAACAGGACGGGCTGGTCGGCCAGGTCTGGACGGCGCTGCTGCCCGGCGAGCCGCCGGCGATCCTGTTCACCCCGCTGGCCAGTGTGCTGGCCATGGCCTACGTCGTCGTGCCGGTGATGGTGCTGATCCTGCTGTTCAGCTTCCGGCGGATCGACCCGAGGACCCGCGAGGCCGCCCGGCTGCTCGGCGCCTCGCCCTGGCAGCGGTTCGTGCTCGTCGAACTGGGCAGCGTCACACCGTCGCTGATCGCCGCGTTCGTCATGGGCTACGCGATCTGCCTCAACCTCTACCTCGTCCCGGAGTACCTGAGCGGGCCGGACCTGACGATGCTCGGGTTGCTCGCCCACCAGGACGTGGTCAAGAGCTTCCGGATCGACCAGGCGGCCGCGCGGTCGGGCGTGCTGCTGCTGGTGGCGATCGTGCCGGTGTGCCTGGCGTCGGTGCTCGAGTGGAAGCAGCAGCGGCGGTGAGCGGGCGCTGGACCGGCCGGGTCGGGGCCACGCTCGCCCTGGCCTACGTGGCGGTGCCGCTGGCGCTGGTGGTGTGGATCGGCACCGGAACGGCGCGGTCGATCTCGCTGCCGGCCGGGGTGCCCGGCGTCGAGCCGGTCCGCCGGCTGCTGGCCGACCCTGGCTGGTTCGACGCCCTGGTCCGCAGCCTGGTGCTGGCCGGCTACGTCGCGGTGGTGGCGGTGGTGGTCGGCTCGCTGGGCGCCTACGCCAGCCTGCGCCGGGGACCGGTGGTGCGGGCGGTGGTGCTCGGCGTGCTGCTGGCGCCGGCGGTCGTGCCGACCGTGGTGTACGCGTTGGGCCTGGTACTGGTGTCCACCGAGGTGCCGGTCGACCCGGCCTACCTGCTGGTCGTCGGGCACGCGGTGCTGGCGACCCCGTTGGCGTTGCTGGTGATGCGGGTCGGTGTGGCGAGCCTGCGGCCGGAACAGGTCGAGTCGGCGCGGCTGCTCGGGGCCTCGCGCACGCTGACCCTCGCGACCGTGGTGGTGCCCCACCTGCTGCCCTTCGGGCTGGTCGCGGCGGCGCTGGCGGCGTCGGTCTCGCTCGCTGAACCGGTCCTGGCGATCTTCCTGCTCAACGACAGCACGGCGACCCTGCCGCAGAAATCGTTCCAGGGACTACGTTTCAGCTTCGACCCGCTCATCTTCACCGCGGCGACGGTGATCATCCTGATGGTCGGTGCCGTGGTGGCGACCGGCGCGGCCCTGCTGCTGATCCGGTCGAGAACGGCCGGTGGACCGAGGAACGGAGACCGCACGACGTGAACGACAAACCCCCGCTGATCGCGATCTCGGGCATCGACGGAGCCGGCAAGTCCACCCAGGCGCGGCGGGTGGTCGAGGCGCTCACCCCGGCCTACCCCGGGATCCGGGGGGTCAAGACCGAGTTCTACGGCATGTACGGGGTGTTCGAGCTGGCCCGCACGCTCACCGGCGACGCCCGGGGCTACCACCCGCTGATCCCCGCCACGCTGCGCGAGTTCGTGATCGCCTGCGACGCGCTGACCTTCTCCGAGCGGGTGCTGCGCCCGGCGGCCGAGCAGGGCGTCGCGCTGGTCTGGGACCGCAGCCCGCTGTGCTACGAGGTCTACGGCCACTGCTACGGCGCCGACATGACCTGGCCGATGAAGGCCCTGGCCCAGGTGCGCCGGCCGGACCTGATCGTGCTCGTCGACCTCGACGCGGAGCTGGCCGTCAAGCGGCTGGCCGAGCGGGCCGAGCAGCCGCACCAGAGCGACGAGGACCTCGACCTGCTCTCCCGGGTCCGCGCCAGATACCTGGAGCGGGCGAGCCGGCGCGACGACGTCGAGATCGTCGACGGCGACCGGTCCACCGAGGAGGTGACGACCGCGATCCTGGACGTGGTGGCCGCGCGCCTGGGCGAGTGAGCTCAGCCCACGGCGTGTGCGCCGGCCGGCGGCCAGCGCAGGCCGACCCGGTCACCCACCGCCGGTGTGCCGGCGGTCGCCGGTACGTGCACGCGGACCCGCTCGCCCAGCGCGCAGTTCACCAGCACGTCGACGGCCGCGCCGGCGTACTCGGTGGCCACGACCGTCGCCGGCAGGCCGCCGTCGGCGATCTCCAGGTGGTGCGGGCGCAGCGCCAGCCGGCAGCGGTCACCGGCGGCGAACTCCGCCGACGCGGTCACCGTCAGCTCGCCGGCGCCGGGGACCCGGCAGCGCAGTCTGCCGGCGCCGGTCGCGAGCACCTCGGCGTCGACCAGGGTCACCCGGCCGAGGAACCCGGCCACGAACGCGTTCGCCGGTCTCTCGAACAGCTCCCTTGGCGCTCCGGACTGCACGATCCGGCCGTCGGCCAGCACGGCCAGCCGGTCCGCCCAGCGCAGCGCGAAGCCGACGTCGTGGGTCACGATCACCACCGGCACGTCGGAGCTGGCCCGCACCTTCTCCAGCCACCGCGCGAAGTGGTCGACCAGGTGCGGGTCCAGCGAGGCGAACGGCTCGTCGAGCAGCAGCACCAGCGGCTCGCTGAGCAGGATCCGCAGGATCGCCACCCGCTGCCGTTCGCCGCCGCTGAGTGCTGCGGGGAACCGGTTGGCGTGCTGGCCGAGACCCGCCTCGGCCAGCGCCGCCTCGGCCCGGCGTCGCCTTTGCGCGCGTGGAACACCCTTGGCCAGCAACGGGAACGCCACGTTGGCCAGGACCCGCATCCGGGGGAACAGGCCGAGGTCCTGGAACAGCAGGCCCACCCGGACCGTGCCGGCCGACGGCCCGACGCCGTGGTCGCCCGAGCGCGGCATCCGCAGACTGCCGGCGGCCGGTTGCTCCAGACCGGCCAGCACCCGCAGCAGCGTGGTCTTCCCGGCGCCGCTCGGCCCGACGATGGCGATCCGTTCGTTGCTGGAGATCCGCACGGTGACGTCGTCGAGGATCGTGCGCTGTCCACGGTGGAACGACAGTCGCTCGGCGACCAGCACCGGATCGGTCATCGCGCCGACCGGCCCTCGTCCCACAGGACCGGGCACAGCAGGGGATCGCGGTAGTCCGGACGGTCGTCGCCGGTGCGCGCGCACCGGCGGTCGTTCTGGTGGACGTAGAGCGGGCCGGTGTCGTCGTCGCGGGGGAAGTAGGCGTTGTGCTCGGGCTGGAGCTCGATGATCAGCGTCTGGCGGAAACCGTCCGTGCGGTTGAGATCGCTGCCGTGGAAGATCCGGTGGTCGTGGAAGCTGACCTGGCCGCGTTTCACCTCGACCGGCCGGCGTTCCAGCGTGAACCCGGAGTCCACGATGTCGGCCAGCAGCCGTTCGCCCTCCCCGGACCGGAAGGTGCGCTTGAACCGCAGTTGCCGCACCGGGCCCTCGTCCGGCCAGCGGTGGCTGCCAGGGGCCATCGCGATCGGACCCATCTCGGCGGGACAGTCGTGCAGCGCCACCCAGGCGGTGATCATCCGGTCGGCCGTGCAGTTGCGCAGGTAGGCCTGGTCGGCGTGCCAGCCGACCTTGCCCCGGTCGCCCTCCAGGTTGGGCGGTTTGACCAGCAACGTGCTGGTGTACAGGCGAACCTGGGAGGTGCGCAGCAGTCGGGCGGCGGTCGCGGCGATCATCGGGTGGCCGGCGAGCCTGGCCAGACCGGCGCTCTGCTGGATGACCAGGTCGTTCTCCCGCATGCCGGTGCCGCCGCCGGGACGCCAGTCGTAGGGCGGTTTCGGGGTGATCGGGCGGCCGATGACGCTCGGGTGCTCCGGCGGCACCGGCGCGTCGCGTTCGCCCCGGTGGTACCGCTCGACGGCGGCCACCGCGAGGTCGAGCTCGTCGGGCGGCAGGATGACCGGCGAGACCCACCAGCCGTCGCGGTCGTAGTCCGCGACGTCGGCGTCGGTCGGCAGGAGGCCGGTGGCCACCGGCCGGTCCGGGACGAGGTCGTGCGGGAAGTCCGGCATTGTCGTCAGCCTCTCAGCCATTCCGTCCAGCG
Organism: Actinophytocola xinjiangensis; assembly: GCF_001921215.1. Taxonomy (GTDB): domain Bacteria; phylum Actinomycetota; class Actinomycetes; order Mycobacteriales; family Pseudonocardiaceae; genus Actinophytocola; species Actinophytocola xinjiangensis. The sequence goes on from NZ_MSIF01000001.1 coordinate 413,066, forward strand.
AGTGAGCTGTTCGTCGTCGTGTTCACCCCACCATTCCCAGTCGTAGCTCAACTGTTGGGACTTCTGCGGCTCGACGCTGGCCATCCTGGCGCGGTACCGGGGTTCGAGCAGTGCGACGGCCTGCTCGGTCACCGGGCCGTTGCCGGTCCGGCGGGCCATCTCCGCCTGGTGGCGCGGGCCGAGCGCGAAGCGCAGCAGGTCCAGCGCGCCCTCCCGGTTGGGGGCGTTCGCCGGGATCATCCAGTAGTCCCTGGTGTAGATCCCCTGGTTCCACCCGACCTCAAGGGGTTCGCCCTTGTCCACCAGGCCGTAGGCGTCGCCGCCGTAGAACATCGCGACGTCGACCTGGTCCTCGGTGAAGTAGCGCGCGCCCTGCGCGCCGCTCTCGTACCAGAGGACCTTGTCCTTGATCCGGTCCAGCGACGCGTACGCCTGGTCGATCTTCTTGTCGGTCAACGGGTACAGCTCGCCCGGGGCGACGCCGTCGGCCAGCAGCGCGGCCTCCAGCACGTAGTTGGGCCGGGCGCCGAACAGCGCGACCCGGCGGGGGTGGGCGATCGCGTGGTCCCAGACCTGCTTCCAGGTGGTCGGGCCGCCGCCGGGGAACGCGTCGTGGTTGTGGACGATGTTCATGGACCAGTACAGGATTCCGACGCCGTGGCTGGCCAGGGCGTCGGCGAAGATGCCGGTGTCGGAGTAGGTGGCGGGGTCGATGGGCGCCCACAGGTTCTCCCGCTGGCCCCTGGTCAGCCAGGACGCGTCGCCGTGCACCAGGTCGATCTCGCCGGTCGGTCTGGCGGCCTGGGCCTTGACCTTCGCGTACATGTTCTCGGCGTCGCTGAGTTGGACGACCTCGGTGCCGGTCTGTTCGGTGTAGGGCTCGAAGAGCACCTGCGACTGTGCCTGTTGGAAGACCCCGCCCCAGGAGTCGACGACGACCCGCCGGCTCGCGTCGCCGGTGCTGCCGGAGCTGAGGGCGCCGCAACCCGGGAGGAGGAGGGTGACCGTGGCCAGCAGGGCCACGAGCCGGATCCGTCGACACCCCAGGTTGTCGAAGGTCAATAGTCCTCCCAGGACGAACGGGCGCAGCCGGCGTCGGACCATCTGGCCCGATGCTACAGGTGGACGTGCGGTAACGGAACAGAATCGCGGTGTGGCCGGCGGGGTCCTGACCGGACAAGTGGTGTAGACCACTACCAATTGGTGTGGACCATTTGTTACTGTGTGCGCTGGTGCTCTGATCTGGTATAAAGCAGGCCGGAAGGCCCGAACTCACACGTGGAGTGGTTGTGCCCTACATCGAGGAAGAGATCGCGAGCCAGCCCCAGATGTGGCGGCAGGCGGCCGCGTTGCTCTCGTCCGGTTCCGTCGCTGGGCTGCCCGAGCCCGGTGAGCGGATCGCCGTGATCGGTTGTGGCACCTCCCAGTTCATGGCCCAGACCTACGCCCGGCTGCGCGAGGAGACCGGCAAGGGCGAGTCGGACGCGTTCCAGGCCTCGGAGTTCCCGCTGGCCCGGCGCTACGACCGCGTCCTGGCCATCACCAGGACCGGCACCACCACCGAGGTCGTCCGCACGCTGGACGCCATCGGCGACAGCACGCCGACCACCGTGTTCACCGCCGAGCCGACCAGCGACGTCGTCGGCCTGGCCAAGCACGCGGTGATCCTCGACTTCGCCAACGAGCGGTCGGTCGTGCAGACCCGCTTCGCCACCAGCACCATCGCCCTGCTGCGCGCGCACCTCGGCCAGGACGTCGAGGCGCTGGCCGCCGACGCGGAGGCCGCGCTGGCACTGCCCGTGCCGCGGGAGGCCTTCGACACCAGGCAGTTCACGTTCCTGGGCACCGGCTGGACGGTGGGCCTGGCCCACGAGGCCGCGCACAAGCTGCGCGAGTCCACCCAGTCCTGGACCGAGTCCTACGCGGGCATGGAGTACCGCCACGGCGCCAACTGCGTGGCCGACGAGCGCACGCTGGCCTGGACCTTCGGCGAGCCGGCCCCGAACCTGGTCGAGGACGTGCGGGCCACCGGCGCCACCGTGGAGGTCGGCGAGCGGGACGCGCTGGTCGAGCTGGTGCGGGTGCACCAGCTGGCGGTCGAACTGGCGGCGGCCAAGGGGTTGGACGTGGACAACCCGCGCAACCTGACCCGCTCGGTCATCCTGACCTGAGCCGGAACTCAGTCCGTCCGCAGGTTCGCCACCACCGACCACAGCGCCGCCGCCGAGGCGAACGTCTCGGCGCGGAGCTGGTCGTCGGGGATCCGCACCCCGTACAGCTCCTCGACGTCGAGCAGCAGGCCCACGGTCGACATCGAGTCGAGGCCGAGGTCGGGCAGCGAGGTACTGGCGGTGAGCGGACTGCCGTCGGACAGCAGCGGCAGGTAGGTCCGCAGCAGCTTGTCGAACTCCGCCGGCCACTCGGTCATGTCCGCTCCAGGGGGTCGAGGGGTGTGCGGCGCAGTTCCAGGCGCGAGGCGTCCAGCACCGTCCCGCCGCGCAGCACGATCTCGGCGGCCGCCGGGCGGCCGAGGAAGCCGATCAGGCTCGCGGTCAGCCCGTAGGCGCCGACGTTGGGGATCACCACCAGCTCACCGCGACGGTAGGTCCCGGTCGCGCTGTCCCGGGACAACAGGTCGGCCGGAGTACACAGTGGACCGACGATGGTGACGCCGTTGCCGGTGGCCGGCGTGCCGGTGGCGGCGACCGGGACGGCGGCCATGGGCAGCAGCCGGCCGAGGCCGGCCAGGCCGCCGAGGTGGTTGATCCCGCTGTCCAGCACGACGAACGTGCGGTCCCGGCTGTGCTTGACGTCGGCGACCGTGGCGACCAGCCGCCCGCAGGTGCCGGTCAGGTAGCGCCCGGACTCGAAGGCCACCACCGGTTTCCCGGCGCGCCAGCCGGGGAAGTGCTGGTCCAGGCCGGATTCGAGCAGCGGACGCAGCTCGGCGTAGTCCGGCCGCGAGCCGGGGTTGGCGTAGGGCGCGGCGAACCCGCCGCCCAGGTCGAGCACCGCCGGGTCGAGGCCGGTCTCCGCGCGCAGCCTGGCGGCCTGCTCCAGGTTGGCCAGCGCCTCGGCGGCGATCGTGGTGGCGTCGCGGGCGTTGCTCAGCGAGAAGAAGTGCAGGCCGGTGACCCGCCCGCCCGGCCGGGGCGCGAACCGGTCCGGGTGCGCGGCGACCTCGTCGGCGTCCAGGCCGAACTGGGACGCCACCCCGGTCATCCGCAGGCCGCTGCCGCCGTGCGCCCGGTGGGCGTTCACCCGGACCAGACAGTCCACAGTGGAGTCCAGGGCGTCGGCGGTGGCGGTGACCCGCTGGTAGTCGGCGACCGACTCCACCGAGAAACCCCGCACCCCGGCACCGACGGCCGCCGCGATCTCCTCGCCGGACTTGCCGGGACCGGTGTAGAGGCACTGGTCACCGGTGAAACCGGCGGCCAGCGCCGCCGCCAGCTCGCCGGTCGAGCTGATCTCGGCACGGGCGCCGGCCAGCCGCAGCGCGCCGGCCAGCACCGGGTGCGGGTTGGCCTTGAGCGAGTAGTACAGCAGCGCGCCCTCGGGCAGCGCGCCGCGCAGGGCGGTCACCGCCGCGTCCACCTCGTCGAGTTCGTACAGGTAGCACGGCGTGCCGAAGCGCCGGACCAGGTCGGGCAGGCCGGTCACCGCAGACCGGCGCGGGCCGCCGCGGCGAACCGGGGCTCCGGCGCGGGCAGCAGCGACAGCGGCCCGGCCGAACGCAGCCGCTCGCGCATGTCGCCGGTCCACGACAGGTACCGGCCGTTCTCCGCGCACGCGCTGTGCAGCCAGCCCTGGTCGCGGTAGTCCTCCAGACCGAGCCCGGCGACGATGTCACTGCCGAACAGCGCGTCGACGTGGTGGCCGACCCAGGCGACCGGGGGAGCGATCGCGTGCCGCTCGACCAGCGCGGCCAGGCTGGCGACCCCGGCGGCGTCCAACCCGTTCCACAGCCGCCAGATGTCGCCGTACTGGAGGAGCCGGTTGCCGTTCATCGTGCGCTCGAACCAGGACTCGCGGAACAGGTGGGTCACCGCGAAGACCACGTCGTAGGGCTCGGTGAGCGCCGGCAGGTCCACCGACCCGTCCGGGACCGGCACCTCGACCCGGCGCACCTCGGCCAGTACCTCGTCCATCGGGATGTGCCAGGCGGCGCCGAACCAGGTGATGTCGAAGCAGATGTCCACGACGAAACAGGGCCGCGCCTGGCCGGTCAGCGGCCGGTGGAAGTGCGGCAGGTGGTCGGGGAACAGCCGGTACATCGCCAGGTCCCGCCGGGAGCGCGGGACCAGGCTGTCGGACAGGTACTGGAAGTCCAGGTTGGGCAGGTAGTCCAACTCGGCCATCGTCGCCTCGGCGCGCGCGGCGTTCTCCGGGTGGATCATCACGTCGATGTCGTCGAACACGCGCCCGCCCGACCCGTGGTAGAGCGAGGACTGGAACACCACGCCCTTCGTGCACACCGCCGGCACCCCGTTGCCGGCCAGCGCCTCCACCACCCGGGCGGCCTCGGCGGCGGCCGTGGCGCCCAGGTGCCGGTTCACCTGTCTGGCCTCGACCAGAATGCGGCGGAACGGTGGCGGAACAAGGCGCATACCGTCCGATTCGATGACGAAATCGGCGAGTCGCGGCAGCATCCGTTGGGTTGCCGCGAGAACCGTCAGCTGATTCCAGTCGATACCGGTCAACAGCGAGTCGATGTCCGTTTCCGGATCACCCGCCGACGAGTCGTGGACGCAGGTGTATTCGAGAAGGTGCCAGGCTTCGGCGGCCCCGGTGGTCACGCAGACCGAGGTTTCCAGCCACCACAACCGGTGTCAAGACCGGCCGTGGTCACGGGAATTCCAGTGTTCCCCGGCGCCGGCCCAGTCCGACGAGGGCGGCCAGCAGCGACGCGCCGATACCGAGCCAGCCGACACCGACCAGTACCAGCAGGCCGGCATTCGACAGAATGGTGAACGTGATTTCTTCTCGGCTCAGCCGGTGAAGTGCGTCCAGGCCGTAGGTCGCGGGCAGCAGGTGCGCCACGAATCGCACGCCGGCCGGCCAGAAGTCCACCGGAACCACCGCGCCGGAGATCGCCGTCGTGATCGCCGTGACGACCGCGCCGACCAGATTTCTCAGCTCGATGAAACCGAGTACCAGCATCGAGACGGCGAACCCGAACAGATACGTGGCCAGACAGGTGAGCACCAGGACCGCCCAGGCGAGCAACGCCGTCCCCACCGTCCAGCCCACCCCGAACACCGGACCGAGCGCGAACAGCGCGATCGACGAGGTCGCCAGCGCGCTGGGGATCCACTGCACGCTGCGGCCGAGGAACACCGGCACCATGCTGACCGGGGCGACCACCAGCAGCGGCAGCGTGCCGGCCTGACGTTCCCAGGCCGTCGACGCGCACACCAGCAGGACCTCGGTCACCATGACCGTCACCGCCCCGCCGACCAGCAGGAACCGTTGCTGGGCCGGTGACTCCAGCAGCGTGCCGATCAGCGCGTAGAACGCCACCTGCGCGAGCACCCGCACCAGCCAGCCGAACACCCAGCTCGCTGGCGTGTAGATGACCACGAGGTCGGCGAACGCGTTGGCCGCACTGGCCCGCCCGACCCGCCACCACGTGCTCACCACGTGTTCATCCTCAGCCTCCGAGGGCGATCGATCCGGTGCGCCGTGCCCGGCGCAGCACGACCGACAGCAGCCACCAGCTCAGCGCCGCCCCGGCAGCGCCGAGACCCAGCACCATCCCCACCCGCAGCACCGGGGAGTCCGGGGCGGCCGGGCGGAGGCTGTCGCGCAGCAGGTCCGCGCTCCACGACAGGAACACCACGGTGCTCACCGGGCGCAGGAACGCCGGCAGCAGCGCGACCGGCACCAGCACCCCGCCCAGGACGTAGAACGGGAAACTCAGCGAGTTCTGGAAGATCCGCGCCGACCGGGACAGCACGAACAGCGAGGTCATCACTCCGGCGTGGCCGCTCATCGCCAGCACGGTCGCCAGCAGCGTCACCGCGAACAGGCCCGGGTGCGCGACACGCAGCGGTACCCCGAACACCACCGTCGCCACCAGCCAGGACTCCACCAGCCCGAGCAGGCTCACCACGGTGACCACCAGCACCCGGCCGGTGAACAGCGGCCAGAGCCGGGCCGGGGTGGCCACCAGCACCTCGAAGGTCCCGGTGGCCCGCTCGGCGTCGATCATGTCGCCGGCGATCAGCAGGGACATGCCCCACAACGCGATCAGCGCCGGCGCGAGCACCGCGTTCACCGCCAGGTCGGGGCGGCCGTTGTGCTCGACGACCGCGAGGAACACCACCGTCAGCAGCGGGGTGGTGGCCAGGGCGATCAGGTCGCCGGGGGAGCGGCGCAGCAGCCGCAGCTGGTAGGCCGCGCCGGTGAGCAGCAGGCGCATCAGTCGACCCTCATGCCCCGCTGCCCACCCATCAGGTGCAGGTAGATCTCCTCCAGGCTCGGCTCGCTGTTGCGGATCCTGGTCACCTCCGCGTCGACCAGGGCGCGCAGGACGGCGGTCGCGGCGGGCCGGTCGGTCGCGTGGAAGCGGACGTACCCGTCGGGCAGGTCCTCGACCCGCTCGACCCCGGCGATGGTGCTCACCCGCGCCCGCGTCGGCTCCGTCACACCGAGCGCGTCGATGCGTTCGTACCGGGACACCAGCGCGGACAGCGTGGCCGGGTCGGCGTCCAGGATCGTGCCGTTGTCGATGAACGAGACCCGGTCACAGACCTGTTCGGCCTCGGCCATGTTGTGCGTGGTGAGCAGGATCGTCCTGCCCTCCGCGCGCAGCTGGCCGACCAGCGCGCGGAACTCGGTGGCGGCCACCGGGTCGAGGCCGTCGGTCGGCTCGTCGAGCAGCAGCAGCTCCGGGTCGGCGATCAGGCCCCTGGCGAGGTGCACGCGCTGCTTCATGCCCCGGGAGAAGGTCTCGACGCGGTCGTGCTGGCGGGTGGTGAGGCCGAACCGTTCGGTCAGCTCGTCGATCCTGGACCTCAGCGCGGTGCCGTGCAGGCCGTACAGCGCGCCCCAGTGCCGCAGGTTCTGCCGGGCGGTGAGCCGGCCGTAGAGCCCCCGGTCGCCGCCGAGGACGATGCCGATCCGCCGGCGGACCGCGCGCGGGTCGGTGACCACGTCCGACCCGCACACGGTGACCGTGCCGGCCGTGGGCAGCAGAATGGTCGCGAGAATTTTGCACAATGTGGTCTTGCCGGCACCGTTCGGGCCGAGCAGGCCGTGGACCTCGCCGTATTCAACAATGAGATTGACGTGATCAAGGGCGATGGTCCCGGTGATCGGGCGACGAGCGAGGAATATTCGGTGGGAAAACGTCCGGGTGAGACCTTCGATCTCGATGCAGGGCGATTCCGTCATTCCCTGTCCCTCCACGGCGGATCGCCTGACCGTCACATGAGGGGTAGGGATTGTCAAGTGTCGCAGGGGCTTGCGGGGTTCGGTGGGCCACTGCTAGCCTGGCGCTCGGGGGGACTGGATAGCTGACCAGTCGTGCTGGCGCTGTTTTCGCGCACCACCCTACCCAATTCCGTTCCCGGTTGCGGGTATTTCGCGGTTGATCCGTTCTCCGGTTTCCCTCGGCCAGTTCCCACTCACTGTCGCCGAAAGGAGAGGAAATGACGCGCAAGCACGTGGCGACCCTGCGGCCGAAGTTGGTCGTGAAGGCCAAGGGCAGGGGAAAGAAATAAGTAGGTGAAACCGGCGCGCGGCCGGGGTACTGACGAGCCGCGCGCCCATTTCGTCGCGCCCGTTCCTCGTCGCGCACGATGGGAGACGCCGTTGTTCGCGGTGCGCCGGCCCAGCGGTGACCTGTCGGTGGTGACCGACAGCGACCTCGGCCTGTCCAGCTTCACCGTCGCCGTGCTGGTCCCGGTCTCCTCGCGCGACGAGCCCGGCGACCGGATCGGCCTGTCCCACCTGCTCGAACACCTCGTCATGTCGGTGCCCGGCGCGGCCGGCGAGCGCCCGTTCTGCGACTGGGTCAGCGAGGTCGGCGGCCAGGCGAACGCCATGACCACCAAGGAGTCCGTGCTCTACTGGGCGCGCACCCCACCGGCCACCGGGTTGGCCTGCGTCGCCCGGCTCGCCAGGGCGGTGGCCGCCCCGGAGATCACCGACGAGCTGTGCGCGGCCGAACGCCGGGTCGTGCTCCAGGAACTCCTCAGCGCCGCCGCCGACCCGGAGGACGTGGCCACCGAACGCTTCTACGCCACCCTGTTCGCCGGGCACCCGCTCGCCCGCCCGGTCGGCGGCACCGCCGCCTCGTTCCCCGAACCGTCGGCCGCCGAGGTCCTCGCCTGGCACCACGCCAACCTCGACGCCGTGTCGCCGGTCGTGTCCCTGGTCGGCCCGCGCGCGCTGCTCGACGACGCCGTCGACGTGCTCGCCGCCTCCGGTCTCGCCCGCACGGTCACCGGCGTCCGCCGCCCCCGCGACCCGGCCCCGCCGCCCCGGCCGCGTCCGGATCGGATCGACCTCACCCAGGACTACGTGCACTTGGCCGCCGGCGGTCTCGGGGTGTCCCGCGCGGATCCGCTGTGGGGCGCCTACGAGGTGCTGACGGCGATGGTCGGCGGCATCCCCGGCTCGCTGCTCTACGACCGGCTGCGCAACGACCTCGGCGCGGTGTACCAACTCGTCTCGGTGCACTCGACGTTGTCGGACACCGGCGCCTGGCGGGTCTCGGTCGGCACCACGCCCGAGGAGTCGGTCGCCGTGCGGTCGGTGATCCGGCGAACGTTGGCCGACGTCGCCGCGCGCCGGGTCCCGCCGGCCGCCTTCACCTCGGCCGTCGACCAGTGCCTTGGCGCGAACCTGCTCGACAACGAGGACCCGGTCGAGCGGGCCTACCTCAACGCGCGCGAGGGCCTCGACGGTGAGTCGCCGGTGGAACGCGACGAGAAAGCGTTGCGGCGCACCGAATCCGGCCAGGTCGCCGAGGCGGCGGCCCGGGTGCTCGCCAGCTACACGGTGGTCGGCTCGTGAGATCCCGGGTGGACGCGCTGGTCGCGCTGGGCGTCCCGGCCGACCAGGCGGAGGTGTTCGTCGACGAGGACATGGTCCTCGACCTGGCCGGCCACACGCTGCTGGTGTCGGTGCACGACGAGGACATGACCGGCCGGGCGCGCGGATTCGTCGCCCTGGGCGCGGAATCACTGCTCGGTGACCCGGCCGCGTTGACCGCGCTGCGCGCCGAACTCACCGCCAGGGCCGGCGGGCCCACCACCGTCGTGGTCCGTCTCGGACCCGGCCACGAACCGCCAGAGCCCCTGGGCGCCCGGCTGATCAGCCGCTACCTGACCGCCGGCCAGGACGTGCGGCTCACCGACCCGGCGGGGGAGTGGACGGTGCGCCGCTACCGGGCGGCCGACCGTGACGCGGTGGCCGAACTGCTGCTGGCCGCTCTCCGCGAGGGCTACCGGATTCTCGGTGACGGCCCGGTCGAGGGCCTGCCGGAGGCCTACGTGGCGTCGCTGCTGGACCGGGAGGGCGACGAGGTCACCGTGTTCACCGCCCACCACGGCGAGGTGTTCACCGGCCACGCGACGCTGATGTACGAGGAGGACGACCTCACCGGCACCCCGCAACTGGAGCTGTTCGACCTGTTCGTGCTGGGCGAGTGGCGGGGCACCGAGGCCGGCCGGCTGCTGACCACCTCGGCGATCCGGCACGCCCGCGAGGCGGGCCTGCCGCTGCGCGGGCACGTCGCCGGGGACGACGACAACGCCGTCACCGTCGCCGCCAGGCTGTGTGCCGCCGGCTGGCTGGCGGCCGAGAGCTACTGGGAACTGCCGTGACCGTGACCGCCGAGCACGTCAGCGCCCTGGCCGAGTCGTGGCTGCCGGCCGAACCCGACTCGGCCTTCGAGATCCTGACGGCCCTGCGCGGGCGCGCGCCGTCGTTCGTGCCGACCTGGCTCAGTGCCCTGGCCACCCGGGGCCCGCTGCCCGAGGACCTGGCCGGCGAGCTGCGTCGTGTCCGGGAGCGCACCGCGTGGCTGCGCACCGTGCGCGACGCCGTCCTCGCCCACGTTCCCGGTTCCTACGCGGTGAAGGGGCATGCCGTGGCCGACCGGTACCCGGCGCCGCTGGTGCGGTCGATGGCCGACCTCGACGTCGTCGTGCCCGACCTGCCGGGTGCCTGGTCGCTGGCCGAGTACCTCGCCGCCGAACACGGCGCCTCGATCCACGCCGTGGTCACCTATCCGACCGCCGGGTGCGCGGTGATGACCCTGGTCGCCTTTCCCGAGGCGACCTTCGACCCGCCGCTGGCCGTCGACGTGTACACCTTCGGATTCCCCGGGGACGCCGGCAATGTTCCGTCCCGGAAAGCATACGGCCGCGTCCCGGACGCCGGTCCGGCCGAACATCTGACAATGATCGCCGCCGAGGGACTGGAAGGCGATTTCGGCCCCAAGGACATCCTCGACGCCGCCGTTCTGGTCACCGGCGAGGACGGCGAGGACGAATTCGCCCTGGCCCGCCGCTACGCCCACGAACTGCGCCTGGTTCCCGAACTCGCGGCGCTGCTCGACCTGGCCGCCGGGCACGGCCTGCCGGTCCCCGAGTTCGCCAGCGTCCCCGCCGCCGAGGCCCGTGCCGCGCGGGCCGCGCGCACCGCCCGGCGGCTGGCCGAGGGCCTTCGCCACCCGGCCGTGGTGACGTTGCAGACCCTCCAGCGTGGCGAGGCCTACCCCACCCGCCTGCGCACCGCCCGCCGGCTGGCGTGGCGGCTGGTCGACGGGGTGTTGCCGCCGCGTTCGCCGGTCAGGACACACCTGCTGCGCTTCGGCGTGCCGGTGCGGGTCACCGGCCGCTACCCCGGTGACCTGCTCACCTCGCCACACGGCGAGTTCCTGCTGGTCAACTCGGCGCGGATCACCCGCAGGGTGCTGCATCCGGCCCTGGAACCGCTGCTGTAGTCGATCATGTGACGGCGGGCTCGCCAGGTGCCGCACCTGGGCCGTATGAGAGTCTGAACCTCCACGAGCGACCGACCGCGACAGATCCTCAGGAGGCTTGGATGTGTGGGATCGTTGTGGCTCTGCCCGTCTACTCGGACCAGGGTGAGCTGCTGGCCGAGACCCTCGCCGGGGCGCTGCCGACGCTGCCGGAGACCGTGTTCGACGCGGGCCCGGACGAGCTGGGCGAGCAGCTCGCAGCGCTGACCGAGCGCCTCGTCGCGGCCCTGGACCTCTACGGCACCTCGGCCGCCGCGCAGACGCTGTCGGGCGCGCCCGAGCGGGTGAACGCCGAGGTCACGCGGCTGGCCGAGTCCGTCGCGCGGCTGGAGGCCCAGCTCGACGCGCGCACCGCCGACTGGGGCGCCGACGCCGTCGAGCAGGTGCAGGGCCAGGTCCGGCAGGTCCGCGACCAGGTGTGGGCGCTGCGCCACGACCGGATGGACGCCGCCGTGCGCGCCCGGGACCTGGCCGCCGGGGGCTGGACCGCCCACTCGGTGACCTCCTACACCGCCCTGAGCGCGGTGCTCGACGGCATCGACCGGCTGGAGGTGCGCGGCCGCGACTCCGCCGGTGTCACCGTCTGGGTCGAGCTGGACGCCACGGACCGGGCCACGGCCGCCGTCGGGGCGCTCGACCGGCAGGACCCGCAGTTCCGCGACCGCTCGGTGGTGCCCACCACGCACGGCGCCTGCTTCGCCTACAAGCACGCCGCCATCATCGGCCGCCTCGGCGACAACACCCGCCACCTGCGCGAGTCCATCAGCGCCGACACCGACCTGCACCGCGTACTGGCCCTGCCCTCGGCCACGGTCACCGTGCTCGCGCACACCCGCTGGGCCAGCGTCGGGCGCACCAGCGAGGCCAACGCGCACCCCGTCGACAGCCGCGACGTCACCGGCGAGCAGGCCGGCCGGTACTCCATCGCCGTGGCCAACGGCGACGTCGACAACTACGTGGCGTTGCAGAGCGGCTGCGGGTACGTGCCCGACGAGGCCGGCATCACCACCGACGCCAAGCTCATCCCGCTGCTGCTGTCCCGCGAGCTGGCCGCCGGGCGCTCGTCGCACGAGGCGATGGTCGCCGCGCTGTCGCTGTGCGAGGGCTCGATAGCGATCGGCGCGCAGTGCGACGGCGAGCCGGGCGAGGTGCTGCTGGCCGCCAAGGGCAGCGGCCAGTCGCTCTACGTCGGCTTCGCGCCCACCGGGTACTTCGTGGCCAGCGAGGCCTACGGCCTGGTCGGCGTGACCTCGTGGTTCACCAAGGTCGACGGCGGGCTCTGGCCGGAGGCCGGCGCGCCGGGCACGGTCGTGCGGCTGACCCGTGCCGGACTGGGCGACCAGGCGGCGCTGGAGCGCTGGGACGGCGACGGCACCCCGCGTCCGCTCGCCGGCCAGGAGGTGCGGCTGGCCGAGGTGACCACCCACGACCTCGCCCTCGGTGACTTCGAGCACTACCTGCAGAAGGAGATCTTCGAGGCGGCCTCGTCGTTCCGCAAGACGCTGCGTGGCCGGATCACCACCGACGACGCCGGGCGCCCGGCGGTGCGCCTGCCGGACTCGTCGGTGCCCGAGGAGCTGCGCGGTCGGCTGCTCGCCGGCAAGATTCACCAGATCGTGGTGCTCGGTCAGGGCACGGCGGCGGTCGCCTGCCAGGGCATCGCGCACACCATGCAGTCGATGATCGGCGACGACCTGCCGGTCAGGGCCTACCCGGCGACCGAGTTCTCCGCGTGGTGGCTGCGTGAGGACATGTCCGACTCGTGCGTGGTGGCGGTCAGCCAGTCCGGCTCGACCACCGACACCAACCGGGCCGTCGACCTCGTCCGGGAGCGCGGCGCGCTGGTCGTGTCGATCATCAACCGGCGCGACAGCGACCTGGCGGAGAAGAGCGACGGCATCCTCTACACCTCCGACGGCCGCGACGTGGAGCTGTCGGTCGCGTCGACCAAGGCGTTCTACGCCCAGGTCGCGGCCGGCGCGCTGCTGGGCGCGGAGCTGGCCAAGGAACTGGGCCGGCTGACCCCGGCGCGCGAGGAGTCGCTGCTGCGCGGCCTGCAGCGGATCCCCGGTCAGCTGGAGGCGCTGCAGAAGGTCAACGAGCAGGTGGCCAAGACCGCCGACGAGGTCGCCGCCGCCTACCCGTACTGGGCGGTCGTCGGGTCGGGGCCCAACCGGGTGGCCGCCGCCGAGATCCGGATCAAGCTCTCCGAGCTGTGCTACAAGACGATCTCCGCCGACGCCGTCGAGGACAAGAAGCACATCGACCTGTCGGCCGAGGCGCTGGTCGTGGTGTGTGTCGCCGGGGCGCCGCCCGCGCAGGTCAGTGACCTGATCAAGGAGGTGGAGATCCTCAACGCGCACCGCAACCGGGCGGTGGTGGTGTGTGACGAGGGCACCGAGTACCTCTGGCCGACCGACGCGCTGGTCCCGGTGCCCCGGGCGCACCCGGAGCTGGCGTGGATCATGGCCACCGCCGCCGGGCACCTGTTCGCCTACCACGCCGCCCGGGCCATCGACGCGACCGCCGACGACGTGCGGCTGGCGCTGGCCGGTCTGGAGGCGGCCGTCGACCGGGGCGCCACCGCCGCGCAGCGGCTGCCGATCGAGGTCGTCCGGCTGGTGCAGCAGGTGCTCGCCGCCGCCGCCAGGGGCGAGGTGCGGGGCGTGCTCAGCAGCCAGACCGCCGTGGCGCTGGCGGGTCTGGCCTACCAGGCCGACCCGGTGCAGCCGGCGCAGGCGCGGGCGGTGCTGACGGCCGCGCTCGACGAGCTGGCCCGGCCGATCGACACGGTCAAGCACCAGGCCAAGACGGTCACCGTCGGCACCTCGCGCGGCGACTCCGACCTCTACGACAACGACATCATCCGCGCGCTGAGCGACGCCGGCACCGATCCGGCCGACCTGACCTTCCCGGTGCTGGACGTCATCCGGGCGCACGCGCGGGTCGTCGACCGGCCGACGGGCGTGACCCGCTACCGGCTCGGCCAGGAGGCCGGCACCGACATGGTGACCGTGGTGACCAAGACCGGTGTCGCCGAGGGTCTGACGAGCCGGGCCGACGCGGGCGCCGCGCTGACCGGGTCCAAGCGCCGGGTGGCCGAGATCCGGGTGCCGCAGCTGGTGCGTGGGCGCGCCGACGACCGGATCGTGCTGATCGTGCCGGAGCACCTGGCCGGTGACGTGGCCGCGCTGTCGGTGGTGCACGTCGCGCTGCGCGAGTCCTGCCCGCTGCCGGACCTGCGGGCGGCCATGGACTCCGTGGGCGACCGGATGGCGGAGATCATCGCGGCGGTGTCGGAGACCCGGCCGGGCTTCCAGCCCGAGCAGCTCCAGGTCCTGCCGACCGCCGCGGTCCTGCTCGACGATCTGGAGTCGCTCACCAGGGCACTTCCCGCCTGAGTAAAAGAAAACAAGGAATCGTACCCGAGGCGCATTGCGTGATCAATGCGCCGATCGGGGTCGGCTCGTCCTGGACAACCGCTGGACACCTGGGTTATCTTCGTCGTTGGGTCTTATTCAAAACACTCCGGTTTCGCGACCGGACGCCGACCTGTTTTGAATAATGCTCATTTCCGCGAATTGCGGACGACGTGGGGGTCGGCGACGCAACATCGGGCTGGAATAACGCAGACAATTCAGCCGCCCTGCCAGTGAGGAGCTGTTGCGCGTGTCTGTCGCTGCTGCCGAAACCTCCACCGACCAACTGGTGACCGTCCTGGTCGTGCCGCCGCTCATCCACGCCGGCGTGGCCTTCACCTCCGTGGCGGGCCCGGAGCACATCGGGGTCGCCTACCTGGCCGCGTCGTTGCGGCGTGAGGGAATCCGCACGGTGATCCTCAACTTCGACCTCGACACCTACCTGAAGGTGATGAAACACGAGGGATTCGTTGAGGTACAACCGGATCCGGTCGACATGGCGGATCGGATCCTGGCCGAGGACCCGGCCTTCGTCGGGATCACCGTCACCGGTCCGACGCTCACCACGTCACTGGAACTGTCCGCCGAACTGAAACGCCGCCGGCCGGAACTGCATGTCTGTTTCGGTGGGCACCAGGCCACTTCTGCCGCGCTTCCGCTCATGCTGGAGGAAACCACGATCGACTCGATCGGCCTGGGCGACTGCGACTTCACGCTGCCCTCGTTCGTGCGCGGCGTGATCGCCGGCGAGGATCTGGCCGGATTCGAGGGCTTCTACTACCGCAATGACGACGGATCCCTCGGCGGTGGCTGGAAAACCGGTGCGCGCAAGGGAGATCTGATCCGGATCGAACCGAACCCCGCGCACAAACCGGCCGACTCGGACAAGTACGCGTTGTGGGACCTGCCGCACCCGGCCCGCGACGACCTCATGACCATCCGCCAGCACACCGGCGCCAACGAGGCGAGGCTGAGCACCAGCCGGGGCTGTATGGACTTCTGCACGTTCTGCGCCACGTCGGACCGCGCCGGGTTCCGCCGGCACACGCTGCGCCCGCCGCAGGACGTCGTCGACGAGATCACCCTGTTGAACGAGCGGTTCGGCATCGACCACTTCTGGTTGGTGGACGACAACTTCGTCAGCCGGTCGGAGGCCTCGCAGGTGCGCGCCGCCGAGATCTGCGAGGCGATCCTCGCGAGCCCGCTGCGCACCACGATGCGTGCCTACTTCCGCGCCGACGCCTTCGACGGCCGGTCGGACCTGCTGGGGCTGATGTTCCGCGCCGGGGTGACGATGGGGCTGATCGGCGTCGAGTCGGCGACCCCCCGGCGGCTCAAGTACTTCGGCAAGCACTGCACCTCCGACCAGGTCCGCTCGACGATCAGGGCGATCCGCGAGATCGGGATGGGCCTGCAGATCGGCTACATCTTCTTCGACCCGATGACGTCCTTCCCCGACATGCGGGAGGACACCAACTTCCTGATGGAGATCGACGAGGCGTACAACCTGTTCAACTTCGTGCAGAGCATGGACGTCTACCCGGCCACCCCCTACCGGCGGATGATCCAGAACAAGGGCCTCGGCCACTTCGACCACCCGTACCGGGGCGGTTTCCGGCTCTACGAGTACGACGACCCGCGCATCCAGCCGCTGGCCGAGGCGATCGACGAGGAGTACTCGCCGCCGCTGATGGCCATCGACCGGTCGCTGATGCGGCTGCGCGCGTTCAACCTTCCCCGGCTGCGCTGGCTGGCCGAGGGCGGCGTGCTCAACTCCACCGAGGAGGACCTGTGGAGCCGGTCCAACCGGCTGGCCGAGGAACTGTTCGGGGTGCTCGCCAAACGGCACACCGAGTGGATGCACAACGCCATCGACAACGCGGAGAACGACTTCGACCGCGCGGCCTTCAACCACACGGTGACCGCGTTGCAGGTCGCCCGGCGCGGTGAGCTGCGCCAGCTGGAGCGGATCGCGAAGGAGGTCGACGCCGTCGCGACCAGGGTGCACGCCCACCTCAACGGCCACAAGCCCACGGCCAACATGGAACGAGAGGACGCATCGTGGCCAATCGGGTGATGCTGCCACTGGTCGACCACCACGATCCCGACGTCGACACCCCGGAGAACTACGTCGGGGTGCGGCACGTGCGCCGAGGCGGCCACCCCCGGTTCACCCTCGTCCTGCCGCGCACCGAGTCGATGCGTTCCAGCGCGGTGTCCATGGCCGGCGCCGAACACCTGGGTCTCGGCTCGATCGCCGCGTGCCTGCGTGAGCGCGGCCACCCGGTGACCCAGCTGAACTTCCAGCTGAGCACGTTCTTCAACGCCTGGGACGGCCTGGCCGACCCGCGCTCGTCCTACGAGGCGCCGGCGATCGCGGCGGAGATCCTGGCCACCGAACCGGACGTGGTCGGCATCTGCGTCACCTCGATGACCCTGCTGGAGAGCATCAAGGTCTGCGAGATCATCCGGGCCGAGCGGCCGGACTGCGTGCTCGGTTTCGGTGGCCCGCACGCGATCCTGTGCGCCAAGGAGCTGATGGCGACCTTCGACGTGCTGGACTTCATCGGCATGAACGACGGCGAGCGGGCCATGTCGCTGCTGGGGGACGCGCTGCGCCGGGGCGTGTTCCCCTGTGCCATCCCCGAACTGGTGACCCGCGCGCCCGACGAGCGCGACCGGCTGGTGTACGAGAACTACCGCAAGATGCCCAAGGGTGTGCTCGACCTGCCGGTGCCGGCCCGCGACGACCTGCTGTGGATGCTGCTGCGCGCGCCGATCACCGAGAGCCGGATCACCACCAGTCGGGGCTGCAACTACGACTGCACGTTCTGCATCGACGCCATGCGCTACGACCGCATGTGGTACGCCAGATCGGCCGAGCAGACCGCCGAGGAGATGGAGATGCTCCACCGGCGGCTGGGCATCGACCACTTCTGGATGTCCGACGACAACTTCGTCACCGGTGCCCCGTCCTCGCGCCGGCGCGCCCGGGAGATCGCCGACGAGCTGGCGGCGCGGAACCTGGACGTCACCTACCGGGTGCGGTTCCGCTCGGACACCTTCAACCCCGACCCCGACCTGTTGGCGCGCCTGGCCGAGAGCGGGCTGGTGTCGGCGTTCGTCGGGCTGGAGGCGGGCAGCGCCGAGCAGCTCGACCGGTTCAAGAAGCGCACCACGGTCGAGCAGCACAAGACGTGCGTGCGGGAGATGCGGGAGCTGGGCGTCGCGTTGCAGTGCGGGTTCATCATGTTCGAGCCCTACGCGAACTTCGACGACCTGGAGGCGTCGGCGACGTTCCTGCACGAGATCGACGAGATGTACCTGGAGAGCAACTTCACCCACAGCCTCGACGTGTTCCCCGGCACCGAGATCGCCGTGGACATGGACCGCGACGGCCTGCTGCACCCCGGGTTCAACGCCACCTCGCCCTACGACGCCTACGACTTCGCCGACCCGAACCTGGGGTGGCTGGCCAGGGCGATCGAGACCTCGCACGGCGGCGACACCATCACCCGCGACAAGTGGCTCTACCGGTACCGGACGAACCTGCTGCCCCGCGCCTACCGCAAGCTGGGCCACCACCGGTCGCTGGACGAGTGGAAACGGCGCGAGCTGGAGATCATCCGCCGGCTCAACGACGCCAACATGACGTTCTTCATGTCGGCCATCGGCGAGGCCCGCCGGGGCGAGTGCGGCCAGCGCTACCGCGACTTCCAGGACACGGCCTGGGTCGTGCAGCGGGAGGGCTCGACGGCGCTGCGCGAGCTGTACGGCGAGATCAGCACGGCGCTGCGGGACCGGCGACCGCCGCGCCGCCGGCCGCCGGTGGTGCCGGTGCGGCCGGCCGACCTGCCACCGGAGGTGGCCGCGCACCTGGCCGAGGCGGAGGCCGCGCTCGCCGGGTACGGCCCGTTCACCCGTACCGAGCTGACCGGCGGCAACCTCAACCACTCGATCATGCTCACCGGCCCGGAACGCACCTTCGCCTTCCGCAACCGCTCGGACCGCTCCCGCGCGGACATCGAGGACTACCTGGCCGAGCTGTACACCGCCGCCGGCATGGCCGGTCTCGGCGGCTCGTTCCGGCTGCGCACCATGCCGGAGGAGATCGCGGCCATCGCCAGGGCCCGCGCGGCCGGCGTGCGCACCCCGGAGGTGCTGGCGCACGGCGAACGGTGGCTGGTCCGCGCGCACATCCCCGGCGAACCGCTGGGCGACGCGCTCACCTCGGGCACCGCCGGTCCGGCGACCGTGCTGCGCCTGTTGTTCCAGCTGATGCAGGCCCACGAGGGCGGGGTGGTGCTCGGCGACCGTTGGGGCTACAACGAGATCGTCGACGAGCAGGGACACCTGCACTTCATCGACTTCGACGTCGAGTGGGTGCCGGCGCGTCCTGGCCAGGACGCGGGGCTGCGGGACATGGAGATGGCCGTCGCCCTGTTCGGCGCGGTGCTCTTCGCCGGCGCGCAGCGGGAGAACCTGGTGACCGCGCTGCGCGAGTACGGGATCCCGCTGCTGGCCGAGTGGGGCTACCGGACCACGCGCGTGGCCGACGTGCTGGGCGGCTACTGCGAGTTCTACGGCGAGCCGGGCAAACGCCAGTCGGCGCTCTCGCTCGACCACGACACCTACGCCGCCGCGCTGGCGTTCATCCGGGAGCTGATCGGCCTGCTGCGCAGCGACACGCCGCTCACCACGGCCACGGGGTGCGTCCGATGACCAGCCGATGCCCGTGACAGCGGCCCTGCACCCCCGTCCACCGGTGCTGCGGCGCTTCGGTCAGACCGGGCTGACCGTCGCCGAGGTCGGCCTGAGCATGCCCGACCACCGCCCCGAGCTGGTCGGGGCCGCGCAGCGGCTGGGCATGCGGTTCCTGTGCCTGCCGGCGCCGGTGCCGGCCGGGGTGCTCGCCGAGGCCGGCGGGGACACCCTGCTGGCCACCTCCGGCGCGTTCCGCTCGGCCGGCCGCTGGGCCGCGCCCGACCCGCCCGGCGACCGGGGATGGGACCTGCTGATCGTCGACCCGGTGGGGGACCGGGGTTTTCTCACCGACTTTCTCACGGCTGCCCGGTCGGCCATGGACGCCGGCCGGTTCGGCGCGCTCGCCGCGCGGGCGCACGACCGGGCCGGTGTGGCCCGGGTGGTCGAGGCCGGCGCGTTCGCCGCGGTGGAGCTGGCCTTCGGCCCGCACCACCAGGACCTGCTGCTGGAGAGCCTGCCGCTGCTGCGGGAATGGGCCGGCGCGGTGATCGTGCGACTGGTCCCGTCGGCCGGCGGTCCCCGGACCGGCCGGTGGTTACGCGCCGAGGCCGGCGGCCGGACCCTCACCCAGCTCACCGTGCAGGCCGCGCTGCTGTCCGACGTGGTCTCGGTCGTCGTCGGGCACCCCGGCGACGAGACCGACCTGCGGGAGCTGGTCGCCTGCTCGCGGGACCTGCCGCCGCTCACCCCCGCCGACACCGCCGCGCTCGACCGGGCGCTGAGCGCAGACGGGGCACCGTCCCACCTCGCCGAGCTGCACCGGCGGCGGCCGGCCTCACCCCGCACGGCACGCCGGCTCGACGACGCGTGGACGCTGGGGCCGCTGCGGGTGGGCAACCGGATCGTCCGCTCCGGCGCCACCGAACGCGCCGTGGACGAGGAGTGCCTGCCGACCGGCGCGATGGTCTCGCTGCACCGGGACCTGGCCGCCGGGGGCGCCGGCATGGTGATCACCGGCTACCTCGCGGTCACCCGGGACACCAGGGCCAGCCGCAGCCACGGCGTGTTGCGCCCCGGCCCGGCCGTCGACGCCTGGGCCGGCCTGCTGACCACCTGCCGCCGGGCGGCCGACGGCGACGTCGTGTTCTGCGCCCAGCTCGGCCACGGCGGCGTGCTGTCCACCGGCTCGTTCGACGAGCGGGACGTCGTGGCGAGCTTCACCGAGGCGGCCAGCGCCGCCGAGGCCGCCGGGTTCGACGCCGTCCAGTTGCACGGCGCGCACGGCTACCTGCTGGGCCAGCTGCTCGCCGAGCAACCGCCGCTGCGCACCGGCGCCACCGGTCGCCACCACGGCCTGGACCTGGTGCGCCGGGTGATCGGCGCGGTCCGGGCCGAGATCGGCGACCGGCTGGCGTTGCTGCTCAAGCTCAACTGCTCGGACTTCGTCACCGCCGGCTACGACCAGCGGGACTCGCTGGTCGCCGTCCGGGCGCTGGCCGACACCGGGATCGACGGCGTCGAGTGGAGCGGTTGGGTGCCCGCGGCGCCGGCCGCCCGCACCCCCTCGCGGCTGGGGGAGGTCGAGGTCCGCTCCGAGGGGTTCTTCGTCCCGTTCGCCGCGCGGACCAAGGCGGAGAACCCGCACCTGGCGGTCGGCACCTGCGGCGGGTTCCGCAGCGCCGACGGCATGACCAGGGCGGTCGCCGACCACGGCCTGGACTTCGTCTCCCTCGCCCGGCCACTGGTCGCCGAGCCCGACCTGCCGCGCAAGATGCTCGGCGGCCAGGCGCGGGCCCGGTGCGACGGCTGCAACGAGTGCCTTGCCAAGCACGTCCGTCCCCTGCACTGCCCGCGAGCACTGGTGCTGACACCGATAGGAGAAGCCGGGTCATGAAGCGGATCGCCCTTGTGCTGCCCTCCAGCGACGAAAAACGGTCCTCGGCCATCTCCCAGGCCGGTGCCGAACACCTCGGACTCGGCTACATCGCCGCCTACCTGCGCCAGCACGGCTACCACGTCGACGTGTTCAACATGCAGGTGGACAACTACCTGTCCTACTGGGAGCTCGCCGAGGACGGCCCGGCCAAGTCGGTCGAGGAGACCGTGGCGCAGATCCTGCGCGGCGAGCCGGACCTGGTCGGCATGTCGATCACCGGCATCACCATCAACCAGGCGCTGCGGATGAGCTACCGGATGAAGGAGCTGCGCCCGGAACTGCCGATCATCTGGGGCGGCCACCAGGCCTTCTACAGCGCCCGCGACCTGATGGAACGCGAACCGTGTGTGGACGCCGTGGTCGCCAGCGACGGCGAGATCACCATGGTGCGGGTGATGGAGGCGCTGTCCTCGGGCGGTGACCTCGCCTCGATCACCGGCCTGTACCTGCGCACGCCCGAGGGCCGGATGCGCTACACCGGTCCTCCGCCGGAGCCAGCGCTCGACGAGCTGCCCGAGCCGGCCCGCGACACCCTGGAGGAGATGATCGCGCGCGGCCTGCACGTCACCGACGCGCGGATCACCACCAGCCGGGGCTGCCCGTTCAAGTGCACGTTCTGCGTCGACCCGTCGCTGGGCTACCGGGTGAAGTGGCGGGCGCGCAGCGCGGAGCTGGTGGTGGCCGAGATGAAGAACCTGGTCGACCGGTACGGCATCGAGTTCTTCTGGTTCAGCGAGGACAACTTCATCCCGTCCACCCGCCGTGGCCGCGAGCGGGCCTCCCGGATCGCCGACCTGATCATGGAGTCCGGGATGCGGATCGGCTACCGGGCACTGATGCGCGCCGACGCCATCGTCGGTGAGCGGGCGCTGATCGAGAAGATGATGGACAGCGGCCTGAGCTGTGTCTACATCGGCGTCGAGTCCGGTTCGCCGCGCCGGCTGGAGTACTTCAAGAAGCAGGAGTCGCCCGAGGAGTACCGCGAGGTACTGGAGATGCTCGCCCAGACCCGGGTGGGCCTGCAGATCGGGTTCATCATGTTCGACCCGCTGACCACCTGGGAGGACCTGCGCATCGACGGCCGGTTCCTGCACTCCATCGGCCAGATGTACCTGTACTCCAACTACTGCCAGACGCTGGACGTGTTCCCCGGCACCGAGATGTCCATGATGCTCATCCAGCGCAGGCTGCTGGCCGCCGACTTCAGCTACGACTCGCCCTACGACGAGTACGACTGGGAGATCCCGGCGATCGGTTCGCTGGGCCGGGCCTACATGAAGGGCTACACCGAGGAGCAGATCGAGGCGGACAAGCTGTTCCAGCGGTTCGCGGTGGTCGACGTGCCGGGGATCTGGCGGCAGGTCCGCGGCGGCGAGCGGCCGGAGAGCGTGGCGCTGCGCGTGCAGGAGATCGCCGACCGCCACCTCGGCGAGCTCAACGACGCCGGCCTGCGGTTCTTCGAGGACAGCCTCGACCTGGCGTCGTCGGCCTGGGACCAGGACTCTTTCGACGCCCGCCGTAAGCAGCACCTGGAACGCACGCTGGAGATCAGGGACCGGATGTGGGAGGACCTGCGTGAGCTGCCCTCGGACATGCTCGACGAGATCACCTGTCTGCGCGGCGCGAAGGTCGGCGCCCGGTCCGAGTTCTGCTAGCGGGCCGGCATGCCGCTGATCGACGAGCTGAGCACGACCGAGGTCACCGACCTGCGCGCGCGGCGCGACCCGACGGCCGTGCTGGTCACGGGTTCCTGCGAGCAGCACGGCGCGCACCTGCCGCTGGACACCGACACCTACCTGGCCACCCAGGTGGCGACGGCGGCGTGCACGGTGACCGGGGACGTGCTGCTCCCGTCGCTGCCGTTCGGGTACAACGAGAAGGAGCTGGGTTTCGCCGGCACGGTGTCGGTGCCCGCGCGCCAGTACCTCGACCTGGTCGTCGGGATCGGGGAGTCGCTGCGCCGCTCGGGCTGGCGGCGGCTGGTGATCGTCAACGGGCACGGCTGGAACAACGACCTGCTGCGGGTGGCGACCCACGTGCTCAACGAGACCGCCGGCCTGACGGCGGCGTGCTGCTCGTACTGGAGCCTGTGTGCCGACGAGGTGGCCGAACTGCGGGAGTCGCCGGTGCCGGGCGGGATGGCGCACGCGTGCGAGTTCGAGACCTCGCTGATGCTGCACCTGCGACCCGACAGCGTCCGCACGGACCTGGTGGTGGACGAGATCAGCTACCGGCGGCTGCCCTCGACCCACCACGACCTGCTGCGCAAGTCGGCCGTCTGTCTGCCGGAGGATTTCGCCGTGCTGAGCACCAGCGGGGTCATCGGCTCGCCGTCGCTGGCCACGGCGGACAAGGGAAAACTGTGGTTCGACGCCGCGTCACGCCGGCTCGGCGAGTTCCTCGTCGCCTTTCGTGAGGAATTCCCCGGGTCCGAGTTGGAGAGGACACCATGACCTGGGTGATCACCCGGTTGTGCCGGGACTGTCTCGACCTGACGTGCCTTGAGGTGTGTCCGGTGAACTGCATTGTCGAGCGTACGGGTGAACCGTCGCCGGAATGGCCCAACCAGCTCTACATCGTGCCCAACGAGTGCATCGACTGCGGCGCGTGTGAGCCGGAATGCCCGTACGAGGCCATTTTCGAGGAGGAGTCGGTGCCGCCCGAGGTGTCCGACGACATCGCGCTCAACTATCGCGTCGAGGACCATCGCGACGAGTTCGCCACGCCTCCTGGTTCGAGTGACGGCACGGTTCCCTCGCCGGAGGAAGTCGTGGCGAACAAGGTGAAATGGGGTGTTCCGGAGAACTACTGACACGGTGTTTGACAAGCTCCGGTCGGGTCCGGTAGTCATGGTGCAGGTCGTGTGCGAGCGCGCGCCGATCCGGGGACGACGCGGGGGTTTCCGTATGTCACGAAGTCCGATGTAGACAATCGTGCTGGTAACCTCGGAGCCGCGCACGATCCTGTCGGCGTTGGCCTCCCGCGACCCCGACGGTCCGGCTCTGGTCGACGCCGCCGGCACGGTCAGCCGTGCCGAACTGGCCGCCCTGGCCACGACCACCGCCGCCTGGCTGACCCGCCGGGGCGTGCGTCCCGGCGACCGGGTCCTGGTGCGGGCCGGCGCCCACCGCACGACCGTCGCCGCGCTGTTCGGCTGCCTGCGGGCCGGCGCGGTGTTCGTCCCCTACGCCACCGACACCACCGGCTACCAACTCGCGCACCTGGTGGCCGACGCCGACCCGGCGCTGCTGCTCACCGACGACCCCTCCGATCTGGACAACGTTCCCGGCGTCGGAGCCGTTCCCGGTGCCCTGGTCGACGAACTCCGTGCCGCGGAGCCTGTTTCCGAGGCGCCCGACCCGCCGGTCGGGCCCGATGACCTGGCGCTGCTGCTGTACACCTCGGGCAGTACCGCGCGACCCAAGGCGGTGGCCTGCACCCATGGCCAGGTCGCGTTCGCCGCGCGGGCCGTGGCGGCCAGGGTGCGCTACCGCGCCGAGGACGTCGTGCTGTGCCGGCTGCCGCTGTCGTTCGACTACGGCCTCTACCAGACGTTCCTGACCTTCCAGGCCGGCGGGACGCTGGTACTGGCCGACGCCACCCGCGACGCCCGGTTCCTGGTGGACCTCGCGGCCACCGGCGTGACCGTGCTGCCGCTGGTGCCCTCGCTCGCGACCATGCTGCTGCGGCTGGCCACCCGCCGCGCCACGCCCGCGCTGACCTCGCCGCGCCTGGTGACCAGCACCGGCGAACACCTTCCGGCGGCGACGATCGCCGGGCTGCGGCGGGTGTTCCCGCGCGCCGGCGTGCAGATCATGTTCGGTACCACCGAGTGCAAGCGGATCACCGTGCACGAGGTGGACGGTGACCGGGACCGCCCCGGCTCGGTCGGCCGCCCGCTGCCCGGCACCAGCGTGCACATCCTCGACGACCAGGGCCGGGAGGTGCCGGCCGGCCGGTCGGGGCAGATCGCCGTGCGCGGCCCGCACCTGATGGCCGGCTACTGGCGCGCGCCCGAGCAGACGGCGGCGCGCTACCGCCGCGACGCCGGCGGCGGGCGGACGCTGCTCACCGGCGACCACGGCCACCTCGACGCCGAGGGCTACCTGTACTTCGACGGCCGCCGCGACCACCTGTTCAAGCTGCGCGGTGTCCGCACGTCCACGGTGGAGATCGAGGACGCGGCCGGCCGCGTCCCCGGCGTCGACCAGGCCGTGGTCCTGCCACCGGACCAGAACCGGGAGGCGGTGCTGGTGGTGGTCGCCTCCGCCGGGCCGGAGCAGGTCCTGGCCGGGTTGCGCGCGTTGCTCGGCCCGGCCCGCACCCCGGCCACCTGCCGGGTCGTCGCGGCGATGCCGTTGACCGCCAACGGCAAGGTCGACCGGCGGGCACTGGGCCGGCTCGTGGACGGTGGTCGGTCGTGAGCACGGACACGAGTGCCCGGGTGGCCGCCGTGCTGCCGGTGCTGCACGCGCACGCCGGGGAGATCGACGAGCACGCCACGTTCCCCACCGCCGGACTCGACGCCCTGGCGCGCCAGGGCCTGCTCGGGCTGCTGGTCCCGGCCGAGCACGGCGGCCTCGGCGGCGACCTCACCGACCTGGTGGCGGTCGCCGCAGACCTGGCCGCCGGCTGCATGTCGACCGCGCTGGTGTGGGCGATGCACTGCCAGCAGACCGACTCCCTGGTCCGGTTCGCCACCCCGTGGCTGGCCGGCCACGTGCTGCCCAGGATCGCCGCCGGCGAGGTCTACCTGGCATCGGTCACCACCGAGCCCGGCAAGGGCGGGCACCTGCTGACCGGGGTCGCGCCGCTGGAACGGACCGGCGACCTGCTGCGGCTGGACCGCGACGCCCCGGTCGTCACCGGCGGCCTGCACGCCACCGGGTTCCTGATCACCATGCGCGCCTCGGACGAGGCGACCGCCAACCAGCTCAGCCTGGTCTACGCCGACCGCGACCAGCTCGACCTGACCCGCGCCACGGACTGGGACACCCTGGGCATGCGCGGCACCGAGAGCGTCGGGCTGAGGATCTCCGGGGCGGTCCCGGCGCACCAGGTCGTCGGCGAGCCGGGCGGGTTCCGCACGGTGGCGGTGGAGAGCATGGGGCCGGTCGGACACCTGGCGTGGGCGGCGTGCTGGCTGGGCACCGCGCGCGGCGCGTTCGCCGACCTGGTGTCCTGGCTGCGGTCGGACAGGCGTTCCCGGAGCATCGACCTGTCCTCGGACCTGGTGGCCGAGCGGCTGGCCCGCATCCGGATGGACCTCGAACTCGTCTCCGGCTACCTGCACCGGGTCACCGGCGAGATCACCGCCCTGCGCGCGGCGGGGGAGTCCCTGTCCGGGACCGACACCCAGATCCACCTCAACACCCTGAAGGTCACCTCGGCCGAGCTGACCTTCCGCGCGGTCGACCGCATGGTCGGGCTGGCCGGCCTGACCGCCGGGTATCGCCGCGACTCGCCGCTGGCCCTGGAACGCCGCTTCCGCGACCTGCGTTCCGCCAGCCTCAACTACGCCGACGACCGGCTGCTCACCTCGACCGGCGCGCTGACCGTGCTGGACCGCGCCGTGCGGCTCGCATGACCGACGGGAGAGGGCCGATGCCGGCTCGGCTGACGGAGTTCCTGGCGCGCCGGCGCCGGCTGCTGGCGCTGCTGGTCCACGCCGGCCCCGGCCCGCTCGCGGGGCTGCTGGCCGCCCACCTGGTGACCGCCCTGGCCGCGGCCGCCACGTCGGTGGCCACCGGCTGGCTGCTCACCGGCGCCCTGGCGAGCTCCGCGGTCGGCGAGATCCTGCTGCCGCTGGGGCTGGTGGCGGTGCTGGTGCTCGCCGGCCAGTGCGTCGAGATCGCCAGGGAACCGCTGGACCTGTTGGCGGCACGCCGGATCGACGGCGCGCTGCGGTCGGCGGTCCGGGACCGGGTGGCGCGGCCGAGCGGGATCGCGCACCTGGAGGACCTCGACCACGCCACCGACGTCGCGCGGGTGTCGGAACTGGGTGGCTGGCGGACCAGGACCCCGGGCACCGGTGCGGTCGGCCAGCTCCTGCTGCTGGGCCGGTTGACCAGCGCGGTGCTGTGCGCGGTGGTCCTGGCCTGGTTCGCGCCGCTGCTGGCGGTGTGGCTGCTCGCCGTCACCCTGGTGATGCGGGCCGGTATCCGCCGGCACTGGGTGCGGCTGAGCCGGACCTGGGACGAGCACGCCGGCGCCCGGCGGCGGGCGGAGTACTGGGCCGACACGCTCACCGAGTCGCCCGCCGGCAAGGAGGTGCGGCTGTTCGGCCTCGGTCCCTGGCTGACCGAGCGGTACCGCGAGCAGGCGCGCGGCTGGCTGACCGAGATCTGGCGCGACCGCCGGGGAATCCTGCGCCGCCAGTGGTGGACGTTCCTGCTGGCACTGGCCGCCGGGTTCGCCGCCCTGTACGTGCCGGGCGCGGCGCTGGCCGCCGGGACAGTGGACTTCGGCGGGCTGATCACGATGGTGCTCGCCGCGTGGGGCGTGTTCGCGGCCGGCGCCATGGGCCACGAGGCCTTCGACATCGAGTACGCCCTCGGCGCGCTGCGTGCCCTGGACCGGCTCGACCGGCACGTCGCCGTGCGGGCCGGCGGCGACCGGCCGGCGCCGGACTCCCCGGTGCGCCTGCGGTTCGAGCGTGTCGGGTTCCACTACCCCGGCGGTGACCGGCCGGTGCTCGACGGGCTGGACCTGGACATCGGCCCGGCGGAGGTACTGGCGGTCGTCGGCCGCAACGGCGCCGGCAAGACCACGATGATCAAGCTGTTGACCGGGTTGCACGAGCCGACCGGCGGGCGGATCACCCTCGACGGCACCGACCTCGCCGACGTCGACCTGACGTCCTGGCGTCGCCGGGTCACGGCCGTGTTCCAGGACTTCGTGCACTACCCGCTGACCGTGCGGGAGAACGTCGCGCTCGGCGCGCCCGAGGCCGGCGCGGACGACGGTCCGATCCTGGCGGCGGTGGCCGCCGCCGGGGCCACCGGCCTCGTCGACCGGCTGCCCGACGGCCTGGACACCCTGCTCACCCGCGAACACTCCGGCGGGGTCGACCTGTCCGGCGGGCAGTGGCAGCGGATCGCGATCGCCCGGGCGCTGTTCGCGGTGGCCAACGGCCGGCAGGTGCTGATCCTGGACGAGCCGACCGCGCACCTGGACGTCCGCGCCGAGGCGGAGTTCTACGACCGGGTCATCTCGGCGGTGTCCGGGGTGACCGTCGTCCTGATCTCCCACCGGCTCTCGACCGTGCGCCGCGCCGACCGGATCGTCGTGCTGGACAACGGCCGGGTCAGCGAGTCGGGAAACCACGGCGAGCTGATGGACCACGGCGGCGAGTACGCCGGGCTGTACCGGTTGCAGGCCGGGCGGTTCGCCGAGGACACCGAGGGGGCGGCGTGAGGCGCGGCGGGGTGATCGGCGGGATGCTGCGGCTGGCGTACACGGCCGACCCCAGGGCGACGGTGACCGCGCTGGTACTGGC
Source organism: Actinophytocola xinjiangensis (assembly GCF_001921215.1). GTDB lineage: Bacteria > Actinomycetota > Actinomycetes > Mycobacteriales > Pseudonocardiaceae > Actinophytocola > Actinophytocola xinjiangensis. The sequence continues at coordinate 441,622 of NZ_MSIF01000001.1, forward strand.
GTCGGTCAACGCCTTCGCCGTCGCCGGGACGGGGCTGAGCGTGCGGGCGGTGGCCAACTCGACCGGGTCCGGCGGGCTGGTGCTGGCGGCGGGGATCGGCGCGCTGGCCTACGGGCTGATCGCCGCGGTGGGGCGGGTGCAGCACAACCTCCAGGTCGACCTCAAGGAGCGGGTGGACATCGTGCTCTCCGCGCGCCTGTTCACCCTGACCTCGCGGATCCCGACGCTCCAGCACCTGGAGCGCACGGAGTTCCTCGACCGGCTGCGCCAGCTGCGCACCAGCACCGAGACCCTGGCCGGCGCCTGCTGGGCGGCGGCCGCCGCGGTGTCCTCACTGGTCAGCCTGGGGCTGAGCGTGTGGCTGCTGGCCAGCGTGCACCCGGCGCTGGGCCTGTTGGTGCTGCTGGCGGTGCCGCCGCTGGTGTTCTCCCGGCGCGCCACGGCGATCCTCGGCCGGGCCAGGGACGCGACCGCCGACGCCGACCGGCGCGAGGACCACCTGCACCGGCTGGGCACCCGGGCCGAGGCGGCGAAGGAACTGCGGATCAGCGGCAGCGACCGGACCGTCGACGCGCGGGCCGGCGCCTACTGGGACACCGTCACCGCCGGCCTGGTCCGGGGTCAGCGCCGGGCCGCGCTGTGGAAAGCCGCCGGCTGGGCCTGTTTCGCCGTCGGTTACCTGGCGGCGCTGGCGTTCGTCGCGTACCTGGTCGCCCGGGGCGGCGCCGGTGCGGGCGACCTGCTGATGGTGGCCAGCCTGTCCGGCTACCTGCGCGCCCAGCTCCAGGACACGGTCTCCGGCGCGACCGAGCTGGCCGAGGGCCGGCACACCATGGGCCACCTGCGCTGGCTGGAGCGGCACGGGGCCGACGCCCGGCACCCCGGCACCGAGCGGCCGCCGGACCGGCTGGCCGACGGGATCACGGTGCGCGGCGTCGACTTCACCTACCCGGGCACCGACGTGCCGGTGATGTCCGGCGTGGACCTGCACCTGCCGGCCGGCGCGGCGGTGGCGGTCGTCGGGACCAACGGCGCCGGCAAGACCACCTTGGTGAAGCTGCTGACCGGCATGTACGAACCGACGGCCGGCGAGATCCTGGTCGACGGTGTTCCGTTGCGGCGACTGGACCTCGACCGGTGGCGGAGCCGGGTCAGCGCCGCGTTCCAGGACTTCAGCAGGTTCCAGGTACGCGCCGGGCACGCGGTCGGAATCGGCGACCTGCCGCGCGCACACGACCGGGAGGCGGTCGCCTCGGCGATCGAGCGGGCCGACGCCGGTCCGGTCATCGACCGCCTTCCCTCCGGTGTGGACAGCCAGCTCGGGTCGGTGTTCGGCGGCGCGGAGCTGTCCCACGGCCAGTGGCAGCGGCTGGCGCTCGGCCGGGCGGTGATGCGCCGAGACCCGCTGCTCGCGGTGCTCGACGAGCCGACCGCCGCGCTCGACCCCCAGGCCGAGCACGACCTCTACGAGCGGTTCGTCGGCGCCGGCCGCGACGGGCGGGCCGCCACCGGCGCGATCACCCTGCTGGTGTCCCACCGGTTCTCCACGGTGCGGATGGCCGACCTGATCGTCGTGCTGTCCCACGGGCGGGTCGTCGAGCACGGCACGCACGCCGAGCTGATGGCGCTGGGCGGCCAGTACGCCGACCTGTACGGCACCCAGAGCGCCGCGTACGCCACCGGCCGGGACGGCTCGTGATCTCCGGCCCGCTGTGCTTCGGCCAGCGCTCGATCTGGCGGTCGATCCGGACCAACCCGCTGGTCGACGGCATCCGCTCGCAGCTCACCAGCCTGGAGCCGCTCCCGGTCGGGACCACCGGGGAACGGGTCCGCGCGGCGGTGGAGGCGTTGTGGCGCCGGCACGAGAGCCTGCGCACGACGTTCGACACCACCGGCGAGGACGTGGCCCAGGTCGTCCACCCCCGGGCCCGCGACGTCCTGGAGGTCGTCGCCGCCGGCGATCGGGACGAGGCCGCAGCTCGCGCGCGGGAGCTGTTCGCGACGCCGCTGCGGCTCACCGGGGAGTTCGGCTGGCGGGTCCGGCTGATCACCGTGCCGCACGGCCCGCCGTCGCTGGCGGTCGCGGTGCACCACATCCTGGCCGACGGGTGGGCGCTGCGCCGGCTGCTGGCCGAGCTCACCGCCCTGTCCACCGACCCGGCGCCGCTCTCCCCGTCACCGGTGGCGCTGGCCCGCGACCAGCACTCCGAGGCGTGGTCCGACCGGCGCGCGTCCGCGCGGACCTACTGGACGCGGCTGACCGACGAGTTCGGCGTGGCCGCCGAGGACCACCTGGCGGAGGAGCGGATCAGCGGCTCGGTCGACCTGGGCGGCGTGAGCGGTGTGGTCGCCGACCTGGTGCGCCGCCACCGGGTCGGCGCGCAGACGGTCGTGCTCGCGCTGTTCGCCCTCGGCGTCCGGGCGAGCACCGGCCGGGAGCGGATCCTGGTGCACCTGATGGTCGCCAACCGGCTGCGGCCCCAGTGGCGCGAGTACGTGACGTCGCTGAACCAGATCATCCCGGCCGGGATCGTGGTCGACGACGCCGACACGTTCGCCGGGCTGCTGCGCCAGGTCGAGTCCGCCGGGATGGCGGCGCTGCGCAACGGCTGCCACGACGTCGACGAGGCCGCCGCGATCACCGGGCGCCCACCGGGCTCGGTCGTCGACCACGTGCTCAACTACATGCTCCCCGCCTGGCCGGACCTGCCGGCCGATCCCGGCCCCGCGCCGGTGACCGTGACCGCCTCGACCCGCCCGGCGATCGCCGGGATCTACGGGGTGCTCACCCGGGGCGAGCGGCCGGTGCTGGACCTGCACGTCGACGCCCGGCGCTACCCCGAGCCCCGGTTGCGCGGCTTCCTGCGCGGCACCGAGAGGTCCCTGCGACTGCTCGCGACCCGGCCACAGGCCCGGGTCGGCGACCTGACCGGCCTGTACTGAGGTGATGCCGGTGCTGCCCCTGTCCTTCGCGCAGCGCCGGCTGTGGTTCCTGGACCGTCTCGCCGGGCCGTCGGCCACCTACAACCTGCCGCTGGCGCTGCGCCTGACCGGCGCGCTGGACGTGCCGGCCCTGCGCGCCGCGCTGGGCGACGTGCTCACCCGGCACGAGGCGCTGCGCACGGTCTTCCCCGACCGCGACGGCGAACCCCACCAACAGGTCCTGCCGCCCGACCCGCGCCTGACGGTCCGCCCGCTGCCGTCCGCCGACGTGCCGGCCGCCGCCGCGGAGCCGTTCGACGTGACGGCCGAACCGCCGCTGCGCGCGACCCTGTTCACCGGCGACGCCGAGGCGCTGCTGCTGGTGGTGGTGCACCACATCGCCGCCGACGGCGTCTCGCTGGGGCTGCTGGTCCGCGACCTGGCGACCGCCTACCGGGCCAGGGCCGGGCACGGCGGGCCGCCGGCCTGGGCCGAACTGCCGGTCCAGTACGCGGACTACACGCTGTGGCAACGGGAACTCGTCGACAGCGTCCGTGACGACCAGCTCGCCCACTGGCGCTCGACGCTGCGTGGTCTCCCCGAGATCATCACCGTGCCACCCGACCGGCCCCGGCCGGCGATGGCCAGCCACCGGGGCGCGCTGGTCCCGGTCGACCTCGGCGCCCGCCGGCACCGCGACCTGGCCGCCCTGGCGCGCCGGCACGACTGCACGGTGTTCATGGTGCTGCACGCGGCCCTGGTGGTGCTGCTCACCCGGCACGGCGCCGGCACCGACGTCCCGGTCGGCACGGTCGTCGCCGGGCGCACCGAGGCGGACCTGGAGGACCTGGTCGGGCTGTTCGTCAACACGCTGGTCCTGCGCACCGACACCGGCGGCGACCCCACCTTCGGTGAGCTGCTCGGGCGGGTCCGGCGGGTGAACCTGGCGGCGCTGGCCCACCAGGACCTGCCCTTCGACGTCCTGGTCGAGGCGCTGAACCCGCCGCGCCGCCTGGCCAGCCACCCGCTGTTCCAGGTGATGCTGGCGCTCGAACGGCACGACCCGTCGCCGCCCGACCTCGGGCCGGTCACGGCCGTGCGCCGGGACCTGGACGTGCCGGCCGCCAAGGTCGACCTGACCTTCCAGCTGCGCGAACACCGCGACGGTGTGGACGGTTTCCTGGAGTACGCCACCGACCTCTACGACGAGCCGACCGCCCGGGCGGTCGTGGACCGGTTCGTGCGGGTGCTGGACGCGGTCGTGGCTGACCCGGACCGCCGCGTCGGCCGGATCGGCCTGATCTCGGCCGCCGAACGCCGCCGGGTGCTCGTCGACTGGAACACCACCGGCCGCGACGTCCGGCCGGGGCTGCTGCACGAGGCGGGCGGCCACCAGGGGATCGCCGTGGTGGCCGGCGACCGCCGGCTGACCCGCGCCGACCTGGACCGTCGCGCGGACGCGTTGGCCCACCGGCTGGTCGAGGCCGGGGTGCGGCCCGGGGCGGTCGTCGGGGTGGCCCTGCCCCGGTCGCCGGAGTTCGTGATCGCGGTGCACGCCGTCCTGCGGGCGGGCGGCGCGTACCTTCCGCTCCCGCCCGACCACCCGCCCCAGCGCCTCGCGTACCTGGTCAGCGACGCCCGCCCGCGCTGCGTGGTGGGCGACCCCGCCCCGTTCCACGACGAGGTGACCGTCGTCGGCGTCGACGAGACCGCCGTCGCGCCCGGTGACCTGCCGCGACTCACACCGCACCATCCCGCCTACGTCCTGTACACCTCCGGGTCCACCGGCCGGCCCAAGGGTGTCGTGGTCTCCCACGGCGCGGTGGACAACCGGCTGCGCTGGGCGCAGGCCGAGCTGCCACTTGGACCGGCGGACCGGGTGCTGCACAAGACCCCGGCCGGGTTCGACGTCTCGGTGTGGGAGCTGTTCTGGCCGTGGCGCGCCGGCGCGACGCTGGTGCTCGCCGAGCCGGGCGCGGAGTGGGACCCGGCGCTGATCGCCGGGGAGATCGCGCGGCACGGCGTCACCGCCGCGCACTTCGTCCCGTCGATGCTGCGGGCGTTACTCGCTGAACCGCCGGTCGCCGCGCCGGCCCTGCGCCGGGTGCTCAGCAGCGGCGAGGCCCTGGCCGCCGACACCGCCGGGGCGTTCCATCGCCGCTACCCCGGGGTGGAGCTGGTGAACCTCTACGGCCCGACCGAGGCGGCCATCGACGTCACCGCACATCGTTGCGTACCAGGCGATCCACTGCCCGTCCCGATCGGACGTCCGGTGTGGAACACCCAGGTCCGGGTGCTGGACGACGGGCTGGCGCCGTGCCCGGTCGGCGTGCCGGGCGAGCTGTACCTGGCCGGCGCGCAGCTCGCCGAGGGCTACCTCGGACGCCCGGCGCTGACCGCCGGCCGGTTCGTCGCCGACCCGTACGGGCCGGGGCGTCTGTACCGCACCGGCGACGTCGTGCGCTGGCGCCGCGACGGCGAGCTGGAGTTCCTCGGCCGGGCCGACGACCAGGTCAAGCTGCGCGGCCACCGGCTCGAACTCGGCGAGATCGAGAGCCTCCTGCTGGCCGACGACTCGGTCGCCGACGCCCGCGCCACCGTCCACGACGGGCAGTTCCTCGCCGCCTACGTCACGCCGGCCCCCGGCCACCGGCCCGACCCGGTGGCCCTGCGCGGTGTCCTCACCGCGCGCCTGCCAGCCGCGGTCGTCCCGCCGGTGACCGTCCTGCCGAGTCTTCCGTTGGGCCCCAACGGAAAACTCGACCGGTCCGGGCTGCCGCCGCCGGCCGCCGCCCCCGCCGGCCGGCCGCCGGGCACCCCACGCGAGCGGGCCGTCGCCGCGCTGTTCGAACAGGTGCTCGGCGTCACCGGCGTCGGCCTGGACGACGACTTCTTCGCCCTGGGTGGCCATTCCCTGCTCCTGGTGCCCCTCGCCCGGCGCCTGCGGACGCGGTTCGGTGTCGACGTCGCGGTGCACGAGCTGTTCCTCGCCCCGACCGTCGCGGCGCTCGACCGCCGCCTGGCCGGGGCCGGTCATGACCCCGACGGGCACGCGCCGCTGCTCACGCTGCGCCCCGGCGGCGAGCGCCCGCCGCTGGTGTTCGTGCATCCCGCCACCGGGCTGAGCTGGTGCTACTCCCGGGTCCTTGACCACATCGACCCCGACCGGCCGGTGTACGGGCTCCAGGCGCGGACCGCGCACCCGCCCGGCTCGGTCGCCGAGATGGCGCAGGACTACCTGGCCATCGTTCGCGAGATCCAGCCCAGCGGGCCCTACCACCTGCTCGGCTGGTCGTTCGGCGGCAACGTCGCGCACACCATGGCCGCCCGGCTGCGCGCGGCCGGCGAGCAGGTGGCGCTGCTGGTCCTGTTCGACAGCCACCCCACCCTCGTTCGCCGGTCGCCCCCCGAGCGGGAGCTGCTGGCGACCGCGCTGGAGAACCTGCTCGGCCGCCCACCGGACCGGGTCGCCACCGACGCCGGCATGCTCGATGCCCTGCGGCGGGCGTACCCGCCGCTGGCCGACGCCACCGACGACCAGGTCCTGGCCGTGGTGCGGGCCGGCGCGCACCACGTGCGGTTGCAGGCCGGCGCCACCCCGGAGACCTTCGACGGGGACCTGACGGTGGTCGTCGCCGAACGCGACGGGCCGGGGGAGCGGTGGGACCCGTTCGTCACCGGTCAGACCACCGTCGTCGGGGTCGACGCCGGCCACCACGACCTGTTCTCCACGGCGGCCCCGGCGACCGGCGCCGCCCTGTCCGCGATCCTGCGCACCCCGGGGAAGGTTCGATGACCAGCCTGTTCGACGCGTTCCAGGCGCAGGCGCGGCGCACCCCCGACGGGATCGCCGTCGAGTGCGCCGGCGAGCTGACCACCTACGCCGCGCTGGCCGCGCGGGCCGACGCGCTGGCCGCGCGGCTGGTCCGCTCCGGCGCCGGTCCGGACACCCTGGTCGCGCTGTCCCTGCCCCGGTCGACCGATCTGGTGGTGGCGCTGCTCGCGGTGACCGGCGCCGGCGCCGCCTACGTCCCGCTCGACCCGGCCCACCCGGCCGCCCGCAACCGGTTGATCCTCGACCAGGCCAGGCCGGTGACCGTGCTCGACCGGGTGCCGCCCGACGGTCCCACCGGGTTCGTCGCCGTGCCGCCGGCCGAGGAGACCCTGGCCTACGTGCTGTTCACCTCGGGCTCCACCGGCGTGCCCAAGGGCGTCGCGGTCACCCACGGCAACCTCGGCGCGCTGCTGCGGGGCTTCGCCGAACGGCTTCCACTGTCCACACAGGACCAGATGCTGGCGGTGACCACCGTCGGGTTCGACATCGCCGGGCTGGAGCTGTTCGGCCCGCTGCTCGCCGGCGCGCGGGTCGTGCTCGCCACCGCCGACGAACAGCGCGACCCGGTGCGCCTGGCCAGGATCCTGCGGCGGGGCGACATCACCGTCGCCCAGGCGACACCCCCGCTGTGGCAGGCGATCCTGGAGACCGGCGAGGCCGACCTGCGCGGCGTGCGGGTCGTGACCGGCGGCGAGGCGCTGCGGGAGAAGCTGGCCGCCGGCCTGCTGGCCGGCGCGCACACGGTGATCAACGGCTACGGCCCGACCGAGGCCACGGTCTACGCCACCGCCGCGACCGTGCACACCGCCGGGGACGCCGTCTCCATCGGCACCCCGGTCCCCGGCACCACCGCCCACGTCCTGGACGACGCCCTGCGCCCGACCGACACCGGCGAGCTGTACCTCGGCGGCGCCGGCATCGCCCGGGGTTACCTCGGCCGCCCCGACCTGACCGCGCAGCGGTTCGTCGCCGACCCGTTCGGCCCGCCGGGCGCGCGCCTGTACCGCACCGGCGACCTCGTCCGCCGCCGAGCCGGCGGCGACCTGGAGTACCTCGGGCGCACCGACTCCCAGGTCAAGATCCGCGGCTTCCGGGTCGAGCCGGGGGAGGTGGAGGCCGTCGCGAGCACCCTGCCCGGTGTCCGCGCCGCCGCGGTCGTCGCCCACGAGGACGACCTCGGCGGGCGGCGGCTGGTGCTGCACGCCGTCCTCGACGGTGACACCGGTGACCTGCGCGCCCGGCTCGCCACGCTGCTGCCCGACCACCTGGTGCCCTCGGCCGTGGTCGGCCACGACCGGCTCCCGCTCACCCCGACCGGCAAGATCGACCGGGCCGCGCTGCCCGCACCCGACTTCGGCCGCCCGGCCGGCGACGCGCTCCCGTCCGGCGTGCGCGAGGAGGCGTTGGGCGCGCTGTTCGCCGAGGTCCTCGGCGTCGACCGGGTCGGAGCCGAGGACGGATTCCTCGACCTGGGCGGGCATTCGCTGATGGCGACCCGGCTGCTCGGCCGGCTGCGCGCCGACCTCGGCCTGGAGCTGACGGTCGGCGAGTTCTTCGCCGCGCCGACCGTGCGCGCGGTCGCCCGGCGCGCCAGGCCAGCGCCGCCGCTGCCGGCACCGGTCCGGCACCCCGACCGGGACCGCGTGCCGCTGTCGCACTCCCAGCGCCGGTTGTGGTTCCTCAACCAGTTGGAGGAGCGGGGCGCGACCTACACCATCCCGCTGACCCTGCACCTGCGCGGACCGCTGGACGTCGACGCGCTGCGCGCCGCGCTGGCCGACGTGGTCGAACGCCACGAGAGCCTGCGGACGGTGTTCCCGCAGTCCGAGTCCGGCGAGCCGTGGCAGCGGGTGCTGTCCGGGGTGGTCCCGGCGCTCCCCGTCGTACACGGCGACACCGCCTTCCCGCGCGAGGGCGTCGACCTGGCCACGCAGATCCCGTTCCGCGCCGAACTCGTCGTCCTCGGCCGCGACGACCACCTGCTGCACCTGGCCCTGCACCACATCGCCGGCGACGGCTGGTCGCTGACCCCGCTGGTCACCGACCTGCTGGCCGCCTACGCCGCCCGCCGGTCGGGCAACCCGCCGGACCTCGCGCCGCTTCCCGTGCGGTACACCGACGTCACCCTGTGGCAGCGCGACCGCGACCACACGGCCGGCCTCGACCACTGGCGCGCGGTGCTCGCCGGGCTGCCCGAACAGCTCGACCTGCCCTACGACCGGCCGCGCCCCGCCCGCGCCTCCTACCGGGGCGACACGGTCACCGTCACCGTCGACGCCGCCACCCACGACGCGCTGGCCGCCCTCGCCCGCGCCGAGGGCGCGACGGTGTTCATGGCGGTGCACGCCGTGCTCGCCGCCCTGCTGACCCGCCTGGGCGCCGGCACCGACATTCCCGTCGGTACCCCGGTCGCCGGGCGCGACGACGACGCGCTCGCCGGCCTCGTCGGGTTCTTCGTCAACACCGTCGTCCTGCGCGCCGACACCTCCGGCGACCCCGCGTTCCGCGCGCTGCTGGCGCGGGTGCGCGAGGTCGACCTTGACGCGTTGCGCCACCGGCAGGTGCCGTTCGAGCTGCTGGTGGAGGCGCTGAACCCGGCCCGGTCGCTGGCCCGCCACCCGCTGTTCCAGGTGCTGCTGGTCGCCCAGCACCCCGGGACGCCGTTCGCGGCGCCCGGCCTGGAGGTGCGGGCGAGCGAGCCGTCGCTGGGCGTGGCCAAGTTCGACCTGTCGTTCAGCCTGACCGAGAACCCGGGCGCGGGGATCGAGGTGGTGGTGGAGTTCGCCACCGACGTGTTCGACCGCGCCACCGCCGAGCGGATCGCCGGCTACTTCCTTCGCCTGCTGCGGGCCGCCGTCGCCGAACCCGACCGGCCCGTCGGCGCCCTGGACATGATGACCGCCGCCGAGCGCCGCCAGGTGCTCGCCGGGTGGAACGCCACCACCCACCCGGTGCTCGACCGGACCCTGCCCGACCTGCTGGCCGCGCAGGCCGCCAGGACCCCCGACGCGGTCGCCGTGCGGTACGAGGACGAGTCGGTCAGCTACGCCGACCTGGACGCGCGGTCCAACCGGATGGCCCGGCTGCTCGCCGGCCGGGGCGTCGGGCCGGAGACGGTCGTCGCGCTGGCCGCGCCGCGCTCGGTGGCCATGCTGGTCGGGATGCTCGGCGTGGTGAAGGCCGGCGCGGCCTACCTGCCGGTCGACCCCGACTACCCCGACGAGCGGGTCGCGTTCATGCTCGCCGACAGCGACCCGGTCGGCGTGCTCACCACCGCCGGCGGAACTCTGCTGCTCGACGGCCAACCTTGTGACCTGGCGACCCACTCACCCGCTCCGGTCACCGACGCCGACCGGGTTCGGCCGCTGCGCCCCGACCACCCGGTGTACGTGATCTACACCTCCGGCTCCACCGGCCGTCCCAAGGGCGTCGTGCTGCCCGCCCGGGCCATGGTCAACCTGCTGGCCTGGCACGCGACGGTCATGGGCGGCGGGGTCGGTGTCACGACCGCCCAGTTCGCGTCGCTGAGCTTCGACGCCGCCGCGCAGGAGATCTTCTCCGCGCTGACCTCCGGCAAGACGCTCGCCGTGCCGCGCGAGGACGTCCGCAAGGACACCCAGCGGCTGGTGCGGTGGCTGGCCGGGCTGCGGGTCAACGAGCTGTTCGCGCCGACGCCGGTGGTGGAGGGCATCGGCGAGGCCGCGCGGGAGCTGGGCCTTGACCTGCCCGACCTGACCGACATCGCCCAGGCCGGCGAGGCGCTGACCTTCCACCGCGCGGTCCGCGACTTCTGCGCCGCCCGGCGGGTGCACAACTACTACGGCCCGACCGAGACCCACGTCGTCACCGGCCTGACCGTCGCGGCCGAGACGGTCGAACGCGGTGACACCCCGTCGATCGGCGGCCCGATCTGGAACACCCGCTGCTACGTCCTGGATCCCGCGCTGCGCCCGGTCCCCGTCGGGGTGTCCGGCGAGCTGTACCTGGCGGGGCGGCAGAACGCGCGGGGCTACCTGCGGCGCCCCGGTCTCACCGCGCAGCGGTTCGTCGCCGACCCGTACGCCGGGCCGGGGGAGCTGATGTACCGCACCGGCGACCTGGCCCGCTGGCGCCCCGACGGCACCCTGGACTTCCTCGGCCGCCGCGACTTCCAGGTCAAGATCCGTGGTTTCCGGGTGGAGCTGGGCGAGATCGAGGTGGCGTTGTCCCGCCGGCCCGAGGTCGCCCGGGTGGTGGTCGTGGCCCGCGAGGACCGCCCCGGCGACCGCCGCCTGGTCGCCTACGTCGTGCCGGCCGGCGTCCGTCCCGACCCCACCGCCCTGCGCCGGGCCGTGGCCACCGTGCTCCCCGAGTACATGGTCCCCGCCGCGGTCGTCGTGCTGGACACGTTCCCGTTGACCCCCAACGGAAAGCTCGACCGCGCGGCGCTGCCCGCCCCGGACTACACCCAGGTCTCCCGGGCCGTGCCGCCCTCGGGCGAGCGTGAGCACACCCTCGCCAGGCTCTTCGCTGACATCCTCGGCGTCCCGGCCGTCGGCGCCGACGACAACTTCTTCGAGCTGGGCGGCCACTCCCTGCTGGCGACCCGGCTGATCAACCGGATCCGCACCGAGACCCGGTGCGAGGTCACCATCATCGACCTGTTCGACAGCCCCACCGTCCAGGGCATCGCCCAGCGCCTGCGCGAACCGGCCCGCCCCCGCCCCACGCTGCGGCGCCGCCGCTGAGGTCCTCAGCCGCGGTCGCGCGTGGCCGCCCGACGGCGCAGGGCAGGCAGGGCCAACGACCCGATCAGCGCCAACGCCACCACCACCCACAGCACGATGGTGATCCCGCCGGAGAACAGGATCGACGGGTCGCCCTCGGACAGGGTCAGGGCCCGGCGCAGCTGCTCCTCGGCGATCGGGCCGAGGATCAGACCGACGACCGCCGGGGCGACCGGGATGCCGCCCAGGCGCATCAGCAGGCCCAGCAGACCCAACGCGGCCAGCACCAGCAGGTCCACCGCCGTGCCGCCGGCCGCGAACGTGCCCAGGGTGGCGAACACCAGCACCCCGGCGTAGAGGCCGTAGGAGGGGATCGTCAGCAGCCTCGCCCAGACCTTGGCCAGCGGCAGGTTCAGCAACAGCAGCATCACGTTGCCGATGTAGAGGCTCGCGATCAGCGTCCACACCAGCGGTCCGGACTCGCTGAACAGCTGCGGACCCGGTTGCAGGCCGTAGGACTGGAACGCGGTGAGGATCACCGCGGCCGTCGCGGAGGTCGGCAGGCCGATCGTCAGCAGCGGGACCAGGACACCGGCCGCGGCGGCGTTGTTGGCCGCCTCCGGCCCGGCGACGCCCTCGATCGCGCCGTGGCCGAACTCCTCGGGGTGCTTGCTGAGCTTCTTCTCCGTGGCGTAGCTGAGAAAGGTCGGGACCTCGGCACCGCCGGCCGGCAGGCTGCCGATCGGGAAACCCAGCGCCGTGCCGCGCAGCCACGCCGGCCACGAGCGGCGCAGGTCCGACCTGGACAGCACCGCCCGCTCGCGCAGCGGCGCCACGGTGGTGTGCCCGGTGCCGGTCAGCAGGTGGCCGAACGCCTCGCTCAGCGCGAACAGCGCGATCACGACGATCACCACGTCGACCCCGTCGAGCAGCGAGTCGATGCCGAAGGTGAGACGGGGCTGGCCGGTCTGGGTGTCGATGCCGATCAGGCCGATGGTCACGCCGACCAGCAGGCTCGCCACGCCCTTGAGCAGGCTGCGGCCCAGCAGCGCGCTGACCGTCACGAACGCCACGGCCATCAGCGCCACGTACTCCGGCGGGCCGAAGCTGGTCGCGAAGTCGGCCACCACCGGCGCCAGGAACGTCAGCGCGACCGTACCGATGGTCGCGGCGACGAAGCTGCCGATCGCGGCGGTCGCCAGGGCGGCGGCAGCGCGGCCGGCCCTGGCCATCTTGTTGCCCTCCAGCGTCGTGATCATCGACGCGCTCTCGCCGGGCGTGTTGAGCAGGATCGCCGTGGTGGAGCCGCCGTACATGCCGCCGTAGTAGATGCCGGCGAACATGATCAGCGCGTTGGCGGGGTCGAGGCGGAAGGTGATCGGCAGCAGCAGCGCCACGGTCAGCGCCGGGCCGACCCCGGGCAGCACGCCGACCGCGGTGCCGATGGTGACGCCGATCAGCGCCCACAGCAGGTGTTCGGGGGTCACCGCGGCGGCGAACCCGTCCATCAGCAGGCCGAAGGAGTCCATCTCAGAACCCCCACGGCCCGGTCGGCAGGCTCAACCCGATCACCCGGTCGAACACCAGGAACACGATCGCCGCCAGCGCCCAGCCGTAGGCCACCGTGCGCCAGAAACTGGGCGCCCCCAACAACATCGCCGCCGCGACGAACAGGGCCGTCGAGGTGAGTACGTAGCCGAGGACCGGCAGCAGCAGCGCGAACGCCACCAGCGCGGCGACCATCCCCAGCACCCGGGGCCCGGCCCCGCGCTGCCACGGTTCGCCGTCGGCCGCCCGCGCGAGTTGGAGTCGCGCCTGCACCAGCAGCCCGCCGCCGACGACCCCCAGCAGGACGCCGACCGGCAGCGGAACGGCCGCCGGCCCGACCGCCCCGGAGGTGTCCGGCAGCCGGACCGCGTCCACGATCACCAGCACCGACGCCACCAGCATCACCGCGCCGAACGCGCCGGAGGAGAGCACGGTGCGCCGGTCGGGCGCCGGTTCGGTCTCGGTCACCTGATCACCCCAGCCCGATCTCGGCCAGCACCTGGGACACCCGTTCCTGCTCGTCGCGGACGAACCGCTCGAACTCCTCGCCGGCCAGGGTCGCCTCGCCCCAGCCGCGTTCGGCCAGCGCCGAGCGCCACGCGTCGGTCTCGGTCATGTCGACCAGCAGGTCCTCCAGGGCCTGCTCCTGTTCGGCGGTGATCCCGCGCGGGGCGACGACACCGCGCCAGTTCTGCAGCTCGACGTCCATGCCGGCCTCGCGCATGGTCGGCACGTCGGGCAGCGAGTCCAGCCGCGAGGGGCTGGACACCGCCAGCGCCCGCACCGTGCCGGCCTCGATCTGCGGCGCGATCTCCGAGACCCCGGAGATCGCGATCGTCGAGCGGCCGGAGAGCAGGGTGCTGAGCATCTCGCCGCCGCCGGAGTGCGCGACGTAGCTGACCTGGGCGGGGTCGGCGCCGGCCGCCTTGGCCATCAGGCCGGCGAGGATGTGCTCGGCGCCGCCGGCCGAGCCGCCGGAGATCGACACCGCCGGCAGGTCGGCGCTCATGGCGGCGGAGACCCCGGCGAGGTCGGTCAGCTCGGAGTCGGCGGGCACCACGATCACCTGGTAGTCGGTGGTCAGCCGGACCAGCGGGGTGGTGTCCTCCAGCGAGTACCGCGACTCGTTGGCCACGACCGCGCCGACCATGATCAGTCCGGTGGCCATCAGTTGGCTCGGGTCGCCGTCGTAGCGGACGAACTGGCTCAGGCCGATCGTGCCGCCGGCGCCGGAGACGTTGTACACCTCGGTGCGCCCCACCAGCTCGCGCAGTGACTCCTGCATCTCGCGGGTGGTCTGGTCCCAGCCGCCGCCGGGGGAGGCCGGGGCCATCAGCCGCAGCTGCCGCTCGCCGAGCACGTCCCGCGCGGTCGACCCGGCGTGGCCGTCCTCCGGCGCGGTGAGCACCACCGTCACGGTGGCCAGTACCGCGACCGCGGCGGGCAGCCACCGGCGTATCCGTCCCATCGAACATCCCTTGGTCGATGCGCTGTCGACACTTGTATACAGTGGCTGGCGGGGTCAGCACAAGGAACGATGGAGGGCACATGCCGGCCGAGGAAACCGACGTCGTGGTGGTCGGTGGGGGAAATGCCGGGTTCAGCGCCGCGCACGCCGCCGCCGAGCGCGGCCGGCGCGTGCTGCTGCTGGAAAAGGGCGAACCCGACCAGGCCGGCGGCAACAGCTACTACACCGCCGGCGCGTTCCGCGTCGCCCACGACGGCCTCGCCGGGATCACCGGCCTGCTCGACCACGACGACCGGCACGCGCACACCGTCCTCGCGCCCTACCCGGCCGAGGAGTTCGCCGCCGACCTGGCCGCGGTGACCGGCGGACGCAACGACCCCGCCCTGTCCGCCGCGCTGATCGACGACAGCCAGGACGTGCTGCGCTGGCTGCACGGCAAGGGCCTGCGCTTCCGCCTCATGTACGAACGCCAGGCCTACCCCGACGCCCGGGGCCGGCAGGTGTTCTGGGGCGGGCTGACCGTCGGCAGCACCGGCGGCGGCCGGGGACTGGTCGAACAGCACACCGCCGCCGCCCGCGACGCCGGTGTCGTGCTCCGCCACGGCGTGCGGGTCACCGACCTGGTCGTCGAGCACGGCCGGGTCACCGGCGTCGCCTGGGCCGGCGGCACCGTGCGCGCCGAGTCGGTGGTGCTGGCCGCCGGCGGGTTCGAGGCCAACCCGGACCTGCGGGCCACCCACCTCGGCGAGGCCTGGCGGCACGCCAGGGTCCGCGGCACCCCGCTCAACACCGGCGACCTGCTGGTCGCCGCGCTCGCCGCTGGCGCCGCCCGGCACGGAGACTGGCGCACCTGCCACAGCGTGGCCTGGGACGCCTGGTACCCCGGCAACGAGAGCAACCGCGCGCTGACCAACCAGCTGACCAGGGGCGGCTACCCGCTGGGCATCGTGGTGAACAACCGGGGCGAGCGGTTCCTCGACGAGGGCCGCGACTTCCGCAACTACACCTACGCCGAGTACGGCGCCCGCATCCTCGAACAACCCGGCGGCGTGGCGTTCCAGCTCTTCGACGCCACCACCCGGCCGATGCTGCGTGCCGAGGAGTACGACATGCCCGGCGCGTCGGTCGTCGTCGGCCAGACGCTGGCCGACCTGGCCGCCGGTGCCGGCATCAACCCCACCGCGCTGGCCGCGACCGTCGCCGCCTTCAACGACTCGATCGACCGCTCGGTGCCGCTGGACATCGCCGTGCGGGACGGCCGGTCGGCGTCGGCCGACCCGCCCAAGTCGCACTGGGCGATCCCGCTGGAACGTCCGCCGTACCACGCCTTCCCGGTCACCTGCGGGATCACCTTCACCTTCGGCGGCCTGCGCGCCGACGTCCACGGCCGGGTGCTCGACGAGTCCGGCGCGCCGCTGCCCGGCCTCTACGTGTGCGGCGAGATGCTCGGCGGGCTGTTCAGCGGCAACTACCCCGGCGGCAGCGGGCTCACCGCCGGCGCGGTGTTCGGGCGTCGCGCCGGCCGACTCGCCTGACGTGTAGGAACCGGGCCGCCGGGTACGACCCAGCCATGGCACACCCCACGACGGCGGCCCGCGCGTACACCGGCAAGGCCGGCGACGACGACCGGATCCACCTGGTCGACGCGCCGGAGCACGTCCTGATCGACCCCGCCCCCTACCGGACCCGGTGCGGTGAACGGGTGTTCGAGGTCTTCAACACCCCGTTCACGGTCACCTGCCAGACCTGCCTGGCCACCGAACGGTGACGGTGAACTGACGGCATTCGGCGGCCGTCGGCGGTCCCGCGCTGGGCTATCGTGTCCGTGCCGGTGCGCTGGGACACCGTGAGACACCGCGAGGCTGGGAGGGCGCGATGCCGCGTCGTCGGTTCACCGTTGTCGCGGCCCTGGCCGTCGCCGGCCTGCTCGCCAGCGGGGTCGGCGCCGCGAGCGCGGCCCCCGGCGGACGCCACCACGGGCTCGCGGTGGAGACACTGTCCGGGCCGGCGCGCTACGTCAGCGGCGACGCGGCCAGGATCCGGGTCACCGTGCCCCGGTCGCTGCCGCTGGACCGGGCACGCGTCACCGTCAACGGCAGGGACGTCACCGCCGCCTTCACCCCGGACGACCAGGCGCCGCACGCGCTGGAGGGCGTGGTGCGCGGGCTGCCGGCGGGACAGAGCACGGTCGAGGCGCGGGCCGAGCGCGAGCGCACCAGCCTGCGGCTGGTCAACCACCCGGTCACCGGCCCGATGTTCTCCGGCCCCCAGCAGCCCGACTTCTTCTGCTCCACGCCCCAACACCTCGCCGGCTTCGACCTGACCGGCCCGTTCCTCGACGAGGACTGCTCGCTGCCGACCGTCACCAGCCACTACTACCGGACCACCGGCGGCGCGTGGCGGCCCTACGACCCGGCGGCGCCCCGACCCGAGGACCTGGCCACCACCACGACCGCCGACGGACACGAGGTCGACTTCGTCATCCGCTGGGAGCGCGGCACCATCAACCGGTTCGTCTACACGATCGCGGTGCTCGACCCGGAGGCGAGCGGGCCGGCCGACCTGCCGCACTGGAACCGCAAGCTGATCTACCACTTCGGCGGCGGCGTGGCCATCGGGCACTACCAGGGGTCCAACAACCAGGGCGAGTCCCGGTACGTGCACGGTCTCGGGCAGGGCTACGCGATCGCCTGGTCCACCGGCACCAAGACCAACACCCACTACAACATGGTGCTCGGCGGCGAGACCGCGATGATGGTCAAGTCCCGGTTCGTCACCGAGTACGGCGACCCGGTGTACACGGTGGGGCTGGGCGGTTCCGGCGGCGGCATCCAGCAGTACCTCTACGGCCAGAACCACCGCGGCCTGCTCGACGGCGCGATCCCGCAGTACTCCTACCCGGACATGGTCACCCAGACCATCCACGTCGGGGACTGTGAACTGCTGGAACGGTGGATGGACCGCAAGGTGATCGCCGATCCCACGTCGAAGTGGCGGACCTGGACCAACCGCACGCTGCTGGAGGGCCTGGCCTCCTCGGACACCGTCGCCAACCCCTACCAGCAGCTGACGCCGTGGATGCCGAGCCCGGGGTCGAGCGAGTGCGTCAACGCCTGGCGCGGGCTCTCGCCGCTGACGCTGAACCCGAAGTACGGCACCGTTCCCGGGATCACGCCCGAACAGCAGGCGAAGGTCGAGTGGACCCACTGGAACGACGCGGTCAACGTCTACGGCCGCGACCCGCTCACCGGCTACGCCAGGTCCACCTGGGACAACGTCGGTGTCCAGTACGGACTCCAGGCGCTGCGCGACGGTCAGCTGACGCCCGAGGAGTTCCTCGACCTCAACGCGACCGTCGGCGGCTGGAAACCACCGCAGGACGCCGTCCAGGAGGGCTGCCCGTTCATCGAGACGGCCTGTCCCGGTGACGTGGACGTGTGGAGCGTGCGCAACCAGACCGTGCCGGGGGCCAACGGCGTCGCGCCCCGGACCGAGGGCAGCGTCGAGGCGATGCGCGCGGTCTACCGCTCGGGCATGGTGTTCGACGGTGACATCGACATCCCGGTGATCGACTGGCGGCACTACCTGGACGCCGAACTGGACATGCACAACGCGCGCCAGTCCTTCGCCTCCCGCCAGCGGATGCTCGACCGCGACGGCTCGGCGGCCAACCAGGTCGTGTGGTTCACCGACGCCCGCCCGGCCCGCGCGTTCGACCAGACACCGCAGGCGCTGGCGGTGATGGACCAGTGGCTGACCAACCTGGCGGCCGACCCGGCCGGGGGAGTGGTCGCCGCCAAGCCGGCCGAGGCCGTCGACAGCTGTTTCGCCACCGACGGAACCCCGCTGTACCGGGGCGCCGACGCCTGGCGCGGGATCATCGACTCGCGCGCCGATGGCCCGTGCACCGCACGGTTCCCGATCAACGGCACGTCCCGCACGGTGGCCGGTGGCCCGTTCGACGAACAGCACTACAAGTGCGCGCTCCAGCCGGTGCGCGCCGCGCTGGGCAAGGGCGTGTACGGCGACTGGCGGCCCTCGCGTGCGGAGCTGGCCCGGTTGGGCGAGATCTTCCCGTCCGGGGTCTGCGACTACCGCAGGCCCGACGTCGGCCGCCCGCGCTGACCCCGGACCTACCGCACGGCCGCCGCGACCGCCTGGATCGCCTCGCGCAGGTCGTGACCCGACGGCGGGCTGTCCCGGTCGACCAGTGACAGCGCGGCCAGGCCGCCGATCAGTGCCTGGAACAGCGCGCCGACCGCGTCACCCTCGACCCCGAACAGGGTCGCCAGCTCCGCCTGCGCGCGCCGGTTGGCCTCCGCGAACACCTCTCTGAGCTCCGGTTTCCGGTCGAGGCTGGCCAGCAGTTCGAACTGGATCGCCCACAGCCGGTGGTTGTCGGTGAACGAGCTGATCACCCTGTTCCACGTCTGCTCGAACCGTTCGGCCGGGGTGAGGTCGGGGCCGGCCGAGGTGAGCGCGGCGGCGAGGTCGTCGCCCCAGTCGGCCATGGCCTGCTGGAGCGCGGCGTTGAGCAGGTCGTCCTTGGTGCCGTAGTGGTAGCCGATCGCGGCCAGGCTCACCCCGGCGGCGGTGGCGATGTCACGCGCGGTGGTGCGCGCGTAGCCCTTCTCGTGCAGGCAGTGCAGCGCGCCGGCGAGGAGGTCCTCCCTGTTACCCATGAGACAACTGTACAACACAAACGTCTTGCACAAGTGTCTAACACGGTTGTACCGTCGCTCTCGTGAAGAACACCACGGTCCTTGTCTCCGGTGCCGGCGTCGCGGGCATCACCCTCGCCCACTGGCTGCGCCGCCACGGCTGCACGCCGACGGTCGTCGAACGGGCCGCCGGCCCGCGCGACGGCGGCTACAAGATCGACATCCGGGGCGCGGCACTGCGCGTGGTCGAGCGCATGGGCCTGCTCGACCAGATCCGCGCCCACGCCACCGGCGTGCGGTCGGGCACCGTCGTCGACGGCCGGGGCCGGCGGGTCGCCAGCATGGACGGCGACACCTTCGGCGGCCGCGACAGCGGTGGCGACGGTGGCGGCGGCGATGGCGGTGGCGACGCCGAGATCCTGCGCGGCGACCTGCACCGCCTGCTGCTCGAGGCCACCGAGGGCGTGGAGTTCCTGTGGGGCGAGGAGATCGCCGGCCTGAACCAGGCCGGCGACCACGTCGACGTGACCTTCGCCGGCGGGGCCACCAGAGCCTTCGACCTGGTCGTCGGCGCCGACGGGATCCACTCGACGACCAGGACCATGGCCTTCGGCCCCGGCGACCACGTGCGCGACCTCGGCTACCGGGTGTCGATCTTCAGCGTGCCCAACCACCTCGGCCTCGACCGCGAGGAGATCACCTACGTCAGCCCCGACCACACCGTGCTGGTGTACTCGACCGCCCGGGAGGCCGGCGCCAAGGCCATGTTCCTGTTCGCCGACGACACCCCGCTGCCCGCCGACGGCCGGCGCCACCTCGTCGAGCACTACCGGGACCAGGGCTGGGAGGTGCCGGCGCTGCTGTCCGAGATCGGCGAGGACTTCTACCTCGACTCGCTCAGCCAGGTCCACCTCGACCACTGGTCGACCGGCCGGATCGCCCTGGTCGGCGACGCCGCCCACTGCGCGTCCGTCGCCTCCGGACAGGGAACCAGCCTGGCGCTGGTCGGCGCCTACGTGCTGGCCGGCGAACTGGCCGCCGCCGCCGACCACACCGAGGGCTTCGCGAACTACCAGGCCGCGCTGCGCGAGTTCGTCGCCACCAACCAGAAGCTCGGTCCGGCCAACGTGCGCCGGATGGTGCTGGGCAGCCGCGGCCAGGTCCGCGTGTCGATGGCGCTGCTGTCGCTGCTGTCCCGGCTGCCCGGCCGCGAGCGACTGCTGGCCAAGGCCGTCGCACCGATCCACCGCGCCGCCAACGCCATCGACCTCAAGGACTACCCCGTCGGCGAGGTCGCCCAGTAGGGAGCGCTCCCACCTGCGGAGAAGGGCCGATCCAAGGTTCGTCCCAGGTCTGTCCAATGCCCGTGGGGCACCGTTTCGAGGCAGTGCGGGTCAGTGCTGGCCAGGATCGGCGGGAGGGAGCGGACGTGGCCGGGTTCATGGTCAACGAGCAGAACGTCCTGGAGATCGGCAGGGCGTTCGAGGCGGAAGCCGGACGGATGGAGCAGCGGCTCGTCCGGCACGAGGCACGGATGCGGACGGAGGCGGCGCTGGGCGACCCGGCCAGCCGCGACTTCGCCCCGGCGCTCAACCAACTCCTGGTCGAGGGCCAGGACTCCTACCTCAACCGGGCGCGGGCCTACGTGGCGGAGCTGCTGGGGGTGGCCCGGCAGTGCCGCGACGCCGCCCTGGCCTACGGCTACACCGAGGACGAGATCGCCCAGGCGATGCGAGGGATCGGGGGCTACCGTGTCTGACTCCGGCCAGCTCCCCGAACAGTCCGGCCCCGCCGGTTTCGGCCTGGGCATCGGCTTCTACCAGTACGAGGGTTTCCCGCTCGAACAGAAGATCAGCTGGATGGCACAGGGCCCCGGCGCCTCGGTGCTCGCCGAGGCGCAGGCGGCGGTCGTCGACCTGGGCAATGACCTGATCGAGAGCGAACAGACGCTGCGCGACCTGGTCAACCGGCTCGGCGGCGAGTGGACCGGGTCCGCCGGCGGCGCGGCCGGGCGGTCGATGGTGACCGCCGCGAGCTGGTCGGCCGGCTCGGCGCCGGTCACCGGGGAGGCCGGCTCCCAGGTGGGGCTGCAGGGCGAGTCGGTCGAGCGGACCCGCTACGGCATGCCCGGCGCGGCACCGCGCCCGGAGTACGGGTTCGGCGACGCGTTCGGCGACGCCGTCAACCTGACCACCGGCAACCTGTTCGACGTGCAGACCGACTTCGACGAGCAGGTCGCCGCCCGGCGCGCCGCCGACGACGAGGCCAACCGGCTGCTCTACGCGCACGAGCAGGCCACCCGGACCAACCTGGCCGCCATTGCGCCGCTGGCCCGGATCGAGCCGATCACCGTCAGGGCCGACGTGCCGCCGACGACGCCACTGGTCGCCCGCGAGACCACCGAGAACCGGATCACCGAGATACCGCGGGTCCGCCCGAACGAGCGGACCACGGACCGGACCCCCGACCGGACTCCCGACCGGAACGAGCGGGAACCCGAGCAGAAACCGGACCAGAAACCGGAGGACCAACCGAGGAATCAGCAGGACGACCGACCGGAGCAGCGCGAACCGCTGGACCAGCGACAGACCCGACCGGAACAGGCCCCGGAGACGGACCAGCGGGTCCCCTCCCCGCCGGAGCCGACGACCACGCCGAACCACAGCGGCGTGACCCCGTCGAGCTTCGTGCCGGAGGCGGACCGCCCGTATCCCGGGCCGGCCAACCCGCGCGGGGGCTTCGGCCCGACCGGCGTGGGCGGTGGGGGAGTTGGTGGTGTGGGTGTCGGCGGTGTGCCCGGTGGGTTCGTGGGCGGAGCGGGGGGCTTCGTGCCCGGCGCGGAACCGGTGGCCGGGCGGGCCCCGGGAGCCGCGGCGGGCGCGGTGCCGCCAGGGGGAAGCCGCACCGCCCCGACGGGTGCCCGTGCGGCCGGGGTTCCCGGCCGCACGGGCGGTCCCGGCTCGCTGATGGGTCCGGCCGCCGGTGGTGCCCGGGGCACCGGCGACGACGACGCCGAGCACACCGACCGGTACTTCAGTGACACCGACGAACTGTTCACCACCGACGACATCCTGGTGCTCAACCACTCGGTCATCGGTGACGAGAGAAGGGCCTAGCCATGCCGGTCACCACGCCCGACACCGTCGCACTGTCCGTCGTGGAGTTCGAGGTGTGCTGGGAGCTCGCCGGTCTCGGCGCGCTGCCGCTGGTACTGGACCTGCCGCGCCAGGGCCGGACCCCGGCCGAACGGCAGCGGGTCGTCGCCGAGGTGCTGGCCGGACTGCGGGACCGGGGCCTGGCCGGCCGCGGCGGCCCCCGGCCGGAGCTGGTCCGCGACCTCACCCGGCTCGCCCGGTTCACCTGGGCGGTCGACGCCAGGATCATCCGCACCGGCCTGGTCCGGGCACGCGGCGGCGCCCGGGCCGGCTGGGCGACGCTCGCCGTGCACGACGGCCCCGCCGTAACACTGTGGACGGTCCCCGAACACGCGCTGGTCGCCGAGGTCGTCGCGCTCGCCGGTCAGGCGCCGACCAGCCGCGTCGACTCGGTGAGCGTGCGGGCCGCCGCGCTGGACGGCGCGACCTCCCGCGCGGCCGGCGGCATGCACGCGTTCGCCGAGCGGCTGGCCGCCCTCGGCGAACGCGTCACCGACGCCCGCGCGGTCGCCCGGGTGTGCGACGGCGCGCTCGCCAGAGGCCAGTTCGGGGTGCGCACCGGCGACACCGTCGGGTCGCGCCGGGTGATCGGCTACCACGACAGCGCCGCCGGCCGGTTCCTGCAACTGCGCCGCGACGGCTGGGTCACCTTCACCCCGGCCACGCAGGCCCAGCTGGCGGCCCAGATCAGCGGACTGCTCGACGAGGTACGGGGATGAGTGGGCCGATCCGGGGCATCGCCGACGCCGCCGACGCCGGCGAGGCGTACGTGCGCAAGTACGCCGAGGTCTCCTTCGGCCAGGAGGGCCTGATCCTTGACCTCGTCGGCCCGCACGACCACGCCTACGCGGTGGTGCACGGGGCGATGACCGCGATCGCGCGGATCACCGAGCGGACCGGCGCGGCCGTCGACGCGCTGGCCGCGCGGCTCGACGAGCCGGCCGAACCCGACCAGGTCCGGCCGGTCACCGACCCGACCGTCCACTTCCGCGATGCCGACCAGGCCGGTGACGGTGTCGGGTTCGACCTGGACGGTGACCCGCTCAGCCCGCCGGCCGTCATCCGCGAGGTGGTGTACCAGCTGGCCGGCGTCGACCCGTTCGTGTGGATGGTCGGCTGGCTGCGCGGGGACTGGGCGGCCTACCGGACCTGCGGCACGGCCTGGGAGCACGTCGCCGACGCCTGCCCGGACTTCGCCACGAACCTGACCAGGGCGGCCGGCGACACCCCCGGGCGGTACCGGGAACCGCTGAGGCTGCTCGCCGCAGCCGTCGAGGAGATCCAGTTGACCTGCGAGGTGCTGGCCGAGAACTACCGGGCGGCGGCCGAGGTGGCCAGCCAGCTCCACGAGGCGCTGACCGTGGTCGCCGGGGAGATCGTCGACACGGTGCTGATGGCCATGGCCGCGGCGGCCGTCGGCGACGCGACCGTCGAGACGGCTGTCGGCCCGGTCACCGGGTACGGGGCGGCGGCCTACCACGCCCGACAGGTGCTCGACCTGATCAACGAGGCGGTGACGCTCTACGGGCGGTCCAGGACGGTCGTCGCCGGCATCACCACGACCGTGCGCGACCTCGACGCGATCACGGTCCAGGAGGAGGGGAACTGACATGCCACGGGACTCGATCGACGCGGGGGTACTGCGGCACCTGGAGCGCGCCGACCAGGACCCCGCGATCCGGGAACTGGCCAGGGATCTGCTCGCCGGCCGGCTCACCCCGCGCGGTGCGCTGCGGTCCCACGCCGGACCACTGGCCGCCCTCGGCGAGCGGGCCATGGCGAACTGGCGCTCGCTCACCCCCGAGGAGCTGCGCCACCACCAGGAACAGGCCGCCGCCCTGACCGGAGCCGGCCGGCGACCACCGCCGCCACCCCGTCACCCGGCCCGTGAGCCCGGCCAGGACGCCTGGGTCGACCGGGGCCTGTTCGGCTGACCTACGCCGGCCCCGGCTGGCAGCGCGGGCAGTGGTAGGCGATCCGCTCCCGCGTGCCGCTGCCCTGCACACCGGTCAGCACCGGCCCGCCGCAGCGCAGACAGCCGAGCCGGTCCCGGCCGTACACCCACAGCTCCCGCCCGCGCCCCGGCTGCCCGGTGGTCGACCGCTGTCGCCGATCGGCGTTGTCCACCAACAGTTTCCGGCACAGCTCGACGGTCTCCACCGGGTCCACCCCGGACACCGGTGTCCACGGGGACACCCCGAGCAGGAAACACACCTCGGTCTTGTACACGTTGCCGACACCGGCCATCACGTGCTGGTCGAGCAGGGCGAGACCCAGCTCGCGGTCCGGGTCGGCGGTGAGCCGGCGCCGGGCCAGCTCGGCCATCTCCGGTGACCAGTCCGGGTCGAGCAGGTCGGGTCCGAGGTGGGCGACCAGCCCGGACTCCTCACCGGTGGGCACCAACGCCAGTCGCAGCAGCCGCTGACCGAGGGCGAGGCGGGTGTCGGTCTGCAACAGGACACGGGTCCAGTGGCCGACGGGGGCGCGCCGGCCGGGGTCGTGGAAGGTCCACGAGCCGTCCATCCCGAGGTGGCTGTGCAGGCTCAGGTCGCCGCCGAAGCGCAGGAACAGGTGCTTGCCGACCGACCGGGCGCCCTCGACGGTGCGGCCGGTGAGGTCGGCGGTGGCCAGCCGGGGGTGGCGCAGCTGCGCCCTGCGCAGGGTCGCGCCGCCGAGTTCCCTGGTCAGGGCCACGGCGGTCTGGCGGACGGTGTCACCCTCGGGCACCCCGCCAACCTACGCCCGCCCCGGCTCGCCGGGGCGGGACAGGCACCCGGGTGAGGTCCTCGGCGACCACGATCGGGCCGTCGAACACCGCCGCCGCCTCCTCGTGGAAGCGGGTCGGGTCGGGGTAGCGGGCGGAGAAGTGCGTGAGCACCAGGCACCGCACGCCGCTCTCGGCGGCCACCCGCGCGGCCTGCGCGGCGGTGAGGTGCCCGTAGTCGGCGGCGAGCCCGGCGTCCTGGTTGAGGAACGTCGACTCGATCACCAGCATGTCGGCGTGCTCGGCGAGCGCGTACACGCCCTCGCAGAGCCGGGTGTCCATCACGAACGCGAACCGCTGGCCAGGGCGGTGCTCACTCACCTCGGCCAGCGCCACGGACCGGTCGTCGCGGTGCAGCACGCCCTCGTGCAGCAGCCGGCCGACGTCCGGGCCGGTGATGTCCAGGCGGGCCAACGCCTCCGGCAGCATCCGCCGGCCGTCCGGCTCGACCAGGCGGTAGCCGAAGGAGTCGATGCGGTGGTCGAGCCGGCGGGCCTCCAGCGTGCCGAACGGGCCGGTGGCGACCGGTCCGTTGCGTTCGACGGGCTGCTCGACCAGGGTGGCCACCTCGTGAAAGGCGGCCGCGTAGCGCAGCCGCCGGAAGTACTCCGCGCCCGAGGCCGGGTAGTGCGCGTACACCGGTTTGTCGACCCGGTCCAGCGACAGTCGCTGCACGACACCGGGCACGCCGAGGCAGTGGTCGCCGTGGAAGTGGGTCACGCACAGGTGGTCGATGGCGTGCGCGCTGACCCCGGCGTGCTGCATCTGCCGCTGGGTGCCCTCGCCGGGGTCGAACAGCACGCCGAGGCCGTCCCACCGCAGCAGGTAGCCGTTCTGGTTGCGGGTGCGGGTCGGCGCCTGGCTGGCGGTCCCCAGCACGACCAACTCGCGACTCGACACCGGGGAACCATAGCCTGATCGTGATCGTCCACGCGCGGGTTCAGGAGGCGACGTAGCGGCACGCGGTGGTGCGCCGGACCGCGTCGGCCAGTTCCACCAGCCTGTCGGTGTCCGCGCGCAGCCCGCCCTCGCCCGGCACGGCGACCGGGATCGCCTGGGGCGGCACGGTTTTGCCGGCAGCGTGGTCGCGCAGCGCGTCGGCGAGCCGCCGGGCCAGCGGCTCCGGCTCGGCGAGGTCGCGTTCGGTGGCCAGGCTGGCCAGGTAGGGGCTGATCCGGACCAGCCCGTCGCGGCACTCGATGACCCGGCGGTAGTAGTGGCGGTGCACGCCGCGCAGCCGCAGCACGTCGCGCCACGGGCCGACCGGTGTGCGGTTGAGCGCGTCCTGCGGGAACCGCTCGTTCAGTATCGTCCACAGTGGACGTAGTCGGCGGTGGTCGCGGTGGTGCCGCAGCCAGACCCTGGCCAGCGGGACCGAGCCAGCCAGGGACGGGTGCGCCATGCCGGCGAAGAACACCACCAGCCCGGTCAGGAACAGGAACGCGCTCGCGGCCACCACCGGCGCCGGGGCGGGACTGCCGGCCAGCCGGCTCAGATCGGTGAGCACCAGCACCGCGTCGGCCGTGGCGACCGCGGCCAACCCACCCGAGGCCACCCGCAGTCCCCGTCGCAGCCGGGGCTCGGCACCCTTGGCGTAACGCCTGGTCCACCGCCCGGTGGCCAGCGCGACGTACAGCAGATACCCGTTGGCCGCCATGTAGAACGCGGCCACCGCCGGTTCGCCGACCGGACCGTCGGCGGGGTCGACGGCGACCGTGGCCGCCGGGATCCGCAGCGCCTCCGGGATCGTCAGGCACGCCACGGTGAGCACCGCGAGCGCCACGACCACCACGGCCGCCTCCCGCGCCACCCGCCGCCGCGCCCGGTCGACCTCGGCGGCGGCGAACTGGAAGAAGCAGACCAGGCTGAACGCGGCCAGCAGCATCAGCACGTGTTCGGCGTAGCGGGCGGTCAGGGCGTCGGCGCCGAGGAAACTCGTGCCGGTACTCGCGGCCAGGCTCAGGGGGTAGGCCAGCGCCCAGCCGCCGATCAGTCCCACCGCCGACCACCGCCGAGCGTCGTAGGGGCGGCGGGCGAGCAGGCACACCGCCCCGCCGAGCACGGTGAGCGAGACGACCTCGTGGGCCACGTCGAGCCAGGTGTGGGTCACAGCCAGCCCCACCGGGCGGTCAGCGCGTTGCCCATGCGCCGCGCGGTGTCGTCGGCGGAGGTGGCCGGCGGTCCGACCGACTCGAACACCGTCGCCCATTCCAGGATGATCGTGGCCACCGTCTCGGCCGCGCGTTCCTGGTCGGAGTCGTAGGACGTGCGGTGCAGCGCCCGGCGCACCGCCTCCGGTGCCAGGTCGGGGTACCGGCGCGCCAGCGTGGGACCGTCGGCCGGGTCGAGTTGGGCGGGCAGGGTGTCGTCGGCCCGCTCGCAGCGGTGACCGGCCAGGATGTGGCCCAGCTCGTGCAGGATGATGTGGTCCTGGTGGGCGCGGCTGGTCTCGCTCTGGTGGAGCAGGTAGTCGGCGGAGGCCGTGCTGACCCAGGCGCCGAACGGTCCCGGCACGGGGATCGGGTGGGCCACCGGTCTTATCGGTTTGCCGCGTCGTTCCCCGACGCGCCGGCACAGCTCGTGCACGTCCAGCGGTGGGCGGATGCCCAGCTCGTTCAACAACCCCCGGCAGTACCGGCGCAACTCGCGTTCGCGCACGCCCCCGAACCTCCCCGCCCACACCCCCAGGGACCCTGTCCCGGCAGAGTTTCCCAGACCGGGGGTGGATCGCGGCAGGACCGGACGCCAGGTCGCCCGTGCTCCGTTCAGCCCTGCGGACCGCTGTCCCGCTCGGCCTGCTCCAGCCGGTGGACCACGTCGAGCAGGTCCATCACCTGGCGCCGTCCCCGGGGGGAGAGCTCGCCGGCTCGCAGGGCCATCAGCTGCGCGTCGCTGGAGTCCATGATCTCGGTCAGCCGCGCCTGCTCGGCCCGCAGCCGCACCAGCTGCTCGTCGACCCGGTCGGTCACCTCGTCGTCGAAGAAGTAGGAGACCGGCACACCGAAGAACGCGGCGAGCGCCTGCAGGTGCTTGAACGTCGGGTTGTCCTTGCGGCCCTTGCGCAGCTGCCAGATGTAGCTCTGCGAGATCGTCACCCCGGTGGCCACGATGGCCGAGGCGACCTGTTCGTTGCTGAACTCCTGGCCGTTGCGGACGGTCATCCCGGCGAACAGGTGGTTCAACCTGTCGGCGAGGGTCCTGCCTGGCTCCCGTGCGACCATCACCGGCCTCCCGCCTGTACCCAGAGATAGCAACGCCGCTGAATGTCCATTTTTGTCAGTTGAAACGAGACAGTCAATCGGTCTACCCTCGACAGAGATCCACTTTGCTTCGGTTAAGGACTTCACGATGCGGCTAGCTGGCACGGATGATGTCTTCTCCGGCCCAGGCTGTGCCACCTGTGGGCAACCCCTCGGGTTCCGCACCACCGACAAGCTGACCGGCATGCTGGACCGCTGGGGCTGGGAACGCGCCGCCGGTGAGGTCCTCGACCACGCCGGCAGCGGCCCCGCCGCGCTGCTGATGATCGACCTCGACCGGTTCAAGGAGGTCAACGACACCCACGGGCACCTCGCCGGCGACGCCGTGCTGCGCGCGGTGGCCTCGGTCGTGCGGGGCGCGACCCGCCAGGTCGACGTCGCCGGCCGCTACGGCGGCCACGGCGGCGACGAGTTCCTGGTGCTGCTGCCGGCCACCGACCGCGAGGGCGCCGAACGGGTCGCCGGGACCATCCTCACCCAGATCCGCGCGGTGGCCGTGCCGGCGCCCTCGGCGCGCGACGGGATCACCACGTTCACCGGCCTGACCGCCTCGATCGGGATCGCCGTGCGCGAGCAGTGCGCCGACCACGACGTGGTGGCGCTGTTCCACGGCGCCGACGCGGCCCTGTTGCGCGCCAAGGACAACGGCCGCAACCGGTTCGTCACCGCCGAGGTCCGGCCCAGCGACGTGCCGCCGATCTGGCGCCTGCGCGGCAAGGGCCGCGACGCCGGTGGGCGGATCACCGACCTCACCTCCGACTGGAGCTCCGAACTCGGCCACCCCGGGCCGGCCACCGACTACGAGACCGTGCTCGCCGAGCAACTGCGGGCGCTGCTGCGGGTCCTGCCCGACGACCACGAGCTGGACGTGCTCGCCGCGCTGTCCTGCGGCCCGCTGCCCTACCGCGACGTGCTCGACCTCGGCGAGTCGGCCGAGCGGACCGTGCGCCGGCTGGAACTGGCTGGTCTGGTGGTCTGCGACCGCGACGGCGCGACGGTCCGGACCTGTTCGCTCAGCGCCGCCGCGCGCGAACTGCTCGACCGGCTGCTGCCGGCCATCCAGTGGGCCGGCCGGATCAGCTCCGGCGGCGTCACCGGCGGCTGAGGTTCTCACCCGTCGGCGGCACAGCGGAAACCGGTGTTGCCGGCCGTGCTGTCGGCGGTGTTGGCGGTGCGGGCGGCGACCCGGTAGCGGTTGCAGTACGAGTGGTGGCACAGGTACGAACCACCCCGGATGACCTTGGCGGCGTCGGGCGCGTCGGTGGTCCAGTCGTCGGCACACCACTCCCAGACGTTGCCGGCGACGTTGTACAGTCCGAAACCGTTGGGCGGGAAGGCATCCACCGGCGCCGTGGCCAGGAAACCGTCTTCCTCGGTGTTGTTCACCGGGAAACGGCCCTGCCAGATGTTGCACCGGTGCTCGCCGCCGGGCGTCAGCTCGTCGCCCCACGGGTAGCGGCGCTGTTCGAGCCCGCCGCGCGCCGCGTACTCCCACTCCGCCTCGGTCGGCAGCCGCCCGCCCGCCCAACGGCAGTAGGCGTCCGCGTCGCGCCAGGACACGTGGACCACCGGGTGGTCACCGCGCCCGTCGAGGACGCTGCCCGGACCCTCCGGCTCCCGCCAGTACGCCCCGTTCACCCCGCACCACCACGGCGTGCCCTCCGGTCGCGGCGCGCCCCGGCGCAGCGCCCCCGGCAGCAGCCCGGCGAACACGTAGGACCAGCCGAACCGCTCGGCGTCGGTCTCGTGCCCGGTGTCCTCGACGAACCGGGCGAACCGCTCGTTGGTGACCGTGTACGCGCCGATCAGGAACGGCGCGACCGCGACCGGCCGGACCGGGCCCTCGCTGCCGTCGGCCGCCGCCTCCTGGTCGTCGGTGCCCATCAGGAACGTCCCGCCGGGCAGGGAAACCAGGTCGTCCGGGTGCGCCATCTCAGCGCCACTCGATGAGGTCGTCGAGCGGCATCGGGTGCTCCGGGCCCTTGGCCGGCAGCCAGTGCATGGCCCCGCTGCGGTGCAGCACGACGATCCGGTTGTCGGCGTCGGCCGGGCCGACCACCACGAAACCCGAGTCCGGAGCCACCCCGGCGTAGTCCCGGGCGACGTCGGTGCGCACCAGCCCGTTCACGCCGCCACCGACGACCGTGCCGGCGCCGTCCACGACGACCACACAACGCACCGGGTCCTCGCGGTCGTGCGCCCAGCCGTAGAAGATCGGCGCCGGGTGGCCGTCGGCCAGCGGCGCGGGATCCACCGGCTCGACGGCGTTGACCGTGCCGGCCGCGCGCAGCGGACGTTTGTTGCCGCGCGCGGGCAGCAGGGGCTCCATGGCGCCGCGGTCCAGCCGCGACCCCAACTCCGGGCCGCCGCAGCCGAGGGTGAAGTCGTCGGTGAACGGGTAGTGGCCCAGCGCCCGCAGCCGGGGCACCAGGTCCTCGGCGGCCGGGTAGACGCGGTAGGCGTCGCTCAGGCCGGCGCGCAGCGCCACCGCCTCCACCTCGTGGATCCGCCCGGCCGTGCGTTCCTGCTTGGCGTAGGGCGCGCCGAGGGCGAACCCGAGCAGCCCGGTGAGCACCACCGCCACGGCGATCCGGTACCCGCGCAGGTCCACCTTCCGGTGGGCGACGGAGGCCACCATCACCAGCGCGGGGATCGACAGCAGCACCGACGCCGAGGTGTAGCGCGCGGTGTGCAGGCCGACCTCCTCGCCGTAGTCGACCCTGGCCAGCGCGATCATCCCGCAGTACAGCAGGGCGTGGCCGGCCAGCGCCCACCAGAACCACAGCCGGGGCTCGCGGGCCACCTTGCTGGTGGCGAGCGCGCCGTACACCGCGATGATCAGCGCGCCCGCGGCGGCGGCCACCCCGCCGTCCTCGGTGGTCCACAGCTTGCCGGCGATGGCGAGGAAGTAGTACAGCAGGCTGCCCAGGTCGCCGGCCGGCTGCCCGGCCAGCGGCGGCGACGGCCGGAAGTGCAGCCACACCAGCACGACCGTCACGCCCAGGACCAGCGGCAGGACCCGCTTCCACCAGACCTCGCGGCGCAGCAGGGCCAGCAGGGCCAGCATCGGCCAGACGGGGAACGCGGTGCCGTAGGTCAGGCTGCCCAGCAGCGCGAGCGCCAGCGCCGGCCACCACCGACCACGGCTGGCCAGCAGCAGCGACACGACCACGATCAGGTTGGCGGTCAGCCACGCGGTGCCGCTCATCGCCCGGGTGAAGTTCCACAGGCCGTGCAGGCTGAACACCAGGGCCGAGGCGGCCACCAGCAGCCCGGCCCTGACCAGCGGCGGCAGGTCGCGGGGCAGCGCGGCGCCCAGCGCCACGACGGTGAGCGCGGCGACCACCACGACGAACACGCCGAGCGTGCGGTTGTCCCCGGCGAACCATTCGATGTTGAGCCAGTAGAACAGCGTCGGCAGACCGAGCAGGTGCTCGTTGGAGAAGTAGTTCTGCAGGTCGAACGGCTTGAGGGTGCCGTCGGCGTTGGTGATCCTGGTGAGCTGGAACAGGTAGTCGATGTGCTGCAGGCGCCCGGCGCGGGTGACCTCCAGCAGCGTGGTGAGCGCCGGCACGGCGGCCAGCAGGGCTACCAGCCTGGGCAGCCACCGGCTCAGCGCCAGCCTTCTGGCGTACTCCAGCCAGGCAGGTCGGCCGGTGTGGACGGTCGACGCCGCCGGTTCGGGCGTCGGGTCCGGCACGGGATCGTTCCTCAACGCCGTGGTCGTCACGCGATTCCTGTTTCGTTCACTGCAATTTCGGACGGGAGTATAACCCCGGCTGAATTAATTGTTATTGGCAGGTCCCCATTCCTTGTTTCCCGCCATTTATCGATATCGCTAGGGTTGCCGGATGCGCGCACTCGCCTTCGGGCTGGCCACGGTGATCGGCCTGCTGCTGCTGGCCACCGTGGTCCGCGCCACCGACGTGCTCGTCGGGCCGCCGGAGGCCGACCGGACCGGCACCGCCACGGTGACCGACTGCACCACCTACGGCCCGGTCGGCCGCTGGGGCGTCGGCACCTCCCACGAGTGCCGGGCCGACGTGCGCTGGGACGACGGCGTGACCGGGACGGTGACCTTCCCGCCCGGCCAGCTCGCGCCGGGGGAGCGGGACGTCGCCGTGTTCGACTCCGGTCGGTCCCCGGGCGCCAACGACAGCGCGCGGTGGACGCTGGCCGGTCCGGTCCTCTCGATCGCCCTTGGTCTGCTGACCGTGTGGTTCGCCGCCGCCACCATCGGCCTGCTGATCCCGCGCCGACCCCGTGACCAGCGCCCCGACCGGCGCCGGGACAAACCCGATGAGCGGTGGCCGGTGACCAAGGCCGAGGTCGCGCGGGCGCCGGTGCCCCGGCGGGTGCGGCGGCTGCGGCTGATCGCGTGGCTGGGGCTGGGGGCCGGCGCGCTGGAGGTGCTGGCGTCCCTGCCGTTGTTCGACGCCCCGAGGCGGGTGGGCCCGTTCGTCTCGCCGTGGCCGGAGCTGGAGTCCGCGTGGCTGGTCGACCCGCCCTCCGGGGTGATCACCGGGTTCGGCGCGCTGGTCGCGGTGATCGCCGGCCTGGTCGCCTCGTCGGTGCACACCGACGTCGCCCGGATCGTGCGGTACGGGCAGCCGTACGTGGACTCCCGGCGGGTGCGGCCGGCGTCGGCCGGGCGGTGGTCGTGGGTGCCGGTGGCGGTGCTCGCCGCGCTGGGCGTGCTGGCCGTGGTGAGCGCGGTCGGTGCCCTCCCGGCGGACGCGCCGGCGGCGGTCGCGCTGGCCGCCGGACGGGACGCGATCCTGCTGTTCTCGCTGGTCGCGGTGGTGCTGGCGACCCGCCAGTCGGCACGGGAGATGGCCACCGAGGTGCTGCGGAATTCATGGGAACCTGAAATCAGGTAGGTCCGTCCAACCGCCCATGAATCTGGATGTAGGGGCCGGCGAGCGACGGCTCGCCGACTACATGCGACGGGTCGGCGAGATCCAGCAGCGGGCCGAGCAGACCCAGGCCGAGCTCAGGACGCTGCGGGCGCGGGCCACCAGCCCCGACCGGGGGGTGTCGGTGGAGATGGCCCCAGGCGGCCGCCTTGAGCGGCTGGTCATCACGCCGGAGGCCATGCGCAACGGCCCCGACCAGCTCGCCGCGATGATCACCGAGACCATCCGGGGCGCGCACGCCGCCGTCGCCGAGCAGATGCAGCAGACACTCCAGCCGCTGATCGGCGACTCCCCGGCCATGGACTTCCTGCGCGACCAGATCGAGGTCGCCCAGCGCGAGGACGACGACGAGCCGGACCCCACCGACCCCAGCCCCGGGCCGGTGACCGGGGACGAGCGGGAACCCGAGGCCCCGCTGCGCTCCGAGGCCCCCGCCGCCCGCCCCCGCCGCACCGACGCCGAGGACGACGAGGGCTTCGACTCGGTCTGGGGGGACGACCGTGGGTGACTTCGAGATGGTCCCCGCCGACGTGACCGGCCACGCCGGCAGCGTCGACGGCTTCGGAACGGCCCTGAGCGCCGCCGGAGCCAAGGGCGCCGGCGTCGACCTGGGCATCGAGACCTACGGGATCATCGGCCAGGTCTTCAGCGGGTCCGCCAGGGTGCAGATCGCCATGACCGGCAACTCCATCTCCGAGATGGCCTCCTCCCTGCCCGACATCGCCGACGCGTTGCGCGACTGCGCCGACTCCACCACCCAGACCGACGACGAGCACGCGTCCCTGTTCGAACAGTTCCTGGAGGACTAGCGGTGGTTGTCGAGGTCAACGCGGACAACGCGACCGACGGTGCCCGGATCGTCGACACGGTCTGGCAGTGCGCCCAGGATTTCAACAACCCGAGCGACTGGGCCTTCGACGGCGTCGCCCTGGGGCTCGACGTGCTCGGCTTCGTCGCCAACCCGCTGGGCATGCTCGTCGGCGGCGGCATCGGCTGGCTGATCGAGCACGTCTCCTTCCTCAAGGAGCCGCTCGACGACCTGGCCGGTGACCCCGGCGCGGTCAACGGCGTCGCCGCGACCTGGGGCGAGGTCGCCACGGAGTGCGCCAGGATCAGCCAGGAGTACGCCCAGGCCGCCACCAGCGAGACCGCGACCTGGAAGGGCGAGGCCGCCGACGCCTACCGTGCCGCCGCCACCCAGGTCGCCGAGCAGGTCGCGGCGCTGGAGGGCGCGGCGACGGCGGTGTCCACCGGCGTGCGCTGCACTGGCGTCCTGGTCGCCACCGTGCGCGGCATCATCCGCGACATCATCGCCGACGTCGTGGCGGAGTTCCTGATCGCAGCGGTGTCCGCGCTCGCGACCAGTTGGTGCAGCTTCGGTGCCTCGGTCGCCGCGTTCACCGGCTGGGCCGTGGCCCGCGCCGCCTCCACCGCCGGCAAGATCGCCGGCAAGGTCAGCAAGCTGCTGATGAAGCTGGCGATGGCCATTCGCAAGTTCGACAAGCTGCGCAAGGCGTCGGACGCGCTGGCCAAGGCGTCGGTGAAGGTCGGCAAGCGGGCCAAGGAGATGGGCCGGGCCATCGGCAAGCACCGCGACTCCCTGCGCCAGGTCGAAGGCGGCGTCGACCGGGCCAACAGCGCGATCCGGGACCGGATCACCTTCGGCAACGACCAGCTCAGCCGAGGCGCCGAACGCGTCGACGACGTGATGTCACCGCGTGGCCGCGACGGCTTCGCCGACACCATCAAACCGATCTCCCTGGCGCGTACCGGCGGTGCCGAGGCGTTCAAGGAGGTCGCGAACTGGGACGACAGCTACGAGGACGCCCAGCAGGAGCTCCAGGAGGAGGCCAAGCAGCAGCGGTAGGTCCCTGCCGTTCGCCGAATCTCGTCCGGCGCGGGTGGTGATCAAACTGGAATCGGCCCGTGGCAACCCTGCACCACGTGCTGGCCGGTCATCCGCCCGCGCCGGATCGAGGCATCCCCGCGACGGTCGCCTGCGAGCTGGTCACCGGTCTCGACGACACCTCCGTCCAGGACGCCTACGAACGGTCCGGCGCCGCCGCGTACCTGGTGGCGCCCTATCCGCGGGTCCTGGGGGAGCGGGGCACCCGGCGGTTGGTCGTCGGCCAGATCAGGGTCGCGGTGACCTCCACCCGGGACGTCCGCCTCGCGCTCGGCGTCGAGGGCGCGTGGTCGGAGACCGGCGGCTGGCACCACGCGCTGTTGCCGATCGCGGCCACCACGCTGATCGCCGGCGGCGTCGCCCTGCGCCGTTTGCAACGACCACGGGCGCGGCACTACGTGATCACCCTGTTGCTGGTGGTGGCGCTGCTCGCGGTGCTGTTACTGGCGGGTGCGCTGGTGCCGGCCGTGCTCAACCGCTGAGCCCACCGCCGCGGACCTCGGTCGCGGGGTGGTGACCGGTCAGCGGTGCGATGATGGGGCATGGCTCAATGCGTCCATCTCGACCAGATCCACGACGTGTCACCGGACACGACCGAAGGGTGTGCGGACTGCCTGGCCATCGGCGGCCGGTGGGTCCACCTGCGGGAGTGCCTGACCTGCGGGCACGTCGGCTGCTGTGACTCCTCGCCGCACCGGCACGCCAGCGCCCACTTCGCGGCCACCCAGCACCCGATCGTGCGCTCGTTCGAACCGGGCGAGGACTGGCGGTGGTGTTTCGTGGACCAGACCATCGTCTAGCGGAGGAATGATCACCGGCGGGGCGGTGTTGGTCAGTTCCGTCGCGTCCGGCGTCGGCCGGACCTTGGGAGTGTGAACGAGTGAACAAGCCCGTCCTGCTGACCGTCGACGACGACGAGGGGGTCTCCCGGGCCGTGGCCCGCGACCTGCGCCGCCGCTACGGCGAGGGGCACCGGATCGTCCGCGCGTCCTCCGGCAAGGACGCGCTGGAGGCGTTGCGGGAGCTGAAGTTGCGCGGCGAACAGGTCGCCGCGATGCTCGCCGACTACCGCATGCCGGAGATGAACGGCATCGAGTTCCTGGAGCAGGCGATGGACCTGTTCCCGCGTGCCCGCCGGGCGCTGCTCACCGCCTACGCCGACACCGACGCCGCGATCCAGGCGATCAACCTGGTCGACGTCGACCACTACCTGCTCAAGCCGTGGGATCCGCCGGAGGAGAAGCTCTACCCGGTCGTCGACGCGCTGATCGAGCTGTGGTGCGACGTTGCCGTGCCGGCCGTCGAGGAGATCAAGATCGTCGGCCACCGGTGGTCGGCGCCGACGTTCACCGCACGGGACTTCCTGGCCCGCAACGCCGTGCCCTACCGCTACTACAGCATCGACGAGCCGGAGGGCCACCGGCTGCTCGACGCCGCGTCGGCCGACCCGACCGAGATCCCGGTGGTGATCACCCCCGACGGGCAGGCGCTGCGCTCGCCCACCGACGCCGAGATCGCCTCGGCCGTTGGCCTGACCGTCGACCCGGAGACCGACTTCTACGACCTGGTGGTCGTCGGCGGCGGCCCGGCCGGCCTCGGCTCGGCGGTCTACGGGGCGTCCGAGGGGCTGCGCACCCTGCTGGTCGAACGCCAGGCGGCCGGTGGTCAGGCCGGACAGAGCTCCCGGATCGAGAACTACCTCGGCTTCCCCGACGGCGTGTCCGGCTCGCAGCTGACCGACCGCGCCCGCCGGCAGGCGGTCAAGTTCGGTGCCGAGATGCTCACCGCGCGCGACGTGACGGCCCTGGAGGTGGCTGGCTCGGCCAGGACCGTGCGCTTCGGCGACGGCAGCGGCATCGCCGCGCACGCGGTCATCCTGGCCACCGGCGTCTCCTACCGCAGCCTCGACGCCCCCGGCGTCGAGGACCTCGTCGGCCGGGGCGTGTACTACGGCTCGGCGATGACCGAGGCGGCCGAGTGCGCCGACCGCGACGTCTACATCGTCGGTGGCGCCAACTCCGCCGGGCAGGCCGCGGTGTTCTTCGCCCGGCACGCCAGAACGGTCACGCTGGTCGTGCGCGGCCCGTCGCTGCGGGCGTCGATGTCGCACTACCTGGTCCAGCAGCTGGAGGCGATCGACAACGTCCACGTGCGCACCGGCACGACCGTCGTCGAGGCGCGCGGCGGCGACCACCTCGAAGGGCTGCGGCTGCGCGCCACCGACGGCACCGAGGAGGTCGTCGACGCCCACCACCTGTTCATCTTCATCGGCGCCGCCCCCCGCACCGACTGGCTCGACGGCCTCGTGCGGCGCGACGAGCGCGGATTCGTGTGGACCGGCCCCGACCTGGTCGTGGACGGCTCGCGGCCCTCCGGCTGGACGCTGGACCGCGACCCGTACTACCTGGAGTCCAGCGTGCCGGGCGTGTTCGTCGCCGGGGACGTGCGCGCCCAGTCGGTCAAGCGGGTCGCCTCGGCGGTCGGCGAGGGCGCGATGGCCGTGACGCTGGTACACCGGTACCTGGAGGAGCGGTGACCACCATCGAACCGTCGGCGCTGCGCGAGCTGTTCCTGTTCGAGCACCTGACCGACGAGCAGCTGGCCTGGATCTCGGCCACCGCCGACGTCGTCTCGTGCGCCGCCGGTGAGGTCGTCGCGCCGGAGGGCGATCCGGCGGAGTGCTTCTACGTGCTGCTGTCCGGCACGATCACGCTGACCCGCCGGGTGCGCGGCGACGAGGTGGAGGTGGTGCGCTCGGACTCCCCTGGCGTCTACGCCGGCGCCACCCAGTTCTACCTCGGCGACCAGGTCGACCAGCACTACATGGCCTCGCTCAACGCGATCACCGACTGTGAGCTGCTGGCGTTGCCGGTGGCGGAGTTCGCGCCGAGGTTCGCCGAGTGGTTCCCGATGGCCGTGCACCTGTTGCAGGGCATGTTCGTCGGCATCCGCAACTCCGACGAGCTGGTCGCCCAGCGCGAACGGCTGCTGGCGCTGGGCAAGCTCACCGCGGGCCTGACCCACGAGCTGAACAACCCGGCGGCGGCCGCGGTCCGGGCGACCGAGACGCTGCGGGAGCGGGTCGCGGGCATGCGCCACAAGCTGGCGCTGCTGGCCGACGGCCACTTCGACGGCCTCCAGCTGCACCGGCTGACCAAGATCCAGGACAAGTTCGTCGACCGGATCGCCGAGGCGCCCAGGCTCACCCCGATCCAGGTCGCCGACCGCGAGGACGAGCTGGGGGAGTGGCTGGAGGACCGCGACGTCACCGGCGGCTGGGACCTCGCGCCGGTGTTCGTCACCGCCGGAATCACCGTCAGTGACCTCGACGAGCTGGCCGGTGTGGTGGAGCCGGACTTCTTCGAGCCGGCGCTGCGCTGGCTGGCCTACACGGTGGAGACCGAGAACCTGCTGCTGGAGATCAAGGACAGCACCGGCCGGATCTCCGCCCTGGTCGGCGCGGCCAAGCAGTACTCGCAGCTGGACCGCTCGGCCCACCAGACCATCGACGTGCACGAGGGCCTGGACGCCACCGTGGTGATGCTCGCCGGCAAGATCCCCGACGGCGTGCGGGTGGTGAAGGACTACGACCGTTCGCTGCCCAGGATCCCGGCCTACGCCGCCGAGCTGAACCAGGTGTGGACCAACCTGATCGACAACGCCGTGGACGCCGTCGACGGCGAGGGCACGATCACCCTGCGTACCGCCCTGGACGGCGACCGCGTGCTGGTGGAAGTGATCGACACCGGCCCCGGTGTCCCGGCGGAGCTGCGGCGGCGGGTGTTCGAGCCGTTCTTCACCACCAAGGGCGTCGGCCAGGGCACCGGCCTCGGGCTGGACGTGTCGTGGCGGGTGGTGGTCAACCGGCACGGCGGGGACCTGCGGGTGGTCTCCGCACCCGGCGACACGCACTTCCAGGTCCGGCTGCCCACGGAGTCCGCCGCCGGCCGCTGACATGCGGGTGCCCGTGATCTGGGTGATGCTACGGGCATGGCTGAGGCGTTGGCGGTGGAGCCGGGGCGCGACGTCCTGGGGTCGGTGGACGCGTACTGGCGGGCGGCGAACTACCTGTCGGTCGGGCAGATCTACCTGCTGGACAACCCGTTGCTGCGGGAACCGCTGCGGGTGGAGCACATCAAACCGCGACTGCTCGGGCACTGGGGCACCACGCCCGGCCTGAACTTCGTCTACGTCCACCTGAACCGGATCATCCGCGACCGTGGCCTGGACCTGATGTACGTCACGGGTCCGGGCCACGGCGGCCCGGGTCTGCTGGCGAACACGTGGCTGGAGGGCAGCTACTCCGAGGACTACCCGGAGGTCGCCCGGGACGAGCGGGGAATGCGGGTGCTGTTCCGCCAGTTCTCCTTCCCCGGCGGGGTGCCAAGCCACGTCGCGCCCGAGGTCCCCGGCTCGATCCACGAGGGCGGTGAGCTCGGCTACTCGCTGGCGCACGCCTACGGCGCCGCGTTCGACAACCCCGACCTGGTGGTGGCGTGCGTGGTCGGCGACGGCGAGGCGGAGACCGGGCCGCTGGCCACCAGTTGGCACGCCAACAAGTTCCTCGACCCGGTGCACGACGGCGCCGTGCTGCCGATCCTGCACCTGAACGGGTACAAGATCGCCAACCCGACGGTGCTGGCCCGCATCCCGCACGAGGAGCTGGACGCGCTGCTGCGCGGCTACGGCTACGCGCCGCGCTACGTCACCGGCGACGATCCGGCGCGGATGCACCGCGACATGGCGTCCACGATGGACGACGTGTTCACCGAGATCGCCGCGATCCAGCGCGCGGCGCGCTCGGGCGGGGTCGGCCGCCCCCGGTGGCCGATGATCGTGCTGCGCTCCCCGAAGGGCTGGACCGGTCCCTCCGATGTGGACGGTGTGCTGGTCGAGGGAACCTGGCGGGCCCACCAGGTTCCGCTCTCCGGCGTGCGGGACAACCCCGAGCACCTCGCGCTGCTGGAGCGGTGGCTGCGCTCCTACCGGCCCGAGGAACTGTTCGACGACAGCGGATGCCCGGTCCCGGAGCTGCTGGAGCAGGCGCCCACCGGCACCCGACGGATGGGCGCCAACCCGCACGCCAACGGCGGCCTGCTGCTCACACCGTTGGCACTGCCCGACTTCCGCGACTACGGCGTGCTGG
The DNA here is from genome assembly GCF_001921215.1 of Actinophytocola xinjiangensis. Classification (GTDB taxonomy): domain Bacteria; phylum Actinomycetota; class Actinomycetes; order Mycobacteriales; family Pseudonocardiaceae; genus Actinophytocola; species Actinophytocola xinjiangensis. The sequence goes on from NZ_MSIF01000001.1 coordinate 481,909, forward strand.
TCGGCCAGCACGGCGGGTCCAGCTCCGAACCGACCCGCGAACTGGGCCGGTTCCTCTGCGAGGTCGTGCGGCGCAACGCCGTGAGCCGCAACTTCCGGATCTTCGGCCCGGACGAGACCGCCTCCAACCGGCTCGACGCCGTCTACGACGCCACCGCCAAACAGTGGCAGGCGCAACTCCTGCCGGTCGACGAACACCTGGCCACCGAGGGCCGGGTCGTCGAGGTGCTCTCCGAGCACCTGTGCCAGGGCTGGCTGGAGGGCTACCTGCTCACCGGGCGGCACGGCCTGTTCTCCTGCTACGAGGCGTTCATCCACATCGTCGACTCGATGTTCAACCAGCACGCCAAGTGGTTGGAGACCAGCAAGAAGCTGGCCTGGCGGCGGCCGATCGCGTCGCTGAACTACCTGCTGACCTCGCACGTGTGGCGCCAGGACCACAACGGCTTCTCCCACCAGGACCCCGGCTTCATCGACCACGTGATGAACAAGAAGGCCGAGGTGATCCGGGTCTACCTGCCGCCGGACACCAACACGCTGCTCTCGGTCGCCGACCACTGCCTGCGCAGCCGCGACTACGTCAACGTCGTGGTGGCCGGCAAGAACGCCACCCCGGACTGGCTGTCGATGGACGAGGCCGCGCTGCACGCCGCCCGGGGCGCCGGGATCTGGGAGTGGGCCGGCGGCGAGACCGGCGACCAGCAGCCCGACGTCGTGCTGGGCTGTGCCGGCGACGCGCCGACGATGGAGGTCATGGCCGCCACCGCGCTGCTGCGCGAACACCTGCCGTCGCTGCGCGTGCGGGTGGTCAACGTCGTGGACCTGATGCGCCTGCAGCCGGACACCGAGCACCCGCACGGCATGACCGACCGCGAGTTCGACGCCCTGTTCACCCGCGACCGGCCGGTCATCTTCGCCTACCACGGCTACCCGTGGCTGATCCACCGGTTGACCTACCGCCGCACCAACCACGCCAACCTCCACGTCCGGGGCTACAAGGAGGAGGGCACGACCACCACGCCCTTCGACATGCTGGTGCTCAACGACATGGACCGCTACCGGCTGGTCATCGACGTGCTCGACCGGGTGCCGGGGCTCGGTGAGCGGACCGCGCTGCTGCGCCAGCGGATGAGCGACGCCCGGATCCGCCACCACCGCTGGACCAGGGAACACGGCGAGGACCTGCCCGAGGTCCGCGACTGGACCTGGCCGTACTGAGGAGCCCGGCATGAACGTGCTCGTGGTCAACGCCGGCTCGTCGAGCCTCAAGGTCCGGCTGCTCGACGACGCCGACGACGTCGTCGCCGCCCTGGACCTCGGCCGCTGGTCGGGCGGGCGGGAGACCGACGAACTCGAACGGTTCGTCTCCGGGCTCGGCACGGTCGACGCCGTCGGCCACCGCGTCGTCCACGGCGGCTCCGAGTTCCCCGGTCCCGTCCGACTCGCCGGCGACGTGCGCGGGCGGATCGCGGCCCTGGCCGAGCTCGCCCCGCTGCACCAGCCGCGCGGCGTCGCCGGCATCGACGCGATCACCGCCGTGCTGCCCGACGTCGCGGCGGTCGCCTGCTTCGACACGTCCTTCCACCGCGACCTGCCGGCCGCCGCGGCCACCTACGCCCTGCCCCGCGACTGGAACGAGCGGTGGGGCCTGCGCCGCTACGGCTTCCACGGCCTGTCCCACGCCTACGCCGCCGGCCGCGCCGCCGAGTTCCTGCGTCGCGGCGACGCGCGGGTGGTGACCTGCCACCTGGGGGCCGGCGCCTCGCTGGCCGCCGTGCTGGCCGGCCGCTCGGTCGACACCACCATGGGCTTCACCCCGCTGGAGGGCCTGGTGATGGCCACCCGCCCGGGCAGTGTCGACCCCGGGCTGCTGCTGTGGCTGCTGCGCCACGGCGGGATGAGCGTGGCGTCGCTGGGCGACGCGCTGGAGCACGAGTCCGGTCTCGCCGGGCTCACCGGCGGCGACGGCGACCTGCGCGAGGTGCGGCAGGGCGTGGAGACCGGCGACGAGCGGGCGGTCCGCGCGTTCGACGTCTACACCCACCGGCTGCGCCGCGAGATCGCCGGCATGGCCGCGGCCATGGACGGGCTCGACGCGCTGGTGTTCACCGGCGGGGTCGGCGAGCACCAGCCGCCCGTGCGGACCGCGGCCGCCGCCGGCCTCGGCTTCCTGGGGGTGCGCCTGGACGAGGACGCCAACCGGGCCGTGGCCGGCGACCAGGTGACCGACACCGAGATCACGGCCGGCGGCGCCGCCGTGCGCACGTTCGTGGTCACCGCCAGGGAGGACCGGGAGATCGCCCGGCAGGTCCGTGAGCTGCTCGGACGGGGGCGCTCAGGTCGCGAGCGCCCCCGCGACCGCCGACAATGAGCCGATGAGCACGCTTACCGGAGGACCGGTCGTCGTCGGGGTGGACGGGTCGGAACGGGCCACGAACGCGATCGCGTGGGCCGCCGAGGAAGCCGCGCGGCACGGCGTCGCGCTGCGGCTGGTGCACGCCTGCGAGGTGCCGTTGGGGTACCCGGGCGGCATCATCGACCCGCAGGTGCTGCGTACCGCGCTGGAGGAGCAGGGCCGGACCTGGCTGGCCGAGGGCACCCGTGTCGCCAGGGCGACGGCCCCCGACATCCGCACCGAAGAGGTCTTCGAGCTCGCCCCGGCCGTTCCGCTGCTGGTCAAGGAGTCCCGGCAGGCCTCGCAGCTGGTGATCGGCAGCCGGGGCCTTGGCGGGTTCACCGGCCTGTTGATCGGTTCGACCTCGGTGTCGCTGGCCGGCCGGTCGCTGTGCCCGGTGGTGGTCGTGCGTGGCCGGACCGCCGAGGACGCGCCGCCGACCGAGGGCTCGGTCGTCGTCGGCGTCGACGGCACCCCGGTGGGCGAGGCGGCGATCGCCTACGCCTTCGAGGCGGCCTCGATGCGCCGAACCGACCTGATCGCCGTGCACACCTGGACCGACCTGCTGCTGGAGGTGGCCTTCGCCGGCGGGACCGACGCGCTGGACTTCAGCTCGCTGGCCGAGCAGGCGGGCGAGCTGCTCGGCGAACGGCTGGCCGGTTTCCAGGAGAAGTACCCGGACGTCCACGTGCACCGGGAGATCCGGCGGGAGCGGGCGACGCACGCGTTGCTGCGGGCGGCCAAGCACGCCCAGCTCGTGGTGGTCGGCAGCCGGGGCCGGGGCGGCTTCCGGGGGCTGCTGCTCGGGTCGACGAGCCAGCACATGCTCTACCACGCTCCGTGTCCGGTCGCCGTCGTCCGCACCACCGAGGACGAGGGCTGATCTCGGGCGCCCGGGCATCCTGCCACGCTTCGCCGATCGGTTCACCGGCGACACGCCGGACCCAATTCGCTTGTACCGCAGCGAGATCGATGGAACGGTACCGCCCATCAACTCGTCTGAGTGATCATGCGCGTCGTGTGCCGAAAGGGCGGGTTCCAGCTGGTTTGATCAAGGCCATAACGGGGCAGCCGGGCGCGGCGATCACTCAGTGAGACCGGGGAGGTATCGATGAGGGAGAAGACCGGGCGACTCGTGGTCGCGGTCATCGCGGTGGTGTTCCTGCTGGCAGGCGTGCTGGGACTGGCGGAGGGCACGGTGCTGCGCACCAGTGGCCTGAACTCCGTGGTGCACCTCGTCTTCGGGCTCACGGGGCTCGCTGTTGTACGCAGCGTGCGCGGTTCGCGACGCTTCCTCATCGCCGGTGGCGTGCTGTACGTGCTGTGGCACTACGGCGCGGTCACCGTGCTGACCAGTGGGTCCGGCGGCGCGCTGAACACCGCCAACGACTGGCTCAACCTGTGGCTGGCGGCCAGCATGATCGCGCTCGCCTGCATCGTCGGTGAGCGGCCGGCGCCGCGTCGCCGGCCGCGTCAGCTCGCCAGCGTCGAGGACCCGCTGCCGTGGCGCCGTGGGCGGGCCGCGGTGCCCAGTGCCCGGCCGCCGCGTCGGCGTCCGGCCGCGGGCAACCGCCCCAGGTTCGCCGGGGCGGTCAGCCGCTAGGCCCTGGTTGACCTACTGGTTGATCTAGTCGACGGCACTGCGGAAGAAGGCGAAGACCGACTGGATGCCGTCCCCGATCCAGCCGAAGATCGACTGGACGCCGTCGCCGAGCTGGGTCGGGTGGGCGATGAGGGTGTACACCAAAACCGCGGCCGCTGACAGCAGGAGTGCCTTCTTGATGTTCATGGGCACCTCAGTTCCTCGGCCCGGATGACGGCGTGCGCCATGCAGGATCCTTCCCCATTGGTTGTATCGAACGTAGGGCATCGCGCTCCTGGGCGCGACGACCACCGGCGTAGTGTCGCGGCATGACCGAACCTCGCAGGACACCAGCCGGGGGAGCGCGCCGGGAGCGCAGGCCCAAGCAGGCCCGGGTGGTGCGGGTGGAACGCCTGACCCCGCACCTGACCCGGGTCGTGCTCGGCGGTGAGGGCCTGGCGGAGTTCTCCGCGGGGGAGTTCACCGACCACTACATCAAGATGCTCTTCCCGGTGGACGGCGAGGAGCGGCCGAGGATGCGTACCTACACCGTGCGCCGCTGGGACGCCGACAGCCGCGAGCTGAGCGTCGACATCGTGCTGCACGGCGACGTCGGCCTCGCCGGCCCGTGGGCGATGCGCGCCGCGCCCGGCGACGAGGTCCAGTTCATGGGGCCGGGCGGGGAGTACGCGCCGTCGGCCGACGCCGACTGGCACCTGCTGGCCGGCGACGAGAGCGCGCTGCCGGCGATCGCCGCGAGCCTGGAGCGGCTGCCGGCCGGGGCGCGGGCCCACGTGTTCGTGGAGGTCGACGGGCCGCAGGACGAGCAGAAGCTGGAGACGCCCGGCGAGGCGAGCGTGACCTGGTTGCACCGGGGGTCCGAGCGGGTCGGTGTGCCGCTGGTGCGCGCGGTGGCCGACCTGGACTTCCCGCCGGGGGACGTGCAGGCGTTCGTGCACGGTGAGGCCGGCTTCGTCAAGGAGCTGCGGCGGTTGCTGCTGGTGGACCGGGGTGTGCCGCGGGCGCGGGTGTCGATCTCGGGCTACTGGCGGCTCGGGCACGACGAGGACCGCTGGCAGGCGACCAAGCGGGACTGGAACCGGCAGGTCGAGGAGGAGCAGGGGGCGTGACCGGCCCGAACAGGGGTCAGGTCCGGCGGTTCCACGACGAGATCGGGAACGTCCGGACCTGACGGTGATCCCCGAGGTGCTCTCGCCGGGGGTCGCTGGGCGGCGTTGTTCACCTTCGCCGGTGGGCTGGTGACCGACCGGTGGGTCCTCTGCACGGCCTGCACGCCCAGTTGACTCCAGTCTGGACCGAAACTTTCGGGTGTTCCGGCGCCTGTCGGACGTCGGAATCGTCCACACTTTGGTTCTTGAGTTTCGGAAACTTTCGGAACAAGAATCGAGGTGTCGCGTTCCCCTGCCCGAGGAGTGCCCGTGAAGTTCCGCAGAAAGTTGTCGAGCTGGCTGGGCGTCGTCGCGCTCGTGCTCGCGGCGCTGGTCCGGCTGGAGGCCCCGGCCTCGGCGGCCTCGCTGGTGGAGATCACCAACTTCGGCACCAACCCCAGCAACCTGCGCATGCACCTCTACGTCCCGGACAACCTCCCGCCCCGGCCGGCGGTGCTGGTCGCCGTGCACTACTGCACCGGCTCCGGACCGGCCTTCCACAGCGGCACCGAGTTCGCCCGGCTCGCCGACCAGTACGGCTACATCGTGATCTACCCGTCGGCCACCCGCTCCGGCCAGTGCTTCGACGTCTACACCCAGGAGGCGCTGCACCGCGACGGCGGCAGCGACCCGGTCGGCATCCGCTCGATGGTCGGCTACGTCCAGCAGCGCTACGCCACCGACCCGACCCGGGTCTTCGTCACCGGCGCGTCCTCGGGCGGCATGATGACCAACGTCCTGCTCGGCAACTACCCCGACGTGTTCGCGGCCGGCGCGGCGTTCATGGGCGTCCCGTTCGGCTGTTTCGCCACCACCCCGCCCAACACCTGGAACAGCGAGTGCGCCAACGGCCAGATCACGCGCACGCCGCAGCAGTGGGGCGACCTCGTCCGCGCGTCCTATCCCGGCTACACCGGTCCCCGGCCACGGATGCAGACCTGGCACGGCACGGAGGACTCGACGTTGCGCTACCCCAACTTCGGCGAGCAGATCAAGCAGTGGACCAACGTCCACGGCGTGAGCCAGACCCCGACCCAGACCGACAGCCCGCAGTCCGGCTGGACCAGGACCCGCTACGGCGGCACCGGCGCCACCGCCCCGGTCGAGGCGATCAGCCTGCAGGGCGTTGGCCACAACCTGCCGATGGGCGGCATGGCCGCGCGGGTGCTGGAGTTCTTCGGCCTCACCGACGGCGGCCCGACCGAGCCGCCGCCCACCGGCGGCTGCCGGGTGTCCTACGTCGTGAGCCCGTGGAACACCGGCCTGACCGCCGCCATCACCGTGACCAACACCGGCACCGCGCCGATCACCGGGTGGTCGCTGGAGTTCACCCTGCCCGGCGGGCAGGCGATCACGTCGGGCTGGGGCGCCAGCTACGCCCCGGCCAGCGGACGGCTCACCGCGAGCCCGGCGAGCTACAACACCACGATCAACCCGACCGCGTCGGTGGGCTTCGGATTCCAGGCCACGCACACCGGTGACACCGGTGAACCGGCGGCGTTCACGCTCAACGGGAGTACCTGTGCCGTGAGTTGATCCGGAGTGTCGCACCCGGCCCGGGGGATGGATCACGGGCCGGGTCGCTACGGTTGCGGTATGGGCGGGCGGTTCTGGTCGTGGTTCCTGGATTTCGCCCCGGTGCGCGAGGCGGTGCGCCGGGACGTGCGGTCGGCGGTCGACCGTGTCATGGACGAGACCGAGCAGGCCCAGGGACGACAGCGGGAGCGTCACCGCGCGGAGTGGGCCCGCCAGGAGCGTGCGCTGACCGAACTCGGCACCACGGTGGAGGAGCTGACCAGCGAGAACGCCGAGCTGCTCGGCGCCAATGCCGACCTGCGGGGCCGGATCGCGGAGCTGACCGACACCACCGAGAAGGAGGCGGCCGACCGCGAGGAGTTCGCCCGCCGGCTGGTCCGCGAGCAGGAGGCGGCCGTGGCCCAGCAGTGGCACGGCGCGACCACCGACGTGTTCTGCTGCCAGTCCTGCTGGGCGTTCTGGTTCCTCAGCACCACCCCCGACCGGGCCAGCTGCATGGTGCGCGGGCCGTTCGGCCGCGACGACGCCGGCTGCGCGGTGTGCGCCGACCCGCTGGTGGTGCTGCCGGCGGCCAAGAGCGTGGTGTACCGCAAGGGCGCCGAGGAGCGGGTCTGCCGCCCGGTCGCCGACGACGGCGTGCGCGGGGAGATCGGGCTGGCCGCCGCCGAGCTGGACGCGATCGCCGAGGGACTGTCCCGGCTGCCCAAGGTCCCCAGCCGCACCACCGCGTGGATCGCCGCCGACCTGACCGGGGCGCCGGAGCTGCCGGCGAAGGTGATCGGCGAGATCGCCGCCACGACGACGATGCCCGTGCCGCTGGAAGGGATCGTGGCCGGCATCCGGGCGTTCATCGAGGTCCGGGCGCCCCGCCAGCCGTCCTGAGGCTCAGCCCACGGGCGGGATCAGCCGGAACACCTGACCGGCGCCGTCGGGCGTGCATGGCGCCTGGATGATGGGGGTCTCCTTGATCACTGAGGCGTTCTCGGCCATCAGACACATCCCGGAGTGGATGGCGCGGATCAGGAACCCGTCCTTGACCGAGGGAAACGGCTCAACCGAGAACTCCTCGGCCGCTTCCAGGTCGCAGTAGTCGTTGTACACCGGGGCGCCCGGATCCTTGAGGGCCTTGCGGACGCCGAGACAACCCTCGCCGAACTGGGGGTGGTCGGACAGGATGCGATAGACGCCGGTGAGCCACGGCACCAGGGAGTACACCGGGACGTCGGTGCGGCAGTCGGTCTGCATCACCTCTCCGTCCCCGCTGCTCTGGTCGGGCCGCTCCGACAGGCACAGCGACGAGTGCACCAGCTGGAAGTCGTAGACGGCGGGCTGGGGGATCCTCGGGTCGAGCGAGATCGACGGTGCGGGGCTCGACCCGGCGGTGTCGCTGGGGCTCGCGCCGGCCGGCGGGTCGTCCGGGCGCAGGGTCTGGGTGGCCACCAGGACGCCGGCCATCACCAGGATCAGCGCCGCGATGGAGACGATCACACCGGTCCGCGACCGCAGCGGTCCCGGCGCGGGCTTGACCTGGTCGGCGGTCGGCGCGTCCGGTGGCGGTTCGGCCGGTGCCGGTTCGGGTGTGCGCGGCTCGGGCGGGGAGTCGTTGGCCAGCATGAGCTGGAAGACCTCCTGCACGCGCGGGCCGGGGTCGACGCCGAGGTCGTCGGCCAGGCGCCGGCGCAGCCGGTGGTAGTGGTCGAGCGCGGCGGCCGAGCGGCCCGACCGGTGCAGCGCCAGCATCAGCTGGCCGGCGATCCGTTCGTCCAGCGGGTGTTCCTCGGCCAGCCGGAGCAGGTCGGGCAGCACCTCGGCGTGCCGGCCGTGGCCCAGGGCCAGGTCGTGGTGGTCGAGCCGGGCCTGCAGGTGGTCGTGGTCGAGGGTGTCGCGCACACCGTCCAGCCACGGGCTGGAGGTCCCGGCGAACGCCTCGCCGCGCCACAGGGCCAGGGCGTCGTCGAGCAGCGTCAGGCCGTGCCGGTCGTCGTCGGTGGCGCGGGCCGAGGCGACCAGGGCGCGGAAACGGTGCAGGTCAACGGTGTTCGGGTCGACCTCCAGCAGGTAGCCGCCGTCCTTGCGCTGGATGTCGGCGGCGCCGTCGAGCGCGGCACGCAGGTGGTGGATGTAGCCGTAGAGCGCGTTGCGGGCGCGGGCCGGGGCCTGGTCGCCCCAGACGCGGTCGACCAGCGCCGGGGTGTGCACCAGGCGGTTGGCGTCCACCAGCAGGACCGCGAGGACGCAACGTTGCCTGGCGTGCCCGAGATCGACCGGCTGGCCGTCGACGAGAACCTGAACTTCTCCAAGAAGGGTGAACTCCGCCGGCACGTCGTTGATCCTACAAACACCTGTTGTCCGGCGGTGAAGTGCGTCAGCAGCGGTCACGCGGCGGCAGGCCGTCGGTGCCGGTGAGCCGGTCGCGGTAGGTGCGCTCGGTGAACTCGGCGAACCGTTCCACGTCACCGGCGGTGGAGGCGATGCCGAAGGAGACGCGGATCGCGCCGGCCGAGGGCAGGCCGAGCAGCCGCAGGTACTCCTCGAACGAGCCGGACGCCGACGTGCCGAGCGCGCGCAGCCGGTCCAGGCCGAGGCCGAAGGCGCCCTCGCCGACCCCGGGGTTGCAGAAACACCCGGTACGCAAGGAGATCCCGGCGGCCGAGGTCTCGGCGGCGACCAGCCGCTCGTCCACGATCCGGCCGGCCCGGTCGAGCAGGTTGAACGCGATCGTGCCGCCCCGGCCCTCGGTGGTCAGCGGCCCGTAGACCACCGCCATCGGGCTGCCGTCGCTGTGGCGCAGCGCGGTCAGCCGGTCGAGCAGCCAGCGGGTCAGGCAGCGCGCCCGGGTGCCGACCAGCTCGACTCCGATCCCCTCCAACCAGTCGAGTCCGAAGTGGACGTCCGGTATGGACAGGAAGTTGAGGGTGCCGTCCTCGAACGCCGACTCGTCGGGAGCCATGGCGTGCCACGGAGTTCCGACGGTGACCGCCTTGATCGTGCCACCGGAGAACCACGGCCGCCGCAGCTTCGCCAGCGCCTCCCGGCGCGCCACCAGGCACCCGACACCGGTCGGATAGCCGAACAGCTTGTACCAGCTGACGATCAGGAAGTCCGGGTGGATCACCGACAGGTCCAGCCGTGCGGTCGGCAGGTAGGCCGCCGCGTCGAGCAGCACGTCGTACCCGAGGTCCCTGGCCAGACCCACCCACTCCAGCGGGTGGCGCACCCCGCTGAAGTTGCTCTGCGCCGGGTAGCCGAACAGGCCCCGGCGACCCCTGGTCAGCTCGGCGGTCAGCACCTCGGGGTCGACCCGCAGGTCCGGGGCGGTGCCCGGGACGTAGTCGGTGGTGGTCCGCGCGCACCGGGCGAACTCCCGCACCCCGTTGAGCGAGTTGTGGTTGTCGCAGGTCAGCACGAGCCGGGAGGCGCGGGAGAACGGATACGCCTCGCCCACCAGCCGGGCCGCGCCGGTCGCGTTCGGGGTGAAGACCGCGACGTACTCGTCGGGATCGGCGTTGAGGTGGGCCAGCACCCGCGCCCGGGTGCGCGCCACCATCTCGGTGGCCGCCGAACTGGTCGGGTTGACCGAGTGCGGGTTGCCGAACAGCGTGCCGGACAACCGTGTCGCGTGCGCGGCGATCTGGGCGCGGGCCGCCAGCCCGGCGCCGGTGTAGTCCAGGTACACGTGCCCCTGCTCGTCGAGGTACCCGTACTCGGTCCTGCGCAGCTCGTCGAGCCGCGCCGTCGCCGCGTAGTCCGGGTCCGCACGCAGGATCCCCCCGGTGGTCACGGGTGAATCCTCCTCCTCGACGGCGCCGAGCAGAATCCCCGAAAAGGGTCAGAGTTGGTCCGCGGGCACCGGCCGGCCGAGGTGGTAGCCCTGCGCCAGGTCGCAGCCCAGCTCACGCAGGATCTCCAGCTGGTGCTCGTGCTCGACACCCTCGGCGACCACCGTCAGGTCCACCGCGTGGGCCATCGCGATGATGCTGGTGACGATCGCCTCCGCGTCCCGGGACTCACCCAGGCCGGAGACGAACGTGCGGTCGATCTTGAGCGTGTCCAGCGGCAGGGTCATCAGCTGGGCCAGCGACGAGTACCCGGTGCCGAAGTCGTCGATCGCCAGCCGGGCGCCGAGTTCGCGCACCGCGGCCAGGGTGCGGCCGGCGGCGGTCGGGTCGAGCATCAGCGCGCTCTCGGTGATCTCCAGGCACATCGCGCTCGGCGGCAGCCCCGAGACCTGGCTCGCCTCCCGCACGGCCGGCACCAGCGCCGGGTCGTCGAGCTGGCGGGCCGAGAGGTTCACGGTGAGCTGTAGGCCGGGATAACGCTGGCGCGGCCCGAGGATCTCCTCGGTCGCCATGCGCAGCATGTGCCCGCCGATGAGGTTGATCAGGTCGCTGTCCTCGGCCAGCGGGATGAACTCCGCCGGCGAGATGAGCCCGTAGCGCGGGTGGTTCCAGCGCAGCAGCGCCTCCACGGTCGTCGTCTCGCCCGTCCGCAGGTCCACGATCGGCTGGTAGGCCAGCCACAGCTGGCCCCGGCGCGGCGCCTCCCGCAGGTCCTGTTCGAGCTGGAGGCGGCGGTGGGTGCGCTCGCGCAGGTCGACGTCGAAGAACGCGTGCCGGCCCCGGCCCTTCGTCTTCGCCTGGTACATCGCCAGGTCCGCGTCGCGCAGCAGCTCGTCGCCCTGGCGGCCGTCGTCCTCGCCGGCGATCACGATGCCCACGCTCGCGTCGATGTGCAGGCGCCGCCCGTCCACGGCCACCGGCCGGTTCAGCTCGGTGCGGATGTGCTCGGCCAGCCCGGTCGCCGCCTCCGGGCCGGAGATGTCGTGCGCGATCACGACGAACTCGTCGCCGCCCAGCCGGCCGACGATGTCGTCCTCGCGGGTGCTGCCGCACAGCCGCGTGCCGACGATCTGCAGCACCTTGTCGCCGATCGCGTGGCCCAGCGAGTCGTTGATGACCTTGAACTTGTCCAGGTCGATGAACAGCACCGCGGTCGAGCCCGAGCGCCGGACGCGCTGCGCCGGGTTGAGCCGGGCGATGGCGACCGTGCGGTTGTACAGGCCGGTGAGCGCGTCGTGGGTGGCCTCGTACTCGCGCCTCCCGTCGATCATCCGCCGCTCGGTGATGTCGGTCATCGACACCACCACCGCCAGCGGCGGCTCGTCGTCCGGGTTGAGTGCCCGGCAGCTGACCGACAGCCACACCCGGCTGCCGTCGGGCTTGGTGGCGCAGACGATCTGGCCGTTGCGCGGCTGGCCGGTGCGGCGGGTGTAGGCGGTCGGGTAGCGCAACTGCGGCAGCCGCGCGCCGTTCTCGTCGTAGAGCTCGGCCAGCGAGGACGCCAGGCCGACCACGTCCTGGCCGGTGACCCCGAGGATGCGCTCGGCGGCCGGGTTGACCGACTCGATCCGCCCGGTCGCGCCGGTGACCACCACGCCCTCCTCGATGGCCGCCACCACCGAGGTGAAGTGCTGCTCGGCGCGGCGGCGGGCGGTCTCGTCGGCACAGATCAGCACGTAGCCGCCGTCCATGCTCGCCACCGACACCCGCACCGCGCGCAGCCGCCCGTCGGTGCCCCGGTGCACCGCCTGGACCACGCCGCCGGCGCCCAGGATCACCGCCGGGTCCAGCGGGGCGCCGACCAACTGGTCGATCGGCTGGCCGATCGCCTCGTACGCGTGGTGCCCGTAGACCAGTTCGGCGCTGGGGTTCCAGCTGGTGACGATCCCGTGCTCGGTGGTGGCGATCAGGGCGTCGCTGACGTGGGCCACCAGCGCCGCCTGGTAGCGCAGCGCGGCCTCGGCCGCCTTCTGCGCCGAGACGTCCCGCATGATCACCTGGTAGGCGGGGGTGCCCTCCCAGGTGATCCGCACCGCCACCGACTCGACGGTGATCGTGGTGCCGTCCACCCGCAGCAGCACGGTGTCCGACGCGCCGCTGGTCGCGCCGGGCTCGTCGAGCTGGGAGATGCGTTCGAGCAGGTCGGGCAGGGAGTCCGGGTGCACGAAGTCGACGATCGGCCGGCCGACCATGTCCGAGGCGGAGGCCGCCCTGGCGAACCGCACGGTCGCCGGGTTCGCGTACACCAGCCGGCCGGCCTGGTGCACGACGATCGCGTCCGGGGTCAGGTCGACCAGCAGGCGGTACCGGTCGCTGAGTTCCTGGCGTTTGTCGTGGCCGCTGCTCAGGTCGGTGGCCACGCCGATCAGCGTGCGGTTGTCCGACAGCGCGGAGACCCGCGCCCGGAAGCGGATCCGGCGCACGGTCCCGTCCGGCAGCGGGCACGGCTGCTCCAGCTCGTAGCCCTGCCAGGCCGGGTCGGTGCCCGCGGCGGTGACCAACGGGCGAACCAGCTGGGCCAGACGGGCGCGGACCTGGTCGTCCTCGGCGCCGGCCAGACCGATCAGGGCGTCCAGGCCGGGGGTCCAGGTGATGGCGGCGGTCCTGGGATCGAACGTCCAGACGATGGCGGACCCCGCCGAGAGGGTCAGTTCGGTTACCGCCTCATGGACGATACCCGTGTCGCCCATTAGGCCGCTCATGTCCTGGCCGCCTGGCCCCATGTTCCGTCCGTTCCGTTGTGGAATGACCAATGTGGATTATCCCCGTCACGTTCGAGCCGTCCCACCTTAGTGGCGCGGTTATCATGGTTGGGTCGGCGCTGGTCATGGTGCCTTTCCCGTTGTGCGCGCCGGCCCGGCGAACGACGAGGGGAGCGTGGATGGTTGCGCGGCACCTCGGCATCTGTGGAATCGGTGCGGTCAGCGGCTACGGCTGGGGCCGGGAGAACCTGTGGGACGGGTTGGTCTCCGGCACACCGGCCGCGCGGGCGCTGACCGACCCGGACTCCGGCGAACCGGTGTGGGCGGCCAGGGTTCCCGACGGCGGTGATCCCGAGGACGGCCAGACCAGGTTCGCCAGGGCCATGCGCGCCGCCGCCCGTGAGGCCATCCAGGACGCCGGGACCAGGGGTTGGCGGCCGGGCCGCCGGGTGGGTCTGCTGCACGCGGTCGTGCTCGGCGAGGTCGAGCTGTGGCGCGAGCTGTACACCGCCCGCGCCGGGAACCTGCCGGTGCACGAGTACCTGGCGCTGATGCCGTCCACGCCGATGACCACGCTGATGCGCGAGTACGGCTTCCACGGCCCGGCGATGACCGTCTCGGCGATGTGCGCGTCCGGCAACGCGGCGTTGATCACCGCCAAGTCGTGGCTGGACACCGGTGTCGTGGACGACGTGGTGTTCGTGGCGACCGACCTGTCGCTGACCCCGGAGAACGTCCGGCACTTCGTGCGCCTGGGGGTGGCGGTGGTCGACGAGGAGCCGCTGGCGGCCTGCCGCCCGTTCCAGGAGGGCAGCCGGGGTTTCGTGGTCGGCGAGGCGTCGGTGGCGTTCGTGCTCTCCACCCGCTCCGACCGGCCCTACGCGCTGGCGCTGGGCGGGGCGATGTCCCACGACGCGCACCACGTGACGTCGATCGACCCGGAGCTGACCCACATCATGGCCTGCGTGCGGGAGGCGTTGGAGACCACCGGGACCTCGGCCGCCGACGTGCGTTTCCTCAACGCCCACGGGCCGGGCACCGAGCAGTGCGACCGCGCGGAGACCGCCGTGCTGGAACAGATCTTCCCCGACGACACCGCCGTGTTCTCGGTCAAGCCGCTGACCGGGCACTGCCAGAGCGCGGCCTCGGCGATCGAGGTCGCGGTGAGCGCGTTGGGCTACGACCGGGGGCTGCTGCCGGCGCCGCCGACGGTCGCGCCCGGCCACCCCAACCTGCTCGACGGCCCGACCCCGATCTCCGGTGGGATCACGGTCAAGTCCTCGATCGGGATGGGTGGCCACAACTCGGCGGTCGTGTTGGCCCCGCCCGCGTGAACCCACCACCGGCATGGCGCGACCGTGCCCGCATGGTCAACGTTCTGTCAAGGCCCGGTTCCGTTCCGGGTTCGCCGGGGTGGCCCGGCGCGGGTCGATCGCGCTCGCGATGATCGTCTTCTGGATCTCGCTGGTGCCCTCGTAGACGCGCAGCGCCCGCACCTGGCGGTAGAGCCGTTCCGGCACGCTGCCGCTGACCAGACCGGCCGCGCCGAACACCTGGACCGAGGCGTCGACGATCTCCTGGGCGGCCTCGGTGGCGTGCAGCTTGGCGATGCTGGAGTGCCGGGCGAAGCGCCGGTTGCCGGTGTCGGTCTCCCACGCCGCCCGCGCCACCAGCAGCGCCGCGGCGTTGAGCTTGACCTCCATGTCGGCGAAGGTGGCCCGGATGGTCGGCAGGTCGAACAGGGTGGCCTCGCCCATCGGCCGGGCGCGTGCCCAGCCCAGCGCGGCGTCGGCGGCCCGCCGGGCGTAGCCGACGGCCGCGGCGCCGACGGTCATCCGGTAGCGGTCCAGCATGTCCATGGCCACGACGAATCCCTGGCCGGGCCGGCCCAGGACACACTCGGCCGGCACCCGGCAGTCCTCG
Source organism: Actinophytocola xinjiangensis (assembly GCF_001921215.1). Taxonomy (GTDB): domain Bacteria; phylum Actinomycetota; class Actinomycetes; order Mycobacteriales; family Pseudonocardiaceae; genus Actinophytocola; species Actinophytocola xinjiangensis. The sequence continues at coordinate 497,054 of NZ_MSIF01000001.1, forward strand.
AAGTCCAGGTGGGCGAAGGCGCGCGGGGCGATGGCGGCGATCCGTTCGCGGACCCGCAGGCCGGGGCTGGCGCCGGGGACCAGGAACGCGGTCAGGCCCAGCGCGCCGGGGCCCTCGCCGGTGCGGGCGATCACGCACAGCACGTCGGCGATGGCGGCGTGGGCGATCCACGCCTTGTCGCCGTTGAGCACGTAGTCCTCGCCGTCGCGCTCGGCGCGCAGCCCGAGGCCGGCGATGTCCGAGCCCCGGTCCAGTTCGGAGAGCGCGAAGGAGGCGATCAGCTCGCCGCTGGCCAGGCCGGGCAGGTAGCGGGCCTTCTGGGCGTCGGTGCCGAAGCGGGTGATCGGGCGGGCGGCGAGGGTGTGCACGGCGAAGCAGTTGTCGGGGGTGTCGTCGGTGTAGGCGAGGATCTCGCGGCCAAGGCACAGCGTCCGGAAGTCACCGTCGGCCGGCCGTCCGTTGGCGGGGTCGAGGAAGCCGAACCAGCCGTCCTCGCCCAGGGCGCGCAGCGTGCGCCGCACGGCCTGCTCACGGAACTCGTCCTGCTCGTGCGGCACGTCCCACAGGTCGGTGTGCCCGGCGCACCAGCGGTCGAGGCGCTGCGCGTGGTCGAGGTGTCGCGGTTCGTAGAAGGGCAGGCCGAGGATCTCCCGGTCGAAGGACGTGCTCACGTCAGATCACCAACTCGTTCGCGTTCTCGGCGGGGGCGTCGGCCACGGGGGTGTCGGTCAGCTCGGCCATCAGCTGGGGTTCGGCGAAGTAGGCGAAGGAGGCGTAGCCACGCCAGATCCGCCGCCACTCCGTGTCTACAGAGGACGGTCCGAGATCACGTCGGACGTCGTCGAGGTAGGAGGTGATCGCGTCCACCGCCTGCCGGGAGTGGCCGGCGGAGAAGTTGTCGATCGTCAGGTGCGCCTCCTCGTAGGCGGTGTCGAAACCGTGGTGGCGCAGGCGCTGGATCTCGTTCATCCGCATCTGGCCCAGCCCGTACATCTCGATCCCGAGGTTGTAGCCGAGGATCTCGTTGTAGAAGGTGTCCGGGAACAGCGACAGGCTCAGCTGGTGGTTGGCCGACTCGTACTGCCGGTGGCTCTCGGAGAGCTGGTCCTGCTCGCGGAACTCCGGGCAGCGCAGGTGCGGCAGCACGAAGTCCATGCTGGCCAGCACCTGGTGGATCAGCGTCAGGTGGTTCTTGGCCAGCTCGCCCCGGCCCATCTCGTCGGCGTAGATGGCCAGCAGCAGGCCGTCGCTGGCCCGCCGGTAGCGCCCGACGTTGCCGATGCGGTGTGCCCAGGTGCCGTCGATCAGGTTGCCCAGCGCGAGGTCGGCCTGGCCGAAGCGGACCTCCTCGCGGCCGGGGATCTCGGTCAGCGGCCGGTAGGGCTCGACGAGCTTCTCCCAGTACACCCGGTCGACGCGGGCGGCGAGCGCCTCGGGGGAGTAGTCGAACCAGCTGGCGTCGGTGAACCGGCCGCGCGCGCCGTGGGTGAACATGATCTCCGCGTCGACCAGGCCGCGCAGCGCCCGGCGCCTGGCCAGCGGCAGCAGGTTCGGGAAGTGCTCGACGTTCACCAGCCGGTAGAGGGTTTCGCGCTCGTCGGGCAGGCCGGGGTCGGCGAAGCGCACGTGGGGCGGGTCGGCCGCCGCCACCGCGGCGGACAGGCGCGCGGCGGCGTCGTCACCGGCGCGGTTCTCGTCGATCTCGATCGGTGACCGGTCGCCGCTCTGGGCCAGCGCGACCCACTCGGCGAGGGTCGCGGCCTCGTCCTCGTCGAAGATGCCGAACATCGGGCCGCCGAAGCGCAGCGCGTCGAGCAGCCGGCAGCCGCCGGTGGGCAGCGGCTTGACCTGGCGGGAGCGGCGCAGCTCGTCGAGGAACGCGGCGAGGTCCAGGTCGGGGTCGGCGAAGGTGTCGGTGAGCCGCTGCCCACGCACGGTGACACCGCCGTGCTGGCGGCCGGCGAACGGCGCGTGCCGGGCGACGATGTCGGCGACCCGGGAGTGCACCGAGCGGCCGGCGTGCCAGTCGGCCAGCTCGACCAGCAGCCGGGTCTGCTCCAGCTCCAGCTCGACGACGCGGGCCACCGAGGCGCGCAGCCGGGCGCGTTCGGCCGGGCCCCTCGGCGAGGTGGCGGTCAGCGACAGGTACTCGGCGAGCGTGGCCCGCAGGCCGTGCTCGGCCAGCACGGGCGGCACGCCGGCGAGCCGGTCGTCGACGGCCAGCGCGTGGAAGGCGTAGTGCGCGCCGACGACCTCGGGCAGCAGGCTGGTGGCCACCCGGGACAGCGCGAGGTGGAAGCACGCGTGCCAGGCGGTCAGCGGGCGGGTCCTGGCGGCGGTGAGGAACGCGTCGGCCGCCAGGTCGGGCAGGTCGATCCCGTCCTGTTCCAGCGCGCGGTGCCGGACGTGGTGCACCGAGCGCTGCGGGCTGCCGTCGCCCTTGAGCGTGAGGTGGTCGCGCAGCAGCCGGTTGACGATGATCGCCGGCTGGGTGGCCGGTGAGGACACCGTGTCCAGCCAGCAGCCGCCGAGCTGGCCGATGACCGCCCGCTCCCGCGCGGCGGCCCGGCGGTGCGCCGGCTCGTGCCGGGCGAGGGCGTCGAGCAGGACCCCGATCCGCGCCCGCGCGTCCGCGACGACGGCGACGACGTCCTCGGTGCTGACGTCCTCGGTGCTGGTCTCCCCCTCTCCCGGCGGTGGCAGGAAGGCGTGCACGATCCGGCGCGCGGCCAGCTGCGCGGCCTCGGACTCCTGGTCGCGCAGCAGCCGGCGGAACACCGCGCGCGGGTCACCGGCCAGCAGCTCGGCGGCCCGCTCCCCGGTGCCGGGGGTGAACTCGACGGTGGTGAGCGCCGATGACGTGGTCCGGTCCGGCAGTTCCATGTCCGCCTCCTACTGTCCGGCCCGCCGGCGCAGCAGCACACCGGCGCGCGAGCCGGGCACGCTGGCCGCCAGCAGGTAGTGCGCGCCGTCGCGCAGCTGGCCGGCCCGGTCGCGGTCGACCAGGTTGATCAGCGGGTCGGCGGCGAAGCAGTGCCCGAGCCGGGTGATGTTGTCCAGGTGGAGCTGGGTCGCCTCGAACCCGGCCTGCATCTCCTTGAGGTACACGACCGGCTTGTAGACGTTGGTGTGCAGCAGGCCGGCCAGGTCGGTCACCGCCAGACCGAACGGCGTGAGCAGCCGCTCGTTGACCCGCACGCTCAGCTCGGGGTTGATCTCGTTGGCCCAGTCCAGCTCGCCGGCCCTGGTGGCGCTGGCGCAGCCGAGCAGTTCCTGGTCGCCGGGGTCCTCGCTGGTCACCAGGCAGCTGGCGGCGCCATCGCTGAACAGTGCGAACTTGTCCATCCGGGTGGTCTCGTCGGTGACCCGGTCGGTGGTGACGACCAGGACCCGCCGGTGGCGCCCGGAGCGCACGTACGCGTCGGCGACGTGGAGGCCGGCGAGCAGGTTCGTGCACCGGTTGAGGCCGACCCCGACGAAGTCCGCGTCGGGAGTGCCCAGCCCGGTGAGCACCCGTTCGACGAACGCCCCGTGCACACCGGTGCCGACCGGGAAACCGGTCGAGCACAGCACGACCGCCTCGACCGCCGCCGGGTCGAGGCCGGCCGACGCCAGGGTCGCGGCACCGGACTCGACGGCCAGGTCCTCGATGGCCCGTTCGGTGCGCCGGACCGTGCCCCAGCCCCACAGGTTCGCCCTCGGCTTCATCCGGAACTCGGCGACCCGCTCGGCGAAGCCGGTGATCGCGGTGTGGTCCAGCTCTGTCTCACCCAGCACGTAGTGCGGCGCGGTGAGCACGACGGGGCGGTCCACTAGATCACCTCGACGTGGTCGTTGGCGGTGTCGGCGGCGGGGTCGCGCCGCAGGGCCGCGCGCAGGACGTCGGTGACCGCGCCGGGGCGGTCGGTGAAGTAGAAGTGGCCGCCCGCGCGCCAGTGGTAGTCGGGCACCGAGGTGAACTCGCGTTCCCACGGGTGCAGCACGCCGCCGCCGACCCGCCAGTCGTCGTCCCCGTTGACCAGCGACGCGGCCACCGGCAGCGGCTCGGCCGGCCGGTAGCGGTAGCCGGCGAACAGCCGCACGTCGGCCCGCAGCGCCGCCAGCAGCAACTCGGCGACCTCGGGGTCCTCGACGATCTCCCTGGCCAGGCCCTCGTGCCGGGCGGTCGCCTCGACGAACTCGTCCCACGGCAGGCCGGCGGCCCACACGATGTACTCGGTCGGCAGCAGCGACGGCGCCGCGCAGCCGGAGACCACCAGGTGGCGGACCCGCTCCGGCAGCCGCCGGGCGACCTCGAAGGCGATCAGACCACCGAGGCTGTGCCCGGCCAGACACACCGGCCCGGTCAGGTCGCCGACCGCGGCGGCCGCGTCGTCGGCCAGCTCCGCCAGGCTCGCCGGCGCCGGCTCGGCGAACCGGTGGGCCCGGCCGGGGGCGCACGCCACCCGGACCGTCACCTCCGGCAGCTCCCGCTGCCAGGCGAGGTAGGTCCGAGGGTCGCCGCCGGCGTGCGGGAAGCAGACCACGGTCGGCGCGTCCGGTCCCGGCCCGCCGTCGGTGAGGAACCAGGCGCTCATCGCCGCTCCGCCGGTACCGGGGCGGCGGCGCGCCGGCGGGACAGGGCGACTCCGGCCAGGCACAGCACGCCGCCGGCCACGGCCAGCAGCCCCGGCACCTCGCCGAGCAGCACCCAGGACATCAGGATCGCCAGTACCGGCACCAGGAACGTGGTGATGCCCATGACACTGGCCGGGGTCCTGGCCAGCGCGTAGGCCCAGGTGGAGAACGCCAGCGCGGTGGGCAGCACACCCAGGTACACGACGTTCAGGATGGCCGAGGGGGTCGCGTCGCCGAGTTCGGTGACCAGCTGGCCGGTGAACGGCAGGCACGCGACGGCCCCGACGACACAGCCGAAGGTGGTCACCTGGGCGGCGGAGGCCTTGCGCAGCGCGGGTTTCTGCAGGATCACCCCGCCGGCGGAGGCGACAGCGGCGAGCACGCACAGCAGCACGCCGCGCAGCGAGTCGTCGGTCGAGCCGGCGACCGAGAGTCCGATGAGGACGGTACCGGCGACGGCCACCCCGAGCCCGGTGACCAGGTTCCTGGACAGCTGCTCGCCCAGCAGCGCGCCGCTCACCGAGGCGACCAGGATCGGCGCCAGCCCGATGAGCATGGCGGCCGTGCCGGCGTCGACCTCCTGCTCGCCCCAGTTCAGCGCGACCTGGTAGAGGGCGAACCAGAGCACCCCCGACCCGGCGATGGCCGGCCAGGCGGCGCGCGGCGGCAGCCCACCCCGGCGCAGCACCAGGATCGCGACCAGGACCGCCGAGGCGACCAGCAGCCGGCCCAGCGCCAGCGCGCCGTGCGAGAACGACGGTGCGGCGGCGCGGATGCCGACGAACGCGGAGGCCCAGAGCAGCATGGTGACGACGACGGCCGCGATGGCCAGCCGCTGCCCGCCGGGCGCCGGCTCGGATGGCGGACTCATGGTCGGTGAGGCTAGCCGGGCGCCGGCCCCCGGCAGGGCGTGCGCGCTGGCAGGAACCTGTCAGCGCCGGCCGGGGGCGACCACTTCCTGCAATCGCCGGCTCTCCCGTCGGCCCGTCGGCCGGTCGTAGACTCCGGCCGACAACCGAAGGAGGTCGGTCGCGATGACCTCGATGATCGAGTCCCGCAAGCAGGAGATCCGCCGGATCGTCTGCGAGACACTGGAAATCGACCCCGACGTGGTGACCGACGACAGCTCGTTCCGCGACGACCACGACGCCGACTCGTTGCGTGCCATCGAGATCGTCGCCGCGCTCGAGGAGGAGCTGGAGATCAAGATCGACCAGAGCGAGCTGGTGCGCATGGTCGATCTCGCCGGGGTGTACGCCGTGGTGTCCGAGGCGTTCGGCGAGCGGTGAACGTGCCTGCCGGCCGGCGCCGCGTGGTGGTCACCGGCCTCGGCGCGGTGACCGCGATCGGCGTCGGCGCGCCGGAGTTCGGCGCCGGGCTGCGCGCCGGCCGGGACGCCGCCCGACCGGTGAGTTCCCCGGCGCTCAAGGACTTCGGGCACGCCAACGCCTGCGAGGTCGGCGAGTTCGACCCGTCACCGTGGCTGCGGACCGTCGACCCGGCGACCGTCGGCCGGGCCGCCGGGTTCGGGCTCGCGGCCGCCAGGATGGCGACCGGAGGCGTGCCGGCCGAGGTACTGGCCGGGCGGCCGAGCGTGGTGGCGATGGGCACCGCCTACGGCGAGGCGGCCACCGACCTCGACCGGTTGACCGAGCAGGAGATCGCCGGCGGTCCGGCCGGGATGGATCCCGCCCTGGCCCGGCGGATGAGCGCCGGGCGCCTGGCCACCGCGGTGGCCAGGGAACTGGGGTTGCGCGACACCGAGGCGGTCACCCTGCCGACCGCGTGCGCCGCCGGCAACTACGCCATCGGGTACGGCCTGGACGCGATCCGCACCGGCGACGCCGACCTGGCGGTGTGCGGCGGCGCGGACGCCCTGTGCCGCAAGACGATGGCCGGCTTCACCCGGCTCGGCGCGATGGACCCCGACCGCTGCCGCCCGTTCGACAGCGGCCGTGCCGGCATGCTCGCCGGCGAGGGTGCCGCCGTGCTGCTGCTGGAGGAACTGGAGCACGCGCTGGCCAGGGGCGCCGACATCCACGCCGAGGTCCTCGGCTACGGGCTGAGCTGCGACGCCGAGCACCCGGTGGCCCCGGCCGTCGACGGGGTGGCCCGGGGCATGCGCCGCGCGCTGCGTGACTCCGGGGTCGAACCGTCCACGGTGGACCTGATCTCCGCGCACGGCACCGCCACCCAGGCCAACGACCTCGCCGAGGCGCGGGCCATCCACGAGGTGTTCGCCGACGGCCCACCCAGAACGGTCGGCCTCAAGTCGATGCTCGGCCACACCCTCGGCGCGTCCGCCGCGCTCGGCGCGGTCGGCTGCGTGCTGGCCATCGAGGGCGGGTTCGCGCCGCCGACGATCAACCACCGGGAGACCGACCCGGAGTGTGACCTGGACTGCGTGCCGAACGCGGCGGTCGAGGCGGACCTGCGGGTGGTGCAGAGCAACGCGCTGGCCTTCGGCGGCAACAACGCCATCGTCCTGTTCGGACGGTACCCGGCATGAGCGTCCTCACCGCCTGGTCGGCCGTCTCCCCCTACGGCATCGGCGCCACGGCCTTCGCCGACGGTCTGCACGCCGCCGCGACCCGCACCCCCGCCGAACCGGGCCTGCCGCCGGCCGGGCTGGTTCCGGACTTCGAGCCGAGAACGCTGCTGGGCGCCAAGGGCACCCGCTGGCTGGACCGCGTCTCGGCGCTGGCCGTGGTGGCCACCGGCGAGATCGTCCGCGCGGCCGGTGACCTCGGCCAGGAACCCGGGCTGGTGCTCGGCGTCACCAACGGCAGCGCGCGGAGCATGCTGGAGCTGACCAGGGACTCGCTGGTCAAGGCCCGCCCGGAGTTCGTGAAACCGGGCCAGTTCCCCAACACCCTGATGAACTCCGCCGCCGCCCAGTGCGCCATCTTCCACCGGCTGCGCGGTCCGAACGCGACCGTCGCCGCCGGCCGCACCTCCGGGCTGCTGGCCCTGCGCTACGCCCGCCGCCTCCAGCGCACCGGCCGCGCGGAGGCGGTGCTGTGCGGTGCTGCCGAGGAGTACTCCGGCACCCGTGCCTGGTTCGCCCAGCACGCCGCCCCCGGCCCGGACCTCGGCGAGGGCTGCGCCATGTTGCTGCTCGGACCGCCCGGCCGCCCCGGCATCGCGGAGGTCGCCGGCCTGGCGTTCGGCGTGTTCGACGAGCCGGCGACCGCCGGCCAGGCCCTGGACCGCTGTGTGCGCCGGCTGCTCGACGCCCAGCCCGGCCCGCTCTGGGCGCACGCCACCGCGCACGACCCCGTGCTGTCCACCACCGACGTCGATGCGCAGGTGCGGCTGCCGCTGGCCGAGTTGGTCGGCGACACGCACGCCGCGTCGGCGGCGCTGGCGGTGGCCGCCGTCCTCGCGCTGGCCCCGGACGCCCCCGGACGCCTCGCCCTGGTGACGGCCACCGACCGGGACGGCACGGTCGGCGCCGCGCTGCTGCGGATCACCGGGGAGCGGTCGTGACCGGGTACCTGCTGCGCGAGCCGGTGACCGTCACCCGCGCCGGGGACACCGTGACCGCCACGCTCGCCGTGCGGGCCGGCGAGCCGGTGTTCGCCGGGCACTACCCGCACTTTCCCGTGTTGCCGGGCGTGTGTGTCGTGGAGAGCGTGCACCGCGCGGCGACCGGCACACTGCCCGAACCCGGGCTGGTGCTCGACGCCGTCGACACCGCGCGCTTCCTCGGCCCGGTGCGTCCCGGCGACGAGCTGACCGCCGAGCTCAGTTGGTCGGCCGACGGGGACGCGTGGTGCTGCCGCGCCAGGGCCGGCACGGCCGGCGGGCGGGTCGCGACCGTGCGCCTGCGCTACCGGGCCGACCGACCCGCCCCGGCACCGGCCGGGGACATCGCCCGGGACATCGCCCGGGACGGGATCCGGCTGGACCTCGACGGGATCACCGCGCTGATCCCGCACCGGCCGCCGATGCTGCTGCTCGACGAGGTCACCGGGCTGGTCACCGGGCAGCGGCTCACCGCCACCCGGACGGCCGTCGCGGGGGAGCCGTGGGGGCCGGCGCCGCTGGTCGAGTCCTGGTGCCAGGCGGCCGGGGTGCTCGCCCTGCACGGCACCGACCCGGCGCCCGGCCGGGTGCTGCTGCTCGGCGCCGTGCACGGCGCGGAACTGGCCGGCGCCGTCGCCCCCGGGGACGTCGTCGAGCACCGGGTCACGCTGTCCCGGGCCGATCCCGGGTCGGCCGTGCTGACCGGTGAGTCCGTTGTGGACGGACGGGTGGTGTTGCTGGTGCGGCGGGTCGTGGTGGCGGTACGCGAGCGGGAGGCAGCGGATGGGTGAGTCACGGGTGGCCATGGTCACCGGCGGGTCCCGGGGCATCGGCCGGGCGGTCGTGCTGCGGCTGGCGCGTGACGGCCACGACGTCGCGTTCTGCTACCGCGCCGAGGACGACGCCGCCCAGCGGCTGGTGACCGAGGCCGGCGAACACGGCGTGCGGGTCGTCGCCACCAGGGTCGACGTCACCGACCCCGACGCCGTGCGGCAGTGGGTCGCCGACACCCGCACCGGCCTCGGCGCCATCGACACGGTCGTCACCTCGGCCGGGGTGCTCGCCGACCGGGCGCTGGTGACCATGCGCGACACCGACTGGGACCGCGTCGTGGACACCAGCCTGGACGGCACCTTCCACGTCTGCCGGGCCGTGGTGTTCGAGATGATGAAACGCCGCGCCGGCTCGGTGGTCACCATCTCCTCGGTCGGCGGGGTGCACGGCAACGCCGGCCAGACCAACTACGCCGCAGCCAAGGCCGGCGTCATCGGGTTCACCAAGGCGCTGGCCAAGGAGGTCGGCCGCTACCGGATCCGGGCCAACGTCGTCGCCCCCGGCTACGTCGAGACCGCCATGACCGACGGCATGGACGCCAAGGCCCTCGACGACGCCAGGGCACGGATCCCGCTCGGCCGGCTCGGCCGGCCGGAGGAGGTCGCCGAGGTCGTCGCGTTCCTGGCCTCCGACCGCGCCTCCTACGTCAGCGGCGCGGTGCTCCAGGTCGACGGCGCGTTCGGCTGAGCCGCCAGCAACCGCAGCTGGGCGGCCCGCACCCCCGCCTGGAAACGGGACTCGGCCCCCATGTCCCGCAGGATCTCGGCGACGTGGCGGCGGTAGGTGCGCACCGACAGGCCGAGTTTGCGGGCCGCCGCGTCGTCCTTGTGGCCGGCGTTGAGACAGTCCAGGATCTCCCGGGTGAGCCGGTCGCCGGCCGGCGCGTCGAGCGGTGGCCTGGCCGCCTGCCACGTCCCGGTGAACAGCGCCCGCAGCGTGTGCAGGATCGACGGGGCGTAGGTGACCGTCGCCGGGCCGGGGTCGGGGCGGACCAGCGCGACCCGGTCGTCGGCCATCAGCAGCTCCGGCAGCGGGGACTCGCTGACCCGAGCGTCGATGCCGACCGCCACCGCGCTGGCCACGAACGCGGCGCCGGCCTCGGTGGAGGTGGTGGTGGGCGCGCACAGCATGCGCACGGTGATGCCGCGCAGCGGCAGCCGGCCCAGCTCGGCCAGCGCCAGCGCCGAGTCCCGCTCGGGATAGCGCGCGGGTGATGGCACGCACAGCAGCTCGCGGCGGGTGAGGGCGACCAGCCGGCGCACGGTCGCGGCCACCGCCTCGTCGTCGGCCGGCAGCTCCACGATCGGCGGCGAGCTGACCTGCCGGCGGTGGTTGGTGATCGCCGCGTCGACCAGCGCACGGGCCGACAGCAGCGCCTGCTCCAGCTCGTCGCCCGGTTCGGTGAGGGGGGTCGTGGTCACCGGCATCACCTGGGGACACCGGCGCGCGGGCGGAAGCGCTGGACCTGGCCGGCCGACCCGTCGCCCGGCCGCACGTGCAGCTCGCCGCGTGCCGGCAGCAGGACCACGGTCGCCACCGTGCGTTCGACGGTGATGTCGCCGGGGTCGGGGACCCGGATCGGCGGGTCGGCCAGCAGCGCGAAGTGGTCGGCGACCCCGGCGCCGGCCGGCAGCGCCGCCAGCCGGGAGCGCACCGCGTCGAGCCGGCGGGTGGAGGAGTTGCGGGCGAACACGTTCAGCTCGTCGTGCGGCGCGAGGTCGGGGTGCAGGTAGTGGTTGGTGTGGCTGAGGGTCTCGCCGGTGACCACCCGCCGCTGGTCGTCGAGGATCTCGACGTAGGCGGCGCGTCCCCGGTCGCAGAGCATGACCGACCGGGAGCTGGCCAGCGGCAGGTCACCCAGCAGCGAGATCGCCTCGGTGACGTCGCGCGCGGTGTCCAGCAGGTGCCGGATCGCCAGGTAGGGCGGCACGCCGGGGCGCCAGGTCCCGCCGACGACCAGGTTCAGCCCGACGGCCAGCCCGTGGGTGTTGACCCCGAGGTAGCCGAGCAGTCCGGCGAAGCTGAGCACCAGCGCCCGGCCGGTGTCCAGCACGGCGATCTGGTCGTCGAGGTCGCCGTTGAGGTCGACCGTCTGGGCCAGCACGGGTTCGTCGGCCAGCCGGGCGTAGGTGGTGCAGTCGCCGGCCGGTCGCACGCTGCGGTAGCCGAGGACCTCGCGGCGCAGTTGCAGCAGCAGCGCCTCGTGCCGGGTGAGCCCGGCGCCCTCGGCCAGCCCCAGGATCTCCTGGCCGAGGGCCGGGGTCGCCGCGTCGATCACCGCGCCGTGCGCGTCGAGCGCCGGCACCAGCTCGGCCAGCGTCAGCGGGGGCCGGCGCAGCCGGTTGAGCCGGCACAGGTCGTCGTCGACGAACGCCCGCAGGGCGTGCTTGCGGGCGCCGCCGTGCGCCCGGCCGGCCTCGACCGGGTCCGCGCCGGTCCGCACGTGGGCGACCTGGCCGGTGGTCATGTCCCGGCCCCGACCTTGGGGCCGGCCTCCAGCGCGCGCTTCACCTCCGGCCACTCGCCGCGCAGCACGCTGTAGTACACCGCGTCCCTGCGCCGGCCGCCCGGCATGTAGTTGAAGCTGCGCAGCGTGCCCTCCTCGACCGCGCCGATGTTGCGCAGTCCGCGCCGGGCCTGCTCGTTGAGCTGGTCGGTCTTGAACTCGACCCGCTGGGCGCCCAGCCGCTCGAACGCGTGCTCCAGCAGCAGGTACTTCGCCCAGCGGTTCACGCCCCGGCCACGGAAGTCCGCGCCCAGCCACGACCAGCCGATCTCGATCCGGGCGTCGGTCTCGGCCAGGTTGCCGTAGCTCATGCTGCCGGCGATCCGCCCGCTGGCCAGGTCGGTGATCACGAACACCACCCGCCGGCCGGCCTCGTGGTCGGCCAGTGAACCGTCGAACCACGCGTGGTAGTCCTCGTCGGTCTCCACCAGCGACACGAAGTAGCGCCAGATGTGCGGGTCCATGGCGACGGCGTGCAGGCCGTCGCGGTCGTCCGGCGAGATCGGGCGCAGCCTGACGAACTCGTTGTCCAGTGTGGACGGTGCGGTCTCGGCCCAGCTCATCGCGTCGACCCCTCGGCGACCAGGTCCGCGTGGCGGGCCAGCGCGGCGACGACGTCACCGAGCGTGCGCATCGCGGCGAGGTCCTGCTCGGTGAAGTGCGCGACCGACACACCGGTCCGCTCGCACACGTCGGTCAGGAACAGCACCTTGTTCAGCGAGGTCAGGCCGTACTCGCGAACCAGGTCGTGGTCCACGGCGATGTCCTGCGGCGCCACCTCGTCCAGCACCAGCGCCAGACTCTCCCGCGCCGCCGGTTCGAGACCGGCCCGTGACTCACCCGGCATGGATACCTCCCCTGTTGTCGACGATCTCCGCGCGGTACAGCTCCAGGATCCGGTTGCGGCGCGGCTTGAACTGTGAAGTGAGGGTCTCGCCGGCCACGCTGAACGGCCGGGCGATGACGACCTTGCGGATCTGCTCGTCGCGGCCGAACGCCGCGTTGGTGGCCGCCAGCTGCGCGGCGATGGCCGCCTCGTCCGGCTCGCCGGCCGGCGACACGACCGCCACCAGGTGTGCGCGGTCCGCGCTGACCACCACGCACTCCTCAATGGCGTGGCTGGTCCGCAGGTGCTCCTCGATCGGCCGCACCACGACCTTCTTCGCGTTGTCCAGCACGATCACGTCGTCGGCGCGGCCCAGGATGTAGAGGAAACCGTCCTCGTCGAAACGGCCGAGGTCGCCGGTGCGCACCACGCCGTCCGCGCCGAAGACCCGCTGCGACTCGCCGGGCGCGGCGTAGGCGTAGGCGGTGTTCACCGGGAAGTCGCTGCGCACGCTCACCACGCCGTGCTCGTCGATGAGCACCTCCTTGCCGGCCAGCACCTTCCCGACGCTGCCGACCCGGTGCGCGCCCGGATGGTTCTTGGTCACGATGCAGGTCTCGTTGAGGCCGTAGCCCTCGTAGAGCGGCAACCCGGCCTCGCCGAAGAACTCCAGCACGGCCGCGCTGGCCGGCGCCGACCCGGTCCACAGGTAGCGGATCCGGTCACCGAACACCGCCCGCGCCGCCTCGGCCAGCGGCCTGGTCCGTGCCTTGGCCCGGATCTGGCGGGCGGCGGTCTCGAAGAACGCCGGCACGCCCATCACCACGGTCGGCCGGGTCCTGGCCAGCGCCACGAACGCCGCCTCGTAGGTGCCGACCGTGACGTCGTGGCCGAAGACCAGCGCCGAGTACACCCAGTACCGTTGCTGCAACAGGGACAGCGGCAGGAACACGAACAGGTCGTCGCCCTCGCCGTGGGCGAACATCCGCTGCACCGCGCGCAGCGACGAGTCGATGCTGCCGGCGGTCGCGCCAAGGCCCTTGGGTCGCCCGGTGGAGCCGGAGGTGAACTTGAGCGTCGTCACGTCGCCCGGCCCGTAGGTCACCGGCGGCAGGTCCGGTTCGGACACCCCGCCGGCCAGGGCGCGGACCTCGCCGATCGACAGCACACCCGGTTCGCCGCCTGGCTCGTCGGTGAACACCAGCCGCAGGTCGTAGTCCTCGGCCAGCTCGCGGCCCGGCTTGACGCTGCCCGCCTCGAACCCGGCGGTCACCAGCCCCAGCCGCAGCGCCGCCAGGTCCAGCAGCAGCCATTCCAGACAGTTGCGGGACACGATGCCGATCCGGTCGCCCCGGCGCAGGCCCCGGTCGGCCAGCGCGGCGGCGACCCGGCCGGCCATCGCCCACAGCTCGGGCAGTGCCACGGTCTCCTCGCCGTCGAGCCGCACCACCCGCAGGCGGTGGCCGGGCTCCGGCGGTCCGGCCACCAGTCGGTTCAGTACCGAGGTCACGACGCGTCCACCACGAACCCGGCCATCGCCCGCGGTGTGACCACCTCGGGCAGCCGTTGCAGCGGCACGCTCACCCCGAACTCCCGGCGCACGGCCGTGACGATCCGGGCGGCGGCCACCGAGTGCCCGCCCAACTCGAAGAAGTTGTCGTCCACGCCGACCTCGTCCAGGCTCAGTACCGAGGCCCACAGCCGGGCCATGGCGTGCGCGGACTCCGGCGCCGGGCCGTCGCTGCGCGGCGTGGCCCGCGCACCCGCCGCCCGCTCGGCGAGCGCGGTCCGGTCGACCTTGTTGTTTCGTGTCAACGGAAGCCGCGGATGCCAGACGAACTCCGATGGCACCAGGTAGGCCGGCAGCCGCGCGCCAAGATGCGCCCGCAGCTCACCGTCGGTCAGCGCTTCCCCGGTCAGGTGTGCCACCAGCCGGTCGCCGCCGGCCGACTCCTGGCGCACCACCACCGCCTGGGTGACCGCTTCCAGCGCGGCCAGGTGGGTCTCCACCTCGCCGGCCTCGATCCGATAGCCGTTGACCTTCAGCTGGTGGTCGGCCCGGCCGACGATGTCGATCGTGCCGTCCGGCAGATAGCGGCCGAGGTCACCGGTGCGGTAGAGCCGCCCGCGCACCGGGTCGTCGGTGAACCGCTCGGCGGTGCGCCCCTCGTCGCCCCAGTAGCCCCTGGCCAGGCCCGTGCCGGCGGCGCAGATCTCGCCGACGACCCAGTCCGGCGCGTCCCGGCCGTGCGCGTCCAGCACGTGCGCGCGGTTGTTGGCGTTGGGCCGTCCGTAGGGGACGGTCCCGCCGCTGAGGTCGTCGATCGGGTGCACGATGTTCCACACGGTGGTCTCGGTCGGCCCGCCCAGCGACACCAGCCGCAGGTCCGGGGCGAGCGCGTGCAGCGCGGGCGGCAGCGCGGCGGGGATCCGGTCGCCGCTCATCATCACCAGCCGCAGCGACGCCGGCAGCGCGCCGTCGGCCGCGGCCTGGTCACGCAGCAGCGACACGATCGCCGGCACCGAGTTCCACACGGTGACCCCGGCGGAGTCGGCCAGCGCCAGCCAGTGCGCGGCGTCGGCGGCCTTGTCCGCGTCCGGCAGGACCAGCGCCGCGCCGGCCGACAGCGCGCCGAGGACGTCGTAGACCGACAGGTCGAAGGTGAACGCGCTGACGCCGAAGAACCGGTCCCCGGCGGTGATCCCGAACCGGGTGTTGCAGTCGGTCACCACGTTGACCACCGAGCGGTGGGTGACCATCACGCCCTTCGGGTCACCGGTGGTGCCCGAGGTGTACAGCACGTAGGCCAGGTCGTCGGGGGTCGTGCCGGCGGGGGAGAGCGGTTCGGCGTCGGGGGCGGGGGCCGACGCGTCCAGCCGCAGCACGGCCAGCGACCCGTCGGCCAGGTCGGTGTTGGTCAGCACGTGGCGCACCCGGCCGTCACGCAGCAGGAACTCCCGGCGCGCCGGCGGCAGGTCGGCGTCCACCGGCAGGTAGGCCGCGCCGGCCAGCAGGGTCGCCAGGATGCCGACGACCTGCTCCGGCCCCCGGGTCATCACCAGGCCGACCAGTTCGTCGCGGCCGGCGCCGCCGGCCCGCAGCCACCCGGCGGCGGCCAGCGCCCGCCGGTACAGCTCGCCGTAGTCCATGGTGCCGCGCGAGGTCACCAGCGCGGGGGCGTGCGGGTCGCGTTCGGCGTTGGCGGCGAACGCGTCGGTCGCCAGCGCGTCGGGCACCGCGACGGCGGTGTCGTTGGCCCGCTCGCGGCGGGCGCGCTGGGCGGGCGGCAGCAGGTCGACCGTGGTCGCCGTCCAGGTGGACTCGTCGAGCAGCCGCTCCAGCATCGCCAGGTAGCCGGCGGACAGGTCGTCGAGCAGGCCGTCGGGGAACAGCTCCTCGACGCCGTCGATGGTCACCACCAGCCCCTCGTGCAGCTCGGCGACGAACGCGTTGATCCACACCTGGGGGGTCTCGGTCACCGCGAACACCCGTGGCCCGAACAGTTCCCGCGCCGAGTAGTCCAGATCCCGCTGGAGGTAGCCGACGGTGCTGGTGAACGTGTACGGCATCCGCGCGGCGGCCGGGTCGCCCCGGTGCCGGCCCAGCTCGCGCAGCACCTCGATCCCGGAGAAGTGCCGGTTGTCCAGGTCGCGGTGCAGCCTGGCCTGGAGCGCGCGGGCCCGGTCGGCGAACCCGAGCCGCTGGTCCAGGTCGATCTCCACCAGCAGGATGTCGGTGAAGTTGCCGACCGTGTCGGCGATGCGCGGGTGGATGGGCGGGCGGTTGGCGATGGTCGAGTTGAGCGTGAACCGGTCCCCGGCGCCCCACGCGGACAGGGTCTCGGCGTAGGCGGCGAACAGCACGGTCGACGGCGTCAGGCCGAACTCGGTGCACCGCGCCTTCAGCCGCGCCCACGGCTCGGGCTCCAGGCGCAGCACCCTCGGGGTGAACCGGGGCTCGGTGATCGAGGACGGCGCGACCCGCAGCGGCAGCGCCGGGGCCGGCGGCAGGTCGTCGAGCCGCTCCAGCCAGTAGGCCCGCGAGCGGCGCGCGGGAGCCTTGGTCCGCGCGGACTCCATCGCCGCCACGAACGCCTCGAACGACGCGCCCTGCTCCGGTTCGGGCAGCGTCTCGCCGCCGTAGGCCCGCCACCAGTCGCGAAAGACCAGGAACCCGCTGACCGCGTCGGCGGCCAGCCCGTCCAGGCCGACGTGCAGGATCATCCGGTCGTCGGCCAAGATCGTCACCCCGGCGTCCATCAGCGGCGCCCGGTCGGCCGGCAGCACCAGGTGTGAGCGCTGCTCCCGCAGCCGGTGCCAGGCCGCTTCCCGTTGCTCCACGGGCAGTTCCCGCAGGTCCACCCGGCCGAGTTCGACCCGCGTCCCCGCCTGTTCGACCTGGCGGTCGCCGACGACCCTGGTCCGCAGCATCCCGTGCCGGGCGACCACCGCGCGCAGCGCCGAGGCCAGCCGGTCGAGGTCCCAGACGCCCTCGACCTCCTGGTACACGTAGGCCGCGACGTTGCCGATCTCGAACTGGTCGCCCCGGCCGAGCAGGTAGCTGCGCTGCAACGGGGTCAGCCCGAACCCGGCGCCCAGCCGCTCGTCCGGCAGCGCCGCGAGGTGGGCGAGCAGGTCGGCCTTGTGCGTGCGGATCCGCGCGATCAGGTCCGGGTCCATCCGCTCCTTGGGCCCGCGCAGCTTCAGCTCGCTGCCGGCGGCGGTGATCCGCAGCCCGCGCGCCTCGATGTCGCGGATGACGTCTAACACGCGACCACCTCCTCGCTGGCACTCGCGGCGACCTCCGCGACCGCCTCGGGCGTGGCCTTGTCCTCCAACAGCCGGGCCAGGGCGGTGACGTCCCGGTCGCCGAGCAGCTCCTCGACGGTGACGTCGGCGTCGAGCTGTTCGAGGATCTGGAACTGCAGCGCCACCGCGTGCAGCGAGCCCACCCCCAGCTCCACCAGCGTGCTCGTGTCCACACCGGATTCGTCGGGCAGCGCGACGGTGCTCACCACCAGCTCCCGCAGCCACGCCAGCAGCACCGGCGCCGCGGCCGGCGCGGCGGTGGTGAAGAACTCCTGGCCGGCCAGGTCGATCGCCGTGCCGGCCGGCAGGTACTCGACCCGCTCCGGCCACGTCGTCGGCGCCGGCAGACCCAGCGCGCCGGCCAGCCGGGCGGCGAACCTGGGCATCACCGGCAGGGCGCCACACACCAGCAGCCACGCGGCCGCCAGCTCGTCGGCGACCGCCTCGCCACTGGTGTCGTCGAGGTGGCGCACGGCGTCCTCGACCAGACCGGTCAGCTCCTCGGCCGCCCGGTTCAGCGAGAACGCGTCCTGGCCGAGACACGCGGTGAGCGCGGCACGCCGACGTTCGAGGGTGGCGCGGAACGCGGTGTCCTCGCCGGGCGGGGGAGCCTGCCCGGCGTGGTCGGTGCGGACCCGGGCGCCCAGGTCGTCGAGCCAGGTCTGCCAGGTGCCGATCAGCACGTCGGTCAGCACCGACTCGTAGGCCGCGTGCCGGAAGCTCGTGCGCCGGCCCTCCGGGCGGGTGCCGGCCAGGAAGAACCGGACCGCGTCGACGTTGTGCTCGCCGACGAAGTCCTTGGCCCACACCGCGTGCCGCCGGCTGGTGGAGAACTTGGCGTCCTCCAGCAGGTAGAACTCGTTGACGTGGTAGTCGATGTCGCAGTGCCAGTCCGGGTGGGCGAGTTGGTAGAGGATCGGGTAGAGCACCGCGTGGTAGAAGCTGTTGTCGTAGCCGAAGAAGTGCACGATCTTCCAGTCGGCCGACGGCGAGCCGGCCGACCAGTCGCGGCCAAGGCCCTCGCCGAGCGCGGCGATGCCGTGCAGGAACCCGTAGGACATCTCCGGCCACACCCAGATGACCTGGTCACCGCCCGGCGCCGGGGCGATGCCCCAGTCCGCCGGGTGGGTCAGGGCCACGTCGAGCCGCTCCCGGCCCATCAGCCGCGCCGCCAGCTCACGCAGTCGCTCGGGGGTTCGGCCCAGATCGTGGTGGGCGGCGAGGTCGTCGCGGAACTCGTGCAGCGGCAGGGAATGACGGGTCACGGTGCCCACCCGCGGCGCCGCCGCCGAGCGGCCGGACCTCGGGTCGGTGAGGTCGGCGCACGAGTTGGGCTCGCCGCACTCCTCGCAGATGTTGCCGCCGGCCGGCTCGTCGCAGGTCGGGCAGCGTCCGCTGACGTCGACCTCGTAGAGGTAGTCGCCGGTCTCGGCGTCGAACAGCGCCGCGTCCTCGCGGGGCGCGACCCGCCCGGAGCTGGCGAGCCGGGCGAAGTAGGCCCGCAGCCCTTCGGCATAGCTCGGATCGGTACTGGTCACCGTGTACTGGTCGACGTCGATGTCCATCAGCGCCAGCGTCGCGGCGATCTCGGCGCCGTGGTGGGCGGCCGTCCCGGCGGGTGTGCTGCCCTCGCGGCGCGCGCACTCCACGACGTAGCTCTGGTGGTCGTCGCTGCCGGTGAGGTGCCAGGCGTCGACGCCGTTGAGGCGCTGGAACCGGACGAACGCGTCGGCGCCGAGGTAGGGCCCGGACACGTGACCCAGGTGCAGGTCGCCGTTGGGCGTCGGCGGGGTGGAGAACACGAAGACGGGGCGGGTGCCGAAGGGGTTGCCGGTGGTCACCTGTTCCTCCATGGACGGTGTCAGCGCCCGGCGACCGGGTGCTCGGATGTGCGGACGAGGGCCAGCGCGTCGGTGGCCAGGCCGGGCGCGAACCGGACCCCGGAGCCGGAGCCGCCGTGCACCCGGACCAGGCCGGGGCCGTACCCGGTGACCAGCGGCAGCCGGCCGGGGGTGTAGGCGTCGCAGAACGCGCGGCCGCCGGTGATCGCCCCGGCCGCGGCCGGGCAGCGGCGGTGCACGGCCTCGCGGCCCTGACGCAGGTCCTCGGTGTCGGCGCGACCGTCCACGTCGGCCGGGTCGACGTCCCACACGTCGCGGTAGAAGCTGACCAGCGTCGTGTCGCCGGGCCGGGGCAGGAAGAACAGGTCGTCGTCGACGAAGGACACCACCAGGTCACCCGGCCCGGTGTCCAGGTCGGCGTGCAGTGCGGCGATCCGCTTGACCCGCAGGGAGGACCGGGGTCGCGGCCCGGTCCACGGCCCGGTGGCGAGCACCACCTGGTCGGTCGACCACTCGGTGTCGCCGGCCGTGAGCCGGTAGCCGTCGCCGTCGCGGGTGACCGAGGTGATGTCCTGTCCGGTGTGGACGTCCACCTGGCCGGCGAGCCAGCCGGCCAGGCCACCGGCGTCGACGGCGAACCCGCGCCCGTCGAGGGCCACCAGCACCTCCTCGGCGCCGATCCGCACGCCCGGCAGCAGCCGCTCGACCCCGTCGCGTTCCTCGTCGGTGACCGGCCGGACCGCCGCGCCGACCACCCGCTCGCGGAACTCGTCGAGCCCTGAACGCCGCACGACGTAGACGATCCGCAGCGCACGCAGGAACTGCGCGCCGCCGGTGCCGGCGAGCCGGTCGTACCCGTCGGCGGCCAGCCGTACCAGCCGGCGGTGGGCCGGTGTGCGGCCGAGCGGGAAGCTGATGCCGGCCGACCAGGCGGTGGCGCCGGCGGCGACCGCCGTCCGCTCCAGCAGCGTGACCCGTCGCCCGGCGCGGGCGGCCTCGTAGGCGGTGAAGCAGCCGACGATGCCGCCGCCGACCACCGCCAGCTCGGCGGTCACGACGGGGATCCCTGCCACCACACGGAGAACAGCCGCAGCTGCTCGTCACCGGTGTTGGTCACCCGGTGCGGCACCCGGCTGGCGAAGTAGACCATCGAGCCGGGCGCGACGTCCATCGTGGTCTCACCGGAGGTGACGGTCCCGGTGCCGGTGCGCACCATCCACAGCTCGACGACGTCGTGCACGTCCAGTTCGGTCGTGGCACCGGGCGGCACCTCGAACCGGGCGGCGGTGAACGGCCAGTCCACCGGCGCGGCGGCCTCCTCGACCACCATGCCGGACTCGGACCGTTCGGGGGTCCGGTACTCCACACGCGCGGGCCGGGTCATGGCAGCGGCACCCCTACTCTGTCCGATGTGAACGCCGCCGGCCGGTCGCCGGCCGGGTCGGCGCCTTCCCAGGAGATCGTCGACCGGGAGTCCTCGGTCCGGTAGACCGTCCGGCCGACGATGGAGTTGGCGATCCTGGCGCTGCGCCAGGCGGCGAGGCTGAGGTTGGGGTCGGCGATCCCGTGGGTGGCTTCCGCCGAGTTCTGCACGTAGATGCCGAGGTCGTCGGGGCCGTCCCAGTCCAGCGAGTAGTCCCGCCGCACGCGCAGCGACCCGTCCCCGTCGAGGATCCGGTCGCGCAGCGGTTCCAGGTAGGCGGGGAACTCGCTGCGGTAGCCGGTGGCGAACACGACCACGTCGGCCGCACAGGACTCGATCTTGCCGGTGTCCTCGTCGCGGATGATCGCCATCAGCCGGTCGGTACCGCCGGTGGCGTCCCCTGACGGGTCGGTGAACAGGTCGCTGACCCGGCGGTTGACCAGCAGCCGGTAGCCCAGTCGGTGGGGTTCCAGCACGTCCAGCTCGTAGAGCCGGCGGTAGATGTCGCGCAGCAGCGACTCGGTGACCCCGTCGCTGGCCAGCCGCTGGCGGCGCAGCAGCTCCTCGCGGCGCTGCGCGGACAGGCCGTAGAAGTGGTCGACGTAGGCCGGGTGGAACCACTCGTTGCTGAACGGCGAGTCGTCGATCGGCAGGAACCCGACCCGGCTGGAGACCCAGGTCAGCGAGCGGGGGAGACCGGCGTCGTCGCTGATCAGGTGGTTGACCACCTCCGCGCCGCTCTGGCCGGCGCCGACCACCATGACGTCGCGCCCGGCGGTGGCCGGTCGCACGATCCGCAGTTCGGCCGAGTGCAGCACGGAGTCACCGCGCAGCGGGCGGGCGAAGTCGGGCAGGGCGGGGGTGCGGCCGGAGCCGATGACCAGGTTGCGTGCGCGCACCGGCTCGCGGCCGGCGCAGGTGATCTCGAACCGCCCGTCGCGCAGGTCGACGCTGTCCACGCCGTGGTCCCAGCGGATGCTGGCGATCTGGCCGGCGGCCCACTGGTAGTACCGCTCGAACTCCTGGCGTGAGCACCGGTCGGTGTGCGCGATCAGGAAGCGGTGCAGCAGGCCCTCGGTGGCCAGATAGTTGAGGAACGAGAACGGGTTGCAGGGATCGACGAGCGTCACCAGGTCCTTGAGGAACGAGACCTGCAACTGGGCGCCGGGCACCATGATGCCGCAGTGCCACTGAAACGACGACCGTGCTTCGAGAAACCGTGCCTGGACGTCGGCCAGTGGTGCCAGGAGTGCGGCCAGGCTCAGATTGCACGGCCCCAGTCCGACACCGGCGACGTCCAACTCGGGTAAGTCCGCGTCCGTCCCGCCGTCGTTCACGTCCCTGCCCCCTTGTTCGGTCGAGGTCGAGACAAGTTGCAGAACCTTAAACGGAGGAGGCTGGCTCCTGTCAAGACATCGCGTCGAGAGCGATTCGCGTTCTGCCGGGATCGTTATGTCCACAAAGGACATCACGGCGCCGGGCGGACCGGTCACCCGTAGCTCTGAGTGACCGGCCTCGGCGAATGTCCGCTCGGTATTCTGAGGTGTTCTAGGGAATTCTCCGATCGATTTTCGAGATCGGCGAACCTAGCGGGATTGGTGACCGAAACGTGTCGGGTGAACGTCCCACACCCGCACGGTCGGGTCGACCTGCCGCTGGCCGTCCGTCCTCGGCGCCGCCGGCTCGATCACCGGCGCCGCCTCACCCGCCTCGACCATGCGGCGCACCAACCGTTCCCGAAGCTCGTCGGCCACCCGGCGGTGAGAGGTGAGGCCCGCCAGGTTGGTCAGCTCCGCCGGATCGTTGTCCAGGTCGTGCAGCGCGTACTCGACGTAGCGGTCGGCGCCCGGCTCCTCCCACGGGTCGGCGTCGGGCGCCACCGCGTAGTACTTCCACCGCGCGGTCCGGATCCCCCGGCCCACCTCGGACTCGCTCACCTGGAAGAACGACTCCGCCGGCCGGTCGGCGGCCAGCAGCGACCTGCCCTGCATCCGCTCCGGAACCTCGATCCCGGCCGCCGCCAGCAACGTCGGCGGCAGGTCCAGCGTGGACACCGGCTCCTCGATCCGCCGGCCACCGTCGAAACCGGGTCCGCACAGCGCCAGCGGCACCCGCAGCGACCCGTCGTGGCAGGACCGCTTGTACTCCGCGTTACGGGTCCGGAAGTGACACCCGTGGTCGGAGGTGTAGGCGAGGATCGTGTTGTCGGACAACGCCATGCTGCGCAGCGCGTCCCGCAGCCGGCCAAGACCCTCGTCGAGGCGCCGCACCTGCCCGCAGTACCCGGCCAGGTGCTGGACCGCCGGGTCGCCCGGCACGCGCAGCGCCGCCACGTCCGGCGGCAGCCACCGCCCCGCGTAGCGCCGCGCGTAGCCCTCCGGCGCGGGATAGCAGTCCACCTCGTTCTGGTGGTGCGGCTCCAGGTAGGACACGAACAGGAAGAACGGCCGGTCGTGGTGGTCGGCGACGAACCGGATCGCCGCGTCGGTGATCGCGTCGGACCGGTAGCCGGGCAGCGCGACCGGATCACCCCGGTCGTCGAACATCACCGTGCGGTAGGCGTCGGAGGTGAACTCCAGCAGGTTGGCGGCCAACCACCGCTGGTAGCCGCCGCGCTGGTCGGGCGGCACCGGCTCCTCGGCGGCCAGATGCCACTTGCCGAGGTAGCCGGTGGCGTAGCCGGCGTCGGCGAACTCGTGCGCGAGCGTCCGTTCCGCCGCCGGCAACGGGATCCCGTTGCGGAAGCAGCCGGTCGCCGTCGGGTACCGCCCGGTCTGGAGGGCCGCCCTGGCCGGCGCGCACACCGGCTGCGGGGTCACCGCGTGCACCGCGTGCGTCCCGGTGGTCGCCATCCGGTCGAAGGTCGGCGTGAGGTCCAGCGGGTTGCCGTGCACCCCCGTGGTGTCCCAGCGCTGCTGGTCGGTGAGGAAAACGATCACATTGGGCCGGTCGGGCACGGGTCCCCCATCTCCTACTTCATACCGGTGAGCGTGATACCTCGGACGAAGAACCGTTGGCTGGCCAGGAAGATCAGCGCCGTCGGCAGGAACAGCAGCACCGCGCCGGCCGCCGTCAGGTTCCAGATCGTGAAGTACTCCTGGCTGAACAGCGTCAGCCCGACCGGGATCGTGCGCATCCCCTCGGTGCTGGTGGCCACCAGCGGCCAGAGGAACTCGTTCCACTGGAACACGAAGGTGAACACGCCAAGCACCGCGAGTGCCGGCTTCACCTGCGGCAGCACCACCCGCCAGTAGATCCCCAGCTCCGAGCAGCCGTCGACGCGCGCGGCGTCGATCAGCTCGTCGGGGATCGGCTGGATGAACTGGCGCATCAGGAAGATTCCGAACGCGTCCATCAGGAACGGGGTGATCAACCCCTGATAGGTGTCCAGCCAGCCCAGGTTGGACATCATCACGTACAGCGGGATCATCTTGACGAAGAACGGGATCGCCATCGTCGCGATCACCGCCACGAACAGCGTGTCCCGGAACGGGAAGCGGAACTTCGCGAACACGTACCCGACCAGCGGGTCGAACAGCAGGTGCGACAGGGTGATCCCGCAGGTCACCACCAGGCTGTTGACGATGAAGTTCGCGAACGGCGCCCGCTCGAACAGCTCGACGAAGTTGCCCCACATCGGTGTCTCGGGCACCAGCACCGGCTCACCGGCCAGCGACTCGGCCTCGGTCTGCAACGACAGCGACACCATGTACAGCAACGGAAGCACGGTCACCGCGCTGGCGGCCAGCAGCGTGACGTAGGCGAGGACGCGACCGATCCTGGTCATCAGTACCGGACCTCCCCGCGTCGGCCGTAGCGCAGCTGCACCACGGTGAACGCCAGGATCACCACGACCAGCAGGAACGACAGCGCCGAGGAGTACCCGAAGTCCCGCGCCTCGAACGCCACGTTGAACACGTGGAACACGTACAGGTCGGTGGCGGCGGCCGGCCCGCCGTCGGTGATGATGTAGGCCTGCCCGAACGCCTGGAGCCCGGTGATCACCGAGATGATCGACACGAACAGGGTCGTCGGCGCCAGCAGCGGCAGCGTCACGTGCCGGAACCGGCGTGCCGGCCCGGCACCGTCCACCGTGGCCGCCTCGTGGTACACCTCGGGGATCCCCTGCAGGCCGGCGAGGAACAGCACCATGGCGTACCCGGTGTGCTGCCAGAGCATCACGCCGATGATCGTGGCCAGCGGGTGGGTGATCAGCCACTGCTGGGTCGGCAGGTCCAGCGCAGCCAGCAGCCGGTTGAGCACCCCCAACTCCGGGTCGAGGATGTTGCGCCACAACAGGCCGACGATCGCCACCGACGTCAGGTACGGCACCAGCAGCAGCGCCCGGAACACCACCCGCCCGCGCAGCGGCCGGTTCAGCAGCAGCGCCAGCGCGAGCCCGAGGACCAGCGCGCCGACCGTGGTGGCCACCGCGAACAGGACTGTGATGCCGAACGCGTGGCGCACCGCCGGATCGGTGAACGCCCGGGTGTAGTTGCCCAGCCCGGTGAACTCGTCCGCCCGGGGTCCGCTGTGGGCACTGGTGGTCAGCAGGTTGCCGATCGGCAGGTAGGTGAACAGCACGAAGAACGCGATCGCCGGCAGCAGCATCAGGTACGCGGTACGGGCGCGCCGCGCGTCCAGGGTGCGCCGCCGGGAGCGGCGCCGGGTCCGGCCCATGGCTCAGCCGGCCAGTGCTCGCCCGGCGGCCTCGTCGAACACCGCGAACGCCTCGGACACCGGGGTGTTGGCCACGACGATCGACTGGTACAGCGTCTTGAACAGGTTGTCGGCGATCTCGCCGCTCCTGCCGGTCGGGCCGATCTCCTCCAGGAAGTCCCTGGCGTGCGGCAGACCGTCGGCGAAGGCCCGGATGTGCTCGTCGTCCTGGACCTCCGGCTGCTCGGCCCAGGATTTGCGCGGCATCAGCATCCCGGCCTCCCTGGTGGCCGCGCGTTCCACGTCCAGGGTGGTGATCCGGCGCAGGAAGTCCCATGACAGGTCCGGCCGGGACGCCTTGGCCGGCACCATCATGCTGGCGCCGGCCGAGATCGTCGCCTGCTCCTTCTGTCGCAGCACCGGCGCGATACCCAGCTCCAGGTCGGGGCTGGTGTCGGCGATCGGCTTGAGGTCCCAGGGCCCGGTGATGATCATCGCCGCGCGGCCGGCGGAGAGCAGCTTCTGCGGCCCGGCGTAGTCGGTGCTGGGGACCGGGACGGGGGAGACCCGGTGCCGGTGGGCGAGGTCGGCCTGGAAACGTAACGCCTCCTCGGCGGCCTCCCTTGGCGCCAGGACCGCGCGGGTGTCCGGGTCGTAGAAGCGCACACCATTCTGCACCAGCCACGGCCAGGCGTAGGAGGAGTCCTGGTTGAGCGCGATCCCGTACACCTCGCCGGTGGTCAGCTCCTTCGCCGCCGCCAGCAGGTCGTCCCAGGTGGACGGTGGACTGATGCCGGCCGCGTCGAGCATCGTCCGGTTGTAGAGCAGCAGGCTGCACGTGTAGTGCAGCTGGAGTCCGTAGACCTCGCCCTCGTGGGAGTTGCGGCTGACCGTGGCCGGCAGCCAGTCATCCGGGAAACCCATCTCCGCGCCGTCGGCCGCCACGTACTTCGCCAGCGACAGCGCGTCGCCGGACACCGCGAACTCCTGCACCCACGCGCCCTGGGTCTCCACCACGTCGGGCACGGTGCCGGAGGCGAGGTCGGCGAGCAGCCGGGTACGCAGGTCGGGCCACTGGTACTTCTGGAAGTTGACGGTGACGCCGTGCTCCCGTTCGAACTCGTCGATCACCTTCTCGTAGGCCTGGTAGCCGTGGCCGGCGTTCCAGTAGACGGTGAACGCGTCACCGTCGGTGTCGGACTTCGGCGCGCCGGAGCCACACGCGGTGGCCAGCGGGGCGGCGGCCGTGGCGAGCGTGGCCGTGCCGGCGATGCGCAGCAGATCGCGTCGGGTGAGGTGGTACGCCATGACATGTCCCTTCGTCGGACCTGGTGGCGGGATCAGGCGGAGCCGCGCCTGATGAACGTCCACTCCGTGGTGATCACCCGGCCGGCCGGCCGTTCGCCGGTGGCCAGGACGCGCTCGAACAGCAGCCGGGCCGCGTCGTGGAAGTCCATGGCCGGCGGACCGACGGTGGTGAGCGGCGGCCGGGTGATCCGCCCCTCGTCGAGGTTGCCGACGCCGACCACCGCGACCTCGTCCGGGATCGCCACCCCGGCGTCGCGCAGGGCCAGGATCGCGCTGATCGCCGCCCGGTCGGACGCGGCGAACACGGCGTCCGGGCGGACCGGGCCGGCCAGCAGCGCCGTCACCGACCGGTAGGCGGCGACCCGGTCGTCGGCGCCGTCCACCACCAGCTCCGGCCGGCGGTCCAGGCCGTGCCGGTCGAGCGCGGCGAGGTAGGCGGCGTGTCGCTCGGTGGGCAGTTCGCCGGTGAGTTCGTGGCGGTGACCGAGGAAGGCGATGCGCCGCCGGCCGGTGGCCACCAGGTGGTCGAGCGCCTCGGCGCAGGCCGCGTCCTCGGTGGTGCGCACGACGTCGAAACCGTCCGGGTCGGCGGCGTTGCTCATCACCACCAGCGGCAGGTCGGCCAGCGCCCGCAGCTGGGCCGGCGACAGGTAGGGGACCGACGGCGCGATGATCGCGCCGTCGGCGACGTGCTGGCGCAGCAGGTCGACGGCCTTGTCCGCGCGCGCCGGCGAGTCGACCACCATGGTCAGTACGCCGTGGCCGGCCGCGTCGGCCGCGTCGGACAGGTCGCGGGCCAGCTGGTCGTAGGCCGGCACGCCGATCGACCCGACCACCAGGCACACCCGCTCGGTCCGGCGCAACCGCAGGCTGCGGGCCGACGAACTGCGGACGTAGCCCAGTTCCTCGGCGGCGGCCAGCACCCGCCGCCGGGTCTGCTCGCCGACCCGTTCGACCTTGCCGTTGAGCACGTAGGACACGGTCGCGACCGACACCCCGGCCAGCGCGGCGACCTCGCGGGTCGTCGGTCTCCGGAGCGGGTTCGCCATGTTAAACGTTTAACAAGGATGCTCGGACTCTGTCAACACCTCACCTCAGTCGCACGGCGGGTCGACCGGCACGTCGTCGCCGACGTAGCGCCGCCACTGGGTCGCGGTCACCGTGCCGCGCGTCGACGCGCAGATCAGCGCGGGCGCCGCGGCGGCGTCGGTGCGCCACAGGCGGATGGTCCGGTCGCTGCCGGCGGTGGCCAGCACGCCGCCCGGCCCGAAGGCCACCGCGCGGACGACGTCGGTGTGGTTGGTGAGCGGCTGGCCGAGACGCCGTCCGGTGGTGAGGTCCCACAGGCCGACCGTGTCGTCGGCGCTCGCCGAGGCCAGGGTGCGACCATCGGGTCCGAAGGCCACCGCGTTCACCGAGTCGGTGTGCCCGGCCAGCTCCCGCACCGGCCCCGGCGAGTCCACATCGGACACGTCGCGGAACCGGATCGTGTCCTCGCCGTCGAGGGACACCAGAGTGTTGCCGTCCGGGCCGAACTCCAGCCCGGCCCACCCGTCCTGGCCGGTCAGCGGCTCACCGAGCGGCACCGGTACCGCCGGGTCCGCCACGTCCCACAGCCGCACCAGCTCACCCTCCGCCGTGGCCAGCCGGCCCCGGACCGGGTCGAACGCCACCGCGTTGACGACCACGTCACCGGGCAGGCGCCCGGCGAGCACCGGCGCCGCCGGGTCGGACACGTCCACCAGCGCCACCACGCCGACGGTGTCGATCACGGCGGCGGTGTCCCCGCCGGGGTGGAACGCCAGCGCCGGGGTGCTCAGCACGTCGCCGGTGCGGCGCAGCGCGACGCGGCCCAGCGGGGCCGGCGCCGCCGGGTCCGTCAGGTCCCACAGCCGCAGACCGTCCTCGCCGGCGGTGCCCAGGACGCGCCCGTCCCGGCGGAACGCCGGCGACCCGCCCAGACCCGTGGGACCCGGCAGAGGGCCCAGCGGCGCCGGCCGGTCGGGATCCGCCACGTCCCACACCGCGACGGTCGCCGCCCCCGGCTCGGCGAAGCTTCCGGTCGCCGCGGCCATGGTCCGCCCGTCCGGGCTGAACGCCAGGTCCCACACGGTGTCGGTGGCGCCGGTGGCGCGGGTGGGCAGCGTCCAGAGCCGGACCGTGTCGTCCTCACCGACCGACACCAGCGCGGAGCCCGCCGGGTGGAACGCCACCGACAGGACCGACTTGGTGTGGCCGCGCAGCGGATGTCCCTGGGCGAGCGGTGTCCGCGGGTCGGCGAGGTCCCACAACCGGACCGTGCCGTCGAAGGACGCGGAGGCGAGGGTGGTGCCGTCCCGGCTGAACGTCACCGCGTTGACCTCTCCCGCGTGCGCGTCCACCAGGTCGGCCAGCGGCGCCGGCCGCGCCCGGTCGGTCACGTCCCACAGCCGCACGGCGCCGTCGAGACCGCCGGTCGCCATGATCCCGTCCGGACCGAACGCGACCGTGGCGGCGAACCCGTCGTGCGCGGTGACCGGCGGACCGGCGGGCACCGGAGCGCCCGTCACCTCCCACAGCCGCACCGACTCGTCCTCGACGACCGCCACCAGCCGCCCGTCCGGCGAGAACGCGGCACCGTGAACGCTCTCCCCGGCCGCGTCGACGCGGCCACGCGCGACGGGCCTGTCCCGGTCGGTCACGTCCCAGAACGCGATCCCGCCGCGTCCGACGGCCGCCAGCACCGCGCCGTCCGGGCTGAACCGCACGTCGATGACGTCGTCGAGGTACCGGCCGAACAGGCCACCGGCGGGCACCGGCCGCGCCGGGTCCGACACGTCCCACAGCCGCGCCTCGGTGCCGACACCGCCAGAATCGTCGCCGTACCCGGCGGTGGCGACCGTGTCGCCGTCGGGGGACAGTGCCAGGGTGTGCGCGGCCCCGGCGGTCGACTCGCCGAGCGGCACCGGGTCGGCCGGGTCGCCGGCGTCCCACAGCCGGAGCCGCTCGTCCGGGCCGGCGGTGGCCATCAGCCCGCCGTCCGCGTCGAAGGCCGCCGCGCTGCCCTCGGGCAACACCGAGTACAGCGGGGAGTTGGCGTCCTGGACGAGCTGGGTCGCGGTCCGTTCGTCCGGTCGCAGTCGATGGCGGACCAGGTCCAGCCGCGCGGCCAGCGACGCGTCCGTTCCGCGCAGCCTGGCCGCCTCGGCCTCCACCCGGTTGGCCACGGCCAGGTCCCGCTGGTCACGCGCCTCGCGTTGCTGTTGCGCGGCGACGAGCGCGGCGACCGACGCGACCACGGTGAGCATCGCCAGCACCGCCACGGTCCCGGTGCGCCGCCGGGCAGCCCGGCGCCGCTGCCGGTCCGCCGCGCCGACGAACGCCCGCACCACGGGACTGTCGGTGGCCAGCGACCGCGCGTCGTCGAGCCGGCTGCCCCGGTACAGCAGCGCGGGGTCGCGGCCGGCGCGGTCCCAGGCGAGCGCGGACTCCTCGACCCGCTGGCGCAGCAGCCGTCCGGCGCGGTCGGCGTCGATCCAGCGCCGCAGCCGGGGCCAGCCGCGCAGCAACGCCTCGTGGGTGATCTCGACGGTGTCGCGGTCCTGGGTGTCGTGGTCCTGGGTGAGCAGCCTGGCCGAGGTGAACGCGTCGATGATCGCCGCCGTGCGGGCCGGGTCGTCGCTGGAGGCGGTCAGCTCGGCGCGGGCCACGCACCGCCGGGTGTCCTCGGCGCCGTCGCCGAGGCGCACCAGGCGCAGGAACAGCGACCGCACGGCGGCGTCATCGGCGGCGTCATCGGCGGCGCCGCCGATCCCGCCGAGCTCCGCGCACACCCGGTCGGCGGTCTTGGCGACGGCGCCGGAGATGCCGCCGGTGGTGCGGTAGCCGTCCACGGTGAGGGTCGCGCCGTGGCGCTGCTGCCAGGCGACCCGCAGGGCGTGCGCGAGCAGCGGCAGCCGGCCGGCGGGATAACCGTCGACGCCGGCGCCGAGGTCGCGCAGCAGCAGCTCCACCAGGGCGGGTTCGAGGTCCAGGCCGGCGTCGCGCGCCGGGTGAACGATGACCTCACGCAACTCGTCCTCGGTCATCGGCCCCACCACCACCGGCCGGTCCTGCAGGGCGGCGCGCAACCCGGGGTGGTTGACGCAGTCGGCGTAGAAGTCCGCGCGGACACCGATGACGACCAGACAGGTGCGGTCGTCGGCCAACCGCGTGATCTCGTCCACGAACTGGTGCCGCCGGGTGTCGTCGTCGCACAGCGTGAACAGCTCCTCGAACTGGTCGACCACGAGTACGGCACCGGTCCCGGGGTCGCCGTCGAGCGCGGTGATCGCGTCGGCCAGCACGGCCAGCGGCGCCGCGGTCGGGGTGATCACCTGTTGGCGCCACCCCGCCGACCCCGGCAGCGCGCCCCGCGCGAGCGCGGCGGCCAGCCCGGCGCGCAGCAACGAGGACTTGCCGGCGCCCGACGGGGCGAGAACGACCTGCACGCCGCCGGTGCGCCCACGTTCGTCGAGGTGGGTGAGCAGGTCGGCGGTCAGCCGGTCCCGGCCGAAGAACCACCGGGCGTCGTCCTGGCCGAACGGCGCCAGCCCGGGGTAGGGGCAGTCCGCCGGCGCCGGCTCGGTGCGGCGCACGCCGTCGCCGTAGTGGACGTGCAGGTCGCGGCCGGCCTGGTGGATGCGCGCGTGGTCGTGGGCGGTGGCGTCGAGCCGCACACTCGCGGCCCGCTCGCCGGCAGGGCTCACGGCTACCGCTCGGTGACGTGCTGGTCGCGTCCCGCCTGGTAGATCCGGCTGCGCCCACTGGCCCGCGCGGACAGCACGGCGCCGGGCTCGCGGTCGGTCAGCGCCGGCACCAGCTCCTCGGCGAGCAGGCGA
Source organism: Actinophytocola xinjiangensis (assembly GCF_001921215.1). Taxonomy (GTDB): domain Bacteria; phylum Actinomycetota; class Actinomycetes; order Mycobacteriales; family Pseudonocardiaceae; genus Actinophytocola; species Actinophytocola xinjiangensis. The sequence goes on from NZ_MSIF01000001.1 coordinate 528,264, forward strand.
CGCAGGGCCCCGGCGAGTTCCTCGTCGTCGGCCAGTGCCCGGCGCAGCTGGTTGCGCCACTCGCCGATCAGGTCCTGTTCGGCCAGGTCGTCGCCGGCCCGCCGCGCGGCGAGCACCTCCGTGCGGGTGCGGTCGAGGTCGGCGTCGAACGCGTCGGCGCGCTCGGGCCGCAGCCGCCGCCACAGCTCGGCGAGGCCCGTTCTGGCGTGCTCCCACGCGGTGGTGGCGGCCAGGTTCACCAGGGTCGTCGCGGCCTGTGTCACGAGTTCGGAATCCACGCGTCGCCTCCGCTGCCGGTTTCCTGGTCGCGAAAGCCTTCCACGGCGCCGAACCCACCGCCGCCGCTCGCGCACAATGTCGCCCGATCGTGTGACGGGAGCCGTCGCGGCGCGGGGGAGGGCTGTGTGAGAGTGCTGCGGTGGACACCGCCCCGGAGATCGTCAGTGACGAAGCAGGCTCGTTCCCGTGGAGCGTGCTGCACGACCGCCATCCCGCGCTGATCGACAAGGTGCGGCACGGTCTGCCCTACCCGCCGATGATCCAGCGGGCGCTCGACGAACTGGCCGAACAGACCCAGGACGTGATCCGGCCGCTGCCGGCGTCGGCCGCCGACCACGACCTGTGGCGCGAACGGGCCGGCGAGTACCTGGGGCGGAGCTGGTACGCGGTGCCGTTCCTGTGGTCGGAGAGCTACTTCTACCGCCTGCTGCTGGGCGCCGTCGGCTACTTCGACGGGCCGTGGCGGGGCGTCGACCCGTTCGAGCCGTTCAAGTCCGAGGAGCTGCGCACCGGCGCGCTGGCCCGCGACCTGGCCGCCCTCGACGACCTCGACAGGTTGTCCGTGGCAGACCAGGACGCGGCGCTGTTGAGCGCGTCGCTGTGGGGCAACCGCGCCGATCTCGGCTTCCAGATCTCGACCCGGCTGGACCAGGACGGCCAGGGTGCGCTGGTCGCCGACCAGAGCGCGCGGCTGTGGGAGCTGCTGGCCGGGTCGGCTCCCGGCACGGTGTGCGTGGTGGCCGACAACGCGGCCCGGGAGCTGGTGCCCGACCTGGTGCTGGCCGACCAACTGCTCACCACCGGCCGGGCGCGGACGGTGGTCCTGCACGTCAAACCGCACCCCTACTACGTGTCCGACGCGGTGACCGCCGACGTCGTCGCCGCGCTGCGGACGATGTCCGCCGCGTCCGGCCGGGCGGCGCTGACCGGCCGGCGGCTCTGGCGCTCCGTCGTGGACGGGACGCTGGTGGTGCGTGCGCACCCGTTCTCCTGCGCGCCCTGGTCCTACCACCGCGCACCGGCCGACCTGGCCGACGACTTCGCCTCGGCGACGGTGACCGTCATGAAGGGCGACCTCAACTACCGTCGCCTCGTCGGTGACCGGGAATGGCCGAACGCCACCGCGTTCGAGGCGGTGACGGCGTACTTCCCCGGCCCGGTGGCGGCGATCCGCACCCTCAAGTCCGACGTCGTGGTCGGCGTGTCGGACGAACAGCGGGCGCGCCTGGACGCGACCGGTGAGCGGTGGCGGACCAGCGGCACCCACGCGCTGGTCCAGGTCCGGGATCGGTAGTTTCACCGGTCTCGCGCCGGGTCACTGGCTCCACACGTTCCGTGCCCGCATGCTTGAAGTGGGAGCTCAAGGGTGACCTCGACAGCCGAGCCCAGTTCGTGGGCCCCCACTGCGGCCTGTGCTCCACCGACTGGGATGTCATGTCCAGGAACCTGACCTGATAATCGTTGTACAGCAAGGCGGCGACTGTCCTACCGTGACGGCCGTGCGACCTGACTCGGTACTGTCCACGTTCGTCCCCGACGGCCGGCTGCTGCGTCTGCCGGCCCGACGGGGCCGGCGCCGGATCGTCCTGGAACACGTGGTGTCCTCGTTCGAGCCCGGCCGCCGCTTCCCGGAGAAGGAGGTCGACGTGGTGCTGCGAGCCTGGTGCGCCGGCGGCGAGACCGACTACGTGACCGTACGTCGCCATCTGGTGGACGAGGATCTCCTCAGCCGCGAGAACGGCCTGTACTGGCGCTCCGGCGGCCCGGTGGATCTCTAACGAGTCCGAGTGGCCCCCACCGACGCGGTCACCACCAGCAGGACGGCCGCCCACTGAAGTCCGCCCAGTACCTCACCGAGCACCACCAGCCCCACCATCGCGGCCACAGCGGGTTCGAGACTCAGCAGAATCCCGAACACCTTCGGTGGCATCCTGCGTAGAGCCTCAAGCTCCAACGAGTACGGAACAACGGAACTCAGCAGAGCCACTCCCAGTCCCACCGCCAGCACCCAGGGTTCCACCAGCGCCGGCCCACTCGTCACGATTCCCACCGGCGCCGCGACCACCGCCGCCACCACCATGCCGAGCGCGAGCCCGTGCCCAGCCGTGGTGTGCCGCCCCAGCGACGCGCTCAGCAAGATGTAGGACCCCCACCCCACGGCCGCGGCCAGCGCGAACAGGATCCCGGCCAGTCCGACGTCTCCCCGTCCCCGAGCCAGCAGGAACACCCCGACACCGGCCAGCGACACCCACAGCAGGTCGACGGGATGCCGAGACCCGGCGATGGCCACCGCCAACGGCCCCAGGAACTGAATGGTCACCACGATGCCCAACGGCACCGTGGCCAGGGCAAGGTAGAAGAACAGATTCAGCGCACCGAGCACCGCCCCGTAGGCGATGACCACCAGCCAGGCCCGCCGCCCCAGCCGCACAGAAGGCCGCCACACGGCCACGAGAACGAGCGCGGCAAGGACGAGCCGAAGACTGAGGGCACCAGTGGTCCCGGTGCTGTCGAACAGCTTCTTGGCGAGAGCGGCTCCGACCTGGACACTGAGGATGCCGCCGAGCACTTGGGCCGGGGGAGGAGCATCGGCGACCGCCCGAGCCAGGTTCCTGATCATCGCCACCCATGGTGGCACGAGCCCTCATCCGCGCGGAGGAACGCACCCGCTGACCACGACGGCGTCGAACCGGGACCGTTGATCAAGCCGCGCACGGGCACGGGCCGGGCAGAACCCGGCCCGTGCCACAGCGAATCAACCGTTCTGGGCCTTCTCCCAGTTCCCCAACTCACCACTGTTGTCGATCAACGGGCCGGCGGGCTCGAACCCACCGGTCTTCTGCGGCGTGGCCCCGGTGTACGTGTACATCCCGCCGGCCTCGAACGGGTAGGCGTCCTCGGTCCCGCTGACCTTGCCCACGACCCCGTCCACCATCAACGGATAGGTCGACTCGTAGGAGTGCACGGCGATGTTGATGTTCGCCCGGGTCAGCCCGCCCTTCATGGTGGAGGCGTCCTGCAGGGACTGCACGATGTACCACGCCCAGAACCACCCGTTGGCGATCTGCGCGTTGTTCGGGTCCAGCCCGGCCGCGCTCACCGTGTCCGTGTAGAGCTTCGCGAAGTCCTGGTGCGGGTTGTCCGGATCGGTGGGCGCGTAGTAGTACCGCACGACGTTGGTCCCGTTGCCGGTCAGTCCCTGCTCACCCAACGGCGCATAGGTCGTCTGGATCTGCGCGCAGGGCTGGGCGGCCACGACGACCGGGTCCCAGGAGCTCTTCTCGATCGCCCCGATGGCCTGGGTGCAGAACGTGCCTGCCTCGGCGAGGACGACCACGTCGGCCTTGGACGCCGCCGCGCTGGTGACCTCGTTGTCGACGTTGGGCGCGGTCACGTCGTTGGTCTGCTCGTCGACGATCTCGATGCCGTCGGTGTGCTCCACGGCCCGCTTGAAGCCGTTGATGTACGCCTGGCCGAGCGCGTTGCCGATGGAGATCGTCGCGACCTTCGCGCCCTGGGGGAACCGCTCCTTGATCCAGCTCGCCCAGATGCCGCTCTCGTTGTAGTAGTCAAGGCCGAAGCCGGTGGTCCACGGGTTGTTGGTGGGGTCGCCGAACTCGTTGTCCGACGCGGCCACCATGTAGTGGCCGACGCAGTTCTTGTTCGTGTAGTCGACCAGGTTCAGGTTGTTCGGTGATCCGAGCACGGCGTAGCTGGCCGCGTAGTCACCGGACTGCACGGCCTCCTCGACGTTCTTGCGTGTCTGGTCGGGCTGGTACTGGTCGTCCTTGACGTCGATGGTGACCTTGCGGCCCTGGATGCCGCCGTTCTCGTTGACGTAGTCCAGGTAGGTCTTGATGCCGCCGCTGATCGCGCCGTAGGCGGCCAGCGCGCCGGAGTGCGGCATGCTGGTGAACAGCCGGATCTCCTCGGCGGTGATGCCGGCGTTGTTGTCCCAGGAGGACGGGCAGTCGCTCAGGTCGAGCTCGAAGTCGCCCGGTCCGGTGTAGACACAGCCTTCGGACAGGCCCCAGTTCTTCGCGTCCGGGTTCGGGGTGGGGACGGTGCCGTCCGAGGGCGGGTTGCCGGCCTGCGCCGGTTCGCTGGTCGACGGTCCGCACTTCTGCTCCTCGGCGGCCTGTTTGGCCTCCTCGTGGGAGCACGCTACCGCCGAGGCGACCGTGACCATCGCTATGGCCAGGGTGACGAGGCGTCGTTGCCAGGTGGATCGGGACATGGTTCAGCTCTCTCTCACAGCCGGTTGGTCGGTGCGGGAACGGCCGGCGAACCGGTACCGCTCCCAGTCACGTGGTGGGCGGGGGACGATCTCGACGATCCGGCGCCGCAGCGCCTTCAGACCGTCGATCACCCCGCCGGGCAACAGGAACACGAACGCGATGAGCAGCGCGCCGGACAGGATTCCGACGATCTGCCCGCCGTCCGGTCGCCCGCCGAGCAGGTCGAGGCCCTCGGCCCAGTCGGCGATGTAGGTGCGGAGGACCACGAACACGATGGCGCCCGGGATCGCTCCGGCGATCGAGGCGCTGCCCCCGGCGATCAGCGCGACGAGCAGGAAGATGGACAGGTACAGGTCGAAGCGCGTGTCGGACACCGCCGGCAGCTGGATGACCAGCAGGGACCCGGCGACTCCCGCGAAGGCCGCGCTGACCGCGAACGCGAAGATCTTGACCTTGGCGACGGGGATGCCCGAGGCGGCCGCCGACAGCGGCGCGTCCCGCACGGCGTGCATCGCCCGGCCGACGCGGCTGCGCACGATGTTGTGCGCGATGAGGAACATCAGCGCCGCCACCACGAGGATCGCGTAGTAGTGGTCGGTCGGCGGGCCGGTCGGGGTGTAGGGGTTGACGAAGAACCAGTCCGGCGCGGTCATCTCCTCGTTGGCGAACTTGCCGTTCGGACCTCCCGTGAAGCTGGGGAACTTGTTGACGAGTACCGGGAACAGGGCCGCGACGGCGATGGTGACCGTCGCCAGGTACAGCCCCCGGATGCGCAGCGCCGGGATACCGACGAGCGCCCCGGCGACCAGGCAGACCAGCACGCTGACCGGAATGGTGGCCAGGTAGGGCCAGTTGTGGTCGGCGACCAGGATGATCGTGGTGTACCCGCCGAGTCCGACGAACGCGCTGTGGCCGATGGAGATCTGTCCACAGTGGCCGACGAGCAGGCCGAGGCCGAGGATGGCGACGCTGTAGCAGACGATCTGGGTGATCGTCTCGATCTGCGCGACCGACGGGATGACCAGCGGGAGCACGATGAGGAACGCGGCGCCGAGCAGGCCGGCGCCCCAGCGCAGCCGGCGGTGCGCGCCGCTGCCTTCGGAAATGGTGAACGCGGCCATCACACACGATCCTGGGTACGGCGGCCGAGCAGGCCGGATGGTTTGAACTGGAGCACGGCGATGATCACGAAGAAGGCGCAGCCCAGCGCGAACTCCCCGCCCAGCCACGGGATGTAGCCGGTGAGCAGGGCGATCGCCAGGCCCGTCACCACGCCGCCGACCAGGGCGCCGGCGATGCTGTCCAGCCCGCCGAGGGTGGCCGCGGCGAACGCGTAGATGAGGATCTTGTCCATGAACGTCGGGTCGAGGTAGGTCGTCGGCGCGGCGAGGCAGCCGGCCAGCGTGCCGACCGCGGCGGCGATCGCCCAGCTGCTCTGCACGGTTCGTCCGATGTGGACGCCGAGCAGCCGGGAGGACTCCACGTTGCTGGCCACACAACGGAAGGCCAGACCCAGCCGGCTGCGGGACAGTGTCAGGTGCAGCGCGACGACGACCGCGACGGCCACCAGCGCGGTGCCCAGCTTCGTGTAGTACAGCCTGGCGCCGCCGATGGAGAGGTAGTCGTCGGAGCCGGTGGGGAACAGGGTCGGGAACCCGCGCGGGTCGAACCCCCACAGCAGCGCCGCCAGCGCGTTGAGCGCCAGGTAGAGGGCGAGGGTCACGATGATGATCGGCAGGTGGTTGCTCGGGTCGAACGGGCGGATGAGCACCCGCTCGATGCCGGCCGCCGCGCCGGCGGAGAGCACCATCCCGATCAGGATGGCGACCACCAGCGGCACCGCCCACTTGTCGACCGCGGTGAACGCCAGGAACGTGCCGAACATGGCCATCGCGCCCTGGGCGAAGTTGATCACGCCGGTGGCCTTGAAGACCAGCACCAGCGCCAGCGCGACCATGCCGTAGAGCACGCCGTTGGTCGCGCCGTCGATGACCCGCTGCAGGTAGAGCGTCAGGCCGCCGTCGATGATCGCGTAGACGGAGAACGCCGCCAGCAGCGCGGTGACCACGCCGAGGCTCTTCGCGGCGGACCGGCGGCGCCGTGCGGCCAGCACGTCGCCGCCTCGGGATCGCCGGCCGGCCGGACTGTCCGGCCGGTCCGTGGTGGTGATCGCCACTTGCACCCTCCTTTGGGCGTGGACGTGAGTCGTGTGGCTCAGTAGCCGAGGTAGGCGCGCCGGACGTTCTCGTCGTCGCGCAGGGTGTTCGCCTCGCCGGTGACGGCGATCGCACCGGCCTCCAGCACGTAACCGCGCTGGGCCATGCCCAGCGCCAGGGCCGCGTTCTGCTCGACGACGACCATGGCGACCGCGCGCTCGGCGCACACCCTGGCCAGCACGTCGAACAGCTGCCGCACCACGATCGGCGCGAGGCCGAGCGACGGCTCGTCGAGCAGCAGCAGCTTGGGTTTGCTCATCAGTGCCCTGGCGATGGCCAGCATCTGCTGCTCGCCGCCGCTGAGGCTGCCGGCCAGTGTCGAGCGTCGCTGGGCCAGCGGGGGGAAGACCTCGTACCAGTACCCGAGGTCGGACTCGACGTCCTTGTCGCGCCGGATGTACCCGCCGGCGCGGATGTTGTCCTCGACGGTCAGGTCGACCAGCGTGCCCCGGCCCTGCGGCACCATCGACACGCCCCGGCGGACGATGTCGTAGGTGTTGGCGCCGATCGGGGCGCCGTCGAACAGGATCTGGCCCTTGGTGCGCACGAGCTGGCAGATCGAGCGCAGCAGGGTGGTCTTGCCGGCGCCGTTGGCGCCGAGCACCACGACGACCTCGCCGTCGGCGACGGTCAGGTCGACGCCGTGCAGGCACTCGACGTCGCCGTAGAAGGCGTGCACCGCACGGAGTTCGAGCAGCGGATGGGTCATACCGGCGCTCCGAGGTAGGCCTCGACGAGTTCGGGGGAGTCCCGGAGCTCGGCCGGGTTCCCGGCGACGAGGTTGCGGCCGAGGTCGAGCGCGACGACGTAGTCGGAGATCCCCATGACGAACTGCATGTGGTGCTCGACCAGCAGCAGGGTCATGTCGTGGTCGTCGCGCAGCTTCATCAGGGTCTCGCCGAGCTCGCGGACGTCGCCGTGCGCCAGGCCGCCGGCCGGCTCGTCGAGCAGCAGCAGCCGGGGCTGCGCGACCAGCGCCCTGGCCAGCTCGACCCGCTTGAGGGTGCCGAACGGGAGTCCCTCGCAGTCGCGGTGGGCGACGTCGGCGATCCCGAAGTAGTCGAGCATCGCGTAGGCGCGGGCCCGGACCTCGCGGTCCTCGACCCTGGCCGGCCGGCCGAGCAGCGAGGCGGCGAACCCGACCCGGCCGCGCGCGTACCGGCCGACCATCACGTTCTCCAGCACGGTCATTCCCGGCCAGAGCGCGAGGTTCTGGAACGTGCGGGCGATGCCGAGTCCACTGAGGTCGGCGGCCTCCAGGCCGAGCAGGTCGTGTTCGGCGAACCGGATCTGCCCGTCGGCCGGCCGCACGAGCCGGCTGATCGCGTTGAACGCGGTGGTCTTCCCGGCGCCGTTGGGGCCGATCAGCGCGCAGATCTGTCCTTCCCGGACGCTGAACGACACCCCGTCGAGCGCGGTCACCCCGCCGAACTGGACGACCAGGCCCTCGATCCGCAGCAGGTCGCTCATATGACACCGTCCGCGCGCAGGGTGGTGAGTTCGTCGGGGGAGACACCGGCCAGCGTGGTGAGGACCGTGTCGGTGTCGGCGCCGAGCGACGGTCCGATGTGGTCGATCGCGCCGGGGGTGCGGGAGAACTTCGGGACGACACCGTTCATGGGCAGCTCCGTGCCGTTGGTGGTCTGGCGCCACAGGATCATGTCCCTGGCGGCGAAGTGGTTGTCGGTGAGGATCGAGGCGGCGGTGTTGATCATTCCGACGGGGACGCCGTGCCGTTGCAGCAGCTCGACGAGGTCCTTGCTCTCACGGGTGGCGGTCCAGTCGCTGATCAGCGAGTCCAGTTCGGTCATCGCCGCGCCGCGGGCCTCGTGGGTGGCGTACCGGGTGTCGGTCGCCAGCTCCGGGCGGCCCATGGCGGTGGTGAGCCGGCCGAACACCGAGTCGGCGTTGGCGGCGATGACCACCTCGGCGTCGTCGGCCGTCGGGTACACGTTGGACGGTGCGACGCCGGGCAGGACGCTGCCGCTGCGGGTGCGGATCACGCCGCCGACGTGGTAGTCGGCGAGCATGGACTCCATCAGGGCGAACACCGCCTCGTAGATGGCGACGTCGACCTCCTGGCCCTGTCCGCTGCGGCCGCGTTCGGTCAGTGCCGCCAGGGTGCCGATGACCGCGAACAGCGCGGCGAGCGAGTCGCCGAGGCTGATGCCCGAGCGCGCCGGGGTGTCGTTGGGGGAGCCGGTGGTGTAGCGGATACCGCCGACGGCCTCGGCGACGCTGCCGAAGCCGGCGTGGCCCGCGCTGGGTCCACTCTGGCCGAAGCCGGAGACGTGCACCAGGACCACGCCCGGGTTGACCGCGCGCAGTGACTCGTAGTCCAGGTCCCAACGGGACATCGTGCCGGGGCGGAAGTTCTCCAGCACCACGTCGCAGTTGGCCACCAGTCGGCGCAGCAGTGCCTGTCCCGGCTCACCGCGCAGGTCGACGGTCACCGACTTCTTGTTGCGCGCGATGGCCGGCCACCACAGGGACTCGCCGTCCTTGGTGATTCCCCAGCGGCGCATGGGATCGCCGGTGCTCGGGGGTTCGATCTTGATGACTTCGGCGCCGTAGTCGGCGAGCAGCTGGCCGGCGAACGGACCGGCGATGAAGCTGCCAAGCTCCAGGACTCTGACACCGCTCAGGGGACCCAACGACGCGCCACCTCTCGACTCGACTGGTGGCACATATTGCACACAATCCGAGTCTTGAAACAAGAGTCTCCTGCGGTCTTGTTCGTGGAAGAGTCGAAATTGTATGCTAAATCGTGCTTGCCGCTTCGTTCGTCGTGACTTCGGCACACGCGGTCACCGCCCGCGTACCCTCTACGTCCGACCAGCGGGCACCTGTGGGACAAGGGGGAGTCATGAGCGATCGGGACACCGACGTCATCGCCTACGGCGGCGGCGGGATGCCGGAGGCGGGGATGGGCGGGCCGATGCTCGCCTACACGTCGATCCGGTCGTGGATCGTGGAGGGCCGGCTGCGGCCGGGGGAGCGGCTGATCGAGGCGCGGATCGCCGCCGAGCTGAGCCTGTCACGCACCCCGGTCCGCGAGGCCGTCCGGATGCTGGCGGCCGACGGACTCGTGGTGTCCGAACGCAACCGTGGCGCGGTGGTGCGCACCCTGGGGCGCCAGGACGTCCTGGACCTCTACGAACTGCGCGCGCGGCTGGAGTCCTACGCGTGCGAGCTGGCGGCGGCCCGCGCCGTCCCGGACGACATCACCGCGATCGACGAGGGCATCCGGGACTTCGGCCGGGCGATGCGCCGCCGCGACATCGACCACCTGGAACGGACCAGGCTGATCGGCGAGGCCAACCGCCGGATCCACTCGGCGATCATCGTCGCCAGCCGCCACCACCGGCTGGCCCACCTGCTCAGCAGCGCGGTCGACGCGCCGCTGGTGTTCGAGGCGCTGCGCGAGTTCACCCACCGTGAGTTGGAGCGGTCGAACCTGTTCCACCAGCTGATCCGGGACACCATCGCCAAGGGCGAGCCGATGCGGGCCGCCCAGTTGATGCACGAGCACATCATGCTCGGCCGCGATCAGATCCTGGCCAACCTGGACGCCGTGTGATGGGAGAACCATGCTGGAGCGCAACGACTACAGCCGCCTGCTGATCGACGTGGAGGCGGGCGTCGGCACCGTCACCCTCAACCGCCCCGACCACGGCAACGCCGTGGACGACGCGATGCACTCGGAGCTGACCCGGGTCTTCGACGCGGCCCGGCGCGACGAGCGGGTACGGGTGGTGGTGCTGACCGGGGCGGGCGACACGTTCTGCCGAGGCGGGGACAGCGGTCCGGACAGGACGTTCACCACCCACACCGGCCTGACCCCCATCCAGGAGGCCAGGCTGATCATCGAGTCCCTGCTGGACCTGGACAAGCCCGTCATCGCCGCCGTCAACGGCGACGCCCTCGGCCTCGGCGCGATCCTGGCGACCCTGGCCGACGTGGCGTTCGTGGTCCACTCGGCCCACCTCGGCGACCGCCACGTTCCCGGCGGCGTGACCGCCGGCAACGGCAGTGCGGCGCTCTGGCCGGCCATCATCGGCGTCAACCGCACGAAGTACCTGCTGTTCGAGGGGGCGTTGCTCACCGCCGCCGAGGCGGTCGACCTCGGCCTGGCCCACGAGGCGGTCGACGAGGCCCTCCCGGCGGCGCTGGCCCTGGCGGCCCGCTGGTCGGCCCGGCCACCGTTCGCCCTGCGCAGCACGAAGTCGGTCATCAACCTGCACCTCAAGGAGGCGGCGGCCCGAGCGCTGGCGCCCGGCCTGGCCCTGGAGGAACAGGCCCTGGCCGGCCCGGAGTTCGCCCGCCGCCGGTCAACCGAAGGGACCCCCACATGCTCGACTTCACCGGCCAGGTAGCCATCGTCACCGGGGCCGGCAACGGCCTGGGCCGCCGGTACGCGCTGGACCTGGCTCGCCGAGGCGCCAGGGTCGTGGTCAACGACATCGGCGTCGGCGTCGACGGTACGTCCACAGCGGACACCCCGGCCGAACGCGTGGTCACCGAGATCCGCGACGCCGGTGGCGACGCCGTCGCGGCCCCGGCGACGGTGGCCGACGTGGCGGGTGGACAGTCGATCGTGGACCGGACACTGGACGCCTACGGCCGCCTGGACATCCTGATCAACAACGCCGGCATCGCCAGGACGAACCTGTTCACCGACGTCCGGTACGAGGATGTTCTGGCGTCCCTGCACGTCCACCTGCTGGGGGCGTTCCACCTGCTCCTCCCCGCCTGGCGCCACCTGGGGGCGAACGGCGGCGGAGCGGTGGTCAACACGACCTCGGCGGTGGGCATGTTCGGCCAACGCCGCTCCAGCGTGTACGCCGCGGGCAAGATGGGGATCGTGGGCCTGACCAGGGTCCTGGCCCTGGAGGGCGAGGAGCATGGTGTCCGCGTCAACGCGATCGCGCCGGTGGCCAGCTCCCGCATGGCCGCCGAGGTCTACGGCCGGCTGGACCCCAAGCTGGACCCCACGTTCGTCTCCGCCGTGGTCCTGGCCATGGCCCACCCCACCAGCACCGTCAGCGGCGAGGTCGTCTCGGCCGGTGGTGGCCGGATCTCCCGCCTGATGCTCGCCGCCACCGAGGGCCACTTCGACCCCGCCCTGGACGACGTCACCGCCGCCGCCGCTCTCACCGACGTGTGCGCCGACCAACGGGTCGCCGCCGTCCCCGGCTGCGCCATGGACGAGATCGACCTGATCCGGGCCAGCTACCCCGACCTCGCCGACTTCCGCATGCGGCCGCGCTGACCACCGGCACGCGCCGGGCCGGCACCGGGGATTCACGGGGCAGGGCGTCAGCCCTGCCCCGTGATCTCAGGCCTCGATGACGCAGAGGAGTTCGCGGACCTCGATGACGTCGCCGGCGTCGCCCTGGAGGTCGCGGACCACGCCGGTGTGGGGCGCGGTGATGACCTGGCGGGCCTTCTCCGCCTCGATCTCCACCAGGTCGGCGCCTTCGGTGACCTGTTCGCCGTCCTCGACGTACCAGTCGATGATCTCGGCGTCGCTCATGCCCATCGACAGTTGGGGCAGGCGTACCTCGTGTCGCACGTGTTGTCCTTTCGAGCGGGGTCAGCCGGCCAGTGCTCGGCGCACGGCGGCGATCACCTTGTCCTTGTTGGGGTAGATCTGCTTCTCCAGCGCCGGGCTGAACGGCACGTGGGTGTCGTCGGTGGTCACGCGGATGACGGGGCCGCGCAGGGAGGCGAAGCACTCCTCGACCACTCGCGCGGCGATCTCGCTGGCGGCACTGCACGTGCGGTTGGCGGGGTCCACGACGACCAGGCGGCCGGTGCGGGTGACCGACTCCAGGATCGTGGGCCAGTCCATGGGAACCAGCGTCCTGGGGTCGATGACCTCGGCACTGACGCCGTCGGCCGACAGCTCCTCGGCGGCCTGCTCGGCCAGGAACGCTCCCAGGCCGATGCCGACCACGGTGACGTCGGTGCCGGGGCGGCGCACGGCCGCCCTGCCCAGCGGCACGAGGTGGTCCTCGGCGGTGGGGATCGGTCCCCGGCCCTTGCGGCCCCACAGGTTCGCGTCCTCGAAGCACAGCACCGGGTTGTCGTCGCGGATGGCGGACTTGAGCAGGCCCAGCAGGTCCGGGGCCGTCGACGGCAGGATGATCTTCAGGCCGGGGACGTTCATGAACATCGGGTACGGGCGGTCGGCGTGGTGCCCGGCCGTACCCCCGTGGTAGTACAGGGCCGACCGGACGACGACCGGCAGTGTCGCCTGGCCGCCGAACATGTACCGGGCCTTCGCCAGCTGGGACACGAACTGGTCCATCGCGCCGAACACGAAGCTCGCGACAGTCAGGTCGATGATCGGGCGCAGGCCGGCCATCGCCGCGCCGGCCGCGACGCCGATCGAGCCGGCCTCGGCCAGGGGGAGGTCGCGGACCCGGGACGGGCCGAAGGTCTCCAGCGCCCCGGCCGCCGCGCCGAACACGTTGGCGCGCAGGTCCTGGCCCATCAGGATCACCCGCTCGTCGCGGGCCATCTCCTCGTTCTGCGCGCGGTTGATCGCTTGCAGGAAGCCGAGCTGCTTGACCCTGGTCCTGGCGGCGGTCATCGGGTCTCCTCCGGGGACGGGGCGTAGACATCGGCGTAGGCCGCCTCCGGCGGCGGGAACGGGGACCGCCTGGCGAACTCGACCGCCTCGTCCACCTCGGACTTCACGGACGAGTGCAGGGCCACCAGTTCCTCCTCGGTGGCCACGCCCCAGGCGATCAGCCTGTCGTGGAACAGGGTCACCGGGTCGACCGTGTCGAACCAGGTGTCCACAACGGACTGGTCGCGGTAGGGGCGGGACACCACCAGGCCGTAGGCGTGCTCGTGGAAGCGGTAGGTCTTCGCCTCGACCAGGCTCGGGCCGTCGCCGGCGCGGGCGCGGGCGACGGCCTCGCGGGTCGCCCGGTACACGGCGAGCACGTCCTGGCCGTCGACGACCGTCCCCGGCATCGAGTAGCCGGCCGCCCTGGTGGCCACGTCGGGCACCGACAGCGACTCCTCGGAGGTCAGGCTGACCGCGTAGCCGTTGTTCTCGCAGAAGTAGATCACCGGCAGCTTCCAGATGCCGGCCATGTTCATCGACTCGTGCAGCACGCCCTCGCTGGCCGCGCCGTCGCCGAAGAAGCACAGCGCCACCTGGTCGGTGCCGCGCACCTGGGCGGCCAGGCCCGCGCCGGTGGCGACCGGGATGGCCGAGCCGACGATGCCGGACTCGCCGAGGCTGCCGACGGAGAAGTCGGCCAGGTGCATGCTGCCGCCCTTGCCGCCGCACACGCCGGTCGCCTTGCCGAGCAGTTCGGCCATCAGCGCGTCCAGGTTGGCGCCCTTGGCGATGGGGTGCCCGTGCGAGCGGTGGTTGCCGGTCATGTAGTCGGCGTTCCCGGTGGCCAGGCACGCGCCGACGACCGCCGCCTCCTGTCCGATCGACAGGTGCACCATCGCCGGCAGCTCGCCGGCGTGGAACAGCGCGATCGTCGCCTCCTCGAACAGCCGCACGCGCTGCATCCGGCGCATCATCTCCAGCGCGAGCTGGCGGCCCGGCGCGTCGGAGAACTCGGCGGGCGGGGCACCGGTATCGGCGCTGACGGTCATCTCACCAACCCCTGTCGTGTTTCGGTGTGGCGCCGTCAATCTAGGTTCCGACCAGCGTCGATGGCAATAGTCAGCGTAAACGTTGACGCAGGAACTTCGCCGGGCTACCGTCTTCGTCAACACAAACGATGACGCGAGGAGCCACGGGATGGCTGGCAGGTTGCACGACGCGCTGGACGCCGTGGCGCACGGCGAGTTCGTCGTCGTCGTCGACGCGGCGGACCGGGAGAACGAGGCCGACCTCGTCCTGGCCGCCACCCACATGACACCGGAGAAGATGGCCTTCCTGCTGCGGCACTGCTCGGGGATCGTCTGCGTGCCGATGACCCACGAGCGCGCCGACGCCCTCGACCTGCCGCTGATGGTCGCCGACAACACCGAGCGGCACAGCACGGCCTTCACCGTCAGTGTCGACGCCCTCGAACGCACCACCACCGGCGTGTGCGCGGCCGACCGGTCGGTCACCGCCCGCCGGCTCGCCGACCCCGACGCCACCCCCGGTGACTTCTCCCGCCCCGGGCACATGTTCCCGCTGCGCGCCCACCCCGACGGGGTCCTTGGCCGCACCGGGCACACCGAGGCCGCCGTCGACCTCGCCCGGCTGGCCGGGATCGAACCGGTCATGGTCATCTGCGAGCTGACCCGACCGGACGGCGCCATGGTCCGGGGCGAGGACATCGCCGAGTTCGCCCGGCGCTACGACCTCACGGTCGTGGACATCCGGGAGATCGTCGAGGCCCGCCGCCGCGAGCGCGAGGTGCCCAGCATCCCGCTGCCCACCGCCTACGGCGAGTTCGTCGCCGACCTCGTCCACACCGGACCCGAGGGCGAGGAGCACCTGGTGCTGCGCCTGGGCGACCTGTCCACCGGCGAGCCCGTCCTGGTGCGGGTGCACTCCGAGTGCGCGACCGGTGACCTGTTCTCCTCACTGCGCTGCGACTGCGGCGAACAACTGCGCGCGAGCCTGGCGACCATCGCCGAGGCCGGACGCGGCGTGCTGGTCTACGAACGCGGCCACGAGGGCCGGGGGATCGGGCTGGCCGACAAGTTCCGCGCCTACGCCCTGCAGGACCGGGGCGCGGACACCGTCGACGCCAACCTGCGCCTCGGACACCCGCCGGACGCGCGGGACTTCGGCCCGGCCGCCGAGGTGCTGACCGGTCTCGGGCTGCACGAGGTCGTGCTGCTGACCAACAACCCGGACAAGGTGGCGGCCCTGCGCGCGGCGGGCCTGCTGGTCACCGTCCGTCCACTGCGCACGGTGCCCGCGCCGCAGAACGTCCACTACCTGCACACCAAGCAGGTCCGGTTGGGCCACGACCTCGCCCTCGACGGCGACGCGCTGGCCTCGACCGGCACCACAGACCGAAGGGAGCCGTGGTGACCGCGATGCGGGAGCAGGAGGTGTCCCCGGACCGGCTGCGCCAGGTGATGCGGCACGTGCCGACCGGTGTCGCGGTCGTCGCCGCGGCGACCCCGGACGGTCCGGTCGGTCTGGCCGTCGGCTCGTTCGTCTCGGTGTCGCTCACGCCGCCGCTGGTCGGGTTCTTCGTCGCGCACGCGTCGACGACCTGGCCGGTGATCGAACCGCACGGCCGGTTCTGCGTCAACGTCCTCGGCGAGGAGGGCGAGGACACCTGCCGCGCCTTCGCCGTCTCCGGCGGCGACAAGTTCGCCGGGGTGACCTGGCGGCCCTCGCCGGCCGGTTCACCGGTGCTGGACAACGCGCTCGCGTGGTTCGACTGCACCACCAACACGATCAGCGACGCGGGCGACCACCGCTTCGTGCTCGCCGACGTGCACGACCTGTCCGTACGCCCCGCCGGCGGGCCGCTGGTGTTCTGCCACGGCACCTACCAGCGGTTGGGGAACGGGCCAACCACCGATGTCAAGGGAAGGGTCTGAGGCTCGATGCGAGTCGGATACACCACCATCTTCCAGGGCGGCGGGGACCCCGCCGACGACCAGCGCGTCTACACCGACGAACTGCGCCTGTGCGATCTGGCCGAGCCGCTCGGCTTCGAGATGCTCTGGGGCGTCGAACACCACTTCACGTCCTACACGATGTGTCCGGACCCGGTGCAGTTCCTGTCCTACATGGCCGGTCGCACCAAGGACATCCTGCTGGGCTCCGGCGCGGTGATCCTGCCGTGGCACGACCCGGTACGGGTCGCCGAGCAGGTCACCATGCTGGACCTGATGAGCGGCGGGCGGTTCATCTTCGGCATGGGCCGGGGCCTTGGCCGGATCGAGTTCGAGGGCCTGCGGGTGCCGATGGACGAGTCGCGGGCGCGGTTCGTCGAGTCCGCCGAGATCGTCATGCGCGCGCTGGAGACCGGCGTGCTGGAGGCCGACGGGCAGTACTACCAGATCCCGCGCCGCGACCTGCGTCCCCAGCCGACGAAGTCGTTCCGCGACAGGATCTACGCGGCGGCCGTGTCGCCGGAGTCGGTGCGGATCATGGCCGACGTCGGCGCCGGCATCCTGATCAACCCGCAGAAGGACTGGCAGGAGGTGTCCGAGGACATGCGCACCTACCGCCAGCAGTTCCGCGAGCTCAAGGGCACCGAGGCGCCGGCGCCGATGGTCACCGGCTGGGTGTGCTGCGACGAGGACCCGGTCAAGGCCAAGGACATGGCCCAGGAGTACATCGGCGCCTACTACGAGTCGGTGATGTCGCACTACGAGCTGGGCGGGCGGCACTTCGCCAACACCCAGGGCTACGAGTACTACCGCAACCTGGCCTCCTACATCCAGAACAAGGGCTCCAGCAAGGTCGTCGACAACTTCATCGAGCTGCAGATCTACGGCACCCCCGACGAGTGCTACGAGCGCATCGTCGACATCCGGTCCAAGGTCGGCAACGACGGGTTCAACGCGGTGTGCTCGTTCTCCGGGATGACCCACGAGATGGCCGAGGCCAACATGCGGCTGTTCGCCGAGAAGGTCATGCCCCGGGTCAAGCAGCTGCCGGCGGTCGACTTCGCGGAGCTGGAAGCGGCGGGAGCGCAGTCGTGACCGCGCCGCGCGTCGTCGCGACCGGGCTGCGGTTCCCCGAGGGCCCGAGCTACCTGCCTGACGGCTCGGTCGCGGTGGTCGAGATGAAGGGCGAGGCGGTCAGCCTGGTCGCTCCCGACGGGACGGTCACCGTCGCCGGGGACTGCGGCGGCGGACCCAACGGCAGCGCGCTGGGCGCGGCCGGTGAGCTGTACGTGGCCAACAACGGCGGCCTGTCGGCCGAGGGCACCGGCTACTGGCACGCGCCGCGCGAGTTCGACGGGTGTGTGCAGCGGGTCGATCGGGACGGCACGGTCACCACGGTCGGCGGTGTCCTGCCCGGCCCGGCGCCGCACCGGCCCAACGACCTGTGCTTCGGCCCGGACGGCACGCTCTACGTCACCGACAGCGCCGACTGGGAGAACCTGCGTGACATCAAGCCCGGCCGGGTGGTGGCGATCGGCGCGGACGGGTCCCAGCTCGGGCACGTCGAGGTGCCGGCCATGCCCAACGGCGTGGTGTTCGGTCCGGACGGTCGGCTCTACCTGAGCCAGACGCTGACCAGGAAGGTGCTGGCCTACCAGGTTTCCGGCGGTGAGTTCGGCGAGCCGGAGCAGGTGCTGAAGGTGCCGTCGGGCATGCCGGACGGCCTGTGCTTCGACGGCCAGGGCACGTTGTACGTGTGCGGCAGCGTCGGCAACGTCATCCACGTCTACGTCGGCCTGGAGCTCAAGGAGTCGATCGAGACCGGTGAGGGCACCCAGCCGACCAACTGCTGCGTCGGCGACGACGGCAGCCTCTATGTCACCTTCGGACTCACCGGACAGCTCGTTGCCTACGACCTCGGTCTGACGCCGACGACTGTCCACACCGGATCGATCGCGGGAGCCGCTTCGTGAAACTCGCCCTGATGTACGAGCTGCCGGTGCCCCGCCCGTGGGGTCCGGACAGTGCCTACAACGCCTTCGAGAACACCCTCCAGCAGATCGAGCTGGCCGACCGGCTTGGCTTCCACAGCGTGTGGACCGTCGAGCACCACTTCCTCGACGAGTACTCCTTCTCCTCGGCGCCCGGTGTGTTCTACGGCGCCATCGCCGCCCGGACCCAGAACATCCGTATCGGTCACGGCGTGCGGCTGCTGCCGTTCCCGTACAACCACCCGGTGCGCGCGGCCGAGGCGGCGGCGACGGTGGACGTGCTGTCCAAGGGCCGGTTGGAGTTCGGCACCGGCCGCTCGGGCACCCGGATCGAGATGGAGGGCTTCGGCATCAGCCCGCCGGACACCCGGCCGATGTGGGAGGAGGCCCTGGAGGTCATCGTCGGCAGCTGGACCGAGGAGGAGTTCAGCTGGGACGGCGAGTTCTTCAAGCTGCCGCCGCGCGGGGTGGTGCCCAAGCCGATGCAGCAGCCGCACCCGCCGCTGTGGGGGGCGACCTCCAGCGCGGAGAGCCACGAGATCGTCGGGCGCAAGGGCATGGGCCTGCTGTCGTTCTCGGTGGCGATCCCGCCGGAGGGGCTGACCAAGCGGATCGCCCGTTACCACGAGGGTCTGGAGCAGGTGAAGCCGGTCGGCAAGTTCGTCAACAACCGGATCGCGACCTTCGCCCAGGCGCACTGCGCGGAGACCACCACGCAGGCCCACGACGACGCGCGGGAGCCGTTCCCGTGGTACATCCAGTCCTCGCTGAAGACGATCGCCGAACTCGGCGCGTGGCAGGAGGGCACGAACCTCGGCAGCTACGAGTACGCCCGCAAGCTGCTCGGCGGCATGGAGCTGTCCGATCTCACCTTCGACTACCTCGTCCAGAACGAGACCGTCCTGTGTGGAGATCCGGACCACTTCGTGTCGATGTGCCGACGCTACGAAGCGGTGGGCGTGGACCTCTTGCTCCTGCTCGTGCAGTCGTACAACATCCCGCACGAGAAGGTGATGCGCTCGATCGAACTCATCGGCACCGAGGTAATGCCGAAGCTGTCCTGACCAGCACGACTCCGGAGTGGACATGGCCGTCCAGCAGAACTCGCGCGTCGCGGACTGGATCCGCATCAACGCCAGTACCGTGCCCAACAGGGCTTGCTTCGTCACAGATACCGAGACATACACGTTCCGTGAGGTGAATGGTCGGGTCAACCGGGTCGCCTCGGCGCTGGCCCGGCTGGGCGTCGGCAAGGGCGACCGGGTCGCACTGTTCGCCACCGACTCCCCACAGTACGTCGAGACCCTGCTGGCCTGCATGAAGCTCGGCGCGGTCTACGTGCCGCTGAACTTCCGGCTGGCCACCCCCGAGTTGCAGACCCTGCTGCGGACCGCCGAGACGAAGGTGCTGTTCTTCTCCGACCGCTACACCGACATGGTGCGCGCGGTCGACGTGCCCGGTCTCGTGGCCACGGTGAGCTACGACTCCGACTCCGGCGACGAGTCCTACGAGGGCCTGGTCGCCGGCGGGGACGAGGCGGAGATCGACACCCCGGTCGCCGACGACGAGCTGGTGTGCCTGGCGTTCACCAGTGGCACCACCGCGCTGCCCAAGGGCGTCATGCACTCCCAGCGCATGGCCAAGCACATGGTGATGCAGTGCATCGTCGAGCGGCGGATGACCTCGCTGTCGTTCCACTACTCGGCCGCGCCGCTGTTCCACGTCGGCGGCATGCTCTACACCCTCGCCGGGGTCGCCAGGGGACACACCTCGCTGGTCCTGCCGGCCTTCGACGCCAAGACCGTCGCGCACTGGATGGCCAACCGGGGCCTGGACGGCGTGTTCCTGGTCCCCACCATGATCGACACCCTGTTGCACGAGCCGGCCGTGATCGAGGGCGACTTCTCCCAGCTCGGCTCGATCGGCTACGGCGCCGCGCCGATGTCGCCCGCGCTGCTGCGCCGCGCGATGGACCGGTTCCACTGCGAGTTCATGAACATGTTCGGCGCGGGCACCGAGGCCGGCCTGCAGACCGTCCTCACCCCCGAGGACCACCGCCTCGCCCTCGCCGGCCAGGAACACCTGCTCGGCTCGATCGGCAAGGCCGGTATGGGCGTGGACCTGCGGCTGTGCGACCCCGACGACACCACCGGCCTGACCGACGTCCCCGACGGCGAGGTCGGCGAGATCGTCACCCGGTCCGACGCCGTCATGACCGGCTATCTCGACCAACAGGAGGAGACGGCGAAGGTCCTGGTCGACGGCTGGTTCCGGGGCGGGGACATGGCCTGGCGGGACGCCGACGGCTACCTCTACCTCAGCGGCCGGAAGAAGGACATGATCATCCGCGGCGGGGAGAACATCTACCCGGTGGAGATCGAGGACGTCCTTGGCCGCTACCCGGGCGTGCGGGAGGTCGCCGTGGTCGGCGTCCCGGACGAGCACTGGGGCGAGGTCGTGCGCGCCCACGTCATCCTGGAGGACGGCGCCGCGCTCGACGTCGACGCCGCCCGCGCCTACTGCCGTACCCAGCTCGCCGGCTACAAGGTCCCGGCGCTGTTCTCGGTGGACCGGGAGTTCCCCCGCAACGCCAGTGGGAAGGTCCTCAAGCGCGAACTCCGTGCGGTCTAGGGTGGTGGGCGCACACGGCGTCCCCGGACAGGCGGGGCGCCAACGACGAGGGGGTTCGATCGGCAGTGGCCGCGCCACGTCAACGCCGCACGACGGCCAAGGGGTCCACGGGCGCCGAGCCGCCCAGCGACATCGCCCGGCGGCGGATGGAGCGCCGGGCCGCCAGCGGCCGCCGGTCGGACGCGCGCTGGGCGGAGATCCTCGCCGGCGCCGGCCGGGTCTTCACCAGGCTGGGCTACGGCCAGTCCACGCTGGAGGACGTCGCCGCCGAGGTCGGGATCAGCCGGGCGACGCTCTACTACTACGTGGGCACCAAGGAGGAACTGCTCGTCGGGCTGCTGCACGACCCGATCGAGACGATGCGCACCAGGCTGGAGGAGGTCGCCGCCCAGCCCGACCCCGCGCCCGAACGGCTGGCCGCCGCGCTGCGCGAGTACGTGCGCACGATGGCCGAGCTGCCGGAGCTGTTCATCTTCCTCAGCGAGAACGTGCACCAGGTGATGACCGGCCAGGAGGCCGACCACATCCGGGACAACGCCGACCGCTACGGCCGGGCGCTGGCCGGAGTCATCCGCAGCGGGGCGCGGGCGGGGGAGTTCCGCGCCGACATCGACCCGTCGATCGCGGTGCTCGGCATCATCGGCATGTTCAACTGGATGCACCGCTGGTACAACCCGGACGGCAAGCGCAGCCTGGCCGACTTCGGCGAGGTGTTCACCGAGATGGCCCTCTCCGCCCTGGCGCCAGAGCGCGCCTGACCCACCGGGGGCCGCGATGAGCCCCCGGGTGGCGTTCGTGACCGGCGGCGGGCGCGGCATCGGCGCCGCCACCGCCCGCCGGCTGGCCGCCGAGGGCGTGCGTGTCGCGGTCGCCGACCGTGACGGCGACGCCGCCCACGCGGTCGCCGCCGAGATCGACGGGCTGGCGCTGCCGGTCGACGTGTCCCGCCCCGGCGAGGTCGTGGCCGCGGTCGACCGGACCGTCGCGTGGGGCGGCGGGCTGCACTACGCGTACAACAACGCCGGGGTCACCGGGGTGCTGGCCGACGTCGCCGACTACCCGCAGGACGTGTTCTGGCGGGTACAGCGGGTCAACGTCGGCGGCGTGCTGGCCGGGATGCGTGCCCAGCTGCCGCACCTGGTCGCGGCCGGCGGCGGGGCGATCGTCAACGCCGCGTCCGGCGCGGGCCTGGCCGGGGTGGCGCGTTCGGCCGCCTACGTCGCCAGCAAACACGCCATCGTCGGCCTGACCAGGACCGCGGCCGTGGAGTACGCGGCGCGCGGGGTGCGGGTGAACGCGGTCGCGCCGGGCCTGGTGAGCACCGGTCTGGTGCGCGGGATCGACCGGTCGGCGTTCGCCGACGCCCATCCGGCCGGACGGCCGGCGCGACCGGAGGAGGTGGCCGAGGCCGTGTGGTGGCTGCTCGCCGGCGGCTCGTCGTTCGTCACCGGGACCGTGCTCCCGGTCGACGGCGGACTGCTGGCCCAGGTGCCGGGGTTGGGCTCGTGAGCGCCGCGCCCCGCCCCGAGAACTGCGCGGTCGTGGCGGACGGGACGTTCGCCGGCCGGACCGCGCTGGTGACCGGCGCCGGGACCGGGATCGGCCGGGCGGTGTCGCTGCGGCTGCTGGCCCTCGGCGCGACGGTCGTCGGTGTCGGCCGGCGGGCCGAGCCGCTCGCCGAGACCGCCGCGCTGGCCGGCACCGACCGCTTCCGTCACACGTCGCTCAACATCCGTGACCGGGAAGCGGCGGACGCGTTCGTCGCCGGGCTCGGTGGGCTGGACCTGCTGGTGAACAACGCCGGTGGCCAGTTCGTGGCACCGGCGACGGAGATCTCGCGGCGCGGCTTCGACGCCGTCGTCGACCTGAACCTCACCGCGCAGGCCGCGCTGGTGCGCGCCGCGTATCCCGGGCTGGCCGCGCGCCGGGGGCGGGTGGTGACGCTGTCGCTGTCCGCGCCGGAGCGGGGGATCGCCGGCATCACCCACTCCGCGGCCGCGCGGGCCGGGATGGCGGCGCTGACCGCGTCGCTGGCCCGCCGCTGGCGCGCCGACGGGATCAGCCTGTTCTGCCTGGCACCCGGCACGGTGCTCACCGACGGTGTCGGTGACGAGTTGCCGGCGGAGGTGCTGGCGCGGATCGTGGCGACGACCCCGCTTGGCCGGGACACCACGCTCGCCGAGGTGGCCGAGTGGGTGGCCGCGCTGGGCAGCGGGGTGGCCGACGCGGTGAGCGGGACGCTGTTCGAGGTGGACGGGGGTTCCGGGCTGGTCTCGGCCGCGTCCCTGATGGGCCAGGAGGACCGGTAGTGATCGAGATCGTCGAGGTCTCCCCGCGTGACGGGTTGCAGAACGAGGACCGCACGCTGTCCACGGAGGACAAACTGGAGCTGGTGGCGCGCGCCGCCCGCACCGGCGTCCGCCGGATCGAGGTGACCTCGTTCGTCCGCCCCGACCGGGTCCCGCAGCTGGCCGACGCCGCCGAGGTGGTCGCCGGGCTGCCGGACACCGGGGTGGCGCACAGCGCGCTGGTGCTCAACGCGCGCGGCTACGAACGCGCCGTGGCCGCCGGGATCCGCGAGGTCACCACCCTGGTCCTGGCCAGCGACACGTTCAGCCAACGCAACCAGGGCATGACCACCGCCGAGGCGGTCGAGGCGGTCCGTGACATCCGGGCGCGCGGGCGGGCCGACGGCGTCACCGTCGCGGTGACCATCGGCGCGTCGTTCGGCTGCCCGTTCGAGGGCGAGGTGCCCGATGAGCGGTTCCGCTCGGTCGCCGCCCGGGTCGCCGACCTGGACGCCGACGAGGTGTGCCTGGCCGACACCATCGGCGTGGCCGTGCCCTCGGACGTGGAGACCCGGTTCGGGGTGCTGGCGGAGCTGTCGCCGTCGGTGCCGATGCGCATCCACCTGCACGACACCCGCAACACCGGCGTGGCGAACGCCGTGGCGGCCGTGCGCAGCGGTGTGCGGGCGCTGGACGCGAGCCTCGGCGGGATCGGCGGCTGCCCGTTCGCGCCGGGCGCCTCGGGCAACGTGGCCACCGAGGACGTCGTGTACACGTTGCACCGCATGGGTTACGACACCGGCCTGGACCTCGACGAGTGTCTGGAGCACGCGCGGTGGGTGACCGACCGGCTCGGGGTGGCGCCCTCGGGCCGGCTCGCCAGTGTGGGCGGCTTCCCGGCATGACCACGGTGCACGCCCTGCTCATCCCGAACGTCGGCTGGCCGGAGCTGCTGGCCAGGGCCCGGCGCCTGGAGGAGCTGGGCGTGGCGACCGTGTGGGTCGACGACCACGTGCTCAACCCGGCGCGGCCCGACCAGCCCTGGCTGGACTCGTGGACGGTGCTCTCGGCGCTGGCCGTGTCGACCACCCGGGTGCGCCTGGGACCGTTGGTGGCCAACGGGATCCTCCGGTCACCCGCCGTCCTGGCACGGCACGCGCTGTCGGTGGACCACCTGTCCGGTGGCCGGCTGGAGCTGGGTCTGGGGGCCGGGTACGCGCCCGGCGACCGTGCGGCCGCCGGTGGCAGGCCGGCCAGCTTCACCGATCTGGTGTCCATTGTGGATGACGCGTTGCGGGGAAAGTCCGTGCTGGCCGGGTTTCCCGCGTTCGCGCCGGTCGGCCGGCGGGTGCCGTTGACGGTGGCCGCGCACCGCCGCTCGTCGCTGCGGGTGGTGGCGGCCCACGCCGACCGCTGGGTGTCCTACGGCGGCTTCGGCCTGGGAGCCGACGACCACCTGGCGCTGACCCGTCGGCGGCTGGCCGCGCTGGACGAGGAGTGCGCCGCGACCGGGCGGACCGTGCGGCGGATGCTGCTGGCCGGGAGCCCGGCCGTGACCGCCGAGCCGCTGTGGCGGTCGGTGGCCGCCGTCGAGGACTTCGTCGGCCGCTACACCGAGGCGGGGATCGACGAGTTCGCCTTCTACTACCCGCCCGGTCCGATGTGGACTGACCAGGCGGCCGACCGGGTGTTCGAGGACTACCTGAGCACCTGAGCCAGCTCCGCCCACAGCGCCTCGGGAACCGGGTCGGCGAGCAGCGCCAGGTTGCGCCGGACCTCGGCCGCAGAGCGCATCCCGGCCACCACCCGGGACACCGCCGGGTGCCGGGTCGGGAACTGGAGCGCGGCGTGGGGCAACGTGACCCCGGCCGCCCGGCACACCCGCGCCATCTCCCGGGCCGTGGCGAGCACCGTCGCCGGCACCGGGCGGTACAGGTAGCGCGCGTCCGGGGCGGGGTCGTCGGTGGCCAGCAGGCCGGAGTCGAACGGGGCGGCGGCCTGCACGGCGACCCCGGCGGCGGCGCACTCGTCGAGCAGCACGGCGGCGTCGCGGCGGGTCAGGGTCCAGCCGTTGGCGATCATCACCACGTCGACCACCCCGATGGCGACCAGCCGGCGCGCGGCCGGGACCGAGGTCGTGCCGACACCCACGGCGCGCACGGTCCCGGCGGCCTTCAGTTCGTGCAGCACGGGGAACGTCTCGGCCAGGGCGAGGTCGAGCTGGTCGTCCGGGTCGTGGACCAGAACCTCGTCGAGGTACTCGATCCCCAGGCGCGCCAGGCTGTCCACGACACCGCGGCGCACCCCGGACGCGGTGAAGTCGAACGCCGGGTCCCGCCGCGCGCCGGGGTCGGCGCGGTACGGGTCGGCGATCGCCATCCGCAGCCGGCCGACCTTGGAGGTCACGGTCACCGCGGGCCTCGGCCAGTGCCGCAGTGCCTCGCCGAGCAGGCGCTCGCCGGCGCCGTCGCCGTAGCTGGGGGCGGTGTCGAAGTGCCGGATCCCGCCGGCCCAGGCCGCGTCCAGTGCCGCCAGCGACTCCGCCCGGCCGGCCTCGCCCCGCCCGCCGACCGGGCCGCAGCCGAACGCCAGCTGGCTCACCCGAGCCGCCGCAGCTCGTCGTCGTAGGCCAGGGCCTGGGCCGGGGTCGACCGGGCGGCCACCCGCAGGGACCGGACCAGCAGCGCCGCGCCGGGGACGGCCAGCCGCGCGGCCTCGGCCGCCGGGTCGCCGTCGTGGGCCAGGCCACTCGCGCGCAGGGCCCAGGCGTCGAGCGTGGCGGCGAACAGCAGGCGCCGCGCCGGGACCGCGCCCAGCGCCGCCGGCAACGACCACGTCAGGCCAAGGCCCAGCACCGTGGGGTGCTCAACCGTCACGGTCACGTCGTCGGTGACCACGCCGAGCGTGGCCGCCGCCAGCACGGCGAGCGCTCCGGCGTCGCAGTCACCACTGACGACGGCCACCGTCGGGGTGTCCAGCGACTCCAGACGCCGGGGGAAGGCCGGGTCGATCTCACGCGCACCGGTCGCGTCGACCAGGACCGCGCCGACGGCCGGGTCGCGCCCGGCCGCTCGCAGCCCGGCGACACCGTCGCTCAGGGACACCTGGCGAACCTCCATGGAACACATCCTCCTACCGGCCGGTGAACCGAGGCGCCCGCTTGTCCAGCAGCGCCGTGATTCCCTCGACGTGGTCGTCACTGGTCAGCATCAGCAGCAGCTGCTGACGCTCGAACTCCATCGCCGCGCCCAGCGGCAGTTCCTCGGCCCGGCGCACGGCGGCGCGCGCGGCCCGCACGGCCAGCGGCCCGTTCGCCGCGATCTGTCCGGCGACCGTCACGGCCGCCGCCACCACTCGCTGCGCCGGCACGATCCGGTGCACCAGCCCGAGATCCCGGGCCTCGAACGCGTCGACCGTGCGGCCGGTGAGCACCACGCCGGCGGCGGTGTACCGGCCGGCTGCCCTGGCCCAGCGTTGGGTTCCGCCCGCGCCGGGTACCAGTCCCAACCGGACCTCCGGCTGGCCGAACACGGCGGTGTCGGCCGCCACCACCAGATCCGCGGCCAGCGCCAGCTCACACCCGCCACCCAGCGCGACACCCGCGACGGCGGCGACGACCGGGGTCCCGACCGCGCCGATGCGCCGCCAGCTGGTCGCGCGGGGGGAGGCGGCGTACTCGACCGGCGAGAGGTCACGCAGCTGACGCACGTCGGCGCCGGAGGCGAACAGCGACGGTCCGCCGGTGAGCACGATCGCGTGGACACCGTCGTCGGCGTCGAGTTCCTCCAGGGCGTCGGCCAGTTCGACGAGCAGGTCGGTGGACAGCGCGTTGCGGTTGTCGGGCGAGTTCAGCGTCAGAACGGCGACCGCGCCGTCGTGGCTGGTGGTGACCTTTCCCATGCGTGGCAGCCCCTTGACTTCAATGGTCCCCTGTGTACGGTTGTCAGCATCTACGTCAACGTTGATTTTGGCAACCCGGCGGAGGAGTCGCGGTCATGACGGTGCTGTGGGAACCCGCGCTGGACCCCGAGGCGGAGCGCTGGCGCGAGGTCGCGCGAACACTGGCCGCCGAACGGTTCGCGCCACTGGCCGAGGAACTCGACCGCGAGCAGCGCTACCCGGACGAGCACATCGCGACCTTCGTCGAGACCGGCCTGTCCGGGATGCTCGTGCCGGCCGAGTACGGCGGCGCCGGGCTGTCGATGACCGCGATCTGCTCGGTGGTCGAGGAGGTGTCGGCGGCCTGCGCGTCGACCGGCGCGATCCTCGCCGCGCACACCCTCGGCGCGGTCCCGGTCCGGCTGGCCGGCACCGACGAGCAGAAGCGCGCGGTGCTCGGCACCCTGATCTCCGGCGACGCGATCAGCTTCGCGCTCACCGAGAAGGGCGCCGGCAGCGACGCCGCCGCGATCCAGGCCGTCGCCGAGCCGGACGGCTCGGGCTACCGGATCACCGGCGAGAAGATCTACATCGGCAACGGCGGGATCTCCAACCGCTACGTGGTGTTCGCCAGGACCGACCCGGACGCGGGCGCCCGGGGCATCACGGCGTTCGTCGTGCCGGCCGACGCGCCGGGTGCCGTGGTGGACCGGATCGAGGACAAGATGGGCATCCGGGGCACCCGCACGAGCAACCTCAAGCTCGACGGCGTGCGGGTCGAGGCCGGGGACGTGCTCGGCCAGGTCGGCCGGGGCCTCAAGCTGGCGCTGCGCACGCTCGACGTCGGCCGGGTCACGGTCGCCGCGCAGGGCCTGGGCATCGCCTACGCCGCCTACCGACTGGCCGCCGCCGAGGCGAGCCGCCGGGTCACGTTCGGCAAGCCGGTGATCGAGAACCAGGGCATCGGGTTCCGCCTGGCCGACCTGGCCGTCGAGCTGTCGGCCGCGCGCATGCTGACCTACGAGGCCGCGTCGGCCTACGACTCCGGCCGCCCGGTCTCGCTGCCCGGTGCCATGGCCAAGCTGTACACCAGCGAGGTCGCGCACCGCGCCGTCGACCTCGCCGTCCAGGTCTTCGGCGGCGACGGCTACTGCAAGCCCTGTCCCGCCGAACGCCTCTACCGCGACCAGCGGGTCCTGGAGATCTACGAGGGCTCCTCGGAGATCCAGCGCCTGGTCCTGGCCCGTGCCGTGGCCGCCGAGGTCGAGCAGGGGTGAGCGTCCAGGTCGTCATCGACGTCGCTGGGGACGGTGGACTCTCCGCCGCCGCCTCCGGTGATGCCGCCACCGTCCTCGCCGACGCCTTCGACACCGCCAGGGAGGCCCTGTCGACCCTCCCACCCGGAGGCGGAATCCTGTTTCGCTGCCAGGAAACCGACGCTCCGGCGCTCACCGGCGCGCTGACGTCGCTGTGCCGGGGGCTCGCCCGTGAGGCCGCCCCGCTCGGTGTCCGGGTGAACGCCGTCATCGGTAAGTCCGATGTGGACGAACTGGTCGCCTTTCTCGGCAGTCCGGCCGCGACCATGTGCACCGGTGCCGTCCTGGAGACGGTCTGACATGGACACCCTGCACGCGTGCGAAACCTGGGACCCCGAACGGATCCGCGACCACCAGCTCGCGGCCCTGCGCGACCAGCTCGCCCGGGTGTACGGGTCGAGCCGCTACTACCGCCGCCAGTGGGACGAGATCGGCTGGCACCCCGCCGACCTGCGTGACCTCGACGACCTCGCCGCCCTGCCCATCACCACCAAGGCCGACTACCAGCGGGCCATCGACGACCGCCCGCCCTACGGCGACTTCCTCGCCGTACCACGGGAATCCGTCGCCCGGCTGCACTTCTCCTCCGGCACCACCGGCGCCCCCACCCCGGTCGCCTGGACCGCCGCCGACCTCGACCGGTGGGCCGACCTCTACGCCCGCGCCGCCCACAGCCAGGGTGTTCGGCCCGGCGACGTCTACCAGTGCCTGTTCTCCTACGCCTGGTTCGTCGGCGGGCTCGGCGCGACGCTGGGCTACACCCGGCTCGGCGCCACCGTCATCCCCGGCGGATCCGGCGACACCGACCGCCAGCTGGAGACGATCTTCCGGTACGGGACCACAGCGGTCGGCGGCACCCCGTCGTTCCTGCTGCACCTGGCCGCACGTGCCGACTCCCTCGGCCGACCGCTGAGGGAGTCGGCCGTGCGGCACGTGATGGTCGGCGGCGAACCCGGCGGCGGCGTGCCGGCCACCCGGGCCATGATCGAGAGCGCCTGGGGCGCCCGCTGCCACGACGGCTACGGCTGCCTGGAGTTCCAGCCGGTCGCCTGGGAGTGCGCGGAGCGGGCCGGCGGCCACCTCGCGGAGGACTTCGTCCACGCCGAGGTCCTCGACCAGCACACCCGCCAGCCGGTGCCCGACGGCCGGCCCGGCGTCCTGGTACTCACCCACCTCGACAAGCGGGCCACCCCGCTGGTGCGCTGGTGGACCGGGGACGTCGTGGTCCGCGACCGCGCCCGCTGCGAGTGCGGGCGCACCCACGCGCGCCTGGCCGGCGGGGTGCTCGGCCGCGCGGACGACATGCTCGTCGTGCGCGGCGTGAACGTCTTCCCGTCGGCGGTGGAGAACGTCGTGCGCCGCACGGCCGGTGGCCTCACCGAGTTCCGCGTGGTTCTCGACCCGGCATTGGCCGACCCCGTCACCGGGTACCCGACGGCGCTGCGCGTCCAGGTCGAGTCCACACAGGACAACCTGTCCGGCGACCTCGCCGCCGCCCTGCGGGCCGAGCTCCAGGTACGGGCGGTCGTCGAGATCGTCGGGCCGGGGACGTTGCCCCGCACCACCCACAAGGCGCGGCGAGTGGTCCGCGCCACTGAGCCGGAGGTATCCCAGCGTGTCCCGTGACGTACTGCTGCTCGGCTCCGTCCGCACGCCCAACGGGCGCTACGGCGGATCCCTGCGCGAGACCCCGGTCGTCGAACTGGCGACCCTGGCCGCGCGGGAGGCCGTCTCCCGGGCGGGCATCGGCCCCGACCTGGTCGAGGAAGTCGTGCTGTCGAACTGCCGGCAGGCCGGCAACGGTCCCAACCCCGGCCGGCAGGTCGCGCTGCGCGCCGGGTTCCCCGAGCGGGCACCCGCCCAGACGATCAACATGGCGTGCGCGTCCGGGCTCAAGGCCGTCCAACTGGCCTGGCGGTCGATCGCCAGCGGCGAGGCGGACATCGCGGTCGCGGTGGCGGCCGAGTCGATGAGCACCATGCCCTACCTGGCGTCCGGGTCGCTGCGCTGGGGCGGGGTGCGGCGCGGCGACATCGTGCTGGCCGACGGCTGGCGCGACGGCGGCACGGACCCGGTGTGCGGGCTGAACATGGGCCAGACGGCGGAGAACATCGCGTCCCGGTACGGCATCGCGCGCGCCGACCAGGACGCGTGGTCGCTGCGCTGCCACCAGCGGGTCGCCGCCGCCTGGGAGAACGGGTACTTCGCCGGCCAGGTCGTGGACGTGCCGCTGGCCGACGGCGACGTCCTCGACCGCGACGAGGGCTTCCGCACCGACACCACCGCCGAGCGTCTGGCCCGGCTCAGGCCGTCCTTCGTGGACGGTGGGACGGTGACCGCCGGCAACGCCAGCCAGATGGCCGACGGCGCCGCCGCGGTCGTGCTGGCCAGCGCCGACGCGGTCGCCGCGCACGGGCTGACCCCGCAGGGCCGGCTGCGCTCGTTCAGCGCGGTGGGTGTGGACCCGACGGTGATGGGGGTCGGCCCGGCCTTCGCCGTGCCGAAGGCGTTGGAGCGGGCCGGGGTGTCGGCCGGGGACCTGGACCTGGTGGAGATCAACGAGGCGTTCGCCGCGCAGGTCGTGCACAACGTGCGTGAGCTGAAGCTGGACGAGGACCGGGTCAACGTCAACGGCGGCGGCATCGCGCTGGGCCACCCGACCGGGCAGAGCGGCTGCCGGCTGGTGGTCTCGCTGCTGCACGAGCTGGCCAGGCGGGACGCGACCCTCGGGGTGGCGAGCCTGTGCGTCGGCGGCGGCCAGGGTGTCGCCGCGGTGATCGAGCGGGTGGCGTGATGGGCGAGCTTTCGGGTCTGCGGGTGGCGGTCGCCGGGCTCGGGCCGATGGGCCGGGGCATCGCCAGGGTGTTCGCCGAGGCCGGCGCCCAGGTGTCCGTTGTGGACGTCGACGCGGCGGCGACCGCGCGCGGGTACGAGACCCTGCTGGCGGAGGCGGATCCGCCGGTGACGGTGTCCACCGCCGCGTCGGTCACCGAGGCCGTCCGCGACGCCGACCTGTTCGTCGAGGCCGTCGTCGAGCGGTTCGACGCGAAGCTGGCGTTGCTGGCCGAGGTCCGCGCGGCCGGCAACGAGACGCTCGTCGTCGCCTCCAACACCTCGTCGCTGAGCATCGGCGAACTGGGCGTCGCCTTCGGCGACCCGGCCCGGGTGGTCGGGCTGCACTTCTTCAACCCGCCGACGAAGATGCGGCTGGTCGAGATCATCCGGGGTGCCCGTACCGACCCCGAGGTCGTCGAGCGCGCGCGGGCCTGGGTCGCCGGCCTCGGCAAGACCGCCGTGCTGTGCGCCGACTCGCCGAACTTCATCGTCAACCGGGTCTGCCGGCCGCTGTACTACGAGTCGCAGCTGCTGGTGACCCAGGGAATGACCCCCGAGGTGGTCGACGCGGCCGTCAAGGGTGCGCTCGGACACCGGATGGGGCCGCTGGAACTGCTCGACTTCACCGGCCTGCACACCCACCTCGGCTCGTCGGAGACCGCGCTGCGCGAGTTCGGCGACCCGCGCTACCGGCCGATCCCGCTGACCCGCCAGCTGGTGCGCGCCGGCACCACCGGCCGGGCCGCCGGCCGCGGCTACTACGACTACGCCGCCGGCAAACCGAGGCAGGCGCAGGCGGCCGTGACCCGCTCCCCGGAGTCCGCGGCGGACGGTCAGGTGCACGTGTACCGGGCGGTCGACTGCACCCCGGCGGACGTGGCGGCGGTGCGTGAGCTGGCCGCCGACCGGCGGGTGGTCGTCGACTCCTCGGCCGGCGGCTGGGTCGAGCACCTGCCGCCCGGCGTCGGCTGGCTGCGGCTGCACCGCCACGGCGAGCAGACCTTCGCCGAGGTGGTGGCCGACGAGGTCGCCGGAATCGCACCGGCCTTCGACGCCGCCGACGCGCTCGGCGCCACGTCGGTACCGGTGCTCGCCCTGCCCGGCCTGGTCGTGGACCGCCTGGCACACACCATGGTCAACGAGGCGCTGACACTCGTCGAGGAGGGCACGGCCGCCGCCGCCGACGTCGACCTCGCGCTGCGGCTGGGGATGAACCACCCGGTCGGCCCGCTGGAGTACCTGCGGGACACCGGTCCGGTCGAGGTACTGGCCGGGCTGCGCGCGCTGCTCACCGGCTTCGGAGACCCCCGCTACCGGCCGGCGCAGCTGCTGGTGCGCCAGGCCGCCGGGAGCCGCCGTGGGTGAGCTGACCGACGCCGTCGCCTCCGTGCGGCCCGGCGACACGGTGTGGTTGGGCAACTTCGGCGCCCAGCTGTTCGCCGTCGGCGAGGAGCTGGTCCGCGCCGGGATCCGTGACCTGCACGTCGTGGTCGCCTCCGGCGGGCTGCTGCTCGACCGGTTGATCGGCGCCGGTGCGGTGGCCGAGGCGACCTTCGCGCACTGCTGGAGTGCGGTCGGCCCGGCCCCGGCCTGGAACTTCCGCCGCGCCTGGCAGGACGGCGCGCCGATCCGGTGGCACGAGCTGCCGATGGGGGTGCTGGCCGCCGCGTTGGACGCCGCCGCGCGCGGCGTGCCGTTCGCGCCGGTGAACGTCAACGAGGACACCGGGTTCGCCACCGGCGACTGGTCAGGGGGCATGCTCGCCCGCGCCGAGTCGCCCTTCGGCGCCGCCACCGTGGTGGCGGCGCTGCCGGTGGACGTGGCGTTCGTGCACGCCGCGCTGGCCGACGCCGCCGGCGACTGCGCGTTCGGCGAACCGTCCGGGGAGGCGCTGGCCGCCGCGAGGGCGGCGCGCCGGGTCGTGGTGGTCGCCGAGCGGATCGCCCCGGCGACCGAGGTCCGCGCCGCCGGGGTCGACCTGCCGGGCCTGCTCGTCGACACCGTGGTCGCCCTGCCCGGCGCGGTCGCCCCCGACGGCGTCCCCGGGCACTACCCGAGGAACGTCGAGGCCTACGAGGCCGCCGTCGCCGCCGGGAGGCCGGCATGAATCCTGACGTGCTGGACTTCCTGGTCCGCTCCGCGCGCGAGTTCCGCCGCACCGGCTGGGTGTTCACCGGCTTCCACTGGCCGGTGCTCGCCGGTGAGGTCGCCGCGCGGCTCGACGGCGCCACCCCGACGTTCCGCCAGCTGTTCGAGGCCGGGTTCGCCACCGAGGGACCGGCCGACGACCTGCCGACCTCCACCACCGACTTCGCCGCGTTCGGTTCGGCGATCACCTGGCGGGGGAGTACCGGCGACGTGTTGGGCACCCTGGTCCGCCGCGCCGACCTGGTGGTCCTGGACGCGGCCAACGTCGACCTCGCCGGGCGGCTCAACTCCACCGCCGTCGGTGACTACCGCGCGCCGGCGGTCCGCCTGCCCGGCGGCGGTGGCGCGCCCGACGCCGCGCACGGCGCGCGGGAGCTGCTGGTGCTCTACGGCGGCGCCGACCCCGGCCGGATCGTCCGCCAGGTCGAGCACGTCACCGCCGCGCCGTCGGTGCGTACCGCCGTGCGGTTGCTGACCCGCTGGGGCACCGTGCGGCTCGGTCCCGCGCCGCGGCTGCTGACCGCCGCGCGCGACGAGACCGTGCTGGCCGACCGGCTGCGCGCCCTGGGCGTCGGCACGACCGGCGCGATGGTGGAGAAGGCGCCGACCGACGAGGAACTGGCGGTGGCCGCCGCCGTGCTCACCGAGGCGGCGCGGCGCGGATACCTGGTGGCACGGGAGGCCGTACGTGGTTGACGAACTGGACGAGCTGCGCGGCACGGTCCGCGACCTGGTCGACTCCTGGGGCCACGTCCCGACCTGTGACGCGTGGATGCGCGGCCTGGACCGGGAGTTCACCCGCGAGCTGGCCCGCCGGGGCCTGATCGGCCTGACCTGGCCGGTGCCGCTGGGCGGCGGCCGGTCCAACCTCGCGCGCCTGGTCGTCACCGAGGAGCTGCTGCGCGCCGGTGCTCCCGTCGGCGCGCACTGGATCGCCGACCGGCAGATCGGGCCGGCGATCGTGCGCAACGGCTCACCCGAGCTGCGGGCCGCGATCCTGCCCGGCATCGCCGCCGGTGAGCTGACGTTCTGCCTGGGCATGAGCGAGACCGAGGCCGGCTCGGACCTCGCGTCGGTGCGCACCCGCGCGGTCCGCGACGGCGACGGCTGGCGCGTGACCGGCAGCAAGATCTGGACCACCGGCGCCCACCACGCCACCCACGCCTACGTCCTGGCCCGCACCGGCGACACCGACGACAAGCACGCCGGGCTGACCGAGTTCGTCCTGGACATGGCCGCGCCCGGGGTCACCGTGCGGCCGATCGAGGACCTCGGCGGCGAGCACCACTTCAACGAGGTCCTGTTCGACCAGGTCTTCGTGCCCGGCGACCGGGTGATCGGTGCCGAGGGCGACGGCTGGCGGCAGGTCACCGAGCAGCTCTCCTTCGAACGCGGCGGGATGGAACGCGTGCTGTCGACCTACCCGCTGCTCGCCGGGCTCCTCGACCGCCCGCTCGACCGCCCGCTCGACAGCACCGCCGCCCCGGCACTCGGCGCGCTGGCCGCCCGGCTGCTGACCCTGCGCGAGCTGGCCTGCCGGGTGGCCGAGGCGATGGACGCCGGGCGTGCCCCGGCCGGTGAGGCCGCGGTGCTCAAGTACCTGGGCACCACGTTCGAACGGGACGTCGTCGACGTCGCCCGTACGGTCACCGAGGAGGTTGCGGCGCTGCGCGGCGACGGGTTCGCCGGCCTGCTCGCCCAGGCCCAGCTCGCTGCCCCCGGGTTCACCATCCGGGGCGGCACCGACGAGATGCTGCTGACCGTCGTGTCCCGCCAGGCCCCGCCGCCCGAGATCGGCGAGATCGGCCGGATGGCCGACGACGTGCTCGCCTCGGCCACCGACACGCTGGCCACCGCCGAGGATCTCGGGTGGACGGCCGTGGGCGTGCCGGAGTCGGCCGGCGGCTCGGGCGGCGGTTTCGCCGACCTGGCCGAGCTGGTTCGCGCCGCGGCCCGGCACGCGCACGCCGTTCCGCTGGCCGAGATCGCCGTCGCCCGCTCGCTGACCGGCACCCCGTCGGTGGCCGCCGTCGCCGAGGACCTGACGGTCACCGGCGGCCGGGTGCGTGCCGTGGCCGACGTCGGCTGGCCCGACCACCACGGCTCGGTCCTGCTGGTCGGCCGGGACGTGGCCGCCCGGGTCGACCTTTCCGAGGTCACCGTCCGGCGCTGGCGCGGTCTGGCCGGCCAGCCGCGTGCCACGCTGGACTGCGCCGGGGCCCCGGCGCAGGTCGTGGCGGTGCCCGCCGGGGACGACCCGGCCGCCCGGCTGACCGTGTTGCGGGCGCACACCGCGCTCGGGGCCGTCGAGGGCGCGTGCCGGCTCACCCGCGAGCACGTGACCAGCCGGAGGCAGTTCGGCCGCCCGCTCAACCGGTTGCAGGCGGTGGCCCACCGGCTGGCCGAGATGGAGTGCCTGCGGGTGCTGCTGGAGGTGGCCGCGTCGGCCGCCGTCGGGCTCGAACCGGCTCGGGTGGCGGCCGCCGCCGCGCTGGTCGACCAGGTGGCCGGCACGGTCGCCCGGCTGGCCCACCAGCTGCACGGTGCGATGGGGATCACCCGGGAGAGCGCGCTGCACCGGTACACCACGCTGCTCTGGTCGACCCGCGACGAGATCGGCCCGGCCCGGCGGTGGGCCACCCGGCTGCACGGGATCACCTGCGCCGGCGAGGACACGTTGTGGCGGGCCGTCACCACCCGCCCGGAAGGACGGTGAGACCGATGTCCCTGGTGGAGCTGACGGAACCGGCGCCGGGCGTGCGGCTGTTGCGCCTGGCCGACCCCGAGCGCCGCAACGCGATCTCCCCGCGCCTGCAGGAGGATCTGGTGACCGCCGTCGACGCGGTCGCGCGCGACGGCGACGCCAGGGCGCTGGTGGTGACCGGGGCGGGCTCGGCGTTCTGTGCCGGCGCCGACCTGGCCGCGACCTTCGGCGACCCCGACCGGCCGGTGCACGTGCTGCGTGAGCGGCTGCGCGCGACCTATGACAGCTTCCTGCGGGTGCGCCGGCTGCGGATCCCGACGATCGCCGCCGTGCACGGTGCGGCGGTCGGCGCCGGGGTCAACCTGGCGCTGTCGTGCGACCTGCGGGTCGCCGGGCCACGCGCGCGGTTCGGCGTCACGTTCACCCGGCTGGGCCTGCACCCTGGCGGTGGGTGCACGCACTTCCTGGTGCGGACCCTCGGCGAGCAGCGGGCGTTGGAGCTGCTGCTCGACGGGGGGACGCTGACCGCCGACGAGGCGGCCGCGACCGGGTTGGTGCTGCGCGTGGTCGACGATCCGCTGGCCGAATCCCTCGCCATGGCAACGCGGTACGCCGCACTGGACCCGGGTCTGGCGGCCGACGTCAAGCACGCCGTGGGCATCGCGTCGGCCGGCGCGTTCGACGCGGTGCTGGACTTCGAGGCGTGGGCCCAGGCCTCGTCGGCGACCACCCCGGCCGTGGCGGACGCGATCGCGGCGATGGTGCGGCGATGACGGGCCTGCTGGGCGGGCGGGCGGTCGTGGTCACCGGCGCCGGCCGGGGGCTGGGCGCGGCCTACGCGACCGACCTCGCCGCGCACGGCGCGTCGGTGGTGGTCAACGACATCGACCTGACCGAGGCGCGGGCGGTGGTCGAGCGGATCACCGCCGCGGGCGGCGCGGCGATCGCCAGCGGCCACGACGTGAGCGTCCACGACGGCGCCGCCGCGCTCGTCCAGTCCTGTGTGGACGAGTTCGGCCGGCTGGACGGTCTGGTCAACAACGCCGGCCTGTACCACGAGGCGCTGCCCTGGGAGGAGAACCCGGCGGCGATCCGGCGCGCGGTGGAGGTGAACGTGCTCGGGGCCCTGTACTGCCAGGCGGCGGCGAGCGCGGTGCTGCGGGCCGGTGGCGGCGGGGCGATCGTCAACGCCTCCTCCGGTGGCATGTTCGGCTTCCCGACGGTGTCGACCTACGCCGCGACCAAGGGCGCGCTGGCCGCGCTGACCTACAGCTCCGCGCTGGACCTGGAGGACGCCGGTATCCGGGTCAACGCGATCTCGCCGATGGCGCTGACCCGGATGACCGCCAACGCCCTCGGCCGCGACCACCAGTCGTCCACAGAGGACGGACCGCCGCTGGCCGGGATCGAGGACAAACCGCCGGCGGCGGTGGCGCCGCTGGTGACCTTCCTGCTCAGCGACCTCGCCGCCGGGATCACCGGCCAGTTCCTGCGTTTCGACGGCCGGCGGATCTCGGTGGTCACCACCGACGCGTTCGCCGACCACCCGACCGTCACCGCGCCGGCCTGGGGCCCGGCGGCCATCGCCACGGCCTTCGACGGCCCGCTCGCCCGCCACCTCCAGCCCTACGGAGTCGAACGCCGAATTGCTCCCCGTATCCGGTGACACCCGAAAGAGTGACGATTACCGTTTTGCCCTCACCCTCGGCGGGTAGCCGCTCAGCTGAGGGTGAGGGGGTCATCACGATGACCTGGATCAAGACCGTACTGACGCGAGTGGTGGTCGGCGAGATCGTCCACTTCACCGTGAAGGTGGCCAATCCCGAGACCAAGGTCGACCACCTGCTCGTCGTACTGGTCGTGTTCTTCGTGACCACCGCGCTGGGCGTGACGCCGGATTCGGACACCACCGGCGACCCGCGCTAGCGGGAGTCTCAGGGGTCGGTGAGCGAGATGACGGCCTTGATGTCGTCCGCCCCGGCGGCGAACGCCTCGGCGAACCGGTCCAGCGCGACCCGCCTGGTCACCAGCCGGGCCAGCCAGTCGACGTCGGCCTTGGCCAGCGCGTCGGCCGCCATCCGGTAGTGCTCCAGGTTCGCGTTCACCGACCCCACGATGACGTCGTTCTCCAGCACGACGTCCCGGTTGAGGGCACCGGCGTCCACCGACATCCGGTGCCCGGCGGTCGACACGCCGGTCAGGCAGGTCACGCCGTAGGGCGCCGTGTGCGCCACCGCGTCGTACACCACCTGACCGGCACCGGTCGCCTCGATGACGATGTCCGGCCGCAGCCGGGCGGCGACCTCGGCGGCCGGCGCGTGGTGGTAGGTCGCGCCGAGTTCCTTGACCAGCAACGGTTTGCGGCCCTCGGTGACCCGGTCGAGGACGTGCACGTCCAGCTCGCACTGGGTACCGAGCAGCGCGGCCAGCAGGCCGATCGGCCCGGCGCCGGTGACCAGCACACGCTCCGGCTCGAACCAGCCCCGCTGGCCGACCCGCAGCACCTGGTCCCACGCCTTGGCCACCACGCTCGTCGGCTCCATCAGCACGCCGACACCGGCCAGCCGGGGGTCGAGCAGTACGGCGTAGTCGACCGGCACGCACCACAGCTGGCTGCCGAACCCGTCGAGCTCCTTGA
Source organism: Actinophytocola xinjiangensis (assembly GCF_001921215.1). Classification (GTDB taxonomy): domain Bacteria; phylum Actinomycetota; class Actinomycetes; order Mycobacteriales; family Pseudonocardiaceae; genus Actinophytocola; species Actinophytocola xinjiangensis. The sequence goes on from NZ_MSIF01000001.1 coordinate 566,979, forward strand.
TGCCGCACTCGGTGTACCGGCCGTTGCGGCACATGTCGAACTGCCCCCGCGCGCACGCCCCGCACGGCACCGGATCGGGCCGGCGCACCACCCCCACCACGAGGTCACCCTCGGTGATCTCGCCACCCGGTGGTGCCTGCAGGACCCGACCGAGTGACTCGTGCCCGATCACCAACCGCTTCCGGTCCGGAGGTGCCCACCCGTACTCGCCGTCCGCGATCTCCCGGTCCGTTCCGCACACCCCCAACGCGAGGGCCTCGACGAGGATCTCGTCGGGGCCCGGTTCGGGGTCCGGCAGCTCGGTGAGCGCCAGGGAGCCGGCATGGCCGGGCTCGATCGTCAACGCACGCATAACCGCCGGTTACCCGCTCGCGTCGGCGTCACGCCACCCGATGGACCGCCTCGGGGAAGGTCAGCCGGTACGGGTGACCGCCAGCGCGCCGCAGCTCTCGGTGAGCATGGTGCCGTTCAGCTCCGTCATGCCCTCCGCCAGCTCGCTGGTCACCTCCAAGTCGACCATGACGTAGTTCGGCGGCTGCTCGATCCACTCCTCCTGGGTGAACACCAGCCGGCTGCCGCTGTAGGCACCGAGCAGGACGTAGCTGCCGGACTTGGCGTCCGGGTTCTCCGGCAGGGGGAAGAACTCGAACGTCATCTTCAGCGTCGACTCGTCCACCGCCTCGATGGCGAGCTTCGCGCCGGTCTCGCCCTGGGCGCAGGTGTAGGCGCCCTCCCAGGTCCCGACCAGCGCTCCCAGGTCGCCGCCGCCGTCGGGCTCATCGGGCTCACCGGGCTCGCTGGTGGTGGACTCGTCGCCGTCGGGGTCCTCGTCGGGCTCCTCGACCGTGGAGGTCTGCTCGGAGTCCCCGGTGTCGGCGCCGGGGTCGGCGACCGGCGTGCCGGTGACGGGGGCGGCGCAGGCGGTGGCGAGCAGCAGCGCCGGCACCAGGGTCGCCACCCAGCGGCGACGTGCTCTGTCGGTCATCGGTCCTGGCTCCAGGCTTCGGTGTCTCCAGTGGTCGGTGACATCCTGCCTGGTGCGCCGCCGCCGCGTTCACCACATCGGCATAATCGTCAGCGTTGGGCCGCCGCGCCCGCGCCAGCGCCACGTTGACGAGACGATGCGGCTCTGAGCTGGACGGACGGGCCGGGCGGCACATACCGTCGGCCGCATGGCAGCCCCCACCTCCGCCCGCCCGTCCACCAGCTCGTTCTGGGCCGACGCCGACCGGCACCTCGTGCGCTACGCCGGCGCCGGGGACTTCACCCGGGAGATCATCGCCCGCGCCGCCGGCAGTTATCTCTACACCGAGGACGGCCGGGAGATCCTGGACTTCACCTCCGGTCAGATGAGCGCGATCCTCGGCCACTCGCACCCCGAGATCGTCGACACCGTGCGCCGCCAGGTCGGCGAGCTGGACCACCTGTTCAGCGGCATGCTCAGCCGCCCGGTGGTCGACCTCGCGCGCCGGCTGGCCGAGACCCTGCCCGACCCGCTGGAGAAGGCGCTGCTGCTGACCACCGGCGCCGAGTCCAACGAGGCCGCCATCCGGATGGCCAAGCTGGTCACCGGCCGGCACGAGATCGTCTCCTTCGCCCGGTCCTGGCACGGCATGACCCAGGCCGCCGCGAACGCCACCTACTCGACCGGCCGCAAGGGCTACGGCCCGGCCGCCCCCGGCAACTTCGCCATCCCGGCCCCCGACTCCTACCGCCCCGACATCACCAACGCCGATGGCACACTCGACTGGGAGCGCCAGCTCGACCTCGGCTTCGCCATGGTCGACGCCCAGTCCGCCGGCAGCCTCGCGGCCTGCATCGTGGAGCCGATCCTCAGCTCCGGCGGCGTGCTCGAACCGCCGCCCGGCTACCTCGCGGCGCTGCGGCGCAAGTGCCGCGAGCGCGGCATGCTGCTGATCCTCGACGAGGCGCAGACCGGCCTGTGCCGCACCGGCACCTGGTACGCCTTCGAACGCGACGGCGTCGTGCCGGACATTCTCACGCTGTCCAAGACCCTGGGCGCCGGCCTGCCGCTGGCCGCCGTGATCACCAGCGCCGAGATCGAGCGCGAGGCGCACGAGCGCGGGTACCTGTTCTTCACCACCCACGTCGCCGACCCGCTGGTCGCCGCCGTCGGCAACACCGTGCTCGACGTGCTGCACCGCGACGGGCTCGACGTGCGGGCCGCCGAGCTCGGCGCGTTCCTGCGCCGGGGCCTGGAGGGCATCGCGCGGCGGCACCCGGTCGTCGGGGACATCAGGGGACGTGGCCTGCTGGCCGGCCTGGAGCTGGTGACCGACCGCGAGACCAAGGAGCCGTCCTCCGAGCTGGGGGCGCGGGTCACCGCCCGCTGTCTGGAGCTGGGCCTGCACATGAACATCGTCCAGCTGCCCGGCATGGGCGGCGTGTTCCGCATCGCCCCGCCGCTGACCGCGACCGAGGACGAGCTGGCGCAGGGCCTGGCCGCGCTCGACCAGGCCATCGGGGACGTGGTGGCCGCCGGTTAGCCCAGCCACATCCCGCCGTTGACGTCGATCACCGCGCCGGTGACCGACGCGGCGGCGGGCGAGCACAGCCAGCCGACCGTCCCGGCGATCTCGGCCGGCTCGGTGACGTGGTCCAGCGGGATCGTGGCCCGCAGGTCGCGCATCTCCTGGTCGGTGAGCCGGTCGAGCATCGAGGTGGCCACCGGGCCGGGGGCCAGGCAGTTCACCCGCACGCCCCGGGCCGCCTGGTGCTTGGCGAGGTGGCGGGTGAGGCCGATGATGCCGGCCTTGGCGACCGCGTAGGCCGGGCCGGACAGTTCGTTGCCGCCGTGGCGGCCGTTGACCGAGCTGAACAGGACCACCGAGCCGCCCCGGCCCATCATCGGCAGTGCCTGGCTGGTCACCACGGCGGCGGTGGTCAGGTTGTCGTCCAGGACGCGGCGCCACTGCGCGAGGTCGAGACCGGTGATGCCGCCGCTGCCGACCGTGCCGGCGGCGTGCACGACCACGTCGAGGCGGGGCACGCCGGCCAGTACCCCGGCGACCGAGTCCGGGTCGGCGGCGTCGTGGCCCTCGGCCCGGTCCAGGACCACCACCTCGTCGCCCTGCTCGCGCAACCACGCGGCGCACGCCGCCCCGATACCGCCCGCACCACCGACCACCAGCGCTGTCCGATCCATGGCCGGTTTCTAGCACGTGAAGGCGGGTGCCGCGCCGGGATGTGATCACCTAGAATCCACCGCCATGGGTCCGGAGTCCGAAGACGGTGAGACCAGCAGCGGCATCGCCCGGGCGCTGCGGGTCGTTTTCGCCGTCGCCGAGTCGCCGGAGCCGGACGTCGGTGTGTCCGAACTCGCACGCACCCTCGGCTACAGCAAGACCGTCGTCCACCGGATCGTGCGCACGCTCGTGGCCACCGGGTTCTTCGTGGTGGACGAGCGGACCCGCCGCTACCGGCTGGGCCCGGGGGCGGTGAGCGTCGGGCTGGCGGCGCTGGCGCGGATGGAGGTCCCGCGCGTCGCCCAGCCGCAGATGGAGCGGCTGGTGGCCCGCACGGCCGAGACCGCGACGCTGTCGGCGCGCTACGGGGACCAGCGGATGTACCTGGCCCAGGTGCTCTCCCCGCAGGAGATCCGGATGGCCGTGCCGCTGGGCCAGCTGTTCCCGCTGCACGTCGGCGGGTCGTCGAAGGCCATTCTGGCCTCGCTGGACCCGGCCGAGCAGGCTGGCTACCTCGACCGCACGCTGACCGGAACGCTGTCGGTCACCAGCCGCGAGGAGCTCGAGGACGAACTGCGCCGGGTCCGTCGCCGGGGGTACGCGGTCAGCCGGGGCGAGCGGCAGGTCGACGCCGGTTCGGTCGCCGCGCCGGTGTTCGACGCGACCGGCCGGGTGTACGGCGCGTTGTCGATCTGCGGACCGGTCGCCCGGATCAGCGACGACAAGCTCGACGAGTACGGCGCGCTGATCATCGACGCAGCCGCCACCGTCTCAACCGGACTCGGGTACCGCCGCGTCGGCGGCTGATCGTTAACACACAAGGAATCCGCGTTACCGTCGAGTGACGCCCCTGGTCGGTCGACCGTCCACATCGCACTGAACCGGTCCAGGTGTGACCGTGCGCGCACGGTCCCCTGCGGACCGTCCGGTCATGACGAATCCACTTCGGAGCAACCTGCCGGACGGCCTTGACCGCTCTTCTCGTGCCGACCTAGCATACCGAAATCCGGTACGGCGTTCCGCTAAGCGATACAACTCGGAACGTCCAGGGTTTCCCGTGGAGGACACCGCATGGTGAGTGCGACCCAAGCCCCATCCCCGACCGAGCCGAGGGTCGGACCGTCGCCGAAGAAGCGCGACACCGGTCCCCGTTGGTTGCTGTGGGTGACGACACCGCTGATCCTGGCCGCCCTCATCGGCGCCTGGAAGCTCTACACGGTCGTCTTCGACATCGGCGAGCTGATCCTGCCGCCGCCGGAGATGGTGTGGACCGCGCTGGTCGACCTGCTCGGCCAGTCCATGATCTACGAGGCCACGTACGTCACGTTCTACGAGACGATCGTCGGCTTCGGCATCGCCGTCGTCGTCGGGGTCGTGCTGGGCATCGTGCTCGGCAAGATGCGCTCGGTGGAGCGGGTGCTCTCCCCGTTCCTGGTCGCGACCCAGGTCGTGCCCAAGGTCGCGATCGTGCCGCTTCTGTTGCTGTGGTTCGGTTTCGGCCTCTCGTCCAAGATCTTCATGGCCGCGATCATCTCGTTCTTCGTGATGATGCAGAACACGATCCTTGGCATCCGCTCGATCGAACCGGGGCACCGGGACCTGATGCGCGTCATCCAGGCCCCGTGGTGGAAGCGGGTCATCTCGCTGGACATCCCGGCGGCGCTGCCCGCCGTGCTCACCGGCATCGAGCTGGGCATCGTCTTCGCCATCACCGGGGCGATCGTCGGCGAGTACCTCGGCGGCGACGAGGGCCTCGGTGCGCTGGCCACCGTCATGCTGGCCGCGCTGCGCACCGACCAGCTGTTCGCGGTCGTCATCATCATGACCGTTCTCGGATTCCTGCTCTACGCCATCGTGGCGGGCATTCGGCGGTTCGCGATCCCCTGGCACGAGTCGTCAGGGCGTGCCACCTCCCTCTAGTCCCCACAGCAATCCTGGAGCAGTACACAATGGATCGACGTTCTTTCCTTCGCAACAGCGGTTTGTTCGCGGTCACCACGGCGGTCGGCTCGTCGTTCGTGATGGCCTGCGCGCCCTCGACCGGCAACGACTCCGGCGACCAGAACCCCGCCGACCCGAGCCTGCGCGACCTGGCGTTCGTCACGCCGTTCCAGCACATCATCAACTACGCCGACGTCTACGTGGCGATCCAGGAGGGCTACTTCGAGCAGGAGGGCCTGCGGATCGAGCCGATCGGCGGCAGCGGCACCGCCAGCTCGATCTCCCAGGTCTCCGCCAGCCAGGCCTTCTTCGGCAAGGCCGCCGCCGTGATCACCTGCCCGCTGATCGCCGACACCGGCGCCACCATCATCACCGTCGCCCAGGGTGACCAGAAGAGCCAGTACAGCGTCGCGTCCCTGCCGGACAAGCCGCTGACCCACCCGGAACAGTGGCAGGGCAAGACGATCGGCGTCATCTCCAAGGGCGGCTCGACCGAACTGCTGCTCGACGCGATGTCGGTCGCCGAGGGCCTCGACCCGACCAAGGTGCGCAAGGTCGTCACCGGCGCCGACGTCGGCTCGCTGGAGTTCCTCAACCGGGGCGAGGTCGACGGCTTCATCACCTACCTCGGTTCGGAGACCGCCTTCGAGCAGCGCGGGATCGAGCTGAACTACCTCAACACCGACGACTTCGCCAAGATGCCCGGCGACTCCTACTTCGTGAAGTCCGCCGACGTGCAGAAGGAGGGCGAGTCGATCGTCGGGTTCCTGCGGGCCTCCCGCAAGGGCTACCAGTTCCTGGAGAAGTCGGAGAACCTGGACAAGGTCCTCACCGCCGTCGGCGCCTACAACGAGGTCGAGGTCAGCGACCAGGAACTGGCCCAGCTCAAGGTCCAGGCCCAGGTTCCGTTGTGCAAGCCCGAATCCGGCGACTACCTCAGCGTCGACCTGGCGTCCTGGGAGTCGGCCGTGGAGCTGATGCGCAGGTCCGGGATCATGAAGGACACGAAGATGCCCATCGAGAACTTCGTGACCTCCGAGTTCGTGGACCAGATCTGAGTTGGGTACCACGGAGCAGGTCGACCTGCTGATCATCGGCGCCGGCACCGCCGGCCTGCCGGCGGCCATCGAGGCCGCCCGGCACGGCCTGAAGGTGACCGTGCTCGAACAGGCCGACCAGACCGGCGGCACGCTGTGGCGGTCCTGGGCCCAGCTCTCGGCCGGCGGCACGGAACTGCAACGGGCGCGCGGCATCGACGACAGCCCGGCCCAGCACTTCGCGGACGTGATGCGGATCAGCAAGGGCACCGCCGACCCGACGCTGGTCCGGCTGGCCGTCGAGCACGCCCCGCACACCGTGGACTGGCTGGTGTCGGCCGGGTTCGACATGGACCCGGACGCCCCGGCGATCCTCTACTTCCACGAGCCCTACTCGCTGCCGCGCACCTACTGGGGCCGGCGTGCCGGCCGCTCGGTGCTGGAGGTCCTGCTGCCGCGCTTCGAGCGGGCCTGCGAGGACGGCGCGGTCACCCTGCACCTCAACACGACCATGACCGCGCTGCGCACCGACGGCGCCAACCGGGTCGCCGGGGTCACCGCCACCGGCCCCGGCGGCGAGGTCATCGAGATCGACGCCGCGTCGGTCGTACTGACCACCGGCGGCTACTCGGGCAACGCGCGGCTGTTCCCCGAGCTGACCGGCGGCGCGCCGCTGGTCGGACCCGGCGCGCCGACCTCGACCGGCACCGGTCTGCTGGCCGCGCTCGAACTCGGCGCGAAGACCAGGGGCGGCGACCTGTTCCTGCCGACCTACGGCGGCGTGCTGCTGCCCGACAGTCCCACCAGGACGGTCCCGCTCGACGACTACCCGCAGCTCACCCCACAGGCAAGGCCGCCGTGGGAGATCCACGTCAACGCCAGGGGCGAGCGGTTCGTCGCCGAGGACTCGGCCAGCGTCGACGTCCGGGAGACCGCCCTGCTCGACCAGCCCGACCTGCGGTTCTGGGTGGTCTACGACGAGGCCGCCCGGCGCAAGGCCCCGCCACTGCTGCCGAGCTGGACCGAGGCCGAGCTCGACGACGCCTTCGCCACCCACCCGTCGTTCAGCCGGGCCGACACCCTGGCCGAACTGGCGGAGCTGGCCGGGGTCGACCCGGAGGGCCTGCGCACCTCGGTCGAGGAGTACAACGCGGGGGTGGCGGCCGGGAACGACCGGTTCGGCCGCGCACACCTGCCGCTGCCGATCGAGCAGCCGCCCTTCCACGCTGTGCGCAACCACGGCTCGACCCTCAAGAGCCCGGCCGGGCTGGTCGTGGACGAGAACCTGCGGGTGGTCGGTCCGGCCGGCCCGATCGAGAACCTGTACGCCGCCGGCGAGGCGCTGGGCGGCAGCACGCTGTCGGGCAAGTCGTTCGTCAGCGGGATGAGCGTGACGCCGGCCCTGTCCTTCGGCCGGTTGCTCGGCCGGCGGCTGGCCGGCGCTGACCAGGGGAGTGTCTGATGTGGAACCGACCCGACGTCGACTTCGTGCACACCGCCGACCTGCCGTGGGTCCTGCCCGCCGACGGCGAGTTCGGGGCCACCGGCGGCGGCCGCAAACGGGTGCTGTCCCGCGACCCCGGCGACGGCGCGGAGACCGCCGTTCACCGGATCGCCGACCGCTGCCGCGGCGTGCTGGCCGCCGAGGTCGACGCCTACGTGCTGGCCGGCGGCGGCCTGCTCAACGGCCGGCCGGTCGAGGTCAACGACTACCTGCACATCGACGCCGGCTCGGCCGTCGACCTGCGGCCCGGGGTACGCGGACTGGTGCTGTACTGCGGCTTCTGGGCCACGCCCGGCCTGACCGCCGGAGACGGCCCGGACGGGGTGAGCGTCACCTCGACCGAGCGTCTCACCTGGACCCCGGCGACCTGGAGCGGTGAGGTCGAACTGGCGCCGGGCGCGATGCTCAAGACCCTGCGCCACGACGACCGCGCCTACATCTACCTGGCCGCGATGATGCCCGGCTGGCGCTCGGAGGCCGAGGAGTCGCACCCGGTCTACGAGGAGTCGTTCAAGATCTACGGCGACGTGCTGATGGGCGCGCGCGGCGTGATGCGCGACGGCGCCTACTTCTTCCGCTCGCCGGACGTGTTCCACGGGCCGCTGTACTCGCGCGGCGGCACCATGTCGTTCATCCGTTCGGACGCGGCCACCACGACCGAGTACCGAGACCCACCGCCCGGCGGCGCGTGGAACGAGTTGGCGAGGCAGGCCTATGTCGACTGAGAGCACCACCCGGGAGAAGGCGATGACCGAGACCACCGACGACCTGCCACCACAGGCGGGCAGCGGCGAGGCGATCTCCGTGCGCGGCGTCGGCAAGACCTACGCGGCCGGCGCCGGCCCGGTGCGCGCGCTGATGCCCACCGACCTGGAGGTCGAGCCGGGCGAGTTCGTGGTGCTGCTCGGCCCGTCCGGCTGCGGCAAGACCACCCTGCTGCGGATGCTGGCCGGGCTGATCTCGCCGACCGAGGGCACCATCGAGATCGGCGGTCGCCCGCTGTTCACCGGCCGCGACGCCACCCCGGCGCGCGACGCGCTCGGCTCGCTGGGCTTCGTGTTCCAGGCGCCGAACCTGATGCCCTGGCGCAAGGTGTGGCGCAACATCGCGCTTCCGTTGGAGGCCAAGGGAATCGGCCGGGCCGAGCGCAAGCGCCGGGCGACCGAGCTGGCGGAGCTGGTGGGACTGGGCGAGTTCCTCGACCACTACCCCAAGCAGCTCTCCGGCGGCATGCAGCAGCGGGTCGCGATCGCCCGCGCGCTCATCCACCGGCCGTCGATCCTGCTGATGGACGAGCCGTTCGGCGCGCTGGACGCGATGACCCGCGACACGATGAACCTGCTGCTGCAGAAGCTGTGGCAGGACACCGGCAAGACCGTCGTCCTGGTCACCCACTCGATCTCCGAGGCGGTGTTCCTCGCCGACCGGGTCGTGCTCCTGTCGCACCGGCCGGGCCGCGTGCAGGACATCCTCGACGTCGACTTCCAGCGCCCGCGTGACCTGACCGTCTCCGCCGAGCCGGAGTTCGGCGACCTGGTCAGCCACCTGCGCGGACAACTCGGCGGGCAGCAGTGACAGCTGTCCCACCGACCGCCGCACTGGCCGATTTCGCCGCCGGACTGTCCTACCGGGACCTTCCGCCGGCCGTAGTCGCCAAGGCCGGTGCGCTGCTGGTGGACTTCGTCGGCGCGGCCGTCGGCGGGGCCACCACGGCCGAGGTGGCGACGATGGTCGACCTGGTGGCGGCCCGCGCCGGCCGGCCGGCCGCGACCGTGCTCGGCGCCGGGTTCGGCGCACCCGCGCCGGACGCGGCGTTCTGCAACGGTGCCGCCGCCGACGTGTTCGAGCACCAGGACGGCTACCGCTTCGGCGGCTTCCACCCCTCGCACACCCTGCCGGCCCTGCTGGCGGTGGCCGAGGAGACCGACGCCGACCTGCGTGACCTGCTGGTCGCGGCGGTGGTGGCCTACGAGGTGGCCGACCGGATCGGCCGGGCCACCCACCCGCGCGCCACCCAGGCCGGCTGGTTCCCGATCGCCGCGTCCTTCGGGGCCGCCGCCGGCTGCGCGAAGCTGCTCGGCCTGCCGGCGGAACGGATCGCCGACGCCATCGGCGCCACCGCGTTCTTCGCCCCGGCCGTGCTGATCGAGTCGATCTTCGCCGGGCCCTCGGCCAAACCGGCCTTCGCCGGGCAACTGGCCAGGGCCGGGGTCGAGGGCGCCCAGCACGCCGCCGCCGGCCTGACCGGGTGGCGGGAGGTCGTCGAGCACCCGCGCGGGCTGGTCGCCGTGCTCGGTGGCGAGCCGGTCAGCGACCTCACCGACGACCTGGGTCAGGAGTGGACGATCCTCGACGTCCACCAGAAGCGGTTCGCCGGCTGCCGGCACACCCACGGCGCCGGGCAGGCGGCCGTCGAACTGGCCGTCGAGCACGACCTCGACCCGGCCTCGGTCACCGGCGTCGACGTCGAGACCTACGACATCGCGCTGCTGCTGGTGGACCGTCCGGTCGGGACGGATCCGTCCACCGTGGCGTGCACGCTGAGCCTGCCGTACGTGGTCGGCGCGGCGCTGGCCGACCGGGACGTCGGCGGCGCCCAGTACGACCGGGCCCGGCGCACCGACCCGGCCGTGCTGCGGGTCGCCGACCTGGTCCGGCTGCGCCCGGCCCCCGACCTGCAGGCACGCTACCCCGAGTACACCGCCACCCGGGTCACCATCACCACCGCCGACGGCGCCCGGCACACCAGGACCGTGGACGTGCCGGCCGGCGACAGCCGCGCCCCGCTGACCCGCGAGCAGCTGCTGGCCAAGTTCGGCGGCTACGTGGGCACGGCGTTCGGGGAGCGGATCGCCGCCCAGACCGCCGACCTGCTGCTCGCCCCGCCGCCGGCCTCGCCGGTGCGCCACCTGACCCGCCAGCTCGCCGCCCGACCGTAGGAGACCACGCTCGATGTCCGATGTAGACACCCAGATCCACACCATCACCCCGGAGCCGGTCACCGCCGAGGCGTTCGCCCCCTTCGGCGAGGTGGTGTCGCTCGACGACACCCCGAAGCTGCCGATCGACCTCTACAACGGCCTCAACGCCATCCACGGCCCGGTCGTGCTGCAGGTCGACGAGCGGCCGGAGTTCATCCTGTTCCGGGTCGGCTACCGGGGCGGCGAGATCCGCTACCTGGAACGCCACCACGGCATGACCCAGACGTTCATCCCCCTCAACGGGGACCCGTTCGTCTCGGTCGTCGCCCCGCCCGACACCCCGCTGGTCGACGGCTTCCCTGAGTTCTCCGCGATCCGCGCGTTCCTGGTGCCCGGCGACGTGATCCTCAACATCCACCGGGGAACCTGGCACGAGCCGCCGTTCCCCACCCGTGACGGCCAGAAGTTCTTCATCACCAGCTCCCCGGGCGTCACCGGCGGCCTCCAGTCCAGCGTCGACGCCAACGGCGAGGTGCACAAGCTCGACGTCGACAAGCGCAACCCCGTGTACCGCACGGGAAAGCGCCTGCGGGTGGCGATGCCCTGATGTCGGCTCCCGCCCGGTCGGGCATCGGCGCGTCGCCGCGCAAACGCGACGGCGCCGAGCTGCTCACCGGCCGTGCCCGGTTCCTCGACGACCACCGTCCCGAGGGGCTGCTGCACGCCGCCGTGGTGCGCAGCGAGATCGCGCACGGGCGGATCCGCTCGGTCGACACCACCGCCGCGTCGGCGGCACCGGGCGTGGTGCTGGTGCTGACCGGTGAGCAGGCCGCCCGGCACGCCGGCCCGGTGCCGTACTTCATCGACCCGGCCGCCCGGGGCGGGAACCGCACCGACATCCGGTGCCTGCAGGTCGACAAGGTCGTGTACGCCGGCCAGCCGGTGGCGGCCGTGGTCGCCCACACCCGCGAGCAGGCCCAGGCCGCCGCCCGGCTGGTGCGGGTCGACCACGAGGTCCTGCCGCACGTGCTCGACGCCCACGACGCGCTCGCGCCGGACGCGCCCCGGCTCTACGACGACTGGCCGGGCAACGTCGTCATGCACAACCGCTACGGCACCGGCGACCCGGACGCACGGCTGGCCGAGGCCGACGTGGTGGTCTCCGGGGAGGTGCGGATCGCCCGCAGCACCACCGCGCCGATCGAGCCGCGCGGCTACCTAGCGTCCTGGCAGGGCGACACGCTGACCATGCACGCCTCCTGCCAGAACCCGCACCAGCTGCGCTGGATGCTGGCCACCGCACTGGGCGTCGACGAGGGCCACATCCGCGTGGTGACCGCCAAGATCGGCGGCTCGTTCGGCCTGAAGATGCAGGGCTACCCGGAGGAGACACTGGTCGCGCTGCTCAGCAAGCTGGCCGGCGCGCCGGTGAAATGGGTGGAGGACCGCCGCGAGACGCTGCTGGCCGGTGCCCGCGAGCAGACCCACCGCTTCCGCGTCGGCGCCCTGGCCGACGGGCGGATCACCGGGCTGGTCAACGAGATCGTCGCCGACATCGGCGCCCTGACCGCGCAGGCGGGGTGGGCGATGCCGAACATGTCGGCCACCACCCAGCCGTCGGGCTACCGGATCCCGGACTGCCGCATCGAGCTGGACATCGTGGTCACCAACAAGCCGCCCAACAGCGCCGCGCGCGGGTTCGGCAAGGACGCCGCGCACCTGGTGATGGAACGCGCCATGGACCTGGTCGCCCGCGAGCTCGGCCTGGACCCCGCCGACGTGCGGCGCCGCAACTTCGTCCCGGCCGGCGAGTTCCCGTACCGCACCTCCACCGGCCTCAACATCGACAGCGGCGACTTCCACGGGCTGTTGGACAAGACCCTCGACACCGTCGACTACCCGGGGGTGCGCCGCCGGCAGGCCGAGCTGCGGGAGCACGGGCGGTACCTGGGCGTCGGGCTCGGGTTCGAGCTGACCCCGGAGTCCTCCGACAGTCCCGGCACGTTCGTCTCCGGCTTCGACACCACGACCGTGCGGATGAGCGTCACCGGCATGGTCACCGTGCTCACCGGCGTCACCTCACCCGGGGGCGGCAACGACACCGGCATCGCCCAGATCGTGGCCGACGAGCTGGGGATCCCGCTGGCCTGGGTGGAGCTGGTGCAGGGCGACACCGACCGCTGCCCCAACGGTTTCGGCAACTTCAGCGGCCGCAGCATGGTCGTCGGCGGCGGGTCGGCGACGCTGGCCGCGCGGGACGTGCGGGCCAAGCTGGTGGCGGTCGGGCGGCTGCTGCTGGGCGCCGGCGAGGTCGAGGTGCGTGCGGGCATGGTGTGCGGCGACGGCCGCGAGCTCCCGGTCCCCGAGGTCGCCCGCGCCCTGCTGACCAGGGCGTTCGCCATCGGCGACATCGAGCCGGTGCTGGAGTCGACCCGCGCCTACAAGCCGGGCAACATCAACCACGTCCCGGACGAGTTCGGCCGCATCCAGCCCTATCCGACCTACTCCTCCAGCCTGCACGCCGCCGTGGTCGACGTGGACGCCGAGACCGGGAAGGTCACGCTGCTGGACTACGTGATGGCCCACGACTGCGGCACGATGATCAACCCCGCGCTGGTCGAGGGTCAGGCCAGGGGAGCGGTGGCGATGGGCCTGGGCAGCGCGCTGTCCGAGCAGCTGCGCTTCGACGCCGACGGTCGTCTGCTCAGTGACCGGTTCAAGTCCTACCTGGTGCCCCGCGCCGGTGACCTGCCGCTGCTGCGGATGGTCCACCAGGTCACGCCGAGCCCGTTCACCATGCACGGCAACAAGGGCGCCGGTGAGGCCGGTGTCGGCGGCGCCCAGGCGGCGGTCGCCAACGCCGTCGAGGACGCCCTGGCCCCCTTCGGCGTCACCGTGCGGAGCCTGCCGCTGACCCCACCGGCCGTCCTGGCCCTGATCGACGAGGTACGGCCATGAGGTTCACCCGCCCACCGGACCTCGACGGCGTGACCACGGCGCTGGCCGGCGGCGACGCGCTGGTCGTCGGCGGCGGCACGATGGTCGTCCCGGAGCTGACCCACGGCAGGGTCGACCCGCCGGCCGTGGTCGACCTGTCCCACGCCGGGCTCGACGGGCTGACCCGCGCCGGCGGCTGGGTGGTCGGCGCGATGGTGACCTACACGGCCCTGGAACGCGCGGACGTGCCGCTGCTGTCCCGGGTGGCGCGCGGCATCACCGGCGGCCCGCAGATCCGCAACCGGGGCACGGCCGGCGGTTCGGCGAGCTACGCCAACCCGTCCTCGGACGTGCCGGCCTGCCTGGTCGCGCTGGACGCGCGGCTGCGGCTGGCGTCGGTCAGGGGCGTGCGCGAGGTCGCGGCGGCCGAGTTCTTCCTCGGTGCGTTCCGGACCGTGCGCGAGCCGGACGAGGTGCTCACCGAGATCCTCCTGTCCGATGTGGATGGAAAGATCGGCTATCTGAAGTTCAAACTTGTCGAGGGCAGCTGGCCGATCGTCACCGCGGCGACGGTGGCCAGGCCGACCGCGGTGCGGGTGGTCCTCGGCGGTGCGGCTGCCGTGCCGGTGGCGGTGGAGTTGGACCCGCCACCGGCCGGTACCACCGACCCCGCCTGGCGCGCGCACGTCGCGTCGGTGGTGGAGCGGGGGATCGACGAGGCCGGCGGCGGGTGGGACGACGTGCTCGCGCCGGGTGGCTACCGGCGGCGGATCGCCCCGGTCATCGCGGCGCGCTCGGTGGCCGACGCGCTCGGGGAGGTAACGGCATGACGACCGTCCGGCTGACCGTCAACGGGGTCCAGCGCGAGATCGACGTGGCCCCGGGAACCCTGCTGGTGCACGCGATCCGTGAACAGGTCGGGCTCACCGGCACACACGTGGGCTGTCTGACCGGCGACTGCGGGGCCTGCACGGTGGTGGTCGACGGCGCCACCACCAAGTCCTGCTCGGTGCTGGCGCACAGCGCCGACGGCGCGACCGTGGAGACCGTCGAGTCGCTGGCCGACGGCGAGGAACTGCACCCGGTCCAGCGGGCGTTCTGGGACGAGTTCGGCTTCCAGTGCGGCTTCTGCCTGCCCGGCATGCTGCTCACCGCCAAGGAGCTGATCGAGTCCACACCGGACCCCGACGACGCGGACATCCACCGCGCGATCAACGGGAACCTGTGCCGCTGCACGGGGTACAACACGATCGTCGCGGCCGTGCGCCGCGCGGCCAAGGAGGCGTCGTGACCACAGTGGACCCAGCAGCGGACCCAGCAGCGGACCCGGTGGCTCTCGTCGAGGACTACCTCGCCTGCGTCGGCGCCGGCCGCCGCGCCGACGCGTCCCGGTACCTCGCCCCGGACGCCGAGCTGGTCTTCCCCGGCGGCCGGCGCTACCGCGGCCTGGACGAGCTGGCCGCCGGCTCGACCGGCCGGTACCGGTTCGTCGACAAGCACCGCGACACCTACGAGTCGCTGTCCACCCCGGACGGCGCGGTGGTGTACTCGCTGGGCCGGCTGTTCGGCGAGAACACCTACGGCGTGCACTTCACCAACGTGCGCTACGTCGACCGGTTCCGGCTGCGCGACGGGCTGATCGTCGAGCAGTGGGTGTGGAACGACCTGGCCGAGACCGGCGTGCTCGACGCGGCCACGCCCGCGGAGTTGGTCGCGGAGTTCCGTCCGTGACGGCCTACCCCCGGGTGTTCTCCCCGGTCGAGCTGGGTGGGATCACCCTGCGCAACCGGGTGTTCGTCTCGGCCCACACCACCAACTTCGGCACCGACTTCCTGCCGACCGACCGGCACGTCGCCTACCACGCCGAACGCGCCAGGGGCGGCGCCGGGCTGATCATCACCGAGCCGCTGCGGGTGCACCCGACGAGCCTGGGCCGTGCCGGCGGGCTGGCCGCCGACCCGGCCGCCCTGCCCGGCCTGACCAGGATCACCACCGCCGTCCGCGAGCAGGGCGCGGCGGTGTTCACCCAGCTCACGCACGCCGGCCGGCACAGCGAGAACGTCTTCCGCCGCTCGGCGGCCTGGGGGCCCAGCCCGCGCCGCTGGACGGCGTCGGGCGCGGTGCCGCACGCGATGAGCCGCCGCGACCTGGCGCAGGTGCGCGAGGCCTACGCCGACGCCGCGCGGCTGGCGGTGCTCGCCGGCTTCCAGGGCGTGGAGATCCACTTCGGTCACGGTCACCTGCTGCACCAGTTCATCTCGCCGCTGGCCAACGACCGTGCCGACGACTACGGCGGCAGCGAGACCAACCGGCTGCGTTTCCCGCTGGAGGTGCTCGACGCGGTCCTGGACGCGGTCGGCGACCAGGTGGTCGTCGGCGTCCGGCTCAGCGCCGACGAGCTGGTGGCCGGCGGGCAGGACCTGGACACCGGCCGGCGGATCGCCGCCCTGCTGGACGGCACCCGACCGATCGGGTTCCTCAACGTCTCGGTCGCCTCCTACACCGTGCCCTCGATCGGCCACCACGTCGCCGACCTGAGCGAGGGCCACACCCCGTACCTGAACGAGATCCTCGCCGTGGCAAGGGAATGCGCGCGGGTCCCGGTGCTCGCCGCGTGCCGGTTCGTCGACCTGGCCGACGCCGAACGCGGCCTGGACACCGGACTGCTGGCCGCCATCGCGATGACCCGCGCACACATCGCCGACCCGGCGCTGCTGGCCAAGGCACGGGCTGGCGAGGAGCACCGGATCCGCCCGTGCGTGTCGTGCAACTTCTGCATCGGCGAGATCGCCGGCCACCGGCCGATGACCTGCATGGTCAACCCGCGTGTCGGCCGGGAGGCGCAGTGGCCGGAACACCCCGGCAGCGCCGAGACTCCCGGCCGGGTGCTGGTCGTCGGCGGCGGCCCGGCCGGGCTGGAGACGGCCAGGCTGGCCGCCGAACGCGGGCACGCCGTGGAGGTGTGGGAGCGCGCGGAGGAGCCGGGCGGCCAGGTACTCACCGGTCGTCGGGGGGTCGGGCGGCGAGACCTGGACCGCCTGCGGGTGCATCAGCAGCGCCGGCTCGCCGAGCTGTCGGTGCCGGTGCGCACCGGCCGCACGGCCACCGGCGACGCCGTGCTCGCCGAGGGTCCGGACGTCGTCGTCCTGGCCACCGGCGCCCGGCACCGGCCCCGACGCGTCCCCGGCTGGGGCCGGGCGCTGACCGTCCACGACGTCCTGGCCGGACGGACCTGGACCGACGCCACCGTGCTGGTGCTCGACGACGACGGCGGCTGGACCGCAGCCTCGGTCGCCGAGACGATCGCCGCCGGCGGCGGCACGGTGCACCTGGTGTCCCCGGCCGGCACGCCGCTGTGGGGCGTCACCGAGTACAGCCGGATGACCGCCGTGGAACGCCTGCGCGCCAACGGGGTCCAGCTCTGGACCGCCGCGGGTGCGGAGATCGACGGCCCGGTAGCGCGGATCACCAGCACGCTGGTGGACACCGTCACGACCGTCACCGGCGTGACCGACGTGGTCGCGCTCGACCCGCCGGCCGCCCAGGACGACCTGGCCACCCCGCTCACCGACGCCGGCCTGACCGTGCACGTCGTCGGCGACGCGGTGGCCCCCAGAACCCTGCTGGAGGCCATGGCCGAGGCACACGCCCTCGGCCGGGCGCTCTGAGAACGGAGAGGAGATTCCCATGGCGCGCAAGCTCGTGCTGCTGACCTACAACATCAAGCCCGGGGTACCGCTGGAGGAGTACGCGGAGTACACCCGCTCGGTCGACTACCCGGTCTTCCGCCGCAACCCGGGGATCCAGAACTACGCCAACTACGTCGTGCGGCGCAACGCCCGTGGCCAGGAGTGGTTCAAACACTTCGACCTGATGTTCGTCGACGACCTGGACGCCTTCCACGCCGAGGGCAAGCTCCACCACGGCGACCCGGCCGTGCTCGAGCACGCCGCCGGCTGGCGGGACAAGTGGGGCGCCGACCCCGACAGCGGCTGGCGGACCGACGTGAACATCACCTATGCGGACGAGATCTGGGGGTGAGGGCGACCACCCGAGGGGTGGTCACGCTCGCCGTACTGATCGGTGCCGCCTACATGTTCCCGCTGTACCTGGCGGGGGCGGTCGGGGTGGCGGTGCGGGCCGACCTGGAGATCTCCGGGACCCAGCTCGGCGCGGTGGTGTCGACGTTCTTCGCCGTCGGGGCGGTGCTGCTGCCCTTCGGCGGCCGGATCGTCGACGGCATGGGGCCACGGACCTCGGCCAGGATCGCGATCGCCGGGGCGGCGGTGTGCCTGGCCGCGGTCGCGGTGCTCGGCGGGACCTACCCCGGGCTGCTGGTCGCGATGGCCGTCGGCGGGATCGGTTCGACGGTGGCCGCGCCGGTCGGCGGGATGCTGATCGCCCGGGCGGTGCCGCCGGGCCGCCGGCCGCTGGCCTTCGCGATGGAGCGCTCCTCGATCCCGGCGGCGACGCTGCTCGCCGGCGCGGCCGTGCCGACGCTGGCGGCGGTGGTGCACTGGCGGGTGGTGTTCGCGATCGCCTCGGTCCTGGTCGCCGGCATCCTGCTGCTGCCGATCCCCCAGCTGTCCACACCGGACACCCGGGCGCCGCAGGCGCCACTGCGACCGCTGGCCCCGCTGCTGCTGGTGGTGGTGATGTTCCTGCTCGCCTCGGCGGCGGCGTTCGGGCTGAGCACGTTCTTCGTCGGCTACGGCGTCCACCTGGGACTGGCGGAGGGCACGGCCGGGGTGGTGCTCGCGGTGGCCAGCGCGGCCACCATCGGCGTGCGGATGACGTTGGGGCTGCTCGGGATCCGGGTACCCGGCCGGGTGACCTCGGCGACGCTGCTGCTGGCCGGGGCGTTCGGGTTCGTGCTGCTGGCGGTGCCCTCACCGGCCGCCGCGCTGGCCGGCGCGCTGCTGGGCGGCGCGGCCGGCTGGGGCTGGACGGGGGTGGTGGGCCTGGCGGTGGTGCAGTCCCATCCGGACGCTCCCGGCGCGTCGACCGCGCTGGTGCAGGCGGGTGGTTGTGCGGGCGGGATCGCCGGTCCGCTGCTGGTCGGCGCGCTGGCCGAACGGTGGGGCTACCCGGCGGGCTGGCTCGCGTTGGCGGGGCTCGCGTTGGTCGCGGGGATCGTCGCGGCGGCCAACTCCGGCATCTGGCGATGGGTATCACACGGGGTGGCCTCGTCCGAGGTTGACCTTGTCACCGGCCCCAGCTTAACCTCTGAGCGGACCGGCGTTAGCTATATCGGAACAACGATGGAGGGGGGCGCGGTGCAGGACGGACCGCTCACCGGGGTACGGGTGCTGGACGTCTCGACGATCCTCGCCGGCCCGCTGTGCTGCCGGATCCTCGGCGACCACGGTGCCGACGTGATCAAGATCGAGCACCCGGAGGCCGGTGACGGCATGCGCGGGCACGGCCAGGCCAAGGACGGCCTTCCGCTGTGGTGGAAGGAGATCTCCCGCAACAAGCGGGCCGTCGGCCTCAAGCTGTCCACACCGGACGGTGCGGACCTGTTGCTGCGCCTGGCCGCCACCGCGGACGTGCTGGTGGAGAACTTCCGCCCGGGAACCCTGGAACGCTGGGGGATCGGCCCGGACCGGCTGCACGAGGTCAACCCCGGCCTGGTGATCGTGCGGGTCACCGGCTTCGGCCAGACCGGGCCCTACGCCGGCCGCGCCGGGTTCGGCACGCTGGCCGAGGCGATGAGCGGCTTCGCCCACCTCACCGGCGAGGCCGACGGCCCGCCGACCCTGCCCGCCTTCGGCCTGGCCGACAGCATCTGCGGCATCGCCGCCGCCTCGGCCACCTCGATGGCGCTCTACGCCCGCGAACGCAACGGCGGGCGCGGCGAGATCATCGACATCAACCTGCTCGAACCGATCATGGACGCCGTCGGCCCCGGTGCCACCGTCTACCAACAACTCGGCATCGTGGGGGAGCGGCACGGCAACCGCTCCACCAACAACGCCCCGCGCAACACCTACCGCACCAGCGACGGCCGCTGGGTCGCGGTGTCCACCAGCGCCCAGCGCATCGCCGAGCGGGTACTGGAACTCGTCGGCCACCCCGAGGTGATCACCGAGCCGTGGTTCGCCACCGGCGCCGGTCGCGCCGAGCACGCCGACCTGCTCGACGGCCACGTCGGCGACTGGATCGCCGCCAGGACCGAGGCCGAGGTGACCGCCGCGTTCGAGGCGGCCGGTGCGGCCGTCGCCCCCGTCTACAGCGCCCGCGACCTCGTCGAGGACGAGCACGTGCGCGCCACCGGCATGCTCACCACCGTCCCCGACCCCGACTTCGGCCCACTGCTCATGCACAACGTGATGTGGCGCAGCACCGGCGCCCCCGGCCGGATCCGGTTCACCGGCCGCGCCCTGGGCGCCGACACCGACGACGTTCTGACCGAACTCGGCGTCCAGGCCGACGAACTGGCGCGGCTGCGCGCGGACAAGGTCGTGGCCTGATGACCGCAACGATCACCAGGACCCTGCTCGACGCGGTCGCCGCCGGGCTGACCGTGCACGACCTCGGCCGCCCGCTGACCGTCGGCATGCCGCAGTCGCCCAACCACCCCGCCTACTGGCACGCGCTGCCCCGCCGGCACGGCGACATGGTGCGCGCCGACGGCGGCTCGGCCGCCAACGACATGATCACCATGGGCACCCACGTCGGCACGCACATCGACGCCTTCGCCCACGTCTCCCACGACGGCCGGCTGCTCGACGGCTCGGACGCCGTCGCCGCCGGCCGGGGCGGCAAGTTCGTCGAACTCGGCGCGCACACCATCGCGCCGATGGTCCGCCGGGGCGTCCTGCTGGACGTGCCGGCCACCCTGGGCACCCCGCAGGGCTGCCCGGCCGGCTACGAGATCACCCCCGACGACCTCGCCCGCACCGAGAAGAACCAGGGCACCCCGGTCCGCGACGGGGACGTCGTGCTGATCCGCAGCGGCTGGGGCCGGCTGTTCGCCGACCCGAACCCGTTGACCTACCAGGGAAAGGACACCGGCGTGCCCGGTGTCGGCGCCGAGGGCGCCACCTGGCTCGCCGACCGGGGCGTGCACGCCGCCGGCGCCGACACCATCGCCTTCGAACGGCTCGCGCCCGGCAACGGCCACGCGGTGTTACCCGCGCACCGGGTCCTGCTGGTGGAACGCGGCGTCTACATCATCGAGGCGCTCGACCTGGAAGGCGTCGCGGCCGCCGGCGTGCACGAGTTCCTGTTCGTGCTCTCCCCGCTGCCGCTGTTCGGCGCGACCGGCTCCCCGGCCCGCCCGCTGGCGGTGGTCGGCGCATGACCACCGTGGACACCCCGACCCTCGCCGAGCGGCTGGCGGCCTTCGCGGCCACCACCCTCGCCGACGGGCCGCCGCCCGAGGTCGTGGCCAGCGTGCGCCAGCGGGTCCTGGACGTGCTCGGGCTCTGCGTCGCCGCGCGGGGCCTGCCGACCAGCGCGGCCATCGCCGGGCACGTCGCCGAGCAGGGCGGCACCGCGCAGGCCAGCGCGGTCGGCCTCACCGACCGGGTGCCGGCCGCGAGCGCCGCGTTCGTCAACGGCGTCCTGGCCCACTCCCTCGACTACGACGACACCCACCTGCCGTCCGTGGTGCACCCCAGCGCGGCGGTCGTGCCGGCGGCGCTGGCCGCCGGGGAGGCCGCCGGGGCCAGCGGCCGGGACACCGTCGCGGCCATCGCCGTCGGCCTGGAGATCGCCGTACGCCTGGGCATGGCCGGCTACGACAGCGAACTGGGCAACTCCGTCTACTTCGAACACGGCCAGCACGCCACCTCCATCTGCGGTGCCATGGGCGCGGCCGCCGCCAGCGCGCTGCTGTTCGGCCTCGACGAACCCGGCGTGCTGCACGCGCTGGGCGTGACCGCGTCGTTCGCGTCCGGGGTGATCGAGGCCAACCGCACCGGCGGCACCGTCAAGCGGCTGCACTGCGGGTGGGCCGCCCAGTCCGGGGTCACCGCCGCCGGCCTGGTGCGCCGGGGGTTCACCGGCCCACCGACCGTCCTGGAGGGCCGGTTCGGTTTCTTCCAGGCGTTCCTGCGCGACCAGACCGACCTCGACCAGGTCACCGACGGGCTCGGTACCGAGTGGTCGGTGCCCGGGATCTTCTTCAAGCCCTACCCGGCCAACCACTTCACCCACACCGCCATCGACGCCGGGCTGGCGCTGCGCGCCGACGGCGTGCCGGTCGACCCGGCGCGGCTCGCGTCCATCGAACTGCGGGTGCCGGCCGCGGTCATCCGCACCATCGGCCAGCCGATCGAGGTCAAGCGCGCCCCGGCGACCGGTTACCAGGCCCAGTTCTCCGGCCCCTACGCCGTGGTCACCGGGCTGCTCGGCGGCTCGGGCCTGGGCGCCGGCCTGGCCGACTACACCGACGCGTTGGCCACCGACCCGCTGCGCCGCGCGCTGATGGCCAAGGTCGACGTCGTGCCCGACGACCGGTGCGACGCGATCTTCCCCTACCAGTTCCCGGCCGTCGTGGTCGTGCGGGACACCGACGGTCGCGAGTGGACGGCCGAGGTGCTCGCCAACCGGGGCGGCCCGCGACGGCCGCTGTCCGAGGAGGAACTGGGCACCAAGTTCACCGACAACGTGGCCGGCCGGCTCACCCCGGCCACCGCGGCGACGATCAGGGACCTGGTCGCCACCCTGGACACCCTGCCCGACCTCGGTGCCGTGCTGCGCCCCCTCACCCGCCTTGAGTCCACAGGAGCCGATGATGACTGAACAACTGGACCTGCTCGTCAGGAACGTCCGCGTCGTCCGCCACGACCGGCCCGAGCCCGAGCGCGCCGACCTCGGCGTGCGTGACGGCACGATCGTGCGGGTGGCCCCCGGCCTCGACCCGGCCGGCGCCACGCGGGTCGTCGACGGCGGCGGCAAGCTCGCCTTCCCCGGTGTCGTCGACGCCCACCAGCACTGGGGCATCTACAACCCGCTGCCCGTCGACGCCGGCACCGAGAGCCGGGCCTGCGCCCAGGGCGGGGTCACCTCCGCGCTGAACTACATGCGCACCGGCCAGTACTACCTCAACCGGGGCGGTGCCTACCGGGAGGTGTTCCCCGAGGTGCTGGCCGAGACCGCCGGCCGGTCCTACGTCGACTACGCCTACCACCTGGCGCCGATGATGCGTGAGCACATCGAGGAGATCCCCGAACTGGTCAGCGAGCACGGCGTGACCTCGTTCAAGGTGTTCATGTTCTACGGCAGCCACGGCCTGCACGGCCGCTCCGCCGACCAGAACTCGTTCCTGATGATCCCCGAGGGCGAGCGTTACGACTACGCGCACTTCGAG
The DNA here is from genome assembly GCF_001921215.1 of Actinophytocola xinjiangensis. Classification (GTDB taxonomy): domain Bacteria; phylum Actinomycetota; class Actinomycetes; order Mycobacteriales; family Pseudonocardiaceae; genus Actinophytocola; species Actinophytocola xinjiangensis. The sequence goes on from NZ_MSIF01000001.1 coordinate 589,844, forward strand.
TTCGTGATGCGTGGCATCCAGGCCGCGCGTGAGCGGTTCCCGGAGCTGGCCGACGAGATCTCGTTGTCGCTGCACTGCGAGACCGCCGAGATCATGACCGCCTACACCAAGCTCGTCGAGCAGGACGGCACGCTCACCGGCCTGGCCGCCTACAGCGCCGCCCGCCCGCAGCACTCCGAGGGCCTCGCGGTCTCGATCGCCTCCTACCTCGCGCACGAGACCGGCCTGCCGACGATCAACCTGCTGCACCTGTCCTCGGCCAAGGCGATGGACGCGGCGCTGCGGATGGCGACGGCCTTCCCGCACATCCGGTTCCGCCGCGAGGTCACCGTCGGGCACCTGCTGGCCGACATCGACACCGCGTCCGGGATCGGCGCCAAGGTCAACCCGCCGATCCGCCCGCGCGAGGACGTCGAGGCGCTGTGGGGCCACGTGCTCGCCGGTGAGGTCGACTGGGTGGTCTCCGACCACGCGTGCTGCCGCGACGAGCAGAAGTTCGGCGACCCGCGCGAGGACGTCTTCCTCGCCAAGTCCGGCTTCGGTGGCGCCGAGTACTTGCTGCCCGGCCTGGTCACCGAGGGCACCAGGCGCGGCCTGCCGCCCGGTGAGATCGCCCGGCTGACCGCGTGGAACCCCGCCGAGCGCTTCGGCCTGCGGACCAAGGGCGCGCTGGGCGTCGGCTTCGACGCCGACATCGCGCTGGTCGACCCGGACACCACCTGGACCGTGCGCGCCGCCGACTCCGAGTCCACCCAGGAGTACACCCCGTTCGAGGGCTTCTCGATGACCGCGGCGGTCACCGACACGTTCGTCCGGGGCCACCAGGTGTTGGCCGCCGGCAAGGTCACCGGTGAGCCCGTCGGGCAGTACCTGCGGCGGCCGACCGGCGTATGACCCCCCGCAGCTACCTCTACGTCCCCGGTGACCAGCCGGACAAGCTGGCCGGCGCCGGGCGGCGTGGCGCCGACGCGCTGATCGTCGACCTGGAGGACTCGGTCGCGCCGGGTCGCCGCCCGGCGGCCCGGTCCACAGTGGCCGAGCACCTCACCGGCGCCGTGGCGTGGGTGCGGATCAACGCCGACACCGCCGCCGAGGACCTCGCGGCGATCGCCGGCCGGCCGGGTCTGGCCGGGGTCGTCGTGCCCAAGGCCGAACCGGAGCTGCTGGCGGAGGTCGACGCGCTGCTGTCGGGCCACCCGGACCTGCCGGTGCTGGCGCTGCTGGAGACCGCCAGGGCGCTGCGTCGGCTGGACGAGGTCGCGGGGGCGCCCCGGGTGGTGCGCCTGGGTATCGGCGAGGCCGACCTGGCCGGCGAGCTGAACCTGCGGCCCGGCCCCGACCGTGAGGAGCTGTGGCCGATCCGGTCGGCGGTCGTCGTCGCCTCGGCGGCGGCCGGTCTGCTGCCGCCGGTCGGTCCGGTCGACACCTCGGTCCGTGACCTGTCCGCGCTGCGGCGCACCACCGAACTGTTGCTGCGTCAGGGTTTCCGTGCCAGGACGGCGATCAGTCCGACCCAGCTGGCGACGATCAACGAGGTTTTCACGCCCACCGAGCAGGAGGTGGCCGCCGCGCGGGACGCGGTGGCCCGCCTGGCGGCCGCACCCTCCGGCGTCGCCCTGGACGCGCGGGGTCGGATGCTCGACCCGGCCGTGGTCCGCGCCGCCAACGAGGTTCTAGGCCGCGCCCGCTGACACGGCGTTGGCCTCCGGCAGGACCTCCCGGGCGATCAGCACGCCGCCGACGAACGCCACCGGCATCACGATGATCGCGGCGAACGGGATCAGGCACAGCAGCGTGGTCGTCAGCCCGAGCCCGAGGGCCAGGCCGCGCCGGGTGCGCAGCAGCTTGCGGCCCTGGGTGAGGTCCAGGCCATGACGGTAGAACGACACCGCCGCCAGCTCCAGCGCCAGGAACCACGCGGTCACCAGCATCAGCAGGACCGGCACCACCGTCTGACCCAGGACCGGGATGAACCCGGCGATCAGCAGCGGGATCGTGAACAGCAGCGACCGCAGCACGAGTGCGAGACCGTCGCGTAACCCCAGCCACAGCAACCGTCCGCCGGACAGCTCGACGCGCCCCGGCGGGTCACCGAGGCCCTCGGCGACCTTCTCGGCGATGGACTCGTAGAACGGGCCGCCGATGGCGAGGGTCAGCGCCATGAAGCTGATCATGCCGATCACCAGCGACGCCGCGACCAGCGTGACCCCGACCAGGACCCGCACGACCGCCCGCAGACCGCTGGCCCAGTCGTCGGCGAACGGTGTGACCAGCGCGGCCAGGTCGTCGATCCGCAGGATCAGCGCCACCATGCCGCCGAGCAGCAGCAACGCGGTCAGTACCGCGGGCGCCGCGCCCAGCAGCAGCAGTCGGGGTGACCGGAGCATGATGCCCAGTCCCTGGCCGAAAAATCGGACACCAGTCATGAAATCTCGCACGGGGAACTTTCTACCAGTATGGCGCCTGGGCCAGGGCGGCGGAGCACCCACGGTGTCCGGTTCGGATCGGTGCGGGCCGGAGTGGCATTCCTATAAATGAGGGCCGGGCTTACTTCGAATGGGCCAGCGACCCTTTTCGTGCATTTGGCGTACTTTCCCGTGGTTAACATGAAGAACTTTTTGGTTTGGTATGTGTTTCACCTCACGTCGACTTACTTTGTTGGCGCGACGTGGCCCTCGTTGTCCCAGGATGTTGATCGATCAACCAAGAATGGATGCCGGTGCGATAGGGCAAATGGATGAATTGGAGCGTCTGTTCAGCCCCAGGTGTTGCATGGTGGGCCTTGTTGCCACACTTCTTGCGGCATGGTAAAACGTGCAGCGCAATCCGCGCCGAGACATGGTGCGCTGTATTTGGGTGGCTGAAGGAGAACGTCGGCGATGAGGCGATCCGCCCCTTCGAAGGATCAACCATGCTTACCGACTGAGGTCGGTTTGGGGGAATCGGCGCGGTGAACGTCGTTACCCAGCGCTACCTTGCCGCCTGTTCGGACCATGACTCCGGTCTACGGCATGCCGCACGTGATCTCGCTCTGCCGGAGGTGTATCGGACCTCCTACGGCGGACTCCAGCTCGACCGGCCGATGCTGGCCCCCGAGTCGGAGATCACCGGGTTCGGCGCGTCCCTGGTTGACCTGTTCGACCTCCTGGTCTCGTTGCCCGCCCGGGTGAGCGGCGGCGACCTACGCGGATACTGCGCCAGGCTCGGCATGGACGACCGCCTCGCGGACCTGGCGTGCCGTGGCGACCGACACGACCTTCCGGTGTACGCCCGCGCGGACGCCTACCACGACGGCAACGGATTCCAGCTCCTTGAGCTGAACGTCGGCAGCGAACTGGGCGGCATCGACACGGCCCAGGTCAACCGCGCCTTCCTCCAGGTCCCCGCGTTCGCCGACTTCGCCGAGCGACACGACCTGCGTCACCTGGACACCCTGCCCAGAACCGCGCGCGCCCTGCGCACGGCGGCCCGGGAGGTCACCTCCGGCGAACCGGTGATCGCGCTGATCGAGAGCAACGGTGGTCTCGCCGCCCACCAGCACGTCTTCGTCGCCATCCAGGAGGCGATGGCCGGACTCGGCATCGTCCTGCTGCTCGGTGAGCTGGACGAACTGGGTGAACGCGCCGGCAAGGTCACCCTGCGCGGCACCCCGGTCGACGTCATCCTGCGGTACTTCGTCGCCGGCGAACTCGTCGACGACCCGGCCGGGCAGCGCGTCCTGGACCTGGTGCTCCGAGCGCGGGACACCGTGCTGTTCGCCCCGCTCAGCGCCGCGGCCTTCGCCAGCAAGGGCAGCCTCGCGATGCTGCACGAGCCCGACGTCGCCGGCACGCTCTCGGCCGGGGAACGCGCGTTGGTCGACCGGATCGTGCCGTGGACACGCCTGCTCGCCGGCGCCGACCCCGAGCTGGTCGAACGCTGTCGCGACGAACGCGAAGAACTGGTCCTCAAGCCGGGAATCGGCTACGGCGGTGTCGGCACCGTCGTCGGTCACGAGGTGTCCGACGAGGAATGGCACCACGCACTCGCCGAACGGACCACCGGCGACCACGTCGTCCAGCGACGGGTCCGCCCGGCCACCGAGTCCGTGATGGACGCGGACACCGGCGCCATCGACGAGTGGGTCGCCAACTGGGGGATCTTCGTCGACGCCGACGGGTACGCCGGCGGTTTCGTGCGGGCACTGCGGCCCGAGCACGGTGCTGTCGTGTCCTATTCGAACAAGGGCACCCGGGGCACCTGCGTCTTCACCGCGCCCTAGCCCAGATCCGCCAAACAGCACCGAGACACCCCTCCGAAGCGTGCCCCTCGTCGGGCCGTCTTCGGCTGCTCGCGGAAGGGAGCTGTGTCCATGGCAGATTCGCCGACCGGCGACACCCGTGCACACGTCGTCGTCATCAACCGATGGCGTGAGCACTACGCCGAGTACGCCGGCTATCTCGACCACCAGACACACCGCGTGACCTACATCAGCACCTCGGTCGGCCTCGGCTCGGTGCCGGACACGGCGGCCGACGTGGTCCTGGTCGAGGCCACCGACGATCTCGACGAGGCCCGCGCCGCGCTCGCCGAGCTGGTGCGCCGGCACGGCCGGCCACATCGGATCGTCGCGCTCAAGGAGGACGACCTCCTGGTCGGGGCACAGCTGCGCGCCGACCACGACGTGCCGGGCGACCGGCCGGCCGACCTGGTCCGCTTCCGCGACAAGTTCCTGATGTGCCAGGCGATCGAGGCCGCCGGAGGGCCGGTGCCGCGGTTCGCCGCTGTGGACGGTCCCGCCGGGATCCTCGACCTGGCCGACCGGGCCGGCTGGCCGCTGGTGCTCAAACCGAGGGTGGGCAGCTCCAGCGCCGGCGTGGTGCTGCTGACCGGGCTGTCCGACGTCGCCGAGCTGGCGCCGTTCACCGAGCCGATGATGGTCCAGGCGTTCAACCCGCATCCGATCCACCACGTCGACGGCGTCTTCACCGGCACCGGGCTCGACCGGTGGCGGGTGTCGCGGTACGTCAACACCTGTCTCGGTTTCCGCGAGGGCACCGTGCTCGGCTCGGTCGAGGAGGACGACCCGGAGGTCGTCGCGGCCGTCGGGGCGGCGGCCGCCGCGTTCCTCGGCGCGCTCACCGACGCCCCCGTCCCGTTCCATCTCGAGGTCTTCGTCGAACGCGGCCCCACCGGGGTCTCCTGCTCGTTCCTGGAGGTCGGGGCCCGCGTCGGCGGCGCGGAGATCCCGTTCATCTGGCGTGACCTGCACGGCTGGGACCTGATGCGCGTCGCCTTCGACCTGCAGATGCGTGCCACGCCGCGACCGCCGGGCCGGGAGACCGGCGAGGCCGGCGGCTGGCTGCTGGTCCCGGCCCCCGCCACCCGACCGTGCGTGATCACCGAGGCGACCCCGATGGTCGGCCGGGAACCCGGCCCGTACGCCGAGGTCCTGCTCAGCCCGGGGGAGGTGCTGCCCGACGCCGACGCCTACTACGAGCACGTCGGCGGCCGGTTCCGCTTCCGCGGCCGGACCACCGCCGACGTCGAGGCCGCCCTGATGGCCACCGCGGCCGAGTTCCGGGTGCACGCCGAGCCCACCACCGCACACCTCCAGGAGATGACCCGATGAGGGACTACAACGAACAGATCCTCTCGGGCGACGGTGTCGACGACTACGCCCGCTACATGCGCACCGACACGCTGCTGTCGTTGCAGCGCGGCCCGGACGAGGTGATCCACCGCGACGAGCTGCTGTTCCAGGTGGTGCACCAGTCCAGCGAGCTGTGGCTCAAGCTGGTGTGCTCGGAACTGTGCGAGGCCGCGGTCAAGGTGCGCGACGGTGACCCGGTGGCCGCGGCCGGCCTGCTGGCCCGCTCCTCGCTGGGCATCCACCTGGTGACCGAGCAGCTGGAGATGTTCCGGTTCCTGTCCCCGTGGGACTTCCAGACCATCCGGACCGTGCTCGGCCACGGTTCCGGTGCGGACTCGCCGGGGTGGCGCTCGGTGCAGCGCGCCGGCCGCGACCTCGAACGTGCCTTCCACGACTTCGTCGACACGCGCGGCCTGGACATCGCCGGCCTGTACCGCGAGGGCCAGGGCAGCCGGGAGCACCAGCTGGCCGAGGCGATGATCGAGTGGGACGAGCGGGTGTCGCTGTGGCGCGTGCGGCACTACAAGATCGCCACCAGGGTCAACGGCAACCAGACGGTCGGCACCCAGGGGACTCCGGTGGACACCCTGGCCAAGCTGATCGAGTACAAGTTCTTCCCCGAGCTGTGGGCGGTGCGTACCGAACTGACCTCCAGCGGCCCGATGGGTGACTACCACCTGGCCAGGTCATGACCCCCGAGGACTTCCGCGCGCGTTTCCCGTCGCTGGGCCGCCGGACCCACCTGGCCAGTTGCAGCCTCGGCGCACGGTCGGTCGACCTCGACGACGCGCTGCACCGGATGCTGGAGGACATGGCCTCCGGCGGTGCCCCGTGGCAGCTGTTCGAGGAACAGGTCGCCGGGGCCCGTGACCGGTTCGCGGCGCTGATCGGTGCGCGCCCCGACCAGGTCGCCGTCCTGCCCGACGCGTCGACCGGGGCGTACCAGGTGGCCTCCACACTGGACTGGACGGGGCGGCCGGGGATTCTCGGCAGCACCCAGGAGTTCCCGTCGATCGCGCACGTCTGGCTGGCGCAGCGGTCACGGGGGGCGGAGGTCTCGCTGACCGAGGACCCCCACGACCTCGCCGGGATGATCGACGAACGCACCCGGCTGGTGTCGGTGCCGCTGATCACCTACCAGAGTGCCCGGCGCTCCCCGGTGGAGCAGCTGACGGCGCAGGCGCACGCGATGGGCGCCCGCGTGTTCGTCGACGCCTACCAGGCCGGTGCCGCCGGGGCGGTCGACGTCCGCGAGCTCGGCTGCGACTACCTGGTCATGGGCACGATGAAGTACCTGCTCGGCCTGCCCGGCCTGGCGTTCCTGTACGTGCGGGAACCGGAGCGGACCGACCTGCCGCCCAGCCTCACCGGGTGGTTCGGTCGTACCGACCCGTTCGCCTTCGACCCGACGGCACTGGACTTCGCGGCCAGCGCCGACCGGTTCCGTGCCGGCACGCCGTCGGTGCCGGCGGCCTACGCCGCGGACGCCGGCCTGCGCCTGATGGGTCTGCTCGACCCGTACGCGGTACGCGAACACGTCCACGACCTGACAGACCTCGCGATCGAGCGGTTGACCGCCGCGGGTGAGCGGGTCCAGGCCGCCGCGAGGAAGAGTCGCGGAGCCCACATCGGCCTGTACGACGCCGATCCGGCGGCCCTGGGCGCCGCGCTGGCGCAGCGTGGTGTCGCGGTCGCGCCGCGCGGCCAGGTCGTGCGGATCTCCCTGCACTACTACAACAACGCCGAGGACGTCGCCGCGCTGTGCGACGCGCTGGCCGAGCTGCGAGGGGCGGCTCGGGCGACTGACGAAGAGGTCCTATGTGCACCCACGAGCTGAGGCACTGGTTACGCAGTCCACAGCTGCGCACCTTTCCCTTCGACCAGGTGGTCCGACACTTCCACGAGGTCGGCAAACACTTCGTCGCGGCTGAGCTGCTCGACCTGCTCGCCAGGGCGCGCCAGCTGCTGCCGTCCCTGCCGGGTCCGTGGCCGCAGCTGCGGACGCTGGCGTCCTTCCTCGACACGGCGTTGGACAAGCCGGACGGACGGTACGACTACGGCACCTACCTGGGACTCTCGCTGCTCCAGGTGCCCCATGTGGACGATCCGGTCGAACAGGCCCCGTTCGCCAGGACCCGCTGCGACCGGCTGAGCGCACAGCTGCTGGCCGACGCGCTGGCCTTCGAACTGGTCGCCGCCGAGGAGGGCGCGACGCTGCTGCCCGCGATGCGCCCGGCCCCGGACCTGGTCACCAAACGGCACAAACACGGTCTGCGGGTGCTGCGGCCGATCCTGGTGCGGATGAACCTCGAACGCGCGCTGACCGGCACCGCGCCCGAGGAACTGGCACGGCAGGCGGCCGACGCGGTCCACGCCGACATGTCGATGACCGAGCAGCGGGCGATCCAGCTCAGCGTGCTGCCGGTGTACACCGCGCACGACGAGTACCTGTTCCTGCGCGTGCTGCAGACGTTCGAGACGACGTTCGCGCTGCTGGCCGTCCAGCTGCGGGCGGTGATCGCCGCGTTCGCCGAACGGCGGGTCGACGAGGCGGTGCACTTCCTGTCGGTGTCGGCCACCGCGCTGTCCGAGTCCGCGCCGCTGTTCTCGATGCTGGCCACCATGCAGGTCGAGTCGTTCCGCACCTTCCGGCAGTTCACCGAGGGCGCGAGCGCGATCCAGTCCACCAGCTACAAGATCCTCGAGTCGCTGTGCCGCCGGCCGGACGAGGACCGGCTCGACTCACCCGCCTACCACTCCGTGCCTCCGGTGCGTCAGCGGGTGCTCGACGGACAGGCCACCCTGGACGACGCCTACCGGGAGGCCGTCGACTCCGGCGACCTCGACCCGCGCGACCACGACCGGCTCGCCGAGGCCATGTCCTCCTTCGCGCACGGGCTGCTGCGCTGGCGCAACACCCACTACCGCCTGGCGGTGCGGATGCTCGGCGAGGCGTCGGGCACCGGCTACACCCAGGGCACGCCCTACCTGAACGCGGTGCGGGACATCCCGGTGTTCCGCACCGTCACGGACACCGAGAACACCGCGAGGACGTCATGACAGAGTTCACCGGCCAGGTGGGAATCGTCGGTGCCGGGCCGGTCGGCCTGATCGCCGCCCTGCGACTGGCCGACGCCGGCGTGTCCAGCGTCCTGCTGGACGTCAAACCGGAACTGCTCCGGCAGGGGTCCAAGGCCTGCCTCATCCAGGGTGACGTGCTGGAGATCCTGGACAGGGCCGGCTGCGCGGCGCCGATCGCCGAGGAGGGGGTGACCTGGACCGTCGCCCGCACCTACGTGCGGAACAAGGTGATGCGCACGACCACCTACCCGCACGGCCCCGGCTTCGGCCCGTTCGTGAACATCTCCCAGTACCGCATCGAGCAGGTGCTCGCCGACGCGGTCGCCGCCAACCCCCGCTGTGACCTCAGATGGGGTCAGGAGGTCGTCGGCGTCGACCAGGACGACGACTCGGTCTCCGTGCGGGTGCGGGACTCCGGGACGGAGGCGGAGAACACGCTGCGGTTCGAGTACCTGGTGGCCGCCGACGGCGTGCGGAGCCGGATGCGTGAGCTGATGGGCGCGGACTGGACCGGCTACACCCACGCCGACCGGTTCCTGATCACCGACATCAAGGCGAAACTGCCGCTGGCCAAGGAACGACACTTCCACTACGACCCGTCCTTCAACCCGGGCCGCCAGCTCGTGATGCACCCCCAGCCCGACGACATCTGGCGGATCGACTGGCAGTTGCCGCCCAACGCCGACGTGGACGCCGAACGCGCCGACGGCCGGTTCGACGAGCGGGTCCGCGCGGTCATCGGAGACATTCCCTACGAGGTGGACTGGGTCAGTACCTACCGCTTCCACCAGCGGGTCGTGGCCAGGCTGCGGATGGGCCGGGTGCTGTTCGCCGGCGACGCGGCGCACTCGTTGCCACCTTACGGCTCACGCGGGATGAACAGCGGTATCCAGGACGCCGACAACCTCGCCTGGAAACTCGGCGCCGTCCTCGGTGGACAGGCCGACGAGGAACTGCTGGAGACCTACCACACCGAGCGCTACGCGGCGGCCAAGGAGAACCTGCGGGTCACCGAGGCGACGATCCGGTTCATGGTGCCGCCCAACCGGCTGCGCCGCTGGACGAGGGCCGTCCTGCTCGCCTTCTCGCACACCCTCGGCCTGGCCCGCGACCGGGTCAACAGCGGCCGGATGGCCGAGCCCTACGTCTACGACGACTCGGCGATCGTCCAGCCACAGAACGGAAACCCGCTGCTCGGCGCGTTCGCCCCGGACGCCGTCGCCCGGGTCGAGGGCCGGGCGACCCGCCTGCGCACGCTGCTCAACCGGACGGGTTTCACGGCGTTGTGCGTCGCCAGCGACGCCACCCGAATCGCCGAACTGGCCCAGCGGGTGAAGGCCATCCAGGACGACGACCAGGTGCTGGTCGTGGTCCTGGCGAGTGGGGTCAGCGGGTTGGACGAGCCGGACGGGGCCATCGTCGCCGACGTCGACCCGTCGGTGGTCGAGCTCTACGGCGAAGGCTGGTGGCTGGTCCGCCCCGACGGCCACCTCGCCGCCCGGGGCGCGGTCACCGACGACCCCGCCGACGCACTGCGGTTCGGGCTCGGCCGCCCCACCCAGCCCGCACTCCTGCTGAAGGGAACCCCATGACCACCGCACCGCCGTACGCCTGGCAGAACGGCCGCATCGTCGCGTGGGACGACTGCGTCGTCCACGCCCGCAGCCAGGGCGCGTTCTGGGGCGCGAACGTGTTCGAGGGGGTGCGGGCCTACCTCAACGCCGACGACGGACGGTCCTACACCTTCCGCGTGCGCGACCACCTCGCGCGGCTGCGCCGGTCGATGAAGAGCCTGCACATGGAGATCGACCACACCGACGACGAACTGGCCCAGGCGTGCTCGGACCTGGTGCTGGCCAACGACCTGGGCGTCGACGTGCATGTGTGCGTCGTGGCCTACTTCGACACCGGCCCCAACTTCGACCCGCTGGCGCACACGACCGACACCGGCGTGCACATCACCTCCACCGTGGTGCCGCGGTCGCCGGCCTACGAGCGCGGTGTGGCGGCGACCGTGTCGTCCTGGCGGCGGATCAGCGACGACGCGATGCCGCCGAGGATCAAGGCGGGCGCGAACTACCACAACAGCCGGCTCGCCCAGCACGAGGCGAAGCGCAACGGCTACGACACCACGTTGCTGCTCAACCAGCGCGGCACGGTCTCCGAGGCCCCCGGCTCGTGCGTGGTGATGGTCCGCGACGGCCAGATCATCACCCCGCCCGGCACCAGCGGCGTGCTGGAGGGCATCACCGTCGCCACGATGGCCGACCTGGCCGCCGAGCACCTCGGCAAGACCGTGCACCGCAGGGAGATCGATCGCACCGAGCTGTACGCGGCCGACGAACTGTTCCTGTGCGGCACGATGACCGAGCTGCTGCCGATCACCAGCGTCGACCGGATCCCGGTCGGCGACGGCGTCCGAGGTCCGGTCACCCACGCGTTGCAGGAGCGCTACGACGAGGTCGTGCGCAACCGGGTCCCCCGGCCGGACTGGTGCACGCCGGTCGAGCCGGCGCGGGCGGAGGTGCCGGCATGAGTCACCTGTTGACCGAGTTGGCGGCCGCGCTGCGTGGCGGCGCGGTCGAGGTCGTCGACCTGACCGCGCCGCTGTCCGAGGACACCCCGATCATCGGCCTGCCGCCCGAACGTGGCCAGCCGTGGGCCTTCGCCCGCGAGGTGATCAGCAACTACGACGAGGCCGGCCCGACGGTCTACTGGAACAACATCCGCCTCTCCGAGCACACCGGCACGCACTTCGACGCGCCAGTGCACTGGTTGTCCGGCAAGGGATCCCAGGACGTCTCCCAGGTCCCACCCGGCCGGCTCGTCGGTCAGGCGGCCGTGCTCGACCTGCGGGAGCAGGTCGCGCGGGACCCCGACTTCCTGCTGCGCCGCGAGCACGTCGAGGCCTGGATCGCCGAACACGGCCCGTTGCCGGAGAACGGCTGGCTGCTGTACCGCACGGGGTGGGACGAGCGCGCGGGCGACCCGGCGCGGTTCCTCAACGACCGGCACACGCCCGGCGTCGCCGAGGACTGCGCGCGCTGGCTGGCCGAACAGACCCCGCTGTTGGGCATCGGCGTGGAGACCGTCGGCACCGACGCCGGCCTCGCCGGCGACTTCGAACAGCCCTACCCGTGCCACTGGTTCTTCCACGGTGCCGGCAAGTACGGCCTGACCCAGTTGCGCAACCTGGGTGAGCTGCCCCCGACCGGTGCGATCGTGATCGCCGGCCCGCTGCCGATCGTCGGCGGATCGGGCAGCCCGACGCGCGTACTGGCACTCGTGGAGCGACATGCGGGGACCTGACAGGCGATCGCCTGGGGCCGCTAGGGTCGCTGCGACGCGCGGCCGATCCGGGACCGTCCGGTCCTGCCCCCGCTGACCTCAGAACACACCGAACACCAAGGAGTTTCGACCACCGATGGCACCCCGCCTGCACATTCTCATCGCCAGCACGCGTCCGCAGCGCTCCGGTGCGGCTGTCGCCGACTGGATCACCGCTGTCGCCAAGGACAGCGGCCTGTTCGACGTACACCTGGTGGATCTCGCCGATTTCGCCCTGCCGCTGCTCGACGAGCCCAACCACCCGTCCGAGCGGGAGTACACCCAGGAGCACACCCACCGGTGGAGTGCCTCGGTCGAGTCCGCGGACGCGTTCGTCTTCGTCGCGCCCGAGTACAACTACGGGATCAACGCCGCGTTGAAGAACGCGATCGACTACCTGTTCTTCGAGTGGCAGTACAAGCCGGTCGGCTTCGTCAGCTACGGCAACACCTCCGCCGGGCTGCGCGCGCAGCAGATGACCAAGCAGGTGATCACCACGCTGAAGATGGTGCCGGTCAACGAAAGCGTCGCCATCCACTTCATCGGCACCCACATCGACGAGCAGGGCCGGTTCACCGCCACCGACGCGATGGCCGGTGCGGCCGACGCCATGCTGACCGAGCTGCGCAAGCTCGCCGACGCCCTGACGCCCCTGCGCGCCAAGGACTGACCCAACACCGCGACGGAGGGCCCGACAGTGGATGAGATCGTCGTGGTCGGCAGCGGCGGACAGCCGTACCGGGAGTACGCCTTCGAGGCGCTCGCCGGTCGGTTCCGCGTGTCGGCGCTGCTGGCCGCCGAACCCACCTGGCAGCGGCCCTACCTGGCCGAGTGGGCCGTGGCCGACCTCGGGAACGAGGTCGGCGTCGTCGAGGCGTTGTCCACGTTGACCGGGCGTGGTGCCGGAGTCCTGACCTGGGACGAGACCGCGCTGGAGATGACGGCCGCCGCGGCGGAGAAGTTGTCCCTGCGGCACATGTCCCGTGCCGGCGCGGCCCACTGCCGGGACAAGCACGACACCCGGCGGCTGTTGGCCGAGGCGGGGCTGAACCCGGTTCGGCACGCACTGGTGCACACCCCGGACGAGGCCGTGCGCTGGGCGAGCGGTGTCGGGTTCCCCGTGGTGGTGAAGCCGCGGGCGCTGGCCGGCAGTATCGGCGTCGCGTTCGCCCAGGACGCCGACGCGGTGCGGGCGGCGTTCACGCTCGCGGAGAACGCCGAGTTCGCGACCCTGCCGACGGGTCACGGCGTGCTCGTCGAGGAGTACCTGGACGGGCCCGAGATCAGCGTCGACAGCGTCGTCGACGACGGTGTGGTCACCTGCGTCCAGGTCGCCCGCAAACGCCTGGGCTTCGACCCGTACTTCGAGGAGGTCGGGCACCTGGTCGCGCCGTGGACCGACGAGCCGTGGGCCGACGAGGTCCGCGAACTCGTCGTGGCCGCGCACACCGCGCTCGGGGTCGACCTCGGCGTGACCCACGCGGAGGTCCGGCTGACCGCGCGCGGGCCACGCCTGGTCGAGCTCAACGGACGACTCGGCGGGGACCTGATCCCCTACGTCGGGGTCCTGGCCGGTGGCACGGACCTCGTGGTCGCCGCCGCCGAGCTGGCGCTGGGCCACCGGCCGAGGGTCTCGCCGGACCTGGAGCGCTGCGCCGAGGTGCGGTTCGTGTACCCGCCGCACGACAGTGTGGTCCGCGAGGTCGACCTTGGCGCGGCGGCGGCGGTCCCGGGGATCGCGCACACCACCGCGCTGGTCGCGCCGGGAGCCACCCTGCGGCTTCCTCCCCGTCAGGTCATTCCCCGGCTGGCCGCGCTGGTGGCCACGGGAGCGGGGCAGGCCGAGTGCGCGGTGGCGCTGGACGCCGCCGAGGCCGCGGTGGTCAGCACGGTCGACCCGCTGGTGGACGCCTGAGATGCGTCCGGTCAACGCCCTCATCGCGACCCACGGACTGTCCTCGTTCGGGCTGGGGCTCGTGTTCCCCTACACCGCGATCTATCTGGCCGACCAGCCGGCGGTGGGGACCACGGGCGTCGCGATGTTCTACGCGTGCACCGGCGGGGCGAACGTCGTGGTCGCGCTGCTGCTGAGCGCTCACGTGATCCGGTTGCCGAAGGTCACCCTCGGCGTGCTCGGCACCGTGCTGTGGTTCGCGGGCTACCTGCTGCTGCCCGCCGCGGCGGCGCCGCCGGTCGTGGCGCTGGCCGCGCTGATGATCGGCGCCGGCCAGGGCTGCTTCATGGCCGCCATCATCCCGTTGGTCAACGCGCTGGTGACGGCCCAGGAACGACGGTCGGTGTTCGCCCGCCGGTACGCGGTGTTGAACGTGACCCTGGCGCTGGGCTCGCTGGCGGCGGGCGTGCTGACCCTCGTGCTGCCCAGAACGGTCATCCCGTGGTTCTTCGTGGCGAACGCCGTGGGCATCCTGCCGATGACGCTCGCCATCGTCGTGGCCGGCCGGCACCTGCCGCCCGAGGAGGACGACAAGGACACCGGCGAGGGCGGGAAGTCAGGCGGTACCCTGCCGGCGCTCGGGCTGTGGAAGCTGGCGATGCCGGCGGCGGCGTTCCAGCTCGCCGTCTACCTGTTCGGGTACAGCCAGTTCGAGGCCACCGCGCCGCTGGTGACCGAGAAGCTGATGGGGATGGAACTGGTCACCATCTCGATCATGCTGGTGCTCAACGTCCTGGTGATCGTCGTCGGTCAGCGGCCGATCACCCGGCTGCTGGAGAAGCATCCGGAGACGACCGGTCTGCGGTGGACGGTGATCGCCTGGGTCACCGGGTTCCTCGTGGCGGGGGTGTGTGCCTTCGGGCCCACCGAGGTGAAGTTCGCCGGCCTGCTGGTGTACGCGGCGTTGTTCGCGCTCGGCGAGTGCGCCTACTCGTGCTCGTTCCACCCGTGGCTGATCTCGATGGTCCCCGACCACGAGTTGACCAGGGCCAACGCCCTGGTCAACTCGATGATGGGGATCGGCAACTTCACCGGCCCGTCGATCGGCGTCGCGCTCGTGCTGACCGGCGACACCAGCGTGGTCTGGTTCGGGCTGGCGGCTTCCTGCACCGCGGTGATGGTGTTGGTCGGGTTGCTGGCCCGGCGGCGGCCGGCCGCCACGGCGACCCTCCCGGCCTGACCGGCTCAGGCCGGGGCTCCCAGGTCGACCTCGCAGGCGCGGCGGACCTCCTGCACGGTGGCCGGGGCGTCCAGCCGGAACAGCCCGTCGAGGCCGCGTTCGACCCGGGAGGCGCGTACCGCGTCCTTGACCGCGAGGAACACGCTGGTGGCCAGGACCAGCGGCGGCTCACCGACCTCCTTGGCGGACAACACATCCGTCGGGTTGTCCGGCACCTCGGGAGCCAGGTCCCGGGGGAACAGGTGGGTGTTGAACACCAGCGGGATGGTGGTGACCGCCGGCGGCTTGTACCGCCAGGTGTTGACCGTGTTCAGCCGGCCCTCGGCCTGCTCACCCGGCGGCTGGAACACCAGGTCCTCGGTGAGCACGTACCCGATGCCCTGGACGAACGCGCCCTCCACCTGGCCGATGTCCAGCGCCGGGTTGAGACTCCAGCCGATGTCGTAGGCGATGTCGGTGCGCAGCACCTTCACCTCACCGGTGAGCACGTCGACCTCGACCGTCGAGCACGCGGCCGAGTAGGTGAAGTCAGGGAAGGCGTCGACCGCGCCGCCCGGGAGGGCCCGGCGGTCGACCTCGATCCCGGGGATGTCGCGCTGCTGGTCCATCGGCTTGAAGGTCAGCGCCGGCACCGGGTTCTCCCCACCGGGGATCCGCGCGCTGAACGACACCACCAGGTCGACCCGCTGCTGGTAGGCGACCTGGACCAGGTTCTGCCAGATCAGCCTGGTGGTGCCGGTGATGGGGTTGGTCAGCGGCGTCGCCCAGCCCTGCTTGCCGTAGTTCCAGAAGTCGATCTGGTTGGCACAGCACCAGTCAGGGCCCTTCTCCGCCAGCATCCGGTGGCCGAACTCGGTGAGCCGGCCCCGCAGCTGCTCGCAGGCCCGCTTCACCGCCTCGGCGCTGTAGTTGGTGCCGGTCGAGGCGCCGGTACTGGTCGGGTTGGGGGTCACGGCGGTGTTCGGTCCACTGACCCGCAACAGGTCGAACGGCACGTTCAGCACGTAGGAGGCGACCTGCTCGACGCGGGTGGTCAGACCCTGCCCCATCTCGACGCCGCCCTGGTGGATGACCACGCTCCCGTCACCGGCGTACACCGCCAGGTGCGCGACCGCCTGTTCGAGCTGGAGCAGGTTGTAGCCGGAGCCGTACTTGACCGGCATCATCGCGATCCCGCGCTTGCGCCACCGGTTGCGCCGGTTGAACTCGGTCACCTCGGCGCGCTGGGTGTCGTAGTCGCACAGCCGGCGAAGGTAGGACCAGACCTCGCGCATGTAGCAGTAGGTCAGTGCCTGGCCGAACGGGGTCACGTCGCCGCGCCGGTACAGGTTGGCCTCGCGGACCTCGGTCGGGTCGAGCCCGGCGGCGTGGGCGGCGTCGTCGACCGCGTTCTCGATGATCAGCTTGCCCTGGATGTCGCCGAACGCGCGGAAGGCGGTACTCGGCGCCTTGTTGGTCCGCAGGACGTCGATCTGGCTGCGGAAGTTGTCGATCCGGTAGGCGTTGTCGGTGCGCAGTTGCAGGCAGTTGGCGACGACGAACGAGCAGTCGTAGAACGCGCCGCCGTCGGCCAACATCACCGCGTCCAGCCCGTGCAGCAGCTTGGTCCTCGGGTCGATGGCCACCTGGTAGCCACCGTGCACGGCGTGCCGCTTGCCGATCAGACCGGTGTCCGCGTCGCGCGGCATCACCAGGCGCACCGGGCGGCGCAGCGCGTTGGCCGCCACCAGCGCCGGCCCGACCACGAACCGGGTCTGCTCGGTCTTGCCGCCGTACCCGCCGCCGACCTGCGGCACGTCCACCTGGACCCGGTGGTACTCCACGCCCAGTGCCATCGCGGCGGTCTGGTGCATCTCCATCGGGCTCTGGGTCGATGGCACGATCCGCCAGCGGTCGCCGTCGAGCGGTTCGACCACACAGGACTGGGTCTCCAGGTAGAAGTGGGCCTGGCCGCCGGTGGACTGGGTGTTGCCGACCACGACGCACTCGACCCCGTCGACGACCTTGGTCGTGCGGCTGGGTTCCCGTTCCAGCGGCGCCCGCTTCTCGGTCCAGCCGAGGTCGCTGCCCGGGCGGGTGATCCGCCAGATGTGGGAGTTGAAGTTGGCGGTCGTCGGGTAGTCGGGGAAGACCGAGCCGAGTTCGATGGCCTGCTCGACGGTCAGCACCGGCCGGCGCCACTCCTGCGGCCACTCGCGGACCTCGGTGTAGCCGAGGCAGTGGTCGGCGACGTAGCCGGCGATCGTCTGGGCCTCCTGCTCGCCGCCGGCCAGGACCAGCGCGATCGCCTGCCCGACGTAGCTGACCCGGCGCACCGCCAGCAGCGGCTGGTCACCGCCCATGCCCTGGTGGTTGATCCCGTGCTCGGGCACCTGCTCGTGGGTGACCAGGTCGACGAAGCCGGGGAAGCGGCCGGCGAGGTGGGCGACCAGCTCACCGCGCTCGACCGGTCCGCCGTCGGTGCCGGGCAGCCGGAAGTGGTAGTTGGCCAGCGCCACACCGCTCTGCACGAACGCGGCGTTGACCGTGCGGGCGGGTACCGGGGTCTCGTGGGTGTAGGTGACCTGCCCGGTGGCCTGGTAGAAGGCCATCAGCTTGATGTAGGGCTGGGAGACCGGCGCCTTCCAGTCCTGGATCCGGTAGGTCTGCTCGCCCCCGCTGGTCGGCCAGTGGCCCCAGCTGCTGACGCCGGCCGAGCGCTCCTGCTCGGGCACCTCGTTCGGCGCGACCCTGAGCAGGGTGTTGACCAGCGCCTTGTACAGGAACGAGGTCGCCAGCTGGACGCGGTACTCGTCGGTGACGCCCTCCCACGGCACGGTCCGCATCCGGTCGTGCCAGCACTCCAGCTCGTCGGTGACCTCCGCGCGCAGGATGGCGGCCAGCCGGCCGAACTCGCCCAGCGTGACCGTGGACCCGCGCAGCGCGGCCTCGGTACGGGTCGGGCGCCACGGGTAGGGCGCGATGCCGCCGAGGACGATGACCGCCTCGTCCACGGTGGTGCCGGTCAGCCGCAGTCGGGTGGTGGCGTTGACCAGGGTGTGGGCGTTGATGTCGCGCAGCGCGACCTTCTGCGCGAAGACCGTGGTCGACGGCGCGGGCAGCAGCGGGAGGTGGTAGGTGAGCAGGATCAGCCCGTCCAGCCAGGTGTGGTCGTCGGCGACCCGTTCGACCAGCCGGCCCAGCGGCAGCCGTTCGGGGGCGTCGTCGCCGGTGGCCCAGCGCACGGTGACCTCGGCGTCCACCGCGACCAGCGCGGTGAGCAGGTCGGAGGGGAACGGCTCGCCGTCCTCGATGTGGTCGAGCACCAGCATGGTGTTGCCGGCGAGGGTGGCGGCGTTGCGCACGATGGTGCCGGCGGTGCGGCGGGCCATGAACCACAGCGCGCCGACACCGGTGTCCTCGTCGAGGTCGCGGGTCTGGCGCACGTCGTCGAGCAGGTCGATCAGCTCGGCGTAGGTGGTGCCGCCGCCGACGTCGGCCCAGCCGTCGCGCACGGAGATGTCGCGCAGCTCGGGGACCAGTTGCACGTCGATGAGCACCTCGGCGGCGCGGACCTCCTCCGGGTAGACGCCGTAGGAGGTGTTGCCGTTGACCAGGCGGGTGCGTTCGCCGGGGAACTCGCGCAGCAGCGCCACCAGCTCGTCGAGCGTGGTCGGGCGCGCCCACACCCGGCCGCCGACCCGTAGCCGGTTGCCCGACGGGGTGGGCGCGCCGCCGGGCGGCAGCGGGATCCTGGGACGGGCGGCGGGTTTCACGGCGGCGAGTGCCTCCTCGGGCAGGCACTTCATCCGCCTGCGCTCGTCCTCGGCGGTCCAGTCGCTGGCGAAGGTCTCCAGGCCGGTGAGGATCGGCCGGTAGCCGGTGCAGCGGCACAGGTTGCCGTCGAGGGCGTCCTCGATCTCACGCTTGGTCGGCTCGGGGCGGTTGGCCAGCAGCGCGCACATGTTCATCACGAAGCCGGTGGTGCAGTAGCCGCACTGGGTGCCGTTGTTCATCGCCAGCCGGTGCGCGACGGGGTTCATGCCGTCGGTGTCGCCGGTGCCCGGGGCGCCGAGGGCCTGGTCGGTCTCGGTGCGGGCGGTGGCCAGCTCCCGGCTGGCGGCCGTGGCCGCCTGCGCCTCGCGGAGGGTGGCGTAGGTGGCGGCGGCGCGGGAGTAGGTCAGCTGGTGGGTGAGGTGTTCGGGCGCCGGCCGGACGGTCTGGCCGGTGCCCTCGACGGTGGTCACGGCCAGGCCGTCGAGGGAGCAGACCGGGCGCAGGCAGGAGTTGATCGAGCGGTGGGCCAGCTCACCGGTGTCCGGGTCGCGGGAGGTCAGGATCACCGTGCACGCGCCGCAGCCGCCCTGCCCGCAGCCCTTCTTGGCGCCGGTGAGGCCGACGCCGGGGGAGCGGAGGTGGTCGATCAGCAACAGGTCCGGCGACGGGTCCTCCACGGTGACCGGTTCGCCGTTGAGCAGGAAGGTGACGGAGGCGTTCACGGTCGTTCAAGTTATTCAGGACCGCGTTTTTGTCCACCATCGTGGGGTACGGAATCCGGCCCTGACCTGCACGGAAGGTGATGTGCACCCGATCGGACGCGTGCGAGTCCAGCCGATGCGGGAATTGACGCCGGGAATTCACCGCGCTGCGCGACGACGATTGTGTCTCCCGGCCACAGGTCACCGTATCGACGGAACTCGAACGGGATTCGGGTCAGCCGCCGCCGGTTCGTCGCCTGGCGGCCCGGGGGCGGCTGGCCGGCTCGTCCTCGGGCACGAAGTAGTGCGGGTAGCGCTGCTCGAAGGCCTCCAGGTGGTCCAGGACCAGCCGCAGGTGGCGGACCAGCTCGAACTCGGCGGTCCGGCGTTCGCCGCTCAGCGCGCTCTCCACGATCCGCGCGTGCTGGCCGATCAGGTCCTCGATCACCTCGGGCTCGGGCAGGCTCAGCATCCGGACCCGGTCCATGTGCGCCTTGGCCGACTGCACGATCGACCAGACCCGCCGGTGGCCGGCGATCTCCAGCAGGGTGCGGTGCAGGTCCTCGTCGAGCTCGAACCAGCGGCGCAGGTCGTGTTCGGCGGCCGCGGCCCGCTGGTCGTCGAGCAGCGCGCGCAGCGCGGCGGCGTCGGCCTCGGTCGCCCGGCCGGCGACCTCGGGCAGCGAGGCCACCTCCAGCGCCTCGCGGATGAACTGCGCCTCGCGCACGTCGCGCGGGTCGATCCGGGACACGAACGTGCCCAGTTGCGGCACGATCTCCACCAGCCCGTCGTCGGCCAGCCGGATCAGCGCCTCGCGCACCGGCGTGCGGCTCACGCCGTACTGGTCGGCTAACTCGTTCTCCGAGAGCGCCTGGCCGGGAACCAGGTCCAGCCCCACCACCGCCTGGCGCACCAGTGCGTAGACCTGTGCGCGCACACTCGGCCCCCGGGACACGCCGCCCCGCCGAATGACCTGCCTCGTCATGTGTCCCCTTCGTCCGGCTCGCTCGGTGGCTCAGTATGCCGGGCGCGTCCGGAAACCCTGTCTAAGGTACTAGTATACCAGTCGGCGGCCTGGTTGACAGGAGGTCAATTAAATGGTTTTACTACGGCCATGACGGTGCTCCTCCGAGGTCTGTGCTGGGACCATCCGCGGTGCGTCCGCCCGATGGCCGCGGCCACCGAGGCCTACCGCCGCGTGCGGCCCGACGTCCGGCTCGAGTGGAGCGCCCGCCCGCTCGCGCAGTTCAACGACCAGCCGGTGGACCAGATCGCCGCCGAGTACGACCTGATCTTCGTCGACCACCCGACCGTCGGTTCGGTCGCCGGGGCGAAGTCGTTGGTACCACTGGACACCGTGCTCGACGCGGACGTGCTGGCCGGCATCGCCGCCCGCTCGGTCGGCGGCTCGCACGACTCCTACCGGTGGGACTGCCACCTGTGGGCCCTTGGCGTCGACGCCGCCTGTCAGGTCGCCGCCTACCGCGCCGACCGGCTGCCCGGCGACGTCCCCACGACCTGGGACGAGGTGTTCGCCCTCGCCCGCGCCGTCCCCGGCTCGGTCGCGCTCCCGCTCTACCCGAGCGACGCGATCTGCACGCTGTTCTCGCTGTCGGCCGGCGCCGCCCTGGCGGCGGGGGAGGAGCCGGTCTGGCTCAATCGGGACGGCGCCGACCTGCTGGTGGAACTGGCCGGCCTGGTCGACCCCAGCTGCTACGGAACCAACCCGCCGACCCTGCTCGACGCGATGGCCGGCGGCCCGGCCGGTGGAGGAATCGCTTACGTGCCCATGATCTTCGGCTACGCCAACCTGTCCCGGCCGCCGCTGCGGTTCGCCGACGTGCCCGGAGTGGACGGTCGCCCGCGCGGCGCCGTGCTCGGCGGCGCCGGGCTCGCGGTCTCCCCGTCCAGCGAGCACGTCGCCGAGGCCGCCGCGTTCGCCGCGTGGTGCCTGCGCACCGACACCCAGCGCGAGGTGCTGCTGCCCGTCGGCGGCCAGCCCGCCGACCGCGCCGTGTGGGACGACCCCACCGCCGACGCGCTGACCAACGGCTTCCTCTCGGGCACCCGCGCCACGATGGACGCCGCCTTCGTCCGACCACGCGAACCCGGCTGGCCGGAGTTCCAGCGCGACGCCGGCCGGATGCTGGTCGACCTGCTGCGCACCGGCACGACCGGTCACCAGGTCGTCTCCGAGCTGACCGCCCTCGCGGATCGGGCGAGCGCATGACCGGGCCCTGGGTCGCCGACACCGACGCGCTGGTCGCGGGCATCGCCGACGGGACGCGGCTGAGCGTCAGCGGTTTCCACTTCACCCGCTCCCCGGTCGCCGCGCTGCGCGCGCTGGTCGCCACCGGCGTGCGTGACCTGCACTACATCGCCTGGGGTGGTGGGCTCCCGCTGGAGCTGCTGCTGGGCCACGACGCGGTCTCCCGCGCGACGCTGTGCTTCGCCAGCCTCGACGTGCTCGGCCCGGCCCCCCGGTTCCGCCGCGCGGTCGAGTCCGGCGAGCTGGAACTCTCGGAGTGGACGGCGCTGGGCATCATCAACGGTTTCCGCGCGGCCGGCGAGAACCTGGCGCAGGAGGTGCTCCAGGAGCCGGCCGGGTCCTCGCTCACCGAGGGCTTCAGCCGCCCGGTCGACGCGCTGTTCGACTCCGGCGCGGCGCCGCTGCGCGCGGTGCCGGCGCTGCCGGTGGACGTGCTGCTGCTGCACGCCCAGCGCGCCGACGAGGACGGCAACGTGGAGATCGCCGGGGCGCGCGGGCTGGACATGTCGGCGATCTTCGCCGCGCGGAAGGTCTACGTGACCGTCGAGGAACGGGTCGCCAGGGGCGAACTCGGGGCGCCACGGTCGTTCGTACTGCCGCGCACGTTCGTCAGCCGGGTCGCGCTCGCCCCGCTCGGCGCCTACCCGACCTCGTGCCTGCCGCACTACTCGGCCGACTTCCGTGCCCTGCGGTCCATCGTGGACGTCAAGGCCGGGCCGCTGCCCGACGCCGCGCTGACCCCGCGGCCGGCGCGCGCCACGGCCATCACCCGCCGCGCGTCGCTGCCGGCGGCCGCGGTCGCGGCGGCGTTCACCCCGGTCGCCGAGCCCGCCGTGACCTACACCACCGACGAGCTGATCGTGTGCGTGATCGCCAGGACCATCGACGAGAACAGCATCTGCTCGGTCGGCTCGGCCAGCCCGCTGCCCACCGCGGCCTACCTGCTGGCCAAGCACCTGTGGTACCCGCGCCTGCTGCTGATGTCCCACAACGGCGGCCTGGTCGACCCGCCGGTGCGGCCGCTGTCGCTGTCCTGCTCGGAGTTCCTCGACCACCACCTGGCGATCGCGCACACCGGCGGCGACGAGACCTACCACTGGTACTACCAGCGGGGCCTGATCACCCACGAGGTCGTCGGCGCCGCCCAGGTGGACGCGACCGGCGCCACCAACAACCTCTGGGTGTCCAAACAGGACGGAACGCCGGTGCGGCTGCCCGGTCAGGGCGGCATGGCCGACGTGGCCAACCTGCACGCCAACTTCATGATCTACCTGCCCCGGCAGAGCACCCGCAACCTGGTCGAGAAGGCCGGCACGGTCAGCGCCCGCCGCGCCTGGCACGACCCCGACCAGCGTCGCCGCTACGGCCTGCGCCCCGGCGCGACCAGGGTCGTCACCGACCTCGGGGTGTTCGGCTACGACACCGGGCGCGGCCTGCTCACCCTGCGCAGCCTCCACCCCGGCGTCGACCTCGCCGAACTGCGCGAGCGGACCGGCTTCGAGGTGCTGCTCGACGACGACCTCACCACCACCGAGCCGCCGACCCCGGCCGAGCTCACCGCGCTGCGCATGGTGGTCGACCCCCTCGGGGTCCGCCGCCTGGACATGGTCGGCTCCCTCGACCGCCAGCGCCTCATCGACGAGCTCCTCGACACCGAGGAGCGAACCATGGACGACCTTCTTGACACCGGAGCGGAGCTGCGATGACCAACCCAGACGGCGGACCGTTGTCCCATGTGCGGGTGCTCGACTTCACCCAGTTGCTACAGGGCCCGCTGGCCACCCAGATCCTGGGTGACCTCGGCGCCGACGTGGTGAAGGTGGAGAAGCCGGGCGGCGAGTGGATGCGCTTCTGGGGAATCCTGGCCAGCGCCACCGACGGCGAGATGGACAGCTTCCTCGCCTTCAACCGCAACAAGCGCAGCGTCGCCGCCGACCTCAAGGACAGCTCGGTGCGTGACCGGCTGCTGGCCCTGGCGTCGGAGGTCGACGTCGTGGTCGAGAACTTCCGGCCGGGCGTGATGGACCGGCTCGGCCTGGGCTACGACGACTTCGCCACGATCAACCCGGAGATCATCTACGCCTCCTCCAGCGGCTACGGCCAGGACGGCCCCTACCGCGACCGGCCGGGCCAGGACCTGCTGGTGCAGGCGCTGGCCGGCACGTTGCAGCTCACCGGCCGCGACGGCGACCCGCCGACCCCGTGCGGCATCGGGATCAGCGACGAGTACACCGGTCTGCACCTGGTGATCGCCATCCTGTCCGCGTTGTCGCACCGGCAGGCCACCGGCCGGGGCCAGCGGGTCGCGGTGGACCTGTTCTCCTGCACGGTCGCCGCCCAGCAGCAGGAGCTGACCGTGTTCCTCAACCACGGCGACCCGATGCCCCGCGCCAAGGAGAACGTCGGCCACGTCGGCGCCACCGCGCCGTTCGGCACCTACCCGACGGCCGACGGGCACCTGGCGCTGGCGATGATGCCCTGCCCGGACCTCGGCCGGATCCTGGGCGTGGACTGGCTCGACGAGTACGACACCAACGAGAAGATGTTCGCCAGCCGCGACGAGATCCACCGCCGGCTCGCCACGCACTTCGCCACCGACACCACCGGCAACTGGCTGGCGCTGCTCGACCAGCACGACGTGTGGTGCGCGCCCGTGCAGGACTACCCGGCGCTGGAGCGCGACCCGCAGGTCGAGCACGCGAAACTGCTGTGGACGGTCCCGCTCGGTGAGGACGAGGGCACCTTCCGCACGGTCGGCTCGCCGTTCACCTTCTCCCGCACCCCACCGAGCCTGCGCCGGGGGGTGCCGCGCGCCGGCCAGCACACCGCGGAGGTGCTGGGTGGCTGAGTGGGTCGACCTGCCCCGGGGGTGGCGCGGCCTGGCGCTGCGCACCCCGGAGGTCGAGGTGGTGCTGCTGCCGGAGAAGGGCTGCGACCTCTACTCCTGGACCGACCGCGAGTCCGGTGTGGACGTCCTGTTCAAGACCCCGTGGGGCCTGCCGCCGCGCGGCCCGGCCGCGCTGCCGCCCGGCTCGGAGAGCGCCTGGCTGGAGCGCTACCCCGGTGGCTGGCAGGTGCTGTGCCCCAACGGCGGCGCCGAGACCGACGCGCCCGGCACCCGCTGGGGCTTCCACGGCGAGGCGTGCCTGGTGCCGTGGGACCTGGTCGGGCACGGCCCCGGCTTCGCCGAGCTGACCGTGCGGCTGCACCACGCGCCGCTGCGGCTGCGCCGGCGGGTGAGCCTGGAGGGCCGGCTGCTGACCGTCGAGGAGTCGGTCACCAACACCTCGCCCGACGAGGTCGAGCTGATGTGGAGCCACCACCCGGCGTTCGGCGCGCCGCTGGTCGGCCCGGAGACGGTGATCACCACCGGCGCGAGCACCGTGGTGGCCGACGACGAGGCGCCGGGCACGGTGCTCGCCCCGGGCAGCCGGCACACCTGGCCGGTGGCGTCCACGGCGGACGGCCAGGAGGTCGACCTGTCGCGGATCCCGGACGGGCCGACCGCTCAGCTCGCCTACCTGACCGACTTCGCCGACGACGCCGGCTGGTTCGCCATCACCAACCCGAGCCTGGGCCTGGGCGTCGGGATGCGCTGGCCCACCGAGGTCCTCGGGCACGCCTGGCTGTGGCAGGAGCTGGGCGCCACCCCCGGCTACCCGTGGTGGCGCGAGGCCTACGTGTGCGCGGTGGAGCCGGCGACGACCTTCCCCGGCCAGGGCGTGGCGAAGGCCAGGAGCAAGGGCGCGAGCCTGCTGCGGCTGGGCGGCGGTGAGTCCCGGGACGTGGTGCTGGAGGCGGTGCTGTTCCGCACCACCGCCGGGGTGCGGGGTATCGGCCCCCGTGGTCAGGTGGAGACCGGTCTGCCGGAAGGAGCGGAACAGTGACACAACGGTTCACGGACAAGGTCGCGGTGGTCACCGGTGCCGGGGCTGGCATCGGCGCGGCGGTGGCGCGGCGACTGGCGGCCGAGGGCGCCCGGGTCGCGGTGTTCGACCGGGACCTGCCGGCGGCGCGGGAGACCGCGCGGGTCGCCGGCGGTGGCGCGGAGGCGTTCGAGGTGGACGTGAGCGCGCCGGCCGGCGTGCGGGACGCGATGGCCGAGGTGGTCGAGCGGTTCGGCGGGATCGACGTGCTGGTCAACGTGGCCGGCGTGGTCCGCTACGGCGAGGTGCCCGACTTCTCCGAGCAGGACTGGGACCTGGTCATCGGCACCAACCTCACCGGCACGTTCCTCACCACCAAGTACGCGATCCCGGCGATGCGGGCCAGGGGCGGCGGCTCGATCGTGACGTTCGCCTCCGCGCAGGCCTTCGCCAGTCAGCCGCTGGTCGCGGCCTACTCGGCGTCCAAGGGCGCGGTGGTGTCGATGACCAGGACGCTGGCCCTGGACCACGCCAAGGACAACATCCGGGTCAACTGCGTGTGCCCCGGCTCGGTGGAGACCCCGATGCTCCAGTACGGCGCGGAGCTGCTCGACGAGCGCGACCCGAAGGAGACCATGCGCGACTGGGGCGGCCAGCACCCGATCGGCCGGCTCATCCAGCCCGAGGACGTGGCCACCGTGGTGGCGTTCCTGGCCAGCGACGACGCCTCGGTGATCACCGGTGCCTCGCACCTGGTCGACGGCGGCCTGCTCGCCCGCCTCGGCGTCTGAGTTCTTTCCTGCTGTCAACTCTGTGCGCAACGAAGCGAGGGAGACCATGACACACACGAATCCGTTACGCCGCCGCAGTTTCCTGCTCGCGGGCGGCGGCGTCGCGGCCGGGCTGGCGATCGGCCTGCCCGGCCTCGCCGCCGCTGATCCGGACACCGACCCAGGCCGCGACGAGAACGCCGGTGAGAACGTCGAGGCCGCGCTCTACTACCGGTTGCTGCTGCTGCACACCCGCTGGGCGGAGACCCTCTGGGACGAGGCCACCGGGCACTACCCGTCGCAGGACTTCTACTTCCTCAACGTCCTGGGCAACGCCGTGCTGGTCAGCCAGGGCGACTACGACGCGGACCTGGCCGGGGTCGAGCGGGACGTGCTGGCCGACCACACGATCCGCACCATCCGCCACTTCGCCGCCACCAACTTCTGGGCCACCGGCTCGACCTGGGGCGATGGCGGCTACGAGTGGGGCGGGCGGATCTTCTGGGACGGCACCTTCGAGTCCTACTTCGTCGCCGCCGCCCGGCTGCTGTGGGACCGGCTCGACCAGTCCACACGGGACAACGTGGACGCGATCGCGATCGGCGGCGCGGAGTACGTCGTGGGTCTGGGGACCGCCGAGGACCCGCGCAGCGGCGGCTGGTCGTCCAACGGCCTGGCCGGCGGCTACCGGGGCGACTCCAAGATCGAGGAGATGGGCGCGAAGTCGATGCCCATCGCCACGGGCCTGGCCCACCACGGCGACCACCCCAACGCCGGCGCGTGGCGGGAGTGGCTGACCCGGTGGCTGTCCAACATGACCGGCCTGCCCTCGGCCGACCGGAACAACCACACCCTGCTCGAGGGCCGGCCGGTGTCGGAGTGGAACACCGCGCAGAACCTGTACGAGGGCCACGTGGTGGAGAACCACGAGAGCTACGCGCCGATGTACCAGCAGTCGACCGGCGCCTACCCCGGTCGCAACGCGGTCCACTTCCTGATCGCCGGCCAGCCGCTGCCGGACGTGTTCACCCACCAGCCCAACGCCGAGGGCCTGTGGCGCACGTTGACGGCCCTGGGCAACCGCGCCGGCCTGTCCTCCCACCCCATGGTCAACGACCGCTACCACCTCTACGGCCGGGACGTGCTGCCGTTGACCTGGCGGCGGATGGGGCAGGCCGACCCGGTGGTCGCCCGCTCCGAGCGGATGCTGATCGAGCACCTGGAGCCCTATCTGGCCCACCCGCCGGAGAACCGGCTGACGAAATTCAGCGGGGAGCCCAAGTACGAGCCGGAGGCCCGCGCCGAGGTGGCGATGGCCTACCTGCTGCACCTGTGGCGCGACCGCCTGCACGGCGACGTCCACCCGGTCAGTGAGGCGCGGTACTGGGCCGAGGTCGCTGGCGTGACCGACTACGGCGCGGACCTGGGCATGGTGGGCCACCAGTCGGCGGCGGCGCTGGCGATCGCGGTGACCAAGGCCAACTACGTGAAGTTCGCGTTCGTGCCCGAGCACGACGACTGGCTGTTCGACGTGACCGGCCGCGCCCCGGCGTTCCTGCCGTCGACGACCCTGGCCGTCACCGGCCGCACGGTCACCACCTACGACCAGGACACCGACGGCTTCGCCGCCTCGGCCACCACCCTGCGGTTCGCGGGTGGCTTCGCCGGGTTCGCGACGCTGCCCACCGGGGCCGTGGTGTACGCGACCACCGGTCTGGCGGCCGAGGAGGGCGCGCTGCGGCTGCACTCGCTGGACATGCCGGGCGTCCCCGGTCTGGACGGCGACCGCGTCTTCCACGGTGAGGGCGGCGCGGTGACCCTGCGGGCCGACGGCGGCGACGGCGGCGTGGACGAGGTGGCCTTCCCCGGGCCGGTGACCGGGCGGTACGTCCGCATGCTGGGCGGGCGGTCGGGCAGCCAGTACGGGTACTCGCTGTGGCGCTTCGAGGTGTTCGGGCCCGGCTCGGACACCGACCTGGCGCGGGGTCGGCCGACCACGGCGTCCTCGTTCGACCCGGCGTTCCCGCCGGAGCTGGCGACCGACGGCGACCCGGCGACGCGCTGGGCGGTGGCCCGGGCGCAGCGTCCCCGCCCGGACAGCTGGCTGGCGGTCGACCTCGGCGCGGAGCACGAGCTGGACCGGGCGCTGCTGAGCTGGGACCCGGCCTTCGGGGCCGAGTACCGCGTTCAGGTGTCCTCCGACGGGGTGACCTGGCGGGACGCGGTGAGCGTCCCGTCGGCGCACACCTTCGCCGGCGGCTGGGTGAACGTGGAGGACCGGGCGGGGTTCGTGGTGCGCGGTGGCGAGAACCCGATCCGGGTGACCGGCACGTCGGTGACCCTGTCGGCCGGTGCGCCGGCCCCGGTGGTCGTGGCGGGTTACCCGGCCCAGCGCGCGGCCAGGACCCGGGAGCTGGCCGGCGCGCCCGCGCCGTCGGCCGACGTACCGGGCGTCGCGGCGGCGCTGGCCGACGACCACCTGGCGGTGTTCAACCTGACCGGCGCCGCGGTGACGGCCGCCGTCCGTGTTCCGGGCCGGCGGCTTTTTCCCGGTACCCAGGCGATCGCCGCCGACCACACCGTCCGCATCGGACTGGACGCGGCGTCGTCGGCGGTGCTGCCGGCGGTGTTCGAGCTGTCGACGCGGGGCGGTGGGCCGGTGCGGTTGACCGCGACGGTGGCCGGCCGGGAGAGCGTCGAGCTGACCAACGAGGGCCGGCGGGTCGCGGTCGTCGTGCTGCGTCGCCTGGACGACGGGCGGGAGCGGACGGTGCCGGTCCGGCCGGGCACACGCGAGGTGGTCCGCTTCGGACGGTGACGGAACAGGTCGGTTGATGGTGAGGCACTAGTATACTAGTGTTGAAGTGTGGAGCGAGAGTTCGTGGACAAGGTCGTACTGGTCACCGGGGGTAGTTCGGGGGTGGGGCGCGCCGCCGTGGAGCGGTTCGCCTCATCGGGTGCCTCGGTGACGTTCTGTGGGCACGATCCCGAGCAGGTCGCGGCTGTCGCCGACGAACTGCGGGGAGCGGGGCACGACGTCACCGGGGTGGTCGCCGACGTGCGCGACCACGACCAGGTGCGCGACCTCGTCGCCGGGGTCGGACCGCTGGACACGGTGGTCTGCTCGGCCGGCATCCAGCGGTACGGCACCGTCGAGGAGACCGGCGAACGGCTGTGGGACGAGGTCATCGACGTCAACCTCAAGGGTGTCTACCTCACCTGCCACCACGCCGTGCCCCAACTGCGGGCGCGCGGCGGCGGGTCCATCGTGACCATCGCCTCGGTCCAGGCCTTCGCCACCCAGACCGGGGTCGCCGCCTACGCCACGTCCAAGGGTGGGATCGTCGCGCTGACCAGGGCGATCGCCGTCGACCATGCCGCAGAGGGCATCCGGGCCAACGTCGTGTGCCCCGGCTCGGTCGACACCCCGATGCTGCGCTGGGCCGCCGACCGCTTCGCCGGCGACCGCGACCCCGACGACCTGGTCCGCGAGTGGGGGGCGAGCCATCCGCTCGGCCGGGCCGCGCGGCCCGAGGAGGTCGCCGAGGTGGTGGCCTTCCTCGCCTCCGACCGCGCCTCCTTCGTCACCGGTGCCGAGTACCGGGTGGACGGCGGCCTGCTGTCCACCCTGCCCGTGGCACTGCCGGAGTGAGGGGGAGTACCGCATGAAGATCGTCGACCTGAGGGCCACCACCGTCGCCATGCCGCTGGAGGCGCCGCTGCGGCACGCCAACGGCGCGCACTGGGGCCGGTTCGTCCGCACCATCGTCGAGGTCGAGACCGACGAGGGGATCGTCGGCATCGGCGAGATGGGTGGCGGGGGCCAGAGCGCGCAGGCCGCGTTCGCCGCCCTCAAGCCCTACCTCGTCGGGCACGACCCGTTCCGCGTCGAGGAGTTGCGGTTCAAGCTCGCCAACCCGACCTCCTCGCTGTACAACAACCGCACCCAGCTGCTCGCGGCCGTCGAGTTCGCCTGCCTGGACATCGCCGGCAAGGCGCTGGGCTGTCCGGTGCACACGCTGTTGGGCGGCAAGGTCCGCGACGAGGTGGAGTTCGCCAGCTACCTGTTCTTCCGCTACCCGGACGCCGGGACCGGCCGGGGCGAGGTCCGCACGGTCGACCAGCTCGTCGAGCACGCGCTGGAGCTCAAGCGGGAGCACGGTTTCCGCAGCCACAAGCTCAAGGGCGGGGTGTTCCCGCCGGACCACGAGCTGCGTGCCTACCGGGAGCTGGCCAAGGCCCTGCCCGGGGACACCTTCCGCTACGACCCCAACGCCGCGTTGCCGATGGAGGAGGCCATCCGTTTCGGCCGTGCCATCGAGGACCTGGACAACGACTACCTCGAGGACCCGACGTGGGGACTCAACGGGATGCGCCAGGTGCGCGACGCGGTGCGCATTCCCTTGGCCACCAACACGATCGTGGTGAACTTCGAACAGCTGGCGACCAACGTGCGGGATCCCGCGGTGGACGTCGTGCTGCTGGACACCACGTTCTGGGGCGGGATCCGCGCCTGCGTGAAGGCGGCGGGGGTGTGCGAGACCTTCCAGATCGGGGTGGCCGTGCACTCCTCGGGCGAGCTGGGCATCCAGCTCGCCACGATGCTGCACCTGGGTGCGGTGGTGCCCAACCTCACGTTGGCCGCCGACGCGCACTACCACCACCTGGTCGACGACGTGATCGTCGGCGGCAAGCTGTCGTACCGGGACGGCCGGATCGCCGTGCCGGACGGTCCTGGGCTGGGTGTCAGCCTCGACCGTGACAAGCTCGCCAGGTATGCCGAGCTGTACCAACGGCTCGGCGACTACCCCTATGACCGTGACCCCGGCCGTCCGGACTGGTTCGCCATGGTGCCGAACCAGTCGTGGGCCGATCCGGAAGACGCCGCATCCGGGCTTGCCCGCCCCGGCGGCGCGACAGGTTGACTACCGCGCGTTTATTGCCAGGATGTAGGTAAACCGTTTTAATAACCGCGGGCGGACGGACGAGGAGGTCCACATGAGAATGACCAGATTGCTGCCGGCCGCGTTGGCGATGGCCCTCGTGGCGGTGGGGTGCTCCACCCCCGGCGACGACTCCGGGGCGCTGAAGCTCGGCTACGTGGTGAACTTCGGCTCCCACGAGTGGTACCAGAACGTCATCCAGGGCGCGGAGGACGCGGCCAAGGACGAGGGCTACGACTTCGACTGGGCGGACGCCAACGTGGATCTGTCGAAGCAGATCACGCAGGCCGAGAACATGCTCACCCAGGGCGTGGACGTCCTGATGATGTCGCCGGTCGACCCGGAAGGCCTGTCCAGCGTGATGAGCCAGGCGGCCGAGAACAACGTCCCGGTGGTGACCGAGTCCAACACGGTCCCCGGCGCGGAGACCGCCGTCGGCATCGAGAACCTGGAAGCGGCCAAGCAACTCGGCCAGTGGGCCGGTGACTACATCACCAACACCTTGAAGACCAAGGCGAAGGTGCTCATCGTCGGGCTGCCGACCCAGGTGGACACCCGGGACCGCACGGCCGGCTTCAAGGAGGGCCTGGCCGCCAGCGGCGCGGACTTCGAGATCGTCCAGGAGGTCAACGGCGGCGGTCTGAAGGACCAGGCGCTCAAGGTGTCCGCGGACGCGATCACCGCGAACCCGGACATCAACATGATCTTCGGCATCAACGACGACTCCGCGCTCGGCGGCACCCAGGCCTACGAGGAGGCCGGGCTGGACATCACGAAGCTGACCACCCTCGGGTTCGGTGTGGAGGGTCAGGCCGGCAAGACCGCGCTCACCTCCGGTGGCCCGTACAAGGCCGGCATGGGCATGTTCCCCGAGTACGTCGGCCGCGCGATGGTCGAGCAGGCCAAGGCGGTCAAGGACGGCAAGAGCGTCGACGAGCGGACGGTCACCCCGGCCACGGTGCTGACTCCGGAGAACCTCTCCGAGTACTACACCCAGGACGGCAAGAACTGGAAGATCAACTACGACGCGGTCGCGGCCCTGCTGGAGAACGAGAAGTGACCGGAGGAGCCGAGCCGGTGCTCCAGCTGCGGGGGATCGGCAAACGATACCCCGGAGTGCTCGCCCTTGACGGGGTGGACTTCGACGTGCGGCCGGGCGAGGTGCACGCGCTGCTCGGTGAGAACGGCGCCGGGAAGTCCACCCTGATCAAGGTCATGGCCGGCGTGCAGGTCCCCGACGAGGGCGAGTACCTCGTCGACGGGAAGCCGATGACCTTCGGCAGCCCGAAGGACGCGCACGCCGCTGGAGTGAGCGTCGTGTTCCAGGAGCTGAGCCAGGTGGAGAGCCTGTCGGTGGCGGAGAACGTGTTCTTCGGCCGGCTGCCCGCCTCCCCGCTCGGCACCGTGGACCGTGGCACGCTGCACCGGGAGGCACGTCGCCTGCTGGAACGCGTCGGCCTCACGGTCGACCCCGGTACCCGGCTCGGTTTCCTCAGCGTCGCCCAACGTCAGCTCGTGGAGATCGCCAAGGCGTTGTCGACCGACGCCAAGGTGATCGCCATGGACGAACCGACCTCGGCACTGAGCTACGCCGAGATCGAGACGCTGTTCGACCTCGTCGACCGGCTCACCGAACAGGGCGTGGGCATCGTCTACGTCTCCCACAAGCTGGAGGAGCTCTTCCGGCTCTCCGACCGGATCACCGTGCTGCGCGACGGCCGCAAGGTCGCCGAGACACCGACCACCGAGATCACCGCCGACGAGCTGGTGACCCAGATGGTCGGCCGCGAGCTGGACGCGATGTTCCCGAGGATGGCGCGCACGTTCGACCCGAACGACACGCCACTGCTGGAGGTCACCGGCCTCACCTCGGACATGGTCCACGACGTGACGTTCTCCGTGCACGCCGGCGAGGTCGTCGGCTTCTCCGGCCTGATGGGCGCCGGGCGCACGGAACTGGCCAGGGCGCTGTTCGGTCTGGATCGGACCAAGGCGGGACAGATCCGGCTCGACGGCCGGGTCGTCCCGCGCGGTTCCTCCCCCCGCGCCGCCGAGCGCGGCATGGGTTACGTGCCGGAGGACCGCAAGAGCGACGGCCTGGTCCTGGTCTCCACCATCAGGGACAACATGACCCTCGCGGTGCTGCGCCGGCTGTCCCGGGGCGGCACGGTGAACCGGTCCAAGGAACGCGGCGTGGTCCGCGACGCCATCGCGCGGTTGCGGGTCAAGGCGCACTCGGCCGAGGTGAAGGTCGCCACCCTCTCCGGTGGCAACCAGCAGAAGGTGACCCTCGCCCGCTGGCTGATCAAGGAGGACCTCAAGGTCCTGATCCTCGACGAGCCGACGCGCGGGATCGACGTCAACTCCAAGAGCGAGATCTACAAGCTGATCGCGGGCATCGCCGAGCGCGGTGTCGCGGTGCTGGTGATGTCCTCGGAGATGCCGGAACTGCTGTCGCTGTGCGACCGGATCCACGTGATGCGCGACGGCCGGCTGGTCAAGGAGTTCGACCACGCCGACGCCAACCAGGAGGACCTCATGACGGCTGCAATCGGTAAGGGGAAGCAGTGAAGGGCCGGATCTCCACCCTGACCCGCTCGATCGGGCGGTACGAACAGGTGCCGTTGCTGCTGGCACTCGTAGTCATCTGCGTGATCCTCACGATCGCCACCAACGGCCTGTTCTTCACCACCGGCAACATCACCAACATGCTGCGCGCGTCGTCGATCGAGCTGATCGCGGCGCTCGGGATGACGGTGGCGATGGTCACCGGCCAGGTCGACCTGTCGGTCGGCTCGGTGCTCGCGGTGACCGGTGTCGCGTCGGTGTCGATCTACAACGCCACCGGCAGTATCCCGATCACCGTCGTCGCCGGGCTCGCCGTCGGTGCGGTGGTCGGCATCATCAACGGCCTGCTGGTCACCAAGCTCGGCATCAACGCGCTGATCACCACGCTGGGCATGATGTCGATCCTGCGCGGAATCGGTTATCTGTCGACCAACGCGCGTGCCCTGCAGACCGAGGGCGACACGCTGCGCCAGATCGGCGTCGGCTACATCGGCCCGATACCGATCCCCGTGGTGATCGCCCTCGCGGTGGTCGTGCTGACCTACTTCCTGCTCAACCGCACGGTGTTCGGCCGGTACCTGTACGCCGCCGGCGGCAACCCGGAGGCGGCCCGCTCGGCCGGCCTGCCGGTGACCCGGATCTACATCATCGCGTTCATCGTGGTCGGGGTGGCGGCGGCGCTGGCCGGTCTGATCACCGCCGGGCGGCTGAACTCCTTCCAGCCGACCATCGGTGTCGGGTTCGAGCTGAACGTGATCGCCGCGGTGATCCTCGGCGGAACCCGCCTGAACGGCGGTGAGGGAACCGTGTCGGGCACCGTGCTCGGGGTACTGATCCTCGGCGTGCTCGCCAACGGCCTGGTGCTGCTGGACGTCAACACCTTCTGGCAGGACGTCGTGCGCGGTGCCGTGATCATCCTGGCGGTGGCGATCGACGAGGCCCGCCGGCGCCGCCGCAACCGCCGCTTCCGGGAGGAACCGGCGGTCGAGGAACCGGAGGAGGGGGATCGGGAATGGCGCGCGGTCGGGTCTTCCACGACGGCACCCTGAGCGACCCCCGCCTCGACCACCCCGAGGGCGTCGCGATCCACCCCGACGGCAGCGTCTGGTGCGGCGGCGAGCGCGGACAGATCTACCGCGTCTCCGCCGACGGCACCACGCTGACGGAGGTGGCCAGTACCGGCGGGTTCGTCCTCGGGGTGGGGTTCGGGCCCGCCGGTCGGCTCTACGCCTGCGACCTCGCGCACCGCGCGGTGTTCGTGGTGGACACGGCGACCGGCGCCATCGAGCGGTTCACCGACGGCGGTCACCGGCCCTTCGTCGCGCCGAACTACCCGGCGGTGGCCGCCGACGGCACGGTCTACGTGTCGGACAGCAACGAGCAGGGCGTGCCGGGCGGCGGGGTGTACCGCTTCGCCCCCGACGGCACCGGCGGGCTGTGGACGACCGAGCCGCTGAACTTCGCCAACGGCCTGGCGCTGGCCCCGGACGGCTCGTCGGTCTACGTCGTCGAGTCGTTCCGGCCTGGGGTGAGCCGGATCCCGATCGGCGCCGACGGCTCGGCCGGTCCGGCGACGGTGGTGGCGACCCTGCCGGACACCGTCCCCGACGGCATCGCCTTCGGCCCGGACGGCGGGCTCTACGTCGGCTGCTACGAGCCGAGCCAGGTACTGCGGATCGATCTCGGCACCGGCGCGGTGACCACCGTGCTGGCCGACCCGACCGCGCACCTGCTCTGCCATCCGACGAACCTGGCGTTCCGGGGGACCGAGTTGTTCACCAGCAACCTCGGGCGGTGGCATCTCACGATCATCGAGGACTGGGACCCCGTAACCTAGCGCCCATCGTGGAGGGAGGCGGCGGTTGAGAGTCAGCATCACCGATGTCGCGAGACATGCCGGGGTGACCCCGGCCGTCGTCTCGCGGGTGCTCAACGGCGACCCGAAGCTCCAGGTCCGGGCCGAGACCAGGGACCGGGTGCTGGCCGCCGCCCGCGACCTGGACTACACCCCCAGCCACGCGGCACGGGCGTTGCGCCACAACCGGGCCGGCGCCCTGGGCTTGGCCGTGCACGACGTGGCGAACCCGCTGTACGGCGAGATCATCCTCGGCGCGCAGCGGGCCGCCGCCGAGGCCGGGCACGTGCTGCTGCTGGCCGACATCGACGGCCTCGCCCGAGGTGACGAGACCTTCCACCGGGCGGTGCACGGCGGCGCCATCGACGGCCTGCTGCTCCAGCGGGCCGGCACGCCCTCGGACCGCAAGGTGATCACCACGGCGAGCACCCGGATCCCGACCGTGCTGCTCAACGACCGCTCCGAGTCGCTGGCCAGTGTCGCGCTCGACGACGCCGGCGGCACCCGGCTGGCCACCCAGCACCTGGTCGACCTCGGCCACACCCGCGTCGCGCACCTGAAGGTCGGCGGCACCCAGCGGTCAGGGCAGCGCGTCCGGGGCTGGCGGGAGACCCTGACCAGGGCCGGCCTGTCGGCCGACCCGGGCTGGCTGGTGGCCGGCGGGCACACCGTGGACTCCGGCCTGGCCGGGATGCGGGAACTGCTCGCGGTGCGCCCGGCGCCGACCGGGGTCGTGGTGGGCAACGTGCTGGCCGCGATCGGCGCGCTCACCGCCGCCCGGGAGGCCGGCCTGCGGGTCCCCGAGGACCTGTCGGTGATCGCCTTCCACGACGTGACCTACGCCGGCCACCTGGTGCCGTCGCTGACGGCGGTGGCCATGCCGATGCGGGAGTTGGGCGCGGCGGCGGTGGCCCTGCTGCTGGAGCGCCTGGGCGGCGCCGACCCGCGCCACGTCGTGGTCCGGGACCCGGAGCCGATGCTGGTCGCGCGCGGTTCGACCGCCCCGCCGCCGGCATGAGCCGCCAGCTG
Source organism: Actinophytocola xinjiangensis (assembly GCF_001921215.1). Taxonomy (GTDB): domain Bacteria; phylum Actinomycetota; class Actinomycetes; order Mycobacteriales; family Pseudonocardiaceae; genus Actinophytocola; species Actinophytocola xinjiangensis. Next base: position 626,775 of record NZ_MSIF01000001.1, read on the forward strand.
TGGCTGCGGGCCGAGACCCGCGCCAGCGAACGCCGCGCGCCGATCACCCCCGGCGGCGTGGCCACCCTGATCGCCGACGGGCACACCGTGACCGTGGAGGACTCGCCGCGACGGGTCTTCCCGACCGACGCCTACGCCGAGGCCGGTGCCACGATCGCCGACGCCGGCAGCTGGGTCGGCGCCCCGGCCGACGCGGTGATCGTCGGCCTCAAGGAGCTGCCCGACGAGCCGGCTGAACTGCGCCACCGGCACGTGTTCTTCGGGCACGCCTTCAAGCACCAGCCGGACGCGGCGCGGCTGCTGGGCCGCTTCGCCGCCGGCGGCGGCACCCTGCTCGACCTGGAGTACCTGACCGACGAGGGCGGCCGGCGGCTGGCGGCGTTCGGCTACTGGGCCGGCTACGTCGGCGCGGCGGTCACCGTGCTGCTCCACCGGGGCCAGCTCGACGTCCCGCTGCGCCCGACCACCCGGCCCGAGTTGGACGCCCGCCTGGCGTCCACACCGGACGGCACGGGCGCGCTGGTGCTCGGCGCGCTGGGCCGGTGCGGTCGCGGCGCGACCGACGGGTTCCGTGCCGCCGGTCTGACCCCGACCCGCTGGGACCTGGCCGAGACCCGCGACCTGGACCGCGCGGCGCTGCTGGACCACGAGCTGCTGCTCAACGCCGTGCTGGCGACCGAACCGGGCACCCCGTTCCTCACCCCGGCCGACCTGGACCGGCCCCGGCGGCTGGCCGTGGTCTGTGACGTGACCTGTGACGTCGGGTCGCCGTGCAACCTGCTGCCGATCTACGACGCGGTGACCAGCTGGGAGGACCCGGCCGACCGGCTGCGGACCGACCCGCCGCTGGACCTGATCGCCGTGGACAACCTACCCTCGCTGCTGCCCGAGGAGTCCAGCGTCGCGTTCGCCGAGGACCTGCTTCCCCACCTGCGGGATCTCGACGGTGGGCCGTGGCGGCGCTGCGCCCGGCTGTTCACCGCCGCACTCGACGAGGAGTCCACGCATGGCTGAGCCCGTCCCGCCGACCGGCCGCGTCCACTGGCTTGGCGCCGGCCTGTCCACCGGCAGCGGCCTGCGGGTGCTGGCCGACCGGACGCCGGTGACGCTGTGGGGCCGCACCCGGGTCCGCGCCGAGCAGGGCGCCGAGCGCCTGGGCCTCACCGGTGGCCTGACCGTGCGCGGCCTGGACACCGAAGACCTGGACGACCAGCTGCGGCCGGGGGACGTGGTGGTGTCGATGCTGCCGGCCGGCGAGCACGCGGGGCTGCTGCGCCGCTGCCTGGACCGGGGCGCGCACTTCGCCTGCTCGAGCTACGTGTCCGACGAACTGGCCGCGCTGGCCGGGGACGCGGCCGCGCGCGGCCTGGTGGTGCTCGCCGAAGCGGGCCTGGACCCCGGGATCGACCACCTGCTGGCCCACCGGCTGGTCGCCGAGGCGGAGGCCGCCGTGGGCGCCGACACCGCCGCCACCGCGTCGTTCACCTCGTACTGCGGCGGGATCCCTGCGGTGCCCAACGAGTTCCGCTACCGGTTCAGCTGGGCGCCGCGCAGCGTGCTGACCGCGCTGCGCTCACCGGCCCGCTACGTCGAGGACGGCCACGAGCGGGTCGTCGACGAGCCGTGGACGGCCACCACCAGCCGGCTGGTCGGCGACGAGCGGTTCGAGGTGTACCCGAACCGGGACAGCGTGCCGTTCGTCGAGCAGTACCGGATGCCGCCGGCGTGGCGGCTGACGACGTTCGTGCGCGGCACCGTGCGGCTGGCGGGCTGGCTGGACGCGTGGGCCGAGGTGTTCCCGGTCCTGCGCGCCGGTGACCCGGCGGCCGTCGACGCCCTGGCCGCCCGGCTGGCGGCCGACCACCCGATGACCGCCGCCGACCGGGACCGCGTCATCCTGGCCGTCGGCCTGGACGTGCTGGCCGGCGACACGGCGTGGACGGGCGAGTACGTCCTGGACCTCGTCGGCGACGAGACCGAGACGGCGATGGCCAGGACGGTGTCGTTGCCGCTGGCCAGGGGAGTGCTCGACATCGTCGAGGGCCGGAGCGCACCCGGCCCGCACCGTGCCGTCGAATCCGGCGAGGACGTCGACCGGTGGCTGGAGTTCCTTGCCGGCCACGGCGTCACCGTCCGGGCCGGCGGGCGAGTGCCTACGAACGGTGATTGAATCGGTCACTGAGCCCGAGAGGGGAGCGAGTGCCGTGACCGATCACCCCCGCGTGACCCAGATCGAGACCCTGGGCGCGGAACTGCTGGACGAGGCCCGCCACAACCAGTCCCACCGCGCGGCCAGGACGATCATCAACGGCGTGGCGCAGCGCGCGACCCTGATCGCCTTCGCCCAGGACGCCGAGATGGCCGAACACGGCTCGCCGACCGCCGGCACCCTGCACGTTCTCGTTGGCCAGGTCCGCCTGCACACCCACGACGAGGAGTGGCTGCTCGACGAGGGCAGTCTGGCCAACCTCCCGCCGCAGCGCCACGGCCTGCGCGCCCTGGCCGACTCGGTGGTCCTGCTGACGATTGCCCTGCGCTGAGGATGTGCCGACCGGTGGTTCGGAGGTGGGTTGATGGCTTACCCCGTCCATCGACCAGGTGCGAACCCATGCGTGGTTCCCGCGTAGCTCTTTTTCCGGACCTCGTGCCAGTCCCCATGATCGGATTTGTCTCCCGGATTACCAGGAACGGTCAGGGCCTCGTCGATTTTCCGTGATCGTCCGGCATCGTCCTGGCATCGGACGGTCAGCGGGAAATCTGTCCGGGAGACACAAGAATGCGCCGACTGTCCACAGTGGTCACTTTCGGCGCCACCCGCCACGGCACGACGCTGTCGGGCATCGCCACCCTCGCCGACCGGTTCGGGCCGCTCGGTGTCGCCGGCCCGCTGATCGGCGACGCCGCCTCTCGGCTCGGCGTTGCTCACCGCCGCGACCGTCCGCAACCTCACGCTCCAGGACGACTGCCCGATCGACCTGTCCGCACCTGTCCATGTCGTACTGCCCCGGCCAGCGGGCACGTGCGCCGGGCACCCCGACCGGACCGTTCCGCGCCGCCCTGTCCGCCGACCCTGCCGGTCGTCTGAAAGCGACTGGTACGGGTGGCGGCGGTACATACGGCTGATCGGCCGTTGTCCTTCCCAGATCGTTGCCCATCGCCGCGCTATTCCGTTGGATTGAGAATTGGTGACCAACCGGTCGCCGGCCGAGTGCCCTTGACCACGAGCAGCGTCCGGGCTCGTGCCCTGCACACGAGGAGTTTTGTTCGGCATGAGAAGTTCATCAGTTCGTGCGGCCGGCAGATTCGCCGCCTCCGCATTCGTCGCCGTGGCCACCGCCGCGGTGAGCGTCGGCATCGCCGCGCCGGCCCAGGCCGCCGAGGGCCAGATCCTGGGCACCAACGCCGCCGGTGTCATCGCCGACAGCTACATCGTCGTGTTCAAGGACGATGTCGCCGTGTCGGCGTCCGCGACCGCCACCAAGTACGGCGCGAACGTCCAACACACCTACGACGCCGCCCTGAACGGCTACGCCGCGACCATGTCGGAGGCGGCGGCGAGGAAGACCGCGGCCGACCCGGCCGTGGCCTACGTCGAGCAGAACCGCGTCATCAGCGCGGTCGGCACGCAGCCCAACCCGCCGTCCTGGGGGCTGGACCGCATCGACCAGCGTGACCTGCCGCTGGACAACAGCCACACCTACCCGAACACCGCGCCGGGCGTGACCGCGTACATCATCGACACCGGTATCCGCACCACGCACAGCGACTTCGGTGGACGGGCCTCCTGGGGCACCAACACGGTCGACTCGAACAACACCGACTGCAACGGCCACGGCACGCACGTCGCCGGGACCGTCGCGGGCACCGCGCACGGCGTCGCCAAGGAGGCGAAGCTGGTCGCGGTGAAGGTGCTCAACTGCCAGGGTTCGGGCACCCTCGCCGGTGTCGCGGCGGGCATCGACTGGGTCACCGCGAACGCCGCCAAGCCGGCCGTGGCCAACATGAGCCTCGGCGCGTCGGGCACCAACGCGTCGCTGGAGAACGCGGTCCGCAACTCGATCAGCTCCGGCGTCGTCTACGCGATCGCCTCGGGCAACTCGAGCGCGGACGCGTGCAACTTCACCCCGGCCCGCACGCCGGAGGCGATCACCGTGAACTCGGTGGACAGCAACGACGCCCGTTCGTCGTTCTCGAACTTCGGCACGTGCACCGACATCTTCGCCCCGGGCCGGGACATCACCTCGGCCTGGAACACCAACGACACCGCCACCAACACCATCAGTGGCACGTCGATGGCGACCCCGCACGTCGCGGGTGTCGCGGCGCTGTACCTGGGCGCCAACCCGTCGGCCACCCCGGCGGCGGTCCAGACCGCGCTCAAGGACGGCGCCAGCAAGGGCAACGTCTCCAGCCCGGGCAGCGGCTCGCCGAACAACCTGCTCTTCAACGGCGAGGGCGTGGACCCCGACCCGGAGGACCCGGGCGAGGACCCCGACCCCGAGCCCTGTGAGGGCTACGAGGCCTGGAGTGCCACCGCCATCTACCTGCTGGGTGACACCGTGGGCCACAACGGCCACGCGTGGCTGCTCGCCAACTGGTTCTCCATCGGTGAGGCCCCCGGCAGCTCCACCTCCTGGCTCGACCTGGGTGCCTGCTAGCACCTGAACACCACCTCGGGGCCGGCGCGGACGTGCCGGCCCCGAGGTGTGTCCGAGGCGGGTCGGCGGAATGATCCGGGCCTCCCGGCGGTTGCACGGGGTGCCGTGAGAGGAGGCCCACGATGACCGACAACACCTACCCCAGCCAGGTCGCGGCGGATCGCTGGGCGAGCGCGCTGCACCTGTTCGACCAGGCGCACCCCGAGACCGCCGCCGAGCGCTGGGAGCGCGCGGAGCTGCTGTTCGAGGCCAGGGACTACACCGCCGCGGCCAAGGCGCTGGCCGAGGTCGTCGCCGAGTACCCCGACCAGACCGGGCCCCGGCTGCTGCTGGCCCGCGCCTACTACCACTCCGCGCAGCTCGGTCGGGCCGAGGAGCAGCTGCGGGAGATCGTCGAGCGCGATCCCGTCGAGCACTACGCCCATCTGATGCTCGGCCGCACCCTGCAGCGCAGGGGCCGCCACGACGAGGCGGCCCGCTGGCTGCGGATGGCCGAGGCGTTCGGCGCCTAGGAACAGAGCGTCCCGTTGAGGGTGAACGCCGCGGGCGGCACGTTCGGGCCCTGGTAGGCCCCGACGAAGCCGGCCGTGGTGCTCGCCCCGGGCGCCAGCACGTGGTTGCCCTCGACGCTGGCCACCTGGACGGTCGTGCCCTGCTGGGTCCACGTCCCGTTCCAGCCGCTGTCCACCCGCTGCCACGACGTCGGCCAGGTGAAGCTCAGTGCCCAGGTGTCGATCGGCGCAGTGCCGGTGTTGGTGACCGTGACGTCGGCGACGTAACCGTTGCCCCAGTTGGTGGTCTCGGCGAACCGGACCGCGCAGGACGACGTCGCCGGGGTGGTCGTGCGGAAGCTCAGTGGGGGAGATGCCCAGGACACCCGCCCGGCGCCGTCCCTGGCCAGGATGTTGACGGTGTAGCTGGTGGCCGGGTCCAGGTTGGTGACGGTGAAGCTGGTGGCGGTGGTCTCGCCCCACTGCTCGCTGGTGGTGCCGAACTGGCGGTGGATCTCGTACTTGACGCCCGCCGGGCCGGCCGGCCAGCTCAACGTCACGGCGTCGTCGGTGATCGTGCCGGCGCTCGGGCGTGCGGGCGCGGCCGGCGGGGTGGTGCTCGACCGGGGGCGCAGTACGAGCGTGGTCAGTGAGTAGGGCGCCAGGGTGACCTGGCCGGCGGTGCCGGTGGTGGTGGTGATGGCGTCGTCGCCGTTGCCGTAGGTCAGCACGGTGGCGCCGGCGGCGGGGGTGTAGCCGGCGTAGTCGAGCGTGACGTCCTTGGCCGAGTCGGGGTCCTCGTTGACCAGCAGCACCGACAGGCCGCCGTCGGTGCGCCGGGAGGCGTGCGCCTTCACGAGCGGGTCGGACGCGCTCGCGCCGACGAGCTGGTCGCCGGGGCCGGCGAAGCGGGAGAGCATCGCCAGTGCGTGGTAGGGCGCGAACGGCGTGTTGAGTGCCGGCTGGCAGGTCGTGCCGTCGGCGGTGCAGTTGCCGCTGGAGAGCAGGCCGAAGTCGTCGTAGTCGGTCTGGCCGGCGATCGTGCGCACCTGGCCGAGTCCGTTGTGGACGTTCCACCAGTCGGTGGTGAACACCCCGCCCGCCATCAGCGTGGCGTACGCGTCGGCGGCGAACAGCGCGCCGGGCTGGGTGTTGCGTCCGTAGGTGGTGTTCAGCTCGGTCATGGCGATGCCGATGTCCTTGCCGGCGTACTGGCGAGCCTGTTCGCGGACCATCCGCAGCGCGGGGGCCAGCCGGTCGGTCTTGGGCAGCACCTCGGCCCCGGAGTCGCCGGTGGGGTACCAGTGCACGATGCCGAAGTCGATCTCCGGTCCGGCGACGGAGAGCACGACCTCGTTCCACGGGCCGGCGTCACCCTCGGCGGTGATCCCGTCGGGCCACTCGCCGGGGGTGGTGAGCACCGCGCCGATCTTGATGGTCGGGTCGACGGCCTTCATCGCCCGCGCGTAGTCGCGGACCAGGGTGGCGTACTGGTTCGGGCTCTTGTCCGGGTGGTCGTCGGCCTCCCACTCGGAGCCGTAGTGGCCGTTGCCGTACAGCTCGTTGCCGATCTCCCAGTACTCGACGTCGTAGTCGTTGTCGATGTTGGCGTGGCGCACCCAGTCGGCGGCCTCCTGCGGGGTGGCGGTGCCGTAGTTGGCGGTCACGATCGGGCGTGCGCCCGCCCGTCGTACACCGGCCATGAAGTGGGCGAAGTCCGTGTTGGGGGCGACGTAGCCGCCGGGTGCGGTGTGGTCGTACCAGTGGTAGATGTCGGAGTAGGAGCCGCCGGGGTAGCGCATCGCCTGGACCCCGGCGTCGCGCATCAGGTCGGCGACGGCCGGGGTGCCGAGTTCGGCGTCCCAGATGGCGTGGTTCACGCCGAGGGCGAGGTCGCTGACGTGTTCCAGGCCGGCGCGGGTGTTGACCTCGACGTCGACGGTGTCCGCCTCGGCGAGTGCGGCCGGTGGTCCGGTGACCAGGGTGGCGGCGGCCAGGGCGCTGGCCAACAACGCGGCACGGTGCGATCTTTTCATGGTCACCTCGTCGACTACGGCGTCTGGGAGCGCTCCCAGAGTGGCGCCGGTTCGCCGGCCTTGTCAACGATCGGAGTGTTCTTTGGGGCAAACGGTGGAGTTCCGCTGCTCCCCGCGTGCCCGCCCACGGCGCCGGGTTCGCCAGCCCGCCGGGCGTGACCTGCCCACGCGCCGCACCCCGTCCCACGCCCTTGGCCGTTGGGCATCACAGGTCGCGGAACGGGGTGCGGCAACGTTCTTGGCGGACAATCTCCTGTCGGACGGTGGGAACGGCCGGGACGGCTAGAAGGTGACCTGCCCGTTGCCGCCGTCGAAGACGACGTCCGAGCAGCCGTAGAACGTCTCGGTGCTGTCCGAACGGGTCCACACGGAGTAGATGATGTGCCGCCCGGACAGGCCCGAGGGCAGTTGGGCGTTCCAGTAGTAGTGGCCCTCCTCGCTGCCGGTCGCGCCGGACTGCGGCGGGTTGACCACGCTGCTGAACGGTGTCGAGACCAGGTTGCTCCAGCGCAGCGGCTGGCTGGGGTTGTAGGAACTGTTGGTGATGTACAGGTCGAAGCGGCCGGGGTGGTGGGCCCACTTGTTGTAGCGCACCTGGATGGTGGCGCCGGAGGTCAGGTGGGTCACCGGCCAGTCGGCGCGGGCGATGTCGAACCCGTTGAAGTTGTAGATCTGCGCGGCCCCGCTGCACAGCCTGCCGTCGGGGATGAAGCCCTGGGTCCGTCCGGCGCCGTCGGAGCGGAGCACGGCGAACCAGTTGTAGAACGGCGTCGCGCCGCTCTGGTTGAACGCGGCCTGGCAGGCGGCGTTCTGCGGGATGATCTGGCCGGTGCTCGCCCGGCCGTCCTTGTAGCACAGGTAGGTGCGCGACCCGGGCATCAGCGCGGCGCCGTGCGCACTGGACACCCCGGCGCTCACCAGGCTCAGGAGCAGACCGGCCACCGAGGCGACGACGCCGGCCAGCGCGAACTTCCGTTTTCTCACCATGCCTCCTTCAGCGTTGAAAGAGCGGTGGGAGCGCTCCCAGTTCGACCTGTCGGATATTCAGTTGGGAACCGTGCGTGACGGTTTCGGGACCGCTCCCAAATTCCTTGATCAGTCCTCGACGAGATCCTGGAGATCCTGCGCCACGTCCGGGTCGACGTAGTCGCGGAAAGCCAGGGCGGCGTCGCGGAACGGCTGGGGGACAACCGATCGGATACGTTCGACGTAGTTCGCGTCGGGGTCGTCGAGCAGGGACCGCTCCGGCAGGACGAGCGTGTCCGGGATCCCGAGGCGCACCGCCACCGGACCGGTCTCGCGGATCGAGTCCGGCCACACCAGGCCGGGACCCACCGCCGCGCACATCCGGTGCGCGTACACCACGGTGACCTCCTCGACCGAGGTCGCGTCGACCGGCTCGTGCCCGAAAACCTCGGTGGCGCAACGCAGTTCGTGACCGTCGGGGCTGACCCGGCGGGTGGCGCCGGACGCCGGGTCGTGCCCGGCGTGCTGGTCGTCGCCGGCGTTCAGGTCGGCGTCCGGGCGTTCGAGGGCGGCGACCACCCGCCGGCCCAGTTGCTCGTCGAGCCCGTCCCGGGTCACCAGCAGCGCGCCACCGGCCGCGAGCACGACGGCCAGGACCGCGACCGCGGCGACGACCGCCCACCGCATCGCGGGGCGGCGCTGCGCGTCGACGGCGGCCATGTCCTCGATATTCGCACCTGACAGGCGCTTACCGCCAGTGTCGAAACTGTTTCGGAGGGTTGTCCGCAAGCGGCGCCGGACTCAGCGTGCCGGATCGGCGATCCCCAGTCCGTCCAACCCGGTCGCCACCGACGCGTAGTGACAGGCGACCGGATGGCCGACCCCGCGCTCCTCCAGCGCCGGCACCTCGGTGTCGCACCGTTGCTCCGCCCGCCAGCAACGGGTGTGGAACCGACACCCGGCCGGCGGCCGTGCCGGGGACGGCACGTCACCGCGCAGCACGATCTCCTCGCCGCCCCGGTCGCGCCAGTCGTCCACGCTCGGCGCGGCCGAGAGCAGCGCCTGCGTGTACGGGTGGGCGGGGGAGGAGTAGATCTGTTCGGTCGCCCCGGTCTCCACGACCGTCCCGAGATGCATCACCGCGACCCGGTCGGCGAAGTGCCGCACCACACCGAGGTCGTGGGTGATGAACAGGTACGCCACCCCCAGCTCGTCGCGCAGCTTTCCCAGCAGCGCCAGGATCTGCGCCTGGATCGACACGTCGAGCGCGGACACCGCCTCGTCGCACACGATCAGCCGGGGCCGCACCGACAACGCCCGCGCGATGCAGATCCGCTGCCGCTGCCCGCCGGAGAACTGGTGCGGGTGGCGCGCGGCGTGCGCCGGGTTGAGCCCCACCCGTTCCAACAGCTCCGCGACCTCGGCGTCCCACCGCTCGCGCGCCACGATCCCCGGGTGGATCCGCCACGCCTCGGTGATCAGCTCGCGCACCGTCATCCTCGGGTTGAGCGAGGCGTACGGGTCCTGGAAGACCAGCTGCACCTCGCGGCGCATCGCCCGCAGCTCCCGGCGGTCCATCGAGGCCAGCGACCGCCCGGCGAACCGGACCTCACCGGACACCGGCGCCAGCAGGTTCACCACCGACCTCGCCACCGTGGACTTCCCGCACCCGGACTCGCCGACCAGGCACACCGTCTCCCCGGCGCCGACGGTGAGGTTCACCCCGTCGACCGCGCGGATCAGGCCGCGCCGGCCGAACACCCCACGGCGGGTGCGGTAGCCGGCGACCAGGTCGACCAGCTCAAGCACCGGCTGCTCGGTCATGGGCCAGCACCTCCTCGGCGAAGTGGCAGGCGCTGGTCCGGCCCGAGGGCAGCGGGCGCAGCGCGGGGGTCTCGGTGCGGCAGCGCTCCCGCGCGAACGGGCAGCGCGGGTGGAAGGCGCACCCGCTGGGCAGGGCCGTGAGGTCCGGCGGGTTGCCGTCGATGGGCCGGATACCCCGCCGGCCGGTGCGCGCCGACGGGCTCGCCGCCATCAAACCCAGCGTGTACGGGTGGGCCGGCGTGCCGTAGACCTCGGCGACCGTCCCGGACTCGACGGCCTGCCCGGCGTACATCACCACCACCGACTGGGCCGTGCGGGCCACCACCCCGAGGTCGTGGCTGATGATGATCATCGCCAGCCCAGCCCGCTGCCGCTCACGCAGCAGCCGCAGGATCTGCGCCTGCACCGTCACGTCCAGGGCGGTCGTCGGCTCGTCGGCGATCAGCAGCCTCGGCTCCAGGGCCAGCGCCATCGCGATCATCACCCGCTGGCGCATGCCGCCGGAGAACTCGTGCGGATAGGCCTTCGCGCGTTCGGCCGCGTCCGGGATACCGACCTCGGCCATCGCCTCGACCGCCCGCCCGGTGGCCACCGCGCGGGACGCACCGCGCCGCCGGCGGAACACCTCGGCGATCTGGTACCCGACGGTCAGCGACGGGTTCAGCGCGGAGAGCGGGTCCTGGAAGATCATCGCCAGTTCCTCGCCGCGCAGCCGGCGCAGCTCCTCGGGAGCCAGGTCGAGCAGGTTCACCCCGTCCAGGCTGATCTCCCCCTCGACCACCCGGGCCTGCGCCGGCAGCAGCCCCATCACCGCCAGCGAGGTGATGCTCTTGCCGCTGCCGGACTCGCCGACCACCGCCAGCGTCTGTCCCTTCCCGACGGTCAGGGACACGCCCCGCACCGCCCGCAGCTCACCGAAGGCCACCTGGAGCCCGGACACCTCGAGCAACGCGCTCACCTGGCCGCCACCTCCTTCGCCGGGGCCGAACCGTCACCGGCGCGGTCACCGAGCAGGCCGATACAGATGACCACCAGCGTCAGCGCGATCCCGGGAACCGCGGCGATCCACCACGCGCTGGCCAGGTAGTCGCGGCCGTTGGCGATCGTCGACCCCCAGGACGCCTGGTCCAGCGGCACGCCGAGGCCGAGGAAGCTCAACGCCGCCTCGGCCACCATCGTCAGGCCGACCTGGACGGTCGAGGCGACCATCAGCGGCTGCACGCACGACGGCAGGATGTAGTGCACCAGGATCCGCAGGTCACTGGCCCCCATGACCTTCGCCGACTCGACGAACTCCCGCCCCCGGGTGGTCAGCGCCGAACCGCGCACCACCCGCGCGAAGATCACCCACCGGGTCACCGCCAGCGCGACGATCACGTTGGTCAGACTCGGGCCAAGCGCCCCGGCCAGCAGGATCGCCAGCAGGATGCTGGGGAACGCGAGCTGCATGTCGCCGATGCGCGAGATCACCGCGTCCAGCCAGCCACCGTAGTAGCCGGCGACCAGGCCAAGCACCAGGCCAACCAGACCGCCGACGACGACCACGGTGATCCCCACCAGCAGCGACACCCGCGAACCGGCGATCACCTGGCGCAGCACGTCCCGGCCGTTCTGGTCGGTGCCGAACAGCGCGAAGCTGCCGTCCGAGGCCGTGCTGAACGGCGGCAGCAGCCGGTCGCCGACGCGGGTCGCGACGCTGTCGTAGGGCAGCAGCAGCGGCCCGAGCACGGCGATCAGCACGAACAGCCCGAGCACGGTCGCGGCCACGGCCGGGCCGACGCCCAGGCGCCGGCGCACGGCGGACCTCTCGCTCATACCGTCTCCAGCGTGACTCGGGGGTCCAGGGCGAAGTAGAGCAGGTCGACCACGAGGTTGAGTCCGATGTAGAACACCGCGATCAGGATGATCGCCGCCTCGGCCACCGCGTAGTCCCGGTTCTGGATCGACTCGATCATCAGCGAACCGATGCCCGGCCAGGCGAACACCTGCTCGATGATCACCGCGTCGGCGATGAAGTTGCCCAGGATCAGTCCGAGCACGGTGATCACCGGCGTGAGCGTGTTGCGCAGCACGTGGATGTTGAACACCACCCGCTCGGACAGGCCCTTGGACCGCGCGGTGCGCACGTAGTCGCGTCCGAGCTCCTCCAGGGTGCCGTTGCGCACCAGCCTGGCCAGCCACCCCAGGAAGGGCAGGGCGAGGGTGAACGCCGGCAGCACCAGCGCCAGCGCCGAGCCGTCCGCGGTGGCCGGCAGGATGTTCAGCGTCCGGGAGAAGATCAGCACCAGCATGATGCCCACCCAGAACGCCGGCAGCGCCTGCCCGGTCAGCGAGAAGTACGACACCGCCCGGTCGGCCAACTTTCCCTTGTGCCGCGCGGCGTACACGCCCAGCGGGAAGCCCAGCGCCAGGGTGAACAGCAGCGCGAAGCCGGCCAGGGTGATGGTCGCCGGCAACCGGTCGAGCACCGCGGCGAACGCGTCGCCGCCCAGCCGCCACGAGTCGCCGAAGTCCAGCCGGACGATCTCGCCGAGGTGCCGCGCGTACTGCGCCAGCAGCGGGTCGCTCAAGCCCATCTCGTCACGCTTGGCCGCCAGTTCCTGCGCGGTGGCCTGGCTGCCGAGGATCAGCGCGGCGGGATCGCCGGGGATGACCCGCAGCACGAGGAACACGATGGTCACCGCGCCGAACAGCAGCAGCACGGCCTGCGCCAGCCGGCGCACGAGGTAGCCGATCACGTCACCAGCGCCTGTTCGTCCCGCCGGCTCGACGTGCGCACGACGAGCTCGGCCGGCAGCCGCCGCTTGTCCGCCCGGTCATGGTCGTCCTGTCCTCTCATCCGGCTGACCAGCAGGTCGACCGCCGACGTGCCGATCTCCGCCGCCGGCAGCGCGACGGTGGTCAGCGACGGGTTGAGGTAGGCGGCGAACGGGTGGTCGCCGAACCCGCCGACCAGCACGTCCTCGCCGACCCGCAGGCCAGCCTCGGTGAGCGCCCGGTACACCCCGAGCGCGAAGTAGTCGTTGCCGACCATGAACGCGTCCGGCAGGTCGCCGCCACGCACGATGTCCTGCGCCAGGTGGTAGGCGTCGGCCGGCTCCCAGGGCAGGGCCAGCGACGCGCGCCGCCGGGTCGGCACCGAACGCACCCGGTCGGCCCCGGCCGGCAGCCCGGCCTCGGTGAGCGCGCGCAGGAAACCGGCCGTCCGGTCGGCGACCGGGGAGATCGGCAGGTCCTCCTCCAGCAGGCACACCGTGCGCGCACCGGCCTCGACCAGGTGCCGCGCCGCGGTGTACGCGCCCAGTTCGTAGTCGACCCCGATGCAGTCCAGGTCCAGCCCCGGCAGGTCCCGGTTGAGGCACACCAGCGGGATGCCCGACTCGGGCAGCCGCTCCCAGTGCTCGCCGTCGCCCTGCACCGCCGGCACGATCAGCGCGCCGTCCACGCCCCAGCGCAGCAGCGTCTGGGCCGCGGTCTGGTCACCGTCCGGGCTCTCCTCGTTGACCAGCAGCATCAGCGAGTACCCGTAGCCCCGGCCACGGTGCTCGATCGCGCTGATCAGCCTGGCGTAGAACGGGTTGGACGGGTTGGTGATGACCAGACCGATGGTCATCGCCGAGCCGAGGACGAGGGAGCGTGCCATCGGGTTGGGCACGTACCCGAGGCGCTGGGCCTCGGCCTTGATCCGTGCCCTGGTGGCCTCGCTGACGCTGTCCTTGTCGGTCAGCGCGCGGGAGACCGTGTTCACGGACACCCCGAGCGAACGCGCGATGTCCTTGAGCGTGACCCGCCGAGAATCCACCATTGACCCTCCCTCGTCCCGGATGCTCAGCCGACGGTGACGCCACGCAGGTCGGGCTGGTTGCTCGGCGCCGGCTGGAAGTTCCGCACCGTACTGCGTAGCCCGTAGGTACTGATCAGCGCGGCCGGGAAGATCCCCACGGCGTCCTCCCAGATGATCTTGCACGCCTGCGCGTACAGGTCACCCCTCCTCGCCTGGTCGGAGTCCTCGTGGGCTTGGCGCAGGATGTCGTCCAGCGCCGGGTTGCGGTAGCCCATCCGGTCGGCGGCCGAGTCGTAGAGCCGGCCGAGGGTGAAGTCCGCGTCCCCCGTGGTGACCGTGTTGGTCTGGAGGTCCATGTCGAACTCCTTCTCGTTGAGCCGGCGCAGCCACTCCGCCTTCTCCACGTTCTGCGCCTCGACCGTGACGCCGATCTTGGCCCAGTCGGAGATCATCGCCTGGGCGAGCCCGTCGGCCAGCGGCCCGGTGTCGCTGAACCACATCAGCGACGTGCGGAAACCGTCGCCCAGCCCGGCCTCGGTCAGCGCGCGCTTGGCCGCCTCCGGGTCGTGGGCGTAGGGCTGCTGCTCGGCGTGGCCGAACGCGGTCGACGGGATCGGTGAGGTCATCACCTCGGCGCCGTCACCGAACAGGTTCTTCACGATCCCGGCGACGTCCACCGCCTGCCACATGGCCCGCCGGACCCGGGGGTCGTCGAACGGTGCCTTGCCGCAGTTGAACCAGTTGAAGTAGTAGACGTAGCTGGGGACGGTCTCCAGCGTGATGCCCTCGACGCCCTCCAGCTCCCGCAGCTGGTCGGGCGGCACCGGCCACAGGATGTCCAGGTCGCCGGTGCGCAGCGCGGTGATCTGGCTGGAGGTCTCCGGCAGGTAGGGCAGCGAGACCTCCTTGAGCTTGGGCTTGCCGCTCCAGTGCTCCACGGAGGTCAGCGCCAGCTCGTCGGCCGGGGTGAACGACTCGACCTTGAACGGTCCGCTGCCGACGGGCTTGGCGAAGAAGCCCTCGGTGTTCATCGTGGCCGCCGGCAGGATGAACATCAGCGACAGGTTGACCAGCATCGTGCCGAGCGGTCGCTCGGTGGTGATGGTGAGCGTGGTGTCGTCGCTCGCCTCGACCGAGGACACCGTGGCCCACAGCGCGGACTGGGCGGTGTTGGCCGCCTTCACCCGCTCCAGCGAGGCCTTGACGTCGGCCGCGGTCAGCGGGGTGCCGTCGTGGAACTTCACGTCGCCGCGCAGCGTGAACACCCACGTGTTGTCGTCCGGCTGCTCCCACGACTGCGCGACCGCCGGTTCCAGCTCCTCGCCGTTGCGGCGGATGAGCGTGTCGTAGATGAGCCGGCCGGCCAGCAGCGACGCCTCGTCCACACTGGACGGACCGTGCGGGTCGAGGTCGTTGATCGGCTGGCTGAACGCCGCCCGTAACGCTGTCTGGGCCGCGGTTTCGTCACCGCCGCCGACGCTGCAGGCGGCCAGGTAGGTGCCTGCCAGTCCGATACCGCTGATCTTGAGGAAGCTACGCCGGTTGTACCTGGTCACTGTGAGTCCTTCCACTGCTCAGTCCTTGAGCGTGAGGTAGATCAGCACCTTCGCTGATCGGTCTGCCCCCTCGACGGACCCCCGAATCCGCAACCACTGCCCGAACTCGCGCACCGGCCAGGACACCAGTCCCTCGCCCTGCGCGGTCTGCTCCTGGCCTTCGGCGTCGCACCAGTGCAGGCCGTCCGGGGACACCTGCGTGGTGAACACCACCTTCGTGTCCGGAGTGGACGACTCGAGCACCCTGACGAACCAGCGTGCCTCGGCGGCCCACCCGGTCTCGTACGGCTCGGTGGTGAAGTCCCCGGTCAGGACGGTGTAACGCTCGAGCACCGCTGCTTGCGACTGTCGCATGAGGACCTACCAATCCACCGAGACGAGCACCGAGTCCAGGAACAGGAAGTTCCGGACACCGGTGTGGGTACGGGCACTGACGTAGAAGTTGAGGAGGTTGTCCAGCGAGTCGTAGCGCTCCTCGTACACCGGCACCGGGACGTCGCGCAGGTCGTACACGCGGTCGTTGACCTGGAGCTCGATGTTCTTCCGCGCCTCGGTGTCGATCTGCCAGCGCAGGTAGTGCCAGTTGACCTTGGTCGGAACCTCGTTGTAGCAGAAGGACTGCGACTCGCCGATCTGGCGCCAGTCCTGCGGGTTGGGGGCGGTGAAGTCGTCGGTGGCGGCGAGCTTGGCCTTGCCCTCCAGGTGCTCGCGCGGGGTCGGCTCCGGTACCACCGGGTACATCCAGCGCCGGGTGAACTGGTTGTCCAGATCGGTGTTCTGGTACCGCATCACGGTGTGGTACCGCTCGCCCCGGTCGTCGCAGATGTCGGTGGCGATGGTGAACGCGCCGAACTGCTGCTCGGAGGGGTGGATGTTGCCGTCCCAGTCGCCGGCACCGGCCTGGGTGGACGCCCCGTTCTCCTCGGAGGCGGCCTCGGCCTTGTAGGTGAAGTAGGTCTCGAACTGGACGCGGCCCTTCTTGGCCATGGTGAGCCGGCGGATCGCGACCGCGGTGTGGCCGGTGACCGGCCGGGTGGCGACCTTGAGGGCGTAGGTGCCGGTCATGGCGCCGTGGGTGCCGACGTCGAAGAAGGTGCACGAGCTCAGCTGCGGGGGGCGGAAGTCACGCATGTGGTCGTCGACGGTGTCGAGGTTGCCCTCGCCGTCGTGGTTGCCGATCAGCTCGGTCCAGCCGTGGGTTCCGCTGTTGAACTGGTCGAACACGAGGATGCGGGACAGCGGGTTGTACCGGGACAGCACCGGGTCCGCGTCGAGCATCGCCCGGCGCAGGTGCCCGGCGATGGCCGTGTCCATCGTCGTGTCAGAGGTGGGACTACCCAAGGTGTCAGCTCCTGATGAAGATAGGGGCGCCACACGGGGATGAACGTTCACGTGAGCGCTAATTGAAGTGCCGTGAACGTTAACTGCGGATTGCCAGCCTGTCAAAGACCACTTCGGACTGAACCGGTACGGAGAAGCTACGCCCCCTTGACGACCTCGCGACAGCGCACGTAACGTGCTGACAATCACCTCAAGTAACGTTAACTTGAGGGCTCAACTATGCGCGCGTCGCGCGCTCGGCAACCCCACGTACCCCGGTGCGCTCCTGCCCGGACGAAAGGGAAAACTCATGCGTGTCACAGGTTTGCTGCTGTCCGCCGCCGTCGTCGCGACCCTCGCGGTCGTGCCGTCGGCCGGCTCGGCGGTCGCCGACAACACCGACCGCCCCTGCCGGGACGCCCCGGCGGTGCCGGTACGCACCGGCGCGGTGTTCAACGACCCGGTGGGCGGTGACCCGACGGCGATCGTGCGCCAGATCTGCACCCTGGTCCAGCAGGCGCCGGCCGGTTCACGGATCCGCATCGCCCACTTCGTCGTCTCCGGCGACGCCGGAGCCGACTTCGCCACCGAGCTGATCGCGGCCAAGCGCCGAGGTGTGGACGTCCAACTGGTACTCGACGGCTGGCAGGACGACACGCCGGCCGCGGAGTCCCTGCGCGCCGAACTCGGCACCGACGAGTCCCGGGCCTCGTGGCTGCACGTGTGCTCGCGGGTGTCACCGGAGGGCAACACGTCTTCGTGCATCGGGACCAAGGGACAGCACAACAAGTTCTACCTGTTCTCCCGGACCGGTGGGGCGTCGGACGTCGTCGTACAGTCCTCGGCGAACTTCACCGACCTGAACTCCCGGACGTACTGGAACAACGCGACCACGCTGGTGGGCAACAAGAAGCTCTACCGGGCGTACAACGAGTACTTCGAGGACCTGGCCGCCGAACGGGCCACCGACGACTACTACCGCACCGTCAGCTCCGGGATGGAGGGCGGAATGGTCCGCGCGTACTTCTTCCCGCGCGCCGAGGGCGACCACGTGACCGAGATCCTGGACAAGGTCGACTGCCGAGGCGGGACGAAGATCCAGATCGGCATGTCGGAGATCGACGCGTACCGGATCGGGATCGTGCGACGGCTGGTCGAGCTGTCCGGTCAGGGTTGTGTGGTCCGGGTGGTGCACGGGCTGGTCGACCAGGTCGTGCTGGACACGCTGGCGGCCGATCCGACCATCGAGGTCCGCGCGCTGGAGTCGTCCGACGAACTGCCGGGCCGCATCCACTCGAAGTACTTCCTGATCGACGGCCGGTACGACGGCAAGCCGGGACGCTGGGTGTTCACCGGCAGCCCGAACTGGAACCACACCTCGTTGCGCCGCAACGACGAGGCGATGATCCAGACCAACATCCGCGTCGTTCACGACGCCTACTCGGCGAACTTCGAGCACATGTTCGCCAGCGCCGTCTGATTCGTGGCGTGGTGGTGTCCACCGCCGGATCCGTCACACCGCGTTGACCACGGGCTCCCCCCGCAGAAACCGCGCCGCGTCAGCCGCGACCGTGTTCGCCGCGTTGTGCGCGGTCTGCCGGCTGGCGCCGGCGAGATGCGGTGTGACGACGAACCCGGGGGTACGCAACAACCGCGAGTCAGCGGGAACCGGCTCCCTCGGGAACACGTCAACCGCCACCGCGAACAGGTGACCGGAGTCCAGCGCATCGCAGGCGGCGTCGTAGTCGAGCAGCCCGCCCCGGGCACAGTTGACCAGAATCCCCCCAGCCGGCATCAGCGCGATCTCGGAGGCGCCGATCAGCCCACGGTTGTCCGCGGTCAGCCGCGCGTGCAGCGACACCACCTGGGACCGGCCCAGCAGTTCGGGCAGGGGAACGGACTCGACAGCCGGATCCGACAGGTACGGGTCGTGAACGAGAACCTCGGCGCCGAACCCCCTGAGGATCGCCGCGACGCGCCGGCCGATGGCGCCGTGACCGACCAGCCCCACCGTCGCCCCGGCGAGTTCCAGGCCGACCTGGTCGTAACGGTAGTAGTCCCCGCGCCAGACGCCGGTCCGGAGCTCCTCGTGGGTGGCGGGGATACGCCGTGCGGCCGCGAGGATCAGCGCGATGGTGTGCTCGGCGGTCGCCTCGGCGTTGCGGCCGGGGGCGTTGGTCACGGTGACGCCATGGCGCCGGGCGGCGTCGAGGTTGACGTTGACCGGGCCGCCCCGGCCGACGCCGAAGAAGCGGAGGTCGGGGCAGGCGGCGAGGACGCGTTCGGTGAGGGGGGCGAACTGGGTGACGCAGACGGCGACACCGTCGAGCGCGGCGATGAGGTGGTCCTCGTCGCCGCTGGCCTCGTCCACTTCGGCGATGGCGCGGAAGGGTTCCACGGGCCAGGGGAGTTCGAGGGAGGTGATCTCGTGGCCCGTGCCCAGGTGGCGGTGGAGTGCGTCGACGAACAGGGAGCTGCGGACGAACAGGTCGCCGGCGGCCAGGATGCGGACGGTCATGCACTCTCCTCGACGGGACGGTTGAGTTCGATGAGGGCCGCTGGGCGGCGGGATCCGTCCCAGCGCAGGGTGGTGAGGGCGCAGTTCCCGACGGCGGGGAACACCCTGCGGTAGTGGCGTAGGGGTAGGTCGAGCAGGTGACAGACCAGCAGCCGCAGGAGGGTGGAGTGGCTGATGACGAGGATCCGCCCGTCGGGGTGGATGGTGGCGAGTTCGGTGAGGCAGGCGGCGGCGCGGTGGGCGGCGTCGGTGGGGTGTTCGCCGTCGGGGAAGTGGTTGTCGACCGGGTTTTCCTCGAAAGCTGTTCTGATGTGGGGAAAACGGGCGGTCATGTCGGCGGCGGTGAGACCTTCGCCCTGGCCGAAGTCGATCTCGATGAGGCGGTCGTCGGTGTGCGGGGGCAGGCCGGTGGCGGTGGCGGCGGGGGCGCCGGTGTCGCGGCAGCGGGTGAGCGGTGAGGTGTGCAGGGCGGTGAGGCCGGCGGTGGCGGCCCAGCGTCCGAGCCGGCGGGCCTGGTGGTGGCCGTGTTCGGTGAGCGGGACGTCGGTGCGGCCGGCGTAGCGGTTGGTGGCGTGCCAGGTGGTTTCGCCGTGGCGGACGAGGACGAACTCGGTCACGGGTGGCTCCTCGCGGTGGCGTGGTCGGCCAGTTCGGTGGGGAGCCAGCCGTGGCGGTGGAGGGCGTCGACGAGGGTGCGGTAGCCCTGCGCGAGGACGTCCTGGTGGTCGGGGTTGGGCAGATAGGTGTCGTGGTGGTGGGTGTGGTGGCGGGCGGCGTCGGTCAGCGGGCGGCCGTTGGCGCGGGCGAGCAGGGCCATGCCGGCGGCGGGGTCGGCGTCGTGGGGGACGTGGACGGGCCGGCCGAGGGTGTCGGCGCGGAGCTGGTTCCAGTAGCGGCTGCGGGTGGCGCCGCCGGTGAGGCGCAGGGTGCCGTGGGTGGGGGCGCCGAGCAGGTCGAGGTAGTCGAAACAGAGCCGTTCGGTGAAGGCGACGCCGCGGAGGATGGCCAGGTAGTCGTCGAGGTGGTCGCGGGGTCGGCCGGTGGTGATGGCGTGCGCGTCGGGTGCGGCGAAGGGGAAGCGTTCACCGGGGGAGACGAGCGGGTAGGTGGCCAGGGTGGTGTGGGGGCGGGCGGCGGCCTGGGCGTCGAGTTGGGTGAGGTCGTGGTCGCCGAAGTGGGCGGTGAGCGCGCCGGCGCCGACGCTGGACGCGCCACCGGGCAGCCACAGGCCGTCCGGGTGGCGGTGGGAGTAGACGACGCCGAGGGGGTCGTGGAGGCGCTGCGGGGTGACGCCTTTGACGACGAGGGTGGTGCCCAGCACGGTGTTCCAGGAGCCGGTGTCGATCGTTCCCGAGCCGACCAGCGCGGCGCAGCCGTCGGTCATGCCGGCGACGACGGGGGTGCCGGCGGGGATCCCGGTGGGGCTGTCGGCGGGGATCGTGCCGACGGTCGTGCCGGGGCGGACCACGGTGGGGAGGGTGTCGGGGGGGACGTCGAGGGCGGCGAGCAGTTCGTGGGGCCACTGTTCGGTGTCGAGGTCGTAGCCGGTCTTGAGGGCGTTGCTGGAGTCGGCGGGGGTGATGGTGCCGGTGAGTTTGCCGGTGAGGAAGTCGGCCTGGTGGGCGAGGGCGGCGGGACCTCGGGTGGTGGCGAGCAGCCGCAGGAGTTTGGGCAGCGCCCAGGACGGCTGGGGGCGGTAGCCGAGCCGGTCCCAGAGTGAGGTGCCGGCGTGGCTGGCGCGGAGGGCTTCGGCGGTGGCGCGGCCGTCGTCGTACATGAGGCCGGGGGTGAGGGGGTTTCCGGTGGTGTCGGTGAGCAGGATGGTGCCGGACGTGGCGCACAGCGCCACACCGAGGACCGGTTGGTCACCGAGGACCGCGGTGACCTGTCGGGTGGCGTGGGTGAGGGCGGTCCACCACTGGTGGGGGTCCTGTTCGTGGCGGTTGCCGTCGCGGTGGCTGTGCAGCGGATGGCTGCCGGTGGCGAGGATGGTGCCGGTGTGGTCGGTGGCGACGCAGCGGACGCTCTGGGTGCCGACGTCGATGCCGAGCGAGATCTCGGCCGGGATGGCGTTGGTGGTCATGGTTGGTGTTTCGCGTGTTGGGTCCAGCCGGGGGTGGTGGTGGCGCGGAGTTGTTGGAACAGGTCGTAGCGGTGGGTGTGGTGCTGGTGGCGAGTGGCGTCGGGGTGGTGGGTGCCGGTGATGCGGACGTGGTCGTTGGCCGCGGCGGTGATGGTGGGGTAGGTGCCGGTGGCGACGAGGCCGGTGAGGTGGGCGCCCTTGGCGCCGACCTCGGTGTCGGTGGAGGTGGCGACCGGCAGGCCGGTGACGTCGGCGATGAGTTGGCACCAGAAGGGGTTGCGGGCGCCGCCGCCGGTGACGCGGAGTTCGGTGAGGTCGGTGCCGGTGTGGTCGAGGCAGTCGCGGATGACCATGGTCAGTCCGTCGAAGACGGCGCGGGCGACGTGGGGGCGTTGGTGTTCGAGGGTGAGGCCCCAGAAGGTGCCCCGGGCGTGCGGGTTGAGGAAGGGGGCGCGTTCGCCGGCGGGGGACAGGTAGGGCAGCAGGAGGGGGTCGTCGGGGCGTGGCGGGGCGGATTCGGCGAGGTCGGCCAGGTCGCGCGGGTGGTTGAGGCCGAGCAGGGCGGTGGCCCAGTCGAGGACCTCGGTGCCGGCGAGGGTGGGGTAGGCGCGCAGGACGTCGGTGGCGGTGTCGAGGGCGACGGTGAGGCCGGCGGGGGTGCCGGTGGTGTCGGGGCGGTCGCGGACGATCTCGGTGCACAGGGTGGTGCCGAGGATGGTGGCTGCCTGGCCGGGTTGGGTGGCGCCGGCGCCGAGGGCGGTGGCGGCGATGTCGTAGGGGGCCAGGACGACGGGGGTGCCGGCGGGGAGGCCGAGTTGGTGGGCGGCGGTGGCGGTGAGGGGGGCGGCGCGCTGGTGGGATGGGGTGAGGTCGGGGAGCAGGCGGGCGGCCCAGTCGAGGTCGTGCAGGGCGAGCAGGTCGGGGGAGTACCGGCGGGTGGTCGCGTCGAGGAAGGGGGTGGAGGCGTCGGAGAGGTCGGCGGTGAGGCGGCCGGTGGCCTGGTGGTAGAGCCAGCCGCCGCAGTAGAGGGCGGTGGCGGAGTCGCGCAGGCGGTCGGGGTCGTGCCGGTCGAGCCAGGTGAGGATGGCGTGCGGGAGGCCGGAGAAGCCGAGGGATCCGTTGATGCGGAAGGCCTGTTCGGTGACTCCGGTGTCGCGCCAGGTCTCGACGATGGAGGCGGCGCGGCCGTCGGACCAGAGGATCGCCGGGCCGGTCGGCTGGCCGTGGGCGTCGACGAGCCAGCAGCCGTCGCCCTGGGCGGTGATCGCCAGGAAAGTGATGTCCTCGTTGACGGTGGACAGTGCGGTGCGGACGGCGGTGGTGGCGGCGTCCCACACCGAGCGCATGTCCTGTTCCGCCCAGCCGGGATGGGGCCGGTGAACGGTGGTGGGTTGTCGGGCGACGGCGATCTCGGTGCCGTCGTCGTCGAAGACGACGGCCTTGATCATGGAGGTGCCGGCGTCGATCGCCACGGTGGCCATGGGTCGCTCCTTCCCGGTGCCCTGCGGTAGGGCTAGCAGAGCGTGTGCGGGTGGGCCGCGCAACCGCGGTGGGGTTTCCCTCACGGGTTGGCAGGTAGATCACGTTAATGTCGTTGCTGAGCGCCCTGATCAGGGCAATGTCGCTGTGATAACTTCACATTTCCTAACACGAGGAGGGGCGGTGGGGAGCGAGCGGGCGGCGGTGCGGGTGGCGCGGCGTGATCGGGTGCGGGAGCGGGTCGGTGCGGCGGGGTTCGTGCGCGCGGACGTGCTGGCCGAGGAGTTCGGGGTCAGCCTGATGACGATCCACCGGGACCTGGACGCGTTGCAGGCCGAGGGTTGGTTGCGCAAGGTGCGGGGCGGGGCGACGAGCGTGCCCTCGGCGGTGTTCCACGGTGACGTCGCGGCGCGGATGGCGACGGCGCCGGAGGTGAAGCGGGCGTTGGCGGCGGCGGCACTGGAGTTGGTCTCGCCGGGCGAGACGGTCATGGTGGACGAGTCGACGACCTGCCTGCACCTGGCGCAGCGGCTGGCGGAGCGGGTGCCACTCACGGTGATCACGCACTTCCAGCCGGTGATCGGGATGTTGGCCGGAGTGCCCGGAGTGACGTTGATCGGGCTGGGCGGCGAGTACTTCCCGGCCTATGACGCGTTCCTCGGCCTGTACACGGCGGAGGGCGTGACGAAAGTGCGCGCGGACACGGTGTTCCTGTCGACGACCGCGGTGTCACGGGGCCGGTGCTATCACCAGTCGCAGGCGACGATCCAGGTCAAGCGGGCGATGATGGAGGCGGCGTCGCGGCGGGTGTTGCTCGTGGATCACTCGAAGTTCGTGCGGCAGGGGTTGTACGCGTTGGCGCCGCTGACCGATTTCGACCTGGTGTTGGCGGACGAGGGGTTGCCGGCGGCGCAGCGTCGGCGGATCCGGGACGCGGGTGTGCCACTCACGACGGTGCCGGTCCCGGTACGGTAGTGGTACTCGCGTGTACCGCAGTGATTGGGGGAGCCCGTGACCATCTCCAAGCCCGTCAGGCAGACGCGGACCCGGACGCCGTCGCGGTCCGCGGTGGTGGACCGGGTCGGGACACTGGCCAAACCGGCGGTGCGGTGGGGGGTGCAGCACGGCCTGACGAAGTTGGCGCTGCGGGCCGGCGCGCTGCGCGGAGACCTGCAGTCGCGGCTGTTCCACGAGGCGGCGACCTCGCCGAACCTGGCCCTCGGCGGGCTGTTCGACGAGATCCGGGCGGCCGGGCCGCTGTACCGGGGCGGTTTCGCCTACCTGACGACCCACCACGCGGTGGTCCGGGAGGTGCTGACCAGCAACGACTTCCGCGCCGGGATCACCCCGGGCACCGGGATGCTCGCGCGGCTCAACCAGTGGGCGGCCGTCGAGGTGATGAGCCCGATGGCACCGCCGTCGCTGCTGGTCACCGAACCGCCGGACCACACCCGGCTACGCAAACTGGTGACCAGGGTGTTCACCGTGCGGGCCGTGGAAGGGCTGCGGGCGCGCACCGAACAGATCGCCAACGAACTGCTCGACCAGCTCGACCCGAGCGATCCCGTGGACCTGGTCGACACCTACTGCGGGGTCCTGCCGGTGACGGTCATCGCCGAGATCCTCGGAGTACCCGAGGACCAGCGGCCCCGGATGCACGCGCTGGCCAACGCGGCGGCACCGAGCCTGGAGATGGGGTTGGGCTGGCGGCAGTTCCAGGACGTCAACAACGCCCTGGCGGGATTCGACAACTGGTTGACCGGGCACCTGGACAACGTTCGTGCCGAGCCGGGGGACAACCTGCTCAGCCAACTGGTGGCCGCCCGTGAGGACGGTGTCGGCCTCACCGATCTGGAACTGCGGGCCACGGCCGGACTGGTCCTGGGCGCCGGCTTCGAGACGACGGTGAACCTGCTGGGCAACGGGATCGCGTTACTCCACGACAACCCTTCGCAGTTGGAGGTGTTGCGGGACGATCCCTCGGTGTGGCCCAACGCCGTCGACGAGATCCTGCGGATGGATCCGCCGGTGATGCTGACCGGGCGTACGTGTGCGCGGGACACCGAGGTGGCGGGGGTGCGGGTTCCTCGGGGAGCGGTGGCGACGCTCATCCTGGCCGGCGCCAACCGTGACCCGGAGGTGTTCGACAACCCGGCTCTGTTCGACGTTCGTCGGGCCAACGCTCGGGAGCACATCTCGTTCTCCGCCGGGCGTCACTACTGCCTTGGCGCGGCGTTGGCCCGGATGGAGGGCGAGGTGGGGTTGCGGACGTTGTTCGAGAGGTTCCCCGGGTTGCGCCTTTCTGGTGGGGCGGTACACCGGTCCTCGCGGATCCTTCGCGGGTACCGGCATCTGCCAGGAGTTCTCCGGCCTGCCTGAGTTTGTCGGGTCAGCGGCTGCGGTAGGCGCGGATCACCGTCTGGGTCACGGAGTTCCCGTTGGCGTCCGTGGCCTGGGCACGTAGTGACACCTGGCGGGCGCCGGACGGGTGGGCGATGTGCGCGGTCGCGGTGGTGGGGCCGTCGAGGGTCGCCGGCGCCCGTTCCCAGGTGCGGCCGTCGTTGAAGGAGACGTCCACGGTCAACGCCGTCAGGCTGCTGTTCTCGGGTGAGCCGGCGGGCCATTCCACGGTGACCGGCAGCTGGATCTCCCGTGCGCGGACGACGTTGTTCTCGTCCAGGTCCGGTGGGGCGTAACGGATGGCCATCAGCGGTAGGCCAACGCCGCCCTTGCCCTTTCCGGTTGTCCCGTCGGGCGGGCGTACGGAATGGAAGGTCCATTCGCACCTGACGGAGGTGGACAGCCGGGACAGGCCGTCGCGGTCGGCGGTGGCGATCAGTCGGTAGACAGCCGGTTCCGGGCCAACGTCGAAGGACCCGGCGCCGGGTAGTTCGGTGCGGCCCAACTCCGTCTCGCCCTGGTACAGCACCGTTGAGCCGGAGTTCACCACCGAGACCCCCGACCGGCCAAGGCCGGCGTCGGTGAACAGGGGGATGTCGAGAGCGAGGGTGTCGGCCGAGCGGACCGCCGAGGTGGCGTCGGGGGAGTAGCCGGGGCCGAACACCGCCGCGTTCCACGCCTCGGTGGTGAGCTGGCCCGGGTGGTGGTCGACCGGGGCGCCGGTCAGTACCGACTCCGTGTGGATCTGCTTGCGGCGTAGCGACCACTGTTGCAGCTCGCCGGACCAGCTGACGCCCTCGTCCACGTTGTGGAACTCGGTGCGTTCCAGGGGGAGGGCGAAACCGAAGCCGAAGCCGTTGGCCGCTCCGGTGCGTTGGTCGCGGGCGATCCACATCTTCGTGCCCAGCTTGCGGTTGGCCTGGGCGTGGTTGCTGGTGCGGACCTGCGCCAGGTCCCGGTCGACGATGTGGCGGGAGAAGCCCGTTGGCACTGATCCGTGGTCGAACCAGGACAGGTGATAGGCCACCGTGCTCTCGCGGAGCTCACCGTGGTCGTCCGGCACCGCCCACACCCCGCCCAGCGCCGCCACGAGTTCCTCCTCGCCCACCGGGGCGCCGACCTGTCCGATTCCGATGCGGTCGAACGTGTCGCCGAGGACACCGGTGTTGAGCAGACCATGCGGCAGCGAACGGCTGTAGGCCACCGCCACCGCTTCGGGCACCACGTCCTCGCGGTCGAAGGTGACCGATACCGGGTCCGCGTCGCGGGCGTCGAGGACCACGGTGGTGTCGGCGTCCACGGTGACGGTCGGGTGCACGACCTTCGCCGAGTCGTACAGGTCCGTGCCGGGGCGTGGGGTGCTGATGGCGCCGTCGACGTGGTAACTGCCGGCCCGCACGCGCAGGGTGCCGGCGCCGCCGACACCGGGGACCGGGCGGAACCGGTAGCGGTCAAGGCCGTAGACGAACGAGAAGTGTGCGTCGGTGGGCGCACCGGTCGCGTCGAGGGTGCGCAGGGTCAGGTCGTAGGACTCGGGTTCGCGGTCGACCGCGACAGGGGTGGTCGTGGTGGCGCCGGTGTCGTCGGTCGCCACGACGTGGGCGCCGAACACGCCTTCGGCGGCGGGCAGGGCCGTGTTCGCGGTGATGCGCACCGGGGTGTGGCCGTGGGCGGGGACGGTCACGGTCGTCGCGGAGAGGGTGAACAGGCCGGCGGGGGGCGGTTGGTCGTCCGGGCCGACGGTCGGCAGGGTGAGGGTCAGGGTGCGGGGGCGGTCACCGGTGTTGCGGTAGGTGATGGTGCGGGTGAGAGTGGGGTCGTCGTCGTGTGGCCAGCTGGCGCGGCCAAGGGACACGGCCGCTGGTTCGGTGAGGACGGTCTGGTCGACGGCGTTGGCCACGTCGACCCGCCCGGCGCCCTGGGCGTCGACGGGCGTGTCAGCGAGGCGGGTGGCCGAGGCCAGGAGCGCGGCCTTGAGCTGGGTGGCGGTCCAGTCCGGGTGGCGTTGGGCGAGGATCGCGGCCGCTCCGGCGACATGCGGGGTGGCCATGGACGTGCCGCTGAGGGAGACGTAGCGGTCACGCCGCTCCCCGAGCTGGGAGAAACGGGAGCGGGCCGCCACGATGTCCACGCCCGGCGCCACGATCTCCGGTTTGAGGGCGGCGTCGCGCACGCGAGGACCACGGGCGGAGAACCCGGCGATCGAGTCCTCGTCGTCGACGGCGCCGACGGCCAGGGCGGCGTCGGCGCTGGCGGGGGAGGACACGGTTTCGGCGCCGTAGCTGCCGTCGTTGCCGGCCGCCACCACGAACAGCGTGCCGTGCTCGGCGGACAGCCGGTCGATCGCGATCTCCAGCGGGTCGTCGTCGGCGGTGTCCGGGCCGCCCAGGCTCAGGTTCACCACCCGCGCCCCGGAGTCGACCGCCCACCGCATGCCGGCCAGGATCGCCGACTCCGGGCAGCCGTTGGGGCCGCAGACCTTGCCCACCAGCAGGTTCGCGCCCGGGGCGACGCCGGTGTTGGTGCCGTTGGACGCGGCGCCGGTGCCGGCGACGGTGGAGGCGACGTGCGTGCCGTGCCCGTCGGTGTCGCGCACACCGCGCCCGCCGGTGAAGTTCTTCGTCGCGGTGATCCGGTTCCGCAGGTCGGGGTGGGTGTGGTCGACGCCGGTGTCGAGGACCGCGACCGGCACCCCGGCGCCGGTGAACCCGGCCGCCCACGCGGCCGGCGCGCCGATCCGTGGGACGCTCACGTCCAGCAGGGGGTGACGCAGCCCGTCGAGCCACAGCCGCCCGGTGCCCCGGCGCGCGGACCAGAACTCGGCGGTCGACTCCTTGGGCTGGCGCACCGCCACGGCGTCCACAGTGGACAGCGTGGTGTGGATCGTGGACGCGTCCAGCTGGGCGGTCGAGCCCTGCACGATCAGCGGCAGATCAGCGCTGTCCCGGTCGCCGAAACCGTCGCGCAGCAACCCGGACACGTCGAACAGCCGCTGGTCCAGGCGCCCGGCGCGCACCGAGGCCCACGCGTCGGCCGGCACCACCAGCAGCGAGTCGCGGGTCTGGGTGGTGGCGAAGTGGATCCGCTCGCGGCCCGGCGCAGGGGTCACCGCAGGAACCAGGCGCCCACCGGTCCGGCGTACCGACACGTGATCGCCCGTCACCAGCGTCACCGCGCCAACGAACTCGCTTCCGGGCGAGGCGGGGCCAGGCTCGGCGGACACCGGAACGGGTGTCAGGAACGCCGCCGTCACCGCCGCTGTCACCGCCGCCGTGAGCACCGTGAACAACCTGCGCGCGACCGGCATGGCGGCCTCCCGGGTTCGGCGAGTCGTGTGATTCCAACAAAACCGCTCGTCACCGCCACGTCAAGAACCCGATGATCACACTCAGCGGCGAAAAGATGGGATCGTTCGACCCATGACTGCACTGGCTCTCACCGGCGGCCTGGTCATCGACGGCACCGGCGCTCCCGGCCGGCACGAGACCGTGCTCGTCGACAACGGCCACCTCACCGGGCTCACCACCGGGGAGCCGCCGGCGCACGCGCGCCGCGTCGACGTCACCGGCCGGGTCGTGTGCCCCGGGTTCGTCGACCTGCACACCCACTCCGACCTGACCCTGCTGTCCGATCCGCGCGGCCTGAGCAAGATCCACCAGGGCGTCACCACCGAGGTCGTCGGCAACTGCGGGCTGGGGGTCACCGGCCCCGAACGCGCCGACCTGCGCGCCGCGGTCAGCTACCTGGACCTCGACCCGGCGGTGCGCTGGACCTGGCGCGACCTACCCGGCTACCTCGACGCGCTCACCGCCGCCCGCCCCGGCCTCAACGTCGCCGCCCTCGTCGGGCACCTCGTGCTGCACGCCGGGGTGTGCGGGTTCACCGACCGCCCGGCCACCGCCGCCGAACGCGACACCATGGCCGGGTTGCTGCGCGAGGCACTCGACGCCGGCGCCGTCGGCCTGTCGACCGGTCTGATCTACGCGCCGCTGCCGTTCGTGCGCGACGCCGAACTCCGGGCGCTCGCGGAGGTCACCGCCTCGGCCGGCAAGGTGTTCACCTGGCACGTCCGCAGCTACGACGACGGGCTGGTCGACTCGGTCGCCCAGGCCGTCGCCGTCGCCCGCGCCACCGGCTGCCGCACCCAGATCTCCCACCTGGCCGCCGTCGGGCGCCGCAACTGGGGTGCGGTGCGCCGCGCTTTGGACCTGGTCGAGGAGGCCAACGCCGCTGGCTGCTCGGTCGGCGTCGACATCTACCCCTACCTGCACGGCAACGCGCCCCTGGCCCAGTTGCTGCCCGCCTGGGCGCAGGAGGGCGGGCCCGCCACCTGGGTGCCGACCCTGCGTGACGCGGCCGTGCGGGCCCGGATCCGCGACGCCTGGACCGACCGGCCCACCACCTGGGACGAGGTCACCGTCAGCTGGACCGCCCACCCCAACCCCGCCGTCGGCCGCACCATCGCCGACCTGGCCGCCGGCCGCGACGGCGACGACGTGGTGCTGGACCTGCTGGCCGAACTGGGCACCGGGGTGATGATGACCGCCGGCGGGCGCAGCGAGGACGACCTGCGGACCGTGCTCGACCACCCCGACGCCGTCGTCGCCTCCGACGGGCTGGCCCTGGACCCCGGCGGGGTGACCGGCGCCGGTGTGCCCCACCCGCGCAGCTACGGCTGCTTCCCCCGCTACCTCACCCGCTACGCCACCGACCTGCCCGACGCGATCCGCCGCTGTACCTCCGCGCCCGCCGCGCGGGCCGGCCTCACCGACCGGGGGGTGCTGCGCGCCGGCGCCCCCGCCGACCTCGTGGTGTTCGACCCCGCCCGCCTCGGCGACCCCGCCACCTTCACCGACCCCCACCAGTTCGCCACCGGCATCGACCTGGTGCTGGTCAACGGGGAGGTCACCGTCGAGAACGGCGGGCACACCGGCCGGCGTGCCGGGCAGGTCCTGCGCACCTGACCCCGCGGTCGTCGGTGGCCACCCCGCCCACACCGGGAACGACCGGGGAGGGTCAGCCGGCCAGGAACTCGATCAACGCCGAGTGGAACTCCGGTTCGCGTACCGTGCCCAGATGATCCCCCGCCACCACCCGCAACTCCGCGCCCGGGATCGCGTCGGCCAGCGCCCGAGGGCGGCTGGCCAGATGGTCGTCGCGGCCCGGTAACACCAGTGTCGGCGCGGTGATCGCGTCCAGCGGGATCGGCTGGTCGTGCAGTACCGAGGCCTGCGCGGCCAACGCCACCCGGTCCCCGCGCAGCGCGTCGACGAACCGGCGGAACCCCGCCGCCGCCGGTGACACCGCCGCCGGGTCCTCGGCCAGCAGCGCGTCGCGCAGCGGCTCGCGGCCCACCGCCCGGGTGTCCACCCCGCCGCACGCCACGACACCCTCACCCACGCCGCCGACCACCAGCCGCCGCACCCTCGGATCGCGGGTGGCGGTGATCAACGCGACCACCGCGCCCATCGAGTAGCCCACCAGGTCGTAGTCGGCCGGGCCCACCAGCTGGTCCACCAGCGCCACCAGGTCCCGGGCCATGCGCGCCTCGCCGTAGCGGGCCGGGTCGTGCGGCTTGTCCGAGCGGCCGTGGCCCCGCGCGTCCAGTGCCGCGACCCGCCGCCCCGCCGACACCAGCGCGTCCACCACCCCCGGTCCGACCCAGTTGGTGCGGTGGTCGGCGATGAACCCGTGGTGCAGCACCACCAGCGGCAGCCCGGGATCCCCGTCCCACTCCTGGTAGTACAGCGACACCCCGTCATCGGCCTCGAACATCGGCATAGCGGTCACCCTAACTCGCTGGTCAGCGCCCCGGGATCGGTGATCTCGCCGGTCGCCTCGACATGCGGCCCGCCTGGTCGGGGATCAGGATGAGGGCTCGGAGCGCAACCACCAGGGTGAGGAGTCAGGCGATGAGCCGTCGTGCGCTGATGCTCACCCTGGCCACCGTCGGGTTCGCCGTGAACTTCTGGGCGTGGGCGCTGATCAGCCCGCTCGGCCCGCTGTTCAAGGGCGAGCTGGACCTCGACTCGTTCGAGGAGGCGCTGCTGGTCGCGGTGCCCGTGGTCGTCGGCTCGCTGGGCCGTATCCCGGTCGGGGCGCTCACCGACCGCTTCGGCGGTCGGGTGATGTTCCCACTGGTGTCGGCCGCCACGATCCTGCCGGTGCTGTTCATCGGCCTGGTCGGCCACGGGTCGCTGGCGGCGCTGCTGATCGGCGGGTTCTTCCTCGGGGTCGGCGGCACCGCGTTTGCCGTCGGCGTGCCGTTCGTCAACGCCTGGTTCCCGCCCAGCCGCCGCGGCCTGGCCATCGGGATCTTCGGCGTCGGCATGGGCGGCACCGCCATCAGCGCCCTGACCACCGTCAAACTCGTCGACGCCGGGACCGTGGCCACCCCGTTCGTGGTCACCGCGACCGTGCTCGCCGTCTACGCCGTGGTCGCCTGGCTGCTGCTGCGCGACGCCCCCGACCGGATCGTGCCCATCGCCTCACTGGGCACCCGCCTGGCCCAGACGCTGCGGCTCGCGGTCACCTGGCAGGCCTCCGCGCTCTACGCGGTCGCCTTCGGCGGCTACGTCGCGTTCTCGGTGTACCTGCCCGCCTACCTCAAGACCGCCTACGGGCTCACCCAGGCCGACGCCGCGAACCGGATGGCCGGGTTCGTGGTCGTCGCGGTGATCATGCGCCCGGTCGGCGGGTGGCTGTCCGACCAGCTCGACGCCGTGCGGGTGCTGGTCGTGTGCCTGGCCGTGGTCACCGCCGGCGCCGCCGTGCAGTCGTTCACCCCGCCGCTCATGCCGCTGGGCACCATCGCGTTCCTGTCCATGGCCGCCGCCCTGGGCGCCGCCAGCGGCGCGGTGTTCGCCCTGGTCGCGCTGCTCGCCCCGGGCACCAAGGTCGGGTCGGTCACCGGGGTCGTCGGCGCGGCCGGTGGCCTCGGCGGCTTCGTGCCGCCGCTGGTGATGGGCGCGCTCTACGGCGCGTTCGAGTCCTACGCGCTTGGCCTGGCCGCGCTGGCCGTCGTCGCCCTCGTCTGCGTCGTGTTCACCGCGACCACCGTGCGCCGCGCCGTGCCCACCCACCAGGAGGTTCCGACCCCGTGACACAGGTGAACCCCACCCAGGGTGGGCTGGCCGACGCGCTGGTCGCCACCCGCCGGTTCTTCACCCGCGCCCAGATCTCCCCGGACCGGCGCGCCATGTACCGCACCGGCGGGCGCGAGGCCGACGTGTTCTACCGCGACCGGTGGAGCCACGACAAGGTCGTGCGCTCCACCCACGGCGTGAACTGCACCGGCTCCTGCTCGTGGAAGGTGTACGTCAAGGACGGCATCATCACCTGGGAGGCCCAGCAGACCGACTACCCGTCGGTGGGGCCCGACCGGCCCGAGTACGAGCCGCGCGGCTGCCCCCGGGGCGCCGCGTTCTCCTGGTACACCTACTCGCCCACCCGCGTGCGCTACCCCTACGTGCGGGGCGTGCTGCTGGAGCTCTACCGCGAGGCCAGGGCCCGCACCGGTGATCCGGTCGCGGCGTGGGCCGAGATCGTCGAGGACCCCGAACGGGCGCGCCGCTACAAGTCCGCGCGCGGCAAGGGCGGGCTGGTGCGCGCCACCTGGGAGGAGGCCGCCGAGCTGGTCGCCGCCGCGCACGTGCACACCGTCAAGGCCTACGGGCCCGACCGGGTCGCCGGGTTCTCGCCGATCCCGGCGATGTCGATGGTGTCCTTCGCCGCCGGCTCCCGGTTCGTGTCGCTGCTCGGCGGCACGATGCTCTCGTTCTACGACTGGTACGCCGACCTGCCGGTCGCCTCCCCGCAGGTGTTCGGTGACCAGACCGACGTGCCCGAGTCGGGGGACTGGTGGGACGCCGGCTACCTGATCATGTGGGGCTCCAACGTTCCGGTCACCCGCACCCCCGACGCGCACTGGATGACCGAGGCCCGCTACCGGGGCCAGAAGGTCATCGCCGTGGCCCCCGACTACGCCGACAACGTCAAGTTCGCCGACGAGTGGCTGCCCGCCCGGCCCGGCACCGACGGGGCGCTGGCCATGGCCATGGGCCACGTGATCCTGCGCGAGTTCTTCGTCGACCGGCAGGTCCCCTACTTCACCGACTACGTCTCCCGGCACACCGACCTGCCGTTCCTGGTGCGGCTCGACCCGTGCGGTGAGGCCAACAAACCCGGCAAGTTCCTCACCGAGGCCGACCTCGACCGCGAGCCCACCGAGCACGCCGCGTTCAAGACCGTGCTGCTCGACGCCGCCACCGGCGGGCCCGTCGTACCCGGCGGCTCACTCGGGTTCCGCTACGGCGAACAGGGTGCCGGGCGCTGGAACCTCGACCTCGGCGACGTCACCCCGCTGCTGACCCTGGCCGGCGAGCAGGCGGAGAGCGTCGAGGTGCGGCTGCCCCGGTTCGACGGGCCGGGGCACCTGTGGCGCGGGGTGCCGGCGCGGCGGGTCGACGGGCACCTCGTCACCACCGTCCACGACCTGATGCTCGCCCAGTACGGCGTGCACCGCCCCGGCCTGCCCGGCGTGTGGCCCGGCGGCTACGACGACCCCGACCAGCCCTACACCCCCGCCTGGCAGGAACCGATCACCGGCGTGCCGGCCGCGACGGCCGCGCGGATCGGCCGCGAGTTCGCCGACAACGCCGAGCAGACCCGCGGGCGCTCCATGATCATCATGGGGGCGGGGGCCAACCACTGGTTCCACGCCGACACCATCTACCGCGCGTTCCTCGCTCTCACCACCCTCACCGGCTGCCAGGGCGTCAACGGCGGCGGCTGGGCCCACTACGTCGGGCAGGAGAAGTGCCGTCCGGTCACCGGCTGGTCCCAACTCGCGTTCGCCCTCGACTGGACCCGCCCGCCCCGGCAGATGATCCAGACCGCCTACTGGTACCTGCACACCGACCAGTTCCGCTACGACCAGTTCGGCGCCGACACCTTCAGCTACACCAACTCCACCGGCAGCCTCGCCGGCCGCACCGTCGCCGACCTCATCGCCCAGTCCGCGCGCCTGGGCTGGATGCCCAGCTACCCCACCTTCGACCGCAACCCCCTCGACCTCGCCGACGAGGCCGACGCCGCCGGCCGCGACCCCGCCGACCACGTCGTCGACGAACTCACCGCCGGGCGGCTGCGTTTCGCCTGCGAGGACCCCGACGTGCCCCAGAACTTCCCGCGCGTGCTCAGCGTGTGGCGGGCCAACCTGCTCGGCTCCTCGGGCAAGGGCAACGAGTACTTCCTCAAACACCTCCTCGGCACCGACCACTCGCTGCGCGCCGACGAAACCCCACCGGCCGCCCGCCCCCAGGACGTGGTGTGGCACGACCAGGCACCCGTCGGGAAGCTGGACCTGCTGCTGTCACTGGACTTCCGCATGACCAGTACCACCATCTACTCCGACGTGGTCCTGCCCGCCGCCACCTGGTACGAGAAACACGACCTGTCCACCACCGACATGCACCCGTTCGTGCACTCGTTCAACCCCGCGATCGCCCCGCCGTGGCAGACCCGCACCGACTGGGCCGCGTTCCAGACCATCGCCGAGTCGTTCAGCGCCCTGGCCGCCGAGCACCTCGGCGTGCGCCGCGACGTCGTCGCCACCGCCCTGCTGCACGACACCCCCGACGAGCTCGCCACCCCCCACGGCGTGGTCCGCGACTGGAAACGCGGCGAGTGCGACCCCGTCCCGGGCCTCACCATGCCCCGGCTGACCGTCGTCGAGCGCGACTACCCCGCGCTGGGGGCGCACATGTCGGCACTCGGGCCGCTCACCGAGAAACTCGGCGCCGCCACCAAGGGCGTCACCTTCCGCCTCGGCGACGAGGTCGAGTACCTGCGCCAGCACAACGGCACCATCCGCGGCGGCCCCGCCGACGGCCGCCCCTCCCTCGTGCGGGACGTGCATGCCTGCGAGGCGATCCTCGCGCTGTCCGGCACCACCAACGGCGCCCTCGCCACCCAGGGGTTCACCACCCTCGAACAACGCACCGGCACCCCGCTGGCCGACCTCGCCGCCGAACACGCCGGCACCCGCATCACCTTCGCCGACACCCAGAACGCGCCCGTGCCCGTCATCACCTCACCGGAGTGGTCCGGGTCCGAGTCCGGCGGACGTCGCTACTCGCCGTTCACCATCAACGTCGAGCGCCGCAAACCCTGGCACACCCTCACCGGCCGTCAACACTTCTACCTCGACCACGACTGGATGGCCGAGATGGGCGAAGGTCTGCCCGTGTTCCGCCCGCCGCTGGACATGACGGCCCTGTTCGGCGAGCCCGAGATCGGCACCACCGGCGCGCTGGGCGTCGCCGTGCGCTACCTCACCCCGCACTCCAAGTGGTCCATCCACTCCGAGTACCAGGACAACCTGTTCATGCTCAGCCTGTCCCGGGGCGGCCCGTCCATCTGGATGTCCACACGCGACGCCGAGAAGATCGGGGTGGCCGACAACGACTGGATCGAGGCCGTCAACCGCAACGGGGTCGTCGTCGCCCGCGCCGTCGTGTCCCACCGCATGCCCGAGGGCACCGTGTACATGTACCACGCGCAGGACCGGCTCATCGACGTGCCGCTGACCGAGACCACCGGCCGGCGCGGCGGCATCCACAACTCGCTGACCCGGCTGCTGGTCAAACCCAGCCACCTCATCGGCGGCTACGCCCAACTGTCCTTCGCGTTCAACTACCTCGGGCCCACCGGCAACCAACGCGACGAGATCACCGTCATCCGCCGCCGCGCCCAGGAGGTCACCTACTGATGAAGATCATGGCGCAGATGGCGATGGTGATGAACCTCGACAAGTGCATCGGCTGCCACACCTGCTCGGTGACCTGCAAACAGGCCTGGACCAACCGTTCGGGTGTCGAGTACGTGTGGTTCAACAACGTCGAGACCCGCCCCGGCCAGGGCTACCCCCGCACCTACGAGGACCAGGACCGCTGGCGCGGTGGCTGGACCCTCAACGCCCGGGGCAGGCTGCGTCTGCGGGGCGGCGGGCGGCTGCGCAAACTGCTCACCATCTTCAGCAACCCCAAGCTGCCCGCCCTCGACGACTACTACGAACCCTGGACCTACGACTACGACACGCTCATCAGCGCCCCCGCCCAGCAACACACCCCCGTCGCCCGGCCACGGTCCCTGATCAGCGGCAAACCCACCGGGATCACCTGGTCGGCGAACTGGGACGACGACCTCGGCGGCGCCCCCGAACTCGCCCGGCACGACCCGCTGCTGCGCGGCATCGAGGACAAGGTCCGGTTCGAGTTCGAGCAGACCTTCATGTTCTACCTGCCCAGGATCTGCGAACACTGCCTCAACCCCTCCTGCGCCGCGTCCTGCCCGTCGGGCGCCATCTACAAACGCAGCGAGGACGGCATCGTGCTCGTCGACCAGGACCGCTGCCGTGGCTGGCGGATGTGCGTGTCCGGCTGCCCCTACAAGAAGGTGTACTTCAACCACCGCACCGGCAAGGCCGAGAAGTGCACCTTCTGCTTCCCCCGCGTCGAGGTCGGTATTCCCACCGTCTGCGCCGAGACCTGCGTCGGGCGGCTGCGCTACATCGGCCTGGTGCTCTACGACGCCGACCGGGTCCTGGCCGCCGCGTCCACCCCCGACGAGCACGACCTGCTCGACGCCCAGCGCGACCTGCTGCTCGACCCGACCGACCCGCACGTGCGGCGTGAGGCCGAACGCGCGGGCATCCCCCACGACTGGCTCGACGCGGCCGCCCGCTCACCGGTCCACGCCCTGATCAACACCTACCGGGTGGCGCTGCCCCTGCATCCCGAGTACCGCACCATGCCGATGGTCTGGTACATCCCGCCGCTGTCACCGGTGGTCGACGTCGTCCGCGACACCGGCCACGACGGCGAACACCACACCACCCTGTTCGCCGCCATCGACGCCCTGCGCATCCCCGTGGACTACCTGGCGCGGTTGTTCACCGCCGGTGACCCCGAACCGGTCAACCAGGTCCTGCGCCGGCTGGCCGCCATGCGTTCCTACCTGCGCGACATCAACCTCGGCCGCGAGCCGGACGAGTCCATCCCCGACGCCGTCGGCATGACCGGCGAGGAACTCTACGACCTGTACCGGCTGCTGGCCCTGGCCAAGTACGACGAGCGCTACGTCATCCCGCCGGCCCACGCCGAACAGGCCCACGGCCTGGAGGAGCTCGCCACCGAGTGCAGCCTCGACTACGAGGGCGGCCCCGGCATGGGTGGCTCCGGCCCGTTCGGCGAAACCTCCGGCGGCCCCACCCCCATCGCCGTGGAGAACTTCCACATGCTGCGCGACCGGCAGAAGGCCGACCGGGTCAACCTGCTCAACTGGGACGGGCGGGGAAATCCCGTCCCGCCGAAGGACAAGCCGTGACCGACACCGCCACCGCGTGGCAGGTCCAGTCCCTGCTGCTCGGCTACCCCGACGCCGCGCTGCTGGAGCGGCGCCCGCTGCTGCGTGCCGCCGTCACCACCCTGCCCACCCCTGTCGGCACGCCGCTCGGCGTGTTCCTCGACCACCTCGACCGCACCCCGCCGATCCGGCTGGCCGCCGACTACGTCGCCACCTTCGACCACCGCAAACGGTTCAGCCCCTACCTCACCTACTTCGCCTACGGCGACACCCGCAAACGCGGCATGGCGCTGCTGCGGTTCAAACACGCCTACCGCGCCGCCGGCCTCGAACTCGACGACAGCGAACTGCCCGACCACCTGGCCGTGGTCCTGGAGTTCGGCGCGACCGACGCCGCCACCCGCGCCACCGCCCACCGCCTGCTCACCGAACACCGCGCCGGCCTCGAACTGCTCCGCCTCGGCCTGCGCGACACCGACTCGCCGTGGGCGCCGGTCCTCGAGTCCGTGTGCGCCACCCTGCCGCCGCTGGGCCGCCGCGAACACGACACCGTCGCCCGGCTCGCCGCCCAGGGCCCGCCCGAGGAGGAGGTCGGCCTGCAACCCTACGGGCCGCCCGAACACATGCCCCGGAGGGGAACACGGTGAACAGCACCCTGGACATCATGCTGTGGGTCGTCGTGCCCTACGTGTCGATCGCCGTGTTCGTCGTCGGTCACGTCTGGCGCTACCGTTACGACAAGTTCGGCTGGACCACCCGGTCCTCCCAACTCTACGAGAACCGCCTGCTGCGCCTGGGAAGTCCGCTGTTCCACTTCGGGATCCTGCTGGTCGTCCTTGGTCACGTCGCCGGCCTGCTGATCCCCGAGTCGTGGACCGAGGCGGTCGGCGTCAGCGAAACCGCCTACCACGCCGTCGCCGCGTCGTTGGGTATCCTCGCCGGCCTGTGCACCCTCGCCGGCGCCGCGATCCTCGTCTACCGCCGCCGCACCGTCGGCCCGGTCTTCTCGGCCACCACCCGCAACGACAAGGTGATGTACGTGCTGCTGGTCGGCACCATCGTCCTCGGCCTGGGCACCACCATCCTGGGAAACCTCACCGGAGACCCCCACAACTACCGCGAAACCGTGTCCCCGTGGTTCCGGTCACTGTTCTACGCCGACCCCCAACCCCAGCTCATGGCCGCCGCCCCGCTCGGATTCCAACTGCACGTCATCGCCGCCTGGATCCTGTTCGCGTTCTGGCCCTTCAGTCGCCTGGTCCACGTCTTCTCCCTGCCTCTGGGCTATCTCACCAGGCCTTACATCGTCTACCGCTCCCGCGACGACCAACTCGGCAACCGACG
Source organism: Actinophytocola xinjiangensis (assembly GCF_001921215.1). GTDB lineage: Bacteria > Actinomycetota > Actinomycetes > Mycobacteriales > Pseudonocardiaceae > Actinophytocola > Actinophytocola xinjiangensis. The sequence goes on from NZ_MSIF01000001.1 coordinate 665,600, forward strand.
GCCCCGCCGGGGCTGGGAACGCGTCGGCTGATCACCGGGTCGTGTCGGGTGTTCGCCCGACCCCGTCCGCCGGACCGGCTTCCTATGCTCGGTCACACCAGATGACGTGAGCTCTGTGTCTGGGGGATCGGGTCTTGATCAGAGTCGACGTCGTTGACAGCATGCCCATCTACGTCATCGGTCTTGAGGTGAGCCTGGTGCGCCACGGCGTCACCGTCCGCCCCCGCATCACCGGACCGGACTCGGGGCGCGCCGACGTCTTCCTGGTCAACCCGGACGCCGTGGGCGACGACGCGCGGGTGCCGGACTTCGTGGCCGGTCTGACGTCGCTGGCCCCGGTGCTGCTGCTGGTCCCGTGGCCGCCTCCGCCGACGTTGGACGCCTGTCTGGCCAGGGGTGCGCGCGGGGTGATCCACCGGGCCGCGGACGCCACGACGGTGCTGGCCGCGGTCCGGACCGTCGTCGAATCCTGCGAGTGCTGACACCGGGGTGACGCCGACCCCGTCACTGTCCACAAAGGAGATCTGACGGCCCGGTCGGGTGGACCGGGTGTCATCGTCCCGCAGGTCCCGCCGGAGCCCGCCTTCCACCACATCCAGTCGGTGCACTACATCGACTCCAGCGGCAGGATCCGCGAGGGCATGCCGCTGCTCGGCGGGCTCGCCGACCGCGCCAAGGGTCTCACCGCCGACGCCTTCGCCCCCGCCAGTGACGGCATCCGCGACCACCTGATGAACAACTACCTCACGGCGTTGCGGAGCAACGTCGGCTGAGTCCGGAACCGGTTCCGGTGAGCTCTTGCCTTCGCCTGTCCGGACCTGCCATGCTTTGTTGCACTACGCAACAAAGCATGGTCAGCCGCCTCCCTGCTCGCGGCGGTGTCTGGGTGACGAATCGCGCTCGCGCACGTCCGGGTCCGCCGCCACCTCGTCATGCCCACGCCCAGGGAGCGGCTTGCTCACCTGAGGAGAACCATGACGCACAGAGAAGTGCGGTGGCGTTCCCTGCTCGTCGTGGCCACCATGGCGACCGCCATGGCCGCCGCGGCGCCCACCGCCCAGGCCGGCTCGGTCATCCCTCCCGGGGACTACCAGCAGGTGTCGCTGGCCAGCGGATCGGCGGAGCTGGGGGAGCCGATGTCGCTCGCGGTGCTGCCCGACCGCTCGGTCGTGCACACCGCCCGCGACGGCACGGTCCGGGTCACCGACCCCGCCGGCACGACCAGGACCGCCGGCAAGCTCACCGTCTACACCCACGACGAGGAAGGCCTGCAGGGCGTCGCGGTCGACCCCGGCTTCGCCACCAACCGCCAGATCTGGCTGTACTACTCGCCTCGGCTGTCCACCCCGGACGGTGACGCGCCGACCGAGGGCTCCCAGGCGGACTGGGACCGGTGGAAGGGCGAGCTGTACCTGTCCCGGTTCACCCTCAACGCCGACCAGACCCTCAACCTCGGCAGCGAGAAGATCGTCCTGCGGGTCGCCAACGACCGTGGTCAGTGCTGCCACGTCGGCGGCGACATCGACTTCGACGCCGCCGGAAACCTCTACCTGACAACGGGTGACGACACCAACCCGTTCCAGTCCGACAGCTACAGCCCGATCGACGAGCGCACCAACCGCAACCCGCAGTTCGACGCGCAACGCAGCTCCGGCAACACCAACGACCTGCGCGGCAAGGTACTGCGGATCACACCCCAGGCCGACGGCACCTACACGATCCCCTCCGGCAACCTGTTCGCCCCGGGCACCGCCAACACCCGCCCCGAGATCTACGCCATGGGCTTTCGCAACCCGTTCCGGATGAGCGTGGACAAGGCGACCGGCATCGTCTACCTGGGCGACTACGGCCCCGACGCCGGCGGCACCAACCCCAACCGGGGCCCGCAGGGCCAGGTCGAGTTCAACCGGATCACCGCCCCCGGCAACTACGGCTGGCCCTACTGCACCGGCACCAACACCAGCACCGAGACCTACAACGAGTACACCTTTCCCAGCGGGCCCTCCGGCGCCAAGTACAACTGTGCCGGCGGCCCGGTGAACAACTCCTTCCGCAACACCGGCCAGGGCACCCTGCCGGCCGCCAAGCCCGCGTGGATCCGCTACGGCGGTGACGCCGGCACCCCACCGGAGTTCGGCGGCGGCTCCGAGTCGCCGATGGGCGGCCCGGTCTACCGCTACGACCCGAACCTGAACTCCTCGGTCAAGTTCCCGCAGTCCCTCGACGGCCGCTACTTCGCCGGCGAACTGGGCCGCAAGTGGATCAGGGCCATCGAGGTGACCGGCAGCGGCGGGGTCGGCGACATCGGGATCTTCCCGTGGACCGGCACCCAGGTCATGGACATGGCCTTCGGCCCGGACGGGGCGCTCTACGTCCTGGACTACGGCACCGGCTCGAACAACCAGGCCCTGTGGCGGGTGGAGTACCTGGCCAACTCCGACCGCAACCCGGTCGCCAAGGCCGCCGGCACGCCGACCTCGGGCCAGAGCCCGCTGACCGTCGCGTTCTCCTCGGCCGGCAGCCTCGACCCCGAGGGCGGCGCGCTGTCCTACCGGTGGACCTTCGGCGACGGCGCCACCTCCACCGCCGCCAACCCCACGCACACCTACACCGCCAACGGCAGCCGCACGGCCACCCTCACCGTCACCGACCCCGCCGGGCTCACCGGATCGGCGAGCGTCCAGATCACCGTCGGCAACACCGCCCCGACCGTCGACCTCCGCGTGCCGGGCAACGGGCAACCGTTCTCCTTCGGTGACACCGTGCCCTTCCAGGTGACCGTCACCGATCCCGAGGACGGCACGATCGACTGCACCAGGGTGAAGGTCACCTACCTGCTCGGTCACGACCAGCACCAGCACCAGATCACCTCGAAGACCGGCTGCACCGGCTCGATCGCCGTGCCGGTCGACGGCGAACACCACCCGGCGGCCAACGTCTACGGCGTGTTCGACGCCGAGTACACCGACCGCGGCGGGCTCACCACCCACACCCAGCGGGTCCTGCAACCCCGGCACCGCCAGGGCGAGCACTTCTCGTCCCAGCAAGGGATCCAGCTCGCCTCCCACGGCAACGCCGAGGGCGGCCAGACCGTCGGGTTCACCGACAACGGCGACTGGATCGCCTACACCCCGTACTCGCTGGCCAACGTCACCTCGATCTCCGCGCGGGTCTCCTCGGCCGGTCCGGGCGGGCGGATCGAGGTGCGGGCCGGCTCGGCCACCGGCACCCTGCTCGGTTCGGTCGCGGTGGCACCGACCGGCAGCTGGGACACCTTCGCCACGGTGTCGGCGAGCCTGACCCCGACCCGGAGCAGCAGCCTGTATCTGCGGTTCACCGGCGTCACCGGGCAGGGAAACCTGTTCGACCTCGACGCGTTCACCCTCGGCACCGGCTCGGGGTCCACAGTGGAGGGTGAGGCGTTCACCAGCCAGTCCGGTGTGCAGGCCGCCGGACACGCCGGCGCCAGCGGCGGCTACACCCTCGGCCACATCGACAACGGCGACTGGGCCGGCTACGCCGGCGTCACCACCGCCGGGGCCAGGACGTTCACCGCCAGGATCTCCTCGGCCGGCGCCGGCGGCGTGATCCAGATCCGCTCGGGATCCCAGACCGGCACCCTGCTCGGCTCGGTCACCGTGCCGGTGACCGGCGGCTGGGAGAACTTCCAGACCGTGTCCACCGCGTTGAGCGCGAACGCCAGCGGCCCGCTGTTCCTGTCGTTCACCGGCGGCGCCGGCTCGTTGTTCGACATCGACACGTTCACCATCTCAGGTTGAGGAGGCAGACCATGTCCAACGACCTCACCCGCCGCGCGGTGCTGCGCGGCCTCGGCGCCCTCGGCGCCGGCGCCGGCGGTCTCGCGCTGTTCCCGGCGGTGGCGTCCGCCGCGCCGCTGAACAGGGTGCTCGTGTTCAGCAAGACCGCTGGCTTCCGGCACGACTCCATCCCCGCCGGCATCGCCGCCGTGCGGCAACTCGGCACCCAGAACGGGTTCGCCGTCGACGCCACCGAGGACGCCGCCGCGTTCACCACCCAGAACCTGGCCCAGTACCAGGCCGTCGTCTGGCTCTCGACCACCGGCGACGTCCTCAACGCCACCCAGCAGACCGCCTTCGAGTCCTACGTGACCGGGGGCGGCGGCTACGTCGGCGTCCACGCGGCGGCCGACACCGAGTACGACTGGGCCTGGTACGGCGGCTGCGTCGGCGCGTACTTCGCCTCCCACCCCGCCCAGCAGCAGGCCACGGTGATCGTCGAGGACAGAACCAACGACTCCACCGCCCACCTGCCGGCGACCTGGAGCCGGTTCGACGAGTGGTACAACTACCGCACCAACCCGCGCGGCACCGCGAACGTCCTGATGCGCCTGGACGAATCGACCTACAGCGGCGGCAGTATGGGCTCGGACCACCCGATCACCTGGTGGCACGACGTCGGCGCCGGTCGCGCCTGGTACACCGGCCTCGGCCACACCACCGAGTCCTACGCCGACCCGAACTTCACCCGCCTGCTGTTGGGTGGCATCCGGGTGGCGGCCCGCGCGGTCCCGTCCGATCCGGGTGACGTCGAACTGGCCAGGGGCCGTCCGGTCAGCGTGTCCAGTGTGGAGGCCGGCACGTCCCACAACGGCGCCAACGCGGTCGACGGGAATCCCGGGACGCGCTGGAGCAGCGCCTTCGCCGACCCCCAGTGGATCAGTGTCGACCTGGGCAGCGTGCGGCGGGTCAACCGGGTGCGCCTGACCTGGGAAACCGCCCACGCCCGCGCCTACCGGGTGGAGATCTCCACCGACAACACCACCTGGCAGACCCTGCACTCCACCACCACCGGCGACGGCGGCACCGACGACATCGCGCTGAGCGCCGACGCGCGCCACGTCCGGGTCACCGGCACCCAACGCGCCACCCAGTGGGGCTACTCCCTGTGGGAACTGTCGGTGCTGGGCGTCTGACACGCCGGCCCGGTGGCGGGCGTCCTGCTCGCCGCCGGGCCCTACCGGAACGGGGTGAAGGCCGCCCGCCAGGTCTCGTCCAGGTCGGCGCCCGGGGGGAAGCGGTCCGCCATCTCCAGGTCCACCAGGCCGTGGGCCAGGGCCCACAGCGCCCGCGCCCGGTGCTCGCCGCCCGCGACGGCGACGATCTGGGCGGCCGCGGCGGCCTCGACCGACGCCGGGATCACGTCGCGGCGCAGCGGGCGGCGGGTCGCCAGTTCGTAGAGTCCCGGGTGGGTCAGGGCCCACTCCCGGTAGCGCGCCATGATCGCGAGCAGGTCGGTGCCGGCCGGCGCGAGCGCGGTGGCCATGACGCGCAGGGCGCGCTCCTGCAGGCCGGCCTCGATGTCGTCCTTGCCCGGGACGTGTTTGTACAGGGACGGGGCCCGGATCCCCATCTCCTGGGCGACCCGGCGCATGGTCAGCGCCTGCGCGCCCTCGGACTCCAGGAGGGATTCCGCCACGTCGAGGATCTCCTCCCGGCGGGTCACGCCGCGACCCGCTCCGCACGCGCCCGCAGCGCCTCGTTCATCAGGCGGAAGCCGGCCTCGGTGTTGGCCAGGGTCGAGGCGAGGACCGGCACGAGCACACCGGTGAACGTCTCCTCCTGGGTGAGCCGGGTGCCGCCGGGGACGGCCTCGAGGGTGAACCGGTGGCGGCCGTCGAACAGGCCAGGGACCAGGAGCCTGCCCAGCCATTCCACCGTCCGGTCCCGCTCGACGACGGTGACCGTCGGGCGGAAGGTCATGCCCTTGGACCCCGGCGGCGTGATGCGGACCGCCAGGCGCTCGCCCACCGCCAGTTCACCGTCCAGGGACGGCATGAACGGGTTCCACTCGGGGAACGTGGCGGTGTCGGTGAGCTGGGCCCACACGACCTCGACGGGGGCGTTGATCTCGGTGGTGACGCTGATCCTGCGCATGGCTCCCACTCCTGTGGCTAACGCTGTTAGCTCGACAGTAAGCTAACGTTGTTAGCCTGTCAAGGACGGGCCGAGGTCAGCCGACCGGCCGGTCGCGGGCCAGCGTGGTCTCGCGGTCCAGGCGGGAGAGCTTGTGGGGGTTGCGGACGTAGTAGAGGCCGGTCACCACCCGGTGGTCGAGCCGGACCGCCACGACGCTGTCGATGTCCCCGTCCCGGCGCACGATCAGTGCCGGCCAGCCGTTGACCTGGGCCGGTTCGGCGGTCACCGCGCCGCCCAGCCAGGCGGTGCCCCGGCTGAGCAGACGTGCCACCCGCGCGGCACCGGTGACCGGGCGCGGGGTCGCCCTGGCCACCCCGCCGCCGTCGCCGAGGAACACGACGTCGGGGGAGAGGATGTCGAGCAGGCCCTGGAGGTCGCCGCTCTCGACGGCCCGACGGAACGCCTCCAGGGCCTCGCGGGTCTCGGCGGGGGACACCGTGCCCCGGGGCCGGCGGGTGGCCACGTGGGTGCGGGCCCGGTGGGCTATCTGGCGGACGGCCGCCGCGTTCTTCTCCACGGCCAGGGCGATCTCCTCGTAGGGCACCGCGAACACCTCGCGCAGCACGAACACCGCCCGCTCGGTCGGGGTGAGGGTCTCCAGCACCAGCAGCATCGCCATCGACACGGTGTCGGCCAGTTCGACGTCCTCGGCGACGTCGGGGGTGGTGAGCAGCGGCTCGGGCAACCACGGGCCCACATAGGACTCCCGGCGCCGGCCGACGGTCCGCCACCGGCGGATCGCCTGGCGGGTGGTGATCCTGACCAGCAGCGCCCGGGGGTCACGCACCACCGCCAGGTCGACGGCCGCCCACTGCAGCCACGTCTCCTGCAACACGTCCTCCGCGTCGACCGCCGAACCCAGCATCTCGTAGGCGACGGTGAACAACAGGTTGCGGTGGGCGACGAAGGCCTCGGTGGCGGGGTCGCTCATGTCGGGCTCCTGTCTGCCGGCTCCTCCACCAGTGGCCCGAACCGGCTGCCCTGTGACGGTGACGTGCGTCATAGCGCCACCTCGTCACAGGACCGGGGCCGCCGGCCACTGGTGTCCGTGCGTATCACCGTCTTCGGCGCCAACGGTCCCACCGGGCGCCTGCTCACCGGCCAGGCCCTCTCCGCCGGCCACCAGGTCACCGCCGTCACCCGTCAGCCGGCCTCGTTCCCGTTGACCCACGACCAGCTTGGGGTGGTCGGGGGCGACGTGCTCGACCCGGAGGCCGTCGACGCGGTCGTGGCGGGGCGCGACGCCGTGTTGTCGACGCTCGGCGTGCCGCCGGCGAGGGGCCCGATCACCACCTACTCCCAGGGCGCCGGCACCATCGTCGCCGCGATGGAGCGGCATCGGGTGCGGCGGCTGGCGGTCGTCAGTTCCAGCGGGGTCGACCCGCACCCGTACTCCGACGCCGGGTTCCTGTTCAACCGCGTCCTGCTGCCCTACCTGACCCGCGTGCTGGGCAGAACGCTCTACGACGACATGCGGCGGATGGAGGACCTCGTCGCCGCCAGTGACCTCGACTGGACGGTCGTGCGCCCCAGCGGGCTGTTCCACCTGCCGGCCGTCACCGACTACACCGTCACCGAGGGCCACGCCGACGGCCGGTTCACCGCCCGCGTGGACCTCGCCGCCTGCCTGCTCGCCCTGGCCGAGGGCAACGGCCACCTACGCACCGCGGTCAGTGTGATCACCACCGTCGACAACCCCACGCTGCTCGGGTGGATCCGCGCGGGGTCGGCCACCTCGGGCCGTGGGCCAGGGTGATCGCCTGCCGCTGGTCAGGTGGTTCGCCGGTCGTGGTGGTCGAGCAGCCGGGACAGCAGGTCGGTCAGCGTGTCCCGGTCCTCGGGGGACAGTGGCGCCATCAGCGTGTCCTGGGTGCGGGTGAGCTGCTTGTCCAGCCGGCGGAGTTGCCGTTTGCCGGCGGTGGTGAGCGAGACGATGTTGCGTCGTCGGTCGGTGGGGTCCGGGGTGCGTTCGACCAGGTGCTGTTCGGCCAGTTCGTTGGTCGCGGCGACCATGTCGCTGAGGTGGATGCCGCTGCGCCGGCCCAGCTCGGCCTGGCTCGCGGGGCCGTGTTCCTCCAGTGTCGCCAGGAGGCGGTAGTGGTAGCCGCGGGCGCCGACGGCCGAGAACCCCTCGCCCACCAGGCGGTGCGCGTGCTGGGCGGTCTGGGTGAGCAGCCAGCTGGGCAGGCTGGTCCACCGGCCGGTCGGGTTCTCCATGGCGCGAGTCTAACGACTCGTTGGCCACCCGAACGACCCATGATATCGTTCGGAGCATAAACGTTAGTCGCCCAAACGTTAGGATCGTCATGAGCACCCAGGAAACCCTGATCCGCGCCCTCGCCGACCGCGCCGAACTGACCGACCTGGTCGCCCGCCACAGCCTGTGGGTCGACGAGGCCCGCTACGACGAGACGGCCCGGCTGTTCACCGAGGACGTCGTCGTCACCTCCCCGCGTGGCCAGGCCCGGGGCATCGCGGAACTCGTCGCCCTGGTGCGCTCGGGCCACGACCGGTACGCCGCCACCCTGCACAGCAAGTCCAACCTCGTCATCGACCTGCACGGCGACACCGCCACCGTCCGCGCCCACGACCTCGCCGTGTTCGTCATCGACGACGACACCGAATCCATCGCGGCGGGCGTCCACCACTACACCGCCCGCCGCACCCCGGACGGCTGGCGCTTCGACAGCCTCGTCGTCAGCCCGCTGGCCCTCACCGAGGGGCTCACCCGAGCGCTCTGACGGGGTCGAGGAGGTAGGGCGCGACGTTGCGCAGCGCGCGGTCGAGGTAGTCCTCCTTCTCGCCGACCGGGGCCACGTAGTGCATGGCCTCCTTGGCGGCGTCGAGGCCGTGCAGCCGGGCGATGGTCCAGGTGGCGAGGTAGGTCGAGGCCAGGCAACCTCCGGCCGTCGCGAGGTTGCCGCTGGCGAAGAACGGTTGCTCCAGCACCTCGACACCGGCGGCGACGACCCACGGCCTGGTGATCAGGTCGGTGCAGGCCGGGACGTCGGCCAACAGGCCGAGCCTGGCCAGGACCAGGGTTCCCGAGCACTGGGCGGCGAGCAGTTGCCGCCTCGGGTCCAGGCGGCGCAGGGTGGCCATCACGGCGGGGTCCTCGACGACCTCGCGGGTCCGCCGGCCACTGCCGACGATGACCGCGTCCGCCGCGCACGCCTCGTCGAGGTCGATCATCGCGTCGATGACCACGCCGTTCATCGACCGCACGCGCGGTGTCGGGCACGCGATCGACACCCGCCAGCCGGGAGCCTGGACGCGGTTCAACACGCCGAGGGCGATGAGGGAGTCGAGTTCGTTGTAGCCGTCGAACGTCAGGATCGCGGTGTGCATGCTGGCTCCTTCGTCGTCGGGGCCGACGGTACGACCGGCAATCTGTGACAGTCCAATAATTGTCCTGCTTACAATCGCGCGGTGCGGACCCCGAAGTACAAGGCCGTCGTCGACGCGATCGCCGCGGACCTGCGGGCCGGTCGCCCGCCGGCGGGCACCCGGTTGCCCACCCACCGCGCGCTGGCGGCCCAGCGGGGCATCGCCGTGGTGACCGCGTCCCGCGTGTACGCCGAACTCGAGGCGATGGGCCTGGTGAGCAACGAGCAGGGCCGGGGCACGTTCGTCCGCGAGCCGTCGGCCGGCCTCGGCCACCTCGACCAGGGCGCGATCGCCGAGGACGTCGTCGACCTGCGGTTCAATTCCCCGGCGGTGGCCGGACAGACCGACCTGCTGCGGCAGGCCCTGCGTGACCTCTCGGTCGCCGGCGACCTGGACGCGTTGCTGCGCTACCAGCCGCACCGCGGGCGCCCCGGTGACCGCGCGACGATCGCCCGGCACCTGCGGCGGCGCGGGCTCGACGTCGCCGGCGAGCGGGTCGTGGTCGTCGGCGGCGCCCAGCACGGGCTGGCGGTGACCTGCCTGGCCCTGCTGCGGCCCGGGGACGTGGTCGCGGTGGACGCCCTCACCTATCCGGGGTTCGCCGTGCTGGCGCGCACCCTCGGGCTGGACCTGGCGCCGGTGCCGGCGACCCCGGCCGGTCCGGACCTCGACGTCCTCGACGAGGTGTGCCGGCGGCGACCCGTCCGCGCGATCTACACGATGCCCACCCTGCACAACCCGCTCGGCTGGGTGCTCGACGAGTCCCGGCGCGGCCGGCTGGTGGCGACCGCCCGCCGGCACGGCGCCCTGGTCATCGAGGACGGGTCCTACGCCTACCTGGTCGACGACGCGCCGCCACCGTTGGCGACCCTCGCGCCGGACCTCACCGTCCACGTGTCGGGGCTGTCGAAGAACGTCGCGCCGGGCCTGCGCGTCGGTTTCCTCGTCGCGCCGCCGGAACACCTGCCGTCGCTGGAACGCGCGATCCGCGCGACGACCTGGCACACCCCGGCCCTGACCACCACGATCGCCTGCCGCTGGCTCGACGACGGCACCGTCGACCGGCTGGAGACCCACAAGCGCGCCGACGCCCGCCGCCGGCAGGCCATCGCCGGCGAGGTGCTGTCCGGTCTGCCGACCGTCGGGCACCCGTCGTCGTACCTGCTGTGGCTGCCACTGGCCCAGGGCTCCCGCCCGGACCGCGTCGCCGCTTCGCTGGCGCGACACCAGGTGGCGGTCTCGACGGCCGAACCGTTCGCGACCACCCCGGTCGCCCCACAGGCCCTGCGGCTCGCGCTCGGCTCGGTCAGCCTCCCGGACCTGCGGGGCGCCCTGACGACCGTGCGCCGGGAGGTCGAACTCGACGCCCACCGCTGACCGGGCGACCAGCGCGCGCGGCCGTGAGCGCGGCCGCCTGGTAGGGCGGCAGCGACGCCCCCTCGGTGACCACCTCGACGGGCCAGAGCAGCCGCGCCTCGACGTTGAGGGTCGAGGTGAGGGCGGAGTAGGCGCCGAGCACGTCCGCGCCGGGCGTCACCTCCACGACGTAGAGCCAGGTGCCGTGATCCGGATCGTCGACCGGCACCCGCCAGGTGCGGTGCACCCGGCGGCCGCCGTGCCGGGGCGCCTGCGCGAGGATCACCTCGTCGGCCCGGCCGGGGTGCGGGGCGGCTGGTGGAGCGGCCACGAAGTGGAACGCCGGCGGCGGTACCCGCGCCACCTCCGGCACGGCGTCCAGATCCGGGTCGCCCGGGTCGTCGAGCACCGAGCGGATCCGCTCGCGCTCCCCGGCGGTGATGCCGACGTTCTCCATGGCCAGCCCGAGCAGCATCGCCGACTCGGCCAGGACCTCCTCGCCGACGGAGTAGTGCACCCGCACCGCGTCGAGGACCGTGTCCGACAACCGGCCGGCGAGCCACCCGCACACCTCGGTCAGCGTCGCGTACGTCCTGGCATCCACTGGCCACACCCCCGCGGGTAGTTTCGGTTTCCCGTCCTACCAGGAGGTGGCGATTCATGTGTCAGCGGACCACGTGCCGTTCGTGTGGCAAACCGACGTTCGTTGGCTGCGGCCTCCACGTCGAGCAGGTGCTCGGTGACGTCCCGGTGAGCAGGCGGTGCTCCTGCGAGCCGAAGTCGGGCGGCGGTCTGCTCGCCAGGCTCGGGGGCCTGTTCACGTCCCGCTGAGTCACCCCTGTCCTCCGCTAAATGTCCGGACATGGACCTTGAGTTCTCACTCATTGGAACCTAGGGTTCTGGATGTCCGGACGTTCGGATCTGCGGAGGTCGCACGTGGCGAGCGAACAGCACCGGGTCGTGATCATCGGCGGCGGTAGCGCCGGCATCTCCGTCGCGGCCAGGCTCCGACGCGCCGGAGAACGGGACATCGCCCTCATCGACCCCGCGACCACCCACTACTACCAGCCACTGTGGACGCTCGTGGGCGGCGGCCGCGCACCGGTCGAGAGCTCCGCCCGGCCACAGTCCACCCTCATCCCCCAGGGCGTCGACTGGCTCCAGGTCGCCGCCGTCGGCGTCGACCCGGACAACCGGACCGTGCACCTGGACGACGGCCGCTCGGTGACCTACGACGTGCTCGTGGTGTGCCCGGGAATCCAGCTGGACTGGGCGAAGGTGCCCGGCCTGCCCGAGGCGGTCGGCCGCGACGGCGTGTCGAGCAACTACGGCTACGAACTCGCCCCGGCCACCTGGAAGTTCATCCGCGACCTGCGCTCGGGGACCGCCGTGTTCACGATGCCCGCCGGCCCGATCAAGTGCGCCGGCGCGCCGCAGAAGATCGCCTACCTCGCCGCCGACTACTGGCGCGAGCAGGGCGTGCTCGACCGGATCGACGTGCACCTCGTGCTGCCAACGCCCGGCATGTTCGGGGTGAAGGAGTTCTCCGACGTGCTCGACGGCGTGGTCGCCCGGTACGGGATCACCGTGCACTTCCAGAGCGAGGCCGTCGCCGTCGACACCGGCAACCGCGAGATCACCGTCGTCGACCACGCCGCCGGGGACACCGAGACACGCCTGCCCTACGACCTGGCGCACCTCGTCCCGCCGCAGAGCGCCCCCGACTGGCTCAGCGGGTCGGTCCTCGCCGGGCCCACCGGCTACGTCGAGGTCGACAAGCACACCCTGCGGCACACGCGGCACCCGGAGGTCTTCGCCCTCGGCGACGCCGGCTCCACACCGAACTCCAAGACCGGCGCGGCCGTGCGCAGGCAGGCCCCGGTGGTGACCGCGAACGTGCTGGCGGTACTGGCCGGTCGGGAACCGACCGCGCGCTACGACGGCTACGCGTCCTGCCCGCTGACCACCTCGCGCCGGACCATGCTGCTGGCCGAGTTCGACTACACCATGCGGCCGACGCCGAGCATCCCGCTGATCGACACGGTGAAGGAACGGCGGGACATGTGGTACCTCAAGCGGTACGGGCTGCCCGCGCTGTACTGGCGGTTGATGCTGCGCGGACGCGCCTAGCCGTCCCACGTACTGGGCGCCCTTGCGGGTCGGGTGCCGCGCTGGCCACGCTGTCCGGGTGACCCGAACTCCCGTCGTGGCTCCCACGGCGACCGTTCGCCCGCCGCGCCCGTCCCCGGTGTCGCGGCTGCGCGCGTTCGTCGCCCGGGTCGCCCGTGCGGTACGCGGGGCGCACTCGTCGGGCGTCCCGTTCTGAGTCCTCAGCCCGTCGCGAGCCCCGAGGCCACCGCGTTCGCGTAGTCGTCGTCGACGAGCACGACCTCGTGCCCGGCGCGGGCCAGCAGGCTCGCCGCGATGCTCGCCCGGAAACCCGCCGCGCAGTGCACCCACAGCGGGCCGGCGGGCACCTCGTCGAGGCGCGTCAGCAGCGAGTGCAACGGAAGGTGGCCTGACCCGGGGATGTGGCCGGCCGCCCGCTCGTCCTCGCGCCGCACGTCCAGCACCACCGCGTCCGGTGACGCCGCGAGATCGGCGAAGGTCGCGGTCGGGTAGGTGCGCAGCGCGTCCGGCTCGGCGAGATCGGCCGGTGTGCCCACCGAGGCGCCGGCCAGCCGGTCGATGCCGATGCGCACCAGCTGGCGCTGGGCCGCCCGCACGTCCTGCTCGGTGCGCCCGATGACGGTCAGCGGCGTGCCCCAGGGGATGAGCCAGCCGAGGTAGGTCGAGAACTGGGTGCCGAGCGCGATGCCGACGGTGCCGGCGACGTGCTCGGCGGCGTAGGCCGTGCGGTCGCGCAGGTCCACCACCCACTCGCCGGCGTCGATCCTGGCGCGCAGCTCGGCCGCGTCGACCGGGCGCGGGTCCGACAGGTCCGGGGCGTCCGGTCCCTGACGGTTGCGGGCGCCCATGTGCGCGTAGTAGGCCGGGTAGGCGGTGAGGTTCGCGATCAGGCGAGCCACGAAGGTGTCCTCGTCGGGCTCGGTGAGCGCGTCGTTGCGCCGCCGCTCGCGCTCGATGGTGCTGGCGTCCCCGCCGGTGGCCGAACCGGTGGAGCAGAAGCTGCCGAACCCGTGGGTCGGGTGGACCGACGCGTCGTCGTCCAGCTCCTCGGCCAGGCGCCGGGCGGAGCGGTACTGGGCCCTGGTCAGCTCCTCGGTGCGGGCCGGGTCGACCAGGTCGGTGCGCCCGACGCTGCCGAACAGCAGCGAGCCGCCGGTGAACACGGCCGGCGGGGTGCCGGGGGAGGAGATCACGTAGGACAGGTGGTGGTCGGTGTGCCCCGGCGTGGCCAGCACACGCACCAGCATCGACCCGACGGTGCGCTCGTCACCGTCGGTGACCGGGTCGCGTTCGAAGGTGACGTCGTCGGCGGCGGCCACCAGGTAGCGGGCGCCGGTACGCTGCGCGAGGGCGTGGCCACCGGTGACGTAGTCGTTGTGGATGTGCGTCTCCACCACCAGCTCGCACACCACGCCCAGGCGGGCCAGGACGTCCTCGACGCGGTCGATGTCCCGCTGCGGATCGACCACCACGGCGACCCTGCCGTCGTGGGCGACATAGCTGCGATCGCCCAGTTCGGTGGTCTCGATGACCTCCACCCGCAGACCCACGATGCTCACTCCTTGCCGTCTCGTTCATAATGACCGTACATTAGGTTTCGTCATCTCGGAAAGTGGGAGGTTGTGTCGTGGGGTCGAGGCCGCTGCGCCGGGAACGCGGGACGACGCTGTGGGTCCAGCTGCTCGCCGACCTGCGCCGACGCCTGGCCGAGGGCGAGTTCACCGACGCGTTCCCCGGCGAACTGGCGATCGCCGAGGACTACGGCGTGAGCCGGCACACGGTGCGCCAGGCGCTCGGGGAGCTGCGCGCGGACGGCACCGTCACCGCCGCGCGCGGACGGACACCGCGCGTGTCGACCACGCCGGAGATCCAGCAGCCGCTGGGCACCCTGTACAGCCTGTTCGCGGCGGTCGAGGCCACCGGCGTGCGGCAACGCAGCGTCGTCCACGCCCTGGACACCAGGGCCGACGGCGTGATCGCCGCGCGGCTCGGCCTGGAGGAGTCCACGCCGCTGGTCTACCTCGAACGCCTGCGCCTGGCCGACGGTGAACCCCTGGCCGTGGACCGCGCCTGGCTCCCCCACGACCTCGCCGCCCCGCTGCTCGACGTCGACTTCAGCCGCACCGCGCTCTACACCGAGTTCGCCGACCGCTGCGGCGTGCGGCTGACCAGCGGCACCGAGCACCTCCGCGCGGTGATCCCGTTCCGGGGAGAACGCCTGCTGCTGGGACTCGACGATGACCCGCCGTCGGTCGCCGCGTTCGCGATCGACCGCCTCGGCCGCGCCGGCGGCCGCCCCGTCGAGTGGCGGCACACCGTGGTGCGCGGTGACCTGTTCAGCGTCACCGCCGAACTCCCCACCGGCACGGGATTCCAGGTCCTGGCCAGCACCCCGCGCCCGGCGTACTCGGCATGAGCGGCGTGGCCGCGTGATGGTCCTGCTCACGGCCGTGCTCGGCCTGCTGATGGGTGTCGTGATCGGCGGCCTGGGCGGTGGCGGCGGCGTGCTCACCATCCCGGCCCTGGTCTACGTCCTTGGCCAGTCCGCCCACGACGCCACCACCGGCAGCGTCGTCATCGTCGGCGTCACCGCGCTGGCCGGCGTCCTCACCCGGCTGCGCGGCGACTCGATCGACTGGCCAACCGCCCTGGCCTTCGGCGTGGTGGGGCTGCCGACCGCCTACCTGGGCACGCTGCTGAACGGCACCGTCGGTCAACCGGTGCTGCTGCTGTCCTTCGCCGGTCTGACCATCGTCGCGGCGGCGGCGATGCTCGCCGACCGCCGCCGCTCCGCGCCGCCGGTGGTGCCGGACACCGGTGGCACCACCGTCATCACCCGCACCCGCCCCACCGTCGACTTCGCGCTGCGAACCCTGGTCTGCGGCGGCGCGGTCGGCTTCCTCACCGGTTTCCTCGGGGTGGGCGGCGGTTTCCTGATCGTCCCGGCGCTGGTCCTGGCGATGCGTCTGCCGATGCGGGTCGCCGTCGGCACCTCACTGCTGGTCATCGCCATCAACTCGGCGGCGGCGCTGGCCGTCCGGCTGGGTGACCTGGACGTCGACTGGTCGGTGATCGCGCCGTTCGCCGTCGCCGCGATCGCCGGGTCCTCCGTCGGGAAGATCATCGCCAACCGCCTCGACACCAGCAGGCTCACCAGTGCGTTCGCCATCCTGCTCGTCCTCGTGGGCGTGGGCGTCGGAGTGCGGAGCCTGCTCGCGCTCTGAGGCGGACCCGCACTCAGGGCGAGGCGCCGATGCGTGCCGCGATCGGTTCGGGAAGGGGGTAGGGCCGCTCGTCGGGGGTGCGCCGGAGGTCGTCGGTGATGTCGGTGAGATCGACGGTCCACTCGTTGACGTACTCGTGCACGGCCGGCCCGCGCAGCCCGATCTGGATGCTGCGCCACGGAAGCGGCCGGAGACCGGCGTCGCGTTCGGGGTCCCACTGGACGCGGACCGGGCTCTCGGTGGTGAGGCGTCGCCAGGTGTCGCGGTCGCGGTGGACGGCGGGGTCGAAATGGCTCAGGCAGGCCAGTGACAGCGCCCGCTCGAACCCGGCGCGGGTGAGCCGGATGGCGAGGACGCGTTCCTGGCCGGGTTTGGTGGCCCAGCCGCAGCGGTACATCATCCACCGGAACGACGGCTTGATCCAGGTCATGCGCTCCAGCTTGAACGGCGGGACGAACCGGCCCGCCTCGACCGCCGGGCCGGCGATGGCCGGCGAGTAGGCCTGGTAGACGGTGATCGTGTCCTCGTCGTGGACGGCACGGATCTGTCGAGGAGGCGGTGTCGGGTCAGGGTTCCCCATCGCAGGCACGGTACGGAGACCTCGCTCGGCGGTCATGTCGTTTTCGCGGGCACCGGGCGCCGGCCGGTCCGCAGGGTCCGGTCACGCAGCACCACCACCGGCGTGACGGCGGCCAGGACGGCGGCGACGGCGATCGTCACACCGGTCCCGGTGGTGGCGGCCAGAACACCGACGATCGCGTTGGCCGGGAGCATCGGGACCAGCTGGACCAGGATCAGCAGGCTCTGGAAACGGGAGGTCATCGCCGGGGGCGTCAGGCCGAGGTAGGTCGGGAAGACGTGCGCGGTGAACACGACGACCCCGGAGCCGACGACGGTCGTCGCGGCGGCGGCCAGTGGCCACACCGGCGCGAGCGCCAGCAACCCGAGGCCGGTCGCGACGACCAGTGGGCCGATCGTCATCGGCAGGTGGGGACGCGCGGCGGTCCCGCGCCAGGCGAACCAGGCACTGGTCGCCAGGCCGCCGACCACCCAGCACGCCTCGACCCAGCCGGTCTCGCCCGCTGACCAGCCGCGTTCCCGGGCGGCCAGCGGGATTCCCAGCAGGACGGTCGGAAGCACGCCGCCGGCGACGATCGCCACGGCCAGCAGGAGGTTCGGCACGCCCTCGGTGGCCCGCGCGGTGCGCAGACCATCGACGATGCTCCGGAACCCGGCCGACGCGGCGGGGTCGCGGTCACCGGAGTGCTCCCGTGGCGGCCGGACCAGCAGCAGGGTGATCATCAGCGCCAGGAACCCGACCAGGTCGAGCAGGGCCACCCCCGCCAGGCCCAACGGCCCGACCAGCAGTCCACCGAGCGGCGGCGCGGTGATGCGGGCCACCTGGTTGGACATCCCGGCCCGGGCCACCGCCGCGCCCAGCCGGTGGTCGTCGACGAACAGGCGGGGGAACGTGCCGGCCGCCGGGCGGGCGAACGCGAACACGGTGCCGGTGAGCGTCGCCGCCGCCACGAGCAGCCACGGCTCGGGGCCCCACAGGGCCGAGGTCACCGCCAGCGTCGTGCAGACCAGGATCATCGCGATCTCCGTGGCGATCAGCACCCGGCGCGGGCCGAACCGGTCGGCGACCGCACCGCCGACCAGGCACAGCAGCACCGCGGGGAGCACGGACGCGATCGCCACCGTCGCGGCGGGTCCGGGACCGTGGCCGCTCGCGGTCCAGGTCAGTGCGAAGGCGAGCAGTCCGGCGCCCAGCTCGGACCCGAGCGAGGCGACGATCCAGGAGTGGAACCCTCGGGGAAAGCGCATGGTCACTGCTGGGGCATCACGAGGGCGGCGAAGTCGGGCTGGCCGGGATCACGCCACAGCAGCGGCCGTCCGTTCGCCCGGACCTCGCACACCAGGTCGACCCCGAACGCGGCGCCGGCGATGACGGCCACCGCCGAGGCGGACAGCTCCAGCGTGACCGGGTCACCGCGGTGCCGGCCGGTGACCCGGCGCCGGCCGATGGTCAGCACGGCCTTCCCGTCGGCGGCGACCACGCGAACCGGTTCCTCGGCCGGTCCGGTGAGGGCCTGCCTGGCCACCACGATCCGGCTCACGCGGACCGCGTCGATCTCCAGAACCTGGTCCACGCTGGGAAAGCGGTCCGGTGCCGGCTCGACGGACAGTTCGGTGCCGTCCTCGTCGCGCAGGACGACCCGCGACGGCCGGGCGACGACCAGGTCGACGGTGGCGCGCCCGTGGAGCCAGTCCAGGGTCGGGCCGGTGGCGATCTGCGCCCGGGTGGGCGGGCCGGTGACCACGGCGGGAAGCGCGGTCCGCGCCAGCAGGAGGTACCGGTTGGTGGCGACGACGGCGACCCCGCCGGCGGTGAGGTCGATCAGTACTCCGTCCAGATCGGTGCCGTCGCCGGGCCGCCCGCTGGCCGCCATCACCTGCCGGATCGCCGTGGCGAGGACGTCGGCGTCCAGCCGCGCCCGGGTGTCCGGTTCGGCCCCGGTCGCCCGCAGGCTCCGGCGCAGTTCGGCGACGACCCGTTCGGCGGCCTCGGACCGGGAGCGGGTGTCGCTGACCCACTCGTCGAGCAGCCGCTCGCTCATGTCGGGGGTGGCGTCGAGCAGTTCCCGGATCCGGTCGAGGGACAGTCCCGCGTCGCGCAGCCGGCGGATCCAGATCGCCCGCTGCCACTGCGAGGGCGTGTAGTAGCGGTAGCCGGTGCGGTCGTCGACGTCCGCCGGCACCAGCAGCCCGTTCTCGCCGTAGGACCGGATCGCGCTGACGCTCAGCCCGACGGAGCGGGCGAAGCTGCTGATGGTCTGCAGCGGCGGCTGCCGGGGAGCGGAGTGGGACATGCCGGGAATCGTCGACTCTCACCCCGCCTGAGAGTCAACCCGGATAAAGGTGGGTTAAACGGCGGTTGCGGCCTTCGTGACGGGAACGGTAGTTAGGAACTGCCCGACATTGAGGAGATCTGGTGGGTCGACGAAGAGTGTGGCGCGGTGGAACCGGGGTCGCGCTGGCGGTCACGCTGGCCGCGGGTCTGGTCACCGCGACGGGGCAGGGGGCGGTGGCCGAACCAGGCGCCACCGTCGGACGGGGAGAGCCGGTCTCGGTCACGCTGGTCAGCGGGGACCGGGTGGAACTGTGGGGAAGCGGCCCGACGGCGCCGCTGCGGATCGAGCCGGCGCGGCGGCCACGCCCGGTTCCGTTCCAGGACTACTGGCACGACGGGGACCGCTACGTCGTTCCCGCCGACGCCGCCAAGCTGGTCAGCGACGGCGTGCTGGACCGCGCGCTGTTCAACGTCACCGGACTGGTGCGCCAGCGCTACGACGACGCGCACACCACGGCGGTGCCGCTGCTGGTCGAGCACAGCGGCGCGCGGGCGGCGGTGATGTCGACCGGCACCACGGTGCGTCGCGCCCTGCCCGAACTCGACCTGACAGCGCTGGACCAGGACAAGGCCAGCGCCGGGGACTTCTACGACCGGCTCACCGCGCCGACCACGCTGCGCACCACCGGGATCCAGAAGATCTGGCTGAACAAGCGGGTTCGCGCGACCCTGGACCAGAGCGTGCCGCAGATCGGCGCGCCGGCCGCCTGGGAACGCGGGCTGACCGGGGCCGGGGCACGGGTCGCCGTACTGGACAGCGGGATCGACACCGATCACCCGGACCTGGCCGGCAAGGTCGCGGCCAGCAAGGACTTCTCCGGCTCCGACGGGATCGAGGACCGGCTCGGTCACGGCACGCACGTCGCGTCGATCATCACCGGGTCGGGGGCGGCCTCGGGCGGGCGGTACCAGGGGGTGGCCCCGGACGTCAGCCTCGCGGTCGGCAAGGTGCTCGACGACTCCGGCTGGGGCACCGAGGACGGCGTGCTCGCCGGGATGCGGTGGGCGGCCGCCGAGTCCGGCGCGAAGATCGTCAACATGAGTCTGGGCAGCGGGCCCAGCGACGGCCAGGACCCGGTGTCGCTCGCGGTGAACACGCTCAGCCGCGAGTACGGGACGTTGTTCGTCGTCTCCGCCGGCAACTACGGGTCGCCGGGAACGGTGTCCTCCCCGGCGACCGCCGACGACGCGCTCGCCGTCGGCAGTGTGTCCAAACAGGACGAAGTGAGTGACTTCTCCAGCCAGGGGCCCCGGCTGGGCGACAACGCGGTCAAGCCGGAGATCAGCGCCCCGGGCGGGCAGATCGTGGCGGCCAGCCCGGCCGGTGTGCCGCCGCTGGGCGAACCGGTCGGCGACGCCTACCAGCGACTCGACGGCACCTCGATGGCCGCCCCGCACGTCGCCGCCGCCGCGGCGATCCTGGCCCAACAGCACCCCGACTGGACCGCGCCCGCGCTGAAGTCGGCGCTGGTCAGCAGCGCGCGGGAGGTTGCCGGCGCCGGCGTGTTCCAGGTCGGTGCCGGCCGGCTCGACCTGGACCGGGCGACCGCGACCCCGGTCGTGGCCACCGGTGCGGTGTCGGCGTACCTGCCGTGGCCCAACACCGGGACGCAGGTGCGCCGGACGGTCACCTGGACCAACGCCGGTGACGCGCCGGTCACCCTGACGCTGCGGGCCGACGTGACCGGTGCGAACGGCGAGCCGGCCCCGGCCGGGCTGGTCACGCTGGCCGAGGACACGGTGACCGTGCCGGCCGGTGGCAGCGCGCCGGTCGACGTGCTCGTCACCGGGCAGGAGGACGGGGCGGGGACCTACTCCGGGGTCCTGGTGGCCACCGACGGCACGGTCGGCACCCGCACCGCGATCTCGGTGTACCAGCAGGAACAGCGGTTCTCGTTCACGGCGAACCTGCTGGACCGCGACGGCGCCGCCCCCGGGGCGGACTTCTGGGCGCTGGCCCACATTTTCGACGTGGAGACCGGCGACATGTACCTGGCCTACTCGGGTGAGACGATCAGCCTGCCCCGAGGCCGGTACTCCGTCCACACCACAACCAACACCCGCGACCCGGACCACGAGACCGTCTACACGGTCATCAGTCATCCCGACCTGTCCCTGGACCGGGACGTCACGCAGGTGTTCGACGCCAGGCTCGGGCAGCCGGTCACGGCCGAGCCGGACAACCCCGAGGCCAACGGTGGAACCCACTCGATCGAGGCCCTGACACGCCTCGGTGACTGCGACTGCATGTTCTCCCTCGCCTACGAGGCCGACCCCCGGTTCGCCCTGGGGTACGCGGCGACCCTGCCGGGCACGGCCTCGGACGGCTACGCCCTGGCCCAGAGTCGCCGGGCGACGGAGCCGGAGTTGGAGATGGTGGCCGACGACGGCGAACGGTTCGACGTCAACCTCCAGTTGCTGTACGGCGATCCGCCGACCGAACAGTCCTCGCTGAGGGCCGTGTACGGCGGCTCGGGCACACCGGAGGACCTGGCGAAGATCGACGCCGCCGGCAAGCTGGTGGTGATCGAGTTCGACCCGTACCTCGGCCGGGACGAGTGGCTGCGGCGCGGGGTCAACGTCGCCGAGGCCGGGGGAAAGCTGGCCCTGATCCGCTTCGTGGACCAGGGGGCCGAACCACTGCCGCCGGACCCGGTCGACGCCGAGCCGGTGCCGGCCTTCTACGGCGAGGGCAACCCCACGGTGGACCGGCTGGTCGAGTTGGTCAAACGGGGTGAGTCCACCGTCGACTACGTCAGCCGGGCGAGTACCGACCTGCGCTACGAGCTGGCCCACGGCGTGGCGCGGCAGGTGACGGGGCCGGTCACGTACCGGCCGAGGACCAGTGAGCTGGCCACCATGCGGGCGGCCTACCACGACAACGCGCCGGCCACGGTCGCCTACGGTGCCTTCACGACGATGTTCGACCGCCCCATCGGCCCCGGGTGGACCGCGCGGACGGCGGCCCAGCAGGTGCGGACGGAGTACTTCACGCCGGGTGAGTGGGACCTGTTCTGGAGCACCGGCCCGGACTCACTGGGCGAGACGGTGACGCTGGCCGCCGGCCAGCCGCCGACCCGGATCGCGTGGAACAAGGCGGTGATCGGCCCGACGTTGCGCGGCACCACCATCAACACCCTGCAGGAGGACCCGCACCCGTGGTCCTGGCGCCACGACGGGCAGCTCAGCGTGAAACTGCCGATGTACGGCGACTCGGCCGGCCGGGCGAGAATGGTCGACCCGTTCCGGGACGCCACCGGGTCGGTCACCGTGTACCGGGACGGCGAGGAGATCGGGAACTCCCCGGTGACCGAGGTCGTGGAGTACCCGGTGCCGGACGCGGACTCGTCCTACCGGGTGGTGGCCGAGGCCCGTCAGTCGAACGCGGCCTGGCCACTGTCCACTGTGGTCACGGCGGACTGGGTGTTCCGCTCGTCGGCGGCCGGCGAGGGCGCGGCGTTGCCGATGCTCACCGCCCGGTTCGACCCGTCGGTGGACGTCCGCAACCGGGCGCCCGGCAACCAGCGGGTCAGCTTCCCTGCCTACGTGGAACGGCAGGACGGCCCGGCCCGGATCACCTCGCTGTCGGTGGACGTCTCCTACGACGACGGGGCGACCTGGCGGCCGGCCGAGGTTCGTCGTGTCGACGGCCACTGGACGGTGTCCGTGCGGCACCCGGCGAAGGGCTACGCCTCCCTGCGGGCCCGAACGTCCGATGTGGACGGTAACCGACTGGCGCAGACGATCATCCGCGCCTATCAGATCGGCTGAGTGACACCGGGGCCGGCGGAATTCGCCGGCCCCGGTTCCGCCATGATCGAGTCGTCGGTTTTCCGGTTTTACCGCGCGTTACCCGGCGGTATGCGACATCATTCCTTCAGTTGTCACATTGCTGGAGGGGTGCATGTCGTTCTACGTGGATGCGGCGGCCGTCGCGGGGCTGTCCGCCCTGGTGACGCGAAACGGTGGCGGTGCACAGCTGTTCGCCAACTACAACAAGGGGTCCGGACCGAACGAGTTCGGCGAGGGGGTACTGATCAACCTCTGCGCGCAGTCGCTGGACCGGTGGCAGCAGCTCGCCCGGGACAACTCCCAGCGGGGCGCCGACCTGCTCCTCGGGTGCGGACACCAACTGGAGCACGCCGCCGAGCTCTACGCCGGCGTCGACCACGAGTACGCGGCCAAGCTCGACGCGACCTACCCGCACGGCGGTGGCGCCGCCCCGCTGGAGCCGGGTCAGGTACGCGCGGCCGACTCCGCCGGCGAGTTCACCGACTGGGAGAACCCGTCGTCGAACCCGCGAGACCCGAGCAAGGAGTACCAGGGGCCGCCGACACTGGGCGAGGCCGACGCGGCGGGCTCGGGCTGGAACATCGACCTGGAGGGCGAGGTCGACCGCGTCACCGGCGCGGTGTCCCTGGCCAGGCAGATCCGCGACGTGCTCCGGGCCATCCTCGGGCTCGATCCCTTCGACGTGGCGCTCACGCTGATCGCCGGCCACTGGGAGCTGCTGCTCTACCAGGCGCGGTGCGTCGAGGACCTGGACCCCGGGTTCACCAGGATCCGGGAGAACCTGGACCGGGGCCGGTTCGCCGTGCAGGACCGGTGGGAGGGGAACGCGGCCGGCGCGTTCGAGGTGTGGATGCTCAACTACTGCCTGGCCGCCGACGAGCTCGCCACCTTCGGCCGGGAGGCCGGCTGGAAGATGAGGAACTTCGCGGAGGCCGCGTACCACCAGTTCCAGGCGCTGAACATCGCGATCGACTTCCTGATCGACCTGGTGCTCGACCTCGTGCTCGCGGGCGGCGGCACGATGATCGGTGGGGCGCTGTCGGTACTGCGTGGCGAGAACCCCATCGAGGCGATCGGGTCGATCGTGGCCGCCTACGGGCAGGTGTCCACGATCCTCGACGCCATCCGGGTACTGGGGCACGAGTTGGTGTCGATCTCGGACGTGGTCGCCGGCAACGGCGAGGCCGTCGCGCGCAGCTGGCCGAGCAATCCCAGCGAGTACGTCCACCCGGAGTTCCGGTGACCGAGCTGCCGGAGAACCCCTGGGCCACCCGGCAGGGCCGCCTCGCCAGGGCCGAGCAGTTCCGGCGGCTCGCCTCGGGGGAGGGCGAACTGGCCGAGTTCGCCAAGGAGGTACTGGCCGGCCGGGTGGAGCCGCACGCGCTCGTCCGCTCCCCGGTCCTGAGCGACGAGGTGATGCGCACTCTCCATGCCCAGGTCGAGCGCTGGCACGCGCTGTCGGACAGGGAACGCGAGGAGATCGTGGCCGGGGCCGAGGAACGGACCCGGGCGCGGATCGAGGCACTGGCCGAGGCCGCCGAGTCCGCCGGGTCCGCTGACGAACCGGGACCACCGGAGGAGGACCCGCCGGCCGGGCCGGTGCTGCGCGACGCCTGGTAGGTCAGTCGATGGCCAGGGTGACGGTCCGGGGTTCGGTGAAGAAGTCCCTGCTGAACACGCCGCCCTCGCGGCCGATGCCGGAGTCGCCCGCGCCGCCGAACGGCGCCCGCAGGTCACGCACGAAGAAGCAGTTGACCCAGACCGTCCCGCCGCGCAGCGCGGCCGCCACCCGGTGCGCGCGGTTGAGATCGGTGGTGAACAGCATCGCGTTGAGGCCGTAGGAGGTGTCGTTGGCCAGGCGTACCGCCTCCTGCTCGGTATCGAAGGGGGCGATCACGGCGACCGGGCCGAAGATCTCCTCCCGCCACAGCGGGCTGGCCGGTGGCACGCCGGTCAGCAGCGCCGGGGGGACGGTCCAGTCGTCGGTGGCCGGGAGCGGATGCCCGGCCATGGCCAGGTACGCGGTGACCTTCCGGTGGTGCTCGGCCGAGGAGAGCGGGCCGACCCGGGTCGCCGGGTCGCGCGGGTCACCCACCGGCATGGCCGCCGCCCGGTCGGCCAGCAGCCGGTGGAACTCGTCGTGGACCGGGCGCTGCACCAGGATCCTGGTGCCCGCCAGGCACATCTGGCCGGCGTTGCCGAACGCGGCGTGCGCGGCGTGATCGGCGGCGACCGCCAAGTCGGCGTCGGCGAACACCACCGAGGCGCCCTTGCCGCCCAGCTCCATGCTCACCGGGGTCAGGTTCGCCGAGGCGGCGGTGGCCACCGCCCGGCCGGTCGCCGACTCGCCGGTGAACGTCACCCGGTCGACGCCGGGGTGGGAGACCAGCCACTCGCCGGCGGCGTTCGGGCCCGGTCCGTGCACGACGTTGAGCACCCCCGGCGGGAAACCGGCCTCCAGCGCCAGGCGCGCCAGCGCGGTGGCCGACGCCGGGCTCTGCTCGGCCGGCTTGAGCACGACGGTGTTGCCCCAGGCCAGTGCCGGTGCGATCTTCCACGAGCCCAGCATGAGCGGGAAGTTCCACGGCGCGACGGCCGCGACCACACCGGCCGGGGGATAGCGGGTGTGGACGAGGTGGCCGCCGTCGGCGGGGAACACCTCGGCCGGACACAGCCGCGCGTGGTCGGCGAAGAAGCGGAAGTTGGCCGCCGCGCGGGGCACGTCCCTGGTCAGCACCTCGTGCCGGGGGCGGCCCATGTCCGAGGTGTCGGCCGTGGCCAACTCCTCGCCGTCGCGCACGATCAGGTCGGCCAGCCGGTGCAGCAGCCGGCCCCGTTCGGCGAAACCGAGCCGGGGCCAGTGGCCGTGGTCGGCCTCCTGCCGGGCGGCGCGGACCGCGCGGTCGACGTCGGCCGGGCCGGCGAGGGCGGCGCTGGCCCACGCGCGTCTGGTCCACGGGTCCACCGACGCGAACCGCGCGCCGTCGGCCGACTCGGTCTCCCGGCCGGCGATGACGTGGGGGACGAACACGGCGTCACCGGTCCGCGAGGATCGTGCCGCCGGCGATCACCTCGGCCGGTTCGACCTCGACGATCCAGGCGCGGACCGACGTCCTCGGTGTGCCGGTCGACGTCTCGACGGCGTCGGCCAGTGCCGCGAGCAGGGCGCGTTTCTGTTCGGCCGTGCGGCCGGCGGCCATGGTGACCTGGATGAACGGCATGGGTACTCCTCAGCTGATCGTCACGAGCAGATCCCGGCCGCCGCCGCGTACGCGGACCTCGCCGCGCCGCGCCGGGACGGCGGCCGTGGGGGAGCCGAGCAGCACGACCTCCCCGGCGCGCAGGCCGCCGACCTCGCCGGCCAGCCACGCCAGGTGCGGTCCGGCCGGGTCCAGCTCGCCGGCGCCGGCCGGCTCGTCGTCGACGAACAGCTGGAGCGGCCCGGGTGTCACCGCCTCGCCGGCGACCACCGCCGCACCGCCGGAGGCGTTGTCGGCGATCACGTCGGCGATGGTGAACCGGTAGGCGCGCCACACGCTGTCCAGGACGTCGAGGGCGAGCACGTACTTCTCGACGGCGTCGGCCGCCCGCCGGGCGTCGGTCCCCGGCGGCACGTCCGCGCCGAGCACCGCCGCCAGCTCCGGCTCGATCCGGGGTTGGATGAACCGGTCGAGCCGGACCGTGGCCGGCGCGCGCAGCAGGTCGGACTGGCCGAGGTGGCCCCGGATGGGCTCGGACATCCCCATCTGCTCCTGCTTGGCGCGGCTGACCAGGCCGAGCTTCCAGCCCACCCGCGCCTGGCCGAAGACCTCGCGCTGCACCTGGTAGGCCTGCTCGACCGTCAACCGGGCCGGCGGCGCGTCGACCGCCGTCCTGGTGCGCCGGGCCGTGCGGATGGTGTCCCGCACCGTCTCCACGGCGATCACCCGGCCCTGCGGGCGAGCATCAGCAGGGCGCCGGGCATCGTCGGGCGCACCTCGCGGGCGACGGTGAACCCGGCGTCGGCCAGCACCGCGTGCCAGCCGGGCGCGTCCAGCAGTCGCTGGCCCATGAGGGCGTGGACCAGCGTGAACTCGGGGCTGAACAGCTGGCCGGGTTCGGTCGTCGCCGGGGTGACCTCGGCGATCAGCAGGTGCGCGCCGGCCGGCAGTCGCCGGGCCAGGCCGCGCAGGTGGTCGACCAGCGCCGCGCGTCCGGCGGCGAGGATCTCGTGCAGCAGGAAGAAGGTGACGACCAGGTCGGTGGCGGCGATTCCGGGGAGCGCGGCGAGGTCACCGGCGTCGAGCTGGCGCACCGACACGGTGCCGGCGGCGCCGGCCGCGCTGATCTCCCGTTCGGCCTCCGCGCAGGCCCGGGAGTCCTCGTCGACCCCGGTCCCGGTGGCGCCGAACCGGCGGCAGATCTCCAGCAGGAACCGGGCGTTGCCGCAGCCGAGGTCGAGCACCCTGGTCACGCGCGTTCCGTCGAGCAGATCGAGGGCCTGGGGGACCAGGTCGCGGGCGCCGACCAGCGCCGACCCGACCGCCACGCCGCTGCCGTCGCGGCCGGCGTGGTCGTCGGTGCCGCGCGCGCCGGTGACGAACTCGGCGATCGACCGCATCGGCAGGCCGTAGCCCCGGCTGAGCCACACGAGGTAGCCGATGTCGGCGCGGATCGCGTCGCCGAGCGGGGTGAACCGATGTCGGTCGCCGCACTCCTCGACGATCCCGCGCGCCGCCAGGTAGTCCAGCAGCGGTGCGCCCAGACCGTGGGAATCGGGGGCGAGCCGGCCGGTGGCGGCCAGCTCCGCAAGCAGTCCCGCCGTTTCCAGAGAGGCGAGAGTCGCGCACAGGGAAAACCCGGAAAACAGGTCGAAGGCGGGTCGGGCAGCAGTGTTCAAATCGATGACCACGACCTCGACGTTAGCGCCTCGGTGATTGTCAAACAATTTAGCGTTGCTGGACGAACGCTTCGCGATCGATGAAGGCGCGAAATGCCCGGGACTCTTAAGCAACACCGGACGATCCGTTGTGAAACCGTTGAAGAATGGTGTTTCGAGAGGTTACTACCAGCGAAAAGTGAAGTCAACCGGTGAAATAGTTCCGGAAGTCCGGTAGGAAGGGATGGCGACGGCAATTCTTGACGAATATTTGGGGGCCGCCTTGCAGAGTCCGCCCGAAGGCCGCGTGTCCAATGATGTCGAGTTGGAAATCATGCGCTATCTGGAATCGGAATTCGAGGATTCGGGGATCGATCGTTGCGCCGATATCTTCGCGCTCGGGTATGTCAACTCGCTGTTCGCCCTCGAACTGGTGACGTTCGTGGAACGCAGATTCGACATCACCATCGGAACCGACGACCTCGACCTGGACAACTTTCGCAGCGTCGAGGCGATGGCCCGGCTGGTCGGGACCATCCGGGCGGCGGCGGGACGATGAACGCCCTCGCCCAGGACCTGCGCCGCTTCGCCGAGGACCACGCGGCGGCCGCCGGTGAGTGGGACCGGGCCGGCGCACTGCCCGACGAGGTGGTGCGCGCGGTCGCCGCCCGGGGCTGGCTCGGCGCGGCGGTGCCCGACACCCACGGCGGCCGGCGGCTCGACCCGGTCTCCTTCGGCGAGCTGTGCGCGGGACTCGGTGGCGTGTGCTCGTCGCTGCGCGGTCTGCTGACCGTCCAGTCGATGGTGGCCGACGTGATCGCCCGCCGGGGCGAGGACCACCACCGCGCCTGGCTGCCCGACCTGGCCGCCGGCCGCGTGATCGCCGCCCTGGCGGCCACCGAGGACGGCGCCGGCAGCGACCTGGCCGCCGTGGGCACCCGCGTCGAACCGGTCCCCGGCGGTCTGCGGATCAGCGGACGCAAGCGCTGGGTCACCTTCGGCGAGACCGCCGGCCTCTACCTGGTCCTCGGCGTCACCCCGAGGGGCCCGACCGCGGTCCTGGTGCCCCGCGACGCCGGCGGGATCACCGTGGAGCCGGTGCGCGGCCAGCTCGGGCTGCGCGCGGCGATGATCGCCCACGTCACGTTCGACGGCGTCGTGGTGCCGGCCGCGCACCGGCTCGGCGCTGCCGGCGCCGGGCTGACCCACGTGGTCGCCGCCGCGCTCGACCACGGCCGGTACAGCGTCGCCTGGGGCTGTGTCGGCATGGCCCGCGCCTGCCTGGACCTCTCCGCCCGGCACGCGGTGGCCCGCTCCGGTCGCCTCGCCCAGCACCAGCTGGTCCGCCGGCTGGTCACCGACATGGTCGCCGGCGTGACCACGGCCCGGCTGCTGTGCGAACACGCCGCCGGGCACCCCCGCCCGGACCGCACGATGCTGGCCAAGTACGTCGCCGCGCGCACCGCGGCCCAGGTCACCCGCGACGCCGTCCAGGTGCTGGGCGCCGCCGGCTGCGCGCCGGGACATCCGGCCGAGCGGTTCTTCCGGGACGCCAAGCTCATGCAGCTGATCGAGGGCACCGACGAGATCTGCCAGACCCACGTCTGCGACGCCGAGTTCCGCCGGCACGCGACCCGGGGAGCGGCCTGATGCGGGTCAAGCGGATCGCCACCCACCTGCCGGCCACGACCGTCGCGGTGTCCGGGCTGGCGCGGACCGAGGACCTCGACGAGCAGGCCGCCGCGACGCTCGACCGGCTCGGCGTGCACGAGGTACGCGACGCCGGCACGGCCACCGAGGTCGACCTGGCCCACGCCGCCGCCGTCACCGCCTGCGCCGACGCCGGGGTCGACCCGGCCGGGCTGGACGCGGTGATCCTGGTGCAGGGCCGGGCGCCGCAGTACCTGCTGTCCTCCGAGGCGGCCCGGCTCCAGCACGCCGTCGGGGCCGACCGGGCGTTCACCGTCGGGGTCGGCGACCTGGGCTGCGTGTCCTCCTCGGCGGCGCTCACGGTCGCACGCGGCCTGTTCGCCGCCCACCCCGGGTGGCGCTCGGCGCTGGTCGCCATGGGCGTGCGCACGGCGGCACCGGCGCGGTACCGGGCGCCGATGACCGTGCTCGGCGACGGTGGCCAGGCCGCCGTGCTGACCCCGGACGACGGCCCGTGGCGGCTGGTGGACCAGGATCTGCGGGTCAACGGCGGGTACGCCGACCTGTTCCGCATCCGCTACCGCGAGACCGGTGCACCCGGCTGGCGCGAGGAGTGCACCGACCTGCCGGGCTACTCCTTCCGCCTGGCAGTGGAAAGCCGTGCCCAGCTGACCGGGATGACCAGGGAACTGTTGGCGCGCAACGGATGCGGGCCCGGTGACGTGGCCTGGCTGATGCAGAACCTGTCCGCCGGTGCCATCGCGTTCTGGCAGCGGGCGCTGGGCGTGGAGCTGCTGGGGGTGTGCGCGGCCAACCTGCGCCGCTACGGCCACCTCGGCCCCGCCGACGTGCTGCTCAACCTCGACCACGCCGCGCCGCTGCTGCGGGCCGGCGACCGCGTCCTCGTCCTGAACAGCAGCCCGGTCGCGGCCTGGAGCTGCGCGCTGTTCGAGTACGTGCCCGACCGAACCCCGGAGAGGACACCCCGATGACAACCGCGATCAAGTGCGTGGTCTGGGACCTGGACGACACGGTGTGGGACGGGGTCCTGCTGGAGGGCGACCGGCCGGCGGTCCGGCCCGGCGTCGCGGACACGATCCGCGCCCTCGACGAACGCGGCATCCTGCACGCCGTCGCCAGCCGTGGCGACCGGGACCGGGCCACCGCGCACCTGCGTGCCGTCGGCCTGCTCGACCTGTTCGTGCACCTGGAGGTCGGCTGGGACGCCAAGTCGGACGCGGTGGCCCGCACGGCGACCGAGCTGAACCTCGGCCTGGACACTGTCGCCTTCGTCGACAACGACCCGTCCGAGCGCGACGAGGTGCACGCCGTGCTGCCGATGGTGCGCTGCTACCCCGAGACCGCCGCCGCCCGGCTGCCCGCCCTGGCGGAGTTCACCCCGGACGGGATCACCGGCGAGTCGCGGGCGCGCCGCACGATGTACCAGGCGGAGCGGCGCCGCCGGGCCGACGAGCAGACCGCCGGCGCGCACCGCGCCGAGTTCCTCGCCGGGCTGGGGCTGGTCATGACCGTGCGCCGGGCGCGCGAGGAGGACCTGCTGCGCGTGCGGGAGTTGACCGTGCGCACCCACCAGCTCAACACCACCGGCCGGACCTACCCGCTCGACGAGCTGCGCGCGCTGTGCGCCGACCCCGGCCATGAGGTGCTGGTCGCGACCCTCAGGGACCGCTACGGCTCCTACGGCACCATCGGCCTGGCGGTCAGCGAGATCACCGGCACCGACCACGTACTGACGCTGCTGCTGACCTCGTGCCGGGTGATGTCCCGGGGAGCGGGCGGCGCGCTGCTGCACCACGTCGTTGACCGGGCGCGCCGGGCCGGGCGGGTGGCGCGCGCGGAGTTCGTGCCCACCGAGGTCAACCGGATCATGATGGTGAACCTGCGGTTCGCCGGGTTCGCGGCGGTCGGCGAGCGTGACGGGGTGGTTCTGCTGGAGGCCACCGCGCCCGGCGCGCCGCCACCGGCCCACGTGCTGATCGAGGACGCCGACACCAGGGCGGCGCGGTCGTGACCGGTCCCGACCTGGTGGCGCTGCTGCGCGCGGCCGTCGCCAGCACGACCAGGACCGAGCCGGCGTCCGTCGGCGAGGACAGCTCGCTGCGCGCGCTGGGCGTGAACTCCATGCGGGCCCTGCGTATCGCCGCCCGGCTCGAACGGGAACTCGGCGCCCCCGTCGCCCCGTGGCCGCTGCTGGAGCACGACCGGCTCGGCGACGCGGCGGCGGCGATCGTGCCCGGGACCGACGAGCCCCCGCGGCACCGGCCGGGACCGTGGCGGCCGTTGTCGCACGCCGAACAGTCCCAGTGGTACCTCGACTGGTCGGAACCGGGAGCGACACGCTACGTGTTCTCGGGGGCGATCCGACTGCGCGGCCCGGTCGATCCCGCCGCCCTGGGCGCCGCGCTGAGCGCCGTGGTGCGCCGGCACGAGCCGCTGCGCACCCGCTACGGGACCGGGCCCGACGGCGTGCCGCGCGCGGTCGCCGCCGACCCGTACCCGGTGGCGCTGCCGGTGACCGGCGAGCCGCTCGACCAGGTGGTGCGCGCGGAGCGGGAGACACCGTTCGACCTCACCGGCGGCCGGCTGCTGCGGGCCCGGCTGGTGCGCCTCGCGCCGGAGGACCACGCGCTGGTGCTGGCCGCGCACCACATCGCCGTCGACGGCTGGTCGTTCGGCGTGCTGCTGCGCGAACTCGGCGGACGGTCGCCGGAGCTGACCGCCGGCTACCCGGACGCGGTCGCGGCCGAGGCGGCGACCTGGCGCGCGGACGGCCCGCGTCAGCGGGAGTGGTGGCGCGGCTACCTCGCCGACGCGCCGCCCGCGCTGGACGTGCCGGGCGACCTGCCGGTCGGGCCCGGCGCCACCGGAGCGGGGCGGGTGCTGCGGTTCGCGGTGGAGCCGGCCGTCACCGCCGCCGTCCGCGCGTTGCCGGCGACCCCGTACGCCGTGCTGTTCACCGCCTTCGCCGTCGTGCTGCACCGGCGCGCCGGTCGGGACGACCTGCTCGTCGGGACCCCGCTGGCCAACCGGGCGCGGCCACGCTTCCACGACCTGATCGGCATGTTCGTCAACACCGTGGTGCTGCGCTCCCGCGCCGGCCGGGACACGACCTTCGCCGCGTTGCTGCGCGCCACCCGCGACGGGCTGCTCGGCGCGATGACCCACCAGGAGGTGCCGCTTCCCGAGATCACCGCCGCGGCCCAGGGCGCCGCGCGGGATCCGCTGGTGCGCGTGATGTTCGACCTGCACTCGTTCCCGCCCGGCGAGCTGGCGCTGCCCGGCGTCGAGGTCCTGGCCGGCGACGGCGGCCCACTGACCCTCAACTCGTTCGAGACCCCGGGCAGCCAGGCCAAGTTCGACCTCACGCTGACCATGGAGGACACCGGCGAGGCCCTGCTCGGCGCCCTGGAGTACCGCACCGACCGCTACACCCGGCGCTGGGCCGACGGGTTCGTCGAGGACCTGCTGGCCGTGCTCACCGAGGCGACCCGCGACCCGGACACCCGCGTCCGCGACCTGGCCGCCGGCCGGGGCGAACCGTCCGTGGTGCGCGGCGAGCCGGCCCCGCCGGGGGAGTGGACGGTGCACGGGCTGGTCGGCGGGCGGCCGGAGGCGGTCGCGGTCGTCGACGGCGACGAGGCGCTCGACTACGCCGAGCTGGACCGGCGGGCCGGCGAACTCGCCGGGAGGCTGCGCGCTCTCGGGGTCGGCGCCGGCACCACGGTCGCGCTGCTCGCCGAACGCTCCGCCGGTCTGGTCGTCGACGTGCTGGCCGTGCTCCGCGCCGGGGGCGCGTTCCTGCCGCTGGACCCGCGCCACCCGGTCGACCGGATGCACGCGATGCTCGCCGACGGGGACGCGTCGCTGCTGCTCACCCGCGAGCACCTCACCGCGCGGGCCGGGCGTGGCGCCGGGCGCGACCTGGGCGCCGGCCGGCGGGTGATCACCTTGCGCCACACGGAGTCCACGCGCCGGGACGCCGGCCAGGCGGACACCGCGTACGTGCTGTTCACCTCGGGCTCCACCGGGCGGCCCAAGGGTGTCGCGGTGTCCCACCGGTCCCTGGCGGTCGCCGCGCTGACCTGGCGACGGGAGTTCGGGCTGGGCGAGGGCGACGTGGTCGCCCAGATCGCCGGCTGCGCCTTCGACGTGTTCTGCGGCGAGCTGGTCCGCGCGCTGGGCACCGGGGCGCGGCTGGCGATCGTGCCCGACGACGTGGTGCTCGACCCGGTCCGGTTGCACGCCCTGCTGCGGGACGCCGGGGTGACCTGCGCGGAGTTCGTGCCCTCGGTCCTGGCACCGCTGGTCGACCTCGGCCGCGAGCTGCCATCGCTGCGGCGGGTGGTGATCGGGGTGGAGCCGTGGACGGCCGGTGAGCAGGCCCGGCTGCGTGCCCTGCTGCGGCCGGAGGCGGTGGTGCACAACACCTACGGCCTGACCGAGGCCACCATCGACTCGACCGGCGAGATCCTCACCGGGACCGACGGTCTCCCGGCGGAGCACCGGTTCCCGGTCGGCTGGCCGTTCTCCTCGACCACGGTGTACGTGCTCGACGAGAGCCGGCGGCCGGTGACGGTCGGGCTGGCGGGCGAGGTGTGGATCGGCGGCACCGGCGTGGCGCAGGGCTACGTCGGCCGGGCCGCGCACACCGCCGACCGGTTCCGGCCCGACCCCTTCGGCGACCCCGGCACCCGGATGTACCGGACCGGCGACCGGGGCCGGCTGCTGCCGGACGGGCGGCTGGTGCTGCTGGGCCGGCTCGACCGCCAGCACAAGGTGCGGGGCACCCGGGTGGACCTGGAGGAGGTGGAGGCGGTGTTGGCCGGCGCGCCCGGTGTGCGCCGCGCGGTGGTGGTGCCCGAACCCGCCGGCCTGGTCGCCTACCTGGTGCGCGAGCCGTCCGCCGCGACCGAACCCCGCGAGGTCGCCGCGCATGCCGCGCGCTGGCTGCCCAGGACCGTGTGCCCGGTGCGCTACGCCGTACTCGACCGGCCCCCGCTGACGCCCAACGGCAAGATCGACGTCGCGGCCCTGGCCGGGGTGCCCACCCAGCCGGTCGCGGCGCCCGCTCCGGCCCGCCCGGCGAGCACCACCGAGCGCGAGATCGCCCGGCTGTGCGCCGAGGTCATCGAGGGCGGGCCGGTCGGGGAGGTGGACCCGGCGGCGGACTTCTTCGAGCTGGGCGGGCACTCGCTGCTGCTGGCCCGCTGGATCGGCCTGGTGCGCGACCGCTTCGCTGTCGACCTGCCGATCCGCGAGGTCCTGCTCAGACCGACCGTGGCCAGGGTGGCCGAACTGGTGGAGGCCGGCGCCCCGGCCGCCAGGACACCGACGGCCGGCCACACCCGTATCCGCTGGTCCGCCCGACCACAGCGAGGTGGCGACGATGAACGACCGTGAGCTGGCGGCGACCCTCGTCCCGGCCCTGCCGTTCCAGGAACGGCTCCTGCTCTCCGAACGGCTGACGGCCGACCGCGCCGTGCACCCGATCCCCGTGCGGCTGCGGCTGTCGGGCCCGCTGGACCCCGACGCCCTGCGCGCCGCGCTGGCCGGCTGCGTCCGGCGGCACGAGGCGCTGCGCACCGGCTTCGAGACCGTCGACGGCCGGCCGCACCAGGTCGTGGTCGACGCGCCGGGGCTGCCGGTCCCGCTGCGCACCGTGGACCTCACCGAGGACCCCGGGCGCCTGGACGGGCTCGCCGCCGAGGAGGCCGGCCGGCCGTTCGACCCGACGGCGATCCCGCAGGCCCGCGCGGTGCTCGTGACGCTCGGACCCGACGAGCACGAGCTGCTGCTGACCGTGCACCACGCGGTGTGCGACGGCAGCTCGATCGAACAGCTGGTGGCCGAGCTGGTCGCCGGCTACGGCGGCGAGGACGTGCCGCCGCCCCGGACCGGCCTGCTCGACTGGACCGCGCGCCGCCTCCACGACGCCGGCTCACCGGCCGCCACCGCCGACCTCGACCACTGGCTGGACCGGCTCGACGGCGTGGCGACCGTGCTGGAACTGCCGGCCGACCGGCCGCGCACCACGTCGGTCGAGTCGGTGGCGCACCGGGTCACCGTCGAGTCCGCCCTGGTGGATCGGCTGCGCGCCCTCGGCCGCGCCGAGCGCACCGGCTTCGCCGCCACCCTGCTCGCCGGCCTGGCCGCCGTGCTGCACGCGCACACCGGCCAGGACGACTTCTGCGTCGGCGTTCCGCTCTCGCTGCGCGACGACCCGGCGCTCGACCGCACCGTCGGCCCGCTGCTGACCACGGTCGCCGTGCGGCTGCGGGTCGCCGGCACCTTCCGCGAGCTGGTCCGCGCCACCGGCCGGGCGCTGCGTGAGGCGCAGGCGCACACCACCGTGCCGTTCGAGCGGGTGCTGGACTCCCTGGCGCTGCCCCGTTCGGGCGGGCTGGCCCCGCTGTTCCAGGTGATGTTCACCCACGAGCGCGTCCGGCGGCGGCAGTGGGACACCGGCGGGGTGCGCGTGCGCGCCGACATCGCCGGGGCCACCGCCGCCCGCAACGACCTGACCGTCGCGGTCACCGAACTGGACGACCGGCTCGACGTCCTCGTCGAGCACCGCGCCGACATCTTCGACCCCGACCGGCTGGGCCGCCTCGCCGGACACCTGCGCACCGTGCTGGCCGCCGCGGCCGGCGCCCCCGACCGTCCGGTCGTGCGGCTGCCGCTGCTCGACGCCACCGAGCGGGACCTGGTGCTGCGCCGGTGGAACGACACCGACGCGCCCGTGCCGGCCACGACGGCCGCCGCGCTGTTCGCCGCGTGCGTCGCCCGTGACCCGGACGCGCCCGCGATCCACACCGGCGGCACCACAGTGACCTACGGGGAACTGGACGTCGAGGTCGAGACGCTCGCCCGCCACCTGGCGGACCTGGGCGCCGGCCGGGAGACGCTCGTCGGCGTCGGTCTGCCCCGGGGCCGGGACGCGATCGTGGCGCTGCTGGCCGTGCACCGGGCGGGCGCGGCCTATCTGCCGCTGGACCCGTCCTACCCGCCCGCGCGCCTGGCGGCGATCGTGACCGGCAGCCGGTGCGCGACGGTCGTGACCCGCCCAGGGGTGCTGCCCCCGCTGCCGGTCACCGAGGTCCACCTCGACGCGCACCCACCCGGCCGGACCGTCCCGGTGGCGCCCGCCCCGGACGACCTGGCCTACGTCATCCACACCTCCGGCTCCACCGGCGTGCCCAACGGGGTCGCGGTGACCCACCGGTCGCTGGTCGCGCGGGTGCTCGACGACGGGTGCGCGGACTTCGGGCCCGGCCAGGCGGTGCTCAACCTGGCGTCGCTGTCGTTCGACGCGTCGGTCAGCGAGGTGTGGGCGCCGCTGTGCAACGGCGGCGCGATCGTCGTGCCCCGGGTCGACCAGCCGTTCCTCGACCAGGTCCGCGAGGGCGTGACCGGGGCCCCGGTGACCACCCTGCAACTGGTCTCCCCCCAGCTCCCGCTGGTCCTGGACTCCGCGCCCGAACTGTTCGACGGCGTGTCCCAGGTGGTCGTCGGCGGCGACCTGCTCTCGCCCGGGCACGCGGCCGGCCTGCTCGCCCGCCGGCCCGGTGTGCGGTTCACCCACGTCTACGGGCCGACCGAGTGCACGCTGTTCGCCCTGACCGACTCGCCGGCCGAGATCGACCCCGGCCGCTCGACCGTGCCGCTGGGCCGGCCGCTGGCCAACACCCGGATCTACCTGCTCGACGCCGGGGCCCGGCCGGTGCCCCTCGGCTCGCCGGGGGAGATCCACCTGGCCGGGGTCGGGGTGGCGCGCGGCTACCTGCACCAGCCGGCGTTGACCGCGCGCCGGTTCCTGCCCGACCCGTTCGGCCCGCCGGGCACCCGGATGTACCGCACCGGCGACCTCGGCCGGTTCCTGCCCGACGGGCGGGTGGAGTTCCTCGGCCGGGTCGACCACCAGGTGAAGATCCGGGGGTTCCGGGTGGAGGTCGGCGAGGTGGAGGCGACGCTGTGCGCGCACCCGGGCGTACGCGAGGCCGCGGTCGTGGTCCGCGACGGGCGGCTGGTCGCCCACGTCGTCCCGGCCGGCGCCGACCCGCCCGACACCGAGCTGCTGCGCGGGCACTGCCGCACCACCCTGCCCGAGCACCTGGTGCCGGCGGCGTTCAGCGTGCTGGACCGGTTGCCCTTGACCCGCAACGGAAAGGTCGACCGCGCCGCGCTGCCCGCGCCAGCGGTACCGGTGGCCGGCGGGTCGGCGCGCACCCCGGTCGAACGCGAACTGGCCGCGCTGTGGGCGCGGGTGCTCGACGTGCCGGACGTGCCCGACGACACCAACTTCTTCCTGGCCGGCGGCGACTCGATCAGGATCGCCAAGCTCTACGACCTGGTCGACGCCACCTGGCCGGGCCGGCTGCGGCTCGCCGAGCTGTTCGAGCTCGGCACCGTGCGCACGCAGGCGGCCGCCGTGCTCGACCGCGAGGAGAGGGACACCGATGCGTGACCAGGACGTGGCGATCATCGGGATCGCCGTCCGCTTCCCGCAGGCCCCCGACCTGGAGACGTTCCGGGAGAACCTGGCGCTTGGCCGGGACTCGGTGCGCCCGCTGCCCAGGGAGCGGATCGAGGCCTGCCGGCTCGACCCGGGGGCAAGCTACCCGCAGGCCGCCTACCTCGACCGGATCGACCTGTTCGACCATCGCTTCTTCGGGCTGTCCCCGCGCGAGGCCGAGTCGATGGACCCGCACCACCGGATCGCCCTGGAGCTGGCGTGGTCGGCGGTCGAGGAGGCCGGCCACCGGCCGGCTGATCTGGCGGAGGTCACCACCGCCGTGCTGTTCAGCGCGCCGTCCCCGGACTACGCCAACCTGGTCGACGACCCCGACACGATGGAGCTGCTGGGCGGCAACGCGGCGGCGCTCGCCGGGCGGATCTCCTACCTGCTGGGCCTCACCGGCACCTCGGTCACGATCAACACCGGGTGCAACGGCTCACTGTTCGCGGTGCACCAGGCCTGCCAGGAACTGCGTGCCGGCACCGCCGACTACGCCCTCGCCGGCGGCGTGAGCCTCAAGACCGGCCACCCCACCGCCGACTACCTGGAGCGCTACCCCGAGATCATGTCGCCGACCGCGCGGACCAGGGCGTTCGACCGGGACGCCGACGGGGCGGGCGACGGTGAGGGCGGCGCGGTGCTGCTGCTCACCCCGCTGCGCCGGGCACTGGAACGCGGCGAGCACGTGCACGCCGTCGTGCGGGGCAGTGCGGTGCGGCACAACGGGTCCCGGTCCGCGACGTTCACCGCGCCGAGCGCGGCCACCCAGGCGGAGGTGATCACCGCCGCCTGGCGTGACGCCGGCCTGGACCCGCTGGCGGCCGGCTACCTGGAGACCCACGGCTCGGGCACCCGGCTCGGTGACGCGGTGGAGATCGAAGGGCTGGCGCTGGCCAGGGCCGGTGCCACGACCCGGGTTCCGGTCGGCTCGGTGAAGACCAACATCGGCCACATCGACCACGCCGCCGGGATCGCCGGCCTGGTGAAGGTCCTGCTCAGCGTGCGCGAGGGCGAGCTGTACCCGTCGCTGCACTTCACCGCGCCGCCGCCGGGGCTGGACCTGGACGCCAGCGGGGTCGAGGTGGTGACCGAGCCACGGCCGTGGCCGGCCAACGGCGCGCCGAGGGCCGCCGGGGTCAGCTCGGTCAGCCTCGCCGGCCTCAATGTCCACTGTGTACTGACTGGTCCGCCCGCCGCCGCACCGGCGCCCGGCACGGACGGTCCCCGGCTGGTGGTCCTCAGCGCGATGACCGCCGAGGCGCTCGCCGGGTCGTGCCGGCGGCTGGCCGGGGCCCTGCCGGCGGACGCGGCGCTGGCCGACATCGCGCGCACCCTCGCCCAGGGCCGCGAGCACCACCGGTACCGGGTCGCGGTCGTGGCCGCCGACCACGCGGGCCTGGCCGCCGCGCTGACCGAACGCGCCGAGATGATCGAGGCGCTGCCACCCGCCCCCTCGGCGGACGGGGTCCGGGTCGCCGGCACGGCCGACCCCGCGTTGACCCGTCTCGGGTTGCGCCACGACCTTGAGCTGACCTGGCCGTCCGCCGGGGCCCACCTGGCCGCCGAGGTGGCGCGGGTCGGCGGACCGGTGGTGCTGCTGGCCGCCACCGAACTGGCCGGCCGGCTCGCGGTGCTGACCAGGGGCCGCGAGGACGTGACGGTCGTCCCCGTCACGGCCGGCGACCCGCTGCACGTGCTGGCCAGCGTGTACGAGGCCGGCGCGACCATCGACTGGGCGGCCCACCACGACGCGCTCGACCCCGGCCGCCCGTTCCGCCGGATCGGCCTGGCGACCTACCCGTTCGACGGCCGGCCGTGCTGGATCCCCGCCGGCCGGCTGCGGGCCGCGACCGTCGCCGCGCCAGCCGCGCCAGCCGCCCCTCCCGCGCCGGAACCGGCCGGCGACCTCGCCGAGGGCATCAGCCAGGTCTGGTCGCGGGCACTGCGCGGCGAGGTCCGCCCGAGCGACAACTACTTCACCCTCGGCGGCAACTCCATCACCGCACTGG
Source organism: Actinophytocola xinjiangensis (assembly GCF_001921215.1). Taxonomy (GTDB): domain Bacteria; phylum Actinomycetota; class Actinomycetes; order Mycobacteriales; family Pseudonocardiaceae; genus Actinophytocola; species Actinophytocola xinjiangensis. Next base: position 705,413 of record NZ_MSIF01000001.1, read on the forward strand.
AGGTCATCGGCGACCTGGAACGGGACCACGGGGTGACGGTCGACCTGCTCGACCTCTACGAGAACCCGTCCCCGGCCCAGCTCGCCGACGCGCTCCGCCAGCGGGCGGAGACGCGGGCCGACACGCGGGCGGACACACCGGTGCCGGCCGACCCCGACGCCATCCGCCGCGTCGACGCGCTGGAGCTGTCCTTCGGCCAGGAGCGGATGTGGTTCCACCACCAACTGATGCCCGACAGCTCGCTCTACAACATCCCCACCACCTTCCAACTCCTCGGCGACCTGGACGTGCCCGCGTTGCGGGGCGCGCTGCGCGACTTCGTCGACCGGCACGAGAGCCTGCGCTCGCGCATGCCCAGCCGCGACGGCCGCCCGTACCTGGTCGTCGACGACGAGATCCCCGACCTGCCGAGGACGGTCGACCTGCGCGGCCACCCCGACGCGCGCGCGGCGGCCAGGCGACTGGTCACCAACGAGGCGCTGCGGCCCTTCGACCTCGCCACCGACGCGCTGTTCCGCGCGGTGCTGGTCCGGGTCACCGACGGCGAGCACCTGCTGTTCATGAACGCCCACCACGGCGTCGACGACGGCTGGAGCCCGGCGATCGTGGACACCGAACTGGCCGCGCTCTACGGCGCGCGGCGCGCCGGCACCCGCGCCGACCTGCCCGAACTGCCGGTGCGCTACCGCGACTACGCGCACTGGCAGCGCAAACGGCTCACCGGCGCGGTGCTCGACCAGGAACGCGCGTACTGGCGCGACCGGCTCGCCGACCCGCCCGTGCTCGACCTGCCCACCGACCGCCCACGCCCGGCCGAACGCGACTTCGAGGGCGGCCTGTACCCGTTCACCATCCCCGTCGGCCTGGCCGACGGGATCCGGGAGGTCAGCCGGCGCACCTCGTCAACGGTGTTCACCGTGGTGCTCAGCGCGATCTACGTCGTCCTCGGCCGGTACGCGCGCCAGCACGACGTCGTCGTCGGCACGCCGACCGCCGGCCGCTCCCGGCCGGAGGTGCGGGGCGTGGTCGGCTTCTTCAACAACTCCATCGCGCTGCGCGGCGACCTGTCGGGCGGGCCGACGTTCACCGAGCTGGTCCACCGCGTGCGGCGGGTCGTCGCCGAAGGGCTGGCGCACGACGAGCTGCCGTTCGACCAGGTCGTGGACGTGGTGGCCCCGCGACGGATCGCCGGGCGCAACCCGCTGTTCGACGTGATGTACGTGCACCAGACGCTGCCCACGCTCGGTGCGACGATGCCGGGGCTGCGGCTGCGCATGCTCGACGACGTCGACACCTCCGCCCACGCCAACGGGTTGACCCCCGGCACCGCCAAGTTCGACCTGACCTTCTGCCTGTGGGACCGCGAGGACCACGACGACCTGCCGGGCGGCATCGAGTACGCCACCGCCCTGTTCGAGCACGAGACCGTCGGGCTGATCGCCGACCAGCTGGTCGGCGTGCTCACCGAGATCGTCCGCGACCCGGACCAGCCGGTCGACTCGCTGCGCCTGGGCGAACCCCGGCTCGACGCGCTGACCGGCCCGCCCGAGGACGACGGGCCGGACACGGTGACCGGCCTGGTCGAGGCGACCACGGCCCGCACCCCGGACGCCGTCGCCGTGGCGTCGGCCGAGGATCCCGGCGGCGACCTGACCTACGCCGAGCTGCTGGCCCGGTCGAGGTCGGTCGCCCACCGGCTGCGCGCGGCCGGCGCCGGCCGGGGCGACGTCGTGGCGGTGTCGGTGGCGCGTTCGCCCGCGCTGCCCGTGGCGCTGCTCGGCGTGCTCACCGCGGGCGCGGCGTTCCTGCCGCTGGATCCCGCCCACCCCACCGAACGCCTGTCGTCGCTGGTCGCGGACTCCGGCGCGCGGTTCCTGCTCGCCCAGCACGATCTGGGCCTGGACGGTCAGCTCACGCGGGTGCCCTTCGCCGACTCCGGCCAGGAACTGGCCGACCCGGTCAGGCCCCGTCCAGCCGACCCGGCCTACGTCATCTACACCTCCGGCTCCACCGGGCGGCCCAAGGGCGTGCTCGTGTCCCACGGCGGCGCTGCGGCCGTGCTGCGGGCCGCCGCGCCGCTGGTCGGCGCGCGGGCCGGGAAGCGGACCGTGCAGTTCGCCTCGGCCACGTTCGACGCCGCCGTGTTCGAGCTGTTCACCACGTTCGCGGTGGGCGGCACGGTCGTCCCGGCGCCGGCCGGTGACCTGCTCGTCGGTGCCGACCTGGAGGACTTCCTGGTGCGCCACCGGATCCAGGTCGCGGTCCTGCCGCCCTCGGTGCTCGCCTCACTGCCCGACCCGGACGCGGTGCCCGAGCTGGACGCGCTCGTCGCGGCCGGTGAGGCGCTGCCGGCCGAACTGGTCGAGCGGTTCGCCCCCGGACGGCACCTGGTCAACGCCTACGGCCCGACCGAGACCTCGATCATGGCCACCCACGACACCTGCCGGCCCACCGGTGCCCGGCCGGCCATCGGCCGGCCCCTGCCGGGCGTGCGGCTGCGGATCGTCGACCAGCGCGGTGTTCCCGTGCCGCCAGGGGTCCCCGGCGAGCTGTGCGTCGGCGGTGTCGGCGTCGCCCACGGCTACCTCGGGCGCCCGGCGCTGACCGCGCGCCAGTTCGTGCCGGACCCGCTGGTGGCGGGGGCCCGCGTCTACCGCACCGGTGACCTGGTCCGGCAGCTGCCGGACGGGCGGGTCGACTTCCTCGGCCGGGCCGACGACCAGGTCAAGCACCGGGGTTTCCGGATCGAGCCCGGCGAGATCGAGGCCGCCCTGCGAGCCCACCCCGAGGTCGGCGAGGCGGTGGTCGCCGCACACCGGGACACCGCCGGCGAGCGCCTGGTCGCGTACCTGGTCTCCGCCACCGCCGACTGGCCCCGGGTCCGGGACTGGCTGGCCGAGCGGCTGCCCGCGCACCTGGTGCCATCGGCCGGTGTACTGGTCGACCGGATTCCGTTGCTGCCCAGCGGAAAGGTCGACCGGCGGGCGCTCGTGCCACCCGCCGCCACCCCCGCCGCCGGCCGGCCGCGGGACGAGTCCGCGACCCGGGTCGCCGCGCTGTTCGAGCAGGTGCTGGCCACCGCGCCGGTCGGCCAGGACGACAACTTCTTCGACCGGGGCGGGCATTCCCTGCTGGCCGCCCGGCTGCTCAGTCTGGTCGAGCGGGAGACCGGGCGAAGGCTGCCGCTGTCGGTGCTGTTCGACCACCCGACACCGGCCGGCCTGGCCGCCGTGCTGCGTGACGCCGACCGCCACGTGCACCGCTGCCTGGTCACCATCGACGGCCACGGCGGCGCGCCGCCGCTGTTCCTGGTCCACCCGACCGGCGGCAACGTGCTGTGCTACCAACCACTCGCGCGGGCACTGGGCCCCGACCAGCCGGTGTACGGCCTGCAGGCCCATGGCCTCGGCCCCGGCTGTGAACCGGACCGCACCCTGCCCGAGATGGCCGCGCGCTACCTCGCCGAGGTACGCGAGGTCGTGCCGTCGGGCCCGTTCCGCGTCGGCGGCTGGTCCTTCGGCGCGTTCGTGGCCTGCGAGATGGCCGCCCAGGCCGCCGGCCAGGTCGACCTGGTGGTGAGCATCGACGGCGACCTCACCGCCGAGGTCCCACCGGCGCCCGACGACGACGCCGAGCTCCTCTACGCCGCCGTCCGGCCGTTCGCCACCCCGGAGCAGACCGCCCGGCTCTCCGACCCGGTGCGTCCGACCTACGCCGAGTCGCTGCGCATCGCCGCCTCGGCGGGACTGCTGCCGGAACGGATGCGGATGGACGAGCTGACCCGGTTCCTGCGGTTGCTGCGGACCAACCACGCCGCCACCGGGCCGTGGCGCCCGCGCCGGTTCGCCGCCGACATCGCGGTGCTGCGCGCCAGTGACGGCCTGCTCGGCGACGACGCGCTGGCCGTCCTCGCCGGCCTGACCGACGGGCGGCTGATCGTCGAGCCGGTGCCCGGCGACCACTACACGATGATGTCGCGCCACGCCGCCGAGGCCGGTGCCCGGCTGGCGGCCGTCCTGGAGGGGGAATGGACATGACCGAGACGACCGCCGTGATCGGCGCCGGCACCATGGGCACCGGCGTCGCCCAGTGCCTGGCCGAGGCCGGCTACCGGGTCGTGGTGCACGATCCCGTGCCCGGCGCGCTCGACGCCGCCCGCGCCCGCCTGGACGCCGGCCTGCGCACCCGAGCCCTGCTGCGCGGCCGGACCGGCGGCGCCGCCCCGGCCGCCGTGCGCGCGGCGATCGAGTGGACGGCGGCGACCGAACCGTTGGCCGGCGTGGGTTTCGTCATCGAGTGCGGGCCCGAGCGCCTGGACGTCAAGCGCGCGATCCTCGGCGTGGTCGACGCGGTGTGCGCGCCGGAGACCGTGGTCGCGTCCAACACCTCCGCCATCCCGATCACCCGGATCGCCAGCTGGACCGCGCACCCGGAACGGGTGCTGGGCATGCACTTCATGAACCCCGCGCCGGTCAAGGACACCGTCGAGGTGATCCGGGCCGAGCACACCACCGACGCCGTGCTCGACGCGGCGCTCACCCTGCTGGCGCGCCTGGGGAAACGCGGTGTCGTGGTGCGCGACGCGCCGGGGTTCGTGTCCAACCGGGTGCTGATGCCCACCGTCAACGAGGCCGCGTTCCTGGTGCACGAGGGCGTCGCCGACGCCGCCGCCGTCGACGAGGTGTTCCAGCGGTGCCTCGGCCACCCGATGGGCCCGCTGGCCACCGCCGACCTCATCGGCCTTGACGTCGTCCTCGACTCGCTCGACGTGCTCCACGAGCACTACCGGGACCCCAAGTTCCGGCCATGTCCGCTGCTGTCCCGGCTCGTCCACGCCGGGTACCACGGCCGCAAGACCGGCCGGGGATTCCACACCTACCGCCGGGGAGGCACGCCATGACCGACACCCAGGTCGTGCGCAACGACGAGGAGCAGTACTCGATCTGGCCGGCCGGGGACGCCCCACCGCCGGGCTGGCACCCCGTGGGGTTCGCCGGCAGCGAGCAGGAGTGCCTGGACCACATCGCCTCGGTGTGGACCGACATCCGGCCGCGGAGCGCTCGGTGACCTCATGCGGGGAACCCTGGACCTCGACCTGTACCTCGACGCCGTCGGCACCTACCTGCCGCCGGCCGTCTCCGCCGCCGACGCCGTCGCGCAGGGCCGCTACGACCCGGCCGACCACGCCGACGACGGCTACGACCACGTCCTCGTCGAGGACAGCCGCTCGCCCGCCGAGATGGCCGTGCTGGCCGGTCGGGCGGCGCTGGCCACGGCGCGGCACACCGGCCCGGTCGACCTCGTGCTGCACGGGTCGAGCTACTACCAGGGGCAGGACTTCTGGACCCCGGCGACCTACGTCCGCCGCGAGCTGGTCGGCGGCACCGGGCCGGCGTTCGAGGTGCGGTCGGCGTCCAACAGCGGGATGGCCGCGCTCGACCTGGCCGCCGCCTACCTCGCCGCCGGTCCGGGGCGCGCGGCCGCGCTGATCACCGTCGCCGACCGGTTCGCCCTGCCCGGTTTCGACCGCTGGGCCTCCGACGGCGGCGTCGTCTACGCCGACGGCGCGGCGGCCGTGCTGCTCTCCCGCACCGGCGGTGTCGCCCGGGTCCTGGCCGTCACCTCCAGCTCCGATCCGGAGCTGGAGTCGCTGGGTCGTGACGTCGACCGGTTCCTGCCGGCGCCGGACCCGGCCGCCGGCCCGCTGGACCTGCGCGGGTTCAAGGCCAGGTACCTACGCCGCGCGGGGTTCGATGAGCTGCGCGCACGATTGTGGGCGGGGCTGCGGACGAACGTGGCCGCCACCGCGCGCGCGGCGCGGGTCGACCTCGCCGCCGTGGACCGGTACCTGGTGCCCAACGTCGGCCGCGACCTGCTCGAGTGGGAGTTCCTCGAACCCCTCGGCATCGGCGTGGATCGCACGGCCTGGGACAACGCCCGCCGCATCGGCCACCTCGGCGCGGCCGACCAGTTCGCCAACCTGGCGGACATGATCGAACGTGGTGTGCTCACCGCTGGGCAGCATGTGCTGTTGATCGGTGTCGGGCTCGGCTTCAGCTGGACCAGCGCGCTGCTGCGCGTCGAACCAGGCGACCGGCCCGGTGCCGCACCACCCCGCCCTGCCCACCAAGGAGGCACTGGCCATTGAACTTCGTACGCCTAGAGGTGTTCAAGGAGGTCGCCCGGCATGGATCCCTTACCCGCGCGGCCAAGGAGTTGACCTACACCACCTCGGCCGTGTCCCAGCACATGTCCGCCCTGGAACGGGAACTGGGCGCCGTGCTGTTCGAGCGCCTGCCGCGCGGCGTGCGCCTCACCAAGCCCGGTGAGGCGTTGCTCTCGCACGTCGAGCGCATCCTGGAGGAGTACCGGGCCGCCCGCCAGACCGTGCGCACGATCACCTCGGTCGCCCACGGCCGCGTGCGGCTGGGCGCGTTCGCCGCGGCGAACGCGACCGTGGTCGCCACGGCGGTCGCCCGGTTCCGGTCGGTCTACCCGCGCACGGAGGTCGAGCTGCGGCGCGTCGAGCCGGACGAGGCGGTCGGGCTGATGGCGGTGCGCGAGTTGGACCTCGCCATCACCTACGCCTACCCCGAGGAGCGGCTGCCCAGCCCGGACGGCATGCACCTGCAACCGCTGCTGGAGGACCGGCTGCACGTGCTGCTGCCGCGTACCCACCTGATGGCCGGCGAGCACGAGGTGCGGCTGGCGGAGATGGTGGGGGAGAAGTGGGTGCGCTGCGCGGACAAGCGGTCGGCGAACGTGCTGACCAGCGCGTGTCTGGCCGCCGGGTTCGTGCCCGAGGTCGCGCTGTGCTGTGACGACGAGACCGACCTGCCTGGCCTGACCGCGGCCGGGGTCGGCGTGGCGCTGATCTCGGGGCTGTCCAGGGCGGCGCACCGCTCGGACGTGGTGGTCCGGCCCATCGCCGGCGACCCCGTCGTGCGGCAGGTCTACGCGATGTCCCCGAACGGGGCGCCGGCACCGCGATCGGTCACCGCGATGCTGACGATGCTCGCCAACGCCGCCACCGATCGCGAGATGTCCGAGACGGCCAGGCTGATCTGCGGCCCGCGCCGGGGCGACTGACCGGGGTGAGGTCCGGGGGCTCCTCGGGCCTCACCGCTCCAGCAGCGCCCGCACCCGCTCCCGCACCCCCGCCGGGTAGGCACCGGCGAACGAGCTGTGCGCCGGTCGGTGCTCCAGCAGGCAGTCGTACACCGCTCTCGGTCCGACCTTCGCGGCCTTCTCCCGCTCGGTGTAGCAGGCCAGGATCGGCAGGATCGGCCCGGCGTTCACCCCGACCCGGTCCACCGGGTGCTGGCGGGTGCCCACCGCCCACAGCAGCTCGGCGGGATCGGCCGGGTCGACGTCGTCGTCGAGCACGAACAGCTTCGGCACGGTGAAGCCGAACTTCGTCGGCCACACCACCTCGCCGATGCGCGCGCACAGCGTCGTGGAGTCCAGCCCGGCCCGCCGCCAGTCCGCCGGCACGGTCACCACCATCCAGTGGTTGGCCGTCTCGAACGGGCACCACACCGTGGTGACCGGCAGGCCGGCCGCGCGCAGCAGACCCAGCGCCTCGGCGGCGAAGCACACCCCGGCCGCCGTGTGGTAGTCGTCGACCGGCCGGCCCTCGGCGATCACCGGCCACACCGGGTCGTCCCGGTGGGTGATGGCGGTGATCGTGTACACGGGCTCGCGGCCCGTGCCGGAGACCAGGTAGCCGGGGAACTCGCCGAACGGGCCCTCGTCGGCGTCCCGGCCGGGGGACACGTGACCCTCGATCACCACCTCGGCGGTGGTCGGGACGGCCAGGTCCACCGTCGCGCAGCGGACCAGCTCCACCGGTTGGTCGTAGAACGCCCCGAGGTAGCCGACCTCGTCGACGTCGCGCGCCAGCGGCATGCTGGACACGAACGGCGTCGCCGGCGGCCCGCCCTGGAACAGCGCGAACGGCATCGGCTCGCCCCGGTCGGCCCACTGGCGCCAGATCACGCCCAGGTGCTGGGAGGGCACGAACAGCCCGGTCATCCGGTGCCCGTCGAGCTTCTGCACGCGCGAGATCGACCAGTTCGTCCACGACCCGTCCGGGGTACGGACCACGATCGTGCCCCAGGTGTTCACGTACGGTCCGCCGTCGCCGTCGTGCACCACCGGCACCGGCCACCGGTCGAGGTCGGCCTCGGCCCCCAGCGCCACGTGCCGCTGGCACGGCCCGTCGGCCACGATCCTGGGCGGGACCGGCGGCAGGTCCCGCACCCGCGCCAGCCGGTCGACGATCGCCGCCGGCGCGGTCGCCGGGTCGAGGCCGAGCGAGAGCGCGACCCGCGCCAGCGGGAGGTCCGCGCGGCTGGACAGCGCGGCCGGTGCGCCGAGCAGCCGCGCGCCGGGCACCGCGCACGCCGGCCGGGTGAACAGCGGTGCGGGAGAACGGTTCTCGTAGCCGTGCCGGGTGTAGGCGGCGACCTCCAGGTCGGGGTCGATCGGCTCGTCGACGACCCGCAGGTCGCCGAGGGCGGCCAGGGCGTCCAGGTGGTCGCGCAGGTCAGGGATGCCGGTCATGGTCCTCCGTCGGGAAGTCCGCTATGGCGGTGAAACCGCCCTGGTAGAACAGCAGCGGCGCGCCGGTGCCGATCGCCGTGCCGGTGACCAGGCCCAGGACCAGCACGTGGTCGCCGCCGTCGTGCCGGCTCCACGGCTCACAGTCCACATAGGCCAGACAGCCGGCCAGTCGCCGGCCGCCCCCGTCGCCGCGCCAGGCCACCTCCGACAGGCGCCGCCCGCCGGCGAAGTGCACGGCCAGGTCGCGCTGGCCGGCGGCGAGGATGTTCACCGTGAACGGGACCGCGCCCAGCGCCCGGCCCGCCCGGCTGGCCCGGTCCACCGACACCAGCACCAGCGGCGGGCGCAGCGACACCGAGGCGAACGCGTTCACCGTGAGACCGCGCACGCCGTCGGGGCCCGGATAGGTGATGACCGTGACCCCGCTGGCGAACCGGCCGAGCAGGGTGCGGAACCGGGTGGGGTCGACGGTCCCGCCTCGGTGGTCAGTCCTGGGCACGGGCCAGCACGAAGTCGTGGCCGGCCTCGAGGGTGTGCTCGCCCGGCGCGGGTCGCAGTACCAGTTCGTCCTTCACCCCACCGGCGACGTCGCTGTCCAGCCACGGGTCACCGGCGAAGTACAGCTGGGTGGTGAGCGTCCGGTGGCCCGGCGCGGAGATCTTGAAGTGCACGTGCGCCGGCCGCCAGGCATGCATGCCCAGCAGGGCGAACAGCCGCCCGGACGGCCCCGCCGAGGGCACCTGGTAGGCGCCGGGGACCACGGTGGCGATGTCGTAGCGGCCCTCGTCGTCGGCGACCACCCTGGCGCGCAGGTTGTGCTCGGGCAGCGCCGGCACGAAGTGCGAGTAGCCGCCGGCCATGTCCGCCTGCCAGGTGTCCAGGACCGCGCCCGGCAGCGGCCCGCCGTCGGCCGACCGCACCCGCCCGGTCAGCCGCAGCCGCTCGCCCGGCTCGTCGTCCTGCTGGGGCAGCGCGCACGGCGAGTACAGCAGCGGCGCGTCCGGCACGTGGAACGGGCCCTCGACCGCCCCGGCGCTGGCCCCGGGGCCAGCGCCGTTGTGGGTCTCCACGGTGGACTCGAAGAGGATGTCGAGCAGCAGGTGCCACTCCGCGGCGTCACCCAGCTCGACGACGAACTCCTTGAGGTCGTGGTACTCCCCGTAGGTGATGCCGTGGCGCACCAGGGAGTCCCGCAGGTGCGCGATCAGTTCCGCGGCGAAGGTCGCCACCCGCTGGGAGGTCATGTCCGCTCCTTGCCGTCGAGGTGACCGTCGAGGTGACCGTCGCCGCCACCGGCGAGGTCCGGGACGGTCCAGCCGTCCAGGTCGTACTCGGCCAGGCAGCGTTCGACCAGGTCGTCGAACTCGCCGAGCCGTCCGCTGTTCTCCATGGCCGTCACCAGGTCCACCCGCACGGCCTCGTGGTTGCCCGCGTAGTTGCGCTCGTACAGCTCGTGCCGGCCACCGAACTCGGTGCCGGTGGCGTCCCACAACAGCTTCATCACCTTCACCCGCTCCACGGCGGTGGTGCCGCCGCTGCCCCGCAGGTACTTGTCCAGGTAGGGCCGCACCGCCGGGTTCGCGAAGTCCCGCGCGCTGGAGTTGACGTAGATCAGCCCACTGCCGACGTCCTGCTGGACGATCTCCCGGATCCTCGGGTAGCCCACGGTCATGAACCACCGGTAGGCCATGCCGTACTCGGGGTTGGGCAGCACGGACCCGTCGTGCCATGGCACCGGGTCGCGGGCCATCGCGGTGCCCAGCCCGGCGAACAGGTTGCGCCAGGCCAGCACCTCGCCGAGCCGGGCCCGGACCCCGCGGAACCCGCCGGTGCCGGTGATCCGCAGCGCCTTGGCCAGCAGCCCGGCGACGAACTCCAGCTTCACCGTCAGCCGCACACAGCCCTGGAAGGTGAACCGGGGCAGGAAACCGGAGGCGGGGAAGAACGAGTTCGCCCGCTCCACGTCGCGGTGGACGAACACGTCCTCCCACGGCACCAGCACCCGGTCCAGCACGAAGATCGTGTCGTTCTCGTCCATTCTGGACGAGAGCGGGTAGTCGAAAGGGCTCGCCGAGGCGGTGGCGGCGGTGTAGGAAGGCCGGCAGATCAGCTTCACGCCCGGCGCGCCGACCGGCACGGTGAACACCACCGCGAACTCCGGGCTGCTGATCGCCAACCCGTGGTGGGCCACGAAGTTGTAGTGCGTGATGGCCGATCCGGTCGCCACCACCTTGGCGCCGCTGACCACCAGCCCCGCGTCGGTCTCCCGTTCCACGTGGACGAACGTGTCGCCGACCTGGTCGGCCGGCAGGCCACGGTCCACCGGCGGGTGGATGATCGCGTGGTTCCAGTACAGGACCTCCTCCTGGGAGCGGCGGTACCAGCGCAGCGCGTTCTCCTCGAACGGCGCGTAGAACGGCGCGTTGGCGCCCAGCGTGCCGAGGAAGCTGGCCTTGTAGTCGGGGCTACGGCCCATCCAGCCGTAGGTCATCCGCGCCCAAGCGGTGATCGCCTCCTTGTCCCGCACCAGGTCGGCGGCGTCGCGGGCGGCGCGGAAGAACGCGTGGGTCCGCCCGCCGCTGCCGGTGTCGGTCGGCGCGGTGAGCCGCCCGGCGGTCGCCGGGTCGTGCAGCGCGTCGTAGAGCCGGGCGATCATCCGCACCGGGTTGCGGAAGGCCGGGTGGGTGGTCACGTCGGCGACCCGTTCCCCGTCCAGCCACACCTCGCGCCCGTCGCGCAGGCTCTCCACGTACTCGTCGCCGGTCAGCACGCCGGCACCGCCACGGTCGTGGTCACCTCGCGTCGCAGGGTCCCGGCGCGGATCAGTTCGGCCACGGCGGCCACGTCGCCGTCCAGGCGCCGGTCGCCGGAGACGAACGGGGACACCGACCGGATCAGCTCGTGCGCCCGGCGTACCGCCGGTGCCGCCAGCTCCACCCCGCGCAGCTCGACCGCCTGTGCCAGCGCCAGCAGGTGGATGGCGGCGACCTGGCGGGTCAGCTCGACCACGGTGCGGGCGTCGCGCGCGGCGATGGTGCCCATGCTGACCTTGTCCTGGTTGTGCGCCTCGGTGGAGCGGGAGAACACGGTGGCGGGACCGGAGTGCTTGAGCGCCTCGGCGGTGATCGCCGAGCAGGCGATCTGCATGCCCTTGAACCCGTGCTCGACCCCGGCGTCCTCGTGGTCGTCGGGGTGCGGGACGGCGAGGTTGGCCGGCAGGCCGGCGTTGAACTTCTCGTCCACCACCAGTTCGAGTTGGCGGTCGAGCAGGTCGGCGACGTTGGCGACGGCGACCTTGAGGCTGTCCATGGCCTGGCCGAGGTGTCCGGCGTAGAAGTTGCCGCCGTGGTGGACCTGCCCGGCCGCCCCGGCGAACAGCGGGTTGTCGGTACTGGAGTTGATCTCGGTGCGGACCCACCGGCCCGCCCAGTCCAGCGTGTCCCGCAGCACTCCGGTCACGTGCGGGGCGCAGCGGATCGAGTACTTGTCCTGGATGCGTTCGTCCTGCCGCACGTAGCCGCGTCCGTCCAGCGACTCGGTGCGGGTCAGGATGTCCTCGTAGGAGGTGGTCAGCGCGGAGCCGTCGAGCAGGGCGCGGATCGTGGCGGCGCTGGTGGTCTGCCCGGGGTGGGGCTTGCTGTCGTGGACGAACGGGTGGAAGTGCGAGGCGTTGCCGCGCAACGCCTCGCAGGCCATGGCGGTGGCCAGGTCGGCGACGAAGGCGAGTTCGGTGGCGTCGGCGCAGGCCAGCGCGGCGAACGCGGCGGTGAACGACGTGCCGTTGATCAGCGCCAGACCTTCCTTGGGCTCCAACGAGAGCGGGGCGAGCCCTTCGTCGGCCAGGGCGTCGGCCGCCGGACGCGTCCGGCCACGGTGGCCGACCTCGACCTCGCCGATCAGCGCGCCCGCGACGTAGCACAGGGGCACCAGGTCGCCGCTGGCGCCGAGCGAGCCCAGCTCCGGGATCCGGGGCGTGATCCCGCGTTCCACCAGACGCAACAGCAGCTCGACCAGCTCCGGGCGGACCCCGGACGCGCCCCTGGCCAGCGAGTTGGCCCGGATCAGCAGGGTCGCCCTGGCCACATCGTCCTCGGCGAGCGGTCCGGCGCCGTTGAGGTGGTAGAGCACCAGGTTGCGTTGCAGCCGGGCGGCCCGCTCGGGGGCGACGTGCCGTTCGACGCTGTCGCCGAAGCCCGTGGTGACCCCGTAGACCGGGATCCGCTTGTCGACCAGTGCCCGCCGCAGCTCCAGCGACGAGACCATCGCCGCGACCGCGTCGTCGGCCACGCGCAGGGTGATCGTGTCGGACGTCCTGGCCACGGCCAGGACGTCCTCGATGGTGAGATGGTGCCCGTCGAGCACCATGGTGGCGCCCGGTCCTGGTTCGGTCATCGACGCTCCTTGTCCTCGCCGAAAAGTCTTGTCACCGGTGCGCCCGGCTGTCGTCGGCCCCAGGACCCATTCACATTTCCTTAAACCTTTTCCGTGGCGTCCGTCGAGGTCGGGGCCGTAACCTCGAAATGGCCAGGGCGACACATCGGGTCCAATTAGTTGGCCAAGTGAAATGGGGTCGACCGAATGACGGCACCACCCGGGGAAATCAGGGTCCTGGTCAACGAACGCGAGTCCGTGGTCCGGTCGGCCATCGCCCGGCTCGGTGGGATCGTCTGTGCCGGCGCGGTCGGGGACCCGGCCGACGTCGTCGGGGCGGTGGCCGCGACCGGTGCGCGGGTCGTGGTCTACGACGAGGCGGGCCTGGGGCACCAGGCCGTGTCCGAGTCGCTGGCCGGCCTGGTCGCCCCCCGCGCGGTGGTGCTGGCCGGTGACGGTGTCCCGCCCGCGCGGCACCTGGCCGGCGGTGCCTTCGGCCTGGTGCCGCGCACGGCCGCCCCGGCGGAACTGGGGCTGGCGATCCGGGCGGTGGCCGGGGGCGGGATGTACCTGGCGGCCGACCACGCCGGGCGCCTGCTGGAGACCCTGACCGGTGGTTCCGGCGTTCGCGGGCTGACCCTGCGCCAGCACGAGGTGCTCGACCTGCTGGCCACCGGCGCCTCCAACGCCGAGATCGCCTCGGTGCTCTCGGTGAGCGAGAAAACCGTGAAATCACATGTGTCGGGCATTCTCAACCGGCTCAACCTGCGCAACCGCACCCAGGTGCTGGCCTACCTGATGAGCTGCGAACGGATCCCGGTCCGATGAGCGGCCCCCGCCGGATCGTCGTCGGCGTGACCGGCGCGACCGGGACGGTGTACGCGGTGCGGCTGTTGACGGCGTGCCGTTCGGCCGGCCTGGAGACCCATCTCGTGGTGTCCTCGTCGGGCGAGCTGACCAGGGCGACCGAGACCGACCTGAGCCGTGCGGACCTGCACGGGCTGGCCGACGTGGTGCACCGGCCCGGCGACTTCACCGCCCCGGTGGCCAGCGGTTCGTTCCCCACGATGGGCATGGTGGTCGCGCCGTGCTCGGTGCGCACGCTCTCGGCGATCGCCTACGGCACCACCGACAACCTGCTCACCCGCGCGGCCGACGTGACCCTCAAGGAGCGCCGGCGGCTGGTGCTGCTGTTCCGCGAGACGCCGTTGACCATGGGCCACATCCGGGCGATGGCGGCGGCGACCGAGTCGGGCGCGGTGGTTTTCCCCCCGGTACCGGCGTTCTACACCCGACCGGACTCGCTGGCCGACGTCGTCGAGCACACCGTCGCCCGGGTTCTTGACCAATTTGGACTGTCCACTGTGCTCGATGTGCCGCGGTGGGGCCTGTCCGGCGTGGACGGAAGGAATTATCAGCGTTCGTCCTCGGCGTAATCAGTCGGTTGCCCACCGTGACATCGTTTCGTTATGCTTGAAGATCACATTGACCACGACGTGTTGAGGGGTTTCTTTCTCGTGGATGAATCGACGGCGGATGACACCGGCACGGTGGGAACTGGGACCGAGGACGGGGTTGAGCCAACCACTTCCGCACCCGGTCGCCTGCCCGCCGCCTTCTACCGGCTGTTCTCCGCGGCCGTGGTCAGCGGCCTCGGCGACGGGCTGCGGTACACGGCCCTGCCGCTGCTGGCCGCGAGCATCAGCGACCGGCCGAGCGTCGTCGCGACGGTGACCGTGGCCGGCATGCTGCCCTGGCTGCTGTTCGGGCTGCTGGCCGGAGTCCTCGCGGACCGGGCCGACCGGCGTTCGCTGATGTGGATCACCGACTTCACGCGGTCGCTGCTGATCGCCGGGTTCGCGCTGCTGGTCGCCACGAGCACGATGTCGATCTGGCTGATCGCCGTCTTCGCGTTCGTCATCGGCTGTGCGCAGGTCATGTTCGACACCGCCGCCGGCGCGTTCCTGCCGGCCGTCGTCGCGCCGGAACAACTCGGCGCGGCCAACGGCCGGTTGATGTCGGCGCAGGTGCTGACCTCCCAGTTCATCGGCCCGCCGATCGCCGGCCTGCTGTTCGCGGTGTCGGTGGTGTGGCTGTTCGTCATCGACTCCATCGGGTTCCTGGTGGCCGCCGTGCTGGTGCTGACGCTGCGCGTGGCCAGGCAGGGCCCGGCGACCAGCGGCGGCTCGGTCGGCTCCGACCTGATGGACGGCCTGCGCTGGCTCAACCGGCACCGCGTGCTGCGCGACCAGTCGGTGCTCTACGTGGCGATGGCGTTCGTCAGTGGCGCCCTGCTCGGCGTGTTCGTGCTCTACGTCAAGCAGGACCTCGACCTCGGCGGCTTCGGCTACGGCCTGCTGATGGCGTGCTTCGCGCTGGGCAACCTCGTGGTGGCGCCGCTGGTGCCGAGGATCCGGGGCGCGGTCGGCGACCGGGTCTCGCTGTCGGCGTCGGTGGTCACCGTGGTGGTGACGCTCACGGCGCTCGGCACGCTGCCGCACCCGGTCGTCGCCGGCCTCGCGCTGCTGCTGTTCGGCGGGGCTGTGATGAACTGGATGGTCGTCACGGTCACCATGCGCCAGGAGATGGTGCCCGACCAGCTGCTCGGCCGGGTGACCAGCACCTACCGCATGCTGGGCTTCGCGGCCAACCCGTTCGGCGCGCTGGCCGGCGGGGCGATCGCCACGGCCGTCGGCATCCGGTCGATGCTGCTGGTCGGCGCTGCGGTGGTCGTGGTGTCCGCGCTGGCGTTCCGCCGGGGCCTGGACAGCCAGCAGATCCTGGATGACGAACCGGCCGGCTGACCGATGGCCGTGCGGATCAGACCCGAGCTGGCCCAGACCCCCGGCTACACCCCGGCGCCCGTGCCGCCCGACGCGATCCTGTTGGCCAACAACGAGGTTCCCGGCCCGCCGCTGCCCGGCGTGCCCGAGGCGGTCGCGGCCGCGACCGGGACGCTGCACCGCTATCCGGACGCGACCTCGACCCCGCTGGCCGCCGGCCTGGCGCGCCACCTGGGGGTGGCGCCGGACCGGGTGGTCGTCGGCGCCGGGTCGGCCGGCGTGTGCCTGCGGGTCCTCCAGGCCCTGTGCGAACCCGGCGACGAGGTGGCCTTCGGCTGGCGTTCCTTCGAGCTGTACCCGCTGCTGGCCCGGACGGTCGGCGCCGTGCCGCGACCGGTTCCGCTCAGCGGTGACCGGCTCGACCTGGACGCCCTGGCGTCGGCGACCGGCCGGCGGACGCGGGTGGTCCTGCTGTGCAACCCGAACAACCCCACCGGTACGGCCGTCACCGGGCACGAGCTGACCCGCTTCCTGGCCGCCGTGCCGCCCCACGTCCTGGTCGTGGTGGACGAGGCGTACCGGGAGTTCGCGACCCCGGGCGCCGTGCCCGACGCCGTGGTGTCGAGCGGGCGGCATCCCCGGGTCGCGGTACTGCGCACGTTCTCCAAGGCCTACGGCCTGGCCGCGCTGCGGGTCGGCTACGGGGTACTGCCGGTCGAGGTCGCCGACGCCGTGCGCCGCGTCGCCCCACCCTTCGGCGTCAGCACGGTCGCCGAGGCCGCCGCCTCGGCCGCCCTGGCCGCGCACCCGGTGATGCTGGCCCGCTGCCGGGAACTGGCCGCCGAACGCGACCGGGTGCGCACGGCGTTGCTGGCGGCCGGGCACCGTGTTCCGGTCAGCCAGGCCAACTTCCTCTGGCTCCCGCTGGGCGAGCGGACCTCGGAGTTCGTCGCCCACTGCCGGGACCGGGGCATCGTCGTGCGCGGCTACGCCGGTGAGGGCGTCCGGGTCACCGTCGGCACCGCGTCCGACAACGACGCCTTCCTGGCCGCCGCCACCTGAGCGCTCATTCCTCGGCCAGCAGGGTCGCCAGCGGAAGACGGCGCAGGACCAGGGCCGGCACGACGGCCGCGAGTCCGGCGACCACGACGGCCGCGACGGCGATCCCGGCGGCGAGCCACACCATGCGCGGACGGATCTCGCCGGCGAACACCGAGACGCCGAGCAGCCCGAGCCCCGAACCCAGGACGGCGCCGACGGCTCCCATGGCCAGACCCTCGTACCCGACCAGTCGCAGCAGGGCGTGGTTGGACCAGCCGCTGGCCCACAGCGTCGCGAGCTCGGCGGCGCGTTCCCGGATGTTGATGTAGAGCAGGTCGGCGATCATCAGCACACCGAGGCTCACGGCGGTGATCGCGGCGACCAGGTCGACCGTGCGCACCCGCAGGGCCACGGCGTCGCCGAGCAGGGTGCCGACGACGTCGTCGGTGAACGCGAACGCCAGCACGACGAGCACCGTGAGCGCGCCGACGCCGACGGCCAGCGCGGTGACGCCCAGCGCGGTGCGCCCGGGGACCCGCCACAGGTTGCCCAACGCCAACCCGAGAACGCTGGTTCGGTGGCGTACCCGCCGGACCCTGGCCGGTGGACGCAGCGCGGCCAGCGGCCGGGATCTCGCGGCGAGCAGCGCGGGTGCGACGGCGGCGAGCACGGCGATCCCCAACGCGACCGGCACGGCGATGAGCGCGTGCTGGAGGGTGATCGGTGCGCCGGCCGTGTCGGCCAGGCCCATCGCCAGCGCGCCGGACAGCACCCCCGCGATCAGCCCGACGCCGACCACCTCGGCGAGCACGACCCCGGCCAGGCGCCGGGCCGGCCAGCCAAGACAGGTCAGCACCGCCAGCTCGCGGCGGCGGTCGCGGACCGCGGCGGTGACCGCGTTGGCCAGGAACAGCGTGCACACCACCAGGATCAGCCCGAACAGGACGAGGCTCTTGCGGTCGGCGGCCTGCACGATCGCCACCGCGGCGCCCTTGCGTGACCAGTCCTCGGTCAGTGTCAGCCCCGGCCGCCCACCACCGGCGGACAGGGCCACGGTGAGCGGCTGCGGGGACGAGCCGAGGGTGACGTCGACGTCCAGACCGGTGGTGGTGGCGATCCGCTCGGCGGTCGTGCGCAGCAACTCCTGGCTGCGTTCGTCGACGCCGGTCACCCCGGCCACCCGGACCCGGACCGCGCTGACCGGCTCGTCCTCGCGCCACAGGCTCGTGATCGCGCTGAGCGAGTCGAGGTTGGTGAGGATGAGCGGCGGGGTGTTCAGGTAGTCGGCGGGATTGCTGTTGGGCCGCAACGCCTCCCCGCCGAGGAGGTCGCGCGACCGCTGGTCGGCGCCGACGGCCCGGGGGGCCTGGTAGGTCTCCAGCGGGACGGTGGTGAGCGGGGAGAAGTCGCTGATCCGGGCCGGGTCGAACTTGCCGACCTGGGTGTACTCCGGCTTCCGTCGCGACGAGGACATGGTTCCGCCCAGCCTGGTCAGCCGGCGGAACCCCTTCTCCGCGACCAGCCTCGGTGGCAGGTCGAAGTACACGCCGACGTCCCGGATCGTCCAGGCCTCCGGATCCGGCGTGCGCACCTCGGGACGCAGCACCCCGTCGGCGCCGGTGTGGTAGCTGGGTGGGCCGACCCGGTACATGATGCTGGCGTCGGCGTACGCCACGTCGGCGTCGAGCCACGGGTTGCTCGAGACCCGGACCGGCTCGCCCGCGGACGCGCCCTTCACGTCGGCCAGTCGCGGTACCCAGTCGTCCCATTCCCGGTCGACGGCCGTCTCCGCCAGCTCAGGACCCAGGCTCTCGACCGACAGCTCCACCTGTTCGTCCAGGTACCGGGCGTTGGCGGTGAGCGCCGGGATGCCGGTGAAGTACTGGTCCCGCTCGTCGGTGGACCGGGGGTCACGTGTGCGGGCGGGGCGGTCGGTCGGGGACAGGTACCGGCCGGAGACGATCGCGTCGTCCAGACCCACCAGCTCGGCCTCGGCGGCCGGGTCGATGGCCGCGGCGAGCACCATCACGTTCCAGGTGACCGTGACGACGAGCCGGTCACCCGGCGGTGCGCCGCGGTCGGCGATGGCGTTGAGGTACTGGCCGTTCTCGTTGACCCAGTACGGTTCCACCCTGGTCCGTTCCCGGGCGGTCGTGCCGTCGGCGGTCTCCCAGTCCTCGTAGGGCCGGACACAGACCTGCCGGAACTCCTCGGCCGAGACCACCTCCCGTACGGTCACGCAGCCTTCCATCCCGCCGACCCAGTACGTGCCGTCGGCCCATTTGCCGTAGTCGCTGTCCTCCGCGACCAGCCGGTTGCGGCTGAGGTAGACGTAGCGTGGCGCGTCGTCGAGCACGGTGAGTCCGTGGTTGGCGATCACGCTCGGGGTGATCCGGAACAGCTGCCGGCGGGCGGTGGGATCCACCTGGTCGGTGAGGTCGACGGTCTGGTTGAGCTGGAGCTTGACGTAGCCGAGCATGGCGATCGGCGCCGCGACCTCGACGTTGCCGGCCGCGCGGATCTGGTCCAGCTGTGCCAGCGAGATGCCGCCGTAGCTGCCGGACAGCGAGTTCGGGGCGATGAGCCCGCGTTCGCGCTCCAGGTCGTTGCGGCTTCCCCGGGGGCGCACCAGGATGTCGTAGGCCGAGCGCGCGTGGGCGGCGACCGTGCTCTCGACCTGGAGGCGCTGCACGGCCGCCCCCGCGCTGAGCACGGTGAACCCGGTGGTGGCGACGAGGACACCGGCGAGCAGCGCGACGGTGCGCCGTGGCCGGCCGCGCAGTTGGGCGAACACGAACCGCAGCACGGGCCCACTCTGACGTCATGCATTGTGACAATGCAAGACCGCGTGCCCGGCCGAGACCCAGCCGTGATGCCAGGAGCGGGTCACAGCGAGTTGCGGTAGGGCGGCATGAACCGGTGGCGGGGCATCTGATCGGCGAGAACACCACCGTCGACCACCAGCGTGGTGCCGGTGACGTAGCGGGCCGCGTCGGAGGACAGGTAGACCACCGCGCCGGCGACGTCCGATGGCTCCCCGTACCCGCCGGCGAGCGGGATCCGCTCCTCCCAGGCGGCCTCGAACTCCCCACGGGCCAGGGCGAAACCCTCGTCGATCGGGGTGGCGATCATGCCGGGCGCGACCGCGTTGACGGTGATCCGGTGCCGGCCCAGCTCCGCGGCCAGCGAGCGGGTGACCAGTTCGACCGCCCCCTTGGACGCGTTGTAGTGCGCCAGGCCGGCCTCGGCCATGAGGCCGTTCTTCGACGAGATGTTCACGATCCGCCCCGGCCGGCCGTCGGCGATCATGTGCTCGGCGATCCGCTGCGACAGGAAGAACACGGCGTCCACGTTGACCGCCATGATCGCCCGCCACGCGGCCGGCGTGATCTCGTTGAAATGGTCCAGCCGGGCCACGCCCGCGTTGTTCACCAGGACGTCGACCGGGCGGGTCGCCCACAGCAGGTCGGCCAGGTCGGCGAGGCCCTCGGTGTCGGCGAGGTCGAACGGGACCACCGTGCACGTCCGGCCACAGGCCTCGACCAGCGCCCGGGTGTCATCGGTCGGCGGGCCACCGGGCCGGTCGACGACCGTGACGTCCGCGCCGGCCCCGGCCAGCGCCACCGCGATCGCCTGACCGAGCCCACGCGCGCCACCGGTCACCACGGCCGACCGTCCACTGAGGTCGAACGTCATGACAACCCCAGCAGTGACAGCGAGTCCCGCTCGATGAGCCGTTCGATCTCGTCGCGATCCAGCGGCGGGAGACCGGGGATCCCCGGGACCGCCCCCACCTCGCGCAACCCGTCGATCGACGCGTTCACCGTGGTGAACGGGTAGTCGCTGCCGAACAGCAGCTTGCCCCACACCCCGTAGTCCTGCACCAGCCGCAGGCTGTGCCACAGCTGGAACGGCCGGTAGTGCAACGCCGACACGTCGGCGTACACGTGCGGGTGCTTGCGGATCACCGCGACGCACTCACCCTCGAACGGGTGCCCGAGATGCGCCAGCACCATCCGCAGCTCCGGATGCCGGATGGCGACCTCGTCCAGGTGCACCGGGAACGCGTAGCGCAGCGGCGCGGCTGACACGAACGTCGTGCCGGTGTGCACGAGCAGCGGCAGCCCGTTGGTCGAGGCGTAGGCATACAGGTCGTCGTACTCCGGTGCGGCGGGGTCGAACCCCGCGTACATCGGCATCAGCTTGATGCCGCGCAGCCCGAGGTCCCGGTGCCCGTGCTCCAGTTCCTCCCGCCAGCCCGGCTGGGTCGGGTCCAGCGACAGGTACCCGACCAGCTGGTCCGGATGGGCCCCCACGTACTCCGCGACCGCCGCGTCGTCCACCCACAGCCCGGACCGCCTGGCCTTGCCGCCCACGACGATCGTCCGCGTGCCGGCGGGCGCGCTCGCCGCGTACTCCGCCCACCGCACGGTCAGGTCGACGTGCCCGCCGTGCGCGCGCGCCGACTCCGCCGCGAACGGGTCACCGACGTGGTCCGGGCAGGTGAACAGGTGCGAGTGGACGTCCACGATCATGTCCGGTTCCGTTTCTCCCAGCCGTCGGCGAACATGTTCCAGAAGCGGTGGGTCGGCGGGTGCTCGGCGAACACCTCGTCCACCAGCTCCACCCCCAGACCCGGCCGCTCCGGCAGCTCGACGTACCCGTCGACGACCGGCAGCGCGCCCCGCACGGCCTGAGCCACGTACGGTTCGAGCAGCCCGTCGAAGGTCTCCAGGACGGTGAAGTTCGGGATGCCGAGCACCGCGTGCACCGATGCGGTGGTGCACAGCGGCGAGTTGGAGTTGTGCGGCGCCACCGTCATCGCGTGCACGTCGGCCATCGCGGCGAGCTTGCGGACCTCGGTGAACCCCCCGGCCATCGACAGGTCCGGCTGGATGATGTCGACCGCGTTCGTGTCGAACAGGCGGGCGTACTCGTAGCGGTTGTGGAAGTGCTCGCCGCCCGAGATCGGGAACGCGGCGCGGGCCCGCAGCTCGGCGTAGCGCTCGATGTGGGTCCACGGCAGCGGTTCCTCGAACCAGCCGAGGTCGAACGGCTCCAGCGCCGCCACCAGCCTGGCCGCCGTGTGGAACGCGAACCGCGCGTGCCCCTCGACGAACAGGTCGACGTCGGGCCCGACCGCCTCCCGCACGGCCGCGACGATGTCCAGCGAGAGCCGGAACTCCGGCCGGGACAGCTCGCCGAGCCCCGCGCCGAACGGGTCGAACTTCAGCGCGCCGTACCCGGCGGCCACGGTCTCCCGCGCCCGTTCGGCGAACGCGGCCGGCTCCCGGTCGCCGGTGTACCAGCCGTTGGCGTACACCCGCACCCGGTCGCGGCACGCGCCACCGGTCAGCCGGTACACCGGCACGCCCAACGCCTTGCCCATCAGGTCGTGCAGCGCCTGGTCCACACCGGACACGACGATGCCGCCGATGTCGCCGCCGCGCAGGAAGTCGCCCTGGTACAGCCGCAGCCACAGCTCCTCGACGTCGAACGGGTCGGCGCCGACGAGGTGGCGGGCCCCCATCGCCTCGGCGAGCTGGCAGGTCTCGCGTACCCGGTACGGGTGGGTGATCTCGCCGACTCCGGTCAGGCCCTCGTCGGTGTGCACCCGGACGTACCCGAAGTCGCGCCACGCCGTGCCGAGCATGAGGGTCTCGACCCGGGTGATCCGCCCGGCCGGTCCGGCCGGGCGGGTGGAGTTGACCGTCAGCACGGCAGCGCCCCGGCCATGGTCGACGCGCCGGAGACGTCGGTCGTCGGGTCGGCGAGCTGGGCCCGGACGGCGATCTCGGTCGCGGCCAGCAGACGGTCGACGTCGTCGTCGGTGTGCGCGTAGGACAGGTGGCTGCGCTTGAGGTTGAGCGGCAGCTCGAAGATCCCGTGGTCCAGCAGCCGGCGGCGGTAGCCGACGAACATCCCGGTGTCGTTGGCCAGCAGGTCGTCGTAGCTGCGGGGAGCCTTGGCCAGGAAGTAGGTGACGAACACCGAGCCGTACCCGGCGACGACCGCCGGCACGCCCAGCCCCGCGTACAGCGCGCTCAGCTCGGTGCGGACCCGCTCGCCGAGCCGGAACACGTGCTCGTGCACCGGTTCGGCGCGCAGTTTGTCCAGTGTGGCCAGTGCGGCGGCGACCACGGCCGGGTGCCCGTTGTAGGTGCCGGCGAAGAACACCGGCGCCCCGGGGCGGGAGCTGAACAGGTCCATCAGATCGGCGCGCCCCCCGATCGCGCCGATCGGGTAGCCGTTGGCGATGGCCTTGCCCATGGTGGTCAGGTCCGGCCGGATCCCGGCGATCCGCTGCCAGCCGCCGAGGTCGTGCCGTACGCCGGTGATCACCTCGTCGAACACCAGCACGCTGCCGTGGCTGGTGCACTCCTCCCGCAACGCCGCCAGGAACTCCTGGTCCGGCAGCAGGCAGCCGACGTTGTGCGGCACCGGCTCCACGATCACCGCGGCGATGTCGGCGCCGTGGGTGGCGAACGTCTCGCGCACCTGCGCCACGTCGTTGAACCGCAGGACCAGCGTCGACTCCAGGACCTCGGGCAGGATGCCGGTGGAGATCGGGTCGTGCCGGCCGACGCGGTCGGGTGCGGAGATCACGTTGAGGCTGACCGAGTCGTGCCAGCCGTGGTAGCAGCCCTGGAACTTCACCACCAGCCGGCGTCCGGTCGCGGCCCGTGCCACGCGCAGCGCGTGGAAGGTCGCCTCCGAGCCGGTGCTGGTGAGCAGCACCCGCTCGAAGCTGGGCATCAGCTCGGCGAGGGTCTCGGCGAGCCGGACCTCGCCCTCGGTGACACCGACGCCGCACAGGTCCAGTTCGCGGGCCGTCTCGGTGACGGCGGCGTCCACGTCGGGGTCGGCGTGGCCGAGCAGCGGTGGGCCGAAAGCGGCGTGGTAGTCGGTGTACTCGCGCCCCGTCGTGTCCCAGAAGCGCGAGCCCCTGGCCCGGGCGATCACCAGATCGCCGAGGCCGGGAACGTTGCGCTGCCCACTGTTGACGCCGCCGGGGATGAGCCGACGGGCCCGTTCGGGCAGGGGAGTGGACGGGGTCTGCTGGTGGATCACGTGGTTCTCCTCGATGTCACCGCCGGACCAGCCCCGATCCAGGGTGACGCGGATGTCATTCCGCCGCGACATGCGCTTTACGAAACACTATTCGGTCTTGTCGAACAGTACGGCGATCGTAAGGTGCCGAAAGAACCAGGTCAACGGATTGCTTGAAGATTTGTGCGGCATAGCCTTAAGGTGTTCGGCTATGACGAACAGCGAGGAGTCCCGGTACTGGGTACGCAGCGTCGCACGCGCCGCGGACGTCCTGGAGGTGCTGGCCGACGGCGCCCTGGGCAAGGGGCTGAGTGTGACCCAGATCGCGAGTGCCTGCGGCCTGTCCAAGAGCTCCGCGTTCGCGACCCTGCACACCCTGCAACAGCGCGGCCTGGTCGCCGACGACGGCGAGGGCATGAACCGGCGCTACCGGCTCGGCATGGCCCTGGCCCGCCTCGGTGACCGCGCCCGCGACCAGCTCTCGCTGCGCGACGTGGCCCGCCCGGTCCTGGTCGAGCTGACCGCCGCCACCGGCCTGACGTCACGGCTCGCGGTGTCCGAGAGCGACCACGCGGTGGTGATCGACCAGGTGACCAACGGCGAACGCGTCCAGGTGGACCTGCGGATGGGCATCCGCGAACTGCCGCACTGCACCGGGCTGGGCAAGGCGCTGCTCGCCGAACTCGACGACCACCAGGTCACCGACCTCATCGAGCGGGTCGGGATGCCACGGCGGACCGGCCGCACCATCACCCAGCTCGACCAGTTACTGGCCCACCTGCGCGACATCCGCGAGACGGGCTACGCGTTCGACGACGAGGAGGACGCCACCGGGGTGTTCTGCATCGGCTCCGCGCTGCGCGACCACACCGGCGCGTGCGCGGGCGCCATCAGCATCACCGGACTGAAGATCGGGCTGCCGACCTGGCAGTACCAGGAGCTGGGCCGGCAGGTGCGGGACGCCGCCGTGATCATCTCCGAACGACTGGGTCACCGCCCCGCTTGACGCCGTGTTCGAGACCTGTTTAGAGTTCCGCCACCAATCGGGCGTACAGCTGGCCCTCCGCGATGTCACAGCCCCGACCGCGGAAGGTTCGGTCAGCAGCTCCGCCGCCTGCACGCCTCGCGTGTTCGCCCGGCCTTCCTTTCCCCGTCGCCGCCCCTCGCGCGGCCGTGGGGCCGGATCGCGTGAAAGCCGAGGCGTTCGATGACGAGTCAGATTCGTGCTGTGCCAACGGTTTCCGGTCTGTCGTCGGTGCCAGGTGTGTCCGACGGCACGGTCGTGCGGGTCGCCGGGTACCACCAGCCGGGCGACGGCGGTGGCATGCTCGTGCGCTGGGACGCGCGCTCCGCCGCCCCGGTCAACGGCGGCACCGTCCTACCCGGACAGAAGCGGGGCCGCTGGCT
Organism: Actinophytocola xinjiangensis; assembly: GCF_001921215.1. Classification (GTDB taxonomy): domain Bacteria; phylum Actinomycetota; class Actinomycetes; order Mycobacteriales; family Pseudonocardiaceae; genus Actinophytocola; species Actinophytocola xinjiangensis. Next base: position 730,630 of record NZ_MSIF01000001.1, read on the forward strand.
CCAGCTGCACGAGGGCGTGGTCGACCTCCGCACGTTCGGCCTGTTCGACGCGACGCGGCCAGCCGACGACGCGCTCGCCGCGCTGGTGAACGACCCGGCCGTACACCGTGTCGAGGGACACACGGACCTGTTGTTCCAGCGGCGGCACACGTTCACCCGTTCCGGGCTGGAGCTGGACTTCGGCGGCCACACCGTTCGCACCGACGGTATCGAGCGCAACACCCACGACAACCCGTTCGGCGCGGTGATGTTCTTCCGGGGCACGGTCACCGACAGCACGGTGACGCACACGCTCACCGCCGTGCTGCCCGACCAGGACGACGTGTTCGAGGTCGGCGACTCGGCGCGGTTCGCCGTCGGCCAGTGGTGGACCGCCGTGGTGAACACCCTCGCCGGCGGTGACGAACGGGAGCTGCAGAAGCTCGTCCAGGTCACCCAGGTCGTGGACGCCACCCGCATCCGGGTGAACTACCGCATCGGCTGGGAACTGGGCGTGGGACGCACCATCACCTGGACGCGGGTCGAGCCGGTCGAGCGGGTGCACGTGCGGAACATGGTCTTCGTCGGCGCCCCGCCCTACGACGGCCCACCGAACGGCGAACTGCCCGACGACCGCGAGTACACCGGATCGCACCCGGTCGCCTACGAGTACGCGGTCCGCTGCGACGTCTCGGACGTCCACGCCACCCGAACCTGGTGGCCGGTGGTGATGCGCCGCTGGTGCACGTTCTTCCGCACCGAACGCAGCTCGCTGACCAACCCGCCGACCGTGTTCTACGGCGGCGCCGGCTACCTCACCCAACAGATCTACTGCCTGTACGGGCGCGTCGCCGACTGCCACACCGCCAACGCCCGCCACCTCAACGACTGGACCGCGTCGGCCTACGGCATCGTCGAGAACTGCCACGGCGACGGCGACGACGCCGGCGGCAACCCGTTCACCACACACGGCCAGTACGAGCACGACCTGGTGTTCGTCGGCAACTCCGGGCTGATGGACATCGCGAACTCCGGGGCGCAGTGGGGGATCAGCGCCAAGCGGATCACGGTCAAACGGCACGTCTGCTCGTGGTTCGTGGCCAACACCAGGATCACCGACCTGACGCTGGAGGACGTGCACGTCGTGCCGAGGTCGACCTTCGACCCCGGCGGCACGCTGACCGTCAACGCCGACGGCGTCCAACTGCGGGGCTGCTCGGCCAGCACGTTCGCCGTGGCGCAGCGCTCCAACCGCTCCGCCCGGCCCAACGTGATCGCCGACTGCGCCTTCGACCTGCCACCCGACCAGGTACTCGTCCAGACCCCGGTCACCAACACCGTCCACTTCGTCCGGTGCCGCTTCGGCAACGCCACCGGTGCCGTGCTGCGTGGCCCGGGCGCCGTGCACTTCACCGACACCGTGGTCGACGGCGGCGAGGGCGCCGCGCCGATGCTCGTCGGCTCGGCCGAGGTCGTGGTGTCCGGCGGCCGGTTCACCAACACCGGCCTCAAGCTCACCGCCGTGCGTGACCAGCGCCTGGTCGTCGGCGGCGGCGCGGTCCTCGACGGCACCAACACCGACCGCGCGCTGCTCTCGCGCGCCGAGGGCGCCGGCACGATCGTCTGGCAGCTCGGCGACTACCGCAGCACCGCCGCCGACGGCACCGCGCACGTCGCGATCACCAGTGGCGCCAACCGGTACAGCGCCCTCGGCGCCGACTTCACCGGCGGCGCGCTGAGGTTCGCCGACGCGGCCTTCGCCGACGGCTCCCACCTGCTGCACACCCACTGCACCGAACAGAACGTCACGCGGTCCGTTCCCCCCGACGGCCCCCGTGTGCACACCACCCCGAACCTGACCTTCTGAGGAGACCCCGCGATGAACCCCTCTCGTCGTGCATTACTCGTGGCCGGTGGCACCGGCGGCATCGCCCTGCTCACCCCCGCCGTGGCCAGCGCCGCCGGCCGGGGCGAGGCCAGAAATGTCCAGGGCGTCGACACGGTCGCCGATCTCCTTGCCCTGGACGGGAACAAGACCCCGGACGGCACTCTGGTCCAGGTCGCCGGGTACCACCGGCCCGGTGACGGCGGCGGCATGCTGGTCCGCTGGGCGGCGGGCGACACCGCGACACCCAACGGCGGCACCGTGATCGGCACGGGAGGCAGGGGCCGCTGGCGTCAGCTGCACGACGGCACCGGCGACTTCCGCACCTTCGGCCTGTTCGACGCGAAGCAGCCGGCCGACGACGCGCTCGACGCACTGGTGAACAACCCCGCCATCGGCCGGATCGAGGCACATACCGACCTGCTGTTCACCCGCCGCCACACCATCGGCCGGTCCGATGTGGAGCTGGACTTCGGCGGCAACACCGTCCGCACCGACGGCATCGAGGAGAACTCGCACGACAACCCGTTCGGCGCGGTGCTCTTCTTCCGGGGCACGGTCACCGACACGGTCGTCACCGCGACCCTGTCCGCCGACCTGCCGGAACTGTCCGACGTGTTCGAGGTGCCCGACTCGGCGGCGTTCGCCGTCGACCAGTGGTGGGCGGCCGAGGTGAACAAGACCACCGGCGCGTGGGAGCGCGAGCTGCAGAAGCTGGTGCAGGTCACCCAGATCGTCGACGGCACCCACATCCGGGTGAACTACCTCAACGGCTGGCCGCTCAAGGCCGGCCGCACGATCACCTGGACGCGGGTCGAGCCGGTTCAGCGGGCGCACGTGCGGAACATGGTGTTCGTCGGCACCGGCACCGACCAGTACAGCGGCGCGCACCCGGTGGCCTACGAGTACGCCACCTGGTGCGACGTGTCCGGGATCGACGCCACCGGCACGTTCTGGCCGGTCGTCATGCGCCGCTGGTGCACCCACTTCCAAACGCGGAGCTGCTCGCTGACCAACCCGAAGTCGGTCACCTACGGCGGCGCCGGCTACCTCACCCAACAGATCTACTGCCTCTACGGGCACGTCGCCGACTGCCACACCTCCAACGCCCGCCACCTCAACGACTGGACCGCGTCGGCCTACGGGCTGGTCGAGAACTGCCACGGCGACGGCGACGACCAGGGCCCGTTCGTCACCCACGGCCAGTACGAGCACGACCTCGTCTACGTCGGCAACTCCGGGCTGATGACCTTCGCGAACTCCGGCGCGGCCTGGGGTTCGGCCGCGAAGCGGATCACCGTCAAGCGGCACGTGTGCTCGTGGTTCGTCGCCAGGGTCAAGGTCACCGACCTGACGCTGGAGGACGTGCGGGTCATCCGCAAGGCCGGCCTGGACGGGTCAGGGATGATCTGGATCAACGCCGACGGCGCCCAGCTGCGGGGCTGCTCGGCCGACAACCAGCTGATCATCTCCCAGGCGTCCGCACTGTCCGCGCGGCCCACCGTCATCGAGGGCTGCGACTTCACCATCGCCGACGGCACCGAGATCGTCCAGGCGTCGGTCACCAGGCCGGTGCACCTGGTCCGCACGGTCCTGTCGAACCTGAACGGCAACGCGTTCAACGGGACCGGTGAGCTGCACCTGACCGGCAGCACCCTCACCGGCCGGGACGGCGGCGCGCCGGTCACGGTCGCGGCCTCCACGGTCACCGTCGACGGCGCCACCCTGACCGGCACCGGCCTGCGGCTGAGCGGCAAGGCCGACCAGCGCCTGCACGTCGGCGGCGGGTCGGTCCTGCGCGGCACCAACAGCGCCAAGGCGTTCCTGTCCCGCGCCGACGCGGCCGGCACCGTCCGCTGGGAACTGCGCGACTACCGCAGCGTCGCCGCCGACGCCGACACCGCGCACGTGGAGATCACCGCCGGCGCCAACGCCTACTCCTCGGTCGGCGCGCAGCTGTCCGGCGGGAAGCTCACCCTCGCCGGTGGCGCGTTCGGCGACGGGTCGTACCTGCAGCACACGGCGTGCGTCGAGGAGGGCGTCGCCCGCGACGTGCCGGCCGACGGGCCACGCGTCCAGACCTCGGGGAACCTCCTTGTCTGAGCGTCGAACCGTCACGCTGGCGCTGGTCGGCGCCGGGAACCGGGGCCAGACCTACGCCTCGTGGATCGCCCGGCACGCCGACCGGGCGCGGCTGGTCGCGGTCGCCGAACCGGACCCGGCGCGCCGCGCGGCCGTCGCGGCGCACCACCCGGGGGTGACCGGGTTCGGTGCGTGGCAGGACCTGCTCGCGGCCGGCGTCGACGTGGACGCCGTGATCATCGCGACCCAGGACGCCGAGCACGCCGCCCCGGCGATCGCGTTCGCCCGCGCCGGCCGGGACCTGCTGCTGGAGAAGCCGATCGCGCCGACCGAGCGGGAGTGCCGGGAGGTGGTGGCCGCGGTGACCGAGGCCGGGGTGCGCCTGGCGGTGTGCCACGTCCTGCGCTACACCCCGTACACCGAGCTGCTGGTGGACGTGCTGCGCTCCGGGGTGGTCGGCGAGATCATGAGCGTCGAGCACCTCGAACCGGTCGGCTGGTGGCACGCCGCCCACTCCTACGTGCGCGGCCCGTGGCGCAGCGAGACGCTGGCCAGCCCCATGCTGCTCGCCAAGTCCTGCCACGACCTGGACTGGCTCTCGTACGTGACCGGACGCCGGGTGGCCAGGGTCGCGAGCTTCGGCGACCTCGGCCACTTCCGGCCGGACAAACGCCCGGAGCGGGCGGCCGACCGGTGCCTGGACTGCGTGCTCGAACCGGACTGCCCGTACTCCGCGCCGAAGCTGTACTTCCCGGTACTGCGGGAGCGCGGCGCGGTGTGGCCGGTGTCGGCGATCACCGACGCCACCGACGAGGCCGGGCTCACCGAGGCGCTGCGCACCGGCCCGTACGGCCGGTGCGTGTACGCCTGCGACAACGACGTAGTCGACCACCAGGTGCTGGCCATCGAGTTCGACGGCGGCGCGACCGGCACGTTCACCATGACCGCGTTCACCGAGCAGACCCACCGCCAGACCAGGATCTTCGGCAGCCACGGCCGGATCGTCGGCGACGGCGAACGACTGTCGGTCCTGGACTTCCGCACCGGGCGGACCGTCGTCCACGAGACCGGCCCCACCGGCGACGCCAACGCCGGCGACGGGCACGGCGGCGGTGACGACGGCGTGATGGCCGCGTTCGTCGGGTCCGTCGCCACCGGCGACGAGGAGTTCCGCCGCTCCGGGCCCGCCGACTCGCTCGCCGCCCACCTCGCCGTGTTCGCCGCCGAACACGCCCGACACACGGGCACGGTCGTCGCCGTGCCCACGCCATGACTTCCGCCCCGAATCCGAGAGGAAAGACCATGAAGCTCCGCGCGATCGCGGCCGCCGTGGTGGCCGCACTCGCCGCCACCACCTCGGCCTGTGGCTCGGCCGAGGACACCCCGCAGGACGTCACGATGTGGGTGTACCCGGTCGTGCCGGACGAGGCGCAGCACCGCGCCTTCTGGGACGAGCAGATCGAGGCCTTCACGAAGGACCACGCGAACATCGACGTGAAGGTCGAGATCTACCCGTGGGCCAAGCGGGAGGAGTCGCTGACCACCGCCATCGCCGGGAACAAGGCGCCCGACCTGGTCTACCTGATCCCCGACCAGATCCCCAAGTTCGCCAAGCTGGTGCAGCCGGTCGACCAGTACCTGCCCGACGAGGTGAAGGGCGACTACCGGGACAACGTCCGGGAGTCGGTCACCATGGACGGCAAGCTGATGGGCGCGCCGATCCTGATGGGCGCCAACCCGTTGATGTGCAACAAGAAGGTCCTCGACGCCGCCGGCGTGTCCGCCCCGGCGACGTGGGACGACCTGCTGGAGATCGCCCCGACGCTCAAGGCCAAGGGCTTCGACGTCACCAACTACTACGCCGACCCGTCCGCGACGCTCAACCAGTCGTTCTACCCGCTGCTGTGGGAGGCCGGCGGTGACGTGTTCGACGAGGACGGCGGCAAGGTCGCGTTCGACGGCGACGCGGGGGTCAGGGCGCTGACGTTCCTCAAGACCCTGGTCGACGAGGGGTACACCGAGAAGGAGCTGATCACCGGCATCCCGGCGTTCGAGCAGACCCGCCTGGCGCAGGGCAAGGTCGCCTGCACCTGGCAGCAACTGCCGGCGGACGTGGAGTCGTTCTGGGGCGCGGACGCCATCACCATCCACCCGCCGCTCAAGGACGAGGAGCAGGTCGGCTACGGCTCGATCGGCGCACTGTCGATGATGAAGCAGTCCGGTGCCAAGGACGCCGCGGGGGAGTGGCTCGCGTTCGTGAGCAGCCCCGAGGTCACCAAGGCCTACGACCTGGCCGGCAACTACTTCTCGCCCTACCAGTCGACCGGCGCGCTCTACACCGACGGCCCGCAGGCCGAGGTCGAGAAGACGCTCGACCAGATGGTCGGTGCCCCGCTGCACGACAAGGCCCGTGACGTGATGGGTCTGCTCGCGCCGGAGATCCAGGCCGCGCTGATCGGGCAGAAGAGCCCCGAGCAGGCCCTGGCGGACGCCGCCGAGGCGGCGAACGGCCTGATCGGCCAGTGACGCCGGCGGCCGGGCCGGCCAGCCGGCCCGGCCGTCACCCAACCCACCCGTGAGGATCACCGATGACGGTCACCGCACCAGCGCCACCGCGGCCCCGCTCCGGGCAACCGCCCCGACCCAGGAAGAGGTACCTGCGACCGGAGGCACTGCTGGGCCTCGGGTTCGTGCTGCCGGTCTTCCTGCTGTTCCTGGTGTTCCGGTTCGGCCCGGCCATCGTCGGTGTCCTGCTCAGCTTCTTCGAGTACACCCTCGGGGACAGCCCCCGGTTCACCGGGTTCGACAACTTCGTCCGGATGTTCGACGACCCGCTGTTCTGGCAGGCGCTGAAGGTGACCGTCATCTTCACCGTGCTCTACCTGCCGCTGTCGATCGCCACGTCGCTGGGGCTCGCGCTGCTGGTGCGGCGCTCGTTCCGGGGGTCGAAGCTGTTCCGGTCGGTGTTCTTCCTGCCGGTGATCACCAGCCTGGTGCTGGCGGCGACCATCTTCACCTGGCTGTTCTCCTCCTCCGGGCCGCTGGGCAAGCTGATCGGCGACTCGTGGCTCGCCTCGACCACGCTGGTGATCCCGGCGCTGGTCATCGTGTCGGTGTGGTCGCGTTTCGGCTACGGGATGCTGATCATCCTGGCCCGGTTGCAGGACGTGCCGCGTGAGCTGGAGGAGGCGGCGCTGGTCGACGGCGCCGGGCCGTGGGCGCGGTTCCGGCACGTGGTCCTGCCGCAGCTGCGCCCGGCGCTGTTCTTCCTCGCGGTGATCGAGACGACCACGTCCTTCCAGGTGTTCGACCTGGTCTACGTGATGACCGGCGGCGGCCCGGCGCGGTCGAGCTACACGCTGGTCATGGCCCTCTACGACCAGGGCTTCCAGTACTTCGACCTCGGTTACGCCTCCGCGCTGGGCGTGGCCCTGTTCGTGCTGACGCTGTTCGTCGCGCTGATCCAGCGTGTGCTGATGGGGAGGTCGAAGTGACCAACGCCCTGCGACCACGACTCGGCGGGAAGATCCTGCGTGGCGTGTTCCTCGCCGTCGCCTCGGTGATCACGATCTTCCCGTTCTACGCGATGATCGTGCTGAGCCTCAAACCGGTGGCGGCGGTGGAGTTCCCGCGCAGCCTGGTGCCGTGGCCGATCGACACCTCCTCCTACGACCGGGTGCTCGGCGGCGGCGACATTCCCCTGTGGACACTGAACACGCTGATCTACTCGGTGGTCAGCGTGGTGCTGGTGCTGCTGCTCTCGTCGCTGGCCGGGTACGCGTTCGCCAAGAAACGCTTCCCCGGCAAGGAGACGATGTTCTGGTCGTTCCTCGCCATGGTGATGGTGCCCTACCACGTCACGCTGATCCCACTGTTCGTACTGATCGCCGAGGCCGGTGGCGTGGACACCTACTGGGGCCTGATCGTGCCCACCCTGGCCAACGCGCAGGCGGTGTTCCTGATGCGCCAGTTCATCGGCACGCTGCCCGACGAGCTGTTCGAGGCGGCCAAGATCGACGGCGCGTCGGAGTGGCGGATCTTCGCCACGATCGTGCTGCCGCTGTGCAAACCGATCCTGGCGACGCTGGGCCTGTTCGTGTTCCTGTGGCACTGGAACGACTTCCTGTGGCCGCTGCTGGTCGGCAAGAGCACCGACATGCGGACCCTCACCGTGGGGATCGCGGCGTTGCAGGAGGAGAACGTGCCGCTGAACGTGGTGCTGGCCGGCGCCACGATCGCCTTCGTGCCGATCTTCGCCGCCTACCTGGTCGGCCAGCGCTACCTCACCGAGGGCGTGACCATGTCCGGAATCAAGGGATGAGGATGTTCGACTCCGAAACCGCGCTGGAAGACGCGCTCACGACCCCGTCGGCCGCCCTGGCCGAATCGCTGGCCACCGGCTCCGGGGACCTGGTGGTGCTCGGCGCCGGCGGCAAGATGGGTCCGACGCTGGCCCGGCTGGCCCGCCGGGGCCTGGACGCCGCCGGCCGAGGCGACGACACGGTCTGGGCGGTTTCCCGCTGGTCGGACCCGGCGGCCGCGACATCGCTTTCGTCCCACGGCGTCCGCACGGTGGCCTTCGACCTGCTGGGCGACCCGGACCTGTCGGCACTGCCCGACGGCGCCGACGTGGTGTTCATGGTGGGCGCCAAGTTCGGCACCACCGGCGCGCCGCACCTGGCGTGGGCGGTCAACGCGGCGCTCCCGGCGCGGGTGGCGCAGCGCTACCGGGACGCGCGGATCGCGTCGTTCTCCACCGGCAACGTGTACCCGCTGGTCGACCTGGCGTCGGGCGGCAGTGTGGAGACCGACCCGGTCGGCCCGGTGGGGGAGTACGCGATGAGCTGCCTCGGCCGGGAGCGGGTGTTCGAGCACGCCGCCGCGCAGGGCGTCGCGGTGAGCGTCCTGCGGCTCAACTACGCGGTCGACCTGCGGTACGGGGTGCTGGCCGACATCGGCCAGACCGTGCTCGCCGGCGAACCGGTGGACGTGACGACCGGCCACGTGAACGTGGTGTGGCAGCGTTACGCCAACGAGGTCGCGCTGCGGTCGCTGGCGCACGCCACCGCGCCCGACCCGTTCGTGCTCAACCTGACCGGCCCGGAGACCGCGTCGGTGCGCCGGATCGCCGCCGTGTTCGCCGACCGGTTCGGCACCGACGTCACGTTCACCGGCTCCGAGGCGCCGACCGCGCTGCTCAACGACGCCACGCGCTGCCACCGCCTGTTCGGCTACCCGGACGTGCCGCTCGGGGTGCTGATCGACCGGCAGGCGGACTGGCTGGCCCGTGGCCTGCCGCTGGCCGGCAAGCCGACGAAGTTCGCCGTTCGGGACGGGAGGTTCTGACATGTCGCTCGCCCCGCTGCTGTCCGGCACGGTCATCCCGGCCCATCCACTGGCGCTCACCGCGTCGCGGCACCTGGACGAACGTCGCCAGCGCGCGCTGACCCGCTACTACCTGGCGTCCGGGGTCGGCGGTCTGGCCGTCGGCGTGCACACCACCCAGTTCGCCATCCGCGAGGCCGGGCTGTTGGGTCCGGTGCTGGAGCTGGCGGCCGGGACGATCCGGGAGTCCGGCCGGTCGGGCGAGGTCGTGGCGGTCGCCGGCGCGTGCGGCCCGGTGGACCAGGCGGTCGCCGAGGCGAGTCTGGCCGCCGACCTCGGCTACGACGCGGTCCTGCTCTCGCCGGTGGTCGACGGCGCGGACGAGGCGGCGCTGCTGGCCAGGGCGCGGGCGGTGGGGGAGGTGCTGCCGGTGATCGGGTTCTACCTGCAGACCGCGATCGGCGGCCCGGTGCTGTCCCGCGAGTTCTGGCGGGCACTGGCCGACCAGCCGACGACCGCGGCGATCAAGGTCGCGCCGTTCGACCGCTACCGCACGCTGGACGTCATCCACGGGGTGGCGGCGGCCGACCGCCGCGACGAGGTCGCCCTGTACACCGGCAACGACGACCACATCATCGGCGACCTGGTGGCGACCATGCCGGGCGGTCTGCGGTTCCGGGGCGGGCTGCTGGGCCAGTGGGCGGTGTGGACGCGGGCGGCGGTGGCGATGTTCGCGCGGCTGCGCACCGACCCGGCCGGTGTCGCCGCGCTGGCCCCGGGCCTGACCGACGCGAACGCGGCCGTGTTCGACGCGGCCCACGGGTTCGCGGGCTGTATCGCCGGGGTGCACGAGGTGTTGCGCCGCCAGGGTCTGCTCGACGGCATCTGGTGTCTCGACCCGGACGAGACCCTGTCTCCCGGTCAGGCCGACGAGCTGTCCCGGGTCACCGCCGCCTACCCGTGGCTGGTCGACGACGAGTTCGTGGCGGAGCACCGCGATGACTGGCTGTCCTGACACGCTGGTCTGCGTGCCTTCGGCGGTGCGTGCGGCCGTGTTCCCGTCCGGTGTCGGCGATGCCCGCCTGCTGGACGACCCGGCCGGGCTCGCGGACGCCCTGCCGGGCACGGAGATCCTGGTGACCGGCTGGGGCCTGCCGGCCCTGGGCGCGGAGCTGTTGGACCGCGCGCCGAACCTGCGGCTGGTGGCCCATCTCGGCGCGTCGGTGAAGTTCCTGGTCACCGAGGAGCTGTTCGCCCGGGGGGTGCGGGTGACCCAGGCCGGTCAGGCGATGGCCCGCCCGGTGGCGGAGGTGGCGCTGGCGTTCACGCTGTCGCTGCTGCACCAGCTCCCGCGTTTCGACCACGCCCTGCACACCGGCGCGCGGTGGGCGGCGGCAGAGCAGGCACCGGCCCGCCACGAGATCCTCGACTGCCCGATCGGTGTGGTCGGCGCGTCGCGCACCGGCCGGGCCTACCTCGACCTGGTGCGAGCGCTGGGCGCCCGCGTGTCGATCAGCGACCCACACTGCACCGACGAACCGGTGCTGCCGCTGGAGGACCTGCTGACGTCCAGTCGCATCGTCGCCCTGCACGCCCCGGTGTTGCCGGAAACCCACCACCTGCTGGGCGCCCGCGAACTGGCCCTGTTGCCCGACGGCGCCGGTGTGGTGAACACCGCCCGCTCCTGGCTGGTGGACGAGCGGGCGCTGCTGGCCGAACTCCGCACCGGCCGTCTCGACGCGGCCCTCGACGTCTTCGACGACGAGCCACTGCCGCCGGATCACGAGTTCCGCCGCCTGCCGAACGTGCTGTTGACCCCACACCAGGCCGCGGGCACGGTCGAGGGCCGTGTCCGCCAGGGCCGGATCGTCCTGGCCGAGATCGACCGCTACCGAGCCGGCCAACCCCTGCGCCACGAGGTGACTCCCGACCAGCTGCCGAGAATCGGGTGACCACCTTCCGCACGGCCCGCCCCGAGGACACCCCGGCCCTGCGGTCGTTGTGGCACACCGTCTTCCCCGACGCCGACCACGTCGTTCCCCTCTACGAACAGGACCGGGGCCGCGCCGCCCGCACCTTCCTGGCCTGCGAGGGCGAAACCCCGGTGGCGGTGGTGTACTGGCTGCCCCGCCCGATCCGTGACCTGACCGGTGCGGCGCGGCGCGTCGGCTGCGTGTCCAGCGTGGCGACCCTGCCCCGGGCGCGCGGCCAGGGCCTGGTCCGCCACCTGCTCACCCTGGCCACCACCTCCATGACAGCCGCCGGCTGCGCCTGGTCGCTCCTGTTCACCGCGACGCCCGCCGTCTACCCGAACTGGACGGTGTTCGACCGCGTCACCGTCCACGGAACCTTCGCCCGGCCCTCCCCCCAGCCCGGCTGGACCACCCGGGAGGCGTCCCTGTCCGAATGGCCCGTCCTGGCCGGCCTGTACACCCGCCACAACGCGACCCGCCCCCTCACCACGTCCCGCACCCCCGACGACTGGACCACCCGCGTCCCCATCTGGTACGCCGAGCACCAGATCCTGCTGGCCAGCCACCACGACACCCCCACGGCCTACGCGATCATCCACTGGCCAACGGCGACCGTCACCGAGTACGCCGCACCGACCGACGCCGGCGCCGCCGCGCTGTTCACCGCCGTGGCCCGCGCCGCCAGCGACCGCCAGGTGACCGCGGGCCGCCTGCTGGCCCCGCCTCCCAGCACGATCGGCGAGCTGTTCACCACGTGGACCACCGCCCACGACCACACCGGCCTGGCCCGCCCGCTCACCGCCGGGGCCACCGAGGTCAGGTCGATCGTCGAGGCGCCAACAGCGGTCCACTGGACGGCCGACTACTTCTGAGGACCGCCGGGAAACCGAGGTGGTCCGCCGATCTCGTGCCGGAGTGGACGTCGCGCCGAGACGCGGGGTCTGGTGGACTGGTCGGTGTGATCGTCTTCGCGCAGGTGAGCGACCTGCATCTGGACGGAAGTGAACGCGCGGCGGAGCGGACGCGCCGGGTCATCGACTACGTGAACGCCCTCGAGTTGGACGCGGTGCTGGTGACCGGGGATCTCGCCGACCACGGGCGGCCCGAGGAGTACGCCGAACTGACCGTCGCGCTGAAGTCACCGCATCCGATGATGCTTCTCCCGGGCAACCACGACCGTCGGGAGGCCTATCGCGAGGGGTTGCTCGGTGAGCCGGCCGATGGTGGGCCGATCAATGTGGTCCAGCGGGTCGGCGACGTGAACTTCCTGCTCGCCGACTCGACGATTCCCGGTCGGAGCAACGGGTTCCTGGCCGAGGAGACGCTGGCCTGGGTGGACTCGACGCTGGCCGCCGACGCGGCGTCGCCCGCGTTCGTCTGCTTCCACCACCCGCCGGTGGCACTGCACAGCCCGCTGGTCGACGTGATCAGGCTGGACAACGCGGCGAGGCTCGCCGAGGTGCTGGGCGGGCACCGCAACGTGGTCGCGGTGCTGTGCGGGCACGCGCACACCGCGGCGACGAGCACGTTCGCCGGTGTTCCGCTCCTGGTCGCCCCGGGCGTGGTGTCCACACTGACGCTGCCCGCCGAACCCCGCCCGGACGTCGACCTCGACCTGCCGCCCGCCCTCTACCTGCACGTCCTGGACGACGAGCGGCGGCTCACCACCCACTGCCGGGTTGTCGTCCAGGACGCGCCCCGCACTTTGACCCCCTGACCGTCAACCCTTGTTTGGTTCACGTTATCCGAATGTTGTGATACATGTCCTAATCGGGTGGCCAGGTGAGGGTCGGTGGCGCATAGTCGCGTGACCCCGACCCCGGGTACGCAACGGTGTCCCCCGCGCCGCGTGCCCCGAACCCTGTACTGGAGCGCTCATGGGTGCTCGCCGTCGACAGACGCGAGCCACGTTGGCCGTCCTGATCGCCTCGACGACGGTCACCTCGATGCTGATCGTTCCCTCCGCGGCCGCGCAGCCCTCGTTGGACGACCAGTTGGCCGCCGCCGAGGCGGAACTGGACGCGGCACAGGCCCGGCTGGCCAAGACCTTCCAGGCGTTCGCCACGGCCGACCAGCGGCACAAGGACGCCGCGAAGGCCGCGCAGGCCGCCGCAGGAGCGGTGACCAAGACCCGCGCCGAGGCCACCGCCGCCACCGAGCACGAGCGCCGAACGCGGCTGGAGTTCGACGAGTTCGCCGCCGCGAGCTACCAGCAGCGCAGCTCCATCGGCTCGATCCGCGCCTACCTCGGCGCCAAGAGTCCCGGTGACCTGCTGGACCGAGCCTCGATGGTCCGGGTCCTGGCCGGCGAGTACGTCGACGTCATGGACACCACCAGCAAGGCGGTGGACCGCAAGTCCACCGCCGACCGGCAGGCCCAGTCAGCCCTAGAGAGCGCGGTGACCAACCGGGACGCCGCCGCGAAGGCCAAGACCGAGGCCGAGCGCGCCTACCGCACCGCCGTCGACATCCAGGACGCGGCCAAGGCCGAGACGGCCCGCCTGGCCGAGCGGCGCGCCCAGCTCAGCGGCGGCGGTTCGGGCGAGGTCGTCCTCCCCGCCCAGGGCACCTTCACCTCCGGCTACGGCGCCCGGGGTGGTGCCATCCACTTCGGCATCGACATCGCCAACAGCATCGGCACCCCGATCCTGTCGGCGATGGCCGGCGAGGTCATCGACTCCGGCCCGGCGAGCGGGTTCGGCCTGTGGGTGCGGGTGCAGCACCCCTCGGGCGAGATCACCGTCTACGGCCACATCGACCAGTCGCTGGTCAGCGTCGGTCAGCAGGTGGCGGCCGGTGAGCAGATCGCCACCATGGGCAACCGCGGCCAGTCCACCGGCCCGCACCTGCACTTCGAGGTCCACGAGAACGGCAACAAGATCGACCCGCTGCCGTGGCTGCGTGGCCACGGGATCAACCTCTAACGAAGCAGCTGCCGGACCTGGACGGGAGACACGTCCCATGGCGCGGCCGTGTTGATGACCGTCAACTGGCCCGAGGTGTCGAGGAAGAACACGCCGGTCCGTTCCTGCTGGACGGGGAAGGCCCAGGTGCCGCCGGGCTGCGCCGGCTGTGGGCCGCGGGTCACCGCGACCGGCCCTGGCAGCTCGCCCTTGAGCGCCTCGATCGGCTCCAGGGTGCCGGTCGGGGCCCAGTCGAGCCGGGGGGTGCTGGTCTCGACGCTGCCCGCGTCGCCGGTCGCGGCGGCGAACACGATGACATCGGCCATGGCCACCCACTCCCGGAGCTGGTCGCTGGTGGGCGGCGGGAGCGTGGCGGGCAGGCCGGCGAGCGCGCGGGCGAACCACTGGGCCGCGAACTCGTGGTCGTGGACACCGACGTGGCCGAACAGCGTCGGCGCGTCACCGCCGTCGCGCAGGACGAAGACGCCGCCGGAGCGGGCCTTGCGGTCGCCGGACGCGTGGGCGGCGTCGACGAGGAAGTAGGACGACTCCGGCTTGGTGATCGACAGCTTGTCCGGTGCGGGGTCGCCCTTGAGCGTGGCCGTGACCTCGATCGTCGCGGTCTGCGGACCGTAGGCGTCGCCGGCGCCGTCGGCCGGGGTGGTGTCGGTGATCGTGCCGGTGACGATCAGGTCCGCGTCGGCGACCAGCGCCGGGATCGGCTCGGCCGGATTAGTCGCCCGGTCGCCGCTGTCGCCGCTGCCACTGCTGTCGACCGGCCGCTGGGCGGTCGCGGTTTCGGTCCGCATCGGTTGCTCCTTCTGGTCTGCCGAACAGGCGCTGGCCGTGGTCACCACGAGGATCGCGGCCAGGACGCTCGTCCGCTTCACTAGTCCCAGTCCTCGACGTAGCGGACCTTGTAGAACTCCTCGGAGAAGTCGTCCATGTTCATGACGATCCGCCCGTCAGGGTAGGCCTCGCCACCCGCCTCCTTGACGCCGTTGATGATGGCGTCGTTGTTCGAGGCCCACGGGTTCATCATCTCGACGTACTGCACGCCGTCGCGCTCGTACATGTTGGTCACCATCAGCGCGTGGCCGCCGTCGATCCCGATCCGGCCGCGCACGCTCGCGGTGACCGGCCGCCCGTCGTCGAGGGCCTCGCGCATCTCGTTGTACGAGTCGCCCGGCGACTTGTTGTCGCCGAAGAACAGGTCGGTGGAGGAGTCGGGGTCGAAGGCGCCGGTGTTGGCGCCGAACAGGTCCTCGTAGGCCTCGTTGGAGTCCCCGCCGTTGATCTCCTCGTAGTTGCCGCCCTCGTGCTCGGCGTAGGCCGTCTCGACGATCGCCACCCACTTGCCCTGGTCGGCGCCCTGGTCCAGCAGGCTGTCGTCGTTGACGGTGACGTCGCCGTCCTGGAAGTGCACGGTGTAGGTGCCGTCACCGTTGTCGGTGATCAGGTCCTTGATCTTCTGCGGGTCGGTGAGGGCGGTCGACCCGAGTGCGGCCAGCAGCCAGCAGTCACCGAAGTCACCCTGACGGATGTCGGTGATGTCCGGTTCCCCGTTGGGGTAGAGCGGGTCGCCCGAGCGGTCCTCGGTGTTGTGGTCGCCGGGCGGACCGGCGGGGTTCATGTCCTCTTCGGACAGACCGTCGAAGGCGCCGCTGATGGCGGCGGCGGCCCGGGCGTCCTCGGCGGTCATGCCCGCGAGGTTCTGCTTGATCGTCGCCTCGTACTGGCGGGCCTTCTCGTCCAACGCGTGCTGGGCCGACACGACCTGCTCGGCTTCGGCGTCGCCGGGGAGGTAGAGCATCGCCGACGGCGCGGTCACGCTCCCGTCCTCGGCGACGGTGAAGTCCTCGGACTCCGCCCGGAGGATGGCCGCGCGCGCGAGCGACTGGTAGCCCTCGATGCCGGCCGCCCCCGCGTCGGCGGCCTCGGCGGCGTCGGCGTGCGCGTCGGCGAGCTTGCGGACCTGCCCTTCGGTGCGGCCCATGGACTCGGTGGCCGCGTCGGCGGCGTTGCCGAGCCAGCTGCCCAGCAGGTCACCGAGCACACGGAGCGCGGTCTCGTTCCCGTCGCGCAGCAGCGTGCCGTTGGCGCGGAACTCCTCGGCCTGCGCCCGCAGCGCGCCGACGTCACCCCGCAGTGCCTGCGTCTTGCCGATGGCCATCGTCACACCACCGCGCCGCGGAGGAGGGACTCGCCGCTCTCGTCGGACCGCGTGTAGGCGGTGGCGCCGCTGGCCGCCGCGTCCGCCCACGCCTGCCACGACCTGGCGACCCCGGAGAACGCGGACTCGGAGGCGGTTCCGGCCGCCTCACAGGCCCCGGCGACCGTGAACCCGGCCATCCCGGAGCCCACCCCGGCGGCGGCGCCGGTCCTGCGCCCCGACTCGATCTGCTGGCGGCACTCCTCGACCGACCCGGCCGCGCCCCGCAACAGGGTCGGCACCACCTGAAATGCCTCCGGCATCGCCCCTCCACGCCCCGCTTGACACGCCCGCTCGATCATCGACTCAAGATCAGACCGAGGCTACGCGCCGTTGGTTCCCCGCAGAGTGAAAATGAGACGGGTTCTATCCTGACGGCGTGCCTGATGCCATCCACGCCAGCCTGGCCGAGCTCCAGGCGTCGTTCACCGAGACCCACACCGCGCAGTCCCGGGACGGCTCCGTCCGCGCCGAGGCGACCGCGCGACGCCAGACCGCGCTGTACCTGTCCCCAGGAGCGTTGAGACTGTCTCCGAGCGACCTGGCGGAGTTGATCCTGGAGACCCAGCGGGAAGCCCAGTCCGCGGCGGAGGCAGCCGTCTCGTCACGGCTGGACGGCTTCCGCGCCGACCCCCGGGTGTCAACGGCCCTCGACTCACTGCGGGACGCCCAGGCGCTCCCGACCCCACCGCCCACCCGCCGCCCGTCACGCGACGACGACGAGAACTACACCGTCTCGGTCTACAACAGCAACACCAGCTGGTGAACCGCGCCGGGGCCGTGGACGGTCCGCCGGGCTCGCCTGTCCGGCGGTACTGACCGCGTCCCCTGAAGCACTACGCTGTTCGTGGCGTCGGGGGCGGCGGTCGAACACCCCGGAGTCGACATGAGCGGCGACAAGTGGGCGAAAATCTTCCAGGACAACCAGAGCGTCGGCGGTGTCCTCGGCGCCGCGGTCGGAGCGGTCGCCGGCTTCGCCGGAACCGCCGCTGTACTTGGGTTGGCTGAACTCGGCCTCCCCGGCATCGCCGACAACGTGGCCGACCGCCTGAACCTACCCGTGGACCAGGCCACGGGCGAGGGCGTGCGAGTGGTGCTGGAAACGGCCGCCCTGGCCGGCGCGGGCGCCGGCGCGAAACTCGGACACGCCGCCGATCCCCACGTACGCCGCTTCCTCCGCCGCTTCGCCCCGAGGTGACAGGTTCGCTAGGGATTCGTGGTCTTCAGGTCGACGAGGAAGCGCTGGCTCTCGCGGGAGTCGCACGGTTGTTGGACGGCTTCGGCGCCTTCGGCGGTGTCGTCCTTGCGGAGGCCGACGCACTGGTCGGTGTGTGCCCGGCGGAGTCGGTAGCCGGTGAGGGAGTCGGGGGCGAAGCGCTCGATCCGGAACAGTTGCGCGTCGTCGTCGGGGTCGCAGCGGGAGCGGGGTTCGAGCATGTCCTTGGCGGGGGGCTCCTCGCGGATCGTCAGGCAGCCCATCACCTTGTCCTTGGGGTGTTCCCACTTGATCTGGGTGAGGTCCTCGTCCACGGGTTCGAGGAGGGTGCGGGGACCGTCCGGCTTGGTGCACGGGAGTTGGACCATCACCACGTCCTCGTAGCGGAGGGAGCGGTCGAAGCCTTCCGTCAGGCACAGGTCCGGTGTCCGGGCGGGCCGGATCCGCACCCATTCCCCCGCCGAGGACAGGGGGAGCACGTCGGGGGGATCGGGCGTCGGGGGTCGGTCCGGTTCGGTGGTGATGGTGATGACGAGCAGAACTGCGGCGACGACCATCACCAGGGTGAGCAGGATCAGCAGTCGGGTGCGCGCCGGACGTGTCGGCGGCGGGGGATCCGCGACCGTGTCGGCCGTTGTGTCGGTGGCTTCACGGACGAGGCGTTCGTAGGCGCGCATCCAGTCCGCCAGCCGGTTCTGTTCGCCACAGGCGCGGACGAACGCCGCGACGAGTTCCGGTCGCGGCAGCGTCTGTCTTCGGAGCAGATCCGCCGCGGTACTGCGGGCGAGGGCGTCGCCGCGAGCGGTCGCCTGGTCCTCCAACTGGCGCAGGGTCAACCCGGATCGTTCCTTGAGGGCACGCAACGCGGCCACGAATTCGACGGCATCGCGTGCGGCAGCGGGATCAACCCGTTCGTCCTCCACCCTTCAGAGGTACCGCACCGTGTGCGCATGACGCAACGGAGGCTGTCCGGACGTTCGGACAGGGACCGTGTTTCCGTTGCCGGCCAGGCGAAACGCCCGGGCGGCTGTCCCGGACAGGCGAGGGGTGTTGCCTGAGTCACCCGGATGACGTGAACCTGTCACCGTGCCCGGTCCGGCGATCGCCGGCGGGCCAGCGGAACGCCAGTGCATCGCGGGGGTGCGGCTTTCCGCCACCGACGAGGCCGGGGACTCGGCGGCGTCATCCATCATCAGCAATCCCATACCAAGGGGGATATTTGTCGTGTCCACGTTGACGATCAGCGTGCTCGTCGTGCTGTTGTTCTCCACCACCACGGCCACGGCCGCGGTGGTGGAGGAGTCGGTCGGAACCTCCGTCGTGACGGACGACCACCCCTGCTGCAGAACTCCGTGACACCGTGCGTGTGGCCGGCGCCGGCTGCCGGTTCCGGCCACACGATCACGTGGTGCTGACCGATTTCGAGTACTCGCTCAGCGCATCCGTTCTGGCCTGCGTGCCGTGCAGGCCGTCGCTGCTCACGACGGCCTGCTCGGCGCAGCGGCCCGCGTCCTCGGCGTTGCCCGCCAGGCGGTGCGCCCGCGCGAGGACCGTGAGTGCCCAGATCTCGCCGAACCGGTTGGCGCTGCGGCGGGCCTGGTCGAGCCCCTGGGTCATCAGCTCGATGGCCCGGTCGTACTGGCCGAGGTCGATGTGGATGCGGGCGAGCACCTCGCACACGTCGGTCTGCCGGTAGTGGTCGTCCATCCGCTCGTAGAGCGCCAGTCCCGTCTCGATCATGCTGATGGCCTCGGCTGACCGGCCGAGCTGGTGGTGTGCCTTGCCCAGGTTGACCAGCGCGAAGGCCTGACCGACGGCCGCTCCGATATCCCTGGCGATCTCCAGTTGCCGCTGGAGGAACTCGATCGCCTGGTCGGGACGCTGCCGCGCCAGGTGCGTGTAGCCGAGGTTGCCGAGCGCGCGTTGTTCGCCGAACCTGTCCCTGAGTTCCCGGCAGATCTCGAGTTCGGCCGAACCGTGGACGAGGGCCTGGTCGGGCTGGCCGACGTGCAGGTTGGTCACCGCCAGGTTGCCGTGCGCCACGGCCAGCGAACCGCGGTCACCCAGGCGTTCGGCCGCCGCGACGACCTCCTGCTGGAACCCGACGAGGGCCGACAGGTCGTTGGCGCCCGAGTGCAGGTACCAGTGCAGGCCCAACGCGAGGTCCACACCGAGGCGCAGGTGTTCGGCGGGACCGAGCCACGCCTGCCGGACGACCTCGATCAGGTCGCGCCGGTGTTCGTCCAGCCAGCGCGACGCTTCCTCCGTCCCACCCAGCGGACTGAACCGGACACCGTCGCCGGTCGCGGGATGGTGCGCCCGATGCGGGTACACCAGCGCGTTCGCCCGCGCCACCGTGGCCAGCAGGTAACCCAGAACCCGGGTCAGGACCTGGGATCGCTCCGGCGCGGATACCGTGTCGAGACCACACTCGTTGGCGAAGAGCCTGATCAGGTCGTGCATCAGGAACCGGCCCGGCACGTGTTCCTCGACCAGGTGGGCGTCCAGCAGGCGTTCGACGGTCCGGTCGGCCTCGGCCGGCGACGTGTCGAGCATCGCGGCTGCCAGGGTCAGGTCGATCTCGGTGACGGGCACCAGACCGAACAAGCACAGGGCCTTGGCCGCGGTCCGGTCGGTGGGGTCGTCGCTGTCGCGCAGCGCGGCATGGCTGACCGCGAGGCTGCTGCGCAGGGCAGTGTCGCCCGAGGCAAGTTCGGCGAGCCGGTGCCGGGCGTCGGCGAGCCGTTCGACCAGGTCACTCACCGCCCAGCTGGGCCGGGCGTTGAGCCGGGCCGCGGCGACGTGCAGTCCCAGTGGCAGGTTCCCGCACAGTTCGGCCAGCCGCCGGACCGCTTTGGGGTCGGCGGCCGGCCGCACGTCCGGGACCAGCGCGTCGAGCATCATGCTGGCCTCCTCGGCGGCGAGCGAGCCGACCCGCAGATGGGTGACACCCTCCACCGTCGCCAGCCTGGTCCGGCTGGTGACCAGCACCGCGCACCCCGCCAGCAGCGGCCGGACCTGGGCGGGGGTGGCGGCGTTGTCCAGCACGATCAGCAGCCGCCGCCCGGCCACCATCGTGCGCAGCAGTCCGGCGGCCTTGTCGACGTCCGCCGGCAGGTCCGACCCCACGGCCCCCAGCCCGCGCAGCAGCTGGTGCAGCGCCTCCACCGGGGACAACGGCGTCACGCCGGGGGTGGCGCCACGGAGGTTGACGTGCAGGTGACCGTCGGCGAACCGGGAAGCCGCCAGGTGCGCCGCCCGGGTGGCCAACGCCGACTTGCCCACGCCGGGAGCGCCGTGCAGCACCACGACCGGCCCGGCGGTGGTGGCCTCGCCGTGGAGCATCCCGTTCAGCACGTCGAGTTCGTCGTCCCGGCCGATCAGCGTCGGCAGGTCACGCGGTAGCTGCCGGGGAACGTGGACCACCCTGGCCGGCGCGGTCCTCGACGGGCTCAGTGACGGGTCGGCGGCGACGATCCGCTGGTGCAGCCGCTGGAGATCGGCTCCCGGGTCGAGCCCCAACTCCCCGATCAGGCGGGTGCGCAGGTCCTGGTAGTGCTCGAGCGCGTCGGCCTGGCGACCGCTCAGGTACAGCGACAGCATGAGCTGGCCGCCGAGCCGCTCGTCCAGCGGGTGTTCGGCAGCGCGCGCGGTCAGCTCGACGACCAGGTCGCCGTGGTTTCCCCGGCGCAACAACAGGTCTGCGCGGTCCAGCTCCACCGCGAGGCGGTGCTGGTGCAGGGTGGTCCGCACGTCGTCGAGCCACGGAGAGCGCAGGCCGGCGAACGCCTCGCCCCGCCACAGCCCGAGCGCCTCCCGCATGAACCGCAGGGCGCGGTCCTCGTCGTCGGTGGCCCGCGCCTGTTCGACCAGGTGGTGGAACCGGTACAGGTCGACGGCCATCGGGTCGACCGGGATGGCGTAGCCGCCACGTCGCCGCACGATGCCGGCCCCGCCGGCCGAGACGAGGGCCCGCCGCAGCCGGGACAGGTAGCTGTGCAGCGTGGCCCGGCCGCGAACAGGGAGATCATCGCCCCACACCCGGTCCATCAGCTGGTCAGCGGAGACCGGCTTGTCGGCCTCGATCAGCAGAACCACCAGAACGCTCTGCTGCCGGGCATGCCCGACATCGACGAGTTGTCCGTCGACGCGTGCTTCGGGAACACCGAGCAGGCGGTAACCCTCGGCGATGGACGACACCTCCCGGACCCGAGCCCGTAACCGACACCTAACGAAATACAGGCTCTGGCCAGCGGATTCAAGACTTGTCGCAAGATCCGCACAGCCCCGGCCGGACATCGTCTGAAGCGAGATTCCAGCACCACACCAGAGATGGGAGAGAAACGTGTACCGCAAGATCGAATCGATGGGCGCGAGGCTGCTCGGCCTGTTCGTGCCCAGCGTGGATGCCTCGGCGGCCTGTCAGTACTACTGCTGGAGCGCCTGCTACCAGTGCCCGAACTACGCGCCGTGCTGCCGGCTGACCAGCTGCTCGCTGTCCTGCCAGATCTGACCGGTCCTCGACGCGTCATCCGGACCGATCGCTGCCGCTGGTGGACCCCCGCGATAACCACCACCGTCGTGACAGTGAGGCCCGGTTGAGGATCAGGGGTTGATCGTGGAACGCCTTCCGCGACGACGGAACGGTTGTCGCGGAAGGCGTCTCCGGCGCTTCGGAAGGGTGTTTCCCATGCAGTACTGGACGATCGGTGTCCACAGCGCGGTCGGCGTGATCTTCCTGGTCTCGTCGGTGAGCAAGGTGCGCAACCGGGCCGCGTTCGACTCCTTCGTCGACTCGGTGCGGACCATGCGCCTGCTCGGCCCGGCGTGGTCGCTGCCGGTCGCGGTCGCGGTGGTCGCCACGGAGTTCCTGATCTGGGTGCTGCTCGCGATCCCGGCCCGTCTCGTTTCCGCCGCCGGTCTCGTGCTGGCGGCCGGGTTGCTGCTGGTGCTGGCGGGTGCGATCGCCGTAGCGGTCCGGCGCGGGGTTCGTGCTCCGTGTCGGTGCTTCGGAGGTTCGGTGTCCCCGCTCGGACCGTGGCAGGCCGTGCGCAACGTCGTGCTCGCCTCGGCCGCGCTCGGCGCGGCCATGACCGGTCTCACCCCCGGCCCGACCCAGCCGGCCGGGGTGGCCGTCGCGGTCGTCGCCGGCGTGGTTCTCGGCTACCTGGTGGCCGTGTCCGACGACCTGATCGAACTGTTCGCCGGTGTCGACGCACCGGCCTGACAAGTCAACTGGAGGAACGGTGTCCATCCTGATCTCGGCCGTGGTGCTGGTGGGTCTGCTCGCCGCGCTGAACCTGGTGCTGAACGTGGGGGTGGTCAGGCGCCTGCGTGAGCACACCGAACTGCTCGCCAGGGCGTCCAACCCCCGCACCGCCATCGGCGCCGGCGAGTCCGTCGGCCCGTTCGAGACGACCATGACGGATTCGCGGACCCTGGCCATGGACGACCTGGTCGGCGAGAACCTGATCGCCTTCTTCTCCACCACCTGTGAGCCGTGCGAGGAGAAGCTGCCCAAGTTCATCGACCTGGCGAAGGTCTGGCGCGGTGGCCGCGACCAGGTCGTCGCGGTGGTGGTCGGTGACCCGGCCGACGCGACGTGGCGGGTCGCGGACCTGGAGGCGGTCGCCCGGGTGGTGGTCGAGGAGACCGACGGCGCGGTGAGTACCGCGTTCGGCGTGCGGGGCTACCCGACGGTCCTGGTGACCGGGCCAGGGCCGGAGGGGCAGCTGGTGGTGACCGAGGACCGTGTCCAGCTCGAGGCCCGCGTCCCAGTGCGGGCATGACCGGGTCCGCCGGGGCCGGGGGAGGGGCCACGGTGCGGCAGGTGCTCGCGGTGTGTTCGCTGGCGGCCGGTGCGGCACCGGGCATCCTGCTGGTCTACTCGGTGCTGATGGTGGCCAGCGGCGCGCTGCCGGTGGTGATCGCCTGGCTGACCAAGCTGGTGCTGGACCAGCTCGCCGGGGAGCCGGTGTCCGGCACGCTGGTCGTGGTGGGGGTCGGGCTGGCGCTGGCCGGGCTGGTGGGGGGCGTCGCGCCGCACGCGCACCGCTACCTCGGCGCCGAGCTGGACCGGCGGGTGGAGGTACGGGCCCAGGACCGACTGTTCGGCGCGGTGGAGCGGTTCGTCGGCCTGGGTCGCTTCGAGGATCCCGTGTTCCTCGACCGGCTCCGGCTGGCCCAGCAGTCGGTGCACAATCTCGCCGACCAGGCCGTCGGCGGGGTGCGGGGCGTGGTCACCTCGGCGATCACGATCGCCGGGTTCGTCGGGTCGCTGTTCGTGCTCAGCCCGACCCTGATGGTCGTGGTGTTGGGCACGGGGATGCTGACGCTGGCGGCCGAGATCGCGTTGTCCCGCCGGCGGGCCCGCATGCTCTGGCGGATCGGGCCCGTCGAACGTCGGGAGTTCTTCTACGCCCAGCTTCTGTCCACTGTGGAGGCCGCGAAGGAGGTCCGGTTGTTCGGCACGGGCGGCTTCCTGCGCCGGCGGATGATGGGGGAGCGGTTGACCGCCAACGCGGCCCGGCGCGCGACCGACCGTCGCGAGGTCGCGGTCCAGTCTGTCCTGGCCGTGCTGGCGGCGACCGTCGCCGGCGGCGGGCTGCTGTGGGCGATCGGTGACGCGCAGCGCGGCGGGCTCTCGGTCGGGGACGTCACGGTGTTCGTCGCGGCGGTGGCTGGGGTGCAGGCGGCCCTGGCGTCGCTGACCAACGAGGTCGCCCGAACCCACCAGGCACTGCTGATGTTCGATCACTACCTCGCGGTCACCCGGGCCGCGCCCGACCTTCCGCTGGCGGCGCGTCCTCGCCCGCTGCCCCCGCTGCGGCACGCGATCGAGCTGCGGGACGTGTGGTTCCGGTACTCCGAGGAGCATCCGTGGATCCTGCGGGGGGTCACGCTGCGGATCCCGCACGGCCAGGCGCTGGCGCTGGTCGGGCTGAACGGGGCCGGCAAGTCCACGCTGGCGAAGTTGTTGTGCCGGTTCTACGACCCCACCCGCGGCGTGATCCTGTGGGACGGCGTGGACATCAGACAGGTGGACGTGACCGAACTGCGGCAGCGGGTCGGCGCCGTGTTCCAGGACTACATGGCCTACGACCTGACCGCCGGGGAGAACATCGCCCTGGGCGACCTGGACGCCCTCGGCGATCCGGGCCGGATCAGCACGGCCGCGCGCCGGGCCGGCGTCCACGACCGGATCACCGAACTCCCCCGGGGCTACGACACCCTGCTGTCCAGGACGTTCTTCAGCGAGTCCGACAAGGACGACCCGGAGACCGGCGCCATGCTCTCCGGCGGCCAGTGGCAGCGACTGGCCCTGGCCAGGGCCTTCCTGCGCGACCGGCACGAACTGCTGATCCTCGACGAGCCGTCCTCTGGCCTGGATCCCCAGGCGGAGGCCGAGATCCACCGCTCGCTCCGCCGGTTCCGCAGTGGACAGACAAGTCTGCTGATCTCCCACCGCCTTGGCGCCGTCCGGACCGCCGACCTGATCGTCGTCCTGGACGACGGGCAGGTGGCCGAACGTGGAACCCACCTGGCACTGATGACCCGGGGTGGCCTGTATGCCCAACTTTTCCGCCTACAGGCGGCCGGCTATCAGGAGTCGGCACCAACAGGAGGCGACGATGTCGACACTGGTCCCCGGCCTGACCGGGTTGGCACTACTGCTGGCGGTTCTCGTCCTTCTGGCCCGAACGGTGGTCAGGGTGACGGTGCGCGGCATGAGCATGGAACCGGCCTACCGGGAAGGTGACCAGGTCCTGGTGCGCCGGGGCAGAACCCTGGAACAGGGTCAGGTCGTTGTCCTGGAACAGCCGAGCGGCACCGGCTGGCGCCTGCCCCCGCTGCGCCAGGGCGCCGGCGCCGCGGCGATCGCCACCCGCTCGTGGCTGATCAAACGCGTGATCGCCGTCGCCGGCGACCCGGTCCCTCGCGACCAGGTCCCCCTGCTGGCGACGTTCCCCGAAACCCGTGTCCCTCCGGGCAAGATCGTCCTGCTCGGCGACAACCAGGCCGTGAGCCTTGACTCCCGACGCCTGGGCTACTTCCCGACCGACCGCGTCCTGGGGGTCGTCGCCCGCGACCTCCCGCGCCGGGGGTGACCGCGCGTCACCAGATCTGTTGGCGGTAGCGCAGGGGGGAGAGGCCGACCTGGCGTTTGAACGCGGTGCTGAACGCGCTTTCCGAGGTGTAGCCGAGGTTCGCGGCGAGGGCGCCGACGCGGATGTCGGTGTCGCGCAGGGCCCGTTGGGCGAGCAGCATCCGCCAGCGGCTGAGGTAGGTCAGGGGTGGGACGTCGGCCACGGTGCGGAAGCGTTCGGCGAAGGACGTGCGGGACATCGCGGCGGCGGTGGCCAGGTCGTCGAGGTTCCAGGGCCTTCCTGGGTCGGCGTGCATGAGCCGGATCGCGGGGCGCAGGCGCTCGTCGGTCAGCACTCGTAGCCAGCCTGGGGGGAGGTCGGCCTGGTCGACGTGGGCGCGCACCATTTCCAGCACCAGGAGCTGTACGTGCTGGCGGATCGCGAAGTCCGCGCCGATTCGCCGGTGGCGTACCTCGTCGAACACCCGGTGGATGGTGCCGCGCAGGGTGAACGCGGCGGTGGCCGATCCTCGGATGTGCGCGACCGGGGGAAGTGCCGCGGACAGCAGTGCCCGGCCGGCGGGGTTGAGGTCGACCCGCCCGCCGACGACGATGTCGTCGGTGTCGAGGTCGACGCCGGTGAGGTCGGTCGACGGCGGGTTCTCGTCGGGCCGGAGTTCACGGGGTGGACCGTCGCCGGTGCCGCCTTCCAGGCGCAGCCACGACCGGTCGTTCAGCACGGCGACGTCGCCCGGTTCGAGGTCGATCGGCGAGGCGGCGGCGTCGGTGGTCAGGCGCGCGTGGCCGCTGACCATCGCGAAGAACTTGAGCGGGGTGCCGAGTGCGCCGTGCGTCACCCACGGGTCGCGTGCCGCGAACCCGCCGGAGAGCACGCCCCGGACCTCGACGAGGTCGAACACCTCGGAGAGCTGATCTCCGTCCACGCTCGTACTATCGCGAAGAAAAACCGGATGGACAAGTATTCATCGTCCCCCGGTCGGGGTCCAGGCTGGAGTCATGACACTGGGTATCACGCACAGTCAGCACCCGCTCGGCTCCGGGTTCACCGCCGCCTCGACGGCCGAGGACGTGCTGGCCGGCATCGACCTCACCGGGAGGAACGTGATCGTCACCGGTGGCCACTCCGGCCTCGGACTGGTGGCCACCCGGGCGCTGGCCGAGGCCGGCGCCTCGGTCACGGTCGCCTCGCGGGACACCGACCGCGCCGCGCGGGCGGTCGCCGGGATCGCGCGCGTCGAGGTCGGCCGGCTGGACCTGCTCGATCCCGCCTCGATCGACGCGTTCGTCGACGGCTACCTCGGGTCCGGTCGCCCGCTGCACATCCTGGTCAACAACGCCGGGTTCACCCCCTCCGGCAGCGGGCTCACGCACGACGCGCGCGGCTACGAAACGCAGTTCGCCGTCAACCACCTCGGTCACTTCCAGCTGACGCTCGGGCTGTACCCGGCGCTGCGGGCGGCGGGCGGCGCCCGGGTCGTCACCACCACCTCGGGCGCCCAGCGCATGTCCGACATCCTGTGGGACGACCCGCACTTCACCACCGGCCGGCACGACCCCGGCCTCGCCTACCCGCAGTCCAAGACCGCCAACGTGCTGTTCACCGTCGAGCTGGACCGCCGGTGGGCCGCCGACGGGATTCGTGCCTACGCACCACATCCGGGGATCGTGCCAGCCACGGCCTTCAACCGGGCGGTCGGTGAACGGGCACAGCGGGACATGGGCCTCATCGACCAGGCCGGTGAGCCGATCATCGACCCCGTCCGGGGACAGAAGACCCCCGAACAGGGCGCGGCGACGATTGTGTTCGCGGCCGCCAGCCCGCTGCTCGCCGGCCTCGGTGGCGTCTACCTCAACAACAGCGACATCTCGCCCCTGGACGAGGACCCGAGGGCCATCGACCTCACCGAACCCGGCCCCGACGGGATCCCGGTCGACGTCGTGCCGCACTCCGTCGACCCCGACTCCGCGCGGCGCCTGTGGGAGCTCAGCGAGGAGCTGATCCGGTAGGGAGTCTCACGACGAGTCGGGTGCCAGCGACCAGACCTCCGCGGTGGTGAGGAACGCCGAGGACGACGGTCGCTCGGCGCCGCCCTCCCGGCGCACCGCGCCGGCCACCGGTGTCCCGCCGATCGTGACCGACGCGTCCGCCGCCGGGGCCAGGACCAGGCGCAGCGCGTGCGGTACGCCGTCGAGCGGGAACGCGTCGGTCTCGAACGTGCGGACGGCCAACGCGCCGGAGACGGTCACCGCCACGTCACCGGCGCGGGCCGACAGCCCGTCGCGGAGGTCGAGGTCGACCGTGACCTCGGCCCGCTCCGGGGTCGGCTCCGGCCACGGCAGTCCGGCGGCCTCGGGGAAGTGCCGGACGAACGCGCGCTCCAGCCAGCCGCCGAGGGTCGGGTCGTCGGCGAGGACCCGCACCCGGCCGTCGTGCCACAGCACGATCGCCCTGCCGGGGCCGTGCACCGACCAGTCGACCGTCCACACCGAGGCGAACGCGGTCACGTCGTCGCCGTCGAACAGCCGGACGGCGGGGTTGGCGCCGCACAGCAGCACGGTCACCGCGCCGGCCTCGTGACACGCTCGTCCACCCAGCGCTCCACCGGCGCCACCAGCACGGCGACCGCGAGAGCCAGGTGCACGGCCAGGAACACCACGGCCGTCACCACCCCCGGCGGCCCGCCGACGAACACGACGATGTGCGAGGCCCAGTCGAGGGTTTCGGGACGCCCGTCCGGCCAGGCGTACAGCAGCCAGAAACCCAGGTCGTTCAGCCCGGACACGACCAGCAGCACCGACGCGACACCGACCTTGAGCACCGTCGCGGTGCGCGCGCCGCCGAGCCGGAACGCGATCAGCCCGAACAGCACCAGATAGCTGACGACGAACAGCTGGAACTGGTAGACGGTCTGGAACCCGCCCGCCTCACCGACCTCGCGTGCGGTGCCGTAGTCGAGGACCCGCAGGATCAGCGCGGTGTCCACGTAACCCATGTAGGCCAGCACCCCGAGGACCACCAGCACCGGACCGAACCGGCCACGCGGGAACGTCGCGACCGCGAGCGTCGCGAACACCAGCGGACTGATCTTGAACGCCCACTCGCCGAGGTCGTCGAGGGTCTGGTCCGGCGGCAGGGCGACCATGATGAGACCGGCGAGCACCGCGGCCGGAACCGCGAAGGCGAGCCACAGCCAGGACCGGGCTCGGTACAGGGTGGCCACCGGCCCGGCGACGTGGGTGGTCACGCCGGGGCCTCGCCGGACTTCTCGACCCAGAACGGGCCGAGC
This sequence comes from Actinophytocola xinjiangensis, assembly GCF_001921215.1. Taxonomy (GTDB): domain Bacteria; phylum Actinomycetota; class Actinomycetes; order Mycobacteriales; family Pseudonocardiaceae; genus Actinophytocola; species Actinophytocola xinjiangensis. The sequence continues at coordinate 759,599 of NZ_MSIF01000001.1, forward strand.
GCCAACGCGTCCACATCGGTCTTGAGGAAGCAGGCCAGCGCGTCCTGCGGGGTGGTGACGATCGGTTCGTTGTTGTCGTTGAACGACGTGTTCAGCACCATGGGCACACCGGTCAGTCTGTCGAAGTGCGAGATCATCCGGTGGTAGAGGGGGTTGTCGGTCGCGCTGACGGTCTGGACGCGTGCGGTGCCGTCCACGTGGGTGATCGCCGGGACCACCGAGCGCTGGTGTTCGAGCACGTCGAACACCAGCAGCATCACCGGCGAGGGGTAGCCGCTCGCGAAGAACTCCCCGGCCCGTTCGGCCAGGCACGACGGCGCGAACGGGCGGAACGGCTCGCGGTGTTTGACCTTCTCGTTCATCCTGGTCTTCGACTCCGCGTCGCGGGGATCGGCCAGCAGCGAGCGGTTGCCCAGCGCCCTCGGGCCGCACTCCATCCGGCCCTGCATCCAGCCCACGATCAGACCCTCGGTGAGCTTGGTGGCCGTGTGCTCGGCGATGTCGTCGACCCGCCGGTACTCCACGCCGGCGTCGACCAGCGCCTGCTCCAGCTCGGCCTCGGTGAACTCGGGGCCGGTGAACAGGAACCCGTCGCGCGGCCGGGGCGCCTTGCGCTCACCCACGCTGACCTGGAGCGCGGCGCCGAGCGCGGACCCGTCGTCGGCGGCCGCCGGCTGGGCGAAGAACTCCTCGAACGGGGTCTCCAGCAGGATGCGGCCGTTCATCACCGAGTTCAGCGCGACCCCGCCCGCCACGCACAGCTTCGTCAGCCCGGTCCGCTGGTGCAGCCAGCGCGCGAGGTGCAGGCCCGCGTCCTCCAGCACGGACTGCAACGCGAACGCGATGTCGACGTAGTGCTGGGGAACCGGGTCGTCGGCGGTGACCTTGGTCCGCGCGCGCGGCGGGCCGAAGGTGTCGATGAACTTCTGGGACACCACGTGCTTGCCGGAGGTGTGGTGGCGGAACCAGCTCAGGTTCAGCTCGTAGCCGCCGTCGGGGTCGAGGTGGACGAGGTCCTTGAACGCCTCGACGTAGGTGTCCTCGCCGAACGGGGCCAGGCCCATCACCTTGCCCTCGTCCATGGTGGGCCAGAACCCGAGGTAGCCGGTGACCATCGCGTACAGCGCGCCCAGCGAGTGCGGGAACTTGATGCGCCGCAGGTCGGTGATCGTGTTGCCCCGGCCGACCGACAGGCACGTGCTGGTGCCGTCGCTGCCGATGCCGTCGAGGGTCAGGACCGCGGCCTCCTCCCACGGCGAGATGAAGAAGGTGCTGGCGCCGTGCGCGCGGTGGTGGTCGACGAGCCGCACGCGGAACTTCGTCGGCCCGGTGTACCCGAGCGCCTGCCTGAGGTCGCGGCCGAGGGTGTAGCCGCGTTTGACGTGCCCGAGGACCGCGCCGCCGACGTGGTAGTCGTCGATGCCGCGCCCGCCGTGGCGGAAGGTGTCGACCATCGTCTGCGCACGGCCGCCCTGGTCGCCCTTGGCGTTGCGGAACACCTCCAGCGTGCCGGGGAAGTAGCGGGCGAACACCTTGGCCGCGTGGAGGGGTTCTGGCCAGCGCTGCCAGAAGTAGGCGACGTGGTCCAGGTCGCCGAGGGTGATCCCGCCCTGCCGCAGGCAGTAGGCGATCGCGTCCGTGGGGAACGCGCCGTCGTGCTTGATCCGACTGAACCGCTCCTGCTCGGCGAACGCGACGATCTCCCCGTCCCGGACGAGGGCCGCGGCGGCATCGTGGTGCCTGCTGATACCGAGTACGTACATGGTGGCTCCGCTGGTCATCGGTGGGTGGGAACGGGGGTGGCGCGCAGTTCCGGGTGGCGGCGCAGCACCAGGTGGCGCAGCACGGTCGCCCGGGCGGTGGCGGCCAGGACGAGCGTGAGCAGGCCGCCGGCGGCGCCGAGCCAGGGCACGAGAACCGCGGCGAAGGCCGCCGTCGCCACGATGCCCGCCACGGCGGTGGTGGAGGTACTGGTCAGGATCGCGCTGTTGGTGTTCTCCAGCACGAAGTTCGCGTACATGACGAGGAACGACACGACGATCTCCACCGCGACGAGGAGACCGAGGAGCACCATGGGCACCAGGCTGTCCGTTGTGGACAGTGCGGCGCGCCCGCCGGGGAAGGCCACCAGCACGGCGACGCCCGAGGCGAACACCAGGCCGATGCGCTGGGCGGCCCGCAGCCGGTTCAGCGCGCTCGTGCGCCCGCCGGCACCGCCCGCGCCCCGCAGCCGCGCCGAGAACGCGGGCTGGTGCAGTTTCATCTGGTAGAGCAGGAAAGCGCCGGCCATGCTGGCGACCAGCAGCGCCATGTAGAGCGGCCCGCTGTCGGTGACCCGGCCGGACAGCGCCAGCGCAAGGTAGACCAGGGACGCCCCGGCCACCTCCAGGACCTCGGACAGGCCGAGCAACCCGGCGCTGCGACCGTAGGCGCGCAGCACCCGGCGGCCGGCCGGGACCCCCGGGCGTACCCACTCGGCGGGCAGGCCGATCATCGAGCAGCCGGCCACCGCGCCCACACAGGCCAGCTGCACCAGCAGGTGGGTCGTCGGTGACCAGCCGAGCAGCCAGGTGGCGGCCGTGCCGGCGAGCACCAGCACGGTGAGCGCGCCGAACGCCGAGGCGTCGCGCAGCGGGCGGCCACGCAGCCGGTGCAGGCCGCTGACCGTCATCAGGAAACCGGTCGCCGCCGACCAGGCCGCCGCCGCGAGGTACAGGGTGGCGGTCGAGTGCGGGGCGGCGACCAGCGCGACCGCGAGCGCGACGAGCAGCGCCACCACCGGCGCGGCGGCCGCGCGCAGGGTCAGCGCGGCCACCCGAGGGCGCAGCAGACGCAGGCGTGGCAGGACCTTGAGCGCCGTCTTCTCGGCGGCGGTCGGCAGCAGCGCCAGCCACGCGCACAGTCCCATCGCGTTGGCGAACTGCCCGAAGGCGTCCTCGTGCCACGCGATGGCCAGACCCACCGCGGTGAACTGTCCACTGAGCCGGAACACGCCCCGCCCGGCGGCCAGCCGCACGATCTCCGAGAACCGCAGCGCCGTGCCGGTGGTCGCCGTGCCGGTGGTCACGGTGCCATCAGCTCGACGGACAGGCTCCTGGTGACCGTCGTCGCGGCGGTGCGCAGTGCGGCCGGGGTGTCGGCGGCCAGGATGACGTAGCCGACCTTGTTCGCCGCCTGGTCGTAGGGTTTGACCTGGTCGCCTGGCGCGGCGAACAGCCGGACGTCGAGCACCTCGGGCATCGCGCGGACCTCGGCCAGCCCGTGGACGGCCGCGAGCCGCCCCGGCCGGTCGGCGGCCAGCACCCACAGCATCACCGGGCGGGGCGGGCGGGGAACCACCGTCACCGGGTCGCCGACCGCGAGGGACACGGTGGCGGCCAGCAGGTCGACGCCGTAGCTCGCCTCGACCAGCTCGGCCATCCCGTTGCCGCCGGACCGCGCGCCCATCTCCACCAGGTACAGCTCGCCGTCGTGGCCGAGCACCGCGTCGAGGTTCAGCGGCCCGCTGGCGTACCCGAGTTCGGCGACGAGGGTGGCGAGCATCTCCGCCAGTCGCGCCTCGACGCCGTCGGGCAGGTCCGCCGGCACGGTCTGGGTCGCGGTGATGAAGTATGGCGGCGGGGTGAGGGTGCGGGCGCTGACCGTGTGGAACACCGGCCGGCCGGCGCGCACCAGCGCCTCGACCGTGAGGTGCGTGCCGTCCACGAACTCCTCGACGACGAGCCGGTTCGCGGGGGAGAACGTGACGGCGTCGCGGATCGCGGCCGCGAGGGAGCCGGGCACACCGCACGGCACCACGCCCCGGCTCCCGGTGCTGTCGACCGGTTTCACCAACACCGGGAAGCGCAGGCCGCGAGCCGCGCGGACCAGCTCGCCGCCGGGGGAGCCGGCGACCGTGCGGTAGGAGGGGAACCCGAGCCGGTCGCAGACCTGGCGGAACTCCCACTTGTCGGCCGACGCCGCGACCGCCGAGGCGGAGACCGGATCCGGCAGTCCGAAGTGGAGGGCGAGCTGCCGTTGCGTGGGCAGCGCGATGTCGCTCGCGGGCGCGAGCACCCCGACGATGTCGTCGCGGCCGGCGAGCGCCGTCGCGACCAGTTCCGGCGCCCGCGTGCTGACGTGCAGGAACTCGTCGGCGTAGGGCACACCGGGCGCGCCGGCGTTGATGTCGACGCACACCGTGCGATAGCCCATCTTGGACGCGCACTGGTAGGTGGGCACCGCGCCGTCGGCGGCGCCGAGGATCAGCAGCGAACTCATCTCGCGCGCCCCCCGGTGCCCACCGGCTCCAGCGCCGCCGTGGTGAGCAGCAGGTCGGCCGGCTCCACGTCGATGTTGGACTCCCGTACGTAGTACAGCGCCGGCCGTGGCTGGCCGGAACCGACCGCCACCACGTAGCGCACCGTCACCGCGAGCGCCGCCAACAGGGGGACCAGCAACAGCAACAGGACGGTGACGCCGCCCACCGGGTCGAGAAGTCCGGTCACTCCGCCCAGCGCGGCGACCAGGGCCAGCCCGGCGGCCACCAGGGCGACCAGCGCGGCGACCGAGGCCAGCCGGTTGGAGAACCCGACGAACAGGCCCATGGCGTGACCGACCAGCCAGCGCAGGTTCAGCTTCGAGGAACCACGTGCCCTGGCGCGGTGCTCGACCGCGACGGTGGTGTACCGGTTGGTCAGCCGGGGGACCGTGGCGAGGAAGTACGGCGTGCCCAGCCGCAGGTCGACGATCCGGCGGGCCAGTTCGGTTCGCACCAGGCGGAACGTCGTGGCGCCCGGCGGGATCTCGATGCCGAGCAGCCGGCGCGCGACGAGGTGGTAGGCCCGCGCCCCGGCCCGCCGCACGAACGGGTCGTGGCGCGTCTCGCGCACGCCGAACACCGCGTCCTGGCCGGCCGAGGCCGCGACCAGCTTGTGCGCCTCGGCCACCGGGAACTGCACGTCGGCGTCGATGTGCAGTACCCACGGCTTGCTGGCGTAGCGGTAGCCGGCCGAGAACGCCGCCTCGAAGCCGAAGTTGCGGGTGAACGACAGGTACCGCACCCGGGGGTCGGCCGCCGCGAGCCGCCGGACGATCGGCAGCGTGCCATCGGTGCTGCCGTCGTCGACGAACACGAACTCGACGTCGTGGTCGCCGAACTCGGCGACCACCTGCCGGTAGGCGTCCTCGACGTTGTCCGCCTCGTTGTAGCACGGCACGACGACGCTGACGCCCTGTCCGGCGAGGTCGGGTTCGTGCGCGGTGTTCGTCATGCCGGTGGCTAGTTCGTCGTTCGTGCCAGGCGCATCTGGTCCGGGACCGACCAGTGGACGCCCTCGTTCTCGATGAACCAGTCGACCGTGCGGGCGAGCCCGTCGCGCAGCGGGACCAGGGTTGCCGGGTCCATCCCGATCTGTCGCAGGGTTTCCGGGTCGGCGGTCACCACCGCGCCGGGCTGCTCGCCGGGCCGCATGGGCAGCGCCTCGATCGGCACCGGCGCGTACCCGCGCTCGACACACAGCTCGATGACGGTCTCGGCGACGGCGCGGATGGTGGTCGACTCGGCCGGACCCACCTCGACGGTCCTTTCCGGAACCTGACCCCGTTCGGCCGTTTCCAGGGCACTGACCAGCGCGCGGGCCACGTCCGCGACCCACACCATGTCCGAGACCTGCACACCGCCGCCGTAGAGCTCGACCGGCTGTCCGGACAGCGCGCGGCACACCACCGCCGGGGTGATCTTGCGGACCTTGGCGGCGGCGAACGGCGCCGCGGCGGCCTGGCGCGGGCCGTAGGCGTTCACGACGCGCACGTTGTGCACCCGGGTGCCCCGGTCCGCGTTGAACATGTGGGCGTAGCGCTCCACCGCGGACTTCGAGATCGAGTAGCTGTTGTTCATCCAGTGGTTACCCACCGCGATGTTCACCCCGGGCAGGTCGTACTGGGCGACCGCCTCCAGGAAGTTCAGACCGCCGATCAGGTTCGTCTCGGCGGACGGTCGGGGATTGAGGATCGTCTCCTGGGTGCCGAGGACGGCGGCCAGGTGGATGATCCCGTCGCAGTGCGCGGCCAGTTCGACCATCGCGGTGGCGTCCCGCACGTCACCGAGCATCAGCTCCCACCGGTCCTGTGCCGGCTTGCGGTGGTGGTCGAGCACGACGGGCTCGTGGCCCCGGCTGACCAGTTCCTCGCAGACGTAGGTTCCGATGAATCCGTGTCCACCGGTGACGCCAACCTTCATCGAGAACTCCCTCATGGATGTCCCTGACCACGGGTTCAGGATGACTGTGGGCTAGGGCAGGCGGATTTGTAACAGACAAACCCCCGAAACACGCAGCGACGGGGGTGCAATTCGGCTGGTTGGCGCAATTGGCGCGTGGCCCCGCTGCGGCCGTTCAGGCGCATCACGGTGGTGACGCCGATGATTGCCGAGGTCGCGTGGCACACTCGCCGCCCGTGAGAACAGTGGCCTCGGGCCTGTGGTGGCGTGTGGCCTACCGGCGCGCGGTCACCTCGGCCTTCCGCACGGTCCCGTTGTACCGCGAGGTATGGGCGTTGTCGGGGCGGACCGACCCGGTGCTCGTCCCCGGTCGGACCGGTGTGGACGGTGGCGCGGTGCGTTCCTCGGTGGTGCGCGGGCGTCTGGCCGACCTCGTTCCGCTGGCCGGCGGCGCGGCCGTCGTGGATCCGACGCGGGGTCTGGATCACGTCCGGTCCCTCGGCGGGTTCGGCCGCGACGCGGAGCCGGAGGTCGTGGCACCGGACGAACTGGCGCGGGCCGGCGGTAAACGAGGTGTTCTCCGCGATCCGCTGCTCGGTTTCCTCGGGGCGTCCCGGTCCTGTGGGGAGTGGCACCTGGACTGGCCCAGGGTGTACGCGCGGGCGACCGGCGGCGGTCTGGCGGTGACGCTGCTGGCGCACCGGTCGCCGATGCTGGTGGACGTCCTGGTGTGTGACGGTGTGGCGGGCGAGGTGGTGGCCTGTCCGGTGCACGGCACGCCGGTGGTGCGGACGTGACCGTGGCGTGCGAGGTGTACGACCCGAGGGTCGACCCGGAGCCGCCGGGCTGGCCGGAGTTCCGCCGGCACCTGTACCAGCCGTGGGACTACGACCTGCTCCGTGTGGACGCGTGGATGGCGCGAAACCCGCCGCTGCTGGTCCTCGCGCGCGAGGGCGGCGCGGTGGTGGCCGCGATGACCGCGATGGTGTGCGGCCTGGTGGACGTGCGCCGTTTCGCCCGTGCGCCGGGGTCCCGCCGGGTGGGCGGGTTGCGGCTGGCGCAGGTGTTCCAGCCGTGGCTCGGCGAGGCGGGCTTCACGTTCGCGGACGGGGTCGAGCCGGGTGAGCGCCGGGGGCTGCTGCGTGCGCTGGAGCGGGCGGTGCGTCGTCGTCTCGGGGTCGGGTTGACCGCAGTGGTGTACCGCAACGTGCCGCTGGAGCTGGTGCCGCTGGTCTCCGGGCGGGGCCGGTTGGTGCGTGAGGTCGCGGTGCCGGCGGCGGTGTTGACCAACACGTGGCGCACCGACGAGGAGTGGCTGGCGTCGTTGTCGCGCAACCGCCGCAAGAACGTGCGACGGATCGACCGGCTGGTCGCGGCCGACGACTCGCTGGTGGTGGATACCGGTCCCGCACGGTCCGACGTGGATGGTGCGGAGCTGGCGGCGATGCTGCGTGAGCACCGTGCCGGCCACGGCCGGCAGCCGTTCGACCCGCGTGGCCCGGTCGCGGCGGCCTACCTCGGGGCGTTGGTGCGGCGGCCGGACGTGCACACGCTGACCTACCGGGAGCGCGACGGCGAGCTGATCGCGTTCTGCACCATGCTCGACCATCCGCAGGTCCCGTTCCTCCAGTTCTGGGCGTCGCGGGCCCGCGTGGACGGCGGTCGCCCGCACCTGTACTTCGACTGTCATGCCAGGGCGGTGCGGCACGTGATCGCCCGGGGTCTTGGCGGGTTGGCGGCCGGCCGGGGGATGTTCGAGCAGAAGGCGTCGCTGGGTTTCGCGGCCCAGCGGATGTGTGTGGTCGCGGCGCCGGCCCCGGTCGTGGGGCGGTGAGCGGTGGACCTGGAGGTGCTCGACCCCCGGTTCGACGCGGAGCCAACGTACTGGCGGGCGTTGCGGGAACGGGCCGGGCTGCGTGCAGACTGGGCGTGGGAGGTGTTGGCGGTCAGGGCGTGGTCGGGCCGCACACCGGTGCTGCTCGCGGTCGCCGGCGGAGCGCGGCCCTGGGCCGTCGTGTGCGCGGAGTGGGCGGGACTACCGGTGCGCCGCAACGGTTTCGTCGGGGCCGGCCGCGCCCGTGTGCTGGGTGGGCTGCACGTGCGTGCCCCGGGCACCGGGTCCGTGCCGGGGTGGTGGGCGGCCGAGGACGTTCCGGTGGGGGAGCTGCTGCACGACTACGTCCGGGCGATGCGCCGTGAACTCGGTATCGGCTGTCGTGGCGCGCTGCTGCGCCAGGTCCCCCAGGAGGTTCTCGACCGGTTGCGGGTGTCCCCGCGTCTGGTCCGGCCCACCGAGGCGATGGCGGTGCTCGACCTGACCGGTCTGCGCACCCACGACGAGTGGGCCGCGACCCTGCCGAGGAAGCGCCGCCAGAACCTCCGCAAGATCATCCGGGATCTGGCGGCGGCCGACCACATCGCGGTCGACGTCGTCCCCGGCTCGGCGGTCGATCCCGTCGAGATGGCGTCGGTCCTGGTTCACAACGAGCGCAAGTACAACACCGGCCGGCTGGTGCCGCTGCCGCAGAACACCGGGTACCTGGCGGCGTTGTTGCGCCAACCGGACACCCTCGTTGGCCGGTACACCGACCGGCGCACCGGCCGGCTGCTCGCCCTGGTGTCCATCCTGGACCACCCGACGTGGCCGGTGATGCGGCACTGGTCGGCCGTGCCGTGGCCGGATCCCGGTGCGCGGCCCAACCTCTACCTGAACCAGTACAGCACCGTCGTGAGCTGGGCGACCGAGGGCGGGCGCCAGGGCATCCTGGTCGGCAAGGGCAAGGCCACGCTCAAGGAGTCGCTCGGCGCCGAGCTGGTTCCGCAGTTCGCGGCCGTCCTGCGCTGACCGCCGCGCGATCACGCGCTGTCGACCCGATCACTGACCCGGCGAGGCTCGCCGGGTGTTTCCGTGTGGCCTGTTCCGTGCACGTCTTGCCACGGACCGTACTCTATGGTTAGCCTAGCCTAAGTTCGACGTGCGGGGCTGACCGGAGGCCCGGACCAGGCAAAACAGTGCCTGGTCGGCCCGGAATTCCGTTGTCCCGCAGCGATGACGTGTGTCCACCCGCGCACGTCCGTCCCGTTTCCACTCACCAGGGGGAGTTCGTGCTGCGCACGGTTCTCAACGGCAAGATCCACCGCGCGACCGTCACCCAGGCGGACCTGCACTACGTCGGCTCCTTGACCATCGACGCCGATCTCATGGCCGCGGCCGACATCCATGAGGGTGAGCGCGTCCAGGTCGTGGACATCACCAACGGCCACCGGCTGGAGACCTACGCCATCACCGGCGAGGCCGGCAGCGGGGTGATCGGGGTCAACGGCGCCGCCGCGCACCTCGTCCACCCCGGTGACCTGGTGATCATCATCACCTACGTCGGGGTGCCCGACGAGAGGCTCGACGCGCACCGCCACCGGGTCGTGCATGTCAACGCGCGCAACGAGATCGTCGAACTGGGAGCCGATCCGGCCGCACCGGTGCCCGGTGGCGGTCCCACGCGTTCCGGTCGTGACGTCGCCGCGATCAGCGGCTGAGACAGAGAGGGTGCCATGACCAACCCGTTCGACGACGAGGACGGCGTGTTCCTCGTGCTGGTCAACGACGAGAACCAGCATTCGCTGTGGCCCCGGTTCGCGGAGGTGCCCGACGGCTGGCGCACCGCGCACGGCCCGGCCACTCGGCAGGAGTGCCTCGCCTACGTCGAGGAGCACTGGACCGACCTGCGCCCGCGCAGCCTCATCGAGGCCATGGAACGCGACTGACCGCACTCCACACCGACGACACCGAGAGGGCAGCAGTGAACGCCGGTGAGTTCCTGCCACTGACCACGGCACAGCAGGGCATCTGGCTCGGCCAGCGGCTCGACCCCGACAGTCCCGCCTACAACGTCGGCGGCTACGTCGACCTCCGCGGTGTCCTCGACCCCGGCCTGCTCGCCACGGCGTGCGCGGTGGTCAGCGGCGAGGCCGAGACACTGCGGGTGCGCGTCGAGCCGGGCGGGGAACGGCAGGTCGTGCTGGCCGAGCCGGGGCCGGGGCTGTCGGTGGTGGACGTGAGCGGCGAGCCCGACCCGGAGGCGGCCGCGTCGCGCTCGATGCGGGCCGATCTCGCCCGGCCGTCGGATCCGGTGCGGGAGCCGGTGTTCGTGCCCGTGCTGTACCGGCTCGCCGACCACCACCACCTGTGGTTCGTGCGGTGTCACCACATCGCGATCGACGGGTACAGCTTTCCGTTGGTGTGCCGGCGGATCGCTGAGGTCTACACCGCGCTCGCGCGGGGCGCCGAACCCGGGGCCCCGCCGTTCGCGCCGCTGCGCCTGCTGGTCGAACGGGACCTCGCCTACCGGGAATCGTCCGAGCGGGAGCGCGACGCCGGGTACTGGGAGCGGACCCTGGCCGACGCGCCGCCCGCCACCACGCTGAGCGGCCGGCGGGCCGCGCACACCCGCGCGTTCACCCGACACTCCACCCACCTCGCCGACGACGCGGCCGCCGTGCTCGCCGGTGCGGCGAAGGCCTCGCGCACGACGTGGGCCGAGATCGCCATCGCCGCGTTCGCCGCCTTCCAGTGCCGGCTGACCGGCGAACCGGTGGCGCGGATCGGGATCCCGACCACCGACCGGGTCGGGACGGCGTTGCTCCGGGTGCCCGGCATGGCCGCGAACGTCCTGCCGCTGGTGGTCGACGCGGCGCCGGAGCGGACGGGCGCGGAGGTGGTCGCGGCGGTCGCCACCGGCCTGGCCGGGCTGCGCGCCCACCAGCGCTACCGGCTGGAGGACCTGCTGCGCGGCGGCGGGCGGGACGTGCGCGACCTGTACGGGCCGAGCGTGAACATCAAGTTCTTCGACTACGGCCTCGACTTCGCCGGTGTGCCCGGGGTGTTCCACAACCTGGCGGCCGGGCCGGTCGACGACGTGACCGTGTCGGTCTACCACGGCGCCGGGCGGTTCGCGGTCGACCTCGACGCCAACAGCGAGACCCACACCCCGGCGCGGACCGCCGGGTACGGCACCCGGTTCACCGAGTTCCTCACCGCGTTCGCCGCCGCACCGGACCTGCCGGTCGGTGACGTGGAACTGGCCGAACAGCGACGGTCCCGCGGGAACGGTGGACAGCTGACCGGTGTGCCCGTCGCCGAGGCTCCGTCGCTGGGCACCGCCTTCCTCCGGACCGCCACGGCGTTCCCGGACAGGTGCGCCCTGCGTGACGGCGACCGGTCGTGGACGTTCGCGGAACTGGCCGAGGAGACCGGTCACCTCGCCGCCGTGCTGCGGGACGCCGGCGCGCGGCCGGACGACGTGATCGGCATCGTGGCGCCCCGCTCGGCGGAGACGGTGATCGCGATGCTCGCCGTCGCGCGGGCCGGTGCGGCCTGGCTGCCACTGGACCACGAACTGCCCGTCGAGCGGCTGCGGCACATCGTCGAACAGACCGCGCCCCGGCTGATGATCACCTGCCGCGGCGGGGCCACGCTCGACCTCGCCGGCATCGCCCCGGACGTCCCGGTCATCGACCTGGACACGGTCGACCTGCTCGCGCCCACGGTCCCACCCGACCACGTGCCACCGCCCGACGCGCGGGCCTACGTGATCCACACCTCCGGGTCCACCGGGCTGCCCAAGGGCGTGCACGTGTCCCACCGGGCGCTGGGCACGTTGCTCGCCGCGCACGGAACCGGCCTGTTCACCCGGTTCCCGGGCCGGCTGCGGGTCGCGCACACGGCGCCGTTCGCGTTCGACGCCGCGCTCGACCCGGTGCTGTGGCTGGTCGCCGGGCACGAACTGGTGGTCGTCGGCGACACCGTCTCCCGCGACGTCGACGCGCTCGTGGACCTGGTGCGCCGGCAGCGGATCGACTCCCTGGACCTCACGCCCGTGCACCTGGCCGCGCTGGTGGACGCCGGACTGCTGGCCGGCGAGCACCGGCCCAGGCTCGTCGTGTTCGGTGGTGAGGCCGTGCCGGCGCCGCTGTGGCACACGCTCGCCGCGACACCCGCGCTGGTGGCGGTCAACAGCTACGGGCCGACCGAGTTCACCGTCGACGCCACCCAGGCCGTGGTCACCGGGACGGAACCCGTGATCGGCGGACCCGTCGGCGGCGCCCGGGCGCTGGTGCTCGACGCCCGGCTGCGGCCGGTGCCCGCCGGGGCGGTCGGTGAGCTGTACCTCGGCGGGCCGCAGCTGGCACGCGGCTACACCGGTGCGGCGGCGACCGCGTCCCGGTTCGTCGCCGACCCGCTGGGCCCGGCGGGCGCGCGGCTGTACCGCACCGGTGATCTCGTGCGTCTTCGGGAGGACGGCGCGCTCGACCACCTCGGCCGGGGGGACGCCCAGGTGAAGCTGCGCGGCTACCGCATCGAGCCCGGCGAGGTCGAGCTGGCGCTGACCGCCCACCCCGCCGTGGTGCGCTGCGCGGTGGTCGTCCGCGACGACCTGCTCGTCGCCTACGCGGTGACCACCGCCGCCCAGGAGGACCTGCTCGCCCACCTGCGGACCCGGCTGCCGCACTACCTGGTGCCCGCCACGATCGTGCCGGTCGCCACTCTTCCGTTGACCACCAACGGAAAACTCGACATCGCCGCCCTGCCCGTACCCGAACCGTCCACGTCGGACACCGAACCGAGGACCGCCACCGAGACGGTGGTGTGCGCCCTGTTCGCCGAGGTGCTCGGGCGTGACCGGGTCGGTGTGCACGACGACTTCCTCGCGCTGGGCGGGCATTCACTCAGCGCCGGCCGGCTGCTGGCCGCGCTCCGGGCACACACGGGCGTCGGCCTCGACCTGCCGACCGTGCTGACCGCACGCACCCCGGCAGCGCTGGCCCGGGCGGTCGAGGACGTCAACCCGGACACCGAGCAGGACGCCGGGCACCCGCCGCTGGTGCGTGACAGCGACGACAGCCCCGTGCCGTGGTCGCCGGCACAGGCCCGGTTCTTGTTCGCCGAGCAGCTCGCCGGGCCGAGCCCCGTGCACCACGTGCCGCTGGTCATCCGGTTCCCCGGCCGGGTCGCCGAGGAACCGCTCGCGGCCGCGATCCGCGACGTGGTGCTGCGGCACGAACCGCTGCGGACCGTCCTGGTGGACGGCCACCAGCGCGTGCTTCCCGACGCCGACGTGTTCACCGTCCGCCGGGTCGCCGACGAGGAGGCGGAGATCCGGGCCCTCGTCCGCACCCCGTTCGACCTCACGACCGAGCCGCCGCTGCGCGCCACCATGCTGCGCGGCGGCACCGGCGACGTGCTCGTGCTGGTGTCGCACCACACCGCCGCCGACCACGGCGCCACCGCCCCACTGCTCGCCGACCTCGCCCACGCCTACGCCACGCGCGCGGAGGGCCGCGAACCCGACTGGCCGCCGCTGGCCGTGCGCTACCGCGACCACACCCGCTGGCACGCCCGCCTGCTCGACCGCACCGCCGGCGACCACGTCGCGTTCTGGCGGGCCAGACTCGCCGGGGCGCCGGAGGAGATCCCGTTGCCGGTCGACCGGCCGCGCGGGGACACGACCACCACCGACGGCGCGGTCGCGGGCCGGGTACTGCCCGCCGCCGTGCACCAGGCGGTCGCCGAGTGCGCGCGGGCCGCCGGGGTCACCACGTTCACCGTGCTGCGCACCGCGGTCGCGCTGCTGCTGAACCGGCACGGCGCCGGCACCGACCTCCCCCTCGGCACCCCGGTCGACGGCCGCACCGAACCGGCCCTGCGGGACGTCGTCGGCTGCTTCGTCAACACCGTCGTGCTGCGCACCGACCTGTCCGGGACACCGACCGTCCGCGAACTGCTCGCCCGCGTCCGCGACGCCGACGCCGAGGCCCTTGCCCACGCCGACCTGCCGTTCGACCGGGTCACCGAGGCGGTCAACCCGCCACGGGTACCCGGCCGGCACCCGCTGTTCCAGGTGCTGGTGGTGCACGAGCACGCCACCGTCGACGCACTGCGGCTCGGTGACCGGACCGGGCGGGTCGAACTGGTGAACACGGGCACCGCCAAGGTCGACCTGACGATCAAGTTCACCGAACGCGCCGACCGGGGCGGGATCGCCGTGTTCGCCGAGTACGCGACCGCGCTGTTCGACGAGGGCACCGCGCACGCGCTGCTGGCCCGGCTGGTGACCCTGCTGGCCGCCCTGACCACGGGTCTGGACCGGCCGGCCGCCGGCCTGGACGTGCTGGCGCCCGCCGAGGCCGCGCGTCTGCGCCGCCACGCCGCCGGGCCGCGCGTGCCGGTCGAGGACACGACGCTCGCCGGCCTGCTGGACCGCGCGGTCGCCGAGCACCCCGCCCGGCCCGCGCTGCGGTTCGGCGCGCGACGGCTCACCTACGCGGAGTTCGACGACCGCGTCACCCGCCTCGCCGCCGGGCTGCGTGACCGGGGGGTCGGGGCGGGCACGGTCGTGGCCGTGGACCTGCCCCGCTCGGTGGAGCTGGTGGTGGCGCTGCACGCGGTGGTCCGCGCGGGCGCCGCCTACCTGCCGCTGGACCCGGACCACCCGGCGCGGCGCCGCGAGCTGATGGTCACCGACGCCCGCCCGGTCCTCACGCTGACCGCCGGCCTCGTCCGCGAGCTGGCGGCCACCCCGGCGCGGCGTGACTGGCGCGCGGCGACCCCCGCCGAACCCGCGTACGTCATCTACACGTCCGGGTCGACCGGGCGGCCCAAGGGCGTGGTGGTGACCCACCGCGCGGTCGTGAACCGGCTCGCGTGGGCGCAGGACACGCATCCGCTCGGGCCGGGTGACGCGGTGCTGCACAAGACGCCGGCCGGGTTCGACGTGTCGGTGTGGGAGTTGTTCTGGCCGCTGGCCCACGGCGCCGAGCTGGTGGTCGCCCGACCGGACGGGCACCGCGACCCGGAGTACCTCGCCGCCGAGATCCGCGCCACCGGTGTCACGACCGTCCACTTCGTACCGTCGATGCTGCGCGCGTTCCTGACCGACCCGGCCGCCGCCACGTGCACCGGCCTCACGCGCGTGCTGTGCAGCGGTGAGGCGCTGACCCCGGACACGGCCGCCGCGTTCCGCGACGTGCTGCCCGGAGTGGAGCTGCACAACCTGTACGGCCCGACGGAGGCGGCCGTCGACGTCACCGCGTGGCGGGTCACCGACGAGCCGGGTCCGGTACCGATCGGCACCCCGGTGTGGAACACCGACGTGCGGGTCCTGGACGCCGCGTTGCGGCCGGTGCCGCCCGGGGTGGCGGGGGAGCTCTACCTCGCGGGCCGCCAGCTCGCGCTCGGCTACCTCAACCGGCCGGGCCTCACGGCGGAGCGGTTCGTGGCCGACCCGTTCGGGCCGCCGGGGACACGGCTGTACCGCACGGGCGACCTCGCGCGCTGGCGTGCGGGACCGCTGCCCGGCCCGCTGGACTACCTGGGGCGTACGGACTTCCAGGTCAAGGTGCGCGGGGTGCGGATCGAGCTGGGGGAGGTGGAGGCCGCGCTGTGCCGCCACCCGGAGGTGACGGCGGCCGCCGCCGCGGTGCACGGGACCCGGCTTGTCGGGTACGTGGTGCCCGCGACCGTCCCACCCGTCGCGGTGCGCGAGTTCGTGGCGACGGTCGTGCCGGACGCGCTGGTCCCGGCGGTCGTCGTGCCGCTGGCCGCGTTGCCGCTCACCCCGAACGGGAAGCTCGACCGCCAGGCCCTGCCCGCACCGGGAGTCACCGCGCCGGACACCACCCGGACCGGCCAGGTCGGGGTCGTGCGGGCGGCGTTCGCGGCGGTGCTCGGCGTCGCGGACGTGGGCGCCGACGACGGGTTCTTCGCGCTCGGCGGGGACAGCATCCTCGCCATCGACCTGGTGAACCGGGTGCGGGCCCACGGGTTGACGGTCGGCGTGCGGGACGTGTTCGCCCACCAGACGCCCGCCGAACTGGCCGGGCGGGCGGCCGTCGTGGAAGCGCCGGCGGCGTCCCGGCCGGCCGTGGGGCCGGTGCCGCTGACGCCGATGCTGCACTGGCTGCACGACCGCGACGACCTGACCGCGACCCAGAGCGCCGAGCTGCCGCTGCCCGCCGGGGTGACCGAGGAGTCCGTCGTCGCTGCGGTGCGGGCGCTGATGGCGCGGCACGAACTGCTGCGCGCCCGGCTGACCGTGAGCCGCGACGGGCTGTGGTCACTGGCCGTGCCGGAGTCCGCCGAGCCGGTGTTCGACGGCACGGTCGACCCGACGGCCGGGCGGACGGTCGTGTGGCGGGTGCTGCCCGGCCGGCTGGCGGTCACCGCGCACCACCTCGCGGTCGACGCCGTGTCGTGGGGTGTGCTGGCGGCCGACCTCGACGCGCTGCTCGCGGGGCGCGTGCTGGCACCGGTCCGCCCGTTCCGCGAGTGGGCGGACCGGCAGCTCGAACGGTCCGCCGCCCCGGAGGTGCTCGACCGGTTCGGGTACTGGCGCGACGTGCTCGCCGGCCGCACGCCGCTGCCGGCCGGCGACACCGCGCCGGGAAGTCTCGAATGGACTGTCCAGGTCGGTGACCTGTTCCGGCAGGCCGAGGAGCGGTTCCGGGTGACCGGCGGTGAACTCCTGGTCGCCGCGGTCGTGCTGGCGCTGGGCGAGGTGACCCTGGGCGTCGAGACCCACGGCCGCGACGACGACAACGCCGGCCAGGTCGGCTGGTTCACCACCCTCCACCCGGTTCACCTCGCCGCGCCGGGCCCCGATCCGGTCGCGGTGCTCAAGCACGTCAAGGAAACCCTGCGCACCGTGCCCGACCCGGCGAGCTACGGGCTGCTGCGCCACCTCAACCCGAGGACCGCGCCGGCGCTGGCCGCGCTCGGCGACCCCGAGCTGATCGTGAACCACCTTGGCCACCGCGACACGGTGCTCGCCGGTGACGCGCCACCGGCCGCCGCGCTGGAACTGACCGCGTACACCACACGGGACCTGCACCTGCGCCTGGACTCGACCGGCCACGACCTCGCCGCGTTCCGTACGGGTCTCGACCGGGCACTGGCCGACCTGGCGGTCGCGGTCGCGGCCAGCGCGGGCGGGCGCACCCCGTCCGACCTGACCAGGCCGGGCCTCACCCAGTCCGATGTGGACGATCTGGACCGGGAGTGCCCCGGCTGGCTCGACGCCCTGCCCGTCACGCCGTTGCAGGAAGGTCTGCTCGCGCTGGCGCACACGCACCCGGACGCGCTCGACGTGTACACGGTCGAGGTGGTCCTGCGCTTCGCCGAACCCCTCGACGCGGACCGCCTCGCCGCCTCGGCGACCCGCCTGGTGGCCCGGCACACCGCCCTGCGGACGGGTTTCCGGCACCTCGCCAGCGGCGAGGCCGTCGGTGTCCTGTACCCGGCGGTACCGGTCCCGGTGACCACCGCCACCGGCCGGCACACCCCGTTCGACCTGTCCGCCCCGCCGCTGGTGCGGTTCGCGCTCGACGCCAGCACGCTCACCGTCACCGGCCACCACCTCGCCTGGGACGGCTGGTCGGCGCCGCTGCTGGTCCGCGAACTGCTCACCCTGTACGTGGGCGGCGTGGTCGACGACACCAGCCTGCCCGCACACCTCACCTACCTGCGCGGACTCGGGCCCCCGGACCTCGACGTGTGGCGCGAGGTCCTCGCCGGGCTGGCCGCGCCCACCCTGCTCGTCGCGGCCCAGCCAGGACCGGCCACCGAACTCCCGGCCGAGATCACCGCCGAACTCGACGAGACCAGGACCGAGGCCGTCCGCGCGCTCGCCAGGGCCCACGGCCTGACCGTCAACACGGTCGTGCGCGGCGCGTGGGGCCTGACCCTCACCGAGGCCACCGGCACCGGCGACGTCGTGTTCGGCGTGACCGTGTCCGGCCGACCGGCGGGCGTCCCCGGTATCGACACGGCCATCGGCATGTTCGTCAACACCGTCCCGGCGCGCTTCACCGGCGGTGACACGATCCTGGCCGCGTTACGCCATCTGCAGGACACCCACGCCGCCACCATCGACCACCAGCACACGGGTCTCGCCGCGATCCAGCGCGCCCTGGGGCTCGGCCCGCTGTTCGACACGCTTGTCGTCGTCGAGAACTACCCCCTCGACGAGGAGGCGTTGCTGGCCGGGTTCGGTGAGCTGCGCCCGATCGCGATCGAGGCCGACGACGCCACCCACTATCCGGTGACCCTCACGGTGTTCCCCGGCCCGACGCTGGGCGTGTCGCTGAAGTACCGCCGCGACGCGCTGTCCGAACAGGACGCGCGGCGGCTGCTGGCCACGTTCCTCGACCAGCTCGACCGCTGTGTCGCCGACCCGGGCGCGCGGGTCGAGCACCACGCCGCAACGCCCGCGCCCCGACCCACCCCGACGCCCCTGGTCGCCGCCGGCCCCACCGCCGCGCGGATCGCGACCCTGTTCGCCGAGACGCTCGCCCTGCCGGAGGCCGGCGCGGGGGACAGCTTCTTCGGGCTCGGCGGCGACAGCATCCTCGCCATCCAGCTCGTCGCCAGGGCACGCGCGGCGGGGCTGCGGTTCACCGCCGCCGACGTGTTCGCGCACCGCACCCCGGCGGCGCTCGCGGCCATCGCCGTTCCGCACGCCGACACCGCCGTGCCCACCGTGACCGAACGGGGTGGCGACGGGCTCGTCCCGGTCATGCACGCGCTGCGCGAACTCCATGGCCCGATCGACGGCTACGCCCAGCAGATGCTGCTGCGCCTGCCGGGCGACGCCGACGAACCCCGGCTCCGGGCGGCGATCAGCGCGATCCTCGCCCGGCACCCCCTGCTGCGGTCCCGGCTCGTCACCACCCCCGCCTGGCAGCTCGAACCCGGCGAGGCCACCGTCCGTCCGCACCGGTTCGACGGCGACACCTCGGCGGCCGCCCGCCGACTCGCCCCGGAGAACGGTGTCCTGACCGACTGGGCGTGGCGCGCGGGCGAACTCCTCGTCACCATCCACCACCTGGCCGTCGACGGCGTCTCGTGGCGGATCCTGCTCGACGACCTTGCCACCGTCTGGGCGGGCCGCGAGCCGTACCCGGTCGGCACGACCTTCCACCAGTGGGCCGGCCTCCTCGCGGCGGAGGCCCGCGCGCCGCGCCGGACCGCCGAACTCGATCACTGGCGGACCGCGCTGTCGGCGCCACCCGTCCTGCCGGGAGTGGTTCTCGATCCGGTCTGGGACGTCGCGGCCACCCAGGCCGAGGTCTCTGGCACGCTCGGCCCCGCCGACACGACCGCCCTGCTCGGCGAGGTCGCCGACGCGTTCCACACCGGCCCGCAGGAACTGCTGCTCGCGGCGCTCACCTCGGCGTTGGGCACCGGCGACGTGTCGGTGCTGCTGGAAGGCCACGGTCGCGCCGACGAGCTGTTCCCGGGTGCCGACACCAGCCGCACCGTCGGCTGGTTCACCACCCTGTACCCGGTCCGGCTGCCCGGCGCCACCGATCTGTCCACAGTGGTCAGACAGGTCAGGGAGGCGCTGCGGGCGGTGCCCGACCGGGGGATCGGCTACGGCCTGCTGCGCCACCTCAACGACACCACCGCCGCCGACCTCGCCGCCCTGCCGGCACCGCAGGTCCGGTTCAACTACCTGGGACGCCTGACCGCCGGCACCGACCGCCCGTTCGAACCGGTCGACACCAGGGAACCGCTGGGCGGTCACGTGCCGCCCGGTCTGCCCGTCCCGCACCCGCTGGACATCACCGTGGTCGTCGTCGACGTCCCGGCCGGGCCGGTGCTGCGGTGGCGGATCGCGTGGCCCGCCGAACGCGTGGCCGGCGACGTGGTCCGCGACCTCGCCGCCCGTTTCCACACCGCGCTGACCGAACTGCCGCGTCTGGCCGCCGACGGCGTGCCCGGCGGTCACACCCCGTCCGACTTCACCCTGGTGCACCTCGCCCAGGACGAGATCGACGAGTTCGACGAACTCTGGAGGACCTCGTGAGCGGCCTGGCCGACGTACTGCCCCTCACCCCACTGCAGCAGGGGCTGATGCTGTGGGCCGGGTACGGCGGCGCCGCCTCGGGCGTCTACACGGTCCAGACCACGATCGACCTGGACGGCGTCGTCGAGGCGAAGGCGCTGCGGGCCGCCGCCGAGACGTTGCTGCGCCGCCATCCCACCCTGCGCGCCGGTTTCCGCTTCCGGCGCGGCGGTGAGCCGGTCGCGCTGGTGCCCGCCTCGGTCACCGTCGACTGGCGCACCGTCGAGACCCAGGACCGCGCCGCCGAGGCGCGGGCCGAGCGGGAGCGGCCCTTCGACCTCGCGCGCCCGCCGCTGCTGAGGTTCCTGCTGGTCACCACGGCGGCCGACCGGCACACGCTGGTGCTGACCCACCACCACATCCTGCTCGACGGCTGGTCGATGCCGCTGCTGGTGCGGGAGCTGTTCGCGCTCTACGCCCAGGCCGGGTCCGACGCCGGCCTGCCGGCGCCCGCCCGGTTCCGCGACCACCTGGCGTGGCTGTCCACCCGCGACACCGACGCGTCCAGGGCCGCGTGGCGCCGCCACCTCGACGGCGCCGAGCCCACGCTGGTCGCCGCCGGTCACGACCTGCGCGGCGCGGCCACCGCCGCCGAGCACACGGTGTGGCTCGACGCCGCCACGACCGCCGGGGTGCTGGCGGTCGCGCGGCGCCTCGACGTCACCGCCAACACCGTCCTGCAGTGCGTGTGGGCGCTCGCGCTCGGCGAGCTGACCGGCCGCGGCGACGTGACGTTCGGGCTCACCGGCTCCGGCCGGGACACCGACGTGCCCCGCGCGACCGAGATCCTCGGCCTGCTGATCAACACCACGCCGGTCCGGATCGCCCTGCGCCCGCACGAGACCCTCGCCGACCTGGTGACGCGGGTCCAGCGGGAACAGGCCGGGCTGCTGGCCCACCAGCACCTCGGGCTCGCCGACCTCCAGGACGGCCGGGGCGAGTTGTTCGACACGTTCACCGTGTTCGAGAACTACCCGGCCGACCCCGACGAACTGGACCGGCTCGGCCGCGCGGCCGGTCTGCGGGTCCTGGGCATCGACGGCGCCGACTCCAGCCACTACCCGCTGGGGGTGGTGGCGACGCCGGGGGAGCGGCTGCGCCTGGACCTGCGCCACCGCGCCGAGGTCGTCCCGGACGTGACCGCCCTGGCCGCCCGGCTGGTCGCGTTGTTCGGCGCGTTCGCCACCGACCCGGACCGTCCGGTCGCGACACTGCCCCGGTTGACCGCCGCCGAGCACGAGCGGTGGGTGACCGCGCCCAACCGCACCGGTGCCCAGGTCGGCACCGCGTCGTTCCCGGCGCTGGTCGAGCGGGCCGCCGCCGCGCACCCGGACGCCGACGCCGTGGTGGGCGACGCCGAGCGCGTCACCTACCGGGAGCTCAACGCCCGCGCGAACCGGCTCGCCCGCTACCTCACCGACCGGGGGGCCGTGGCGGAGCAGCAGATCGCGGTCGCGCTGCCCCGCGGGGCGGACCAGGTCGTCGCGATGCTCGCCGTCCTCAGGGCGGGCGCGGTGTACGTGCCGGTCGACACCGACTACCCGCCGGACCGGATCGGGCTGCTGCTCGGCGAGGCGCGGCCCGCGCTCGTGCTCACCGAGCCGCAGCACCTGCCCGTGCTGCCCGGCACCGCCCCCGTCGACCTGCTCACCACCGCCGAGGCCGTCGCCGCCACCCTCCCCGCCGGCGACCCCGCGACCGTGCCGCACCCGGACACCGGGGCGTACGTGATCTTCACGTCCGGCTCCACCGGCACCCCCAAGGGCGTGGTCGTCACCCATCGCGGGCTGCCGAGCCTGGCCCACACCGTTGCCGAGCACTTCCGCCCGGGGCCGGGGGACCGGGTGTTGCAGTTCGCGTCGCAGAGCTTCGACACCTCGGTGTGGGAACAGGTCATGGCCCTCACGACCGGTGCCACGCTGGTGATCGCACCGCCGGAACGACGGCTCGGTGAGGCGCTCGCCGGCCTGCTCGCCGAGCACCGCGTCACCCACCTGACGCTGCCGCCCGCCGCGCTCGCCGAACTCCCGACCACGGCCGTGCCGGCCGGTGCGGTCGTCATCGTCGCCGGTGAGGCCTGCCCGCCGGACCTCGCGCGCACCTGGGTCGAGGCCGGGCACACCCTGTTCAACTCCTACGGCCCCACCGAGACCACGGTCGACGTGACGCTCTGGCGCGCCACCGGCACCGGCCTCGACGGCACCGCCCTGCCCATCGGCACGCCCGTGCACAACACCACCGTCCACGTGCTCGACCCGTGGCTGCGGCCGGTGCCGGCCGGCACGGTCGGCGAGCTGTACGTCGGTGGCCCCGGCCTGGCGCGCGGCTACGCGGGCGCGCCGGGCCTGACCGCGACCCGGTTCGTGGCGGGCCAGGGCGGGCAGCGGTGGTACCGGACCGGTGACCTGGTGCGGTGGCGGTCCGACGGCACGCTGGAGTTCGCGGGCCGCGCCGACCACCAGGTCACGATCCGGGGCTTCCGCGTGGAGCCCGGCGAGGTCGAGGCCGCGTTGCGCGCCCTGCCCGGCGTGACCGGCGCGCTCGTGCTCGCCGTCCCCGACCCGGCGCCCGACCCGGCGACCGGCGCGCGGCTGGTCGCCTACGCGGTGACGAGCCGCGACGCCGGTGACCTGCGGGCCGCGCTCGCCGGATCGCTGCCCGACCACCTGGTGCCGGCGGCGATCGTCGTGCTGGACGCGTTCCCGCTGACCCCCAACGGAAAGATCGACCGGGCCGCCCTGCCCGCGCCGGCCGTGCGGGCCGCCCGTGCCGACCGGGGCGACCCTCGGCTGGAGCTGATGTGCGGGCTGTTCGCGGCCGTGCTCGGACTGCCCTCGGCCGGCCCGGACGACGGGTTCTTCGCGCTCGGCGGGCACTCGCTGCTGGTCGCGCGGCTGCTCGCGCGGGTGCGGACCGCGTTCGGCGACGAGGCGAGCATCCGTGACGTGTTCGACCACCCGACCCCGCGCGGCCTGCTCGCCCGGCTGGGCACCGGCATCCGCCGCCCGGCGCTGGTGCCCCGGCCGCACGACGGGGTGGTGCCGCTGTCGCCGGCCCAGCAGCGCCTGTGGTTCCTGCACCGGCTCGACGGGCCAAGCCCCGCCTACAACATCCCCTCGGTGCTGCGGCTGACCGGCGACCTGGACGTGTCCGCGCTGGAACGCGCGTTCGGTGACGTGGCCGACCGCCACGAGACCCTGCGCACGGTCTTCGCGCAGGACACGCAGATCATCCGGCCGGACGCCGCCGTCCCGTTCACCGTCGTGCCGGCCGACGAGTCCACTGTGGACGCGGCACTGGCGGGTGCGGCCGCCCACCGCTTCGACCTCACCACCGAGACCCCGCTGCGGGTCACCGTGTTCCGCCTCGGACCGGACGAGCACGTCCTGCTCGTGCTGGTGCACCACATCGCCGGCGACGAGTGGTCGGTCGGCCCGCTGTTCGCCGACCTGCGCACCGCCTACCTCGCCCGCCGCGCCGGGCAGCCACCCGACTGGCCGCCGCTGCCGGTGCGGTACGCGGACTACGCGCGCTGGCAACGGGAACTCGACGTGGACACCCAGCTCGACCACTGGCGCACCGCGCTCGACGGCTCGCCGGCCGAGCTGGGACTGCCGGTCGACCACCCCGGTGCCGAGGTCACCGGCCGGGGCGGCTACCAGCCGTTCGAGGTCCCGGCCGAGGTGCACGCCCGGCTGATCGCCCTGGCGCGCGCGAGCGACGTCACCGAGTTCATGGTGGTGCAGGCCGTGGTCACCGCGCTGCTCACCAGAATGGGCGCGGGCGAGGACATCCCGCTCGGCGCGCCGGTCGCCGGCCGCTCCGAGGCCGCGCTCGACGACCTCGTCGGCTTCTTCGTCAACACGCTGGTGCTGCGGGTGTCCACGGCGGGCGACCCGACGTTCACCGAGCTGCTGGGCCGGGTCCGGGAGACCGACCTGGCCGCCTTCGAGCACGCGGACGTGCCGTTCGAGCGGCTCGTCGAGATGCTCGCGCCGGCCAGGGTGCCCGGCCGCAACCCGCTGTTCCAGGTGATGGTCACCCACCAGCACCAGCTCGACCTGGACCTCGGGGTCGCCGGGCTGGTGAGCCGGGCGGTGCCGTTCGGGCTGGACACCGCGAAGTTCGCGCTGTCGTTCAGCTTCTTCCCCGAGGCGGACGGACGGCTCGGTGGCGGCGTCGAGTACGCGGCCGACCTGTTCGAGCCCGCCACCGCCGCCGCGCTCGCCGACCGGCTGACCCTGGTCCTGACCGCCCTGGTGACCGAACCGGACCGTCCACTGTGGTCACACAAGGTGCTGCTGGCCGGGGAGGCGACGGTCCCGGCACCGGCCCCGGTGTCCGGGCGGCTCACCCCGGACCTGGTACGGGAGGCGGCGCTGCGCCACGCGGGCCGCATCGCGCTGGTCGACCCGGCCGGCGACGAGCTGTCCTACGCGCGGCTGACCCGCCGGGCCAACCAGCTCGCGCGCCTGCTGGCCGCGCGGGGGATCGGCCCGGAATCGGTGGTGGCACTCGCGTGCCCGCCCTCGGCGGGGTTCGTCGTCGGCCTGCTGGCCGTGCTGGCGGCCGGAGCCGCGTACCTGCCGCTCGACCTGGACCACCCGCGGGCCCGGCTGCGGCTCATGCTCGACGACGCGACCCCGGACCTGGTGCTGGCGGCCGGGAACGCCGTCAGGTGGTGGTCCGGTGAGCGGCTCGCGCTGGACACCGTGGATCTGGCGGTGGACCTGGCGGCGTACTCCGGCGCCCGCCTGACCGACGCCGACCGCACCCGGCCGCTGCGCCAGGAACACCTGGCGTACGTGCTGTTCACCTCCGGCTCCTCCGGGCGGCCGAAGGCGGTCGCCGGAACCCACGCCGGGCTCGCCGCCCGACTCGAGTGGGGCCGGGACGCGTTGCCGCTGGGCACGCACGAGGTCGTGCTCGCCAAGAGCTCACCCGCGTTCGTCGACGCCAGCACCGAACTGCTCGGCGGCCTCGCCGGGGGCGCCCGCGTCGTCCTGGCCGCCGACCGGCGCGACCCGCACGCGCTCGCCGCGGCCGTCCAACGCCACCGGGTCACCCGGCTCACCGGCGTGCCCAGCCTGCTGACCGCGTTGCACCGCGAGACGGACGCGGACCTGTCGTCGGTCCGCACCTGGATCTCCAGCGGCGAACCACTGCCCACGACGCTGACCCCGCCGGGCCGGCTGGTGAACCTGTACGGCTGCTCGGAGGCCAGCGGCGACAGCCTGCACGCCGAGGGCGCGGGCCCGTTCACCGGCCGCGTCGACGGCACCGCCGGGTACGTCCTCGACCCGAGGCTGGGGCTCGCGCCGGTCGGCGTCACCGGCGAGCTGTACCTCGCCGGGGTCGGCCTGGCCCGTGGCTACCTGGGCGCCCCTGGCCTGACCTCGGCGCGCTTCGTGGCCAACCCGTTCGGTCCCGGCCGGCTGTACCGCACGGGCGATCTGGCCCGCCGGACGGACGCGGGCATCGCACTGCTGGGCCGCGCCGACGACCAGCTCACCGTGCGCGGCTCCCGCGTCGAACCGGCCGAGGTCGAGGCCGCGCTGGCCCGGGCCGAGGGCGTGACGGCCGCGGCGGTCGTCGCCAGGGACCGGGCGGGTGAGCGCGAGCTGGTCGCGTTCGTGACCCCGGACACCGTGGCGCTGGCGGCGCTCCGCGCCTCGGTCACGGCCGCCCTGCCCGCCCACCTCGTGCCGACGTCGTTCGCCGCGCTGCCCGAACTTCCCCGGCTCCCCGGCGGCAAGGTCGACCGGCGCGCCCTCGCGGCCCTGCCCGCCGGCCCCGCGCCCACCGGGACGGTCGCCCCGTCGAACGACCGTGAGCTGGCCCTGGCCCGGATCTTCGCCGGCGTGCTCGACCGGCCGGTGCCGGACGTGACCGCGAGCTTCTTCGAACTCGGCGGCCATTCGCTGCTCGCGACCCGGCTCGTCGCCCGCGTCCGCGCCACGCTCGGCCGTGAGGTGTCGCTGCGCACCGTGTTCGAGGCGCCGACCGTCCGCGCCCTCGCCGCCCGGCTCGACGAGCGCGCCACCCGGCCGCCGGTGCGGGCACGGCCCCGCCCGCAACGCGTGCCGCTGTCCTACGCCCAGCGTCGCCTGTGGTTCCTCGACCAGTTGGCGGACACCGGTGCCGCCTACACCGTCCCGTTCCTCACCCGCCTGAGCGGTCCGGTCGACACCGCCGCGCTGTCCGCCGCGGTCGGCGACCTGCTGGGCCGGCACGAGGCGCTGCGGACCGTGCTGCGCGCGGCCGACGGCGAGCCGTACCAGCACGTCCTCACCGACCCGCCGGTCCCGTTCGCCACCGGGTGCGCGGCGGACCTGCCGGCGGTGCTGGCGCACCGCTTCGACCTGGCCCACGAGCCGCCGCTGCGGGTCACGCTGCTGCGCGATGGCCCGACCGACCACGTGCTGGCGGTCGTCGCGCACCACACCGCCGCCGACGCGCTGTCGGCGGGGCCGCTGGTCACCGATCTCGCCACCGCCTACGACGCGCGCCGCGCCGGCCGGGCACCGGACTGGTCGCCGCTGCCCGTCCAGTACGCGGACTACACGCTGTGGCAACGGGAACTGGACGTCGACGGTCAGCTTGACCACTGGCGCGCCCGCCTCGCGGACCTGCCCGACGAGCTGACCCTGCCCACCGACCGGCCCCGCCCCGCGCGCGCCAGCCACCGGGGCGGAGTCGTCGAGGCCGACCTCCCCGCCGATGTCCACAGAGGACTTCAGGCGATCGCCCGCCGGACCGGCGCGACGCCGTTCATGGTGCTGCACGCCGCCGTCGCCGCCCTGCTGTCGGCGCTGGGCGCGGGGGAGGACATCCCGGTCGGCACGCCGGTCGGCGGCCGGATCGACCCCGCGCTGGACGACCTCGTCGGGTTCTTCGTCAACACGGTCGTACTGCGCACCGACCTGTCCGGCGACCCCACGTTCACCGAGCTGGTGACGCGGACCGCCGACACCGACCTCGCCGCGCTCGCCCAGGCCGACGTCCCGTTCGAACGGCTCGTCGACGAGCTGGCGCCCCGCCGCTCCCGCGCCCGGCACCCGCTGTTCCAGGTCCTGGTGAACCACAACCACCGCCAGCTCGCGGCACCCGCCCTGCCCGGCACCACGGGCGAGGCCCTGCCCGTGGACCTCGACACCGCCAAGGTCGACCTCGCGTTCGCCTTCGACGAACTGCCGGACGTGCCCGGCCTGACCGTGTCGGTCAACTACTCGGCCGACCTGTTCGACCGGGCGACGGTCGACACGCTGGTCATCCGCCTGCTGGCGCTGCTCGCGACCGTCGCGGCGGCACCGGACACCCGGCTCTCGCGCCTGGACCCGCGCCTGCCGGCCGAACGCGTCCAGCACGACACCTCGGTCGACGTGGCACCGGGCACCGCAGTGGACCGCCTGCTGCGCGCGGCGCCCGACACGCCCGCGGTCCTGCACGGCGGGCGCACCCTCACCTACGCCGACCTGGTTCGTCGCAGCGGCGCGGTCGCGGCGCACCTGCGTGCGCGTGGCGTCGGCCAGGACGACGTGGTGGCCGTGGCCATCCCGCGCTGCGTCGACCTGGTCGTCGCGCTGTGGGGGGTGCTGCGCGCCGGTGCCGCCTACGTGCCGCTGGACCCGGACGACCCGCCCGCCCGCCGCGCGTTCGTCGTCGGCGACGCCGGCGCGACCGTCACCCTGTCCGATGTGGACGTTCCGGACGCGGACTTCACCGACACCCCCCTCCACCCGGACACGGCCGCCTACCTGATCCACACCTCCGGCTCCACCGGCCGCCCCAAGGGGGTGGTGGTCACCCACCGCGCGCTGGTCAACCGCCTGGAGTGGATGCGGGCCGCCTACGACGTCGGCCCGGCCGACCGGATCGCGCAGAAGACCCCGACCGGGTTCGACGTGTCGGTGTGGGAGCTGTTCCTGCCGGCGTTCACCGGTGCCGCCCTCGTGCTCGCCGACCCCGGCGGCCACCGCGACCCGGCGTACCTGGCGGAGCTGGTCAGCGGCGTGACGATCGCGCACTTCGTCCCGTCGATGCTGCGGGCCTACCTCGACGCCGGGCAGACGCTCACCGGCCCGCGCCTGGTGGTCACCAGCGGCGAAACCCTCACCCCGGACCTCGCCGCGCGCTGCGCCGTGCCGGTGCACAACCTGTACGGGCCCACCGAGGCCACCGTCGACGTCACCCACCACGCCGTCACCGCCGCCGACCTCGACGCGGGCGTGGTCCCCATCGGCCGGCCGGTGTGGAACACGACCGTGCACGTCCTGGACCGCCTGCTGCGGCCGGTTCCGGACGGCGTGCCCGGCGAGCTGTACCTGGGTGGCGTCCAGGTCGCCCGCGGCTACCACGCCCGCCCCGGCCTCACCGCGACCCGGTTCGTGGCCGCCCCGAACGGGCAGCGCTGGTACCGCACCGGCGACCTCGGCCGCGTCCGCGACGGCGTGCTCGACCACCTCGGCCGCACCGACGACCAGGTGAAGGTCCGGGGCGTGCGCGTCGAGCCGGGCGAGGTCGAGGCGGCGCTCACCGCGCTGCCCGGGGTCCGCGCGGCGGCGGTCCTCGCCGTCGACGACCGCCTGGTCGCCTACGTGGCCGGCGGGACCGGGGACCCGCGCTCCGCGCTCGCCGGCACACTGCCCGCGCACCTCGTGCCGTCGGTCATCGTCCCGCTCGACGACCTGCCGCTCACCCCCAGCGGCAAGCTCGACCGTGGTGCCCTGCCCGACCCGGTCGCCCGGCCCGAGGGGACCGACCTCGCCCGCGACCCGGTCGAGGAACTCCTGCTGGGCATCACCGGGGACCTGCTGGGCACGACCGTCGGCGTCACCGACGACTTCTTCGCCGTGGGCGGCCATTCGCTGCTCGCGGTCCGGCTGGTCGCCCGCGTGGGCGCCGAACTCGGCGTGCCGTTGTCGGTCGCCGACGTGTTCGACGCCCCGACCGTGCGCGCGCTGGCCCGCCGGATCGCCGGCCGCGCCCCCGGTGCCCGGCCCGCGCTGGTCCCGGTGGACCGTCCGGCCGTGCTGCCGCTGTCCCCGGCCCAGCGACGGCTCTGGTTCCTCCACCGGATGGACGGGCCCGGCGCGGCCTACAACCTCCCGTTCGCGGCCCGGCTGTCCGGCGACCTGGACGTCGAGGCGCTGCGGCGCGCGGTCGGTGACGTCGTGGCCCGGCACGAGATCCTGCGCACCTGCTACCCGGACGGCGCGACCCCGACCCAGGAGGTGCTGGCCGACCCGGTGATCCCGTTCCACCGGGCCGCCACCACCGAGGACCGGCTGGCCGGCGACCTCGCCCTGGCCGCCGCCCACCCGTTCCGGCTCGCCGACGAACCGCCGGTCCGCGTCACCGTGTTCGCCACCGGCACCGACCACGTCGTGCTGGTGCTCGTGCACCACATCGCGGCCGACGAGTGGTCCACCCGGCCACTGTTGCGCGACCTCGCCACCGCCTACGCCGCCCGCCGCACCGGCCACGCTCCACAGTGGACACCGCTGCCCGTCCAGTACGCCGACTTCGCCCTCCAGCGACCGTCCGGTGACCTCGCCTACTGGACCGAGCACCTCGCCGGGCTGCCCGACGAGCTGAACCTGCCCACCGACCGGCCACGCCCGCCGGTCGCCACCTACGCGGGCGGCGAGATCGTCCAGGCCCTGCCGCCCGAACTGGCCGCGGCCGTGCGCACGACGGCGGCCCGGCACGGCGTCACCGTGTTCATGGTCGTGCAGGCGGCGGTCGCCGCGCTGCTCGGCAAACTCGGCGCGGGCACCGACATCCCGCTCGGCTCACCCGTCGCCGGCCGCACCGACCCGGCGCTCGACGACCTCGTCGGGTTCTTCGTCAACACCCTGGTGCTGCGCGCCGACCTGTCCGGCGACCCCACGTTCGCCGAACTCCTCGGCCGCACCCGCCGCACCACGCTCGACGCGTTCGCGCACGCCGACGTCCCGTTCGAACGGCTCGTCGACCACCTGGCCCCCACCCGGTCCACCTCCCGACACCCGCTGTTCCAGGTCGTCGCCACCCACCGCCTGGTCGACGACACCGACCTCGGCCTGCCCGGCCTGCGCACGACCGAGATCGACCCCGGCCTGGTGAGCGCCAAGTTCGACCTCACCTTCACCGTCCGCGAGACCCGCGGCGACCCCGGCCTCACCCTCACCGTCGTGTACGCGAGGGACCTCTACGACGACCCGACCGCCGTCGACCTGCTCGACCGGCTGGCCGGTCTGCTCACCGCGTTCTGCGCCGCGCCGGACACCCGCCTGAGCGGGGTCGAGATCCGCACCACCGCCGAACGGAACCGGATCGCCGGGTGGAACGACACCGCCCGGGACGTGCCGCCCGCTGGACTGGCGCAGCTGTTCGAACGCCAGGCCGCTGCCCGCCCGGACGCTCTCGCCCTCGCCGACGGCGACCGCCGGTACACCTTCGCCGAGGTCGACACGGCGGCCAACCGCCTCGCGCACCGGCTGATCGACGCCGGGGTGGCGCCGGAGAACCTGGTGGCGCTCGCGTTGCGCCGCGGCGCCGACCTGGTGGTCGCGCTGCTGGCCGTCGCCAAGGCCGGGGCGGCGTACCTGCCGGTCGACCCCGACCTCCCCGAGACCCGGATCCGGCACGTCCTCGACGACGCACGGCCCGTGCTCGCCGTCGGTGAGCCCATCACCGGGCTCCCGCACGTGCCGGTCGGGACCGCCTGGGACACCACGCTTCCCGCCGGCAACCCCGGGCTGCCGGCCCCCGCGCCGGAGGCGCTCGCGTACGTGATCCACACCTCCGGCTCCACCGGCCGCCCCAAGGGCGTCGCCGTACCGCACGGCGGGCTCGCGTCGCTGGTCGCCACCATGGCGGGCGGCTCGGACAGCGGGCCCGGCCGGCGGGTCGGCCAGTTCGCGTCGTTCTCGTTCGACGTGTCCCTGGCCGAGCTCGCGATCTCCGTGCTCGCCGGCGCGAGCCTGCACCTGTTGCCCGAGCACGCCCGTGCCGGGGCCGCGCTCGCCGCGTTCGCCACCGAACACGCCCTGACCCACCTGGTGATCCCGCCGTCGGTCGTGGCGTCGCTGCCCGAGGACGCGCTGCCGGCCGACCTCACGCTGATCGTCGGCACGGAGGCGTTGCGGCGCGAGCTGATCCGGCGCTGGGCGGGCGGGCGGATCCTGCTCAACGCCTACGGCCCGACCGAGCACACGGTGAACTCGACGCTGTGGCGCGCCGATCCGACGTGGGGGTCGGGAGTCCTGCCGATCGGCCGCCCGGACGTGAACAAACAGGCGCACGTCCTTGGCCCGGACCTGGTGCCGGTGCCGCCGGGGGTGACCGGCGAGCTGTACCTCGGCGGCACCGGGCTCGCACGCGGCTACCTCGGCCGGCCGGGGCTGACCGCGACCCGGTTCGTGGCCGCCCCGGACGGGCGGCGGTGGTACCGCACCGGCGATCTCGTGCGCTGGACCGGCGACGGGCTGCTGGAGTACCACGGCCGCGTCGACGACCAGATCAAGGTGCGCGGCTACCGCATCGAACCGGCCGAGATCGAGGCCGCGCTGGTGGACCGGCCCGGTGTCCTGGCGGCGGCGGTCGCGGCCAGGGAGATCGACGGCCGGCGGGTGCTGGTCGGCTACACGGTCGGCGCGGATGTGACCGCCGGGGACCTGGCCGACACCCTGCCCGAGTACCTGATCCCGTCCGCGTGGCTGCGGCTCGACGCGCTGCCGCTCACGGTCGCGGGCAAACTCGACCGCGACGCCCTGCCCACGCCGAGCGCCCGCGCGCGCGGCACGGACGCCCCGGCCGAGAACCGGCGCGAGGAGACGCTGCTCGCCCTGTTCCGCGCGCTGCTGGGCCGCGACGACATCGGTGCCACCGACGGGTTCTTCGAGCTGGGCGGCGACAGCATCGTGTCCATCCAGCTCGTCGCCGCCGCCAGGGAGCGGGGCCTGGCGCTCGCCCCGCGCGACGTGTTCGAACGCCGGACCGTGCGCGGCCTGGCCGCCGTCGCCACCGAACTCGCCGCGCCGGACACGCACGACGACGGTGCCGGCCTGGTGCCGCTGACGCCCGTCATGCGCTGGTTCGTCACCCACGACCCGGCCGTGGAGAAGTTCGGCCAGTCGATGGTGATCCGGCTGCCGGCCGACGTCGACGAGACCCGGCTGCGGGCGGCGTTGCGCACGGTGCTCGCACACCACGACGCGCTGCGCGGCCGGCTCACCGCCGACGGTCTGGACATCGGCCCCCTGGCCCACGACCCGCTCGACGTGCTGGCGTGCCCGGCGGGCACCCGGCCCCGCGACGGATTCCTGCTGGCCCGCGACCGGCTCGACCCGCGCGCCGGCCGGATGCTGCGCGCGGTCTGGTTCGACCACGGTCCCGGCGTCGAGTCCGAGCTGCTGGTCCTGGTGCACCACCTGGTGATGGACGGCGTCTCGTGGCGCGTGCTGCTGCCGGACCTGGAGGCCGCGTACGCGGGCCGGGACCTGCGCCCGGTTCGCACGTCGCTGCGCACCTGGGCCACCGGACTGGTGGCGGTGGACAAGGAGAACGAGGCCGCGTACTGGCGCGGCGTCCTCGATCCGCCGCCGGCACCGCTGGGCGGTGGCACCCACGCCACCGTGCGGCGGCTGCGGGTCACCGCCCCCGCCGAACCGCTGCTCACCACCGTCCCCGGCACGCTCCGCGCCGAGATCGACGAGGTCCTGCTGACCGGTCTGGCGCTCGCGGCCCGCGACTGGAGCGGCGAGGACGACCTGCTGGTCGACCTGGAGGGCCACGGCCGCGCCCAGGACCTCGTGCCCGGCGCGGACCTGTCGCGCACCATCGGCTGGTTCACCAGCGTCCACCCGGTCCGCCTGCGCACCACCGGCATCGGCGTCGCCCGGGCCGAGGCCGACCCGGCGCGCGCCGAAGACGTGCTGCGCCTGGTGAAGGACCACCTGCGCCGCGTGCCCGACCACGGCATCGGCTACGGCCTGCTGCACGACCGGTCCCCGGCCCAGATCGCCTTCAACTACCTGGGCCGGCTGGGCGGCGGCGCGGACGCCGGACCGTGGCAGCCGGTCGACGGCGGCCTCGGCGGCACGGTCGACGAGCACCGCCGCGTCGACCACCCGCTGGTGGTCGACGCGGTCACGGTCGACGGCGA
This sequence comes from Actinophytocola xinjiangensis, assembly GCF_001921215.1. Taxonomy (GTDB): domain Bacteria; phylum Actinomycetota; class Actinomycetes; order Mycobacteriales; family Pseudonocardiaceae; genus Actinophytocola; species Actinophytocola xinjiangensis. Next base: position 792,846 of record NZ_MSIF01000001.1, read on the forward strand.
GCTGCGCGTCGACCTCGCCCACACCGGCGTCGGCGAGGCGTCCGCGCGCCGCCTGGCCGACCTGTTCGTCCGGGGACTGGCGGCCGTCGTGGCGGCGGCCGCCCGGCCGGACGCGGGCGCCCACACCCCGGTCGACGTGCCGCTGGCGCGGCTGTCGCAGTCGCAACTGGACCGCATCCGAACGAGGTGGACGACCCGATGAACGCGCCGGCACTGGCCGACATCCTGCCCCTGTCCCCACTGCAGGAGGGCCTGCTGTACCTGAGCAGCTACCAGCCAGACGGCCCGGACGCCTACACCGTGCAGCTGGCCGTCGACCTGTCCGGCGACCTCGACCCCGCCCGCCTGCGGGACGCGGTCCACGGCCTGCTTGACCGGCACCCGAACCTGCGGGCCTGCTTCTGGTTCGAGGAGTCGGACCGGCCGGTCGCGCTCATCCCGGAGTCGGTGACCGCGCCGTGGACCGAGACCGACCTGCGCGGACAGCCCGACCCTCTGGCGCGGGCACAACGGATCGCCGCCGCCGCGCGCGCCGACCGGTTCGCCCTGGACGTGCCGCCGCTGTTCCGGTTCCACCTGCTGCGCCTGACCGACGGCGACCACCGCCTGCTGATCACCAGCCACCACATCCTGCTCGACGGCTGGTCCAACGCGCTGCTGGTGCGCGAACTCCTTGCCCTGTACCGGGACCGGCACCTGCCACCACCCGCCGGTCGCTACCGCGACTACCTGGAATGGCTCGACCGCCGCGACCGCGCGGCGAGCGAACGGGCCTGGCGGGACGCGCTGGCCGGAGCCACGTCGTGCACCCCGTTCTCCACCGCCCGGCGCACCGGCACCGCACCGGACCGTGCGGCGCTGACCCTTGACGCCGGGCCGCTCACCGCGCTGGCCCGCCGGGCCAGGGTGACGCTGCCGACCGTGCTGGCCGCGGCGTGGCTGACCGTGCTCGCCGCCTACACCGGCACCCCGGACGTGATCACCGGGCAGGCCGTCGCCGGCCGCCCCGCCGAGGTGCCCGCCTCCGGTGAGCTGATCGGACTGTTCCTCAACACCGTGCCGGTGCGCGGGCGGCTGCGGGCCGACGAGCCGTTCACGGCGCTGCTGCGCCGGGTGCGCGACGAACAGACGGCGTTGCTGGACCACCAGTACCTCGACCTCGCGACCGTCACCCGCGTCGCCGGGGTGGGGGAGCTGTTCGACAGCCTGCTGGTGGTCGAGAACTACCCGGTCGACGAGGACGCCCTGGCGGCCTCGGAGCGGGGGACCGGGCTGCGGGTCGAGCGGGTCAGCGGCCAGGACGGCACGCACTACCCGCTGATGGTGACCGCCGTTCCCGGCGGCGACACGCTGCGCCTGGAGGTCCGGCACCGCATCGACCCGGCCACCGCCACCGGCGTCCTCACCCGGCTGCGGGCCGTGCTCACCGAGGTCGCCACCGCCCCGGACACGCCGGTCGGCGCGCTCGGCCCGGCCACCGGCACGGCGCTGACCGGTCCGGTCGCGCCGGTCCGGCACCCGGACCTCACCTCGCTGCTCACCCTCGCCACCGACGCGGTCGTCCTCGTCGCCGGGCCTGACCGGCTCACCGGCCGCGCACTGGCGGCCCGCGCCGACGACCTCGCCGCCGAACTCGCCGCCCGGGGCGTCGGCCCGGACTCGGTGGTGGGCCTGGCGACCGGCTACCACGCCGACCTGGTCGTCGCGTTGTTGGCGGTCCTGCGGGCCGGGGCCGCGTACCTGCCGCTCGACCTCGGTTACCCGGTCGCGCGCCTGCGCCACATGATCACCGACGCCCGGCCGTCGCTGGTGCTCACCCGGGGTCCGCTCCCGGCCGGACTCGGTGGCCTGGCCCCGGAACTCGACGTGTCCATGGTGGAGTTCGCCGCCCGGCCGGCGCCACCGGTCGAGGTCCGCCCGGAGCACCCCGCCTACGTCGTCCACACCTCCGGGTCCACCGGCGAGCCCAAGGGCGTGGTCGGCACCCGGCTGGGCCTGGCCAACCGGCTCGAATGGCTCCAGCGGGCCGAACCGCTCGGCCCCGACGACCTGGTACTGGCCAAGAGCTCGATCAGCTTCCTCGACGGATCGACCGAACTCCTCGGCGCGCTGGTCGCCGGCGCGCCCGTCGTCCTGGCGTCCACAGCGGACCGCACGGACGCGCTCGCGCTGGTCGACCTCGTCCGGACCCACCGGCCGACGCGGGTCACCGGTGTCCCCAGCCTGCTGCGCACCCTGGCCGACCACGGCCGCGACGCGCTCGACTCGGTCCGCCTGTGGGTCAGCAGCGGTGAGGCGCTCACCGAGGCACACGTCGCGGCGCTGTCCGGCGGCGGCCGGATCCTGAACCTGTACGGCTGCTCGGAGGTCAGCGGCGACAGCCTGTGCGCCCCCGACGCCGGCGCCGCGCTCAGCCTCGGCACGCCGGTGGGCAACACCGTCGCGCGGGTCCTGGACGCGTGGCTGCGTGAGGTGCCGCCCGGTGGCGTCGGCGAGCTGTACCTGGCGGGCGCCGGCCTCGCCCGGGGCTATCTCGGCCGCCCGGGCCTGACGGCCGACCGGTTCGTCGCGACCGCCGGTGGCGCCCGGATGTACCGCACCGGCGACCTCGTCCGGCTGCGCCACGACAGCACGGTCGACCACCTGGGCCGCACCGACGAACAGGTCAAGATCCGGGGCTTCCGCGTCGAGCCGGCGGAGATCGAGTCGGTGCTCGGCGGCGTCGCGGGCATCAGCGCCGCGGCGGTCGCCGTGCACCGCGCCCCCACCGGACCGGTCCGTCTGGTCGGCTACCTGGTCACCGAGGACGGCGAGCCGTTCGACCCGGCCGTGGTCCGTGCGGTCGCGGCCGAACGGCTCGCCGAACACCAGCTCCCGTCGCTGCTGATCCACCTGCCCGCGTTGCCGACCACCCCCAGCGGCAAGATCGCCCGCCGCGCGCTGCCCGAACCCGACCTGGCCGGGCTGACCGGCACCGACCGCCCGACCACCGACGCCGAAGCCACGCTGGCGGCGTTGTTCGCCGACGCGCTGGGCCTGCCGTCGGTCGGCGTGCACGACGGTTTCGCCGATCTGGGCGGCGACAGCCTCGTGTGCATCCAGGTCGTCGGCCGCGCCCGCGCCGCCGGGCTCGCGATCAGCCCCCGGGACGTGTTCGAACACAAGACGGTCGCCGCGCTCGCGGCGGTCGCCACCGCACCGGCGGCCGACGTGCCGGCGGCCGACGGCCTGGCCGAGCGGCGGGCACGGCACGCCGCGCTGCTGGCCGAACCCGGGGTCAGCGACGTCGCGCCGGCCACGCCGCTGCAACAGGGCATGGTGTTCCTGTCCGGCTACGCACCCGGGCGCCCCGACCCGTACGCGATGCAGCTGGTGCTGCGGCTGACCGGTCCGCTCGACGCCGCCAGGCTGCGGGCGGCCGCCCAGCGGGTGCTCGACCGCCACAGCGCGCTGCGCGCCGGGTTCCGGCTCGCCGACGGCGAGGTCGTCCAGGTGTTCCACAGTGGACTCACCGTGCCCTGGGCCGAGTTCCCGGACGCTGACGTGTCCACGGTCGCCGAGGCCGAACGCGCGGCACCGTTCGACCTGGCCACGCCGCCGCTCGTCCGCTTCGCACTCGTCCGTCTCGGGCCGGACGAGCACCGCCTGGTGATCACCAACCACCACGCGATCCTCGACGGCTGGTCGGTCCCGCTGCTGGCCCGCGCCCTGTTCACCGCCTACGCCGGCCTGCCAGACGACGACACCGACGACACCGACCACTACCCGGACTACCTCGCCTGGCTCGCCTCCCGCCCCGACAGCGACAACGCCTGGCGCGCCGCGCTGTCCGGCGTGCGCGGACCGACGCTGCTCACCGACCCGTCCGCGCCGACCACCGCCGGGGAACCCGCACGGCTGCTGCCCCTCGACCTGCCCGGTGATCTCGCGGCGAGGCTCACCGGGCTGGCCCGGTCAACGCACGTCACCCTCAACACCGTCGTCCAGCTCGCCTGGGCGGTCGTCCTGGGCCGTGCGACCGGCACCGACGACGTGGTCTTCGGCGCCACCGTCTCCGGCCGGGCCGCCGACGTGCCGGCCGTCGGCTCGGTCGTCGGCCTGCTGATCAACACCGTGCCGGTGCGGGTCCGGCTGCCGCACACCAGCACCGTGCGTGACGCGCTCGCCGAACTCCAGCTGGCCCAGGCCGGGCTCGTCGAGCACCAGCACGCCGGGCTCGCCGACATCCAGCGCTGGTCCGGCCACCGCACCCTGTTCGACACGCTGCTGGTGTTCGAGAGCTTCCCCGTCGACGAGGACGCGCTGCGCGCCGCCGAGACCGCCGGCGGGCTGGACGTCGAGGTCGTCGAGGGCCGCTCGCTCACCCACTACCCGCTGACCGTCACCGTGTTCCCGCACCCACGCCAGGAGACCGGCCTGGAGATCGTCCTGGAGTACCGGCCGGATGTGCTCACCGAGGACGACACCCGTCGTCTGGCAACCCAGCTCACCGACGTCCTCACCGCGCTGGCCACCAGACCGGACGCGCCCCTGGCGGCGCTGCCGTCGGCGTCGGCCGGCGAACGCGAACTCGTCACCGCCCACGGCACCGGCACGATCCGCCCGCCCGGCGCGCTGCTGCCCGACCTGTTCACCGACCAGGCCGCCCGTGGCGCGCACCGCCCGGCCGTCACCTGCGGGGACCGGGTGCGCACCTTCGGCGAACTGGCCACGGGCGCCAACCGGCTCGCCCGCGCGCTCATCGCGCGCGGCGCTGGCCCGGAGACCGTGGTCGCCGTTCGGCTCGACCGGTCGGTCACCGCGATGACCGCCATGCTCGCCGTCCTGCTGTCCGGCGCGGCGTACCTGCCGGTCGACCCGGCGCTGCCCGACGAACGCACGGCCGTCGTCCTGGCCGACGCGAACCCGGTCGTCGTGATCACCGACGGCGCGGTCCCCGGCGACCGGACCGTGCTCGACCCGGAGGCCGCCGTGGTCGCCGCGACGCGCGCCGACCCGGTCACCGACGCCGACCGCCGCGTCCCGCTGCGGCCCGAGCACCCCGCCTACGTGATCTACACGTCCGGCTCGACCGGCGTGCCCAAAGGTGTCGTCGTGCCGCACCGGGCCATCGCGAACCTGTTCGCGAGCCACCGTCGCGCCCTGTACGAACCGCTGCGCCGGCGCACCGGACGGGACCGGCTGAACGTGGCCCACGTGTGGCCCTTCGCGTTCGACGCCGCGTGGCAGCCGCAGCTGTGGCTGTTCGACGGGCACACCGTGCACGTCCTGCCCGACGACGAACGCGGCGACCCGGCCGCGCTCGCCACGGTGATCGCTGCCAGGGACATCGACTTCGTCGAGGTGCCGCCGGCGATGCTCGACCCGCTGGCCGACCTCGGCGCGCTCGCCGGCCTGCCGATGATCGGCTTCGGTGGCGACGCGGTCGGCGACGCCCAGTGGCGCCGGCTCGCCGCCACCGACGGGCTCGCCGCCGTGAACCTGTACGGCCCCACCGAGACCACGGTGGACACGCTCGCCGCGTGGACCACCGCCAGCGACCGGCCGGTCATCGGCCGGCCGGTCGACAACGCCCGCGTGTACCTGCTCGACGCGACCCTCAACCCGGTGCCGCCGGGCGTGGTCGGCGAGCTGTACGTCGCCGGGGCGGGTGTCGCGCGCGGCTACCTCGGCGCGCCGGCCCACACGGCGCAACGGTTCGTCGCCGACCCGTTCACGCCGGGGCAGCGCCTGTACCGCACCGGCGACCTGGCCCGGTGGACCGCGCGGGGGGACGTGGACTACCTCGGCCGCGCCGACGGGCAGGTCAAGATCCGGGGCTACCGCGTCGAACTGGGCGACGTGGAGGCGGCGCTGACCGCGCACCCGTCGGTGGACGCGGCGATCGCGAGCCCGGCCGGCGACCGGCTCGCCGCGTGGGTGACCGGGGCGGTGTCCGCCGAGGACGTCCGGGCGTGGGCGGTGCGCCGGCTGCCGGACCACTCGGTGCCATCGGCGATCGTCGTGCTCGACGCGTTTCCGTTGACCGGCAACGGAAAGGTCGACCGCGCCCGGCTGCCCGCGCCGACGTTCGCGGCGGCGGCACCGTTCCGCGCCCCGGCCACCGACCGCGAACGCGCCCTGTGCGCCGCGTTCGCCGCGGCGCTCGACGTACCCCGGGTCGGTCTGGACGACGACTTCCTCGAACTGGGCGGCGACAGCCTCGCCGCGATGCGGCTGATCGCCGCCGCCGCGCACGCCGGTGTGCGGCTCACCCCCCGGGACGTGTTCACCCACCGCACGGCGGCGACCCTGCTGGCCCACACGGAGACGGAGAAGGAATGACGGACGACGAAGGGCGGCGCGGCTGGTCCCGTCGCCGGCTGCTCACCGGCGCGATCGCCACCGGTGCGATGGTGCCGGTGATCCTGCCCGGCGGCCCGTTACCCGGGCTGTACGAGGCACTCGCGGGACAGCGGCGCGTTCCCGCCCGAACGGTGCGCGCGGGCGGCACGCCCCGGCTGCCCGGCCGGCTCACCGCCGAGGTGACGCGGGTCAGCCACCAGGCGCACCCCGAACCGCTGGAACCGTTCCGGGACCCGCTGCCGATCCCGCGCGTGCTGCGGCCCGACCGCGACGGCGAGGTCCAGGTGCGGCTGCGGACCGCACGCGTGCGCCTGCACTCCCAGCTCCCGCCCACCACGATCTGGGGCTACGAGGGCACCGTCCCCGGCCCGACGATCGAGGTCCGTAGCGGGCGGCGAACCCGCGTCCGCTGGGTCAACGACCTCACCGGGACGATGCCGCTGATCGCCGTGGCTCCCCCGATAGCGCAGGCCGACCCGCCGCTGTGGGACCGCCCCGGCCGCGACGGCGCGCCCGAGCTGACCGACGTGTCGAACCTGCCCGCGTGGACGGTCACCCACCTGCACGGCGCCGAGACCGGCATGGACAACGACGGCTGGCCGGAGGCCGGCGTGCCGCGCGGGGACACCCAGGTCGCCGAGTACGGCAACGACCAGCGCGCCACCCTGCTCTGGTACCACGACCACGCGATGCCGGTGTCGCGGTGGAACACCATCGCCGGGCTCGCCGGACTGTACGTGGTCCGGGACCGCACCGAGGACGCGCTGGACCTCCCGTCCGGCCGCTACGAGGTGCCGCTGGTGTTGTGCGACCGCAACTTCGACCTCGACGGCCAGGGCCGGCTCACCGGGACCCAGCTGTACAAGACGGTGCTGTACGCCACCGAGCCGGAACCGCAGGCGACGTCGTTCTCCGGCCCGTTCACCACGGTCAACGGCGTGATCTGGCCGCACCTGGCGGTCGAGCCGCGCTGGTACCGGCTGCGGATCGCGAACGTGTCGAACGTGCGGCCCTACCAGCTGCGGTTCACGGTCGAGGACGGGTCGCCGGTGCCGGCGGGCGTGGTGGCCCTGATCGGTACCGACGGCGGGTTGCTGCCGGCGCCGCTGCCGGTCGACGGTGTGCTGCCGGTGGCGGCGGCCGAGCGCGCGGACGTGCTCGTCGACTTCGGTGCCGTGCGCGGCCGGCGGATCCGGCTGACCAACGTGGACTACGACCCCGGCCCGTGGCCGCAGGTCATGGAGTTCCGGGTCGGCGGTCGCGGCGGTGGCGCGTCCACGCCACCCGCGACGCTCGACCGGACGTTCCGGGAGCCCGACCCGGCGGCGGCCGACGCGCCGGAACGAATGATCATGTTCCCGCCGCTGGGCACCGGGCAGATCGAGCAGTGGGAGATGACGGAGGTGCCGGCCCCGTCCGGCCCGTTCCCGGTCGACGGGATCGTGCAGGTGCGCGGCCAGGACGGGCGGGTCCGCACCTACCAGCGGGTGGCCCGCCACTTCAACGACCCGGTCCGGTTCATGACGGCCACCGGCAGCTGGGAACGGTGGACGTGGCTGAACCTGGACGTGGCCGGGTGGCCGCACCCCCAACACGTGCACGCCACCCACTTCCGGGTCACCCACCGCCACCACTACGACGTCGAGGACAAGTGGGAGTTCGTCCTGGACGACGCCGGCCGCACGGTCGGCGGCGGGACGGTGGCCCCGGTGGAGTTCCGTTCCGCCGGTGAGATCACGCCGATGGAGAGCGGCTGGAAGGACGTCGTCCAGGTCAACAACGGCGAGGCGGTCACCGTGGCCGCCAAGTTCGACCACAGTGGACGGTTCCTGCACCACTGCCACATGCGCGACCACGAGGACATGGGGATGATGCGCCCGTTCGTGGTGATGCCGGCCGAGGTCATGAAGATCGAACGCCAGCACGGCCACCCGATGCCCCCGGCGCAGGGACACACCGGGCACTAGGCACAGTCGAACAGGTTCGGTGGCCGCCTCGGGGACGTAGTCCCGGGGCGGCACGACTGGTCCACCGACGGTGCCGGGTGTCGATGGATTCAGCCGGCGCGCCAGTACCCGCAGAAGTAGATCCGGTCCTTGGCCATGCCCCGGTCGTTCACCAGATGCCGGCGCACCCCGGTGGCCAGCGCGGACTCGCCCGCCACCCACGCGTAGGGCACGCCCGTCGGCAGCTCCCGCTCGCGCAGCGCGGCCAGTACCGCCTCGCCGCGGCGCGCGTCGCCCCGGTGCACCCAGGTGACGGCCGAGCTGAGCGGAAGTTCGTCGGCCTCGTCGGCGACCTCGAGGAGCGCGACGGTGGGGAAGCGCGGGTCCTCCAGGATCGCCGCCACGGCGGGAAGTGCGGCCTCGTCGCCGATGATCAGCTGCCACTCGGTGCCGGCGGGCGGCGCGTAGTCGGCGCCGTCGCTCAGCACGCCGATCTTGTCGCCGGGCGCGGCGGTGGCGGCCCACGCGGAACCGGGGCCGGCCTGCTCGCCGTGGCCGTGCAGCACGAAGTCGATGTCCAGCTCGCGGGTCGCGCGGTCGAACCGGCGCACGGTGTAGTTGCGCAGGGCCGGGCGAACCGTCTCCGGCATCGCGCACAGCTCCGGCCACCACTCGGTGGTGACGGGCAGCGGCGGTGGTTCCTCGCCGACCGGCAGGAACAACCGGACGAGCTGATCCGGGCCGTCGTGGGCGAAGTCCGCGAGCGCGTCGCCCGCGAGTGTCACCCGCACCATCCGCTCGGTGAGCGGCGTGGTCCCGGTGACGGTCACCAGCACGGGCTGCTGACGTGTGGCCATCCGACAACCTCCTCAACGATGGTTAGCCTAGCCTAAACTTCGCTTCCGGCGAATGATCGCGTAACCCCTGTGATCACGAGCTTTGCTTAGGCTAGCCTTAGTCAATCCGGAGTGGCTGAATGACTACGGGCGGGTTGACGGGTGACCACGAGGGCGGTCGGAGAGCAGCGGACGCGGACGCGTCCCGCCCGGCGGGCCGCGCTGGGGGCGGGGCTCCTCGGCGCGCTCGCCGTGCTGGCACTGTTCGTGGTGCTCAGCGTGTGCGTCGGCTCCGTGTCACTGTCCCCGAGCGTCCTGCTCGACGTGCTCGCCCACTACGACCCGACCAACGGCGATCACCTGATCATCGGGACCATGCGGGTGCCGCGCACCGTCGTCGGCCTCGTCGCCGGCGCCGCGCTCGGGCTCTCCGGTGCGGTCATGCAGGGCCTGGCCCGCAACCCGCTCGCCGACCCCGGCATCCTCGGCGTCAACGCCGGCGCCTCCCTGACCATGGTGCTCGGCATCAGCGCGTTCGGCGTCACCGCGTTCTCCGGTTACGTGTGGTTCGGCTTCGCCGGCGCCGCGGCGGCCGGGCTGCTCGTCCACCGGATCGGCTCGTTCGGCCGGGACGGCGCCACCCCGGTGAAACTCGCGCTCGCCGGCGCCGCCACCTCCGCCGCGCTCGGCTCGCTGACCACCGCGATCCTGCTCACCGACACCGAGGCGTTCGACGAGTTCCGGTTCTGGCAGGTGGGATCGCTGGCCAACCGGGAACTGGCGGTCGTCGCGCAGGCGCTGCCGTTCCTCGCGGTCGGCGCGGCGGCGGCGCTGGTGTGCGGGCGGCTGCTGAACATCCTGTCGCTGGGCGGCGACGTGGCCCGCTCGCTGGGTGTGAACCTCGCGGTGGCCCAGGGGATCGCCGCGCTCGCCGTGGTGGCGCTGTGCGGCGCGGCGACGGCGATCGCCGGACCGATCGCGTTCGTCGGCCTCGCCGTGCCGCACGCCGCGCGGGTACTGACCGGGCCGGACCACCGGTGGATCCTGCCGTACTCGATGGTGCTGGCGCCCGCGTTGCTGCTCGCCGCCGACGTGCTCGGCCGGGTGGTCGCCCCGCCGGGCGAGGTGCAGGTCGGGGTCGTCACCGCGGTCGTCGGCGCGCCCGTGCTGGTGTCGTTGGTACGCCGCAGGAAGGTGGCGGCCGTATGACGGCGGTGCTCGACGAGCGGAACGCGGTGCGGCGGGTGGCGTCGGTGCGGCGGCGAGGGATCCGACGCGGCCGGACCGTCGGTCTCGTCCTGGCGGCACTGGCCAGCGGGCTGGTGCTGCTCGAACTGTCGCTCGGCAGCGTCACCCTCCCGCCGGACGACGTGCTGGCGGCGCTGTTCGGGACCGCAACGCCGCAGGCGGAGTACATCGTCGGCGAGGTCCGCGCCCCGCGTGCGCTCACCGGTGCGCTCGCCGGCGCCGCGTTCGGCCTGTCCGGGGCGATCTTCCAGGGACTGGTGCGCAATCCGCTCGCCAGCCCGGACATCATCGGCATCACGATGGGCGCGAGCGCGGCGGCCGTCGTCGCGATCGTCGTGTTCGGGGCGACCGGCGCGCCGGTGTCGGTCAGCGCGTTCTGCGGGGCGCTCGGTACCGCCACGCTGATCTACGTGCTCGCGTGGCGGCGCGGGATGAGCGGCTACCGGCTCGTGCTCGTCGGGATCGCGGTCGCCGCCGTGCTCTCCAGCGTCGTGTCCTACCTGATGACGCGCGCGCAGGTGCGGGACGCGCAGCAGGCGCTCGTCTGGCTCACCGGCAGCCTCACCGCCCGCACCTGGACCGACGTCGCACCGCTGGCCGTGGCGGTCGTCGTCCTGGTACCGCCGGCCGTCCTCCTCGCGTCGGGACTGCGGCCGTTGCAGTTCGGCGACGACGCGGCCACCGGGCTTGGCGTGCGCGTCGAACGGCACCGGCTCGGGCTGATCGTCGTGGCCGTCGCGCTCGCCGCCGCCGCCACCGCGGCCGCCGGACCGGTCGCGTTCGTGGCGTTCGTGTCCGCGCCCATCGCCCGCGCGCTCGTCAACGGCAACGGGCCCGCGCTCGTGCCCGCCGCGTTCACCGGCGCGGTCGTGCTCGTCGGCTCGGACCTCGTCGCCCAGCACGTGCTCGAACTGGTCGGGATCGTGGCGCTGCCGGTCGGTGTGGTCACCGGCGTCCTCGGCGCGCCCTACCTGCTGTGGCTGATGTCCACGACCAACCGGACGGGGCGGGCATGACCGGTGACGCGCTGGCGGGGCAGGGCCTGCGCCTGGGCTACGACGGCCGGGAGGTGGTCCGCGACCTCACGGTGGCCATCCCGCGGGGGGTGATCACCGCGATCGTCGGGCCCAACGCGTGCGGGAAGTCGACGCTGTTACGCGGACTCGCGCGCCTGCTCGTCCCGGACGCCGGCCGTGTCCTGCTCGACGGCCGCGACATCCACGCCATGCCCACCCGCGCGGTCGCGACCCGGCTCGGCATCCTGCCGCAGCACCCGATCGCGCCGGAGGGTCTGACCGTCACCGACCTCGTCGGCCGGGGCCGCCACCCGCACCACGGGTGGTTGCGCCGTTGGGGCGCCGACGACGACCGCGCCGTCGCCGACGCCATGCGGGTCACCAGCACGCTCGACCTGGCCGAGCGCCCGGTCGACGAACTGTCCGGCGGGCAGCGGCAGCGCGCGTGGATCGCGATGGCGCTCGCCCAGCGCACCGGTGTGCTGCTGCTCGACGAACCCACCACCTACCTCGACGTGACCCACCAGGTCGAGGTGCTCGACCTGCTCACCGACCTCAACCGGACCGACGGCACCACGATCGTCATGGTGCTGCACGACCTGAACCTGGCCTGCCGCTACGCCGACCACCTGATCGCGCTGCGCGACGGCGAGGTCGTCGCCACCGGCACACCGTCCGACGTGGTCACCCGTGACCTGGTCGCGGACGTGTTCGACCTGCCGAGCGTGGTCGTGCCGGACCCCGTCTCCGGCACCCCGCTGATCGTGCCGATCGGCCGTCACCACACCGAAGTCCTTCCCGGACCACCACCCACCACCGCGCTCCCCGTCCCCGAACTCGCCGAACCCCGGCGGGAAAGCAGGTCCGAGTGAAGATGGTCAGCAGGCGTGGGTTCCTCGCCGGTACGACAGGCGCGGCCGCCATCGCGTTCCTGGCCGCGTGCGGCGGTGATGACCAGGGCGGTGCGGCCGCCGCCGGCCGTGCGGTCGAGACCGACAAGGGCCCGGTCACGGTCCCGGACAAGGCCACGAAGGTCGCGTGCGCGGACTTCTTCGGCGCGTTCGCGGTGGTCGACCTCGGCCTGGTGCCGGTGGCCGTGTGCGGCTCCCACTACGAGGACACCGGTCCCCGGTACGAGACCACGCTCGCTGAGGTGCCGCTCGTCGGCGACTTCACCACGCCCGACCCGGAGAAGCTCGCCGGCACCGACCCCGACCTGATCCTGCGCACCATCGACACCGACGACGCGCTGTACGAGCAGTTGCGGGGCATCACGCCGGCGACCGTCGTGATCAGCTTCCAGCAGCTGTCGCTCACCGAGGTCGCCACCAGGGTCGGCGACGTGCTGGGTCGCCGGAAGGAGGCCGACGCGCTGCTCGCCGAGTACGAGGCGGCGTGCGAGGACATCAGGACCAGGCACGCCGACGTGCTCGGCCGGTACACGTTCACCTTCGCGCAGGCCGCGTCGGACACCACGTTCTGGACGCTCGGCGAGAAGTGGACCGACACCAAGGTCCTCGTCGACTGCGGGGTGACGCTGGCCGAGCCGTCGGCGTCCCAGGCCGAGCCGACGGAGGAGTTCTCGCTGGAGCGGATCAGCGTGCTGGCCGACAGCGGTGTGCTGCTGATCCCGTCCGGGCCGGACGGCGTCACCGAGGCGCCGGACAACAAGCCGTTGACCAGCAACGCGTTGTGGGGCCAGCTGCCGGCGGTGACACAGGGCCGGGTGTGGCCGGTCCTGTCGGGGGCCGCGTCGCTGGGCACCGCGCTGGAACTGGTCGAGCGCTTCGACACCGTCCTGACCGAACTGGCGACCAAGGACTGACGGCACCGACCTCACCGGCGGCGTCACCGGCGGCACGGGGACTCGTTCCGCGTGCCGCCCGACGCTGATCACCGGCCGCCACCAACTCTTCACGCTGTGCCATAGGCCTCTTGATTACTTAGGTTAGCCTCTCCTAATATCGAAGGACTGGCGCTGACCTCGGGTGAGGCGCCCCGAGCGGCGGGGGAACGGCGTGAGCGGTGTCGAGGGCCGGGTCGCGATCGTCACCGGCGCGGCGCGCGGCATCGGCGCCGCCGTCACCGCCGCCCTGGCCCGGCAGGGCGCGCTGGTCGCCGCCGCCGACGTCGACAAGGAGGTCGTGGCCACCGCGGCGGCCCACCGCGCCGACGGCCGGCAGGTGCGCGCGTTCCTCACCGACGTGTCCGACCCGGTCGCCGTCGACGAACTGGTCGCCGACGTCGACCGGCTCCTCGGCGGCATCGGGATCCTCGTGAACGTCGCCGGCATCCTGCGCCCCGGCCCCGTGCTCGCCACCTCCGACGCCGACTGGGCCGCCATGTTCGCGGTGAACACCACGGGCGTGTTCCTGACCGCGCGGGCCGTCGCCACGCGGATGGTGGCCCGAGGCGGCGGCAGCATCGTCACCGTCGGCTCCAACGCCGCGGGCGTCCCGCGCACCGGCATGGCCGCCTACGCCGCGTCGAAGGCCGCCGCCACCGTGTTCACCCGCTGCCTCGGCCTCGAACTCGCCGCCCACGGCATCCGCTGCAACATCGTCTCGCCCGGCTCGACCGACACCGCCATGCAGCGCGCGCTGTGGACCGACGAGCACGGCGCGGACCGGGTCATCGCTGGCTCGCTCGCCGAGTACCGCACCGGCATCCCGCTCGGCCGCATCGCCGACCCCGCCGACATCGCCGACGCCGTGTCGTTCCTCGTCTCCGACCAGGCGCGGCACATCACCATGCACGACCTGTACGTCGACGGTGGCGCCACCCTCCGGGGCTGACGCCGACGACGATCCACCAGAACGGAGCACCTGTGCCGACCATCCACGCCGACGCCCCACCGGGTGCCGGCGACCTGCTGCGCGCCTACCGTGCCGGCGCGTTCTTCCTGTCCACACCGGACGGTGTGCTGCTCGCCGGCAACCTCGGCGCGCCGCTGACCACTGTCGCCGCGGCCCGTGTCGCGCTGACCCGAGGCGCGACGGTCGTGGGCGCCATCCCGTTCGACCCGGCCGCCCCGGCCCGGCTCGCGGTCGCCGGAACCGTGCGCCGGGCCGCCCCGTGGCACCGCCGCGCCGGCCGTGGCACACCGTTGGCCGCGCGGTCCTGGACCTGGCGCGACGCCGACCCCGACGTGTTCCGCGACGCCGTGACAACCGCACTGTCCCGAATGGACGGAACGGGGCTGCGTAAGGTCGTACTGTCCCGCGTGCGCGAGCTGACCGCCAGCCAGCCGGTCGACGAGCGGGACCTGCTGACCGCGCTCGCCGACCGCGACCCCTTCGGCTACATCTTCGCCGCCCCGCTCGACGGCCGCACCCTGCTCGGTGCCAGCCCGGAACTGCTGGTGTCCCGGCGGGGCACGGTCGTGCTCGCCAACCCGCTGGCCGGATCCGCACCCCGCGACCGCGACCCGGTCCGCGACGGGCGCAACGCCACCGCGCTGCTGTCGTCGGCCAAGGACCGCCGCGAGCACGAACTGGTCGTCACCGCGGTCGCCGACGGGCTGTCCCCGCTGTGCCGCCGCGTCGCCGTGCCGGCGCCGGAACTGTTACCCACCAGGACGATGTGGCACCTGTCGACGCGGATCACCGCCGAGGTGCCCGACGACGTGTCGGCCATCGAACTCGCCACCGCACTGCACCCGACCCCGGCGGTCTGCGGCGACCCGACCCCGGACGCGCGGGTGCTCATCGACGAACTGGAGCCGTTCGACCGCGGCTTCTACACCGGGATCGCCGGCTGGACCGACGCGACCGGCGACGGCGACTGGGTGGTGGCGATCCGCTGCGGCGAGGTCGCCGGCTCGTCCCTGCGGGTGTACGCGGGCGCGGGCATCGTGCCCGGGTCCACCCCGGACGCCGAACTGGCCGAGACCGCCGCGAAGTTCCGCACGTTCCTGTCCGCGCTGGGCATCGAGGAGGACGGCTGATGGACCACACACCGTGGCCGCCGGAGTTCGCCGACCGCTACCGGGCCGCCGGGTACTGGACGGGGGAGACGTTCGGCGCGTTCCTGGCCGACCGGGCGTTCCGGTACGCCACCCGGGTCGCGGTCGTCGACGGGGACCGCCGCTGGACCTACCGCGAGCTGGACGCGCGGGCCACCAGAATGGCGGCCGGGCTGCACGCGCTGGGTGTCGCGGCGGGGGACCGGGTCGTCGTCCAGCTGCCCAACGTCGCGGAGTTCTTCGAGGTCGTGTTCGGACTGTTCCGGCTGGGGGCGCTGCCGGTGTTCGCGCTGCCCGCCCACCGGCGCAGCGAGATCGCCTACTTCTGCGAGCACACCGACGCCGTCGCCTACGTGATCCCCGACCGCCACGGCGGGTTCGACCACCGCACGCTCGCGCGGGACCTGCCCGGCGACCGGCCTGTGCTGGTCGCCGGCGACCCCGGCCCGTTCACCGCGCTGGCCTCGATCCCGGTCGACGGGCCGCTCCCGGCGGGCCCCACACCGGACCAGGTCGCGTTCCTGCAGCTGTCCGGCGGCAGCACCGGCGTGCCGAAACTCATCCCGCGCACCCACGACGACTACCTCTACAGCGTGCGCGAGAGCGCCCGCATCTGCGGCCTCACCACGGAGTCGGTGTACCTGGCGGCGTTGCCGGTGGCGCACAACTACCCGCTCAGCTCGCCGGGGGTGCTCGGCGCGCTGCACGCCGGCTCGACCGTCGTCCTCGCCCCCGCGCCGACCCCGGAGGTGGTGTTCGGGCTGATCGAACGGGAACGCGTGACGATCACCGGGATCGTGCCGCCGCTGGCGTTGCTGTGGCTGGACTCCACGCTGCGCTCCCGGTACGACCTGTCGAGCCTCGCGCTGCTCCAGGTCGGCGGCGCGAAGCTGGCCGCCGAGGTCGCCGACCGGATCGCCCCGACGCTGGGCTGCCGGCCGCAGCAGGTGTTCGGCATGGCCGAGGGCCTGGTCAACTACACCCGCGCCGACGACCCGCCGGAGCTGGTGCGGGTCAGCCAGGGCAGACCGATCTCGCCGGCCGACGAACTGCGGATCGTCGACCCGTCGACCGGCGCCGAGGTGCCCGACGGCGAACCGGGCCACCTGCTCACCCGTGGCCCGTACACGATCCGTGGCTACTACCGCGCCGAGGAACACAACCGGGACGCGTTCACCGGCGACGGCTTCTACCGGACCGGCGACCTGGTGCGGCGCCTGCCCTCGGGGCACCTGGTCGTCGAGGGCCGGGTCAAGGACCAGATCAACCGAGGCGGCGAGAAGGTCGCCGCGGAGGAGGTGGAGAACCACCTGCTGGCGCACCCCGCCGTGCACGACGCGGCGGTGGTCGCCGTGCCGGACCCGCACCTGGGGGAGCGGACGTGCGCGTTCGTGATCCCGCGCGCCGACCCGCCGACCGCCGCCGAGCTGCGCCGGTTCCTGCGCACCCGAGGGCTGGCGGCGTTCAAGATCCCCGACCGGGTCGAGCTGGTCGAGACCTTTCCCTACACCGGCGTCGGCAAGACCAGCAGGAAGGATCTGCGCCGCGCGCTCGCCGAGGAGGTGGCGAACCGATGACGACCGCACAGAAGGCGGGCCTGCCCGCGATCACGCCCTACCCGATGCCCACGGCGCAGGACCTGCCGGCCAACCGGGTGCCCTGGTCGCCGTGCCCGTCGCGCGCGGTGCTGCTGGTGCACGACATGCAGAACTACTTCCTGCGTGCCTTCGCCGGCGCCCCGATCCCCGACCTGGTGGCCAACATCGCCCGGATCGCGGAGGCCTGCCGCGTGCTCGGGGTGCCGGTGGTGTACTCCGCGCAGCCCGGCGGGCAGAACCCGGAACAACGCGGGCTGCAGCTGGACATGTGGGGTCGGGGCGTGGGCGCCGACCCGCACGACGCGGCCATCGTGGACGCCCTGACCCCGAGGCGCGAGGACACGCTGCTCACCAAGTGGCGCTACACGGCCTTCCACCGCACCAGTCTCGCCGAGCTGTTGGCCACCGAGGGCCGCGACCAACTCGTCGTCACCGGCATCTACGCCCACATCGGCTGTCTGATGACCGCGACGGACGCCTTCATGCGCGACATCCAGCCGTTCCTGGTGGCCGACGCGGTCGCCGACTTCTCCCGCGCCGACCACGAGATGGCGCTGCGCTACGCGGCGGGCCGTGCCGGCGTGGTGACCACGACCCGAACCCTGCTGTCCACCCTGGAGGCTGACCGGTGAGCGACGACCTGCGCGAGCACATCGCCGAGATCCTCGACGTCCCCCCGGACACGATCGGCGACGAGGACAACCTCCTGGACCACGGCTTCGACTCCATCCGGATGATGTCCCTCGTCGAGGCCCTGCGCGCCAAGGGGCACGCCGCCGACTTCACCCAGCTGGCCGAACAACCCACCCTCGCCCACTGGCGGCGACTGCTGACGGTGGCACCGTGATCATGACGCGGTCATGGGACTGCCGCCGCTTCCGCCCTCGCGAGGTTCACCCCGCTGGCGATGACACCGATGTGGCTGAACGCCTGCGGGAAGTTGCCCATGAACGCGCCCGTCGACGGGTCGATCTGCTCGGCGAGCAGGCCGAGCGGGCTCGCCCGCGCGCACAGCGAGGCGTAGAGCCGCTCGGCCTCCTCCAGCCGCCCCTGGTGCGCCAGGTTGTCCACGAGCCAGAAGCCGCACAGCACGAAGGCACCCTCGTCGCCGGGGATGCCGTCGGCCGACTGCTCGTGCAGGTAGCGGTAGAGCAGGCCGTCCCCGGCCGAGAGCCGCCGCGCGATGGCCGAGGCGGTGGCCACCATTCTGGGGTGGCGGGCCGGCACCACCCGGCGCAGCGGCAACGCGAGCAGGCTCGCGTCCAGACCCCCGCTGCCGTCGAGGTGTTCGCGGAACGTCTGGGCGTCCTCGTCCCACGACCGCTCCAGGATGAGCGTGCGCAGCCGCTCGGCCGACGCCCGCCACGCCCGGGTCGGCCCGGGCAGGCCGAGCCGTTCACCGAGGCCGGCGGCCCGGTCGAGGGCGACCTGGCACAGGCCCGCCGAGTACGTGAACACCCGGCCCTCGCTGCGCACCTCCCAGATGCCCTGGTCGGGTTCGCGCCACGCCTGCCCGGCGGCGTCGGCCAGGGCGCTCAGGCCGGACCAGAGCGAGGGCTCCAGCCGGCCGCCGCGGCGTTGCCACTGGTGGGCGCAGTCGAGCACCTCGCCGTAGACGTCGTGCTGGCGTTGGTGGGCCGCGCCGTTGCCCCAGCGCACCGGGGCCGAACCGCGGTAGCCGGCCAGCACGGGGTCCTCGACCTCGTCGGGCACCGGGCCGCCGTCGACGGTGTACATGATCCTCGGTACCCGGCTCTGCTCGAAGGCGTCGAGAACCCAGCCGAGGAAGGCGTCCGCCTCGTGGGCGAACCCGATACGGCGCATCGCGAACACCGTGAACGCCGCGTCCCGGATCCAGGTGTAGCGGTAGTCCCAGTTGCGGACCCCACCGATCGGTGCGGGCAACGAGGACGTCGGCGCCGCCACCAGCGAGCCGTTCGCCCAGTCGTCGCAGAGTTTCAGGGTGATCGCGGCCCGCCGGACCAGCGGCTCCTCGGGGCCGGCGTAGCGCAGGTGCGACATCCACCGGCGCCACGCGTCCGCCGTGTCGCGCAGTGTCGTGTCGGCGTCGAACCGGTGGTGGCGGTGGGACCGGCCCCAGGACAGCACCAGGTCGAGCCGTTCACCGGCCCGCAGGTCGTAGGTGTCGCTCAGCGAGGTCAGCGGCCGGTTCGAACGCAGGTGCAGGCGCGGTTCCTGGCGCTGGGACAGCCGCAGCTCCAGCCCGCTGAACAGGGAGCGGACCTGGGCGCCGCCGAAGGGCCGCAGGTCGACCCGGAGCCGGACGTCGCCGGCCAGGACCACGGCCGACCGCACGAGTTCGCCGCGCGCGGCGGAGATGTCGTCGGACAGGTCGGCGCCCGGACGCAGCGTGAGCGCGTCGGAGAGCCGGACACGGCCCGTCGCGCCCACCAGGTCGGTGATCAGCACCGCCGTGTCCGGCTCGTAGCGCTGGCGAGCCTCGACCAGCCCTTCCGGCTGGATGGTGAAATGCCCGCCCCGTACGGGATCGAGCAGGCCGCGGAAGAGCGGGTCGGAGTCGAAGCGGGGCAGGCACAGCCACGGGATGGACCCGTCGAGGCCGACCAGGGCGGCCGTCGTGCCGTCGCCGATCAGCCCGAGATCCTCCAGCGGCAGGGAGCCGTCGTGCCGGACAACCGGCCGCAACGGCGGACCAGGATCGAACATGCCGCCTCCCCTTCCGCCGCCGTCACCGTTCGGGGTAGCCCCCGGCTCCCCGGGCAAACCGGGCCGACGTCACCCGAACGAGCGATCCCAGCGGCGGCGGACCGCCGATGAGGTACCGCGACCGGACAAAGCCCGCGAGTACGAAGATCGTGGCCACAGCGGACCTCTGGCGGTGGAACCCGCGGACGGCTGTCACCAAACGTGACCGCGCGGTGGCCTAGAATCACGGGCGAGGGGGCGACGTGGACGATCGGGTCTCGGTCGGCGAGACGCGGTCGTTGTGGCGCAACCGGGACTTCATGTTCCTGTGGACCGGGCAGGTCGTGTCGACCCTCGGCACCCGGATCACCGGGCTCGCCTACCCGCTGCTCGTGCTCGCCCTGACCGGGTCGCCGTTGTGGGCGGGGGTGATCGGGTTCGCGCAGGCGTTGCCGTTCCTGGTGGTGTACCTGCCGGCGGGTGCTCTGGTCGACCGGTGGGACCGTCGGCGGGTGATGCTGGTCGCCGACGCGGTGCGGGTGCTGATGTTGGTCACGGTGGTCGCCGGGCTGGCGTGGGACGTGATCGGTCTGGCCCACATCGCGGTCGCGGTGTTCGTCGACGGGGCGTGTTTCGTGTTCTTCCAACTGGCCGAGTCCGCCGCACTGCCGCACATCGTGCCCCGGCGGCAGTTGCCGACCGCGCTCGCGCAGAACCAGGCGCGGGAGCACGGGGCCGAACTCGCCGGACAGCCGCTCGGCGGCGTGTTGTTCGCGGTCGGGCACGTCGTGCCGTTCGTGGTGGACGCGGTGTCCTACGCGTTGTCGTTCGTGGGCCTGCTGTTCGTGCGGCCGGGATTGCGGGAGGAACGGGACAGGCCCGCGCAGAGCCTGGTCGCCGACATCCGGGAGGGGATCACCTGGCTGTGGCGGCAGAAGTTCCTGCGCGCGGTGGTCGGGCTGGTGGGTGGCACCAACATCGTGCTGAACGCGCTGACGCTGGTGTTGATCGTCCGGGCGGGTGAGATGGGCGCGCCGCCGGCACTGATCGGGGTCCTGCTCGCCTTCTCCGGTGTGGCGGCGATCCTCGGGTCGTTCGTCGCGCCGTGGTCGCACCGGCGGGTCCCGGCTCGGCTGGTCGTGGTCGGGTCGCTGTGGGTGTGGGCCGCCGGTACCGCTGTCCTGGTGTGGATGCCGACCCCGTTGTGGCTCGGCGTGGCGGCCGGCGCGAGCCAGCTGATCGGTCCGTTGTTCAACGTGACCGTGCAGGCCTACCGGTACGCCATCGTGCCCGACCGGTTGCAGGCCAGGACGCAGAGCGCCGCGCGCCTGATCGCCTGGGGCCCGATCCCGCTGGCCCCGCTGGTCGCCGGAATCCTGTTGGCGGGCACCGGTTCCACCGGCACGCTGGTCGCGCTCACAGGTGTCATGGTGCTGGTGGCCGCGACCGCCACGATCAGCCGGACGGTGCGCCACGCGCCGCCGCTGCCCGGCGGGTGAAGCCACGTCGTCGGCGAAAGGCGCCATTTCGCCATCGCCCCGGCACGGGCTGTGGCAGTATCTGGCCGTTCTCGGGGTCGACGGCAAGGGGTGGATCATCAGCTTTCGCGGCAGGGAGTTGACCCGCAACCTCCGGACGGGGCTGCGGATCGCGGGCATCGTGCTGGTCCTGGGCGGCGTCGTGCTCGCGGCGATCGGGTTCATCGACTTCTTCGGCTCGATGGGCCACTCCCACGACGGTCTCCCGGGGGATCTGCGCCACAGCGCCGGTGAGAGCCGGTTCCCGACGATGTTCTGGATGACGTTCGTCGGGCTGCCGATGATCGCCGGCGGGGTCGCCTGTCTCAAGGCGGGATTCCTCGGCGTGGCGAGCAGATATGTCGCCGACGAGTCGCAGGCGGCGGTGCGGCAGGTCAGCCAGGCCGCCGCGACGGGCTGGCGGGCGGGTTCGGCGGGGCCTGCCGGGTTCTGCCACCGGTGCGGCACCCCGCAGCAGCAGGATGCCCGGTTCTGCCACCGGTGCGGAGCACCGACCGTGCGTCCGGGAACGGTCTGACCATCACCGGTGTCACGGTTCTGTTCTGTTGGCCAGTAGTTCCGACTTCGCGGCGAACCAGCCCAGTTGCATCCGGCTGCTGGTTCCCGTCAGTTCCATGATCCTGCGCAGTCTTCGTTGTACGGTCCGCTCGCTCGTGCCCATGCGTGCCGCCACCGTCTTGTCCGGTGCGCCGGACAGCATCAGCGACAGCAGCCGGATGTCCACATCGTCCAGACCGGACTGGTTTCCCTGGGTGAGGCCGTCGGCCGACAGCTGTACCGGGGTCCCCAGCTCCCAGTACCTGGTGAACAGCGTGGTCAGTGTCCGGACCAGGTTCTGGCCACGGACCAGGACCCAACCCGGCCGCATCCCGGCCTGGTCGGGGATCATCGGCACCAGCGCCGTTCGGCCGTCGAAGATCTGCATCTTGGTCGGCACGTCCTTCGCCAGGCGCACCTCCGTCGAGCGCGCGAACGCGGTCAGTTCCTCCGCCGCGCCCGGTTGTTCCAGTGTGGACCTGTCGAACAGGATCCGGTACGGGACGTGCCGTGGCGCCGCCGCCACCTCCAGGTCCGTGGTGAACATGTACGGCGGGCGGAACATGATGAGGATCTCCTGCCTCGCCGCGCGTTCCAGGCTGTCCAGCCAGTGCCACAGCTGTTCCTGGCTGGTCACCGGTTCCACCTGGCCCGCCGCCTGCCCGGCGCCCGAACGGTAGATGGTCAGCAGTTCGGCCAGTCGGCTCTGGACCTGTTGCAGCGCGGTGTGCCGCTCCACCAGCAGGGCGCCGATGCCCACGTCCGGCGGGACCACGGAGTACTCGTCGGTGCCACCCTCGGTGACCAGGCCCAGATCCCTCAGCCGTTCCAGGGCCGCCCTGACGGTCGGCTCCGGCTGGTCCACCTCGGTTGCCACGTCCTTTGTGGAGGCTGAGCCGACCACGAGCAACCGGACGTAGATCTGCTCCTCGTGCTCGCCAATCCCTACGCCACGCAGCGTGACCTCCCGTGGTGCCACCAACTGTTCGCTCGACCGACGAAGACCCGTCATGTCAGGTTTCCGACACTCTAATTCCTACCCGCGCGGCCCATCGCTGGGCAGGCTGACCTGCGACTCCGCTCCGCGCCTCCCCCGCGCCGGGCGGACCTCACAGGAGGCTCAGAGATGCGAAGAAGGCAACGGTTGGTGGTGGTTACCGGTGCGGTCGCGTTACTCGCGACCGGCGCCGGCGAAGCCGTCGGGCAACCGCAGGATCCGCCGTCGGCGATCACGGTCACGGGCGCCGAACAGTCGGCCACGGCGGAGAACCACCAGGTCACGCTGATCACCGGTGATCGCGTGCGGGTGACCTACGCGGCGGACGGTCAGGCCAGCGTCGCGGTGGTGCCGGTCAGCACCGACCCGGGCGAACTGCTGAAGGTCACTGAGGGCGACGACGTCTACGTCCTGCCCCAGTCCGTCGCGCCGCTGATCAGCGCCGGCACGGTGGACCGGCGACTGTTCAACGTGACCGAACTCATCGAGCAGGGCTACGACGACGCCCGCAGCGCGACGATCCCGGTGATCGTGCGCTACCAGGACGCTGGCACCGCGCGGCGGGCCGCGCCCGCACCGGGCGCCACGGTCTCCCGCTCGCTGGAGAGCATCAACGGTGCCGCGATGAGCGCGGACAAGGGCGAGACGGCCGCGTTCTGGCGGGCCGTCAACCCCCGGCTGGGGGCGGCGAACGCCCGGTCGGCCGGCGGCATCCAGAAGATCTGGTTGGACACCAAGGCCACCGTGTCGCTGGACGTGAGCGTGCCCGCCATCGGCGCGCCCAGTGCCTGGGCCAAGGGGCTCGACGGCACCGGCGTCACGGTCGCGGTGCTGGACACCGGGATCGACGCCAACCACCCGGACCTGGTCGGCCAGGTCGTCGAGACCAAGTCGTTCGTCCCCGGCGAGGAGGTCGCCGACGGCCACGGGCACGGCACGCACGTCGCGTCGACGATCGCCGGGACCGGCGCGGGCTCGGACGGCAGGTACCGGGGCGTGGCCCCCGGCGCCGACCTGATCGTCGGCAAGGTTCTCGGTGACAACGGCAGCGGCGGCCAGTCCGGGATCATCGACGGCATGGAGTGGGCCGCGGCCGCCGGCGCCAAGGTCATCTCGATGAGCCTGGGCAGCCCCGGCGGCGACGGCTCCGACGCGCTGTCCCTGGCGGTGAACGAGATCAGCGCCGACTCCGGCGTGCTGTTCACCATCGCCGCCGGCAACGACGGCCGCTTCGGCCGGTCCACACTGGGCTCCCCGGGCGTGGCCGACTCGGCGTTGACCGTCGGCGCGGTGACCGCCGACAACACCGTCACCGACTTCTCCAGCCGTGGCCCGCGCCTGGGCAACGGCGCGGTCAAGCCCGAGCTGACGGCTCCCGGCGCGGCGATCGCGGCCGCGCGCGCGAGCGGTACCTCGATGGGCACCCCGGTCGACGACCTGTACACGAAGGCCAGCGGCACCTCGATGGCGACCCCGCACGTCGCGGGCGCCGCCGCCATCCTCGCCCAGCAGCACCCGGACTGGACCGCCGACCAGCTCAAGCAGTACCTGGTGAGCAGCGCGACGCCCAACGACACCAACGACGCGTTCGAGCAGGGCTCCGGGCGGGTCGACCTCGCCAGGGCGACCAGCCAGCACGTCGGCGGCACCGGCACCCTCAGCTACGGGACGGTCCCGTGGGACGAGCGGACCGGATCGGTGTCCCAGGACGTCACCTACACCAACAGCGGCGACGCGCCGGTGGACCTGGAGCTGAGCGTGCGGCCCTCGGCCGGTACCGCCGCCGACGTGTTCGGCCCGGAGACCGACCGGATCACGGTGCCCGCCAAGGGTTCGGTGACCGTGCCCGTCCTGTTGAACCGGGCGAAGGTGGCGCCTCCCGGCACCGAGACCGTGCCGGTGTCGGCGCTGCTGTCCGCGCGCGCCACCGAGGGCGACGTCGTGGTGACCACCGCGCTCGGCGCGGTCGGCGACATCAAGCGGCACAAGCTGACGGTCAACCTGATCGGCCGCGACGGCGAGCCGATGTACTACCGGCCCGACGGCACCGGACATGCCGACGTCTACGTCATGGGGCTGACCGTCGCGCCACAGGTGGGTCTCACGGCGGTCGCGGACCCGAGCGGCTCGGTGACCTACGACCTGCCCGAGGGCAAGTACGGGATCGTCGCGGGGTTCGGTGAGAGCGACATCGTGTCCGGCCGCAAGTGGGACTCGACCACCGCCGCCGACCACGTGGACCTGACCAAGGACCTCGCCGTCACCTTCGACGCCCGGAAGGGCACACCGGTGACGATGCGGACCGACAAGCCGACCCAGGCGGACCTGGTCCGGCCGGGGTTCGTCGTGAACGGCGAGAACGGCTGGCGATACGGGTTCGAGACCGGCTCCGGGCAGCAGACCGCGAACTACGCCATTCCGAGCACCCGGCCGATCCCCGGGATGAACGCCTACACCGGCTGGCGGATGACCGCGCCCGCCGTGCGGGTGTCGGTGCTCGGCGCGCGGGACCTCGACGTGGCGCCGGTGTACTTCGGCGGCTACGCGGGTTCCAAGCGGCTGGCCGGGACCAGGGTCCTCGACGTGGTCGACGCCGGTGACGGCAGCGTCGAGGCGTTCCGCTCGGTGACCGCGAGGAACCGGATCGCCCTGGTGCGGCGCGGCGAGACGGTCTCGCCCAGCCAGGCGACGGTCAACGCGGCCGAGGCCGGCGCGGCGGCGATCATGATCTACAACGACCGCCCGGGCGACTGGGGCCACAACGTCTACGGCGACCAGCTGGCCATCCCGGGCATGACGCTGACCGGCGAGGAGGGCGCAGCCCTGGCCGCCCGCGCCGCCGGGCGCGGGGCCACACTGCGGGTGGTCGGCGTGGCGAGCAGCCCCTACGCCTACGAACTCGTCATGAACGACGGCGACTCGATCCCGGCCGACCACGCCTACGTGGTGCGCGACCGGGAACTGGCCAGGGTGGTGAACGACTACCACGGCCCGGCGAACGCGCGCGACCACCTGTTCACCGCCGGTCAGGTTCGCTTCCTCCGGGCCTCCGGCCAGGTCACCGCGTACGGGATCGTGACGCGGCTCCAGGTGCCGAGCAGCCGCACCGAGTACGTCACCGCGGACGCCTCCACCAACCAGTCGGTCATGCTCGACTGGGCCAGTCAGAACGGCGGCATCACCCGGTACCAGCGCGGTTCGGTGACCCACGAGCGGTGGAACGGCTCGGTGGTGCGTGGCGCGGTGCCGGACAACACCTCCTACCTGCCCAACCGGACCGGCGACCAGATCGTGATCTACACGAGCGGGATGCTCGACTCCGGCGCCAACCGTGACCACGGTCAGCGGGCACTGCAGGGTGGCGACCGCGTCAGCACCACCGTCTGGGCGGACGGCCAGTTGCTCGGCACCGCCCCGGACTCCTCGTTCGCGTTGGACGGGGTGCCCGAGCGCGAGGTGGAGTACAGGTTCACCCAGACCTATCAGCGGGCGCTGCCGAACTGGCTGATCTCGCCGAGGGTCGACACCACGTGGACCGTCCGCTCCGCCCGCCCAGCCGAGGGCACGACTGACGTGCTCCCGGTCCTGTCGATCGACTACGACGTCCCGGTCGACAGGACCAACGCGGTCCCCGAACGGAGCCGCACGACCGTCGGCCTCGGGCTGCGCTACCCGGTCGGCAACCCCGGCGCCCGGCCCGAGAGCGTCCGGGCGTGGGTGTCCTTCGACGACGGCGTGACCTGGCGGACCGTGCCGGTACGCGGTGGCCGGGACGGCTACACGGCGACCGTGAGCAATCCGGACCTCGGCGCCACCAACGGCTTCGCCACGCTGCGGGTGGCGGCCACCGACGTCGACGGCAACGCCATCGACCAGACGGTCACCCGGGCCTACCGGGTGAAGGAGCGTGGTCACTGACCCCTGTGCGGTGGGTCGCGCCCCGGTGCTCGGTCACCGGGGCGCGGCCTCGTTCGGCGGCCAGTTCCGGAGGGTGGTGTCGAGGACGTCGAGGACCCGGCGCCAGGAGGCGGTGGTGTCGCCGGAGTGGTCGAACCCGCCGGCGCGTTCCAGGCTGACGTAGCCGTGGAAGGTGCTGTGCAGCAGCCGCACCGCGTGGACGTGCTCGGTGTCCGGCAGGGCGTAGCCGCGCAGGATCGTGTGGGTGAGGTCGGAGTGGCGGCGGGCCGCGTCCGCGGTCGCGGGGGAGACCGGGAGCTGGCCGGCGGCGTACCGTCCCGGGTGCCGCGTGGCGTAGTCCCGGTAGGCGTCGGCGAACGCCACCAGCGCGTCGCGTCCCGACCGGCCGGCGAGCGCGTCGCCCGCCCGGTCGGCCAGCTCGGTCAGCGCCAGCCGGGAGACCCGTTCCCGCAGGTCGCGCAGGTTGCGGATGTGTGAGTAGAGGCTCGCGTCCCTGATCCCGAACCGGCGGGCCAGCGCCGAGACGGTCACGTTCTCGAAGCCGAGCTCGTCGGCCAGTTCGGCCGCCGCCACGGTGAGGCGTCCCACCGTGATCCCCGCTCGTCCCATGGCTAGAGATAATAACCGTTTGCCTAATGGTCCTAGGATGACCTCATGAGACCGCTGACCGAACGTGATGTCCGCGCGTCCTTCGTCAACTGCACCAAGGGCGAGGCGAAGCGGTTGGCCGTCCCCCGGGACCTGGCCGACCGGCCCTGGGACGACCTGGACTTCCTCGGCTGGCGCGACCCCGCGTCACCGGAACGGGCCTACCTCGTCGCCGAACACGAGGGAACCGTCACCGGCATCGCCCTGCGGAGGGCGACGCGCGGCACCAAGCGGCGCGTCATGTGCACCCTGTGCCTGACCACCCATGACGAGGTCTCGCTGATGACCGCGCGCAAGGCACGCGAGCGCGACAACTCGGTGGGCGCCTACCTGTGCGCGGACCTCGCCTGCTCGCTCTACCTGCGGGGCAGGAAGGACGCCGGGCCGGGCAGCCGGCTCCAGGAGTCGCTGACGCCCCAGGAGCAGATCGACCGGACCACGGCCAACCTCGCCGCGTTCCTCGCCAGGGTCCTCTGACCCCGCGCGGACCGACGTCAGCCCGCGCCGTCACCGGTGAACGACGCCAGGCGCCGGACCTGGCCGTTCCTGACTGGCGCGTGAATCCCACCGGTGGCGCAAGGTCGCCCGAGGGGAGGCCAGGAAACCGACACCGCAGGGCAGGTGCGGGGTTCGCGCTGCCCCAGTGGACGGGTCAGTGGGCGTCGGGGAGGTGGCCTGCCAGGTGGTCGAGTTCTCGTAGGGTGGCGTTCGGGTCGTGGTGGGTGGGTAGTTCGAACAGGATCCGGTCGAACCCGGCCTCGCGGTAGGCGTTGAGGGTGTTCGGGTCGCCGCCGTAGAGGGTGACGGTCACCGTGCGGCCGGCGTCGGTGGCGCGGGAGCGCAGGGTGGTGATGCGTTCGCCGAATTGTGCCGGGGTGAACAGGGGGAGGGGTAGCCAGCCGTCGCCGTGGCTGAGGACGCGGTTGAGCACGGTCGGTCCCACGCCGGCGATCAGTACCGGCGGTCGCCGTGTCGGTTTGGGCCAGGACCAGATCGGGTCGAAGTCGACGAACTCGCCGTGGAACTCCGGTTCTTCCTCGGCCCAGATCGTCGTCACCGCCGCGACGTGTTCCAGCATCCTGGCCAGCGGGCGGGTCGGGTCGACGCCGTGGTTGGCCATCTGTTCGGCGTTCCAGCCGGGGCCGACGCCCAGTTCGAACCGTCCGCCGGAGATCACGTCGACGCTCGCGGCCTGTTTGGCGAAGGTGATCGGGTGGTGCTGGTTGATCAGGGACACGCCGGTTCCGAGGCGGAGGTGCTGGGTCGTCGCCGCGATGGCGGCCAGGGCGGCCAGCGGGTCGAAGGTGTGTGAGTAGTGCTGGGGCAGTGGCTGGGGGACCGGCG
This sequence comes from Actinophytocola xinjiangensis, assembly GCF_001921215.1. Taxonomy (GTDB): domain Bacteria; phylum Actinomycetota; class Actinomycetes; order Mycobacteriales; family Pseudonocardiaceae; genus Actinophytocola; species Actinophytocola xinjiangensis. The sequence continues at coordinate 821,448 of NZ_MSIF01000001.1, forward strand.
CTCCCACCGGCCACGGGGTTCGGCGACTGGTCGGGACGTGGGTGTGCTCGGTGAGGAACAGCGAGCCGAAACCCCGTTCCTCGACCGCGTGGCCGAGTTGGACGGGGCCGAGGCCGTAGTCGGTGAGGAAGGTGACGATGCCGAGGTCCATGCCCACACCCTGCCATAAATGTCAGTCAACTGTCACTTAGTGCGCGGGTGTTAGCGTTGCTCGGTGGTCGAGAACAGGGGCGGGCACCTGCGTGCGGACGCCCAACGCAACCGGGCCGCCATCGTGGCGGCGGCGCGCGCGGCCGTGGAGGAGTCCGGCGACGAGGTCTCCCTGGACCGGATCGCCCAGGCCGCGCAGGTCACCGCACGCACGCTGTTCCGGCACTTTCCCAGCAGACAGGACCTTCTCGCCGCGATCCTCGACGACTACGTCACCGAACGGGTCGAGCCGGTCCTGCGGCGCGCCGCCGCCGACAGCGACCCGAGCCGCGCGCTGGCGACCGTGCTGCGGGAGTGCACCGCCGCGTTCGTCGACCACCCGCCGATGTTCGAGCTCGTCGACGGCGGCGCCCGTACCGGGGAGATCACCAGTCGCTACCGGGGAACCCTCGCCGAGATCCTGGCCAGGGCCCAGGCGGCCGGTTCCGTGCGCGCCGACCTGACCCCGGACGACGTTCTGTGCCTGATCACCATGCTCGTCGCGAGCGCGGGTCACGTCGGCGGGGACTGGCCGCGGCATCTCGCGCTCATCGTGGACGGAATGTCCCCACGGGCGGCCAGTACGCCATTGCCCCCGTCGGGCCGGGCGCACGGAACATTGTCCTGAATTTCAGCATTTCGAGTGAACTTGGGTCACGTTCACTCACTCAGCGGTGCTGCGCCTGATCGTCGACGCGTTTCATGCTTCTCCATGAACCGTTCCGAGTTTCTCGTCGCGAAGATCAGCTACGGTTTCGACTGCCTCGACACCGACGGAGACGGCGCGCTGACCGAGCACGATCACGTCCTCATGGGACGACGCGCGGCGAACTCCGCCGGGCACCAACCCGGCTCTCCGGCCGAGACGAGCATGGTCGACGCCTATCTGCGCATCTGGCGCGACCTGCATCTGCCACACATTCCCGACGGCGGTGACGCGATCACCAGGGACCAGTTCATCGAGTCCACGTCGAGCCTTGTCGACGATCCCGCCGCCGCGCGGGCCACCATCGGCGCGTTGGCCGAGGCGTTCCTGGCCATCGCCGACATCGACGAGGACGGCCAGCTGAGTCCGGCGGAGTTCCACAGCTTCCAGACCGGACATTTCCGCGACCTCGGCGAGAACGACACCAGCGCGGCCTTCAGCCATCTCGACACCGACGGCGACGGCTATCTGTCCGCCGCCGAATTCATCCGCACGGCCGTCGAGTTCTGGTCCAGTGATGACCCCGCCGCGCCAGGAAACTGGTGGGTGGGGCGGGACCCCGCCACCTTCCGCTGAAACGTGCCGCATTCCCCGAGGCGAGTACCGCCGCCGGCCGCCGGGCCGGCGGCGGTACTCGTTGGTGAGGGCCTGTGGCTCCGCTGGCCGGTGAGCGCGGCGTCAATTGCGGAAGGTGACTCAAAAACGAATCGAGGCCGTCGTCCGACCTGTTGTGATCACTGTGGGTAGACGTTATGTTACCGGTAAGCGTGCGGTGTGTAACTGCCCGACTGATCTACCAGGGACCCTGGGGGTTCTTATGCGCGATCCTGCTGTCGTGCGCCTGAACAGTTCGCACTGGCTGTGGTATCGAGAAGAGTTGGGGTCGGCCCTTCCTGGCCGCGAATTCCGGGCTCGCGAACCGAAGGCCCACTTAGCGGCCGTGCGGCGCGTGTTGGTGCGATAGGTCGGCAATCCCCGTCAGAAATCATCCTCGCGGCCACCGCCGCACATTCCCTCCTGGCCTGTCGACGACGACGGCCCCGGATTCGTGTGTGAAGCCGTTTCGTGAACGGCTGTTCCTGTGAAGGAGGGAAGCGGCGTGCTTCGCCTCACCGTCATTGACTGTATTCCGTTGTTCGTCGACGGGCTGAGTTTGTTGACCGAATCAAGCCCCGAGATGAGTGTCGTCGCGTGTTACGCCTGCGTGCCCACGACGCCGTTACCGCCGACCGACCTGATTCTCGTGGATCTCGGGGTGGCCGAGCCGGACGTGCTCGACGCGTTGGTCGTCCAGCTGAGCCGGATCGCACCCGTGCTGCTGCTGTCCTCCTCCCCGGCCGAGAGATCCGCCGTCGTCCGGTTGCTCAGACTGGGCGCCGCCGGGGTTCTCGACCGCAGGGCGAGCAGGGAAAGACTGCTGGCCACCGTCTACGCCATGGGTGTGGCGAGCATCGACGGCCGGCAGGACACCTCCGACCACCCCGACCACTCGCCGAGGGACGAGGACTCACCGCCGCTGTCCGGTCGGGAGGAACAGGTGCTCGCGCTGATCGCGCTCGGCATGACCCACCGGCAGGTGGCCTCCCGGCTCGGGATCAGCCCGCACACCGTGGACACCTACGTCAAACGCATCCGCTCCAAGCTCCAGCTCGGGAACAAGGCGCAGCTGACCAGGCTCGCGGTCCGCCGGGCGATGGCGGTGTGACGCCGCGCGCCTCGCCCGGTCGGACGGCTCACCTCGTCGCGGCCGCGCGGCGCAGGAACGAGACGAGTTCGGGGACGTGGTGGTCGAAGGTGAACGTGTGCCGGGCCGCCCGCATGTTCGTGCGTGCCACGCGCCTCTTGCGCTCGTCGACGAGCCGCTCGGCGAGGTCGTCGACGCCGCTGTAGCCGATCCCCACGCCCAGGCGGTCGGCGAGTCGCTCCACCCCGACGAACTGACCCGCGTTGCGGCGGAAGATCCAGGGCAGGCCGGCGATCGCATACGTGCTGATCCTGGCCGGCAGGTTGATGTCGGTCCAGGCGGCACTGCGCAGGTCCCCGCCGTTGTCGCTGGTGAACACGTGCAGCCAGGCCGCGTCGTAGCGGGACAGCTCGGCCACCCAGTCCCGGGGGTAGAGATGGCCGTGCAGGTGCAGGAAAGGCGTTTCCTCGGCTGTGGCGAGCCAGCCGGGAGCCCACCGCCGGTACGACGAGCCGTAGTGGTGCACGTGGATGCCGCGCTCGGCCAGTTCGAGCATCGGCTCGATGAGGATCCGGCCGATGCACACCGTGTGGACCTCGTCGGGATCGTCGCCGACCGGGTCGGCCCACTGGTCGGTCATCCAGTCGCGCAACGGGAGGTCACCGTCGAGAACCATGCTGGGGCCCACCGGCCCCGCCGGGCCGAGGATGGTGTCGAACCAGTCGCGGGACTCCGGTGAGATGAAGATCCGCCCGGCGCTGTTCAGGACGAGGTCCCGCAGCGCGGGCCACGACCCGGCCTGCATCGCCGCCGTCGTGCCCTCCTTGAGGTGCAGGACGAACGGGGCGAGCCCGGCTTGCTGGACCTGGTGCAGCAACGGAAGGTTGGGCCAGTTCAACGATCCGTAGATCACGTCCGGGGCGAAGTCCCGCACCCGGTCGTACCAGTGCCGGTCGTGGGGCAGGTACTCGGCGTCGCCGAAGGGCAGCGGGCCCGTGGTCTCCCAGAAGTGCGGGTGGGTGGACCACAGTCCGCCCAGGTGGTGTCCGTCGCGTTCCAGCGCCAGCAGCTGGTCGGGGTTGTAGCCCATGGCGCCCACCAACAGGATGCGCAGGCCGTCGGTCCGTCGCCGGGCGCCGGCGCGTTCGGCCTGGGGATCCAGGTAGCGAACCCGCTCGTCCACCGGCTCGCCCTGGGCCACCGGCTGCCAGTTGAGCCGGGTTCGGCTGGGCACGCGGTAGAACTGGCGGTAGCGGGACAGGCCGTAGCCGTGGTTGGCCTGGTTGGCGTTCTGTGCGCCCCGGCCCGCGATGATCTTGTGTCGCTGGTCGGGGTGGTCGCCCCACTCGCAGGTGGTGGCGCCGGTCGCGGCGAAGCGGGCCCCGCGCGCCCGCAACCCCTCCCAGAAGTCGAGTTCGAGGGAGTCCGACACCAGCTCGGTTCGTTCCCGCCAGCGCACCGTGTCCTCGAAGGTTCGGCGGTGCACGACCTGGACGAGCGCGAGATAGTTTCCACTTCGGACGTCCAATCGGGAGATCCCGGTCCGGTCGGCCTTGGTCGCGTCGGTCGTGCCGGCCTCGGGCAGCCGGTCGCCGTGCAGGGTCGCGGTGGACTCGACCGGCCGCACCGCGATGTCCCACGGCCGCCGCACCCACCGCAGTCCGGAATGGACCAGGTGCAGCCCGGGATCGGCCGAGAGCGCGGCGACGCAGCGGCTGAGGTGGTCGCGGTCGTAGTAGTCGTCCGAGGGCAGGTAGGCGATGAACTCCCCCCGCGCCAACCGGGTCGCCGCGTTCAGCGCGGCGCCCAGGCCTCGGTTGTCCGTCCACCGCAGGTAGCGGATACGGCTGTCGTCGTAGGCCCGGACCAGCTCGTCGGTCGTGTCGTCCGATCCGTCGTTGACCACGACGAGCTCGAAGTCCGGGAAGTCCTGCGCGAGCAGACTGCCGATCGCGCGGGTGAGAAAGGCGTCCTGGCGGTAGGTCGGCATGAGCACCGACACCGTTGGCCGGTCAGGTGTAGCTGGCATTCGCTGTGCCCCCTTGGCGGCGGTACGGGTCACCAACCGAGATAGGTCGCCGGCGGCAACCAGTCCGGTGAGGTGAGCCCGAAGTGGTCCTGGACCAGTCGTTCGGTGTTGCTCAACGCCCCTTCCATCCAGGTCGGGATGTCCGAGTACGCCGAGCCGCAGACGAACACGTCGTGCCGTGGCCATGGCCGGCGCATCCTGGCGGCGACGTGTGAGCCTCGGCGTCCCGGTCGCCAGCCGTGGTAGCCGCCGCCGAACGGGTCGTGGCCCCAGTCCCGGACCACCATCCAGGTGGGGGAGGGGACCGCGGTGCCGTGCAGCAGCCGCAGCTGCGCGATCACGTCCTGGCCGATCCGCGCCAGCTGGTGCGGGTCCGGCCCGTCCAGGGCGCCGCCTCGCCGCCAGTGCGCGAACGCCGGCGCCGGGGTGAAGAAGTCGTAGGCCCGGTCGTCGTTGCACGCCACCGACAGGACGGCGTCGCCGCCGGTGACCCGGTGGTCGTCGAGGTAGTACACCTGACGGATCGGCAGGTCGGTGAGTGACCGCGTCGCGCCGCGACCGACCACGTCCTCCCACCACGGCTCGGCGAACCCCAGCACCACCCGAAGCACCCGGTGCGACACCACCGATTCCACGTCCTGGCGCCAGGACGGTAGGTCCACGGCCGGCACGTCCAGGTCCATCAGGTCCAGCGCCCGGGGCGGCACGGCCAGGACCAGCGCCGGTGCGGTCACCTCGCGGGTCTCGCCACCGGTCTCCCGCAGGCTCAGCTCGATCCGTTGGCCCGCGCCGGGCAGCCGCACGCCGCGTACCTCGGTCCCGGTCCACACCTGGCCGCCGTGGGCCTCGACGGCGCGCCGCAGCGCGTGCACCAGGCTCCGGGTGCCGTCGCGGAACCGGAAGTAGCGCACCGCGCGGCCGAAGCCGGCGAGCTGGGTCTGCATCACCTCGCCGGCCGACCAGTTGTTGCAGTCGTAGCCGTTCCCGTCGCGCAGGTAGGCGTAGGACTCCAGGTCGAGGTGGTCGGAGACGGTGTTCCAGAACCCGTACTCGAACAGCGGCCGGCCGCCGAGTTCGAGCTCCTCCTTGACCCGGTTCCAGTCGCGACGGGTCCCCGGGACCACCGCCCCCGCCTTGTCCAGGACCCGGGCGATGACGTCCTCGAACAGCTCGTCGGGCGTGCGGCCCCGGGCGTCGGGTCCGACGTCGTAGGGCACGCGGTCGGGGTCCCCGGCGATCTCGCCCGCGCGGAAACGCCGGCCCCGCAGGTAGAACAGCGTGTCGGCGTGCCCGGTCGCCGCGAGCTGCCGGTACGGCACCGCGAGGTGGTCGGCCATGGCCCGCACCAGGACGTGGTCGGAGGTGAAGCGCATGGCGCCGAGGTCCAGCGGACGTCCCGGCGAGCCGGGAACATCCATGCCCGCCGCCCGGCCACCGACGTGGCGCGCGGACTCGACGACCAGGACCTGGTGGCCGGCACGCTGCAAGCGCCACCCGGCGTACAGGCCGGCGACACCGGCGCCGACCACGACCACGTCCGGCGCGTGCGCCCAGTCGCTGCTCATGCCTGGACCTCCGCTCACACGATGAACGGGCAGTAGAAGTCGGTCTCGGCGGCCTGCGCCCGCAGCCGGTCGGAGGCGGTGTCGAGCAGGGCGACCCACAGGTAGTCGTACATGCGCCGGACCTCGATGCCGCGGTTGGCGCCCCGGACCCAGCGGATCGCGTCCGAGAGCATGCAGTTCTCGATGCTCACCCGGGTGACGTGGTCGAAGTTGAGCGCGGCGAGCGCGAGCGCGTCACGCACCCGGGGGCTCGGTGAGATCAGCTCCTGCGCCTGGAACTCGCTGTGCCCGACGCCGCCGACCCAGTGCGGGGCGATCCCGAACCGCAGGTAGCCCTCGTCGCCGTCGGCGGACGTCGCGAGCAGGCAGAAGGGCTTCGAGCCGCTGCTGGTCAGGGTGTGTGCCAGCCACCAGGTCTTGGGCAGGACGGGCATGCCTGGCACGACCTCGGCGGTGGCCTGGTAGATCTCGCGGCAGCGGTCGACGGACTGGTCGGCCGGCACCACCTCGAAGCTCATCCCCGGCGAGGGTTTGACCTCCCTGGCGAACTCCGGAGTCACCGCCACGTCGACGGCGATGCCGGCCGGGTTGCCGTTGAGCGCCCTGGACAGCGGCACCGAGGCGGCCTTGAACACGGCGGCCTCGGCCCCGATACGGGTGGCCTGGTCGCCCTGCGCCCGGCACAGGGCGAAGTGGGTGCCGCCGCCCCGGTAGGGCAGTGCCACCCCGCCGAAGCACCCGACGGTGGCGGCGACCCGGCTGCCGTCACGCAGTCCCAGGTCGGTCCGCAGCCCGGCCTGGACCGCGACCACCTCCCCGGCGCCGGTGACGGCCGCGAAGGACAGGTCCGGATCCAGGGTGTCCCACCACAGGTCGCGGTCACGTTCGTCGACGACACCGCCGAAGGCGTGCTCGTGGACCTCGAACGCGGCCGGCCACAGCTCGGCCCGCAGGTTCTCGATCGTGATGTCACTGCGCATCTGTCACCCATCCGCTGATCGTGGTGTGCCGTGTGAACTCGTGGAGCAGGTCGTGGCCGTCCCAGTGCCGGTCGAAGGTGAGCGCGGTGCCGATCGGCACGACGCGGTCGAGGCGACGCGAGCCGAGCGACCGGCACAACGCCCGGAGCTCCTCGCGCCCGAACCCGAAGTGGCCGAGGGTCTGGTGCCGGTCGGTGAGCAGCGCCGCGAGGTCGCCGCACTCGTCGACCCGCGCGATGGCCAACACGCCGGCGCCGAGCCAGTCGCGGGGCAGCCGCGCCGGATCCGGCACGCCGAGATAGGTCATGACCTCGCCGTCGAACTCGACGGTGCCAGCCACGCCGTCGGCCGCCAGACCGTAGCCGCGTACCCGCTTCTCGACGGCCATCGCCGGGTCGAGCCGGAGGTCGCGGCCGTCGACCTCGGCGCGGATCCGCCCGCGCAGGTCCCGCCACGCGGCGGTGGCGGTCGGCTGCGCGCCGACGAGGACCAGCGCCCTGGGCGAGGAGCACGCCGCCTGGTCGAACGGCAGGACGTCGTCGCACAGCCCCGCGGCCAGCCGGGCGCGCTGCCACCCCGGGGCGTCGAGGTAGGCGGCGGCGTTCACCACGGCCAGCGAGTGGCGGTTGGGGAACACCAGGTCCCTGGCGTGCGCCGGCAGCGCGGCACGCCGCAGGTCGGTGATCGCCTGGTCGCCACCCCAGATCACCCTGAGGTCGCAGGAGCGCGCCAGGGCGTCGGTGACCTCGTCGTCGTGCGGGTGGCCGACGAACAGCTGGGTACGGGCCAGCACGGGATCCGCCGTGGCGAACGCGGTCGCGATGTCGTCGAGGATGCGCGCGGTCAACGCGCCGGCCCGACCCGACACGCGAACGATGTTCCTGTTGCCGCACAGGGCGGACAGCGCCCAGGCGTAGCCGAGGACGGCGTCGACGTTGCTGGGCGGGTGGTGCAGGACGAGGCCGACCGGGCGTCGCACGCCGTCACCGGACCCGGTCAGCTCGGCGCGCATCGCGGTGAGCTGGGCGGGACGCAGGAAGAACCCGAGCGCGGCGAGTTCGGGGTGGTCGGCACGGGCGCGCGCACCGAGCCAGGTCTGGCTGAGGGAGGCCAGCACGTCGACGACCCGCTCGTCGCCGACGGCCAACCCGCTGTCGGCCACCAGCGGGGGCACCCGCTCGGCCGGCGTCGGCGGGCCGTCGGGGCAGAGGCGTTCGACGAGGGTGCTCACCGGGGGCCGCCTCCCGCGTCGCCGCAGCCCCGGGCTTCCGCCCTGGGCAGCCGCCCCAGCACCCGGAACCTGCGTCCCGGCCGCTCGCCGTCGTCGATCCCCACCACGACCCCGAGGTCCTCGGTGAGCACGACGTTGCCCGGGTAGGAGGTCGGCAGGGCGCTGATCACCTCGATGACGCCGGGCACCCCGACGGGCTGCTCCGACCAGGTCCTCGGGTCGCGGATGATGACCTGCGCGAGGTCCGGGCAGTAGTAGGTGTCGTCGCGGCTGTCCCCGAGGAAGATGGTGCCGAGCTGCTCGACCATGCCGTAGTAGCCGAACACCTCGGTCAGCCCGCTGACCTCGGCGAGCCGGGACCGGAACGTCGCGTCGTCGACGCCGCCCTCGTGCAGCCGCTTCCACCCGCCGGAGTGCACGAGCACCGCCCGCGTCAGGTCGATTCCGTGGTCACGCGCCAGCGGGTACAGGTGGTGCCACACCATCACCGTCGTTCCACACAGGAGGAACCGTCCCGTCGGGTGCCGTCCGAGGAACTCGGTGACCGCCCGGGGGTCCGTCCGGCCGTCCTCGTCGACGAGGTAGGTGTGGTCGGTGCCCAGGGGCAGCAGTCCCACGACGCTGGCCGTGCGTGCCGCCATCGCGCCGTTCTCGAGACGCGGCCGGGTGTCGACGACCATCATCGGCAGGCGCGCCGGCCCGAGCACGGTGCGAAACGCCGACGCCACCCGGCGGCTCTGTTCGGCGGCGGCCGCCTGGTCGAGGAAGACGCGGCTGCGTTCACCGGTGGTCCCCGAGGACGTCGCGACCCGGAACACCTCGTGCTCGGCGACGCTGCGCAGCTTGTGGGTCTTGAACATCCTGGCCGGGAGCCAGGGCAGCGCGGCGAGTCCGGTACCGGGGTGGCCGCTCGTGTCGATCGCGGTCAGGATCCGGTCGTAGGCGGCACACCGGTCGCGGTGGTCGCGGACGCGTTCACGGACGACGGGCAGCAGGCGGTCCGCCCGCTGCTGGTCGGTCAGCGAGTACTCCTCCCGGCGGTCAGCGCGCATGGCCCACCAGCGCCGGGTAGTCGACCTTGTGGTTGGCGCGACGCGGGATCCGCGTCACGTGGTGCACGGCCAGCATCGACCGGTACGCGCGCAGGCGTTCGCCGAGGTGGCGTGCGATGGGCCGCACGTCCTGCGGCCGTTCGGTGAACACCTCGATCCGGCCGGCGCGCCACACCGCGGCGACGGGCGACCACGTCGACAGCAGACCCTCGACGTCGTCGAGGTTGATCCGCGTGCCGGCCACCTTCACCTCACGGCCCAACCGTCCGGTGAGCCAGACGACGCCGTCGGCGTCGACGCGGCCGAGGTCCCCGGTGTGCAGGACGCCACCCTGGTCGTCGCCCCGGCCGAGGTCGGCCCGGGAGTGCGCGTAGCCCAGCATCACGTTCGGGCCACGGAACACCAGCTCGCCGACGACGTCGGCGCGGGTCGTCTCGCCGTCGCCGTCGGTGCGCACCGAGACGCTGGTTCCCGGCAACGGCCGGCCGACCGAACCCAGCTTGGCGGGCAGGTCGTCGGGATGCAGCGTCGTCATTCTCGGCGCGGCCTCGGTCTGCCCCCACATGACGTGGAACCGGCCGCCGTGGCGGGCCAGCTGCTCGTGGAAGTGGGACACCACACCGGGATCCAGCCGTCCGCCGGCCTGGGTCAGCACGCGCAGGCTGGGGTGGTCCTCGGCGGTCCACCCGTGGCGGGCCAGTGACTCGTAGGTGAACGGTACGCCGCTCAACGACGTGACCTGGTGCTGCCTGACGGTGAGCCAGAAGCCCGCGGTGAACGGGCCGCCGTCGGCGACGACGACGGTGGCGCCGGCGACGAGGTGGGAGTTGAGGATCGAGAGGCCGAAACTGTAGCTCAGCGGCAGGCACGTCAGGGCGACGTCGTCGGCGTGGATGTCGAGCGCGTCCACGATGGCGCGGGCGTTGGCCAGCACCGAGGGCGCGGACAACCGCACCAGTTTCGCGTTCCCCGTGGAGCCGGAGGTCGGCATCAGCAGTGCCAACCGGGGATCGACCGGCGCTGTGTCGGGGACCAGGCACCGCCACGCGTCGCCGGACCCCGTCGCCGCGAGCCGGTAACCCGCAGGGCACTCCCGGTCTCCGTCCACACCGAACACCGCGGTCGGCCGGTAGTGCTCGACCAGCCGCCGCAGGGCGTCGGGTTCGACGGTGGGGTCGAGCAGGCAGACGGGCCGGCCCGACGTCCAGGCGGCCAGGTAGCGCAGGACGTCGCGAACGGTGTTGCCCAGCAACAGGAACACCGGTCCCGGCGGGAGGGCGTCGATGACTTCCCGGTGGTCGAGCACGGCGTCGCGCAGGTCGCCGCCGCCGAGGACGTCTCCCGACACGGCGTCGACCAGCCGCGCTCCGGGGCCCACCAGCGCGGAACTCATCCGTCGACCAGGCCGTGCTCGGCGAGGATCTCCAGACCCTGCGCGAAGCTGCTGAAACCGATGACCTCCTCGACGCTCAGGCTGACGCCGAAGACGTTCTCCACGGACTGGACGATCTCCATGTGTGCCAACGAGTTCCAGCTGCTGGTCTCGCGGTAGTTGAGGCTCACCGGGTCCACGTCATCGGGAAGGTCGAGCACCTTGACGAACACCTCGAGCAGAGAGCTGTGCGTGGACATGAGTACTCCCATCGATCGCGGTCGGGTCAGACGATCATTCCGCCGTCGACGCCCAGCACCTGTCCGGTGACGAAGGAGGCTTCGTCGCTGGCCAGGAAACAGATCGTCCTGGCGACCTCCTCGGCGGTGCCCCACCGTTCCAGTGGGGTGTTCGCCAGGCGCGTGTCCACGACGTGGTCCGGCAGGTGCTCGGTCATGGCGGTACGGATGAGACCGGGTGCCACGGCGTTGACCCGGATGCCGTGCGTGCCCAACTCCTTGGCCGCTGTTCTCGTCATGCTGGCGACGGCGGCCTTGGAGGCGGCGTACACGGTCTGTCCCGCGTTTCCCCGCTCACCGACCACGGACGACAGCGTCACGATGCTGCCGTGACGTTGCCGGCGCATCACCTTCGCCGCGGCCTGGACGGTGTTCAGCGTCCCGATGACGTTGACGGCCAGCGTCCGCTCGGCGGAGGAGTGGCCGATCATCCCGAGGAGGGCGTCGTCGAGCACGCCGGCGTTGGCCACGACGATGTCCAGGTGGCCGTGTTCGTCGGCCACCTGCCGGAACACCGTGGCCGTCCGCGCGGGATCGGTCACGTCCAGCGCGGTGCCGGTGACGCGACCGGGCAACCCGGCCGCGGTCTTGACGGCGACCTCGCCCTCGCGCCCGGAAAGCACGACGCTGGCACCACATTCGGCCAGCCGCACCACGGTCGCCAGGCCGATACCGGTGATCGCCCCGGTCACCACGGCCACCCGCCCGGAAAGATCGACCACGGTGCGCTCCTGTTCGTCGCCGTTCTGGCATTCGACGCTAACAGCGCCCTGTCGAATCCGGCCCGTCCCATATTGGGGGGACAGCCGCCGATGTCCCGCGAACACGGGACTTCCGGGCTCCGGCGAAGCCCGCTTACGGTCGGTCCGCGGTGATTCGTTCCCCACGGTCCACGACAGTCCACTGCGGACACATCGTCGTGGTGCCGGGCATCACGAGTGCGACGACGGATGGAGCCATGCCATGAGCCAGAAGCTGTGGGCGGGTCGGTTCGAGAACGACATCACCGCGGATGTTCTCGACTACACCCTGACGACCGACGTCGACGTTCGCCTGATCACCTACGACCTCTGGCAGTCGATGGCCCACAACCTGATGCTCGGCCGCTCCGGAGTCGTGTCGGCCGAGCACGTCCGCGCCATTCTCGCCGCCCTCCTCGAACTCGCCGGGGAGCACCAGGCCGGCGAGCTGGCGCTGCGGCCGGCACTGGAGGACGTGCACCTCAACCTGGAGACGATGGTGATCGAGCGCGCCGGCGCCGACGCGGGTGGCCGCATGCACACCGCGCGCTCGCGCAACGACCAGGTGGTCACCGACACCCGGATGTACCTGCGTCAGCAGATCCTGCTTCTGGTCGGTGAGCTGAGCGAGCTCGTGGCCGACCTGTGCGCGATGGCGGCCGGCGAGCTGGAGCACATCATCCCCGGCTACACCCACGGTCAACCGGCCCAGCCGATCTCCGTGGCGTTCTGGCGACTCGGCCACGCCGCCGCGTTCGTCCGTGACATCGACCGGCTCCGCGACGCCTACCGGCGGATCAACGAGTGTCCGCTCGGCGCCGGCGCGCTCGCCGGGACGTCGTTCCCGATCGACCGGTCGATGACCGCGCGCCTGCTCGGCTTCGACCGTCCGATGGGCAACGCGCTCGACGCGACCAGCGCCCGCGACTTCACCCAGGAGGTCGCCGCGTGTCTGGCCATCACGGCCACCCACCACACCCGTCTGGCCGAGGAGGTGGTGCTGTGGAACAGCCAGGAGTACGGACTGGTCACCGTGCACGACTCGGTGGCGACCGGCAGCTCGATCATGCCGCAGAAGAAGAACCCCGTCGTGGCCGAGCTGGCGAGGGCGCGTGCCGGGCGGGCCTACGGTCCGCTCGTCCAGCTCCTGGTGATGGCCAAGAGCGTGGGTCTGGGGTACAGCTGCGACCTGCAGGAGGACAAGCCGTTGCTGTGGCAGGCGGTCGACTCGGTCCGTGCCACGACCCGGCTCATGCACGTCCAGGTGCGCAAGATGGTGATCAACCATGATCGTGGCCGGGACATCTGCTACGAGAACTTCTCCACCGCGACCGAACTCGCGAACCATCTGGTCGCCGAGCACGACCAGCCCTTCCGCACGGCGCACCGGATCACCGGCGAGATCGTCGGCGAGCTCACCCGCCAGGACCGCACGCTGCGCGACACCGCCGAGGTGGTGCGGCTGCTCGCCGAGCAGGGCGTCGACACCACCCACGACACGATCGCCGAGACGGTCTCGCCGGTGGTCGCGATGCGGCGCAACACCAGCGTCGGCGGCACCGCCCCCGGGCCAACGGCCGACGTGTGCCGGGACCTCGACGCCGCCGCGAAACAGGCCGCCGGCTGGTGCCAGGAACGCCAGCGCGAGCTCGACGACGCCCACGAGGGCCTGCTCACGCAGGTGAACGAGTTCATCGCCGGTACGCGGGTCTGAGTCAGGGATGGACGGACACGATGTGCGCCTGGCTGCCGGTCCCGCCCCGGATCGCGTGACCCCCGTGGACGGCACGGCACTGCCGGCCGCGTTGCGGGTGGCCCGGCGGTTGACCGGCGACCTGCGGCAGGTGCGTGCCCACCGTGGCGGGAACACGGTCGTGGTCCTGGTCGGTGACCTCGTCGTCCGCGTCGGCAACAACTGGCCGCTGTCGGTGGACCTCGAGGCCCGCTGCTGCGCCGCCGCCCTGGCGGGCGGGGTGCCCGCGCCGAGGATCGTCGAGCTGGGCGAATGCCTGGGCAACGCCTACCTGGTGTACCGGCGGATGACCGGGTGGCCGCCCGAGGACGTGGACGCGGTCCGGCACGCCGGCGCCGTCCTCGGCCGGTTGCACGACATCGACCCGGTCGACTTCCCGATCGAGCAGAGCAGCCAGCCGCGTCGCCGGCGTCGCCACGAACTGGCCGCCGCGGCGGTGGACCGCTGTGTCCCCCGGCCGGCGCGGCGGTGGGTCGAGGGTCTGCTGGCGGCGGCCAGAGCCGACTGGGCGAACCGCCACGACACGGCGACGCACGGCGACTTCCGCGGGGTGAACCTGCTGGCCTCCCAACGCCGCGTGGTAGGGGTACTGGACTGGTCCGACGTCCGTCGCGCCAGCCCGGAGAGTGATCTCGGCCAGGTGGAACCCCGGCACCTGCGGTCGCTGCTCGACGGCTACCGCGAGCAGACCGCCCGCGAGGTCGACCTCGACCTGGTCGCCGGGCACAGCCTCGCGCGGTTCCTCGCCCTGGAGTCCACCGGGGTGGTGCGCCCTGGCCACGCCCGGCGCGCCGTGCGGTGGTGGCGCGGGGCCGGAATCATCTCCACGACCGTGAGGGGGCGCTGAGGTGCCGAACGACCACACCCGGGAGTCGCGTGGCCCGGTACTCATCGAGGCCGACACGGTCGAGCAGGCGCTGCGGTGCCTGACCGACGTCGCCGAGACCATGGGGGCCGGCATCGCCGACGGCTGTGTCGACTCGGTGGTCGTGTGCTGGGAGCAACCGGCCGGCGTGGACCCCGCGCCTGACCCCGCGCCCGTCCTGTCGGCGCACGACGACGACCAGCCGTGCCTGGTGTTCACGGTGGACAGGGTGGGCACCGGGCCGGAACTGGCCCGGGTGCTCAACGACTGTGCCCTGGCCGCCGCGGGCCGGGCCGGCTCGACCGCGCGGGTGGCCGTGGTCATCGGCTGCCTGTCGGCCGGCGCCGTCGCACTGGCGGGGTCGTCGTGAGCGGGGCGCGGCCCACGGCCGGGCCGGACGAACTCCCCGGGCCGCGATCGGACGGGACCGGACCGGCGGACCTGCGCCGGGCGAAGCTGCTGTTCATCGTGTCGGCGGCCCTGTCAAGCGGTCAGTTCACCCGTGGCGTGTTCATCATCTACATGCTGTCCCAGGGCCTGAGCCTGGTCCAGGTCGGCATCGCGGAGAGCTTCTACCAACTCGGCCGGTTCGCCAGCGAGGTCCCGTTCGGCGCGCTCGCCGACCGGTGGCAGCGCCAACGGGTGATCCAGCTCGGGTACGCGATCCACGCCCTGGCCATGCTGCTCTACCTGGTGGGGTCGGGTCTGCTGCTCTACTCGATCGTGTTCGTCCTGCTCGGTGCCCGAATGGCCGCCCAGAGCGGCGCGGACAGCGCGTTGCTCTACGACTACCTCCAGACGCACGGGGCCGAGGACGAGTTCGCGAGGATCAACGGTCAGTCGGCGGCGGCGGGCTACGTGGTTCTCGCGACGGCGACGTTCACCGGTGGTCTGCTGCTCGGCGTCGGGCAGTGGTTGCCGTTCGTCGGCGAGGCGCTGTGCGTGGCGGTCGCCGCCGTCCTCATCGGACGGTTCCCGGAGACAGTGCCCGACGCGCGGACCGGCGTGGAGGCCGTGCGCTACTGGCAGACCATCGGCACCGCGGTACGGATCATCCGCGGGACCCGGCTGCTGACGCTGTTCGTCCTGTTCACGGCGTTGCTGGAGACCGGGACGGGCGTCATCAGCATCCTGTCGCAGGACTACTTCGTCGACCGGGGCCTGTCGGTGCCGCAGACGACGTTCTTCCTCGGGCTGGCCATCCTGATCAGTGCGGTCGCCGCGTTCCACTCCCACCGTCTGGTGAAGCGGGGCCCCACCACGACCCTGATCGTCTCCGCGGCGATCTACGTCGTGGGCATGGTGGTGATGGTGAGCCACCACCCGGTCGCGGCGGTGATCGGCTTCCTGCTGGTGTTCATCAACATCGACTTTCTCTACCCGGCGCTGCGCCAGTTCTTCAACCGGCACACGACCTCGGCGGTCCGCAGCACGGCGCTGTCGTTGCAGTCGTTCCTGGCCGGCCTGGGCGCGTTCGTGGCGTTCCCCATCGCCACCCTGGTGGTCCACCACGCCGGCTACAGCGCACTGGTCATCGGCATCGCCGCGATCACCGCGCCGCCCATGGCACTGATCATCGTCCGGTCGCTGCGCCTGGTCAGGGTGACGGCCGGGGAGACGAACCAGGACACCGGCCAGCGGGCCGGGCACAAGGAGGCAGAGGACCGATGAGGCACCGACAGTTGTCGCGCACGGCGAGGTGAGGAGGAGCAGTGAAGATCGTTCTCGCGTACTCCGGTGGGCTGGACACCTCCGTCGCCCTCCGCTGGCTGATCGACCGGTACGACGCGGAGGTCTACGCGTACTGCGCGGACATCGGCCAGCAGGAGTCACTGGACGGTATCGAGCGCAAGGCGAAGGAGACCGGCGCCGTCGGTGTCCTGGTCGAGGACCTGCGGGAGACGTTCCTGACCGACTACGTCTGGCCGGCGTTGCTGGCCAACGCCGCCTACGACCGGCAGTACCTGCTGGCCGCGCCGATGTCCCGCCCGCTGATCTGCGCGCGCATGATCAGCTACGCCCGGTCGGTCGGCGCCGACGCCATCGCCCACGGCGCCACCGGCAAGGGCAACGACCAGGTGCGCTTCGCCGGGGGAGCGGCGGCGCTCGCGCCGGACCTCACCCTGCTCACCCCGTTGCTCGAATGGGACCTGACGTCCCGGCAGGACGAGATCCGCTACGCCGCCGACCACGGCATCCCGGTGGACGCGGTGGCGGACAAGCCCTACAGCGTCGACACCAACATCTGGGGATCCAGCATCGAGTGCGGAGTGCTCGACGACATCGCCGCGCCCCCGCCGGAGGAGATCTACCTGATGACCCGCGACCCGGACCGCACCGGCGTCGGGTCCCAGGAGATCACCGTCGGGTTCACCGCGGGTGTTCCCACCAGTGTGGACGGTGAGCGGATGTCACCGGTGGCGCTGGTGGAGCGGCTGAACGCGGTCGCCGGCCGGCACGGCGTCGGGCGGATCGACCTCCTGGAGAACCGGGTGGTCGGGTTCAAGACACGCGGCGTGTACGAGTCCCCGGCGGGGACGGTGCTGCACCGGGCCCACCGCGAGTTGGAGTCGGTGGTGCTGGACCGGGACACGCTGCACACGGCCGAGACGCTGGGCCAGCGCTACGGGCAGCTGATCTACGACGGTCTGTGGTTCTCCCCCCTGCGCACGGCGTTGGACGGCTTCTTCGCCGCGGCCCAGGAGCCGGTGACCGGCAGCGTCACGCTCCGGTTGGGGCACGGCCGCATCGACGTGGTCCGGCGGAGCACACCGAACTCGCTCTACGACCGGCACTTCGCCAGTTACGAGTCCGACGACCAGTTCGAGCACCTGGCCGGCGCCGGCTTCTCCTACGCCTTCACGATGCCGATGCGGATACGCGGCCTCGCACGCCGGCGCGACCAGGACACCGTTGGGAGCTGATTCACGTGCGCGTAGTTTTCCTCGGACACCAGACCTGGGGTCGGGTCGCCCTCGAAGCGCTGCTCAAGGCCGGGCACGACGTGCCGCTGGTCCTCACGCACCCGCGTACCGAGCACCCGTACGAGACCATCTGGTCCGACTCGGTCGCCGAGTTCGCCGCCAGCAACGGCATTCCCTGTGTCGAACGCACCTACGCCAACGACGCGGAGGCGGCCGACCTGATCGCACGCGGTGACGCCGAACTGCTGGTGTCGTCCAACTGGCGCACCTGGGTGTCGCCCCAGATCTACCAACTCGTTCCGCACGGCGCCATCAACGTGCACGACGGCCTGCTGCCGCGCTACGGAGGTTTCGCGCCGCTGAACTGGGCGGTGGTCAACGGTGAGACCGAGGTGGGCGTGACCGTCCACTTCATGACCGACGAGTTCGACCTGGGCGACATCATCGAGCAGCGCCGCGTCCAGGTCGGCCCGACCGACACCTCGACCGATCTCTACCACCGGACGCTGCCACTGATCGGTGAACTCACCGTGTCGGCGGTGCGCGCCATCGAGAACGGCACGGTGACGCGCACGCCCCAGGATCCCGCCGAGGCGACCTTCTTCCACAAGCGTGCCCGGCGTGACTCACTGATCGACTGGACCAGGGAGGCCGAGGAGATCTGCTGCCTGGTCCGCGCGCAGTCGCCGCCCTACCCGGCCGCGTACACCAGCTTCCGTGGTGCGGAACTGGAGGTGCTGGCCGCCTCGGTGTCCGAGCGTCCCTACGGGGGCACGCCGGGGCGGATCTTCTGCCGTGCGGAGGGCGGGGTGGCCATCGTCGCGGGCAGCCGGGCGCGGACCGGACACAGCCGGGCGGTCGTGCTGCACGAGGTCCGCCTCGGTGACGGCGACCCGGTCAAGGCCACCGAGTTCTTCCGGCGCATGGGCGGTTACCTCGGCACCGAGGACTGACCGCGCGACGCCGCCGCGCGTCGCCACGACGACCCAACTTGTGAACAGTCCCGACCGCGCCCGCAGGTCGAGGTGGACGGGACACGACCCGTGGAGGAGCAGCAGATGCGCAATCCCGCGCAGGTCCAGGCCGACAGTTCGCTGGTGATGAACGGCGGCCCACGGCGAATCACCCACGAACTCGTCGAGGACACGGGCATCGCCGTCACCGCCGCCGACGACGTCGCCGACATCGTCCGAACAGGACGGACGGTGTACTGGGGCGGCGGTCCTCGGAGCAAGCGGCTCGAACGGGAGTTCGCCGACCACATCGGACGGTCGATGGCGTTCTTCCACAACTCGGGCACGGCCGCGTTGCAGACCGCCCTGTTCGCCCTCGGGGTCACCGACGGCACACCGGTCGCGATCACCGACTCCGGCTTCGTCGCCTCCCTGAACGTCATCCAGCACCTGCGGGCCCGCCCGGTGTTCCTGCCGACCGCACCCGAGACGTTGCTGTGCCAGGAGGACGTGTCGGACTGGGTGGACGGCGTCGACGTGCACACCGCGCTGTTGACCCACTTCTTCGGCAACGTCCTCGACGCCCCCGCGACGTTCGCGTCCACCGGGGCGGAGTACCTCGTCGAGGACGCGGGCCAGGCACACGGCGCGACACTGCGCGGTCGGCCGGTCGGCAGCTTCGGCGACATCGGCTCGTTCGCCGGCTCGCACAAGAAGCTGGTGACCTCCGGCCAGGGCGGCCTGAACGTCTACGACGACCCCACCATCGACTTCCGGATGCGGGCCTACGCCCACCACGGCCACAGCCAGGGCGAGAACATCTACCCCGGCTACAACTTCCGCGGCGGCGAGATGGAGGCGACGCTGGGGCTCGCGGCCCTCGCCGACCTGCCCACCCGGGTCGCCGCGCGCAACCGCACGGCGGCGGCGATCACCGAGATCCTGGAGAAGGCGGGGCTGACGGTGGCCCGCACGCCGGCGGGACTCGACTGCACCCCGGCCTGGTTCGACGTCCCGGTGCTGCTCGACGAGAGCTGGCTCGGTCATCGCGACTGGCTGATCGACGTCCTGCGCCAGGACGGCATCGAGCTGTGGAAGTACCCCGCGCTGATCGCGTTGCCGTGGGTGAAGCCGTACATGGCCAACCACGGCTGGTGGGGCGAGCGTGAGGAGGAACTGCTGCGCGTCGAACGGCGGCTGTGGGACCGCCTGGTGCTCATCCCGACCCAGATCTCGGCCGAGGACGGCCGGGTGGTGGCCGAGGCGCTCGCCGAGATCCTGTCCTGACGAGCCGGCGACCGTCCGGAAAGGACCCCGCGATGCGGCCGAAGTACCTGTTCATCCGAATTCTCGAAGCGTGCAACGCCGACTGCTTCATGTGTGGGTTCGCGCTCTCGCGCGAGACCTACCGGTTCTCCCCGCAGGACCTGGCCCGGCTGCTGCCCAACGCGACACGGTCCGGTGTCCGGTTCGTTCGGTTCACCGGCGGTGAGACGTTGATGCACGGCGAGATCGCCGAACTGGTGGAGACCGCGGTCGCGCACGGTATGCGCACCTCGCTCATCACCAACGGCATGCTGTTGCCGAAGAAGGCCGCGCGCCTGGCCGAGGCCGGACTCAGCCAGGTCATCGTGAGTCTCGACGGGGCGAGCGCCTCGACCCACGACTTCTACCGCAACTCGCCTGGCTGTTTCGACAACGCGATGGCCGGCCTGGTGGACATGCGGGACCTGGGTGTGCTCACCAGGGTCAACTCGGTCGTCGGCCCGCACAACTACCGCGAGGTACCCGCGATGCAGCGGGAGTTCTCCCGGCTGGGCGTGCGGCGCTGGGAGCTCTCGGCGCTCAAGCTGGCCCGCGAGGTGCTGTACGAGGATCCCGACGACGTGGTGCGGGTCTGCGAACCGGTGTACACGCCGGCGGACCCGACCCTGCTGGTACCGCTCGGGAAGCGTTTCTACGGCGACACCGAGGACGAGCGGCACCGGTTCTTCGTGGACGCGATCACCCCGCGCGCGAGCGGACCGACCTGCCGGGCCACCGACGACGTGATCTTCTACGACCCGAAGGCCGGGTCGGCCTACGCCTGCAGCCTGCTGGCCTACGCGGCCGACGGCGCGCCGATCAACGTCGAGGCGCGGGAGGGTCGGGCCGTGCCGCTGGAGACACCGACCTTCCGGGCCCATCGCGAGTACTTCCGGGACAGGGGACCGCGGAACTGTCGGAACTGCTCGGCGACCGCCGCTGGCTACAGCGACGACGTGCAGCGGCAGGAGTTCCTGCCGGAGTGGCAGTACTGACCAGCGGAACCGACACCCGCGCGGGGGCCGGCCGGCCACCCACAGGACGCGAGGAGCAGCGATGAGAAGATCAGCCGCGGGTTCGTTCCCCGGAACACTGCTGGTGGCCGCGTTCGACTTCGGCTGGGGTGGGGCCGGCAAGGTGCACCTCATCCTGTCGGAACTGCCGGGGGTGCACGCGGTCGGTGTCGGCAGCACGTTGACCAGGCGCCTGCTCGGCCCGACCCACATCGACGACTGGATCGGCGAGAACGAGGAGGAGATCAGGGAGTACATCCGCTGCAACGACGTCCGCGCGGCGCTGGTCGTCGGCCACCTCACGGTCGCGCGGACCCTGATCGACCTCGGCCTGCCGGTGGTGTTCGTCGACAGCCTGCCCTACCTGTGGACGGCGAACGACATGCTGCCGTTGGACGCGGACGTCTACTGCGCCCAGCTGTGCTACGCGCTGCCGAGCCTGTGCTGGCCGGTGATGCGGACCATCCAGAAGCTGCGCTGGGTCGAGGCCATCGTGCCGCAGCGGCGGCGCGGGTCTCGCGGCGGTGGCGGCGCGGTCGTCAACGTCGGCGGTCTGCACAGTCTGTACTCGGCGGAGTCGGGGGACCGGTACGCGCGCTGTGTCCTGCCCGCCGTGCTCACCGGGATCCAGCGCGCGGAGGTCCCGGTGACGGCGGTGTGCGGCAACTTCAACGAGGACCTCGTCCGGATGATCCGGGAACACGTGCCGGAGAGTACGTCGGTGGGTCGTCTGCTGCCGCACGAGTTCAACGCGGCCGTCGGGAACGCGGAGGTGCTGTTCACCTCGCCGGGCAGCACCACGATCCTGCAGGCGGACGCGCTCGGCGTGCCGTTCGTGTTGCTGCCACCGCAGAACGTCAGCCAGATCCTGAACGCCGAATGGCTCGGCCCGCCCGGCAACGAGATGTCGGCGCTGCGCTGGCCGGCGCACCTGTTCGACCTCGCCGAGTTGGAGGAGTCCCGGCCGCACGGTGAGGAGCACGCGCTCGCCTACATCTACCGGGTCATCAAGGAGGTCGAGGCGAGTCCGGACACCGCGACCGAGTTCGCCGCGGTGGCCGAACAGCTCGCGCGGCAGGAGAACCGCCAGACCCCTGGCCGGCACGGCCGCATGCTCGGCCGGCGCGGCGCCCACCAGGTGGCCCAGTACGTGCGCCAGATGATGCTGGCACCGCCGCGCAGCCCGACCCGACGGTCCAGGAGTGCCCATGTGGAGTGACTACACGGCCCAGAACCGGTTGGCGTGGAACGAGATCGCCCAGGCCAGGACGAGCTGGCGGGACGAGCAGGGCCAGGACGCCGCCTTCTTCCGCGACGGCGGGACCTGTCTGCCCGACCACGTGGCGGACACCGTCGGCGACGTGACCGGGGTGTCGCTGCTGCACCTGCAGTGCGCGAGCGGCGAGGAGTCGCTGTCCTGGGCGGTCCTCGGCGCCCGGGTCACGGCCGTCGACCTGTCCGACGAGCTGGTTCGCCTCGGGCGCGCGAAGGCCGCCGAGGCGGGGCTGGCCGTGGACTTCGTCCGGGCCGACGTCGGTGACCTGCCGGCCAGGGTCGCGAACGGCGGGTTCGACGTCACCTACACCGGCGGCGGTGTGCTTCCCTGGATCCCCGACCTGGACCGGTGGGCGAGGGTGGTGCACGGGTCGCTGCGCCCCGGCGGACGGTTCGTGCTCATGGACGAGCACCCGCTGCTGCCGTGCCTGCGCGGCGACGACCAGGGCCTGCGGCTGGTGGGCAACTACTTCGGCCGCGACACCGATCCCTCGGTCTACCCCGGCTGGTCACACTTCCCCGGAGGGGAGGACGCGGTGGCGAACAAGACCCAGTTCGTCTGGCCGCTGGGTGACGTGGTGACGGCGCTGGTGAAGGCCGGGCTGGTCCTCGACCACCTGCGCGAGTACCCCACCGCCCGGGCGTGGCGGTTCGGCGGTGACGACGGCGTCGGCCGGCGACTGCCCGGTCGTTTCGTGCTGGCCGCGCACCGCTGACCTAGACGGCGAGGTTGCGGACCAGCTGTTCGGCCACCGCGACCGCCAACGCGCAGGCGAGTTCGCGGCCGTCGCTCGCCAGGACCTCGATGCCCTGGCGATCGGCGAGCCCGACGGTCACCTGGCAGGCCGTCGTGGGGTCCTTCCCGTTGACCACGGCCGGCTGGCCGGCGACGTCCACGAGGTAGGCGTCGCCGCCCTGGCGTCGCCGGTCGCCGAACTGGGAGGCGAACACGTCGGCGTCGGGCCACAGGTTGTACTCGACGTCGCGTTCCGTGCCGAAGGCGTTGCGGCTGCAGGTCACCAGGCTGCCGTCGCCCGCGTTGTACGGGTTTCCGGAACCTTGCAGGCCGAGGTCGACGGCCTGGGTGTCGCTGAGCAGGTCGCACACCGTGTCCCCGGTCGCGTACCGGGCGGCGTCCAGCGGCCGGGCGATCGGCGGCGGCGCGGCGGGCAGCGCCGTCACCACCGGTTCGGGCAGGGGAGAGGCGGCGGGTGGCGGCGTGGTCGTCGGTGTCGGTGCCGCGTTCTGCTCCGGTGGGGCCGACGTGCAGCCGGCGAGCGCACCGGCCACGACAACAACGCAGATCGCCATCATCTTCGCGGACAAGCCGATACCCCCGGTTCGCCGACGTCGCCAACCGACGTTACTCGACTTTCCGTTGGTCGGAAAAGACCCGTCTACCGGCTCGCGGCGCGGTCGTAGCGTTCGAACCGGTCGGGGAGCGGGTCCGATCCGGTCGTCTTGGCCCCGGCGACCCGGACCTTGCGGGCCCTGATCCGCCACCGGTCGCCGTCGTCGACGAGCTCGTCCTCGTAGCAGCCCCACACGTGCAGGTGGCGGTCCTGCTCGGCGTTGTCGTGGAAGGCGTACACGTAGGAGATGGTCCGCGCGGTCGCGTCACCGACGTGCAGGAAGCTGATGGTCGAGACGTGGTGGCTGGTCGCGGTGTAGCGCCCGGTGGCCGCCGCGAACAGGCCACGCAGCGCGTCCCGTCCGGCGGTGACGTTGCCGTGGCCGTAGTCGAACGTCCCGTCCGTGGTGAACAGGTCGGCCAGCAGGTCGAGGTCGCACCGGTCCACGCCTCGGCTGTAGGCGTGCAGCGTGTCGCTGATCTCGGCGCGGGCGACCAGGTCGTCGGCGGTCAGTCGGCTCATCGGATCACCTCAGGCGGTCGTGGGGACGGGGTCGGCGAAGGCGGCGACGATGGCGCGCAGCCGGTCGGGGTCCTCGGTGGGCCAGCCGAAGTACGACGACACCCGGTCGATCCGCCCGCCGAACCGTTCCCCGCACAGGCCCGGCATCTGCTCCGGTGTCCCGACGAGCGCGATCTCGTTGAACAACCGCTCGTCGATCAGGTCGCCCATCTCGGCCCACCTGCCCTCGCGGGACAGGTTCCGCAGTTCGGGCTGGAGGTTCTCGTAGCCGACGCTCGCGAGCACCGCGGAGTAGGCGGGGGTGGAGGCGTAGAACGCGATCTGTTCCCGCGTCCTGGCGGCGCTCTCGGCGATCTCCGCCTCGGTGTCGCCCATCACGAGGAACAGCGGCACGTACAGCTCGAGGGCGTCGCGGTGTCGGCCGGACGCGGCGAGACCACGGTCGACGGCGGGCAGTGTCACCTGGTCGAGGTAGGCCGTGGTGGTCATGCCGTGCAGGAGCAGGCCGTCGCACAGCTCGCCGCCGAGCTCGGTCATCCTGGCGCCGACCGCGGCGATCATCGTCGGGATGCGGTGGCTGTGGTGGTGGGGCGTGAACACCGGGGTCATCAGCGTGTGCTGGTAGTGCCTGCCGCGGTGGTCAAGGCGGGTGCCGTCGCGCCACGAGGTGAAGATGGCGTCCAGCGCGAGCAGGAAGTCACGCATCCGGTCGACCGGCGAGCTCCACTCCATGGAGAAGCGGCGCTCGACGTGGGCCTGGATCTGGCTGCCGAGGCCGAGGACGAAGCGACCACCGGACATGGCCGCGAGGTCCCACGCGAGGTACGCGACCGACATCGGGTTGCGGGCGAAGGCGACCGCGATCGCCGTGCCGACCGACACCCGCTCGGTGGTCAGCAGCGCGGCCTGGGACTGGAGGAAGGCGTCGGTGACGCTCTCGCTCGCCCACACGCCGTCGAACCCCCAGGCCTCGGCGTCGGCCGCGATCGGCCCGCACCCGGCGGCCGAGGAACCGATCATGCCCATGTCGATCTTCATCGTGCGTCCTTCGGTAGGCCGAGAACCCGTTCTCCGATGGCGTTCTTGAGGATCTCGTCGGTGCCGCCGCCCACGCGCAGGCCCGGCAGCCCGAGGGTGAGCTCGGACCAGGCGTAGGTGCCCCACTCGCCGGTGTCGGCGACGTGCCCGGCGCCCAGGACGTCGGCGGCCACGTCGCTCATCTGGCGCAACAGGTCCGTGGTGAGCAGCTTGGTCATGGCCAGCTCGGGACCGGGCGTGGCGCCGCGGTCGAGGTAGCGGTCGGTGGTGAGCCGCGCGGCCCACGCCCGCACCACGACGTCGGCGAGCTGGTCGCGGGTGCGGTCGTCGATCGGTTGGCGCACATGGCGTGCGAGGTCGACGAGCCGGTCGACGAGCGCGCCGTCGACCCCGACCTCGCGGCCGATGGCGGAGCGCTCGTGGAGCAGCGAGGTCATCACCACCCGCCAGCCGCCGTCGACCTCGCCGACGCGGGCCGAGTCGGGGACGTGGACGTCGGTGAGGAACACCTCGTCGAACGACGCCCCGCCGGTGAGCTGGCGGATCGGCCGGATCTCGACGCCCGGCGCGCGCAGGTCGACCAGGAACGTGGTCAGGCCGGCGTGCTTGGGCTTGGCCTGGTCGGTGCGCGCGATGCAGAGACCGAGGTCGCTGTAGTGGGCGCCCGAACTCCAGACCTTCTGACCGTTCAGGCGCCAGCCGTCGCCGTCGCGTTCGGCGCGGGTGGACAGGCCCGCGAGGTCCGACCCGGCGCCGGGCTCGCTGTAGAGCTGGCAGGCGATGACCTCACCGGTCCGCAACCGGTGGAGCAGCCCGGTCCGCTGCTCCTCGGTGCCGTGTTCGAGCAGGGTGGGGCAGAGCGTGGAGGCGCTGAAGCGGAGATAGGCGTCGTCGGGCAGCTCATGTTCGGCCTCGACGGCACGCAGCAGGTCCGCGTGCCGGGTGGTCAGTCCGGCGCCGCCGTAGGTCGCCGGACCCTCCACCCAGGACAGTCCGTGGTCGTCGAGATGGGCGCGGTAGCGTCGCAGGCGGGCGATCTCCTCGGCCTCGCCCTCGGATCGTTCGGCGACGACCGAGACCCGGTCATCGCCCTCGCCCCAGGCGTTTCCGCCGGCGGCCCGTGCGGGTGCGAAGGCGTCGATCACCTCGGTGACGCGCTGCCGGAAGTCCCGCTCGCTCACGGTCGACATCGTCCTCCGTTCACGCTCCTCGGCCCGGCGCATGGTTGCGTCCGCGAGGCGGCGTCCCTAAAGTATCAAAGCAAGTGCTTGATTGAAAGTTCGCCCAGCCGGGGTAGAAGTGAGGTGTCGTGGTCGGCATCGAGTCATATGCCGTGTACCTGCCCGTGCCGCGCCTGGACCGCGCCGACGTGGCCCGCGTCCTCGGCGGACGAGGCAAGGGCACCCGCCCCGTCGCGTCCTACGACGAGGACGCCACCACCATGGGCGTGGCCGCCGCGCGGGCCGCGCTGCGCGCGGCGGACGGCGTCGACAGCCTGTGGTTCGCCACCACCCGGCCCGCCTACCTGGAGAAGTCGAACGCCGCCACCGTCGCGGCCGCCTCCGGGCTGGCCGAGGAGGTGGCGGCCTACGACCTGTCCGGTGCCCTGCGCGGCGGAGCCGGCGCGCTGCGCGCCGGCCTGTCCTCGGGCAACGCGCTGGTCGTCGCCAGCGACCTGCGCTACGGCCTGCCCGGCTCGGCGGACGAGGCGGCCGGGGCCGACGCGGCCGCCGCCCTCGTCGTCGGCGCCGACCCGATCGCCGAGCTGATCGGGTCGGCCTCCCTGACGAGCGAGTTCCTGGACCGGTGGCGGATTCCGGGCGACGTGCGCACCCGGACCTGGGAGGAGCGCTTCGGTGTCGAGGCCTACGTCCCCCTCGTCGAACGGATCGTCGACGACGTCCTTGGCCGCTGCGACCTCAAACGCGAGCAGGTCGACCACCTCGTCATCAGCACGCCCCACGCCCGCGCCAGGTCCACGGCCCGGCGCGGCTTCGAACAGGCGCTGTTCGCCGCCGTCGACGCGGCCGGCCTGGGCTACGCCGGTGCCGCCGACCTCGCCGTCGGCCTCGCGGTCGCGCTCGACGCCGCGTCCCCCGGCGACGTGGTCCTGGCGGTGTCGGTCACCGACGGCGCCGACGCCTTCGTCTTCCGGGTGACCGACCGGCACGCGAACGGCCCGCGCAGCGGGCTGGCGGACGCGCCAGACGCACAGCCCGTGTCCTACGGCGACTTCCTCAACTGGCGTGGCCTGCTGCCGCGCGAACCGGCCCGGCGCCCGGACGTCAAACCGCCGGTCCCGCCCGCCTCGCGCCGTTCCGTCGCCTGGAAGTTCGGCTTCGTGGCCGCGCGCTGCGGCTCCTGCGGGTACCGCAACCTGCCGCCGCGCCAGGTCTGTCTGCGCTGCTCGGCGACCGAGGGCTTCGAGCCGGAGCCGATGGTCGACGTACCCGGTCGGATCGCGACGTTCACCGACGACTGGCTCTCGGAGTCGGTCCAGCTCCCGGCCCGCGTGGTCGCGGTCGACTTCGACGGCGGCGGCCGATTCGAGTGCGAGATGACCGACGCCGTCGGTCGTGAGCTCGCCATCGGCGACCGGGTCACCCCGACGTTCCGGCTCGCGAGCGTGGCGGGCAACGGGGTCCGCAACTACGTGTGGAAGGTGCGCCCGCACCTCGAGGAGGACTGATGGGATCGCACGCCCTCACGACACCGGTGGCCGTGGTCGGCATGGCCTGCACGAACTTCGGTGAGCACTGGGACCGCAACGTCGACGACCTGCTCGTCGAGGCGACGCACGGCGCGCTCGGCTCGGCCGGCGGGCTCGGTGTCGGCGACGTCGACGCGTTCTGGCTCGGCTCGATGATCTCCGGTGTCTCCGGCCTGACCCTCACCCGCCCGCTCAACATCGCGCACAAGCCGGTGACCCGGGTCGAGAACATGTGCGCGACGGGCTCGGAGGCCTTCCGCAACGCCTGCTTCGCCGTGTCCTCCGGCGCCTACGACGTCGTGATGGCCGTCGGCGGGGAGAAGCTCAAGGACGCCGGCTACTCCGGTCTGGAGATGCCGAGCGTGCCCAACGACGGCACGCCGCCGGTGCTCAGCGCGCCCGCGATGTACTCGATGATCGTGCCCGCCTACGCCCGCCGCTACGGCGTGCCGGAGGAGCGGATCAAGGAGGCGATGACCCACATCGCCTGGAAGAACCACGGCAACGGGGCCAGGAACCCGCGCGCGCAGTTCCGCCGCGAGGTGCCGAAGGAGACCATCGCCGCCGCGCCCGCCCTCGCGGGCAGGCTCAGCGTCTTCGACTGTTCCGGGGTCGCCGACGGCGCGGCCGCCGCCGTGATCGTCCGCGCCGAGGACGCGCACCGGTACACCGACTCGCCGCTCTACGTGCACGCACTGGCGCTCGACGCCGGTTCGGGCACCGGTCGCAACGACAGCGACTACGACTACTCCGATCTCGCCGAGGCGTCGGCGTCGGCGAGGACCGCCTACGCACAGGCGGGCATCACCGATCCCGCCACCCAGATCTCGCTGGCCGAGGTGCACGACTGCTTCACGCCGACCGAGCTGGTCCTGATGGAGGAGCTCGGTTTCTCCGAGCGCGGCAAGGCGTGGCAGGACGTCCTGTCCGGACGCTACGACCGCGACGGCGCGCTCCCGGTCAACATCGACGGCGGGCTGAAGAGCTTCGGCCACCCGATCGGCGCGAGCGGGCTGCGGATGATCTACGAGATGTGGTTGCAGTTCCGCGGTGAGGCGGGGGAGCGGCAGGTCGCCGACCCACGGTTCGGGCTCGTGCAGAACCAGGGTGGCAGCCCCGGCGACCTCGTCAGCGCGGTCACGATCGTCTCCGATCGCCGGCCGTGACATGCGGTGACCGTTCGACGGCGACATCGTCCGTTAAGGTGTCCGAGCATTTGGACCGGTTACAGGAAGGCAGCGCAGCGTGAGTACTACCCGTCGCCGCTCGACCGGCTCTCCCACGGGCGTGGCTCGCAAGGAGCTGATCATGCGCGCCGCGGCGAAAGTGTTCTCGGAGAAGGGTTTCTCCGCGGCCACCGTGCGTGACATCGCCGACGAGGCCGACATGCTCTCGGGCAGCCTCTACTACTACTTCGACTCCAAGGAGGCGATGGTCGAGGAGGTGCTCGTCGGCTACCTCGACACCATCATCCGCGGCTACGACGCGGCGGTCGCCAAGGCGCAGGGACCTGTCGACGCGCTGGAGCAACTCGTCGCGTGTGCCCTGCGCGGCCTGGTCGAGAACCGCCAGCACGTCACGATCCTGCAGAACGACTGGCACTACGTGCGTCCGATGAAGGGCATCACCGATCGGCAGCACCAGGTCGAGAAGGTGTGGCTGGAGACGATCCAGCAGGGCATCGACGCGGGCGTGATCCGCGGCGACATCGACGCCAGGATGATCTACCGAACCATCATGGGGGCGATCCAGGCGGTCATCCGCTGGTTCAACCCGCGTGGCCAGGTCGGCATCGACCGGGTCATCGAGGTGCAGACCGCGATCCTGCTCAACGGGATCCGCACGGCCTGACGCCGACCTGACGGAGGCGCCGCTCGGTGGCGCCTTCTTTGTCGGCACCGGATAGCAAGCGCTTGATTCACAACGACTGATCCACGACGACGTGATTCACGGACGGGAGGAAGGCGTGGCGGGTCTGATGCTCAGCGCCGAGCTGTCGCCGGTGTTCGCACGGTTCCTGGACCAGCGCAGCCCGGTCGAGGTCAGCCGCCTCGCCGGGGCGGCGCGGCCCGAGCTGTGGGCCGGCCTGGTCGAGGAGGTCGGCGCCGCCGGCCTGCTCGTCGAGGACGAACACGGTGGCCAGGGTGCCACGCTCACCGAGCTCGCCGCCGCGGTGGCCGAGACCTCGCGGTGCGGCTGGTCCGGCCCGCTGGTCGCGGCCTCGGGTGTGGCCGTGACCCTGCTGCGCCTGGTCGATCCCGCCGACGCCACCGGCCTGCGCCGCGCGCTCGCCGAACAGGGGCGGATCGTCGTGCCCGCCCTGCACGAGGACGGGGCGGGTGTCGCCCTGGACGCGACCGCCCGGTGGGACGGGCGCACGGTCAGCGGGCGCAGGACGTTCGTCGACAGCGGGACCCACGCCGACACGTTCCTGGTCACCACCTCCGGTGCCGACCTGGTGCTGGTCGACGCCACAGCGCCGGGGGTGCGGGTCACGGCCATGGAGGCGGTCGACCCCGGTCGCGGCCTCGCCCTGCTCGACCTGGACGCCGCCCCGGCGGTGCTGGTCGCCGGGGGAGTGACCGACGCCGTGCGCGACGCCTGGCTGACCGGCGCGCTGCTCACCGCGGTCGACGCCCTCGCCGCCGCCGACCGGGCGTTCCACCTCGCCCGCGACTACGCCGTGGACCGCGTCCAGTTCGGCCGCCCGGTCGCGTCCTTCCAGAGCGTCAAGCACAAGCTCGTCGACATGTACGCCGAGCTGGAGACCGCGACCAGCGCCGTGCTGGCCGCGGTCTCCGCCGCCGCCGAGGGGACCGACGACTGGCGCTTCGCCGCGTCGGCGGCCAAGGCCAGGGCGGGGGACGCCGCGATGGTCGTGCTGCGCGAGGCCGTCCAGGTCCACGGCGGCATCGGGTTCACCTGGGAACACGAGATCTCCCACCACTTCCGGCGCGTGACGACCGCACGCGCCCTCTACGGGACGCCGACCGCCCATCGCGCGCTGGTCGCCGAGGAACGGGGTGTGCGATGAGCGAGGTTCCCTCCCGGGTCGTGCTGCGTGAGGTCGGACCGCGTGACGGCCTGCAGAACGAGCCGCCCGTGTCCACGGCCGGGAAGGTGGCGCTGGTCGACGCGCTCGGCACGACCGGCCTGACCGAGATCGAGACCGTCTCCTACGTGCACCCGAAGGCGATCCCGCAGATGGCCGACGCCGCCGAGGTGTGGTCGGCGGTGGAGCGCCGCGACGACGTGCGGTACTCCGCGCTCGTGCCCAACCTGGTCGGCGCCCGCCGGGCGCTGGACGCCGGCTTCGGTGACATCGAGGTCGTCGTCTCGGCGTCGACCACCCACAACCTGCGCAACATCAACCGCACCCCGCAGGAGTCGCTCGACGGCATCGCCGAGGTCATCGAGCTGGCCCACGCGGCCGGGGCGTCCTGCCAGGTGATCGTCGCGACGGCGTTCGGCTGCCCCTACGAGGGCGAGATCGCCGAGGACGTCGTCGCGTCCTACGCCGCGAGGGCCCGTCGCGACGGCGCGGACAGCATCTGCTTCGGCGACACCACGGGCATGGGCTCGCCGCCCCGGGTCCGCCGGCTCGTCGGCCGGTTCCGCGACCTCGACGCCGACGCGCCGCTGGCGCTGCACCTGCACGACACCCGGGGCACCGGCATGGCGAACCTCGTCGCGGGCCTGGAGCTGGGCGTGTGGCGGTTCGATGCCAGCGTCGGCGGGCTCGGTGGCTGTCCGTACGCGCCCGGCGCGAGCGGGAACATCGCGACCGAGGAGGCGGTGTACCTGCTGGGGGAACTGGGCGTGGAGACCGGGGTGGACCTGGACCGTCTCCTCGACGTCGCCGAGCTGGCGCAGCGTCTCGTGGGCCACGAGCTGCCGTCCCGGGTGCTCAAGGCAGGGCCGCGCACCCGCCTGTCCGATTCGAGCTGAGGAACTGTCGATGCCACTGGACCCGACCCGTGTCGGCCTGGTCACCGGACCGCACACCGTGACCTGGACCGACAAGGACTCGCTGCTCTACGCCCTGGCCGTCGGCGCGGGCCAGGACGATCCGCTCGCCGAACTCGGCTTCACGACCGAGAACAGCGAAGGCGTTGCCCAGCAGGTGATCCCGACCTTCGCGGTGGTCCTTGGCCTGGCCAACGGCCTGCCGGACGTCGGCGACTTCGACCCGACGCGGGCGGTGCACGCCGAGCAGGAGTTCGAGATGGACGGACCGCTCCCGCCGGCCGGGACGGCGCGCGTCGTGACGACCGTGACCGAGATCTGGGACAAGGACCCGCACGCGGTCATGTGGACCGAGTCGGAGATGGTCGACGCGGCGACGGGTCGCCGGCTGATGCGCAGCCGCCTCGGCGCGTTCTTCGGTGGGGCGGGCGGTTTCGGCGGTGAGCGGGGGCCCAGCCCGGTCTGGGCCGCGCCGGAGCGGGAGCCGGACCTGGTCGCGGACTTCGCCAGCCGGCCGGACCAGGCGCTGCTGTACCGGCTGACCGGGGACCGCAACCCGTTGCACGCCGATCCGGTCTTCGCGACCCGTGGTGGTTTCGAGCGCCCGATCCTGCACGGCATGTGCACCTACGGCTACGTCGCACGCCTGTTGGTCAACCACCTGGCCGACGGGGACGCGAGCGGGTTGCGGTCGATGGCGGGCCGGTTCACCCGGCCCGTCCTGCCCGGTGACCGCCTCCGTCTGGTCGTGTGGCGTGACGGCGACGGGGGGCTGTTCCAGGTGCTGGCCGCGACCGGTGACGTGGTGCTCGACCGTGGCCGGTTCGCGCTGGGCCGCCCGGCCGCCGGTTCCTGATCCCGGTCTGTCACCGACCCGTCCGGAAATGCGGAAATGCGCCCCCGGGCCATTGCGTGACTGGCATCACCGTGCCTAATATCAAGCACTTGCTTCATATGGTTCAAGCGCTTGCTTGATCCGCCCGGTCAGAAGGGGACGCTCGTGTCTCGACTCACCACCAGCCGGCGCCGTCGCCGGTTCCGCACGGTCGCCGCGACAATCAGCGCGGCGGCGCTCGTCGCACTTTCGGGATGCAGCTCCGCCGGCGCGGGCGGCGACACCGAGTACCTCGTCGGCTTCCCGGCCCTCCTCTCAGGTCCGGCCGCCTTCGCCGGCGTACCGATCACCGACGGCGCCAAGCTCGCCGTCAAGGAGATCAACGACAGCGACTACCTCGGTGACGGCAGGACCATCAACCTCAAGATCGACGACATCAAGGGCGACCCGGCCCAGGCCATCGCGCTCTACCAGCAGTACGTCGCGGACGGCGCCTCCGGGGTCCTGTGCTGCGGGCTGTCCTCGGAGGCCGGCGCACTCGCCCCGATGATCACGCAGAGCAAGGTCCCCGCGATCGTCACCTCCGCGATCCTCGACGGCCTCGCCGAGCCGCCCTACGTCTACCGGCCGGTGATCCTGCCCGCCGAGCCGGACGGCATCTACGACCAGTTCGTCGACAAGGTCGTGCCCGCCGAGGGCATCAGGACCGCCGTCCTGGTGGTCACCTCGGACAACGACGGCATGGTCGGCGACGCCAAGGTCTGGAAGGCCGCGCTCGAACGCAACGGCGTCGACGTGGTCCGCACGATCAACACCTCCTCCGCCGACACCAACTACACCCAGGCCGCGACCGAGGTCCAGTCACTCAACCCCGACACGGTGGTCGCCAGCATGCTCGGCACCCCCGCCGCGCTGCTGTCCAAGTCGCTGCGCGAACGCGACTACGACAAGCGCATCCTCACCAGCTACGGCGTCGACAGCGCCGAGCTGTTCCAGTCCTCCGGCGGCGGCCTCGCCGGCACCCTGTTCGCGGTGCCCTTCCAGGCCGGCTTCACCGACAACGAGCTGGCCACGAAGTTCGTCGAGAGCTACCAGGCCGACTACGGCAAGGACCCCGACATGTACGGGGCGCAGGGCTACACCGCCATGTGGCTGATCGCCGAGGCGATCAAGGAAGCGGGCGACAAGGACCCGGCGAAGGTCGCGGAGGCGCTCAAGAACATCAGCTCGCAGGACACCGTCTACGGCGAGCTCGCCTACCAGGACGGCCAGGCCAGCCTGAGCGGAACGGGTGCCTACCTGGAGTGGAGTGCCGACGGCACGCTCGTGGAGTGGAAGGGCTGACGAACGCCGCGTGAGGGAGAGGACGTCGATGGACCTCGGGATCGCCTGCAGCTTCCGAACCACCGGGACAGAGGCACTCGGCACCGCGATCGCCCGGGCCGCCGCGACCGCCGAACGAGCGGGCCTGGCCTCCTGGTGGGCCGGCGGCGACCGCGAGGCCGCCGCCGACCGGGCCCACGATCCGACCCTGGGCCTGCAACGCGTCGCCAGGGCGACCAGCCGGATCCGGCTCGGCCTGTCCGGCGACCTGCTCTCCCTGCGCGGCGCGGCGGTCCGCGCCAAACAGATCGCCAGCATCGACTGGTTCGGCGGCGGGCGGCTGGAACTGGGGCTCGACCTCGCCTGCCCGCCCCCCGTCCTGGCCGACCCGTTCCGGGAGATCGGCGACCACGTCGGTCGCTGCATCGACAATCTCGGCGCCATGCGCGCGCTGTGGACCCAGCGGCGCGCCTCCCACCACGGCGAGCACGTCTCGTTCACCGGGGCGATCGCCCTCCCGAAACCGGTGGGTGACCGGGTGCCAGCCACCCACCTGCGCGCGACGACGGCCGACGTCCTCGACCGGTACGTCGCCGCCCACGCGGCGCCGGCCGGCTGGCTGGCCTGGCAGGCCGGCCGCGCCGACCTGGTCGCCGCCGACGCCGTCCTCACCAGGGTGCTCGGCGAGGCCGCCGAGGACGTACGCCGAACCTGGTGCGTCCCCGTCGCCGACCTGCCCGCCGCCCGGGAGGCGATCGCCTCCCTGCCGGTCCGGGTCGACGAGCTGGTCGCCGACCTCGACCACCTCCCCACCGACGACGAGATCGCCGCCATCGCGGCGTTCGCCTGAGAAAGGAGCCCGTGTGGAGATCGGTCTGGTCGACCTGTTCGACGGCAGCACCGAACGCAACCCCGACTTCATGGCGCGGTTCGGCAGGACCGCCGAGGAACTGGGCTTCACCGGCATCTGGTTGCCGGAGCACATCGTGTTCTTCGACGAGTACACCTCGGCCTACCCCTACCCCGAGGCGCCGTCCGCGACCGATCCCGAGCAGGTCGAGCGGCACAACCGGACGGTCGACGGCACGGCCAGGGTGGAGGCCGCCGAGGACCAAGGGCTGCTCGACGTGCTCCAGGCCGCCGTGGAGGTCTGCGCCGCCACCACCCGGCTGCGGGTCGGCAGCTCGGTGCTGCTGCTGCCGCTGCGCAACCCGACCCTGCTCACCAGGGACCTGATGACCGTGGCCGCGCTCACCGACGGCCGGGTCGACCTCGGCGTCGGCGTCGG
The DNA here is from genome assembly GCF_001921215.1 of Actinophytocola xinjiangensis. Lineage (GTDB taxonomy): Bacteria > Actinomycetota > Actinomycetes > Mycobacteriales > Pseudonocardiaceae > Actinophytocola > Actinophytocola xinjiangensis. The sequence continues at coordinate 856,417 of NZ_MSIF01000001.1, forward strand.
CTGGTCGGCCGAGGAGTTCGCGGCCTGCCAGACCGAGTTCCGGACCCGTGGCCGCCGCTGCGGGCAGGGCATCGCCGAGCTGACCAGACTGTGGGACGACCCCGACGGCATCTACCCCCGGGATCCGGCGCCGCTGCCCAGGGTGCTCGTCGGCGGGCACTCGCCCGCCGCGCTGCGCCGGGCCGCCACGGCCGGAACCGGGTGGTACCCCTGGAACCTCACCCCGTCCCAGTTCGCCGAGCACCACGCGACCTACCGCGCCCACCTCGAGGAGGCCGGGCGCGACCGGTCCGCCCAGCACGTGATCGTCGGGCTCCGCTTCACCGGCGAGGTCGCCGCGCTGGCGCCGGTCGTCGAGCGGTACCTCGACCTCGGGGCCGACGGCGTCAACATCTCCCTGCGGATGGGCGCGCACGACTACGCCGACACCATGCGCACGGTCTCCGACGCCCTGGGACTCGCGGCATGAGCGCGCCCGACACCGCCGCCGGTGTGGCGGAGTTCCGCGCCGAGGTCCGGGCCTGGCTCGCCGAGCACGTCCCCGCCGAGCCGCTGCCGCCGTGGACCGAGCGGGAGGGTTTCGACCTGCACCGCGCCTGGGAGGGCCGGCTGTTCGAGGGCGGGTACGCCGCCGTGGACTGGCCGACCGAGTACGGCGGCCGCGACGCCGGCCTGCGCCGGTCGATCGCCTTCGCCGAGGAGTACTACCGCGCCGGTGCACCGGAACGGATCAACATGGGCGGCCTCTACCTGCTGGGGCCGGTGCTGATGCGGTACGGCACGCCCGAGCAGTGCGCCCGCTGGATCCCCGACCTGCTGGCCTGCCGCACGATCTGGTGCCAGGGCTTCAGCGAGCCCGGCTCCGGGTCCGACCTCGCCTCGCTGCGGACCTCCGCCGAGCGCGACGGCGACCACTTCGTCGTCAACGGCCAGAAGATCTGGATCTCGATGGGCGGCTTCGCCGACTGGATCTTCGCCCTGGTGCGCACCGACCCCGAGGCCGGCCGCCGGCGCAAGCACGACGGCATCAGCTTCCTGTGCATCGACCTGCGCTCGCCCGGTGTGGAGGTCCGGCCGCTGACGATGGTCGACGGCACCCGCGGCTTCGCGGAGGTCTTCTTCACCGACGTCCGGGTCCCGGTCGGCAACGTCGTCGGCGAGGTCGGCCGTGGCTGGGCCGTGGCGATGTCGACCCTCGGCTTCGAACGCGGTGCCGTGTTCGGCGACCACGCGAAGTTCTCCCGCGACGTCGCGGACCTGGCCGCCCTCGCCGGCGCCCGTGGCCTCGACGAGGACACGCACGCGCTCGACGAGCTGGGCCGGGTCCTGGTGCAGACCGAGGTCTACCGGGCCAACGTCTACCGGCTGGCCGCACTGGCCGAGGCCGGCGGCGAGCTGGACAGCACCGCCAGCATCAACAAGGTCTTCTGGACCCAGATGCAGCACGACATCTTCGACACCGGCCTGCGGCTGCTCGCGCAGGACGGTGCCGTCGTCGGCGATCCCGGCTCGCTGCCGGGCGCCGACGCCGCCACGCTGCGCGCGTGGTCGCGGTGGCATCACCGCTACTGGTACGCCAGAGCCGCCATGATCTTCGGCGGCACCAACGAGATCCAGCGCAACATCATCAGCGAGCGTGTGCTGGGCCTGCCGATGGAGCCGCGACGATGACCACCTTCGACCAGGACCGCCGCCAGCTCGTGGCGCTCACCGACGACGTCCTGCGCGCCCACTGCGGCCTGGACCACCTGCGGGCCCGGCTCGACGACGACACGGCCCACACCGCCGCGCTGTGGGGACGGCTGGCCGAGACCGGTCTGGTGTCCGCGCTCGTCGCCGAGGACCACGGCGGCGCGGGACTGTCCCCGGCGCACCTGTCGGGCGTGCTGCACAGCCTCGGCCGGCACGCCGTGCCCGAGCCGTTCCTGGAGACGGCGGTGCTCGCCACGTCCGTCCTGGGCGCGCTGCCAGGGCCGGTGGCCGACACGTGGCTGCCGCGGATCGTCGGGGGCGACGCGCTCGCCGTCGTCCGCCTCGGTGAGCTGACGCCGTTCCTCCCGTACGCCGCCGACGCCGACCTGCTCCTGGACCTCGCCGCCGACGGCTCGGTCCGGGCCTTCACCCGCGAGGAGACCGAGGTCGTCCCGGTCCCGTCGCTGGACCCGCTGCGCCCCCTCGCACGGGTCACCGTCACCGGTGAGGGCACGCTGCTGGGCAGCGACCGCGCGGTGGTCACCAGGACGCGGTCGCTCGCCGTCGCCGGTGCCGCCTGCCTGCTCGCCGGCGCCGCCCAGCGGCTGCTCGAACTCACCGTCGAGTATGTCGGCGTCCGCGAACAGTTCGGCCGGCCGGTCGGCTCCTTCCAGGCGGTCAAGCACAAGGCCGCCGACCTCGCGGTCATGGTCGACATGGCCACCGCCGCGGCCCTGTCCGCGTTCGACGCCGTCGACGACCCGGACGGGGCGTCGCGGGCGGCCGCCGCCAAGGCCTACGCCGGTGACGCGGCCGCCAGGGCGAACGTCGACGCCCTGCAACTGCACGGCGGGATCGGCTTCACCTGGGAGTACCACCTGCACGTGTGGCTCAAGCGGGTGATGGGCCTGGCCGCGACGTACGGCACGACGACGGCACTGCGCCGCGACCTCGCGCGTGAGCTGCTGGCGCGCGTCACCGAGGAGCGGCGCGGATGAGCGAGCTGGGGTTCTGGCGTCTCGCGGCCACTGCGCCCGACGCGCTGGCCGTGGTCGAGCCGGACGGCACCCGCCTGACCCGACACGAACTCGTCGCGCGTGCCAACGCGACGGCCCGCCTGCTGCGCGGGTTGGGCCTCGAACGCGGTGACCGGGTCGTGGGTGTGGTCGCCAACGAGTCGTGGGCGATCGCGCTCGTCCTCGCCTGCCAACAGGTCGGCGCCTACTACGTCCCGGTCAACACGGCGTTGACCACGGCCGAGGTCGGCTACATCGTCGAGGACGCCGCACCGGTGGCCGTCCTGTGCTCACTGGCGTACGCCGACACCGTGCGCACGGCCACCGACGCGCCGGACCGGCGGTTCACCTTCGGCCAGGCACCAGGGTTCCGTGACCTCACCGCCGAGATCGCCGACCTGCCGACCGGACCGGTCGAGGACCGCACGCCGGGTTCCTACCTCGGCTACACCTCCGGCACGACGGGCCACCCCAAGGGCGTGCTGCGCCGGCTGCCGGAAGGCGACCCGGACGACGTGTTCGCCGCCGGCGCCGCCTGGCAGCTCGGCATGTTCGGCATCACGCCGCTCGACGACGGCGTGCACCTGGTGACCTCACCGCTGAGCCACACCGCGGTCAGCGGGCTGGCGGTCACGTCCCTGCACTACGGGCACGCCGTCGTGCTGATGGACCGCTTCGACGCCGAGACGGTGCTGCGCCGCATCGCCGAGCACCGCGTCACCACGACCCACCTGGTGCCGACCCAGCTGCACCGGTTGCTCCGCCTGCCCGAGGACGTCCGGGCGGCGTCGGACGTGTCCAGCATGCGCAGCCTCGTGCACGGCGCCGGCCCGTGCCCCGAGTCGGTGAAACGTGCGGTCATCGCGTGGTTCGGGCCCGTGGTGTGGGAGTACTACGGCGCGACCGAGGCCGCCGGCACCGCGATCACCAGCGCCGAGTGGCTCGAACGCCCCGGCAGTGTCGGCCGCCCGCAGCCCGGCGCCGAGGTCCGCGTGCTCGACGCTGACGGCGAACCGGTGCCGGCCGGGTGTTCCGGGCGGGTCTTCCTGCGGATGGGCGCGCACGCGTTCTCCTACCGGGGGGACGACGCCAAGACCCGGGCCGCCCGGGTCGGCGACTTCGTCACCGTCGGGGACATCGGTCATCTCGACGAGGACGGCTACCTGTACCTGCTCGGCCGCACGGCCGAGGTGATCGTGAGCGGCGGGGTCAACATCTACCCCGCCGAGGTCGAGGCGGCCCTGCTGGAGCACCCCGACATCCAGGACGCGGGCGTGGTCGGCCTGCCCGACCCGGAATGGGGCGAGGTCGCCTGCGCGGTGATCCAGGTCGTGCCCGGCTCCGCGCTGGGCGCCGAGGACACCGCGCAGCTTCTCGCGTCCTTCCTGCACGACCGCCTTGCCCGCTACAAGGTGCCGCGCCGGTACCAGGTCGTCGCCGAACTGCCGCGCGGGGCCAACGGCAAGCTCCGCAAGCACCTGTTGCCCGATCTCGTCAGGGAAGGGACCCCGTGAAACCCGTTCCACTGCCCACCCCGGACACCCAGGAGTGGTTCGACCGCATCGACGCCGGTGAGCTGACGGTGCCGCGGTGCACGGCCTGCGCGTCGATGTTCCTGTACCCGCGCATCAGCTGTCCCCGGTGCGGCGCGCGCTCGGTGGAGCTGGTCGCGGCCGCCGGCCACGGCGTGCTGCTCTCGTTCGTCGTCAACCACCGTGCCCCGGCCGGTTTCGACGCGCCATACGCGCTCGGTGTCGTCGCGCTGGCGGAGGGCCCGCACCTGACCGGTGTGGTCCGCACCGACCGGCCGGACCTGCTGGAGGTCGACGCCCCGGTGCGGGTGGCCTTCGAGGAACGCGGCGAGCGCCGCGTCGTCTGCTTCGACCTCGCGGAGGGGAACTCATGAGTCTGCGGGGAGCCGTCGCGATCGTCGGTGCGGCGGAGAGCACCGAGCTGGGCAAGGTCCCTGGCATGTCCGCGCTACAGCTGCACGTCGACGCCGCGCTCAACGCGCTCGCCGACTGCGGCCTCACCCCGGCCGACGTCGACGGGGTCGCCTCGGCGGGGGAGATGCCGGTCGACGTCGCCGACTACCTCGGCATCGTCCCGGAGTACCTCGACGGCACGAACGTCGGCGGCAGTTCGTACATGCTGCACGTGCGGCACGCCATGGCCGCGATCAGCGCCGGCCTGTGCGACACCGTGCTCGTGACGCACGGCGAGTCCGGGCGTTCGCGGGTCGGCATGGTGCCCTGGGCGCCCGCGCCGCAGTCGTTGATGGCACAGCTGGAGGTGCCGCACGGACCGGTCGGCGCGCCGTCGCTGTTCCCGATGGGCGTGCGCCGCTACATGGCCGAGTACGGCATGACCCGTGAGCAGCTGGCGATGGTCCCCGTCGTGCAACGGCGGTGGGCCGCGATGAACCCGCGCGCCAAGCTGCGCGACCCGATCACCGTCGAGGACGTGTTCGCCTCGCCCGTCATCGCCGATCCGGTGCACCTGCTGCACTGCTGCCTGGTCACCGACGGCGGCGGCGCGCTGGTGCTCACCTCCGCCGAGCGGGCCCGGTCTCTGGACCTGCCGAACCCACCCGTGTACGTGCTCGGGGCGGGCGAGTCCAGCGAGTCCTCGGTCGTCTCCGGCCTGGAGAGCCTGACGTCCTCGCGTGCCATCCGTGTGGGCGGCGAGCGCGCGTTCGCCCAGTCCGGGATCGCGCACACCGACGTCGACCACCTGATGATCTACGACGCCTTCGCGCACGTCCCGGTCTACGGCCTGGAGGACCTCGGTTTCGTCGGCCGGGGCGAGGCGCCCGCGTTCATCGCCGAGGGCAACACCGCTCCCGGTGGACGGCTCCCGCTGAACACCAACGGCGGTGGGCTGTCCTACACCCACACCGGCATGTACGGCATGTTCGCCATCCAGGAGTCCGTGCGCCAGGTCCGCGGCGTCGCCCCCGCGCAGGTCGACGGCGTCGAGGTCAGCGTCTGTACCGGGGTCGGCGGGATGTTCATGAGCTCGGGCACCCTCGTCCTCGGCAGCGCGGCGACGCTCTGAGGATCAGGGGAGCGGGGTCTCGCCGTCGGGGAGGAACCTCACGAGGGCGGCGCGGACCGCCGAGCACACCAGTACGCCGTTCTGGTTGAGGCCACGGTGTTCGAGGGTGACGATGCCCTGGCCGGGACGGGACGCGGACGGGCGGCGGTCCCTGATCTCGGTCTCGCAGTAGAGGGTGTCGCCGATGAACACGGGCGCCGGGAAGGCGATCTTGTCGAAGCCGAGGTTGGCGATGGTCGTCTTCTGGGTGAGGTCGGGGACACCGATGCTGCACACGATGCCCAGGGTGAGCAGGCTGTTGACGAGCCGCTGACCGAACTCCGACTCGGCCGAGCGCACCGCGTCGAGGTGCAGGGTCTGGGTGTTGATGGTCATGCCGCAGAACAGGACGTTGTCGGCCTCGGTGATGGTGCGTCCAGGCTCGTGCTTGAACACGTCGCCCGGGATCATCTCCTCGTAGTAGCGGCCGCGTCGCGTGTGGACGGTCATGCTGTCTCCTCTGGTTCGCTCGGGGTGAGCAGGGCGGTGCGGTGGTCCGGGTGGGCGACGGCGGCGATGGCCTCGGCGCGTTCGGCCTCGGTGCGCCCGCGCAGCCACGCGACGCCGTACTCGGTGACGACGGCGTCGGGGGTGTGGCGGGCCAGCGAGACGATGTCGGCGCCCAGCCGCCGGACGATCCGGCTGTGCCGGCCGTTGGGCGTGGTCGACGGCAGGGCGATGACCGACAGGCCGCCGTCGGAGCCGAAGCCGGCCTCGACGAAGTCGGCGCCGCCGCCGATCCCGGACACCTGGCGGCGGCCGACCAGCTCGGAACCGACCTGCCCGGCGAGGTCGACCTCGATCGCCGAGTTCACCGTCACCAGCCGGGGGATCCGTGCCAGCGCGCGGGGAGCGTGCGCGGCGCGACTGTCGCGCAGCACGATCGCCGGGTTCCCGTCGGCGAACTCCATGAGGGTGCGGGTGCCCATCAGCTCGGCGGCGCGGATGGCGGGGGAGTCGCCGGTGTCGGTCCAGCGCAGCTGGCCGTGCGCGAAGAGGTCGACCATCGCGTCGTTGGCCATGCCGACGACCCGCACCGGCCCCGTGTCGCTCTCGGCGAGGAAGGCGGTGATCGCCTCGGGGACCGCGCCGATGCCCAGTTGCAGGGTGGGCTCGGGCGGCAACAGGCCAAGGACGTGGGCCGCCACGCGGTCGCTCACCTCGTCGCGGACGGCGGCGGGGAACTCGCAGGGCGGGGTGTCGGCGTCCACCAGCACGTCGAGCTGGGTGACGTGGAGCAGGGAGTCACCGGTCGTGCGTGGGGTGTGCGGATCGACCTCGGCGATGACCAGCGCGGCCCTGGCGACGGCGTGGCACACGTAGCTGGCCGAGGGCCCGAGGCTGCACCAGCCGTTGCGGTCCGGCGGACAGACGCGGACGAGGGCCACCGAGGTGTCCCACTGGTCGAGCAGGGCGGGGACGGCGCTGGCGCGGGCCGGGACGTAGTCCACCCGGCCGGGGGCCAGGGCCGCGCGCGCCGGACCGTAGGGGTGCCAGGTGCGGTACCGGAGCAGTCCCTGGGCGGCGGCGTCGAGGAACGGGTAGTCGCCCAGTTGCAGTCCGGAGTAGAGCGTCGGGTGGCCGAGCAGGTCGGCGGCGCCCGCGAGGTGGGTGAGCAGGGTCTCGGGTGTTCCGCACCCGGGGGAGGCCACGATCGCGGCGCCGGCAGGGATGCGTCGCACCGCCTCGCTCGGGGTGCGGTGGTCGGGCAGCCGCACGGGCCACCTCCTTGTCGTCTCCCGGGGTTCCGCGAACGTAGTCCGAGCACTTATCTTAAGCAAGTGCTTGATTTATGTCGGCGACAGGCGCATTGTGACATGGCTAACCGTGCTTCAAGCGAGCGCTTGATTCAGTGAAGGCTGAACCCCGGGTGTCGTACGTCCAAAGGAGGACCGTTCCGTGCAACTGCTGATCCAACAGCTGCTCAACGGCATCGCGCTCGGGGCGGTCTACGGGCTGTTCGCGGTCGGGTTCTCGCTGATCCTGGCCAAGATGGGCATCCTGAACGTCGCCCACGGCACGTTCGCGACCTGGGGCGCGCTGTCGTCGTACTGGCTGGTGTCCGAGCAGGGGCTGAGCTTCTGGGCCGCCCTCGTCATCGGCGTCGCCTTCGCCGGCGCGCTGGGCGTCGCGGCCGACCTGGTCGCCTTCGAACCACTGCGCAGGCGCAACGCCGGCACCTTCGCCCCGATCATCGCCAGCATCGGCATCTGGATCGTGCTGCTCACCCTCGCCGAGGCCTTCAGCGGCCCGACGGCCACGAGCTACCCGACCGAGTCGGTGCCCACCGAGCCGATCCGGGTCGGCGGGCTGCTGCTGCTGCCCGCCCAGGTGATCAGCGTCCTCGCCCTCGTCGCGACCGTGACGGCGATCCACCTGCTGCTCACCCGCAGCCGGTTCGGCGCGGCCGTGCGGGCCGTGTCGGTCGACCCGCGCTCGGCGACCATCGTCGGCGTCAACGCCCGCCGGGTGCTGGTCACCGTCGCCTTCCTCGCCGCCGCGATCGCCGGGCTGGCCGGCATCCTCGCCGCCCTGTCCGACAACAACGTGTCCTTCGGCATCGGCGAGGCCCTGCTGCTCAAGGGCTTCGCCGCGGTCGTCGTCGGCGGCTACGGCGACATCCGGGGCGCCGCCCTGCTCGGCGTCGCCATCGGCGTGCTCGAGGTGATGAGCGCGCAGTACATCTCATCCGGCTTCCGGGACGCGATCACCTTCGGCGTGCTGCTGGTGGTGCTCGTCTTCCGGCCCCAGGGCATCTTCGGCGAACGACAACTCGTCCGAGCGTGAGGAGGGAGAACGACTCTTGAGTACGACAGCCTGGATGATCACCCTGCAGTTCGCCGGGGTCAACGCGCTGTTCGCGCTGGCGGTCTACGCCTCGCTGTGGACCGGTGTCCTGAGCCTCGCGCCGGTCTTCTTCGGGGCGGTCAGCGCGTTCACCTTCGGGTACTTCGCCGGCACGCTCGGCATGACACCACTGCTCGGCCTGCTGCTCGGCGCCGCCCTGGGAGCCGCCCTCGGCGCGGTGACCGCTGGCCTGCTGATCCGGCTCGACAGCCACTACCTCGCCATGGCCACCATCGCGATGGTGCTGATCGGGCGGGTCCTGATCCTCAACCTGCCCGAGCAGACCGGCGGCGCGTCGGGCACCCTGGTCCCCGGTGACCTCGGCACCTGGGCCTGGCTGATCGGGACCCTGCTGGTCGCCGCCTACCTGATGGCCCGGCTCGCCGGCTCGCGCTTCGGCCTCGCGGCGGACGCGGTCCGCGAGGACCCCGCCGTCGCCGAGACCCTCGCGATCTCGCCGCGCCGCATCCAGTTCGTCGGCATGGTCATCTCCGGAGTCCTCGGCGGTGCCGCCGGCATCCTGCAGTCGAGCTTCCTGCGCTACATCGGGCCGGACACCTTCTACACCCACCTGGGCTTCGTCACGCTGGCGGCGGTCGTGCTCGGCGGCGCGTTCCACTGGCTCGGGCCGATCGTCGGCGCGGTCGTCTTCACGATCCTGCCGGAGCTGCTGCGTGAGCCAATGGGGGAGTACGACCGCGTCGTCACCGGGGTCCTCCTCGTCGTGATCATCATCTACATGCCGCGCGGCCTGGTCGACGTGCGCCGTCTGCGGCTGGTGCGCTCGGGCTGGTGGCGCCGCGACGGCCCGGCGCCCGGCGGACCGGACCAGGGCGAACCGACGGCCGCCCGTGCGGAGGTGGCCCCGTGAGTGAACTGGCGGTCGACATCGTCGGCCTCACCAAGGCGTTCGGCGGCCTCACCGCGGTCGACGACGTCACGATCCAGGTGCCCCCGCGCAGGATCCACGGCATCCTCGGCCCGAACGGCGCCGGCAAGACCACGGTGCTCAACATGGTGAGCGGCTTCATCCAGGCCGACTCCGGCCGGCTCGACGTGCTCGGGCAGGACGTCACCGGGATGCGGCCGTTCCAGATCGCGCGACGCGGCGTCGGGCGCACCTACCAGAACATCCGCCTGTTCCCCGGGATGACGGTCCTGGAGACCGTCGTCGCCGGTGCCTACGGGCAGCGGCGCTCCACGATCGCCGGCGCGCTCCTGATGAGCCCGGCCGAACGCCGGGAACGCCGGGAGATGCGGGCCCGAGCGGCCGACCTGCTCGACCGGGTCGGCTGCCGCGCGCCGCACTCGGCGCTGGCCGAGACGCTGTCCTACGGCGACCAGCGCCGCGTCGAGATCGCCAGGGCGCTGGCGACCAACCCTAGGGTCCTGCTCCTGGACGAGCCGACGGCGGGCATGAACGACGCCGAGTCCCAGGAGGTCGGGCAGCTGCTGGTCGAGCTGCGCGAGTCCGGTCTGACGCTGATCCTCATCGAGCACAACATGCGGCTCGTCGAGGACTTCTGCGAGACCGTCTCGGTCATGAACTCCGGTGCCCTTCTCGCCGAGGGCGCGCCGACGTGGTGCCTGGAGCAGGACAAGGTCAAGGAGGCCTACTTTGGCAAGCGATCCGATGCTGCGCGTATCGCGACTCTGCGCCGCGCACGGCGCGGTCCAGGCGGTTCGTGAGGTCGACATCGAGGTCGTGCGGGGAACCCTGGTCGCCCTCATCGGCTCGAACGGCGCCGGCAAGACGACGACCCTCAACACGATCGCGGGCCTGCACAAGCCCTCCGGCGGCACGGTGACCGTCGACGGTCGGGACATCACCGGGTGGGCCTGCCACAAGGTGGTCCGCTCCGGGGTGGCGCTGGTGGCCGAAGGACGCCGGGTGGCGCCGCCGCTGACCGTGCTGGAGAACCTCGAACTGTCCGCCTACAGCGGCCGGGCCACCAAGGCCCAGCAGGCCGAGCAGCTGACGGAGGTCTTCGACCTGTTCCCCCGCCTGGCCGACCGGCGTGGGCAGCTCGCGGCGTCGATGAGCGGCGGCGAACAGCAGATGCTCGCCTTCGGGCGCGCGCTGATGACCCGCCCGAAGGTGCTGCTGCTCGACGAGCCGTCGATGGGCCTCGCGCCCTCGATCGTCGACGTCCTGTTCCAGACCATCGAGACCCTGCACACCGCCGGCGCGACGATCCTGCTCGTCGAGCAGAACGCCGAACTCGCCCTGGCCGTGAGCCAACGCGTCTACGTGATGCAACGCGGCCGGATCGTCACCGACGGCACCGCGGACGCCGTGCGCGGCCGTGCGGAAGTCATGTCCGCCCTCTTCGGCTGAACCAGTGAGGAGCTCCACACACCATGAGTGAGATCAGGCTCGACGGACAGGTCGCCGTCGTCACCGGCGCCGGGCGCGGGCTCGGCCGTGAGCACGCGCTGCTGCTCGGCGCGCGCGGTGCCGCGGTGGTCGTCAACGACCTCGGCGGCGCGCTCGACGGCGCGGGCGGCGAGGCGTCACCCGCCGAGCAGGTCGTCGCCCAGATCCGGGCCGCCGGCGGGACCGCGACCGTCGACACCAACGACGTCAGCACCCCCGAGAGCGCGAGCAGGATCGTTGCCACGGCCACCGAGACCTACGGCCGGCTCGACATCCTGGTCAACAACGCGGGCATCCTGCGCGACCGCTCGATGGCGAAGCTGACCCCCGAGGAGATCGGGTCGGTGCTCGACGTCCACCTCGGCGGCACCATCTGGACGAGCAGGGCCGCCTGGCCGGTCATGACCGGCCAGGGCTACGGCCGGATCATCAACACGACCTCGGCGGCCGGACTGTTCGGCAACTTCGGCCAGACCGGCTACGCCGCGGCCAAGGCGGGCATCTGGGGAGTGACCAAGACCCTCGCGATCGAGGGCGCCCGCAACGGCATCCAGGTCAACGCGATCGAGCCGGGGGCGCGTACCCGGATGACGGAGAACCTGCTCGGCGACCTGGCCGACCGGCTCGACCCGAGCCTGGTGGCGCCGGTCGTCCTGTGGCTGGCCGCGCGGGAGTGCGCGACGACCGGCGAGGTCTACAACGTGGGCGGCGGTCGGGTGGCCAGGGTCGTGATCGCCCAGACGCCCGGCTTCTTCTCCCGCGAGATCACCGCCGAGGCCCTGCGGGACGGCTGGGACGCCCTGAACGACCCCGGCCGGGCCGAGGTGATGACGACCTTCCAGCAGGAGATGGGTGTCCTGGTGGGACTGCTCGCGGACGGGGACCCCTCGGCGGTCGCCGATGCGTGAGCTGCGCGACCCCGAGCACGAGCTGATCGCCACGACGATCCGTGAGCGCGTCGCCGAGTTCGACGACGACTACTGGTCGGCGTGCGACCGCGACCACCGGTTCCCCTGGGAGTTCTTCACCGCGCTGGCCGAAGGCGGCTGGGTCGGCCTCGCCATCCCCGAGGAGTACGGCGGCGGTGGCCGTGGCGTCACGGAGGCGGCGATCCTGCTGCGCGAGATCGCGGCGTCCGGGGCGGCCATGAACGGGTGCACGGCCCTGCACATGAACGTGTTCGGGCTCCAGCCGGTCATCAAGTACGGCAACGACCGTCTCAAGGAGACCTTCCTCCCGCCGGCCGCGGCGGGCGAGCTGCACGTGGCGTTCGCCGTGACCGAGCCGGACGCGGGCACGGACACCTCCCGGATCACCACGCGTGCCGTGCGCGACGGTGACGGCTGGCGGATCAGCGGCCAGAAGATCTGGACGAGCAAGGCGCTCGAGTCGTCGATGGCGCTGATGCTCGCCCGCACCGCGCCGGCGCCCGACACCGAGGCCGGTCGCTTCGACGGGCTCAGCCTGTTCCTGATCGACCTGGACCCCGACCACGTCGACATCCGGCCCATCCCGAAGGCCGGCCGCAACGCGGTCGCCACCTGCGAGACCTTCTACGACGACCTCCCGGTCGAGGGCTGGCGACTGGTCGGCGAGGAGGGCAAGGGCTTCAAGCACATCCTGTCGGGGCTCAACCCCGAGCGGATCCTGATCGCCGCCGAGGCGACGGGCATCGGACAGGCCGCGCTGCGCCGCGCCACCGACTACGCCAAGGTGCGGCGCGTGTTCGACCGCCCGATCGGCAGCAACCAGGCGCTGTCCCACCCCCTGGCCGACTCCTACGCCCGGCTGGAGGCCGCCTGGGAGCTGACCATGGTCGCCGCCGGCCGGTACGACGCGGGGCTGTCCTGCGGCGCCGAGGCCAACATGGCGAAGTACCTCGCGGCCGAGGCCGGCTACGACGCCGCCGACCGCGCGGTGCAGACCCACGGCGGGCTCGGCTACGCGCAGGAGTACCACGTCGAGCGCTACTGGCGGGAGGCGCGGATCATGCGGCTGGCGCCGATCAGCCAGGAGATGTCGCTCAACTTCATCGCCCAGCAGGTGCTTGGCCTGCCCCGGAGCTACTGATGTCCCGTTTCGAGGGCCGGGTGGCCTACGTCCTGGGCGGCGGCAGCGACGGCCCGGCGCGACCGGGGGAGACCCTGCCGATGGGCAACGGCCGGGCGATCGCGCTGCGGCTGGCCGCCGAGGGCGCGACGGTCGTCGTCGGCGACAAGGTGCTCGCCCGTGCCGAGGCGACCGTCGAGCACCTCGCCGTCCCCGGGCTCGCGGTCGAGGTCGACGCCGCCGACCCCGGTTCGTGCCGGGCCGCCGTCGCGGCCGCGCTGGCCCACGGTGGTCGGCTCGACATCGTCGTGTGCAACGTCGGGCTGTCGGGGCGGGAGCCGCTGAAGGTCCAGAGCATCGAGGACTGGGACATCGCGTCCGATGTCAACGTCCGCTCGCACTGGCTGACCGCGCAGGCCGCGCTCGAACCCATGCTGGAGCGGGGTTCGGGGGCGTTCGTGTTCGTCGGGTCCACCGCGGGCGTCTACAGCAGCCGCCGCTCGTTGTCCTACGAGGCGACGAAGGCCGCACAGCTCGCGGTGATGCGCCACGTCGCGGTCCGGTACGCCGGTCGCGGCATCCGGGCCAACGCGGTGGTGCTCGGCACCATCGACTCGGCGTTGGTGCGCCGTGAGTTCGGGGACGCACCGGGCGCGGCCCGCGCGTCCGTCGTCCCGATGGGACGTGAGGGCCGACCGGAGGAGGCCGCGGGCGCGGTCGCCTTCCTGGTGAGCGACGACGCGGGCTACGTGACCGGCCAGAGCCTGCTCGTGGACGGCGGCGTGAGCGCGGCCTGGCCCATCCCCCCGGTGGTCTCGTGAACAGGAGCAGCAGATGACCAAGGTCGTCGTCAGTGGCGTCGGGATGAGCCCGTTCGGGAAGTTCCTCGACAGGTCCATGAAGGACCTCGGCCGGGTCGCGGTCGACGCGGCACTCGCCGACGCCGGTATCGGGGTGCCCGACGTCCAGGCGATGTTCTTCTCCAACGCCCTGGCCGGGCTGATCACCGGCCAGGAGTGCATCCGGGGCGAGGTGGTCGGCTACCCGCTGGGCCTGGCGGGCATTCCCATCCACAACGTCGAGAACGCCTGTGCCTCGGGCGGCAACGCCCTGCATCTCGCGTGGCTGGCCGTCGCCTCCGGCCTGTACGACACGGTGCTCGCCCTCGGCGTCGAGAAGGCGAACCACGAGGACCGGCAGCGCACCTTCAGCGCCTACGCCGCCGGCATGGACGTCGAGCAGGGCTTCGCGACCGGTGACGGCGCCGGTCAGGAGCGCAGTCCGTTCGTCGACCGCCAGGCGCGCCTGGCCGCCACCCTGTTCGACGAGCGGGGCGTGACGATGGAGGGGCTGGCCAGGGTCACCTCGCGGTCGCTGGAGAGCGCCCGGCACAACCCGTTCGCGCACCGGCGTTTCGGTGGCTCGCCGCAGGACGTGCTCGACGCCCGCGTCGTCGTGGAGCCGCTGACCGTGCTGATGAGCTCGCCGGTCAGCGACGGCGCGGCCGCCGTGGTGGTCACCAGCAAGCCCTCGGCGCGGTCGGTCGACATCCTCGCCTCCCGGATGGCCACCCGCCCGCCGGCCGACCAGCCCGACGCCCCCAACGCGGTCGAGGCGTCGGCCCGCGCGGCGTTCGAACAGGCGGGTCTCGGGCCGCAGGACATGGACCTGGCCGAGGTGCACGACGCCTCGGTGGCCTACGAGCTGATGGCGTGGACCGACGTCGGCCTGTGCGCGCCGGGCGACGAGCAGCGTTGGGCGATGGAGGGCGTGACCGAGGCGGGCGGCGCGATGCCGGTCAACCGCTCCGGCGGCCTGGTCGGCCGCGGCCACGCCCTGGGCGCCAGCGGTCTCGCCCAGGTGCACGACGTCGTGCGCCAGCTGCGCGGTGAGGCGGGGGAGCTGCAACTGGCCGACCCGCGCCGGGCCGTGGTCCAGATCGGCGGTGGTGTCGTCGACTGGCTGACCGCCGCGTCGAGCGTGCACGTCCTGGGGAAGGGCTGAGCGTGTCCGACCTCGTCATCGACGCCCACCTGCACGTCTGGGACGCCACCTGGCTCCCGGAAGGGCTGCGGCGCGCGTGGGCCAGGCAGGGCGCGGGGCGCCGGCTGCCGGAACGTCACCCCGAGGACATCCTCGCCCACGTGGCCGTTGGCCAGAGCGACCCGGACGCTGGCCTGACGGTGGCGGCGTTCGACAGCGTCGGCGTCGCGGCGGGCCTGATCCCGGTCGTCGACTGGACCATCGTGGGCGCCCCGGCCGGTGAACACCTCCCGATCGGCGCGCTCAACGCCCGGTACGAACAGCTCTGCGCACGCAACGAGAGGCGGCTGTACTTCGCGGCCGGTCTGGATCCGCGACACCCCGACGCGCGGGCACTGTTCGAACAGGCGGCCGCGCACCCGCACTGCCGTGGGTTCAAGCTCTACCCGGCCGCGGGCTGGGACCTGCGCGATCCCGCGCACGCCTGGCTGTTCGAGGCGCTGGTGGAACGCGAGCTGCCCGCCGTCGTCCACACCAGCCCGCTGGGCGGCGACCCGTTACAGGTGGTGCGCTGCCGGCCAGCGGAGGTCGGTGCCCTGCTGGCGACGTACCCGACGCTGCGGGTGTCCTTCGCCCACGCGGGCATCGAGGCGTGGTGGAGCGAGGCGCTCGACTGCGCGACGGGGTGGCAGCACGCCTACCTCGAGCTGTCGCTGTGGCAGCGCCTGGCCGCCGTCGACTACCCGGAGTTCCGGCGCCGGGTGCGGGCGATGCGCACCCAGATCGGGGCCCACCGGCTGGTCTTCGGGTCCGACATCTGCCGTGGCCCGAGGGAGGACGCCGACGGGCGGGAACTGGCGCGCTTCGTCACCATGGTGCGCGACCTCGCCGCGCCCCACGACGGTGACCCCCCGGTCCTGTCCGACGAGGAACTGGGCCTGTTCCTCGCCGGCAACGCCATCCGGTTGTTCAACCTCAAGGAGTTCGCATGAGCGACACCCTCGGCGGCCTCTTCGCCAACGCGGGCAGGCGGTTCCACGACAACGTGGCGGTCACCGTCGGCGCGGAGAGCCAGACCTTCGGGGAGGTGATCGACCACGGCTGGCGGCTCGCGCACGCGCTGCGCGACCGTGGGGTCGCCCCCGGGTCGTTCGTGGCCGCGATGCTCGGTGCCAACCGTGTCGAGTCGCTGGCGGTCTACGTCGGCCTCGCGCTGGGCGGTTACACCGCCGTGCACGTCAACGACCGGCTGACCGCGCCGGAGGTCGACCACGTCCTGTCCGACTCGGGCGCGGCGGCGCTGATCCACACCGACGGGCCCGCCGGCGTCACCACCGAGCTGACCACGACCACGGGCCTCGCGGCCTGGTTCGCGATCGGCGGCGACCCGCCGCCGGGAGCCGAGTCCTACGCCGGGGCGCTCGCGGCCGCGTCGAACGAGCCGGTGCCCACCCAGGTCGCCCCGGAGGACATCGCCCTGGTGGGCTACACCAGCGGCACGACCGGTTTCCCCAAGGGTGTCCTGGTCAGCCACCGCGCGGTCGTCAACTGCGTCAAGCTGGTGCCCTACGCCTACCGTTTCCCGCTCCAGGGCCACGCCGCCTTCCCGGGCGGCTGGTCGTTCGTGTCCGGGCTGTGGGGCGTGATCTTCCCGCACTTCTACACCGGCGGGACGGTCGCGTTCATCGCGGGCGCCACCCCCGACGAGTGGGGGCGGCACATGGTGGAGCACCGGGCGACGTTCACCCTCGGCCTGACGCCCCTCATCCCGGGCCTGATGGAAGCGCTGCGCCTGTACCCGGCCGCGCTCGACACGCTGCAGTCGGTGCTGCACTCCGGTGGTCCGCTGCCACCGGAGCTCGCCGCCGACCTGGTCGCGCTGATCGACGACCGTCTCGTCGAGACCTACGGCATGACCGAGGTGGTCGGGCCGATCACGATCTCCAACCGCACCGACTGGCGTGGTCTCGGCGGCGCGGACAACATCTTCGAGTCCGTCGGCCGGCCGCTGCCGACGTCGTCGATGCGCGTCATCGACCCCGACGGCAACCCGCTGCCCTCGGGCGAGGTCGGCGAGCTGGTCATCGAGGCGGACACGATGTTCTCCGGCTACCACAACCAGCCGGAGAAGACGGCGGCCGTGCTGCGCGCGGGTGCCTACCACACCGGGGACCTCGGCTATCGCGACAAGGCCGGCTACTACTACCTCACCGGACGCGCGCAGGAGCTGATCATCACCGGTGGCGCCAACGTGTACCCCGCCGAGGTGGAGCGCGTGCTGCTGCTGATGGACGACGTCGCCGAGGCGGCGGTCTTCGGGCTGCCGGACGAGCGCTGGGGTGAGGCGGTCTCGGCGGCCGTCGTCCTGCGTCCCGGTGCGACCGTGACCGCCGACGAGGTCCGGGACTTCGCCCGGTCGCA
This sequence comes from Actinophytocola xinjiangensis, assembly GCF_001921215.1. Classification (GTDB taxonomy): domain Bacteria; phylum Actinomycetota; class Actinomycetes; order Mycobacteriales; family Pseudonocardiaceae; genus Actinophytocola; species Actinophytocola xinjiangensis. The sequence goes on from NZ_MSIF01000001.1 coordinate 873,898, forward strand.
GCTGGCCGGTTTCAAGAAGCCGGTCCACCTGTTCTTCCTCGACGCGCTGCCCCGCAACGCCGCGATGAAGGTCATGAAGCACGTGCTCAAGGACCAGTTGGCGGACGCGACAGGAGGCCCCCGGTGAAGCTGGGCATCAGTGAGCTGTTCCCCGGGACCGGGCCGCGTGACGGCCGGTGGTCGCTGGACGCCGCGCAGCTGATCGAGGAGATCGGCTACAACTCGGTGTGGCTGCCCGAGCACGTGGTCTTCTTCCCGAGCTACCGGTCGAAGTACCCCTACGAGTCCGGCGGTGCCCAGGAGGTGCACCGGACGCTCGGTGTCCACGACCCCCTCGTGCTGGCGGGCTCGCTCGCCGCGGCGACGACGACGCTGCGGATCGGCACCTACGTCCTCGTGCTGCCCCAACGCAACCCGATCGTCACGGCCCGCCAGGTGGCCAGCGTGGACCGGCTCTCCGGTGGCCGGTTCCAGCTCGGTGTCGGGGTCGGCTGGTCGGAGGAGGAGTACGCCGCGCTGGACGTGCCGTTCGAGCGCCGGGGTGAGCGGATGAACGAGTACCTCGCGGCGATGCGTGCCCTGTGGGACGAGGAGGAGGAGACCTCGTTCTCCGGTGAGTTCGTCGAGTTCGAGCCGCTCTACTGCTTCCCCAAGCCGGCCCAGAAGCGGCTGCCGGTCATTGTCGGTGGCAACAGCCGGGCCACCCTCGACCGGATCGTGAAGTACGGCGACGGCTGGGCCGGGTACAGCCGCACGCACGAGGACATCAGGGTGTTCGTCGAGAAGCTGACCGTCCTGATGGAGGCCGCGGGCCGCGACATGTCCGAGCTGTCGCTCAAGGTGGGGCGGCGCAGCAAGGGCATGTCGGACAAGGACTGGGAGGACGACCGCGCCTACATCGAGCAGGCGGCGAGCGTGGGCATCGACGAGGTCGTGGTCTCGCCCCGGATCGGCGACGAGAACTACGAGCGGGACATGCGGCGCTACGCCGAGATCGTCGGCCTCTGACGGGCGCGGTCGCCGCTCAGATCGACCAGTGCATGCCGCCGTCGACGCTGAACACGTCCCCGGTGACGTACGACGCGGGCCCGGAGGCGAGGAAGGCGACGAGTGCGGCGGCCTCCTGCGGCCTGCCGAACCGGCCTGCCGGGATGCGGGCGCGGACCAGGGCCGCGCGCGACTCGTCGGTCGGGTACGTACGCCGGACCTGTTCGCTGTCGATCCGTCCCGGGGCGAGGCAGTTGACGGTGACGCCGTCGGCGGCGACGGTCCGGGCGAGGGCCTTGGACCACAGGACACAGGCCGCGACGGCGGCCTGGGCGGCGGACACCACGGTCGGTTCCAGCAGGCCGACGAAGTTCACCACCCGGCCCGCTCCGCTGGTGCGCAGCATCGGCAGCAGGGCGTCGGTGAGGCGCCGCTTGGCGTGGAAGTTGAGGTCGAACTGCCGGTGCCAGACCTCCTCGGTGAGGGCCTCGCCCGGTTGTTCGGCCGCCCCCGCGACGTTCACCAGGACGTCGACCCGGCCGTGTTCCCCGGCGACGGTGTCGGCGATCCGGGTGGCGGCCCGTGGGTCGGTGAGGTCGGCCGCCACCACCAGCGGCCGTGCCGCCAGTTCGTCGGCGACCTGGTCGAGCAGGGCGCGGCGCCGGGCGACCAGCACCACGTCGGCGCCCTCCGCCGCGAGGGCGAGTGCTGTGGCGCGACCGATCCCGGCGCTCGCCCCGGTCACCACGGCGACGCGTCCGGCCAGGTGCAGGTCCATGGATTCCTCCGTTTCCTCTCTACAAAATCAAGCAAGTGCTTGATACATTACCGAGAGACGGACGGCGACGGAAGCGGTGCGGTACGCGTTATGTGCAGCAAGCGCTTGATTCTATGAGGGGACCACGATGACCATCCAGGACGACCGGCAGCCGATGCCCGGTCTCGACTACCTGATCATCGGCGCCGGCGTCTGCGGGCTCTACCAGCTCCACCAACTCCTCCAACTCGGGGTGTCGGTGCGGGTCGTCGACGCGAACGCGGGCCTGGGCGGAACCTGGTACAACAACCGCTACCCGGGGTGCCGGTTCGACTCGGAGTCCTACACCTACCAGTACTCCTTCTCCCGCGAACTGCTCGACGAATGGGACTGGAAGGAGCGCTTCGCGCCCCAGCCGGAGACGCTGTCCTACCTGGAACACGTCGCGGACCGGTTCGACCTGCACCCCCACATCAGCCTCGACACCCGGGTCGAACGGGCCGAGTGGGTCGAGGACGGCGCGCACTGGCTGGTGACCATGGCCGACGGCGAGCAGGTCCGTACCCGCTTCGTGTTGTGCGCCATGGGCCTGCTGTCCGTTCCCACCTACCCGAGGTTCCCCGGGCGCGGCACCTTCGGCGGCGTGGAGACCCACACCTTCGACTGGCCGGCGGACCTCGACATCACCGGCAAGCGGGTGGCCGTGATCGGCACCGGAGCCAGCGGCGTGCAGGTCATCACCGACGTCGCCGACAAGGTCGAGCACCTGACGGTGCTCCAGCGCGACGCCAACTGGTGCGCGCCGCTGGGCAACGAGCCCATCACGCCCGAGGAGATGGCGCGGCTGCGCGCGTCCTACGACGAGATCTTCGCGTGGTGCCGGGAGACGCCCGCGGGGTTCGTGCACCGCCCCGACCGCACCCTGTCGACCGACGTCACCCGCGAGGAGCGGCTGCGCCACTGGAACGACCTCTACGACAACGGTCACGGTGCCGCGCTCTACATGGGCAACTACCGCGACACGATGATGGAGGCCGGACCGAACCGCGAACTCTCCGAGTTCGTCGCCGACCGGATCCGCCAGCGGGTCGCCGACCCCGAGGTCGCCGAACTGCTCATCCCCAAGGACCACGGCTTCGGCAACAAGCGGGTCGCCGGCGAGTCCGGCTTCTACGAGGTCTTCAACCAGGACAACGTCGAACTGGTCGACCTGATGGCCACCCCCGTCCGCGAGGTCACCGGGAACGGCCTGCGCCTGGACCTCGGTGACGGCGAGGTGCGCGACCTCGACGTCGACGTCATCGTCTACGCGACCGGCTTCGACGCCGTCACCGGCCCCTTCGACCGGATCGACTTCCGGGGCGTGGACGGAGTTCGGCTCAGGGAGCAGTGGAAGGACGGCCCCGAGACCTGCGTCGGCGTCCAGGCCACGAACTTCCCCAACCTGTTCATGCTGGTGGGGCCCCAGTCCGGCTCCGCGTCGGCCAACTTCCCCCGTGGCATCGAGGACGTCGTCAACTGGATGACCGAGACCGTGCGCCACATCCAGGCCAACGACATCGTCCGGGTGGAGTGCCGGCGTGAGGCCGAGATCGCCTGGGTCGACCACGTCCGCGACATCAACAGCCGACTTCTGCTCGCCCACTCGAAGTCCTGGTTCAACGGCCACAACATGAACCTCGACCGCGACGACAACCCGCGCGTGATGGTCTACCTCGGCGGCGCCCCCCGCTACCGCCGCCGCCTCCAGGAGGAGATCGACGGCGGCTACCCGAGCTTCGAGCTCCGCGCGGCGCGGGAGCCGATGGTCTCGTTACGGCCAAACCGCGTATTGACGGACCACGATCCTCTCGAATAATTGAACTGACAACTAGTTGCCTCGATCTCAGGGGGACGGATGAGGTTCTTCCGGGCGAGATCCACGGTCATCAGCTGGGCCGCGCTGGCCGTGCTCGCCGGCGTCGCCGGTCCGTCCGCCTCGGCGACAGCCCCGGCGACCCAACCCGCCGTGCCGATCGCACCGGAACTCGTCGCGCAGGTCGAGGACGTGGCTGACGGTGAACCGGTGACCGCCCTGGCGATGTTGCCCAACCCCACCGAACTGGACGGGTCCTACGACGAGGTCCTCACGGAGCTGCGCCAGCACGCGGCCACCACCCAGGCCGAGGTCGAACGGCACCTCGCGCAACGCGCGGCGACCGGTCGGATCACGGTCCTGGGCAGGCTGTGGCTGACCAACGCGCTGCTCGTCGAGTTCCCGGCGAGCGAGAGAACCCTTGGCGCGCTTGCCGAAACACCGGGCATCGACCACCTCGTCCCGAACTTCGAGGTCCGCGCCCCGGAGACCGTCGACGGTCATGACCTCGGCGCCCAGGAGCTGACCTGGGGACTGACCAGGATCGAGAGCCAGCGCGTCTGGGACGAGCTCGGGGTGACCGGAGCCGGCGCGAAGGTCGCCGTCCTGGACACCGGCGTCGCCGCCGACCACCCCGACCTCGCCGGCAAGATGTTCACCACCGATCCCACCGACCCCAGGCGTCCCGGCGGTTGGGCCGAGTTCGACTCCACCGGTGGTCGCGTCGACTCGACGCCGCACGACTCCGCGGACCACGGCACGCACGTGACCGGGACCGTCGTCGGCGGCGACGCGTCGGGCACCGCCATCGGGGTCGCGCCCGACGCGACCTACATCCACGGTGAGGTCATCCCGTCGGGTCGGGGCACCTTCGCCCAGGTCGCGGCCGGCATGCAGTGGGCCGTCGCACCGACCGACATCGACGGGAACCCGGCCGGACCGGCTCCGGACGTGGTGAGCATGTCGCTGGGCATCAACACGTTCGCGAACGAGATGATCGCGCCCACCAGGGCCATCCGCGCGGCGGGCATCGTTCCGGCCTTCGCGATCGGCAACAGCTGCGGCAGCGCCGGCACGGCGAGCCCCGGCAACGTGTACGACGCGGTCGGCGTCGGCGCGACCGACGTGAACGACAACGTCGCCTCGTTCTCCTGCGGCGGTGTGATCAGCAGGTCGCAATGGTCGGACCCGCCCGCGCAGTGGCCGGCGGAGTGGGTGAAGCCGGACATCTCCGCACCCGGCGTCGACGTGCTGTCCGCCGCCCCGGGCGGCGGCTACGCGACGCACTCCGGCACCTCGATGGCCACCCCCCACGTCGCGGGCGCCGCCGCGTTGATGCGCTCCGCCGCACCCGGCCTGTCCGTCGACGACCTGTTCACCGCGCTCGCCGACACCTCGTTCTGGGACGACCGCAACTCCCCGGACCGGCCGGACACCCGGTTCGGCCACGGTCGGATCAACGCCTATGAGGCCACCGCGCGGGTCGCCGTGCCCTCCGGGATCGCGGGCACCGTGTCCGCGGCCGGTACCGGCGAGCCGGTCGCCGGCGCCACGGTCGTCGTGACACCGGGCAACCGCACACTGACCACCAAGGCGGACGGCGCCTTCGCCACCCGGCTGGCGCCCGGCACCTACGAGCTGACCGTGACCGCGTTCGGCCACGACACCGCGACCGTGCCCGTGGCCGTCACGGAGAACACCTTCGTCGACGTCGACGTCCCGCTCACGGTCGTCCCCAACGGATCGCTGACCGGTGTGGTGACGTTCACCGAGACGGGGCACGGCGTGCCTGGCGCGACCGTGCGCGTCCTGGACGTACCGGTCGACCTGTCCGCGACCACCGACACGGACGGCCGCTACACCGTCGACGGAATCCCGGCGGGCGCCTACTCGCTGCGGGTCAGCGCCCCCACCTTCGCCACTCCCACCCCGATCGACGTGACCGTCACCGCCAACGGGTCCACCGTCGCGGACGTCGCACTGCACGCCGCACCGCCGTCGGTGGCCGTCGTGGCCAACCCCGAGTCCTACGGCCAGGAAATCGTGGACACCGTGCTCACCCCGGCGGGGATCCCGGCGACCGTCTACCCGCACGCCGAGATCGACCGGGCCAGTCGGCATCCCGTCGTGCTGGTCGGTTACTCCACCAGCACGGGCTACTACAACCGCACCCGGTTCCAGGCGATGCTGGACGCCACCGACGCCAGTGGCGCCGGGGTGATCTTCCTCGACCACGCCACGGGTTCGCGAAACGGCCTCGCCCAGCTGTCCGTGCACACCGGACAGCCCGAGGGAACCTGGCAGACCTCCGGCTGGGTCGATCCGACCGACGTGCGCTACGAGGTCACCGAGGCACACCCGATCTTCGGTGACCGCGCGGTCGGCGACCACGTGGTCCTGGCCCCCGCCGACTCGACGGTGCCCAGGTGGGCGGCCTGGTTCGCCGGCTACGAAGGCGACGGCAGGCGGATCATCGGTGCGCTCGGCCGTGAGTCCGACGGCGGCGCGATCGGCGGCGGCGTCGCCATCGACGAGCGCCCCAACAATCGGCACGTCCTGCTGTCCATGCACGCGACGGGCGCGGCCACCTGGACGGCCGACGCGGAGGAGATCTTCCTCAACGCGATCGACTGGGCGGCACCGGAACGACCCGCGAACGGGCCACACCTCACCCCCTACGACCTGACCGTCGATCCCGGCGAGGTCCAGGCCGGCACTCCGGTGTCCGTTTCGGTGCGGGTGAAGAACGTCGGCGCGTCGACCGGGACCTACGACGCCGAACTGAGGGTCGGTGGCTCGACGTTCGCGATCACTCCGGTCACCCTGGCCACGGGCGCGTCGACGACCGTGCGCTGGACGGTCACCCCGGACACCGTCGGGACGTTCCCGGTCGAGGTCGGCCCGCTGTCGTCCACGTTGCGGGTGCGAGCACCGGTATCGCACCGCGAGGTCGCCCCTGGCTGAGGTGTCGCTGCCTCCTACGTCACACAACACCGTCCTACGTCGTCAGTAGGTTTTCAGTAGTCTCGCGGTCGAGTGCTGAGTGGAGGTGTGGTGACGCAGGGCGCGTGGTACGACGAGTTCGAGCAGCCGTTCGACGACGACGAGGAGCGGCAGCGACTTCCCCGGCAGCCGGCCGCGTCCCGCGCGGCCCCCGTGGCTGCGCCGCCGGTCACCGACCAGGGCGCGGAGTTCACCGGGCGGTCCGAGGACGGGTCGGTGGTCGTCACGGTCCGGGGCCGGCGGCTGGTCGCCGTCACGGTCGCCGAGGCGCCGGCCAGGGTGGCGGCGGGCGTGCTGGCCCAACGGGTGGCGACGGCGGTGAACAACGCCCTGCTCGCGGCCCGTGCCGCGCAGCCCGTCGCCGAGGACCCCGTGCCGGACCTGGGTGGTCTGGTGGCGCAGTTGGAGGCCGTGAGTGCCTACAGCGACCAGTTCATGCGCCGGGTCGAGGGCGCCATCAACGACGTCATCGTCAAGGTCGGGGAGCGGACCGGGATGCGCGGTGACCCGTCGGCCGTCGAGGTCGGCGAGCTGGTGGCCGAGGTCGTGACCACCGCGAAGGTCACCAACGACGCGCTCGGCGCCGCCAGGGGGCCCCGGGCGTCGGGTGGCGGCGCGGACTCCGAGGACGCGGTGCGGGTCGACATCGACGACACCGGGCTGGTCGCCCAGGTGCGGTTGACCACGACGGCCGCCGGGATGTCGGGCGACCAGTTCGCCGGGTCCGTGCGCGAGGCGGTGAACGAGGCCCTGGACGACTGGGCCGAGCAGCGGGAGCAGGACCCGGCGGTGGCGGTCGACCTCGATCACCTGACGGCCAGGGCGGAGGCGTTGCGCTCGCGCAGCGTCGAGCAGCTGCGCGGCTACACCACCAACCTCAGAACGATCATGGGAAGTATCGGCGAGCCCTAGGGGAGCAGTACGTGGACGGAAGTCTCGATCTTCGAGGCGAATCGATCAGCCAGTCGGGGGGAGCGCTCACCGGGTCGGCGCAGGGGATGGCCGGGGATCTCTCGGCGTTCACCAGCTCGCTGTCCGGGTACGGCAATCCGTTCGGCGACGACGACCTCGGGTCGGTCATGCAGATGATCTACTCGGCGGTGTCCGAGGCCGCGATGGAGTGCTTCGACGGCAACACCGCCGAGCTGGGCGTGGCCGGCGGGCAGTTGGTCGAGATGGGCTCGGAGTACCTGAACACCGAGCAGACCAACGAGGCGGAGTTCACCACCCTGCGGGGCGAGGTCGGCGGATGACGACCGGACTGATGCTGCCCCCGGAGCTCGGCGGGCTGCTCAACACCCTGGGGTTCAGCTGGCCCCAGGGCGACGAGGGCAAGATCTTCGACCTGGCGGGGGAGTGGATCGCCTTCGGTGGCCAGCTGTCCTCGTCGGTCGACGACGCGCACAGCCAGGCCAACGCGGTGTGGACGAACAACATGGCCGAGGCCGTCGACCGGTTCCGGGAGTACTGGAACGGCCCCGACGCGCCCCGGTCCAACCTGGCCGACGGTGCCACGGCGGCCACGATGGTCGGCGCGGGTCTGTACGTGTGCGCCGGGGTGCTGCTGGCCCTGAAGGTCGCGGTGATCGCCCAGCTCGTGGCGTTGGCGATCCAGATCGCCCAGGCCATCGCGACCGCGGCGGTCACCTTCGGTGCCTCGCTCGCCCAGATCCCGATCTTCCGGCAGATCACCAAGACGCTGCTGGACATGGCGCTGGACGTCGCCATCAACGCCCTGCTCAATGTCTAGGCGCAGTGGCGGTGGTGGGGCGGGCGGCCGGTCGGCCGGACTGTTCCAGCCCATTCTGCGGTGGCTGCGCGGACCGTCGCGCACGGGCGGGCGCCCCGGCCCGTCGGCGCCGCACCGCCCGGCGGTCCCACCGAGACCGACCCGGCACCCCTCGGCACCCCCGCCGCACACCACGCCCCGGTACGGTAATCACCGGCCGATGCTGGACCGCTACCGCCACGAGACCGACCCCAACCACCCCGCGAACCCGTTTCCCGGGCGGTCGGTCACCCGGCTCACCCCGGAGCAGCGCGAGGCCCACCGGGTGTTCTTCGACAGCAACGGCGACTTACGCCGGGCGCGCGACGGTTCGCTCTACGACACCCAGTCCGGCACGTCCGCGTGGGGCGGCGGGCGCGCGATCTTCGTCATGGACGGCAATGGGAACATCTACGCGTCCAACCATCACGCGCCCGGTCAGTTCCACCACTCCTCGCTCGCCGGTGGCCATCCGGTCGCGTCGGCGGGCGAGCTGTCGGTGCGCAACGGCCGGGTGGAGTTCGCCACCGCCGCGAGCGGCCACTACCAGCCGCAGCCGGCGCAGATGGCCAACCTGGCCGGAGAGTTCGCCCGCAACGGTGTCCGACCGCCCATCTGGGACTTCCGGGGGCCGGTGCCCGGCGGTCGTCCCCTGTTCGCCTGACCAGTCCATTGTGGAGAGACCATGACCATCGAACACCGAGCCGAGCTCAACTCCGTCATCTACGGCCTGTTCCGTGCCCCGAGCCTCGAACGCGAGGTGGCGGCGAGCATGGTCGAGGCGATGATCGCCAGGGAGTACTTCCTGGACGGACCGCAGGCGTACTCCCAGGCCATCGCCCAGGCCCTCAACCAGGCCGACCCGGTGACCGCCGACCTCCAGCCCCCGTACAACGAGGCCGATGTCCGCGCCTTCCTCGCGCTCGTCCACGAGGAGTTGGAGAAGACCAGGCCCTGGGCACCCTGACCCGGCCCACGGTCACGTCAGCTTCAGACCGATCACGCCGGTGACGATCAGGCCCAGGCAGAGCAGTCTCGTGGCGGACGCGCTCTCACCGAGAAGGACGATGCCGACCAGCACGACCCCGACCGCGCCGAGGCCCACCCACACGGTGTACGCCGTGCCGAGGGGTAGTCGCGTGAGGGCGAGCGCGAGCATGGTGAAGCTGGCGGCGGCCGAGGTGATGCCGATGAGCGATGGCCAGAGCCTGGTGAAGCCGGCCGAGCGTTCCAGGGCCAGGGCCCACACGACCTCCAGCAGGCCCGCGCCGATCAGCAGCGACCAGGCCATCAGGCCGTCGCGCCGGCGTCGACCGTGAACGCCGCGCCGGTGATGTTGCGGCCACCGTCTCCGGCCAGATGGGCGACCGTCGCGGCGATGTCCTCCGGGGCGAGGTAGCGGCCCAGGGCGGTGAAGCGGCGCTCCTCGTCGGCGTCGGGGCCGTCGGCCGGGTTCATCTCGGTGTCGGTGGAGCCGGGGTTGACCAGGTTGACCGTGATGCCACGCGGGCCGAGGTCCCGGGCCAGGCCCTTGGTGAGGCCGGTGAGCGCGGACTTGCTCATCGTGTACAGCGTCCAGCCCGCGGTGGGCACTCGTTCGACCAGGCTGCTGCCGATGCTGATGATGCGCCCGCCGTTGCCCATGTGCGGCAGGACCGCCTGCGTGATCACGAAGGTCGCGCGGGCGTGGATGGCCAGTACCTCGTCCAGGTCGGCGACCGTGACCTCCTCGAACGGTCCGAACGGTGCGATCCCCGCGTTGTTCACCAGGATGTCGAGCCGGCCCAACGCCGCCGCGGCCGTGTCCACGGCGGCGCGCAGGGCGGTGGGGTCGGTGGCCTCGGCCCGGACCGCCAGGGCCGCGACGCCGTGTTCCCGCAGGTCGTCGACCACCTTGTGGGCGTGGTCGGCGGCCCGTGCGTAGGTGATCGCCACGCTCGCGCCGTCGGCCGCCAGGCGTCTCGCGATCGCGGCGCCGATACCCCGACTGCCGCCGGTGACGATCGCCGCCCTGCCGTCAAGCTGTCCCATTCGCCTGCCCCCTCTAACCGGAATCAGTTCCGCTTTCACCTAAACGGAATGCGTTCCGGTTGTCAACTGGGTAGGCTGCGGCTCGTGACGCGTGAGCGGGCCGACGCCGCGAGAAACAGGGCGAAGATCCTGGCCGCCGCCGCGGACCTGGTGACCACGCGGGGCATCGAGGCGCTGGGCATGGCCGAGGTCGCCGCCGCGTCCGGCGTCGGCGTCGGCACCCTGTACCGGCGGTTCGGTGACCAGGCGGGGCTGGCGCACGCGTTGATCGACGCGTCGGAGCGGGAGTTCCAGCAGGCGTTCCTGTCCGGACCGCCCCCGCTGGGGCCGGGAGCGCCTCCCGAGGAGCGGATCCGCGCGTTCCTGCACGGCCTCACCGACCGGACCCTCGCCCAGCTGGACCTGCTGCTGATGGCCGAGACAGCGGGCCCGTTCGCCCGTTTCGGCGGTGCCTACGAGGCCTACCACCACCACCTGGCGATGCTGATCACCCAGACCTGGCCGGACCTGGACGCCTCCTTCCAGGCGGATGCCCTCCTCGCGCCCCTGGCCGCGAACCTGGTCGCCCACCGAGGCCTGGACGGCCCGACGATCAAAGCAGGCCTCGACCGCCTCCTACCCAAGGCCTGACCCGAGGCACTCGGGGTCAGTCCTGCGACAGGTCCACCCAGGAATGGGCACACGCCGGATCGGACCAGGTTCCCGCAACGGTGGCGAGGAGCCGGCCGCGCCTCACCGGTGCGGGGGCGTTCAATGGCCGGCCGGGGACCGGTCCCGCACCGGTCGGGTCATGGTGTCCCGGTGAACCGGACAGTCGTCTGCGCCGTGCTTGTCGGCACCGTCCTCGCGGGGTGCGCGTCCCCCGACGCCGCCTCGCCGTCACCGACGTCCGCCACGTCGCCGCCGCCGTCCGTGTCGCCGATGGAGAGCTGGGTGTCGCTGGTGTGCGTGGCGGAGCTGATGCACGCGCTCGACCCGACCCTGCTGCGCCCCCCGGCCACCGACGCCGACACCCTGCCGGAGGCGAAGCGCCGCATGCGCCAGTGGACGGCCGCGGTCGCCGAGGGAGCCACGACCATGGTCGCCGAGCTCGACGAGATCGGGCCGCCGCCCGAAGGCGGCGCGCTCGCGAAGGCGTTCGACGAGCACCGAGGGCGCTACGCCGATCTCGCCGACGTCGCGGGCACCAGCGGCGCGTTCGTCGACGCCGTGCGGTCGAAGGCGGACCTGGACACCGCGGCGACCCTCGTGCAACTGCCGATGCTGGCCGCCACCACCGGCCTGGACACCAACCCCGTCTTCAGCGACCTGGCCAGGGAGAACCCACTGTGCGGACCGTGATCACCGTCCTGGCCGCCGCCGTCCTCGCCGCCGTCCTTGCCGCCGGCTGCTCCGCCGGTCCCGCGACCACCCCGGGCCCGGCCCCCACCACAACCTCCCCACCACCGGCGACGACCACCACGACCCCGCCGCCGCCTCCCGACCCGGCCGTTGCCTGGCTGGACCAGGTGTGCACCGAGCTCCAGGGGATCCCGATCGGCGTGGCACCGCCCCCACAGCCGGGCAACACCCTGGAGGACCTCAAGCGCGAGGGCGCCAACCTCGTCGACGTGGCCCGCCAGCCGCTCACCGCGCTGGTCACCGAGCTCAACCGGATCGGCCCACCGCCCACCCCGGCACTACGTGCCGCCTACGCCGACCTACGCCGACCGCTCGACGGCCTGCTCAACCGCCTCAACACCCTCGTCGCCGACATCAGGGCCACCCAACCCGGAGAACCGCTCGTGTCCCTCCCCGACCTGGCCACGTTGGCCACCAACGCCTGGGACACCGCGCGCCAGGCGGTGCACATCGACCCGTCACTGAGCCCGATCGCCGCCCAGACCACCAGCTGCTAGCTCGACCGAAGAGGCCGCTGCTTCCCCTGTGGTGAACGGCCGCCCACGGATTCCCTGACTGCCGTCAGATGTACGTCCCCTTCACGTCCCATCCACGCGCGGGCGGAACCCTACGTCGCGCCAACCTGGATGGAACGGAGCACAGTGAGAGTTTTCCTGAACTACCGAACCGACGACGAGGGGAGTACGGCGCTCGCGGTGTCCCGGTACCTGTGCGAACGGATCGGTGAACCCAACGTCTTCCTCGACAAGCGGTCCATCGACCCGGGGACGCTGTTCGACGACGCGATCCTGCGCAACCTCTGGCGCAGCGACGTGTTGGTGGCGATCATGGGTCGCGACTGGCTCGGGTTCCCCGGTCGTGCCGGCGGTCGTGCCATCGACGACCCTGAGGACTGGGTCCGCCGCGAACTGGTCGAGGCGCTGACCCACCAGGTCCGGATCGTGCCGTTCCTGGTCGGGGGCGCACCCCGGCTGGTCAGTGACGACCTGCCGCCCGAACTCGTCGATCTGGTCCGGTACCAGGACGTGCGGTTCGAACTCCGCACCCCGGAGGCGGCCTTCGCCCGCCTCGACCGGATCCTCGGCCTGCCCGACGCTGACGAGCCGGCTCGCGGCCGTGGCCGGTCCGGCGGCATCGGGTCGGTACGCGGCAACCGCAACATCTCCATCACCGACCCGCGCGGAGCGGTGACCATCGGAGATCCGTTCCCCAGGAACGAGACATGAGCGGAACCGAGATCGTGGAGGCGCGGGTCCACGAGGACGACTGGATCGAGGACGGGCCCGCCGACGGTCAGTCGGGCGGGATCGGGGAGGTGTGGGGAGACCACAACATCAGCATCACCGATCCCTCGGGCGGAGTCTCGATCATCGAACGGGTGCAGTTCTACGTCCAGTCCAGCACCGCGGAGCCGGGAACTGGCCGTTCGCGGCGGCTCGTGCCCGAGGACATCCTCACCGACCTCACCGCGCGCTTCGTCGTCACACCCGGCTACGGGGACCTGGTCCGACGTCTTCGCGAGCCCGCGACGGTCGTCATCTCCGGGGAGCCCGGCTCCGGCCGGCACGCCGCCGCGCTGATGGTGTTGAAGGAGTCCGGCACCGGAGCGACCCGGTTCCGGGAACTGCCCGACGACGGCGACGTCGATGAGCCGGTCTTCGACGAGGACGCCATCGAGTCGGGCGAACGACTGCTCCTCGATCTGTCCTCGGTGACGAATCCGCTTCCCGGCAAGGTGCTCGCCACCATCCGCTCCTACCGGGCGAGGGTCGCCGAGCGGCAGGCCTACCTCGCGATCGTCCTGGCCCCGGAGCTGCACCACGTCGGCGCCGAGCTGGGCACCGAGGTGGTGCACATCAGCAGACCGAACGGCAGGGAGGTCTTCCTCCGCCACCTGCGAGCCTCCGGCATCGAGGTCGATGAGCACGAGTTGCGGGACGAGAAGCTCACCGGGCACCTCACCCAGGACCCGATGCGCCACGTCGCCGCACTCGCCGGGCGGGTGCGGTCGGCCCGCCTGGCGGCGGGCGGAGCTGGTGGGTTGCCGGCGTGGCTCGCCGCCGCGCTGGCGCCCGACACCCAACGCGACGCGGCCGCGCGGTTCGTGAAGGACAATCCGGACGGCCGGGTACGGGCGTTGCTGCTCGCCGCCGCGCTGTTCGAGGACGCGGCCCCTGAGGCCGTGGCGTTCGCCGCGACGGCGCTGCTCGAGGTCGTCGGGTACCCGGCCCACGACGAGCACCGGCTCAACCTGCCCGACCTCGCGGAGGCTCTCGCCGGGGTGGACGCGTCGGTCGGAGACGGCCGGGTGCGGTTCCGGTCGCTGGGCTTCGGTGACGCTGTGCGGACACACTTCTGGGGCATGTTCCCGGATCTGCGCATCGACCTGCGTCGGTGGCTCGACCGGTGCGTGCAGCCGAGGTGGTTGTCGGCCGACGCCCGGACGGCCGCGTTCTCGCGTTACACGGACCAGTCCCTGTGGCTCGGTCACCCGGAGGACGTGTGCGCGCTGGTCGAGCTGCAGGCCCGCCGCTCTCCGCTGGGGCTGGACCAGCGGCTCGACGCGGCCGGTGCGGCCCTCACCCGAGGACTGCTGAGCGAGCACGGCTCGTGGTTTCGACGCCGGATCTACCACTGGGCGCTCGATCGCGGCCTGTGGCCGAGTTTGGCGAGACTGCTCGTCGGCCTCTGTGTCGGGGTGATCGCACCGGGCCAGCCGCAGCAGGCGTTGGTGCGACTGCGGCACTTCACGCGCCATCAGCAGCCCGCCGTCGTCGCGGAGGCACGTGCGGCGCTGACCGAGCTCGCCGCCAACGGCCTGTTCGCCCGTCACCTCCTTGCCCGAATCCACGACGACCTGACCGGCGACCGGCCGACGGAGGTCGACTACGACCTGTTCACCGACATCGCCGACCCCGTCCGGCTGTCAGCGGGTGCTGGCAGGTTTCCGCACGTGGCTGACCCGGCCGTCGCCACCATGCTGGCCGCCGGCTGGGCCGCCGTGCTGTCGGACCGGCCCTACGACCAGGTCGCCGTCGCGGTCGGCCGGTGGCTCGACGCCCACGCCGAGCAACCTCACCGCGACGCACTGCTGGCCGTCCTCGCGGCTGCCGCCCGGAAGAACACCCGGGCGCGGGCCGTGCTCTACGCGGTGTCCCGGGACTGGATCGTGTCGTCACCGCCGGACAAGCGCCGCGACCGGCTGCCCACCGCGGCCCTCCTGCGGCAGATGTGCACGCGGGTCTCCACCCCACCGACCAGAGCGACGCAGGGAGTCACCCAGTGATGGTGAGCGACAAGGCCTACCTGACCGTCACCGCCGTGGTGTCGGTCCTCGTCCTCATGCTGGCGTCTCTCACGGGCGTGGCGTGGTGGCTGTCCGTACCGTTCTGCCTGTTGATCATGGTTGGCGGCCTGCTCGCGAAACGCCACGTCGAGAACAAGCGGGTGGTGGCACCTGCGCCGCCTTCGATGTCCTACCAGCCGCCGCCCCCGCCGGCGACCGTGTCCGTCCAGGGAATCGCGTTGCCGAGTGCGCACCCCGACTACCGATTCCTGTTGCACGGCACCATTGTGTGGCGACTTCCCGGCCCGCACGCGAGCCCGCACCCGCGTCCGGAACAACTCGCGATCGATGCGCTTCGGGAACGGGCGGCGCGGTTCACCGAGGGCGAGTCGCCGGCCGACGTCGACCTGCTGGCGACCCGCCTGGGAACCGAGCTGTCCTTCCCTCGGCCGGACCGGACCGGAACGCTCGAGGTCTGGGCGCAGGACACGATCCTGGCGATCCCGGACGATGACCGCGTCCGGCTGAACAAGATCGCCGCGGTCCGCAAGAACGAGGAGGTCTGGGACCATGAGCGGGCGTATGAACGGAACAAGCGCGCCTACCTGCGCGACGACGTTCTCACGACGACGAGCAGTGCGGTCGTGTGGTGGCTGGCGCAGGACACCACGCGTGTCAGCGACACGGTCAGCCTGATCGGCACCCTCGCCCAGTTGGTGGCCGCTGCCCAGAACCGCGAGGTCGAACCGCTGTTCCAGTCGTTCGTTCGCGACCTGTCCGAGGCTGGGGAGATCGTCGAGCGCGGCGCGGACACCGAACCGGATCCGGACCTCGACGCACTGGACCGGTTGATGGCCAACCTCGTGCCGGACGATTCCGGACCCGAGCAGGCCGACCTGGCCGACCGACTCGCGGGAATCGCCGAGGAGGCGGGGGCCACCGACCTCGCCAGCGTGATCCGCGAACGGTTCGGTGCGCCCGTCTTCACCGAGCAGGACTCGTGGTTCGCCGGGTTGGCGGCCCAACCGGGTGCGCCGGGTCCCCAGGACTCGTCCCCTGGCACGAACGGAACGTCCCCACCCGCCGCTGGATAGACGAAGGCGCCGGTCACCGGATGACCGGCCGCGCCGCGACGTGGGCCTGGTCGGTGACCGGCCTGCCGGCCAGTGCGGTGAGCGTGTCCCGCAGCGCGGTCGGGTCCGGGGTGCCGGTGAAGATCTTCGCCACGTAGCCGTCGGGGCGGACGAGAACCGTGTCGGTGCGCGGTTGTGCCGGGGTGACGACCCGCACGCGGTCGTCCCAGCCGGTGAGGTCGGCGGCGCCCACGAGTACGAAACGGCCGCCGCGCAGGGCTTCGTACAGTCGGGTGCCGTCGGCGAGGGGCAGGTCGGGCTGGCGGGTGCCGGTCAGCCGGTGCTCGCCGGCGGGGGCGGGGTAGCGGAAACCCAGCGCTGTCAGGCGGCCGGTGAGCGTGCGGTGGATGGCGGGGACGCGCAGGGCGATGCCGCCGACCATCCCGCGCAGCGCACGCGTGACACGGGACCGCGCCATCGCCAGCCGGATCAGGGTGCCGCTGATCCGCAGGACCTCCTCGCCGACCGGGTGGCGTTCGGTCTGGTACGTGTCGAGCAGGGCGTCGGGCGCGCCGTGGAGCACCGCCGCCAGCTTCCAGCTCAGGTTCGCCGCGTCCTGAAGGCCGGTGTTCATGCCCATTCCGCCGGCGGGGGAGTGGACGTGGGCGGCGTCGCCGGCCAGGAACACCCGACCCAGGCGGTAGTGCGGTGCCTGCCGTTCGTCGCTGTGGAAGCGGGACAGCCAGCGGGCCTCGTACATGCCGAAGTCGGTGCCCAGCGCCCGCCTGGTGATCGCGCGGACCTCGTCGAGCTCCAACGGGGTGTCGTCGGTGACGTCGCCGCGCCGGTCCCACGCGAAGACCCGCCACCACCCGTCGCCGAACGGGGCGATGAACGTGAACTCCGAGCCGGAACCGTTGACTGTCAACGTGTCCGGCGGTGTCTCGCGCAACCGCACGTCCGCCAGCATGATCGACTTCAGCACCGACCTGCCGGGGAACGGCTGGCCGAGGGCGTCGCGCACCGCGCTGTGGAAGCCGTCGGCGCCGACCACGTAATCCGCGCGGTAGGTCCCGCCTGTCGTGTCGACCTCGGCGCCGGTGGCGTCCTGGCGCACCGCGGTCACCGCAGCGTCGTACACGATCTTCGCCCCGGCCTCGACCGCCCGCGCCAGCAACGCACGCTCCACGTTGTACTGCGGGGTCACCAGCATGTAAGGGAACCGGCTCGCCAGCCTGCCGAGGTCCACGCGCACGCGCCTGAACAGCTCGACGCTGGTGACGCGCCCGACCCCCGTGCGGTCCAGCTCCTCGACCAGGCCCCTGGCGTCCAGCATCTCCAGGGTGCGGGCGTGCACGGCGAACGCCCGCGACAGGTTCGACACCCGGCCGTCGCGCTTGTCCAGCACGGTCACCGTGACACCGGATTCGGCCAGGTCGCCCGCCAGCAGCAGTCCGGTGGGGCCCGCGCCGACCACGATCACCTCGGACATGTCCGCCTCCTTAGGTCAACACTTGTTTGCCAACGTCTGTTGGCAACGATAGGACGGCCGAACTCGACATGTCAACACGTGTTGGCCTACAGTTGTTGGCATGACGGAGGCGGGGAGCACGGAGACCACCAGGGCGCGCCGCTCGGACGCGACGAGGGCGGCGATCCTCACGGCCGCGCGGGAACGCTTCGCGGCGGAGGGCTACGAGCGGGCCACGATCCGGGCGATCGCCGCCGACGCGCGCATCGACCCGTCGATGGTCATGCGCTACTACGGCAACAAGGAGAAGCTGTTCGCCGCCGCCGCGGAGTTCGACCTTCGGCTACCGGACCTGACCGAGGTGCCGCGCGCGGAGGTCGGGGCCCGGCTGACTGGTCACCTCGTCGACCGCTGGGAGCACGACGACACGCTCATGGCACTACTGCGGGCGGCGGTCACCAACCAGGCCGCGGCCGAGCGCATGCGCGTGCTCTTCGCGACCCAGCTCGGGCCCACGGTCGCGGCGCTGGTCGAGGACCCGGCCGAGGCCCCGGAGCGGGCCGGGCTGGTCGCCACCCAGGCACTGGGGTTCGCGCTGACCAGGTACGTGCTGTGCCTGCCGTCGGTCGTCGCGCTGGACCGGGCCGCCGTCGTGGCGTGGCTGGGCCCCACCCTGCAGCGGTACCTGACCGGCGAGCAGGGGGAGTAGCCGGCCCTACTCGGCGTCGCGCGCCTCGATCAGGTCAAGGTCGCGGACACAGAAACCGTGGTGCTCGAAGGTCTCGTTGAGCACCGTGCCGAGACACTGGCGCACCGAACGGCCTCGGGCGTACGGCGGCCACACATCGTCATCGGGCACCGGTGCCGGCGCCGCGAGCCGCTCGACGGTGACGTCGGCGAGCCACGCCTCAAGCTCGGCGGCCTGGGCCGCACGTACGCTCACGATCTCGTCGAAGTCCGGATCGAGCGAGAGGTCCAGGCCGTGCGCCTCACGGTAGGGCTCGACGGTCGGCCCGATACCCATCGGTGTGAACAGCTCCGTCGACCCCAGGCAGCAGCGACGGAACCACGAGTCGTGGACGAAGACCAGGTGGCGCATCGTCTGCGCCGCCGACCACTCGTCGTTCACGCTGCGACGCTCGACACCCGGCGTACGGCGCATGCGCCCGACCGTGGCAATCCAGTCGGCCCGGAGCTGACGCGACGCCGCCAGCAGATCGGTGGGCTCCTCGGAGCGGATCAACACCCGCACCGGATGACGCCGGTCGAGCTCCGCCTCGACGTACCCGCTGACCTCGACACCGTTCACCACGAGGTTGGTGACGAGGCCGTCGATCACGGCGTCCCGCATGACGACGCCGATCAGGCGTGCCCCGGTCAGATCGCACTCGCGGAACTCCGCACCGCCCAGATCCTCATCGATGTACCGCGTCATGCTCGGCATCCTAGGTCCGAGCACCGACAGACGAGCCTGCCCGGCCTGATGGCCCTGCTGACCGCATCTGCCCGGCCGTGCGGATCCGGTTGGCGCGAGTCGCACCACCGAAGGAGGTCGCTGCGGCAGAATCTCGAGTGTGCCCAGCTCCGTAGACACCCGGTCAGGTTTCGCGCTGGTGCCGGTCCGCCGCCGGGACGCCCGTCGCCTGGTCGAGTCCGGCCCGCCAAGAGGTGTCGTCCTCCCCCTGAAACACGGCGGACAGGACGACCCGCGCTATCCCTCACCGCACAGCTTCCGCTTCGGCGTCGGGTTCACCGTCGACCTGGTGCTGCATCTGGCGTGCGCGGTGGCGGCGGTCGTCGTCGTGTCCCGCGTCGACACGCTGCCGTTCGCCGTGATCCTGCTCGCCGGGCCGGCCACGTTCATCGCCGTCTCGGTGGCCCACCGCATCTTCGTGCAACACGCGATCCACACCACGCTCGGCAAGGCGCTCACCGGCGTCCGGTACATCCGCGACGACAGCGGCGGCCCGCCGACGCTGGGATCGCTCACCAAGGCCTGGTTCACCGGCGTCCTCGTCGGGATCGCCAACGTACTGTCAGGCTTCTGACCGCGACGTCCGCCTGTTGGCGCGCGGACCGCGGGACCGGTCCGCGCGGCCGGGTCGTCGCCGTCGTTGGTGGCTAGGCTGTCCGTCCGTGCTTCTGGTCGACGGGGAGCTGGAAGGCGAGCAGGCCGATGCCCAGGGCGTCGATCACGCGCGGACCCGCGTGGCGGTGGGCCACGTAGGCCACGGTGGCGTCGGCGGGAACCGGCCGGTCGAGGGTCACCACCAGCCCGCGGCCCCGCTGCCAGCGCACGGATTCCACGACCGCACCCGGTACCCGGAAGTCGGCGTTGGCGCCGTCCTCGACGGTAAGTGGGGAACTGGGGGAGTGGAGTTCCACCACGAGCTGGTTCGGCGCGTCGTCGACCCGGTGGGCCTGCCTGGGGTTCGGTGGTGCCAGTCGCGGCGCGCCAGGGCGGTACAGGTCGTCCAGGAGCAGGGCCGCGTTCTGTTCGCCGAGGGTGCGGTACCCGTCGACGTAGTCGAAGTGGCAGCCGTCGTGGCCGTTGAGGCCGGTGGTTGACTGCAGGCGCAGGTTTCCGATGATCTCCGGCAGGCGTCGCTGCGCGTCTCGAAGCGCCACCGGGTCCGACTCGAGGCATGGGGAGCTGCGGACCTGGTGTACGTACACGGGCAGCGTGGCGCCGAGGTCCCGGCGCCAGTCGGCGACCAGTTCGGTGAACCCGGCGACGTGAACCCCGGCGCGGTCGCGGTCGGCCTCACCTTGGTACCACAGCATGACGTCGATGGCGTCCGGTCCGGCCAGGCCCGCTCGGGTGAGGCGGCTCAGCAGCATCCCGTAGCTGGTCGAACCGTCGGTCGGGTCGTTGTCGTTACGGGCGAAGTAGCTGATCGGCTGGCCGCCGCGGGCTCCGTTGACGATGGCGATCGGGACGCGGAGCCGCGCCGACATCAGCTGCCCCATCCTGATCGCCCACTGGCCGACAGCCGCGACCCGCTGGATGTTGTCGCCGGTGGCGTAGGTCCAGCCGCCGATGGCGGCGGCCAGTTCGGGACGGTTGTTGTTGGACGTACCGAACGTGCGGACCCAGCGGGACCGGTCGGCCTCCGAGGTCGTCGCGTTCGGCTGCTTGCCGGCCTGCGCGTTCGACTGGCCCTGCACGACGATCACGTCACCCGCGACGACGTCGACCGCTCGGCTGATGCGATGGCGGGCGCCGTCGGAGGTGAGCGCGACCAGGTCCAGGTCGGTCGACGTCAGCGCCACCGGCAGCGTGGCGGTGAAGGAGAACCGGGGTCGCGCCGGGGACACGGTGGCCCGTTGGACCGTCCGCCTGCCCTCGCGGGTGGTGCGCAGTTCGACCGCGGTGACGTCCGGGTCGGTCGCCACCCCGCTGACCGGTACCCGCACGGTCGTGGCGGTCCGGCCGGGGCGGGGGACCACCTGCCGCGACGTGGGCGCGGTGTCCACCCGGACCAGCGAGGGCCGGGCGTAGAAGGCGAGGCGCCTGCCGGTGTGGTCGGCCGCGTTCTTCGCGGCCGTCCAGTCGGTGTTCGCGCCCGGGGCCGCGCCGATGCCGACGTCCATCGTCTGTGGGCCGGGCGCGGTGAACCCGTTGACCGACAGCACCGGGGTCGCGGTCGCCGTGTCCGCCGTCCGAGGGCCACGGGCGTCACCGGCGTCGGCGAACGCGTGTACCTGGAACGAGCCGTAGCCGTTGGCCCACAGGACGGCGTCGTCGGCGTCGTGGGCCGTCTCGGACGCACCCGGGATCTGCCCGGAACCTGTCGCGTCGGAACGGTTGGGCCACAGCTCGACCCATCCGGCGCCGCCGTCGACCGTCGTGACGCCCGGTACGTTGGAGGCCACGGTCAGGTCGTCGACGAACTGGTGGCGTGACCGCTCCATGCGGGTCGGCAGACCCAGGTCGTCGACATCGGCGCCCAGCGCCTCCATCGACGTCCACACCCAGTTCGTGCCCTCGTCGGTGGTGAGCTCCAGGCAGTAGCCGAACCGGTCGGCGCCGCCGTTGAGGACCGTGGTGTCCTCGAACGTGTACGGCGGGGTCTGGTCCAGCCAGTTCGCGGCGGTGGGCAGGTCGAGCAGCCGCACCAGCCGGTAACCGTCGGCCTCGGCGGCGCAGGACGTCGACGGGGCCGGGTCGGCGGTGGCACCAGGGGGAGCGGAGACCGTGGCCACGGCCAACACGAGCGCGATACCGGCGCCGGCCAGGCGGCTGAGCGTCATGGTCACTCCTTTGTGGATGGACGGCGGGGCAGGCGTCGGTTCGGACCGATCGCGGTCCACCACGACGCTGTTCGGCGGTCCGGTCAACCGGCCCGCGTGGTGTCCGGTGGGTCCTCCGCGAGCTTGGACTCGATGCCGATGTAGTGGTCCTGGATCGCTGTCCGTGCCTTGTCCGGGTCGCCGGTCAGGATCGCGTCGAGGATGGCGGCGTGGCCGTGGTAGGCGTTCATCGGTGTGCGGCCGCGTGCCGGGGGAGCCGCCGCGTGGAATGCCAGCCAGAACAGGTCGAACAGCCGCAGCAGCATCGTGTTGCCGAGATCGCGGAACAGTAGTTGGTGGAACATTCGGTCCTGCTCGACGAAGCTCTCGTCGCGTTCCGCGAGCCCACGCATCGCGGTCAGCGTCTCCCGCAGTTCGGTGAGGCTCTCCGGTGTCATGGCGCGCATCGCGTCGGTGATGAGCGCGGTCTCGAGGGTCTTGCGCAGCGCGGCCAGTTCGCGCAGCGCCCGCTTGTCCCGCATGAGGCCGTACGGGAGGTGGTCGAGCAGTGGGTCGAAGGAGAAGTCGCGGACGTACACGCCGCTGCCGCGGCGCGTCTCGAGGACGCCGGTGGATTCCAGGGCCTTGACCGCCTCGCGGACCGAGTTGCGGCTCACCCCGAACACCCTGGCCAGTTCGGCCTCCGGTTTGAGCGGGTCGCCGGGGCGCAGTCCTTCCTTGAGGATGTGGTTCCTGATCTCGTGCTGCACGATCTGGTGCAGCGGAGTCCTGTTGTCCAGCCGACGGAAATCTCCGTCGTCCTGCCGAGTCGCCACGCTTTCGATCAACCTCCCGCTCATGCCGACCTGTAGGATATCTTACGGACCTTGACACTCGAGACACCAGGCCCTTACGGTGCGAAACCTGTAGGACATCTTGCAGAATCTGCAGGTGGACGCCAAGGAGGTCGTCGGTGTCAGGAGCCGTCAACGGCGTGACCGCTCACCGTGACGCCACGTCCGTCGCGCCGGATCCAGGCGCTGGCCCGCCGGTGTTGAGCCTGCGTGACCTCGTCGTCGAGTTCGCCACGCCCGCCGGCGTCGTGCGTGCGGTCAACGGGATGACCTACGACGTCTTCGGCGGCGAGACGCTCGGTGTCGTGGGGGAGACCGGCTCCGGCAAGAGCGTGTCCGTACTCGCCGCGCTGGGTCTGATCAGCACACCCAACCTGCGCCGGGTGACCGGCGAGGTCCTGCTCGGCGACGTCGACCTGCTGACACTGCCCACAGCGGAGCTGCGGCGACGGCTCGGGCGGGACGTGGCCATGGTCTTCCAGGACGCGATCTCCGCGCTGAACCCGGTGCGGCGGGTCGGCGACCAGATCGCCGAGGCGCTGCGGGTGCACGACCGCACCCTGTCGTCCACCGCGGCGCGGGCCCGGGTCGTCGAACTGCTCGGCCTGGTCGGGGTGCCACATCCGGTGACGCGCCACGACCAGTATCCCCACCAGTTCTCCGGTGGCATGTGCCAGCGTGTGATGATCGCGATGGCGATCGCCAACCGGCCGAAGGTCCTGATCGCGGACGAGCCGACGACCGCGCTGGATGTCAGCGTGCAGGCGCAGATCCTGAACCTGTTACGGGTGGCGCGGCAGGAGACCGGCGCGGGCATCGTGCTGATCACCCACGACCTCGGGGTGGTCGCGGAGACCGCCGACCGCGTGGGCGTGACCTACGGCGGCCGGATCGTCGAGTCGGGTGATGTCACCCGGATCTTCACCCGGCCACGGCATCCCTACACGGCGGCACTGCTCGGCGCGCTGCCCCGGCTCGACTCGGCGTCCGACCGGCTGCTCCCGATTCCTGGCCAGCCGCCCGATCCGAGCGAACTGCCGACGGGATGCGCCTTCGCGCCACGGTGCCCGATCTCCCGAGGCCGCGCCGTGTGCACCGAGGCCCGGCCGGAACCCGTGCCCGACGGCAGCGGGGCCAGCGCCTGTCACTTCCCCGACGAGGCGGCGAGCCTGCTCACCGCCCAGGCGGACGACCCGCCGGTCGACCAGGACGATCCGGGAGAACCGGACAACGATCCGGCCCCGGTGCTCGACGTCCACGACGCCGTCGCGCGATTTCCCGTTCGCTCCGGGGTTTTCGCCCGTGCCTGCGCCTGGGTGCACGCCGTGGACGGGGTGTCCCTGCGGGTCCCGGCCGGGCGGACGCTGGGCCTGGTCGGCGAGTCCGGCTGCGGCAAGACCACGCTCGCACGGCTCGTCCTGCGTCTCGTCGAGCCGACCGGCGGCCGGATCCTGGTCGACGGCGACGACGTCGGCAAGGCGGGCCGGTCCCAGCTGCGGCGGATCCGGCGACGCGCGCAGATGGTCTTCCAGGACCCGTACGCCTCGCTGAACCCCCGGCTGTCCGTCGGCGACAACGTCGCGGAACCGCTGCGGCTGCAAGGCCTGTCGCGGGGACAGCGGCGCGGCCAGGTGGCCGACCTGTTCAGCAGGGTGGGCCTGCGGGTCGAGCACGCGGACCGCCTGCCCTCCGAGTTCTCCGGCGGCCAGCGCCAGCGGGTCGCGATCGCGCGGGCGCTGGCCTGCGCACCGGGACTGCTGATCCTCGACGAACCGGTGTCCGCGCTGGACGTCTCCGTGCAGGCACAGGTGCTGAACCTGCTCGCCGACCTTCAACGCGAGACCGCCATGGCGTACCTGTTCGTCAGCCACGACCTCGCGGTGATCCGGCAGGTCGCGGACGAGGTCGCGGTGATGTACCTGGGCCGGATCGTCGAGTCCGGTTCGGTGCGGCGGGTGTACGACGATCCGCGGCACCCGTACACCCGGGCGTTGCTGGCCTCCGTGCCGGTACCGGATCCCGTCGGCCGCGCCGACCGGCAGCGGGTGCCGCTGGGCGGTGACGTCCCCAGCCCGGTGAACCCGCCGTCCGGCTGTCGGTTTCGGACCCGGTGCCCGATCGCCACCGACCGCTGTGCGGCCGAGGAACCACCGTTGCGGCCGGTCGCCGGCGGTTACACCGCCTGCCACTTCGCCGAGGAGACCGTGGGCCTGGCACCGGAGGTGCCCGCGTGAGCGAGCCCGCGAACGCATCGACGCCACCGCGCGAGCGGCGACCCGGAGCCCGTGAGAGGTCGTCATGAGCGCTGGTTCCTCACCGCTGCGCCGGTTCACCCGGTCCCGGTCGGCCGTCGTCGGCGCCACCGGGATGCTGCTGCTGGTCGTCCTCGCGGTGTTCGCACCGCTGATCGCCCCGTTCGACCCGACCGCCCAGGACGGTGATCCGCTGCTCGGCCCGTCCGGGGCGCACCTGCTCGGCACCGACCAGCTCGGCCGCGACATCCTGTCCCGGCTGATCCACGGGGCGCAGGCCTCGCTCATCGCCGCGTCCGGCGCCGCCGCCGTCGGCGCGGGCATCGGGGTGCCGCTGGGGCTGCTCGCCGGTTACCTGGGGCGGTGGGTCGACGCGATCGCGATGCGGCTGGTCGACCTGTTGCTCGCCCTGCCCGGCATCCTCCTCGCCCTGGTCATGATCGTGGTGCTCGGCCCCGGCAGGCTCAACCTGGTCCTCGCCATCGGGATCGGCGCGGTGCCGGAGTTCGCCAGGCTCACCCGGGTCGCCACGCTCGCCGTCCGGGACCGCGACTTCGTCATGGCCGCCAGGGGAATGGGCGCGAGCACACCGGACACGATGCTGCGAACGGTGCTGCCGAACGTGCTCGGCCCGGTCGTCATCCAGGTCGTCGTCACCGCGTCGATGGCGGTCGTGGTCGAGGCGGGCCTGGCCTTCCTCGGTCTCGGCACCCCACCGCCCGCGCCGTCCTGGGGCGGGATGCTCCAGGAAGCCCGCTCGTACCTCTACCAGAGTCCGACCTACGGACTGTTCCCCGGGCTCTGCCTGGTCCTGACCGTGTTCTGCCTGGACCGGATCGGTCGCGGCCTGCAGCTCGCGGTGAGCGGCGGCCCGCACCCGGCGACCCGCCCGAGCACCGGAGGTGCGGTCTAGATGTACGGTCACCTGGTTCGCCGCCTGCTGCAGTTCGTGGTGGTGCTGCTGCTCGGTTCGGTCGCGGTGTGGGGCTTCACGTTCGCGCTGCCCGGCGACCCCGCGACGGTGCTGCTCGGGGCGGACGCGTCCGCCGCCGAGCTGGCCGCGGTCCGCGCCCGGCTCGGCCTGGACGAGTCGATCGTCGGGCAGTACCTGTCGTGGATCGGCCACGCCGTCACCGGCGACCTCGGCGCCTCCTACTACTCGGGGCAGCCGGTGGTCAGCGACCTGTTCGACCGGATCCCGGCGACGGTGCAGCTGGCCGGGTTCGCGATGGTCCTGACACTGCTGATCGCGGTGCCGGTCGGCATCACGGTGGCGCTGCGGCCGTACTCGGTGGTCGGCCGGGTGCTGCAGGGCTACCTCACCGCGGGCCTCGCGGTGCCGACGTTCTGGCTCGGCCTGCTGCTGATCATCGTGCTCGCCGTGCGGCTGCGATGGCTGCCCGCCTCCAGCGACTACGTTCCGCTGTGGGAGAACCCGGCCGGAGCGCTGTCCGCCACGATCCTGCCCGCGGCCGCCATCGCCGTGCACACCTCCAGCGTCACCGCCCGGTTCCTCGCCACCTCACTCGGCGAGGTCATGGGCAAGGACTACATCCGCACCGCCCGCGCCAAGGGCGTGCCGGAACGGGACGTGATCCGTCGCCACGCGCTGCGCAACGCCTCGCTGCCGACGGTCACCGTCGTCGGCCTCCAACTGGGCGGCTTCCTCGGCGGCACCGTCGTCATCGAGGCCGTCTTCAACTATCCCGGCCTCGGCCGCCTGCTCTACACCGCGATCGGCGAACGCGACTACGCGCTCGTGCAGGGCGGTGTGTTGTTCGTCGTCGCCACCTTCCTGCTGCTGAACCTGCTGGTGGACGTGTTCTACGCCGTGCTCGACCCACGTATCCGGCTCACCTGAGACCACCCCTTCGACCCCAGAAGGCATCACCATGACCATGTCACCGATCCAGTCCCGCCTTCTCGCCCGTCGCTCGTTCCTGCGGACCGGGTTGTTCGCGGCCGGTGCCCTCGCCGGTGTCCCCGTGCTCAGCGCCTGCGGCAGCGGCAACGCGAGCGGCGGCGCCGCGACCGGCAGGATCACGCTCGGCACGACGAAGATCATGCAGTTCGACCCGTACCTCACCAACACCGACATCCACATCCACGCCTTCTACACCTACCTGCTCGACTACCCGTCCGACGGCACGTACGAGCCCATCCCGGCCGCGGCCGAGAAGTGGGAGTTCGCGCCCGACCACAGGTCGGTCACCGTCACCCTGCGGGAGGCGAAGTACCACTCGGGGGCGCCGGTGGTCGCCGAGGACGTCGTCACCGGCGTCAGGCGGGCGCAGGATCCGGACGCCGGGTTCACCCTGGCCCAGCCGACCGCGTTCATCGCGTCGGCGACCGCGGTCGACAGGCGGACCGCACGCCTGGACTTCACGGGGCCGACCCCCGACTCGCTCGTGCTCGACTGGATGTTCTCGTTCCCCATGATCCCCTCGGCGAGCAACACGCCGGCGAAGCTCGAACGCGAGCCCGCCGGCTCCGGCCCGTTCACGCTCGCGGACTTCCGGCGCGACCAGCGGCTGGTGATGAAGAAGAACCCGGACTTCTACGACGCCGGCAAGCCGTACCTGGACGAGGTGGAGTACCGGTTCTTCACCGACGAGGACGCGTTGGTCGCCGGGCTCGAGTCGGGTTCGGTCGACGGCGCCGCGTACGTCGGGTTCCGGCACGCGGACCGGTTGCGCGACCGGTTCACCCTCGTGGAGGGCAGCGGCCGGATGTCGATGTTCTTCATGAACGCCACGATTCCGCCGTTCGACAACAAGGTCCTGCGGCAGGCGCTGGCGCGGGCGGTCGACCGGGAGCGCATCCTCAAGCAGATCAACTTCGGCATCGGTGAGCCGGTGTACACGGCGTTCATGCCGTCCTCCCCCGCGTTCGACGCGGCGTACCTCGACTCGCACGGCTTCGACCTGGACGCCGCCGCGGCGCTGCTGGAGCAGTCGGCCGGCGCCCGCGGGGCCGTCGCCAGTGCGGCGTCCGGCACCCCGGCCGTCGCGACCCTGGAGATCATCCAGGCGGACCTGAAGAAGATCGGGTTCGAGCTGGAGATCGCCCCGCAGGAGGAGGCGGCTTATCTCGACGCGCTGTTCGCCAGCAAGCTGCAGTGCACCGTGGCGTTCCAGCCGAACAACATGCAGAGCCCGTCGCTGATCGCCAGGGGCAGGCAGATGCTCACCACCACGGCGAACACGACGTTCCTCGACAAGGTGCCGCCGGCGTACGTCGCGGCCGTGGAGGCGGCGGGCGCCGCCATCGCACCCGAGGACCAGAAGACCGCCTACGCCGCGCTCAACGAGGTCGTCGTCGACGAGTCGTGGGCGGTCGGCGTCACCACGGTGCCGTCGCTGTTCGCGCTGGACAAGCGCGTCAACGGCCTGGTCACCGACGTCCGCGACTTCGTCGACCTCACCGAGACGAAAGCCTGATGGGGACCCGGATGACCCTCCTCGACGTGACCGACACAGTGAACTCCGGGGAGGCGGGCCGATGACCGGGTTGCGTTACTCCACCCACGGCCGGGACATGGCACTGCTCACCGCGGTGTTCACCCCGTTCACAGCGGCCGGCGAACTCGACCTCGACACCGTGGCGAAGCAGGCCGACGACCTGGTCGCATGGGGTAGCGCGGCGGCGTACGTCGGGGGGACCGCCGGTGAAGGCGCGTCCCTGTCGACCGAGGAGCGCAGGGCTCTGGTCGAGCGGTGGTGCGAGGTCGCGGCGGGCCGACTGGACGTGATCGTCCACGTCGGACACTCCAGTCTCGTCGAGGCGCGCGGGCTGGCCGCGCACGCCGAGTCCGTGGGGGTGAAGGCGATCTCCGCCGTGGCGCCGTACTTCCACCGCCCGGACACCGTGGACGCACTGGTCGACAGCTGCGCCGCGATCGCGGACGCCGCACCGACCCTGCCGTTCACCTACTACCACATCCCGTCGATGACCGGCGTCAGCCTGCGCGCCAGCGACGTGCTGCTGGCCGCACGGGAGAGGATCCCGACCTTCGCCGGGGTCAAGTTCGCCCACAACGACATGGTCGACCTGCAACGGTGCCTGCACCTCGCGGGCGACGAGCACGAGGTCTTCGTCGGTGTGGCCAAGCTGGTGCTCGCCGCGTGGCAGTGGGGTGCGCGGGCCGCCATCGGCTCGGTGTACAACTTCGCGGGTCCGCTGTTCCGGCGGATGCTCGACCACGCGGCCCGCGACGAGCTGGCCGACGCACGGGAGTGCCAGCTGCTGGCCCAGCAGGTCATCGACGCGGCCGCGTGGTACGGCGGGGAACTGGCCGGGTTCAAGGCGCTCGGCTCGCTGTCCGGTGTCGACTGTGGGCGGTGCCGGCCGCCGCTGGTGTCGCCGGACCCGGAGCAGGTGGCCGCGTTGCACGCCGAGGTGACCGCCCTCGGGTTCCTCGGCCGGGTTCGGTGATGGCGACCAACGTCCTGGTCATCCAGGCCGACCAGTTCCGGGCGGACTGTCTCGGCGTGGCCGGCAACCGCGACGTGCGCACCCCGCACCTGGACCGGCTGGCCGCCGACGGCGTCCGGTACCGCGACGCGTACGCCCCTTTCCCGGTGTGCACACCGTCCCGGTACTCGCTGCTGTCCGGCCTGCACGTCCGTCAGCACGGCGGCTGGACGAACCACTGCACGCTCGCACCGGGCGTCGAGACCTTCCCCCGGGCGCTGCGTGGGGTCGGGTACCGGACGGCCGCGGTCGGCAAGATGCACTTCACTCCGACCTACCTCGACGTCGGCTACGACCACCTGGCACTGGCCGAGCAGCACGGGCCAGGCCGGTACGACGACGACTACCACCGTGAGCTGGCCGCCGCCGGACTGGCGCCGGTGACCGACCTGGTCGACCAGGAGCACGAGTTCCGCGCCAGCGCCCCACAGTCCTATTGGGACTCCTATGGTGCCGGCCGGTCGAACCTGCCGCCACAGTGGCACTCCACGACCTGGATCGGCGAACGGGCGCGCCGGGAGCTGGCGAACTGGACCGACGACGGCCCCAACCTGCTGCACGTGTCGTTCATCAAGCCACACCACCCGTTCGACCCGCCCGATGGCTGGGACGACGCCTACGATCCCGACGCCCTGACGCCGTTGCCCGGCTGGACGGACACGATCCCGACCGCGGACCGGGGCCACCGGCGGGAGTACTTCGACTACGAACCACTGGACCTGCCGAGACTGCGGCGGGTGATGGCGCACTACTACGCGACCATCACGCACCTGGACCACGAGGTCGGCCGCCTGCTCGACCTGCTGGCCGAACGCGGGCTCTACGACGACACCCTGATCGTGTTCACCGCCGACCACGGCGAGTACCTCGGCTTCCACCACCTGCTGCTCAAGGACGGGCCGATGTACGACCCGATCGTCAAGGTGCCGTTGCTGGTCAAGTTCCCCGGCCGGCATCGAGCGGGCGAGACCTCGACCGCGCTGGTGTCACTGATCGACATCGCACCGACGGTCCTGTCGACCTGTGGGTTGCGCCAGGCGGCGCCGTTGCCCGGCAACGACCTGACCGATCCGGCGCCCGGGCACGACTGCGTCTTCGCCGAGGACCGCAGGCACGGCGTCGCCGGCATGGCCCGCACCGGGGAGTACAAGCTGCTGTGGTCGGACGTCGCGGGGGAGGCCCTGTTCGACCTGACCGCGGACCCGCACGAGCTCACGAACGTCGTCGACGACCCGGTGCACGGCGAGGCGCTGCGTCGGCTGCGCGAGACCGTCGCGCGCTGGGCGCTGTTCGACGCGACGCCACCCACCTACCTGGACCACGACGCTCCCCGACGCCCCTCGGTCACCGGCGGTCGCGCCGCCCGGAGGGAACTGTTCGCCCACGCGGTGGCCGAACAGCCGCACACCTCCTGCTGAACGTCATTCTCCCGTCCGGCGCCTGAGAAGGAGCGCACCATGACCACTCGTCGTTCCACCCGATATCGCGCGGCGCTGGCCGCCGTGGTGACCGTGGCCGCGTTGACGCCGGTCCAGGGCGCGTACGCCGTGGCCGACACCCCGACGGCGGACCCGTTCTCCGACACGACCACCGTCCTGTTCTCCAGTCCGAACGTGCCGTCGGGGTGTTACCGCATCCCGGCGATCGTGCGGGCGGTGGACGGGTCGCTGCTGGCGTTCGCCGAGCACCGCTTCCACACCTGCGCCGACAAGTCCAACATCGAGACGGTGGTCCGCCGGCTGCCGGCCGGTGCGACGCGGTGGCAGGCGCCCCGGACGGTCGTGCGCGGTGAACCCGGTGCGGCACAGGCACCGGCCACGCGCGGCAACCCCGGCCCGGTGGTGTACCGCAAGCTGCCCGGCGCGCCGACGTCCGGCGCGCCGCACGGCCGGATCGTCATGCTGGGCACCCACAACCCGGTGGACCCGCGGACACCGGGACAGAACCACCGGAACGCGCCACGGACCCCGTACGTGGTGCACAGTGACGACAACGGGGTGACCTGGAGCCAGCCGACCACACTGTCCCACCTGGACGATCCGGCCTGGGGGCACTACGCGACCGGGCCGGTGCACGCCATCCAGCTCACGCGCGGCGCGCACGCGGGCCGGATCATCGCGGGGATCAACTACGGCCACGGGACGGCCAACGGGGCCATGCTCATCCACAGTGACGACGGGGGTGACACCTGGCACCGTGGCGCCAGGGTGGAGTACCCCGCCGCCAGCCAACTGGTCCCGCAGGAACACAGTCCGGTGGAGCTGGCCAACGGCGACGTCATGGTCTGGACCCGGCAGAACTGGTCCGGCGGCACGCAGGAGGAGGAGGCCGACCCGCAGGTCCGGCCGCACCGGGCGATCGCGATCAGCAAGGACGGCGGCGCGACCTACCACCGCGACTACACGCTGCTGAGGGGCTTCGAGGCGCCGCCCATCCAGTCGTCGGCGCTGCGGCTGCGCGCCACCGACGAGGGCGACGGGTACAACCGGATCCTCACGATGGCGCCGTCGGTGAACGTGGAGCCGAGGATCCGGCCCACGATCCGGTCGTCCTTCGACGAGGGCCTGAGCTGGCAGTCGGTCGACACCCCGCTGGACTCCACCGACGAGGGCAACCAGGTGTACGGCACCAACGACCGCACCGTGTCCGTGGCGGACTGTGCGTGCTGGGGCGGCTACTCCGACATGGTCGAGCTGCCAGGCGGTGCCGTCGGCCTGCTCTACGAACGCGGCACCACCGACTACCGCTCGGAGATCGCGTTCACCCGGCTCGGCGCCCGCGACCTGAACACCCCGGCCAGGACCCCAGACCTGCACGGCCGGACCGCGCTGGCCCACGACGGTGTCACCACCACCAAGGGCCGGTTCGGCCGGGCGCTGAGCTTCGACGGCCAGCGGGGGCGAGTGCAGCTGCCGTACCGGACCACCCCGGTGCTCGGCGACGGCGACTTCACGGTGTCGACCTGGATCAGGTACGACGACACGAGCCGCGACCAGGCCATCTTCTGGGCGTACGGCATGAACGGCGCACCACAGGTCTGGTTGCGGGCCGAACCTGGCAGTGACCGTCTCCGGGGCACGGTGACCACCGCGACCGGATCGGCGACGGTCACCTCCGGCGACGCGTACGCCGACGGCGGGTGGCACCACGTGGTGCTGCGCAGGCAGGGCGGCGCGGTCACGCTGCTCGTCGACGGCGCCACGGTCGGCGCGGCCTCCGGCGCGGCCGGTGCCGTCACCGGTACCGACCCGACTCCCGTCTACCTCGGTCAGCGCCTCGACGGGGCGAACCGGTTCCACGGTTCCCTGGACGAGTTCAGGGTCTACGACCGTGCCCTGTCCGGCGCCGAGCTGACGTGGCTGCGGCACGGCCACGCGAGTTCCCGGGGGCTCACGGCGCACCTGCCGATGAACGCCGTCCTCCCACCCAGCGCCTGAGCGGGGGGACCGCGATGTTCTCGAACCGGCGGGCCGTCGGGGCCGTGCTGGTGGTGGTGCTCGGTGGCGGGCTCGTCGCCGCCCTCCCCACGGTCGTGACACCGGTGAACGCCGAGGAAACCCCGGCGTTCACCGCCGCGTCCTTCGCCGACCCGCCGTCCACCGTGCGGCCGAAGTACCGCTGGTGGATGCCGATGGCCTTCACCGCCGACGAGCGGCTACGGGCGGAGCTCGCTGACATGAAGGCCATCGGCGCCGGCGGCGCGGAGATCCAGACGACCACCGCGGCGGGCTCGCGGGCGTTCGACCCGGCCTTCCTCGCCGAGTACGGCTGGGGCTCACCGTTGTGGGCGGAGAAGGTCGAGACGATGGCCGAACGCGCGGCCGAGCTCGACCTGGCCCTGGACTTCACGATCAGTCCACGCTGGCCGGCGATCGTGCCCACGGTGACCGACGTCAACGACCCCCGGGCGTCGCAACAGCTGGTGTTCTCGCACGCCTTCGTCACGGGCGGCACCACCTACGACGACGTCCTGCCGAGCAACGACGACCCTCGACCCCCGGCGGGAGCCAGGCGCACGCTGGTCGCCGCGCTGCTCGCCCGCTGTGCGGACCCGGCGTGCGATCGTCAGAGCAGCGGCCCGGTCATGCTCGACCGCGCCAGCGTGCTGGACCTGACCGACAGCGTCGGCGACGACAACAGGCTCCGCGTCGACGTGCCGGGCGACGCGGGCGACACCTCTGTGCTGACCGCCTTCTTCCAGACCGGCGACGGCCAACTCCGCAACAACTTCACCACCACCAAGCCGAACTATTTCCTCGACCACCTCAGCGAACAGGGAGTGCGGGCGACGACGGAGTTCTACGACTCGGCGATCCTCACCCCGCCGGTACGCGCGGCACTCGAGCGCGTCGGCCGGGTCGACCTCTTCGAGGACTCGCTCGAGCTCGGTACGTCACAGAAATGGACGTGGGACTTCGTCGAACAATGGGAGAAGCGACGAGGCTACTCACCCGTCACCGCGCTGCCCGCACTCGCGGGCGCCGGCTCGGCCGGCTTCACCGGTGCGCCGTTGTTCGACTTCACCGACGGCAGTGGCCCGCGCATCCGGACCGACTACCGGCAGACCTGGAACGACCTGTACATCAGCGCGCGCCTCGACCCGTTGCGCCGCTGGGCCAACGACCGTGGCATGGCGCTGCGCAGCCAGCCCTACGGCGGCCCCGTCGACACCCCGGAGGCAGCCACCCACGTCGACGTGCCCGAGGGCGAGTCCCTGGTGTTCTACGACAACATCGAGGCCTACCGCCTGGTCTCGGTCGGGGCGCACCTCAACGGGACGCCGATCGTGTCGAGCGAGTGTTGCGCGGCAAGGGAAAGCGTGTGGGCCACGACCGCGGGTGGCTGGCGGCCGCCGGGCAACCTGCGGTCGGTGTACCGAGGCTACGCCGGTGGCGTGACACAGGTGGTGTGGCACGGCTACCCGTACCTGACGAAGGGGGAAGGGACCTCCGACCAGGCTGTGTGGCCGGGCATGTCCTACGGTGGCAACACCTCCTTCGGTGAGGGTTGGGGCGCGAAGGGCGGCCCGAACTGGGCGGACTACCGGGCGATCAACGACCACCTGGCCCGTCTGCAACTGGTGCTCCGCCTGGGAAGACCGTCCTTCGACGTGGCCGTGTACCTGCAGGACTTCGGTCTGCGGTCACCAGCGACGCGGCTCACCGGGCCGGAAACCCTGCTGGAGAGCGACTCGCCGCTGGCCGAGCGTGGCTACACCCACTCCTACCTCAGCCCGGCCCACCTGCGGATGCCGTCGGCGCGGGTGTCGCACGGACGACTGTTCCCGGAAACCGGTGCGTACCAGGCGATCGTCCTCGCCGACCAGACAACGATGGCGGTGGACACCGCGCGCCGGTTGCTCGACCTGTCACGGGACGGGCTGCCGATCGTCTTCGCCGGTGACCCACCCTCGGCCACACCGGGAGGCTCGCACGACGCGCCGGCGCGGGACGCCGAACTGCGTCGCCTGGTCGCCCAGCTCGTCAGGCGGCACAACGTGCACCGGGTCGCCGACCTCGCCGCCGTGCCGAACCTGCTCGGGCGGCTCGGCGTCCGGCCCGCCGCCGCGCACGCGACCGACTCCGCCGACGTGCTGAGCGTTCGCCGTTCTGACCGGGCCACCGACTTCTACTACCTGTTCAACCAGCGTTCGTGGGCAACCGAGCAGCGGCTGACGCTCACCGGCGATGGCCAACCGTACGAGCTGGACACGTGGACCGGGAAGATCACCCCGATCACCGACTACCGCCGCACGGCGCACGGCGTGGTCGTGGACGTCGCCCTCGAACCCGCCGACACCAAGGTCATCGCGCTGTCCACGCGCCACGACGACACGTTCCGCAGGGCGCCCTCGGCCGACCACGTCCCGGCCACCACGCGCAACGACGGCCTGGCGCCGGTCGTCCTCGACGACTGGACGCTCCAGGTGGAGAGCTGGAGCCGGGGCGGGTCGGGGCTGCCGGGGGACACCGCGAGAACGCGACTTCCGGTGATCCCGGTGGTCGCCGGCGACCGGGGCGTGCTGCCGCCGTGGTCCGCGCTCACCCCGGCGAACGGGTACGACGTCGATCTCGGCGACGTGTCCGGGATCGGCACGTACCGTTCGACGTTCACCCTCGACGGCTCCTGGCAGGGCGTGCGTGCCGCGCAGCTGGATCTGGGTGACGTCGTCGACACGGCCACCGTCACCGTGAACGGGACCAGGCTCCCGGCACTGGACCCGCAGGATCGACGGCACGTCGAGATCGGCGAGTTCCTGCGGCCGGGGAGGAACACCCTGGAGGTACGGGTCTCGTCGACCCTGCTCAACGCGGTCCGGGTGGCTCCCGGCACCGGCGCGGCGGGCCGGGACCGCATGGCCTACGGACTGCTCGGTCCCGTACGTCTGACACCGGTCGCCGCGCGGCAGCCAACGCTCACCGTGGAAGCGCTCGAACGGGAACTGCCACTCGCGTCGGGTGGAGCGAACCAGTCTCGCGTCCGCATCGCCAACAACTCGCCGCGACCGGTGACGGTGTCGGTCGACGCGACGACCGGGGCCGGGGTTGAGGCGGTGCCGGACCAGCGGAGCCTGCGCATCCCGGGCCGGTCGTCGGTGACGACGCTGGTGCGCCTGCGCGGCGGCAACGAGACGGGGACGTCCGGTCTCGTGATCGACGTCGCGGCGTCCAACGGGGCGCGCGGGCAGGACCACGTGACGCTGTCGCACTCCGGGAACCTGGCGGTCAACACGACCGGCAGCCCCTATCCACGGGTGTCGACGTCGAGCTACCAGTACCAGCATCCCCCGTCGTTCCTGACCGACGGGCAGGTGGGGACGTACTGGGTGTCGAACGGCCAGACGCCGGGCGAGGCGCCCACCCCCGGAAGGCCGGAGGACCTGACCGTGGACCTCGGGTTGCCCACGGTGGTGCGCGCGGTGAGCCTGAGCGGCCGTGGCAACTGGGCGCCGAGGACCTACGAGGTGCGGACGTCCCTGGACGGCAGGCGGTGGACGACCGTCGCGTCCGAAGTGGACGCACCGAAGGCGGACCACGTCACGGCGGTCCCGCCGGTGACGGCGCGCTACGTGCGGCTGCGCATCACGCAGGGCTGGTATCCCAGCCAACCCGGCCACAACACCCAACTCGGTGAGTTCGGTGTCCACGCCACACTCGGGGAGTGACCATGACTCGACGACTCCGTTCCACCGTCGTAGCGGCCGGCGTGGTCGCCGTGCTCGCGTCCACCGTCACGGCGACCGCGGAAGGAGGCGGTCCGCGGCTCGTGTCGCTGTCGGCAAGGCCGGACCTGGCGACGGCGGGCGACGTCCTGGTGGCGGCGGACGTGCCCCCCGGCAAGCGGGTGCGGATCACGCTCAACGGCGCGGACATCACCGACTCCTTCCGCCCCGCCGCGCACCGCCTCACCGGGCTGGTCGACCACCTCCGCCCGGGGCGCAACCACATCGTCGCGACGGCCGGGAATCTGCGTGACCAGCTGGTCGTGACGAATCACCCGGCCACCGGCCCGGTGATCAGCGGTCCACACCAGACACCCTTCGCCTGCACCACGGACCTGTTCCGCCTCGTCGACGGCAGCACGCTCGGTGCCCCGCTCGACGACGACTGTTCGATCGCCACCCGCGTCGACTACGCCTACCGGTCGACCGACGGCCGGACGAAACCGTTGCCGGACAGCACGGACCGGCCAGGAGACCTCGCCTGGACGACCACGAGTACCGGCGCGACGGTCCCGTTCCTGATCCGCGTCGAGACCGGCACCCTGAACCGCGCGATCTACCAGATCTCCATGCTGCACGACCCGGCCACCGACGAACCCACGTTCCATCGGCGCGGCCCCGGCTGGAACGACCGGCTCATCTACACCTTCGGCGGCGGTTGTCGCCGGGGCTGGTACACCCAGGGCACCGACACCGGCGGTGTCCTGGACCCGCGGATGCTCGGTCGCGGCTACGCGGTCGCGTCGGCGTCGCTGAACGTCTTCGGCAACAACTGCAACGATCTGCTCGCCGCCGAGACGATGATGATGGTGAAGGAACGGTTCGTCGAGAGGTACGGCGACCCGCTGTTCACCATCGGCTGGGGCTCCTCCGGTGGCGCCTACCAGAGTCACCAGATCGCCGACAACTATCCGGGGCTGCTGGACGGCATCGTGGTCGGGCGGTCGTTCCCCGACGTGGTGTCCGCGACGAACTTCACGCTGTTCGACGCCCGGCTGCTCGAGCACTACTTCACCGAGGTCGCGCCGGGGGAGTTCAGCCAGGAGGCGCAGCGGCAGGTCTCCGGGTTCCTGCGGTGGCAGAGCATCGGCAACCTGAGCGACGGGGCGAACCGGCTGGACCCGGACGCCGAGTTCCCCGCCGAACTGCCGGCGGCACTGCGTTACGACGCGGAGACCAACCCCGGCGGCGCGCGTGGGGACGTCTACGACCACACCGCCAACGTCTTCGGCCGCGACCCCGCCACGGGGTTCGCCCGGCGGCCGCTGGACAACGTCGGCGTGCAGTACGGGCTGGCCGCGCTGAACGCCGGCGCGATCACCACCCGGCAGTTCCTCGACCTCAACGAGGGCATCGGGGGACTGGACCTCGACGCGCGACCGACACCGCACCGCACCGAGGCCGATCCGATCGCGACCCGCGCCGCGTACCGCACCGGGCGGATCCTGTCCGGTGGGTTGGGTCTGGCCGACGTGCCGATCATCGACTACCGCACGTACTCGGAGGACGCGGCCAACGGCGACATCCACATGACGACGCACGGGTTCGCCACCCGGGCCCGGCTCGAAGCGGCGAACGGCGACGCGGACAACCAGGTGTTCCTGGTGGAGGACGGCCGGTACGGTGGGTTCAGCCTGACCAGCCCCGTCCTCCGTGAGGCACTGTCCGGTATGGACCAGTGGCTGACCGGGCTGGCCGCCGACGGTTCCGGGCGGTCAGCGCACCAGCGGGTGGTGCGGAACAAGCCGGCCGATCTCACCGACACCTGCTGGAGCCGCGACGCCCAGCCGCGCAGGATTGTCCAGCCGATCACCGTCGACAACACCGGCGAGTGCGGGCGGCTGTACCCCGCTTACGCCACCCCACGACTGGTGGCCGGCGCCCCGCTCACCGACGACGTGGTGGCCTGCCGCCGCAAGGACATCGAACGGAGTGACTACCTGGTCGACCTCACCCCCGCCGAGTGGACCAGGCTGCGAGTGATCTTCCCGACCGGCGTGTGTGACTGGTCGAAGCCCGGCGCCGGGCAACAGCGGCCACACGGCACCTGGCAGGTCATCGCGTGATGAGTCGGACAAGCCGGACCGGCTGCCCCGCCGGCGCGACAACGCCCGACACGATCACGGTGCGCCGCGACGCCGGTGGGCTCAGCCGACGCGGAAGGAGCCGATCACGTCGAGTCCGCTGAGGACACCGATCACCGTCAACGTCAGGCAGGCCGCCACGGCGGACAGGATCCACGGGCGACGGCGGCGCGCCGTGACGAACACGAGGCCGAGCGCTGCCCAGAGCAGACCCTCGGCCAGGAACCACGGCTCGTTCAGCAACAGGTCCTGAAGATCGGCGACCTGACGGTCGTAGGACCGCCACACGTCCGCCGGGAGCACCGTCGGATGTACGCCGGTCAGGCTGAGCACCCGCAGCGTGCCGTTGACCAGCGCGTGCATGCAGCAGCCGACGGCCACCAACCAGCCGAGTACCGGCAGCGCGCGGCGCAGGGCGGGCACGCGCACCGCGACCGGCGGCAGCACAGCGGCGACGAGGATGATCGCCGCGCCGACCGCGTTGATCGCCCGGAAGTCCTCATCGGACAGTGGCTCGCCGATCATGCCCACCGTGCCGCCGGCCGCGTAGTACGCCCGGTAGCACGCGTAGGCGAACGCCCACAGCGCGAGTGCCCAGGCGATCCCGCGGCCGGCGTCCGGCCGCGGCTGAGCGTTCGCCGAGGCGGGTCCTTCTGACGTCGTGGGGCGACCACCGCGCGCGGTGTTGAGCGGATCGGTCAGACTCATCGTTCTCCTTGATGTGGTCCCAGGGTCGACCCGACCGCCGACGCCACACACGCAACCATCCCCGGCGACAGGGGAGCGCACGGCCGGGTGCCGGATGTGGTGCGGGACTCGTTCGAGCCCGGCTGATCGATCACCGTCGTGGTTGTAACGATCTGAAACAACGTGGTAGAGATGGGCGGTGCGGAAACGGGCGACGGTGCGTGAGGTGGCGGCGGCGACGGGGATGTCGATCGCCACGGTGTCACGGGTGATCAACGGGCGGGGGAACGTCGCCGAGCACACTCGGGACGCGGTGCTGCGGGCGATCCGGGAGCTGGGGGTGCCCGCGCCGCGACCTCGCCGCGAGTCGGCCAGGCGGGGGTCGGTGTACGTGCGGTGTCCCTACCTGCTGACCGACTACTTCGGGTTGATCGTGTCGTCGGTGGTGGAGGCGCTGGCGCTGCACGACGTCGAGGTCGTGTTGGACGCCGGGTCGGCGATGCAGAAGCGCCGGCCGTTGCCCGGGTTGGCCGGCCGGCCGGACATCTCGGGGGCGGTGCTGGTGTTGCCGCCGGAACCGGTGGAGGAGCTCGACGGGCTGCGGGCCGCGGGGTTTCCGCTGGTGGTGATCGATCCGCGGGTGCCGTTGCCGGACGACGTCGTGTCCGTGTCGGCGGCGCATTTCCTGGGAGCGCGCACGGTCATGTCACACCTGGTCGAGTGCGGCCATCGGCGGGTCGGTGTCATCGGCGGCCCGCCGGAGTGGCTGGCCAGCGGCCGGCGTCTGGCCGGGTTCGCCTCCGCGCTGGCCGACATCGGGGTGCTCCAGCCGCCTCGGCTCGTCGTGGAGGTCGACGAACCCACCGAGGAGAAGGGTCGTCTGGCCGCCGGCGAACTGCTGGACCTGTCGCAGCGGCCAACGGCCCTGGTGGCGTTCAACGACAAGATGGCGGTCGGCGCGCTCAAGGCCGCCGCCGCGCGGGGGCTGTCCGTGCCCGGTGACGTCTCGGTGGCCGGGTTCGACGACATCGACCTCAGCCGCGCCTGCGTGCCGGAGCTGACCACGGTGCGCCAGCCTCTGCGCGAGATGGGGCGGATGGGGGCGTCCCTGCTGGTGAGGCAGTTGGAGCGGCACGACCTGGAGGCGTCGCACGTCGAACTGGCCACCGCGTTGGTGGTGCGGGGGTCGACCGGGCCCGCTTGACAGCCGTCACGCATCGTGTTTCGGTGAAACGCACTGTTCCACTGTTGTTACACACTGTTTCACGTGCGTCACGACGTCGTGAGAGGAGGTGACGGGCCCCTCCCTCGCACGTAGCTGCTCCCCACCCCTGCGCAAGGAGCGTCTCATGCACGACACCAGGACACCGCGGTCCAGAGCGCTGGCCGCGGTCATCATCGGAGCGACGACCGCCGCCGGGCTGATGGTCATCCCCGCGACACCGGCGGTGGCGGCGCCGACCGTGAACGTCTGGCTCACCACCGGCGACCGCGCCAACTTGTTGCGCCAGCAAGGAAACGTCGAGTTCGGGTCCGGTGGCGGCAGCGGACCCGTGATCACCGTCAACCCGAACGCCAGCTACCAGTCGATGGTCGGGTTCGGGGCGTCGTTCACCGACGCCGCCGCGTGGAACGTCGCCAACTCCCCGCGCCGCGACGAGATCATGAACGCGCTGTTCAACCCCGGCAGCGGCGTCGGCCTGAGCTTCCTGCGGCAGCCGATCGGCTCCACGGACTTCTCCCGCAGCTTCTACACCTACAACGACGGCACGCCCGACCCGAGCCTCTCGCGGTTCTCCGTCGCGCACGACGACGCCTACATCCTGCCACTCGTCAGACAGGCGAAACAGCTCAACCCACAGCTGTCGATCATGGCATCGCCCTGGAGCGCGCCGGCGTGGATGAAGAACAACAACAACCTCATCGGCGGCTCCCTGCGCGACGACCAGGTCGGGGTGTACGCCGACTACCTGGTGAAGTTCGCCCAGGCGTACGGGGCGGCCGGCGCCCCGATCGACTACCTGAGCGTCCAGAACGAACCCAACTTCTCCCCACCCGGCTACCCCGGCATGCTGATGTCGGCCCAGCAGCAGGTGAACATCATCAACAACCTGGTGCCGAAACTACGTGCCGTCGGCCAGAACGCGCGACTGCTCGGCTACGACCACAACTGGGACGACACGAACTACCCGCAGCAGGTCAACAACGGCGCCGGCGACAACGTCGTCGGCTCGGCCTGGCACTGCTACG
Source organism: Actinophytocola xinjiangensis (assembly GCF_001921215.1). Taxonomy (GTDB): domain Bacteria; phylum Actinomycetota; class Actinomycetes; order Mycobacteriales; family Pseudonocardiaceae; genus Actinophytocola; species Actinophytocola xinjiangensis. Next base: position 915,585 of record NZ_MSIF01000001.1, read on the forward strand.
GCGGGAACCCGAGTGGACAGTCGGTGGTGCGCAACGCCCAGCCCAACAAGGAGATCTTCTTCACCGAGTGCTCCGGCACCGAGTCGGCCAACGACGCGGCCACGTTCCGCGACACGTTGCGCTGGCAGGGCATCAACCTCGCGATCGGCACCACCCGCAACTGGGCCAGGACCGTCACGACGTGGAACCTGGCGCTGGATGCCAACAACGGCCCGGTCATCGGGAGCTGCGGCAACTGCACCGGCGTGGTGACGACGAGCGGCGGCAACGTCACCTACAACGCCGAGTACTACGTTCTCGGGCACCTGAGCAAGTTCGTGCGGCCCGGCGCGGTGCGGATCGACTCGACCGGCTACGGCGAGGGCGGCATCCAGAACGTGGCCTTCCGCAACCCCGACGGCACCATCGTGCTGGTGGCGCTCAACAGCGGCGGCACCCAGAACTTCCAGGTGTCCTTCGGCGGCCAGACGTTCGGCTACACCCTGCCGGGCGGCTCGATGGCGACGTTCCGGTGGCCGGGCTCCGGCGGCGGCGAGCCGCCGGGACGCACCGGCCCGATCACCGGCCTCGGCGGCAAGTGCCTGGACGTCACCGACGGCTCCACCGCCAACGGCAACCAGCCGCAGATGTGGACCTGCACGTCCGGCCCGAACCAGCAGTGGACCCTCGGCACCGACGGAACCGTCCGCGCGCTGGGCAAGTGCCTGGACGTGACCGGCAACGGCACCGCCAACGGCACGGCCGTGCAACTGTGGGACTGCTTCGCCGGCCCCAACCAACGATGGACGGCCACCAACGGGAGCCTGGTCAACGTCGGGAGCGGCACCTGCCTCGACGTCCGCGACGCCAACACGGCCAACGGCGCGAGACTCCAGATCTGGAGCTGCACCGGCGCGACCAACCAGCGTTGGACGGTACCCGCCTGACCACCTGACCACGGCGGCTCCGACCTCGTTCGGCGAGGCCGGAGCCGCCCGGCGAAACGTGCGGTTCCAGTGGTCTGGTTATGATCCTTTTCGATGTCGGTCACCGAGTCCCCAGCCGCGCCATCGCGGTCCGCCCGGCGTGCCCGGGTCGCGGTCGCCGTGGTGTTTCTCACCAACGGGGCGTTGTTCGCCAACGTGGTCCCGCGTTACCCGCAGCTCAAGGTGGAGCTGGCGATGTCCAACACCGTGCTCGGCGCGGTGGTCGCCGCGATGCCGCTCGGCGCGCTGACCGGCGGCCTGCTGGCGCCGGCGGCGATCCGGCGGTTCCGGTCCTCGCGGGTGTCGACACTGGGCATCGTCGTGTTCGCCGCGCTGACGATGCTGGTGGCGGTCGCGCCGACCTGGTTCGCCCTCGCCGCGGTGATGTTCGTGCTCGGCGGGCTCGACGCGGTGATCGACGTGGCGCAGAACGCGCACGGGCTGCGGGTGCAGCGGGTCTACGGCCGGTCGATCGTGAACGCGTTCCACGGCCTGTGGAGCGTTGGCGCGGTGCTCGGCGGGCTGATGGGCTCGGCCGCCGCCGGGCTGCGGCTGCCGCTGCCCGTGCACCTTGGCTGTTCGGCGCTGCTGTTCGGCGCGGTCGCCCTGGTCGCGCTGCGGTTCATGCTGCCGGGTCCTGAGGACGCCGAGCGGCCGACGCGGCCGGGCACGGTGACGTCCCGGTCGGTGCGCGGGGCGGCGGTGCGGATGCTCGCCGTACTGAGCGTGCTCGCGATCTGTGGCGCCGTCGTGGAGGACGCGGGTGCGTCATGGGGGGCGCTGTTCCTCACCGACCTGAACGCGTCCGCGGCCACCGCCGGGCTCGCGTTCGTCTGCCTGCAGACGGCGATGACCGTCGGCAGGCTGACCGGCGACCGGGTGATCGACCGCTGGGGGCAACGCGCCGTCGTCCAGGTGGGCGGTGTGTTGACCGCGGTCGGTATGGGGGTGGCGCTGGCGTTCCCGTCGGTCGGCACCGTGCTGGCGGGGTTCGCGCTGGCCGGTCTCGGCGTGGCGACGCTCATCCCGGTCGCCATGCATGCCGCCGACGAGCTGCCGGGCCTGCCGGCCGGTCTCGGGTTGACGGTGGTGAGCTGGCTGCTGCGCGTCGGCTCTCTGGTGTCGCCGCCGCTGGTCGGGGTGGTCGCCGACCTGGCGAGCCTGCGGGTCGGCCTGGTGGGTGTCGTGCTGGCCGGGCTGGTCACCGTCGGTCTCGGCTCCGTACTGGCCCGGTCGAAGTCCTAGGCCCGGGTCCCGGTCAGGAACCGGTCGGTCCGCCGCGCGCGGACCGACCGGCCCCAGAGGCGGGACCTTTCTCAGCAGCTCAGGAACGGGTCCGGGGGAGTGGACTCGAACCAGGCCCAGTCGGTCAGCGGGCTCCCCGCGTAGAAGGTCACCTCGATGTAGACCTGCCCGTACCAGTAGGCCGGGAAGCAGGGGGCGAGGGTGTGGGGGAGCCCCTGCATCACGAGGGTCGAGCTGTCCCCGCCCCTGAGCTGGATGTACTCGTCCTTCGCGGCCAGCGTCCAGGTGTCGGTCTCGCTGAACCGGTAGAAGAGGTAGATGTGCGCGGTCCCCGACGCCCAGCGGCCGTTGCACTGCATGGTGAAACCGAAGTTGACCGTCGGTTTCACGCTCCACGTCGGCTTCCAGCCGCCGACACCGCACACGACCTGGTCGTCGGGCACGTTGTTCACCCCGATGGCTGACGAGCTCGGCCCGCTCGCGCCGAGCCGGTTGGCCTGAAGTCCTGTCTGCGTCATCGACAGTGCCGCGACGTTGTTCGCGGTGAGGTCGGTGGTGGTCGCGCCCGCCGATGGCGTCACGACGACCGACGCGGCCGCGACCACGAAGGCGAGCAGGGTTCTGACGACGAGCCGTCTCCGTCTCATGGAAATCCTTTCCTCCGTCGACTTCTCCGGCGGGCTCGCGACCCGGGCACGGCACGCCGGCGGCCCTCGGAGCCGGTGGCGGCGATGCTCGCCGCGTCGTGTCCGCTTCGCCGCAAGGGACAGCGTGGCCGCCGGCGTCCTCCCGGCCACACCACGTTCTGCGAATCCGCTGTTCAGCGGTAGCAGGCGACCGCGCGGCGGGCATAAACAGAACTTCTCCCCCTGGCGACTGAGGGCGGTCGGTGCGATGACGGTGGAGCTGCGGGTGTTGGGGCAGGTCGAGGTCCTCGTCGGGGGGAGGCCGGTGGGGCTCGGCCACGCCCGGCAGCGGTGCGTCCTGGCGGCACTGCTGCTCGACGCCAACCAGGTCGTCGTCACCGACCGGGTGGTGGATCGGGTGTGGGGCGAGAGTTCCCCCCGGCGGGCCAGGCAGCTGGTCAGCAACTACCTCTCCCGCCTACGACACCTGCTCGCCACCACCGGCGGCGAGGCGGTGATCCAGCGGCGCAACGGCGGCTACGTCCTGCTCGTCGACCCCGATCGGGTGGACGTGCACCGCTTCCGCGAGCTGGTCACCCGAAGCCGCACCGAGACCGACCAGACGTCCGCGCTGGAACTGCTGGAGCGGGCGGCGGCGCAGTGGCGGGGCGAGGCGCTGTCCGGGCTGGACACGCCGTGGACCACCACGGTGCGGGAAGGCCTGGCACGGGAGCGGTTCGCCGCCGACACCCACCGCCTCGACCTGGCCCTGCGACTCGGCCGGCACGCGGCGTCGCTGCCCGAACTGAGCGACCGGGCCGCCGCGCACCCGCTGGACGAACACGTCGCCGCCCAACTCATGTCCGCCCTCTACCGCAGCGGTCGCCAGGCCGACGCCCTCGACCACTACCGGCGACTGCGCGCCCGGCTGGCCAGCGAGCTGGGTACCGAGGCGGGCGCGGACCTGCGCCGGCTCCACCAGCAGATCCTCACCAGCGACCCGGCCCTCACCACGCCAGAACGCCCGGTCCTGGCCGCCCGCGTCCGGGTACCCCGCCAACTGCCCGCCCGGCCACGGCTGTTCACCGGCCGGTCTCCGGAACTGGCGCGGCTCACCGTTGACCTGCACGAGCAACCGGATCCGGGTGGCACGATGCCGATCTCGGTGATCGACGGCACCGGCGGCGTCGGCAAGACCTGGCTGGCCCTGCACTGGGCGCATCAGCACCTCGACCGCTTTCCCGACGGCCAGCTGTACGTGAATCTCCGCGGCTTCGACCCCGCCGGTGAGCCCGTCGCACCGGAGGCGGCGATGCGCGGATTCCTCGACGCCCTCGGCGTCGCACCCGCCGCCGTGCCGACGGACCCGGGGGCGCGGCTCGGGCTGTACCGAAGTCTGCTCGCCGACCGGCGCCTGCTCGTCGTGCTGGACAACGCCCGTGACACCGCACAGGTCACGTCGCTGCTTCCCGGCAGCCCGACCTGCGCGGTGCTGGTCACCAGCCGCCACCGCCTCGACGGCCTGGCCACCGCGCACGGCGCCCGATCGCTCGAACTCGGCACCCTGACCGACGGCGAGGCGCGGCAACTGCTGGCCCGGCACCTCGACCACGATCGGATCAGCGCGGAACCCGACGCCGTCACGGAGTTGCTCACCCACTGCGCCGGACTACCGCTGGCGATCAGCATCGTGGCCGCCCGCGCCGGCCGTCACCCCCGGTTCCCGCTCGCGGCGCTGGCCGGGGAGCTGCGTGACCGGAACCGCCGACTGGACGCCCTGGACACCGGCGACGCCCCCGCCAACCTCCGGATCGTGCTGTCCTGGTCCCACCACGCGATGTCGCCGGCCGCGACAGTCGCGTTCGGACTCTTGGGACTGTGGCCAGGGACGGACATCAGCCTGCCGGCGGCGGCAAGCCTGCTCGCGCTGCCCGTCGCCGACGCCGGCCGCGTGCTGCGGGAGCTCGAACACGGACACCTCGTGCGTCAGCACACGCCGGGCCGCTACCGCATGCACGACCTGGTCCGGCTCTACGCCGCCGACCGCGCCCACCACGACCACCCGGAGACAGGCCGCACCGAGGCCCTGCGCCGGGTGGTCGACTTCTACGTCCACACGGCGTTCGCGGGTGACCGGCTCCTACAACCGCTGCTCCCGCCGATCGAACTGGGTGAACCGGCCGGCGGCTGCCACCCCTGCCCGTTGCGCGACCAGCGCGCCGCCCTGACCTTACCGCCGAACATCCCAACCTCCTGGCCGCCCAACGGCTTGCCGCCGCGCAGGGCTGGGGCGATTCGGTCCACGACCTGGCCTGGATCCTGACCACGTTCCTCTACCGGGAGGGCCGCTTCGACTCCGCCCTGGCCGTCTGGCAGGCCGGGCATGCCGCCGTCCGGGAACGGAACGACGCGGCGGGCGAGGCCGGCGCCCACCAACTGCTCGGCGCGATCTTCGCCGAGCTGGGCAGGCCGGCCGAGGCCCTGCGCCACCTGACCAAGGCCGAGGAGGCCGGCGACCTGCCCGCCCAGGCCTACACGCACCACACGCTGGGGTGGTTCTGGTCCCTGCAGGGCGACCCGAGGCGTGCGCTGGACCACGCCGGCCGGGCCCGTCACCTCTACCGCACCCTCGGCCTGCCCGCGGGGGAGACCCGCCAACTCACCGTCACCGGCTGGTACCACGTCCAGCTGGGCGACCACGAGCGGGCCCGCACCACGCTGTATGCCGCGCTGGCCACGGCACGCCATCACCGGTACCGCGAGGACGAGGCCCTGGCACTGGGCATCCTCGGCTACATCGCTCTCCACACGGGTCACCACGCCGCCGCTGTCGACCGGTACCGGCAGTCCCACACCCTGCTGCACGAAGCCGGCAGCACCTACTTCGAAGCCAACGCCCTGGACCAACTCGGCCAGGCCCATGCCGCGCTCGACGAACCAGGGCACGCTGTTCGGGCGTGGGAGCAGGCCCTGGAGCTGTACCGGACCCAGGGCCGCACCGCCGCCGCCGACCGCGTTCGGCACCAGCTCGCCGCCCTCGGCCCGCCCTCCAGACCGCTCGCGACCCCGACCGGGTAGCGGACGTGGCCCAGGTGCGGACAACGACGGCTACGGCCGCCGGCGGGTGACGCGTCCGGCCAGGGAGGTGAGCATGGACCGGACGAGGGCGGGGCCGACGGTCCCGGCGCCGAGGCCGATGTCGACGAGGGCGTCGAAGGCGTGTTGGTGGTCGCGGGCGGTGGTGGTGGCCAGGTCGACCGCCCACGGGGTACGGGTGAGGCGGGTGAGCAGGTCGGTGTGTCGGAGGTGGGTGCCCAGTGCCCGGCGCAGCGAACGGCGGTACTCCTCGGCCGGGTCGCCGGTCAGGGCGGCGGTGCCGGCCAGGGCGCCGGACAGCACGGCGTAGTGGATGCCCTCGCCGGTCAGGGGATTGATGAGGGACGCGGCGTCGCCGGCCAGCAGCACGCGGTGCGTGGCGACGTCGGGGCGGCCGGGGGACAGCGGCAGGCGGTGGCCGCGCAGCGCCAGCGGTGGGCAGTCGGGCAGCAGGGCGTGCAGGCGGTCGGTCAGGTGGACCCGGGTCGGCGGCGTGGCGCGGACGAGTTCGCCGTAGCCGACGTTCGCGGTGCCGTCGCCGATGGGGAAGACCCAGGCGTAGGCCGGCCAGTGGGCGGTGGTCATCACGAGGCGTTGCTCACCGGCGGGCCAGGGGCGGGCGCTGGTGTAGCCGCGCAGGGCGACGGCGGTGGTGCCGGGTGGGGCGCGGCGGGCACCGCACCGGCGGCGGACGACCGACTCCGCGCCGTCGGCACCGATCACGGTTCTGGCGTGGATGGTGCCGTCGACGGTGACGCCGTCCTCGGTGACGGTGAGGGTGCGGACGCGGTGGCGTCGCAGGACGGCGCCGGCGTTCTGGGCGGCGCGGACGAGCCGCAGGTCGAACAGCGCGCGGGGGACGACCGAGGCTGGTCGGGAGAAGCGGCGGGTGGCGGTCACGCCGCTCGGGGAGCGCAGCCGCAGGTGGGTGATCGGATCGGTTCCGTCGGTGAGCGCGGCGGGACGCACGCCGAGGGCGGCGAGGACGTCCAGGGCGTGCGGGGCGATGCCGTCGCCGCAGACCTTGTCGCGGGGGAAGTCCTCGGCGTCGAGCAGCAGGACCCGGGCGGTCGGGTCGGCGCGCAGGGCGGCGATCGCCGAGGTCGAACCGGCCGGTCCGGCACCGACGACGACCAGATCCCACCGGGTTCCCGGTGGCATCAGCGGGCGAGTTGGTCGACGACGGCGGTGAACAGCCGGGGCGCGCGGGCCGCGGCCGGCACGATCAGCCGGGCGAGCGCCGCCCGGTTCCTGGCCCACAGCAGGGACTCGGTCAGCCAGCGGGACCGCCGCGACGTCCTGGCCCAGGCGCGTTCGTAGTCGCCCGGCCGCCCGGCGCGCAGACAGCGGACGAGTTCGGCGGCCGTGGACAGCGACACCGCGAGACCCTCGCCGGTGAGCGCGTCGATGTAGCCGGCCGCGTCACCGACCAGCAGCACCCGCCCCGCCACCCGGCCGGCGGTCCGCTGCCGCAGCGGGCCGGCGCCACGGACCGGCGAGACCGGCCGCGCACCGGCCAGCCGGGCCGCCAGGTCGGGGAAGGCGGTGAGCTGCTCGGCGAAACCGCCGCGCACCGACGACAGGATCGCGACGCCGATCGTGTCGGCCGAAACCGGCGTCACGTAGGCCTCGGACCGGCTTGCCCAGGTGACCTCCACCGAGGCGCTGGCCGGGGCGAGCGCGAAGTGCCGGCGCAGTCCCCACCGAGGGGCCGGTGTCGCCCGCGCGGTGGTGAGGCCGACGAGGTCCCGGATCGAGGAGTGCAGCCCGTCGGCCGCGACGAGGTAGCGCGCCCGCAGCCCGCCGGCCAGCACGTGGTCCTCGTCCTGGGTCAGCCCGGTGACCGGGCAGGGCAGGACCGGCACCCCGGCGCGGTCGACCGCGGCCCGCAGCGCGTCATGCAGTTGGGTACGGCGGACTCCACGTCCGGTGCCGTTGCGGAACGGGGCGTACGCGACCGTGTCACCCTGCCGGTAGGTGATCCCCCCGATCGGATGGCCCGGCGGGTCCACCCCGAGCGTTTCGAGAGCCCGCACCGCACCGGGCATCAGCCCTTCGCCGCAGGCCTTGTCGAGCACGCCGGGTCGTTTCTCGCAGACCACCACGTCCAGGCCGGCCCTGGCGCAGCCCAGGGCGACCGCGAGACCGGCCGGCCCGCCGCCGGCCACCACCACGTCGTGGGTCCGCTCAGGCATACGCCGACCTGAGCGCGTCGTTCTCCGCGCGGATCCGCACGGCCAGCAGACCGGCGTTCAGCACGGTGAACACCAGCGCGGTCACCCACGCGTCGTGCACCAGCGGCAGGGCGAACCCCTCGACCACCACCGCGACGTAGTTCGGGTGGGGGACCAGGCGGTAGGGCCCGTCGGTCACGCGGGAAAGCCCGGGCACGACCACGATCCGGGTGTTCCACTGCGGCCCGAGCACCCGGATGCACCACCAGCGCAGCGCCTGCGCCCCGACCACCAGCGCGACCATCGGCCAGCCGAGCCAGGGCGTGAACGGCCGGTCCGCCAGCCACACCTCCAGCAGGCAACCGGCCAGCAGCCCGGTGTGCAGCACCACCATCACGGGGTAGTGCGCGAGGCCGGTCTCCCGGCCACCGCGCGCCCGGCTCCACGCCAGGTTGCGGTTGGCCACCACCAACTCCGCCAGCCGCTCGACCGCGACCAGACCCACCAGCACCGAGTACCACACCTGGCTCACCATCGCAGCAGCACCAACTCGGCGCAGAAACCCGGCCCCATCGCCATCACCACGCCCCAGTCGCCGGGGTCGGCCGGGCGGCGGGCCTGGGTGTCGGCGAAGACGTGCAGCACCGACGCGGAGGACAGGTTGCCGATCTCGCGCAGCGAGCGCCACGTCAGCGCCAGGTCGTGCTCATCGAGGCCGAGCACCGACTGGACGGCCTCGATCACCTTCGGCCCGCCGGGATGGCAGATCCAGCGCGCGATGTCGCCGACCTCCAGGCCGTGCGGTGCCAGCAGGCTCTTCACGTCGTCGGCCAGGTGGGTGCGCACCAGGTCGGGCACCTCCGGGCCGAGAACGACCTTCAGGCCGTCGCTGCCGATGTCCCAGCCCATGGCGCGCTCGGAGTTCGCGTACAGGTGGCTCACCGAGTCGACCACCCTCGGCCCGGCCGCCGCGCGCGGATGATCCGAACCGACGGCGACGACCGCGGCCGCGCCGTCACCGAACAGCCCGGAGGCGATCATGTTCGCCACACTGGAATCCTGCCGCTGAAGGGTGAACGAGCACAACTCGACCGACACCAGCATCGCCACCGACGTCGGCCAGCCGGCCAGGAAGTCGTGCAGCCGGGCGATACCGGCCGCGCCGGCCAGACAGCCGAGGCCCACGATCGGAATCCGCTTCACGTCCGACCGCAGGCCGATCCGCGCCGCGATCCGCGCGTCCAGCGACGGCACCGCGATCCCGGTGACCGTTGTGGACAGCACGAGATCCACATCGGACGGTCGCAGGCCGGCGCCGGCCAGCGCCGCCGACGCCGCGTCGCACCCGAGATCGACGGCGGCGGCGAGGAAGGCGTTGTTCGCGTCGGTGAACCCGTCGATCTCCCGGTAGCGCTCGACGGGCAACGCCAGATGTCGCGCCGCCACGCGGGCGCCGTCGTGGAACCGGGCCGCCAGCGCGTGGGTGGTGGGGTCCGGGAGACACAGCTCGGTGAACAGGTCCGTCAGCTGTCGCTGGGAGTAGCGATGGGGTGGAAGAACTCCGTGTACCGCCGCAATGGTCGTCACCACGTCCACACTAGGTGCTCACCTACACTCGGCAGGTGACGAGCTCCGCCGCGCGCCGGACGACCTGGCCGGGAACGCTGCGCGGCCTCGCGGGCGCCTGCCACCCGCTGCCCGGCCTCGCGGTGACGCTGGTGGCCGTCGTCCTGGGTGTCGGTGCCGGGCTCGACGTGCCGGGCACGGTCCTGCTCGGCGGCGCGGTGCTCAGCGGTCAACTGTCGATCGGCTGGTCCAACGACTGGATCGACGTGGCGCGGGACCGGGCCGCCGGTCGCGGCGACAAACCGGCGGCGGCCGGGCTCGTCGCGGTGCGCACGGTCGCGGCGGCGGCGATCACGGCCGTGGCGGTGACGGTCGTGCTGTCGTTGTCACTGGGCTGGCTGGCGGGCGCCGCGCTGCTGCTCGGCGTCGTCGCCGGCTGGGCGTACAACCTGGGGCTGAAGGCCACGAGGTGGTCCGGCGCCGCCTATCTCGCCGCCTTCGGCGCGCTGCCCGTCGGGGTGTACGCGGCATCGCCGGGAGAGCCGTGGCCACCGTGGTGGATGCCGGTGGTCGGCGCGCTGCTCGGGTTCGGGGCGCACTTCGCCAACGTGCTGCCCGATCTGCGTGCGGACGCGAGCACCGGCGTGCGGGGGCTTCCGCACCGCCTCGGCCCGCGCACCGGCGTGATCGTCATGGCCGCGTCGCTGGCCATGGCGTCGGTCCTGCTCGGTACCGCGCCCGCCGGGGCGTCGACCCTCTTCGCGCTGACGGCGGTGATCGGCGGAACCGCGCTGGCGGCCGCCGCCACCGTGGCCGCCGTGCGCGCCCCGCACAGTGCCGCCGCGTTCCGGCTCACGGTCGGGATCGCGGTCTTCGACGTCGGACTGCTGGCCGCCGTCACGATCTGACCCGCCGGCCCTTCAGTCCACCGTGGACCGCCGGCCGCGACCGAGGCGATGCCGGCGTCGGTCCGCCGCCCCGCCGACGGCTGCCGTGCCGGCGTCGTGCCGCCACGGCAGCCGTCGGGTCGCCAGTCAGTGAGTCAGCGCCTTGGCGCTGGTCGCGATCGCGGTCGCCTGCTCCGCCGCGCGTACCCCTGACTCGAAGGCTCCCTCGACGAAGCCGATCCAGCCGCTGGCGATGTCCGACGTGGCGAAGACGAGCCTGCCGAACGGATCCTGGATCCGAGGCAGCTGAGCGGTCAGCTGGCCCGGCCTGCGCAACGCCCACGCGCCCCGCGAACCGGGGTCGTTCCCCCAGTCGTGAGCGCGGACGTCGACCAGCGTCGCCTCCGGCAGGACCTTGCGCAGCGCCGCCTCGATGGCCGGTCGATCCCAGACATCCAGCTCGGGCAGGGCGTTGATGGCGAACAACAACTGGCCGTCGTCGTCCAGCCTGCCCTGCGAGACCATGGCGGCGAACGGGTCGCCTTCGGCGCCGTTGACGACCACGTCGTCCTCCAGGCCGTGCACGTGGAGCCACAGCTTGCTGACGTTGGGCACGCCGACGCCCTGCCGGGTCGCGGTCGCGTGCACCTCGGGAAGACCGGGAAGGAACCTGATCGTCCGCCACACGTTGACCGGTACGGCCATCACCACGGTCCTGGCGGTGTAGGTCTGGCCGAGTCCCGCGGTGACGTGGACCCGGTCGCCGGTCTGGACGACCGCGCGCACGGGCGTGTTCAGGCACACCGTGGCCAGGGAGTCGCCGAGGACGGCGTCGATCGAGGCCCTGCGCCGACAGGTCGCGTGCCGCCACGGCGCCGGCGAAGCCGGCGCCGACGACGATCACGTCATAACTTCGGCGCCGCACCGAGGCATCGTCGGTCGTGATGTGAACCCCTGCCATGTTTTCCCCCTCTGGACAACACTTTTCGTAATCTTGCTCCCGGTCTGGTCACGTCCGGGTCCCCAGCACACAGCGGTGTGCCGGGGACCCGACGGAGATCGTCAGGCTGCCCAGCCGTCTGCCGAGGCGGTGGTCTTGGCGAACTCGGCGAACGTCCTCGGCGCGCGGCCGAGGGCACGCTCCACACCGTCGGACAGGTACGCGTCCGTACCGTTCCTGAGCGGCTCGACGACATCGGCGAAGGCCTGCGCGTCCTCGCGCGGCAACCCCTGCTCGACGAGCTCCGCGACGTACTCGTCGACGGAGAGCGGCACGTAACGGACCTCGCGGCCGGCGGCCTCGGAGATCGTGGAGCACGCTTCGGCCAACGTCACCGCCCTGGGCCCCGACAGCTCGTAGATCTGGCCCGAGTGCCGGTCCTCGGTCAGCGCGGCGACCACGACGGCGGCGATGTCCTCGGCGTCGACGAAGCTGGCCGCCCCGTCACCGCCGGGCAGCCGGACCTCACCGGCGCGGACGGCGTCGGCGAAGAAACCCTCGCTGAAGTTCTGCGCGAACCAGCCCGGCCTGCTGATCGTCCACTCCAGGCCGCTCTCCCGCACGGCGGCCTCGCTGTCGAGCAGGCCGTCCAGCGCACCGCCGCTGTCGTTCGCGTACTCGGGGTTGTCGATGCCACGCCCGGAAGCCAGCACGAGCCGCTTCACCCCGTGCTTCACCGCGTGCTCGACGAACGGCCGCACGAGCGTCGTGCCGTCCAGCTGCACGATGTAGGCCGCCCGCGCGCCCTCCAGGGCGGCATCCCAGGTGCCGCGATCGTTCCAGTCGAACACGTGCTCGGTGCTACGGGCCGCCGCGCGCACCGCGAGGCCCTTGGCCCGCAGCTGGCTGACGACGCGACGGCCGGACTTGCCGGTCGCCCCGGTGACAAGAATTGGATGGTCAGACATGGCCACAGTCAACCGGGCGTTGTCAAGACAATCCATGGCTGATCGGCTCCGTTTGATGTCTGGGCGTCTACGGTGCGGATACAATGCGGACATGGACGTCGTGTCGGAGTTGTTGGCGGAGGTGCGGGCGCGAGGTGCCGTCTTCCGTCAGACGATCATGAAACCCCCGTGGTCCCTGCGGATGGCCAGCGGTGCCCCGCTGACGCTGGCCACGATGGTCCGCGGTCACGCCTGGATCGTTCCCGACCAGCACGAACCGGTGCTCATCGGCGAGGGCGACATCGCCGTGGTCCGCGGCGACGTGCCCTACGCGGTCGCCGACGACCCCGCGACCCCGCCGTCGCTGGTGGTGACCAGCGTCGACTACTGCCCGACGGCTGACGGCGTCGAACACTCCTCCCCGTCGGTACGGTCGTGCGGGACACCGGGCGACGGGACCACCGTGCTGCTCAGCGGGGCGTTCGAGCGTCGGGGCGCCCTCAGTGAACGGCTGCTGCAGGCCCTGCCGGTCGTGCTGACCGTACCGGCGCGGGAGAGTGTCTGCCTGCCGGCGGAGCTGGTGGCCCAGGAGGTCGCCCGGGACCGTCCGGGACAGCAACTGGTGCTGGACCGGATGCTGGACCTGCTGCTGGTGTCCGCGCTGCGCAGCTGGTTCGCCAACCCGGAGACCAACGCTCCTGCCTGGTGCCGCGCGCTGGACGACCCGGTGGTGGGCGCGGCGCTGCGGCTGCTGCACGACACCCCAGCCCATCCGTGGACGGTGGCCAACCTCGCGACCAAGGTGGGGGTGTCGCGGGCAGCGCTGGCCCGGCGGTTCACCGCCCTGGTCGGTGAACCGCCGATGGCCTACCTCACGGGCTGGCGGATCGCGCTGGCCTCGGACCTGCTGCGGGAGACCGACCACACGGTGGGCACGATCGCGAAGCGGGTCGGCTACGCCAACGCGTTCGCACTGAGCGTGGCGTTCAAACGGCTGCGCGGCACCCGCCCGAGCGACCACCGCAAGCCGGCGGCGTCGGCACCGGTCGACAGTCAGTTCGGGAGTCGTACCGAGAGCGCGTGAACCGCACGCCTGCTTGCGCAGCAGGGTGAACCCGAGCGGAGCGACGCTGCCGGTGCCGTCGGTGTCGATCAGCTGTGTGAGCCGCTCCACGTCACCGCGATGGCGCATTCATATCCACGACACGGAAAACCACGAAGGTGTTCCCGTCCGGATCGGCCAGCGTGTACAGCGCCCGGTCGAGGGATCGACACGGGTGACATGCGAAGAATTCCAGCACCTGGCCGTAGGAATTGACCGCGCAGTATCGCTTGCGCCCGGGGTTTCACTCGGTGGTGGTCGTGGAGGATTAGGCCGAGGTGATTCGCGGCCTGGCCGAGGCGCGTGCCGGTGGCCGGGCGCCAGGTGACATGTCCTGGCGGCGGCCACCGACACGCCTGCCGTTACCGGGCCTGCGCGGCGGCCGACTCCACGCGGGCGATGAGCGCCCGTGCGGCGGACTCGGCCTGGTCGTAGCGGTCAGGGAACGCCGAGACCTGGACGGCCTGGGCCACTCGGCCCGCCGACCAGTCGGGGTGGGCCGCCGCGACGGGAATCGCCCTGGTGAAGAACGAGTTCGACGCGTAGGCGACGTCCACGACCTGGACCGGCGTGCCCCAGCCCTGGGACGGGCGTTGCTGGAACACCCCGAGGGAGTCCCGGTCGCCGCAGGGCAGGTTGTGCATGTTGGACTCGACCAGCCCGGTTTCGAACCCGGCGAGGATGACCCGGTCGTTGGCGCCGAGGCCGGTGGCGGTCCGGTGGACGATCCGGGCCACCTCGATGTCGGGCTGGCTCGGCACCGGGCAACCCGATCCGGCCTGCCCGACGAGGTGTGCCCACGTCTGCGGACCGATGACGCCGTCCACCGCCAGCCCGTTGTCGGTCTGGAACTTGCGGACCGCCGTCGCGGTCGCCGGGCCGAAGCTGCCGTCGATGACCAGGGCGGAACGGAACTTGTTCAACTGGATCTGCGCGGCGCGGACCGCGTCGCCCGACGCGCCCTGCTTCACCGTGATCACCAGACCGGTCCAGGTCTGCGGGCCGACGACGCCGTCGGCGGTGAAACCCTTCGACTGCTGGAACGCCACCACGGCGGCTTTCGTGGCCGACCCGAAGTCGCTGTCGGGCGAGATCGTGCGGCCGTGGGCGCGCAGCAGGTACTGGGCGGTGGTCACGTTCGCGCCGGTGTTCCCGGTGCGGAGCACCGGCCAGGACGGCGCCGCGCTGGCCGGTGTCGCGAGCCCGGCCAGCATCATCATGACCGCGCACAGCATCACAGCCAGGCGCGGGACCCCTCGTCGTGCGGGCGTGTGGTTCATGGTTGTCGACCTCATCCGATGCATCCGCTGGTGGGAAGGGAACCCGCGGCCGGCGGAGTGCTTCCGTCGTAGATCGCCAGCAGGTAGGGCTGCGGGCACCGGTTGGCGCCGCCCGCGTAGATCTCGATGTGCAGGTGCGGGCCGGTGGAGTTGCCCGTGCTGCCGGACAGGCCGATCTGGTTGCCCGCGGCGACCCTGGTGCCGGAACCGACGCCGTGGCTGGACAGGTGGCAGTACAGGTAGGACGCGCCGTCGTCGCCCGCCAGCGAGTAGCCCAGGCCGCAGCGGCTGTTGTTGATCTGGTTGGCGACGCCGGAACGGACGGCGTAGAGCGGGGTTCCGGTGCCGACCGGCAGGTCCAGCGCCGGATAGTCGTGGTGCGGGGCCTGGTAGTAACCCCGCGACAGCGAGCCGCGCGGGATCGGCAGCGAGTAGCCGCCACCGCCGCCACCGTTGCCGACGACGTACTGCCAGGTCTGCGGTCCGATGATGCCGTCGACCGCCAGTCCGTTGCTCGACTGGAACGACCGTGCCGCGGCGGCGGTCGCCGGTCCGAACGCGCCGTCCACGGCCAACCCGAAGCCGTGCTTGTTCAACGCGGTCTGCGCGGCGGCGACGGCCTGGTTGCTGTCGCCCTGGCGGACCGTGGCGATCAGCCCGCCCCAGGTCTGCTGGCCGATGATGCCGTCGGCGGTGAAGCCGCGGGCCTGCTGGAAGGCGACGACCGCGCCACGGGTCGCCGGTCCGAACGCGCCGTCCGGCGCGATGTCGTGCCCGTGGTGGCGTAACAGGTACTGCGCCGTGGCGACGTCCGCCCCGGCCGATCCGGAGTTGAGCACCGGCCAACCCGGCGCCGCGGCGGCGGGCTGGCCGGCGCCCAACAGCATGGTCAGGGCCGCGCCGACGGCGACGAACGCCCTCAGTACGCGGCGGGTTGCTGACTTCTTTGCGACAGCAGGGATTCGTGGTTCCAACTCGGCTCCCCGAGGACGAGTGACAAGTTGGGGCCAAAAGTAACCGGGCCCGGGTGGTCGTGGTGTCGTGTGCGGTCACACGACAGCCGTTCAGTTCAGCGAATGCCGCCGACCGGACGCAGCCTCCCCCCATCCGGCGTGCCGCGATTGGCCGCTCACCGCACTCGACGCGGGCGCCGGCGCACCACCGGGGTCCGACTGTGTCCTTCCGGCGCCTGGCGGCACATGCGAGGCCAGGTGGACCAAAAGCAGGACAGGATCCCGGACAGGTCTTGACAGCGGTGACACACCGTCAATGTCCTTGACACAGTGCGAAAACCCCAGGGCAGTCGACGGCGAGGAGATCAGGCATGCGCTGGACCCTCAGGCGGCTGGGCGCCGCCGCGCTCACACTGGTGCTCGGCCTCGGGCTCGGGGTCACCGCGGCCGCCCCGGCGGCGGCCGAGTCGAACGGCGGGGTGCGGGTGATGCCGCTCGGCGACTCGATCACCGACGGTTTCAACGTGCCGGGCGGGTACCGGATCAACCTGTGGCAGCGGATGGCGGCCGGTGGCCACACGGTCGACTTCGTGGGTTCGGGGTTCAACGGGCCGAGCCAACTGGGGGACCACGACCACGAGGGGCACTCGGGGTGGCGGATCGACCAGCTCGACGCGAACATCCAGACCTGGCTGGCGGCGACGTCGCCGCGCACGATCCTGTTGCACATCGGCACCAACGACATGAACCAGAACTACGACGTCGCGAACGCGCCGGCACGCCTGTCCGCGCTGATCGACAAGATCAGGGCGAACGCGCCGCTGGTGGAGCTGTTCGTCGCGCAGATCACCCCGGAGACCAACCCGACGCTGGAGGCGCGGGTCACCGCGTTCAACGCGGCGATCCCGGGAATCGTGGCCCAGAAGGGCCCGATGACGCACCTGGTCGACATGCACTCGGCGATCACGACCGCCGACCTGGCCGACGGTGTGCACCCCAACGCGACCGGCTACGACAAGATGGGCGCCCGCTGGTTCTCCGCGCTTCAGTCGGTGCCGGGCAGCCTCACCCCGGCCGTGCCGCCCGTCGGGGTGACCGCGTCGTGGCTGAACCCGCGGTCCAACCGTTGCCTGGACGTGTCCGGCGCGAGCACCACGGCCGGCGCGCAGGTCCACCTGTGGGACTGCCACGGCGGCACGAACCAGCGCTGGACCCGCACCACGGCCGGTGAACTACGGGTCTACGGCGACCGCTGCCTCGACGTCAACGGCAACGGCACCGCGAACGGAACCAAGATCCAGATCTGGACGTGCAACGGCTCGGCCGCCCAGCGCTTCACGTTCAACGCCGACGGGACGATCGTCGGCGCCGGTTCGGGCAAGTGCGTGGACGTGGCGTCCAGCGGCACCGCGAACGGCACCCTCGTGCAGCTCTACCAGTGCAACGGAACCGGCGCCCAACGCTGGACCGGCCGGTGACCACGTGACGACAGGCCGGTTCGGCGAGGACGACCCGCCTGCGCGACCATGGAGCTCGAGCTTCGTGCGGATCTCGGCAGGCGAAGGGGCCCGATGGCGACGATCAGCATGGACGACCCGGTCGCGGCCGCGGCGGTTCACGCGGTCCGCACCGGTGACGTGGTCGCGTTGCGGGCACTCCTGGCCGAGGACCCCGAACTGGTGAGGACGAGACTGCGCGACACCGCCGACGACGGCACGGTGTGCACGCGCACGCTCCTGCACGTGGTCGCCGACTGGCCGGGCCACTGTCCCCACGGTGCGGCCACGGTCGTCGCGCTGGCGGAGGCGGGTGCGGACGTCGACGCCCGGTTCGAAGGCCCCCACCGCGAGACCCCACTGCACTGGGCGGCGAGCTGCGACGACGTCGCCGTCCTCGACGCGCTGCTCGACGCGGGCGCGAACATCGAGGCCCGTGGCGCGGTGATCGGCGACGGCACCCCACTGTCCGACGCGACGGCCTTCGCGCAGTGGAACGCGGCGTTCCGCCTGGTCGAGCGCGGTGCGGTGACCACACTGTTCACCGCGGCCATGCTCGGTCTGCTGGAGCGTGTCGCCGCGTTCTTCCCCCCGTCGGCGGCACCCGGCGCGGACGAGGTCGATGCCGCGTTCTGGGGTGCCTGCCACGGCGGCCGTCTGCCCACCGCCCGCTACCTCATCGAGCGTGGCGCCGACCTCAACCGGGTCGCCCCCTGGGAACCGCTGACCCCGCTCGACGCCGCCCGGCGCACCAGCCCGGAGGCCGACGACCTCATCCGCTGGCTGCGTGCCCTCGGCGCCAAACCCGCCGGGGAACTGGCGTCCTGACCCCGGTCAGGCGCGCTTCACCAGCGGTGCCACCAACCGGTCCCACCGCGAGTCTCGACGCGGCGCGGGAGTCAGTGCGGCCGGGTGGGTAGGCGCAGGACCTCCGTGGGGGCGCTGAGCAGTCGCCGGGGCTGGTCGTGGGCGGTGCGTTCCCACCATCTGCCGTTGGGGTCGACGAACACGACCGTTGGGTAGTAGAGCGCCGTTGCCTCGTCGACGTCCGCGTCGGCGGGCCAGTGGATGGCGATCGGGGGTGTGGTCGCCGTCTGACCCGGTGCGATGGCGCCCAGGACGTAGGGCTCGGCCGAGCCGCCGATCGACCAGTCGGTGGAGCGGGTCGTGCCGAACCTGCCGGACACCGCGATGAGTCGGACGCTGGTCACCGGAAGGCTGCCGTAGTTGGTGTAGCTCAACGTCAGCCGTGGTGGATCCGACGTTCTGGCGCCGGACACGAACCGGGCGTGGGCCGCCTCGTTGTCCCGTCGTTCCGCGTCCCGGTAGCGGCCGTCCCGCACCGCGATCCACAGGGCGACGACGACCGCGAGCAGAGTTCCGGCCGCGCCGATCACCTGGCCCCAGGCCGCGAAGACGTCGGCGCCGACGGTGCCGAAGAACCACACCTGGGAGGTCGATTCACCCACGACAGAAACACTGCCGGATTCGCCTGCCGGACCGCAACGGTGTCGGGAGGGTGGTCCTCACCGCAGCAGGTAGGCGCGGGTCACCGTCTGGGTGACCGTGTTGCCGTCCTGGTCGGTCGCCGACACCCGAAGGGAGACCGACGACGCCCCGGCGGGATGGCCGAGCCTGGCGACCAGGCCCGGTGAGACCGGTGCCCGCCGCCAGACCGAGCCCTCGTCGTAGGAGACCTCGACGGTCAGCCGGCGTGGCCGCACGGCCGCACCGGTCTCGTCCCGCAACTCGAGCGGCAGCAGGAACGGACGGCCGGCCGGGGCCGTGCCGTTCGCGTCGAGTTCGGGCAGGAACCGGACGACGTTCAGCTCGATCGGCCTGAACTCCGGGGCGTCCACCTGGGACGACCGGAACGTCCACTCGGCACTGACCGCCGTTGTCATGGTGAACGGCGCCGGGCGCGACGCCTGTGTGGTGAGGCGGTAGGTCCTCGGTTCCGCCGGCAGGTCGGTGAAGTAGCCCGAGGCGCTGCGCGGGGTCTCGCCGACCAACTCGTCGTCCACGTACAGCCTGGTGTTCGCCTGCCCGGTCGAGGAGACGCCCGCGTTGCCGGCGGCGTCGGCGAACATCGGGATCTCGACGTAGATCCCGTCGGAGTTCCGCCACGTCCAGGGAAACTCCGTCGGTGGCAGAACGGGACCGAACACCGGGTCGTTGAACCGTTCGTGATAGGTGCGGCCAGGGCGGTAGTCGCGTCCCCCCACCGCGCGAAGGGTGGCGACCGGATCGCCGTTCGCGGACAACAGCGACAGGGTGGGATCCCACCGCACCCCGTCGGTGGTCAGGTACTCCGTGCGGGTGTCCGGTAACCGAGGCACGTCCGTCGGGGGGACCAGAAGGTACGCGTACCCCGTGAGCGGCTGCGGAAGCCACTCCACCCGCGCCGAACCGTCCGGCAGCGCACCCCGGCCGATCGTCGAGCGCACTCTGGCCAGTTCACGCCGGCTCACCGCCCTGGTGAACCCCGTCGGGAACTCGTCGAGAAACCACACGAGCCGGTAGGACGCCTCGTCGGCACCGAGCCAGCTGGTGTTGACCCAACCGTTCGTCCCGAGTCCTGGTGGCTCGTCCCCGATCCGCGCGGTCGAGACGGTGCTGAGGTCCGCGAACGACAGGCTGTTGATCAGAATGCCCGTGGCGGTCTCCAACTGGACACCGATGTCGGCGAACTCCAGAGTCGCCTCGGCCGGTGGGGTGAGGCTGATCGGCCTGGTGGTCGCGGGATCCACGTCGACCGTGAGGTCGCGGTCCAGCACGAGACCCGGCTGCTGGATCCAGTTGGTGTGGCCGCCTTGCTCGGTGTACACGACGTGGTCGGCGACGTAGTGGCCCTTCGGGAGGCGGACCGTCGCCGATCCGTCCTCGTCGTAGGGGTACATCCACCTGCCGTTGTCCATCCCGGTCAGGGTCGTGAAGTAGTCGCTGGTCGGGGCGCCGTGTTCGTCGGTGTAGTTCAGGGTGAGGTCGTAGCTCTCCACCTCGCGGGTGACCACGACCGGCGTCCGGGTCACGGAGTCGCCGGCCGTGGCGGTGACCGTGCCGGAGTAGTGGCCGTCGAGCGTGCCGAGGTCGGTGTCGCCGGTGATCGTCACGGTCGCCTCGCCGTGGCCGGGCACGGTGATCCGGTTCTGGCTCAACGAGAACACCTCGGCCGCGACGCCGTCCGGACCGGTGGCCGCCACGGTGAGGTCCAGGGTTACCTGGTCCTCGCCCAGGTTGCGGTAGGTGAGGGTCCGGCTCACCGGGGTGTCGTCGTCGTGCGGCCAGGCCACGGTGCCGACCCGCACGGCCGCCGGCTCGGACACGATCGTCTGTTCCAGCGCGCGGGCCAGGTCGATCCGGCCGGCGCCCTGCTCGAACGCGCCGTACGCCGGGTGGGGTTCGGCCGAGGCCGACAGCACGGCCTTGAGTTGCGCCGCGGTCAGGTCAGGGCGTTGCTCGGCCAGCAGCGCGGCGGCGCCCGCCACGTGCGGGCTGGCCATCGAGGTGCCGGACTTCGCGGTGTAGCCCTCCGCCACCGGGGGACCGGTCGTGCCTTCGGAGTGCAGGGCGGCGACGATGTCGACGCCCGGTGCGGTGACGTCCGGCTTGATCACCCCGTCCCGCTCGGTGGGCCCACGGCTGGAGAACTCGGCGACCTCGTCGGTCCGTTCGACGGCGCCCACGGTCAACGCCTCGGGCGCGCTGCCCGGTGAGCCGACCGTGTGGTTGTCCGGACCGGCATTGCCGGCGGCGACGACGAACAACGTGCCGTATTCCTCGGTCAGGGCGGCCAACGCCTGTTCCGTCGGGTCCAGGGCGGTGGTGTCCGGGCCGCCGAGGCTCATGTTGACCACGTCGGCGCCCTGCGCGGCCGCCCACTCCATGCCGGCGATGATCCACGAGTCCGCACCGTAACCCCGGTCGTTGAGCACCTTGCCGTCCAGGATCGACGCGCCCGGCGCGATGCCCCGGTACCTGCCGCCCGACCGGGTGCCGGTGCCGGCAACGGTGGACGCCACATGCGTACCGTGGCCGCGTCGGTCGACGTTGTCCGGGCTGTCGGTGAAGTTCTGCTCGGCGACCTCCCGGTCGGCGAGGTCGGGGTGGGTCTGGTCCACACCGGTGTCGAGCACCGCGACCGTCACGCCGGCGCCGGTGTAGCCGGCCTCCCACGCGGCCGGAGCACTGATCTGTGCGGCACTGCGGTCCAGGGTGGCCTGCTGTTGACCGTCCAGCCACACCGCCGACACCCCGGCGGCCATCGTCCCGGCACTGGTCAACGCGTTCCAGGCATCGCCCGCCCCCGTTTTCGTCACCGCCATCGCCGTTCCGTTGATACTGGGCAGTTCCCGGGACACCGTGGCGTCGACCACCCGGGGCGCCGCCCGGCCGGCCGGGCGAGTCACGATCAGCGGCACGGTGTCGCGCCGCGCGTCGTCATAACCGAACTCGAGCAGTGTGGTGATGTCGAAGAGTCGACGGTCCAGCCGACCGGAGGCGACCAGCCGGGCGGCGTCCGACGGAATGACATGGGACCGCCCGTCCGCGACGAACCGGGAGAACGTGATGGACTCCCGCCCGGCTCCCGCCCGTACCGACCGCACCGTTCCCTCGCGCACGGCGACCTGGTCACCGCTGATCAGCGTGACCGTGTCGACGGTTTCGGGACCGTCCGCCTGTGACGGGTTCGCGCTCGCCGGTGCGGTGACACCGACCACCAGGGCGACGACGGCCAATCCGGTCCGGAACCTCGCGGCGACGTTCACCGAAAGAATCTATACTCGGCCAGGGCCGACAACAACGCCACATTCGGCCGTTGGCGTTGGTCCGTTCGACGCCGCCGGCCGACTCGCCGGGGACGGCGCCGAACCAGGTGCGCTCGCTCCGGCATCGGAGATCGTGTAGGCTGGGCGTGGTCGTTGGTTTTGTGTGTTCGTGTTCTTGCGCACTCGCGAAACGTTGTAGCGGGTGTTCGCGTTTCTCCAGGTTGGTTGAAGCAGATCCCGTCGCAGACAACCGGGTTCGCCGTGATCGCGACGAATCTCAACCTGTTGAGGAGAAATTATGGCTCAGGGCGTCGTCAAGTGGTTCAACTCCGAGAAGGGCTTTGGTTTCATCGCCCCGGATGACGGTACCGCTGACGTGTTCGTGCACTACTCGGAGATCCAGGGCGGCGGCTTCAAGTCGCTCGAGGAGAACCAGCGTGTGCAGTTCGATGTTGGTCAGGGCCAGAAGGGCCCTCAGGCGACCGGCGTCACCGTCGTCTGATTCATGTCCGGCCCCTGGCCGGACATGGTCCACCTGCCGCCGGCAGGCCCGCTGACCGGGCCTGCCGGCTTTGGTGTGCCCAGGGCGAATCCCTTGTGCCCAAGTGGCGACGGACACAGTGGACGGTTACCTTCGGTAGAAGTCTGATATCCGAAAGTAACCATGAGGAGGAGTCCATGAGGACTTACCATCGCTGTGCGCTGGTGGCGGCGGTACTGACCGCCGTCGTTCCACTCGTCTCCAGCCCGGCCGCCGCGGCGCAGCCTGACTGTGGTGAACGGGACTTCTGCCTGTTCGCCGGCCCGCGGCAGACCGGGCCGATCCTGTTCCAGCAGACGGTGACCGTGCACGAGGACTACGTCGAGCTGGTCAACGTCGAGGATGTCCAACCGCCGATCGATCCACGCTCGGCCAGGCTTCCAGGGTTGCCGGAAGGGCTGGCCTGCGTCGCCGTCCTCTACACCGAACCGCATTACGGGGGCGACACCCAGGAGATCCCGTACGGTTACCCCCTCGACGTCGAGGCGCTGAGCGAACTGACCGGAGAGCAGGTCGGCACCATCGACGCCGACTGCGGCTGACCTCGCGACCGGTTGGGAGAGGTGCTGGTTCCTCCGGGAGGAACTCCCGGCTCATGCTGACCAGGACGCCCTGATCGTGTCGGCGTTGTCGCGCAGGAAGTCGTCGAAGGTGTGGGCCGGGCGGCCGGTGAGGTCGGTGACCGCGGTCGTGGTCGGGGCGAGTCTGCCGGTCGCGACCTCGGTGAACAGGGCGGCCACGTCCTCGGCGAACGAGGTGGGCAGGCCGAGTCCGGTGAGTCGCGTCGCGAAGGTGTGCGCGGGGAGGTCGACGTAGCGGATCTCCCTGCCCGCCACGGCGGAGAGTTTCGCCGCGATCTCGGTGTGCGTGAACGCTTCGGGGCCGGTGAGCACGAACGTCTCACCTGCCCGTGGCTCGCCGGTCAGGAGCGTGGCCGCGCAGGCCGCGATGTCCGCGCAGTCCACGTAGGACACGCGGCTGTCGCCGTAGGCGCCGAGGATGTCGCCGTGTTCGGTGAACACGGCGGCGCCGGTCAGGAAGTTCTGCATGAAGCCGCTCGGCGCCAGGACGCTCCAGTCCAGGCTGGACGCCTTGAGGTGCTGCTCGACCAGTCCGTGCGCGCCTTCGGCCAGCCTGCCGCCCACGCGCGCGTGCCAGACCGACAGCTTCACCACGTACCCGACCCCCGCCTCGACGGCGGCGTCGATCACCGTGCGCTGCTGGCCGACCATGGGCTGCTCGCCGGCCGACGGTTGGGCGCCACCCGCGTTGAGGAACACCCGGTCGGCGCCTCTCAACGCGGCCGCCACCGCGGCGGGGTCGTCGAGGTCGCCGACCACGTACCGGCAGCCGAGCTCCTCACCCTTCACCGGGTCGCGCACGAACGCGGTGACGTCCGCGTCACGCAGCAGGTGGACGAGGTGGCGACCGATGGTGCCGGACGCGCCGAAGACCAGGATCATCGCGTTCTCCCGTTAAGCTGAGGGTGGCTCGAGTAATTAAGTCGAGGGTACCTCGGTTTATGTGGGAGGCGAAAGTGGGTCGTCGGCCGAGAGCGGACGCACGCCGCAACTACGACGCCCTGCTGGCGGAGGCGGACGCCACGTTCCGCGAGCAGGGCACCGGTGCGTCGCTGGAGGGCATCGCGCGGCGGGTGGGGGTGGCGATCGGCACGCTGTACGGCCACTTCCCGAACCGCAGAGCGCTGGTCGGCGCCCTGCTGCGGGAACGGAACGAGGCACTGTTCGACGCGGGCGCTGCGCTGACGCAGGCACCGCCGGAGGAGGCACTGCGCCGCTGGGTCGACGTCGTGGTCGCCCACGCCGCCAGCTACCAGGGACTCGCCGAGCTGCTGGCGGACGGCGTCGACGACGAGGCCTCCGAACTCCACGCGTCCTGCGCGCGGATGACTGACATCGGGGAGCGGATCGTCTCGCACGCGATCGGGTCCGGGGTGGTGCGACCGGACGTGACCGGCGCGGACGTGTTCGCGTTGATGAACGCGGCCGCCTGGACCCGCGAGCACACGTCCGAGGAACAGGCGGCGCGGCTCGTCTCCTACACGATCGACGGACTGCTCGTGCCACGTCGTTCCGCGTAGTGGGCGCCGGTTCACCGGCGGTAGCGCGGGATGGGCTGGCCCGCGCCGGTGGTGATCAGCTCCGGCAGGCTCGTGGTGATGTAGAAGGTCCAGCCGCGGGAGCAGGCCTCGAAACAGGCGGACTCGGCCGCGGTGAGGCCGCTGTGGGTGAAGTGCAGCGTCGTGCCCCGCGCGTCGGTGGTGATGTCGAAGACGGCGGTGGTGTCGGTCCATTCGTGGTGGTCGTCGACGAAGTCGAGGTAGGAGTCCACGCAGTGCCAGACCATCCGGCGGCCGGGGTCGACCTCGGTGAGCTGGAACCGGGCGAACCGGATGCCCGTCCTGGTCCGGGCGGCCTCGCCGGGGTACTGGCTGTCGTCGCTGAAGACGAACTCGTCGTGCAGGGCCGCCGAGTCGCCGATGAGGTTCTCGGTCCACCAGTCCCGGACGTGGGTGATGGCGGCGAAGACCTCGTCCGGTGTCTGGTCGACGGTCGTGGTGGCGGTCAGGTGCTGGGTGTTCGACATCGTCTGCCTCCCTGTGTGGTGGGTTTCGCCCCACCGACGAAGGAGGCCGACCGGGATCGACAGCTTCGCGGGACAAACGTCGAAAAAGTTCGACGAAAGCACGTCGGTGCTGGTCAGAGGCTATGAAGACGGCCCGTCAGGTAGCGGCGTTCGGCATCGGTCGGCGCCAGTTCCACCGCCTGTTCGTAGGCCGTGGCGGCCTCGGCGAGGCGGCCGGCCCGGCGGAGCAGGTCGGCCCGGGTCGCGGGCAGCAGGTAGTAGCCGTCGAGCGTGCCGTCCTCGGCGAGCCGGTCGACGAGCGCGAGACCGGCGGAGATGCCCTCGGCCATGGCGATCGCCACGGCGCGGTTGAGGTCCACCACGGGTGAGGGCGCCAGCCGCGTGAGTTCGGCGTAGAGAGCGGCGATCCGCGGCCAGTCGGTGGAGCTCGTGTCCGGCGCGGTGGCGTGACAGGCGGCGATCGCGGCCTGCACCTGATACGGACCGGAACGCCGCATGGCCAGCGCGTCGTCGAGCGACGCCAGGCCCTCGGCGATCAGCGCGCCGTCCCACCGGGACCGGTCCTGGTCCTCCAGGGTCACCAGCACGCCACCGTCGGTGCGACTCGCGCGACGGGACTCGAGCAACAACATCAACGCCAACAGGCCGCGCGCCTCGGGCTCGGTCGGCATCAGCCGGACGAGCACCCTGGCGAGATGGATCCCCTCGGCCGCCAGCGCCCGGCGTTCGTCCTGTTCGTCGTAGCCCTCGTTGAAGATCAGGTACAGCACCGCGAGAACGGCGGTCAGCCGCCGCGGCAGCAGTTCCGCCGGCGGCACCCGGTAGGGGATCCCGGCCTCGACGATCTTGCGTTTGGCGCGCACGAGGCGCTGGGCCATCGTCGGCTCGGCCGTCAGGAACGCCTTGGCGATCTCACCCGTGCTCAACCCCGCCACCGTGCGCAGCGTCAGCGCGACCCGGGCGGGGAACGGCAGCGCCGGATGGCAGCAGGTGAAGATCAGGCGCAACCGCTCGTCCGGAATCTCCTCAACGGACGGTTCCAGGGGGTCCCGCTCCAGCACGCCGAGCTGCCGCAGCCGCGCCGAGCCGGTCGCGTCCCGCCGCAGCCGATCCCTCGCCCGGTTGCGCGCCGTGGTCGTCAGCCACGCACCCGGTCGATCCGGCACTCCGTCACGCGACCACGTCGCCATCGCCGCGGCGAACGCCTCCTGCGCGCAGTCCTCCGCCAGATCCCAGTCCCCGGTCAGCCCGATCAGTGTGGCGACCACCTGGCCCCACTCGCGCCGGTACGCCGCGTCGACCGCGGCCCGAACCTCCTGCGCCGCGGTCATTCCCACACGGGGCGGACCTCGACACAACCCCGGCTCGCGTAGGGGTGCCGGGCCGCGAGCGCGAGCGCCTCGTCCAGGTCGGCGCAGTCGACGATGTCGATGCCGCCGACGAAGTCCTTCGTCTCCGCGAACGGGCCGTCGGACACGAGCGTCTCCCCGTCACGAACCCGAACCGTCGTCGCATCCGCCACCGGCCGCAGCCGCGCGCCACCGAGGGTGCCGCCCCGCCGGTCCACCTCCGCCGAATACGCCTGATGCGCCGGATCCGCCGCGATCTCCTCCGGGGAGGGCGACGTCTTCTCGTCGTCACAGATCAGGAACACGTACTTCATGGCCCCACTATGCCCGCGCCCCACGACTGCCGCCGAACCTGACCCGGCCCAGCCTCCGGGAACCGTCCACCCGTATTTCCCTGGAACGAGCGGCATGACCTCGGTAACTTTCGGTGCGGCGCACCGTGATCAGAACCTGGGGGGCCTGACCATGTCCACCGCCGAGGACGAGCGTGCACCCGGCACGCTGGGACTGCTGAGGGCGAACAGGTCGTTGCGCGCGTTGTTCACCGCGCGGGTGGTGTCCTACGCGGGCGACTCGCTCAGCCTGGTCGCGCTCATGCTGTACGTGGCGAGCACGACCGGGCAGGGCCTGGCTGTCGCGCTGCTGCTGCTCGTTGGCGATTTCGTCCCGTCGCTGCTCGGCCCTGTCACCGGCGCCATCAGCGACCGGTTCGACCTGCGCCGCGTGATGATCGTCTGCGAGGTCGTGCAGGGCGGGCTGATGCTCGCCATCGCGCTTGCCCTGCCGCCGTTGCCGCTGCTGCTGGTCCTGGTGGGCGTGCGCGGTGTCGCGGGCCAGGTGTTCAAGCCCGCTTCCCGCTCGGCCATCCCGGCCATGGTGGGGGAGCGTGACCTGGAGACCGCGAACTCCGCGATCGGCTTCGGCTCCCACTGTGCCGAGGCGTTCGGTCCGCTGGCGGCCGCCGCGTTGCTGCCGTTCATCGGCATCCAGGGCGTGCTGCTGGTCGACGCGGGGACGTTCCTGTTCTCCGCGGTGGTGCTGCTGGCCCTCGCGCCGCTGCCCCCGGCGACCGAACCGGGAACCGGGCCGGGTGGCCTGCTCGCCATGGCGAAGGTGGGTCTGGGCTACATCCTGCGCACCAGGGCGGTGCGGATCATTTCGCTGGGTTTCTGCGCCGTGGTGATGTTCAACGGCGTGGACGACGTGGCGTTGGTGTTGCTGGCCAAGGACACCTTGCGGTCCGGGGACTCCTCGGTGGGTCTGCTGCTGGGTGCGGTCGGCATCGGCCTGCTGGTCGGGTATGCGCTGCTGACCCGCTACGGCGCCAGGTTGGCCATGCCAACACTGCTGGTGGGCGGGTTCCTGGTGTCCAGTGCGGGCAACTTCCTGACCGGTCTGGCCTGGTCGGTGACCGCGGCCTTCGTCGTGCAGGCGGTACGTGGTCTGGGGATCGCCGGCATGGACGTCGCCTCGTCGACCATGCTGGCGCGGATGGTGCCCGCTGGCATGCTCGGCAGGGTGTTCGGCAACCTGTACGGCGCGATCGGCGTCGCGGCCGCGGCGTCCTACGTCGGCGGCGGTCTGCTGCTGGACGCGACCAACGCTCCGGTCACGCTGATGATCGCCGGTGGTGGCGGTGTGCTGTTCACGTTGCTGGTGGCGTTCTCGCTACCCAGGGCGCTGCGCGGGCACATCGACCCGAAGCCCCAGCCTGATGCGGGAGCCGGGCCGTCCCCGGAAAAGCCCGCCTGACACACAAAACCGGACTTCCTGGACTCTTCCGGCGCGGCCCACCGGGTTGGTGCGTTCCTGTCCGGCGGTCGCCGCGACGTCGCTACCCTGACACCCGGTCAGCGACGGTCAGATGTGGGGGAGTGGCGGTTGTTCGGGATCATCCGGCCGTGCCAGCACCGGTTGTCACCGCGGTTACGGGAGTCGTGGTTGGCACACCTGTGCGGCCTGTGTCTTGCCCTGCGTGACGACCACGGCCAGTTCGCCCGCGCGGTGACCAACTACGACGGTCTCGTCCTCTCGGCGCTGAGCGAGGCGCAGTCCGCACACGTCAGCGGCCGGCGGACGGCGGGGCCGTGCCCCTTGCGCGGCATGCGGGCCGCCACCGTCGCCCACGGCGCCGCGCCGCGTCTGGCGGCGGCTGTGTCGCTGGTGCTGGCGTCGGCGAAGGTCAGTGACCACGTCGATGACCGCGACGGCGCGTTCGGCAGGCAACCGGTCGCCGGCGTGGCGCGCCGGGTGGCCACGCGATGGGCCCGGCAGGGTGCCGCCACCGGCGAGAGCGTCGGGCTCGACACGGCCGTGCTGCTGGACTCGGTGCTCCGGCAGACCGTGGTGGAGTCGACTGTGGACAGTGGGAGTTCGGTGCTGATGGCCACCGAGCCGACCGAGACGGCGACCGCCGAGGCGTTCGCGCACACGGCGGTGCTCGCCGGACGGCCCGGCAACACTGGCCCACTGCGTGAGGCGGGCCGGTTGTTCGGCCGGGTCGCGCACCTGGTGGACGCGGTCGAGGACCTGGCGCAGGACGAGCGACGCGGCGTGTGGAACCCCATCCGGGCGACCGGCACCGACCTCGGCGAGGTCCGGCGGCTGTGCGAGGACGCGGTCACCGGGGTCCGGTTGGCGCTGCGGGACGTGACGTTCACCGACCGGTCACTGGTGCACGCCCTGCTGGTGCACGAACTGGAACACGCGGTGAAGCACGCGTTCGGCGACGCCCACGGACATCAGCGGCCGCAGGGCCCGCCGCCGCCGGGGTCGCACCAGCCACCGTCCCCGGGCTGGCCCCCGCCACCCCCGGGCGGTCCCCCCAGGCCTGACGGGCCGAGGTGGGGCAGGCGACGCGGCACGCTCGCCGGGTGTGGCATGGCGACACTGATGTGCTGCTCCTGCCAGTACTGCTGCGCAGGCGAGTTCCACGATCCGTGGACCGGGGAGCCGAAGGAGGGCTGGTGCCGCAACTGCGACTGCTGTGATCCCTCCGGCTGCTGCGACTGCTGTGACTGCTGCGGCGACGACGGCGGTTGTTGCGGCTGTGACTGCTCGTGCGACTGCTGATACCCGGTTGGTTGCCCAGGCCCTGACTCAGCGAGGGTCGGCGGGCCGACACGCCCCGTCGCCTGCCACCGATCAGGTCACGGGTAGTAACCCTCGACGGGGATCTTCGCCTCCTCGTACAGATGAGGGCCGTCGGTCGGCACCGCGGGGAAGTCGCCCGCGGTACGCAGCTCGCCGAGTTGCTCGCCCGACAGGGCGAAGACGACCTGCCCGATCCCGGACCGGGCCAGCGCGCCCGCGCACATGCCGCACGGTTCGCAGCTGGTGTACATGGTGGTGCTCGCCGCCGTCGCCTGGTCCAGGTTCCGCGCCGCCCAGCGGGCCACCTTCAGTTCGGGGTGCGCGCTGATGTCGTCGTCGGTGAGGGTGGTGTTGCGTTCCTCGACCAGCACCGAGCCGTCCGGACCGGCGAGCAGCGACCCGAACGGCGGGTTGCCGGCGGCGCGTGCCTCGGCGGCCAGCGCGATCGCCCGCCGCAGGTGTTCCGGGTTCAACGGATCTCCTTCTCTCGCAACGTTTCTCGCACCGCGGCCAGCATGCGCCACGCCGTGTGCGGGTGCCGTGTCTCCTCGGGGTCTCCCGCGTACGGGTCGAGCACGACGGCCTGGGCGCCGTCCGCACGGAGCTGTTCGAGGTCGCGGACTACCTGGTCGAGCGTGCCCTCGCCGAGTCGCCTGTCCTCCACGGGCTCATCGGTCAGCCGCAACAGGATGCGGGGCGCCAGGGCAGGCACCGGGCGGTCCTCGGCGGCGGCGATCCCCGTCAACCGGGCCAGGGACTCCCGCCAGCTGTCGGGGGTCTGGCGCAGTGGGTGCCAGGCGTCGCCGAGGTGGACCACGCGCCGCAGCGCGCGGTCGCTGTGCCCGCCGATCCAGATCGGGATGTCCCCGCTGCGGTAGCCCTCGTCCTGCCAGGCCTCGCGGACGGTCGTGATCAGCTCGTCGGTCAGCGCGCCACGGCGGTGGAACGGGACCCCGAGCGCCTCGAACTCCTGGCGGGCCCAGCCGACGCCAACGCCGAGCACGAGCCTGCCGCCGCTGAGGTCGTTCAGGTTCGCGGCCATCCTGGCGACGAGCAGCGGGTGCCGGTAGGGCGCGATCAGCACGGTCGTGCCGAGCGTGATCCGTTCGGTGACCCCGGCGAGCCAGGACAGCGTGGTGAACGGGTCGTAGAAGGGCGCCGGGTACTGCGCGGCCACGTCGGAGGTGATCGCCACATGGTCGGACACCATGAGCAGGTCGAACCCGAGGCCTTCCGCCGTCCGTGCCCAGTCGCGCAGCACGGCGGGACGGGTGCCTGGTCCGAAGTTGGGGACGTTCACGCCGATCAACACGTGCCCAACACTATGCCGGCGAGCGTCACGAAAGAAGAGACTGTCCACGGCGTCACGCGGTTCTCGCCGTGGATCTCCCGGTAAACTGGGGGAATGACCGAGAGTCTCGACCCGACCGACTGGGCCATCCTCGCCGAGCTGCAGACGGACGGCCGCCTGGCGCTCACCGAGCTGGGCCGGCGGGTCAACCTGAGCGCCTCGGCCACGACCGAACGTGTCAGGCGGATGGAGGACGCCGGGATCATCACCGGGTACCGCGCCACCGTCGACCTCGACAAGGTCGGGTTCGGGGTGCTGGCGCTCGTGCGCCTGAAGTACCCCGGCAACCAGCACCAGCCGCTGCACCGGCTGCTCACCGAACGTCCCGAGTTCCTGGAGTGCCTGCGCACCACCGGCGAGGACTGCTACACGGTCAAGGTCGCCGCCACCTCGATGCGGCACCTGGAGCGGATCGTCAACGACCTGACCTCCCTCGGCACCACCACGACCAACCTCGTCTACAGCCAGACCCTCCCGTACCGCGGCATCGGCGGACCACCGCCGGAGGAACCGACCTGACGGCGGCCGGGGTCGGTACCTCAGCCGCCGTACGGTCGGGTGATGATCTCCAGGTTGTGCCCGTTCGGGTCGGTCCAGTACACGCCGCGGCCACCGTCGTTGTGGTTGATCGTGCCCGGCCGGCTGTGGTGCGGGTCGGCCCAGTGGTCGAGCCGGCGTTCGGTGATCCGGCCGAAGATCGCGTCGAACTCGTCCTCGGTGACCAGGAACGCGTAGTGCTGCTGCTGGATCGGCCCGTCGACCTCCATGACGTCGAGCGACACCCCGTTGGCGCACTGGACCACCAGGAACGGTCCGAACTCGGTCGGCTCGGGCAGGCCGAGCACATCGCTGAGGAACTCCGCGGTCTCCGTGCGCGAGCGCGCCGACACGATCGTGTGGTTGAGCTGGACCGGCATCGCTACCCCTCTGTTGTCCTGACGAAGGCCGGCTTCTCGCCTGGTGCGATGAGCGGGCCGCTGAACTGGACGTTGGCGATCACCCACCGGCTGTCCCGGCGCACGGCCACCACCGCGACGCGGAAGGAGCCGCTGGACTCGTGCCCCATCGCGAAGGTCCGCTGTCGCTGGACGGCCTCGACGATCGCGGTGTCGCCGAAGGTCCGCACCCGCTGGTCGGACACGGTGAACTCCTCGTTCCTCAGCCCGTTGCGATGCCGCGCCGCCCACTGCTCACCGTCGAGCACGAAGCCCACCGGTCCGATACCGCGGAAATCCTCGTCGAGGATCTCGCCGTAGGCGTCGACGTCACCCGTTCGTTCCACCTCGGCCCAGCGCTGGACCAACTCGACGACAGCCTGCTCTCCCATGATTCCACTCCCTCGTCCTCGTCGCCACGTTCTTGGTGTGACTCGATGTTTAGAGCCACTCTAAATTTAGAGTCACCCTACGTCAACTGCTAGGCTCGGGTCATGACGGAACTCGGGCTGCGGGAACGGAAGAAGCAGCAGACGCGCTCCCGGATCCGCGACGCGGCCATCCGACTGTTCGCCGAGCGCGGGTTCGACCAGGTGCGGGTGGCCGAGGTGGCCCGCGAGGCGGAGGTGTCGGAGGCGACGGTCTTCAACTACTTCGCCAGCAAGGAGGATCTCGTCCACGACGGCATGGCGGACTTCGCCGACGGGCTCGTCGAGGCGCTGCGCCTCCGACCGGCCGGCGAGTCACTGCTGAGCGCGTTCCGTACCTACGTGTTGCGCCCCCACGGACTCGCCGAGGACGACCGGGCGGTCGCGCGAATCGCGACGGTCGCCCGGATCGTGGGGGACAGCCCGACGCTGCGGGCCCGCGAGCGGCAGGTGTTCGACCGGGCGACCCGGGCGCTGGCCGAGCTGATCGCGACCGAGAACAACACCCGTGCGGACGACGTCGAGTCGTGGGTGATCGCGAACGCGCTGATGGGAGTGAACCGGGCACTGAAGGAACTCGTCCACAGCCAGGCACTGGCGGGCCACAGCGGCAAGCGGATCGCCCAGGACGTGCTCGCCCAGGGCCGGCGAGCCCTGGACATTCTGGACGAGGGCCTGGCCCGCTACCGAACCGTGTGACCCGCGGCCGGGGCCGGCCACCGCACGCGGTCAGCGGGGACCTTCCGGACCCGCCCCACCAACCGCGCGGGTTGGTGGGGCGGGTCAGGTCATGGCCGGGGGAACTGGGTGGTGGCGGAGACCGATCCGGGCGGGTAGCCGCCGGTCGAGACCGTCAGGTCGACGCGGTAGTCGCCGGCCGGCAGGTCGGTGAGGGGAACCTGTCGTTGGGCCCAGTCGACTCCGCCGCCGCGGACCTGCGCCCCCTCGGTGTCGTACACGCGCAGGACGATCTCCTCCGGCTCGCCGGCCAGCCAGCTCAGGCGGGTGAGGTCGTCCAGGGCGTACGTGGCGGGTGGTGTGATACCGACGGTCGTCCCGCTACCGCGCAACGGCGTGCGTGCCATGACACTGAACGGGATCCCGTGGGCGTCGGTGACCGCCCAGGTGACCCCTTCGGGGGACGCGGTCAGTTCGGCCCGGGCCTTTCCGCCGTACCGCAGTCGGCCACGCTTCGAGAAGTCGACGGAACGGGTGTCCGACACCGCCAACCAGGAACGCTCGAAGCCCGCGACGACGTGCAGATGGCGGACCGAGTAGACCCCGGTGGACACCACCAGCCGCCCGGCGGGGAAGGCGAAACCGACGCCGTCCACCTCGGAATGACGGAGGTAGGTCCACGTTTCGTGGTTCTCGGAGACCTGGTCCACCGACAGGTCGGCCTCGGTCACCGAACCCCGGCCGAGGGAAACGGACACATCCCGCTCCACCCGCACCCGCTTGACCAGCAAGTATCCGGGCTCCGACCGTGTGGCGGCCCGGGTGACCACCATCGTGTACTCCCCGCTCCCGGTCTGGGTCTCCACGACGGCCACCCCGTCCCGCCCGGTGACGCCACCCGGCCGCGCGCTCCCGTCGTCCACGAACCGAACCGTGGCCCCCGGCAACGGCCGCCCACCGTGCACAGCGGACACGGCTACCCGGACAACGGGCGGGCGAACCCGATACGACACGGCCATATCGCCAACCCGCACGTCATGCCCGCCAACACTCCCGGCCGGCACCACCCACCGAACCTCAGTCGCCGCACCGGAAGCCAGTGACACCGACCGAACCTCCCGCGCCACACCATCGACGGTCAACGGCACGTCGTGCGAACCCTCGACCGCGCCGATGTTCGTCACCCTGGCGCGAACGGTCACCTCGTCACCGGCACGATCGACCGCCAGCTCCGACAGCACGAATCTGGCCGCCCGTTCGGCGGCCGGGAAGCGGTCCACCACGAACGCGTCCATCGTCCGGTTCCCGTCCCCGGCGACCAGATTCGACGCCGAGCTGTGCAACGCGACCATCCGCCCACCGGCCCCCACCACGGGCTCGATCGAGTCGCCGTCGGCTCCGTCCAGCACCAGGCTGGTCGTACCCTCGACCAGATCCCGGACGAACACGTCGGTGGCACCGTTGACATCCCCGTCGACCAGGTTCGGCGCCCCGCTGGAGAAGCCGACATGCCGCCCGTCCGCACTGACCGAACCGCCGACCGAACTTCCGTCGCCGGCCTCTCCCAGTGCCCCGGCCGAGACCAACACCGTCCGACCGTCCCGTCGGTCATGGGCGAACACGTCGTAGGTCCCGTTGGTGTCCCCGGCGGCCAGGTTGGACATCAAACCGTGGAACGCCACCACGTTCCCGTCCTCACTGATCGACGGCGACTGTGCCTCGTGGTCGCCCTGCGTGCCGTCGGAGGCCACCGACACCAGACTCGTCGTCCCGGCGACCAGATCCCGCACGAACACGTCCGTCCACCCGTTCTCGTCCCCGTCGACCAGATTCGTCGCGCCGCTGGCGAAAACCAGGAACCGGCCGTCACCACTCAGGTCAGGCGTCTGCGCGTAACGATCGGACTGACCTCCGGCGCCCAACGAGCCCAGCGCCAGCGTCCCGGCGGCGACGTCGTAGACGAAGACGTCTCCGACCCCGTTGACGTCCCCCGCCACCAGATCACTGGCCCAGCTGCTGAACGCGACGAACCGCCCGTCCGCGCTGACGACCGGATCCGACGACATCCCGTTCGGGGTGGCGCCCGCCGGGGTCTGGGAAAGCCGCACGGTCGAACCGGTCTCCCGGTCGTGCAGGAAGACATCGCCCGACGTCCCGGAATCCCCGGCGACGAGGTTGCTCGCGCTGCTCTCGAACGCCACGAACCGCCCGTCGCCACTGACCGACGGGTTCGACGAGAACCTGTCGCCCTGCGTGCCGTCCGACGCGACCGACACCAGACCGGTGACCCCGGTCCGGCGGTCCCGGACGAACACGTCCTGCTGCCCGTTGACGTCGCCGGCGACGATGTTGCCCGCGTAGGAGTCGAACGCCACGAACCGCCCGTCGGCGCTCATGTCCGGCCTACCGGACGAACTGTCCGAGTCCTCACCCGACACCCCGACCGACGTCCGCTCAACCAGGGCCGGTGACCGCAGTTCGACAGCGACGGCCGCGGTTCGACGATCGGTGACGGTGACCGAAACCGGGTCACTGCCGGGCAGGCCGGCCGACGACACCAGCATCACGTGCCTGCCCGGCGGCACCCGGTCCACCTGGTACCGCCCGTCCTGCCCGGTCACCACGCGCGGCCCACCGAGCACCGTCACGGTCGCGCCCGGGACCCCACGGCCGTCGAAGGTCACCGTGCCCGAGATCGCGCCGGCCGCCGTCCCGGCCAGTCGGACATCCGCCTCGCCGACGCCGTCGGCCGGGACCGTGACCCGCACGCTCCTGTCCTCGTACGTGCTGGCGGACACCGTGAGCGTGTGCCTGCCGGCCGACAGCGGCAGCCGGTAGCGTCCGCGTTCGTCGGTGGTCGTGACCTGTCCGGTCGCGGCGTTGGACACCGACGCGCCCGGTACCCCGCGCCCGCCGGAGGTCACCGTGCCGGAGGCCGCGCTGGCGCCGGCGACCGCCCGCACCGCCGCGAAACCGT
Organism: Actinophytocola xinjiangensis; assembly: GCF_001921215.1. Lineage (GTDB taxonomy): Bacteria > Actinomycetota > Actinomycetes > Mycobacteriales > Pseudonocardiaceae > Actinophytocola > Actinophytocola xinjiangensis. The sequence goes on from NZ_MSIF01000001.1 coordinate 951,590, forward strand.
CGATCCGGCCGGCGCCGATCCGCTCGTTGGGCCGCGCGGCGCCGTGGGCCTCGGTGAACACCGCGGTGTCCCGCAGCGCCGCCATGGCGTCCTCCACGGTCAACCCCGGCACCGCCGAACGCATCAACGCCACCACTCCGGTGACGTGCGGTGTGGCCATCGACGTGCCGGACCTCGTCTCGTACCCCCCGCCGGGCGCGGCCGACAGCACCGCGTCCCCGGGCGCGGTCACGTCCGGCTTGACGTAGGACTCCGGCCAGTCGGCCGGCGCCCCGGACCACGACCGGCGCGACACCACCCCGCCGCACGACCACCACGGCACCGTCTCGTCCCGCCCGGTCGCGCCCACGCCGAACGCGTCGAAGACGTTGCCCGGGCTGGTGGTCCCACCCGGCTCGCACTCGTTGCCGATGGAGAAGGAGGGAAACGCCCCGCTGGCCCGGATCGCCCTGGCGACGTCCACGGTCTCCGGCAGGTATCCCCGCACCCCGATCGACATGTTCACCACGTTCGCGGGCGCCCCGGCCGGCGTGCCGTCCCAGGTGAAGGGAGCGATCGACCACTGCATGCCGCCGAGCACCTGCGCCCACGTGCCCTCCCCGCCGGGCAGCACCTGGGCGTGCATGAGCCGCGCACCTGGCGCGACCCCGATGGCGGTCCCCGACGACGCCCCACCGACGATCGTGCCGGACACGTGCGTGCCGTGGCCGTCGTCGTCACTCGGCCTGGTACGACCGGGATTCCCGTTGCCGTCGAACCAGATCCACCCGCCAGGGTAGGTCGGGTCGGCCGGGTCGTCGGTGACCATCCGCCCGGCGAGGTCCGGGTGCCGCATGTCGACGCCGGTGTCCAGCACCGCGACCCGCACCCCGGCGCCGTCGACTCCCAGCTCGTCCCACACCCGGTCGGCCCGCACCCGGTCGATGCCCCACGTGTGGTCGCCGACCGTCAGGCCCTCGGCGGCCGCGGTGTCCCGCACGCTGCGCACGGTGCTGTTCAACGCCAGCTCCGCCACGCCCGGAACCCGGGACAGCGCCCCGAGCGCGGTCGCGGCGCCGGTCTCGGGCAGCTCGACCACGAGCGCGTTGGTGATCCACAGCGAGCCTCGGACGTTCACCCCGGCCGGCAGCGCCGCCCGCACGGCCGGCTGGGTCCGCTCGGCGACCCGCTTCAGCTCCGCCACCACCGCGTCGTGATCTCCCGCCAGCGGCGCCAGGTTCGCGGCCTCGTCGAGCACCACGATCGCCGACACCGGCGCGCCGCCCTCGCGCACCGCCTCCGACAACTCCTGGCGGACCAGCACGGTGGCTTCGTCGGGTTCGGCCGCTGCCGGCGTGCCCAGCAGCGGGGCGACCAACACGACCAGCACCCCAGCGACGATCGATCTCATGGCTTTCCCTCTCATGCCGGCCGAACCGACCTCGACGCGACGATCTCGCCCGGCAGGTACCCGCCGGTCACCGCGCGCACCTCGACCCGGTAGTCGCCTCTGACCCGCCCGAGCGCGACGCCGAAGTTTCCGCCGGGCCACCCGAGCCCGGCGCCGTGGACCTGATCGCCTTGGCGGTCGTACACGCGCACCACCACTTCCGTGGCGTGCGGCGCGGTCCCGCCGACCACGGCCGGCAGGTCCTCCAGCGACACCACGGGCAGCGTCGCCAGCGGCCGCAGGTCCGTGCGGGCCAGCAGCGTGAACGGGTTCCCGTGCCCGTCGGTGACCGACCAGGTCCCCGACAGCTGGCCGGCCCTGGTCAGCGAGGCGCTGACCGTCGCCCGCGCCGCACCGCCGTAGGAGCGCGTGTAGGTGCCGGGTGTGGTGAGGTCCGCCCGCGCGATGGCCGACACGCCCCACGTGTCCCGCTCCGGACTGGTCAGCGCGTGCAGGTGCCGTAGCTCGTACCGCCCGGCCGTGGCCACGACGGTGCCGGAACCGAACGGGAACGCCCACGGGCCGGTCAGTTCGCCGCGCAGGTAGGTCCACGCCTGGTGCCCGCCGCCGACGTCGTCCGCGGTGAGGGCGAACACCGACAGCGGTTCGGTTCCCAGGGTCAGCGCCGTGTCCCGCGCGATCCGCAGCTTCTTCGTCAGCAGGTAGGCCCGCGAGTCGGTCCCGGTCGGCGCGCGGCGCACCACCACGGTGTACTCGGCGTCCGCCGCGGTCGTCTCGAACGTGGCCGTGCCGGCGGAGTCCGTGAGACCAGCGGAGGTGAGCCCGCCCTGGCCGACCAGCTCGACGGTGGCGCCGGCGAGCGGACCATCCACCGTGGACGCGGTGAGGCTCACCGTGGGCGCCCGCACCCGGAACGAGCCGGTCAGCGACTCCACCGCCAGCTGGTAGGTGCCGAGCTCCTGCCTGGCGATCGTCCAGGTCACCGTGGTCGACTCGCCGGCGGCCAGGTGCAGCGGCTGTCCCGGTTCGGCGACCCCGTCGACGGAGAGCACCGCGGTGTGGTCACCGGCCCGCGCGCCGATGTTGGTCCACGTGACGCTCGCCGTGACCGGTTGCCCGGCGAGGGCCGTGTCCGCGTCGACGCGCAGGTTCGATGGCACGAACCTCGCCCGGTCCGGATCCGGGGCCCGCCCGGCCCAGGTGAGCGCGTTGCGGAACACCGTGCCGGCGTCCTCGGTCCAGTTCTTCGGCGAGGTGTAGGTCGACGCGCCGTGCATCGACAGCAGCACGTGCCGGTTGTTCGGCCGCTCCTGAACGCCGATGCCCCGCCCGAGCACCCCGGTGTCGGTGCGCGCGGCGTCGGCGATCGTGGTCCGGCCCTCGCCGGTGTAGCCGTCGAACCAGGCGTGGTCGGTGTAGAAGCTGGTGTTGTCGAACACGATGTCCTCGCCGACCGCGAAACCCTCCACCACCGGGTGCGGCGCCGTGACCCGGTAGGCCAGCGCGGGCACCGACGGGTCCGAGTCGCGGCCGCGGGTCGCCGGGTTGTGCAGGTACTCGTTCAACAACGCGATCCCGTTGCCGCTGGTCTGCCACGTGTCGAGGAAGACCACGCCGATCCCGGCCGCGTCGGTGGCCGCCAGGAACTCGGCGAACCGCGCGGCGCCGGGGGAGCCGGGCCGGTTCACCACGATCGCGTCATACCTGGTGACGTCCGCGTCCCAGCGGATCGCCTCGTTGGGGATGCCGTGCGCGTCGAGGTAGGCGCCGATGGTGGCCGGGTAGGAGCTGGGGACCGACCCGAGCACGCCGACCACCGGCGGCGGCACGGGGATCGTGAGGTCCACGGTGGCGACCGCGCCGCCGTCGACGGTGACGCGGACCGGCTCGGGCGCCGGGTAGCCGGGCAGGCTGGCGGTGAGGTCGTAGCCACCGGCCGGCACGGCGGGGAACCGGAAGGTGCCGTCGGTTCCGGTCGTCGTGCGCAGGGGGGTGTCGTCGAGTTCGACGGTCACGCCGGGCACCCCGTGCCCGGACGCCGCGAACACGACCGTGCCGGACACCTCGCCCACCGGCGCCACCCGCAGCGCCACGTCGTGCCGGGCGAAGGACTCCGCCGTGACCTCGACGTCGGCGGTGACGGTGGTGTAGCCGAAGTTCGCGACGACGATCTCGTGCGTGCCGGGAGCGGCGCGCAGGCGGTAGCCGCCGTCGGGGCCGGTCGTGGTCGTGGTGCCGGCGGTGCGGTCGGCCACGGTGAGGCCGGCGAGCGGCGCGCCGGTCGCGGCGTTGGTGACGGTTCCGGTGACGCCGCTGCCGAACGCCACCGGCGCGACCGCGCGGTAGGCGTTGATCCGGCCGTGGCCGTAGCGGGTGTTCGGCCGCTGCTCGCCGTACCGGTCGTCGAAGAAACTGCTGTCTCGCAGCACCTCCAGCACCTGCGCGGGGGTCAGCTCCGGCGCGGCCTGGCGCAGCAGCGCCACCGTGCCGGCCACGTGCGGCGAGGCCATCGACGTTCCGGTGGCCTCGCCGTACAACCCGCCCGGCACGGTCGAGAGCACGTCGGTGCCCGGTGCGGACACGTCCGGCGTGATCCAGGTTTCTGGCCAGTCGGCCGGCGGAGCGGCGAACGCGGACTTCTGCGCGACACCGCCGCTCGAACTGTCGTTGACGTCGTCGGTGACCGTCGTGTTGCCGACCGCGATGTTGTCGAAGATGTTGCCGGGACTGCCGTGGCAGCCGTCGCCGCAGTTGCCGCTGGACGCGACGACGACCGTGCCGGCGAGGTAGGCGTTGCGCGAGGGCGTCACCAGTTCCTCGGCGTAGCCGCCGTACTGGGGCCCGAGCGACATGTTGATCACGTCGGCCGGTTCGCCCGCCGGGGCGCCCTGGTTGTCGAACGGCGCCAGCGCCCACTGCATGCCGGCGGCGACCTGGCTGAACGTGCCTTCCCCTCCGGCGAGCACCAGTCCGTGCATCATCGTCGCGCCGGGGGCGACGCCGATCCGCACGCCGCTGGCCGCGCCGCCGTGGATCGTGCCGGAGACGTGGGTGCCGTGGTCGGCCGAGTCGTGGGGGAGGGTGGCGAGCGGGTTGCCGTTCTGGTCGAACTCGATCCAGCCACCGGGGTGGGTGGGGTCGGCGGGGTCGGTGGTGGCGAGTTTGCCGGCCAGGTCGGGGTGGGTGGCGTCCACCCCGGTGTCCAGGGTGGCCACCCGGACGCCGGTGCCGTCGATGCCGAGTTCGTCGGCGACCCTGGTCGCCTCGATGCGGTCAAGGCCCCACGTCCGGTCCTCGACGGTGGCCCCGGCGGTCGGTCCCTGGTCGGCCTGGCCGTCGTCGACGAGCTTCATCGTGAAGTTGGCGATCACCCGGTCGACGCCGGGGAGCCCGGCGAGCCCGTCGAGGGTCTCCTGGCCGCCGCCGAACTCGACGAGCAGCATGTTCTGCAGCCAGAAGGAGTTGAGCACGGTGGCCGCCGGCAGCCGGCGCAGCGCGCGGAGGACCGTGGCCTGCGTGGTGGCCGCGGTGCGCTTCAGGTCCCCGACGACCCGCGCGTGGCCCGATCCGCGTGGGCTCGTGCTGTCGAGAACGAGCAGTGCCTGGACCGGACCGGTGTGGCGCGCGGTGACCTGGCTGGTGAGCCTGGGGTCGATCTCCGCCCGCTCCGGCGGCGCGGCGTTCGCGACCGCGGGGAGTAGCGCCATGATCACGGACAGGACGGAGGTGAGCACGGCGGTGGCCAACCGCCAGGTCAACAGCCGGGTTTCGCTGCGCACGCGTGGACGCTATGAACACATGGAGTGTGCGCTCAAGATCTATGTGATGTCCGGATCCCGACACTGTCGGGGATACGACATCCCGGCGTTCGCCTCCCGTACCCCCTGCGGACGTGCGCGACCGCCGTCGGCGTCCGCTGCTCGCGGCCTCGTCGGTGAGGCCGGCGAGCGGCATCGACAGCGGCGCCGCGCACCCGCTCACCCGACAGCTCCTGTCGTTCGGCGATTTCGGCACGCCTGGCCGTGGGCCAGATTGTTTCTGGCGATTTCCGCCGGCAGCTGCCAATTCCGTGAATATCCCAGTTGGACTCTTCGGGAAATCGTTGCGGTGTGGGAAAAAAGTCGTAACATGGGATGAATGACCGGTGTCCCCGAGTTCTTGACCGAACGGGCGCCCGCAAGCCCGTTCGACCCAGCGCCGACATTGCGCCCTGACCACGAGGCCGGTCCGTTACGACGGGTCAGGCTGTGGGACGGAAGCACGCCGTGGCTGGTCACCAGCCATGTGCACCAGCGCGCGTTGCTGGCCGATCCGAGAGTCAGCACGCGGATCGACAGCCCTGGTTTCCCCAATTTCGTCGAGGGTTTCAGCGATGCGGGGTTGAGTTTCCTGATGATGGACGACCCCGAGCACAACCGGTTGCGGCGGATGGTGATCTCACCGTTCACCGTCCGGCGGGTGGAGTCGATGCGTGCCAGGGTGCGGGAAATCGTCGACGAGGCGCTCACCACGATGCTCGCCGGCCAGAAACCCGCGGACCTCGTGGAGGGGTTCGCCCTGCCCGTGCCGTCGCTGGTGATCTGTGAGCTGCTCGGCGTGCCCTACGTCGATCACGACTTCTTCCAGTCCAACAGCCGAACGTTCATCCACCGGGAGTCCTCGACCGAGCAGCGGGAGTCGGCCATCACCGCGCTCGCCGGGTATCTGGACGACCTGATCGGTGAGCGGATCGCGAAACCGGGTGAGGATCTGTTGTCCGGCTTGGCCAAACGGGTCAGCTCGGCGGAGCTGACCCGGACGGAGGCGGCCGAGATCGGCGTCCTGATGCTGATCGGCGGGCACGAGACGACCGCCAACATGATCGCCCTCGGCACCCTCGCCCTGCTGCGCGATCCCGAGCAGCTGGCCCTGCTGCGCGACCGCGAGCACCCGGACGACTCGGCGGTGGTCGCCTCGGCCGTGGAGGAGCTGCTGCGCTACCTCTCAATCGTCCACAATGGACGGCGTCGCGCGGCGGTGGCGGACATCGAGATCGCCGGGCGGACCATTCGGGCGGGCGAGGGCATCATCCTGGTCCACGAGGTCGGCAACCGGGACCCGGAGGTGTTCGCCGACCCCGAGCGTCTCGACCTGCGGCGTGACGCCCACGGTCACCTCGCTTTCGGGTTCGGGGTGCACCAGTGCATCGGCCAGCCGCTGGCCCGGCTGGAGCTGCAGGTGGTGTTCGCCACGCTGTTCCGCCGGATCCCCACCCTCGCCCTGGCCACCGAACTCGACCGGATCCCGTTCAAGCACGACGGTTTCATCTACGGGGTCTACGAACTGCCCGTCACGTGGTGAACCCGGCCACGCCGCCTGCCGGAATTCCGTCGAAGGACCCGGCACGGCTGCGTGAACGGGCGGCTGACCAACCTTTCCCGGGCACCGACGTCATGCCTGGCCGGTGGGTGTCGTCAACAGTTTCTCCGGGGTGATGGGGAGGTCGCGGACCCGGATTCCGGTGGCGTGGTGAACGGCGTTGGCCACGGCGGCGGCGGAGCCGACGGTGCCGAGTTCGCCGAGCCCTCGGGCGCCCAACGGGGAGAAGTTCGTGTCGGGATGGTCGAGGAACACCACGTCGACGTCGGGGACGTCGGCGTTGACCGGGACGAGGTAGTCGGCGAAGTTGGCGTTGGCGATCCGACCGGTGTCCGGCTCGACGTGGGCCGACTCGAACAGGGCCGGGCCGATGCCCCAGACGACGCCGCCGACGATCTGGTTGCGGGCGGTTTTCTCGTTGACGATCGTGCCCGCGTCCACGACCGTGGTCATCCTGGACACGCGTATCTCGCCGGTGAGCCGGTGCACCCGGACCTCGCAGAAGTGTGCGGCGTGGGAGGCGAACGCGTAGGACGGCGGCGTGACCGGGCCGCTGGTCGTCGTGGCGCCGACGTCGGTGCCGCCGGTCGTCGTGAGCAGGTCGCCGAAGCCGATCGTCGTGGCGCCGTCGGTGAGGTCGCCGGCCGTGTACCGCACGCCGTCGCGGCCGTGCAGGGGCGAGCGGGGCTCGGTGACCGCGTGGTTGATCAGTTCCTCGACGGCGTCGGCGGCCGCGTCGCGGACCACCGGGGCGACGGTCGCCGTTGCCGCGGAGCCCTGGGCGCCGTAGACGGCGTCCGGACCGACGGGGAGCCGGGAGTCGCCGATCAGCGGTCTGATCCGGTCCACCGGGATGCCGAGGCTGTCGGTGCCCATGATGGCCAGGACGGTCCGCATCCCGGTCCCCAGGTCGGCGGTAGAGGTGGCGACGGCCGCGGTGCCGTCGGGCCGGAACGACACCCGGACGGCGGTGAAGGCCCGTGAGGCGTTGAGCACGGCGCCGGCCATGCCCGTCCCGACGAGCCAGCCGCCGGTGGCGAGGGTCGAGCGGGGGGCCGGGTTCCGCGTGTCCCAGCCGAACCGTCGTGCGCCGAGCCGGTAGCACTCGATGAGGTGTTTGTTCGAGTACGGCAGCCGCGTGGCGGGATCTGGGGACAGGGTGTGGGTGAGGTGGTTCCTGGTCCGCAGCTCGATCGGGTCGAGGCCGAGTTCGATCGCCAGCTCGTCCATCGCGCACTCGATGGCGAACGAGCCCGTCTCCTCGCCCGGCGCGCGCAGGATGGTGGTGGTCGGAACATTCAGTCCGGTCGTGACCCGCAGGCTGACGTGCAGGTTCTCGGTGGCGTAGGCCTTCATCGTCAGACGGGTGCCGGGGTCCTCACCGATCGCCTGCGTGACCGACAGGTGCCGGATCGCGTTGAGCGTGCCGTCCGCGCTCGACCCGAGGGTCACCGTCTGGTGCGCCGCGGACCGGTGCCCGGTCGTGGTGTGCAGCTGTTCCCGGGTGGGCACGACCTTGACCGGTCGGCCCAGTCTTCTGGCGGCCGCGGCGGCCAGGTACGTCGGGCCCCAGGTGAAGGCCTTCCCGCCGAAGCCGCCGCCCACGTGCGGGTTGACGACGTGCACGTGGTCGGCCGGCACGGCGAAGGCCTGGGCCAACTCGATGGCGTGGGCGGCCGGGGCCTGGGTGGTGCTGTGGATGGTGAGCCGGTCACCGTCCCAGGTGGCCACCGCGGCGTGTGGCTCCAGTGCGTTGTGGTGGCGTGCCGGGTGGGTGTACGTGGCGGTGACCGTGACCGGGCTCGCGGCGAGCGCGGCGTCGATGGACGGCACACCGTCGGCGAGGATGGTGATCGGCAGGCCCATCGGCAGCGGGGTCGGCTCCGGCACGACGGCGTCGTCGACGTTGTCGCGGAACGAGGCGTTCGCCGGTCGACGCTCGTAGTCCACTGTGATCAGTGCGGCGGCGTCGCGGGCCTGCTCGGGGGTTTCGGCGATGACGAGCCCGACGATCTGGCCGTGGTAGCGCACCTCGTGGTCGCTGAGCGGGCGTCGGGTCTCGCTGAAGTAGAAGGCCACGCCGGGCGGCACGCCGTGCAGTGGCAGGGGGTTGTCCGGGGTGTAGATCTCCAGCACACCGGTGTGGTCGCGCGCCGCGCCGGTGTCCATCGACCGGATGGTGCCGTTGCCGATCGTGGCGAGGACGAGGTGGCCGTGCACGAGTCCGGTAGGGCTCTCGTCGCCGGCGTACCTCGCCGCACCGGTGACCTTGTCGGGGCCGTCGACCCGGTTGAGCGTGCTGCCGATGGGGGAGTTGGTCATGGTCGACCTGCCAGGGTGAGGAGTGCTCGGACGATGGTGCGGCGGAGGAGTTCGGGTTTGAACCCGTTGTGCGACAGCGGTGTCGCGTCGTCGGCGGCGTGGGTGACGGCGGCTTTGACGGTGTCGGCCCGCAGCGGTCGGCTCCTGAGCGCGTCCTCCACGGCGGGCAGCCGCCACGGTTTCGTGCCGACCCCGCCCGCGGCGAGGCGCACGTCGGCGATGGTGTCGCCCCGCAGGTCGACCGCCGCGGCCACCGACGTCAGCGCGAACTCGTAGGGCCGGCGGTCGCGGACCTTGACATAGGTGGAGCGGCGAGCCCAGCTCAGCGGTGGCACGGTGACCCCGGCGAGGAGTTCGCCGGGCCGCAACCGGTTCTCCAGATGGGGTGTGTCGCCTGGGAGGAGGTAGAAGTCGGCGAGCCGGACGGCGCGTTCGCCGGCGCGGTCGCGGAGCAGCACCGAGGCGTCGAGGGCGACCAGCGCCACGGCCAGATCGCTGGGATGAGTGGCCACACAGGACTCACTGGTGCCCAGGACCGCGTGCGCCCGGTTGTAGCCGGTGATCGCGGCGCAGCCGCTGCCCGGCGTGCGTTTGTTGCACGCCGTGGCGGGATCGCGGAAGTAGCCGCACCGGGTGCGCTGCAACACGTTGCCGCCGATGCTGGCCATGTTCCGCAGCTGTGGTGACGCGCTGTGCAGCAGCGCCTGGGAGATCACCGGATAGCGGGCGGTGACCAGGCGGTGGGCGGCGACGTCGCTCATCCGGGCCAGCGCCCCGACATGCAGTCCGGTGTGGTCGTGGCGGATGTCCCGCAGAGGCAGGGTGTCGATGTTGAGGACCGCGGCGGGGGACATCACCTCGAGCTTCATCAGGTCGACCAGGGTGGTGCCGCCGGCCAGGTAGGCGCTGTCCGCACCAGCGCCGGCGAGGGCCTCCTCGACCGTGCTGGCACTGGCGTAGGTGAACGGGCGCATCAGCGGCCACCGCCCTGTTTCACCGCGGCGACGATGGTCGGGTAGGCCGCGCAGCGGCAGAGGTTGCCGGACATGAACTCGCGGATCTCCTCGTCCGAACCGGTGTGCCCCTCGCGGACGACGGCCACGGCGGACATGACCTGACCGGGGGTGCAGAAACCGCACTGCAGCGCGTCACAGTCGACGAAGGCCTGTTGCATCGGATGCGGTCGGTCCCCGTCGGCCAGGCCCTCGATGGTGGTGACCGGTCGGTTCGGCACGCTCGCCGCCAGTGTCAGGCAGGACAGGACCCGTCGACCGTCCACGTGAACCGTGCACGCACCGCACTGTCCGCGATCGCACCCCTTCTTGGTCCCGGTCAGCTCCAGCCGCTCGCGCAGCGTGTCCAGCAACGTCGCCCGGGGATCCACCCGCAGCCGGTGCGTTCCCCCGTTCACCCGCAGCGTCACCTCGACCGGGCCGGCGCCGGGCGGGGCCGCCACGGGGGTCGTGGCGCCGGCGGGCACCGCGCCCCCCGCCACCGTCACCGCCGCCGACACGGCCGCCGACCGGGCGAGGAAACCGCGCCGGGACACCTCGGATTCCGTCGAATCTTCCATGGCCAAGACGCTAGGAACTCCCGGGTTCCGCGCACATCTGGCCCGCGCACTAATCGAGCTAGTTCCCTGGAACTAGGCGGGTTAGTGCGCGCGCTCGATGTGCGCGCGGAGCGGACTTCCTAGCGTTCTCGGCGTGCTCACCCGGTTGTTCGCTCCCGTTCTCGTCGCCGTTCTCGTGGCCGCCTCGGTACTGGCGTGGCCTCGATCGGCCTCGGCGCACGGCGTCGGTGACACCACCGAGGTGCGGCTGGCGCAGACGATCGCCGGTACCGAACTGACCGTGGTGATCCGGCAGGTCGTGCGGGTTCCGGGACCGCTGCGGATCGACGTGGTCGCCTACCACCCGGTGCGCGATCTGACGATCGCCGTGCGCGTCGGTCAGGAGTCGGACACCGTCCGCCTCCTGCCCGGTCGGGCCGGCAGCCACCCGCTCGTGCTGGGCGTGGACGAGGTCGGGCCGCACGAACTGCGGCTGCACGCCGGCGGTGAGCTGTCGGTGCTGCCGTTCCGCGTGCTGGTCCCACGCGCGGCACCGTGGGAACGCCTGGTTCACGGCGGTTTCGCCGGTGCGGCGGCCCTGCTGCTCGGCGCGCTGCTGGCAGCGGCCACGGCTCGCCGGGCCCCCGCGGTGCTGCTGGGCGGCGGAGCGGGGGCCGCCATGGTGATGGCCCTGACCGTCGCCCTGCTCTCCGCGCGGTTCCCCCCTGCCCAGCCGGACGGCGCGCTCCCGACCGCGCCGGGGGGTCCGCTGGGGCGTCCCTACGTGCAGGCGAGGATCGCCACCACACCGGCCACGCCGGTCGTGGGCGGACGGTTCACCGTGCGGCTGGACCTGGTCGACGGCTCGACCGGGCGACCCGTCGACGATCTGGTCCTGCACCACGCCGCACTGGCCCATCTGGTGGTGACCAGCCCCGACGGCGAGTTCTTCCGGCACGTGCACCCGACGCGGACCGTGGCGGGGCGGCTGGCCGTCGGGCTGACGGTCGACCGGCCAGGCCGCTACCTGGTGTCCGCCGAGGTCGAGCGGGTCGAGTCGGGCGGCCAGTTGGTGTCCGGCGAGTTCACCGTCACCGGCCCGCCTCTCCCGCGACAGCTCCGGGACGAGGCCGTCCCCGCCACGGTGCGGCTCGGAAGTCCGGTCGCCGGCCGGCCGACCACCATCGAGCTCGACGCCGGCCGCGACGACCTGCAGCGCTGGCTCGGGATGGCCGGCCACCTGATCGTGCGCGACGAGGAAGGCGGTTTCCTCGGTCACGTCCACGAAGCGGGCTCGATGGCGACGGATCCGGGCCGGCAGGAGGCGGACGAGACCGTCGCCGACCACGGGCCGACGCTGCGGTTCACCTTCACCTTCCCGGAACCGGGTCGCTACCTCGCGTGGGCGCAGTACGTCCGGGACTACCGGATCGTCACCGTGCCGTTCGTCGTCACCGTCGGGACGGAGGACGCGCGATGAGACGGTCGGTCACCGCGCTGGCCGTGCTCGTGGCCGCCGGATGCGCGGCGGGCGCGGGGCCGGAACGACTCACCGGCGACGGGGAGCACTACTCGCTCACCGTCACGCTCAGCAGCGCGAGTACCGGCGTCGTCGACGCCGAGATCCACGTCGAGAACGGGCCGGCCGAGACGGTGTCGCTCTCGGCCGCGATGCCCCACATGGGCCACGCCATGCCGGAGATCTCCGCGCGGCCACAGGGATCGGGGCGCTTCCTCGCCCACGGCGAGCTGTTCGCCATGACCGGCGTGTGGGAGCTCGCGATCCGGGTCGAGGGGGAGACCGGCGGCGACACCGTCACCGAGACCATCACCGTCCGGGTACCGGTCGGGGAACAGGAGACATCATGACCACCACCCAGTCCACCGCCGCCCGCCCACGGCGGGAGGTGATCGGCGCTTGGGTGCTGCTGGCTGGCTACGTCACCCTGCTGTGCGGCCTGATGTGGGACGCGCAGTGGCACAACGACGTCGGACCGGACAACTTCTTCACCGCGCCGCACCTGCTGCTGTACTCCGGAACCACGATGATGGGTCTCGCCTGCCTGACGGTGGTCCTGCTCACCACCCGGAGTGCGCCTGACCGCCCGGCGGTGACCGTGTTCGGGTTCTTCCGCGCGCCCCTGCCGTTCCTCGTCGGTGGCATCGGAGCGTCCGGGAACCTGGCCTACGGGGCGGCCGACCTGTGGTGGCACGACGTCTACGGCTTCGACATCGCGCTGGGCACCACCCCGTCGCACGTCGGGCTGGTGCTGTCCATCTTCCTCGAACTGGTGGGCGTGGTGATGGCGTTCGCGGCGTCGGTGCGCACCCGTTCCGAGAGATGGGGGTTCGTCGCGGCGTGCGCGGTCGCCGCCATGGGCTCGACCCAGCTGGCCAGCTCGTTGTCCGAGCCGGTGTCCGCGATCGTGCCGAGCGTGGCGCCGAGCGCACTGATCATCGGCGCGGAGGGCGCGCTGATCCTCGGTCTGGCCGCCGGGGTGCTGCGCAGTTCCCGCTGGCTGGTCGCGAGCGGACTGGTCTTCGTCGCCCTGCAGGGCTTCCTTGTCCTGTTCTCGCCGGCCGCCACCCGTTGGTACGCCGACGCGATCGGGCAGCCGATGCGCGACTACGCCACCAACCTGTCCCCGGCCCTGCTCCTGCCGGTGACCTTCCCGGTCGCCGCCCTGCTCGCCGCCGGTGCGGTGCGCTACGCCCGCCGGCGACCCGTGCACCGGCAGCACGTGATGGCGGTGCTCGGCGGGCTGGTCAGTGTGACCATGTCGGTCCTGTACCTCGTCGTGGCGGCGGCGGACGCGAACGTGGTCGTCACGCTGGTGGCGACCGCCGTGCTCGGCGCCGTGACCGGCTGGGCGGGATGGCGGCTGGCCGGCTCCGTCGGCGCCGCGCGGCTCGCGGAGGGAGCGGCATGAGGCGCGCACTGGTGGTTGCCGTCCTGCTGACGCTGGTCGGCGCGGTCCCGGCCACGGCGGCGCCGGACCCGGTGGACGTCGTGCACAGCGAGACCGTCGCGCTCGGGGCCTCGACGCTGACCGTGTCGTTCGACCACTGGCCGATACAGTCGAGTCGTTCGATGGACTTCCTGTTCGAACCCGCCGGCGGGATCGGGGACCGCAGCGGCCTGCTGCGGGTGATCGCGCCCTCCGGCGAGGTCGGGATCCGGGCCATCGGCCTGGAGAGGCGGGGCGATGACATCGTGTTGCCCCGGCATCCACGGGACCGGGACCGGTGGGGCCTGGACGTGGTGGCGCTGCCGGAGGAGGGGATGTGGCGATTCGAGTTCACCGTGGACGGTCCGGACGGCCGGCGGACCGGTGTCCTGCCGCTGGAGGTCGGCCCGGCACCGGGGCCGCCGCTGGCGCTGAGCTGGACGCTGGCGATGGGGCCGTGGGTGGTCGGGGCGGCCCTGCTGGTGACGTTCGGTTGGCTTCGCCGCACCCGGCGGCGGAGTGGCTGAGCGACGGTCTGCTCGTCCTGCTCCCGTGCCTGGTCGCCTGGGTGGTCACCGTTGCCGGCGGCGCCTCCGGGACGGACTGGCGGCTGTTCGCGCTGGCGTTCGCGCAGTCACTCGCCCTGGCGTGCTGCCGGCGGTTCCCGTTGGCCGTGCTGGTCGTGGTCACCGGCATCGAACTGGTGCTCGCGGTCTCCGGCCAGCCGATCTTCGTCGCGGTCGTGGTGGCCGTGTCCGGTCTGGGAGCCAGGGGCACGGCACGACAGCAGCGGATCGGCGTCGCGTTCGGACTCGGTGTGCTGGTGCTGATCCTGCTGCGCGGCCTGCTCACCAAGGACACCAACCTGCTCGTCGACGGGCTGGCGTTCGTCGTCGTCACGGTGATCTTCCTCGGGTTCTGGCTGATCGGCCGGCTCGGCGCGGGCCAACGCCGGCGGATCCGTGACCTGCACACCTACACCCGCCACCTCGAGGCCGAACGTGAGCTGGCCGCCGAACGGGAACGCGCGTTGCTGGCCAGGGAACTCCACGACATCCTCAACCACTCGGTCACCGCGATGGTGCTGGATGCCGACGCGGCCGTCGACAGCGGTGACAGCGCCGACGCGCGGGCCACGCTGCGGCGGGTGGCGGCGACCGGCCGGGACTCGCTGTCCGAGTTGCGCCGCCTCCTCGGCGTGTTGCGCAAGGCGCCGCCGGGCGCCGACCACGACCCGCTGGTCGTGCCTCCTCGGCTGGCGCAGCTCGACGACCTGGTCGCGTCGCTGCCCGAGGGTGGGCCACGGGTCCGGTTGGAGCGCCACGGCGACGTGCGGGTGCTCGCCGCCAGCAGCGAACTGGCCGCCTACCGGGTCGTGCAGGAGTCGCTGACGAACGTGGCCAAGCACGCCGGCCAGGTCGACGTGGCGGTGTCGTTGACCTACTCGCCGGAAGGCCTGGCCGTGCGCGTCGTCAACGCCCCCGGTCCCGGGACGTCGGCCGCCAGGGACTCCGGGGGACTGGGTCTGGTCGGCATGCGGGAACGCGTCGAGCTCGTCGGCGGGACGTTCGAGGCGGGCCGGTGCCCGGACGGCGGCTTCGCGCTGACCGCGTTCCTGCCGGCGCGGAGCACCTCGTGAGCCAGGTCCGGGTCGTGGTGTGCGACGACGAGCAACTGCTCCGCGAGGCCCTGACCAAGCTCGTCAACGCCGCCCCGGACCTGCGTGTCGTCGCGGCGGCGGCCAACGGGCAACAGGCGGTGTCGGCCGTCGACGAGCACCGGCCCGACGTGGTGCTGCTGGACATCCGGATGCCGGTGATGGACGGGATCGAGGCCACCCGTCGGATCGTCGCCCGCACGTCCGCGCAGCGGCGGACCAGGGTGCTGATCCTCACCACCTACGACCTGGACAGTTATGTGCACGCCGCGCTGCAGGCCGGTGCGAGCGGGTTCCTGCTCAAGGATGCGCCGAGTGAACGGTTGCGGGACGGCATTCGCGTCGTCGCCGCCGGGCAGGCGGTGCTCGCGCCCGAGGCGACGAGCCGGATGATCGAGTCGTTCCGCGCCGGACTGCCCACCGCCGAGGACCTGGTGCTGCTACGCGCGCTGCGGGCGCTCACCGCCCGCGAACGGGAGATCTGCGAACTCGTCGCGAGTGGACTGTCCAATGACGACATAGCGGACCGGCTCACGATCAGCCGTTACACCGTGAAGGTCCACGTCTCCAGCATTCTGACGAAACTCGGGGTCGCGGACCGCGTCCAGGTCGTCCTCACCTGGTCCCGCCTCGGCAACCATCTGTGAGGCGGGACCAGGTGGAGGTGCTCAGCAGCGGGTGCTGCTCCGGACGGCCTTCTTCTGGCCGAGGCTGATGGTGACGCCCTCGACGGTGGGGCTGGTGTCGATGGCTCCGCCGGCGGTGATCTGCTCGTAGTGCAGGTGTGGTGCGTAGTTCCCGCCGCTGGCGCCGACGGTCCCGAGCTTGGCGCCCCGGGTGACCGACAGCGAGCCGCCGGGACCTCGGACCATGGTGGCGAGGTGGGCGTAGCGGGTCCGGGTGCCGTCCCCGTGGGTGACGACGACGTACCGGCCGTAGGCCATGGTCCCGACGTCGCCGTCGGCCGCCGCGAGGGTGGAGTAGAACCGCGCGGTGCCACCCGCGGTGGCGCGCACCGTCTCACCGCCGACGGCGTCGCCGCCGTGACTCTGCCAGTCGATGGACCCGGAGGGGCTGTGCCCGGGCGACCAGTTGTTGGCGTAGAAGGTCTTGCCGCAGTTGAACGGGCTCTTGTGGGTGGCGAGGACGCCGACGTCCTGACCACCCGGCCCACTGGCCAACGCCGGTGATCCACCGACGCCCCAGAGAACACTCAGCGCCACCGCCACCGTCACGACCGACCTGCGCCCGCGGAACACCGTTGTCGCCGACATCAACGCGCCCTCTTTCCTCTCGCCGAACCCGGCGAGGTTGCTGGGTGTCAGCCCAGCATTATCCCTTGGCCGCCAGGAAATGAGTACTTTCCGACCGCGACGTCGTTCCGTGGCACGTCAGGTCGACCGCGCCCGTCCGGGCAGGGTCAGCGTGGGATCCCGGCCAGATCGGCCATCAGGGCCATGTGGTGGTCGAAGTACTCGGCACGCGCCTCGAACATGATGTCCAGGCGCCCGAAACACTCGAAGCTGATCAGTCCGAACAGATGGGTCCACCCGATGAACACGCGGTCGAGTCGCTCCTCCGGCAGGTCACGCTGCTGCTGTTGATCGATCAGTCGGCGCAGGTCCGTGCGAACGCGTTCGGGAACTGCCGTCGGTACCGGCTCCAGTCGTTCCGCGCCGTCGACGAGGATGTCCACGAGCAGCAGGACCACCCTGGTCGCCGGCGCGACGGTGTCGTTCGGCGCGGCGTAACCGGGCACCGGGTTGCCGTAGAGCAGGCCGTACTCGGCCGGATGTGCGAGCGCCCACGTGCGGACGGCGTTGCAGACGGCGAGCCATCGGCCACGCAGGTCGTCGCGTGGGACAGCCGCTTGGGCGTCGGCCGCCGCCGTGCCCAGTGCCTCGTACCCATCGATGATCAACGCGGTGATCAGCGCGTCGCGGCTCGGGAAGTACCGGTACAGGGCGGACGCGACGATGCCCATGTCCCTGGCCACCGCACGCAGGGACAGGTTCCCGCCGTCCACGGCCAGTCGCCGACGCGCGACTTCCTTGATCTCCAGGCTCATCTCGGAGCGGACGCGGGCACGCAACGAACCAGCTGACATGCCCACAGTGTCGCACAGGTCCGAGAACACCTGAAGCGAACGAGAACGGTGTTCTTGACCTCAGGTCCACGGGACGAGTACGGTGCACTCATCAGAGAACACCGTTCTCGCGACCACGGTAAAGGATGGGTTCGCATGTCACTTCACGTCGTCGTCGGGGCTGGCCCGGTCGGCTTGGCCACCGCACAGCTGCTCGCCGGCCGAGGCGAGCACGTCCGCCTGCTCACCCGCGGCGGCCGGGGCCCGGACCAGCCCGGCATAGACCGCATCGCCGCGGACGCGACCGACCCCGTCACCCTCGCCAGGCACGCCCACGGCGCCGTCGCCCTGTACAGCTGCGGCGGCCCGGCCTACCACCGCTGGTCCACCGACTGGCCGCCGCTGGGCGCCGCCCTCATCCGCGCCGCGGAGACCAGCGGCGCGGTGCTCGTCACGACGGGCAACCTCTACGCCTACGGCCAGGTCGACGCCCCGATGACCGAGCGGCTACCGGCGCGCCCCAACACCGTGAAGGGCCAGGTGCGGGCCGCGCTGTGGGCCGACGCACTGGCCGCCCACCAGGCCGGACGCATCCGCACCGCCGAGGTTCGCGGGTCGGACTACCTCGGCGCGGGCGCGGTCTCCCCGTTCACCGTCATGGTCCTGCCCAAGGTGCTCGCCGGCCGCCGCGCTTCCGTCCCGGCCGACCTGGACGCACCGCACAGCTGGACCCACGTCGCGGACGTGGCACGCACCCTGGTCGCCGTCCCGGCCGACGCCAACGCCTGGGGCCGGCCATGGCACGTACCCACCGCGCCGCCCCAATCCATCCGCGCCCTCGCCACCCGCTCCGCCGAACTCGCCGGCGCCCCGCCGGCCCGCGTGACCACCATGCCCGCCTACGCACTCCGCCTCGCCGGACTCGTCAACCCGGCCGCGCGGGAGATGACGGAAATGCAGTACCAGTTGCGACGACCCTTCGTCCTCGACTCGTCCGCCGCCACCGCCGCGTTCGGCATAGAACCGACCGCGACCGACGACGCCCTCCGCGAGACCATCCAGGCCTCTTCCGCACCCACCGTCGACTGACAGCGGCTCGGCTATCTCGGTGGCGTCATCACCACCTGGGGATGGGCTCTGAGGTGGCGTTGGAGTTGGGTGTGGCGGAACTGGTAGACGGCGCCTGTTTGACGGAGTGCTCCACGGTCGCAGGCGTCCTGGACGAACCCGATCAGTCTCCAGGGCAGTTTGCGGTTCAGGGGCAGCCAGATTCGTGCGAGGGCGAACCACTGGCCCCAGGCGGTCAGGCTCAGTCCGTAGCAGAGCCCGCCGGCGAACGCGGCCTCCAGCCCGATCGCCAGTCCCGTTTCCACGCTGCGCAGTGGGGTCGCGGCGAAACTCACGGCCACGCCGCTGACGAGCCCGAACACCAGTGCCCACACGAGCATGTGGACGAGCAGGATGGTGCGGTTCGCGGTCAGGAGGTCGGTGGGGCTGCCGGTGTCGTTGATGTTGATGGGGGATTCCAGCCAGGTCACCGTCCCGAGCACCAGCCCGGCTCCCAGGCCGACCAGCAGCGGAAACTCGACCAGCGAGCGCAGCAACCCGCTGCTGGTGAGACCGTCGTCGAGACCGAACAGCTCGTTGACCAGGAGCTCGTCGATCAGTACGACGAGCACTCCGAACAGGCAGCCGCCGGCGACCCCGAGCTTGAGCCGGGTGGTGAGCCGGGCCCCGAGTTGTCGCGGGCCCCGGGTGAGCCGAATGCGGATCGGTGCGGGCTTCAGCACGCGGCGGCGGTCGGCGAACCAGTAGGTCAGACCGAACACCAGTCCGCCGACCAGTCCGTGGAGCACACCGACCACGAGCCCTCGGCGTACGGCGAAGTCGAGCCCGTGCGTGGTGGCGATCAGGTCGATCGGGATGTTGCCCAGGCCCGTGACGACCAGGAAGATCAGTCCGGTCATCACCCCGACCACCAGGGTGCGCGACCTCCGGCTCAGCGTGCTGCCCAGTTCCCACCAGGCCAGGTCGGGGGTGGCGAGGCGATCCAGATGCGTGGCCAGGAAGCTCAGCCAGCGCTGTGCCTGCTCGGGATTCCAGTGCCGCGACCGCCTGGGGCTCAGCGCGCCCGGCCGCGCGCCGTAGGCCGACGGGATGAGGTTGCCGACCAGGTGGGACTCGATGTCGGCGGCGGTACGGAACCGTGTGCCGTCCAGCAGGACGGTGGGGTCGCGGCTCGGTTCGTCGCTGTAGACGGTGCGGGCGAGGGCGACCATGAGCGGAGTGGCCAGCGCCTCGACGAGGTTGGCGGTCGTCGGGCTGCCCGGGATGGTGCCGAGTCGCTCGAAGACGGGATCCCAGCTGGTGGTGACCCGGCTGGTGGCGGCCAGCTTGGGACTGGCCAGCCGCAGGTAGCTGGTCACGTCGTCCAGCGCGAGATCCGTCAGCTCGATCACGGCTGCCCGGTGCACCCCCCGCGTTCCGTTCACGGCGGTGGCGTACTCCCGTGGGCGGCTGGTGAGGACGAGGGGGAGGTCGGCCTCGGCCAGTACCCGCAGCGCGGTCGGGCGGAGCCCGTCGGCGATCTCGTCGAACCCGTCCAGAACGGGCAGGATCCACCCGGCTCCGACCAGTTCGGCACCCAGCGCTCTGCGCTCGGAGCCGATCTCCGCGAGCCAGGGGTGATCACGAATCAGCTGACCGAGTAGCCAGTCCTCCAGGGGCACATCGGGTTTCCACGAGCCGAGGCTGACGACGACAGGAACCCGCGCGTCCGGGACGCGGGTGGCCAGCAGGTCCACGGCCAGTTGGACAGCGAGCACGGTCTTGCCCGAGCCGGCGCGGCCCAGCACCACCAGGCGCCGTGCCGGGATCTCGCGGTAGACCTCGGCGATCTGGTCCAGGCCACCACCCAACTCGAGCGGGCCGGCCGCTCGACCGCGCAGGATGTTCTCCCGGTGATCGGTCAGCAGTTCCGCCGCCGCCTGCCACCGCAGCCGCAGCGGGCGCGGGTCGTGGATCCGACGCCGGCGTCGTTCGTCCCGCCAGAACTCGAACTCCTCCTTGGCGAGCCGACGGGCTGGTTCCGCCAACCGGTGTGTCTGCGCCGCCGCCAGAGTGACCGCGACCGGGCCCTGGATGTCGCGGCTCTGGATGACGACCCCGGACACGGTGCCGGATGCCCGGTTTCCCTGATCTGGTGTGTCGCCCGCGTCGCTGTCCGTCAACCGTCAACCCCGAGGTGCATCGATGGGTCTCCGTCACGTTCCGCGCTGGCGCTGGCGCCACCACCACAGACCTGCGAGCGCCGCTGCCACCACGGCCAGGATACCGGCTCCGATCAACCACCAGCGCCCCTGCGCGAGGGCGGTGGATGCCGTGTTGGCGATCTGTGCCGACATGTCGCCGGCGGTCGGCGGGGCGGACGTCGACGGGGTGGTTGCGGCCGGGGCGGGTGACGGTCCGACCGTGCCGGGTGGGGTCGTTGCGACTGTGCCCGGTTGGGCCGGATCTCCACCGGCGGTGGGGGAGGCCGTCCGGCCCGGGGTTCCCGGAGTGGGTGGGGTCCCTGCTGTCGGGGAGCCTGGGGTGATCACGAACGAGAAGACGACCGTGTCCTGCCCGGGATCGAGCGTGCAGGTCAAGGTGACCTCACCGACGGTTGGGTCGCCGTCGGCGTCCTTCGGCACGAGACGCATGGTCATCGTGTCGCCGGCCGTGATCGAGGCGGGCCCCGGCTGCCGGAACTCGTGTCGCGACGCCGTTCCGGTCGCCCGGATGGTCATCGGTCCTGACGGCGGGGCGTCGGTCCGCGCGACGGTCAGGGGCAACGCGACGTCGATGTTCCCTTCGGGAGCGTGCACCACACCTGGCGCGTGCACGGTTCCCTCGACGGTCGCCGCGCGGACGGCGGCCAGCGCCATGGTGACGTTGGGGCCGACCGTTGCCACGGCGTCGACGGAGAAGGCCGGTGTGAGCTGATCAACCACCATCGAACTCGGCGCGTTCCAGGTCAACCGCACGGTCATCGGCTGGCCGGGCCACGGTGGCAGCACGCACGTGTAGCGCAATTCTCCGCCGAGCGAATCCGCCGCGGCGGTCCCCGGCCCGCCTGTGTGCCCAAGGGCGGTGACCGCCAGCGCCACCAGCGTGCTCCCCAGTCGCATCACGAGTCGGCGGGTCCATTCGCCGCCGCCTCTCCGTGAGCCGGGTGACGCGACGGACTCGTCGTCGGAAACAGAGACGTTGTTGTCGTTCATCGGATTTTACCTGTCGACGTCAGGAATCTCTCCGGCGTCCCGATCGCTGGCAGATCATCCGCGCGCCAACCGAAGTGCGAGTTGGTGGTTCGGGTGAACTCGTTCGGTCCGGCCCCCATGTGCGACCTCCGGTCCGTCCGTCCGGCATGCCACGCGGCGCGCCGGGAAATCGTGCAGCCCCGCAGTCTTGCCAACCTGGTTGGCAACTTGCTCCACATTGATGAAAACATTCAGAAAAGATCATTTCTACCCCGGGTAAACCACAATACAATATCCCGGCGCGCGAGGCCGGTTCACCGTGGCAATCACAATGCCAGATCACCAGCGCTGGTCAGGTCTTCCTTGCCTGATCCCGACACCGGATGATCGGCGAGACAGTCGACCACGCGGGGCCGTTGACGCTCCCGGGGGACCCGTCACGGTGCTCGGCCTGGCCCGCCTCGACCGACCACGCGCCAGGGAACTTGGCGTCGCACAACGGACCCGTGATCGGCTGGCCGGTGACGATCTCGACCGTGGCGCGTGGTGGTGCTCGGGGACCACGATGATGTTAACTCGTGTTCATCGTGCGTTCACGTTCGTCCGATCGCCTGAGGAGACGTCTTGACATCGTCGCGCCGTCAGTTCCTGAGCCGTGCCGCGGGTGCCGTTGTGGTCGCCGGATCCGTCGAGGCGCTGTTCGCAGCGCAGCCGGCGGCGGGGGCCTCCGGGCCGCCGGCCGGGTATGGGCCGCTGATCCCGGACCCCGACGGGATCCTGGATCTGCCGCGCGGCTTCCGCTACACGATCCTGTCTCGTGAGGGAACCGTGCGGCCGGACGGTCTGCCGGTGCCGAGCCGGTTCGACGGCATGGGTGCGTTCCCCGGTCGCCGGGCGGGCTCCCGGCTGGTCCGTAACCATGAGTGCTCGCCGACGTCGCGGATCACGGTGCAGGCGCCACCGGAGCGGACCTACGACCCGGCCGGTGGCGGTGGTACCAGCACCCTGGTGGTCGACGGGCACGGCAGGCCCGAGTCCGAGCACATCAGCCTCGGCGGCACCGCCATCAACTGCTCCGGCGGCATCACGCCGTGGCACACGTGGCTGACCTGTGAGGAGACCGAGGACAAGGCCGGCACCAGGGGCTACACGAAGGACCACGGCTTCATCTTCGAGGTCGACCCGAACGACGACCGGCACAACGAGAATCCGACGCCGCTGACCGCGATGGGCAGGTTCCAGCACGAGGCTGTCGCGGTCGACCCGCACACCGGTGTCGTCTACGAGACCGAGGACGCGTTCGTCGCGCCGCTGGGCAGTTTCTACCGTTTCCTGCCGGAGCGTCCCGGCGGCGGCTGGGGGAGTCTGCGTGCGGGCGGCGAACTGCAGGCGTTACACGTGCCTGATCTGCCCGACCTGTCGGTGGTGCAGGAAGCGGGGGAGGTGTTCGGCGGGGCCGAGTGGATGACCGTGCCCGACCCGTTGGCCACCACCGAGTCCGTCCGGTCGCAGGACTACCCGAAGCCGATCACGGGTGGCTACAAGATCGAGGGTGCCTGGTGGGGTGAGCGGGACCGGTGCGTGTACTTCGTCTCGTCGTTCGCCCGCACCGAGCTCGGACCCGCGAAGAACCACGACGGCCAGGTCTGGAAGTACGATCCTCGGCGCCGGACGCTGCGGCTCGAGGTGATCTTCACCCGGCCGACGCCCGCACCCGAGAACCCGGAGTTCGACGCACCGGACAACATCTGCATGTCGCCCTACGGCGGCCTGATGATGTGTGAGGACGGCGTCGGTGACGCGTACATGCTCGGGACGACGCGCGACGGCGAGGTGTTCCACTTCGCCCGTAACCGGGTGAACAACGGCACTGCTGAGGATCCCGCGTACGGTGAGTTGGCCGGGGTGGGGTTCTCCGCCGACGGGCGGACGATGTTCTTCAACATCTATGACCCCGGCATCACGTTCGCTGTCACTGGTCCGTGGAACCGTCGCCACTAGCGAGCCGGGCGGCGACCTGCCCCGTGCCGACGCGTCGAACGCATCGTCGACCACGGGGCGGGCGCCGTCATCCCGGACCACCGGGATGGGTGAGGTCGTAGGCGCGGGAGACCTTCTGGGGGACCACCATCCGCCACGCGTCCACGACGAACTCGCGGGCCTCGGTCGGGTCCAGTGCGGCGAGCCCGGCGTGGACCCAGTTGAACCGCATGTCCGACTGCGACGGCAGCTGGAACTTCTCCGGCTCGCTGGCGACGAGCGCGGCACGCTCCTCCTTCGGGAAGGCGAACCCCATCACCGCCTCGTCGAGGGAGAACGCGACGTAGACGATCTGCCTGACCCGGAACTTCAACCGGCCGCGTACGTGGACCGGATAGGAGCGCTCGAGATCCGAGCCCAGCGCGAGAACATCCTCGATCACCGCCATCACGCACCTCCTCCGCCGAGGACGAGGGCCGCCAGGTCCCGCGCGGCGCGCGCGGGCTGCCGCTCGTCCTGGGTCGCTCCCATCACCAGGGTGCCCTCGATCAGCAGGTGCAGCTGGTTGGCCGCGCGCTCGGGGTCGGCGTGGTCCATCTCCTCCAGCTCCCGTATCAGGCGCTCGCGAAGCCGTCGGCGGAACGCCTCGGTCTCGGCATGGGCGGGATGGTCGGGATCGTCGAGGGCGACGTCACTGGCGAAGTAGCGGCAGCCGCGGAAGTCGTCGTTCGCGATGAGTTCGTCGAGCCGGTCGAAGAGGCCGAGTAGTCGCTCGCGCGGTTCGTCCTCGGCGGCCAGGGCGGCGTCGTACCACGCGAGGTCCTCCTCGGCCGCGCGGTGCAGGACCGCCGCCACCAGTCCGTCCTTGCCGCCGAAGTGCTCGTAGAGCGACCTGCGGGCGACCTTCGCCTCCTTCAGGAGCGCGTCGACGCCGACGGCGACGCCGCGCGCATAGAAGAGGTGCTGACCGGCGGTGAGCAGTCGCTCGCGCGGCCCCGGGCTCGGTCTTGTCATCGCTGCGTCCTTCCCCGATTGACAGTAGATCGACCAGTCTATATCGTCCAGATAGACCGATCATTCTACTTGAAGGACGAAGTGCGATGACCACCACTCGGAGCACGGCCGACACGATCGCTCGCTTCAACCGGGCGTTCCAGGAACGGGATGCCACCCTCCTCATGGACCTGATCGCCCCCGACTGCGTCATGGAGAGCGTCCAGCCGGCTCCCAACGGCACCCGCTACGAGGGCTATGACGCTTCGTTCGGCTCGTGGAAGGCGCTCATCGACGACACCGCCAGCCACTTCGAGGTCGAGGACGTCCACTCCGGTGACGGGTGGGCGCTCATCCGCTGGCGCTACGTGTGGGGTCCCGGCGTCGACGACTCCGTCCGTGGCGTGAACGTCATGCGGGTCGTCGACGGCAGGATCGTCGAGGCCGCCGGCTATTCGAAGACCGCGCCGGTCGTCGCCGCCCTGGGCAGCTGACCGTCCCGATGGCCACCATCAACGCCAACGAGGTCGCCCTGGGCATCGAGTCCTTCGGTGACGACGACGCACCACTTGTTCTGCTCGTGGGCGGAACGACGATGCTCTCCTGGCCCGACGCGCTGTGCGAACGCCTCGCCACCCACGGACGTCGCGTGGTGCGCTACGACCTGCGGGACAGCGGCGAGTCGACGACGGTGGACCCGGCAGCGCCCACCTACACCCTGCGCGACCTCGCCGCGGACGCCGTGGCCCTCGTCGACGCACTCGGCGGCGTGCCCGCGCACCTCGCCGGGATCGGTGTCGGTGGGATGGTCGCCCAAGTCGCCGCGCTCGACCATCCCGCCGCGTTCTCGGCGCTCACCCTGGTCGGCACGCGCGCGGTCGCGCCCGGCAAGCCCGACGCCGACCTCCCCGACCACGACCCGACGATGATGAAACGCCTGTTCGCGCATCCGATGCCGGACTGGACCGACCGCGCGGCAGTGGCGGAGTTCGCCGCCACCCGCGCGGAGATCCGCGGCGACGATCCCGTCGCCGCACGCGCGATCGCCGCGCGCATCTGGGACCGCACACCCGGCACCGCGCCCGCGACCCAGCTGGCCAACCAGCTCAACATGGTCTTCGCCAGGCTCAACTGCGCACCCCGCTGGCGCGAACGCCTACCCGAGATCGAGATCCCCACGCTCGTCGTTCACGGCCGCCGGGACCCGTTCTTCCCCGTCGGCAACGGCGCGGCGATCGCGCGCGAGATCTCCGGAGCACGGCTGCTCGTCCTTGAGGAAGCGTCCACCGCGATCCCCGATGCCGCGGCCGGCGAGGTCGCCGAGGCAATGGTCACGGTGGGGTAGCGGACGGCGCGTGCCGCACGGGAATGGCGATGGGTGGTGCCCGAGTTGCCGCTCAGGGCTGCTCGACAGTCTCCCGCCGTGCCATCTCGGTGAACGCGGCCTCCAGGTAACCGCGTAGTGGGCGGCCGCGCACGGACAGCAGGTCGGCGAGGAGGACGACGGCGTGCTGGGTGACCGAGGCTGCCGACGGTCGAGGTGGGACGGCGTCCCACGGGTCGTCCGGCTCCGGCGGCCGTTCCTCCCCGGTGCGGGAGTCCGGCGGGCTGTCCGGATGGATCCCGAGCGCGCCGCTGAGGACGACGACCATCACTCCTGGGTCGACGCCGGGGAACCACGGCGCCGCCGTCCGGGCACCGCGGCCGATGATCTCGCGGAGGTCGTCGCCGTCCACCCCGTCGGGGAGTACCTCCTCCAGCAGCAGTCGAACGGTGTCGCCGAGGATGACGCGCGTGTGCTCGGGGTCGGCGAGCAGGAGGCGGTCGCAGGCATCGTCGAACGCGGTGGGGTCGCCGGCCCGCGTGGCCGCGATCGCGTCGGTCGTGGCCGACGCGATCGCCCGCGCGGCCGGCGGCAGGTCGGCGAGCGTGAGCCGTGGTCCGGGTGCCATGCCAGGAACGCTACCGCCGACCCTGCCCGGCTCCGGAGGGGGCGGACAGGTGTCCTCCAGCGAGTCCTCGCCCAGTCAACTCGATCCGCGGAGCTGGGCGTCCGGTGTCAGCTCGTGGCGAAACCGCTCGCCGGTGGCGCGGTGGAGGTCGATGATCAGCGGGAACGCCTGCGCTGCCTACCGAGGGGACACCTGTGACCGAGCCGGTACCGACGATCGAGACCGGGGTCGCTGCCGGCGTGCCCTACGTGCTGCGTGGCCCGTCGACCCCGGGGTCGGACGCGCCGGCGGTTGTCGCATGGCACCTGCTTGACGCGCCCCGTACCCCGGAGGCGTTCGCGGCCGCGCTTCCGCTCGCGGGGTTTGACGGGTGGCGGGTCTATCTGGGTCTGCCGATGTCCGGTGCGCGGTCGCTCCAGCCCGAGGAGATCGCGCGCCGTGTCGTGGCTGACCCGTTCCTGGAGGTACACGATCCGCTGAACACCCAGGCTGTCGCCGAGTTCCCCGCGGCCTGGGACCACCTGCGCGCGGTCCACGGTGTCGGGTCGGGGCCGGTCGGGTTGCTGGGCGGCTCGGCGGGCGGCGGTGTGGCTGGTGCGGTGGCTCTGTCGGGCGCCGTCGACGTCGCCGCTCTGGTGCTGGTCAACGCCCTGGTCAGCGCACGGGCCGCGCAGCCGATCCTGGAGCAGCTGCTGGGCCGGCCCTACACGTGGTCACCGGCCGCCGAGACAGCGGCCGACCGGATGGACCTGGTGGCCCGCGCGCCCGAGTTCGGCGACACGCCCGTCCGTCTGATCGTCGGCGCCGACGACCATCCCGACGCGATCATCGCGCCCGCACGCGAACTCGCCGCCGCTCTCCCGGCCGGTGACCTGGTCGAGATCCCCGGGCTCGCCCACCCGCTCGCCGACGAGCCCGGCCTCGCGCCCGCACCCCAGTGGGAACTCACACGCGAGGTCGACCGCCTCGCGAGCGAGTGGCTCACACGCCACCTGGCCTGACAACCGCTCAGGCCGCGCGAAGGCGACATCGGTGTGTGCCGCGACAGAGCAGGGAGGAGGGTCCTCCAGGCGCGGGTCGCTGGCTTTCGCGGGCCGTTTCTCCGGGCTGTGCGCCTCACGGGGCCGTGGCGAGGTGTTCCGGCCGGGGGAGGGTGCGCATCCGTCGGGTGAGGGTCGGGATCGCCGCGGCGGTGGACAGCACACCCATCGCCGCGAAGACCCAGGTCGCGCCGGCCAGATCGAAGATCAGGCCGACGCCCAGGATCCCCAACGGCGTGGAGAACAGGGAGACGAACATCGCCAGGCCGAGGACCCTGCCCTGCAGCCAGTCGGGGATCAGGACCGCGACATAGGCGTAGAACAGGGCGTTCACCGCCGGCGCCCGGGCGAACACACACGCCACGACCACGCCCAGCGTCACGGTGCCGGGCAGCACCATCAGCGCGACCGTGGCGGCCGGGCCGAGCCACGCCGCGATCGCGAACACCGCCGAGGGACTGAGCCGGCGGACCACCCAGGACGCGACCAACGCGCCGGCCAGGCCACCCGCGCCCGCGATCGCGAGCATCACGCCGATCGTGGGTTCGGTCGCGCCCCGGTCCCTGGCGGTGGCGATCAGCGCGATGAACGTGCCGGTGTGGTTGAACGCCATGTTCGACCCGACCACCCACAGCAGCCACAGGAAGATGATCGGTTGTGCCCGGATGGCACGGTAGCCCGCCAGCGCGTTGCCCGACTCGTCGTGCCCGCGGACGGTTCGGGCCTGCTGCATCGGGCGGGTGACGAACAGCAGCGCCACGGTGGACAGCACGAACAGGACCGCGCTGGCCAGGAACGGTACCGCCCGGCCGAGGGCGAACAGGGAACCGCCGATCGGTGAGCCGAGGGTCATGGCGGCGTGCGGCCGGATCTGGTTCTGGGCGGTCGCCCGGGTCAGTTGGCTCGGCGGCACCAGGTGTTTCACCGCCGCCAGTGCCGCCGGATTCGCGATGCCCACACACACCGCCGAACCGACCGCGGTGACGAAGACGGTCAGTGTTCCCGCGTGTCCGGTGGCGATGAGCACGCACAGCGCCAGCAGCAGGGCGGCTCGGGTGAGATCACATCCGATCAGCGTGAGCCGCCGGTCGCGGCGGTCCGCGAGCCACCCGCCCAGAATGGCGGTCAGACCGGCGGCGACCATCTGGGCCGCCCCCACGGTCGCCGAGAACGTGACCGAACCGGTGGTCGCGAGAATGAGCAGGGGATACGCGACCTCGGTCGCTTCCTTGCTGACCGAGGAAAGGAACTGGTTGATCCAGAGTGATTGGAAGTCGCGGTTTCGGAGCAATGTGACATCGCGTTCGGAAATGCCTCGAAGGTTGTTCGACATGAATTATCAGTCGACTGGCGCGACAACTGATCTGGTAGCCGCGTCGCGTACGAGTATTGCCTCGGCGGGGCAGATCTCGGCGGCCTCGGCGACGGTCGCCGTGGGGTCGATCATGTCCGACACCGGCCGGGAGCGACCGGCGGTGAGCCGAAAATGTTCCGGTGCCAGGCCGGTACACAGCCCTGAACCCAGACATTTATCACTTACTTCCACCTGCCAGTGATCATTGTTCATGGCTGCCCCAGACTCTCCGTTGGCATCTATTGACCAACTAATAGCACATCGAGGGGTGTCTTGACACCTCGTGACCTCATTGCTAACGTGGTCGACGGTCAGCCATGAATGCTGGACCGCTGGGGAGTGAATTATTTTCGGCGATGTGCCGCGCCGTCGAAACTGGGGTTTTAGTGGTAGCTGATATAGGTGTTCTCGGAACTGTGCGCATTTCCGGCGACCGGGGTGAGACCGACCTGACCGGTCGGCTTCCCGGCTCGGTCCTGCGCGTCCTCGCGCTGCTGGCCGACACCGTCGTGCCGGTCGACCAACTGCTCGCGGGTATCTACGTCGGGGCGCCGCCACCCACGGCGGCCGCTCAGCTCCAGGCGCACATCTCCCGGCTGCGCAAGGCCCTCGGGCCCAGTCGGTCGGTGCTGGAGACGGTCGGCAGAGGCTACCGGCTACGCCCGGTGCCCGGGCTCGCCGCGATCGACGTGGTCGACTTCCGCACCCTGTGCGAGGAGGGCTTTGCCGCCAGCCAGCGTGGCGAGGCCGCGGTCGCGGTGCTCTGCCTGCAGCGCGCCCTGGCCAAATGGGGCGATCTGTCCCTCCCCGACCCTGTCGCCGCGGGTGCCGACGTGCCCTGCAACCGGCTCTGCCAACTGCGGACGCTCGCGCTGGAAACCCTCGCCGAGGAACAGGCCCTGCTCGGCGAGCCCACCCAGGCGTTGCCGGATCTGGCCGAGGCCGCGACCGCCGATCCCAGCGACGAGCGGCTGCGGCGCTCGCTGATCCTCGCGCACTACCGCGCCGGTCAGCAGAGTCAGGCGCTGCGCGAGTACGAAGACCTGCGCCGTACCCTCGACGCGGAACTTGGCGTCGACCCGGTGCCCGCGCTGCAACGACTTCAGCAGCAGATCCTCCGGCACGATCCCGCGCTGCTGGCCGTCGCTCCGGCGGAGGACGTGCGCGTGGAGGTGCCCAGACAGCTGCCGCCAGGACAGACCGGCCTGGTCGACCGACGAACCCTGTTCGCCGAGGTCCGCAACGTGCTCACGACGCAGGCCGGGTGCGACGACGGCCGCCACGCCCGTGTCGTCGTGCTGACCGGCCCCGGTGGATTCGGCAAGACCACGGTGGCCGAGCGGATCGCCCACGAACTGGCCGACAGCCACCCGGATGGGCACCTGGTGGCCGACCTCGGTGGCCGCACCGGGCATCCCGTTCCGCCGGAGCGGGTCCTCGCGCGGTTCCTGACCGACCTCGGAGTGCCGGCCGAGGACGTCCCGCCGGGGCTGGAGGCCCGGGCGGCGCGGTTCCGCTCTCGCACCTCGGGCCGCCGGCTGCTGTTCCTGCTCGACGACGCGGCGGCCTCCGCGCAGGTGACCTGCCTGCTGCCCGCGGCGGCGACCTGCACGGTGCTGATCACCTCGCGCAGGCGTCTGACCGATCTGCGGCTCGTCGCCGCCCACGTCTGCGTCGGGCCGATGGACCACGACGAGGGCGTGACGCTGCTCGCCGGGCGCGTCGGCGCGCCGAGGCTCGCCGCCGAGCCCGAACCGGCGCGGACACTCGTGCGCCTGTGCGGGGGGTCCCCGCTCGCGCTGGACACCGTCGGTCGGCGCATGGCCGACCGACGGCACTGGCGCGTGGCGCACGTGACCACCCGGTTGCGCGCCACCGGGACCCGGCTCGATTTCCTGGAGATCGACGGACGAGGCGTGCGCGACGTGTTCTGGGTCGCCTACCGGGGACTGGACGCCGCCGCGCGGTCGTTCTTCCACACGATCTGCCTGGCCGATCGCTCCGACCTCACGGTCCAGGACGCGGCGGCGCTGGCCGGCCTGCCGCAGGCGAACGCCCACGACCTGCTGGAACGGCTGGTGGACGCGCACCTGCTGGTCGCGGACGGGCCCAGCGCCGACCACTACCGATGCGATCCGCTGGCCACCGCGTTCGGCTACGAGCGCGGAGCCTCGGCCAACTCTCCCGGCGACGACCCCCGGCTGGCCGGGATCAGATCGGTCCATTCCCGGGCCACATAGTCCAGGCACTCCTGCCGCCCGCCTGCCCACACCGTCGACCAGCCGGCGGGAACGTCCACGACCGCCGGCCACAGGGAGAACTGTCCGTCGTCGTTCCGCAGCGCGAGAAAATGACCGTCGGGATCGTCCAGAACATTCATGAGAATTCCTTCGTCGTCGTCGTGGGAGTTACAGCGGGGACGGCTGTGGGCGAATTGTCATGGTGTTCACGTCCACGCCGTGCGGCTGGTTGATCGCGAACACGATCGCTTCCGCGATGTTCTCCACCGGCATGATCGCGCGATCCGGCGGGCCGCCGCCGGCGTCGAAGAAATTGGTCATGGTGGCGCCGGGGTTGATCAGGGTGACGCCGACACCGTCGTCGGTCACCGCCCGCCGCGTGTTCTCCGCCATCCCCGTCACGGCCCACTTCGTCGCGCCGTAGATGTTGCCGGGGCTGTGCACCACGCCGGCGACCGAGCCGACCAGCACGATTCGGCCCCTGGTCCGCTTGAGGGCGGCCAGCGCGGCCCTGATGAGCAGGGCGGGTCCGAGCACGTTGGTGAGCACCATGTCCCGCCAGCCGTCCGGATCGCCGGTCATGATGTCGTCGAAGGTCGCGTAGCCCGCGTTGGCGACCGCGGTGTCGAGCCGGCCGAACCGCTCGACCGTGGTGGCGACCGCGGCGGACACCGCGTCCCAGTCAGCGGCGTCGCCGGGCAGCGTCAGCAGTTCGGCCGGATTTCCGACGGAGGCCGCGAAGTCGTCGAGTCGCTGCTTGCCCCGACCGGTCACGGTCACCCGGAATCCCTGCCTCAGCAGGCTTTTCGCCGTCGCCGCACCCACCCCGCTGCCGCCACCGGTGATCAGGGCCACGGGTGAATCGGACATTCTGCTGCTCCCCACTGTGGTTTGTCAGGTCGGCCCGCAGTATAACGAAGCAGCGTCATATCGGCGTCATAGGATGATCATAGGACGGCCTCTTAATGTGTCATCGATGATGTCCTGACCGACCTCGTGGTTGGTATGCCGAAATGGGGAACTCGTCCGTGGACAGCGTTTTTCGTGCACTGTCGGCAGCACAGCTGGAAATATGGTCCGCGATGCGATCCGGCGGTGACCGCCGCCGATTCGCGATGGCCTGCGCGGTCGAGATCCAAGGTCGGGTGAATCCCGAACAGCTCGCTGAGGCGCTGCGCCAGGTGGTCGCCGAGGCACCCGGCCTGCACACCCGGATCCGCCCGGCCGAGACCGGGCCGGGACGGTTGGCGGTGTCGACCGACGACTGGCGGCCGGTCCTGGTGGACGTCAGCCCCGAACCGGATCCCGAGGCCGCGACCCAGGCCTGGATCGCCCGTCGGCAGCGCCAGCCCTTCGACCCCGCGAAGGGACCGCTGGTCGACGTGGCGCTGATCCGGCTGTCCGGCCGGCGGTGGACGGTCTACCTCGGGTACCACCACCTCGTGCTCGACCCAGCGGGGGCGGACCTGGTGGTCCGCCGGTGCGCGCGGGTCTACGCCGCGTTGGCGGCCGGCGAACCGGTCAGCGGCAGCCCGTTCGGCGCGGAGAACGATCCCGTCGAACTTCCGGGCACACCGGCGGTGGACTGGCTGGCCGACCCACCTCGGGCCGTGGCGCTCGCCGACGGCGCCGACGTGCCGGGTGCCGAGGGGACCGGGCGGTCGGCGCTGGACCGGCCACCGGCGGACGCCGGATCGCCCGGCCTGCTCACCGCCGTGCTGGCCGCCTACGTGGCGCGGATGCGCGACGTGGACGACGTGCTGGTCGGGGTGGCCCTCGGCGGCCGGAACACGCCGTTCGACAAGCTCGTGCCGGCGACGATGGAACGGACGGCCCCGGTGCCGCTGCGGCTGTCCGGCACGGTGACCTGGGCGGAGACCATCGCGGAGGCCACCACCCGGATCCAGGAGCTGCGGCTGCACCGGGACACCCGGTGGGCCGAGGTGTGGCGGGCCGCGACCGGCCGGGACGGCGGGATGTACACGGTCCCGGCCGTCAAACTCCGCCAGGTCGGCGGTCCGCTCCTCCTCGGGGACTGCCACGCCCTCGTGCGGCACCTGCGGACCGCGGCGACCGACGACATCGCGCTGTGCGGGCAGATCGGTACCGACGGCAGCCTCGAGTTCGGTGTCGAGGCGTCGCCGTGGCGGGTGAGCGGAACCGTGCTGGACGATCACCGCGACCGGCTGGCCGCGCTGCTCGCCGACGCGCTCGCCCATCCGGACCGACCGGTGCTCGACGCCCCGCTGCTGACCGCGCGGGACCGGGACCGGACGCGGCGCTGGCAGGGCAGGACCGTCGAGGTGCCCGAGGTGACCGTCCCCGAGCTGTTCGCCCGGCAGGTGGCCGCGGACCCCGACGCGATCGCCGTCGAACAGGGCGACGTCGAGCTGACCTACGGGGAACTGGACGCACGGGCGGCCCGACTGGCCGGCGCCCTGGGCGAGCGGGGCGTCGCCCCCGGAGCCCGGCTCGGTGTTC
This sequence comes from Actinophytocola xinjiangensis, assembly GCF_001921215.1. GTDB lineage: Bacteria > Actinomycetota > Actinomycetes > Mycobacteriales > Pseudonocardiaceae > Actinophytocola > Actinophytocola xinjiangensis. The sequence goes on from NZ_MSIF01000001.1 coordinate 985,184, forward strand.
TCCAGCGCCGCTCGATCGACCTCGTGGTGACGCTGCTCGCGATCGCCAGGGCGGGAGCGGTCGCCGTGCCGCTGGACCGGAGGTCACCGGTGGCCAGGCTGCGCGCGATGCTCTCGGGCGTCGGCGCTACGCTGCTGCTGGTCGATGAGTCCACGGCCGGCCACGAGGTCACCGGCGACCAGGACGTCCTCGTCGTGACCGGGGACCGGCCGGAACGGCCGGCGACGGTCGCGACCGGCGCGCACGACCCCGGTGCGCCGCTCTACGTCATGCACACGTCGGGATCCACCGGGCGGCCCAAGGGCGTGGTCGCCACCCACCGCAACGTGGTCGCCTTCGCCCTGGACTCCGCGTGGCGGGCTCCGGCCCACCGCGCGGTGCTGTTCCACTCCTCGCACGCGTTCGACGCCGCCACCTACGAGATGTGGATGCCGCTGCTGACCGGTGGTCGCGTGGTCGTGGCCGAGGCGGACCTCGACGCGGTGTCGCTGCGCGGGCTCGCGGGCGGTGGCCGGATCACCGCGATGTTCCTGACCACCGGGCTGTTCAACGCGCTCGCCGAGGGCGACCCCGGGTGCTTCGCCGGACTGCGCGAGGTGTGGACCGGCGGCAACGTGACCTCGCCCCAGGCCGTGGCCAGGGTCGCGCGGGCGTGCCCGGACCTGGTGCTGCACAACGTCTACGGCCCGACGGAGGCCACGACGTTCGCCACCTTCCACCGGGTGGCCCACGCAAGACCCGACGCGGCGTTGCCGATCGGCGCACCCATGGACAACACCCTGGTCCACGTGCTCGACCGCCGGCTCCGTCCGCTGCCGCCCGGAGCGACCGGCACCCTGCACGTCGGCGGCGCCGGGGTGGCGGCGGGCTACGACGGCCAGCCGGAGCTCACCAGGGAACGCTTCCTGCCCGACCCGTCCGGGGGACCGGGCTCGGTCATGTACGACACCGGGGACCTGGCGCGCTGGGACGAGAACGGCGAGCTGACCTTCCACGGCCGCGCCGACGACCAGGTCAAGATCCACGGGTTCCGGATCGAGCCGGGGGAGATCGAGGCAGTGCTCGCCACGCACCCCTCCGTGTCCCAGGCGGTCGTGCTCGCCCAGGTGTTCGCCGACGCGGGCGGCCGGATCGAGGGGTTCGTCGTGCCCGCTGATCCCGGCGGCCCGCCGGAGGAACGGTCGCTGCGCGAGTACCTCGCGCAACGGCTGGCCGACTACATGGTGCCCGAGCGGATCACCGTGATCAGCGAGGTGCCGCTCACCCCCAACGGGAAGATCGACCACGCCCGGCTCGCGTCCCGGGCCCTTCCACTCCCGGCGACGGCCCCCTCGGACACCGAACGCGTGCTGGCGCAGCTGTGGGCCGATCTGCTCGACGTCACCGACGTCCCCAGGGACGGCTCGTTCTGGAAGCTCGGCGGACACTCGCTGCTGGGCGTCAAGCTCATCCAGCGCATCCGCCGGCGGTTCGACGTCGAACTCCGGCTGCGCGACCTGTTCGGCAATCCTCGCCTGGCCGACCTGGCCGGGGTCGTGGACGCCGCTCTCGGCGCGCGGGAGCGGCCCGCCGAACGGGAGCGGGTCGAGCTGGCGGCGTCGAGCTTCCAGCAGCGGATCTGGCTCGCCCAGCAGCTGAGCACCGAACCAGCGCTCTACCACGTGCCACTGGTCTGGCGCCTGAACGGCCGGCTCGACCCGGGCCGGCTCGCCGCCGCCGCAGCCCTGGTCGTCGCCCGGCACGAGGTGCTGCACACAACGTTCGTCAGCCGGGACGGCGCGCTGCGGCAGGTGATCGGTGCGCCGTGGGCGCCCGAGGTGCGCCACGAGCACGCCGAGGACGACGCCACGCTCGCCGGTCTGCTGCGCGATGAGGCCGAGCGTCCGTTCGACCTCACCGCCGGGCCTCTGCTGCGCCTCGGCATCGTCGGGACACCCTCGGGTGACGTGCTCACCCTCACCGTCCACCACATCGTCTTCGACGTCACCTCGGCCGGGATCCTGCTGGCCGAGCTGGATCACCACTACCGCGACGGCCACGCCGACCTTCCGCCCGCGACCGGCTACCGGGCGCTGCTCCAGGCCCAGCCGGTGGTCGACGACACAGCCCTGCGTCGGCGGGTCGAGACGCTGCGCGGTGCGCCGCACCGGCTCGCGGTCCCGCCGCCGGAGGTGGCCCGCCCGCACCGCGTCGTGCCGTTCGCCCTGCCCGACCATCTCGTGCCCCGCCTGCGCGCGGTGCAGGAGGAGAACGGGATGTCCTGGTTCATGGTGGCCTCGGCGGCCCTCGCCGGGGTGCTGCACCGGTGGACCGGCGACACCGACGTGACCTTCGGCTTCCCCACCGACCTGCGTGCCGACGACCTCGCCGGGGTCGTCGGCCCCTGCCTCAACATGGTGGTGGTGCGCTCGCGGTGCGACCAGGCGACGACGGTCGCCGACCTGCTCGCCGCGACCAGGGACGGTGTGCTGGAGGCGATCGACGACCGGCACGTGCCCTTCGAGTCCGTCGTCGACGCGCTGAACCCGCCCCGGGAGGCGGGAGCGGTGCCCTACCTCGACGTCGCCGTCGGGCCGGAGGTGCGCGCCGCCACACCGCCGGTGCTCGGCGGCCACCCGCTCACCCCGATGGCCACGGCGCCGGCGAGCACGGTCGGCAAGTTCACCGTGATCCTGTCGCTCACCTCGGACGGCGACCGGCTCACCGGCTTGGTGTCCTACCGCGGCGACCGGGTGGCGGCCCCGGTGGGCGACCGCCTGCCCGATCTGCTGGTGACGATGCTCGAGGTCCTGCTGACCGACCGGGACCGTCGGGTGGCGACCGTGGAACTGGACCTGCCGGCGCCTGGTGGTCCGGCGCGGCGGGCGCCGGAGACCGTCGCCTCGGCGCCGAACGACACCGGGGACCTCGAAACCCGGGTGGCGGCGATCTGGTCGTCGGTGCTCGCCGTGGAACGGGTCGGCTCGCTGGACAACTTCTTCGACCTGGGCGGCAACTCACTGAAGCTGGTCGCCCTGCACGCCAGGCTGTGCAACGAGTTCGACCTCGAACTCCCGCTGCAACGGCTGTTCGAGAACGCGACGGTCCGGGGCATGGCGGGCTTCCTCGCCGATGGCCGGGACCGGGAACCCGTGTCGGTCGGTGCGCGGACCGAGGCGGGTGACCGGGGCGCCGCCCGCCGGGCACACCTGCGTCGCGCGGCGAGGGGACGCTGATGGCGGCGGTGGAGAGCTCGGTCGCGATCGTCGGCATGGCCTGCCGGTTCCCCGGTGCCGGCACGGTCGACGCGTACTGGGCGATGATCCGCGACGGCGTCGAGGGCATCAGCCGGTTCGACCGGGACGGGCTGGTGGCCGAGGGCGCCGACCCCGAGCAGGTGCACCGGCCGGACTTCGTGCCGGCCAAGGGCGTCATCGCGGACCCGCTGCGGTTCGACTGGGGCTTCTTCGGCTACAGCCGGGCCGAGGCGGCCACGATCGACCCGCAGCACCGCATCTTCCTGGAGTGTGCGACCTCCGCACTCGACGACGCCGGGATCGACCCCACCCGCTTCCCCGGCTGGATCGGTGTCTACGGCGGCGCCGACCGGGGTCTGTCCTACGACCCGTACGACGGCGAGCTGAACCCGCTGCAGGCGGTGATCCACCGCGAGAAGGACTTCCTCACCTCGCGGGTCGCGTACAAGCTCGGTCTGCGCGGCCCGGCCATCACCGTGCAGACGGCGTGCTCGACCTCGCTGACCGCCGTGCACCTCGCCGTGCAGAGCCTGCTGTGCCACGAGTGTGACGCGGCGCTCGCGGGCGGGGTCTGCGCGTCACCGCACGGGCAGCGCGGCTACCTGTACCAGGACGGCGGTGTGCTCTCGCCCGACGGGCACTGCCGGCCCTTCGACGAGCGTTCGGCCGGCACCGTGCCGAGCGAGGGTGTCGGTGTGGTGGTGCTCAAGCGGCTCGCGGACGCCCAACGCGACGGTGATCGGATCGCGGCGGTCCTCGTCGGCTCCGCGGTGAACAACGACGGCGGCGAGAAGGTCGGTTACGTCGCCCCGTCCATCCCCGGCCAGCGGGACGCGGTGCTGCTGGCGCAGAAGGTCGCCGACGTCGACCCGGCCGACATCGACTACGTCGAGGCGCACGGCACCGGCACCCGCCTCGGTGACCCCGTCGAGGTGGCGGCCCTGACCGACGCGTTCGGCGGCGCCACCGGCCGGACCGGCTGGTGTCGGCTGGGCGCGGTGAAGAGCAACATCGGGCACACCAGCACGGCGTCCGGGGTCGCCGGGCTGATCAAGACCGCGCTGATGCTCGAACACCGGGAACTCGCGCCGACCTTGCACTACGGCAGCCCGAACCCGCTGCTGTCCCTCGACGAGACCCCGTTCGCGGTGTGCGACCGGCGCGGCCCGTGGCCGGACCGGGGCGTCCCGCTCGCGTCGGTCAGCTCGTTCGGTGCCGGCGGGACCAACGCCCACGTCGTCATGGAGGGCCCGCCCCTGCGCTCCCGGCCGGCAGGGCGGGCCGCCAGCGTCGTGCTCGGTCTGTCGGCCGCCTCGCCGCGGGCCCTGACCCGGCTGCGGGCTGAGGTCGCGCAGGCACTCGCCGCCGGCGACGCGCCGGAACCGCCGTCGGTGGCCCGCACGCTCGCCGGGCGCCGGCGGTTCGGCCACCGGGTCTCGGTCGTGGTGGCGGACCGGGACGAGGCCGTGCGCCAGCTCGAACAGGACCAGGGGCCGGTCGAGGCGACCGGACTGGGCACGGTCGCGTTCCTCCTGCCCGGTTACGGTGTTCTCCGGCATGCGGCCGGTGAGCACGCCCACGCACTGCTGCCGGGGTTTCGCGCGGCCTTCGACGAGCTGCGCGCCTCGGTACTGGAGCGGTGCGCCACCGACCTGGCGCCGGTGATCGAGCCGGGCCGGGCGGAGTGGTTCGACGACACGGCCAACCAGCAGTTGGGCCTGTTCGCCCTCGGCTACGCGCTGGGCCGCCAGCTGGCGGAGTGGGGCATCACCCCGGCGGCCATGCTGGGCAACAGCATCGGCGAGTTCGCCGCCGCCGCGCTCGCGGGGGTGTGGTCACCAGCGGACGCCGCGTACCTGGTCCATCGGCGTGGCAAGGCGATCGAGGCGACCGCGCCGGGCCTGATGGCCGCCGTCAGCGCGGACGCGGACCTGGTCCGCGCCCGGCTCGCCGGGCACCCGGGCGTGAGCGTCGCCGTGGAGGGCACCGGCGGCGTCGTGATCTCCGGTCCGCTGGCGCCGATGGAGCAGGTGCTCGGCGGGGACGCCCTCGCCGGGCTGGACGTGCGGCGGCTGAACCTGCGCCAGGCGGGGCACTGTGCGGCCATGGACCCGGCCGCCGCCGCGCTGGGCGAGGCGCTGGCCGCGCTGCCGACTGGTCGGCCGTCGGTGCCGCTGGTCTCGAACACGACGGGCGGGTGGGCCGATCCCGGCGCGGTGGGGACCCCGCGGTACTGGACCGAGCAGCTCCGCCGGCCGGTACGACTCGCCGCCGGGGTCGCGACGCTGTTCGCCGGCGGCTGCGACACGTTCCTCGAACTGGGCCCCGGCTCGTCCATGATCGGTTCGCTGCGCGGCCACGCCGACTGGGACCCCCGGCGGCTGGCGGTGCCGCTGCTCGGCCGGCCGGAGGACGGTGCGGCTGGCGTGCTGCGCGCGGTGGGCACGCTGTGGGACCACGGGGTCGACGACGCGCTGGACACTCTTGCCGGGGCCGGGCCGGACGCGCCGCCGCGCTGCTCGCTGCCACCGCACCCGTTCGACGATCGCGCGCCCGAGAACGGCACACCGGTAGTGGCCGCGAGGTCCGCGACGGTGCCGCGCACCGGGGGTCCAGTGCGCGGCGTGGTGGACGAGCTCTGGTGCGCCACCCTCGGCGTCACGTCCCCCGCCGCCGGTGATCACTTCTTCGCCCTCGGCGGCGAGTCGCTGATGGCGGTGCAACTGGTGGCCCGGCTGCGGGAACGCGCGGGACTGCGCCTGTCGGTGACCGAGTTCGTCGCCGACCCCACCTACGGGCACCTGCTGCGATTGTCCGAACAGGCCCCGGAGCACGCCCGGGTGGTCGCACTCAACACCGGCGGCGAGGCCACCCCGCTGTTCCTCGCGGCCGACGCCGCCGACAACGGGTTGAGTTACCGCGCGCTGGCCGAGCAGTTCGGTGACCGGCGGGTGTACGCGCTCGAGCCACTGTCCACCGCGGAGCGGATCGAGGAGGTGGCCGCGCACAACGTCGACGCGATGGTGCGTGCCCAGCCGGCCGGGCCCTACGTGGTCGGTGGCTGGTCGTTCGGTGCGGTGGTCGCCCACGAGATGGCCCGCGTGCTCGACGAGCGCGGCGAGAAGGTCGACCTGCTGGTGTGTCTGGACGCCCACGTGCCGGGCCGGCCAGGCCGGCCGGTCGGCCGCGATCCCGAGTTCCTGCGCGGCCAGGCGCGGCTGTGGCTGAACACCCGGCTGGGCACCGGTGCCGCCGGCCGGCAGGCCAGGGCCAACCCGGACCTGCGCCGGCTCATCGCGGCCAAGACGCGGCTGCTCACCCGGTACCGGCCGCGGCCGGTGCCCTGCCCGGCGGCGGTGTTCAAGGTGGGCGTGGACGAGCGCGCGGCCGCCAGGCTCGCGGTCCGGTTGCGGGCGTTCTACCCGGCGGGCGCCGACGTGCGCCCGGTGCCCGGGGATCACTGGTCGATGCTCGCGCCGCCGGGGGTCGTGGATCTTGCCAGCGTCGTGCGCGACGTGCTCGCCGAGCGAGGGTGAGGAGCGTCCGTGCGCAACATCCTGATCTGTCTGCCCTACGGCGGTGCCGGCGCGTCCGCCTTCCATGCGTGGCACGCGCTCGTCCCGCCGGGGGTCCTGGTCCTGCCGGTGGTGTTGCCCGGCCGGGAGGAGAGGTTCGACGAGCCGCCGCTGACCACCGTCGGCGCGGCGGTCGCCGACATCGCCGGTCAGCTGGCGGGGGAGCTGCGCGGCGGGGACCGCGTCGTGGTGTTCGGCCACAGCCTCGGCGCCGTGCTGGCCGACGAACTCGCGCACACCCTGACCAGAACATCCACTGTGGACGTTCTGGCGGTGGTCGTCAGCGGGTCGCCGGATCCCTGGCACGGCCGCACCGAACGAGCCACCGGCCTGCCCGACGACGAGTTCCTGGCGGCGCTGACCCGGATCGTGGGCTACACGCACCCCGCGCTGGCCGACCAGGACGTACGCGAACTGGTGCTGCCGGTGTTGCGGGCCGACATCGCGATGCACGAGAACCACCGCCCCACCCACCACGATCCGCTGGACGTGCCCGTCACGGCCGTACGCGGCCGGGACGACCAGCTGGTCAGCGCGGCCGCGACCGAGGGATGGGCCGCGGCGACCACCTCGGCGTTCGACACCGTCGAGGTCGACGGCGGCCACATGTACCTCGTGGACGACCCCGGCCCGCTGGTGGCGTTGATCGCGGCGCGGTTCCCGACCACCGTGGACGCCACGTTCCGGGCGGTGGCCAGGGCGCGGCCGGACGCCACCGCGCTGGTGTGCGGCGACGACGTGCTGACCTACCGCGCACTCGACGCGCGCACCGACCGGTTCGCCGCCGCCCTGCGCGCGTCCGGCGCCCGGCCGGGAGACCGCGTCGCGGTCTGCCTCGCGCGGTCGACCGACCTGGTGTGCGTGCTGGTCGCCGTGCTCAAGGCGGGCGGCGTGTACGTGCCCATGGATCCGGCCAACCCGACCGCACGCCTGCGGTACCTCGTCGAGGACGCCGCCCCTCGCCTGGTCGTCACCGACCGGGACGACTTCCCGGCCGCCAGGGTGCTGCGGCCGGCCGACCTGGACACCGGCCACGGCGCACCCGGCGACCCTGGGACCACGGGAGACAGTCCCGCCTACGTCATCCACACCTCGGGGTCGACCGGCCGGCCCAAGGGTGTCGTGGTGGCGCACCGCAACGTCCTCGCGCTGCTCGCCGGCACCACCGGCGACTTCGCCCTCACCGTGACCGACACGTGGACGATGTTCCACTCCAGTGCGTTCGACTTCTCCGTCTGGGAGATGTGGGGCGCGTTGCTCACCGGCGCCCGGCTGGTCGTCGTTCCCTACTGGGTCTCCCGCTCACCTGGGGAGTTCCACCGGCTGCTGGCCGTCGAGCGGGTGACCGTGCTGTGCCAGACGCCCTCGGCGTTCGCGCAGCTGCTCCACGCCGACCGGCGCGGCGAGGCGGAGCTGTCGGTGCGGTTGCTGATCTTCGGCGGCGAACCCCTGGACACCCGGATACTGCTCGACTGGTTCGACCGCCACCCGGAGGAGCACTGTCGGGTGGTCAACATGTACGGCATCACCGAGACCACCGTCCACGTCACCGCACAGACCCTCACCCGCCGGTCCGCCGCCGCCGGCACGCGGTCGGTCGGCCGGCCGCTCCCCGGCTGGACCGTGTCACTGCGCGACGAGCACGGCGCCCCGGTCCCCGACGGTGCTACCGGGGAGATCCACGTCGGCGGGGCCGGTGTCGCACTGGGCTACCTCGACCGGCCGGAGCTGACCGCCGCCCGGTTCCTGACCGGCCAGGACGGCGACCGTGTCTACCGCAGCGGCGACGCGGGCCGGTTCCTCCCGGACGGGCGACTCGAACACCTCGGCCGGCTCGACGGACAGGTCAAGATCCGGGGCTACCGGATCGAGCTGGACGAGATCCGCAACGTCCTGCTGGAGGACCCGGACGTCACGGCGGCCGCGGTGGTCGTCGGCGGCCGGCCGGGCGACCCGGCGACGGCTCGGCTCGACGCCTACGTCGTGTGCCGCGACCGGTCCGACGAGAACCCGACGAGTGCCCTGCTGGACCGGGCTGCCCGGGTGCTGCCCGACTACATGGTGCCCGCGACCGTGACCGCGGTGCCAGTGCTTCCGTTGACCGTCAACGGAAAGCTCGACCGTGACGCGCTGCCGGCACCACACCTGGGCCTGCCTGCCGAGCCGTCGGCGGAACCGGCTGGGGCGCTCACCACCGCGCTGCGCGAGGTGTGGCAGACCGTGCTGGGCGTGCCGGTCGGTCTCGACGACGTGTTCTTCCGCCTGGGCGGGAACTCGATCGCCGCGGCCAGGGTGCGCACGCTGATGCTGGAGCGCGGCCTGCCCGACCTCTCGCTGCGGCAGCTCTACCGCGCACCGACCGTGCGCACGCTGGCCGCATCCCTCTCGGCCCGGTAACCCCGCACCACCAAGGAGGCGTCATGTCGGAGCCCGTCACCGGCGACTACATCACCAACCCCGGGGCGAACCCGCACGACCTGAGCGCGCGCCTGCGTGCCGAGTGCCCGGTGCACCGCATCGACTACCCGGTCGGGGCGAGCGCGTACGTGGTCGTGGACTACAAGACGAACCAGGAGGCGTTCAACGACCCCAGACTGTCCAAGCAACTGGAGAACGCGCCGGCCTGGTTCCGCGAGCGGACGCTGAGCAACAGCCCGGTGGTCGCCGCCAGCATGGTGCTGTCCGACCCGCCGGAGCACACCCGGCTGCGCCGCCTGGTGTCCCGGTCGTTCCTGCCGCGCAGGCTCAAGCGGCTGCGGCCGGTCGTCCAGGGCATCACCGACGACCTGATCGACGCGTTCCCCGGGTCCGGCGAGATCGACCTGCTCACCGACTTCTCCTACCCACTGCCGCTCACCACGATCTGCGTCCTGTTCGGGGTACCGGAGTCCGACCGCGCGCTGTTCAAGTACTGGGGCACGTACCTGTCCGGCTCGCCGGGGGACACCGACCCCGGGCGGGCCGCCAAACGCAGGGAGGTCAACGACGAGGTCACCGAATACCTCGGTGCCGTGCTCGCCGACCGCCGCGCGCACCGCGACCAGTTGCGGGAGGACCTGTTCTCCGACCTCGTGCGCGCCGCCGACGAGGACGACATGTTCACCGACGAGGAACTGGTCTCGACGATGATCCAGCTCATCCTCGCCGGCCACAAGACGACCGCCACCCTCATCGGCAACGGCACCGTGGCCCTGCTGCGTCACCCCGAGCAGCTCGCGCTGCTGCGGTCGCGCCCGGAGCTGGTGTCCTCGGCGGTGGAGGAGTTCCTGCGCTACGAGGGCTCGGTGGACCGGGGCTCGCTGCGCGTCGCGGCGCAGGACATGGAACTGGGTGGGGTGCACATCCCGAAGGAGAGCTTCGTGCACCTGTCCATCTCCGCCGCCAACCGGGACCCCTCGGTCTTCGTCGACCCGGACCGGCTCGACATCACCCGCTCACCGAACCAGCATTTCGCGTTCGGGCACGGCCCGCACTTCTGCGCAGGGTCGCCGCTGGCTCGACTGGAGGCGAACATCGCGTTCGAGACGCTGCTGCGCCGGCTGCCGTCCTTCGAGCTCGCGGTGCCGTTCGAGGAACTGCCCTGGATCGCCGACAGCTCGATCGGCCGGGGCGTCGAGGCCGTGCCGCTGCGCTACGAGAAGCGACTGCCGCGTTGACCGAGGACCCGCTGTTCCCGGAGCTGTTCACCCGGCAGGCCGACCGCACGCCGGACGCGGTCGCCGTCGTGAGTGGCCGGGCTCGGCTGACCTACCGCCAGCTGGAGGAACGGTCGGCCCGGCTCGCCGGGGCGCTCGTCGGGCTGGGCGCCGGTCCCGAACGGGTCATCGCGGTCGCACTGCCCCGGTCGGTGGACCTCTTGGTGTCGCTGATCGCCGTGCTGCGGTCGGGCAGTGCCTACCTGCCGGTCGACCTGGCCTACCCGGTGAGCAGGATCGAGTTCCTGTTCGCGGACGCGGCGCCGGCTCTCGTCGTCACCGAACCCGGTACCGAGCTGCCCGCCAACGCCCCCCGCCGGGTGTCCCCCGAGGACTCGGCGACCCGGCCCGCGCTGGCGGCCGTCCGGCCGCACGACCCGGCCTACGTGATCTACACGTCCGGGTCGACCGGACGGCCGAAGGGTGTGGTCGTCGAGCACACGTCGTTGGGCGCGTACCTGCGCCGCGCGCGGGACGCCTACCCCGACGCCGCGGGGACGTCGCTGGTGCACACCCCGGCGGCGTTCGACCTCACGGTGACCGCGCTGTACACGCCGCTGGTCGCCGGCGGGACCGTCCGACTGTCCGAACTGGACGAACCGGGGCCGGTGCCGACCTTCGTGAAGGGCACACCGAGCCATCTCACCCTCCTCGACGGCCTGCCCCCGCAGGCGTCCCCGACCGGCACCCTGATCCTCGGCGGCGAGGCGCTGCACGCCGACATGCTGCGCGTCTGGCGCGTGGCGCACCCGGACGTGCTCGTCGTCAACGCGTACGGCCCCACCGAGGCCACCGTGAACTGCCTGGAGTTCCGCATCCCGCCCGGCACGGTGCTGCCGCCGGGGCCGGTCCCCATCGGCCGGCCGTTCCCCTACGTCCGGGCACACGTGCTCGACGACCGGCTGGTCCCGGTGGCCGAGGGGCGGACGGGTGAACTGTTCGTCGCGGGCGACGCGCTGGCCAGGGGCTACCTCAACCAGCCTGGTCTGACCGCCACGCGGTTCGTGGCCGACCCGTACGGCCCGGCGGGTTCCCGGATGTACCGCACCGGCGACCTGGTGCGGGTGCGGGCCGACGGCGACCTGGAGTACGTCGGACGCGCCGACCACCAGGTCAAGGTGCGCGGCTTCCGTGTCGAGCCCGGTGAGATCGAGGCCGTGCTCACCGAGCACGACGCGGTCGCGCGGGCCGTCGTGGTGGCGGCCGGCGAGCGCCTCGTCGCCTACGTCGTCCCGGAGGGTGAAACGCCGACGGTGCGGACGCTGCGGGCCCACCTCGCGGCGCGCCTGCCCGCGCACATGGTGCCCTCGGTGTTCGTCCCGCTGCGCGAGATTCCCTTGACCGCCAACGGGAAACTCGACCGAGCGGCACTGCCCGCACCGGCGGCCCACCCCGGACCGGACGGCCGATCACCGGAGAGCCCGGCCGAGGAACTGCTGTGCGACGTGTTCGCCGAGGTGCTCGGTGTGCGTCCGGTGTGGACGGATTCGGACTTTTTCGCGCTGGGCGGGCACTCCCTGCTCGCGGCCCGCCTGGACGGGCGGCTGCACGCCCGCACCGGGGTCCGGCTGGGTCTGCGCGCCGTGTTCGACGCGCCAACACCGGCCGCCCTCGCGGTCCGGCTCGCCGCGACGAGCGCGGAGCCGGCGATGCCGTCCATCCCGGCGCGGCCGGCCGGCGTGCCGATCCCGCTGTCACCGGGGCAGGCCCGGCTGTGGTTCACCGAGGGGCTGACCCCGGACACCGCCGAGTATGTCATTCCGGTCGCGCTGCGGATCAGCGGAAACCTGGACCCGGTCGTACTGGGGACCGCGCTGCGCCGGCTGACCGAACGGCACGAGGCGCTGCGCGTGCGTGTCGTCGTCCGCGGCGACCAGCCCGAGCAGGTCGTGGACCCGCCGCCGAGCGACCTGCTGCCGGTGACCGAACTCGACAGCGAGGACGCCCTCACGGCGTTCGTCGTCGCCAACGCCGTGCGGGCGATGGACCTGGCCGAGGGACCGTTGTTCCGCGCCGCGCTGGGACGCCGCGCGGCAGACGACCACGTCCTGGTGCTGTGCGTGCACCACATCGTCGCCGACGACTGGTCGCTGGCGGTCCTGGCCGACGATCTCGCGGCGCTCTACGACGGCACGCTGCCCGCCCCGGTCGTGCGCTACTCCGACGTCGTCGCCTGGCAGCACGGGCGGACGGCGGACGCGCGACACCTGGACCACTGGCGTTCCCGGCTCGCCGGCATGCCCCACGTGCTCGAACTGCCGACCGACCGGCCGAGGGCACGGGAGCGCGACCCCCGGGGAGCCCGGCTCACGTTCGACCTGCCGCCGGCGCTCACGACCCGGCTGCGCACGCTGGCGGGGGAGTCGGGCGCGACACTGTTCATGGCGCTGCTCAGCGGGTTCCAGGCACTGCTGGCCCGGTACACCGGCGCGCGGGACTTCGCCGTAGGCACCCCGGTCGCCGGTCGCGACCACCCCGACACCGAGGACACGGTCGGGTTCTTCGCCAACCTGGTGGTGCTGCGTGCGGACCTGACAGGCGATCCCACGTTCCGCGACCTGGTGGACCGGGCGCGGGACATGGCGCTGTTTTCCTACGAACACCAGGACACGCTGTTCGACCAGGTCGTCGAGGCGGTCCGGCCCCCGCGTGACCTCGGCCGCAACCCGCTGGTGCAGGTGGTGTTCGCCCTCCAGACAGCGGCGACCGCGTCCTGGCGGCTGCCCGGCCTGTGCGTGTCGCGTACCGACGCGCACACCCGCACCAGCAAGTTCGACCTGTTCGTCGCGCTGCACGAGCGCGGCGACGGCGGCCTCACCGGCATCGCCGAGTACCCGGTGGCGCTGTTCGACACGGCCACGATCGAGCGGCTGGTCGCGCACTACACCGCGCTGCTGACCGCGTTCGCCGACGCGCCGGACCGCAGGGTGTTCACCGCGCCCCTGCTGTCCCCGCGGGAGACGGCGTGGTTGCGCCGGGCCGAGACCGGGCCGGTCGTCGACCTCGGCGACCTGACCATCGACACCCTCGTGACCCGGCAGGTCGCCGCACGTCCGGACGCGGTGGCGGTCGTCGCCGGTACCGAAAGTCTCACCCGCGCCGAGCTCGACCACGCGGCCAACCGGCTCGCGCACCACCTGCTGGCGGTCGGGGTCGGTCGGGAGACGCCGGTCGCCGTCTGTCTGCCGCGCGGACCGGACGTGCCCGTCGTGCTGCTGGGCATCCTGCGTGCGGGCGGCTGCTACGTCCCCCTCGACGCCGACTACCCCCGGGAACGCCTGGCCCACATGTTGGCCGACACCGGGGCGTCGGTCGTCATCGCCGCCAGCGAACTCGCCCCCCGGCTGCCCGGGCCGGTACTGGTCTGGGAGGACCTGCGGGACGCCGTGGCCGGGCTGCCCACGAGCCCTCCGCCGGTGGCCACCGCACCCGACCACATCGCCTACGTGATCTACACCTCCGGCTCGACCGGGACCCCCAAGGGCGTCCAGGTCAGCCATCGGGCCGTGGTGCGGCTCGTGCACGGGGCGAACTTCGCCGACCTCGGACCCGACACCACGGTGGCACTGCTCGCCCCCCTCTCGTTCGACGCGTCCACACTGGAGCTGTGGGGCGCGCTGTGCACGGGCGCCCGCCTGGCCGTGTTCCCCCCGGGCGTCCCCAGCGCCTCGGCGCTCGCGGATTTCGTCCGCTCGGCGGGAGTCACCCTGATGTGGCTGACCGCGGGCCTGTTCCACGCGATCGTCGACACCGACCCGTCGGCGCTCACCGGGGTACGCCACCTGCTCACCGGCGGGGACGTCGTGTCCCGGGCGCACGTCGCGCGGTTGCGTGCGACCGGTGACGTGGTGGTCGGCAACGGGTACGGGCCCACCGAGTCCACCACCTTCGCCTGTGTGCACCGCGACATCGCGGCCGGTGACGCGGCGGCCGACGCTCCGGTGCCGATCGGTGTCCCCGTCACGAACACGACCGTGCACGTCCTCGACGAGTACCTCAACCGGGTTCCGGTCGGCGTGCCCGGTGATCTCCTGGTGGGCGGGCCCGGCCTGGCCAGGGGCTATCTCGGCAACCCCGGCCTGACCGCGCAACGCTTCACCGCCAACCCGTTCGAGCCGGGCACCCGCCTGTACCGGACCGGCGACCGGGTGCGGTGGCTGCCCTCCGGCGACCTGGAGTTCCTGGGGCGTGCTGACCGGCAGCTGAAGGTCAGGGGCTTCCGGGTCGAGCCGGGGGAGATCGAGGCCCGCCTGCTCGAGCACCCGTCGGTGACCCGTGCGCTGGTCGTCGCGAACACCGACGCCGGCGGCGACAAACGGCTCGTGGCCTACGTCGCCGGCAGCGCGGACCGCACGCGGTTGCGGGACCACTGCGGTCGAGGACTACCCAGTCACCTGGTGCCAGCCGCCTTCGTCGTACTGCCCGAACTCCCCTTGGACCCCAACGGAAAGGTCGACCGGACGGCGCTGCCCGACCCGGACTGGACGGGTGGCGCGGCGGCGCGTCGGGAGCCGGAGACACCCGTGGAACGGGCGATCGCGGAGGTCTGGGCGCGGACGCTGGACGTCCCGGTTCCCGGCCTGGACGACGACTTCTTCGCGCTGGGCGGGCACTCCCTGGCCGCCACCAGGATCGTGACCCGCCTCCGTTCCCGGCTGGGCGTCGTCCTCGGCGTGCACTCGCTGTTCCGTTCCCCGACGGTCGCCACGCTGGCCGCCGAGGTCGCCGAGGCCCTGCCCAACGACGTCGAACCGATCCCGCGCCACACCGGGCCGGTGCCGCTCGCGCCGGTCCAGTCCGGGCTCTGGCTCGCCGGTTTCCTCGACCCCGGCGGCGCCGAGTACCTGGTGACCCGGGCACTGCGGCTGCGCGGCACCCTCGATGTCCCCGCGCTGGCGTCGGCGCTGGCCACCGTCGTGGCCCGGCACGAACCCCTGCGCACCCGGTATCCGATGCGCGAGGACGAACCCGTGGGGTGGATCGACCCGCCGGGCCCGGTTCCGCTTCCCGTGGAGGACGTCACCGACGTCGACGCCTTCCTCGAGACCTGTGCCGCCGCGCCGCTCGACCTCGCCGACGGGACGGTGTTCCGCGCCGCGCTCGGCCGGCTCGCTCCCGACGACCACGTCCTCGTCCTGCTCGCCCACCACATCGCCATCGACGGCTGGTCGATCGGGGTGCTCGCCGACGAACTGTCCGCCGCCTACGCCGCGCACCGCGACGGCCGGCCACCCGATCTGCCCCCGCTGCCCATCCGTTACGCCGACTACGCCGCGTGGGCCGTCGGCCGCGACACCGGCGTCGAGCACTGGGCGGCCACCCTCAAGGGCATGCCACCGGTCGTCGACCTGGCCGCCGACCGTCCCCGGCCGAGGGATCGGGACACCAGCGGCGCCCTGGTTCCGTTCACGGTCCCGGCTCCGCTGGCGGCGCGGGTCGCCGCGCTCGCGTCGGCCAGACGCACCACGCCGTTCGTGGTGTTGGTCGCCGCGTTCACCGTGCTGGTGCGGGAACGTACGGGCCTGCACGACTTCGGGATCGGCACCCCCATGGCCGGCCGGCGCCATCCCGACACCGAACGGCTGGTCGGCCACTTCGTGAACACAGTCGTCCTGCGCGCTGACCTCGCCGGTCGGCCGGCGTTCACGACGCTGGTCGACCGGTTGCGTGACACCACGCTCACCGCCATCGACCACCAGGACGTGCCGTTCGACCGGGTCGTGCGGGCGCTCGGGCCACCACGAGAGCTGTCCAGGAACCCGTTGGCACAACTGGTCGTCGTGGTCGGGGCGGGTGCGGAGGGCTGGCGGTTCGCCGGCCTGTCGACCGAACTCCTGCCCCGGCACACGCGGACCAGCAAGTTCGACCTGACCGTGGCACTGCACGATCGGGCGGACGGCTCGCTGGCCGGATCCGTCGAGTACGCGACCGCGCTGTTCGGCGAGGACACGGTCCGCGCCCTCGCCGCCCGGTACACGGCGCTGGTCGAGGACCTGGTGGGCGCCCCGGAGGAACCGGTGTGGTGACCGGGGAACCGGTGGCGACCCGCGTGTCTCCACCGTGGATCGTGGTGCCGGTCCTGCTGAGCGGACCGCTGCTGAGCGCGATGGACGCGTTCATCGTGACCGTGGCGATCCCGGCGCTGCAGGCGGACCTGGGAGCCGGGCCGGCGCAGGTGCAGCTCATCATCGCCGGGTACGCGCTGACCTATGGGGCCGGCATGATCACCGGCGGCCGGCTCGGTGACCTGTTCGGGCGCCGCAGGATGTTCACCCTCGCGATCGCCCTGTTCACCGTCATGTCGATGCTGTGCGGATTGGCCACCAGCCCGGGTTTCCTGCTGGTGGCCAGGGTGGCGCAGGGGGCCGCCGCCGCGCTCATGGTGCCGCAGGTGCTCGCGATCTTCAGCGCCCTCTACGACGGGGAGGCCAGGGCGAAGGCCATCAACTGGTACGGCGTGGTCGCCGGTCTCGGCGCCGTGCTCGGCCAGGCCGTCAGCGGGCTGCTGATCACCGCCGACCTGTTCGGCACGGGCTGGCGCGCGTGTTTCCTGATGAACGTCCCGGTCGGAGTGGCGGCGGTGGTGCTGGCCCTGCGGTTCGTGCCGGAGACGCACGCGCCGGGCAGGCCACGGCTCGACCTGGTGGGAATGGTGCTCGTCACGGGTGCGCTGCTGGCCGTCGTGGTGCCGCTGACCGTGGGACGCGACCACGGCTGGCCAGGCTGGACCTGGGTGTGCTTCGTCGCGGCGGTGCCGCTGTTCGTCGCGTTCGGCCGCCGCGAGCGCCGCGCGGAGTCGCCGGTGGTCGACCTGGGCCTGTTCCGGCTGCGGGCCTTCTCCGTCGGGATGGCCTGCCAGTTGGTGTTCTGGACGGGGCAGGGCGCCTACTACCTGGTGCTGGGGCTGTATGCGCAACTCGGCAGGGGGCTGGACGCGCTGGCGAGCGGGCTGCTGTTCGTCGTGGTGAACGTCGGATTCCTGGCGAGCGCACTGGTGGCGCGCCGACTCGCGGACCTGCTCGGCCGGGACGTGCTCACCCTTGGCGCCGGCCTGCGGATCGTCGCGCTGACCGCCCAACTCGTCTTCGTGGCCCGCGCCGGCGACGGCGGGGACGTGGGGTGGCTGGTGCCGTGGTTGCTGCTCGACGGCGCGGGCATGGGCCTGATCGTCGCGCCGCTGTCGACGACCGTGCTGGCCAGGGTGCCGCACGCGCAGGTGGGGTCGGCGTCGGGCGTGCTGTCCACCGGCGTGCAGGTTGGTGTGTCCCTCGGCGTCGCGCTGGTGGGCCTGATCTTCTACGGCGCACTGGACGGCGGCGGGTACGCGCAGGCCTTCGGCCGGAGTCTGCTGTACCCGATCGGCGTGGGTCTGGTGCTCGTGCTGCTGGTGCGGTTCCTCCCGGCCAGGAAGGCGGATGACGGATGAGCTGGTTCCCCCCGACAGCTGGCGTGCGGGCCGGTACGCGGCTGTTCTGTCTGCCGCACGGCGGTTCCGGCGCGTCGGCCTACCAGCCGTGGCAGCCGCTGGTCCCCGACGGGGTCGGCCTGGTCCCGGTGCGGCTGCCCGGCCGGGAGAACCGGTTCGCCGAGCCGCCGGCCCGCACCGTCGAGGAGGTGGTCGACGCCTTGACCGGTCCGCTGCTGGCCCGCGCCGGCGACCGGTTCGCCCTGTTCGGCCACAGTCTGGGTGGGTTGCTGGCCTATGAACTGGCCCGCGCCACGACGAGGGCCGGACGTCCGCCGGTGCTGCTGGCCGTCTCCGGCTGCCCGGCTCCTCAGCTGTTGCCCCGCGCGGGAGCCCCACTCGTGCACCTGATGACCGACGGGGACCTGCTCGCCCACGTCCGCGCGATCGCGGGCACCGCCGCCTCGGCGTTGGACGTGCCCGAACTCGCCGGCCTGATCGTGCCGGTCCTGCGCGCGGACTACGAGGTGTACGAGACCTATCGGCACCGTCGGGGGGAGCGGCTGCCCGTCCCGGTCATCGTCCTCGCCGGCGAGGACGATCCGGAGGTGTCCACGACCGAACTGTCCGCCTGGCGTGAACTCTGCACCCGGACCCCGGAGTTCCACACCTTCCCCGGCGGCCATTTCTACCTGTCCGACCACCCCGAGGTGGCGGTCGACGCCGTCCTGAGCGGCCTGCGAGGAACGGGCTGACCGTGACCGTAGGTGCTCGCGGGCGCCGAAGGCCAAGGCCTACCCAGGCCAGTGCCACTGAGACTGACCCTGGTAGCACCTCCTGGAATCACGGGCTGTGTCCGCCCGGCTGTCCGTGACGCGGAAATGTCCGCGCGGGTTTGGGTGGTGCGGAATGGATGATCACGATCGGTACCCTGATGGCGTCCGCGAAGGGGTGCGGGGAGTTGCGCGCGGAGCCGGCTCGTGGTCGTGCCATGATGCTGGGCGTTTCAGTCACTGAGGGAGGCCCATGTCCAGCCAGATGGACCAGATGATCGCCGAGTTTGACAGGTTCCGGTCCAGGATTCGTCAGGCTGAGGCTCGTTTCGAGGGCGTCGAGGAGATGACTGAGCGAATCTCCCAGGTTCGGAGCGTCGCGACGTCGCCGGACCGGAACGTGACGGTCACCGCGGGCGCCAACGGCACGGTCACCGGCATCGAACTCGCCCAGGGCGCCATGAGTCTCGGCCCGGCGGAACTGTCCGCGACGCTCATGGACACCCTCCGCCAGGCCGTTGCCGGCGCCGTCAGGCAGCAGGCCGAGGCCGTGGACGATGCCTTCGGTGACGCGTTCGGAATCAACACCTCGGATCAGGTCCGCCAGGCACAGGCCGAGGCGTTCGGTGGACCCGCCGACGACCGCCGGACAGAGGAGTTCCCCCACGGCCGCGCATCCGATCCGTCGGACGATGATTTCGACGAGGACACCATCTACCGGCGCTGACCGACGGGACACGACGATGTCAGACGGAATTCAGGTCGACACCTCCGCCCTTTCCGCCTACGCGGGCCAACTCGGCTACTACGAGCAGGAGGCCGACAAGTTCGGGAACCTGGTCGACGCGGCCGACGTGACCAACGAGGCGTGGGGCGTGGTCGGGGCCTTCGCGAAACAGGGCTACACCGACCGGCTCGCCGAACTACGGTCTCTGCTCAACGACATGAAGGACGGCGTGAACGCGCTCGTCACCAAGGTGAACCAGTCGGCGGCGATGTACGAGGGCAACGAGGAGGCCGGAGTGATCAGGTTCGGCCAACACGAGGCCGAGATCGACGCGACGGGGGGCCAGTGATGACCGGTGAGCAGCGCAGTATCGCCGACACGCTGAACGTCGAGGGCTACGACGAGAGCACGAGCGCGAACATCGACCGCGCGGTCGGACACGTTCCCGTCGTGGGCACGGTGTACAAGGCCGGCAAGTCCATCGCCGCGCACGCCCAGGAGGCGGCCAACGCGGACAATCCGGCCGAACTCGCGTCGGCCGGCGCCGCGCTGGTCGGCGACGGTGCCGCGTTCGTCGGTGCCGCCGCCGCGGACGCGGTCACCTTTGCCATGGACCCGATCGGCTGGCTGGTGAGCCACGGGCTGAACATGCTGCTCGAACTGGTCCAGCCGTTGCAGGACGCCCTGCACCAGGTCACCGGTGACGGACCGGCGATCGGGCACGCGTCGGACAACTTCGTCACGATCGCGCAGGGCTTCGTCGCGCTGGCCGACGATTTCGAGAGCACCGGCGACACCGCGCTCAAGGACTGGATCGACGACGCCGGCAACGCGGCGCGGGAGGCGCTCGGCGACTTCTCGGCGGGAATCCGCGGCGTCGGTTCGGCCGCGGGGTCGGTGGCCGAGGTACTGCGGATGTGGTCGATGGTCATGGTGGTCATCGAGGAGGTGATCAAGGCCATCATCACCGAGTTGGTGTCCTGGCTGATCACCATCTGGTTGCCCGCCCTCGCGGCCTCGGTCATCAGCTTCGGCAGCTCGGTCGCGGCCGCGATGACCGCGTCCATCGCGAAGGCCGCCAGTGTGCTGAAGAAGGTCACCGGCTACCTCGGCAGGTTCGGCAGACTGCTCGACACGTTCATCGACTTCCTGGCGAAGTACTCCACGAAGGTCGTGGAAGCGACGAGGAAGTTCCGGATCGGCACCTACGCCGGCGAATCGAAGTTCTCCCTCAACGTCCTGGAGAACACCGCGGGCGTCGCACTCACCCCGAGCAACCGGGCACTCACCACCATGTTCGGCACGGCGGTGGGGGCCAGGCCGCTGGTGGCCGGAGCGGGCGTCAAGGCCGGGATCGGCGCGGGGAAGGCCGTCTACGGCGAGGGGTCGGAGGACGTCGCACTGGGAGGGGACGAGCCATGGTTCGACAAGAGCGAGATCGGCGGGAACCGAAGCGCGGAGGAAACCAGGCGGAATCTCGACGTCTAGCTGCGCGCAAGATACTCGAGAGCCAGGATCGCTACGACAAGAAGGCTCACGAGGCGCAGGTACAACCCGGTTTCCGCGAAACCGTCGAACGGCTGATGCGGGACCAGTGGAATGAACCGGTGATCGTACTCCGTCTCGGCGACATTTCCGACGTGGGATTCGATGTTCCAGGACGGAGAAAAGACGGCACCGTCGCGGGGAAACGGCTGGTCAGGCGATTCTTCTGGAACATCGGACGCGGCGTGGCCGTCGTCGCGGTGAACATCATTTCGCCGCTGTTCGACGGCCTCGGTGCCGGCAATCCACTGAAGCGGCAGATCCTCGTGACCGGCCCGGCGAACGCGATGGCCCTCGACCTGCTCGACAGCATCCGGCGAGCGCAGGGGCCATGGCTGGTCTGCTCCCCGTCCTCGCTCGCGGTGGTCGACACCGGATCCACCTACATCGAGCCACACGATGCCCCGCCGCCGCGAATCCTCTGGCAGGCGCGAGAACCACAACGACCACGGATCGACTTCCGGAAACGCACGATCACCTGGCCGGACGACTCCGTGTTCGCGTTCCCGCTTCACAGCCGGCCGGAATCCCAACACCTGCGAACGTACTTCGAGCCACCGGACACCATCCACTGGCACGGACGCCCCCTGTGACGCCAGGACTCCCCGCGGTTCGGTCAGGGCAACCACGCACCCCGTAGCGGAATCCGAACGGTGATGTCCAGCCCGCCACCCTGGTTGGCGACGGCGTCGATCTCACCGTGATGTGCCTGCACCACAGCCCGTACGATGGACAACCCTAGCCCCGCCCCACCATCGGCGGCACGAACGAACGGCTCCAGCAACCGGTCGACACGATCCGGCGCGACCGCCCGCCCGGTATTGCGGACGCGGAGAAAGACACCACCGCCCGAAGCGCCGGTGACCACGACAACCCGGCCACCACGGTGATTGTGGCGGATCGCGTTGCCGACAAGATTGGCAGCCATCCGCTCCAACAACACCGGATCACCCCGCAACGGCGCGGCCCGCAGCTCACGATGCACCTCGATGTCCTGATCGGACAGCGGACCTGCCACCTCACTCAATGCCGAGCCGGCGATCGTGGCCAGGTCGGCAGGCCGAGGATTCGTGACACCGGCATTACTGCGGGCGAGCGCCAGCAACCCGTCGAGAGTGTGCCTGCTGTCGTCCGCCGCCGCCCGGACGTCCTCGGCCATGGTCAACAACTCGGTACGGGTGGGCGCGCCGTCCAGCGTCACGTCGACGGCGGTGCGGATGGTGGTGAGCGGGGTCCGCAGCTCGTGCGCGGCGTTCGCCGTGAACAGCCGCTGGCCTTCCAGCGCCCGGTCCCGCTCGGTGATGCCGCGCTCGATGCGGTCCAGCATCCCGTTGACCGTGGTGGCCAGGGCAGCCAGCTCGTCGTGGGGCGGATGGACCGGCACCCGGTCCGAAAGGTGCTCCGCGGACAGACGCTGGGCGGTCGCCGAGATCGCGCGGATCGGCCGGAGCACCCGGCCCGCCACGAGCCAGCCGAGCACCGCGGCCAGTACCGCGACCACAGCCAGCGCGATCGCGGCCTGCGCCACCAAGGCAGCCAGGGTCTCGTCGCGCACCTGGTCGGTCAGCCCGGGCACGGCCAGCGAGGGCGGCGGCGGAGCCCCTTCGGTCCGGTCGATGCGCACGGCGATGACGCGGTCGGCCAGGTGCTGGCGCATCAGCACGTACGTGAGCGCCGCCAGCACCACGCCCGCGACCAGCACCAGTCCCGTGTAGAGCAGCGTCAGCCTGCCGCGTGCCGACAGGTGCGTCATGGCCGGAATCGGTAGCCGGCGCCGGTGACCGTGTCGATCAGTGGCGGATCGCCGAGCTTGCGGCGCAGCGTGCCGACGGTGATGCGGACGGCGTTGGTGAACGGGTCCGCGTGCTCGTCCCACACCTTGTCCAGCAACGTCTCCGCGCTGACCACGTCACCCGGCGCCGCGAGCAGCCACGCCAGCACGCCGAACTCCTTGGGGGTCAGCGAAAGCAGACGGCCCGCGCGCTCGGCCGTGCGTCGTGCCGGGTCGAGTGTCACGTCGGCGGCCCGCAGCACCGGCGGCCGGGCCGGGGCGCTGCGCCGGGCCAGTGCGTGGACCCTGGCCACGAGTTCGGAGAACGCGAACGGTTTGCCGAGGTAGTCGTCGGCGCCGAGGGTGAGTCCGTCGACGCGGTCCTCGACGGTGCCGGACGCGGTCAGCATCAGGACCCGGGACTCGCCGCGTTCCGCGAGACGCCTGCACACCGTGTCGCCGTGCACCCGCGGCAGGTCCCGGTCGAGCACCACCACGTCATACGGAGTGGGGCCGCACATGTCCAGCGCGGTCCCGCCGTCGTGCGCCACGTCGACGGCGAACCCGTGCTTGCGCAGCCCGGCCGCGATGTACCTGGCCAGCGGCTCCTCGTCCTCCACCAGCAACACCCGCATGCGCCGAGTGTCGTCACCGGGACCTATGGATTTCGTATGGCCGCGAGCGCGCCGGCCCATACCGCCGCCCCGGTAGACCTTCCCGCACACACGACGACCGAAGGAGACACAGCCATGGCGACCCCGTCCCGGCGTTCGGTGCTCGGCCTGCTCGGCGTGGCCCCGGTGGCCGCGCTCGCGGCGGGCCCAGCTCTCGCCACCCAGGGCAGCGGCCGGCTTCCCGGCACGCTGCGGCCCGGCGGTGAACTCGACCGGCTGGTCGCCGACAGGGCGGCGCGCGACCAGTTCTCCGGCTCGCTCCTGCTGACCAACCGGGGCCGGACCGTCCTGGCGCGTTCGTACGGCATGGCCGACCTGGGACGCGACGTCAAGAACGGGCCCGGCACCGCGTTCGCGCTCGCGTCCGTGACCAAGCTGTTCACCGCGACGGCCGTCGCGCAGCTGGTGCGGCAGGGCAAGGTGTCCCACAACGGCACGCTCGGTACCTATGTGGACGGTGTGCCGGACGCACTCAGGGACATCACCGTGCACCACCTGCTGACGCACACGTCCGGTCTCGGCGACTACCACGGCATGCCCGGCTTCCGGGAGGAGTCGGCCACGTGGACCAGCGCGGCACAGGTCATGTCCGGCATCACCGGCTACGTCCTGCGCTCGACGCCGATGTTCGCGCCGGGCGCTGGCTGGGCCTACAGCAACTCCGGCTACCACCTGCTCGGCGAGATCGTGGCGCGGGCGAGTGGCACGCCCTATCACGACTACGTGCGTGAGCACGTGTTCGCCGCGGCCGGGATGACCGGCGCGGACTTCGTCACCAAGCCGCGCTGGCTGACCGACCGGAACGTCGCCCACCCGTACCGCCGCGACGAGCAGGGCCGGTGGACCGACACGGTGGCGGAGTTCGGGTTCGTCGGCACCCCGGCGGGGGAGGCGTTCGCGACCGCCGCCGACCTCGACCGGTTCGCCCGTCTCCTGTACAGGGAACGGCTTGTCGACGGGCCGGCAACGCACCTGATGCTGAGCGGGAAGGTCCCGCCCGGGCCGCCCCCCGGCGGCGGGAACCCGCCACCGCCGAGCGGCCGGCCGGCGTGGACGGTCTTCCAGTGCTATGGCCCCCAGGGCACGCTGCTCGGCGGCCAGTGGAGCTACGGGCACACCGGCGGCAACCCGGCCGGCATCGCGACCGCGGTCGAGTTCTTCCCGGACAGCGACTGGGTGCTGGTCGTGCTCACCAACCACGCCGACACCCCGATGCGGGAGATCGTCGAGACCGCGCGGGGGCTGATCACCGGCACGTGACCGCGGCGGCCTCGGTGAGCGCGGCCACGACGGCGGCGACGGCGGGCGGGTCGGGCGGGTCGCCGTAGGTGGCGGCGTGGATCTGGCGGCGGAAGCCGCTGAGCTCGGTGGCGTGGAAGCCGGGCCTGCGGTGCGCCTTGAGCGCGAGCCCTGGCTGGGTGGAGACACCGACGCCCGCCGCGACCAGGGCCTGCACGACGACGATGTCGTCGCTGTGCGAGACGATACGGGGGCTGAAGCCGTGGCGCCCGCACACGGACTTCAGCTCCTCCTGACACCGGTCGCACCCACCGATCCACGCGTCGTCGCGGTGGTCGGTGATGCGGTCGTCCTCGCGCAGGCTGAGCAGGTAGATCGAGTCGTCGCCGAGGTGGACCAGGCGGACGCCTTCCTCGTCGAGCGGGGCATCGGCGGGGCGGAACACCAACGCGACGTCGACGTCACCGTGGCGCAGCATCCGCAGTGCCTCGACCGGGTGCCGTTCGTACAGGCTGAGCTGGAGCCCCGGATGCGCGTCGGCCAGTTCGGCGGCCGCGTTCGGCACGATCGTGCTCAGCGTGGACGCGTTGGCGGCCAGCCGGACCCGCCCCGCCCGCAGGTCGACCTGGGTGGCCAGCTCGCTGGCCGCCGCGTCGACCCGGCCCACGATCTCGGCGGCCCGGTTGGCCAGCAACCGCCCCTCCGGCGTCAGCCGGATCCCGCGTCCGATCCGCTGCACGAGCTTCACACCGGTGGCCGCCTCCAGGCGGGACAGGTGGTGGCTCACCGACGGCTGGGAGTAGTGCAGCTGCTTCGCCGCCTCGGTCACCGACCCGTACCGGGCCACCGCTGCGAGCACCCTGAGATGCACCAGGTTGAGCATTCATCAACAATATCAATGTGTTGATCCCAGTTTTGGCATTGGACGTCATACCTGCGGCCCGACATGCTGATCCCATGACCAACACACGCAAGGGCAAGGTGACCTGCGACCTGACGATCTCGGTCGACGGCTACGCGGCCGGGCACAACCAGACCGAGCAGCGCCCGTTCGGTGACGACGGCGGCGACGGCTGGGGCGACAAGCTCCACGCCTGGTACTCCGAGGGCGCCGAGACCCATCCGGACGAGTTCGCCAGGATGATGACGGCCAAGGCGTTCATCATGGGCCGCAACATGTTCGGCCCGGTGCGCGGCGAGTGGGACCGGCCGTGGACGGGCTGGTGGGGCGACAACCCGCCCTACCACGCCGACGTCTTCGTGCTCACCCACCACCCGCGCGACCCGCAGCCGATGGACGGCGGCACCACGTTCCACTTCGTCACCGACGGCATCGAGGCCGCCTTCGAACGCGCCCGCGCATCGGCCGACGGCGGCGACATCTCCATCCACGGCGGCGCGACCACCGTCAACCAGTACCTCGCCGCGGGCCTGATCGACGAGCTGCGGCTGCACATCACGCCACTGATGCTCGGCGCCGGCACGCGGCTGTTCGACGGCGTCGCGCCGCTGGACCTCGAACAGGTGTCCGCGCGAGCGACCAGCTCGGTCACGCACCTGATCTACCGCGTGCTGCGCTGACCAGGAGAGGAAAGACCACCATGTTGCGGACCTTCATCGACGACGTGTCCTCGGTGGTCGCCGCCACCGACGACGAGCACGAGATCACCAAGCGGGTTGGCCTACTGCTGTCCGCGCTGCTGGCGAGCGACTTCCGGCTCCCACCCGAACTGACCCGCCCGGCGGCCGACCACCACGTCAACTACCCGCTCCACATCGCCGCCGACGGTGCCTGGTCGCTGGCGGCCGTCGTCTGGAACGTCGGGCAGCGCACTCCCGTGCACGGGCACGAGACGTGGGGCGTCGTCGGCATCTACTCGGGCGCCGAACGCGAGTTCCGCTACGTCAAGCCCACCGAGGAGGGCGTCCCCCTCACCCCGGCGGGCGAGCAGGTGTTCGAGCAGGGGCAGGTCACCGTGTGCTGCACCACCGACGACGACGTCCACTCCGTCGCCGGCGTCGGCGACGCGCCCACCGTGGGCCTCCACGTCTACGGCGCCGACATCGGCGCGATCGAGCGGCGGCGGTACGACCCGGGAACCGGCGCGGTCGAGTGGTTCACCGGCGGCTGGGACACCCCGCCGGTACCGAGCAGCAGGTTGGGAAACCGGACGCCTCGGCCCGCGCGCTGTCCGTCACCGAGCCGCACGAGATGATCGAGCAGGTCGGCACGTACGACGGGTCAGCCAGCGTGGCGAGCTTCTCCAGCGTCAGTGCGATCGTGGCGGCGAGGCCGATCGGGCCGCCGACGACGTGCTGGCGAAGGAAGGAATCCGCCACGAGAGTCTGTTGACCGACAGGAGTTGGCCCCACCGACAAGGTGACACGCGTACGTAGGGTCACGCCCCCGACAGTCACGCGATGTCACGATGGAGCGGTGTTACGTCCACGAAGTGATGACGGCCAGCTGCTGAACGCGCATTTCGCGGTAGTGCGGGACGGCCATGGCCTGAGCCTGCTCCTGGAGAGTGCCGGCGACCGCTCACGCAACGACGACTACGTGCCGGCGTCGCGGCTGCTGTTGGCCCGGCTGCGGGACGTCGAGGCGGTGGTGCTGGCCGTGGTGGTTCCGTCCGCCCGCCTGGTCGAACCATCCGAGGACGAAGGGGCGCCGCTGGGCGGGCCGGTCGACCTCGCCGACGTGCCGGATGTCGAGGAACTGCGGCTGCGGATCACAGGCGCTCAGGACCGGGTTGGGTTGCCTGCCGGTGCGAAGAAGGACGGCAACAAGCGCCAGCGGCTTCAGCTGCGGCTAGCGGTGCCAGGCTATGGTCCCGACTCCGCCGATCGGCTCGCGGAGTACCTCGCCGATCCGGTCGTAGCGCCGCCGCTCGACGGCGGCGTCACGCTCACGGTCGATGGACTGCTGACCGAGATCGGACGGTTGAAGCGACACAGAACGCCTGACGGCCGCGCCAGCCTGCACAAGCCTCTCGCTCTGTTGTGGATGGCGGACCGTATCGCCACCGGCGGGACACGCCTGGTGGCCTGGCCCGAGTTTCGTCGTGGCTTCGGCGCGTTCCTCCGCGAGTTCGCACCCGCTACCTCGCGAACCACCCCGGAGTACCCGTTCTGGCACCTGGGTAGCTCTCGACTCCTGTGGGAGGTCCACGGTGTTGCGGGTGTGCCCAGGGCGGCTGACCGCACCGCGGCTGCGGGCCTCACCCGGCAGGCTGCCGTCCTGCTGCGCGACGAGGCGGTGCGCGGCACGGTGATCGACCTGGTGGTCAACCGCTACCTGTCCGGTGACCTCCGGGTGCCACCACGGGCTCGGGACGTGCTGCGGCCACTGGTCGGTGTGCGGATCCGCACCGTGAGCGGACAACCGAACATGGTCCTGGCGATGAACAGCGACACTGTCACCGTAGGCACGAAGCAGTCACCGGAAGGGCAGCCTGTGCCCCTGGTGGAGGTGCAGAAGGGACTTGACCTGCTCGTCGGGCAGCGCAGCGTTGGGGTCAACGTCGAGGAGCTCGGCTACCGCAGTGCGTTCGTCGGCGCTGTGCTCGCGACCCTCCCAACCGCGCGGGTGGCCATGAACCCTGCCACGATCGCCCTCGGTGGGAGCGAGGTTGTCGACCCATCCATCGACGCCACCGACGCCGTGACCCAGGTGAAGATCCGCAAGGAGCAGGCGCGGCTGCGCAAGCTGCTGGCTGGTGGCCGCGACGTCGCACCGTGCGCACTCTGCGGTGACGAGTACCCGATCGAGTTTCTGGTTGCCGCTCATGTCAAGCGCCGCGCCGTATGTGCCGACAGTGAACGCCACGATCTGCTCAACGTCGCGATGCTGGCCTGCGGCTTCGGCTGCGACATCCTGTATGAAACCGGCTGGATCACGGTCGACTCGACCGGACGGGTCCGCACTGCCCCGCTGAACGGCGTCCCCGACGCGTTCCGCGACCGGACCAGCGCGTTGACCGGTCGACCGTGCCGAGCCCACCATACGAACTCCGAGCCGTACTTCGCGTGGCACCGCACCACCATCTTCCGCGGAAGTAGCCACCAAGGCCGCCGAGTGGTTGGGCCGACTGGCCGAACGAGCCTGTGACGCGCTGGGCGCCGGCTTCCGGCTCCCACAAGAAGCGGTCGAGCGACCGCAGGGTGCGGCAGGCGTCCGCTCATGACCGTTACCAGACCCGGCTCCGGGCTACCGCTTCCTGGTGTTGATGTTGTCCACTGGTGGTGGACCACGTCCGAGGAGCCGATGCGGAGGTCGAGGGTGGCTGCGCGAGCCGAACGGCGTCGGTGGGCATCGGATGGTCGGCGGGGGCGGACGCCCGCGCTGGTCGGCCGCGACGACGCGACCAGCAGGGTGCGGGGTGCGCTGGCCAAGGGCTCGGCGCTCGTGCTGGTGGAGGGGGAGGCCGGGATCGGGAAGACCCGGCTGCTGCGGGAGGTCCTGGCGACGCCCGAGGACCGGGCGTCGAACGAGCGGGTGTTGTTCGCGACCTGTCCGCCGGTGTTGGAGCCGTCCCCGCTGGGGGCGGTGGTGACCGGTGTGCGGCGGTTGGTGACCGACCCCGGCGGGCTGGGGCTGAGCGCGTTGGGCGGCGCGCTGCGCCCGCTGTTCCCGGAGTGGGCGGCCGGGCTCCCGCCGGCGCCGGAGGCGTTGGACAACCCGAGCGCGGTCCGACACCGGTTGTTCCGGGCGCTCGCCGAACTGGTCGAGCGCCTCGGCGTGGACGTCCTGGTCGTCGAGGACGTCCACTGGGCCGATCCGGCCACGCTGGACTGGCTGCTGACGCTGTGCGCCGAGGAACGCGACCTGTCGATCGTGGTGTCGTTCCGGCCGTGGGAGGTGCCGGCGTCCTCCGCGTTGCCTCGGCTCACCGCGCGGGCTCCGGCCGGCGGCGCCCGGGTCCGGGTCGAGCTCCGGCCGTTGGACGTCGAGCAGATCCGGCGGCTGGTGGCGTCCGTCTACGCCACCGACGACGTCTCCGAGCAGTTCGCGCGGTACCTGCACGACGCCACCGACGGCATCCCGCTGGTCGTGGAGGAGTACCTGCTGCTGCTGGAGGACCGCGACGACATCCTCCGCGAGAACGGGCGCTGGACCCGCCGGACCCTGGCCGAACTGGACCTGCCGGCCACCGTGCGCGAGTCGGTCCTGGAACGGGTCCGCCGGCTCGACCAGGACACCCAGCGGCTGCTGGAGGCGGTGAGCGTCCTGGCCGATCCCGTCGGGGACGCGCTGCTGGCCGTGGTCGCCGACCTCGACGACGGCGCGGTGCGGCGGGGGCTGGCCGCCGCGCTGAGCTCCGGGCTGCTCTTGGAGCGTTCGCCCGATCGCTTCACCTTCCGCCACGTCCTGGACACCCAGGCGATCAGGGAGGCGATCCCGATCTCCGAACGGCGTCGCCTGCACCGCCGG
The DNA here is from genome assembly GCF_001921215.1 of Actinophytocola xinjiangensis. GTDB lineage: Bacteria > Actinomycetota > Actinomycetes > Mycobacteriales > Pseudonocardiaceae > Actinophytocola > Actinophytocola xinjiangensis. Next base: position 1,015,258 of record NZ_MSIF01000001.1, read on the forward strand.
GCGGCGCGGGCGCTGCTGCTGGCCGACCACCCGCCGGTCGCGCGCCTCGCGCACCACTTCCGCGAGGCCGGCGACGACGAGCGGTGGCGCCACTACGCGCAGGCCAGTGCCGCGCTCGCCCTGGAGTCCGGCGACGACCGCACCGCCGTGGAGACCCTGCTGCAGGTCATGGGCTCCACCGAGCACCCGATCGACCGGCGGGTCCGGCTGGCGCACGAGCTGGGCCGGGCCGCCTTCTTCGGGGCGGCCGCGCTCGGTGACCTCGCCGGGCGGGTGGTCGAGGTCCTCGGCGGGGTGCTGGACTCCGGCGACATCGACGAGACCGACCGGGGCGAGCTGCGGTTGCTGCTCGGCCGGATGCTGTGGGTGGTCGGGGAGCGGTCGGCCGCCTTCGGGCAGTGGGAGTCGGCCGTCGACGAGCTCGGCCGGTCCCCGGAGCTCGCGATCCGGGCCATGGCCAACATGGCGCTGCCGCTGATCCCGGACTGGCCGGCCGCCAGGCACCGGTACTGGCTCGACCGCGCGGGGGAACTGGTCGACCAGGTCGACCCGGGGGACCAGCAGGCGTTCCACAACATGCGGCTGACCGCGCTGCTCCTGCTCGGCGACGACGAGGGCTGGGAGGTCCTCAACGACCTCGCCGGCACGCCACCGGCCAGCGCGGGCGTGCGCAACGTCGCCCGCGCGCTGACCAACGCGGTCTGGGTGATGCTGGCCTGGGGCCGGTTCGACGACGCGCGTGAGCACCTGGCGGCGAACTTCCGGCGCATCGAGTCCACCGAGTACCGCCGGCTGGCCTACGAGGCGCGGTCCGCGCAGGACCGCCTGGACTGGTACACGGGGAGCTGGCCGGGCCTGGCCGAGCGGGTGGCGGACCTGGCCGGCAGCGAGGACATCGACCCGCACAACCTGCTGCACAGCAGACAGGTCCGCTGCCTGCTCGACCTCGCCGCCGGCACCCGCTCCCCGGGCCTGCGTGAGGTCGCCGCCGAACAGGCCCGGCTCGGTGTCACCGACCCGGAGTCGGTCGCCGTGCCGGCGGCGCTGGCGCGGTTGTGCCTGGCCGACGGGAACCCGGCCGAGGCGCTCGCGGTCACCGGTCCGGTCGTGGACATGATCGCGCGCAAGTGCGTGTGGCTGTGGGTCACCGACATCGCGCCCACCCACGTGGACGCGCTGCTGGGCGTCGGGGCCGTCGACGACGCGCGGAGCTTCGTCGCCACGTTCGCCGACGAGCTGGCCGGCCGGCCCATCCCGGCGGCCGCCGCCGCGCTCGGGACCTGTCGGGCGATCGTGACCGGAGCGGTGGGCGACCCGTGCCGGGCGGCCGGCCTGTTCGACGACGCGGCGCGGCTGTGGGCGGCGCTGCCCCGCCCCTACGACGCGCTGCTCTGCCAGGAACGGCGGGGCCGGGCACTGCTGGACGGCGACGAGCGCGACACCGCGTTGACGTTGCTCGGCGACACCCAGCAGCGCCTGCGCGACCTCGGCGCCCGGTGGGACGCCGACCGGGTGGCGCAGCTGGTGCGCGAGCACGGGCGGGAGGTCGCGCGGGCCTGGCGCGGCGGGCGGCGCGGCTACGGCGACCAGCTGTCCCCGCGCGAGCTGGACGTGGTCGGCCTGGTCGCCAGGGGGATGACCAACCGGCAGGCCGCCGCGACCCTGTTCCTGTCCCCGCGCACGGTGGAGGGCCACGTCAAGTCCGCGATGCGCAAGCTCGAGGTGACGTCGCGGACCGCGCTCGCCATCGCCGCGATCGAGGCCGGTGTCCTCCCCGCGAACGCGCGGCGACCCGGCGACGAGGGATGAATTCCACGTAGTCTGCACGGTCGCTACCCGTTCCCGCGTTCTGCATGCTTGGCCGGTGGCGGACGAACCGGTTGACACCGACGATCTCGCGCAGGCGGCGCACCTACTGCCTGAACAGGACGACGAGCCTTCGGCTCCGCGCAACGACTCTGACAAGCCCGGCGGCGACAGCGGCAAACACTACGAACCGCTGTGACCCTGACCTGCCCTGAGGACAAGGAGTTGTCGATGACCCGACGATCCCGTTCCCGTGGACCACTGTCGTTGCTGGCGGTGGTGATCCTCGTTCCCGTGCTGACGGGCGCCGCCGCGGCCGAACCGGACGACCGGGGCCGGGCACCTGCCGTCACGGTGGTGTCCGGCCCCGGCACCACCGCGGGGTCGATCACCCTCGTCACCGGCGACCGCGTGGCGCTGGAGACACCGGCGGGGCAACGGCGGTCGGTGGTCGTCGACGCGGCGCCCCGGACCTCCGGCCAGGAGCCGCAGTTCGAGGTGCTCGAGACCGGCGAGGACCTCTACGTCGTGCCCTCGGACGCGGCGCCGCTGATCCCGGGCCGGCTGGACCGGGAGCTGTTCAACGTCACCAAGTTGGCCGAGTACGGCTACACCGACGGCGTGCCGGTGGTCGTGACCGGCGTGGCGGCCACCGCCGCCGCGTCGACGCCCCCGGGCGCGGAGGTGACCGGCCGCCTGCCGAGCGTCGACGGGTACGCCGCCACGGTCGCGCCGGGCGGCGACTGGTGGTCGGCCAGGACACCCGCCGGGAACGCGACGAGCGCCGCCACGACCGGGAAGGTCTGGCTGGACGAGCTCGCCGAGATCGAGCTGGACACGAGCGTGCCGATGATCGGCGCGCCCGAGGCGTGGTCGCTCGGGTTCGACGGCTCCGGCCAGACCGTGGCCGTGCTGGACACCGGCGTGGACGCCGACCACCCCGACCTGGCCGGGCAGATCGTCGGGACGCTGAACTTCACCGGCGACGCCGGCATGGCCGACGAGCACGGCCACGGCACCCACGTCGCCAGCACCATCGCCGGCACCGGCGCCGGGTCCGACGGCAAGTTCACCGGGGTGGCGCCCGGCGCGGACCTGCTGATCGGCAAGATCTGCGACTCCTCCGGCTCCTGCCCGACGTCGGGCACGATCGCCGCGATGGAGTGGGCGGCGCCGCTGGCCGACGTGATCAGCATGAGCATCGGCACCAACGTCGGCGACGACGGCACCGCCCCCACCGCGAGGGCGGTCGACGAGCTGAGTGCCCAGAACCCGAACACGCTGTTCGTGGTGGCCGCCGGCAACAACGGGGCGAAGGCCGGCAGTATCGCCGCGCCCGGCTCGGCCGACGCCGCGCTGACCGTCGGCGCGGTCGACAAGAACGGGAAGCTGGCGTCGTTCTCCAGCCGGGGGCCGCGTCTGGGCGACTTCGCCATCAAGCCGGACGTCACCGCGCCGGGCGTGGGCATCGTGGCGGCGCGCGCCGGCGGGACGTCCATGGGAACGCCCGTGGACGACCTGTACACGTCCGCGAACGGCACCTCGATGGCCACCCCGCACGTCGCGGGCGCGGCGGCGATCGCCTTCCAGCACGACCCGGGACTGACCGCGAGCCAGGTCAAGGCCGAGCTGATCGCCACCGCGAACGCCAACCCGGAGCTGAGCGTCTACGAACAGGGCGGCGGCCTGATCGACGTCCCGGCGGCGATCGGCTCCCCGGTGCTGGCCTCGCCCGAGCCGCTGGACCTCGGTTTCTTCGAGTACCCGCAGTCCGGCGTGCCGGTGACCGAGAAGCCGGTGACCTACACCAACCGTGGCGACACCGCCGTCACCCTCGACCTGACCCTGGAGGTCACCCACGAGGACGGCACCGCGGCGCCGGAGACCGCGTTGTCGGTCGGCCCGACCACCGTCACCGTTCCCGCCGGCGGCACCGCCGACGCGACGGTGCGCCTGGACGTCCGGGACCTGCCCAAGGGCACCTACGGCGGCCACCTGGTCGCGCGGGCCGGCGAGCTGACCCTGCGGACACCGGTCGGTTTCCACGTCGAGCCCGAGATGGCCGACCTGACCCTCACCGGCGTCGCGCGCGACGGCCGTCCCGCGACCCGCTCCAGCAGCGTCTACGTACTCGACGCCAGCGACCCGGAGCAGCCCTGGCAGCAGCTGTACTTCGACAACGGCGTCGCCACCGGGCGGTTCCCGCCGGGGACCTACTACGTCATCGGCCAGCTCCGCACCATGGACGGCGACAACCGGTACTCGCTGGACAGGACGATGATCGGGGTCCCGACGCTGCGCCTGGACGAGGACACCACGGTGGACCTCGACGCCCGCGACGCGAAGCCGATCAGCGTCGACACCCCGGCCCATCCGCTGGCCTCGCCGGCCGGTCAGCCGCAGAAGACCGTGGTCGGCTACGGCGGACCGGACCAGAGCGAGAACTTCGCGCCGCAGTGGCTCGGCGTCTGGACACCGACCTACCTCCTGGAGTCCGGGCCGGCCGAACTGAACGATCTCGAGTTCGTCCAACAGATTCGGCTCGCCGACCCGGCGCTGGCGCTGCGCGTGGTGTCGCCCGAGACCCGGGAGCTCTACGTCCAGCCGCTCGCGGGCACACCCGAGATCGACTCGTCGACGTCGCTGGACCTGGTCCACGCCGGGACGGGCACCGAAGCGGACTACGCCGGCCTGGACGTCGCCGGCAAGGCGGTCCTGGTGCTGCGCTCCGCGATCCCCTACGCCCAGATCGAGGCGACCGCGCGGTCGCACGGGGCCGCCGCGCTGGTGGTCATGCACGACACCAGCGGCTACTTCTTCGGCTCGGTCGGCGCCGGCGCGCGGATCCCGTCGATGGCCGTCTCCGGCGAGGACGGCCGGCGGCTGCTCGACCAGCTCGACGCGGGGCGGGTCACCGTCGCGGTGTCGGGGACGGCGTGGTCGCCCTACCTGTACGACCTGGCGCTGACGCGCACCGGCGCCCTGCCCGACGGCATCGACGAGGTGGCGCGCACCAGGAACCTCGTCCGGGTGGACAACGCCTTCCACGGCGAACCCGGCGAGCCGCTGGGGGAGTACCGGGCGCTGTGGCGGCCCTACCTGGTGCACTCCGCGCAGCAGTACTCGGCGGCCAAGGGCGCGCACCGGCGAACCGAGTACGTCACCGCCGGCACCGACTCGCTGTACCGGCAGGCGGTCGCCGGCCAGTACCCCGGTGAGGCGGGCCTGCAGGAGCGCGACGTCACCTATCCCGACGTGACCCGGGTCCGGCACGACTGGTTCCAGGGCGTGCACCACCCGACGGTGCTCGATCCCGCGGGCCCACGGAATCCCGGGAACCCGGTGATCCGCGACGGCGACGAGATCACGTTCCGGGTGGCCGAGTGGTCCGACAGCAGCGTCACCGAGCACCACGGATTCCTCGACACCAGCACCGACACCGCGCCGCTGAAGTTCTACCTCGACGGGGAGTTCGTCGGTGAGGCGCCTCGTCCGACGGTGAAGCTGAGCAACCTGCCCGCCGGCGGGTCGACCGTGCGCCTGGAGCTGGCGACCACCCGCCGGGCGGCGTGGTGGCAGACCTCCACCCGGACGCTGACCAACTGGACCTTCCGCACCGAGCACGCCGCCGAACCCGAACTGGTGCCGCTGCTCGACCTGGAGTACAGCACCCAGCTCGACCTGACCAACACCGCCGTGCCGCCCAGCGAGCGCCCCGGCCCGGCCACCCTCGACCTGCGGGTGCGCCACCAGGCCGGCTACCAGGGAGCCAGGATCGCCGGCGCGAAGGTGTGGATCTCCTACGACGACGGGGCCACCTGGCAGCAGCGCCCGACCAGGGCCCGGCCGGGCGAGGGCAACTTCCGGGCGGTGCTCGACTCCGTGGCCGCCGGCGACACCCCGACCGGGCACGCCACCGTGCGGGTCGAGGCCTGGGACGCGGCGGGCAACCGCGTCCAGCAGGAGGTCACCCGCGCCTGGCGACTGTCCGCCCGCTGACCCACCCACACCCCCGTGCCGAGCGAGAGTGAGACGACGACGATGAGATTCAGACGCTGGACGGTGTCAGCCGGCGCGGTCGCCGTGCTGGCGGCCGTCCTGCCGGCGACCCCCGCCACGGCGCAGGAGACCGAACAGCGCGACGTTCCGGTCGCCCCGGCGGTGGCCAGCACGCTGGCGGACGAGGCAAGAACCGACTTCTGGGTCGTGTTCGACGAGGCGGCGGACCTCGCCGGTGCCGACGAGATCACCGACTGGGCCGAGCGCGGTCGCCACGTGTACGACACGCTGGTCCGGACCGCCCGGGACAGTCAGCGCGACCTGGTCGCCGACCTGACCGAGCGCGGTGCCGACGTCGAACCGTTCTGGATCGCCAACCGGGTCCTGGTGCGCGACGGTGACCGGCCGACGTTGGACGCCGTGCTCGCCCAGGACGGCGTGGCCGAGATCCAGGCCGACGAGCCGGTGGCGCTGCCCGTCCCGGTCCGGGCGACCGAGCGCGCCGACGTCCGGGCCGGTGCCGTGGAGTGGGGCATCGACAACATCCGCGCCGACCGGGTCTGGTCGGAGCTGGGTGTGCGGGGCGAGGGCGTCGTGGTGGGCAACATCGACTCCGGGGTGCAGTTCACCCACCCGGCGCTGGTCGCCCAGTACCGGGGGAACCGGGGCGACGGCACCTTCGACCACGACTACCAGTGGTGGGATCCGTCCCAGGTCTGTGCCGCCGCCGAGCCGTGCGACAACAGCGGCCACGGCACCCACACGATGGGAACCATGGTGGGCGCCGACGGGGCCGACAACCGGATCGGGGTGGCGCCGGGGGCACGCTGGATCGCGGCGAAGGGGTGCGAGGGCCAGACCTGTTCGCTCAACGCGCTGCTGTCGGCCGGCCAGTTCATGCTCGCCCCGACCGACCTCGCCGGCCAGAACCCCCGCCCGGAGTTACGGCCGCACGTGGTGAACAACTCCTGGGGCGGGGCGGGCGGCAGCGACTTCTACGACGCGATGGTCAACGCCTGGTCAGCGGCGGGGATGTTCCCGGTGTTCTCCAACGGCAACGAAGGACCGGCGTGCGGCAGCGCAGGCTCACCCGGCGACGCCTCGTCGTCCTACGGCGTCGGCGCCTACGACAGCGCCAACACGATCGCCCGGTTCTCCAGCCGGGGTCCCGGCCGCGACAACGAGATCAAGCCCAACCTGTCCGCGCCGGGCGTCGCCGTCCGCTCCGCCGTGCCCGGTGACGGCTACGAGAGCTACAACGGCACGTCCATGGCGGCGCCGCACGTGGCGGGCACGGTGGCGCTGCTGTGGTCGGCCGCCGAGGACCTGGTCGGCGAGCTGCCGGCGACCCGCGCCGCGCTGGACGCCACGGCCATCGACACCGAGGACCTCAGCTGCGGCGGCACGCCGGAGAACAACAACGTGTACGGCCAGGGCAGGCTGGACGCGCTCGGTGCCACGCTCCGGGTGGCCGGCACCGCCGGTATCGGCGGTCAGGTCACCGACGCCGCCAGCGGCACGCCGGTCGCCGACGCCCAGGTGCGGGTCCTCGACGGGGACGTGCCCGTCGCGATCGGCTCCGGCGCCGACGGCCGGTACCGGATCAACCTGCTGCCAGGCACCTACGACGTGGAGGTCACGCGGTTCGGCTTCGAGCGGCTGACCCTGTCCGACGTCGTGGTGCGCGACGCCGCGATCGCCGAGGTGGACGCCGGTCTGACACGGCTGCCCACCGGGACGATCACCGGCCGGGTCACCCTGGACAAGGGTGGGCTCGGTGTCCCGGGCGCCACCATCAAGGCCGGGACCGTCCCGCTGACCACCACGGGCGCCGACGGCACGTTCCTGGTCGCCGCGCCCGTCGGGACCTACGAGGTCAGCGCCGCGCACGAGATGTTCCCCGGCGAGGCGCCGAGCACGGTCGTGGTCGAGCGGGACGGCTCGGTCACCGAGGACTTCGTGCTGCGGTGCGGCGAGAAGTGCGAACTCCAGCACCTGTGGACGACCCGCTACGACGGCACCGCGGGCGCCAGCGACGTCCCCAGCGACATGGTGCTCAGCCCGGACGGCGACACCATGTACGTGACGGGGGAGAGCCCCGGCGCCGGCACGGGCGTCGACATGGTCACCATCGCCTACGACACCGCCACCGGGGCGCGGCAGTGGGAGACCCGCCACGACGGGTCGGCGAACGGCGCGGACAAGGGAAACGTGATCGGTGTCAGCGCCGACGGCGAGACCCTCTACGTCGCCGGTTCGACCACCCTGGCCGGGACCACCAAGAGCGCCTACGCGCTGGTGGCCTACGACGCCGGGACCGGGGCCCAGCGGTGGACGGCCAGCTACGACGGGCCCGGCACCGACGAGGACTCCGCGCTGGGCCTGGCCATCAGCCCCGACGGTTCCGCCGTCTACGTGACCGGCTACAGCGACGACGTGTGGCGGGACTACGCGACGATCGCCTACCGGGCCACGACCGGTGACCGGCTGTGGGTGGCGCGCTACGACGGGCCGGGGGCGCTCACCGACACCGCGATGGCGGTGCGCGTGGCCCCCGACGGCGCCACGGTCCACGTCACCGGCTACAGCCGTCCGGCCAGCGGGGTGTCGAACGACTTCGACTACGCGACCATCAGCTACCGGGCCGACACCGGCGAGCAACTGTGGGTCGCCCGCTACAGCGGTCCCCGTGCCGGCGGCAGCGACTCCGCCCAGGACCTGCGGGTGAGCCCGGACTCGTCGACGGTGGTCGTGACCGGTCACAGCCCGGGCGCCAACGGCATCGACTACGCGACCGTCGCCTACGACCGCGACACCGGCGAGGAACTGTGGGTGGCCCGCTACGACGGTCCGGGCCGTGGCGCGGACTACGCCTTCGGCCTGGACCTGGCCCCCGACGGCTCGACCGTCTACGTGACCGGCCGGAGCGAGGGGGTCGTCGACGACGACTACGCGACGATCGCCTACGACACCGCGACGGGCGAGCAGCGCTGGCTGCGGCGCTACGACGGTCCCGCCGCCGGCAGCGACATCGCGAACGCGGTGGCGGTCAGCCCGGACGGCTCGGCGGTGTTCGTCACCGGACACAGCACCGGGGTGGGCACCGACAACGACATCGGCACGGTCGCCTACGCCGCCGCCGACGGCGCCGAACTGTGGCAGGCCAGGTACAACGGCCCGCGCGACAGCTTCGACAGCGGTCGGGCGCTCCAGGTCAGCGAGGACTCGGCCCGGGTGTACGTGACCGGCTTCAGCTTCGGCGTCGGCACGAACCGCGACTACGCGACCATCGGCTACGAGGCCAAGGCCCAGGTGCGGCGCCCGGTGTTCGTGCCGTGGGGTCTGCGGGTCCGCCCGGACCTGGCCACGACCACCGACCGGGTCACCGTCCGGGCCAACGTGACCAACGTCGGAACGGCCCCCGGTGACCACGACGCGACCCTGACCGTCGACGGGAAGGTCCTCGACACGACGACGGTCACCCTGGCCCCGGCCCGGACCACCCAGGTCGACTGGACGACGCGACTGGACCAGCCCGGCCACCACCGGCTCGCCGTCGGCCAGGCCAGCACCCCGCTGCGGGTGGTCCGCTGCGACCGAACGGTCACCGGCACCCACCCCGGTGGTCTGACGGTCACCACCGGGGTGACCTGCCTGTCCCCGGACGCGATCGTGCACGGCGGGGTCACCGTCGGGCCCGGCGCCGGTCTGGTCACCTCCGGCGCGGTGGTCAACGGCAGGCTCACGGCTGTCGACGCCTCGGTCGTGCTGCTGCGGGACACCAGACTGGCCGGCCGGATCACGGTGACCGGCGCCGACGGTCTGGTGCTGTCCGGCAACCGGATCGCCGGCGACGTCACCCTGCGGGACAACATCACCGGCGACTCCACCTTCGTGGTGTCCGGCAACAGCATCGCCGGCACCCTGTCCTGCGCCGGCAACGCCCCCGTCCCGTCGGACCAGGACGAGCGCAACGAGGTGGCCGGCCGCACGACCGGCCAGTGCGCGAGCCTCCGCCGCTGACCACCCCGGGACATTCGCCACGGTCGGCCGACCGTGGCGAATGTCCCGTCCTCTGCGGACATATCGCTACTGGTCGCGGCGGTGGAGGCTGACGATGGTGACGGCGGCGGCGACCAGAGCCCACGCCGCGAGAACGGTCCAGGCTCCGCCGGTGGTCCACGGGTAAGGGGTCGGGTGGGGTCGGGGCGTCACGATGCGCGACCACGCGTGGAACGGGGTGGCGTGCGCGGCGACTGCCGACCAGCGGCTGCCCTCGGTCAGCAGCAGGGGGAGCAGGACGAGAACCCCGGCCGAGGCCGTCAGGGTGGCGGCGGTCCGGCGGATCACCGCGCCGAGCGCCAGGCCGACCAGCGCGCACACCGGTGCGAGCAGGGCGGAGGCCACCACGACCCGCGCGGCACCGGGGTGGGTGATCGACACGCCCAGGTTCCGGCTGTGGAGGATCGCCTGGGTCAGGAGGAACGAGGCCGTCGCGACAAGGGTGCCGAAGACCGTCGTGACCACGGTGAGGACGGCCGCCTTGGCGGTCATCACCGAGCGCCGGGCCGGGACGGCGGCCAGCGTGGAGCGGATCGTGCCGGTGCCGTACTCGCCGATGATCATGAGGGCGCCGAGGGTGCCGAGGGCGAGCATCATGATCAGGGCGGAGTTGCTGGTGAACGCCTCCAACAGCGGGATCCCGTCCCGGACGAACCGGGCGTCCTCGACCGGATCCGGTTTCCAGTGGCTGGAGGTGTCGACGGCGATGGCGGCGTTCAACCCGACGACGACCACGGCGGTGATCCCGTAGGCGATCCAGGTGGAGCGCAGGGACCGGAGTTTGATCCACTCGGCGGCGACGAGGTCGACGAGGCGGGCACGGGGTTCGACGACGGGGACGATGGCGCTCATCGGGATTCTCCCGCCGGGTACTGGACGCTGGCGGCGGTCAGTTCCATGAACGCCTCCTCCAGCGAGGCGGACCGGGTGTCGAGGCGGTGCAACGGGATGCGGTGCCGCTGGGCGATCTCACTGACCCGGGACGCGGGCAGCCCGGTCACGGTGAGCTGGTCACCGTCGAGGTCCACGGTCGCGCCGTCGGCGGCCAGCAGGTCCCGCAGCGCGGTCGCGGCGGACGTGCCGACGACGACGCCGCGCCGCGTGCCCCTGGCCGAGAACTCCGCGAGGCTCTCCGCCGCGATCAGCTCGCCCCGGCCGATGACCACGAGCTGGTCGGCGGTGTGTTCCATCTCCGACATCAGATGGCTGGAGACGAACACCGTGCGGCCCTGCGCGGCGAGCCGCAGGAACAGGTCACGCACCCACTTCACCCCCTCGGGGTCCAGGCCGTTGAGGGGTTCGTCGAACAGCAGGACCGGGGGGTCACCGAGCAGCGCGGCGGCGATGCCCAGCCGCTGCTTCATGCCGAGGGAGAACCCGTCGACGCGGCGCCGGGCCACCCCGGCGAGACCGACCTCCTCCAGGACCTCCGTCACCCGGGCGCGCGGGAGGCGGTTGCTCCGGGCCAGGGCCGCCAGGTGCGCCACCGCGGTGTGCCCACCGTGCACGTCCTGGGCGTCCAGGAGCGCACCGACGTGCCGCAGCCCGCGTGACCGGTCCCGGAAAGGGCGGCCGCCGACGGTGACCGCGCCGCTGGTGGGCGTGTGCAGGCCGAGGATCATTCGCAGCGTGGTGGACTTGCCAGCCCCGTTGGGCCCGAGGAACCCGGTCACCTGGCCGGGACGCACGGTGAAGGTCAGCCGGTTGACGGCCGTGGTGGCGCCGTAGCGCTTGGTCAGTTCGTTGACGTCGATCACGCCGACAACGGTGCCGCCCGACGGCCCGCTCGTCGTCGGACCGCCGCTGACACTTCACCGCGACCGTGACGGCCCAGGTCGTACAACCTGGGCTGGATGCCCGGGGGCGACCGGTCACTGACGATCGCGCCATGTCCGTCTCGTCGCGTCTGCCGCTGCTCAGGCGGGTTCCGCCGGGTGTGTGGGTGGCGCTGGTGTGGTTCGTGGCGGCGCTGGCGCCGATCGTGGAGTACGTCGTGCTGCCGCCCCGGCACGAGTACTCGCTGAACTATCCCCGGCGCGGCCTGGACCCGGTCGAGGCGCGGGTGCTGCTCGCCCTGGCCGCCGCGCTGGTCGTGGCCGGCTGTGGGCGGCTGCGCCGCCAGCCGCTGGTGGGGTACGCGCTGGTGCTCGCCGGCACGGTCGTCTCGACGCTGGCCTGGGGGCAGGACGGGATTCCGCCCACCCAGTTCCTGGCCGTGGACGTCGCCCTCTGTCACGTCGCGGCCACCCAGCCCCGGCGCGGCTCGCTCGTCGCGGCCGGCGGGACACTGTGCGTGCTGGCCGGCTACCTCGTCGCGCGGGCCGACCTCGGCACCGTCCCCGAGGCGTTCCTGGGCCTGACGGCAGCCCTGGCGTGGCTCGTCGGCAACTCGGTGTCCCAGGCCAGGGCCCACACCCGGCAACTGAACGCACAGGCCGCCGCGCAGGCGGTCACCGCCGAACGGCTGCGCATCGCCCGCGAGATGCACGACACGGTCGCCCACAGCATCGGGATCATCGCCCTGCAGGCCGGCGCCGCGGTCCGGGTCGCCGAGACCCAGCCGGCCCGCGCCCGCGAGGCGATGCGCGTCGTGGAGCGGACGGGCCGCGAGACCCTGTCCGGACTCCAGCACATGCTCGGCGCGTTGCGCGAGTCCGGCGACGACCGGCCGCCGCTGCGTCCGGCCGCCGGCCTGGCCGACGTCGAACAGCTCGCCTCGACCACGACGGCCGCCGGTGTCCCCGTGCGGGTGCGGTGGGAGGGCGACCACCGCCCGCTGCCCACCGACGTCGACCTGGCGGCCTTCCGGATCATCCAGGAGTCGGTCACCAACGCCGTGCGGCACTCCGGCACCGACACCTGCGAGGTGACCATCGACCACCGCCCCGGCGAACTCGCCATCGAGATCCGCGACCACGGCACCGGCGAGGTCACCGGCACCGGCTACGGGCTGGCCGGCATGCGCGAACGGGCCGCCCTGCTGCACGGCGACCTCATCGCCGGGCCCCACCCGGCGGGCGGCTTTCTGGTCTCCGCCCGGCTGCCGATCCCCGTGGCGGCGGGTGCCGGATGACCGTCCGTGTCGTGCTCGCCGACGACCAGCCGCTGGTCCGCTCCGCCCTCGCCATGCTGATCACCGACGCCGCCGACGTCGAGGTCGTCGGCGAGGCCGCGGACGGCGCCGAAGCGGTCCGGCTGACGGCGGACCTCGCCCCGGACGTCGTGGTGATGGACATCCGGATGCCCGGGACCGACGGCATCGAGGCCACCCGGCGGATCACCGCCCGCACCACCGCCACCCGGGTTGTCGTCCTGACCACGTTCGACGACGACGAGTACGTCTACGGCGCGCTGCACGCCGGCGCGTCCGGCTTCCTCCTCAAGTCCATGGCCCTGGACGACATCCTCGCCGCCGTGCGCACCGTCGCCGCCGGGGACGCCCTGATCGCCCCCGGCGTCACCCGCCGGCTGATCACCGAGTTCGTCAACCGCCCGCCGGCGCCACCCGCGCGGCGGGCGCGGCTCACCGGCATCACCGACCGCGAACGCGAGGTGCTGACCCTGGTCGGCACCGGCCTGTCCAACACCGAGATCGCCCAGGCACTGTCCATCAGCACCGCCACCGCCAAGACCTACATGACCCGGCTGCTGGCCAAACTCGACGCCCGCGACCGGGTCCAGCTGGTGATCCTCGCCTACGAGACTGGCCTGGTGACGCCGTCGCCGTGAAAAGGCCAGCCGGGCGCGGAACACCGGCGGTCGTTCGGTGGTTGCGCATGGCATGAGTCAACTCGTGGACCGCACGGTCGCCGCTCTCCGCTCCGAGTACGACGTGCTCGCCGGCCTCGTCCGTACCCTCACCGACGACCAGCTGGCGGCCGCCAGCGGCGCCGACGAATGGACCGTCGCCCAGGTCCTGTCGCACCTGGGCAGTGGCGCGGAGATCAGCCGGGGGGCGATCGGCCGGGCGGCCGGCGAGACCGTGGCGGACGAGGACAACCAGACCATCTGGGCCCGCTGGGACGGGTCGACGCCGCGCGCGCAGGCCGAGGGTTTCCTGGAGCACACCGGCCGCTGGCTCGACCTGGTCGAGGGGCTCACCCCGGAGCAGCGCTCGTCGCTGACCGTGGACCTCGGCTTCCTGCCGGAGCCGGTGCCGGTGCTGGTCTCCCTGGGCATGCGGCTCAGTGAGGTCGCCAACCACTCGTGGGACGTGCGGGTGGCCTTCGAGCCCGACGCCGGGGTGGACGCCACCTCGGCCCAGGTGGTCGTGGACCTCCTGGCGGGGCCGCTGGGCTTCATGGTCGGCTTCCTCGCGAAGCCGGCCGAGCTGGCGGACCCGGTGTCGGTCGCGATCCCCGGCGCCGGCCTGGTGATCGACGACGGCGTGACCGTGGTGGACCACCTGGAGTCGCCGTCGGCGACGTTCGACGGGCCGGTGGAGGCGTTCGTCCGGCTGATCAGCGGCCGGCTCAAGGCACCGTACGACAAGGGCGTCACCGTCGAGGGCGCCGTCACGCTCGACGACCTGAGGCGCGTGTTCCCCGGCTTCTGAGCTCCTGCCGGTGGCGGGTCAGCAGTAGTCGCCGAGTTCACGCGCCATTTCCGGGGTCATCCGGCCCTGGCAGGGGAAGCCAGGCAGGTCGACTTTGCTCAGCATGTTCATGACCAGGGTCGGGGGTTTGCCGGGGGTGTCGGCGTCCCAGGACACGACGTGCTGGTCGCCGCCGAGGTTGTCGGTGGTGACGTCGGCGAACAGGTCGGACCACGGCTCGCGGGTGGCGCCCGACGCGCCGTCGCTCATCGCCTTGTCCAGGAGCGAGTGGTGCTTCTCGGCGTCGGATTCCGACGACCAGGACGTGCAGACGACCGCGTGTGGCGTGTCGGTGTTCGCGGACGGTGCGCGGACACCGACCGCGACGGCGGTCGGTTGGGGCGTGGCCCGCAGGTTCGGGGTGGCCACGGCCGCGACGACGACGTCCCCGAGGCAGTCGCTCAGCGCCCTGGTCCGGGGGTCGTCGGCGAGGGTCTCCCCGGTGGGTTCGCCGATGCGCGCCAGGTCGGCGCCGACGCCGCCGTAGACCAGGTCGGACCCCTCGGCCCTGGCCTTGGCCAGTTGCAGCGTCAGCGACGCGAACCGGGCGTCGTCCACCTCGCCGAGGGCGGGCGCGACGAGGGTCTGCTCCTCCCGCGTCCAGCCGAGACCGGTCAGGCCCTCGGAGATCCTGGTGCCGTCCTGCCCGCCCGCGACCAGCCCGACCAGGTGCGGCGGCTGCCCGGCGCTGACCGTGAAGTCGGCGTCGAGCAGCGCGATCCCCGGCTGTTCCTCGATGACGGTGACGTAGGGGGCCAGGTTGGCCGCGCCGTAACCGCGCAGACTGCCATGGCCGCCCTCGTCCACCCCCGGCTCCGCACCGGCGAGCTCGACGAGGGCCGCGGTGTCGTCGAAGGTCACCCAGGCCCGGGTGTCCTCGGTGGCGGCGACGCGATCCAACGCCAGCAGCAGCCTCGACCCACCGAGCGGGGGCGTCTCCGACCCGCCGGGGGGCTCCCCACCACACGCGACCAGCGTCAGACAACAGGCGGACACCAGCGCGGGCAGGACTCTACGCATCACCACACTCCTCACAGGACCGTTCGAAGCGGCCATGCTCCCATGACCGGCCCCGCCGGAAGGGCGAAATGGTCATAGCCCCGGCTGTGATCCCGGTGGGAGTCGTGAGCGGGGGGTCTCACGATCAGTGACCCCGCTGAGCTGCGGAAGCTCCACGAAGCGCGGAAACTGGAGATCGTCCACCACGCGGATCACGGCGGTGGTGCCGCGAGTTCGCGGCCGCCGTCCTCTGAGTTTTTTCCACGGTGATGTCGAACGGCGTCGAGCGTGTTCGTAGCCAAGGTGAGGGGCCGACAGCGGGCCGGTCCCCGTCAACCGTGATCGAGGAGAGCATCATGACCGCCACCTACACCTTCGACGTCTTCTCCACCCTTGACGGCTACGGCGCCCACATCGGCGACTGGGGCGGCTACTGGGGCAAGCAGGGCCCCGAGCTTCTCGACCGCCGCCTCGCGTTGTACGACGTGGAGCAGCGGATGGTCCTCGGGGCCACCACGTATCGGGCGCACGCGCAGCTGCTGGCCTCGGGCATGGAGTCCGGGCTGAGCGACCCCTGGGTCACTCGGATGACGAACCTGCCGACAACGGTGGTGTCGAGCACGCTGGAAGGACCGCTGGACTGGCCGGACGCGACCGTCGTGAGCGGCGACGCGGTCCAGGTCGTCGCCCGGCTCAAGGAGGAGTCCGAGGTGCCGCTGCGCTCGCACGGCAGCCTGTCGTTGAACCGAGCGCTGATGGCCGCCGGTCTGGTCGACCGCGTCCAGGTGACGCTCTTCCCGGTGATCACCGGCCGGACCGGAGTGGACCCGGTCTTCCAGGACGCGGCCGACTTCGACCTTGAGCTGCTGGAGAGCCGAACGCTGGACGGCCACACCCAGGAGCTCATCTACCGGCCCACCCCGCATGCCTGAGTCCATTCACGTCCCGCCGGCCCGTCGCCGATCACTACCTGGGCTGAGCGGCCCGCGCGAGGATGTGCCGCGCCACCGCGTCGTTCTGACGGAACCCGGGTGCGTTGGTGCGCGGCCGGGTGAACGCGCCGGGCGATCGCGCGCTGGTGTGCGGGCCAAGCGCGAACCGGCGTGGGTGCGGCCGTCCCGTCGCGTCGACCACCAAGCCCTCGGTGGTCGTGTGGATCCGGCCGGTGCTTCGTTCCGCTTCGGCGTCGAGCAGTAGTTCCTCGGCCAGCTCGCCCCGGTGGAACAGGTTGCGCAGCAAGGGGTCCGTGGCCCGCCGAGCGCTCGGTGCCGGCAGCCGCGCGTCGACCAGCGTGGTGGTCTCGACGGTGCCGGGCACGGCTGGGCTGTCCGCGACGAACCGGCGGTCCTCGACCCGCACCCGCATGTCCGGGCCGACGAACCGCAGGACCCCGGCCCGCTCGAGCGCGAGCAGCTCCCGCAGCCGGTGGGCGGGCGGTCCGCTCGCGTAGAAGCTGAAGAACCCGAACCACCAGCCGTCCACGCCGTCCACCTGGGACACCGGGGTCAGTTTCCCGGCCGCGACGAGCTGTGCGAGCTGCCCGAACACCGACAGCAGCGCCAGGAACGCACCCAGGTCCGCGCTGAACGACGCGGAGCCTCTGCGCGTGAGGTCGGCCTGGACGTAGGCTCGCACGTGGTCGGTCAGCGCCCCCCGGTCGGGGAACACGAGCCCGCGCAGCGGCCGGTCGATGGCGGCGAGGTCGAGCCGGTCGGTCTCGCCCGGCACGGCCTTCTCGACGAGGGCACGCAGTTCACCGCTGTCCCAGTCGGGCGCGGCGTAGCGCGCCGCGAACTCGTCGAGGTCCATCCGCACGCGGTCCGGGTGGCCGGTGAACAGCTCGTGGTAGTAGCCCCAGCCGATGTCCTTGGCCATCAACGGCCAGACATCGGTGTCGAAGTCGAGCCACCCCGGCCGCGCGAGCAGCGCGTCAACCTGCGGTGGCCCGAAGAAACGGGGGAGCGGTGCGGGCGGGCCGTGCAGCCGGTACCCGGGTTTCGCGTGGTAGGGCACACCACGGCGGGACCCGGCCCACAGCAGCGGCTCCGCGCCGGACGGGTGGTAGACGAGCGCGCCGTGGTCCCCGGTGACGAACCGGCCACCGCGGCCCTCGGTCAGCAGCACGGCGAGGTCGGTGAACGCGAGCCCGAGACCCCGCAGCAGCACGGGTTCTCCGGGTGCGATGTGCGACAGGTCCAGGTCGGCGGTGTAGGCGGGCGGGACGTACCGCAGGCCGTGCGCGCGGGCCGTCTCGGCGAGCCGCGCCTCCTCCGGTCCGGGAGCGGCGTCGAGGTGGCCGAGTGCGAGTACGACGATGTCCGTCACGAGCGTGCTGCCGTCCGCGAGGCGCACGGTCTGTGTCCCGTCCGGTGGGCCGGTGACGTCGACGGCGCGCGCGGCGTGCACCCGAACCTCGACGGTGTCCGGCAGCGCGGCGCGCACCTGCTCGTAGAACCACGTGAGGTAGGCGCTCTGCAGGCGGCGCGTGGGGAACGTGGTGGCGGTGACCGACCGCAGCTCGGTGGTGAGGGACTCGTGCACGGTGGCGTCGATCGTCCCGTCGCGGACTCCGGTCGCCCATTCGGCGAGTGTCGGGCCCGGCCGGATCGGCCCCGCGCACCGCACGGTGTCGTCGGTGAACATCGTGACGTCCTCCGGCATCGAGTTCATCCGCAGCAGCGGTGACTGCGCGAACCGCCACACCCGCCCCGGCCCCGGCGGGAACGGGTCGACGAGGTGCACGGTCAACCGTCCGCGCGGGAACTCCGGTGCGTTGGCGGCGATCCGTTCGAGCAGTCCGACACCTTTCGGTCCCGCGCCGACGACAACCAACGTGCTCACCTCGGCTGAGCCAGCGAGCGTGTCCGTTGTTCGGGGATGTGCACGTGGGCGCCCGGGTCGGGCAGGTACCAGTCGAGTGGCAGTGCGGGGAACTGGCCGTGCGGATCCGGCACGCACGCCAGCGTGCTGGCGTGGCGCTGCCACACCCGTCGGAGTACGCCTGCCCAGCGCAGCACGTGCCGCCGCATCGGACTCACGTCAGGTGAGGTGTTTCTCGGACGTGAGCAGCCGCACGCCGCTCGTCTGACTGACCCGGCCGGGCAGTGGCAGGTATCCGGCGGACCGGTGCCGGCCTGCGGTTACGGGCTGGCGCCAGCCGGTGGTCAGTGAGATCCGCTGGCGGACGCGGGCGGCGGCCTCGGCTGTGGTCATGGTTCACCCCTTTCGCCACCTCGACGAATACGGCACGACATGCCACCACGCAATCTTTGTGAAAAAGGCTTCCACATTGTGGAAGCTGCTTGCTCGGGTCCGCGGGCTGTGCCTGGATGGCAGGCGGGAGTGATGACCGAGGGGTGCGTTGCCTCGTGACTCTGGTGTCCGATGTGGACTGATGGTTCGGAGGTTTGCCCATGGCCTCGATTGCCGTGCTCGCCGGTGGCCCGTCGGCCCGGTCGCGCACCGCCGCCGCGATCGAGTCCGCGGTCGAGGAGATCGCCGCGGCCCTGCCCGTCACGGTGGAGGTGCGGCGGTGACGCCAGTACTGCCGCACCTTGCCGTGGCGTTGGACGGCGCCGGCTGGCACCCGGCGGCGTGGCGGGAGCCGGACGCGCGGCCCACCGAGCTGTTCACCGCGCGGTACTGGACGGAACTGGCCCGTGAGGCCGAGCGCGGCTTCCTGGACTTCGTCACGTTCGAGGACTCGTTCAGCCTCCAGTCCACACAGGACGGCAGGGTCGACCGGGTGCGCGGGCGGCTCGACGCCTCGCTGATCGCGGCCGCGGTCGCGCCGCGCACCACCGGAATCGGGTTGGTGCCGACCGTGATCGCCACGCACACCGAGCCGTTTCACGTCTCGAAGGCGATCGCCAGCCTCGACTACGCCAGCAGCGGCCGGGCCGGGTACCGGATGCGGATCTCCGCACAGCCCCACGAGTTCGCGCACGTGGGCAGGCGCGAGGCCGGCGAGGTGGCCGACCTGTTGGACGAGGCGGCCGACCATGTCGAGGTGGTGCGGCGGTTGTGGGACAGCTGGGAGGACGACGCGGAGATCCGGGACGCGGCCACCGGCCGGTTCGTCGACCGGGACCGGCTGCACCACATCGACTTCGCTGGGCGCTGGTTCAGCGTCCGGGGCCCGTCGATCACGCCCCGCCCACCGCAGGGGCAGCCACCGGTGGTCGCGCTCGCCCATGCGGCCCCGGTCTACCGGCTGGCCGTCCGCGCCGCCGACGTCGTGCTCGTGACCCCGCGCGATCCCGCCCACGCCGAGGAGACAGTGGCGCAGGTGCGGGCCGAGGAGACTGGCCGGGCCGCACCTGTGCACGTGTTCGGGGAGCTGGTGGTGTTCCTCGGCGCGACGGCAGCGGATCGGCTGGCGCGACTCGACGAACTCGACGGCACACCGTTCACGTCCGACGCCGCGGTGTTCGCCGGTACGCCGAACGACCTGGTGGACCTGCTGACCGAGCTGTGCGCGGCCGGGCTGACCGGCTTCCGTCTGCGGCCCGGAGTGCTGCCCGACGACCTGGTCGCGATCACCCGCGAGCTGGTGCCCCGACTGCGGGCCAGGGGCATGTTCCGCCGCGGATACACAGAGCGCACGTTGCGGGACCGGCTCGGCCTGGTCCGTCCGGCCAGCCGCTACGCCCAGGCTGGTGCCGAATGAGCAGGCCACCCAAGGAGGTCCACCTCGCCGCGCACTTTCCTGGCGTGAACAACACGACCGTGTGGAGCGATCCAGCGGCGGGCAGCCACATCGAGTTCGAGTCGTTCGCGCGGTTCGCGCGGACCGCCGAGCGGGCGAAGTTCGACTTCCTGTTTCTGGCAGAGGGACTGCGGTTGCGGGAGCAGGGCGGGCAGATCTACGACCTGGACGTGATGGGTCGGCCCGACACGTTCGCGGTGCTGGCGGCGTTGTCGGCCGTGACCGAGCGGCTCGGGCTCGCGGGCACGATCAACTCGACCTTCAACGAGCCGTTCGAGGTGGCCAGGCAGTTCGCCACCCTGGACCACCTGTCCGGCGGCCGGGCGGCGTGGAACGTGGTCACCTCGTGGGACGCGTTCACCGGCGAGAACTTCCGCCGCGGCGGGTTCCTCGCGGAAGCCGACCGGTACACGCGTGCCGAACGGTTCCTGCGTGCCGCCTGGACGCTGTTCGACTCGTGGCGTGGCGACGAGATCCTCGCCGACAAGGCGTCGGGCCGGTTCCTCACCACGCCGTCGCCGGGTGCGTTCGCCGTCCACGACGACCACTTCGACATCGCAGGCCACTTCACCGTGCCGCGCGGCCCGCAGGGCAGGCCAGTGATCTTCCAGGCAGGCGACTCGGATTCCGGCCGGGAGTTCGCCGCCGCGACCGCCGACGCGATCTTCTCCCGGCACGGCACCCTCGAAGCCGGGCAGGCCTTCTACGCCGACGTCAAGGCGCGGCTCGCCCGCCACGGCCGCACCCCCGACTCACTGAAAGTGCTGCCCGCTGCCACGTTCGTGCTCGGCGACACCGACGCCGACGCCCGCGAACAGGCGGCGGTCGTGCGTCGTCAGCAGGTCAGCGGGCAGACCGCGATCAGACTGCTCGAACAGGTGTGGAACCGGGACCTGTCGGCGTACGACCCGGACGGTTCGTTGCCCGACATCGACCCGCTGGTCGGCGAGAGTCACATCGCTCAGGGCCGTGCCAGCGTGCGCATGAACCGCGACCCGCTGGCCGTGGCGAAACAGTGGCGCGAACTGGCCTCGGCGAAGAAACTGTCCATCCGGGACCTGATGATCGAGGTCAGTGCTCGGCAGACGTTCGTCGGCTCCCCGGCCACCGTCGCACGGGTCATCAACGACCTCGTCCAGGCGGATGCGAGCGACGGGTTCATCCTCGTCCCGCACATCACACCCGGTGGACTGGACGCCTTCGCCGAGACGGTCGTACCGCTGCTGCAGGAACGTGGCGTGTTCCGCACCGAGTACACGGGAACGACACTGCGGCACCATCTCGGGTTGGGAGCCGCGCCATGAGCGTTGGGCGGGTACCGGTGGCGACGGTCCGCTGTGAAACACCGTGGCTACGCGGATCGCACGGTGCGGTGGCAGGTGTGGCTGACCGGTCCGATGGATACCCGGTCAGGGCTCGGCGCGCGGAAGGTGTCCCAGGCCGCGGCCCGGTCGATCGCCGACGCGGCGGCGGACACCTTCCTGCGTGCCTACGCCAGCGAGTAGCTCAGGCGAAGTAGTGCCCCTCCTTGAGGTCGGTGATCAGGCCGGGACCGGTCGGCTGCCAGCCGAGCAGGTCGCGCGTGATCCGGGCGGAGGCGGGACCGTCGACGCCCCAGAAGCCGCCGAGCCAGCCGACGTACCCGCCGATCTGCTCGGGGCCGACGGAGACGGCGGGGACGGCGAGTTGCGCGGCGAGGATCTCGGCGACCTCGCGGATCGGCACGCCTTCGTCGCCGACGGCGTGCAGGACCGACCCGGCGGGCGCTGATTCGAGCGCGAGGCGGAACAGCCGGGCGGCGTCGTCGCGGTGGACCGTGGGCCAGCGGTTGGTGCCGTCGCCGACGTAGGCGGCGGCGCCTTTCTCGCGTGCGAAGCCGATCGCTGTGGCGATGAGCCCGTTGTCGCCGTTGCCGTGTGTGGCCGGTGGGAGCCGGACGACCGACGAGCGCACCCCGTGGTCGGCGAGGGCGAGCGTGTGGTGGGCGTTGGCGATCCGCCCGCCGCCGCCCTCGATCGGGCCGGTGCCGTCCCCTGCTGTCGTGGCCAGTCCGTCGCGTTCGGTGGCCACGACTCCCGGTGCGAGCCCGAGCACGCCGAGGATGCCGGAGGCGACGACCAGCGGCTTGCCGGTGCCTGCCAGTGCCTCGCCGAAGGTCTCGATCGCCGCACGGTCGGCGTCGGTGGCGCCCGCGTAGTCACCCGCGAAGGCGACGTCGTGTTTGAACGCGAGGTGGATGACACCGTCGGCCGTGGTGACGGCGTCGCGCAGGGTGTCGAGGTCGTCGAGCGACCCTGGGCGGACCTCGGCTCCCGCCGCCCGCAGCGCGCCCGAGGCGGCGGCCGAGCGGGCGAGGCCGGTGACGGTGTGGCCCGCGGCGATGAGGTCGGGGACGAGCCCACGGCCGACCCAGCCCGACGCACCGGTGACGAAGACATGCATGAAGACCTCCAGGACTGCTATTCTTTATACAGTCGTACCAGAAATTGTGGGGCGCGACAAACACCCTGGAGGAAGCGATGGCGGGACGGCCGGTAGACCACCAGCGGCGGGCCGAGTTGCTCGAGGCGGTGGTCGACTACGCGGTCGAGCACGGGTTCTCCGAGCTGACGTGGCGGCCCGTCGCGGCTGCCGTCGGCGTGTCGACCAACACGCTGGTGCACCACTTCGGCACCAAGGAGCAGATGTTCGAGGCCATCCTCGACCGGTTGCGGGAACGCCTCGTCGTGTCCACCGACGACCTGCTCGGCGAGCGACCCGACCTGGTCACGGTGGCGCGCGTGGTCTGGGAGCGAACGTCGGATCCTCAACGGGGGGCGGAGTTCCGGCTGTTCTTCGCGGTCTACGGACGCGCTCTCCAGGCGCCGCGACAGTTCGCGGGGTTCCTGGAGCGGGTCGTGTCCGACTGGATGAGCTCCCTGCGCGACGTACAGGTCCCGGGCACCGACGCGGAAACGGCGACCCGCAGGGCCACACTGGTGATCGCGACCATCCGCGGACTGCTCCTCGACCTGCTCGCCACCGGTGACCGCGACCGCGTCCACGACGCGGCCGAGTCGCTCTTCGCCGCGCTGGAACACCAGCTGTGACGGCCGGGACTTCCTGCGTACCCAACCGCACCGGTCGTTCCGCAGGACTCGGTGCGTGGGGGTCCGCGAACGATCGAATCCCGCCGCGCCATCGGAGAACGGAACGCCGATGGCGCGGCGGAGGCCCGTCAGGGGCTCGTGGTGGTGCAGGTCGTACCGTTGAGGGCGAAGGACGCGGGTGTGCCGGTGTTGCCGGTGTGGGTGGCCTGGAAGCCGATCGTGATCGACGCGTTCGGAGCGATCGCGGCGTTGTGGCTGACGTTGCGTGCCGTCACCTGCCCCGACGTCGGGGTGTAGGTGGCGTTCCACCCGGACGCGATGGTTTGACCGTTGGGCAGGGTGAACACCAGGGACCACTGGTTGATCGGGTCGGTGCCGGTGTTGGTGAGGGTGATGTTCTCGGTGAGTCCGGTGTTCCACGCGTTGACCGTGGCGGTGACATCGCACTCGCCCGGTTCGGGTGTCGGGCCCGAGTTGTCCAGGGCGAAGAACGCGATGGCCGATGCCGCCATGCCACCCGAGGGCAGGCTGTGTCCCGCGCCCTGGATGCTGTACGCCTCCACCTGGACGGTGCCGGACGTGTCGGCGTAACGACGGCGGTTCCAGTTCTGCTGCGGGGTGTCGGTGAACGTCGGTGTCTGGCTCAGCCCGAACACGTCGGTCCACTGCTCGATCTCCTCCTGAAGCAGGGAGTACGGTACGAGCGTGTCGGCGGTGCCGTGCCACAGCTGGATCCGCGGGCGGTGGCCGGTGTAGCCGGGGAAGGCCTGCCGGACCGCGTCCCCCCACTCCGACGGTGTCCGGTTCATGCTTCCGCCCGTGCACCTGCTGGCGCCCGGTGGGTAGTCCGCCGCGTTGGCGAAGCAGTTGAACGGCACGCCCATGAAGGCCGCGCCTGCGGTGAACACGTCGGGGTACAGGGCGAGCATGTGGTTGGTCATCATGCCCCCGGAGGACGACCCGGTGGCGAACACCCGGTTCGGGTCCCCGCCGTAGCGCTGCTCGACGTAGCTGACCATGGAGACGATCGACACCGGGTCGCTGCCGCCACCGCGGCGTTTGGCCGCGTCCGACCAGGTGTCGAAACAGTTCCCGAACCCGGCCTGCTGTTGGGCGCTCGGATAGATGACGACGAACCCGTGCCGGTCGGCGAGCGAGGCGAACTCACTGCCGGAGTAGAAACCAGGGCCCGAGCCGCCGCAGCCGTGCATGGCGACCACGATCGCGGGATTCGCGGGACGGGTGTCGGGCACGTAGACGTGCATGCGCATCCCGCCCGGGTTGTCGCCGAAGCCAGTCACCTCCACCAGGGTCGCCGCGGACGCCGCGGGCGGATGCACGACTGTGGCGATGGTGACCAGCAGGGTGCTGGCCATCGTCACGAGAGCGGTTCTGATCATCGTTGACCTCCGGTCGGCGATCCCGCCTTCCTCGACGGTATGCATTCCGAGAACGGCCGTCAACAATGTGCCGACTATCTGGGCCAAGATTTGGGAGCGCTCCAGATATCCGAAAGTTTCGGACCGATAGTGGGCGTTGAGAAATAAGGGCGCGTTGGTTGGGTGGTCGCGCCACGGTCGAATCCTTGCCGCGTACTTTCACAGACCGCCGGGATGGTCGGTGTGCCCGTCGATCACTGGATGCAGGGGAAGGGCCGGTGCGGCGAGCAGTCGTCGGCCGGCCGAGGACGGGCGTACGTTCGGGCCGTCGCCGTTCTGGTTCGGGGGTCGTTGGTGTGTCGTCCGGATGGTGTGTTCGTCGATGTGGATACCGATGCCTGGCGTGTCGCCGAGGACGAAGGCGCCGTCGTCGACGTGGTGGGCGAGGTGGACGCCGGCTGGTGGCACGAGGTCCTGCAGTTCGGCGGCGAGGTGGTTCGGTAGCGAGGCGGCGGCGTGGAGCAGTCCGGCCGGGGTGTTGCCGACGGGGCTGACCGGCAGGTCGTGGGCGTGGGCGAGGGTGGCGACCCGGAGGAAGTGGGTGATTCCCCAGACCGCGCTGGTCTGGACGACGTCGACCGCGCCCGTGGTGAGCAGTGGACGGAACTGTTCGAGGCCGGTGAGGTTCTCCCCGGTCGCGACCGACGCCCGGATTCCTCTCCCCACCGCGGCCATCCCCTCGGCGTCCCACCGCCGCACGGGCTCCTCGACCCAGGTGAGGTCGATCGTCCGTTCCAGTTCGCACACGTGGCGGACGGCTTGCTTGCGCGTCCAGGACTCGTTCGCGTCGAGCATCATGGCCGGCCGCGACGCGGGTCCGGAGTCGGCCAGGACATCCCGTACCAGTGCGAGTCGGTGCCGGTCCCGATCGACGTCGAGGCCGCCCTTGAGCTTCGCCGCGCGCAGGCCGTGTTCGGCGTAGGTCCGGTACACGGCGACCAGTTCGTCGTCGGTCAGTGCGATGTCCAGCCCGGAGGCGTAGGCGGGTACCCGCCGGTCGCGGGCGCCGAGCAGTCGCCAGAGCGGTTCGCCGGCGGCCTTGGCCTTGATGTCCCACAGTGCCGTGTCGAACGTGCCGATCGTGCCGAACACCGCCCCGGCGTGCCCTGCCTTGAACGTGCGCCGCAGCATCCGGTCGTAGAGGGCCGTGACGCCGCGTGGGTCCTCGCCCTCGATGGCCGCGAAGACGGTCTCGGCGTCGAGGTGCGGGCCGAGGCCGACGCCCGTGATCCCCTCGTCGGTGTCCACCAGGACGATCGGCACCGGGGTGTGCCCGTCGGCGAGCACGCCGTTGGCGTCGCCGACCGGGCGTCCCCAGGTCAGGACGGTGGTCAGGGTGCGGAACCCGGTGATTTCCATGTTCAGCCCTTCGTGGCGCCGGCCGTGACGCCCTGTGCGATCTGGCGCTGGAAGAACAGGTAGATCACCAGCATGGGCACGGCCGCGATCAGGACGCCCGCGGCGAAGGTCGGGATGTCGTCGGAGTACTGACCGCGCAGCGAGGTGACGCCGACCATGAGGGTGCGGTGCTCGGCCGACGGCATCACCAGCAGCGCGATGAGCACGTCGTTCCAGCAGAACAACGTGTTCAGGATGCCGACCGAGATCAGCGCCGGGGTGCCCAGTGGCAGCATGACCCTGCGGTACACGCCGAAGAGCGTGTTGCCGTCGATCCTGGCCGCGTCGACGACCTCGGTGGGCACGTGTGCGTAGTAACTGGCCATCAGGAAGATCGTGAACGGCAGGAACTGCGCGACGTACGCGAGGATCAGCCCGGGGTAGGTGTCGATCAGGCCGAACGTGGTGAGCGTCCGGGAGAGCGGGACCATGATGACCTGGAACGGGACGAACAACGCGGCGAGGCAGCCGAGGAACAGGGCCCGCGAGCCGCGGAACCGCAGCCGTCCCAGTGCGAAGCCGGCCATCGATCCGATCAGGAGCAGCAGCGCGACCGCGCACAGCACGACGATGAGCGAGTTGGCGAAGTAGCGCGCCAGCCCGACGCTGTTCCAGGCGGTCGAGAGGTTGTCGGCGCGCGGGGAGTCCGCGGGGGAGAAGCGGTCGAGGACGTACTCGCGTCGTGTCTTCAACGCCACGTTGGTGGTGAACACCAGCGGGTAGACGGTGGCCAGTGCGAGCGCGGCCATCGGGACGGCGACCAGCCACCTGCTCACCCGCGCCATCAGTCCTCCCTGCCGGAGCGACGGAGCACGCTGACCTGCAGCAGTCCCACCACGACCATCACGAGGAACAGGACGGTGGCCGCGGCCGAGGCCAGCGCGGGCCGGTTCAGCTGGCCCTGCTGGATCCAGATGTAGTACTCCGGCAGGTAGGTGGCGCCGCCCGGACCGCCGCTGGTCATCACGTACAGCAGGCCGAACATCGAGGTCAGCATCCCGATCATCGTGGTCACGAACACGAACTGGATGGTGCGGGACAGGCCGGGAACGATGACGTGCCAGATGATCCGGGGAAGCGCGGCGCCGTCGATCCGCGCGGCGTCGAGCAGGCTGGTGTCGAGGGTGGCGAACCCGGCGAGGAACACCACCAGCGCCATCCCGAACGTCGCCCAGACATGGACGCCGACGACCATGAAGATCGCGACGTCCGGGTCACCGAGCCAGTCGACCGGACCGAGACCGACGCTGCCGAGCAGGGCGTTGAGCGGACCGTCGAAGGCCAGCAGCAGGGTGAAGATCGCACCGACGATCACCGGTGACAGCACGGCCGGGAAGAAGTACACACTCCGGAAGATCCGGTGGCCGGGCACGCGCAGGTAGATGAACGTCGCGAGCAGCCCGGGAATGGCGACCGCGACCGGCAGCAGCGCCACCAGCAGCCCGACGTTGCGCAGCGCGCCGACGAAGAGCGGATCGCCCATCAGCGTCACGTAGTTGTCCAGCCCCACGGCCGTCCCGTCGCTGTCGCCGTCCCCGGTGAACGAGAAGTTGACGCCGAGGACCAGCGGGTACAGCCGCAGCACCACGACAACCAGCACGGCCGGAGCCACCAGTACGTAGGGCGCGAGGCGTTCCGCGTTCCGGCGGCGAGTCGCCCTGCGCGGCACGGGGTCAATCGCCGGTGTGCTCCCGGTCGGCACCGATCAGCTTCCCTGGTCCGCGGTGGCCAGTTGGGACAGTGCGTCGTCGACGGTGACCGAACCGCTCAGCAGTTGCTGGGACAGCCGCCGCATCAGGTCGAGGGTCTCCACCGACAGCGCCACGTGCAGGGCGGGTTCGCCGGTCTCGAGCCCGGAGACGATGTCGGCGACGGCCGGGCCAGCGTCCGACACGTCGATGGCGGTGTCGGCGGCGATCGCACCCGCGTCGGCGTAGAACGCCTCCAGCGCGTCCTTCGAGGTCAACGAGCGGACCAGGTCGGCGGCGACCTCCGGGTCAGCGGTCCACCTGGCGACCGCGTAGCCGATTCCACCGTCGTAGGGCAGGCTCGGCGTCGCCCCGGTGGTGCTGACCGGCGCCCGCATGACGCCGATGTCAGCGGGGGCGAGGAACTCACCGAAGTCCTGCCAGTGCCCGACGTCCGACATCAGCCCGATGACGTGGGCGGCCTCGCCGGAGGAGAAGATCGCGAAGGCGTCGTTGAACATGGCCGTCGAGTTCGCCCCCTCGTTGTTGAGGCCAGCGCGCTCGGTCTCCGTCCACATCTCGAAGATCCGCTTCACGTTCGGTGAGGTCCAGTTCCGCTTTCCGACGATCCAGTCGTCGTACTCCTGGTCGGTGAGCACGCCGGAACCCAGGCCGGAGAGGAAGAACTCGATGCCGATGCCTTCCTTGTTGCCGAGCGCGATACACGTGGCGTCGGTCCTGTCCATGATCGTGGCGCAGCCGTCGACGAACTCGGTCCAGGTGGTGGGTGGGCTGTCCGGGTCGAGGCCAGCTTGTTCGTAGAGATTCCTGTTGTAGTAGATCGGGTGACCCTGCAACGTGACCGGTGCGGCGTAGGTCCTGCCGCCCTCGGTGAACGCGTTCCAGCCCACCAGGCGCTCCCGGTCCTCGGCGACGTAGGAGTCCAGCGGCACGAGCGAGTCCACCCGGTCGCGGAGCTGGCCGCCACCGTTGAAGAGCATGACGTCCGGCCCCTTGCCGGACTGGATGGCCGCGCCGAGCAAGGTGTAGTACTGGTCGAACGGTTGGGCCACGAACTCGACCTCGACCTCGGGGTGCTTGTCCGCGAAGTCGGCCTTCGCCGCCTCGATGTAGGCGGCCGCGTCGTCGTCGCCCGACTTCCAGTCCCACACCACCAGTGTGTTCCCGTCGCCGCCGGACGACGGGGCAGGCCCGGCGGCGCTCCCGCAGCCTGCCACCGTCAGCCCGGCGGCCAGGACGACAGTCCACAGTGCTCGGTTCTTCACCGCATACTCCACTGCTGGTTCGCTCCTCCGTGGCACGACCAGAGGTGGATCAGGGTGCCGTTCGCGGTGGCGTTGCCGCTGGCGTCGAGGCAGAGTCCGGAGTGGACGCCGGTGATGGTGCCGTTGGTGTTGAGGTTCCACTGTTGGTTGGTGCCGCCGTGGCAGTCCCAGATGATCGCCTTGGTGCCGTTGGCGGTGCCCTGTCCGGACGCGTCGAGGCACTGGGTGCCGTTGGTGAGTGTCCTGCTCGCCGTGTAGGTCCACCGCTGGTCGGCGCTTCCGTCGCAGTCCCACAACCGGGCCTGCGTGCCGTTGGTCGTGTTCGCGAGGTCGACGCAACGACCGGACTGGCCACCCACGATCGTGCCGGTCCGCGGATCGGTGTTGCCCTGCGGACCGGCGTTCGACATCACGGCCTGGGCGCCGGCCGGCCAGTTGCCGTTCGTGACCGTCACGTTGCCGTGGACGACGTTGCCGCGGTCGCCGTTGGTGATGTTGGTGCTGCCGTTGGTCGACCAGTTGTCGGTGACCGTCCAGTTGCCCATGTTCTCCCCACCCCAGTAGTTGGCGGTGGCCCAGGTGCCGGTGTTGGAGAAGACGTTGTTGGTCGCGGTGTAGTACTTCGAGCCCTCGTCGAAGTAGACGCCGAAGTAGCCGTTCGTCCGCAGGCAGTGGTTGCCGCTGATCACCGCGTTCGGGTTCCACCCCAACGTGTAGATGCAGCCGCCGTCGTTCATCTGCCGCATGACGTCGTGGACGTAGTTGTTGATGAGCTTGTTGCCCGACGCCGTGGTCGGCGTGGAGTAGCGCGGCTGGAAGTTGTACAGGCCGCGGCCCGCGTAGTGGTCGCTGCCGCCCGCGTCGTTGCTGCCCCAGCCGTACCCGATGGACATGCCGGAGTACGGCAGGTTGTAGATCTCGTTGTTGGCCACGTTGGTGGTCGTGACGTAGGTGGTCAGCACCGAGACGTTGCCGCGGTACTCGATGCCGAGATCGTGGATGCGGTTGTTGCTGATCGTGATGTTCCGGTTGACCATCCGCTGGTCGCTCGGGTGGTGGGCGTCGGCGCGGACGCCGCCGACGATGATGCCGCCCGCGGAGTTGTGGGCGATCTCGGACCGGGTCACCGTGATGTCGCTGGCGCCGAGGCCGACGCCGCTGGCGTGGGCGTTGGCGTCGTTGCCGATGCCGATGGCCGTCTGCCCGACGTTGAGGAACGCGGACTCGCTGAAGGTGATGCCGCGGGCGGCGGAGATCTGTACGGCGGCGGGCATCTGGTGCCAGTGCGGCCGGGCCGCCTCGAACTGCTGGCAGCCGTTCTGGCAGGTCGTCAGCCGGTCGGCCGGCCAGTTCCAGTTGCCCGCGAGGTACGAGCCGGTCTGCTGGTCCGCGTACCCCTGGTCGCTGCTGGGACCGAGCCAGCTGGTGCCGGTGAACGTGATCCCGGTGAACGTGATGTCGTGGGCGGGCGCGTCGTAGGTGCCCCCGACGTTCACCAGCGACTCCATCACCGGTAGCTCCACGCTGACGGTGCTCATGTTCTGTCCGGCGATCGGGATGTAGTACAGGGCGCCGGTCCCGGGGTTGAGGTACCACTCGCCGGGCGCGTCGAGGAACTCGTACGCGTTGACCAGGGAGAACGGACCCGCGCGGTGCGGCGCCGTGAGCGTGTCGTACCCGAAGGTGTTGTTGTTCCACGCGGGTTGCCGCATCGTGATGGCGTTCCCGCTGATGCTCTGCACCGGCGAGTACCGGTCGGTGAACGAGTTGACGCTCTCCACCTCGACCCGGTTCTGGTTGGCCACGTTGTTCAGATAGCTCAGCGTCGGGCTGGAGAAGGTCATGCCCGCGTTGGTGAAGGTGAACAGGGACCGGTCCACCTGGGTACGTGCCCGGGTGGCGATCGCGCCGTCCACGTACAGCTGCCGGGACTCGACCCCGGCGCCGACGTTCGCCTGCCAGATGTTCTTGCCCGCGTCGGCGACCGACCAGCCGGTGACCGCGCGGGCGCCACTGAGGACAGGACGTGTCGACGGGGCGGCCTGCCACCTCACCTGGTGCCCGTCGCTCCCCGAGTCCTCCTCGGTCAACCGCAGCGGCGCCGACAGCCGGTACACCCCGTCCGCCAGCTCCACCACGATGTCGTCGGACATGGTGTCGTTGAGCGACCGCACGGCGGTCCGCGCGGCGGACAGCGAGCACGGACCTGTCGCGGTGCAGGCGGTTCCCGTGCCGGTGGGGGAGACGTGCAGGGTGGTCACCGCCGCGCCGGCGACCGGCGCCCTGGCCACCGCGACGAACGTGACGACCGACGTGACCACCGCGGCGACACGACGTCCCCGCACGGTCACGAGAGTGTCCAGCGCTGGTTCGTGCCACCGTGGCAGCTCCAGATGATGAGCTGGGTACCGTTGGCCGAGCTGGCGCCGTTGGCGTCGAGGCACCTGCCGGAGTTGGTCAGTGACCCGTTCGCTCCGGCGATCCAGTTCTGCCCGCCACGACCGTCGCAGGTGGACAGCTGGACGTTGGCCCCGTCGTTGGTGCCGACAGCGGTCATGCACTTGCCCAGTGCGCGCAGGGTGCTGCCCTCGCGGGTCCACTGCTGGTTCGTGCCGCCGGTGCAGGTCCAGAGTTGGATCTTCGTGCCGTCGGCGGAACTGGCGCCGTTGACGTCGACGCACTTGCCGGCCACGCCCACGATCGGTCCCGGGGTGGGGGTGACGACCCCGAGTTCCTTGATCCGGATGTTGCGGAAGGACACGTCGTCGCCGGTGCCGTGGTTCTGGATGCCGATGTGGCCGGAGGTCAACGATCGGGCCGGTTCGGTGTTGGTGAAGTCGTTGATCTTCACCCCGTTCAGGAACACCTGCAGGCGCTCGCCCTCGACGAGCAGCTCGTAGGTGTTCCATTCGCCGGGCGGGTTGAGCGCTGCGTCGCGGGCGGCCTGGTCGGCGGCTTGGAAGCCGTAGACCGAGCCGGTGGTCCTGTCGGGCGTGTCGGTGGCGTCGATCTGTACCTCGTGGCCGTTGCTGAGGGCCGAGTTCGGATCGCTGCCCGCCGGGAACCCGATGACCACACCGGAGTTGTCGTCGCCGGGCATCATCCAGTCCAGCTTGAGGGAGTAGGAGCGGTACTCCTTGGCGCTGTACCAGAGCATGCCCATGCCGCCCGTGGAGGTGAGCGTGGCGTTGCTGTTCGTGAAGCCGCCGGGGCCGGTCTGCGACCAGCCGGCGGTCGATCCGTTGTAGAGGGTGGTGTAGCCGGTCTCGGGCCGGCAGTCGGCCTTGGTCCGGTTGGCCGCGTACCGGATGCCGCCGAGCACCAGCGACCGGAACGCCGGTTCGGCGTAGCTGGCCTGGGTGTGGCCGTTCCCCGTGTAGAACGACCGTCCACCCTGGATGGCCTTGCACCAGGTGATCGGGTGATCGCCGCCCATGGACCCGCCGGAGTACGTCGACTCGTCCAGCGTGGCGAGCACCTTGGCCGACGAGCGGGGGTTGGTGCGGAAGTTGTACCACTCGTCGGTGCGTACCCAGGTCTGGCCCAGATGTGCGGTGGCCGCGTGTGCCCGGTCCTCGACTCGCTCGGTGGCCTGCTGGATGGCCGGATGCGAGGCGAAGTACGCGCCGACCAGCTCGCCGTAGAACGGCCAGTCGTACTCGGTGTCGGACGCGGAATGGATGCCGGCGTAGCCACCGCCACCCCGGACGTAGGACTCGAACGCGCTCTGCTGGGTGGCGTTGAGGACGTCGCCCGTGGTGTTGAGGAAGACCACGGCCTCGAACTGGGCCAGGTTCGTGGTGGTGAACGCGTTGGCGTCCTCGGTCGCGGTGACGGTGAAGCTGTTGGTCGCGCCCAGCTCCCGGATCAGGGCGATGCCCTGCGGGATGGAGTCGTGCCGGAAGCCGGCGGTCTTGGAGAACACCAGCACGTCGTACGGCGTGTCGGCGGCGGTGGCCGGTGGGTTGGAGCCGAGCGCGAGGACGGCGAGCGCGGTGGTGACCGCACCGAGCGCACGCCGGGGGAGCGAGTGTTTCATCTCTGTGTGCCCTCCTGGGACGACGTCCACTTCTGGTTGGCGCCGCCGGTACAGGTCCAGGTGATCAGCTGGGTGCCGTCGGCCGAACTGCCGCCGCTGGCGTCCAGGCACCTGGTGCCGTTGCGGATGGTGCCGTCCGACCGCACGGACCAGCTCTGTCCCGCGCCGCCGTCACAGGTCGACAGCTGCACCAGGCTGCCGTCCGCGGTGGCGGTCATGCACTTGCCCAGCGAACGCAACGTGCTCCCGCTGACCGTCCACTGTTGGTTGGTGCCGCCGGTGCAGGTCCAGAGCTGGATCTTGGTGCCGTCGGCGCTGCTCGCACCGTTGACGTCGACGCACTTGCCGCCGATGCCGGTGATCCGTGTGGGGTCGCCGTTCGCCGGCGGCGTGCCGAACGTGTACGAGTCCAGGTCGAACAGGAAGCCGCTGCCACCGGAGAAGGTCAGGTAGAGCGTGATGGTTCCGGCCGGAACGCCGGTCAGGGTGGTGGACACGGTGGTGAAGGTGTCCCAGCCGCCGGTCACCGGCACGGCGACCGAGCCGAGTACGGTCCCGGTCGGCGATCCGGCCCGCACGGACAGGGTGCCGCCGGAGCCGCCGGAGGACACCCGGGCGGTGAACTGGTTCTCCGTGCCGAGGGCGTAGGGCTGGAACGCGATCCAGTCGCCGTTGTGGATGTCGCCGACCGTTCTCCCGCCCTCCGCGAGCGTCTTGTCGAACAGGGCGGTGCCCGACTGGGTGCCGCGGTGCTCGGCCTGGCGGTGCCGGGGCTGCAGGACGTGCTCCGCGGTTGTCGTCAGCGCGGGCTGGCCGTTCGCACCGAGGTCGGTGTACTCGGCGATGAAGCCCGCGTACAGGTTCGCCGCCGTGTCGTGCTCACCGTCCACCGGGATCTGCATCGTTCCCGAACAGCCGTTGCGTACGGAGATCTCGTGGCCGTGTTCGTCGTGGCCGAGCTTGTAGGTCAGCTTCACCCGGTCGCAGTCGATGGTGCCGTCCTCGGGGTCGGTCACGGTGATCGTGTACGGCACCCCGTCGCCGAAGCTGAACAGGGACCCGTTGACCGGCGTGGTCAGCGTGACCGTGGGGGCGGTGTTCCCGACGGTGATCACCACGTTCGCCGCCGCCGAGCGCCCGCCGCCGTCGGTCACCGTGAGGGTGGCCGTGTACTGGCCGTTGGCCGAGTAGGTGTGGCTCGGGTTCGCCGAGGTGGACGTGCTCCCATCACCGAAGTTCCAGTGGTACGTGAGAGCGGTGCCCTCCGGGTCCGACGAGCCGGCCGAGGAGAAGGTGACGGCCAGCGGCGCGCCCCCGGAGGTGCGACTGGCGCCGGCCCGCGCGATCGGCGCCTGGTTGCCTGCCGGGTTGTACTCGATGCGGTAGAGCGCCGAGTCGGCACTGCCGCTGCCCCAGCCGCTGCCGTAGTCCAGCACGTACAGCGCGCCGTCCTGGCCGAACGCCGAGTCCATGACCTGGGTGCCACGCCACGGGAACTCGTTGATCTGCCCGGGAGAGCCGTCAGAGTTGACGTCGACCACCTTGATCCAGCGCCGGCCGAACTCGGACAGGAAGACGTGCCCGTCCAGCGCGGCGGGGAACTTGACGGTCGACGGGTTGGACGCGTCGTAGCGGTACACGACACCGCCCATCGGGGACTCGGAGCCGCAGCCGAACGCCGAGACCGAGCAGTTGTCGTAGTTGATCCACGCCGCGCGGGCGGCCGGCAGGGTGGTCTGCCCGGTGTTGTTGCGGGAGTTGTTGACCGGCGCCGCGCAGGTGAACCGGTTCCCGGACGGCCCGGACGGGAACGTGTAGTCCACATAGGTCTCGGCGGTGGTGTTCCCGCCGGTGCAGTACGGCCAGCCGTAGTTCCCGGCCGAGGTGATCCGGTTGAACTCCACCTGCCCGCCCGGCCCTCTGCTGTTGTTCGCCGAGCCCGCGTCCGGCCCGTAGTCACCGAGGTAGAGCACCCCGGTGGCCTTGTCCACGCCGAAGCGGAACGGGTTGCGCAGCCCCATCGCGTAGATCTCGGGCCGGGTGTTCGCCGTGCCGGGCGCGAACAGGTTGCCGGCCGGGATCGAGTACGAACCGTTGGCGTTCACCTTGATCCGCAACACCTTGCCGCGCAGGTCGTTCGTGTTGCCGGCGCTGCGTTGGGCGTCGTAGGCGGGGTTGCGGTCGGCGCGCTCGTCGATCGGGGTGTAGCCGGCCGAGTCGAACGGGTTGGTGTCATCACCCGTGGACAGGTAGAGGTTGCCGGCCGAGTCGAAGTCGATGTCGCCGCCGACGTGGCAGCACATACCCCGGCTGGTCGGCACGTCGAGCACGGTCACCTGGCTGGCCATGTTGACCGTGAAGTCGGAGTTCAGGGTGAAGCGGGACAGCCGGTTCACACCGTTCCACGCGGAGAAGTCCGTGCCGTTGGCCGGCGCGTCGCCGCCCGGGGTGGACAGCGGGGGCGCGTAGAAGAGGTAGATGAATCGGTTGGTGGCGAAGCCGGGGTCCACGCCGACGCCCTGCAGGCCCTCCTCGTCGTGGGTGTAGACCGGCAGGGTGCCGATCGTGCTGGTCACGCCGGCGGCGGTGGTCCTGCGCAGCACCCCGTTGCGCGCGGTGTGCAGCACCGAGCGGTCGGGCAGCACGGCGAGCGACATGGGCTCACCCAACTCGCCCACGCCCCTGGCCAGCTCGACCTGCTGGAAGTCGGCCGGGTTCACCGCGTGCGCCGCCGCCGGCACCACCGAGGTGAACACCGGCACGGTGACGCTCGCCGCGATCAACGCGGCGGCCACGAGCAGTGTTCTCACGCCCAGTCCTCTCACGCCTTCTCCAGTCACGAGGGCACGGTCCAGCGCTGATTGGCGCCGCCGTGGCAGGTCCAGATGATCAGTTGGGTGCCGTCCGCGGTGCTGGCCCCGTTGGCGTCGAGGCACTTGCCGGAGTTGACCAGCGATCCGTTGGTCTGGGCGGCCCAGTTCTGTCCCGAGCCACCGTTGCAGGTGGACAGTTGAACGAGGGCGCCGTCCGCCGTACCGGTTGCCGTCATGCATTTGTCCAGCGACCGCAGCGTGGTCCCGTTGCGGGTCCAGCGCTGGTTGGCGCCGCCGGTGCAGGTCCAGAGCTGGATCTTGGTGCCGTCGGCGCTGCTGGCGCCGTTGACGTCGACACATTTGTCGCCGGCACCGGTGATCGCGCCGCCGTCGCCCCCGGCGGGGGTGCCCACGCCGGGTCCGACGAACGTCATCGAGTCCAGGTCGAACGCGTTGTTCGCCGTGGACCTGAACACCACGAACAACTCGACCGTGCCGGCCGGCCGCGTCACGGTCACCGGTGCCAGGCTCGCGTAGTTGTCCCACCCACCCGTGCTCCCCACGGTCGCGGTGGCCACCAGCTGTCCGGTCGGCGAGTCGGCCCGCAGCTCGATCGTGCCGCCCGGGCCGGGGGAGGACACCCGGAACGAGACCTGGTTGATGTTGGTCAGGTTCATCGGCGTGAACGAGATCCAGTCGTTGTCGCTGATGTCCCCGATGCGGGCGCCGGCCTCCGCGCCCGCCTGGGACACGACCCGGATACCGGACGAGCCGGTGAAGTGCTCGGCCTGCTTGTGTTTGGGCTGCAACAGAACCTGGGCTCGTCCGGTCAGCGCGGGCACGCCGGTGGCGCCGCCGTCGGTGTACACGGCGTCGGCCACGTAGAACAGGTTCGCGTCCGCTCCGTGGCCGCCGTCCGAGCCGGTCGTGATTGTCCCCGAGCAGCCGGTCCTCGGGTCGAGCGGGTGCGCGTGCTCGTCGTGGCCGAGTGCGGGGGTGGTGACCACCCGGCCGCAGTCGATCGTCGTGTCCTCCGGGTCGGTGACGGTCACGCCGTAGGGCACGGTGTCCCCGAAGTCGAACATCCCGCCGTGGGCGGGCCCGGTGAACCGGACCGTCGGCGCCGTGTTGCCGGAGGTCACCGCGACGTTGGCGACTCCGGTCCGCCCGTTCACGGCGGTCACCGTGAGCTGCGCGTTGTACTGGCCGCGCGTGGTGTAGGTGTGCGACGGGTTGGCCGAGGTGGAAGTGCCGCCGTCGCCGAAGGTCCACCGGTAGGTCAGCGCGCCGCCTGCCGGGTCGGACGACCCGGCGCTGGAGAAGCTCACGGTCAACGGCGTTCCACCGGAGGACGGGGTTCCTGTCGCGCGGGCGATCGGGGCGCGGTCGCCGGAGATGTAGTCGATTCGGGAGAGAGCGGAGTCGGGGTTGTCCCGGCCGAACCCGCTGCCCCATTCGAGCAGGTAGAGCGAGCCGTCCGGGCCGAACTTGGCGTCCATCGGCGACCTGAACGTCAGGTTGGCCAGGAACCGGTTGATCTTCAACAGGTTTCCCGAGCCGTCGAGCCGGAACTCGTGCATCGTGTTGCGCGCCCACTCGCCGAAGAACGCCGTCTTGTCGAAGTACTGCGGGAACTTGGTGTCCGACGGGTTGTTCGGGTCGTAGTGGTACACGGGGAACGCCATGGGTGCCTCGCCGCCGCCACCCATCTCCGGGAAGGCGTTGCCGTTGCCGCCGTTGCCGTACCAGACGGCGGCCGCACGCGCCGAGGGCAGGCTGGTGAGCCCGGTGTTGTTGGGGGAGGTGTTGACCGGCGCGGCGCAGTTGAACGTGGCGCCGGAGGTGTTGTTCGCGAAGTTGAAGTCGTTGAACGGGATGTTGTTCGCCACGCAGTACGGCCAGCCGTAGAACCCGGGGGACTCGATCACGTTCCACTCGACCAGCCCGCCCGGCCCGCGGTTGGCGTTGTCGGCGCCCGCGTCCGGGCCGTAGTCGGCCACGTAGAGCGTGCCGTCGGTGTCCACGGTGAACCGGAACGGGTTGCGGAAGCCCATCGCGTAGATCTCCGCCCGGGTCTGCGCGGTGCCGGGCGCGAACATGTTGCCGCTCGGGACCGTGTAGGTGCCGTTCGACTCCGGGTGGATGCGCAGGATCTTGCCGCGCAGGTCGTTGGTGTTGGCCGAGGTCTTCTGCGCGTCGAACAGGGCGCGCCCGGACCGTTCGTCGATCGGCGTGTAGCCGCTGGACTCGTGCGGATTGGTGTCGTCGCCGACGCCGACGTAGAGGTTCCCGCCCGGCCCGAACGTGAGGTAGCCGCCGGTGTGGCCGGGTTCGGACTGTCGCGCGGCGGGGATGGTCAGCAGCACCTGCTCGCTGCCCGACACCAGTGAGTCGCCGCTGACCGTGAAGCGCGACACCCGGTTGACCTCCTGAGAACCGGCTGGCGAGTAGTACAGGTAGACCCAGCCGGTGGTGGCGAAGTTCGGGTCGAGCGCCACGCCGGCCAGGCCGTCCTCGCCGCCGGTGTAGACCGAGAGGGTGCCGGCGGTGACCGTGCTGCTGGTGCTCGGCTTGTAGATCTTCAGTTGCCCGCCGTACTGGGTGTAGAACACCCGGCCGTCCGGTGCGATGTCGAGCGTGCCGGGCGCCACGGTGTTGGCGTCCAGTTCGACCCTGTCGTAGTTCGTCCACACGGTCGGGCCGCAGTCGGCCGCGGCGGTGCCGGCGGCGGACCGCACACCGCCGAGGATGTGTGACCGGAACAGGGGCTCGGAGTACGCGGAGGACTGGTGCCCCATGGCCGTCGCCCACAGCCGGCCGCCCTCGACGTTGCGACACCAGGAGATCGGGTGGTCGCTGCCCATGCCGGACGAGCCGGGGTCGTAGGTCGTCTCGTCGGCCGTGGCCAGCACGTGCACGTCACCGCGGGCGTTGCGGTTGAAGTTGTACCACTCCTCCGTGCGGTTCCAGCGTTGCGGCAGGCCCTGGCCGGACGGGTGCGCCTGGTCGGCGACCTTGGCCGTGCCGGCGACGGTGGCCGAGTGCTGGGTCATGGTCATCCCGAGCACCTGGTCCCACCACGGGAACTCGTTCTCGATGTTCATGTCCGTGGCGTTGTGGATCGCGACGATGCCCCCGCCGCCGCGCAGGTAGTTCTGGAAGGCCGTCCGCTGCGCCGCCGTCGTCCAGACCATGCCGGAGGTCTGGAACATGACGACGACGTCGAAGGTGGGCAGTGTGCCGTCGGTGAAGACGGTCGAGTCCTCGGTGTGCGTGAGCTGCCAGCCGTTGTCCGTGGCCATCTGCTGGAACATCGCGACACCGGCCGGGATGGAGTCGTGCCGGTAGCCGGCGGTCTTGGTGAACAGCAGTACTTTCTCGCCCACGGCCGGGGCGGCGGGGGCGGTGGACGCGGTCAGCATGCTCACCAGCAGGGCGCAGGCGAGCGCGGTCAGGAACGTGCCGAGTGCGTGTCGCACGGTGGGCCTCCGAAGGCAGGGGAGAGGCGATCGCGTGGAGCCGGGTTCAGATCTGCTCGCTCACCTCCGTTGGGAGCGCTCCCAGCCCGCTGCGCGATTGCCGCCTGCCGATACTCGGGAGGAGGGCCGCGGCAGTCCGAGGGACCATGTTCGGACTCGATGGTGATACCAGGTGTGTTGCCCGGATCACACCATAGCTGGCTGTCGGTGGTCGGAGTCAAGAGCCAGTGGTGCATAAGTACGACTTATTCGCGTTGGTCACGCGCTTCGGTGGCTCTCTCCGCCTGGTGGAGGTCCAGTCATGCTCCCGGTGGTACTGCGGCCGGGTGCCTGATGCCGACCGAGAAAGTGACCTGAAGAAATTGGTCGTACTTTTCGTCGTCGCCGGTTACAGTTCAAGGGGGTCTGGGAGCGCTCCCAGTCCGCCGGCGCCGACGACGCTGCGAGGAACCCCGTATGCGATCAAGGAATCCGATACTCGGCGGTGTGGTCGTCGCGACGCTCGTCCGGATCGCCTACCCGCCCCTCTGACAGGAGTCCGCATGCGCAACACCGTTGTTGCCGGAGGCATGATGGTGGCGGCGCTCATCGCGAGCGTCGTCACCGTCGCCGCCGGGGGAACCGCCCAGGCCGCCGCGTCCCCGTTCTACGTCGATCCGAACACCGGCTCGGCGAGGTGGGTGGCGGCGAACCCGAACGACTCCAGAACGCCCATGATCCGGGACCGCATCGCGGCCACGCCACAGGGGAAGTGGTTCACCACTACCAACACCTCAACGGTGCGGGGCGAGGTTGACGCCTATGTCGGGGCCGCCGCGTCGGCGGGAAAGATCCCGATCATGGTCGTGTACAACGTCCCGAACCGCGACTGCGGTGGTCCCAGCGGCGGCGGCGCACCGTCCCACGACGCCTATCGGGCGTGGGTCGACCAGGTCGCGGCGGGCCTGGCCGGCCGTCCGGCGGTGATCGTGCTGGAACCGGATGTGTTGCCGCTCATGACGAGTTGCCAGTCGGCCGATCAGCAGAACCAGACGAAGGCGTCGATCGCCTACGCGGGCAGGAAACTCAAGTCAGGGTCCGGGCAGGCGAAGGTGTACCTCGACATCGGCCACTCCGCGTGGCTGGCGCCAGGGGAGGCTGCGGCGCGGCTGCGCGGTGCCGACATCTCCAACAGCGCGGATGGCATCTCCACCAACGTGTCGAACTACCGGTCGACCGCCGACGAGGTGGCCTTCGCCAAGGCGGTGCTCAACGCCGTGGGTGACTCGCGGCTGCGCGCGGTGGTCGACACCAGCCGCAACGGCAACGGGCCGTTGGGCAGCGAGTGGTGTGACCCGGCGGGGCGGGCCATCGGCACGCCGAGCACGGACCAGACCGGTGACGGGCAGATCGCCGCGTTCCTGTGGATCAAGCTGCCGGGTGAGTCCGACGGATGTATCGCTCCGGCGGGCCAGTTCGTGCCGCAGCGCGCGTACGAGTTGGCGGCCGCC
Organism: Actinophytocola xinjiangensis; assembly: GCF_001921215.1. Classification (GTDB taxonomy): domain Bacteria; phylum Actinomycetota; class Actinomycetes; order Mycobacteriales; family Pseudonocardiaceae; genus Actinophytocola; species Actinophytocola xinjiangensis. The sequence goes on from NZ_MSIF01000001.1 coordinate 1,056,147, forward strand.
GCCAACTGGACGCCGGAGCCGGGGACCGGTTCGTGCGGGGTGACGCACCGGGTGGTCAGTACGTGGCAGTCCGGTTACACCGGTGAGATCGTCATCGAGAACCGCGGGCCGTCCATTGACGGGTGGACACTCACGTTCTCCGCGCCGAACGTGACCGTGACCCAGGGTTGGGGTGGGACGTGGACCGACACGGGGGACACCGTGCGGGTCACGAACGAGTCGTGGAACGGCCGGCTCGACACCGGTGGCACCACGACCATCGGGTACACCGCGAGCCACAACGGCAGCCAGTCGTTCCTCTCGCCGACCCTGAACGGAGTGCCTTGTGCCTAGGCGATAGGTGGCGGGAAGCGTGGGGTGGCGCAGCACCTCGTCCACCCCGCGCCGAGCCGCTCGAGGCGCGCGAAACGCCGACCCCGTCCCTCCGGACCGACGCCCCGGTGGCGCGGTCGGATTCGGCCGTGCGTCTCGGATCGCCCAGGAGGACCCGCGCGCCGCGGCGCGACCTTCGGGCGGGTTGGACAACGCGTGGACGCCGTACTCTTCCCGTGTGACCAACGACCGGGGAGAAGAGATCGATCAGGACGCCGCGCCGGCAGCCGACGCGTACCGGCCTGGTTATGAGTTGGTGGCTGAGCGGATTCTGCTGTTGATCGCCGAGGCGGGGTTTCGGCCGGGGGATCGGATGCCGACCGAGAACGAGTTGGCCGCGCGGTTGGGTACCAGCCGGAGCATGGTGCGCGAGGCGGTGAAGATCCTGTCCGCGATCGGGCGGGTGCGGGCGCAGAAGGGTCGTGGCCTGTACGTCGCCGACGACGAGGGAATGCTGGGTTCCTCGCGCTGGGGCGGGTTCTTCCTGCCGACCGATCTGGACCACGTCTACATGTTGTTCGAGTTCCGCCGGATCCAGGAGACGGCGGCGAGCCGGCTGGCGGCGATCCACGCGACGCCGGCGGAACTGCGGGCGATCGAGGCGGCGGTCGAGATGTGCCGCCAGGGCCAGGTGACGGGGGAGGCGGCGCTGTTCGACCGCGGTGACGAGGAGTTCCACCTCGCGGTCGCGGCGGCTTCGCACAACCAGTTCCTGGTCGCGGCGGTGCGTGAGGCCCGCCTCCTGCAACGTCAGTCCAACATCATCGGCATGCACGGTGCCGTCGGCGGCCACGCGGCCGAAGCGGTGGAGGAACACGCGGCGATCCTGAAGGCCGTCCGCGACGGCGACGCGGAGAGCGCGGCCCAGGCCACGGCCACCCACCTGGACAACACCCTCGATGACTACCGGCACCAGATCCAGCGCCGCGTCTTCGGCTGAGCTGCTGGCCGCCTCCTTGCGCCGTTCGATAAGTCGGAAACATCCTCCCCGGATAAGACAGAAGCATTGCGCTGTCAGTGATTGGTCCCGTACGGTAATCAATGGATCGAACCGCTTCGACGCTGTTCGGGAGTCCTTATGGTTCAACGGCGAACTGTCCCTGTGCACCTGCCGCTCGGCCCGCGGTTGACCCGCGAATGAGGATGGGCCCGCGGATGATCGGGGTGGTCGCCAGCTGGGCTGGCGTGCCGCGGCCGAGCTTGCCGGATGCCCCACCTGGTCCCGATGCGTGGCGACCCTGGGGTCGTTGAACCCATTGAGTCCGTTTGGCGTCCTGGGTTCTCCGCGCCCTCGACTGGGAGCGCTCCCAGGTTGCCTTCAACGGCCCCGACCAACGCTGGACCCTGCCCTGAACCATCGGATGGGAGGCACGCTCATGAGACAGGACACACGTCCACGGCGGTGGTGGACGCTGGTCGTCGCCGCCACGGTGACACTCACCGGTGCGAGTGTGGCGGAGGCCGGGCCGGCCCCCGAGGCCACGGATGCCGGCACGCTCGCCGCGTCGGCTGGCTGTGGTCAGGCTCCGACGTTGCAGAGTGGTACGCACACGATTTCCAGCGGCGGTAAGAGTCGGCAGTTCATCCTGAGCGTTCCCGGAAACTACGACAACACCCGCCAACACCGGTTGGTGTTCGGGTTCCACTGGTTGGGCGGCACCATGCAACAGGTCGCCGGCGGCGGAACCGACGGAGACGTGTACGCCCACTACGGGCTGCGGCGACTGGCGAACGACACCGCCATCCTCGTGGCGCCTCAGGGCCTCAACAACGGCTGGGCCAACTCCGGTGGTGAGGATCTGACCTTCGTCGACGACATGATGCGCATGATCGACGACGGTCTCTGTGTCGACACGACGCAGCGCTTCGCTCTTGGCTTCAGCTACGGCGGCGCGATGAGCTACGCGATCGCGTGCGCCAGGGCGACGACGTTCCGCGCGGTCGCGGTCATCGGCGCACCTCGGGAGCTCAGCGGATGTAGCGGTGGGACGCAGCCCATCGCGTACATGGGGATCCACGGCATCAACGACAACATCGGGTCCGGGCGGGCGCTGCGGGACAGGTTCGTCCGGAACAACGGCTGTACCGCCCAGAACCCACCGGAACCACCGGGGGGCAGCCTGACCCACATCAGCACCGCCTACTCGGGGTGTCGGGACGGATATCCGGTTGTCTGGGCGCCCTTCGACGGTGGTCACCAACAGGGCCCGGTGGATGGGTGCGCTGGCTGCGAGAGCGGCGCGAGGAGCTGGGTCAAGAACGAGGTGTGGCGGTTCTTCACCGGAGAGTCCCCGCCGCCGCCACCGCCCACGTTCCGCCTGCGCGGCGAGGCCTCCGGCCGGTGCCTGGACGTCAACGGCGCGGCCTCGGCCAACGGCTCCCAGATGATCATTTGGGACTGTCACACCAATGCCAACCAGCAGTTCACCCTGACCGGGCAGGCACTGCAGGTGATGGGTAAATGCCTCGAGATCCCCAGCGGTGCCACCGCCGGTACCCGGGCCCGGATCTGGGACTGCAACGGCGGCGCCAACCAGCAGTGGACCATCAACGCCAATGGCACGGTCAGCAGCGTCCAGAACGGACTGTGCCTGGATGTCAGCGGCGCCGGCACGGCCAACGGCACCGCCGTGAACGTCTGGAGCTGTCACGCCGGCGCCAACCAGCGCTGGGCAAGGGCATGAGTCGACAGGAGACGGGAGATCTGATGACACGCGTTCGATCGGCGCGCCGGTTGCTGATCTCCCTGGTGGCGACCGCGCTCACCGCGGCGGCGAGTCTCGTCGTCACCGCATCGCCGGCCGTTGCCGCCACCCACCAGTTCCGAGGCATGAACTGGGCCGTGCTGGGGGACAACTTCAGCACCAGCCCGCTCGTCGTGCAGGGCCTGAGCCAGTCCGACAGCAACGCGACGGTACGAGCCAAAGCCAACGCCCTCTACGACGACATGGCCTCCACCATGGGGGTCAACACCGTCCGGCTTCCCATCAACACGCACACGGTGGCCAGTACGACCTGGTGGAACGCCTACCGTGGCGCCATCGACGCCGCCACCGAACGCGGCTTCAAGGTCATCCTCGCCTACTGGGAGGACGGCGCTGCCTCCGGCGGCAGGATCACGAACATGACCGCGTGGAACACGATGTGGTCCAGCGTGACCAACACCTACGGCTCGAACAGCAACGTCTACTTCGAACCGATGAACGAGCCGCACGGCTACTCGTCGGCGGACTGGCGCGACGTCGCGGCGAACTGGCTCAGCTATCACACCTCGGCTGTGCCCGGCAGGGTGCTCATCGGCGGCACCGGCTTCAGCCAGGATCTGCGGGACATCTGCGACGACAGCCGTTTCACCTCGACGCTGCTGTCCTTCCACCACTACGCCTTCTTCTACAACCCGATGACCTACGACGCCTTCCGGAGCCACATTCAGACGCGCCTGGGCAACTGCGCCTCCCGCGCTGTCGCGACCGAGTTCGGCGCGCCGATGTCCACCGGCCTCAACTACGCCGACGCGAACAGCACCGACAACTTCGTGCGGCACATCCGCGCCATGGCGCAGGTCATGCGCGACAACCAGATGGGCGGCACCTACTGGCCCGCCGTCGGCGGCAAGCCCGGCACCATCGGGTACGACTGGTACTCGATGTACGCCATGAGCGGCAGCGGCACCAACCTCGACCTGACCGTCCGCAACGCCTCCGGCGCCGACCGGATCCGCTACGGCTGGGGCGACGGCTCCACGAACCCACCGCCCACGGTCTACCGGATCGATGTGCGCCACAGCGGCAAGGCCATGGATGTCCAGGCGCCGAACACCGACAACGGTGCGCGCGTCGGCCAGTACACCTACGGCGGCAACCCGTGGCAGCAGTGGCAGTTCCAGGACGCCGGCAGCGGCTACTGGCGCATCATCAGCCGCCACAGCGGAAAGTGCCTCGATGTGGTGAGCGCTTCAACGGCCGACGGCGCCGACCTCATCCAGTACACCTGTGGTTCCGGCACCAACCAGCAGTTCCAGATGGTCGCCAACGGCAGCTACTTCCAGCTCCGGGCACGACACAGCGGCAAATGCGTGGACGTACCGGCCGCGTCGACCGCGGACGGTGTGATCCTCACGCAGTACACGTGCGGCACCGGCGCCAACCAGCAGTGGTCACGAACGGCCGTCTGAACCGGGCGGCGGGTTCGCCACGCGGAGCATGGACGAGTCGGTCGAGCAACTCGGCACCTGGGTCACACCCGGCACACCCCCGCGCGAAGATCACGATCGGCGAGTGGTGTGGCCCGGCGGCCGAACACGACCTCGACCGGGGGCGATCGGCGTGATCAGCTCGGCGGTGCGTCGGTGAGGGCCTCGTCGCGGGTGGGGTACAGGGCGAGGTCCTGGTCAAGGCCCATCAGTTGAAGCGGGCGGAGCGTCGCGGGCGCCGCGGCGACGAAACGCACGTCGGTCGGTGTGTGGGCGGCTGCTTTCCGGATGCCGACGAGGACGGCGAGCCCCGCGGAGGCCAGGAAGGTGACACCGCTCAGGTCGACGACCAGGACGGCCGGGGTGTCCTCCAGCGCGCGGAGTGCGGATTCTTCCAGCTGGGAGGCGGTCATCACGTCGATCTCTCCGCTCACCAGCAGGACCACCGCCCGCCCGTGGGTTTCCGCGTCGACCAGGAGTACGGTGGGCTGGGGATCGGGGTTCATGACTCCATCCTGTGGTTGTGAGCATCCGGTGGCAACCTGGGTGGCTAGGCTGAGCGTATGTCGAAGCCGGCCAGCCGGGCGAACGGTGCGCAGGAACGGTTGAGCCGTATCGAGTTGGTCACCGATACCGCGCTGGCCCACGTCGAGTTGGAGGACATGCAGCGCGAGCTGCTGGAACGGGTACTGGAGTTGCTCGAGGCCGACAGCGCGGTCGTCCTGATGAACGACACCCTGGCTGGTGGCCTCACACCGACGGTGGTCATCGGCCTCAACGAGGACCTGAGCGACGACGTCCAGGTGTCGATCGGACGCGGCTTCGCGGGGATGGTGGCGGACCGGAAAGGTCCGGTCATGCTCGACCAGGTCGATGAGAGCACCCTGCTCGACCGTCGGCTCGTCGAACGGGGAGTGCGTTGCCTGCTCGGGGTGCCGATGCTGGCCGAGGGGCAGGTCATCGGCGTTCTGTACGTCGGCTCGGTGACCAGTCGGATCTTTACCGACGACGACATCAACCTGCTGCAGGTCGCGGCCGACCGCATCGCCCTCGCGACGCAGGTCGCGTCCTCTCGGGCCGAGCGTGCCGCCGCCAAGGCGTTGCACCGCAGCCTGCTGCCGGCGCGGTTACCCGCTGTGCCTGGCTTCTCGCTCGCGGGGCGCTATCTCCCCGGTGGGGACAACGGCGTCGGCGGTGACTGGTACGACGCGTTCACCCTGCCCTCCGGTCGGCTCGGCCTGGTGATCGGCGACGTGGTGGGGCACGGACTGCGCGCCGCGGTGATCATGGGGCGGATGCGCAGCGTGGTGCGTGCCTACGCGCTGGAGACCGAGGATCCCGCTGTCGTACTGGAGAAGCTCGACAGCAAGCTGACCCATTTCGAACCCGGTGCCATGGCCACCGCTGCCTACGCGGTGTTCGATCCGGGGACGCATCGCCTGGAGATCTCGCTGGCAGGCCACCCGCCTCCCGTGGTGTGTCGGCCCGGGACGCTGGGCACGGTGGCGGATATCCCTCCGGACCTGCCGGTCGGCACCGGTCTTGCCCCGCGGCGGCGTCGGAACCATGTGCTCGACGTCGAGCCCGGCGGGGTGGTGTGCCTGTACACCGACGGCTTGGTCGAACGTCGGAACGCCTCCATCGACGAGGGCATGGGCCACCTCTGCGACGCCGTCACCGTCGAAACGGCCGACAGTGTGTGCACCACCGTCATGGACAAGCTCGTCGCCGGACACACTCCCGGTGACGACATCGCCGTCGTGGTCCTGTGTCGCGATCCGGCGGCCGAGATCTGAGACCGAGCGGGACCCACGAGCGCGGCGCTTCACAACGGGAGTAACCCCCGCACCCCAGATCAGAGCCCGCGGACTCTCAACGGCTCGGATCTCGTTGGCGCCCACGTGTTTGTCGTTGCCTCACCCGTGGGACAGGTGTCGTTCCTCCACGAATCGAACCGAGACTTCCTCCGCCGATCCCGATGATCCGGTTTCACACCGCGCACCTCGGGTACGACCCCAAACAGGTCCCGTTCGAGGGGCACCCTGTTGGGAGGAGGAGCATGAACGCTCAGTCAAGACTTGTGCTGGGAATGGGAGTCGGACTCGGCTATCTGCTCGGCCGCACGAAGAAAATGCGGCTGGCACTGATGATCGCCGCGGCTGGTGCCACCCGATCGCTCGGCTCACCGCGGCAGCTTCTGCAACGCGGCTTGAGCCAGCTCGGTACCTCGGCCGACCTCGACAGTCTTACCAAGGCTGCGCGCGGGCAGCTCGTCGGCGCGGCGAAGACCGCGGCCGTGACCGCCGCCAGTAACCGCATCGACGCGCTCAATGATCGCTTGCAGCCCAAGGAGTCCGCCGAGGACGTGGATTCCGGCGAGGCCACGGATTCCAGCAGGGATTCCGACGAGGACGAGCCGGACACCGATTCGGAGGAATCGTCCGCCGAGTCCCGGGATGAGCCGCGGCGTCCGCGTCGCCGGGCCCCGTCCCGACGGAGTTCGGGCGAGGACACGAAGCCCCGACGGTCCACCACCCGCAGTCGCACGCGTACTCCAGTGCGCCGGGCCGGGGGGTGACGTCCATGGCGACCGAAACCATCAGCAAGGCCGCCGGCAAGGGCAAGAAGGCGGCCGAGAAGGTCACCGAGAAGGCCAAGCAGGGTACGCAGAGCACCCAGCTGGGCGACTCGCTGCGCAGGCTCGCCGAGACGGTGACCACCAGGGCAACCAGCTCGCTGACCGACAAGGTCAGCGCCGCGACCGGTCGACTCACCGACTACAGCGACGGTGACGGCAAGGGCGGTGGGCTGCTGCAGGCGGTGACCGGCAGCGAACCCGGCGTGCGGGGCAAGGCCGTGACCGGGGCGCTGAAGGGTGCGTTCCAGGGCGTGAAGGACAAGGTCAAGGGCGCGTTCGGCAAGGGCGGGAACAAGGGCAGGGGCAAGGGCAAGATCAAGACGACCAACATCATCGAGGAGATCGACGTCGGTGTGCCGGTCGATCTCGCCTACGACCAGTGGACCCGGTTCACCGAGTTCCCCACCTTCATGAAGAAGGTCGAGGACGTCGAGCAGGTCGAGGACAGCAAGCTGCGGTGGAAGGCCCAGATCCTCTGGTCGCACCGCACCTGGGAGGCCACGATCCTTGAGCAGGTCCCCGACGAGCGGATCGTGTGGCGATCCCAGGGCGACAAGGGCCACGTCGACGGCGCGGTCACCTTCCACGAACTCGCCCCGGACCTGACCAGGATCCTGGTGGTCCTGGAGTACCACCCGCAGGGACTGTTCGAGCACACCGGAAATCTGTGGCGTGCCCAGGGCCGGCGGGTCCGTCTGGAGCTCAAGCACTTCCGCCGGTACGTGATGCGGCACGCGCTGCTCAATCCGGACGACGTCGAGGGCTGGCGCGGGGAGATCCGTGACGGCGAGGTCGTCGACGAACCCGACGAGGCGGAGCGGGACGCCGACGAGGAGACCGGCGACACCGACGAGGCGGCCGAGGACCGGACCGACGAGGACGCGGCCGACGAGGACGACGAGGAGAGCGAGGGCCGGAAATCATGACCACAGCCGTGCAGCCAGCAGGTGGCGGCAGCGGGGTGGAACGGCCGACATCGAGCAGTCTGGCCGACGTCATCGACACCATCCTGGACAAGGGCCTGGTCATCGACGCGTACGTGCGGGTGTCACTGGTCGGTATCGAACTGTTGACCATCGACGCGCGGGTCGTGGTGGCCAGTGTGGACACCTACCTGCGGTTCGCCGAGGCCGTCAACCGGCTGGACATCTCCGCCGACGAGAAGCAGGGTCTGCCCGACCTGGTCGGGGGCATGCAGGAAAGCGGCTCCAAGAGCAAGACCAAGGGCGCGTTGGAGGCCGCCGGCGAGAAGCTGCGGGAGACCCTCGGCGACGACTCCGGCGAGGAGGAGCCGGCCGGACAGCGACGGAAGGGAGGCTCGCGGTGACCGAGTCCACGCGAGGTGTCTACGTCTACGGCATCGTGCCGGCCGACGTGGAGGTCCAGCCGGACGCCGAGGGCGTCGGCGACCCCCCTGGCAAGGTCGACATGGTCACCCACGGGGACATCGCCGCGCTGATCAGCGCGGTCCCCACGGACGAGGCGCTCGGCCGGCCGGAGGACCTCACCGCGCACGCCGCGCTGCTCGACGGTGCCGCGGCCGAGGTGCCGGTGCTGCCGATGAAGTTCGGCGGCGTACTCGCCGGCCGGGAGCAGGTGACCGAGGAACTGCTCGCCCCGCACCACGACGAGTTCGTCGGCGCGCTGGCCGAGCTGGAGGGCCGGGCCGAGTACCTGGTGCGCGGCCGCTACCACACCGACACCGTGCTCGGCGAGATCCTGCGGGAGAACCCCGAGCTGGACCGGCTGCGGGAGCGGATCCGGGAGACCTCGCAGGACGCGTCGCGCAACGAGCGGATCAGCCTCGGTGAGGCGGTCAACAACGCGCTCGCGGCCAAGCGGGCGGCCGACACCTCGACCGCGATGAAAGCGCTGGGAGACCTGGACCTGACCGTCACCTCGCGGGAACCCACCCACGAGGAGGACGCCGTGCACCTGGCCTGCCTGGCGCGGACCGACCAACAGTCTGACCTGGAGGCCGCGTTGAACCGGCTGGCCGAACAGTGGACCGGCCGGGTCGACCTGCGGCTGCTCGGGCCACTCGCGCCCTACGACTTCGTGGTCAGCGCGGTGTGAGCGATGGGTCTGCTGTCGATGATCGTCGGCCTGCCGCTGGCCCCGGTGCGCGGGGTGGTCAAGCTCGCCGAAGTGGTGCAGCGGCAGGTCGACGAGGAACTGCGCCACCCGATGTCGGTTCGCCGGGAACTGGAGGAACTCGACCGGCGAGAAGCCGAGGGCGAACTGACCCCGGCTGAGGAAACCGAGGCACAGCAACGGATTCTCGACCGCATGACCGAACAGAACACGATGGAGAGGTGAGTGTGGCGATGGCCGGTACCACGACGTCGGCGACCAGGGCCGCCGCCCAGGCACAGGAGCACCTCAGCGCGCTCACGACCAAGGACGTGTCGGGCGTGGTCTCGGTCGAACCTACCGAGGACGGCTGGCTGGTGGAGGTCGAGGTGATCGAGGACCACCGGATCCCGGCGTCCTCGGACATGCTCGCGGTGTACGAGGCCGCGTTGGACGAGCAGGGCGACCTGCTGTCCTACCGCAGAACCAGGCGCTACCCGCGTGGCCGTGCCGACGTGGGGAGGAACTGATGACCCAGCCGACGACCGTCCCCCAGGCCGGCCCGCCCAGTCAGTCGGCCTCCAACCTCGGCGACATCCTGGAACGCGTGCTCGACAAGGGCATCGTCATCGCCGGGGACATCCAGGTCAACCTGCTCGACATCGAACTGCTCACCATCAAGCTGCGGCTGGTGATCGCCTCCCTGGAGACCGCCAAGCAGGTCGGCATCGACTGGTGGGAGAACGACCCGTGGCTGTCCGGCTCGGCCATCGAGAGTCGCGGCGGGCAACGCCAGCTGGAGGCGGAGAACAAGCAGCTGCGCGCCAAGATCGCCGAGCTGGAGGCGAGCGGGGAATGACCGAGTACGGAAGCTGGGTGTACGCGGTGGCCAGGGAAGTCGACGCGCACCTGCTGGACGGTCTCACCGGGGTCGCCGGCGAGACCGTCCGATCGGTCGCCGGAAAAGGGCTGAGCGCGGTCGTCGGGACCGTGCCGCTGGCCGAGTTCGGCGAGCAGGCGCTGCGACGCAACCTCGAGGACCTCGACTGGCTGGCCGGCGTCGCGCGGGCGCACGACGCTGTCGTGGCCGCCGTCGCGCTGACAGTTCCGGCCGTGCCGTTCCGACTGACCACCGTCTACTACGACGACGACCGGGTCGCCGAACTGCTGCGCACGGACGCGAGCCGCTTCACCGAAACGCTGGACCGGATCGCCGGCCGCACGGAGTGGGGCGTGCGCGCCCTGCTGGACCGCGACCGACTCCGCGAGCCGCAGCCGGCGGCCCCCGCGACCGGTTCGGCCGGCGCCGGCGCGGCCTACCTGCGCCGGCGCCGCACCGAACGCGACACCGGCGCCCGGATCGAACAGTTCGCCCGCGAGCAGGCCGACACGCTGCACGCCGCGTTGGCCGCGCACGCGGTGGACGCCCGGCGCAACCGTCCGCACGCGCCCGCGCTGGCCGACCCCAACCGGCCGATGATCCTCAACGGCGCCTACCTGGTCGCGGAGCGGGACGCGGCCGCGTTCGCCGAGACGGTCCACGAGCTCGACCGGCGCACCGAGGAGGTCGAGCTGCGGCTCACCGGGCCGTGGCCGGCGTACTCCTTCGCCACCACCGGAGGTGAGCCGTGACCGCGCCCGTTCCCGCCCCTGACCGGCACATCGCCCTGGTCGACCTGCTGGACCGGGTACTGGCCAGCGGCGTGGTGATCAGCGGCGAGCTGCGACTGTCCATCGCGGACGTCGACCTGGTGCACGTCTCGCTGCACGCCCTGCTGACCTCGGTCAGCACCCTGGAGCGCACCACCCTGGAGCGCCCCCGATGACCGACCAGCCGCGCCACCACCACCTCAACGCAGACCCGGAGTCCGCCCAGCAGAGCCTGGCCGGGCTGGTGCTCACCGTCGTGGAACTGCTGCGCCAGCTGATGGAGCGCCAGGCCATCCGCCGTGTCGACGACGGCGGCCTCACCGACGAGAAGATCGAACAGATCGGTCTGACGCTGATGCGGCTGGACGAGGGCATGGACGAGCTGTGTGAGCACTTCGAGCTCACCCGCGCCGATCTCAACCTCGATCTCGGTCCACTGGGCACACTTCTTCCGCCCGAGAACTGACCGAATTCCATCCGGGTACGGAACCGCGGGTTCGATATGAGCCAGGAGCACACGCGTCAACGCTACCGAAGGTTGTCGGGCGTTCACTGGACACCGCGGCCGCGTCAGTCCACATAGGTTGACCGTCAACGGGGAACCGCAGTACTCGGCTGTGGGGTTTGGCGGTCATGATCAGGGTGAACGTTGTCGACAGCATGCCTATTTACGTCAAGGGGCTCGAGGTGAGTCTGGCTCCGAGCGACATCGCTGTCCTTCCGCACCGCGCGGAACGCGGTGACACTTCACGGGCAGATGTCTTCCTCGTCAACCCCGACGCCGTCGACGGTGGTCCACTGTCGGAGTTCGTGGCCGGGCTCGCGAACGACGCGCCGGTGTTGCTGCTCAGCCACGGGGCGAGCGAACTGGCGAGGGACTACTACGTCCAGCTCGGCGCCTGCGGGCTGGTACGGCGGTGCGCGGACGCCCCGACCGTGGTCTCGGCGGTCCGTTCCGTCGCCGCCGGGGGTGAGTTCTGGGATTCCTCGGTCGCGGCGCCGAACGACGAGACCGCCGAGGTGTCGGAATCGTTGTCCCCCCGTGAGTTGCAGGTTCTTCTGCACATCGCGCGAGGGCTCACGCACGGTCAGATCGCGACCAGGCTTCGAGTCAGCGGGAACACCGTGAACACCTATGTGAAGCGAATTCGGTCGAAACTGCGTCTGGGCAACAAGGCGGAGCTGACCCGGTTCGCGATGCAGCTGCCCCGGACCGGCCCTGGGGAATCGTGAGCACGATCTTTCCGATGTGTCGCGCCTGACTCAGGAACCTGAAGGCCTCGGGTGCCTGAAGGATGCTCCAGGTGGTCACCGGAAGCAGTCGCAGGGCACCGCTCGAGAACAGGTCGACCACCTCGGAAAGCATGCGTCGTACCAGTCCCGGGCCCGCGTCCGTCAGCACGAACCGCCGGTAGCTCAGGCCGGGATACGTGCGTTCGACCCACGCGGCCTCCCTGATGTCGGTCTTGCCCATCTCGACGAACCGCCCGCCGCGGGAGAGCAGGCGCAGGGACGCGTCGACGAACTCGCCGGCCAGGGAGTTGAGCACGACATCGACGCCGCGGCCCCGGGTCGTCCGCCGGAACTTGTCCTCGAACTCCACCGTTCTCGACGAGGCCAGCCGGTCCTCCCCGATCCCCTCCGCCCGCAGGACGTCCCATTTCCGGGGGTGGGCGGTGCCGAACACCTCCACGCCCCGGTGCCGGGCCAACTGGGTGGCGGCCAGTCCCACACCCCCGGCGGCCGAGTGCACGAGCAACGACTCGCCGGGCCGGACCGGGGCGAGGTGCACCAGCGCGTAGTAGGCGGTCAGGAACGCCACCGGGGTCGAGGCGGCCTCGACGAACGACCAGCCGGCCGGAACCCGGGTGAGGGACCGGTGATCGGTCACGGCGGTCGGCCCGAACCCGCCTGGCAGCAGGCCCATGACCCGGTCACCGGGAGCCACCCCGGTCACCGCCGTACCGACCTCGACGACCACGCCCGCGCCCTCCAGCCCCAGGCCCTGCCGGCCGGGATACAGACCGAGGATCGTCAGCAGGTCCCGGAAGTTCACCCCCGCCGCCCGCACGTCCACCCGCACCTGGTGCGGTAGCAACGGCCCCAGGGCCTCCGGGTGGGCGGTCAGCGCGAGGTTCTCGATCATGCCCGGGGTCGATGCCACCAACCGCCAGGACGGGGTGTCCGCCGGCGGGGTCAGGTGATCAGCGGTAGGCACGGTGCTGGGTCCGGTAGAGGTCGGCGTAGAGACCGCCGGCGCCGATGAGTTCGTCGTGGCTTCCCAGTTCCGCCACGGTGCCCTCGCTCAGGACGACGATGAGGTCCGCCAGGCTGACCGTGGACAGCCGGTGGGTGACCAGGACCGTGATTCCGGCGTGGGCGGTGGCGTCCCGGAACGTGGTCAGCAGCGCGTGTTCCGCCCGCGGGTCCAGGGACGCCGCCGGCTCGTCGAGGACCAGCAGGGACACGTCCTCCCGCAGGAACGCGCGGGCCAGCGCGACCTTCTGCCACTGCCCGCCGGACAGCTCGGTCCCCTCGTCGTAGGACCGGCCGACCACTGAGGCGAGTCCGTCGGGCAGCGATCGCGGGATGTCCAGCCCGTCGGCCCGGCGCAGTGCCCGGAGGAGGGCGGGTTCGTCGGCGCCCGGGACGCCGTCGGCGGGCAGCCGTCCCAGACCGACCGACTCCGCCAGGGTGAGTTCGAACCTGGCGAAGTCCTGGAACAGGCACGAGACCTGGGCGAGCCAGTCCGCCGTGATCTCCGTTCCCCGGTAGGCGACCTGGCCCTCCGTCGGCTGGTAGAGCCCGCACAGCAGCTTCGACAGGGTGCTCTTGCCCGCGCCGTTCTCGCCGATCAGCGCGACGACCGAGCCGACGGGAATGGTGAGGTCGATGTCCCGCAGCGCGGGGGTCGAGGAACCGGGGTAGTGGAAGGACACCTTTCGCAGTTCGATCGCCTCGGCCGCCGCCGTCGGAGCCGGAGCTGCCGGCCGGCGCGGGGCGGGGCGCGGGTCCTCCAGCGCCCGCAGCCGGTCGAGCGTGGTGCCGACCTCACGCAGAACGGTGAGCAGACCGCTGACCACGCCCATCCGGTTGGCGATGGCGATACCCAGGACGAGGGCCACCAGCAGGTCCCCGACGGTGGCCGTGCCGCCGCCGACCCGCCGCACGACGAGGACGAGCGCGCCCAGATATCCGGTGACGAACAGGAGTTGGCCGGCGCAGCGCAGGAGCGCGGCCCGCCGCTCACCACGGACGAGCCGGCGGCTCGCCCGGTCCCAGGCGGTGCCGTGCCGGGCGACCACCTCGTCGGTCAGCCCGAGCAGGCGCAGCTCCATCGCGGACTCCGGCCTGGACACCAGCCAGAGGAAGTGGTCGGCCAGCCGGTCGTCCCGCGCCGCGGCACGCTGGGCGGTGTCGATCGTGTTCCTGGCGAGTCGGTTCGCCTCGACGAGCACGACCGCCAGCAGCGGCAACAGCCCCAGCAGCGGGTCCAGCGTGAACAGCAGCGGCACACTCAGCGCCAGCGTGAGCAGCAGACCGCCGAACTCGAGAATCGCCTCCACCGAGGACCTGGTCCGGCCGATGCCGCGCTGCACCAGATGGAGCAGGTCGGCGAACTCCGGCTGCTCCTGGTTCTCCAGCGGGGTTCCCGTGCCGACACACGTGAACAGGCGTTGCCGCAGTGCGTCGTCCATCAGCTCACCGAGCTCGAAGTACGACAGGTGCGCGAAGTGGGCGCACATGAGCTCCGCCATGATCAGCGCGGCGAGCAGCACGCCGCCGGTGATCGCCGGTGTGGCCCGCCCGCCGAGGACGTCGTCCACGAACGACCCGAGAACGAGGGCCACCAGCGGGGTCGCGAGGTACCCGGCCGACAGCAGGCCGGTGGCGACCAGCAGCCGGCGTCGGTCGGTGTGCCAGGCGAGGGTGAGCAGCTGACGGGTCGTTCGCCACATCGACCTCACCCGGCCAGCTGGTCGAAGCGGTCGGCCTGGAGGCGGAACATCGTCGCGTAGGTCCCCGACCGGGCCAGCAGTTCGTCGTGGGTGCCGTGTTCGGTGATGGTACCGCCGTCGAGGACCGCGATCGCGTCGGTCCGGCGCACGGTCGAGAACCGGTGCGCGATGACGAGGGTCGTCACCCCGGCCGTGAGCTCGAAGAACTCCTGGTGGAACGCGGCTTCGGCACGCGGGTCGAGCTGGGCGGTCGGTTCGTCGAGCACCACCAGCGACGCGCCCATCGCCTGGGCGTACAACGCCCTGGCGAGCGCGATCCGTTGCCACTGCCCGCCGGAGAGGCCGACTCCGCCGTGGTAGCGGGGGCTGAGCACGGTGTCCAGGCCGTGCGGCAGCGCCTCCAGGATCTCCCGCGCGTTGGCCAGGGTGATCGCGTCCAGCAGCGCGCCGTGGTCCGGGGGGCGGTGGGCCGCGCCCAGCAGGACGTTGTCCCGCAGGGTGAGGTCGAAGCGGGTGAAGTTCTGGGTGAGCGCCGCGATCCGCTGTCGCCACGCCACGGGGTCGAGGTCACCCAGGTCGTGCTCGCCGACGGTGATCCTGCCGTGGGTGGGCGTGTGGAAACCGGCCAGCAGTTTGATCATCGTGGTCTTGCCGGCGCCGTTGAGGCCGACGATCGCCGTCGAGCGCCCGGCCGGGATGGTCAGCCGCACGTCGCGGAGCAGGTCGCGGTCGGCGCCGGGATAGCGGAAGTGGACGTGCTCGAACGTGATCGCGGCGTCCCGGCGGATCGTCACCGGTTCGGCCGGGGCGCGCGCGGCGGTGTGCGCGGCGCGTACCGCGCGTTCGTGACCGGTGATGACGTCGTGGGCCAGGTGGCCGTGCTCGGTGGCCGTGTCACAGTCGGGGATGCCCCGACCGAACCGCAGCGGAACGAGCGTGGCCTGGGCGGCGACCACGAGCCCGGCGACACCGGGGTCCTGCCCGTGCAGGACCGCGATCGTGACGATGGCGAACACGCCGACCCCGAAACCGACGGCGGTGTACCGGAGAAACGGTCCGAAGTAGACCTCCCGCCTGGCCTTCCAGGTCTTCGCCAGGTAGGCGGCGGTCTCCCTGCCGGTGCGTTCCCGCAGCCACCCGGTGAGCCGCAGCGCGCGGATCTCCTTGGCCGACACGCTGTCGGTGCCCAGGTTGTGCAGGTAGAACACGCGCTTGCGCTCGTCGGCCAGCCCGTGCCAGTAGTGGTGGAAGTAGCGACTCAGCGCGCCTCGGTGGCCGATCCGCAGCAGGACCGCCGCCGCCAGCAGCGGGACGGCGACCAGCCACGACACGGTCACCCCGACCACGGCCACGGCCGCGCCGAGCTGGAGGTACCTGGCGGTCAGCGGCAGCAGGGCGGCGGCGCCGCTGCCCGGGGTCGGCAGTCCCTGCCGGTGCAGGCGCACCGCGTCGGCGAGCTTGCCGCTCACGTCGCCGCGCTCGGCGGTCGCCAGCGGCGCCGACAGCGCGTTGGTGATGAGCCGGTGGTGCGCGTGGCGGTCGATCGACCGGGCGATCCCCGTGGTGAGGACCGTCCACAGCGGATCGAGCAGCTGCTGGGCGGTCATCGCCAGCACGGCGACGACCAGCCAGGACGTCGCCGTGTCCGGCACGTCCGACGTGGACCACACGGTCGCGACGACCTGGCCCATGGCCAGGATGAACGTGACCGGCAGGACCCCCGACACCACCACGAGCGCGGCGGCGGGCACGAGCTGGCGCACCCTGGCGCCGCGCAGCAGCGCGGCGAGGCCCAGCCACGCGCGGATCCGGTCGGCGAGGATCATCGGTGACCGTTGGACAGGCCACTGAGGTCGTCCCGGACGGCGTCCCCGACGTGCGGGGGGCCGTAGTTCTCGGCGAGGAGCCGGTAGCCGTGCCGGACGAGGTCGGCACGCAGCGCCGGGTCGCCGGCGACCCGCTGGATCGCCTCGGCGGTCTCGGCGGCGGAATCGGCCAGCAGGTAGTGCCGGCCGTGTTCGGCGTCGATGCCCTCGATCCCCTTGGCGGAGGAGACCACCGGGCTGCCGGCGGCGAACGCCTCCAGGATCTTCAGCCGGCTGCCGCCGCCGATGGCCAGCGGCACGGCCAGCACGGCGTTTCGCCACAACGCCGTGACACTGGGCGGGTTCATGACGAACCGCGCTCCCGGCGGGAACCTGCGGTTGCGCACCGAGGGCAACGGTCTGGCGCCGGCGATCGTGATGGGAAACGGCCGGCCCCGGTCGCGGTGCAGCAGGGGCGCGACCTCGTCCAACAGGACGTCCACGGCCTGCGTGTTGGGAAACCAGTCCAGGCTCCCGACGAACAGCGCGTGGTCGATGCGCGCGGGCGGGGGAGGAGCCGTCGCCGGCACGGGGATGGCGTTCGGGACGACGGTGACCTCGTCCGGGGAGATGCCGTGGAGCCGGACCAGGAGGTCACGGTCGGGCGCTGTGCAGGTCCAGACCCGGTCGGCCGCCTCGACCATCCGCCGCTCGACCGACCGCACGGCCTGGCCGTGGGTGCCGATGAGACTGGAGTACTCCGGGCGGGATCGCGCGATGCTGCTGGTGTCGACGGACAACTGCGACTCGACGTTGTGCAGGTCCATGACCACGGCGCAGGTCGTGTTGTCCTGGACGTGGACGAGGTAGCGCCACAGTTCGAGCCCGCTCACCACGACGACGTCCGGTTCTGCGCGCCGGATGTCGCGCAGCAGTTCCTCGGCGGTGGCCGGGCAGAAGATGTGCGGGTACGGGTCGGCCAGGTCACCGCCGTCGGTGGTCACGACGCCCGACGGGTGCGCGCAGCGGCCGGGGTTCGGGCAACCGAGATCGAACTGGGTGAACCGCGCCTCGCGGCCGATGCCGGCGGCGAGACCCGCGTAGCGGATCGGGGCGCCCCCAGGCCTGACCGTCAGGCGCTTGTTCGTGAGCAGCAGGACACGACAGCGCTGGCCATGACTTTCCGGCACGCTGGCTCCTCTCCGCCTCGGCGTACCAACGTATAAGCGATGATCGTTCGACGGCGGGAAAGCCTTGTCCCACGTTTTGGTGGCAAGACCGCTGGCGCGGCGCGAACCTACAGTTCGCTCTCGTGAGAGAACCGGTGGCGGTTGTCGGGATGGCTGGGCGGTTTCCCGAAGCCAGGGACCTGGACGACTTCTGGCGCAACCTGGCCGACGGCCGGGACTGCCTGACCGAGCCGAGCGACGACGAACTGCTCCGGTACGGCGAACGACCGGAGTACCTGGCCCACCCCGGTTACGTGCGGGGCCGCCACCGCATGCCCGACGGCGACCTGTTCGACCCGGCGTGTTTCGGCATGACACCGCGCGAGGCGGAACTCCGGGACCCGCAGCAGCGCCTGCTGCTCGAACTCGCCGGGTCGGCGCTCGACCACGCCGGCTACGACCCCGCCCGGTATCCGGGGGCCGTCGGCGTGTTCGGTGGCGCCGGTCCGGCCAGGTACCGGGCCAACCACGTCGAACCGACCGAGGTGATCCAACGCAACGTGGGTCTGCTGGCGGTGGACGTGTCCAACGACCCGGACTACGTCGCGACGTTCATCTCCCACCGCCTCGGCCTGACGGGTCCGAGCATGACCGTGCAGACGGCGTGCTCGACCTCGCTGATCGCCGTCCACCTGGCGTGCCAGTCGTTGCGCCTCGGCGAGTGCGACATGGCCCTGGCGGGCGGGGCGAACATCGAGATGCCGCTCGACTGCGGGTACATCGCGCTGGGTGGGGGGATCCGCTCGGCGGACGGCCGGGTACGTCCCTTCGACGAGCGGGCCGGCGGAACGAACTTCGGCACGGGCGGCGGTGTCGTCGTCCTGAAGCGACTCGCCGACGCACTGCGCGACGGGGACACCGTCCACGCGGTCGTTCGCGGTTCGGCGGTCAACAACGACGGTGACCGCAAGGCCGGGTTCTCCGCGCCCAGCGAACAGGGCCAGGCCGAGTGCGTCCGGGCCGCGATCGAGTCCGCCGGGGTCGACGCGCGGGCGATCTCGTACGTGGAGGCGCACGGAACCGGGACCAAGGTCGGCGACCCGGTCGAGGTGGCCGGGCTGGCGACCGCGTTCGCCGGCGCCGCCGACGAGGCGTTGCCGCCGGGCAGCTGTGTGCTGGGGTCGGTCAAGGGCAACGTCGGCCATCTCGGTGTCGCGGCCGGGATCTGCGGGTTCATCAAGACCGTGCTCGCGCTGACGCACGAGGAGATCCCGGCCACGGTCAACCACCGCACCCCGAACCCGAAGCTCTCCCTCGCCGACACCCCGTTCGCCGTCGCCGTCGAGCGCGTCCCGTGGCCGCGCACGAAGGGCGCGCCCCGGGTGGCCGGCGTCAGCTCGTTCGGGATCGGTGGGTCCAACGGCCACGTCATCCTGGAGGAGGCCCCCGAGCGGGAGCACGGCGACGACGCGGCGGCGGAGCGGGCCCAGGTGGTCGTCTGGTCGGCGGCCACCGAGAGCGCCCGCGACACGCTCACCGGCAGGCTCGCCGAGCATCTCGCCGACCAGGACGCGCGTGAGTTCCGGGACGCGGCGCACACCCTGCGGGCCGGCCGGGCCGAACGCCGGCACCGCGCGGCCGTCGTGGCGACCGGCGGAGCCGAGGCCGCCCGCCTGATGCGCGGCGGGACCGTCGTGCTGCCCGACACCGTCGACCGCGAGGTGGTCTTCTGCTTCCCCGGTCAGGGTTCCCAGCACAACGGCATGCTGCGCGAGCTGTACCGGACGAACGGCGCCTTCCGCGAGGAGTGCGACACGCTGTTCGACC
Organism: Actinophytocola xinjiangensis; assembly: GCF_001921215.1. Classification (GTDB taxonomy): domain Bacteria; phylum Actinomycetota; class Actinomycetes; order Mycobacteriales; family Pseudonocardiaceae; genus Actinophytocola; species Actinophytocola xinjiangensis. The sequence continues at coordinate 1,075,832 of NZ_MSIF01000001.1, forward strand.
TGACGGCCGTGATGTCCGAACGGGACCTGCGCGCGCTGTGGCTCTCGGACGACACCGATCAGGACACCCTGAAGGAGACCTCGGTCGCCCAGCCGCTGCTGTTCGTGCTGGAGCTCGCGCTCGGCCGCTGCCTGGTGGCGTGGGGGTTGCGGCCGGCCAGGATGGTCGGTCACAGCGTCGGTGAGCTGGTGGCCGCGACCCTCGCCGGGGTGTTCGGGGTCGAGGACGGGCTCCGGGCAGTCATCGGCCGGTCAGGCCTGATGGCGGGCATGCCCCGGGGGCGGATGGTCGCCGTGTCGGCGGACGTGGACGCGGTCCGTGAGCTGCTCGGTGCCGACCTCGGCGGTGTCGCGCTCGCCGCGGTCAACAGCGACCGGCAGATCGTCCTGTCCGGAAGCGAGGAGGACGTCGTCGGGGTCGCCGACCGGCTGCGGGCGGCGGGGACGACCGTGTCCCCGCTCCACACCTCGCACGGGTTCCACTCACCGTCGATGGCCGTGGCCGCCGAGAAGTTCGCGGACCTGCTCGCGACGGTCGACCTCGGTGAGCCCCGGATCCCCGTGGTGTCCGCCGCGACCGGCCGGGAACTGACCGCCGAGCAGGCGCGCACGCCGTCGTTCTGGGCGCGGCAGCTGGTCGATCCGGTGTTGTTCGCGCCGGCCGTGGCCGCCGTGGTGGGTGCGGGCCCGGCGTTCCTGGTCGAGGTCGGTCCCGGTCAGGCACTCACCGATCTGCTGCGCGGCAACCAGGACGTGCGGGCGTCGCGTTCGGTCGCCCTGGCGACCCAGCCGAGGCCGAAGGCACCGGCCGACCGGCGGGCGGTCCTGGAGAACACCCTGGCCAGGCTGTGGGTCGAGGGCCAGCCGGTGGACCTGCGCGAGGTGGCGGCCGACGCGCGGGCCCGCCGGGTTCCGGCGCCCGGCTACCCCTACGAGCGGCGCCGGTGCTGGATCGAGCGGCCGCCGGGGCACGTCGAGTTGCGGGAGGGTGACCTGCCGGTCAGCACGCCCCAGCGACCGGAGGCCGCCCCGGTGCCCACCGCCGAGACCGACACCGACGGGAGCACCGACGGGAGCACCGACGGGATCTGGTCGGTCGGCACCCTCGAGTGGCGGCGGTCGCGCACCGGTCGTCCGCCGCTGGTCGACGGCGAGGTCGACGGCCGGCCCGCGCTGCTCGCCCTGCCGGCCGACCCCGGTTTCCGTGACCTCGTCCGGGACGCCTTCCTGCGTGCCGGGTTCCGCACCATCCGGGCGACCGGCGTGCTCGGGACCGAGCCGGCGGGCCGCCGGACCCTGGACGTCACCTCCGACCAGGACTGGGACGCCTTCCTCGACCGCCTCGGCGAGGCGGCCGAGCCGGTGGTGGTCGCCTACGCCGTGGGGCTTTCCGGTCCGGAGGACACGACCTCGGCGAACGTCGACGAGGCACTGCGTTGGGGCTTCCACGGGCTGCTGCGGTGTGCGCGCGCCGTCGTCCGGGCGCAGCGGCGGCTGCGGGTGCCGCTGCGGCTCGTGGTGATCACCCGGCGGTCGGTGGACATCACCGGCGCCGAGCCGGTGAACCCGGCGAACGCGATGGCACTGGGATTCCTGCGCAGCCTGGAGAAGGAACACCCCGAGATCCAGGGCATGCTGATCGACCTCTCGGCGGACACCGCAGTGGAGGTGCTGTCCGGGGAACTCGCCGAGCCGAGTGCACCGACCCTGGCACTGCGGGGCACGTCGGTGTGGGTGCCCGCCCTGGCCGAGCTCGCCCGGTCCGCCCCGGCCGGGCGGCACCGCGTGCGTCAGCGGGGCGTCTACCTGGTCACCGGCGGTCTGGGTGGCATCGGCCTGGTGGTGGCCAGGGAACTCGCCGAGAGCGGCCGGCGGCCCCGCATCGCGCTGGTCGGCCGGTCGGGTCCGCCCGACGAGACGACGCCCGCCGGGGCGCGGGTGGCCGACGCGCTGGAGTCCCTGTCGGACGCCGGCGCGGAGGTCGGGGTGTTCCGGGCGGACGTCGCCGACGCCGCGTCGCTGCGGTCGGCCGTCGCCGAGATCGAGGCGCGGTTCGGGACCGTCAACGGGGTCGTGCACGCGGCGGGGGTGGCCGGTGGCGGACTGCTCGCGCACCGCGAGCACGCCGACATCGAGGCCGTGCTCGCGCCCAAGGTCCGCGGCACGCTCAACCTGCACGAGCTGCTCGGCGGGCGTTCCGACCTGGACTTCCTGCTGTTGTTCTCCAGCCAGGCCGGTCTGGGCGGCCTGCTCGGCAGCGCCGACTACGCCGCCGCCAACGCCTTCCTCGACGCCTTCGCCCAGCGGCACGGCCGGGGCGGCCGGCACACGGTCGCCATCGGCTGGCCTGGCTGGTCGGAGGTCGGCATGCTCGCGGAGTCCGAGGTGAACGCCGCGACGCTGGTCGGTGACCAGACCGACGGTGCCGCGCCCGGCGTCGCGCCCGGTGTCGTGCCCGACGCCGCCGGTGCCCGGCTGCCGGTCGAGTACCGCCGGACGTTCACCGAACAGGACTGGGAACTCGACGAGCACCGGTTCGAGGGGCAGGCGGTGCTGGTGGGAACCGCGGCGATCGAGCTGGTGGTGACCGCGGTCCGGTCGCTGGGGCTCTACGAGGCCGACCTGGCCCTGACACTGCGTGACGTGGTGTTCGCGTCCCCGATCCTGGGCGCCGAGCAGGTGGAGACCCGGGTCGTGTTCCACCCACGGGAGGGCGAACACCGGTTCACCGTGGAGACCCGCCAGGCCGACGGCACCTGGCGTGGCCACGTCGAGGGTGTGGTGGCCGCCGGGCCCACCGACGCCAGGCCGGCCGATCCGGTGAGCCTGCGCAGCGGGTACACCGGTGAGGGAAAGCCGGACATCGTCGACCTGATCGAGTTCGGTCCGCGCTGGGACTGCATCGCGGCGATGCGGTGGGGGACGCACGAGGCCGTGCTCGACCTCGAACTGCCCGAGAAGTTCCACGACGACCTCGACCTGCACCCCCTGCACCCGGCCCTGTTCGACCGGGCTTCGGTGATCCCTCCCGCCGACGGTGTGCACCGGCTGTGGCTGCCGTTCATGTACGAGCGGCTGACGGTGTTCGCGCCGCTGCCGGCCAGGATCCTGGTCCACGCGTGGATCGAGGACTTCGACCAGGGCTGGGCGTCGATCAACATCGACATCCACGACCCGGACACCGGCGCACAGCTGGTGCGGGTGGAGTCCTACACCTTCCGCGAGGTCCGGCCGGCCGAGTTCGTCCAGGGCCTGCGCGCCACCCCCGACCCGGGTCCCCGGCCGGCGCCCGCCGGCGACCAGGACGTTCCCCTGCTGTCCCCCCAGGACGGTGCGAGCGTCTTCGCGGAGGTGCTGAACGGGAGCTACCCACCGTTCGTCGCGGTGAACCCGGCCGGTGGACGGTGGACGGTGGCGGGCGTTCCGTGGGTCACCGACGGCCACGGTCCGCCCGAGCCGGTGGGCCTGGCCCAACCCCCGGTGCCCCGGCCGGCCGAACGGCGAACGCCCAGCCCGACGGCGGGCCCGGCGCCGGAGGTCGGCGAGATCGCCTCGATGGTGCGGACGTTCTGGATCGAGGCGCTCGGCCTGGACGGCATCGGCTACGAGGAGGACTTCTTCGAACTCGGCGGCAACTCGCTGGTCGCGGTGCAGCTGATCGCCAGGGTCGGCGCCCACTACGGGCTCAGGCTGAGCCCGGACATCCTGTTCGAGGCCAGCACCGTCACCGCGCTGGCCGGCGAGGTCGGCTCGCGGCTGGCCGAGGGTGAACCGGTTGGGCGGGCATGACGGCTGAACCGGAGCCGAACGCCACGGCGCGACTGGAACACCTTCGGCACCGGCTGGGCGGCCGGCGACCCGTCGTGTCCGAACAGGACACGACGGTGGCCGGTGACCAGCTGTGGCCGCTGTCGTTTCCCCAGCGACAGATCTGGATCCTGGAGCAGCTCTCGCCGGGTTCGGCGGCCTACCACCTGCCCCTGGTCGCCAGGATCACCGGGGCGGTGGACCCGGCGGCCCTGCGGGCGGCGCTGCTGGCCGTGCTGAACCGTCAGGACGCGCTGCGGGCCGGAGTCGTGTCCGACGGTTCGGCCGTGCGCCAACGGTTCCTGGCCGTCGCCGAGGTGGAGCTGCCGGTGCTGGACACCGACGGCGAGGACGACCTGTGGCGCCGGGCGGAGGAGTTCGTGCGTACGCCGTTCGACCTCGACGGCGGGCCGCTGTGGCGGGCGACGATGTTGCGGCTCGGCCCCGAACACCACGTGCTGATGGTGTGCTTCCACCACCTGGTGATCGACGGCTGGTCCATCGGACTGTTCTGGAACGACCTGTGCGCCGCCTACCGGGCCGGCCCGCCCACGGCCGGCCCCGCGACGTCCTACGCGGACTTCGTGACCTGGCAGCGGGAGCGACTGGTCGGAGACCGGCTGGAACGGGAACTGCGGTACTGGGCCGACCGGCTCGACGGCGCGCCGCCGCTGCTGTCGCTGCCCACGGACAACGCGCGACGCCCGACGGCCCGGCCGCGTGGCGGTGTGGCGCGGGTCGACCTCCCCGCCGAGGTGGTCACCGGGCTGCACGCGTTGGCCCGCGCCGAGGGCGCCAGCCTGTACATGGTGCTGCTCGCCGTGTACGCGACCCTGTTGCACCGCCGCACCGGTGAGGACGACGTGCTCGTCGGGACGCCGGTGGCCAACCGGACACGGCCGGAGCACGAGCCGGTGATCGGCCTGTTCACCAACACCGTCGTGATGCGCACCCGACCGCGCGGCAGGACGGTGTTCCGGCGGTTCCTGCGCGTGGTGCGCGACGGTGTCCTCGACGACCTCGCCCACCAGGAGCTGCCCTTCGAGCTGCTGGTGCGGCGGGTGCGGCCCGACCGTGACCTGAGCTACGCGCCGATCTTCCAGGTCATGTTCGCGCTGCACAACCTGCGGGACTCCGGGACGGCACCGGCCGGCACCGAGGTCGAGTTCCTCGACGTGGCGGTCGGCGCCAGCCGCTACGACCTCGACCTGTCGCTGGTCGAACGCGGGGGGCGGGTGACGGGCCGGCTCGAGTACAACGCCGAGCTGTTCGACCCGTCCACCGCGGAAGGCCTGGCGCGGGACTTCCAGGAACTCGCCCGTTCGGTCGTCGACGACCCGGACCGGTCGCTGACCTCCCTCCCGCTGGGCACCGTCGAGGACCGGGCGACGGCACTGCGGGCGGCGCGGGGCCCCGTCGGCGAGCCGAACCCCGCCCTGGTGCACGAGCAGATCGCCGAACGGGCCAGGAGCACACCGGACGCCGTGGCACTGGACTGTCTTGGCGAGGAGCTGACCTACCGGGAACTGGACGACCACGCCAACCAACTCGCCCACCACCTTCGCGGGCTCGGCGCCGGACCGGAGACCGTGGTGGCGGTGAACCTGGAACGGTCGACCGGCCTGGTCGTCGCGCTGCTCGGCGTGCTCAGGGCCGGGGCGGCCTACCTGCCCGTCGACCCGGACCACCCTGCCGACCGGATCGCGCATCTGCTGCGCGACGCCTCGGTGCCGATCGTGGTCACCTCCGCCCGGCTCGGTGAGCGCCTGCCACCGGTCGACGCCGTCCTGGTCAGGCTGGACACCGACGCCGCCGCGATCTCGGCCCACCGGGCCGACGCGCCGCGGACCGGCGTGACCGCTGGCAACCTGGCCTACGTCCTGCACACCTCCGGCTCCACCGGCCGACCCAAGGGCGTGCTGGTCGAACACGGCAACGTGCGCAACCTGCTGCACGCGCTCGACGAGGTGGTGCCCGACCGGGGCCGCCGCCGCTGGCTCGCGGTGACCAGCGTGTCCTTCGACATCTCGGTGCTCGAACTGCTGTGGACGCTCGCGCGGGGGTACCGGGTGCGGGTGCGGGCCAGGGACGGCGGTGACACCGGGGCGGCGGCCGAACCCGGCCGGGACACCCTGGACTTCAGCCTGTTCTACTTCGGCGCCGAGGCGGGGGCCGACGGGTACCGGCTGCTCACCGACGGCGCGCGGCTGGCCGACGAGCACGGGTTCGGCGCGGTGTGGACCCCGGAGCGGCACTTCAACGAGTTCGGCGGCAACTTCCCCAACCCCGCCGTCACCGGCGCCGCGCTCGCGACGATGACCTCCCGGCTGGAGATCCGCGCCGGCAGCGTGGTCCTACCGCTGCATGATCCGCTGCGAGTGGCCGAACAGTGGTCGGTGGTGGACAACCTGTCGGGCGGGCGGGTCGGGGTCTCGTTCGCGTCCGGGTGGCACCCGACCGACTTCGCGCTCGCGCCGCACGACTACCAGGACCGCCGCCGGGTCATGCGGGAGCGGATCGAGCAGGTGCGGCTGCTGTGGCGTGGGGGGACCCTGTCCCGGCGTTCCGGTACCGGTGAGACGGTCGAGGTCACCAGCCACCCCCGGCCGGTCAGGGCCGAGTTGCCGGTGTGGCTCACGGCCGGTGGCACCAGGGCGACCTTCGCGCTGGCGGGCGAGCTGGGGGTGAACCTGCTGACCCACCTGCTCGGGCAGGACCTCGACGACCTGCGGGTCAACATCGCCACCTACCGCGACGCGCGGGCCGCCGCCGGGTACGACCCCGCGACCGGTCGCGTCTCGGTGATGCTGCACACCTACGTCGGGGACGACCTGGAGCAGATCCGGGAGCTGCTGCGGGAGCCGTTCTCCCGGTACCTGCGAACCTCCTTCGGCCTGATGAGCAACCTCGCCACGGCGCTGGGACACAGTCCGACGGAGTCCGATGTGGACTTCCTGCTGGCGCAGGCGTTCGACCGGTACTTCGAGGACAGCGGGCTGATCGGCACGCCGGACATGTGCGTGCGCCGGGCGGAGCGGCTCTTCCGGCTCGGCGTGGACGAGGTGGCCTGCCTGGTCGACCTCGGCGTCGACCACGACACGGCGATGGCCGGTCTGCGCCGGCTCACGTCCGTGGTCGGCGACACGCGGGAGCGGCTACGCCGGGTCGCCGAGGCCGACCTCCCCGCCCTGCTGGCCGAGGACGGGATCTCGCACCTCCAGCTCACGCCGTCACTGCTGCGCTCGGTGCTCGACGACCCGGCCGGCGACGAGGCACTGCGCGGGGTCGAGGTGCTGCTGGTCGGCGGCGAGGAGTTCCCCGCCTCGCTCGCCGCCGAACTCGCGAAGCGGACCTCGGCGCAGGTGCTCAACCTGTACGGGCCGACCGAGACGACGGTGTGGTCGATGGCGCACCGGGTCGACCCGACCGCGTCGGTGGTGCCGATCGGCACGGCGCTGGCCAACACCCAGGTGTTCGTGCTCGACGGTGCCGGCGAGCCGGCGCCGCGCGGGGTGCTCGGCGAGATCTTCATCGGTGGACTCGGGGTCAGCCGGGGCTATCTCGGCCAACCCGGGCTCACCGCCGAACGGTTCGTGCCCAACCCGTTCGGGCCGCCGGGGTCGCGGATGTACCGCACCGGCGACCGGGGGTACCGGGCGGCGGACGACACCGTGCGCTTCGTGGGCCGGGCCGACGACCAGGTGAAGGTGCGGGGCTTCCGGGTCGAGCTGCGTGAGGTGGAGGCGTGCCTGCGGACCTGCCCCGGGGTGCGCGACGCCGCGGTCACCGTCGTGGCCGAGGGACTCTGCGCGTACGTGGTCACCGACCTCGACACGCCCTGGGATCCGCGCGTACCGCGCGAGCACGTCGCCACGGCGCTGCCCCGCCACATGGTGCCCGGTGTGGTGGTGCGTGTGGAGGCCCTGCCACGCACGGCCAACGGCAAGCTGGACCGGGCGCGCCTGACTGGGCTCCCGGCCTCGTCGACCACCCCGGCCGACGTACCGGACGACCCGGGGAGCCCGACCGAGCGGGTTCTCGTGGAGATCTGGCGGGAGGTGTTCGACCGCCGGCACATCGGCGTGTCCGACGACTTCTTCGCCCTGGGCGGGCACTCCCTCCTTGGCCTGCGGGCGATCGCCGCCGTCCGTCGACGGCTGGGCGTGCCGGTCCCGCTGCGCAGCCTGTTCGAGGCCCGCACGATCACCGCCCTCGCCCAGGTGATCGACCGGGGCACCTTCGCCGCGCCCCGGCCGGCGGACCCGGACCGGCTGCACCGGGATGCGCGGCTGGCACCCGAGATCCGCCCGGCCGGGACCGGCCCCTGGACGCCGCCGGCCACCGTCCTGGTCACCGGCGCCACCGGTTTCCTCGGCCGGGTGCTCGTCGCCGAGTTGCTCGCCCACCGCGACCTCACCGTGCACTGTCTGGTGCTCGCCGAGGACGACACGTCGGGACAGCGGTCGGTCGAGGAGGCCCTGCGGGCGGCCGGCCTGTGGCGCGAGGAGTGGCGCAGGCGGATCGTCGCCGTCGCCGGTGACCTGTCCCGCCCCCGGTTCGGCCTCGACCCGCGACGGTTCGCCGACCTCGCGGACGAGGTCGACACCGTGTACCACGCCGGCGCCCTGGTCCACCTGCTCTACCCGTACGACGTGCTCAGGGGCCCCAACGTCGACGGCACCGTCGAGGCGCTGCGGCTGGCCTGCACCGGACGGCCCAAGACCTTCCACCACGTGTCCACCCTGGAGGTCTTCCCGGACGACGTGCCGCACCGCGAGGACGTCACGCCCGGTGAGGACTGTCGGGCGCACGGCGCCTACGCCCAGAGCAAGTGGGTCGCCGAGCGGCTCGTCGCGCAGGCCGCGGACCGCGGCCTTCCGGTCTGCGTACTGCGCCCGGGAAACGTGGCCGGCCACCGGCGAACCGGCTACTGGAACACCCTGGACCCGATGTACACCCTGATCCGGGGCTGCCTGCGGATCGGCGCGGCACCGGACCTCGACCTGGTGGTCAACCTGACGCCCGTGGACTACGCGGCCTCGGCCATCGCGCGGCTGTCCTTCGACGAAGGCTCGGTCGGTCAGGCGTTCCACCTGTTCAACCCGAACCCGGCCACCCCGTGGGCCGAGGTGGTCGACGTCCTGCGCGGCGCCGGGCACGACCTCGACCTCCTGCCGTACCGGCAGTGGCGCGACCGGTACCCCGGGCGTGGCCCCGGATCGGACGAGCTGTCCGACATGGTCGCGTTGAGCGCGGAGTTCGACGGGCTGGGCGACGTCGCCGCGAACGGGCGGTCACGGCTGAAGGACCTGGAGATCGACTGCTCGGCGACGGTGCGTGCGCTGGCCGGGACCGGGATCGACTGCGGACCCGTCGACGCCGCGTTGATCGGAACCTACCTCGGGCACTGGGCCGGGGAGAACTCAGGAGCGTTGCATGCCGGACACTGACCGGCCCGACGAGGTGCGGGATCACCACGTCGTGGTCAACCACGAGGAGCAGTACTCGCTGTGGCCGGTCCAGCGGGCGGTACCCGCCGGCTGGACGGTCATCGGCGAGGCGCGCACCAGGGCCGAGTGTCTGTCCTACCTCGACAGCACGTGGACCGATCTGCGACCGAGGAGCCTGCGCGAACGTACGGCCGAGGGTGGACGGTGACGAGGGTGACCGGAACAGTCGAACTCCAGGCCCTGGCCCGTCGACTCGCGGCGCTCGACCCCGACCAGCGCCGCCGGGTCGAGGAGGAGCTGGCGCGGCGGGGCGTTGACCTGCCGGCGGCGGTGCTCACCGAATCGACGGCCTCGCGCGCGAGCTTCAGCGTGTACTTCTTCTCCTCGGCGGAGAAGGCCGGGCGCGACCGGTACCGGCTGCTGCTGGCGGCGGCGGACATCGCGGACCGGCGGGGGTTCGAGGCGGTGTGGACACCGGAGCGGCACTTCCACACCTTCGGTGGTCCCTACCCGGCGCCGTCGGTGCTGGCGGCCGCGCTGGCCACCCGCACCGAACGGGTCGCGCTGCGCGCCGGCAGCGTGGTGCTGCCACTGCACGACCCGATCCGGGTGGCCGAGGAGTGGTCGGTCGTGGACAACCTGTCCGGTGGCCGCGCCGGTATCTCGGTGGCGTCCGGGTTCCACCCGGTGGACTTCGTCCTGGCGCCGGACCGGTTCGCCGGCCGGCGCGAGGTGCTGGTCGACCACCTCGACGTGGTGCACCGGCTGTGGCGGGGCGAGGCGGTGCCGGCGAGAACCGGTGTGGGGGAGGAGGAACTGATCCGCATCTACCCACGCCCGGTACAGCCGACCCTGCCGACCTGGCTGACCGCGAGCGGTGAGAACGACCGGTCCTTCGAGCTCGCCGGCCGGCTCGGGGTCAACGTGCTCACCGCGCTGCTCAACCAGAACGTCGACCAGTTGGCGCGCCGGATCACCCTGTACCGCACGACACTGGCCGAACACGGGCACGATCCCGACGCGCACCGGGTGACGGTGATGATCCACACCTTCGTCGGCGACAGCGACGACGACGTGCGCGAGACCGTCCGCCAACCGCTCTACCAGTACCTGAGCACTCATCTCGACCTGGCCAGGTCGCTGGCCGCGAGCCTGTCGGACACCGAGGATCTCGGCGACTACGCCGAGCACGAGGACGCGTTGCTGGAGTTCGGGTTCGAGCGCTACGTCGAGCACGCCTCGCTGATCGGCACCCCACGGCGGTGCGCGGACATGGTGCGGCGGCTGGTGGCGGTCGGCGTGGACGAGATCGCGGCGCTGCTCGACTTCGGGGTCGACGACGACCTGGTGCTCGCCAGCCTGGAGCGGCTGGCCGGCCTGCGGGACGAGCTGTCGCGTGTGGACGGAGAACGGTCCGGATGACCACCCTGGAAGGCGTGCTCGCCGAGGTGCTCGACCTGCCGGTGGACGACATCGGGGAGGAGACCGGGCGGGACACCACCGCGGAGTGGACCAGCCTCGCGCACGTCCAGGTCGTCACCGCGGTCGAGGGCGCGTTCGGGGTCACCCTCACCACCCGGGAGATCTCCGAGGTGACCACCGTGGGCCGGCTGCGCGCGGTGCTGCGGACCAAGGGGGTGTCGGCGTGACCGCCGCCGCCCGGTGGCGGGAGCTGCTGCGATCCGGTCGCCGTCCCGACGTCCGGGTCCGGTTGCTCGGCTCGTTCACGATGGACGCGGTGCTGCCGCACCTCGGGACCGCGCTCGCCGACCTGGGGGTCGTCGCGGAGATCACGGCGGGACCGTTCAACCAGATCGTGCAGGAATGCGTCGACCCGCGCAGCGAGACCGCCGCGCTGGAACCCGACGTGCTGGTGGTGTGGCCGAGACTGGAGGAGTTCTGGGGAGAAGGCGGCCTCGACGAGGTGGCCTCCGCCGCGACGATGGCCGCCGGCCGGCTCTGCGCGCGGTTGGTGCTCGTCCTGCCCGCCACGCCGGTGGACCGGCCGCTGGGCGCCGGGGACGCCTCGAACCCGACCGGTGTGGCGGCCAGCGCCGCCTCGGCCCGGGAGCGGGTTCGTGCCGCCGTCTGCGACGCCCCCGGGGCCGTGCTGTGTGACGCCGAGGAGACCGTACGTGCGGTCGGGGAACAGTCGGCCTACGACCACCGGCTCGGGGTTCTGTTCGGAATCCCTTACACGGAGCTGTTTCTGGCGGCGATGGGGCAGTCACTGGGCAGGTCGGTCGCCCTGGCCCTCCGGCCGGCGCGCAAGGTCGTCGTCGTCGACGCCGACAACACGCTGTGGGGTGGGGCGGTCGGCGAGATCGGCGCGGACGGCGTCGACCTCGGCCCGGGACCGGGCGAGGCCTACCTCGCGTTCCAGGACCACCTGCTGGGCCTGCGCGCCAACGGCGTGCTGCTCGCGTTGTGCAGCAAGAACCTGGAGGAGGACGTGTGGGCGGCGTTCTCCCGCCGGGAGATGCGGCTGCGCCGCGACCACCTGTCCGCGTGGCGTGTCGGCTGGCGTGCCAAGCACGAGGCGATCACCGAGATCGCGGCCGAGTTGGGTGTCGGGGTCGACGCGGTGGTGTTCGTCGACGACAGCCCGGCCGAACTCGCCGAGGCGACGGCGGCACTACCCGGTCTGGCCACGGTGGCGATGCCGGCGGACCCCGTGTGGTGGCGCGCGGCGGTGGACACCGCCGCGCTGGACCGGCTGCCACCGACCGCCGACGACATGGCCCGGCCCGAGCGGCTGCGCCAGGACCGGGACCGCGACCAGCTGCGCCAGACCGTCGCGCCCGAGATCTACCTGAAGGACCTGGAGATCTGGGTGGAGGCGCGCGACCCCGAGCCCGCCGACCACCGCCGGCTCGCCCAGCTCGTGCTCAAGACCAACCAGCTCAACCTCAACGGGGACCGGCTCTCCGGGCAGCGACTGGCCGAGCTGTGCGCGAGTCCGGACCACGCGGTCCGGCTGGTCACCGTCGGCGACCGGTTCGGCGACTACGGGCAGGTCGGTGCCTACGTGCTGGAGCTCGGTGACCGGACCACCGCGCGGCTGGGCCTGTTCCTGCTCAGCTGCCGGGCGCTGGGCCGGGGTGTCGAGCGGGCGATGGTCGCCGACGCGTTCGCCGTCGCCGACCGGCACGGGATCGGCACGATCCTCGCCACCGTGGAGGAACGCCAGCGCAACGAGCCCGCCAGGAGGTTCTTCACGTCGCTGGGCTGCCGCGTCGGTGTGGAGTCCACGGTGGACGCGGTCGACGCCCCGTCGTACGTCTCGGTCAGGGAGTCCGGTGTCGGCCGTGGGTGAACCGTCGGTGACTTTCGACCGCGGGCTGGTCGAGTTGTTCGCCGAGGCGAGCAACGACCGGAACCCGCTGCACACGCGGGGCGAGTACGCGCGGGCCACCGCCTACGGCGAACCCGTCGTGTTCGGCGTCCTCGCGGCCCTGGCCCTGCTGGGCAGGATGCGTGGCGTGGTGACCGATCCGGTCCGGCGGCTGACGGCCTCCTTCCGGCAACCGGTGTTCGTCGGGGTGGAGTACGAGGTCGTCGTCACCGGGACGGGCGACCACCGCCGGGGTGAGCTGCGGCGGGCCGGCCAGCGGGTGGTGACCGTGGCGGTGCGCGGCGGCGACCCGACCGATCCGGCCGACCCGGTGGCCGGCGAACCGGCGCCGCCCACGCCGATGCGCGCCGAGCCCGCCCGGTGGACCGTCGAGGACCTGCTGCCCGGGACGACCGTCGACGGTGGCTACCGGACCACCAGATTCGCCGAACTGGTCACCCGGCTCGGGCTCGGCGACGGACCGCTGCCGGCCGCGCACCTCGCCGCGCTGCTGTGGAGCAGCTACCTCGTCGGCATGGAGGTGCCGGGCCGGCAGGCGCTGTTCACCCGGGTCACCATGGACTTCCACGAGGAGCGGATGACCGGGACGTGCTCGTACCGGGCCGAGGTCCGCCGGGTCGACCCGAGGTTCCGGCTCGTCGAGCTCACCGGGCGGGTGCTGTTCGGCCGTCGAACCGTTGCCAGTGCGATGATCCAGGCCCTCGTCCGGCCACCCGTGACACCGGTCGCCCTGGCCGGGCCGCCCCGCGAGGTCGACGCGCTGCCCACGCTGGAGGGCCGGGTCGCGGTCGTGGTCGGCGCGAGCAGAGGGCTGGGGGCGGCGTTGGCGCTCGTCCTCGCGCGCCGGGGCTGCACCGTCGTCGGCTGTTACCGCGACTGCGAGACCGAGGCGGCGCGGCTCGAACGCGCCGCGCCGGGCGGCCTGCTGCGCCTGGAGCGCGGCGACGCCGCCGACCCGGAGTTCTGCGCGCGACTGGCCGGCGAGGTCGCCACCCGGCACGGTCGCGTCGACCTGCTGGTCTGCTCGGCCGCCCCGGCGCTGCGGCCGCTGCGGCTGCTCGCGGGTGCCGCCGGTGAGCTGGCCGACCACGTGGCCGACACGGTCCGGCTGGTCGCCACGCCCGTCGCCGCGTTCCTGCCGCTGCTCGACAGGGCCGAGGGTCAGGTCGTCGCCGTCTCCTCGCGGGCGCTGTCGGCGCCACCGGCGCAGTGGCCGCACTACGTGGCCGCCAAGGGCGCCGTCGAGCACCTGGTGCACGCGCTGGGCCCCGCCAACCCGAGGCTGCGGTTCCTGATCTGCCGGCCGAGGCGGATGGACACGGCCTATGTCGACTCGGTCACCGACGACCACCCGGCCGCCGCACCGCTCGTGGTCGCCACGGAGTTGGTGGATGCCATCGGCCGGTTCGCCGACCGGCCGGTCCGGGGGCGTGTTCCCGTGCTGGAGGTGTGAGATGAGTGACGAGACGTCGGTCGCCGTGGTCGGGCTTGCCTGCCGGGTGCCGGGCGCCGGGGACGCCGCGACCTTCTGGCGCAACGTTCGTACCGGCACGGAGTCGATCAGGAGGTTCTCCCCGGACGACCTGCGGGCGGCCGGGGTGCCGGACACCGTGGCGGCCGACCCGGCGTACGTGCCGGCCGGCGGCTGGCTGGCCGACCTCGACCGGTTCGACGCAGGCCTGTTCGGTGTGCCGGCGAGCGCGGCGGCGGCGATGGATCCCCAGCACCGGATCTTCCTGGAGTGCGTGTGGAGCGCGCTGGAGGACGCCGGCTGCGTTCCCGAGCAACCGCACCGGACCGGGCTGTTCGCCGCGGCGTCGTCGAACGACTGGCTGATCCGGCTGCTGCGCGACCGTGAGCTGGTCGACGCGATCGGGCTGGACCAGGCCCTGCTGGGCACGGAGAAGGACTACCTGGTGTCCAGGGTGGCCTACACGCTCGGTCTGTCCGGGCCGGCGCTCGCGGTGCAGACGGCGTGCTCGTCGTCGCTCGCGGCGGTGCACCTCGCGGCGAGGAGCCTGCTCACCCTGGAGTGCGACGTCGCCGTCGCCGGCGGGGTGAGTGTCACGTTCGTGGACCCCGTCGGCTACCGGCACGAACCAGGCGGGATCCGCTCGCCGGACGGGCGGTGCCGGGCGTTCGACGCGAACGCCAACGGCACCGTCGCGGGCAACGGGGTCGGCGTGGTGGTGCTCAAACGCCTCGCCGACGCGCTCGCGGACGGGGACACGGTCCGGGCGGTCGTCAGCGGTACCGCCATGAACAACGACGGACGGCTCAAGGTCGGCTTCACCGCCCCCAGCGTCCGGCGCCAGGCGGAGGTGATCGCCGAGGCGCTGGCCGTGGCGGACGCCGGCGCGGACACCGTCGACTACGTCGAGGCCCACGGCACCGGCACGGCCGTCGGCGACCCGATCGAGCTGACCGCCCTCGGCGAGGTGTTCGGCGGGCGGCCGGCGACCGACCCGGTCCTGGTCGGCTCGGTGAAACCGAACATCGGGCACCTGGACGCCGCCTCCGGTGTCGTCGGGCTGATCAAGACGGTCCTGGCGGTCGAGGCGGCGCTGGTGCCGGCCACGATCAACCTCCGCACGCCGACCGGGGCCGTCGACTGGACCACGCTCGGCGTCACCCCGAACACCGCACCGCGACCGTGGCCGGTCCGGGTGGGCCGCCCGCGCCGGGCCGGGGTGAGCTCCTTCGGCATCGGCGGGACGAACGTGCACGTGGTTGTCGAGAGCGCCGAGGTGCCCGACGTGCCGGCCGAGCCCACCACGGCGGAGATCGTGACGGTGTCCGGTGCCGACGACGCGGCGGTGGACCGCGGGATCATCGCGCTGTGCGACCACGCCGGTACCTCGGCGGGGCCGGTGCGGCTGCGGGACCTCGCCGCGACCACCCGGACGGGACGCACGGCCCTGGCGAGCCGGGCCGCCGTCGTGTGCCGGAGCGCGGACGAGTTGGCGGGGCTCGAACCGGGGTCGTGGATCCGGGGTCACGCCGACGTCTCGGCGGTGGTGTTCCTGTTTCCCGGGCAGGACTCCTGGTACCCGGGCGCCGGCTCGGGGCTGGCCGGGGAGTCCCTGTTCCGGGCCGGCGACGAGCTCCCCGTTGGCGACGATCCTCTCGCCGGCGACGAGGCGCGGCTGTTCGTGCTGGAGTACACGCTCGCCCGGCTGTGGCAGCTGCGGTGGGGTGTTCGTCCACTCACGACGGTCGGCTGCGGTGTCGGCGAGTTCGTGTCGGCCTGCCTCGCCGGGGTCCTCACCCCGGCCGACGCGCTGCGGGCGGTGACCGAGCGTGGACGGCTGCTGCGCGAACTGCCGGACCGCGCGGTCGAGGAGTTCACCGCGCTGATGGCCGGCGTGCCGCTGAGCCCACCGGACCGGCCGTTCGTGTCCACGGTCACCGGTGGTCTGCTGGACCCCGACCGGGTCGCCGACCCGGAGTACTGGGGAGGGCAGCTGCGCGCGCCGGTCCGCTTCGCCGATGCCGTCACCAGTGCGACCACACTGGACGGTTCGGTGTGGCCGCTGTTCGTCGAGGTCGGCCCCGGTGCCGCGCTGACCGCGCGGCTACGCCACCTCCGGCCCGACGCGGTGGCCGTGCCCAGCCTGCCGGCCGAGGCGGACCGCGCCGGCCCGGCCGACGACCGGACCACCCTGCTGAGCGCCGTCGCGGCCGCGTGGGCCAACGGCGCGCCCGTCGACTGGACCGGGCACGGGCGCGCCAGGAAGATCCCGCTGCCGACCTACCCGTTCGCCCGGGAGCGGTACTGGCCGGACAGGATGCCCAGGGCCACCAGTCAGGCCGGGCTGTACCTGGCCGATCCCGTCGAGCCGGGGCCGGTCGAGGCCGTGCCGGCGGACCGGTCGTCCGGCGGGGCGGACGAGGTCACCGAGTTCCTGCTGGAGTCCTGGCGCACGTTGCTCGGCGTGCCGGACGTCACCGGGGACAGCGACTTCTTCGAGCTCGGCGGCGAGTCGTTGCTCGCGATCCGGCTCACCGAAGGGATCCGGCGCCGGTTCGGCGTGCCGATCCCGCCCACCCAGCTGTTCTCGACGTCCACAGTGGACACACTGGCCGTCGTCGTCCGGGGCGGGACCGCACCGGAGGACGACGTGGTGGCCGACCTGGTGGCCGACATCGCCCGGATGGCGCGGGGCCCGGCCGATGGCTGAGCCAGCGCCGCTGGCGCACCAGCAGCACCGGGTCTGGCTGCTCGACCGACTCGACCCCGGCAACCCGGCGTTCAACGTCCCGTTCGGCACCTGGCTGCGGGGACCGCTCGACCGGTCCGCGCTGGCCGGCGCGCTGACCGAACTGGCCGGGCGGCACGAGGCGCTGCGGACCTCGTTCGTCGTGCACGACACCGAACCGGTCATGGTGGTCTCGCCGCCCGACCTCCCGCTCACCGAACTGGCCGCCGCGACACCGGCCGACGCGCTGGACCGGGCGGCCGAGGTGGCCCGGCACCGCTTCGACCTCGCCGCCGGACCGCCGGCACTGGCCGCCGTGATCAGCGTCCCGCCGGACCGGCACCTGCTCGTCCTGGTCGTCCACCACATCGTGTGCGACGGCTGGTCGGGCACGATCCTGCTGCGAGACCTCGGGGCCCTCTACTCCGCCAGGGTCAGCGGGGTGCCGGCGCGCCTGCCGGCACCGGCGATCACGCCCTCGGCGTACGCGCGCCGGCAGCGGTCGGAACTGAGCGGCCAGCGGCTGCGCGACCACCTTGACTTCTGGACCGGGCACCTCGCCGGCGCGCCACCGGTCATCGCCCTGCCGACCGACGCCCCCCGCGCCGCGAGCGGGGCAGGGGCCGGGGCGATCCACCGGTTCACGCTCGACGCCGACCTGACCGAGCGGGTCCGCCGGTTCGCCAGGCAACACCGGGCCACCCCGTTCCTGGTGCTGTACACGGCGTTCGGGGCCCTGCTGCACCGCTACAGCGGCCAGGACCGGGTGGTCGTCGGCTTCCCGATGGCCAACCGGACCGACCCGGAACTGGAGTCGCTGGTCGCCTACGTGTCCAACGTGCTGCCGATGTGCCTCGACTTCTCCGACGACCCCGGGTTCGCCGACGTCCTGACCGGGGTGCGCTCACGGCTGGCGCCGGTGTACGAGTACCAGGACGTGCCGTTCCCGGCGCTGGTCGCCGAACTCGGCGTGCCCCGTGACCTCGGGGTCAACCCGATCTTCCAGGTGCACTTCGCCCTCCAGTGGTTCCCCGGCGACGAGGCCGGGTTCACCGGGCTGGAGGTCGCCCCGGCGCCGCTGGACAACCGGACCGCCAAGTTCGACCTCTACCTCTCCCTGGAATGGGCGAGCGACGGCATGCGCGGTGAGCTCCAGTACGACGCGGACCAGTTCACCGGGGCCCGCGCCTCGGCGATGGCCGGCCACTACACCCGGCTGCTGCACGCCGCCGTGACCCACGGCGGCACGGTCGCGACACTGCCGCTGCTCACCGACGGCGAGCGGGACACCGTGGCGCGCTGGAGCGGAACCGGACGCGACACCGACGCCGGCCCACTGGTTCCCGACCTGTTCGCCGCGCGGGCAGCGCGGTGCCCCAGCCGGGTGGCGCTGGTGGACGGCGACCGGCGGATGACCTTCGGCGAGCTGGAGGCCAACGCCAACCGGCTGGCGCACCGGCTGCGCCGCATGGGCGTCGGACCGGAGCGGATCGTCGGGGTGTGTCTGGACCGGTCGGCCAGCCACCTCGTCGCCCTGCTGGCCGTGCTCAAGGCCGGGGGCGCCTACCTCCCGCTGGATCCCCACTACCCGCCGGAGCGACTGGCGTTCATGGTGCGGGACTCCTCGGTGACGACGGTCGTGACCGACACCGGGGCGGCGCACGCCGTTCCCCCCGGTCCGGCGACGCTCACGCTGGACGAGCTGGACCTGGCGGACGAACCGGTGACCCCTGTCCACCACGGGCTGGACAGGGACAACCTGATGAGCGTCCTGTACACCTCCGGCTCCACCGGCCGCCCCAAGGGCGTACTCGGCACCCACCGCAACTGGCTGCCCCCGATCGCCGCCATGCACCGCGAGTTCCCGTTCCGGCCGGGCGAGGTGTGCTGCCAGAAGACACCGGCCAGTTTCGTCGACGCGGTGTGGGAGAGCCTGGACCCGCTGCTGCACGGCGTGCCCCTGGTGGTCCTGCCCGACGGGATCGTGCGGGACCCCTCGGCGTTCGTCGCCGCCCTGGCCGAACACCGGGTGACCCGCCTGGTCGCCGTGCCGTCACTGCTGCGCCTGCTGCTGGACGCCCCCGGCGCCCTGCCCGACCTCACCCTGTGCGTCAGCAGCGGCGAGGAGCTCACCCCCGACCTGGCGCGGCGGCTGCGCACCCGCCTGCCGGCGGCGCGGCTGGTCAACCTGTACGGAACCACCGAGGTCGCCGCCGACGTCACCAGGTACACGGTGCCGGACGGGGCGCGACGGGTGGCGATCGGCGGGCCGATCGCCGGCGCCCGGCTCCACCTGCTCGACCGCGCGCTCGGCCCCGTTCCCGTCGGGGTGCCCGGCGAGATCCACGTCGGCGGCGAGGTCGTGGCGCGCGGGTACCTCGGCGCGCCGGGCCTGACCGCCGAGCGGTTCGTGCCAAGCCCCTTCGGCGACGGTGAACGGCTCTACCGCACCGGAGACCTCGGCCGGTACCGCCCGGACGGGGTGGTCGAGCTGCTCGGCCGCGCGGACCGGCAGGTGAAGGTCCGTGGCGTCCGGGTCGAGCTCGGCGAGGTGGCGAGCACGGTCGCGGAGTTCGGTTCGGTCGCCGACTGCGCGGTGCTGGTCCGGACCGAACTCGGCGACACCCAACTCCTCGCCTACGTGCTGCCCGCGCCGGGCAGGGACCTCGATCCGGCCGCCCTCGACGCCCACCTGCGCGCCAGGCTGCCCAGCCACCTGGTGCCCACGATCGTGCCGATCGCCGAACTTCCGCTGCTGCCCAACGGGAAGGTCGACACGGCCGCGCTGGCCGCCACGGGGAGCATCGCGCCGGCCGGCGTCACCGAGTACGTCGCGCCCCGAGGCCGGGAGGAGGCCGCGATGGCCGCCATCTGGCAGCGCGTGCTCGGCGTCGACCGGGTCGGCGTCCACGACAACTTCTTCGACCTCGGCGGCGACTCGGTACGCGCGCTGCGCCTGGTCGCCCTGGCCAACCAGGAGGGATTCCGGCTCCAGGCCCAGGATCCCGTCCGCAGCCAGACGGTCGCCGAACTGGTCGCGGCGTCCGGGGCCACCCAGGACGCCGCGAAGGACACCCCCTCGCTGACCGTCGCCGCGTCCGACCTGGACGCGCTCGCGCGGCTGATCACCCGGAGAGCCGATGCCCGCGATGCCTGAGGGCGCGGTGGACGCCTACCCACTGACCCCGATGCAACAGGGGATCCTCTACCACGTGCTGGCCGAGCCGGGCGGCGGCCGGTACGTCCAGCAGGTGGCGTGCGAGCTGACCGGTGACCTGGACGCCGAGGCGTTCCGGCGCGCGTGGCAGGCCACGGTCGACCGGCACGAGGTCCTGCGCAGCGCGTTCTACTGGGAAGGGCTCAGTGAGCCGCTCCAGGTGGTGCACGCCGCCGCCGAGCCGGAGTGGACCGTCCTCGACCACCGCGACCTCGACGACGCGGAGCGCGCGAGGGCCCTGGCCCGGTTCCGCGAGGCCGACCTCGCCCGGGGCATCGACCTCGGTCGCGCGCCGCTGATGCGCTGCGCCCTGCTCAGGACCGACGCCGACCGGCACCTGTTCCTCTGGACCCACCACCACATCGTCCTGGACGGCCCGTCGTTCACCCTGGTGCTGACCGAGGTCCTCGACCGGTACTCCTCGGCCGACCGGTACCGGGAACGTCCGGTCCCGCCGTTCCGCGACCACGTGGCCCAGGTGCGCGCCACGGACCGGGACGCGGCGCTGGCGTTCTGGCGGTCGCGGCTCGCGGAGGTCGACGCGCCGACCGCCATCCCGGGACTGCGCCGCTCGACCGACCGGTCCGCTCCCGCCGCCGAGACCCACCACGCGCTCGAACCGGGCCTCGCGGCGCGGCTCGACGCGTTCGGCCGGCGCCAGCGTCTCGGCGCGGCGACACTCGCGGCCGCGGCCTGGGCCCGAGCCGTCGGCCTGCTGGCCGGCACGACCGACGTGGTGTTCGGCATGACGATGGGCGGTCGCCCCGTCGGGATCCCGGACGCCGAGTCGATGGTGGGCCTGTTCATCAACACGGTGCCCGTGCGCGTCCGACTCCGTTCCGCCGGGGTGTCGCCGGAGTGGCTCGCGGAGGTCCAGGACGAACTGCTCGCCGTGCGGGACGTCGAACAGACACCGCTGGTGGACGCGCAGGGCTGCGCCGGGGTGCCTCGGGGCGTGCCGTTGTTCGAGTCGCTCCTGCTCGTGCAGAGCTATGCCGACGACCCGCCGCGCGGCCGGGCCGGGATCACCCTGGAGGTGGTCGGATCCGAGCCGCCGAGGACCGGCTACCCGGTCACGATGATGGTGGTTCCCGGTGAGGGCTGGCGGATCCGGCTCGTCCACGACACGGCCTCGCTGGACCAGGACGGCGCCCGGCGGCTGCTGGACGCCTTCGCCTGGGCGCTCGGCACGTTGCCCGACGGACCGGACGCTCCCACGTCCTGCCCGGCGGTCCGCGACGTGGTCCGGGTCCAGGCGGCCGGCACCTTCACGGTGACCGCGATGGCCGACACCGTCGAGTTCTGGCTGCGTACGCTCGGCACGGCGATGACCGTCGGGTTCGGCCGCTACGGGCATCTGCACCAGGAACTCCTGGAGCCGGGCGGGCCGCTGGCACGCGCCGCCTACCGCCTGCTGTTCGTCCGCCCCGAGGACCTGGCACCGCCGGACGAGCCGGACGCCCTGACCTCGGCCGTCGACGACCTCGCCACGATGATCGGCGGCCTCGACACGGGACTGAGCCTGGTCGTGCTGTGCCCGCCGGCGGATGACGCGCCGTACCGGGACGGCGTGCCGCGGCTGCGGGAGCGGCTGGGTGCCGTGCCGCGCGTCGACGTGGCCGACGCCATGGACCTGTGCCGCCCCTACGGTGTCGACCGGGTGCACGACCCGGCCGCCGCGCGCGCCGGGCACGTCCCGTACACGCCCGAGTTCCTCGCCGCGCTCGCGACCGGGGCGCTGCGCCGGGTCCTGGCGGCGGCGGACCCCGGCCCGGCGGCCCTCGTTCTGGACGGGGACGGCCTGCTGTGGGACGGGGCGGCCGCGGAGGACGCGACGGCCGCCGACGCCGGCTCGCCTGGCCGGGCGGTGGTGCGGGCGGCCACCGCGTGGCGGGCCGCCGGCCGCCCGGTCGCGCTGGCCGCGCGTGGTGCGCGAGCCGACGTCGAACGGGCACTGGCCCGGTTCTGCCCCGCGCTCGACCCCGGGGAACTCGCCGTGGTGCGGGTCGGCTGGGACCCGGTCTCGACGGCCGTCGGCGCTGTCGCCGCCGAGCTGGGGTTGCCGGAGGAGGAGCTGATCTACCTGACGGCCGACCCGGTGAACTGGGCGGACGTGCGGAGCAACCGCACCCGGGTGTGGAGCACGCTCGTGCGGTCCTCGGCGTTCGTCGACCACCTGTGGACGCTGGACCTCGCCCCGGCCGGCTGGCCGGCGGGAGGTGCTCGTGGAGCTGGCTGACTTCCACGCGCGTCTGCGGCTGGTGGTCGGGTTCCCCGACCTCGGCGCCGCCGAGGCCGCCCCGCTGCTCGAACGGTCGGTGGAGTTCGCCCTCAACGGCGCGCGCTGGCGGCCGGAGTGGCGCGACCGTCGGGTGTTCGGGGTGACCGTGGAGGACCGGTACGGGCGGTACGGGCTGTCGGGGGTGTGTGTCGCCGGGCCGGTCGGCGACGCCCTGGTCGTCGACGCGCTGGCCCTGAACTGTCGGGTTCTCGGCAAGCGGGTGGAGGTCCACCTGGTGCGCCGGCTGGCGGAGCTCGCCGGCGAGGCCGGTGTCACGTCCCTGCACCTGGCCTACGAGCCGACGCCCCGGAACGCGCCGTTCCGCCAGTTCCTCACCGGGCTGGTCGCGGACCTGCCGGCGACCGGTCCGGTGGTCCTGTCCCGCGAGGCCGTGGCGGACACCGGCGAGCACCGCGCGGCCCCGCCGGTGGAGCGCGGGTCGTCGCGGCTGCCGGCGTCGCCGCGCCGCGACACCGGGCTCATGGAGGACATCGCGCGGAGGTTCACCAGCGCGGCGCTGATCGCACGGGCCGCCGTCCGCCGGCCGGCCGCGACCGTGCGGTCCGGCGGCACGGCTGCCAGCGGCGATCTCGAACGCCGCCTGAGCGCACTCTGGCGGGACGTCCTGGGACTCGACTCGGTCGGTGTGGAGGACGGGTTCTTCGACCTCGGCGGGCACTCCCTGGCCATGGTCCGGCTCTACAGCCGGATCTGCGACGAGCTGGAGCGGCCGGACCTGACCATGGTCGACCTGTTCCACCACCCCACCATCCGCCGCCTGGCCGCCTTTCTGGACGGCGCCACCGAACCCACCGCCGGTGGTCCACCCGCGCGCACCGAACCGGCGCGGGACGCGGTCGCGGTCATCGGGCTGGCCTGCCGCACACCGGGAGCCGCCGACCCCGACGAGCTCTGGGCCGCGCTGACCGCCGACCGGGAGCTGCTCGACCTCCTGCCCCCGGACGGGACCGACCCCGCCGTGGTTCCCACCCTGGGCTGGCTGGCCGACCACGACGCGTTCGACGCGGACTTCTTCGGGATCGGTCCACGCGAGGCCGAGACCACCGACCCGCAACACCGGGTCCTGCTGGAGTGCGCCTGGGCCGCGCTGGAGGACGCGGGTCGGGTCCCCAGCCGCTTTCCCGGCACGGTCGGGGTGTACGTCGGGTCCGGGGAGAGCGACCACCTGGTCCGGCTGCTGGCCCGCCCCGACCTCGTCCGGTCGCTGGGGCCGATGCGGCTGCGGCTGAGCAACCTCAAGGACTACCTCGCGCCCCGGCTGGCCCACCGGCTCGGTCTCACCGGCCCGGCGATCACCGTCCAGACCGCGTGTTCCACCTCGCTGGTCGCCGTTCACCTCGCGCGCAGGGCGCTGCTCGCCGGCGAGTGCGACCTGGCCATCGCCGGCGGCGTGTCCATCACCACCCTGGAGCGCACCGGCTACCGGTACGAGGAGGGCGGCATCTTCGCCAGGGACGGGCACTGCCGCTCGTTCGCCCCCGACGCCACCGGCACGGTCCCCGGCAACGGTGTGGGTCTGGTCGTGCTGCGCAGGCTCGCGGACGCCGTGCGCGACGGCGACCCGGTGCGCGCGGTCCTGCGGGGTTCGGCGGTGAACAACGACGGGCCCGTCCGCGCGGGCTTCACCGCCCCCGGTGTGGACGGTCAGGCGCGGGTGATCTCCCGGGCGCTGGCGGACGCGGGTCTGCGCCAGGACGAGGTGGACGTCGTCGAGGCCCACGGCACCGGCACCGTGCTCGGTGACGCCATCGAACGGGCGGCGCTCGACCAGGTCTTCGGTCGCCGTGACCGTCCACTGTGGATTGGATCGGTCAAGTCGAACGTCGGGCACCTGGACACCTCGGCCGGGGTGATCGGTCTGGTCAAGACCGTGCTGGCCGTCGAGCACGCCCGACTGCCCGCCTCACTGCACGTTGCGGACCCGGGAGCCGGCGCGGTCCGCGTCAACGTCGTCACCCGGCCCTGGCCTGGTGACGACGATCGGCCCCGGCGCGCCGGGGTCAGCTCGTTCGGCATGGGCGGCACCAACGCACACGTCATCGTCGAGCAGGCTCCGCCACGGGACGCGTCGGACGGGCCGCGCAGGCCGGAGCTCGTGGTGGTGTCGGCGGCCGACGCGCGGGGGCGGGAGGAGGCCGTCGACCGGCTGCGCCGGTGGGCGGCCCGGCATCCGGACGGGTCCGTCGCCGACGTCGCGGCCACCCTGGGTCGTGGCCGCGAGCACCTGCCGTTCCGGGCGTCGCTCACCTGCCGGGACGTCGGCGCGCTGGCACGGACCGCACCGGAACACTGGACCAGGGGTGGGCCCGCCCGGCGACCGGTGGTCTTCGCCTTTCCCGGTCAGGGCACCTGGGTTCCCGGCCTCGGCGCGGGTCTCTACGCCGAGGAGCCGGTGTTCCGGGACGCGGTGGACGAGGCGGCGGAACTGCTGGCCGGTCCACGCGACCTCCGGCAGGTCATGTTCGGTCCGGACGACGGGCCGCCCGGCGGACACCTCCAGCCCGCGTTGTTCGTGCTGGAGTACGCGCTCGCCCGCCTCTGGCAGAGCTTCGGCGTCGAACCGGTGGCCATGATCGGCCACAGCCTGGGGGAGTACACCGCCGCGACGCTGTCCGGAGTGCTCACCCTGGACGACGCGCTCGCCCTGGTCGCCGAGCGGGGACGGTTGATGGAGCGCCTGCCGCCCGGCGCCATGCTCGCCGTCGCACTGTCGGAGGAGGAACTGGCCGAACGCCTCCCCGGCCGACTGCTCGACGCGCTGGACCTCGCCGCCGTCAACGGTCCGGCCCAGTGCGCGCTCGCCGGACCCCCGGACGCCGTCGCGGAGCTGGCACGGTTCGCGGTCGATGCCCGGGTGCCGCACCGCCGCCTCGCGACCGCGCACGCGTTCCACTCGCGGATGTGCGTGCCGGTGGCCGCCGAGTTCGCCGAGTTCGCCGCGCGCAGGCCGTACGCGGAGCCGGGCCTCCCCTATGTGTCCACGGTGTCCGGTGACTGGGTGACGTCCGTGGACGGCGACCACTGGGCCACCCAACTGCGCGGGACCGTCCGGTTCTCCGCCGGCGTGCGCACGGTGCTCGCCCACCACCCCGACGCGGTGTTCCTCGAGGTCGGCCCCGGATCGACCCTGTCGGGAATGGTCCGCCAGCACCAGCCGGGAGCAGGCCGCCGTGCCTCGCTGCCGCGCCCGGTCGCCCCCGCGTCGGAACGTCCGAGCCTGCTCACCGCCGCCGGGGCGCTGTGGTGCGACGGCGTTGCGCTGCGCTGGGAGACGCTCGCGCCCGGTGGTCGGATCATCCCGTTGCCCACCTATCCCTTCCACCGCCGCACCTTCCCCGTCCCCGGGACGGCCCCCGCGCCGGCCCCACCCCGCCAGGACGCACCTCCGGCCGCGACACCGGCCACGGCACTGGACGGGCTGGAACCACTGGTCGGCCTGTTCTGGGAGGAACTGCTCGGCACCGGTGACCTGACGCCGGGCAGCGACTTCATCGCCCTGGGCGGTGACTCGCTCGTGGCCGCGAGACTCGTCGCGCGGATCGCCGACGTGCTGGGCGTCGAACTGCCCGTCAGGACCGTGTTCGACCACCCGCTCCTGGGCGCCCAGGCCAGGGCACTGGAGGACGCCGCACACCGGCAACTCGGTGAGGAGCGGGCGGCGGAACTGCTCGCCGAGGCCGGTGCGCTCACGCACGAGGGCACGAGGAGACAGGAATGACCGAACGACCGCGCTACCTCACCGCTGTGCCGAGGGTCGGCGATCCGCGCGTGGCGACCCGCGTGGCCAGGGACGTCATCGGCTGGAGCGACGAGTTCGACCTGGACGGCATCCTGCTGTTCACCGGGGCGGGGGCGGTGCTCGACCCGTGGCTCGGCGCCGCCGCCATCGTCGCGGGAACCCGCAGGCTCGTTCCGCTCGTCGCGCTCAACCCGCTGTACACCCACCCCTACGCCGCCGCCCGGTCGCTGCTGTCGATCACCGAGCTGTACGGGCGCCGGGTCGACCTCAACCTCATCACCGGTGCCGCCATCAGCGAACTGACCTCGGTCGGCGACCCGCTGGACCACGGGGACCGCTACGCCAGGCTCCAGGAGTACGTCGAGCTGTTCCTCGCCCTCCTCGACGGCCGGCCGGTGACCCGCGCGGGCCGGTTCTACCGGGTGTCGGGCCTGCACCTGTCGCCCCCGCTCCCGACGGAACTGCGGCCACGCCTGTACCTGGCCGGGCGGTCGGCCGACGCCGCCCGCACCGCCACGGCGCTCGGCGCGACCCCGATGGGCATGATCCCGCCGGGCCGGGACGAGGTCCCGGACGGGGTTGGCGCGCTGCACTTCGGGGTGCTCGCGCGGGACACGGCCCAGGAGGCGGAACGGGCGGCGCGGGAGATCTTCCCGGACGACCCGGCCGGACGCGAGATGCTCCGGATGAGCCTGGCGAACACCGACTCGGTGTGGAAACACGAGCTGGCGCGGGCGCCGGGGACGACCGGCTCGCCGGTCCGGCTGACGCCCTTCCACTCGTTCCAGGCCGACTGTCCCTACCTGGTCGGGGACCACGACACCGTCGCCGGTCACATCGCCAGCCTGACCGCCGCCGGGGTGCACACGATGGTGATGGACGCCCCGGGGACCAAGGAGGACTTCGGACACCTGGCCGAGGTCGTGCGACGGCTGCGGGCGGGAGACGCGCGGTGATCCGGCCGGTGACCGAACGACTCGCGGAACGGGTCGCGGCCGACCCGGACGCGGTGGTCGTCGTCGACGGGACCCGGTCGCTGTCCTACGCCGAACTGGACGCCGAGGCCAACCGGCTGGCCAACTGGCTGATCGGCGAGGGCGTCGGGCCGGACGGCCTGGTCGGCCTGTGCCTGGACCGGACCGTCGACCACGTGGTCGCGGTCGTCGCGGTGCTGCGGACCGGCGCGGCCTACGTGCCGTTGGACCGGTCCTACCCGCCGGCCCGGCTGCGGCTCATGCTGGAGCACAGCGGGGTCGCCACCGTGCTCGTCGACGCGACCACCGCCGGGGTGCTGCCCGAGGTCCCCGGGGTGCGGCAGGTCGACCTCGGTGGGATCCCGCCGGGGTCCGACGCCGACTGCGGGCGGGTCGTGGACCTCGACGACCTCGCCTACCTGATGTTCACCTCCGGGTCCACCGGAACACCCAAGGGCGTCATGGTCACCCACCGGGTGGTCGGCAACCTCCTTGGCTGGCAGTGCACCGGGCAGCCGGGGCGCACCACGGCCCAGTACGCCCCGACCTCGTTCGACGTGTCGTTCCAGGAGATCTTCGCCACCCTGCTCACCGGCGGGCGACTGGTGGTGGTCCCCGAACCGGCGCGGCGGGACCTGGACGCACTGCTGGACCTCGTCGCGACGCACCGGGTCGAGCGCTGGTTCCTGCCGGCCGGCGTGCTCCACTGGGCGGTCGAGGCGTTGCGGGACAACGACGTCGCCGCCGGCTCGCTGCGGGAACTGGTGCTCGCCGGGGAACAGCTCACGGTCACCGGCACGATCCGGGAGTTGGCCGCCCGGCACGGCTGGGTGCTGCGCAACCAGTACGGGCCGACCGAGACCCATGTCGTCTCCGAGTTCGTCCTCGACGGCGACCCGGCGCGCTGGCCGGACCTGCCACCGATCGGCGCCGCCATCCCCGGTGTCGACCTGCGGGTGCTGGACCGGGACCTGGCGCCGTGCGACGAGGGTGAGCTGTTCGTCGGCGGGGTGGCGGTGGGTCGCGGGTACCGGGGTTGCGGTGGGGCGACGGGGGAGCGGTTCGTGCCGGACCCCTTCCGGCCGGGAGAGCGCCTGTACCGCACGGGGGATGTGGCGCGGCGCCGGGCGGACGGCGTGCTGGAGTTCGTCGGGCGGGTCGACGACCAGGTGAAGGTGCGGGGAGTCCGGGTCGAACCCGGTGAGGTGGCGGCGGTGCTCTCGGCCGAGCCGGGAGTACGGGAGGTCCGGGTGGTGGTCCGCGAGGACGTCCCCGGCACGCGACGGCTGGTGGCCTACGTGGTCGGTGCGGTGGACCGGGCCGAGCTCCGGTCCCG
The DNA here is from genome assembly GCF_001921215.1 of Actinophytocola xinjiangensis. GTDB lineage: Bacteria > Actinomycetota > Actinomycetes > Mycobacteriales > Pseudonocardiaceae > Actinophytocola > Actinophytocola xinjiangensis. The sequence goes on from NZ_MSIF01000001.1 coordinate 1,104,210, forward strand.
CGCGGCGCGGGTGCTGCCCGAGCACCTGGTGCCCGCCGCGTTCGTCGTGGTGGACGAGTTGCCGTTGACGGAGAACGGGAAGCTGGACCGGGCGGCGCTGCCCGCACCCGCGACCGGTGGGCGCTGGCCGGAGGACGAGGTCGAGCGGCTGATCGCCGGGGTGTGGGCCGAGGTGCTCGGGGTGGACCGGGTCGGGGCGTCGGACACCTTCCTCGAACTGGGCGGCCACTCCCTGAGCGCCTCCCGCGTGGTGGCCCGGCTGCGGGCGTCGTTCCCCGGCGTCACGCTGGCCGATCACCTGCGCCACCCGACGGTGGCCGGTCTCGCCGCGGCGCTGCGTCCCCGGTTCCGCGTGCCGACGGAGGAACCGGTGCCCCACCGCGAGACGCGGGCGCTGTCGGCCGGGCAGCGCGGACTGTGGCTGTCCGAACGGACGCACCCGGGCACCGCCGCCTACCACGTCCCGATCGCCGTCGACCTTCGCGGCCCGCTCGACCAGGCGGCGCTGCACGCCGGGCTGAACGCTCTGACCGAGCGGCACAGCGAGCTGCGGGCGTGTTTCCCGTTGGTGGACGGCCGGCCGGTTCGCCGGATCTCGCCCGCCGGCGACTGTCCGCTGACCCTGCTCCACGCCGAGTCGGTCGACGCCGCCCACGACCAGGTGGTGCGGGCGGCGCGCCAGCCGTTCGACCTCGAGTCCGGCCCGCTGACCAGGGCCGTGCTCGTGCGGGTGACGCCGGAGCACCACCTGCTGCTGTGGACCGCGCACCACCTGGTCCTCGACGGCGTCTCCGTCGACGTGCTGGTGACCGAACTGGCGCTGGCCCACCGGGCCGCCGGCCTGCCGCGGCCCCCGGGCGCCTACGACCGGTACGTGCTCCACCAGTCCACGCTGGCGGGGGAGGTCCGGTACGCGGAGAGCCTGGCGTACTGGCGGGAGCGGCTCGTGTCGGTGCCGCCGGTGGACCTGCCGGCGGTCCGCCCCCGCCCACCGGTGCGGACCCTCGCCGGGGCGGCCACCTCGGTCCGGCTCGGCGAGGACCTCACCCGCCGGCTCCGGGAGTACGCGCGACACTCGGCGACCTCGCTGTTCACCGTCCTGCTGACCGGGTACGCGATCATGGTGCGCCGCCACAGCGGGCAGCACGACCTCGCCATCGGCACGTTCCTCACCGACCGCCCACTTCCGGAACTCGACCGCACGGTCGGCTTCTGCGTGAACACCGTGGTGCTGCGGGCAACCCTGACCGGCGGTCGCACGTTCACCGAGACGCACCGGCTGTGGGACGACACCCTGGTCGAGGCCGTGGAGCACGGCCACGTGCCGTTCGACGACCTCGTGGCGGAGCTGGCGGTCCGGGACCCGGCGCGCCACCCGGTGTTCCAGGTGGCGTTCGGCTTCGAGGAGCGTCCGTGGGCGCGTGGCTGGTCCCTTCCCGGGCTGTCGGCCAGCCCTTTCCCGGTCGACCTCGGGGCCGCCAAGTACGACCTGGAGACCGTGGCCGTCGACCACGGCGACTCGGTGGAGCTGCGTGCCGAGTACACCACCGACCTGTTCGACGAGGCGACGGTCCGGCGCATGCTCACCGACGTCGGGACCGTCCTGGACGCCGCCCTTGCCGCACCGGACCGCCCCCTGTACACCCTGCCGGTCGACGGCCCGCCGGAACCGGTCGCCGAGCGGACCCTCGTCGTCGAGGACGACCGCGTCCACCGCGTGTTCGAGCGCCGGGTCCGGGAGGCCCCCGACCGGGTCGCCGTGACCGACACCGACCGGACCATGACCTACGCCGAGCTCAACGCGGCCGCCAACCGGCTCGCCAGGGTCCTGCGCGGCCACGGGGTCGGACCGGAGCATCCGGTCGTCGTCCACCTGGGACGAACCGTCGACGCCGTGGTGGCCGTCCTGGCGGTGCTCAAGGCCGGTGGGCTCTACGTTCCGCTCGACACCACCCACCCGCCGCGGCGACTCGGCCGCACGGTGGCGCTGTCCGGCGCGCGGATCGTGGTCAGTGACCGGCCGGACGTCCCGGGCGCGGACGCGTTGACCGTGGTGCACCCGACCGCCGGCGCGGCCGGATCCCCGGCCGACCTGGACGTCCCCGTCGACGGCGGGAACCTCGCCTACCTGGTCTTCACCTCCGGATCGACCGGTGAGCCGAAAGGGGTGGCGGTCGAGCACCGCAACCTCGTGCGCCTGTTCCCGGCCTGCGCGCCGTGGCTGGCCGCCGGGCCGGACGACGTGTGGTCACTGTGCCACTCACTGGCCTTCGACGTCTCGGTGTGGGAGATGTGGGGCGCGCTGCTGCACGGCGGCCGGCTGGTCGTCGTGCCCGACGAGGTCCGCCGCGAGCCGGGGGCACTGCTCGACCTGCTCGACCGGCACGGCGTGACCGTGCTCAGCCAGACCCCGTCGGCGTTCACGAACCTGCTCACCGAGGACGGCGCGGCGCTGGACCGGGCGGCCCGATCGCTGCGGGCCGTCGTGTTCGGCGGTGAGGCCCTGGACTTCCGGTCGCTCGCGCGGTGGACCGACCGGTTCGGGGTCGACCGGCCGTGCCTGGTCAACATGTACGGGATCACCGAGATCACCGTGCACGGCACCGGGCACCGGATCACCGCCGCCGACCTGACCAGCGACCGGAGCGTCATCGGCCGGCCACAGCCCGACCTGAGGATGGACGTGGTGGACGCGGACCTCGCACCGTGCGGCGTGGGGGTCGTCGGCGAACTGCTCGTCGGCGGGGCGGGGGTCGCGCGCGGCTACTGGGGCCGTGGCGGGCTGACCGGGGAGCGTTTCCTGCCCGATCCCTTTCGTCCGGGGCAACGGGTGTACCGCACGGGTGACCTGGTGCGACGTCGTGCGGACGGGGTGCTGGAGTACGTCGGCCGCGTCGACAGCCAGGTGAAGGTTCGGGGGTTCCGGGTCGAACCAGGTGAGGTCGAGTCGGTGCTGCTGCGGGCGCCCGGGGTGACCGGTGCGGTGGTGGTGGGTGACGGGGACCGGCTGGTGGGTCATGTGCTGGGAGACGTGGACGTGGGCGCCGTGCGGGGTTTCGTCGCCGACGTGCTGCCGGAGTACATGGTGCCCTCGCTGGTTCGGGCAACGACGTTTCCGTTGACGGCCAACGGAAAGGTGGATCGCGACGCGCTGTCCTCGCGGACCGTGCGGCCGGCCGTGGCCGCCGGGTTCGTGGCGGCCAGGGACCGTGTCGAGCGGGTGATCGCCGGGGTGTGGGGCGAGGTGCTCGGCGTGGATCGGGTCGGGGTGTTCGACAACTTCTTCGAACTGGGCGGGCACTCCCTGGCGGCGGTCCTGGTCCAGTCCCACCTGGACGGTCGCCTGCCGCGCCCGGTCAGCGTGCTCGACCTGTTCCGGTACCCGACGGTCGCCGCGCTGGCCGGGTCGGTGACCGGTGCGACGACCACCGAACCCGCCAGCCGGGACCGGGGCAGCTCCCGGCGCGACGCGCTCGCCAGGTTCGCCAACAATCCGAGGAACCCACGATGAACGACAACCCGCTGGCCGGTCCCGCGTCCTACGCACAGGCGCACCGCCACGCCATGGAAGCGGCCCAACCCGACCATCCACAACGGACGATGCGGACCGCATACCGCCTTCGCGGCCCGCTGGACACCGGGCGGCTGGAACGCGCCTTCCACACCGTCCTCGCCCGGCACGACGCGCTGCGGATGGCGTTCACCGAACACCGGGGCGAGCTGCGCTACGAGGTCCACGACAGCGTGGACTGGCACCTGTCCCGGGAACCCGACGTTCCCGTCGACGGCGGACCGGTGCCGCCGGAACTGTTGGGGGAACTGGACGTCAGCGACCCCTTCGCGCGACACACACCGCCGCTGGTGCGGGCCAGGACCTGGCGACTGGGCACCGACGACTGGCTGCTCGCCCTCACCGTCGACCACATGATCGCCGACACGTCGGCGGTCGAGGTGCTCACCGACGAGGTCGGCCGCGCCTACCACGGCGAGCGGTTCGCCGACCCCGCCCCGAGTTTCGCGCACTGGATCGCCGACCAGGCCGACTACCTCGACGGCCAGGCCTGCGCCCCCGACCGGGACTACTGGGACCGCACCCTCGCCGGCAGGGCCGCCGGCTGGGACACCCCACTGCCCGACTTCGGGACCTCAGCGCAGGAGTCGGGCCACCGGACCAGGTCGCTGCCGCCCGCGGTCGCCGCGAACGTCTCGGCGTTCGCGAAGCGGCACCGACTGACCCCGTACATGGCCTACCTGTCGGCCGTGGTCCTCTGCCTGGCGCGGCGCACCGGCGACCCGGACGTGTGCGTGCTCGGAACCACGGTCAACCGCTCGCGGGCCACGCGCGGACTGGTCGGGTGGTGCGCCCACGGCCTGGCGTACCGGGTCGACGTGTCCCCGGCGAGGACCCCGGTCGACCTGGCCCTGCTGGTCCGGGCCGGTTGTCTCCAGGTGCTCCGGCACCAGCGGTACCCGCTGCTGCGCTGGCGGTTGGACAACCGGCCGGGCGAGCACGGGCAACGGCTTCGCCGGCCGTACGTGTTCCTGCACCCGATCACCGAGTACTTCACCCCGCCCCGGTTCGTCGGGCTCACCACCGAACTGGTCGAGGGCACCGCGGTCGAGGCCGATCCATGCCTCGGTTTCCTCGTGCGCGCCCTCCCCACCGGTGGGATGAGCCTCGGCCTGCACTACGGCGGCTTCGGCTACGACGACGACCGGGCCGACGCGCTGCTCGCCGACCTGGAGGAGTCGGTGCGGCTACTGGTCGACCAGCCGGACACCGACCTGACCCGCCTGCTCCCCGACTGGCCGGGCTAGCGGTCAGGTCAACCAGTCGCGCAGCGCGGCGGCGACCGCGTCCGGCGCGTGCTCGACCAGCCACCGCCCGGTCGCCGCGACGTCGTCGGTCTGTGCCGGCCGGGTGGTCTGGCGCCGCCACCCGAGCAGCTCACCGCGCCGCAGACCACGGTCCTCGGCGCCACGCAGGGCGACGACGGGAACGTCCAGCGGTGGCGCCGGCCGGTGGCGGTAGTCGGCGAACAGGGCGAAGTCGGCGCGGACGGCGCGTTCGGCCAGGCCGAGGAAGACCGGGTCGTCGGGCAGTTCGTCGGGGACGCCGTCACCGCCACGCAGGTACTCCCACAGCGTGGTCGCGGGGAGTTCCGCCACGCGGTGCGGGATCGGCGCGACGTCCGGCGCGGCCGCCGACAGCACCGCCAGGACCGCCGGCGGCCGGACGAGGTCGGCACGCAGCGCGCGGGCGATCTCCAGTGCCAGGTAGGCGCCGCCGCAGCTGCCGAGCAACGCGAAGGGCCGCGCCGGCGTGCGGGACACCTCGGCCGCGACCGCGTCCGCCAGGTCCCGCACCAGGGGGAGGAACTCGGTGCGGGCCGGCTCATGCGCCCGGGCCAGCCGACCCGGCAGGTCGACACAGCGCAGCGCGCAGCCGACCGGCAGGGCACGCGCGAGCGGCGCGAGACCGGTCAGGTTCCCGCCAGCGTGGGGGAAGGCGTAGACGACCGGGCCGGCGCCCGCGACGTCCTCCAGTACCGGTGTGAACATGGTTCAGTCCTCGGTCCTCTCGCGCAGCCGCTTGCCGAGCAGCGCCGGGGTCGGGGCAGCGAACAGCGTTTCGTGGTCGACCCGGTGGCCGAGCCGGTCGATCTCCCTGAGCAGTTCGGCGGCCCGCAGGGAGTGGCCGCCGTTGAGGAAGAAGTTGGCGTCGGCGCCGAGCCCCGGCAGCCCGAGCAGCCCGCGCCAGAGCTCGATGAGCTCGCGGACCAACGGATCCGCCGGCGGCGGCTCGGTGACCGGTGTGGTGGGCAGCAGCCCCGCGAGGCCGAGGTGGTCGACCTTTCCGTTGCGGGTGAGCGGGAAGTCCGCCACCGGCACGATCCGGTTCGGCACCTCGTGCGGTGGCAGCCGGTCGCGGGCGTGGCGCCACACCGCGTCCACCAGATCGCCGGGGTCGTCCTCCCGCGCGGGCCGGACGAACGCGGCCAGCAGGTCGTCGCCGTGCGGTCCCTCGGTGAGGCAGACCGCCGCCGCCGCGACACCGGCATGACGCTCGATCACGGCCTCCACACTGCCCAGCTCGATCCGATGGCCACGCAGCTTGACCTGCCGGTCGGCCCGACCGTGCAGGACAAGCGACCCGTCGGCGCGCCAGCGAGCCAGGTCACCGGTGCGGTAGCGGCGCGCGGTGCCCTCACCGACGAACCGCAGACCGGTCAGCTCCGGCTGGTCGAGGTAACCCTCGGCCAGTCCGGTACCGCCGATCCACAGCTCGCCGACGACACCGGGCGGGCACCGCCGGCCGGCCTCGTCCCGGATCTCGACGATGGTGTTGGCGATCGGCCGGCCGATGGTGACCGGTTCGGACACCGGCGCGGTGACGGTGGCGAGGGTGGACCAGATGGTGGCCTCGGTGGGTCCGTAGGCGTTGAACACGGCACACCCGGTGGCCAGGATCTGCTCGGCCAGCGCGGCCGTGAGCGGTTCGCCGCCGCTGATCGCCCGCACCCCGGTGAGCCGGCCGGCGGCGACCGGGGCCAGTTCGCGCCACAGCGTCGGGGTCGCCTGGACGACCCCCACCCGCCGCTGGGTGACCAGGTCCAGCAGGGCACTCGGGCGCCGCCGGACCTCGTCGTCGGCGACCACCACCGTCGCCCCGCTGACCAGCGGCATCAGCAGTTCGAGCGCTGACACGTCGAAGCCGAACGTCGTGGACCACAGCACCCGGTCCGACGGCCCGACCGCGAGCCTCGCGGCGAGGTCGCCGACCACGTTGACCATCGCGCGATGACCGACCACCACGCCCTTCGGTCGCCCCGTCGTGCCCGAGGTGTGGATGACCACCGCCGGCTCCTCCGCCCGCGCACCACGCGGACGGCCCGGTGCCGTGTCCGGCGGCCGCGCCAGCAACTCGGCGACGTCGACCACGACCGGCACCGCCACCTCGGGCGCCGCCCCCGCCGGCACGAGCAGGCCCGCCGCACCGTCGAGGTAGGCCTGAGCCAGCGCGGCCGGGAGCGTGGGATCGACCGGGACGTAGGCCGCGCCGACCGACCAGACGCCGAGCACGGCGGCGGCCAGCTCAGCGCCCCGGTGACCGACCACCCCGACCCGGCGGCCGGGGGTCACCCCGAGCCGCTCCAGCTGTCGGGCGACCCGCTCCGCGCCGGCCAGCAGGTGCCGGTAGGACCACGTCGTGGTGCCGTGGACGATGGCGGTGTGGTCGGGCCAGGTCCGTGCCGCCGCGTGGATCCGGTCGAGCAGGGTGGCTTCGTCCACGGCGGTGGCCGTGGCGTTGACGTCGTCGAGCAGCCGGCGGTCCTCGGGGCTGGTGATGTCCAGGTCGGCCACCGGACGGTCCGGCGTGGCGTGCGCGGCGGCCACCAGCGGGGCGAACCTGCGCAGCATCGCCTGGATCTCGTCGTGGTCGTGGATCTCGCTGCCGAACCAGCCCCGCAGGGTCACCTCGGTCGTGCCGAGTTCCGCGGTCAGCTCCAGGTCGGTGCGGCACCCGATCCGGTGTACCCGGACGCCGCCACCGTCCGACGGTGTTCCCCGGGCGACCGGCAGGAGGTTGACCACGTGCCGGAACAGCGGTGCGCGCCAGTCGGCGCTGCGGTGCCCGGCGTGTTCCAGGACGTCCTCGAAGGACACGACCCGGCCGGCGAGGATGTCGCGCATCGCGGCGCGCGCCTGGGCGACGAGGTCGCGGAAGGTCGTGCCGGGTCCGAACCGGACGCGGACCGGGACGGTGCTGACGTGGAACCCGACCGCCCTGACGGCCGTCGCCGGCCGGACGTTGACCGGGACACCGAGCACCAGGTCGGCACCGGCGCCGTGCCGGTGCAGCAACGCCGCGCTGGCCGCGAGCATGACGACGCTGTCGCTGACCCTCATCTCGCCACGCAGCCCCGCCAGAGGCCCGCGATCGGTGAGCCGGACGGCCGCCATCCCGCAGCTGAAGCGCGGCGAGCCGCTGACCGGCCGGGCGCCGTCGAGGCTCATCCCGGCGGAGTCGGCGCCCGCCAGGTTCTCCACGCAGTCGCGCACCGAGGCGGCGTCGGGTCGCGGCTCGTGGAAGCTCGGCACCACGGCCGGCAGTTCCGCGCCGTCACCGCCGGCCAGCCGGGTGTAGTCGCGGGTGAAGTCCTCCGCGAGGATGCCCAGCGACAGCCAGTCGACGACGATGTGGTGCGCGACGACGACCAGCGCGCTGCCGCCCGGCAGCCGGACGTGGGTGGCACGGACCAGCGGACCGGCCGCGAGGTCGAACGGCCGCTCGGTCAGCCCGGCGACGAGCTCGTCGAACGCCGGTACCGAGTCCGTGCCGGCGCCGACGATGTCCAGGGGGATCTCGAAGGCGTCCGGTGCGGCGACCCGTCGGGTCGGTGTCCCACCGACGCTCACGAACGTCTGGCGCAGCGCGGCGTGCCGGGCCCCGAGCAGCCGCAGCGCCTCCTGGGCCGGCCACCAGCGCAGACGGTCGGGGAACCGGTAGGACACCGCGAGGTTGCCGATCCCGGTCCGCCCGGCGACCTGGTGCAGGAACCACTGGCCGCGTTCCTTGCTGGTGAGCGGACCGGCGGTCATCGTCCGCGTTCCCGGTCGAGTGCCGACGCGAAGTCCCGCACCGTCGGGGCGTCGAAGATCACCGAGGGATCGAGGTCGACGCCGAACTGATCCTGGACGATCGCGAGCACCTCGACGGCGCTGAGCGAGTCCCCGCCCAGGTCGAAGAAGTCGGTGTCGTCGGCCACCTCGGCCACGCTGAAGACGTCGGACCAGATCCCGCGCACCGCCGCCAGGGTGTCGCCCGGCGCGGGGCGTCCGTTGCCGGTCGTCGCCGGCGGCGCGGCGGCGACCTCCGCCCCGGTGCCGTCGGTGTGGCGCGGTTCGCCGACGAGCACCTGGGCCGGTGTCCGGCCCTCCAGCAACGCGAGTGCGGTCCGTACGCCGAGCCGGGGGTCCAAACCGGACGCCTCGCCGGCGCCCGGTCGCGCGGGTGCCTCGCCGGTGGCCGGCTCCGCCCCGCCGGCCACCAGCATGGTGAAGCCCCGGATCTCCATCAGCGGTCGCCCGTCGGCCGTGCACAGGTCGATGTCGGCGGTCAGCGACCGGGCGCCGTCCTGACGGATCCTGATGTGGCTGAAGAACTCCGCCGGCAGGTCGTCGTGCACCACGACCTGGCGGTAGGTGAACGGCAGGAACAGCTCGGGCCGTCCGTAGCAGAGCATCCCGGTCGCCATGTCCAGCAGTGCCGCGTGGGTCGGGTGCTCGTCGAGGTCGTCGGCGAACACGTCCGGCAGACGCAGGTGGACGTAGCGCTCGTGCTCGGCGGGCGACCACATCGCCTCGACGACCTCCCAGCGCGGGCCGAAACTCAGCCGCGCCGCCCGCGAGCGCACGGGCGGCCGGCGGACCAGCGGTTCGGTCCCGGCCAGCCCCGCGACGTCGACCGTGCGCCCTGGCTCGTCGCCGGCCGGCGCGACGCGTGCCGTCGTGCTGAGTGTCCAGTCCTCGTCGGACCGGAACCACAGTTCCGCCGTCCAGCCCTCGCCCGCCGGCCGGAGATCGACGCGGACCTCGCACGCCGCCGGTGCGATCAGCGAGGCGCGGAACGTCAGGTCGGTCACCACGACCGGTCCGGTGACCACGCCGCATTCCCGGGTGGCCCGCAGGACCAGGGCAAGCAACCCGGTTCCGGGCGCGATCGGCACGCCGTCGAGGCGGTGCTCGTCGAGGAACCAGTCGTCCTCGGCGCAGCAGCGGCGGGACCAGGTCAGTGGTTCGGCCGGGGTGGGGGTGCGGGAGACGCGACCGGTGGCCAGCGCTCGCAGGTCGACCGAGGCCCTGGCGGCCATGCCGACCTCGGTCCAGGCCGGCCAGTCGACCGAGAGCACCCGGCGGGCGGGGAAGTCACCGCGCAGCGCGACGGCGTCCTGGAAGGCGCAGGCCGCGGCGTAGTCGCCGCTGCCCATCACACCGCGCACGCCCGACTGGCTGCTGAACAGCATGGCGAAGTCCAGTTCCGGCTGCTGGCCGAACGCCTCCGCCAGCGCCAGCGTGCCGTGCACCTTGGGGCGCAACACGGTCATGGCCTCAGCGGGGGTGCGGAACCGCACCAGCCCACCGCCGGCCAGACCGGCGAGGTGGAACACCCCGTGGAACTCGCCGTCGCCGATCGTCGCCCGCAGCCGGTCGGTGTCGGCGACGTCGCAGGCCACCACGTCGACCGTGGCGCCGAGTTCGGTGATCTCCCGCAGCCGGGCGGAGGTGTCGGCGTCGAGCGCGGTGCCCGCCCGCCGCTGCAGCAGGACGAGCCGGGGCCGAAGGCCGGTCTCCGTGAGCCCCCTGGCCAGCGCGAGTCCGAGTCCGCCGAGGCCACCGGTGATGAGGTACCGGCCCCGCTCGCGCAGCGGGGTGCCGGCCGGGTCGGCGCCGACGGTCAGCGGCGACTCCTGGCGGATCCACCGCCGGCGGCCACGGAGCGCGACGATGTCCTGGTCATCGGTCGCGGTCAGCTCGGCGGCCAGTTCGGCGACCGGTGTCCGGGGGCCGACGTCGACCAGCCGGGCGCGCTGTCCGGGTTCCCGCCGCAGGGTCAGGGCCAGGCCGTGCAGGGTCGCCTTGGCCGGGTCGATCCGCTCGCAGCCCGACACGTCCGACGATCCGGTCGTGACGACGACGATCTCCGGTGAGCGGCCCAGCACCTGCGGGGCGCGCTGGGCGAGGAGGAAGAGGCTGAGGAACGTCCGTGACAGGTGGTCCTCGACGGTGCCGGTGGTCGTCTCGCCGAACTCGTCCAGGGAGACGGCGTGGACCAGCAGGGAGACCTCCCGGTCGCCCAGGTCGCGCAGGGCCGCGTCGAGCGCCTCGGTGGGGTCGCGCCGGTCCTGGTGCGGCCAGGGCACCGGTACCGGGACGTGCCCGGCGGCCCGCACGGCATCGAGAACGAGGTCGTCGCGGGAGTCCGTGGGCAGCAGTACCACCGCGGTGCCGGTCGCCGGGCCAGGAGCCGCGGCCGGCCTCGGCCGTTCGGCCCAGCCGGTCCGGTACAGCGGAACCGTCGGCTCTCCGCGTGGGGTGTCGGCGACGGCCGGCGACTCCGACGGGAGATCGATCCACGCCCGTTGTCGCTGGTAGGGATAGCCGGGCAGGGCTGCCCGGTGAACCGGGTACCCGGGATCCAGCGCCGGCCAGCTGACCTGGTGGCCGTGTGTCCAGAGCCGCCCGACCGCCGTGAGCAGCCAGCGGTGGGCGTCGTCGGTGGCCTCCAGCGGCAGCGCGCACACCGGTGTGGTGGCGGCGAGTCGCTGGCTCGTCGGGCAGTGGGGGGCCAGCAGGACCACCGAGGCGCCGTCGGCGACGTCCTCGGTGGGGCCGTCCGGGACCGGGGCGCCCATGGTGATCGCGGTGACGGCGTCGGCGACCGCCAGCGCGCCGGTGAGCGTGGCGGCGGCGAACCGCCCGGTTCCGGTGCCCACGGTCGACACCGGGTCGAGACCCCACCCCCGCAGGGTGCGGGCGAGCGCGACCTGGACCAGGTACGTCGCGGCGGCGTCGCCGCCGCCCAGGCCGCCCAGCCACCGGTCGAGCACGGGCGCCTCCGCCCGCTCGAACAGTTCGGCGAGCTCGTCGACCTCCACCGTGAACGGCCCCACGGTGCCGTACAGCGCCCTGGCGACCCCCGCGTCCCACTCGTCGGCCCCGGGGAAGGCGAACACCAGCGCCCGGTCGGTGGCGTGGCCGACGACGAGGGTGTCGGCGCCGGAGGTCAGTGCCCGCGCCACCTCCGCCGGGTCGGCGCAGGTGACCGAGGCCCGCACGGGGTGGGCCGTGCGGCCCTGCTGCAGGGTGGCGACCGCGTCGGCGAAGGAGTCGTCCGCCACGCCGGTGAACGCCCGGCCGAGCCGGGCACGCTGGTCCAGTTCGGCGGTCTCGCTCCTGGCCGACCAGACCACCAGCCGAGGACGGCCGTCCGGTCGGGTCGGCGGTCGTCGCGGCGCCTCCTCGACCACGAGGTGGGCGTTGGTGCCGCCGATGCCGAAGGAGGACACCCCGGCGCGTCGTGGCCGGCCGGCGACGCGGGGCCACGGGCGTGCCCGGTCGTCGATCCGGAACGGGGTGTCGGCGATGCGCAGCTTCGGGTTGGGCTCGGTCACGTTGATCGACGGCGGCAGCGTGTCGTGGCGCAGCGAGAGGACGACCTTGATGAGGCTCACCAGCCCGGCGGCCGCCACCATGTGGCCGATGTTGGACTTGACCGAGCCGACGGCGCACGACGCCGGTTCGAGTTCGGTCTCGGTGAGGAGACGGTAGGCGTTGGTCAGCGACGCCATCTCGATCGGATCGCCGAGAAGCGTGCCGGTGGCGTGCATCTCCACGTAGGACATGTCCGCCGGGGTGAACCCGGCCAGGGACATGGCTTCCATGACCACCGCCGCCTGGCCGGTGACCGAGGGCGCGCTGAAGCTCGACTTCTGCCCGCCGTCGTTGTTGATCGCGATCGCGGGGACCAGGGCCAGGATGTTGTCGCCGGCCGTCTGGGCGTCGGTGAGCCGTTTGACCGCGATGGCCGCGCCCCCGTTGCCGAAGATGGTGCCGCTGGCGTTCGCGTCCAGCGCCCGGCAGTGGCCGTCGCGGCTCCACACGCTGCCGGGTGTCCACCGGTAGCCGTGGCGGAAGGGGAACAGGACCGAGGCCGCGCCGACGACGGCCATGTCGCACTCGCCGGAACGCAGGGACTGGCCGGCGAGGTGCAGGGCGACGAGCGAGCTGGAACAGGCGGACAGCACGGTGAAGCTGGGGCCGGTCAGGTCCAGCTTGTAGGAGGTGAGGGTGGTGAGGTAGTCGAGGTTGTTCGACGTCATCACGGTGAGCCCGGCGGCCTCGGTGACCAGGTCGGGCCGTTTGTACAGGTGGTGGTGCAGGTAGTCGTTCGGTCCGGTCGCGCCGAAGACCCCGACCGCTCCGTCGACGTGGAACGGGTCGTGCCCGGCGTTCTCGATGGCGGCGTGCGAGAGTTCGAGGAACAGGCGGATCTGCGGGTCACACAGCTCCATCTCGCGTCGGCTCATGCCGAACAGGTCACCGTCGAAGTGCTCCAGCTCGTCGATGGTGGGTATCGCGCGCACGTACTGCGGGTCGCTGAGCACCCCCGGGCGGACACCGGCGGCGAGCAGTTCCTCCTCGGTGGGAAAGGAAATGCTTTCCCGGCCGTCGGACAGATTCGCCCAGAATTCGCCCGGGGTGGCGGCGCCGGGAACTCGCGCGCTCATTCCGATGATGGCGAGCGGTTCTGTTTCACTGCTCAACGAATTTTCCCCACTGCCGCACGAATCTGATTCCTCAGGTTCTTTCGTTCTGCGGCCGAGCCGGCCCGACGGTCGCTGACCGGTGCGGTGTTCCCCTGCCGTGCCGGGGGAGCGCTCAGCGTCGCGTGCACGAAGTCGGCCACGCTGGCCACGGTGCCCCGGCCGAAGTACACCTCCACCGGGATGTCCACGTTCCAGCGGGCCGCCGCCCCCGCCGTGAGCGCGGCGAGGTTCGCCGAGGTGAGCCCGCTGGCCAGCAGCCCGGTGTCCCGGTCGATCCGAATTCCGGCCACGTCGTCGACGAGTTGAATGAGATACTCGGTGATCTCCGATGCGGATGGCGGTTGTGCCGCATGGTGATCACGACGAGCCAGCATGGTCGGTATTCTGTCGAATGATCGGCGTCGTCGACTGTCCCATAAATGGGTTACACGCGAAGTGGCGTCCGGTGAAACGGGACCGTGGGAAGGTTCGGACGACCTTTCCCGCCCGACACCGGAGGACGCCCACGATGCTGGCCGGACGGTTGGAGACCGCGAGTCGGACGTTCGCCGTGCGTGAGGTACCCGAGCCGGAGCCGGGCCGGGGCGAGGTGCGGGTCAGGGTGCGGGCCGCCGGTGTCTGCCTGTCCGACGTCCACCTGATCGACGGCTCGCTGCGCCCGTCGTTCAGCGGCCTCGCCGAGGTGACGTTGGGCCACGAGGTGGCCGGCGAGATCGATGCCCTCGGGTCGGACGTTCCGGGATGGTCGGTCGGGGACCGGGTGCTGCTGCGGGCCGGCGAGCGCTGCGGGACCTGTGCGACCTGTGTGCGTTTCCGCCTGCCGTGCCTCGCCGTGCGTGCCAGGGGCATCGACTACGACGGCGGTTGGGCCGAGTACGCCGTGGCCAGCCACCACACGCTGGTCGCGATCCCCGACGAACTCCCGTTCGAGCAGGCCGCGATCGTGCCCGACGCCGTGTCGACGCCGTGGGGCGCGGTCGCCGGCACCGGGCGGGCGGGCCCGGCACGGCCCGCCGGGGTGTGGGGTGCCGGTGGTCTCGGGGCACACGCTGTCCAGCTGCTGCGGTTGGTCGGAGCGGCCCCGATCGTGGCGGTCGACCCGAGGCGGGCGGCCCGGGAGCGGGCGTTGGACCTCGGCGCGGACGCGGTGTTCGCCCCGGACGATCCGGAGCTGCCGGCGGCGGTGCGGGCGGTGTCCGGAGGAGGACTGGACGTCGCGTTCGACCTGGCCGGGGCGGCGCGGGCCAGGGAGCAGGCGTTGGACTGTCTGGCCCCCGGTGGCCGGCTGGTGCTGGTCGGGCTGACGCCAGAGCCGTTGCGGGTCGACGACGCCACCACGATGACGTTCAACGGGCAGCAGATCCTCGGCCACTACGGTTCGCTGCCCGGTGCGGTGGATCAGCTGGTCACGTTGATCCGGCACGGTCGGCTCGACCTGAGCCGCTCCGTCTCCGGCGTCGTCGCCCTGGCCGACGCTGCGGACGCGGTGGCCAGGGTCAGGGACGGGATCGGCGATCCGGTCCGGCTGGTTCTCGTCCCGTGACCACGTCCCCGGGAGGCCGGGGCCGGAACGTGGTGATCGGCCCTACGAGCGGGAGGCGATCGCCTCGGTGGTGAGTCGTTCCAGGATCGGGACGGCGTCGTTGGGGCTGGGCAGGGTCAGGGTGGCCGCGTGCATGCGACTCATCCCCTCGGCGAACGACGGCTCGTCGAGCACGCGCAGCAGTGCCTCGCGCAACCCGCCGGGTGTCAGCTCGTCGAGCGGGATGACGATCGCGCCGCCCTGGTCGGCCGCCTTCCGTGCCAGCAGTGGATCGCCCCACTTCTGCGGTGGGATGATCACCTGGGGCACCTTGTGCCACAGCGCGGCCATCATCGTGGTGCCACCGGAGTGGTGGATGGTCGCCGAGCACGTGGACATGAGTGTGTGGATCGGCACGTAGTCCACCAGCCGCACGTTGTCCGGGACCTTGACCCCGTCGGGCACCTGCCCCGCGGTCAGCGTCGCGACGACGTCGAGGTCGAGGTCGGTCACCGCCTCGAACAGGTCCTCGACGGCGATGCCGTAGTTGTCGTTGTCGCGGATGTCGCGTACGGACCTGCCCAGTGTCAGACACACCCTCGGCCTGGTCAGCGGTTCGTACAGCCACGACGGGGTCTGCGTGGTGTGGCTGTACGCGAGTTGCCGCAGCGCCACGGTCGGTTCGGTCGAGCCGGTGTCGAGCATGGGGAGCGGGTTGATGGAGAAGTCTCCGACCACGACCCGCTCGTCGAAGGGCGCGTCGTACTTCGCGAGCATCCGTGACAGCAGGATCTCCATGCTGTCCTCGACACCGTCGCGCGCCTTGCGCCGGTTGAACGCCCCGCGCATCCGGCCGAACGGGTCATGTCCCCAGAGCAGGCGGGCGCTGGCCGCGCCGGCGAGCCTGGCCGCCACCATGGTCTGGGACGCGAAGGTGTCCCAGACCACGAGGTCCGGGCGCCACGAGCGGGTCTTGTCGATCAGCTCCGCCATGGTCTCGCGGAGCGCGTCCGAACCGTAGTGCATGACGAACGGCCCGAGGATGAGGCTGCGTAGTTCGTCGTCGTGGGCCGTCCCGCCGCTGTCGATGCCGGAGATCCGCGAGAGCCACGTCATCGCGCCGATGTCGAGGCTGAGGTCCGCGGGCTCCCCGTAGGACTCGACCGCCAGTCCGGTGCCGGTGACGGTGTCGACGACGTTGGGCGCCGTCACCACCCGCACGTCGTGTCCCGCGTTCTGGAAGGCCCAGGCGAGCGGCACCATCAGGCAGTAGTGCGACGGCGCCGGGAACGGCACGAACTGAACGCGCACGGATACCCCTCTCTCAGGCCTTCCGGAACAGGCCCTGCCAGTAGTGCGTGTAGGCCAGGTGGTGGTCGTCGGCGACCGACTGCCACGCGGCACCGGGACGGTAGGCGTCGAGGTAGGCCGGGACCTTGGCCCGCACCTGGTCGGAGTGCGAGATGTCGATGACCTCGTGCAGTGTCCTCGGCCCGGTCGCCATGGCCATGTTCACGAGTTCGGGGCCGTAGCTGTGTCCGTCCAGCGTCGGGTCGTAGTACTTGCCGACCGGGTTCACCGAGTAGAACCACCGGCAGGTCCCGTCGATGGCCGCGAGGTAGCTCGTCACCGTCTCCGGCGTCATCTCGGCGAAGGAGTCGATGTTGATGGCCAGGTCGAACCGCGACACCGCGAACAGCGCCTCGGCCTCGTCGATCGTCACGAACGACATGCGCGAGAGTTGTTCTGGCGTCAGCACCTCGGTCAGGTAGGCACGGGACAGCGCGAGCGTGCTCGGCAGGTCGACGATGGTGTACGAGGCGATGTCGTGGTTGGACAGCAGGGTGTGGCAGGTGCGGCCGAAGCCGGCGCCGATCTCCAGGACCCGCGCGCCGTCCAGGGCGACGTGCGGTGCGATGAAGTCCAGCTCGTGCACGCCGAGCAGGTAGTCCATGCACATCGGCTCGCCGTTGATGTGCACGGTGATCGGTGACCCGACCCGTCGGTTGTTGATCGCGCGCAGCCTGGTCAGGTTCTGTTCGGACAGCGCCATGCCGATGTGGAAGATCAGTGACCGGACGTAGCGGACGCCGTTCACCGCCGGGTCCCACATGGACAGTTTGTTCTCGGGGCTGGACTTGAATTCCGTGAGATCGGTCGCCAGCTCCTCGGTCACCGTGGTCTGGCTGTAGCGCGCCCACAGCGGGCTCGCTCCGAACTGGTGGGTCGTCATCGCGTCTCCAGTAGTTCGACTACCTCTGCGGGTGGCGGCATCGCGGCGATCTCGTCGGCGAGGGCGGCCGCGGCCCCGCGTACGGCGTCGTCGGCGAGCAACGAACTCGCCAGCTCATGGATCACGTCGGGGGTGACCTCGTGTTGGGGCAGCATCGCGCCGGCGCCGGAGTCCCGCACCGCCGCCGAGATGCCGGGCTCGATGGCCTGGGTGTCCGGCAGCACGAGCTGGGGGAGTCCGGCGGACAGGGCGTTGAGCATGGCGCCGGGTCCGCCGTGGTGCACGACCATGGCGCAGTGCGGGATGACCAGGCTCTGCGGCACCCACGGGTGGACGTGCACGTTGTCCGGCAGGCCGGCCAGGTCCTCGCCGGTCATCACGCCTGTGGACATCAGTACGTCGACCGGCAGCCGGGCCAGGCCGGTGGCGATGTCGCGCAGCAGTCCGCTGGCCCCTGTGTCCAGCGCGGAGCTGACGGTCACGTAGACGATCGGGCGGGTGCGCCGCGCCACCACCGGGGGCAGCTCCTCGTCGGGGAAGCTCCACCCGAGGGGGCGCATCGGGATCCGTTCGACGCCGGAGCGGAAAGCGGGAGTCTGCAGCGACTCCGGGCAGATGTCGAGGTAGGGCACGACCCCCGGGACGCCGAGGTCGGCGGCCACCTTCGCGGTGCGGTCCGCGGTCTGGCTGGTGATGGCGGTGGTCATCACCGGTCCCCACGTCGAGCCCATCGCGGGCACCCCGGCGTACTCCGCGGCGAACCACCCGCCGGGGTTGCCGATCTCGCTGACCACCAGGTCAGCGCGGAAGCGGTCGATCACCGGCAGGAGCGTGGCGAACATGGCCCGTGGCACGACGTCGCCGAACACCACGGTGCCGATGTCCGGCATCTCCTCGGCGATGTCCAGCCCCGCCGCCGCCCTGGCGGTGATCACCCGGTCGAAGGCCTTCAGGTGCGGGATGCCCGCCTCGACCGTCTCGATGCCCGACCGGTGCAGCGCCGGGAACAGTTTCTCCCCGGTGGCGAACAGGACGTCGTGCCCGGCGGCGCGCGCGGCGTCGGCCAGTGGCAGCAGGGGGAAGACGTGTCCGTAGGCGTCGACGGCAGCGAAGAGGATCCGCACGGTGACAACGATAGGCAGCGGGCCGGCGGGTTTTCCCTAGACCCGGGGCTGACGTGCCGGGCGGTCAGGACTCCTTCGTGCCGATGAACAGGCCTCGGCCGGTCGGCCAACCCGGGGTGTAGGTCGCCGGGCAACCCGCGTCGGCGAACGCCGAGAGGTACTCCTCCTTCGTCCACAGGCAGAGCATGTCGATCTCGGTGAACTGGGTGATGCCGTCGTCGTCGGCGTACACGTAACGCAGGTCCATGCGGGTCTGGTGACCCACCTTCGTGGAATGGGAAACACGGGTGACCACGCGGTTGCCCTCCTGGGCGGCGAAGCCGGCGGCGTAGCCCTCGATGAACTGCTCGGGGAACCACCACGGCTCGATGATCAACACGCCACCGGGGTTGAGGTGCGCGCTCATGGCGCGCAGCGCGGCACGCAGGTCGTCGCTGTCGTCCAGGTAGCCGATGGAGCAGTACATGCACACCATCGCGTCGTAGGTCGTGCCGAGGTCGAACGTGCGCATGTCGTCCTCGTGCAGTGTCACCCCGGGCAACCGCTTCCTGGCGAGCTCGAGCATCGGCACCGCCAGTTCGAGCCCCTCGGCGCGGCCGAAGAGGTCCACGAACGTCTCCAGATGGGCGCCGGTGCCGCAGGCGACGTCGAGCAGCGAGTCCGCGTCGGGCTTGATCTCCCTGATCCGCTCCGCCAGGACCTTGGCCTCCTGGCCCCAGTCCTTGCCTCGGCCCCGGTAGAGGAGCTCGTAGACGGCGGCGTGCGCTTCGGTGAACATGGGATCTCCTCATCTGCTTTCGGCCACACTATGGCATGGCCCAGTGGAGATCCCCCCAGATCCATGGCAGGGATTTCCCTAGCTCTCACGGCACTACCGTCCCGGTAAGACATCGTAGTGGACGAGAGACAGTCGTATGAGACGGTGGGAAGACATCTCGATCTCCGAGCGCCTGGCCCGTTCGGCCTCGCCGGCCGTGGACACGGTCGGCGACCTGGACGCGTTCCGTGAGCTCATGCGCTCGTCGGCGGCGACGATGTACACCAACGTCGAACGGGTCGCCCTGTCGGCACTGTCCGACTGGTACGAGTGCACCGACACCGGCGCGTTCCGCCACCGCAGCGGCAGGTTCTTCACCATCGAGGGTGTCTCGGTGGACGTCCCGTCGATGCCGATCCCCCGGTGGGACCAGCCGATCATCCGCCAACCGGAGATCGGCATCCTCGGCCTGCTGGTCAAGGAGTTCGACGGGGTGCTGCACTGCCTCGTGCAGCTGAAGGCCGAACCGGGCAACTGCAACGGTATCCAGGTGTCGCCGACGGTGCAGGCCACCCGCAGCAACTACACCCGGGTGCACGGCGGGACGGAGACCCCGTACCTCGACTACTTCCGGGACCGTGCTCGGCACCGGGTTCTGGTCGACGTCCGTCAGTCCGAGCAGGGCAGCTGGTTCCTCAGCAAGCGCAACCGGAACATGGTGGTCGAGGTGAGCGGCGACGTCGAGGTGCACGACGGCTTCGGCTGGCTGACCCTCGCCCAGGTGCACGACCTGCTCGGTCAGGACGACGTGGTCAACATGGACACCCGGTCGGTCCTCGCCTGCCTGCCCTTCGGCGAGCCCGCGCCAGACGAGCGGAGCAGGCACAGCACCGGCGAACTGCTCGGGTGGCTGACCGAGACCCGTGCCTCGGTGGACATCTCGGTGCGGCGCAAGCCGATTCGCGAGCTGAACGGGTGGCACTACGACGGGAACATCGTCACGCACGAGGACTCGCGGCACTTCGACGTGATCGGGGTGGTGGTGCAGGCGCACGGGCGTGAGGTCGGCACCTGGGACCAGCCGATGATCGCCGCCCGCGGCACGGGGCTGACCGCCTTCCTGCGGACCACGATCGACGGCGTGCCGCACGTTCTGGTGCACGCCAAGGTGGAACCGGGGATCTTCGACGTGGCGGAGATCGCGCCGACCGTGCAGTGCGCCCCGGAGACCTACATCCACCTGCCACGACAGACCTGGCCGCCGTTCCTCGCCGAGCTCCTCACCGCGGACGCGAGCCGCATCCGGCTCGACGTGACGCAGTCCGAGGAAGGCGGCCGGTTCCTGCGGACCCGCAGCCGCAACCTGATCGTGGATGTCGACGAGCCGGTCGAGCACCCGGACTACCGCTGGGTGACCGTGTCGCAGCTCGCCGAGTTGCTGCGGCACAGTCACTACGTCAACATCCAGACCCGCAGCCTCCTGGCCTGTCTGCGTTCGCTGCGGGACAGCCCCACCGCCGTGGAGTCCATCGTATGACGACCATCACGGTGCTCGGCGCCGGAGGGTTCATCGGTTCGGCCGTCGTGGCCGCGCTGTCCGCTCGAGACATCGACCTCCGACTGGTCGCGCGGCGGCCGTTGGAGCCGCCGGTGGGCGCCGTCGCGACCGTCACCACCCATGTCGTGGACGTGACAGAACCCGAGGCGTTGTCGCCGGTACTCCTCGGTTCCGACATGGTCGTGCACCTGGTGAAGCACAGCGGTGACTGGCGACTGGCCGACACCGACCCGGCCACCGAGGCGGTCAACGTCGATGTCATGCGGACCGTGGTCGACACGTTCGCCGGCCGCGACGAGACCCCGCTCGTCGTCTGGACCGGTACGGTCGGCCAGGTCGGCGTCACGCCGTCGCACCCGATGGACGGCAGCGAACCCGACGACCCCAGGGACGGCTACGACCAGCAGAAGCTCGCCGCCGAACGGATCCTGCTCGACGGGCACGCCGCCGGCGCGGTGCGCGGTGTCAGTCTGCGGCTGGCGACGATCTTCGGGCAGCGCCGGGGCGGCCCGGCCGATGCCGGCGTGGTGGTCAGCATGGCGCGCCGGGCGATGGCGGGCGAGCCACTGACGATGTGGGGCGACGGGAGCGTCCGGCGGGACCTGTTGTACGTGGATGATCTCGTCGGCGCGATCCTCGCCGCGATCGACAACCCGCACGGGCTCGTCGGCCGGCACTGGGTGCTCGGCTCCGGCGAGGAGTGGTCCCTGCGGGAGATCTTCACGGCGGTGGCGAACGCGGTGTCCGTCCACACCGGAAGGACCGCGGTGCCGGTGACGGCCGTGGCGCCACCGCCCAACACGAGTGCTGGTGACGCGCGTGACGTGCTCATCGACCCGGGTCCCTTCCGGCGCGCGTCGGGCTGGGCGCCGAGAGTGCCGCCCGGGGAAGGCATCGACCGCACGGTCGCTGTCCTGGTGGAAACACTCGCCGTAGCGGAGCGACCATTGGAGGGAACATGACGGTTCGGGTCTGGGACTACCTGGCCGAGTACGACGAGGAACGCGCCGACATCCTGGACGCGGTGGACACGGTGTTCCGCTCGGGCCAGTTGGTGCTCGGTGAGAGCGTGCGGTCCTTCGAGGCGGAGTTCGCCGCGTGCCACGGTCTCGCGCACTGCGTGGGAGTGGACAACGGCACCAACGCGATCGAGCTGGCGTTGCGGGCCATGGGCGTGAAGCCCGGCGACGAGGTCATCACGGTCTCGAACACCGCGGCGCCGACGGTGGTGGCGATCGACGCGCTCGGCGCCACTCCGGTGTTCGTGGACATCCGCGAGTCGGACTACCTGATGGACACCGACCAGGTGGCCGACGCGATCACCAGCCGTACCAAGGCGATCGTGCCGGTGCACCTGTACGGCCAGTGCGTCGACCTGGCGCCGCTGACGGCGTTGGCCCGTGATCACGGCCTGGGGATCATGGAGGACTGCGCGCAGGCACACGGCGCACGGCGCGACGGCGTGCTCGCCGGGGCGACCGGTGACGCGGCGTCGTTCTCGTTCTACCCCACCAAAGTGCTCGGCGCCTACGGGGACGGCGGAGCGATCATCACCAACCAGGAGAGCGTCGCCGAGGGTGCCCGTAGGCTGCGGTTCTACGGCATGGCCGAGCGGTACTTCGTGGTGGAGACCCCGGGCCACAACAGCAGGCTGGACGAGGTGCAGGCGGAGATCCTGCGGCGCAAGCTGCGCAGGCTCGACGCCTACGTCGCGGGCCGGCAGGCACTCGCGAGGCGTTACGCGGACGCGTTGGCCGACACCGACCTCGTGCTGCCGGCCGTGACCGAGGGCAACGAGCACGTGTACTACGTGTACGTGGTGCGCCATCCCCGCCGCGACGACATCCTGGAACGGTTGAAGGGCTACGACATCAGCCTGAACATCAGCTATCCGTGGCCGGTGCACGTCCAGACCGGGTTCGCGAAGCTGGGCTACGAGGTCGGCTCGTTGCCGGTGACCGAGGCGCTCGCGCACGAGATCTTCTCGCTGCCGATGTACCCGTCGCTGTCGGAGGACGTGCAGGACAAGGTGATCCACGCACTGCGCGAGGTCCTGGCCACGCTGTAGAGCCGCCACTGCGGGTCGCCAGGTCGAGCCGGCGACCCGCAGTGGTTTCAGGGTCTGTTCAGGATCGTTCGAGGCGGCCTTCGTCGAGGGCCAGGCAGGTCTCGTAGTCGGGCAGGCTGCCCTTGGCGAGCGCCTCGGCGAGCGTGTCCGCCGTGGTGTCCCGGGGCGAGAGCATCGGCTCGATGTCGTCGGGGATCGGCAGCTTGAGCTCGGGGTCCAGAACCGAGACCGACTGCTCGTTGGTCGCGATGTACTCGGTCGACAGGGAGTACGCCACCACCGAGTCGTCGGCCAGCGCCACGAACATGTGCCCGACCCCCGTCGGGAAGTACACCCCGCGTGGCTGCTTCCAGTCCAGGACGAGGGAGTCCCACTCGCCGAAGGTGGGCGACCCCCGACGCAGGTCGACGATGACGTCCAGCACGGTCCCGTGTGGACAGGTCACGTACTTCGCGGCGCCCGGTGGGGTCGTCGTGTAGTGGACGCCGCGTACCACGCCGCGCTGGGACACGCTGTAGCTCATCTGCCGGACGGGGAACAGGACCCGATCGAGCGTCTCCTCGAACGCCGAGGTGAGGAACGGCGAGACGAACAGGCCCCGGTCGTCGCCGTGCACCGGGGGAGTGAACTCGAAGGCGCCGACGACGCCGAGCTCGCGGACCTTCACGCGCACCACCCCGCGTGAGCCTCTCGACCGCCGACTCGCGAGCTCCGGCACGTGGCCATGTTCGGGGGCATCCTCACTCCTTCGACGTGACGAACACACGATCGACCAGCTCCGCCGCCTGGTCAGTGTTGAGTCGAGGGTCGCACAGGGATGTGTAGCGAGTCGCCAGTTCCTGTTCGGACCGGTCGGACCGGATGGCTCCGCCGACACATTCGGTGACCGGGTCCGGCGAGGTCTCCAGGTGCAGGCCGCCCGCCGGTACGCCGCAGGCCGCCAGCACGGCCAGGAAGGTCGCCGCCTCGGCGACGATGGTGTCCAGGTGGCGGGTCTTGCGCCCGGTCTCGGTGCGGAGGGTGTTGCCGTGCATGGGATCCGACAGCCACACCACCGGGTGGCCCGCGTCGCGGACGGCACGGACGAGCGGTGGCAGCGCCGCCGCGACGGCGTCGGCGCCCACCCGGGCGATGAGGGTGAGCCTGCCGGGTTCGCGGTCGGGGTCGAGCGCCGCGCACAGAGCCAGCGCGTCGGCCGGTGTCGTCGCCGGGCCGAGCTTGGCGGCGACCGGGTTGACGACCGCGGCCAGCAGCGCGACGTGCGCCCCCGCCGGGTCGCCGGTCCGCAGGCCCACCCACGGGAAGTGGGTCGAGCCGAGGTACCGGGCGCCGGTCGTGGGGTCGGTGCGTACGAGCGCACCGTCGTAGTCGATGACCAGCGCGTCGTGGCTCGACCATGGTCCGGACACCGACTCCAGCCGTCGGGCCCGCAGCGCGCGCTGGACCTCGCCGGAGAACTGGTAGCCCCACAGCAGCCGGCGCGGGTTGTGCCACCGGGCCTGGACGGAGGCTACCTCGGAGTTCACCAGGTGCCCCCGGAACGAGGGGAGGGTGATCCCGTCGACGACCTCGGTGGGGTTCGTCCTCGGTTTCGCGTACTGGCCACCGAGACGGCCGACCCGTATCACGTCCTGGCCGACCCGATCGGCGAGGCGGTCGGCGAGCGTGTCGAGAGCGGCGATCCGCCGAGCCGTGTGCTCGGCGGTGCTCTCGTAGAAGCTCTCGGCGCAGTCACCGACCTGCAGCAGCCGGGCCTCGCCCCGCGCGACCGCGGCGAGCCCGGCACGCAGCTCGCGCAGCTCCTCGGGCAGCACGAGCGGGGGCGCGTCGGCGAGCTTCTCCCGGACGCGGTCGTAGGCGGGGTGGTGGCGCCAGTCGGGTTGCTGGAGCGCGGGGAGGGTGTCCCACTCGGCGGTGGGCGGCGCGCCGGGGAGCGATGTCGCGGTCATGGGCCCGGCCTCACCGCGACGATGCCCTCCACCTCGACCAGCAGGTCGGAGCGGCAGATGTCGGCGTTGAGGTAGGCGACGTCGGCGGTGCCGGAGATGGCCGCGTCGCAGATCTCGCGCACCACCGGGATGTCGGCGCGGTGCCGGACGTAGATCTTCACGGTCGACAGGTCGGTCAGCGCGTGCCCCTCGCACGAGCCGATGTCGTGGGCGAACATGTTGCCCGAGCCGATGACGTGCGCGATGTTGTCCAGCGCGAGCCGGCACTGGCCGGCCACGTCGCCCTCGTGCATCGTCGCGTGCCCGAGGATTCCGGCGGTGCCGGACACGTACACGAACGCGGCGCCGTCGCAGGTGGCCAGGTGGGTGGCGCGGGCGAAGTTCGGCGCCTTGGGGCCGTACTGGCGCGGGTAGTGGTAGGCGGGGACCTGGCGCGGGTTCTCCAGGTTGACCTGGGTGCCCGACCGGTGCGCGAGCAGGTAGCAGACGATCCCGCCGCCGTGGGCGCCGATGACGGTGGCCGCCGGCATGTCGTGGGTGATGCCGTGCCGTTCGAGCACGCGCGCCCGGCCGACGCAGAAGTCGCGGTACACCTCCAGCCCGTCGGCGTTGAGGTCGTTGAGCGAGCCGATGTAGTGCCAGATGCGGAACGGTCGGTAGCCGAGGGAGGACGTGAGGGCCAACGCGTCGGCGTAGGCGGCCTCTGTGGCGTCGGCGTAGGTGTGCGACTCCGGCAGGTGGAACGCGCAGAACAGGAATTCGCCGTCGGCGGCGTAGGAAATCTCGCCGTACCGTCCCGGCGTCACCGGTCGCGCGGTTGTCCACACTTCGGAGAAACCGTCCGAAATTGTGGTGGCGAGCTGGACCGAGACTCGTGGGCAGGAACTGTCAATAGTGATTTCCCTAGACTTCGTGGTGAAGTCGACCACGCCGAGCAGATGGCGGCCGGCATCTGGCGTCAGTTCGTCCTTGAGCCCGTGTAGGGTCACTGTCGGCGCGTTGAGCTGGGTGTTCACGTCCTCAGGAGTAGCGCAACACCTGCTGGCGCGACGCCAGTTAGGGGTGGGAGTAGGGGGATTTGTGGGGTGCTGGGGCGGGTAATGCGATAAAAACCCCTAGCGTCGCGCTGCCTAGGGTGAGAGCACCCGAAGTCGGTCATTCGAGGATGTGGTGAAGTGCTGCGCACCGACCTGATCCGTCCCCTGTACGACCTCCTACGCGCGCACGCGACGCGCGCGGGCGAGCGCGTCGCCTTTCTCGATTCCCGCCGCGAGGTGACCTACGCCGAGCTCGAGCGGCGGACCGGTCGGCTGGCCGGGCACCTCGCCGCGCTCGGCGTCGACAGGGGCGACCGGGTCGCCGTGCACTTCGGCAACCGGGTCGAGATGGTCGAGGGTTACCACGGGGTCGCGCGCGCGAGCGGGGTGTGCGTGCCGGTGAACCCGAGGATCAGCGACGCCGAGTTGGCGCACGTGCTCGCCGAGAGCGGCGCGGTGGCGGTGCTGACCGACGAGTCGCGCCTGCCGCAGGTGACGCGGGTCGCCGGCGGTCGCACGGTCGTGGCGACCGGGACCTCCCTTCCGCGCGGCGTGCACGCCTACGAGTCGCTGGCCGGTACGCCCGCTCCCGAGCCCCCGCGCGACGACCTCGGCCTCGACGAGCCCGCCTACCTGTTGTTCACCTCGGGCACCACGGGCAAGCCGAAGGGCGCGCTGTGCACCACCCGCAACTCGCTGTGGACGATCGCGTCCTGCTACGCGCCGATTCTCGGACTGTCCGCCGAGGACCGGCTGCTGTGGCCGCTTCCGCTGTCCCACAGCCTCGGGCACAACCTGGGCGTGCTCGGTGTGACGGCGGTCGGCGCGACCGCGTACGTCATGGACACCTTCTCCGCCGGTGAGGCGCTCGCACTGCTGACCGACCAGCGGATCACCTACCTGGCCGCCGTGCCGACCATGTACCACCAGTTGGTGGCCGCTGCCCGCGAGCGCGGCAGTCGCGGCGAGCCGCTCGGCTCGCTGCGGATGTGCATGACCGCCGGGTCGCCCGCCTCCGAGGCGCTGCGCGAGTCGGTCCTCGACGCGTTCGGCGCTGACCTGATCGAGCACTACGGCTCGACCGAGACCTGCGGCCCCATCGCGACCAACTGGCCCGCCGGGACACGGGTGCCCGGATCGTGCGGGCTGCCGGTGCCGGGGCTGTCGTTGCGGCTGGTGGACCACGAGACCGGTCTCGACGTGCCGACGGGTGCCGAGGGCGAGGTGTGGGTGTCGAGCCCGGGTGTGATGCTCGGCTACTACGATCCGGCGACCGGCGCCACCCCACCGCCCGGTGGCTGGCACCGCACCGGCGACCTCGCCCGCCGCGACGAGGCCGGCTACCTCACGATCACCGGCCGCATCAAGGAGCTGATCATCCGTGGCGGGGAGAACATCCATCCCGGTGAGGTCGAGGCGGTGCTCGCCTCCCAGCCCGGTGTCGTCGAGGTGGCGGTGGCGGCCAAACCGCACGAGGTGCTCGGGCAGGTGCCGGTCGCGCTGGTGGTGCCCGGCCCGGACGGGGTCGACCCCCGGGCGCTGATCGCCGCGTGCCGCGAACAGCTGTCCTACTACAAGGTGCCCGAGGAGGTGCACGCGATCACGCGGGTGCCGAGGACACCGTCGGGCAAGATCCTGCGCCGCGAACTGGACGACGAACCACGCAGGCTGCTCGGTGCGGGCGCGGGATCGGTCGACGGCCTGTTCCGGGTCGGCTGGCGGCCCCTGGCCGACACCGAGCAGGTGGAACCGCTGCGGTGGACGGCGTTCGACGCGAATCCAGGAGAGGACACCGTCGCGGCGTGCGCCATCGCCGGTCTGGCGGGCCGGGTACGCGCCTGGTTGGCCGACGAGCGCAACGGCGGTACGACACTGGCCGTGGTGACCCGCGAGGCCGTGACCGACGGCTTCGCGGCCGATCCGGAGTGGGCCCGGCTGCGGGCGGCGTCGCCCGGGCGGCTGGTGCTGGTGGACATCGACGAGCCCGGCCTGGCGCGTGACGAGCTGGCCAGGTTGGTGGAGTCGGGAGAGCCCTGGCTGACCGTGCGCGACGGGATGGCGCTGGTACCTCGGCTGGCACGGGTGCCGCTCGGCCCGACACGGGACTTCGCGCCCGAGGACGTGGTCCTGCTGACGGGCGCGGCCGATCCGGTCGGCGCCGCGATCGCCACGCAGCTGGTGAGCGGGCACGGGGTACGCAACCTGCTGCTGGTCGGGACCGCCGTCGGCGGGGACGACCTGGTGGCGAGGCTGGGTGCGCTCGGTGCCGAGGTGGCGACGGTGGCCGGGGACCTCACCGACCGGTGGACGGCGGCCGCCGTGGTGGCCGAACTGACCGGACCGGTGGCCGCGGTGGTGCACACCTCGAACGCCGGTGACGACCTCGCCGCCCTGTGCGCGCTGGGCGCGGACGCCCGACCTGTGGTGGTGACCGGCGTCGGCGACGTGATCGGTGCGCAAGGGGAGGACCGTGCGGCGCGGGCCGCGTCGGCCGCGGCGTTGGTGCGTGCGCGCGGCGGGGTCTTCCTGGCGACGACGCGGTGGGCGCCGGACGGGCTGACCGTGCGGGAGGGACTGTCCCTGTTCGACGCGGCGATGTCCGCGGGTGAGGTGTGCCTGATCGCCCCCGGCCCGGCGGGCGCCGAGCCGTCGTTGACCCTGCGCGGCGAGGCCGAGGAGGAGGCCGTCGCCTGGTCGGCGGTGGACGACACCGTGCGCGGCGAGCTGACGGCCCGGCTGATGGCGCTGCGACCGGCCGACCAGGAGACCCTGCTGCTGGAGCTGGTCCGTCACGAGGTGGCGGCCGTACTGGGCGAGGCCTTCGACGGTGGCGCCGACATCGCCGCCGGGGTGGCGTTCAGGGACCTGGGGCTGACGTCGGTCTCCGCGGTGCGGTTGCGTAACCGGCTGGCCGAGGCGACGGGCCTGGCGCTGCCGGCGACCGTCGCCTTCGACCATCCCTCCTCGCGGGCGGTCGCGCGGTACCTGCTCACCGAGTTGGGCGGCGTGGTCGAGGCCGCCGCGACCTCGGAGAGGCGGGTCGAGGCGGTGCGCGCCGACGACCCCGTGGTGATCGTCGGCATGAGCTGCCGCTACCCGGGCGGCATCGAGTCACCCGCCGACCTGTGGCGTCTGGTGGCCGCCGGAGGCGAGGCCATCGGCGACTTCCCGACCGACCGGGGCTGGGACCTCGGGTCCCTGTTCGCTGACGTCGAGTCGGACGAGAGCGGCACCTCCTATACCAGCCGGGGAGGGTTCCTCGACGGTGTCGGCGACTTCGACCCCCTGTTCTTCGGGATCTCGCCGGGCGAGGCCCTGGTGATGGACCCGCAGCAGCGTCTGCTGCTCGAAACGGCCTGGGAGGCGCTGGAGTCCGGCGGCATCGACCCGGCCTCCCTGCGGGGCAGCAGAACCGGGGTGTTCGCGGGACTCATGCACCACGACTACGGTGCCCGGTACGCCACCGTGCCGGGCGACCTGGAGGTGTACCTGGGCACGGCCTCGGCGGGCAGCGTCGCCTCGGGCCGGATCGCCTACACGCTCGGGCTGGAGGGCCCGGCGGTCACGATCGACACGGCGTGCTCGTCGTCGCTGGTGGGATTGCACCTGGCCGCGCAGGCGCTGCGGCTGGGGGAGTGCGACCTCGCGCTGGCCGGCGCGGCCGCGGTGATGGCCTCACCGCAGGTGTTCGTCGAGTTCTCCCGGCAGCGGGCGCTGGCGCCGGACGGCCGATGCAAGGCGTTCTCCGACGACGCCGACGGCACCGGCTGGTCGGAGGGCGTCGGCATGCTGGTGCTGGCGCGGCGTTCGGACGCGGAACGGCTCGGCTACCCGATCCTGGCGGTGGTCCGTGGATCGGCGATCAACTCCGACGGGGCGTCGAACGGGTTGACCGCGCCGAACGGTCCGTCGCAGCAGCGGGTGATCCGTGCGGCGCTCGCGTCGGCCGGTCTGTCGGCGGCGGACGTCGATGTGGTGGAGGCGCACGGCACGGGCACGTCGTTGGGTGATCCGATCGAGGCGCAGGCGCTGCTCGCGACCTACGGTCAGGACCGGGACATGCCGTTGCTGCTCGGGTCACTCAAGTCGAACCTGGGGCACACGCAGGCCGCGGCCGGTGTCGGCGGCGTGATCAAGATGATCGCCGCGATGCGTCACGGTGTCGTGCCGGCGACCCTGCACGCGGGCCGACCGTCCTCCACAGTGGACTGGACGGCCGGGTCGGTCGAACTGGTCACGGCCAACCGCGAGTGGGTGGCGGAGGGACGACCGCGCCGCGCCGCCGTGTCGTCGTTCGGGATCAGCGGCACCAACGCGCACGTGATCCTGGAGCAGGGTCCGACCGAACCCGTCCCGTCATCGACGGCTCCGGGGTGTGTGCCCTGGGTCGTGTCGGCCGCCTCCGGCGCCGCGTTGGACGGGCAGGTCGCCAGGCTCGCCGGACTGTCCGGATCACCGGCCGACATCGGTGTGTCCCTGTTGCGGCGCAGCGGATTCGCGCATCGCGCGGTGGTCCTCGACGGCGTGGAGGTCGCTCGTGGGATCGCCCGGCCTGGCCGGGTTGGGTTCGTGTTCGCTGGTCAGGGTGCGCAGCGGGTGGGTATGGGTCGTGAGTTGTGTGA
>NZ_MSIF01000010.1 GCF_001921215.1 Actinophytocola xinjiangensis
CCCGGAAGCTAAGCCCTCCAGCGCCGATGGTACTGCACTCGACAGGGTGTGGGAGAGTAGGACACCGCCGAGCATTCTTCGCAACAGGCCCCCGGGTTTTCCCGGGGGCCTGTTGGCTTTTCCGGGGTTCTACGAGAAGGTGTCCGGTGTGGCCACCTATGTACTGATTCACGGAGCTTCGGACGCGTTCTACTGGCACCGCGTGATCCCGCTGCTGAGGGAACGGGGACACGAGGTGGTCGCGCCCGACCTGCCCGTCGGGGACGAACAGGCGAACTTCGCCGACTACACCGACACCGTCGTCCGGGCCGTCGGACACCTGACCAACGTGATCGTCGTCGGACAGTCGATGGGGGCCTACACCGCTCCACTGGTCTGCCAGCGCGTCCCGGTCGAACTGCTCGTCCTGATCGCGCCGATGATCCCGGCGCCGGGCGAGACCCCGGGGGACTGGTGGGACAACACCGGGCAGCCGGCCGCCCAGCGCGCCCTCGACGAACGCGAGGGCCGCGACCCGCAGGCCACCTTCGACGCCCTCATGACCTTCTTCCACGACGTCCCCCAGGAAGTCATCGCCAACGTTCTCGCCCACGGGGTGCCGGCCCCGGCCGACGGGATCTTCGGCCAGCCCTGGCCGCTGGACGCCTGGCCGGACGTGCCGACCAAGGTGCTCGTCGGCCGCAACGACCGGCTGTTCCCGCTGGAGTTCGCGCGGCGGATCGCCAAGGAACGACTCGGGGTCGACGTCGACGACACCCCCGGCGGGCACCTGCTGGCGCTCGGCCACCCGGAGGCGGTCGTGGACTGGCTGGAGTCCTGTCGAGTCGACCACGAGCGGGCCGGCTGACCCACTGGCTAGCTTCAAGCCCATGGATGTCCGGGCCTACGACGAGTCAGCCAAGTTCCGCGCCGCCATCGGTGACTTCTACACCGCCGACCCCGTCCGGCACACGCTCGCCGTCACGGTGATCCACCGCTTCCTCGACGACCCCGCCATCACCCCCGTCATGCTCACCGTCCACGACGAGCAGGGCCTGCACGGTGTCGCGTTCCGCACGGCGCCCTGGCCGATGGTCGTCAGCGGGCTGCCGGTCGACGCCGCCGGCCCGGCCGCCGACGTGCTGGCCGAGACCGATCCGGCGTTGCCCGGGGTGAACGGGCCGCGGGAGAACGCCGAGGCGTTCGCCGGCGCCTGGGCCGCACGCACCGGGGCGACGGTCCGCGAGGTCATCGGCGGGATGCTCTACCGGCTCGGCGACCTGGCCGAGCCGGCGGTCGCCGGCCGGGCGCGACTGGCCGGCGAGGCCGACGTCCCGCTGCTGGTGGCCTGGCGCCGGGACTTCCAGGTCGAGTCGCGCGGGCACGACCGGTACACCGAACGGTCCGAGGAGCTGATCCGGCGCGGGTTCGCCCTGGGTGACGGCGTGCTGATCTGGGAGCGCGACGGCCAGCCGGTGTCCTGGGCGAACGTCGGGCGGCCGGTCGCCGGCATGTGCCGGGTCGGACCCGTCTACACCCCGCCGGAGCACCGGGCGCACGGCTACGGCTCGGCGGCCACGGCCGCGGCCTCCCGGTGGGCGCTGGCCCAGGGCGCCGGGCACGTGCTGCTGTTCACCGACCTGGCCAACCCGACGGTCAACTCGATCTACCCCAAGATCGGTTTCCGCCCGGTGGGCCCGACCGCCGAGCTCGAGTTCACCGTCACGTCCTGACCCCCACGCCGCTGACTACCCTGGACCCGTGACCAGCCTGCTCGTGATCCAGCCCGATGTCTCCGATCCGCTCGGCCCGCTGGGCACCTGGCTCGCCGATGCCGGCGCGACGATCCACGTGGTGACCCCCGCCGAACTGCCCGCCGACCTCGACGGGTTCGACGGGCTGGTCGTGCTCGGCGGCGCGATGGGCGCCACCGACGACCTGGACCACCCGTGGCTGCCCGACGCCCGGCGCTTATTGTCCTCGGCGCTCACCCGCCGGCTGCCGACGCTCGCGATCTGCCTGGGCGCCCAGCTGCTCGCGGTCGCCACCGGCGGCGGCGTGAAGGTCGGCGAGGACGGCCCGGAGGTCGGCCCGGACCTGGTCGGCAAGCGCGACACCGGCTCGTCCGACCCGCTGTTCGGCGAGCTGCCGCTGATGCCCGACGTGCTGCACTTCCACAGCGACGTCGTCGACCCGCTGCCGCCGGACAGCGTCCTGCTGGCCTCGGCCACCCGCTACCCGAACCAGGCGTTCCGGGTCGGCCGGGCCGCCTACGGTCTGCAGTTCCACATCGAAACCACCACCGACACCGTGCTCGCCTGGGCGCGGGACGACCCGGACACCGCCGAGTTCGCCAGCCCCGGCGCGCTGGACGTCGAGCGCCTCGACCAGCTGCACGCCGACATCGAGGAGACGTGGCGGCCGGTCATCACCAAGTTCGTCCAGCTCGCCGCCGGCGACCTGGCCCCGGCCCCACCGCCGCAGCTGCGGCTGCTCGGTCACTGAGCCATGGCCGACCGCGTCCGCTCCACGCCGTCGATCGCCCGGTACGGGCTGACCGACGACCGCGCCGGCGAGCACCTGCGCGCGGCCGGCTGGTGGACCGACACCGGCCCGGCGCCCGGCCACGAGGCCACCATGGTCGGCCTGTCCCGTGTCCCCGACCCCGACCAGGCGCTGCTGGCGATCGACCGGCTGCGCACCGCCGACCCGGACGGCTGGTCGGGGTTCGACCGCGCGGTGTCCACCGACCGGGGGCTGCGCGGGCGGCTGTTGGCCGTGTTCGGCACGTCCAGCGCCCTGGCCGACTTCGTGATCGCCCGGCCGGGGGAGTGGCGCCGGCTGCTGACCGACCGGCAGCACTCGTTCGCCGACTACGCCCGGGTGCTGCGGGAGGCCGTCGAGGTCGACGAGTCCGGGGTGGCCGGGCTGACCGGGGCCGACGCGGTGCGGGCACTGCGCGCGGCCTACCGGGGGTTGCTGCTGGAGATCGCCGCCGACGACCTGGGGCACCTGGTGGCGCCCGATCTGCCGGTGCCGACCTTCGCCCAGACCACCGCCCGGTTGACCACGCTGGCCGAGGCCGCGATCCGCGCGGCGCTGGCGGTGGCCCGCGCGGAGGTGGGGCCGGCGCGGGAGCGTTGCCGGCTCGCGGTGATCGCGATGGGCAAGTGCGGCGGGCACGAGCTGAACTACGTCAGCGACGTGGACGTGCTGTTCGTCGGCGACGGTGACCTCGACGTCGCGACCCGGCTGGCCAGCGAGCTGCTGCGGGTCGCCGGCCAGGCCTGTTTCGAGGTCGACGCGGCGCTGCGGCCGGAGGGCAAGGCCGGGCCGCTGGTGCGCACGGTCGACGGGCACGCCGCCTACTACCAGCGTTGGGCGCGGACGTGGGAGTTCCAGGCGCTGCTCAAGGCCAACGCGATCGCCGGGGACGACGAGTTGGGTCACGACTACCTCGACGTGGTCCGTCCGCTGGTGTGGGCGGCGGCCGACCGGGACAACTTCGTCGACGACGTGCGGGCGATGCGCCGGCGGGTCGAGGAGCACGTGCCGGCCGAGCTGGCCGGCCGGGAGCTGAAACTGGGCCGGGGCGGGCTGCGTGACGTCGAGTTCGCCGTGCAGTTGTTGCAGCTGGTGCACGGCCGCAACGACGAGGCGCTGCGCCGCCGGTCCACCGTGGACGCGCTGGCGGCGTTGGGCGAGGGCGGCTATGTCGGCCGCGCGGACGCCGCCGAGCTGGGCGAGTCCTACCGGTTCCTGCGGCTGCTCGAACACCGGCTCCAGCTGCAGAAGCTGCGCCGCACGCACGTCTTTCCCGCCAGCGACGACGCCGACGGGCTGCGCTGGCTGGCCCGCGCCGCCGGGATCCGGCCCGAGCGGGGTCGGGGCGAGGGGCAGCGGCTGCTCGACGAGTACCGCCGCCACCAGCGGCGGGTGCGCCGGCTGCACGAGAAGCTGTTCTACCGCCCGCTGCTGGAGGCGGTCGCCCGCGTGCCAGGCGAGGTGCTGCGGCTGTCGGCGAAGTCCGCGCAGGCCCGGCTGGCCGCGCTCGGCTTCGCCGCGCCCGACGGCGCGCTGCGCCACATCGAGGCGTTGACCACCGGTGTGTCCCGGCGCGCGGCGATCCAGGGCGCGCTGTTGCCGGCGCTGCTGGACATGCTGTCCGAGACCCCCGATCCGGACGGCGGCCTGCTGGCCTATCGTCGGGTGTCCGAGGCGCTGGCCAGCACCGACTGGTACCTGCGGGTGCTGCGCGACGAGGCGGCGGTGGTCGAGCGGCTGGCGACGCTGCTCGGCACGTCGCGGCTGGTGCCCGACCTGGTGGTGCGCGCCCCGGAGGTGCTGCGGCTGCTCGGCGACCCGGACAAGCTCGCCGGGCGGGACGTCGCCGAGGTGGCGGCCTCGCTGCGGCAGGCGGTGAACCGGCAGGCGTACCTGGGCAACGCGGTCGCGGCGGCCAGGTCGCTGCGCCGCCACGAGCTGCTGCGGATCGCCTCGGCGGACCTGCTGGGGTTCATGGACGTGCTCGGCGTGTGCCGGGCGCTGTCGAGCGTGTGGGTGTCGGTGCTGGAGGCGACGCTGGACGCGGTGGACCGTGCGGAGAGCGCGGGGTCCGGGCGGCGGGCGTCGATCGCGGTGATCGGCATGGGGCGGCTCGGCGGGGCCGAGCTGGGCTACGGCTCGGACGCCGACGTGCTGTTCGTGTGCGAGCCGACCGAGGGGGTGTCCGACCAGGACGCCGTGAAGTACGCGACCAGGGTCGCGCAGTCGGTGCGCAAGCTGCTCGGCGCGCCGAGCCAGGACCCGCCGTTGCAGGTGGACGTCGACCTGCGACCGGAGGGCCGGTCCGGGCCGATCGTGCGCACGCTGGAGTCCTACCGGGCCTACTACGGGCAGTGGGCGGAGGTGTGGGAGGCGCAGGCGTTGTTGCGGGCGCGGCCGGTCGCCGGTGACGCCGGCCTCGGCGCGCGGTTCATCGAGATGATCGACCCGCTGCGCTATCCCGACGGCGGTCTGGACGCCGAGCGGATCCGGGAGATCCGCCGGATCAAGGCGCGGGTGGACACCGAGCGGCTGCCGCGCGGCGCCGACCCGGTGCTGCACACCAAGCTGGGTCGGGGCGGGCTGGCCGATGTCGAGTGGACGTTGCAGTTGTTGCAGTTGCGGCACGCGTTCGAGGTGCCGGCGCTGCGCACGACCTCGACGGTCGACGGTCTCGGCGCGGCGGCGGCCGCCGGCCTGGTCGAGGAGGCGGACGCGGCGGCGCTGCGGGCGGCGTGGCTGCTGGCGACCAGGACCCGCAACGCGCTGACCGTGGTGCGCGGCAAGGTCAACGACCAGGTGCCGGCGTCCGGTCGGGACCTGGTGGCGGTGGCCGGGGTGCTGCGCCAGACGACCGATCCCGATCCGGGCGAGTTCCTGGACTCCTACCTGCGCACGATGCGTCGCGCGCGGGCGGTGGTGGAGCGGCTGTTCTACGGGGACTGACCGGTACGTACGGTGGGGGCGTGACGTTTCGGATCCCGATCACCGTCCGCAGCTACGAGCTGGACTCGCTCGGACACGTGAACCAGGCGGTGTACCACCAGTACGCCGAGGTGGCCCGGATGTCGGCCTTCGGCGCGGCCGGCTGCGCGTGGGCTGACCTGCGTGAACGCGACCTCGGCCCGGTCCTGCTGTCCTCGACGATCCACTACCGACGCGAGCTGCGGGCGGCGGAGTCGGTCGAGGTCAGCTGCACGGTGAAGTTCGGTACGGGCAAGTCGTTCGCCGTGGACTCGGTGATCACGAAGGCCGACGGGACGGTCGCGGCGGAGATCTACTGTGTCGTCGGACTGATGGACCTGCGGGCCCGCAGGTTGGTGACCGAGCCGAGGTCGGTGCTGATCGACGCCGGCTACCGGCCGGAGGTGGTGGAGACCAGCGACTAGCGCGCGGCCGCGGCCAGCGCGGCGTGGTCGTGGTAGTCGCGGGAGGCGACGATCCGACCGGCGCGCACGCGCAGGACCTGGATGTTGTGCACGGTCGCGGTGTGTCCGGTGGTGGTGTTCTCGGTGAGGTAGTCGTACTCGACGACGATGACCTCGGGGTCGGTGGTCTGGTGGGTGACAACGTTGTCGGCGGTGATCCGCAGGGGGAGGGCGGCGGCGCCGGCGAAGTGGTCGGCGATGGCGTCGCGGCCGGTCAGGGTGACCGGCGTCGGGTTGAACGGCTGCTCGACGACGGCGTCCTCGGCGTAGAGGGCGGGCAGCTCTGTCCAGCGTTGTCGGCTGATGTCCGCAAGCAGGCGTGCGGCGACCTCGCGAGGGTTCATCGGGGGACCTCCAGGTAGGATCCGGAGTCATGGCTCCGCTATGTCTCCAACGATACGGACTGATCACTCCGCTTGTCAACGAGGGTGGTCGCCGTGCGGGCTGACGCGCGCCGCAACCGCGAACGCGTGCTGGAGGCGGCCGAGACGGTGTTCGCCGAGCAGGGCGCGACCGCCTCGACCGAGGAGGTCGCCCGCCGGGCCGGGGTCGGCATCGGCACGGTCTTCCGGCACTTCCCGACCAAGGAGGCCCTCTACGAGGCGATCGTCGTGCGTCGGCTCTCCCGGGTCGCCGAACAGGCCCAGCCGCTGACCGCGTCGGCCGACCCGGCCGGGGCACTGCGCGACCTGTTCGCCCGCCTGATCGACGAGGCGGCGACGAAGAAGGCCTTCGCCGACACGATGGCCGTGGTCAGCCTGGACGTGAAGGCCGCGGCCCCCGCCGTCGGCGACCAGCTCCGCGACACCATCGCCACCCTGCTCGACGCCGCCAGGACCGCCGGCACCGTACGCGCCGACGTCGGCCTGGCCGAGGTCATGGTCCTGCTCGCCGGCCTCTGCCTGGCCGCCGAACACACCCCCGACCCGACCCTGCGCGAATCAGCCCTGTCGGTGGTCTTCGCGGGCCTGACCCCGCCCTCCTGAGCGGGGTGGGTGGGTGCGGACGGGAGCGACCGGACAAACACAGGCCGGCGACCGGGTTTTCCCAGGTCGCCGGCCCGTGGCCGGTGTTCGGTTGACGATCAGCAGTCGTAGTACAGGGCGAACTCGTAGGGGTGCGGGCGCAGGCGCAGCGGGTCGATCTCGTGCTCGCGCTTGAAGTCGATCCAGGTCTCGATCACGTCGGGGGTGAACACGCCGCCCTCGAGCAGGAACTCGTGGTCGGCCTCGAGGCTGTCGAGGACCGCGTTGAGCGAGCCGGGCACCGTGGCGACGTCCTTGGCCTCCTCGGGCGGCAGCTCGTAGAGGTCCTTGTCGATCGGCGTCGGCGGCTCGATCTTGTTCTTGATGCCGTCCAGGCCGGCCATCACCATGGCGGAGAACGCCAGGTACGGGTTGCCGGAGGAGTCGGGGCAGCGGAACTCGATGCGCTTGGCCTTGGCGTTGTCACCGGTGATCGGGATGCGCACGCACGCCGAGCGGTTGCGCTGCGAGTACACCAGGTTGATCGGCGCCTCGTAGCCCGGCACGAGCCGGTGGTAGGAGTTCACCGTCGGGTTGGTGAACGCCAGCAGGCTCGGCGCGTGGTGCAGCAGGCCGCCGATGTAGTGACGCGCCTGGTCGGACAGTCCCGCGTAGCCGGACTCGTCGTAGAACAGCGGCTCGCCGTCCTTCCACAGCGACTGGTGGCAGTGCATGCCCGACCCGTTGTCGCCGAACAGCGGCTTGGGCATGAACGTCGCGGTCTTGCCGTTGGCCCAGGCGGTGTTCTTCACGATGTACTTGAACAGCTGCAGGTCGTCGGCCGCGTGCAGCAGCGTGTTGAACCGGTAGTTGATCTCGGCCTGGCCGGCGGTGCCGACCTCGTGGTGCGCGCGCTCCACGGTGAAACCGGACTCGATCAGCTGGTTGGAGATCTCCGCGCGCAGGTCGGCGAAGTGGTCGACCGGCGGCACCGGGAAGTAGCCGCTCTTGTACTTGGTCTTGTACCCACGGTTGCCGCCCGGCTCGTCGGTGCCGGTGTTCCACCAGCCCTCGACGGAGTCGATCTCGTGGAACGAGCCGTTCTCCGCGGAGTCGAAGCGCACCGAGTCGAAGACGTAGAACTCCGCCTCCGGGCCGAAGTAGGCGGTGTCGGCGATGCCGGACTCGGTGAGGTACTCCTCGGCCTTGCGCGCGATGTTGCGCGGGTCCCGGCTGTAGGCCTCGCGGGTCAGCGGGTCGTGGACGAAGAAGTTGATGTTGAGGGTCTTGTCCCGGCGGTACGGGTCGAGCCGCGAGGTGGCCAGGTCCGGGAGCAGGAGCATGTCCGACTCGTGGATCTCCTGGAAGCCACGCACCGAGGAGCCGTCGAAGGCCAGGCCCTCGGCGATCGTGTCCTCGTCGAACGACTGCACCGGCACTGTGAAGTGCTGCATGATGCCCGGGAGGTCACAGAACCGGACGTCGACATACTTCACCTCTTCGTCGGAGATGAAGCTCAGGACCTCGTCGGAAGTGTTGAACACGCTCGTTGGCTCCTAACTTGCTACCGGCTACGCCGTCGCGGCCAAGCTATGAGTGCGGTGTTGCCCGACCGTCACCCCGATGTTTCGCGGAGGTTAACGACGGGCCCTGAACCTTTCGAGCATGCCAGCCGTCACCGTCGTGCGCACCTGGTCCTACTCTGGAGGGGTGAGCGACAGGTGGACCGGAACGTGGTTGTCCGGGCCGGGCTCGGCCCAGGGTCGGGACGACGGCCCGCAGCGTTGGCCGGGTGAGCGGCTCGGCCTGCCGGAACAGGGGCCGGGTGCGGTCGCCGCCCGAGGCGCGCGGCTGGGGGCCTTCCTCGCCGATCTCGTCATCGCGGCGCTGGTGACCAGCCTTTTCGTCCAGATGGACGTGCAACGCCCGGAGGTCATGCAGACCTTCAACTACTGGGCGATCCTGGTGTGGTTCGGGATCTCGGTGGTCGCGGTGTCACTGTTCGGGTTCACGCCGGGGAAGTTGCTGTTCGGCCTGCGCGTGGTCCGCGTCGACGGCGCCACGATGGTCGGCCCGCTGCGCGCGATCCCCAGGACCCTGCTCACGGCCGTGATCATCCCGGCGGCCATGGCCGACCGCGACGGCCGGGGCCTGCACGACCGCGCCGTCGGCACGGTCGTCGTCCGAATCCGCTAGCCCCGCGGTTCGTGCGGGTCAGCGGCGGCGCATGGCGCGCTGGACGCTGCGCATCTTGGCGCCCTGGGGCATGGGGCCCTTGGGCATCTGCGGGCCGGCGGCGCGCTGGGCGAGCGCGGCCATGCGCTTCTCCAGCGTGTCGATCTGCGCCGGCTTG
The DNA here is from genome assembly GCF_001921215.1 of Actinophytocola xinjiangensis. Classification (GTDB taxonomy): domain Bacteria; phylum Actinomycetota; class Actinomycetes; order Mycobacteriales; family Pseudonocardiaceae; genus Actinophytocola; species Actinophytocola xinjiangensis. Next base: position 9,270 of record NZ_MSIF01000010.1, read on the forward strand.
AGGTTGTTGGGCAGCTTCATGATCCGCGCCTGCAGCCGGCGCAGCGGGACCTGCTGGGCCTCCTCGTCGTTGCCGACGACGAAGTCGTAGATCGGGGTGTCGCCGACCACGCGGGCCACCCGCTTCTTCTCCTGCGCCAGCAGCGACTTGACCCGGTGCGGCGAGCCCTCGGCGACCAGCACGACGCCCGGGCGGCCGAGCACCCGGTGCACGAAGTCGCCCTGGGTGGTGCCGGCGACGGCGGAGGTGACCCGCCAGCGGCCGCGCATGTTGTCCAGCGCCCAGCCCGCGGCGCCCGGCTGGCCGTCGGCCTTGGCGTAGACGTTGCGCTGGACCCGGCGGCCGAACAGGATCACCGCGGCGAGCAGACCGAACGCGATGCCCACCGGCAGCAGGAACCACTCGATGCCCATCAGCATCCCGATGACGAACACCACGCCCGTCACCACGACGAACGCGCCGAGCATCAGCGGAATGAGGGCCTTGTCCTCCTTGCGTTGCATGTTGAACGCCTGGAAGATCTGCCCACGCTTGGCCTTCGACGCCGCCTTCCGAGCCTTCTTCGCCTCGGCGGCCGCCGCCTTGTCCTGCTTCTGCGCCATAAGGACCAGGATACGGGCCGGGCCCAGCGCCGAGTCGGGCCGGCACCGTGTCGTCCCGGACGCGGGGGCACCGGTCTGCCAGGATGCCCAGCATGGTTGGGCGGCAGGTGGCGGCGGAGGAAACCGACAGTGACGGACCGCTCACCGGTCTGGATCCCGAGCAGCACGCGGCGGTCGACGCGCCACGCGGACCGGTGTGTGTGCTCGCCGGCGCCGGCACCGGCAAGACCCGCACGATCGTGCACCGGATCGCGCGGCTGATCCATTCCGGTCACGTCTCGGCCGGGCAGGTGCTGGCGGTGACGTTCACCGCGCGGGCCGCCGGCGAGATGCGGACCCGGCTGCGGGCACTGGGCGTGCACGGCGCCCAGGCCAGGACCTTCCACGCGGCGGCGCTGCGGCAGCTGCGGTACTTCTGGCCGAGGGTGGTCGGCGGGCCGCAGTGGGACCTGCTCGAGGGCAAGCTGCGGGTGGTCAGCCAGGCCGCGCACCGGGCGGGGGCTGGCACCGAGCCGGAGGTGCTGCGGGACCTGGCGAGCGAGATCGAGTGGGCCAAGGCCTCGCTGGTCACGCCGGACGACTACCCGGCGGAGGTCGCGCGGATCGGCCGACAGTCGCCGGGACCGGTGGAGCAGGTGGCGGGCGTGTACCGGTGGTACGAGGCGTTCAAGGCCAAGGCCAACCTGCTGGACTTCGACGACCTGCTGCTGCACACCGCCGCCGCGCTGGACGAGCACGCGCTGGTCGCCGAGGAGTTCCGCGACCGCTACCGGTGCTTCGTGGTCGACGAGTACCAGGACGTGACGCCGCTGCAACAGCGGGTGCTCGACGCGTGGCTCGGCGACCGCGACGACCTGACGGTGGTCGGCGACGCGAACCAGACGATCTACTCCTTCGCCGGCGCCTCGCCCCGGCCGCTGCTCGGCTTCACCCGCCGGTTCCCGCACGCGACCGTCGTGCGACTGGAACGCGACTACCGGTCGACACCACAGGTGGTGGCGCTGGCCAACCGGGTGATCGGCGCGGCGCGGGACCGGCCGGCCGGATCGCGGCTGCGGCTGGTCGGCCAGCGTGAGCCCGGCCCGGAGCCGGCGTTCGCCGAGCACGAGGACGAGACGGCGGAGGCGGCGGCGGTCGCCCGGCGGGTGGTCGAGCTGATCGAGGCCGGCACGCCGGCCAGCGAGATCGCCGTGCTGTACCGGGTCAACGCGCAGTCGGAGGCCTACGAGCAGGCGCTGTCCGATGTGGACGTGCCGTACCTGGTGCGTGGTGGCGAGCGGTTCTTCAACCGGGTCGAGGTGCGCCAGTCGATGGCGGCGCTGCGCACCGCGGCGGCCGGTACGCCGACCGGGGAGCTGCCCAAGGTCGTGCGTGAGCTGCTGGAGCCGCTCGGGCTCACCGCCGAGCCGCCGACCGGGGGCGCGACCAGGGAGCGGTGGGAGTCGCTGCTGGCGCTGGTCGAGCTGGCCGAGGAGCTGGCGGCGCAGGTCGAGGGGGCCGACCTGGGGCTGTACGTGACGGAGCTGGACATGCGGGCGCGGGCCCAGCACCCGCCGACGGTCGAGGGCGTGACGCTGGCGTCGCTGCACGCGGCGAAGGGCCTGGAGTGGGACGCGGTGTTCCTGGTCGGGCTGGTCGAGGGCACGCTGCCGATCCAGCACGCCGACGGCAGCGAGGCGGCCGTCGAGGAGGAGCGGCGGCTGCTGTACGTGGGGGTGACCAGGGCGCGGCGGTACCTGTCGCTGTCGTGGGCGCTGGCCAGGGGCGACGGCCGGCGCAACCGCCGCCGCAGCCGGTTCCTCTATGGACTGATCCCCGACGGTGACGCGGCGGCGCGGGTGTCGCGGGCGCGGCGGGAGATGGGCGGGGCGGTGGCGGCGACCCGGTGCCGGGTGTGCGGGGCGGCGCTGATCGACGCGGTGGCCACCAAGCTGGGCCGGTGCTCGGGATGCCCGGCGGATCTGGACGAGGAGTTGCTGACCAGCCTCAAGGAGTGGCGGGCGCGGCGGGCGCGGGCGTTGAAGGTGCCGGCGTACGTGGTGTTCACCGACGCGACGCTGGTGGCGATCGCCGAGCAGCGGCCGGTGGATGCCGCCGGGCTGGTGTCGATCGCCGGGATCGGGGCGAGCAAGCTGGACAAGTTCGGGGGCGAGGTGCTGGGGTTGTTGCGGGCCCGGGGGTGAGTCCCGGGGAGTGACCCGTAACGCTTTACGCGGAAGTCCCGAAAAACCTGTTGCACGCCCCTGGTGTGGGCTAATAGCCTGCAGAGGCAGGAGCGAAGTGCCCCAAGATCGTTCGGAGGAGGTGGCCAAGGTGAAGAAGATGCAGATCGTGTGCACCCCTGGCTACCCGATGTTCCAGGGCACTGTCGCGTGCGCGCCCGCCGAGGCGCGCCTCGTGAAGCCGTCGGTCGGCGGCGCGACACACACGATCACGCCGTTCGGGCGCAAGCGAGCGAATGCCGCCGCTGCCCTGCTGGCCCCGATTCCGGTTCAGACGAGCGATCTGCCGTCTGATCTGTCCGCTTTGACTTGTGAGCGCAGAACTTGACCCGACGTCAAGTCGTCAGGCTCACGAAGGCCGCGGACCCGTAATCGGATCCGCGGCCTTCGTGTTTTTTCAGGTATGGCAACAGAAAACCGCGATGAGAGAACTGGGAGTCTCCAGCTGATGAGTACCGCGACTGTCCCACTCCAGGGTGGGGTACCTCCGGAACTGTTCGGTCCGGGCGCCGGCGTGAGCGAGCTGCTCGACGTCGCGCCTTCGGCCGGGCTCGACCTGCCGTGCCGGTCGGGCGACAACCCTGACCTGTGGTTCGCCGACACCCCCGCCGACCTCGAGCAGGCCAAGCGGCTGTGCGTCGCCTGCCCCGTGCGCGGCGAGTGCCTCGCCGGTGCGCTGGCCAGGCAGGAGCCGTGGGGCGTGTGGGGCGGCGAGATCTTCGAGCGCGGTGCGGTGATCGCCCGCAAGCGGCCCCGTGGTCGCCCGCGCAAGGAGGACGTCGCCCGCGAGGCGGCCGAGCGCGCCGCCCGTGCCAGGGAGGCAGCGGCATGAACACGACCATGGTCGACCAACTGAACGATCTTGTGAACGAGACCCACCAGAAGGGTTCGAAGACAATGTTGATCTATGAAAGCCTTGCGAGAGAACGAATGCGCGAGGCGGAACAGGCCGCGAAGAACCAACGCCTGGTCCGCCGGTTGAACTCGGCCAAGCGCTGGCAGCGGATCTCCCGATGGGCCGCCACCCGCGCCGAGCGGGCCAACGACCTGCTCTGAGCCTCAACCGACGAATACCGAGCCGCCCGCCAGCCACACCCCGTGGCCGGTGGGCGGCTCGCTGTTCATCCCGGTGGACTGGCACTCACCGATCGTGACCTCGGCCGCCTCGGCCCAGGAACCTCGCCGGTGGTCGCCGAACAGGCCGGGTCGTCGGGGTGGGCACAGGGCACCGCCGCCCAGCCGTCGGCCGTGGGGCAGCAGCCGGGCGTGCCCGCCGGCCGACTTCGTCTGGTTCACCTGGTCCCGTGGTGCCGTTGACCGTCAATCTCAAGCGGCCGGCCGCCCGTGGCCGCGCCGCACGACCAGCTCGCCGGCACCGACTTCGCTCGTGGGTGGGTTGGTTTGGTGGTGGTTGGTTGGACTTGCTGGTGGATGGCTTGGTCTCGTGGTGGTGGCTTCGCTGGCGGGCCGTTGGTCTCGTGGTGGATGGCTTGTGGTGGGTGGGCTGGTCTCGGTGGTGGTGAGTTGGCCTTGTGGATGGGTGGCCTGGCCCTGTGGTGGGGGCGTGGTCTCGGCGGTGTGCGGCCTGTCCTCGTGGCGGGTCGCTGTGACGTCGTGGTGGTCTCGCGATGGCCGGGTTGGCCGGGCCCTGGTCGCCGGGGTACTCGGCCTGGCGATGTCGGTGATCCGGGGCGCTCCCCGCTGTCGAGAGGTGGGGGCGGCTGGCTCGTCGAGGTTTGACGAGTTCGCGGTCTCGCGCGGCGGGGCAGGCCCGCTGCTCCTGGGCGGTGTCGGAGTTGATGTGGGTCGGCGGTCCGGTGTGCGCCGCGGTCTGGGGGGGGGATGGCGGGGTTGAGGGCTGGAGGGGCTTCGGTGGCTGTGGGGGCGCGCTAGCGTCGGCGGCATGGTGCACACGCATGACGGGATTGACTGGAACGAGCGGTTGGCGGCGATGCGGCGGGTGGATGAGGCCAACGCCGAGAACGATCGGATGGTCGCTGAGCGGTTGGTTGGCCTGGTGGTATCGGACGGGGGTCACCCGACGGTGGTGGATGTTGGGTCGGGGGCGGGTGGGATGAGTGCCGCTTTCGCCTCGGTGATGGCGGGGCGGGGAGGTGGGCGGGTGGTGCTCGTGGACGCGGTTGAGGAGTTGTTGGTCTCTGCGGCGGAGCATGCCGCTGGGGCCGGTGGGGACCTGGTGCGGGTCGAGACGGTGCTGGCCGATGTCGCCGATGAGGGGTTCGGCGGTGGGGTGCCGGCGGCGGACCTGGTGTGGGCGTCGCATGTGGTGCATCACCTGCCTGATCAGCAGGGGGCGATCGATCGGCTGGCCGGGATGGTGGCTCCTGGTGGGTGGTTGGCGTTGGGAGAGGGTGGGCTGCATACCCGGTGTCTGCCGTGGGACGTCGGAGTGGGGCGGCCCGGGCTCGGCGATCGGTTGACGGCCGCTCGGGATCGGTGGTTCGTGCGGATGCGGGAGCAGATGGCCGGCTCGGTGCGCCTGCCGATCGGCTGGACCAGAGCGTTGGCGGCCACCGGCCTGACCGGAACCACGTCGTTCAGCTATCTGACCGACTTTCCGGCGCCGGCCGACGAGCGGGTCCGACTGTCTGTTGTGGACTGGTTGGGCTGGGTTTCGTCGGTGGGTGAGGAGTATCTGGACGAGTCCGATCGTGCGGCTGTGCAACGGTTGTTGGACCCGCACGACGAGGCCTACGTGGCGAACAGGGACGACGTGTTCGTTCTCGGTGCCTCCACTGTCCATTTGGGACATCGCGCGGTGTGACGTACGATGGCGCGTTATGGCTGACCGTTCTTCGGAACCCCCGATATGCGCACGTTGTGGTCGCGCCCGAGCCGACGCTGACCCGGCCGAGGCGCTCGCCTGGAGCATGGAGAACGACCGGCAGGGCCAGGTGTGGCTCTGTTCGGGCTGCGCACGGGCGCACGTGCGCGCTATCGAGGGGAAGCTGCCCGCCGAATACTGGTGAGGCGCACGGCTCGCCTGGCGAGGCCAAGGGTGTCCGCAGACGACCCTTCGCACGTCAGGAGAAGGCCGGTCGGTTCCTGCGCCGCCCGTCGATCTGGCGGGGACGGCGCGGGTGCGCGGCTGGTGTCGGTGAACTGGGCGGAGTGCGGTGGGTGACCGCATTCGACCCGGCGGCGGTCCGGTGTGGGCCGAGAACCGACGGGTGGTCGGCTGCTCAGGCGTGGCCGGGGGATTCGGTGGGCGTCGATGGGTTCGGATGTTGAGTGTGGGTGAAACCCGGCAGTGGCAGCGTGGGCGACCAGCCGGCGTCGTCGAGGTCATCGCCCAGTTGAGCGTGTGGCCCCGGTGCCGCGCGGCGGCCTCGGGTCGCGGCCTGATCGGTGAGGTTGGTGGTTGAGGTCCCCGAGCAGGTGTCGCTCGGGCTCGGCGGTGCCGAGGAGACGCCAGGTCGGGGGGCACCCTTCGCTGGTGGCTCGGGTTCGGCGGCCGGCGGCCGCACTGATTCGACGCGGACGGAGGTGGGCCGTGAGCCGATGTCGTGGTCGGCTGCTCGCGGCCGGGGAGTTCGGCGTGTTCGTGGGCGACGTTGACCGGAGAACCGGCGGTTGGTGATGGCTGGGCTGTGTCCGAGTCCGGGCAGGTTGGTGGTCGGCTGATGGTCGTGGTGCGGGGAAGGCTCAGGTGACCGGGCGGTCTCGGTGGCGTGGATGAGTGGGTGTGGAGGTCACGGCCGGTCCGGTGCGGCACGCGCTGACCTGGCTGGCGGCGTCGCCCGCCCGCCGGTACCCGCACGTGGGTATCGCGCGGGTGGGTCGTTGGTGCTGGGTTGACGGTGCTGCCGGTGGGGGTGGTGCGCCGGTGGCCGGGGCGTCCTCGGCGGACGGATGCATGATCATGCTGGTCGTGGGCTGGTGGGTTCGGAAAGGCCGGCGGCCAGGCGGTTGTCACCCGACGCTGTTCGCACTGGGAGCCCTCGCTGACGCCCACCCTGTTCGTCGCGGTGTTCGAACGTGACCACGACGGCCTCGGGAGCAGGCCGTTCAGGTGCGGTTGGACGACGGCACCGCGTTTCACGTGCGCACCGGGAAACGGTTGGCGCCGGGGGATCCGGTCGCGTTGACCGTGCCGTTTCCGGTTGCGGAACCTGGGCAGGGGCGTTGGTTGACGGGTTGGGGGAGATGCTGGGGTTGATGTGGTGGGGCGGTGATGGGAGCTGGCTCAGGGGGGTCATGGTCGGGCTCACTGTCGGGGCCGTGGGGGATTGAGGGGTTGTGGGGGGAGTTTTCTGGGAGTGGCGGGGGTGTAGGAGGAGGTGTCTATTCCCCAGGAGGACACCCAGGTGGGGGTGATTTCCAGCCACCTCGGGCCGTAGTTGGGGCTGAGGGTGGAGCCTCCTTCGGGATGGAGAACGGTGGTGCCTTTCAGGGTGATTCCGGTGGGGGTCCAGTGGGGGACGGTTACCCAGTCGTCCACCACGAAGGCGGCGTGCGGGTTGGCGGTGAGGTTTCTCAGGTAAAGGCGTTCTTGGCCCCGACCCTCCAGGACCACGTGGCCGATTCCGATCGTGCCGGTGTCGGGATCCAGGTGATAGTTCGTGGGAATGACGTGCGGGACACCGTCGGCATTCGTGGTGGCCAGGCGGCCTACCCGGTGGGCCAGGAGATAGGCGGTTTCCTTCTCGGTCAGCAGGGGCATGGGGACACTCCGGAATCGGGTGGGTAGGGGTTGGTGGTCGCGTAGCTGAAGGCGTGGACCAGCTCGCGGATCACCGTTTCGGCTGCCGTGTCGAGACGGACGGGATCGGTGTGGAGCACGGTGATGCCGGCGGCCGTGAGGACAGGTCGGGCCTGTTCGGTGACGGGCAGGGGATGGGGCTGGGCATTGCCGAGGCGCCAGGCGAGGCCAGCTTCCGGCCACCAGGCGTCGGCGGTACCCAGGGGAGCGCCCCGGCGGGTGTGGAGGGGGACCCGCCACAGGGGCGGGGGAAGCGGCGCCGCCTGGAGTAAGCGTTGGGCCGTGGTGTGGACGGTGGAGGTCAGGGCAAGGTCGGACAGCAGGGACCTGGGGACGGCTGAACCGCGCTGGTTCCCGGCGTTCAGCTCGCGGTGGAGGTCTCCGGCTGTGCAGTCGCCTCGGCGGAGGGGGGCCACGAGCAGGTCCTGGAGGCGCTGGGGGTCGGGTTCGTGGCGTGCGGCGTCGGTCGTGGCGCGGGTGACGGGGGCCAGAGGGAGGCCCCCGGTGCGGACGGGAACGGGAAGGCGGGTGGTGCGTTCGATCGTCAGCGGAGCGGGCGGAGCCAGACGGCGGGTGGCGGGGACGAGGAGCAGGATTCGCTCGCTGACCGGTGGGGCCAGGCCGTGGGCCCTGAGGGCGTCGGTGCCGGTGAGGACGGCCTGCGGGCCGGCGTAGAGCAGGGCCGACCGCACGTGTTGACGCCGGGTCGGCGGCCTGTTGGACAGCAGGACCACGCCGGGGAGGACGCGCTGCCACGGGCCGGACGGGCGGCAGCGGGCGGCGATCGCGTGCGTGGTGAGGCCGGCGGCGCGGAGGCGGGCTGTGGTGGTGACGTTGTCGGGGGGAGTCATGGAGGTCATGACTCGATGATCGGTGGGAAGGGAGGCGGGGGAAAGGTGGGGCGGGCGGCTGTGGACAACTGGGGGGAGCGAGTGGAAGGTTCTAGTCGGTGAAGCCCGGTTGCCAGCGGGTGATCAGGTCACGGACGGGCAGTTCGGCGTCGAGTTGGCAGAGGATGCCGGTCGAGCCGCCGAGCACCCGGTGCAACATCAGGTACTGGGGCGGCAGGTTCAGTGACCGGCCGGTCCGGAAGTCCTGACCGCGCGTGTCGCCGACCCGCATCGCCTGCTCCTGCATCCAGCGGCGGGTGAAGTGGAACGTCTCCGTCCGCACCGGCTCCACGAACGGCGCCAGGTACGTGAACACGTGCTCGGCCGCCAGTTCCCGCTGGTCAGCGCGAATGAAGTGCTCGTCCTGAAGCAGTGTCAGCAGCGCGCAGCTGTCGCCGTCGAGCGCCAGGCGGACCATCCGGCCGTGGGCCTCGGGCAGGCCGGTCGGCAGGTGGGCCACCGCGCCGAAGTCGATCACGCACAGCCGGCCGTCGTCGGTGAGCATGAAGTTGCCGGGGTGGGGGTCGGAGTGCAGCATCCCGACCCGCGCCGGCGACGAGTAGTGGAACTCGGCCAGCAGGTACCCGGCGCGGTTGCGCTCCTCGCGGCTGCCGTCGCGGATCACAGACGCCAGCGGCCGGCCCTCCACCCACTCGCTGACCAGCACCTTCGGGGCGCTGGCCACCACCCGGGGGACGATCACGTGCTCGTCGCCGGCGAACTCCTTGGCGAACGCGCGCTGGTTGGCCGCCTCCGAGCGGTAGTCCAGCTCCTCGCTCATCCGGTCGGTCAGCTCCTGGAGCAGCGGCTTGACCTCGGTCCCCGGCACCAGCATCTGGAACAGCCGGCTGAACCGCTGCAACTGGCGCAGGTCCGACAGCAGTGCCTGGTCAGCCCCCGGGTACTGCACCTTCACCGCCACCGCGCGCCCGTCGTGCCAGACCGCCCGGTGCACCTGGCCGATGCTCGCCGCCGCCGACGGGGTGTCGTCGAAGGAGGTGAACCGGTCGCGCCAGGAACGGCCGAGCTGCTCGGCCAGCACCCGGTGGGTGGCCTGGCGGCTCATCGGCGGCGCCGCCGACTGCAGCTTGGTCAGCGCCTCCCGGTAGGGCTCGGCGAACTCGCTGGGCACCGCCGCCTCGAACACCGACAGCGCCTGGCCGAACTTCATCGCCCCGCCCTTGAGCTGCCCGAGCACGGCGAACAGTTGCTCGGCGGTCTTGGCTGACAGCTCGGCGTTCACCTGCTCGGCGTTCTGCCCGACCAGGCGTTTCCCCCAACCGCCGACCGCTCGGCCGGCGACTCCGAGCGGGATGCTGGCGAGCCGGGCCGTTCGGGCCGCGGTCTTTCGAGGCATCTCCGTCACGTTCTCGATTCTCTCAACTCGTCGTTGGTGTTCGCAGCAACATTGGAGCAGCTTGGAGCAGCGCCACAGGGGCACGACTCGTGCGCGGGCCACACACGGTGACGTACGGCGGTGTCGCCGAGGTCCAGTTCGATGGTCGCGGCGCACACCACCGGCGCGGCGACCAGGCCCCGGAGCCAGGCCAGCGCGTTGAGCGCCTCGCGCGCGGCGAGCGCCGCGGTGGCGTGCGTGCCGGCCAGGTCGGCGAGCTGGACCTGGCCGGCCAGCTGCAACGCGATCGCCGGCCACCGCTCGTCGCGGTCGCACCGGTGCAGGTCGGCGCAGCGCAGGCAGCTGGTGGTGCCGGGCACCACGAGCGGGCCGACGATCCCGGCGCCGTCGCGCATCCGCACCGCCAGGTGCGGGACGCCGGCGGCGTTCAGCTCGTCGATTCTGGCCGGCTCGTGGACGAGCGTGTCGGCCAACACGATCAGGTCGGGGCGGCGGTCGCGGCGTGGCGCGGTCGTGCGGACGGCGGCGTCGACCCTGGCCAGCGCGTCCTTGGCGGCGCCGGCCCGGCGGCGGCCGACGTCCTGCGCCAGGTAGCCGGTGCCGGTGTCCTCCGGGCGCACCGAGCCGCCGGCGGCGACGTGCACCCAGCCGATCCCGGAGCCGGCCAGCAGGCAGGCGACGGCCACCGCGAGCCGGCCGTCGCCCTGGACGGTGACCGCGAGACCGCGCCGGGCGGCCGGGTCGTCCCGGGCCGGACGCTCACCGGGAGTGACGGCCGGGTCGAGGGCGGCGCGCATGGTGGCGGTCGACACATCGCCGGCCAGCCGGACGGGCAGCGGCAGCGCCTCGCTGGACGCGTCGGCCACCAGCCCTCGGGTGGCCAACGCCACCAGGGCGGTGCGCAGCGCCGGGCCGTGCTCGCCGAGGTCGTCGACCAGCTCGTCGACCCGTCGCCGGCCGTCCAGCTGGTGCAGGGCGGCGGCCACCGGTTCGGGCAGACCGGACAGGACGGCGGCGAGGCGGGAATCCAGGCCGACCTGGACCTCGTCCGGACGGCGCCGGAATATTCGCAGGTCAGGGATTATTCTGGGGCGGATGGGAAGGTTGTGGTCCACGGGACGAGCGTGCCTCGGGAGACCGCGGGCGACGAAATCGTTATCCACACCCCGCCCAGTTGGCGGCCATTTCTGTGGACACGTGCTCCCGCGATGTCGGTCCTTGGTCGTAACGTGGCAATCGTGTCCGAACCCCGCGTCGAGGTGCGAAGAAGCAAACGTCGTACCCGCACCGTCACCGCGTATCGAGACGGTGACTCGCTGATCGTGCTGATCCCCGCACGCCTGTCAAAAGCGGAGGAAGCACACTGGGTGGCTGAGATGCAGCGCAAGCTGTTACGCGGCGAAACCAAGCGCCGGCCACCGACGAAGACGTCCGACGCGACCCTGTTGCGCCGGTGTCAGGAGCTGTCCGCGAAACACCTGAACGGCAGGGCCGAGCCGGCGAGCGTTCGCTGGGTCCCCCCGATGCGTACCCGTTGGGCGTCCTGCACGCCCTCCGACCGGTCCATCCGCGTCAGCGAGCACCTGCGCGACGTGCCGTCCTGGGTGCTGGACTACGTACTGGTACACGAGCTGGCCCACCTGCTGGTGGCGGCGCACAACGCCCGGTTCTGGGCACTCGTGCGTGACTACCCGAGGACCGACCGCGCGATCGGCTACCTGGAAGGACTGTCCGCGGCGGCCGGCCTGGGAATCACCGAGGAGGACTGAGGCGAACCGGAGCGGGGCCGGGGCACCTGCCCCGGCCCCGCCGGTTCACTTCTCGTCTTCTCCGCTGTCGCCGTTCTCGCGCTCGGCTCGCTCGGTGCGTTCGATCGCGGCGATCGGGTCGTCGTCGATGGCCGCGGCGCCGAGCCGGTCGGCGAAGTCCATCGGCTCGTCCAGGTCCTCGGCCGTGGGCACCAGGTCCGGGTGGGCCCACACGCCGTCCCGGACCTCGAGGCCGTGCCGGTCACCCACCAGCCGCCACAGCGCGGCGGCCGCCCGCAGCCGCCGGGGCCGCAGCTCGAGGCCGACGAGCGTGGCGAAGGTCTGCTCGGCCGGGCCACCGCTGGCACGGCGACGGCGCAGGGTCTCGCGCATCGCGTCGGCACCGGGCAGCCGGTCGGTCACCGCGTCGCCGACGACCACGTCGACCCAGCCCTCGACCAGGGCCAACAGCGTCTCCAACCGGGCCAGCGCGATCTGCTGCTCGGGGGTCGTCTGCGGTTCGAGCATGCCCGAGCGCATGGCGTCCTCGATCGACTGCGGGTTGGCCGGGTCGACCTGGGTGGCCAGCTGCTCCAGGGCGGAGGTGTCCACCCGGATGCCGCTGGCGAACTCCTCGACGGTGGCCAGCAGCCGCTGCCGCAGCCACGGGACGTGCGCGAACAGCCGCTGGTGGGCGGCCTCGCGGGCGGCGAGGAACACCATCACCTCGCTGCTGGGCCGCTCCAGGCCCTTGGTGAACTCCTCGATGTTGCCGGGGATCAGCGCGGCGGTCTCCGGCGGGCCGAGCGGCAGGCCGATGTCGGTCGAGGTCAGCACCTCGGAGGCGAGCTGGGCCAGCGCGTTGCCCAGCTGCGAGCCGAACGCCATGCCGCCCATCTGCCCGACCATCGACAGCAGCGGCCCGGCGGCCTGCTTCGCCTCGGCCGGCAGCGCCTCGACCCAGGCCCCGGACACCCGCCTGGCGACCGGGTCGCACAGTCGCTGCCAGGTGGGCAGCGTGTGCTCCACCCAGTCGCGGGAGGTCCACGAGCGGGCGCTGGTGGCGCCGGCCGGCAGGATGGTCACCGGGTCGAGCCACATCTCGGCCAGGTGCACCGCGTCGCGTACCGCGCTCACCGAGTCGGCCGGCGGTCCGAACCCGGGCTGGCCGGCGAGCTTCTGGAGGGCGATCTGCTTGGCGAGGTCGTAGTTGACCGGACCGCTGGAGGTACCGGCCTGGCTGAGCATCTGGCCGAGCTGGCTGAGCATCTGGCCGAGCTGGTTGAACGCCTCGGCCGGGTTCTCCTGCCCGCCCTGGCCGGACGAGTCCTTCTTGTCACGGTCCTCAGGGTTCGGCGGCCCGAAGCCGAAGGGAAACTCGGTCATATGTCCACGGTACGCGGCGTCGGCGCGCCGGTGACGCGCGGTGATCCGCCCGTGGAGAACACGCCGTACCCTTGCTGCTCGTGAGTGACGCACCGACGCCGTCGTTTCCGGCCGAACCCGAGCAGAACTCCGGTACCCGCCTGACCAGACGCGGGTGGACGATCGTGGCCAGCTTCGGGCTCGCGGCGGTGCTCGGCCTGATCGGCGGGCTGGTGCGGGTGCCGTACGTGTCGATCGGCCCCGGCCCCACCTACGACACCCTCGGTGAGGTCAACGACCAGGTCGTGGTCCAGGTCGAGGGGGAGCGCACCTACGAGACCAGCGGTCAGCTGCGGATGACCACGGTGTCGGTCAGCGACGACGTCACGCTGTTCGGCGCGCTGGGCATGTGGGTCAGCGGCCGGTACGCGCTGATGCCGCGTGACGAGTACTTCGGGCCCGGCCAGACCGAGGCGGACCTGGAGCGCGAGAACACCAAGATGTTCCAGAACTCGCAGAGCGACGCCGAGGTGGCGGCCCTGCGGTACCTGGACTACCCGGTGATGGTCGTCGCGCAGGAGATCACCACCGGTGCACCGGCGGACTCGGTGCTGGAGCCGGGTGACCGGTTGCTGGAGGTCAACGGCAAGCGGATCGCCGTGCAGGAGGACGTGCGCGAGGCGCTGGGCGGCACCAAGCCGGGCGACCGGGTGGAGATCACCTTCCAGCGCGGCGACGAGCCGCAGCGGACCGAGACGGTGACCCTCGGCAGGGCGTCGGACCACGGCTCCGACGACCGTGACGAGGGCTTCCTCGGCCTGGCGCCGGTGGACCGCGCCGACGTCGCGTTCGAGACGACGATCCACCTGGAGGACGTCGGCGGGCCGTCGGCCGGGCTGATCTTCGCGATGGCCATCGTCGACAAGCTGACCCCCGGCGAGCTGGAGAAGGGCCACACGGTGGCCGGCACCGGCGAGATCGACGTCAAGGGCAACGTCGGGCTGATCGGCGGGATCTCGTTCAAGCTGGTCGCCGCGCGCGAGGCCGGCGCGGAGACGTTCCTGGTGCCCGAGGGCAACTGCGCGGAGGCGAAGGCGAACGCGCCGGACGGGCTGCGGCTGGTGAAGGTCGACACCCTGGCCTCGGCCGTGGGCGCCCTGGAGGACCTGGACGCCGGCCGCACCCCGCCCAGCTGCTAGCTAGCGCAGGGTCGACAGCAGCGCGTCGGTGAGGTTGGGCGCGAGCTCGGGGTGCTCGATGAGGTCGCCGTCGCCGTCGGTCCCGTCCTCGGGGCGCAGTCGCAGCAGGCAGGCGGTGGTGCCGTCGCGCAGGACGGCGGCGACCAGCCTGGCCTCGCGGCGGCGGGGGTGTTCGGCGGCGATGCGGCGCATGGCGTCGGACTCGGCGCTGGAGTAGCCGGTGGGCAGTGCGGCCTCGGCCTCGGGCGGCAGCACGACGATCTCCTGGGCGAGGGCGCAGCCGTGCACGGCCTCGGGCCACATGATCCCGGCGAGTGACTCGGCGAGGTCCTCGTCGGGCAGTGAGTCCTGGGCGATCGGGGTGAGCGCCGAGCCCTGGTCGACCTGACCGGCCAGTTCGGGTTCCCGTTCGACCAGCTCCGAGGTCGGGACCACGGCGAACAGCTGGGGCGGTTGGTCCCAGCCGGCGGTGGCGACGAACTCCTCGACCTCGCGGGCGAGGGCGGACAGCTGCTGGGCGGGGCTGGGGGACGGGCTGGACGGCATGGTCACCATCCTCACCTATCCTCGCGTCAGGAAATCGACATACCCGGGCGGGAACCAGGCAGGGTGTGAATAGAGTTGGACATCTAGGACAGCTCCTTGCCCTCGGTTCGGAGCCCGAAGACGCGATCCAGGAGAGTGCAGCGTGGCCACACGGCCCCCGATCGGGATGCCCAAGCTGTCCCGGCGCGCCAAGATACTGCTCAGCATCGCGGCCGGGGTCATCCTGCTGCTGCTGGTAGGCGCCCGGTTGCTCGACACCTATGTCGACTGGTTGTGGTTCGGCGAGGTGGGGTTCCGGTCTGTGTTCAGCACGGTCCTGCTGACCAGGATCGTGTTGTTCTTCGCGATCGGCCTGCTGGTCGGTGGCCTGCTGGCGGTGAGCCTGACCATCGCCTACCGCAGCCGTCCGGTGTTCGTGCCGGTCTCCGGGGCCGACGACCCGCTGGCCAGGTACCGCTCGACGATCGTGCAGCGGGTGCGGCTGTTCGGTATCGGTATCCCGGTGGTGGTCGGCCTGATCGCCGGCGCGACCGGGCAGGGCGACTGGCAGCCGGTGCAGCTGATGCTCAACGGCACCCCGTTCGGCCAGGTCGATCCGGAGTTCGGCAAGGACATCGGGTTCTACGCGTTCACGTTGCCGTTCGTCACCTGGTTGATCACCTGGCTTTATGTCGCGGTGATCATCTCGCTGCTCGGCGCGATCGTGACGCACTACATCTTCGGTGGTATCCGTCTGGGCACCAAGGGCGACAACTTCTCCGTTCCGGCGCGCGTCCAGCTCTCGGTGACCGCCGGCGTGTTCGTCGTGGTGCTCGCGGTCGACTACTTCTTCGACCGTTACGAACTGCTCTTCTCCACGCGTAACGACCTGTTCGCCGGCGCGACGTACACCGATCTGAACGCGGTGCTGCCGGCGAAGCTGATCCTGATGTTCATCGCCGGGTTCTGTGCGGTGGCGTTCTTCGTCGGGGCGTTCGTGCGCAACCTCCAGCTGCCGGCGATCGCGATCGTGTTGCTGATCCTGTCCAGCATTCTGGTGGGCTGGGCGTGGCCGGCGGTGCTCGAACAGTTCTCGGTGAAGCCGAACGCGGCGGAGAAGGAAGCCGAATCGATCGAACGGAACCTGAAGGCCACCAAGACGGCGTTCGGGTTGACCGACGACAAGGTCGAGTACACCGACTACGCGGGCAAGACCAGCGCGGAGCCGGCCGACATCCGTAACGACAAGGGCACGATCCCGAACATCCGGCTGCTCGACCCGAGCATCCTGTCCCGCACGTTCACCCAGCGCGAGGGCAACGAGAACTTCTACGGTTTCCCCGAGAAGCTCGACGTCGACCGCTACGAGGTCAACGGCAAGGTCCAGGACTACGTGGTCGCCGCCCGCGAGCTCGACCCGAACCGGCTGATCAACAACCAGACCTCGTGGATCAACAAGCACCTGGTCTACACGCACGGCAACGGGTTCGTCGCCGCGCCGGCGAACAAGATCAACCGCGCGCTCGGCGAGGACGAGTCCAGCGGTGAGGGTGGCTACCCGATCTTCACGGTAAGCGACCTGGACGCCATCAACGCCGACCGGAACATGGACATCCCGGTCGAGGAACCCCGGATCTACTACGGGGAGCTGGCGACCGACTACGCGATCACCAACGCGCGGGGCGAGTTCGACACCTCGGCCGACCAGAACTACTCCTACGACGGCGAGGGCGGCGTCCCGGTCGGCGGCTGGTTCAACAGGTTCGTGTTCTTCGCCCACTACGGCGAGCGGAACATCCTGTTCAACGGGGACATCAACGAGAACTCGAAGATCATGTACAACCGTGATCCTCGGGAGCGCGTGCGCAAGGCCGCCCCGTGGCTGACGGTGGACGGCGACCCGTACCCCGCGGTGGTGGACGGCCGGATCGTCTGGATCCTCGACGGCTACACCACGCTGGAGAACTACCCGTACGCGCAGCGGACCCCGCTGGGCGAGGCGACCCAGGACGCGTTGACCGGGGCCGGGGTGGCGCGGCAGGACAACCGCACCATCAGCTACATCCGCAACTCGGTCAAGGCGACGGTCGACGCGTTCGACGGCACGGTGACGTTGCACGCGATCGACGAGAAGGACCCGGTGCTCAAGGCCTGGGAGCAGGTGTTCCCCGGCACGGTCAAGCACGGTGAGGTCGCCGACAGCCTGCGTGAGCACTTCCGGTATCCGGAGGACCTGTTCAAGGTGCAGCGGGAGCTGCTGGCGCAGTACCACGTGGACGAGGCCGGACAGTTCTACTCGACCCAGACGTTCTGGGACACCCCACCCGATCCGACCGGTGAGGGCGCGGCGAACGCGAACTCGCCCAAGCAACCGCCGTACTACGTGCTCGCGCAGGCCCCTGGGCAGGACAAGCCGACCTTCCAGATCACCAGCGCGATGACGTTGCTCAACCGGCAGTTCCTGGCGGCCTGGGTGTCGGTGTCCTCCGATCCCGAGGACTACGGACAGTTCAAGGTCCTGCGACTACCCACGGAGGAACAGCCGCAGGGCCCGGTCCAGGTGCAGAACGCGTTCCGAACGACCGACGAGGTGACCGAGAACAGAACCCTGTTCCAGAACCCCAGCGTCACGGTCAGATACGGAAACCTGCTGACACTACCGGTGGCTGACGGGTTGCTCTACGTCGAACCGATCTACATCGAGCAGAAGGACGAGAACGCGTTCCCGCAACTCGCCAGGGTGCTCGTGTACTTCGGCGGTGACGTCGGGTTCGCCCCGACGCTCGACGAGGCGTTGGACGACGTGTTCGGCGAGGGAAGTGGGGACGCGACGACCCCACCGGACTCCGAGACGCCGCCCGGTACCGAGACACCGCCACCGACGACGACCGAGCCACCGGCCGACGGTGGCCAGAGCCCGGAGATGTCGGCGGCGGTGGCCAAGATCGCGGACGCGTTGGGCCGGCTGAAGGACGCGAAGGCCAGCAACGACTTCGCGGCCGAGGGCCAGGCGCTGGCGGACCTGGACGCGGCGGTACGGGCCTACGAGGCGGCGTCCGCCGAGGCCGGCGGGGCGTCGACCCCGCCGTCCACCCCGCCGGGCAACGGCGGCGGCTGAGGCGAGCAGCGGTAGGAGAACGGCCCCCGGCAGTTGCCGGGGGCCGTTCTCGTGAACCGGTCGAATTCGGGCGGGAATGGCCGGGGAAAAGAACGACCCCCCGTCGCTGGACGGGGGGTCGTTCTCGTTTCTGGGTGCTCGCGCTCCGCGGGCCACTGCGGGCAGGGAGCCAGTTTCTACTGTGGACACTCAGCCGGGCGGCCGGTGCCACGGTGGGACGCCGCGGGCACGGACGATCTTCGCCTTGCCGCTGGGGCGGGTCAGCTCTTCTTTGCCCTCGGGCGGCGCTTGGTGGTCGACTTGGCGGCCGCCGAGGTCTTCGCCTTCGGCTTGTCCTCGGCCTGGGCGGCCTTGTACGCCTCGACGACGTGCGAGGGGATCCGACCCCGGCCGGCGAGTTCGAAGCCGTTCTCCTGCGCCCATTCACGGATCTGACTGGCCTCGTTGGCGCTCGCGGCCTTGCTGCCGGCGGCGGGCCTGGTGCCCCGCTTGATCCGGCCACCGACGCGGCGGGCGGAGTCGACGTAGGCCGTCAGGCTCTCCCGCAGCCGCTCGGCGTTGTCGTCCGTCAGGTCGATCTCGTAGCTGACGCCGTCGAGACCGAACAGGACGGTGGTGACGTCCTGCGAACTCGTCCCATCAAGATCGTCGACGAGCTGAACCAGTACCTTCTGAGCCATTCGGCTGCTCCCTACGACCGCCGCACACGAACATTCGTGCACACCCGTTGGTTTGTGTCGGAACAGTAGCAAAGATGCCGTCTCAGGGTTGAAACGAACCTCTGAGGTGCGACGTTGTCGCGGCCACAGAAGGGGATGGTCTTCGCCATGCCGTTCCTAAGTGATAGGTCCTGGGCACCGCGTGGTCCGACATTGGATAACACGGCAGGGATGCCCAGGCTGACACTTTGTTCGAGCCCATTACACCCGTCTGGCGTAAGGGTCCGCCATATCCTGCCCGGCCCCGCCAGAACCGTCCACACCGGATCTGTTCAAGGCTGGATTCAAGTAGTGTGACACTGGTTACGCGAAGGCGCCGGATGGGCGGTATCCTGGATCCAGGGTATGGAAAACGCCCCCTCGAGGATCTCGAGGGGGCGTTCACCTGGTAGCGGGGACAGGATTCGAACCTGCGACCTCTGGGTTATGAGCCCAGCGAGCTACCGAGCTGCTCCACCCCGCGCTGTTGTAAGACAAACTATACATGCGCCCGGAGCGCCATGAACGGCACCCCCCCTTTGTGTCCTGAACGGCCCCTGACCAGCCCTGAGGCGGTGATCCGTCGCGGGACGCGTGGCGGCGGATCACCGAACGTGCCGATGGGTCGGGGCGGGCGATGGCGGGATGGGACGCGCGTCACCCCGGGGTGCGTCGCCGGCCCGGGGTGACGGTCCGGCGGCGCGGGCCGGGGTCCGCCTTTCCTCGGGTGTCCGATTCGGGGTCGATACACCATCGGGTGTCCGGTCAATACTGATTTCGTTCAGCCGCTGAACGTGATCCGTCCCAGTGGGACCAGGTGGACCAGTGTCCTTACCGCATCCGGCGCAGGGGCTTGCGCCGACCGGTTGTTCACCGCTGGTCGCCAGCGAGTTCGGGGGGACGGGTGGAGATCGGCGGGGGTCACGGTCTGGATGGCCTGTCCACACAGGACAACCGGAGATGCTCGGAGTTCGGCGGAATACCCGTACATACGCGACTGTCGGGACCGTCCGGGCGTCGGGAGAGGGTTTCTGCGCGTGCATCCGCACGGGCGTTTCGGTGGCGTCAACGCGGATCCGCCGGGAATCCGGCCCGCGCCGACCACTCTCACACATGTTTACCCGGATGGAGTAGTGCCCTGTTTTTCCCTGTTAACAGGGACTGTCGAAGGTGTCCGGGAGGCGTCGGCCGGGGACGAGATCACGGTTGGGGCAAGCGTGATCCCGGCCCGTTCTGTCCCTGTGGGCAACCCTCGGCGAGTACTTGCCGACGGGCATCGTCGCAGGTAAGGAGCTCGCCGGCCGGAATCCGGCTCCCATGTCCTTCGCGCGGCTAAGAATTCGGGGGCCGGTCGCCGGTTCTCGAATCCCGGCGTACTGTGCGACTAGACACCCGCTCAACAGCCCCGAAAAGTCGCGATCAGCCACAGTGGACAGATCCTCGGCCACTGTGGACACCGCCGCGTGTTCGTGGCACGGTGGAGGTGTGTCTGAACTGAATGCAACCGCCGCTGCCCTACTGGGTCTGCTGCACGAGGGCCCCGCCACGGGTGGACAACTGGTTTCGGCCGCTCGCGACCGATTCGGCTCGTTCTTCAGCGTCACCCGCAGCCAGGTCTACCGTGAACTCCCGGCGCTCGCCGATGCCGGTCTTGTCCGGCTCGGAAAGCAGGGTCCCCGTTCAAGCCAGCAGTACGTGGTGACGGCCGCCGGTAAGAAGGCTTTCAAGAACTGGCTCGCCAGTGACCCCGGTCCGGATCACCTCCGGAGCCCATTGATCCTGCGCCTGGTGCACGCGAACGCGTTGACCGCGCGGCAGCGCTCCGGACTGATCGAGTCGGCCAAGAAGGTCTACGCCGAGGAACAGGACGCGGCAAAGGCCGCGTCGAAGTCGGCGGAGGACCCCTACGCCAAAGCCGTCGCCGAGTTCGGTGTCGCCAGGGCGCGGGCCGTGCTCAAACTCCTGGACTCGATCCCCACGTCCTGAATGGTCGACGGCCGGGTTCACGTCTCGCCCGAGTAGCCTCTTGAAACGTGAACCCGGACGTCGCAGCTGACCTCACAGACCTCTCCGACACCCTCGCCAACGTCGAGGCGGTGACGGACCTGCCCTCGCTGCGCTCGCAGATAGCCGAGCTGGAGGAGCAGGCCGCCCGGCCGGACCTGTGGGATGACCCGGACTCGGCGCAGAAGGTCACCAGCCAGCTCTCGCACAAGCAGAGCGAACTGCGTCGGGTCGAGGATCTGCGTCAGCGCCTGGACGACCTCGGTGTGCTCTACGAGCTCGCCGAGGAGGAGGACGCGGCCGACGCCGCGGCCGACACGACGGCCGAGGCCGAGGTCGAGCGCACCAAGCTGCGGTCCGAGATCTCCTCGCTGGAGGTCCGCACCCTGCTCTCCGGTGACTACGACGAGCGTGACGCCCTGGTCACGATCCGTTCGGAGGCCGGCGGGGTGGACGCCGCGGACTGGGCCGAGATGCTCATGCGGATGTACCTGCGCTGGGCGGAGCGGCACGACTACCCGGTCGAGGTCTACGACATCTCCTACGCGGAGGAGGCCGGCATCAAGTCGGCCACGTTCAAGGTCACCGCGCCCTACGCCTACGGCACGCTCTCGGTCGAGCAGGGCACCCACCGGCTGGTCCGGATCTCCCCGTTCGACAACCAGGGCCGCCGCCAGACCTCCTTCGCCGGGGTCGAGGTGCTGCCCTTCGTGGAGGCGGTCGACCACGTCGACATCCCGGAGAAGGACATCCGGATCGACGTGTTCCGGTCCTCGGGTCCCGGTGGACAGAGCGTGAACACCACTGACTCCGCCGTGCGCATCACCCACCTGCCCTCGGGCATCGTCGTGTCCTGCCAGAACGAGAAGTCCCAGATCCAGAACAGGGCGGCCGCGATGCGCGTCCTGCAGGTCAAGCTGCTGGAGCGCAAGCGCCAGGAGGAGCGGGCCGAGATGGACGCGCTCAAGGGTGACGGTGGGTCGAGCTGGGGCAACCAGATGCGCTCCTACGTGCTGCACCCGTACCAGATGGTCAAGGACCTGCGGACCGAGTTCGAGGTGGGCAACCCGGGCAGCGTGCTCGATGGCGAGATCGACGGCTTCGTCGAGGCGGGCATCCGCTGGCGCCGTACGCAGGCGTAACGGACATTCGGGACATCCCTGGCGCCGGTGACCGTTGGGCGACGGAAAGTTGCCGTTGAACGCCAGGGCACGCCTTCACAACAGGTATATAACGGGCGGAGGTATAGTCGCGCCTCGTGATCCGGCTAGAGCACGTTTCCAAGGTGTACAAGACCTCCACGCGTCCGGCGTTGGAGGACGTCTCCGTCGTCGTCGACAAGGGCGAATTCGTCTTCCTCATCGGCGCTTCCGGGTCTGGTAAGTCCACCTTCCTGCGCCTGTTGCTGCGCGAGGAGGTGCCCAGCCGGGGCCGGGTCTACGTGGCGAATTTCGACGTGGCCAGGATGGCCCGGCGCAGGGTCCCCCGCCTGCGCCAGTCCATCGGCTGCGTCTTCCAGGACTTCCGCCTGCTGAACAACAAGACCGTCGCCGAGAACGTGGCCTTCGCCCTGGAGGTCATCGGCAAGCCCCGCAACACCATCCGCAAGGTGGTGCCCGAGGTGCTGGAGCTGGTCGGCCTGGAGGGCAAGTCGGCACGCATGCCGCACGAGCTCTCCGGCGGCGAGCAGCAGCGGGTCGCGATCGCCAGGGCGTTCGTGAACCGGCCGCTCATGCTGCTGGCCGACGAGCCGACCGGAAACCTGGACCCGGACACCAGCCAGGACATCATGCTGCTGCTGGAGCGGATCAACCGCACCGGCACGACCGTACTGATGGCCACCCATGACCACTCGATCGTCGACTCGATGCGTCGACGTGTCGTCGAACTCGACCTCGGCCAGGTCGTCCGCGACGACGCGCGCGGCGTGTACGGAGTCGGCCGCTAAGGCCCCCTTCCCCCAGGGCCTGAGAGTTCCCCCGACCGCTCAACCCCGAGGACTGTTCCCCCGATGCGTGCCAGTTTCGTGTTCAGTGAGGTCCTGACCGGCCTCCGGCGCAACGTGACGATGACCGTCGCGATGATCCTCACGACCATGATCTCGCTCACTCTGCTCGGCGGTGGCCTCCTGGTCGTGCGGATGATCGACAAGACCCAGGCCGTGTACCAGGAAGAGGTCGACGTCAACGTCAACCTCACCAAGGACATCAGCGCCAACGACAAGGAGTGCACCCAGGACACCTGCGCCGACCTGCGGGAACGCCTGGAGTCCGACCCGGCCATCGAGGCCGTCACGTTCGAGAACCGTGACCAGGCCCTCGTCCGGTTCAAGCAGATCTTCGAGGCCCAGCCCGAGATGCTCAAGCTCGTGCGGGCCGACGCCCTCCCCGCGTCGTTCCACCTGCGACTGGTCAACCCCGACCGGCCGGAGGTGATCTCGCAGACCTACTCCGGCGCGGTCGGCGTGGACTCGGTCGTCGACGAGAGCGAGTTCCTGGAACGGTTGTTCAGCGCGTTCAACGGCGTGCGCAACCTGACCTTCGCCATCGCGCTCATCCAGGCGGTCGCGGCGCTGCTGCTGATCTCCAACACCGTCCAGGTCTCGGCGTTCACCAGACGGACCGAGGTCAACATCATGCGTCTGGTCGGCGCCACCCGCTGGTACACCCAGCTACCGTTCCTCCTGGAGGCGGTGGTCGCCGGCCTTGTCGGTGCGGTGCTGGCCATCGGGTTGCTGGTCGCCGGCAAGGTGTGGTTCCTCGACACGGTGTTGGGCGGCGTGTTCGCCTCCGGTGTGCTGAGTCCGATCGACGGGTTGGACATCCTGCTGGTCTCGCCGTGGCTGCTGCTCACCTCGATCGGTATCTCCGCGGTCACCGGCTATGTGACGCTGCGCCTGTACGTGCGGCAATAACCAGGTGCGGTAACACGTAGAGTTGTCGGCATGTCCAGGGAACGTGGCCAGAAGGTGATCGTGTCGAACCGCAAGGCGCGGCACGACTACTCGATCCTGGACACCTATGAGGCGGGCATCGCGCTCATGGGCACCGAGGTCAAGTCGCTGCGGTTGGGCCGGGCGTCCCTCGTGGACGCCTTCGCCACCGTCGACGACGGCGAGGTGTGGCTGCGCAACCTGCACATCCCGGAGTACGTGCTCGGCACGTGGACCAACCACACGCCGCGCCGCACCCGCAAGCTGCTGCTGCACAAGGCCGAGATCCTGCGGCTGATCGGCAAGACCAAGGAAAGCGGCCTGTCGCTGGTCCCGCTGTCGATGTACTTCAAGGACGGCAAGGTCAAGGTCGAGCTGGCGCTGGCGCGGGGCAAGAAGGCCTACGACAAACGGCAGACGCTGGCCAAGCGGGACGCCGACCGGGAGATCGCCCGGGCCGCCGGACGGGCGGCCAAGCAAGGCCGCTGGTGAGCGATGCGTGACGCGGACGTGCCCGGTTTCGTCGCCGGGCTCGGCCTGTCCGGGCTGGTCGACCTGCACGTGCACTTCCTGCCGGAGCCGGTCGAGCGCAAGGTGTGGGCGTTCTTCGACCGGGCGTCGGCGGAGTACGGCACCGAGTGGCCGATCCGCTACCGGCTGCCGGTCGCGGATCGGCTGGCGACCCTGACCGAGCTGGGGGTACGCACGTTCGCCCCGCTGGTCTACCCGCACAAGCCGGGGATGGCGGCCTGGCTCAACGAGTGGGTGCTGGACTTCGCCGCCGGCACGCCCGGCGCGGTGCCGACCGCCACGTTCTTCCCGGAGCCGGGGGTGGCCGAGTACCTGGGCAAGGCGCTGGCCGCCGGCGCCCGGTGTGTGAAGGCCCACGTCCAGGTCGGCGGGTACGACCCGCGTTCGGAGTCGCTCGATCCGGCGTGGGGGCTGTGCGCGGAGGCCGGGGTGCCGGTCGTGGTGCACTGCGGGCACGGGCCGCTGCCCGGCGAGTTCACCGGGCTGGACGTGTTCGAGCGGGTCCTGGCCCGGCATCCGCGGCTGGTGGCGGTGCTCGCGCACGCCGGGGCACCGGAGTACACCCAGGCACTGGACCTCGTCGAGCGCTACCCGGGCGTGCACCTGGACACGACGATGGTCGGGGTGCCGTTCAACCGGTCCGACGAGCTGCTGCCCGCGGACTGGGCGGCGCGCCTGGCCGGGGTGGCCGACCGGGTCGCGCTGGGCACCGACTTCCCGAACATCCCCTACGACTACGGCGTGCAGCTGGGCGCGATCGCGGACTGGGCGGCCGCCGACGACCGGCTCGGCGAGGACTTCCTGCGTGCGGTGCTGCACGACACCCCGGCGAGGCTGCTCGCTGTGGGCGAACACCCAGGGGAAACAACAACGGCCTCCGATTAGTTGAGTAAGTCAGACTCAACTTTGGAGGGTGTTTCGATGGCACAGTCGCTGACGCTCCCGGTACTGCCCCTGGACGACACGGTGCTGCTGCCGGGCATGGTCGTGCCGATCAGGCTGGCCGGCACCGACGGCGCGGAGGTCCGGGCCGCGGTCGAGGCCGCACAGGCCGCCGGCGAGGCGGGGGACAAGCCGAGGGTCGTGATGGTGCCCCGGCTGGACGGCAAGTACTCCAGGGCCGGCACGCTCGGCGTCGTCGAGCAGGTCGGCCGGCTGCCCGGCGGTGAGCTGGCCGCCGTGGTGCGCGGCACCGAACGGGTCCGCATCGGCGCCGGCACCACCGGCCCCGGCGCCGCCCTGTGGGTACAGGTCGAGGTCGTGCCGGTGCCACCGGTCGACGAGCGGGCCAGGGAACTGGCCAAGGAGTACAAGTCGCTGGTCATCACCGTGCTCCAGCAGCGCGGGGCGTGGCAGGTCGTCGACTCGGTGCAGCAGGAGGCCGACCCGTCGGCGCTGGCCGACCTCGCCGGCTACGCGCCGTACCTGACCGACGAGCAGAAGGTGTGGCTGCTGGAGACCGCCGACGTCACCGAGCGGCTGGACAAGCTGCTGGAGTGGGGCCGCGAACACCTGGCCGAACTGGACGTCGCCGAGACGATCCGCAAGGACGTCAAGGAAGGCATGGAACGCCAGCAGCGGGAGTTCCTGCTGCGCCAGCAGCTGTCGGCGATCCGCAAGGAGCTGGCCGAACTCGACGGCAAACCGGAGTCCGAGGAGCAGGACTACCGGGCGCGGGTCGAGGCCGCCGCCCTGCCGGCGAAGGTCCACGAGGCGGCGCTGGCCGAGGTCGACAAGCTGGAGCGCACCTCCGAGCAGTCCCCGGAGGTCGGCTGGATCCGCACCTGGCTGGACACGGTGCTGGAGATGCCATGGAACACCAGGACCGAGGACGCCTACGACATCACCGGCGCGCGGGAGATCCTCGACGCCGACCACGCCGGGCTCGACGACGTGAAGGAACGGATCATCGAGTACCTGGCCGTGCGCAAGCGGCGCGACGAACGCGGGCTCGGGGTCGTCGGCGGGCGGCGCAGCGGCGCCGTGCTGGCGCTGGCCGGCCCGCCCGGGGTCGGCAAGACCTCGCTCGGCGAGTCGGTGGCGCGGGCCATGGGCCGCAAGTTCGTGCGGGTCGCGCTGGGCGGCGTGCGGGACGAGGCGGAGATCCGGGGGCACCGGCGGACCTACGTCGGCGCGCTGCCGGGGCGGATCGTGCGGGCCATCTCCGAGGCCGGCTCGATGAACCCGGTCGTGCTGCTCGACGAGGTCGACAAGGTCGGCGCCGACTACCGGGGCGACCCGACGGCCGCGCTGCTGGAGGTCCTCGACCCCGCCCAGAACCACACCTTCCGCGACCACTACCTGGAGGTCGAGCTCGACCTGTCGGACGTGGTGTTCCTGGCGACGGCCAACGTGATCGAGTCGATCCCGGCGCCGCTGCTCGACCGGATGGAACTGGTCACCCTCGACGGCTACACCGAGGAGGAGAAGGTCACCATCGCCCGCGACCACCTGCTGCCCCGCCAGCTGGAGCGGGCCGGGCTGACCGCCGAGGAGGTCACGGTCACCGACGACGCGTTGCGGCTGATGGCCGGCGAGTACACCCGGGAGGCCGGGGTCCGGCAGCTGGAGCGGGCGATCGCCAGGGTGCTGCGCAAGATCACCGCGCAGCTGGCGGTGTCGGCGGTGACGCTGCCGCTGACCGTGGACCTGGGTGACCTGCGCGGTTACCTCGGCCAGCCCAAGCACACGCCGGAGTCGGCGGAGCGCACGGCGGTGCCCGGGGTGGCGACGGGTCTGGCGGTCACCGGCGCCGGCGGCGACGTGTTGTTCGTCGAGGCGTCGGTGGCGTCCAAGGACTCGGGGGCGACCGGCGTGACGTTGACCGGGCAGCTGGGTGACGTGATGAAGGAGTCGGCGCAGATCGCGCTGTCCTACCTGCGCTCGCACGGCGACGCCCTGGGCGTTCCGGTCGGTGAGCTCGCCGAGCGTGGTGTGCACGTGCACGTCCCGGCGGGCGCGGTGCCCAAGGACGGACCGTCGGCCGGGGTCACGATGACCACCGCGCTGGCCTCGCTGCTGTCCGGCCGCCCGGTGCGCGCGGACGTGGCGATGACCGGTGAGGTGTCGCTGACCGGGCGGGTGCTGCCGATCGGTGGCGTGAAGCAGAAGCTGCTGGCCGCCCACCGCGCCGGCATCACGACCATCGTGCTGCCCCGGCGCAACGAGCCCGACCTGGACGACGTGCCGGCCTCGGTGCTCGAGGAGCTGACCGTGCACCTGGCGACCGACGTCCGCGAGGTCCTCGACGTGGCGCTGGCGCCCGCCGCCGAGGTGGCGGTCGCCGCCTGACGGTCGCGATGAAAGGGGCCGGGTCTGTCGACCCGGCCCCTTTTTTCTTTGTCCCGAACGGGTCCCCCTCCGGCGGTGGATCGTCGACGATGGTCCGGTGACCCGACCGACCGCCGACACCACCGCCGCCGCCAGGTCGTGGCTGCGCTCCGAGCAGGACCTGCGGTCCCTGCTGGAGAAAGCGCTGGAGGACCCGGAGATCGGTCTGGTGCTCGACCGCGAGCGCATCTCGCCGGCCGAGGCCAGCGTGGTCGTGCTGGAGGACCCGGCGGTGCTCGGGGCGCTACGCACCTCGCGGGTGCGGTGGAAGTCGTTGTGGGAGCAGCCGTCGCAGTGGCCCGGCCTCGGGCTGCGGTCACCTCGCCTGGCCGGGGCGGCGCCGGCGGTGCGGGTGGTGGTCGCCGGGCTGATCGTGGTCGCCTACCTGGCGTTGCTGACCGTCGCCGACGCGGCGACACCGCTGTGGGCGGACGTGCTGACCTTCTTCGGCCTGTTCGCCACGGTCGGGGTGGCGGTCGGCCTGGCCGCCGAGGACGTGTGGCGGATCTCCGGCAGCGGCCGGCCGAGCGCGGCCTGGCAGGGCTACGCGCTCAACGAGATCCTGCGGCCGAGACTGCGGCAGTTCCTCGACGAGCGGCGCGGCGCCGACCACGGCACGACCCTGTCGCTGGAGCGCGTGCACGACCTCTACCAGGACGACGACGCGCCGATCGTGATCACCGAGTCGGGGCAGCGGCTGCGGCGGGTGCTGGAACGGTCCGGCTCGGACGCGGTGGCGATCGCCGGCTACCGGGGCGTCGGCAAGACGACGTCGATCGCGGCGGCGGCCGACGGGATGTTCAGCGATCCGGGCGTCGCGCCGCCGCTGGCGGTGGTCGCCTCGGCGCCCTCACGCTACGACGCGCGGGATTTCGTGCTGCACCTGCACGCGATGCTCGCCAGGAAGGTGGTGGCGCTGACCGAACGACTGCTGCGTGTGCGGCCACCCGTCCCGCCGAGGTGGCGCTGGCGCCGGGTGGCGACCAGGGCCGGCGGGCTGGCGGTGGTCCTGGTGGTCGCGTTCTGGGTGGTGGCGGCGCTGGAGAACAGGTCGGCGTCGCGGATGCTGGGCATCCTGGGGACCTACCTGGAGGCGTTGCCGCGCAACGCCGCGGAGCTGCTCTGGATCTTCGACGACCTGCCGCTGGACCCGGCACTGGGCACACCGGCCGCGCTGCTGGTGGTCGTGGTGGCGCTGGCGGTGGTCGGGTTCGCGCTCGACACCGCGACGTACCTGATCACGCGCCTGGGCGCGGCGCTGCGCACCAACGCCCGGGCGCGCACCGTGCCGGACGTGGCCGCGCTGCGCGTCGAGGCGGTGCGCCAGCTCGACCGGACCCGGTTCCTGCAGACCTACACCAGCGGCTGGTCGGGCAAGATCGGGATCCCGCTGGGCAGCTCGGACCTCGGCTGGACCCGCGGCCGGCAGCGCGCCGAGCAGCAGCTCACCCACCCCGAGGTGGTGGAGGCGTTCCGCGAGTTCGCCGGCCGGTCGGCGGCGGTGCTGGTCCGCGCGGGCGCCGTCGAGCGGATCCTGATCGCCGTGGACGAGCTGGACAAGATCGCCGAGGCGGACCGGGCGAACGAGTTCGTCAACGACATCAAGGGAATCTTCGGTATCGAGGGGTGCCTGTTCCTGGTGGCGGTGTCCGAGGACGCGATCTCGGCGTTCGAGCGGCGCGGGATCCCGGTGCGCGACGAGTTCGACAGCGCGTTCACCGAGATGGTGCGGCTCGACCCGTTCACCCTGGCGGAGAGCCGGCGGTGGATGAGCCGGCGGCTGCTGGGGTTGCAGGTGCCCTTCGGCTGCCTGTGCCACTGCCTGTCCGGCGGGCTGCCCCGCGACCTGCGGCGCACCACGATCGACCTGATCGACGTGGTCGACGACACCCGCCGGTTCGACCTGGAGTCGGTGGCCTCGGCGCTGATCGACCGCGAGCTGGACCGCAAGGCGCACGCGTTCGCCGCCGCCGTGCGCCGGCTCGACGACACCGCCGAGGTGACCGCGCACCTCGCCGACCTGCTCCTGATCGACGAGGCCCGCCGGCCGGTCGACCTGGTCGCGCTGGCCGAGCGACTCGCCCCGGGCGAGGACTCGGCGATGCCGCGAACCCGGTGGCAGAGCGCGTGTTTCGTGCTGTTCTGCGCGACCGTGCTGGAGATCTTCACCAACGACGTGACGGCCGCCGGCCTGGACAGGGGCGTCGCCCTGCTGGCCCGGGCACGGGCCCAACTGGCGGTCGACCCGCACGTGGCGTGGCGGATGGTCGGCGAGGTGCGGGAGCGGTGCGGGCTCTAGCCCCGTTCCAGGAACGTCAGCACGGCCCGGACCCTGCGGTGTTCCTCGGAGCTGGGTTCCAGGCCCAGCTTGGAGAAGATGTTGCCGACGTGCTTCTCCACGGCGCCGTCGGAGACGGTCAGCGACTTGGCGATCGCCACGTTCGTCAGGCCCTGGGCCATCAGGCCCAGCACCTCACGCTCGCGCGGGGTGAGCACGTCGATCGGGTTTCGTCGACCTCGGGCCATCAGCTGTGCGATCACCTCCTGGTCGATGCACGTGCCGCCACCGGCGACCCGGTGCACCGCGTCGACGAACTCCGCCACGTCGGCCACCCGCTCCTTGAGCAGGTAGCCGACGCCGCCGGCGCCGCCGGAGAGCAGCTCGACGGCGTAGCGTTCCTCGACGTACTGCGAGAGCACCAGCACCGGGAGGCCCGGGAGCTGCTCGCGGGCCCGCAGCGCGGCGCGCAGGCCCTCGTCGGTGAACGTCGGCGGCATCCGCACGTCCACGATCGCCAGGTCGGGGCGGTGTTCGCTGAGGGCGACCAGCAGCGCGTCACCGTCCTCGACCGCGGCGACGGTCTCGATGTTCTCGTCGGCCAGCAGACGCTGGATCCCGGCACGCAGCAGTACGGAGTCCTCCGCGATCACCACGTGCACGGCAGGTCCGCACGGATCACTGTTGGCCCACCGACGGGGCTCACCACGGTCATCACGCCGTCAATCGTGGCAGCTCGGTCGGCGAGGCCAGCAAGGCCTCCGCCCGGACGCATCGACGCGCTGCCCACACCGTTGTCGGTGATCTCCACGACGACGATGTCGCCGCTGGGCCGCGCCTCCCGCCAGGCGTTGACCTTGGCCTCGGTGGCCCCCGAGTGCTTGGCCAGGTTGGTCAGCGACTCGCCGACGATGAAGTAGGCGGTGCTCTCCACCGCGGCCGGCGGCCGGGGGTCGATCGCGACGTGCACGTCGACCGGGATCGGGCACTTCGCGGCCAGCGAGGACAGGGCGGCGTCCAGGCCACGGTCGCCGAGGACGGCCGGATAGATGCCCCTGGCCAGGTCACGCAGCTCGGAGACGGCGAGCTTGGCGTCCGAGTGCGCCTCGTCGATGAGCGCCTGCGCGCCCTCCGGGTCGGCGTGCAGCTTGGCCTTGGCCCGGCCCAGCCCCATCGCCACCGCGACCAGACGCTGCTGGGCGCCGTCGTGCAGGTCGCGTTCGATGCGGCGGCGCTCGGCCTCGGCGGCGTCGACACCCCGGGCGCGGGAGGCCTGCAGGTGCTCGGCCTTCTCGGTGAGCTGCTGGTTCTCGTTGGGGCCGAGCAGCGCCTTGGCCATCATGACGTGCAGCGAGGCCACCACCGGCAGCACGAACAGCCCGATCGGCAGCAGGATGACCCCGGCGATGGCCAGCGCGAACTCGACGACGTGCAGCGGGAAGGCGAGCAGCAGGTAGGACAGCTCGCGCCACATCTGCGGGTGCAGCAAACGGTTGCGGTAGCGGCGCCAGAACGAGCCGGTCTCGTCGCGCTCGACCGTGGGCGTCGGGATGTCGACGCCCAGGGTGGCGCGGATGAGCGCGCGGGTGCTCGCGGCGTAGCCGGTGACCAGGTAGGTCGTGGCCAGCAGCAGCGCGAGCCCGACCCAGATGACCAGCGTGCCGACCCCGACGGTGAACAGCGTGACGACCAGCACGAACCCGGCCAGGCTCAGCGGGAAGCTGGCGATCATGAACGCGGCCGCGCCGAACCCGCGCTGGACCAGGGTCTTCTCGTCGCCGGTCTTCTCGCTGGTGCCGCTGGTTTCGGGGGTGGGGGGAACTGCCACGGGGACAGCATCCCGCTCCGCCGGGTCGGGCACCAGGTACAAGGGCTCGGGGCTGGTCATCGAGGGACCGCCGAGGTCGCGTTCCAGTCGATGACGCCGGCGGTGTCGAGCGTGTGCAGGCGGTCGACACGGCCCGGGCTGGTGCCGAGCATGGCGCGGGCGTAGCGGGCGTGCAGCGTGCCGAGCTGGCGGGTGAGCATGACCGCGATGGCCAGCGCCAGGACACCGAGCGCGGCGAACGGGAGCGTCTCGAACCAGGAGTCGATGCGCATGAAGCCGTTGTTCCAGAACGTCGGGTACCAGTCGGCGGGCATCCACTGGTAGTAGACGGGGAGCAGCAGCAGCCACAGGCTGGTGGCCCACGAGGTGACCATGATGACGAACTCGGCGATGCCGACGGGCAGCATGAGCAGGTGGTAGGCCATGTCGCGGTAGGTGGCCGGGTCCTTGAAGCGGGCGCCGACGCGGCGCGCCGGTCCGGCGTCGGGCAGCGGCCGGTACGGGGCGGAGACGTAGGTGCCGAGCATGGCGTGCACCCGGGCGCGTTCCAGCTGGGCGGCGCCCCGCCAGACCAGCATCGCGCCGGCGAGGACCGGCAGGCCGACCCAGATGATGACCGTACTGACACCGACGGTGACCGTCGTGACGACGAAGACGAACGAGGCGATGCCGATGGGCAGGTTCAGCACCAGGTAGGCGAGTGAGCCCAGCAGGGGCGGGTTGGGCCGGGTGCCGTCGCGTTCGGTGGTCATCGGGTCTCCTTCGTTGTGGTGCCTGTCCAGGATCTCCTCTGGTGAGGGGGTCGGGCCATGGGGTTTCCCGCACAGTTGGGGGTGGGGTTTTCCCTACCCCCAACCGTGCGGGAAACCGGGATGATCCCCGGCGGCGGGGGCGTTAGACTGGGGACAGAGCGTGGATGGTCCACGACGAGGGGGTGAACGGTTTCGACTCTGGACGTTGATTCAGGGGAAGCGTGCAGGTGCAGGCGGATGGCCACCTCAAGCGTCGCCGCAAACCAATATGCGCCAAGGTTAATTCCAAGGCCGACGTCGCACTCGCCGCCTGAGCGAGTCGTGACGTCTGTCGGCCCGGGGTCGCCTCCGACCCGGTCTGCCGGCATCAGCTAGGAGGCTTACTGCCACGAACAGGCCGCAGGGTCGTGGCGGGACACCTACAGCGGCTGGGCCCGTCACACCAGCTGGTTCGCGTGACTGGTGGGGCCGAGTAGAGACACAGTGAACTGCGCACGGAGAAGCCCTGATGAGGCGACAGAGGACCCGGGTTCGATTCCCGGCACCTCCACGAATGGCCGGCGAGTGCTCGCGGAGAGCGCTCGCCGGGTTCGTTCCCGGATCATGTTGGGGGGCCGAGCCCCCCCAAACCCCCCACGGTGCGAGCTTCGTCGGACCCGGCGTGGTCGCTGTGGGTGATGACCAGCGC
Source organism: Actinophytocola xinjiangensis (assembly GCF_001921215.1). GTDB lineage: Bacteria > Actinomycetota > Actinomycetes > Mycobacteriales > Pseudonocardiaceae > Actinophytocola > Actinophytocola xinjiangensis. The sequence continues at coordinate 42,060 of NZ_MSIF01000010.1, forward strand.
CGGTTGTTGTGTTGACTTCGGTTCTGTGGGTTAGTGGTGGGTTCGCGGCCTGTGGCTGATCCTGCTCGTTTGCTGGGGCAGGTTCGCCGGGTTGGTCGGTCAGGGTGATGGTGTCGACGTTCCACGCCCACTGGTGGTCTGGTCCGGGTCCCCGAGCCCGGACCCAAGCTGACCGCGTTCGGCTAACCGCGCAGGATGTTCAGCGTTGGCGCCGTCTCGAAGTCGCTTGTCACCGCGTACAACCACTTGCCACCGGGACCCCACGCCAGCCCGCCTGGGGCGAGAAGCTTGGGATCGGTCTGGAGGTCGGCGAAATCGTAGACCCGACTCGGGGCGAACTGGCCGTTTCGGTAGATGAACACGTCTGGGTCGTAGTAGGCGTCGACACCGGCAGCCAGCACGTTCGCGTCCCGGCTGACCGCGACGGCGTTCGGGTAGGCGCCGACGGTGTAGCCCGCGCGCAGGGCAAGGCTGTCGGTGGTGAACGACTGCAGCTCGGACGACGCACCTGCTGCGGCGTAGAGCAGCGAACCGTCGGTGGACAGCGCGATGTCCCTGAGGTTGCTGGTGGCAGTGCTGGACGCCTGCAACACGAACGAGTCACCGACGATCTGGTGGATGCTGACGTCGGCCGGTGACAGACCGGGCATCCCCACGGCGACGAGGCCCGGTCGCCCCGGTGTGGTGGCCAGCAGAGGCGCCGAGTACTCCCCGGCCACGAGGCCCCGTCGCACGTCCCCGAAGAACGGCTCGACTGTCGCCCGCCCGACGCCGGCTTCCCAGGTGGCGCAGCCATAGCTGAAGATCAGTAGGTCGCCGGTGGTGGCCAACTCCGACGGGCACACCTCGCCAACCGGGTGCCTGCCAACCTCGGCGAGGGTCAGGGTGTCGATCTCGGCGACCGCTCCGCCCCGGGAAAGCGCGACGTACAGCGAGTCCCCGTCTGGTGCGAGCACCATGCCAGCGGCGCCCGGGAGGTTGGCCATAGTCGTGACGACGTTGCCGGTGAGATCGGTGACGACGACCGAGTGATCGGTCCTGCTGCTGATGAACACGTGGCCCTGAACGCCGTCCACGACCACGGAGTCGTAGGTGGACAGCGGCAACGAAGTGGCGATGTGATCTACGGCAGCCGCTGGAGCGGTCATACCAAGAACGCCGAGCACCGCCATGAAAGCGACAAGCACAGCTCTTCGCATACAAGGTCCCTTCAACGGTACCCACACGGGTGCGTGCGGTACCGTTGAAGAATAACCCATTGCATAGTGAACTTGGTCATAATTTGCCGTGCGGCGTCGGGGATGGTTTCGACTCATCAACCACGCGGACGGGGAGCTGGGTTCCTTGTTCGGCAACCAGAACGGACTCGGCTCGGCACCGATCCACGCGACGCCACCGGCGAAACCTGGTTCAACAACGCCACATTCTGAGATGAGGCGGTCGTCAGTCGAGGCAGTGGACGGAAAGTAGGTAGGGGAAGTTTCCGAAGTTGTGGGATCGGCTTCCGGTGACGTCGAGAAACGTGAGTTCCACGCGGCGCGGTGTCGAGATGTCGGGCTGTAGGCAGGCTGGTGTGTCGTCGGTGCGCTGGGCGCCGTTGCGGTCGACCCAGAACCGGCTGTTGAGCGGATAGGTCCGAGGTTGCCCGTCGCCGCCGTCCTCGACGAACGCGATGGCCGGTCCTTCCTCGGAGTAGGACACCACGGTGCCCTGGACCAGACGAGGGACGGCGTCATCGGTGGGGACAGCGGCCGCCGCCGTCACACCACCCGCGATGACCACCGCGGCGGTCAGGCACTCGTCCAGTCCGGCAAAGGAAGCCGTGCGTGCTGGTGCCACGAAGCCAGTAGTTTCTGGAACGGAATGGCCTGGTCCACCGATCAGGAGCAGGCACGCGACGCCGTCGGTCGAACCAGCGGCGCACGACGTCGCCGAACACCTGGTGCGTTCCATCAGTTTCCCGGGGGCTGGGTGCACAGTTGGGGTTGGAGGGTGGTGTGGGCCCAGTGTTCCCAGGACTCCGGGGACCAGCCGCGGTCTCGGACGAACAGTAGGTACAGCTCGGGGCTGAGTAGGCCGAACAGCAGGTCGGCGGCCGTTGCCGCGGTCAGGTCGGGGCGGGCGTCGGGCTTGGTGACCAGGGCGACGGCGGCCGCGTGCTGCACGGTGTAGCGGGGGTCCTCGTCGCGGGGCCACTGGGCGGCGATCTCCGGGTCGGTCGCGGCGGCGGCCGCGATCAGCGGGGTGATGGGGGCTACCCGGTCGAGGATCTGCCTGGTGCCCTGGACGTGGGCGTGGAGCTGTTCGGCGGCGGTGGGGGCCGCGCACGCGGCGCGGAACCACGCGCGGTCCATGGTCGCCACCGGTTCGGTGTCGCCGGCGATGGTCGTGTCGACCACGTCCTTGAAGAGGGTGCGTTTGTTGCGGAAGACGAAGTAGATCGTCTGGACCGCCACGCCCGCGTGGTCGGCGACGTCCTGGAGGCTGGTCGTCCCGTAGCCCTGGGCGATGAACAGTTCGCGTGCCGCGTCGATGATCCTGGCGCGCGTTGCCCGTGAACGCTCAGCTCGCTTGTCCGGTCGCTTGACGGTGGCCATGGCCCAAGGGTATCTCTAGAGTCAGTCACTAGAGTTCGACTCTAAAAACAGGAGGGTCCGATGAACGACGCGCGCCTGTTGCGCCAGCCCGAGCGCGGCGAGGAACGTCAGCTGGAAGCAGCGGTCCAGCGTGTGTTGGAGGGCTACTACGAGGCGGACGCGCCGTGGGACACCGGGGTCAGCCCGCCCGAACTGGTCGCCGTGGTCGAAGGTCCCGGCGCGCTGACCCCGGGGCGCGTGCTCGAACTGGGCTGCGGTACCGGGACCAACGCGATCTACCTCGCCCGGCACGGCTGGGACGTGGTGGCCGTCGACCTGGTCGACCGCGCGGTCCGGCTGGCGGGGGAGAAGGCAGCGGCCGCGGACGTCGCGGTCAGGTTCTTGCGCGGGGATGTCACCCAACTCGACGAGCTGGACGCCCCGGGGCCCTTCGACCTGTTCTTCGACCTGAGTTGCTACTGCGGAATCCCGCCCCACCGTCGCGACGCCTTCGCCGCCGGACTGTCCGAGCGCGCCGCGCCCGGCGCCCGGCTGCTGATGTTCGGGTACGGCCCGGGAGCGTTCGACGACACCTGGTCGGGTGTCACCGCCGACGAGCTGCGCACCCGGTTCGCCAGCTGGGACCTCCTCGACGCCACGCCGGGAACCAACGACGTGCCGACCTGGTGGTTCACCCTGCGGCGGTCGACGGGGCCTATCGTCTCGGCATGAACGCTGGGGTTCGGGACGAGGCCGTTGGCCGGATCGTCGACCACGAGGGCATCGGCCACGACGAGTGCGCGCGGCTGGTCGGCGAGCTGGTGACCGTCGAACAGCTCCGTGCGGTGGTCGCGGAGTACAACTGGGACTGTGGGTACGAGGTGCCGGCGGCCGTCGTCGCGCATCCGGCCTGTGACCGGGGGCTCGCGTTGCTGCTGTTCTGGGAGTTCGACGACGGGCACGTGTTTGTCGACGGGACGTCCGAGGGCCGGTCCGGGGTCGACGATCCGATGGGGAGGCGTTATGCGCGGACGTTGGTCGACGGGCTGCGCGAGGGCCGGTTTCCCAGCGGGTCGACGGTGTACGACACCGGCTGCTTCGGGGAGCACCTGCATCCGGCGGGCAGTGGCAAGGCCCGCCTCCGCGAGCTGCGGACCCGCAGAAAACTCACGGAGTTCCCCGAGGCGTTCCTCCGCCCGGAACTCGGTTGAGCTGGTCGGGCACCGATGACGCGCGAGGAACTCGACCGGTTGTTCGTGCTGACCGCTCCGGCGCGGGAACGGGACCTCCTGACGGCCGAAGCCGGGCTGGGGCACGAGATCCCGGCGGACTACAGGTCTCTGCTGCGGATCACCGACGGACTGTCGTGCGCCGGGAATCTCGTTCTGCTCGGCGCGGCGGACATCGTGGAACGCAACCGGGAGTACGAGGTCGGGGTGTACCTGCCGGGCCACGTCATGATCGGCGACGACAGCGGTGGCACCGCGATCCTGATGCGCCAGGACCGGCCCACCGTCCACGAGGTCGACATGGGTGCCATGGACCTGACATGCCTGGAGCACAGCGCGTCCTCGCTGCGCCAACTGCTCCTCGACTTCGATGGGCGCACGCTCGGTGAGAGGACGGGGTAGTGGACGTCGTCGACGTGCTCGGTCGGATCGAGCAGATCAACAGGGCAGACGTGGACGCGGCCGAGGAGTTCGGCCGGCTGGAGCTGGGACCGCGCGGTGTCGTGGTCACGGATCTGCTGTGTGTCGACGGCGTCACCACGCGACCGGCGTCCTCGCAGGTCCGACAGTTCTACGCCTACGCGCTGTGGTGGAGGCTCTGCTCGGTCGAGCTGGAGTGGTGTGATCCGCGTGCCATCGCCGCGACCATGTCCGAGGCGCCGGTACGGGACGTGCTCGACGGCGACTTCGGGCGCGGGAACCTGTCCGTCCCGGGGATGAGCCGGTCGAACAGTGTGCTGTTCGCGCTCGACAACCGCGCTTCCCCGTTCGACCGCGCCTACCTGGTGTTCGACGCGTCGCCGGAACCCCGGGTCGTCTACGCGGGTTCGGAGGTCAGCGAGTTCGAGGACCTGCACGCCTATCTCCTGTCCTGGTACCGGACGCTGGTGTGACGCCCAGCCGGACCGCTCGACGCGTGGTTGACGACGGGTGTCCGTGGGGTCGCGGGGGAGTGGTGCACCGGGGCGGCGGAGCTAGCCTCGGTCTGCTGTGACGTCGGGTCGTCCGGGCGGAGGCGTGTCACGTGGCGGATTCGGTACGAGCCCTGCGGTTCGGGTGGTGGGCGTTGGCCGTGGGGTATGCGACGCACTGTGTGGCGCACGTGTTCATGTGGGGGGAGACGCCGGTCGGGGTGCGGGCCGGGGGGACCCTGGCCGTGGTGCTGGTGGTGGTCGTGCGGGTGATGATCGACCGGGGGAACGCAGCCTCCGGGCTCGCGTTGGCGGTCCTCGGGGCGGCGCTGGCCGCCGGGTTGCTGCTGGTGCACCTCCCCGGCTACTGGGGGCCGTTCAGCCAGCCGTGGCGTGGACAGGTGAACCTCGCGTGTTGGGTCACCCTGGGCGCGGCCGTCGCGGGTGGGATCGCGGCGTCGGTGGTGGCGGGGCGGCGGGTGCTGGTCGACCAGCGATGAGTACCAGTTGTTGACCTGTTGCGATCGAGCCCTTACGTTGGGTGAAGATTGCACGCGCTGTTGCAACCGGGAGCCCCATGAGTGCCGAGAATGGGAACAACCAGTCGGTGGAGCGGGCGGCGCGGTTGTTGGGGGTGTTGGCGGACGCCAGCCACGCCCGGCTGCGGGCCTCGGATCTCGCCGAGGCCGCCGAGCTGGGGATCTCCACCACCTCCCGGCTGCTGGCCACGCTGGAGTCGCTGGGGTTCGTCGAGCGGGATCCGGTCAGCTCGCTGTACCGGCTGGGGCCGCTGGCGTTGCGGGTCGGCGGGGCGGCGGCCAACCAGCAGCCGGTGCACCGGGAGGCGCGCCAGGTCGTGCAGAACCTGGCGGCCCGGCTCGGGCTCGGCGTGAACGTGGCCCGGCGTGACGGGGACCGGCTGCTCTACCTGCTCAACGCCGAAGGCGAGCTGACGCCCCGGTCCTTCACGCTCCTCGGACAGGGGAACCCGTTGCACGCCACCGGACTCGGCAAGTGCCTGCTGCTCGGGTGTAGCCCCGGGCAGCGGCGGGAGCTGCTGGGCGGGCTGACCGCCTTCACCGCGCGGACCGTCACCGGCCTCCGCGAGCTTGAGGCCGAGCTGGACGAGGTCCGGGCGCGCGGGTACGCCACCGAGGTGGAGGAACTCGCGCTCGGGCGGGCGTGTGTGGCCGCGCCGATCCGGGACCGGGCCGGCGCGGTCGTGGCCGCCGTGTCCGTGTCCGGATCGCTGTCGGCCCTGGATCTGGGGAACCGGCGGGAGGAGCTGGGGCAGATCGTGGTCGAGACCGCCGACACCGTGAGTACCGCACTGGGCTACACCGCGACCGTGCTGGTCACCTGAATCCCTGCCCGTCCCGGACGAAGGAGTCTTCATGGGACGTGTCGTGCTCGCCTGTCTCGCGCTGCTGCTGGCGGCGCCCGTCGCCGTCGCCGCTGTTGACGTCGCCGAGCAGGTTCCCTATCGGGTCGACGGTTCCAACCAGGCCGGTTGGTGGCGGCCGGTCGACGAACTGAACGGTTCGGTCTACGTCGCCTACAACGCCTGGGGCGGGCCGGGGCCCACCAACGGCGGCGCGAACGACACCCACACCGTCTACATCGGACGGAAGGCGCCGGACGGGACCTGGACCAGAGGCTGTCTACCGGGCGCCGGTGGGGCGTGCGCGGTGTTCCCGGACGACATCGGGCACAAGCAGCCCTCGATCGCCGTGGACGGCGACGGGTTCGTTCACGCGTTCGTGTCGATGCACGGCGACAACTGGATCTACTACCGTTCCGCCAGGGCCGGGGACGTCACCAGCATGGTGAACCGGTCGGCGACCATGCCCGACCAGGGTGACGAGTACACGTATCCGAACCTCACGCGGGTCGACGGCGGGGACGTGTACCTCGTCGTGCGGGCGTATCCGGAGGGGCGGCTGTACCGGTGGGACAACGCGGCGGACCGGTGGACGCGGGTCGCGGTGTTCGCGCGGTCGGCCGGCTACGTCGCCTACCCGGACGACATCGCCGGTGACGGGGACGGGAACCTGCACCTGTCCTGGGAATGGGCCCACGGCGGTGCGGACTCCCTGCGGCACCTGGGTTCCTACCTGAGATACGACCTCTCCAGCGGACGGTTCCACAACGCGGCCGGGGCGGTCGTCGCGGTGCCGGCCGGGGTCACCAGCCCGGTGGTGTACCAGCCGGTCGAGGGGTCCGAGGACCAGACCGACCGGGACGACGCCACCGGCCCGCCCGGGGTGCAGAGCGCGAAGTTGGCGCTGTCCAACGGAAAACCCGTGCTGGCGTACCGGTACCGCGGTGTCCGTGGTGGACGCTGGCAGGTTCGGGTCGCCGAGTGGACCGGGGCGGCGTGGCAGCGGCGGACCGTGTACGCCGGCGCCTACGACACCCACGCCGCGATCGACGTGACCGCGTGGGGCGGCGGGCTGCGGGTGTACTACGCGAAGAAAGCGACCGCCAGCGGCGACCAGGCGTTCGCGGCCAGCCCGTCGGGCAGCGCCTGGGCGGAGACCCCGTTGCTGCCGGGCGTGAACGTCCAGCGGCTGGCGGTGATCCGGCGCGCCGGCACCGATCACCTCTACCTCACCGCGCCGACCGATCACCAGCTGCACGTCCGTGTCAACACCTGGTAACCCGGAGGTTCTCATGCGCTGGAGAGTTCTCGCGGCCACCGCCGTGGCCGTCACCGCCCTGACCGTCGCACCGGCCGCGGCGCAACCGCCCACGACCGGCTACACGCTGGTGTTCAGCGACGAGTTCAGCGGGAGTGCGCCGAACACGTCGGTGTGGAACTTCCGGACCGACGTGAAGGCCGGCAGCGCCCAACGACCGTCGAACGTGACGGTCGGCGGTGGGCTGATGACGATCGACCTGAAGGCCGAATCGCCGCCGTACCAAGGGAAGAACTGGAGCGGTGGCGGCCTGGTGAGCAAGCGGGCGCTGCGCTACGGGTACTACGAGACGCGGGCGAAACTTCCGGCCGTCGGCGGGTGGCACACGTCGTTCTGGATGATGGCGGGAGACGGGAGCACGACGTTCGGGCCGCAGCGGCGGACCGAGATCGACGTGCTGGAGAACGACTCGGTCAACGCCCGGACCATCCACAGTGGAGTGCACGCGTGGAACGGCGAGGGTGATGGCGGCCACCACCCCGGGTCGACCTACGATTCCGGACTGGACCTGCGGCAGTGGCACACCTACGGCGCCGACTGGTCCGAGACGTCCGTCAAGTTCTCTGTGGACGGTCAACTGCGGTACACCGCGCCGTACACGCCCGACCAGTGGACGCACGACTACCTGAACATCTGGCTGACCAGCATCGCCTACCCGACGACGGCCAACGGCCCGTCGACCGCCCAGTTCGACTACGTCCGCTACTGGCAGAAGGACTACTACCTGGACAACGACGGCCCGGCCGCCTACGGCTACGGCGAGTCCGGGGCCTGGTACGACTCGACGGTCGACGGGTGGAACTTCACCTCGCCGAGCCGGTACGCGACCTGCCACACCGCCGGCAACACGGCGACCTGGCGGGCCCGTCTCGGCGCGGCGGGCAGCTACCAGGTGTACGTGTGGAAGATCGCGCACTCCGGCAGCGACCCGAACACCCGCTACGACGTGGCCCACCAGGGCGGGGTGGCGACCACGCGGGTGGACGGCACCGGCGGGTCGAGCGGCTGGGTGTCGCTGGGAACCCACACGTTCGCGGCCGGGGACAGCGGGTACGTCCGGCTCACGTCCAGCGGAACCGGCTGCGCCCGCGCCGACGCGGTGAAGTTCGTCCGGCGGTGAACGGGCGGCGAGTTCGCTGGGTTTCGACGCCCAGCGGCTCCACCGCCAGCTGGTGCGAAATCCGGACCGGTGCCTGAACGAGCATCACAGGAGGCACCGCCGGCTGCACGGATGCCCCTGGTACCTGGCGAAAAGGTTGGTTAGTCTCGTGACGCGGCGGCGGGGGGCCAGAACGTGTCCCCCAATCCACGGCCGTCCTACGCGTCGTTCATCCCAGGGATCTTCTTCGCGTCCACGGTGCGGCCAGCGATCGTGCGGCCGTCCTGGCACTCCTGGCGCGCGCGAACGTTCCGGTTCACCAACGGAAAGCGCGGAGGACGAGGTGTGCAAGGAATTCCCGGCGTCGGCGATGCCAGTCACCGAAGGTTCGACGGTGTACGTGAAGAATCTCCCGGTGGACGGTGAGATCACTCGGATACTCCTCAAGAAACAGGTCAAACCGCAGGACGAGGAGGACACGCAGCCCCATCTGAGACACTGGTGGTTGATGTTCCACGTGAAGGGTCAGACGTGGATGCAGGTCGACCTGATTCAGCTCAGGTACCGCATAATCTGGGACGCCGAATATGCGGAAGCGGAAGGCATCAGGTTCGAGGAGAAGGCGGTGCCATCCGGCCTCACCGCGCACCAGGTCGTGGCGGAGGTCAACAAGATCGCCGCGGCCGAAAGGATCTACTACAACCCGGTCGTACCGAATCCCCAGTACCGCCGGTACGGTTGCCACGACTTCGCGATTCTGCTGGCGGAACGCCTCGGCACAAGCCTGTGAGGCGCCGCCCTTCGTTGATCGCCGCTGTCCCACTCGGTGTGTCGGGGCTCTCGTCCGTGCGTGTCGCGGATCAGGGACCTGCCCATCCGCGGGGTGCGCCGGACCGGACACGGTAGCGTTCGGGCGTGGGTCGACCATCCGTGCGCGCGCTGGACGGCGTGGGCACGGTGGTCCGGCTCGGGCTGGCGGCGGTGTGGCTGGTGTCCGGGGCGATCAAGGTCGCCGACCTGAACCAGGCCTACGTCGCGGTGCTCGCCTACGACGTGCTGCCCGCCTCGGTGGTCGGTGTGGTCGCGGCCGGTGTGCCGTTCCTCGAGGTGGCGCTCGGGGCGTTGCTGCTGGTCGGGTTGGGGACGCGGGTGGTCGCGGCGGTGTCGGTGGTGGTGCTGGTGGCGTTCGTCGCGGCCGTGGCCCAGGCGTGGGCACGCGGCCTGACGATCGACTGCGGGTGTTTCGGCGGTGGCGGACAGGTATCAGCCGCTGAGACGAACTATCCGTGGGAGATCGCGCGGGACGTGGGTTTCCTGGCGCTCGCCGGCTGGCTGGTGGCCCGGCCGAGGACCCTGTTGTCGCTGGATGGTTGGCTGACCGGGGCGTCGGTCGACACACAGGGAAGGACGTAGCGTGGGTGGAGCGGAGCGCAGCGCGCGCAAGAAACGGCAGGCAGCGGTGGCGGGCCGACCCGTCACGCCACCCCCTTCCCCCGCCCCGGCCCCGGCCCCGGCGCCCACCCGCCCGGCCGGCAACCGGAAGAAGATCGTCATCGGCGCGGTGGTCGTGGTGCTGCTGGCCGCGGCGGTCGTCGGCGGCATCATCTACACCAACGCGAAGAAGAACGCGACCGAGGGCCAGACGATCGCGGTGTCGCGGGTGGACGCCGGCTACCCGGCGGTGCGCCAGGGCGCGATCGTCACCGTCGGCCAGGACTCGGCGGACACCATCATCGACGTGTTCGAGGACTTCCTGTGTCCCGCGTGCCGCTCGTTCGAGGAGACCTACGGCAAGCAGATCCACGAGCAGCTGGCCGAGGGGACCGTGCGGGTCCGCTACCACATGCTGCCGATGCTCGACGACCGTTCGGATCCCGCCGGCTACTCGATGGACTCGGCCAACGCGGCCCTGTGCGCGGCCGACGCCGGCCAGTTCCCGGACTTCCACCAGAGCCTGTTCGACGCCCAGCCGGCCGAGGGCGCGCGCGGCTGGGACAACCAGCAACTGGTCCAGCTGGGCACGAACGTCGGCGTCACGTCCCCGGAGTTCCGCTCGTGCGTGGAGTCCGGCGAGTACGACGACGCCGTGGCCGCCCATTTCGCGGAGGTGCGCGAGATGTCGTTCCTCCAGCAGGAGGTCGACGGCCAGCGCGGCTTCGGCACCCCGACCATCGCGGTGGGTGACACCGTGGTCAACACCGGCGACGAGAACTGGCTGAAGAAGCTGGTCGACTAGCTAGCCGAGCCCGGGCAGCGGCGGTTCCCCCTCGGTCCACCGGACGAACCGCCGCGCCTTGCCCACCTCGGTCCGCGGCACCGTCCCCCGCGCGACGACGTGCACCACACAGGTGATCCCCAGCCGTTCCCGCAACGCCCCGACCAGGTCGTCGCCGAGGCTGCCGGCGCTCTCACCTCTCGGCTCGACCACGACCCGCAACTCCGCCCGCGCCGCCACCCGCCGGTCCTCGACCACGAGGTAGTGCGGCCCCACCCGCTCGTCCCCCAACACGACGGCCTCGATCTCGGTCGGGAACACGTTCACCCCCCGAACCACCAGCATGTCGTCGGTACGCCCGAGCACCTTCGACATCCGCCGCAACGTCCGGGGAGCCCCCTCGACCGGCCCCGCCAACGTGGCGACATCCCCCGAGCGGTACCGCAGCAGCGGCATCCCGGTCTTGGTGAGCGTCGTGAACACCAGCTCACCCGGCGTCCCGTCCGGCACCGGTGTCCCGTCCGCGTCGACCGCCTCCACCAGGAAATGATCCTCGGCGACGTTCAACATCCCCCCGGAGTCCAACGACTCGCAGGCAACCCCCGGCCCGATGATCTCGGAGAGCCCGTAGATGTCCAGGGCGCGCAGCCCGAGCAGCCGCTCGATCCGCGCCCGCATCCCGTCGGTCCACGGCTCGGCGCCGAAGATGCCCGCCCGCAGGCTGTCCACCCGCAGGTTCGCGGCCGCCAGCGCCTCCCCGAGATAGATCGCGTAGGAGGGCGTACACGCCAGAACATCGGGGCGCAGGTCGACCAGCATCCGCACCTGCCGCTCGGTCATACCGCCCGACATCGGCACCACGGTCGCGCCCAACCGCAGCCCCCCGTGATGCACCCCGAGACCCCCGGTAAACAGTCCGTAACCGTAGGCGTTGTGGATCGTGCTCGCCCGCGTCGCCCCGGCGCCACCCAGCGCCCGAGCCATCACTGAAGCCCAAATCCCCACGTCCTGAGCGGTGTAGGGCACCAACGTAGGCCGCCCCCCGGTCCCCGACGACCCGTGCACACACACGATGTCGTCCGGGTCGGCCACCCGCAGCCCCTCCGGGTAACGCTCCCAGATATCACTCTTGGTGACCACAGGGAGCCGAGGGAGATCGTCCAGCGTCAGCCCCTCACCCCGCGTGACACCGGCCTCCGCCAACCGAGCGCCCTGCACCCCACCCGCCGCAAGCAGCCGGTCGACGAGCGCCCGAAGCCGCAGCTCCTGCACCTCCCGCCGCAGGTCAGGGCTGATTCCCTCAGCATCCGGCTCCACCAACAACCCACCCTCGGCGATCACCACCCCGGTCTAGCACGCCCCCGCCCCCGACGGAACCACCAACCCCGACTGAGACCGTTCCAGACGGATCAGGTAACTTGTACACGCACGCCCGAGAGGGCGTACGGGGCTGTAGCGCAGCTGGTAGCGCACCACACTGGCAGTGTGGGGGTCAGGGGTTCGAACCCCCTCAGCTCCACTCATAGATGGTGTACTGAATCGCCCGTTGACCTGCGAGAACATGGTCGGCGGGCGATCTTGTTTTGCTGTCCATTATGGACAGGGAGACGCTGACTGGAGCAAAACTGGAGCGCGGTCGTTGACCCTCTTCAAATGGGGTCACGTCCTGCTCCAGTCCGCTCGGCGCAGGACCGCACGTGGCAGCCGCTACCCAGCGTCTGGCCGACGAGGCTGGACCAGCGAGGGCCTGCTCGTCCTTGTCCCTCGACACCTCTTCGGGCGGTTCTGGTCGTGGGATGTAGATGGCTGGGTTCGTGTGTTCGTCAAGTCGGGTTCTCGCGTTGGTGGGTCGGTCGGGCGCCTGCACGATGTTCGGATCGTCGTTGCGGGCATCGATCGGTGGACGTTGAGTGAACTGGGGTCGTCCGCCACGATCATTCTCGCCGGTCGGGCCAGTCGAGCCGCTGAGCTTGATCAGCCTGGGTGGAGGTGCGGCAGACCTGGCGTTGCTCCAAGCCGCCGGGTATTCCGGTGCCGACCGCTGTCCAGAATCTTTGCCGTTGATGTCTCCCCAGGGCGCCGTTGGTCGAAGGGGTGCAGGTGGATTTGGTGGCCCTGACGATCTTGCGTCTCGGCGGGCCGCTCTCGGCGCGCCGCCTGCTGGGCCAGGAGTTTCGCCTACGCTATCGCGCCTGGATGTCGACGGGATGAGCTCGTTGTACGGGGACCAGTGGTCATGGTCGCCAGATTTCGCTTACGGTGAATCCGATTTCTCGAACTCATGCGGAGGCCGACGTGTTGCAGCAACTCGGGAAAATGGGTGGGCTAACGGGGCGAGGCGCCCATGTATATTGACTACCCGCAGGGTCTGTGTGGCGCATGTGGACGAAGCGGGGCGGTGAAATCGATGGCTCGACAAGTTGGGATTAGTGAACTGACAGTTGTATGACCCGGAGGCTCTACGGTGCTTGTACCATGAGTGAGTTGGTGCTGGTTTGGGATAGCAATTTCGTCGAAATCGAGAACCAGCTGCCCACGTTTGCCGACGTTGTCGAGCGAATATCTCTACTCGACGGTGTAGGTAGCACGCTTGTGACGCTGTATCGTGGCCAGGCACATTTTGCCTGCGGCGGCTCGGCGAAAACTGGACTGGTTGTCTATGCAACTTTTGACAGTGCGGTATTCTGGCAACTTGTCAGTTCGAGAGAATCGACTGCGGGTGAGACCACTGTTGTCGCTGGTGGGCAGACGGGAGCTTATTCTGCTAACCATGTGGTTGACCTTGTTGCCGCAACGTCGGCAGCTACCGCGTTCTTCAAGGCGGGGATACTTGCCACGGATCAGGCCTGGGAAAAGCAGTAATGATCCTTGGGTGTGTCGAACCCCCTCAGCTCTACAGTTGAATGGTTTTCAGAATCGCTCGTTGACCTGCGAGTATCTGGTCAGCGGGCGATCTGTTTCTCTGTCTGTTGTGGATTGTGGCGCGGAAACCTGGAGCAGAACTGGAGCACGGCCCATGACCGTGTTCAAACGGGGGCAGGAATTGCTCCAGGTGAGGTGTTCGGTGTCGCTGGTGAAGGGTCTTTGGTGTGGTCGCTGATCGCGTGGACGTCGGGGTGGTCGGGGATGGTCCCCTGCGTCTGCGGGTTGTGTGTGTGGGGCGTTGGGACGTGATCTCGTGATGGTTCTGCGGGTTTGGAGCCGGCCCTGTTTGGCGGCACGCTGATACCAGTGCTGAATGCGGCACGCGGAACGTTGGTGGCGGTGTTCGGTCGCGGTCCAGTTCGACCCCGAACCCGCTGGTTAAGAGCCTGCGGTTAACGATGTCAGCGGGTGATCGACGAACTGCGCAAGCCGATCTTCCGCGAGGGGAAGTACTTCGACATCGTGGGCGTCGGCCCAGTGAACCGCTGGGGCTGGCGCAGGAAACGATCTCCCCGCACCGGCACCGCCATCTTGTGCAGACTTTCGTCCGTACGACCAGCACCGTTCCGACGGCACGACCCCAGCTGGATGGCCGCTTACAGCACCGACCCCGTCGGGCTGCTCGACCAACAACCGTCAGTCTGAAGAGAGCTTGAGCGGGGCAGGTCCGTACGCCATAGCCGCTCAGGTGCCAAAGAGCAAATACTTGACCAACTGTCCATTGTCGAGAAGAATGCGATGCTGAAAGACAAGAGTCTCGTTTATGGACTCTACGGGCATGGCCGGTACCCTGGTGCGGCGTACGCAGCGCACAATATAGGCATCCTGTCCGATCTGGGGTGAGAGGTGGTGAGAATGTCGGCCGCTCGGTCGCGAATGTTAATCAGCGGGGCAAAGCTTGTTGGCGAGGATTTTTCGAATCGAAAGGAGAAGTGGTGGGTCGTCGCCGGCTCCCGGCTCGACCACACCCGTCGCGGGCAGCAGCAACTATTGCTGTCCGCACACGACTTCACCAGCAAAGACGGGACCAAGGAGCGTGCGTGGGCACGCCTGGCCGAGGTCGTCCGCACGATCCTGACGCACCGGCACAGCGGAGAAAAGAACCCTGAAGGAGAGTCCGAGGGATCCAAGACGCTTCGGGTAACCCGCCGCGCGGTACGAGGCCACGACTGCGTCTACTTCCGAGCACCGGACGCGGACACTGCCATGCCCACAATCGGCTACCCAGGTGGACCGTTGACGCCGGACACCGGTCAGGCCTTCGACGGAGTCGACGCCCGGGGGATCGAACCGTTCCTTGCGCTCGGAGAACTGGTTGCACTGGCCCAGAACACCCGATGGCACCCTGAGCACGTGCCATTCGTACTCCTCTGGCCACCGGCCGAGGACGAACCGTCCTCTCTGGAGGAGTACGAGGACATGCCAGAAGACTCCCCATGGAAAACTTCGCCCGCCACACTGCAGGAACTGGGAGTGTCCGTCCGAGAATCGCTCGCCTCGATCCCCGATCACGAGCTACCCGGCCTTGCGACACGCTGGGCACATGGCGAGAACCTCAGTCAGTACAGCGACAGCACCCCCAACACGATCCTGCCACTGGTCACCAACCTCGTCGCACTCGCACGACGAGCACGCGACACCAACCAGATGCTTTACGTGTGGAGCCGACGCTATCTCGGATAGCCCAGCGCAACGTCCCTACCTACCCGATGAGGTGATGGCGTTGCCCCCGGATAATGGAGTCGGGTTGGTGGAGTCGATGGCTTGTCTGGGAGGCTGGCGATCATGCCGAAGTCTTATTCTGCCACCTTGCAGAAGCTGTGCATCATGGGTACCAGGTGGATGATGACTGAACGTCTAGCAGTACGGGCCTTGCTTGAAGCGAATTGGTCACCTGATCGTCGTGTCGACATAGTCGAAGATTTGAATGCGTTCAGGATTGACGGGTTTCCAGTCTTTCCCGTTGTTGTCGATTTTCTTCAACGGTATTCTGGTATAGTTATTCATTTCGATCGCGCGGGGTACCGTGATGTGCTGTCATTTTCCGGCAAGGGTGCCGGTGGTGCGATTGAGGCGGATCGGGTTGAGATCTATTCGCGACGTGCTGGAGTGCTATTGGCGCCCGTTGGGGAAGCCTATGGTGGACATCTCATTTTGATGATCGGTGAAGATGGTAGTTGGTACGGTGGGTATGACAATGAGTTTGGATCACTGGGAGGTAATTTTCTGGACGCGTTAGAGAATTTGATCTTGGTTGAGGGATTTGTTCAGCGTCTGTGACTGTGTGCCCCTGCGTCTGCGGGTTGGCGTGTGGGGGGCGTGATCCGGTGATGGTTCCGCGGGTTGGAGCTGGTCCTGTTCGGCCGGATTTCGCTCGTTGAGAGGCGCGCTGATACCAGTGCTGAATGCGGCACGCGGAATGTTGGTGGCGGTGTCCGGTCGCCGTCCAGTTCGACTCGAACCCGCTGGTAAGAGCCAGCGGTCGGGTGTGTTGGAAGGTGTCGGTCTGTGTCGTTTCGGCAGGTAAGTGGCGTTCGTGTGCCGCTTGATGCCATGGCGTGCCGGCTCTGTTCGCCACCGTGGAGCACCCATCTTCGGTGACAGGACGCCTGGAGCGGCGGGCGCTGAGGTCGAGTGACCCGTACCGTGTTGACGTAGATCAACACGTGTGATGACCTGTGGAAACATGGCTCCTGCTGGTCAGTGAACGTCCGTTCATGGTAGGTGAACGCAGGTCGAGGTGGTTCAGTGGTGGGCCGGCTCCCCGTAAGTGATCACTACGGACATCGATGGGCGGTCGTCACCCGGAACCAGTTTGTGCAATTCATGAGTGATCGAGGAATCGGTTTTGACTATAGACCATGGGGTTAATATGACTGAATGGAATCCGGTGTTGTATCGGGGTAATGGCGCATGGATTGGCATCATGCCTGATGGGCGCATCGGGGTAGGTACAGAGTCGGAAGGGCGGGCTTCCCTTGTTGACGCCAAATTTGTTCCTATGTGGCCTTACCTGGAACAGGATCTTTCCAGAGTGCTGGCTGAGTTTTCTCGCTGGTGGCTAAAATTCGACAAAGGAGGGGTTTCAACACCTGAGAGGCTCATGGAGCTGACGGTCGAAACTGCATGGAGGTCTGGCCGGTTGTACTGGATGCAGCTGGCTGCTGGGTGGGTGATCGAAATGACTCGACGAGATGAGTTCGATCAAATATTGATCCAGAGTCTAGTTTCCGAGATAGTGGTCCGGGGGGATCTCCCGTTGGAAATACGAGATCGCGCGCAAGATGCAATCGGATAGAATATGTTGTAGTATATATTGGGGCCTCGGGGTAACGGAACATGGGCTTGATAGTTTTTCCTAATGATCATCTGTGAACGGTGAACAATAAAGTGACGACCGCCAACGATGTGGCGTTTAATGTGCCCATAGGCTAGTGAGCACATGTGCTCGCTGGTGTAGGCTGACGCGCGTCTGTGTTCGCTGATATTGGGGAATAACGATGACAGGAACGCCGGTTGTGCTGGCTCGCGAAGGCAATGTGGCCCAACTTTCCCTGGTCATCTCGTTGGTCGCCCTGGTTATCGGTACCGTGTCGATCGGAAACGCGGCGGCTAGGCTGCTTGCCGGACTCATGCCGGCGTGGCGAGCTACGCGTATCGAGCTTGTCACAGCACTACAGTGCTAGGGCCTGTGTCGAGACGGACTTCGGCGTGTCGTTGTTGGGTCTTCCCCGAGTTGCGACAGGACGGTAATGGCACAAGCAGTACGCCTTCTTCACCTGACCGGAAAGCCTGCGGTCGATTATGGTCAGTTCCATCTGTTCGACGTCGAGTCCCATCGATACTCGTTGTTGGACCTGACGCCGCCAACTGACGGCACGATCGGCGTCAGCGGTGACGGTGGAGCACGCTTCTTCACGTTGGGAGAAATGACTGACGTCGTCGTCGAGTTCGAACTGTGGAGTGCCGAGCCGGACGGGCCGGAGCAGCAATACCTAGGTGAGTTCACGATCGACACCGGGCGTGTCGTCCTGGGCAGCACCACTGGTTCGCCAAACGACGTGCTGATCGACTTACCTCAGCCAGGCGCCTACCAGATCAGGGCGTTCCGTCACAGCCAAGCCGTCATCGACTCAGAGTTTTCCGATCTCAACCACCACGAAGAGACGTGGCTGATCCAGGTCTGGCCGAGGTGGCATCAGGTCTCGGTGTAGGTGAGGACGAATCTGCTGTGGGTCTTGTCGATGGCGGGCCCGGCCAGGTCGCTGTCCGGGGTGCCGGCCGGGTGGACGGTGAGCGTGGGCCTGTGCCGGTCTCGCTCGGGTGCCCAGGTTCGGATCTCGTCGCACAGGTACTCGGTCATCTCGGTGGCGTCCGGGCCGTGACCGATCGCGCCCAGTTCCCAGCGCACCCCGGTCGTGTCGGTTTCGCGGCGGCGGGTGGTGAGGTAGACCAGTGTGCTGCCGTCGACCAGTGCCAGGCGCCACCATCCCGGCACCGGGTCACACACCTCGGGTGGCACGTCGTCATGGACCTTGAGTCGGCACACGCGGGGGTCGGTGACGGTCAGGCGCAGCCAGAGTCCGTCGTGGGACTCGTTGCCGGCGATGGTGGTGCCGGACCAGGCGGTGACGCGCGGCCGGTCGAGCACACCGCGCAGCGCGTCGGGGTCGACGACCTGGTCGCGGTCCCAGTGGAGGCTCACCAAGTCGTCGGCGGTGACGGGGGCGCCACGTTCGCCTTCGTTCTCGCCCAGCAGGTACACGAAACCGCACAGGTGCAGCGAGTCGGAGACCAGACGGCCGCCGGTGTGGGTGAAGGCGGCACTGCGTCCCTGGCCGCGCCAGCGCACCGGGGTGACCAGCCGCGCTCCGGGGGCGAGTTGCCGCCACCAGGCGGCGGGAATGTCCCAGGGGGACACGGTGGCGATCACCCGGTCGTACGGCGCGTGGTCCGGACAGCCGAGCCCACCGTCGCCGGTGATCACCCGCACGTCGCCGTAGCCAGTCGCGGCCAGCGCTCGCCTGGCCCGCGCGGTCACATCCGGGTCGACGTCGACGGTGGTCACCAGGTCCGCCCGGCCGGTCAACTGGGCGAGCAGACAGGCGTTGTACCCGGTGCCAGCACCGATCTCCAGAACACGGTTGCCCGGTCGAACGTCGAGCTGGTCGAGCATCGCCGCCACCAGCCAGGGCGCCGACGCACAGGACAAGGCCCGACCGTCGTCGAACCGGTGAGTGACCACCGCCCGCCACGGGTCGTAGGCGTCCGCCAGGTCGGCGTTCGGCACGAAGTCGTGGCGTGGGGTGTCGAGCAGCACGCGCTGGACCTCGGCACGGTGCGCGAACCCCGCCTCGCGAACCCTCTCGACCATCCGCGCCCGCAGCACCTCCGGCGACATCATGGTGGTGGCGTCCATGGTTCCTTGACGTTAGTGGAGCCGGCCCCGTCATCGCGAGTCGTCTGCCCAAGGACCTCAGCCCTTGACGGCGCCGATCATGATGCCCTTGGCGAAGTGTTTCTGCAGGAACGGGTAGACCAGCAGGATCGGCAGGATGCTGACCACCAGCGTCGCCATCTGGAGGGACTGCTGGGGTGGGACCTGGGTGGCGTCGCCGGTGCCGATGGTGGCGTTGTCGACGACGTAGGTGCGCAGGATGAGGGACAGCGGGTACTTGCTGTTGTCGGTGATGTAGAGCAGCGCGGAGAAGAAGTTGTTCCAGTACGCCACCGCGTAGAACAGGCCGATCACCGCGACCACCGCCTTGGACAGCGGCAACACGATCCGGAACAGGATCGTCAGCTCGCTGGCGCCGTCGATCTTCGCCGCGTCCAGGAGTTCCTGGGGGAGTTCGAGGAAGAACGCGCGCATGACGATCACGTTGAAGCCGTTGACCAGGGCCGAGAGGATCAGCGCCCAGTAGCTGTCCAGCAGCCCCAACTGCTTGACCGTCAGGTACATCGGGATGATGCCGGGGGAGAACAGGACGCTGAACAGCACGACCATCAGGATCGGCCGGCTGGCGAGGCTGCCGGGCCGGGACAGGCCGTAGGCCAGCAGCGTGGTGCACAGCAGCGACAGCGTCGCGCCGACGACCGTCACGCCGACCGACACCAGCAGCGCCCTGGTCACCACCCCGCCCTCGAAGATGGCCTCGTAGGCATAAAAGCTGGGGCGTTGGGGCCACAGGACGTACCCGCCGGCCTCGGCGACCTGGCGTTCGTCGGCCAGGCTGGTGGAGATCACCGCCAGGAACGGGAACACCACCACCAGGCAGCACACCGTCAGGATCAGGCCCTTGGCGGCTCTGGTCGCGGGCAAGGCGGTGGTCATCGCTGGTACACCCCCCGCTCGCCGAACAGATGGGCGACCTTGTTGGCGCCCAGGACCAGAGCCACGCCGACGACCCCCTTGACCAG
Organism: Actinophytocola xinjiangensis; assembly: GCF_001921215.1. Classification (GTDB taxonomy): domain Bacteria; phylum Actinomycetota; class Actinomycetes; order Mycobacteriales; family Pseudonocardiaceae; genus Actinophytocola; species Actinophytocola xinjiangensis. Next base: position 62,134 of record NZ_MSIF01000010.1, read on the forward strand.
GCCGGCGGCGGCCGACGCGCCCCACGATCCGGCGCCGACCGCGTTGTTGAACACATAGGTGTCGAGGACCTCCGACGCGACGGGGCCGACCGCGTTCTGCTGGAGCAGGATCTGTTCGAAACCGACGCTCAACACGTCACCCAGGCGCAGGATCAGCAGCAGGGCCACCACCGACCTGATGCCGGGCAGCGTCACGTGCCAGAGCTGACGCAGGCGGGACGCGCCGTCGACGGCGGACGCCTCGTACAGCGCCGGGTCGATCCGCGACATCGCCGCCAGGAACAGGATCGTGCCCCAGCCGGTGTCCTTCCAGATCACCTGGGCGACCACGAGTTCCTTGAACAGCTCGGGGTTGCCGATGATGTTCACGCTGCCCAGGTCGTGATCGGTGAGGAAACCGTTGAGCAGACCGGTGTTGCCCAGCATGTGCTGGAAGATCGCGACGATGATCACCCAGGACAGGAAGTGCGGCAGGTACAGGATCGACTGCACCGTGCGTTTCATCCGCTCGGAGACCAGCGAGTTGAGCAGCAGCGCCAGCGCGATCGGGACGGGGAACACGAACAGCAGCTGCAGCAGGGAGATGACCAGCGTGTTGGTCAGCGCGTTGAGGAACGCCGGGTCACCGTTGACGATGATCCGGAAGTTGTCCAGGCCCACCCACGGCGCCTCGGCGATCCCCACATACGGCTGGTAGTCCTTGAACGCGATGACGTTGCCCAGCAGCGGCGCGTAGTGGAACACCAGCAGCCACACCAGGCCCGGCGCCGCGCACGCGAGCAGCAGCCAGTCCCGGCGCAGCCGACGCCCCCTGCCCAGCACGGCCATCTCAGTTGTACTTCTTCTGCGCGCGGACCTCGACCGGCCAGCTCAGCTCGACCCCGAGCCCGGTCAGCGTGTTCTGGTAGTCCTCAAGCCGGGCCGCGTCCGCCCGCACCTGGCGCGGCACCGCGCCGGTGTCCAGGCAGTGCGCCGCGAGCGCGCCGGCCGCCTCGCCGATGTTCCACTCGACCGGGTGCAGCCGGTAGCAGCCGTTGGAGATGTGTGTCGAGCCGATGTTCTTGTTGGCCGGTAACAGGTTCTCCAGCCGGACCGGCAGCAGCGAGCCGAGCGGGATCTGGAACGGCCAGCTCGCCACGTCCACGTACTGGCGCGGTCCGCCCGGCCCGCCGGTCGACGGGTGCAGGTCGATGCGGTAGCTGCCGATGCCGACGCTGTCGCGGAACTCCTCGGCGCCCAGCAGGTCACCGCGCGCCTCCACGCCGACGTGCAGTTCGGACACGGTGAACTCGGCGCGGATGCGCCGCGACTCCCGGACATAGGGGTACTTGGCCAGGCCGTCGGCGGTGTCGGTGACGTCGGGGCGCAGCCGCAGGCCGGGGTGGCCGGTGCCGCCGAGATGGTTGGGCGCCTCGGTCTGCATCCAGTACAGGAACGACAGGCTCAGCTGCCGGGCGCCCTCGAGGTGCCGGTCCCGCTCGGCGTCGTCCACGCCGATCAGCGGGCCGAGCCAGTAGTCGATCTGCTGCCAGTTGACCAGCGTGATGTCGCCGCCGCCGTACTCGTCGGTCAGGTGCGGCCGGTGCAGGATCCGGCGGAAGCGCCACAGGTCGAAGTCCTCGTCGGGCTCGAAGACCCGCTTGGTGTAGGGCTGGAGCGTCTCCGGGGCGACCTGCCGCCAGCTCAGCAGCGGCGCCGGCCAGAACTCCGGGGCGTAGGAGCGCCAGAAGTCGTAGGTCGCCGGCCGGCCGATGGTGTGGTCCTCGCCCGGCCGGTGGTCCAGGGCGAAGCAGAACGTGAACGACTGCTGGTCCAGCGGCTGCGCGGGCCCCGGCAAGGCGTGCGGCTCGCCGGTGTCCTCGCGGCTCTCCGACCCGACGACGTGCTCGACGCCGGCCAGGTCGAGCAGGTCCCCGAGTTCGGTGGCGTCCAGGACGTAGGGCGCGGACACCGTCACCTCCTCGCCGCGGTCGGTGTCCAGCAGACGCACGGCGGTGACCCGGTCGCCGTCGACGTGCGCGGCGACCGGGCGGTGGCGCACCAGGATCCGCAGCCGGCTGCTGGACCGGTAGGGGGCGAGCATCTCCTCGATGGCGGCGACGGCTACCCGTGGCTCGTGGCAGATCCGGCTGACGTGGCCCTTGCCGGGGTTGAGGTTCGCGGTCGCCGCGGCCTGGTCGGTCAGCGGGTAGGCGCGGCGGTAGTAGTCGCGGATGGTCTCGCGCAGCCGCCGGTAGGTGGCGGTGGCGCCGAACCGTTCGATCCACGGGTGCTCGTCGGGCGGCACCGCCTGCGAGGTCAGCTGGCCGCCCAGCCAGTCGGTTTCCTCGGTGAGGACGACGGTGCGGCCCAGCCGCAACGCGGCCAGCGCGGCGGCGACCCCGCCGAGTCCGCCGCCGACGACGAGGATGTCGCAGGTCTGCTCGTGCATCAGGCTCCTTGGGGTGCGGTCAGGGTGGCGCCGGCGTGGAAGCCGCAGTCGATGACGACCCGGCGCGGGGTGGCGTCGGCCGGGTTGTCCAGCAGGTCGGCCAGCAGCCGCACGGCCTCGGCGCCCATCTCCCGGCCGGGGGTGGTGATGGTGGTGATGTCCCAGCGTTCGACGGAGTTGTCGACGTAGACGTACTCGCTGAGCGCGGCGACCGACAGGTCCCGGGGCACCGACAGGCCCAGCGCCGTGGCGGCGGCGCACACGTCGCCGGCCCGCTCCCGGTCGTCGGTGACCAGGCAGGTGTAGCCCTGCTCGACCAGGCCGGGCACGACCGCGGCGATGGACTCGGCCCTGGGCGGGACGAACACCTCCGTGGTGTCGACCCGGTCGCCGAGCTGGTCGCGGGCGGCGGCGAAACCGGCGTCGCGGTCGAGGATCGACTCGTGGTCGGACCCGCCGCGCAGCCGGGCGACGCGGCGGTGGCCCAGCCCGCTGATCCGCTCCACCAGCTCGCGGGTGGCGGTGGCGTAGTCGGCGGCGGCGTAGGACACCTCGGCGCCGGGCAGTTCGCGGCGGCCGATGAACACGGCCGGGTACCCGTCGCGGACCAGCTCGGCGAGCTCGGCGCGGTCCTCGGACTGTCCGATGAGGACCGAGCCGTCGGCGACCTGAAGGGAGTTGGTGCCGTTCTTGTAGATCGAGCGGCGGCGGTCGTCGGTGTGCGAGCCGGTGAACAGCAGCAGGTGGCAGTCGAGTTCCTCGACGGCCTCCTCGACGCCCACCAGGAACGGGTGGTAGTAGCTCATGGCCTGCAACGGGAACAGTGCCTCGTAGGTGAACACGCCGATGATCCCGTTGCGGCCGCGGGCGAGGCTGCGCGCGGCCACGTTCGGCACGTACCCGAGCTGGCGGATCGCCTCCTCGACGCGCGCGGCCGTCCGGTCGCCGACCCGGACGCCGTTGGCGCCGCCGCGCCCGTTGACCACCGCCGAGACGACGGCCGGCGACACGCTCGCCAGTCGCGCGACGTCGGCCTGGGTCGGTCGCTTCCTCGGCCGTTCCGGGGCCTTCATTTCGTGCTCACCTCGATTGATATAGCGCATTATCAGTTGGTGTCCGGAGAGTAGTCAGCAGATCGTCCTTCGGTCAACTGCATGGGTGTTGACAGGTGATTCACGTCGACCTACAGTCCGTCAGCACTTGATGATGCGCATCATCAAACCCTCTCCGATACCGCCTGAGAACGGAAGTCCTCGCCGTGACCCAGCACAGAGTTGTGAGCCGCCGCGCGCTGCTGCGCGGCATGGGCGCGATGACCGTCGCGGCCGCCTCGACGCCGTTGCTCGCGGCCTGCGGCGGTGGCGGCGGCGCCGTCAACACCGCCGAGGCCAACGCCCGCGTCACGCTGCCGACCCACGTCCCCTACGCCGGGGTCACCCCGGACCTGCCGGCCGGCCAGGACCTGCTGCCCGGGTTCTACCGCTACCCCGACTCCCTGGTCACCGCGATCACCGACAAGCCCGGCGCCGGCGCCGGGCGGGTCGCCATCCTCGTCGACACCTTCACCCCGGTGCCGCCGCCGCTGACCGACAACGCGTACTGGCAGGCGCTCAACGACCGGATCGGTGCGGACCTGGCGTTCAACATGGTCCCCGACAGCGACTACAGCACCAAGGTCACCACGACCATCGCCGGCGGCGACCTGCCCGACATCGTGATGCTGCCGTCCTGGACGCCGGACCTGCCCGGCGTGCTGCGCGCCAAGTTCGCCGACCTCACCCCGTACCTGTCCGGCGACGCGGTCAAGGAATACCCTTTCCTGGCCAACATCCCGGAGTTCTCCTGGCTGCCGATGATCGCCAACGGCGGCATCGGTGGCCTGCCGACCCCGCGCGCCAGCATCGGCGAGATCATGTTCGTCCGCGACGACCTGGTCGCGCAGCGCTCGCTCAACCCGAACCCCGCCAACCACGACGAGTTCGTCGAACTGTGCGCGGGGCTGACCGACGCGAAGGCCGGCCACTGGGCGCTGGGCGACACCGGCCTGGGCGGCGGCGGCGCGCTGCTGTACCTGCTGGAGATGTTCGGCGTGCCCAACGGCTGGTCCGAACAGGACGGAAAGTTCACCAACGCCGTCGAGACCGACCAGTACACCGAGGCACTCGCCGCACTCGTCGACATGCTCGGCAAAGGACTGTTCCACCCGGACAGCTTCAGCGCGACCTTCCAGCAGGGCCGCGACTGGTTCGGCACCGGCACGATCGCGCTGAAGGTCGACGGCTACGCGGCCTGGGACATCCTGCTCTCCACCTACCAGGGCATCGACGTCGGCGCCCTGCTCGCCCCCGCCCACGACGGCGGCGGCGATGGCCGGCACTTCACCGGCAAGGGCAGCTTCGCGGTCACCGCCATCAAGAAGGGTGACGAGAAGCGGGTCCGCCAGATGCTCTCGATCGCCAACTGGATGGCCGCGCCGATCGGCACCGCCGAGCACCTGTTCCGCAAGTTCGGCGTCGACGGGGTCGACCACACGATGAGCGCCGGTCTGCCCACCCTGACCAGAGCCGGCGAGACCAACGTGAAGATCCCCATGCAGTACCTCGTCGACCAGCCGGCGGTGCTCGGCCCAGGGGACCGGGCCGTGGTCGACAAGCAGTACGCCTTCCACCAGCGGGTCGCGCCGCTGCTGGTGCCCGACCCGACCGTCGGCCTGTACTCGCCGGTCAACGCCAGCAAGGGCTCGGTGCTGTCCAAGGCGCTCAACAACGCCCGCAGCGAGATCGTGCGCGGCAACCAGCCGGTGTCCAGCTGGGCGCAGGTCGTGCGCCAGTGGCGCCAGGGCGGCGGCGACCAGGTCCGGGGCGAGTTCGAGAAGGCGTACGCCCAGCAGCGGTAGGGCTTCACCCATCCAACGAAGGAGACAGTGAATGCGACGACTACGGCCACTGCTCGCGATAGTCGGCCTGCTCGCGGCGGCGACGATGCCGGTCACCACCGGGTCGGCCGCCGCCGAACGGGCCACCGGCGGGGCCAGCGCCTACGACTGGCAGTTCGTCTGGGGCGACACGTTCGACAGCCTCGACCACCAGAAGTGGGGTGTCATCGAGGGCCTGCTCTCGCCCGGTTCCGACCAGGCGTACACGTCCTTCGCGGTCACCGCCGCCAACAGCAACCTGGTGCTGACCACCGAGAAACGCCAGTACGGCAGCAAGGCCTACACCTCGGGCATGGTGTGGACGAAGGGCCGGTTCTCGTTCACCTACGGCAAGATCGAGGTCCGGGCGAAGATGCCGGTGATGGGCAAGGGCATCTGGCCGGCGCTGTGGTTGCAGGGCGACGTCACCGGCAACTGGCCCGGCCCCGGCGGCAACGAGATCGACTTCGCCGAGCTGTGGAACACCCCGACGAAGGTGCACCACGCCCTGCACTACGCCGACACCCCCAACGGCCCCGACCTGGGCGCCAACCAGGGCTGTGAGTACACGAGCCCGGTCGACCTGTCGGCCGACTACCACGTCTACAGCCTCATCTGGGAGCCGGGGCCGAAGCTGACCTACTTCGTCGACGGGCAGCAGACCTGCCAGTTCTCCCCGGCCGGCGCCTACTTCGACAAGCCCATGCACATCATCATGAACACCGCGGTCGGCGCGTCGTGGATCGGGCATCCCGACGCGAGCGTCCCGTTCCCGCAACGGTTCATGATCGACTATGTGCGGGTGTACCAGGACGCCGCCGTCGGCTGAGCCCGTGGGTGGCACGCGCCGCCCGCGTGCCACCCACGGCCCCGCATCACCAGGAGGACCATGACCACCGACCACGAACCCGCGATCGCCCGGCTGCTCGCCAGGATGACCCCGGCGGAGAAGTTCGGCCAGCTCCAGCAGCTCGCGTGGGGGTGGAACACCGGCCCGGGCGGCCCCGGCTCCGAGACCGTCGAGGCCGCCGCCCGCGCCGGCCGGGTCGGGTCGGTGCTCAACCTGGCCGGCGCGGAACAGGCCAACGCCCTGCAACGCGTCGCCGTGGAGGAGTCCCGGCTGGGGATCCCGCTGGTGTTCGGCCTGGACGTCATCCACGGCTACTGGACGACCTTCCCCATCCCACTGGCCCAGGCCGCCGCCTTCGACCCGGACGTCGCCGAGACCGACGGCGCCGTGTCGGCCCGCGAGGCCCGCGCCGACGGGATCCACTGGGCGTTCTCACCGATGGTGGACCTCACCCGCGACCCCCGCTGGGGCCGCATCGCCGAGGGGCACGGCGAGGACCCCTACCTGACCGCCCGCTACGCGCAGGCCAAGGTGCGCGGCTACCAGGGCCGGTCGCTGGCCGACCCGGACCGGGTCGCCGCCTGCGCCAAGCACTTCGTCGCCTACGGCGGCGCGGAGGGCGGCCGCGACTACAACACCGTCGACGTGTCCGAACACCGCCTGCGTGACCTGTACCTGCCGCCGTTCCTGGCGGCGGTGGAGGCGGGCGCGGCGACGGTGATGGCCGCGTTCAACACGGTCAACGGCGTGCCGGCGCACGCCAACACGCACACCCTGACCGAGGTCCTCAAGGGGGAGTGGGGTTTCGACGGCGTGGTGGTCAGCGACTGGGCGGCGGTGGCCGAACTGGTCGCGCACGGCCACGCCGCCGACGGCGCCGACGCGGCCCGGCTGGCGCTGGCGGCCGGCACGGACGTGGAGATGGCCAGCACCACCGTCGTCGAGCACGGCGAGGACCTGCTGGCCAGGGGCCTGATCAGCGAGCAGCGCCTGGACGACGCGGTCGCGCGGGTGCTGCGGCTGAAGTTCCGCCTCGGCCTGTTCGACCGCCCCTACACCGACCCCGACGCGGTGATCGGCGAACCGACCCCGGCCGCCAGGGCCGCGGCGCGCACGGCGGCGGCCCGGTGCCTGGTCCTGCTGCGCAACTCCCCGGCCGTCCTGCCGCTGTCCCCGACGGCCGCGACGGTGGCCGTGGTGGGCCCGTTCGCCGGCTCGACCGACCTGCTCGGCACGTGGGTCCTGGGCGAGACCCAGCGCCGTTTCCCCGCCGGAACCGTGCACGACGCCCTGCGCGCGGCCCTGCCGGACACCACGGTCCTGCACGCCGACGGGATCCCGGAGTCGGTGGCGGCGGCGCTGGCGGCCGACGTGACCGTCGTGGTCGTCGGCGAACCGTCCGACCTCAGCGGCGAGGCCGCCACCCGCTCGGAGCTGACCCTGCCCGGCGACCAGGAGGACCTGATCGCCGCCGTGGCCGCGACCGGCCGGCCCTACGCCGTGGTCCTGATCGGCGGTCGCCCGCTGACCGGCGCCTGGCTGGACACCGCGCCGGCGGTGCTGCTGGCCTGGCACCCGGGGATCGAGGGCCACCACGCGATCGCCGACGTCCTCACCGGCGCGGTGAACCCCGGCGGCAAGCTGCCGGTGACGTTCCCGCGCACGGTCGGCCAGGTGCCGATCTACTACAACCGGGAGAACACCGGGCGCCCGTACGACCCGGAGCACCCGGACAACCCGTTCGTCTCCGCCTACCTCGACCTGCCCGACGGTCCGCGTTTCCCGTTCGGCCACGGGTGCAGCTACACCACGTTCACCGTCGGTGGGCCGACCCTCACCCCGACCGCCGTGACCGCCGACGCCCTGCGCGCCGGCGCCACCGTCGAGGTCACCGTGGCGGTCCACAACACCGGTGACCGCGCCGGCGACGAGGTCGTCCAGCTGTACGTGCGCGACCGGGTGGCGAGCATCGTGCAGCCTGTTCGGCGGCTGCGTGGCTTCCGGCGCGTGCCGCTGGCGGCGGGCGAGTCGACGGAGGTCCGCTTCACCCTGTCCGCCGACGACCTCGGCTTCTGGACCGGTGACCCGACGGGCCGGTTCGTGGTGGAACCGGGTGAGGTCGACGTCGTCACCGGCGCCACCTCGACGACCACCACGGCCAGCACGCTGACCATCGGGTGAGTGTCCGGCGGACGGACGAACCACCCCTGGTCTGTCCGGCGGCTTCCGTCGGCCCCTGACCACACGTACGGTGATCATGGCTCGGGGCCGAAGGATCACTGGGGGCTTCGTGCGTCGCGTGACGTTGCTGGTCGTGTTCGTCCTGGCCGTGTTCGGCCTCACCCCGGCACAGGCGGAACCGGTCGCCGTGGCCGGGGCGGTGGACGAGGGGTTGACGTTCGTGCCGACCTCACCGGTCCGGGTGCTCGACACCAGGGCCGGCATCGGGACCGGCGGGTCAACCAGTCCCATCCAGGGTGGGCTGTTCCTCGACCTGACAGCGCGGGTACCGGCGTCGGCGTCGGCGGTGGTGCTCAACCTGACCGGTACCCAGCCGACCGTGGTCACCAGCGTGTTGGTGGCCTCGACCAACGTCAACGTCCCCGACAACCCCGCCCTGCACCTGCTGGCCGGGGAGACCCGGGCCAACCAGGTCACGGTCAGCCTGGGCCGAGGGGACTCGGCGCAGCGTCGGATCTTCCTGTCCAACCGCAACCCCGCCGGCACCGTGCACCTGATCGCGGACCTGGCCGGGTACTACACCAGCGACACCGCCTCCCGGTTCACGTCGGTCGCGCCCCGGCGGATGCTGGACACCCGAACCACCGCGCCCGTCGGCGCCGGCTCGACCATCGAGGTGAACCTGTCGGGGGTGCTGTCCGCCGGGGCGACCGCGGTGACGGTCAACCTGACCGGCATCACCCCGACCAGCTCCACCTACGTCACCGCCTATCCGTCGGGCACCACCCGGCCCACCGCGTCGAGCCTCAACCTGGATCCCGGGGCGATCACGCCGAACCTGGTCACGGTCGCCGTCGGCGCCGACCGCCGGATCACCCTGTACAACCACATCGGCCGCGTGCACCTGGTCGTCGACCTCGCCGGCTACTACGCCCCGGACCGGGGCGCCCGGTTCATCCCGGTCACGTCCCTGCGTGTCGCCGACACCAACACCAGCGGCGGGCCGCTGGGCACCGGCGCCACCCGGACGGTCGACCTCGCCAGCCGGATCCCCGCCACCGCGACCGCCGTCGTGCTGAACCTGACCGGCAACCCGACCACCAGCACGTACGTCACCGCGTATCCCGCCGGTGGCAGCCGGCCGCTCGCCTCGAACCTGAACCTGGTGCCCCAACGGGACACCGCGAACGGCGCGGTCGTCGCCCTGGGCACCGGTGCGCGGGTGACGGTGTACAACAACACGGGGTCGACGAACCTGCTCGTCGACGTCACCGGGTTCTTCGCCACCCCCACGTCGTGCGTCGAGGACTGCCTGTACGGGTGGGGCGGGGACCTGGCCTACGGCCTGTCGCCGACCCGGCGGCCGTGGCTGTCCGACGTCACCGACCTGGCCGCCCTCACCAACACCGCGTTCGCGCTGCGGTCCGACGGCACGGTGTGGTCCTGGGGAGACAACCAGTGGGGCCAGTTGGGCGCCGGCGCCACCGGCGGGAGCTCGACCGTGCCGCTGCGTGTGGCCGGCCTGACCGGCGTGACCGCCGTCGCGGCCGGCAACTGGTCGGGCTACGCGTTGCGGTCCGACGGCACCGTGTGGTCGTGGGGCTGGGGAGAGGCGGGCCAACTGGGCCGGGGCGGCACGAGCGACTCGAACGTCCCGGTCCAGGTCTGGGGGCTGACCGACGCGACGGCGATCGCCGCCACCAGCCAGACGGCGTACGCGCTGCGCGCCGACGGCACCGTGTGGGCCTGGGGCAGTGACGTGTGGCGGGGTCGCGGCAACGGGTCCTGCCCGGCCGGCCAGACCTGCCCGGCGGGCACGCCGGTGCGCGTGGCGCTGCCCCTGCCGGCTTCCACGACGATCACCGCGATCGCGGCCGGCGGCTCGGAGACCGCGTACGCGCTGCGTTCGGACGGCACGATGTGGGCCTGGGGCCGCAACTGGCTCGGCGAGACCGGCACCGGCTCCCCGGACAGGACCTCGGTCAGCCCGCGCCAGGTCGTCGGCCTGACCGGTGTGGTGACGATCGGCGGCGGCGACGAGAACGGCTACGCCGTCACCGCCGACGGCCGGGTGTGGTCCTGGGGCGCCGACTACTGGGGCGCGCTGGGCACCGGCGCCCCGTGCACCGAGCCGGAGCAGTGCCGGACCAACGTCCCGGTCCTGGTCTCCGGACTGACCGCGGCGGTCGCCATCGACAGCGCCAACGGCACGGCCGTCGCCCTCGGCGCGGACGGCACGGTGTGGACGTGGGGCCGCAACGCCGAGAACGGGAACCTGGGCAACGGCACCCCGGGCGCGTGCGTCGGCGGCCTGCCCCTCCCGGAGACCTGCCGCCAGCCCACCCCGGCCCGCATCGCGGTCGCCGGCGCCACCGCGGTCGAGGCCGCCAACCTTGGCCAGTTCGCGATCGCCTGAGCGGCGGGCCGGCTGGCCGGTGCTCAGCCCCGGACGGCGAGGTCGATCGCCGGGCGGTGGGCGTCGAGCTGGTCGGGGGTCCAGCCGGTGGGGCCGAAGACCGTGTCGTGGGTGACGATGCGGAAGATCAGTGCCCGCAGCAGCATCTGGTCCCAGTCCGGCAGGTGTGACCAGCGGGCCGCGAGCGCGGGTGACGCGCCGTACCAGCACAGCGCGTCGGCGACCGCGATCGCGTAGGCCCACGCGGGCGGTCGCCAGTAGACCGGCCAGTCGATGATCGCCGGTGGCAGGCCGTCGGCGAACAGGACGTTGCCGGGCAGGTCGCCGTGTACGACCTGGGCGGCGAGGGTCACCGGCCGGCGGGCGCGCACCAGCGGTTCCAGCAGGCGGGTCGCGGGTGGACTGGTGCGGGCGGGAAGCTCGTTCCAGGCGACGCGGTCGCCGACCGACCACGGGTTGTCCCGCCGGTCGAGGAAGACCGGCCGGCGCAGGTGCGCGAGGGCGGCGTGGAAGGCGTGGGCGGCGCGCAGCACGTCGTCGGTCCGGCTGACGTCCGGGGCGCCCACGACGAGCCGGCCGGCCTCCCAGCCGTGCGCGATCCAGGCGCCGTCCACGGTCCGCACCGGGCGGGAGATCCGGAACTCGGGCGAGTCCGGCAGTGCCGCGAGGACCTGCGAGCGCCACTGGGTCTCGGCCGCGAACTCCACCGGTTTGAGCACGAGCGCGCCGGCCCGCCACGTCCCGCCCTGGCCGCCGGGCAGCGGGACCGGATCACCGGAGATGCCGAACGCGGCCAGCACGGCTGGCGCGGGACCGGGGTTCGACGTTGCCACGGAAGGATCCTAGGCGCACCCGGACAACCTTTCGGCGGTATACCAGGGAATGACCGGTCTGCTTGGCTGTGCGCGGTTCGTTCGTCGCCCGGTGCGGGGCCTGGCCTGACACAGCTCCGGGAGAATCCCATGAACCTGTTTCGGCGTCTCGCGGCCTCGACGGGTGTCGCCGCGCTCGCGGCCGTCACGATCGTGACCGGCGGGCCGGCCGCCACGGCCGAGGTCGGCGTCCAGACGCTGCACCACACGTGGTCCTGTTCGGTGCCTGGCGGCTACACGTGGTCGCAGGTCAGGTCGGGTTCCTCGTGCGCCTACGAGTACTACCTGCTCGACGGCGTCACCTACGACCTCACCGGGCAGTGGGCGTGCAACCCGCCGTCGGGCTACACGTTCACCCAGTCCCGGACGGGCAGCAACTGCGCGGTCGCGTCCGGTCAGTCGCCCTACGAGTACCGGCTCGCCAAGCTCTGAGGGTCGGCTCCGCGCAGCACGTCGACCCGGTCGGTGCCCGGCCGGCCCATCACCCAGCTCGACCCGTCCACCGCCTTGGCGCGCCGCGTGAGCGGGGCCAGCAGCCGGGACGCGTCGCGGTGGGAGGCGACCGAGCCGACCGCGCACACCAGCGACGCGAGCGACACGCACGCCGCCGTGCCGTCCACCTGCCACGGGTGGTCCACCACCTCGGCGGCGAGCACGCCGACCTCGTCGACGTCGGTGAGCACCAGGAAGTCGTCGCCGCCGACGTGGGCGACGCGGGTGGCCGGCAGCCTGGCCGTGAGGTCGGCCAGGCGCCGGCCGAGGGCGCGGATCAGGTCGTCGCCGGCGGCGAACCCGGCGGTCTCGTTGACGTCGGTGAACCCGTCGACGTCCAGCCAGCTGACCACGAACGTCTCCGAGCGTTCGACGCGCCGGTCGATCTCGCGGGTGACCTCGGCGGTGCCGGGCAGCCGGGTGAGCGGGTTGAGCGCGACCGCCTGCTCCACCTTCGCCTCCGCCACCCCGCGGATCACCTCCGCCAGCCGGACGATCCCCACGCACCGGCCGACCGCGTCGACCACCACCACGTCGTCGCCGGCGCGGGCGCCCTCGGTCTCGCCGACGGCCGCCAGCAGTTGCAGGCCCGAGGCGTCGGCGCGGATCGTGCGCGGCGGGTCGGCGTGCCGGGCGGCCGGGCGGCTCGCGTGCAGCGCGTGCCCGTAGGGGCCGGTGACCGCGAGCAGGAACCGGTTGCGGGACAACGACCAGCGTGGCCGGCCGGTCGAGTCGAGCAGCACAACACCGGTCACGTCCGGGGCCTGCGCGAACACCCGCCGGACCTCGTCGGAGGCGGCCGACTCGGGCAGGGTCACGGCCGGCTGCACCAGGTCGGCGACCAGCGGGCCGCCTGGCCCGGCCGGCATCCCGTCGAGCCGGGTGATCTCGGGGGCGGTGAACGTCGCCGTGCCGGTCCGCGCGGGCGCGATCAGGTTGCCCTGGGCGACCGGCACCCCGAGCCGGCTGAGCACCGCCAGCTGGTCCTCGGTCTCGACGCCGACCGCGGCCAGCCGGATCCCGGTCCTGGTCCCGAGGTGCCCGAGCGCCTCGATCAGCGCGACGACCGCCGGGTTGCCGGGGACGCCGGCCAGCAGGTAGGCGTCGAGCTTGACCATGTCCGGCAGGGCGTCGGCGATGATCGACAGCGGTAGGTCGCCGTCGCCGGCACCGTCGAACGCGAGCCGGAAACCGTGGTGCCGCACGGTTTTCAGCCCGTCGAACAGCGCCTCGCGGGACAGCCCGCCGAACGGGGGCGTGATCTCGACGGTGACGTCGGCCGGTTCGCGGCCGGTGGCGCGCAGGGCGGCCAGCAGCGGGTCGAGCAGGGTGTCGGGGTGGGTCGCGGTCCTGGCCAGGACGTTCACGTGCAGCGGCAGTTCGGCGTTGCCGGCCGCGTGGACCGCGCCGGCGGCGAGCGCGGTGTCGACCTCGACGAGCTGGCGGCGGCGGGCGGCGTCGGCCAGCAGGTCGTGCACGGTGCCGGTGTCGGGTCGGGCGAGGGCCTCGAGCGCGAGCAACCGGCCCGTGCGCGTGGACAGCAGGGGTTGGAAGGCGTAGGAGACACCCGGGACGGCGGCCACGTGGTTCATCCTGACGATCCGGCGGCGTCACCTCAGCACATGTCACCGACTGTTCATGTTGATCGCGGGAAATCACTGGTCCGAGGGGTTTTCCGCGCTCGTCCGATCACCGGTCGTGACGGTCACCCGGTGTGCTCCGGTGACGGACGGTGAACGTCCGAGTCGCCGGAACGCCGGGCGTTTGCCAGGGTCAGCAGGTGATCCGCCGATCAGTCCACTGTGGTGAGTCGGGGCGTCCACGAACGACCACAGTGGACGGCACCGCGGCCGGGACCAGACGTGGCTAGTTCCACCGCCGGGCACCCGGACCGGCTCGACCGGGAGGTGATCGTCACCGGGCTCGTCGTCGTCGCCGGCATGATCATGGTCGCGCTGGACACCACGATCGTGAACGTGGCCCTGGACTCGCTGAGCACCGAGCTGGACGCGCCGCTGTCCACGACGCAGTGGGTGGTCACCGGCTACCTGCTCGCGGTCGCCGTCGTCATCCCGCTGTCCGGCTGGTTCATGGACCGGTACGGGGCGAGGACGGCGTGGATCACGGCGGTGAGCCTGTTCGTGGCGGGCTCGGCGCTGTGCGCGGCGGCGTGGTCGATCGAGAGCCTGATCGCGTTCCGGATGGTGCAGGGCCTGGGCGGCGGCATGCTGCTGCCCGGCGGTCAGACGATCATCACCCGGTCCGCCGGTCCGGACCGCCTGGGGCGGGCGATGTCCATCATCGGCGTGCCGATGCTGTTGGGCCCGGTGTTCGGGCCGGTGCTCGGCGGGCTGCTCGTCGAGTACACCAGCTGGCACTGGATCTTCCTGGTCAACGTCCCCGTCGGCATCCTCGCCGTCGTCCTCGCGGTCTGGAAACTCCCCGGCGGGGGAGCGGTCGCCGACCCGGGGCGGATCGACCTGCGCGGCCTGGTCCTGCTCTCGGTGAGCCTCGCGTGCCTGCTGTACGGGCTGTCGGAGGCCAGCACCCACGGCGGGTTCGGCGAGTGGGACGTGATCGGCTGGCTCATCGGCGGGGTGGTGGGCCTGGCCCTCTACACCTGGCACAGCCTGCGCCGGGGCGCCGCGTCGATCATCGACGTGCGCCTGCTGACCAACCGGGTGTTCGCCAGCGGCACCATCGCCGTGTTCCTGGTCGCCATGGGGATGTTCGGGGGCATGCTGCTGCTCCCGCTGTACTACCAGACCGTGCGCGGTCAGGGCGCGCTGCACGCCGGCCTGCTGCTCGCCCCCCAGGGCCTTGGCGCGATCGTGGCGATCGTGATCGGCGGCCGGCTCACCGACCGGATCGGTGCCGGCTACGTCGTGCCCGTCGGTCTCGTGCTGGCGCTGCTCGGCACGTTCCCGTTCACCCAGGTCGGCGTCGACACGTCCTACGTGTGGCTCAGCGTGGCCCTGTTCGTGCGCGGCATGGGCCTGGGCGCGGTGATGATGCCGACGATCTCCGCCGCGTACACCAAGCTCAGCAAGGAGGCCGTCTCCCGGGCGGCGCCGACCCTGTCGGCCATGCAGCAGGTCGGCGCGTCACTGGGCAGCGCGCTGCTGGTGACCGCCCTGACCCAACGTCTCACCGACCAACTCAGTGACCGGGGCCTGCACGCCCCGGGCGGTGGCGAACAGGTCAGCGACGTCCAACCCGACATGATCCCGGTCGTGGGGCCACTGCTGGCCAACGCGTTCGGCTTCGCGTTCTGGATCGCCTTCGGCCTCACCGCCCTGATCATCTTCCCGGCCCTCGCCCTGCCCCGCCACGCCCGCCGCGACCGGGAAGGCACCCCCGCCCCCTGATCCGCCTGGTTCCGGTGTTTGGCAACGGGCCTGACGTGGCGCTACGGTGCGGGCGCCGTTGGGGCGTTGGCGGGAGGCGGGTTGACACACCTGTGGCGGGGTTGGTGCCTGCTGCGCCCCGGCCTGCTGCTCTACGGCGGCACCATCGGCACCAACCAGGTCCACGCCCACCACGCGGTCCACCTGATCGTCGCCGACGAGCCGTTCACCCTGGCGGACGCGTGGGGCCGGTCGTTGACCACCCGGCTCGCGGTCGTTCCGCACGACACGCCGCACACGCTGACCACCGGCGCGCACGGCGCGATCCTCGCCCAGCTCGAACCCAGCAGCGCGCCCGGCCGTTTCCTGCTGGCCCGCTCCGGCGCGGGAGCCGGCGCGCGGACCTGGGGGCCGCCCTTCGCCGACCGTTCGCGTGGTGGTCGGTCGGCGCCGTTCACCTTCGCGCGGCCGGCGGACGGGCACGCGGGGGCCTGCGCCGCGCTGGCCGTTGTCGAGGACTGGGCCGGGCACGACCGGGACGCGCGGCCGGTGATCCATCCGGCCGTGGAGCGGGCCGTCGCGGTGATCCCGACGCTGCTGGCCAGGGGGCCGGTCCGGCTCGGGGCGGTGGCCGCCGAGGTGCATCTGTCGCCGAGCCGGTTGGCGCACCTGTTCAGTGCGCAGGTGGGGATCCCGCTGCGGCCCTACGTGCGCTGGCAGCGGCTCCAGCACGCGATCCGCCTGGTGGCCGACGGCCACACGTTGACCGCCGCCGCGCACAGTGCCGGGTTCACCGACGGGCCGCACTTCAGCCGGGTCTTCCGGCACAACTTCGGCAGCGCGCCGTCCACGCTGGCCGCCGCCATCGACTGGGTGCCGTGAGTCGGCACGTTCGTACAAGCGCTCGCGGGCAGGGCCGTCCCATGCTTGGGCGATGCTCAATCTGTCGGTCATCCTCGAAGACAGTGCCCGCGCCGTACCGGACCGCACCGCCGTGGTCTTCGGGGATCTGCGCCTGCCCTACTCCCTGGTGGACTCGGTCGCCAACCAGGTGGCGAACCTGTTGGTGGCCAGGGGGATCGGCCGGGGCGACAAGGTCGCGCTGCTGTGCCCGAACGTGCCGTACTTCCCGTTCGTCTACTTCGGAATCCTCAAGGCGGGCGCCACGGTGGTGCCGCTCAACGTGCTGCTCCAGCCCCGCGAGATCGAGTACCACCTGACCGACAGCGACAGCAAGGCGTTGTTCTGCTTCGAGGGCACCGCCGAGCTGCCGATGGGCGAGCGCGGGCGGGCGGGGTTCGACGCCGCCGCCGGCTGCGAGCAGTTCGTCGTCCTGCCCGCCGATCCGCTGGCGACCGGGTCGGAGCACGGGGAGGTGTTCTGGGCGGCTCTGGGGGGCATGTCCAGTGAGTTCGAGACGGTGCGGACCGGCGCGGACGACACGGCGGCCATCCTCTACACCTCCGGCACCACCGGCCAGCCCAAGGGCGCCGAGCTGACCCACGCGAACATGCTGATCAACGCCCTGGTCAGCGACGAGATGTTCCCCGCCGACCCGGCCGGGGACGTCGCGCTCGGCGTGCTGCCGCTGTTCCACTCGTTCGGCCAGACCTCGGTGATGAACGTGTGCCTGCGCCGGCGCGGCACGCTGGTGCTGCTGCCGCGCTTCGAGCCGGGCGAGGCGCTGGACCTCATGCGCCGCGAGAACGTGACGATGTTCGCCGGCGTGCCGACGATGTACTGGGCGATGCTGTCCACGATCCACTCCGAGGGCGCGGAGGTGCCCACGACGCTGCGCCTGGCGGTGTCCGGCGCCGCGTCCTGCCCGGTCGAGGTCCTCAAGGACTTCGAGTCGACGTTCGGCATCCCGATCCTGGAGGGCTACGGCCTGTCGGAGACCTCCCCGGCGGTGTGCTTCAACCAGCTCAGCCGCCCCACCAAGCCCGGCACGATCGGCTTCCCGCTGTGGGGCGTGCGGATGCGCCTGGTCGACGACGACGGCAACCCGATCGAGGGCGAGGGGCCCGGCGAGATCGCGGTGCGCGGCCACAACGTCATGAAGGGCTACTACGGCCGGCCCGAGGAGACCGCCGAGGTCCTGCGCGACGGCTGGTTCCGCACCGGTGACATCGCCACCCGCGACGAGGACGGCTACTACGCGATCATCGACCGCACCAAGGACATGATCATCCGGGGTGGCTTCAACGTCTATCCGCGTGAGCTGGAGGAGGTGCTGATGACCCACCCCGCCGTCTCCCTGGTCGCGGTGGTCGGCGTGCCCCACGACTCGCACGGCGAGGAGGTCAAGGCGTACGTGATCCCCGCTGGCCCGGTCACCGCCGACGAGCTCGTGGCCTGGTGCAAGGAGAACATGGCGGCCTACAAGTACCCCCGGATCGTCGAGCTGCGCGACACGCTCCCGATGACGGCCACCGGCAAGATCCTCAAACGCGAACTGCGGACGTCGGGCCCCGCTGATTCGTGAACCGGGGGACGGTCAACGGAATCGCGCGTGATGAAAGCGCACACATTTCTCGTATCGAGTGGGTTGGTGCGCGGACACTCCCAGATTCCGTTGACCGTCGCCCCGGCG
Organism: Actinophytocola xinjiangensis; assembly: GCF_001921215.1. Classification (GTDB taxonomy): domain Bacteria; phylum Actinomycetota; class Actinomycetes; order Mycobacteriales; family Pseudonocardiaceae; genus Actinophytocola; species Actinophytocola xinjiangensis. The sequence continues at coordinate 80,230 of NZ_MSIF01000010.1, forward strand.
GCTCCCGGCACGTCAGGTCAGCGTCCTGATCGGTCGGATTCGTGGTGCCCCACCCGATCCGACCGCGCCGATTAATCCTGACGGTGCCGGTGACACCGGCCACCGATTCCCCCACCCCGCCGGATGTCCTTCCTGGCCAGCGAAGACGCCCCATCGCCGTCGGCCTTCCCCAATGCCAGCCCCGGATTCGTTGTCGCAACGGTGAGTAGCCAGGTGCTCCGTTGGGGTACTTTTGGCCGATAGCTACTGAGCGGTCGCAGTCGGTGCCCTTACTGTCGATCGCACTCGGCGTCTGGGGATGTCCAGGGGGCGTCCGTCGGGACTGGGGAATGGGGACGGAATGGCGCGTCAGGCACGATTCCGGGCGGTTCTCGCGGTTCGCGAGTTCCGTGCGTTATGGGTGGCCGAGTTGCTGTCGATCTTCGGCGACCAGCTGGCCAGGGTGGCGTTGGCGGTACTGGTCTTCCGGGAGACGGACTCGGCCGGCCTCACGGCGTTGACCTACGCGTTCACCTACCTCCCCGCCCTGCTCGGCGGCGCCCTGCTGTCCGGGCTCGCCGACCGCTACCCCCGACGCGAGCTGATGGTCGTCGTCGACCTGTTCCGGGCGATCGCCGCCGCCGCCATGGCGCTGCCCGTCCTTCCGCTGCCCGTGCTGATGGGGCTCGTGTTCGTGCTGGCGCTGGCCGGCGGCCCGTTCAAGGCCGCACAGCAGGCGCTGCTGCCCACCGTGCTGGAGGGCGACCTCTACGTCTCCGGGCTCGCCCTGCGCACCGTCACCAACCAGTCCGCCCAGCTGGCCGGGTTCCTCGGCGGCGGAGCGCTGCTCGTGGTGCTCGACCCGTACCTGGCACTGGGGTTGAACGCGGCGACGTTCCTGGTCGCCACCGTCGTGGTGTGGGTGGGGGTGCGCCACCGCCCGGCCGCGCGCGCCAGCGCCCCCGACGACGACCCGGACTCCCAGGGAACGCGCGCGGCCCTGCGGCTGATCTGGCGCGACCGGCACCTGCGCTGGCTGGTCGGGGTGTCCTGGCTGGTCGGCCTCTACGTCGTCCCCGAAGGGCTGGCCGCCCCCTACGCGGCGAGCCTGGGCGCCTCGACGATCGTGGTCGGGCTGCTGCTGGCGGCCGACCCGATCGGCAGCATCGTCGGCGCCTGGCTGGTCGGGCGGATCCCGGAGAAGGCCAGTACGGCCCTGATCACCCCGTTCGCCGTCGCGGCGGGGATTCCGCTGGCGGTGTGCGTGATCCGGCCCGACGTGGCCGTGTCGGTGGCGTTGTGGGCGGTGTCCGGCGCGTTCTCCACCGCCTACCTGATCCTCGCGCAGGCCTCGTTCACCCGCCGGGTTCCCGACCACCGCCGGGCGGCGGCCGTCGGCATCGCCAGCACCGGCCTGCTCACCTCGCAGGGACTCGCGATGCTCGCCGCCGGTGGGCTCGCCGAGCTGACCGACCCGCCCACGGCGATCGCGATCGCCGGTGCCGCCGGGGCGTTGCTGTCCTGGCTGATGGGTGCGTCATGGCGCGACCCCCACGCCGACGAGCCCGCCGCCGCTGACGACATCGCTGACGACACCGCCGCCGACACCGACGACGGTGCCCGCGACGGTGCCCGCGACGATGACGGGATCGACCCCGGCATCGATGGCGCCACGACGCACCCCGACATCACCAGTCCTTACCCATCATCGTCGGCACCTCCTCTCGATGGACCCGCCGCCGAGCGTGGCTCAGGGGGCGCTACCCCGACCATTGTCACCCGAAGGCCGCTACTGACCCTGCCGGAAGTCAGCACGGCCCCAGCGATCGCGCCGTCACGGTGGCCGAGGGGGTGGCCGTTGTGGCGGGCGCCGGGCCGCGCGCTGGCGTTCATCGTCGCCGTCGACGTGGCGGCGGTCGGGGTCACGGCGTACATCGGACTCGGCACCGGAATCACGGCCGGCGCGCTGACCGTGTTCGCGGTCATCGTCGTGCTGGGCCTGGTGGTCGCGGAGCTGACCCGGGAGGTGGAACGGGTCCGCCGCCGGTTCAACGACTCGCCGCACGTCAACTTCACGTCGGTGTGGGTGATTCCCGCGGGTGTGCTGCTGCCGCCGATTCTGGTCACCTCGGTCGTCGCCGTGCTCTACCTGCATCTGTTCTGGCGGAGTTGGTACCGGGTCCGGGGTGTGCACGCGTACCGGCTGATCTTCTCCGCCATGAGCATGATTCTGGCCGCGCACACCGTCGGAATGATCACGAACGGCATCAACACCACCGAGATGGCCCAGTGGAGCGAACTCGCGACCGTCGGCACGGTCCTCGCCGCGCTGCTCGCGTTCGCCGTCGTGAACTCCGGTCTGGTCGGTGCCGCCATCTGCCTCTACGAGGGGCGCCTTGACCTGCGCCGCGCCTACGGCAGCGGCCGGGAGAACGCGCTGGAACTCGGCACGCTGGGCCTGGGCGCGATCACCACGCTGCTGTTCGTGGCGTACCCCGCCTGGCCGGTGCTGATGGTGCCGGCCCTGCTGGTCCTGCACCGCAGTGTGCTGTTGCGCCAACTGGAGGAGGCGGCGGCCACCGACCCCAAGACCGGTCTCACCAACGCCACGGCGTGGGCGAACGTCGCGACCCGCGAGATCGAACGGGCCAGGGGCGGCGACACCGTCGTCGGCGTGCTGATGATCGACCTGGACCACTTCAAGTCGGTCAACGACGCCCACGGCCACGTCGTCGGCGACCATGTCCTCAAGACCCTCGCCGAAACCCTGTCCCGATCCGTGCGCCGCGACGACCTGGTCGGACGCTGGGGCGGTGAGGAGTTCGTCGTCCTGTGCCCCCAGACCACCGAGGAGGATCTGGTCGGGCTCGGCGAACGCCTCTGCGCGCTGATCCGCACCCTGCGCATCCCGGTGGCGGTTCCGGGTCACGCGGGCATCATCGACGGCCTGACGGTGTCCATCGGCGCGGCCACCTATCCGGCCGTCGGGCCCCACTTCCAGGACGTGCTGCTGGCCGCCGACGACGCGCTGTTCGTGGCCAAGGACCGGGGCCGCAACCAGGTCCGGACCGTCGCCGTCGCCGAGGACCGCACGGCGTGAGTCACCGTTCGCGCAGGTACGCGGCGCGCGGGTCGCCCAGTTCCTCGAAGATGCCCAGGGCTTGGGCGAGGGACTCGTTGGCCTGGTCGGTGTGCCCGAGGTCGAGCAGCACCTGGCCGCGTTTGTAGAGGGTGTCGCCCTCGCCCCAGCGGTCGGCCGACTTGCGGGTCGCCTCCAGCGCGAGGTGGAAGCAGGCCAACGCGTTCGCCGGCTGTTCCAGTTCGCGGTAGGTGTCCCCGAGCTTGACCAGGGTGTAGCCCTCGCCCCAGTGGGCGGCCAGGCCGCGGAAGACCTCCAGGCCGGCGCGCAGCGACTCCAGCGCCATCTCGTAGCGGCGGGACGCGCGGTGGACGTCACCGACGTTGGCCAGGGAAATGGCCTCACCGTCACGGTTCCCTGCGGTGTCGTGGAAGATCTCCAGTGACTGCCGGAAGTACTCGGCGGCGTCGTCGACGGCCGTCAGTTCCATGTCCAGGAACCCGATGCCGGTGAGGGTCCACGCCTCGCCGACCCGGTCGTTGATGTCGCGCCGGATGGCCAGGGCCTCCAGGTAACACGTCCGGGACTCGTCGAAGTCGCGCAGTTCGCGGTGGGCGATGGCGAGGTTGTTGAGCACCCACGCCTCACCGAACCGGTCCCCGGCCCGGCGGGCGCCGAGCAACCCGATCTCGTGCGTGGCCACCCAGCGGGGCCAGCGCTTGCGCAGGTACAGGAAGTTGAAACACCCGACCGGCAGCTTCCACGCGGCGACGTTCTCGCCGGCGTCCAGGGCCATTCTGGTGGCCAGGGCGATGTTCTCCAGCTCGGTCTCACACCAGCGCAGCGCGGTCTCGTAGCGGAAGTCGATGACCTCGACGTCGAACTCGGAGTCCGCGAGCGGCGGGTCGGTGCGCTGCGGGGCGAGGGTGTGGTTGGCGGCGTAGGTGTTGCGCAGGTACCAGTCGACGACGCGCCGCACGGCCAGGGTCCGCACGTGCGGCGGGTCCTCCAGGACGGCCTGCTCGGCGGCGTAGGCGCGCAGCAGGTCGTGCATCCGGTAGCGGTCGCCGTCGAGACCCTCCAGCAGGTGGGCCTTGGTGAGCCGGTCCAGCAGCCGGCGCGCGTCGCGGCGGGGGAGTCCGGCGAGGGCGGCGGCGGCGCCGGTGCTCACGTGGGCGCCGGCGTGCAGTCCGGCGAGCCGGAACATCCGCGCCTCGTCGGGGCCGAGGTCGCGGTAGGACCAGGAGAAGACGGCCCGCAGCGGCGCAGGGTCGTCGGTGGTGAGCGCGTCCAGGCGGCGTTCCTCGCAGGCCAGCGCGTCGGCCAGGTCGCCGACGGGCAGGTGTGGGTGCAGTACCACCCGTTCGCCGGCGATCCGCAGTGCCAGCGGCAGGTGCCCGCACCGCTGGGCCAGTGCCCGTACGGCGTGTGGCTCGGTCGTTGCCCGTTCGGCGCCGATGGCCCGTTCCAGCAGGGCGATCGACTCGCTCTCGGCCATCGGGCCCACGCTGACGCGCTGGTCCCCGCCGATCGGCAGCCCGCCGAGGCGGTGGCGGCTGGTGACCACGACCGCGCAGCTCGCCGACGCCGGCAGCAGCGGCAGCAGCTGCGGCGAGTCGGCCGCGTTGTCCAGCACGACCAGCACCTGCCGGTCGGCGAGCACCGAGCGGAACAGCGCCGCGCGCGGCTCCAGCCCGGCGGGAACCAGGTCGATGCCCAGCGCGGTCAGGAAGTCCTCCAGGACGTCCTCGGCGACCCTGGGGCGCCCGTCCGGCGCGTGCCCGCGCAGGTCGACGTAGAGCTGGCCGTCGGGGTGGTGGGGGGCGATCTCGCGGGCCAGGCGCAGCGCCAGCGCGGTCTTGCCGACACCGGGCGGGCCGTCGATCGCGACCAGGCGCGGTGTGCCGGGCATTCCCGGCCGTGCCAACACCTCGGTCACCCTGTCCAGCAGTGCTTCGCGCCCGACGAACGTCGCCGCCGGGGCTGGCAGGCGTGCCGCCCGCACGGGTCCGGCCGACGGGACCAGGGCGGCCAGCCGCCCGCCGGCCTCCAGCACCTGGTCGACCCGCTGGGCCAGTTCGGCCGAGGGCGGCGCGCCGTTCTTGATCTTGCTCAGCCAGCCGGGTGTGTAGCCGGCCAGTTCGGCCAACCGCCGCCACGACATCCGGCGCTGCTCGAGCATCCGCCCCAGCGCCTCGGCGAAGGACACCGGGGCGTCCCCGGCGAGCAGCAGCTGGTGCGCCGCGCGCAGCTGCTCGCCCGGCTCGGCACCGCCCAGGATCCGGCGGCCACGCTCGTACACCTCGATCGCGTCGCCCCGGCGGCCGGTCCGGTGCAGCGCCACCATCAGCAAGGCCCGCAACGGTTCCCGCGACGGATGCTCGGCCACCAGCTCGGCCAGCTCACCGACGACCGCGTCCGGCGGGCCGATGGTCAGTCGGGCCCGGAACAGCGCCTCGATCCCCGTGAGGCGCTGTTGCGCGAGCTGTCGCGACCACTCGGCGAGCTCGGGCACCTCGACGTCGGCCAGGACGTCGGCGAACGCCGCCCCGCGCCACAACGCCAGCGCGGCCCCGACCGTGTCGACGGCCCGCTGCGGTTCGCCTTCCTCGATGCCGGCCCGGATCAGCGCGTCGAACCGGTGCGCGTCGATCTCCTCCGGCCGGGCCCGCAGCCGGGCGCCGGTGGTGTCGAAGGAGAGCCGGTCGCCGAGCAGGTCGGCCAACTGTCGCATGTGGACCTGAAGGGAGTCCGGCGCCAGCGCGCGGGCGAGCACGTCGGCGGGGACCCACTGGCCTGCCCGCGCCAGCAGAACACCCAACAGGATCAGCCGTGGCCGCCCGGAAAGAACCGTCACCCGCCCGTCGGCGCGGACTTCCACCGGCCCCAACACCCGAAAATCCATGCCCCACCCGTCCACTGGCTCAGCGGGCCCGCCCCCAGCCTACGGGAGATTTCTCCTACCGTGCGCATCATGAATATTCACTGGGTGATCGTCGTGGGGTGCCGGCGCACGTCGCCGTGCGCCGGCGTGGGGGTCAGACGATCTCGGCGGGGGTGCGCAGCACGTTCGGCCGGAACTTCTCGTCCTTGGGCCAGGTGTGCGAACCGGGCTTGCCCGCCTCGGTGACCAGGTGCTTCACGCTCGACTCGCAGGAGAACTCCTTGAGTTTCCTGCCCAGCGCCCCCCGGAAGTAGACCCGCGTCGACGTCTCGTCCCGGCGGCCGATCTGGAAGATCGCCGTCCGCCGGCCGAAACTGATGCACATCGCCGGGAACGCCAGGTTGACCGGCGCCGGCCGCTCACCGGCGATCCGGCTCAGGACCGTGTCGGCCGCGTGCGCGCCCAGGCACCCGGCGATGTACGCGCTCATCCGGAACGGCAGGTCCGACGGCGCCGACGAGTCACCGGCCGCGACGATCCGCTCGTCGTCGACGCTGGTCAGGGTTTCGTCGGTGAGCAGCCGGCCGGCGGTGTCGGTGCGCAGCCCCGACGTGGCCGCCAGGTCCGGCACACCGAACCCCGCGGTCCACACGGTCACCTGGCTCGCCAGCGTGCGACCGTCGCCCAGTTCCACCGTCTCGCCGGTCACCTCGGTGACCGGCGCGTTCTCCACCACGTCGGCCCCCAGCCCGGCCAGGTACCGGTGCGCGGTGCGCCGGGCGTGCGGATGCAGGTACGGGCCAAGCACCCCACCGCAGACCAACGTCACCGACCGCCCCTGCTCGGCCAGCTCGGCGGCGACCTCGATCCCGGTCGGGCCACCGCCGACGACCGTCACCTCGGCCGACATCGGCCGGTCCATCAGCGCCGACTTCAGCCGCCGCGCCGACTCCAGCGTGGCGACCGGGTAGGCGAACTCGGCCGCACCCGGCACCCGCGGCAGGGGCGCGCCGCTGCCCACCGCGTACACCAGGTGGTCGTAGTGGAGGTTGCCGTGCTCGGACAGCGTCACCCGGCGCCCGGCGGCGTCGATGCGGGTGGCGTTGTCAACGACCAGGCCGACGCGCTCGGCGAGCACCTCCTGGTAGTCGACGACCGCGTCGTGGGTGCCGGCGACCAGTTGGTGCAGCCGTAGCCGGGGGACGAAGACCGGGCGCGGGTTGACCACGGTGATCGTCAGGTCCGTGCGCCTGGTCAGCCGGTTCGCCGCCATGACCCCGGCGTACCCGCCACCGATCACGACGACCTCTGTGTTCCTGCTCATGATGTCTCCCTCGTTCCATGGGGTTCGGGCACCAGACACCGCGCCGGAGAAGAACGTGACAACATAGGACGCACGCCACTATTCGGCGGCGGCGTAGTTGTGGCCCGGCTTCCCGAAGGTCGGGTGGCTCACGGCCCAGGCGGCGGTGTCGAGGATCGCGGACTTCACCCGCGCGGCGGTGCGACCGCGCAGCGCCCCCGGCTTGGACCGCGCCTGCTTGTCGACCAGTTGGTAGACCGCGTCCTTGCGGCCCAGGCTGATGTGATTGCCCACATAGGACATCGAGATCGTCGGAATCCTGCGCCCGGTGCGGTCACCGATGATCGCCGCGGCGGCCTGCTTGCTGGTCGGACCCGCCGAGGCGCAGGACATCGGCAGCGGCTGGCCGTTGTTGCCGATGATGAACACGCTGTCGCCGGCGACGTAGACGTCCGGGTGCGACACCGACCGCATCTGCCGGTCGACGGTGATCTGGCCGTTGGGCTCCACCGCGAGGCCGCTGGCGGCGGCGATCGGGTGGACGGCGAAACCGGCGGCCATCACGGTCGCGTCGGAGACGAACGCGGTGCCGTCGGTGGCGACCGCCGCCGACGCCTCGACGCGTTCGATCGTGGTGTTCTCGTGGACGGTGATGCCGAAACGGTCGACCGCGCGCAGCAGGTGACGGCGGGCCTTCTGGCCCAGCCAGCCACCGAGTTCGCCGCTGGTGACCAGGCTGATCCGAAGCCCAGGGCGGGACTCGGCGATCTCGGTGACGGCCTCGATCGCTGTCAGGTTGCCACCGACGACGAGCACCTTGCCGTCGTCGCCGAGTTCGTCCAGGCGGGCGCGCAACCGCAGCGCGGCCGGCCGGGCCGCCACGTGGAAGGCGTGCTCGGCGACGCCGGGGATGCCGTGGTCGGCGGCGGTGCTGCCCAGCGCGTAGAGCAGGGTGTCGTAGCGGATCTGGTCGCCGCCGGTGTCGTCGACGACGGAGACGGTTCGCTGGCCGGGGTCGATGCCGGTGATCCTGGCGACCCGCAACCGGATGTCGGTGCCGGCGAAGACGTCGGTGAGCGGCCGGTGGCGCAACTCCTGCCCGGCGGCGAGTTGGTGCAGCCGCAGGCGTTCGACGAAGTCGGGTTCGGCGTTGACGACGGTGATCGTGAAGTCGTCGGGGTCGAGCTGGCGGGCGAGGTAGTTGGCGGAGAACGCGCCGGCGTACCCGGCCCCGAGAACGACGATGCGGTGCGGCATGGGCTCGCTCCTGTCTGGTTCGGTTGTTCCCTGAACGAGACAGTGGCCGGCGGCCTGACACCGCCGCCCGTGACGTGCGTCATCCCCCGCGATGTCCTAAGTGGACTGCTCCGGGCGTTGGTAGACGTCCGGGATGCCGTCGTGGTCGGCGTCGACCTGTTCCTCCTCGTGCAGCCGGCGGTACACCCGGTTGCGCAACCGCAGGACGATCGTGGCCAGCGCAGCGGCGGTGAGCGAGCCGAGCAGCACGGCGATCTTGACGTCGTCGTCGGCCGCGGTGCCGCTGCCGAAGGCCAGTTCGCCGATCAGCAGCGACACCGTGAAGCCGATCCCGGCGAGCAGTCCGAGCCCCAGCACGTCCCACCAGCTCAGACCCTCGGCCAGGCGGGCGCGGGTGAACCGCTGGACCAGATAGGTGGCGCCGACGACCCCCACGACCTTGCCCAGCACCAGGCCACCCATGACCCCGAGGGTGATGGTCTCGCCGAGGGCCTTGCCGAGCCCACCGGCGTCCGCGACCGACACCCCGGCGGCGAAGAACGCGAACACCGGCACCGCGAACCCGGCCGACAGCGGCCGCCACCGGTGCTCGAAGTGCTCGGCCAGCCCCGGCCCGCTCTCCTGGTCGCGCCGGCGGACCGGCACGGTGAAGCCGAGCACCACACCCGCGACCGTGGCGTGCACACCGGACTCGTGCACCAGCACCCAGGCGGCGACCGCCAGCGGGAGCAGCGCCCACCACGACCGCACCCGCAGCCGCACCAGCAGCGCGAACACCGCGATCGGCACCAACGCCAGCAGCAGCGGGGTCGTCGCCAGGTCGCTGGTGTAGACGATCGCGATGATCAGGATCGCCAGCAGGTCGTCCACCACGGCCAGCGTCAGCAGGAACATCCGCAGCGCCGAGGGCAGATGGCTGCCGATCAACGCCAGCACGGCCAGCGCGAACGCGATGTCGGTGGCGACCGGGACCGCCCACCCGTCCAGGTAACGCGGCGACCCGCTGTTCACCGCGACGTAGATCAACGCCGGCACGATCATCCCGCCGACGGCGGCCGCCACCGGCAGCAGCGCGCGCCGGGGATCCCGCAGGTCACCGGCGACGAACTCCCGCTTGAGCTCCAGCCCGACGACGAAGAAGAAGATCGCCAGCAGCCCGTCGGCCGCCCACTGGGCCAGCGTCAGGTCCAGGTGCAGCGCCGCCGGCCCGACCCGCAGTTCCGCGAGCGAGGCGTACCCGTCTCGCCACGGTGAGTTGGCCCACAGCAACGCCACCAGCGCGGCGATCGCCAGCAGGACCCCGCCGACGGTCTCGGCCCGCAGGATGTCGCCGATGCGCCGGGCCTCCGGCCACGACCCACGACGGAACAACCGGGACTGTGCGGCGGGTGACATGGTCCTCCAGACGGGTCGGTCCAACGCTTCGCCGACCAGTCTTCCCGGCACACCACCTGCGACTTTACTCGATCATCCCAGCTCCCGCGCCGTCACTGGGCGTGTCGGGCTCAGAAGCTGATGCCGCCCTGGATGTCACGCGCCTGCACGACCTTGCCGGACACCGTGCCGGTGATCTGGTTGACCACCCCGCCGTCGGTGGCGCCGACCTGTCCCCAGATGCCCCGCAGCTCCGTGGCGAACTCGGGATCCGCCCGCTCGGCCGCCGCGAGCTGGTCGGCCAGTGCCGCCACCTCCGCCGAGTCCGGCGCGGCGCCCTCGGCGGCGGTCAGCGCCGCCTCGGCGTCCTCGCGCCCGGCGAACGTCCGCCTGACCAGTTCGTACAGCGACGTCGCCGCCTTCGCCGCGAGCGCGGCCGCGATGGACACCAGAACGGGTTCCGCCATGACGTTCTCCCTTGTCTAGCCGCGCCTGCGGCGGGTGTTGGCACGCCGGCCGCCTCGCCGCTGGTCGGCGTTCGGCCTCGCCCTGACGACCTTGACGGCCCTATCCGGGGCCTGGCGTCCCCGCGAGCTGTTGACGGTCCGCCCCCGGACGATCCCGACGAACGTCTCGATGTCGTCGGTGGTCTCCTCGGCCAGCCAGCTCAGCGCGACCTGGGAGGCCGGCACGCCGGCCACCGCCCGATAGGTGAGGTCGCGCCGGTGGTGCAGCCGCGCGAGGGACTGCGGCACGACCAGCAGCCCGACCCCCGCGGCGACCAGCGCGACGGCGTCACCGGTCGTGGCCGGCCGCTCGACCGCCGGCCGCCCCGGCGGGCCGTCCCAGTCCAGGACGTCGTCGCGCGGGTGCAGCACGACGTCGTCGGCGATGTCCTCGACCGCCAGCTCGGCGTCGGCGTCGGCGGCGGCCAGGTGGTGGTCCTTCGGGAACACGACCACGGTCGTCTCGGTGTAGAGCGGGATGGCGGACAGGCCGGTCCGGTCGATCGGCAGCCGCAGCAGGACGGCGTCGGCGCCCCGCTCACGCACCAGCGCCTCGGCCTCGGCGGCGGCGACCTGGAGCAGGACCAGCTCGACCTCGGGCTGCCGCTCCCGCCAGGTCCGAACCCACTTGCCGGGGCTGACCCCGGGTACATGGGCGAGCCGCAACGGTGAAGGTACGTCCGAGCCCGCCACGTGCGCAGACTATCGGGTACGGCCGGGCCCCGGGTACCCGAGGCGATACCCTCGACTCCATGACGTCGCGCAAGAAACCCCAGACGATGAAGCCCGCGACCGCGGCGAAGAAGCTGGGTGTCCTCCTCGACGCCACCCCGGCCGAGTTCCGCGACGGCGTCGTGTCCCGTGACGAGCTGAACGCCCTGCAGTCCGACCCGCCGACCTGGCTGCGCGACCTGCGCCGCGATGGCCCGCACCCCCGGCAGGTCGTCGCGGCGAAGCTGCGCGTGTCGATCAGCGGCCTCACCCGGGCCGGCCTCACCGAGCCGCTCACCACCGCCCAGATCGACGAGCTGAAGGCCACCAACCCGGACTGGCTGGCCCGCGAACGCGCCACCCAGACCGAGGTCAGGAACGAACTGGCCCGGCTGCGGGTCCGGGGCGGCAACGCCTAGCCCTTCCCCGGTTTCACCCGGCGCCTTTCGAAATCAATTCCTCCTCCCGTTTTCGAAATGGGCTCCCGGAATGGTGGCTGATCAGGGTCGTTGACAGCCAGTACATGCGGTGAGCACACTCTGGGTAGGTCCTCGTGCGCGGGACGGAGGTGGCGACCAGCAGCTGACTACCTTGCGCGCCAGTGGATTCGCTGGTGAATTACTGATCTCCTTACCCTGCATCGTCAAGGAGAATGTCATGTTTTCATTCGGTAGAATGCTCGCGGGCGTTCTAGGCGGGGGTACAGATGTCCCGTGATCTGCAACCCTCCGCATCGTTGTGTTCCTATTTCGGATGGCGGCTGCGGTTCTGGCGCCAACGCAGCGGCCTGACCCAGCAGGAACTCGGCGAGCTGCTCGGCTACGACCATTCCCATTTGAGCAAGGTGGAAACCGGGGACCGGTGGCCACCTGAGGACCTGCCCGCACGGGCGGACCGGCTGCTGGGCGCGGGTGGCGAACTCGCCACGCTCTGGCCGCTGGTGGAGCGGGAGCGTCAGCAGATGATCCGGCGGGGTCAGGCCGTCGGTCGGGAGCGGTTCGGCGACGACGCGGGCCCGTCGCCGCAACCGACGAGGGCGGAAGTGGTCATGGCGATCGACTGGTTGTTGGCGCGTGCCTACAGCGATCTGGAGACCAGGTTCGGGTGAGACGGAGTTGGTGCCCTGCCGGTTCGCGGCAGGGCACCAACTCGGACGTCACCCGTTGTCGATGAGGCTCTGGATCTGTTGGTAGATCAGGTTCATCTTGGCGCCCTGGTTGTTGGGGCACCCGCCGAGGTGGTGCAGCCCGATGACCCGGTGTGACGACGACGCGAGGACCGGTGAGCCGGAGTTGCCACCCGAGGTGTCACAGCTGTAGCTCATGTTCCACGTGTTGTAGTTGCCGTTGCCGACGGTGCAGTACGACGTCTGGCCGGACTCCTGGTACAGCGACAGGCGTTTCGGGCTGGCGTCGCCGTGGCCGGGGATGTAGATGCGCTCGCCGCTGGACGGTGCCCTGGTCTCCAGGAACAGCGTGCCGAAGCCCTGGATGGTGCTGAAGCTGTTCACCGAGTAGAGGGTGTAGTCCAGTTGGCCGGAACCGCCGGTGCTGGTCTTGACCAGCGTCGCGCCGCTGACCTTGGTGACGGTGCCCGGGTTGTTGCCGCCGCACGTTGCGCACTGGTAGCCGAACTGCACCTCGGAGCCGGCGACCGCGGACTGGGTGGACATGCAGTGGTTGTTGGTCAGCAGCCGGTTGGTGTTGCCGACCCGCCACGTCGTGCACGCCCCGCCGCCCATGAGGAGCCGCGCCACGGCCCCTGAACGAGTGAACTCGGTCGGGTGACTGGTGCGGTAGCAGACCACGTCGCGGCGGCCGTCGGAGGAGCAGACGCTGTAGAGGCCGGGGTTGGCGGCCACCACCTCGTCCTGGGTGAACCCACGCCAGTACCGGTCGATGGTCAGCCCCAGGCCCTTGGTGGCCGAGGCGGACCGGGCGGCGGTGCGGTGCAGGGTGACCACGGCGGTGTCCCCGTCGACCGACATCGCGGCGAAACCCCGGGTGCCGTGCTCGGTGACGTCGGCGTCGCCGGCCTCGGCGGCACCCAGCGCCGGGTCACCGTGGTAGGTGTGGACCTCGCGGCCGTCCGGGCTGGCCACCGTCACGTAGTCACCGGGGGCGAGCCGCATCGACGCGAAGTGCACCTTGATGTAGGTGGCGCCGGGGTGGCTGATCGTCTGCTGGTCGGCGCTGGCGTAACCCAACGCCTGACTGACGGCGATCTCGTCACCGACCTTGGTCGCCGCCTGCTTCGGCGCGGGTGCCGGTGCCGGCGCGATGGCGGAGCCGGCGCTGGTGGATGCGGAGGCCACTGACGTCAGGGCGCCCGCGGCAAGCGCTGCCACGGCCAGCGCCAACAACATTCTGCTCGGTCTCCCCATGGCTGCTCCTCGACATCTGTTTCTGGTACGCGGTCTCTTCAGATCTACGCGACCGAGAACGAGGAGGGGAGTGGTTGCGACTTGGCAGTTGATTTGTCGAGTTTCGCGGCCTTTTCGAGATGTCCGGCCTTCGCGCTCGCCGGCCAGCTCATCGATCAGCACGCCGGTCGGGTGCCGCGCCGACCGCCGGCCGACGTTCTCCACGAGGCCCAGGCGTGCCGCGCCCGCTGTTGCCAGTTCGGGCCGTGTGCACGGTCGTCGGCGCAGTGCCCGGCGCGGGCTTCCACCCAGATGTCGCAGGAGGACGCCGAGCACTTCTCGGCGATGGCCTCGGCCTCGCGGAGCCTGGCCCGTAGCGCCCGGTGCGACGGCGGTGACGTGCGCCAGAGCGTGACGCCGGGGCATTGGCCCCCGCCGGACACCAGGCGTTGTCGGACCTGGTGCCCGCGGCGCGGCGGCGGCGTGGTCAGTTCACCGGTTGGAGCCGGATCATCGGGAACTTGCGGGAGGTGTGGGTCTCGTACTCGGCGGCGGCGGGCCAGTAGGCGGCCCAGATGCCGTAGAGCCGTGCCCAGTCGGCGGAGTCGGGGCGGACGACGGTGGTGCGGGCCCGCAGTGTGCGCCCGCCGAGTTCGATGGTGGTGGTGCCCGGTCCGGCCTCGATGTTGCCGACCCAGGCCGGGTCCTTGGGCGCGCCGCCCAGCGAGCCGCACACGAGGTAGTCGTCCCCGTCACGGGCGGCGACCAGCGGCGCGACCCGCTCACGGCCGGAGGTGCGACCGACGTGGTGCAGCAGTACGAGCTCCTTGCCCTCGAAGGGCCCGCCGACGACGCCGTCGTTGGCGCGGAAGGTGTCGATCACCTGGGTGTTGAAGTCCGTGGCCTGCTCGGTCATGGCTGTTCTCCTCTCGTCTCGTCGTCTCGTCGAGGCAGTAAACGGACTTCACCCCGCTTACATTCCCGGGACGTAGAGTCGCCCCGTGGACCTCACGAGTCGCCCGCCGCGCGCCGACGCCTCCCGCAACAGGAATCACCTGCTGGCGACCGCCCGCACGATGCTCACCGACCACGGGCCCGACCGGATCACCATGGACGCCCTGGCCGACTGTTCTGGCCTCGGCAAAGGCACGGTGTTCCGCCACTTCGGCACAAGGTCAGGCATCTTCCAGGCCCTCCTGGACGACAACGAACGCGCCTTTCAGGAAGGGGTGCTGTCCGGCCCGCCGCCGCTGGGCCCCGGTGCTTCGCCGCGTGAGCGTCTGATCGCCTACGGCCAGGCCCGGATCCGTTTCCTCCTGGAACACCACGACATCGCCCGCGCCGCCCTCGACGGACGCCAACCGGCGCCGGCGGGGTCCGCGACACCACTCTCCCGGATCCACATCCGAATGCTCCTCACCCAACTGGACCTCGGCCCGGTCGACCTCGACCTGCTCGCCATCCAACTCACCGCCGCACTGGACGGGCCGCTGCTGCTGTACCTGTCGAAGTCCGAACTGGACGCCACCACCTGCCCAACGGAACAACGCCTCACCACCGGCTGGCAGAACCTCATCCACCGCATCTGCCACCCCTGACCGGCCTTGTCACATCGTCAACGCCACCTCACCCGAACCCACACAAACCAACCCCGCTCACGCGGGACGACACCGCCGCGACCCGAGAGATCGACGGAGAGGCGGACCCCGCTCACGCGGGGACGACTGGGACCGCGTTGCCGTAGCCACGGACCTCGTGGAACCAGCCCCGCTCGCGCGGGGACGACCACACCCCGACGTAGCGGGTGTGGATCGGGGTGGGACCAGCCCCGCTCGCGCGGGGACGACTTCGGCAGACGGTGGAGGCTGCTCTCCGTCCAGGACCAGCCCCGCTCGCGCGGGGACGACACTTGCTGAGCTGGGATGATATCCCGGTTTCTCCCAATTCAGCTTCACTTCTGTCTTTTTTCTTCGCTAGTTGAATTGTGTTTGTGTCCCAACAATCGCCGTCCAGGTCAACCCGAACGGCGCAAGGACATCAGGCTGACCGGCGACAGGATTCGCCGCCCCGCCGAGCGAAGCCAGTAACCGGACTCGCTGGCAACCGAACGGACCACCCGGGTCAAGGCCGGAACCGACCCCGGCACGGCTCGGATACGCCAACTCCCCACCGCCCCACCCACTGTCGACCGATCGCGCGGCGGGACGAAGCGAAGCGCGACAGGGCCCGGCCACGCGGCCGGGCCCTGCCACCGGTCACCTACAGCCGCTCGATCCAGATGTTGCGGAATCTCGGGTTCTCACCCGGATCACCGTGGTCCTGCAACCGGATCGCGCCCGGCGCGGGGTTCTCCGGTTGTCCCGCCCCGGTCTGGCTGTCGATCTCCACGTTGTTGTGGACCAGCACGCCGTTCCACCGGACGGTGACCCGGGCGTTCGCGATCTTGACCCCGGCGTCGTCGAACCGGGCGGCCCGGAACTCGATGTCGTAGGTCTGCCACTGGCCGGATGGCCGCGCGGCGTTCACGTCCGGCGCTTTCTTCGTGTAGATGGCGCCGGCCGTGTTGTTCGCCGGGGGCAGGCCGTGGGACTCCAGGACCTGGATTTCGTACCGCTCCTGGATGTACACGCCGCTGTTGCCGCGCGCCTGCCCGGTGACCTCCGGCGGGTAGTGCGGCTGGTACCACTCGGCGTGCATCCGGAAGTCGCCGAACTTCTCCTTGGTGCGGATGTCGCCGCCGAGGGACTCGACGCTGCCGTTGGCGATCGGCCACGTCGCCGGTTCGCCGGTGGTCTTCTCCCAGGCGTCGAGGCTCGTCCCGTCGAACAGCGTGATCCGTTTCGTCGGCGTGACCGTGATCTTGTCGAAATTGACGTGACCCGTGTCGGTGGGTTCGTACCGGTAGGAGATCGTGTTCACGCCGTTACGCAACGGCACGGTTTCCACCTGGGTCGCCCACCGGTTCCAGGCGACCGTGCTGGCCAGCCAGATCTGTTTCACCTTGGTGCCGTTGACGTACAGGCTCATCGACCGGGGGACCGGCTGCGGGTCGTTGTTCTGCCCGTTGGCGTACCGCAGGGCGATGTCGTGCCGACCCGCCCGGTTGGTGCGCACGGCGAACGTGGTGCTGCTGCCGGGTTCCCAGTTGCGGTCGACGAACCCGGCGCCGGAGTAGCCGGTGTGGTTGGTGTTCCACCCGGTGCCCCCGGCCAGCTGCGCGGACTCCGCCTCGTACTCGGGTGGGGCGACGGTGCCGTCGGGCAGCCGGGTGAGCGTGTACCACGCCTCGGTGCTCCACAGCTCCTCGCCGGTGGCTGACTCGAACGGGCGCGGCGAGTGCACGTACACCACGTGCCCCGGCTTGAGCCCGTCCATCCTCAACGTGACCTTCTTGCGATCTTCCGACAGCGAAGCGGAGGTGATGTCGAGGGTCTCCTGATCGATCTTCGGCCCGCCGTACTGCGGGGTGGCGACGTAGCGCCACTGCTCCGCCCGGTACTTGCTGACCAGATCGTCGACGGTCGCGTCGGACAGTGGCTGGGTGTAGGTGAGTTCGAACCCGCCCGGGACGGCCTTCATCGAGTGGATGTCGAACGCGCGTGCCTGGTCGTAGGACAGTTTCTGCAGCCCGTACTTGAGTTTGCCGGTCTGCCCCCAGTTCCCTTCCCAGCCGATGCCGCCGGTGTAGATGGCCCCGTCGGGCCCGAGGCTGATCCGGCTGACGCCGGACTCGAGGCCCTGGGTCATGCGGAACACCGCGCCCTGGTACTCGCCGCCGACTTTTTCGAGGTAGGCGCGCTGGAGCCCGCCGTAGGTGACGTCCCCGAACACCATCTGCCCCGCGAAGGTGCCGTTGGGCAGCATGATCGGGTTGCTGGGCGAGTTGGAGATCTCGCCGTGCGGCAGCCAGAGGACCGGCTCGGTCACCGGCTGGTCGTCGTAGGGGCCGTCGGGGTTGGTGTGGTGGTTGTAGAAGGCGCCCTGCTTGATCCGCACGAGTTTCGAGGTCGGCACGTACATGCCCTGGTTGTCGGTGACGAACAGGTCGCCGCCGGGGCCCCACCCGAGACCGTTGGGCGTGCGCAGCCCACCGGCCATATAGGACACTTCACCGGTACTCTTGTTGATTTTCAACGTGGAGCCTCGGTTCGGCACCGGCTGCGGATCGGCGGTGGCCCCACCGGGAACCATCGCGATGCCCGTGGTGACGTAGAAGTACCCCTCCTCGTACAGCAGCCCGAACGCGAACTCGTGGTAGTTCCCGCCGAACGGCCAGGTGGCGATCGTGCGGTACTCGTCGGTGACCTCGTCACCGTTGGTGTCGACGAGCGCGGTCAACCCGTCCTTCTCGGACACGTAGATCGTTCCGTCGACGTACTTGAGCCCCATCGGCTCCTGAAGATCGGTGGCGATCTTCTTGTACGAAACCCTGGACGGATCGGTGTTCCCGGCGACCCCGTCGACCAGGTACACCTCGCCGAGCACGGTCTCCCGGTCCCCGCCCCAGGTGCTGATGGCCAACCGGTTGTCCGGCAACCAGTCCATCCCGGTCACCTGCGGCTCGAACCCCTCGGGCCGCAGGTTCGTCAGGGCGTAGTCCGGATGCACGGCGTTGAGCGGCAACCCGTCCCCGGGCGAGTCGGTGATCCCCTCGCACTCCTTGCGCCCGGGCGAGGTGACCCGGGTGACGTCGGCGTCGGTGCTCAACACCGAGTTCGGCACCAGCGTGAACCCGTCGGCGCCGGGTGGCTGCCACTCGAGTTTGAGCCGCTGGTCGAACTCCCCGTCGAAGTGGTCGATGCGCAGCGCCCGGGGCCCGGTGTCGAGTTGGGCCGCCCCGTCCTTGGGCGTGGCCCCGTGCCGCCCAGGATGATCGACGACGGTCTCCCCGTCGAGCAGCAGCCGTGCGCCATCGTCGCTGGTCAGCCGGAAGTGGTACTCCCCGGCGGTGGAGATGTTGAGGTAACCGCTTACCTCGGTGACGAACAGGTCCGCCATCCCGAAGTCGGCGGCGGTGGTCCAGTCGATCGTGGGCATGAGCTTGTCGACGTTGGGGGTTTGTCCGGTCTTGAGCGTGCAGTAGTCGTCCAGGATGACCTGCACGTCGAAGACCCGCATCGTCACCCCCGGCTCCTGGGGCGGGATGTCAACCTGGGCAGAGGCCTGAACGGATACGAGCGGAATCAAGGTGACGGCGGCGAGCATGGCGAGTAACGGCCGCATGGAGGCCTACCTCCTGGGTGCCTGACGTCTCTGTCTCCCCCAGAAGAAGCCAACTTTCGCCAGAAGTCAACAAAAGATCGCACACGATCCACGAAAGTGCCACCGATTGGAGCATGTTTACAGCAGAAGCTCCGCCATATAGCCTAGGTAAGCGCTTGCCTGATCCCTGGAGGTGCTCAACCGCCATCGAGAGTGTTGGTACCAAAGGATCTGCGGCCGTTGACAGGGCCTCGCCGGGGCCTGGAGGTCGCCGTGCGTTTGACCAGGACCGCGTTCACCGCGCGGCCCGGGTGAACTGGGCGGCTCGTCCTCTCGTCACGTGATGGTGGGATGGCGTAGCAGGGCGCTGCTCTCCTCGGCGGAGTAGGCGAGGTCGCTGAGGGCGGTGATCTGCCTGTCGAACACGTCCGTTCGGGCGGCGTGGAAGTAGAAACGGCCCTCGACCGCCTCGACGTTCACGATCGGGCCCGCGTTGGGGAAGGTCAGGCGCTGCCAGTTGTGCAGCAGGGCACCCACGGGGACGTTGTCGCGCACGATGCGCACGCCGATTCCCCGGTCGCGTGCTCGGGCCAGGTGGTGGAGCTGTTCACGGTGGACGATCGGGCCGCCGAACGGCCGACGGAGGGCGTTCTCGCACACGAACGCGGTGTAGTCGACGGTGCCGAGTTTCCGTTGGGCTTGTTCGCGTGCTTTCTAGGCTGTGTGTGCTTCGCCGGGAGTTCGTCCGGCCGCCAGGAGCAGCGCTTTCGCGTAGCCCTCGATCTGGAGGAGTCCGGGAATCAGTGTCGCCGACCAGTCGGTAATGGTGTTCGCGTCGTCGAAATACGACGACAGTGCGCTCATTTCGTGGGGGATGCCGGGTAGTGGTGGATCCCACCACACGGTTTGGTCCCCGTGGGTGGCGAACTGGATGAGGGTGTTCCGCTCGGCGACCGGAATTCGGTAGACGGCCGTGACGGCCGCGACGTCGTCGGACGTGATGTGACATTTGCCGTTCTCGAAGCGGGACATCTTCGCCAGTGACCACTGCAACAGCCGCGCCGCCTTCTCCAACGACAGGTCGGTTCGGATCTTGCGCACGGCACGGAGGGTCGCGCCCAACTGTCGGGCTCGTGGCTGTGTCCGGTGTGTCGTGCTGGTCATGACGAGGCTCCGGATGACCGTGTCGCGTCGTGGGTGTGCGCGTCCGGATCGTAGGGGTCGTCCGCCCAGTCGCCGGTCCATTCGACCTCGACCGGCGTGGTGTGACCGAACGCCATTATCGCCCGGTCGATCGTGGTGAAGAACGCGGTTACTGCCTGCTCGCCGAACAGGGAGGGCCGGTGCGCCACCACATGCTGTTCGCCGCACGGCCGGACGAACGACATGCCGACCGCGACGATTCTGTCGACGGCGTTCCGGGTCTTTCGGCCGTGGAAATCCTGGACGCCATGGTCGCGTGTTCTCGGTTCGGTCAGGTAATCAGAATCGTCGACGGCGACGAGGTAGAAGTTCCGCACATCCATGGTTTCTCCAGAAGCGGTTCTTGACGGTTTTCGTTGTTCGCGGCGTCGGGCTGCGCCAGTTCACGACCGGCGGCGACGCGGCAGCGGCCAGTGCGACGCCAGCCGCCAGGTGTTGGGTCCGCTCCGCGGGGTGCGGGCGCCCGGGGCAGGCGATCCAGGTGTGCGAGTGAGCGGTGCCAGGCGGGGAGCGCGTCGGGGCTGGCGCGTCGCAGGTTCCGTGCGGTCCACCGGCCGTCGAGGTCGGGGAAGGCCACCGCGCCGCAGGCGCACCACAGGACCGCCTCGACGCGGTGGGCGAGCGTCCACACCAGTGCGGACTGTGCGGCGCAGAGGTGCAGCTGGTGTGGGAGGCGGACGTGGTCCCAGCGGTTGCCGCCCCGGTGTTTGAGGCCGGCGCGTTCCGGGTCGGGCGTCCAGGGGCCGCCCCGACGAGGTGCTCGACGGTCGCGGTGCGGGGTGTCGGTCGCGCGGTCCGGTCGTTCGTCGGTGGGGCGGGGGAGCGGGCACGGGTGGGATCGAGAGAGTCGTGGAGAAGCCGCTCGTCCACCCGTGCCGCCCCGAGCGACGGCGCGGCCGCCGCTGTCCGTGTGGCGGCCGGCCGATGCGCGCGTGCGCCAGGAGTCGCGCCGTCCGGCGTTGGCGAAGCATGTCATCATCATCCCTCTCGCCGCCAGCGGTTCTGGTCCAACGTCAACAACGTGACACAAATTGCAAAGGCCTGCAAGATCTGTCACCCGAAGGTTGGTTGTCCGGTGGACTGACGCGGATTGCTCTAGGATCGCTCCGATCGGGTTCCGACGACGTGAATGAGGAAGTGTCATGGCCAAGCAGCTGTCCGGTGTGAACGCCCGGGGCATCGGGCTGGAGCTGTACCGGCTCCGTAAGGACAGTGGGCTGAGCGTGAAGGCGGTAGGGGACGCGCTCGGGACCTCGGCCAGCACCATCAGCCGGATCGAGACCGGCAAGCGCGAGCCGACCAGCGAGGAGGTCGCGTCGATCCTCACGCTGGTCGGCGTCACGGGTGTGGAGCGCGAGCGGTTGATCGAGCGCGCCCGCCGGCGGGGCGAGCCGGACATGATGGAGTCGGCGACCTCGACCGAACAGAGCCGCAACTTCCTCAACTTCGAGCAGCGCGCCACGAAGCTGATCGATTTCGAGCTGATGCTGGTGCCCGGCCTGGCGCAGACCGCCGACTACGCGCACGCCTCGCTCTCGGCACTACGGGTCCGGGACCGCGACGAGGACCTGGAGCCGTGGGTGGGGTTGCGGATGCGTCGTCAGGCGATCCTGACCCGGCGCAAGCCGCCGGAGCTGCACCTGATCATGACCGAACTGGGTCTGCGTCAACCTGTCGGCGGCCGCAAGGTGATGGCCAGGCAGGTGCGGCACCTGGTCGACCTGGCCGAACGCCCGATGGTGACGATCAACGTGATTCCCGCGTCGGTCGCCGAGCACCCGGGGCTGCTGGGGCAGTTCCTGATCATGGAGTTCGCGTCCGACCCGACCGTCGTTCACGTGGAGGACCGCACGACCGGTCTGTTCCTCGACGATCCGGACAAGGTCTCGCTCTATAAGCTGACCTCGGAGAAGCTGACGGGTCTCGCGCTGGACGAAGGGCGCTCGGTGCGCCTGCTGCGGTCCATCGCGGGTGATCTGGACGGAGAGTGAAACGATCATGGCGGAGGCAACGTTCGGCCGGTGGCGCAAGAGCAGCCGCAGCGGCAACGAAAGCAACTGTGTCGAGCTGGCCTGGCGCAAGAGCAGCCGCAGCGGCAACGAAGGAGCCTGTGTCGAACTGGCGCACACCGCCACGTCCGGCGCGATCCGCGACAGCAAGAACCCCGACGGCGGTCGCCTTGAGGTTCCGCTGGCCACCCTGATCGCCGCGATCATGACCTGGTGACCGACCCGGATCACCCACCTGGTCAGGCCGTCCCCACGACGGCCTGACCAGGACCCGCACGTCCAGCCTGCCGCAACCCTCAAGTCGTCAACAGACCCCGTGCATGCGGTACGACACGGTGGCCGAACCGTCGGCGTCGCGGTGTCGGGACCAGCCTCCGGCTCGCGCGGGGACGACAGCATCGGATCGCCCTGGGCGGGCACGACCTTGGACCACCCCCGCTCACGCGGGGACGACACGCCGTCGCATGGATTGACAGCGATAA
Organism: Actinophytocola xinjiangensis; assembly: GCF_001921215.1. Classification (GTDB taxonomy): domain Bacteria; phylum Actinomycetota; class Actinomycetes; order Mycobacteriales; family Pseudonocardiaceae; genus Actinophytocola; species Actinophytocola xinjiangensis. Next base: position 102,581 of record NZ_MSIF01000010.1, read on the forward strand.
GCCGGGGACCACCCCCGCTCGCGCGGGGACGACGACGGCCCGTGGAACGTGATCGACACCGTGCAGGGACCACCCCCGCTCGCGCGGGGACGACCCGAGCGCCGGCATGACGCCGTCGGACAGGACGGGACCACCCCCGCTCGCGCGGGGACGACCACACCGACGTGAAGGTGTACGCCAAGGGCGCGGGACCACCCCCGCTCGCGCGGGGACGACGGTGCGGTTCGCGCCGAACTGGTGGATTGTCCATGGACCACCCCCGCTCGCGCGGGGACGACGACCTGGACACCGCCACGGCCCAGTTCGGCGACGGACCACCCCCGCTCGCGCGGGGACGACTGCTCGACGTACCGCACGCCGGGGGCGCCGTCCGGACCACCCCCGCTCGCGCGGGGACGACCCCGAGTGAGTTCGGTAACCGGACGAACCGGCCGTTGGGGGACCACCCCCGCTCGCGCGGGGACGACGCGCTCTCGCCGGTGCTCCTCTGGGGAGCCCGCGGACCACCCCCGCTCGCGCGGGGACGACTGCTTCGTTGTCGACTACGTGGACGGCGATAAGGGACCACCCCCGCTCGCGCGGGGACGACACTTGTTGACCTGCGATGATATCGGCGGTGTGGCCGTTTTTGCATCACTTTCCGATTTTTTCATCGGCTGATGAATCGCTGCTCTCCATGTTCACTGCTACGGCGACATCATCGTGAGTCTGTTGGGCTGTTGGAACGGTGGGGGCCGGGTCGTCGATGTCAGGGCATGAACACTGGGGGTGGCGTGGGTTCGTGGTGGTCGGTGTGGGCGAAGTCGTGGCCTCATTCGCCGGCGGAGGTGGAGCAGTGGTTGCCGCTCCACCAGCATCTTGACGATGCGCAGGGCGTGGCGGGGTTGTTGTTCGACGACTGGGTTCCCGGCCCGGTGGTGCGCACGATCGCCGAGGATGCCGGGATCTCCGGGGCCGATGTTCGTGACCTGGTGGTGTGGCTGGCCGCTGTGCATGACGTCGGGAAGGCGAGTCCGGCGTTCGCTGTTCAGGTGCCGACGCTGTGTCAGGCGATGGCTGGTGACGGGTTTCGGGTGGACCCCGGCATGGTCGCCGCCGCGAAGGACGACCGGACTCGGTCGCGGGTGAACCACGCGTTGGTGGGGCATGTCGCGGTGTTCGACTGGTTGTCGGCGCGGGGCGTGGACGCTGACGACGCGTGTGCGTTGGCGTCGGTGGTCGGGTCGCATCACGGGGTCGCGCCGGAGTGGACACGGCTGACGGAAGTCATCGAGCAGATCCCCTACGCCGGTGGCGGACCGTGGAGCCAGGCCAGGGCCGAGGTGCTGACCCGCGCGGCACACCGGTGTGCGCCGACGTTCCCTCGACTGTCCACGCCGAGCCTGGTGTTGCTGACGGCGTTGGTGATCGTCGCGGATTGGATCGCGTCCAACGCGGAGTACTTTCCGTTGTGGTCGCTGGGAAGGACGGGTGGGCCGGACGACACGCGGACGCAGCGGCGGCTCACCGAGGGCTGGTCGCGGCTGGGGTTGCCGCGTCGGTGGGTGGCGCCGGTGCCGGGGGAGGCGCGGGCGACGTTCGCGACACGGTTCGGGTTCGCCGGGGAGGACATCCGGGACGTGCAGGTCGGCGCGGTCGAGGCGGCGCGGGCGATGTGCGGGTCCGGGTTGGTGATCGTCGAGGCGCCGATGGGGGAGGGGAAGACGGAGGCGGCGTTGCTGGCCGCCGAGGTGTTGGCGCACGACGCCGATGCCAACGGGTGTTTCGTGGCGCTGCCGACCCAGGCGACCACCGACGCGATGTTCGACCGCGTCCGGTCGTGGCTGGACCGCCTGCCGGGCGGGGCGACGATGGCGCTGGCCCACGGGAAAGCGCACCTCAACGACCGGTACCGGGGGCTGGCCCGGCGGGCGCGGGTGGTGAGCGAGAGCGGCGCGGTGGCGCACGACTGGCTGCGGGGACGGAAGAAAGCCGGTCTGGCCAGCTTCGTCGTCGGAACGATCGACCAGGTGCTGTTCGCCGGGTTGAAGACGCGGCACGTCATGCTGCGGCATCTCTCGCTGGTCGGCAAGGTCGTGATCATCGACGAGGTGCACGCCTACGACGTGTACATGTCCCAGTACCTGCACCGGGTGTTGCGGTGGCTGGGCGCCTACCGGGTGCCGGTGATCCTCCTGTCGGCGACGCTGCCCGACGCGCGGCGCGCGGAACTGCTCCGTGCCTACGATCCCGCCGCCGACGTGCCGGCCGCCCATCCCGGCTATCCGGTGATCACCGCGACGAACCAGCCCCCGAGAACGTTCCCGATGCCCGACCGCGCGGTGCCCGTCGTGCTGGACCGCTTGGATGACAACCTGGAGACTCTGTCGGCCTACCTGCGGGAACATCTGCGGGACGGCGGCTGCGCGGTGGTGGTGCGCAACACGGTCGGCAGGGTGCAGGAGGCCGCCGCGCACCTGGCGAACGAATTCGACGTGACGATCAACCACGCCCGGTTCCTTGCCTGCGACCGGGCGGCGAAGGACCAGGATCTACTGCGACGGTTCGGCCCGCCCGGCAGGTCCGAGGAGCGGCCGTCCTGTCATGTGGTCGTTGCTTCCCAGGTGGTGGAACAGTCGTTGGACATCGACTTCGACCTCATGGTGACCGATCTCGCGCCGGTCGACCTTGTGCTGCAACGCATGGGGCGGCTGCACCGGCATACCCGCGAACGACGTCCGGACGCGGTGATGCGGGCGCGGTGCGCGATCACCGGCGTCGACTGGTTGGCGACGCCGCCCGCGCCGGTGCGCGGCTCGACCGCCGTCTACGAGGAACACCACCTGCTGCGCGCTGCCGCGCTGATCGACCGCGACACCGTCACCCTGCCACGGGACATCGCCCCTCTGGTCCAGGCCGCCTACGGCGACGACCCCCTCGGCCCACCGAACTGGCGCCCAACCATGGACGACGCCCGTCAGCGCGCCGACCACCGAGCCCAACGCCGCCACGACGCCGCCACAACCTACCTGCTGGGCGAACCCGGCCCGGGTGACCTGGTCGACTGGCTCCAAGCCCACGCCGGCGAGGCACACGACGAAGGCCCCCGCGCCCTGGCCCAGGTCCGCGACGGCGCGGAATCCCTGGAAGTCCTCGTCGTACAACGCGACGTCGACGGTGGACTGCGCACGCCGGACTGGGTACCCGGCGGCGGCCAGCAGATTCCCCTGCTGGGAGAACTGGAATGGCGACTGGCACGGATTCTCGCCTCGTGCACCCTACGTCTGCCCCGCGCGTTGAGCCACGAAGGCGTGATCGACGCCGTGATCGATGAACTGGTACAGACGAAGATCGACAGTTTCCAGCAGACCCCCACCCTGTCCGGCCACCTCATCCTCCCGCTCGACGATGACCGCCACGCCGTGCTCCACGACCACCACCTCACCTACGACCTCGCATGCGGCCTCCTCCACGAACCGGTCGACGGCTCCCGCTGAGCCCTGTTCGTTCTCTCGCCGCCGTGCGTGGGGTGGAGCGCCGCGAGGCTGGGGCATGGGATGGTTGGGGTGCCGCACGTGGAACCAGGACCGCAGCGGGCGGTAATTCAACTGCCAGGGAAAAGATGAGAAAGTGATGCTGGAATCGGAGTTCCAGTGCTATCGCCCCAGGTCAGGAAGTGTCGTCCCCGCACACGCGGGGCTGGTCCCCACCCAGCGAAGGTGAGCGGGGCGCCAGACACGTCGTCCCCGCGCACGCGGGGCTGGTCCCGTGCGCGAGGTGACTGTGCCGCGTCGCCAGCCTGTCGTCCCCGCGCACGCGGGGCTGGTCCGACCTGTCGGACATGCTCGCTGGCATCGGCCGCGTCGTCCCCGCGCACGCGGGGCTGTGTCGCCCGGTGCGGTTCCGGGGTGTGCGGCCTGTGGGACAACTGCGGGGCTGGGGCGGATCGGCTTCTGGCGGCTGAGTGTGCGGTGGGGCCGTCAGGGCTGGCGAGATTGCCGCTGAGTTGGCCGGGGCGGGGCTCGCGTCCGAACCCGGTCAACTCAGCGAACATTCGTCGCGGTTCAGTGAAACGAAAGGCTACGGCCGGTCGATGACGTTCACGTGAGATGACGTCGATGTCGTCGTTAATATTCACCGACAGGTCAGACCTTCGAGAACTCTGTGGATGCTGATGTGAGGCTTTCTGTATGAGTGGGTTCGACCTGGTCGTGCGGCCGTGGTTGTTGGCGCGGGATCAGGACGGCGATGTCGTCGAACTGTCGATGGGTGAGATCTTTGGGTCCGCTCATCGGTTGTTGGGGCTGGTCGGGGACGTGCCGACACAGGTTTTCGCGCTGACGCGGTTGCTGTTGGCCGTGCTGCACCGGTCGGTTGGCGGGCCTCGGGATGTCGCGGCCTGGCGGGAGTTGTGGCGTGCGGAAACGTTGCCAGTAGACGATATTGACCGGTACCTCCAGGCGCACCGGCACCGGTTCGATCTCGCGGACCAGACGGAGCCGTTCTTCCAGGTGGCCGGGTTGCGGGTCGCGGACGGGTCGGTGTCGGACCTGTCGAAGCTGATTGCCGACGTTCCCAACGGGGCGCCTTTCTTCACCACACGAATCGGCGGGAGGCTGACGCTCGCGGCCGCCGAGGCGGCGCGCTGGCTGGTGCACTGTCAGGCGTTCGACACCTCCGGGATCAAATCCGGTGATCCGAGCGATCCGCGCACCAAGAATGGAAAAGGCTATCCCATCGGTGTTTCCTGGTCGGGACATCTCGGTGGTGTCCTCGTGGGTGGCCGAACTCTGCGCGAGACCCTGTTGCTGAATCTGATTCCGCGTGATTTCACGCAAGCGGCGGACGCGGATGATCGACCGCCGTGGGAGCGACCCCAATTGGGAGCCGCGGAGGAGGTGCCGGGCGGGCGTGCGCCGACAGGTCCGGTCGAGCTGTTCACCTGGCAGTCCCGGCGGGTGCGGTTGGCGTGGGACGACGGCCTGGTCACCGGGGTGCTGATCGGCAACGGAGACCGCCTCACACCGCAGAACATGCACCCGTTCGAGCCGCACACGCTGTGGCGGCGCAGCGAGACCCAGGAGAAGAAGCTGCGGTCGTCGGTGCCGGTCTACATGCCGCTGGAACACAACCCCGAGCGCGACATCTGGCGCGGACTGCAGTCGATGCTGCCGGACACCGGGGCCGCCACCGTCGAGAACCGGTTGACAGCGACGGTGTTGCGGTGGGTCAGCTCCCTCGCCATGAGGCGGGTGCTGGACACCGGGTATCCGCTGGAACTGCGCGCGATCGGCATGCACTACGGCGCCCAGAGCTCCACTGTCGCCGACATCGTGGACGACGCGTTGAGTCTGCGGGCGATCTTGTTCGCGCAGGACGCCGCTGCGTTGATCGGGTCGGTGAAACAAGCGGTGGAGCACAGCGAGGCCGGCGCGAACGCGGTGGGCCGGCTCGCGGAGAACCTCGCCGTCGCGGCCGGATCGCGGGACATCACCGGCGGGCACCGGCTTCGCGCCACGGAACAGGCCTACAGCGTGTTGGACCCGCTGTTCAGGACCTGGCTGGCCGGGCTCGACGAGAACACCGACGCGTCGACCTGTCTCGCCCAGTGGCATCGCACGGCGCTGGACGCACTGCGTGAACTGGCCGACGACCTGGCCGCGACGACCCCGCCGGTGGCGTGGGTTGGTCGCGACGACCGTCAGGGACGCCGGATCACCTCGGTGCATGCCCGCAAGTGGTGCGGGGACGCCCTGCGCAAGACCTTCCAGTACGCCGCACCGTCACCATCGAGAACCCCCGTCGGGAGTTGACGTGACCACGAGGACCACACCAGACGCGGACACCGAGCCGGGCGCCGACCGGCCGATCGCGGTCATCGTCGGCGCGCGGGTCACCCAGTTGCAGGGTGGGTACCTGCGTGACGACGCCTCGGCGGTCGCCGCGTTGGCGCGGCTGCGGCGGGGGGCGGGCAAGCCGGCGGGCAGCGTCCTGGACATCCTGGAGTTCACCCACGCCGAGGAGTTCGCCCGGGACTGGCATCGGGACGAGCCGAGCTACGCCGAGAACGCCGCGCATGTCGCCATGACACTCTTCGCGCTGCACCAGCAGTCCCAGCGTCGCGCGGTCCACGTGCAGGGCCGTCCGTTCGGCAGCGCGGTGCGTGCGCTCGACAAGGACGCGCGGTCGGACGGGCCGGTCGCGCGCCGGTTCGCCGCCCTGGGCACCGCCGACAGCTTCGCCGAGCTGACCCACCACCTGCGGGGACTGGTGCAGCTGATGCGAGCGGCGAACGTCCAGTTCGACTACGGGCAGCTGGCCCGCGACCTGTGGGTCTGGCAGCTGCCCGGCCGGGCTCCCCAGGTGCAGAACCGGTGGGGGCGCGACTACCACTTCCCCCGCACCAGCAGGATCGACGCCGAGCAGAAGGACGCCGCGCAGTGAACCGAACGATCATCGACATCCACGTCGTGCAGACCGTGCCGCCGAGCAACATCAACAGGGACGACACGGGTAGTCCGAAAAGTGCGGTTTACGGCGGTGTGCGGCGGGCCCGGGTGTCGAGTCAGGCGTGGAAGCGCGCGACCAGGGACGCCTTCGACGACCTGCTCGACCGCTCGGAGCTGGGGGTGCGCACCAAGCAGGTGGTCGAGCTGCTGACCGAGCGGATCACCGAGCGCGCGCCGGAACTGGCGGAGCGGGCGGTCGAGCTGGCCACGGCGGTGCTCGGTGCCGCCGGCGTGAAGCTGAAGGCGCCGCGCAACAAGAAGGACGGCCCGGAGGAGTCGGAGTTCCTGCTGTTCCTGAGCAACCACCAGCTCGACGGGCTGGCCGAACTCGCCGTCGAGGCCGCCGGTGACGAGACGCCGAAGATCGACAAGGCCGCCGCCAGGGGGCGGGCCGACCGGGAGCACTCGGTCGACGTGGCGTTGTTCGGGCGGATGCTGGCGAACCTGCCCGACCTCAATGTCGAGGCGGCCGCGCAGGTGGCGCACGCGATCAGCGTGCACGCCGTCGCCAACGAGTACGACTACTTCACCGCCGTGGACGACCACAAGGCCGCCGACGTGACCGAGGACGCCGGCGCCGGCATGATCGGCACCGTCGAGTTCAACTCCGCCACCCTGTACCGGTACGCCAACGTCGACGTCGACCGGCTGCACGGCACGCTCGGCGACGCCACGGCGACGCGGCGCGCGGTGGAGGCGTTCGTGCGCGCCTTCGTCACCAGCATGCCCACCGGCAAGCAGAACACCTTCGCCAACCGTACGCTGCCCGACGCGGTGCTGGTCGTGGCGCGCGAGACCCAGCCGATCAACCTCGCCGGCGCCTACGAGGAGGCGATCCGCGAGGGCGAGAAGGGCGGGCGGGTCACCGGCGCGGTGGCGCGGCTTGCCCGGCACGCCGACGAACTGCACGCCGCCTACGACGAGACCCCGGTCGCGGCGTGGGCCGTGGGGGTGGGGGAGCGTGGCGAACTGCTCGCCGAGATCGCCAGCCCGGTGTCGCTGGACGGCCTGGTCGGAGGCGTGGGAGAACTGGTCGCAGAGCGGTCGGTGCGGTGACCGCGTTGGTGCTGCGGCTGGCGGCGCCGTTGCAGTCGTGGGGCACGAGCAGCCGGTTCGTGCGCCGGGGCACCGGCCGTGCGCCGAGCCGCAGCGGGGTGATCGGCATGCTCGCCGCCGCCCAGGGCCTGCGGCGCACCGACTCGCTGCAACAACTGCTGGGGCTGCGGATCTGGGTCCGCACCGAGCAGAACGGCCGCGTGGAGCGTGACTTCCAGACGGCCCGATCCCGTGACGGGTCCGAGGTGATGCCGTTGTCCTACCGCTACTACCTGGCCGACGCGGTGTTCGCCGTCGCCGTCGAAGGGCCGGTGGAGGTGCTGGACGGGCTGCGGGAGGCGTTGCGTCGCCCGGTGTTCCCCGTGTACCTGGGGCGTCGTTCCTGCCCGCCCGCCGGCAGGCTCGACCACGGTCTGCACGACGGTGACGTGGAGAGCGTCCTGGAAACGTTGCCGTGGCTGGCCTCACCCGCCGTGCGGCGAGCGGCCGGGCCCACGGCAGAACTGACCGTCCACCGCGACTGCGACCCCGGCACTCCGGGCAGCGAACTCGTACACGACGTGCCGGTCTCGTTCGACCCCGCCCACCGCCAGTGGGGGTGGCGGTCGGTGATCCGCTACCCGGTGACGGTGCCCAACCCGGCGGCCGAGCCGGTCGCCGACCCGCACGATCCGATGGACCTGCTCGGAGATGCTGTCTGATGTACCTGACGCAGTTCGAGATCAACCCCGTCCGGCGGGGCGCGCGCAGTCTGCTGTCCTCGCCGCAACGGATGCACGCGGCGGTGCTCGCGGCGTTCACCGCCGAGGAACGCGAACCCACCGACGCGGGCCGCATCCTGTGGCGGGTCGACCAGCGCGGAACCCAGACACTGCTCTACCTGGCCAGCCCGCACCGGCCCGACCTGACCCACCTCGTCGAACAGGCGGGCTGGCCGACCAAGACCACCTGGCGCAGCGGCGACTACCAGCGCCTGCTGGACCGACTCATCGCCGGTGAGCAATGGGCCTTCCGGCTCACCGCCAATCCTGTCCACAGTGGACGTAAGGAGGGTGCGGGACGTTCGCAGCGGTTCGGGCACGTCACCGCCGCCCAGCAGCACGGATGGCTGACCGGTCGCGCCGAACGTCACGGCTTCGCGATCGTCACCGGCGACCACAAGGAACCCGACCTGATCGTGCGTGACCGCAAGATCGTGCGGTTCGCCCGCCAGGGCCGCCAGGTCAGCATCGCCACCGCGACCTTCGAAGGACGCCTGACCGTCACCGATCCAGACGCGCTGAGGAATGCGCTTACCCGGGGGATCGGCCCCGCCAAGGGCTACGGCTGCGGACTGCTCACGCTGGCCCGCTGATGCCCGAGATCCCGGGCGCCAAACCCGTCCCGCTCGGCCAACTCACCCGAGCGTCGGACCGGTTGAGCTTCGTGTACCTCGAACACTGTGTTGTGCACCGCGATTCCAACGCGATCACCGCCCGCGACGCCCGGGGCACCGTGCACCTGCCGGCGGCGACGCTCGGCGCGTTGCTGCTCGGCCCCGGCACCACCGTCAGCCAACAGGCGATGGTCCTGCTCGCCGAGTCCGGCTCCACGGCGGTGTGGGTCGGTGAGCGCGGCGTGCGGTACTACGCGCACGGCCGCACCCTCACCCAGTCCTCGCGGCTGCTGGAACGCCAGGCCGAACTGGTGTCCAACCGCAACTCCCGCCTGACGGTCGCGCGGCGGATGTATGCGATGCGGTTTCCCGGTGAGGACGTCAGTGGATCGACCATGCAGCAGCTCCGTGGGCGCGAAGGAGCCCGAGTCCGGCGTCTGTACCGGGCACACTCCCAACGCACCGGTGTCGAATGGGACGGCCGGGACTACGACCCGATGAACTTCGACGACGGAACCCCGGTCAACAAAGCGCTTTCCGCCGCGAACACCAGCCTTTACGGTGTGGTGCACGCCAATGACCGTCATCGTCGTCACCGCCTGCCCCGTCGGCCTGCGCGGACACCTCACCCGGTGGCTCATGGAGATATCGCCAGGGGTGCTCGTCGGTGAGATCACCGCTCGCGTCCGCTCGCTGGTCTGGACGCGGGTCACCGAGATGGCCAAAACCGGACGCGCCATCATGGTGTTCTCCGCCGACAATGAGCAAGGTCTCGACTTCGCCGTCCACAACCACGACTGGACACCTGTCGATCACGAAGGCCTCCACCTCATGCTCCGTCCCGACGGTGGAGCTCCGGTCGTGCGGAAGACCGGGTGGAGCGATGCCGCCAAACGGCGCCGCTACGGGAGAAGCTGAAACCCTTCGCCGGCATGCCGAGGTTCCTGCCGTTCCGGGCAGGCTGCCTGCGCCGAAACGAGCGTCTACGCCCGTTCACGGCCTCCGCAGCGGTGGCGTAACCAGCCCCGCTCGCGCGGGGACGACCCGCCGGCCGTGCCGTACACGGAGTCCGCCGCGGGACCAGCCCCGCTCGCGCGGGGACGACACTTCTTGAGCTGGGACGATACCTCTGGTTCGGCAGTTCTGGCATCACTTTGGAATTTATTCTCTGATTGTTGAATTGAGGGCGCGTGTTGGGGTGGTGTCTGCTCGGATCGTGGCGGGTGCTGCCCGGGACCGGTTCGCCACCCGGCCCGCCAGGACAGGGAGTCGCACGGGCTTTGGTTGCGCGGTGAACCCCGGTCAGCGGGTGGTGGCCAGGATGACGAGGAACTGACCGCCGCCCGGTTCGATCTTGGCGTTCACCGGTAGGCCGGGGACCAGGCGGGAGAAGCGGTCGACCAGCCAGTCCGCCGCGTCCTGGGCGTCCTGCCTGGTGGGGCAGCGGGCGACCATTTCCCGGCCGCCTTTGCGTTCCAGTCTGGTGGCCACGGTGATCAGCGGCGCGGGGTCGACCACGTGCAGACGGTCCGGCCACGCGATGACGACCTTGACCGCGCCCTTGCGGGTGTTGCACGCGCGGTGCGCGAGTCGTTCGGGCACCTTGGCCTTGCGGTCGGTGGTGCGGCTGTCGACGCTGGGGCCCCTCGGGTCGTTCACCGATCTGTCGAGGTCGACGGGCTCGTCGCACACCCAGCAGCGGCCGCCGTCCCGGGCGGCCACGTCGTCGAGGAGAGTCACCGGGAGAAACTAGCCTGCGCGGGCCCGACACCGACCCTAGGGTGGCTGTCGTGATCACCGAGGAACAGCGGGCCGCCCGTTCGCGGCGGGCCCGGGACGCCGCTGTCGACGCCGGGACCGCGCTGGGGCTGGACGCCTCCGAGGCAGAGGTCGTGTACGACGTGTTCTCGGTGGTGGTGGATCTCGCGCCCGCACCCGTCGTCGCCCGGGTGCCGGTGGTGACGCCCCGAGGTACCTCGTCGGCGGGGTTCCAGCGCACCGAGCTGGACGTGGCGCGGTGGTTGGCGTCGGTCGGGGTGCCGACCGTGGTGCCCAGTGGGCTCGTGCCGGCGGAGCCGGTGGTGCGGGACGGGTTCGCGATGACCTTCTGGGAGAAGGTCGTCGATATCGTTCCCAGTGACTACGACCCGGTGCGGCGGATGCCCGACGTCGCCCGGCTGCACTCGGTGCTGGCCCGCTACCCGGGCGAGACCGGGTTCTTCCCGGGCATGCGGGGGTACGTCGACCTCGCCTTCGACGACCTCGAAGGCAGTGACCTGCTGGCCGCCGACGATCTGGCCCGGGCCCGCGCCGAGTGGCGGCTGCTGTCACCGGCCGTCGAGTCGCCGGCGGGGTTCGCCGCGATGTTCCCAGGCGTGTCCGTGCAGGTGGTGCACGGGGACGCGCCGTTCTACAACCTGATCGAGACCGGTGACACCACCCTGTACTCCGACTACGAGCACGTCGGGGTCGCGCCGGTCGAGTGGGACCTCGCGCACACCGGCGAGGAGGCGATCGCCGCGTACGAGGACGCCGCGGTCGACCTGGGACTACGGACGGTCGACCGCGGCGTGCTGTCGGCGATGGAACGTGTGCGCGACCTGCAGATGGTCGCCTGCCTCGCGCTGGTGCCCCAACTCCCGCTGCTGGTCGAGGGACTGTCCTCGACCGTCGAGACCTGGCGGGCCAGCGCACCCTGGCCGGGCTGACCCTCAGCAGTACAGGTTGCCGCCGGGGGACACCCCGAGCAGCTGGGTGAACTGCTGGTACTTCGTCACTCGGCTCTGGACCTGGCCCGGGTTGCCGCCGTCGCACTCCAGCGCACCGTTGATACTGCGGATCGACTGACCGAAACCGTGCCCGCCGGTCATCGCCGTGTGGCCCGACATCGAGCCCGGCCCGCTCTGGGTCATCCAGTACCACAGCCCGGTCTTCCACGCCACGGCCGCGTCGTTCTGCACCAGCCACGGGTTGGTCAGCAGCGGCAGGCCCAACGCGTTGCCGGCCGCGTTGTAGTTGAAGTTCCAGCTCAGCTGGATCGGGCCGCGCCCGTAGTACGCCGCCTGCCCGGCCGGACAACCGTAGGGCTGGTTCGGGTCGCAGTAGTGCGGGTAGTTGTCCTGGTTCTGCTCCACGATGTGCACCAGGCCACCGGTCTCGTGGGACACGTTCGCCAGGAACGCCGCCGCTTCCTGCCGCCGGACCGTGTCGCTGCCGGTGTTCGCGAACGCCGGGAACGCGCTCATCGCGGTCCGCAGACCACTGTAGGTGTAGAACGGGTTCCGGCTCGGGAACATCTGGTTGAACTGGGCCTCGCTGACCACGAACCCGCCGGGGTCGGGGTCACCGCCGCCGTCACAGCTGTACGGGTCCCAGAACCAGTGGCTGATCACCGGGTCGTAGCCGGGATTCGCGTGCACGGTGATGTAGTAGTTGCCGTCGGTGTAGCGCACGATGTCGCCGGGGTTGTACTGCCTGCCGGCCTGCCAGGCCGGATAGTCGCAGGCGGCGGCCGGTGCCGGTGCGGGCGGGGCGGCCGAGGCCGGGGTGCCCAGGACCACCGAGGTCGCCAACACCGCGACGAGGACCAGTATGCGACGCAACGCCATTGTTACTCCTTCGCGCAGGGGAACGATCGGAGCTGACGTCACCAGACAAGCATGATTGGTCTAAACCAGTCAAGGCATGGTACAGACCACCCATGGCCTGTCGGGGGCGCGGCGTCGGCCGCGCCCCCGCCTCACCCCCGGTCCTGGTCGACACCCGCGAAGGTGGCGAAGGCGATGATGTTGTCGCGGTAGCTGTCGGCGTCGTCGTCGAACGAGCCGCCGCAGGTGATCAGGCGTAGTTCCGGTTCGGCGGTGTTGCCGTAGACCGCGTCGGCCGGGAACTCCTTCTTCGGGATCTGCTCGGTGCGGTCCACGACGAATCGGGCCACCTGGCCGTCCTCGCGGCCGACGCGGATCTCGTCGCCCGGCTTCAGCTCGTGCAGGCGGGCGAAGATGCCGTCCTGGCCGCCGCCGTTGACGTGGCCGAGCACCACCGACGGGCCGGTCTGGCCCGGCGTCGGACTGTGCTCGTACCAGCCGGCCTGCATCGGCTGCTCCACCGGCGGGACCTCGACCGTGCGGTCGTCGTTGAGGCCCAACGGGACCAACGACGAGTGCGTGGCGATCGCCGGCACGTCGATCCACAGTGGACGCGACGCCGGCAGACCGGCGACCGTGGTCTGCTCCGGCGCGGAGGACGTCGAGGTCACCTCGCGCGGGGTGGAATCGGACGTCGGCGACGGCGTCGGTGACGAGCAGGCGGTCAGGGCGGCGAGCAGCAGGGAGACCGCGGCCACGCCGCGGCCTCCCCAGGTGCGCAAGCCCACGATCAGTGCGAGCCCGCGCGACGACGGCGCAGCGCCAGCACGATCCCACCGGCCGCGACGACCGCGGCACCGGCGGCGCCACCGGCCACCGCCAGGTCCGTGCCGGAGTCAACGGGTCCCCCGCCGGTCTCCGGGGCGCCGTCCGGGCGCTCCCTGACCTGGGGACTCGCGCCCTCGAGCTTCTCGTCCCTGGCCTTCTCGTCCTCGGCCGGCACGGCCTCCGGCGGCTCGGCGTCACCCGGGGCGGGCGGCTTCGGCGCGGCCGTCGGGTCCTCGGCGGGCGTGGTCGCCACCGGCGCGGATGGCGTCTCGTCGGCCAGCGCGGTTCCCGTGGTCAGCGGCAGCGCCACCGCCCACAGCACGGCTCCGGCGGCCAAGGCTCGGCCCAGCTTCATGGATGTCCTTCCCTCAGGGGTCTCCGGCGACTGCCGGACGGCGCCCAGTCTGGCGAGCCGATTTCAGGATCCTGTGTGCCGAATATGAAGAACCTGTTCGGATTCCGGGCCCGGGTACGCCCACCAGGGATACTGCGGGGGTGTACGCACAGGTACTGGTCGCCGAGGACGACCCCAAGCAGGCCGAGCTGATCCGGCGCTACCTGGTGCACGACAACCACACGGTGATCGTCGTGCACGACGGGCGGGCCGCCATCGACGAGGCCCGCCGCCGCAGACCCGACCTGGTGGTCCTCGACGTGATGATGCCCCGGGTCGACGGGCTGGACGTGTGCCGCGTGCTGCGCGCCGAGTCCGACGTGCCGATCGTGCTGCTCACCGCCCGCACCACCGAGGACGACGTACTGCTGGGCTTCGACCTGGGCGCCGACGACTACATCACCAAGCCCTACAGTCCCCGCCAGCTCGCCGCCAGGGTGCGTGCCGTGCTGCGCCGCTCGCACCGCGCCGGCGACCGGGCCCATCCGGTGCTCACCGCCGGTGACCTGGTCGTCGACCAGCAGCGGCACGAGGTCACGCTGCGCGGCGCCCCGCTGGACTGCACGCCGGCCGAGTTCCGGCTGCTGGCGGTGCTGGTCGCCGAGCCTGGACGCACCTTCAGCCGGGGGCAGCTGCTCAGCCAGGCGTTCGGCATGGACAAGTTCGTCACCGAACGAACCGTGGACGTGCACGTGATGAACCTGCGGCGCAAGCTCGAACCCGACCCGCGCAACCCCGTCCACCTGCTGACCGTGTACGGGGTCGGCTACAAACTCAGCGACAGCGGCGCCGATGACCCGACGGCATAGCCTGCTCACCCGGCTGCTGGCGATGTCGGTCGTCGTCGCCGGCTGCTCGGTCGGCGCGTCGGCGTGGCTGGCCGCGCAGAGCACCACCGGGGCCATCAACCAGGAGATCGGCGAGTCGTTGGCCACCGACGCCGAGATCTACGACCGGCTCCTCGGCCACGCCGCGACCCACGCCGACTGGGCCGGCGTGCGCGCGCTGGTGGACACCGTCGCCGAGGAGACCGGGCGGCGGATCACCGTGACCACCCCGTCCCGGAAGGTGATCGCCGACTCCGGCGGCAGCACCGACACCACGCTGCCCAGCACACCGACCGCCGTGGTCGACCCGCTGGCGGTCGACCCGGTGCTCAAGCCCGACGCCGGCAAGGCCGGGATCGACGCGCGCGCCGTCGGCCCGTACCGGCTGCCCGCCGTCGAACGCGCCCAGCTGCGCCGGGTCGCCCAGTCGCGGTTGGACTGCCTGCGCAAGTACGGCCGCGACGGCGTGATCGTCGAGAAACCCAACGGCCGCCTGGCCGTCGAGGAGGTCACCGGCGCGCCGAGGGAGGAGTCGGTCCCGGAGGCGCCGGTCGCCGACACCACCCCGGCCGAGGGCGTGGCGGAGCGGGAGGCACCCCAGGCCGAACCGGATCGTCCCCCCGGCGACGACGTGGCGATCCCGGGGGACCCCAAGATGACTGGCGATGCCGGCGTGACCCCGGGCTGTGACGAACAGGTCACGGCGACCAGGACCGAGCAGGCGGCGAGCACCGAGCTGCTGACCCTGGTCAACGCCTGCCTGGACCGGCAGGGCAAGGCGCCGCTGCTGCCCAAGGTCGCCGACCTGCCCTCCCCGGACGAGCTCCGGCCGGCACCCGACGACCAGCGCTGTGTCGACTCCGCCCGCCGTGAGCAGCTCGCCGCCCACGTGTCCGAGCCCGCGTACCTGTACATCGCGCGGCCGGGCGGGAAGGCCGCCCCGGTCGACCTGTCCACGGTGGGCTACTCGCGGATCGCGTGGACCGCGCTGGCGGTGCTGGTGCTGACCGTCGGCGTGACCGCGCTCGCCGCGACCCGGCTCGTGCGGCCCATCCACGCGATCACCTCCGCCGCCCGCAAGATGGGCGAGGGCGACCGGTCCGCGCGCGTGCGGACCAGGGCGCGCGGCGAGATCGGCGAGCTGGCCGCCACGTTCAACCGGATGTCCGAGCAGATCGAGACCGCCGAGCGGCAACGCCGGACCATGGTCAGCGACGTCGCCCACGAGCTGCGGACCCCGCTGGTGAACATCCGGGGCTGGCTGGAAGCCTCCCAGGACGGGATGGCGAAGCTGGAACCGGCGCTGGTCGCCTCGCTGGTCGAGGAAACCGTGCTGCTCCAACACATCATCGACGATCTGCAGGACCTGGCGCTGGCCGACGCCGGCAAGCTGCGGATGCACCCCGAGCAGGTGCACGTCCGGTCGATCCTCGCGCAGGTCGCCTCCGCCCACCAGAGCCAGGCCAACGCCTCGGCCGTCGAACTGCGGGTCGTCGTCGCCGGCGAGCCCGACCTGTCGGCCGACCCGACGCGGCTGCGTCAGGCGCTGGGCAACCTGGTGTCCAACGCCGTGCGGCACACCCCGGCCGGTGGCCGGGTGACGTTGTCGGCGCGCCAGGAGGACGGGGTGGTGATCGAGGTCGCCGACACCGGGTCGGGGATCGACGCGGCGTCGCTGCCGCACGTGTTCGACCGGTTCTGGCGGGCGGACCGCTCGCGCAGCCGCGCGTCCGGGGGCAGCGGGCTGGGGTTGGCGATCACCCACCACCTGGTGGCGGCGCACGGCGGCCGGATCCAGGTGCGCAGTGCGGTGGACGTGGGGACGACGTTCACCATCCACCTGCCGCCACGGCCGATCGGTGACGGATCGTGAGGGCGGCGGTGACGAGCAACAGAGCGGCCGCCTGCGCCACGCCCAGGGAGATCAGCAGCGCCGGCCGGTCCTGTGCGGTGGTGAACCGGGCGTAGTCGACGAGGGTGAGGACCCGCTCGGCGAGGACGGCCACCGCCAGGACGGGCAGGGCACCGGTCCACGGGCCGACGCGGCCGGTCGCGAGGCAGCCCACACCGGCGACGACCACCGCGACACAGAGCATGCCCGGCCAGTCCAGCGGAACCGGGCCCGGTGTCTGGGTGGCGAACGCCACCGCCGCCACCAGCACGATCCCCACCGGCAGGGCGACCAGCCACGGCCTGGCCCGCACCGGCGGGGCGTCGCGGTGGAAGGCGGCCAGGGCCAGCACCGGCAGCGCGGCGCTCAGCACCAGGCCGGCGGCGCTCGCGACCGACAGGCCACCGGCGACCACGTCGGTCACGGTCATCGCCACGAGCGGGGCCAGTGCCGCCACGCCGAGCCAGCCGGCGGCACGCCGGTGGCCGGCCAGCAGGGTCAGGTAACACACCGTCCACAGCAGACCGACGAGGACTTCCACGGTGTCCAGATCGGACACCCGGTAGGTCGGGAACCTGGCCTGCGCCACCACCAACGACACCACGGCGACGACCGAGGCGACCGCGTGCACCAGCAGCCCGGCGAGGGCGACGTGCCGCACGACCTCCCCTCGGGCGACCGAGCGGGCCGGCGCGCCGGCTCCGCCCAGACGCAGCCGCACGGCCAGGCCCGCGACGCTCGCGACCTCCCGCCAGTCCGGCCACCCGTACTCGGCATCGAACTCGTCGTCGGACAGGGCGTCGGACAGGGCGTCGGACAGGGCGTTGTCGGATCCGGCGTTGGTGGACTCGGGGTCGCCGGGCTGGGGGTTGTCGGATTCGGCGTTGTCGAGCACGCGGGCGTCGGGCTCGCGGGCGGTGGATTCGCGGGTGAGGAGGAAGGTGTCGACCATGTCGTCGGCCCACCGGGCGCGGTGGTCGGCGGGCAGCAGGCGCAGGACCTGGCGGTAGCGGCGTTCGAGCGGGGTCATGCCGTGCCCTCCGCGCGGTGCCACGACCGCAGCCGGTCACGGGCGACGCGGGCGTTGGCGGCCTGCCGGTCGACCTCGTCGGCCAGGCGCTGCCGGCCGGTGTCGGTGAGGCGGTAGTAGCGGCGCAGCCGGCCGTTGGCGATCTCCTCGCGGTCGTGCTCGGCCAGGCCGTCGGTGACCAGGCGGTCGAGCACGCCGTAGAGGGTGCCGACCCGCAGGCGCACCCGCCCGTCGGACAGGTCGGTCACCTCGCGGACGATCCCGTAGCCGTGTCGGGGCTCGTCGACCAGTGCCGTGAGCACGAAGAACGCCTGTTCACTGACCGTCATGCGAGGAGTATATATCGGCTGGCGAGCTATAGCCGTCACGGACCCCGCGGACGCGGCGACACTCGGATGACATCGCACCGACAACCCATGGGGGACAAGGAATGCGCAGCAGATCAGCGGTGCTGGCGGTGGTGGTCGCCGCGGCCTGGCTCGTCGCGCCGCCGGCGGCCACGGCCCAGGCGGCCGACTGCGGGCCGATGGACGTGGCGCTGGTGCTGGACACCACGGCCAGCATGGACGCGGCACTCGACGACCTCAAGGCGGGGATCGGCGGGGTCACCTCGGCGATCGAGACGGCGTCGGGGGGTGACTACCGGATCGGGCTGATCACGTTCGACAACGAGGTCCAGGTGCGGTCGGCGTTCGTCCCCGGGAACAAGGCGGCCATCGACACGGTGGTGCCCACACTGTCCGGGCCGACGGGGACCAACCTGCCGGAGGCCTCGGACGAGGCCGTGCACACGGCGGTGCGGACGTTGGGGGTGCGTCCGCACCAGAGCGGTGGGTTCACGGCCGGATGGCGGTCGCAGGCGACCAAGGCCGTCGTTCTCGTGACCGACGCGTTGCCCGGTGGGTTCGATGACCTGCACGGGCCCGCGGATCTTGCCAGTGCGCAGGCGGCGGGGCAGGCCGCGTTCGACCGGGGGATCAGGATCCACGCGGTGCATCCGCCGAATCCCGCCGACGACCCGGTCGCCGTGGGTGCGGTGATGGCCGGGTACGCGGGCTCCACCGGTGGAATCTCGGTGACCGGTACGGAGATCGCGGACCTGATCACGGGTGTGGTGACCACCTGCCGGCGGACCGACGCCTTCGTCCGGGACGCTGTCGCGGATGTGGGGGCCGAGCCGGGGGCGGTGGCCTCACAGAGTCCGGATATCAGTCTGTGTCCTGGCCAGGTGTGGTGTGCGCCGGCTGCCGAGGTCACGGCCGATCCGGGGACCGGTGTGTTCGTTCACGTGCGGATGAGCAACGCCGGCGGCGGTACGTCCGTTGGTGTGCTGAAGCTCTATCGGTCGTTGTTCCACGGGAACGGACAGTGGCCGTTGCAGTGGTCCCAGATCGGTGCGGTGCCGGTGTCCGTGCCTGCCGGCGGGAAGACCGTTGTCCTTCCCTGGGCGAGCGTGGTCGCTGACCAGAGCTTCCTGGTGCGCTGGGTCAGTGGATCGGATCCGATGGCGTTCGCCGAGGGCAGTGGGATCTCGTTCAACGTCCGGAGCAACAACAACGTGGCGTGGCGCCGGATCGTGGTCAATCCCGAGCCTGGGTGATGGGCCGAACGGAGCAATCGGGAACGGGTTTCCTCGTCGTGCCAACGCGTTCTGGAGCGTCGTAGTTCTAGGGGACAGGGATTTCCGACGTGAAGGAGACGTGGTGGGTCTACGGAGACTGTGGGTGGTTGGTGCGGTGACCGCACTGGCCGCTGTGCTGGTGGCGGGTGTGTCACCGGGGGCGGTGGCCCAGGAGCGGGCCGCCGCGAACCCCGGCCTGGGTGAGCCGGTGTCGGTGACGTTGGTCAGTGGGGACCGGGTCCTGTGGTGGGGCGACCGGCCGTCCGATCCGTTGCGGATCGAGCCGGCGCCCCGGCCCCATCCCGTGCCCTACCAGGACCTGTGGGATGGCGGGGATCGTTACCTCATCCCGGGGGACGCGGCCGGGCTGGTGGGTCGCGGGATTCTGGACCGGGAGTTGTTCAACGTCAGTGGGCTGGTTCGGCAGCGCTACGACGACGCGCACACCAATGCCGTGCCGTTGCTGGTGGAGACCTCGGGGCGCACCGCCGCCCCGGCCGGTGCCACGGTGCGGCGGGCACTGCCGGAGTTCAACCTCACCGCCCTGGACCAGGGCAAGAACACCACGTCCGGGTTCTTCCAGGGGCTGGATCGGCCGGCCGCCCGCAGCGCCTCGGGTGTGCGGCGGGTGTGGTTGAACAAGCGGGTTCGGGCCACCCTGGACCAGAGTGTGCCGCAGGTGGGGGCGCCGGCCGCGTGGGAACGCGGCGCCACCGGGGACGGGGTCCGGGTCGCGGTGCTGGACACCGGGATCGACACCGATCATCCCGATCTCGCGGGGAAGACAGTGGTCAGCAAGGACTTCACCGGGGGCGGTGGGGTTGAGGACGGACACGGGCACGGGACGCACGTCGCGTCGATCGTGACCGGGTCCGGGGCGGCGTCGCAGGGGCGCTACCGAGGGGTGGCTCCGGACGTCTCGCTCGCGGTCGGCAAGGTGCTTGACGACAGCGGGTGGGGCACGGACGACGGTGTGCTCGCCGGAATGCGGTGGGCCGCCGCCGAATCCGGTGCGAAGGTGGTCAACATGAGCCTCGGTGGGCAACCCACCGACGGGCAGGACCCCATGTCCATCGCGGTGAACACGCTCAGCCGCGAGTACGGGACGCTGTTCGTGATCGCCGCCGGGAACTACGGGCAGGACCAGTCGGTCGGCTCACCGGCAACCGCGGATGACGCGTTGTCGGTGGGCAGTGTGTCCAAGACCGACTCGCCGAGCGACTTCTCCAGTCGGGGACCGCGGCTCGGCGACGGCGCGGTCAAGCCGGAGATCAGCGCGCCGGGCGGTGCCATCGTCGCCGCCCGGCCAGGGGGTGTCGAGCCGATCGGGGAGCCGGTCGGGGACGGGTACCAGCGG
The DNA here is from genome assembly GCF_001921215.1 of Actinophytocola xinjiangensis. Taxonomy (GTDB): domain Bacteria; phylum Actinomycetota; class Actinomycetes; order Mycobacteriales; family Pseudonocardiaceae; genus Actinophytocola; species Actinophytocola xinjiangensis. The sequence goes on from NZ_MSIF01000010.1 coordinate 123,035, forward strand.
CTCGACGGCACGTCGATGGCCGCTCCGCATGTTGCCGCCGCTGCGGCAATGCTGGCCCAGCAGCATCCGGACTGGTCCGTCCAGGAGCTGAAGTCGGCGCTGGTGTCCAGTGCCGCTGAGGTGCCCGGGGCGACCGTGTCGCAGGTCGGTGCGGGGCGCCTCGACCTGGATCGGGCGAGCGCCACGTCCGTCATCGCCACCGGGGCGGTGTCGGCGTATCTGCCGTGGCCCAACGCCGGAGCGGTCGAGCGGCGCACGGTGACCTGGACGAACTCCGGGGACGCGCCGGTCACCCTGGCGTTGGAGGCCGCCCTGGTCGACGACGCCGGCGAGCCGGCACCCGCCGGACTGGTGGCGCTTGCCGAGGACAGTGTCACCGTTCCGGCTGGCGGCAACGCGTCGGTCGACCTGGTCGTCACCGGGCAGGACGGGCACACCGGGATCCACACCGGGGTGCTCGTCGCCGACGACGGGACCGTGCGCACCCGCACGGCGATCTCGGTGTACCAGCAGGAACAGCGGCACGCCTTCACCCCCACCCTGGTCGGCCGCGACGGCGGCCAGGTGGACCAGCGGTCGGCGGCCTACCTCTACAACCTGGACACCGGCGAGGAAACCGTCGCCGCCTCCGGCCAGACGATCAGCCTGCCGGGCGGCCGCTACGCCGTGCACGCGTGGATCATGACCGACGTCCCGGGCGGCGAACCGACCGGCGCGATGATCAGCCACCCGGAACTGACCCTGGACCAGGACCTCACCCAGGTCTTCGACGCCAGGATCGGCCAGCCCGTCACCGCCGAACCGGACGACCCGGACGCCAACGGCGGCACGCACGAACTGCGCGTGCTGTCCACCGTGGACGCGTGCGACTGCCCGTACGGGCTCTACAGCGACGTCGACGCCCGGTTCGTGCGGCTGTTCGCCGCGACCCTGCCCGGCACGTCGTCCGACACCTACGTCATCACCCACGCCCGCCGGGCCATCCAGCCGAGGCTGGAGATGCTGGCCGACGACGGCGAGCCGTTCGCCGTCAAGCTGGAGCAGCTGATCGACGAGCCACCGGCGGAGGACGGCACGTTCACCCTCGTCCACGGCGGCTCTGGCACCGAGGAGGACCTCGCCGGGATCGACGCCACCGGCAAGATCGTGGCCATCGAGTACGACCCGATGATCGGCCGCGCCGAGTGGCTGCGCCGGAGTGTGAACATCGCCAAGGCCGGCGGCACGCTGGCGGTGGTCCGCTTCCTGGACACGGGTGCGGCGCCGCCGGCCGCGACCAGCGAACCGGTCGACGGCGAGCCGGCGCCGACCCTGTTCGGCACCGGCAACGGCACCGTGGCGCGGCTGGTGGAGCTGGCCGAACGCGGCGAGACCACCGTCGAGTACGCCAGCCGGCCCTCCACCGACCTGCGCTACGAGCTCGCGCACAGCGCCCAGCGGCAGGTCACCGGCCCGCTCACCTACCGGCCGAGGACCGAGGACCTGGCGACCCTGCGCTCGTCCTACCACGACAGCGCGCCGAACCTGGCCGGCTTCGCCGCCTACCCCACGCTGTTCGGCACCAGCGTCGGCACCGGGTGGATCGGGTTCACCACCGCGCAGCGGGAACGCACGGAGTACTTCACCCCGGGCGACTGGGACCTGCTCTGGACCGGCGGCCCGAGCGACCTGTCCGACCGGGCGACGCTCACCGTGGACCAGCCGTCCCGGATCGCCTGGAACAAGGCGGTGATCGGTCCCACCCTGCGCGGCCTGACGCAGAACTACCTGGGCGAGGCGCCGCACCCGTGGGGCTGGCGCGACGACGGCAAGATCGTCGTCTCGCTGCCGATGTACGGGGACTCGGCCGGCCGGCCACGCCGGCCCGACTCGCTGACCAGCGCCACCGGCTCGCTGACCGTGTACCGGGAGGGCACCGAACTGGGCACGGTCCCGGTGACCGAGTTCGCCGAGTACCCGGTGCCGGCCGACGACGCGGCCTACCGCGTGGTGGCCGACGCACGACGCGACGACGCGGGCTGGACGCAGTCCACAGTGGTCAGCGCGGAGTGGGCGTTCCGGTCGTCGTCGGCCGGTGAGGGCTCGGCGCTGCCGATGCTGACCACACGGTTCGACCCGGCGGTCGACCTGCACAACAGCGCACCCGGCGACCGCACGTTCAGCTTCGCCGCCCACGCCGAACGTCAGGACGGCCCGGCCAGGATCAGGTCCCTGTCGGTCGAGGTCTCCTACGACGACGGCGCGACCTGGCAACGCGCCGAGGTCACCCGCGGCAAGGACCGGTGGCGGGTGACCGTGCGCCACCCCGCCAGCGGATACGCGTCGCTGCGGTCCACCGTGTCCGACGTGGACGGAAACCGGATGACGCAGACGATCGTCCGCGCCTACCGGATCGGCTGACGAACCGGGGTCGCGGCGGCCCGCCCGTGCCGCCGCGACCCCGTCAGGCCGTGCCGTAGGTCGCGGCGAACAGCAGATCGGTGTGCCGCTCCCAGAGCCGGGCCACGTCGAACACGTCGACCGTGCGCGCCCACACGCCCGGCTCGGTCTGGACGAACCCGTCCCGGGCGGCCCGTGACTTGTCCGGACCGAGGTAGTACAGGCCGGTCGCCCCGTCCGCCTCGATGGCCACCACCTGGCACTCGTGGCCCCGGTAGAGCCCGTGCGTGGTGACCTCGTCGAGCCGTTCGCACTGCTCGACCAGGACCTCCGCCCGCCACCGCCCGCCCGCGCCGGCCTCGAACAGTTCCGGGTCCGGGTTGGCCGCCGCGTCACTGACCAGCGTGATCACCCCACGGTCGGGCAGCGACTCCGCGCGGTACTCCCGCCCGCCGACCGTCGCGAACAAGCCCGCCCTTGGCCGCTGTCCCGCCACCGGAAACAGCAGGTCGCTCTGGCACTCGTACACCTCGCGCAGCTCCCACACGGGCACCTGCCGCAGCCACACGTACTTGTCGACCTGCGCGAACCCGTTCTCCTCCGCCCACGACCCGTCCCGGTCGGCGAAGTAGACGGTGGCCGAACCCGTGTCGTCGACGGCGGTGATGTTCACCCGGTGGCCCCGGTACGTGGCGTAGGTGTTGGCCTGGTAGAGCCGGTCCAACTCGGTGGCCGGCAGCCGGGCGTGCCACTCGCCGACCCGCTCGTTCCAGGTGAACCGGGACGGATCCGGGTTCACCACCGCGCCGGACCTGACCAGGACCGTGCCGTTCTCGCGCACCGGCCGGCCGGCGTACTCCCGTCCGCCCAGCACGGCGAACACCCCAGACCTGACTCCCGTGCGGATCGAGGCCACGGGGCAAGCATAGGGAACTGGCCCACCGCAGCCGGTAAGGATCGGGCGTTGCGGACCACTACCTGGTGAACGCACCCGAACGAGGAGGTCGGCCATCGACGCGGAGGAACGGCTGCGGCGGATGTATGACGAGAGCTACCAGCGTCTCCTCGGCTACGCCCTCGGCTATCTCAACCGGCCCAGTGCCGAGGAGATCGTCAGCGAGACGTTCCTGGTCGCCTGGCGGCGGCTGGGGGACGCGCCGTCGCGGGAGTTGCCCTGGCTGTTCGGGATCGCGCGCAACCTCATCCGGGAGCGCTACCGCGCCGACCGCCGGCTGCGCGACCTGTGCGCCGAACTCGGCAACGCCCCGGCCACGGACGTCGCCGGGGACATCGCCGAGGACGTCGTCGAGCGGGCGACCGCGTTGCGGGCGCTGGCCGAACTCGGCGACGACGACCGCGAACTGCTCACCCTGCTCGCCTGGCACGGGCTGACCAACAGCGAGGCCGCCGCGGTCCTGCGCTGTTCCACGGCGACCCTGCTGGTCCGGGTGCACCGCGCCCGCCGCCGGCTGCGCGCGGCCATGGCGCCGGCGAACACCTCCCGTCCACTCTCCCGGCTGTCACAGGAGATCTCATGACGCGCACCTCCGACCTGGTGAAGGGCACCCGACCGGATTTCCTGCCCCGTCCGGACGATCCGATCGACCCCGTCCGGCGGGAACGTGACCTTCGGGCCGTGTTCGACCAGCCCCGGCCGGCGGCCACGCGGATGCGCTCGCGGCGGCTGCTGGTGCCGGCGGCGGTGGCCGCCGTGGTCGCGGCGGTGCTGGTGTCGTCGGTGAACGGGCCGGACGAGTCGCCCCGGCGGGTGTTGCTGGCGGCCGCCGCCGCGGCGAAGGCCCCGGACCCGGTCACCGGGCGGTACTGGCACGCCCGCTCGCGCACCACCACCGTCGAGGCCATGTGGCCGGGCCGCGACCACGGCCGCTACCTGGTGTCGCTGGACACCGGCCAGCAGCGGTGGTCCTCGCTCACCGGCGCCGACGACTCGGTCGACCTGACCGGGGTGGACATCGTCACCAGGCCGCTGTCCGAACAGGACCGCGTCGTGTGGGAGAAGGCCGGTCGGCCGGTGGGGATCCCGGACGCCGAGCCGGCCCCCGGCGCCTCGCCCGCCCCGTCGCTGCCCTCGTCGCAGCCGCCGAGCGCGACCGTGTCCTCAGGGCCGGTCACGTACTGGATCGGCGGGCTGGAGAGCACGATCGAGGACCTGCTGGCGCTGCCGACCGACGGCGCGCGGCTCCGGTCGTGGCTGCTGGAGCGCTACCGCAACGGCGGGTCCGGCGACGAGACCGACTGGCTCATGTGGGAGACCATGTCGCTGCTCGACGGCTCCCTGCCCACGACCCCGGGAACGCGGGCGGCCGCCTACGAACTGCTCGCCGACCTGCCGGGCTTCCACGTCATGGCCGACACCGGGATCCCCGGCACGGTCGGCATCTCCCGGCAGACACGCGGCGGCTGGAGCTACACCGTCAAGGACGCCCTGCTCGACTGGCAGGTGATCATCGACCCGGAGACCGGCGCGCTGCGGGAGTGGCGCTACGCCCTGGCCGAGCCGGGCGGCGAGGTGCGGGAACTGCCGGCCGGCACCGCCATCCTCACCCAGACCGTGGAGCGGATCGGCTGGGTCAACACCGCACCGGTCATCCCGCCGGGCACCGACATCTTTCCCGTGGGGGAGTGACCATGAAGCGAACACCACTGGTTCTGCTCGCGGTCCTGGCCGTCGTGTTACCGGCACCGCCGGCATCGGCCGCACCACCGGTCACGCCGCCGGCCGGTGCCGCCCCGGCGCGCTCGACGGTCACGCTGATCACCGGCGACCAGGTGGTCACCGCCGGCCGGGGGGCGGCGTTGCGGGTGGCGGGAGTGCGGCCCGGTCCGGGTCGGGACCGGATCGGCCACCTCACCGCCACCCGCGACGGCCGGGTGTTCGTCTACCCCGGCGACGCCGTCGAACCGGTGCGCTCCGGCCGCCTGGACGAGCGGCTGTTCGACGTCACCGGCCTGGTGGCGATGGGCTACCACGACGCCCACCGGACGGACCTGCCGCTGATCGTGCGGGGACCGGCGGCCGGGGCGCGGGTCGCCAGGGACCTGCCGGCACTGGACATGACGGCCGTGCGGCAGCCGACGGCGACCACGGCGGCGTTCTGGCGCTCGGTCAGGGAGTCCGACACCCGGGTGTGGCTGGACGGGCGGGCGCGGATCAGTCTCGACCGGAGCGTGCCGCGGGTCGGCGCGCCCGCCGCGTGGCGGCGCGGGCACACCGGCAAGGGCGCGCGGGTCGCCGTGCTGGACACCGGCTACGACCGCGACCACCCGGACCTGGCCGGGACAGTGGTGGCGGACAAGGACTTCACCGGCAACCCGGCCGGCACGGCCGACGGCAACGGGCACGGCACGCACGTCGCGTCGATCGTGGCCGGAGCGGGCGGGCGGTACCGGGGGGTCGCGCCGGAGGCCGACCTGGTGGTCGGCAAGGTGTGCGTCGACGAGGGCTGGTGCCCGGACTCGGCGATCCTCGACGGCATGGCGTGGGCGGTGGACCAGCGGGTCAGCGCGGTGAACCTGAGCCTGGGCGCCGGCCCGACCGACGGCACCGATCCGTTGTCCACGGCCGTGAACGAGCTGACCGCGCGGACCGGTGTGCTGTTCGTGGTGGCCGCCGGCAACGACGGTGCCGGGTCGACGGTGTCCACCCCGGCGGCGGCGGACGCGGCACTGGCCGTCGGCTCGGTGTCCACACAGGACGTTCCGTCGCCGTTCTCCAGTCGTGGCCCCAGGATGGGGGACCACGCGGTGAAGCCGGACCTCGCCGCGCCGGGGGCCGACATCGTGGCGGCGCGGGCGGCCGGCACCCTGGCCGAGGTGTCGGTCAGCGAGCACCACGCGCGGCTGTCGGGGACGTCGATGGCGACCCCGCACGTCACCGGCGCGGCGGCGATCCTGGCCGCCAGCCACCCCGACTGGCGGGCCGACCGGCTCAAGGCCGCGCTCATGGGTTCCGCGAAGCCGCTCGGCGGCGTGTTCACGACCGGCGCGGGCCGGCTGGACGTCGACGCCGCCGACCGGGCGACGCTGGTGGCCGACCGGGGCAGCCTCAGCTTCGCCGGGTCCGGCCGCCAGACCCTGACCTACCGCAACGACGGCCCCCGCCCGGTGACCCTGACCCCGGCGGTCACCGTCACCGACCGCGACGGCCGCCCGGCACCCGGTCTGGTCACCGTCGAACCGCGCACGCTCACCGTTCCCGCCGGGGGCAGCGCACCGCTGACCGTGTCCGTGCGGGGTGAGCCAGGCCTGTTCAGCGGCCGGCTGACCGCCGCCGGGGTCGTCACCGCGCTCGGCGTGTCGATCGCCTCGGAGCCCGGCACGCTCACCATCACCGCGACCGCCGCCGACGACGAGCAACTCAGCGCGTTCGCCATCGCCCAGCACGAACGGACCGGCGAGCAGTTCCTGATCTGGACCGACGCCGGCCAGCCGACGCCGGTGCCGCTGCCGGCGGGCCGGTACCGGGTGGTCGGGGAGGTGAACGGCGGTGTGCCGCTGGGCGACACCGGCGAGTACCTGATCACCAACAGCACGATGTTCGCCGAGGTCGTCGACGTCACCGCCGCCGGCACGACCCTCGTCCTGGACGGCCGGACGGCCGGCGAGGTCACCCGCACGGTCGACGACCCTCGGTCGCGCCAGGTCGGCGGGACGACCGGGATCGACCTGGCCCTGCCCCCGACCGGCGACGGCCACCCGCAGGGCATCGGCCTGTTCACCTTCAACCTGCACGACGTGCTGCTGTTGCCCAGCGAGCGGATCGAGGGTCTGCGTCTGGACGACGTGGCGTCCTGGCAGGACCCGGTGCTGTCCACCACGGTGGTCGGCACCGGCCGCGAGCTGTCCCTGCGGGACCCGGACCCGGTCGAGTTCACCGGCGACCTCACCGCGCCGCTGGTCGACGTCGGCCCGGCCGACGAACCGGTACCGGTGTCGGGTGCCATCGCCCTGTACACCCCGCCGGGGGACACCTCGCCGGAGCAGGCCCAGGCCCGCGCGGCGGCGCTTCGCGAGGCGGGCGCCGCCCTGGTGATCACCGGCGAGGCCGACTACTTCGGGATGACCCCGCAAGTCCCCGGCACCCTGTCCGCGTACTACCTGGAAACCCTGGAACTACGGGAGATCCTCGCCGACGGTCCGGCGACACTGCGCGTGCGTGGAACACTGAACAGCGAACGCGCCTACGTCACCCACCACCAGATCGAGGGTGCCCTGCCCCACGGCGTCACCTGGTCCGACCACCGCGCCCGGATGGCCACCGTGGACCTGGCGATGTACACCCCGGCCGCCCCCGGCTCGTCGGTGCCGCTCTGGACGTCGTTCCTGACCGACCGTGGCTACCTGGACGCGGTCGCCACGGAGCTACGCCCACCGGCGCGCACCACCCTGCACGTCACCCCTGGCGTGGAGGTCGCCTTCGACACCGTCGCGGACTGGGGCGAGAAGTCAACCGGCTGGCAGTCCAGCGACCCCCGCGAGTTCGACCCCGGCGAACGGCTGACGATGAACTGGATGAAGGCCCCCTACGGCCCGGCCCTGGCGACCGCGACCCCCCGGGCCGTGCGCTCGGGCGACAAGCTCACCGTCGACCTGCCGATGTTCACCAACAGCGGCGGCGCGGGCCGCTACGGCCGCTACGACCCCACCACCGACACCGGCACCACCACCCTGACCCGCGACGGCCGCCGCGTCGGCCACAACGACGTGCCCGGCCTGGCCGCCTTCGACCTGCCACCGGGCCGGGGCCGCTACGAGCTGACGATCGACGCCAGCCACCGCCTGCCGTACTGGCCGCTGGCGACCCGGGTCACCGACCGCTGGACCTTCACCTCGGCCACCACCGCGACCCCGGTTCCCCTGCCCCTGCTGGACATCGAGTACGACCTGCCGCTGGACCTGACCAACGCGGCCCCGTCCGCCAGGGACCTCACCGGTTCGGTGCGCGTCGGCCACCAGGCCGGCGGTTCCCCGGTCGTCGCCGTCACCACCGAGGTCTCCTACGACGACGGCGCCACCTGGCGGCGCGCCCGGGTCACCCCGGCTGGCGCGGGCTGGACGGTGCGCGTTCCGGCCGGTGCGCCGACCGCCCGGTTCGCCTCGTTGCGCACCACCGCCACCGACACCGCCGGTAACACCCTGACCGAGACCCTGGTTCGGGCCTACGCCGTATCGGCGGTGTATCGGGAACCGCATACGGGCTGACAACCGCTCCCGTCCTTGACTGGGGGCCATGTCCTACCGTGTGTCGGCACGATCTCGTTCCCGGTGGGCGCTGCTCGCGGTGCTGGCCGGGATCGGGGTGGCGTTCGTCGGGGTTGTGGTCCACCGGTCGCCGTCGCCGGTCGACGGCACACCCACACCCGTGGCGGCGCCACCTCCCCAGCCCGCGCCGCCGCCCCAGTCGCCGCGGCCGACGCGGACCAGGGTCGGGGAGTCCGACGGCGTGGTCGGCGACGGGGTGACCGTGTTCGACGGGCACGTCCCGGCGGTGGGCCGGCTCGACCCCGACCTGCTCGACGCCCTGCGGGCGGCGGCCGGCGACGCGGGGGACCACGGTCTGGAGTTCGTCGTCAACAGCGGGTGGCGGTCGGTGCGGTACCAGGAACAGCTGCTGCGCGAAGCGGTCGCCGAGTACGGCTCCGAGGAGGAGGCCGCCCGCTGGGTGTCCACACCGGACACGTCGTTGCACGTGTCGGGCGACGCGGTCGATCTCGGCCCGCCGGAGTCGACGGACTGGCTCGCCGAGCACGGCGACCGGTACGGACTGTGCCAGATCTACGACAACGAGCCGTGGCACTACGAACTCCGCCCGGACGCCACCGGCGACGGCTGCCCCGACCGGTACGCCGACCCCACCCGGGATCCCCGGACCTGGCGGTGACTACGACCAGGTGACCGGGAGTTCGTGGACGCCGTAGATGTTCATGTCGGTGCGCAACCGGACCTCGTTGGCGGGAACAGCCATGGCCAGGGTGGGGAAGCGGCGGAACAGCGCGTCGAAGCCGGCGCGCATCTCCAGGCGTGCCAACTGTTGGCCGAGGCACTGGTGGATGCCGTGGCCGAACGACAGGTGGCCCCGGGCGTTGCGGTGGACGTCGAGTTCTCCGGCGTTGTCGAAGCGCAGCGGGTCGTGGTTGGCGGCCAGCAGCGACACCACGACCGTCGAGCCCCGGGGGATCGTCTCGCCGCACAGGTCGATGTCCTCGGTGGCGTAGCGGTAGAAGATGTCGGCGATGGACAGGTAGCGCAGGAGTTCCTCCACCGCGCCGGGCATCAGGTCGGGGTCGGTGCGCAGGGCCGCCAGCTGGTCGGGGTGTTCCAGCAGCGCGAACGTGCCAAGGGCCAGCATGTTGGCGGTGGTCTCGTGGCCAGCCAGCAGGAGCAGGAACGCGGCGCCGGTCAGTTCCTCGACCGACAGGTCCTCGTGCGCGGCCAGGTCGGAGAGGATGTCGTCGGACGGTTCGGCGCGTTTGCGGGTGACGAGCTGGGCCAGGTAGCCGGTGAGTGCGCCCAGCGCGGCCATCTTGTCCTCGAGGGGCTGTTCGCGGACGAGGAACTGGGCGGAGTTCGCCTGGAACGACTCGCGGTCCTCGTAGGGGACGCCGAGCAGTGCGCAGATCACCAGGGACGGGACCGGCAGGGCGAACTCGGCGACCAGGTCGACCGGCGGCGCCAACGTCGCCAGGTGGTCCAGTTGGCGGTCGACGATCCGCGCGATGTGCTCCTCAAGGGACTTCATCCGCTTCACGGTGAACGCCGCCGTCAGACGCTTGCGCAGGCGGCCGTGGTCGGGCGGGTCCATGGCGATGAACACGCCGGGCATCGGCGGGGACGGCTCGGTCGCCACCGGCATCCCGGGGATCTCGTAGGGCACGTGGACGACGTCGAGGTCCAGCCGCGAGCTGAACCGGGTGTCGGCCATCAACGTGCGGACCGCCTCGTAGCCGGTGACCAGCCAGCCCTCGTGGCCGTCGGGGAAGGTCAGGGGGCTGACGGGGCGGGTCTCGCGTAGCCGGGTGATCGCACTCGGTGGGGTGAACGGGCTCACGTCGCGGTCGGTGGGCAGTGTCATGTGTTCCTCCTGTGGGTGATCTGGGATCACCCTCACCAGGGGCGCTGTCACGGGCCTGACATGACGCGGACACCGGCGGCGGTCGTGGCAAAATCGCCGCGTGCGGATCGGGATGCTCGGCTCGTTCGAAGTGCGCGCGGACGACGGCAGCCTCGCCGACGTGCCGGGCGCGCGCCTGCGCGCGCTGGTCATCGCCCTCGCGCTGGACCCGGGGCGGGTCGTGCCCAAGGCCACCCTGGTCGACTGGATCTGGGGCGAGCACCCGCCGGCCGACGCGGCCAACGCCCTGCAACGGCTGGTGTCGCGGCTGCGCAAGGTCCTGCCCGACGGCACCGTCGAAGGCACCACGAACGGGTACCGGCTCGACGTCGAACCGGACGCGGTCGACGCGGTGCGCTTCGAACGGCTGGTCACCGCCGCCCGCGACGGCGATGACCCCCGGCTGCTGCGCGAGGCCCTCGGGCTGTGGCGCGGCGCCGCCATGCAGGACGTCGGCCTGCGCGACAGCGACGCCTTCGACGCGGCCGTCACCCGGCTGGAGTCCCTGCGGCTGGCCGCCACCGAGGACCGCTACGACGCCGAGATCGACCTGGGCCACGGCGCGAAGCTGGTCACCGAACTCACCGACCTGGTCGCCGCCCACCCGGTGCGTGAGCGGCTGGTGGCCGCGCTGATGCGCGCCCTGGTCGCCACCGGCCGCGACGCCGAGGCGCTGCTCGTCTACGAACGCACCCGCGAGGCGCTGGCCGACACGCTCGGTGTCGACCCGTCACCGGAGCTGTCCGACCTGCACGTCGCGCTGCTGCGCGGCGAGCTGGGGCGGCGCGAGCCCACCCGAACCACCAACCTGCGCGCCGAGCTGACCAGCTACGTCGGCAAGGAGACCGACGTGGACGCGGTCGCCGGGCTGGTCGGCGCGCACCGGCTGACCACGCTGATCGGGCCCGGCGGGTCCGGCAAGACCCGGCTGGCCACCGAGACCACCCGCGTCCTGCTCGACGACCTTCCCGACGGCGCGTGGATCGTCGAGCTGGCCGCCATCGGCGCGGGCGGCGACGTCGCCCAGGCCACCCTCGCCGCCCTGAAACTGCGCGACGCCCTGCTCGGTGACGCCCCGGAGGCAGAACCCACGGATCGGGTGATCGCCGCCCTGCGCGAGCGGGCGATGTTGCTGGTGCTGGACAACTGTGAGCACGTCATCGAGTCGGCGGCCGCGTTCGTCCACCGGGTGCTCGGCGAGTGCCCCCGGCTGCGGATCCTGGCCACCAGCCGCGAACCGCTGGGCATCACCGGCGAAACCCTGTGGCCGGTCGCGCCGCTGACCCTGCCGGCGCCCGACGCCGGCCCGGCCGAGATCGAGAACGCGCCGGCCGTGCGGCTGCTGCGCGACCGCGCCGGCGCGGTGCGCCCCGACACCACCGCCGACGCCGCCACCCTCGCCCGGATCTGCCGGGCGCTGGACGGCATGCCGCTGGCCATCGAACTGGCCGCCGCCCGGCTGCGCACCCTCACCCCCGACCAGCTCGCCCACCGGCTCGACGACCGGTTCCGCCTGCTCACCGGCGGTTCCCGCACCGCGCTGCCCCGCCACCGGACGCTGCGCGCGGTCGTCGACTGGAGCTGGGAGCTGCTCAGCGACGACGAACGGACCGTGCTGCGGCGGCTGTCGGTGTTCTCCGGCGGCGCGAGCCAGGAAGCGGCCGAGCGGGTCTGCGCCGACGACCCCGACCGGGCGTGGGAGCTGCTGACCGCGCTGACCGAGAAGTCCCTGGTCGTCGCCGAGGGCACCGACGCGCCGCGCTACCGGCTGCTCGGCACCATCCGTGAGTACGCCCAGCAGCGCCTGGCCGAGGCCGGCGAGACCGACCTGGCCCGCCGCGCGCACCTGGCCTGGGTCACCGAACTCGCCGAGACCGCCGACCCGCACCTGCGCCGCGCCGAACAGCGGGAGTGGCTGGCGGTCCTGGGCGCCGAGCACGACAACCTCGGCGCCGCCCTGCGCGCCGCGCTCGCCGCCGGCGACGCGCCCGGCGCGATGCGGCTGGCGGCGGCGGCCGGCTGGTACTGGTGGCTGGGCGGGCACAAGACCGAGGGCAGCGAGCTGATCATGGCGGCCATCGCGGTGCCCGGCGAGGTGCCCGACGACGTCCGGGCCGTGGTGTACGCGTACGTGGTGATGCTGGTGGTGTCCGGGCGCAGCGACCAGTACGAGGCGGCCGAGTGGATCCACCGCGCCTACCAGGCCAGCCTCGGCTCGGACAGTCGGCACCCGGCGGTGGCGATGGCCGAGCCGATGGAACGCATGCTGACCGCGCCCGACGCGCGGCCATCGCCGTGGGAGCCGCTGCTGGACGCCGCCGACCCGTGGGTCCGGTCGCTGGCCTGGTTGCAGCACGGCAAGCTGCGCATCCAGCTCGGCGACGACGGCCGCGACGCCGACGACCACCTGGAGACCGCGCTGGCCGGGTTCCGCGAGGTCGGCGACCGGTGGGGCATCGCGTTCGCCCTGACCGAGCTGGCCGAGCGGATGGCGATGCGCGGCGAGTACACCGGGGCGTGCGCCTCCTACGAGGACGCGATCGCGGTGGTCACCGAGGTCGGCGCCGTCGAGGACGTCGTGCGGATGCGGCCCCGGCAGGCGCAGCTGTACTGGCTGGCGGGGGAGCGGGAGGCCAGCGACGCGGCCGTCGCCGACGGCCAGCGGCTGGCCGAGCGGGTCGCGTGGCCCGAGGCGCTGGTCGAGCTGGCGCTGGCGAAGGCGGAGCTGGCCCGCTGGCGCGGCGACGTCGAGCGGGCCACCGAGCAGCTCGGTGAGGCGACCGCGATGCTCGGCCCGCACGCCGAGCGGGCCGCGAACCGGGCGATGGTGCACGACCTGCGCGGCTATCTCGCCGAGGATCTCGACCGGTCCCGCCAGCACCGGGCGGCGGCGCTGGCGGCGGTGTCCGAGACGACCCCCGCGCCGATGGTCGCGCAGGTGCTGGTGGGGGTCGCCGACCTCGCGCTGCGCCAGCGCGACCACGCCCAGGCGGCCCGGCTGCTCGGCGCGAGCGCGGCGGTGCGCGGCCTGAGCGACCGGTCCCAGCCCGACATCGACCGGATCGAGCGGGCGGCGCGAGAACGCCTCGGCGAACCGGGGTTCACCGAGGCGACTCGGGAGGGGGCGGTGGCGAGCTGGCGGGCGCTGGCCGAGGTCACACTCGGCGGGCGAACTTCCTGAGCGCCCACACGTAGCCCAGGACACCGATCCCCACGCACCAGGCCAGCGCGGCGACCGTCGCGCCGGTGTCCGGGGTGCCGGCGAACAGGCCGCGCACCGCTTCGATGATCGGCGTGAACGGCTGGTACTCGGCGAACTGGCGGATGCCGGGGCCCATCCGGTCGGCCGGGATGATCGCGCTGCTGAAGAACGGCAACATGATCAGCGGCACGGCGAAGAACCCGGCCGACTCCGGCGACTTCGCCGCGAGCCCGAACGCGATCGTCAGCCAGGTCACCGCGAGCACGGTGAGCACCAGCAGACCGGCCGCCGCCAGCCACTGTCCGAACGAGGCCGCCGGGCTGAATCCCATCAGGAACGCGACGCCGACGATGGCCGCCATCCCGAGGACGGTCCGCGCCACGGTGGACACGACGTGCCCGGTGAGCACCGCGCCCCGGGAGATGTTCATGACCCGGAAGCGGTTGATGATGCCCTTGGTCATGTCGGAGTTGACGGCTGTGGCGGTGGCGCCCATGCCGTAGCACAGGGCCAGCATGACCATGCCGGGCGCGGCGTAGTCGATGTAGTCGCCGCCGCCGACGTCGAACCCGTCCCCGAGCACGTAGACGAACATGAACATCATGACGATCGGGAACAGGACGGCGTTGAACAGCACGACCGGGTCGCGCAGCGTGTGCTTGACGTTGCGGCGCACCATGGTGGCCGAGTCGTGGACAGTACTCATGGGACGGTGACCTCCGCGCTGTGGTGCCCGGTGAGGGCGAGGAAGACGTCGTCGAGGTCCGGCGTGTGCACGGAGAGCTCGTCGACGTCGATGGCGTACTCGTCGAGCCGGTCGAGCAGGCGACGCAGGGACGTCGCGCCGCCGTCGCCGGGGACCCGCAGGGTCAGGTTGTCGGGCTCGGGGGTGGCGTCGGTGAGCACCCGCCGGGCCGAGTCGAACGCCGCGCTGTCGGCGAACCGGAGCCGGACGTGACTGCCCGGCACCTGCCGCTTCAACTCGCCGGGGGAGCCCTGGGCGACCAGTTTTCCCTGGTCGAGCACGGCGACCCGATCGGCGAGCTGGTCGGCCTCCTCCAGGTACTGGGTGGTGAGGAAGATCGTCGTCCCGTCCGCGACCAGGCCACGGACGATGTCCCACATGATCCGTCGGCTGCGCGGGTCCAGGCCCGTCGTCGGCTCGTCGAGGAAGACGATCCGGGGGCGCCCGACCAGCGTCATCGCGAGATCGAGCTTGCGCCGCATGCCGCCGGAGTAGGTCGAGGCGAGCGTGCCGGCCGAGTCGGTGAGATCGAACCGTTCGAGCAGGTCGGCCACGACCCGCCGGCCCCCCTTCCCGAGGTGTTGCAGGTCGGCCATGAGCCGGAGGTTCTCCTCGCCGGTGAGCAGGTCGTCCACCGAGGCGAACTGCCCGGTGACCCCGATCGCCGCCCGCACCGCCCTGGTCTCGCTCGCGATGTCCCGCCCGGCGACCCGGGCCGTGCCGCCGTCGGGGCGCAGCAGCGTGGAAAGGATGTTCACCGTGGTGGTCTTGCCCGCGCCGTTGGGGCCCAGCAGCGAGAACACCGAGCCGGCGCGGACCTCGAGATCCACCCCGGCCAGCACGGTCCTGTCGCCGAAGGCCTTCCGCAACCCGGAGGCCACAATCGCCATGTCCGTCATGGGAGCCACTGTCACGGCCGTCCCTGACACGCCCCCGCCCCCGCGCTGACACGGGGTCTGTCACGGTGTGCGAGGAGCACCCCTGACACGGTGTTGATGGCTGGTCACGTAGGGATTAGGGTAATCGCTCGTTTGAGTCAATCCCCACCGCGCGAGGTGCACTGGACGTGACACGGGTGTTCCTGAACGACTGTCGGACGGGCGCGGCGGGCCTGGGGCGGGCGGCGACGACGTGAGCGGTCCAGCGCGCCTGTTCCACCACAGCGAACCCGGCATCACCAGTCTGGCCGTGTGGATCGAACGCGTCCCCGGTCTTGGCGAGGACGCCGACCCGCTGATCATGCTCGACCGGCGGGTCGGGCGGGGGCTGCTCGGGGTGTTCGACGGGCTCGGTGGCACCGGTCGGGAGTCGGCGGGGCCGGATGCCGACGGTGTGGACCACACGCAGGCGTGGGTCGCCTCGCGGCGGGTGCGGGAGCTGGTGGCGCGCTGGT
This sequence comes from Actinophytocola xinjiangensis, assembly GCF_001921215.1. Lineage (GTDB taxonomy): Bacteria > Actinomycetota > Actinomycetes > Mycobacteriales > Pseudonocardiaceae > Actinophytocola > Actinophytocola xinjiangensis. The sequence continues at coordinate 138,885 of NZ_MSIF01000010.1, forward strand.
TCGGTGACGACCTGCCGGTGGAGGAGCTGCGCCCGCTGCTGTCGGCGGGGCTGCGCGAGAACGTCCACGACGGGGTCCCCCACGAGTTGCCGACGACCCTGGCCGCCGTCGACTACCGCCTGTCCAAGGGGCGGGTGGACTGGGAGGCGCTGTGGGCCGGCGACTCGCGCTGCTACCTCGCCGACCCCGAGCACGGACTCCAGCAACTCACCCAGGACGACACCGAGGAGTCCGACGCGCTGACCCTGCTGCTGACCAACCCGCCGATGTTCAACATGGTCTGCCTCGGCCGGGAGTTCACGGTCAATCGGTGGCGCGGCCGGGCGACCCTGCCGGGAGTGCTGGTCGCCGCCACCGACGGGTTCTTCGGGTACGTCGACACCCCGGCCCTGTTCGAGGACATGCTGTGGCAGACCCTCGGCCGTGCCCGTGACGTCGGGCACTGGGCGGAGCTGCTCGCCACCCGGGTGCGCGGCTACAGCGCCGACGACGCGTCGATCGCTGTGGTGGCACTGGGTTTCCCGACCTTCGAGGCGTTGCGTGAGGACTTCGAGCCGCGCGCGCGACACATGCGCACCGAGCACGGGCAGCCGCTGCGGGCGGCCAGGGCACGCGGGGCGGCGGCGCTGGACGCGGCCAGGGTCGAGTCCTGGCGGCGGTACCAGGCCGACCACGAACGCCAGTGGCAGCAGCCGGCGGACCAGGACGACTGAGACGGCCGGACGTTTCACTCGGCACCGCGCCACCTGTCGCCTGGCGCGGCAGGGCTGAGCGCGGCTGGTCCAGACCTCTTGACACCTTATGGTCTAGACCACATAGTGGTCGTGGATCTCCACGGTCCCTGCATCCCGTGAGGAGAGGTTCATGTCCGGCAAACGATGGCGCCTACCGGTGCTCACCGCCGTTCTGGCGGTGGCGATCGGCATGGTGACGGTTCCCGCGTCCGGCGCGGTGGCCGAGGACGACAGCCCCGCCGTGTCGGTGGCGGCGGGGAAGATCAACCTCGGCTACTTCGTCCAGTGGGGCGTCTACCAGCGCAACTACCACGTCAAGAACATCCAGACCTCGGGCTCGGCCGACAAGCTGACCCACATCAACTACGCCTTCGGCAACGTCACCAACGGCCAGTGCGCGATCGGCGACTCCTACGCCGACTACGACCGCTTCTACGACGCGTCGTCCAGTGTGGACGGTGTGGCGGACACCTGGGACGCCGGTGCGCTGCGCGGCAACTTCAACCAGCTGCGCAAGCTCAAGGCCATGAACCCCGGCCTGAAGGTGCTGTTCTCCTTCGGCGGCTGGACCTGGTCGGGCGGCTTCGGCCAGGCCGCGCAGAACCCGGCGGCGTTCGCGCAGTCCTGCTACGACCTGGTCGAGGACCCGCGCTGGGCCGACGTGTTCGACGGCATCGACATCGACTGGGAGTACCCCAACGCCTGCGGGCTGACCTGCGACACCAGTGGTCCGGCCGCCTTCGGCAACGTGATGGGCGCCCTGCGGGCCAAGTTCGGCCAGGACTACCTGGTCACCGCGGCCATCACCGCTGACGCCTCGGACGGCGGCAAGATCGACGCCACCGACTACGCGGGCGCCTCCCAGCACGTCGACTGGTACAACGTGATGACCTACGACTTCTTCGGCGCGTGGGACGCCGACGGGCCCACCGCCCCGCACTCCCCGCTGACGGGCTACGACGGCATCCCCTCGGCCGGCTTCAACTCCGACGCCGCCATCCAGAAGCTGCGCGGCGCCGGGGTACCGGCCAGCAAACTGCTGCTGGGCATCGGCTTCTACGGCCGGGGCTGGACCGGCGTGACCCAGGCCGCGCCGGGCGGCTCGGCGACCGGACCGGCGCCGGGCACCTACGAGCAGGGCATCGAGGACTACAAGGTCCTCAAGACCCGCTGCCCGGCCAACGGCACGGTCGCCGGCACCGCCTACGCCCACTGCGGCAACCAGTGGTGGAGCTTCGACACCCCGGCCACCATCGGCGGGAAGATGTCCTACGCCAACCAGCAGGGCCTGGGCGGCGCGTTCTTCTGGGAACTGTCGGGCGACACGTCCAACGGTGAGCTGATCACCGCGATCGCCGGCGGACTGGGCTGAGACCCGCGCCCGGGGTGACGGTCGTCAGGGGGCGGCCGTCACCCCGGGCGCCGCTGCGCCGGATGGTCGAATGTCCGGCGGCCATCGGTGTCGGCGCTACGATGCCCGGCATGTCGACACAGCGGCCGAGCTGGGCACCGGAGGACATCGACCTGGAGCGGCCGAACGCCGCCAGGGTGTACGACTACCTGCTGGGGGGCATGGCGAACTTCGCCAAGGACCGGGAGTTCGCGCAGCGGCTGACCGACATCGCGCCGGACGCGGCGAAGATGGCCCGCAGCAACCGGGCTTTCCTGCGCCGGGCGGTGACCTACTGCCTGGACAACGGGATCCGCCAGTTCCTCGACATCGGCTCCGGCATCCCGACCGCCGGCAACGTGCACGAGATCGCCCAGCGGATCGAGCCGTCGACGAAAGTGGTCTACGTTGACGTGGAGCCGGTCGCGGTGACCCACACCGAGCTGATGCTGGCCGACAACCGCAACGCCGACGTGGTGCGCGGCGACCTGAGCGATCCGGCGGCGGTGCTGGGCGCCGAGCCGGTGTCCCGGCTGCTCGACCTCGACCAGCCGGTCGGCCTGCTGATGGTGTCGGTGCTGCACTTCCTCGGCGAGGACGCCGACCCGTACGCGGCGGTCCGCCGGTATGTCGAGGCTGTCGCGCCGGGCAGCTTCCTCGTCGTGTCGCACATCGCGGCCGAGGACACCGACGAGCAGGCCCGGGCGCGCAGCCTCTACCAGAACAACGCGGTGCCGATCGTCGGGCGCACCCGCGAGCAGCTGGCGGAGTTCTTCACCGGCCTGGAGATCGTCGAGCCGGGCATCGTGTGGACGCCGCTGTGGCATCCCGAGCCGACCGACGACATCGAGGTGCCGCACCGGTCGAAGGGCTTCGTCGCCGTCGCGCGCAAACCCTGAGCCGGCGGTCTACCAGGCCACCGGGAGGCGGTGGACGCCGTAGATGTTCATGTCGTCGCGCAGCGGGATCTGCGACGGCTCGGCGTCTAGGCGCAGCGTCGGGAACCGGGTGAACAGCGCGGCGAAGGCGATCCGCATCTCGACGCGGGCCAGCTGCTGGCCGATGCACTGGTGCACGCCGTGCCCGAACGCCAGGTGCCCGGTCGCCGGGCGGGTGACGTCGAACTCGTGGGCGTTGTCGAAGCGGTCCGGGTCGCGGTTGGCGACCGGCAGGGCGAGGGTGAGGCCGTCACCGGCGCGGATGGTCCGCCCGGCCAGCTCCACGTCCTCCAGGGCGGTGCGCACGGTGCCGTACTGGATGATCGTGAGGTAGCGCAGCAGTTCCTCGACCGCGTTGTTCACCTCGGCCTGGCCGGCGAGCATTGCCGCGCGCTGCTCGGGGTGGGTGAGCAGGGTGAACGTGCCGAGCGAGAGCATGTTCGCGGTGGTCTCGTGGCCGGCGATGAGCATCATCGCCGAGATGTTGACCAGTTCCTCCTCGTTCAGTTCGCCGGCGGCGATCAGGTCGCTGATCAGGTCGTCGGCCGGTGCGGAGCGTTTGCGGTCGATCAGGTCGCGCAGGTACCCGAACAGGCCCTCCATCGCCGCCGTCCCCTCCTCGGCGGTGGTGGCGAGGCTGGCGAGGGTGGCGCTGTAGCCCTGGAACTCCTCGCGGTCGGTGTAGGGCACGCCGAGCAGTTCGCAGATCACCAGCGACGGGACCGGCAGCGCGAACGCCTGCACGAGGTCGACCGGCCCGCCGGAGGCGGCCATGGCGTCGAGGTGGTCCTCGACGATGCGCGTCACCCTCGGTTCGAGCAGCTGCATCTTCCGCACGGTGAACTGGCCGGTGAGCATGCGCCGGTAGTGGGTGTGGTCCGGCGGGTCCAACATGATGAACATCCCCGGCGGCGCCGGCTTGCCGACGACCAGGTCGGCCGATGGCCGGCGCACGGGTAGTCGCCGCAGTTCGGCCCTGGCGCTGAACCGGGGGTCGGACATGACCGTGCGGACCAGCGAGTGCTGGGTGACCAGCCAGCCGACGTGCCCGTCCGGGTAGCTCAGGCGGTGCAGCGCGTCCTGGTCACGGAGTCGGCTCAGCTCCGCCGGTGGGTCGAACGGGTCGGTGCGCTCCCGGGGCATGGTCACGGGGGTGTCGGGCATCTGGGCTCCTTCCGGGAAAATCTGACAGTGCACAGTCAAACAGGAGTGAGTGTAAGTTTACAAGGAGTAAAAACAATCCGCTGGTGTAACATCAGCGGATGGCGGAGGGCTTACGGGAGCGCAAGAAACAGCGCACGCGGCAGGCGCTGTTCGACGCCGCTATGCGCCTGTTCGCCGAGCAGGGCTACGAGCGCACGACCGTCGCCGAGATCGCGGCCGCCGCCGAGGTGTCCACCAAGACGCTGTTCAACTACTTCGCCAGCAAGGACGAGATGGTCTTCGCGCTGCGCGAGCAGCGGATGAACCTGGTCGCGGACACCATCGACGAGCGCGGCCCCGACGACGGCCCGGTCGACGTGCTGGCCCGCATCGCCGAGCGGCTGCTGGCCGACGCCCTGGTCGGCTACGGCGAGGCCGGCCTGGCGTTCACCGCCGTGCCGGTGCGCCTGGCGATGACCGTGCCCGAACTCCAGGCCAAGGCGCTGCTGCTGATGTTCGACGCGCAGCGCGAATGGGTGCGCGCGCTGACCAAGGCCTTCCCCGACGAACTCGACCCGCTGACCGCCGCCGCGGCCGTCGGCTCGCTGATGGGCACCCTGCAGATGACCGCCCTGGCCAGCTTCGAGCGCGGCGACTCGTCGGCGGAGATCGTGGCGCACCTGCGGTCGGTCGTCGGCATCGCCATGAACGGCATCCGGCAACTCGAAAGGTCCTGAGTAGACAGTCTGATGTCACGCCTGAGAGGGGTGGCCCTCCCGCTCGCGAGTGACGTGGCCGACCCGCCCGGTCTGCGACAATGGGAGTCATGGGGGGGACGCTGCTCCCGGTCTTCGACCGGCTGGTCTACCGCCGCTGGGTGTTCCTGATCCTCGGCGGGGCACTGTCGTTCCCCTACGTGCTGTTCGCCTTCGTCGTCATCCCCGCAGTGGTGCCCTCGGTCGCCGGGCCGGCGCTGGTCGCCGGGATCGGCGTGGTGCTGGCGGTCATGCTGGCCACCACGTTCATCCCCGCCGTGCGGGTGCTGGAGGGCACCGCGGTCCGCGAGCTGCTCGACGACCCGGTACCGGACACCACCTTCGGCGCCACCGCCAGCTGGCGGGTCCGGCTGCGCTTCAGCGCCATGTTCCTGCTGCACGTGCTGATCGGCGCGGTACTGAGCTTCTGCACGCTGCTGCTGCCGGTCATGCTGGTCTCCGGGGTCGCCGCGCCGTTCACCGGGCAGATCGGGCTGATCGGCAACACCCCGCTCCAGGTGCCGACCGGCCTGGCCAGCGCCTGGATCCCGTTCGTGCCGGTACTGGGCGCGGTGGTCCTGGTGCACGCGGTGCGCCTGGCCGGCTGGGCGCTGCGCCGGGCGGCGGTCACCCTGCTCGGGGTTCCGCCCTGGGAGCGGATCGAACAGCTGGAACGCCAGGCCGAGCACCTGATCGAACGCAACCGGCTCGCCCAGGAACTGCACGACTCCATCGGCCACGCCCTGAGCGTGGTCACCATGCAGGCCGGCGCCGCCCGGTTCGCGCTGAGCGCGGGCACCCAGCACGTCGAGGAGGCGCTGGGCGCCATCGAGAGCGCCGGCCGCGCCGCGCTCGACGACCTCGACTACGTCCTCGGCCGGCTGCGTGACGAACCGGCCAGGGAGAAACCGCCCTCCTCGCTCACCCAACTGCCGCACCTCATCGAGGCCACCCGGTTGGCCGGGGTCACCGTCGACGCGCACATCGACGGCGACCTGGCGCGGCTGCCGGCCACCGTGTCCCGCCAGGCCTACCGGATCGTGCAGGAGTGCCTGACCAACGTGCTGCGCCACGCCGGACAGGTCCTGATGGAACTGCGGGTCGAGGTCACCGACGGGCGGATCGACCTGCTGGCCCGCAATCCGGTCCGCGCCACCGGTGCGCGGCGCACCGGCGGCGGCCGGGGCCTGCGCGGCATCGCCGAGCGGGTGGACCTGCTCGGCGGCCAGTTCTCCGCCGGGCGGCAGGGGGACCGGTGGGAGGTCGCGGTGTCGCTGGCGTGGGATGGTGGCGCATGACCACTGGCGTCCTGATCGTCGACGACGAGCCGCTCATCCGCACCGGGCTGCGCACGATCGTCGACTCCCAACCGGACCTGCGGGTCGTCGGCGAGGCCACCGACGGCTCCGAGGTGCCGGGGATGGTCACCGGCCTGACGCCCGACGTGGTGCTGATGGACGTGCGGATGCCGACGGTCAACGGCATCACCGCGACCGCGCACCTGGTGTCCAGCATGACCCGGCCGCCGAAGGTGATCGTGGTGACCACCTTCGAGAACGACGACTACGTCTACAAGGCACTGATCGCCGGCGCCAGCGGGTTCCTGCTCAAGCGGACCCCGCCGGAGGAGATCCTGGCCGCCATCCGCACGGTCGTCAGCGGCGAGTACCTGCTCTACCCGGCGGGAATCCGCCGGCTGGCCGCGCAGTCGGGCGCCCGCCCGGAGCCGCTGGGCGAGCCGTGGTCGGGCCTGACCGACCGCGAGGCCGAGGTGCTGCGGCTGATCGCGAACGGGCTCACCAACACCGAGATCGCCGCGTCGCTGTTCCTGGGGCTGCAGACGGTGAAGACCCACGTCGGCCGGGTGCTGACCAAGCTCGGCGCCCGCGACCGCACCCAGGCGGTCATCCTGGCCTACGAGTCGGGGTTCATCCGGCCGACGGGCTGAGTGTCGTTCGTACCGACCATGTTGGGGGACAGTTGTGCTGCGCTTGACCGAGGTCTGTCGCGTCCACGGCGAGGGGGACACCGCCGTGCACGCCCTGCGCGGGGTGAGCCACGAGTTCGCCGCCGGTTCGTTCACCGCGATCATGGGGCCGTCGGGCTCCGGCAAGTCCACGTTGCTGCACTGCGCGTCCGGACTGGACACCCCGACCAGCGGGACCGTCCAGCTCGACGGGCTGGAACTGTCCGCATTGGACGAACGGGCGCGCACGGAGCTGCGCCGCGACCGGATCGGGTTCGTCTTCCAGGCGTTCAACCTGGTTGCGTCGCTGACCGCCGAGCAGAACGTGCTGCTGCCGCTGCGCCTGGCCGGGCAACGCCCGCCGGCCACCCTCGCCGCGGAACTGCTGGCCGAGGTCGGCCTCGGCGGGCTGGGTCAGCGACGCCCTGGCCAGCTCTCCGGCGGCCAGCAGCAGCGGGTCGCCATCGCCAGGGCGCTCGCCGCGCGGCCGGCGGTGCTCTTCGCCGACGAGCCGACCGGCGCGCTGGACACCACGACCGCCCGCGCGGTGCTCGACCTGTTCCGCGCCACCATCGACACCCACCGGCAGACCACGGTCATGGTGACCCACGACCCGGTGGCCGCCTCGGCCGCCGACCGGGTGCTGGTGCTGGCCGACGGGCGGGTCGTCGACGTGCTCACCGACCCGACGCCGGCCCTGGTCGCCGACCGGCTCGCTGGCCTGGGCGTCGACCCCGTCGGATCGGAGGCCTGAGCGTGTTGTTCGCGCTGGCCAGGGACACCCTGGCCGACCGGCGGCGGACCTTCGCCGGGTCGTTCGTGGCGGTCGGGCTCGGGGTCGCGATGGTCACCGCGTCGGTGGCGGTCATGGTCTCGGCGGTCACCGCCGAGAAGGCCGACGAGTCGCTGCGCGCGATCGGCACGGTGTTCGTGTTCGTCGCGCTGCTCTCGGCGTTCCTGTCGGTGTTCGTGGTGGCCAGCACGCTGGGGTTCGCGGTCGCCGGCCGGGCACGGGAGCTGGCGCTGCTGCGGCTGGTCGGCGCGACCACCGCCCAGGTCGGCCGGCTGGTGCGCTACGAGGCGCTGGTCGTGGGCGTCGCGGGGGCGGTGTGCGGGGCCGTGGCCGGCGCGCTGCTGGCCTACGGGGTGCTCGCCGTGGTCGCCCCGGCGGGGGTCACCGTGACCGCCGTGGCGCTGGCCGTCGCGTTCCCCACGGCGATCGCGCTCGGCGTCGTGGTGAGTCTGCTCGGGGCCGGCGCCGCCGCCCGGGGCGCCGCCCGCCTCGACGCCCTGGCCGCGCTGCGCGACACCGACGTCGAGACGCCGGTGATGACCCGCCGCCGGTGGGTGCTCGCGCTGGCGAGTCTGGGCGCCGGTGTGCTGCTGGCGGTCGCGGTCGCCGCGTTGGACGCCGAGGCCCAGATGCCGGTGTCGATGGTGCTGACCGGGCCGTTCGTGATCGCCGCCGCGCTGCTGGCGCCGGTGTTCGTCGGACCGGTCAGCCGGCTGGTGACCCGCCCGGCCGCCCGGTGGACCCGCGCCAGCGGCCTGCTGGCCGGTGCCAACGTGCTGGCCGGGGTGCGCCGCAGCGCCTCGACCGCCGCGCCGATCCTGCTGGCCGTCGGCGTCACCGGCGCCGTCCTGGGCGCCACCGGGGTGCTGGCCGACGGCACGGTCACCGCGATGCGCGGCTTCTACGTCAGCGACCGGGTGACCACCGCCGCCGTGCCGGCCGGGACCGCCGCCGAACCGACCGTGGAGACCAGCGTCGGGGTCACCGTCGGCGAGGGCACCCCCGAACAGCGGGTGGACGTCATCGGCGCGCGGCCATCGGCGCTGCGCACGGTGTTCGCCCTGCCCGAGGTCGACGGCGACCTCCGCGCGTTCGACGCCGCCGCCGCGATCGGCAGCCGCGAGTACGTGTCCACGATGAACTGGCGGGTCGGTGAGCGTCTCCCGGTCACCCTGCCCGACGGCAGCCGCACCGAGGTCCAGCTCGTCGCGACCTTCGCCGGTGGGTCGCTGAACCAGAAACTGCTGCTGCCCAAGGCAGTGCTCGACGCCCACCCGGGCGATGAGGCCACCGTCGTCACGCACCTGAGCGGCACCGTCGCGGGCGTGGACACCGAGCCGACCGGCGAGTGGGTCGACCGCACGGCCGGCGAACAGGGCCGGCTGCTGATGGCCGGCGCGTGGGTCCTGGCCGGACCGGCGCTGCTCTACACGCTGCTGTCGGTGGCGAACACGGCCGCGATGGCCTTCGGCGCGCGCCGCGAGGAGTTCGCCGCGCTGCGCCGCACCGGGGTGACCCGCCCGCAGCTGCGCCGGATGGTGCTCTGGGAGTCGCTGGCCGTCAGCCTGGTCGGCGCGGTCCTCGGCGGGCTGATCGCACTCGCCGGCAGCCTGGTCATGTGGACGGTCGTGGCGCGCACCGGGCCCGCCGGGCTGCCGTTGCGGTTGCCGTGGCTGGAGGTCGTGGCACTGGGCACCGGCGCGGCGGTGGTCGCCTCACTGGTGGCCGTGCTGATCCTTGGCCGGGTCAGTCGACCAGCCGCAGTGCGGAGGTAGGGCAGCTGGCGACGGCGTCGTCGACCGCGTCGCGCAGACCCTCGGGCACGACCTCGGTCCGCAGCACGAGGTCGCCGTAGTCGTCGACCTCGAAGACCTCCGGTGAGCAGCCCTCGCAGATCCCGACGCCGTTGCACTTGTCGCGATCCACCGTGATCTTCATCAGTTCCCTCCGCGCACTCGCGATCAGTGGCGTCCATCCTCGTCCCGGGGCACCGTGGGACACGGGTTGTATCGAGAATTTGAAGGTAGGGCTGGGATTCGTTGACCGCCCGTTTCGCCCGCACCTATGGTCGCCGGAGTTTTCCAGCCGGGAGGGCGGCTCGCGTTGATCAGCATCAGCAATCTCACCAAGAAGTTCGACTCGGTCATCGCGCTGGACGACGTCAGCTTCAGCGTTCCTGGCGGGTCGGTACTCGGTCTGCTCGGGCACAACGGTGCCGGGAAGACCACCGTGGTCAACATTCTCAGCACCCTGCTCAAACCGACGTCCGGCACCGCGACGATCGCCGGGCTCGACGTGACCACCGAGGGCGACAAGGTGCGCCGCCGAATCGGCCTCACCGGCCAGTTCGCCACCGTCGACGACACCATCTCCGGGCGCGACAACCTGGTGCTGATCGCCCGGCTGCTGGGCGCGTCCCGCCGCCAGGCCGCGCAGCGGGCCGACGACCTGCTCACCGTGTTCGACCTGACCGACGCCGCCAAGCGCCCGGTCCGGGGCTACTCCGGCGGTATGCGCCGGCGTCTGGACCTGGCCGCCTGTCTGGTCGGCGGCCCCGAGGTGATCTTCCTGGACGAGCCGACGACCGGGCTGGACCCCGGCGCCCGGCTGGACGTGTGGTCGCTGGTGGAGAGCCTGGTCGCCCAGGGCTCCACGGTCCTGCTGACCACCCAGTACCTGGAGGAGGCCGACCGGCTCGCCGACCTGATCACCGTGCTGTCCAAGGGAAAGGTCGTCGCCAGCGGCACCGCCGCCGAGCTCAAGCGGGAGATCGGGCAGCTGTCGGTGAACACCGTGCTGGCGCCGGGCAGCGACACCGGCGCCGCGCTGGCGGCACTGCGCGCCGCCGGCCTCACGCCCGTCACGGCCGAGCAGCCGGACACGATCCACACGCGGGTGCTCTCCTCGGCCGACATCACCGTCGTCGTGCGGGCGCTGGACTCGGTCGGTGTGCGGGTCACCGACGTCGCGTTCAGCGAACCCAGCCTGGACGACGTCTACCTGAGTCTCACCCCCGGCCGCGGCGCCACCACGGCGGCCTGACGCACACCGAGGAGAAACCCCATGACCGCCACGGTCACGAGCGGCGACGTTCGAACCGCACAGGTGGGTGCCCGGCCGAACTGGTCGGCCAGCTCGATACTCACCCAGGTCCAGGTGCTCAGCGGCCGTTCGCTGCGCACGCTGGTCCGGGATCCCAGGCTGGTGATCCTGAGCCTGATCCAGCCGCTGGTGCTGCTGATCCTGTTCGGACAGGTCTTCAGCAGCATCGCCAAGACCCCTGGCTTCCCGCAGGGCATCGGCTACATCGACTTCATCCTGCCGGCGCTGCTGGTGACCACCGCGCTGACCTCGGGGCTCCAGTCCGGGGTCGCGGTGACCACCGAACTGCGCAACGGCCTGATCGCCCGGTTCCGCTCGATGCCGATCAGCACCGGTTCGGTGCTGCTGGCCCGCAGCGTCGCCGACGTGTGCCGCAGCTTCGTTGAGCTGTCGGTGATGGCGCTGGTGGCCGCACTGCTGTTCGGGTTCGCCCCACCGGGCGGGATCACCGGCGTGCTCGGCTCGCTGGCGGTCGCCGCGGTGGTGTGCTGGTCGCTGGGCTGGGTGTTCATGGCGTTCGCGTCGTGGCTGCGTCAGCCGGAGATCCTGCAGACCATCGGGTCGCTGGTGACCTTCCCGCTGATGTTCGCGTCCAAGGCGTTCGTGCCGATCAGCGGGCTGCCCGACTGGTTGCAGGGCTTCGCCACGATCAACCCGCTATCGCACGCCATCGAGGCCGCGCGCGGAATGGCCATGGGCAAGCCGGACCTCACGGTGCTGGCCACCGCCGTCGGCGGCTGCCTGCTGATCGCCCTGGTCTTCGCGCCGCTCGCGCTGCGCAGCTTCCGCCGCCCGTAGGGCTGCCCGGAAGGGCTCCTTGAACGACTGAGGCGACCGTGCCCCCGGCACGGTCGCCTCAGTCCTGTGTGGAACCGTTTCAGCAGAAGGCGAAGCGGGACAACAGATCCTCGGTGTCGCGCAGGCGGGCACCCGAGGGCAGACCGTCCTTGTTCACGAACCGCTTCAGGTAGGCCGCGCCCTCGGTGCCGCCCGAGCCCTGCATGTCCGGCAGGTACGCGCGGCCGAAGCCGTAGTGGCGGCCGCGCCAGGTCAGCAGCGCCCGGTCGACGGCCCGGAACGCGTCCACCAGCTCCTGGTCACCGCTCTCGGTCACCACGTCGCGCAGCGAACGGAATGCGCGCAGCTCGTCGGAACGGATCGGGCGCAGGTGGTCGAGCTTGGTGAAGATCTCCTCCTTGCGCCCGTCGTAGCCGTACACCACCAGCTCCATGAGGTGGTAGTTCATCGACTGGACGGCGCTGGCGTTGCCGGTCTCCTCACGGAAGCTGAGGAACAGCTCCGGGGACAGCGTGCGCAGCACGTGGAAGATCGCACTGAGCAGCTCCGAGCACGCGGTGAGCTGGCCCATCCGGAACAGGAACTCCGCCCGGTCCTCGCCGATCGCGCGGATCGCCTGCCGCGCGGTCCAGCGGATCATGTAGAACACCAGCTCGCAGGCGATCACCATGCGCAGGAAGACGTGCTCGTCGTGCTTGTCCGAGCGGCGGAAACCGGTGCAGCGCTTGAGGATCGTCAGCCCGCGGGCCAGCTGCTCGTCGCCGTCGACGCCCTCCACCAGGTTCACCCCGCGCAGCGGGCTGTACGGGGCGATGTACATCTCGGTGACCTGGTCGATCAGCGGGTGCAGCCGGCGCAGGCGCTCCACCAGGTGCTCGGGCACCGTGGTGTGCCGGCCGGCCTCCTTGCGCTCCAACCGGGACAGTTCGGTGAGCGTGGCGTGGATGGCCAGCAGGCTGGCGCCGAACGCGTCGTCGTGCTGGGACAGGAACCACTCGACCACGTGCAGCGTGGTGTAGCGGTAGTAGTCGGGGATGGGCAGCGAGAGACTGAACTGCCGGGTCAGCAGGAGGAGGACGTCGCCCTCCTCGGTCGCCGGGTCCTCCAGCAGCCGCTCGTGGTCGGCCGACAGCGCCGAGACCGACGCGTCGTCGAGGTGGGCCAGGGCGGTGCCGGCCAGGCGGCGGGCGAGGGCGTCGCTGCGGCCGGGCAGCCGGCAGTGGGCGTTGGCGAGTTCGATGGACATGGGTGTCCCCCCAAGGGAAAGGGTGTCCGGCTCAGGCGCGGTGGCCGGCCAGGAGGTGCTTGTCGGCGGTGGATCGGTACACGGCGCACCCGGTGAACCCGGCGTCGGTCATCAGGGCCAGGTACTCGCCGGCGGTGCGGTGGCGGCCCTCGGTCTCGAAGTACATCGACAGGTTCATCACGGCGGTGGCCAGCGGGCCCTCGCGGTTCTCGTCGAACAGCCGGTCCATGACCAGCACCCGGCCCCCCGGCCGGCACGCCTCGAACGCCTTGCGCAGCAACATCGCGCAGGTCTCGTCGTCCCAGTCGGACAGGATGTAGCCGAACGCGACGCAGTCACCGGTGGGCAGCGGGTCGGTGAAGAAGTTCCCGCCGCGGAAGGCGAGCCGGTCCTCGAGCTGGTAGCGCCCGGCGTTGGCGGTGAGGAACGGCTCGACCTGGGGCAGGTCGAACACCGTCGAGCGCAGCTCGGGGTTGGTCAGCAGCGCGGCCACCGAGAACGGCCCGTTGGCCCCGCCGACGTCCACGAGTTCGCGGGTGTCGCCGAGCTGGGCCAGCTCGGCGAGCTCGTAGGAGACGTGGAAGCTGAGCTGCCACATCGCCGCCAGGAACTGGCCGGTGGACTCCTCGTCGCGGTACAGCACGTCGAACGGCGCCGGCAGTTCGGCGTCCACGACGTGCTTTCCCTTGGCCAGGTAGGCATCCAGCTGCGGGAGACGCTGGTTGGTCGACTCGATCAGGTGCTCGACGAAACCCATCAGGTAGCGCGGGTCCCGGGAGTCCACGTACGGGGCGACCCCGTCGGCCAGGCGGTACCGGCCGCCGTCGGCGTGGCGCAGCACACCGAAGGCGACCAGTACCCGTAGCAGCCGGCCGAGGGTCTCCTCGTCCACGCCCAGCGCGGTGGACAGGTCCTGTGTGGAGGCCCGCTCGTGGTCCACCAGGTGGGTGAACACACCGTGGGAGTCCGCGAGGTGCAGGGCGGAGGTGGAGAATATCCCGAAAACCGCGTGTTCGAGACTGGGGGGAATCATGAACACCAGTCAGCCAGAAGCGCTTCCCGTGAAGAACCGCGATTTCAGGCTTTGAATATCGCTACTTTTGAACGGATACGCCCTTGTCAAGACGGGTGCGAATGATGCTCAGCTCGAACAGCAGACCGATGCCGGTCACGAACGGTCCGTAGACCGCGAACAGGTACCAGTCGAACGTGAACACGCCCCACATCACCTGGAGGAAGCCCATCATGGTGATCGTTCCGGACATGATCCGCGCCAGCGGGGTGAGCGCGTTGGTCCACACCAGGTAGGCGGTCAGCACGCACAGCACCGCGACCCCGAGGTCGTAGACCCACCAGTCGTTGAGCCGGCCGATGCCGGTGTTGGCCTGCGGCGCGAGCAGCAGCCGGTTGCCGGTCGCCCACACCACGTGCAGTCCCAGCGCGACCGCGAGGCCCAGCAGGCACAGCAGCCGTGCCCAGCCGGTCGAGGTCATCCAGGTCGGCAGCGCCGGCGTCGGATCGTGGCGCCACTGCTTGGCCAGGGTGCGTGACTGGAGCGCGCCGATGATCAGGAACACGCCGAGGCCCAGGAACCAGGGCTCGAACACGAACAGGTTCCACCGGTCGATGCTGGCGAGCTTCTCGGCGGTGAAGTAGTCGTCCTTGGCCTCGTAGGGCATCACGCCGGTCAGCCGCAGCGCGGTCAGCACGCTCAGCGCCGCCCAGTGCAGCAACGCCACCGCCGCGGCCCCCCAGGCGATCCCGATCAGCAGCCAGCGCGGCGCGATCCGGCCCCACTGCTTGACCAGCGCCATGGACACCAGCGCGGCGCCGACGCACAGCACGCTCGCACCCCAGTTGGCGGCCTTCTCCTCCGGGCCGGGGTCCGGGATGCCCATGATGCCGGCCGTCCCGCCGAACGCGACCCACAGGTGCGGCGGGATGTAGATCAGCGACCACCACATCCCGGCCCAGCCGGCCCAGGTCCTCGGCGGCCGCTCGGGTTGCGGCGCGGCGGACATGTCCCGGTCGTCCACGTCCCCGTCCTCGCCGGCCACTTCCTTGTCGGACAGTTGTGTCTCGCTCATCGGGTCCCCTCTTGTTCTCGCAGGCTTTGGCGAACAAGCCCCTGCACCCCTGAGCCTGCCGGGAGACCCGGTTGTCCCGCGTCAACTGGCGGAGTGAACGGGGTCCCTCTCACGGTTGACCGCCGCCATGATCGTGCTCGGCAGACCGGCCCACGTCGGCTCGTCGTAGAAGTGGCCGCCGGGCAGCACCTCGGTGGTGAACTCGCCGGCGGCGAGCAGGCGCCAGCGCTGGGCGACCTCCGCCGCCGGGTCCTCGTCGGCGGTGCCGTACAGCACGTGCAGCGGCGCGCGGACCGCGACGCCCGGCACGTAGCGGTAGGAGTCCGACACCCGCATGTCCGCGCGCAGCAGCTCCAGGGTGATCTGGCGCAGGTCGGGGTCGGCGAGGATCTCCTCGTCGAGTTGGCCGACGCGGTGCAGCCACGTACACAGCTGCTCGTCGGTGTCGGTGAGCAGCGGCGGGCGGCGGCGGGCCGCGGCGTGCCGGCTGGGCGCGTCGCTGGCCGAGACCACCACCGCGTCCGGGCCGCGCACGCCCCGCTGTTCGAGCCGGGTGGCGACGTCGAAGGCGAGCCACGCGCCCATGCTGTGGCCGAACAGCACGAACGGCTTGCCGCGCAACGAGTGCAGCGCGGTGAGGACCTCGGTCGCGAGCGCCTGCCAGTCCTGGCAGTAGGGCTCGGTGAACCGGCCCTCGCGGCCCGGGTAGCACATCAGCGCCAGCTCGGTGTCCTCGTCGAGCGTGTCCGCCCAGCGGCGGAACGCGGCGGTGCCGCCGCCGCAGTAGCTCAGGCAGACCAGCACCCGCCTGGCCGACGGGTTGGGCCGGGGGCGGACGAGCCGATCGGCTGGGCGCATGGCCGGTTCCTTCCTACGAACAGCGGAATGGCGCCTCTCGGCGATGCCGGGAGACGCCGTGCCGGATGTGTCGGGCGTGGTCAGTTCCAGCCCGCGGCCTCGCCGACGACCTCGTACACGCCGTTGAGGTTGACCATCCTGGCCAGCTCCTCCTGATCGATGACGATCTTGAAGGTCTTTTCCAGCGAGGCGAGGATCTCGATCGCGCGCAGCGAGTCGGCGGCGTGGTCCTCCAGGAACAGGCTGGTGTCGGTGACCTCGTCCTCCTCCAGTTCGAGGATCTCGCAGACGATCTCCTTGATCCTGGACTTCTGTTCGGTCAGTGCGGCAGTCATCGCTTCTCAATTCACTAGGGGTTCCTGGTCGCAGCGAATCCGTTATAGCAGCGCGGAACCCGGAAGCAAGGCGGTGATTGAAAGTATTGAAGTACGGCGCGTGCCCCGACACGCATACCACGAAGAACTCGGGTCCACAAGGGTGCTTCGCAATCGCCGATTCCCGCGAGGCCCTGTGGCGGGGCCGTGCCTAGCATCGGCGGCGGAGAAGTCGGCGAGGAGCCGACACAGGCTCAAGGCAGCACAGTGAACCAGCACAGTGAGGGGCGCGTCGTGGACGAACCGACAACCGAACGGGTGGCCGGGCGACGTGTTGTCCTCACCGGCTTCGGCGTGTTCTCCAGCATCGGCAACGGTGCCAAGGAGTTCGCCGACGGTCTGCGCGCCGGGCGCAGCGGCGCCAAGCCGATCACCGCGTTCGACACCACCGGCTTCGCGCACGCCAACGGCTGCGAGATCGTCGACTTCGAGCCGGGGGAGTGGATCCGCGAGCTGCCGGTCGACGAACTCGGCCGGGCGAGCCAGTTCTCGGTCGCCGCGTCCAGGATGGCCATCGAGGACGCCGGGTTCGCCGCCGCCGACCTGGCCGACCGGCGCGGCCTGATCGCCATCGGCACCACCGACGGCGAGTCCTGGGACCTGGACCGGTTGGTCTCCGCGCAGCTGGCCGATGGCCCCGAGCACATGGACCCGGTGATCGCCGGGCGGGTCAGCGCCGGGCGGCTGTCGGTGTCGGTCGCACGCGAGCTCGGACTGTCCGATGTGGAGGCCGTGACCTTCGGTACGGCGTGCGCCGCCGGCAACTACGCCATCGGCTACGGCTACGACGCGGTCCGCTCCGGCGAGGTCGAGTTCGCCCTGTGCGGCGGTGCCGACGCCCTGTGCCGCAAGACCTTCACCGGCTTCTACCGCCTCGGCACCATCGCCACCGAGGTCTGCCGCCCGTTCGACGCCGGCCGCGACGGCATCCTGACCGGCGAGGGCGCCGGCGTGCTGATGCTCGAACCGCTGGAGTCGGCGCTGGCCCGCGGCGCGCACATCTACGCCGAGGTCCTCGGTTACGGCCTCAACTGCGACGCCTACCACCAGGTCGCGCCCAACCAGGACAGCGTGGCGCGCTGTATGGAGCTGGCGCTGGACAACGCCGGGGTGAAGCCGGGCGAGGTCGACCTGATCTCCGCGCACGGCACCGGCACCAAGGCCAACGACGTCACCGAGACCCGCGCCATCCGCCAGGTCTACGGCGAGGACACGCCCCGCACGGTGTCGCTGAAGTCGATGCTGGGCCACACGATGGGCGCGGCGAGCGCGCTGGCGGCGATCGCCTGTGCGCTGGCCATCCAGGAGCGGTTCATCCCACCGACGATCAACCACGTCGAGACCGACCCCGAGTGCGAGATCGACTGCGTGCCGAACACGTCCGTGCCGGCCGACCTGCGGATCGTGCAGAACAACGGCCTGGCCTTCGGCGGCAACAACGCGGTCCTCATCCTGGGCCGCTACCAGGAGCCGGTCGCATGAGCTGGGCGATCACCGGTGTCGGGGCGGTGGCGAGCATCGGCCGCGACACCGACGAGGTGTTCTCGGCGCTGCTGGCCGGTCGCGACGGTCTGCGCCCGCAGCGCGGGTTCGACCAGACCAACCTCAACGCCAGCCAGCTGTTCGAGATCGACGATCGCGCCGGCGGCCCCGACCGCCCGTGCCGGGCAACGGGTTTCCTGCTCGACGCGGTCGCCGAGGCGGTCAGCGACGCCGGCCTGACCGACCTCACCGGTGTCCCGGTCCTGGTCGGCACCGGGCTGCGCGAGCTGCGCTCGGTGGAGCTGTGGGCGCGCGGCGCGGCGGAGCTGACCACCGACCAGCTGCACTTCGGCACCGCGCTGCGTGAGCGGTTCGGCGCCACCGACACGCACACCTTCGCCAACGCCTGCTCGGCGTCGCTCTACGCGCTGGCGCTGGGCACCGACCTGCTGGAGCAGGAGGCCACCGACACGGTGGTGGTGGCCGGTGTGGACAGCATCACCGAGACGATGTTCGGTCTGTCCGACCGCGTCCAGCTGCGTCCGCCGGCGGCGGTGCGGCCCTTCGACGACGGCCGGATGGGCACGATCCTCGGTGAGGGCGCGGCGGCCGTGGTGCTGCGCCGGGACACCGCGCCACGCGCACCCCTGGGCCGGGTGCGCGCGGTCGCGGTCAACTGCGACGCCTACCACTCCACCGCCCCGGACCCCGACGGCGTGCGGGCCGCGATCGTGGCCGCGCACCGGCTGGCCGGGGTGAAACCGGACGACATCGGGCTGGTCGTCGCGCACGGCACCGGCACCCCGCTCAACGACCACGTGGAGGCGGCGGTCACCCGGGAGATCTTCGCCGGGGTGGCCACCCAGCCGCTGTTCGCCGCGATCAAGTCGATGACCGGGCACACCTCCGGCGCCGCCGGCCTGCTCAACCTGATCGTCGCGCTGCGGTCGATGACCGGCGGTCAGGTGCCGCCGATCACCGGCCTGACCGACCCGATCGTCGAGGTGCGCGGCTTCCCGCTGCCCTCGGCCGGTCCGCTGCCCTGCGAGGCCACCGTCGCCCAGGTGCACGCGTTCGGCTTCGGCGGGATCAACGCGGTCGCGATCGTGGAGGTGGGCGCGTGAACGGCGCCGTGAACATCGTCATCACCGGCCTTGGCCTGGCCCTGCCGGGGGTGGAGACCGCCGGGGACCTGTTGGGGCGCCCCGATCCGTCGGCCGCGCCGGTGGACCCGGCGGCCCGGCTGGGCAAGAAGGGCCTGCGCTACAAGGACCGCGCCACCCAGCTCGCGCTGTGCGCGGCGGCCGACGCGCTGCGCGAGGCCGCCCTGCCCGAGCAGGACGGGCCCGACGTCGCGGTCGTGGTCAGCTCCAACCTGGGCAACGTGGACACCGTCTGCCGGGTCATCCGCACCCTCGACGAGGAAACCTCGCGGGGCCTGAGCCCGATGGACACCCCCAGCCTGTCCAGCAACGTCATCGCCTCGGAACTCGCGATCCGGTTCGGGCTGCGCGGGCCGAACCTGACCGTGTGCAGCGGCGAGACCGCCGGGCTGGACGCGGTGCGCTGGGCGCTGACCCTGCTGCGCGCCGGCCGCGCCGGCGCGGTGCTGGTCGTCGGCGTCGAACCCGACAACGACGACGTCCGCGCGCTGACCGGCGCGCCCCGCCTGGTCGACGGCGGCGCCGCCCTGGTCCTGGAGACCGGGGAGTCCGCCCAGCGGCGCGGGGTCCGGGCACTGGCCGCCCCGCACCACTACGTGCGCACCGACGACCCGGCGCCCGCCCTGCGCGCGGTCGCCGGCGAGCCGGGCCTGACGCTGCGCGCCGAGACCACCGACCCCGGCTGGGGCGCGATGTCCGGTGCGCTGGGCGTGGTCCAGTGCGCGACCGCCGTCGGCTGGTTCGCCGGCGGGCACCGGGAGCCGGTGCACGCCCTGGCCGGTGGCGCCGGCCTCGTCCTCACGGCCACGCCGTGACCGCGCCGACCGTCCGGCACCACCCGGCCGCCGGGATCCCCCGGCACCGGGTGGCTCTGCTGCACGGCCTCGGCAACAGCGCGAGCGTCTGGAACTCCTGTGTGGACCACTGGGGGCCCGACGTCGAGGCCTGGTCGCTGGAGCTGCCGTGGCGTTCGGGCGGTGACCCGTCCTGGGGCCACACCGACGTCCCGCACCAGCTGCCCAGGCTCCTCGCGGACCTGCCGGAGGCGCCGGACGTGCTGGTCGCGCACTCGTTCGCGGCCAGCGTCGTGCTGGAGCACCTGAGCCGGGCCGCCGGCACCGACCCGCTGGCCGAATGGGGAGTGCGGCACCTGGTGCTGGTCTCGCCGTTCTACCGCCGCGAGCCGGGCGAGTTCGACTGGGACGTGGTGTCCGGGCTGTCGGAGAAGTTCCTGACGGTCGTCGGCGACGGCATCCGGCTGCACTCGGCGCGCCGGCTGGACCCGGAGATGGCGCTGGACCTGGCGCGCCGGGTGTGTGAGCGGGTCGGCCCGTACGGCTGGCTGCGCTTCGGTGAGCTGTACCTGAACTCCCCGTGGCTGCGCACCGACCAGGTCAGCGTGCCGTGCCTGGTGGTCGCCGGCGAGAACGACGCCACCGCCCGCGAGGCCACCGACCTCGCCGCCGACCTGCCGCGCGCGGGCCTGGCGATGCTGGCGGGCTGCGGGCACTTCCCGATGTTGGAGCGACCGGCCGAGTTCGCCGAGGCCGTCGCCAGTTTTCTCACCGAGCAGAGGAGCTTCGCCGATGCCTGACCTTCCCGAGACCGCCGTGAAGGCGTTGCTCGGCACCCCGACGACGGTGGTGCTGGCGCCCGGGTACGAGGGCGCGAACATCAACACCACCCTCGGCTTCAAGCACGTCAACTACCTGGTGGAGAACGCGATCGTGGCGCACTTCGCCGAGTGTGGGCTGCCGGTCGGCGCGCTGTACCAGGACCGGGGCATCGGCTTCGACCTGACCTACCTGGACACCCGGCTGGGCACCCCGCTCTACGTCGATGACCGCCCGTCGGTCACCGTCACCCCGGCGACCAAGGACGACGCGTCCGAGCTGACCTTCAAGGTCACCCTCACCGTCGAGCGCGACGGCGCGCCGGTCAAGGGCGTCACCGCGACCGCCCGCGCCCAGTTCCGGGTCGACGAGCGGGTCGCCGAGCACGAGCCGGTGCCCGCCGGCCTCGACCGGTTCGTGGTGCCCCGCATCGGCGGGTCGGCCCCGGGCGACGCGGTCACCCCGGCGGCCACCACGAGCCTGTCGAACGGACGGGGCACCCAGCACGACGACCCGGTGCTGGCCCAGCTGATCGGCGACACCAACGCCCACGGCTGGAAGTGGCGGGTGCCCTACTTCTACGTGCACTACTTCGAGCGGCTGCAGATGTCGGGCTACCTGCGGGTGATGGAGGAGGTCGTCGACCTGTTCCTCGCCGAGCGCGGCATCTCGATCCGGACCCTGCTGGCCGACCGGAACTGGATCCCGGCGGTCACCCGCTCCAAGATCCAGGTCCTCGACGAGACGCTGCTGGAGGAGGACCTCTACACCGTCTACACCGTCGAGGACGTGTTCAAGAACCTGCTCTACAACTCCCGGATGGACTGCTACGTGGTCCGCGACGGCCGGATCGTGCACACCGCGACCGGCATCATCCAGCACGGCTACGGCGACCTGCCCAACGGCCGCAACGGCACCCTGATGACGATGGACGAGCGGGTGGTCAACGCCCTGGAGAACCGGCCGTGAACCCGGTGATCACCGCCTGGTCGGCGGTGTCGGCCTTCGGTGTCGACTCCGAGGCGCTGCTGCCCGGTGCCTGGGCCGCGACCGGCCCAGAGGCGAGCCCGGTCGACCACGAGCGCTGGCCGGTCAGCGACGACACCGCGTGCCTGGTGCCCGGGTTCGACGTGCGCGAGGTGTTGGGCCGCAAGGGAACCCGGTCGATCGACCGGGTCACCGGGCTCGCGCTGACCGCCGTCGGCCGGCTGGTCGACGCCGGGGTGGAGACCGGCGACGACACGGCGCTGGTGCTCGGCACGACCAGCGGCGGCCTGCAGAGCCAGTGGACGACCACCACCGACATGCTGGTGCAGGACAAGCCGTTCTACATCGACCCGTCGGCCATCCCGTACGTCATCATGAACGGCACCGCCGGCCAGTGCGCCATCTGGCACACGCTGCGCGGCCCGAACACCACCATCGCCGCGGCCAGGACCTCCGGGCTCACGGCGCTGCGCTACGCCAGGACGCTGCTGTCGACCGGGCGGGCGCGGCGCGTGCTGTGCGGCGGCGCCGAGGAGTACTCGGCGTCCCGCTCGTGGCTGGACCGGCGCACCCGGGGCGGCGACGACGCCACCGTCCTCGGTGAGGGCGCGGCGATGCTGCTGGTCGAACCGGCGAACGCGGTCGGCCCCGGCCGCACGCCGCTGGCCGAGGTCGCCGCCGTCGAACTCGGCGTGGCCCCGCTGGACGACGCGGACCTGGCCGGCGCGCTCACCGCGTGCGTGCGGCGCGCCCTGGACCGGGCCGGGGTGCCGGCCGGGGACGTGTGGGCCGCCTCGCCAGGACCGTCCGCCGTGGAACGCGCGGTGCACACGGAGCTGTTCGGCGCGCAGGCGCTCGCGGCCGTGCCGGCGGTGGACCTGCTCGGCGACCTCGCCGCCGCGACCGGGGCCTTCCAACTGGCCCTGGTGCTCGGCTCCGCCGCCCGCGAGCCGGTCGCCGGCCGGGTCGCGGTGATCACCACGACCGACCGCGAGGGTTCGATCGGCGCCGCCGTACTGCGGCTCAATCCCGACCTTTCCTAGGAGGAGCACACATGTCGAACGCCGTCCAGACCGTCGACCGGGAACAGCTGCGCGACACCATCGCCGAGGTCGTCGACGTGGACCGGGCGGCGGTGGCCGACCACACCGACCTGGTCACCGACCTCG
The DNA here is from genome assembly GCF_001921215.1 of Actinophytocola xinjiangensis. GTDB lineage: Bacteria > Actinomycetota > Actinomycetes > Mycobacteriales > Pseudonocardiaceae > Actinophytocola > Actinophytocola xinjiangensis. The sequence goes on from NZ_MSIF01000010.1 coordinate 161,483, forward strand.
GCGTCGACTCGCTGATGGCGCTGGAGGTGGTCGTGGTGCTGGAGAAGAAGTACCAGGTGAAGTTCACCGAGGACGAGATGCGCGCGGTCACCACCCTGCACGGCGCCCACGAACTGCTGGTCGCCAAGACGGCCGGCCGATGATCGGCCGGACCACGCCGGTGCTCGAACCGCCGGTGGTCGACCGCGCGCCCGAGGCGCTGGCCGACCGCTGGGTCGCGGCGACCTCCACGCGGATCACCGGCGAGGAGATCGTGTTCGCCGGCCACTACCCGGACTTCCCGATCTTCCCCGGCGTGTGCGTGGTCGACTGCGCCATCGGCGGCGCGCTCGCCGCCCCGCCGCCGGACGCCGCGCCGCTGACGCTGGCGGCCGTCGACTCGGCTCGGTTCGTCGGCGCGGTCTACCCCGGCGACACGCTCGACGTGACCCTGGAATGGCGTCGCCGCGAGGACTCCTGGCGCTGCCAGGCCGTCGCCTCCACCGAGCGCGGCAAGGCCGCCTCGGTGCGGCTCCGCTTCCGGGAGGCGTCGTGCTGATCAGTCCCGCCGGGGTGCGCGCCGCGCTGCCGCACCGCTACCCGATGCTGCTGGTCGACCGGGTCACCGAGATCGTCCCTGGCGAACGGCTGACCGCGTACAAGGCCGTGACGCTCAACGAGCCCTGGTACCAGCGCCTTGGCCCGGTCGTCGACGACGCCGAGCTGGCCTACCCGCCGGTCCTGCTGATCGAGTCGTGGGGGCAGGCCGCCGGGCTGCTCGCCCAGTACGACCACCCCGAGCCCGAGGCGTTGCGTACCAACGTGATGGTCGTCGGCGGGATCAGCGGTGCGGTGTTCCACCGGCCGGTGCTGCCCGGTGAGCTGCTGGAGCACGACGTGCGGCTGGTCCGCGCGCTCACCGACACGATGATCTTCGAGGGCGAGTGCCGCAGCGGCGGCGAGGTGGTCTTCGAGGTCGAACGGGTGACCATGGCCTACCGCCCGGCGGGAATGCTGCGCGAGCAGCCCGTCGCCCACTGAACACACTGGACACCGAGGGAGAGGATGGCGTTGACAACGAACGAATCGCGGGTGGCGCTGGTCAGCGGTGGCTCGCGCGGCATCGGCCGGGCGGTGGTCCACCGGCTCGCCGAGGACGGCTTCGACGTCAGCTTCTGCTACCGCTCCGACGAGCAGGCCGCGCTCACCCTGGAGAAGGAGTTGGGCGAGCGGGGCCGGCGCGCGCTGGCCGTGCGCGCCGACGTCGCCGACGCCGCCTCGGTCCGCGCGTGGGTCGCCCGCACCGAGGACGAGCTCGGCCCGGTGGACACCGCCGTCACCTCGGCCGGCATCACCAGGGACAAGCCGCTGCTGCTGATGAAGGACGACGAGTGGAACGACGTGCTCGACGTCAACCTCGACGGCGTCTACCACGTCGCCCGCTCGGTGATCTTCGAGATGATGAAGCGCAAGGCCGGCCGGATCGTGCTGATCTCCTCGGTGTCCGGCGTGTACGGCAACGCCACCCAGACGAACTACTCGGCGTCCAAGGCCGGGATCAACGGCTTCGCCATGGCCCTGTCCAAGGAGGTCGGCCGGTACGGGATCCGGGTCAACGCGGTCGCCCCGGGCTTCATCGAGACCGACATGACCGCCGACCTGACCGACAAGCTGCGTGACCGGGCGCTGGCCCAGATCCCGCTCGGCCGCCTCGGCCGCCCCGAGGAGGTCGCCGACCTGGTCGCCTTCCTCGCCTCGCCCCGCGCTGACTACATCACCGGCTCGGTCCTCCAGATCGACGGCGGACTGACGATCTGACCACCCAGAGGGAAAACCCATGGCAGTCAAGAAGAACAAGACCCCGCGCTGGTACTTCTCCCTGCGCAGCCCCTACTCCTGGTTCGCCTACCGCGAGCTGAGCGAGTCCTACCCGGACGTGCTGGACGCCGTCGAGTGGATCCCGTACTGGGAGCCCGACGAGCGCTCCGAGCGGATGCTCGCCGAGGACGGCGTCGTGCTGCCCGGCACGGAGATGACCAGGGCCAAGAACTTCTACATCCTGCAGGACACCCGCCGGGTCGCCCGCGCCCGAGGCTGGACCATGACCTGGCCGATCGACAAGGCCCCGGTGTGGGAGGTCGCGCACCTGGCCTACCTGGTCGCGCAGGAGTCCGGGCGGGGCCGCGAGTTCGTGGCGCTGGCCTACCGGGCGCGCTGGGAGCAGGCCCGCGACATCTCCGACCCGGCCGTGATCGCCGAGATCGCCACCGAGATGGGCATCGACGCCGACCGCGCGGCCGGCGCCACCCACGACGAGGACCTGCGCCGGCGCGGCGTGGCGTGCCTGGCCAGGGGCCACCACGACGGCGCGTTCGGTGTGCCGTTCTTCGTGCACGGCTACGACAAGTTCTGGGGCACCGAGCGGCTGCGCGGGTTCGTCGCGGCCGTGCGCGGCGTCGAGCCGGCCGACGTCGAGGGCATCCCGTGGCAGGACACCGACTTCCCCGAGCTGGTCAGGGTGGGCGCCGACCACGGCCACCCCGGCGGGTGCGGCTGAGCACGCCACACACACGCGACGAGGGGTGACACAGGTGGACGAGCGGTTCGACGCGATCGTCGTCGGCAGCGGGTTGGGCGGGCTGGTGTGCGCGGCCTACCTCGCGGCCGGCGGGCAGCGGGTGCTGGTGCTGGAACACCACGACATCGCCGGGGGCAACAGTCACGTGTTCCGCCGCCGGCGGCGCTACGAGTTCGACGTCGGGGTGCACTACCTCGGCGACTGCGGGCCCGGCGGCGTGATCCCGGCGATCCTGGGCGGTCTCGGCCTGGCCGACCGGGTGCGGTTCCGGGAGATGGACCGCGACGGGTTCGACCGGACCGTGCTGCCCGACGCGGTGGTGGACGTGCCGGTCGGCTGGGACCAGTACCTCAAGCGGCTGGAGGAGGCGCTGCCCGGCGAGTCCGCCGGCCTGCGCACGTTCGCCGCGGTGTGCGAGGCGATCGCCGAGGAGATGCGCTCGCTGCTGCTCACCAGCGACGAGCTCACCGCCATCGAGCTGATGAAACGCACCCCGGAGACCGCCCGCTGGGGCCGGCGGACCCTCGACGAGCTGTTCACCGAGTGCGGGTTCTCGCCCAAGGCCCGCACGCTGCTGGCCGCGCAGTCGCTGAACTACGGCATGTCGCCCAGCCAGGTCTCGGTCACCACGCACGCCACGGTCACCGACCACTACCTGCGCGGCGCCTACTACCCGGTCGGCGGCGGGCAGATGCTCGGCGCGTCGCTGGTCGAGGTGATCGAGGCGCACGGCGGCGAGCTGCGCACCAGCGCCACGGTGACCCGGATCCTGGTGTCGGACAAGCAGGTCACCGGTGTCGAGCTGGAGGACGGCACCACGCTGGCGGCGCCGGTCGTGGTGTCCAACGCGGACTTCTCCCGCACCGTGCTGGACCTGGTCGGCCCGGAGCACTTCCCGCGCAGCATGGTCACCAAGACCCGCGAGGCCGTCCCCGGCTGGCCGATGGTCGTGCTCTACGTCGCGCTGGACCGCGAGCTGACCGGCCTGCCCAACGCGAACCTGTGGTGGCACCGGGACAACGACATCGACGGCGCCTACGCGCGGCTGGCCGACGGCCTCACCGACGAGGTGCCGTTCCTGTTCTTCTCCTTCGCCTCGCTCAAGGACCCGGACACCCGCACGGTCTGCCCGCCCGGCCACAGCAACTTCCAGATCATGACCCTGTGCCCGCCCGGCTACGCCAGCTGGGGCGTCGAGCAGGGGCCGACGGCCGGCGAGCGCTACCGCCGCAACCACGACTACCGCACCGAGAAGGACCGGATCACCGAGGCGATGCTGGTCGCCGCCGAGCAGGCCATCGGGCCGTTCCGGGACAGCATCACCCACCTGGAGACCGCGACCCCGCTCACCCAGGAGCGCTACACCCGCTCCACCGGCGGCACCCCGTTCGGGCTGGCCAGCTGGGGTTCGGCCGGCACCCGCCCGGAGCGGATGCCGGTCCGCGGCCTGCACGTCGTCGGCCAGGGCACCCGCTTCGGCTGCGGGGTGATGGCCGTGATGACCGGCGGCGTGGCCTGCGCGTCGACCATCCTGGGCCGGCGGCTGCTGCCCGAGGTGCACGCCGGCGCGGTGCTCGGCGACCCGACGCTGCTGCCCGAACGCGACGAGAACTGGGACCCGCTGCGGGTCTCCCGGGGCACCGCCCGCCGGGGAGCCAAGGGCCTGGCCAGGATCGGCGGCGCGCGGTGAACGCGGGCATCGTCATCTCCGGCTGGTCGGCCGTCTCGGCCTACGGCCAGGGCCGCGACGCGTTCGTCGCCGGCGTGCGCTCCGGCGCAGGCACCGACCACCGCGTGCCCGGCTTCTCGCCCAAGGAGGCGTTGGGCCGCAAGGGAACCCGCTCGATGGACCGGGTCACGGGCCTGGCCGTGAGCGCGGTCGGCACGCTGCTCGCCGGAACGGACACCGGGCCCGGCCCCACCGGGCTGGTGCTCACCACGACCACCGGCAGCGCCGAGAGCATGATGGAGTTCACCCGCTCCGGCCTGGAGGCCGACCTGCCCTACCAGGTCGAGCCGTCGCGGTTCCCGAACACGGTGATGAACTGCGCGGCCGGGCAGTGCGCCATCTGGCACGACCTCACCGGCCCCAACACGACCGTGGCCGGCGGGCACGCCGTCGGCCTGCACGCGCTGACCATCGCCCGGCGCCTGCTGGCCACCGGGCGCGCCGAACGCGTGCTGTGCGGCGGCGTCGAGGAGCACTCCGGTGCCCGCGAGGCGATCGAGACGCACGCCGCCGGGGTCGCCGCGCCGCTGGGCGAGGGCTGCGCGGTGCACGTCGTGGAGCGGGCCGGCGCCGTCGGCCCCGGCCGGCGGGTGCTGGCCGAGGTGCTCACCGTCGAGACCGGGGTCGCCGCCGACGGCGACCTCGCGGCGGCGCTGCGGCTGCGGGTGGACCGCGCCCTGCGCCGGGTGGATCCCGGGCAGGTGTGGGCGGTCGCCCCGTGCGGCGCGCGCGGCCCGGCCGGCCGGCACGAGGCCGAGGTGCTGGACGCGCTGCTGCCCGCCGCCACCCGGATCCCGGTCGCCGAGCGGCTCGGTGACCTGTCCGCGGCGAGCGTGCCGTTCCAGCTCGCCGCCGTGCTCGCCACGGCCGAGCACGACCCGACGGCGGCGGGACGCCTGGCCGTGGTGACCGCCGTCGAACACACCGGCGCGGTGGCCTGCGGCCTGCTGCGGATCGCCGCCGCCCCCAGCGTGGAGGTTCACCCATGAGGTTCCAGTCGTCGCCGCTGCCCCGCTGGCCCGACCCCGACGGCCGGGGTGCCGGCGAGGTCGTCGAGGTCGTGGCGGCCGAGGTCACCGAGGCGTTGACCGCGCTCGCCGCCCGCTGGTCGGTGACCGAACCGGTGCTGCTGCTGGCCGTGCACGCCAAGGTCGTCGCCGCGCTCACCGGCGACCCGACCGTGATCACCAGTCACCGCACCGGCACCGGGCCGGCCACCCCGGTCAGCGTCGAGGTCCGCGACGGCAGCTGGGCGGAGCTGGTCGCCTCGGCCGCCGCCGCCCGCACCCTGCCGGCCGCCGACACCCGCGCGGAGACCGTGCTGGACACCGCCGGCGGCGAACCGGACCTCACCGAGCACGAGCTGCTGGCGGTGTCCTGCGAGCCCCTGGACGACATGCTGCGGCTGCGGGTGCGCCACCGCGCCGGCGCCGTCGGCGCCGACCAGGCCCAGCGGATCGCCGGCTACTACGGGACCGCGCTGCGCGCCCTGACCAGCGACCCCGACGCCGACCACCGCGCCGAGCGGCTGATCTCGGCCAGGGAGTACACCGCCCAGATCGACTCGGTGCGCGAACGCCCGCTGCCGCCGGTGCGCACCCACGAGGTGTTCGAGCGGATCGTGGCGCGGCTGCCCGACGCCGTGGCAGCGCAGCACCGCGACCAGCGCCTGACCTACCGGGAGTTGAACGCCCGCGCCAACCGGGTCGCCCGGGGCCTGCGCGCGCGGGGCGTGCGGGCCGAGGACGTCGTCGCCGTGGTCACCGAACGCGACCTCGACTGGCTGGTCGCCGTGCTGGCGATCTTCAAGGCCGGCGCCGTGTACCTGCCGGTCGAGCCGCACTTCCCGGCCGACCGGATGGCCACCATGCTGCGTGCCAGCGAGTGCCGCTTCGTGCTCACCGAGATGGCCAGCACCACGAACCTGACGGTCGCGCTGGCCTCCACCGGCGGCCCGGTCCCGATCCTCGTCGCCGGCGAATACGCCGGCGACGGCGACGCCACCGACCTGGGCGTGGAGGTCGGCGAGCACCAGCTGGCCTACGTGTACTTCACCTCCGGGTCCACCGGGGCGCCCAAGGGCGCGATGTGCGAGCACGCCGGCATGCTCAACCACCTGTTCGCCAAGATCGACGACCTGGGCATCCGCGAGGGCCAGGTCGTCGCCCAGACCGCGCCGCAGTGCTTCGACATCTCGCTGTGGCAGCTGGTGGCGCCGCTGCTGGTCGGCGGGCGCACGCTGATCGTCGAGCAGGAGGCGGTGCTCGACGTCGAGCGCTACCTGGAGCGGGTGGTCGGCGGCGACGTCGAGGTGCTGCAGATGGTGCCCTCCTACCTGGAGGTCGTGCTCACCCAGCTCGAAGCGCACCCGACGTCGCTGGGCCGGCTGCGCTGCGTGTCGGTGACCGGCGAGGCGATCAAGGTGGAGCTGGCGGCCCGCTGGTTCGCCAGCTACCCCGACATCGCGCTGGTCAACGCCTACGGCCTGACCGAGACCTCCGACGACACCAACCACGAGGTGCTGCGCTCGGTGCCCGCGCACGACAGCGTCCCGCTGGGCCGCCCGGTCGCCAACATCGGCGTGTACGTGGTGGACGACCGGCTGGAGCCGGTGCCGCTGGGCGCGCCGGGCGAGATCGTGTTCTCCGGGCTGTGCGTCGGCCGCGGCTACATCAACGACGAGACCCGCACCCGGGAGAGCTTCGTCGACGACCCGCACCGCCCGGGCACCCGGCTCTACCGCTCCGGCGACTTCGGCCGCTGGCTGCCCGGCGGCACGCTCGGCTTCGCCGGCCGGCGCGACGCGCAGGTCAAGATCCGCGGCTTTCGCATCGAGATCGGCGAGATCGACAACCAGCTGCTGCGGGTGCCCGGGGTCGCCGACGCGGCCGTCGTGGTCACCGAGTCGCCCGGCGGGGACAAGCAGCTGGTGGCGTTCTTCGCCGCCCGGGACACGCTTACCGGCGACGACGTGCGCGCCGCCCTGGCCGAGACGCTGCCCGAGTACATGGTTCCGGTGCGCTGCCACCGGCTGCCGGCGATGCCGCTGACCGACAACGGCAAGATCGACAAGAAGCGGCTCGGCGTGCTCGCCGCCGAGCGGGAAAACGTCGTCGAAACGCCGGTCACCCCGACCGCGCGCCGCCTGGCGCGGGCCTGGGCCGACGTGCTGAAGGTCCCGGTCGACCGGGTCGGCCTGCGCGAGAACTTCTTCGAACTGGGCGGCACGTCGCTGTCGGCCGTGCGGCTGGTGATCGCCGTCGACCGCTGGTTCTCGCTGACCGAGCTGACCGAACACCCGGTGCTCGCCGACCTGGCCGAGGTGCTGGAGCGCCGCACCGACGGCCCGGCCACCGCCGTCACCACCGCGACCGGCTTCGACGTCCGCCGCGCTGACCGGCGCCCCCCTGTCGTCGAGGCCGACACCGCCCCCGGCAGCGCCGTGGACTGGGTGAGCGAGAACCTGGAGGCGCTGCGCGCGGTGGTCGCCGCCGACGGCGCGGTGCTGGTGCGCGGCCTGGGCATCAAGGACGCCGCCCAGGTCGCCGACGTGAGCCGTGCTGTGGCCGGCGCCCCGGTGCCCGAACGGGAGGGTTTCGCGCCCCGCCAGCTCCTGACCGAGGGCGTGTACTCGTCCTCGGAGTGGCCGGCCGACCAGCCGATGTGCATGCACCACGAGCTGAGCTACGCCCTGGAGTTCCCGAGCCTGATGGTCATGGGCTGTGTGCGTGCCCCGGCCGGCGGCGGCGTGACCGGCCTGGCCGACACCCGCGACGTGCTCGCCGCGCTGCCGGCCGAGATCGTCGACCGGTTCGAGCGCACCGGCTGGCTGCTGGCCCGCAACTACAACGGCCTGGTGGGCGTGCCGTGGTCGACGGCCTTCGGCGTGACCGAGCGCGCCGAGGTCGAACAGTACTGTCGCGCCAACCAGATCGAGTTCACCTGGGACGGTGACGGGCTGCGGACCCGGCAGCGCCGGGCGGCGATCCTGCACCACCCGGTCACCGGCGAACGCTGCTGGTTCAACCAGATCGCCTTCCTCAACGAGGGGACACTCGACCCGGACGTCCGCGAGTTCCTGACCGCCCAGTTCGGCCGGGACGGGTTGCCGTTCAACAGCCTCTACGGCGACGGCACGCCCATCGAGGCGGACACCGTGGAGACCATCAACGCCGTCTACGAGTCGGTCACCCAACGCGAACCGTGGTGCGACGGCGACCTGATGATCGTGGACAACATCCGGATGGCTCACAGCCGTGAGCCCTACACCGGCCAGCGCGAGGTGCTCGTGTCGATGGCGGGCCCGGTCCGCCTCGCCGACTGCCGCCCGGCCTTGGAGGACCTGACATGACAGCGCCATCGTTCGCCGTGATCTCCGGTGCGCAGGTGCACGCCGCGTTGGCCGGCCAGGAGAAGTACCTGGTCGAGCTGGTGGAGCAGGCGTACCGGATCCACGGTGGCGGGGACACGGTGAACCCGCCGTCCTACTTCCTGCGGTTCCCGGACCGGCCGTCCTCGCGGATCATCGCGCTGCCGGCGTCGATCGGCGGCTCGGTCGGCACCGACGGCCTCAAGTGGATCTCCAGCTTCCCGGAGAACATCCACAACGGACTCCCGAGGGCGTCGGCGGTGCTGATCCTCAACGACCGGGACACCGGTTACCCGTACGCCTGCCTGGAGAGTTCGATCATCAGCGCGGTGCGGACCGCGGCGTCGGCGGCACTGGCCGCCGACCGGCTCAGCCGCGAGCGCGGCCGGCCGGTGAGCGTCGGGTTCGTCGGCACCGGGCTGATCGCCCGCTACATCAGGTCGTTCCTCGTCGGCTCGGGTTTCCGCTTCGAGCGCACCGGCGTGTACGACCTGTCGACCGCCCAGGCGCAGAGCTTCCGCGACAACGTCACCGAGTCCGCCGTGGACGGTGAGGTCACGGTGCACACCAGCGCCGAGGACCTGATCCGCTCGGCCGACCTGGTGGTGTTCGCCACCGTCGCCGGCGAGCCGCACGTGCACGACCCGTCCTGGTTCGCGCACAACCCGTTGGTGCTCAACGTGTCCCTGCGCGACCTGTCCCCGGAGGTCATCCTGGCGTCGGCGAACGTCGTCGACGACGTCGAGCACTGCCTGAAGGCCAACACCTCGGTCCACCTGACCGAGCAGCGGGTGGGCCACCGCGACTTTCTCGACGGCACCCTCCACGACGTGCTGACCGGCCGGGTGCCGGTGCCGGCCGACCGGCCGGTGGTGTTCTCCCCGTTCGGCCTGGGGGTGCTGGACCTCGCGGTCGGCCGGCACGTCTACGACCAGGTCGGCGAACGCGGCGAACTGGCCGTGGTGCCGGACTTCTTCTTCGACCTGGACCGCCACGGCCGGGGTGCCTGACGTGCCGGTGATCAGCGCGCCGTACGAGTACAACGAGGACGACCTGTACGTCGACCTGGACGCGGTGCTCGGGGTGCCGGTCCTGCTCAAGTGCGAGGGCTTCAACTTCGCCGGCTCGATCAAGCTGAAGGCGGCGGTGGAGATGGTCACCGCCGCCGAACGCGACGGCCACCTGGTCCCCGGCTCGGTGATCGTCGAGTCGTCGTCGGGCAACCTCGGTGTGGCGCTGGCGGTCGTCGCGGCCAGCAAGGGCTACGAGTTCCTCTGCGTGACCGACGTGCGCTGCAACCTGTCCACCAAACGGATGATCGAGTCCCTGGGTGGGCGCGTCCACACCATCGTCGACCCCGATGAGGAAAGCGGATTCCTGGGCGCGCGCATGGCCTACGTCCGCCGCCTGTGCGACCAGGACTCGACGTACGTGTGGCTCAACCAGTACCGCAACACCAACAACTGGCGGTCCCACTTCCGGGTGACGGCGCCGGCGATCGCCCGCCGCTGGCCGGACCTGTCGGTCCTGTTCGTCGGCGCCGGCACGACCGGCACCCTGATGGGCTGTGCCCGGTACTTCCGCACCCACCGCCCGGGCGTACGGGTGGTGGCGGTGGACAGTCTGGGTTCGGTCACCTTCGGCGCCCCGCCCGCACGCCGGATGATCCCCGGCCTGGGCACCAGCGTCCGCCCGCCGCTGGTGGACGAGTCCTGGATCGACGAGGTCGTGTACGTGTCAGAGCCCGAGACGGTCCGCACGTGCTACCAACTGGCGGCCCGGGGCTTCCTGTTCGGCGGCTCCACCGGCACGGTCGTGTCGGGGGCGCGCCGCTGGCTGGAGGCCAACCCCGGCCGCCACAACCGGGTGGCGGTGGCGATAGCCCCCGACCTGGGCGAGCGCTACCTGGACTCGATCTACCAACGCAACTGGGTGACCGACCTGTACGGCGAGGACGTCATGGAGCCAGCCCTCGCGTCGGACCTGGGGAAGGGGATCTGACATGCCAACACCGTTCACCATCGCCGTGGACCAGTCCGTGCTGGACGACCTGCGCCACCGCCTGACCCACACCCGCCTGCCCAGCACGGTCGCGGGTTCCGGTTGGCGCTACGGCACCGACGTCGAGTACCTGCGCGACCTGGTGGACCACTGGCTCCACCGCTACGACTGGCGCGCCGCCGAACGCGCCCTCAACACGATGCCCCAGTACACGGCGGACATCAACGGCACCCCACTGCACTACGTCCACGCCAGGGGCAAGGGCCCCGCCCCCCTCCCGCTGCTGTTCAGCCACGGCTGGGCCGACTCCTTCTGGTCAGTCCACAAGATCATCGGCCCGCTGACCGACCCGGCCGCCCACGGCGGCGACCCTGCCGACGCGTTCGACGTGGTGGCCCCCAGCCTCCCCGGCTTCGGCTTCTCCCCGGACCCCGCCCGCACCGGCGTGGACGGCGCCCACGTCGCCGACCTGCTCGCCACGTTGATGAACACCCTCGGCTACCCGCGCTACGGCCTCCAGGGCGGCGACTGGGGTTCGCGCCTGGTCAGCACCCTGGCCCACCGGCATCCGTCGGCGGCGCTTGGCCTGCACCTGAACCTGTGCCTGCTGATGCCCGACCTTGGCGCGTCCAGCACCCCCCTGACCCCCGCCGAACGCCGCTACGTGGCGACGTTGCAGCAGTGGCAGGCGACCGAAGGCGCGTACCTGGCGGTGCAGAACACCAAACCCCAGTCCCTGGCGGTAGGCCTCAACGACTCCCCGGCCGGCCTGGCCGCCTGGATCCTCCAGGGCTTCCACGCCTACAGCGACGGCGGCCTGGACAAGGCGTTCACCAAGGACGAACTCCTCACCAACCTGATGATCTACTGGGTGACCGGCACCGTGAACTCGTCGATGCGCCTGTACTACGAGGGGGAACGGGAGAACATGCGCTACCCCCGCATCGAAACCCCCACCGCCTTCGCCAACTTCCCCGCCGAGATGTTCCGCCCACCCCGCGAATGGGCCGAACGCCTCTACAACGTCCAACGCTGGACCAACCTCCCCCGAGGCGGCCACTTCGCGGCGGTCGAGGCTCCCGAGCTACTGGTCGAGGACCTCCGCGCCTTCTTCCGCCCCCTGCGAGGCACGCCCAGGTAGGCGTGACCCCGCCGACCGCGTACCGGAGACCAGCCCCGCTCACGCGGGGACGACGTGGACGGTTGGTTTCGACCGGTGCGCGTGGCGGGACCAGCCCCGCTCGCGCGGGGACGACATCCCGACATGGGAACTGCCCTGCGCGGACGGGGGACCAGCCCCGCTCGCGCAGGGACGACGAGGCGTCCCTGATCGTGCGCTGCCCGCTGGGGGACCAGCCCCGCTCGCGCGGGGACGACCCACCGGAACTGGCGGTGTAGAAACCCACGGTGGGATCAGCCCCGCGCGCGGGGACGACGGTCCGCGCCGACCAGGCCCTGCCCACGTTCAAGGGATCAGCCCCGCGCGCGCGGGGACGACGTAGCAGCTGGTGGAGCTGTGCTCCCGGGGGAGGGATCAGCCCCGCGCGCGCGGGGACGACGCTTTCTGAGCTGGGATGATACGGCGGTACCGACCATTCCAGCATCACTTTCACATCTTTTCCTCGGGTGTTGAATGGTGGGCTCGGTCAGTTGAGGGAACCGGTCCAGCGCTGAGCGCCGCATCCAGGTGTGAGCGGGGCCGTCGCGGGCAGTGTCAGATTTCGACCGGGACGGAGACCAGGGGGCGCACGCTGATGCCTGGTGCGTGCCGCAGCTGTTCCGCCGGGATCGCCAACCGTAGTGTCGGGAAGCGGGTGAACAGCTTGGAGATCGCGATTTCCGCCTGGGCCTTGGCCAGGTGCGATCCGAGGCACCGGTGGATCCCGTACCCCCAGCTCACGTGCTGGGCCCGGGGTCGGTCCAGGTCCAGTTCGTGGGGGCACACCGGGAACTGCTCGGTGTCCCGGTTCGCCGACGCCAACGACATGATCACCAGTTCGCCGGCCGGGATCGTCACTCCACCCAGTTCGACGGGGGCGGTCGTCACCCGTTGCAGCGCGCTGTTGACGGGGGACAGGTAGCGCACCAGTTCCTCGATGACCTGCGGTGCGGTCGACGGGTCGGCGACCAGACGCGCGCGCGGTTCGGGGTGGGTGAGCAGTGTCGCGGCGGCGCCGCTGAGGAGGTTGCGGGTGGTGTCGTTCCCGCCGATCATCAGGGCGAAGCTGGTGGACAGGATCTCCTCGTCGTTGAGGCGATGGTCACCGTCGGCCTGGATGAGGGCTGTGATGAGGTCCTCGCCGGGCGCCCGGTGGCGGTCGGCGATCAGGGCGCTCATGTAGTCGGACAGTTCGCGGGTGTTCTTGTCCAGCACACCGTCGGGGTCGGTGGGGTCGGTGTGCTGGACGATGTTGGACCACTGCAGGAACTTCGGCCAGTCGCTGTCCGGCACGCCCATCAGCTGCGCCACCGTGATGATCGGCAGCGGCTCGGCGAGGCTGGGCACCAGGTCGGCGCTGCCCTCGTCCTCGATCGCGTCCAGGATGTCGTCCACGGTGGACTCGATGCGTGGGCGCAGGCGCTCGACCCGGCGGTTGGTGAACGCGAAGCTGATCGCCCGGCGCAGCGGGGTGTGCCGGGGCGGGTCGGAGTTGGCCAGGTGGTGGCTGATCTCCGGCGCCGGCACCAGCTCCTTGCCGACCTGCGCCGACAGGGCCGCGTACAGGCGGTTGATGTCGCGGCTCATCCGGTCGTCGGCCAGGGCGGCGCGGACGTCGGTGTAGCGGGTCACCAGCCACGCGCGGGTGCCGTTGGGCGTGGTGATCTGGCAGACGGGCTGCTCCCGCCGGACGGTCTCCAGGAACGGATACGGGTCCTGGGTGAACTCGTCGGTGAAGAACCAGTACTTCGACAGTGTGCGGGTCATCCCTCGCTCCGGGTGTGGTTTCGCAGGTCCCGACGGACTCGGCGGCGGATCGCGGACAGCACCGCGCGGCGGATGAAACCGCTGCCGTACCGGATGAACAGCCAGTACACGCGGAAGTCCCGGCGGGTCTTCTCGTCGGTGGCCTTGACCCGGGTCTCGGTGCTCAGGACGCCGCCCTCGTAGCGGACGTTCATCACGGTCTTGCGACACCCCGGCTCGGCGAACGCGCGAAACGACGCGCTGCCCGGCGGGTCCAGCTCGGGGGTGCCGTTGGGCGACCCGATCCCGCCGAACACGATCTCCTGCTCGTCCTTGCCGAGCAACTGTTTGATGTCGCCCAGGATTCTGCGGTAGGTGGTCATGTCGTTGCGGGTCAGCTTCATCAGCAGCTGCGCGAGCGGCACGTCCGACCACGTGACCTCCATGGCCGCGCGCATCACCGCCTCACGCGGCGCACCGATGGTGATCCGGTGCACCTCGTTGAAGTCCCACTTCGGCAGGAACTCGTCGATCAGCATGCCCGTCCCGTCGTTCGGGGAGTCGTCGGCGCGACCGTACCTCCGCGCCGCGCGCCGCGCCGGCCTGCTGCAAAGAACTTGAATCAGCGACCTGTCCAAGTGGATTGAATCTTTTCTATCTGCGGTTGCCGCTCCCGTCGCGCTGTTGTTTGACTCGCGCTCGATCGGCAGTTTCACCGGCGATGGGGGTTGTCCGCACATGCCTGGCACCAGCAGGCCACTGACCGCCGCGCAGTCCGGGATGTGGCTCGCGCAGCAGGTCGATCCGGCCAACCCGATGTACGCCATCGCCGAGCGCATCGACATCGACGGGCCGTTCTCCCGGACCGTGTTCGAACAGGCGCTGCGCCAGGTCGTCGGCGAGTGCGAGGCGCTGCGCACCACGATCGTGCGCGAGGGCGACGAGCTGCGCCAGGTCGTGCACCCCGCTCCGGAGTGGACCCTGCTGCACGCCGACCTGAGCGCGCACCCCGACCCGGACGCCGCCGCCGACCAGTGGCTGCGCGACCACACCCACCAGCCGGTCGACGAGCACGCCGCCACCTTGTTCACCTTCGGGTTGCTGCGCCTGGGCCTGGAACGGCACACCTGGTTCGTCCGGCCGCACCACGCGATCCTCGACGGCTACAGCGGATCGCTGATCACCACCCGGGTCGCCCGCGTCTACTCGGCGGCGATCATCGGCGAGCCGTGCCCGCCCAGCGACTTCGGCACCGTCGCCGACCTCGTCGACTACGACCGGGACTACCGCGACTCGGAACGGTTCGACCGCGACCGCACCTACTGGACCGACAGGTTCGCCGACCGGCCGGTGCCGGTGAACCTCGCCGGCCGCCCGGCGAGCGTCCCCGGCTCGCACGAGCGGCTCACCGGCGAGGTGCCGGCCGCCGACGCCGAGGCACTGCGTGACCTGGCCAGGGAGGCCGGGGTGGCGTGGCCGGTGGTGGTGTTCGCCGGGATCGCCGGCTACCTGCACCGGGTCACCGGCAGCCACGACGTGATCCTGGGCCTGGCCGTCTCGGCGCGCCAGGACGACGTGTCGCGCCGCACCCCCGGCATGGTGTCCAACGCGATCCCGCTGCGGTTCACCGTCCACCCCGACATGGCGGTCCTGGACCTGGTGCGCGCCACCGGCGCCGAGGTGCGCGCCGCGCTGCGCCACCAGCGCTACCGCTACGAGGACCTGCACCGCGACCTCGGCCTGGTCGGCAACCGCCGCCGGCTGTGGGGGCCCGAGGTCAACCTGCTGCTCTACGACTACGCCATCGACTTCGCCGGCTGCGACGCGCGGGTGCGCAGTGTGTCGATCGGACCGGAGGAGGACCTGTCGCTGATCGTCGACGGGCGCGGCGCCGGGGCCGGGTTCGCCGTCGACTTCCACGCCAACTCCCAGCTGTACGGGGCGGACGCGGTCGCCGGGCACCGGGCGCGGCTGCTGCGCTACCTCACCGGGCTCGCCGCCGCCGGCCACGACGCGCCGCTGCGGACGATCGAGGTGCTCACCGCCGTCGAGCGGGCGACCGTGACCCGCGACCCGCGCACCGGCGCGGTGGCGCACGTGCTGACGCCGAGCCGGCAACGCACCCTGCCCGGCGACACCGGCGAGCTGTACCGGGAAGGCACCGGGCCGGACACGCTGTACGCCACCGGTGAGCTGGCGGCGTGGCTGCCCGACGGCACCATCGAGCCGCGCGAACCCGTCGAGGAGGACGACACCGAGCCGGCGGCACGCGCGCACCACTCCCCGCACACCGACATCGTCCGGGGCCTGTTCGCCGAGGTGCTCGGGGCGGAGACGGTCGGGGCGGACGAGCGGTTCTTCGACCTGGGCGGGCACTCGCTGTCGGCGATCCGGCTGCTGAGCCGGATCCGCTCGGTGTTCGGGGTGGAGCTGACCATCCGGCAGGTGTTCGAGTCGCCGAGCCCGGCGGGGCTCGCGGCGCTGCTGGACCGGGCCGACGGCGCCCGGCTGGAGCTGACCGCCCGGCCGCGCCCGGAACGGATCCCGCTGTCGTTCGCGCAGCGGCGGCTGTGGTTCATCAACAAGCTGGAGGGCCCGAGCGCGCTCTACAACCACGGGATGTCGCTGCGGCTGTCCGGCGAGCTGGACCGGGAGGCGCTGGTCGCCGCGCTGTCGGACGTGGTCGCCAGGCACGAGAGCCTGCGCACGGTCTTCCCCGAGGTCGACGGCACGCCCTGGCAGCGGGTACTGCCCGCCACCGAGGTCCAGCTGTCTGTTGTGGACGCTGAGGAGTCGGCGCTGACCGACGTGGTCAACGCCGAGGCCGGCCGGGGTTTCGCGCTGGACACCGAGGCGCCGCTGCGGGCGACGCTGTTCGTGCTGGGCCCCGGCGAGCACGTGCTGCTGATCGTCGTGCACCACATCTCCAGCGACGGCTGGTCGCTGGTCCCGCTGGCCCGCGACCTGTCCGACGCCTACCGCGCCCGGGTCGCCGGCGCCGCCCCCGACCGGGCGCCGCTGCCGGTCCAGTACCCGGACTACGCGCTGTGGCAACACGAACTGCTCGGCGACGAGCACGACCCGGACAGTCTCGGCGCCCGCCAGCTGGCCTTCTGGCGCGAGGCCCTCGCCGGCCTGCCCGACGAGCTGGCGCTGCCGGTCGACCGGCCCCGGCCCGCGCGGATCAGCCACCGGGGCGACCAGGTGCGGTTCACCATCGACCCCGCGCTGCACCGCCGCCTCGCGACCCTGGCGACCGCCAACCAGGTCAGCCTGTTCATGGTGTTGCAGGCCGGGGTCGCGGCCCTGTTGACCCGGCTGGGCGCGGGCACCGACATCCCGCTGGGCACCCCGGTCGCCGGGCGCACCGACGAGGCGCTCGACGAGCTGGTCGGGTTCTTCGTCAACACGCTGGTGCTGCGCACCGACACCTCCGGCGACCCGACCTTCGGTGAGCTGCTCGGCCGGGTCCGGGACGCCGACCTGGCCGCGCACGCCCGCCAGGACGTGCCGTTCGAGCAGCTCGTGGAGGCGCTCAACCCGGCCCGTTCGCTGGCCCGCCACCCGCTGTTCCAGGTGATGCTCACCCTGCAGAACGCGCCGACCGGCGAGCTGGAGATGCCGGGGCTGGCGGTGCGCCCGCAGGAGGTCGAGGTCGGTATCGCCAAGTTCGACCTGGAGTTCATGCTGGAGGAGCTGCCCGAGGGCATCGAGGGCATCCTGGAGTACAACGACGACCTGTTCGACCGGTCGACGGCCGAGGCGATGACCCGCCGCCTGGTGCTGCTGCTCGACCAGGTCGCCGGTGACCCGGACCGCCGGGTCACCGCGCTGGACGTGCTCGGCGCCGCCGAGACCCACCTGATCGTCGACGAGTGGAACCCCGCCGCCGAGACGGCGCCGGCGACGTTCACCGCACTGTTCGACGCGCGCGTGCGCGAGACCCCGGACGCGGTCGCCGTCCTGGACACCGAACCCCTGACCTACGCCCAGCTCGACGCGGCGGCCACCCGCGTCGCGCACACCCTGACCGGGCGCGGCGCCGGCCCGGACACCGTCGTGTCGCTCACCCTGGCGCCCTCGGCGGAGCTGGTCGTGGCGACCGTCGCCGTGCTGCGCGCGGGCGCGGCCGTCCAGTACGGCACCGGGACCCCGGCGGCGCTGGTCCTCGACGCGCTCCCCCCGGCCGGTGACCCGCCGCCGCTGCCGCCGGTGGTCCGGCCGCAGAACCTGGCGCTGGTCCGCGACGGGTTGGGTCTGCCGCACGCCGGTCTGGCCGCCGCGCTCGCCGAGGAACGCGCCGCCACCGGCCTGGGCCCCGGCAGCACGCTGACCCCCACCGGCCCCCGCGAGCTGGTGCTGGCCCTGCTGGCCGGCGCGACCCTCGACCCCCGGGGCGACGGCGCCACCACCCACCGCACGGTCACCCCGGCGCAGCTGGCGCGGGTCAGTGACGCGCGGGTGGTGACGGTGGCCGGCGGGCCGCTGCCGGCGTCGCTGGCCGCGCGGGTCATGCCGGCCGCGCACCTGGTCAACGCCCTGCTGCCGGCCGCGTTGCTGCTGGCGGCGACCCGCTGGACCGGGCTCGCGCCGGCCCACCACGACCGGGTCCCGGTCGGCCGCCCGGTCGCCGGCACGGCGGTGTACGTGCTGGACGAGACACTGCGCCCGGTGGCCCCCGGGGTGCCCGGCGAGCTGTACCTGGGCGGGCCGTGGCTGGCCAGAGGGCTTCTCGGTGACCCGGCGGGGACCGCGCACCGGTTCGTGGCCAACCCGTTCGCGAGCGGGCGGATGCTGCGCACCGGCGCGCCGGCCCGGTGGACCGCCGACGGCCAGCTGCTGCTCACCGGCCCGGCGTCGGACCCGGTGCGCGCCGAGTCGGCGTTGTTGGCCCACCCGGACGTGGACCGCGCGGCGGTCGTCGTGCGTGACGGTGTGCCGCACGCCTATCTCGCCGGTGGGTGCCCGGATCCCGAGGTGCTGCGCGAGTTCGTCGCCGGCCTGCTGCCCCCGGCCCTGGTGCCGGCCGCGTTCGTCGTGCTCGACGCGCTGCCGCTGACCGCCGGCGGTCAGCTCGACCACGCCGCGCTTCCGTTGCCCGGCACCGACGAGCCGAGGGAACGCTCACCCCACCAGGAAGTCCTCTGTGGACTGTTCGCCGAGGTGCTCGGGGTGGCCGAGGTCGGGCCGCACGACCGGTTCTTCGAGCTGGGCGGCCACTCGCTGTCGGCGATCCGGCTGCTGAGCCGGATCCGGTCGGTGCTGGGTGTCGAACTGGGTGTGCGGCAGATCTTCGAGACCCCCAGCCCCGCCGGGCTGGCCGTGCAACTGGACCGGGCGGCGGGGGCGCGGCTGCCGCTGCGCCAGCGGGTGCGCCCGGACCGCGTCCCGCTGTCCTTCGCCCAGCGGCGGCTGTGGTTCATCGACCGCCTCGAAGGCCCGTCGGCCACCTACAACCACGGCATGTCGCTGCGGCTGTCCGGTGACCTGGACCGCCCGGCGCTGGCCGCCGCCATCAACGACCTCCTCGCCCGGCACGAAACCCTGCGCACGGTCTTCCCGGAGACCGACGGCACCCCCTGGCAGCGGATCCTGCCGGCCACCGACATCCCACTGTCCATCGTGGACGTCGCGGAGGACGGCCTGCCCGCCGCGATCAGCGCCGAGGCCCGCCGCGGCTTCCGGATCGACACCGACGTGCCGGTCAGGGCGACGCTCTACGCGCTGGCCCCCGGCGAGCACGTGCTGCTGATCGTCGTGCACCACATCTCCAGCGACGGCTGGTCGATCGTGCCGATGGCCCGCGACCTGTCCACCGCCTACACCGCCCGCGCCGCCGGCCACGCCCCGGACTGGGTGCCGCTGGCCGTCCAGTACGCCGACTACGCGCTGTGGCAGCACGAACTGCTCGGCGACGAGGACGACCAGGACAGCGTCGCCGCCCAGCAGCTGGCGTTCTGGCGCGCGACCCTGGCCGACGTCCCCGAGGAGCTGTCGCTGCCCACCGACCGGCCGCGTCCGGCCGAGGTCAGCCACCGGGGCGACGCCGTCCAGTTCGCCATGGGCACCGGCCTGCACCGCCGGCTCACCGACCTGGCGCACCGGCACAACGCGAGCCTGTTCATGGTGTTGCAGGCCGGGGTCGCCGCCCTGCTGACCCGCCTGGGCGCCGGCACAGACATCCCGCTGGGCACCCCGGTCGCCGGGCGCACCGACGAGGCCCTCGACGACCTCGTCGGGTTCTTCGTCAACACCGTCGTGCTGCGCACCGACACCTCCGGCTCGCCCAGCTTCGCCACACTGCTCGACCGGGTCCGCGAGGCCGACCTGGCCGCCCAGTCCCACCAGGACCTGCCGTTCGAGCGGCTGGTCGAGGTGCTCAACCCGGCCCGTTCGCTGGCCCGCCACCCGCTGTTCCAGGTGGTGGTGTCGTTGCAGAACGCGGCCGACGGCGAGCTGGCGATGCCGGGCCTGGCGGTGCGCCCGCAGGAGGTCGAGGTCGGCGTCGCCAAGTTCGACCTGGAGTTCCTGATGGAGGAGACCGCCGCCGGCATCGAGGGCGTGCTCCAGTTCAGCACCGACCTCTACGACCGGTCGACGGTCGCCGAGCTGGTCCGGCGCCTGGAACTGCTGCTGGAGCAGGCCGTCGCCGACCCGGCCCGGTCGATCACCGAGCTGGACGTGCTCGGCCCCGAGCTGACCCACCGGATCCTCACCGAGTGGAACGACACGGCCGCCGACCTCCCGCCGGCGACCCTGCCCGACCTGATCCACGCCCAGGTGCTGCGCACCCCGCACGCCCCGGCCGTGCTCGCCGGGCACACCACCCTGACCTACGCCGAGTTCGACGCGGCGGCCAACCGGCTGGCGCACCTGCTGCGTGAGCGCGGCGCCCGCCAGGACACCGTGGTCGCCCTGGTGCTGCCCCGGTCGGTCGAGCAGGTCGTGGCCGAGGTGGCGGTGCTCAAGGCCGGTGCGGCCTACCTGCCGATCGACCCGCACCAGCCGGCCGAGCGGATCGCGTTCATGCTCACCGACGCCGAACCGGTCGACGTGCTCACGATCGAGGGCAGCCGGGGCGAGCTGGCCGACCCGCTGGTGCTGGACGACCCCGCGCTGGTCGAGGAGCTGCGCACCAGGCCGGTGACCGCGCCGGACGTGGCGCTCTCGCCGGACAACCTGGCCTACGTCATCTTCACCTCCGGCTCGACCGGGGTGCCCAAGGGCGTCGCGGTGACCCACGCCGGCATCGCCAGCTTCTCCGCCGCCGAGGCGCAGCGCTTCGACGTCACGCCCGACAGCCGGGTGCTGCGGTTCTCCTCGCCGAGCTTCGACGCCTCGGTGCTGGAGCTGTGCATGTCGCTGCCGCTGGGCGCGGCGGTGGTCGTGCCGCCGCCGGGGCCGCTGGCCGGCGAGGTGCTCGCCGAGGTGCTGGCCGACCGCGCGGTGACCCACGCGCTGATCCCGCCGGCCGCGCTGGCCAGCGTGCCGCCGGTGGACCTTCCCCGGTTCCGGTCGCTGATCGTCGGCGGCGACGCCAGCTCGGCCGACCTGGTGGACCGGTGGGCGCCGGGCCGGCGGATGGTCAACGCCTACGGCCCCACCGAGTGCACGGTCGTGGCCACCACCAGCGGCCCGCTGACCGCCGGCCAGGGCACCCCGCCGATCGGCACGCCGATCCTCAACACCCGCGTCCACGTGCTCGACGCGTACCTGCGCCCGGTCGCCCCCGGGGTCCTGGGCGAGCTGTACATCGCCGGGGCCGGGGTCGCCCGCGGCTACCTCAACCGCCCTGGTCTGAGCGCCGAGCGGTTCGTCGCCGACCCGTTCGGCGGGCCGGGCGCTCGGCTGTACCGCACGGGCGACCTCGTGCGGTGGACCGGCGACGGCCAACTGCACTACGCGGGCCGCTCCGACCACCAGGTGAAGGTGCGGGGTTTCCGGATCGAGCTGAGCGAGATCGAGGCCGTCGTCGGCGGCCAGCCCGGGGTCGGCGGCGTGGCGGTGACCGTCCGCGAGGACGAGCCGGGCGTGCGCCGCCTGGTCGCCTACCTGGTCCCCGACGGCGCGTCGGACCCGGATGTCGACGCGGTCCGCGAGCAGGCGGCGCGGGTGCTGCCGGACTACATGGTGCCGGCCGCGTTCGTGGTGCTGGAGCGGCTGCCGCTGACCACCAGCGGCAAGCTCGACCACCGCGCCCTGCCCGAGCCGGAGTTCGCGCCGGCCGGCGGCGGCCGCGCCCCCGCCTCCGAGCGGGAGGAGCTGCTGTGCCGGCTGTTCGCCGAGGTCCTCGGCCTGCCGGCGGTCGGGCCCGACGACGGGTTCTTCGCCATGGGCGGCGACAGCATCGTGTCGATCCAGCTGGTCAGCAAGGCCCGCCGGGCCGGGCTGCTGTTCGGCGCGCGGGACGTGTTCGCGCACAAGACCCCCGCCGGGCTCGCCGTGGTCGCCACCGAGGTGGACGACGCGGCCGTGGAGGCGCCCGACGCCGGCACCGGCGAGCTGCCGTTCACCCCGATCATGCACTGGCTGGCCGAGCTGGGCGGACTCACCAGGCGGTTCAACCAGACCGCGCTGGTGCGCACCCCCGCCGGGGCGGACCTGGACAGGCTGACCACCCTGCTGGACGCGCTGCTCGACCACCACGACGTGCTGCGGCTGCGGCTGGGCGAGGCGACGCTGACGGTCGACCCGCGCGGCACGGTGCCCGCCGCCGGCCTGCTGCGCCGTGTCGACACGGCCGGCCTGACCGGCGACGCGCTGCGCGCGGTGGTCGCCGCCGAGGCGGAGGTGGCGTGGGGCGAGCTGGACCCGGCCGCCGGGCGGATCCTGCGCGCGGTCTGGTTCGACGCCGGGGACGCGCCGGGCCAACTGCTGCTGGCCGTGCACCACCTGGCGGTCGACGGGATCTCCTGGCGGGTGCTGCTGCCCGACCTGGCCTCGGCGTGGGAGGCGGTCGACGCCGGCCGCCCGGTCGAGCTGGAACCGGTCGGCACCTCGTTCCGCACCTGGGCCCGGCGTCTCACCGAGGAGGCCGCCGCGCCGGAGCGGGTCGCCGAGGTGTCGCTGTGGCGGCGGATGCTGGGCCGGCCGGGGACCCGGCTGGCGACCCGGCCGCTTGACCCGACGCGTGACCTGGTGGCCGACGCCGGAACCCTGACGCTGGAACTGCCGGCCGAGGCGACCGCCGCGCTGCTGACCGAGGTGCCGGAGGTGTTCCGCGCCGGGGTCAACGACGTGCTGCTCACCGGGCTGGCGCTGGCCGTGGCCGACTGGGCGCGGCGCACCGGCCGGGGGCCGGGCGGCGTGCTGATCGACCTGGAGAGCCACGGCCGCGAGGAGATCCTCGACGGCGTCGACCTGTCCCGCACGGTCGGCTGGTTCACCAGTATGTATCCGGTGCACCTGGACCCCCAGGTGCGGGACTGGGCGGGGCTGTGGACCGGCGGGCCGGCCGTCGGGACCGCGTTCAAACGGGTCAAGGAGCAGCTGCGGGCGGTGCCGGACAACGGGATCGGCTACGGCCTGCTGCGCCACCTCAACCCGGAGACCGGGCCGGGGCTGGCGCGCCTGCCGGTGCCCGAGATCGGCTTCAACTACCTGGGCCGCCTCGACCTCGCCGGCAACGACGCCACCGGGTCGTGGGACCTGGCGCCGGACGCGGACGAGGTGGCCGGCGGCACCGACGGGCACGCGCCGGTGTCGCACGTGCTCGACCTGAACGCGGTCGCCAGGGGCGGCGGTGGCGGCACCCAACTGGTCGCCACCTGGACCTGGGCCGCCGCTCTGCTGACCGAACGCGAGGTCGCCGACCTCGCTGGCACCTGGTTCCGCGCGCTGGACACGCTGATCGACCACGCGCGCCGGCCCGACTCCGGCGGCTACAGCCCGTCGGACCTCGCGCTGGTGCCGATGTCGCAACACGAGATCGACCTACTGGAATCCGAGTGGAGGACACTGCAATGACGAGGCCAGGTCCCGAGGACATCCTTCCCCTGGCGCCGTTGCAGCAGGGTCTGCTGTTCCACGCCCTCTACGACGAGCGCGAGCTGGACGTCTACACCGTGCAGCTGGCGATCGACCTGCACGGCCCGCTGGACACCGCCAGGATGCGCGCGGCCGCCGAGGCGCTGCTGCGCCGCCACGCCAACCTGCGGGTCGGTTTCCTGCACGAGAAGCTGGCGACCCCGGTCCAGGTGGTGGCCCGCTCGGTCGAGCTGCCGTGGACCGAGATCGATCTGTCCACTGTGGACCCATCGGCGCTGGCCGGCGAGCTGGCGCGGGTGCAGGCCGACGAGCAGTCCCGCCGGTTCGACCTGGCCCGCCCGCCGCTGCTGCGCTTCGCGATGATCGCCACCGCGCCCGGCAGCCACCGGCTGGTGCTGACCAACCAGCACATCCTGCTCGACGGCTGGTCCACCCCGGTCCTGGTCGGCGAGCTGTTCGAGCTCTACGCCAGCGGCGGGG
Organism: Actinophytocola xinjiangensis; assembly: GCF_001921215.1. Classification (GTDB taxonomy): domain Bacteria; phylum Actinomycetota; class Actinomycetes; order Mycobacteriales; family Pseudonocardiaceae; genus Actinophytocola; species Actinophytocola xinjiangensis. The sequence goes on from NZ_MSIF01000010.1 coordinate 185,511, forward strand.
ACGAGTCGGCGCTGCCGCCGGTCGCCCCCTACCGCGAGTACCTGGCCTGGCTCAACCGCCAGGACCGCGCCGCCGCCGAGTCCGCCTGGCGCGACGCGCTCGCCGGGCTCGACGGGCCGTCGCTGTTCGCCGAATCGGCGCCGATCGCCGACGGGCTGCGCCCGCAGCAGGTCGTGCGGGAACTGTCGCCGGAGCGCACGGCCGCACTGGCGGCCCTGGCCCGCCGCCACGGGCTCACCTTCAACACGATCGTCCAGGTCGCGTGGGCGATCCTGCTGGGCCGGCTGACCGGCCGCGACGACGTCGTGTTCGGCACCATCGTCTCCGGCCGCCCGCCGGAGATCGCCGGCATCGACCGCATGGTCGGGCTGCTGATCAACACGCTGCCGGTGCGGGTGCGCCTCGCGCGGTCCCGCTCGCTGCTCGACACGCTGACCGCGGTGCAGGACGAGCAGGCCGACCTGCTGCCCCACCAGTACCTGGGGCTGGCCGACATCCAGCGGCTGGCTGGGTTCGACACGCTGTTCGACACCGCCGTGGTGTTCGAGAACTACCCGGTGGACACCGAGAACCTGACCGAGCTGCCCGGCGGGCTGCGCCTGGGCGAGATCGAGTCCCGCGACGGCGGCCACTACCCGTTCAACCTCAACGCCCACCTGCACGAGGGCCAGCTTCGGCTGCTGCTGAACTACCGCTCCGACATCCTCGACGCGGCGACCGTCGAGCGGCTGGGCGCGCGGCTGACCGCGCTGCTGGAGGCGATGCCCACCGAGCTGGAGCGCCCGGTCGGCGCCCTGGACGTGGTGCTGCCCGACGAGCACCGCCGGTTCACCGCCCCGGCCACCGAGGCCCCGGCGCCGGCGACGATCCCCGCGCTGTTCGCCGCGCGGCTCGCGCGGAACCCGGACGCGGTCGCCGTCGTGTTCGAGGACACCACGCTGACGTACCGCGAACTCGACGCGCGCGCCAACAGGCTCGCCCGCCACCTCGCCGCCCAGGGCGCGACCACCGAGCGGTTCGTGGCGCTGGCGCTGCCCCGCTCGCCCGAGCTGGTGGTGGCGGTGCTCGCGGTCCTCAAGTGCGGCGCGGCCTACGTCCCGGTCGACCCGGCCTACCCGGCCGAGCGGATCGCCTACATCCTCGACGACGCCGCCCCGGTGCGGATCGTGACGACCGCCGAGATCGGTGCCCGCCTGCCCGGCGACACCCCGCACGTGGTCCTGGACGACCCGGCGACCCGCGCGGCCATCGACGCCACCGACGCCACCGGTCTGTCCGATGTGGACATCGCGGTGTCCTCGCCGGCCTACCTGATCCACACCTCCGGCTCCACCGGCCGCCCCAAGGGCGTCGTGGTGACCCACCACGGGGCCGCCGCGCTGTCGGCGACCCAGCGGGACCGGCTGGGCGCCGGGCCGGACAGCCGGGTGCTCCAGTTCGCGTCGCCGAGCTTCGACGCGGCGTTCTGGGAGATGGCGATGGCGCTGCTGGCCGGCGGCGCCGTGGTGCTCGCCCCGGCCGAGCGGCTGGCCGTCGGCCCCGCCCTGGCCGAACTGCTGGTCGCCCAGGGCGTCACGCACGCCACCCTGACCCCCTCGGCGCTGGCCGCACTAGCCGGCGACACCCTGCCCGACGGGATGACCCTGGTCGTCGCGGGCGAGGCGTGCGCGCCGGAGCTGGTGGACCGGTACGCCCCCGGCCGCCGCATGATCAACGCCTACGGCCCGACCGAGACCACGGTGTGCGCCACCATGAGCGGCCCGCTGACCGGCGGCGCCCCGGCCATCGGCGTCCCGGTCGACGGGACGCGGGTGTACGTGCTCGACGGCGGCCTGCGCCTCGCGCCGCCCGGCGCGGTGGGGGAGCTGTACGTGGCGGGCGCTGGCCTGGCACGCGGCTACCTGCGCCGGCCGGGTCTGAGCGCGGAGCGGTTCGTCGCCGACCCGTTCGGCGGCCCCGGCGAACGCATGTACCGCACCGGTGACCTGGTGGCCTGGAACACCGACGGCGAGCTGGAGTTCCTCGGCCGCGCCGACGACCAGGTGAAGCTGCGCGGGTTCCGCATCGAGCTGGGCGAGGTCGAGTCCGCGCTGACCGGACTGGACGGGGTGGCGCGCGCGGTGGCCGTGGTCCGCGACGACCAGAACCTGACCGGCTACGTCATCGCCGAACCCGGCGAGGCCCTCGACGGGGCCGTGCTCTGCCAGCGGCTCGCCGAGTTCCTGCCCGAGCACCTGGTGCCAGCCGACGTGGTCGTGCTCGACGAGTTCCCGTTGACCCCCAACGGAAAGCTCGACCGCCGCGCGCTGCCCGAGCCGGACCGGGCGCTGACCCGCGCCGCCAGGGGACCGCGCACCCCCCAGGAGGAGATCCTGTGTGGGCTGTTCGCCGAGGTGCTCGGCCTGCCGTCGGTCGGCATCGACGACGACTTCTTCGCCCTGGGCGGCCATTCGCTGCTGGCGACCCGGCTGCTCGGCCGGATCCGGTCGACGTTCTCGGTGACGCTGGCGGTGCGTGGGCTGTTCGAGACCCCGACGGTCGCGGGCCTGGCACCGAAGGTGATGACCGGGGTGGCCGCGCGCGAGCCGGTGGTCGCGGTGGAGCGCCCGGAGCTGGTGCCGCTGTCGTTCGCGCAGCGGCGGGTGTGGTTCCTCAACAAGTTCGAGGGTGCCGGCGGCACCTACAACCTGCCGGTCGCGCTGCGGCTGACCGGTGAGCTGGACCGCGCGGCGCTGGCCGGCGCGATGTCCGACGTGCTGGCCCGTCACGAGAGCCTGCGCACGGTGTTCCCCGAGGTCAACGGCACCCCGTGGCAGCGGGTGACCCCGGCGGCGCCGATCGCCCTGCCGGTCGTGGAGATCGCCGAGGCCGACCTGGCCGGCGCGCTGCGCGCCGAGGTCGGCCAGGGCTTCGACCTGGCGGTCGACCTGCCGCTGCGGGCGAGCCTGTTCGTGCTCTCGCCCCGGGAGTGTGTGCTGCTGGTGGTGATGCACCACATCGCGAGCGACGGCTGGTCCTCCTCGGTGCTGGGCCACGACCTGTCGACCGCCTACGCCGCGCGCCGCGCCGGTTCGGCCCCGCGCTGGGAGCCGCTGCCGGTGCAGTACGCGGACTACGCGCTGTGGCAGGACCGGGTGCTGGGCGAGGAGTCCGGCGGCGCTCTCGGCGACCAGGTCACCTACTGGACCCAGGCGCTGGCCGGGCTGCCCGACGAGGTGACGGTGCCGCTGGACCGGCCGCGCCCGACCCAGCCCACCTACCGGGGCGACACCGTCGAGTTCACCCTGCCGGCCGAGCTGCACGGCCAGCTGGTTGAGGTGGCCCGGCGCTGCCAGGCGTCGGTGTTCATGGTGCTCCAGGCCGGGGTCGCGGCCCTGCTGTCGCGGCTGGGCGCGGGGACCGACATCCCGTTGGGCAGCCCGGTCGCGGGTCGGGTCGACGAGGCCCTGGACGGTTTGGTCGGGTTCTTCGTCAACACCCTGGTCCTGCGGGTCGACGTGTCCGGTGACCCGACGTTCCGTGAGCTGGTGGGCCGGGTCCGGGAGACCGATCTGGGGGCCTACGCCAACCAGGACGTGCCGTTCGAGCGGCTGGTCGAGGTGCTCAACCCGGTGCGGTCGCTGTCGCGGCACCCGCTGTTCCAGGTGTCGCTGGTGTTCGACAACAACCCGGACGCCACGCTGGACCTGCCGGGGCTGACCGCCGACCCGGAACCGGTGGACATCACCGTGTCCAAGTACGACCTGGCCCTGCACCTGGAGGAGACCCGCGACGCCGACGGCACGCCCGCCGGTCTCGCCGGCCTGGTCCAGTTCAGCACCGACGTCCTGGACCGGGGCTCGGTGACGACCCTCGTCGAGCGGCTGGAACTGTTCCTGGGGGCCGTTCTCGCCGACCCGGACACCACCGTCGGGCGCCACGAGGTCGTCGACTTCGTCGAGCGCCGGCAGCTGCTGGACGAGTGGTCCGGTCCGTCGCGGGAGGTCGCCCCGGCGACGGTGCACGCGCTGGTCGAGGCCCAGGCCGCCCGCACGCCCGACGCGGTGGCGGTGGTCGACGGCACCGGGGTGACCTACGCCGACCTGAACGCCCGCGCCAACCGGTTCGCCCGCTGGCTGGTGTCCCGGGGGGTCGCCCCGGGTGACCGGGTCGGTCTGCGCCTGGGTCGTTCGGTCGACGCGGTGGTCGCGATGCTGGGGGTGCTCAAGGCCGGCGGCGCGTACGTGCCCGTCGACCCCGAGTACCCGGCCGAGCGGGTCGAGTACCTGCTGGGCGACTGCGCCCCGGCCCTGGTGGTCGACGCGATCGCGGGGGAGGGGTTCGCCGGGGAGAACCTGGACCTCGCGGTGTCGCCGGGGGCCGCGGCGTACGTGATCTACACGTCGGGTTCGTCGGGCTGGCCCAAGGGCGTGGTCGTCGAACACCACGCGGTGGTGGACTACCTGTCGTGGGTCCGCGCCGAGTACGGCGCGGTCTCGGGCGTGTCGGTGGTGCACTCGTCGCTGTCGTTCGACCTGACGGTCACCGCGTTGTTCGGCCCGCTCGTGTCGGGCGGCACCGTGGTGCTGGCCGACCTGGAGGACGGCGTCGCCTGCTCGTTCGTCAAGGCGACCCCCAGCCACCTGGGCCTGCTGTCCGAACTGGACAGTGCGTCGTCGCCGACCGGTGAGCTGCTGCTGGGCGGCGAGGCCCTGTCGGGTGAGCAGTTGGCGGTGTGGCGGTCGGCGCACCCGGACGTGCGGGTGCGCAACGTGTACGGCCCGACCGAGGCGACGGTCAACTGCGCCGAGTTCGTCATCGAGCCCGGTGACGTCGTCGCCGACGGTCCGGTGCCGTTCGGTCGTCCGCAGGCCAACGCGCGTCTCTACGTGCTGGACGCGAACCTGCGGCTCGTTCCGCCGGGCGTGACCGGTGAGCTGTACCTCGCCGGCGGCGGTCTGGCCCGGGGTTACCTGGGTCGCGTCGGCCTGACCTCCGAGCGTTTCGTCGCCGACCCGTTCGGTGTCCCCGGTGCCCGGATGTACCGCAGTGGTGACCTCGCCCGGTGGACCGCCGACGGTCAGCTCGTCTACGCGGGCCGCGCCGACGACCAGGTCAAGCTGCGTGGCTTCCGGATCGAGCTCGGTGAGGTCGAGGCCGCGTTGCTGGGCCACCCCGACGTCACCGGTTCCGCCGCGCGGATCTGCGACGAGCGCCTGATCGGGTACGTCGTCACCACCGCCGACCCCGGTGCCGTCCTCAAGTACGCCGCCCAGCGGCTGCCCGAGTACATGGTGCCCGCCGACCTCGTCGTGCTCGACACGCTTCCGTTGACCCCCAACGGAAAGCTCGACCGTCGTGCGCTGCCCGTGCCCGACCTCGCCGCCGCCGGCACCGGCCGCGCCCCCCGCACCCCGCAGGAAGAAATCCTCTGTGGACTGTTCGCCGAGGTTCTCGGCCTGCCCTCGGTCGGTGTCGAGGACGACTTCTTCGCCCTCGGCGGGCACTCGCTGCTCGCCACCCGCCTGGCCAACCGCGTCCGGGGCGCGTTCGACGTCGAATTGAGCGTGCGCACCCTGTTCGAGACCCCGACCGTCGCCGGGCTCGCCGCGCTGGTCACCGCCGGCGCCGGCACCGCCCGCGAACCACTCGTCGCGCGCGAGCGGCCCGACCTGGTGCCGCTGTCGTTCGCCCAGCGACGGGTGTGGTTCCTCAACCGGTTCGCCGACCAGGGCGGCGCCTACAACCTGCCGATCGCCCTGCGCCTGACCGGCGACGTCGACACCGACGCGCTGCGGTCGGCCATGGCCGACGTCCTCGCCCGCCACGAGAGCCTGCGCACCCTGTTCCCCGACGTCGACGGCACACCGCACCAGCGGATCCTGCCCACCGCCGACCTGCCGTGGACCGTGCGGCACCTCGCCGAGGCCGACCTGACCGACACCCTGCGCGCCGAGGTCGGCCAGGGCTTCGACCTGTCGGTCGACCTGCCCGTCCGGGCCACCCTGTTCACCCTCGCGCCCCGCGACCACGTGCTGCTGGTCGTGATGCACCACATCGCCAGCGACGGCTGGTCCTCCTCGGTGCTGGGCCACGACCTGTCGACCGCCTACGCCGCCCGCCGCACCGGCAACGCTCCACAGTGGACGCCACTGCCGGTGCAGTACGCGGACTACGCGCTCTGGCAGGAGAAGGCGCTCGGTGGCGCCCAGGCCGGCCAGATCGACTACTGGCGCGAGCGGCTCGCCGGCCTCCCCGAGGAACTGGCGCTGCCCTTCGACCGGCCCCGCCCCGCCGAGCAGAGCCACCGGGGCGACGAGGTGTGGTTCACCCTGCCCGCGTCGCTGCACGCCCGGCTCGTCGACGTCGCCCGCGACACCAACGCCTCGGTGTTCATGGTGCTCCAGGCCGGCATCGCCGCCCTGCTGTCCCGCCTGGGCGCCGGCACCGACATCCCGCTGGGCAGTCCGGTCGCCGGCCGGGTCGACGAGGCCCTCGACGGTCTGGTCGGGTTCTTCGTCAACACCCTGGTCCTGCGCGTCGACGTCTCCGGTGACCCCACGTTCCGTGAGCTGGTCGCCCGGGTTCGGGAGACCGACCTGGGGGCCTACGCCAACCAGGACGTGCCGTTCGAGCGGCTCGTCGAGGTGCTCAACCCGGTGCGCTCGCTGGCAAGGCACCCGCTGTTCCAGGTGTCGCTGGTGTTCGACAACAACGCCGCCGACGTCCTCGAACTCGACGGCGCCCAGGTCACCCCGATCGACGTCGGGCTCGCCGCCGCCAAGTACGACCTGTCGTTCAACGTCACCGAACTGCTCACCGGCGAGGGCACCCCCGACGGCATCCGCGGCCTCGTCCAGTACAGCACCGACCTGTTCGAGCGCGACTCCGTCGACACCCTCGTCGCCCGCCTGGAGCGGTTCCTCGGCGCCGTGCTCGGCGACCCGGACACCACCGTCGGCCACCACGACCTCCTCGACCGCGACGAACGCCGCCAGCTCCTGGAGACCTGGACCGGCCCCACCCGCACCGCCCCGGCCGCGACCGTCCACGCGCTGTTCGAGAACCAGGCCGCGCGCACCCCGCACACGGTCGCCCTGGCCGGGTCCGGCGTGGAGGTGACCTACGGCGACCTGAACGTCCGCGCCAACCGGTTCGCCCGGTGGCTGGTGTCCCAGGGCGTCGTCCCCGGCGACCGGGTCGCGCTGCGGCTGGGCCGCTCGGTCGACGCGGTGGTCGCCATGCTGGGGGTGCTCAAGGCCGGCGGCGCCTACGTGCCCGTCGACCCGGACTACCCGGCCGAGCGCGTCGAGTTCCTGCTGGAGGACAGCACCGCCGCGCTGGTCGTCGACCGGATCACCGGCGACGGGTTCGCCGGCATCGACCTGGCCATGCGGATCTCGTCCCGGGACGCGGCGTACGTGATCTACACGTCGGGTTCGTCGGGCCGCCCGAAGGGCGTGGTCGTCGAGCACCGCTCGGTGGTCGACTACCTGTCCTGGGTGTCGACCGAGTACGCGCCGGGCACCTCGGTGGTGCACTCGTCGTTCTCGTTCGACCTGACGGTCACCGCGCTGTGGGGCCCGCTGGTCTCCGGCGGCACCGTCGTGCTCGCCGACCTGGAGGACGGCCACGACTGCACGTTCGTCAAGGCGACCCCGAGCCACCTGGGCCTGCTGTCCCAGCCCGGCGTGTCCTCCCCGACCGGCGAACTGCTGCTGGGCGGCGAGGCCCTGTCGGGCGAACAGCTGGCGGTCTGGCGGACCGCGCACCCGGACGTGCGGGTGCGCAACGTGTACGGCCCGACCGAGGCGACGGTCAACTGCGCCGAGTTCGTCATCGAGCCCGGTGACGTCGTCGCCGACGGCCCGGTGCCGTTCGGTCGTCCGCAGGCCAACGCACGCCTCTACGTGCTGGACGCGAACCTGCGGCTCGTCCCGCCGGGCGTGACCGGTGAGCTGTACCTCGCGGGCGGAGGTCTGGCCCGGGGTTACCTCGGGCGGCACGGCCTCACGGCCGAGCGGTTCGTCGCCGACCCGTTCGGTGCCCCCGGTGAGCGGATGTACCGCAGTGGTGACCTCGCCCGGTGGACCGCCGACGGTCAGCTCGTCTACGCCGGCCGCGCCGACGACCAGGTCAAACTGCGTGGCTTCCGCATCGAGCTCGGTGAGGTCGAGGCCGCGCTGCTGGGCCACCCCGACGTCACCGGCGCCGGCGCGATGATCCGCGAGGACCAGCCCGGCCTGCGTCAGCTCGTCGGCTACGTCGTCGGCGGCGACCCCGACGACGTCCGCACGCACGTCGCCGCCCGGCTGCCCGACTACCAGGTGCCCTCGGCGATCGTCGTGCTCGACGCGCTTCCGTTGACCCCCAACGGAAAGCTCGACCGCCACGCGCTCCCCGCCCCCGAACGCGCCCTCACCGAGAGCCGCCGCGAACCCGCCACCCCGCGCGAGGACACCCTCTGCCGGCTGTTCGCCGAGGTCCTCGGCCTGCCCGAGGTCGGCGTCGACGACGACTTCTTCGTCCTCGGCGGCGACAGCATCGTGTCCATCCAGCTCGTCACCCGCGCCCGCGCCGCCGGGCTGGTGTTCACCCCCGGCGAGGTGTTCCGGCACAAGACCCCCGCCGCGCTCGCCGAGGCCCTCGGCGAACTCGACGACACCGAGGACGTGGAGCTGTCCGACGCCGGCATCGGCGAGGTGCCGCTCACCCCGATCATCCACTGGGCCCGGGAACGCGGCGGCCCCATCCGCCGCTACTGCCAGCAGCTTGTCGTCGCCACCCCCGCCGGGGCCGGCGCCGACGCGCTGGGCGCCGTGCTGGCCGCCGTCGTCGACCACCACGACATGTTGCGCGCCAAGCTCACCAAGCGCGTCGGCAACCACGTGTGGAGCCTGGAGGTCCCCGAGCGGGGCACCGTCACCGACCTGCTGACCACCGTCGACGCCACCGGGCTCACCGACACCGAGCTGGCCGGGGCCGTCGTCGAGCACGCCACCGCCGCCCAGTCCCGCCTGGCGCCCGAGGCCGGCCGGATGGTCCAGGCCGTCTGGTTCGACCAGGGCCCGGCGGTCCCCGGCCGGCTGCTGCTGGTCATCCACCACCTGGTCGTCGACGGCATGTCGTGGCGGATCCTGCTGCCCGACCTCGGCGAGGCGTGGGACGCCGTCGCCGCCGGGCGCACCCCCCGGCTCGCGCCGGCCGCCACCTCCTACCGCGAGTGGGCCGAACAGCTCGTCACCGCCGCCGGCACCCCAGAACGGCTCGACGAGCTGACCCACTGGATCGACCTGCTCGCCGAACCCGACCCGGCACTCGCCGAGCCGCTGGACCGGACCAGGGCCATCACCGGCAACCTGCGCCGGCTCACCGTGTCCCTGCCGGCCAGCCACACCGAGCCGCTGCTGGGCCCCGTGCCCGCCGCCTTCCACGCCCGCGTCGACGAGGTGCTGCTCGCCGGGCTCGGCCTGGCCGTGCACGGCTGGCGCGAGCGGCGCGGCACCGACGCCAGTGGCGGCGTGCTGGTCGAGCTGGAGGGGCACGGCCGCGAGGACATCGGCACCGACGCCGACGTGTCGCGCACCGTCGGCTGGTTCACCAGCCGCTACCCGGTGCGTCTCAACCCGGGCACCGCCGACGTCGCCGACGCGGCCGGCGCGGTCAAGCGGGTCAAGGAGCAGCTGCGGGCGATCCCCGACAAGGGCACCGGCTACGGCCTGCTGCGCTACCTCAACACCCAGGCCGCGCAGGCGCTCGCCGCGCTGCCCCGTCCGCAGATCGGCTTCAACTACCTCGGCCGGTTCTCCGTGGCCACCGCCGGCGAGGCGTCGGACTGGCAGATCCTCAACACCGAACTGCCGTCCGACCGCGACCCCAAGGTCCCGGTCGGCCACCAGCTCGGCATCACCGCCTCCACCCAGGACGGTCCGGACGGCGCCGTCCTGGTCGCCACACTGTCCTGGGTGGACGGTGGGCTGACCGAGGACGCCGTCGACGAGCTGGCCACCGGCTGGCTGGACGCGTTGCGCGCCATCGTCGACCACGGTGACGGCGGCGGTCGCAGCAGCTCGGACTTCTCGCTGGCCACCCTGCCCCAGGACGAGATCGACCGGCTCGGCGAGCAGTACCCCGGCCTGGCCGACCTGCTGCCGCTCGGCCCGCTCCAGCAGGGCCTGCTGTTCCACGCCAGCTACGACGAGACCACCTCCGACGTCTACACCGTCCAAATGGGACTCGACTTCGAGGGGACGCTGGACGCGGCGGCGATGCGGACCGCGGTCAACGCCCTGGTGGCCCGGCACGAGAACCTGCGCGCCGGGTTCGCCTTCGCCGGCCTGTCCGCCCCGGTCCAGCTGGTCCTGGGTGAGGTCGACGTGCCGTGGACCGAGATCCGTCTGTCCGATGTGGACGAACTGGAGCGGGTGATGGCGGCCGACCGTGCCGCCCGGTTCGACCTGGCGAACCCGCCGCTGCTGCGGGCGACCCTGATCCGCGTCGGCGATGACCGCGCCCGGCTGCTGCTGACCAACCACCACATCCTGCTCGACGGCTGGTCCCGCCCGCTGCTGGTCGCCGAACTGCTGGAGCTCTACACCCAGGGCCAGCACGCCGCGCTGCCCGAGGTCGTGCCCTACCGCGACTACCTGACCTGGCTGGCCGCCCAGGACCGCGACGCCGCCACCGGCGCGTGGCGCCGCGCGCTGGCCGGGGTCAGCGAGCCGACACTGCTCGCCCCCCAGGCGGCCGGCCTGGACCCGGTCGTGCCCGACACCCTCGGCGTGGAGGTCCCGACCGGGCTGGTCACCGCCCTGCACGCCTTCGCCCGGGGCAACAGCCTCACGGTGAACACCGTGGTCCAGGGCGTCTGGGCGGTGCTGCTGGGCTGGCTGACCGGCCGCACCGACGTCACCTTCGGCGCGACCGTCTCCGGCCGGCCGGCCGAACTTCCCGGCGTGGAGCGGATGATCGGCCTGCTGATCAACACCGTCCCGGTGCGGGTCGACCTCGACCTGGCCGAGTCGTTCGCCAGGGCGCTGGCCCGGCTCCAGGACCGGCAGACCGACCTGATGGCCCACCACCACCTCGGCCTGACCGACATCCAGCGGCTGACCGGCGCCGGTGAGCTGTTCGACACGCTGCTGATCTTCGAGAACTACCCGGTCGACGACGACACCCTGGCGGTGTCCGACGGCCGGCTGCGGGTGGTCAACGCCGACAGCCGCGACGCCACCCACTACCCGCTGACCCTGCTCGCGGCGGTCAGCCAGGAGCGGATGCGGCTGACCTTCAGCTACCGGCCCGACGTGCTCGACGCCGGGCGGATCGAGACCATCGGGGACCGGTTCGTCGCCCTGCTCGACACGCTGCTCACCGACCCCGCCCGCCCGGTCGGCCGGGTCGACCCGCTCACCGGCACCGACCGCGACCTCGTGCTCCGCGCGTGGAACGACACCGCGCACGAGGTGGCGCCGGCCCGGCTCGCGGAGCTGTTCGAGGCCCAGGCCGCCAGCGACCCGCACCGCCCGGCGCTGACCGTCGGCGGCGACACGCTGACCTACGCGCAGCTCAACGAGCGGGCCAACCGGTTGGCGCACCTGCTGATCGAACGCGGCGCCGGCCCCGACCGGTTCGTCGCGCTGTGCCTGTCGCGCTCGGCGAACCTGCTGGTCGCCATGCTCGCCACGCTCAAGGCCGGCGCCGGCTACCTGCCGGCCGACCCGGAGTACCCGGCCGAGCGGATCGCGTTCATCCTCGCCGACGCCGAGCCGGCGCTGGTGCTCACCGAGACCGGCCTGCTGCCCGGCGTGGACGCCCTGGTCCTCGACGACCCGGCCGTGGTGTCCGCGCTGCACTCCCGGCCGGCGGCGGTGAACCCGACCGACGCCCACCGCAGCGCCCCGCTGCTGGGCGCGCACCCGGCCTACGTCATCTACACCTCGGGCTCCACCGGCCGCCCCAAGGGCGTGGTCGTGCCGCACGACGCGGTGGTCAACCTGGCCAGCTGGGCGATCGCCGAACTGGGCGAGTGGCGGCTGCGGGAGATGCTCTGGTCGACCTCGGCGAGCTTCGACGTGTCGGTGTTCGAGATCTTCGCCCCGCTGCTGTGCGGCGGGCACGTGGAGCTGGTGGCCGACCTGCGGGTGCTGCTCGACGAGGCCGACACCGGCCGCACCCGGCTGATCAGCGCGGTTCCCTCGGCGCTGAGCCAGGTGCTGGAGCAGACCGGCGCCAGCGCGCAGGACGTGTGGCTGTGCGGCGAGGCGCTCTCGGCCGCCCAGCTGCGGCGCATCCACGCCTCGGTGCCGGGCGCGAACGTCGCCAACGTCTACGGCCCGACCGAGGCCACCGTGTACGCCACGCTCTGGCACGCCACCCCCGGCCACGACGGCATCCCGCCGATCGGCCGGCCCATCTGGAACACCCGCGCCTACGTCCTGGACGCGGCGCTGCGCCCGGTGCCGCCCGGCACGGCCGGCGAGCTGTACCTGGCCGGCGACCAGCTGGCCAGGGGCTACCACCGGCGGCCCGGTCTGAGCGCGCAGCGGTTCGTGGCCGACCCGTTCGGCCCGGCCGGCACCCGGATGTACCGCACCGGTGACCTGGTGCGCTGGAGCGCCGAGGGCCAGCTCGACTACCTGCACCGGGTCGACCACCAGGTCAAGGTGCGCGGGCACCGCATCGAGCTGGGGGAGATCGAGACCGTGCTGGACGCCTGCCCCGGCGTCACCGCGTCGGTGGTGGTGCTGCGCGAGGACCGGGCCGGCATCCGCCAGCTCGTCGGCTACCTCACCGGCACCGGACTGGACGCCGGCGCGGTGCGCGCGGCGCTGGCCGAGCGGCTGCCGGCCTACATGGTGCCGACCACGTTCGTCGTGCTCGACGCGCTGCCGATGACCCCGAACGGCAAGGTGGACCGGGCCGCGCTGCCCGCCCCCGAGTACGCGGGCGACACCGGCGGCCGGGCGCCGGCCAACCAGGTCGAACAGGCCCTGCTGGACCTGTTCGCCGAGGTCCTTGGCGTGGACTCGGTCGGGGTCGAGGACAGCTTCTTCGACCTCGGCGGCGACAGCATCGTGTCCATCCAGCTCGTCGGCCGGGCCCGCAAGGCGGGGCTGCTGTTCACCACCCGCGACGTGTTCGAGTGCCGCACGGTCGCCGCGCTCGCTCAGATCGCCGCCCCGGCGGACGCGGCCGAGCCGGCGGCCCGGCGGACCGGCTCCGCGCCGGCCACCCCGGTGCTGCACTGGCTGCGTGAGCTCGGCGGCCCGACGGCGGCGTTCCACCAGTCGATGCTGCTGGCCACCCCGCCCGGTCTCACGGCCGGGCACCTGGAGACCGGCCTGCGGACGCTGATCGCCCACCACGACGCGTTGCGCCTGCGCTGGACCACTCCGTCTACTGTGGACATTCCGGAGGCTGGTCCGGTGACCGGGCTGGTGACCAGGGTCGACATCGCCGGCCTCGACGACACCGCGATCGACGCGCTCACCGAACGGGAGGCCGACGCCGCGAAGGCCCGGCTCTCGCCGGCGACCGGCGTCCTGGTCCAGGCCGTCTGGCTCGACGCCGGCCCCGCCGCCCCCGGGCGGCTCGCGCTGCTGGTGCACCACGTCGCCGTCGACAGCGTCTCCTGGCGGGTCCTCGTACCCGACCTCGTCCTGGCGTGCCAGGCAGCCGTGGACGGGGCAACTCCCCGCCTCGTCCACGGTGGCACGTCCCTGCTCGACTGGGCCCAGCGCCGGCACGACACCGCCGCCGCGCCCGAGGTCGCGGCCCAACTGCCGTACTGGCGGGCCCAGCACGGCGCCGGCGACCCGCCGCTGGGCCGCCGCGCCCTGGACCGCACCCGCGACACCGCCGCCACCGCGCGCCGGATCGTCGTGGAACTGCCGGCCGAGCGGGCCGAACCGGTGCTGGACACCGTGCCGGCGGTCTTCGGCGCCACCGTCGAGGACGTCCTGCTCACCGGCCTGGCCATGGCCGTGGCCCAACGGCAGGGCGGCACCGCGGTGACCGTCGACCGCGAGGGCCACGGCCGCGACGGCGAGCAGGACCTGTCGCGCACCGTCGGCTGGTTCACCACCATCCACCCGGTGCGCCTGGAGATCGCCGACGCGACGGCGGCGTTCACCGGCGGCCCGGCGACCGGCGAGACCCTCAAGGCGGTCAAGGAACAGCTGCGCGCGGTGCCCGACGGGGGCGCCGGCTACGGCCAACTGCGCTACCTCAACCCCGACACCGCGCCCGACCTGGCCGCACTGCCCGTCCCGCCGATCGGGTTCACCTACCTTGGCCGGACCACGACCTCCGGTGACGGCGGGGCCTGGTCGCCGCTGGGTGGGCTGCGCGGCGGCGGCGACGAGGCGATGGGCCTGGCACACGCCCTGGAGGTCAGCGTCACCGCCACCGACCGGTTGGCCGTCAAGCTGACCTGGCCGGCCGGCGTGCTCGACGAGGACCAGGTCCGTGACCTGGTCGACGCCTGGTTCCGCGCGCTGGACGCGCTCGCCGCGCACGCCGCGCGACCCGACGCCGGTGGCGTCACCCCCTCGGACAATCCGCTGCTCGACCTGTCACAGGACGAGATCGACGCCCTGGAACTGGAGTTCGGCTGATGGACGCCCAGAAGACGACCAAGCCCCGGCTCGAGGAGATCCTGCCGCTCTCCCCGTTGCAGGAAGGGCTGCTGTTCCACGCGATGTACTCGCCGGAGCAGTCCGCCGCCTACACCATGCAGCTGGCGCTGGACTTCTCCGGCGAGCTGGACGCACGGGTGCTGCGCACCTCGGCGCGGGTACTGCTCTCGCGGCACGCGATCCTGCGCAGCGCCTTCCGCACCCGCAAGAACGGCCAGCCCATCCAGGTGGTGCTGCGCGAGGTCGAACCGCCCTGGCACGAGGTCGACCTGAGCGCCGACCCGGACCCCGAGGCGGCGCTCGCCGCGCTGATGGCCCACGACAAGGCGACTCCGTTCGACCCAGAGCAGCCGCCGCTGCTGCGGTTCACCCTGGTCCACCTCGGGCCCGACCGTCACCGGCTGGTGGTCACCAACCACCACCTGCTGCTCGACGGCTGGTCCAAGCCGATCGTGCTCGGCGAGCTGTTCGACCTGTACGCGGCCGGCGGCGACGACGCCGGCCTGCCGCCGGTCATCCAGTTCCGCGAGTACCTTGTCTGGCTCGCCCGCCAGGACCGGGACCAGGCTCTGGAGTCGTGGCGCACGGCGCTGGCCGGCCTCGACGAGCCGACCCTGCTGACCCCGAGCGACCCGGCCCGCGTCCCGGCGCCGGCCGTGGAGTACGAGGCCAGCCTGTCCGAGGAGCTGACCGCCGCGCTCGCGGCGCTGGCCCGCCGCCACGGGCTGACCGTCAACACCGTCTTCCAGTTCGCCTGGGGGCTGCTGCTGGGCCGGCTGACCCTGCGCGGGGACGCCGTGTTCGGCGCGACCGTCTCCGGCCGCCCGCCGGAGCTGCCCGGGGTGGAGCGGATGGCCGGGCTGTTCATCAACACCCTGCCGGTGCGGGTGCGCGTCGACCCGGCCGAGTCGCCGCGCGCGGCCATGGTCCGGCTCCAGGACGAGCAGACGCGGCTGATGAACACCCACTACCTTGGTCTGCAGGACGTGCAGGGCCTGACCGGCCTGCCCGAGCTGTTCGACACGGTCGTGGTGTTCGAGAACTACCTGGTCGACGAGGACAACCTGCGCGAGGCCGCCGAGGGCATCGGCATCGTCGACGTCGGCAACTCCGACGGCACGCACTACCCGCTGAGCCTGATCGCCTCCTTCGAGCGCGACCGCCTGCGACTCAAACTGGGCTACCGCCCCGACCTGTTCGACGCCGACGCCGTCGCCGCGCTCTGGGAGCGGCTGCACGGCGTGCTCGCCGCCATCGCCGCCGACCCCGAGCAGCCGGCCAGCCGCGTCGAGGTGCTCACCGCCGCCGAGCGCGACCGGCTGCGCCGGTGGAACGACACCGCCGCCCCGACCTCCCGCGAGACCCTGCCGGAGCTGTTCGCCGCCCAGGTCGCCCGCACCCCGCACGCCCCGGCGCTGGTCTTCGGCGACACCACCCTGACCTACGCCGAACTCGACGCCAGGGTCGCCGGCCTCGCCCGGCTGCTCGCCGCGCACGGCGCCCGCCAGGAGCGGTTCGTCGCGGTGGCCGTGCCGAGGTCGGTGGAGCTGGTGGTGGCGCTGCTGGCGGTGCACCGCGCGGGCGCCGCCTACCTGCCGGTCGACCCCGAGTACCCGGCCGAGCGGATCGCGTTCATGCTCGCCGACGCCGACCCCGCGCTGGTGCTCACCACCGCCGAGCTGGCGGCCACCCTGCCGGCGTCGGCGGCGCCGGTGCTGACCGTCGACACCGAGGTCCCGGCGGGACCGGACGTGACCGTGCCGGTCGCGCCGGACGCGCCCGCCTACCTGATCTACACCTCCGGCTCGACCGGCCGCCCCAAGGGCGTCGTCGTGCCGCACACCGGGATCGTCAACCGGCTGCGCTGGATGCAGCACGAGTACGGCCTGGACGCCACCGACCGGGTGTTGCAGAAGACCCCCGCCGGGTTCGACGTGTCGGTCTGGGAGTTCTTCTGGCCGCTGGTCACCGGCGCCACGTTGGTGGTCGCGAAACCGGACGGTCACAAGGATCCCGCCTACCTGGCGGCGCTGATCCGCCGCGAGGCCATCACCACCGTCCACTTCGTACCGTCGATGCTGGCGGCGTTCCTCACCGACCCGGCCGCCGCCCGGTGCACCGGCCTGCGCCGGGTGATCTGCAGCGGCGAGGCGCTCTCCGGCGAGCTGCGCGCGTCGTTCCACGACGTCCTGGACGTGGGGCTGCACAACCTGTACGGGCCGACCGAGGCGTCGGTCGACGTGAGCTACTGGGCGTGCCGGCGCGACGAGGGCAGCGGCCCGGTGCCGATCGGCGTACCGGTGTGGAACACCGGGCTGCACGTACTGGACGCGAACCTGCGCCAGG
The DNA here is from genome assembly GCF_001921215.1 of Actinophytocola xinjiangensis. GTDB lineage: Bacteria > Actinomycetota > Actinomycetes > Mycobacteriales > Pseudonocardiaceae > Actinophytocola > Actinophytocola xinjiangensis. The sequence continues at coordinate 202,475 of NZ_MSIF01000010.1, forward strand.
TGCCGCCCGGCGTCACCGGCGAGCTGTACCTGTCGGGGATCCAGCTCGCCCGGGGCTACCACCGGCGGCCCGGCCTGAGCGCGCAGCGGTTCGTCGCCGACCCGTTCGGCCCGGCCGGCACCCGGATGTACCGCACCGGCGACCTCGCCCGGCGCCGGGTCGACGGCGTCGTCGAGTTCGTCGGCCGCGCCGACCACCAGGTGAAGGTGCGCGGTTTCCGCATCGAGCTGGGGGAGATCGAGAGCGCGTTGACCCGCCACCCCGACGTCGCGCGGGCCGCGGTCGTGGTCCGCGAGGACCGGCCGGGCGACCAGCGGGTCGTGGGCTACCTGGTGCCGGCGGGCGGCCACGACACCCGCGACGAGACCAGCGAGGCCGAACAGGTCTCCGAGTGGCAGGCCGTCTACGACTCCCTCTACACCAGCTCCGACACCCCCGAGCTGGGTGAGGACTTCGCCGGCTGGCAGTCCAGCTACGACGGCGAGCCGATCCCGCTGCACGAGATGCGTGACTGGCGCGACGCCGCCGTCGACCGGATCCTGGCCTGCAACCCGCGCCGGGTCCTGGAGATCGGCGTCGGCAGCGGGCTGATCCTGGCCCCGCTGGCTCCGCACTGCGAGTCCTACTGGGGCACCGACCTCTCGTCCGAGGTCATCGCGACCCTGCGCGGGCAGGTCGCCGCCCGCCCCGAGCTGGCCGGCCGGGTGACCCTGCTGGCCCAGCCGGCGCACGTCACCGACGGCCTGCCGGAGGGCCACTTCGACACCGTGGTGATCAACTCGGTGGCGCAGTACTTCCCGCACGCCGGCTACCTGGTCCAGGTGCTGCGCCAGGCGCTGGCACTGGTCGGGCCCGGCGGTCGGGTGTTCCTCGGCGACCTGCGCAACCACCGGCTGCACCGCACCTTCCAGACCGCCGTCGCGCTGCGCCAGCACGACGCCGACACGGCCGACACCGCCGAGATCCGCCGGATCGTCGAGCAGGCCATGGTCACCGAGCGGGAACTGTTGGTGGACCCGGACTTCTTCGCCGCGCTGCCCGGTGTCGGCGCGGTCGACGTGCGGCTCAAGACCGGCGGGTACCACAACGAGCTGACCCGCCACCGCTACGACGTCGTGCTGCACACCACACCGGCCCCCGAACAGCGGGAGACCGCGCTGCGCTGGACCGGCCTGGCGGACCTGGAAACCGCACTGTCCACTCTCGACGGTCCGGTGCGCGTGCTCGGCGTGCCCAACGCGCGGCTGGCCACCGAGGTCGCCCAGGCCCGCGCGGTCGCCGACGGCCTGGCCCGGCACGCGGTCCTCGCCACCACCGCCGAGGGCGTCGACCCGGTCGAGTTCGAACGCCTCGCCGCCCGCCTCGGCCTGCCCGTCGGGCTCACCTGGACCGCCGGCGCCGACGACGGCCGCTACGACGTCGTGTTCGGCGCCCGGATCGTCGCGCCCCGGCCGTTCGCGGTGCCCGAGGGCGCCGACCCGACGTCCTACGCCAACAACCCGGTCACCTCCCGCGCGGTCGGCGCGCTCGTCGCGTCGGTGCGCGAGCACCTCGGCGAGTGGCTGCCCGAGTACATGGTGCCCACGGCGTTCGTCGCGCTGGACGCCTTGCCGCTCACCCCCAACGGCAAGCTCGACCGCGCGGCCCTCCCCGCGCCCGGCCGGCAGGTGTCCACCTCCGGCCGGGCGCCCACCACCCCCGCCGAGGAAGTCCTGGCCACCCTGTTCGCCGAGGTCCTCGGTGTGCCGTCGGTCGGTGTCGACGACGGGTTCTTCGAGCTGGGCGGCAACAGCATCACCTCCATCCAGCTGGTCAGCCGGGCCCGCGCGGCCGGCCTGGAGTTCACCCCGCGCGACGTGTTCGTGCTGCGCACCGTCGAGGCGCTCGCCGCCCTGGCCGCCACCGCCGAGCCAGAGACGCCCGAGGACGCCGAGGACACCGGCCCGTTCGAGCCGACGCCGATCATGCACTGGTGGCGCGAGCTGAACGGCCCGCTCGACGGCTTCAGCCAGCACCTGCTGCTAACCGTGCCGGCGCAGCTGGGAGCCGGCCGGCTCACCGCCGCCGTCCAGGCCGTGCTCGCCACCCACGACGCGCTGCGCACCCGCCTGCGCCGCGGCCCCGCCGGCTGGACCCTGGAGACCGCCCCCGACCTCGACGCCGCCACCGTCATCGACCGGGTCGACGTCTCCGCCGCCGACGACCTCACCGAGGCCCTCGCCGAACACGGCGGCGCCGCCAGCCGCGCGCTGGCGCCCGAACGCGGCGCGGTGTTCCGCGTGGTCTGGTTCGACGCCGGCCCCGACCGGCCCGGCCGCCTGCTGCTGGCCGCCCACCACCTGGTGGTCGACGGGGTGTCCTGGCGGATCCTGGTGCCCGACCTGCGCACCGCCTGGGAGGCCGTCGCCGCCGGCCGCCGCCCCGAGCTCGAACCGGTCGGCACCTCCCTGCGCCAGTGGTCACGCGCCCTGCGCGCCAGGGCCACCGACCCCGCCCAGCTCGCCGAACTCCCGTACTGGGCCGGCATGTCCGCGCCCGACACCCCGTGGGGCGCGCGCCCGGTCGACCCGTCGGTCGACGTCATGGGCACCGCCGGGCACCTCACGCTGACCCTGCCCGCCGAGGTCACCGGCCCGCTGCTGACCACGGTCGCGCCCGCCTTCCACGCGCGGATCAACGACGTCCTGCTGACCGCGCTCGCCCTGGCCACCGCCCGCTGGCGCCGGCTGCGCGGGCACACCGGCGACCACTCCGTGCTGATCGACCTGGAGGGCCACGGCCGCGAGGAGTTCACCGACGGCCTCGACCTGTCCCGCACGGTCGGCTGGTTCACCTCGCTGCACCCGGTGCGCCTGGACCCCGGCCCGGTCGACCACCGCAGCGGCGACCGCACCGCGCTCGCCTCGGCGATGAAACGCGTCAAGGAACAGCTGCGCGCGGTCCCGGCCGGCGGCATCGGCCACGGCATCCTGCGCCACCTCGCCCAGGACACCACGATCGCCAGCCGCGCCCAGCTCGGCTTCAACTACCTGGGCCGCTTCGGTGCCGGCACCACCACCGACGGGGCCACCGACGGGGCCGCCGACTGGTCACCCGCGCCCGAGAGCGCCGGGCTGGGCGGCGCGGTCGACGCGGCCATGCCGCTGACCCACGCCCTGGACGTCAACGCCGCCACCCACGACCACCCCGACGGCCCGCGCCTGGTCGCCACCTGGACCTGGCCCGGCGAGCTGTTCACCGACGACGAGGTCCGCCAGCTCGCCCAGTCCTGGTTCGCCGCGCTGAGCGCCCTGGTCGACGCCGCCGGCGCCGGCGGCTACACCCCGTCGGACCTGTCGCTGGTGTCCCTGTCCCAGCAGGACATCGAGCGCCTGGAACGCACCCAGGAGCGGCTGGCCGACGTCCTGCCGCTCTCCCCGTTGCAGGAGGGCCTGCTCTTCCGCGCGAACCTCGACCCCGACGGCGCCGACGCCTACACCGTGCAGCTCGCCCTGGAGTTCGACGGCCACGTCGACACCGCCCGGCTGCGCGACGCCGCCGCCGGCCTGCTGGTGCGCTACCCGAACCTGCGTGCCTGTTTCCGTTACGACAGCGCCGGTTCGGCCGTGCAGGTGGTGCCCGGCGAGGTCGACCTGCCGTGGACCGAGCAGGACATCGCGCCGGCCGAGCTGGACGCGTTCCTGGCCGCCGACGCCGCCCGCCGCTTCGACCTCACCGCCGCGCCGCTGCTGCGGTTCACCCTGCTGCACCTGGGCGGCGGGCGACACCGGCTGGTGTTCACCCACCACCACATCCTGCTGGACGGCTGGTCGATCCCGCTGGTGGTCGCCGACCTGTTCCGCCTCTACGCCGGCGAGGACCTGCCGGACGCGCCGTCCTACCGCGAGTACCTGGTGTGGCTGTCCCGCCAGGACCGCGCCGGCACCGAGCGGGCCTGGCGCGAGGCCCTGGCCGGGCTGGAGGGCCCGACGCTGGTCGGTGGCGCGGGCAGCGCGCCCAGCGCCGACCTGCGCGCCGAGCTGCCCACCGAGGTCACCGCCGCGCTGGTGGCGGGCGCCCGCACCAGCGGGCTGACCGTCAACACCGTGGTCCAGGCGGCCTGGGCGGCGGTGGTGGGCCGGTTGACCGGGCAGACCGACGTGGTGTTCGGCTCCACGGTCTCCGGCCGCCCGCCGGAGATCCCCGGCATCGAGCGGATGGTCGGCCTGTTCATCAACACCCTGCCGACCCGCGTGCGGCTCGACCCGCACGCCACCCTCGCGCAGGCGCTCGTCGGCCTGCAACGCGAGCAGGCGGAGCTGCTGGCCCACCAGTACCTGGGGCTGGCCGACGTGCAGCGGATCGCCGGGTTCGGCGAGCTGTTCGACACCCTGGCCGTGTTCGAGAACTACCCGGTGGACACCGACGCGCTCAGCGACTCGGCCGGCGACCTGCGGGTGCTCGACGCCGCCAGCCGCACCGAGATCCACTACCCGCTGGGGCTGATGGCCGCCCAGACGGGCGACCGCCTCACCCTGCGGCTGACCTACCGCCCCGACGTCATCGGCCACGACACGGCCCACGCCGTCCAGTCCTGGCTCTCGCGCTTCCTGACCGCGTTCGCCGACGACCCCCACCAGCTGCTCGGCGCCGTCGACCTGCTGCCCGCCGCCGAGCGCAAGTCGTTGGTGGCGCGGGGAGTCTGCCCGGCCGAGCCGGTGCCGGTGAACACCTTCGGCGCCCTGTTCGAGGCCCAGGTCGCCCGGACCCCGCACCGCCCGGCCGTGGTGGGCGAGGACGTCACGCTGACCTACGCCGAGCTGAACGCGCGGGCCAACCGCCTCGCCAGGGTGTTGGTCGCGCGCGGCGCGGGCCCGGACCGCTACGTCGTGGTCGCCCTGCCCCGCTCGGTCGACTGGCTGGTCGCGGTGTGGGCGGTGCTCAAGTCCGGCGCCGGCTACGTGCCGGTCGACCCGCGCTGGCCGGCCGAGCGGATCGCCGCCCTGCGCGCCGACGTGTCCCCGGTGCTGGTCCTCGGCCCGGACGGTGTCGGCGACCTCCCCGACGGCGTTGCGGACACCGATCTCACCGACGCCGACCGGCTCGCGCCGCTGCGCCCCGAGCACCCCGCCTACGTGGTGTTCACCTCCGGCTCCACCGGCACCCCCAAGGGCGTCGTCGTGCCGCACACCGGGGTCGCGGCGCTCGCCGCGACGCACGCCGAGCGGGCCAGGATCGACGACACCAGCCGCGTCCTGCAACTCGTGCCGACCACGTTCGACGTGGCCATGGCCGACCTGGCGACCGCGCTGCTCGGCGGCGCCGCGCTGGTCCTGCCGCCGCACGAGCCGCCGCTGGTCGGCACCGACCTCGCCGACCACCTCGAACGGCACGCGATCACCCACGTGCTGCTCTCCGCCGCCGTGCTGGCGACCCTGCCCGACCGGGACCTGCCGGCGCTGCGCTGCCTGATGAGCGGCGGCGAGGCGCTCTCCGCCGAGCTGGTCGCCCGCTGGTCACCGGGCCGGCGCGTGCTCAACGCCTACGGCCCCACCGAGGTCACCTGCACCGCCACCATCACCGGCCCGCTCGACCCGACCACCACCCCGCCGATCGGCGAACCGGCCGACAGCACCGCGGTGTACGTGCTCGACGGCACGCTCACCCCGGTCGCGCCGGGCGTGGTCGGCGAGCTGTACGTCGCCGGCAGCGGGGTCGCGCGCGGCTACCTCAACGCCCACGGCGCGACCGCCGCCCGGTTCGTCGCCGACCCGTTCGGCAGGCCCGGCGAGCGCATGTACCGCACCGGTGACCTGGTCCGCCGCCGCGCGGACGACGAGCTGGAGTTCGTCGGCCGCGCCGACAACCAGGTCAAGATCCGTGGCGTGCGGGTCGAGCTGGGCGAGGTCGAGGGCGTGCTGCGCCGCCAGACCACCGTGGACGACGTGGCGGTGGTGGTCCGCGAGGACCGGCCGGGCGACCGCCGCCTGGTGGCCTACATCGTGGGTGCCGCCGACCTCGACGAGCTGCGCGCCTCGGCGGCGGCCGTGCTGCCGGCGACCTCGGTGCCCTCGGCGTTCGTGCGGCTCGACGCGCTGCCGCTGACCCGCAACGGCAAGATCGACCGCGCGGCGCTGCCCGCCCCGGCCGAGGACGACGTCACCGGCCAGGCACCCCGGACCCCGCACGAGGCCGTGCTCTGCCAGCTGTTCGCCGAGGTCCTCGGCCGGACCACGGTCGGTGTGCGGCAGAGCTTCTTCGACCTCGGCGGGCATTCGCTGCTGGCGACCAGGCTGGTCAGCCGGATCCGCGCGGTGCTGCGGACCGAGGTCGCCGTGCGGACGGTGTTCGAGTCGCCCAGCCCCGAGGAGCTGGCCCGCCGGGTCGAGGAGTCCGGCCCCGCGGCCCGTACCCCGCTGGTGCCGTGGCCGCGTCCGGAGCGGCTCCCGCTGTCCTACGCCCAGCGGCGCCTGTGGTTCCTCAACCAGCTGGAGGGCGGCGCCGCCTACAACATCCCGCTGCCGCTGCGGCTGCGCGGCCCGCTGGACGCGGCCGCCCTGCGCGCGGCGCTGTCGGACGTCCTCGCCCGGCACGAGAGCCTGCGCACGGTCTTCCCGGACACCGAGGACGGCCCCCACCAGCGGGTGCTCACCGACGTCGAGGTCGAGCTGGCCGTCACCGACGTCGAGGAGTCCACCCTGGACCCGGTGTTGGCGCGGGCGGTCGGCCGGGGCTTCGACCTGGCCACCGAGCTGCCGCTGCGCGCCGACCTGTTCCGCCTGTCGGAGTCCGAACACGTACTGCTGCTGGTGGTCCACCACATCGCCGGTGACGGCTGGTCGATCGCCCCGCTGGCCCGCGACCTGTCGGCCGCCTACCGGGACCGGGTCGCCGGCCGGGTGCCGGCCGTGGAGCCGCTGCCCGTGCAGTACGTCGACTACACGCTCTGGCAGCGCCAGGTCCTGGGCAGCGAGCAGGACGCCGGCAGCGCCATCAGCACCCAGCTCCAGTACTGGCGCATCGCCCTGGCGGGCCTGCCGCAGGAACTCAACCTCCCGCTGGACCGCCCGCGCCCCCAGGTCGCCAGCCAGCGCGGCGACAGCGTGTCCGTCCACATCGGACCGGAGCTGCACGCGTCGCTGACCGCCCTGGCCCGCGACAGCCGCGCCACCATGTTCATGGTCCTGCAGGCCGGTGTCGCGACCCTGCTCTCGCGGCTGGGCGCCGGCACCGACATCCCGCTGGGCACGGTGATCGCCGGGCGCACCGACGAGGCCCTGCACGACCTGGTCGGCTTCTTCGTCAACACCCTGGTGCTGCGCACCGACCTGTCCGGCCAGCCCGGCTTCACCGAGCTGGTCGAACGGGTGCGCGGCAACGACCTCGCCGCCTACGCCAACCAGGACGTGCCGTTCGAACGCCTGGTGGACGTGCTCAACCCGGTGCGCTCACTGGCCCGCCACCCGCTGTTCCAGGTGCTGCTGGCCCTCCAGAACACCGGCGAGGTCGACGTCGAGTTCGCCGGCCTGGACATCGACGCCCAGCCCCTGCCCCCCGGCGGCGCCAAGTTCGACCTCTCGTTCACCTTCGGCGAGTCCTGGTCGGAGTCGACCGAGCCGGCCGGCCTGCGCTGCATGATCGACTTCAGCGCCGACCTGTTCGACCGGTCGACCGTGCACACCCTGGGGGAGCGGCTGGTCCGCCTGCTCGACGCCGTCACCGCCGACCCCACCCGCCCGGTGCACACCATCGACCTGCTCTCCCCGGCCGAACGCGCCACCGTGCTCACCGACTGGAACGGCCAGGTCCACGACACCCCGGCCGCCACCTACCCCGAGCTGTTCGCCGCCCAGGCGCGCACCACCCCCACCGCCACCGCCGTCGTCCACGACGGCGCGCGGCTGGACTACCGGGAGCTGGACCGCCGGTCCAACCGGCTCGCCCGGCTGCTGCTCACCCGGGGCGCGGGCCCCGGCCGGCTGGTGGCGCTGGCCCTGCCGCGCACGGCCGACCTGGTGGTGGCGGTGCTCGCGGTGCTCAAGTCCGGCGCCGCCTACGTCCCGGTCGACCCCGGCTACCCGGCCGACCGCATCGCCTACATGCTCGCCGACGCCGGCCCGGCGCTGCTGCTCACCGACCGGGACACCGCCGCCGGCCTGCCGGTCGCCGACCTGCCGATCGTGTTCCTCGGCGACGACCAGGACGTGCGCGACGGCGAGATCACCGGCGCCGACCGGGAACGCCCGCCGCTGCCCGGCGACCCCGCCTACGTCATCTACACCTCCGGCTCCACCGGGCGGCCCAAGGGCGTGGTCGTCGAACACCGCAGCCTCACCGACCTGATGACCTGGGCGGTCGGCGAGATCGGCCCGGCGCGCCTGGCGCAGGTGCTGTTCTCCACCTCGCTGAACTTCGACGTCTCGGTCTTCGAACTGCTCTCCCCACTGGTGTGCGGCGGCAGCGTCGAGGTGGTCGCCGACGTGCTCAGCCTGCTGGAACGGCCGTGGTCGGGCAGCCTGGTCAGCGCCGTGCCCTCGGCCGCGGCGCAGGTCTTCGCCGGCCAGGAGCTGACCGTCGAGGCCGGCATGGTGGTGCTCGCCGGCGAGGCCCTTCCGGAGTCGCTCGTGCGCCGGATCAGGACCGCGCTGCCGGGCGCGTCGGTCGCCAACATCTACGGCCCCACCGAGGCCACCGTCTACTCGACCGCCTGGTACGGCGACGGCGACGTCCCGACCATCGGCCGCCCCACCTGGAACACCCGGGCCTACGTGCTCGACGAGTGGCTCGCGCCGGTGCCGCCGGGCGTGGTCGGCGAGCTGTACCTGGCCGGCGCCGGCCTGGCCAGGGGCTACCTCAACCGGCCGGGGCTGACCGCCGAGCGGTTCGTCGCCGACCCGTTCGGGCCCGGCCGGATGTACCGCACCGGCGACCTGGTCCGGCACACCGCCGACGGCCAGATCGAGTACCTGGGCCGGGTCGACCACCAGGTCAAGCTGCGGGGCTTTCGCATCGAGCTGGGCGAGATCGAGGCGGTGCTCACCCGCCACCCCGACGTCGCCCAGGCCGTCGCCCTGGTCCGCGAGGACACCCCCGACCACAAGCAGCTGGTCGCCTACGTGGTGGCCGGCACCGGCCGCGAGCCGGCCGAGGCCGACCTGCGCCGCCAGGTGGCCGACGCACTGCCCGAGTACATGGTGCCGGCGGCGTTCGTCGTGCTGGACGCGTTGCCGCTCAACCCCAACGGCAAGCTCGACCGGGGGCTGCTGCCGGCGCCGGAGTTCGCCGCGCGGGAGAACTCCCGTGGCCCGCGCAACCCCCGCGAGGAGCTGCTCTGCCAGCTGTTCGCCGAGGTGCTCGGGGTGGCGGTGGTCGGCATCGACGACAGCTTCTTCGCCCTGGGCGGGGACAGCATCGTGTCCATCCAGCTGATGAACCGGATCCGGTCGGTGTTCGGCGTGCGGCTGACCAACCGGGCGATCTTCCAGGCGCCGACCCCGGCCGAGCTGGTGGAGCTGTTCGACGACGACTCGGGCGGGGCCGCCGGCGACGCGTTCGACGTGCTGCTGCCGCTGCGCGCCGGCGACGGCGGCCGGCCGCTGTTCTGCGTGCACCCGCTCGGTGGGCTGGGCTGGGGCTACTCCGGCCTGCTGCGCCATCTGCGCCCGCACGTGGGCGTCTACGCGCTCCAGTCACGGGGGATCGGGGAGGCGGCGCCGCTGCCCCGGGACGCCGCGACGGTCGCCGCCGACTACCTCGCGCAGGTCAGGGCCGTGCAGCCGCACGGGCCTTACCGGCTGTTCGGCTGGTCGTTCGGGGCGTTGATCATCCACGAGATGGCCACCCAGCTGCGCGCGGCCGGCGAGGAGGTGGAGCTGCTCGTTAACATCGACCAGGTGCCGTTGTCAACGGGCATGGCGGTCGCCTTCCAAGAACCTGATGAGCAGGCCGTTCTGGCCGCCCTGCTGGACTCCGTCGGATACTCTGCGGACATGCTGGGGGGCGGGCCGCTGGAGTACTCGGCGGTCATGGACGTGTTGCGCGCACAGGGCAGTGCGCTGGCGACCTTCGACAAGGAGCACGTGCTGCGCCTCGGCGCGGTCACCCAGAACAACTACCAGATCACGATGAACTTCAGCCCGGAGACGTTCGACGGCCGGCTGGCGATGTTCGTGTCCACTCCGGACCAGGAGGGGGCGGCGGCCGCGATGGCCGCGTCGCGCCGGGCCTGGGCCGGTCACGTCACCGGGGAGATCGACACCTATCCGATCGTCTCCGAGCACCGCAAGATCATGGAGCCCGGCCCGCTGGCCGAGATCGGGGCCACCCTGTCCGACCTGATCGCCGAGCTCGACCAACCAGAAGGGACCACTCGATGACCAACCCGTTCGAGGACGACAACGCCTCCTTCCACGTGCTGGTGAACGACGAGGGCCAGCACTCGCTGTGGCCGGCCTTCGCCGAGGTCCCGGCGGGGTGGACGGTCGCGTTCGGACTGGCGCCGCGCCAGGAGTGCCTGGACTACGTCGAGCGCACCTGGACCGACATGCGCCCCAAATCGCTGATCGCGGCGATGAACCAGAGCGCCTGAGCCAGACGCCCGATCGACCACCCTCGGGTGCCGCCCGCGCGGCACCCGAGGGTTCGGCGCTCAGGCCAGGCGCACCGGCGCGGACTCGTAGCCCCAGATCAGGTTGGAGGCCATCCGCCGGGCGGGCTCGACCGACACGGGCTCGGTGACCCTGGCGGCCAGCTGCTCGAACATGATCTCCAGCTCCTTGGTGGCCAGGGCCGAGCCGAGGCAGAAGTGGGTGCCGGTGGCGAAGGTCAGGTGCCGTCCGCCGGAGCGTGTGATGTCGAAGGTGTCCGGGTCGGGGAAGACCGTCTCGTCGCGGTTGCCGGCGGCCAGGAACAGCGCGAGTTCGTCACCGGCCTCGATGCGCACGCCGCCCAGGTCGGCCGGGGCGCTCGCGGTGCGCAGGACGTGCAGCGCGGGGCTGGTGTAGCGCAGGATCTCCTGCACGGCGGGGGCGAGCAGGCTGGGCTCGGCGCGCAGCCGCCGCCACTGGTCGGGGTGGTCGACGAAGGCCAGCAGGCCGCCGACGGTGGCGTGCCGGGTGGTCTCGTTGCCGCCGGAGATCAGGCCGTCGCAGTTGAGGAAGATCTCCTCCTCGGTCAGCGGGCGGTCGTCGACCCGGCCGTTGACCAGTGCGGTGACGATGTCGTCGGCGGGCTCGCGGCGGCGGCGGGCGGCCAGGTCCTCGTAGTAGGTCAGAATGTCGACGTGCGCCTCGGCCACGGCCATCGGATCCGACTGTTCACCATTCGCGCCGAACGCGGTTCTGGTGCGGTCGAGCATGAACGGCCAGTCCTGCTTCGGAACGCCGAGCATGTCGCATATCACCGACACCGGCAGCCAGGCGGCGATTTCGGTGAATTCACACGTGGGCTCCCCGACAGCGCGATCGAGTAACTCGTTCACCGTTGTCCGCATGTTGTCCTCGAGGCGACGTACCATTCGCGGTGTGAAGGCCGAGTTAATGATACGGCGGAGCTGTCCGTGTTTCGGTGGATCGGTCACGATCAGCATGTTCCCGGCGGACATCGCGGTGGCCTGCGGGGAATGATCCAAACGCATTCCCTGTTCCGATCCGAAGGTTGTCGCGTCCTTCAGGACGGTGGTGATCTCCTGGTGGGCGAGGACTGCCCAGAAGTCTCCCCTCGGACGCCGGTTCCGGTGGACCGGCCCGGTCGCACGAAGCTCTGACCAGCACTTCTCTGCCTGTCCGGCCCGGTAGAGTTCCGGGTCGGACAGGTCGATCGCCTGTACGGGGGTTCCCACGGGCGGTCCTCCTTCTGCTTGTACTTGGCGATCTCATTAAACCGGTCGCACGGTTGCTTTCGCGCCCGCGATTCAAGGGCTTGAAAACAGGTGACGGTTCAATTAGTTCGCCCAAGGTGCACGGTTGACTACAGCTGGGCCCGGTAGCATGCTGTAATCGTGCCGCCGCGTGTGACCGCGAGTATGCCCTGAATGGAGTAACCCGGAAGTATCTACTTCTGGCAGAGAGTGTTGGACTCGCCTTGCTGGTCCCCCAATGGACTGGTACGGTCCCCGTTGATGAGTGACTAGTCGCTCTCGTTGGGGCGAAATGAATGATTCTCACTCATCGGTCGCATTGGGGGAGTGAGATGTGAAGGTAATTGTCTATGCCTACGGCAGTCGTGGCGACGTGCAGCCGTACCTGGCCCTGGCGACGGCACTGAATGCCGCCGGCCACCACGCGGTGCTGAGCGCACCCCGGATGTACGAGTCGTTCGTCACCGGCCACGGCGTCGAATTCGCGCCACGGAACGACGAGTACCTTCGGCTGCTCGACGACCCCGAGGTGCGCGACGTCCAGCAACGGGCGAACGGGCGCAAGGGAAACCCGAAGGATCTCCAGGACAAAATCGACGCGGTGCGTGCCAGGAAGAACGAACTGGTGACCCGGGTCTACCCGATCATGCTGGACGACCTGGCCACCGCGGCTGGTTCGGACGCCGATCTCATCGTGCACCAGTACAGCGGTATCGACCAGGCGCACCACGTCGCGGAAAAACTCGGCATACCGTCGGTACTGGCCGTGCAGCACCCGAATTTCGTGCCCTCCCGGCATTACCCGAGCGTTGCCGTGAAGCCGGGCGCGAAACTGCCTGGATTCCTGAACCGGCTCAGCCACGTCCCGACCCGCGACGCCGTCGACAAGAAGGGCAAGCTGTTCGTCGACGACTGGCGCACCAACCGTCTCGGCCTGCCGGCGAGAAAGGGGCAGCACAACCGCCTGCGCCGCGCCGACGGCGCCGTCGTCCCCTTCCTGCACGCGTTCAGCCGCCATTTCGTGGCCCCCGCGCCGGACTGGCCCTCGACCGTGCACACCACCGGCTTCTGGTTCCTGCGCGACGAGTCCGCCTGGACCCCGCCCGCCGCCCTGGAGGCCTTCCTGTCGGCCGGTGACCGGCCCGTGGCGATCGGCTTCGGCAGCCTCGTCGGCCCCGACCCCGCCGCCACCGGCGCGCTGGTCACGCAGGCCGTGCGCTCGGCCGGCGTCCGCGCCGTCGTCGTCACCGGCTGGGGCGGCATCGAGATCACCGATCCCGGCGACGACCTGCTGGTCATCGAGCAGGCCCCGTACGACTGGCTGTTTCCCAGGGTGGCGGCCTCGGTCCACGCCGGCGGCATCGGCACCATCAGCGCCGCGCTGTCGGCCGGACTGCCCCAGGTGGCCTGCCCGTTCCACGACGAGCAGCTGATGTGGAGCCAGTTGGCGCATCGCCACGGCGCCGCCCCGGCGCCGCTGCGCCAACGCGACCTCACTGTCGAGAACCTGACCGCCGCGATTCGCCAGGTGCGGGACACGCCCGGCTACCGCGACGCGGCCAGTGCGCTCGGTGCCAGGATCCGTTCGGAGTCCGGGGCGCGGGAGGCGGTCCGTGTTCTTGACGGAATCGTCGCGAAAACCGGTACGAGGAGTTGATGGATTCGATACTCTTCTGGTGGGGCCGGCCCTGAGGGTCGGTAAGTTTTGGGGATCTCGACAAAAAAGTGGGGAAAGGCTGCGGAATGCAGATTCGGGAACTGCGCGCGTTCGTCGCGATAGCGGACGCTGGCAGGATGGATGTTGCCGCAAGGCATCTGGGGTACTCTCAGCCAGCGATCAGCTATCAAATCAAATGCCTTGAACGGGAATTCCAGGTCAGATTATTCAGGCGTGCGCCAACTGGTGCCCGCCTGACCAGAGAAGGCGAAATGATCCTGCCTTCGGCGCGCGCGATTCTGGCGATCGTGGACAGTATCAAACCCGGTGTCGGTAGCGATCCTTCCGTCGATGGGTTCGAGTGGGCCAACAGTAAGATCAACATGGCCAACAAGAGATTCGAGATGTCCGAGGTCGAGGAACGGGCCGCCGCTACTCAGTAGCTCTGTTCCCTGGTAGTGGTCGTGCTGGGTCCGGGGCGTTGGGGTGCTGCCGTGGACCCACACCACCAGGGCGGGGGCAACACCGCCCTGCACGATCAACCACGAGCCATCGCATCGCCCGCCGGGCCCCTGTGCTTCCATCAGTCGACCATGCCCCCCAGTGTTCGGATCGCGAATGTCAGCTGTCCTGTTCGGTCTGCTCACGCTCCCGCTCTACCTGGCGATGCTCTGGCCCCTGGTCGTCGCGTCCCGCCGGGTACTGGGGATGCGGATCGGCACGGTGCGCGCACTGGTCGGTGCCCTGATCGGCTGGGTCGTGGCCGTCCGGCTCGCCTATCTGCTCTCCGAACCGCTCGAACGGTCCCCCAACCTGGTCTTCGGCCTGCTGATGCCGATCGCCGGGTGCGCGTTCCTCGGTACGCTGATCTTCCTGTTCCTGGCCGAGATGGCGATCCCGAGCGGCGGACGCCTCGGGATCGTGGGTCGGATCCGGTCCCTGCGCCGCCGTGTCTCCCGGGCCCGGCGCTACTCGCAGGTGAGCCGGATCGCGATGAAGCACGGCATCGGGCCCTACCTCGTGGGCCGGAAGGGACCTGACGGCACGCGACACGCCGTCCTCGCCCGATCGTTCCGGCGCGCGTTGGAGGACTCCGGTGTCACGTTCGTGAAGCTCGGGCAGGTCCTGTCCACCCGCCAGGATCTGCTCCCGCCGGTGTTCATCGACGAACTCTCCCGCCTCCAGGACCAGGTGCCGCCGGCCCCGTTCGCCGAGGTCGAGAAGGAGCTGACCGAGGAACTGGGCAGGCCGGTGGACGAGGTGTTCGCCGAGTTCGACCGTGAACCGCTCGCCGCCGCGTCGATCGCGCAGGTGCACCGGGCCCGGTTGCACAGCGGTGAGGACGTCGTCGTCAAGGTTCGGCGGCCGGGGTTGGACCGGATCGTCGATCGGGACCTGGACATCATTCGGCGGGTCGCGCGGTCGTTGCAGCTGCGCGCCCGGTGGGCCAGTTCCCTCGGCGTGGTCGACCTCGCCGAGGGGTTCGCGGACGCGTTGACCGAGGAACTCGACTTCCGGCGGGAGGCGCGCAACATCGCGGCCGTCGCCGCCGCCGACACCGGGGCCGACGTCGCCGTTCCGGTGGTGCACGCCGAACTCTCGGGCGAGCGGGTGCTGGTGATGGACCGGCTGGTCGGCGAGCCGCTGCGCGCGGCGGCCGGCGGCGTCGACCGGGAGCGGCGGGCCTCGCTGGCCGCGTCGCTGCTCGACTGTCTGCTCCGGCAGGTGCTGCTGCACGGCATCTTCCACGCCGACCCGCACCCCGGCAACGTCCTGCTGCTGCCCGACGGCCGCCTCGGGCTGCTCGACTTCGGCTCGGTCGGCCGGCTGGACACCGGGCTGCGCGACGGGCTGCGCGACGTGTTCGCCGCCATGGACCGGGGGGACGCCGCCGGACTGCGCGACGGGCTGCTGGCCGTCGTGGACCGTCCGGACGAGATCGACGAGCACCGGCTCGAACGGGCGCTGGGCACGATGTTGGCCAAGCACCTCGCCGACGGCAACCCGCCGGACATCGCGATGTTCACCGACATGTTCACGCTGATCACCGAGTTCCGGCTGGCCGTCCCGCCGCCGATCGCCGCCGTGTTCCGCGCGCTGGCGACCGCCGAGGGGACGCTCACCCTGCTCTCCCCGGGCTTCGACATCCTCGCCGAGTCGCGCGCGTTCGCCGCCGGTCTCGTGGCCGAGAAGCTCCACCCCGACACCATGCGCCGCACCATGACCAACGAGCTGGTCGCGATGCTCCCCGTCCTGCGCCGGCTTCCGCGCCGCATCGACCGGGTCACCTCCGCGCTCGAACACGGCCGGCTGTCGGTCAACATCCGCCTGTTCGCCGACGAACGCGACCGCAACGTCGTCACCGGCCTGCTCCACGAACTGCTGCTGGCCTTCACCGGCACCGCCACCGGCCTGATGGCGGTGCTCCTGCTCGCCAGCGAGAGCGGCCCCAAGGTCACCGACGACGTGACCCTCCACCAGGTCCTTGGCTACAACCTGCTGGTCGTCAGCGCCATGCTCGGCCTGCGCCTGCTGTTCGTCGTCTTCCGCGCCCAGCGCGGCCGGGTCGTGCGACAACAGGGCAGTGGCCAGTGAGCCGCCGGCCCCGGGCTACCGTGCGGGGATGGCGGTGAAGAGTTGCTCCTCGTGCGGACACGACAGCCTCGAACCGGGCTTCCTGGCCGACCGGGGCTCGCCCAACGGGGCGTTCGCACAGTGGTTCCGGGGCGCGTTGGAGACCGGCGCGTTCGGCGGGGCCAAACGGCTGGGCCGGGAGTACGTCGCCGTGCATGCCTATCGGTGTACGCGGTGCCACCACCTGGACCTGTTCACCGAGTGACCGTAGCGAGAATGTAGGTCCGGAGGTAGGCGCCCGGCCGACGATGGCGCCATGGCCCCTCGACTCAGCCGCCGTGGAGTGCTTCTCGCGGTGCCGGCGACCCTGCTGCTGCCGTGGCCGGCGGCGGCCCGCGCGGCCCGCGCGGCCGGCGCCGACATGGAACTCGTCGTCCTGGCCGCGCAGTGCGACCCGGTCAAGACCGGCACCGGGCTGACTCCCGGCGCGGGGCCGAGCGTCACGCTCGTCGAACAGGCCCTGGCCGACCTGGGCTTTCTCTCGTCCGCCTATGTTGACGGGCATTTCGGGACCGCCACCCGGGCCGCCTACGGACGCTTCCAGCAGTCCCTTGGCTACACCGGGCCGGACGCCAACGGGTTCCCCGGCCGGGCCTCGTTCGTCGCCCTCGCCGAAGGACGTTATCCGGTGACCCGGCTGATCACGCCGGGGGCGCGCACCACCCACCAGGGCTTCCCGTTCAACGCGCGCACCGTCGCCATGCTCACCGAGGCGCGGCGCCTGGCGGGGGTGCCGTTCGTCGTCGAGCAGGGCTCGTACTCGCCGGGGGAGGACCCGACCTCGGCCGGCACGCACGACGGCGGCGGCGCGGTCGACCTGGACGCCGAGGCGCTGACCGCCGCGCAGCGCACGGCCGCGGTCACGGCGCTGCGCCGGGTGGGGTTCGCGGCGTGGCTGCGCCGCCCGGCCCAGGGGGACTGGCCGCTGCACATCCACGCGGTGGCCGTCAACGACACCGACCTGTCCACCCCGGCGCAGGACCAGGTCGGCGACTACTACCTCGGCCGCAACGGGCTCGCCAACAACGGGCCCGACGACGGACCGACGGTGCCGAAGGTGACCTGGGAGGAGTACCGCCGGGCCACCAGCTAACCAACCCTGCACCAGATTGGAAGTCAGCATGAGACTGCGTTGGAAGGCCGGGGCGGTGGCGGCCGCGGTGGCCGCGCTCGTCGCGGCCGGGGTCACGCTGGTGACGACACCCGCCGCCGCCGCGGCGCGCGACGGTGTCTGCGACTCAGGAGAGTTCTGCTTCTACTACAACAGCGACAACGCCGGCTCGATCTCCGACCACGCCGGCTCGCTGTCCGACTACGGCACCACCCAGCCCAGCTGCTACGAGTTCAAGGGCCCGGGCAACGGGCAGGGCCAGTGCATCAAGAACAACGCGGCCTCGGTGTGGAACCGCAGCGGCGGGACCGTGCGGGTGTACTACAACACCGGCTACGGCGGCACGTCGCAGGACTTCGGGTCCGGTGCCAAGGGCAACCTGAACTCCACGATGAAGAACAACAACGCCTCCCACCAGTTCAACCCGGGCAGCAGCGGCCAGTTCTGGCTGCCGTTCCCGTGCGGTGAGACCTGGGAGGCCGGCACCCGCACCGGGCACAGCCCGGCCAACGCGGTCGACTTCAACCACTACCCGGACGACCTCAACTGGATGGTCTACGCCTCCGCGCCCGGCACCGTGTCGGTCGTCGGCAACACCGGCGGCACCTCCTACGGCCGCTACATCGTGATCAACCACTCCGGCGGCTACCAGACCCTCTACGCGCACCTGAACTCGCAGAACGTGTCGGTCGGCCAGAACGTCACGGAGAAGACGATGATCGGCCGGGTCGGCTCCACCGGCGGCTCCACCGGACCGCACCTGCACTACGAGCAGAAGCGCAACGGTTCGGTGCTCCAGGTCAAGTTCCGTGACGGCAACCCCGTCTACTGGGGCAAGACCAACCTGCGCCGCACCACCAACTGTCCCTGATCCTCTCCACCGGCCGATGGTCGCCCGTCCCCCACCGGCGGCCATCGGCCCTCCTACCCGTCGAGCACGCCCAGCAGTTGGCGGCAGTCCTGCTCGCTGGAGACGTTGCCGTTGCGCCGGAACATTTCCGCCGCGCGCAGCAACGCCGGCACGGCGCGGTCCCGGTCGCGCAGGTCGGCGTGCACCTGGCCCCTGGTCAGCAGCGTGTAGGCCACGCAGCGGTCGTCCTGCAACTCGGTGAACACGCCCAGCGCGCGGTCCAGGTCCCGCAGCGCCTGGTGCGACTCGCCGGCCCGGTGGCGCAGTTCGCCCAGCTCACGCAGGACGACGGCCTCGCGGTGCACGTCGCCGTCGGCGGTCGCGATCTCCAGGGCTTGGGCGAACCACAGGCGGGCGTCGTCGAGCCGGCCCCTGGCCACCAGCAGCCGTCCGGCCGCGCACCGCAGCTGTGCCTCCATCGCCCGGTTCCCGGTGCGGACGAAGATGTCCAGCGACTGGTTGACGTACCGCAGCGAGCTGTCGTAACGGCCCCGGTGCCGGTCGATGGTCGCCATGCCGGAGGCCGCGAGTCCTTCGCCGAGCACGTGCCCAGCCGCCCGAAACAGCACTAGCGAGCGCGTCATGTTGCCAGCAGCTTCCGTCAACTCGCCCCGGTAGATCTGCACGTGCGCGAGCCCACGCAACAGCTCGGCCCGGCCGAGGTCGCCGTGGTTGAGCCGCAGCGCCAGGTCGTGGTTGGCCAGCCAGTCGTCGTAGAAGGCGCGGTCGTCGTGGTAGGGGACCAGCGCGGCGGTCAGCGCCCGGCACAGGTCGGGCCGCCGGCCGGCGGCCAGCCGCACCAGCCCGGAGAGCAGTTTGCGTTCGGCGTCGAGCCAGGCGAGCGGGTCGCGCACCAGCCGCTGCGCGACCGCGTCCGGCAGCCGCCAGCCCGGCGGCTCGCCGATCACCGGTTCGAACATGCTCGGCGGCCGGCGGCGCTGGGCGCGGGCCAGCAGGTCCAGCCACGCGCCGAGCAGCCGTTCGAGGGCCGCCGCGCTCTCCCCGGCCCGCTCGGCGGCGTAGACACGCAGCAGGTCGTGCAGTCGGTAGCGGGGCTGGCCGGCGCGGTCGGTGGACACCAGCTGCACGAGGTTGGCGTCGACCAGCACGTCGAGCACGTCGTCGGCGCGCGGGCGGTCCAGCAGCGCGGCGAGCACCCAGCCGGGGAACTCGTGTGGTCCGAGCAGGCCCAGCAGCCCGAACCCGCGCACCACGTCCTCGGGCAGCGACCGCAGCGACAGGTCGACACTGGCCCGCACGTCCAGGTCACCGAGTTTGAGCTCGGCCAGCCGCTGCGACTCGTCGGCGAGGCGTTCGGCCAGCACCTCCAGCGTCCAGGACCGCCGGCCCAGCAGCCGCCCGCCGGCGATCCGGATGGACAGCGGCAGGTTGCCGCAGTACCGCAGGATCGCCCGCGCCGCCTCGGGTTCGGCGCCGACCCGGTCCTCGCCGACGATCCGCGCGAGCAGCTCGTACCCTTCGGCGGCGGTGAGCGTGCCGAGTTCGACGTGCCGGGCGCCGGGCAGGTCGGTGAGCAGGTGGCGGCTGGTGACCACGACCGCGCTGCGCCCGTTGGACGGCAGCAGCGGCAGGACCTGCGCGGAGCCGCTGGCGTCGTCGAGCACCAGCAGCGTGCGCAGGTCGGCCAGGTGCGAACGCAGCAACGCCGAACGCGCGGCGACCCCGTCGGGCAGGTTCTGCCCGGCGACGCCAAGACAGCGCAGGATCTCGGCGAGCAGCTCGGCCGGCGGGCGGGGCTGGCCGGAGGTGCCGGCCAGGTCGAGGTGCAGGTGCGCGTCGGGGAAGGCATGCGCGACCTGGTGGGCGGCGCGCAACGCCAGCGTCGACTTCCCGGTGCCCGGCCCACCGTGCACGACCACCACGGCCGGTGCGTCCCCGTCGGCGGAGATCAGCCGGTCCACCACCGCCCCGGCGACCGCGCGCCGCCCGGTGAAGTCCGGAATGACGGCCGGGAGTTGGCGTACGCCGCCGGGCCGCAGCGTGCCGTCGAGGATCTGCTGGTGCACCCCCCGCACCCCGGAGCCGGGCTCGGTGCCCAACTCCTCGACCAGCACCGACCGCAGCCGCCGGTACTCGTCGAGCGCTTCGGCCTGCCGCCCGCCGTGGTAGAGGGCGACCATCAGCTGGCGCCAGAACTGTTCACGCAGCGGGTGTTCGGCGACCAGCGCCCGCAGCTCACCGATCACCGCCGCGTGCCGCCCCAGCCCGATCTCCGCGTCGAACCGGGATTCGAGGGCGGAGAGCCGTAACTCGGTGAGCCGCTCCACCCGCACCCGCACCCGGTCGGTGACGGCGGCGTCGGCGAACGGGGCGCCGCGCCACAGTGCCAGCGCGTCGCCGAGCAGCCGGGTGCCCAGGTCGGTGTCCCCACGTCGCAGCGCGGCGTTGGCCGAGCCGATCCACGACTCGAACGCGAGCGCGTCGACGTCGCCGGGCTCGGCGACCAGGCGGTAGCCGAGGGCCGAGCGGGTCAGGATCGCGTCACCGAGCAGCCGACGCAGCCGCGACACGTAGCCGTGGATCTGGGTGGGCGCGGTCTTGGGCGGGGCGCCGGCCCACACCTCGTCGATGAGCTGGTCGGTGTGCACGGGGTCGGGGGCCTGCGCGACCAGGCTGGCCAGCACCGCACGACACTTCGCGGCACCGATCGCACGCCAGATCGCGCCGTCGAACACTTCCATCGACCCGAGGACCCGAATGCGCATCGGCGCGGCCTCTCTCGACCGGACTTGGCCAGATGCAGTGTTACATATTCACGAACTGCCCATCGGCCTGTTCAACAGCCCGACTCCTGGCCGGGACCGAGATGTCGCCGCCCGACCCCGGCCGGAGCCGCGTCAGCCCGCGAGCGCGGCGCGAGCTGGGACCGGCGTGGCCAGGTGCCCGTCGAGGCGGTCGGCTTCTCGGCTCAGCGCGTGCGCGATGCGCCGCATGGTGCCCGGGTCGTGGAAACCCAGCCGAATCGTCTGACCGTTGGCGCCGATGACGATCTCGGCGAGATCGTCATCGGGATCCAGTCCGCCGGACACCGGACATCCGTGCTCGACGTAGGTGTGTTGGTTGATCTCCAGGTATCGCATGGGTGGGTCCCTCTCGGTGCTTCGTTAGAATGTTGGACATAACCGGATCTGTTGGTCCAACAATGTCACCCTTGGTCCAACGAAGCAAGTCAGGGTGGGAGTCATCAATGCCAAGACGGTCGCCAGGCGCGCGAGCTGTCGGTATCGGCGCGGAGCTACGTCGCCTTCGGGAGGCGAAGTCGCTCTCGCTGCGACGTGTCGCGGAGGCCGTCGGCATCGGACCCGACAAGCTCAGTCGGGTCGAGAACGGCAAGCAGAACCCCGATGTGGACGACGTGTCCGCTGTCCTGGCGATCCTGGGTGTCACGGGCGAGACACGTGAACGGATTCTCGACGAGGTCCGCAACGTGGACGAGCCGGGCTGGTGGGAGCGTCACCTCGGGATCACGAAGGAGAGCGCGGCGCTCGCCGACTACGAGTCGCGCGCCGAACATGTCATCGACTGGGCACCTCTGGTGATACCCGGGCTGTTGCAGACCATGGACTACGCCGGGGCAGTCATGGAGATGTACGGCATCGGAGCCGAGGACATCGGCGTTCGCCTGGGTGCCCGCCGCGAACGACAGCGGGCGGCAGCAGACACCTCCTACGACGCGTACATTGGCGAATCCGCGCTGCGGACCGTTGTTGGCAGTCCTGGTGTCATGCATGCCCAACTGGGGACGTTGCTGGACATCGGAGGCCGCCGGTCGGTACGCGTGGTCCCGTCGGCTGGGCCTGCTCACCTGGGGCAACTGGGTGGATTCATCCTGCTTCGCTTTCGGTCGGCGCCGAGCGTCGTGCACGTCGAACTGTTGCGCTCGGGAGTGTTCCTGGATCGACGCGAACTCACGGATCCCTATCTGAACGCGGTAACCCAGGTCAGCGCTGTCGCACTGACTGAGACAGAATCGGCCCACCTCATCAGGCAAGTCCGACAAGAGATGGAGGGCTGACGATGATTGAACAGGTTCGCTGGCGCAAGAGTGACCGGAGCGGGGCACAGTCGAACTGCGTCGAGGTCTCCCACAACCTCGATGCGGTTCGTGACAGCAAGTGCCCGGACGGCTTACTGAACGTCGACGTCGGCACGCTGTTGGAGTCGGTCAGGAACGGGCGTTTCGACCACTGAGCAGGTCGGCGCGGTCTGTTCGGGCCGGCCGTGTCCGGGTCAGCACGGCTCGCCAGGACATGAGGAGCACCGTGATGGATCTGACCGATGACGTGGTCGCCGAGGTCGAGCGTCGCCTGGGAGTGCGGCTGGACCGCGCCGCGACGGCGACCGGGGCGTGGGCCGAGTCCGCCGGGCACCGCACCGACCGCGATACCTGGGTCCGGGTGGACTCCCGCCCGGTTGCCCGCATCCAGCCACAGTCCTGGATCGGCGCCGAGGCCGCCTCGGTGATCCGGGACGTCCCCAAGCCGGACTGGTTGCAGTCGGCCACCTGGCGCGACCCGGCCGGGACGACCGTGTGGCGGGCCGACGAGATGGAACTGGTTGCCGACGCGGTGATCACGAGGTCGGGCGCGATGCTCACCAGTGACCCCGGTCTGCCCGACGCCTGGTGGGCGGACCTGCGTGCCGCACTCGCCGCGCTGGCCCGGTTCACCACGTTCCGGGTATCGGGCCGGCAGGAACTGATCACCCGGCGGATCAGCCAAGTGCTTGGCGACCAGGTCCATCACGTCGACACGACCGTCACCGAATGGGCCACGTCGCACGGTGACCTGCACTGGGGAAACATCACCGGGCCCCGACTGGTGATCCTGGACTGGGCCGACTGGGGTCTGGCGCCGCGCGGCAACGACGCCGCCTGTCTGTGGGCCACGGCCTTGGGAGTCCCCGAGATCGCCGACCGGGTCCTGGCCGAGTTCGGCGACGACCTGCACACCCGCTCCGGACGAATCGCTCGGCTGTGGACGACGTGCAACATCCTGCGCATCGCGCCCCGCCGCGCGGACGCGCGGTCTCTGACCAAACCTGCCCGCAGGGCCGCGGACCAGTTGCTCACCGACCTTTCCTGACATCGGTGTTGTGCTCGCGCGCGACCCGGACGCGGCCGGGTTCGGCACGCGCTGCCCACCGTGCGGGAGCACCTAGGGTGTGGCGGGTGCAGAGTGCAGACCGGTCGTCCCTTCCGCGTTCCTTCCGCCTGATCGTCTCGGGAGGAGGGACCGGCGGCCACACCTATCCCGCGCTGACCGCCGTCCGCACGCTGCGGGACCGTTTCGCGGCGGACGGTGGGACGTTCGACGTGCTCTGGATCGGCACGGTCGAGGGACTGGAGGCCCGTGTCGCCCCCATCGAGGGCATCCCGTTCGCGACGGTGGTGACGGGCAAGATCCGCCGGGCCGCGAACCCGTTGAAGATGCTGTCCCTGGCGAACCTGCGGGACATGGCTCGGGTGCCGCTCGGTATCGCCCAGGCCAGGAAGATCATTCGTGGGTTCGCGCCCGACGTCGTCCTGGCGACCGGTGGGTACGTGGCGGTCCCGGCGGGGTTGGCCGCCCGGCTGTGCCGGGTTCCGCTGGTGCTGCACGAGCAGACCGTCCGGCTGGGACTGGCGAACCGCCGGCTCGCCGGGTCCGCCGCGCGGGTGGCGGTGTCGTCGGAGTCGACGCTGCCGCTCCTGCCGGAATCGGTGCGTTCGTCGGCGGTCGTCACCGGTAATCCGGTGCGACCGGAAGTGCTGACCGGTCATCCGGGCAAGGCGGTGGCCGCGCTGGGGCTGACCGGCTTCGACCGTCGACTGCCGACCCTGTACGTCACCGGAGGAGCCCAGGGCGCCCAGCAGATCAACGCGGGCGTGGGCGACGCGTTGCCCTGGCTGCTGGAACGCGTGAACGTGATCCACCAGTGCGGGGCGGACAACGTGGAGAGCATGCGCCGGTACGCGGCCGCACTGCCGGACGCCCTGCGGGGCCGTTACCACCTGACCGGCTTCGTCGGGTCGGAACTGCCCGACGTCCTGGCACTCGCCGACGTCGTGGTCTCCCGCAGTGGCGCCGGCACGCTCGCCGAACTCACCGCCCTGGGGAAACCGGCCGTGTTCGTGCCGCTGGCCTCGTCGGCGGGCGGCGAACAGGCCCACAACGCCCGCCACCTCCAGGAGGCTGGCGCCGCCGTCGCGCTCCTCGGTGACTTCACCGCGGCCCGGCTGTGCGGCGCCCTCGAACCGCTCCTGGCCGACCCCGCGCGCCGCGCCAGGATGGCGCAGCGAGCCCGGGCACTGGGGCGACCTGACGCCGCGGACCGGCTCGTCGAGGTGGTCCTGTCCGCCGCCACCTGAACCGACGCGACGACAAGCCGGCAGCCGGCCCCACCGGCGTGAACCGGTCTGGTCAGCCGGCGAGTTCCTGGCCGGGGCCGAAGATCTCGTAGTGGATGCGGTGCGCCGGTACGTCCCGGTCCGCCAGGGCGGCGCGCACGGCCGTCATGAACGGCACCGGTCCGCACAGGTAGAACTCGGCGTCGGGCGGTAGGTCGACGGGGCCGAGGTCGATGCGGCCGGAGCGCAGGTGGGTGTGGGTCTCGCGGGTGCCGAGGTTCTCGTACCAGCGGTAGAGCGCCGCGTCGGGTAGGTCGTCGACCAGGGCGGTCAGTTCGGCGCGGTGGGCGTGGCGGGCGGGGGAGCGGTCGGCGTGCAGGACGAGGACGCGGCGGCGTGGGGCGGTGGTTCGCAGGTGGTCGAGGAAGCAGAGCATGGGCGTGATGCCGATGCCGGCGGAGACCAGGACCAGTGGGGTGTCGTCGTCGGTGAGGGTGAGGTCGCCGAAGGGGGCGGACACCGCCAGCGGGTCGCCCTCGAAGACGTTCTCGTGGAGGTGGCGCGACACCTCGCCGTCGGCCTTGACCGAGATCGCGACCGTTCGGTCGTCGCTGACGCGGGTCAGGCTGTACTGGCGGATCTGGCGGGCGCCGTCGGGCAGGGTCACCGCGACCGAGACGTACTGGCCGGGCCGGGGGCGCGGTAACGCGGCGCCGTCGGGGCTGGCCAGGACGAACCCGACGGTGTCGGGCGCCTCGTGGGCGCGGCGACGCACCACCAGCGTGCGCCACACCGCGCCCGGGGCGACGCCGGCCGCCGCGTAGAGCCGGCGTTCGGCGGCGATCAGGGCGTGCGCCAGGTGCCAGTAGACCTCGTCCCAGGCCTGTTCGACGGCCGGGGTCACCGCGTCCCCGAGGACCTCGGCGATGGCGGCGAACAGGTGCTCGCGCACGATCGGGTACTGGTCCTCGGTGATGCCCAGCGACGCGTGCTTGTGCGCGATGCGGTCGAGCACGGCCGCCGGGTCCGGCCCGTTCTCGGCGACCAGCAGGGCGGCGTAGCCGGCGATAGCCGAGGCCAGCGCGCGCTGCTGGTCACCGCGGGCCTGGTTGCCGCGGTTGAACAGGTCGCGTTCCAGGTCGGGGTGCGCGGCGAACAGCCGCCGGTAGAACACCGGGGTGATCTCGTCGATCGCGCCGCCGACGACGGGCAGCGTCGCGCGGACGATCTGGGCCGAGGCGGGGGAAAGCATGGCACACCTCATCTTCCGAGGGAGAGCAGCAGGGATCTGGTCGGCGCGGCGGTGACGTCGGCGATGGTCAGCGGGTCCAGGGTCGCCAGGAACGCCTCCTGGGCGCGGCGCAGCGCCGACCGCAGCCGGCAGCCTCCGCGCAGTGGGCAGGGAACGGTGCCGTCGCAGTCGACGACCTCGCCGGTGCCCTCCAGCGCGCGGACGAGCCGGCCGACGGAGAACTCGCGTGCGCCGTCGGCCAGGCGCAGGCCGCCCGCGCGGCCCCGGCGGGTTTCGACCACGCCGAGCTTGCGCAGCGCGGTGACGGCCTTCGCCGCGTGGGTGGCCCGGACGGCGAGTTGGTCGGCGAGGGCGGCGGTGGTCGTGTCCTGGTCGTCGACGCCCAGCCGCATCACGATGCGCAGCGCCAGGTCGGTGAACATCGTGAGTTGCACGGGTCAACGATAGTCAAATACGCATCCAGGATGCGTATTTTATGGCCTCTCCCACACTGCCGGGTGCCCGCCGCGCCGGCATCATGGTCCGGATGGGAGCGACGATCGCCGTGTTCACCCGGGACCTGCGGGTGCGGGACAACCCGGTGCTCGCCGCCGCGTGCCGGGGTGCCGACCGGGTGGTGCCGCTGTTCGTGCGTGATCCCCGGGTGTTGTCCAGTGAGTTCTCCCTGGGGCGCAAGGACTTCCTCGAAGAATGTCTGTCCAATGTGGACTCGTCGCTGCGGGCGCGGGGTGGTCGACTGGTCCTGCGTGACGGCGACCCGGTCGAGCAGATCGCCCGGGTGGCCGACGAGGTCGACGCGCGCCGCGTCCACCTGGCCGGCGACGTGTCCGCCTACGCGCGGCGCCGGGCCGACGCGCTGACCGACGCCCTGGGCCGCCGCGAACTGGTGATCCACGACGACGTGCACGCCGTCGTGCCGCCGGGGAGAGTACTGCCGGCCGGACGCGACCACTTCGCGGTCTTCGGGCCCTACTTCCGCCGCTGGCAGGAAGCCCCCACGCGCCGGGAAGTGCCGGCCCCACGCCGGATCGCCGTGCCCGAATCGGTGCGCTCGGCCCGGTGCGCCGCGCGCACCGGCGGCGAGACCGCCGCCCGCCGCCGACTGAGCGCCTGGGTCAACGGCGGCCTCGGCGACTACGCCGAGCACCACGACCTGCTGGCCGTCGACGGCACGTCCCGGCTCTCCCCGTACCTGCACCTGGGCTGCGTGTCCCCGCTCGAACTGGCGCGCCGCGCCGGCCCCGGCGCCTTCACGCGCCAACTCGCCTGGCGCGACTTCCACCTCCAGGTCCTCGCCGCCCGCCCGGACACCACCCACCGCGACTACCGGCCCCGGGGCGACCGCTGGCGCGAGGACCCCCAGGCGCTGCGGGCGTGGCAGGACGGCCTGACCGGCATCCCGATCGTCGACGCCGGCCTGCGTCAGCTGCGCACCGAGGGCTGGATGCACAACCGCGCGCGGCTGATCACCGCCAGCTTCCTCACCAAGACCCTCTACCTGGACTGGCGGGCCGGCGCGGCGCACTTCTTCCGCTGGCTGCTCGACGGCGACCTCGCCAACAACTGCCTGAACTGGCAGTGGGTCGCCGGAACCGGCACCGACACCCGCCCCAACCGCGTCCTCAACCCCCTGCGCCAGGCCGCCCGCTACGACCCGGACGGCGAGTACGTCCGCCGCCACGTCCCCGAGCTGTCCCACCTGCCGGCGTCGACGATCCACACCCCGTGGCGCCACCGCGGGCGGGTCGACTACCCGCCGCCGGTCGTCGACCTCGCCGAGGGCCGGGCCCGCTTCCTCGCCGCCCGGCGCTAGCCGCCGACCAGGATCAGCACGCCGATCCCGATCAGCACCACGGGCAGCGCGACATGCCCCCACCGGCCAGCGCCGTGGCGACGACCGGCCGGGTGGCCAGGTACTTCCCCAGCGCGCACCACACGGCCACCAGCGCCAGGAACACCAGGACGTACCCGACCGTCCCCCCGGTCGTGAACACCGGTACGTACACGCCGACGTTGTCCCCGCCGTTGGCGAAGGTCACCGCCGCCACCGCCAGTACCGCCGGTCCGGCCGGGGCCGCCGGCTCGGGCCGCCCGTCCCGGCGTTCGCGCCAGGTCTGCCAGGCGGCGCGAACGCCCAGGGCCAGGGGAAGCAGGCCGAGGTAGGGGAGGGTTGGGTGCGGTGGAGTCTGCCCTCAGGCGGTGAGCAGGCCCAGGCCCAGGGTGACCACGCCGGCGGCCAGGGCCAGGGCGCCGAGCCACACCAGCGTGATCAGCCGGTTGGGTCGGGTGATCTCGCCCCGGCCCATGGACGAGAAGAAGAACCCGGCCGACATCAGAGCGGCCGCCGCCGGCGGGCCGGTCCTGGCGATCCAGCCGAGGGCGCCGTCGAGAGCGGCGGCGTCGGCCAGGACGAGGGTGATCAGGCTGAGGGTGACCAGCACGCCGGCGTGCGCGTGCCCGGCCCGGGCGAACGACTTCTGGAACGGCGTCATCGCCACCTTCCCCCGGACGATCCTGGTCATGAACCAGCCGCCGACCTCGATACCGACGATCGTCAGCAGGATCGCGCCGGCCAGGTAGCGCGACGGGTCACTGAGTGCGAGTTCCATGTCCACTCCTCGGACATCAATAGAAACGATGTTACGAAACACTGTTACGATACACTTGTTCCGTGGCTCGACCCAAACTCCACGATGACGCCGTCCGCCTGAGGCTGCTGGACGCCGCCGCCGCGATCGTGTTCGACCAGGGCGTCGACGCCCTGAGCCTGCGCCGCGTGGCGGCCGACGCACACACCTCGACCACGGCCGTGTACTCCCTGTTCGGCAACAAGGCCGCCCTGCTCGCCGCCCTCTACCGCGAGGCGACGCGCCGCTTCGCCGCCCGCCTGGCCACCGTCGAACCCACCACCGACCCGGCCGACGACGTCCTGCGCCTTGGCCTGGCCTACCGCGACTACGCCCTCACCGACCCCCACCTCTACGCGATCATGTTCTCGTTACGCACCGACGACCCCGACGACCCCGACGAGGAGGCGGCGAGCACCCTCCAGCCCCTGGTCGAGGCGATCCGCCGGGGCCAGACCGCCGGCCGGTTCGTCGACGTCGCGCCGGAACGGATCGCCCTCGCCTGCTGGGGTGTGGCCCACGGCCTGGTCTCCATCGAACTCACCGGCGCCGTCCCCCCGGGCCTCGACGTCGCCACCGACTACGAGCCCGCCCTGCGCGCCATGGTCACCGGCTGGCTGGCCCCATGAACGTCAAGCGCGGTGGGCCGCTGGTCGTGGCGCTCCTGTTCGCCGCCGGCTGCACCAACTCGGTGACCCCCGACGTCGTCGAGGGTCGGGCGATGCCCAACGGCAACGGCACGGCGATCTCCTTCCACGACAGCGGAACCGAGTACGACGACAACAGCTTCGTGACCGCCGGCATCCCGTGGGCCGGCCCGGACGGCACCTGGCACGACGGCACCAACGGCACCAACTGCGTCGGCACCGACACGACCGCCGCCACCCGCGTGCGACTGGGAATCATCTGGGTGGAACCCGTCGACGACGGTATCGGCGGGCAACGCCTGGCCTGGCTGGTGTGCCTGGAATAGTCGACCCCACTTTTTTCGGCGAGCATGTCGAACCGTGTCCCCCCGCTCCGTCCCGGACACGACAACCGCGAAGCAAGGGAGACACGCAGATGGGTACGAAGGTCACCGCCGGCGCCACCATGTCGCTCGACGGGTACATCGCCGGGCCGGGGGAGAGCGGGTTCGACGAGCTGTTCCAGTGGTACGGCAACGGTGAAGTCGAGGTGCCGTCCGCCAGCCCCCGGGTGCCGGGGCTGCGGCTCTGCGCCGCCAGCGCCGAGCTGGTCGGCCCGGAGTGGCGGGCCACCGGCGCCCTGCTCGTCGGCCGCTACCTCTACGACATGACCAACGCCTGGGACGGCCGTCACCCGATGGACGTCCCGGTCGTGGTGCTCACCCACCAGCGGCCGGCCGACCGGCCCACCGACGACGAGAACTTCGCGTTCGTCACCGACGGGATCGGCGCGGCCGTCGCGAAGGCCAAGGAGCTCGCCGGGGACCGCAACGTCGGCGTGAACGGCGGCCAGATGGCCCGGCAGTGCCTGGAAGCCGGCCTGCTCGACGAGATCGGCGTCGACCTGGTCCCGGTGGTGCTCGGCGGCGGCAAGACCCTGTTCGGTGATCTCGCCGCGCCCGTCCGGTTCGACGGGCCGACCGTCACGGTGCAGGGCAACGGTGTCACCCACCTGAGGTACCGGGTTCGCTCTTGACGGGTCTACGACAGTCATGACGGGTCTACGACAGTGACGGGGAGTGGACACCGTCAGGTCTTGAGTGGAATGTCGCGCGCTTCCTAGCGTTCTGCCCGTGACCGAGCAGACGCCCGCCCCGGAGCCGGAACCCGGGCCAGGGGAGCAGCCACCCGTCGAGCCGGCCGTCGAGCCGGACCAGGAGGACGTCCCCGGCCCGTGGACCTGGCGGCTGGCCGGGGCGGCGCGACCCACTCCGACCAGGAGGTCCAGTTGAGACGCCCGAGACCACCGATCCGCTGGTTCATCGTCCTCGTCGCGCTCGTGGCGCTGGTCGTGCCGACCCTGTCCGCCGCCCGGCCGGCGCCCGCCGCCGACGACAAGATCTCCCCCCAGCTGGTGGCGGCGCTCGACGCCGGCCCGGCCGACTTCTGGATCCGGTTCGACCGGGCCGACACCGACACCGCCGCCGCCCGCGCGATCACCGACTGGGTCGGCCGGGGCCAGCGCGTCGTCGACGGGCTGACCGACGCGGCCAAGACCTCCCAGGCCGCGGTGCGGCGGCTGCTGGACGCGCGGGGCGTGTCCTACCAGTCGTTCTGGGTGAGCAACGCGATCCTCGTGCGCGGCGGGACGATGGCCGCCGCCACCGACGTCGCCCGACTGGCCGGCGTGCTGGACCTGCGCGCGCCGCAGGTCTACGAGCGCCCGGCCCCGGTCACCTCGACGCCGGCGGCGGCCGTCGCCGACGGTGTCGAGTGGGGCGTGGCGAACATCAACGCCGATGACGTGTGGGCCGAGTTCGGCACCCGGGGCGAGGGCGTGGTCGTCGGCAACATCGACACCGGCGTCCAGTACGACCACCCCGCGCTGGTCGCCTCCTACCGGGGCAACAACGGCGACGGCACCTTCACCCACGACTACAACTGGCTCGACACCTCCGGCCAGTGCGCCGGCACCCCGTGCGACGCCGACGCCAACGGCTCGCACGGCACCCACACCATGGGCACCATGGTCGGCTCCGACGGCCCCGGCAACCAGATCGGGGTGGCGCCGGGCGCGCGGTGGATCGCCGCCAACGGCTGCGCGGTGTGCTCGGACGTCGACCTGGTCGAGTCGGCCCAGTGGATGCTCGCGCCGACCGACGCCGACGGCGGCAACCCCGACGTCGCCAAGCGCCCGCACGTCATCAACAACTCGCTGGGCAGCCGTTCCCCCTCCGACGACCCGTTCCTGGAGGACGTCCTGACCGCCTGGGCCGACGCCGGGATCTTCGGCGTGTGGGCCAACGGCAACCTCGGCCCCAGCTGCCGGACCAGCAGCTCACCGGGCAGCCGCACCATCAACTACTCGGTCGGCGCCTACGACGAGGACAACGTCGTCGCCTCGTTCTCCAGCCGGGGCCCCGGCCAGGACGGCGAGACCAAGCCGAACATCGCCGCGCCGGGCGTGGCGGTGCGCTCGGCCTCGCAGGGCAACCTGTACCGGCTGATGTCGGGCACCTCGATGGCCACCCCGCACGTCACCGGCGCCGTCGCGCTGCTGTGGTCGGCCGACCCGACCCTGGTCGGGGACGTCGCCGGCACCCGCGCGCTGCTCGACCTGTCCGCCGTGGACACCGCCGACCCGTCGTGCGGCGGCCCGGCCGGTGACAACAACAGCTACGGCGAGGGCCGTCTGGACGCGCTGGCCCTGCTGCGCGCCAGCGACGCCGGCGGCACCGGCACCCTGACCGGCACGGTCACCGACGCCGCCACCGGCGACCCGGTGTCCAACGCGACGGTCGCGGTGACCGGCCCGGTGGACCGGGAGACCACCACCGCGCCCGACGGCACCTACTCGCTGGTCCTGCTGCCCGGCGACTACCAGCTGACCGTCGACGCGTTCGGCCACGACCCGGTGACCAGGGCGGCGTCGATCACCGTCGGCGGCGTCACCACCGTCGACGTGCCGCTGACCGCCACCGACACGGTCACCGTCACCGGCTCGGTGCTCGACGGCTCCGGCCACGGCTGGCCGCTGCACGCGCGGGTCGCGGTCGACGGCGCCCCCGACCGCACGGTGTTCTCCGACCCGTACACCGGCCGCTACCGGCTCGACCTGCCGGCCAACGCCGCCCACACGCTGCGGGTCACCGCCCAGTACCCCGGCTATCTGGTGTCCCAGCAGGTCGTGCGGACCGGCGTCACCGACGTCGAGCGGGACGTCGAGGTCGCGGTGGACGCGCAGGCCTGCGCGGCGCCCGGCTACGACTGGGCGGTGCGCGGCACCCGCACGCATTTCGACGAGCCGACCGCCCCCGAGGGCTGGACGGTGACCGACAACAACGGCAACGGCGGCGTGTGGGCGTTCGACGACCCGGGCGCCCAGACCAACCGCACCGGCGGGTCCGGCGGCTTCGCCATCCTCGACGGCACCTACTACCTGCCCAAGCAGACCCGCTGGGACTCGACGCTGACGTCCCCGGTGGCCGACCTGTCCGACGAGCCGGCGCCGGCGCTTGACCTCAACGTCGACTACACCTCGCACAGCCCGGGGCACGCCACCGGCGAGATCGACCTGTCCCTGGACGGCGGCGCGACCTGGGAGAACGTGTGGCGCCGGCTGACCGGCGGGCAGCGGCACATGCCGCTGCACGTGGACCTGCCGCAGGCGGCGAACCAGCCGCAGGTCCAGGTCCGCTTCCGCTACACGACGATGAACACCGGCTGGTGGCAGATCGACGACGTGGTGCTGGGCCGGGAGTACTGCGCGCCGGTGCGCGGCGGGCTGGTCGCCGGCCAGGTGACCGACGACAACACCGAGGCGTACCTGGCGGGCGCGCGCGTCACCGCCGCCGGTCTGCCGGCCCCGGTGACGTCGCGGGCCACGCCGGAGGACCCGACGCTGCCCGACGGCTACTACTGGCTGTTCGCGCCGAAGGGCGGTTCGGTCGAGGTGTCGGCCGCGCGGTCGAACTACGTGACCGACACCCGACAGGTCAACGTCGCCCCGAACTGGGTGACCCGGCAGGACTTCGTGCTGCGGGCCGGATACCTGGTGGCCAGCACGACCGACGTGACCAGCACCCAACGCCTGGGCGCGACGACGACGAAGAACGTGCGGTTCACCAACGAGGGCGCCGCCCCGGTCGAGGTGACCCTGCACGAGGACGGCGGCAACGCCACCATCCTGCGCGCCGGCGGCCCGGCGGTGAACCGGGTCCCGGCGGCCACCACCCCGCGCCGCGACACCGCCGCGCGCCGGGCGGCGCCGGCCGAGTCGACCGCCCCGGCGGCGGCGCCGTGGACGCCGATCGCGAACTATCCGCGTCCGGTCATGGACAACACCGCGGTCACCGGTGACGACGGCACGGTGTACTCGTTCGGTGGTGAGTTCACCAACGAGGTGTTCGCGTTCGACCCGGTGACCGCCGCGTGGCGGCCCCGCGCGGCGATGGGCAGCGAGCGGCAGAAGCCGGCGGCGGCGTTCGTCGACGGGAAGGCGTACGTCACCGGCGGTTGGTGGGTCAACGGTGTTCCGGTGCCGGAAACGGAGATCTACCACCCCGGCACCGACACCTGGACCACCGGCGCGCCCGTGCCGCGTGCCATGGCCGGGTCCGGCGTCGGCGTGGTCGGCGGGTCGATGTACGTGATCGGCGGGTGCGACACCAGCGGCTGCGGCCACGACGACGCGTTCGCCTACGACACGGGAAATGACACGTGGCACCAGATCGCCGACTACCCGGAGCCGGTGTCCTGGTCGTCCTGCGGCGGCATCGGCGGGAAGCTCTACTGTGCCGGCGGTGTCACGGAAGCCAACGGCGCCACCACGAACGCGTACGTGTACGACCCTCGTGGTGGCGCGTGGGCGCCGGTGGCGGACATGCCGCTGGACCTGTGGGGCTCGGCGTACGCGTCGGTCAACGGTCGCCTGGTGGTGTCCGGCGGTTCGGTGAACGCCGGCCGCGCGATCACCAACGAGGGCGTGGCCTACGACCCGGCGTCCGACGCGTGGACCCCGATCCCGAACTCCAACGAGTCGGTCTACCGGGGTGGAAGTGCGTGCGGCCTGTACAAGATCGGCGGCGCGGTCGCCGGCTACTCGTCCATCCCACGCGGCGAAGTCCTTCCCGGGTACGGGAACTGCGGGGCGTCGGCCGAACTGCCGTGGCTGTCGGCGGACGTCGAGACGTTCACCCTGGCCCCCGGCGCCAGCGTCCGGGTGGCCCTCACCTTCGACACGACGGCCCCGTCCGTCGACCAACCCGGCACCTACACGGGAAGGGTCACGGTCGCCAACGACTCCCCGTACGCCGCCGGCCTGGACGTGACCATGAACGTCCAACCCCCGAAGACGTGGGGCAAACTCACCGGCACCATCCACGGCCAACGCTGCGACGGCACCCTGATCCCCCTGGGCGGCGCCACAGTGGCCCTGGACTCCTGGGCCACCACCCACACCTTGCGCACCGACCGCGACGGCCGGTACGCGCTGTGGCTCGACAAACGCAACAACCCGGTGTCCATGATCGTCGCCCTGGACGGCTGGCGCCCCAAGGCGGTCCCGACCATCCGTATCAGGGCAGGTGAGACCACGACCGTGAACCTGACCCTCACCACCCTGTCCACCTGCTGACCTACCGTCCCCGCCACCCGGCCGGTGCACGACACTGGCCGGGTGGCGGCTCGCGTTCCAACGATCCTGGCGACCTCGATGGGGTTCAACCGCGCCCGCGTCCCGTGGCGACCGGGTCCGGCGTTCACCTACGCCTTCGACCTGGCCGACGCCGCGTCGCGGCCGCGACTGTGCGTCGTGTCCAATGGTGACCAGCGGGACGGGTTCGACGCCGCGTTCGCCGGAAGCGGAGTGCGGGTCTCGCACCTGACCTACGACACGCCGGACGTGGCCGTGCGCCTGCGTGAGCAGGACGTGATCTGGGTCGACCGGGGCAGCGTGGTCGCCCTGCTGGCAGCGTGGCGCGCCAACGGACTCCCGGCCGTTCTCCGGGACTGTTGGCGGGCCGGGGTGGTCCTGGCCGGCGAGTCCGCCGGTTCACTGTGCTGGCACACCACCATGATCACCGACTCGCACGGCACGGTCCGGGGCATCGGTGGTGGCCTGGCCCTGCTGCCCTACGCCAACGCGGTCCACTACGACGAGGGCGACCGCCGGGCGGTGCTGCACCGCACGCTCGCCACCGAGGCCATGACCGGGTACGCCACCGACACCGGCGCGGGACTGCACTACGAGAACGACACCCTCGTCGCCGCGATCGCCGACCGGCGCAACGCCGGCGCCTACCGCGTCACCCGCTCCGCGGACGGCCATCTCCAGGAGGAACGCCTCGACGTTCGCCGGCTGAAACGGGACAAGGGCGCGTAGCCGCCGCGTCGGGGTCAACCGGACAGCCGGTGGGCGAGATCGGCTATCTCACCACGAACGTCGGCGCGACCTTCCCACCGACCCAGCACACGCAACGTTCGTCGGACCTCACTCAATGCCGAATGTGAACCGATCTGATCATGGGCGTCCAGCGCCTCCCAAGCGAGGCGGACGGCGTCGGCCGGTTGGCCCGCGTTGGCGTGTGCACGGGCCAGCTTCGCACGGCTGATCGTCGCCGTGCGCGGTGACGAACGGGCCAGTCCGTCAAGTCTGGATCGCAGCGCGCTGATGGCGCTGACACCACGGCCGAGGTATATGTCGCAGGTCGACTGGTAGACGGCGTGCAGGTCGTTGCCCACAACACTGCGCTGCCCCAGATGGGTCTCGTCGTCCCGCGCGGGTCGGGCGAGCAGGCGCATCGCCTCGTCCAGTGCTCGCGCGCTGGCCTCGGGCTGCCCCGCGAGGGCGTAGCCCATGGCTGTCTGCTTGGCAGCCAGTCCACGCACCCACGACAGCTCGGACATGTCCAGCACTGGCGAGACGACGTCGACCGCGCGCAGCCCGTCGCCGGTGAAGGTGGTGACCACCATGGCGCGTCGCACGAACGTGTAACCCACCATCGGGTCCCACCGAGCCGACGACGCCCACTGGGCGGCTCGGTCGATCCAGTACAGCGCACCGTTCGGGTCGCCGCTCTCCTCGCATGCCCAGGACAGCGACTCGGCGAAGCGAGCCTGCATGACCGTGTACCCGCGTCGGCTGCCCGCAGGGGCGCGGTGACGCAGCCTGTCCAGCATCGCCACCTGACCGGTCATACCGTCGATCAGTCGCGCTGGCGGCAGCGCTCGTGCCGCAGTGGAGAAACCTTCGAATGCCCGTTCGATCGATGCCAGCGTGCTGCCGTCGTCCCCGACATCGGTCGAAGTCAGGAGGTGGTCAATCTTGTCGGCCAGTGCGCCGCCGAGCGCCCCGATACTCAACCCGGCCAGCAGGTCACGGCGGGAGATCGGCATCGTCGCCCCTCCTGTCGGCAGTCGCAGCACCAGCATGTCGTCACTCGTGTCCGTGTCGGGTGCGCGTACAAGGTCGCTGTGCGGAGGTGTGGTTCCCACCAGCGCGGTGATGGCCCCGCCCGTGTCGTAGACGACGTCCAGGGCGTCGGCCAGCCACGGCTGGATCCGTCGACGCCCACTTTCCACATAGGACAACAGCGATTCGGCACAGCCAGCCTGCCTGGCCACAGCGGCCAACGTCAGTTTCCTGGAGGTGCGCAGTTCCCGCAGCATCACACCGAATCTCTGGTCACCAAGCACGTGCGCTCCCCGGCAGGGCCTTGACAGTTCCTCACAGCCGAGCGCGATCACTCGACCACACTCAGTCAAGCACAGGAGTATGGATTCATGACCAACGACCTACCGGCGATGGCACTGATCGCGGACCTTGCCACCGCGAGTCAGCAACTCGCCGTCTACGTACTTCGTGTCCTGGACGCCCAGGCCGGGCGGGCGGAACCGCCATCGCCGGTCACGGAACAGGTGCTGGCCGCTCGGCTGGTTGAGCTGGGGAACGCCCTGCGACCGCGTGTGGGATGCGCCTCGTCTCGTCGGAGCAGTGAGTCATGGACCCCGTGGGTGGAGAGTCGCGCCGCGATCTACTCCGTCGACGCCTGACAAGACCTTCTGAAAGGGGAGTACCTCGACATGCACGCTTCGTTGTTCAGTCTCGTCACAGCCGACGACCCCACTGTCGTTTTCGGGTGGGGAATGGAGATTGTCGACCACCAGGACGGTGACGAGAGCAGGAAGACCATCGTCCACATCGGCAGCCCGAAGGGCCAGGGAACTGTCTCCATGCATGAGTCGGCAGAACACGCACGAAATCGTTGGAGCATGGTTGTGCCCGTGGACATCGTCTGGGATGCCGACGACTGGGCCGATGCGATACGTCTCACGTCGGCCAACGTGCTCGATCGGGACGGATCCCCTTACCGCCACCCCCAACTGTGACATCCCGCCCGGCACCGGGCGGGAACGGGAGACGGGTCAGGCTCGCTGGAAGTCCTCCAGTTGTCTGATCCGCCGGCGGATCTCCTCGATCTCGTCCTCGTCGACGTAGTCGGCTTCCAGGCGGTAGGACTTCGCCAGTTCCTCCTCGAGTTCGTCCAGGTAGGCGGTGTGGTGCTGGTGCAGCATGGCGAGCAGGGAGTCGGCGCGCCGCACCACCTGGTCGGGGTCGGTGGGTTCCATGGGGGCGCCGTAGATCGTCGATCGGCCGGCGGCCAGTTCGGTCAGGCGGTAGCAGACCACCAGTTCGTCGTCGGTGACGTCGATGCCCGGGCGGATGAGGAACAGCAGCGGGAGCAGGTCGGGGTCGAAGGCGCGGAAGTGTCGCTCCATCGGGTCGTTGGTGTCCGGTTCGGCGGCGGGGCCGCCCCGGCTCGGTGGTGTCGTCAGTCGCCAGGGTTGGTTGGTCCACATGGACAGCAGGCGCAGCGTGTAGGGGTCGGCGTCCGCGATGACGATCAGTTCGCGGGGGAAGGGGACCCCGTAGCACTCGCGGAGGACCTGCCCGGTGGTCAGTCCGTTCTCGTGCAGTGCCCGTGCGAGGCGGGCCATCGCCGGATAGTCCCGTCCGGCAGCCTCGGTCCGCAACCGTTCGAGTTCGCCACCCTCGACCACGTCGTCACTCCCGTCCGGGTGGGCGGTCCAGTTCGCGCAGCAGCGCACGCAGTTCCGCCCAGGTCTTTCTGAGTTTTTTCGATGTCAGCGCGCCGATGATGTCACGGGTGACGTCCTGAGCCGAGGACAGTGCCTTCTGGAAGTCCCGGTTGCCCTGGGCCATCGGCGATCCCGCCTCTTTCTCGACCGCTTTGGCCATGTCCTGGATGATCTTGCGGATCCGGGGGTCGCGGGCGGACAGGCCGGGGTTGTCGATCATCAGGATGATGACCTGTTCGACGTGCCGGAAGATCTGCGTCTGGATCCTGCCCTTTCCTTCCGGCGCGATCCTCGGGTTGGCCATGAACAGCTGTTGCGCCAGCTTGCGTTCGCTCGCCATCGTCTGGGACTGGACGAACAACGCGTAGGCCGGTTTGCCCTGGTTCTCGATCGCCTTGCGCGCCTCCTCGATTCCCAGCTGGAACCTTCCGGGATCGGTGGTGACCGAACCGCGTGGGTCGTAGAGGTCGGTGAAGTTGCCACCGAACACCTTCTTCAGCCATTTGCGGAAGTTGTGTCCCTCCGACGGCCCGACCCCGAAGGGCATGGCGACCCGGGCCGTGTCGATGGCGTGCTGGTCCAGGCTGGCGAACAGGTCGAGGCCGAACTCCGGCGCCCACACCGTCACGAGGGTGCTCGGCTCGGAGGGATACACCATCCCGGTCTGCCGTTTGCTGACGGCGGCCCGGATCGCGCGGTCGATGCGGTTGGCGAGGGTGGTCAACTGCACGGTGAACGGGTCGGTCGTCTTCCAGTCGAACCGTTCGAAGTCGTAACCACCGATGATCATCATCGGGTGGCCCTTGATCGTCCGGAGGATCTCGTCGTAGGCGGCGAGAATGCCCCGGCCCTTCGGCGCGGTGGCGGTGCTGTCCGGGTCCTGGAGCAGCACCCGGACCGCCGCGTTGGTCGTGCTGAGGATCCGCACCGCCTCCCGGGTGTGGGTGGACTTGAAGACCTCTCCCCGGATCAGGCCGTAGGGCACCGAGCCGCGCAGCCCGGCCTTCTCCTTGGCGCGCGCGGCGTTCCTGCCCGTCTCGTCCAGTTCCTGGTACGCGGCGCGCACCGTCGTGAACGGCACCGACTTCCTGCGCTTGCCGGAGATGTCCATCCACCGGGGCGTCCAGGTGAAGCCGAAGGCGATCATGAGCAGTTCGGCGGGATGGTTGACCGACCGGATGGCGGCGATGACCGGTTCCCTGCCCCGCTTCTTGTCCTTGGGGTCCAACGCCTCGGCGGAGTTGACGCCGATGATGACGGCGGTCCTGATCGCCGACGCCGGCTCCTCGGTCGATCCGGCCCACGCCTCGTCGAGGTACCGGGCGGCCAGCTGCGGGTTGCGGCCGATCTCCTCGGGGAGCGCGGCCATGGTGATGACGTAGGCCGTCCGGTGTTTCTCGCCGGCGGGGTTGGTGATCGCGTGCAGGGAGCCCTTGAGTTGGCCGACGTCGTCGAACGCCATGGACTTGGCCGGCGGGCCGGGTTCGTAGGGGAAGCTCAGGTCCACTTCCTTGGACCGGCGTTTGGGGTTGATGGTCACCTCGATGAGGTGCAGGTTCCCCGACTTCTCCAGAGCGATCCTGGTCAGCCGGTGTCGCCGTTTGATGGCCGGCAGTCCCTTGCGCACGGACGCGACGGTGGCGCCCTCGGCGCCGATCAGCTTGTTGGCGTCGCGGAGCGCGGCGGCGAGCGAGCGCTTGTCGTCCTTGTCCCGGCGGCGCTTGTCCCGGGGACGATCCTTCCGTGGGCGTGTGCGCGCCGGCCGCCGTGGTCGCCTTGGCCTGTGGTCCCGGTCCTTGTCCCGACGGGGTTTCCTGGGCTTCTTTGGTTTCTTGGGCTTGAGTTTGGCGGCGAGTTTCTTCAGCAGGCCCTGGATCTTGGTGATGACCTTGTCGATGGCGCGGTTCACCGGGCGGGACAGGCGTTGGAAGATCTGACGTACCCGTCCGGCGATGCCGCCGACCCCCAGGATCGCGGCCAGGGCACCGATGAGTACCGGGATCGACCGGGCCAGGGCCTTGACGATCGTGCCGGTGACGTTCGCTGTTCCTCGGGCGATGGCGATGACCGCGTCGAGGACGGCGTTGACGAACTCGATGATCTGCCGGCCCTGGGTGACGATGAACCGGATGATGTCGATGATCATCTTGCAGGCGCGGATGAACGCCGACGCCGGGTTGAACAGGGACACGATCCAGGTGATGCCGGCGATGATGATCGTGGGCAGCAGGTAGGACACCAGGTTCTTGATGAGGTCCTTCTTGAGGTCGCCGACCCGCCCGCGCAGGTCGTTCCACATCCCGGCCACGCCGCGTTTGCGGACCTCGACGACCAGGGGGATGGCGTCCTTGCCTGTTTCGGCGGCCGTCATCGTCTTCGGGGACACGCGTTTCGCCAGGCGGGCGCGGATGTTGGCCCAGGACAGGCCCAACAGGCCCGCCAGCAGGACCACGATGCCCAGGACGTCGAACGTCGCCGGGAGTTGGAGGCCGCCGCCGACGCCTGAACCGAGGAGCCACGCGAGGACACCTTGTTGCAGGTACCGGCCGGCGTCCTTCATGAAGGCCCGCAGGCCGCCGGCGACGCCGGTGATCAGCCGGCCCAGGAAGCCGACCGGGTCCTTGAGGATCAGGCCGACGGCCGACGCGGCCTTGCGCAGGACGCCCATCAGCATCCGGCCCAGTTCCTTGATCGTCTCGATGGCGCCCTTGACGGCGGCGACCGCCTTGGACGCGAGGCCCTTGTTCTTCTCCTTCTCCTCGGCGATCTCCTTGTCGACGGCCTTGACCGCGTCGGTGTACTTCGTGGCGAGGGTGTCGACGAGTTCGGTTCCCTTGTCGTCGACCGAATCCCTCAGTTCGTCGAACTTGCCGGCGAAGTCCGACGCCGCCTCCCGGCCGATGGCCTTCAGGTCCTTGGGCAGGTCGTCGACCGCCTGCTTCAGCTCCGCGCGGCCCTTGGCGATGCGGTCCTTGGCGCGTTTGAGTTCGCGGACGACCGTGTCGGCCACGTCGGAGATGACCTGGCGCATGGCGGT
The DNA here is from genome assembly GCF_001921215.1 of Actinophytocola xinjiangensis. Taxonomy (GTDB): domain Bacteria; phylum Actinomycetota; class Actinomycetes; order Mycobacteriales; family Pseudonocardiaceae; genus Actinophytocola; species Actinophytocola xinjiangensis. Next base: position 243,613 of record NZ_MSIF01000010.1, read on the forward strand.
CAGGTAGTTGTCGCGGGCGCGTTCGTAGATGCGGTTGGCCTCGTCGGGCAGGTCGGCGAACAGGTCCTTCACCCAGCGGGCCTTGCCGCGCAGACCCGAGTAGCGGCGGTCCTTGTACTCCTCCATCCCGCGCGTGTGTTCGGCGGTGAACTGGGTCCGCGCCGTCTTCTCGCCCTTGGTGAACTGGTCGTCGACCGCCTCGTCCAGGTCCTTGAGGATCTTCTCGACATCGGTCTTCGTGCGGTCGAACACCTTCTGCAGCAGCGCGGTGACCTTCGTCCGCCGGTCCTCGTCGCGGTCCTTCGTGCCTTTCTTGCCGGTGGTGACCTGGCGGCCGGTGGTGGCCCGGCTGGCGTGGATCGCGCCCATCGCCGCCGTGCCGGACGCCGCCGCCGCGCCGCGCACCTCGCCCAGCTCGCGGGACTCGCCGGCCCGCATCCGGCGCGGCGCGGTCGCCGAGTGCTTCTCCAGCGCCTTCTTGTCCCGCACCGCCTTGTCGAACGACGGCTCGCGGGAGTTCTTCAGCGACAGCTGCTTCTCGGTCACCCCGGCCGAGTCGAGCTGCCGGTCGACCTTCGCCGGGCCGGCCGACAGGTCGGTCGCCGACTTCGGCAGCGGGTCGGGGGTGGCCTGGCGGGGGTTGGGCGTGCCGGGGCGTCCGGGCAGCTGGTCGGCGGCCAGCGGCACCACCGTCTTGGCGTCCGGGGCCGGCTCGGGGGTCGCGGCGGTGGTGTCGGCGATCTCGGCCGACGAGGCGTCCTTGCCCTCGCCGACCTTCCCCGCGACCTCGGTCTTGACCTCCTCGGCCTTGCCGGAGTCACCGAACTTGTCGGCCTCGTCGAGGTTCTTCGGGGCGCGGTCGCGGATCGCCTTCTCCACCGCCGCGATGAACGACTGCTTGTCGAACTCCTTGGGCTGGGCGGCGTCCATGTCCTCGGCGTGCGCCGCCTTGCCCCTGGCCTCGCGATCGTCCGGCGGGGGCACCGCCGCGCCCTGCGCCGCACCGGCCTCCACCGCCGGCGGCGGATGGCTGGACGCCACGCGGCGCTTCTTGGCCGCCACGTCCTGCTTGAGCGCCTGGAACTTCGGGTCGGCGCCCGGCGAACGCGGGCCGGTCCGCTCCTTCTTCTCCGGGCGCTCGCCGCGCTCCCGCTCGCCGGTGTCCTTCACCTCCGGCGCCCGGGCCGGCGGCGCCTTCGCCTTGCGCACCGGCTTGGTCGCCGGCCGTTTCTCCGGCGGCCGGGGCCGCTCGGGGGCCGTCGCCGGGGCGGCGGTCGCCCCGGCGGCGGTGACCGCCTGGTTGCCGACCAGGTCCTGGCCGGCCAGCAGCATCCGGGTGCCCCAGGCCGACGGGCTGGGCGGCCGGCCACCCAGCGCGGTCGTGACCGCGGCGTTGCCCACCTGCGTCGCGGCCGCGACCACCGCCGCCGGGCCCGGTGACATCGCCGTCCCGCCGCTCGGTTCCCGCAGGTCCGGGACCGGCGCGGGCGTCGTGGAGCGGCGCGGCGCGGCGATCCTGACCGGTAGCGGCATCGGGCGTCCACCCCCGTACACCGACGTCGAGTGGCTCGCAGGATCGCAGCCGGGCCGCCACCGGGGCGTCACCGGCACGTCACCGGATCCGCGAGATTGTCAGACAGCTGTCAGGTGAGATCCGGGGCCGGGCACCTGAGGATGGCTCGGGAAGCAGACGAGACCCGGGAGTCACACGTCCGATGTACCGCTACGAGCAGCACTGTCCGATCGCCAGGGCGGCGGAGGTGATCACCGAGCCGTGGACCCTGCTCATCGTGCGTGAGCTGCTCAGCGGCGGCGAGTCACGCGCCGAGCTGGCCAGGGGGCTGCCGAAGATCTCCGCGTCGATGCTGCGCTCGCGGCTGCGCACCCTGGAACGGCACGGCGTGATCACCCACGAACCCGACCCGCGCGGCGAGCGGCGCTACCAGCTGACCACCGCCGGCCAGGAGCTGCGGCCCATGGTCGAGCACCTCGGGCGGTGGGGGCAGCGCTGGCTCGACCAGCCGCGCGTCGGCGACCTCGACCCCGAACTGCTGGTCTACGACATCTGCCGGGGCATCGACAGCGCCCGGCTGCCGGCCGACCCGCTCACCGTGGAGGTCGACTTCGCCGACGTGCCGGCCCCCCGGCGCTGGTGGCTGACCCTCTCGGCCGCCGAGGTGGCCGCCGACCAGACCGCCCGCCGCGACGCCTCGGTCCGCCTGACCTGCACCCTCGGCGGGCTCGCCGGGGTGTGGCTCGGGCACCAGAGCTGGTTGCAGGCCGTGCGCGACCGGATCATCATGCTCGCCGGTGACCGCGCCGCCGTCCGCTCACTGATCGACTGCCTCGGCGTCAGCCGCTACGCCACCGCCGGCCGGGGCGACGGCTAGGATCCGCTCCCGTGTCCATCACCGTGCACGACCACGACGGCAGCCACTCGTTGACCTTCGACACCGGTGTCCTGGCCGCCGACCCGGCGGTCGCCGCCGCCGGGCACGAGCCCAACGGCTACTTCTGGGAAGGTCTCGTGCAGTTCGCCTGGCCGGAGATCGCCGAGCGGCTCGAGTTCGACAGTGAGGCCGGCATGTTCTGCGCGATCGGCGGCCAGGAGGACCTCGCGCGGCTGCGCGCCGCCGTCGAACCCGTGATCGCCAGCCCCGACGCGGTCCGCGACATCATCGCCCGCGCCCAGAGCGCCGGTGTCGAGTTCGACGACTAGCTGGTCGCCTCGCCCCTGGCCAGGGCGACCCGGGGTGGGCCGGTCTGCTCGGCCACCTGGTCGCGCCACCACGGGGTCTCCACGAAACCGCGTTTGAGGACCAGTAGCTCCACCGAGGCGTTCCAGCCGGACACGCCGTCGAGGTTGGCCAGGGTGGCGGTGGTGAAGTCGAACAGGCCCTTGGTCGAGTCGGTGATCACCTCGCACAGCAGCGAGTTGCCGTCCAGGGTGGCGGCCAGGTAGCGGACCGAGCGGTGGTGGTGCAGCGCCGAGGCGACCGCGTTCAGCTTGGCCGGCTCGACCTGCACCCACAGCAGCGTCTCGGCCTCCAGCCCCAGCACGGGCGCCGGCACGATGGTGAACACCGACGCGCACCCGTCGGCGATCATCCGCTCGAAGCGGCGGCGCACGGTGGACTCGTTGAGCTCCAGCACGCCGGCGATGTGTTTGAAGCTGGACCGGCCGTCCTCGCGCAGCAGGTCGATGATCGCCCAGTCGACCCGGTCGAGGTGGTGCGGCGCGCACAGCAGCGGCTCGGCGGTGTGCGGGGTGGACGACCGGTCGTCGATCAGCTGCCAGTACCAGTCGGTCGACACCTTGTACACGTGCAGCAGCAGGTCGCTGTACCAGCGCTGCACGCCGTCGATCTGCTGGAGCTCCAGCATGGTGTGCGGGTAGCGGGTCGGCTCGGAGTTGACCACCAGCTCCAGCGCGATGTCGTAGGTGCCGGTGATCAGCGACGCCCAGCGCACGTCCTCCCGGGCGACCAGCTGCTCGGCCACGGCGATCTGGGTGCCGGGCCGGCAGCCGATCCTGGTGAAGAACGTCTCGACCGGGCCGTTGCTGCCCAGGCTCGGGGCCACCGACACCCGCAGCAGCCGGTCGGAGATCAGCTGCTGCACGCGGCGGGCAACGGTGGGCACCGAGGTGTCCACGGCCGCCGCGATCGAGGTCCAGCTGGCCCGCCCGTCGGACTGGAGTGCGACGACGATCTGCCGGTCGAGTTCGTCCAGCGACCGCATCAGGCGGGGGACACCTCGCGCAGGAACTCCCGCACCGTTTCCGTCCACAAGGCCGCCTCCTCGATCTGCGGCGAGTGCCCGGACTTCTCGAACACCACCAGCCGCGCCCGGGGGATGAGCCTAGCGATCTGCTCGCTGCACTCCACCGGCGTGATCCAGTCGGTGCGCCCGACGGTGACCAGCGTCGGCGCGGTGACCTTCGGCAGGTCGGGCTTGAGGTCGTAGTTCGGGATGTTCACCGAGAACGCGTAGTTGTGCGCCTCGTAGCGGTACGGGGTGGCCGCCACGCGCGCCTCGACGGCGTCCGGGTCGTAGTGGTAGTCGTAGAGCGGCAGGATCTCGCGCCAGCAGTCCCGCAGGTCCGCGTCGTCACGGACGGTGCCGTCGAAGATCCTCGTCAGCTTCTCCCGGTCGACGGTGATCCGCGACGAGGCGAGCGCGTTGGCCAGCGCCTTGTCCTCGTTGGAGTTGTCCGGCGAGGTGTCGCGCAGCACCAGGGCGCTGACCCGGTCGGGGTAGCGGATGGCGTACTCCATGGCCATGAACCCGCCGTAGGAGCCGCCGGCCATGATGACCTGCTCGGCGCCGATCCACTGCCGCAGCCCGTCGATGTCGGCGGCCCACTGCTCGTGGCTGAAGGTGCCGTTGCCCTCGCTCTGGCCGGACCCCCTGGCGTCGAACACGACGACCCGGTAGGTGTCGGCCAGCCGGCCGAAACTGGCCTTGGGTTCGGCGCGGGAACCGAGGCCGGGGGCGCCGTGGTGGGCGATCACCACGGGCGCGCCGGGCGGGCCGAGCACCTCGACCGCCAGCCGGTTCCCGTTGATCTCGACCATCTCGGCGCCGTCGCCGGCGGCGGCGAACTCCGGTGACACTGTGGACACTTCGTGGAACTCCTTTCCCTACAGGGCGATCACAGGGGAATCACGCAGTCGTCGAGCGTGCGTGGGTAGGCGGTGAGCGGGCGGGAGCCGGTCTCGGTGACCAGCATGCTGTCGGAGATCCGGTAGCCGGCGTGGCCGGGGACGTAGATGCCCGGCTCGTTGGACACGACCATGCCCGGTTCCAGCAGCGTGTCGTCGCCGTCCTCCAGCCACGGCGGCTCGTGCATGCCAAGGCCGATGCCGTGGCCCTGCCGGTGGCGCAGGTACTTCCCGAACCCGGCGTCGCGGATCACCGCCAGGCACGCGGCGTTCGCCGCCCGGCACTGCGCACCCGGCCGGATCGCCTCGCCGCCGATCTGCTGGGCCAGGCGCACGGTGTCGTGGTAGCGGCGCTGCTCGGCGGTGGGCTCGCCGAGGACGAACGTGCGCTCGCCCTCGACGTAGCGCCCGCCGACCGCGCAGCCGAGGGAGAGCATGAACGTGTCGCCGGGCGTGAGCCGGTAGGCCGAGGGCAGGCCGTGCGGGTAGGAGGAGTTGGCGCCGGCGTAGACCAGGCCGCCGGCCAGCAGCCCGACCACGACGACGTCGGTGTGCTCGGCGTACATCATGCCGGTGCCGACCTGGCCGACGTGCGCGGCCAGCTCGGCCTCGCTGGGCAGCTCACCGCCGCCGGCGACCGCCTCGGTGATCAGCGCGACGCCCTCGGTGAGCATCACGTCGGTGATCCGCGCGGCCTCGGCGTGCAGCGCGATCTCGGCCGGATCCTTGACGTAGCGGCACACCGTGACCAGCTCGGTCGGCACGAGGTCCACATCGGACAGCGCGGCCGACGCGGCGGTGAGCCGGTGGTGGGTGATCGAGGTGGTGTGCCCGGCCCGCCGCCGGCCGGGGCCGATGACACCGGCCAGGGCGGCGAAGGGCGGCAGCACGCCCGGGTACTCCGGGTAGGACACCAGCTCGGCGGCCGCGTGCTGGGACCGCGCGTACTCCCGCTCCAGCTCGGGCACCAGCAGCACGCACCGCCCGCCGGTCTCCAGCCACACCGCGACCGGCCGCTCACACGGGTGGTGGAAGAACCCGGTCAGGTAGGCCACGTCCTCCGGGTCGTCGGTGAGGATCGCGTCCAGGCCGGCCTCGGCCGCCCTGGCGCGCACCCTGGCCTGGACCGAGTCGAAGAAGGACGGTCCGAGTCGTTGGGAGAAGGCCATGCGCGAAAGTCCTATCGGTTGCGGCGGGGATTGCGGGCGTCGTTGTAGGCGGTGGACAGCATCGTCGCGGCCAGCACCAGCAGGAAGATCGCCAGCGACGGGAACAGCGGCAGCCACCACGCGGTGGACATCGCGCCGGCCTGCTGGGCCTCGTAGAGGATCCGGCCCCACGACCAGGTGTTCGGGTCGCCAAGGCCCAGGAACGCCAGGCCCGCGGCGGAGAGCACCGCGCGGGACGCGGTGAGCACGACCGACACCAGGATCAGCGGCATCACCGCCGGCACCACGTGCCGGCGGATGATCCACGCCGGGGAGCTGGTCATCAGCCGCGCGGCGTCCACATAGGGCATCCGCACGACCGACAGCGCCTGCGAGCGCACCACGCGGGTGACCTCGGGCCAGGAGAACGCGGCGATGACGAAGATGATCGTCACCGTGCTCGGCCCCACCAGCGCGGCGACCAGGATCATCAGCGGCAGCACCGGCAGCGACAGCGTCAGGTCGACGATCACGCCGACCACGGCGTCCACCCGCTTGAAGTAGGCGCCGACGACCGCCAGCAGCGTGCCGAACACGATCGCGATCAGCGACGCGGCGGCGGCCACCAGCAGGCTCTGCCGAGCACCCCACACGACCTCGGCGAACACGTCCAGCCCGAGGCTGTCGGTGCCGAACCAGTGCGCCCCCGACGGGCCTTCCAGAACCCGGTCGCCGTAGCCGGTCGGGTAGTCGGCCAGCCACGGCGCCGCGACCGCCGCGAACACCAGCACCGCCAGCACGACCAGGGCGATCATGCCCAGCGGTTCCTTCCGGAACCGCCGCCACGTCCCGGAGGACGCCTTGGGCGGTGTCTCCTCGGGCTGGGCCTGTGGCATCTGGACCGTCGTGGTCATGAGGAGCCCACCTTCACCCTCGGGTCAAGCAGTCCGTAGACGATGTCGGTGATCATGTTGACCACCACGACGACACCCGCCAGCAGCAGGAAAGCGCCTTGCAGGACCGGGAAGTCCAGCCGGGTGACCGCGTCGTAGATCCCGCGGCCGATGCCCGGGTAGGCGTAGACCGTCTCGATCAGGATCACGCCGCCGACCACGTACAGACAGATCTGCATCCCGATCAGCGTCGTGGTCGGCAGCAGGGCGTTGCGCAGCGCGTGCTTCCACAGCACCCGCCGGTAGGGCAGCCCGTTGGCCTTGGCCAGCACGATGTAGTCCTCGCCAAGCGACTCCATCAGCGTCGAACGCACCGTCAGCACGTAGGCGCCCAACTGCACCAGCACCAGCGACAGGCACGGCAGCACCAGGTGGGACAGCACGCTCAGGTACCACTCCCCGCCGTAGGTGCCGGCGGTGTACGCGCCGCCGATCGGGAACCAGCCCAGCTGCAACCCGAACACGTACAGCAGCAGGATCCCGATGCTCGGCACGAACAGGGACTGCCCGGTGACCGCGACGACCTGCACCACCCGGTCGAGCAGGCCGCCGGCTCGCGAGGCGGCGACCACCCCCAGTGGGATGCCGATCGCCACGGTCACCACCAGGGCGACCCCGACCAGCAGCAACGTCCACGGCAGCTGCTGCATCAGCGCGTCGCCGACCGGGATGTTCTGGCTGAACGACATGCCGAGGTTTCCTTGCAGCAGCTCACCGAGGTACTTGACGTACTGCACGGGAAGCGACTGGTCGAGGCCGTACTGGTTGAGCAGCTCCGCCCGGATCTCGGGGGTCATGTTCGTGCTGGCGATGGCGAGTGCCGGGTCCCCTGGCAGCAGCCGGAGCATCAGGAACGTGACCGTGACGGCGAACCAGATCGTGGCAACGCCACGACCGATCCGCCTGAGCACGAACAACCACAGCGACATCCGGGAGGCTCCAGCCCTACTCGGACTTGGTCGCCGAGGCGACCGAGATCGGGTTGACGATGGACAGCAGCTCGCTGGGCTTGACCGTGAACCCGCTCCAGTCGCTGCGGTGGGCCACGTAGAGGTTCTGCGTGTACATGACGTTGTCGTAGACGTTGTCCCGGACCTTCTTCGCCGCCTCCTGCAGGATCGGCACCTGCTCGTCGCGCTCGAAGGTGACCTGGGCCTGCTGGATCAGCTTGGTCAGCTCCGGATCGTCCACATAGGAGTAGTTGATCGCGCCGCCGGGCAGGTAGGTCAGCGACATGTTCGTCGCCGGGTCGTCCATGATGGCGAAGTTGCCGGCGTAGATGTCGAAGTCACCGGCGTCGGTCTTGGCCAGGTAGGCGTTGCGCTCCAGGCCCTGCAGCTCGATCGTGATGCCGGCCTCGGCGGCGCCGTCCTTGACGAGGGTGGCCCACTGGGTGGTCACCGGGTCCTGCAACGAGTAGATCAGCCGGAACGACAGCGGGTACTTGTCCTCGCTGTTGGCCTTGTAGCCGGCGTCGTCGAGCAGCTCGCGGGACTTCTCCGGGTTGTGCTCGTACTCCTTGATCGAGTCGTCGTAGTACTGCTTGAGCACCGGCATGATCGGACTGGACCCGGTGGAGACGGCCTGGTCCTGCAACACGACCCGGCGGATGGCCTCGTAGTCCACGGCGTGCGCGAGCGCGAGCCGCACGTCGGTCTTGGCCAGGTCGGGCTTGGTCATGTTGTAGGTCATGTGCGCGTAGCCCAGACCGGGGACCTCCTGGACGGTGACACCCTCGGTGTTCTGCAACTCCTTGACCTGGGCCGGCGGCAGCGAGTTCGCGATGACGTCGACGTCGCCGTTCTTCAGGCTCAGGATCTCGGTGTTGACGTCAGGGAAGACCCGGTAGACGACCTTGGCGGCCTTGGGCTTGCCGCCCTCGACCAGCGGGTAGTCGTCCTTGCGCTCCAGGGTGTAGCTCTGGCCGCGCTGGACGTCGGTGAGCACGTACGGGCCGGCCGAGACCCAGCCGCCGTCGCTGCCGTCGTTGGCGAACTTGGCGACCGAGCCGGCCGGCTCGAACACGTGCTGGGGCACGACGTTGCCCCAGAAGCCGATCTCGGGGATGACCGACGCGTCCGGCTTGGTCAGCTTGACCTCGACGCGGGTGTCGGACACGGCGGTGGCGGTGTCGAAGTTGCTCAGTTGGCCGTAGAGCGTGCCGGCGGGGGCGTCGCGCTTGACCGCGTTGAGCGTGTAGGCGACGTCCTTGGCGGTCAGCGGCTTGCCGTCCGACCAGGTCAGGCCGGACTCCAGCTCGTAGAACCCGGTGGTGTCGTCGACGTAGCCCCACTCCTTGGCGAGTTCGGGCTCCTTCTCCCCGTCCTCGCCGATGGACAGCAGGTGCGGGTACATCAGGTTGGTGATCCAGTAGTCGCTGCGGCTGTTGCCGACCAGCGGGTTGTAGTTCACCACGTCGGTGGTGGTGGCGATGGTCAGCGTCGCGTCGGTCACCTCCTGACCGCCGCCTGTGCCGCCGCCGGACTGCGGTGCCTCCGGCGCGCAGGCACCCAGTGCCAGTGCGGCCGACAACGCGGCCGCGGTGATGACTCGGGTACTTCGCATCAGACCCAGACCTCCTTGAGGACACGCAGGGTGTTACCGCCGACGACCTTGCGGATCTCGTCGTCGCTGTAGTCGTGCGCGACCAGCCAGCCGATGATGTTGTGGAACGCCTCGGCGGGGTTCTCCAGCCCGTCGACGTAGGGGACCTTCTCGAAGTCGACCTGGCCGTGGGCCTGGCCGAGCGAGAGGTTGGCGGCGAAGGTGTCGTGCAGGCCGACGTGGTCGCCGAAGAGCGTGTCCGGGCCGAAGCTCACGTGGTCGATGCCGACCAGGTCCACGCAGTAGGTGAAGTGGTCCATGACCGACTCCAGCGAGTGCAGCGGGTGCTGCGGGGAGAGCGTGGTGTGCGGGGCGGCCTCGATGCCGATCACACCGCCGCGCTCGGCGCAGGCCCTGATGGTCTCGTCGTCCTTCATCCGGTTGGTCGGCCAGACCGTGCGGGAGCCGGCGTGGGTGATGAACACGGGCTTGGTGGACTTGCGGATCACGTCCAGGCCGGTGCGGTCGCCGCTGTGTGAGATGTCGATGGCGATGCCGAGCTTGTTCATCCGCTCGACGGCGCGGTCGCCCAGGTAGGTCAGGCCGCCGTCGCCGCGCTCCTTGAGGCCGCCGCCGAGCAGGTTGGCCTCGGAGTAGGCGATGCCCATCTGGCGCACGCCGAAGCCGTAGAGGACGTCGAGGCGGTCGATCTCGTTCTCGATGGGGGTGGCGGCCTCGAGCGCGAAGATGTGCGCGATGCGGCCGGTCTCCTTGGCGTTGTCGATGTCGGCGATGGACTCGGCCTTGACGACGAAGTCCTGGTGGGCCAGGTCGGCCATGCGCACGCCAAGGTCGAACAGGACGTCCTGGTACTTCCAGCCGGCGTCGGAGCTGATGCAGCAGGTGCCGTCCATGCCGTTGTCGAACACGGCGGTGAGGCCGGAGCGGGCCAGGCCCTGGTAGCCGGTTGGTTCGCGGCCCTGGCGGATGTGCTCGCGCAGCTCGCCCATGTCCTCGGGGAAGACCTGCACGTGCTCGTGCAGGGAGATGACCGTCTCCTCGGCAAGCAACCGCTTGGTTCGCTGAGCCTGCTCCTCGGTGAGGTTCAGGCCCTGGTAGGCCGGGACGCGGCCGACCTGCTTGGCGTAGGTGAACGCGCGGTAGTCCTTACCGGCCTCGAGGTACTCGTAGGCGGTGTAGCCGGTGTACCGGGGAGCGGGCTCGAGCACGCTGCCATCTCCTGTCCTGAGTGGACCACCTGTCGTGGACCAGTTGACTGTCTCCAGTGGAATAACGCAGAGTGTCATCAATATCCGGCGCGTTTGTCAACGTGTATGTTCAAACAAGGCACCTGAGGTGCTGGGTTGAAACATTCCGGCAACACGCTAACCATGTGAGGATGGGAGCATGGACACACTCGTCCGGCCCGCGTTGCGGGTCCGGGGGCTCTCGGTGACCTTCCCCGTGTCCGGAGTGGACATCCCGGCGGTTCGGCACGTCGACCTGGACGTTCCGCGCGGTGAGCTGGTCGCCCTGCTCGGCGAGTCGGGGTCGGGCAAGTCGGTGACCGCCCGGGCGGTGATGGGCCTGGCCGGCGAGGGAGCCCAGGTCAGTGCCGACGAGCTGACTCTCGGTGACGTGGACCTGAACAGTGCCTCCGCGCGCACGCTGCGTGAACTGCGTGGCGCGCGGATGAGCCTGGTCCTTCAGGACGCGCTCTCCGCGCTCAACCCGGTGCTCACGATCGGTGACCAACTGGGTGAGCTGTTCCGCATCCACCAGGGGGCGTCGAAGAAGGTCGCCCGCTCCCGCGCCGCGGACCTGCTGGGCCAGGTCGGCATCCCCGCGCCGGCCAAACGCATCGACGACTACCCGCACCAGTTCTCCGGCGGGATGCGCCAACGCATCCTGATCGCCATGGCGATCGCGTTGGAGCCCGAGCTGTTGATCGCCGACGAGCCGACGACCGCGCTGGACGTCACCGTGCAGGCCCAGATCCTGGACCTGCTGGGCTCGCTGCGCACGCAACTGGACATGGGCGTGCTGCTCATCACCCACGACCTGGCGGTGGTCAGCGAGGTGGCCGACCGCCTGGCGGTCATGTACGCCGGCCGGGTCGTGGAGGCCGGGGACGCCGACACCGTCCTGTCCCGACCGTCCCACCCGTACACCGAGGCCCTGTTGCGTTCGGTGCCCAGGATCGAACACCACGGCGGTGACCTGTTCACCATCCCCGGTTCACCCCCGAACCCGGCGCGGGTGCCGTCGGGCTGCCCGTTCCACCCCCGCTGCCACCGGGCGATCGACCTCTGTTCGTCGGTGCGCCCAGAACTCCTGGCCACGGCCGACGGTCGGACCGTGGCCTGCCACCGCTCGGAAGAGGTGCTCGATGCCCACAGCCGTTGAGACCGTCGAGGTCCTGCGCGCCGAGGACCTGGTGCGGACCTACCAGGTCGGCTCCGTCCTCAGGCGAAGCCACGTGTCGGCCGTCGACGGCGTGAGCCTGTCCCTGCACCGGGGCGAGGTGCTGGGCGTGGTCGGCGAGTCGGGCTGTGGAAAGTCCACCCTGGCACGGATGCTCGTGGGCCTGGAACGCCCCGACGCCGGCCGCCTGCTCTACCGGGACACCGACGTGACCGCCGGCCACCGCGAGGACCGCAAACGGTTGCGCGACGGCGTCCAGATGATCTTCCAGGACCCGTACGCGTCCCTGGACCCCCGGATGACGGTGTTGGACATCGTGGCCGAACCGTTGGCCGCCAACGGTTCGGGCACCAGGTCGAGCCGCCGCGACAAGGTCGCCGAGTTACTGAGCCTGGTGGGCCTGGCCCCCGACATGATGGCCAGGTACGCCCACCAGTTCTCCGGCGGACAACGCCAACGGATCGGGATCGCCAGGGCACTGGCCCTCGACCCGGACGTGCTGATCTGTGACGAGCCGGTCTCCGCGCTGGACGTGTCGGTGCAGGCGCAGGTGGTGAACCTGTTGGCCGACCTGCGCAAGCGGTTGGGCGTGGCGATCGTGTTCATCGCGCACGACCTGTCGGTGGTGCGACACCTGGCCGACCGGGTGGCCGTCATGTACCTGGGGCGGATCGCCGAGATCGGGGACACCGCGTCGATCTACGACAACCCGGCCAACCCCTACACCCAGGCGCTGCTCTCGGCCGTGCCATCCCCGGACCGGGGGGCCCGGGGCGGGGTGTCCCGGCGGCGGGTCCTGACCGGCGAGCCACCCTCGCCGATCGACCCGCCGTCGGGATGCCGGTTCAACCCCCGGTGCTGGCTGGCCCAGGACCGCTGCCACACCGAGGTTCCCGACCTGCGGGTGGTCGGGTCGACGTCGCGGCGGGCCGCCTGCCACTTCGCCGAGTCCGCGCTGTCCGGGTCCTGAGGGACCCGGCTCAGTCGACCCACTCGACCACGGCGATGGTGATGTTGTCCCGGCCACCGGCGTCCATGGCGGCCGACCACAGCGCGGTGACCGCCGTCGTCGTGTCCGAGCCCCGGAGCAGGTCCTCCATGTACTCGTCGGCGACGAGGTCGCTCAGCCCGTCCGAACAGAGCAGCACCCGGTCGGTCGGCGGCAGGAACACGGCGGTGATCATCAGCGGCTCGCGGTCGGCCCGGCCACCCAGACAGCGGGTGAGCCCGCCCCCGGCGCCCCGGTCGTCGGTGCTCACCTGGGACAGGTAGCTCCCGTAGCCGACGTAGACCCGGGAGTCGCCGATCCCCAGGTGGAACGCGTCGTCCGGGGTCACCAGGACCCCGGCGACCGTCGTCCCCAGCCCGGCCACCGCCGGGTCGCCGCGGCCCATCGCCAGCAGGTCGTCGTCGACGCGCTGGGCGGCGTAGGTGAGCGCCACGGCGTCGCCGGGCGCGGCGGCGGCCAGCGTCCGCACCGCGTGGCCGGCGGCGACGTCCCCGGCGGCGTGGCCGCCCATGCCGTCGGCCACGGCCACCAGGGCCGGCACGGGCAGGTCCACCACCAGCGGCGTCCGCATGCTCAGGCCGGTGACGGTCGCCGGCCCGACGGCCAGCGCGTCCTCGTTGGTCGCGCGCACGGCCCCCCGATGGGTGAACACCGTCGCGCGCACCGCTGTCGTCATGGTTCGACCACCGCCTCCACGTCGGACGCCAGGCGCACCCGGTCGCCGGCGGACACCGGCACGGTGCGGCCGGCCGGTACCGGGACGTCGTTGACGAACGTCCCGTTGGCCGAGTACTCGTCCCGCACCCACATCGACCCGTCCGGCTCGACCCCGACGGTCGCGTGCCGTCGGGACACGTTGTCGTGGGGGGCGAGGTGACCGGCCGAGGGGGACTGCTCGGGATCCCGGCCCAACAGGACCGAGCCGGGGTTGGGCAGCGCCACCCGCCAGCCGGTGAACGCCACCGAGGGGCCGCCGGGCGGTGCCCCCAACGTCGTCAGGCACTCCACGCACACCAGGTTCGCCGGGTCGGGCACCGTCGCCCCGCACGACGGGCAGGTGAGCACCGCCGGCGCCTGGGTCGTCTCCTGGCGCGCCGCGACGACCAGCGGGTTCCCGCAGATCTGACAGGTCGCGGCACCGGCGGGATTCCCGTGCCCGCACACGGCGCAGATCACCCCAGCCATGTCACCGCCTCCGCCGCGACGCCCCGCGCCGCCAACCCGGCCCGCAACCGGTCCAGGTCCCCGCGCCGGGGAATGCCGATCAGCCGGATCGAGTCCCCTGTGGACAGAACCTGCATCGCCGGCGCCGAACTCGCTTCCAGGCCACCGTAACGGCGCTCGCCCAGGGACGTCAGCGTAACGATCCGCTGGTTGTCCGACCCGCGCAGCGCCGCCCCGGTGTTGCGCCGCTCGACATACGGCCCGGCGACCACCGCGTCGCAGTGCGCCAGCACCGACGCGTGCTCGTCCCGCAGCCGCTCGAACGGATACCCCGAGAACACCAGCACGTCGAACGCCCGCTCACCACGCCACGCCGACACCGCCGACAGCAGCGACCCCAACGCCCGCGCCTGCTGGAACGGCTCCCCGCCGGAGACCGTCAGCCCGTCCAACGGCTCGGGCAGCGACGCGAGCCACGGCAGGACCTCGGCCTGCTCGCCACCGGCCGGATCCCAGGTGTCGCGGGACGCGCACCCGTGGCAGCCGATCGTGCAGCCCTGCACCCAGATCCCGGCCCGCACCCCGTGCCCGAGCACCGTCACCGGGTGGTGCCAGCGGTTGAGGCGCAACCCGGTCATGTCAGCCCCGTCATGTCAGCCCCGTCATGTCAGCGTCAGGTGGACGTCGGGCCCCACCCGGTCGATCGCGGTGACCCTGACCAGCGCGCCGCCGGTCAGGTCGCGGTCGAACAGCGCGCGGGACAGCGGGTTGATCAGCAGCGACTCCAGCGCGGTGCCGATTCCCCGGCCGCCGTTGCTCAGGTCGGCCGTGCACCAGGCACACAGCTCGTCGCGGACCTGGGGGGACAGCTCCACGGTGATGTCCTGCTCGCGGTGCACGTTGTGCAGGATGTTCGCCAGCTGGCCGGTGAAGATCCGTTCGGCGGCCTCGCGGGAGACGAAGTCGAACACCACGATGTTGTCGCCGAAGCGGTTCAGCAGCTCGGGACGCGCCAGGGTGGTGGTGAAGTGGTCGGTGATCGCCGCCTTGACCTTCGACTCGATCACCTCGTACGGGTCCTGCTGGTCGATGTTGGGCACCCGGGCGTTGGTCGCCGGGTCGGTGACCGTCACGCCCAGGTTCGACGTGAAGATCAGCACACAGCCGGAGAAGTACGTCGTGGCGCCCCGGCCGTCGGTGAGCCGGCCGTCCTCCAGGATCTGCAGGAACTTGTCCAGGATGCGGGGGTGGGCCTTCTCGATCTCGTCGAACAGGATCACCCGGAACGGTTGCTGGCGCACGGCGTTGGTCAGCTCCCCGCCGACCTCGTAGCCAACGTAGCCCGGTGGCGCGCCGATCAGCCGGTCGCCGGAGTGCTCGGCGGAGAACTCGCTCATGTCGAAGCGCAGGAACGCGTTCTCGTTGCCGAACACCAGCGCGGCGACGGCCTTGGCCAGCTCGGTCTTGCCGACACCGGTCGGGCCGGCGAAGAACAGCACGCCGCGCGGGCGGTTGGACGACACCCTGGCCTGCGCGCCGGACAGGCCCAGCGCCGCCCGTTTGAGGATGTCCAGGGTCTTGGTGACCGCGTGCGGCTGGCCGACGACCTTGTCCGGCACCGCCCGCTCGCCCTCGACGATCCGCCGGCGCAGGTAGCTCTGGCGCCACGGGTCGTCGAGCACCCCGAGCTTGTAGACGCGCACGGCGGCCGGCAGACCGGACAGCGTCAGCCGCCGGTCCCGCGCCAGCCACGTCACGCCGGTCATGTCCCGCAGCGTCAGGCCCTCGGCCTGCTCGGCGAACTCGTGGCAGTGCTTGTCCGCGTCCCGGTCCTCGCCGCCGGGCAGGGACCGGGCGAGCAGGGCGGCGGTGTCCTCGCGGTCACGCAGGTCCGGCCGGGGCAGGCCGATCGCCCGGAACCGCTCGTTGTCGGCGGTGAACCACACCGGCAGGTCCAGCTCGCGTTCCACGAGCCAGAAGATGGGGTTGTACAACGGGTTGGGCCGCGCCTCGGTGCCGGCGCCGGGCAGTGCCGTGCGGGAGAGCTTGGCGCAGAACAGGAAGAAGTCGCGCTCGGCGGCGTCGAGGCGGCCGACGTCGACGGCCAGCCGGGAGGCGTGGTCGACCAGGCAGGCCGCGCGGCCGGCGGCGGTGTTGGTGACCGACGTCAGGTACTGGCGCAACCGTTCCAGCGACGGGGCCTTCGCCTTGCTGACGTCCTCGCCGAGGACCTGCTTGGCGGCGTCGCGGGCCCGCTGCCCGGCCTCGTCGTCGGTCGCCGGGTACACGGCGAGGCCGTCGACCTGGTCGTAGGTCAGCAGGAACTGGTAGCCGGCGCCCTCCAGCACGTGCCAGAGCAGGTGGCGCAGCGGCATCAGCTGCGCGCGTTCGGGCGTGCGGCGCAGGAACACGTCCCAGATGTTGCCGTGCAGCACGTACTGGGAGTGCACGGCCAGGGTGGAGTCGATCTCCCTGGCGAACGCGGGCAGCTCCGGCTCCATCTACCGCTCCCTGCTGGTCTTCGTGTCCTGTGTGGACCGGCGGTCGTCGTCGGCGGCGGCGACGACCGGGAGGTGGCGTTCGCCCGGCGCCGCCAGCTCGGTGCGGTCCATCGCCAGCCCGTGCCGGTCCAGGACCGACACCAGGGTCTCCTTGTCGGTGCACCACTGCTGTTCGTGCTCGAAGTCCTCGCGGCGGGCGTCGGTCCCGGTGCGGGCGCTGCGCCGGATGACCGCGTCCCGGACCTGGTCGCGCTCCACCACCAGCTGGACGGCGTGCTCGGGCCAGTCCTCGCGCACCAGCCGCACCCGCTCACCGCTGGTGGCGTACTCCTCGTCGATCCGATAGCCCAGCTCGTCGAGCGAGTCGACCACCGCCGCCAGCACGTACCGCTGCTCCAGCTCGCCGCGCACCTGGTCGGCGGCCCGCTGGGACCGGGTGCGCAGCGCCTCGTCGAACTCGCGGCGGGCGGCGAGGACCTCGGCCAGGTCGTGGCGCAGCCGGGTCCGTTCGGCGTCGGCCGGCTCGGCGGGCAGAGCGGCCAGCATGGTGGCGGCGTGGATCGCGTCCTCACGGATCGTCCCGGCGTGCTCGTTGGCCCGCTGGACGCTCAGCCGCAGCTGGTCGAGCAGGGTGTGGTGGTCGACGTCCGGGCGGGGCACGGTGACCTGCGACGCGGCGGCCAGCACGGCGGCGCGGTCGGCGTCGGTCGCGGTGGGGGACAGCCGCCCCAGCACCCGGGCGACGTCCACGCCGACCTGCTCGGGGATCTCCCGCACGGGCGCGTCGTCGGCCAGCGCCTGGTGGTACCGGGCGAACGCCTCGGCGGAGGTCACCGGGCGGTCCAGGTCGACGGTGTGGCGCAGGACCGACACGGTCGCCGAGCTCGCGCGGTCGGCCAGGTTCCGTTCCACGCCGGCGATCGTGGCGTTCGCCGTGGCGCACCAGGCGATCAGCTCGGCGGGGGTCTGTGAGCACGGGTCGAGCACGGCCGGCAGTGAGGCGGTGATCTCCGGGGCGTGCGCGGCCAGCACCTCGATCCGCGCGTTGACCTCCACCACCCGCCGGGCCGCGTCCTCCCACGCCGCCAGCTCGGCGTTGTCGACCGCCCACTGGGCGGCGCGCTGCTCGGCCCGGTCACCGACCCGGCTCAGCCCGCCGCCGATCGCCCCGACCGACCGGACCGCGACCAGCGCGCCGGCCTGGACACCCCGGGCCGCGAGCCACGCGGCACCGCCCAGCACCAGCGCGCCGCCGACGACCCCGCCGACCGCGACCGCCCCGAGTCCCATACTGCTCATCGTCTACCCCTGCCCCGTCACTCGTCGTCGGTCCTGTCGGTGTGCGGTCCGCCAGCGCGCGTGCCGGTGCGCGGCGACCACGACGTGCGTCACGCCCGCCACCAGCGCGGCCACCGGCGCGGCCCCGGTGAGCGAGCCCAGTACCACCAGGCCGACGAGGATCCCGATGGCCCAGGCCCGTGGTGAGTCCCGCATCCGCCGGCCAAGCCGGCCGGCGGTGCGCTGCACGCTCTGCCACAGCGAGTAGGCCGGGTGGTAGTCGCCGGCCAGGATCCCGGCCAGGGTCAGCTCGGCCACCCAGTGCACCGCCACGACCACCGCCACCAGCCACTGTCCCTGGGGCCGCTCCGGGTCGAACCCGGTGGTTCCCACGAGCAGCCACAGCAACGTCAGCACCGACGCGCCGGCGACCGCCCGGCCGATCGCGCCGGCCCGCCCGGCCCGCCGCCTGTCCTCGTGGTCGTCCCACGCCCTGGCGTGGGCGAGCCTGGCCTGTTCGGCGGCCTGGGCGGCGCGCCGCGCGGTGTCGGCCTCGGCGGTGGCGGGGCCGATCGCGTACAGGCCGGCGTAGGCGCGGACGTGGTCGGTGCCGACCCAGCGGCGGATCTCGTCGAACCAGGCGACGTGCTGGGCCGGGTCGGCGGACTGGTCGGTGAACTGGCGCAGCCAGTCCTCGCCGCAGCGCCCGCCGGCCGCCAGCTCCAGCATCGCCGCGCGCCCCACCGGGCGGTTCTCGGCGGTGAACACGGACCGCAGCTGGCGGTGGCGGCGCAGGTGGCGGGTGGCGGTGTTCAGCTCGTCGCGGCGCGCCTGCCAGGCGGCGGTCACCGGGGCCAGTTCGGCGCCGCCGGTGAATTCGGCGAGCACCGCCAGCAGCGACGCGTCGTGCAGTTCGGCGACGATGGCGCGTGCCTCGGTGGTGTCCGGGGTCGTGTCGTCGTTCTGGGCCTGCCGGGCCCACGCGCGCAGCTGGGCGCGGTCGACGGCGGTTCCCCGGTAGACCGGCGGCAGCGCGGGGTTGAGGCCGGCCAGCAGCTTCACCAGCTTGCTGTCCGGTTTGTCCTTGCTGTGTTCCAGGTGGTCCACCAGGTCGAGCCGGGCCTCGACGACGCCGGGTTCGTTGCGACCGGGATCGTTGAACTGGTCGAGCCACCGGGTGAGCGCGCGCCACGACGAGCTGTGCGTCATGCCGAAGCGGCGCGCGGCCCGCCGCCAGTCGCGGGCCATGGCCTCGGTGAGGGTGGCGATGTCGCGGTAGCGCTGGTTGCCGAACTCGAACTCGGTGGCGTCCACCGCGATCCGCCGGTCGGGGATCTCCGGGCTGCCGCCGCCGAGCCAGTCGGTCACCTGGACCTGGTTCCACCGCTGGGATTCGTCGGACACCAGCAGCCCGGAGCACAGCCGGCGCACGCGGGGGTCGGTGACGGCGTCGACCGGGACGGGTTTGGTGGTGACCGCCATCTGCACCATGAGGATGTCCAGCCCGGCGAACGGTTGTTGACCAGTTGCCAACTCCAGGGCCATCATTCCCACCGCCCACCAGTCCAACGCCGAGGACACGTGCCCGGCCCAGGACTCCGGGGCGGCGTAGGCGGGGGTCTGGCCGACGGTGGTGAAGTGCGCGGTGCCGGTGAGCCGCCGACTGAGCCCGAAGTCGGACAACACCACCTCCAGTCGCGCTCCGGTGTCGCGGACGAGGACGTTCTCCGGCTTGAGGTCGCGGTGGATGATGCCGTGCCGGTGCAGCACCCCCAGGCCCTCGGTCAGCTGCGCCACGATCGCGGTGATCCGGCTCGCGTCGAACACCCGGCTGCCGGCGCCGTTTTCCCGAAGTGTTCCGGCGGGCAGGTGTTCCATCAATTCGAATGCGCGGCCGTCGGTGAGCGTTCCGGTTTCCGTGACCTCGACGACGTGTTTCGACCGTAACGTGGGAAGCTGGGCGGCGACGGTAGGGTCCGTGGCGATATGGGGGAAGTAGATTTTCAGCACGCGTTGTTCGTCGTCACCGTTCGGTACCAGGAACAGTTGTGCCTCACCACTGGTTTTCCACAACGACGCGCCCCTGGTCACCGGTCGCAGGTGTACCGGAAACAGTTCCGGGGCGAGCAGCGAATGAATATCCGCCGCACCCGCACCGGACTCGCGTCTGGTCGCCGCCGGCCCGCCGGTCGGCTGCTCCCGGCGGGTCGCGTCGACCGATTCCGCGCGTTCCCGGCGTGTGCGGTGCGGTTCGGTCATGGTCCCCTCCCCTCGGCAGGGGTGCGGTGGTGTGCCCCGGAGTTGTCTGACGGACAGTACCGCCGCGACCACGACGCGCCGGAGCCAAATCCGGTTCCCGTCCGTCAGAGGAGAGTCGGCAATCTGGAGGAATCATGACGCGCCCGCTACCGGCGATTACCGCTGTCGAACAGGCGTGGCTGCGGCTGGGTGAGGACGGTGTGGTCTCGACGGTCGCGTCCTCGTTCACCGACGAGAACGCCGAACGCGGCTGGGTCGACGCGGTCGGCCCGCACCTGGGCTTCCCGGACGCGTCGCTGCGGGGCCCCGCGCTGAGCTACCTGGTGCTCCCGGACGGACTGGCCGCCGTGCTGTACCGGCTGCGCGAGCCGGGCGGCGTGCCGATCGCGCACGCCCTGCTCGGCCGGGCCGACCAGCTCACCCCGGCCGTCGCACTGTCCACAGTGGACTGGCAGGGTTGGCTGGCCGACGGCTCGCCCGGCGCGCGGCTGACCCGGTTACGGGTCGAGGACCTCGGCAGCCCGGCCACCGCGCAACGCCTGCGCCAGCAGGCCGTCCGGCAGGGTGACCTGCTCGCCCAGGTCCTCGCCTGGGTGTTGCAGGCGCCGACCGCGCCGGTGGGCATCGTCGGCTGCTCCGAGGCCGACCGCCCGGCGCTCACCCTGGCCCTGGTGCGCATCGCCGAACCGGTGCTGCCCGCCCGCCCGTGGAGCTTCGTCCTCCAACCCGACAGCGCCACCGACGGCACCAACCCCACCATCGCCTTCTTCGACGCCGAGCCCGACGACCCCGCCGGCCGGCTGATCATCGACGTCCGCCGGGACCGGGGCGCCAGCCCACAGAACGAGTACCGCGCCAACGCGCTGGTCTACCGCTACGAGTTCGGCGTCGACCCGCCCAACGCGGCCGCCGCGCCGGCCATCCTCCCGGTCCCGCCGCCCGCCCCGCCGCCGCTGCGCCCGGCACCGCCCCAGCAGACCCACCACGCGCCGGCCGTACTGCCGCAGTGGCGGGTCAGCGCACTCGTGCGCGACCTGGCCGACGCCCGCGACGCCACGGCGGTCAACGGCGCGCTGGTCGAACTGGAGTACGCGGTCGCCGCCATCGACGAGCGGGACAACGTGCGGCGCGCGCTGGCCGGCGAACGCTGGGCACAGCGGGCCATCCTGCGGCACGTCCCGTTCGACCAGCTGGAACCGGTCCACGTGCGGCTCGCCCAGATCGCCTTCGGTGCCACCGGCCCCGGCAGGGTCACCCCCGGTGCCCGCGAGGACGCCCGGCGGCTGGTGGCCGGCGCCGAGTCCACCGTGCTGGTCCGCGCGGTCGCCAGGGTCGTCGCCGACGGCGAGTTGGCGATGGTGCTGGCCAAACGCTGGTTGCGCGAGACCGAACCCGTCGAACCCGACCCCACGGCCGAACTCGGGCCGCTGGCCAGGGTTTTCTGGCGGATGGGCCTGCCGGTCACGCCGCTGGCGGCGCGGATCACCTTCGGGCTGTTCGTGCTGGCCGCCGGGATCGGGCTCGGCTGGTGGATCGGCGGTGTGCCGCGATGACCACCGCCTACCAGCCCCCCGACGACCTGACCGTCGGCGACCTCGGGCGCCTCGGCGAGGAACTCGGCGCCGGCGGACAGGCCAGGGTGTACGACCTGCCGAAGCTGACGCTGCCCGACGTGCCGGGTTCGTTGGTGTACAAGGAGTACCGGCCCGGCCGGGCGCCCGTGCACGGCATGCGCAAGGTGATCGCGCTGCGCTCGCGGCTGCGCACCGACCCGGCCCTGCTGGCCCGCCTCGACGACACCACCGCCTGGCCGGTGCGCCAGGTCGTCGACGACGACGGCGCCCTGCTGGGGCTGGTCCTGCGCCGCATCCCCGACGAGTTCCTGCACGACCTGCGCCTGCCCAGCGGCCGGACCGCCCACGACCGCCCGCGCGAGGTGCAGTTCCTGTTCATCCCGCCCGACCGCGCGCTGCAGTCCGGCCTGCCGACACCGACGCCCGACGAGCGGCTGGCCATCTGCCGCGACTTCGCCGCCGGGCTCGCGTTCCTGCACGACAAGCTGAACGTGGCCTTCGGCGACCTCAACGCGCGCAACGCCGTGTTCCGCCTCGGCACCGAGCCGACGGTGATGTTCGTGGACTGCGACGCGGTGCGGAGGGTCGGCGACATCGCCGGCAGCCCGCAGCTCAACGCGCCCGACTGGGAGCCGCCCGAGGGCGCCGACGTGCTGAGCATCGCCACCGACCGGTACAAGCTGGGCCTGTTCGTGCTGCGCTGCCTGACCCCCGGCGCCGGCTGCTCGATCAACCGCGACCCCGACCAGGCGCGCGGCGTGCTGGACACCACCGGCCTGGCGATGCTCACCCGCGCCGTGCGCGGTGCCCCGGCGCAACGCCCGTCGGCCGAGGAGTGGCACCGCTACCTGCGGCGCGCCCTGGGCGAGGCCAACGACCCGCCGCGCATCGGCGTGCTGGAGTTCGACCGGACGATGGTGGCCGCCGGTGAGCCGCTGACCGTGCGCTGGTCGGCCACCGAGGCCGACACGCTGACCGTCTCCGGCGTGGGCATCGACGACGTCGAGGTGTCCGGCGCGGCCGGGTCCGGCACGATCGCCGTGAACCCGGCGCGCACCGGCCGGCTGGTGGTCACCGCGACCAACCAGCTCGGCGTCGACCGGCGGGTCACCGGCCCGGTCGCGGTGTACGACGTGCCGTCCTTCGCCGACCTCCCGGTGCCGATGCCGGTCCTGCCGATGCCCAACCTGCTGGCCCTGGACCTGCCGGACGTTGGCCGCTCGCTGCCCTCGTTCCCGACCAGCCAGCCGGTGGCGGTGCCGCCGATGGCCAGCGTGGTCGACGCGCTGGCCGACCCGACGGTGCTCACCCCGCCGGAGCCGACGGGCCTGGCCGCGCCGCCGCCGGTGTTCGGCGCCGGCACCTCGGCGGTCCCGTTCGCCGACACCACCCACCTGTTCCCGGACCGGTCGGCCGCCCCGCCCGACCTGACCGCGCTCCTGTACCCCGACCCGCCGACCGGCGAGGAGGCCACGTCGTGAGTCTGTTCTCCTGGCTGGCGGCACCGCACCGGCTCGCCCGGATGGCCGGCGCCCAGCCCGACGTCCTGGCCAGGGCGCGCACCGACCGCGCCAAGTACACCGCCATGGGCGGCGTGCTGCTGACCACCGCCGGCGTGGCCGGGGTGAGCGCCACGTTCGCCCTCAACAGCGCGGTGCACCTGCCGCTCCCGGTGGCGATCGTCGCCGGGGTGCTGTGGGCGATCGTGATCTTCAACCTGGACCGGATGCTGATCGTCAGCATCACCCGCCAGTCCGGCTGGTGGCGCAACTCGCTGGCCGCGGTGCCCCGGATCCTGCTGGCCCTGGTGATCGGCACGGTGGTCTCGGTGCCGCTGGTGCTCAAGATCTTCGAGCCGGAGATCAACAACGAGATGCAGATCATGCACTCGGAGAACCTGACCGAGGCGCAGAAGAAACTCGACGAGCAGTTCGCCGACATCCCGCGCATGCAGGAGAGGGTGGAGAACTTACAGGCCATCGCCTCCGGCGAGAGCCAGCCCAGCGTCAGCGACGACCCGGACGTCGTGGCCGCGCGGGAGCGGGTGGCCACCGCGCAGACCGCCTTCGACAAGGCCGCCGCCCGCGCCCAGTGCGAGCTGGACGGCACCTGCGGCACCGGCGTCCCCGGCGTCGGCACCGCCTACCAGGAGGCCAAGGCCCAGGCGGACAAGGCGAAGACGACCCTGGACGCGGAGACCGCGCACCTCAACGAGGTCACCGCCGCCGCCCAGCGCAAGATCGCCGGCAGCGGCACCAGGAACCGCGCCGACGCCCAGCGGGAGCTGGACACCCTGGTGCCCCGCCTGGAGAGCCGGATCGCCGAACGCGACGCGGCCCAGCGGCGCCTGGACTCCGGCGAGATCAACAGCGAGGGCATGCTGGCCCAGTTGGAAGCGCTGGACCGGCTCACCGACGGCCACGCGAACATGCAGACCGCGAGCTTCATGCTGGCCGCGCTGTTCCTGCTGATCGAGGTCCTGCCGGTGGTGGTGAAGCTGCTGACCTTGGTGGGCAAGGAAACCCTCTACGACCGGGTCCTCGACAGCGACGAGAAGGCACTCGAGGCGCTGGCCGGCACGTCCAACAAGACCGCGCTGGACAACGCAGCCGACCTGCGCGAGCAGCAGCTCAAACGCGGCCGCGACGCCAACGCGCTGCTCGCCGACCAGCAGTTCGAGATCGCCAAGAAGGCCATCGAGACCTGGGGGAGGATCGCCCGCAGTCGCAGCGACGACGAGCTGGCCCGCTGGTACGCCAAGCACGCCGGCGAACCCGAGCAGCCGACCCCGCCGAACCAGCCGACCCAGCCGACCCAGCCACTGCCGACCCAGCCGCCGCCCGAGCCCGTGCCGGCGTCGATCACCCAGCCGCTGATGACCCCGGTGTACCGTCCGCCGGACGACCCACCCACGGTCTCCCTGCCGGCCCCCACGCCGCCACCGCCGCCGCCCCCTGGCGGAGGGCGACGCGGACAGTCCTATCAGGAGTTCCGGGCCAGGTTCGGGCGTCCGCCCGGCAACGGCCACGGCCCCCACCACCACCAACCGTAGGGAAACAGAACGAACATGGATGCCACCGGCGCCAAGCTGCTGCCGTTCTACCTGGTCGTCGACGTGTCGTACTCGATGTCGGGCAAGAAGATCGCGTCGGCGAACCAGATCCTGCCCCAGGTCCGCGACGCGCTCGCCGAGAACCCGATCCTGTCCGACAAGGTCCGCATCGGACTGATCGACTTCTCCAACGACGCCCAGGTCCAGCTGCCGCTGTGCGACCTGCTCGACCCGAGCCTGACGCTGCCGGTGCTCAGTGTGCGCGGCGGCACCTCCTACGTCGCCGCGTTCGACCGGCTGCGCACCGAGATCGCGGCGAACATCAAGCAGCTCAAGGTGGACGGCTACCGGGTGCACCGCCCGGCGGTGTTCTTCCTGTCCGACGGCGCGCCCACCGACCCGGACGCCGACTGGCAGGCCGCGTTCGCCCGGCTGGTCGGCGATCCGGCCTACCCCAACGTGATCCCGTTCGGGGTGGACGAGGCCGACGGCGCGATCCTGGCCCGCGTGGTGCACCCGCCGTCGGGCACCAAGCAGATGCGGATGTACCTGATGGAGAACGGTCAGGACCCCGCGCAGGCGATCAACACGATGGCCGAGATCATGGTCTCCAGCGTGATCAACTCCGGGCGCAGCGTCTCCCAGGGGGAGTCCGGGATCCTGTTGCCGGACAAGGACGAGCTGGGCTCGGGCGTGACCCAGCACGCGCCATCGGACTGGGTGTGACCGCCCCCCGGCCGCCGGCCGGTGACCCCGGCTGGCGCGGTGACCCCGGCTGGCGCGGTGATCCCGGCTGGCGTGGTGAGTTCCGGTTCGTGCCCTACCAGGTCGGCGACCCCGGTCGGGCCGCCACCGTCCCGGCCCACCCCGACCCGCAGGCGTGGGACCAGCCCGACACGATCCTCGACGGCTACCTCATCGGCGGGCCCGACACCCCACCGATGACGTTGCGGGCGGCCAGCGTTCGCGGCCGGTCGCACCGGTTCTACGGCCGGGCCAGACAGGACGCCTACGCCGTGCGCCGCGACGAGCGCTACGTCGTGCT
This sequence comes from Actinophytocola xinjiangensis, assembly GCF_001921215.1. GTDB lineage: Bacteria > Actinomycetota > Actinomycetes > Mycobacteriales > Pseudonocardiaceae > Actinophytocola > Actinophytocola xinjiangensis. Next base: position 269,228 of record NZ_MSIF01000010.1, read on the forward strand.
CGCGGTGGCCGACGGGGTCAGCGCCGCGCCGCTGTCGCACTACGCGGCGAACGTCGTCACCCGCCACGGCTGCCACGAGATCCGCGCCCAGCTGGCCACCACCGCCCCGGAGGCGTTGAACTGGTCGTGGCTGCTGCGGGTGCTGGCCGCCAAGGTCGTCGCCGAGGGCCGTCGCCAGCTCGGCCAGCCGGACCTGCCCGACAGCGAGGTCGCCACCCAGCTGGCGGCGACCGTGCTGTTCGCGATCGTCGAACTGGCCCCGCGCGATGGCTACCACCCGGTGCACCTGCTGGCCCACGGCGACTCCTCGGCGTGGATCCTGCGCGCCGGCCAGCACTGGGAAGCCCAGCAGCCGATCAAGAACGAGGGCACCGACCTCGCCTCCTCGGCCACCGCCGCGCTGCCCTACCTCCCGGACACCCCGCCGGTGCCGGTGCACACCGTGCTCGCCCCGGCCGACGTGCTGCTGCTGGTCACCGACGGTCTGGGCGACCCGCTGGGCAACGGCACCGGCACCGTCGGCGGGTTCCTCGCCGAGCAGTGGCGCCGGCCCCCGGAGCCGCTGGCGTTCGCCGCCCACGTCGACTTCGCCAGGAAGTCCCACGACGACGACCGCACGGCGATCGCCCTGTGGCCGGGCGCCTGACTCACCGCCGCGCCCGGGTCTGTTCCCCGGTCAGCGCGGCGGCGCGGCGCGCGACCAGCTCGTCCAGCGCGTCGGCCGGCGCGCCGGCGGCCAGGTGGTCGGTGACCGCGCGCACCAGCTCGTCGTGCACCAGCAGCAGCAGGCATTCGCGGGTCACCGGGTCCAGCGGGGCGCTCACCGGAGCAGGCCGTGACGCTGGGCGTGGATGACGGTGGTGAGCCGGTCGCTGGTGCCCAGTCGGCGGTAGAGCAGTTCGAGGTGCTTGCCGATCGTGCGCGGCGACAGGCACAGCCGGCGGGCGATGGCGGTGACCGTCAGCCCGTCGGCGAGCAGCGCCAGGATCTCGCGCTGGCGCGGGGTCAGGGCCGGTGCGGCGTCGGGTGGTTCCGGCCGGCGCAGGACCTCGGCCAGCAGCCGGTCGCCGGTCGGCTCGTCCAGGCCCAGCGCGGTGAACGCCAGGGCGCAGGCCAGCACCGGGTCGCCGTCGGACAGGGCCACCAGCCGGTCGACGGCACCGGTGCCGGCGGCGGCCAGCCGGCGGCGCACGTCGGCGACCGTGGGGTGCGGTGGGGCGGTCATGACGACTCCTTACCTGGCTCGCGGGCCATGCCTTAGTCCGGCGGTGGAGCCGGCCGCGCCGGCCGGTGGGGAATAGTGAGTTCGCCGTATCTTTTCCGGCACCTGTTCGTTCGTGGAAAACACGGGCCTAGCGTGACGAATTGTCATTCTTGCCGAGCAGGGGAGCGCCGGGAAATGTCTACCGTTCGAGAACTCGCCGGTGCGGGAACGCTGGCCGTGGTCGCCGCCGCCGCGACCGGGGACGACCGGCGGCGACTGCGGATCGAGGCCTACGAGCTGCTGCACCGGCTGGTCTTCGAGCAGCTGACCAGAAAGGTCGAGACGCGGCGCGGTCACCTGCGGTGCGCGGTTTCCGTGCAGCTGCTCGCCGACGATTGTCTGGACCGTTTCCACGACGACATGGACGCGGTCCTCGACGATCTTTTCCGGCACGCCAGGACCCCGATCAGGAATCTGGAGGGCTGGGTTCGCCGGCGGCTGCGCGCGGCGACCGTCGACGCCCACCGCCGCCGGCGCGGTGAACGCGGCGCCCAGCAGCGGCCCCGTCTCCCCGGCTGGCTGGCCGACCGCCTCGACCACGACACCCGGCTCGGTGAGCTGGCGGTGTCGATGCTGGAGTTCGTCGGGGTGGAGCAGACCGCCGGTCTGGAGACCTGGCCGGTGGACGCCTGGGCGGCGCGCCGCTGTGCCGACGGCGCCGGCTACGAGGCCGCCCGGCGCGCCGTGCTGCGCGACGTGGCGACCGTGCTGACCGCGATGCGCACCCGCCCGGCCTGGTACGACGACTACGTCGAACGTCCGCTGGGCCGCAAGCGGGCGCCGCTGTTGCCGGCGCCGCGCACGACCGTGTCGGCGCAGCCGCCGCAGCCGCCCCGGCGCTCGGCGCTGGTGGAGCTGTCGGGACTGGCGATCACCGCCATCGAGACCCGGCTGGCCGGGGGCGAGGAGCCGAGGGCCGTCCTGGTCGACGTGCTGACCACCGTCTTCGGCCGGCTGTCCGAAGTGGACAGCGAGGACGACGGTGCCGACGACCGGGTGCTCGCCCTGCTCGACGACGCCGCGTCGGTCGACCGGCTGGTGGCCGACGTGCTGGCGATCCTGCGTCACGACGGAGTCTGACGGACAGGTCCGCGCAAACCGCCTCCTGGCCGGCGGTGTCCGTCAGAGAATGGACGCCCGCACCGAGCAGCGTGGAGGTCACCCGTGACGTCACCCGAGGACGCCGAGGACGCCGTGGCGCGGTGTCAGGCGCTGATCGTGCGCGCGCTGACCGAGGACCACGGCCACCGCGTCGTCGAGGAGTTCGTCGGCCAGCTCGACCGGCTGCCCGCCGACCACCCGCACCGAGGCCGGCTGGCCGGCGCGCTGGTGATGGTGCTCGAACAGCACCGGGACGCGGACATGGCCACCGACTACCTGCGCCACCTCGCCGACCTGCTGGCCGTCGCCGACACCGGCCCGCCGCCGACCACCCGCTGGGAACGCGTCCGCGCGGCCGCGGGCCCCAAGGCCACGCTCTACGCCGGCATGATCGGCCAGTCCCTCGACCCGGACGCGATCACCGACCAGGTCGCCGCGCTGACCAGCGCCTTCGGCGACAACCCCCGGTTCGCCAAGCTCACCGAGCTGACGACCGGACTCCTGCACGGCATGACCGAGGGCAACCTCAGTGCCCTGAGCGAGGCGTCGGCCACGCTGCCGGCCCTGCTCGACGAGGTCCTCGGCGACGCCCCGGAGGTCGGGGCGATCAAGGAACAGTTCGCCGCGATGAGCGACATGTTCCTGGCCAACCAGCGCAACGACCCGGCCTCGGTCCAGTCGGCGTTGTCCCGGCTGACCGAGGTGACCGGGACACTGCCCGAGGGGCACATCATGCGCGCGGGCATCGCCGACTCGGTTCGCCAGGCCAGCACGCTGTGGCAGCTGGTCAACGGGGAGGGGGAGCGGCTGACCGAGGAGCGGATCGCCGAGCTGGCGGCCTCCGCGGCCCGGCCCGACGCCCCGGCGGCCGACCGGGTCATGGCGTACCTGACGCTGGCCGGCGCGTTCCACAGCGAGGGCGTCGGCTCGGACCCGGACCGCATCGACCAGGGTGTCGCCTGCGCGCGCTCGGCGCTGGAGCTGACCACCTCCGGCGAGCCGCTGCACAACTTCTGCCTGTTCTCGGTGGCCGTCGGCCTGTACCTGCGGTCGGAGGCGGCCGGCACGACCGAGGGCCTCGACGAGGCGGTGACTCTGCTGGAGGCCGCGCTCAAGGAACTGGGCGGGCCGGAGCACCCGCACTGGACGCAGGTCAACGACCTGCTGGCCAATGTCCGGCTGCGCTCGGGTGAGCAGCGCGTCTCCGGCGAGGTGGGCCTGGTCGCGCAGCGCGGGTACGCGTGGCGGGTGCTGCGCGAGTCGGACACCCGCAGCGCGCGGGAGGCGGTGCGCGACGCCGCCGAGTCGGCCATCTCCGTCGCCCGCCAGTGCCTCGGGGTCTCCGAGGTCACCGCCGCGCTGCGTGCCCTGGACACCGGCCGGGGGCTGATGCTCTTCGCCGCCACCGAACTGCCCCGGTTCCCGGCGATGCTGCGCGCCGCCGGTCACGACGACCTGGCCGACCGCTGGGAAGCCGACGGTGCCGCCGGCTCGTCGGTGCGGCGCAAGGCGCTGGGCGTGCTCGCCGAACTCCCCGGCGCCGACCTGATGTTCGACCCGCCGAGCCTCGCCGAGATCCGCACCGCGCTGGGCTCGCTGGACGCGGACGCGCTGGTGTACCTGGTGCCGGCCGACCCGCCGCAGCCGGGGCTGGCGGTGATCGCCCCGGCCGACGGCCCGCCGGCCTGGCTGCCGCTGCCGGCCCTGACCCTCACCGGCGACGTGGAGGTCGAGCGGTACCTCTCGGCGTTGGTCGACCGCTCCCGCGACCTGGCGCCGCCGGCGCCGCTGACCCCGCTCACCGACAGCCTCGACGCGCTGTGCGACTGGGCGTGGCGGGTGGCGGTCGGCCCGCTGCTGGAGCGCTACTTCCCGGTGGGGGAGCGGGAACCGAGGATCGTGCTGGTGCCGATGGGTGACCTGGCGCGTATCCCGTGGGCGGCGGCGCGCCGTGCCGACGGCCGGTACGCGATCGAGCTGGCGGAGTTCTCCTACGCCGTCTCGGCCAGGTTGTTGTGCGAGAACGCGGCGTGGTCGCCGGTGGCCACCTCGGCGACCGGTCTGATCGTCGGCGACCCGGACACCGCCGGCGCGGCCAGCGACCTGGTCGGCGCGCGCACCGAGGCGCACGCCCTGCGGCGCGGTTTCTACCAGGGCGCCCGCTATGTCGGCCGGCGGCCCAACGGGTCGGTCAGCCCGTCCGGTGCCGGCACCTCGGCCCAGGTCCGCCAGTGGCTGACCGATACCGGCCCGGCGGCCGGCGGCCTGCTGCACCTGGCCTGCCACGGCCGTTACGAGGCCGAGCGCGCCCATCTGCTGCTGGCGCCGGAGACCGAGGGCGGCCCGGCGAGCACGGTGAGCGCCGAGGAGATCGTGGCGCTGCTGGCCGAGGCGGACCGGCGCCGGATCGGCCTGGCCGTGCTGGCCGCCTGTCACACCGGCCGCTCGGTGTACGGCTACGACGAGGCGTACAGCCTGGGGACGGCGTTGCTGGCGGGGCGGGTCCGGTCGGTGCTGTCCACGCAGTGGAGCATCCCGGACCGGGAGACCTCCGCGCTGATGTACATGTTCCACCACTACCGGGTCGAGGAGCGCCTGCCGGTGCGGCGTTCGCTGCTGCTGGCGCAGCGCTGGCTGCTCGACAGCGACCGCCGCGCGCCCGCCGGTATGCCGGCGGCGCTGTTGGCGTCGGTACCGCGACGGGAACCGGCCCCGGTGTACGCCTGGGCCGGATTCGTCCACTATGGACAGTGAGGGTGGTATGGCTGACGAACGGATCGACGCCCTGCGCGCGGAGCTGGCCGGCCTGACCGGCGGGGCCCGGCTGCTCCCGCTGATCCGGCTCGGCCAGGGCCTGGCCGAGCGCTACTGGCGGCGCGGCATGAGCCAACCCGGCAGCCGGGCCGACCTGGACGAGGCCATCGAACGGCTGGAGGAGGCCTACGGCCACGCCCGCGCCGAGGACAGTTACCGGGGCACGGCCGCCGCCTACGTCGGCTGGCTGCGCGCCGCCCGGCACACCGCCCACGGCGAGGCCGACGAGGACCGCGAGGCCGGGCTGGCCATGCTGGAGGTCGCGCTCGCCACCCCGGAGCTCAACCCGATGATGCGCACGATGTGCCTGGTCGGGGCAGGTCAGCTCTACGTCAGCCGGGTCATGGTCTACCTCCAGACTCCCGGCGAGATGATGAACCTGATGGCCGGCAAGGCCCCGCCGCAGATCGCCACCCAGGCCGACCGGGCCGCCGAGTGCCTGCGCGAGGTCATCGACCGTCCCCAGCTCAGCGCCGACATGGTCGAGGGCGTCCGGGCGATGCTGGCCATGGTCGAGATCATGCGCGGGATGCTGCGCGGCGCGGGCGCCGGCATGGACTTCGGCGGGCTGGGCGAGGCCATGGCCTCGATCCAGAAGTTCCAGAGCCGGGTCGCCGCCCCCGGCATCGTCCGCCCGAACACGTCGTTCATCGACTTCGGCGCGATCAACGACCTCATGCGCGCCGACGTGCTCAACCGCCCGGTGATGGTGATGCGCGAGGAGCACCGGCCGACGGTCGTCGAGGCCGAGATCGCCGAGCCCGAACCCGAGCCCGAACCCGAGCCGGAGCCGGAGCCCGCTCCCGACCGGGACGGGCTGCGGGCCATGGTCCTGGCAGCGCTGCGACACGAGAACGACCTGGCAGCCCTGCTCGACCCCGCGACCGCCGCCCCCGACGTGGCCGCCGTCGACGACGCCGTCGCCCTGGCCAGGACCGTCGTCGACCTCGACGACGGCCAGCCGGCCACCGCCGGGGACTGGTTCGCGCTGGCCGTGGCCCTGGGCCTGCGTCACCGGCTGGACCCCGAGGCCGAGGACGGCGAGGACCGGACCGCCGGCCTGCGTGCCCTGCACACCGCCCTGCGCGCGCTGCCGCCCGGCGACCCCGGGTCGGTCACCCTGCTGACCTGCCTCGGCGCGTTCCTGCACCCGGACCGGCCCGTCGAGGACACCCTGGCCGACGTCGCCGAGGAGTTCGCCGACCGGATCGACGCGGTGATCGTGACCGGCGGCATCACCGCCGCGGGTGAGTTGGCCACGTTGCACGCGTTGCGTTGCCTGTGCCGGGCCGCCGTCGCGTTCGCCGAGCTGGGACGGGCCCCGGTGCCCGTCGAGTACCCGTGGCGGGCGCCGCTGCTGGCCGCGATGCGCGCCACCGGCCTGTAGTCGCCCGCCGGTCAGCCGCGATGATGGGGGCATGGCCGCGGACTTCGTGGGGCGGGTCGAGGAGTTGGGGCAGCTGGGCGCGCTGCTCGCGCGGGCACGCGACCACCTCCCGGCCACCGTCCTGGTCGACGGCGACGCCGGCCTGGGCAAGACCCGCCTGCTGCGCGAGTTCACCGCGCTGGCACGGGAGGGCGGCGCGGGTGTGCTCGTCGGCGGCTGCGTCCCGCTGGGCTCGGGCGCCATCCCCTACGGCCCGCTGATCGAGGCACTGCGCGCCCTGGTCGGTCAGCGCGGCGGGCAGCGGCTGCGGGAGCTGGCCGACCCGGCGCTCGCCGGTCTGATCGCCGACTTCGGTGACACCGGCCAGACCCGCCCGGACAGCCAGCGCCGGGTCTTCGACGCGGTGTCGGGCCTGCTCGACAAGCTCGGCGGCCACGGCCCGGTGGTGCTGGTCCTGGAGGACCTGCACTGGACCGATCCGTCCACAGTGGACCTGATTTCCTACCTGACCAGACTGCGCTCCACCGAACGGATGCTGCTGGTCGGCAGCTACCGGGCGGGCCTGCCGGCCGACCACCCGCTGCGCGCGCTGCTGGCCGAACCGGAGTTCATGCGCCGCACCCACCGGCTGAGCCTGCTGCCGCTCACCGAGGCCGAGTCCTGGCGGCTGGTCGCCGCCCTCGCCCCGGCCGGCGTCCCCCGCGAACGGCTCGCCCGCTACGTCGAACTCGCCGACGGCAACCCGTACTTCGCCGAACAGCTGGCCCTGGCCGACGACCCCCGCCGCCTGCCGGAGTCCCTCACCGAGATCATGCGCCTGCGCCTGGCCAGGCTGACCCCGCCGGCCAGGCACCTGGCCCGGGTCGCCGCCGTCGCCGGCCGCCGGGTCAGCGACGGCCTGCTGGCCGCGGTCCTGGGCGACGAGCAGTCCCTCGACGACGCCCTGCGCGAATGCCTCGACGCCCGGATCCTGTTGGTGGACCAGGACATCGCCGAGACCTACGTGTTCCAGCACGCCCTGCTGCGCGAGGCCGCCTACGCCACCGCCTCGCCACGGGAACGCCGCCGCCTGCACGCCGCGATGGCCGAGGCGATCACCACCACTCCCGCCCTGGACGCCGACCCGCGTCTGCTGCCCGAACTGGCCCACCACTGGTTCGCCGCCGGCCGCGCCACCGAGGCGCTGGCCTCCTCGGTCCGCGCCGGGGCGGTGGCCGCCGACCTGCGCGCGTTCAAGGAGGCCGACACCCAGTACCACCGGGCGCTCACCCTGTGGCCCACGGTGCCCGACGCCGAGCGGGTCGCCGGCCTGCCCCACGAGCAGGTGCTGTCCCTGGCCGCCGACGCCGCCCGCTGGGCCGGCCGGCTGCCCCAGGCCGTCGACCTGGCCACCCGCGCCGCCGCCGGATCGGCCCGGGGCGAGCTGTACGAACGTCTGGGCAGCTACCTGTGGGAGGCCGGCCGGGTCACCGAGTCCGCGCAGGCCTACCGCACCGCCGACCGCCTGCTGGCCGGCACCGGCCCGACGACGGTGACCGTGCGCGTGCACTCGGCGCTGGCCACCGCCGAGGTCCGCGCCGGCCGCTACACCGAGGCGCTGCGGCTGGCCGAAGCGGCCGTGGCGCAGGCCCGCGCCCTCGGTGCGCTCCCCGAGGTCGGCCGTGCCCTCAACAGCGTCGGCCTGGCCGCCACCATGCTCGACGACCCGGCCGCCGGCGAGGCCGCGCTGCGCGAGTCGCTGCGCATCGCCACCGAGTCCGACCACCTGGAGGACATGCTGCGCGCCTACGGCAACCTCGGTGTCTGCCTGGACCACAGCGGCGACCTGACCAGGGCCGTCGAGGCGATGACCACCGGCCTGGACAAGGCGCGGGCGCTCGGCGTGTCGCACACCAGGCAGGCCGGCGTGCTGGGCAACAACGCCGGGGTCGCCCTGTTCCGCCTTGGCCGCTGGGCCGAGGCGACCGCCCGGCTCGACGACGCGATCGCCCACCGCCCCCCGGAGGAGACCGCCTACCCGCGCCTGACGCTCGCCGAGATCGACGTCGCCCAAGGCCGGTTCGGCGCCGCCGAGGCCACGCTCGACACCCTGCGGACCCACCCCACCACCGACCCCCGCTTCACCGCCGCGCTGAACAGCTGCCTGGCCGACCTCGCCACCTGGCGCGGCGACCTGCCGGCGGCCCGCCGCGCGGTCGACCACGGCCTGGCGGCCGTGCGGGACACCGAGGACACCCGCGCCCTGGCCCAACTGTGCGCGGTGGGCCTGCGTTCGGCCGCCGACCCGACGGAGCTCGCCGCCCTGGCCAGGACCGTCCCCGAGGGCGACGGGGAGACCACCGCGCTGCGGGCCCAGTGCGCGGCCGAGACCGGGCAGGTGTCCTGGCGGGAGGTGGCGGCGGCGTGGGAGGCGTTGCAACGCCCGTATCCCACGGCCTACGCCTACTTCCGGGCCGCGCACACACCGGTGCGGGCCGAGGCGGTCGAGGCCGCCCGCGCCGCGCACACCATCGCCACCGGCCTGGACGCGGGTCCGCTGCTGGACGAGATCACCCGCCTGGCGAAGCGGTCCCGGCTGCGGCTGGTCGCCCCCGAAGGGCTCCCGTTCGGCCTGACCGACCGGGAGCTGGCGGTGCTGCGCGCGGCCAGTACCGGTGCCACCAACAAGACGATCGCCCGCCAACTGTCCATCTCGGACAAGACGGTGAGCGTGCACCTGACCAACCTGTTCCGCAAACTCGGCGTGCACGGCCGGGTCGAGGCCATCGCCGTGGCACGCGAGGCCGGTCTGCTGACCCCGTGAGTTACGCCCAACAACGTAAACCACCGCCGCGCCCGCGCCGCTAGGCTCGAACCACGGAAGGTCAACGGGGGAAAGGCGAACGATGGCACGGAAGGCTTTGCTGATCGGCGCCCAGACCGCCGGCCTGCGCGGGGTGGACAACGACATCACCGCGCTGTCGAAGGCCCTGGAACACTGGGACTTCAGCACGACCCGCTGTCAGGCCGAGAACGCCAGCCGCGCCGGCATCCTCGACGCCTACGAGCGGCTGATCGCGCAGGCCGGCCCGGACGACGCGATCGTCGTCCACTACAGCGGCCACGGCGGCCGGACCAACACCAGCCGGATCCAGTTCATCGTGCCAACGGACTACGCGGCCTCCAGCCCCGGTGACTTCCGGGGCATCACCGCCGCCGAACTGTCCCTGCTGCTGGCCGAGCTGACCGCGAAGACGCCGAACGTGACGGTGGTCCTGGACTGCTGCCACTCCGCACACCTGTCGCGCGACCCCGACCAGGCGGTCCGGGCGATCGGCCGGGCGGTGCCCCACCACGTGCTGGCCGCCCATCTGGACACCGTCCGCCGCCGCAACCCTCGACTGAACTCGTTGAGCCCGCAGGGAAATCCGCACGCGGTTCGGATCGTGGCGTGCGCGCCGGAGCAGTCGGCCTACGAGCGCCGCAACGGCGCCGGCATCCGGATGGGACTGCTCACCGACGCGCTCACCACGGCGTTGTCCGAGGCAAGGCAGGGGAGTCCGGCGATCCCGTGGGCGTCGGTGATCGACCGTTTGCGGCACCGGGTGCTCACCGTCGAGCCGCGCCAGCGCCCGGAGGCCGAGGGCCCGGCCCAGCGGCTGCTGTTCGACCTCCGCGAGGCCGACCCGGTCGCGAGCCTGCCGGTCACGGTGGCCGGCGGCATCGCCCGCCTGCCGGGTGCGCCGCTGCTCAACGTCGGTCCGGGCGACGAGTTCACCGTCACCCCGGCCGAGGCGCCCGAGCCGGTGCTGGCGACGGTCACGGTGAGCAGGGTCGACGCCACGACCGCCTGGGGTGTGGTGGCCCCGGCCGGCGTCGTCGTGCCGGTCGGTGCCCGCGCGCACCTGACCCGCACCGCCGCCCCCACGCTCCCGGTCACCCTGCCGCCCGTGCCGGCCCTGGCCGCCGCAGTCGACGCCGCGCCGCTGCTGCACGCCGCCGGTGAGGTCTCCGGGGAGGTCTCGGGTGAGGTCTCGGGTGAGGTCTTTGTCGAGGTCGACCGGGCCGGCGGCCTGGTGATCAGCGACCGGTTCGGTCCGCTGCGCGCGCCGCGTCCGCCGGACGCCGATGGTGTGGCGCTGGTCGTCCGCGACCTGACGAGGCTGGCCAGGGCGTCGGCGTTGCGCAGGCTGGCCGACCGGCAGCTGGCGGCGTTGACGACGCCGTTGACCGTCGAGTTCGGACTGGCCGGCGGTCGGGGTCTTCCGTCGACCGGCGCGGTCCTGCATGCCGGCCAGCCGATCCAGCTCCGCGTCCGCAACGACGGCACGGACACCGTGTATGTCTCACTGCTGGATATCGGTGTTGCGGCGGCGATCACCCTGCTCACTCCGGCGTCTCCCGGTGGGGAGCGGCTTGGCCCCGGCGAGGAGTTCGTGTTCGGCCGTAACGAGCTGACCGGCGAGGTGCCCGGGGTGGCGTTGACGTGGCCGGCGGAACTCCCGACCGCGACGCCCAGACCGGAGACGGTGCTGGTGCTGGCGACGTCGGCGCCGGTGGACACGCGGGTGTTGGAGCAGCAGGGTGTTCGGGGTGTCGGTTCGCCGTTGGAGCAGGTCCTGGCGCAGTTGCGGACGGGTGAGCCCCGCGATCTGGCTCCCGCGCCGGCTGATCGGTCGGTTCGTTTCGCCGTCCACACCATCGACTTCGACCTGGTCCCCAGCCCCGCGCCGCCTCAGGAAACGGTGGTGTTCGAGGTCGACGACCGCCCCCCACCCGCGTCGGTCCTGTGGGGACGTTCGCCGAGCACCCCGTTGGCGGTCCGGGTGGATGCGCTGGTCGTCCACCACGACCGCGTCCACGCCGGCACCGAGCTGCGCCTGGACATCGTGGCCATCACCCCCGACGAGACCCGGTCACACACCGAGTGGTTCACCGCCGTCGCGGATGGCCAGCGCCTGGTCCTGAAGAATCCCGTTGTCTACCAAGGAGACCCACAAGGCCCCCTCGACCTGGCCGTCTGGGTGTCCCCCGCGAAGGGCGGTGACGTCCCACCGGCCACGGTGGACTCGACGCATGAGCGTCTGTGTGCCGAGGCCGGCGAGACCGTGCCGCTGCACCGAACCACGATCCTGCCCCAGGAGGGGGGGCAGGTCACGGCCCGGGCCAGGGACTTCACCCTGAGCTATCGCGTCACATTCGAGGAAGGGACCGACTCATGAGCGAGCAGAACCGCGTGACCCTCGACGGCATCGAGTACCGCGTGTCGGAGGAGAAGCTGCGGGAGGTGGCCGACGCCGTCGCGAACGCCAGGAGCAGCGAACTGGTGGCCGAACTGGCCCTGACCGACGCCGACGGCCGGGAGGTCACGGTGCGTTTCGACGGTCGTACGGGCGTCGCGTCGGGGTTCGACCTCGGCGGTGGCGGCCCCAGGCCCACCGAGATCTCCGGCTGAGTAGGACACCCGCTGACCTACATGCCCCCTAGCGTGAGTCCGGTAGTCACCGGACCACACGCGAAGGACCTGTCATGGAGATCGACCGCAACCAGCCCCTCGGAACTCCCACCTGGATCTCACTGGGGGTGGCCGACCTGCCGGCCGCCCAGAAGTTCTACGGAACCGTGTTCGGGTGGGAGTTCACCGAGTCCCCCGACGGCGTCGACTGCCTGCTCCGTGGGGTGCCGGTAGCCGGCCTGGGCGGCGGTCCCGGCTGGACGGTCCACCTCGCCACCCCGGACTGCGACGCGACGGTCGACCGTGTCCTGGCCGCCGGCGGTGAGATCGTCGAGGAACCGCACGAGGTCGGTGACCGCGCCCGCCGCGCCGTGGTCATCGACACCGTCGGCGCACGACTCGGCCTCTGGCAGGGCCGATCGCTCCCCGGCTGCCGCCTGGTGAACGAACCGAACACCCTGATCCGCAACGACCTGATCACCGCCGACGCCGGCGCCGCCCGAGGCTTCTACACCGAGGTCTTCGACTTCACCCTGGACGGCAACGCCGACCTCCCGGAGTTCGACTTCACCTTCCTCCGCCGCCCGGACGGGAAGGAGATCGGCGGGATCCTCGGACAGGCCACGGCCGCCTCGGCGTGGGGAACCCTGTTCGAGGTCCCCGACGTGGACGCGACGGTGGAAAAGGCAGCGGGGAACGGCGGAACAGCAGGTGCGCCGGAGCAGACCCCGTACGGGAGGACCGCAGTGATCACGGATCCTTTCGGCACAGAGTTCTCGGTGATCACCCGCCCGTAGGCTACCGTCTTGGCGCTTGGCGCTTGGCGCTTGGCGCTTGGCGCTTGGCGCTTGGCGCTTGGCGCTTGGCGCTTGGCGCTTGGCGCTTGGCGCTTGGCGCTTGGCGCTTGGCGCTTGGCCGCGTTCACCAATCGCGCTTCGAGTTGTCCACAGCCTAGGCCGGCGAAGGCCCCTCCACCCGTTGCCCCGGATAGAATGGCCTGAGGGGTGCCCCCGGGAGGGTGGGGGTCTACCTACCTGTTGGGCGGGGTTGTTGACCCTTGGCTGTGGGTGTTGTGGTCTTTGCCTGCGTTCTTGGGGTGTGCTGTTGTGGGTTTTGTGGTGGGGGGTGGGTTCGGGTCTGGTGGCGGATCTTGCGGGCGGCCCCTCACGCCTCAAGAGGCCCTGAACTGGGCAAAGTCTGGGTTGGTACTCAACCGTGGGCCTCTTGACCCGTGAGCCTCCGCCGCCCTGAGCAGGACGTAGGGGCAGGGCTGGCGCCCTGCCCCTGTATGGTCCGCCACCAGACCCGAACCCTGCCGTGATCAACGGCTCGGGTCTTTGCCTGCTCTGCCGTGAGGAAGTTCTGTCTTTGGTGGTCGTGGTTCGCCGCCAGCCTCGGGCCTCTCGTGGTCAGTGGCCGGGGTTCGTGTTTGTGTGTTGTGACGCGGTCTTGCCTGTGGCCCACCACCGACCCTGAACCCTTGCCGCCCGTGTCGCCGCTGGCGTCAGTCGCCCAGTTCTCGGCGGCGTCGGGTGACGTAGTCGGCCAGTTCGGCTTCGATGCCGGCGTCGAGTTCCGGGCGGCGGTACTCGGCCAGTTTCCGTTCGACCACGGTGGAAGCTCGTTGGGCGGCGTCCAGCCCACCGCCTCTGAGCCACCGGTCGTAGTTGTCCGAGCTGGACAGGAACGGTCGGTAGAAGCACTCCCGGAACCGTTCCAGGGTGTGCGCGGCCCCCAGGAAGTGGCCGCCGTGGCCGACCTCGGTGTGTGCGTCGAACGCCAGCGACTCCTCGGTGATCTCCAGTGGCTGGAACTCGGCGCGCAGCATCTCCAGTATCTGCATGTCGATCACGAACTTCTCGTAGGAGGCGACCAGTCCGCCGTCCAGCCAGCCGGCGCTGTGCATCACCCAGTTGATTCCGGCCAGGAACGTCGGCAGCATGGTCATCAGCGCTTCGTAGCCGGCCTGGGCGTCCGGTACCTGGCTGGAGGTCAGTCCTCCACCTGAGCGCACCGGCAGTCCGAACCGTCGGGCGATCTGTCCGGTGCAGAGCAGGCCTACGGCCGACTCGGGTGTTCCGAAGCACGGTGAGCCCGACTGCATGTCGATGTTGGACAGGAACGATCCGAAGATCACCGGTGCGCCCGGTCGGATCAGTTGGGACAGCGCTATCCCCGTGAGTGCCTCGGCGATCTGTTGGGCCAGTGTGGCCGGGATCGACACCGGGGACATCGCGCCCATCAGCAGGAACGGTGTCAGGACCACCGGCTGGTTCGCCGCGCTGTACTCGAACTGTGCCTCCAGCATCCGCTCGTCCCAGCGCAGTGGGGAGTTGCAGTTGATCAGCGAGATCGTCGCGGGCGCACGTTCGATCGCCTCCCGACCACCGAAGAGGATCTCGGTCATCCGGATCGTGTCCGCCGCGTTCACGCCGGACACCACGTTGCCCATGTAGATCTTGTCGGTGAGGGTCTGCAACGCGTAGGTCATGTCCAGGTGCCGGGAGTCCAGCGGCGCGTCGTTGGGTTCGCAGATCACCCCGCCGGCGGAGTCCAGGGCCGGGAAACTCTGGGCCAGGCGGGCGAAGTTCTCGAAGTCGGCCATCGTCGCGTCCCGGCGGACCTCGCCCTGGCGGACGAATGGGGGACCGTAGACGCCGCCGAACGCCATGGCGTCCCCGCCGATGTGCACGGTGTGGTCGGGGTTGCGGGCGGTCACGTCGAACTCGGCCGGCGCCTTCGCCACCTGTTCCAGAAGGAATTCCGGGTCGAATCGGACATTGTTTTCCTCGACCTTCTGGCCGGCTGCCCGGAACAGTTCCAATGCCCGGTCGGAAAGGAACTCCACGCCGATCTCGGACACCAGCCGGCGCCAGCCGCCGTCCAGTGTCGCCATCGCCTCCTGGGAGAGGATCTCGTAGTGGGGCAACGAATTCCGGAACATCGACGGCCTCCAGAACCTTGACTGTGCGCCGAACGGAATCTTACGCTTGTCCTATGGAACGCAGGTTCCACAATATGGAACTTCGCCGAAAGTGGATCTCTTATGACGGCGACTCAGGCCGGTAGTCAGGCAGTGGATCGGGCGGCGGCATTGCTCGCCCTGGTGGTCGAGTCCGGCGACCCACGCACCTTCACCTCACTGGTCGAGGACGTCGGTCTCGCCAAGTCGACGACCTCCCGGCTGTTGCAGGCCCTCGAACGCAACCGGCTGGTGCGCCGCGACCGCGCCGGCTCGTTCCACCCAGGACCGCTCTTCGCCGTCTACGCCGCCCGCCACGACACCACCGGCGACCTCGTGGAGCTGGCCCAACCGGCGATGGACCGGCTCAGCGAACTCACCGGCGAGACCGTCAACCTCGCCGTTCCGCGTGCCGGCGAGCTGGTCCAGATCGCCCAGGTCGACTCCAGCTACCTGCTCGGCGCCACCAACTGGCTCGGCGTGTCCGTCCCACCGCACTGCACCGCGCTGGGCAAGGTCTTCTACGCCCACCGGGTGATGGCCCTGCAGAAGGGCGAGCTGCGCTGGCCGACCGACCGCGCGATGACCCGCCCGCAGCTCGAACGCGAACTCGCCGAGGTGGTGCGTCGCGGCTGGGCGCTGGCCTGGGAGGAACTCGAGGAGGGCCTGGCCGCGATCGCCGCGCCGGTGCACGCCGCCGACGGGTCGGTGGTCGCCGCCATCTCGGTGTCCGGGGCCACCACCCGGATCACCCGCTCCGAGGTCCCCGGCCTCGGCGCCACCCTCGTCGAGCAGGGGAGGACCATCTCCCAGCTGCTCGGTCACCAGCCATGAAAGGACGTGCCAGGTGAGTGATCCTTCGACGCCGCAGGAGATCCTCAGAGCCCTCTACGACGAGACCCTCGTCGGCAACGCCCCCCGGGTGCTGGAGCTGACCAGGACCGGCCTCGACTCGGGCATGACCCCCGAGTCCATGCTCTTCGAGGCGCTCATCCCGTCGCTGGAGGAGGTCGGCGCCCGGTTCGAGCGCGGTGACTTCTTCGTCCCGGAGATGCTCATCGCCGGCCGCGCCATGAGCGGGGCGCTGGACGTGCTGCGCCCGCTGCTGGCCGACACCGGCGCCGACTCGGTCGGCACCTTCCTCATGGGAACGGTCAAGGGCGACGTGCACGACATCGGCAAGAACCTGGTCAACATCATGTTGGAGGGCGCCGGCTTCCACGTCATCGACCTCGGCGTGCAGGTCGCGCCGGAGAAGTTCGTGGCGGCCATCGAGGAGCACCGGCCCGACGTCGTCGGCTTCTCCGCGTTTCTCACCACCACCATGCCGATGTTCAAGGCCAACATCAACGCCCTGACCAAGGCCGGTCTGCGCGACCAGGTGATCGTGATGGTCGGCGGCGCGCCGGTCACCCAGGAGTACGCCGACGCCGTCGGCGCCGACGGCTACGCGGCCGACGCGTCCGCGGCCGTCAAGCGGGCCAAGGAACTCATCCAGCGCCGCAGATCAGCGATGACCGTCTGAGGACCTCGAAGGAGAGCGCGCCATGCAGACCATTCTGTCCTCGGCGACCCGCAAGGTCGTGATCGGACCGGACGAGCCGTTCTGCGTGATCGGCGAACGGATCAACCCCACCGGCCGGTCGAAGTTCTCCGAGCAGCTGCGCGCCGGTGACCTGTCGCGCATCGAGGTCGACGTCGCCCAGCAGGTCGACGGCGGCGCCACCATGCTCGACGTCAACATGGGCGTCCCGCTCACCGACGAGGCCCGACTGCTCGCGAGCGCGGTCACCATGGTGCAGGGCCTGACCGACCTGCCGTTGGTGATCGACTCGTCGGTCGTCGAGGCACTGGACGCCGCCCTGTCGGTGTACCAGGGCAAGGCGCTGGTCAACTCGGTCACCGGCGAGCAGGACCGGCTGGACGCGATCCTGCCGCTGGTGCAGCGCCACGGCGCGGCGGTGATCGCGTTGCCCAACGAGGAGGACGAGATCCCCGACGACCCGCGCAAGCGGCTGGAGATCACCCGCAAGATCATCGACGTGGCGACCGGGCGTTACGACATCCCGCTGGCCGACATCGTGATCGACCCGCTGGCGATGCCGGTCGGCGCGGACACCTCGCTGGTGCGCAAGACGTTGGAGACGATCTGGCTGATCCGTGAGGAGTTCGGCGTCAACCAGGTGGTCGGCGCGTCGAACGTCTCCTTCGGCATGCCGGCGCGCGCCGCGCTCGGCGCGGCGTTCCTGCCGATGGCCATGCACTGCGGGCTCACCGCGGCCATCATGGACGCCCGCACCCCGTCGCTGGTCGAGTCGGTCCGGGCGGCGGACCTGTTGCTGGGCAACGACGCCTGGGGCGGCCGGTGGATCGCGGCCTACCGCGCGAAACAGCGATGACCGAGCGGGTCAGGATCTCCTTCACGCCCAGCGGGCGGGAGGTGCGGGTCCCGCCGGGGGTGGCGGTGTTCGACGCGGCCAGCTGGAACGGCATCGCCATCGACTCGACCTGCGGCGGGCACGGCACCTGCCGCAAGTGCCGGGTGCGGGTCACCGGCGGGGCGATCCCGGTGTCGGCGATGGACGAACGGGCGTTCACCGCCGAGGAGCTGGCTGGCGGCTGGCGGCTGGCGTGCCTGGCCAGGGCGCGGGCCGACGTCGCGGTCGACGTGCCGCCGCTGGCGACCCGGCCCAAGGCGGCGACCGTCGGCGTCGGCCGGCAGGTCATCCTGCGGCCAGCCGTGCAGAAACGGGCCGTTCGGCTGACCGAGCCGACGCTCACCGACCAGCGCAGCGACCTGGAGCGGCTGCTGGCCGAACTGGACGACCTGGAGCTGACCGTCGACCTGCACGCCCTGCGCGCGTTACCGAAAGCGTTACGGGACAACGACTTCGCCGTCACCGCGGTGATCGTGGACAACCGGCTGGTGGACGTCGAGCCGGGCGACACCGCCGGGTGCCGCTACGGCATCGCCTTCGACCTGGGCACCACCACGGTCGTCGCCACCCTGCTCGACCTTTCCACCGGCACCCCGGCGGCGGTGCGGTCGATGCTCAACAAGCAGCAGCCCTTCGGCGCCGACGTGATCACCCGGATCAGTGCCACCATGCTCGACCCGGCGGCGCTGGGGCGGCTCACCGGCCTGGCCCGCGACACCCTCGCCGAGCTGACCGCCGAGGTGTGCGCGGAGGCGGCCGTCGACCCGCTGACCGTCTACGAGATCGCGCTCGCCGGCAACGCCACGATGACCCAGCTGGCCCTGGGCATCGACCCCGAGCCGCTGGGCGTCGCGCCGTTCGTCATGGCCACCCGGGCGATGCCGGAGGTGCTGGCCGCCGACCTGGGGGTGCCGGTGCACCCGCGCGCCCGCGCCTATGTGCATCCCGCGCTGGGCGCCTACGTCGGCGGCGACATCATCGCCGGCATGCTGGCCGCCGGCATGGACCGCGACCGGCGGCTGCGGCTGTTCGTCGACGTCGGCACGAACTGCGAGATCGTCCTGGGCGACGGCCGGCGGCTGCTCGCGACCGCCGCCCCGGCCGGCCCGGCGTTCGAGGGCGCGGCGATCCGCTGCGGCATGCGGGCCACCGACGGCGCCATCGAGGTCGTCAAGATCACCGGAGAGGACGTTCTGCTCCAGGTCATCGGGGACGCCGAGCCGGCGGGACTGTGCGGGTCCGGTCTGGTCGACGCGGTCGCCGCGCTCGTCGACGTCGGCCTGCTGGACGCCTCCGGGCGCCTGGCCGAACGCGCCGACGCCGCCCGGCGGCTGCCGGGTCTGGCGCAGCGGGTGTGCCTGATCGGCGCGGAGCGCGTGTTCGTGTTGCACTGGGCGGGCGAGCCCGGTGACCTGACCGGCGCGGTGTACCTGTCCCAACGGGACGTGCGGGAACTCCAGTTCGCCAAGGCGGCGATCGCCACCGGCTGGCGGCTGCTGGTCGAGGAGTTGGGGGTGACGGTGGGTGACATTCAGCAGGTGCTGCTGGCGGGGTCGTTCGGCAGCTACCTGTCGCCGGCCAGCGCGGTGCGGATCGGGCTGGTGCCCGACATCTCGGTGCTGCGCATCGTCAGCGCCGGCAACGTCGCCGGCGAGGGCGCGAAGATGACGCTGCTGTCGCGGCGGGAGCGGGCCGAGGTGAGCACGCTGCTGGAGGAGGTGCGCTACGTCGAGCTCTCCGACCGACGGGACTTCAACGACCGGTTCATCGAACAGCTCGCCTTCCCCTGATCGGGTGGGGGTCGTGGCCTGCGGTGCGATCGCCGGCCACGTCACCGGGATCGCCGCGCGCAACGACTGGCCGGTGGACGTGCGGGCGCTGCCGCCGCTGCTGCACAACCGTCCCGACCGGATCGCCGGGCGGGTCGAGGACGCGGTGACCGAGCTGCGTGCCCGGTACGCCACGGTCGCGGTCGCGTTCGCCGACTGCGGCACCTACGGGGCGCTGGACGAGGTGTGCGCCCGGCTGCGGGTGCCGCGGCTGCGTGGCGCGCACTGCTACGACGTGTTCGCCGGGGCGTCGCGGCTGGCGGAGTTGCTGGCCCAGGAGCCGGGAACCTATGTGCTGACCGACTTCCTGGTGCGTTCGTTCCGCCGCGCGGTGGTCACCGAGCTGGGGCTGGACCGGTTCCCGCAGCTGCGGGAGGACTACTTCCGGCACTACCGGCGGGTGGTGTGGCTGGCCCAGTACCCGACCGGCCCGCTGCACACGGCCGCGCGGCGGGCCGCGGAGTTCCTCGGCCTGCCGCTGGAGGTCGTCACCGTCGGCGACCAGGGTCTGGAGCGGGAGCTGCGGGCGCTGGTCACCGGGTGGTCAGCAGATCCCGGCGCCAGCGCTCGGTCTCCGCGACCTGGTTGAAGGTGAACACGTGCAGCCCGGCGACGTCACCGTCGGGCAGCGCGGTCCTGGTCAGCAGGCGTTCCGGCGAGTAGGCGCCGGGGGTCGCCATGCGCACGAACCACGAGCCGTGGCGCAGCAGGAACCGGGTGGACTCGCCGACGCCGATCTTGGTGGCCATGGACACCAGCTTGGCGCGTTGGACCGGACCGGCCAGGCCAAGCAGGATCGGCAGCGTGACGCCCCGGCGGCGGACCCGCTGGACCCACGTGGCCAGCGACTTCGGTGCGAAGCACAGGTTGGAGACGATGTAGGTGGCGTGCACCCGCTTGTCCCACATGGACTGCACGACGACGTCGTCGGTGATCGTCGGGTGGCTCTCCGGGTAGCCGGTGATGCCGACGTCGCGGAACGGGCGGCCGAGCGCGGCGAGGTCGGCGAGCAGGGCGAGCGCGCCGTCGTAGCGTCCGGCGGGGGTGGTGGAGTCGCCGGCGGGCACGAAGACGTCCTCGATGCCGGCGCCGACGAGCCGGTCGACGATCTCCTTGAGGTGGATCTCGTCGCGCACCAGCCGGGCCGACACGTGCGGCACCGTGCGGAATCCTTGCGCGGCAAGGCGTTCGGCGAGGGCAAAGGTCGGTTCGAGGCCCTTGGTGGGGGAGGCGGTGATCGTGACGGTGATCTCGCGCGGCACCGAGTCCAGGATCCGGTCCTCGACCGAGGCGGTGGGGATGACCTCGTAGCGTGGGCGCTCCAGCAGCTCTTTGTTGCGCATAGCCCAACTCGATTCGTCATACGCAATAAGCCAGGTCGAGTGTAACTCTGGGTCCGGGCCGTGGACAAGACGTTGAGCAGCGGGTCAAGGGCTTGTGCCACAAGGAGATCAGCTTGGTGACTAGGATTGCGCCATGCGGAACGAACGGGAGCGGAAGTCGGGCCCGGTCGTCCAGGTCCAGTCGGTGGACCGGGCGTTGGAGATCCTGGACATCCTCGCCAGACGTGGAGCGGCCGGGGTCACCGAGATCGCCGCCGAGTTGGACGTGCACAAGTCCACGGCGTTCCGTCTGGTCGGCGCGCTGGAGAACCGCCAGCTGGTGGAGCAGGTCTCCGAGCGTGGCAAGTACCGGCTGGGTTTTGGCATCGTGCGCCTCGCCGGCGCCACGACCGCCGCGCTGGACCTGCCCCGGGAGAGTCAACCCGTCTGCCGTGACCTGGCCGTCGACTTCGACGCGACGGTGAACGTGGCCGTGCTGGACTCCGGCCAGGCCACCAACATCGCCCAGGAGTACGGCGACTCGGCGGTCGCCGCGCGCAACTGGATCGGCCAGCGCACCCCGCTGCACGCGACCTCCAGCGGCAAGATCCTGCTCGCCTGGGCCGGCGAGGACGACCTGGCCGCCGGCCTGGACGTGCTGGAGCGGTTCACCCCCGACACGATCACCAGCCGCTCCAGGCTGCTCACCGAGCTGGACGAGGTGCGCGATCGGGGGTGGGCGAGCACCAGCGAGGAGCTGGAGATCGGCCTGAACGCCGTCGCCGCCCCGATCCGGGGCGCCGACGGCGAGGTGGTGGCGGCGGTCAGCGTGTCCGGCCCGGTCTACCGCCTGACGGTCGCCGCCTATCCCGACATCGCGGAGAAGCTCCGGGTCGGCGCGCTGGAGATCAGCGCGCGAATCGGGTACTACGGCGACTGACCGACGCGGGCCGTCTCGATCATTTCGGTGACCGATCGGACGAGCTCCCGCACCCATTCGGCGATCTCCTGATCGGCCGTGAGGCCGAGTGCCGCACCGAGCACGGCGAGTGACACCTTCAACACGCGTTCGGCCCGCTCGGCTCGGGGCGCCGGGCCGAACAATGCCTGGTAGCCGGCGCAGCAGATGATCAACGCGAGGATCACCAGCAGAGCCGTACCGATGTGGGCGAGCACGATACCTCCAGGGAAAAGAATGCTCGAAAGAATTACCTGAAGTAAATCAGACCGGTGCTCGCCGGTCAGTTGTCCGGAATTCATTGCCGCGTCATTGCCGGCAATTGTTCGAGGAGTTGCCGTTCGGGTGTCTGTCCGGCCGGGACCGTGTCGGCAACTTGCCGGCAAGTTGCCCTCGTGCTGGCAGAGCGCCTTTTCGGCAACTTGCCGGCAAGTTCCCGGGCCGGATCCGGTCAGCTCCGGCCGTGTCCAGTCGCGGCTCCGGTGACCCGTTTCTGGCCCGTTCCGGCGACATGATGTCCACTCGCGACACCCTCGGGGAACAACGGCGAAGTCCCGTACGTTGTCGCTAGAATCGCGTCAACTCCCAGTTTTTCGAATCGCCGGAGGTTGTGCATTGGTCCCCCCGCTGAAGTGCCTGCACACGAGGGAAGGTGTGTGGCGGGAGAGCCTCGCCCGTTTCCTCGGGCGTGAATGTGTGGCGCGGTTCCGGATCGGTGAACAGGACGTTCTGGACGAGGTGCGGGTGCAGGCGAGGGTGTGCTGGCACGTCCGCGCGTCCATCGACCGGGTCGGGGTCAACAGCCGGTACCGGGCGGCGCTGCGGGCGGCGTTCAACGCCGAGCACGACACGGAGATCATCCGGTGCGCGACCACGAAGGACCGGCTGGCGGTCAACCACCGCCGGGGCGGGCTGTCGGCCAGCACCACCAACACCCAGCTCTCGGCGGTGTACGTCGAGGCACTGGCCGGCGACCTCGGCCGGGCCGACCTGCGCCAGCCCTCCGGGGAGGAGTTCGCCGAGGAGGTGCGCGTGCACGCCGAGCACCGGCGCCAGCTGGACCACGAGCGGCTGGCCGGCGGCCCCGGCCCGGCGGCCTGGCACGTGGAGAGCCCGCGTGACCGCGACGCCGCCGAGGGGTACCTGCCCCGGACGCTGCTGTACTTCGCCACCACCCCGGTGAAGGAGCTGGTCACGATCGCCACCGAGGAGCCGTCGGGGTTGCCGGCGTTCTTCGGCACCGACCGGCACTACCTGCCGGCGTTCACCGACGAGTCGCTGTACCGCCGGTTCTGGGAGGGCCGCCCGGAACGCAAGGTGCTGTGGTGCCGCCCCGGCCACCGGGTGCTGACGGTGCTGCGCGGCCAGGACGACCTCGGCCTGGCCGTCAACCAACTGGCCAACGGCACCCAGGGCGGTTGGTACTGGAACGCGAAGGAGCTAAGGGACCTGTGAGGGACTTCTCGGTAGACCCCGACGAGCTGGTGGTCGCCGCCGACCACGCCAACACCGTCAGCGACGCCTTCACCCACCTGGTGTGGAAGGACGAGCGAATCGGCGACTGGTGGTCCGAGGCCACGGACCAGCCGTCCGACGAACACCTGGCCACCGCGATCGCGACCTACCGCGCCAGCCTGCGCGCCGCGACCCTGCGCCTGGCGGCCCAGGCCGAACACCTCGGCGCCGGCCTCCGGGCGAGCGCCACCGACTACCTCCACGCCGACACCCCCCTGACCCCCCACCCCGACCCATCCGACGACTAGGGATCCCACGATGGTGGCACCGGACCCGGCCGACGAACTGGCCGACTCCACGCGCCGGGTGCGCGCACTGCTCGATCTGCTGACCGCCTACGACCACACCCTCACCGACAGCGTGGCGACCGCCCCGGCGCTCACGCCCCCGAACTGGCGCGGCCCGGCCAGCGACGCGTACCACTCCCGGGCGAGGACCCCGTTCACCAACGACCTGACCGCCCTGCACGGTGTCACGACCGAGACCCTGCACACCGTCGCCGCCCACCAGACGTTCCAGGCTGAACTCACCGTGCTGTGGCAGGACGCCAGCGAGCGCCCCCACATGCGCCAGGTCCACCAGACCGCCACCACCCGCCTGGCCGACTACCTCCTGTCCCGCGCCGCCGACCTGGACAACCTGACCCCGCCCGACCAGCCCCCCGCCACCACCCGGCCCGACACCCCGTTCCCCACCACCACGAACCACCTGTCCGACTCCGGATTCGACACCGCCGCTCACCTGCCCGAACCCCGCGGCCAGCTCTCCGACCTCCCGGCCGCCGGCTTTCCCCGGCCCGATACGGCGTCTCTGTCCGCGCCCGGCACCCCGAGCCACCTCCCCGAGCCTCGTCCCGGCGATGCCGTGCCCGGCGTCGCAGCGGTGTCCACGGACCACTCGGCCATGTCGTCTCTGCCCGAGTTCGCGCCGGATCCGGGGTCTCGGTTCGACACGTCGGGTCACCTGTCCGAGCCCCGCCTGGGCGATGGCGTCGACTCGGACCACTCGCCCGGTGGCGAGTTCCGGCCGGGTGAGCCGAGGCTTCCCGAGCCTCGGTTCGGTGGGCCCGGCTCCCTGCCGGAGCTGTCCGCCGACACCCTGCCCGAACCGCGCCTCGGCGGTGGCGACCCGCCGGCCGTCGACCACGGAGCCTCCGCGCTGACGTCCGTCCTCGATCCGGCCGACGCGGGAGCCGACTCCACGCCCCAGGCCGGCCTCGCCGGCGGGCTGCGGCCGACCCTCCCCACCGCGGCCCGCGATGAGCAGGAACGTGCCACCTATCTGCGCACCATGCCGCCCGCCACGGTTCTCACCGATGTCAAATGGGACGGAGACGACTGATGACCGATCCACTGTCGATTCCCGTGACACGAGCCCGGTCGCGGGAGGAGTTCATCGCCTGTCTGGACCGGGCCAGGGTGCTCGCCGGCCCACTGTCGCACCGCGAGATCGAGAACCGCAGCGCCAACCGCCTGCGCCGCACCAAGATCGGCCAGGTCCTCGCCGGGGAACTGCCGCGCCGTGACTTCCTGGTGACCTATCTGGAGGTCTGCGCCGTCCCGGAGAACGACCGTGCCGCCTGGCTGCGTTCCTGGGCCCGTGTTCTCACCGCCGACCCCGAACAGTCCACAAGCGACAGAGAACCGGCCGGCGACGTCACCCAGGTGATCTCCCGGACCTCCGCCGCCCTCCAGGACGCCCGCAACGTCAACGACCAGGGCCGTGACCACACCGAGAACGAGGAACTGCGGCGCCAGCTCGCCGAGGCGGCCGGCGAGGCCAGGGTGCTGCGCGACCAACTACGCCGCGCCCAGGACCAGATCAGCGACCTCACCGACCAGCTCGCCTGGCTGCGCTCCCACGAACCCCGCCCCGCCACCGTCGTCGTCGACCCGCCCCGGCCGACGTTCCGGCATCTCCCGCCGCCCCGCACCCGCGAGTCCACCAAGTACCCGCTCAACTACACCAACGAGGAACTCCACGACCTCTTCGGCCACGGCGACGCCATCGTCGCCCCGCCGGTCCTCGGCGAGGCACGTGACTGATGCTGTTGCGCCCCAACGGTTCTCCGCCAGTGGAACCTTCCGGGGCGCGACCCTTGCCCCGCCCGGCGGCGCCCGCCCACACTGGGCTCCCCAACAGGAAGGGAGCCACCATGGGCAGGAAAACCGTTGTCGGCGCGATCCTCGCCGTGCTCGCCGGAGCGGCGGTCGCGACCGCGGCCCCGGCCGCCGCCCAGCCCGCCGCCTCACCCGGCGTCGCCGCTGTCGAGTGCGGGCTCAACATCCACACCACGCCGTGGGAACCGTACTTCGGCTCACTGCGCTACTACAGCTACTACAACTGCGCGGCCCAGCCGGTCGTCGTCCGCCTGTACTCGCCGGAGGGCGGCTGGTTCCCCTGCTACACGGTCAACCCGGCTGAGATCCGTGACCTCGGTGTGACCAGCGCGAACGGCTTCCCGCTCGACGTCGCCACCTGCTAACCGGCCGGCGGCGGGACGACCGGCGCGACCAGCGCCGTGCCGGCGAGGGCGACCTCGGCGGCCAGAGCGGACAACGTCGTGTTGTAGAGCGGTGTCAGGTTGCGCTGGGACCACAGCGTGCAGGCGCTGCCCCAGGACACGTCGCGGGAGCGGGCGATGCTGAAGCCGGACAGGACGTGCTTGAGTTCCTCCGCGTCGGCCGTGGCGATCCTGGCGAAGTCCGGTTCGTACTCGGCGCGCACCTCGGCCTCGACCTTCGCCAGGAGTTCGTTGACCCGCAGGTAGTCCGCGTGCACCGGCTCGGTGTCCGGGGTGG
This sequence comes from Actinophytocola xinjiangensis, assembly GCF_001921215.1. GTDB lineage: Bacteria > Actinomycetota > Actinomycetes > Mycobacteriales > Pseudonocardiaceae > Actinophytocola > Actinophytocola xinjiangensis. Next base: position 295,053 of record NZ_MSIF01000010.1, read on the forward strand.
TTCCGCGTTCCTGACAGGTCATGATCACCGCCAGCGGCAGGTCGTGGTTGATGTGCGCGTTCATCCCGGCCAGCGCGAACTGCAACGGCCACACCGTGCGGTTGTCCCGGGCACCGAACAGCGGTTGCCACGGCACCGGCGGCGTGCCGGCGTCCACGGCCTTGAAGTACAGGCCGGCGAACAGAACGTCCATGCGTTCAAGGAAGACCGGGTCGGCGAAGAACCCGTCGGTGATGTTCTGGCCGACCAGTTCGGTGACCCGCAGGTACATCCGGTTGAAGCAGGCGACCCCGTCGCGCGGGTCCAACTCCGCGTCGATCGCCCGCATCCTGGCGATCACCTGTTCCACTGTGGTCGGGGCCTGGGTCGATGACGATGCCATGTCCAACTCCTTCGACTGGTTCGTCGGCCGCCGCGCCCGCCACGCGGGCGCGGCGGCTCTCCGTACCCAGGAACCGTCCCGCAGTTCGCCCCCCTACTCCAGAAAGTCCACTCGAACGATTCTCACGTCGACGCGACGTAGCCGGCGAGGTCGACGAGCACACGGTCGGCCGGGTGGCCACACGGTCACGCACGACGAACGGGTCGGCGCGACGCCGGACCACCGCCGTCGTGGCCTCCGGCACCTGGCCGGACAGGTCGAGGGTGTTCCCCCAGGTCAGCGAGCGGAAGGCCGGCCGACGGCCGATCGTCGGGCAACAGGATTTTTTGTTGCGTGAGATGAAGGGTGTTGCGTACGGCGCTGATATATCTACGATGTACCAGTGGCCACGACGACAGGCGGACATCTCCTGCCGGACCTGGTGACCGTCGAGCCGAGCACCCGGGTCGCCAGCCTCAGCGAGAAGGCCTACTTCCTGCTGCGGGACCGGCTGGTGACGTTGGAGATCCCACCGGGCGCCACGATCGACGAGCGTGACCTGCAGGACCAGCTCGGCCTGGGCCGCACCCCGATCCGGGAGGCGCTGCGCCGGCTGGCCGACGCCCGGCTGGTGGAGGTCGTGCCCCGGCGGGGCATGTTCGCCAGCCACGTCGACCTCGGGGACCTGCGGGCGATCAGCGAGGTCCGGACCCGGCTGGAGGGCTACGCCGCCGGCCTGGCCGCCCGCCGCGCCCGCCCCGGTGAACTCGCCGAGGCCGACGCTCTGCTCGCCGACCTCGCTGATCTCGCCGCCGCCCCGACCGGCCAACGCGACCTGATCCGACTCGACCAGCGGGTGCACCGGCTCGTGCATCGCGCCACCCACAACGGTTTTCTCGCGGCGACGCTCGAGGAGTACTACGTGCACAGCCTGCGGCTGTGGTTCCTCGTGCTGGACCAGTTGCCGCATCTGGAACACGCCGTCGGCGAGCACGTCGAGCTGCTCACCTCGGTACGTGACCGGGACGCGTCCGCCGCGGAACGGATCGCCAGCCGCCATGTCGCCGACTTCGAGGACAAGATCCGCTCAGCCCTGTGACAGGAGGAGCAGCACATGACCAACCTGCCGAACAGTGCCAAGGTCGTCGTCATCGGTGCCGGGATCGTGGGGAACTCGGTGAGCTATCACCTCGCCGAACGGGGATGGCGGGACATCCTGTTGCTGGACAAGGGGCCCTTGCCCGATCCGGGCGGGTCGACCGGGCACGCGTCGAACTTCATCTTCCCCGTCGACCACTCGAAGGAACTGACCGCGCTGACGCTGGACTCGATGGCCCAGTACGAGAAGTTCGGCACGCTCACCACCTGCGGCGGCATCGAGGTCGCCCGCGAACCGGCGCGGGTCGAGGAGTTCGGCCGGCGCATGGCGTCGGCGACGTCCTGGGGAGTGCCGGCGGAGATCATCACCCCGGACCGGATCGCGGAACTGGTGCCCTATCTGGACAAGAACCTGTTGCTGAGCGGTTTCTGGACCCCGTCGGCGGCGGTGGTCGATCCACTGCGGACGGGCGCGCTGATGCGCGAGCACGCGACGGCCCTGGGCGCCCTGCGGATCGGTGCCCAGACCGAGGTCCTGGGGATCGAGACCCGCGCCGGCCGGGTGTCGCTGGTCCGCACCGACAAGGGCGACGTCGAAACCGACACGGTCGTCATCGCCTGCGGCGTGTGGAGCCCCCGGATCGCGCGCCTGGCCGGAGCCAGCATCCCGCTGACCCCGGCCGTCCACCAGATGATCGACGTCGGCCCCATCCCGGAACTGGCGGCGACGAACACGGAGATCGCGTTCCCGATCGTGCGGGACATGGACACCCTGATGTACGAACGGCAGAGCGGCGCGGACCTGGAAGTCGGCTCCTACGCCCACCGCCCCATCCTGCACGAGCCCGACGACATCCCCTCGATCGCCGCGTCCCCGCTGTCCCCGACCCAACTCCCGTTCACCGCCGACGACTTCGACCCCCAGATGCAGGACGCCCTGGACCTGTTCCCGCAGGTCCTGGCCACGCCCGGGGCCGGGGTGCGGCACGCGATCAACGGCCTGCTGTCCCTGACCCCCGACGGTTCGCCGCTGCTCGGCGAAACCCCGGAGGTCGCCGGCCTCTGGTCGGCCGCCGCGGTGTGGATCAAGGAGGGCCCCGGCGTCGGCCGGATGGTCGCGCAGTGGATGACCGAGGGCCACACGGAGATCGACCTGCACGGCGCGGACATCGCCAGGTTCTACCCCCATCAACGCACGTCGTACCACGTGCGGGCGCGCGCGTCGGAGGGCTTCAACAAGACGTACGGGATCGTGCACCCCCGTGAGCAGTGGTCGAGCAACCGGGGGCAGCGGCTGTCCCCGTTCCACCAGCGCGAGGTCACGCTGGGCGCCGAGTTCTTCGAGGTCGGCGGCTGGGAGCGCCCGCAGTGGTACGAGTCGAACCGCCCGCTGCTCGACGAGTACGCCGACCGGATCGCCGACCGCCAGCACGAGTGGGACGCGCGCTGGTGGTCACCGATCAGCACCGCCGAACACCTGGCCATGCGCGACCGCGTGGCGATGATCGACCTCACGGCGTTCGCCCAGTTCGAGTTCGCCGGCCCCGGGGCCCTGGATCACGTGCAGAACCTGGCGGTGGCCCAACTCGACCGCCCGGTGGGCCGCCTGGTCTACACCCCGCTCCTGGGCCCGGCCGGCGGCTTCCGCGGCGACGTGACGTTCGTCCGGCTGGCGCACGACCGCTTCCGGGTGGTGACCGGCGGCGCCGACGGCGCCCGCGACCGCAAGTGGTTCACCGACAACCTTCCCGGCGACGTCACCTTCGCCGACCTCACGTCGTCGGTGTGCACGGTGGGACTGTGGGGCCCCCGAGCCAGGGACGTTCTCGCCAGCGTCACCGACGACGACGTCACCAACGAGGGTTTCCCGTTCGGCACCGGCCGGTGGATCACCGTCGCCGGCGTGCCGGTGCTGGCCCTGCGCCTGTCGTACGTGGGGGAGCTGGGCTGGGAGCTGCATGCCCCGTTCGAGCAGGGCCTGCGGTTGTGGGACACCCTGTGGGAGGCCGGCCAGCCACACGGCGTGGTGCCGGCCGGCATCGGCGTCTACGGCACGACGGGGCGGCTGGAGAAGGGCTACCGCCTGATGGGCGCCGAACTGGACTCCGAGTACGACCCGGTGGAGGCGGACCTGGCGCTGCCGAAGGTGAAGTCCCAGCCCTTCATCGGCAAGGAGGCGTACCTGGAAGCCCGGGCGCGGGACCGCGCGGCCGTCCTGTGCACCCTGACGATGGACGAACGTCGCTACCCCCAGGGCGGCGAACCGATCCTGACCCCCACCGGCGAACGCATCACCGACGCGAAGGGCCGACCGTCCTATGTGACCAGTGCCGGCGCCGGCCCGTCGGTGGGCGCGTACCTGCTGATGGCCTACCTCCCCCCACGACACGCCGTGGAAGGTGAGGGCCTGCTGGTCGAGTACATGGGCACCCGCTACCCGGTGACCGTGGCCCGGGTGGGCCGCCGCCCCCTGTTCGACCCGGCCGACGACCGGATGAAGGCCTGAAAGGAGTGTCGGCGGTGGACGTTCTGGTGTGCGTGAAACGAGTGCCCGCGACAGGATCGGAAGTCCCTCTCACCGAGGACGGTAGGGAGGTGGACACCCGACATCTGGGTTTCACCATCGGCCCCCACGAGGAATGCGCCGTGGAGGAGGCGGTCCGCCTGGTCGAACGCCACGGCGGCAGCGTCACGGTGCTGACCGTGGGCCCGCCGGAGTCGGCGGAGCAGCTGCGCTATGCGCTGTCCCTGGGCGCCGACCACGCGGTGCTGGTGGAAACCACCGACCCCGACCCGGATCCCCAGGCCACGGCAACAGCCATCACCGAGGCCGTCGCCACCCTGAGCACCCCCGACCTCGTCATCTTCGGCAACGAGTCGGCCGACGCCGGCAACTACCAGGTCGCCATCCGAGTAGCGCATGCCCTGTCCCTCCCGATAGTCAGCGCCGTCAAAGCCATCACGATCGACCCCGCCACCAACCAGGCCCGTTTCCAACGCGACTCCCCAGCAGGAAACGAAACCTATGAGGTCGACCTGCCGTCGGCGGTGGCGGTCAAAGAGGGCTTGAACCTCCCGAGATATCCCAGCATCAAGGGCCGTCTGCGGGCGAAGAAAACCCCCATCCGAACCGTGAACCCGGAACTGGCGCCCGGCGGTCTACGCACACTCCGCTTCCATTCCCCACCAGAAGCGACCCGCGAAACCGTGATCCTGGGCCGGGGCCCGGAAGCCGCTCCGCACGTGGCGGACCTCCTCACCGATCTTGGCTTGACGATCTTGACCTGACGTAGCCCTCCTTCCAGCCGTGCGCCCCAACAACGCGGAGCCACCATGCTGCTCACCGTCGTACAGATAGAGAACGGGGAAATCACCCCCGCTTCAGCGGCCGCGCTGACCGCCGCCCACCACCTCGACGACCACGTAGAAGCCGTAACCTTCACCGCCCCCACGGAAGTCCCCAGCTCCTTCACCGCCACGCCCCAGCCCGGTGAAACCCGCGCCACCGACACGGCCACCGACACCCCCGCCGACACCCCCACCGACACGGCCACCGACACGGCCACCGACACCGCCGCCGACACCGCCACGGCCGCGGCCACCGCCACTGCGACCCCCACCGGCTCCGCTCATGCCACCGGCTCCGCCCATGCCGTCGATGTCAGCGCCGTCATCCCAGCGGAAGCGGCTGCCCTGCTCACCGCGTCCGGTGTGGCGACCGTGCACCAGGTCGTACTACCCGCCAACCCCGCACCGGAACACTGGGGCGAGGCGATGGCGCAACTCATCCGTCACCTGTCCCCGACCGGAGTCCTCGCCGAGGCAACGGATCGCGGTAACGAGCTGATGGCGCATGCCGCCGCCAGGTCGAACCTGCCCCTGGCCACCAACTGCACCACCATCATCCCCGGCGACACCTGGCAACTGACCCGGACCCGAGGCGGCGGTGTCCTGCTGGAAGACGCGGAACTGGACGCGCCGGTCAAGCTGGCCACCGTCGCACCAGGCCCCAGCCCAGCTGACGCGACAGCTGTCGCCGTGGTGCCGGTCGAGGTCCGCGCGTTCACCCCGGAACTGGATCACGTGAGGGCCTATGCCCGTTTCGTCGAACGGACCGACGTCGCCACCGGGGTCACCCTGGCGAGCGCACGGGTGGTCGTCTCCGGCGGGCGAGGCGTCGGCAGCGCCGACGGCTTCGCCATCCTGGAACGGCTTGCCGAGTTGGTCGGCGGAGCCGTTGGCTGCTCGCGAGTGGCCACCAACAACGGTTGGCGACCCCACAGCGACCAGGTGGGCCTCACCGGTACCCGCATCACCCCCGATCTCTACATTGCCTGCGGTATCAGTGGCGCCACCCAACACTGGGTCGGCTGCATGGACGCCAAACGAATCCTCGCCATCAACACCGACCCCGAGGCCCCGATGGTCACCCGCGCCGCCTACGCGGTGATCGGCGACGTCCACCAGGTCCTCCCCGCGGTGATCGAGGAGATCGAGAGACGACGCCACTCCGAAACCTGAGGAGCACCAACCGGAGGCCTCCGGCGATCAGGTTTCGGTGGTCCACCCGTCCACCGCCAGCAGCCGTCCAACGAAACATCACCAACAGACAACAACTTCGCTCACACCACCGCGCCGCGACCAACCCCGCCACACCTGGCACACACTCGTCGCCAGCCCGCCAGCCCGCCAGCCCGCCAGCCCGCCAGCCCGCCAGCCCGCCAGCCCGCCAGCCCGCCAGCCCGCCA
>NZ_MSIF01000011.1 GCF_001921215.1 Actinophytocola xinjiangensis
TGCGCGGCGCGCGGCCGGCGATGCCCAGCCGCTCCGGCCCGCCGACGGCCGCCGGCCGCTGGTCGCTGGTCACCGCCCGCGAGACGGATCCGACGCGCCGCGCGCACGCCCGCGCCGAGTCGTTCCTGGAGCGCCACGGCGTGCTGACCAGGGGCGCGTTGGACACCGAGCGGGTCAGCGGCGGGTTCAGCGGGGTGTACAAGGTGCTGCGGGCGATGGAGGAGTCCGGCCAGATCGTGCGCGGGTACGTGGTGGAGGGGCTGGGGGCCGCCCAGTTCGCGGCCAGGGGCGCGGTCGACCGGCTGCGCGCGCTGTCGCGGACCGACGGGGTCGCGCCGGGCGAGGAGATCGTCGCCAGGGTGCTGGCGGCGGCCGACCCGGCCCAGCCCTACGGCGCCGCGCTGGACTGGCCGGCCCCGGTGGGCGACGGGAAGCACCGCCCGGGACGCAAGGCCGGTGCCCTGGCCGTGCTGGTCGACGGCCGGGCCACGCTCTACGTCGAACGCGGCGGCCGGTCGCTGCTGTCGTTCACCGACGACGAGCCGACGTTGCGGCTGGCCGCCGAGGCGCTGTCCCTGGCGGTCCGCGAGGGCTGGCTCGGTCAGCTCGCCGTCCAGCGCGCCGACGGCGAGACCGCGCTGACGTCGAACCTCGCCGCCATCCTGCGCGACGCCGGCTTCCGCGCCACCCCGAAGGGCCTGCGTCTGCGCGCCTGAGTCAGCGGGGGGTGAGCACGCAGAACTCGTTGCCCTCCGGGTCGGTGAGGGTGCGCCAGGGGTGGGGTCCCGGTTCGGCCGGGGTCGCGCCCAGGGCCGTGAAGCGCTCGACCTCGGCGGCGATCGAACCACCGGGGGTCGGCGCGACGTCGAGGTGGACACGGTTCTTGCCCACGCGCGGGTCGGTGCCGCGCAGGAACTCCAGCCACGGGCCACGGCCGTCCGGGGCGCGCAGCGAGGTCAGCGCGCCGTCGGTGCGCACCACCGGCCAGCCGGTGGCCGCCGACCAGAACTCGGCCAGGGCCGGCGGGTCGGCGGTGTCGACGACGACCGCGGCGACCGCGCCGGCGCGGTGGTACTCGGGGCGGGAGTCCAGCACGCAGAACTCGTTGCCCTCCGGGTCGGCCAGCACGAACCACGGCACGTTGCCCTGGCCGATGTCGACCCGGGTCGCGCCGAGGGACAGCGCCCGGTCGAGGGTGGCCATCTGTTCGTCGGCCGAGCCGCTGGCCAGGTCTAGGTGCAGGCGGTTCTTGACCGTCCTGGCCTCCGGGACCGGCACGAACACCAGGTCCCATCCGCAGCCGTCCTCCGGCGGGGGCACCACGTCGACCTCGCCGGTGGGCTGCTGGTCCATCGGCCAGCCGAGCAGTTCGTGCCAGAAGCCGGCGATCGCGCGCGGATCGCCGGAGTCGACGACCACATTGATCAGTCGCGTGGACATGATCCAACGCTAACCGACGACCCCGACAGTTCCGAGCGACTCAGTGGGTGGCCAGGCGCAGCAGGTGCCACAGCTGCGCGATGCCGGCCCGGTCACCGGCCGGGGTGACCGTGCGGATCGGGCGCCGGCCCCACAGCCACAGGTACATCCCGGTCGGGTCGGTGGTCACGCTGGCGTCGACGCCGTCGATCTCGTCCTCGCCGGCCCGCCACGCCGAGGTGCCGGTCGCGGTCATGCTCGCGATCCAGCGCCGCCGCCCGGCGAGCACGGCGACCTGGCCGTGCCACGAGTTCGTCACGCCGAGCACGCCGAGGCGGTGGGTGAACCACAGCGTCAGCGCCTCGTCGACCCCGTCCAGTGCCACGTCGGCGCCGATGCCGCCGACGGTCATGCCGGCCGCCGCCTGCTGCACGTCGATGCGGTGCACGGTGCTCTCGTGGGCGAGCCGGCGGTACCAGAACCCGTAGGTCTGGTGCAGCGGCCACCAGGTGGTACAGCCCTCCTCCGGGTCGTGCGCCGCCAGCTCCGTGAGGACCGCGCGGTGGCCGGTACGCAGGTAGTCCTCCAGCGACTCGCCGTCCTCGGGGGCCCGCTGCCAGCGGGTCGGCCGGCGTCCGCCGGCGTGCAGCCACGCCACGACCATCCGGTACACGCTGCCGACGTGGCGGACCGTGCCGCCCAGTGTCATCCCCGGCGCGTTCGGCACCGCCAGCCCCGGGTCGGCGCCGCGTGCCGAGGACGCCAGCAGCTCCCCCTCCGCGTCGAGCACCTCGAGCAGGCGGCCGTAGTCGGCCAGCGCCCGTGCGGTCATCGTGAACCGTGGACGGCGCGCTCGACCAGCTCGACGAACTGTCCGGCCTGGCGCACCAGGTCGTCGGCGGAGCGGTCGGTGACCGCGCGGGTGATGCCGGCCTGCACGGAGGCGCGGGTGGCCGAGCAGGACGCGAAGAACGCGGCCCACTCCCGCATCTCCGGGGCGACCGAGGCGAGCAGGGTCCACACGCTCATCGGCCGCGCGTTGGCCCGGTGCGGGCGGCCGCGCAGGGCGAGCAGGGCGGCGGCGGCACGCAGGGCGGCCAGGTAGGACGTGGCGAAGCGCTGGGCGGCGTCGCGGTCGACCTCGGCGTCGGCGAGGCCCCGTTGGGCCTGGGAGAGCAGGGTCAGCGCGGGCTCCGGCACGGTCGACAGGGGGTCCTGGGGGTGATCCCGATGGTCCAGCGTTGTGGTCACCTGACTCCTCCTCGCGGTCCAATGGCGTCACCGAGCGTGACGACCTGCCGTGGGGAAGCCGGCGGCGCTCGGTGGCGAGGCGCTTCCCCCGCCCCACCACCGAGCATTGGTCGAACGTATGTTCGAGCCAGTTCGAGCTTAGCTCCGGGTCCTCCCGGACTCAACCTCGGCGGGGATTTACCGGGATTTTCGGCGGCGACCCGGCCCACATCTGTGCTGTCATGTGCCCATGACCTCTCTGGACCACCCCGCCATCAGCACGATCTCCGCCACCCTGCGCGAGGCGGGACTCATCGCCGCCGCCGACGGCATCCGTGTCCTCGACGACGACGTGCGCACCGCGGCGACCGCGGCGGAGGCGGTCGGGGTGCCGGTCGGGGCGATCGCCAACAGCCTCGTGTTCCGCGCTACCGACGGTGACCGGGAGTTCCCGCTGCTGGCGTTGACCTCCGGCGCGCACCGCGCCGACACCGCGCTGCTGGCCGAGCTGGCCGGGGCGAGCACGGTCGGCCGCGCCGACCCGGCGTTCGTGCGCGAGCACACCGGACAGGCCATCGGCGGGGTCGCCCCGGTCGGCCACCCGCGCCCGATCCGCACCCTGGTCGACCGTGACCTGGAACGCCACGAGGTCGTGTGGGCCGCGGCCGGTCACCCGAAGGCGGTGTTTCCCACCACGTACGCCGACCTGGTGGCGCTGACGGGGGGCGTGCCGGCGGACGTCGCGGGCAAGGAGGAGAATCGCGTGTCGTGACGGCGGTGCCACCTCGGGTCGAACGCTTCGTCGACCTCAGCCAGGACGACTTGCGGGCCCGGCTACCCGAGGCGTTGTCGCTCTACGTCACCGCCATGCGCTATCCGGCGGGCACCGCCGAGCAGCGCGCGCCGATGTGGCTGGCCCACATGCTGCGCGTCGGCTGGCGCTGTGTGGCCGCCCTCGACCAGAACGACACCATGATCGGCATCGCCTACGGGTACCGGGGCGCGGCCGGCCAGTGGTGGCACGAGCAGGTGCGCCGGGGCGTCGTCGAACGCACCGGCGTCGAGGCGGCCAACCACTGGCTGGACGACTACTTCGAGCTGACCGAGGTCCACGTGCGGCCCACCGCCCAGGGCCGGGGCGTCGGCGAGGCGCTGCTGCGCCGCCTGCTGGCCAGGGTGCCGGCCGGCAAGGTGCTGCTGTCCACCCCGGAGGGCCCCTCGCGCGCCTGGCGCCTCTACCACCGCCTCGGCTTCGCCGACGTCCTGCGCGACTACCGGTTCACCGGCGACCCCCGGCCCTTCGGCGTCCTCGGGCGCACCCTGCCCCTCGACGAGGAGCGGTGACGCCTCAGGCGAGGTGCTCGCGCAGCGTGTCCAGGCCCATCGGGCCCATCCGCAGCGCGCGCATGTGGAAGTCCTTGAGGTCGAAGCCGGGGCGGGCCCTGGCCTCGTCCCGCGCCGAGAGCCACAGCCGCTCGCCCAGCTTGTAGGCGGGGGCCTGGCCCGGCCAGCCGAGGTAGCGGTCGATCTCGTCGCGGACCAGGGCGTGCTCGGTGATGGTGCGGGTCAGCATGAACTCCAGGCCCAGCTCGGGGGTCCAGCGCTCGCCCTCGTGGAAGCCGGTGCCGCGCGGGATCTCCAGCTTGAGGTGCATGCCGATGTCGATGATCACCCGCGCCGCGCGGTAGAGGTTCTCGTTGAGCATGCCGAGCAGGTTGCCGTCGTCGGACAGGTAGCCGTACTCGCGCATCAGCCGCTCCGCGTACAGCGCCCAGCCCTCGCCGTAGGCGGGCACCCAGGCCAGCATCCGCTGGAACCGGTTGAGCCGGTCGGCGCTGTACTGCGCGGTCGCGATCTGCAGGTGGTGGCCGGGCACGCCCTCGTGGTAGACGGTGCTGACCTCGCGCCAGGTGGAGAACTCGTCCTTGTCCGGCGGCAGCGACCACCACATCGCTCCCGGCCGGCCGAAGTCCTCCGACGGCTGGGTGTAGTAGGCGCCGGTGCCGCCGCCGGGCGGCGCGATCCGGCAGTCCAGGCGCATGATCGGGTCCGGGATCTCGAAGTGCGTGCCGCGCAGGTCGGCCAGCGCCCCGTCGGACAGCTCCTGCATCCACTCGCGGAACGCGGCGCGGCCGGCGACCCGGTAGCGCGGGTCGCCGTCCAGCACGTGCGCGGCCTCGGGGATCGACGCGCCGTGCCGGATCCGGTGCGCCACCTCCTTCATCTCGGCCTCGATCCGCAGGAACTCCGCCCAGCCCCACTCGTAGGACTCCCGCAGGTCGACCCGCGCGCCGAGGTAGCGCCGCGAGAACAGGCCGTAGACCTCCTCGCCGACGGCGTCCTCGGCCGGCGCCTTGGCCAGCAGTTCCTCGGTGAGGAACACCGCGAGGTCGCCGTAGGCCTGGTTGGCTGCCTCCGCGCCGGCCGCCAGCTCACCGCGCAGCGACTCCGGGCCGTCCTCGACGAACGAGGTGAAGAACGACGGCTGCGCGCCGAGGCCGATCCAGGTCGAGCACTGCTCGGCGACGATCCTGACCTGGCGGGCGGCGGCGACCCTGCCGCTGGCCGCGGCGTGCCGCAGGCCGTCGCGGTAGCTGGCCATCGCGGCCGGCAGCGCCGCGAGCCGGCGGGCGATGGTGTGCCAGGCCTCGTCGGAGTCGGTCGGCATCAGGTCGAAGGTCTGCCGGATCTCCTGCGCGGGGCTGGCGATCACGTTCAGGTCGCCGGTCAGCAGACCGGCCTCGTACACCTCGATCTCCACCCCGAGCCGCTCGGTGAACACCGACTTCGCGACGCGTTCCCCGTCGTCGGCCGGCTCCAGCGCGGACACCTCGCGCAGGGCACCGGCCATCAGCGCGGTGCGCGCCGCCCGCCCCGACTCGGACAGGTCGGGCAACTGGTCGTCGTAGTCGGTGACGCCCAGCGCGGTGGCGTCCAGCGGCTCCAGCCGCAGATAACTGTCCACATAGGAGTCGCAGGCGCGGTGTACCGGGGTGTGCATGGTTCGGACGCTACCCCCTGGCAGGATGTCCCGGTGCACAACGCCGGTCGACACCGTCTCCGTCGAGTGATCGGGCTCGTTGTCCTGTTCGGGGTCCTGACCGTGTCACTCACCGGCTGCCTGCGACTGCACGCCGCTCTGGCCGTCTCCCAGGACGACCTGATCAGCGGTGAGATCGTGGTCGCGGCCCTGCCGTCCGGCCCGGAGGACAAGGGACCGGAGCTGACGATCCGGCCGGAGCTGACCGATCGGGTGAGCACCGAGCCCTACTCCGCCGACGGCTACGTCGGCCAGAAGGTCACCTTCGACAACCTGCGCTTCGCCGACTTCAGCCTGCTGACCGAGACCATCTCCACCGCCAAGCAGTACCGGATGTCCTTCCGCCGCTCCGGCGGGCTGGTGTCGCTGGCCGGCTCGATCGACCTCACCCGGGTGCCGGCCGACCGCGCCGACGTGCAGGTCAAGATCGCCCTGCCGGGCGGGGTCTCCCGCACCAACGGCGACAACACCGACGGCACGATCACCTGGACGCCCAAGCCGGGCGCGGTCACCGAGTTCAGCGCCACCACCCAGTACAGCGGCGAGGAGGGCCTGAGCTGGGCCCAGTGGGTCGCGGCCGTCGGCGGCGGCGCGGTGGTCGTCGCCCTGCTCGTGGTGCTGCTGGCGCTGTTCACCCACCGCCGCACGCTGCGCGCCGAACGTCTCCAGGCCGCCGCCGCCAGGCGTTAGCCGACGGCGCTGGCCGGCGGGGCGCTGGGCACCAGGCCGAGCCGGTCGACCATCTCCTTGGTCGCCTTCGCCCGGTTGAACGTGTAGAAGTGCAGGCCGGGCACGCCCTCGGCGAGCAGCCGCTCGGACACCTCGGCGGTCACGTCCATGCCCATGGCGCGGAACGCGGCCGGGTCGTCGGCCAGCGGCTCCAGCCGGTCGGCGATCGAGGCCGGCACCGGCGCACCGGACAGCTCCACCGTCTTGGACAGGATCTTCGGCGTGGTCAGCGGCATCACACCGGGCAGCAGCAGCGCGTCACAACCGCGCGCGGCGACCCGGTCCCGCATCCGCAGGAAGTCCTCGGCCTCGAAGAACAGCTGGGCGATCGCGAAGTCGGCGCCGGCGGCCAGCTTGCGCACCAGGTACTCGGTGTCGGTGTCCAGGTCCGCCGAGCGCGGGTGGCCGTAGGGGAAGGCCGAGACGCCGACGCAGAAGTCCCCCAGCTCACGCACCAGGCGCACCAGGTCCTCGGCGTACTCCAAGCCCTCCGGGTGCCTGACCCACTCGCCCATCACGTCGCCCGGCGGGTCGCCGCGCAGCGCCAGCACGTTGCGAATACCCAGCGAGGCGTACCAGCCGATCACGTTGCGCAGTTCGGCGACCGAGTGGTCGACGGCGGTCAGATGGGCCATCGAGACCAGCGTCGTCTCCTTGACCACACGGCCGGTCGTGCGGATCGTGCGGTCCCGGTTGGAACCGCCGGCGCCGTAGGTCACCGAGACGAAGGCCGGGTCCAGACCCTCCAGCGAGCGGATGGCGTTCCACAGTCGCCGCTCGTCCGCGTCGTCGCGTGGGGGCATGAACTCGACGGAGAACACCGGTCGGTCACCCGGGATCCGCTCCACCACCGAAGTCATGAACCCAGGGTAGTGAGGTCACGTGAGGTGTGACCAGGATCCCGACCGAGGCCCAGTGGACCCCCGCTGGTATGCCGGTGGGGACGACCCCGCACCATGGTCGCCGTGCCGACCACCGACCAGTCCATCGACGCCGCGGTGCACCTCCACGTCGAGGACGTGCTGGCCGCCTACCTGTCCGAGCGGCGCTCCGAACTGCCAGAACTGGCCGCCACGTTCGCCAGGGCCGTCGATCACCTCACCGACTTCGCCCTGCGCGGCGGCAAGCGGCTGCGCCCGACGTTCGCCTGGTGGGGGTGGCGGGCGGCCGGCGGCGACGCCGACGGCCCGCTGGCGCGGACCGTGCTGCGCACGGTCAGCGCCCTGGAGCTGATCCAGGCGTGCGCGCTGGTCCACGACGACATCATGGACGCCTCCGAACTGCGCCGGGGCCACCCGACGGTGCACGTGCGGTTCACCGAGGCGCACCGGGCCGGCGGCTGGCTGGGCGAGCCGGAGCGGTTCGGCGCGGCCGCCGCGATCCTGCTCGGCGACCTGGCGCTGGCCTGGGCCGACGACCTGTTCGAGAGCGCCGCGCTGGAGCCGGCGATGCGCGCGGCGGCCCGCGAGCCGTGGCAGGCGATGCGCGCGGAGATGTTCGCCGGGCAGTACCTGGACGTGCTGGCCCAGGCCGAGGGTGACGAGTCGCAGGAGCGGGCGCTGGGCGTGGCCCGGCTCAAGACCGCCGCCTACACCGTCGAGCGGCCGCTGCACCTCGGCGTCGCGCTCGCCGGGGCCGACCAGGGCGTCGTGGACGCCGTGCGGGCCTTCGGCACCGACCTGGGCGTGGCCTTCCAGCTGCGCGACGACGTACTCGGTGTCTACGGCGACACCGAGGTGACCGGCAAGCCGGCCGGCGACGACCTGCGCGAGGGCAAGCGGACGCTGCTGGTGGCCATCGGCCTGGCCTACGCCGAGCGCGACGGCCGGCACGCCGACGCGCAGCTGCTGCGCGGCGCCCTCGGCGACCCCGACCTGACGCCGCGGACCATCGAGCAGGTGCGTGAGCTGATGGTCGAGGTCGGCGCGGTGGCCGAGCTGGAGCGGCGGATCGAGCGGCTGACCAGCTCCGCGCTGGCCGCCCTCGACACCGCCGGGCTGGCCGAGCCGGGCGTGACCAGGCTCGCCGAGCTGGCCGTGACGGCGACCCGACGGGACCGCTGAACGTGCGGACCGTCACCGGGCCCACCGACCGGGTCGTGGTCGTCGGGGCGGGGCTGGCCGGGCTGTCGGCGGCGCTGCACCTGCTGGGCGCCGGCCGGGAGGTCACCGTCGTGGAGCGGGCGGCCGGACCCGGCGGGCGCGCGGCCACCGAGCGGTGGGGCGGCTACCGCATCGACACCGGCGCCTCCGTGCTGACCATGCCCGAGCTGATCGACGAGGCGTTCGCCGCGGTCGGCACCTCGCTGGCCGACCGGGTCCACCTGACCCGCCTGGACCCCGCCTACCGCGCGCACTTCGCCGACGGCACCAGCCTGGCGGTGCGGTCGGACGCCGAGGCCATGGCCCAGGAGGTGCGTGCCTTCGCCGGCCCGCGTGAGGCCGCCGGCTACCTGAGGCTGCGTGACTGGCTGACCGAGCTGTACCGGTTGCAGCGCGACACGTTCATCGGCGCGAACTTCGACTCGCCGTGGGGCATCGTCTCCCCGCAGCTGGCCAGGCTGGCCGCGATCGGCGGGTTCGGTCGGCTCGGCCCGACCGTCGGCCGGTTCCTGCGTGACGAGCGGCTGCGCCGGGTGTTCTCCTTCCAGTCCCTCTACGCCGGCCTCGCCCCGGCCAAGGCGCTGGCCGCCTACGGCGTGATCGCCTACATGGACACCGTCGCCGGGGTGTGGTTCCCGCGCGGCGGGGTCGGCGCGGTCGCGCGGGCCATGGCCGACGCGGCGACCGGCGCCGGCGCGGCCATCCACTACGGCACCGGCGCGGCCTGGCTGGAACGCACCGGCCGGCGGATCAGCGCGGTGCGCACCAGCAGCGGCGAGCGGATCCCCTGCGACGCCGTCGTGCTCACCCCCGACCTGCCGGTCAGCTACCGCCTGCTCGGCGGCGCGCCGCGACGCCCGGTGCGGCCGCGCTGGTCGCCTTCGGCGGTCGTGCTGCACGCCGGCCTGACCCGCACCTGGCCGGCGCTGGACCACCACACGGTGTTCTTCGGCCGCGCCTGGCGGCGCACCTTCGACGAGATCCTGGCTCGCGGCCAGCTGATGAGCGACCCGTCGCTGCTGGTGACCCGGCCGACGGCGACCGACCCGTCGCTGGCGCCGGCCGGCCGCCAGCTGGTGTCGGTGCTCGCGCCGTGCCCGAACACCGAGGTCGGCCGGATCGACTGGGCCAGGGTCGGCCCCGCCTACCGGGCCGAGCTGGGCAGAGTCCTGGACGAGCGCGGGTTGACCGGGTTCGACGACGCGGTGGAGATCCAGCACCTGGTCACGCCGGCCGACTGGGAGGCCGCCGGGCTCGCCGCCGGCACCCCGTTCTCGCTGGCGCACACCTTCCGCCAGACCGGTCCGTTCCGGCCGCGCAACCTGGTCAGCGGGGTCGACAACGTGGTGCTCGCCGGCTGCGGCACCACCCCGGGGGTCGGCGTGCCGCCGGTGCTGGTCTCGGGGCGGCTGGCCGCGGCCAGGGTCACCGGTCCACCGGTCCGTCAGCGGACCGTCAGGCCGGTTGCGCTCACGCCGGTTCACTGAACTGGGATACTCCCTGGCGAGTGTGGCGCCGACAGCCGCCACGGTGGAGCCCGATGGGGAGGCACCATGCGATCACGACCAGGCCGGTCCAGGCTCGTGGGTCTGGTGGCCGGGGTGGTCCTGCTGGTCGCCGGGTGCACGAGCGGGGTGGCCGGCACCCCGACGGCCGTCGACATCGGACCGCTGACCACCGCCGAGGCCACCGCGCAGTCGCTGGTGAACTTCGCCGAGTCCGGGGCGGTGCACTACACCGGCAACCTCAACGCCGGCGACGGCGCCCCGGTCACCGTGGACGTGCACGCGCTGCCCACCGGTGAGGTGTTCGGCTCGATCTCGGTCAACAGCCTGCCGGCGACGATCACCGCGCTGGGCACCAACCTCTACCTCAAGGGCGACGCCGCGTTCTGGAACGGCATGGCCGCCCGGTTCGGGGTCGCCGACGGCAGCGGTGGCGGCGGCGCGCTGGCCGGGCGCTGGGTCAAGCTGCCGACCTCGCTCATCGGCATCGAGTTCACCCAGGTCTTCACCCCCGACCTGGTCAGCCAGGCCGCCGGCCAGGTCGTCGAGTCCGACAGCGCCACCCCGCTGGAGCGCAACCCGAAGGAGACCGTCGCCGGGGTCCCCGCCTACGTGGTGACCGTCGAGGGCGGCACGGTCCACCTGGCGGTCGACGCGCCGCACGGGCCGCTGCGCTTCGCGCTCGACCAGATCGGCGGCTCCGGCAACACCGCCGTGCGCGACGCCGTGCTGGACGTGGTGGACGTGTCCGCGCAGGCGCTGACCCACTACCAGAACCTCGCCAAGCGGGCGTCCACCGAGCTGACCACCGCCGTTGACGCGCTGACCGGCATCGACCAGGGCAAACACCGCTTCGACTCGTGTGGCGCGAGCAGCTGCACGCTGGTCGTGGACATCCGCAACACCGGCAAGTCGGCGGTGCGGGTGCACCTGCGGGCCACCTGGACCGGCGACGACCAGCCGCTGGGCAGCTGCGAGTCGAAGACCAAGCCGGTCGCGCCAGGCAAGGGCTCGTCGGTCAGCTGCAAGCTCACCTCGCCGCAGTGGGTGAGCTTCTACCAGCGCGCCAACGACGTGCCGGGCACCCATCCCTACGGCGCGCAGTGGACGGCGCTGGTGCTGGCCGAGCCGCCGGACCTGGGCGAGCTGACGCTCTCGGCGAGCGCCACCCCGGCCGACACCGACACCGACAACACCGAGGGCACCCAGGCGGTCTACGTGATCAACCACGGCACCACGCCGTGGAAGTACGGCGTGGTGCCGACCCGGTACTGGCGTGACCACACCGCCGCCCAGCTGCGCGGCTGCCTGGTGGCGACCACGTCGGCGTGCTCGGCGTCGCTGGTGACCACCACCGACGGCGCCGCGTCGGCGCAGGCGCTGGTCACCGCCCTGGTCAACACGTTCCGGTCGGAGAACGACGCGTGCCCGGTGGGCCAGTGGGTCAGCTGCACACCCGCCGGTTAGCCGGGCCGCCGGCCACCGCGCTCGCCGCCGCCTACCGCGAGTGCCGCCGGATCAACGCCCGCCACGGCCGCACCTACTTCCTCGCCACCCGGCTGTTGCCGGCCGACCGCCGCCCGGCCGTGCACGCGCTGTACGGCTTCGCCCGGCTGGCCGACGAGATCGTCGACGCCGCCGGTGTGCCCGACCCGGCCGGCGCGCTCACCGCCCTGGAACAGGCGCTCGACCAGGCGCTGGCCGGCGGCCCGGCCGGCCACCCGGTCTTGCTGGCGCTGGCCGACACCGTCGAGCGCCACCGCATCGACCCGGCCCTGTTCACCGAGTTCCTGGCGTCCATGCGGATGGACCTGACGGTCACCGACTACCCCTCGCTGGCCGACCTGGCCGGGTACATGTACGGCTCGGCCGGCGTGATCGGGTTGCAGCTGCTGCCGGTGCTGGGCACCGTCGGGCCGGCCGAGCGGGCCGCGCCGGCCGCCGCCGCGCTGGGCGAGGCGTTCCAGCTGACGAACTTCCTGCGTGACGTCGGCGAGGACCTCGACCGGGGGCGGGTGTACCTGCCGGCCCAGGAGCTGGCCGCGTTCGGCGTGGACCGGGCGCGCCTGGAGTGGGCGCACCGCACCGGTCGGCACGACCCGGCGCTGCGGCGCGCGCTGGCGCACCTGGTGTCCTACACGCACGCGGTCTACCGGCGTGCCGAACCGGGGATCGCCTTGCTGCGCAAGGAGTCCCGGCCGTGCGTCCGGGTGGCGTACACGCTCTACCGGCGGATCCTGGACGAGATCGTCGACAACGACTACGCCGTCCTGAGCCGTCGGGTCGTCGTGCCGACCCACCGGCGGCTGGGGATCGCGCTGCCCGGTCTGGTCAGCGCCTACGCCAGCCGCGCACCGGTCACAACGCGAGCGCCTGCGCGCGGCGCTTGACCTCACGTCCGCCGGTCGCGCGCAGGGCGTCGATCGGCCGGCCGGGGAGGGTGTCGTCCGCGGTGAACAGCCAGCGGACCATCTCCTCCTGCGTGAAGCCGGCGTCGGCCAGCACGGTGATGGTGCCGGGAAGGCCCTTGACGATCGCGCCGTCCTCGGTGAGGAAGGCGGCCGGGACGCGCAGTACGCCGTCGCGGCGGACCGCGACGAGGTGACCGTCACGCAACGCCTGCCTGACCTTGGTGACCGGCAGGTCGAGCCGCTGCGCCACGTCGGGCAGCGTCAGCACCTCAACCTGCGGATCGAGTACGTCGTCTGAGGAAGGTGTCGCACTCACACCGTCCACGATGCCACACCGCGCGACGGCGTGCCGCGACGTTTTCCGCGCGGCTTCGCCCACGGCCCGCGCGCGGAGTTGTCGGCCGGCCGGTTACGGAATGGGCGGCTTCGCCACGACCGCACGGCCGCGTCATTACCATCACGGTCGTGGACGAAAGGGGACTCGGGCTGATCGGCGCGCTGCTCGAGCAGCGATACCGGGTGGACGCGCTGCTGGCCCGTGGCGGGATGTCGTCGGTGTACCGGGGGCTGGACACCAGACTCGACCGCCGGGTCGCGATCAAGGTCATGGACGCCCGGTTCGCCGACGACCAGACCTTCGTCGACCGCTTCGAGCGGGAGGCCCGGTCGGCGGCCAAGATCCACCACCCCAACGTCGTCGCCGTGCACGACCAGGGCGTCGACCACCACCCCGGCGGCGACCTGGTCTACCTGGTGATGGAGCTGGTCGACGGCGGCACGCTGCGTGACCTGCTCACCGCGCGCGGCGGGGCCATCGACCTGCCGCTGGCGTTCGCGATCGTCGAGCCGGTGGTCTCGGCGCTGGCCGCCGCGCACCGGGCCGGGCTGGTGCACCGCGACGTCAAGCCGGAGAACGTGCTGATCGGCCACGAGGGCGAGCACGGCACCACGGTCAAGGTCGGCGACTTCGGCCTGGTCAGGGCGGTGGCCAGCGCGGGGACGACCAGTTCCAGCATCATCCTCGGCACGGTCGCCTACCTCTCGCCCGAGCAGGTCACCACCGGCAACGCCACCTCGCGCGGCGACGTGTACTCGGCCGGCATCCTGCTCTACGAGATGCTCACCGGCGTCACGCCCTACACCGGCGACAACCCGCTGTCGATCGCCTACCGGCACGTGAACGACGACGTGCCGGCGCCCGCGCTGACCGTCCCCGGCCTGCCGCCGGCGCTGGACGAGCTGGTGGTGCGGGCCACCCGGCGCGACCCGGCGGCCCGCCCGGCCGACGGCGCCGCGTTCCTCGCCGAGCTCCAGGCCCTGCGCGCCCACCTGGGCATTCCCCGGGTCGGTGTCCCGGTTCCCGAGCCGACGCTGGCCGACCGCACGGTCCCGGTCAGCCCGGTGGAGGTGGAGCGGGCCCGGTCGTGGACCCCGCCTCCCAGCTCCGACGCGATGACCTCGGACGCCACCTCCGACGGCGGCGTGCTGGAGATCGCCGACGCGACCAGGCCGGCGACCCCGGTGCCGGCGCTGCCGGCCGCCAACGCGACGATCGTGCGCCAGATCCCGGCCGGTTTCCAGGCCGCCGGGCCGCAGGGCACCCGCGCGATGCTGCGCGCCGACCTCGACCAGCTCTCCGCCCAGGAGCTCGGCCCGCCGAGCCTGGGCACCCCGCCCCCGCAGCTGCCCCCACCGCACCTGTCGGGGCCGATGATGATGCCGCCGCCGCCCCGCCCGCCGGTGAACCGGCGCGGCCGGATCGTGCTGTGGAGCCTGGTGTCGGTGCTGGTGGTGGCGCTGGTGTCGACCGGGACGTGGTGGTTCGTCGACGGCCGGTGGAGCACCGTGCCGGAGGTGACCGGGCTGGACCTGGTCACGGCGCAGGAGAAGCTGGCCGACAGCGACCTGAGGGCCGAGGTGGAACGGGTCCCGGACAACACGGTCGAGGCCGGGGTGGCCCTGCGCACCGAGCCGGCCAGCGGCAACGACGTGCTGCGCGGCGAGCCGGTGCGGCTGATCGTGTCCTCCGGCCGCCCGAAGGTGCCCGACGTGCGGGAGGGCGCGACCCTGGCCGAGGCGCAGGACGCCGTGCGCGCCGCCCACCTCAACCCGGCGACCGACGACGGCATCAACGAGTACCACGACTCGGTGGACAAGGGCCGGGTCATCCGCCTCGACCCGGCCGGCGGCACCCCGATGAACCTCAACGAGCGGGTGGAGATCGTGGTCAGCAAGGGCCCGGAGCCCCGGCCGGTTCCCGACCTGCGCGGCAAGTCCCACGACGAGGCGTTCGCCGAGCTTCAGGCCCTCGGTTTCGAGCCGGTCGACCTGGAGCCGCAGTACGA
Source organism: Actinophytocola xinjiangensis (assembly GCF_001921215.1). Taxonomy (GTDB): domain Bacteria; phylum Actinomycetota; class Actinomycetes; order Mycobacteriales; family Pseudonocardiaceae; genus Actinophytocola; species Actinophytocola xinjiangensis. The sequence continues at coordinate 14,782 of NZ_MSIF01000011.1, forward strand.
CGCCGCGGTCCCCGGCGGCTACGTGATCGGCACCGACCCGGCGGCCGGGACGGTGCTGGAGGTCGGCCAGAAGGTCGGGGTGGTGGCGTCGAACTCGATCACCGTCCCGGACCTGGGCGGCAAGTCCGCCGACGAGGCCACCAGCATCGTCGCGGGCCTTGGCCTGCAGCTCCAGGTCCAGGAGATCGGCGGACGCAACCGCGTCCTCGGCCAGAACCCGGCGGCGTCGAGCAACGTCCCGCCCGGCTCGGTGATCATCGTCATCACGACGATCTGACGGGGCCCGTAACCAGCCGTTGACCAGGTACGTGAGGCGGGCGGCGGCCCCGATACCCTAGGCGCGTGAACTGGACCGTGGACGTCCCGGTGGACACCCTTCCCGAACTGCCTCCGCTGCCGCAGGAGATGCGGGCGCGGCTGGACGAGGCGCTCTCGCGCGGCGCCGCGCAGCAGCCGGAGTGGCCGGACGCCGACCAGGTGCGGCAGGTACGCACCGTGCTGGAGAGCGTCCCGCCGATCACCGTGCCCACCGAGATCGACCGGCTGAGCGGCAAGCTCGCCGAGGTCGCGCGCGGCGAGGCGTTCCTGCTCCAGGGCGGCGACTGCGCCGAGACGTTCGTGGACAACACCGAGCCGCACATCCGGGGCAACATCCGCACCCTGTTGCAGATGGCCATCGTGCTGACCTACGGGGCGAGCCTGCCGGTGGTGAAGGTCGGGCGGATCGCCGGGCAGTACGCCAAGCCGCGCTCCAACAAGACCGACGCGCTCGGCCTGCCGGTCTACCGGGGCGACATCATCAACTCGCTGGTGCCCACCCCCGAGGCCAGGGTGCCCGACCCGGGCCGGATGATCCGCGCCTACGCCAACGCCGGCGCCGCGATGAACCTGATGCGCGCGCTGACCGCCGCCGGCATGGCCGACCTGACCAAGGTGCACGAGTGGAACAAGGACTTCGTGCGCAACTCGGCGGCCGGTGAGCGCTACGAGGCGCTGGCCACCGAGATCGACCGTGGCCTGCGGTTCATGTCGGCCTGCGGCGTCGAGGACTACTCGCTGCACACCACCGAGATCTTCGCCAGCCACGAGGCGCTGCTGCTCGACTACGAGCGGGCGCTGCTGCGGCTGGACACCCGCAACGACCCGCGCCTCTACGACCTGTCGGCGCACTTCCTGTGGATCGGGGAGCGCACCCGCCAGCTCGACGGCGCGCACATCGCGTTCGCCGAGCTGCTGTCGAACCCGATCGGCGTGAAGATCGGGCCGACGACCACCCCGGAGATGGCCGTCGAGTACGTCGAGCGGCTCGACCCGCACAACACCCCGGGCCGGCTGACGCTGATCAGCCGCATGGGCAACGGCAAGGTCCGCGACGCGCTGCCGCCGATCGTGGAGAAGGTCACCGCCTCCGGCCACCAGGTCATCTGGCAGTGCGACCCGATGCACGGCAACACCCACGAGTCGTCGACCGGCTACAAGACCCGCCACTTCGACCGGATCGTCGACGAGGTGCAGGGCTTCTTCGAGGTGCACCGGCGGATCGGCACCCACCCCGGCGGCATCCACGTCGAGCTGACCGGCGAGGACGTCACCGAGTGCCTCGGCGGCGCCCAGGACATCTCCGACGCCGACCTCAACAGCCGCTACGAGACCGCCTGCGACCCTCGGTTGAACACCCAGCAGAGCCTGGAGCTGGCGTTCCTGGTCGCGGAGATGCTCCGCAACTGAGTCACACCGCCGGCCGGTCGGCCGTCCACGGGTGCGCCCGTTCGAGCTGACCGGCCAGCGACAGCAGCCGATGCTCGCTGCGTGCCGGCCCGACCAGCTGCACGCCGACCGGCAGGTTGCGCTCGTCGCGGCTCACCGGGACGGCGGCGGCCGGGTAGCCCACGACGTTCCACAGCGGGTAGTAGGCGATCGGGTTGGTCAGCGCGCCGAGGGTGTGCACCGCGCCGGCACCGTGCCAGCGGCCGATGCCGGGCTGCCGCGCGGTCCAGCCGGGGGCCAGCAGCACGTCGTAGGAGCCGAAGAACTCCCGCAGCTTCGCGTCCAGGGTCGCCTCGGCGGCCAGGGTCCTGGCGAGCACACCGTCGGGGATGCGCCGGCCCATCGCGGCGGCCCGCCGGGTGCGCGGCTCCAGCCACTCCGGGTGCGGCAGGGTGGCGACGTCGTCGGAGACGCCACGCAGGAAACGGGTCAGGAACTGGGGGCTCGGGCTCAGGCCAAGCGGCGGGTCGGCCTCGGTGACCTCGTGGCCCAGCGCCCGCAGCCGCTGCGCGGTCTCCAGCACGGCCTGCCGGCGCAGCGGCTCGACACCGGGCCGCCGGCCCAGCGGCGCGTACCAGGACAGCGCGATCCGCAGCGGCTCCGGGTCGGTGCGGGCGGCGTCGCGGTAGAAGCCGCCGGCGTGGTCCTCGTCGGCGACGACGTCGAGCATGGCGGCCGCGTCGGCCACCCGCCGGCCAAGCGGGCCGAGGACCGACAGGCCGTGCCAGTGCCCGTTGCCGGGGTCGGGGCCCATGTCGACCAGGCCCCGGGTGGTCTTGAGCCCGAAGATGCCGCAGAAGTTCGCCGGGATGCGGATCGAGCCGCCGCCGTCGGTGCCGGTGGCCAGGCCCACGATCCCGGCGGCGACCGCGCCGGCCGACCCGCCGGAGGAGCCGCCGGTGGTGTGGTCGGGGTTCCACGGGTTGCGGGTGGCGCCGTGGGCGAGGGTCTCGGTGAACGGCCACAGCCCCCGGTCGGGCATCTGGGTGTGCCCGACGATCACCGCCCCGGCCGCGCGCAGCTTGGCGACGGCCGGGGAGTCCGCCTCGGCCGGCGGGAACTGGGCCCGCCCGCCCCGCGCGGACACCTCACCGGCGATGTCGGTGTCGTCCTTGACCGCGACCGGCACGCCGAGCAGCGGCGTGCGCTCCCCCGCGTCGAGCCGGGCCTGGGCCCGCTCGGCCGCGTCCCGCGCGGTGTCCGGGTACAGCTCGCGGAACAGGTTGAGCCGCGGGTTCACCTCTCCCGCGCGGCGCAGGACGGCCTCCAGCAGCGCGGGCGCCGAGACCGTGCCGTCACGCAACGCCTGCGCCTGCGCGTCGGCACCGGCCCACAGCAGCTCGTCGGAATCCATGGCGCCAAACCCTAGCGGGGCTCGCTCACCCGAAGAAGACCTCGGCCTCGGCGTAGCGCTCCAGGGGGACGGTCTTGAGTTCGGCGGTGGCCTCGGCGAGCTTGACCCGCACGATGTCGGTGCCGCGCAGCGCCACCATCACCCCGAAGTCGCCGTCCTGGACGGCGTCCACGGCGTGCAGGCCGAACCGGGTGGCGAGCACGCGGTCGTAGGCGGTGGGGGTGCCGCCGCGCTGCACGTGGCCGAGCACGACCGCGCGGGACTCCTTGCCGGTGCGCTCGGCGATCTCCTCGGCCAGCCACGTGCCGATGCCGCCGAGCCGCACGTGCCCGAAGGCGTCCTTCTCACCGGTGAGCAGCCGCTCCTTGCCACCCTCGGGCAACGCACCCTCGGCGACCACGATGATCGGCGCGTACTCGCGCTCGAAGCGCCGCTTCACCCACTCGACGACCTGGTCGACGGAGAACTCGCGCTCCGGCACCAGGATCACGTTCGCGCCGCCGGCCAGGCCGGAGTGCAGCGCGATCCAGCCGGCGTGGCGGCCCATGACCTCCACGACCAGCGCCCGGTGGTGGGACTCGGCGGTGGTCCGCAGGCGGTCGATGGCCTCGGTGGCGATGTGCACGGCGGTGTCGAAGCCGAAGGTGTAGTCGGTGGCGCCGAGGTCGTTGTCGATGGTCTTCGGCACGCCGACCACGCCGATGCCGTCGTCGGTGAGCCGCTTGGCGACCCCGAGGGTGTCCTCGCCGCCGATGGCGACCAGGGCGTCGACGCCGTGTTCGGCGAGCGTGGCCCTGATCCGGTCGACCCCGCCCTCGACCCGGTACGGGTTGGTGCGCGACGAGCCGAGGATCGTGCCGCCCCTGGTCAGGATGTCCTCGACGTCGTTGAGCCCGATCGGCTTGACCAGGCCCTCGATCGGCCCGAGCCACCCGTTGCGGAACCCGACGGTCTCCCAACCGTGGGCCTCGATCCCCTTTCGGACAACGGCCCTGATGACCGCGTTGAGTCCTGGACAGTCACCACCACCGGTGAGCAAGCCGACGCGCATGTGCTGATCCTCCATCCGGCTGGTTGAGCAGAAGGCGTACCCGCGTTCTCAGCGCGTAGCCTTTCACCAACTGGATCGGTGCAGCAACCAGGTCCGCCTAACGGCCGGCGAACCCCCGGCGAACCCACTCCGCCTCGATCACCTTCCACCGGGCGAGGTTGTGCCGGGCGTCGGCCAGTGCGTCGTGCGCGTCCTTGGGCGGGGTGGGCAGCACCGGTTTGCCCACGTCCTCCCACCGCTGGCGCAGCTCCCTGGTGAACCGGGGCAGCTCGCGCGGCAGGGCCGGCATGTCGCCCCACAGCTGGGCGAGCGCGACGTGGTCGTAGGCGGCGAACCAGGCCCACAGCTCGACCCGGTCACGACCCCGGTTGAGGAACTTCAGCAGCCGCTCGCGCATGGTCCGCCGGTCGCACCACGCCGGGTCGGCCGGCGAGGGCAGCTTGTCCAGGACGTTGTCGCGCACCCACTGCCCGGCTCTGGCCGGGTCGAACTCGGTGGACACGGCGTAGAACTCGCGTCCCTGTTCGTCGACGACACCGATCGACACCAGGTCGATGGTCGTTCCGTCCTCGATGAACTCCGTGTCATAGAAGAACCGCACCGGAAGAACTTAGGCCCGGGCTCAGCCGGCCTCGGTCTCGGGGATGCGGTCGGCCTCGCGGGCCGCGCGCCGCTGCTGGGTCGGCAGTTCCGCCGGCCGGCCGTCCTGCTCGGCGGTCTGGAGTTCCTTGGCCTTGGCGGCGTACATGTCGACGTACTCCTGGCCGGAGAGCTCCATCAGCGCGTACATGATCTCGTCGGTGATCGACCGCTCGACGAACCGGTCGCCGGACAGGCCCTCGTAGCGGGAGAAGTCCAGCGGCTCGCCGATCCGGATCCTGATCTTGTGCGGGCGCCACATCCTCGAGCCGATGGGGTTGGCCTTGTCGGTGTCGAACATGGCGACCGGAATGACCTTGACGCCCGATTCGAGCACCATGCGCGCCAGGCCCGTCTTGCCCTTGTAGAGACGGCCGTCGGGCGAGCGGGTGCCCTCGGGGTAGATGCCGAGCAGGTGACCCTCACGCAACAGGCGGATACCGGTGTCCAACGCGGCCTGGGCGGCGGCGCCACCCGATCGGTCGATGGGGATCTGCCCCATCCCGGTGAAGAACCACTTCTTGAGCCGCCCCTTGATCCCCGGCTGGGTGAAGTACTCCAGTTTGGCCGGGAACGTGACCCGACGCCGGAGCATCAGAGGCAGGAAGAACGAGTCGGCGACCGCGAGGTGGTTGCTGGCGAGCATCGCACCGCCGGTGGCGGGAACGTTCTCCTCGCCCTCGACCTCGGGCCGGAAGAACAGCCGCAGCAGTGGTCCGATAAACACGTGCTTCATCCACCAGTACACCGCTACCCGTGCCTCCTGTGTCTCCTGGTCGTCCGACGAGCGTACGAAGGGGTTGCGGAGGACACAATGCTCTGCCACCCGATTGTCGGAACATGTAACAGTAAACAAGCGGGGGTGGATCGGGGCACACCCGTTCCAGTTCGTGCGACGATGGCCACATCACCTGCACGTGCCTGACCAAGGAGGCCCAGGTGGCCGACCGGCCCGAGGATGTCGACGCCGCGTTCGCGGAGATCGTGGCTGGGCTCGAACGCGAGGGTGTCGGCCGGATGCCGGACCCGGACGACCCGGAGCCCGGCACCGGCGGCACGGCCCTGGCCGACGACCCGCCGGGCGAGCGCACCGCCGACGGGCCTGGTCACCGTGCCGGCGACCAGGCAACCGACCAGCCGACCGAGGAGACACCGAGGCCGGCGGGCCCGCCGCCGACCGCCTGGCGCGGCTCGGACACCGAGTTCGACTGGTCCTGGGGCACCGACGAGGAGCACTACGTCCCGCCGGAGCCGCCGCCGCTGCCCCGGCTGCGCCCGATGACGATCATCGCGCTGGTGCTGATCGCGGTGGCGATCGTGCTGCTGTTCGTGCCGGGGGTGATCGGCCTGTCGGCCAGGGTCGGCACGCCGATCGCGCTGATCGCGCTCACCGGCGGCGGTGTGCTGCTGATGCTGCGGGTACGCAAGACGCCACGCCACTTCGACGAGGGCGAACGCGACGACGGCGCCCAACTCTGAGCGATCCTCCGGTCACCGCTGGTCGGCGGCCAGGGTCGCCGCCCCGACCAGGGCGGCGTCGTCGCCGAGCTGGGCGGTGCGGATGCGCGCCAGCGGCCGGTAGCCGGCGCCGGTGATCCGCTTCTTGTAGTGCTCGCGGGCGTCGTCGAGGAACAGCGTCGCCGACTCCGACACCCCGCCGGCGATCACCACGATCTCCGGGTCGTAGATGTCGGCGGCCAGCGCCAGGCCCTCACCGAGCCAGGTCGCCAGCTCACCCATCGCCAGCTGGGCCAGCGGGTCACCGTCCTTGGCGGCGGCGGCGACCTTGCGCCCGGTGACCGCCCGCTTGTCCCCGGCGACCTCCCGGTCCAGCACGGTCGAGCGGCCGGGGTGGCGGGCGAGCAGCTCCACGGCCGTGGTCGCCAGGGCGGTGCCGCTGCAGTAACGCTCCCAGCAGCCGTTCTTGCCGCACGGGCAGGGCCGCCCGCCCGGCACCAGCGACAGGTGCCCCAGCTCGGGGGCCACGCCGTAGGCGCCCCGGAAGACCTTCCCGTCCAGCAGCAGACCGCCGCCGATGCCGGTGCCGATGGCCACCAGCAGGGCGACCCCGGCGCCGCGCGCGGCCCCGAAGCGGTGCTCGGCGAACACGGCGGCGTTGGCGTCGTGCTCCAGGACCACGGGCAGCCCCAGCCGCTCGGAGATCCGGTCGGCCACCGGCGTCTCCCGCCACGCCAGATGCGGGGCGAACATCACCGAGCGCCGGTCGGTCGCCACGAACCCGGCCACGGCCAGCCCGACGGCGCTCACCCGGTGCCGCGCCGCCAGCGTCCCCACGGCCGTGGCGATCGCCTCCTCCAGCGCCGCCTCCCCGGTCGGCGTCGGCGCCCGGGCCGTGTCCAGCACGGTCCCGTACCGGTCGACCACCCCGGCACGCACACTGGTCCCACCGATATCGACCCCGATGGTCGTCTCAACCCTCACGGTGCTCCTGGTCGCTCCCGTTCCTGCGCTGGCCGCTCCGGAACTCCCGCCCCCGGGGTGGCCCGCCGCACGGGAATCCGCTGGACCCTGGGCCGGTCGCCCTGGGGTCTCGGCTCGGCCGGGGTGAAGCCGGGCATGTGGGGCTCGTCGTCGGGGTCCCAGCGGTCGGCCAGGACGGCGCGCAGCAGCGCCACCAGGTCGGCGGCGTGGTCCAGACCCCGGGCGGCCAGCTGGTTGGGCTCGCCCCTGACCAGGGCGACCACCGCGCACACCGGGCACCAGCCGCAGTCCGCACCGGAGGCCGCGGCCCGGTCCAGCCACGGGCCGGCCCGGTCGGCGACGGCGTCCAGCAGCAGCGTCAGCTCCTCCACCAGGCGGGTACCCGCCTCGGCGCGGTCGGTCACGCCAGCCCTCCTGACGTGTCGGCCGGGTCGGCCTCGAACCGCAGGACCAGCCCGTCGCCGTCGGCGGTGGCGTCGACGACGGTGTGCCGGCGCAGCATCACCGGCAGCGACACCAGCCGGCGCACCCCGTCGACGGTGACCGCCAACTCGTCGCCGACCCTGGCCAGTTCCAGCGCGCTGGTGTCGGTCAGCGGCAGCGCGATCCCCAGCTCGTGCACGGACTCGGAGACCGTGCGGATGGTCAGCAGCGGACGCGCCGGTCCGCCGGTGAACGGCACCGCCAGCGGGTCGGCCTCGCCGTACAGCTCGCCGGCCAGCTCCAGCAGCGGGCCGGTGCCGACCGGTTCGACCGGCCGGTGCTCGACCAGGTGCACCGGCAGGGTCGTCGAGGTGCCCAGCTCGGCGAGCACGCGGTCCTGCTCGGCCCGCCGGGTGCGCAGCCAGCTCGCCGCCGGCCCGCGCCACCGGCTCGCCCGGGGCACCAGCCGGTTGGCGATCAGGCCGTCGACCTGGATGCCGCGCAGGGCCAGCGCGGCGAGCGTGCGGCGGGTCTCGGCGACCACCAGCCGCTCGGGCGTGAGCACCACCCGCACGCTGGTCACCTCGGGGTCCACCAGCAGCTCACGCAGCCCGTCGAGGTGCTCGGCGAGCCGGATCGCCGCGGCGGCCGTCGACCGCGACGCCAGCCGGGCCGGGCCGCGCAGCCGCTCGACGTAGCCGGCGACGGCCTCCGGCAGGGCCAGCAGCCGCAGGGTCTCGGCGGTCGGGCCGCAGTCGACGACCACGACCTCCCAGGGGCCGGCGCGGGCCAGGCGGGCGACCTCCGAGAGCGCCACCAGCTCGTCGACGCCGGGCAGCACGGTCAGCTCGGCGGCGTCCAACTCGTCGATCCCGGCGCCGGCCAGTGCGACCCGCAGCTGGCGGCGGATCTCCTGCCAGGACCGGTCGACCAGGCCGCGCGCGTCGACGTGCGCCGCGTACAGACAGGTGTCCACCTCGGACGGTTCGCCGGTGAGCGGGCGGTCGAAGGCGTCGCCGAGGGAGTGCGCGGGGTCGGCCGAGCAGACCAGGACCTTGTGTCCCTCGACGGCCAGCCGGGCGGCCGTCGCCGCGGCAAGGGTGGTCTTGCCGACTCCCCCCTTGCCGGTGAACAGCAGGATCCGCGCACGCCCCACCCGGTGGCTCCTAGGAGCCCTCGGCCCGGCGCTTGAGCTCCTTGAGCGCGATGTCCATGATCATCTTCTCGGCCTTGCGGCGGAACAGGCCGATCATCGGCACCGCCAGCTGCACGGCCAGCGTGTAGGTCACCCTGGTCGAGTCGCCGTCCGGGGTGAGCAGGTAGCGGCCGTTCTGCGAGCGCTGCATCTGGCCCTTGACCAGCGTCCAGCTCACCGACAACCCGTCGTCGGCCCAGTCGTAGGCCAGCGTGTACACGTCCTTGAACGGCCCGGCGTCGAGGGTGAACCGCACCTGGTTGGCCCGACCGTCCGGCCCGTCCTCCAGCACCTCGGTCTGCTTCACCGCGTTGGCCCATTCCGGGTACGCGGGGAAGTCCGCGATCACCGCCATGATCTCCGCGGGTGGCGCGTCGACCACGATGGACTGGGTGGACTCATCGGCCATGCCGCGCAGGTTACCCCGTCGCGTGACTACCAGCGCAGCACGTACGCACGTTCCGTGCGCTGGAAGTGACCGACGTTGACGCACTCGGTGAAGCCCAGGCGCAGGCGCTGCGCGAGCGGCTGGTGGACATGCCCGAACAGCGCCCAGCGCGGCCGTTGCGCCACGATCAGCTCACGCAGCGCGGCCGAGCCGACCTCGGTGCGGCGGGCGACCACGTCGTAGGTCAGCTCCGGCACGTCCGGCGGGATGTGGCTGCACACCACGTCGACGTCGGTCAGCGCGGCCACCCCGGCGGCGAACTCCTCCACGGTGCGCAGGTACGGCCGGAACACCCCGCCCCGGCGCGGCGGCGCGCCGGGCGAGAACAGCGCCCCGCCGACGAACCCGAACCGCAGCCCGCCGATCTCGACGACGTCGCCGTCCACCGCGTGCAGCCCGTCGCCGGCGAACTCCGACCACAGCGCCGGCACGTCGACGTTGCCGGGGGTGGCGTAGACCGGCGCCGGCAGCGCGTCGAACAGCCGCCGGTACTGGGCCCGTACCGCCTCCTCGACCACGGCCGACGGGTCGGCGATGCCGGTCCACAGGCTCCGGGAGTACTCGGCGAGTTCGGTGTGCAGCCGCAGCCGGCGCAGCCGGGCGAACTCGGCGACCTTCTCCGGGCCGAACACCGCGCCCATGATCCCGCCGGAGTGGTCGTGGTAGTCGACGAAGTCGATCAGGTCGCCGAGGATCAGCAGCGCGTCGGCGCCGTCCCCGGCCTTCGCCAGTGCCTCGGCGTTGCCGTGCACGTCTGAGACCACGTGAACCCGCACACACCGCAGATTAGTTGCCCGGTGGACAGCCCGGCTTGCGCCCGTCTTCCAGCACGGCCTTCAGGTCAAGGGCGACGGCCTTGGCGGCGAGCTGGCGGCGGGTCTTCTCCCTGGCCAGACGCCCGCGGCGGGCCGTGGGGCCGGGCGGCAGGTCGGCACGCAGGAAGTAGTGCAGCACGGTGCCGTCGAGGACCGGCTCCAGCCAGATCTCCATGGTTCCGACCAGGGCGCCGCGCACGGTCCAGCGCAGTCCCTCCTCGCCCCGGTCGGCGTAGACCTCCAGCCGCAGGTCGGGCCAGAACCGCCGCCAGGTACCGGGGTCGGCGAACGCCGCGGCCACGATTCCCGGCGGCACCGCGAGGAACGTCTCGTCGATCACATCCACCGCTGGCACCCGTGCAGCATGGCACGGACCGGCACGCGCTAGTTTGCCTGGTGTGACCGACCAGGAGAGCCTGACCGACATGGTCCGAGCCAACGCGGAGCGGTTCGGGGGCACGATCGGGGTGCGGCGCAGGTCCGGGGGGTCGTGGCTGGACGTCACCACCCGGGAGTTCGCCGCCCAGGTGCATGATCTCGCGCGCGGGCTGATCGCCGCCGGCCTGCGGCCGGGCGACCGGATCGCCCTGTTCGCCGGCACCCGGTACGAGTGGACGCTGTTCGACTTCGCCGCGTGGTCGGCGGGCTGCCAGACGGTGCCGGTCGACCCGGACGCGGCGCCCGAGCACCTGGAGTGGGTGCTGTCGGACTCCGGCGCGTGCGCCGTGGTGCTGGAGCACTCCGGCCACCGGGAGACGCTGCGCCGGATGGTCGACCGGCTCCCCGAGATCGGCTGGGTCTGGCAACTGGACACCGACGGCGACAGCGGCGACGACACCGAGGGCGAGATCGCCCCGGCCGTCGCGGAGCTGACCGACCTCGGCGCCGAGGTGTCCGACGACACCGCCCACGAACGCCGGCTGGCCGTCGGCACGGACACGGTCGCCACCCTCGTCTACCCGCCCGGCGGCGACCGCCCCAAGCGCGTCGAGCTGACCCACGGGGAGCTGCTGGCCGACGTGCGCGCCACGATCACCGCCTGCGCCCCGCTGCTGCGTGCCGGCAACTCGCTGCTGGTCCTGCTGCCCCCCGTCGACCTGGCCGCGCGGATCCTGTCGATCGCCTGCGTGTACACCAGAACGACGCTGGGCCACCTGCCGGCGCGCACCGACAACCTGGCCACCGAGCTGGGAGTGTTCCGCCCGAGGGTGCTGGTCGCCGACAGCGGTCTGCTGCGCGCGCTGCACTCCTCGGCCCGCCGGCGCGCCGCCGACGAGGGCCGCGCCACGGTCTTCGACGCGGCCGCGGCCGTGGCCGCCGAGTACGGCGGTGGCCGCCGGACACTGGCGGTCCGCCTCAAGCACGCCGTGGCCGACACGGTGGTCTACCCGAAGCTCCGGGCGACCTTCGGCGGCCGCTGCGTGGCGACCCTCACCTCGGGTGCTCCGCTGGACCCGGCGGTCGAACGCTTCTACCGAGGCATCGGCATCACCGTGCGCGCCCTGCCGTCGCCGGAAACCGTCTAGCAAGATCGGGATCCTCCGCTTCTCCCGCGACGTCTACGAGGGTGGCGACACCCTGTGACGGAGGAGCGCATCCCCGATGACCGAGATCACCGGCAACACCACGACCAACGGCGTGACCGTGGAGGTCCACCCCGGCGGCGCGCTGTCGTCGCTGACCCTGACCCCCACCGCCCTGACCCTCGACCCCACCACCCTCGCGACGACGATCGTGCGGGCCGTGACCGAGGCGACCGACCAGGCCGACCGGCGCGCCGGACAGGCCCTGCGGGCAGCGCTGCCCGGCCACGACCTGACCGCCCTGGGCCTTCCCCCCAGGAGCCCCCGATGACCGACGCGCTGTTCACCCACCTGGCCGCCATCGAGGCCACCGCGCGGGACAGGGGCATCGCCGCCACGGTGAACCTGGACGGCCGGCTGACCGGCCTGACCCTGGCGCCCGAGGTCATGGCGCTGTCGCCGGAGGAGTTGGCCGAGCGCGTCTTCCGCCTGACCCAGCAGGCCTCGGCCGAGGCGCTCACCCAGGGCCTGGACGCGCTGACCCCCGTGGTCGGCGAGGCCGAGACCGCGCCGCTGCGCGCCGGGATCCTCAGTCCTCCCCGAAGTCGAAACTCAGCCACCGGTCCGGCCGCGCCCTGAACAGCACGAACGTCTCCGACCGCGCCTCGGTCTGCGACCGGGCGTACTCCATGGCCGCTTCCGCCGGCAGGTACCGGCTGGTGATGGCCAGGACGTCGGCCACCGGCGGGTGCCGGTCGGCGGCGGTCACCGTGCACTCGACGGTCACGTACCGGTAGGGCGGCTCCGGCCGCTGCACGCTGAAGCTGAACTGCCCAGCCTCCTCCAGCAACCGGGTCTTGCGCGCCCGCTGGCCCTCCGCGCCGGTGAAGAACGTCAGGTCGCCGCCGGGCTCGTAGGCGTACCAGATGGGCACGGTCAACGGCGGCCGGCCGTCGCTGGTGGCGACGCTCAGCACACCGACATGTGGCTGGGCGAGGTACTCCATGCGCTCGGTGGCGTCCAGCGGTCCCATCGTCGGCTCCTTGTCGGTCGTCGTCGAGCGAGCTGGTCCCTAGAATGCGCTGCCGTCCAGCAGCCGCGCCAGGCGGCGGGCGATGTCCTGCCACCGCCAGTGCCGCGACACCCAGCGGCGGCCGGCCTCGCCCATCTCGTTCGCCCAGGTCGGGTCGGCCAGCAGGGCGCCGACCCGCTCGGCGATCAGCGCCACGTCGCGGCCGTCGACGATGTGCCCGGTCACGTCCTCCAGCACGGTCTCCGGCGCGCCGCCCGACCTCCCGGCCACCACCGGCAGCCCGGACGCCGACGCCTCCAGGTAGACGATGCCCAGACCCTCGACGTCCAGGCCACGCCCGTGGGTGCGGCACGGCATGGCGAACACGTCACCGGCGACGTAGTGCGCCGGCAGTTCCTCCCACGGCACCCGCCCGGTCATGACCACGTCCTTGGCCAACCCCAACTGGTCAGCCATCGTCCGCAGCCGGTCCTCGTACGGGCCCCCACCGACCAGCAGCAACGCCGCCTCCGGCACCCGCTGCCGAATCAACGGCAACGCCCGGATCAACATGTCCTGCCCCTTGCGCGGCCACAGCCGCGACACGCACACCACCGTCGGCCGGTCCCCGAGCCCGTACCGCGACCGGATCTCCTTGCGCGCGGCGTAGTTCGGCTGGAACTGCTCGGTGTCGACCCCGGACGGCAGGTACTCCAACGCCGCCAGCCGCCCGAACGCCGACGCGAACCGCGACCGCGTGTACTTGCTGACGAACGTCACCACGTCGGTCGTGGTCCCGATCCGGCGCAGTGCCTGCCGCGCCCCCGGCAGCATCGACCAGCCGACCTCGTGGCCGTGCGTGCTGGCGATCACCCGCCGCGCCCCGGCGGCCCGCAGTGTCGGCGTCAGCAGCCCCAGCGGCGCGGCCGCGCCGAACCACACGGTCTCGCAGCCCTCGGCGCGCAGGATCTCGCGGGCCCGGCGGGCCACGTCGGGGGTCGGCAGCATCAGCCCGCCCGTGTGCCGCACCACCGGGAACGGCTGGGCCGCGTCGAACTCGGTGTGTGACCCGGTGTGGTGCTCCCAGGTCGGTGCGTACACGACCAGGTCCTGGTCGGGCAGCCGGGTCGCCAGCGCGTGCAGGTAGGACTGGATCCCACCGGGGCGGGGTGGGAAGTCGTTGGTCACCACCAGGGTCCGAGGCACCGGGAAACCCTACTCGAGGGCCGCCAGCAGGTACGCCCGCCAGCCCTGGACCAGCGCCGCCCGGTCCACCCCCAGCACGCCGCGCAGCAGGCCGTCGGTCTCCCTGGCCGACACCGCGCCGGCCGCCGCCAGCTCGCGGTACAGGCTGACCAGCCGCTGCTCGCCGTACTCGCCGGCGATGTACTTCGCCAGCGACCAGCTCTCCTGGTAGGCCTGGTCGAGGTCCGGCCCGCTCATCCGGAACGCCCGGTCCTCCGGCAGCGACTCCGGCAGCCGCTCCGACCGCACCTCGCCCATCAGGTCCGGCGCGCCCTCGGCCAGCGTGACGCCGCTGTCGCGGTAGCCGACGTAGTCGGCGAAGCCCTCCAGCAGCCACGTCGGCGAGCCGTCGACGGTGTCCGCGCGCGCGGCGACGTGGGTGATCTCGTGGCGCAGCACGACCCGCAGCGAGGTCGCCGACAGCGCCCGCACGCCCGTGGGGCTGAGCACCACCCGCTGGCCGGTGACCTCGCGGGTGGCGTTGTCGACCCGGTCGGCCACGGCCACCGCGACCACCGCGTCGACCGGGAAGTCCTTCGCGCCGACCAGGGCGCGCATCTCGCTCGGCGAGTCCGGCAGCATCAGCACCACCCGCTCGGGCCAGCTCGTCGGCCACAGCGCGCTGACCGCGCGCACCGAATCGTCCAGCTCGCCGGTCAGCCGCTTCACCATCGGCCCGTCACCCGGATGGCTGACGACGATGCCGTGCTCGGTGGGCGTCACGACGCACGGCCCGTAGTCCCACGGCCCCCGCCAGCTGCGGCGGCCGAGCCGGTCCAGGGCGCTGTCGGAGCGCAGGTACCAGGTGGCGCCGTGGCGGGCGAACAGGTAGCCCATGGCGCGGCTGGTGGGCACCACGTCACCGCCACGCAGCGCGTACCGCAGGTCGACGGCGGGTGCCCAGACCTCGTCGGCGCCGTCGGTGTCCTCCTCGGGCAGGTCGGCGACGTCCAGCGTGTCGTCCGGGCTGAGCTGGTAGGTCCACTCGTCGAACGGCACGCCGGCGAGGTTGTCGTACAGGCGCCGCTGGGTGGCGACGAACGCGTCGTCGGCCTCGGGGTCGATGGTGGCCAGGAAGGCCCGCTCGTCGCGGTCGCGGACGGCCTGGGCCCGGCGGTCGAGCAGGGCGGTGACGGCGTCGGCGCGGGTGAGGTCGGCGCGGGGTTGTGGGCTGACCACGCCCAGTGGCTGACCCGGGCCAGGGGCCGGCGCCTGGCCGGCGCTGGGCAGGGACACGATGGTGATGCCGAGCAGGAGGACCGCCGCCACCGCGGCGCCCAGCCACGCGCGCGGTCCCGCCCGGTTGGTCACGATGTAGATGTTATGTGCAAACAGGACTCGGGGCCGGCACGCGGTGCGTACCGGCCCCGAGCGCTGTCGGTGCGTGGTCAGCCCACCACACGGCGGGCGGCGAAGTAGTCCGAGCCACCGCCGTCCGGAGCGGCGCCGGTCTTCACCGGCACACCGGGCTGGGAGGCGTGGACCAGCATGCCGTCGCCGATGTACATCGCGACGTGGTGGATGGAGCCGGCGCTGCTGCCGTAGAACAGCAGGTCACCGACCTTCCACTCGCCGTAGGCCACGGACTTGCCGACCCCGTACTGCGAGCGGCTGGACCGGGGCAGCGTGATCCCGGCGGCCGCGTAGGCGTACAGCATCAGGCCGGAGCAGTCGAAGCTGCTGGGGCCTTCGTTGCCGTAGACGTACGGCTTGCCGAGTTGCTGCATGGCGACCTCGGCCGCCTGGCCGCCCGCACCCGGGCCGCCGAGGAAGACACCGTCGTCGCCGGGACCGGGCCCGGCGAGTTCGGCCTGCTCCTCGGCACTGAGCTCGTCGTAGGCGGCCTCGGCCGCGACCTTCTGCTTCTCCAGGTCGGCCGCGGTCTTCGAGATCTTCTTGATCAGCTGCTCGGCCGCGGTGGTGGCCGCCTTGGCCCGTGCCTGGGCGTCGGCGGCCTTGGCCTGCGCGGTGGCGGCCATGTCGACCGCACCGCTGAGCTTGGACAGCGATTTCTCGTTGTCCGCCGCGAGCACGCCCAGTGCCGTCGCCCGCTCCAGGAAGTCCTCGGTGGACGAGCCGGTGAGCAGGGCGGACAGCTTGTTGAACCGGGCGCCCTGGAAGGAGGCACTGGTCAGATCGTCGACCTGGCCCCGGAAGGCCTCCTCGTCGATCTTGGCCTGTGCCTGCGCCTTCTTGGCGCTTTCCATGTCGGCGTTGGCCTGCTTGAGAACTTTTCGCTTGTTACCGAGGTCGTCCTGGGCGGACAGCAGGTCCTCGTTGACCTTCGTCGCCTGCTTGGCCACCTTGTTGTACTGCGCCAACGCCTCGGACGCGGTGTTCGGTGGTGGGGGTTGCTGGTGCGCAGGGGGGAGCGCGAGAGCCGGAGCTGGGGACACGCTCACCACGGCAATGGCGGCCGTGACACTGACTGCAGCCCGGAATGCGCGCTTCATTCGATGCGACGCCACGTCGCGCGGGTCTCCTTCGTCCTCAACCGCCGACGGGACATGTGCACCTCTCCGGACCGCGTGGGGCCGCGACAGCGGACCAGCGATCGATGCGCACACCCCACCGTTTGGGGGAAATCCGGTTCAGCCCCCCGACAAGGCCGACTCGGCGGTGATCCCGCGTAGCGCGCCCTCGGGGTGGGCGGCTGACGGCCACGAGATCTCGGACAGGTTACGAAAAGTAAGTCCACTCGTCTATGGGGCGTCTCGAAAAAAGTTCGCGAGACGCCCTGATCCACCAATGGAGCAGTCCTAACTCCACTCTGTGACGAGGGCAACACCCCTGTTCACCCGGTTCGCGGCAGGCCGTTCCCCCGCCCATCTCCCGCTCAACGACAGGATTCGACCGTTCGCCGAACGGCCGTGGGGACCGAGCGCGTCCGGGCGATCACGCCGACTTCTCGACCGGCTCCAGACGCAGGCGAGGCACTATGCCGGCACGACCGAGGGCGTCGATGGCCCGCTGCTCGGAGGCGTCGAGCTCGATGGCGGGCGGGGTGCCGAGCAGGACACTCACCACGCAGTCACCGCAGGCGAGGCCGCGCACCACACAGCTGTCACAGTCGATGATCATTTCCCGCTCCCTTTTCGAACTGGTGTCCGTCTGGGGAGAAGGTTAGGTGGGGGGACCGACAATTTCCGGCGACGGGCGTGGTAAGTGGGGTGCTTGTCCGCCGTCTGACCAGCTTCATCGGTGCTTCTTGACTCGATCGAGTGAATTGGGTTCAGGAGCGGCCGAGGCGGGCCAGGAGCACGGCCGAGGGGACCGGGTGCGCGCCCCGGCGGCGGACGGAGTCGGCGACGGCTCGGTCCGAGGTGACGACCACCACCGGGCGCCCCTCCGGTTCGGCGGTGACCAGGGCCCGGATGACGTCGTCCGCCAGGACGCCCGGGTCGCTGAACAGGACGCGGACACCTCGGGGCGCGGTGGTCGGCACGGCGACCACGCCGGCGCCGTCGAAGACGAGGGTCACCTCGGCGGAGGTGCGGGCGGCCAGGGCTGCCAGCTGGCGGATCAGCCGGTCGCGCTGGTCGGACAGGGACAGCTCGGGATAACCGGTTTTCGTGACGTTGTAGCCGTCCACCACCAGGTGCACCGAGGGAAGCGCCAGGAGGCGCTCCAGCGCCGCCGGGTCCTCCACGCGGCTGACCGAGCCCTGGGCCTCGGTCGCGCCCCGGACGAGGTCCGCCGGGCGGGGGCCGGCGCCGCCAAGGGCCAGCTCTCGACGCAGGCCAGTGACGGCCCCGTCGAGGGTGTCGACCAGCAGGGCCAGGCGGACCTCGTCGGCCTGGCGGGCCTCCCTGGCGGACTGGCGGGCGATCTCGGCGTCGGACTCGGCCCTGCCGGCCCGGGCGCGTTCGGTTTCGGCGCGTTCGTGTTCGCGGTCGCGTTGGTCGGTCAGGGCCGCCACCTCGGCCTCGGCGGCGGTGCGGATCGTGGCGATCTCCGAGCTGGCCCTGGCCGCCTCGTCCTTGGCCTCGCGGACCTTGACGCCCTGTTCGCGCAGGCGCTTGCGGAGACGCTCCAACTCGACCTCGGCGTCCTGGCGGGCGTGGGACACGGCGTCCTGGAGTGACTCCAGCTCACCGCGCACCTTCGCCAACTCCGCCTCCGCCCGGTCGGCACGGGCCACGGCCGCGTCCCGCTGGGCGCGTAACGACGCGTCCGACGCCCGGCGGGCCACCAGCTCCAGGTAGTGGCCGGCGGTCTCCTCGCCCAACAACACCGCCGCCGACGCGACCGCCACCGGGTCGTCCACGGTCAGGTCCAGGGTGATGGGGCGGTGCTTGCGGCACCACTCGACCACCGCCGTTCGGAAGGCCATCGAATCACGCAGGCTGGCGATGATCGGGGCGCTGCCCAGGCGCGCCCGCTTGGCGGGGGTGAAGCGGGCCACCGCCCGCAGCTGCTGGGGAATGTCCACCGGCGGCAGGGCACCGATGGCCTCCGCGCCCAACTCGGCGATGCGGGTACGGACCGCGTCCGGCAGCGCCGTCCAGTCCACAGTGGACTCAGCGGGCTCGGGTGGGTCCCCGAGCTCGTCCGGTCCGACCGGATGGAGTGACGGTGCCATCCCATCAGGCTAGTCGGCTGGTCGCGCCGGCACTCGCTGGCTTTCCCGCACCGATTGTGTCGGTGCGCTCCGCTAGCTTGCCCGACCATGCCCAAGACGGATGGCCAGCTCGCGTTCGACGAGCTGGGCACCCCCCTGCGATCGACCACCTTCGTGGTGTTCGACCTGGAAACCACCGGTGTCAGCGACGAGGACACGATCACCGAGTTCGGCGCGGTCAAGATCCGAGGCGGTGAGGTCGTCGGCGAGTTCGCCACCCTCGTCGACCCCGGCCGGGGCATCCCGCCCGAGGTCGTCTCACTGACCGGGATCACCGACGCCATGGTGCACGCCGCGCCCCGGCTGGACGCCGTCCTGCCCGCCTTCCTGGAGTTCGCCGCCGGGGCCGTGCTCGTCGCGCACAACGCCGGCTTCGACACCAACTTCGTCCGCAAGGCCTGTCTGCGCCACGGCTACCGCTGGCCCAAACCCACCGTCGTGTGCACCGTCCAACTCGCGCGCCGCGTGCTGACCAGGGAGGAGGCCCCCAGCTGCCGGCTCTCCGCGCTGGCCGAACTGCTCGGCGCCCGCACCCGGCCCAACCACCGCGCCCTGGCCGACGCCCGCGCCACCGTCGACGTCTTCCACTCCCTGCTCGAACGGGTCGGCTCGATCGGCGTGCAGTCGCTGGAAGAACTGATCGACTACATCCCTGAGGTCACCCCGGAACAACGCCGCAAACGCACCCTGGCCGCCGACCTGCCCAACACCCCCGGCGTCTACCTGTTCCGCGGCCCCGGCGACGAGGTGCTCTACGTGGGCACCGCCACCGACCTCAAACGCCGCGTCCGCCAGTACTTCACCGCCAGCGAGACCCGCCGCCGGCTGCGCGAGATGGTCGCGCTGGCCACCCGCGTCGACCACGTCGAGTGCGCGCACCCGCTGGAGGCACAGGTCCGCGAACTGCGGCTGCTCTCGGCCCACAAACCCGCCTACAACCGCCGCTCGAAGAACGCCCGGCAGGCCTGGTGGATCACCCTCACCGACGAGGCGTTCCCCCGGCTGTCGCTGGTCAAGGTCCCCCGCGCGGACGCCCTGGGACCGTTCCGCTCCCGAGGTCTGGCGCAGGACGCGCTGATCGCGGCCCAGGACGCCACCGGGCTGCGCCCGTGCACCATCCGGATCCCGGCCCAGCGGGCGAACGCGCGGCCGTGCGCGCTTGCCGAGCTGGGCCGCTGCGCCGCGCCGTGCGCCGGCCACCAGTCGGTCGACGCCTACGCCGCCGCGCCGGTCGCCTTCCTCGGGCTGGTCGCCGGGCGGCGGCTGGACCCGTTGCGCCGGTTGGCCAACCGGCTCACCGAACTCGCCACAGCGCAGCGCTTCGAGCAGGCCGGGTTCGACCGCGACCGGATGCGGGCGCTGGTCCGCACGCTCGACCGGGGCCAGCGGCTGGCCGCGCTGGCCGCGGTGCCCGAGCTGATCGCCGCGCGCCCGGACGGCGAGGGCGGCTGGGAGTTCGCGGTGGTGCGCCACGGCCGGCTGGCCTCGGCCGGGGTCGCGCGGCGCGGGGTGGCGCCGATGCCGGTGGTCGACCTGCTCGCCGCGTCGGCCGAAACGGTGCTGCCCGGGGAGGGTCCGCTGCGCGGCGCGCCGGCCGAGGAGGTCGGCGTCGTGCTCCGATGGCTGGATCGACCGGGCACCCGGATGGTTCGATGCTCCCAGCCCTGGGCCGAGCCGGCCAAGGCGGCCGCGAGCTGGCGCGGCTGGCTGGCCAGGGCCGATGCCGCGCTGGCCAGCCGGATGGAGGTGCCGTGACTTTCGACGTGATCGCCATGGGACGGCTCGGGGTGGATCTCTACCCCGAACAGGTCGGCGTCGGCCTGGCCGACGTGACCTCGTTCGGCAAGTTCCTCGGCGGCACGGCGGCCAACGTGGCGGTCGCGGCGGCCCGGCACGGCCGGCGCAGCGCGCTGATCAGCCGCACCGGCGAGGACCCGTTCGGCGAGTACCTGCACCGGGCGCTGCGCGGGTTCGGCGTCGACGACCGGTACGTGACCGGTGTGCCGGGGCTGCCGACCCCGATCACCTTCTGCGAGATCTTCCCGCCCGACGACTTCCCGCTGTACTTCTACCGCTACCCCAGGGCCCCCGACCTCCAGATCGAGCCCGGCGAGCTGGACCTGGACGCCGTCCGGGACGCGCGGATCCTCTGGGTGACGGTCACCGGGCTGTGCGCCGAACCGAGCCGCTCGGCCACGCTGGCCGCGCTGGCCGCCCGCCACGCCCACGACCCGGACGCGATCACCGTGCTGGACCTGGACTTCCGGCCGATGTTCTGGGACTCGCCCGACGAGGCAACCCGCTGGGTCCGGGCGGCGCTGCCCCAGGTCACGGTGACCGTCGGCAACCTGGCGGAGTGCGCGGTCGCGGTCGGCACGACCGACCCCCGCGACGCGGCGACGGCGTTGCGGGACACGGGAGTGCGGCTCGCGGTGGTGAAGCGCGGGCCGGACGGGGTGCTGGCCGCCGACGACTCAGGACAGGTCGAGGTGGCGCCGGTTCCGGTCGAGGTCGTCAACGGCCTCGGCGCCGGGGACGCGTTCGGCGGCGCGCTGTGCCACGGCCTGCTGGCCGGCTGGGACACGGCGGCGACCATGCGTTTCGCCAACACCGCCGGCGCCATCGTCGCCTCCCGGCTGTCCTGCTCGGAGGCGATGCCGACCACCACCGAGGTCGAGGAGCTGATGTCCGATGTGGACTGACCGGATCGCCGGCCTGACCACCCGCCGGCTGCGTGAGCCGGAGACGATCGGCGCGCTGGCCGCCGATCGCGCCCGCCCGGAGTCCCTGCTCGGCCCCTCCGGCAAGGCGCTGGTGATCGCCGCCGACCATCCCGCGCGCGGCTCGCTGCGCGCCGGCGACGACCCGCTGGCCATGGCCGACCGGGGCGAGCTGTTACGCCGGCTGTGCGTCGCGCTGGCCCGCCCGGGCGTCACCGGCGTCCTGGGCACCGCCGACATCCTCGAGGACCTGCTGCTGCTCGACGCCCTGCACGGCCGGGCCGTGTTCGGCTCGATGAACCGGGGCGGGCTCGCCGGCGCCGACTTCGAGATCGACGACCGGTTCACCGGCTACGACGCCGCCGCCATCGCCCGGTTCGGCTACGACGGCGGCAAGATGCTGCTGCGCGTCGACCTCGCCGACAGCCGCACCGCCCCCACCCTGCTGGCCTGCTCGAACGCCGTCGACGAGCTCGCCGACCGGGAGCTGGTGGCGATGGTCGAGCCGTTCGTGGCCCGCCGCGCCGACGGGACGCTGCGCAACGACCTGTCCGTCGAGGCCGCCACCACCGCGCTGACCGTCGCCGCCGGTCTCGGCCACACCTCCGCCTACACCTGGCTCAAGGTGCCGGTCATCGGCGACGGCGGCGAGGACATGGGCCGCGTCCTGGCCGCCACGACCCTGCCGACGCTGCTGCTCGGCGGCGAGGTCGCCCGCGACGCCGACGCCACCTACGGCCGCTGGCGCCGGGCGCTGCGCCACCCCAACGCCTGCGGTCTGGTCGTCGGCCGCTCGCTGCTCTACCCGCCCGACGGGGACGTCGCCGCCGCCGTCGACACGGCCGCAAGCCTGCTCTGACCAGGGAGGACACCGTGCGCCACCACCTGCCGGCCGGCTCGACCGGCCCCGACCGGGTCCAGGTCACGCCCGCCTCCGCCGGCTGGACCTACTCCGGGCTCACCGTCCTCGACCTCGCCCCCGACCAGCCACGCACCGTGCACACCGGCGAGTCCGAGACCCTCGTCCTGCCACTGGCCGGCGGCTGCGTGGTGACCGTCGAGGACCAGGTCATGGAGCTGACCGGGCGGCCGAACGTGTTCGCCGGCCCGTCCGACTTCGCCTACCTGCCGCGCGACGCGACCGCCACCCTCACCGCGACCGCCCCCGCGACGCTGGCGCTGCCCGCCGCCGTCTGCTCGACCCGCCGGCCACCCCGCTACGCCCCGGCCGCCGGTGTGCCGGTCGAGCTGCGCGGCGCCGGCCGGTGCAGCCGCCAGGTCAACAACTTCTGCACCCCCGACGCCTTCGACGCCGAGAAACTGATCGCCTGCGAGGTGCTCACCCCCGGCGGCAACTGGTCGTCCTACCCGCCGCACAAGCACGACGAGGACCGCCCTGGCGAGTCGGTGCTGGAGGAGATCTACTACTTCCAGGTGGCGCCCGGCCCGACCGGCCCCGGCCTGGGCTACCAGCGGGTGTATGCCTCGGCGGCCGGCGGGATCGACGTGCTCGCCGAGGTCCGCACCGACGACGTGGTGCTCATCCCGCACGGCTGGCACGGCCCGTCGATCGCCGTCCCCGGCTACGACCTGTACTACCTCAACGTGATGGCCGGCCCCGGCGCCGAACGGGCCTGGCTGATCAGCGACGACCCCGCGCACACCTGGATCCGCGACACCTGGGCCGACGAGCCGACCGACCCGCGCCTGCCGTTTCAGTCCCGGAAGTAGCCGGCGAAGAGCAGTTCCGCGACCTCGGTGACCGTGGTCCGGCCGGCCGCGAACCCGGCCTCGCCGCGCAGGTCGTTCATCACCGCCAGGGTGTAGCGCTCACCGTCGCCGACGAAACCGACGGTGTTGGTCACCCAGCCGCCCTTCTCCTCCGACCAGCCGTCCTTGGTGCCGGGGTGGGCCGCCGGGCCGGCACCCCACACGCCCCACCGCTGCACCACGTCCACCGACCGCATCTCCCGGACGATGTAGGCGCGCTCGCCGGCCGGCAGCTTCGTGAGCACGTAGGACATCAGCCGGTCGAGGTCGTCGGTGGTGCACTTCTGGAAACCCCAGTACGGGTAGTAGTCGGTGAACCCCGCCTGGGGGGTGAGCGACGTCAGGCCGTACTTCGGGAAGTTCTCGTTGAACGTCAGATGGTCCTCGCCGGCGTAGCGGTACCACAGGACGTCGGCCGCGCGGTCGTCCGAGGTGTGCAGCATCGCCCCGATCAGCCGGCGGTCCTCACGCGAGAGCGTGATCTCGCCCGTGCGGTCGCGGGTGAACAGGTCGACCACCATCGCCAGCTTGATGGTGGACGCCGTCCAGGTCAGGTCCTCGGCGTGCCCGTTGCGCCACACCGCCCCGGTGCGCAGGTCCCGCACCACCACGCCCGAGGTCCCCGGCCGCCCGGCCAGGTACCGCTCGACCTCGACGAACCGCTTCTGCAGGTCGCAGTCGAAGCCGGTGTCGCGGCACACGGGCGCGGTGGCCGCGTCGCGCCGCGCCGGGTCGTCAGCGGACGAATCGGACGAACAGCCACCGACGGCGACAAGGGCCGCCGCGATGATCGCGGCGGCCCTTGTGCGTAAGAGTGACCTCACAGCTTCTTGGACGGATCCTCGTCGCTGGTGGCCAGTTCGGTGCCTGGCTCCTCGTCACCGTGGCCGTGCTGGGCGGCCCGTGCCTTGGCCAGCGCGGCGGTCTCCTCCGGCGGGTCGGCCCGCAGCAGCGACCCGGCGACCGGTTCGCCGGCCGAGCCCAGCTTGTTCATCTTCTTGGGCACCGGGGCGCCCTGGTACTCCAGCGGGATCGGGTGGCCGTGCTCGTCGACCGGCCCGAGGGGCTGGTGCACCTCGATGAACTCACCGTGCGGGAGCCGCTTGATGATGCCGGTCTCCACGCCGTGTTCGAGCACCTGCCGGTCGGACCGTTGCAGGCCCAGACACAGCCGGTAGGTGATCGCGTAGGCCAGTGGTGGCAGCAGCAGCAACCCGATCCGGCCCATCCACGTGGTCGCGTTGAGCGAGATGTCGAACTTCTCCGCCAGCACGTCGTTGGCCGCCGACAGCAGCGACACCATGAAGAAGGTGATCGCCATGACACCGAGGCTGGTGCGCACCGGAACGTCACGGGGACGCTGCAACAGGTTGTGGTGCGCGTAGTCCTTCGTGAATTTTCGTTCCAGCCAGGGATAGACCGCCGCTATACCGGTCAACAGGGGTAGGCCCATCATGAACGGGAAGAACGGCGCGGGGATCGTGTAGTTCCCCAGATAGACCTCCCACGCCGGCCATAGTCGGACCAGTCCGTCGGTCCAGGCCATGTACCAGTCGGGCACCGTTCCGGCGGAGATGTGCGCCGCGTTGTAGGGGCCGAAGTTCCACACCGGGTTGATCTGGAACAGCCCGCCCATCAGCGCGGTCACACCGATCACGACGGCGGTGAAGCCGCCGGCCTTGAGCGCGAAGGTCGGCATGATCCGGACGCCGACGACGTTGGTCTCCTTGCGCCGCACCCCCGGGAACTGGGTGTGCTTCTGGTACCACACGAGACCGACGTGCACACCGATCAACGCCAGCAGGATGCCCGGTACCAGCAGGATGTGCACGGCGTAGAGCCGTGGGATCACTTCCGTGCCGGGGAACTCACTGCCGAAGATCAACCAGTTGATCCAGGTACCGGCGATCGGGATCGACATCATCAGGCCGGACAGGATCCGCAGGCCGGCACCCGAGAGCAGGTCGTCGGGCAGCGAGTAGCCGGCGAAGCCCTCGACACAGCCGAGCATGAAGATCAGCACGCCGATGACCCAGTTGGCCTCGCGCGGCCGGCGGAACGCACCGGTGAAGAAGGTGCGGAACATGTGCACGACGATCGCCGACATGAACAGCAGCGCCGACCAGTGGTGCACCTGCCGGACGAACAGGCCGCCGCGCACGTCGAAGGAGATGTAGAGCGTGGACTCGTAGGCCCGCGACATCTCCAGACCGCGCAGGTTCACGAACGAGCCCTGGTAGGTGACCTCCTGCATCGAGGGGTCGAAGAACAGGGTCAGGTACGTGCCGGACAGCAGCAGGACGATGAAGCTGTAGAGCGCGACCTCACCGAGCAGGAACGACCAGTGGGTCGGGAAGACCTTGTTCAGCTGCCGCCGGACACCGCCGGCGGGGTGGAACCGGTCGTCGACCCACTTGGCCGCACCACCGGCGGCCCGCATGGCGATGTTGTCCGGCTTGGTCGGTGTCGTCAGTCCGCTCATGACTTCCGCTCCCAGTACGCGGGCCCGATCGGCTCGTTGAAGTCACCGGTCGAGATGAAGTAACCGGTGTCCGGGTCCACGGTGATCGGCAGCTGCGCCAGCTTGCGGGTCGCCGGGCCGAACACCGGCTTGGCGTACTGCAGCGCGTCGAACTGCGACTGGTGGCACGGGCACAGGATGCGGTTGGTCCGCTGCTCGTACAGCGAGGTCGGACAACCGACATGACTGCAGATCTTCGTGTAGGCGTAGTAGTCGCCGTAGTTGTAGTCCTCCTGGCCCTCGTGCTTGACGACGCGCGCGGCGTCCTCGGGGCGCAGCCGGATCAACATGA
The DNA here is from genome assembly GCF_001921215.1 of Actinophytocola xinjiangensis. Classification (GTDB taxonomy): domain Bacteria; phylum Actinomycetota; class Actinomycetes; order Mycobacteriales; family Pseudonocardiaceae; genus Actinophytocola; species Actinophytocola xinjiangensis. The sequence continues at coordinate 40,620 of NZ_MSIF01000011.1, forward strand.
CGGGATTGTCCGCCCGCTTGAGCGCGTGCACCAAGGCCTCGTGGTCGCCGCGCTCCGACTCGCGGAACGGGAAGACCGTCTCCATCGCGCCGGAGTCGAGGTCCTCGGGCCGGACCAGCTCGACCTGGCTGGAGTCGCCGGTGTCGCGGCGCAGGTAGACCTTCTCGTCGTCGCCGTGGTGCAGCCACCCGGTGTGCAGCAGGCCGTCCTCGTTGGAGGACTGGGCGTGCGGGTTGCGCAGCAGGCCACCCAGCGGCACCACGGTCAGCGCCAGGCCGAGCACGCCGCCGCCGAACAGCAGCGAACGGGTGATCATCGGCCGGCGGGCGATCGTGCTGTCGTTGCCGGCGTCGGCGAGCTGGGCGAGGATCGTCGCCTTGTCCAGCTCGTTGGAGCCGCCGTCGTGGCGCTCCTGCACGGCCACCTCGTGCGGAACGAACCGCCGGGTGTACATCAGCACGCCGATGCCGACCGCCAGGATCGCCACGCCCAGCGTGAGACCGATGACCGGCGTGTACAGGGAGTACATCAGGTGGCCCGGCTCGTTGGGGGCAACGTACTTGGCCGGCCACCAGATGAAGGCCACCACGAACGCCAGGCCGGCGATACCGGACAGGGCGAACCAGAAGGCGACCGCCCGCTCCGCGCGCTTCTCCGCGCGGGTGCCCTTCACCGGCCACGGGTCCGGGTACTCGACCAGCTCGACGCCGTCCATCTTCATGCCGAGCGTGGACAGCTCGTCCCGGCTCATCCGGGCGATCTGCTCGTCGCTCGGCCTCTCCGGCTGGTTTTCCGTGCTCATTGCTTAGCCCCGATCCACAAGGTGATGCCGAGCAGCGCGGCGATCCCCACGATGAACCCGATCAAGCCCTCCGACTGCGGCCCCAGCCCACCGAGGGAGTTACCTCCGGGGTTGTTGTTGCCGTCGGTCACCGACTTGACGTACGCGATGATGTCCTTCTTCTCCGTCGGCGACAGCTGGCGCTCGGAGAAGCGCGGCATGTTCTGCGGGCCGGACAACATGGCCGCGTACATGGCGTCCTCGGTCACGTTGTCCAGCGGCGGCGCGGCCTTGCCGGACGACAGCGCCCCACCCCGGCCGGTGAAGTTGTGGCACGAGGCGCAGTTGAGGCGGAACAGCTGGCCGCCGCGCGCGGGGTTGTCCCCCTGCAGCTGCGCACCGGACTCCTCCGGCATCTCGACGCCACCGCCGTTGGCCTGGATGAACGCCGAGATCTGCTCGATCTCGTCCGGGGTGAGCACCGGCGGCTTCTTCTTGGCCTGCGCGCCCTGCACCACGGCCGGCATGCGACCGGTCGAGGTCTGGAAGTACACCGACGCCTCGCCGACACCGATCAGGCTCGGGCCGCGGTCCGTGACACCCTCGAGGTTCGCGCCGTGGCAGCTGATACAGGTGTTGTTGTAGATCTGCTCACCCTGCCGCACCGTGATCGGGTCGTCCTGGGCCTGGGCGGTCTGCGGCTCCGGCACCAGCAGGCTGTACAGCGCCCCGGCACCGATCAGCGCGACGGCGAGCGCGAGCATCCCGGCCATGCGCCGCCGAAACTTCGTGCCGGCCCTTCGTTTCTTCATCATCTGTGCGGCAACCCCTGTGTCAGTTCGGGTTCTGGCTGTCGGTCCGTCCTGGTCATCTCACGCGGTCACTTCACGAAGTAGATGACGGTGAACAGGCCGATCCAGACGATGTCGACGAAGTGCCAGTAGTACGACACGACGATGGCCGACGTCGCCTGCGCCGGGGTGAACTTGCTCATCCTGGTGCGGATGAGCAGGTACACGAACGCGATGAGTCCCCCGGTCACGTGCAGGCCGTGGAACCCCGTGGTCAGGTAGAAGACGGTTCCGTACGCCGAGGACGGAATGGTGGTGCCGTCCTGGATCAGCTGGTAGTACTCGTAGGCCTGACCGAGGACGAAGACCGTGCCCATGATCAGGGTGATCGTGTACCACCGCCGTAGCCCGAACACGTCACCTCGCTCCGCCGCGAACACACCCAGCTGACAGGTGAGAGACGAGGCGACGAGGACGATCGTGACAGCTAGCGCGTACGGCACGTTGAGATGCGTCGGCTCCGGCGGCCAGTGGTCACTCTCGTTCTGCGCCTTGACGGTGAAGAACATGGCGAAGAGGCCGGCGAAGAACATCAGCTCGCTGGCCAACCAGACGATCGTGCCGACGCTGACCATGTTGGGCCGGTTCAGCGAGTGCACACGCTGGTGGATTGAAGGCGCTGCTGTCGTCACGACGGGCATTATTGCCTGCCCTCAGCTGGTGGGACTGATCGGGTCCACGGCGCGTCCGGGGCATACGAGTGATCCACGACCGGGACCACCCGGACGCGGGCACCTGCCACCCTCCAGGGCGTGCCGGATAGCATCAGGTCGTCGTGTTCGCACCCTCCCGGAGGCCCCCATGAGCTCGCCGCTGAAGATCCTGGTGTTCAGCCACCGGCCCGAGGTCCGGGAGACCATTCTCACAGCTGTCGGCCGCCGGCCGGCCGCCGACGTCGGGCGGGTCGAGTACCACGAGGCGGCCACCATCTCCGACGTGCTGATGGAGATGGACTCGGGCACCGTTGACCTGGCGATTCTCGACGGCGAGTCCCAGCCGACCGGCGGGATCGGCCTGTGCCGCCAGCTCAAGCACGAGATCGACGACTGCCCGCCGATCGTCATCGCGATCCGCCGCAAGGACGACCGCTGGCTGGCGACCTGGTCACAGGCCGACGCGGTGATCGTGCACCCGCTCGACCCGCTGGCCGCCGCCGAGACCGTCGCCGACGTGCTGCGCAACCGGCCGCTACCCGTCCACCAGGGGTGATCGCAACCGTGAGCGCGACCGAACCGACCTGGCCGACCCTGCTCAACAGCCTCGTGGGTGGGACGCATCTCACCACCGCGGACACCTCCTGGGCCATGAACGAGATCATGTCCGGCACGGCCAGCCCGGCCCAGATCGGTGCCTTCGCGGTCGCGCTGCGGTCCAAGGGCGAGACCCCGGACGAGGTCGCCGGCATGGCCGAGGCCATGCTCGCGCACGCCCGCCGGGTCCCCCTGGACACGCCGGCCGCCGACGTCGTGGGTACCGGCGGCGACCAGGCCGGGACCGTGAACATCTCCACCATGAGCGCGTTGGTGACCGCCGCCGCCGGGGTCCCGGTGGTCAAGCACGGCAACCGCGCGGCGTCCTCGCGCTGCGGCGCGGCCGACGTGCTGGAGTCGATCGGCGTGGCCATCGAGCTGTCGCCGGCAGCGGTTCTCGAGTGCGTCACGAGCGTGGGCATCGGTTTCTGCTTCGCCCCGGCCTATCACCCCGGTTTCCGGCACGCGGGCCCGGTCCGCAGGGAGCTCGGCATCCCGACGGCGTTCAACATCCTCGGGCCGCTGACCAACCCGGCGCAGCCGACGTCGGCCCTGATCGGCTGTGCGAACGAGCGGCTGGCGCCGGTCGTGGCCGAGGTGCTGGCCGCCAGGGGCTTCAGCGTCCTGGTCGTGCGCGGCGACGACGGCCTGGACGAGATCACCTCGACCACCACCACGACCGCCTGGGTCGTGTCCGGCGGCACGGTCCGCGTGGACAAGATCGACCCGGCCCTGCTGTCGGTCGACCCGGTCGACCCGGCCGACCTGGTCGGCGGGGACGCGGCGACCAACGCGGCCGTGCTGCGGGCACTGGCCGCCGGCGAGAAGGGCCCGGTGCGCGACACCGTGGTACTCAACGCGGCGGGGGCGATCGCCGCCTTCCGTGGCCTGTCCGGGGACCTGCACGCCGATCTGAGGGCCGGCGCCGAGGCCGCCAACGCGGCCCTGGACAACGGCTCGGTCACCGAGCTGCTGGAGCGCTGGGCGGCCCTGTCGACCGAGCTGCGGGCGCGCGACGAGGCCGAGGCCGCTACCGCCGCCAGCTGAGAGACGGACACGGAAAGACCCCGCGAGCCTGGCTCGCGGGGTCTTTCGCTGTTCGGGGTGTCTCGGTGTTCGCTCAGTCGGTCACGTTGGGCCGGGTGTGGTACTCGAACACCAGGCCGCCGACCGTGATCAGCACCAGCACCAGGCCGATCACCAGCAGCCAGATCTGCCAGAACGCGATGGCGATGGCCGCGATGCCGCCGGCCGCCGCGATGCCGACCGGCCAGTACGAGCCGGGGCTGAAGAAGCCGATCTCGCCCGCGCCGTCGCTGATCTCGGCGTCCGGGTTGTCCTCCGGCCGCTGCTCCACGCGCCGGGCGACGAACTGGAAGTACGACCCGATGATCAGCGACAGCCCACCGGTCAGGATGAGCGCGACGGTGCCGACCGGCTCCTGCGCCCAGAACCCGTAGACGATCGCGGCGATGAAGAAGAACGCGGTCGTCAAGTGGAAGAGCCTGGCTTCGACCTTCATGCTGTCCTCACTCTCGCGGACCTGACGACACTCAGTTCGACGAGGTACGGGCCGTGCGGTCGGTGTCGAACGGGATGGTGGTGTTGGCGGTCGGGCTGCACAGTTCGCCGCAGTCCGGGTCCTCCTCACCCATCACCGTGAGCGCCTCGGCCGCCGTGTACGGCTCGTTGGTGGTCTCGTTGATGCTCCGGCGCAGGATCATGTAGCGGTCGAACCGCTCCGGGCTGATCGCGCGGACCTCGAAGTTCATCGCCGAGTGGTAGGACCCGCACAGCTCGGCGCACCGGCCGACGAACGAGCCTTCCCTGTCGATGGAGTTCTGGAACGTGTTGTCCTGGTTGTTCTTCTCCGGGTACGGGAAGACGTCCCGCTTGAAGTGGAACTCCGGAACGTAGAACGAGTGGATGACGTCCCGACCGCGCAGGTTGTAGTGGATCTGGCTCTCGGTCGGCAGCACCAGCAGCGGGATCTCCGAGGAGTTGCCGATGGTGGTGACCAGCGGGCCCTCCGGCGTGCGCGGCGCGACGACGGCACCGGAGGTGTCACGGTAGCCGTCGTACTCGAACTGCCAGTTCCACTGGAACGCGAGGACGTTGACGGTGACGTCGACGTTCTCCTCCGGCTCCTCGGCCAGCACGTAGTTCTGGGTGGTCATCGTGAAGTAGAACAGGATCACGACCACCACGGACGGGATGCCGGTGTAGATCCACTCCAGGAAGTGGTTGTACTGGAACTGCTTGGGCAGCTTGTCCCCGCGCTTGCGGTGTGCGATCACCGGCCACAGGATCAGCGCCCAGACCAGCACGCCGACGGCCAGTGACGCGACCACCGACCAGGTCCAGAAGTCGCGCATCCGTTCAGCCTGTGGGGTGACCCCCTCCGGCCAGCCGAACCGCAGAACGTCGCCGGCGGTACAACCGGACAGGGTGAGGGAAGCCAGTCCGGCCAGGCCGGCCAGACCCACGACCCGCTTGGCCGGCGTGCGCCTCTTGTCGCCCACTGCGCGCCCCTCCTCAGACATCCCGTGATCTAGGTCGGGAGCCTAGCCGAGCGGCGCAGGCCACACCGCGTCGGGCCGGCCGTGCTCGTTCCCGCCATACTTGGGCTCGACGAGCACTCGACGCGAGAGGTTGTGCCGAAGACGTGTGCGGTCTGCTTGGCCTTGTCTGCCCCACCGAAGCCGATGCCAGCGCGAGCCGGGAGGCGGTGGCGGCGGCGATGCGCTGTCAGCGGCACCGTGGCCCGGACGAGAGCGGTACCTGGGCCGGCGACGAGGTCGTCTTCGGCTTCAACCGCCTGTCGATCATCGACGTGGACAACTCCCACCAACCCCTGCACTGGAGCCCGGAAGGGGTACAGGAGCGTTACACGCTGCTGTTCAACGGGGAGATCTACAACTACCTGGAGCTGCGCCAGGAACTGATCGAGCAGCACGGCGCGACCATGCGTACGCACGGTGACGGCGAGGTCATCGTCGCGCTCTACCACTACCTCGGCCCGGCCGCGGTGTCGAAGCTGCGCGGGATGTTCGCCTTCCTGATCTGGGACTGGCGCCGGCGCGTGGTGTTCGGCGCCCGCGACCCGTTCGGCATCAAGCCGCTGTTCTACTCAGCCGGCCCCGGCGGGGTGGCGTTCTCGAGCGAGAAGAAGTCCCTGCTCGAGCTGGCGCCCCGACTGCGGGTGCCGGCCACGCTGGACCGCACGGCACTGCAGCACTACCTGACGCTGCAGTACGTCCCGGAGCCCGAGACCATGCACCAGGAGGTCCGGCGGATCGAGTCCGGCACCTCGTTCACCATCTCCCCCGGCGGCCGGCTGACCACCGACCGGTACTTCTTCCACTCCTTCCGGCCCACCGCCGTGCGCGGCAAGGACGGCCAGGAGCGGCTCTACGACCAGATCGCCGACGTCATGCGGGACTCGGTGGCCAAGCACATGCGCGCGGACGTCACCGTCGGCGCGTTCCTGTCCGGCGGCATCGACTCGACCGCGATCGCCGCGCTGGCCCGCGAGCACAACCCCAATCTGGTGACGTTCACCACCGGGTTCGAGCGCGAGGGCTACTCGGAGGTCGACGTCGCCGCCGAGTCGGCGGCGGCCATCGGGGTCAGGCACGTCGTCCGCACGGTCAGCGCCCAGGAGATGATGGAGGCGTTACCGCTGATCATCTGGTACCTGGACGACCCGGTGGCCGACCCGGCCCTGGTGCCGCTGTGGTTCATCGCCAGGGAGGCGCGCCGGCACGTGAAGGTCGTGCTGTCCGGCGAGGGGGCCGACGAGCTGTTCGGCGGGTACACGATCTACCGCGAACCGCTGTCGCTGGCCGCGTTCGAGAAGGTCCCCGGGGCGCTGCGGCGGGCCATGGGCTCGCTGTCGACGAAGATCCCCGAGGGCACCAGGGGCAAGGACCTGCTCCGCCGCGGCGCCCTGGACCTGGAGCAGCGCTACTACGGCAACGCGCGGATCTTCCGGGACGACCAGCTCAGGGCCGTCCTGCGGACCTTCGACCCGGCCGTCGGGCACATGGACGTGACCGCCGGCCCGTACAAGGAGTCGCAGAGCTGGGACCCGGTGACCCGGATGCAGCACGTCGACCTGTTCACCTGGTTGCGCGGCGACATCCTGGTCAAGGCCGACAAGGTGACCATGGCCAACTCGCTGGAGCTGCGGGTGCCGTTCCTGGACACCGAGGTGTTCCGGGTCGCCGCCCGGATCCCGCAGGAGGAGAAGGTCACCAAGGAGACGACGAAGTACGCGCTGCGCCAGGCGCTGCGGCGGATCGTGCCGCCGCACGTGCTCAACCGGCGCAAGCTCGGCTTCCCGGTGCCGATCCGGCTGTGGCTGCGCGAGGAGATGTACGACTGGGCCAGGCAGATCGTGCTCAAGAGCCAGACCGACGAGGAGATCGACAAGAACGCGGTCCTGCGTCTGCTGGAGGAGCACCGCGCGGGCACGCTGGACCACAGCCGGCGGATCTGGGCGCTGCTGGTCTACATGATCTGGCACGGCATCTTCATCGAGGGCACGATCCCGATCCGGGTCCCCGAGCCGCACTACCCGATCCGGCTCTAGTCACGATCGCCGGAAACGCCAGGTCTTGCTGTCGATGGCGACACACACGCTCGGGGACAGCACGACCACCCGCAGGGTGCCGTCACGTTCGTCGTGGTCGACGCCCTCGGTCTCGAACTCGCCCTGGCACAGGCTCTCCAGCGGCAGTTGACCGAGGGCGGTGACCGTCCCCCGGACGTCGGCGGCGCCGGGCGGGGCCGCCAGGTCGACCTGGAGCAGGGGTTTCGTCATGCCGAACAGGTCACCGGCCGGGTCGTTCGACGAGCACAGCAGCTGCCGGTCGGTGACGAAGTCGCAGCCCTGGACGTCGCGCACCGGCCGGTCCAGCCGGATCGCCGACGCGTAGGGCAGGTTCGCGGCCGGGTCGGTGTGCGCGATGCCGGGCATCGGGTGGACCAGCAGGCGGTCGGCGGTGCCCCACTCGCCGGCCAGCAGCCAGCGGCCGTCGGGCGAGACGGCGGCGAAGGAGTTGTTGCTGGCCTCCCACGACTCCAGGTCGTGGGTGTACTCGGCCCAGTTGCCGTCCGGAGCCTCGACGCGGAACAGCTTCGGGCCCCGGTCGTCACGCTGGTAGGGCTCCACGTAGAAGCCGTGGCCGGCGCCGGGGTCACCGACGTGGTTCCAGCCCCTGGCCGCCAGCGACGGCGGGATCGTGGCGATGCCGGTGTAGCGGACGGTGGTCCCGCCCGGCCGTTCGATCACGGCCAGGCCCTGGGACTCGTCGAGCGGCCGGGCGACGTCCGAGCCGACCGGGCGCCACGGGCCGGTCGCGCTGGCGGTCGGCACTCCGGTCAGGGTCAGCAGCAGCAGGGTGGCGGCAACTGTGAGCGCGCGCATGCACTCACAGTTACCAGATCAGCACCCTTCGCGGTACCTACGGGAGTACGGGAGTGATCTCGTCGGCGGCCTCGGGACCGTAGGTCGCGCTGATCCGTGCCACCGCCTGCGCCTTGTCGAACGTCCACTCCTGCGTGCCGACGGTCTCCAGGACCAGCACCGCGAGGTAGGAACCGAGCTGCGCGGCCCGCTCGATGGCCAGGCCCTTCTCCAGCCCCGCCAGCAGGCCGGCGCGGAAGGCGTCACCCACACCGGTGGGGTCGGCCTTCACCGTCTCGGGGACCGCGTTGACGCTGATCAGCGTGCCGTCCTTCTGGACGATCTCCGCGCCCTTCTCCCCCAGCGTGGTGACCCGGATGCCGACCCGGTCGTGCACCTCACGCTCGGTCCACCCGGTCTTGCGGCGCAGCAGCTCCCACTCGTAGTCGTTGCTGAACAGGTAGTCCGCGCCCTGGACGAACGCCCGGATCTGGGCGCCGTCCATGCGGGCGAGCTGCTGGGACGGGTCGACGGCGAACCGGTAGCCGCGCTGGCGGCACTCGTCGGCGTGGCGCAGCATCGCGTCCGGGTCGTCGGGGCTGATCAGGACCAGGTCGAAGCCGCCGACCTTGTCCGCGACCGGCTTGAGCTCGATGAGCCGGGCCTCGGCCATGGCGCCGGCGTAGAACGACGCGATCTGGCACATCTCGTCGTCGGTCGTGCAGACGAACCGCGCGGTGTGGGCGGTCTCGGACACGTGCACCCCGGCGCAGTTCACACCGTGGCGCTCAAGCCATGACCGGTAGTCACCGAAGTCGTCACCGACCGCGCCGACCAGGACCGGGGACGAGCCGAGCACGCCCATGCCGAAGGCGATGTTGGCGCCGATCCCGCCACGGCGGACGACCAGGTCGTCGACGAGGAAACTCAGCGAGAGCCGGTGCAGCTGCTCGGCGACCAGCTGCTCGCCGAACTTGCCCGGGAAATGCATCAGGTGGTCGGTGGCGATACTTCCGGAGACGGCGACGGGCACGAGGGCTTCCCCTGTCTGGTTGTCGTCAGTTGGAGTGAACGGCAAGAATACCGTTGAGTAATGGTGTGATGGCAGCACACTCCACCTAGGTTCTACCGTGTGCACATCACGGATACCGAAACCATGGAGGAGCTGATCGCGGACTGTGCCGCGATCCCGGCCCCGCCGCAGCCCGCTGAGCAGGACCGCCCCGGAACACCGACACCCTGGGCGGTCGACGAGACCTGCTACGCGCAGGTCGACCAGCTCGACGAGTACGTCTGAGCCAACACGAAGAAACGGGGCCCTTCTGGACCCCGTTTCTCCCTGCCGCTCGTCAGTGGAACGAGTCTCCGCACGCGCAGGAACCACCGGCGTTCGGGTTGTCGATGGTGAAACCCTGCTTCTCGATCGAGTCGACGAAGTCGATCGTGGCGCCCTCCACGTACGGGGCGCTCATCCGGTCGACCGCGACCTTGAGCCCGCCGAAGTCGCGGAACAGGTCACCGTCGAGCGTGCGGTCGTCGAAGAACAGCTGGTATCGCAGCCCCGCGCAGCCACCCGGCTGGACGGCGATGCGCAGATGCATGTCGTCCCGACCCTCCTGGTCGAGCAGGGCCTTCGCCTTGCTGGCCGCGGCGTCGGACAACGTCACACCGTGCGTGTCCGTCGCGGTGTTCTCCTGTGCGGTCGTCATGGTTCTCCCTCGACCCTTGGACTCCTACTACCTGTGGACAACCGGGATCGTCCGCCGTTTCTTCCCCCATGGTCGCACACGTCTCTCAAGGCGAGATGTTACCGACGCCACTGCGCCGCCACTGCGCCGAGACGTGTGCGGCGAGCGAGGTCAGGGTGCCGGCCGGGTCGGCCAGTGACGCCTCGGCCGAGCCGGCGTGCTCGGCGACCGCGTAGGCCATGTCGACCCCGGACGCGGCCGCCCGGCGCCGCCCGACGCTGACCACCCCGGCCAGCACCACGCACGGCACGCCCCGCTCGGAGGCCGCCCCGGCCACCCGCGTGACCAGCTTGCCGCGCAGCGACTGGAAGTCGAAGCTGCCCTCCCCGGTGATCACCAGCTGGGCCTGGTCGAGCGCGGCGTCCAGCCCGGTCAGCCGGCGCACCACCCCCGCCCCGGACTCGACGGTGGCACCGAGCGCGACCAGCGCGGCCCCCAGGCCGCCGGCGGCCCCGGCGCCCGGGACCTCGCGCACGTCGCGGCCGGCGAGGTCGGCGAGCACGTCGGCCCAGCGGGTCAGCGAGCGTTCCAGCCGCCGTACGGCCAGGTCGTCGGCGCCTTTCTGCGGGCCGAAGACCCGGGCGGCGCCCTCCTTGCCGAGCAGTGGGTTCTCCACGTCCGACGCGGCGACCAGGGTGACCTCGCCCAGGTCGACGCGGCCGTCGAGGCGGGCGGCGGCGACCAGGGGGCCGCCGCCGGGGGCCAGCGGTTCACCGTCCTCACCCACGGGTACACCACCGAGGGCGTGGACCATGCCGGCGCCACCGTCGGTGGTCGCCGAGCCGCCGAGGCCCACGACGATCGTGTGCACCTTGGCCTCCAGGGCGTCGGCGATCAACTCGCCGACACCGAACGTGGTCGCGGTCAGCGCGTCCCGTTCGTCCTTCGGGACCAGGTGCAGGCCGCAGGCCTGCGCACACTCGACGTAGGCGGTGCCGTCGTGTTCGAGCCAGACGGCCTCGACGGCGTCGCCACGCGGCCCGGTCACGGTCAGCTGGTGCAGGCTCCCGCCGAGACCGGCGTGGAGCACGTCGACGAAGCCCGGCCCGCCGTCGGCGAGCGGACAGAGGGTGAGTTCGTCATCCGGCGCGCCATCGCGCCAGCCAGCGGCGATGGCCTCGGCGGCCTCCGGCGCGGTCAACGTCCCACCGAAGCAGTCAGGAGCGATCAGGACCCGCATGGGCAAAGACTAGTTGGGGTTCCCTTACGCTCTCCCCCGTGAGGTTCCTTCGCCGCAAAGACGCCGACAGCGCCGAGTCCGAGATCGACGTCACAGAGGACGCCCTCACCGACGAGGCGAAGAAGGGCCATACGCCCGGCAAGGGCCGCCCGACGCCCCGGCGCCGTGACGCCGAACAGCGCCGGCGCGGTCCCGTCGCGCCGCCGCCGCGCACCACCCGGGAGGCGATGAAGCGGGCGCGCGGCAACAAGGAGGAGCGCAAGCAGCTGTCGGCCAAGCGCCGGGAAATGCGCCTTGAGCAGCGCGAACGCATGATGGCAGGCGACGAGAAGTACCTGATGCCGCGTGACCGGGGGCCGGTCAAGGGCTACATCCGGGACCTGGTCGACTCCAAGCGCAACCTGCTCGGGCTGTTCATGCCGCTCGCGCTGGTGATCTTCGTGGCGCTGCTGTTCCCGAACCCGCAGGTGCAGAGCCTGACCACGCTGTTCTGCCTGCTCATGCTGGTCGCCATGATCATCGAGGGCATTCTGATGGGCCGGCGGATCACCCGGCTGGTCCGCTCGCGGTACCCGAAGGAGACGGTGCGCGGACTGTCGGTGGGCTGGTACTCGTTCATCCGGGCCTCGCAGATCCGCAAGCTGCGGGTGCCCAAGCCCCGGGTGGTCCCCGGGGACAAGGTGTGACCGAGGAGCTTCGCCGCGACCCGCTGCCGCTGCGTGGCCGGGTCGCGCTGGTCACCGGCACGAGCCGGCGGATCGGCATCGGCTACGCGACCGCCCGGCGGCTGGCCGCGTACGGGGCGAGCGTGTTCGTGCACCACTTCCACCCGCACGACGCCGACCAGCCGTGGGGTGCGGACCCCGGCGGACCGAGCGCGGTCCTCGACGGCGTGCGCGAGGCGCTGGCCGACCCGGACGCGTCGGTCCGTGACCTCTCGCTGGACCTGTCGTCGCCGACCGCGCCGCAGGTGCTGGTGGACGCGGTGGTGGAGGCGTTCGGCCGGCTGGACGTGCTGGTCTGCAACCAGGCCCGCAGCGGCGACGACGGCCCGCTCTCGTCGATGGACGCCGACCGGCTCGACGGGCACTGGGCGGTGAACGCCCGCGCGTCGATCCTGCTGGCCAAGGCGTTCGGCGCGCTGGGGCGGCCGGGCCGGATCGTGTTCCTGACCTCCGGCCAGAACATCGGCCCGATGCCCGGCGAGGTGGCGTACGCGGCGAGCAAGGGCGCGCTGGCGGCGATCACGGCGACGTTGTCCGACGAGTTGGCCGCCGGTGGTGTGACCGTCAACGCCGTCAACCCCGGCCCGATCGACACCGGTTATGCCGCCCCGGACTTCCGCGAGGTCGTGGCCAGGCGTTTCCCCAGCGGCGACTGGGGCAAACCGGACGATCCGGCCAGGCTGATCGCGTGGCTCGCGACCGACGAGGCCCGCTGGATCACCGGCCAGGTGATCGACTCCGAGGGCGGTTTCCGCCGCTGACCCGGCGGTTGCCCACAGCTCGCCGAGTTGTCCACAGCCGACGCGGCGCACCTCTCCCTGGAGCAACTCCACGGATAGGTTGAAGCCATGGAGTTTCGTCGCCTCGGCCGCAGCGGCCTGAACATCAGTGAGATCTCGTACGGCAACTGGATCACCCACGGGTCCCAGGTCGAGGAGGAGCAGGCGCATGCGTGCGTCCGCGCCGCCCTGGACGCCGGAATCACGACCTTCGACACCGCCGACGTGTACGCCAACACGCGCGCGGAGTCCGTGCTGGGTCGGGCGCTGGCCGGTCAGCGCCGGGAGAGCCTGGAGATCTTCACGAAGGTGTTCTGGCCGACCGGGCCGGGCGGGCCCAACGACCGGGGCCTGGGCCGCAAGCACATCATCGAGTCGGCGAACGCGTCGCTCAAGCGCCTGCAGACCGACTACGTGGACCTGTACCAGGCGCACCGGTTCGACTCGAGCGTTCCGCTGGAGGAGACGTTCCTGGCGTTCGCCGATCTGGTGCGCGCGGGCAAGGTCCTCTACATCGGGGTGTCGGAGTGGAAGGCCGACCAGATCCGGGCGGGGGCGGAGCTGGCACGGGAGCTGAAGGTGCCGTTCATCTCCAACCAGCCGCAGTACTCGATGCTGTGGCGGGTCATCGAGTCGGAGGTGGTGCCGGCCAGCGAGGAGGTGGGCCTGAGCCAGATCGTGTGGTCCCCCATCGCCCAGGGGGTGTTGACGGGCAAGTACCAGCCTGGCCAGCCGCCGCCGGCCGGTTCCCGGGCGACCGACGAGTCCGGCGGCAAGAACTTCATCTCCCGCCTCCTGCGCGACGAGGTGCTGACGAAGGTGCAGGGCCTGCGTCCGATCGCCGAGCAGGCGGGTCTGTCGATGGCCCAGCTGGCGGTGGCCTGGGTCCTGCAGAACAAGAACGTGGCGTCGGCCATCATCGGCGCCACCCGCCCCGAACAGGTCACCGAGAACGTCAGGGCCGCTGGCGTGACCCTCGACGCCGACACCCTGGCCGCCATCGACAAGACCCTGACCGGCGTCATCGAAACCGATCCCACCCTGGGTGGCTGACGCCCGCCGGGTGCGGTCAGTGGGTGTCCGGTGGGTGCAGGCTCATCGGTCCGTAGACGGGGTCGCCGTCCAGCAGGAGGGTGACCTCGTCGACGCCGGCGGCCAGCAGGCCGGTCCAGCTGTCGCGCAACCAGTCCTCGGCGGAGTCCTGGTCGGTGAAGGTAGGGCTGTCGTCGCAGCTCCAGCGGTAGTCCACGGCCGCACAAGATAGCGTGCGCCCGTGGCAACCCTGGTTCTCGGCGGCGCCCGCTCCGGCAAGTCGGCCCACGCCGAGGGACTCCTCACCGCCGACCACGCGACCTACGTGGCGACGGCCCGTCCCGACCCCACCGATCCCGAGTGGACAGCGCGTCTGGCCGCGCACGCCGCCCGCCGCCCACCCACCTGGACGACGATCGAACTGTCCACCCCGCAGGCGCTGGCGCCCCTCCTGGCGGAGGCGACCACCCCCGTCCTGGTCGACGACCTGGCCACCTGGCTGACCACCCTCCTCGACGACACGAACGCCTGGACCGGCGCCCCCCTGACCCAGGCCCGCGCCGAGTACGCCCGCCTGGCCACCGCCGTGGCGGCCTGCCCCACCCCGCTGACCCTGGTCTCGGCGGAAGTGGGCCTGGGCGTGGTCCCGTCGACCCCCACCGGCCGCCTGTTCCGCGACGAACTGGGCACCCTCAACGCCGCCCTCGCCGAAACGTGCACCGACGTCCTGCTCCTGGTGGCCGGCATCCCCCTCCGCCTCCGCTGACCGACGCACCCTCTGGCAGGCTCACCCCCGATCCCCGCAGGAGGTACCTGGATGTCCGACACGGTCGAGTTCGCCACGGTAAGCCCCCCGGACGAACCTTCCCGCCACGCCGCCGCCGCCAGGCACTCCCAGCTCACCAAGCCGCAGGGCTCCCTGGGCCGCCTCGAACGCCTGGGGGCCTGGCTCGCCGCCTGTCAGGGCCAGTGCCCTCCGGAGCCTCTTCGCCGCGCCAGGATCGTCGTGTTCGCCGGTGATCACGGGGTGGCCGCGAACGGGGTTTCCGCGTATCCCAGCGAGGTCACCGGCCAGATGGTGACCAACTTCCGTTCCGGCGGGGCCGCGATCAACGTGCTCGCGGCCTGTGCCGGCGCCGGTGTCCGGGTGGTCGACGTGGCTGTCGACGCCGAGACCGGCGACTCCGAGTTCAAGGTTCGGCGCTCGTCCGGTTCGATCGACCGTGAGGACGCGCTCACCGAGGAGCAGACCCAGGCGGCCCTGGCGGCCGGCAAGGCGATCGCCGATGACGAGGTGGACGCGGGCGCCGATCTGCTGGTCGCGGGGGACATGGGGATCGGCAACACGACCCCGGCGGCGGTGCTGGTCGCCGCGCTGACCGGCGCCGAGCCGGTGGCGGTCGTGGGGCGCGGCACGGGCATCGACGACGTCACGTGGATGCGCAAGACCGCCGCCATCCGGGACGCGTTGCGCCGCGCCAAGCCGGTGACCGCCGACCCGGTGGCGTTGCTGCGTACGGTCGCCGGCGCCGACCTCACGGCGATGGCCGGGTTCCTCGCCCAGGCGGCGGTCCGGCGGACGCCGGTGGTGCTCGACGGTGTGGTGTCCGGGGCGGCGGCGCTGGTGGCCGAGGAGTTGGCACCGGGCGCGCGCGCCTGGTGGGTCGCCGGGCACCGGTCGACCGAGCCGTCCCACCACCTGGTTCTCGAACAGCTCGACCTCGAACCGCTGCTCGACCTCGGTCTGCGGCTGGGCGAGGGCACGGGCGCGGCGGCGGCCATCCCCCTGCTGACGATGTCGGTCCGCGTCCTGGCCGAGATGGCAACGTTCACCGACGCCGGCATCAGCGGCCCCGCGACGGACTGACCGGGTGTTCAGCGGCGCGCGGCTGGCGCTGACCTGGCTGACGGTGCTGCCCGCCCGCCGGCACCCGCACGTGGACCGCGTCTCGGCGGGTCAGGCCATCGCGCTGGCGCCGCTGGTCGGTTTGCTGCTCGGCCTCGTCGCCGCCGGCACCCTGGTGATCCTCGACCTCACCCACATGCCGGACCTGCTCGCCGGCATCCTGACCGTCGGCCTGCTGGCCGCCCTCACCCGCGGCCTGCACCTGGACGGCCTCGCCGACACCGCCGACGGCCTCGGCACCTACGGTCCACCCGACCGGGCGCTGACCGTCATGCGCGACGGCGGCGTCGGACCGTTCGGCGTGATCGCGCTGATCGTCACCCTCGGCGCCCAGGCCACCGCCTTCGGCGCGCTGACCGGTGACCGCTGGTGGGCCGTGGTGATCGCGGTGACCGCCGGCCGCGCCGCGTTCACCCTGTGCTGCCTGCGCGGCGTCCCGGCCGCCCGCCCCGACGGCCTCGGCGCCCTGGTGGCCGGCACCCAACCGCCTGCCGTCCCCGCGGTCTGGTTCGCCGTCCTGGTCGCCACCTCGACCGTGGTGGACCTCGACAACCCGTGGCTCGGCCCGGTGGCGGTGCTCGTCGCCGCCGGGCTGGCGGCGGCGTTCGTGACCCACGCCCGCCGCCGTCTGGGCGGCGTCACCGGCGACGTCCTCGGCGCCGCCGGCGAGATCACGACCACCGCCGTGCTCGCCATGTGCACCCTGGTCTGACGGGCCCGAGTGGCCGGCCGCGCGTCAGGCGCGGCCGGCCGGGGACCTCAGGTCAGGGGAACCATCCACCCGTTGGGGTCCGGCGCGGTGCCGCGCTGGATCTCGGTGAGGGCGGAGCGCAGGCGTGTGGTGACCGGGCCGGTGGTGCCGCCGCTGACGGTGAAGTCGCCGCCGGCGTGTTTGACCGAGCCGACGGGGGTGATCACGGCGGCGGTGCCGCAGGCGAAGACCTCGGTCAGCTCACCGGACTCGGCCTTCTTCTCCCATTCCTCGGTCGACACGCGGCGTTCCTCGACCTGGTAGCCCATCGACGACGCCAGGGTCAGCAGGGAGTCGCGGGTGATGCCGGCCAGCAGCGCGCCGGACAGTTCCGGGGTGACCACCCGGGCGCTGTCGCCGGAGCCGAGGACGAAGAACAGGTTCATCCCGCCCATCTCCTCGACCCAGCGGCGTTCGACGGCGTCGAGCCACACGACCTGGTCGCAGCCCTGTTCGGCGGCCTGGGCCTGGGCGACCAGGGACGCGGCGTAGTTGCCGGCGAACTTGGCGGCCCCGGTCCCGCCGGGCGCGGCGCGCACGTACTCGGTCGACAGCCAGACGCTGACCGGTTTGACGCCGCTGGCGAAGTACGACCCGGCCGGCGAGGCGATCAGCAGGTACAGGTACTCGGCCGCCGGCCGGACGCCGAGACCCACCTCCGTGGAGATCATGAACGGCCGCAGGTACAGCGACTCCTCGTCCTGGGTGGGCACCCAGTGCCCGTCGACGGCGAGGAGTTCGCGCAGCGACGCGAGGAACAGCTCATCGGGCAGTTCCGGCATGGCCAGGCGCCGGGACGAGCCGCGGAAACGGTCGGCGTTGGCCCCCGGCCGGAAGGAGGCGATGCTCCCGTTCGGCTGCCGGTAGGCCTTGAGGCCCTCGAAAATGGCCTGTCCGTAGTGCAGCACCATGGCTGCCGGGTCGAGCGGGATCGGGCGGTACGGCTCGACGGTCGCGGAGTGCCAGCCCTGGTTGCGTTCGTGGCGGATCGTCACCATGTGGTCGGTGAAATACGCCCCGAAACCAGGATTGGCCAATACCTCCGACACGCGCTCCGGGGTTGCCGGCGACGGGTGTGGGGTCCTGGTGAACGACAGTGTGGACGTCATGTGTGCACGGTAGTCGCCCTACGGCGTACAGAGAATCGGTAGTCGGACGTTCTGTAGTCCAACGATTCCATCACCTGAGACGCTGGTGACGCACCGCGATCAGGTGCAGCGCGGCGTCACCGAGTAGCAGGACAGCCGCGGCCACCAACGCGGTGGCGGGTGCCACCAGGACGGCCCCCATCGCCGTCACCACCCCCGCGGCGACGGTCGCCCGTGGGGCCGGAATCCCCCGTCCGAGTACAACAAGTCCCCGGAAAATCCCCCACAGCACGAAACCGGTGGCGACCGCGACGCCGACGAGTACCAGCGGCTCCACGGCCGAGGCGTCCGCCGCGGCGAGCGCGTCCACCACCGGCGCCGGCGACAGCGCCAGCCGCGCCGCCCCCAGCTGCCGCAGCACCCCGGCGGTGACCGCCAGGCTGGCGACCAGCACCACCGCGAACACGGCCAGCACGCCCCACCGCCACGCCCGCAGCGCGGCGCGCCCCACGCCGAGGTCGAGCGGCGAGTCGTCGGGGGCGCCACCAACGGGGGAATTCCGGGCGGTCCCCCCGTTCGGGCCGGGTAGTTCCACGTCGACCACGCGCGCGCCCCGGGGCACCGGGGCGACACCGAGGAAGGCCACGGTCAGCAGGCCGGCGGCGGCCACGACACCCAGCACGTTCCCGCCGTCGGACACGGCGACGGCCGGGGCGACCGGTTCGATGGCGAAACACGCCAGGGCGACCAGGGCCAGGGTCACCAGGACCACGGCCGCGGCGACCCGCACGACCAGCGCCGGCGGGCGGGGAAGGAGGACCGCGAGCACGGTCACCACGGCCGCCAGGGCCACCGCGCCGCCGGCCGACCCGGGGGTCAGGTAGGCGCCGGCGGTGCCGGCCACCGCGACGGCCGCGGCCAGCCGGCCGAGTGTGCGCAGGCCGAACACCAGTCGCCGCACCGGCAATCGAGCGGTCTCAAGTGGACTATCCGATGTGGACAGTACGACCAGCAGGCCGAGGCCGGCGGCGGCCACCAGCGCCGCCGGCAGCCACGGGCCGGCGAGCCCGGCCGCCGGGGCCAGACCGGCGAACAGGCCGGCACCGACCGTCGCCACCACACCACCGGCCAGGAGGTCCACTCCGCGTCCGCCCATACCCAAACCGTGACAGACCGGATTCCGACGACCTGACGGTGGGCAGGCCCGCACCTGGTCGTTAGCATGCGTCAGCACATCAACCGACGGGAGTATTTCGTTGACCGCGCCCAAGCTGTCCCTGACCGCCACCGCGGCAGACGAAGCCACCGTTGACGCCGTCATCATCGGCACCATCACCGAGGGTGACACCCTCGCCCTCGCCCCCGGCAGCGAACGCGTCGCCGCCGCCTTCGACACCCCACTGGTCGACGTCCTGCGCAGCCTCGGCGCCACCGGCAAGGCCGACGAGATCGTCAAGGTCCCGGCCATCGGCGGCCGGCTGGCCGCCACCATCGTCGTCGCCGCCGGGCTCGGCCCGGGCGAGCCGAACGCCGAGCAGGTGCGCCGCGCCTCCGGCGCCGCCGCCCGCGCGCTCGCCGGCACCCGCCGCGCACTCAGCACACTGTCCACTATGGACCTTCAGGCGGCCGTCGAGGGCACCGTCCTGGGCACCTACCGGTTCGACGTCTACCGCTCCGAGACCGGCGACGGCCCGCTGGCCAAGCTGGACCTCGCCACCCCGGCCACCGGCACCACCCGCGAGCACCGCGCCACCCTCAAGGCCGCGACCGCGATCGCCGAGGCCGTCAACACCGCCCGCGACTTCGTGAACACCCCGCCCAACGACCTCTACCCGGCCTCGTTCGCCGACCGGGCCGCCGAGCTGGGCCGCGCCGCCGGCCTGGAGGTCTCGGTGCTCGACGAGAAGGCGCTGCGCAAGGCCGGCTACGGCGGCGTGCTCGGCGTCGGCCTCGGCTCGTCGCGCCCGCCCCGGGTGGTCCGGCTGTCCTACCGGGGCCCCAAGGCCCGCAAGAAGATCGCGCTCGTCGGCAAGGGCATCACCTTCGACACCGGCGGGATCTCGATCAAGCCGGCGGCCAACATGGACGAGATGTCCTCGGACATGGCCGGCGCCGCCGCCGTCATCGCCACCACGATCCTGGCCGCGAAGCTGAAGTACCCGCTGGAGATCGTCGCCACCGTGCCGATGGCCGAGAACATGCCCTCCGGCGCGGCCTACCGCCCCGGTGACGTGCTCACCATGTACGGCGGCAAGACCGTCGAGGTGCTCAACACCGACGCCGAGGGCCGGCTCATCCTGGCCGACGCGATCGTGCGCGCGTGCGAGGACGAGCCCGACTACCTGCTCGACACCGCCACGCTCACCGGCGCGCAGCTCGTCGCGCTCGGCAGGCGCACCGCCGGCATCATGGGCACCGACGAGTTCCGCGACCGGGTCGCCGCGATCGCCCGCGCCACCGGCGAGGGCGGCTGGGCGATGCCGCTGCCCGAGGAGCTGCGCCGCGACCTCGACTCCCGCCTGGCCGACATGTCCAACGTGACCGGCCACCGCTGGGGCGGCATGCTCGCCGCCGGCCTGTTCCTCAAGGAGTTCGTGCCGGCCGACCTGCCGTGGGCACATCTGGACATCGCCGGCCCCGGCTTCAACTCCGGCGCCCCGTGGGGCTACACCGGCAAGGGCGGCACCGGTGTCCCGGTCCGCACCCTCGCCGCCGTGCTGGCCGACATCGCCGAGAACGGCTGAGCCCGAGCGGGTCCGCTCAGCGCGCCGTCCAGGTCGGCCAGGCCTCCAGGTCGCGGCCGGAGCCTTCCAACGGCGCGCCGAGGGTGACCCCGGCGACCGGGGTGTCGGCGTCGAGTTCGTAGACGAAACAGGCGTAGACCATCGTGCCGGGGTTGCCCAGGCTGCCGAAGGGCGGGCACTTGGGCATCGAGTCGAACCCGGACAGCGGGTGGGTCAGCACGCCCCGGTCATCACGCAGGTAGACGTGTTCGGCGGTACTCATCGCCGGCAGCTGGGCGCGGACGACGACGTACCGGTTGCCCGGCGCCGGGCGGCGTTCGCCGAGGTAGCCGGACGGGGTGAGCACGAGGTGGAAGCCGGCCCGCACGGGCAGGGCGCCGACGTTCACCTTGACCGCCGGTTCGCCGAGGCGGCCCACGGCGCGCGCCGGGGCCGGTGTGGTGGCGGCGGCCGGGACCGACACCGGGAAGCGGACCGGTGACGGGCCGGAGGGTTCGCCGAACACCACGGACGTGACCGGGGTCGCCTCCGGCACCGGCAGCAGGGCGCAGGCCTCGAAGGACTCGCCGGCGCGGACGGTCCCCGGCACCGGCCCGGCGCCCTCCGCGCACGGCACGACCGCGCCCTCCAGCGGGTGGATCCACTGGCCCCGGTCGTCGAGGGCGGAGACGATCCCGTCGAGTCGCATCCGCCAGTCGGGGCCCTCGACGTGGACGCCGCGCACGAACGCCGTCACCCAGCGGTAGCCCAGCGGGGCCTGCGCGAACGGCGGGGCGACCTCGCGCTGGGCCTGGACGCCGGTCAGCGTCAGCTCCAGCGTCGTGCCCGAGGGTTGTGGCAGGCGCACCGGCGTGCCCATCCGGCCGGCGGCGAACCGGGTCTGGCCGGCGCTCACGAGTTCGCTGCCGACGACCTCCGGCGGCAGCCGCGGCTCGGCCTCCCCGGCGGGGGCGGCGTCGAGCTGGGCCGGCCCGGGTAAGCCGGCGACCAGCTGACCCGGTCCGACACCGACGACCGCGACGGCCGCGGCGACCAGCGCGAACACCGCCAGCGCGGCGGCGACGACGAACCGCCGGCGCCACGGCCGCAGCGGCTCGGGCGCGGTGTCCTCGTGCGAGACAGGGGAAACGGCGGGGGTGGAAACACCTGGCTGGGAGACAGGCGCGTTGGCCAGGCGCAGCGCGCCCCAGGCCACGGCCTGCTCGGGATCGGCGGCCAGCCGCACCGGTCTCGACAGCGCCTCGGCGATCCGGCGCCCGACCATCGGCACCCGGCTGGAGCCACCGACCAGCAGCACCCGGTCGGGCGGCGCCTCGCCGGCCACCCGGACCACCAGCTCCACCACCCGCGCGACGTCGGCGGCGAGCAGCCGTTCGAGGTCGGCCATGGTGAGGCCCGGCGCCGAGCCGGTGTCGACGACCTGTTCCTTGCGTACCCGCGCGTCCACGTCACCGCCGAGGTGGTCGAACACCCGGTCGTCGAGGTCGTCGCCGCCCAGCGGCAGCGCGCCGTGGGCGGCGACCGTGTAGCCCGTGTGGCCCGACCGGTCGCGGCGCACCACGGCCGCCTCGCAGGACGTCGCGCCGAAGTCCAGCACCAGCACCGACGCGCCGGGCTCGGGGTCGGCGCCGGCCGCGGCGGCCACCGGCGCGGCGACGGTCGTGACCCGCTCGGCCAGGCCGGCGGCCGCCCGGGTCAGGACCGCGACCCGCTCCGCCGGCCAGCCGTGCGGGTGGGTGAGGACCAGGTCGGCCACCGGGTCGTCCAGGTCGGCGACCGCGCGCGCCAGCACGGCCCTGACCAGGCCGGACACCGGCAGCACGATGTCGCCGACCAGGACCTCACGCTCGTCGAGCCGGGTACGCAGGCGCGTCAGCAGCCGCGACGGGTCGTCGGTGGCCAGGCGACTCGCCTGGTGCCCGGCGACGAGCTGGTCGTCCTTGCTCAGCAGCACGACCGACGGCGACACGGTCACCAGGCGGTCCGGTGGCCGCGCCACCACCACCGTGTGAGCACTGCCGAAGTCGACGACGACGGTGACTCCAGTCACGGCCCACCCTTTCGTCCGGAAGCCGGATCACCCTTGCATACGGCGAGGTGGGACGCGACGGTTCAGGCCGATGTCCGAACGGCTGCCTCAACCACGCTCGCGCTTCTGGCGGGCCTGATACTCCCTCATCCGCTTGGGGTAGCCAACCCGCTCCACCTCGTAGATCGGCATCGACCGCTTCTTGGCGAACTCGAAGGCGGCGTCCGCGCTCGAGATCCGCCGCCGCGTCCACTCCCCGTCGTGGGCCACCAGCAGCACGGTCGTCTCGGTGACGTGGGTCCTCGGCTCGACGAACGCCTCGACCCCCCGCCGGCTCGACGCCCACTCGTCGAGGTGTGTCGTGTCCTGCTTGCTTGCTGTCCGGACCTGACCCGATCCGCTCTTTCGCTTCTTGCGCAGCGAGTCGAAAACGCCCACGGCGGCTCCTCCGTAGCAGAAAGTCGTGTCCCTATTGTGCCTGTCCGGCCACTTCGCAAGCGTCTCGCACGAAGTGACAAGATGATGTGTGGTGGCGGTGTCAAGACCGGAGGCACCGCGCGCCGAAGCGCCAAGCATGTCAAGGAGACCCCGTGACTGATACCTCCGCTGACCTCGTGATCCTGGGCGGCGGCTCTGGTGGCTACGCGTGCGCGTTCCGCGCGGCCGGCCTGGGCAAGTCGGTGATCCTGGTCGAGAAGGACAAGCTCGGCGGCACCTGCCTGCACCGGGGCTGCATCCCGACCAAGGCGCTGCTGCACGCCGCCGAGGTCGCGGACCTGGCCCGCGAGGGCGACCAGTTCGGGGTGAAGTCCTCGCTGGAGGGCGTGGACATCGCGGGGGTCAACTCCTACAAGGACGGTGTGGTCGGCGGCCTGTTCAAGGGCCTGCAGGGTCTGGCCAAGGCCAACAAGGTCACCGTCGTGTCCGGCCAGGGCACGTTCGTGGCGCCCAACGCCGTCGAGGTCGACGGCCAGCGCTACACCGGCACCGACGTGGTGCTCGCCACCGGCTCCTACGCCCGCACCCTGCCCGGCCTGGACATCGGCGGCCGGATCATCACCAGCGACCAGGCGGTGAACCTGGACCACATCCCGGCCAGCGTCGTCGTGCTCGGCGGCGGGGTCATCGGCGTGGAGCTCGCCAGCGTGTGGCGGTCCTTCGGCGCGGACGTGACGATCGTCGAGGCGCTGCCGAGGCTGGTGCCGCTGGAGGACGAGTGGGCGTCCAAGCAGCTGGAGCGCGCGTTCCGCAAGCGCGGGATCAAGTACAAGACGGGGGTGCGGTTCACCGGCGCCACCCAGACCGAGTCCAACGTCACCGTGTCGCTGGAGTCCGGCGAGACGATCGAGGCGGAGACTCTGTTGGTGGCGGTCGGCCGCGGCCCCAACAGCGCCGGCCACGGGTTCGAGGAGGCCGGTATCGCGATGGAGCGCGGTTTCGTGCTCACCGACGAGCGGCAGCGCACCAATCTCGACCACGTGTACGCCGTCGGTGACATCGTGCCCGGCCTGCAGCTGGCGCACCGCGGCTTCCAGCAGGGCATCCTCGTCGCCGAGCTGATCGCGGGCCTCGACCCGAAGCCGATCGACGAGGCCGGTATCCCCCGGGTCACCTACTGCAAGCCGGAGGTCGCGTCCGTCGGGCTGACCGAGGCGCAGGCCAAGGAGCGTTTCGGCGGCGCCGAGACCTACACCTACGCGTTGAGCGGCAACGGAAAGAGCCAGATCCTCAAGACCTCGGGCGGCGTGAAGCTGGTGAAGGCGCCCGACGGTCCCGTGGTCGGTGTGACGATGGTCGGCGACCGGGTCGGCGAGCTTGTCGGCGAGGCGCAGCTGATCTACAACTGGGAGGCGTACCCCGAGGACGTGGCGCCGCTCATCCATGCCCACCCCACCCAGACCGAGGCGCTCGGCGAGGCCTTCCTCGCCCTGGCCGGCAAGCCACTGCACGTGCACGGCTGAAGCCACGAGTACAAGGAGTCAGCGAAGATCATGGCGTTCTCCGTCCAGATGCCGGCGCTCGGCGAAAGTGTCACCGAGGGCACCGTCACCCGGTGGCTCAAGCAGGTCGGCGACACCGTCGAGGTCGACGAGCCGTTGCTGGAGGTCTCGACCGACAAGGTCGACACCGAGATCCCGTCGCCGGTCGCCGGTACCGTGCTGGAGATCACCGCCGGTGAGGACGAGACCGTCGAGGTCGGCGGCCAGCTCGCCGTCGTGGGCTCCGGTGCCCCGGCCGCCGCGCCGGCCCCCGCGCCCGAGCCGGCCCCGGCACCCACGCCTCCCCCGGCGCCCGCGCCCACCCCGCCGCCGGCCGCCGCGCCCGCGCCCGCGCCTGCTCCCGCGCCGACGCCCCCGCCGAAGCAGGAGGCCCCCAGGCCAGCCGCCGCGAGCGGTGACGCCCCGTACGTGACGCCGCTGGTGCGCAAGCTCGCCGCCGAGCACGGCGTCGACCTGTCGACCGTCACGGGTTCCGGTGTCGGCGGGCGGATCCGCAAGCAGGACGTGCTGGCCGCGGCCGAGGCCGCCAAGGCACCGGCCCCCGCCCCCGCGCCGGCCGCGCCAAGGACCGCCCCGGCGGCGGCCCCGGCACCGCAGGCCGACCTGCGCGGCAAGACCGAGAAGATGAGCCGGCTGCGCCAGACGGTGTCCCGGCGGATGGTCGAGTCGCTGCAGACGGCCGCGCAGCTCACCCAGGTCGTCGAGGTCGACGTGACCAGGATCGCGAAGCTGCGGTCGCGGGCCAAGGCGACCTTCGAGCAGCGCGAGGGCGTCAAGCTCACGTTCCTGCCGTTCTTCGCCAAGGCGACGGTCGAGGCGCTCAAGGTCCACCCGAAGCTGAACGCGTCGATCAACGACGAGACCAAGGAGGTGACCTACCACGCCGCCGAGCACCTCGGCATCGCGGTGGACACCGACCGTGGTCTGCTGTCCCCGGCGATCCACAGCGCCGGTGACCTCAGCGTCGCCGGGCTCGCGCACAAGATCGCCGACCTGGCCGACCGGACCAGGGCCAACAAGGTCGCCCCGGACGAGCTGTTCGGCGCCACGTTCACGCTGACCAACCTCGGCAGCCAGGGCGCGCTGTTCGACACGCCGATCATCCCGCAGCCGCAGGTCGGCATCCTGGGGATCGGGCTGGTCGTCAAGCGCCCGGTCGTGATCACCGACGCCGACGGCAACGACACGATCGCCGTGCGGTCCATGGCCTACCTCGCGCTGACCTACGACCACCGCCTGGTGGACGGGGCCGACGCCGGGCGGTTCCTCTCCACGATCAAGAACCGCCTCCAGGAAGGCAACTTCGAGGGCGACCTGGGCCTGTAACGATGCGCGTCGTGGTCGCCGGCTCCTCCGGCCTCGTCGGGTCGGCACTGGTCGACGCGCTGAACTCGGCCGGCCACGAGGTCACCAGGCTGGTCCGGCGCCCCGCGCGGGCGCCGGACGAGCGGACCTGGGACCCGCCGGCCGGCCGGGTCGACGGCGACGTGCTGAGCGGCGCGGACGCCGTGGTGAACCTGTGCGGCGCCCCGATCGCGGGGCGTCGCTGGAGCCACGCCCGCAAGCAGGTGTTGCTCAACAGCCGGGTGGAGCCGACCGAGGTGCTGGCCGCCTCGGTCGCCGAGCACGGCGTCCCGGTGCTGGTCAACGCCTCGGCGGTGGGCTACTACGGTGACGGCGGCGACCGGGTCCTCGACGAGTCGGCCGAGGCCGGCCTGGGGTTCCTCGCCGGCCTGTGCACCGACTGGGAGGACGCCACCCGCCGCGCCACCGAGGCCGGCACGCGGGTGGTGCGGCTGCGCACCGGGCACGTGCTGTCCGGGCGGGGCGGGCTGCTCGGCCTGCTGCGGCCGCTGTTCTGGCTGGCGCTGGGCGGGCGGCTGGGCGACGGCCGCCAGTACATGCCGTGGATCACGCTGGCCGACCACGTCGCGGCGATCCGCTTCGCGCTGACCGAGGACGGCCTCGCCGGCCCGGTCAACTCCTGCTCGCCGCACCCGGTGACGAACCTGGAGTTCACCCGGGCGCTGGGTCGGGCGCTGGGCCGGCCGGCACCGTGGTTCGTGCCGGGGCCGGCGCTGCGACTGGCGATCGGCGAGGACGGCGGCGAGATCCTCTACAGCCAGCGGACCGTGCCGAAGGCGTTGACCGACAACGGTTTCGTGTTCGGCAACCCCCGGCTGGAGGACGGGCTGCGGGCGGCGCTGCGCGGGTGAGTCCGGTCCGGGTGGACGTCGCCGGCGCGCCGAACGGCGTAGGGTCGGGAACCGTGGCTCAACGTTCCTGCCGCGCGTCCAGCGCCGCCATGCACCTCCGTGATCTCGGCACGATCGACTACCAGCAGGCGTGGGACCTGCAACGTGAGCTGGCCCGCGAGCGGGCGGCGTCCGACGACGCCCCGGACACGCTGCTGCTGCTGGAGCACCCGTCGGTGTACACGGCCGGCAAGCGCACCGAGCCCGACGAGCGTCCCGACGACGGCACGCCGGTCGTCGACGTCGACCGCGGCGGCAAGATCACCTGGCATGGTCCGGGTCAGCTGGTCGGCTACCCGATCGTCAAGCTGGCCGACCCGGTGGACGTCGTCGCGTTCGTGCGGCGGCTGGAGCAGGCGCTGATCGCGGTGTGTGACGACCTGGGTCTGGCGACCGGTCGGGTCGAGGGCCGCAGCGGGGTGTGGCGCGCGGCCGACGACCAGCGGCCGGAACGCAAGATCGCCGCCATCGGCATCCGCGTGCAGGGCGGGGTGACCATGCACGGCTTCGAGATCAACTGTGACGCCGACCTGGCCGCGTTCGACCACATCGTCCCGTGCGGCATCCGCGACGCCGGGGTGACGTCGCTGTCGCTGGAGCTGGGCCGGCAGGTCACCGTCGAGGAGGTCCGGCCGCTGGCGCAGCGGCACGTGCCGGCCGCCCTGGACGGTTCGCTGCCGGTGGTCGACCGGTGGCTGCCGCGCTGGACCCCGACCAGCCCCGGCGTGGACTTCGAGCTGGCGCCGCAACCCTGACGTCACCGCCCGGGGTCGCGCGGCCCCGGGCCTTACCAGGCCACCGCGAGGTGGATGCGCACCGGCTTGGCCGGCAGCCCGTCCTGGGCCCCGTCCTTGATGCCGGCGGCGACGATCCGGTCGAGGGTGTCCATGCCGTACACGACGCGGCCGAGCACGGTGTACGCCGGCGCGATGTTGGCGTGCGAGTGGACGAAGAAGAACTGGCTCCCGTTGGTGTCCGGGCCCTGGTTGCCCATGGCGATGGTGCCGCGCGGGTAGGTCTCCTGGCCGGTCACCTCGTCGGCGAACCGGTAGCCGGGGCCGCCGACCTCGACCTCGACGATGTCGCCGCACTGCAGCACGCCCAGCCGCGCGCTGTTGGTCAGCCGCCAGCACTGGGTCTGGTTGTAGAACAGGTTGCGCGCGAGGTGGGCGAAGTTGTGCACCGCGCAGGGCGCGTTGCTCCGGTCCAGTTCGGCGACCACCGGCCCGTAGTTGGTGGCCAGGACCGCCGTGACGGTGCCGCGCGCGGCGGCCCGGGGGCTGGGCGCGGTGACCGGCTTGGCGGCCGGCTTGTCCGGGGTGGGGATGAACTCGCAGCGCACGGCCGGCCGGTCGCCCCCGGCGGGGGCCGGGTCGGCGGTGGCGGTGGCTGGTGCCAGCCCCAACGCGGTGAGCAGGACGGTCAGGACGGCGACGACACGAGCAGGGTTCATGAACGGCACGCTATCGGCGGGTGGCCGTCCGTCAACCCCCGCGCCGCATCCCGTTCATGACGGCGACGACGGTTCGGGAGACGTCGGCGGCGGTCGCCTTGGGGTCGGTGGCGCTGGCGATGGTCTCGGCGCCGGCGTGCAGGGCGCCGAACAGGATCCGCGCGGTCACCTCGACGGGCAGCGGCTCGATCTCCTCGGCGGCGACCAGTGCCTCGACGGCGGCGCGGACCAGGCCGTAGCTGCGGTGTTCCTCGGCCTCGCGCCAGCGTTCCCAGCCCATCACGACCGGGGCCTCGTGGATGACGATGCGCTGGTAGGAGGGTTCGAGGCAGACCCGGACGTAGGCCTGGATGCCGGCCATGGCGCGTTCCCAGGCGGTGCCGTCGCCGTCCATGATCGAGGTGAGCCGGTCCATGGCGGTGGTCTCGACGAGGTCGAAGGCCGCTTCGAACAGGGCCTGCTTACCGCTGAAATGGTGGTACAGCGCGCCTTTCGTGACCCGCGCCCGCTTGACGATCGCGTCGAGCGAGGTGCCGGCGTAGCCGCGTTTGGTGAACAGCTCCAGGGCCGACTCGACCAGCGCGTGTCGGGTGGACTCGGTGTAGTCGACCCGTCTTGACCTCATTGTCACCACGCTCACACCGTACGACAGATCCGGTCCACATACCGGTGGTATGTTGGACATACCGATGGTATGTCGAAGACTGACGGTATATCAGGGGGTTGTCATGGGGTGGACGGAGCACTACCAGCGGCAGGACGCTCTGGATCGGGTCGTGGCGAGCGGGCGGATGTTCGTGCCCGAGGGGTTCGCCGACGAGGGGGAGGTTCTGCTGGCGTTGCGGTACCGGTGGTCCCTTCAGCTGGCCGGGCGGATGGAGATGGCCGTGCACACCGGCGGGGACCTGCGCGAGGCCTGGGAGTCGGCCGCCGAGGCCAACCCCGGGTTGCGGCGGTTGCTGGACGCCCACGTCGGGCATCCCGCTCTGGCCTGAGCGGGATGCCCGACGACGACACAGGGCCCGACGCGCCGATCAGCGCGTCGCACTCCAGTAGACGGCGTTGGCGACCTGCTCGAACAGGCCCTTCGGATGGGCGCGGACATCGGCTCCGTCCCGAACATCATGACCCGGGCGCCGGCCGGTGCCGTGCCGGACACGACCGCCGGTTGGCCGGCCGCGTCCTGGGGGCCGCCGGTGCCCTCGCCGGTGGGGATCCAGTGGCCGGCGACCAACGGGTTGCCCTCGGCGTAGCGCTGTTCGACCGTGACACCCTCGCCCAGGGCGGTGAACCACTGGGGCGAGTAGACGAACGACGTCGTGGACGTGGTGCCGTCGGTGACCGAGACGATGCCGTTGGCGTCGGAACGGCCGGGAACCGGCGTGACCGGCAGCAGACCGGCGTCGGTGTTGAAGCGGGAACCCGTGCCGCCCCGGGTGAGGACGCCGCCCCGGGCCAACAGGGCGTCGACCCCGGCTCGGGCCGGGGGCTCGAGCTGGTCGTAACGCAGGCCGGAGGAGACCACCAGGACGTCCACATCGGACAGATCGAAGCCGGAGTTGAGGACCGCCGTGGAGACCGGGCGGACGTCGAAGCCCATGTCCCGCAGCACGAACAGCTCGTCGGGGCCGACGGCCGCCGCCACCGTCACGCGGGTCAGCGGGGTGCCGGCCGCGCCGGCCGGCGCCTGGGTGAACCGGACGCCGTGGCGGTCGGCGGCCCGGCCGGCGGCCGGGCGGGCCGAGGCGGGGACGACGATCGTGCCGTCGGCGAGGCGGCGCAACGCGTGGCCCTGGCCGAGGAGGTCGTTGACGGCGTTGGCGTCCTTGCCGTCGCGGATCGTCACGGCCAGGTCGGCGCCGGGAGCGGCGTCGACGCCACCGGTCGGCGCGGCGACGGCGACCGGGGTACTGGGCACCCGTAAGTCACCGTCGCGGACGATGTCGACCGTGGCGCCCCACAGCAGGCGGTGGCTCCAGCCGGCGATGTCGTACATCACCGGGACGTCGCCGGACAGGTCGCGGCCGGTCTCCAGCATGGCGTTGGCCAGGCCGCGCTTGGGCTGGTGCAGGTCCACGACGTAGGAACCGGCCGGGTACGAACGCCCGGCCAGGGTGAACGCGCGCACCGCCGTGCGCACCCGCACGTCGTGGGACACCAGCAGGTCCACCAGGCGCGCGGCCGCCACGGCCGAACGCTGGGACTCCCCCGCCGGGATCACGTACGCCCGGGGGAACTCGGTGGTGTAGCGGTCCTCGGGACCGAAACCGGGGACGAAGTCGTCCGGCAGCTCACGCAGCGGCTCCCCGGCCTGGCCACGGCGGAAGATCTCGATCTGGTTGTCCACCAGGTCCTCGCGGTGGCGCGCCACGTACTCCAGGGTCGCGGTCATCGACGCCTCGGACACGTCGGTGTTGATCGCCGAGCGCCGGCGCAGCTCCTCGACCGGCTCCTGGTCGTAGGCGGCGTTGTTGACCCGCAGCGGGATCTCCACGGTGTAGGACACCGCCCCGTGGTACATCGCGTACTGGGCGGTGAAGATCGGCGGCCAGCCGTCCCACTCACCGGGCGGCAGGTCGCGGAAGGGCACCACGACGTCCTGGGCCTCGGGGTATCCCAACGCCTGGACGGCCCGCTCCATCCCCAGGCCGTTGGCCAGGCCGTGCTGGATGTAGAGGTCGAAGTCGTAGTTCTGGCCGTGCGGCGGGGTGGTCGGCTCGATCAGCGTCCCGTCGACGTAGCCGTGCTCGTCGAGCATCATCACCGGCTGGGTGTCGATGATCATGTCGCGCATCGCCCGGTTCTCCGGCTGCGAGTTGGTGACGAAGTCGCGGTTCATGTCGAAGCCGTTGGCGTTGGCCCGGGTGCCGGCCACCCGGCCGTCGGGGTTGGCGGTGACGTTGAAGTACACCCGGTGCCGCTCCAGCAGCCGCCGTACCCCGGGGTCGCGCGAGGTCGCCAGGTGCTCGATCTGGCGTAACGCCGCGTCGGTGCCCTCCCACTCGTTGCCGTGGATGTTGTTGTTGATCCACACCGGCGCCTTGTACCCGCGCTCCAGCTGCCGGTCGCGGCCCGCGCGCACCGGGTCGTTCTCGATCAGCTCCCGCCAGGCGTGCTGGCGGCGGGTCTGCGCGGCGCTCTCCGGCGCGGTCAGGGTGACCTGGTAGAGGTCGCGGCCAAGGCCGGACTGGCCGACCACCTCGACCGACACCCGGTCGCTTGCCCGCTGCAGGGCGTTGAGCCTCGGCGCGATCTCGTCGTACGGGGTGAGGCCGAGCTTGATCGACTTGTCGGTGGGGTCGTCGGGGTAGACGCGCAGGGTCGTGCGGCGCGGGTAGCCCTGCCGGGGCCCGGCCTGGTTCTCGCCGGCCGGGGCGGCGGTGCGGGCCGTCGACGGCCGGTCGAGCGCGG
Source organism: Actinophytocola xinjiangensis (assembly GCF_001921215.1). GTDB lineage: Bacteria > Actinomycetota > Actinomycetes > Mycobacteriales > Pseudonocardiaceae > Actinophytocola > Actinophytocola xinjiangensis. Next base: position 72,013 of record NZ_MSIF01000011.1, read on the forward strand.
CGACCTCGTTGCGGTCGGGGCCGTTGGCCGGCTCCTCCCGGGGCACGCGGGGCCCCTGGGGCGCCGCCACCGCCGGGGTCAGGCCGGTGAGTACGGTCACAGCTACCACCCCGGCGGCCAACACGGCACGCCGGAGATGTCGTCGGGGGGTTCTGAGCACGGGTTTCCCTCCAGTCCTCGCGGGGCACGTGCTGCCTAGCGGGAGTGCCGAAGCCCGTCAAGAGCGGCGTAACCTGACCACGTGACCATTGCTCCGGAGGGACGAAAGCTGCTGCGTCTCGAGGTACGCAACAGCCAGACCCCGATCGAGAAGAAGCCGTCGTGGATCAAGACCCGCGCGAAGATGGGCCCGGAGTACCGGGAGCTGAAGGGTCTGGTCCGGCGGGAGGGCCTGCACACCGTCTGTGAGGAGGCGGGCTGCCCCAACATCTACGAGTGTTGGGAGGACCGCGAGGCCACCTTCCTCATCGGCGGCGAGCAGTGCACCCGCCGCTGCGACTTCTGCCAGATCGACACCGGCCGCCCGGCCGCGCTCGACCGGGAGGAGCCCCGCAAGGTCGCCGAGTCGGTCCAGGCGATGGGCCTGCGGTACGCGACGGTCACCGGCGTCGCCCGCGACGACCTCGACGACGGCGGCGCGTGGCTCTACGCCGAGACCGTGCGCCAGATCCACACGCTCAACCCCGGCACCGGCGTCGAGCTGCTGATCCCCGACTTCAACGCCGACCCCGACCAGCTCGCCGAGGTGTTCGGCTCGCGACCGGAGGTGCTGGCGCACAACCTGGAGACCGTGCCGAGGATCTTCAAGAGCATCCGGCCGGCGTTCCGCTACGAGCGCTCGCTGGAGGTGATCACCCGGGCCCGCGAGTTCGGCCTGGTCACCAAGTCGAACCTGATCCTGGGCATGGGCGAGACCGCCGAGGAGGTCACCGAGGCGCTGGGCGACCTGCACGAGGCGGGCTGCGACATCATCACGATCACCCAGTACCTGCGGCCCTCGCTGCGCCACCACCCGGTCGACCGCTGGGCCAAGCCCGAGGAGTTCCTGGAGCACAAGGAGACCGCCGAGCGGATCGGGTTCGCCGGGGTGATGGCCGGGCCGCTGGTGCGCTCGTCCTACCGCGCCGGCCGCCTCTACGCCCAGGCGATCGCCCACCGGGGCGAGCAGGTCCCGGAGGCGCTGCGCCACCTCGCCGAGGCCGGCCCGGCCAGCCAGGAGATCACCTCGGTCCTCAGTCGCCGGTAGCCGGGAGAATCAACTCCTGGGTGGACGTCGGGGGGAACCCTGATGTGTCACGGTTGGTCCAACTGCCAGACTGCACCAGGACCGGGGTCGTGATCGAGGGGAGTCACCCGTGGCGTTGTTGGCTGACGTACTGGACTGGTTGCAGGCGCTGCCGCAGCCGGCGCTGGTCGGCGCGACGGGGGCACTGGTCTTCGCCGAATGCACGATCGGTCTGGGCTTCATCGCTCCCGGTGAGGGCGGCCTGCTCATCGCGGCGACCACGGTCGGCGACTCGGTGTCCCGGTTCCTCGTGCTGTGGGCGGTGGTGACGGTCTGTGCCGGGCTGGGTGACTCGATCGGCTACTACATCGGCCGGCGGTTCGGTCCACAGCTGCGCGAGACCAAGATCATCCAGAAGTACGGCACCGAGGGCTGGGACAAGGCCACCGACATCCTGCGCCGGCGAGGCGCCTGGGCGGTGTTCTTCGCCAGATTCCTGCCGGTGGTCCGCACCCTGACCCCGGCCGCGGCCGGCACGTCCGGCCTGGCCTACCGCAAGTTCCTGCCGGCGGTGGTGGCCGGCGCGATGCTCTGGTCGGCCACCCACATCGCCATCGGCGCCGCGCTCGGCGAGGCCGCGAAGCGGATCGAGGGCATGATCAGTACCGGTGGCCTGATCGTCGTCGGCGGGCTCGCGGTCGCTCTGGTGATCACGATCACCGTGCGCAAGCGCCGCAAGGCCAAGCAGGTCGCCGAGCAGCCCGCGCCCGCGGAGTCCCCGGACGACCCCGAGCTGGAACCGGCGAACTAGCACCTGCCGAAGGGCCGGGTCAACCGATCGAGTCAGGGCACCCTCCGGCTATGCTGCCGGGCATTACCAGTGCGATTCGGCCGGGAAGGGCACGATGCGGCACATGGACGAACAGAACCAGTCTCCGGCCGCCGTGCGCGCCGTGAGCGGGACCGTCCACGCGCCCTCGGCCCCCGCGACTGGCGGCCCGGCCACCAGTCGCGCGTCCTCCGCGATGTCGAGCGGCTCCTGAAGCCTCGCCGCCACGGTCGGCACCTGCTCGCTCTCGCACCACCAAGAATGGAAGTACCGTGCTTGATCTGACTGTCCTCCTGGACGACACCGACGACGTTGCCAAGCGCCTGGCCACCAAGGGCACCGACGAGTCCGTGGTGTTCGCCGCCCGCGACGCCGTCCTGGCGCGCCGCGCGGCGCGCAAGGAGCTCGACGACCTGCGCGCGGAGATGAACCGCCGGTCCAAGGAGGTCGGGCGGCTGATGAGCACGGACCCGGAGGCCGGGAAGAAGGTCCGCGCCGAGCTGGCCGAGCTGAAGGTCCGGCTCACCGAGCGGGAGAGCGCGACCCGCGAGGCCGAGGCCCACGAGCGGGAGCTGATGCTCGGCCTGCCGAACCTGCCCTCGCCGCACGCGCCGGTCGGCACGGACGAGGACGCGAACGTGATCCTCGGCTACCGGGGCGGGGAGGCCGTGCCGAACCCGGGGGCCCGCCCGCACTGGGAGATCGCCACCGAGCTGAACATCTTCGACCCCGAGCGCGCCGCCAAGCTCAGCGGCTCGGGCTTCTCGCTGCTGCGCGGCGACGGCGCCCGCCTGCTGCGCGCGCTCACCCAGTTCGGCCTGGACCTGCACCGCGACGAGTACGAGGAGCTGTTCGTCCCGCACTTCGTCCGCGAGGACACCATGATCGGCACCGGTCACCTGCCCAAGTTCAAGGATGACGCCTACAACACGACCCTGGACAACCTGTGGGCCATCCCGACCGGCGAGGTCCCGCTCACCGCCCTGCACCGCGACGAGGTGTTGGACAGCGCCGACCTGCCGCTCAAGTACATGACCTGCACCGCGTGCTTCCGCCGGGAGGCCGGCAGCGCGGGCAAGGACACCCGGGGCATGCAGCGGCTGCACGAGTTCCAGAAGGTCGAGCTGGTGCACCTGTGCCTGCCCGAGCAGCTCGACGAGCAGTTCGAGGTGCTGCTGGCCAACGCGGAGAAGTCGTTGCGGGCACTGGAACTTCCCTACCGCGTGGTCGACCTGTGCACCGGTGACCTGACGTTCTCCTCGGCCAGGATCCACGACCTGGAGGTCTACTCGCCGGGCGTGGACAAGTGGCTGGAGGTGTCCTCGGTCGGCAGCTTCACCGACTTCCAGGCGCGGCGCAGCAACATCCGCTACCGCCCGGAGGCCGGCCGGACCGCGCCGGTGTGCACGCTCAACGGCTCGGCCGTCGCCACGCCCCGGCTGTGGGCCGCGCTGATCGAACACGGCCAGCGCCCCGACGGCACGGTCGTGCTGCCGGAGGTCCTGCACCCGTACCTGGGCAAGGCAACCCTGGAGGCCAACCGCCGCCGCTGACTCACGGTCGCGGACTCACGGTCGCAGCACGACCTTGCCGCGCAGGTCACCGGCCTCGCCGCGGCGGTGGATGGCCGGCAGGTCGGCGATGGTGTGGCGTTCGGACACGTCGACGGTCAGTTCGCGCCGGTCGACGAGGTCGGCCAGGGCGGCCAGGTGCTTCGGGTCGTTGCGGGTGACCACGTGCGCCGCCGGCGCGCCGGGGATCGGGTTGGTCGCCGAGACGATCCGGCGGGCCAGCGCGACCAGTTCGGCGATCCGCTGCTCGGCGGCGGGGACCAGGTGCAGGACGACGTCGACCGGGCCGGCGGCGGCCAGGGCCGTGGTGGTGTGGTCGAGGATCTCGTCGGCGCCGTTGGCCAGGACCGCCGCGCGGCTGCGGGCGCTGGCGGTGGCGATCACGTGCGCGCCGGCACGCCTGGCGAGTTGGACGGCGTAGCCGCCGATGCCGCCGCCGGCGCCGTTGACCAGCACCCGTTCGCCGGGGGTCAGGGCCGCGCGCTCGACCAGCTGCCAGGCGGTCATTCCGGCGAGTGGCAGGGCGGCGGCGTCGGCGAGGGCGAGCGAGGCCGGCGCGGGGACCAGCGCGTCGGCGGCGGCGACGGTGAACTCGGCGGCGGCCGCGTCGATCATGCCGATCACCCGGTCGCCGACGTCGGGCGTGTGGACGCCGGGTCCCCGGGCGACGACGGTGCCGGCGACGTCCCAGCCGAGGGTCAGCGGCAGCGGCGGGTCCTGGCCGAGCAGGTCGCGCAACACGCCCGCGCGCAGGGCCGTCTCGGTCGGGTTGAACGACGTCGCCGCGACCTCGACCAGGACCTGGCCGGGGCCGGGTTCCGGGCGGTCGACGTCGTCGAGCCGGATGACGTCCGGCGGGCCGTAGGCGTGGATGCGTGCCGCTCTCATGACAGGAACGCTAATGGCGGCCGTCGGGACGAACCATGCGTGAATCGCCCCGATACCTACGCGATCGTCCTAGGCTCGACCGGTGGATGTCCTCAGCGACGTGGTGTCGGTGATGCGCACCGGCCGCCCGGTGTCGGCCCGGCACGTCCTGGGCGCGCCGTGGGCACTGCGGTTCGAGCCGGTGGCCGGCGCGGTCGCGTTCCGGGTGGTGCTGCGCGGGAACTGCGTGCTCGTGCCCCCGGACGGCGATCCGGTCGCGCTCGGGTCGGGTGACGTGGTGCTGCTGCCGCACGGCGGCGGGCACCTGCTGGCCGACAGCCTCGCCAGCGCGGCCGACAACCTCGACAACCCCGACACCCGCGGCACCGTCGACGCTCTCGGCACCGCCGACCTCCCCGTCGTCGCCGACGACCTGCGCACGCCCGGGACCACCGCGACCGGCACGCCCACCGGCAGCGGCACGATCACCGAAACCCTGTGCGGCGCCTACGAACTCGCGCCCCACGGCGGCCACCCGCTGCTGCGCGACCTGCCGGCGGTCGCCCGGATCAGCAGCGACGGCCGGCCGGAACTGCGGGCCGCCGTGGAGCTGCTGGCCGGCGAACTCACCCACCCCGGGCTCGGCACGGCCGGCGTCATCCCCGCCCTGCTGGACACGCTGCTGCACTACGCGCTGCGCACCTGGCTGTCGGCCAACGGCGACGGCTGGGCCGCGGCCCTGCGCGACCCGGCCGTCGCCGCCGCGCTCACCGCCCTGCACCAGGACCCGGCCCGCCCGTGGACGGTCGCGACCCTCGCCTCGGTCGGCGGACTGTCCAGGTCCCCGTTCGCCCGGCGGTTCACCGACCTCACCGGCCAGCCGCCGGTGCGCTACCTGACCTGGTGGCGGATGACCGTCGCCGCCCGCCTGCTGCGCACCACCGACACCCCGCTGCACGGCATCGCCCGCGCGGTCGGCTACCACTCGGAGTTCGCCTTCGCCACCGCGTTCCGGCGCCAGTACGGCACCGCCCCCGGCCGGTACCGGAACTCCGCCGACGGGAAATGATCGCCAGGCGCCCCGTCACAAGGCCTCGACCAGGCACGATGCGCGCTGCTATTTTTCCGGACGGGGCGGCGACTCGGAGGCGATGCGGTGATGGGCGCGTACCCCACGACCAACACCGCGCCCGTGATGGCCCGGCCCGCCTTCGTCGGCCGCGCACCGGAACTGGCCGCGCTGACCCACACCGCCGCCCAGCCGACCGCCGTCGTGCTCATCGAGGGCGAGCCGGGGATCGGCAAGAGCCGGCTGGTGCGCGAGTACCTCGGGTCCCGCCCGGCCGGCTCGACGCGGGTCGTGCACGCGCTGTGCCCGCCCTACCGGGAGCCGTTCAGCCTGGCCCCGATCGTCGACGCCCTGCGCGAGGCCACCGACGGCGTCGCCGGGCTGGCGCTCACCCCACTGGCCGGTGCGCTGCGCCCGCTGCTGCCGGAGTGGGCCGCCGACCTGCCGCCGGCCCTGGAACCGCTGCCGGACAGCACCTCCGCGCAGCACCGGCTGTTCCGGGCCATCGCCGAGGTGCTCAACGCGCTCGACGTCGGCGTGCTGGTCGTGGAGGACGTGCACTGGGCCGACGACGCCACCCTGGAGTTCCTGCTGTTCCACACCTCCTCGCGGGCCAACGGCGACCGGTCGCTGGTCGTCACCTACCGTCCGGAGGAGATCCCGGCCGACTCCCTGCTGCGCCGCCTGTCGTCGCGGACCGGGGAGGCCAGCCGGCTGCGGCTCGCCCTGAGCAGCCTCAGCCGGGAGGAGACCGCGTCGCTGGCCTCGTCGATGCTCGACGGCATGCCCGTCACCGACCTGTTCCGCGACTTCCTGTTCGACCGCAGCGAGGGCGTGCCGCTGGCGGTCGAGGAGCTGATGCGGCTGATGCACGCGCGCGCGGACCTGTACCGCCGGGAGAACGGCTGGGTGCGGCGCCGGCTCACCGGCATCGACGTGCCGCCCAGCATCCGCGACGCCGCCCTGGAACGCCTCGGCCGGCTCGCCCCGCACGTCCAGCAGTTGCTGCGGGCGGCGGCGATCCTCGCCGACCCGGCCGACCAAGCCACGCTCACCGCGGTCAGCGGGCTGTCCGACGGCGAGGTCGACGACGCCGTCGCGGTGGCCGTCGCGTCGAGCTGGCTGCACGACGACGACCACGGCCATCTGGCGTTCCGGCACGTGCTCAACTGCCAGGCCGTCGACGAGACCGTCCCCGAGCCGCAGCGGCGGGCGCTGCACCTGCGGGCCGGGCAGGCGCTGGAGTCGCGTACCCCGCCGCCGCTGACCCGGCTGGCCAGGCACTTCCGCGCCGCCGGTGAGTCCGGCCGGTGGCGGAAGTACGCCGAGCAGGCCGCCGACCAGGCGGTCGACACCGGCGACCGGATGGCCGCCACGAAGCTGCTGCTCGACGTGGTGCGCACGGTCACCGGGCCGCCGGAGGTGGTGGCGCGGCTGGCCCGCAAGCTCGGCGACGCCGCGCTGTTCCGCTACGAGGCCGTCGACGACCTCCAGTCGACGGTGGTCGCCACGCTCGACGAGGTGCTGCGCGGCGCCGGGCTCACCCCCCAGGACGCCGCCGAGATCCGGGAGCGGCGCGGCCGGATGCTGCTCCAGCTCGGGGACTGGCAGACCGGGCACCGGGAGCTGGAGCTGGCGATCGCCGGACTGGACCACGACCCGGCGCACGCCGCGCACGCGATGACCTATCTCGGCTGGCCGGCGGCCAACCCGAAACCGGTCGCCGAACACCTGGAATGGCTCAACCGCGCGGCGCGGATGGCCGACCGGGTGCCCAACCCGGCCCTGCGGCTGGCGCTCAAGGCTGACCGGGCGATGGCGCTGGTGTTCCTCGGTGACGAGTCCGGCTGGGCGACCGCCGACGCCCTGCCCGAGCGGTGGACCGGCCCGGACGAGTCGTGGACCACCAGCGGCCGCAACCCGACCCGGGAGATCGCCAGGGCCAACGCCAACCTGGGCAACGCGGCGACCCTGTGGGGCCGCTACGCCGAGGCGGAGCGGCGGCTGGCGCTGAGCATCGAGCAGTCAGCCGCCGACGACGACCAGCGGGTGCACATGGCCGCGCTGGCCTCCCAGGCGCGGCTGCACTGGCATCTCGGCCGGTGGGACCAGCGGGAACGGGTGGCCCGACTGGCCGCCGACCAGCGCGCGGTCGCCTATCCGGTGAACCAGGAGTTGCAGGTCGTCGACGGCCTGCACGACATGGTGGCCGGCGCGTGGGAGCAGGCGATGGACAAGTTCGCCAGTGTCCTGAACGCCTCGCCCACCAGCGGCGAGCAGGAGCTGCCGACCTGGGCCGCCGGCTGCCTGGCGAGGGCGGCGCTGGCCGGTGGGGACGTGGACACCGCGATCGAGGTCAGCCAGGCGCCTTTCGCCATGCTGGTCCGCTCCGGCCTGTGGCTGTGGGCCACCGATCTGGTGCAGCCGAGGATCGCGGCGCTGGTGCGGGTCGGCCGGGTCGCCGAGGCGGCCGACGCCGTCGCGGCCTTCGCCGACGGGTTGGCCACCAGCACGGCGGCCGCGCCGCACGCCGCGCTGGCGACCTGCCGCGCGATGCTGGCCGAGGCGACCGGCACGGCGACCGACACGGCGATCGAGGCGTTCGCGGTGGCGGCCGCGGCCTGGGAGGGGTTGCCGCGCCCGTACGAGGCGGCACTGGCGGTCGAGCGGCAGGCGGTGCTGCTGCTGGGGGTCGGGCGGGCGCAGGCCGGTGTCGCCCTGCTGACCAGGGCGTTCGAGAGGCTCAGTGACCTGGGGGCGCGGCGGGACGCCGACCGGATCGCGCAGCTGTTGCGCGAGCACGGCACCGACGTGGCCCGGCCGTGGCACGGCGGGCGCCGGGGCTACGGCGACGCCCTGTCGCCCCGGGAGCTGGAGGTGGCCCGGCTGGTCGCCGAGGGCCGCACCAACCGCGAGATCGGGCAGGAGCTGTTCCTCTCGCCCAAGACGGTGGCGCGTCACCTGACGTCGGTGATGCGCAAGCTGGAGGTCACCTCGCGGACGGCCGTCGCACTGCGACTGCACGGCACCGATTCGTAGCGCTACGCCGCCACCCACCGCGACTTTGGGACATCTGTCCCGTCGCGAGCATCACCACGCCCGGCTGACGATGGCCGCATGCCAGATCCCCAGGACCCGAAGGAGTGCGCGCACGCCGCTGACGCGGCGCAGGTCACTGACGACCAGGATCGCGAATCCGACAGTGGAGATGATGAGTATGAGCCGGTTTAGGCTGCGCGGGTTCACCGCGCGGTTGGTGGCCGTCGCCAGTGTGCTGACGGTTGCCGCGTCGGCACTACCGAACGCCGTGGCACAGTCCAGTTCGGACCAGCGGAGCGCGCTGGCCGGCGCGGCCGGACCCGACCTGGTCGCCGCACGGCCGGGAGCGTCGGGCACCGCCACCCCGGTCGCCGCGCCGGGCACCGCCACCGGGGCGGCCGGGCAGGCGGTGACCACCCGGTCGACGACGACCATGGTGACCGGCCACCGGGTGCGTCTGGAGACGACCCCGGGCAGCCCGCCGGCGGTGACCGTCCTGCCCTCCGGGGCCGACAAGGGGAAGAAGCCGGAGCAGGCGGCGTTCACCCAGCTCCAGCTGGGCGGCGACACCTATGTCGTGCCGAACGTCGCCATCCCCTACCTGTCCACGATCGACATTCGCCTGTTCAACCTGAGCTACCTGGCCCGCGCCGGGCTCGACGACGAGCACAGCGCGACCCTGCCGGTGTCGGTCACCTACAGCCGGCCAACGGCCACCACCCTGCCCGGGGTGACGGCCACCGCGCCGGCCGGTGGGAAGGCCAGCGCCGGGATCGACAAGGGGCAGGCGAGCCAGCTCGGCGAACTGCTCACGACCCAGTGGCAGCGGGCCGAGAAGTCCGGTGCCCCCGCCGGGAAACTCGACGGCATCGCCCGCATCGAGCTGGCGAGGTCCGGTGCGGAGAAGCTGCCGGTGGCACCGGCCATGCTCGGCTCGGCACCGGCCTCGGGGGAGGCCGCTGGTCCCGCCTACCGCACGCTGACGCTCAACCCGATCACCCGCAACGGCGAACCGGGCCACGCCATCGGTTTCGTGCAGAACGTCGACGACCTCGGCCTGAGTCCCAACGGCGTGGAGCTGGGCTTCGTCCTCGTCGGTGACGGCTACCCGAACACCTTCAGCGTGCCGACCGGCACCTACAGCATCACCACCACCGTCGTGGACGGCCCGATCGGCGACTACAGCGTGCCGTCGGCGTTCGTCGCCGAGCCTGAGGTCAGCGTCACCGCCGACACCACCGTCGACCTCGACGCCCGCAAGGCGGTCCCGTTCGAGACGACGCTGGAGGCGCCGCTGGAGACGCCCGAGTACCGCCAGGACATGATGACCTTCACCCGCACCAGCGAGCGGGGCGGCGACCGCCGGGTGCAGGCGACCAACGGCAGCCTGCTGTCGATGATCTTCATGCGGATGTGGTCGTTCCCCGGCGACGACTTCAACGACAACGATGTCCTGTCCGCCACCCCCACCCGGCCGGTGACCAAGGGCAGCTTCGACTTCGCCGGTCTCACCCAGTACGCCCAGGACCCCACCGACACCGCCGCGCCGATGCGGCCCTCCTACCGGCTCGCCTTCCCCACCGAGGGGCGGATCCCCGACTCGCTGACCAACTCCGTCGGCCAGTCGGACCTGACCACCGTGCGCACCACGATCTACTCCGACAAGCCGGTGCCCAACCACTTCGTCGACCTCTATCTGCCGTGGAGCGTCCACACCCTCGGTGTCGAGGCGCCGGTGGTACACCCGGGTGAGCACGTCGACCACTGGTACAGCAGCGCACCCGAACTCACGCTCTGGCAGGAGGCCGTCACCCGCGAGGAGGCGACCGACCCGGAACCGCGGTACATCCGGATCTACGGCCCGCGCCGGTCGGTCCGGCCCGGCGAACAGATCAGCCAGGAGTGGCACAAGGGTCCGCTGGTCCCGTCCCCGATCGCGCCGTACCTGTACGAGAACGGCTTCTCGATCAGCCTCGTCGGCGGCAACCCCACGGACCTTCCGATGGACAGCCCGACGGCCACCGTGTGCACGGCCTGCCGCCAGGACAACAACGGCATGGTCTACATCAGACCCTTCAGCGACTCCGACCCACGGCACGCCAGCCGCACGGCCGAGGACCGCACTTCGGCGCTGTCGTTCTACCGCAACGGAAAGCTGGCCATCAACCGGGCCGCGGCCGCGCCGGGCCACACCTATGTCGCCCCCGACGGTCTGGCCCTGCCGCTGCTGGCCGAGGCCGCGACCTACCGGCTGGACTGGACCTCGACCGAGCACCGCGACCCGGCGATCTCCACCACCACCCGGTGGACCTTCCGCTCCGGCGGTGACGACCCGGCCGCCGACCTCCCGAAGGACATGTTCTGCGGGCCGGACACCAGCCGGGACTGTTCGCTGCTTCCGTTGCTGTTCCTCAACTACGACCTCGACCTGACCCCCGCGCTGACCGCGCCGGCCGGGTCGCCGTTCGAGGTGGCGTTGCGGGTCAGCGCCCAGCAGGCCGCCCCGGCCCCGACCGGTGTGTCGGCCACGGTGTCGGTGTCCTACGACGACGGCGCGACGTGGACCGACCCGCGACCGGCGACCGGCCGCGCCGACGGCACGTTCGCCCTGCCCGTCCAGCACCCGCCGCTCGGTGAGACCAGCGGGTTCGTCTCGCTGCGGGTCAACGCCCGGGACGCCGCCGGAAACTCTGTCGAACAGGAGCTCATCCATGCGTACGCGCTTCACGGGTAGGCGGGCCGCCGTCGCCGTGGCGGCCCTGGCGGTACTCGCCGTGGTCGGCTCGGCGCAGGCCCAGCCGACCAGACCGGTGGCCGACACCACCGCCGCCACCACCGCCACGCCACGGGCGATCGACCCGGTGTGCGCACCGGACACGCGGGCGGCCTGCCTGCTGTCGGTCGCCGCCGCCCCCGACGGCAGCCCCCTGGACCGCACCGCCCAGGCGGCGCAGGACCTGCGCCCCTACACCGCCGCCGATCTGCAGCAGGCGTACCAGCTGCCCTCGGAGCGGCTGGGCGGGCGGCAGACGATCGCCGTCGTGGCCGCCTACGACAACCCGTACGCCGAGCAGGACCTGGCGGTCTACCGCGAGGCGAACCAGCTCCCGGCGTGCACCGAGGCCTTCCCGTGTTTCCGGCGGGTCAACCAGCGCGGCGGCGACGAGCCCCCGCCCGGCGACACGAGCTGGGGCCTGAGCATCAACGCCGGGTTGCAGACCGCGTCGGCGGCCTGCCCCAACTGCCGGCTGCTGCTCGTCGGTGCCGACAGCGCCGACTTCGGTGACCTCGGCGCGGCCGTCGACCAGGCCGCCGCCCAGGGCGCCGACGTGATCGTGGCGATGTTCGGCGCCCGGGAGTACGCGGGCGAGATGGACCTGGCCGCGCACTACGACCACCCCGGTGCGGTGATCACCGCGCCGGCCGGGGACGCCGGGTTCGGACTGGGCAACACCGGGGCGCAGTCGGTTCCCGCGGCCTACGGCACGGTGATCGCGGTCGGCGGCACGTCCCTCTACCGCGACACCAACGCCCGTGGCTGGGGCGAGATGGCGATGCCGACCACGGGGTCGGGCTGTTCGGTGTACGTGCCCCGGCCGTCCTCGCAGGCCAAGGGGCTGTGCGGGGACAAGCGCACGGTCACCGACGTCGCCGCGGTCGCGAACATCGACACCCCGGTGGCGCTCTACTCCAGCTACGGCTATCCCGGCTGGCTCGCGGTCGGCGGCACGCCGATCGCCGCGGCGCTGGTCGGCGGGGTCTACGCGCTGGCCAGCAACACCGACTCGCCCGAGCCGCGCCAGCGGCTGGCCCGCCAGTCCCGCCACCTCAACGACGTCACCGACGGCACGAACGGCCAGTGCGGCGGCAGCTACCTGTGCACCGCCGGGCGCGGGTACGACGGGCCCTCCGGCTACGGCACCCCCCTCGGCATCGGCGCGTTCTAGGAGAAACTCATGCGTACCAAGACATTGGTGGCCGCGCTGGCGGTCGGGGCGCTGGTCGTCCCGCTCACCAGCGCGATGTCGGCGCCGGCCGCGGCGCCGCAGGCCAGACCCTGTACGGCCCAGTGGCAGTTGGTGCCGCTTCCGGAGCAGGCGCCCGGCGTCGTCGAGGGGCAGACGGTCAGTGCCATCTCCCCCCGCGACGTCCGGATCGCCGGCACGGCCAGCACCGGCAGCGCTTGGACGATGCGGTGGGACGGGCGCGCGGTCACGGAAACGGCCGCCCCACCGCAGGGCCCGCTGCGCACCATCGACGGGATGCGGACCTCCTCGTCCTACGCGTCGCCGGACGAGGGCTGGCTGCTGCTCAACTACCCGACCCGGCTCACCGGCGGTATCGACACGGTGGCCCACTGGCAGAACGGCCGGTGGACACAGACACCGACGGCCGTGCCGGACGACCCGGTGGCCGACCTGGAGATCGACCTGCTCTCGGTGGTGTCGCTGGCCGCCGACGACGCCTGGGCGGTCGGCACCCGCTCCGACGCGGACGGCTTCCCGCTGGGACTGATCGAACACTGGAACGGTTCCGAGTGGACGATCGTCGACCACCCTGAGTCGACCGCGCGGGGCACGGCGCTCCACGACGTGACCGCGGTGTCCCCGACCGACATCTGGGCGGTCGGCGAGGTCAGCCCGGAGACCGGGAGCTGGACCGACGCCCGTCCGCTGGTGATGCACTACGACGGCACGTCCTGGACGACGATCCCCACCCCGGAGGTTCCGAAGGAGCAGCGCCCGGCGCAGCTGAGGTCGGTGAGCGTCACCGACGACGGCCAGGTCTGGGCGGTCGGTCTGCGCAACGCGGCCGAGGGCGTGTTCGGCACACCGCTGATCATGCGCTACGACGGATCCGCGTGGCAGCAGCTGCCGGATCCGGGCGTCGGCACGCGGATCAACGTGGTCGGCGTGTACGCGGCGGCCAAGGACGACGCATGGGTGGTCGCGACCGACGGCTCGCCGAACGCGCTGCTGCACTGGGACGGCACCAGCTGGCAGCGGGCGGAGTGGCCCGGCCCCAAGCTGTACCGGCAGCGCTACATCGCCACCGACATCGACGGCACCGGCCCGAACGACATCTGGGTGAGCGCCTCGGTCCAGCGCATGGACGGCGCTGGTGAGGGGCTGGTCCCGGTCACCGTGACCCCCCAGGTCGCCCATCTGAGCTGCGGGAAGAAGTGATGACCGTGCGCAAACGTTTACCAGTGGCCCTGCTGGCGACCACCGGGTTGCTGATGGGTGTCCTCGCCCCGACCCTGGCGGCGGCCGCGCCCCCGGCTCCCCCGCCTGGGGCGGGCAAGATCGCGCCGACGCTGGCCGCCGGCCTCGACCAGCAGGACACCCAGGACTTCTGGGTGCACTTCACCGAGCGGGCCGACAACTCGGCCGCGCGCGACATCCAGGACTGGGGTGAGCGCGGCCGGTACGTCCACACCAGACTGACCGCGACGGCCGAGAGGTCCCAGGCCGCCGTGCGCGCCCAACTCGACGAGCGCGGCGTGGACTACCGGGCGCACTGGATCGTCAACGCGATCCTGGTCGAGGACGGCACCGCCGAGCTGGCACGGACGCTGGCGGCGAACACGGCCGTGCGCCAGCTGATCCCCACCCGGACCTACCAGACGCCGGACCCGATCGCCGGCACGGCCGTGGCCGAGGTGGACGACGTCGAGTGGGGCGTGGCGAACATCAACGCCGACGACGTGTGGGAGCAGTACGGGGTGACCGGCGACGGGATCACCGTGGCGAGCATCGACACCGGCGCCCAGTACGACCACCCGGCGCTGGTCGCCCAGTACCGGGGCAACACGGGCAACGGCACGTTCGACCACAACTACAACTGGTACGACGCCGCCAACGCCTGCGAGGGCGACGCGCCGTGCGACAACGACGGGCACGGCACGCACACCACCGGCACGATGGTCGGCGGCGACGGCGCCACCAACAAGATCGGTGTCGCGCCGGGCGCACGGTGGATCGAGGCCAACGGCTGCTGCCCGAGCGACGCGGCGATCGTCGCCTCGGGCGAGTGGTTCCTCGCGCCCCGCGACCTGACCGACGCCCCGGAGACGGCGGACCCGGCGAAACGCCCGCACGTCATCAACAACTCGTGGGGCTCGGGTTCGCCGACCGACTCCCCGTTCATGCCGGAGGTCCTCCAGGCGTGGACCGACGCCGGGATGTTCGGGGTGTTCGCCAACGGCAACAACGGGCCGTCCTGCCGCACCAGCGGCAGCCCCGGCAGCCAGACCAGCGAGTACTCGGTCGGCTCCTACGACGTGGCCAACCAGATCTCGAGCTTCTCGTCGCGGGGCGCGGGGCAGAACGGCACGATCAAGCCGAACATCTCCGCGCCGGGCTCCGACGTCCGGTCCGCGTGGCCGGGCGGGACGTACAACACGATCTCCGGCACGTCGATGGCCACGCCGCACGTGGCCGGCGCGGTGGCCCTGTTGTGGTCGGCCTACCCGGACATGATCGGTGACGTCGACGGGACCCGCCTGCTGCTCAACATCACGGCCATCAACACCTACGACGGCCAGTGCGGCGGGGACGAGGAGTACAACAACGTCTTCGGCGAGGGCCGCCTGGACGCGCTGGCGCTGGTCACCGCCGGGGCGACCGGAACGTCCCGGTTGGAGGGTGTGGTCCGCGACGAGGCCGGCGAGCCGATGGCCGGCGTCGCGGTGCGGGCCGAGGGCCCGGTGGCCAGGTCGGCCAGGACCCGCGCCGACGGTACTTTTTCCTTCCAGCTGGTGGCTGGTTCCTACGACATGACGGTGACCGGTCCGTTCGGCTACGGCAGCGACGCGCGGACGGTGACCGTCGCCCGCGACACGACCTTCCGCCACGACGTCACGCTGACGCCGTCGGAGCGGGTCGCGGTGTCCGGTGTGGTGCGTGACGGCTCCGGTCAGGGCTGGCCGCTGGGCGCGGAGGTGGTGGTGACCCACGAGTCCGGCTTCCGGGCAGCGGCGACCAGCGACCAGGAGACCGGCGCGTACCGGCTCGCGGTGGTCCCCGGCGCCACGTACACGATGACGGTCGCCACCGGGACGCCCGGCTACGAGCCGTACCGGGCCACGATCACGGTCGACACCGAGGATCTGGTGCGGGACGTGGACCTGTCCGTGTCGTTCGCCTGCACCGCGCCGGGCTACGAGGTGGAGCGGGACGGACAGTGGGAACGCTTCGACCGGGGCACGTCGTGGCGGGCCACCACGGTCGACCCGAGGTACCCGGGTTTCGACGGTCGCGTCGGCTGGGTGTTCAACGATCCCGGCAAGCGGACGAACAGGACCGGCGGGGCGGGTGGTTTCGCCATCGTCGACTCGGACCACCTCGGTGAGAAGCGGGTCCAGGACACGTACCTGACCTCGCCGTCGTTCAACCTGACCGGCCGGCAGGACGCGGCCGTCGAGTTCGGCACCGACCTGCGCCCGGCCGTGAACTCGGACGCGTCGGTCGACCTGAGCACCGACGGCGGCCGGACGTGGACGACGGTGTGGCAGCGCACCGGCTTCCCCGGCGCGGACGGCCCGGGTTCCCAGGCCGTCCGCCTTCCCGACGCCGCCGGCAAACGCGACGTGCGTCTGCGTTTCCACTATGAGGGCCAGTGGTCGGGCTGGTGGGCGGTGGACGACGTGTTCGTCGGCAACCGCACCTGCACCCCGGTGAGCTGAGGTCCTGACCCACGCCCAGGCCGCCCCCGCCGCGCGCGCGGGGGCGGCCTGGTCCATTGACACGATCGGGCGGAATTCTCATTTCGTCCGGCGCGACCATGCTCAGCAACGGTTACGGCCACCACCAGCCCCACGGCCCACGGTCGCGCGGCGATCGCCATGGCGGTGCCCCGATGATCCCGGGCCGGCTCTCCGACGCGGCGACGGGCCCGTTGGCGACCAGACACCCCGCGAACACCACCGCCATGACCACGACCACCCGACCGACCCGGACCCGTCCAGAGCCATGGAACTCATCGTGCCCAGCCCAGCCGCCCCCGCCTGTCGACGAGCACCCGTGCTCCGGCGACCGTTCAGCGCGGCCGGCTGTGGTTGGTCAGGCCGAACTGCCAGACGTCGAGGTAGCCGGCGCGGAAGCCGGCCTCGCAGTAGGCGAGGTAGAACTCCCACATCCGGCCGAACACGTCGTCGAGTCCGGGTAGGTTCTCGCGGTTGGTGAGGAACCGGCGGCGCCAGTGGTTCAGGGTGCGGACGTAGTGCTGGCCGAGGCCGATCCGTTCGGTCACCGCCAGGCCGGCGGACGCGGCGTTGCGTTCGACGGCCGGCACCGAGAGCAGTTGCCCGCCGGGGAAGACGTACCGGTGGATCCAGGTGTGGGTGCCGAGGGTGGCCAGCATCCGGTCGTGCGGCATGGTGATCGCCTGCAGGGCTGCCCGGCCGCCGGGCACCAGCAGCCGCCCGATGGTGGCGAAGTACTCCGGCCAGTACTCGTCGCCGACGGCCTCGATCATCTCCACCGACACCACGGCGTCGTAGTGCCCGCTCGCGTCCCGGTAGTCGCGCGACAGCACGGTGATCCGCTCGTCCAGCCCGGCGTCGGCGATTCGGCGGCGGGCCGACTCGTACTGTTCGGTCGAGATGGTCAGCGTCGTGACGTGCGCGCCGCGCCGGGCCGCCCGGATCGCCAGGGAGCCCCAGCCGGTGCCGATCTCCAGCAGCCGCGTCCCCGCGCCGACGCCGGCGAGGTCGAGGATGCCGTCGATCTTGCGCTGTTGCGCGGCGTACAGGTCGTCCGAGCCCGGCGCGAACCACGCGCAGGAGTAGGTCATCGACTCGTCGAGGAAGGCCGCGAACAGGTCGTGGGACAGGTCGTAGTGGCGGTGGATGTTGCGGCGCGCGCCGACGACCGTGTTGCGTTCGTCGTCCGGGCGGGCGGCGTCGACCCAGCGCCGCAGCGACCGTAGCGGCGCCGGCACGAGCACGGCGACCCGCTCGGCGAACGGTGTGAGCAGGCCGGCCGGGTCGGTGGAGGTCCAGTCGCCGGCCATGTAGGACTCACCGAAGCCGATCGTGGCGCCCTCGCCGAGGCGGTGGAAGAACGTGGCGGGCCGCACCAGCCGCATCACCGGGGAGCCCGCGCCGCCGGCGCCGAGCCGCTCCCCGCTCGGGAACACCACGCGCACCGGCATCGCGCGCACCGCGTGCCGGAACAGCCGCTCGGCGAGCCAGGACCGCACGGCGTCCGGCCGGGGCAGCGCCAGGCCGGGCCAGCGGTCGGCGACCGGCGCCACGGTCGCGTCGTCTCGGAGGTGGACGGTCGTCATCGGGTTTCCTCGGGGTCGAAGGCGGGTGGCGTGCGCGGTGCCCGGCGCAGCCACAGCGCGATGCCGTGGCGGCGGATCAGCGCGCTGGTCAGCAGCGTGACCAGCGGGCGGTGCAGCACCGCCAGAAGCAGCGTGGCGCGGGTGGCCGGCGTCCGGGTGCCGCGCAGCGTCGCGACCAGCGGTGTGCCGCCCGGCCCGCGCAGCGCGATGCTCAGCGAGAGCCGCTCGTCCGGTTCCGGCAGCCGCATCGCGTACTCGCCGTCCATCGGGAGGAACGGCGAGACGGGGAAGTCCTTGGCGGCGCTGGCCCGCCCGGCGTCGTCCGGGCGCAGCAGGTAGCGGTGCCGGCGCCCGTGGGTGTTGTGCACCTCGGCGACCACGCACGCCAGCGAGCCGTCCGGCCGGTGGCACCAGAACACCGACAGCGGGTTGAACACGTACCCGAGCACCCTGGCGTGGGCCAGCATCAGGACGCGTCCGCCGGCGAGGTCGACACCGCGCGCGGCGAGCCAGTCCTCCAGGTTCGCCCGGATCGTGCGCCGCGGGTTGCCCAGGTGGTCGCGGGCGTCGAACCCGGCCAGCGGGCGCAGCCACCACGGCAGCCGGGGCAGCCGGTCGAGGTCGACCAGCCACAGGTAGATCCGGTGCCGGAACGCGCGCGCGGGCGCCGCGTGCCGGACGTGGGTCAGCTCCCCGTGGTAGATGGCGGTCACCAGCGCACCCCGAACGCGGCGGCCGCGCGCACGCCGGCGGCGCAGCCGTCCTCGTGGAACCCCCAGCCGTGGTAGGCGCCGGCGAACGCGGTCCGCGCGGTGTTCAGTTCGGGCAGCCGGCGCTGCGCGGCGACCGACTCGGCGGTGTACACGGGGTGCTCGTAGGTCATCGTGGCGAGCACCGCCGAGGGCGGGATCCGGTCGGTGGCGTTGAGGGTGACCAGGTAGTCGCGCGGCTCGGACAGACCCATCAGCCGGTTGAGGTGGTAGGTCACCGTGACCGGACCGGCCTGCTCGCCGCAGGAGCGCTGGCGGTGGTTCCAGGACGCCCGCGCCCCGGCGCTGGCCGGCAGCTGCGTGGCGTCGGTGTGCAGCACGGTCTCGTTGCGGGAGTACCGGAAGGCGCCGAGCACCCGGCGTTCGGCCTCGGTCGGCGCGGCGAGCAGCCGCAGCGCCTGGTCGGGGTGGGTGGCGATGACGACCCGGTCGGCCCGGTGGGTGCCGCCGGTGTCGTCGTGGATCTCGACGCCGTCGGGGTGCCGGCGCACCGCGCGCACCGGGGTCGCGACGTGCACGGCGGCGAGGTTCTTCGCGATCCGGTCCACGTACGCGCGGGAGCCGCCGACGACGGTGCGCCAGCGCGGCGACCCGGTGACCGACAGCAGGCCGTGGTTGGCGAGGAAGGTGAA
This sequence comes from Actinophytocola xinjiangensis, assembly GCF_001921215.1. Lineage (GTDB taxonomy): Bacteria > Actinomycetota > Actinomycetes > Mycobacteriales > Pseudonocardiaceae > Actinophytocola > Actinophytocola xinjiangensis. The sequence continues at coordinate 91,306 of NZ_MSIF01000011.1, forward strand.
CAGGTAGCGGGCCGGGTACTCCCGGCTCGTCCCGGCGCCGCACGACCAGACGGCCGAGACCACCGGCAGCGCGAAGTGCTGGACGAAGTAGTCGGAGAACCGGCCGACCGCGAGGAACCGGCCGAGGGTGAGGCCGGCGACCTCGTCGGCGTCCGCGCGCAGCACCTGGTGGGCGAGGCGGTGGAACCGGCGCACCTCGGTGAGCAGGCGCAGGTACCTCGGGCGCGCGAGGGTGCCCACCGTGGGGAACAGCCCGGCCGGCCCCTTGGCGCCGGCGAACTCCAGGCCGCAGCCGTCACAGCGCACGCTCATCGACATCTCGGTGTCCCGCGTGGCCACGCCCAGCTCGTCGAACAGCCGCCGGAGGGTGGGGTAGGTGCGCTCGTTGTGCACGATGAACCCGCTGTCCACCGCGACCAGCCGGTCGTCGCCGGTCGGCACGTCGTGGGTGTGGGCGTGCCCGCCGAGCCGGGGCTCGGCCTCGAACAGCAGCACCTCGTGGTGCCGCCGCAGCAGGTGCGCGGCGGTGAGGCCGGCGACGCCGGCACCGATCACCGCCACTCGCTCGTGGTTGGCCATGCCCGGTGTTCGGCACCGGCCACCGGTGCGGATTGCCCCCATCCGCACCGGCCGTGGCTCCGAACTGGAAGAGGACGACAGGAGTGCGGATGGCTGGTGTGGCGGGACGTCTGGTGGACGTGGCGGAGCGGCTGCTCGGCGGGCCGTTCCCGGTCGGTGTGCGGGCCTGGGACGGCAGCCGGGCCGGGCCGACGGAGGGGCCGTGCGTGGTGCTGCGGTCGCGGCGCGCGCTGCGCCACCTGCTGTGGCGGCCGGGTGAGCTGGGCCTGGCCCGCGCGTACGTCACCGGCGACCTGGACGTCGACGGTGATCTCGCCGAGGGGTTGAGCCGGTTCTGGCGGCTTGACCGGTCGCGGCCGGGCGTCGCCGACTGGGGCGAGATCGTGCGTGTCGCCGTACGCGTCGGGGCGCTCGGGCCGCGCCCGAGGCCGCCCGCCGCGGAGGCCCGGCTGACCGGGCGCCCGCACACCCGGCGCCGTGACCGTGCCGCGATCGCCCACCACTACGACCTGTCCAACGACTTCTACCGGCTGCTGCTCGACGAGCACCTCGCCTACTCGTGCGCGTACTGGACCAGCGAGGACCCCGGCTACACGCTGCACGACGCGCAGACCGACAAGCTGGAGCTGATCTGCGCCAAGCTCGGCCTGCGCCCCGGCCAGCGGCTGCTCGACGTGGGCTGCGGCTGGGGCTCGCTGCTGCTGTACGCGGCCAGGCACCACGGCGTGCACGCCACCGGCGTCACGCTCTCCCGCCAGCAGTACGACCTCGTCCGGGAGCGGGTCGCCGCCGAGGGCCTGGCGGGGAGGGTCCGGGTCCGTCACGGCGACTACCGCGAGCTCACCGACCGGCCGTTCGACGCGGTGGCGTCGGTCGAGATGGGCGAGCACGTCGGCGAGGCCAACTACCCCACGTACGCGGCGACGCTGCACCGGCTGCTGGAGCCGGGTGGGCGGCTGCTGCTCCAGCAGATGTCCCGAGGTGTGACGGCTCCCGGCGGCGGGGCGTTCATCGAGACCTACATCGCCCCGGACATGACGATGCGCCCGGTCGGCGGCACGCTCGATCACCTGGGGCGGGCGGGGTTCGAGATCCGCGACGTCGAGGCGCTGCGCGAGCACTACGTGCGCACCATCCGCGCCTGGCTGTCCACCGTGGAGCGCCGGTGGCCGGAGCTGGTCGAGCTGGTCGGCCGGGAGCAGGCGCGGATCTGGCGGCTGTACCTGGCCGGTGGCGCGCTGGCGTTCGAGGAGAACCGGATGGGGGTCGACCAGATCGTCGCGGTGCGCCCCACCGGCGCCGGGCGCAGCGGGATGCCGGTGGTCCGCGCGGGGGTGTCATGCCCGCCCAGCTGACCAACGTCCTGGTCACCGTGGGCGTGGTGGCCGTGTTCCTGGCCGCGGTGTTCGCCGTGTCGGTGCGCCGCGACCGGCACGACCTGATCGACGTCGCGTGGGGCGTGGGGTTCGCGCTGGTCGCGGTGACCACGTTCGTGCTGTCCGCCGGGCACGGCGACGCCCCGACCCGGGTGCTGCTCACCTCGCTCACCGTCGTGTGGGGCGTGCGCCTCGCCGTCCACATCGGCCTGCGCAACCGGGGCCGGCCGGAGGACCGCCGCTACGTCGAGATCCGCTCGCGGGCCCGCGGCAACCCCGACCGGCACCTGGCGCGGGTCGTGTACCTGCCCCAGGGCGCGGTCATGCTGCTGGTGTCGCTGCCGGTGCAGTTCGGCCAGTACGGCCCTGGCGCGCCCGGGTGGCTGCTGGCGCTCGGGGGCGCGGTGTGGCTGGTCGGCTTCACCGTCGAAACCGTCGGCGACCTGCAACTGCGGAGGTTCGCGGCGGACCCGGCCAACCGGGGCCGCGTGCTGGACAGTGGCCTGTGGCGCTACACCCGCCACCCCAACTACTTCGGCGACGCCGCCGTGTGGTGGGGCCTGTACCTGCTGGCCTGCGGCACCTGGCCGGGGGCGGCGACGCTGCCCGCGCCGGTCGTGATGACCTTCGTGCTGGCGAGGGGCACCGGCAAGCCGCTGACCGAGCGGCACCTGTCCAGGTCCCGCCCCGGCTACGCCGACTACGTCCGGCGCACCAGCGGGTTCGTCCCGCTGCCGCCCCGCCGGGGGTGACCGGTGACAGCCCGCGTGGGCACAGCAGGGATCGAACCTGCGACCGCTCGGGTGTAAGCCGAGTGCTCTTCCGCTGAGCTATGTGCCCTCACCCGGCGCCCCGGTCACGGGGAGCGCCGGTGACGATCATGCCGTGAGGCTGGCCACCGCCTTCTTCCAGGCGTCCTGGTCGCGGGCCTCACCCGGCTGGTTGATCTCGACGAACCGGACCACGCCGGTCTTGTCGATGAGGAACGTGCCACGGTTGGCCATTCCCCCACCCTCATTGAACACGCCGTAGGCCTTGGCGACCTCGCCGTGCGGCCAGAAGTCCGACAGCAGCGGGAACTCGTAGCCCTGCTCGTCGGCCCACACCTTCAGGCTGAACGGGGTGTCCACGGACACGCCGAGCACCTGGACCTCCGCCGAGGAGTACGTCGCCAGCTCGTCGCGGAGCTGGCACAGTTCGCCCTTGCAGATGCCGCTGAACGCGAAGGGGTAGAAAACCACCAACACGTTCTTCGACCCCTGGAAGGACGACAGTGACACGTCCTGCCTGTTGCCGTCCTTGAGGGTGAACTCCGGAGCCTTCGAACCGACCTCGACCGCCATGCGGGTTTCCTCCTGCTGATCCGCCGTCCGCGTGCCCGGCAAGCCTAGGCCACGCGAACGGGCGGCTCTCAGCGCTTGGACTTCACCGACTTGGGTGACACCAACCTGGTGCCCGACCAGTCGGCCCCGACGGCGACGTTCGACGTCTGTGCCAGCCCTGCGGTCGGCACCGCCTCGGCGATCTCACTTGGCTCGACGTGGCCGTCCCGACCCGTCTTGGGTGTCAGAACCCAGATCACACCCTCGTCGGCGAGCGGCGTGATGGCGTCCATGAGTGCGTCGACCAGGTCGCCGTCCTCCTCACGCCACCACAGCAGGACGACGTCGACCACGTCGTCGGCGTCCTCGTCGAGGAGGTCGCCTCCGATGCGCTCCTCGACGTCGGCGCGCACGCCGTCGTCAACGTCCTCGTCCCACCCGATCTCCTGGACGACCATGCCAGGCTCGATCCCGAGCCTCTCGGCGACACCGGCCTTGCCAGCGTCTCCCGCGGCGACCACGGCTTTCACTCCTCCTCGACGCCATCGCGGCGGCCGGTCGGCCGCCGCGCAACGGTATTGGGATAGCGAACACTGAGCGTGCCCACCTGCGCAACCACCCACGCCGGGTTTCCCGCTTCACTCCACTGGGGAACCACCCCCCGAAGACTGCCTTACTCACCAGTAATGATGACGTGAGCGGTCATCGAGACGACGATGGCAAAGTAGGGGTCGAGACAGGACAGGAACGGCCCTACCAGCGCGGCACTGGAGATCCCTTGGCTACGCAGAACAGCGGAAACGGCAGGACGCCCGAGCGTGTGCGGGTGATTCGGGACGGGCTCGCCGCCCACCTCCCGGACATCGACCCGGACGAGACCGCCGAGTGGCTCGAGTCGTTCGACGCGATGCTCTCCTCCGGCGGCCAGCAGCGAGCTCGCTACCTGATGCTCCGCCTGCTCGAACGCGCCAGGGAGAGCCGCGTCGGGGTACCCGCGCTCACCAGCACCGACTACGTGAACTCGATCGCCACCGACCGTGAGCCGTGGTTCCCCGGTGACGAGGAGGTGGAGCGCCGCTACCGCGCGTGGATCCGGTGGAACGCGGCGATGACCGTGCACCGCGCCCAGCGTCCCGGCGTCGGCGTCGGCGGGCACATCTCGACCTACGCGTCGTCGGCGACGCTCTACGAGGTGGGCTTCAACTGGTTCTTCCGGGGCAAGGACCACCCCGGCGGCGGCGACCAGGTGTACTTCCAGGGGCACGCCTCCCCCGGCATGTACGCGCGCGCGTTCCTGGAGGGGCGGCTGTCGTCCCAGCAGCTCGACGGCTTCCGCCAGGAGCTGTCCCACGGCGGCCCGGGTGCCGGCCTGCCGTCCTACCCGCACCCCCGGCTGATGCCGGACTTCTGGGAGTACCCGACGGTGTCCATGGGCCTGGGCCCGATGAACGCCATCTACCAGGCGCGGTTCAACCGCTACCTGCACGACCGGGGCATCAAGCGGACCGACGACCAGCGCGTCTGGGCCTTCCTCGGTGACGGCGAGATGGACGAGCCGGAGTCACGCGGCCTGGTGCAGGTCGCGGCGAACGAGGGCCTGGACAACCTCACGTTCGTGATCAACTGCAACCTGCAGCGCCTGGACGGGCCGGTCCGCGGCAACGGCAAGATCATCCAGGAGCTGGAGGCGTTCTTCCGGGGCGCCGGCTGGAACGTGATCAAGGTCATCTGGGGCCGGGAGTGGGACACCCTGCTGCACGCCGACCGCGACGGCGCCCTGATCAACCTGATGAACACCACACCCGACGGCGACTACCAGACGTACAAGGCCAACGACGGCGCGTTCGTCCGCGAGCACTTCTTCGGCCGCGACCCCCGGACCAAGGAACTGGTCGCGCCGATGAACGACCAGGAGATCTGGAACCTCAAGCGCGGCGGCCACGACTACCGCAAGGTCTACGCGGCCTACCAGGCGGCCACCGAGCACCACGGCCAGCCGACGGTCATCCTCGCCAAGACGATCAAGGGTTACGGGCTCGGCCCGCACTTCGAGGGCCGCAACGCGACCCACCAGATGAAGAAGATGACCCTCGACGACCTCAAGATGTTCCGGGACACCCTGCGCATCCCCATCTCGGACGCCGAACTGGAGGCGAACCCGTACCTGCCGCCGTACTTCCACCCCGGTCCGGACGCGCCCGAGATCCAGTACCTGCTCGAACGCCGCCGCCAGCTCGGCGGGTTCCTGCCAGAACGCCGGGGCAAGGCCAAGTCGCTGGTCCTGCCGGGCGACAAGGTCTACGACGTGGTCCGCAAGGGTTCGGGCAAGCAGGAGGTCGCCACCACGATGGCGTTCGTCCGGCTGGTACGTGACCTGGCCAAGGACCCGGAGATCGGCCCGAGGCTGGTGCCGATCATCCCGGACGAGGCGCGCACGTTCGGCATGGACTCGATGTTCCCGACGCAGAAGATCTACAACCCGCACGGGCAGCTGTACACGTCCGTGGACGCGTCGCTGATGCTGAGCTACAAGGAGAGCGAGCAGGGCCAGATCCTGCACGAGGGCATCAACGAGGCCGGGTCGACGGCGTCGTTCACCGCCGCCGGGTCGTCCTACGCCACCCACGGCGAACCGATGATCCCGATCTACATCTTCTACTCGATGTTCGGCTTCCAACGCACCGGCGACGGCCTGTGGGCCGCGGCCGACCAGATGGCCCGAGGTTTCATCCTGGGCGCCACCGCGGGCCGCACCACCCTCACCGGCGAGGGCCTCCAGCACAACGACGGACACTCGCTGCTGCTCGCGGCGTCCAACCCCGCCGTCGTCGCCTACGACCCCGCCTGGTCGTTCGAGATCGCCCACATCGTCCGCGACGGCCTGCGCCGCATGTACGGGGACCAGGCCGAAGACGTGTTCTACTACCTGACCGTCTACAACGAGCCGTACGTCCAAGCCCCCGAACCAGCGAACCTGGACGTCGAGGGACTCCTGCGCGGCCTCTACCGCTACCAGGAGGCTCCGGAAGGAACGGGCCCACGCGCCCGCATCCTCACCGCCGGCGTGGCCATGCCGTGGGCGATCCGCGCGAGGGAGATGCTCGCCGAGGAATGGGGCGTCCGGGCCGAAGTCTGGTCCGCGACCTCATGGTCCGAACTCCGCCGCGACGCGGTGGAAACCGACCGCCACAACTTCCTCCACCCCGAAGCCGAACCGAGGCGCCCCTACGTCACCCGAGTGCTGTCCGAAGGCGCCGGCCCCGTCGTCGCCGCAACGGACTGGATGCGGGCCGTACCCGACCTCATCCGCCCCTGGGTCCCGACCGACATGCTCACCCTCGGCACCGACGGCTTCGGCTTCTCCGACACCCGACCGGCCGCCCGCCGCCACTTCCTGGTCGACGCCGAGTCGATCACCGTAGGCGTCCTGACAGCCCTCTCCAAGCGCGGCGAAGTGGAGAAATCCACCGTCGTGGAAGCAGCCCGCAAGTACCGAATCGACGACATCAACGCCGCCGGCCCCCAAACCTCCGACCCCGGCGTCGCCTGACTCTCAGTAGCCCCCCTGACCTGCGCTGATGAACCAACCGCACGATAGGGGGACACAGCTGGCGCCCCCTCCCCAACCCGTCCATAGTGGAACTACCGGTGGGGACCGGGGAGAGGGGCCGCCCGGCGGCGTGCGCACCGCCACGCCGGGCGGTCCCCGCATCCCTCCCCCCTGTTCGGTGCTGGCGCACCTTCCCTGGGGGATGCGGGGGTTGATTTTCTGGGGCCGAGCCCCAGACCCCACGGTGCGAGCTTCTGCTGAACCAGCGGGGTTCTTTTTGGGGGTTTACCAGCGCGGGTGTGGGTGTCGGGGTGTGGCGTTGGTCGGCGGGCACCGCCAGTCCACTCACTACTCGCTACCCGGCACCATCACCCGGCACCCCGCACCACCACCGCCACCCGCCACTCGCCACCACCACGCGCCACCCGGCACCGCCACCCGCCACTCGGCACCGCCACCCGCCACCAGGCACCGCCACTCGGCATCGGCGCTCGGCATCGGCGCTCGGCATCGGCACTGCCACCCGGCATCGGCATCGGCACCGGGCATCGGTTACCGAACCTTCGGTCACGGCCCGGCCTCCAACGGGCCGACACAGGCCAAACCCCCCACAACACCACTCCCGCCCACCCGGGTCTGGCGGTGGGCATCACGCAGGGCAGGGCGCAGCCCTGCCCTTAAGGCCCTGCCTCAGGGCGGCGGAGGCTCACGGGTCAAGAGGCCCACAGGTGAACACGAACCCAGACAAAGCCCAGCTCAGGGCCTCTTGAGGCGTGAGTGGCCGCCCGTAAAATCCACCGCCAGACCCGGGCAAGACAAACAAAACCCCCCACCACCCACACCCCAAGAACCCACAACCAAACCCCACGAACCCACAACCCCCACCCCAAGAACCCGCGACAAACACCCCAAGAACCCGCAACCCGCAACCCACACCCCAGGAACCCACAACCCCAAGAAACCCGCGACAGCAACCCCAAGAACCCACAACAACCCCAAGAACCCACGCCAGCCCAGGAACCCACGACAACCCGGAACGACGACATCCACGAGAACCCACCGACAGCGCCAACAGACCCGCGAACCACGCCCAAACCCAGGACAGAAAGCGTCGGACCCAGGCGCCTAGAGTCGGGAGTATGCAGGTCTCGGAAGCCACCCTGAACGCCCTGGAGCGCGCCTCGGGGAAGCTGGCCTCCGCTGCCCTCGCCTCGATGGACCAGCAGTTTCCCTGGTTCGGGCGGATGCCGGCCGACCAGCGGGCCAGTGTGCAGCTGATCGCGCAGACCGGGGCCGCCGGGTTCACGGCCTATCTCCGTGATCAGGGCGCGGCGATCCGGCTGACGACCGACGCGTTTCGGCAGGCGCCGCAGGAGTTGTCGCGGTGGATCAGTCTGCGGCAGACCGTCGAGCTGGTTCGGGTCGCGTTGCACGTCATCGAGCGGGAGGTGCCGGATCTCGCGGCCGACGACACGGAGCGTCTGGTGTTGACCGACGCCGTGTTGCGGTACGGGCGTGAGGTGGCGTTCACGGCGGCCATGTCCTACGCGTCGGCGGCCGAGACCCGGGGCGCCTGGGACGCGCGGCTGGAGGCGTCGGTCGTGGACGGGATCGTGCGGGGGGATGCCGAGGAGTCGCTGCTCAGCCGGGCCGCGGCGCTGGGGTGGGATCTGGACGCGCCGGCGACGGTGTTGGTGGGGAACTCGCCGTCGGATGATCCGCCGACGGTGATCTACGAGGTGCGTAGCCGGGCGGCGCGGGCCAACCGGTCGGTGTTGCTCGGTGTGCAGGGGTCGCGGCTGGTGGTGGTGCTCGCCGGGGTGACCGAGGAGCCCAGTGACGTGCTCACTCGCATGTCGGCGTCGTTCGGGGACGGGCCGGTGGTGGCGGGGCCGACGGTCGACAACATCGCCGACGCGCACCGCAGTTCGGCCGACGCGTTGTCCGGGTTGCGGGCGGTGGTGGCGTGGCCGACGGCGCCGCGCCCGGTGCGTTCGACCGATCTGCTGCCGGAGCGGGCGCTCGCCGGTGACCCGGAGGCCGAGTGGCAGCTGATCGACCAGATCGCCAAGCCGTTGGAGGACGCGGGCGGCCCGCTGTTGCAGACGGTCGAGACGTTCCTGGAGGCCGGCGGGGTGCTCGAAACCTGCGCTCGGCTACTGTTCGTCCACCCGAACACGGTGCGCTACCGCCTGCGCAAGGCCACCGAACTCACCGGGCGTAACGCCTCGGTACCTCGTGACGCGCTTGTGCTGAGGATCGCACTCGCTGTGGGAAGGTTGTCCAGATCGCGAGGACTGTGGTAGCGGAACACACAACGGAAACCGGCCTGTATCGTTCCTTGAGCGGTTACCATTGTGGGGTTCCTACAAAGGAACCGGTCGTGACTTCGTGGATGCCAGCATCCCACCAACGCCCGGTCACCGTGTTCAGTAGATGGTGTGCTCGCACTGCTCGCCCCAGGCCAGGGCTCCCAGACTCCAGGCATGTTCGCGCCGTGGCTCGAGCTTGACGGCACCCGGGAACGGGTCGCCGGCTGGTCCGAGTTGACCGGACTCGATCTCGTCGAGCTCGGTACGGTCGCCGACGCCGAAGCCATCCAGGACACCTCGGTCACCCAGCCGCTGGTGGTCGCGCTCGCGCTGCTGGCGTTCGAGGAGCTCCAGCGCCGCCACGAGTTGCCGGCCGACCTGCTGGTCGCCGGGCATTCGGTCGGTGAGCTCGCCGCGGCCGCGATGGCCGGGGTGCTCAGTGCCGACGACGCGGTGGCGCTGGCCGCGGTCCGTGGCCGGGAGATGGCCAAGGCCTGCTACCTGGAGCCGACCGGTATGGCCGCGGTGATGGGTGGCGAGCCGGACCAGGTCGTCGCGTGGCTCGCCGAGCACGACCTGTCGCCGGCGAACCGCAACGGCGCCGGGCAGATCGTCGCCGCCGGGCAGGTCGCGCGGATCGACGAGATCGTCGCCGACAAGCCCGAAGGGGTGAAGAAGGTCATCAAGCTGAAGGTGGCCGGCGCCTTCCACACCCGGTTCATGGCTCCGGCACAGGAAGCACTCGGCGAGCGGGCGAAGAAGGTCGCCGTCGCCGATCCGACCCGCACGTTGCTGTCCAACGCCGACGGCACCGCGGTCGCCGACGGTACGACCGTCCTCGATCGGCTGGTCGCTCAGGTCACCCGGTCAGTGCGCTGGGACCTGTGCATGGAAACGATGCGTGAGCATGGCGTGAGCGCGACCCTGGAGCTCCCGCCCGCCGGCACGCTCACCGGCCTCGCCAAGCGCGAACTCTCGGGGATCACCCCGGTCGCGCTGAAGACGCCGGCAGACCTCGACAAGGTGGCCGGGATACTCGGCACCGGAGAGACGTCGACATGACCAAGCTCCGCCTCACCCACGGCGCACCGGCCACCCGGATCCTCGGGATCGGCAGTGCGCAACCCGAACGGGTGGTGACCAACGACGACCTGGCCGCCGTGATGGACACGAACGACCAGTGGATCCGCGACCGGGTCGGTATCGCCGAGCGCCGCTTCGGCGGGTCAGGGGACACCGTGGTGTCGATGGCCGTCGAGGCCGGCGCCAAGGCCATCGCCGCGTCCGGGCTCAGCCCGGCCGACGTGGACACGGTGATCGTCGCCAACTGCACCACGACCGTGCCGATCCCCAACGCCGCCGCGCAGGTGGCGGAACTGGTCGGGGTGAAGGGTGCCGGCGGTTTCGACCTGAACGCGGCGTGCGCGGGGTTCTGTTACGCGCTGGCCACCGCGTCGGACATGGTGCGCACCGGCACGGCGACCCGGGTGCTGGTGATCGGCTCGGAGAAGCTCACCGACATCGTCGACCCGGTCGACCGGTCGACGGCGATCATCTTCGCCGACGGCGCCGGTGCGGCCGTGGTCGGCCCGAGCGAGGAGATCGGCATCGGGCCGGTCGCCTGGGGCACCGCCGGTGACCTCGTCGAGACGATCACGATGCCCAACGGCAAGCACATCTTCCAGGAGGGCCAGTCGGTCTTCCGCTGGGCGACGACGAAGATCGCCCCGATCGCGCTCCGCGCCCTGGAGCTCGCCGGCCTCGAACCGTCCGATGTGGACGTTCTGATTCCGCATCAGGCGAACCTGCGGATCGTCGAGGCCATCGCGAAGAAGCTGCGGCAGAAGGGCGCGCGGGAGGACATGGTCGTCGCCGACGACATCGTCACCTCCGGCAACACCTCGTCGGCGTCCATCCCGATGGCGATGGACCACATGCGCGCGGCCGGCCGGGTGCACTCCGGTGACGTCGCACTGCTGGTCGGGTTCGGCGCTGGCCTGTCCTACGCCGGCCAGGTCGTGATCTGCCCCTGATTTCCCGCAGTACCAACATTTCCACGTGAGAGAAAGAGAGAACGAGATGGCCACCACGGAGAAGCCCACCGACGAGGAGATTCTCGCCGGACTCGCCGAGATCGTCGAAGAGGTCGCCGGCGTCGAGGCCGACGAGGTCACCGCCGAGAAGTCCTTTGTGGACGACCTGGACATCGACTCGCTGTCCATGGTCGAGATCGCCGTCCAGGCCGAGGACCGTTTCGAGGTCAAGATCCCGGACGCCGAGCTCGCGAACCTGAAGACGGTCGGCGACGCGGTGACCTACGTCGCCAAGAACGTCTGACCTGCTGGACAAAATGACCGAAGCCGCCACCCACGGACGGAGGGGGACATGAGCACGGTCGATGTGGTCGTCACCGGTATGGGTGCGACGACGCCGCTGGGCGGCGACGTCGCGTCCACCTGGGACGGACTGATCGCTGGCCGCAACGGCATCCGCCTCAACGAGGCCGAATGGGTGTCGAAGTTCGACCTACCGACGAAGCTGTCCGCGCCGCTTGCCGTCGAACCGTCCGAGGTGCTGCCCCGCGTCCAGCTACGCCGGCTGGACCGCTGTGAGCAGATCGCGATAATCGCGGCCCGCGAAGCCTGGGCCGACGCCGGTTTCGTCCCGCCGACCGAGGACAGCCAGTCGGTGGAACCCGAACGGCTCGGCGTCGCGATCGGCACCGGCATCGGTGGCCCGGTCACCCTGCTCGACCAGGACGACCTGCTGGAGAACCAGGGCCTGCGCAAGGTCTCACCCCTGACCGTGCCGATGCTGATGCCCAACGGCCCGGCGGCGCACGTGAGCATCGAGTTGATGGCGAGGGCCGGCGTGCACTCCCCGGCGTCGGCGTGCGCGTCGGGGGCCGAGGGCCTGGCCACCGGCTGGCAGATGATCAAGTCGGGCCGGGCGGACGTGGTGGTGGCGGGTGGTGCGGAGGCGTGCATCCACCAGATCACGGTGGCCGGCTTCGCCCAGTCGCGAACCCTGAGCCTGCGCAACGACGAGCCCGACCGCGCCTCCCGCCCCTTCGACGTCGACCGGGACGGCTTCGTCCTTGGCGAGGGCGCCGGCGTGCTGGTGCTCGAACGTGAGGACCACGCCCGGGCGCGCGGCGCGCGGATCTACGGTCGCCTGGGCGGCGCGGGCATCACGTCCGACGCGTACCACATCACCGGCAACCACCCCGAGGGCATCGGCCAGATCAACGCGATCACGCAGGCCGTGCGGGCGGCGGGCCTGTCCCCGATCGACATCGGCCACGTCAACGCCCACGCCACCTCCACCGTCGTCGGCGACCTCGGCGAAGCCGTGGCGATCACCAAGGCGCTCGGTGACCATGTGGTGCTGACCGCGCCGAAGAGTTCGCTGGGGCACCTGGTGGGCGGAGCCGGAGCGGTGGAAAGCATCGCCACCCTGCTGTCGATCTACCACGGCATCATCCCGGCGACCAGGAACCTGGAGAACCAGGACCCGAAGGTCAGCCTCGACATCGTCGCAGGCGAACCGAGGAAACTGCTGCTCAACGCGGCCGTGAACGACTCCTTCGGCTTCGGCGGACACAACGTGGCCCTGGCCTTCACCGCGGTCTGAGGTGATCGGGGGTCGGCCTCCGGCCCCCGATCACCACTTTACCGTCGGCCACCGACGGTTTCGGTCGCCCGCGGCGCGACCTGTGGATGGTTGCCACTCGCCGGTCCAGTTATCCACAAGTGGCCGCTGACCAGCCAATTCCCACCCCCACACGACTAGACTGGAAATCGGGGGGATCCCCGTGGCGGTCGAGGGCCGACGCGCAACGAATCCGGTCCTCAGCACCGCGTAGCGACAGGTCTCAGGCGCAGGTCTCAGGCGCAGGCCTCATGCTGTGGACTCGACGCCGCCGGGCCGCTGTCGATCTTCCACTCGCCCGAGGACCGGACCATCGGGAACACCACGTTCCAGTGGATGCAGGGCGCCTGGAGTTCCGGCGGCGCGTCCGCCTCGTCCTGGACGCTGGTGAACGTCATCAGGACTCGCGCCGTCTCCGAGTCCTCCGCCAGTTGGATGCGGTAGATCACGATCCGCCCGTCCTTGGTGGAGCGGTAGTCGCGTCGCCAGGTCTCTTCCGGCTTCTCTTCGACCCTGGGCTCGGTGACGGTGCTGGCCCAGCTCTCGTAATCGAGCTGGTTGATGGCGTCGAAGTGGGTTTGGAGGACCTCTCGGAGGGGTTCGTAGAGGGGGTGGACGGTCGCGTCCGCCGTACCTTGGACCACGTCGGAACCTGGTTGTTCCTCGAGGGGCACCGTGAGGTCGGTGGGGACCACCGGGTCGGGCGAGTCGGGGCCGGGGTCCTCGTACCACTGGCGCGCGAGGAGACCACCTATCGCGGTGGCGATCACCGTGACGAGGAGTACCGGCACCAGCCACAGTTGGCGGCCACGATCGGGTGACACTCTAGAAGGGTGCCACAGGGGCATCAGCCTACGCGGTGCAACCAGGTTACTGGGGCGCCGTCGCCTGCCCTTCGGTATGGCTCCAGCGCCGCGTCCCAGGACGCACCGAGGACCTCGTCGACCTTGTGGGCGAAGGCCTCACCGGCCCTGCTGGCCGTCGCCATCGCCCTGAGTTGGTCCTCGCCCACGACGATGTCGCCGTTGGCGGCCGTGCGCGAGCGCCACAGCCCCAGGGTGGGGACGAAACAGAAACGCTCGCCATCCACCCCCGCGCTCGGGTCCTCCGTGACCTCGAAACGAGTCATCGGCCACGCCTTCAGCGCGGCCACCAGCTTGGCTCCCGTCCCCGCCTCACCGGTCCAGCCGCACTCCGCCCGGAGCTGACCCTGGGCCGCCGGCTGCGCGGTCCACTGCAGGTTCGCCCGGACTCCAAGGGTGCCCGAAATAGCCCACTCGACGTGCGGACATACCGCAGACGGCGACGAGTGGACGTACACCACGCCACGAGTGCTCACTGCTGACCTCCGCTGCTCGACGAGGAACCGTCTTCCCCTACGCCCTCGTCCAACGGCGGCAAACACGCACTCTCATTTGTCCGGCCCATTCTGCACGGCCACCGACACTTGCGCCACACCGGTCACAGATTCCCGTGACCCGACCCACCTGGGGTCACCGTCCCCGATACGGTGAGTCGGGTCCACTGAAGGGGGCATCCGTGCGTGTGATCCGCCTGGGCGAGGAGTCCTCAAAGGTCGGTGCGGACGTGCGGGCCGCGCTCGCATCGTGGGGGCGCGGGGAGGGGGTCGTCGGCGGCGTCGCGCTCCTCGGACCGCAGCCGACCGGATCCCAGCACCGGGTCGACGCGGTCGTGCTCCTGCCCCGAGGTGTGCTGGTCATCGCCGGTGTCGACCTCCCGGACCCTGCCATGCGGCTCGACGCCCCGCTGACCGCCCAGTGGAAGACCGACGGGTGGCCGCTGACCCGCCCGGACGGTGTGGTCAACCCGGCCGTCGAGGTCATCGACACCATCGCCACCATCACCCGGCACCTGGAGGACGCGAAGGTCGAACCGTTGCCGGTCGGCACCGTGCTCGCCGTCGGGCCCTACGTGTCGCAGGTCCACCAACCCGTCTCCGACCTGCTGCGCGGCGTGCGGGTCCTGCACCCCGAGCCGGGGACCCTGCTGACCGCCGCCCGCGAGCTCGCCACCCACCCCCGGCCGTGCACGGTCCGCCAGGCGCGGGCCATCCTGCACGCCCTCGCGCCGAACAACGCCACCCTGGCCGCCATCGACCTGGCCGCCGAGGGGTTCAGCGACACCGCCGCCGCCCGCGACCTCGGCACCGCCTCCACCACGGTCATCCCGAAGATCACCGCCGCCCGGCCGGGGCCGGCGCGGGCCGACGGCGGGCGCGGCGGGCAGCTGCGGTGGCTGCCGGTCAGCGCCGCGGCGCTGGTCGCCCTGCTGCTGCTCACCGGCATCCTCTACGCGGTCGCCTCGGCCGGGGACGACAACCCCGAGCCGAGCGGCGGGTCCGGGCCGACCACCGTGGCCGCCAGCGACGTCGAGATCGACGGGCAGGCCTTCGCGCCCAAGGGCACGGTCGCCGACACCGACTGCGCCGCGCACGCCTACGGCGACGTGCAGGCCTGGCTGGAGCGCAACCGCTGCGGCGAGCTGGTGCGGATGCGCTACGAGTCCACAGCGGACGACCGGCGGGCGGCCGTGCTGGTCGCGGTGCTGCGCTTCCCGGAGGACGCGCTCGCGCAGGACCTGCTGGCGGTGGCCGACCAGCCCGGCGCGGGGGCGATCACCGACCCGTCGGTCGAGGGTGAACAGTGGCCGGGTGGCGTCACGCCGTACTTCGAGTCCGCCGCCTACGCCAGCGCGCTGGCCGGCGGCAGCCTCACGCTGGTACAGGCCGTCTGGATCGGTGCCCCGTCCACACCGGACGACGCGGACCTGACCCGGCTGGCTACGCTGGCACTCGACATCCCCGCCCCCGAGTGACGCGGCCCACCTTCACCCGCCACACCGGGAGCCCTCACGGTAAGGCGACTTACCGGCCGTTATTCTCAGTCGCGTTTGTCTCGCGATTAATCCACCTCGGAGGATCCAGTGGCGCAGAAGACCGTTCTCGAGCTGGTCGACGACCTCGACGGCGGGCCGGCCGACGAGACCGTGACCTTCGCCCTTGACGGAGCGGAGTTCGAGATCGACCTCTCCGCCGAGAACGCCGACCGCCTGCGGGACACCCTCGCCGAGTTCGTCGGCCACGCCCGGCGCACCGGCGGACGCAAGGCGCGCACGCCCAAGGCCGTCGCGCCGGCCCCGGCCAACGGCAAGCCCGACACCCAGGCCGTGCGCGAGTGGGCCCGCAGCCAGGGCGAGACCGTCGCCGAGCGCGGCCGCGTCCCGCAGGCCGTGCTGATCAAGTTCCAGGAAGCCCACGCCTAGGACGGCAACCGGCGGGCCGAGGGCCTGGCCCAGGTGCCCAGCCGGTTGACGGCCAGCACCGGGTGCGGCACCAGCGGCCCCAGCCGGGGATCGTGGATCAGGGTGCGCGCCGTCAGCTGCGCCGCCCGCACCGCCCCCGACAACCCCCGCAGCATCGGTGTGGCCACCACGTCCGGATAGGCCCGGTGGCCGTAGACGCGCGTCGCCCACGGCGGCAGCAGCGAGTACGCCAGGTGCCCCACCAGCGGCTCGTACACCCGCACACCCAGCGCGAGCCAGCCGGTCACCGGTGGGCGGTGCAGGAACGCGTAGATCTCGTCCGAGCCGGCGGTACGCCGCAGCAGCGGCCGCCGCGCGGTGAGGTAGGCGCGCATCGCGGCGACGTCACCGGGAACCTCGTCCGGGTCCAGCCCGACCAGGGCCGCCGCCCGGCGCTGCTCGTCGAGGTAGCGGTCGGCGTGCGCGGCGGTCAGCGGGAACCCGGCCCGGCGCACCACCGACAGGAACGACGACACCTCCGCGCAGTGCACCCACAGCAGCAGCTCCGGGTCGTCGACCCGGTACCGCTGGCCGGTCTCCGGGTCGACCGCCCGCAGCTCGCGGTGCACCCGCCGCACCCGCGCCGCGTGCTCGTGGACCTCGCCGGTCGGGCAGTAGGTGGTGGCACCGACGAAGTTCGCGGTGCGCACCAGCCGGCCCAGCGGGTCACGCCGGAAATCCGAGTTCTGCACGACCCCGGCGACCGTCCTGGGGTGCAGCGCCTGCAGGTAGAGGCTGCGGATGCCGGC
This sequence comes from Actinophytocola xinjiangensis, assembly GCF_001921215.1. Taxonomy (GTDB): domain Bacteria; phylum Actinomycetota; class Actinomycetes; order Mycobacteriales; family Pseudonocardiaceae; genus Actinophytocola; species Actinophytocola xinjiangensis. The sequence continues at coordinate 108,166 of NZ_MSIF01000011.1, forward strand.
CAGCCACATCGCCGGCTCGGCGTGCAGCTGCCAGCTCACCGAGTCGGGCCCGAACAGGCCGACATCCACCGTGGCGGTCACAGCAGCGACGGGACCATGGCCTCGATCAGGTGCGGGCCCGGCTCGGCCAGCGCCTTGGCGAACTGCTCGGCCAGCTCCTCGGCGGTGGTCGCGCGCGAGGCCGGCACGCCCATGCCCTGCGCCAGCGACACGAAGTCCAGGTCCGGGCCGGACAGGTCCAGCAGCTGACCCGCCCTCGGCCCGGTCGCCTCGGCGCCCACCCGGGACAGCTCCATCCGCAGGATCGCGTAGGCCCGGTTGTTCAGCACGATCGTCGTCACGTCCAGGCCCTCGCGGGCCATCGTCCACAGCGCCGACACCGTGTACATCGCGCTGCCGTCGGCCTGCAGGCACACCACCGGGCGGTCCGGCGCGGCCACCGAGGCGCCGACCGCGACCGGCAGGCCCTGGCCGATCGCGCCGCCGGTGAGGGTCAGCACGTCGTGGCGGGGCGCGCCGGCCGTGGTCATCGGGATCATCAGGCCCGAGGTGTTCGCCTCGTCGGACACGATCGCGCCCTCGGGCAGCAGCGCGCCGACCACCTCGGTCCAGTTCTGCGGGGTCAGCGGTCCGGTGGGCAGCGCGGGGCGGCTGGGGGCCTGGCGCACGGCCGACGCGCCGGGCGCGACCTCGTCGGCCAGGTGCTCCAGCGCGCCGACACCGTCCTCGCCGAGCACCGACAGGACGTGCACCTGGCAGCCGTCGGGGACCAGCTCGCTGGCCTTGTCCGGGTAGGCGAAGAACGACACCGGTGCCTTGGCGCCCACCAGGACCAGGTGTTTGACGTCGGTGAGCTGCCACTGGACCTGTTCGGCCAGGTAGCCGAGACGCTCCACGTTCGGCAGGCCGGCGCCGCGCTCGATACGCGCGGGGAAGGTCTCGGCGAACAGCTTCACGCCGGTCGCGGTGGCGATCCGGCTGGCCGCGACCAGGCCGGCCTCGCGGGTCGTGCCGTGGCCCAGCAGCAGCACCACCGGCTCGTCGCCGCGCACGATCCGGGCGATCTCGGCGATCCGGTCGTCGTCGACCGGGGCCGGCGGCGGGGGCGCGACGACCCCGGCGGCCTGGCCGCCCTCGGCCCAGGACACGTCGGCCGGCAGGACCAGGTTGGCGCAGCGGCCGGGCGCGGTGAGCGCGGCGGCGATCGCGGCGGCGGTGTCCGCGCCGACCTCGTCGACGGCCTTCGCGGTGCGCGACCAGCCGGCCAGCCAGCCGGTCAACGCGTCGATGTCGGACTCCAGCGGCGCGTCGAAACCCTTGTGGTAGCGGGCATGGTCGCCGATGACGTTGACGATCGGGGTGTGCGCGCGGCGGGCGTTGTGCAGGTTGGCCAGGCCGTTGGCCATGCCGGGGCCCAGGTGCAGCAGGGTCGCGGCCGGGCGGTCGGCCATCCGGCCGTAGCCGTCGGCCGCGCCGGTGACCACACCCTCGAACAGGCTCAGCACCGCACGCATCTCGGGCACCGCGTCCAGGGCGGCCACGAAGTGCATCTCGGAGGTGCCCGGGTTGGCGAAACACACGTCGACCCCGCCGTCGACCAGGGTGCGCAGCAGAGCTTGGGCGCCGTTCATGTCACCGCTTTCTCAGTCGAGGAGCACGCCGGGGTTGAGGATCCCGCTCGGGTCGAACGCCTGCTTGATCCGGCGCATCAACGCGATCTTGTTCGGGTCCTCCAGCTCCAGGAAGTGCCGCTTCTTCTCGTGTCCGATGCCGTGCTCGCCGGAGATCGCGCCGCCCAGGCGCATACCGGAGGCGAACAGCTCGTGCAGCACCCGGTGCCGCACGTCGGGGTCCTTCTGGAACACCGCGAGGTGCACGTTGCCGTCGCCGGCGTGACCGCAGCCCACCACCAGTGTCTGGTTGCCCTGGGCGATCTCCAGCACCTTCGCGAAGTACTCGGGCAGCGCCGAACGCGGCAGCACGGTGTCGATGATGTCGTCGGCGCCGGCGCCCTTCGCGGTGAAGAACGCCTTCTCCCGCGCCTCGATCAGCTTGCGGGCCGCCGAGCCGTCGAGCACGTAGTTCTCCAGCGCGCCGAGCTCGGTGAGCAGCGTCGCGACCGCCTCGACGTCCTGGTCGAGCCGCTCGGTGGCGTTGTTCTCCAGCATCACCACCAGGTAGGCCTGCGCGGCGTCGCGGATCTCGTCGGGGACACCGAGGGAGAGGTCGGCGGTGTAGGTGATGGCGCCCATGGTGAGCGCGTCGATGTACTCCAGGATCAGCGGCCCGACACCGCTGCCGACGACCCGGGGCACCGCGCGGGCGACCGTGGCCAGGTCGGGGAAGGGCGCGAGCACGGTGGCCTGGTTGGCCATCCTCGGCTGGAGCTTGAGCACGGCCTCGGTGACCAGCGCGAGGGTGCCCTCGGAGCCGACGATCAGCTGGGTGAGGTCGTAACCGGTGCTGGCCTTCACGTACCGGCCGCCGGTGCGGATGATCTCGCCGGTCGCCAGCACGGCCTCCAGGCCGAGGACGTGGTGGCGGGTGACGCCGTACTTGACCGCGCGCATGCCGCCGGCGTTGGTGCCGACGTTGCCGCCGAGGCTGGCCGACAGCTCGCCCGGGTACACCGGGTACACCAGGCCGGCCGCGCGGGTGTGCTCCTCCAGTTCGGCCAGCGTCACCCCGGGCTGCACGACCGCGACGTGGTTGTCGGTGTCGATCTCCAGGACGGCGTTCATCCGCTCGAAGGAGACCAGGATCGCCTCCGGGGACGGGTTGGCCGAGCCGCACAGGCCGGTGCCGCTGCCGCGCGCGGTGACCGGCGTGCCGGTCTCGGCGGCCAGCCTCAGCACGGCGGCGACCTGCTCGGCGTTCTCCGGCCGCACGACGAAGGCCGGGCGGGTCGGTTCGGCGGTCAGCGTCTCGTCGTGGGTGTAGTCCTCGCCGATCGCGTCGCCGGTGAGCACGTGGTCCGCGCCGACGATCTCCGCGAGTCCCGTGCCGGTCTCGGTCACAACGTCCGCCATTGGACTCCTCCGCTGCACTGTGAAGACCCGCCCCACAATAGTGTTCCGATCACCGGGGCGACACGGCCGGCGGCGGGCTCGTTCCCAGCGTCACGTCGGCGGCGAGCACGGCCAGTGCCGGGGCGAGCTGGATGCCGTAACCGCCCTGCCCGGCGAGGAACACGAACCCCGGGTGCGCCGGCCACGCGCCGACCACCGGTTCGCCGTCGGGCACGAACGACCGCAGCCCGGCCCACGCGGTGCGCACCGACCGCAGGTCGAGCGTGGTGGCGGCGTTGACCCGCTCCAGCGCCAGCGCGACGTCGAGGTCCTCGGGGCGGGCGTCGCACGGGTCGCTGGGGGTCTCGTCGGCCGGGGAGACCAGCACGCCGGTGCCCTCGGGGCGGAAGTAGAACCGGTCGGCGGCGTCGGCGACCAGCGGCCAGCCGGGGTCGGGCGGCACGGGTCCGGTGGCGATCGCGGCGGTGCGCCGCCTGGGCACCAGGCCGACGGTCGGCACGCCGGCCAGGGCGGCGATCTCGTCGGCCCAGGCGCCGGCGGCGTCGACGACCACGCCGGCGCCGACCCGGTGGTCACCGGCGGTGGCCTGCCAGCCGGTGCCGTCGCGGCGCAGCGCGGTGACCGGGCTCGCGAGCAGGATCTCCCCGCCCCGGGCGCGCAGGCCACGGACGTAGGCCTGGTGCAGGGCCATCACGTCGATGTCGCTGGCGCCGGCGTCGTGCGCGGCGGCGCGGACCTCGCGCAGCACCGGACACAGCCGCCGGGCGAACGCGGGGTCGACCGGGGTGGCGGGGTGGCCGGCGAGGTGGTGCTCGGCGAGTTCGTCGGTGGCCAGCCACAGCACGTCCCGGGGGGTCAGCAGCGGCGGGGTGTCCAGCTCGGTCTCCAGCTCGCGGAAACGCGGGCCGCTGGCGGCGGTCAGCTCGCGCACGGCCGGGCCGCCGTAGCTGGGGGCGTAGATGGCGGCCGAGCGGCCGGTGGTGTGCGCGGCCAGTGTCGGTTCGGCCTCGGCGAGCAGCACCGTGGCGTGGCGCGCCAGCTCGTAGGCGACCGACACGCCCGCCATTCCGCCACCGATGACCAGTACGTCGACCTGCCGCATGCCGCCCAGGGTAATTCGGTGGCGGGCGTGCGTACCGTGATCGGTATGGGTGCCGCTTCGTTAAGGCTGCGCCGTCGCTGACAGCGACGGCCTGACGCCTGTCCTTCTTCCGCGCTGACCGTTCTCCGGTCCGCCGTCGCTGTCTCCACGCACTCCTTCTCCCTTCGTGCCTGGAGCAGTCACCCATGCGCTCACGCGTGTCCCCCAACCCGTCCGGCGTGCACCTGTTGTCCTCACGGCAGGTCATCGACCGGCTCGTCGGCGACGCCGGTCTCGGCGCGCACGACCTCGTTCTCGACCTCGGTGCCGGTCCGGGCACCATCACCGCGTCGCTGGCGCACACCGGCGCCCGGGTGCTGGCGGTGGAGCGCGACGCGCGGTACGTCGCCGCGCTGCGCCGCCGCTTCGCCGGCCACGACCGGGTGCGGGTGGTGCACGACGACCTGCGTCGGGTTCGCCTGCCGCGCCGGGACTTCGCGGTGGTGGCGAGCATCCCGTTCGCCACCTCGACGGTGCTGCTGCGCCGGCTGCTGACCCCGGTCCCGGCGCGGCTGGCCCGTGCCGAACTGGTGGTGGAATGGGGACTGGCGCGGCGGTTGACCGCGGCGCGGCCCCGTGACCTGGAACAGGCCTGGTGGGCCGCGCGGTTCGAGCTGCGGCTGGCCAGGCGGATCCCGGCGCGGTGTTTCCGCCCGGCGCCGGCGGTGGACGCCGCGCACCTGAAGGTCCACCGGCGCCGCGAGGTGGACGCCCGGACGGCGGCGGTGCTCTGGCCGTTGCTGACCGAGGCCTACCGCCGCCCGGACGAGCCGGCGCGGCACGTGCTGGGCGACCTGGTGGCCCACCGGTTGGGTCGCCGGCTGCTCCACGAGGCGGGCGCCGACCCGGCTGGGCCGACCCGGAGCGTCCACATCGGACAGTGGTCGCGGGTCGCCGGCGCCCTGGCCGGTGACCGCGCCCTGCGCCCACCGCCACTGCCGAAGTCGTTGCGCAGCTAGGGCTTCCAGGACGGGTCGCGGCCGCTGAGGCCGAGCACCCTGTCCAGCGGCGACGCGTCGGCCGGCACCGGGACCTCCTCGCCGAACGCGCCGTAGGAGCGGCCCTGCTCGGCCATCGCGGCGGTCGACTCGTACACGGCCCGGGCGGTGGCGTCGTCGATGTCCAGTCGCTGGCCGGTGGCGGCGGCGAGGTCCCAGCCGTGCAGGACCAGCTCGCCGACCATCATCATCGCGATCACCGGCGCGGGCATCGAACCGCCGGCCAGACCGGTGTCGCCGTCGAGGGCTCCCGGCTCCGACCACGCCTGCGTCGCCCTGTCCAGCTGGGTCCGCAGAACCTCGAACCAGTCACCCTCGGCGGTGAAGTCGGTCTGCTCGGTGACCGGGTCGTCGGCCGGCGCGGACTCCTTGCGGGCGGCCAGTTCCGAGCGGAACGCCGACCAGAACATCAGGTGGTTCACCACCGCACGGACGTCCCAGTCCGGACACGGGGACGGCAGGCCGAGTTGGTCCGGCTTGACGTTCCCCGCGATCTCCAGCACTGCCCGTCCGGTTGTCGCCATCATCTCGTGCGGTCGCATGTGGTCACGCTAACCCCGCACCGGCTCACCGCGCTTGTACGAACGCGACGCTAGCGTCAGGCCGTGATCGAGTTCGAGATCGACGACGACCGCTCCCGGGTCGACCGGGACGTGCTCTGGGAGTTCCTGTCCACCAAGGCCTACTGGGGCCGGTTCCGGGACCGGGCCAAGGTGGAGCGCCAGCTGGAGTCGGCCTGGCGGATCGTCGCCGCCTACCGTGCCGACGACGGGCGCATGATCGGTTACGCACGGGCGTTCTCCGACGGAGAGGCCTCCGCCTACCTCGCCGACGTGTTCGTCGTGGAGGACGCGCGCGGCAGCGGCGTGGGCAAGGCGCTGGTGCACGCGATGATCGAACAGGGCCCCGGCCCGTACTTCCGCTGGATGCTGCACACCCTCGACGCGCACGAGCTGTACCGCCCGTTCGGGTTCGCCGAGCCGGACGCGACCTACATGGAACGCAAGGGCCGCAACCTGGAGGTGTTCGGCGACCTCAGCGAGCGGTGACATCAGCGAGCGGTGACCTCGCCCAGCTCCCGGCGCAGGTCCCTCGCACCGGCCGCGAGGTGGCCCAGGAAGCTCTCGGCGGCCGGCGGCGGGGTGGCGCCCTCGCGGGTGGCGGCGTGGATCGCCCGGGGCGTGACCTCCTCGGCGCGCAGGCGTTTCAGCAGGATGTCCTGGCGTACCGAGCCGGCGGCCAGGCCCGGCACCAGCGTGATGCCCAGGCCGGCGGCGACCAGGCCCTGCTTGGCGGTCCACTCCCCGACCACGTGGCGCACGGTGGGGCGGAACCCGGAGCGCAGGCACGCGCCGATCAGGGTGTCCTCGACGGTGGTCGAGCCGGCGATCCAGCTCTCCTCCGCCAGCTCGGTGAGCCGGATGGTGCGGCGGGCGGCCAGCCGGTGGCCCAGCGGAAGGGCCACCAGCAGCGGATCGTCGAGCAGGTGACGCAGGACGACGCCGTCCGCCGGTGGGGCGGTGACCACGGCCACGTCCAGCTCACCGCCCAGGACACGGGCGAGCAGGGCGGCGCTGCGCCCGTCGGACAGCGACAGCTCGACACCGGGGTGCGCGGTCCGGAACGCGGCCAGCGCGCGCGGCACCAGCACGGCTCCGGCGGTGGCGAACGCGCCGACCCGCAGCCGCCCGGCCGACAGCTCGCCCACGGCGGCCAGGTCGCGGCGGGCGAGGTCGAGCCGGTCGAGGACGGCCTCGGCGTGCCCGAGCAGGCAGCGGCCGTGCTCGGTCAGCACGACCCCGCGCGGGCGCCGGTCGAACAGCACCGCGCCGGCGTCCTCCTCCAGCGCGGCGACCTGGCGGGAGACCGCCGACTGGGTGTAGCGCAGGGCCTGCGCGGCGGCGCTGAACGAGCCGCGCAGCGCCACCTCGCGGAACACCGACAGCCTCGCGAAGTCCACAGTGGATCCATTCCGTTCGGGCATACCTGACATGCGAAACATTCGCTTGTCGCACAGCTGACCCGACCCTACCGTCGACGGCGTGACCACGAGCTTCCACAACCCGCCGGCCGCACCGCCGCCGGCCGCCGCCTACTCCCAGGTCGCCGACATCGACCTGGGCACCCACCGCCTCCTGGTCCTGTCCGGCCAGGCCGCCCTGGACGAGCACGGCACGGTCGCCGGCGGCGACGACCTGACCGCACAGACCCGGTTCACCTTCGACGCCATCGCCGCCATCCTCGCCGACCGGGGCGCCGGCTTCGCCGACGTCGTCAACCTCCGCAGCTACCTCACCGACATGGACCGGCTGGCCGAGTACGGCGCCGCCCGCCTGCCCTACCTCGGCCAGGCGCGGCCGACCAGCACCACCGTCGAGGTGTCCCGGCTGTTCCGGCCAGGGCTGCTGCTGGAGGTCGACGTCACCGCCGTGGTTCCAGGAACGGCGTGAGCAACCCGGGCACCGCCGCCTCCGCCAGCCGCAGCCCGTCCTGCTCGGCCAGGTCGCGGACCTGGTACTGACCGCCCTTGGCAGCGGTCGTCGCCGCGATCGTGACCAGCCCGGCGCGCCGCTGGAACGGTGAGCGGCGCACCGTCCAGCCGATGATCCCGCCGCGCTGCAACGCGACCGTGTGCCGGCTGCCGGGACCGAAACGGGTCACCAGGTAGCCGTCGGTGAGGCCGTGGCCGAGGTTGCGGTAGTCGTCGAGCGCGAGCAGCACGGCCACCGGGGTCAGCACGACCACCGAGATCCACGCCAGGTGCACCAGCACGACCGTGAGCAGCAGGCCGAGCACCGCGAGGACCCCGCCGACACCCACGACCGCGTAGGTCGCCCACCACAGCCGCCGGGTGCGCGCGGCCACCGGATGCCCCTTGATGTCCACTGTGGACAGCGGGTCGTCGCCAAGCACGGTGGCCGCCACCCGCCGGGCCACCGCCATCGGCGCGGCCGGCAGCAGCGTCTGCGGGTCGGAGCTGTCCCGCTCGGACCACTCCTTGAGCCCGGTGGCCACCACGTCGACCCGCGCGGCACCCATCAGCCGCGCGCCGAAGGGCTCGAACAGGTCCACCCCGCGCAGCCGCCGCTGCTCCAGCGACAGCGACCGGGTGGTGAACAGTCCCCGGCGCACCTGCAGGTTGCCCCGGTCCCTGGTCAGCCGGTACCGCCACCACATCTCGACGAACACGCCGAGCGACCCGACCACCCCGATCAGCAGGCCGATCGCCACCAGCGCGGCCACCAGCACCGGCACCGACACCTCGGCGAACACGTCGCCGACCGTGCTGATCACCGAGTTCTGCACCCCGGCCCAGTCCGCGACCTGCATGACCGCGCCGAACGCCGCCGTGCCCAGGATCGGCGTGGTCACCGCGACCGGCGCGTACCGGATCCACGACCAGTCCAGTGTGGCCAGCGCCGGCGGTTCGGCCTCGGCGACCGGTGGCGCGCCGGCCGGAGCCCGGTCGAGCAGCTCCCGACGCAGCTGCTCGGCCCGGACGCGGGTCACCGGGTCGAGCACCAGGTGGCTGCGCTGGCCGGTGACCTGCTGCCCCGTGCCGACCTTGACCTTGGTCAGGCCGAACATCCGCAGCAGCGGGTTGGCCATCAGGTCCACCGTGCGCACCCGGTCACGCGGGATCGACCGCAGCGTGTGCACCACCCACGCGTACCGCAGCTCCACCCGCTCATCGGTGACCCGGTAGCTGGAATGCCGCCAGCGCAACCAGTCCGCCAGCGCCACGAGCCCGGCCAGCACCAGCACACCGCCGCCGGCGATCGCCGCGACCAGCCCCACCGGCCCGTCCCGACGCACGAAACCCCACACGATCGGCGCCGCGATCCCCACGGCGATCCCGCCGACGGTCAGCGCCGACACCGCCACCGTCCGCCGGTCCAACCGCTCCCAGGCTCCGCTCACGACGCCCCCTCGCAGGCTCGGTCACGCCGCGCGCGGTCGCCCTGTGTTCGATGGTTCGCTCCGCGGGCTCCACTCACGTGGCATCGCCCCGGTGGGCCTGGGTGCTCTCGGTCAGCCGCTCGACCAGGCCGGCGGCCAGCTCGTGGTCCAGGCCGGGGATCTTCAGCGGGCCGGCGGCCGAGGCGGTGGTGACCGTCACGCTGGCCAGCCCGAACAGCTGCTCCAGCGGGCCGCGCGCGGTGTCGACGGTCTGGATGCGCGACATCGGCGCGATCCGCCACTCCTGCCACAGCCAGCCGGTCCTGGTGTAGACGGCGTCCTCGGTGACCTCCCAGCGGTGCACCCGGTACCGCCAGAACGGCACCACCAGCGCGTAGGGCAGGCCCACGACCAGCACGATCCCCAGCGCCAGCAGCAGCCACGGCCGCGCCGGCGTGATCAGGACCGCCAGCACCGTCAGGACCACCGCCGGCACGGCCACCGACACCAGCTCGTTGGTCAGCCAGTAGCCGACCGCCCGCCGCTCCACCCGGTTGCGTGGCGGCCGCAGCCGCACCCCCTCGTTCACCCGTTCCTCCCCGTTCTCGCCCGCGCGTCACACCGTAGGCGCGCCCGGCGTGCGACGGCGTCGGCCGCGAGGACCATCCGCGAGATCATTCCCTTGGCTGACCTGCTCGGCTATGTTGCCCGCTCATGAGACGCGCACTGACAGTGGTCCTGCTGGTCCTGACCACGATGATCGTCGTTCCGGTCGGGCAGGCGGGCGCGACCCCGCTGTCCTGGCGGCCGACACCGACCGGCACCGACGCGCAGCTGCGCGGGCTGTCGGCGGTCAGCCGGCAGGTGGCCTGGGCCAGCGGGGCGCGCGGCACCGTGCTGCGCACCGTCGACGGCGGCCGAAGCTGGGCCCAGGTCGGCCCGGCCGACACCGCCGAGCTGGACTTCCGCGACATCGAGGCGTTCGACGCGCGGACCGCGGTGGCGCTGTCGATCGGGCCGGGTGAGTCGTCGCGGATCTACCGGACCACCGACGGCGGCGCGTCCTGGACCGAGACCTTCCGCAACACCGAGGAGGCCGCGTTCTACAACTGTGTGGCGTTCTTCGACCGCAAGGCCGGTCTGGCCGTCGGTGACCCGGTCGACGGCAAGTTCCGTCTCCTGTCCACCGAGGACGGTGGCCGGTCGTGGCGGGTGCTGCCGGGCGATGGCATGCCCGACGCGCTGCCCGGCGAGTACGGCTTCTCCGCCAGCGGCCAGTGCATCACCACCACCGGGCCGCGCAACGCGTGGCTGGCCACCGGCGGCTCCACCACCGCGCGCGTGCTGCACAGCGACGACCGGGGCCGCACCTGGACCGCCGGCGACACCCCGCTGGTCTCCAGCGAGAGCGCCGGCGTGTTCGCCGTCGCCTTCCGCAACCCCCGCCAGGGCATCGCCATCGGCGGCGACTACGCCAACCCGACCGCCGGCGGCGACAACCTGGCCCTGTCCGGCGACGGCGGCGCGACCTGGCGCGAGCCGGCCAACTCCCCCGCCGGCTACCGCTCGGCGGTCACCTACCACCCGTTCCTCGGCTCGGTGCTGATCGCCGTCGGCCCGACCGGCAGCGACCTGAGCCTCGACGGCGGCCGCCACTGGCGCCAGTTCGACGACGGCTCGTACGACACCGTCGACTGCGCCCGTGACGGCGCCTGCTGGGCGTCCGGGGCCCGCGGCCAGGTGGGCACGCTGCGCCTGGGCTGAGGACACCGCCCGGCCCCGGTCGAGCCGGGGCCGGGCGGGGGACCTAGCAGTTCGCCTCGTGCAGGGCCACGTCGAGCGTGACGGCCTTGCCCTTGGTGATCCGCAGGGTCTTCACCAGGGGGCGGTAGCCGTCCTTGGCGACGACCACGGTGTACGGGTTGCCCCGGGTGTCGAGCCAGTAGGCGTAGCCGCCGGCCGCGTCGGTGTAGAGGGTGCGGTAGCCCGACCACCAGTCGATCTGGACGGTCGCGTCGGCCAGCGGCGCGGTCGCGCCGGCGCAGGACGTCCCGGTCACCGCGCCGAGGACCTTGCCCCACTTCGCCGGGGGGCTGACGGTCATCGTCGCGCCGACCGACGGGCCGGCGTAGGGCGTGTCCTCACTGAGCCTGATCCGGCCGGTGTAGGTACCGGGCTGGTCGATCTGGGCGCTGTCCATGGTGACCGTGACCTCGACGCTGTCACCGGGGGCGATGGTCACCGCCTCCGGGGCGACCCCCAGCCAGCGCAGGTCGTTGTCGACCTTGCCGGTCACGTTCAGCACCAGGTGCATCTCGGGGAAGCCGAGCTGGTCGGTCGAGGTCGGCTCCGGGGTCGCGCAGTCCACGGCCCGCAGGTAGGTCGGCCCGGTCTGGCCCAGGTCGTTGGACCCGGGGAAGAACGCGCCGCCCAGGTTGGTCAGGTCCGGCGAGTCCAGCTCGACGACCAGGGTGGAGCCCTTCGGGGCGGTCCCGGACACCGGGACCGACACCATGGTCATCTCCTGGGGTTCGAGGGTGGTCTCGGCACTGCCGATCAGGGTGAGGTTGTCGTAGGTCAGCTCGCCGTCGAGGGTGTGGAGGCGCACCCCCAGCTGCTGGGCGCCGCGCGCGGACTCCACCCCGAACGACACGCTGGTCACCGTGAAGTCGGTCTCGATGTCGAAGTCCGCCAGGTCGAAGACCCGCAGGAACCCGACGGCGCTGGTGGTGTCACCGCCGGCACAGGACGTCGAGTTGACCATCAGGTCCTGGGAGACCGAGTGGGTGATCGTCAGCTCGTCCTCCGCCGCGTGCGGCGCCACCGTCGTCGCGGTGCGGCCGGCGGGCAGGCCGGAGCCGCCGAACCCGGCCCGCGCGGTCGCGGGCGCCGCCCGGGCGGCCAGGGTCGCGGCCGTGGTCGCGGCCGTCGCCGCCGAGTCCAGCTGGCGCACGGTGGTCGCGCCGCCGCCACCGCCGCCGAGGATCTCGAACGCGCCGTCCCGCCCGGCCAGCTCGACCTCCGCCGGCGCGGTCCCCTCGTTGGTCACGGTGAACGTCCTGGTGGCGGCGCCGCCGAGCTTCAGCGACGACCGCACCTCGGTCCGGTCGACGGTGACGATGCCGGCCGCCAGCGCGAAGTCGACCTCGGTCGCCCAGCGCGGGCGCACGGCGACCGTCGCCGCCCCGTCCTGGTACTCGGCGGAGGTGGCGGAGAACCGGTGCTCGCCGGCCGGCTCGGCGACCGTCCACCAGAACCCGTCGCCCAGGTCCCGGTCGTCGGGGGTGGCGGTGGTGGTGACCGCCCGGTCCGGTGCGGCGAGGTCGGTGACCGTGGCGCCGGCCAGGGCCGCGCCGGTGTTGCGGTCACTGACCTGCCCGACGACCAGACCGCCGTCGACCGGGTCACAGGACCGGGTACCGATCACGACGTCGTCGATCTGCCAGTGGTGGCCGAAGTAGGACCCGTAGTGCCAGCGGAACACGACCTCGCCGTTGCCGGCGGCCCTCGGGACCGCGAGCTCGGTCAGGTTCGGCCCGCGCACGCTCACCCCGGTCTGGCTGCGCACCGACGACCAGGTCTCGCCACCGTCGACGCTGACGTCGACGTCGGCGTAGGTGTCCTTGTAGTACGAGTCGTAGTGCTGCCGGAAGGTCACCGCGACCGACTCGGCGGCGCTCAGGTCCAGCGGCGGCGTGACCAGCGCCGTGTCCTGGGTGTCCAGGAAGAAGCTCTCGCTGTCGATGATCGCGAACGCGCCGGTGCCGCCGGAGCGGTTGCCCCGCTGCTTCGGGTCGTCGAACACCCAGTTCTGGCCCTTGCCGACGCGGTCGTCGATCGTCCAGCCCGCCGGCAGCGCCCCGGCGTCGAAGTTCTCGGTGAGCACCGGCTGGATCGGGCCGAGCCGGTAGCCGGCGGCCACACAGCGGCTGGCGTCGACCGGCAGGGCCACGTCGTTCACGACGTCGGCCGAGCCGACCTCGATCCGGATCGGGTCGGGGGCCAGGTAGCCCTCGTACTGGCTGGCCACCGACAGCGTCCAGGTGGTGTCGACCGGGACCCGGATCGCGTACCGGCCGGTCGCCGGGTCGGTGTGGTCCGACAGCGCCGCCTCGCCGTCGACGGTGACCTTCGCGTACAGCGGCCAGCCCTGACCGGACCCGTCGAGCACCGTGCCGGTGATCGTGGCGGTCGGCACCGACTCCAGCGCGACACCCAGCGTGGTGCGGCCGGCCTCGACCGTGACCGCTTCGGTGGTGTCCTGGTACAGGTAGGCCGACACCGCGACGGTGAACTCGCCGGCGGGCAGCCTCGCCTCGAACGTGCCGTCCGCGCCGCTGGTGCGTTCGCGCTCGACCTCGCCGGTGATGGTGACGGTCGCGCCGGGCACCGGGCGTCCGGTCACGGCGTCGGTGACCGTGCCGGCCAGGACCCCGGCCGCGCCGCTCGGAGCGGCCTCGACCAGGGCGAGCGCGTCGAGCCGGCCCTCGCCGTAGACGTTGTTGTCGTCCCCGTTCGCCCCGGCGGTGCCGCCGCACTGGGTGTCGGGCTGGTCGACGGCGGTGCCGTCGAGCAGGTCGCGGGTGGCGTCGATCTCGCCGGCCAGCGCCGGCGAGGCCGCCCACAGCAGCGCGACCGTGCCGGCGACGTGCGGCGCGGCCATCGAGGTGCCGTTGTAGGAGGCGTAGCCGTTGCCGGGGATGCTGGACCGCACGTCGACGCCCGGCGCGGAGATGTTCGGCTTGGTCTCGCCGTCCTGACCGGCGCCCCGGCTGGAGAAGCCGGCGACGGTGTTGGTGGCGTCGTAGGCGCCGACCGAGTAGTTGGCGATCCGGCTGCCCGGCGAGCCACTGGTCCGGCAGCGTGAGCCGTTGTTGCCGTTGGACCACACGCCGAAGATCCCGGACGCGGCCCACGCGTTGCTGATGTCCTCCATGAACGCCGCGTTCGACGGGCTCTCGGAGCCCCACGAGTTGTTGATGATGTTCGGGCGTTTGCTCGCGTCGGGGTTGTTGCCGTCGAGGTCGGTCGGCTCCAGCATCCACTGACCGGACGCGATCAGCGCCGCGTCGGTCGGGCAGCAGCCGTTGGCGGCGATCCAGGTGGCGCCGGGCGCGACGCCGATCTGGTTGCCGGCGCCGTCGTCGCCGACCATCGTGCCCATCGTGTGGGTGCCGTGGCCGTCGTTGTCGACCGGGTGGTCGCGGGTGCCGGCGTGGTCGAACCAGTTGTAGTCGTGGGTGAACGTGCCGTCGCCGTTGTTGCCCCGGTAGGAGCCGACCAGCGCGGGGTGGTCGTACTGGACGCCGCTGTCGATGTTGGCGATCACCACGCCCTCGCCGCGCACACCCTCGCGCCACACGTCGTCGGCGTTGATGTTCGCGATGCCCCACTCCACCGACTGGACGCGGGCGACGTCGCCGCCCGGCACCGGGTCGGGCAGGTCGACGCGGAAGGTCGGCAACAGCTCCGCCACCTCGGCGTCGCCGGCCAGGGCCATCGCCAGTTCCGGCGACCCGCCCTCCACCCGGATCGCGTTGGTCGCCCAGAACGCCTGGTACTCGACGCCCTCGCGGTCCAGGCTGGCGCGCACACCGGCCTGGCTGGCCAGCGCGGTCTCCCGCAGCTGCCGCGCCACCTCGGCGCCGCGCCGGTCCCAGTCCCGGATCCCGCTGGCCCGCGACAGGTCGGCGGAGTCGGCGAAGCGCACCCAGAAGCCCTCCGCCGTGTCCCCGGTGAACTGGCTGGCCAGCTCCGGCTGGATCTTCGCGGCCACGTCACCGGCGACGTCGCCGGTGAGGTCGACCGGGTCCGGCTGCCACGACGACGCGGCGGCGGTGGACGCGGCCAGCGCCACCGACGCCAGACCACCCACGACGACTCTCAGGTAACGCCCGGCCCGGCGTCTGTCTGTGCTCACGGCAGATCCCTCGTCCCGCTCGGCTGTTCGCCGGAGTCTCGACCGGGACCGCCCGCGCCGACTATGGCAAAAACTGCCAACTAACGTCCCCGGCCGGCGGCGAGACCGGCCTCCACGGCGGCCAGCGCCAGCGCGGCCCGCGAGGGCGCGTTGAGCTTGCGCCGCGCGGCGTCGACGTGGTGGCGCACCGTCCACGGCGACAGGTACAGCCGCTCGGCGATCTGCCGGTTGGTGTGTCCCGCCACGACCAGCCGCACCACCTCCAGCTCACGCGGCGAGAGCTGGTCGCCGTAGGAGGGCCGCCCGCCGCGCGCCGGGCGGACCGTGACGCCCAGCTCGCGCAGCAGCCGGCCGACCCTGGCCGCGTCGGCGGAGGCACCGCACCCGGCCAGCTCGTCGTGCGCGGCCGACAGCACCGCCGTCGCCTCCTCGGCGCGGCCGGCGGCCAGCAGGTGGGTTCCGCGCCGCTCCCCGGCCAGGGCCGCGTCGTAGGGCCGGGGCAGCGCGGCCCACGCGGCGGCCGCCTCGGTGTACCCGGCGGCCGCGGCGCCGTGGTCGCCGCGCGCGTGGTCCAGGATCGCCCGGCAGGTCACCAGCGCCGCCCTCGGCGCGGGGGCGTCCCGGTCACCGAGCCAGCGGCCGAACTCCTCGACCAGCCCGGTGGCCCGCGCGGTCCGGCCGTCCGCGACCAGCGCGTCCAGCCGGGCGACGGCGATGTCGGTGGCCCACAGCCAGATGCCGCTGCGGGCCACCGCCTCGATCGGCGCCTCGGTGACCTCCAGCGCCTCGGCGAGCCGGCCCTGGGCCAGCAGCCGCCTGGCCAGCGCCGCCGCCGCCATCAGGTGCAGCTCGGTGCGCTGCCCCCGGACCTCGTCGAGCAGCTCACCGAGCGTGGCCGCGGCCTGCTCGGCGGTGGCCCTGCCGGTGGCGGCCAGCAGCGCCCCGACGACCGCGGCCTCCAGCCGGTAGGGCGGGCTCATGTCGGTGGCGCGCACCAGGTCGGCCGCGCGCTCGGCCAGGCCGTCCCAGGCGCCGGTGAACCAGTCGAGGTGCAGCCGGGTCACCAGCACCCCGATGCGGTGGCGGTGGTACTGGTGGCGTTCGGCGAGTTCGGCCGCCCGGTCGAGGTGGCGGCGGGCGTCGGCGTAGCGGCCCCACCGCAGGGCCAGGTCACCGACGTTGAGGTGGCCCCGGGTGACCTGCGCGCCCTGCTCCGGGCTGGCGGCGTCGTCGGGCAGGGCGGCGGCCTCGGCCCAGCCGGACTCCTCGCCCAGGTGCAGCAGGGCGGTGGTGCGGTCGACGGCGAGGGTCAGCCGGCCGAGCGGTTCGAGGTGCACGGCCAGCCCGGCCGCCCGCTCCAGCCACGACAGGTGCGCCGAGGCCGGCAGGGCCGTGCCGACCGGCCAGCCGAGGAAGGACATCGCGCGGACCGCCTCCGCCGGGTCGTGCTCCAGGTCGGGCAGCGCGTTCTCCATCTCGGCGCGGGCGGCGTCGAAGTCGGCGGTGATCGGCAGCAGGCGCCCGAGCCGCACCCGCAGCCGGCCCCGCAACGGCGGGGCGAGCCCCGGGCGGTCCAGCACCCGGCGCAGGGTCGCGACCAGGGCGCCGTAGCGGTCGGAGTCGGCCAGCGTGCCGGTGGGGATCTTCCCGATCAGCCGCACCAGCGACTCGACGTCGACGCCGTCGTGGGTGGCCAGGTCACCCAGCAGTTCACCGGCGGCCATCTCGTCGCCGGCGGTGAGCGCGAGGTCGGCCGCCTGCTCGCCGTAGTGGTGCCAGGCGGCGGTCTCGCCGGCCTCGCGGTAGTGCAGCGCGAGCCTGGCGACCGACTCGGGGGCGGTGGTGCGCAGCACGGTCGCCGCCCTGCGGTGCAGGTCGCGGCGCTGCGGTGCCGGGGTCGCCTCGTAGACGGCCCTGGCGGCCAGGACGTGCGCGAAGGCGGTCCTGCCCCGGTCGTCCTCGCGCAGCAGACGGGACCCGACGGCCTCGGCGAGCCCGTCGACGGCGGCACCCGCGTCCAGGCCGGTGACCGAGGCGACGATCCTCGGGTCGGCCGGCTCGGCGAGCACCGCGATCGCCCGCGACACCGCCCGCGCGTCCTCGCCCAGCCGCCCGAACCGTTCGAGCACCGCGTCGCGCACCGTCGCCGGCACGTGCAGTTCGGCGATGCTGACCCGCTCCCACCGGTGGTCGCGCCGGACCAGGGCGGCGCGCTCGTGCATGACCCGCACCGACTCCTCCACCGCGAACGGCAGGCCCGTCGTGCGTTCGTGCAGGAACCGGGCGAACTCCTCGGACAGCGGCTCGTCGTGCAGCATCGAGGACACCAGCGCGGCCGTGCCGGTCACGTCCAGCGGCGTGAGCACGATGCGGGTCAGGGCCGTGCCCCGTGCCGGACGCGAGGACATCCGCCGCACCAGCGACTCCGGCGGCAGGTCCTCGGGCCGGTAGGTCAGCACCAGGCTGACCGGGTCGGGGCCGCCGGCGAGGAACAGCAGGAACTCCAGTGTCGCGTCGTCGGCCCAGTGGACGTCCTCCACGACCAGCACCGCCACGTCCAGCCCGGCGAGCAGTTCGGCCAGCGCGCGGAACAGCCGGTGCCGGGAGGCGGTGGCGTCCTCGGCCGGCTCGGGCAGCGGCGGCAGGGCGCCGGCCCACTCGGGGAACAGCGGTCGCAGCGCCCCGGCCAGCGCGCTCAACCCCAGCCCGGTCACGTCCGGCACCCACCGGCGCAGCGTGTCGACGACCGGGCCGAGGGTCAGCGGCTCGCGGAACGGCGGGCAGCCCGCGACCAGGACCGTCCCGGCGGGCGGGGTGCGGGCGAGCGACTCCCGCAGCAGGCGGGACTTGCCGACCCCGGCCTCGCCCTCGACCAGGACCAGTGCCGGCGCGACCGCCAGCCCGCCGGCGAACGCCGCCAGTTCGGCCTCCCGCGCCACCAGCCGCGACGCCGCCAGCACGAGCCCGGCGGCGGCACCGCCCGACTCGACCATCGGCGATCGGCTCCTCGGGTGGGGAAGACCAGGTGGACCGTATTGTGCAGCCCGTCCGTCCGAGCGGGAAGGGATTCGCCGGCCCGGTCACACACGACGACGGCGCCGGGAGTCCACGGTGGACTCCCGGCGCCGTGTGCGAAACCGGGCTAGCCGCGCTCGCCCTCGGTCACCGGCTCCTTCACCTCGTCGCCGTCGACGACGGGTTCGGTGCTGGACTCGGCCACCGGGGTCGGCAGGTTCTTGCCGCGCGGCAGGAACAGCGCCGGCAGCAGCGACAGCGCCAACAGCACCAGCGCCCAGACGAAGGTCGAGGCGTAGGCGTCGGCCATCGGCGGGGCGATCAGCGGACGCAGCTGCTCCGGAACGTCCTGCATGGACGTGATCTCCGGGACCTCCGCGCCGGGCGGCGGGGGCGGCAGCTGCGCCATCATCTCGGCGACCTTGCTCTTCATCTCGTTGAACAGGATCACCGACAGCATCGCCGTGCCGATCGAGGCGGCGACCTGCTGGATGATGTTCAGGCTCGTCGACGCCTTGGCGACGTCGTCGGGCTTGAGCGTCTTCAGCGCGATCGACATGATCGGCATCATCGACATGCCCATCCCGATGCCCAGCACGAACAGCGCCGCGCCGATCGCCCAGTACGAGGTGTCCGCGCCGAGTTGGGTGAACACGACCATCGACCCGACGATGACCACGATGCCCAGCTGGGCCATCCTGGCCGCGCCGCCCCGGTCGACGATCATGCCGGCGATCGGCATCATGATCATCGCCGCGACGCCCTGCGGGGCCAGCAGCAGACCGGCGTTGAGCGCGCTCTCGAACCGCACCTGCTGGAAGTACAGCGGGAACAGCAGCATGGCGCCGAAGAACGACACCACGAACAGCACCATCGTCAGTGTCGCCACCGAGAAACCCCGGTCACGGAACAACTTCAGGTCGATCAGCGCGTGCGGGGTGCGCCGCGCGTGCAGGACGAACAGCACCACCAGGATCAGCCCGCCGCCACCGGGCAGGTAGACCTCCGGGTGGTTGAAGCCCTCCTTGGACGGCACCTGCGCGAGGCCGTAGATCAGCGCGGCGAGACCGGGCGAGAGCAGGAGCAGGCCGAGCGCGTCGAACTTCTCCGCCGGCTTGGGCTCGTCGTCGTCGAGGATCTTCGCGCCCATCACCAGGGAGATGATCCCGATCGGCACGTTGATGAAGAAGATCCAGCGCCAGGACACGTCGTCGACCAGCCAGCCGCCGAGGATCGGGCCCAGGATCGGGCCGAGCAGCATCGGCACGCCGAGCACGGCCATCACCCGGCCGACCCGCTCCGGCCCGGCCGCCTTGGTGAGGATCGTCATGCCCAGCGGCATCAGCATGCCGCCGCCCAGACCCTGCAGGACGCGGAACAGGATCAGCGACTCGGTCGACCACGCGGTGCCCGCCGCGGCCGAGCCGAGCATGAACAGGAAGATCGCGCCGAGGTAGATCCGCTTGGTGCCGAACCGGTTCGCGGCCCAGCCGGAGAGCGGGATCACGGTGGCCAGCGCCAGGGTGTACCCCGTGGCGATCCACTGCATCTGGTCGAGGCTGGAGTTGAACTCGATGATCAGCCGGTCGAGGGCGATGTTGACCACGGTGATGTCGAGCATCGCCATGATCGCGCCGAGCACCACCACCGAGCCGATCATGATGATCCGCCGGTCGAGCCCCTGGTCCCCCGCTGGCGCCGCCGAGGCGGCGGGCGTCGGAGGTAGTGGTTCCATCAAAGCCTTGTCTCCCCTTGTGTGCGGGTGGTTGTTGATGTCAGCTCGGTTCCTCGAGCCAGGATCGGCGTCAGCGCCTCGGACAACCGCTCCCGCTCGCGGTCGTTGAGGTGGCCGACGCACTCCCGGACGGCTTCGCGGTGGGCGTGCACGAATCCGGCCACGAACACGCGGCCGTGCTCGGTGAGTCGGACCCGTTTGATCCGGCGGTCCTGCTCGTCCTCCCTGCGCGTGACCATCTCGGCACGGGTCAGCGCCTGGACGGCGCGACCGGCGGTCGCCATTGACAACGCGAGAAGATCGGCCAGTTCGTTGAGCGCGAGTTCCTGTTCGTGCTGGCAGTCGGCGAGCACGAACAGGGTGCGCAGCTGGGAGAATGACAGATCCAGCCCGGCGGCGACACCCAATATGTGGGCCTCTCCGCTCTTCTTCAGGCTGGCCAGGCAGCTGACGACGTCGTCGGTCAGGGCGTCGACCGACGGCGCTGATGTTTTCACGGTTGCAATGATCGCACCCAGGCAACTAACTGCAAGTAACTGTGATCGGGCACTCATCCTTCTTCTAGGTGAAATCTACGCCCTCTCTAGTGACACTCCGCGATCCACTACCGCCACGTAGCCGCACCCGGACCAGAACTGTCGGGGACGGACGGCAGAATGCACGCCGTGACCGCCACCACCACTCCCATGTCCGTGTACACCCGCATCGCCGAGGAGCTCAGCGTCGCCGAACGACAGGTGCGCTCGGCCGTGGAGCTGCTCGACGGCGGCTCGACCGTGCCCTTCATCGCCCGGTACCGCAAGGAGGTCACCGGCGCCCTGGACGACACCCAGCTCCGCACGCTGGAGGAGCGCCTGCGCTACCTGCGCGAGCTGGAGGAGCGCCGCGCCGCCGTGCTGGAGTCCATCCGGAGCCAGGGCAAGCTCGACGACGCGCTCACCGCGCAGATCATGGCCGCCGACTCCAAGGCCCGCCTCGAGGACATCTACCTGCCCTACAAGCCCAAGCGGCGCACCAAGGCCCAGATCGCCCGCGAGGCCGGCCTCGAACCGCTGGCCGACGGCCTGCTCGACAACCCCGACACCGACCCGACGGCCGCCGCCGCGGTGTTCGTCGACGCCGAGAAGGGCGTCGCCGACGCCCAGGCCGCGCTCGACGGCGCCCGCGCCATCCTGGTCGAGCGCTTCGGTGAGGACGCCGACCTGATCGGCACCCTGCGCGAGCGGATGTGGAACCAGGGCCGGCTCGTGGCCAAGGTCCGCGACGGCAAGCAGGAGGCTGGCACCAAGTTCGCCGACTACTTCGACTTCTCCGAGCCGTTCAGCAAGCTCCCCTCCCACCGCATCCTCGCCATGTTCCGCGGCGAGAAGGAGGAGATGCTGGAGCTGACCCTCGACCCGCACCCCGACGAGGAGCAGCCCCCCGGCCCCTCGGCCTACGAGGTCGCCATCGCCTCCCGGTTCGGCGTCGACGACCGGGGCCGCGCGGCCGACAAGTGGCTGGGCGACACCGTCCGCTGGGCCTGGCGCACCCGCATCCTCGTGCACCTGGGCATCGACCTGCGCACCCGGCTGCGTCAGGACGCCGAGGACGAGGCCGTGCGCGTGTTCGCCGCCAACCTGCGCGACCTGCTGCTGGCCGCCCCCGCCGGCACCCGCGCGACCATGGGCCTCGACCCTGGCCTGCGCACCGGCGTCAAGGTCGCGATCGTCGACGCCACCGGCAAGGTCGTGGCCACCGACACCATCTACCCGCACGCCCCGGCCCGGCGCTGGGACGAGTCGCTGGTCACCCTGCACCGGCTGGCCAAGCAGCACGACGTCGACCTGATCGCCATCGGCAACGGCACCGCCTCCCGCGAGACCGACAAGCTGGCCGCCGAGCTGCTCGGCAAGGCCCCCGAGCTGAAGCTGACCAAGGTGATGGTGTCCGAGGCCGGCGCGTCGGTGTACTCGGCGTCGGCCTACGCCTCCCAGGAGCTGCCCGACCTGGACGTGTCGCTGCGCGGCGCGGTGTCCATCGCCCGGCGGTTGCAGGACCCGCTGGCCGAGCTGGTGAAGATCGACCCCAAGTCGATCGGTGTCGGGCAGTACCAGCACGACATCTCCGAGGTGAAGCTGTCCCGCTCGCTGGACGCGGTGGTCGAGGACTGTGTGAACGGCGTGGGGGTCGACCTCAACACCGCCTCGGCGCCCCTGCTGACCAGGGTGTCGGGCATCGGCGGCGCGCTCGCGGCCAACATCGTGGCCCACCGCGACGCCAACGGCCCGTTCCGGTCGCGTACCTCGCTCAAGGACGTGTCCAAGCTGGGCCCCAAGGCCTTCGAGCAGTGCGCCGGCTTCCTGCGCATCCCCGGCGGCGACGACCCGCTGGACGCCTCGTCGGTGCACCCGGAGGCCTACCCGGTGGTCCGCCGGATCGTCTCGGCCACCGGCACCCAGCTCGCCGAGCTGATCGGCAACACCAAGGCGCTCAAGGCCCTGGCGCCCGAGCGGTTCGTCGACGAGACGTTCGGCCTGCCGACGGTTACCGACATCCTCGCCGAGCTGGACAAGCCCGGCCGCGACCCGCGTCCGGCGTTCAAAACGGCCGAGTTCAACGACGCCGTGCACACCCTCGCCGACCTCAAGGTCGGCATGGTGCTGGAGGGTGTGGTCACCAACGTGGCCGCGTTCGGCGCGTTCATCGACATCGGCGTGCACTGTGACGGGCTCGCGCACGTCTCCCAGCTGTCGCGGACCTTCGTCAAGGACCCGCGCGAGGTGGTGAAGTCCGGCGACATCGTGCGGGCCAAGGTCCTGGAGGTCGACACCCAGCGCAAGCGGATCTCGCTGACGCTGCGCCTGGAGGAGGAGACCACCGGCCGGGGCCGGCCGGAGCAGCGCGGCGGCGGCCAGCAGGGCGGCGGCCAACGCGGCCAGCGCGGCGGTGGCGGTGGCGGTGGCCAGCGCGGCGGCGGGCAGGGTCAGCGCCGGGGCGGCAACCAGCGCGGTGGCGGCGCCCCGGGCGGCGCGATGGCCGACGCCCTGCGCAAGGCGGGCTACCGACCCAACTGACCAGGCGCTTATGTTGGCGGCATGGGAAAGGTCTACGAGCGGATCGAGCCGAGGCTGCGGGCGTTCATCGAGGAGCAACCGGTGTTCTTCGTGGCGTCCGCGCCGCTGGCCGGCGACGGTCACGTCAACCTGTCACCGAAGGGCCGCGCCGGCACGCTGGTCGTGCTCGACGAGCTGACCCTGGCCTACCTGGATTTCGGCGGCAGCCACGCCGAGACCCTGGCCCACCTGCGGGAGAACGGCCGGGTCACGCTGATGTGGTGCGCGTTCACCGGCCCGCCGAAGGTGCTGCGGGTGCACGGCCGGGGCGAGCCGGTGTTCCGCGACGACCCGCGCTGGCCGGCGCTGATCGGGCACTTCGGCGAGGTCGACGGGCCGGGCGCGCGGTCGATCGTGCTGGTGCGCGCGACGAAGGTCAGCGACAGCTGTGGCTTCGCCGTGCCGTTCCTGGACTACCGGGCCGAACGCACCCAGCACGCGGAGCACTTCGGCCGCAAGTCCGACGCCGAGTTCGCCGCCTACTGCGCCCGCAAGCCGTTCAACGGGCGCAGCATCGACGGCCTGCCCGCGCTCCCGCTGCCCTTACCCGACCGGCCGGCCCGGGAAAATCAGCTCTGAACGATCATGGTTGCCGTGGTGGTGGTCACACTGGCAACCTCGCGGCATGACTCGCCTCAACCAGGCCGCGCGTGAACTCATCGAGTCCGGCGCGCTGGCCCACCTCGCCACCATCAACCCCGACGGTTCGCCCCAGGTGTCGGTCATCTGGGTGGGCCTCGACGGTGACGACCTGGTCTCCGGGCACCTGTCCGGCGACCTGCGGAAGTTGCACAACCTGCGCCGCGACCCCCGGGTCTCGGTCTCCTTCCAGTCCCCGACGCTCAACGCCATGCAACTCAACGAGCACCTCGTCGTGCGCGGCACCGCCACGGTCACCGAGGGCGGCGCGCCCGAACTGCTGGCCCGGCTCGCCAGGACCTACATCGGCCCGGACGCCACGTTCCCGCCGATCCCCGACCCGCCGGCCGGGTTCGTCACCCGGATCAAGGTCACCCGGATCGGCGGCGCCGGCACCTGGCAGGACTGATCGCCGCTAGGGTGAGTCATGCTCTACGTCGGCTGTTACACCGCCGCCAGCGGCGGCAACGGGACCGGGATCACCGCACTGCGCCAGGAGCCGTCGGGCGCGCTGACGCCGGTCGCCGAACTGCCGATGACCTCGCCCTCCTGGCTGACCAGACATCCCGACGCTCCGGTGCTCTACGCGGCCAACGAGTCGGCCGACGGTGCGATCACCACCGTCGGCCTGCCGGGGCTCTCGGCGCTGGACACGGTGTCCTCCGGCGGCGCCGACCCGTGCCACCTCGCGGTCACCCCGGACGGCCGTTTCCTGTTGTGCGCCAACTACTCCAGCGGCAGCCTGGCGGTCTTCGGGCTGGCCGGCGACGGACGGATCACCGGCCGGACCGACCTGGTCACGCACACCGGCTCCGGCCCGGTCGCCGGCCGCCAGGAGGCCGCGCACGTGCACATGGCCGTCCCGCTGGCCACCGAGCGCGGCACCCTGGTCTGCGCGGTCGACCTGGGCACCGACGAGATCCGCGCCTACCTGCTCGCCGGGGACGGCACGCTCACCGAGGAGGCGGTCTCGGCGATGCCGCCCGGGACCGGGCCGCGCCAGCTGGTCCGCCGCCCCGGCACCGACCTGGGCTACGTCGCCGGTGAGCTGGCCGGCACGCTGGTCACCGTGCGGGAGCAGCCGGCCGGCACGTTCACCCCGCTGGGGGCCACCGGCGCCACCGCCAACCCGTACGAGGGCGAGAACTTCGTGGCGCACACCCAGATCGTCGGCGACCGGCTGTACCTGTCGAACCGGGGCCCGGACTGTGTCACCGAGTTCGACCTGACCGGCCCGGCCCCGACCGCGGTGACCGACCACCCGTGCGGTGCGTTCCCCCGGCACTTCACCGTGCTCGACGGCGTCTGCCACACCGCCGCGCAGCTCGACGACGCGATCGTGTCGGTCCCGCTGGCGGGCGGGCCGGCCAGCCGGTTCGCCACCGGGTCACCGACCTGTGTGATCGCCGGCTAGCCCCCGCGCCCCGCGGTCGTACCTGGTTCAGCGCCGGCCGACGGGGTTGGTCAGCGTGCCGAGGCCCTCGATGGTGATCGACACGGTCTGGCCGGGGGTCATCGGGCCGACCCCGGCGGGGGTGCCGGTCAGGATGATGTCCAGCGGGCGCAGGGTCATCACCGCCGAGACGTACTCGATCAGCGCCGGCACGTCGTTGATCATCAGCGAGGTGCGGGAGTCCTGGCGGGGTTGTCCGTCCAGCGTGGAGCGGATGGCCACGTCGGAGGGGTCGAACACGGTCTCGATCCACGGGCCGAGCGGGCAGAACGTGTCGTGGCCCTTGGCGCGGGTCCACTGGCCGTCGGCCTCCTGCTGGTCGCGGGCGGTGACGTCGTTGGCGATCGTGTAGCCCAGCACCGAGGACAGCGCGCGCTCGGCCGGGATGTCCCGCCCGCCGGAGCCGATGACCACGGCCAGTTCCGCCTCGAAGTCGACCCGGGTGGAGTCGGCCGGCAGCTTGATCTCCGCGCCGGGGCCGATGACCGCGGTGTTCGGCTTGAGGAACAGGATCGGCGCGTCCGGGACCGCGTTGCCGAACTCCTCGGCGTGCTCGGCGTAGTTGCGGCCGATGCAGACGATCTTGGGCGGCAGGAACGGGGTCAGCAGCCGAACCTCGTTCAGCGGCCAGGTGGTGCCGGTGAACGTGGGGTCGGTCCAGGGGGTCGTGTTCGGGTCGTTGGCGATCTCCGCCACGGTCAGGTCGTCGCCGTCCCCGTGGACGGCACCGAACGCGACTCCCTTGGGTGAGGCAACTCGAGCGATTCGCACGCCGGAAAGCCTACTGACCCGTCCGGATTGGCCCGGTTGCCGGCTAGGCAAACCCGACCGTGACCTGCTTGTGTCAATGGGAACCGAACATTTCTATGGATCGGGGAGAAATTATCATGCGAAGAATTCTCGCAGTCGTCGCTCTGCTGCTCACCTCGCTGCTCGGCTTACCGGCCACCGGTGGCGCCGAGGTCGCCGCCGAACCGCTGGGCAGCGGCGCCGTCCTGTTCAACCCGCTCGGCCCGGCCGGGCACTGCACCGCCGCGTTCGCCGCCGTCGACGCGCGCGGCCTTGGCCACCTGGTCACCGAGGCGTCCTGCGCGAACCTGACCTCGGCCGACCTCTACACCACCGACTCCAGCGGAAAGAACGTCCTGGTCGGCAGCGTCGTGTCGGCCGGCGCAACCTACGCGGTGGTGCGGGTCAGGAACACCGCCGCGTGGGAGCTGGTGCCGTGGATCGACACCGGCACCGGGCGTGTGGTCCTCACCGGTTCCCGGGAGACCCCGGCCGGCGGCACCGTGTGCCTGGTCGACCGGCCGGCCGCGATGTCCTGCGGCCGGGTCCTGCTCAGGGACGACCCCGACGGCCCGGCACCGGGACTGACCAGGACCGACCTGTGCGCCTCGCCCGAGTCGGTCGCCTTCATCACCGCCGACCAGGCCCAGGGCGTGCCGGTCAGCGCGTCCAGTTGGTGCACCACGATCGCCGGCACCAGCTGGTTCGCGCCGGTCAACCCGATCCTGGAGCACGAGCAGCTGAGCCTGCTCACCGGCTGACCGAGGCCGCCTCCACCCGCATCGCCTTGTGCGCCAACGCGTCACACAGCGCCAGCCAGCTGGCCTCGACGATGTTGCCGTGCACACCGACCGTGGTCCACTCGTGCTCGCGGTCGGTGGACTCCACCAGCACCCTGGTCACCGCGTCGGTCCCCGGCCGGTCGGCCAGGATGCGCACCTTGTAGTCGGACAACCGGACGTCGGCCAGCCACGGCAGGTACGGGCTCAACGCCTGCCGCAGCGCGGCGTCCAGCGCGTGCACCGGCCCGTTGCCCTCCGCGGTGGCGATCACCCTGGTTCCGGCGACGTGCACCTTGACCGTCGCCTCGGAGACGATCACGCCGTCGAGGCGATGGTCGAGGATCACCCGGTAGGACTCGAGCGTGAACGGCGGACTGTCTACAGAGGACTCTTCGAGTTCCCTGCGCAGCAACAGTTCCAGCGAGGCGTCGGCCGCCTCGAAGGACCAGCCACGCGACTCGAGCTCCTTGACCCGCCGCACCGCACTGGTCAACACCGCCGGCTGGCCGGCCAGGTCCACCCCGAGCTCACGTCCTTTGAGCTCCAGGCTGGCTTGGCCGGCCATCTCGGTGACCAGCACCCGCATGTCGTTGCCGACCACCTCAGGGTCGATGTGGTTGTACAGCAACGGATCCACCTTGATCGCGCTCGCGTGCAGCCCCGCCTTGTGAGCGAAGGCCGACGCCCCGACATAGGCCTGGTGGGTGTCAGGGGCGAGGTTGGCGATCTCGGCCAGGGCATGCGAGACCCTGGACAGCTCCGGCACGCTCGCGGTGGGTATCACCGGCATGCCGAGCTTGGTGACGAGGTTGCCGACGACCGCGAACAGGTCCGCGTTGCCGGCGCGCTCGCCGTAACCGTTGGCGGTGCACTGGACGTGGGTGGCACCGGCCTGCACGGCGGCCACCGAGTTGGCCACCGCGCACCCGGTGTCGTCCTGGCAGTGGATGCCGACCCGGTAGCCGGTGCGCGCGACGACCTCGCCGACCGTGTCGGCCAGCGCCAGCGGCAACTGGCCGCCGTTGGTGTCGCACAGCACCGCCACGTCCGCACCCGACTCCATGGCCGCGGCCAGCACCCGCAGCGCGCAGTCCGGGTCGTGGGCGAAGCCGTCGAAGAAGTGCTCGGCGTCCAGGAACACCCGCCGCCCCCGCTCCACCAGGAACGACACCGTGTCGCGGACCATCGCGCACGCCTCGGCGACGTCGGTCCGCAGCGCCCGCTCGATGTGCCGCACGTCGGACTTCGCGACCAGCGTGACCACCGGCGCCTGGGACGCCAGCAGCGCCGCGACCTGCTGGTCCTCGGTGACCTTCGTCCCCGGCCGGCGGGTGGCGCCGAACGCGACCAGCGCCGCGTGGCGCAGCGTCAGCTCACCGGCGGCGGCCCGGGCGAAGAACTCGGTGTCGGTCGGCAGCGCCCCCGGCCAGCCGCCCTCGATGAACCCGACACCGACCTCGTCGAGCAACCGCGCGACGGCGAACTTGTCGGCCAGCGAGTAGGTGATGCCCTCCCGCTGCGCCCCGTCCCGCAAGGTCGTGTCGAACACGTGGAACGAGTCGCCGAGCGGGGTCTCGGCGGGAGCCGTGCGAGTCACGACAGATCCTTCCTGGGCTGGCAAACGGTTGGCAGGGCACAAAAAAACCCCTCGCGTGCAGCGAGAGGTCAGCGCACCGGGTGTGTAGCGTCGCTACCCGGTGCGCTCGGCGATAATGAGCAGAACTGCGGTGGTCACGGCACGCATACTGCCACACCGCTCCCCGGCCGTACCAGCCCCCGGTCGCCCGGTCCCACCATTCGGGACGTACCCGCACGAAAAAAGACCGCGAGCACCGGGCCAACAGGGCCACGGTGCTCGCGGACGGTCCTTGCTCCGGCTACCGGCTACAGCTCCACACCGGACGTCGGGTTGTTCGACGACACCAGCGCCGCCAGGCGGTCACCGATGGCGAACGTGCTGCCCGGCGACGGGTGGTCACGGGTGGCCAGGTCGAAGGCCACCGAGGCCTCGATCCGCCGCGCGGCCTCGTGCTCGCCGAGGTGGTCGAGCAGCAGCGCCACCGACAGCACCGCGGCCGTCGGGTCCGCCACACCCTGCCCGGCGATGTCCGGCGCACTGCCGTGCACCGGCTCGAACATCGACGGGTTGCGCCGGGTGATGTCGATGTTGCCGCTGGCCGCCAGGCCGATACCGCCGGTCACCGCCGCCACCAGATCGGTGAGGATGTCCCCGAACAGGTTGTCGGTGACGATCACGTCGAACCGGCCGGGGTCGGTCACCATGTGGATCGTGGCCGCGTCGATGTGCTGGTAGGCCACCGTCACGTCCGGGTGCTGCAACGACACCTCCTCCACCACGCGCGACCACAACGAGCCGGCGTGGGTGAGCACGTTGGTCTTGTGCACCAACGTGAGGTGCTTGCGCGGCCGGGTCACCGCCCGCGCGAACGCGTCCCGCACGACCCGCTCGACACCGTAGGAGGTGTTGACGCTCACCTCGGTCGCGATCTCGTGCGGGGTGTCCTTGCGCAGCAGGCCACCGTTGCCCGCGTACAGGCCCTCGGTGCCCTCCCGGATCACCAGCAGGTCGATCTCCCCCGGGTTGGCCAGCGGACTGGCCACCCCCGGGTAGAGCCGCGCCGGGCGCAGGTTGACGTGGTGGTCGAGCTCGAACCGCAGCCGCAGCAGCAGTCCGCGCTCCAGGATGCCGCTCGGCACCGAAGGGTCGCCGACAGCGCCGAGCAGGATCGCGTCGTGCTGGCGCAGCTCGCCGAGGACCGACTCGGGCAGCAGCTCCCCGGTCGAGTGCCACCGCGTGGCCCCGAGGTCGTACTTCGTCACCTCGACGTCGGGCACCACCTCATTGAGCACCTTGAGCGCCTCGGCGATCACTTCGGGCCCGATCCCGTCACCGGGGATCACCGCGAGCCGCATGCACACACCTCCCGGAACAACGGGCTTAGTTGGTCACGCGAAGGTTACCCGGATGGTGGCCGAACACCGCTGCTGGCCACCCGACTAGGTGGTGTCGGCCGCCAGAAGTCACCCGAAATCAACCGCACGGATGAACGTGGCGCGCACAGCCGTGCCGATCGACTCCAACACCGACTGGTCCACCGACCGGTCCGCCCGCAGCAGCATCAGCGCGTCCGAGCCGTCGGCGACCTGGCTGATCTGGGCCGCCTCGACGTTGATCCCGGCGCCGCCGAGCAGCGTGCCGACGGTGCCCATGACGCCCGGCCGGTCGGCGTACTCCAGCAGTAACAGGACGCCCTCCGCGCGCAGGTCGAACCCGCGCCGGTTCACCTCGACGATCTTCTCGACCTGGTTGAGGCCGGTCAGGGTGCCCGAGACGCTCAGGATCGTGCCGTTGGGGTAGCCCGCGCGCAGCGTCACCAGACTGCGGTAGTTCGCGCTCTCCGACTCCTTCTCCAGCTTCACGTCGACGCCGAGCTCCTCGGCCAGACGCGGCGCGTTGACGAAGGTCACCGGGTCGGCGACGACACCGGTGAACACCCCGCGCATCGCGGCCAGCGGCAGCACCTGAACGTCCTCATTGGACAGCTCGCCGCGCACCTCGACGTTGATCGAGGTCGGCGGGGTGGAACTGAGAGCCGAGAGCACGGCGCCGAGCTTCTGGGTCAGCGGCAGGTAGGGCCGGACCTCCTCGCCGACCGCGCCACCGGCCACGTTCACCGCGTCCGGCACGAAGTCGCCGCGCAGCGCCGAGAGCACCGACCGGGCCACGTCGGTGCCGGCCCGGTCCTGCGCCTCGGACGTCGAGGCGCCCAGGTGCGGCGTGACGACCACGTTCGGCAGCTCGAACAGCGGGCTGGCGGTGGTCGGCTCGGTGACGAACACGTCGACCCCGGCCCCGCCGACCCGGCCCTCGCGCAGCGCCTCGGCCAGCGCGTCCTCGTCGATCAGGCCGCCACGGGCGGCGTTGACGATCAGCACGCCCGGCTTGACCCTGGCCAGCTGCTCGGTGCCGATGAGGCCCTTGGTCTCGGGGGTCTTGGGCAGGTGGATGGAGATGATGTCGGCCCGGCTGAGCAGTTCGTCCAGCTCCACGAGCTCGATGCCCAGCTGCGCGGCGCGCGCGGCGGACACGTAGGGGTCGTAGGCGATCAGCTCGGTGCCGAACGCGGCGAGCCGCTGGGCGAAGAGCTGACCGATCTTGCCCAGGCCGACCACACCGACGGTCTTGCCCTGGATCTCCACGCCGGAGAAGGAACTGCGCTTCCACTCGCCGCCGCGCAGGCTCGCGTCCGCGGCCGGGATGCGGCGGGCCAGCGACAGCAGCAGGGCCACCGCGTGCTCGGCGGCGGAGACGATGTTGGACGTCGGGGCGTTGACCACCAGCACGCCGCGCGCGGTGGCGGCCGGCACCTCCACGTTGTCCAGGCCGACCCCGGCACGGGCGACGACCTTGAGACGGTTGGTGGCGGCGAACACCTCGGCGTCGACCTTGGTGGCCGAGCGGACGAGCAGCGCGTCGGCGTCGGCGACAGCGGCGAGCAGGGCGGCGCGGTCGGTGCCGTCGACGTGGCGTACCTCGACCTCGTCACCGAACACGGAGACCGTCGACGGGGCGAGCTTCTCGGCGATCAGGACAACGGGACGGGTTGACTGGGTCACGGCGCGAACTCCATGGAATTGCCGGTTGTTGGGGGCGCGGTTACAGCGCTGTAACTCCACCGGCGACGAGTCTAGGAGGTCAGCTGAACCGGTACACCATGTGGTGAGCGAACCGACAGCGGGCCGGTGGGAGGGTCGTGCGAACTACCAGGGCTCGTCGAACTCCCCGGCCTTGGCGCCCTCGACGAAGGCGTCCCATTCGGACTCGGTGAACACCAGAACCGTGTCGTCGGGACCGGTGTGCTTGGAGTTGCGCATCGCGATGTAGGTCTTGCCGTCGGTGTGCGGCACGAACGCGATCTCGACGTACTCGCCGTCGGGGTCGGCGTCCGGCTCGGCGGCGCGCTGCCAGTCCGCGTCGGTCAGGTCGAGCTTGCCGCGCACGTGCGCCTTGTCGTCGTAGATGGGCGCGCTGGCCCGAGTGCCCTCATCACTCACAGCATCACTCACAGCGACAAACCTACTCCCCGGCGTCGGACACGACGACACGGCGTGCCTGACGCCGGGGACACAACAGGTCAGACCCTCGGGTCAGGCCGTTTCGGTGATCGGCCGGTCGACCCAGGACATCAGCCCGCGCAGCTTGCGGCCGACCTCCTCGATCGGGTGCTGCTCGCCGGCCTCCACCAGCTTGGTGAAGTTCGGCCGGCCGGCGTCGTCCTCGGCCACCCACTCCTTGGCGAAGTCGCCGTTCTGGATCTCGGCGAGGATCTTGCCCATCTCCGCGCGCACCGACTCGTTGACCACGCGCGGGCCCCGGGTCACGTCGCCGAACTCGGCGGTGTCGGAGATCGAGTACCGCATCCGCGCGATCCCGCCCTCGTACATGAGGTCCACGATCAGCTTCAGCTCGTGCAGGCACTCGAAGTAGGCCACCTCGGGCGCGTAGCCGGCGTTGACCAGGGTCTCGAAACCGGCCTGGACGAGCGCGGTGGTGCCACCGCAGAGCACGACCTGCTCACCGAACAGGTCGGTCTCGGTCTCCTCCTTGAAGGTGGTCTTGATGACCCCGGCGCGGGAGCCGCCGATGCCCTTGGCGTAGGACAGCGCGAGCGCCTGCGCCGAGCCGGTGGCGTCCTGCTCGATCGCGATCAGGCAGGGCACGCCCTTGCCATCGACGAACTGCCGGCGGACCAGGTGACCAGGGCCCTTCGGCGCGACCATCGCGACGTCCACGTTGGACGGCGGGGTGATCAGGCCGTAGCGGATGTTGAAGCCGTGCCCGAAGAACAACGCGTCACCGTCGTTGAGGTTGGGCGCGATGTCCTCGGAGTAGATCGTGCGCTGCATGGTGTCCGGCGCCAGGATCATGATCACGTCGGCCCACGCGGAGACCTCCGCCGGCGTGCCGACGG
Organism: Actinophytocola xinjiangensis; assembly: GCF_001921215.1. Taxonomy (GTDB): domain Bacteria; phylum Actinomycetota; class Actinomycetes; order Mycobacteriales; family Pseudonocardiaceae; genus Actinophytocola; species Actinophytocola xinjiangensis. The sequence goes on from NZ_MSIF01000011.1 coordinate 140,655, forward strand.
TCAGGCCCTCGTCCTGCGCCTTGGGCCGCGACTTCGACGTCTCGGGCAGTCCGATCCGAACGTCCACACCGGAGTCACGCAACGACAGCGCGTGCGCGTGCCCCTGGCTGCCGTAGCCGATCACCGCGACCTTGCGCCCCTGGATGACCGAGAGGTCCGCGTCATCGTCATAGAAGATCTCGACTGCCATAACTGGTGAGTACTTCCTTCCTTGTTCTACACGCTCTACCTGACGCCGGTGGCCGTGATGGACCGGGGCCCGCGGCCGATGGCCACCATGCCGGACTGCACCATCTCGCGCACTCCGTAGGGCTCCAGCATCCGCAGCAGTGCCTCCAGCTTGTCCGCGGTGCCGGTGGCCTCCACGGTCAGGGCCTCCGGCGACACGTCGACCACCTTGGCGCGGAACAGCTGCACGGTCTCCAGGACCTGGGTCCGCACGGTCGCGTCGGCCCGGACCTTCACCAGCAGCAGTTCCCGCTGGACCGAGACTCCCGGATCCAGCTCCACGATCTTGATGACGTTCACGAGCTTGTTGAGCTGCTTGGTCACCTGTTCGAGCGGTAGCTCGTCGACCGCGACCACGATCGTCATCCTGGACACGTCGGCGTGTTCGGTGGCGCCGACGGCGAGGGACTCGATGTTGAAACCCCGGCGGGAGAACAGCCCGGCCACACGGGCCAGGACACCGGGCTTGTTCTCGACCAGAACCGAGAGTGTGTGGGTGCTCATCGTGTGTCAGTCCTCGTCGAACAGCGGGCGGATGCCACGCGCGGCCATGATCTCGTCGTTGCCGGTGCCGGACGCGACCATCGGCCACACCTGGGCGTCCTTGCCCACCACGAAGTCGATCACGACCGGCCGGTCGTTGATCTCCATCGCCCGATTGATCACCCGGTCGACGTCCTCTTTGGACTCACAGCGTAGCCCGGCGCAGCCAAGCGCCTCCGCCAGCAGGGTGAAGTCGGGGATGCGGTGCTTGTGGGTACCGAGGTCGGTCTGCGAGTAGCGCTCGGAGTAGAAGAGGTTCTGCCACTGCCGGACCATGCCGAGGTTGCCGTTGTTGATCACCGCGACCTTGATCGGCGCGCCCTCGATGGCACAGGTCGCCAGCTCCTGGTTGGTCATCTGGAAGCAGCCGTCGCCGTCGATGGCCCACACCACCCGGTCCGGGTGGCCGAACTTGGCGCCCATCGCGGCCGGCACGGCGAAGCCCATCGTGCCGAGGCCGCCGGAGTTGATCCAGGTCGCCGGCCGCTCGTAGGAGATGAACTGCGCCGCCCACATCTGGTGCTGGCCCACCCCGGCGGTGTAGATCGCCTCCGGGCCGGCGATCCTGCCGATCCGCTCGATCACGTACTGCGGGGACAGCGCGCCGTCGCCCGGCCACTCGTAGCCCAGCGGGAACCGCTCGCGGATGTCGTCGAGCTGGGACCACCACGGGGTCAGGTCGGCCTGCTGGTGACCGGAGCCGTACTCGGCGCGCACGGCGGCGGTCAGCTCGTTGATGATCTCCTTGCAGTCACCGACGATCGGCACGTCCGCGCGGCGGTTCTTGGAGATCTCCGCCGGGTCGATGTCGGCGTGCACGATCTGCGCGTCCGGCGCGAAGGACGACAGCTGGCCGGTGACCCGGTCGTCGAAGCGGGCACCCAGCGCGATCAGCAGGTCGGCCTTCTGCATGGCGGCGACAGCGGCCACCGAGCCGTGCATGCCCGGCATGCCGAGGTGCTGGCGGTGGGAGTCGGGGAAGGCGCCCCTGGCCATCAGCGTGGTGACCACCGGGATCCCGGTCAGCTCCGCCAGCTCACGCAGCTCGTCGGACGCCTCGGCCTTGAGAACCCCGCCGCCGACGTAGAACACCGGCCGCCGCGCGCCGGCGATCAGCTTCGCCGCCTCGCGCACCTGCTTGCCGTGCGGGCGGGTCGTCGGCTTGTACCCGGGCAGACGCATCTCCGGCGGCCAGGAGAACGCGGTGCTCTCCTGGAGCACGTCCTTGGGGATGTCGACCAGCACCGGCCCCGGCCGGCCGGTCGCGGCGAGGTGGAAGGCCTCGGCGATCGTCCTCGGGATGTCGGCCGGGTCGGTGACCAGGAAGTTGTGCTTGGTGATCGGCAGGGTGATGCCGCAGATGTCGGCTTCCTGGAAGGCGTCGGTGCCGATCAGCTGCCGGGTCTGCTGGCCGGTGATCGCGACCACCGGCACGGAGTCCATGTTGGCGTCGGCCAGCGGCGTGACCAGGTTCGTCGCGCCCGGCCCGGAGGTCGCCATGCAGACGCCGACCTTGCCGGTGGCCTGCGCGTAGCCGGTGGCGGCGTGGCCGGCGCCCTGCTCGTGGCGGACCAGGACGTGGCGGACCTTGGTCGAGTCGAGCAGCGGGTCGTAGGCCGGCAGGATCGTGCCGCCCGGAATACCGAACACGACCTCGACGCCTACCGCCTCGAGCGACCGGACGAGCGACTGGGCGCCGGTGACCCGAACGGGAGTCCCCGTCGGCGGCGCGGGCTTTGGTCTGGCCCCCGGCCGCACCGGGCCCGGGGTCGCTGCGACGGGGTGGGGTCGCTGTGTCGCACTGGTCATCGGCTTCAGCCTCTGGTGTGTCGATGTTGTCTGGCGGTTTGTCGCAGACTCGCTGCTCAGGCTCTCACGCATGAAAAAACCCCCGCCGACCGATCAGGTCGTACGAGGGTCGCGCGTTCGACGCAGCCTGGGCTTCCTCAGCGTCGAACGCGCTGGGGAAGTACGAGACCGGTCTGCTGGGGCACGCCGGGAACGCTAGTGCTTTCGCAGTAGACCGTCAACCCTGTGGGAACGTGATCCCATCAGATGGGCAGTGGCAAGATGGGTGAGGTGACCCCGACCCAGCAGCAGACCCCGTCCCGCCTCGTGTTTCGCACACCGGCGACCGCGGTGCTCGGTGCGCTGCTGTTCATCGTGACCGCGACGCCGTTCGCGGCCGCCTCCCCGTGGCTGCTGCTGACCTATCTGCTGCCGGTCGTGGCCATCGTCGCGGTGCTGCGGCTGCGCACCACCGCGACGGCCGACGGGCTGGTGGCGCGGACGATGTTCGCCCGCCACGACCTGCCCTGGTCCGACATCCGCGCACTGCGCGTGTCGGAGCGGTCGTGGGTGCGCGCGGTGCTGGCGAGCGGGAAGGAGCAGCCGCTGCCGTCGGTACGGACCCGGCACCTGCCCGCGCTCGCCATGATCAGCGGAGGCCGGCTGGACGACCCCAGCGAGCCCCCCGCCGCCTCGGACGAGCCCCAGGAGCCAGCCGACGAGCCACCGGCCGAGAAGGCCGTTTCCGCAGACGAGACCTGACTTGGAGGAGCCGTGCCAGAGCTCCGTTCCCGCATCACCACCCACGGCCGCAACGCCGCCGGCGCCCGGGCGCTGTGGCGCGCCACCGGCATGACCGACGGCGACTTCGGCAAGCCGATCGTGGCGATCGCCAACTCCTACACCCAGTTCGTGCCCGGTCACGTGCACCTGCGTGACCTCGGTGACATCGTGGCCGAGGCGGTCAAGGAGGCCGGCGGCACCGCGCGCGAGTTCCACACCATCGCCGTGGACGACGGCATCGCCATGGGCCACGGCGGGATGCTGTACTCGCTGCCCTCGCGCGAGATCATCGCCGACAGCGTGGAGTACATGGTCAACGGGCACGCCGCGGACGCCCTGGTGTGCATCTCCAACTGCGACAAGATCACCCCGGGCATGCTCAACGCCGCGATGCGGCTCAACATCCCGACGGTGTTCGTCTCCGGCGGCCCGATGGAGGCCGGCAAGGCGGTGGTGGTCGACGGGGTGACGCACCCGTCGTCGGACCTGATCACCGCGATCGCCGCGTCCGCCAACGACAAGGTCGACGAGCTCGGCCTGTCGGCCGTGGAGCGGTCGGCCTGCCCGACCTGCGGTTCGTGCTCCGGCATGTTCACCGCGAACTCGATGAACTGCCTGACCGAGGCGCTGGGCCTCGCGCTGCCCGGCAACGGTTCGACGCTGGCCACCCACGCCGCCCGCCGCGACCTGTTCGCCAGGGCCGGCACGACCGTGATGGAGCTGGCCAGGCGGTACTACGGCGAGGACGACCACGCGGTGCTGCCGCGCTCGATCGCCACCCGCGACGCGTTCGTCAACGCGATGGCGCTGGACATGGCGATGGGCGGCTCGACGAACACGGTGCTGCACATCCTGGCGGCGGCCCGCGAGGGCGAGGTCGACTTCTCGCTGGCCGACATCGACGCCATCAGCCGGCGAGTGCCGTGCCTGTCGAAGGTGTCGCCGAACTCCGACTACCACATGGAGGACGTGCACCGCGCCGGCGGCATCCCGGCGATCCTCGGTGAGCTGTGGCGGGCGGGGCTGCTGGCCGAGGACGTGCACAGCGTGCACAGCCCGTCGCTGGGGACATGGCTCTCGGAATGGGACGTGCGCGCCGCGTCGCCGTCCCCGGAGGCCGTCGAGCTGTTCCACGCCGCCCCCGGCGGGGTGCGCACGACGAAGGCGTTCTCCACCGACAACCGCTGGTCGTCGCTGGACACCGACGCGGCCGGCGGCTGCATCCGGGACGCGGCGCACGCGTACACGGCCGAGGGCGGTCTGGCCGTGCTGCGCGGCAACCTGGCCGAGAACGGCGCGGTGATCAAGGCGGCGGGGATCGACGAGGAGCTGTTCCGGTTCGAGGGCCCCGCGCGGGTGGTGGAGAGCCAGGAGCAGGCGGTGTCGGCGATCCTGGGCAAGGAGATCCAGCCCGGCGAGGTGCTGGTCGTGCGCTACGAGGGGCCGGCCGGCGGCCCCGGCATGCAGGAGATGCTGCACCCCACGGCGTTCCTCAAGGGCGCGGGCCTCGGCAAGAAGTGCGCGCTGATCACCGACGGCCGCTTCTCCGGCGGCACGTCGGGCCTGTCGATCGGCCACATCTCCCCCGAGGCGGCCGGCGGCGGCACCATCGGCCTGGTCGAGAACGGCGACCGCATCCTCATCGACGTCCACGAGCGCCGCCTGGAACTCCTGGTGGCCCCCGAGGTCCTCGCCGACCGCCGCGCGAAGATGGAGTCCAGCGAGCGACCGTGGCAGCCGCGCGACCGTCAACGCCCGGTGACCGCGGCACTGCGCGCCTACGCCCGACTGGCCACCGACGCGTCCCAGGGCGCGGTCCGCGACCCCAACCTCTGACCGCCGGTCAGCCCACCAGGTCGCCGATCACCGCCTCGGCCTTCGTGTCCGACCCCGCCGGCAGTTCCGCCCCCGCCGGCCCGACCTCGACCGTGAGTTCCACCACTCCGTCGCCGGCCGCCACGGCGTGGTCGATGCCCCCGTCGCGGGTCTCGACCACCGCACGCCGGCCGGCGACGGTGGTCACCTCACCGTCCCCCACCACCCCTTTCCGCACGGCGAAGGTCACCACGAGCACCCGCTCACGCCCGACGAAGTGACACCCCTCACCTGCCACCGCCACCGGCCGCAACGCGTCCCCGAACCGCTCCCGAACGGAGTCGGCGGCCATCGCACACATGACCTGCGGGTCGTCGGTCCCCGTCAGCTCGTCGGGCACCGGCACGTCCCTGGCCGGTTCGCACCGCCGGGCGTCGTTGTCGTCGGCCAGGTAGGCGCAGTACCCCAGGTAGGGGCCGTCGGGCTCGTCCGGGCCGTAGAGCAGGGGCCGCTGGGGTTCCCCGCGTGGCGCCGGCTGCCCGAGCAGCCCGATGGCCCCCTCGGCCAGCCGCGTCGAGTAGGCGCAGTCCACCGAGAACACCGTCACCGGATAGTCCTGGGTCTGGGCGTACGGGGAGTCGAAGGGCCGTTGCCGCCAGCGGATCCCGCAGTTGTCGTCGTCCTCGTAGATCGCGACGTCCGTGCCGCCGACGGTCGCCGCACGAGCCCGCCCGGCCGGCGTGGGTTCGACGAACGAGAGCAACGCCTCCTGCTCGGGCGCAACACCGAGATACTGGCAGGCGCCCAGCTCCGTCCCCAGGAACAGCCGGTCCGGTTCCGGCTCGAGCACCGCGTCGAGAACCGTGCACGGATCCCACCGGGGCCGGCCCCGGGCCGCGGCCGGATCGGCCAGCACCGCCGAGGCCCGGGCCGCCACCTCGGTCACCGCCTGGCACGAGCCGCCCGCCGAGAACGCGACGGCCACCGTGAAACTGACCGGCAGGTGGACGACACACCGATCGTCGACGTAGGCCTTCACCCCACCCACGACCCGCGCCGCCATCGACACCCGCTCCTCGTGCCCCAACGGGACGACGGCCACCCGCACCGGGCCCGCCGTGCAGGAGAACGGTTCGCTGGCCACAGGTTCGTCGTTGGTCACGTCGGGTGCGTCGAGCACCGCGCACAGGTCCACCTCGCGCAACGCGGCCAGCACGGCCTCCCGGTCCCGGTCCTTCGGCCGCGCCTGCCCCCCGGGCGGCGTCGGCGACGAGGTCGCGGGCCGCTCCTGCTCCCCCGTCGGCGCGCCGACGCATCCGCCGACCACCAGCACGACGAGCACGACGACGATCCGGGCGATCATGACCCGTACTTCCGCAGGAAGGTCTGGATCTCGTCATCGTCCTGGAAGTTGGCCAGTTGCCCCGCGACCATCCGGTTCAGCTGGTCCATCTCGTCCTTGGCGTCGGTGAGGATCGTGGCCTGGGTGTGCATGTACGACTCGACCAGATCTCGCCACCAGTAGCCACCGACCGAGTCCTCTCCCCGGTTGAGCAGATCACCCGCCACCTCGGTGAACAGTGACGACCACATCGAGGTGACCGCCGTCATCGCGACGAAGCCGGCACCCGTCGCCAACGCGACCGCCCCGGCCGCGATCCCGGCGAACAGGGCCGCGTTGACGTCGACGGAGAACCCGCCTTCGGGTTTCGCGGCGAACTTCTCCTCGAACGCCGCCACCAGACCGGCGGCTGCCTCGTCGAGGCTGTCCCGCGCCCCTTTGACGATCACGGCGTACTTGGGAATCGCGCCGTAGAGCACCTCGGCGATCTTGTTCGCCTGCCCGGTGACGGTCTGCAGCCGCAGCAGGAACATGAACGCGGCGTCGGCCGCCTCCCCGGTCCACCCGATGCTGGGAAACAGGTCGACCAGCGACGGGATCCCCTCGTCGCCGATCCACCAGATGTTGCGCACGGCCGCGGCCTTGTCGCCCAGCGGACTGTCCGGTCGCTCGACCACCGGCGTGGCGACGGCCGCCATGCCGTGCAGGAACTGCCAGGGCTGGTAACCCTCGATCACCGACTCGAACGCCAGTTGGTCATCCGGCGCGATGGTCCCGGGCTGGTCGTTGATCGGGGCGACCGGTCCCGGTTCCTCCCGTTTTCCGCCGCCCGGGTGGAAAACGGTCCGGTCGTAGGAATGCTCCTCGGGGTGCAGCAACCACTCGACCCACGAGGTGAGCCGCTCGGCGTTGGGCCGCAACCGCGAGTCCTGTGCGATGCCGGCTGCCCCGAGCACACCGGTGTCGCGGGGAACGTCGCTCCTGTCCGGCGGGGCCATGGTCAGCTCCCTCCCGGGCCGGGATCGCGGAGTATGCCGTCGAACACCGCCGCGTGTTCGCCGTCCACCCGCCGGTAGGCCTCGCGCGATTCGTCGAGCGCGGTGGTCATCCGGGTGAACTGGGACTCGATGGCGACATGCAGCCGGTGCAGTTCACCGATCATCGACGCCAGGTTGGTGAGCACCGCTTCACTTGAGGCGGTGAAGTCGACGGGCGGGCCGGACGGGCCGAGGTCGGTCGGTGAGCCGAGCAGATCGCTCATGGGACTTTCCTGGGCCTTGGCCAGCTGTTCGACCAGGATGTGGTTGCGGGCGGCGATCTTCGCCGTCTCGTCTCGCAGGAGCTTGAGTTTCTCGGGTTGGACTGTGAAGTCTCTCATGGTGATCGTGCCCCCAGTTGCACCGACTGTGATCGTTGCGACACCGTCCGCAGCGTAGCAAGCCGGTGGTGGCGCTGGGGGCGGTTCGGGTTGTCTCTAAACTCCCTGCGCCAGCGGCGAAGTTGGAGCGGGCATGGACACCTCGGGTGGGGCGACGGCGGCCCAGTTGCGTCTGCTGAGCCGGCGGACCGTCACGGTGTTGCGGACGGTGGCGGTGGTGGTCGCCGGTGGGGCCGGGGTGGCGCAGGCGGGGCGGCAGATGCCGGTGGTGGCCGCGGTGGTGGTGGGGTTGTTGGTGTGGAGCGCGGTGTACGCGCGATTCACGCCGAGCCGGTGGCTGATCGTCGCCGATACCGGGGTGGTGGCGGGGTTGTGTGTCGCGCAGGGGTGGGTGGTTCGGGCGGAGGCCCTGCCGGACAGTACGAACTGGGTGTTGGCGGTCGTGACGATCACGGTGGTGGGGCATCAGTGGTTCACCGCGACCTGGGGTGGGGCGGCGTTGACGGCGGTGCTCGTCGCGGCGCATCTGGTGGGGCAGGCGGCGGCGGGGCCGGAGGTACCCGGCGGCGCGGCGATGTTGGCGATGTGGGTGTTCGGGGAAGCCGGGCTTTCCCGGGCGCTGCGGATGTTCCTGTACAAGGCGGCGCGGCGGGCCGACGACGCGGTCGCGGGCAGTGAGCGGGCGCGGCGGGAGACAGCCGTGGCGGCGGCCCGGCGGGCCGACGAGCGCGAGCATCTCGCGGTCCTGCACGACACCGCGGCGGCGACCCTGTTCGCCGTCGGGACGCGGATGGTCGACGGGACCGAGCCCGGCCTGGTTCGGCAGGCGGCGCGGGACCTGGACATCCTTGCCGCGCAACCACAACGCGGGGACACCGACCTGGCCCGGCTGCTCGGCGACGTCGCCCGCGACGCGCCGGTCACCGTGCGCCTGGACGTGTCCGGGCCGATCCGGATGCCGGCCATCTCGGCGTCGGCGATCGAGGCGGCGGCCAGGGAAGCGCTGACCAACGTCGCCCGGCACGCCGGGGTGGACTCGGCGGAGCTGGTGGCGGCGCGGCACGGGTCGACGGTCGTGGTGGAGGTCGCCGACAGCGGGCGGGGTTTCGATCCCGCCGGGGTTCCCGCGCACCGGCACGGCGTGACCGGGTCCATCACCGAACGTCTCGACCGCGTCGGCGGGCGGGCGCGGATCACCTCCACCCCGAACGAGGGCACCGTCGTGCGCCTGGAGTGGCCCGACGCCGAGCACGGCCGCCCGGCGGGCGAACCCGCGCGAGGGCGGGCCGGCGACGGGACGCTGTCCGATGACTGAGCCGGGCCGCGCCGTGGTGGCCGGCAACCTGATGCGGGCGCTGCGGTTGACCACGTTGACCGTGGCGGCGGCGCTGCTGCTGGTGTTCGCGCTGCCGCTGCTGGTGGCGGACCCGGGGCTGTACCGGAGCCTGGGCCAGCAGGTGGTGGCGTTCGCGCTGCTGGTGGCGGTGGCGGTGGTGGCGGGGGTCGCCGTGGTGCGGGACCGGCCGGTGGGGCGGGTCCGGTGGGCGCTGGTCGCGGCGGTGTTCGCGGCGTCGGCGCTGGCCACGACGGGGGTGGCGCCGGCGGATCTGATGGCGGAGGGCGAGTGGTCCTACGGGCTGATCGGCTGGTTCCTGCTGCTGGTACTCATCGACCACGGCACGACCGCCACACTGGTCGCGCTGGGGGTGTTCACCGCCGGGAGTTTCGCGCAGCTGGTGGCGGTCGGGCAGGGACACGAGGTCGCCGACCTGGTCGTGGTGACCACCGCCGTGCTCGGCTGCGAACTTCCGGTCCTGGCGATCGCGATGGCGCTGCGGCGGATCGCGGGCACCGCCGCCGACGCGGCCGTCCGGGAGGAACGCACCCGCACCGAGGACGCGATCGCCGAGCGGCTGCACGCCGACCGTCGCGACCGGTACGCCGAACTGGCGTCCACGACCGTGCCGCTGCTGCGCGCGCTGACCGACGGCACCGCCGACCTGACCGATCCGCTGGTCCGCGCCGACTACGCCGTCGCCGCGTCGCGCCTGCGCCGCCTGTTCGCCGAACACGACGAGGTCCACGACCCCCTGGTGCACGAACTGCGGGCCTGCCTCGACCTGGCCGAACGCACCGGTGTCGTGGTCTACCTGGGGACCTGCGGCGACCACCCGACCCCGCCGCTGGCCGCGCGCAGAGCACTCACCGAACCGGCACTGCGCGCCATGGCCACAGCGGACACCCGCGCCCGCATCACCGTCCTCGGCTCGCCGGGCGGCGTGACCGTCAGCATCCTCACCGACGGGGTCGGTGAGCAGGGAGAACCCTTGGGGGACAACGATGTCGGTGTGACGGTGACCCGACTGGCCGACGGACCGGACGTCTGGGTGGAGGCCACGTGGACCGCGACGAGCTGACCAGCGTGGTGGTCGTCGACGACCACCCGGCGATCGTCGCCGGGCTGGAGGCGTGGTGCGCGGCCGCCGACCCGCCGCTGCGGGTGCTCGCCGCCGGCCCCACCCCGGCCGTGGCCTGGACCCCACCGGGCGCCGACGCCGACGTCGTCGTGTTCGACCTGCAACTCACCGAACAGGTCCCCGCCTACCCCGAACTACGGCGCCTGGTCGACTCCGGCCGGCAGGTGATCGTCTACACCATGCGCGAGGACCGCGACACCATCCTCAGGTGCCTGGACCTCGGCGCGTTCGCCTACCTGTCCAAGACCGAAGGCCCCCGCCACCTGGTCCACGCGATCCGCGCCGCCAGCGAGGACCTCCCGTACACGCCCCCGTCGATGGCCCGCGCGATCAGCACCGACACCCGCCCCGACCGCCCCCGCCCCACGGCCAGGGAGATCGACGTCCTGGTGAGCTGGTTCGCGTGCGAGTCCAAGGAGATGGTCGCGCGCAAACTGGGCCTGTCGGTACGAACGGTGAGCAGCTACATCGACCGGGTACGGATCCGCTACGCCAGCGCGGGCCGCCCCGCGTCGACGAAGGCCGCGCTCGTGGCCCGCGCGATCCAGGACGGCCTGGTCAGTCTCGACGACCTGTGACGCTGTGGGTCGAACGACCGTCACGGGGGTGGTGGGTGGGGCCTACCGTTCGGCGACATGGTGCGTGAGATCGAAACCGTCACTGAGCGGTCGCCGGATGGGGCTGTCGAGGTCACCGTGGGAGCGACCGGCGGGTTGGTCAACCTCAGCTGTTCGGAGCTGATTCGGACGATGCCGCCTCGGCAGGTCGCCGCGACCATCCAGCATTGTGTTCGGGCGGCCCAGGCGAGTGCGGCTCGGCGTTCCGCTGCGTGATTCTCTGGCGAAACCCCCCGCCACCAGCACGACCACGGCCCACGACCAACCCGCCAACACGTGACCTGAGTCACGAGATCTCACGATACGGATGCCGGTGGACCAACAGATGGACCCGTGGCACGCTGACTGACATGTCAACAGTGACCGAACTCCTCCTCGTGGCCAGGCGCCACGTGGACTTCGTTCGTGTCTCCAGTGCGATGTGCCGGCTCGCCCGCTGAGCGTGTCGTACCCATCGGCGCGCCAGGTCGCGCCGGCAGTGTGACTCCCTTGTGCCAAACGGGGTTCAACGGCGTGCCCTCAACCGCCCAGGAACTCGGAGGTTGGACGGGTGTCATCTCCCACCACACCGCGCAAGCCGCGCGCCCGGCGCGGTGAGGGGCAGTGGGCGCTCGGCTACCGCGAGCCCCTCAACCCCAACGAGCGCAGCAAGAAGGACGACAACCCGCTGAACGTGCGGGACCGGATCGAGAACATCTACGCGCACACGGGCTTCGCCGGGATCGATCCGGCGGATCTGCGTGGGCGGTTCCGTTGGTACGGGCTCTACACGCAGCGCAAGCCGGGGATCGACGGCGGGCGCACCGCCACCCTCGAACCCGAGGAGCTCGACGACGAGTACTTCATGCTGAGGGTGCGGATCGACGGCGGTGCCGTCACCACCGAGCAGCTCGCGGTCATCGGCGAGGTGTCCCAGACCTATGCCCGCGACACCGCCGACATCACCGACCGGCAGAACATCCAGTACCACTGGATCCGTGTCGAGGACATGCCGGCGGTGTGGGCCAAGTTGGAGGGTGTCGGGCTCACCACGATGGAGGCCTGTGGGGACAGTCCGCGCGTGATCCTGGGTTCCCCGGTGGCGGGGATCGCCGAGGACGAGGTGCTCGACGGGACGCCGGCGATCGACGAGATCCGGCGGCGGTACATCGGGGATCCGGCGTTCGCGAACCTGCCGCGCAAGTTCAAGACGGCCGTGTCGGGGCAGCCGGACGTCGCCCACGAGGTGCATGACGTCGCGTTCGTGGGGGTTCGGCATCCCGAGCACGGGGCCGGGTTCGATCTGTGGGTGGGCGGCGGCCTGTCAACCAATCCGATGATCGGGGTCCGGCTGGGCGCCTGGGTGCCGTTGGACGAGGTCGCCGAGGTGTGGGCCGGTGTCATCAGTGTCTTCCGGGACTACGGGTACCGGCGGCTGCGCAACCGCGCCCGGCTGAAGTACCTGGTCAAGGACTGGGGCGCGGAGAAGTTCCGCGAGGTGCTGGAGCGCGAGTACCTCGGCCGGGAACTGCTGGACGGTCCGGGGCCGGAGGTGCCGGCGGAGCCGTTGGACCACGTCGGCACGCACCGGCAGATCGACGGGCGGTACTACGTCGGTGCGGCGCCGATCGCGGGCCGGGTGTCCGGGTCGACGCTGGTGGCGGTCGCCAAGGCGGCCGAGCGGGTCGGGTCCAACCGGGTGCGGTTCACCCCGCAGCAGAAGCTGGTCGTGCTGGACGTGCCGGAGAACGAGGTCAGCACGCTGGGCGCGGAGCTGGCGCGGCTGGGGCTGCGCACCGATCCGTCGCCGTGGCGGCGTGGGGTGATGGCCTGCACCGGGCTGGAGTTCTGCAAGCTCGCGATCGTGGAGACCAAGGCCCGCGCGGTCGATCTCGTCTCGACGCTGGAGCGGCGGCTGGCCGACATCACCGGTGAGGTGAGCGCCCCGATCACGGTGCACATCAACGGCTGCCCCAACTCCTGTGCTCGGATCCAGACCGCCGACATCGGGCTCAAGGGCCAGATCGTCACCGACGCCGATGGCAACCAGGTCGAGGGGTTCCAGGTGCATCTCGGTGGCGGGCTCGGGCTCGACGCCGGGTTCGGTCGCAAGCTGCGCGGCCACAAGGTCACCGCCGACGGTCTGGCCGGCTACGTCGAGCGGGTGGTGCGCAACTTCGTCGCCGGGCGCAAGCCAGACGAGCGGTTCGCGCGGTGGGTCGCCCGCGCCGACGAGGCGGACCTGACATGACCGAACGCGCCACCCCGTTCTACTGCCCCTACTGCGGGGACGAGGACCTGCGGCCCCAGGAGGAGCCGCACGCCGCCTGGCTGTGCACCGGATGCCGCCGGGTGTTCACCGTGAAGTTCGTCGGCCTGAACCTGGGCGCCGAGCCCGTGGAGGCGAGCACCTCATGAGGACCACCACCCGAACCGACGACCAACTGCGGGCGCTCGCCGAGCGTGCGGCGGTCGACCTGGCCGACGCGTCGGCCGCCGAGGCGCTGGCCTGGACGGCCGAGGAGTTCGGCACGAGCTGGATCGTCGCGTCGAACATGCAGGACGCGGTGCTGATCGACCTCGCGGTCCGCGCGCGGGCCGACGTGGACGTGCTGTTCCTGGAGACCGGCTACCACTTCGCCGAGACCATCGGCACCCGCGACGCGATCGAGCTGACCTATCCGGGGATCCGGGTGGTCAACGCGGCCGCCGAGCAGTCGGTGGCCGAGCAGGAGGCCGAGTTCGGCCAGCTGAACAGGACCGACCCCGGCCGGTGCTGCTTTCTGCGCAAGGTCGTGCCGCTGCGGGCGACGCTGTCGAACTACGACGCGTGGGTCACCGGCGTGCGCCGGGTCGACGCGCCGACCAGGGCGGACACGCCGGTCGTGCAGTGGGACGAGCGCAACGGCCTGGTGAAGATCAACCCGATCGCGCCGTGGTCGGACGAGGAGTTCAGGTCCTACCTGGACACCAACGGAATTCTGGAGAACCCGCTGGTCGGTGCGGGGTACCTGTCGATCGGCTGTGCGCCGTGCACCGCGAAACCGTTGCCGGGCAGCGACGCCCGCAGCGGACGCTGGGCCGGCCTCGCCAAGACCGAATGTGGGTTGCACGGATGACCGCGACAGTCCATCGGCCGGCCACCCGGCCGAGCCTGGATGCCTTGGGGCGCCTGGAGTCCGAGGCGCTGCACATCATGCGTGAGGTCGCAGGGGAGTTCGACCGGCCGGTGGTGCTGTTCTCCGGCGGCAAGGACTCGACGCTGCTGCTGCACCTGGCGGTCAAGGCGTTCTGGCCGGCGCCGGTGCCCTTCCCGTTGCTGCACGTGGACACCGGGCACAACTTCGACGAGGTCATCGAGTTCCGCGACCGGATGGTCGAGCGGTACGGGCTGCGGCTGGTGGTCGCGCACGTGCAGGACTGGATCGACGACGGCCGCCTGGCCGAACGTCCGGACGGGACCCGCAACCCGCTGCAGACCGTGCCGCTGCTGGACACGATCGGCGAGCACCGGTTCGACGCGGTGTTCGGCGGCGGCCGGCGCGACGAGGAACGGGCCCGCGCCAAGGAGCGGATCTTCAGCCTGCGTAACGCCTTCGGCCAGTGGGAGCCGCGCCGGCAGCGCCCCGAGCTGTGGAACCTCTACAACGGACGGCACCGTCCGGGTGAGCACGTGCGGGTGTTCCCGCTGTCGAACTGGACCGAGCTGGACGTGTGGCGCTACATCCGCCGCGAGGGCATCGAGCTGCCGTCGATCTACTACGCCCACGAGCGCGACGTGTACCTGCGGGACGGGATGTGGCTGACCGAGGGTCCGTGGGGCGGGCCGCGCGCGGAGGAGATCGTGCTGCGCCGCACGGTCCGCTACCGCACGGTCGGCGACGGCTCGTGCACCGGCGCGGTCGAGTCGGACGCGACGTCGTTGGACGAGGTCATCGACGAGGTGGCGGCGAGCCGGCTGACCGAGCGCGGCGCGACCAGGGCCGACGACCGGTTGTCGGAGGCCGCGATGGAGGACCGCAAGCGCGAGGGTTACTTCTGATGGCAACGGACCTTCTCCGGCTGGCGACGGCCGGTTCGGTCGACGACGGCAAGTCGACGCTGGTCGGCCGGCTGCTCTACGACACCAAGTCGGTCCTGGCCGACCAGCTGGACGCGGTCCACCGCGCCAGCGTCGACAAGGGACTGTCCACTCCGGACCTGTCGCTGCTGGTGGACGGGCTGCGCTCGGAGCGCGAGCAGGGCATCACGATCGACGTGGCCTACCGCTACTTCGCGACCCCGCGCCGCACGTTCGTGCTGGCCGACACCCCGGGGCACGTGCAGTACACCCGCAACACGGTGACCGGCGCGTCCACCGCGCAGCTGGCGATCCTGCTGGTGGACGCGCGCAAGGGTGTGGTGGAGCAGACCCGCCGGCACGCGGCGGTCCTCGGCCTGCTCGGCGTGCCGCGCCTGGTGCTGGCGGTCAACAAGATCGACCTGGTGGACTACGACGAGGCCACGTTCGAGGTGATCGCCAAGGAGTTCGCCGCGCACGCCGCCGCGCTGGGCTACGCGCGGGAGAACGTGACCACGATCCCGGTGTCGGCGCTGGTCGGCGACAACGTGGTGGACGCCTCCGAGCGCACCCCGTGGTATGTCGGGCCGACGCTGCTGGAGCACCTGGAGACGGTGCCGGTCGAGCCGGACCCGCACGAGGCGCCGCTGCGGTTCCCGGTGCAGTACGTGATCCGCCCGCGCACCGCCGAGCACCCGGACTACCGGGGCTACGCCGGCCAGGTCGCGGCCGGCAGTGTCGCGCCGGGCGACGAGGTGGTGGTGCTGCCGGGCGGGACGCGGACCACGGTCAGCCGGATCGACACCGCCGACGGCCCGCTGACCGAGGCGACCGCCGGCATGTCGGTGACCCTGCTGCTGACCGACGACCTGGACATCTCCCGGGGCGATCTGGTGGCCGGCGCGCAGGATCCGCCGGTGGTCACCGACGAGGTGACCGCGACGCTGGCGTGGCTGGCGGACAAGCCGCTGGTGGCGGGCGCGCGGGTGTTGGTCAAGCACGGCGCGCGGACCGTCGCGGCGATCGTCGGCGAGCTGCGCACCCGGTTCGACGAGCAGCGGCTGTCCACCGTGGACAATCCGGAGTCGTTGTCGCTCAACGAGATCGGCCAGGTCGTGCTGCGCACGGCGGAGCCGGTTCCGGTCGACGACTACCGCACCCACGGCCGCACCGGGGCGTTCCTGGTGATCGACCCGGCAGAGGGCAACACCCTGGCCGCCGGCCTGGTCGGCGCGCCGCTGCCGCTGCTGGGCGGGTCCTAGGTGGCGCCGCCGCTGGTCGCCGTCGCGCACGGCAGCCGCGACCCGCGCAGCGCCGCCACGATCTCGGCGCTGGTCGACGTGATCCGCACCCGGGCGCCGTCGCTGGACGTGCGGACGGCGTTCCTGGACCTGTCGGCGCCCCGGCTGCCCGACGTGCTCGCCGCGCTGCACGGCGAGGGCCACCGGGACGTGGTCGTGGTGCCGCTGCTGCTCGGCACGGCCTTCCACGCCCGGGTCGACCTGCCGGCGATGGTCGCCGAGGCGACCGCGCGGCTGCCCCGACTGGCGGTGTCGGTGTCCGGGGTGCTCGGCCCCGACCCCCGGCTCCCGGAGCTGGCCCACCGCCGGCTGCTCGCCGCCGGGGCGTCGCCCGACGACCCGGAGCTGGGGGTGATCCTGGCCGGCGCCGGCTCCTCGCACGCCCCGGCCAACCACGCGGTCGCGGCGGTGGCCGGCGACTGGGCGCGGGACAACCGCTGGGCGGGCGCGGTGGCCGCGTTCGCCAGCGCCGCGCGGCCCGACGTGCCGGCGGCGGTGGCGACGCTGCGCGCGGCCGGGGCCCGCCGGCTGGCGGTGGCGTCCTGGTTCCTGGCCCCCGGTCGGCTGCCTGACCGAATTGTGAACCTCGCCCGCGCGGCCGACCCCGGGGTGCTGCTGGCCGACCCGCTCGGAGCGGACCCCACCCTGGCTGACCTGGTGCTCGACCGGTTCAGCGAGGCTGCCGCCGTTCGGACGGACGCCCGCTACGCCTGACGGTCGTGTTCCGTTCGGCAAACGGGAAACCTTGACGGTGTTGCTACTCGGTAGTAGTCAGGAAGTGGTTCCGGAACCTCTTGCCCTGCAACGCAATCCCCTTGAGGTGAGGACGACGATGAAGTCTGCCCTGACGCGTGCCGCCCTCGGCGCGCTCGCCACCGCGGCTGCCGTACTCGCACTGGCCCAACCGGCCTCCGCCGCCGCCTTCGACATCGTCTACGACTGTGAGGCCGACACCCCGCTCGGCTCGGAGAACCTGTCGCTCAACCAGTCGGTCGAGGCCAGCGCCCCGGCCACCGTCGCCCCCGGCGGCTCGCTGGACGTGGTGGTCGACCCCGGCCCCAACCAGGTGCCCTCGGAGGCCGCCGGCTACGACATCAAGGAAATCCACTCGTTCACCCTGAAGGTCCCCGTCCCGACCAACGCGACGCTCGCCGGCGTCACGCTGACCGGTGGCTCCGGCCTCGGACCGAACCCGCCGACGTGGTCGGAGGACGCCGGCGTCGTCACGGTCACCTTCTCCGGTCCGATCGCCGGCGGCGCGAGCTTCGAGCTGCCGACGGTGACCGCGACCCTGACCGCCGGTGCCTCCGGCACGATCACCTCGTCGCTCTACGGCAGCAGCTACGACGACGCGGGCCTGCGGTTCACCGCCGTGGTCTCCACGTTCATCGGTGACATCTCCGCCCCCACGGCCTGCTTCCCCAACCCCAACCCCACCCTGACCACGACCACCATCGCCTGACCGTCGCGTGACCGGGGTGGGCGGCGCCGGCCAGGCGCCGCCTACCCTCACGGACATGGCCGACGAGTTGCTGACAGCGGAGTCCAACCAGCCCCAGCTCACCGCCTGGAACGGGATCTCCGGGGCGTTCTGGACGGACAACGCCGACCGGTACAACGCGGGCGTCGCCGAGTTCCACGAGCGGTTCCTCGACGCCGCCGCGCTGCGCCCCACCGACCTCGTGCTCGACGTCGGCTGCGGCAGCGGCCAGACCACCCGCGACGCCGGCCGCCGGGCCGCCGCCGCGCACGGCGTCGACCTGTCGCAGCGCCAGCTCGCCCTGGCCGCCACCCTCTCCGCCGACCTGCCCAACGTGACCTACGAGCAGGCCGACGCCCAGGTGCACCCGTTCCCGGCCGCGCACCACGACGTGGTCATCAGCCGCAACGGCACCATGTTCTTCGGTGACCAGCACGCCGCGTTCACCAACCTCGCGGCCACGTCGCGCCCCGGCGGCCGCCTGGTCCTGCTGGCCTGGCAGCCGCTGGAGCGCAACGAGTGGCAACAGGTGTTCCGCTCGATCGTCGCCGGCGGCACGGCCCCGCAGGCACCCCCTCCTGGCGCCCCGGGCCCGTGGTCGCTCAGCGACCCCGACCACGTGCGGACCCTGTTGACCGGCACCGGTTTCACCGACGTGCGCCTCGAGGACCTGCGGGGGCGGATGTACCTGGGCGCCGACGCCGAGGACGCCTTCGGGTTCCTGTCCGGCCAGCAGGCCACGGCGCTGGCCGAACTCGACCCGGCCGCCCGCGCCGAGGCCATCGACGCCCTGCGGGAGACCCTCCGCGCCCACGAGTCCCCCGAGGGCGTCCACTACGACAGCGCCGCCTGGCTCATCCGCGCCACCCGCGCCGACACCTAGGACGCGGCGGCGCGCTCGGCCAGCGGGCGCCGGCGGCGGACCGGGTCGGTGAGCTGCGGCGGCGCCCAGGCACCGTCGGCGCGGTAGAGGTCGGTGCCGGGCGGCACGATCTCGTCGATGCGGTCCAGGGTCGCGTCGTCGAGGGTCAGCGCGGCGCCCTTCAGCGCGGCGTCGAGGTGTTCCTGGGTACGCGGGCCGATGATCACCGACGTGACGCCGGGGTGGGCGGCGCTGAACGCCACGGCCAGCTCCGGCAGGGTGACGCCGAGGTCTGCGGCCAGCTCCGTGAGCTTGTCCAGCGCGGCGAACTTGGCGGCGTTGCCCGGAATCGACTCGTCGAACCGGGCGGGGGTGAGGCTGGCGCGGCCGCTGGTGAAGTCGACCGGCTGGCCGGCGCGGACCTTGCCGGACAGGAAACCCGACGCCAGCGGGCTCCACACCAGCACCCCCATGCCCAGCCGCTGGCAGGTCGGCAGCACGTGCTGCTCGATTCCCCGCGCCACCAACGAGTACGGCGGCTGCTCGGTGCGGAACCGGTGCAGCCCGCGGTCGCGGGCCACGTGGTAGGCCTCGACGACGTCCTCGGCGGGGAACGTCGAGCAGCCGAACGCGCGGATCTTGCCCTGGCGCACCAGATCCGTCAGCGCGCCCAGGGTTTCCTCGATGTCGGTGGAGTGGTCGGGCCGGTGGATCTGGTAGAGGTCGATCCAGTCGGTGTCCAGCCGCCGCAGGCTGTCCTCGACGGCGCGCATGATCCACCGGCGCGAGTTGCCGCCCCGGTTGGGGCCCTCGCCCATCGGGAAGTGCACCTTGGTGGCGAGCACGACGTCGTCGCGCCGCCCGCGCAGCGCCTTGCCGACGATCTGCTCGGACTCCCCGGCGCTGTACATGTCGGCGGTGTCGACGAAGTTGATGCCCGCGTCGAGGGCGGAGTTGATGATCCGGGCGGAGTCGTCGTGGTCGGGGTTGCCGACCGCGCCGAACATCATGGTGCCCAGACAGTGGACACTGACCTCGATCCCGGTTCCGCCAAGGGTTCGGTAGCGCATGCCGGCAACGTAGACGCTGGAGTGGACTCCAGGTCAAATCCCGTTAGGGTCGCTGCCATGGCTGAGCTGGTGCACTACACGACCGACCGTGGCGTCGCGACGATCACACTCGACTCCCCGCACAACCGCAACGCGCTGTCCGCGCAGCTGCGCCGCGAGCTGCGCGACCACCTGGGCGCCGCCGCCGGCGACGACGCGGTGCGGGTGATCGTGCTCGACCACACCGGCCCGGTGTTCTGCGCCGGCATGGACCTCAAGGAGGCCGGCAGCCCGGGGTCGAGCACCGACGGGGTCAACGAGTTCCCGGAGATCCTGACCCAGCTGTGGACCAGCCGCAAACCCGTGGTGGCCCGCCTCGCCGGCCCGGCCCGCGCCGGCGGGGTCGGCATCGTCGCCGCCGCCGACATCGCGGTCGCTGTGGACACCGCGACGTTCGCGTTCACCGAGGTGCGGCTGGGGCTGGTGCCGGCGGTGATCTCGGTGACCGTGCTGCCCCGGCTGCTCCCCCGCGCCGCCCACGAGCTGTTCCTCACCGGCGAGTCCTTCGACGCCGCCCGCGCGCGGGACATCGGCCTGATCAACGCGGCCGTGCCGGCCGGCCAGCTCGACGCCGAGGTCACCCGCTACACCGACCTGCTGGCCCTCGGCGGCCCGACGGCGCTGGCGGCCACCAAGGACCTGCTGCGCCGCGCCCGCGCCGCCGACCTGGCCGACGACTTCGCCGACATGCTCGACCTGTCCGCCGGGTTCTTCGTCGGCGCCGAGGGCCAGGAGGGCATCGCGGCGTTCGCCCAGAAGCGGCCGGCGGCGTGGGTGCCTCAGGCGGGAACGAACTCCGCGCGGAAGTGACCCGGCCTGGTCTCCTCGGCCAGCACCTCGCGGATCGCCCCGGCGGCCTTCGGGTCGGCGGCGGCGAGGACCTCGGGCGCCGACCACACCAGGACGTGCTCGCCGGGCGGCAGCCACGACAGGTCACGCAGGCAGTCGGCGAGCGCGTCGAGATTGGCGCCGAACCAGGCGGGGAACGACAGCGCCTCGGCGACGGCCGTCATGAACTCGGCCTTCGTCCGGACGCGGGTGCCGTCGATCAGGTGCTCCATCACTGCTCCGGGTCCACGGCCACGAACGACCGGTAGTGGTCGGCGGTGTAGTACAGCTCGCCGTCACCGCCGGTGACCAGCCGGCGCGCGCCCCGGTCCTGGCTACCGGGCGTGTCGACCGTGTACTCGTGGTAGTAGTCCGACGGCTCCTCGGGGAGCAGCCGCTCGCGGTTGCCGAACACGTCGCCGTCCTGCTCGTACGGGAACGGGCCGTCGGACTCGATCAGCCGCCAGGTCTCGCCGGCCTGCGCCGGCAGCTCGGACAGTGCCCGTACGGGCAGCCCGGAGTCCGGCGGCGACGCGGGATCGCTCAGCGCCTCCCGCAGGAACCATCCGGCGACGACCAGGACGACCAGCCCGACCAGGGCGACGGTGATGCGGCGTGAGGACCCCACGCCGCCCAGCCTAGGCAGTCATCCTCTGGTCGACGCGGGCACCTGCTCGTCGGCCAGATCGTCCGTTTCGTCCGATCCGGTCGCGGGCGGGTCGACGGCCGGTGAAGTGGCGCCCAACGGCCGGTCCTCAACCGGCGACGGCCCGAACCAGGCCGACGCGTGGTCGACGATCCGGTCGATGAGCCAGGCCACGACCAGCACGAGCGGCATCAGGACGGCCATCACGATGAGGAACTGGAGCGGGAAGGCCAAACCGGTCATCCACAGCTCGACGCCGTTCCACCAGTCCGACAGCATGCCTCCCAGAGTAGACCTAGGCCACTTCACCCCTCCCGGGGTCGAGGAAAGTCGGTAAGTTGCCAAGCATGTTCGCCGTGTACGCAGCCGAGCCCAACCCGGACCAGCCACTGGACGCCCTGCGCGTCGGTGAGCGCCCGGATCCCGAGGTGCCGCACGGCTGGGTGGCGGTCACCGTCCGTGCCGCCAGCCTGAACATGCACGACCTGTGGACGCTGCGCGGCGTGGGCATCAAGCCCGACCAGTTCCCGATGATCCTGGGCTGTGACGGCGCCGGTGAGCTGGCCGACGGGTCGCCGGTGGTGGTGCACGGCGTGGTCGGCGACGCCTCGGTGTACGGCGACGAGACCCTCGACCCGAGGCGCACGCTGCTCACCGAGAAGTACCAGGGCACCTTCGCCGAGACGGTGGTCGTGCCGGCACGCAACGTGCTGCCCAAGCCCGACGGGCTGTCCTTCGCCGAGGCGGCGTGCATGGGCACCGCGTGGCTGACCGCCTACCGCATGCTGTTCACCAGGTCGGGGCTGCGGCCGGGCCAGTCGATGCTGGTGCAGGGCGCGTCCGGCGGGGTGTCGACGGCGCTGGTCACGCTCGGCAAGGCGGCCGGGCTGCGGGTGCTGGTGACCGGGCGCAGCGAGGAGAAACGCGCGCTGGCGACAAGGCTGGGCGCGCACGAGACGTTCGAGTCCGGCGCGCGGCTGCCGGAGAAGGTGGACGCGGTCTTCGAGACCGTGGGCAAGGCGACCTGGGCGCACTCGATGCGCTCGGTGAAACCGGGCGGCACGATCGTGGTGTCGGGTTCGACCAGCGGCCCCGACCCCAGCGCCGACCTGCAACGACTGTTCTTCACCCAGGTCAGGGTGGTCGGCTCGATGATGGGTACGCGCGACGAGCTGGCCAGCCTGCTCGAGTTCTGCCGGCTGACCGGGATCCGGCCTCAGATCGGCACCGAGTTGCCCCTGGCCGACGCGGCCACGGGGTTCGGGCAGATGCTTTCCGGCGAGACCGCCGGGAAGATCGTCTTCACACGGTGAGGTCGCATGCGCACATTCACGCTGGATGACGCCATCCAGCTGGCCCGGCGTGCCCACGAGGGTCAACTGGACAAGTCCGGGCGGCCCTACATCGCCCACCCGTTGCGGGTGATGGGCTACGTCTCCGGGACCCACGAGCGAATGACGGCGGTACTGCACGACGTCGTCGAGGACACCCCGGTGACGCTCGCGGACCTGACGTCGGCCGGCTGCCCCGCCGAGGTCGTCGCCGCCGTCGAGGCGATCAGCAAACAGCCGGACGAGTCGAGGGAACAGTACCTGGAGCGGGTGCGCGCCAACCCGATCGCGCTGACCGTCAAACGCGCCGACATCGCCGACAACCTGTCGCCGGACCGGATGGTCCGCCTGGACACCGCGACCCAGGACCGGCTGCGCACCAAGTACGAAGCCGCCCTGACGGCGCTGGCCCAACCCCTGCCCTAGTGTGTCCCGGTCGAGGTCGGTGACGATCTCACCGACTCGACCGGTCCGAACCTAGGTCGCGAGCCTGCCCAGCAGGTCGTTCGGCACGATCCGCACCGGGAACGGCCGCTCCGCCTCGAAAACCTCGCTGCCCTTGACCTCGGCCACGGTGTGGTAGACGAGGTTCTCGTTCAGCTCGTAGGCCACCAGCTTCGGCACCTCCGGGTCGATCACCCAGTAGCTGGGCACCTCCAGGCGCTGGTAGGCGGCGCGCTTGTTGTTCAGGTCATTGAGCACGCTGCTCGGCGAGAACACCTCGACGGCCAGCAGCGGCGCGACCGGCAACAGGGCCTCGGTGAAGTCCTCGTCCCGCCCGACCAACACGTCCGGCTGCAATTCCGTGGTCGGAGAGGCGCGTACCGCGAACGGCGCCCCGAGCACGTCGAACTCCGCCGGGCACGCCTGTTCGAGAACCTGGTAGAGCCGGTACACGATCTTCTGGTGACGCCGGCCCGGTGCCGGGCTCACGATGAGCGTCCCGTCGATGAGCTCGTACCGGTTGCCGTCATCCGGCATCGCCTCCAGGTCGTCCACGGTGAACGGGCGTCCGTGGGCGAGCCGGACCGAACCGGATTCCGCTGTCATGGCTCCCATGGTGCCCCCCTTTCTGTCCGGCGCCAACTCAACCACGGGTCACCGACGGAACACTGTTCGTGTGCGGGAGGGACAACCGGTTACTTCTTGGCCTTCTTGTCCGTAGAATCCTCTGTGGACAGAGCGGCGACGAAGGCCTCCTGGGGGACCTCGACGCGGCCGACCATCTTCATCCGCTTCTTGCCCTCCTTCTGCTTCTCCAGCAGCTTGCGCTTACGGGTGATGTCACCGCCGTAGCACTTGGCGAGCACGTCCTTGCGGATGGCGCGCACGGTCTCGCGGGCGATCACCCGCGAGCCGATCGCCGCCTGGATGGGCACCTCGAACTGCTGGCGCGGGATCAGCTCGCGCAGTTTCGACGCCATCCTCGTCCCGTACCCGTAGGCCGACTCGCGGTGCACGATCGCCGAGAACGCGTCCACCGGCTCGCCCTGCAACAGGATGTCGACCTTCACCAAGTCCGCGCGCTGCTCGCCGGCGGGCTCGTAGTCCAGCGACGCGTACCCGCGCGTGCGCGACTTCAACGCGTCGAAGAAGTCGAAGATGATCTCGCCGAGCGGCATGGTGTAGCGCAGTTCGACACGGTCGGTCGACAGGTAGTCCATCCCGCCGAGCACGCCGCGCCGGCCCTGGCACAGTTCCATGATCGCGCCGATGTAGTCGCTTGGCGCGATCACCGTGCACTTCACCACCGGCTCGTACACCGCGGCGACCTTGCCCTCCGGCCAGTCCGACGGGTTGGTCACCGTGGTCTCGCCGCCGTCGTCCAGTTCCACCCGATACACCACGTTGGGCGCCGTGGAGATCAGGTCCAGGCCCGCCTCGCGCTCCAGCCGCTCGCGGACGATCTCCAGGTGCAGCAGGCCGAGGAACCCGCAGCGGAAACCGAACCCGAGCGCCGCCGAGGTCTCCGGCTCGTAGCTGAGCGCGGCGTCGTTGAGCCGCAGCTTGTCCAGCGCCTCCCGCAGGTCGGCGTAGTCCGAGCCGTCCACGGGGTAGAGCCCGGAGTAGACCATCGGCCGGGGTTCGCGGTAGCCGGCCAGCGGCTCGGTCGCTCCGTGGCGCTCGCTGGTGACGGTGTCACCGACCTTGGACTGGCGCACGTCCTTCACGCCGGTGATCAGGTAGCCGACCTCGCCGACGCCCAGGCCCGAGCTGGGCTTGGGCTCCGGCGAGATGATCCCGACCTCCAGCAGCTCGTGGGTCGCGCCGGTGGACATCATCCGGATCCGCTGCCGGGGGGTGATCTTGCCGTCGACCACCCGGATGTAGGTGACCACGCCGCGATAGGTGTCGTACACCGAGTCGAAGATCATCGCGCGGGCCGGGGCGTCGTCGGCGCCGGTGGGCGCGGGAACCAGGCGGACGATCTCGTTGAGCAGTTCCCGCACGCCCTTACCGGTCTTGGCCGACACCCGCATCACGTCCGATGGCTCGCAGCCGACGATGTGCGCGAGCTCGGCGGCGTACTTGTCCGGGTCGGCCGCGGGCAGGTCGATCTTGTTGAGCACCGGGATGATCGTGAGGTCGTTCTCCATGGCGAGGTACAGGTTCGCCAGCGTCTGCGCCTCGATCCCCTGCGCCGCGTCGACCAGCAGGACCGCGCCCTCGCACGCCTCCAGCGCACGCGAGACCTCGTAGGTGAAGTCGACGTGCCCCGGGGTGTCGATCATGTGCAGGACGTGGTCGCGGCCGCCGACCTGCCAGGGCAGCCGCACGTTCTGCGCCTTGATCGTGATCCCGCGTTCACGCTCGATGTCCATCCGGTCGAGGTACTGCGCGCGCATCGCCCGCTCCTCGACCACGCCGGTGAGCTGCAACATCCGGTCGGCCAGGGTGGACTTGCCGTGGTCGATGTGCGCGATGATGCAGAAGTTCCTGATCAGCTCAGGATCTGTGAACGTGGTGTCGGCGAACGTAGTCACTCAGGTTCCTCGTCGTCTCCATGTGGCAACGGGCATATCGTCCCATGTGACGGCGGGCGTGGGCGCGGGCCGGTCAGGGCAGGACGAGCGGGGCGCCGGTGCGCGGGTGCTCGATGACCTCGATCTCCCGCTGGTAGACCCCGGTGAGCAGCTCCGGGGTGAGCACCCGTGCCGGCTGGCCGCAGGCGGCCACGCGACCGCCGGCGATCACCGCGATCCGGTCGGCGTGCGCGGCCGCCAGGTTCAGGTCGTGCAGGACCGCCAGCACCGCGCCACCCGCCCTGGCATGAGCGACCGCCACCCGCATGACCAGGTCCTGGTGGCGCAGGTCCAGCGCCGCGGTCGGCTCGTCGAGCAGCAGCAGCGGAGTGCGCTGGGCCAGCACCCTGGCCAGCGCCACCCTGGCGCGCTCGCCGCCGGACAGCGTGCCGAAGGTGCGCTCGGCGAAGCCGGTCACCTCGGTGGCGGCCATCGCCTCGGCGACCGCGGCCTCGTCGTCGGCGGCGAGCGGGGTGCCCGCCCACGGCGCCCGGCCCATCGCCACCACCTCGGCCACGGTGAACGGGAACGCCACGGTCGTGTGCTGGGGCAGCACCCCGCGCCGCACCGCCAGGTCGGCCGGCCGCCACCGGCGCACCGGCCGGCCGAACACCGTGACCGTGCCGGCGGTGGCGCCCAGGTCCCCGGAGAGCAGGCCGACCGTGGTCGACTTGCCGGCGCCGTTGGGTCCCACGACCGCCACGACCTCGCCGGCCGCCACCGTCAGGTCCACGCCGTGCAGCACCTGCCGGGGGCCGCGCACCACGTCCGCGCCGGCCGCCTCGGCCAGCACCTCGCCCGGTTCGACCGGCTCGGGCATCCTCGGTCGCCGCATCACGCCCACCCGCCCTGGCGGGAGCGCGTGCGGCGCAGCAGCCAGAAGAAGAACGGTCCGCCGACCAGCGAGGTCAGCATGCCCAGCGGCAGTTCGGCGTTCTCGATCGCCGTGCGGGCCAACAGGTCCGCGCTCACCAGCACCAGCGCGCCGCCCAGGGCGCTGGCCGCGAGCAGGACCCCGTGCGCCGGCCCGGCGATCATCCGGATCAGGTGCGGCACGACCAGCCCGACGAACCCGACGATGCCGGCGAACGCCACCCCGGAGCCGACCAGCAGCGCCACCCCCACCACGACCAGCAGCCGCAGCCGCTCGACGTCGACGCCCAGGTGGCGGGCCGGGCCCTCGCCCAACGCCAGCAGGTCCAGCCGGCGGGCGACCGTGGCCGCGATCACCAGGCCGGTGACCGCCAGCGGTGTCACCGCCGCCAGCGCCTGCCCGGTCGCGCCGTTGAGGCTGCCCAACTGCCAGAACACGATCTGCTCGCGGGCCTGCGGGTCGGCGGCGAAGGTCAGGAAGGCGATCACCCCGAACGCGAACGCGTTCACCGCGATCCCGGTCAGCACCAGCGTGACCACCTCGGTCCGCCCGCCCGAGCGCGCCAGCAGGTACACCACCAGCGTGGTCGCCAGGCCGCCGAGGAACGCGGCGGCGGCGACGGTGAAGTTCCCCAGGAACGACACCCCGGCGACGAGCACCGCACACGCCCCGACCGCCGCGCCGGAGGACACGCCGACGACCGCCGGTTCGGCCAGCGGGTTGCCGAACACGCCCTGCAACATCGCCCCGGCCACCGCCAGGCACGCCCCGACCACCACGGCCAGCGCGACCCGGGGAAAGCGCACCGCCCACAGCGCGTTGTCGCCCTGCGGGTGGCTGGGCATCGGGCCGAGGTCGATACCCAGGCCGTGCAGCAGCGAGCCGAGCACCTCGTCGGGCGGCACGGCGAGTTGCCCGGAGCCGGCCGCCAGCACCGTCATCGCCACCAGCGCGACGGCCAGGCCCACCAGCAGCGGCCAGCCGGTAACCCGCCGGCGCACGGCCGGGGTCACGCTCACGACTGGTACAGCACGGTCGCCAGCGCCGTGATCGTCTGGCCGACGCGGGGGCCGAAGCTGAGCAGGTCGGTGTCGTCGACGTCGACGATGCGCCGGTGCTGGCCGGCCGGTGTCTGGGCCAGGCCGGGGATCTTCAGCAGCCCGTCGACACCGCCGACCGACTCCAGGCCCTTGGTGAGCACGATGACCACCTCGGGCTGGGCGGTGAGCAGCGCCTCGCTGGTGATCGGCACGAACGGCTTGTCCAGGCCGATGTCGGTACCGACGTCGACCCCGCCGACCGAGGCGATCATCGAGTCGGCCCCCGAACCCGGCCCGGCCATCAGGTACACCCCCGCCGAGCCGCGCACGTAGAGGAAGGTGATCCTCGGCGCGTCCTCGCCGGTCGGCGCGAGCTCACGGGCCGAGGCGATCTCGCCGTCGACCCGGGCGACGAGCGCCTCGCCGGCCTCCTCGACCCCCAGCGTCCGCGCCACCGCGCGGATCTGGTCCGGCACGCCCTCCAGGGTGCGGGTCGGGTCGAAGAACACCACCGGGACACCGGCCGCGCGCAGCTGCTGGGGCACCTCGGGCGGGCCGATGCTGGTGTCGGTGAGCACCACGGTCGGGTCGAGGTCGAGGATGGCCTCGGCGTTGAGGTCGTGCCCGCCGGCGGTCACCACCGGAACGTGCGCCGCGCTGGGGAAGCCGGTGGAGGAGTCCCGGCCGACGACGTTGTCGCCCAGGCCGAGGGTGAACACGACCTCGCCGAGCGTCCCGTACAGGTCGACGGCCACGATCCGGTCGACGTCGGTCACGGTGACCTGTTCACCGTCGAAGGACCGCACGGTCACCGGGAGCCGGGGCTCGACCTTCCCGACCGGCGTCACGTCCTGGCCGGCGACCTTCGCGGTGGCCGGGCCGGAGAGCGTGAGGGCCGCCGGGGCGGTGGTGGCGGCCGTGCTGGTGACACCCCCGCAGCCGGCGACCGCCAGCACCGCCGCGAGGCCGAGCAGCCGTCTCACGAGGGGGTCGGGCCGGCGCCGTTGGCCTGGCCGAGGTCGTCGAACACCGCGCGGTTGAGCCGGAAGGCCTCGTTGGCCTCGGCCATCAGCCGGTCCTGCTCGTCGGCGCCCCAGGGCAGCGCGTCGAGCAGGCCACGGTAGCCGTCCTTGAACAGCTTGGGTTTGCCGACCTGGTCGAAGGTGTAGAAGCGCACGCCGTCCTCGGTCAGGCCGTAGTGGGTGCGCAGGTGGTGGCGGATGATCTGGCCGCCGGACAGGTCGCCGAGGTAGCGGGTGTAGTGGTGGGCGAGGAAGGCGCTCGGCGAGTCGAAGCACACGGCGCGCAGCCGGTCGACGTAGCGGCGGGTCGCGGGCAGCGGTGTCAGGGTGTCGCGCCAGCCCGCCCCGCGTAACCAGGAGAGGTCGGCCGCGAGCGCGGCTTCGCGGACGAGCGCGTCGGAGACGAAAGGTCCGACGACGGGGTCGTCGCGCCAGGTCTCGCCGGCCTGTTCGAGTACGGCGTAGAAGAGGTAGCTCTGGCCGAGCAGCGCGGCGTAGGCGTCGCGATCCAGCCGCCCTCCCACGAGATCGACGATGAACGACGACGACTCGGTGCGCTCGTGCTCGTCCCGGGTGGCCGCCTTCAGCCGTGCGGACAAGGACTCGCCGGCGCGTGTCACAACATTCGTCATACCTGATCC
Organism: Actinophytocola xinjiangensis; assembly: GCF_001921215.1. Taxonomy (GTDB): domain Bacteria; phylum Actinomycetota; class Actinomycetes; order Mycobacteriales; family Pseudonocardiaceae; genus Actinophytocola; species Actinophytocola xinjiangensis. The sequence goes on from NZ_MSIF01000011.1 coordinate 169,822, forward strand.
GCGTCCCTTAAGTTAGGGTCACCTCACTTAATTGAGGCTTACCTAAGGATAGGTGGCGCGTGGTCGAAGATCCAAGCCCCAGAAGCAGAACCGCCTGGGCACTGGCGGTCACGACGTTCGTCCTCGCGCTGCTGGCCGGCGCCGGCCAGGCCACCGCCGCACCCCGGATCACCGTGTCGAAGACCTCCGGGCTCAACCCGGCCGGCGACACGATCACCGTCAACGGCACCGGATTCGACGTGACGAAGGGCATCTACGTCGCGGTGTGCGTGGACAACGGACCCGGTCAGGTGCCGACCCCCTGCCTCGGCGGCGTCGACACCGGCGGCTCCGGCGGCGGCTCGGCGTGGATCTCGTCCAACCCGCCCAGCTACGGCAACGGCCTCGCCACCCCCTACGGCCCCGGCGGCTCGTTCTCGGTGACCCTCACCGTCGCCGCCATCGACCCGGTGACCGGCACCGACTGCCGCCGCGTCGCCTGCGCGGCGGTCACCCGCGCCGACCACACCCGCACCGGCGACCGCTCGCAGGACGCCCGGATCCCGCTCTCCTTCGCCGCCCCCGCACCGAAACCGACGCCGACAACCCAGGCCCCACCACCGCCGCCACCCGCCACCACCACGACGGTCGCCCCCACGACCACGACGACCACCGCGCCGCCGTCGACCACCACAGCGCCCCCCAGCTCCGCCGCCGCCACGACCACCGCCGCCGAGATCACCGAGACGGCCGCCGCCCCCACCGCACCGGACCGCACCGGCTGGTGGCTCGGCGGCGGCGCGGCCGTGCTGGCCGCCGCCGCGGTGCTGGTCGTCCTGCGCGTGCGACGCGCCCGCGCCGCCACCCCGAGCGACCCGAGCTGACCCGCCCCACCACGCAGCCGTCCCCACCGAGAACGAGGAGCAGACAGCCACCGATGTCCACCCACACCACGGCGAGACCGCTCGCCGCAGCCCTGACCATCGCGCTCGGGACACTCGGCCTCCTGGCCGGCGGCGCCGTCGCGGCGCAGGCCGCGCCGGCCGACGTCACCGCCGGCACCCTGGACTGGGGCGTGAAGCAGTCCTTCCGCAACTACATCAAGGGCCCGATCGCCCACGGCAGCATCACCCTCGGCGGCGGCGCCACCGAGAACACCGACGGCACGTTCCGCTTCCCGGCGGCCACCGGCAGCGTCGACACCGACGCCGACACCGCCCAGGTGGCGTTCGCCGGTTCGGTCGCCTTCGCCGGCCACGACAGCGGTTCCGGGCCGCTGCTGTCGATGACCATCCAGGACATCCGCGTCGAGCTGACCGCCGAGGGCGGCACGCTCGTCGCCGACGTGGTGTCGAAGTCGCTGTCCTCCGGGGAGAACGTCACCTACGACGACGTCGAGTTCGCCACCGTCGCGGCCACCGACCTCACCGGCACCGACACCGTCACCGGCGGCCCGTCGGCCACCACCCTCACCGCGGCCGGCGCCCCCGCGTTCGCCGACTTCTACCCCGAGGGCACCGCCCTGGACCCGGTCACGCTCGCGGTCACCACCGCCCCGGAACCGGTGTGGGAGCCGGCCATCACCGCCAGCGCGACCACCGGCCTGGACCCCGACGGTGAGACGATCACCGTGTCCGGCAACGGTTTCGACCCCGCCGCCAACATCGGCACCCGCCCGCCGCTGGCCGACCGGCCCACCGGCGTGTACCTGGTGTTCGCCAAGCTCGGCGACCCGTGGCGGCCCTCGCAGGGCGCGCCGTCGGGCGCCCGCACCGTGCTCGACCAGAAATGGGTACTGCCCGCCGGGTCCCGCGCGGTGCTCGACCCGGCCGGCACCAACCCCGACTACGCGGTACTCGGCGAGGACGGCACCTTCACCGCCACCCTCGACGTCACCGCCACCACCGACGGCGTGGCCGACTGCGCGGTCGACACCTGCGGCGTGATCACCTACGCGGCCGGCGGCCCGGTCAACGCCGCGCACGAACTGTTCGTCCCGCTGGAGTTCGCCGACCCGACCGAACCGACCGAACCGACGGAGCCCACCGAGCCGACCGAGCCCGGCACCCCGCCGCAGGCCGGTGAGGTCACCGACGCCCGGCTCTCCTGGGGTCTCAAGGAGTCGTTCCGCCAGTACGTGCGCGGCCCGATCGCCCACGGCAGCTGGACCCTCGACGGTGTCACCGGCGACGGCCCGTTCCACTGGGAGAACCTGACCGCCGGCACGTTCGACACCGACGGCCCCGAGGGGCTGCTCGACTTCGCCGGCTCGGTGCGGTTCTCCGGCCACGACCAGGGCGCCGGCCCGCTGCTGGACCTGACGATCTCCCAGCCGCAGGTCCGGATCACCGGCGGCACCGCCGAACTGCTGCTCGACGTGCGCAGCAAGGGCCTGGACACCCCCGGCTACGTGGAGCTCGACGACGTGGTGTTCGCCAGCCTCGACCTGTCGGCCGTCACCCCCGAGATCTCCGGCGGCGTGGTCAGCTACGCGTCGGTGCCGGCGACGCTGACCGACGCGGGCGCCGAGGGCTTCGCCGGGTTCTACGAGGGCGGCACCGTCCTGGACCCGGTCAGCTTCACGGTGGCCAGTGACGGCGCCGCACTGCCCCCGGTCCCCGCCCCGCCGGGCGACGGCGGCCAGGACCCGCCGGCGCTGACCGCCCCGGCGAACAACCTCGCCTACACCGGCTCCGACCCCTGGCCCCTGCTCTGGGGCGGCGCCGTCCTCGTCGCTCTCGGCGGCGGCCTACTGCTGTTCCGCCGCCGCCGCGGCAGCATCGTCTGATCCCGCTGCGCCGGCGGTGGTCCCCGACCGCCGCCGGCGCAGCACCACCGCCAGCCCCACCAGCAGCACCAACGCCACCACGAACGGCGCCGGCCCGACCGCGTCCAGCCAGCCGACCAGCGTCGCCTGCACCGACCCGGCCGCCCGCACCACCGGGTCGCCGACCTGGCCGCCGAGGTGGAACAGCCGCAGCTCGTAGAACCCGTAGTAGCCGACGTACGCGCCGGTGAGCACCAGCAGCACACCACCGGCCCTGGTGACGTGGGGCATCGCCCGGCGCACCCCGCCCGCCACCGCCGCACTGGCCACCGCCGCGGCGACCGCCAGGACGGCGACGACCAGCCCCATACCCAGCGCGTAGGCGCCGAACGCCGGCAGCGCCCCGGTCCGCAACGCCACCCCGGCCGCCGCCAGGAACGGCCCGATCGAGCACGACAGCGACGCCACCGCGAACGCCACCCCGTACCCGACCATCGACACCAGTGCCGTGCCCGGCGCGCCCCGCACCGGTGCGGGCACCAGCAACCCGATCTGCCGCCCGGCCACCAGCAGCGCCCCCAGCACGACCATCACGACACCCACGACGACGGTCACCACCGGCAGCCACCGCTGCACCGCCCCCGCCAGCGACGAGCTGAGCAGCCCGAACACCCCGAACACGGCGACGAACCCCACGGTCATCAGCCCGCTGGCGGCCAGCGCCCGCCCCAGCCGCGACCCCCGCGACCCACCGGCGACGACCAGCGTCAGGTAGCCCGGCAGCATCGCGAAACCGCACGGGTTGACCGTCGCCAGCATGCCGGCACCGAGCGCGAAGGCCAGGTCGCCGGCGTTCACCGCAGCGCGTCGACGCGCTGGCGCAGCTCGTCGGGTTCGAGCAGTTCCTTCTCCACCTCGACCGCGCCGTCCGCACTGACGAACGCGTAGGCCGGCTGGTAGTCGACCCCGAACCGCTTCCAGATCGAGGCGTCCCGGTCGGCCAGGTGCGGGAACGTCCCGAGCCCGAACCTGTCGACGAACTCCCGCATCGCCGGCACCTCGTCCTGCGCGGCCACCCCCACGAACCGCACCCCCTCGGTCTTCGCGACCTCGGCGATCGTCGGGGCCTCGGCCTGACAGGTCGGGCACCACGGCGCCCAGAACCACAGCATCGCCGGCGCCCCGTGCAGGTCGGCCCCGTCGAAGGTCTCCCCGTCGATGGTCTTGGCCTGGAACCGCAGCAGCTCCGGCACCTCCCCGGGCACCGGCGCCTCGGACAGCCCGTCCACGCCGTCGGGCCCAGTCGGCGTCGACGCCACCGGCTGCCCACCCTCGGCCGGTCCGGCGGCGTCACCAGCGCCGTCACCGGCCCCGCACCCGGCGATGCCCAGCCCGAACAACACGGCGATCAACACCGGCAACCGGCGAGTCATGGGTCTGCCTCCTCGAAGGGCGTGGTCGGTCCCCCGCATCATGCCCTGCCCCCTCCGGCAACGACCCTTACGAGCCGGTGACGTCCCGGCCCGCCCACTCCAGGCGCTGCGACCAACGGCCCCCGGTACCCATCCGCCACGCACCCCGCCCACTCCAGGCGCTTCGATCCGCAGCCCGGCGCCCGTTCCGGCACCGAGGACCCGTCCGCCCCCGTGCCGGCCCCGGCGCGTCAGACGGCGGAGAAGGCCACGACCGCGCCGGACCGTTCCAGGTGTTCGATCCGCAGCCCGGCCGCCGCGCACCACGCGCGCAGCTCGGCCACGGTCCCGCCCTCGCCGAAGATGCCCAGCCGGCGCAGGGCGGCGATCGCCGCGTCCTGGCGGCGACCGGCTCCCCGCACGATCAGGTCACCCACCAGTCGCCCGCCGGGGGCGAGGCAGCGGGCCAGCTCGCCGACCGCGCCGGCCGGGTCGGGGACGCAGTGCAGGCCGTTGAACGTGACACACACGTCGAAACCACCGTCGGCGAAGGGCAGGCGGGCCAGGTCCGCGGCCACCACGTCGGCGGGCAGGCCGGCGCGTTGCGCGCGCCGGCGCGTCCGGCGCAGCATCGCCTGGGACAGGTCGGCGCCGACGTAGCGCAGGCCCTGACCTGGGCGGAGTCCGCGCAGCGCGACGCCGCCACCGCACGGCGCGTCCAACAGCGAGGTCCCGACGGGCAGGTCGGCCAGCCTCCGGAGCGTGTCGTACAGCGGGCGCACGTCGGCGCCCCAGAGCAGGCGGGCCACCGGGCGCGCCAACCATTCCCGCTCGACACCGAGGTCGTAGGCGGCGCCGAACAGGCGGCTGTCCCAGGCACTCACCCCGCCAGTGTCCACCGCGCCGTTTCCCGGGGCCTTCCACCGTCTACCGCGTCGCCGGTGCCTGCCGCGGCCCGGCAGTGTCTACGCGCCTGTGTCAGTGCCTGCCGCGCGCCGGTGCCCGCGGCCCGATGCCGCTGGCCGAACCGTCGGCGCCGGCGAGCACCGTGCCGGCGCCGGCACGGCCGCGCCGTCCGTGTCTACCGCGCCGTCCGTGTCTACCGCGCCGTCCGTGTCTGCCGGGCCGTCAGTGTCTGCCGCGCGCGACCGCCTCCAGTGCGTGGACCAGGGCCCGCACGTCGTGCGAGGCGAGGCCGTAGCAGCCGTCGATGCCGGCGGTCACGAGTCCGGCGGCGCCGAGGACCTCCAGGTGGTGGAAGATGTCGCCCTCTCCGGTCCGGGCGACGAGTTCGGTGGCCGAGGCGTTGCCGTCGGCGAGGACGAGCAGGACCGCGAGCCGTTGCCGGGACGCCAGCGCCCGGCCGACGTCGTAGAGCCGCTCGTCCAAGGCAACCACCGCGGTCGACGGGAGGCGCCCTTCCGGCCCGGGTGGGGCCGGGGAGGGCGCCGGGTGGTCCAGCGACGTCACTTCCAGCCGAAGTCGGTGAGGTCGAGGATGGTGCTGGCGGCCGGGGTCTGCCCGCCCTTCGGCGCGACCACGACGACCTGCTCGTCCTTGGCCACCGAGTCGATCTTCGCGTCCCCGTTGACGGTGGTCTCGGCAGTGACCGCGTAGGTCCTGGCGAACCCGTCGGCACTGCGCACCGCGACCGACTTCCCGTCGACGGCCGTCACGGTGCCCTTCTGCACCAGCATGGTGGTCGACCCGCCGCCCTCGGTCGCCAGCACGACCTCGGCACGCGAGAGGTCCTCGACGTTGAGCTGGTCCAGCGTTTTGAACAGGCCGCCGGCGCCCCAGCCGCCCTTCCAGTCACCCTTCCCGTCACCGTGCCCGCCGGCCCACGGCGGCCCGTCGTGCTCCTCGGTCGGTGCGGGCTGGGTCGGTGCGGGCTCGGTCGGCTGCTGTCCGCCCGCCGCCGCGGCGATCCCGAAGGCGCCGACGCTGACCACGCCGACCACCGCGACCCCGAGACCGACGCGCCAGCCGAGGCGTCTGGTCCGTTCGCTCATGCTGTCACTCCCCGTCGGTTGTCCGCTGCCATCAATGATCGCGACGGACGGCCCCGCTGACGTCGCCTCGCGGGCGAGACCTCACCTACCGACAGGGCGGTACCCCGACGCCCCCGCCCTACGCCCCACGCGGTACCTCCCTCGGCCGAGTGCCCCGCCGGCAACCCGACCGGGCACCCGACCAACGACCCGACCGGCCATTCAGCCGACGCCTCGGCTCGCCGATCGACCGGCAACCCCAGCCGCCGACACCAGCAGCAACCCCAGCCGAAAACCCGACCGACTACTCCAGCCACCAACACACCAGCCAGCAACAGCCAGCCAACGACACCAGCCAGCAACAGCCAGCGGGCGACACCAGCCAGCAACCCCCAGCCCACAACTCCCAGCCGGCGACTCCAGCCAGCAATCCGGCCCACAACCCCCAGCCGGCGACACCAGCCAGCAACCCCGGCCACAACCCCCAGCCGACGACACCAGCCAGCAACCCCGGCCACAACCCCAACCAGCAACTCCAACCGCCGACACCAGCCAGCAAACCCAGCCGGCCGACCCAGCCGCCGACGCCAGCCGGCGACTCAGCCCGTAACCCAGTTCGCGGCTCAGCTGATGGCTCAGCTGATGGCGATGGCCATGACGCCGGCCAGCACGATGACCGCGCCGCCCAGGCGTCGCGCGGGGTTCGGTTCGCCGAGCAGGAGCCAGGCCCCCACGCTGCCGATCACGATCGACAGTTCCCTGGCCGGCGCGACCATGCTCACCGGCGCGTAGCGCATGGCGAACAGCACGAGCACGTAGGCCAGCGGCGAGAGCACCGCGACCGCGAGCACCGGCGCCCGGTGCCGTGCCCAGATCCCCGCGACCTCGGCCCGCCGCCGGTAGGCGTAGGGCCCCAGCAGCATGGTCTGGACGGCCGACGACCCGGTCATCAGCACGAACGGCGACACGGCCAGCGCGGTCACCGCGTGCGCGTCCCAGACCGTGTAGGTGGCGATCATGGCGCCGCAGCCCAGCCCGTACCCGACGCCGGTCGCCCAGGACCGCCCGCCGCCGGATCCGAGACCGCCGATGACCCACACCCCGACCACGACCCCGGCGGTGCCCAGCAGCACGGCCAGCCCCGGCCGTTCACCGAACAGCAGGATCGCCGCGCCGACCGAGAGCATCGGCCCGGTGCCCCTGGCCAGCGGGTAGACCACCGACAGGTCGCCCACGGCGTACCCGCGTTGCAGCAGCACGAAGTACCCGGTGTGCACACAGCCGCTGACCAGCACGGCGATCCACCACGCCCCGGCCACCCCACCCTCGACGGCGATCGCGACGATCGCCACGGGTAACTGGAAGACCGTCGACCAGACGCCGGTGAGCCAGACGAACAGGGCGCCGCCGTTCGGTACCGCCTTGGCGCACAGGTTCCAGCCCGCGTGCGCCATCGCCGCTCCCAGCACGAGCACCACCGCCGCGACCTGCACCCACCCACACTGCCTGGTTCCCCCCGACCGGATAATGTGATATCACTTTGATAGTAGCTGAGGATTCGCGAGGGGAATCGACATGAACGACACGTTCCAGACCGCCATGCCACCGCCACACATCCGCGAGCGGGTCGCGTTCAACACCTCCGGGATGCCGGTGTTCGCCGCCTCGGCGGTGCTCATGCTGGGTGGGCTCGCCCTGACCCTGATCGGCATCATCGACCTGGCCAACCGCGAGGGCGGGCTGGCGCTGGTGATCATCGGCGGCCTGGCGCTGGTGGCCGGCGTGCTGGTCGCCTCGGGCCTGATCATGGTGGCGCCCCGCGAGGCCAGGGTGATCCAGTACCTCGGCCGGTACACGGGCACCGTGCGCATCGACGGCCTGCGCTGGATCAACCCGTTCACCCTGCGCCGGAAGATCTCCACCCGCATCCGCAACCACGAGACGGCGGTGACGAAGGTCAACGACGCCGACGGCAGCCCGATCGAGATCGCCGCGGTCGTGGTGTGGCGGGTGACCGACACGGCCCGCGCGGTGTTCGAGGTCGACGACTTCCTGGAGTTCGTCAACATCCAGACCGAGACCGCCGTCCGCCACATCGCGACGACCTACCCGTACGACGCCCACGGCGACGAGACGCTGTCGCTGCGCCAGAACACCTCGGAGATCACCGACAAGCTGTCCGCGGAGGTCGGCGCCCGGGTCGAGGCGGCGGGCGTGGAGGTCATCGAGTCACGAATCACGCACCTGGCGTATGCGCAGGAGATCGCCGGTGCGATGCTGCGACGTCAGCAGGCCGGCGCGGTGGTCGCCGCACGACAGCGGATCGTCGAGGGGGCGGTGGGCATGGTGCAGGCGGCCCTGGACGCACTGGCCGAACACGAGGTCGTCGACCTGGACGAGGAACGCAAGGCGGCGATGGTGAGCAACCTGCTGGTCGTGCTGTGCGCCGACCGCGACACCCAGCCCGTGGTGAACACGGGCTCGCTGTACAACTGAGCGACCCGTGTCCGAGCGCAAGAAGATACTCCTGCGGCTCGACCCGGCCATCCACGACGCGATAGCCAGGTGGGCGGCCGACGAGCTGCGGAGTACCAACGCGCAGATCGAGTTCCTTCTCCGCCGGGCGCTGTCCCAGCAGGGCCGCCTCCCCGGCAACGCCGGGGGCCTCCCCCGCCGGGGACGACCCCCCAAGTCCCCACCCGCCGACGACGAGCCCCCGGACCAGTGACCCGCCCCGGCACGCGGCGTGACCGATCCCGCACACCGCCCTGACGCCGACGAGGTCAACGCCGGATGCCCGGGTACACCGCGCGACTGGCGGCGGACGGGCTGACCGAGCTCGGTGTCCGCCGGTGCCGGCGAGGTGCCGGCGAGGTGCCGATAGGTGTCGATGAGTGTCGACACGGTGCCTGTTAGCATGGCTCGTCGTGCCGTGTGGCGTTCCGCCCAGGAGGAAACTCGCTGACCAGCGAGGCCACCCACATCGCGGCACGGACCTTCCGTGATCGACGTCGAGGAGTAACTCGTGGCCAACATCAAGTCCCAGATCAAGCGCATCCAGACGAACGAGAAGGCGCGACTGCGCAACAAGTCCGTCAAGTCCTCGGTGAAGACCGCGATCCGCAAGTTCCGCGAGGCGGCCGACGCCGGCGAGAAGGAGAAGGCCGTCGAGCTGCTCCAGGCCGCCAGCCGCCAGCTGGACAAGGCCGCGAGCAAGGGCGTGATCCACGCCAACCAGGCGGCGAACAAGAAGTCCGCCATGGCCAAGCGCGCCAACCAGCTCTGACCCCAGAACTCCCGACGATGCCGGCCGCTCCCCGCGGCCGGCATCGTCGTGTCCGGGGCCCCCGCCCAGATCGAACGCCCGACGGCGAGCACCGCCAGCTCAGCCCACTGTCGACCCCGGCACGTTCCACCCGGTGATGAACGGGCGGTGCCGGTTGGCCCGGGGGTGTCCGGTGCCGGGGGCGGTGCGAGGATGGCGGGGTGAAGTCACCCGCCGTGACCCCGCCGGCTCTTCAGCTCGTGCTGGGCGAGGAGGAGCTGCTGGTGGAACGCGCGGTTCGCGCCGCGGTCGACGCCGCCAAGCTCGCTGATCCCTCCGCCGAGCTCACCCGGGTGAAGGTGTCCGACATCAGTCCGCCCGAGCTGGCCGAGTTGGTCAGTCCGTCGCTGTTCGCCGAGCGGCGGGTCATCGTGCTGGAGAGCGCGCACGATGCCAACAAGGACATCGCCGCGGCGGTCACCGCGTACATCAGGGATCCGGCGGACGGGGTCCAGCTGGTCGTGCTGCACACCGGCGGCGGACGCAAGCCCGCCAAGGACCTCATCGCCACGTTGCGCTCGGCCGGGGCGAACGTGGTGGACTGCCCGAGGATCACCAAGCCGGGCGACCGGGAAGCCTTCGTACGCAACGAGATCCGCCGCGCCGGCGGCAAGACCGACGCGGAGGCGGTCAGCGTCCTGATCGACTCCGTCGGCTCCGACCTGCGTGAGCTGGCCTCGGCCGCCGCCCAGCTCGTCGCCGACACCAGCGGGCAGGTGACGGCCGAGGAAGTGCGTCGCTACCACCGGGGCCGGGCCGACGTCACCGGGTTCGCCGTGGCCGAGAAGGCTGTCACCGGGGACGTGTCCGGCGCGCTGGAAACGCTGCACTGGGCCCGGCAACTCGGCGTCCCGCACGTCCTGATCGCCGACGCCCTGGCCGACGCGGTCCGCACCGTCTCCCGCGTGGCCGGCGCCGGGCGCGCCGACCCGTTCCGGCTGGCCTCCGAGCTGGGGATGCCGGCGTGGAAGATCCGCAAGGCCCAGTCCCAGTCCCGGGGCTGGCACCCCGCCGGCCTGGTCGCCGCCATGCAGGTCGTCGCCGAGGTGAACGCCGACGTCAAGGGCGTCGCCGCCGACGCGGACTACGCACTCCAACGCGCGGTCCTTCGCGTCACCGAGGCCCGCCGGCTCGACTGACCCCGGCCACGATCCCGCACGACTCCCAGCACGGCTCCCACCGGACTCCCGCCGCGCACCCGAACAGGCGGTGACACGGCGCCTTCGCGGGGTCACCGCCACGAGGCCGGGACGTGGTCGGACGCGGTCGTGGTTCAGTCACGCTGAAGTACCTCTCGAATGATGGACCTCACATTGGCCTCGTCAGCGGGTTGTGCCGTAACGTGTTCGGGAGACAACTGAATACCGCTCATCCAGAGGGGCAGAGGGATCGGCCCGAAGAAGCCCCGGCAACCGGCGTTCGCCATTTCGCACACAGCGAGGACGGCGACGCACACGGTGCCAATTCCGACCCGCACGCGGGACAGATGAGGAGACACCTCGCGATGACAGTCACTGCCCACGCCACCACCACGTTCGACCTCGGGCCGGCGCGCGCGCTCAGCTGCCGGGAGTGCGGCCACCAGGTACCGCTCGCCGCGGAGTTCGCGTGTGTCGAGTGTTTCGGCCCCCTTGAGGTCTCCTACGAGTTCGGTGAGATCACCCGTGCGGCCATCGAGTCCGGCCCCAACTCGATCTGGCGCTACCGCGACCTGCTGCCCGTTCCGTCTGATGTGGACACCCAGCCGAACACCGAGCCGGGGCTGACCCGGCTGGTGAAGGCCGACCGGCTCGCGGCCGCGCTCGGCGTGAAGTCCTTGTGGGTCAAGGACGACACCGGCAACCCGACGCACTCGTTCAAGGACCGGGTGGTCGCCGTCGCGCTCGCCGCCGCCCGCCAGCTCGGGTTCACCGTGCTGGCCTGCCCGTCCACCGGCAACCTGGCCAACGCCGTCGCCGCCGCCGCTGCCCGCGCCGGCTGGGAGTCGGTGGTGCTGATCCCGTCGTCGCTGGAGCGGGCGAAGGTTCTCACCACCGCCGTCTACGACGGTGCCCTGATCGCCGTCGACGGCAACTACGACGACGTGAACCGGCTGGCCACCGAACTCGCCGCCGAACACGAGGACTGGGCGTTCGTGAACGTCAACGTCCGCCCGTACTACGCGGAGGGCTCCAAGACGCTGGGCTACGAGGTCGCCGAGCAGCTCGGCTGGCGGCTCCCCGACCAGGTCGTGGTGCCGGTGGCCTCCGGCGCCCAGTTGACCAAGGTGGACAAGGGTTTCCGCGAGTTCACCGAACTCGGCCTGGTCGAGGCCAAGCCCTACCGCGTGTTCGGTGCCCAGGCGACCGGCTGCTCGCCGGTGTCCGCCGCGTTCAAGGCCGGCCTGGACGTGGTGAGCCCGGTGAAGCCGGACACGATCGCCCGCTCGCTCGCGATCGGCGCCCCCGCCGACGGCCCGTACGTGCTCGACGCGGTGCGCCGGACCAACGGTGCCGTCGAGGACGTCACCGACGAGGAGGTCGTCGAGGGCATCCGCCTGCTGGCCAGGACCGAAGGCATCTTCGCCGAAACCGCCGGCGGCGTCACCGTCGCCACGGCCAAGAAGCTGATCGACACCGGCCAGCTCGACCCGGACGCCGAGACCGTCCTGTTCATCACCGGCGACGGCCTCAAGACGCTCGACGCCGTGCAGGACAGGATCGGCCCGCGCGCCACCGTGCCCCCGTCGGCCGCGGCCGTCCGCAAGGCCCTGGAGTCCTGACCGTCCACGATCCGCGGTAGGCGGACCGCGCGCGTGGCCTCTGGTCGTCGCGCGTGGTCCGCGCTCGCCGGCGACGATCGCCGTGTCGCCGTGGGTGTCGGTGCGCACGATCACCGCGCCGAGGCGTTCGAGCGCCCGCAACGTCGTACGGCTGGGATGGCCGTACCGGTTGCCGGCGCCGACACTCACCACCGCGATCCGGGGCCGGATCGCGGCGAACAGGTCCGGCGAGGTGTACCGACTGCCGTGGTGGGGCACCTTGACCACCTCCGAGGACAGGTCGACGTGCGCGCCGAGCAGGCTGGCCTGGGCCGCCAGCTCCACGTCCCCGCTGAGCAGGATCCGCCCGGCCGGGGTGGCCGCGCGCAGCACCAGCGACGCGTTGTTGATCTCCGTACCCTCGGCGTCCGCCGTGGGCATCAGCTCCTTTCCTGTCGGGGACAACACCTCGATCGTCAGGCCGGGCCACGACAGCTGGCGCCCGGCGTCCAGTTGGACGACCGGCACGCCGGCCGCGCCGGCCGCGTCCCGCACCTCCTTCCACGCCCAGGCCGGTTCCCTGGCGGGACTCACGCCCACCGCGCCGACCTCCCGGTCACCGAGGACCGCGTCCAGGCCGCCGATGTGGTCGGCGTGCAGGTGGCTGAGCACGACCAGCGGCACCCGGGACACACCCAGCCGGTCCAGGCAGCCGGCGAGCGGCCCCGGTTCCGGTCCGGTGTCGACGACGACCGCCCGGCCGGCGTCGCCGGTGGCCAGCACGAGCGCGTCGCCCTGGCCGACGTCGCAGGCGACCATCGCCCACCCGGCCGGCGGCCAGCCGGGCGAGATCACCCGGATCGGGACGACGACCACCAGCGTCCCGGTCAGCAGCGCGCCGACCAGCACCCGCAGCCGGCGGCGCCGTAACGCCGCGACCACCAGCAGCAGGCACGCGACCAGCAGCAGCCCGCCCCACCAGCCGTCGGGCCAGCCGATGGTGGCACCGGGCAGGCCCGCCGCGTGGCGGGCGACCAGGATCAGCCAGTCGGCCTCGGGTCCGGCCAGGCGCACCAGCAGCTCGGCGAGCCACGAGGACGCCGGGGCGACGAGCGCCGCCACGACTCCCAGCACCGTCGCCGGTGCCACCACTGGCGCCGCCAGCAGGTTCGCCAGCACGGCCACCAGGCTGACCTCGCCCACCATGCCGGCCACGACCGGCGCGGTCGCCAGGTGCGCCGCGGCGGGAACCGCCACCGCCTCGGCCAGCCCGCGAGGAACCCCACGGGCCGACAGACCCCGCGCCCAGCGTGGTGCGAGCAGCACCAGCGCCAGCGTGGCCAGCACCGACAGCGCGAACCCGAAGCTCACCGCCATCGCCGGATCCCACAGGACCAGCGTGATCACCGCCGCGCCCAGCGCCGGCAGCGCGGCCCGTTGGCGACCGGCGGCCAGCGCGAGCAGTCCGACCGCGCCCATGACACCGGCCCGCAACACGCTCGGCTCGGCCCCGGCGAGCACGACGAACCCGACCAGCGCGCCCATCGCACCGAGCGCCGCGCCGCGCGGGCCGACCCGCACCGCCTGGAGCAGGAACAGCACCGCCACGCACACGATCGCCAGGTTCGACCCGCTCACGGCGAGCAGGTGCGCCATCCCGGCCGCCTCGAACTCCTCCGCGACCCGCTGGGACAGCCGGTCGGTGTCGCCGACGACCAGGCCCGGCAGCAGCCCGGCCGGCTCGGGGTCCAGGACCGCCGTGGCGTCGCGCAGGCCCGTGCGCAGCGACTGCGCGACCCGCTGCCACCAGGTCGCCTCGCCCAGTTCCTCCGGCGGGCCGCGCACCCGCAGCACGGCGACCGTCAGCTCGCCGGAGCGTGCCGGCACGAGCCGGGCGGTGGCGGTCACGTCCTGGCCGGGCAGCAGCGCCGACCAGCGGTCGACCGGGGCGAGCAGTACCACCCGGCCGGTCGAGGCCACCGGGGCGCCCTCGACCACGGCGTCCCGCACGCTGGCCGGCACGAGGACCGTCCGCACGCCGCCGCGCTGACCGCCGAAGCCGGCGGAGAACACCGGCCGGGGACGTTCGTCGACCGTCACTCGGAACACGCCCTCGGCGCCGGCCGTCGCGAGTGCCCGCAGCGGGTCGTCCTCGGCCGCGCGCAACCGCCCGGCGCCGACGACACCGACCAGCAGACCGCTGACCAGCAACGACCAGCCGACGCCCAGACGCCACCAGCGCGTCACCGGTTCCCGGTGCCGGGCGCGGGCCACCACCAGGACACCCACGCCGACGGCGGCGGCGCCCCCGACGGCGGCCCACCACCAGCCGAGCAGCAGCCCGGCCATCGTGGCGAGCCAGACGGTGAGGGCGGCCGGGGCCAGGCGCCAGTCCGGTGCGTCGGCCGGATCGGCCCAGGCCCTGATCACGCTCACCCGGCCACCACCAGGTCCTGGAGCTTGCCGAACCGGCTGGGGCCGATCCCCTCGATCTCCCGCAGCTGGTCGACCGAGGCGAACCGGCCGTGCTCGGTGCGCCAGTCCAGGATCCGCTGGGCGGTGACCGGTCCGACGCCGGGCAGGGTGTCCAGCGCGGACAGGGACGCGGAGTTCAGGTCGACGCGCGCGGCGGCCGGTTCTCCGCCAGCCTCGGCAGGCGCCTGCGCCCCGGGTGGGGTCGGGACGCCGACGTAGAGCTGTTCCCCGTCGCCGAGCCGGCGGGCGAGGTTGAGGCCGCCCAGGTCCGTGTCGGGAACGGGGTTGCCGGCGGCCTTGAGGGCGTCCGCCACGCGGGAGCCCTCCGGCAGGGTGACCAGGCCCGGGGCGGCGACCCGGCCGACGACGCTGATCACGATCGAACCCTCGTCAGCGGCACTGCTGGGATGTCGCGCTTCGCTGACCGACGCCGCCGGCAGGGCGGCCGGCAGCGCCGGTGGCGGCTCGGGGACCTCGGGTGAGCCGGACAGGGTGAAGACGAACGCCAGGGCGATGCCGATCACGACGCCGGCGCCGGCGAGGACGGCGAGGCGCCACCGCGGTGGGCGCGGCGGCCGGTCGAACCAGTGGTCGGGGAGCCAGCGCTCGGACAGGCGGTCCACGACCCGGCGCCACCAGGGCCGGTCGGTCGGCCAGTTCTCCGGGTGGGGTACCGGGGGCAGGGCGGCGAGGTGGACCGTTGGCGGGTCGTCCGGGGATGGGACGGTGGCCTCCGGCGGCGTGGGTTCGCGGGATCGTCGACGCGTCGACAACCAGGCACCTGACCCAGACACGGACACGGACGACAGATCGAGGCCATCCGAAGGCGGATCAGCGACCTCCAGCGAAGCCGGCTCCCGGGACCGACCACGCGCCGACAACCAAGCACCTGACCCAGACACAGACACGGACGACAGATCGAAGCCATCCGAAGGTGGATCAGTGACCGGAGCGGGTTCGCGGGATCGTCGACGGATCGACAACCAGGCACGTGGCCGGGACTCGCGCGCGGGTGACCGGTCGGGGTCGTCCGGAAACGGCTCTGGAACGGGAAGTGTGCCGCGGAGGGCGGACGAAGCCGGTGGGGGAACTGGGTGAACGTCGGTGCCCGGCGGGGAATCCGGTTCGGGGAACAGGGATGCGGCGAGCGCGGACGCCGGAACGGGGTCCGGTCTCGACGATCGGGCCGGCGCCGGTCCGAACAGCGACCCGACCGGACCCGGCGAACGGCCGGGTGGGGACGGGACGTGGACGTCGATCGAGGGCGAGGTGTCCGGAAAGGACGTGGGCGGTGCGGGGGAAGTGTTGGGCGACAGGACGTGTGGCGGCTCGGTCGGCAGTGGATCCGGTGGCAGGAACCGGGATTCGGGGACTTGTGGACTGGGGTGGGCGGCGGTCAGGAGGGACAGTCGGGTGCTGGGTCGGCGGTCGCGCCGGGTCGTTTCGATCACGCTTTCGACGCTAGGCGGGAATCGCGGGCAGCGGGAGGCGACGGTGCTCCGCTGTGGACAACTCGCGGTGGTGTGGACAAACAAGCGCCGCTGGGGATCGAGCGGAGACGAATGTCGGTGGGGTGTGGGAATCTGGAGGGTTCAGGGTTGCGTCGGGCAGACCACGACGCCGAGCATGCCGGGACCGGTGTGGGCACCGATCGCGGCGCCCAGTTCGGACACCACGCAGCCCGCCGAACCGGCGATGCGTTCGTCGAGACGGGTGGCCAGTTCCACCGCGCGGTCGTGGGCCGCCAGATGGTGGACGGCCAACTCCACCGCGCTCGCGCCGGTCGCCGTCGCGGCCTGTTCGGCCAGGTCCACCAGGCGCAGCATCGCCCGATGCGTCGTGCGGACCTTCTCCAGGGGCTCGATGCGACCCTGCGCCACGTGCAGCACCGGCTTCACCGCCAGCGCCGTGCCGAGCAACGCCGCGGCGGAGCCGATCCGCCCGCCCCGGCGCAGGTACTCCAGCGTCTCCACGACGAAGAAGGTCGTGGTCCCGGCGGCGGCGGAGACGGCGAGTTCCTCGACCTTGTCCGCCGGCGCGCCGTCGATCGCGGCCGACGCCGCGCGCAGAACCGCGAAGCCCAGGCCCATCACCGTCGTTCGCGAGTCGACGACACGGACGAGGTCCTCACCGATCTCCCTGGCCGCCAGGCGGGCCGACTCCCAGGTGCCGGACAGTTCCCGCGACAGGTGCACCGAGACGATGCCCTCGGCGCCCGCGTCGAGCAGCGACCGGTAGACGGCCGCGAACTCGTCCGGGTTGGGCCGCGACGTCGTGACCCGGTGTTTGCCGGCCAGGGCCGCCGCGACCTGGGCCGGGCCGATGTCCACACCGTCCAGACCGGACCTGTCCTCGATCACCACGTGCAGCGGTACGACATGGACCGCGTGCCGGGCGGCGAAACCATCCGGCAGGTACGCACTGGAGTCGGTGACCACGGCGAGCGGCACGGTCGGTCAGCCTACGTGGTGCTCGTCGACTTTCCGCACGACCAACGGCGACACCACGTCAGCCAGCGCGGCGCCCACCCTCGCGTGCGCCTCCCAACCCCAGTGGATGCCGTCCGGGTTGCCGTGCCCGCCCAGCACGTGGTCGCCGGTCAACTCGCCCAGGTCGAGCAGCGGCACCCCCGCCCGCGCCCCCCACGCCCGGATCTCGAACATCGCGTCCGCCCGGCCGGTGTGCACCAGCCCGTAGGACCTCGCCCGGTGCACCGGGGGCAACACGCCGACCGCTGGCAGGTCGGGGCGCAGCGCGCGGATGGACCCCAGGATCCGGTCCAGGTAGTGCACGGTCAGCGTGGGTGGCAGCGCGACCGGCCGGCCGCGGGTCGCCCTGGCCAGCCAGGGCTGCGCGGCGACGTAGCGGTCGCGGACGAACCGGCGCAGCGGCTCGGGGCGCAGGTAGCGCAGGCCCTCCCGCAGGAAGGTCGGCAGCGGTGAGGGCAGCGTGTCCATGCTGCCGACCGCCAGCACCAGCACGTCGGCCTTGGGCAGCGTGGTCCACACCCGGGGGTCGCCGGCCAGCGCCCAGAACGCGTCCCGGGAGGTCCAGCCGAAGCGGGCGAACAGCTCGGTCCTCGCGCCCAGCGCGTTCGCCGCGACGTTGGGCCACAACCGTTCGTCGTCGGACGGGTACGGACCGTCCGGGCCGTGGAAACTCAGCGAGTCGCCGAACATCAACAAGGTTGGCGCGGTCATCGTCTCAGCCGGTGATCCCCGCGTTGTACACGCGCAACCGCCACGCCAGACCGCTCGTGCCGCGCCTGGCCAGCACCGTCCAGTGGCAGTTGCCGATGCCGCCGATCTTCGCCCAGGACGCCACCGGCAGCTCCAGCAGGTGCCCGACGAGCGCGGCGATCAGGCCGCCGTGCGCGCACAGCACCGCGGTGTCCTCGGTCGACTCGTCGAGGTCGCCGACCACCTCGGCGGCACGCGCGGCGACCTCCAGCCGGGACTCGCCGCCGGGCGGGGTCCAGGTCGGGTCGGTCTGCCAGATCTGCCGCGCGCCCGGCCACTGCTCGTCGACCTCGGCGCTGGTCAGGCCCTGCCACAGGCCGAGGTTGGTCTCCCGCAGCCGCTTGTCCACGCGCATCGGAACCCCGGTGACCTGGGTGAACGTGGTGGCCGTGTCCATCGCGCGGCGCAGGTCGGAGGTCACCACGATGTCCGGGGAGAACCGGGCCAGGGCCGGCACCGCGAACCGCGCCTGGTTGCGGCCGACCTCGGTGAGCTGGGAGTCCAGGTGGCCCTGCATCCTGCCGGTCGCGTTGTAGTCGGTCTCGCCATGCCGCCACATCACGAGCCGGCTCAGGGTCACGTCGGACCGCCCTCGACGCCGCCGGAGTCGACGGCCGCCGGGTCCGGGTCGAACTCGATGCGCGGGCAGTCCTTCCACAGCCGCTCCAGGCCGTAGAACGCCCGCTCCTCGGCGTGCTGCACGTGCACGACGACGTCGACGAAGTCCAGCAGCACCCACCGGCCCTCGCGCGCGCCCTCACGACGCACCGGCTTGGTGCCGGCCGCGCGCATCTTCTCCTCGACGTTGTCGACGATCGCTCCGACCAGCCGCTCGTTGGGCGCGGAGGCGATGACGAAACAGTCGGTGATGACCAGTTGCTCGGACACGTCGAGCACGATCACATCGCTGGCCTTCTTGTCGGCCGCGGCATTGGCCGCGACCAGTGCCAGTTCGCGTGCGTGGTGCGTTGCGGCCACGTCACTCCTCGTCGTTGAAACCTGCCTTTTACCAGACCATGAACCACAGAAGCGTACCGGTGTCAGGAAGTGCCTTCCCGGTACAGGTCTGTCTTGGAGATGTACTGAACGACCCCGTCGGGCACCAGGTACCAGACCGGTTGCCCGGCCAGGACCCGTGTTCGGCAGTCGGTGGACGAGATCGCCATGGCGGGGACGTCGACCAGGGTCACCGAGCCCGACGGGAGGTGGTCGTCCTCCAGGACGTAGCCGGGGCGGGTGACCCCGACGAAGTGGGCCAGCGCGAACAGCTCCCCCGCCTCGCGCCAGGACAGGATCTGTTCGAGGGCGTCGGCGCCGGTGATGAAGAACAGCTCGGCGTCCGGGTGGGCTTCGCGCAGGTCGCGCAGGGTGTCGATGGTGTAGGTGGTGCCGCGCCGGTCGATGTCGACGCGGCTGACCGAGAACCGGGGGTTGGACGCCGTGGCGATCACGGTCATCAGGTACCGGTCCTCGGCGGCGCTGACCTCGCGATGGCTCTTCTGCCAGGGCTGGCCGGTCGGGACGAAGACCACCTCGTCCAGCTCGAACCTGGCCTGGACCTCGCTCGCCGCGACGAGGTGTCCGTGGTGCACGGGATCGAAGGTGCCGCCCATGATCCCGATCCGCCGTCTTGACATGGGACGGGAGCCTACGGGGAGATCAGGGCCCTGACCTGCGACACAGCGAACTTTTCGGCGAAAGGTGGACGTGTGGCCCACCCCTGTCCTGGCCGTTGTCGGTGTCATGCGCCACTGTGGGGGCGTGGATGAGCACGCCCTTCGGACATCGGCCGAACAACAACTCCGCGCCCTCGCCGGCGACGGGGCCCGCCTGCGCGAGGACCAGTGGACCGCCATCAGGGCGCTGGTCGTCGACCGCCGACGGGCCCTGGTCGTGCAGCGCACCGGGTGGGGGAAGTCGGCCGTCTACTTCGTCGCGACCTCGCTGTTGCGCCAGCAGGGCCACGGCCCGACGGTGATCGTCTCCCCGCTGCTGGCCCTGATGCGCAACCAGATCGAGGCGGCGGGTCGGGCGGGGGTGCGCGCCGCGACGATCAACTCGGCGAACCTCGACCAGTGGCACGAGGTGCAGGACGACGTGCTCGCCGGGCGTGTCGACGTGCTGCTGGTCAGCCCGGAACGGCTCAACAACCCCGAGTTCCGCGACACCGTGCTGCCCGAACTCACCGCCGCCGCCGGCATGCTGGTGGTGGACGAGGCGCACTGCATCTCCGACTGGGGCCACGACTTCCGCCCCGACTACCGTCGGTTGCGCACGCTGCTCGGTGAGTTGCCGGCCGGGGTTCCGGTGCTGGCCACCACCGCCACCGCCAACGACCGGGTGGTGCGTGACGTCGCCGAGCAGCTCGACCTGGGCACCCGGGACACGCTCGTGCTGCGTGGCCAGCTCGACCGGGAGAGCCTGCGGCTGGGCGTGCTGGCGCTGCCGACCGCGCAGGCCCGGTTCGCGTGGCTGGCCGAGCGGCTCGACGGCCTGACGGGGTCGGGGATCATCTACACGCTGACCGTGGCCGCCGCCCAGGAGGTGGCATCGTTCCTGCGCGAGCGCGGCTATGCCGTGGCGGCCTACTCGGGCAAGACCGAGCCGGCCGAGCGGGAACGCATCGAGCAGGACCTGCTGGCCAACCGGATCAAGGCGGTGGCGGCGACCTCGGCGCTGGGTATGGGTTTCGACAAGCCCGACCTCGGGTTCGTGATCCATCTCGGTGCCCCGGCGTCGCCGATCGCCTACTACCAGCAGATCGGCCGGGCCGGCCGTGGTGTCGAGCGGGCTGAGGTGTTGCTGCTGCCCGGAACCGAGGACAAGGACATCTGGGCGTACTTCGCGTCCCTGGCGTTCCCGCCGGAGCGGGTGGTGCGCCAGGTGTTGGACGTGCTGGCCTCGGCCGACCGTCCGCTGTCGACGGCGGCGATCGAACCGGCGTGCGACCTGTCGCGAAGCCGGCTGGACATGGTGCTCAAGGTGCTGGACGTGGACGGCGCGGTGCGGCGGGTCAAGGGCGGGTGGCTGGCCACCGGTCAGGGCTGGGAGTACGACGAGCAGCGGTATCTGGGCATCGCCGGTTCCCGCCGGACCGAGCAGCAGGCGATGCTGGACTACCAGCGGACCGACGGGTGCCGCATGGAGTTCCTGCTGCGCCAGCTCGACGCGCCGGGGGCGGCGCCGTGCGGGCGGTGCGACAACTGCGCCGGCACCACGTGGAGCGACACGGTGTCCGAGACGTCGGTCGCGCAGGCGCGGCAGCTGTTGAGCCGGCCGGGCGTCGAGATCGGCGAGCGCCGGATGTGGCCCAGCGGCATGGCCGGGCTGGACGTCCCGCTGTCCGGCAAGCTCGCCGCCGGCCAGCGGGCCGAGCCGGGGCGGGCGCTGGGCCGGCTCACCGACATCGGGTGGGGCAACCGTTTGCGTGAGCTGTTCGCGCAGGCCGGCGACGGCCCGGTTCCCGACGACCTGGTCGACGGGTGTGTGCGGGTGTTGGCGTCGTGGGAGTGGGCGGTGCGGCCGGTCGGGGTGGTGACGGTCGGTTCGGTGAGCCGGCCGAAGCTGGTGGCGAGCATCGGCGAGCGGATCTCGACGATCGGCCGGCTGCCGCTGCTGGGCGAGATCGGGGCGGTGGCGGCGGGTGAGCGGCAGGCCAACAGCGCGCGCCGGCTGGCCCAGGTGTGGCGGTCGCTGCGGCTCGGGCCGGAGTTGGCGCAGCGGGTGGCCGGAGTGGACGGTCCGGTGCTGTTGGTCGACGACCGGGTGGACACGGGTTGGACGATGACGGTGGCGGCGAGGTTGCTGCGGGAGGCCGGCGCGCCGGCGGTACTCCCCTTCGCCCTCGCCTCGACGACGTGACCCACTGTCCGTTGAGGACAGTGGGGAGTCGTTGTGGCCCAGGACGTTCGGACCGGCGGCGCGTCAGTCGGACGGTTGGCGCAGGGGCACCAGGTCGTCGGCGTGCACGACCTCGCGGCGGTGTTCGGGAGCGAGGTCGTGGGTCTTGCGGCCGATGATCGCCGGCAGTTCGACGGCGTCGTAGGCGACCATCCCCCTGGCCACCGTCGTGGCGCGGGAATCGGTCAGCTCCACCACGTCACCGGCCTCGAAGTCGCCGTCCACGGCGGTGATACCGGCGGCCAGCAGCGAGCGGCGACGGCCCACGACCGCGGCCACGGCACCGTCGTCCAGACGCAGCCGGCCCTTCGGGTTGGCCGCGTAGGCGAGCCAGAACCGCCGGGGCGTGAGCCTGCGCGGGCTCGCGGCGAACGCCGTGCCCACGTCGGCGGTGTCCAGGGCGCGGGCCGCGTCGGCCGCGGCGGCGATCAGCACCGGCACCCCGGCCGTCGACGACAGCCGCGCCGACGCGAGCTTGGAGGCCATGCCGCCGGTCCCGACCTCGGTCGCCGGCTCGTCGGCGCGGACGTGCTCGACGTCGGCCTCGCCGGCCACCTCGTCGATGCGCCGCGCCCCGCCGAGCCGGGGATCCCCGTCGTAGAGGCCATCCACATCCGACAGCAGGACCAGCGCGTCGGCGCCGACCAGGTAGGCCACCAACGCGGCCAGCCGGTCGTTGTCGCCGAACCTGATCTCCTCGGTGGCCACCGTGTCGTTCTCGTTCACCACCGGCACCACCCCCAGCGCCAGCAGGCGCGACAGGGTGCGCTGCGCGTTGCGGTAGTGCGCCCGCCGCACCACGTCGTCCGAGGTGAGCAGGACCTGACCCACCCGCAGCTGGTAGCGGGCGAACGACGACACGTAGGCGTGCCCGAGCACCAGCTGCCCGACGCTGGCCGACGCCTGCTGGGTCGCCAGGTCACGCGGCCGGCGCCCCAGCCCCAGCGGCGCCAGCCCGGACGCGATGGCCCCCGACGACACCAGGACCACCTGGCTGCCCGCCGCGCGGCGAGCCGCCAGGGCGTCCACCAGACCGTCCAGCAGCGACGGGTCCAACCCGCCCGACGCCGTGGTCAGCGACGACGACCCGACCTTGACCACGATCCGCTTCGCGGCGGCGATCCGTGTTCGCGTGTCGGGCAGGGCGCGGGTCACCGATCCTCCGGCGCGGGCTCGGCCTCCGCGTCCGGCTCGGGGTCGTCGGTCGGACCGTCGGTCTGGCCGTTGGTGAGACCGTTGGTCAGGCCGCGGCGGGCCCGCTTGGCGGCTTTGCGTTCGGCCGCGCCGACCCGGTCGTTGCGGTCCAGGCGCGGGTCCTCGCCGCGCTCGTAGAGCAGGATGTTCGTCCCGGCCGGGGTGGACGGCTCCCAGTCGAAGGTCACGTCGCCGATGGTGACCGGACAGCCCGGTTTCGCCCCGTGGTTGGCCAGCGCCTGCTCGACGCCCAGGCGCGCCAGCCGGTCGGCCAGGTAGCCGACGGCCTCGTTGTTGGCGAACGCCGTCTGGCGCACCCACCGCTCCGGTCGCTCGCCGCGCACGATGAACGCGCCCGGCTCGTCCGGGTCCTCCAGCACGGTGAACCCGGCCTCGTCGACCGCCGGGGGGCGCAGCACGATCCGGCTCGCCTCCATCGACGGGCGGCTGGCCCGGTCCTGCGCGACGATCGCGGCCAGGGCGAACGACAGCTCACGCAGGCCCTCGTGGCTCGCGGTCGACACGGCGAACACCGGCAGGCCCCGCGCCTCCAGCTCCGGGCGGATCATCTCGGCCAGGTCGCGGGCGTCCGGGACGTCGATCTTGTTGAGCACCACCACCCGTGGCCGGTCGGCGAGGCTGCCGCCCAGCGCCGGGGTGTAGCGCGCCAGCTCCCCCTCCAGTGCGTCCACGTCGGACACCGGGTCGCGGTCGGACTCGTAGGTCGCGCAGTCCACGACGTGCACCAGCACCGAGCAGCGTTCGATGTGCCGCAGGAAGTCCAGGCCCAGGCCCTTGCCCTGGCTGGCGCCCGGGATCAGGCCCGGCACGTCGGCGACCGTGAACGTCGACTCGCCGGCGGTGACCACCCCCAGGTTGGGCACCAGCGTGGTGAACGGGTAGTCGGCGATCTTCGGGCGGGCCGAGGACAGCACCGAGATCAGCGACGACTTGCCGGCCGACGGGAACCCGACCAGGCCGACGTCGGCCACCGAACGCAGTTCCAGCACCAGGTCACGCTGGTCACCCGGCTCGCCGAGCAGCGCGAAGCCGGGGGCCTTGCGGGCCTTGGACGCCAGCGACGCGTTGCCCAGCCCGCCCCGGCCGCCGCGCGCGGCGACGAACCTGGTGCCGTTGCCGATCAGGTCGGCGAGCACCTCGCCGTCCTCGGTGAGCACGACCGTCCCGTCCGGGACCCGCAGTTCCAGGGTCTCGCCGGCGGCGCCGTCGCGGTTGCTGCCCTGGCCCTGCTTGCCGTTGGTCGCGTGGGCGTGCGGCCGGAAGTGGAAGTCGAGCAGGGTGTGCACGCCCGAGTCGACCACGAGCACGACCTCGCCGCCGTCGCCGCCGTTGCCGCCGTCGGGGCCACCGAGCGGCTTGAACTTCTCGCGGTGCACCGAGGCGCACCCGTTGCCGCCGCTGCCCGCGGAGACGTGGATGACCACGCGATCGACGAATCGGGACACTGAGAACCTTCCAGAGAAAGCACGGGAGGGGCGGGCCGCAATCGCCGGCCCGCCCCTCCCGTGGGGGTCTTGCGTCAGTCGCCGGGCGTCAGCCCTCGACCGGGACGATGTTCACGGTCTTGCGACCGCGCTTCTCGCCGAACTGGACCGAACCCGCGGCCAGCGCGAACAGCGTGTCGTCGCCGCCACGGCCGACGTTGACGCCGGGGTGGAACTTGGTGCCCCGCTGGCGGATCAGGATCTCGCCGGCGTTGACGACCTGGCCGCCGAACCGCTTCACGCCCAGGCGCTGAGCGTTGGAGTCGCGCCCGTTGCGGGAGCTGGACGCACCCTTCTTGTGTGCCATTGCTGTTCAGCTCCTACTTGGTCTTGATGCCGGTGACCTCGACGCGGGTCAGCTTCTGCCGGTGACCCTGGCGCTTGTGGTAGCCGGTCTTGTTCTTGAACTTGTGGATGCGGATCTTCGGGCCCTTGGTCTGCTCGACGACCTTGCCGGTCACCGACACCTCGGCCAGTGCGGCGGCGTCGGTGGTGACAGCCTCGCCGTCGACGACGAGCAGCGCGGGGAACGTGAGCTCGACGCCCGGCTCACCGTCGAGCTTCTCGACCTCGACGATGTCGCCGACGGCGACCTTGTACTGCTTTCCGCCGGTCTTGACGATCGCGTACATCGGGACGGAACTCTCCTGCTGCTCGATGTTTCTCGACTAGGGCTACGCGGCCGGACTTCGTGGTGGCTCACCCCGAGCCAGCGCCGGTCCCGCGCACGAGTCGACCCACCGCACGGGCGGACCGACCTACAGGTTACGTGGCCTCCGAAATGAGGGTCAAACCGGGGTCAGCCATCGTGGCCCGCGTTCACCGGGGGCCCGGCCGGCCGGGACCCGCCCCGCCGGACGGTCCGCCTGACCGGTGGTGTGACGGCCGGCACGTCCGGCGTGTCGACCGGTTCGGGGGCGCGACCGTTGGCCTGCTCGTGGGCACCGTTGCGCTCACCGGCGGCCAGCCGCACGTCACCGTCACCAGCGCCGTCACCAGCACTGTCACCGACGGGCTCGACGACGACCGTGGACGCCGCCGGCTCACCGGCGGGAACGGTGTGGGTCGCGGCGGCCGGCGCGGCCGGCTGCTCGACGGTGGCACTCGGCGGCGCGGTGCTGCGCCGCGAGCGGCGACGGGTCCGCCCGGTGGTCTGCTCGGCCGGCTGCTCAACCGGCTGCTCGGCCGGCGTCCCACCGGCCAGGGTGGACAGGTCGGCGTCCGGGTCGGTGGCCGACGCGCGGACCACGTCCGAGCGCCCACGCACCGCGGCGACCGGCGCCTCGGCCGTGGTCTCCGCGTCTGACGTCACGTCAGATGTGGCGTCGACTGTGGTGTCGGCGACACCGTTGGACTTGGTGGTCGCGGCGGCGATCCCCCGCACGGCCTTGGCCGCTTCCTTGGCCGCGGTCTCCTTGGCGGAGTCCCGCGAGGAGTCCCGCGAGGACTCCTTCGCCGAGTCCTTCTGGGAATCCTTGGCCGAGTCCTTGGTCGAGTCCTTCTGGGAGTCCTCGTTGCGGTTGCGGTTGCGCCGGCCCCCGCCGCCACCGCCGCCGTGCTGGGAGCCGTGGCCGTTGCCGCCACCGCCGGCCGGCTTGCCGACCGGGTCGATGGAGATCAGCACGCCCCGGCCCTTGCAGTGCTCACAGGTCGTGCCGAAGGCCTCCAGCAGGCCGGTGCCGACACGCTTGCGGGTCATCTGCACCAGACCCAGCGACGTGACCTCGGCGACCTGGTGGCGGGTGCGGTCGCGGCCAAGGCACTCGGTCAGCCGGCGCAGCACCAGGTCACGGTTGGACTCCAGCACCATGTCGATGAAGTCGATCACGATGATGCCGCCGATGTCGCGCAGCCGCAGCTGGCGGACGATCTCCTCGGCCGACTCCAGGTTGTTCCTGGTGACGGTCTCCTCGAGGTTGCCGCCCGAGCCGGTGAACTTGCCGGTGTTCACGTCGATCACGGTCATCGCCTCGGTGCGGTCGATGACCAGGTAGCCGCCCGAGGGCAGCCAGACCTTGCGGTCCAGCGCCTTCAACAGCTGCTCCTCGATGCGGTACTCGGCGAACACGTCGTTGGCGCCGACGTGCTTGCGGACCCGGTCGGCCAGCTCGGGGGCGACGTGACGCACGTAGGCGTCCACGGTCTCCCACGCGCCGGCGCCCTCGATCACCAGCGCCGAGAAGTCCTCGGTGAACAGGTCGCGCACGACCTTGACCAGCAGGTCCGGCTCCTCGTAGACCAGCGCGGGCGCGTTGGCCCGGCGCACGCCGTTGCCGCCCTTGGCCTTGTCCTGGATCACCTGCCACTGCGCCTGCAGGCGGCGCACGTCGCGGGCCAGCTCCTCCTCGCTGATGCCCTCCGACGCCGTGCGGATGATCACACCGGCGTCCTCGGGGACCACGCGCTTGAGCACGTCCTTGAGCCGGCGGCGCTCGTTCTCCGGCAGCTTGCGGGAGATGCCGGTGGCGCCGCCGCCCGGCACGTACACCAGGAAGCGGCCGGGCAGGGAGATCTGGGTGGTCAGCCGGGCGCCCTTGTGCCCGACCGGGTCCTTGGTGACCTGCACCAGGACGCTGTCGCCGGTGGACAGCGCCTGCTCGATCTTGCGCGCCTTGCCCTCCAGGCCGGCGGCGTCCCAGTCGACCTCGCCGGCGTAGAGCACGGCGTTGCGGCCACGGCCGATGTCGACGAACGCGGCCTCCATCGACGGCAGCACGTTCTGCACGCGGCCCAGGTACACGTTGCCGACCAGCGAACCGCTGCCCGAGGAGGTCACGAAGTGCTCGACGAGCACCCCGTCCTCCAGCACACCGATCTGGATCCGGTCGCCGCGCTCCCGCACGACCATCGCGCGGTCGACGGCCTCGCGGCGGGCGAGGAACTCGGCCTCGGACAGGATCGGGGCGCGGCGCCGGCCGGCCTCGCGGCCGTCGCGGCGGCGCTGGCGCTTGGCCTCCAGGCGCGTGGAGCCCCGCACGCTGCGGACCTCGTCGCGGCCGTCGGAGTCGCCGCCCTTGTCCTTGTCGTCGCGGGCCTCGCGGACGTGGACGACCGTGTTCGGCGGGTCGTCCTCGGTCGGGGCGCCGTCCTCGCCGTCGCCGCCCTTGCGCCGGCGGCGACGCCGGCGGCGACGGTTCCCGTCGGAGTCGTCGGACTCCGGCTGGTCGTCCTCGGCGGCCTCCGGCTCCTCGGCCTTGGCCTTGGACCGGCGCCTGCCCTCGGTCTTCTCCGGCTTGTCGGCCGGCTTGTCACCGGACTTCTCGGCGGGGGCCGCGGCGGGCTTGTCCGACTTGTCCGGGGCCGGCTCGTCGTCGCCCGCCTCGTCGGCCTCGTCCTGGCCGCCCTTGCCCCGGCCACGGCCACGGCGGCCACGGCGGCGGCGCGGCCGGGAGTCGTCGTCGTCACCATCGGCGTCGGCCGGGTAGTCCTGGGACTCGTCGGCCGGCTCGTCCTCCTCGACCTCGGCGACGACCGGCTCCGGCTTGCGGACCGGTGCCGGCGCTGCCGGTGGCTCGGGCGGCAGGAACAGCGGAGACGCCGAGGCGAACACCGGGGTCGGCGGTACCCGCCGGGTCGGCTCGGCGGCCGGCGCCTGCTCGGGCTCCGGCTCCGGTTCCGGCTGTTCGACCAGGCCGAACGCCTCGGCGACCCGCAGCGCGGTGTCCCGGTCGATGCTCGACTGGGCGCTGCGCCCGTCGCCACCGAGGTCGCTGACCGCGGTGAGCACGTCCCGGCTGCTGCGGCCGAGCAGTTTGGCCAGCGCGTGCACGCGGATGCGTGCCGGCAGCTCCGCCAGCGCGGCGGAGATGGATGTGGTGGTATCCCCGCCGGCGTCGCCGGCAGGTGTCGTCGTATCCGACATGTAGCTCCTTCGCCCCCGGGCGCGTCCATCCGGACGCGGCCGCGCAGGGGCCTCGTCGTCCTGCCCCACCGTGCTCCGACGGTGAGGCGTTGGTCAGTTCCGCCGCCGGGCGGCGGGAATCCTCGCCTCTCACCGTGTGGCCGCCGAGCGAGCTCGCCGGCCGATCACGGCAGGTCTGTCAACAACGTCACGCCGAGCAGGGCTGTTATCAGCCCTGGGTCACAGCCCTGTCCTGGGCCAACGGGTCAGCCAGGCCTCCGCCGTCGTCGAGCCGGCCCTGGGCCATCCGGGTCGCCTTCGCGGGCACCGGCGGTTCCAGGTCGGCGACGACTCGAAGCGCGCTCAGCACGTCGTCCGGTCGAACGGCAGGAGTTGTCTGCCGGACGACCACCTCGAGTATCCCACACGTGACGTCGGGGGGTGGTGAGTCGGATGCGACTGTGGCGGTCGCAACGGTCGCGTTGACGATCGCCGCGCGGGCGTCGATGGTGCGCATTCCCTGCTTGGTCAACCGTTCGACCTCGACGACCGGGGCCGCCAGCAGTGCGGTCACCGCCGCCGAGAGGTCGCCCGGCGACACGCCGGGCAGTTCGATCCGCCAGCGGCCCGCCTCGACCCGGTCGGCCAGCGCGCCGCCGCCGGGCGCGGCGACGACCGCCTCCAGCAGGTCCAGCCCCGTGGGCATGGCGCGGTCGAGCACGGCCACCAGTTCCGCCGGTTCGACCGGCGTGACCAGCTGGATCTCGACGTACTCCGCCTCGCTCGCCACCCCCGTCGGCGCCGCGCCGATCCAGGAGATCTTCGGATGCGGGTTGAACCCCTGCGAGTAGGCCATCGGCACGTGCGCCCGGCGCAGCGCGCGCTCGAACGCTCGTGCGATATCACGGTGCGAGGTGAACCGCAACCTGCCCCGTTTGGCGTACCGCAGCCGCAGGCGCTGCACCGCCGGGGCCGATGGATTCGGTCGATCCTGCCTGGTCAGCTTTACTCCTTCTGGTGGGATCGGGCTACTCCGGTGGTGCTCACCGGTGCCTGCTGGCACGGTACCCCCAGATCCAATCCACCCGATGAGCTTGTCTGGTCGTCGCCCGAGTGGTTACCGTCCGGACATTGGACAGCCGGTACCCCCGACCGGCCGCCCCCACCACTGGAGGTCAGCCCCGTGCCTCTGCCGCGCCGACTCGCGGTGGCAGCGGTAAGCGCCGTGATGATCGCGACGGCGCTGGTCACGACCGGTGTCACCGGTGTCGCGGCCAGCGCGCAACCAGCCGGCAAGCCGCCCGCGTGCTCGACCTCCCTCCCCGACCCGCGTTACCTGGTGCTGTTCGACGGCGGGACGGCGCGCCCGGCGGCCGCCCAGGAGATCAGCGACGCGTGCGGCACCCTGACCGGGTACTACCCGGAGATCGCGGTGGGCGTCGCCACCTCGGCCGACCCCGAGTTCGACCGGCGCCTGGGTCACGACCGGGCGTTCAGCGCCCAGCGCGCGGTCGAGTCCCAGCGGGGCGAGCCGCGCCAGGACGACACCGGCGCCGACGGCACCCAGGCGATGATCACCACCTCTCCCGCCGCCGTGTCCACCGCCGACCGCACGGGTGAGCAGTGGGACATGGACCTGATCGGCGCCGACCGGGCGCGGCGGGCCAACCCCGGCAGCCGCGACGTCGTGGTCGGCGTGCTCGACTCCGGGATCGACCCGCGTCACCCCGACCTGGAGGCCGCGCTCGCGCCGGCCCTGTCGGCCGGGTGCCTGTCGGGGGTGCCGGACACCTCCCCGGGGGCGTGGGCACCGACCGCGTCGCCGCACGGCACGCACGTCGCCGGGACGATCGCGGCCGCCGACGACGGCCGGGGCACCGCCGGCGTGGCGCCCGGGGTGCGGATCGCGTCGGTCAAGGTCGTCGACGACGACGGCTACATCCTTCCCGAGTACGCGGTGTGCGGGCTGATGTGGGCCAGCGCCACCAGGATGGCCGTCACCAACAACAGCTACTTCGTCGACCCGTGGCTGCTGACCTGCAACCGCGACAACGAGCGGGTGGTGTTCGAGGCCGTGCGGCGCGCCGTCGACCACGCGACCACCCACGGGGTGCTGACCGTCGCCGCCGCCACCAACGAGGCGACCGACCTCGCCGACCCGACCGGCCGCACCGACGGCGTCCGGACCATGGACAGCAGCTGCAAGGTGCTGCCGGCCGGGTTGCGCGGTGTGGTCGCGGTGTCGGCCGTCGGCCCGGACGAGGTCAAGTCCAGCTACAGCGCCTACGGCCTGGGCGTGATCGACCTGGCCGCGCCGGGCGGCGAGTCCAAGACCACGCGGGAGCCGGCCGAGTCCGACCCCGCGCCCGACCAGCCCGACGGGTGCGTGCTCTCGACCGTGCCCGGCGGGTACGACCGGTACTGCGGCACGTCGATGGCCACGCCGCACGTCTCGGGAGTGGCGGCGTTGCTGGCCAGCGAGCACCCGAGCGCCTCGCCGCAGAAACTGGCGAAGCTGCTCACCGAGCAGGCCGACGCCCTCCCGTGCCCGGCCGACTACGACCTCGACGGCACCGGCGCGCAGGACGCCTACTGCGAGGGCTACGCCCCCTACAACGGCTTCTACGGCCACGGCCTGGTCGACGCGGAGGCCGCCGTCGACGACAGCGCTCTGCCCAGGGCCCTGGCCCTGCCCGGCCGCTGAGCCCGGCTCAGTTCACCGGGGTCAGCGGCAGCAGCGTGCGGCCGGTCGGGCCGATCTCGATGTCGGTGCCCATCGCCGGGCAGACACCGCAGTCGAAGCACGGGGTCCAGCGGCAGTCCTCCAGCTCACGCTCGTCCAGCGCGTCCTGCCAGTCGTCCCACAGCCATTCCTTGTCCAGCCCGGAGTCCAGGTGGTCCCAGGGCAGTACCTCGTCCTCGGTGCGCTCGCGGGTGGTGAACCAGGCCAGGTCGACCCCGAGCGGCGCCAGCGCCTCGGCCGCGGCGGTGACCCACCGCTCGTAGGAGAAGTGCTCGCTCCAGCCGTCGAAACGGCCACCGGCACGCCACACGCGCTCGATGACCCGCCCGACCCGCCGGTCGCCCCGGGAGAGCAGGCCTTCGATCAGGCTCGGCTTGCCGTCGTGGTAGCGCATACCGATGTTGCGGCCCAGGTTGCGGTCGGAGTTGACCGCGGCCCGCAGCTTGCGCAGCCGGTCGTCGACGGTGTCCGGGTCGCACTGCGCGGCCCACTGGAACGGGGTGTGCGGCTTGGGCACGAACCCGCCGATGGACACCGTGCAGCGGATGTCCTTGCGCCCGCTGGCCTCCCGGCCCGCGCGGATGACCTCCTTGGCCATCGCCGCGATCTGCAGGACGTCCTCGTCGGTCTCGGTCGGCAGCCCGCACATGAAGTACAGCTTCACCTGGCGCCAGCCGGCGGCGTAGGCGGCGCTGACCGTGCGGATGAGGTCCTCCTCGGACACCATCTTGTTGATCACGCGCCGGATCCGTTCGCTGCCGCCCTCCGGGGCGAAGGTCAGCCCGGAGCGGCGCCCGCCGCGCGAGAGCTCGTTGGCCAGGTCGATGTTGAACGCGTCGACCCTGGTCGAGGGCAGCGACAGGCCGGTGTTGGTGCCCTCGTAGCGGTCGGCCAGCCCCTTGGTGACCTCGGCGATCTCGGAGTGGTCCGCGCTGGACAGCGACAGCAGGCCGACCTCCTCGAAGCCGCTGGCGTCCAGGCCGCGCCGGACCATCTCGCCGATGCCCTCGATGGACCGCTCCCGCACCGGGCGGGTGATCATCCCGGCCTGGCAGAACCGGCAGCCCCGGGTGCAGCCGCGGAAGATCTCCACGCTCATCCGCTCGTGCACGCTCTCCGCCAGCGGCACCAGCGGCTGCTTGGGGTAGGGCCAGGCGTCGAGGTCCATGGTGGTGCGCTTGGCGATCCGCTCGGGCACCCGCTCGCGGTTGGGCCGCACGTACTCGATGCCGCCGCCGCTGGCGGGGTCGAGGTAGCCGACGTCGTAGAAACGCGGCACGTACACGCCGCCGGTCTCGGCCAGGCGGGTGAGGATCTCGTCCCGGCCGCCGGGCGAACCCTCGGCCTTCCAGGCGCGCACCAGGTCGGTGATCTCCAGGACCGCCTCCTCGCCGTCGCCGAGCACGGCGGCGTCGACGAAGTCGGCGATCGGCTCCGGGTTGAACGCGGCGTGGCCGCCGGCGACGACGATCGGGTGCTCGGTGGTGCGGTCGGCGGCGTGCAGCGGGATGCCGGCCAGGTCCAGCGCGGAGAGCAGGTTGGTGTAGCCCAGTTCGGTGGCGAAGCTGACGCCGAGCAGGTCGAACGCGCCGACCGGCCGGTGGCCGTCGACGGTGAACTGCGGCACGCCGTGCTCACGCATCAGCGCCTCGAGGTCGGGCCAGATCGCGTAGGTGCGCTCGGCCAGCACGTCCGGCTGCTCGTTGAGCACCTCGTAGAGGATCATGACGCCCTGGTTGGGCAGGCCGACCTCGTAGGCGTCGGGATACATCAGGGCCCAGCGGACGGTGGTGGCGTCCCAGTCCTTGACGGTCGAGTTGAGCTCCCCGCCGACGTACTGGACCGGCTTGGACACCCTGGGCAGCAACGGCTCGAGCCGGGGAAAGACGGACTCCATAATGCGCCCCAGCCTAGCTCGCGGCCCCGGTGGCTCAGCGCAGCAGGAGGGTGCCCACGCGGCGGGCGGCGATCACGACCCCCAGCGCGGCCATCACGGCGAAGTACGCGAGGTGACCGAGCAGTGACAGGTCGACGAACCCGGAGCTGAGCGCCCGCATGATCTCGATGGCGTGGTAGAGCGGCAGGCAGCGCACCGCGACCTGGAGGACCTCGGGGTAGACGGTCAGCGGGAAGAACGTGGTGGAGAACAGGAACATGGGCATCAGCGCCAGCTGGACCAGGTCGAAGTCCTGCCAGGAGCGCATGAACGTGGTCGCGGCCATGCCGATGGCGGCGAACGCGAACGCGACGAACAACGCGGCCGGCAGCGCCAGCAGCGCCCACGGCGAGGCGATCAGGCCCAGGCCGAGCATCACCGCGAGGAACCCGACCGCGTAGAGCCCGCCGCGCAGCAACGCCCAGGCGATCTCGCCGACGGCGACGTCGACCGGGCCGAGCGGGGTGGCCAGCATGGCGTCGTAGAGCTTGGCGTACTTGAGCTTGGAGAAGATGTTGAACGTGGCGTCGTAGACCGCGCCGTTCATCGCCGAGGCGGCCAGCAGGGCGGGCGCGACGAAGGCGACGTAGCTCATCGGCTCGCCGGTCGGCCCGACGACCTCGCCGACCAGCGCGCCGAAGCCGACACCCATGGCGAGCAGGTAGAACAGCGGCTCGCAGAACCCCGACACGATCGCGAGCCACGCCCGCCGGTTGACCAGCAGCGACCGTTCGACCAGGACCCGGGCGCGGCCCGCGTACAGGCCGGGTGGCAGGACCCGCAGCAGCAGGCCGCCGTGGCGCGCCGGGGCGGTGCGGTCGAGGGTGCCAGTCATGCGCTCAGCCGCCTTCGGTAGCGCCGGGCGGCGATCATCGCCCCGGCGAGGAAGAGTGCGACCAGGAACGCGACGTGGCCGAGGGCGGGCAGCCACTCCAGGGTGCCGAACGCGGCGTCCCGGCCCAGCTCGGTGCCGTGCCACAGCGGGGTGATCCAGGCGATCGGCCGCAGCCACACCGGCAGTTGTTCGACCGGGAAGAACGCCCCGGCGAACAGCGTCATCGGCATCACCACGAACCGGAACAGCGCGGTGAACTGCTGGCCCTCGGACTCGATGGTCGCCGAGAACGCGGCGACCGGCGCGGCGAAGGCCATCCCGGTGAGCACCGCGACCAGCAGCGTGATCAGCACCCCCGGCCCGGTCAGGGTGCCGAGCAGCGCGGCGACCAGCAGGTAGGCGGCCCCGGAGCCGGCCAGGCGGATCGCGACCCAGGTCAGGTGGCCGCCGAGGATCTGCGCCGGGGTGACCGGCGAGGCGGCGATGGCCAGGTAGGTCCGCTGCCACTTGAACGCCGAGAGCACCGGATAGGTGCACTCGAACGCGGCGATCTGCACGGACGTGGCGACCAGCAGCGCGGGCGCGAGGTAGACGACGTAGCTCAGGCCCCCGGTGGCCTCGCTCGGCTCGACCTGCGACCCGAGCCCGAACCCGAGTGCGAGCAGGTACAGCACCGGCTGCACGACACTGGACACGACGGTCGAGCGCCAGTTGCGCCGGTACCACGTCCACATGGCTTCGACCACGATGAACGCGGCGCGCACCGGGCCGAGCACCTGTCCGCTCGCGCGTAGCTCTGCCACCACTCCCGCAGACTAGATCGCCACCCCGACAGTTCGGGTAGTGGTCGGCTCAGGCGCTCCACGGGTCGTACAGGACGACCCGGGTGCCGCTGAAGTCCTTGACGTTGCGGGTGGCCAGGGATGCGCCGTGCCGCCGGCAGATCGCGGCGATCTGGGCGTCGGCCAGGCCGATCGGACGCCCGGCGCGCTCGCGCGCGGTGACGATCCACGCGTAGTGCGCGGCCTCGTCGGCGCCGAAGGGCAGGATCTGGTCGCGGAAGTCCTCGGTGAGCAGGCCGTCGACCCTGGTCGTCATGGTTGTTCGGCGGGCGCCGGCCGGGAGCCGCTCGACGCCGTACCGGAGTTCGGCGGCGGTCACCGCCGTGAGGTACACGTCCTCGGCGGGGACCCGGTCGATCCAGGCGACGACCTCGGGGTCGGGAGATCGCCGCATCAGCTCGGAGACGACGTTGGTGTCGAGAACGATCACTCAGGCAGCTCCGCCGCGCGGGCGGGATCGGTCCTCGGTGGCTGTTCGAGCGCCAGGTCCTCGGCGCCGGCGAACCGCTGGCGGATGCGTGTGCCCATGCCGGGTCCGGCGGCGGGGCGGGTCAGCACCGCGCGCAGGATCTCCCGGACCTCGGCCTCCATCGAGCGACCGTGCTCGGCCGCCCGGATCCGCAGTTCGGCCTTCAGGGTGTCGTCGAAGTCCCGGATCGTCAACGTCGCCATCACACACCCCCTGAGAGCATTGCTGTCAATGCTAGCACTCAGTCGACGAGGGTGCGGCCGGTGAGACGGAGGAAGACGTCCTCCAGGGTGGAGCGGCGGACCAGGCTGGACACCGGGCGCACGCCCCGGCCATGGGCGGCGGCGAGCACGGCCTCACCGTCGGTGGCGTAGAGCAGCAGACGGTCCGGGAGGGCCTCCAGCCGGTCGGCGAGCCCGTCGAGCTGGTCCAGCGGCGGGGCGACGTCGGGCGGGAAACGCAGTTCGAGGACCTCGCGGGTGGAGTAGCGGCCGATCAGCTCGCTCGGGCTGCCCTCGGCGACGATCCGGCCGTCGTCCATCACCACCAGACGGTCACACAGCTGCTCGGCCTCGTCCATGTAGTGCGTGGTGATGATGAGGGTGACGCCGTTCTGCTTGAGCCGGAACAGGCGGTCCCACAGAAGGTGGCGGGCCTGCGGGTCGAGGCCGGTCGTCGGCTCGTCGAGCAGCAGCAGCTCGGGGTCGTTGATCAGCGACCGGGCGATGGTCAGCCGGCGCTTCATGCCGCCGGACAGCGGGTCGACCTCGTCGTCGGCGCGCTCGGTGAGCTGGGCGAAGTCGAGCAGCTCGTCGGCCTTGGCCCGGACGTGGGACTTGGACAGGCCGAAGAACCGGCCGTACACGTGCAGGTTCTGCCGGACGGTCAGCTCGGCGTCGAGGTTGTCCAGCTGCGGCACGACCCCCAGCCGCGCGCGGATCCGGGGGCCGTCACGTTCCGGGTCGAGTCCGAGGACCCGCAGCTCGCCGCTGGTGCGGGGGGACACACAGCCCACCATCCGCATGGTGGAGGACTTGCCGGCGCCGTTCGGCCCGAGGAAGCCGAAGGCCTCCCCGCGCCGGACGTCGACATCGATCCCCCGCACCGCGGCGAAGTCACCGAAGCGCTTGACCAGGTCCCGTGCGTGGACCAGTGATCCGTTGTCAGCCACGTGCGCAGACTAGATCGCCGGACCGACAGGGTCGAAAACTCAGACGCCGGGGAACCACAGGTCGATCTCGCGCTTGGCCGACTCCGGGGAGTCCGAGCCGTGCACGATGTTGTACTGCACCTCGACGGCGAAGTCGCCGCGGATGCTGCCGGTGGCGGACTTGACCGGGTCGGTCGCGCCGGCCAGCTGACGGAACGCGTCGATGGCCCGCTCGCCCTCGACGACCATCGCCACCAGCGGCCCGCCGGTGATGAACTCCAGCAGCGACCCGAAGAAGGGCTTGCTGGCGTGCTCGGCGTAGTGCTGCTCGGCCACCGAGCGCTCCACGTTGCGCAGCTCCAGCGCGACCAGGCGCAGGCCCTTGCGCTCGATCCGCGAGATCACCTCGCCGACCAGACCGCGACTCACACCGTCCGGCTTCACCAGGACCAACGAACGCTCACTCACGACTGCCCCTACTCCTTCACCAGCGATCCCCGCACCCACGTACGAGGTGCGGACAGCATAGTCGCGGCAATCGGGCCTCTTGCCTGTCGGGCGGCCGCAGGGCACGGCCACCTGAGCAACTTCCGGGCAGAACTCGTCGCGCGGCTCGTGGCGTTCCTGGCCGCGCTACCGTGAACGCCGTGCCAGCGGACCTGATCAGGATCGACGACGACTCCGGCCTGCCCCCGTTCGAGCAGGTGCGCTCGCAGTTGGCGCGCCAGATCAGCGACCGCACGCTGGCCGTCGGCACCCGGCTGCCGACGGTCCGGGCGCTGGCCACCGAGTTGGGTCTGGCGGCGAACACGGTGGCGCGGGCCTATCGGGAGCTGGAGGAGGCCGGCATGGTCGAGACGCGGGGCCGGGCGGGCACGTTCGTCAGCGCGTTGGGCGATGCCAGCCGCACGGAGCTGCGGCACGCGGCCACCCGGTACGCGGCGACCGCCAGGGCGTTGGGCATCGGGGCGGACGAGGCGGTGCAGGCCGTGCGCGCGGCGTTGCGCTAGCCGGCGGAGTCCGCGGAATCCTCTGTGGACTGTTGGCTGGGCAGCGTGCCCTGGGCCATCCGGCGGGCGACGTCGAAGCGCATCCACAGCAGCGCCGCCCACACCACGCCGAACACCAGCCCCAGCACGCCCAGCGCCGGCGCGGCGACCCAGCACGCGATGAGCACCAGCTGCAACCCGGCGGCCACCCACAGCCCCCACGGCCGACGCAGGAACGCGCAGGTCACCAGCATGGCCAGGGCGACAACGCCGACCAGCACGCCCTGCCAGGTCGCCAGCCCCGACCCCAGGTTCTCCACCACCGGGATCGACAGCAGCACCACCAGCACCTCGAGCAGCAGCGTCGCGGCCGCCACCCCGGCGAAGGACTTCATCGGATCCGTCGGCTTCGTGCGGTTCACGACGGGTCCTTCCCGAACAGCGCCCGCGCCTCGCCGGCGGTGACCACCGAGCCGGTCACCACGACGCCGACCCCGGAGAGCTGGCCGTCGGCGTCGGACTCGGCCAGTTCGATCGCCGTCTCCAGGGCGTCGTCGAGGCGGGGGCGGACGGTGACCCGGTCGACGCCGAACACGTCGGTGGCCAGGTCGCCCAGATCCTCGGCGGCCATCGCGCGCTCGGTGGAGTTGGTGGTGACCACCACCTCGTGCAGCGCCGGTTCCAGCGCCGACAGGATGCCCCGCGCGTCCTTGTCGGCCATCACGCCGACCACGCCGACCAGCTTGGTGAAGCCGAAGTCGGCCTCCAGCGCGGCGGCCAGCGCGAGCGCGCCGTGCGGGTTGTGCGCGGAGTCGACGAACACGCTGGGCGCCGAACGGACCCGCTCCAGCCGGCCGGGCACCACCAGCGACCCGAAGCCCTCGCGGATCGCCTCGGCGTCCAGGCCGCGTTGCGCTCCGGCGCCGAAGAACGCCTCGACGGTGGCCAGCGCGAGCGCGGCGTTGTCGGCCTGGTGCGGGCCGTGCAGCGGCAGGAAGATCTCGTCGTAGGCGCCGCCGAGACCCTGGAGCTTGAGCATCTGCCCGCCGACGGCGACGTCGCGGCGCAGCACCCCGAACTCCAGGCCGGCGCGCGCCACGGTCGCCCCGACCTGCGCGCAGCGGGTCAGCAGGACCTGGGCGACCTCGGGGGTCTGCTCGGCGAGCAGCGCGATCGCGCCCTCCTTGACCACCCCGGCCTTCTCCTCGGCGATGCCGGCGAGGTCGGAGCCGAGGTACTCGACGTGGTCGACGCCGATCGGGGTGATCGCGGCGACCCGCGAGTCGGCGACGTTGGTCGAGTCCCACCGCCCGCCCAGGCCCACCTCCAGCACGGCGGCGTCGACCGGGGCGTCGGCGAACGCGGCGAACGCCATCCCGGTGAGCACCTCGAACTTGCTCATCGTGACCTCGGCGTCCCGGTCGACCATGGCGATGTAGGGCTCGATGTCGCGGTAGACCTCGACGTAGCGCTGCGCCGAGATCGGCGCGCCGTCCACGGCGATCCGCTCGGTCACCACCTGCAGGTGCGGGCTGGTGAACCGGCCGGTGCGCAGGCCGATCCTGGTCAGCAGCGCGTCGATCATCCTGGTCACCGACGACTTGCCGTTGGTGCCGGCGACGTGCAGCGTCGGGTAGGACTTCTGCGGGTCACCGAGCAGGTCGACCAGCGCCGCGATCCGCGCCAGCGTCGGCTCGATCTTCGTCTCGGGCCAGCGGGTGTTCAGCTCCGCCTCGACCTGGAGCAGGTCGTCCCATGTGGACTCGGGGGTGGACTCGTGGTCAGCCATTCGACATCGCGGACAGCCGCGCGGAGATCCGCTCGATGTCGGCCACGGCGATCTCCCGCCGGGCCGTGATCTTCGCGACGACCGGGGCCGGGGCCTTGTCGGTGAAGTTGGGGTTGCCCAGCTTCGCGTCGCAGCCCGCCAGCTCCTTCTCCGCGGCGGCGAGGTCCTTGGCCAGCCGCTTGCGTTCGGCGTCCAGGTCGACCGTGCCGGACAGGTCCAGCTCGACGGTCACCGTGCCGCCGGCCACCGCGACCTCGATCGACGCGCTGGCCGCGAAGTCATCGCCCGGGTCGTTGAGCCTGGCCAGCGACGCGACGGCCGGGCGCAGCGCCGACAGGCCAGCGTCGTCCACACCGGAGAGCCGGGCGGAGACCCGCTGGCCGGGCTTGACGCCCTGGTCGGAGCGGAACCGGCGGATCTCGGTGACGAGCTTCTGCACGGCGACGACGTGCCGCTCGGCCTCCGGGTCGCGCGGCTGGCCGGAGGCGGCTGGCCAGGGCGCGACGACCACGGACTCGCCGCCGGTCAGGGTGGTCCACAGGCGCTCGGTGACGAACGGGATCAGCGGGTGCAGCAGCCGCAGCACGACGTCGAAGACGTGCCCGAGCACGGCCCGGGTGGCCTCGGCGCGGTCACCGCCCTCGGCGAGCTGGACCTTGGCCAGCTCCAGGTACCAGTCGCACAGCTCGTCCCACGTGTAGTGGTAGAGCGCGTCGGAGAGCTTGGCGAACTGGTACTCCTCGTACAGTCTGTCCACTTCGGACACCAGGGCGTCGGTGAGGCCCAGGATCCAGCGGTCGGCCTCGGTGAGCGTCTCCCGCGCCGGCACCGCGCGCGCGGTGCTCGCGCCGTTCATCAGCGCGAACCGGGTGGCGTTCCACAACTTGTTGCCGAAGTTGCGCGACCCGGCGGCCCAGTCCTCGGCCAGCGCCATGTCGCTGCCCGGGTTGGCACCCCTGGCCAGGGTGAACCGGGTGGCGTCCGCGCCGTAGCGGTCCATCCAGTCCAGCGGGTTGATCACGTTGCCGCGCGCCTTGGACATCTTCTTGCCGGTCTCGTCGCGGATCAGCCCGTGCAGGTACACCTCGTGGAAGGGCTGCACGCCGTCCATCGCGTACAGGCCGAACATCATCATCCGCACGACCCAGAAGAACAGGATGTCGTAGCCGGTGACCAGCACCGAGTTCGGGTAGAACTTCTCCAGGTGCGGGGTCCGCTCCGGCCAGCCCAGCGTGGAGAAGGGCCACAGCGCCGAGGAGAACCAGGTGTCCAGCACGTCCGGGTCCTGGGTCCAGCCCTCGTCCGCGGGTGGCGGCTGCTCGTCCGGCCCGACACACATGACCTTGCCGTTGGGGCCGTACCAGACCGGGATCCGGTGCCCCCACCACAGCTGGCGCGAGATGCACCAGTCGTGCATGTTGTCGACCCAGTCGAAGTACCGCTTCGCCAGCTCCGGCGGGTGGATCCGGGTCCGGCCGTCGCGCACGGCGTCCCCGGCGGCCTTGGCCAGCGGCGCGACCCGCACGAACCACTGCAACGACAGCCTCGGCTCGACGACCGTGTCACACCGTGAGCAGTGCCCGACCGAGTGCACGTAGGGCCGTTTCTCGGCGACGATGCGGCCCTGCTCACGCAGCGCGGCGACCACCGCCGGCCGCGCCTCGAACCGGTCCAGGCCCTCGAACGGCCCGTGCGCGGTGATCACGCCGCGCTCGTCCATGATCGTGATCGCCGGCAGCTCCGCGCGCTGGCCGATCTCGAAGTCGTTCGGGTCGTGCGCCGGCGTGACCTTCACCGCACCCGTGCCGAACTCGGGGTCGACGTGCTCGTCGGCGACGATCGGGATCATCCGGCCGGTCAGCGGCAGCTCGACCTCGGTGCCGACCAGGTGGGCGTAGCGCTGGTCGTCGGGGTGGACGGCGACCGCCGTGTCGCCGAGCATCGTCTCCGCGCGGGTGGTGGCCACCACGATCGACCGGTCGCCGTCGCCGTAGCGGATCGAGACCAGCTCGCCCTCGTCCTCGGAGTGCTCGACCTCGATGTCCGACAGCGCCGTCAGGCAGCGCGGACACCAGTTGATGATCCGCTCGGCCCGGTAGATCAGGCCCTCGTCGAACAGCCGCTTGAAGATCGTCTGGACGGCCTTGGACAGGCCCTCGTCCATGGTGAACCGGTCCCGCGACCAGTCGACGCTGTCGCCGAAGCGGCGCATCTGCCCCTGGATCTGCCCGCCGTACTCGCCCTTCCACGCCCAGACCCGCTCGACGAACGCCTCCCGGCCCAGGTCGTGCCTGGTCAGGCCCTCGCGGGCGATCTCGCGCTCGACCACGTTCTGGGTGGCGATGCCGGCGTGGTCCATGCCGGGCTGCCAGAGCGCCTCGTAGCCCTGCATGCGGCGGCGGCGGGTCAGCGCGTCCATCAGCGTGTGGTCCAGGGCATGTCCCATGTGGAGACTGCCGGTGACGTTGGGGGGCGGCAGCACGATGCAGAACGGCGGCCGGTCGCCGCCGGCGTCGGAGGTGAAGTAGCCGGCGGCCACCCACCGCTCGTACAGCTCCGCCTCTACCGTCGCCGGCTCCCAGGCCGGAGGTAGGTCGGTGGTCGGCTGCGATGCGGTGTCAGTCACGCTCAAAGAGTCTACGAACCGCGCTGACCGGCGTGCATCCGAGTTCCCCCCGACCGGGGTTGTTAACACGCCGAACGGTCCGATCGATGACCTGAGCACCAGAGAGTTCACCTCCTGGTAGGCAGCGGATCCGAACAGAGCACACATTTTGGGGAGCCGGTGAACCCACGTCAGCCGGTCGCGGGCGACGCGGCCGAGGACGCCGAGTGGGCTGACCGCCTGCGCGCGGCGGCCAGCGCGGACGTGCCGCAGCTGCTGCGCACGGCACGTCGGCACCGTCAGGCCCGCTGGCTGGCGGCCGGCCTCACCCTGGTCGTGGTGGCGGCGGTGGTCACCATCCTGCTCCGCGCCGGGACCTTCAGCGGCCTGTTCACCGAGGACACCTCCGGGTCACCGTCGGCCCTGGCGCCCACCCCGACGGCGCGGCCGGCCAGCCCCATGTTCGACCCCGCCCGGCCCTTCGCCTCCACCCCGGCGGCCGACTGGCCCGACGGCGCGTCCGGCATCCTCACCCCCACCCCCCGCCGGGTCGGCGCGTTCAGCCCGGACGAGGTGGCCGCCGCCCTGACCAGGGTCCGGGACGTGCTGGTGGCCAGCCGGCTCGACCACGCGCTGCTGGTCGAGCACGACCCGACCCGCTACCTCTCGCTGCTCGCCCCGGACGCCCGCCGCCAGCTGGAGCCGCTGTTCCACGGCGCGGAGCCGCAGGTGCAGTCGCTGGTCAGCATGGTGGCGCCCGGCTCGCGGCTGCTCGGTGTCGAGCCCAAGGTCAAGGGCGAGATGACCGTGCGGGTCGGTGACGCGGGCGAGCTGGTGGTCAGCACGAACTACGTGATCGTCTACGCCTTCGAGCCCGACGTCGCGCTCAAGCTGGTGGACACGATGAACGCGATCGTGGTGGTGCGCGCGGACGTCGACTACGTGCTGCGGGCCACCGACCGGTGGGCGCAGGGCAGCAAGGGCCTGTGGTACGGCGACGCGACCGGCTACGCGTACTCGATCGGCTGCGAGGCCTACGGGCGCGGCTACCTGGCGCCGGCGATGGCCGAGCGCGCGGTGGCCACCCAGACCGACCAGTCCCGGTCCGGCTACTTCGACCCGGCGAGCCCCGCGCCGCCGCCGAGTTGCCCGGCGAGCTGACGGTCCCGGGGCGGCCCGCGCCACATCGCACGGTCGGAGGGCATTTTCCGGGGCCACCGCACGTTGAAGGCGTCGAGATCCTTTCCGCAGGGAGTGTGAGATGACCCAGGCGCCCGAGACGCTGACGATGTACTCGACGACGTGGTGTGGTTACTGCAGCCGGTTGAAGGCGCAGCTGGAGCGCGAGGGCATCGCCTACCGCGAGGTGAACATCGAGCACGACCCGGACGCGGCGAACTTCGTGATGAGCGTCAACGGCGGCAACCAGACGGTGCCGACGGTGCACTTCCCGGACGGCACCGCGCTCACCAACCCGACGCTGGCCCAGGTCAAGAGCCAGTTGGTGGCCTGAGCAGGGCCATGGCGGCGTTGTGGCCGCCGATCCCGCTGACCCCGCCGCCGCGGCGGGCGCCGCTGCCGCAGAGCAGCACGTTCGCCGTGTCGGTCGCCACACCCCACGGGTCGTTGCTGTCGTCGTTGTCGGCCCACGGCCAGGCGAGGTCGCCGTGGAAGATGTGGCCGCCGGGCATGGCCAGCTCCCGTTCGAGGTCGAGCGGGGTGCGGGCCTCGACGCAGGGCCGGCCGTCGGCGTCGGTGGCCACGCAGTCCTCGATGGGGTCGAGCAGGTGGCGGTCGAGGCCGGTGAGGTAGCGCCGCACGAGCGTGTCGCGCAGCCCGTCGTTGTCCTGGGTGAACAGGTCGGCCGGCAGGTGCAGGCCGAAGAGCGTCAGCGTGTGCGCCGCACCATCCACGATGGACTCGTCGGTGAGCGTGTGGCAGTACGTCTCGCCGGGCAGCGGGTCCGGGATCCGGCCGGAAACACTTGCCTGGTAGGCGTTCTCCAGCTCCGAATAGGACTCGTCGAGGTGGTGGGTGCCGGCGAAGGCCTGCCTCGGGTCGACCCCCGAACGCAACCGGGGCAGCCGGTCGAGCAGGACGTTGATCTTCAGTTGGGCGCCGCGCGGCGCGTCGGCCGCGCGCCCGCGCAGCCGGTCGAGCACGGCCGGCGCCACCCCGGCGAGCACGGTCGCGGCGGCCACCGTGTGCTCGGCCTCACCGGCGACGTACCGGATCTCGGCGTCGACCCCGTCGGCGGACACGGCCGTCACGGTCGCGCCGGTGCGGATCGTCGCCCCGGCCTCCTGCGCCACCCGCACCAGCTCGGCCGTCACCGTGCCCATCCCGCCGACCGGCACCCGCCACTCCCCGGTCCCGTCCCCCACCAGGTGGTACAGGAAACACCGGTTGGCCAGCAGGGTCTCGGACCGTAACGAGGTGTGCGTGCCGATCAGCGCGTCGGTGGCGACCACGCCACGGACCACGTCGTCGGCGAAGGTCTCCTCGATGGCCTGCCCGATCGGGGCCTCGAAGACCTGGTGCCACAGGCGTTCCCCGGCCGCGCCGGCCACCAGCGAAC
This sequence comes from Actinophytocola xinjiangensis, assembly GCF_001921215.1. Taxonomy (GTDB): domain Bacteria; phylum Actinomycetota; class Actinomycetes; order Mycobacteriales; family Pseudonocardiaceae; genus Actinophytocola; species Actinophytocola xinjiangensis. The sequence continues at coordinate 214,126 of NZ_MSIF01000011.1, forward strand.
GCACCCGCGCGCGGGTCGGCAGCGGTTCGAGCATGGTCGGCGCGAGCGCCCTGGCCATCGCGGCCAGCGCGTCGTACCAGGCGGTCCAGCGGGCGAACTCGGTGTCCGACCCGGTCAGCGCCCGGAAGGACGCCTCGGTGGCCGGGCCGGGCTCGCGCTCCACCAGCAGCCCGCCGGCCCGCCCGTCCCGCCGGACCGGCGTGTACGACGAGACCGGGCGCGAGCGCAGCGACACCCGCAGGCCGAGGTCGGCGACGATCTCGGCCGGGAGCAGGCTCACCAGGTAGGAGTAGCGCGACAGTCGGGCGGCGACCCCGGGGAACGGGGTCTCGCTGACGGCCGCGCCGCCGGCCTTGGCCAGCCGTTCGAGCACCAGGACGGACTTGCCGGCTCGGGCCAGGTAGGCGGCGGCGACCAGGCCGTTGTGGCCGCCACCGACCACCACCACGTCGTAACGTCGAGTCACCCCCGGCACGCTACTGGACCAGGCGGGCCCGGCGGGACGTCAACGGACGGCGTACCGGTTCCCGCGCGGGCCGGGCCGCCTCGACGGTCCGCCGGTTCGCCGAGGCGGCCTGGGACTCCTCGGCCTCCCGGCGGAAGTCGGCCGCACGGCTGGCGGCGATGATCTGGGCGCTGTACGGGTCCATGACGTTTTCCCTTTCCGGGCAGGGGGTAGCGGGCCGTCGGGGTCGACGGCCTGGTCGTGGGTGAGCTGGGTTCAGTCGGTGGTGTCGGGGGCGACGGTGACGGCGAGGAACACGCTCACCGAGCGGGCGCCCTCGGGCCGCGCCGCGGGGTTGTCCCGGCGGTCGCGGAACTTGTCGGTCAGGTCCCGCACGGCGCCGCGCAGTTCCTCGACCTCCTCGACGGTGAGGAACTCGTGGGCGCCGTCGACGCCGACCGCGGTCCGCCACCCTGGTGCTTCGAGGTGGACCCGGTTGAGGCGCTCGCGGATCTGGTGCAGCTCGTAGTCGAGGAAGGCGCCGGTGGCGGCCCTGGCGGCGAGGGTGCCGTCGGTGTCCATGCCCTCCTCGCTGACCGACATGGCGGTGTCGACCACCCGCCACGGCTTCTCGCGGCCCTGACCGCCCGCGGCCTGCTCGACGAAGTTGTACTTGGCGAGCATGTTCAGGTGGTAGGAGCAGTTCGCGACGCTCTCACCGGTGGCGGTGGCGCAGTGGGTGGCGGTCGCGGTCCCGGCGCGGCTCACGATCTCCATCAGCTGCCAGCGCAGCGGGTGGGCCAGTGCGCGCAGTGCCTTGGGGTCCGTGATCCGGGGTGATGGCTCGACCATGAGAACAACATACCTTTAGCAAGGAACCCTTAGCAAGGTTTCTTTCTAAGGGTTCCTTGTGATGTGGTTCGCGCCCAGCCGAGCCTGCCGGTCGTCCACCCATTCGCGCACCGCCGGCCACGGTCCGTAGCCGGCGTCGGTGTTCAGATGGGCTCCACCGGGAATCACGTCGAGGTCGATCCGGAGCGCGGCGGCCATCGCCACGGCGTCGTCCACCGGGCAGGTCTCGTCGTCCTCACCGACCACCAGCTGGGTCCAGCCGGCGACCCGACGCACCCCACCGGCGTCCAGCGGCGCCGGGGTGAAACCGTGCACGTCGGGGTGGGTCCAGCGCGGCCCGGGCGGCGCCACCAGCAGCACCCGGTCGAAACGCGGCACGGCGTCGCTCCCGGCCGTTCTGGCCGCGTGGTGCAGCCACAGCAGCGCACCGCAGGAGTGGGCCAACAGCACCCGCTCCCCGGCCCGAGGGGCCGCGTCCAGGTGGTGGCGCAGTTCGCCGAGCCAGACCTCCAGGTCGGGCCGGTCGGGGTCGGTCAGCTGCGGGATGTCGACCGCGCCACCGACGTTGGCCAGCTCACCGGCCAGCCAGCTCTGCCAGTGCCGGGGTCCGGAACCGGTGTGTCCGTGCAACAGCAGAACGTAGGGCGTCATGCCCGTGGACCCAGTCTCAGGCGGACTTCTCGCGGCGCTCCCGGCGGGAGGGCTGCCGGGCCACGATCGTCGGGTTCACGTTCTCCCGGACGGTCTGCTCGGTGATGACGACCTTGGCGACGTCGCTGCGGCTCGGGATGTCGTACATCACCGGCTGCAGCACCTCCTCCATGATCGCGCGCAGGCCACGGGCACCGGTGCCACGCAGGATCGCCTGGTCGGCGACGGCCTCCAGGGCGGTCTCGGTGAACTCCAGCTCCACGCCGTCCATCTCGAACAGCTTCTGGTACTGCTTGACCAGGGCGTTGCGCGGCGCGGTCAGGATCTGCACCAGCGAGGGCTTGTCCAGGTTCGTCACGCTCGCCACGACCGGCAGACGACCGATGAACTCCGGGATCAACCCGAACTTGATCAGGTCCTCGGGCATGGTGTCGGCGAAGAAGTCGGCCTCGTCGATGTCGGCCTTCGAGCGGATCTCGGCGCCGAAGCCCAGGCCACGCTTGCCGACCCGGTCCTGGATGATCTTCTCCAGCCCGGCGAACGCGCCGGCCACGATGAACAGCACGTTCGTCGTGTCGATCTGGATGAACTCCTGGTGGGGGTGCTTGCGGCCGCCCTGCGGCGGGACCGAGGCCGTGGTGCCCTCAAGGATCTTCAGCAGCGCCTGCTGCACGCCCTCGCCGGACACGTCACGGGTGATCGAGGGGTTCTCCGACTTGCGGGCGATCTTGTCGACCTCGTCGATGTAGATGATGCCCGTCTCGGCGCGCTTGACGTCGTAGTCGGCGGCCTGGATCAGCTTGAGCAGGATGTTCTCGACGTCCTCGCCGACGTAGCCGGCCTCGGTCAGCGCCGTGGCGTCGGCGATGGCGAACGGGACGTTGAGCAGCTTGGCCAGCGTCTGCGCGAGATAGGTCTTGCCGCAGCCGGTCGGGCCGAGCAGCAGGATGTTGGACTTGGCCAGCTCGACGGACTCCTCGCGGCCCTCGCGCCCCTCCCGGGTCTCCGGGCGGGCACGGTCACCGGCCTGGATGCGCTTGTAGTGGTTGTACACCGCGACCGCGAGCGTGCGCTTGGCCTCGTCCTGGCCGATCACGTACTGGTCAAGGAATTCGTCGATCTCGGCCGGCTTGGGCAACTCGTCGAGCTTGACGTCGCCGGCCTCGGCCAGCTCTTCCTCGATGATCTCGTTGCAGAGGTCGATGCATTCGTCGCAGATGTATACGCCAGGACCGGCGATCAGTTTCTTCACCTGCTTCTGGCTCTTCCCGCAGAAAGAGCACTTCAGCAGGTCTCCGCCGTCACCGATACGCGCCATGACCGCTGACCTCTGTCCCCTCCGACGTACCCGTGAGCACGCCTGGATGTTTGGCTTCTGGACCGGGCCTCGAGTGCCAGTGTTACGCACCGCGCTCCAGGCCCGGTCGAGTGCCTGTTGTCTTTGACGGTACCTGCCAACCCCCACCGAATGGGAGAACCTACTCGTCGAGTTGTCGGATTCGGCCGATCAGGTGGCCCGGGTCCACGGGTGCTGTGACCGCTCGACACAGGGGGTTGACACGCTGCCTCACGGCTTGGTCGCGGACAGCTTCCGGTAGGGCAACACCTCGTCGACGATGCCGTAGTCCTTGGCGTCATCCGCCGTGAGGATCTTGTCCCGCTCGATGTCCTTGCGGATCTGCTCGGCCGAGCGGTTGGTGTGGCGGGCGAGGGTCGACTCCATGAGCCGCCGGACGCGCTGGATCTCGTTGGCCTGGATCTCCAGGTCGGAGACCTGCCCGTAGACGCCCTCCATCGCGGGCTGGTGGATCAGCACGCGGGCGTTGGGCAGGGCGAAGCGCTTGCCCGGGGTGCCGGCGGCGAGCAGCACCGCGGCGGCCGAGGCGGCCTGGCCGAGGCAGTAGGTCTGCACGTCGGGGCGGGCGAACTGCATGGTGTCGTAGATCGCCATCAGGGAGGTGAAGGAGCCACCCGGCGAGTTGATGTACATGATGATGTCGCGGTCGGGGTCCACGGACTCCAGGTACAGCAGCTGCGCCATCACGTCGTTGGCCGAGGCGTCGTCGATCTGCACACCCACGAAGATGATGCGCTCTTCGAACAGCTTGTTGTACGGGTTGGACTCCTTGACCCCGTAGCTGGTCCGCTCCACGAAGGAGGGCAGCACGTACCGGGACTGTGGGAGGTGAAGGTCGCTCACTTTTCAGGTCTCCTCAGGTCTGGTCAGCTGCCGCTGCCGTTGGGGGTCTGGCTGGCGCGGGTGACCACGTGGTCGACGAAGCCGTAGTCGCGGGCCTCGGCCGCGGTGAACCAGCGGTCGCGGTCGGCATCCTCGGTGATCTTCTCCACGGTCTGGCCGGACTGCTCGGCGGTGATCCGGGCCATCTCCAGCTTCCACTTGGCGTAGACCTCGGCGCGGATCGCGATGTCGGACGCGGTGCCCCCGACGCCGGCGGAGGGCTGGTGCATCATGATGCGCGCGTGCGGGAGGGCGTAGCGCTTGCCCGGGGTGCCGGAGGAGAGCAGGAACTGCCCCATCGAGGCGGCCAGGCCCATCGCCCAGGTGGCCACGTCGGGCTCGATGAGCTGCATGGTGTCGTAGATCGCCATGCCGGCGGTGACCGAGCCACCCGGGGAGTTGATGTAGAAGGTGATGTCCTTCTCCGGGTCCTCCGCGGCCAGCAGCAGCAGCTGCGCGGTGATCCGGTTGGCGATCTCGTCGTCGACCTCGGACCCGAGGAAGACGATGCGCTCCCGGAGCAGCCGCTCGTAGACCGAGTCGTTGAGGGTGAGTCCTGCGGTCGTCGACCGCATGTCGGGCGTCCGCAGTGGTTGCGTCACGTCTGCCTGCTTTCTCCGCTCACGCCAGCGCCGGGGCGCTGGTTAGGACGATGATCTGTCTCGTGTTCGACACTAACGAAGCTGGGCGGCGCGGCATGCCCAGGAATGCTCAAGTTCGCTCAGAGCTTCACTGGTCCGCGGCGGCGGGCTCGTCGGCGGCGGCCGGCTGCTCGCGGGGCCCGAACAGTTCTTCGAGGTCGACGGTGTTGCCGGAGGCGTCGGTGACCGTCGCCAGGCGGACCACCGAGGCCAGCGCCTTGCCCCGGCGGACGTCGGCGAAGATCGCGCCGAGCTGGTTGGACTGCTGAGCGCGCTGGACGTACTCGTCCGGGCTGACGCCGAAGCGCTGGGCCTGGTAGATGATGCGCTCGGTGAGCTCGTTGTCGTCGACGGTGAGGTTCTCGGCGTCGGCGATCTGGTCGAGGACCAGCTGGGTCTTGACGGCCTTCTCGGCCTCGGTGCGCACGTCGGTGTCGAACTCCTCGCGGGTCTTGCCCTGCTCGGTGAGGAACTCGTTGAACCGGTCGTCGTCGTGATCGAAGGTGTGCACGGCGTCGTGCTGGCGGACCTCGACCTCGGAGGTGACCACGCCCTCGGGCAGCGGGACGTCGGTGACCTCCAGCAGGGCCTCGAGGACCTTGTCGCGGGCCTGGACGCCCTGCTGCATGCGCTTGACGCGGGTGAGCCGTTCCCGCAGGTCGGCGCGCAGCTCGTCGATGGTGTCGAACTCGGAGGCGAGCTGGGCGAAGTCGTCGTCGGGCTCGGGCAGCTCGCGGACCTTGACGGTGTTGACGGTGACCGTGACCTCGGCGTCGCGCCCGGCGTGCTCGCCGGCGACCAGCTTGGTCGTGAAGACCTTGGACTCGCCGGCGGAGGTGCCGATGATGGCCTCGTCGATGCCCTCGATCATCTCGCCGGAGCCGACCTCGTAGGACAGCCCGGAGGTCTTGGCCTCCTCGACCTCCTCACCGTCGACGGTGGCGGACAGGTCGATGGACACGAAGTCGCCGTTCTCGGCGGCCCGCTCGACCCCGGTCAGCGTCCCGAACCGCGCCCGCAGCTCGTCGAGCTGCTCGTCGACCTCGGCGTCGGCCAGCTCAAGGTCGTCCACGGTGACCGAGAGCTCCCCGAACGCCGGCACGGTGATCTCCGGCCGGACGTCGACCTCGGCCGTGAAGGCGAGGTGGTCGCCGTCCTCGATCTTGGTGACCTCGAACTCGGGGCGACCGAGCGCACGGACCTCCTCGGAGTTGAGGACCTCCATGTACTTGGCCGGGATCGCCTCGTTGACGACCTCGTCCAGAATCGGTGCGCGCCCGATCCGCTGCTCGATGACCCGGGCCGGCGCCTTACCGGGCCGGAACCCGGGGATACGGACCTGGTTGGCGATCTTGCGGTAGGCGCGGTCGAAGTTGGGCTTGAGCTCGTCGAACGGCACCTCGACGTTGATCCGGACCCGTGTCGGGCTCAGGTGCTCGACGGTGCTCTTCAACGTGATCTCCTCGGGCTGGGCTGTCCTGAACACACCCGGGGGCGACCTGAGCCCCGGGGCCGGCCCGAGTCTATGGAACTCGTGCGGTAATGGACTCGCCGGGGTTGACGAGCCGACCTGGTCGGGCTGACAGGATTTGAACCTGCGACCCTCCGCTCCCAAAGCGGATGCGCTACCAAGCTGCGCCACAGCCCGCCGACCACGCCCTCCCGAAGGGGACGCGCCCACAGCGTATCGCGGCACGCTAGGCTGTTTCGCCAGGACGCCCCCAGCGTCCACGCGGGTGTAGCTCAATGGCAGAGCCCCAGCCTTCCAAGCTGGTCATGCGGGTTCGATTCCCGTCACCCGCTCCACAGTTCTCTCGCAGGTCAGAGACGGGCAGACCGTCTCCCTGAGATGTCATCTCCGACCGCCAATCCGCTTCCTCAGGTTCACCGAACCCAGGCACCTGTCACTCCGGCAGCAACGTCAGTGAGTGCACGTGGCGGGGGCGGACAACCGTGAAGTGGCGCCTGTCGAGTGTCGCTACCTCGGTGATGTTCAGACGTTCCGCGAGCGCGACCACTGACGCGTCTGACGTGCCCAACGGGAGATCGGCGTACTGGTTCACCAGGGCTGCCATGCGCTCGTAGTCATCGGCGAGCAGTTCCACGGGGGTGAAGTCGCCGGCGGCCACCGACTGGAGGAACCTCGCTTCGACGTGAGCACCGGCTTCTCGCGCCAAAAGGTAGCCGACCTCGGCGATGATCGGGGCCGGGAGCAGCATCTCCCGGTTGGCGAGCCGTAGGCTCGTGAACAGGTCCACGCAGCGGCGATGGTCAGGATCGCGGAAGAGAGCCGCGGCTACCAGAGGAGCCGTGTCGCAAACGATCACAGGGCACGTCAGCGACCGAACCCCTCACGGAGCAGGTCATCCGCACGGTCGGCGATTCGCGTGCCGTCGCCGGGAGTGCTGGTGAAGAAGCCAGGGCCACGGGCGGTCCTTGACCAAGTGGAGGTGCCGACGGACGTCGGCCAATGCTTGAGGAACCTGGTCCTCGGGGCAATTCCTGGACCAGGCGCAGTAGCTCGTCACGCTCGGCGCTCACACACCCGGTGTGCCGCTGCTACCTCCGCGATCGTGCCGATCATCGGGTTGCGATGGGCCGGGGCGACAGACGCCTACGAATCACCGCCGGTTCAGCTTTCGACACCCCAGCGCCGCCCGCGCGTCATCCAGGTCGTCGACCAGGCGGTCGGTGGTCTCCACCCGAAGACTCTCGGTGATGTAGGTACGAAACCTTCAGATCCTCGACCAGGTCGTCCCAAGACGTCGTCGGAGCGCCTCCGTCTCACCATCGGGCGTATCACAAATCCGCCTCGCCTGGTCTCGGCTTGGCTCCGCACGGGGACGAAGGCGATCGCCCACGGGTCGTCGACCTGGGGTGATCACCTTCGCCTACCCGAACGCGGGAACCGTAATGGCGCCAGGCAAGGAGGCCTCGACACAGACGCTGCGATTCCGCCCGGATCGCCGACGCGGGAACCCGAAGTACGTCTTGCGCGGTCTACTGCATCTCCCGCACCTCGATGCGGATGCCCAACACCTCGGAGGCCTGCCCCGCCCACGTCAGCGCGGCGTCGAGGTCGGCGACGTCGATCACCCAGAAACCGCCCACATATTCCTTGGCCTGAACGAACGGCTCGTCACGTACGACGGTCTCACCGGAGGTCACCTCAACAGTCTTGGCCGTCGACGGCGGGTGCAGGCCACCCGCGTAACGGAACGCGCCGGCGTCCTTCAACGCCGTGTTGAACCCGTCGACGCGGGCGATCAGGGCCTCCATCTCGACCGGGTCCATCTCGGCCATCGATTCCATGGTCGGCTCGGTGGCGGTGTCGTGCGGAACGGTCAGGAAGTACTCGGTCATCACTGGATCCTGTTCATCTTCGGGGTGGTTCTGCTGTCCGAACACCTCTGCGTCGAACGACGATGCCGGCAGATCGACACCTCACCGGGAAGAACTTTGCGCACTCGTACGAACACGAACAGTCAACCCGAAGCGTCGGTGTTGCCGCACGGACCGACCTGGTGGGACTTCCCGTCTCGCTGGCCGACGTAACTCCTCCGCGCACGCGGATGTGCGTTGGTGCTGGACGAGTTCGCCAGCACAGCGGCGCCACCCGGAGGCTAGAGGGCCGGGCGCCTGGGAACCGGTCCGGTGACCACGTGGACGGTCTCGGCGGCGATCAGGCAGGTCGTGGGTGTTGGGCCGCCGGCGTCGGCCTCGAAGGCGACCAGGACGGGTGGGGGGTCGCCGAGGTTGGCGGTCACGGTCGCCGACTCCTCGGGGGTCGGGGGGCGGAAGACCGGGTCCTGGAAGGACGTGGGGCAGGCGATGAACGTCGGGTCCTGGAAGACCAGTTCCAGGTCGTGGTGGTAGGTCAGGTCGTGGCCGGCGCCCAGGACCAGACGGGCCGGGTCGCAGGTGATCACTTCCCAGTCCCACCATGACCCTGGAGGGAGGTGTACACCCTCGGTCACGGCCTGGGGGTCATTGGGGGACATTGGGCTCTTCCGGGTCGGGACTCGTTACACGGGAGATTATGCAGCGTCTCACGGTACGGCCGCGCCGGCACGCGGGGATTGACCGGCGGAATCCCGCCTCACCCTGCGGCGGCACGGTCGAACATGGGCACGACGGGACACTTTACGCATATTCAGCGCCACTTCGCGGTCGACGCTCACCGACCGGCAGTACCGGGAATCGATATGGCAAAACGGATGGCGCATTACCAGAATTTCGGAGCAGGGACAGCGGAGGCCAGAGACCGGACAGGAGGGACGGACATCCCACCACCGCCCCGGATCGGCGCCAGCACGGCCCGCTGAGAGTTGAGGAGTCCGGGTGTTCACCGGTAAGCAGCACACCAGAAACAACACCGTGTAATTATGCGCCGACGGCTGAATTCCGATAGGCAATTCGTCGCAACGGATCACTGTAAGTACAACATTGGTTGCGGAGCGCTTCCGCAGCCAGACAAATCGGGTGCGCATTCTGTGAGAGGGATCCGGAACCCCCTCCGAGATAGCCTTGCTGGGAAAAACCGCAAATGACAAGACGCTGGTTTACGCCACTAAACTGGAGTACCGATGGAACTTGTCGAGCACAGCGATTCTGTCGGCCGCGAAACCGCTGGTGAACCTCGTGCCGGAAAGTCTCTTGGCGATCTTTTCCTGGACGAGGTCCGGCGGCAACCCGACCGCATCGCCGTCGTTCGGGATGGGGAGAGTCTTACCTACCGTGAGCTTGGGGAGCGGGCGGCCGGGGTCGCGGCTCAGCTGCGTGAGCTCGGGCTCCGCGCCGACGACCGTATCGGGCTGTTCGTCGAGCCGTCGGTCGAGCTGATGGTCGGTGCCTGGGGGATTCTGCTGGCCGGCGGCGCCTACCTGCCGCTTTCGCCCGAGTACCCGGAGGAGCGTCTCCGCTACATGATCGAGGACGCCCGGGTGACGATCGTCCTCGCCCAGGAGGAGCTCACCGGTCGGGTGGCCGAACTCGCGCCGGCCGGCACGACCGTACTCACGCCGGGTGACGGACCACCGGGGGCTCCGCCGACGGTCAGCGACCGGGACCTGGCCTACGTCATCTACACCTCGGGCAGCACCGGCAAGCCCAAGGGCGTGATGATCGAGCACCGCAGTGTGGTCAGCCAACTGCGCTGGCTGTCCGACACCCACGGGCTGGGCGCGGGCACCGTCGTGCTGCAGAAGACGCCGATGAGCTTCGACGCGGCCCAGTGGGAGATCCTCGCGCCTGCCCGGGGCGCGACCGTCGTGATGGGATCCCCGGGGGTCTACCGCGACCCGGAGCGTCTCATCGAGACGATCCGCGCGCACGGGGTCACCGCCATCCAGTGTGTTCCGACCCTTCTCCAGGCGCTGTTGGACACCGAGGAGTTCACCGAGGCCACCTCGCTGACCCAGATCTTCAGCGGCGGCGAGGCCCTGTCCCGCACCCTGGCCACCCAGTGCCTCGACGCCCTCCCCTGGTGTGACCTGATCAACCTGTACGGGCCGACCGAGTGCACCATCAACTCCTCGGCCCACGTCGTCGACCCCGCCACCGTGGCGCAGGGCCCGTTGACCGTCTCGATCGGCGCGCCGGTGACCGGCACGACCTACGCCGTGCTGGACGCGCAGCAGCGGCCGGTGTCGGTCGGTGAGGTCGGCGAGCTGCACATCGGCGGGATCCAGCTCGCGCGTGGCTACCTGCACCGGCCGGACCTGACCGCCGAGCGGTTCGTCGACATCACCGTGCCGGGCACCGGGCACACCCGCTGGTTCCGCTCCGGTGACCTCGTCTCCTGGAACGCCGACGGCACCGTCGGGTTCGTCGGCCGCGCCGACAACCAGGTGAAGCTGCGCGGTTTCCGCGTCGAGCTGGACGAGATCCGGCTGGCGATCGAGGAGCACGACTGGGTGCGCAACGCGGCGGTCATCGTCCGCCAGGACGAGCGCAGCGGATTCCAGAACCTCATCGCCTGCATCGAGCTCAACCCCAAGGAAGCCGCCCTGATGGACCAGGGCAACCACGGCGCGCACCACCAGTCCAAGGACAACAAGCTCGCCGTACGCACCCAGCTGTCCAACCCGGGGCGGCGCACCGCCGAGGACCTGGCCGGGCGCCCGTCGGTCGAGCTGCCGGGGCGGGACGCGACGGCGTTGCAGCGCCGGTGGGTGTTCCAGCGCAAGACCTACCGGTTCTTCGAGGGCGGCCCGGTCAGCCGCGACGACGTGGTTGGCCTGCTCGGGCGGCGGCCCGCCGGGTCGGAGTCGCGGGAGGTGTCGTCGCTGACCTTCGAGGGCTTCGGCGAGATCATGCGCAGCTTCGGCGACTGCATCAGCGGCGAACGCCTGCTGCCCAAGTACGCCTACGCCTCCCCCGGCTCGCTGTACGCCACCCAGCTCTACGTGGAGGTCAACGGGATCGGCGGCCTCGACCCCGGCTTCTACTACTACCACCCCGGCGACCACCGGCTGGTGCTGATCACCCCGACCGCCGCGGCCGGGCAGCCGTACGTGCGGGCGCACTTCCTCGGCAAGCGCGGCGCCATCGAACCGGTGTACAGCAACAACATCCAGGAAGTCCTGGAGATCGAGACCGGGCACATGGTGGGGCTGTTCGAGGAGTACCTGCCGCTGTTCGGCCTCACGTTGCGCGAACGCGAGTTCACCCCGGCGGTCAGGAACGACCTGGACTGCGCCGAGGACGACTTCTACCTCGGCTCGTTCGAGTTCGCCCCCTACGAGCGCAACCGCCCCGACGACGACCTCGACCTCTACGTCCAGGTCCACCCCGGCAAGGTCGCCGACCTGCCCGCCGGGCACTACCACTTCCACGGCGGCGAGCTGACCCGCATCTCCGACGAGCTGGTGCAGAAGAAACACGTCATCGCCATCAACCAGCACGTCTACGACCGGTCCAGCATCGGCGTCACCGTCATCAGCCGCACCGGCCACGACTGGCTCAACTACATCGACCTGGGCCGCATCCTGCAACGATTACAGATGAACGAGCTCAACCTCGGTTTCATGTCCTGTGGCTACAGCTCCAAGACCGGCTACGACCTGCCCGCCGCCAAACGGATCCGGGCGATCCTCACCGAGTCGGGGCACACCGACGGGCCGTCCTACTTCTTCGTCGGCGGCCGGGTCAGCGACGAGCAGATCTTCGACCGGGGCATGCGCGAGGACGTCGTGCACATGAAGGGCCCGGCGGAGATGGTCCGCGACGACCTGGTCAACTTCCTGCCCGACTACATGATCCCCAACAAGGTCGTGGTGTTCGACCGGCTGCCGCTGACGGCGAACGGCAAGATCGACGTGCGGGAGCTGGAGGCGTCGCCGAGGACCGAGGTGAACAGCAAGGACCGGCCCTTCGCCGCGCCGAGGACCAACACCGAGCACCGGGTGTGCGCGCTGTGGAAGAAGGTTCTCAAGCTGGAGACCGTGTCGGTCAACGACGACTTCTTCTCCTGCGGCGGCAACTCGCTGGTCGCGGTGCGGCTGGTGAAGGAGCTGAACAAGGAGTTCGGCGGGGCGCTGCCGTTGCAGGTGCTGTTCGAGTCCTCCACGGCCGAGAAACTGGCGCGGCGGATCGACGAGGACGCCGAGGCCGCCTCCCGGCTGGTGCCGCTGTGTTCGGGCGGGCCGGGTGAGCACCGGCCGGTGTACTGCTGGCCGGGTCTGGGCGGCTACACGATGAACCTGCGGCTGCTCGCCGGCTCGGTCGAGCTGGACCGGCCGGTGTACGGGGTGCAGGCGCACGGCATCAACCCGGGCGAGGTGCCCTACCCGACGATCCGGGAGATGGCCGCGCAGGACGTCCGGATGATCCGCGAGCGGCAGCCTCATGGCCCGTACACGCTGTGGGGCTACTCCTTCGGCGCGCGGGTGGCGTTCGAGTCGGCCTACCAGCTGGAGCGGGCCGGGCAGCGGGTGGACAACCTGTTCCTGATCGCGCCCGGCTCGCCGAAGCTGCGCGAGAGCGGCGACGGGTCCCACGGCTACGCCAACCGGGCGTTCCTGACGATCCTGTTCTCGGTGTTCGCCGGCACCATCGAGGGTCCGGTGCTGGCGCGGTGTCTGGAGTCGGTGACCGACGACGAGAGCTTCACCGCGTTCGTCACCAGCCGTTTCCCCGAGCTGGACGGGGACGTGGTGGCGCGGATCGTGGCGATCGTGCGCCAGACCCACGAGTTCACCTACTCCTTCCACGAGCTGGCCCAGCGCCGCATCGACGCGCCGATCACGGTGTTCCGCGCCAGCGGCGACGACTACTCGTTCCTGGAGAACAGCAGCGGCTACTCGGCGACCGCGCCGCTGTTCGTCGACCTGGCCGCCGACCACTACAGCCTGCTCAAGGAGGCCGGGATCGGTGAGCTGGTCGGCCTGATCCGCTCCCGCCTCGGCGCCGACCAGCACGACCAGCACGACCAGGCTGCCTGACGCACACACCGCAACGGCCTCCGCGAATCACTTCGCGGAGGCCGTTGCGGTGGAACGGGGTCAGCTGACCGAGGCCAGCTCACGCTCCGGGGCCTTGCGGTGGGTGCCGACGGTGAACAGCAGCGACGCGGCCACCAGGATGATGCCGAACCACACGACGCTGGAGATGCCGGCGTTGTCCGCGAACAGTCCGGCGAAGAACGCGCCCAGCGCGATGGAGGTGTTGTAGGCCAACGTGTTCAGCGACATCGCCGCCTCGAACGTCTCCGGCGCCGACACCTGGGTCATGGTCAGCTGGCTGAGCTGCATGACGCCGTAGGCCACGCCCCAGGCGATCAGCGCGATCAGCGCGCCGGCGGCGCTGGCACCGGCGGCCATCAGCAACAGCAGCGACGCCAGCATGATCACCGCGCCGACGGCGAAGCTGCCGACCAGGCTCTTGCCGACGGTGCGCCCGGCGACGAAGTTCCCGATCGCCCCACCGACACCGAAGATGATCAGGCACACGGTGATGAACGTGGACGACGCGGAGGACTCGCTCTCCAGGAACGGCCGCACGAACGTGAACGCCCCGAAGTGGCCGAGCACGAACAGCACGACGGTGACCAGCACCAGCCGCAGTCGCACGTTGGACCTCGGCAGGCTGAAGACCTCCCGGATGGACACCGCGTTCGCCGAGGGCAGCGAGGGCACCAGCAGCGTGACGGCCAGGAACACCAGCACGCTCAGCCCGCTCCAGATGAAGAACGTGGTCTGCCAGTCGGTGGCGTTCTCCAGGATCGTGCCCAGCGGGATGCCGACCACGGTGGCGATCGAGATGCCCGACATGACCACGGCGGCGGCGCGGCTGGCGTGCTTGCCCTCGACGATCCGCATGGCCATGCCGATGCCGATCGCCCAGAACGCGCCGTTGGCGAAGCCCATGACCAGGCGGGTGGTGAGAACCAGCGGGTAGCTGGGGGCCAGCGCGGTGATCAGGTTGCCCACCGCCAGGACCACCAGCAGGATCGACAGCAGCAGCCGCCGGTTGACCCGCCTGGTCCAGGCGACGATGAACGGCACCCCGAGCCCGGCCGACAGGCCGTAGAGGGTGACCATCAGGCCCGCGGCGCCCACCGAGATCTCCAGGCTGGAGCTCAGCGGGGTGAGCAGACCGACGGGCATCAGCTCCGTGGTGAGGAAGACGAACAAGCTGGCTGTGATCGCGGCGACACCCAGCCAACCCCGCAAGGCCGAGTGCGTGTGCTCATCGTGAGTGACCATTTCTTCTCTCTGCCTTGGGTGTCGGGTGGTTCAACGTCGTGGGGTGACCGGACGCGGTCACGGTCCCAGTCTTCTGACCATCGATAGATGAGTCCAATACATGTTTGTCACCCCATCTATCGCGGAAAGCGATAGATGGGGTGACACCGTGATGGATCGGTGGTCGTTCAGCCCCGCACCTCCCTGCGGTGGGCGGCGTGGGCCACGGCCAGACGCCCGCCGACCTCGGCCGTGCTGGCCAGCACCGCCATGTTCGCCCGCGCCGAACGGCCGTCGGTGGCCGCGTCGACCGCACGCATGAGGTACTTGGTGATCGCCTGGCCCCGGATGCCGTCGCGGTCGGCGGCCGCCATGGCCTCGGTGATCGCGGCGTCGACCTCCTCGCCGTCGATCGCGTCGGCCGGGCGGACCGGGGTGGTGATCAGGAACGAGCTGTGGTTGCCCAACGCCCAGTGGTTCTCGATCGACGCGGCGATCACCGCGTCGTCGTCCAGGCGCAGCGGACTGGGAAACCCGCTGGAGACGCAGTAGAACGCCGGGAAGTCGTCGGAACGGTAGGACACCACCGGCACGCACTGGGTCTCCAGGTACTCCAGCGTCAGCCCCAGGTCGAGGATCTTCTTCGCCCCCGCGCACACCACCGCGACCTTCGAACGGGTGAACTGGATCAGGTCCGAGGACACGTCCATGGTCCGCTCCGCGCCCCGGTGCACCCCGCCGATGCCCGCCGAGGAGAAGAACGCGATCCCGGCGAGTTCGGCGGCCACCACCGACGAGGCGACCGTCAGCGCGCCCATCCCGCCCTGGGCCAGCACCACCGGCATGTCCCGGCTGCTGACCTTGGGGATGCCCGGGGTCGAGGCGAACCGTTCGATGTCCTCGTCGGTCATCCCGACGACGATCCGCCCGCCCTCCACCGCGACCGTGGCCGGCACCGCGCCGCCGTCACGCACGGCCTGCTCGACCTTGCGGGCGGTGGCGGCGTTGTCCGGGTAGGGCAGGCCGTGGGTGATGACGTTGGACTCCAACGCCACCACCGGATCACCGGCGTGCAGCGCCTGCGCGACCTCGTCGCTGTAGACGAGTTCCGGTGCGCTCATGCCGCCGGGCCCGCCGCGAAACCGTGCCGCAGCGCGGTGGCGACCTCCAGCATCCGGGTCGTCTGGTAGGCGATGGCGGCCAGGTTGTCGTCGGTCACGTTCTCCGCGAGCCGGCCGGGGATCGCCTGGCGGCCGGAGACCGAGCTGACGCCGTAGGGGTTGCCGTTGCTGGGCGTCTGCATCACGTCGTCGGTGGTGCCGGGCGGCACGATGATGCCGCCCCAGTGGTAGAAGATCGTGTTCAGCGACAGGATCGTCGCCTCCTGGCCGCCGTGCGGGGCGCCGGTCGAGGTGAACGAGGACACCACCTTGTTGACCAGTCCCCGGCGGGCGTTGAGCGGCCAGGCCTGCTCGATGAAGTGCTTGAGCGGCGCGGCGATCATGCCGAAACGGCCCGGGGCGCCCATCAGGATCGCGTCGGCCCACTCCAGGTCCTCGACCTGGGCGACGGGCGTCTCCCGGACCGCCTCGGCGTTCTCCGTCCACGCCTGCGTCCACTCGCCGAAGTCCGGCCATAACGACTCGTTGACGTATTCCGGTACGCGTCGCTGGCGCGTCAGCGCACCGAACTTCTCGGCCGCCTCGGCAGCGGCCGTGGCGAGCTTGTGGCAGTTGCCCGTGCCGGAGTAGTAGACGATCGCGATCCTGGTCGGTTCGGTGCCGGACATGCTTGCTCCTCCGAGGGTGGTGGTGGGCGTTCAGGCCGCGATGTCGGTCCCGAAGTACCGGTCGCCGAAGTCGCCGATTCCCGGTTCCATGAAGGCGTTCTCGTTGAGCCGCTCCTCGATGGAGGAGGTCACCATCCGCACGTTCGGGAACCGCTCGCGCACGATGGTGATGCCCTCGGGGGAGGACAGCAGGTTGACGAACACGATGTGTTCCTCGGGCACGCCCTTGCCCAGCAGCACCTCGATCGCGGCCAGCGCGGTGCCGCCGGTGGCCAGCATCGGGTCGAGCAGCAGCACGTGCCGCCGCGCGATGTCGGCCGGCAGGGCCGTGTAGTACAGGTGCGGCAGCTTGGTCACCTTGTCCCGCTGGATGAGGATCTTGCCGATCCGCATCCACGGCGCGACCACGCGCAGCTCGTTCTCCATGCTGTCGCCGGCCCTGGGGATCGACACGCCGCAGACCCGGTCGGTGGCGCGCAGACCGTGATAGGTCTGCCCGACCGGCGTGGTCACGTCCCTCGGTTCGAACGGCAGCAGCTCCAGCGCGGCCTCGACCAGCTGGCGCATGATCCGGCTGGCGGTGACCACCAGCTCACCGCGTTCGGCGTCCCGGTTACGGATCACGGTGTGCATCGACCGCAGCAACTTGGTCTGCGGCAACAGGTGCACCGCCGCCTCGACGGCCCTCATCTCGATGGTCACCGGGCTCACCCCCGCCCGTCGGCCGCGATCCGCGCGAAGGCCTTGCGCGCCTCCTCGACGAACGTGCGCACCTTGACCCGGTCCTTGCGGCGGTCGGCGCCCTCCAGGCCGGTGTGCGCGTCGACCGCGGCCGGCCGGACCTTCTCGATGGCCTCGGCGACGTTGTCCGGGTTGAGCCCGCCGGCCAGCATCAACGGCAGCGGCGAGATCCGCACCAGCTCGGCGCTGACGTCCCAGTCGTGGGTCAGGCCGGTCGCGCCCTTGGCGCCGGTGGCCGGGTTGAACGTGTCGGTGATGAACATGTCGACGTGCGGCGCGGCGCCCTCGACGATCTCGGCCAGCTCGTCGCTGTTGTCCGACTTCACCACCAGGCTCTTGAGCGTGTACAGCTCCGGCGCGATGGCCCGCAGCTTGTGCAGCTCGTCGGGGGTCACGTCGCCGTGCAGCTGGATGGCGGTGACCCCGATGTCGGCACAGAACTGCTTGATCTCCTCGGCGTCGGTCAGGTAGGTGATGATGACGCCCCGGTTGGCCGGCTGGATCGCGCGGACGATGGCCGCGGCGTCGGCCTCGGACAGGTCCTCGTTCTTGGCCGGCAGCCGCAGCGCGAAGCCCAGCCAGTCCGCGCCCTCCTCGATGATCATGTCGGCCTCGGCCTGGTCGATGATGCCCGCGACCTGGATCAAACCCTGCATGGTTGATGTCCCGTTCTGCTGTTGGTCGGTGGAGCCGGTGCTGGCTGTTCGTTCAGCTCGCGGTGTTCTTCAGCTCGCGCACGACGAGCTCCGCGACGATCGCGGCCGACGGCGGGTTCTGCCCGGTGATCACCCGGTCGTCGGTGGAGGTGTGGGCGACGAAGTTGCCCGACTTGCCGTGCAGGCCGCCGCGCTCCTTGAGCCGGTCCTCCAACAGGAACGGCATCACGTGCACCAGCCCGAGGGAGTCCTCCTCCTCGTTGGTGAACGAGGAGACCCGCTTGCCCTCGACCAGGTACCGCCCGTCGGGCAGCCGCAGGTTGACCAGCGCCGCCGGCCCGTGGCACACCGCCGAGACGATGCCGCCGGCCGCGTAGATGTCCATCGCGAGGCGGGCGAGGTCGGGCGAGTCGGGGAAGTCCCACATGGCGCCGTGGCCGCCGGCGTAGAAGATCGCGTCGTAGCCCTCGGCGCTCACCTCGGAGGCCGGCGGGGTCGCCGCGAGCGCGGCCTGGATGGTCTCGTCGGCCAGGTAGGCCTGGACCTCCGGGTCGTTCTCCTCACCGTCGAACACCACGGCCGGCGGCAGCCCGCCGCGCACCGACACGAAATCCACCTCGTACCCGGCGTCGACGAACACCCGGTACGGGTGGGCCGCCTCCGACACGCTGTACCCGGTCGGTTGGCCGGTGTCCCCGAGCACGTCGTGGCTGCTGACCGCGAGCAGGATCCTGCCCATTGTTCCTCCTGGCATGTGGCTGACGTGGGGAAGGCGCGGCACGGGTGCCGTGCCGCGCCGGTGCCGGGGTCAGGGCTTGTGGATGAAGCTGTTGATCAGCTCGACCATCTCGGCCGGCTTCTCGAACAGGACCATGTGGCCGCTGTCCATCTCGACATAGGTGGAGGAGGCGATGGAGTTGTGCAGGTCCACCGAGTGGTGGGTGGGCACCGCGGCGTCGGGGTTGCAGCCAACGACCATGGTCTGGGCGCGCACGTTGCCGACGATGTCGCGGATGTCGACCTGGATCAGCAGTTCCAGCTGCCGGATCCGGCCCTTCGACGGGCTCAGCTCGGCGCCCATCTTGTCGACCTCGTCCAGGCTGGGGAGGCTGTTGATGTAGCGGGGGCTGAACGCGGTCGTGGTCAGCACCCGGCCGAACGCCACCGGGTCGTGCGACTGGCTCAGCGTCAGGCCGATCAGGTTCTTCATGTACGCGTCGGCCGTGACCAGCCCGCCGATCGGGACCAGCCGGCGGATCTGCTCGGGGTGCAGGGCGGCGGTCGCCGCGACCACCGCGCCACCGAGGGAGAACCCGACCAGGTCGACCGGCTCGGACACCCCTAAGTCGGCGATGATCGCGGACACCTCGGCGGCCTGCCCCTCGATCGTGAGGGCCTCGCCGTCGTCCTCGGCGGCCTCACTGCCGGACAGGTCGCACACCACGACCGTGTTGCGCTTCGCGAAGTCCTCGACGATGTGGCCGAACGTGCTCTGCCCGCCCTTGCCGACACCGTGCGCCAGCACCAGCACCGGCCCCGAACCGGTGACCGTGTACTTCACGCGGGCATTCCCCACAGAAACCGTATTCACCACGGACAATCCCTTCTCGGAAATGGAAGAAGTGACCCGGTCAGTAGTTGGGCGACTTCTGCAAAAGGTCCGCGCGGTTGACGATCTCCGGCACGTAGACCTGCTCGTGCCAGACCTCCGACTCGACCGGCTCCAGCGCGATGGAGATGACTCCCTCGTCGCAGCCGAACGCCTCGCGCACGGCCTCGGTCACGGCGACCACCAGGGTGGCCCGCTGCTCGTCGGTCAGCGGGGCCGGGAAGTGCTTGATGTTGACGTGCGGCATGATCGCCTTCCAGGCAGACGTCGGTCACCATGTCCCAGTCAGGGTCCACCCGGCGCCGGGGCGCTGTCTTCTCCGCTCGTGCTTCGCTCCCGGCCGCGATTCCAGGCCCGCTCCACCGTCCGGCGAGGACACTTCGACAGCCCGAGTAACCGGTGACCGATGATTTTCCGACGCTGTGAGGAGGCGTTTGTGGGTCAGCCGTTCACGCACCGTTTGCGGGTGCGTTACAGCGAGTGCGACCAGCAGGGTGTGGTGTTCAACGGGCAGTATTTGTTCTTCTACGACGTCGCCATCACCGAGTTGTTCCGCGAGCGCGTCGGGCCCTATCAGGAGATGGTCGACGGCGGGCACGACCTGGTGGTGGCCGAGGCGCGGATCCGGTTCGTCGAGGGCGCGCGGTTCGACGAGGAGCTCGACATCGCGCTGCCGGTCGAGCACCTCGGCACCACGAGCATGATCATCCGCCCGGAGTTCCGGGTCGGCGAGCGGCTGATCGCCGACGGTGAGGTGCGCCACGTGTTCGTCGATCCGGCGACGCTGCGTAAGACACCGATGCCCGACCGTGTCCGGGCGGCGTTGGGCTAGCGGATCCGGCGGGCGTACTCGATCTCCAGCACGGGCCGGCCGTCGCCGAAGTCGTGTTCGCGGCGCCGGCCGGTCTCGGCGAAGCCGTAGGCGGTGTAGAAGTGGCGGGCGCGGTTGGCGCCGGCCATCGTCCACAGCCGCACCCGTCGGTGCCGGCCCTCGACGAGCAGTTCGGTCGCGCTGTCCATCAGCGTCGCCGCGACGCCCTGGCCCCAGACCGACGGGTGGGCGTAGCAGTCGAGGATCTCCGCGTCCGACGAGCCGTCGGTGTGCGGGCCGGCGTAGACGAACCCGGCGATCCGGTCGCCGCGCTGCGCCACCAGCATCGTGTTGGCGCGCCGGCGCGGATCGGCGAGCACCTCGGCCCACAGCGTGAGCCGGCGCCGCGCGAGCCGGTCCAGCCAACCGCTCTCGAACACGTCCCGGTGTCCCGCCCGCCACGCCTGGGCGTGGACCTCGCCGATGGCCTCGGCGTCCGCCAGGGTGCCCGCACGCACCAACAGCGGGGATCCGACCCTCATGGTCGACAACCCTACGACCGAATGTAGGTGAGTTACCACCCGTTCGGGTCTATACCGCGACTGAGTTTGACCTGTTGAGGGCGGAACTCACGGCGCCACGTACCCGTTGACCACACATACCGGTTCGAAACGGGAGGGGACCTCATGGTCACGCTCATCGTGGTCATCGCGTTGCTCCTGGTCGTGGTCGCCGTGGGCACGTCGTTCGCCAGGAACCAGGCCAACGCCCGCGAGGCCCAGCTGGAGGACGCGAAGGCCGACGCCCGCCGCTGGGTCGAACGCCTCGGCGGCCAGGTGATGAACCTGACCGGCACCGACGAGGCCTCCAGCCAGGCCATGGCCGACGCCGCCGAGCGCTACACCGCCGCCGGCTCGCAGATGGAGCAGGCGGCCACGATCGAGCAGTGCCGGCTGGTCACCAAGACCGCGATGGAGGGCCTGTACTACGTGCGGGCCGCGCGCACCGCCATGGGCCTGGACCCCGGCCCCGAACTGCCCCGCGACCCCGAGCAGGAGCGCGCCGGCAAGGTCACCGAGGACCGCCGGGTCTCCGTCGAGGGCCACGACTACGAGGCCTCGCCCGAGCCGGGCCGCAACACCCCGCACTACTACCCCGGTGGCCGCGTGGCCGGCCGGCCGGTGCCGCAGGGCTGGTACAGCGAGCCGTGGTGGAAGCCCGCGCTGGTCGCCGGCGCGTGGGGCCTGGGTTCGATGATGCTGTTCAGCGCCATGTTCTCCGGCATGTACGGCATCCCCGACGCGGCGGCCTGGGAGCAGGGCTACGACGCCGGCCAGCAGGACGCCATGGAATCCGGCGACGGCGGTGACGGCGGCGGCGACATGGGTGACGGCGGCGGGGACTACGGCGGCGACATGGGCGGCGACTACGGCGGCGACTACGGCGGCGGCGGCGACTTCGGTGGTGGCGACATGGGCGGCTTCGGCGACTTCGGTTTCTGAAGCTCGTCCCGCTGCGCCAGCACGAACCCCGGGCCCACCGGCTCCCCGTGCCCCGGCACGACCGTCTCCGGCCGCAACGCGAGCAGCAGGTCCAACGCGGCCGGCCACCGGTCCACGTGCGCGTCCGACCCCACCGACGGCGCCGCCCCCTGTTCGACCAGGTCCCCCGCGAACACGACCGCGGCGTCCGGCACGTGCACCATGACGTCGTGGTCGGTGTGCGCCGGCCCGGGGTGGATCAGGTCGACGACCCGGCCCCCGAGGTCCAGGCGCACCCGGTCGGTGAACAGATCGGTCGGCATCACCAGCCGGGCGTCACCCAGACGGTCGGCCAGCTCCGGCCGTCCCTGCTCGCGGTAGCGCCGCATCCACGTCCGCCGGTCCCCGTCGGAGTCGGCCAGCGCGACCGCGCACCGCTCGTGCGCCCACACGGCGCACGGGGAGAAGGCGGCGGTCCCGAAGAAGTGGTCGAAGTGCGCGTGGGTGATCACCACCGTCCACGGCAGCTCCGTCACCTCCCGGATCGCCGCCGCGAACTCGGCCCCGTGGGTCTCGTCGGTGCCGGTGTCCACCACCACACACCCGGTTCGCCCGACGACCAACCCCAACGTCTGGTCCAACTCCCGGTACCGCCGCGCGAACACCCCGCCGGCGACCTCGATCCACCGCCCGCCCTCAGCCACCCGACTCTCCCTTCTCAGCCCGGCCAGCGCTCCAGTATCCCCTCGCCGTTGAGCAGCGGGACCACGTCGCTGGAGTCGACGGCGGCGGCGAGGGACACGTCGCCGGGCAGGCCGGCCTCGGCCAGCTCGCGCCCCGACACCGAGCCGGTCACCAGCTCCGCCACCCGGTCACCGGCCGACCGGTACGACAGCGCCGCCAGCTCGGCCTCCGGCGACGGGGTCCGCGCCGGGATCGCGGCCGCGACCGCCGCCGCCCCGAGCCAGTCCTCCAGGGAGGGGCGTAACCGTGGGGGCTCGGTGTCGCGCCAGCGTTCCCCGGCGGCGACGACACCGACGGGCCGGCCGGCGGCGAGCGTGTGAGCGGCCGCGCCGACCGCTGTCGCGTTGCGCAGGCAGCCGGCCAGGACCGTGGCGCCGGTGCTGGCCGCCGCCGCGCACAGCGTCGCGCCGTTCGGGGAGGCGATCCCCAGGAACGTGCCCTCCGGGACGGTGACCAGCGACGACGGCCGCAGCGACCAGCCGGCCGAGCGGTCGGCGGACAGCCGGGCGCCGTCCAACCCGGTGAGACCGGACGGAACCAGCGTGGCGCCGGCCTCCCTGGCCAGCCGTTGGCCGCGCTCGTCGCGCCACGGCAGCGGCAGCACCCGACCGCCACGCCCGAGCACGATGTCCACCGAGGTGGTGAACACCAGCACGTCGATGATGACCAGCACCGCGCAGTCCTCGCCGAGCGCGCGGACGCCGTCACCGCCCCAGTCGAGCCGAAGATCGTGACCGTGTTGCGTGTAGACCGTCATCCTGCCGATCCTTCCAGTACTGGCAGAATGCGAGGCCGTGCGTGTTTACCTGGGATCAGACCACGCGGGCTTCGAGCTGAAGGCCCAGCTGGCCGAACACCTGTCGACCGCCGGCCACGACGTGGTCGACGTCGGCCCCGCCGTCTACGACGCCGAGGACGACTACCCGCCGTTCTGCATCGAGGCCGCCCGGCGCGTCGTCGCCGACCGGGGCAGTCTCGGTGTGGTGATCGGCGGCTCCGGCAACGGCGAACAGATCGCGGCGAACAAGGTCGCCGGGTGCCGCGCCGCGCTGGCCTACGACACGCGGACCGCGTCGCTCGCGCGTGAGCACAACGACGCGCAGGTCGTGGCGTTGGGCGCGCGCATGCACACCCCGCAGGAGGCCGCCGAGATCGTCGACACGTTCGTCGGCACGGCGTTCTCCGGCGAGCCGAGGCACCAGCGGCGGATCGGGCTGGTGGCGGACTACGAGCGGACCGGCGAGCCGCCCGCGCTGCCGAGCTGACGTGCCGGAGGGTCACACGCTGCACCGCCTGGCGCGGCGGCACCAGAAACTGTTCGCCGGCCGGCCGGTGCGGGTGTCCAGCCCACAGGGCCGGTTCACCGCCGGAGCGTCCTTTGTGGACGGACGAGTCCTGCGCCGCGCGGAGGCGTACGGCAAACACCTGTTCCACGTCTACGACCGCGACGCGATCGTGCACGTCCACCTCGGCCTGATCGGCATGTTCGCCGAACACCCGCTGCCCGAACAGCCGCCACGAGGCGCGATCCGCATGCGCATGGTCGGCGAGGAGTACCTGACCGACCTGTCCGGCCCGATCGTCTGCCAGGTCATCACCAAGCCGGAGATGACCGCGCTGGTGGCGCCGCTGGGCCCGGACCCGTTGCGCCGCAACGCAGATCCCGAACGGGCGTGGGCACGTCTGTCCCGCTCACGCCAGCCGGTGGCGCAACTGCTCCTGGACCAACGCGTCCTCGCCGGCGTCGGCAACGTCTACCGGGCCGAGGTCCTGTTCCGCCACGAGATCAACCCGCTGACCCCCGGCCGGTCGCTCGACCACGCCGTGTGGTCGGCCATCTGGGCGGACCTGGTGACCCTGATGCGCAAGGGTGTGCGCTCCGGTCGCATCGACACGGTCCGCCCGGAACACATGCCGCGCGCCATGGGCCGCCCCGCCCGGGCCGACCGCCACGGCGGCGAGGTCTACGTCTACCGCCGAACCGACCAGCCCTGCCTGGTGTGCGGCACCCCGGTGGCGACGCGGGACCTCGCCGGCCGCAACCTCTACTGGTGCCCCGTCTGCCAGGCCTGACCGGGCTCAGGCCCGGCGACGGAGGGACCGGTCCGGTCGCTCACCCGCCCTGGCCGCGTGGGTTGTCGATGGCCGCCTGGAGTCGCAGCCAGGCCGGCTCCGTCGCGGTCGCCAGGCCGTCCGACACCCAGTTCGGGGCGTCGTCACGCACGACCCACGGTGCCTCCGGTCCGCCGTCGTCGGGGACCTCGGAGGTCGTGTCCAGGAAGCTGGTGGCCGTGGCCCGCACCGCGTCGTCGTCCGGGGCGCGGTCCCGGTCGGGGTCGGTCCGCACCGACAGGAGCACCAGATCGCCGTGGGCGGTGGCGACGACGAGCTCGCCCGCCGGGGTCGCGGCGAGCGCGGTCACCGGATGACCGTCCAGCACGTCGTGCCCCGTCGTGCGCTGCTCATCGAGGTCGATCTCCACGAGGATCCCCGCCGTCGTGCCGAGCCAGAGCACACCGGGCCGGGTTCCGAACGCGATGTCGTGACGCGGCCCGGGGTGCGTGGGGAGAGGGTTGCCGCGCTGGTCGAGGATCGTCCTCAGCACGTGCTGGAGCGAGGGGAAACCGACCACGTCCAGTGAGTTGTCGTTGTGACCCCGGATCGCCAGGTGGCGTCCGTCCGCACTGAAGATCGGCGTCTCGTAGTTGTCGACCTCCAGGTCCAGCGTTCGCTCGAGGAGGCGCATCGTGGTGGGCGCTGTCCCGTCGTCGACCCGCGCGAACACCACCGACGTCCCGTCGATGTCGTCGCCGTGCAGCGTGGCCACCACCTCGCCCGACGGGTGTGCCGCGATGCCGGTGTGCCAGCCCGGACCGGGATGCACGGTCCCCGAGTACGGGTCGAGCACATCGGAGGACAGCTCCCACGGCTTGTGCTCGTCGCCTGAGGACGGCGCCGCCCACAACCCCTCACCGTCCGGGCTGAACCCCAGCCAGCGGTAGGCGGCGGTGGCAGGAAGGTCGTCCAGCTCGTCGACCCCGTCCGGGGTCCACATCACCACGGCGCGTTCGTCGGCCACCAGGAGCAGTGCCCGGTCCGGATGCCAGGCCACGGCCGGTGTCCGCCTACCCACGTGGACATCGTCGTAGGGGGGCGAATCGGCACCGATGGTCTCGAGCACGCGCAGTCCCCCGGCGTCGCTGTCCCAGACCCGCACCACCGGATCCGCCGAGTTCACGCCGGCGACCAGCGGGAGCCTCGGATGACACACCAACCGCTCGACCGGGGCTCCGCCGCCGACCCGCACCCGCGCCACAACCCTGACCACCGTCACCCGGACAGGCTACTTCTTTCCAGGTCATCGTCTCGGGGGTGTGACTCGAGGGCCTCAGCGCTGGATGGACTTCACCTCGGTGAACTCCTCCAGCCCGTAGCGCCCGAACTCCCGCCCGTTGCCGGACTGCTTGAACCCGCCGAACGGCGCCTTCGTGTTGAACCGGGCGCCGTTCACGTCCACCTGGCCGGCCCGCAGTTTGCCGGCCACCGCGTACGCCCGCTCCGCGTCGCCGCCGAAGACTCCGGCGGCCAGGCCGTACTGGGTTCCGTTGGCGATGCGGATGGCGTCGGCCTCGTCGGTGTACGGGAGGACGGCCAGGACCGGGCCGAAGATCTCTTCCTGCGCGATCGTCATGTCCTCGCGCACGCCGCCGAACACCGTGGGGCGCACGTAGAAACCCGTGCCCTCAACGGGATCGGGGCCACCGTGGGCGAGGGTCGCGCCTTCGTCGACACCCTTGCGGATGTAGTCGATCACCCGGTCGCGTTGGGCGGCGGTCACGGACGGGCCGATCCGGGTGGTGTCCTGGGTCGGGTCCCCTGGCTGGTACTTCGCCGCGGCCGCGACGGCGGCCGCGACGGCCTCGTCGTGCCGGTCGGCGGGGACCAGCAGGCGGGTCAGGGCGCTGCACGCCTGGCCGTTGTTCATGAAGCAGTTCGCGACGGTGATCTTCACGGCGCGCACCAGGTCGGCGTCGTCGAGAACGACCGACGCGGACTTGCCGCCGAGTTCCAGCGACACCCGCTTCACCGTCTCCGCGCCGACGGCCGCGACCCGGCGGCCAGCGCGCGTCGACCCGGTGAACGACACCATGTCCACCAGCGGGTGCGCGGCCAGCGCCTCGCCGACGACCGGGCCGGTGCCGTGCACGAGGTTGAACACCCCGGCGGGAAGCCCGGCCTCGTCGATGATCGCGGCGAGCAGGCCGGCGGTCAGCGGCGCGACCTCGCTGGGCTTGAGCACCACGGTGCACCCGGCGGCCAGCGCGGGGGTCACCTTGGCGACCATCTGCTGGAGCGGGAAGTTCCACGGCGTGATCGCCGCGACCACCCCGATCGGTTCGCGCACGATCGTCGAGTTGCCGACCTCGACCGGATCCAGCGCGCCGTGGGCGATCTCGTCGAGCACGCCGGCGGTGATGCCGACCGGGTTGGTCACCTGGACGGCCTTGGCGAAGCTGATCGGGGTGCCGACCTCGGCGGTGATCGTCGCGGCCAGTTCCTCGGCGCGGGCGCGCAGGCCGTCGTTGATCCGGCCGACGGCGGCGACCCGCTCGGCCAGCGGCGTCGCCGCCCAGGCCGGGAACGCGGCCGCCGCGGCACGCACCGCGGCGTCCGCGTCGGCGTCGGTCCCGACCGGGACGGACGCGATGACCTGCTCGGTCGCCGGGTTGACCACGTCGAGGCGTTCGGCGGACCCGGAGGCGGCGTCCGGCTCAGTGAACGTCCCGCCGATGTAGTGCGCGGTGCGGACCTGGGTGGGCGCGGCCATGGATCCTCCATCGACTCTGACGTGCGACCCGACACGCGACGACACGCGACGGGACGCGGCTGTGACACGGCTGTGACGCGGGGCCTTCCGCTGGCCCCCAGCCTGTCACAACACCGGGCGTCAGTCGAAGGAGAGATCCCCGGTCCGGGTGCGCTTGAGCTCGAAGAAATTCGGGAAGCTGGCCAGCGCGACGGTGCCGTCGAAAACCTTCACCGCGTCCTGGCCCCGGGGGATCGAGTTCAGCACCGGGCCGAAGAACGCGACGCCGTCGACGTGGATCGTGGGCGTCCCGACGTCCATGCCGACCGGGTCCATGCCCTCGTGGTGGCTCGCGCGCAGCGCCTCGTCCCAGCGGGTCGTGGTGGCGGCTTCGGCCAGGTCAGCGGGCAGGCCGACGGCCGCGAGCGACTCCTTGATCACGACGCCGAAGTCCTTGTTGTCCCGGTTGTGGATGCGCGTGCCCATCGCCGTGTACAGGTCACGCAGGACGTCCTCACCGTGTAACTGGGCGGCCGCGGTGGCGACCCGCACCAGGCCCCAGCCGTCGTCCATCATCCGCCGGTAGTCGTCGGGCAGGTCCCGGCCCTCGTTGAGCACTGAGAGACTCATCACGCGGAAACGCAGGTCGAGGTCCCGGTGCTGTTCCACCTCCAGGATCCAGCGCGAGGTGATCCACGCGAACGGGCACATCGGGTCGAAGTAGAAGTCGACTCTCGTCGCGGTCGAGGAACTCTTGTCCGGAGAAGTCATGTCCATGCCAACCACGCCGGCGGTGAACTTTCTTCCCGTTCTCACCCGTCTGGCGGGCGACACGCCTGGCTGAAGTGCTTGGATGCGAACGAACGCGATTGTCAGTACCAACGGCATTACCAGTTGGCACACCAACCAAGGCTTGAGGTGACCTGTGGCTCCGCCCAACCTGACCCGTGACGATGCACAGCAGCGCGCTGCGCTACTCGATGTGCGGACCTATGACATCGAGTTGGACCTCACGAACGGTCATGGTCAACCGGGCGAACGCACGTTCACCTCGACCACCACGGCGACCTTCCGCAGCCGCCGGCCGGGCGCCGACTCCTGGATCGACCTGGTCGCCGAGTCGGTGCACTCCGCCGAGCTCAACGGCACCGCGCTGGACGTGAGCGGCTACCGCGAGGACGACGGGATCGCCCTGCCCGGGCTCGCCGAGAACAACTCGGTCACCGTCCGGGCCACCTGCGAGTACACCAACACCGGCGAGGGTCTGCACCGGTTCACCGATCCGGTGGACAAGGGCGTGTACCTGTACACCCAGTTCGAGACGGCCGACGCGAAGCGGATGTTCACCTGCTTCGACCAGCCCGACCTGAAGGCCACCTACCGGCTGACGGTGATCGCCCCCAAGTCGTGGAAGGTGATCTCCTGCGCGCCGCTGGAGTCCAGTGAGCCCACCGGCACCGACGGCGCCGTACGGCACGTGTTCAAGACCACCGAACGAATGTCCACCTATGTGGTGGCACTGGTCGCCGGCCCGTACGCCGAGTGGCGGGACGAGTACAGCGACGACCTGGGGACGATCCCCCTGGGCCTGTACTGCCGCTCCTCGCTGGCCGAGCACATGGACGCCCAGCGCCTGTTCACCGAAACCAAGCAGGGTTTCGCCTTCTACCACAGGAACTTCGGCGTCCCGTACCCGTTCGGCAAGTACGACCAGTGCTTCGTGCCGGAGTTCAACGCCGGCGCGATGGAGAACGCCGGCTGCGTGACCTTCCTCGAGGACTACGTGTTCCGCAGCAGGGTCACCCGCTACGCCTACGAGCGGCGCTGCGAGACCGTGCTGCACGAGATGGCGCACATGTGGTTCGGCGACCTGGTGACCATGCGCTGGTGGGACGACCTGTGGCTCAACGAGTCGTTCGCCACGTTCGCGAGCGTGCTGGCCCAGGCCGAGGCCACCGAGTACAAGCACGCGTGGACCAGCTTCGCCAACATCGAGAAGTCCTGGGCCTACCGCCAGGACCAGCTGCCCTCGACCCACCCGGTCGCCGCCGACATCCCCGACCTGCAGGCCGTCGAGGTCAACTTCGACGGCATCACCTACGCGAAGGGCGCGAGCGTCCTCAAGCAGCTGGTGGCCTACGTCGGGTTGGAGAACTTCCTGTCCGGCCTGCGGGTGTACTTCGCCAAGCACGCGTGGGGCAACGCGACGCTCGCCGACCTGTTCTCCGCGCTGGAGGAGGCGTCCGGGCGCGACCTGTCGTGGTGGAGCGCGCAGTGGCTGGAGACCACCGGCCTCAACACGCTGCGCCCCGAGTTCGACGTCGACGCGAACGGCGCGTTCACGTCGTTCGCGATCAGCCAGGGCGGCGCCAGGCCCGGGGCCGGTGAGCTGCGCACCCACCGCGTCGCCATCGGCGTCTACGACGACGCCGACGGCAAACTGGTCCGCACCCACCGCTCGGAGATCGACGTCGACGGTGAACGCACCGAGGTCCCCGACCTGATCGGCGTCCAACGCGGCAAACTCCTGCTGATCAACGACGACGACCTGAGCTACTGCACGATGCGCCTCGACCCGGACTCCCTGGCCACGCTGGTGGAGCGGATCGGCGACATCACCGAGCCGCTGCCCCGGACCCTGTGCTGGTCAGCGGCGTGGGAGATGACCCGCGAGGCCGAGTTCAAGGCCCGCGACTTCGTCCGGCTCGTGTGCCACGGCCTGCCGGCCGAAACCGAGGTCGGTGTCGTCCAGCGGCTGCTGCTGCAGGCCCAGACCGCCATCGCCTCCTACGCCGACCCGTCCTGGACGGCCGAGGGCTGGCAGATCCTCACCGACCGCCTGCTGGAGCTGGCATCGTCCGTGCCGCCCGGCTCGGACCACCAGCTCGCCCTGGTCAACGCCCTCGCCGGCTCGGTCCTCGACTCCGCGAAACTCGCGGTGCTGCGCGGCTGGCTCGACGGCTCGGCCCCGCTGGAAGGCCTGACCGTCGACACCGACCTGCGGTGGCGCCTGCTGCACGCCCTGGTGGCCCACGACGCCGCGACCGAACGCGAGGTCGACGACGCCCTCACCGCCGACTCGACCGCCACCGGAAACCGGCACGCCGAACGCGCCCGCGCCCTACGCCCCACGGCCGAGGCGAAGGCCGAGGCCTGGCGACGGGCGGTGCACGACGACGAACTGCCGAACGCGGTCAACGAGTCGATCATCGCCGGGTTCTCGCACCCGGCCCAGCGTGAGCTGATCGCGTCCTACGTTCCCCGGTACTTCGACGACGTCGCCGACGTGTGGGGCCGGCGGTCCAGTGAACGGGCTCAGCCCATGGCCACCGGGCTGTTCCCGTCCTGGGCGGTGTCGTCGGACACCGTCGCCGCCGCGGACGCCTGGCTTTCGGAGAACGTGCACCCGCCGGCGTTGCGGCGGTTGGTTTCCGAGGGGCGGGCCGGAATTCTTCGGGCTCTCGCCGCTCGGGCCGCTGATCGTTCGGACTAGTTCCGCTGTCGTCCCTGGGGGCCTGATGTCCTGGGCCCCCAGGGAAGGCGACAAAAAACCGCGACCCGCCAACAGGCAGGTCGCGGCAGGGAAAGAATCAACGCTTGGGCGGCGGCGATCCGGCCTGATCGCACAACATGCGCAGGCCGCTGACCAGCCCACCGATCAGGTCGCCTTCCTTGAAGGAAGCGACCATGCTCATCACCGCGAGATTGCACGCCCGGTCGGGCAGCCGGCGGACGGACTCGGCGCCGGTGACGATCTCCACCCGGCGCTGCGCCGGGGACACGGCCACCAGCACCGCCGAGGCCGCGTTGGCCCCGTACTGCGCGTGCAGTCCCTCAGCGGTCTCCCGGGAGTCGTCGCCCAGATCGCCGAGGTACACGCTGAAGCCCAGCCCGGTCGTGCGCGCCGACAGGGTCAGCGCCTCGTCCAGGCGCGAGAGCTGCACCGAGTTGAACGGAACCTCCGACACCACCGGCTCGTACTCGCGGGCCACCGAGATCCGGCCGCTGGCCGTCACGACGGCACCGTAACCGTGCTCAGGGTCCTCCGCGATGATCTCGCCGGGCGCGCCCGACGTCGTCACGACCTCACCAGCTGCCACGAGCGCCTCCCTTGGCCGTGCGCTTCGCCTTGCCGCCGCCGGAGGGCACGGCCGAGGCCTGATCACCGACCCCCGCCGGGTTGGCGGTCCACCACACCGGCGGGAAGTCCCAGGACTGCCCAGGCCGGTACCTCGGGCCACGCGCACGCTTGTCACGCAGCGTCAGGAGGGCGACCACGCCGTAGATGGCCAGCGGGATCACCGCGTAGACGAGAAGAGTCTCCACGACGTTCACGCGCGACAGACTACCGATCTCCGCTGACAGCTCGGCATGGGGCAAGGCCCAACCACCCGAGGTGATCACGTCCGGTGACCGCTACGGCAGTCTCGGTAACCGGCCCTGCGCCGCCGGAGGGCCGCCCCCGTCGGTCATTGGGCCCAAACACCCGCTCCGAACGGCCTAGGTGCCGCAATTGTGCGGCCATCGTCACCGTCCAGGTCTTGCCGGTTACAGTGGGAACTCCTAGCTTTCACCTGTACGGCCCTTGCGCACCCCTCACCCGCACGCTCCGTGCGTCAAACGCCGAGGAGACCCGCCCATGTCCACGTGCATCACGAGCGCCGCCGCGCCGATCTTCACCCGTTCGGACCAGCACGAGACGGTCGTCACCCTCGGAACCCGCGTGACGCGCGGCACCAGGGTCACCCGAGGCACCAGGGTCACCGCCGGCACGCGCGTGACCAGGGGAACGCGGGTCACCCGGGGCACCCGCGTCACCGCCGGCACCAGGGTCACCCGAGGCACGCGCGTCACCCGGGGCACCCGGGTCACGGCCTGACCGCTCAGGCGGCCGGCTCACCGAGATAGGGCAACCACTGCGGGTCGGCGTCGCCGACGCCGGCCAGCAGGCGCCAGTGCACGCCACGCGGCGCCCGAGGCACGGTCCGCAGCCGCCAGCCCAGCTCGGCGAGCAGCTTGTCGGCCTTGCGGTGGTTGCACTTCACACAGCAGGCCACGCAGTTCTGCCAGGTGTGCTCGCCGCCCCGGCTGCGCGGGATGACATGGTCGATCGTCTCCGCCCGCGCACCGCAGTAGGCACACCGGTACCGGTCGCGGTGCATGAGACCCGCCCTGGTCAGCGGCACCCGCGCCCGGTAGGGAACCCGGACGAACGAGCTCAGCCGGATCACCGACGGCACCAGCACCGCGTCCGTCGCGGAGTGCAGGACCAGGCCACTGGGATCACCGTGCACGACCTCGGCCTTGCCGCACACCACCAGCACCACCGCGCGGCGCAGCGGCAGAGCGGTGAGCGGCTCGAAGGTGGCGTTGAGCAGGAGCACCCGGCGACGCCCCCACGACGGTGGCCCGGTGGTCTGCTCGGGGGCACCGATATCCGACGCTGACGCTGCCGAATTCGGACGCGCCTGGGTCCGCGGCGCCAGCCCTCGGGCTGCGCCGATCGGGGTCGGATGTCGGTCGGGCACGCGACCACCTCCACCAGTGCGGCAGGCATAGCAGACCACAGATCACCCCTGTAACGCACGCGTGTTGCGTAACGTGTCCGGCTTCACCCCACAAAGATCTGGTGAACAGACCACTCGAAAGCGCTACTATCGTCGCCCCCGTGATCGATGAGCAGCTCTCGCTGCAGCCCGGCGAATGTGCGGCCGACGACAGTTGGTGCAACACCGTCTTCGACCTGACCAACAACCAGTGGCTGGCCTCCTCGGCCCACTGGCTGCTGGCGACCCCCCTCACGATCGCGCTGATCCTGCTGGTCGCGTTCATGATCAGGCTGCTGGTCCACCGGTTGATCGACAGGCTGACCAGGGACAACAACGGCGGCAAGATCCCGGCGCTGCTCAGACCACTGCGTGAGCGCGCCCCCCAGGCCCTGGGCCAGCTGCTCTCCGAGCGGCGCGCCCAACGCGCCAGGACCATCGGCTCGGTGTTCAAGTCGATCACCTCGGTGATCGTCTACGGGCTGGCCTTCATGATGATCCTCGGCGAGCTGGGCGTGAACCTCGCGCCGGTGCTCGCCTCGGCCGGCATTCTCGGCGTCGCGATCGGATTCGGTGCGCAGAACCTGGTAAGGGATTTCCTCTCCGGGGTGTTCATGATGCTGGAGGACCAGTACGGCGTCGGTGACGTCGTCGACGTCGGCGAGGCCAGCGGCACCGTCGAGGCCGTCGGCCTGCGGATCACGACGTTGCGTGACGTCAACGGAACCGTCTGGTACGTGCGCAACGGTGAGATCCTGCGGGTCGGCAACTCCAGCCAGGGCTTCGCGGTGGCCGTGGTGGACGTGCCGATCGGCTACGGCGCCGACGTCGGGCAGGCCACCGAGATCCTCGGCCGCGTGTCGACCGACACGATCGAGAACGAGGTCGCCGAGGACGTGCTGGAACCGCCGCAGGTGCTCGGCGTCGAGCGGGTCAGCGCCGCCGAGGGCATCACGATGCGCCTGACGGTCAAGACCCGACCGGGCCGGCAGTGGGCGGTGCAGCGCACGCTGCGGGCCAGGGTGATGGAGGCGTTCGAGGACGCCGGGATCCGCGGCCCCATGTCGCGGGGCTTCCCCCCGCCGGAAGCCTGAGACGAAATGCGAGGATGGAGCGGTGGCCACACCCGACACAGTGAGCTTTTACCAGGCCGTCGGCGGCGAGGAGGTCTTCCGCGGCATCGTCGCCCGGTTCTACCAGGAGGTCGCCAGCGACGAGGTGCTCCGGCCGCTCTACCCGGAGGAGGACCTCGGGCCGGCCGAGGAGCGGTTCCGGCTGTTCCTCATGCAGTACTGGGGCGGCCCGCACACCTACTCGGAGCGGCGCGGACACCCCCGGTTGCGGATGCGTCACCAGCCGTTCGCGATCGGTCCCATCGAGCGGGACGCGTGGCTGCGCTGCATGAGGATCGCGGTCGACGAGGCCGGGCTGTCCGACGAGCACCGCGACCAGCTGTGGACCTACCTGGAGATGGCGGCCAACAGTCTGATGAACAGCTGGACGTGAGCGTAATCGCTCGGACTGTCGGGCCAGGGGTGGCAGGATGACCGATCGTGCGTAGAACAGGTGAGACCGGCCCCGAGTCCGACTGGTGGCGGGGGGCGGTCTTCTACCAGGTGTACGTGCGCTCGTTCGCGGACTCGGACGGCGACGGCGTCGGCGACCTGGAAGGCATCCGCGCCCGCCTCGGCTACCTGGAACTGCTCGGCGTCGACGCGCTGTGGCTCACCCCGTTCTTCCGCTCGCCGATGGCCGACCACGGCTACGACGTGGCCGACCCCCGCGACGTCGACCCGCTGTTCGGTGACCTGGAGGCCTTCGACCGGCTGGTCGCCGACGCCCACCAGCACGGCATCCGGGTCACCGTCGACCTGGTCCCCAACCACACCAGCGACCAGCACCGCTGGTTCGCCGACGCGCTGCGCGGCGCCCCCCACGGCCCCGAACGCGACCGCTACGTCTTCCGCGACGGCACCGGTGAGGCGCCGCCCAACAACTGGGTGAGCGTGTTCGGCGGGCCGGCGTGGACCAGGGTGCCCGACGGCCAGTGGTACCTGCACCTGTTCGACTCCACCCAGCCCGACCTGAACTGGGACAACGGCGAGGTCCGCGAGGACCTGGAACACACCCTGCGGTTCTGGCTCGACCGGGGCGTCGACGGCTTCCGGATCGACGTCGCCCACGGCATGGCCAAACCCGACGGCCTGCCCGACATGGACCCCCGCGCCGCCACCGCCATCGGCCCGTCCCCCTACTACGACCCCCGCTTCGACGACGACGGCGTCCACGACATTCACCGGATGATCCGCAAGGTCCTCGACGGCTACCCCAACACGATGGCCGTCGGCGAGATCTGGGTGACCGACAACGACCGCCTCGCCCGCTACCTGCGCCCCGACGAACTGCACCTGGGCTTCAACTTCCGGCTCGTCCTCACCGGCTACGACGCCGCCCAGGTCCGAACGGCCATCGAGGAGCCCCTCGCCGCCGCCGCGGCCGCCGGCGCCCCGCCCACCTGGACCCTGTCCAACCACGACGTGTGGCGCGAGGTCAGCCGCTACGGCGGCGGTGAGCTCGGAACCCGACGCGCCCGGGCGATGGCGCTGGTCGAACTGGCCCTGCCCGGCGTGGTGTACGTGTACAACGGCGAGGAACTCGGCCTACCGAACGTCGACCTGCCCGACTGGGCGCTCCAGGACCCCCGGTGGCGCCGCTCCGGCGGAACCGACCGAGGCCGGGACCTGTGCCGCGTCCCGCTGCCGTGGGAGGGCTCGGACCCCCCGTTCGGGTTCTCCACCGCCGAGCGGACCTGGCTGCCGATGCCGGCGGAATGGTCGGCCCTGACCGTCGAACGGCAACTGGAGGACGCGGACTCGACGCTGTCGCTGTACCGGCAGGCGCTGGAACTGCGCAAGACCCACGAAGCGTTCGCCGGGGAGGCGCTGGAATGGTACGGGGCGCCCGAAGGATGCTTCGCGTACCGGCGCAAGGGCGGCGGGTTGATCTGCGCGCTGAACACGTCCGAAGCGGCGGTTCCGCTGCCGCCGGGTGAGGTGCTGCTGTCGAGCGGACCACTGGAGGAGGGCCACCTCCCCCCGAACACGGCCGCCTGGCTGGTCTGACCGTTTCCCCCTGATCGACCGGCTCCACCCCTGTGGACAACTCACCACGGCCGACCGGAACTGTCGGTGCCGTTGGCTAGCCTGAAGACAAGGGGTCCCCCTTGGCAACGGCGATGCGGTGTGGGCAGTGGCGTTTGCGTTCGCACCTGCCGCGAGCGACTGCGGGCGAGTGCGCGGCTCGGTCCGATCGAGCGGAGACGGTTGCGCGGAGCCAGTCCGGGTAACGCGACGGACCGGCTGAACCATCGCGCCTGTGGACAACTCGCCTCGGCCAGCCAGAACTGTCGGTGCCATTCGCTAGCCTGAAGACAAGGGGTCCCCCTTGACGGCGGCGATGTGGTGTGGGGAATGGCGTTTGCGTTCGCACCTGTTGGCGCCGGGTGTGGGCGGGCGGTCAGGTGGTTGGCGGTTTACAGGCCGCTGCCGATGTCGCCGACCTCGCCGTAGTCGAGGTCAGGATCGTCGTCCGGGTCCGGGTCGGCGGAGGCTTGGCCGGCGAAGGCGGCGGAGCCGGCCAGGTAGGCGACGCTGGGGCCGAAGGTCCACGCCGCGTTGCGGATCGTGTCGCGGCGGCGTTGTTGGGCGGTGCGCAGGCTGTCCGGTTCGGTCGAGTAGGTCAGGTGCCGGGGGCGCGCCGGGCCCTCCGGCGGTTCGACCCCCTCCCACGCGTCGTCGCGGGGGACGGTGTTGTCGAGGAAGGCCCGGGTGGGGTCGTCGTCGGTCATGGGCGTTGGACTCCTCGTGCCGGTGGGGTGGTGCCCTGCGGCACCCGGCCGTAAGGACTTGGCAAGGTCACACGAGCAGTGGCAACAGTGCGTGCCGTCGGCGCACGACCGCGCCGAACCGGGCATCGATGCGCAGCCACGCGTCCGTGGCGGTCACCCGGACGTGTTCGTCGTCCGGGCCGTTGCCGAGGAAACCCATGCCGGACATGGCGAACAGGCAGCGCAGCGGGATCTTGACCTCCAGGCCGTCGCCGCTGACCGTGAGCACCGTCTGGTCGAGCAGGGACGCCGGCGGGGTGCCGTGCGGGCCCGAGTTCTGCCTGGCCAGCTCCAGACCCCGGTCGGCAAGGTCGGTCACCACCTTCGCCGGCAGGGACTCGACGACCTGCCAGTGGGCCTGCGGCGGCAGCGCCGAACGCCACTGGATGTCCAGTACCGGCCCGGGATCGACCCGGTCGCCGCGCGCGATCGCCAGGGCCGCCAACAGTTCGTTGCCCGACACCGTCACGTCGGCCGGGTCGACGGTGCCGTGCACGGTCCTGGTCGCCAGCACGTCGAACGGGGTCGCCACCCACGAGTCGATCCGGCCGCCGTCCCGGGTGCGCAGGCGCACCACGGTCTGGCCGTCGAGGCGGACGGCGCGGGCGACGAACGCACCCAGGTCGTCACGTTCCGACTGTTCGGTGAACCGCAGTTCAGGCACCGTTGCTCCCGCTGCGCCAGGCGGCAAGGAAGTCCTTCTCCGCGTCCGACATCCGACGTGGGCGGTTGTTCACCGGGTCGTAGGGCACCAGCAGTGTCTCCGCGGTGACCGCCACCGGATCCGACTCCGACGGTCCACTGTGGACCTGGTAGTCCATGGTGAACATCGCGTTGCGCATCTCCCGCACCGACAGCGCCACCCGGATCGCCGCGCCGCTGGCGACCAGCGGCGCGTGGTAGTCGACCACCAGCCTGGCCACCACCACACCCTTGGCCAGCTCCTCCGCCCCGGCGTGCCCGGCGGCCTCGCCGAACAGCAGGGCCACCCTGGCCTCCTCGATCAGGGTCACGGTGCTGGCGTGGTTCACGTGCCCGTACGCGTCCATGTCCGACCACCTCGGCCGGACCTCGGCTATGTACACGCCCACGACTCCCCCTCGCCCACTCGGTCGAGCCGCTCACTCACTAACGGACCATACTGCGCACCTGCCGGGCGGCGACCGACAGTGTGGCCAGATCGAGCCGCGCCACGCGGCGGATCTCCTCCAACGACATCCGCGAGCGCGCGAGCCGGGAGGCGTTGGTGTGCTCCCAGTTCGCGATCTTCTCGTCGGCCGACGTGCCGGGGTCGCTCTGGCGCAGCACGTCCAGGGTGATCGCCCGCAGCGACGAGTACAGGTCGTCGCGCAGCGCGAGCCTGGCCAGCGCGTGCCAGCGGTTGCCCCGCTCCAGCGCGCTGATCGACGTCAGCATCGAGTCGATGCTCAGGTGGTCGGACAGCGCGTAGTACAGCTCGGCGGTCTCCCGGGGACTGCGTTCGATGTCCAGCCCGGCGTCGCGCTCGGCCAGTTCGGAGACCTCGGTGACGTCGAGCAGCGAGTAGCCGTTGAGCAGCGACGCCGCCCTGGCCGCCAGCCCCACCGGCACGCCCTGGCCGACGAGCCGCTCGGCGTGCTCGGCCACGTTGTCCCGTTCGGCGCCGCGCAGCAGCGTGCCGACCTCGGGCGCCAGCTCGGAGACCACGTCGCGGAACCGGTTGATCTCGGCGCCGACCGCCAGCGGCTGCGGCCGGTTGGACAGCAGCCAGCGCGACGCGCGGTCCAGCAGCCGCCGGCTCTCCAGCACCATGCTGTCGGCGACGTCGGTGGCCACCACGTTGTCCAGTGCGCGGATGTCGCGCCACAGCGCCTGCAGATCGTAGATCGCGGTGACCGCGGTGAACGCGCGCACCGCGTCGGTCGCGGTCGCGTTCATCTCCTCCGACAGGCGGAACGCGTAGGACACGCCGCCGCCGTCGACCACCTCGTTGACCACGAGCGTCGTGGTGATCTGGCGGCGCAGCGGATGCTGGGCGATCGCCGGGCCGAACGCGTCACGCAGCTCGCTGGGGAAGTACTCCGGCAGCCGCCTGGCGAACACGTCGGCGTCGGGCAGCTCGCTGGCCAGCACCTCCTCCTTGAGGGAGAGCTTGACGTGCGCGAGCAGCGAGGCCAGCTCCGGCGACGACAGACCCTCGCCGGCCTTGTCCATCGCCTTGAACCGGGCCGTGGAGGGCAGCGCCTCCAGGTCGCGGTCCAGGCCGGCGTGCTCCTCCAGGTTGCTGACCAGCCTGGCCAGCACGGTCAGCATCGGCACCGCGTGCGCGCGGCTCACCCCGAGCACGGCGTTCTGGTTGTAGTTGTCGGCCAGGACCAGGTCGGCGACCTCGTCGGTCATCGCCACCAGCAGCTCGTTGCGCTGGTCGCCGGACAGCGCGCCCTGGGTGACCAGGTGGTCGAGCAGGATCTTGATGTTGACCTCGTGGTCGGAGCAGTCCACCCCGGCGGAGTTGTCCAGCGCATCGGTGTTGATCTTGCCGCCGCCCCGGGCGAACTCGATGCGGCCGCGCTGGGTGCACCCCAGGTTGCCGCCCTCGCCGACGACGTTGACCCGCAGGTCCGCGCCGTTGACCCGGACCGCGTCGTTGGCCTTGTCGCCGACCTCGGCGTTGGTTTCGGTGCTGGCCTTGACGTAGGTGCCGATGCCGCCGTTCCACAGCAGGTCGACCTCGGCCAGCAGAATCGCCTTGATCAGGTCCGGTGGGGGGAGCTTGGTGGTGCCCTCCGGCAGCCCGAGCGCCACCCGCGCCTGCTCGCTGACCGGGATCGACTTGAGGGTGCGCGGCCACACCCCGCCGCCGGCGCTGATCAGCGACCGGTCGTAGTCGTCCCAGCTGGAGCGGGGCAGGTCGAACAGCCGCCGGCGCTCGGTGAACGAGGCGGCGGCGTCGGGGGTGGGGTCGATGAACACGTGCATGTGGTTGAACGCGGCGACCAGCCGGATGTGCTGGGAGAGCAGCATTCCGTTGCCGAACACGTCACCGGCCATGTCGCCGATGCCCACGACCGTGAAGTCCTCGGTCTGGGTGTCCTTGCCCAGCTCGCGGAAGTGCCGTTTGACGCTCTCCCACCCGCCGCGCGCGGTGATGCCCATGGCCTTGTGGTCGTAGCCGACCGAGCCGCCGGAGGCGAACGCGTCACCGAGCCAGAAGCCGTAGCTGGCGGCGACCTCGTTGGCGATGTCGGAGAACGTCGCCGTGCCCTTGTCGGCGGCGACGACCAGGTAGGTGTCGTCGCCGTCGTAGCGCACGACGTCCTTGGCCGGCAGCACCTCGCCCTCGCGCAGGTTGTCGGTCAGGTCGAGCAGCCCGGAGATGAACATGCGGTAGCAGGCCACGCCCTCGGCCAGGTACGCCTCGCGGTCGGGTCCCGGGTCGCCGGTGGCCGCGGGCGGACGTTTGACGACGAACCCGCCCTTCGCGCCGACCGGCACGATCACCGCGTTCTTCACCGCCTGCGCCTTGACCAGACCCAGGACCTCGGTGCGGAAGTCCTCGCGGCGGTCCGACCAGCGCAGCCCGCCGCGGGCGACCGGACCGAACCGCAGGTGCACGCCCTCGACCCGCGGCGAGTACACGAAGATCTCGAACTTGGGGCGCGGCTCGGGCAGTTCGGGCACCAGCCGCGGGTCGAGCTTGACCGCCAGGTAGGGGCGCGGGCGGCCGTCGGCGTCGCGGACCCGGTAGTTGGTGCGCAGGGTCGCGCAGATGAGGTTGAGGAAGCTGCGCAGGATGCGGTCGGCGTCGAGGCTGGTGACCTCGTCGATCATCGCGGTGATGCGGGTGACCTGGTCGTCGACGGACTCGCGGCGCCGCCGGTCGGCCAGCGTCGGGTCACAGCGGGTTTCGAACAGCTCGACCAGCGCGGTGGCGACGTCGGTGTGGCCAAGGACCGCGTCCTCGATGTACTCGGTGGAGTACGGGGTGCCGGCCTGGCGCAGGTAGCGGGCGTAGGCGCGCAGCAGGGTGGCCTGGCGCCAGTCGAGGCCGGCGCGCAGCACCAGCGAGTTGAACCGGTCGGAGTCGGCGTCCCCGCGCCAGATCGCGGCGAAGGCCTGCTCGAACTCGCCGCGCTGCTCCTCGCGTTCCTCCTGGGCCAGGCCCTCGACCAGCGCCGGGTCGATCCGCAGACCGAAGTCGTAGATCCACCACTTGGTGCCGTCCTCGTAGCGCAGGTCGTAGGGGCGCTCGTCGACGACCTCGATGCCCATCTGCTGCAGCACCGGCAGGACCTGGGACAGCGTGACGCCCGGGCCGGAGATGTAGAGCTTGAAACGGCGTTCGCCCGGCTCGGCGTGCGGCGGCTCGTAGAAGGCGAGGTCCATGTCGCCGGTGTGCCGCAGCCGTTCGAGGCGGCGCAGGTCGGCCAGCGCCGCGATCGCGTCGAAGTCCTCCTTGTAGGCCTCGGGGAACACGTCGGCGAACCGCTGGCCCTGTTCGGTCGCGGACTCGGCGCCGACGGTGACGGTCTGGTCGTCGGCGCCCTCGGCGAGCAGTTCGCGCTGCTCGGCGAACACGGCCTCGACCAGGCGGTCGTCCCAGGTGCGCACGGCCTCGGTCATCCGGGCCTGGATGCGCGCCACGTCGGCGTCGACGGCCTGCTCAGGGTCGACGGTGTGCACGGTGAAATGCACCTGGGCGAGTGACGTCTCACCGATTCGGGTGGAGAACTCGAGGTGTTTGCCGCCGAGTTCGTCGATCAGGACCTCCTGCATGGCCAGCCGGGAGGTCGTGGTGTAGCGGTCGCGCGGCAGGAACACCAGGCACGAGTAGAAGCGGCCGTAGGGGTCGCGGCGCAGGAACAGCCGCAGCCGCCGGCGGTCGGCGAGGGCGATGACGCCGGTGGTGGTCTGGTAGAGGGTGTCGGTGTTGGTGGAGAACAGTTCCGAGCGCGGCCAGTTCTGGATGACCTCCAACATCCGCTGC
Source organism: Actinophytocola xinjiangensis (assembly GCF_001921215.1). GTDB lineage: Bacteria > Actinomycetota > Actinomycetes > Mycobacteriales > Pseudonocardiaceae > Actinophytocola > Actinophytocola xinjiangensis. The sequence goes on from NZ_MSIF01000011.1 coordinate 255,676, forward strand.
CCGGTGTAGGAGTCGAGCGGGAACCCGGCGCGGTGGATGACCTCGCGCACCCTTCGGCCGACGACCGGGATGTCCAGGACGTCCTCGTGCAGGGCGTTGATGGTGAAGACCCCGAGGAACCGGTGCTCGCCGGTGACGTTGCCCTCCGCGTCGAAGGTCTTCACCCCAACGTAGTACGGGTACGTCGATCGGTGGACGCTGGAGGGCTCGGAGGCCTCGGTGAGCACGAGCAGGTCGGAGGACAGGGCCTGGTTGAGCGTGTTGGGCCCGGCCGGCAGGGTGCGCTCGGCGAGGCTGTCGCGGCGCAGGACACCGAGGCCGCTGGCCAGCGAGGCGCGCAGCGCGAGCCGGTCCTCGCCGACGAGTTCGTAGTGGCGGTAGCCGAGGAAGGTGAAGTGGCCGTCGGCGAGCCAGCGCAGCAGCGCCGCGCCCTCGGTGGACTGGGTCACGTCCACCGGCGGGTGCTGTTCGAGCTGGTCGGCGAGGCCGAGGGCATGGCCGGCCATCTTGGCGGTGTCCTCGACGACCTCGCGGACGTCGTTGAGGACCGACAGCAGCCCGGCCTCGATCTCGCGGCTGCGGTCGACGTCGGTGATCAGGTCGACCTCGATCGACATCCAGCTCTCGGCCAGGGCGTCCGACGGCGGGTCATCGGCCTCGGCGGAGGGCAGCACCTCCCGCAGCCCGCCGACGGCGTCCCGCCGCACGACGACGATCGGGTGCACGACCCGGTGGACCTGCAGGCCGCTCCGGACGAGTTCGGCGGTGACGGACTCGACGAGGTAGGGCATGTCGTCGGTCACCAACTGGACGACGGTTCCCCCGGTGGACCACCCGTCGGTGTCGCTGGCCGGGTTGAACACCCGCACCGCCGGCCGCCCCGGCACCCGCTGCTCAGCCAGCCCCCGGTGCGTACGCACCGTGCCCACCAAGTCCACCGCATCGTGGTCGATGACCTCTTCCGGGGGAATGTAGCGGTAGTAGAGCCGAATGAGGTCGGCCAAGTCAGGAGCCGCTGTCGCGGCCTGCTCGATGAGATCGTCCCGGATCTGCTCCGGGGATTCCGGACCGTCTGCGCTGCCGGCGTCATTGCCGGGCGTTTCCACGAGGTTCCGGGTTCCGGTCGAGGTCATCTACGCGACTCCACAATTGGCGGCACGTCGGTGTGCCACAGGCATGCACACCATAAACGGATCATCGGGCAGGGCCAGGCGGCAGGCGCCCCGAGTCGACCACAGGGTAGCCACCCTCACTCAGCGGACCGATGCCTCCCCGACGACGGTGACTGATAGCGCCAGTCAAACAACCGATCGAAGGACCCAAACCCCTCGTCGAGTGGCGCACCCGCCCCGCCGCCGTCCGACGTCCCGGCGACTCGTTCGTCGTTCTCCTCCGCTCCCCCCGCCCGATGCCGCCGATGGCCGGCATCCCCGACCGTACGCTCGGCCCACGCCCCACTGCTCCGATCGGCGTCCCCGTCCGCCCCGCGCTGCGCCCCCCACCGCCCGGTCCCGACGCCCACGTCCACCGGAGCCGCCCCCGACGTTCCGGTCGACAGCTCGACCCACCGCTGCCCCACCTCGGCCACGGTGTCCATCCGTCGGTCGCCGGCCTCCCCGGCCGACCGCGCCGCCCGCCGCGCCGCGAGTTCCTCGTCGAGACGTTCGGCCCACCGCCCGGCCTTGTTCCCCGGCTGCTGCTCGGCCCGCCGGCCGGCCAACTCGTCCGCCTGCCCCCGCCGCCGCGCGGCGAACTGCTCGGCCCAGGTGCTGCCCTCCACCCCCAGGCCGGTCGCCTCGCCCAGCCGCTCGGCCCGCTCGGCCGGTGCCTGGCCGGCGCGCCGCCCAGCCAACTCGTCACCGGTCCCGGCGGCCTGAGCCCCCAGCCCGCCGCCGCCCTCCTGCCCGACGCCGCCGGAACCAGCCGCCCGACGCCCAGTCACCTCATCGCCAGCTCCGGCCGCCCAACGACCCGCTGCCTCATCACCAGACCCGGCCGCTCGACGACCCGCTGCCTCATGGCCGGTCCCCGCAGCGCGACGACCCACCACCTCATCGCCAGACCCAGCCGCTCGACGACCCGCTGACTCATCGCCGGTCCCCGCAGCGCGACGACCCACCACCTCATCGCCAGACCCAGCGGCACGATGACCCGCCACCTCATCGTCAGACCCCGCGGCACGATGACCTGCGACCCCATCGCCTGACCCAGCCGCCCGACGCCCGGCCACCTCATCACCAGACCCAGCAGTCCGACGCCCAGTCACCTCACCACCAGACCCAGCAGCCCAACGACCCGCCAGCCCATCACCGGACCCGGCCGTGCGACGACCCGCCATCTCATCGCCAGACCCCGCAGCACGATGACCTGCCACCCCATCGCCAGACCCAACCGCCCGACGACCCGCTGACTCATCGCCGAATCCGGCCGCCTGGCGCCCGGTCACCACATGGCCAGTTCCCGCAGCGCGACGACCCACCACCTCATCGCCAGACCCGGCCTCCCGACGACCCGCCATCTCATCGCCAGACCCCGCAGCACGATGACCTGCCACCCCATCGCCAGACCCAACCGCCCGACGAACGGTCACCTCATCGCCAGACCCAACCGCCCGACGACCCGGTGCCTCATCGCCGAATCCGGCCGCCTGGCGCCCGGTCACCACATGGCCAGTTCCCGCAGCGCGACGACCCACCGCCTCATGGCCGGTTCCGGCAGCGCGGCGTCCGGTCACCTCGTGGCCGGCTTCCGGCGCCTGACGACGCGCTGATTCGCCGTCGGCTTCTGCTGGCCGGCGGCCGGCGGCCTCGTCGTCGAACCCTGCGGTCCGGCGGTCGGTCGCCTCGGTGTCGGTGGCCGTGGGCCGGCGCCCGATCAGCTCGTCGACGGTTCCTGCCGGTCGGTGACCGGTCGACTCCTCGTTCGGTGGCTCAGCTCGGTGTCCGCCGGTCCTCGCCGCCGGCAGGGCGACGCTGCCCACTGTCTCCTGGCCGAACTGCCGGTCGGCCGGGCCTTCGGTGATCTGCTCTGCCCGGTGCCCGGCCGGCCGCTCCTCGGCGGCGTGGGCGCGGGTCCGCCCGGCGGCCAGATCGACACGCGGCCCGGCCGGCTCACCAGACGGCGAATCGACCCGCTCGCCCGCCTCCCGTGCCAGCCGATCGGCACGACGCCCACCCGGCGGCCCGGCCGACGACTCCGTTCGCGGCGCGCCCTCGTCGGGCGAACCGGCTCGGCGTCGGCCGGTGCCTTCGGAGGCGAGCGGGATCAGCAGTTCGGCAAGGACCTGCTCGGTCGAGCGGATGTCGTCGGGGGCCGGGGTCTGCTGGGGTTCGGACTCACCGGCGGCATGGCGGGACGTGTCGGCGAACGGTTGGTCCGGCGCGGCCGACTTCTGCGCGCGCTCGTCACTGTCCTGGGTCTCCTGGTAGGCGACCAACGCCTCGGCCAACAACGCGGCCATCGTGCTGGAGTCCCGAGACCGCTCCGACCGCCGATCCCGACGACCGGTGGGACCGGAGCCAGCCGGCGAAGCGGAAGCCGGTCCGGCAGCCGCGCCCAGCGGTGCGGACGATGCCGGTAAACCCGCCCCGCTCCGGTCACCTGCCGCCGACGCGGCGGCCGGCAGGGACTCGGCCGGCGGCGCGGAACTGACCGACCGGCCGTCGGCCGCCGACGAATCCGCCGCCGGCTCGCCCGGGAACGACGTGGCCAACAGCGGATCGGCCGGTGACGTCCCGGGCGAGGCAGTCGCCGACCCAGCCGGGGAGGAGTCCGCCGCGAACGACGTGGCCAGCAAGGAGCTGGACGCCGAGCCGGCGGACGTCTCAGCCGAACCAGCCGGTGCGGCCGCTCCGGAGTCCGTTGCCAGCGAGGCAACCAACGAAGAACCAGCAGACGACCCAGCCGAACGCGACAGGTCACCCGGTGCGGCAGCTCCCGAGTCCATTGCCACCGAAGCAACCAACGAAGAACCAGCAGACGACTCACCCGAACGCGACAGGTCACCCGGTGCAGCCACTTCAGAGTCCATTGCCACCGAAGCAACCAACGAAGAACCAGCAGACGACTCACCCGAACGCGACAGGTCAGACCCAGCCACCGACGACCCAACAACCTCCGAACCCACCACAAGCGAAGTCGCCCGCCGAGAACCGGCCGACGAGTCAACCGAACGCGACTGGCCAGCCGGTGCAGCCGCTCCCGAGTCCGTTGCCAGCGAGGTAACCAGCGAAGAACCAGCAGATGACTCAGCCGAACGCAACCGCCCAGACCCAGCCACCGACGACCCAACAACCTCGGAACCCGCCGCGAGCGAGGTAGTCGGCAGAGAACTGGCAGGCGAGTCAGCTGAGCGCGATCGTCGGGGCGGTGCCGTCGGCGAGGTTGTCGGGTCGGCGGGCAGTGGCAGGGGGCTGGCTGGCGAGGACTCTGCCGGGAGTGACGAACCGGTCGTCGGCGACGGAGACGGAACGACGGCTGCCGGTGAGGTGGGGGCGGCTGATGACTCGCCCGCCGGGGCGAAGGACCAGCGTCCGTCGGCGCCGGTGTTCGGGTTGGGGGTGGGAGGTTCGGCGGTGGGTTCCGGGCCGGCCGAGGGGTCGACGTCGGAGGACGTTTCGGGGGTGGAACCGGATTCCAGAGCGGACATCATGCGGGCGAGTTCGGCTCTGGTCTGTTCGTAGGTGGAGCCGGTGGGCGGCTTGGCCTGCTGCTGCTGGGGCGGCGGCACCGTCAGGTCCACGACCGGCCGGTAGCCGCCGGTCTCCCCGACGGCTCGGGTGTGGACACCGGACGTCGTGTGTTCCTCCGCGAGCGGCGGTGGCGCGTCGTCCGAGGAGCCGTGAACAGCCGAACTGTCCGCCGCGACGCCACCAGGCCCGGTCGCCGGACCGGCCTCCGGAACGACGACGAACGGTGACATGGGGAGGGTCGAGGTGCCCACGTCCGCGCCGAACGAAGAGGACGCCGAGGATGCCGGAGGCAGCGTCGACGCGCCCACGTCGGCGCGCGAGCGAGGTGCGGCACCGGTACCCGACCCGAAGGAGGCAGCAGGCGACGCGGGGACGCCCGATGTCCCGGCATCACCGGTAGCGCCGAACGCGGCACCCGTGCTCTGTCCGGACACCGCGGCGGACGACACCGCAGCCCCCGACCCGCCGACATCAACCGCCGAGGTGGCACGGGGCGCATGGGCCGTGTCCGGACCGAGGGACACGGCGGCAGACGACACCGGAACACCCGACGCCCCCGCGCCATCGATCGAGGCAGCGCCGCCCTGACCAGACCCAGCAGCAGCCGACACCGCAAACCCGGACGGGCCAACACCACCGGTCGAAGCGCCAGGCACAGCGCCCGGGTCCGAACCAAAGGACACAGCGGCGGACGACACCGCAACACCCGACGCGCCCACACCACCGACCGAAGCAGCACCAGACCCAGCAGCAGACGACACCCCAACACCCGACGCG
>NZ_MSIF01000012.1 GCF_001921215.1 Actinophytocola xinjiangensis
GCCCGCCAGCCCGCCAGCCCGCCAGCCCGCCAGCCCGCCAGCCCGCCAGCCCGCCAGCCCGCCAGCCCGCCAGCCCGTCGTCTGGCTGCGCGCATCGGTCCCGATGGGCACCATCCATCCGCCGTTGACAGGTCCCGAGCCTGCTCCGCTGCTGTGGCGGGCGCTACCTGTCCGATCCGTTCATACCTGTCCTCCCTCCCCGTTGTCGCCGCAGTGTGTCGTTGCTGAATCCGTTGCCGGCCCGCCGCTTCGAGGGCTCGTGCGCGTTACCGGTGGGGACCCGGCGTCAGCTCCTTTCGGCTCCTGATGATGTTCAGGAAGCCCTGTCAGGAACACGTTCAACCCGAACTCGTACCGTTCGATGAGCGAGGTCGATTCGAGCAGTGAGTCGAGACCGAGCAAGTTGGGAAACGATGCCTTCCTCGATCTCATGTAGTGGCGAATCTGAGCTCCTTTCCTCTCGATCTCGTCACGAATCTCGATGGTGTGGGTGGCGCCGGCTTCCATGGCGAACGCCGCCACCCACTGGCTGAGCAACTCGTACGACAGCGCTGCTTCGATCCGGGACAGACCGCCGCCGAGGAGGACGGCGATCACGCCCTCCGCGAGCAACAGCGCGTTCGGTCCGGTCGGCCCGGTGGTCTCCATCGCCACTCTGGCGATGCCCGGGTAGGCCGTGAGTACCTCAAGCTGCTTGCGTGCGATCTCCCTGATCTGTTCCTGCCATCGATCCGGCTCGGGCTCGGGGAGCGGAACGCGGCCGAGTAATCGGTCGAGCATCAGTTCCCGTAGCTCGTCCTTGTTGCTCACATGTGCGTACAGGGACGCGGCGCCGGTACCGAGCGCCTGTGCCACACGCCGCATGCTGACCGCGTCGAGCCCTTCCTCGCTCAGCAGTGAGAGCGCCGTGTCGACGATCAGGTCCTGGCTGAGTACACGGCGTACGGGCCGCTCCTCACCTCGGGGCCAGGTCATGGTCATCACCTCCTTCTCAACCTTTCTGCGAACACCGTACTTGACACGAACGGTGTTCGCAAGTAGAACGGTATTCGACAGACGAACGGCGTTCGTCGACACGCAGCTTGACAACTCAACAGTGAGGTCCGGTCCTGGTGGACATCCGTTCGGCACCGGTTCGACCGAGGGCCGTTCGCAACTCCGTAAACTTGTGGTGAGGACGGGAGGTGACAGATTGGCGAGCACGGACGAGCGGCGCTTCGCCGTGCTGCGTGCGATAGTTGCGGACTACGTTTCCAACCAGGAGCCGGTGGCGTCGAAGGCGATCGTCGATCGGCACAACCTGGGGGTCTCGAGCGCGACCGTGCGTAACGACATGGCCTCTCTCGAGGAGGACGGTTACATCGCGCAGCCGCACACGAGTGCGGGGCGCATTCCCACGGACAAGGGTTACCGGCTGTTCGTCGACCGGTTGTCCGAGGTCAAGCCGCTCTCCGGCGCGGAACGACGAGCGATCCGTTCGTTCCTCGACGGTGCGATCGACCTCGACGACGTCCTGCGGCGGAGTGTGCGCATGCTCGCGCAGCTCACGCGGCAGGTGGCGATCATCCAGTACCCCACGTTGACCCACTCGCTGGTCCGTCACATCGAACTCGTCCAGCTCACTCCCGCCCGCGTGATGCTGGTGCTGATCACGGACAACGGTCGGGTCGACCAGCGGATGATCGACCTCGGCGACGTCGTCACCGACGACTCCGTCGGGAGACTGCGCGCGATGCTGAACTCGGCCCTGGTGGACCACCGGGTCACCGAGGCGGCGGCCAAGGTCGCCGATCTGATCGAGGAGGCGCCGTCGGAACTGCGTGACGCGATGACCCGCGTCGCGACTGTGCTGGTGGAGTCGCTGGTCGAGCATCCGGAGGAGCGACTGGTGCTCGGCGGAACGGCCAACCTGACCCGCAACGCGGCCGACTTCCCCGGCTCGTTGCGGCAGGTCCTCGAGGCGCTCGAGGAGCAGGTCGTCGTCCTCAAGCTGTTCGCGGCGGCCGGTTCGCCCGGCATGGTCACGGTGCGGATCGGGGAGGAGAACGAGGCGATGGAGATGCGGAGCACCTCCGTCGTGTCCATCGGCTACGGCCCGCACGAGACGCTGCTGGGTGGGATGGGTGTGGTCGGCCCAACGCGGATGGACTATCCGGGCACTATCGCGGCGGTGCGGGCCGTTGCCAACTATGTGGGAGACATCCTGGCCGGGCGTTGACGCCCGACCGGAAACGAACGCAGGGATTCATGCGAACCCCAGGTGCGGGGCGCACCTGGGCTGAAGGACGGGACAACGGTGGCGAGGGACTACTACGGCACTCTCGGGGTGCGGCAGGACGCGACATCCGAGGAGATCAAGCGTGCCTATCGCAAGCTTGCGCGCGAGCTGCATCCGGACGTCAACCCGGACGAGGCGGCGCAGGAGAAGTTCCGCGAGGTGACAGCGGCCTACGAGGTCCTCTCCGATCCACAGAAGCGCAAGATCGTCGACATGGGCGGCGATCCGCTGGGCAACGGTGGTGGTGGGGGCCGTGATCCGTTCGCCGGGTTCGGCCTCGGCGACATCATGGACGCGTTCTTCGGCGGAGGAGGGGCCGGCGGGGGACGCGGGCCGCGAAGCCGTGTCCAGCCCGGCTCGGACGCGCTGATCAGGATCGAGCTGACGCTGGAGGAGTGCAACACCGGGGTCAGCCGGGAGCTGACGGTCGACACCGCGGTGCTGTGCGACGTCTGCCGTGGCTCGGGCTGCGCCGAGGGCACCTCGCCGCAGGTCTGTGACACCTGTGCCGGCCGGGGCGAGATCCAGTCGGTTCAGCGGTCCTTCCTCGGCCAGGTCGTCACCGCGCGTGCCTGTCCGGTGTGTCGGGGGATCGGCGAGGTCATTCCCGATCCGTGCCGGCAGTGTGGCGGTGACGGTCGGGTCCGGGCCCGGCGCACGATCACCGCGAAGGTGCCGCCCGGGGTGGCCGACGGCATGCGGGTCCGGCTGTCCGGTCAGGGTGAGGTCGGCCCTGGTGGCGGGCCGGCCGGTGACCTGTACGTCGAGGTCGTGGAGCGGCCGCATCCCACCTTCGAGCGCAACGGTGCCGACCTGCACTGCACCATCCGCATACCCATGACCACCGCCGCCCTCGGTTCGGTGCTGCCGATGGACACCCTCGACGGCACGGTCGACCTGGAGCTGGAGGCCGGCACCCAGCCGAACACGGAGCTGGTGCTGACCGGTCAGGGCCTGCCCAGGTTGCGGTCGTCGGGACGGGTCGACGGCCGGGGTGACCTGCACGTACATGTCGAGGTCGACATTCCGGGCAAGCTCGACGCCAAACAGACCGAACTGCTCAGGGAACTCGCCAACCTGCGCGGCGAGGAGGAGCACGTGGTCGCGTCCACCAACGGTCGGGCCGGGGGGATCTTCTCGCGGCTGCGCGCACGGCACCGTTGACCGCCCCGGTTTTCCTCGTTCCCGAGTTGCCCGCCGGGTCGTCCTACCTGCTCGACGGGTCGGAGGGGCGGCACGCGGCGGCCGTGCGCCGGCTCGGGCCAGGTGAACCGCTGGTGATCGCCGACGGGAAGGGCGGTGCGGCGGCGTGCGTGGTCGAGTCGGTCGAGGGAAAGACAGCGCTGTCACTGACAGTGTCCAGGCGTTGGCAGGATCCGGCACCCGCGCCGCGCGTGGTGCTGGTCCAGGCGCTGGTGAAGGGCGATCGCGGCGAACTCGCGGTGGAGCTGGCCACCGAGTGCGGAGTCGACGCGATCGTGCCGTGGCAGGCGTCGCGCAGCGTGGCGAAGTGGGACGACGGTCCTCGTGGTGAGAAGGCGTTGGCGCGGTGGCGAAGCACGGTGCGTGAGGCCGCCAAACAGTCACGCCGTACCTGGGTTCCGGAGGTCACCGCTGCGGTGAACACGACCGCGTTGGCCTCGCTGGTCTCCGAGGCGGCGGGTGCGGTGGTGCTCGACTCCAGGGCCACGACAGGACTCATCGACCTCCCGTTGCCCGACGACGGCGACCTGATCATCGTCGTTGGGCCGGAGGGAGGTATTTCCGATGGCGAGTCCGACGCTCTGGCGGCGGCAGGAGCGCAGGTAGCGAGGCTGGGGCCGACAGTGCTGCGCACGTCGACCGCTGGAGCCGCCGCTATAGCTGTGCTAGGAGTACTCACTCGACGCTGGCGCTGAGCGTGCACGACGGTCTACGCTTTGCAGTGCAAGGCATGGGGGTTTTGATTTCCTCTTGCTGAGCGTGCGACTACCGCCGGACACCTCCCCCCTCGGTCCGGCGGCGCCGCGTTGCGGTGGAGCGACCCCCAGGCTTCACCGCAACGCGGCATCCTTCCCCTCAGGAAACACCGACCGTCACTCGGTTTCATTGCACGACTGACGGCTGTGGCCACTACCTTTGCCTTCGTGGCGGGTAAGTCGACTCCCTATGAGGAGCTTGAGGTCGGTGACCGTGTCGTGCGGATCAGTAACCCGGACCGGGTCTACTTCTCCGCGCGGGGTGAGACGAAACTCGATCTCGCGCGCTATTACCTGTCCGTCGGCGACGGCATCGTGCGTGCGCTTCGTGAACGACCGTGCATGATGCATCGTTTTCCCGACGGCGTCGACGGGGAGAAGGTGCACCAGAAGCGGTTGCCGCGAGGGGCACCGCCGTGGGTCGAGACGGTGCGCGTCGACTTTCCCCGGTACGGGCGGCACGCCTACGAGTTGTGCGTGACCGAGTTGGCGAGCGTCGTGTGGGCCACCCAAATGTCCTGTGTGGAGTTTCATCCCTGGAACTCGCGTCGCGCGGACACCGAGAAACCCGACGAGTGGCGCATCGACCTCGACCCGATGCCCGACTGTTCCTTCGACCGGGTTCGCCAGGTGGCGGTGGTCGTCAAGGACGTACTTGACGACATCGGCGCCGTCGGGTGGCCGAAGACCTCGGGCGGGAAAGGTCTTCACGTCTACGTCCGGATCGAACCGAGGTGGGGGTTCGGGGATGTGCGCCGGGCGGCCCACGCGTTCGCCAAGGAGGTCGAGCGGCGGGCTGACGACCTGGTCGACCTGACCTGGTGGCGCAAGGACCGGGATCCCAGCACCGTCTTCGTCGACTACAACCAGAACACGCGCGATCACACGATCCGGAGTGCCTACTCGGTGATCGGTGTACCGGAGGCCCGGGTGTCGACCCCGATCAGGTGGGACGAACTGGCCGATGTCGATCCCCGTGAGTTCACCATCGCCACCGTGCCCGACCGGTACGCCACGCTCGGTGACCTGCACGAAGGCATCGACGAGGCCGTCTACTCACTCGAGCGGCTCCTCGAGTGGGCGGACCGGGACGATCTCCCGGCGGCCGACGAGGGGGAGCCGACCGATTAGCCTGCACGGCATGTCGGACTGCCTGTTCTGCAAGATCGTCGCGGGAGACATCCCCGCCACCACGGTGCACGAGACCGGGACGACCCTGGCCTTCCGGGACATCAACCCGCAGGCCAAGGTGCATGTCCTGGTCGTACCGAAGGCGCACCACGAGGACGCCGCCGCTCTCGGGGTGGCCGACCCCCAGCTGCTCGCCGACGTCGTCGCCACCGCGGCGAAGGTGGCCAGGCTGGAAGGCATGGACGAGGCCGGGTACCGCCTCGTCTTCAACACCGGTGAACACGCCGGTCGTACCGTGTTCCACGCCCACCTGCACGTCCTCGGCGGTGAACAGCTGGGCCTGTTCGGCCGCCCGGCGGGCTGACGAGCAACAACGTCGATGCGGGATGCGGGTCCCTGCGACTAGCATTGCTGACAACACACACCGACGAGTTGGCGCAGCGCGCGCAGAAGGCAGGACCGAGAGCACGTGACCGGTACCGCACGGGGCAGCGAGCCCCAGACTTCTGCGCAGTCAACCACCAACCCGGCGAAGGCCGGCACCCTCGACTCGGCGGCCCAGTCCAGATTCGTCGTCCCGGATCAGGCGGTGCTGGCTTTGCTCGGCTCCCGGGACGAGAACCTGAGGGTCGCCGAGGAACTGCTCGACGCCGACATCCACGTCCGTGGCAACGAGGTGACCCTGAGCGGTGAGTCGGCCGATGTGGCCTTCGCCGAGCGGGTGTTCGCCGAGCTGGTCACGCTCGCCGGCAAGGGACAGCCGCTCGGGCCGGACGCCGTGCGCCGCACGGTCGCGATGCTCTCGGCCGGGGCGGCCGAGTCGCCCGCCGAGGTGCTCAGCCTGGACATCGTCTCCCGGCGTGGGCGCACCATCCGGCCGAAGACGCTGAACCAGAAGAAGTACGTCGACGCGATCGACCAGCACACGGTCGTGTTCTGCATCGGGCCGGCCGGCACCGGCAAGACCTACCTGGCCATGGCCAAGGCCGTGCAGGCGCTGCAGGCCAAGCAGGTCAACCGGATCATCCTCACCCGGCCCGCAGTCGAGGCGGGGGAGCGGCTCGGGTTCCTGCCGGGCACGCTCTACGAGAAGATCGACCCGTACCTGCGCCCGCTGTACGACGCGCTGCACGACATGGTCGACCCCGAGTCGATTCCCCGGTTGATGCAGGCCGGCACCATCGAGGTCGCGCCGCTCGCCTACATGAGAGGCCGCACGCTCAACGACGCCTTCATCATCCTCGACGAGGCGCAGAACACCTCGCCCGAGCAGATGAAGATGTTCCTGACCCGCCTGGGGTTCGGTTCCAAGATCGTCGTCACGGGTGACGTCACCCAGGTCGACCTTCCCGGCGGGCAGAAAAGCGGCCTTCGGGTCGTGCAGGGCATCCTCAACGGGGTCGACGACGTGCACTTCTCGGTGCTGAGCAGCCACGACGTGGTGCGGCACAGGCTGGTCGGCGACATCGTGGACGCCTACGACAAGTGGCAGGCCGCCCAGGACGCCCAGGAGAACGTGCGTCAGCAGGGTCCCCGTGGGCAGGCCCGACGGGGGCGTTGAGACTCGTGAGTGAGCCTGCGAACACAACACCGTCACCCGGCGACCGTGTACGACACCACCGAGCCGGCGAGGACCTGTCGTGAGCATCGAGATCGCCAACGAGTCGGGGGTGGCGGTCGACGAGCCGTCCATCGTCGCGGCAGCGCGGTTCGCGCTCGACCGGATGCGGGTCAGCCGGCTCGCGGAACTGTCGGTGATGCTCGTCGGCCTCGACGTGATGGCCGACCTGCACGAGCGCTACCTCGACCTGCCGGGGCCGACCGACGTCATGGCCTTCCCCATGGACGAACTCGACTCCGCCCGTCGGCCGGACGCGCCCGACCCGGGGCCGACCCTGCTCGGCGACCTGGTCCTGTGCCCCGCCTTCGCCCGCGACCAGGCGCACAAGGCCGGCCACAGCCTGATGGACGAGCTGCACCTGCTCACCGTCCACGGCGTCCTGCACCTGCTCGGCTACGACCACGCCGAGCCGGCCGAGGAACGCGAGATGTTCACGCTGCAGAAGCGGATCCTGGCCGACTTCAAGACCGAACGGGCCGCCGCCCAGCGGCGCGCGGCTCAGCGGCGTGAGGACGACAAACTGCTCGGCGCTGTCGGGCTGACAGCACCGGAGCCACCCAAACAGCCGGACGAACCGGCCCAGTAACCGCGGGGGAATCGGTGTCAGACACGGCCGGCCTACTGGTGATCGCAGTACTGCTCGTGGTGGCCGCTGGCATGTTCGCGTGTGCGGACGCCGCGCTGTCCGCGGTCTCCAGAGCCAGGGTCGAGGGTCTGGTGCGCAGCGGGCGGGCCGGCGCCAAGCAGCTGATCGCGGTGGTGTCCGACCGGCCCCGGCACATCAACCTGCTGCTCCTGCTGCGCCTGAGCTGCGAACTCGCGGCGACCGTCCTGGTCACCGTGGCCTGCATGCAGCTGATCGAACGTGGCTGGCTGTCCGGCCTGGTGGCGGCGGTCGGGATGCTCGTGGTGTCCTACGTGCTGGTCGGTGTCGGGCCCAGGACACTCGGCCGGCAGCACCCCTACGCGGTGGGGCTGATCGCGGCCGGTCCGGTGCGTGCCCTGGGATCGGTGCTGGGGCCGCTGTCCCGGTTCCTGATCGTCGTCGGTAACGCGATCACGCCCGGCCGCGGCTTCCGCGAGGGACCGTTCTCCTCCGAGGTCGAACTGCGTGAACTGGTCGACATGGCCCAGGAGAGCGGGGTCGTCGACGAGGGCGAGCGGGAGATGATCCACTCCGTCTTCGAACTACGCGGCACGATCGCCCGTGAGGTCATGGTGCCGCGCACCGAGATGGTGTGGATCGAGCAGGCCAAGTCGGTCCGGCAGGCGCTCGCGCTCTCGCTGCGCACCGGATACACCCGGCTGCCGGTGATCGGCGAGTCGGTCGACGAAATCGTCGGTGTGGTCAACCTGAAAGACCTGGTCAAGGCGGCGATGGAAGCGCCGGACTCCCGGCGTACGGTCGGCGACCTCATGGGCGAGGCCACGTTCGTCCCGGACACCAAACGGCTCGACGACCTGCTGCGCGAGATGCAGCTGTCCCGCAACCACATGGCGATCGCGGTCGACGAGTACGGCGGAACGGCCGGGCTGCTGACGATCGAGGACATCCTCGAGGAGATCGTCGGCGAGATCACCGACGAGTCCGACACCGAGGACCGGCCGCCGATCGACCATCTCGAAGACGGATCGGTCCGGGTCAGCTCGCGGTTGCCGGTCGAGGACCTCGGCGAACTGTTCGGCATCGAACTCGGTGACCACGACGTGGAAACCGTCGGCGGTCTGCTCGCCCAGCGCCTCGGCCGGGTGCCGCTGCCCGGCACGGAGGCCGAGATCTCCGGTTTACGCATGCGGGCCGAAGGCGGCAAGGACAGCCGCGGCCGGATGCGGATCACCTCGGTCGTCGTGCGGTGTCTGCCCACCGACGAACCGGCGCGGAACGACGACGAGAGGAGCGCGGAGCGTGCCTGAGCTCGACCCCGAGGACGCCAAGCTGATCACCCTGGCCCGGTCGGCGCGGGCGCGGACCGGCGCCTCGGAAGGCGCGGCCGTGCGCGACCTGGACGGCCGAACCTACGTTGCCGCAACGGTTTCGCTTCCGTCACTGTCGTTGACCGCGCTCCAGGCCGCCGTCGCCGCGGCGGTCTCGTCGGGGGTCGACGGGCTCGAGGCGGCGGTCGTGGTCACCGCCGAGCCGGCACTCGACCCGGCCTCGGTCGCCGCGGTCGCCGACCTCAGCGCCGACGCCCCGGTGCTGCACGCGGACCCGTCGGGCGCGGTGCGCTGAACACGGGCGACAATGTCCCGATGACCACACCGGACGTTCCCCACCGCTCTGGCTTCGCCTGCTTCGTCGGGCGCCCCAACACTGGGAAGTCCACCCTCACCAACGCGTTGGTCGGCTCCAAGGTCGCCATCACCTCCAGCAAGCCACAGACCACGCGGCACGCCATCCGTGGCATCGTCGCCCGCGAGGACGCCCAGCTGATCCTCGTCGACACACCCGGCCTGCACCGGCCGCGCACCCTGCTCGGCCAACGGCTCAACGACGTCGTGCGGTCGACGTGGTCCGAAGTGGACGTCATCGGTTTCTGTGTGCCGGCCAACGAGAAGATCGGGCCGGGGGACCGGTTCATCGCCACCGAACTGGTCAAGCTCTCCCGGCACACGCCCGTCGTCGGAGTGGTCACCAAGACCGATCTCGCCACCCGCCAGCAGGTCGCCGACCAGCTCGTCGCCCTGCAGGACGTCATGGAGTTCGCCGACCTGATCCCGGTGTCCGCGGTGGACAACTTCCAGGTCGACGCGTTGGCCGACGTCCTGGTCGCCCGCCTGCCGGAAGGCCCGCAGCTCTACCCGGACGGCGAACTCACCGACGAACCGGAGGCCACGCTCATCGCCGAGCTGATCCGCGAGGCCGCCCTCGAAGGCGTGCGGGACGAACTGCCGCACTCCATCGCGGTGACCGTCGAGGAGATCGTGCCCCGCGCCGACCGGGACGACCTGCTCGACATCTACGCCAACCTCTACGTCGAGCGGGACAGCCAGAAAGGCATCGTGCTCGGGCACAAGGGTGAACGGCTGCGTGAGGTCGGCGCCACCGCCCGACGCCAGATCGCCGCGCTGCTGGGCAGCAAGATCTACCTGCACCTGCACGTCAAGGTCGCCAAGGACTGGCAGCGCGACCCGAAACAGTTGCGCCGACTGGGGTTCTGAGTGTTCGCCGCCGGCGAGCGGCGGTGGCGCGACCGGCTGGGCACCCTGCGGCAGGTCGTCCGCCAGGAACTCGTCGCCCGACAGCTCGCGGCTCACCTGCCGTCCTCGGCGCACATCCTCGACGTCGGCTGCGGGCAGGGCACGCAGGCGCTGCGGCTGGCGCGCGGCGGCCACCGGGTGACCGGGCTGGACGCGTCGCCGACCCTGCTGGGCGACTTCGCGCGGGATCTCGCGGACGAGCCCGCTGACGTGCGGGAACGCGTCCGGCTCGTGCACGGCGACGCGACCGGGGCGTCCGGCTCCTTCGACGCCGTCCTCTGCCACGGCGTGCTCATGTACCTCGCCGACCCCGGCCCGGTACTGGCGGCTGTCGCGGGCGCGGTCGCACCCGGGGGAATGGTGTCCCTGTTGGTGCGCAACGGTGACGCGCTCGCGCTACGGCCCGGCCTGGCCGGCGACTGGGCCACCGCCGCCAGAGCCTTCGACACCACGGCCTACGACAACCGCCTCGGGGTCACGGCCCGCGCCGACCGGCTCGCCGACCTGACCGCACGGCTGGACACCGTCGGCCTGTCCGTCGTGGCCTGGTACGGCGTGCGCGTCTTCACCGACACAGCCCCCGACGACGCCGCCCTCCCGCCCGACCTGCCCGAGCTGCTGGACTGCGAGGAACGAGCCGGCACGACCGACCCGTACCGGCGGGTCGCCGCCCTGCTGCACGTCATCGCCGAATCCCGGCACCACCGGGTCGCCGACGCGTCCGTGTCGCCGGCGACACCGTCGGACCAGGATGAGACGATGCCCGGGTGAGCCTCTACCGCGACACCGGTGTGGTGCTGCGCGTACAGAAGCTCGGTGAGGCCGACCGGATCATCACCCTCGTCACCCGCAAGCACGGCAAGGTGCGCGCGGTCGCCAAGGGGGTGCGCCGCATGACCTCCCGCTTCGGCGCGCGGGTGGAGCCGTTCGCGCACGTCGACGTGCAGTTCTACACCGGCCGCACGCTCGACATCATCACCCAGGTCCAGACCCTCGACGCGTTCGGCGCCGGCATCATCACCGACTACCAGCGCTACACCGCCGGCTGCGCGATCCTGGAGACCACCGACCGCCTCTCCGCCGAGGAGGGGGAACCGGTCCTGCGGCTGTACCTGCTGGTCACCGGGGCCCTGCGGTCCCTGGCCGACGGGCAGCGCGACGCCTCCCTGGTGCTCGACGCCTTCCTGCTGCGGGCCATGGCCATCGCCGGTTGGGCGCCCGCCGTCCGCGAGTGCGCCCGCTGCAACGAGCCGGGCCCCCACCAGTCGTTCTCCATCCAGGCCGGCGGCTCGGTCTGCCCACGCTGCCGCCCGCCGGGCTCGGCGGTCCCCGCCAGGGACACCCTCGCCCTGATGGACGCGCTGGCCCACGGCACCTGGGACGTCGCCGAGGCGTCCACCCCGGTGGCCCGCCGGGAGGGCAGCGGACTGATCGCCGCCCTGCTCCAGTGGCATCTGGAGCGCCAGCTCCGCTCGCTGCCGCTGGTGGAGCGCAGAGGCGTGCCGAGCGGTCAGTAGGGTCGGCAGCCGAACGACTCATGGAGGACAAGTTGCTTCGGCGACGTACCAGCACGCCAACCCGACCGGCTGACAAGCCCGTCGAGCCGCCCGCTCCGCACCCGTCCGGTGCGCGACCGCCGGCGATACCCGCGCAGTTCGTACCCCAGCACGTGGCCATCGTGATGGACGGCAACGGACGCTGGGCCAACCAGCGGGGGCTGACCCGCGTCGAGGGCCACAAACGCGGCGAGGCGGTCGTCGTCGAGGTCGCCCGCGGGTGCATCGAGCTGGGCGTGAAGTGGCTGTCGCTGTACGCGTTCTCCACCGAGAACTGGCGTCGCAGCCCGGAGGAGGTCCGCTTCCTGATGGGCTTCTCCCGCGACGTCATCCGCCGGCGGACCGACGAACTCGACGCCATGGGAGTGCGGGTGCGGTGGGCCGGCCGGCGCCCCCGGTTGTGGCGCAGCGTGATCAGCGAGCTGGAGTCCGCCGAGCAGCGCACCGCCGGCAACGACGTGCTCAACCTCGCCATGTGCATCAACTACGGCGGCCGGGCCGAGATCGGCGACGCGGCGCGCGAGATCGCCCGCCTCGTCGCCTCGGGCAAGCTCAACCCCGAAAAAGTCGACCACCGAACCATCGCCAAGTACCTGTATCAACCCGACATGCCGGACGTGGATCTGTTTATCCGCCCATCGGGTGAACAACGGACCTCAAACTTCATGCTGTGGCAGTCCGCCTACGCTGAGCTGGTGTTCCAGGACATTCTGTGGCCGGATTTCGACCGGCGAGACCTGTGGCGCGCCTGCGAGCAGTTCGCGCGCCGAGACCGCCGGTTCGGCGGTGCCGTCGACGCGGCGCCGACCCCGGCCGGCGAGGGGGAAGCATGAGCGAACAGGAGGCGTTGACCACCGCCGACCTGCTCACCAAGGCCCGTAAGGCGCTGGAGACCTTCCACGACGTGCACGTGGACGACGACGGCGCGCTGAGCTTCCGGCACGTCGACGTTCCGTGCGCGGTGCAGGCCATGCAGCTCGCCGAGGGCCTGACGGTCCTCAGCCTGACCTGCGTCGTCGCGTGGGACCTGCCCGACGACCCGAACCTCGCGTCGTCCGCGGCCGAGCGGGCCGGTCAGGGCCTGTTCGGCACGCTCGGTGTCGTGCACACCGACAAGGGCATGGATGTCACGCTGCGTTACGCCTTCCCGGCCGACGGGATCGCGGAGCCGGCGCTGGGGACCCTGCTGATGCTGGTCGTCTCCACCGCCTCGCAGCTGCGTGCCGAACTGCTGGACGAGGCGCCGAAGCGGTGACCGTCGACGCACCGGCCGAGATCAGGCCGAGGCGGCGCATCACTTCGCTCGAGGTCCTCTGCGTGCTGTTCGTCGTCGCGCTGATCGGCCAGAGCTGGCTGGTCTCCGCGCTCGACACACCGGCGCTGCGGACCGGGGCGACGGTGTTCGTCGCGATCTGTGTACAGGCGTTGCCGTTCCTGGTCCTCGGGGTCCTGGTCAGCGGGGCGATCGCGGCGTTCGTGTCGGCCGACACGCTGCGCAAGGTGCTGCCGCGCCGGGCCGCGCTCGCCGTCCCGGTCGCCGGCGTGGCCGGGGTCGCGCTGCCCAACTGCGAGTGCGCGGCGGTGCCGGTGGCCCGGCGGCTCATCCAGCAGGACGTCGCGCCGTCGGTGGCGTTGACGTTCCTGCTCGCGGCACCGGCGGTGAACCCGATCGTGCTGGTGTCCACCGCGGTCGCGTTCCCCGGCGAGCCGATGATGGTGGTCGCCCGGTTCGCCGGGTCGATGGCCACCGCGCTGGTCGTCGGCTGGCTCTGGGCGCGGTTCGGGCGAGGTGAGTGGTTCGCGTCGTGGGCGACCCGGCGGGTGCCGGCGCCCAGAGGCGCCCGGTCACGCTGGACCATGTTCGTCGAAACCGCCCGCCAGGACCTCGTCGAAGCCGGTGGTTTCCTCGTGGTCGGCGGGCTCACGGCGGCCGCGCTCAACGTCGCGCTCCCGCGCTCCTGGTTCGACACCCTCGGCGACCAGCTCATCCTGGGCATCGTCGTGATGGCCGTACTCGCCGTGCTGCTCGCGCTGTGCAGCGAGGCGGACGCGTTCGTCGCCGCGTCCCTCTCAGCGCTCCCGCTGCTGCCGCGACTGGTGTTCCTGGTGGTCGGTCCGGCGATCGACATCAAGCTGTTCGTGCTGCAGGCCGGCACGCTCGGCCGCCGTTTCGCGCTGCGGTTCGCGCCGTTGACCTTTATCGTCGCCATCGTGTGCGCCGTGCTGGCCGGGGTGGTGTTCTTGTGAGGCGCGAGACGCAGAACATTCTGCTCGTCCTGCTGGGCGGCGCCCTGCTGAAGATCTCGTTCACCGGCACCTACCTGCGCTACGTCAAACCGGCCCACCAATGGCTGCTGATCTTCGCCGGTGTGGTGATGCTCGTGCTCGCCGCCTTCGCCATCGCCCGCGACCTGCGCGCCCACGCCGCGACCGCCGACACGGATCTCGACGAGATGGTCGACGCGGAGGCCGCCGAGCCGGTCGTGGCGCGTACGGAAGCGGTGCCCGCGCGAATCGCCCGCACCGATCTGACGCACCTGACCATCACGGACCCAGTCGACACCGGGACGGTGCCGGTCGACGCCGCACGTGCCGGCGGGTCGCGTTCCGATGTCTCGCTGGCCGGCGACGCGGGTGACGGTGTGGTCGCCGCCGAGCACTCCGGGACGACGGTCGGTGGTGCGGTGCCCGGCGACGGCGGGCACGCGGATGTGGACGTCGTCGGTCCCGGTGGTGGACCGGCCGCCGGCGCTCCCGCAGACCTCGGGCACGCCCGGGCAGGCTCGGCCGGTGGTCACGGCAGGCCGCCTGTCCGCGGTGACCATGGCGGGCACAACGGGAATGGCGGGCCCGACGGCGAGTACAGCGGCTCCGACGGGCGCGGCGGGCGCGGCGAGTACAGCGGCTCCGACGGCCGCGGCGAGTACAGCGACACCGGCGGGCGCGACGGGCGCGGCGAGTACGACGGCCGCGGCGAGTACGACGGGCTCGGAGGCCTCGACGGGCGTGACGGCAACGACGGGCACGGCAGGCACGGCGGTCATGACGGGCACGGGCACGACGGGCACGACGGGCACGGGCACGACGGGCACGACGGGCACGACGGGCACGACGGGCATTCGCATTCGACGAGGAGTGCCTGGTTGTTGGCGCTTCCGGTGTTCGCCGTCTTCCTGGTGGCGCCGCCGGCGCTGGGGGCCGACTCGGTGCAGCGGGCGGCGGACACCGCGCCCCGGGTGGCGGCGGCCAGCGAGTTCGACGGCTCCAGCCTGTACCCGCCGCTGCCCACCGGTGACGTGATCGCCCTGCAGCTGACCGAGTTCGTCGAGCGGGCGGCCTGGGACTCGGCGGACTCGCTGGACGACCGCCGGATCCGGCTGACCGGGTTCGTCGTGCACGAAGGGGATGGTGGCTACCTCGCCCGGATGGCCATCGGGTGTTGTGCCGCCGACGCGTACCCGGTCAAGGTGCGGCTCGACGGGGCCGACCTGGCCGGCCACCCCGACGACAGCTGGATCGAGGTCGTCGTCGAGGTGGTGCCGGACACGGCCACCAAGGCCACCGAGTACGTCCCCTCCGCCTCGGTGCACGCGCTGCGGCCGGTGCCCGAACCCAAGGACCCGTACGAGCACTAGCCGCCCGCCTCAGGCCGAGTCGCGGACCTCCAGGGTCACCGGCAGCACGGTCGTGTCCGGACGGACCTGTTCGCCGGCGAGCAGCGCCATCAGCGTGCGGACCATGTGCCGGATCTGTTCGCGGGGATCCTGGTGCACCGAGGTCAGCGGCGGGTTCATCGCGGGCGCCAGGGTCGGCTGGTCGTCGAAACCGATGATGCCGATGTCGTCCGGGATGCGGCGGCCGGCGGCGCGGATGGCCCGCATCGCGCCCGCCGCCATCGGGTCGCTGGCCGCGAACACACCGTCGAGGTCGGGGGCCCGTTCCAACAGGGCGGTCATGGCCCGCTCGCCGCTGGGCATGGTGAAGTCGCCGGCCTCCGACAGGCCGGTGGGGTCCAGGCCGAACTCCACCAGGGCGTCCTGCCAGCCGGCGAGCCGGTCGGAGGCGGCCGGGTGGTCGAGCATGCCGGTAACCGTCGCGATCCGTCGGCGGCCGGTGGACAGCAGGTGGCGCACCGCCAGGCGGGCGCCGGCGCGGTTGTCGAAGTCAACCGCGTGCACGCCGCGGCGCGCCGAGCCGGGGCGGCCGCCGTAGACCACCGGCAGCCGTAGCAGGCGCAGCGCCGTCGGCAGCGGGTCGCCCTGGTGGGGGGCGAAGACCAGGGCGCCGTCGACGTGGCCGCCCTCCAGGAAGCGGATCGTTCTCGGCACGTCCTCGCGGCTGTCGACGAACATCAACAGCATCTGCACGCCGGTCGCCGACAGTTCGCGGTACGCGCCGTGCATGACCGTGGCGAAGTACGGGTCGTCGAGCACCTTCGACTCGGGCTCGGAGAGCACGACGGCCACTGCCCCGGTGCGGCGGGTGACCAGTGAGCGGGCCGCCTGGTTGGGGGAGTAGCCGAGCTCTCTCGCCGCTCCGAGGACCTTCTCCCTGGACCGGGTGCTGACATAGGCATCGTCGTTGAGGGCGCGGGACGCGGTGGAACGGGACACGCCGGCGTAGGCGGCGACATCCTCCAGCGTGGGGCGTTCGTCCTGGGAGCGGGGTGGCACGCAGGGAGTCTATCGGCAGATTCTGGGAGCGCTCCCTAACGATCCGGATAAAGGCCGCCGTGTTTTCCTTGACAGCCCGGAGTGCCCGGGACCACACTCGGTATCTCGTTCTGGGAGCGCTCCCAGAATTCAGTCAGACACAAGGGACGACAGACGTGCGACGTATGCAAACAAGGGTGTTAGCCGGCGCGATCTCGCTCACCGCGATGGTCGGTCTGACTGCCTGTGGCGATGACGGCTCCTCGTCCGGGGGCAGTGGCGACGGCGACCAGATCGAACTCACCATCGGCACGTTCACCGAGTTCGGATACGAGGACCTGCTCAAGGAGTACGAGCGCCTGAACCCGGGCGTCAAGATCACCCATCACAAGACCGGGCAGGGCGGGCCCTACCACCAGCAGCTGCTCACCAAGCTCGCGGCGAACTCCGGCCTGGAGGACGTCGTCGCGATCGAGGAGGGGCACATCCCCGACGTCCTCGACAAGCCACACCTGTTCAACAACCTCGGCGACATCGGCCCGGAGGACGTGACGCCCGACCGCTGGCTGCCCTGGAAGGTCGAGGCCGCCACCGCCAAGGACGGCACCTGGATCGGTTACGGCACCGACATCGGCCCGCTGGCCATGTGCTACCGCAAGGACCTGTTCGACGCCGCTGGTCTGCCGTCGGACCCCGAGGCCGTCAAGCCGCTGTTCGAGACCTGGGAGTCCTACTTCGAGGCCGGTGACACCTACGCCGAGAAGACTGGCAAGGCCTGGTACGACTCCAACTCGCAGATCTTCAACGCGATGCAGAACCAGCTCGAGACCGGATATCTCGACAAGGACAACAAGCTCGCGATGGAGTCCAACGCCGACATCCGGAAGAACTGGGACATGGTGACCGCCGCCGGCAGCCGTGGCCAGACCGCCAAGCTCGTCGCGTTCAGTCCTGAGTGGAACAACGGCTTCAAGCAGGGTGCCTTCGCCACCAAGACCTGCCCGTCCTGGATGCTCGGCGTGGTCGAGGAGCAGGCCGGCCCGGACAACGCCGGCAAGTGGGCGGTCACCGACGCGTTCCCCGGC
Source organism: Actinophytocola xinjiangensis (assembly GCF_001921215.1). Taxonomy (GTDB): domain Bacteria; phylum Actinomycetota; class Actinomycetes; order Mycobacteriales; family Pseudonocardiaceae; genus Actinophytocola; species Actinophytocola xinjiangensis. The sequence continues at coordinate 17,480 of NZ_MSIF01000012.1, forward strand.
GGTGGCGGCAACTGGGGCGGCTCGTTCCTGGCCGTGCCCAAGCAGAGCGAGCACCCCGAGGAGGCCGCCAAGCTCGCCGCGTGGCTGACCGCGCCGGAGCAGCAGATCAAGGCCTTCCAGAAGACCGGTAACTTCCCGAGCCAGGTCGACGCGCTGTCCTCGCCGGAGCTGCTGGGCTTCACCAACGAGTACTTCGGCGGCGTGAAGGTCGGCGAGCTGTACGCCGCGCAGGCCAACAAGGTCGAGAAGGCGCAGTACAAGGGCCCTGGCGACGGCAAGATCCAGGAGAACGCCACCAGTCCCGCGCTGCAGGCGGTCGAGCAGGGCACCAAGTCCGCCGATGAAGGCTGGCAGCAGGCGGTGGACGCCGCCAAGAGGATCGCCGGCTGATGACCAGTTCGGTCGACACGGACGCGGGGCGGACGCCGAGCAGAGCGGCGCCCGCCCCGCCCCGGCCACCCAAGCCGAGGCTGACCTGGCGCCAGCGGCTGAGCGTGGCCGACGTGAAGTGGTCCCCCTACCTGTACATCGCGCCGTTCTTCGTGGTGTTCGGGGTGGTCGGGCTCTTCCCGGTGCTGTACACGGCCTACCTCTCGCTGTTCGACCGGGAACTGCTCGACATCGAGGGCACCTGGGTCGGGTTCGACAACTACGCCACTCTGCTCAGTGACACCCAGTTCTGGACGACGCTGGTCAACACCGTCAGCATCTTCCTGCTCTCCACGATTCCGCAGATCATCGTCGCGGTCGGCCTGGCCGCGCTGCTCAACACCAGGCTGCGCACACCCACCGGCTGGCGGGTGGGCGTTCTGCTGCCCTACGTGGCCAGCCTGGTCGCGCTGGGCATCATCTTCGCCAACCTGTTCGGGCCCAACTACGGCCTGGTGAACGGGATCCTCGAACTGCTCGGGTTCGACCGGATCGACTGGCAGGCCAACCGCTTCGCCTCGCACGTGGCGATCGCGGTCATGGTGAACTGGCGGTGGACCGGCTACAACGCGCTGATCGTGCTGGCCGCCATGAAGGCGATCCCGCGCGACGTCCACGAGGCGGCCATGATCGACGGCGCCGGCGCGTCGCGGCGGTTCTTCAACATCACCCTGCCGCTGCTGCGACCGACGCTGATCTTCGTGGTCATCACCTCGACCATCGGCGGGCTGCAGATCTTCACCGAACCCAAGCTGTTCGACGCGATGCCGGGCTCGAACAACGGCGGATCGTCCAACCAGTTCCAGACGATCACGCTGTACATGTACCAAACCGCGTTCGAGACCCAGGACCTCGGCTACGCCTCCGCGATCGCGTGGGTGCTGTTCGTCCTGATCATCGTGATCGCGTTGATCAACTTCCTGCTCACCCGACGACTGGCGTCGACCGGGGCTCCCGAGGACGGTGCCCGATGATCGCACTGCCAGCGAAGGTGCGTCGGCACACCGTCGACGCGACGGGCGCACGCCGCGCCCGGTTCTGGGTGTACGGGCTGCTGATCGCGTTCCTGATCGGCTCGATCTTCCCGTTCTACTGGTCGTTCCTGGTCGCCAGCCGGGACAGCTCGATGCTCACCGAGCAGGTCCCACCGCTGCTGCCGGGCGGGAACTTCCTGTCCAACGCGGCACGGGTGTTCGACTCGGTGCCGTTCTGGAAGTCGTTGGGCAACAGCCTGATCGTGTCCGGCACGGTGACCCTGACCACGGTCCTGTTCTCGACCCTGGCCGGGTTCGCCTTCGCCAAACTGCGTTTCCGGGGGCGCAACGCGCTGTTCGTGATCGTGGTCGCGACCCTCGCCGTACCCACCCAGCTCGGCATCATCCCGCTGTACATGGCGATGGCCGAGTTCGGTTGGGCCGGTGAGCTGCAGGCGGTGATCGTGCCGAACCTGGTCACCGCGATCGGCGTGTTCTGGATGCGCCAGTACACGATGCAGGTCGTTCCCTACGAGCTCATCGAGGCCGCGAGGGTGGACGGCTGCTCGATGATCCGGGTGTACTGGCACGTGTGCCTGCCGGCGGTGCGCCCGGCGGCCGCGTTCCTCGGCATGTTCACGTTCATGACCTCGTGGAACGACTTCCTGTGGCCGCTCGTCGTGCTGAACGCGGAGAACCCGACGGTTCAGTTGGCGCTGGAGCGGTTGCAGAGCGGGTTCTACGTGGACTACTCGCTGGTGCTGGCGGGGACCACGCTCGCGACCATTCCGATCCTGATCGTTTTCGTCGTGCTCGGCCGCCAGATCGTGGCCGGGATCATGCAAGGCGCCGTGAAGGGGTGACCATGTCAGTATTGCCGGAATCCGCACAGTCGGTGTCGCTGAGCTTTCCCACCGGTTTCGTGTGGGGAGCCGCGACCGCGTCGTTCCAGGTTGAGGGAGCGACCACTGTGGACGGACGGACGGACTCGATCTGGGACGAGTTCTGCCGCCGGCCGGGCGCCGTGGTCAACGGCGACACCGGTGATCCGGCCGCCGACCACTACCGGCGTTACGAGTCCGACATCGAGCTGATGTCCTCACTCGGCCTCGGTGCGTACCGGTTCTCGGTGGCCTGGCCGAGGGTGCGCCCGGACGCCGGCCCGGTGAACGAACCGGGCCTGGACTTCTACGACCGGCTGGTCGACGGGCTGCTCGAGGCCGGCATCGCGCCCTACGCCACGCTGTACCACTGGGACCTGCCGCAAACCCTCCAGGTCGAGGGCGGTTGGACGTCGCGGGAGACGCCTTACCGCTTCGCGGAGTACGCCGAGACCGTCGCCGAGCGCCTCGGTGACCGGGTGGCCGGCTGGATGACCCTGAACGAGCCGTGGTGCGCGGCGTTCCTCGGGTACGCGTCGGGCCGGCACGCGCCGGGCGTGACGTCGCCGACCGCCGCGGTCGCCGCCGTGCACCACCTGCTGCTCGGACACGGACTGGCGATGGAACGGATCCGGGCGGCGTCGGCCGCTCCGGCCGGGATCACGCTGAACCTGTTCCCGGTGCACCCGGAAACCGACTCCAAGGCCGACGCGGAGACCGCCCGCCGGGTCGACGGCCTGCAGAACCGCGTGTTCCTGGACCCGATCCTGCGAGGGGAGTACCCGGCCGACGTCCTGGCCGACCTGACCCCCTACGGCCTGCCCGACCTGATCAAGGACGGCGACCTGGCGGTCATCGGCGCCCCGGTGGACCTGCTGGGGGTGAACTACTACCGCGCCCTGCTCGTCGGCTCGCCGACCGACCCGGACGCCGCCGGCGAACCGACCGAGTGGATCGGCGCCGAGGGCGCGCGGTTCCTCGACAGCGGGCACCCGCGCACCGAGATGGGCTGGGAGGTCCAGCCGGAGGGGCTGGCGGAGCTGCTGGTGGACCTGCACCGCGAGTTCCCGAACCTGCCGCTGTACGTGACCGAGAACGGGGCCGCGTACCCCGACGAGCTGTCCGAGTCCGGCAAGGTCGTCGACCACGACCGGATCGCGTTCCTGGACGGGCACCTCCGCGCGTCCCTGTCCGCGATCGAACAGGGGGTGGACCTGCGCGGTTACTTCTACTGGTCGCTGCTGGACAACCTGGAGTGGGCCGAGGGCTACGCCAAGCGCTTCGGCCTGGTCCACGTCGACTTCCAGACCCAGCAGCGCACGCCGAAGGAGAGCGCCCGCTGGTACGCCGACGTGATCGCGCGCAACGGGCTGCCCGCGGAGTAATCCGCCGGGGGTGGGAGGGCGCCCGGGTCGTGACCGCACCCACGGCCCGGGCGCCCTCAGTTTCGTGTGTGCCGGCGACGGTTTCGGGCGGGCAGCGGGATCACCACGTCATCGGGGCCGGCGTCCGTGACGCGCGGAAAGTACGACCCGATGGCCGGCTGGGAGACCGGACCGCTCGGTCATCTGCGTCATCGCCGTAGCCCGGCAGGCGCGCGCCCGACACCACAGCCTTCGGCGGTGAGGATCAGGCGCGCTTCTCGCGGTCGGCGTGTTCCGACGTCCCGGCACGCAGATCGGCGGGGTGCCAGCCGATCTCGTCCCACTGGCGGCGGTAGTAGCGGCTCGACCCGTACACCCGGGCGAGCTGGTCGCGCAGGGCCGCGAGCTCCGGTTGGCTTGCAGTGTGTGGGCCGCCGCGGAGAAGCAGGCTGTGACGGTAGGTGGGAGGCAGAGGCGCCCGGAGTTGGGCGGACGTGGGCAGGCTCTGGCGGTCAGCGAAGAACCCGGGTTCGGCGGCGGTACGAGGGCCGCTGGTTGTGGCGGTTGGTGAGGGTTTGGTGGCGGTGGGTGGGCGGTGGGGAGCCGGCTGTGCGGTCGGTCAGGAAGTCCGGGTCCGCCGGCGTTGGGAGGCGGTGTCGGGTTGCGGGGGAGGGCCGGCTGTGACCGTTGGTGGGGAGGCGGGGTCTGGTCGTGGGGCGGTGTCACCGCCCCGTTGTCAGGTGAGGCAGTGGCCGCAGGTGCCGAAGACCTCGACGGTGTGGCTCACCTGGGAGAAGCCGTTCTCGGCGGCGACCTTCTCCGCCCACTTCTCGACGGCGGGGCCCTCGACCTCGACGGTGCGGCCGCAGGCGCGGCAGACGAGGTGGTGATGGTGGTGGCGCGAACAGCGGCGGTAGACCGCCTCACCGCTGTCGATGCGCAGGACGTCGATCTCGCCGGCGTCGGCCAGGGACTGCAGGGTGCGGTAGACCGTGGTCAGGCCGATGCCCTCGCCCCGGGTGCGGAGCTCCTCGTGGAGCTCCTGGGCCGAGCGGAAGTCGTCGAGCTGGTCCAGGAGGCTCGCTACGGCGGCCCGCTGCTTGGTCGAACGCCGGCCCGGCACGGTCGGCGCGGAACGCTCGCTCATCAACTTCCCTCCTCCACGTGTGCGACAGCATCCACCACGATGTGCGCCAGGTGCTCGTCCACCAGGCTGTAGACCACCTCGCGGCCATGTCGCTCACCGCGTACCACGCCGGCTGACTTCAACACCCGCAGATGCTGGCTGATCAGCGGCTGGGCCACCCCGAGGGCCTCGACCAGCTCGTGGACGCACCGGTCGTGCCGGTGCAGTTCCAACACGATCGCGATCCGTACCGGGGCGGCCAGGGCGCGCAACAGGTCACCGGCCGCCGACATGACCGCGTTCGGGCGAGTATCACCCGCGTCGACCGGGGAACGCTCGGACGAGTGCTCGATCGGGTGATCCTCGTCGGTGCGGTCGGTGCGGTCGGTGCGGGTGAGCGGGTCGGGAGAGGACGGGGTCGTTCCCGGGTTCTCGCCAGCGAGGTGACTGTGAGCCATGGCGCCGCCACGTTTGGTGGTGGCGGGACGACCGTCGCGGGGGAGCGTTACGCGGCGGCCGCCGGAGGTGTGACCGGCTGGCTGCTCGTCCGGCTGCGGGGTCGTCCGCGCGACGGCGTCCGAGGTCACGACGCACATCCTCCCGATAGTGGTTACCGTGTTCAACATCCTACGGCGTGTGGATGTTCCGCCTAGAGAACCGAGATCGCGATCGCCACCAGCACCCCGAGCACCAGCACGCGACCCGTCCGCTGGGACGGCGACAGCACGCCCCACGTCGCGCTGAGCAGGACCGCGACACCCGCCGCGAGCGCCCCCAGCAGTAGCGCCCCGGTCATCCCGCGCACCAGCACACCGATGACGAACACCGCGGCCACGACCAGGAACGCCACGATCGGGGCCACTCTCGCGAGCGGTCCGTCGCCAGGAAGCAGCCTGGCCTTCATTGATCGCTTGCCGCGCACCCGTCCTCCTTCCGGACGTATCAGCTACACCTAGTAACGGAAACGTGGTGGTAATCGACTCTAATCTGTCACTCGTTCGTGGAACCTGCGGTGGGGATACGCTTTGGCGGCTGTGCCCCGCTGAGGGCCCGTCGAATGCCCCTATTGAACGCCCTGGCCCCGAGCGCACAGCAGTTGGAGTGCCACCATGCCCGCCGATCGCGTCGAGACCGTCGTCAACCTCTGCAAGCGCCGGGGCTTCGTCTACCCCTGCGGCGAGATCTACGGCGGCACCCGCTCGGCCTGGGACTACGGGCCGCTCGGGGTGGAGCTCAAGGACAACATCAAGCGCGAGTGGTGGCGCACGATGGTGCACCGTCGCGAGGACGTCGTCGGGCTCGACTCGTCGGTGATCCTGCCCAAGCAGGTGTGGGTGGCCTCCGGGCACGTCACGGCCTTTCACGACCCGCTGGTGGAATGCACCTCCTGCCACCGCCGGTTCCGGGCCGACCAACTCGCCGAGGAGTACGTCGCCCGCGAGGGCAAACCGGCCGCCGAGGACAACCTGGTCGACGTGCCGTGCCCGAACTGCGGGGTGCGCGGCCAGTACACCCCGCCGCGCGAGTTCAACATGATGCTCAAGACCCACCTCGGACCGGTCGAGTCCGAGGAGGGCATGCACTACCTGCGCCCGGAGACCGCGCAGGGGATCTTCGTGAACTTCCTCAACGTGCTGACCACCGCGCGGCGCAAGCCGCCGTTCGGCATCGGGCAGATCGGCAAGTCGTTCCGCAACGAGATCACCCCCGGCAACTTCGTCTTCCGCACCCGCGAGTTCGAGCAGATGGAGATGGAGTTCTTCGTCGAACCGGGCACCGACGAGGAATGGCACCAGTACTGGATCGACGAGCGGCTGCGCTGGTACACCGACCTGGGCATCCGCCGGGAGAACCTGCGCCTCTACGAACACCCCGCCGAGAAGCTCGCGCACTACGCGAAGCGCACCGTCGACATCGAGTACCGGTTCGAGTTCGGCGGCCTGGAGTGGGGCGAGCTGGAGGGCGTCGCCAACCGCACGGACTTCGACCTCACCACGCACACCAACCACTCCGGGGTCGACCTGTCCTACTTCGACCAGGCCACCAGCTCCCGCTACCGGCCGTTCGTGATCGAACCCGCCGCCGGTGTCGGCCGCCCCCTGATGGCCTTCCTGCTCGACGCCTACCGCGAGGACGAGGCGCCCAACGCCAAGGGCGGGGTGGACAAGCGGGCCGTGCTGAGCCTGGACCGCCGGCTCGCGCCGGTGAAGGTCGCGGTGCTCCCGCTGTCGCGCAACCCCGACCTGACCCCGAAGGCCCGCGACGTCGCGGCCGCCCTGCGCCGCCACTGGAACGTCGACTTCGACGACGCCGGCGCCATCGGCCGGCGCTACCGGCGCCAGGACGAGATCGGCACCCCGTTCTGCGTGACCGTCGACTTCGACTCCCTCAACGACCAGGCGGTCACCGTGCGGGAGCGCGACTCGATGGCCCAGCAACGCGTCTCGATGGACAAGCTCGAGAACTACCTCGGCGGTCAGCTGATCGGCTGCTGAGAGGCTCTTCCCGGCGGACGCCTCGCTCCAGCGGTGAAGGTCGAGTCCGGAGCCGAGGGCCCCGGCGGATCGAGTGGTGGCCGGTGGGATGGCCGTGGCGGGGACGGGCTTGCCGTGCTGGTCGTCGACGTGGGGTGAGGTACTGCCGGCGAGCAACCCGGCTGAACCGGAGGAGAGCCGGTTGTGGCGGTGGTGAGCCGCTGGTCGGCAGCCGCTCGGGCGGTCTGTTGTCGCCGTTGTTCGGGGTCGTGGTGTTCCGGCGGGGCAGCGCTGGGTGCGTCGGGTGGTGCCGGACGAGGTAAGCGGCCGGGCTGTTGGTGGGACCGGCGTGGATGTGTCCGCGATCCAGTTCCGGTGGGCCGTGCCGTCGGCGGCGATGGTGCCGCGCGGGTGTCGCGTCGGAACTGGTGTGTGGGCGGGAGACGGCTGGGTGGTGGGCCGGTGGTGTCGGAGGCCGGGGCCGAAAATTCGGTGCGGTGTTGTGGCCGGCGGTTCTACCCTCCTCGGCAACGCGTTGACGGAGACGAGTAGCGCGGGGAGAACGCGAGTCGGAGAGAGCCGCCGGTGCTGGGATGGTGGCCTCGCGCCCCACGTGAAGACACTCCTGAGTGCGGGGAGGAACGGCAGACGCCTCATGCCCCGCCGGGTGACCCCCGTTGTCGGGTCCTGTTGAGGCCGCTGGCTTCCCGCCGGTGGTGAAAGTGCGGTGGCACCGCGAGTTCCCTTCTCGCCCGCACTCCCAAGGGATCGCGCACGAATCCACCAGGGAGTGTGATGATCTCTCGAGTTCTGGCCGCTGACGTGGGTCGACACGTCGGTGAGCGAATTCGGATCGCCGGCTGGGTCCACCGCCGGCGTGAACTGAAATCCGTGACGTTCGTTCTCGTTCGGGATCGGACGGGGATTGTTCAGGTTGTCGGGGTGGGGAACCTGCCCGACGGGGTGACTGAGGAGACGCCCGTCGAGGTGGTGGGGTCTGTTGTGGACAGTTCGAGGGCACCTGGCGGGTGTGAGGTCGTCGACGCGGAGTTCACCCTGCTGTCCGAGCGGGCCGTGCCCGGTCCGTTCGACCTGTACCGGCCCACCGTCACGGCCACGCTGCCCACGGTGTTGGACAACGCCTCCGTCGCCCTGCGGCACCCGCTGTTGCGGGCGCGGTTCGAGGTCGCCTCGGCCAGCGTCGCCGGGTTTCGGTCGGTGCTCGACGGGCTGGGGTTCGTGGAGACCCACACGCCGAAGATCGTGTCCTCGGCCACCGAGTCGGGGGCCACCGTGTTCGGGATCGACTACTTCGGGCGGCGGGCCTACCTCGCCCAGTCGCCGCAGTTCTACAAGCAGGCGCTGGTCGGGGTGTTCGAGCGGGTGTACGAGGTCGGGCCGGTGTTCCGCGCCGAACCCCACGACACCGCCCGCCACCTCGCCCAGTACACCAGCCTGGACGCCGAACTCGGCTTCGTCACCGACCACCGGGACGTGATGGAGGTACTGCGGGAGGTCGTGGCCGGGATGGCCGGTGCGGCCGCGCGGCTCGTGCCCGACGCCGTTCCGATGGTGCCGGAACGGATACCGGAGATTCACTTCCAGGACGCGCAGGAATGGCTCGCGCGCGAGACCGACGACGACCCGCGCGGCGAACCGGACCTCGCGCCGGCGCACGAGCGGGCGCTGGCGGACTGGGCCTGGCGCACCCACGGCTCCGAGTTCCTGTTCGTCACCGGGTACCCGATGGCCAAACGGCCCTTCTACACCCACCCGGACCCGGAGCGGCCCGGCTACTCCAACAGTTTCGACCTGCTGTTCCGCGGCGTGGAGCTGGTGACCGGCGGGCAGCGGCTGCACCGCCACGGCGACTACCTCGCCGCGCTGCGCGACAGCGGCGCCGACCCCGGGACCTACCGGGACTACCTCGACGTGTTCTCCCATGGAATGCCTCCTCATGGCGGGTTCGCGTTGGGACTCGAACGGTGGACCGCGCGGCTGCTCGGGCTGGGCAACGTCCGCTGGGCGGCGTTGTTCCCCCGGGACCTGCACCGGCTCACGCCCTGAGTCAGGCCGCGGCCGGGACCGCCGGACCGGGCTCGGTCAGGGACCGCCGGTAGGCGTCGCGGAGCAGTTCCACGACCCTGGCCGGCTCGTCCCGCAACTGGGTCGGCGGGGTGTGGATCACCAGGATGCCGGCGGCGGCGAGTCTGTTCGCCGCCGCCAGCGCCGCGTTGACCTGCACCGGTGACGGGTCGAACGAGTAGGACGTGATCTCCCAGGCGAGGTTGGCCTCCTCCCACCACGCGTCCGGGGTCGCCAGGTAGCCGCCGGCCGGGCCGGAGACCGGGCTGCGCCACCGGGGCGCCGGCAGTCCGGCCTTGACGAGCAGCCGGCGCGCCCAGCCGGTGATCAACGCGCTGGCGCCGTCGTCGATCTCGGCGAGGATGCGGTGCGGCAGGGCGGTTCCCCTGGTTCCGGTGCGGACCAGTTCGACGCGCAGGGCGGCGGGGGAGACCCGGCCATGGCGGATCGCCTCGGACAGCAGGGCGCGGACGTGTTCGGCCGACGTGGCCCGCCGGCAGGTGTCGACGGTGGCCCTGGCCAGCGGCGCCACCGGGAAACCCGATCTGAGCTGGGGGACCGGCAGCGTGTGGCTGCGTTCGAAGAAGACACCGTCGACCAGGCGGGAATGTCGGCGCGGCGGCATCAGCACATGGACCGGGCCGTCGAGACCGGCTGCCCTGAGGCCATGACAGGTGAGGGCGTCGACACCGGTCAGGATCGCGTCCTCGCCGGCGGCGGTGAGCGCGGCCTGGACGCGTTGGGCGCGGGTGGGCGGATCACCGGCGAGCAGCACCAGGCCGGATCGCAGGTGGCGCCACGGGCCGTCGTCGCTACATCGTTCGGCGATCTCCCTGCCGGACAGGCCGAGGGCGATCAGGTCGGTGGCCGCGGCCACGCGGTGGCGGAACAGGGCGGGCAGGGCGTCGAGGTCGAGCAGTGCGCGGTTCGTCATGCGGCCAAGCAAACCCCGCCCGGGGGGACCGTGGTGGCGGTCAAGATCAAACTGTGGACAACCGGTCCGGCTGTGGACAGCCGGGCTTCCACCGGGGGAGAAGAACGAGGATTGTCGGTGGTGGGCGGTAGTGTTCGAGGTTTGCGCCCCGGCCGGCAACCGTCACCCGCTGAATCTGGAAGGATCGGTCCGGTGACCCCCATGGACCCCCGGCCGAGACCGGCGTTCCGGTTCGTGCGCCGCCTGCTGGTCGGCATCGTGCTCATCGGCGCGCTGGTCGTCGGGGGCACCAGTTTCCGGGTGTGGCAGGTCGCCAGGGTCGACGACCAGACCTCGGCCGACGTCGTCATCGTGCTCGGCGCCGCGCAGTACGACGGCCGCCCCTCCAAGGTCCTGGAGGCCCGCCTGCGCAAGGCCCGCAACCTCTACGAACAGGGCGTCGCCAAACACATCGTGACCACCGGCGGGCGCCAGCCCGGCGACGAGTACACCGAGGCCGAGGCCGGCGTGATCTGGCTGACCGGCCAGGGCGTCCCGGAGGACGCGGTGATCGGCGTCGGCACCGGCCGGGACACCCTCGGCAGCATGCGCGCCGCGGCCGAGGAGGCCGCCGACCAGGGCTGGCGCACCGCGGTGATCGTCAGCGACCCGTGGCACTCGCTGCGTGCCCGCACCATGGCCGACGACCTGGGCCTGGAGGCGCGGACCTCACCCACCCACAGCGGACCCATCGTCCAGACCAGGGCCACCCAGATCCGCTACATCCTGCGCGAGACCGCCGCCCTGCTGTACTACCGAGCCACCCGCGCCCCCGCCGACTGGATCGGCATCACCGAAGATGTCGCCGTCGACAAGTAGCCTCCGGCCATGCCTCCCGGACACGCGCCGACCCCCGGCTACACCGAGCACGACGCGGCGCGCCTGTCCGGCGAACAGGACAAGAGCGCGATCCTGCCCGACTCCCCGCCGGCCCGCCGCGGCCCGTTCGCCCGCGACCGCGCCCGGGTGCTGCACTCGGCCGCGCTGCGCCGACTGGCCGGCAAGACGCAGGTCGTCGGCCCGGGGGAGGGCACCGAGGTCGGCGGGGTGCCCAGGACCAGGCTGACCCACTCGCTGGAGGTCGCCCAGATCGGCCGGGACATCGCCGAGGAACTCGGCGCCGACCCCGACGTCGTCGACACCGCCGGGCTCGCGCACGACATCGGCCACCCGCCCTTCGGGCACAACGGCGAACGCGCGCTGGACATCGTCGCCCAGCGCTGCGGCGGGTTCGAGGGCAACGCGCAGACCCTGCGGATCCTCACCCGCCTGGAGCCCAAGGTGCTCGGCGAGCGGGAGCACGGCCTGAACCTGACCCGCGCCTGCCTCGACGCGACCGCCAAGTACCCGTGGCCGCGTACCGCCGGCACCACCAAGTTCGGGGTCTACGCCGACGACCTCGCCGTGTTCGAGTGGGTCCGCGACGGCGCCCCGCCCCGGCGGCGCTGCCTGGAGGCGCAGGTCATGGACTGGGCCGACGACGTGGCCTACTCGGTACACGACGTGGAGGACGGGGTGCGCTCCGGGCGGATCTCCTTCCCCGCGCTCACCCAGCCCGAGGAGCGCACCGTGGTCGCCCACCTCGCCGCCAAGCACTTCAGCGCCGAGCCGCTGTCCGGGCTGGAGGACGTCGCCGCCGACCTGCTGCGGCTGCCGGCCGTGGCCGCGCTCACCGGCGCCGACTACGACGACTCGCTCGGCGCCCAGGTCGCCCTCAAACGCCTCACCAGCGAACTCGTCGGCCGGTTCGTCGCCGCCGCGGTCACCGCCACCCGCCGCGACCACGGCGACGGCCCGCTGACCCGGTACGCCGCCGACCTGGTCGTGCCGGCCAGGGTCGCCGCCGAGGTCGCGCTGCTCAAGGCCGTCGCGCTGCGCTACGTGATGAGCGACCCCAGCCGCCTCGCGCTCCAGGCCATCCAGCGCGAGTGGCTGGAGTCCCTGGTGGACGCGCTGGCGGCGCGGGGGGCCGCCGCGCTGGAGCCGGCGTTCGTGCCGGCCTGGGAGGCCGCCGGGGACGACGCCGCCCGCCTGCGGGTGGTGATCGACCAGGTCGCGGAGCTGACCGACGCCCAGGCCGTGCGCTGGCACCGCGTGCACGTCCTCGACCGGTCCCTGTGACGTGACACACTCGTGGCACGGCCGACCAGAGGAGAGCCCGTGACGGACCGCGCCCAGCTCGCGTTCGCCCTCGCACTGCACCGTGCCACCGCCCCCGACCCGGCGCGGACCGTGTGCTGGTCGCCGTTCTCGGTGGCCAGCGCGCTCGGGCTGGTCGCCCAGGGAGCGCACGGGCCCACTCGCGACGAGTTGGCGACCCTGCTGGCGGGGGACGCGACCGCCGACCTGGGCGCGCTGGGCAAGCAGCTGGCCAGGGCCGGTGAGCTGGACGCCGTCCGGGGCGACGAGGACGAGCCGGTGGTCGCGGTCGCCAACACGCTGTGGACCGACGAGTCGGTCGAGGTGCTGGACTCCTTCGCCGAGGAGCTGGCCAGGTGGTCCAGCGGCCGGGTCCGCGAGGCGCCGCTGCGCACCGAGCCGGCCTCGGCCCGTGACCTGATCAACCTGGACGTCGCCCGGACCACCCGGGACCTGATCCCCGAGTTGCTCCCGGCCGACGCGATCACCGCCGAGACGGTGTCCGCCCTGGTCAACGCCCTCTACCTGAAGTGTGCCTGGCGTAACCGGTTCACCGAGGGGGCGACCGAGCCGCGCCCGTTCCACGCCGTGTCGGGTACCCGCCCGGTGCCGACGATGACCCTGTCCGAGCGGATCGGGCACGCCGTCGTCGACGGCTGGCAGGTGGCGACGTTGCGGGCGGTCGGCGGGGTCGAGGCGGTGGTGCTGCTGCCCGACGGCGATCTCGCCGAGGCCGAGGCGGCGCTGGACGCCGACACGCTGGCCGAACTGCTCGACGCGCCGTCCCCGACCCAGGTCGACCTTGCCCTGCCGAAGCTGGCGGTGACCACCAGGACCGAGCTGACCGGCGCCCTGGAGCGGCTCGGGGTGCGCACCGTGTTCACCAGGGCCGCCGACCTGAGCGGGATCAGCTCCTCGCCGCTGGCGGTGGAGTCGGTGTTGCACGAGTCGGTGCTGCGGATCGACGAGCAGGGTCTGGAGGGCGCGGCCGCGACGGCGGTGATGATGCGCCTGGTGTCCATGCCGACCAGGGTCGAGCGGATGACGGTGGACCGGCCGTTCCTGCTGCTCGTGCGGCACGCGGCGACCGGTGTCCTGTACTTCATGGCGCGGGTCACCGAGCCCTGATCGTTTCGGCTGTCACGTTCCGGTGGTAGCGCCCGTCCTCAGGTCAACACCCACGAGGAGGACGAGATGCCGAGGATCCCGGGGATTCCGACCAAGGAAGCGGGCCTGCTGCTGCGGGCGTTCTACGTGTTCGCGCGCCGCCGGTTCGGCGCGGTGCCCGAGCCGTTCAGCGTGCTGGCCCACCACCAGAAGCTCATGATCGCCGCCGGTCGCCACGAGATGGCCGCCGAGAAGGCCAGCAAGGTCCTGCCGGCCAACATCCGCGAGATCGCGGTGTACCGGGTCGCGACCCGGCTCGGGTGCAGCTGGTGCGTGGACTTCGGCACCATGCTGCAGAAGCACGAGGGCCTGGACATCGAGCGGCTCAAGCACATCGACGACTACCAGAACTCCGAGGCCTACAGCACCCAGGAGCGGCTGGCGATCGCGTTCGCCGACGCGATGACCGACACGCCGATCAGCGTGACCGACGAGCAGGTCGAGCGGCTGCGGCGGGAGTTCGGTGACAAGGGCGTGCTCGAGCTCACCTACCAGGTGGGCCTGGAGAACATGCGGGCCAGGAGCTACCTCGCGCTGGACATCCGCGACCAGGGCTTCACCTCGGGTGACGCCTGCCTGATCCCGGTGCCGGCCGACGCGGCCCTCACACGTCCAGGTGCCTGAGCTTGTCAGGGTTGACGATGTCGTAGACGTTGGTGACCTTGCCGTCGCGCACGGCGAAGGTGGTGACCCGCCGGCTGAGCTCGTGGTAGTCGCCCTCGGCCGGCAGTTCGGGGATCGCCATCCCGAGGTCGCCGTTGACCAGGACCAGTTCGCCGGCCAGCAGTCGGTGCTCGCCGTACATCCTGACCAGGCCGTACAGGAAGCGGCTGATCTTGTCGGCGCCGTGCATGGGCCGGCGGCTGGTGCGGGCCTTGCCGTCGCTGTCGCCGACGAGTACGGCGTCGGGGTGCAGCAGGCGGACCACGGCCGGCAGGTCGCCGCCGGTGATCGCGGTCAGTAGCTGCTCGATGATGACGCGTTGTTCGTCGAGGGCGGCGCGTGGCGGCGGGTCGGCGTCGGCGGCGGCCCGCCGGCCCCGGGAGGCGTGCTGGCGGGCGGTGGCCTGGGCGCAGCCGAGGATCTCGCCGATCTCGGCGAACGGCACGTCGAACGCGTCGTGCAGGACGAAGGCGACGCGCTGCTCGGGGGTGAGCCGGTCGAGCACGACCATCGCCGCGAGCCGCACGTCGTCGGTGCGGACGACGGTCTCGAGCGGGTCGTCGCTTCGGGGGGCACCCAGTGGGGTGACGATCGGCTCGGGCAGCCACTCACCGACGTAGCGTTCCCGCTGGACGGCGGAGGATCGCAGACGGTCGAGGCAGAGGCGTCCCACGACGGTGGTCAGCCAGGCCCGGAGGTTGCGGATCTGCGAGCGCTGCTCATCGTCCAATCCGGACAGTCGTAGCCATGCCTCCTGCACCGCGTCCTCGGCGTCGGTGAGCCTGCCGGTCAACCGGTACCCCACCCCGACGAGGTGGGAGCGGTGTGCGGCGAACTCCTCGGCGAGCACGGCGAGGACGTCGTCCCTGACGGTCACCACGCCATGGTATGACCAATCGGGGGAGTGCCGGTGGGTGCGACCTGTCCGACCCCGCCCGGGTGGCCCGCCTAGACTCGGGCGCATGGCGGGGCGGATCCGGGAGAGCGACATCGCGCAGGTGCGCGATCGGAACCGAATCGACGACGTGGTCGGTGAGTACGTGTCCCTGCGGCGCGCCGGCGGCGGCGCGCTCAAAGGCCTGTGCCCGTTCCACGACGAGAAGACGCCCTCGTTCAACGTGCGGGCCACGCACGGCACGTTCCACTGCTTCGGCTGTGGCGAGGGCGGCGACGTCATCGCGTTCCTGATGAAGATCGACCACCTGAGTTTCGTGGAGTCGGTCGAGCGGCTCGCCGAGCGCAGCGGCATCACGCTGACCTACGAGGGCGGCACGCCCACCCGCCAGCGGGATCGGGGCGCGCGGACCCGGCTGGTCGACGCGCACCGGGCGGCGGCGGAGTTCTACGCCGAGCAGCTGCGTTCGCCGGAGGCGGTCAAGGCGCGCGAGTTCCTCGCCGAGCGGGGGTTCGACCAGGCCGCGGCGGCGACCTTCGGCTGCGGGTACGCCCCGGCCGGCTGGGACAAGCTGACCAAACACCTGCTAGGCCGGGGTTTCGACCTGGACGACCTGTACAAGGCGCAGTTGGCCAAGGAGGGCCGGCAGGGGCCGATCGACCGGTTCCACCGGCGGTTGCTGTGGCCGATCAGGGATCTGGGCGGCGATGTCGTGGGGTTCGGCGCGCGCCGGCTGTTCGACGACGACCAGATCCAGGCGAAGTACCTCAACACCAGCGAGAGCCAGATCTACAAGAAGTCCCAGGTGCTGTTCGGGCTGGACCTGGCCAAGCGGGAGATCGCGCGCCGCCACCAGGTGGTGGTGGTGGAGGGCTACACCGACGTGATGGCGATGCACGCCTCGGGTGTGCTGACGGCGGTGGCCTCCTGCGGCACGGCCTTCGGCGCCGACCACATCACGGTGCTGCGCCGCCTGCTGATCGACGACGACGCCTTCCGGGGCGAGGTCATCTTCACCTTCGACGGTGACGAGGCGGGGCGCAAGGCCGCGCTCAAGGCGTTCGACGACGACCAGAAGTTCGCGGCGCAGACGTTCATCGCGGTGGCGCCGGACGGGCTGGACCCGTGTGAGCTGCGTCAGGCCAAGGGCGAGGTGGCGGTGCGTGACCTGGTGGCCCGCCGCCAGCCGCTGTTCGCCTTCGCCATCCGTGCGCAGCTGGCGGAGCACAACCTGGACCACGCCGAGGGCCGGGTGGACGCGTTGCGTCGCACGGTGCCGATGGTGGCCAGGATCAAGGACTCCTCGCTGCGTGACGAGTACGCCCGTCAGCTGGCTTTCTGGGTCGGCTGGGAGGACACGGCGACGGTGGTGCGCCGGGTGCGGGAGAGCGCGGGCGGCGCACCGGCCCCGGCCAGGAGGGGGCGGCCGCAGCCGACCGATCCGGGTCAGGGCGCGCTGGCGGTGGACGTGGACGGGCCGGCGCGTCCGCCGCGCAACGACCCCGGGTTGTGGGTGCAGCGGGAGGCGCTGAAGGCGGCGTTGCAGGCACCGGAGTTGGCCGGGCCGTACTACGACAGTTCGGTGCCGCGGGAGGCGTTCACCCATCCCGCGTACCGGGAGCTGTACGAGGCGTTGCTGGCGGTGGGTGGGACGTCGTCGGGGTTGTCCGGGCCGGCGTTGGTGGACGCGGCGAGCCAGGCGTGTTCGCACCAGGTGGTGCGGTCGCTGGTCACCGAGTTGGCGGTGGAACCGTTGCAGCGCCGGGCGGAGCCGGACGCGCGGTTCGTCGGCACGTTGATCGCGAAGTTGCAGGAGTCGGTGGTGGCCAACCAGATCGCCGAGCTGAAGTCGCGGTTGCAGCGGCTCTCGCCGGTCGACGACGCGGAGGACTACCGGACGTTGTTCGGTGACCTGGTGGCGTTGGAGCAGTACCGCAAGGCGCTCGGTGAGCAGGCGGCGGGGGTGATGTCATGACCGGGATGTTCCGCAGGTTCTTCGGTGGTGGGGTGCCCGCCGAGCTGGACGGGGTGTTGGCGTCCGAGGAGCACGTGGTGGCCACGGCGGGGTTGCGTCCCTCGGGGTTCCTGTACGCGTCCTCGTTGGGGTTGTGGGTGCCGGCGCAGGAGGGGCAGCGGCGGGTCGGCTGGCATCTGATCAGCAAGGTGACCTGGGGCAACGGGGTGCTTGAGGTGGTTGAGGCGCGGGAGTCGGGTACGGCCGGTGATGCGGTGTTGCTGGCCGACGAGCGCCCGGTCCGCTACCAGCTGGAGCGGCCGAACAAGCTGCCGGACGTGGTCCACAACCGGGTGAACGGGTCGATCCGCTCGCGGCATCGCCGGGATCTGCCGGGGGGCGGGGTGTGGTTCGTGCAGCGCAAGGTGCCGGGCCGGGACGGGATCGTGTTGCAGGTGCGGCCGGATCCGGGTTCGGACGAGGAGGCGGTGCGCCGGGTGGCGGCCGAGGTGGCCGCGAAGATCCGTGAGGCACTACAGTAAACAGTACGTTTGTACGGTTTGCTGGAGGTCGACATGTGGGACCCCGGGAAGTACCTGGCCTTCGCCGACCACCGCTCGCGGCCGTTCTTCGACCTGGTCGCCAGGGTCGGGGCGAGCGAACCGCGCCGGGTGGTCGACCTGGGCTGCGGGCCAGGCAACCTGACCGAGTCACTGGTCGCGCGCTGGCCGGACGCGGTGGTCGACGCGGTGGACTCCTCACCGGAGATGGTGGCGGCGGCGCGGGAACGCGGGCTGGCCGCCGAGGTCGCCGACGTGCGCGGCTGGACGCCGCCGCCGGACACCGACGTCGTGGTGTCCAACGCGGTCCTGCAGTGGGTGCCAGGGCACGAGACGCTGCTGACGCGCTGGGTCGGGCAACTGCCGGCCGGGGCCTGGCTGGCCTTCCAGGTTCCCGGCAACTTCGCCGCGCCCTCACACGCCGAGATCCGCGCGCTGGTGGCCACCGAGACGTGGCGTGACCGGCTCGAACCCGTGGTGCTGCGCGAGGAGGACGCGGTGCTCGACCCGCAGGGCTACGCCGCGCTGCTCGCCGACCTCGGCTGCGAGGTCGACGCCTGGGAGACCATCTACCTGCAGCGGCTCACCGGCGCCGACCCGGTCCTGGAGTGGATCGCCGGCACCGCGCTGCGTCCGGTCCGCGCCGCCCTCGACGACCAGGCCTGGCGGGAGTTCCGCGACCAGCTGGCTCCCCGGCTGCGTGCCCACTACCCGACCCGCGCCGACGGCACGACCTGGTTCCCGTTCCGCCGGGTCTTCGCCGTCGCCCGGGTGCCCTGACCGCGGAAAGGGCACGGAAAGGG
The DNA here is from genome assembly GCF_001921215.1 of Actinophytocola xinjiangensis. Taxonomy (GTDB): domain Bacteria; phylum Actinomycetota; class Actinomycetes; order Mycobacteriales; family Pseudonocardiaceae; genus Actinophytocola; species Actinophytocola xinjiangensis. The sequence continues at coordinate 35,967 of NZ_MSIF01000012.1, forward strand.
CGCGGCGCCGCCACCCCCCGAGTGACGGCGCCGCGGGCGAGGTGGTCAGGAACTGACGTCGACGGTTTCCCGCTGCTGGGCCGGCGGCGCGGCCGGCCGGTCGGCGCGACCGGGCCACCAGGCCTTGTGGCCCAGCAGTGCCGTCACGCTCGGCACCAGGAACATCGACATCACGAACGCGGCGATCATGATCCCGATCGACACGGCGAAACCCATTTCCACCAGGAACGAGATGCCGCCGAGCATCATCGACGCGAACGTGCCGGCCAGGATCACCCCGGCGGCGCCGACCGACGGGCCGCCGTGCTCGACGGCGAGGTCGGCCGCGGTGCGCGGGTCGTTGCCGAGCTTGGCCTCCTCGCGTAGCCGGGCGATCATCAGGATGTTGTAGTCCGTGCCGATCGCCACCACGAACAGGTACACCAGCATCGGCAGCATGAACGACACACCCGGCCGGTCGCCGATGCCCTGGAAGGCGATCACCGTCGCGCCCATGGTGCTGAAGAAGCCGAGCACCACCGCCACCATCAGGTAGATCGGCGCGACGATGCTGCGCAGCAGCAACCCGAGCACGATCGCGATCAGCAGGCCGGCGACCGGGAAGATCACCCACAGGTCCCGGTTGTTGGCGTCCCGGATGTCGGCGAACGCGGAGCTCAGGCCGCCGACGTAGGCGGTCGCGCCGTCCGGCGCCTCGTCCTTGGCGATCGTGCGCAGCTCACCTCCGACCAGATCGAGCGAGGAGTTGGCGTACGGGCTGTCGGCCAGCAGCAGGTCGATCTTGGCGACCGTGCCGTCCTCGCTGAGGGTGGCGACCCCGGCCGGACCCGGCATGACGCCGCCGACCCCGGGAACCTCCTGCAACCGCTGGGCGTAGGTGGCCAGCGCGGCCTCGTCGAGCGCGCCATCACCGCGCAGGTACACCGAGGTCGGGCTCAGCGCGCCGGCCGGGAAGCCGCTCTCCATGTACTCCAGGCCGCGTGCGGACTCGGTGTCGCTGGGCAGTTGGGCGTTCTGGTCGTAGTCGGTGTTGAAGCCGAACATGCCCAGCGCCAGTGCGGCCATCACGCCACCGGAGACCAGCGCCACCACGCCGGGACGCCGGCCGGTGAGCTTGCCCAGCCGCTGGAAGGTGGTGCCCTTGGGCGTGCGCTGCCAGGACTTCGACGGCCAGAACACCTTGGTCCCCAGCAGCGACACGACCGCCGGGATCAGCGTGACCGCGGCCAGCGCCATCAGCGCGACCGCGATCGACAGGCCGGGGCCGAAGCTGGTGAAGGCGCCGAACACGGCCAGCAGCAGCGCCATGAACGCGATGATGATGGCCGCCGCCGCGGACGCGATCACCTCGCCGACCCGCGCGACCGCGGCGACCAGCGCCGTCTTCTGGTCGTCGCCGGCCCGCAGGCGTTCGCGGAAGCGGAACAGCAGGAACACGATGTAGTCGGTGCCGACGCCGTAGAGCACGATCGTCATGACGATCTGGACCGACTGGTCGACCTGGAAGCCGAACGCCTCCGCCGCCCAGGCGATCAGCCCGGGCGCGATCGCGCTCACCAGGCCGACGGTGACGATCGGCAGCAGCGCGGCGATCGGACTGCGGTAGATCAGCAGCAGCAGGCCGATGATCAGCACGATGGTGGCCGCGCCGACGATCACCAGCGCGGTGTCGAACGCGTCGGCGTTGTCGGCGAACATCGCCACGTCACCGGTGACCGCGTACTCCAGGCCGGTGTCGCCCAGGGTCGAGCCGGTGGTGTCCCGGATGCTCTCGACCGCCTCGACCAGCTTCGGGTCGTCGCCGAAGCCGTCCAGCCCGGCGGTGACCAACTGGACCTTGCCGTTGGGTGAGACGGCGGGGGCGCCGGTGAGGACCTGGGTGACCCGCTCGATGTTCTCGGCCTGTAAGTCCTCGGCGAGCCCGCCGATCGTGGTCTTGTCCTGTTCGGACAGCGCCGCCCCGTCGACGCGCCGGATCACGATCGTCGCGCTGGCGTCGGTCTGCTCGCCGAACGCCTCGGTCGCCAGGTCCGCCGCCTGGACGGACTCGTAGTCCGACGGCAGGAAGTTGGCCTGGTCGCGGTTGGTGACGTCACCGAGGGTGGGCGCGAAGGAGACCACCGCGATGGTGATCAGCACCCAGGCGGCGATCACCTTCCATGGGTTGTGGACGACGAATCGACCCAGTCGTTCGAACATCTGACCTCCCCTGAGATGTCGTGGAACGAAGGTTACCTGCCGCACGGTAGGTAAGATCCACCGGCGGTCCGGCCAGGACGGAACGCTAACGTGAGCGGCCTGAGAAACCGCTGAGGAGGTGGGGCGGATGGACGGGGACACCCGCGAGACGATCCGCGAGGTCGCCATCGACCTGTTCTCCACCCGCGGCTTCGACCAGACCAGCCTGCGCGAGATCGCCGAGCGGGTCGGGCTGACCAAGGCGTCGCTGTACTACCACTACCCGTCCAAGCAGGCGCTGCTCACCGCGATCGTCTCCCCGCTGCTCGACGGCTGGCGCGCGGTCACCGACGAGGCCGAGGGCATGGCCCACACCCCGGACAACGTGCGGCACGTGCTGACCACCCTGCTGGACGTGATGGTCGTCAACCGGCCGCTGGCCAGTGTGCTGCTGCGCGACCCGGCCGGCGTGGTGGCCGCCGCCGGGCCGCTGTGGCAGGACATGATCGACGTGGCGACCAGGCTCACGAACTGGGTCGCCGGCCCGGAGCCGACGGTCGCGCAGCGGCTGCGCGCGATCGCCGCGATGGAGGTGCTGCGCGCCGCCTACAGCTCGATCACCTACCTCCGGGAGGAGGTCGCCGACGCCGAGATGCGCGAGGTGCTGCTCGACTCGGCGCTGGGCGCGCTGCGACGCTGATACGACGGTGATACGACGCTGAACCGTTCGGTCACGCGCTGCGTAGGTTGGGACTGTCCCCGTTCTCGCAGAGCACCGAAGGATGTCGTGATGCTTCGACGCGTTGGACTCACCCTGCTCCTGGCCGCGCTGGCGGTCCCCGGCCTGTCACCGTCGGCCTCGGCGAGCCCCGGCTTCCCCCCGAGTTTCGCGCTGCCCCACGGTTTCCAGCCCGAGGGCATCGCCGTCGGGCCGGGGCCGGTCGCCTACTTCGGGTCGCTGGCCGACGGTGCGATCTACCGGGCCGACCTGCGCACCGGCCGGGGCCGGGTGATCAGCGAGGGCCCGGGAACGCCGTCGGTCGGCATGAAGACCGACGCGCGCGGGCGGCTGTTCGTCGCCGGTGGCGCGGCCGGCGACGCCCGGGTGGTGGACACCCGGACCGGTGACGTGCTGGCGAGCTACCAGCTGGCCGAGGGCGCGGCGTTCATCAACGACGTCGTGCTGACCCGGGACGCTGCCTGGTTCACCGACTCGCTCAACCCGGTGCTCCACCGCCTGCCGCTGACCGGTCACCGCCTGCCGGCGCGCGCGGACACCGTTCCGTTGACCGGTGACCTGGTGTACCAGGAAGGCTTCAACGCCAACGGGATCGCGGCCACGCCGGACGGCCGGGGGCTGCTCGTCGTGCAGACCAACACCGGCTCCCTGTTCCGGGTCGAGCCGTCGGGTGTCACCCATCGGGTGGCGGTGCCGATCACGCTGACCTTCGGTGACGGCCTGTTGCAGCGCGGCTCGACCGTGTACGTCGTCCAGAACCGGCTGAACACGCTGACCGAGCTGCGGTTGCGCGGCGACACGGCGACGGTCGCCCGGCAGGTCACCGACCCGCGTTTCGACGTCCCGACGACCGTCGGCCACTTCGCCGGCCGGCTGTACCTGCCCAACGCGCGGTTCACCACCACGCCCGGCCCGGACGTCACCTACACGGTCAACTCGGTCCCGGCCTGAGCCAGCCACTCGTCCACCGAGGCCAGCAGGGCGGCGCGGACCTCCGGCGGCGCCGCCGACCCCCGGATGCCGTGCGCGGCGAGGACGGCGAGCTGCTGGTCGGTGAGGCCGAGCAGGTCGCGGCAGATCAGGTACTGGCTGGCCAGGCCGGTGCCGAACAGCAGTGGGTCGTCGGTGCCGATGGCCACCGGCACCTGGGCGCCCAGCAGCGTGGCCAGCGGGATCGTCGCCAGCTCGTGCACGCCGAAGGGCGGGTAGGAGGTCGGGCAGACCTCCAGGGTCACCCGCCGCTCGGCGAGCAGCTCCAGGGTCGGCGGGTCGGTCGCGGCGGCGGTGCCGTGGCCGATCCGGCCGGCGCCGAGGTGCTCGACGCAGGCGCGGACGTGGTCGGCGCCGGTGTAGAAGCCCGAGTGCGGGGTCGCCACCAGCCCGGCGTCGCGGGCGATCCGGAACGCCGGGGTGAACTCGGCGACGGTCGCGTGCCGCTCGTCGTTGGACAGGCCGAAGCCGACGACCCCGTCGTCGGCGTACTCGGCGGCCAGCCGGGCGAGGGTCACCGCGTGGTCGGGGGAGCGCGTCCAGCTGGACGCGACGATCACGCCGGTGGGGATGGTCGCGGCGCGCGCGCCGGCCAGCACGGCCTCCAGCGCCGCGCGGTACCCGCCGAACACCGGGGCGTAGGAGGTCGGGTCGACCTGGATCTCCAGCCAGCCGCAGCCGTCGGCGGCGTCGTCGTCGGCGGCCTCGGTGACCACCCGGGCGACGTCCTCGGCGGTGCGGATGGCCTGGCGGGCGGCGTCGTAGCGGTCCTGGAAGTCCGCCCAGGTGCCGGCCGTGGCCGGCAGCGGCGGGGGGACGGTGAGGCCGTGGCCGGCGGCCAGTTCGGTGAGCGTGGCCGGGCGCATCGCGCCGGTGAGGTGCAGGTGCAGGTGGGCCTTGGGGAGCCCCCGCGGGTCGCGCGCGGGGGCCCGGCCCGGCTCACGGCTGGTGGTAGGCGGGTTCACTCGCGTTCCGGTGTCCGTTGCCGCTCGGCGCGGACGCCGGCCTGGACCGTCCACCGAAGCCGACCTTCTCGCCGACCTTCGCCCGCGCGACGCCGGCGGCGCCCTGGACCGCGGGGTGGTCGGCGATCTTGCGGTAGGTGCGCATGATCTGGTCGTAGCGCCCACGCCCCGCCTTGGCCCCCAACACGTACCCCACCGCGGCGCCCAGCAGGAACGCCTTCATGTCATCGCCTCCCAGGATCGGGTTGCTCTCGTGGTGCCCATCCTCCCCCAGTTCGGCCCCAGGTGCCGGCCGGCGAACAGGCGAGTTCGGGCATGCGCTAAGGTTGGGTCTCGCCGGAGCCGCTCCGGTGACGATCCTCCTTAGCTCAATTGGCAGAGCATTCGGCTGTTAACCGAAGGGTTGTTGGTTCGAGTCCAACAGGAGGAGCAAGTTCTTGGTCCGGCCACTGGGTGAGCCGTTGACCGGTATGCCAATCGACAAGGTCGCCTCCCGTGCGGTGGACGCCGCGGTGGCCACGGCCACCGCGCTCGGCCTGGACGTCGGGCATACGACCGTTCTGCACGCCTCGAACCGGATCACCGTGCGCCTGGCGCCCTGCGACGTCCTCGCCCGGGTCGCGCCTGTCGCGGACCGGGCCGGCGCGGCGTTCGAGGTCGAGGTCGCTGGTCTGCTGGCGGGAACGGGCGGCCCGGTGGGCGTGCCAGAATCTCGGGTGCGGCCGCGCGTGTACGTGCGCGCGGGTTTCGCGGTCACGCTGTGGCGCTACCACGAGCCGGTGCCGGGCGAGCTGGCGCCGGCCGCCTACGCCGACGCGCTGGTGCGGCTGCACGCCGGCCTGCGGCGCGTCGACCTCCCTCTGCCGCACGTCACGGACCGGGTCGGGCAGGCGCGGCAGCTGGTCGAGGACCGGCGGCGGTCCCCGGACCTCGGCGACGCGGACCGCGCCCTGCTCCGCGACACCCTGACGAACCTGGGTGGGGCACTCGTCCACGGCGCCGCCGAGCAGCCGCTGCACGGCGAACCCCATCCCGGCAACGTGCTGGCCACCGGGAACGGGCCGCTGTTCGTCGACCTCGAGTCCTGCTGCCGTGGTCCGGTCGAGTTCGACCTGGCGCACGCGCCGGAGCCGGTCGGCGCGCACTACCCGGCGGCCGATCCGGATCTGCTCGGCCGGTGCCGGATCCTCACGCTGGCGATCGCCACGGCGTGGCGTTGGGACCTTGCCGACCGGTTCCCGGACGGCCGCCGGCTGGGGCTGCTGTGGCTCGACCAGCTCCGGGCGGCGACCGGTTACTGAGGACGGCCGCCGGCCGCCGGCGCGGGTTCCGGGTCGCCCACCGGGGAGTCCCGTGGTGCGCGGCGGGTGGGGTCACCGGTCCTGGCCCGTGGTGTGCGGCGTTCCAGCAACCAGTCGGCGAGCAGCAGCAGGAGCAGTGGGCTGAGCCAGACACCGATGCTGGCGGCGCTGTAGGTCATCAGGTCCTCGCTGCCGAGGAACGTGGTGTCGGTTTCCGGGGTGAGCACGATCGTGGCCACGATGTTGATCACCCGGCTGAGGGCGATCGACAGGGCGAGCGCGACGCTGCGCGACATCCACCGGCGGTGCTCGTTGAACCGCCGTGCCCGGGCCATCCGCAGTCCGACGAGCGTGGTGACCAGCCACAACGCCGATCCGACGAGGTTGGCCACCCGCACCGACGGCCCGGCGGTGGTGTGCCAGCCGATGTAGAGGCCGAGCAGTCCGGCGGGCAGTGCGCCCGCGTACACGTAGAGCCGGCCGGTGATCCGGTGCCCGCGCCGGTGCCGTGCGCGGAACGCCGGCCAGATCTGGAAACACGCCGTGGACATGGCGACGGTGCCGAACAGTACGTGCGCGATCAGCAGCGGGTAGTACAGCCCGTCGCCCGGCGGCGGTTCCAGGCGGGAGTTCGCCGGGTCGAAGGTCAGGTAGGGCGGCACCGAGAACGCCAGGAAGGCCGCGACCACCAGTAACAGCGGCACGATCCAGGGTCGGCGCCACCAGCGCACGGTGAGGCGGGGTGAGGTCATGACGATCCGTTCTTGTCGTGGTCACGGACAGAAACTATGTACAACATACATTAGAACGTATGACATACACAGTTTTAGGATGGTCGCGGCACGGACACGGACGGGATGGCGAATGGCGACACGAGACAGCAAGGACCCGGACCTGGAGCGCAGCCTCACGCTGCTGTGGTCGGGACGCCCCCAGGGCCGGCGCGGCCCGCGACCACGGCTCACCGTGGACGGCATCGCCCGGGCCGCGGTCGAGGTCGCCGACGCCGAGGGGATCGAGGCACTGTCCATGCAGCGGATCGCCACCGAACTCGGCTACTCGACGATGTCGCTGTACAACCACGTCCCCAGCAAGGACCTCCTGCTGGAGGTGGCCGCCGACATCGGCGCCGGACCACCCCCCGACATCGGGGACCCCGACGACTTCCGGCCGGCGGTGCGCCGCTGGGTCGCCGCGCTGTGGGCCGGCTTCCGGCTCCGCCCCTGGATGCTGCGCGTCCCCTTCGACCACGCGCCCGTCGGCCCCCACCAGCTCGCCTGGCTCGACCGGCTGCTGCGTCCCCTGCTGGCCGCCGGCCTGAGCGGTCGCCAGGCGCGGGTCGCCGCCCTGCACCTGACCGCCGTCGTGCGCGGCACCGCGCAGATCAGCCTGAGCCTGGCCGCCGTCAACCGGACCGACGACGGTGTCCCGCGCTCCGACGCCGACCTGGCCAGGATCCTCACCGGGTTCCTCGACGAGCGGGACTACCCGGCGCTGACGGCCGTCTACACCGCCGAACTGGCCGGGGACACCGCCGCCGACACCGCCGACGAGGACCCGCTCCCGTTCGAGCTGGGTTTCGGCGTCGACCGCTTCCTCGACGGCGTCGAGTCCTGGGTCGCGGCGAACCGGCCGGGCGCCGATTCCTAGCCGGTGGGTGCCTCGCCGCGTCGCCGCTCGCGGGAGACCACGGCGAGCGTCGTCACCAGGACCAGGGCGGTCGCCAGCAGGACGAACGTGCCGACGATGGTGGCCCGCAGCCCGAGGACCGCGAGCAGTCCGCTGACGACGATCACGCCGAGGGACGTCGCCGTGCGCAGCATCGCGAACATCTCCGCGCGGCGGTGCGGCGGGGCGAGGTCGTCGAGGGCCAGCGAGTAGAAGGTGCCCAACGCCGGCAGGAAGAACCCGATGACGACCGCGCCCCCCAGCGTCAGCACGAGGTGCCCGCCGAGGACGAGCAGCCAGGAGCCCGCCGTGGTCGCGGCGAGGAACGCGGCGACCGTCCCGGTCGGTGGTCTGCGGTTGCGCACGCTCACCCAGATGCCGCCGGCGACCGAACCCCCGCACAGCGCGATCGCGAACAGGAAGGCCCAGCCCGGCGCCAGGCCGAAGGCGACCGCGAACGAGACGGCTCCGACCTCGACGGTCGCCACCGCCCCACCGCTGGCCGTGGCACAGAACAGCCACAGGAGCACCGTCGGCGACAGCCGCTGTCGCGACCGGGGCGCCCCGTCCCGCAGCGGCCCTCGGGCCTCGGGAACAGCGGGCATCAGCAGCAGCGGCCCGAGACCGAGGGCGGTGATCGCCGCCATGGCCCAGACCGGGGAGAACGCGCCGAGCACCGAGGCGAGCACGGGCGAGAGGGCGAAGGTGACCTCGTTCAGTGTGGCGGCCACCCCCAGCGCGCGGGGCAGCCGGCCGGGTTCCACCAGGTGGTTGAGCAGCAGCCGCTGGTAGCCGTACGCGGCGCCGTTGACCGCGCCGGCCAGGACGACCGCGACGACCAGCGACCCGAACGGCGCCCCCAGCGCCGCGAGCACGGTGACACCGGCGAGGGCGGCCGTGCGGACGGCGATCAGCGCACGCAGGTAGTGCACGGCGTTGAACCGGCGGCCCAGCCGCGACACCGGGACAGCGGCGATGACCTGCGCGACCGTCATGGCCAGCACCATCCCCGCGCCGGACTCGGCCGTGCCGGTCAGCGGGAAGGCCAGCAGGGCGAAGGCGATCGGCGCCGCCGCCTGCGGCACACCGAACGTGCTCTGCCCGATCTGCCACCGCAGCAGGTTCGCCCGGGAGCGTGACGAGGTCTGTCGAACCAGTGTCTCTTCCCGCTCATCGGTCCCCGCCACCAGCACAGTGTCACAACGACTCATCCGAACCGGTGAATCAGGTGACGTCTCGCCGGACGGTCGCGCCCGCCAGGGCCACGGCGACCAGGGCGTAGCCCAGGAACACCAGGGCGCCGGCCCACGCGGGCAGCACCGACCCCGCCACCGGCAGGTCGACGCGGGTCCAGCCGCTGGCCGCCTTCGCCGCGCCGGTCGGGGTCCACCGACCCACCTCCGGAACCAGCATGATCAACGTCCACTCCGCGTAGAACGTCCAGAGCAGCGCCACCGCGATCGCGGCCGACTGGTTGCGCACCAGCGCCCCCACGGCCACCCCGAACACGCACCACAGCGCCGTGCCGAGCACCGACCCCAGCAGCGCCAGCGGGACCGCCGGGTCGAACAGCGGCGCGTCCCGCGTGGCCAGCAGGACCATCACCAGCGGCACCGTCACGACCGCCGCGAGCAGCCCGGCGCCCAGACCCACCGCCGCACCGGCGACGACCTTGGCGCCGATGACCGGGACACGCGTGGGCGTCACGAGGTAGGCCCAGGTCACCGTGCGGTGGCGGTACTCGCCGGCCGACAGCAGGATGCCGGCGATCATCACCGCGGGGTAGCCCTGCTGGGCCATGCCGTAGGCGGCCACGACGTCGTCCGGGTCGAACACCAGGACCTGGACCGTCGCCCACGCCGCGCACAGGACCGCGCCCAGCACGACCAGCAGCCGCACCGAACGGGTCGCGACGGCCTTGCGCAGCTCCGCGGCCACCAGGCCGCCCAGCCGGCCGCTCACCGGGCCGCCCGAATCGCGTCGAGGTACACCCGTTCCAGGTCCGGGGTCACCGGCAGCCGGGTCAGCAGGTGCCCGTCGTTGATCACCACGACCTCGTCGGCCATCAGCGACAGCTCGGTCAGTACGTGGCTGGAGACCAGCACCGTGCGGCCGTCGGCGGCCAGCGCCCGCAGGTGGCCGCGCAGCCAGTGGATGCCCTCGGGGTCCAGGCCGTTCGCCGGCTCGTCCAGGACGAGCACCGCCGGATCACCCAGCAGCGCCGAGGCCAGGGCCAGCCGCTGGCGCATGCCCAGCGAGAAGCCGCCCACCCGCCGGTCGGCCGCGTCGAGCAGGGACACCTCGTCGAGGACCTCGCCGGCCCGGCGCGTCGGGATCCGGGCGGCCAGGCACAGCGCCTCCAGGTGCACCCTGGCGGAGTGCCCGGGGTGGAACGCCGTGGACTCCAGGACGGCGCCGACCGTGCGCACCGGGTCCGGCAGGTCGACGTAGCGGGAGCCGTCGATGAGCGCGGTGCCGCTGTCCTGGCGGACCAGGCCGAGCAGCGTGCGCAGGGTCGTCGTCTTGCCGGCGCCGTTGGGGCCGAGGAAGCCGGTGACCCGGCCGGCGGGCACGTCGAAGGTGAGGTCGCTGACCGCGCGGACGCGGCCGAACGACGTGGTCAGTGCGGTCACCGAGATCATGGGGTCAACGATGGCCGGGCGCGGGCGTCCGGTCTTGGTCCCCGGAGTGGAACCGATGCCCACCCGTGGGTGGAGGTGCGGCCCGAACCAGCGAGGTACGGTCCCCACCATGGGACGACCGTGGTGGGTCCTGCCGCTCCAGGTCGTGGTCGGCGCCTACCTGCTCTACGGCCTGGTGGCCGGGGTCCTCACCGGGGCGGCCGACGGTGGGCCCGGCCGGGCGCTGCTGGTCGCGGCGATCCACCTGGCGGGGCTCGGCTGCTGGGCGCTGGTCCTGCGGCGACGTACCGCGCCGTTCGCCGTGCTCGCCGCCTCGGCGGTGCTCGGTCTGGCCGCGCACTGGCTCGCCCCGTTCTCCGGCACCACCCTGCTGTACGCGGTGGTCTGGCTGGCGCCGTTCCGGACGCGGCTGTGGCAGGCGCTGCTGCTGACCGTGCTGACCACCGGCGGGTTCGTGCTGGTGTCGCTGGACGTCGGCCTCGACCCGAGCGCGAACTACGGGATCGCCGCCGGGCTGGGCTGGGCGGTGTACATCGCCGCGGTGGTCAACCAGCTGGCGACCACCAAACGGCAGACCGCGGCCGTCGCCGCCGCGCGCGCCGACGCCGCGGTGCTCGCCGAGCGGCAGCGGATGGCCAGGGAGATCCACGACATCGTGGCCCACTCGCTGGCCGCCCAGGTCGTCCACCTGGAGGGGACCCGGATGCTGCTGGAGCGCGACGGTGACCGGGAGCAGGCGCTGGAACGGGTGCGGCAGGCCGGTGACTTCGCCCGCGCCGGGCTGGCGGAGACCACGCTGGCGGTCGCCGCGCTGCGCGGACAACACCGGCCGCTGGCCGGCGAGCTGGCCGGGCTCGCCGGTGATTTCCGTGCCACCACGGGGAATCCGTGCGAGCTGACGGTCGAGGGCGACCCGGACGTGCTGGCGCCACCGGCCCGGCTGGCCGTGGTGCGCACGGTGCGGGAGGCGTTGACCAACGTGCACAAGCACGCGCCGGCGGCCTCGGTCACCATCCGGCTGCGCTGCGGCGACGACGGCTGCGAACTCGACGTGCGGGACACCGGCGGCACGAACGGCGGGGTGCTCGCCGCGACCGGCAGCGGCTACGGGCTGGTCGGCATGCGCGAGCGCGCCGAGCTCGTCGGCGGCAGCCTCGACGCCGGCCCGCACGGGCCGGGTTTCCGGGTCCAGCTGCGGATGCCGGGCCCATGACGACCCGGGTCGTGGTGGTGGACGACCAGACCGTGGTCCGCGAGGGTCTGGAACTGATCCTGGGCCTGCTGCCCGGCGTCGAGGTCCTGGCGTGCGGTGTGGACGGTGTGGACGCGGTGCGGCTGGTCGCCGAGCACCGCCCGGACGTGGTGCTGATGGACCTGCGGATGCCCAGGATGGACGGGGTGGCCGCGACCCGGCGGATCCGCGCGGAGTTCCCGGACACCGAGGTCGTCGTGCTCACCACCTACGCCGACGACGAGTCGGTGTTCGCCGCGCTGCGCGCCGGGGCTCGCGGCTACCTCACCAAGGACTCGCGGAGCACCGAGATCGCCGAGGCGATCGCCGCCGTGCGCCGGGGCGAGGCCCACTTCGACCCGGCGGTGCAGCGGCGGCTGGCCGACGTGGTGTCGCCGCGACGCGAGCCCCGGGCGCCGGTCGCGCTGACCCCCCGCGAGACCGACGTCCTGCGGTTGATCGCCGACGGCCGGTCCAACGCCGAGATCGCGCGCGGCCTGCACATCACCGAGGCGACCGTGAAGACCCACATCAACAACCTGTTCGCCAAGGCGGGCCTGCGGGACCGGGCGCAGGCGGTCACCTTCGCCTTCCGGCACGGCCTGGTCCGTGCGCCGGACCGCTCGCCGGAGTTCGCGGCCCTCCCGCCGGAACGGAACCAGCGCCGGACGTAGTGCCCTGTCCCGGAATCGCCAGGACCACATCCCGGTGGCACGGGAACGGAGCCTCACGACGGCGGCTGTCGCGGCGCTGACAATCGACTCGTGGACAACTCCAGCGCATCCTCGGTGCTCCAGGCTCTCCGTCGCCGGGCGGCGGCCGACCCGGATCGGGTGGTACTCCGGTTCGTCGAGGACGGGCGGGAGGACCGCACGCTCACCCGGCACGAGCTGGACCTGGCGGCCGCCGCCACCGGGTCCTGGCTGCGGGAACGGTTCGCCGTCGGCGACCGGGTCCTGCTGACCTACTCGTTCGGGCTGGACTTCGTCGTCGGGCTGGTCGCGTGCCTGCACGCCGGGCTGATCGCGGTGCCCGTGCCGCTGCCAGGACGCGACCACGAACGGCGCCGATTACGTTGCGTGGTCGCGGATTCCGGTGCCTGCGCCCTGCTGACCGACACACCCAACCTGGTCGGCCTCGGCGACTGGGTCGACGACCACGCGCTCGAACTCCCCGTGCTGGCGACCGACCGGCTGCCGGTGCGCGACCAGGACCTGAGGCCGCCGGCCGACGCCGGCCCCGACACGGTCGCCGTCATCCAGTACACCTCCGGCACGACCGGCGACCCCAAGGGCGTGCTGGTCTCCCACGGCAACCTGCTGCACAACGTCGACACCATCCGGCGCACCTTCGGGATCACCGAGAACTCCACGCTCGGCGGCTGGATCCCGCACTACCACGACATGGGGCTGATGGGGCAGATCCTGCCGGCGCTGATCGCCGGTGAGGCCTGTGTGCTGATGACCCCCACCTCGTTCCTGCGCCGCCCGCACCAGTGGCTGGAGCTGGTCCACCGGCACCGCATCGAGGTGTCCGCCGCCCCGAACTTCGCCTACGACCTGTGCTCGCGGCGGATCACCGACGAACAGGTCGCCGGCCTCGACCTGTCGTGTTGGCGGCACGCGGTCAACGGCGCCGAGCCGATCCGGCCGGAGACCCTCGCCGCGTTCACCGCCCGGTTCGCCCCGATCGGCTTCCGCGCGGCGGCCATGACCCCGTGCTACGGCCTCGCGGAGGCCACGCTGTTCGTCGCCACCACCGGCAGCCGGGGGCCGACCGTGCTCGACATCGACACCCAGCACCTGGAGCGCGGCGAGCTGCGCCCGGCCGGTGCCCTGGGCCCCCGGCGCGGCCTGCTCAGCTGCGGCCGGCCACGGGACCTGGCCGTGCGGATCGTGGATCCCGTGACGCACCAACCACTTCCGGACGGCCAGGTGGGGGAGATCCAGATCCGGGGCGGCAGTGTGAGCGCCGGCTACTGGGGCGCGCGGCCGGGTCCCGACCACCTGCCCACCGGCGACCTCGGCGCCTTCCACGACGGCGAGCTGTACGTCACCGGCCGCCGCGCCGAGACACTGTCCCACCGTGGCCGCACCCTGTACCCGCACGACCTCGAGCACGAACTGCGCCTGGCGCACCCCGAGCTGACCGGTCTGGCCGGCGCGGCGTTCACCGTCGACGAGGACGCCCTGGTCGTGCTGCACGAGATCAAGGGCACGTTCACCGCCGCCGAGCTGGCGCTGATCGCCGCCGGCATGGTCCGGACCGCCGGGCGGACCCCGGGCGTCGCGCTCGCCGACGTCGTGTTGCTGCGGCCGGGCGGGATCCGGCGCACCACCAGCGGCAAGATCCAGCGGACGACGATGCGGGAGCTGTACCTGGGCGGAGGGCTGGCGCCGCTGTACGTCCACGGCGGGCCGGTCGAGCCCACCGACGTGGCGGCCTGAGGCGTCGCTACGTCTGCTGGTCGTCGCGGGCGGCGGCCTGCTGGGCCTCCCGGGACACCCGCAGCACGGCCGCCTCGTCCAGGCCGGCCCGCAGGAACCGCCGGCGCCAGTGTTCGAGCTTGCGCGGGTAGACCTCCGCGCCGGCGCCGGAGTCGATGACCGTGGTGAGGTCGCTGCGGGCCTTGGCCCACATGATGTCCAGGGCGATCCGCCGCGGCTGGTCGGGGTCGATCAGGTCGTGCGTGGGTACCGGGCCGCCGTCGAGGATCGACTCCGCGGTGGAGGCGTCCCACCCGTGCAGGTGGCGGGACAGGGCGCGGCAGACCAGTTCGACGACGGTGACCCCGACCGTCGGCTCGCCGCGTTCGAGCGATTCGAGGCTGCGGATCCCGATCCCCGCCTCGTCGGCGAACGAGGCGCGGAACCGGTGCCCGACCGCGCGCCGGGCCTGCCCGACGGCCTTTCCGAGACGGACGCGGGCCTGGGTCGGGTAGTCGGCGGTGCGCAGGTTCCGGTGGGCCACGGCAGCAGGATGCCGCAGAGTCCCGCATACCGCCAGTGCCTGTAAATGCCCGTTGCCCGGCGAATCGGCCACGACGGGCGTACTTAATTCCGCAGAGCAGTGCTTCTAGCTGCGGTGATAGCGTTTGACAGATCACGCAGATTTCCGCAGACTTCCGCTATGCCAAAGCTCAACCGGGACCGGATCCGGTTGTGGCTCGAAGAGCACAACTGGTCGGTCAAGCGCCTGGCGGAGGAGTGCAGCGCCCTGGGCGAGGACACGTTCCCGGAGGGAACGATGCGCAACGTCGTCAACGGCATCGACCCGATGCGCCCCGGCCGGATCCGGGTGATCTGCCGGGTCACGGCCAAGTACGGCGACGGCATCCCCTACGCGCAACTGATCGACCCTGACGGAAACGGGGTCTGACGAGATTCGGGTGGCCGAGCCCTGTAACCTTTTGTCCCTCGGGCACGGTCGTGTCCGGGCGTTCGAGGTCGAGCCCTTCCGAAAGCGTTGATCCCCGGGGGCGGTAGCTCAGTCGGTTAGAGCAGGGGACTCATAATCCCTTGGCCGTGGGTTCGAGCCCCACCCGCCCCACGAGTGGTGTGTTCGGCGCTGGTGCGCCTTCCCGATCTCCTTGTCCGTCGTGGGGGGCGACCCCCCACACCCCCACGGTGCGGCGCGTTCCTGACCCGGCGTGGTTGCGGTTCGCTGAGTCCTGGTGGGTCCATGGTGTGGCGGGTTTCTGGTCCGGTGTGGTTGCGGTTCGCTGAGGTCCGTGGACGCGACGGGATTGGTTCGGGAGGAGTGGTGGGTGTGGATTCGGTGTTGGTGGGGATCGCGGAGATCGCGCAGTCGGGGCAGCGGGGGGACAAGGCGGTCGCTCGGGAGAGGTTCGAGCGGTTGTGGGAGGAGATCGGTGGGGAAGAGGGGGATCCGTTGCACCGGTGCACGTTGGCGCATGCGATGGCCGACGTCCAGGAGGACGTTCGGGTGGAGTTGATGTGGGATCAGCGGGCGTTGGCGGCGGCGGATCTGGTGACCGGGGAACGGATGGCGGAGGCGGGGGTGGCGCTGCCGGTGGCGGGGCTGTATCCCTCGCTGCACCTGAACCTGGGGGAGTGTTACCGCCGGCTGGGGGACCATGAGCAGGCCAGGGAGCACCTGCGGTTGGCGCGCGAAGGGCTCGACGCGTTGGCCGACGACGACTACGGGCGGCTGATCCGGGACGGGTTCGCGCGGCTGGAGGCGTTGGTGGAGTGACCGGTCAGCTCAGGCCGAGGGCGGCTTCGGCGGCGGGGATGTCGACATAGTCGTGCAGGTGGGTGATCCGACCGGCTCGGGTGGTGAGGACCAGGAGGTTGGGCAGGGTGACGGGCCCGGTGGCCTCACTGGTGCCGACCGCCTCCTGCGCGACGACGATCGTGTTCGGGTCGGTGGTGTCGTGGATGGCCTGGGTGCGGTAGTGGGTGTAGCGCAGCGGGGACTCGCGCCAGCCGGTGGTGATCCAGGTGACGATCTCGTCCCGGCCCTTCAGGCGGGCGGGGAAACCGGGGCGGGTGAAGGGGAACTCGTGGACCGCGTCCTGGTCGTAGAGGGCGGCCAGGACGGTCGGTGAACGGGTGATCGAGGCGG
This sequence comes from Actinophytocola xinjiangensis, assembly GCF_001921215.1. Lineage (GTDB taxonomy): Bacteria > Actinomycetota > Actinomycetes > Mycobacteriales > Pseudonocardiaceae > Actinophytocola > Actinophytocola xinjiangensis. The sequence goes on from NZ_MSIF01000012.1 coordinate 52,268, forward strand.
CGCGCCAACGGTCGAGGATCTCGCGGGGGCCGGGGAAGGGCATGGAAGATCACCTTCGCTAAAATGAGGCATGGTCCGGTTGTTCGGACCGTAGCGGACCCCGTCCCCGGTTGACAAGGAGGAGTGCCCGTGCGGGCCGATGCGCGGCGGAACTACGAGCGGCTGGTGGAGCAGGCTCGGGTGGCGTTCGCCGAGTTCGGGGTGGACGCCTCGCTGGACGAGATCGCGCGGCGGGCGGGCGTGGCGAGCGGCACGCTGTACCGGCACTTCCCGACCCGGCTCGACCTGATCGAGGTCGTGCTGGGTGGGCAGGTCGCCGAGCTGGTGGCGCGGGGGCGGGCGCTGCTGGCGGCCGGCGGGGACGCCGGGGACGCCCTGGCGACGTGGCTGCGGGCGGCGCTCACCCACGCGCTGACCTACCGGGGGCTGGCGGCGGCGGTGATGAACTCGGCCGGCAACTCGGCCGCCGCGTGGCATGCCGAGATGTTCGAGGTGGGGACGGCGCTGGTGGACCGGGCGCGGGCGTCGGGGGCGGTGGGCGCCGACGTCGCCGGGGGCGACGTGCTGCGGTTGGTCGGGGCGGTCGCCTGGGCCGTGCGGGACGTCGAGGACGGGGACGTGCGGGCCGGGCGGATGCTGGAGATCGTGCTGAAAGGGTTGTAGGGGACGGTGCGCGGGTCGCGCACCGTCCACTGTGGACTTCTAGCGCCTGGTGAAGTCCGGCGGCGCGACCAGGTCCAGCTTGGCCAGGTTCTCCGCCGAGCGGGGCAGCCAGGTGTAGTCATTGGTCATCACCGGCTTCGCCGGGGCGTCCTCGCCCAGGACGATCGAGGTCTCGCGCACCGGCAGGTACGTGGCGGCGTCCACCCACAGGTCGATCTGGTACCCGCGCCTGGTGGCGAACAGGCGCAGGTGGTGGGTGTCCCGGTCCCCGACCCGCTCGGGGCCGATCATCTCCATCCGGCCCTCGTCGATCGCCGTCCGCAACGCGTCGGGATCGAGGATGTCAGGGACCTCCCCCTCCAGGACGATGCTGTCGTCGTGGTTGGTCGACCACGTCCGCAGCTCCCAGTCGACGACCGTGTACCGCACGTCGCCAGGGGCACCGACGCCGGCGATCGACTGGGTGCGGTGCATCGGACCCGTGCGCGGGGTCCTCGTGTCGGTGTCGGTGCCGTCGGGCTGGACGAGCGTGCTGTAGTTGTCGAGGCGGTAGCGCCTGGTCGACCGGTCGGTCCAGGTCTCCGAGTACCCGCTGTCGTAGTCGGTGCGCTCGTGGATGATCTGGTTCTGGGCCGAGCGCAGCGCCCGGAGGGTCTGCTCCTGCACCTGCGCGACGTTCGCGAACCTCGGCTCCGGTGTCCCGCCCGCGGTGGCCACCAGCACGGCGGCGGCCGCGGCGGCGGCGGTCAGTGGCGCGCCGATCGCGGTGCGCAGCTTCCAGGCACGGCGGGAACCCCGCGCGCGGACCTCGGCGGCCAGGCCGGGCTCCGCACGCACGTCGGCGGTCTCCCGGCGCAGCGCGTCGCCAACGGCACGGCCGAACTCCTCATCGGCGGACATCTGTGGTCTCCTTCATCGCGACCGGTGAATCGTGGAAATCCGCGAGCAGCTCACGCAGGCGGGTGAGCGCGCGGGTGGTGTAGGACTTGACCGTCCCGGACGTACAGCCGAGCAGCGCCGCCGTCTGGTCCACCGACAGGTCCTCGACGAACCGCAGCACGACCACCTGCCGCTGCCGCAGCGGCAGCTCGGCGAGCGCCTCGGTCACCACCTTGCGGTCGGCGACGCGGTCGTAGCCGGCGTCGACCTCGCGCAGGCCGGCCACGTCCGGTGGCAGCGGTGTCTCCGGTGGACGCCGCCCGCGCGCCCTGATCCGGTCCTTGGCCAGGTTGACCAGGACCCGCCGGGTGTAGGCCTCCGGCGCCGCCCGCGCCCTGGACCACCGCCGCAGGGTGCGCAGCAGCGCCGTCTGCACCAGGTCCTCGGCGTGCCCCCGGTCCCCGGTCAGCAGGAACGCTGTGCGCAGCAACGCGGTCGACCGGTCCTCGACGAACTCGTCAAAGCTGGCGAACATCGGCATGCCCCTCAGAACTCCAGGGCCACCGGACCGGTTGCCACGATGGCGGGGGTAGGGCCAGCCCTACCTCACAGATCACAGGTAACTCGGTGGGCAGGGCGGGACCGGGTCGTGAGAATCGTGCACATGGTTTTGGTCAGGGATGTTGTCGAATTGGTCGAGGTCACCAGGGTCTACCCCGGCGGTGTGCGTGCCCTCGACGGGGTGAGTGTGGGTTTCGAGAAGGGGACGTTCACGGCGGTCATGGGGCCCTCCGGGTCAGGGAAGTCGACGTTGCTGCACTGCGCGGCCGGGCTGGACCTGCCGACCGGCGGGCAGGTGGTGCTCGCCGGCCAGGACATCGGCACGCTGCGTGAGCCGAAGCTGACCGCCGTGCGCCGGGCGCACGTCGGGTTCGTGTTCCAGTCGTTCAACCTGGTCGACTCGCTGTCGGTGTGGGACAACGTGCTGCTGCCCCAGCGACTGGCCGGCACCCGGCCGGACCAGCGGTGGGCGCGGGAGCTGCTGGAGCGGGTCGGGCTCGCCGGGCGCGAGCGGGCCAGGCCAGGGCAGCTCTCCGGCGGCCAGCAGCAGCGGGTGGCGCTGGCCCGCGCGCTGGCCGGGCGCCCGGAGGTGATCTTCGGTGACGAGCCGACCGGTGCGCTGGACCTGGCCACCGGGCGTGCGGTGCTGGGGCTGCTGCGCCGGTTCGTCGACGAGGTCGGCGCGACCATCGTGATGGTCACCCACGACCCTGCCGCCGCGGCGTGGGCCGACCGGGTGGTGTTCCTGGCCGACGGGCGGCTCGCGGGGGAGCTGCGCTCACCGTCGGCCGAGCAGGTCTCGCGGCGGATGACGGAGCTGACCCGATGATCGGGCGACTGGCCTCGGCGAGCGTGCGGCACCGGCGCGGGTCGTTCGTCGGCACCCTGCTCACCGCGTTCCTGGCGGTCGCGCTGATCGCCGGGTCCGGCTTGCTGCTGTGGTCGGTGCTGACCGCCGGGCCGGGCGGGGACCGGTTCGCCGCCGTGGACGCGGTGGTCGCGGGGGACCGGTCGGTCGTGCTCACCACCACGACCGACAAGGGCGACAAGGTCAAGACCAAGACCAAGGACGAGCGGCTCACCGGCGCCCAGCCGCTGCCGGCCGAGACCGTCGACACGGTCACCGGCACGCCGGGCGTGCGGGACGCCGTCGCCGACCACGCCTTCCCGGTGTCGCTGGACGTCGACGGGACGCCGCTGCGCGCGCCGGACGCGGTGACCGTCGCCCACGGCTGGTCCTCCGCCGCGCTGACCCCGTACCCGCTGCGGGACGGGGCGGCGCCGAAGGCCGGCGAGGTTGTGCTCCAGCGGGAGTTCGGCGCGCGGGTCGGGCAGACCGTGCGGCTGACCAGCCGCACCGGGGCCGTCGAGCTGCGGGTGGCCGGGATCGTCGAGGGCGACGTCCCCGGTCAGGGCGCGGTGTTCGTCGTCGACGGGCAGGTCGGCGAGCTGTCCGGGCTGACCGGGCCGACGGCGGTCGCGGTGCGGGCCGACGCCGGTGGGATCGACGCGCTGCGGGCGCGGCTGGGCGACGCCGCGAACGTCCACACCGGAGCCGACCGGGTGACCGGCGACCTGCCCGGCGCGATGCCCGACTACATCGGCGCCATCTCCATCTTCGGGTTCGTCCTGGGCATCACCGGGTTCGCCGCGGTGTTCGTGCTCACCGGGACGGTCTCGCTCGGGGTCCGGCAGCGGCTGCGGGAGCTGGCGCTGCTGCGTACCGCCGGCGCCACCCCCGCCCAGCTGCGCCGCCTGCTGCGGCTGGAGGTCGTGCTGGTCACGCTGGCCGCCTCGGTGCCGGCGGTGCCGGCCGGGATCCTGGTGGCGGAGCTGGTGGCGGCCCGGTTCCGGGACCTGGGCGCGGTGCCGCCGCAGTTCACCGTCTCGCTCAACCCGCTGGTGCTGGTCGCGGCCGTGGCCGTGGGGCTCGCGGTGACCGTGCTGGCCACCGGGATCGCGGCCAGGCGGGCGGTGCGGATCGCGCCGACCCAGGCGCTGCGCGAGACGGTGACCGCCAGCGGCGCGGGGTGGCTGCCCCGGGTCGTGGTGGCGGCGGTGCTGGTCGCCGGGGCGGTCGCGGTGCTGAGCCTGGTGCCGCTGGGCGGGCCGTTCGGCATGGGCATGGGGTTCGTGTCCTGCTCGCTGCTGCTGTGCGCGGTCGCCGCGCTCGGGCCGATCGTGGTCGGCGCGCTGACCACCCTGCTGTCCCCGCTGGCCGCGCTGGGCGGGGTCCTCGGCCGGGTGGCCGGGGCGATGACCAGGGCGGAGAGCCGGCGGGTCGTCGGGGTCGCCGTGCCGCTGACGCTGATGTTCGCGATCAACGCGACGATGCTGCTCAACGGCGACATCCTCACCGAGGTGACCGCCGGCCAGCAGGCCGCCCGGGGCGCCCCGGCGACCGTGCGGGTCGCCGCCACCAACGCCCCCGGTCTGCCGTTGGACACCGCCGGGGAGGTCGCCGCCCTGCCGGGCGTGACCGGCTCGGCGGCCACCCTGGGCACCCGGGTGGTGGTCGACCTCGGCGGCAAGCCCGAGGACTACCCCGCCCAGGGCCTGCGGGTCACCGGTGAGCGGGCGCTGGACCTCGGGGTCACCTCCGGCGAGGTCGACCCGAGGGACGGCACGGTCGCTGTCAGCGAACCGCTGGCGGCCGACCTGGGGTGGCGGGTCGGCGACCGGCCGGTGTTCTGGCTGGCCGACGGCACCCGCACCGAGCTGACCGTGACCGGCGTGTACGCGCACTGGCGCGGCTTCGGCGACCTGGTGCTGCCCGCCGGGCTGGTGGCCGCGCACGATCCGGGCGGGCTGGTCTCGGCGCTGTACCTTCGGGGCGGGCCGGAGTTGGCTGCCTCGGTCACCGACCGGTGGCCGGCGCTGGCCGCCGCCACCGACCCGGGTGCCGCCCCGCCGGACGCGGCCAACCAGCAGGCGGCGTGGGAGCTGATGGTGGTGATCTCGCTCGGGTTCACCGCGATCGCCGTGGTCAACACGTTCGCCGTGGCCACCGGGGCGCGTCGCCGGGAGTTCGCGGACCTGCGGCTGGCCGGGGCTACCCCGCGTCAGCTGCACCGGATGCTGACCGGCGAGACGGTGATCACCGTCGCGGTCGCGCTGGTGCTGGGCTGCGTGATCAGCGGGGCGGTGGTCGGCACGTTCAGCGTCGCCCAGGACGGCACCTGGCGGCTGTTCGCCGAGCCGCTGCGCTACCTGACGATGGTCGGCGGCGTGGCGCTGCTGGGGCTGGTCGCCGGGGCGGTGCCGGCGCGGCTGGTGGTCCGCCGCCGCGCCCTGCCGCTGGTCGAGGAGGTGGGCTGAGGGTGGTGCGCCGGGCGGGCCGGGCGGTGGCTCATCTGGTGACCAGTGTGGTCGCCGGGCCGTTCGTGTTCGCCTGGGCGCTGGCCACCACGCTGGTCAGCGGCCTGCTCTCGTTCACCTATCTCGCGCCGCCGGTGTTCCTCGGCGCGACCTGGGTGACCCGGCGGGTCGCCACGGTCGAGCGGCTGCGGGCGGGGCTGGTGCTGGGCCGGCGGGTGGAGGCGCCCTACGGCCCGGCACCGCGCACGCACCTGTGGCGCCGTGGCCGCGCGCTGGTGCGGGAACCGGCGACGTGGCGGGACCTGGCGTGGTGCGTGCTGGCGCTGCCCTCGGGGCTGGTGGGTCTGGCCGGGCTGATCGCCACGGCGGTGGACCTGGGGCTGGTGCTCGCGCCGGCGTGGCTGTGGTCGGTGCCCAACCCGTACCTGCCGGCGGCGGTGGACTGGATGTTCAACACGGTCGGCGGGCGGTTCGTGCTCACCGTGGCCGGGCTGGCGCTGGCCCCGGTCGCCTGGTGGATCGTCACGACGCTGGCCAGGGCGCAGGCCACCGTGGCCGCGGCGTTGCTGGAACCGGGTCCCCGGCAGCGGCTGGCCCGCCGTGCCGCCCAGCTGGCCGACACCCGCCGGCGGGTGGTCGACGCGCAGGCCGCCGAGCTGCGCAGGATCGAACGCGATCTGCACGACGGGGCCCAGGCCAGGATCGTGGCCGCCGGCATGACCCTGGCGCTGGCGCAGCGCCAGCTGGGTGGGCAGCCGGCCGGGGCCGAGGTGGCGACCGCGCGCCGGCAGTTGGACGAGGCGCTGGCCGAGCTGCGCCGCCTGGTGCGCGGGATCCACCCGCCGATCCTCACCGACCGGGGTCTGGTGGCCGCGCTGGCCGCTCTCGCCGGGGACGCGCCGTTGCCGGTGGCGATCGAGGCCGGTGAGCTGGGGCCGCTGTCGCCGGCGGTGGAGTCGGCGGCGTACTTCGTCGCGGCCGAGGCGCTGGCCAACGTCGTGAAGCACGCCGGGGCAAGCGATTGCGCCGTCACCATCGCCTGCGACGGCGACCTGCTGACCGTCGAGGTGCGCGACGACGGGCGGGGCGGCGCCGACCCGTCCGGGTCCGGTGTGGACGGTCTACGCCGCAGGGTCGAGGCCCTGGACGGCACGTTGTCGGTCACCAGTCCGGTCGGTGGTCCGACCGTCGTCCACGCGGAGTTGCCATGCGGATCGTGATCGCCGAGGACCTGTTGCTGCTGCGCGAGGGGTTGGTGCGGCTGCTCACCGGGACCGGGCACGAGGTGGTGGCCGCCGTGGCGTCCGCGCCGGAGCTGGAGGCGGCGGTGGCCGCCCACCGGCCCGATCTGTCCATTGTGGACGTACGGTTGCCGCCGGGTTTCCGCGACGAGGGACTGCGCGCGGCGCTGGCCATCCGCCGCCGCGAACCCCGGACACCGATCCTGATCCTGTCCCAGTACGTCGAGCGGGTGTACGCGGCCGAGCTGATCGCCGACGGCAACGGCGCGGTCGGCTACCTGCTCAAGGACCGGGTGACCGCACTGGACGAGTTCCTCGACGCCATCGAACGGGTCGCCGCCGGCGGCACGGCCATGGACCAGGAGGTCGTTCGCCAACTGTTCGCCCGCAACAGCGGCGACCGTGGGGTCGCCGCGCTCAGCGCGCGGGAACGGGAGGTGCTCGGCCTGGTCGCCCAGGGCCTGTCCAACTCCGCGATCTGCGCGGCGCTGACCCTCGCACCGGCGTCGGTCGACAAGCACATCGGCAACATCCTCACCAAGCTGGACCTGCCGCCGGCACGGGACTCACACCGGCGGGTCCGCGCGGTGCTCGCCTATCTCAACCAGTGATTCGAGGAATCACCCGCCGCCGCACCGGGTTGTCACCGGTATGAGCATCGAGATCGGCGTGATCCTGCCGACGTCCACACCAGACCCCGACCGCCCGGTTCTTGGCGACGTCCGCGCCAGCGCCCGGTTCGCCGAGCAGGCCGGGATCGACTCGGTGTGGTCGACCGACCACCTGGTGGCCAGTGGCCCGATGCTGGACAGCACGGTCGCCCTGGCGACGGCCGCCGCCGTCACCGACCGCCTCACCATCGGCTACAACGTGATGCTGCTGTCGCTGCGCCCCTCGGCGTGGGCGGCCAAGCAGGTGGCCAGCCTGCAGTACGTCTCCGGCGACCGGCTGGTCCTGGGCGTCGGCACCGGGAACCCGGCACACGGCGACACCGCGTGGCGCGCGGCCGGACTGTCCTACGCCGACCGGGGAGCGCACACCGACGCCGCGCTGCGGGTGCTGCCGGGTCTGGTCACCGGCCAGCGGGTGGAACTCGACGACGGCACGCGGGTCGCGATCGCCCCCGGCGCGACCATGCCACCGGTCGTGGTGGCCGGCGACGGGCGGGCCGCACTGCGCCGCGCGGCCCGTTTCGGCGACGGCTGGGCGACCATCGCCGCGCCGCCGAGGCGGGTGGCGCAACGGCTGGCCGAGATCGCCGAACTGGCCGCCGGGCACGGTCGTGCGCCGGTGCGGGCCACGGTCGTCGCGCCCGAGTTGGATGCCGATCCCGCGCGGGCGGCCGAACAGCTCGCCGAGTACGAACAGGCCGGCACGGAGCGGGTGATCCTCGCCCCGACCGGGCCGGACTGGCAGCGGGACTACGAGCACGCGGGCGCCCTGCGCGCGGCGTACACCGGGTAATCGGTCGACTGTCCGAAATGGACCGGCGTAGGCTGCGCCGGTGAACAACGCCGTGCGCTGGTCGAACGACATCCTGGCCTTCGTCCTGGAACTGGGTGCGCTGGGCGCCCTGTGCTACTGGGGTTTCGCGACCGGGTCGACCGTGCTGACCAAGCTCCTGCTCGGGCTCGGCGCACCGCTGCTGGCGGCCGTGGCCTGGGGACTGTTCGCCGCGCCGAAGGCGACCTTCGCGGTGCCGCTGGTGGCGGTGCTGGTGGTCAAGGCTGCCGTGTTCGGCGCGGCGGCGCTGGCGCTGTACGTGCGCGGGCACCGGACACTGGCCATCGGGTTCGCCGTCGTCGTGGTGGTGAACACGGTGATCGTGACGATCGCACGCGCCAACGAGAGCTGAGCCCGACCGGCGACGACGCGGGCGCTGTCGGGCGAGGATGTGGAGCGCTACCGGGCGACGATGTGCAGCGCGACGCCGACGGAGATCAGGATCGCGCCCAGCAGGATCAGCGCGCCGGTCGCGGTGAGCGCACCGGCGACGAACACCAGGCCACCGACGATGTCGACGGCCAGCCGGGTGGCGAGCCGCTGGTAGGGCCGGGGAGCCGGCTCGTGGTCGCGCAACATCCTGGCGAGCACCGGATCATCGGTTTCGAACCACTGCTCGATCGCTCTGAGATGGCGGTGTTCGTCATGGCTGAGCATGCTCACTCCCGCGCGTCGGTGCCCTGGCCGCCTCCGTCGAGGCCTGTGGTGGCGGTTACCCCGTCGTCGCGGCGGGAAACCCGGCGCAGCACACCGGCGATGGCCAGCAGCGCGATCGTCGCCACGCACACCGTGGCGACGGCCGCCAGCAGTGGGAGCTGGAACTGCGGCTGACCGGGCGTCGGCCTGGTCTGGACCAGCAGGTGCGTCATCAGCGCCGTGACGCCCAGGGTGAACGGGGCCGCGAGCCCCGCCAGTACCGGCGGTGCCGCCGCCTGGTCGGCCAACCGCTCGGCGACCGCCGCGACCCCGGCGACCGTGCCGACCCCGGCGGCCAGGACCAGCACCGGTTCCAGCGCGACAACGACCGTCTCGTTCGGACTGTCCATCCCGGAGACCAGGTACGCGGCGACCAGGCCGGCGATGACCACCAGCAACCCGCCGACCCCGAGCCGCAACCGCCACCGGGACAGCGCGGCCAGGAACCCGAGCGGCACCGCGGCGACCGCCACGGTCAGCGCCAGCGTCGGCGCCTGCACCTGGGCCAGCGGCACCGGCATCACGATCGCGCCGAACACCCCGAGCAGAGCTCCGGCGACCAGACCGCCGAGCAGCGCCCGCCACCCGGCCACCGCACCCACCACCAGGCCACCGGCGAGCATCCCGATCCCGAGAAGGAGCAGGGCCTGGTCGGGATCCCCCAGGTTGAACGCGGCGCGCGGCGACGGCCAGAGCAGCAGCAGTGCCAGCGGGGCGAGCGAGGCCACCGCGCCGGCCACGGTGACCCGCACCGGCGGCCGCTCGATCCGCCCCGACCCGGCGGCGAAACCGGCCAGCGCGGTCACCGCCGCGACACCCACCAGCACCAGGACCAGCGTCGGCCGGAACTCCCGGAGCGGGTCGGTCTGGTCAAGGTGGACGAACGTCAACGTGCCCACCAGCTGGCTCGCCACCGCCGCACCGGCCAGCGCCACCCCGACCGCGTGCCGCCCCGCCTGCCACACCACCATCGCCGCGCCCAGCGCCCCCACGACGGTCAGCGGCGGCCAGCACGCGCTCACGGCCAACACCAACCGGAACGTCAGGTCGTTGCTGACCAGGTCGGGTGTCACCCCGGCCTCCCGGAGGTTCGCGGGCACCGCGCACGCCGCGCCGGCCAGCAGCAGCACCGGCCAGCCGCGCGCCGGCGCCAGCCGCCAGACGAGCAGCGCGAGCACCGCCGCCACCACCGGCGGCCACGCCGGCAGCCCGCCGAACTCGACACTGCTCACCAGCGTGCTCAGTCCGCCGGCGGAGGTGTTGAGGGCGAGCAGGAGAAGGCTGCCCACCGCGGCGACGATCACCAGGTACGGGCGTCTGACGGCGTCCGGCATCGTGGTTCCCCCAGGATTGTCCACCCGATCGGGCGAGCATCATGGCACGGGCGGGTCAGCCCGGGAACCCCAACCGGTCACTGATCTCGTCGGCGCCGTCGATGAGCGTGGTGGCCCGCTCGTGCAGCACCGTCTCGGTCAGCCGGTGCGCCGGACCGGACGCGCTGAGCGCCGCGAACACGTTGCCCTCCGGGTCGCGGACCGGTGCGGCGACCGCGTTGAGCCCCACCTCGTACTCCTCGACCGTCACCGCGTAGCCGCGCCGCTGGACCGTCTCCAGGTGTTCGGCCAGCTGGTGGCCGGTGGTGATGGTGTTGCGGGTGAACCGGCGCATGTCGCGGGACATCAGCTCGGCGCGGCGCCGGGCGGTGCGGTGGGCGAGCAGGACCTTGCCGCTGGAGGTGGCGTGCAGCGGGGTGAGCAGCCCCACCCAGTCCGCGCAGCCGCCGCCGACCTGGTCCAGGTTCACCGCGTACCGGGCCTGCGCCACCGCGATGTTCACCGTCTCGCCGAGCTCGCCGGCCAGGCGTTCGCACACCGGACGCCCCCGGCGGGTGATCTCCAACCCGCCGGACACCGCCCCGGCCAGCCGCACCACCCCGAACCCCAGCCGGTAGCGCCCCCGATCCTGCGACTGCTCGACCAGCCCACGCCGCTCCAGCGCGTTGAGCAGGCGAAACGCCGTCGACTTGTGCACCCCCAGCTCGGTGGCGACCTCGCTGACGCCGCCGTCGCCCTCCCGCGCCAGGATCTCCAGCACGCTGATCGCCCGGTCGACCGCCTGCACGCCGGTGCCGGTCCTCGTGACGCTCATGGGCCGCACTATAGGCAGACCTACGATGTGCCCGTGACCATCAGCGTGTTCGACCTGTTCAGCATCGGTATCGGACCGTCCAGTTCGCACACCGTCGGCCCGATGCGCGCGGCGCGCACGTTCGTCGACGGGCTCGCGGCCGACGGACTGCTGGACTCCACCCGCTCGGTGCGCGCCGAGCTGTTCGGTTCGCTGGGCGCCACCGGCCACGGGCACGGCAGCGACCGGGCGGTCCTGCTCGGCCTGGAGGGCGCCGACCCGGAGACCGTCGACACCGACTCGGTGACCGAGCGGGTCGACCGGCTGCGCGCCGCGCGCCGGGTGAGCCTGGCCGGCAGCCGGGAGATCGCGTTCGACCCGGACACCGACCTCGTGCTGCACCGGCGCCGCAGCCTGCCGGCCCACCCCAACGGCATGCGGTTCCACGCCCGCGGCGAGGGCTGGGAGCGCGAACGCACCTACTACTCGGTCGGCGGCGGGTTCGTCGTCGACGAGCAGGCCCAGGGCGCCGACCGGATCAAGGTCGACGACACCGAGGTCGCCCACCCGTTCCGCACCGGCGCCGAACTGCTCGCCCACTGCCGGCGTACCGGCCTGGCGATCAGCGACATCCTGCTGGCCAACGAGACCTCCTGGCGCGGCCACGCCGAGATCACCGCCGGCCTTGACCGGATCTGGGAGGTCATGCGCGAGTGCGTGCAGCGGGGCTGCACCCGCGACGGCGTGCTGCCCGGCGGGCTGAAGGTCCGCCGCCGCGCGCGGGAACTGCATGAGCGGCTCTGCGCGGAACCCGAGTCGCCGGACCCGCTGCGGGTGATGGACTGGGTGAACCTGTACGCACTCGCGGTGAACGAGGAGAACGCGTCCGGCGGGCGGGTGGTCACCGCGCCGACCAACGGCGCGGCCGGCATCATCCCGTCGGTCCTGCACTACTACGACCGGTTCGTGCCAGGGGCGTCGGCGCAGGGCGTGCGCCGGTTCCTGCTCACCGCCGGCGCGATCGGCGTGATCTACAAGGAGAACGCGTCGATCTCCGGTGCCGAGGTCGGCTGCCAGGGCGAGGTCGGCTCGGCCTGCTCGATGGCCGCCGGGGCGTTGTGCGAGGTGCTCGGCGGCACCCCCGAGCAGGTGGAGAACGCCGCCGAGATCGGCATGGAGCACAACCTGGGCCTGACCTGCGACCCGGTGGGCGGCCTGGTGCAGATCCCGTGCATCGAACGCAACGCGATGGCCGCGGTGAAGGCGATCAACGCCGCCCGAATGGCCATGCACGGCGACGGCAACCAGGTGGTCTCCCTGGACAAGGTGATCAAGACCATGCGGGAGACCGGGCGGGACATGAAGGTCAAGTACAAGGAGACCGCCCGCGGCGGGTTGGCCGTCAACGTCATCGAGTGCTGATCAACCCGCGCGGGCGGGGGCGGTCACCGGCGGGCGAAGTCCGGGGCGTGCTCGGGGCGCAGACCGATCGCCACCAGGTACGCGGGAATCGTGCGCAGTACGGGGAACATCCGGGTCATGGCCAGCGGGCCCTTGGGCAGGTGATCCCGTTCGCCGGTGATCACCGGGCCGATCACCACGCCCTGCAGGAACCGTTGCAGGGCCTGGGTGGCCGCGGTCGGCAGCCAGCGGCGACGCCGGATCCCGGCCAGGTGTGCCGCGTCGACGCGGCCGGTGCGCAGCGGTCCGGCGAGCAGGGCGGCGGTGGCGACGGCGTCCTGGACGGCGACGTTGATGCCGACGCCGCCGATCGGGGACATCGCGTGCGCGGCGTCGCCGATCAGCAGCAGGCCGTCGGTGTGCCAGCGGTGGAGCCGGTTGAGCCGTACGTCGAGCATCTTGACCTCGTCCAGCGAGGTGATGGTGTCGACCCGGTCGGCGACCTCGGGGGCGAGGGCGGCGATCCTGGCGCGGAAGCGTTCGACGCCCTCGGCGCGCAGGGCGGCGTCGTCGCCCTTCTTCAGGAAGTAGGCGACCTGGTAGTAGTCGCCCCGGTTGATCAGGATGACGAACTCGTTGCCGCGCACGTGGGCCTGGATGCCGCTGACCTCGCCGCCCTGTTCGGGGCGGGGCAGGCGGAACCACCAGACGTCGAACGGGACGGGGAACTCCTTGGCGTGTAGGCCGATCTGGTCGCGCAGCAGCGAGGTGCGGCCGTCGCAGGCGACGGTCAGGTCGGCCCTGATCTCGCCCTCGGTGCCCTCGGCGGTGCGGTAGCGGGCGCCGACGACCCGGCTGCCCTCCCGGATCACCTCGGTGACCTGGGTGTTCATCCGCAGGGTGAAGGTCGGCTCCTGCTTGGCCGCGTCGGCCAGCAGGTCGAGGAAGTCCCACTGGGGGACGGTGGCGACGTAGTTGTAGGGCGGACGCAGCCGGGTGAACTCGCCGATCACCGCGACGCCGCCGGCCGGGTCGGGGAACGCGATCCGTTCCAGGCGGCTCTGTGGCAGGGCCCGGAACTCGGCGCCGAGGCCGAGTTCGTCGAGCAGCCGGACGGTCGAGGCGTGCACGGTGTCGCCGCGGAAGTCGCGCAGGAAGTCGCCGTGCTTCTCCAGGACCTGGACCTCGACGCCGGCGCGGGCGAGCAGCAGGCCGAGCACCATCCCGGCGGGACCGCCGCCGACGACCAGGCAGGTTGTCCTCTCCATGACCCCTCCAGTATTCATCACATGTTGAATAACTCCAGGATGCACACGTCCGACGCCCGCGTCAAGGGGCCGGCCGGAGGAGCGCGGGGAGCCCGACGGGCGGAATCCTCGAAACAGGTTCCCCGGAATTGTCGGAGAATTGTCGTTGATTTCCGGCCGTCTTCTGGGGACACTTCTGGTGTGCACCGAGGACGGTTCGACGAGGATTCCCCGGCGGTGTCGGGTCCGGGTCGATGTGTGTCTCATTGGGCCGTTCGTGGCCAGTTGCTGACACATCCGTAACGCGGGACTGACAACCAGCGATACAGCCTAATCAGCGGCCGCTGGAGTCTCGCTCACTTAATCGTGACAGAAGCTCGACTATCACCTCGTTAGCCGAATCGGCGGAGGGCGGCCACGGCCTAGCCTCTCCTGATGACCTTTGGGCTTGTGCCGTTCCCGACCGGCGCCACCTCGGCTGCTCGCAGGCTGGCGCGCGCGGGAGGAATATCGCACCAGCCCGCCACAATTCACGCCGTCTGTCTCGACATCGACGACACACTCGTCGACTTCACCGCGACCGCCCGAAAGGCCCTTTCGGACATGATCGGTCGCGACGACATGTGGTTGAAATGGCAACGAACCACCGACGAGCACGTGGCGAAGGTCGTCGCCGGGGATCTCGCCTACGAGGACATGCACGAGGCAAGAACCAAGGCGTTCATGGCCGATCTCGGCGCCCTGCTGGACGACGATCTGGTGGCCGTGCTGGAGCGCCGGCGCAGTACCCAGCTGCGCACCACCTGGCGGCTGTTCGAGGACACCCTGCCGTGCCTGGACTGGCTGCGCGCCGCCGGACTCAAGCTGGCCGCTGTGACCAACGCCTCAGGGGCGCACCAGCGGACCAAACTGGAGCGTCTGGGCATCGGCCGCTTCTTCGACACCGTGCTCATCGCCGGGGAACTCGGCGCCGCCAAGCCCGACCCGGTGATCTTCCACACGGCCTGCTCGCGGATGGACGTCGATCCCGACCAGACCCTGCACGTCGGCGACCTCCTGGAAGCCGACGCCCTCGGCGCCCGCGACGCCGGCCTGCACGGCGTCTGGCTCAACCGCTCACTGGACGACGCCCGGCCGGCCACCGGCATCGCCATGATCGAGACCCTCGCCGACCTGCCCGAACTGCTGGTCACCGAGTACCGGACGCCCACGCTGGCTGTCACCGGACCCCTGTCAGGGGGAGCCGATTTCCGGTCGGCACGGGGTGTGGTCTAACATCTGTTCCCGTCACTACGGACAGTGAGTCGCAAGCTCCTGGGCCGCCGTGACATTGGGGTATGGTGTAATTGGCAGCACGACTGATTCTGGTTCAGTTAGTCTAGGTTCGAGTCCTGGTACCCCAGCGGAGAGAACGAAATCACCAGCTGATAAGGTTCTCCCGATCCTGGCCCCGTCGTCTAGCGGCCTAGGACGCCGCCCTCTCAAGGCGGTAGCGCGGGTTCAAATCCCGTCGG
This sequence comes from Actinophytocola xinjiangensis, assembly GCF_001921215.1. Lineage (GTDB taxonomy): Bacteria > Actinomycetota > Actinomycetes > Mycobacteriales > Pseudonocardiaceae > Actinophytocola > Actinophytocola xinjiangensis. The sequence goes on from NZ_MSIF01000012.1 coordinate 67,418, forward strand.
GGCTACATCCAGTCATGGTGGCGTTGACCTGTGTCAACGCCACCATGACTTGTTTCTGCGGCACTGCCGGCGGGGCCCGACAGGGTTCGCGTGGAATGCCTCGTGGAACGAACGCCGGCGAGCGGCTATCCACAAAGGACTGTTGGTGGAACGGGCTGTGCCCTGCGGGTCGACCGGCTCGTCCTTCGGTGGCCCGGCGTCGTCGTCGAACGGTTGCCGGGCGATCCAGGACCCGGCTGGTGGACGAGTGGTTGCGAGCCGGACCGTGCCGGACGGGGTGCTGTGACCGCGTGCCTGCCCTGTCGTGAGCCGTGCACGCTGGGGCCGCCGGTGGACGCGGTCCGACGCGGTACCGCAGAGGTGGACGGTCTGCGGTTGACCGAACCCCACCGTGCGGGCCAGGCGGGCGGTGCTGGCCATGTGGCGGACCGAGGCCGTGGGCGACCTGCACCGGGCGGTGGTGCGCACGCTGCGGGAGGTGGCCGACGGTCCAGGGGTGGATCATCGGCAACGGGCGGAGATCCGCTACGGGCTGGGCAGACTCCTGGTGCGGTAGGACGAGTACGAGGCCGGTGACGCCGAACTGGAGCGCGCGGCGAGTGGGTTGGCGCACGACCCGGCCACCGCCGGGTCGGTCATGACCTACCTCGCGTGGCCGCTGACCACCCCGTGGCCGGCTTCCCGGCACCGGTACTGGTTACGCAGGGCGACAGCACTGCTGCCGCAGGGTGCGAGCGTCCGGCGTCAGTCTCGAACCATCGCGACCCAGCTCAGCTCGGCCATGCGCAAGCTGGGCGTGCCGTCGCGGACCGCGCTGGCTGTGACGGTCCTCCGGGACGGCCGCCATCTGGCGGGCGCCGACTGGTCCGTTCGGGCGTGTACCTGACGTGTCCCGGTCATCGACCGGTGTTCTTTCAGCATTCCGACTGATCGCAACGGCGGTCCTCTCGTCGACGCTGAGGCCTGACCGAGCACCCGATCGAGGAGGCAACCCACATGCCGCAGGATCGGCCGACCGACCCGGACGCGGCGGGCAGCGTGCCTGTCGAACCGCCGGCAGCGGACCCGGCCGAGCTGTCGAGCGCCGAGCCGGACCAGGTCACGGGCGCCGACGGGTCGGGTGCGCCGAAGCGAGGGCGACCCGAGGGCTTCGAACCGTTGTGAGCCGACAACCCCGATGCCATTTTTGGGAGTACGTAGTGAAGATGGGAAGTACCACAGTGAGACGCGGTGCCGCCGCGCTCGCCACGGCCGCAGCGCTGGCGGTGGCGGGCCCGGTGCCGGCGTCCTCCGCCGCACCGCCGACCGACAGCGGCGGTCTCGACAGCTCCGGCATGGACAAGCTGGCGTCCTCGTTGCTGACCGGGTTCGAGAAGTCGGGAGGCGCGTCGCAGGACTTCTGGGTGTCCTTCGACGACCGCGCGGACCTGACGGGCGCGGCCGAGATCGAGAACTGGGCCGAGCGGGGCCAGTTCGTGGTGGACCGGTTACGGGACACGGCGAAGAAGGCTCAGGCCGACACGGTGTCCGCCTTGGACGCCGCCGGGGTGGACTACAAGTCCTACTGGGTCACCAACGCGATCCGGGTGCACGGCGGCGACATGACGCTGGCCGTGCGACTGGCCGGCGAGGCCGAGGTGGAACGCGTGTTCGCGCCCGTGGCCTACGAGCGTCACGAGCCGGTGGAGCAGAAGGTCACCGGGAACCGGCTGAATGCGGCCGAGGTCGTCGAGTGGGGCGTGTCCAACATCAAGGCCGACCAGGTGTGGGAGCGCTACGGCGTACGCGGCGACGGGATCGTGGTCGCCAACATCGACAGCGGTGTGCAGTTCGACCACCCGGCGCTGGTCTCGTCGTACCGGGGGTACGACGCGGAGAAGGGCTCGTTCGACAACGACTACAACTGGTTGGACGTGTCGGGCTCGTCGTCGTATCCCAACGACGGGCACGGGCACGGCACGCACACCATGGGCACCATGGTCGGCGACGACGGCGCGGCCAACCGGACCGGTGTCGCGCCGGGCGCCAGGTGGATCGCGGCGAACGGCTGTTGCCCGTCGGACCAGGCGCTGATCGACTCGGCGCAGTGGATGCTCGCACCGACCAAGGTGGACGGTACGGCGCCCGACCCGGCGAAGCGGCCGCACGTGGTGAACAACTCGTGGGGCAGCGACGTGCCGACCAATGACCCGTTCATGGAGGACATCCTGACCTCGTGGGCGGACGCGGGGATCTTCGGTGTCTGGGCCAACGGCAACGACGGCGCGCTCGGTTGCGAGTCCTCGGGGACGCCGGGCAGCCGGACGATCAACTACTCGGTCGGCGCCTACGACTCCGCGAACGCGATCGCACCGTTCTCGGCGCGGGGACCGGGGCAGGACGGCGAGGTCAAGCCGAACATCACCGCGCCAGGCGTGAACGTGCGGTCCGCGATTCCTGGTAACCGCTACGGCACCATGTCCGGCACCTCGATGGCCACGCCACACGTGGCGGGAGCCGTGGCCCTGCTGTGGTCGGCCGACCCGTCGCTGGTCGGCGACCTCGACCGCACCCGACAGCTTCTGGACGACACCGCGACGGACACCGCCGACGACCAGTGCGGCGGCACCACCGACGACAACAACGTCTTCGGCGAGGGCCGGTTGGACGCGCTGGCGCTGGTGAGCGCCACGAACCAGGCCGAGCTCGGCGAGGTGACCGGCACGGTGACCCACGACGGGACCGGTGAGCCGGTGCGCGGCGCCGCCGTGCGGCTCACCTCCGGCGACCTGGTGCGCTCCGTGCGCACGGCCGACGACGGCTCCTACGGCGCGAACGTGCCGGTGGGGGAGTACCAGGCGACCGTGACCGCGTTCGGTTACGAGACGACCACGGTCGCCGTCACCGTGACGGCCGGCCAGACCACGAACACCGACGTGCGCATGCCAGCGGTGAAGGGCTTCACGGTCTCCGGGAAGGTTCTGGACGAGGCGACCGGCAAGCCGTTGCCGGGCGCGAAGGTCACCGTCGCCGGCACCCGGTTCGCCACCACCACCGGCGCGGACGGCGGCTACTCCGTGCCGAACGTGCCGGGTCCGGCCAGCTACCTGCTCACCATCGACGGCGGACGATGCACGACCGGTCCGCTGCACCGCGGCATCGACCTGCGGGGTGATCTGACCGTGCCGACGATCAGGGCGCCGCGCCAGATCGACACCGCTATGGCGGATGGCTGGTGGGACGGTCCCTACGGATACAGCTGCGTCCAGGAACCGGTCGAGTGGATCGGCGGTGACACCGAGATCGAGCCGCCGACCTCCACCTGGGGGGCGACGAAGCTGACGATGCCGTTCGGGTTCACCTACTACGGCCAGTACTTCGAGACGCTGTACGTGAACTCGCACGGTATGGCGAGCTTCTCCAGCTACGGCGAGGAAACCAGGATCAACTTCGGAGTGAAGGCGTTCTACTCGACCTTCGTCGAAGATCCGGACTCGAAGATGTACACCAGGTCGGCCGGGCAGGCGCCGAACCGCACGTTCACCGTGGAATGGCGTGAGCACGCGATGGCGAGCTACGCCGGGCTGGTCACGGCCGCGCTGACCCTGCACGAGAACGGCGACATCGTGTTCGCGTACAAGGATCTCGATCCGAACAACCTGGGTGAGTTGGGTGCGGCGGCCGAGATCGGCCTTGAGTCGCCCAGCCCGGACCTCCAGGCCGGGAAGCCGAACGCGCTCACGCTGTCCCACTACGAGCCGGTGCTCAACGACGACTACCAGTACCACTTCTCGTTGCCGTCGGCCGGCACGGCCATCGGCAAGGTGACCGACCAGAAGACCGGCAAGCCGATCCCGGGGGCCACGGTCGACCTGTACGGCCCCACCGGCAAGTTGGTTCGTCGCCAGCTGACCGACGACGCCGGCCGGTACCGCGCCGAGTTGTTCACCGGTCAGCGCTACCGGATCACCGCGGTCGCCCCACCCGGGTTCACCGTGGTGTCCAGCAAGGACGTCACGACGACGGCCGACCGGGGGGTGATCACGGTCAACCACGCGTTGGGGTCCGGCGGTTTCGACGTCGGTCAACGAGAGCTGAGAATCCGTGCCGGGGACACGAAAGCCCTGCGCGTGACCAACAGCGGACGAGAACAGCTCGACTGGTACGCCACCGCGCGGGTGCCGGGGTCGGGTCCGGCGCCGGGAACCGCACTGGGCTCGCTCACGATGAACGTTGTGGTCACCGGTGTCGAAGAGGTGAACGAGACCTACTGGGTCAGCAGCGTGGCCAGCACCGGCGGGCAACTGGCCCAGGTCACCGCCAACGGCAGGCCGACCGGCAAGGTGATCGACACGGCGTCCGTGTCGAGACAGCTGGGGACCGCGACCCAGGTCGTTCCAGGCGACCTCACCTGGCTGCCCCGCCGGAACTGGTTGTGCATGAACGTCCTGCAACCGGTCACCGTGTCCGACATCGTCTGCGTGGACCCGAACTCGTCCACGGTGACGAGACGGATCCCGACGGGGATGCCCGCCACCACTCGTGGGGTCGGGTTGGCCTACGACGAGGACCGTGACCTGTTCTTCGTCGGCGTCGCCCACGTCAGGGCCGGCTACCAGCAGCGCATCCTGACGATCGAGGGCGTCGAGCACCAGGATCCCGGCACCACCGTGAACACCTGTCTGATCACCAGGCAGGCCCGGGGCCTCGGCTGGAATCCGACGTCGCGCTCACTGTGGACGACCTCCCAGCAGCTGACGGACTTCCCCGTCAAACAGCGCACCTGGCTGCGTCAGGTGGATCCGGAGACCTGTTCGGAGATCTCCGCGATACCCCTTGACCCGGCACAGGGCCTGTCGACCATGGGCCTGGACCTCGACCCGGAGGGCAACGCGGTCACCACGGTCACCGCCAGGTTGGGATTCAGCACGGTGGCAACGGGTGATCCGATCGCGAAGCGGGTTGACTGGTTGACCCTGTCTCCGGCGCAGGGCTCCCTCGACGCCAGGCGACGCCAGAACATCGACCTCACCGTGAACCCCGCGACCGTTCCCGACGGTGCGGACACGGTCGAGGTGGTGCTCCACGGGAACGGCGGCGCGACCCCCACGGTCACGATCCCCGTCACCGTGACCCGCTGACGAACCTGGCACGACGGCGCCCCCGGAACTCGGTTCCGGGGGCGCCGTCGTGCGTCGAGGACGGCAAACGGCCAGGACGCGGTCCGCGCCCTGGAGTTGGGGCGTCGGCAGAGCAGATCACGGCCCGTTGTCGCCGTCGAGCGGCCGGGGCGCAGGGGTCGACTCATCAGTGCCGAAGGTGGACATCCCGACGGTCGCGATTGGTGCGATCCGATGTGCGGACAATTTCTACCTGATCGAGTGACTACAGGGCTTTGTTCAAGGTCGGCGTCCTAGGGTTGCGGTCATGCATCTGGCTCCTCATGAGCGCGACAAACTTCTGGTGTATGTGGCGGCGAAACTCGCCGAGGAAAGATTGGCGCGCGGTGTTCTGCTGAACCACCCGGAGGCGATCGCGCTGATCACCAAACACATCCTCGAAGGTGCCCGGGACGGGAAGTCGGTGGCGACGCTGATGCAGACCGCGCGGTGTGTGCTCCGGGTGGGGCAGGTGATGGACGGGGTGCCGTCGATGATCGACGAAGTGCACGTCGAGGCCACTTTTCCGGACGGCACGAAGCTGGTCGTGGCGGAGAGCCCGATCCACCTGCCGTGAGTCCGGGTACCAGGTCCGAGGACGAGGAGTCGTGAACGCGTGAAACCGGGAGAAATTCTGCCGGGTAGCGGAGACATTCCGCTCAACCCCGGTGCGGAGACGATCGAGGTCACCGTGGACAACACCGGCGACCGGCCTGTTCAGGTGGGTTCGCATTATCATTTCGCGGCGGTGAATCCGGCGTTGAAGTTCGACCGGGCGGCGGCCTGGGGATTTCGGCTGAACATTCCGGCGGGGACCGCGAAGCGGTTCGAGCCGCGCCGCTACGGTCCGGTCGAACTGGTGCGCATGGGCGGTGACCGGGTCGTGCCCGGGCTGCGTCCGGAGTACGCGGGCGAGCTCGACGACCGGGGCGCGGATCCGACGCCCTACGAGTACGGCGCCAAGGGTGAGGGGCCGGCCCGGTGAGCGGGGCCGCGCCCACCCCGCGCGACAAGTACATCGACCTGTTCGGCCCGACCACCGGCGACCGGATCAGGCTCGCCGACACCGACCTGTTCATCCAGGTCACCGCGGACCTCAGCCAGGGCGCCGGCTCGGGCGACGAGGCGGTCTTCGGCGGTGGCAAGGTGATCCGCGAGTCCATGGGCCTGTCGAGCCGGACCCGCGCCGGCGGCGGCACCGTGGACGTGGTCATCACCGGCGCGGTCGTGCTCGACCACTGGGGTGTGGTGAAGGCCGACGTCGGGATCCGCGACGGCCACATCGTCGGGATCGGCAAGGCCGGCAACCCGGACGTCGACCCGTCGGTCGACCCCGCCCTGGTCATCGGACCGTCCACCGAGGTCGTCGCCGGCAACGGGAAGATCCTGACCGCCGGTGGGGTCGACTGCCACGTGCACTTCATCTGCCCGCAGACCGCCCAGCTGGGACTCGCCTCGGGGCTGACCACGTTGATCGGCGGCGGCGCCGGACCGGGCGAGGGCAGCAAGGCCACCACGGTCACCGCCGGCCCGTGGAATCTCGCCCGGATGGCGCAGGCGCTGGACACCCTGCCGGTCAACGTCCTGTTCCTCGGCAACGGGTGCTCCACCAACCCGCGGGCGCTGCGCGAACAGCTCACGGCCGGGGCCGGCGGCCTGAAGATCCACGAGGACTGGGGCGCGACGCCGGCCGTCCTGGACATGGCGCTGCGGGTGGCCGAGGAGACCGGGATCCAGATCGCGCTGCACGCCGACACCCTCAACGAGGCCGGGTTCTACGAGTCGACCCGCGACGCGATCAACGGCCGGTCGATCGCGGTGTTCCACGCCGAGGGCGCGGGCGGCGGGCACGCCCCGGACATCGTCAAGGTCGCCGGGCTGCCGAACGTCCTGCCCTCCTCGACCAACCCGACCCGCCCGCACACCGTCAACACCGTCGACGAGCACCTGGACATGGTCATCGTCTGCCACCACCTGAACAAGGCGCTGGACGAGGACATGGCCTTCGCCGCCAGCCGGATCCGCGCCGGCACCATCGCGGCGGAGGACGTGCTGCAGGACATGGGCGCCATCTCCATCATGAGCTCCGACGCGCAGGCGATGGGCCGCATCGGCGAGGTCGTGTCGCGAACCTGGCAGACCGCGCACGTGATGAAGGCCAAACGCCCCCACGAGGAGAACCAGGGACCGGCGGACAACGTGCGGGCCCGCCGCTACGTCGCCAAGTACACGATCAACCCGGCCATCGCGCACGGCATCGACGCCCACGTCGGGTCCGTGGAGGTCGGGAAGATGGCCGACCTCGTGCTGTGGGACCCGAAGTTCTTCGGCGTGCGACCGCACGTCGTGCTCAAGGCCGGGTTCGCCGCCTGGGCCGCGATGGGCGACGCGAACGCGGCCATCCCCACCCCACAGCCCTACCTCGGCCGGCCGATGTTCGCCGCCCAGCCGCGCGCCGCCTCGGCCAGCAGCGCGTTCTTCGTCGCCCCCGGCGCGGACGTCGCCGCGCTGCGGGACCTGGGGGTCACCGCCGACCTGGTGCCGATCGGGAGCACCCGTGACGTCGCCAAGGAACACATGAAGGAGAACTGCGCGACACCGCTGATCGAGGTCAACCCGGACACCTTCGCCGTCACCGTCGACGGGGAACGCGTCGTCGAGAACCCGGTCAAGGCCGTGCCGATGGCCCAGCGGTACCACCTGTTCTGATGCCCACCATCCGCAACGGGCTCGCCGTCCTCGCGCTCGCCGACGCCCGCCTGCCCAACGGCGGCCACGTGCACTCCGGCGGCGTCGAGCAGGCCGCCGCCAGCGGTCTGGTCACCACCGTCGAGGACCTGCGCGAGTTCCTCTACGGGCGGCTGCGTTCGGCGGGGTTCACCTCGGCGGTGTTCGCCGCCGCCGCCACGCACGCCGCCGCCAACGGCGAGGTCGACTGGCTGGTGCTCGACGCCGAACTCGACGCCCGCACCCCGTCGCCGGCCCAGCGCGAGGCGTCCCGCGCGCAGGGCCGGGGCCTGGTCCGCGCCGGTCGGGCCGCCTGGCCATCGCCGGCGCTGGACACCCTGGTCGCCGTCACCGGCCGGCCGCACCACCCGCTCGTGCTCGGGGTGCTGGCCGCCGCCGCGGGCACCGAGCCGTGGGCGGCGGCGCTGGTCGCCGGCTACCAGTCGGTCAGCGGCCCGTCGTCGGCGGCCGTCCGCCTGCTCGGACTCGACCCGTTCGCGGCCAACGCCGTGCTGGTCGACCTGTCCGGGGAACTCGACCGCCTCGCCGACACCGCCGCCGCGCTCGCCCACCTCCCCCCGGGGGACCTCCCGGCGCCCGGGTCACCGGCGCTGGACCTGCTCGCCGAAGCACACCACCACCATCACCGAGAAGAGGTGCGTCTCTTTGCCTCCTGACGGCCACCACCCGCACGGCCACCGTCACCCGGTCTCGTTCGACCCGACGGTCACCGACCACGACCGCCACGAACCAACGCCCCTGCCCGGGCGGCCGTTCCGGCTCGGCATCGGCGGGCCGGTCGGGAGCGGCAAAACCGCGCTGACCGCCGCCCTGTGCCGCGCGCTGGGCCCCGACGTGAACCTGGCCGTGGTCACCAACGACATCTACACGACCGAGGACGCCGACTTCCTCCGCGCCGCCGGTGTCCTGGACCCCGACCGCGTCGAGGCCGTCCAGACCGGCGCCTGCCCGCACACCGCCATCCGCGACGACATCACCGCCAACCTCGACGCCGCCGAACGCCTCCAGGAACGCCACCCCGACCTCGAACTGATCATCATCGAGAGTGGTGGCGACAACCTCACCGCCGTCTTCAGCCGGGGTCTGGCCGACCGGCAGATCTTCGTCGTCGACGTCGCCGGCGGCGACAAGGTGCCCCGCAAGGGCGGCCCGGGGGTCACCACGGCCGACCTGCTCGTGATCAACAAGGTGGACCTGGCCGAGCACGTGGGCGCCGACATGACCGTCATGGTCGCCGACGCCCACCGCATGCGCGGGGACCGGCCGGTCACCACCCAGTCGCTCACCCGCACCCCCGACGCCCCGGACGTCGCCGGCTGGGTGCGTCAGCAACTCGCCGTCCCTCTCGGCGTCTGACCCGTGCGATCCGAGGCGATCCTGGAGGTCGAACGACTCGCCGACGGCACCACGACCATCCGGGAGCTGCGCTCCGAACCGCCGACCCGGCTCATCCCGCGCCGGTCGGCGGTGCCCAGCCGCGACGGCGGCGTGACCGTCCGCACGGTCGCCTCGGCCGCCGGCCCGCTCGGCGGTGACCACCTGCGCCTGCGGGTCCGGGTCGGGGCGGGCGCACACCTGCGGCTCATCGGCACCGGCGCCACCCTCGCCCTGCCGGGGCCCCACGGTGAACCCAGCACCTCGACCGTCCACCTCCGGATCGACCCCGGCGGACGACTCGAGTACCTGCCCGACGAGACGATCGTCTGCGCGGGCGCGGACCACCACACCGAACTCCGCGCCGACATCGCCGCCGGCGGTGAGTTCCGCCAGCGCGAGATCCTCATCCTCGGCCGGCACGCCGAACCGCCCGGCCGGCTCACCACCGGCACCTACCTCACGCGCGCCGGACGCCCCCTGCTGCGCCAGACCCTCGACCTCACCGACCGCAGACTCCTGGCCAGCCCCGGCTACCTGGTCGGCAACAAGGTCCTGGCCACCGAGATCGTCGTCGACGACCGGACCCCGCCGGGCCCCGCCGCGGGCGACGGGTGGTCACTGACCCCGCTGGCCGGCGGCGGCGCCCTGGCCACGGCGCTGGGCCCCGAGCATGTGACCGCCGTGCACCGGCTCGCCGCCGCGCTCGACGGCACGCGCCTCAGGTGAAGACGGTGGTGGTCAGGATCTTGGTGACGGTGTCCTGGACCGGCTTGGTCAGTTCCCGCTTGTCGCCGTCGCAGCGGACGTGGACCAGCAGGTTGCCCTTGCGGAACATGAAGTACATCAGGACCATCACGCCGTTGTGGCGGGGGACGGTGCCCAGGCCCTCGTCGATCTGGGGGCCGAGGTTGTCGACGGTGTTCCGGTCGTCCTTGAGGTCGAAGACCCTGGCCGCGGTGCCCTCCAGTTCCTTCTTGCGGTCCGCGTAGGACTTCGCCGCCTCGGTGTTGTCGGAGACGTAGACCTCGATCGTCCTGCCCGCCACGACGTAGTCCGACCAGTAGACGGTGGCGAACTCGAACGTGAGCTCCTCACCCAGCTCCGCCGGCACCTCCAGGCTGAACGGCACCACCGGCGGCGCCTGGTCGATCGGGCCCTTGCCGGTCAACGTCGTCTCGTCGAACTGGACGCTGGTGAACACCTGGTCGCCCAGGTCCAGGACGTCCTCGGGCAGGCCGTCGGCGGTGGGGGCCGACATCGTCAGGGTCACGGTGACCGCGCCCTTGGCGGCGATGTAGAACCGCTGCGTCGTCGGCTCCTCACCGGGGTCGTCGAACGACATGTCGCCCCAGTAGCCGGGCACCCCGTCCACCTCGAACTCGGTGGGCTGGACGTTCTTCTCCTTCCACAGCTCCATGTTGCTGTCGAGCAGCTCGGAGTCGTCGCGCGCGGACTCCTGGACCCGGAACCCGATCATGAACTCGACCGGGTCGAGCGTCGTCGTGTACAGGCCGGTCAGGTAGTGCTGCCGGAAGCTCTCGACCTGCTCACCGGCGTCGAACGTGATCGGCGGCTGGCCGTACTCCGGGGTCATCCTGACCGGCTCGGCCGGCGCCCCGCCGCCGTCCGACGAGCCAAGCGGCACCGCCGTGCCCGACACCTGGGTGGCGCAGCCGGCGGTCACCAGCGACACCACCGCCGCCAGGGCCGCCACCACACGCGACGTTGACCTCATCTGGTTACCAGCGCTTCCTGATCGGGGACCGTCCCGACATGGTGCCCGGTCGGTCCCGCCCGGCGCAGTCGTTCCGCTGTCCTCGCGCTGTCCCCGCGCGCTCACACTCCACAGAGGAACCGTGCGGGGTCGCGACGTCACAATCCGTCGAGCTGTCTCGTCGGTGTACCGGAGAGCTTCGGCACACAGGTGGGAGACGACAGGTGGCGACAGACACAACGACCGGCGGTCGCGCGCTGGTGGTCGGCCTCGGGGTGAGCGGGATGGCCACGGCGCTGCGGCTGCGGCAGATCGGCTGGACGCCGGTCGTCGTCGAGCGGGCCGCGCGCCGGCGCGCGGGCGGGTACTTCATCGCGATGTTCGGCCCCGGGCTGGCCTCGGCCAGACGACTCGGGATCCTCGACCGGCTGGAGAACAAGAACGCGGGCGGCGTGTCCTTCGACGTCGACCGGGCCGGGCGGCGCAAGCCCGCCCTCAGCTTCCAGGACTTCCCCGGCCCGCCGTGGCTCATGCGCCGCGGTGACCTGGAACAGGCCGCCTACACCGCGCTGCCCGACGACGTGGAGATCCGCTACGGCACCGAACCGACCGCCATCGCCCAGGACGCCGACGGGGTGGACGTCACGCTCACCGACGGCGCCGGCGACACGGTCACCGAACGGTTCGACCTGGTCGTCGGCGCCGACGGGCTGCGCTCCACGGTGCGGCGGCTGGTGTTCGGCCCGCACGAACGGCACCTGCGCCGCCTCGACCACATGGCCGTCGCCTTCCAACTGCCCGGCCCGCTGCCCGGCCACCGCGGCGACGACGGCGTCATCATGCTCGAACCCGGCCGGTCGATGTGGGTGTTCCCGTTCCGCGACAACCCACCGACGGTGTTGCTGAACTACCGCACCGACGACGTGGACGCCGAGTTCACCCGCCCGCTGGAGCAAAGACTGCGGGAGGTCTTCGGGCCGGAGCCCACCGGCGCGGCGCTGGGGGCGGCGCTGGACGCGCTCGGCTCGGCCGACAACGTGCTGTTCGACTCGGTCGAGCAGGTGCACCTGGACAGCTGGCAGCGCGGCCGGGTCGTGCTCGTCGGCGACGCCGCCTGGTGCGTGACGCTCTACTCCGGCATGGGCGCCTCGTCGGGCATGGCCGGCGCCGACCTGTTGGGCACCATGCTGGCCCGCCACCCCCGCGACCTGCCGGCGGCCCTGGCCGGCTGGGAGCGGCGGCTGCGCCCGCACATCGAGTTCCTCCAGCACAACGGCCAGCAGATGCGCAACCTGTTCGTGCCGCCACACCGCGGCCAGATCCTGCTGCGCCGGATCATCGTGCGGCTCAGCCGGTTCCCGCTCACCGCCCCGCTGATGACCATGGTGCGCGACCGGGGCAAGGTCGGGCGGATGATGCGGGCGGACTTCGCCCACCCCGACCCGGTGTACGCGTAGGGTCGGGGGTCGTGACGGAACGGATGCCCGACGACCTGCCGGTGGTGGAACGCACGGCGGTGCGGGTCGTGGTCATCGACGTGCGGGACGCGATGCTGCTGTTCCACACCCGCCAACTCCAGTACCCCGAGCACGGCACCTGGTGGGAACTTCCGGGCGGCGGGATCGACCCGGGGGAGACCTACGCGCAGGCGGCTGTCCGCGAACTCCACGAGGAGACCGGGATCGTCGCCGAGGCCGCGCGGATCGGCACCCCGAACTGGCGCCGCCGCGCGACCTTCAAGCACCGGGGGGAACGGCGGCTGCAGGACGAGGTGATCGTCACCCTGCGGCTGCCGGTCCCCGGCCCGGACCTCGACACCTCCCGGCGCACCGACTACGAGCTGGAGGACTACTTCGACCACCGCTGGTGGCCGGTGACCGAGGTCCTCGCCAGCACCGGGAGGTTCTACCCCGGGCGGCTGCCGGCCCTGCTGGGCCCGTTCCTGGCCGGCGAGCCGATCGAGGAGCCGTTCGAGGTGTGGTCCTGACGGTGGTCACCACTCAGTCGTAGACGTCCTGGTTGAGGAACCGGGCGAACGCCCGCCACGAGTTGGGCCCCATCACGCCGTCGACCGGCCCGGTGTAACCCCACTGGGCGCCCAGCCGCTGCACCGCCGACCAGGTGTTCACGCCCGGAACGCCGTCGACCGGCCCGGTGTAGCCGTACCCGCGCATCGCGCGTTGCAGCGCCATGTACGTGTACTGGCCGGGGGCACCGTCGATCGGCCCGGTGTAGGACCACTCCAGCGACAGCCAGTGCTGGGCCCGCTGCCAGAACACCGGCCCCGGCACGCCGTCGGTCTCGGTGGTGGTCTTGGGCAGCTTCGCCGGCTCGCCCGGGGTGACCACGTCGAACGCGCCCGGCCTGGCGACGTTCAGGTCGACGCGCAGGCCGCCGACCGTGCCCTGGGAGGTGTACTGGTGCGCGCTCCAGCCCGGGTACGCCCCGCCGAGGTTCGGCTCGCCGGGGTAGCTGCCGTTGTTGGCGCCCCAGGACGCCACCCACAGCTTCGCGCCGGTGGCGATGGTGCGCGGCCACGAACCGGCCCGCAGCGCGGAGGAACTCATGTACAGCCACGGCACGTGGTCGCCGATCCGGTCGTGCACGCGGGTGAAGAACGCGGCCACCTCGGCGTCGGTCCACAGTCGGGTCGAGTCGTCGAGGATCTCGTTGTCCAGGGCGATCACGTCACCGCGCCGGTAGTCCACCAGGTTGTTCACCAGGTGGTCGGCCGCCTGCCCCGGCGTGGAGAAGTCGCCGGTGACCCAGTAGTGGCCGACCCGCAGGCCGGCCGCCCTGGCCCCGGTGACCTGGGTGGCGTAGTGCGGGCTGGTGTACGGGCCCTCCCGCAGTTGCGAGCCGCCGGCCTTGACGATCACGAACTCGTGGCCGTCGGCGCGGGCCCGCGCGAAGTCGATACCGGCCTGCCAGGTGGACACGTCGATGCCGGTGACGACGTCGGGTGGCAGCGCGGCGGAGGGAACAGCGGTCGGTGTCGCGACGGCGATCGCCGCCGCGACGAGTGTCTGTGCCAGCACGGGGGCCCCTTAGTCGTACTTGTCCTGGTTGACGAACCGGGCGAAGCCGCGCCACGAGTTCGGGCCCATCACGCCGTCGATCGGCCCGGTGTAGCCCCAGCGGGCGGCCAGCCGCTGCACCGCGGCCCACGTGTTCACCCCGGGCACGCCGTCGATCGGGCCGGTGTAGCCGTAGCCCCGCATGGCCCGCTGCAACGCGGCGTAGGTGTTGACGCCGGGGACGCCGTCGATCGGGCCGGTGTAGCCCTGCTCGATGCGCAGCCAGTTCTGGGTGCGCTTCCACATGATCGGGCCGGGCACGCCGTCGGACTCGGTGGTGGTCTTGGGCAGGCCGCCGCCACCGCCGCCGAGATAGGTCAGCGGGTTGATCCGGGTGCCGGACGGGTTGATCATGTGCCAGTGCAGGTGCGGCCCGGTGGAGTTGCCCGAGCCCGGCGCGCCGGCCGCCCCGCCGGACAGCGCCACCACCGCGCCCATGCCCACGCGGGTTCCGTTGCCCAGCAGGAACTGCGACAGGTGCATGTACTGGGTGCGGTAGCCGTTGTCGTGGGCGATGGTGACGGTGTGCCCACCGGTGCCGTTGTAGGGGATGTTGGTGACCACACCGCCGCCGCAGGCCGGCAGCCGGGTGCCGACGCCCATCCCGAAGTCGATGCCGCCCGCCGATCCCCGGTCGAGGTGCTCCTGCCAGGTCCCGGTGATCGGGTAGCCGCTGAAGGGGTTGTAGAAGCCGGGAACGGCGGCCAGGGCCTCACCCGCGCCGATCCCGACCCCGGTGGCCGCCACCGCCCCGGCCACCGCCGTGCCCCGCAACAACGTTCGCCTGGTGATTCCGTCCATTGACCGACTCCCGGGTGTCGAGGTGCTGTGCGCTCGAACCTAGGGACCGCGCGGGAACCGGGCATCGTGCGTTCGACCGACGGCCATTCGGGCCAGTCACAGGTCGTCGAGCTCCACCAGGCCGTCCTGGATGGCGCGGGCGACCAACGCGGCCTTGGTCGGTGCCTCGCGGCCGCGCATCGCGTACTTGACCCGGATGTGTTCGAGGTGGGTGTTGACCGTGCTCAGCGAGATCCCCAACCGGCGGGCGACGTAGTCCTTGGACTCCGACTGGAACCACTCGACGAGCACCTCGGTCTCCCGCGCGGAGAGCACCGGCCGGTGCGCGGAGCGGTCGCCGGCCAGCGCCCCGGCCAGCGCGGGCGGGGTGTAGGGCTGGCCGGCCGCCGCGGTGACCGTGGCCTCCAGCAGGTGTTCGGCGCCCTCGGCCTTCGTCAGGTAGCTCAGCGCGCCCAGCTCCAGACAGCGCAGGGCGATGTCGTCGTCGGCGCGCATCGAGTAGACCACCACCCGCCGGCCGGCCCGCACCAGCCGGCGCAGCTCACCCAGGGCCGGCGCCGGACCGCCCAGGTGCAGGTCGAGGATGACCACGTCGGCGGTGGCGCCGGGGCCCAGCCACGCGGCCCGCACGTCCGTCCCGGCGGCGCACACCTGGATCGGCGGGTCGCCGCAGGACAGCCAGTGCGCCACCCCGGCCTGGATCGCCGGATGGTCGTCGATCACGACGGCGGTGACCATCGGGCCTCCGTTCGTTGGTACTCACCATAAGTGCCGGACTCGACCTCGACGCCGTGCGCCGCCCACGCGACCTGCGGCCCGGCCACCGCATCCGACACCACGGCCACCCGGACCTCCGTCGCCGTGCGCAGCACGCTGACCCTGGCCCTGGTGCGCGCGTGGGACAGCGTCACCGCGACCGGGGCGGTCAGTTCGCGGCGCACGGGCGCCGGCACCGCGACGGCCGCGCCGCTGACCGCGAGCGAGACGTCCACCCCGCGCCGCTCGGCCACGTCCAGACACGCGGAAACCTCGTGCACCAACGGATCCGGCACCTCGTCGTTCTCCGCGAACAGCCGGCGCAGCTGGGTCGCGGCCAGCGCGCAGCGCCGCCGGGCCGGCTCGCCGCGCGGGTCGAGCACCCCGTCGGCCAGGTCGGCCAGCAACGGCAGGGTGGTGCCCAACTGGCCGGCGAACACGTCCCGCTGGCCGCGCTCGGCCTGCTCGACGGCCAGCACCCTGGTCGCCAGCCGGTCCCGTTCGGCGGCCACCGCCATCGCCTGGGCGGTGCGCCGGTGCAGCATCCGCGCGATCAGCGCCACCGCCAGCTGCACGCTCAGCGTGCCCAGCGCGACCGTGCCCGCCTCGGCGATCCGCTCCCGGTCCGGCGACCCGGCGACCGGGAACCAGACCACGCTCACCGCGACGTGCCAGCCGAACGCGACCAGCAGCGGGCCGACCCGGTCCAGCAGCAGCACCAGCAGGTGCCAGCCGACCAGGCCGAACGACCAGTCCGGCACCGGCCCGGCCGGCCCGGCCAGCGCCGTGGCGGCGAACGCGGCCGCCAGCACCACCACCGTGCCGCCGGCCACCACCCACACCGGCGGCTCCGTACGCCGCGACACCCAGCCGGCGCACGCCGCGCTGACCACGGCCAGCGCGACGAACGCGACCACCGCCACCCACCGCGCCCGGTACTCCTGGCCGACCAGTTGGGACAGGCACAGGCCGAACTGCACGGCCACCGCCACCCCGAGCAGCACGACCCGCATGGTCGCCGGCACGGGGCCGGCCGGGCGCTCAGCCACGGGGCCACACCAGCCGCACGGTCGTTCCCGCCCCGGGCGAGGACACGACGGTGGCCTGCCCGCCGACGGCGGCCAGTCGTTCCACCACCGACCCGCGCAGCCCCCGCCGACTGGTTGGGACCGCGTCCGGCGAGAACCCCGCGCCCGCGTCGCCGACCAGCACCACCGCGCGCCCGTCGCCGGTCTCCACCCGCACCGTCGCGGCGTCCACCCCGGCGTGCCGCTCGACGTTGGCCAGCGCCTCCCGCACCGCCCGGACCATCGCCAGCGCCACCGACGCGGGCACCGTGGATTCGTTGTGCGCCACCACGTTGACGGTCAGCGGGCCCCTGGCGGCGACCGCACGGACCGCACCGGCCAGGCTCACCGGACTGTCCTGTGTGGTGTGCCCGCCGGCGGTTCCGGTCAGCACGGCCAGGTCGCGTCGCGCGTAGCCGGCGATCTGCTCGGGATCGGTGTCCCGGCCGTGCACCGCCACCAGCAGGAACGTCGAGGACGCCGTGTCGTGCAGCAGCGCGAGGTACTCCCGTTCCCTGCGGTGCCTGGCCAGCGCCACGGCCTCGGCCCGCGCCAGCGCGGTACGCCGCGCCCGCAGCCGGTCCACCCGGCGGCTGGACCGCCGCAGCACCGTGAACGCCAGGCGCGCCAACGCCCCCTCGACCAGCAGCCGCACCACGATCGTCCCGGCGCCACCGTCGACCACGGCGACCTCCACGGCCAGCAGCCCGGCGGCGACCGGCACCGCGAGCCGCGCCGGCCACTCCCACTGCACGGTGATCGCCGTCGCGGTCAACACGTTGAGCGCCCACTGGTTCGGTTCGCCGCCGCCGAGCTGGTCCTGGCAGCCGACGACCGCCACCACCCTGGCGACCGCCAACACCAACGCCAGCGGCGCGGCCCGCCCGGTGAGCGCGGTCGCCACATCCACCACGGCACCCACCGCCACCAGCGTGAACAGCGCCCAGCCGAGGCCGGTCGCGTCGTCGGGGACGGCGAGCAGCCCGAACGCGCTCACCAGCAGCAGCACGATTCCGCGCATGGGACCGGCGAACCGGCGCGCGGAGGTGAGTAACTCGGCCTCGACACTGCCCTCGCGGCCACCGGGCGACATCCGAGGAACCTTAGCCAACACGGCCGTCGTGGCCCAGCGAACTCGGTACGTTACTGATCGTGGAAGAGGAAGAGGCCGTCTGGTTCGTCGTGCTGCTCGTGGCGGGAGTCATGCTCCTGGTGGTGGCCCTGCTGGTTCGTCGCGCCCGCCGGTCCACGCCCACCTCGCCGCAGCAGACCGCGCCGGAACTCACGGCGCCGGTGCGCCGGTTCGAGGTGGTGGCCATCGGCCTTCCCGGGGCGGGCAAGACGATGTTGCTGACCAGCATGTACCAGAAGCTGCACACCTCGGCGGGCCGGGGTTTCCACGTGCACGCGCCCCAGGACCAGGTCGCCCGGATCAACACCTGGTACGGCCAGGTGAACGGCACCGAGTCCGACTGGCCGGCCGGCACCGCGCGCGGCGAGACCCGCTCGTTCGACTTCACCCTGCTGCACGACCACGCCCCGACCGGCGTCGTGCCGGGCATCGAGATCGGCTACCTCGAGTACGCGGGCGAGTTGCTCGCCGACCCCGACCTCAGCGGCTCGACCACCCGCCAACACGTCAGCACGGCGATCGGCAACGCCGACGCGCTGCTGGGCATCATCGACGGTCTGCTGGTCCTGCGGGCCTACGAGGGCGACCGGCGGGCCCGTAGCGACCTGCAGATCTCACTCAACACGATGATCAACGTCATGCTGCGCTCACCGGCGCCGGTCGCGTTCGTCGTCACCAAGTGGGACCTGCTCGACGGGTTCGGCCAGGACGAGAACGTGCGCCTGGGCAAGGTCCGTGACCTGCTGCTGGCCGCCGACGGCTTCCGTGACCTGGTGTCCACGCACGCCGCCCGCCGGATCGTGCGGCTCATCCCGGTGTCGGCCGTCGGGCCGGAGTTCGCCCGGCTGGCCGACGGCAAGATCCGCAAGCGGCCCGACGGCCAGCTCGCCCCCTACGGCGTGGAGCTGCCGTTCTGCGCGGTGGTGCCGGACGCGGTCAGCCAGGCCGAGGCCGCCCTGGACCAGCAGACCCGGGAGACCCTGCGGCGGGAGGCGAAGGAGGCCGCGCGGGTCGGTGTCCGGGAGACCCTGCGCCGGGTCGGCACCTGGCTGACCGCCCAGTCCGGCCGCTCCCTGGTGTCGCTGACCGGCCTGAGCCTGCTCGTCGAGGTGGCCGCCGCCGAGGAGACCCAGCGCAACCCACCGCTGCGGGAACGGCTCTCGGCCGCCGACCAGTACGCCGAGGGCGTCATCCAGTCCCGGCGCGCGGTGCTGGAGGCGCTGCGCCACCAGCTGGCCGTCCTCGACGCCCGGCTGCCCAACGCCCGGCTCGACGGGGGCCACTGATGGACGCCTGGCCGTTCCTGGTCGCCCGTGGCCGCCGCCGGGGGCACACCGTGCTGCTCGCGCCCGCCGCCCTCACCACCCCGGGGGTGATCGAGGACGTCGTCGGCCCGGTGCCCGAGGGCCGGGGCCACCACCAGGCCGACGCGCCAGGCGGCCTGCACCTGGTGTGGACCGAACACCGGGTGACCGACACCGAACTCGGCGGGGATGCCACCGACGAGCACGGTCGCCCGCTGCGGCTGTTCGCCGGCTGGGTGTGCGTCGGGGCGCGGACGGTGGCCGTCGACCAGGCGGACCTGGCGCACGTGCTGGCCGCCGGGCTGGCCACCTACCGCCGGTTCCTGGCCGACGAGGACAGGTTCACCACCGAACCGGCCGGGGCGTTCACCGCGCGTTCGCGGATCGTGCCGGTGAGCCGGCCGGCGTCGGCGCGGCGGGCGTCCAGGACGTGGGGGCTGGCCGGGCTGGGGGTGCTCGTCGTCGCCGTGGTGACCGCGATCCTCCTGCTCACCACCGGCGGCGAGGAGCCGGACCCGGCCTGCCCGCCACCGCCGCGTCCCGGCGGTCCGCCGCCGGTGTCGGCCTCCGAACGCGCCGCGACGGCGGCGCCCTGCGAACCCGATCCCCGGCCCTGACCCGCCGAACCTCACCCCCACCAGGCGACGCGCGCGAGCGGCGCGCGGGGCATCGTCGGATCCGGCGCAACCGCCTGGTCGAGTGATGGAGAGTCCCCATGTCGCAGCGTTACTACGAGTTCCGCGTGACCGGTCGGCTCTCGGACCGGGCCCGGCACGCGGTCGACGAGTTCTGTGAGGTGTCGGTCGAACCGGCGCCGCCGGAGACGATCATCTCCGGCACCATGGTCGACGACTCGCACCTGCACGGGATGCTGGCGCTGTTCCAGAACCTGGGCATCGAGGTCGTGTCGATGCGCCGGGGCCCGGACCTGGAGGGCTGACTCAGCCGCCGCCGCGCGCGCCGAGCAGCGCACCGGCCCAGCGCGCCCTCGGGTCGATGTCGATCAGCAGTGCCTTGGCCAGCAGGGTGAGCGGGATCGCCAGGATCGCGCCCAGCGCCCCGAGCATCCACGCCCAGAACAGCAGCGCCAGGAACGCCACTGTGGTCGACAGGCCCACCGCGCCGCCGACGTATCGTGGCTGGATCAGCGACTGGCACACGAAGTTGAGCACGCAGTAGATCACGATCACCAGGACCATCGGCTGCCAGCCGCCGTCGAGCAGCGCCAGCAGCGCCGGCGGGACCAGCCCGAGAACGAACCCGATGTTGGGCACGTAGTTGGTGATGAACGCCAGCAGACCCCACACCAGCGCCAGCGGGATGCCCAGCAGCATCAGCGCCACCGTGTCCAGCACCGCCACCAGCAGCCCGAAGACGGTGGTGACCACCAGGTACCGGCGGGTGCCCCGGGCGAAGTCGGCCAGCGCCACGGCGACCGCCGGCCGGTCCTGGGCGATCTCGGCCAGCCTGGCCGGCGCGGCGGAGGCCTCGATGCTCAGGAACAGCAGCAGCGAGAGCACGAACACGATGTTGGACACCAGCCCGCCGACGCTGGCGAGCACCGAGCCGGCCACGCCGGCCAGCTTGCCCAGGTCAAGCGACTGGGTGATCTGGTGCAGTTCGTCGCCGTCGATGCCCAGGTCCGCGAGCCACGCGGTCGCGCCGGCGATCAGGTCGTCGGCGCGCGCGGCGTAGTTGGGCAGTTCACCGGCCAACTGCGCGACCGACACGACGAGCACCAGCACCATCACCAGCATCACGCCGAAGACCGCCAGCACCAACGCCGTGGTCGCCAGCCAGGCCGGCATTCCCTTGCGCCGCAACCAGGTCCGTACCGGGCTGACGGCGATGACGATGATCAGCGCCAGGAACACCGGGCCGACGAGCCAGGACATCGCCTTGATCCCGGCGCCGGTGACCACCGCCGCCGACGTGCCGAGCAGCACGACCAGCCCGCGCGGCAACCCGGACCGGGGCACCCCGCCGGTGGCCGCGCCGACCGCCCCGCGCCGCCGAGGGGACGGTCGGGGCGAGACGGTGCCGGGCGTGTGCCGGGGCCTGGTCACTGGCGCAGCATCGCGTGGGTGAAGCGTGCGCCGTGGTGCTCCTCGCGCTGTCGCGGGGTGGGGTGGAAGTCGGGCTTGAGGTCGAAGTCGACCCGGATCACCTGCCCGGTGAACTGGCTGATCGGACCGTACTCCTCGGACACCGGCGAGCCCTTGTCCCAGCCGATGTCGAACGTCTCGTCCATCGAGTAGCCGATACCGACGGTGCGCGCGATCGCGCCGTGCGCGACCTCGGTGTCGTCGACGAACAGCCGGGCGTTGCCGCCGGCGCCGAACGGCTCGGTGCCGGTCTTCTCGAACTCGTAGCGCAGGGTGTGCTCGCCGGGCTCCAGGGGCTTGTCGGCCCGCAGGTAGGTGTAGACCGGGCCCGGCAGGTTGTAGCAGAACGTCGGCACCGAATGCTTGAGATACAAGGAGAATCCCGCGCTGTCGCCACCCATGGCGACGATCGGGCCGTGCGCGCCGCCGTCCGGGACCTCGATCCGAGCGGTCATCGACCACGACCGGTTCTTGGTGTTCGGCCCGGCGAACTCCTGGATGCGCACCGCGCCCGGGTAGAAGGTCATCCGGTCGCGCCCGGCGTAGAGGCCCTCGCGGCCCAGCGCGCGTTCCATCATCCGGTCGTCCAGCGGCAGCACCTGGTGGCGGCCGGCCTCGGCCCACCACAGCCCGGCGAGGTCGATGAGCTTCTTGACCATCGGGTCGTTGAGGTCGGAGGTGTCCCGGCCGTGCATCAGGTCGTTGCTCTCCGACGGGTCGGCGTCCAGGTCGTAGAGCTCCCAGTGGTCCTCGTCGAAGCTCCACGCGGCACGGTTCTCCCACGGCTTGCGGCCGTGGTAGGTGACGATCTTCCAGTTGTCCCGGACCAGCCCCCGGTTGCCGAGCATCTCGAAATACTGGGTGGTGTGGGTGGTCGGCGCGTCCGGGGCGTCGAACGAGTAGCGCATCGACACGCCCTCGATCGGCGCCTGCTGCACGGTGTTGACGAACCGGGGCGCGTCGACGCCGATCGCCTCCAGCACGGTCGGCACGATGTCGGTCACGTGGTGGTACTGATGGCGCAGCCCGCCGTGGGCGGCGATCCCGGCCGGCCAGTGCACCACCAGCGGGTTGCGCACCCCACCGAAGTGGACGTACTGCTTGCACAGCTGGAAGGGCGTGTTGCCGGCGACCGCCCAGCCGACCGGGTAGTGGTTGTAGGACCCGGGCTGGCCGAGCTGGTCGAGCCGTGCGAGGTTCTGCGCGACGGTCTCCGGGATCATGTTGGCCACCGACTGCTCGTTGAACAGCCCGGTGAGCGTGCCCTCGCCGGAGGAGCCGTTGTCACCGACGAACAGGAAGATCAGCGTGTTGTCCAGCTGTTCGGTCCGCTCCAGGAAGTCGATCAGCCGGCCGATCTGCGCGTCGGTGTGCTCCATGAACCCCGCGTACACCTCGGCCATGCGGGTGAAGACGGTTTTCTCGTCGGCCGAGAGCTCGTCCCAGCGCTGCACGCCCTCCAGCATCGGCGCGAGCTTCGTGTGCTGGGGCAGGATGCCCATCTCCTTCTGCCGCTCCAGGACCTGCTCGCGGTAGGCGTCCCAGCCAAGGTCGAACCTGCCCCGGTACTTCTCGCTCCACTGTGGAGCGACGTGGTGCGGGGCGTGGCAGGCGCCGAAGGCAAGCCAGGTCAGCCACGGTTTGTCCGGCGAGACCGAGCGGTGCTGGGCCAGCCAGCTGGTCGTGCGGTCGACCAGGTCCTCGGACAGGTGGTAGCCCTCGCTAGGCAGCTTCGGCTGGTCGATCGCCTCGCGGTCGACGAACAGCTTGGGGTACCACTGGTCGCTGTCGCCGCCGAGGAAACCGTAGAAACGGTCGAACCCGAACACCGGGCCGGTCGGCCAGCGGTCGTAGGGCCCGGAGATCGCGGTCTCCTCCGCCGGGGTGTTGTGCCACTTGCCGACACAGAAGCTGGTGTAGCCGTGCTGGTGGAGCATCGCCGGCAGGCCGGCCATGCTCTGCGGCTGACGGGCGTTGTAGCCGGGGTAGCCGGTGGCCAGCTCGGTGATGTTCGCCATCCCGACCGAGTGGTGGTTGCGGCCGGTGATCAGGCAGGAGCGGGTGGGCGAGCACAGCGCGGTGGTGGTGAAGTTCGTGTAGCGCAGGCCGTTGTCGGCCAGTCGCTGGATGTTGGGGGTGCGGATGAGACCGCCGAACGGCTCGGTCCAGCCGAAGCCGATGTCGTCGATGATCACGTACAGCACGTTGGGCGCGCCGGGCGGCGCTGTCGGCGGCATCGGGAACGCCGGCTCGGACTCCTTGTAGGTCCGTCCGATCCGACCGGGGAACCGGTCGCCCTCCCGGTAGGTCTTCATCTCCTCGGCCATGCCGCCTCCTCGGGTGCGTGACGCACGCCCGACAGCGTGGGTTCGCGACGACCCGCGCGCATCACCCGCGACAGGTGGGTGGTGGCCGGGCGGCCCGGCGCTCAGGTGAGGCCCAGCCGGCGCCCGGTGACCACCGCGGCCCGGCGGTTGTTCACCCCGAGCTTGGCGTAGATGGCGCGGACGTGGGTCTTCACGGTGTTCACCGACACCGTCAGCTCGCTGGCCACCTCGTCGAGCGACTGCGGGGTGCACAGCCGGGCCAGCACCGCCCGTTCCCGTTCGGTCAGCACGCCGTCGGGCCGACCGTCCAGCGCGGACAGTTGGCGGGAGAGCCGCCCGGCGAACTCGTCGCAGCGGCCGAACCCGCCGATCTGCTCGCGCAGCAGCTGACGCACCGACGGGTCGGCCTGGTGGAAGGGCCGGACCAGGGTCGCCGGCTCGGCCAGCGTCAGCGCCGCGGTCAGCGCGGCGCGGGCCCGGGTGCGGTGGCCCCGGCGGATCTCCAGCGCGGTCTCCAGCAGCCGGGCCTCCAGCAGGGTCGCGGCCCGCACGACCGGCGCCGTCCCGTCGAGCACCTCGCGCACCGCCACCTCCGCCTCGGCGGGCGCGTCCTGGGCGAAGGCGTTCCAGGCGCGCATCAGCGACACCTCGGCGACCGGACCGGCGTTGGCCCGCGTCCAGGTCGCCACGTCCTTGGCCAGCAGGTCCCGGCCCAGTACCAGCGCCGCGCGGTACTCGAGGAGCGCGCCGCCGACCAGCATCTGCGCCGGCAGGCCGGTGCCGGCCGCACGGCGGGCTTCGCGCAGCAGGGCCAGCCCGTCGGCCCGGCGGCCGGTGTCGAACGTCGCCGCCCCGGCGATCGCGTCGATCAGGTAGCGAAGGCGCGGCGGGGCCGGCTCGGGGACGGCGGCCGCCGCGAGCCGGGTGCGGTCCAGGGCACCGGCCGGGTCCAGGCGCATCAGCCGAGCCAGGCCGCCCAGCGCGTGGTCGATGGCCAGCGCGGGGTCGGTCCGCCAGCCGTGGACCTGGGCGATGGCCAGCGACTCCACACAGGCGGACTCCATCGCCTCGTACTCGCCCTCCAACGCGCGGAGCACACCGAGCGCGGTCAGGGCCTGGACGGTGACGTAGTCGAAGCCGTGGTCGCGGGCCAGTTTCACCGCCAGCTCCAGCTCACCGCGCGCCATCGGCGACGGCCCGCCGCCCAGCAGCGTCCAGCCCAGCCCCAGCCGCGCCCACGCCTCCAGGTCGGTCCCGGCCAGCTCCGAGGCCAGCCGCTGCCAGTCGGCCGTACCGGTCGCCGTGGTGGTCGCCGTGGTGGTCGCCGTGCCGGTGGTCAGCTGGAAGGTGGCGGTCGCCAGGCGGTGCGGGACCAGCAGGTCCTCGCCGGGGTCGGCCGGCCACAGCTCGGCGCAGCGGCGCAGGCCGGCGCGGGCACCGGCGACGTCGTGGCCACGCAGGTGGGTGAGCACCCCGACCAGCGTCAGCCACGGGTCGCGGTCGACCTCGGCGCCGGCGGTGGTCAGCGCGCGACGCACGATGTGCCGGTCGCCGGACATCAGCAGCGGCAACGCGTACTGGCGCAACAACGCGACCGAGGTGGCCGGCTCCCCGGTGCGCGCGGCGTGGTCGAACGCCTTGCCGGGCTGGGTCGCGGCGGCGAACCAGGCCGCCGCGCGGGCGTGCAGCTCGGCGGCCAGTTCGGGCCGCTGGCGGGACAGGTCGGCGCGCAGGTAGGACCGCAGCAGCGGGTGCATCCGGAACCACTGCCGGTCCGCGCCGATCCCCATCATCAGCGAGCTCTCCCGCTCCAGCGCGGCGAGCACCGCGCCGGCGTCGTCGCGTCCGGACAGCACACCGGCCAGGACCGGGGTCACCTCCTCGCACACGCTCACCACCTGGAGCAGGTCCCTGGTGGGCGCGGGCAGCCGGGTGAGCACCTCGCTGACCAGGAAGTCGGCCACCGCGCGGTCGTTGCTGGCGAACTGTTCGAGGAACGCGTCGTGGTCGGCGACCTCGAGCAGCGAACGCGCCGCCAGCCGCAGCCCGGCGGCCCAGCCGGCGGTCTGCTCGACCAGGCGGCGGACCTGGTCGTCGGTCAGCGGCACCCCGGCCAGCCGCATCAGCTCGGCGGTGTCCTCATGGGACACCCGCAGCTCGTCCATCCGCAGCTCGGCCAGCCGGGACTGCAACCGCAGGCGGGCCAGCGGCAGCGGCGGATCGGCCCGGGTGGACAGCACGATCCGCAGGTTGTCCGGCTGGTGCTGGATGAGCGTGGCGATGCCGTGCAGGGTCTGCTCGCCGCTGATCTCGTGCACGTCGTCGAGCACCAGGTAGGCGGGGTCGGGAAGACCGGCGAGCGCGTCGACGACCTCGGCGAGGAACGCCGGGGTGTCCGCGCGGCCGGGGGCGGCCGGGCCGGGGGTGCCGCCCCGGGCGTGCACGGCGCTGACCACGGCCGTCCAGAAACGGTCGGTGGTGTTGTCGTCGGCGTCCAGCGACACCCAGATCTTGTCGGCCGTCCCGGTGGCGGCGACCCAGTCGGCCAGCAGCAGCGTCTTGCCGTAGCCGGCCGGCGCGCACACCAGCGTCACCGGGTACCCGGCGGCCAGGTCGGCCAACCGCCGGCGCACCCGTTCGCGCGGCACGAACGTCGCCGGCAGCTGGGGGATGGCGGTCTTGGCGCGCGGGATCGGCCAGCGGCGCGAGGAGGACCTGGTCATCGCACTCACCACTTCCCGGTGTCGACGGTGGCCGGGTTGCCCGCCGCGGCCGCCTCGGCGAGCAACCCGCGCTCCGAGGCGACCTCGACGGCGTCGCGGCGCCGGGTCACGCCGAGCTTGGCGTAGATGGCGCGCACGTGGGTCTTCACGGTGTTGGGGGAGACCGTGAGGTCCTTGGCGATCTCGTCGAGCGAGCGGGCGGTGGGCAGCATGCGCAGGATGCCGCGCTCGCGCGGGGTCAGCGGCACCGGCAGCGGCGGCAGGTCCAGCCCGCGCAACGTGGCGAACGCCCGCTGGGCGAACGGGTCCAGCGCGCCGAACGACCCGAGACCGGCGGTCAGCAGCTCCACCACGTCCGCCCTGGCGAACACCACCGGGTGCAGCACGTCCAGGCGCTCGGCGCCGCCCAGCGCCCGGCGCAGCGCGCGCAGCGCCGGCTCCCGTTCACCCGCGCCCAACGCGGCCTCACAGCTCAGCAGCCACGCGTCGATCACCGTCCAGCCGACGACGATCCGCGCGGTGCCCTCCAGCAGCGGCGCGATGATCCGGTCCACGGCGTGGTGGCGGCCCAGCGCCAGCTGCGCCCGCGCCCGCATCAGCTCGATCTCCCCGGCGTCCGGGATCGCCGCCTGCGCCCAGTCCAGCAGCTGGCCGGCGGCCTGGCCCCAGCCCAGCAGCAGCGCCGCCCGGTGCCCGAGCACGGCGGTCAGCGCGACCTGGTCGTCGGGCAGCCGGGCCGTCCCGGCGATCAGCGGGGCACGCTGGAGGCGCCGCGCGCCGGTCGTCCACTCGCCCAGCTCGAACTCCGCCGCGCCGCGCACGGTCTCCACCAGCAGCCGGGGCCCGCGCCCCGCCGGGTCGTCGGCCAGCTCGTCGGTCACCGTGGCGGCCCGGGTGGCGTGCTCCAGGCCCGCCGCCGGGTCGGCCGCCAGCAGCGCGCCGTAGCCGCGCAACGCGTCGGCCGTGGCGGCGGTGACGGTGTGCCGCCAGCCGTGCCGGGAGCCGAGCCGGTCGGCCTCCCCGGCCAGCGCCGGCACCCGGCCGTGGTCGCCGCTGGCGGCGGCCAGCGCGGCCAGCGCGGTGAGGCACTGGGCCGTCAGGTACTCGTGGCCGTGTTCGCGGGCCAACGCGGTGGCCGCGTCCAGGTGCTCACGCGCGGCCGGCGCCCGCCCGGCGGCCAGCAGCGCCGTGCCCCGGCAGAGCCTGGTCAGCGCGTCGAGCAGCGGGTCGTCCTCGTGCCCGTGGTCGAACTGGTCGGTGGCCAGCAGCTGCTCGTCGACGTCCCCGCCGAGCTGGGCGCGGCGGGCGAGCACCAGGCGGCGCAGCGTGGTCAGTTCGGCGGAGGCGTCGGCCGGCCAGGCGGCGTCGGCGGTGGCCAGGTCCCGCTCGGCCCCGGCCGGGTCGGCGTGTTCGAGCCGCAGCAGCGCGGCGACCAGCGCCAGCCGGCTGTCCCGGGCGACGAGGTCCTGGCCGGCGACCTCCAGCAGCCGGCGGACCAGGTCGTGGTCGCCGTCGAGCACCAGGGCGGTGGCGAACCGGGTGGCCAGGTCGCCGGCCGTCGCGGCGTCGCCGGCCTCGATGGCGTGTGCCAGGGCCCGCGCCGGCTGCCCGTCGGCGGCGAACCAGCCGGCGGCGCCGGCGTGCAGCCGCGCCGCCCGGCCCGGGGTCTGCCGGGTGAGGTCGGCCAGCAGGTGCGAGCGCAGCAGCGCGTGCACGTGGTACCAGGTCCTGGTGGTGTCGACCGGGGTGACCAGCGAGGTCAGCCGGGTGAGCGAGTCGAGCAGCGCACCGGCGTCGGCCCGGCCGGACAGCTCGGCGGCCAGCGGCGCGGACACCTGCTCGCAGACGCTGATGGCGGCGAGGAACTCACCCAGTTCGGGTGGCAGCCCGGAGAGCACCTCGTCGACCAGGTAGCCGCCGACGACCCGGTCGTTGGCGGCCAGGTCGTCGAGCACCCGCTGGTGCTCACCCTCGGCCAGCGACAGCGCCGCCAGCCGCAGCCCGGCCGCCCAGCCCTCGGTCTGGTCGAGGAGGTCACCGAGCTGCGCGGTGTCCAGGTCGATGCCGGCCGCGTCGAGCAGCGCGCCGGCCTCACCGGCGGAGAACCGCAGGTCGGCGGCGCGGACCTCGGTGAGCTGGTCGGTCAGCCGCAGCCGGCCCAGCGGCAGCAGCGGGTCGTGCCGGGCGGCCAGCACCAGCCGCAGCCCGGCCGGGTGGTGGCGCAGCAGGGTCTCCAGACCGTGCAGTGGGCGCGGGTCGGTCAGCTCGTGGACGTCGTCGAGGACCAGCAGCACCGGCTCGTCCAGCTCGTCGAGCGCGTTGACCAGCTCGGCCAGGAACCGGGGGTCGGAGCTGGGGTCGGGTGGCAGCGTCAGCGCGCGCAGCGGGCTGGTGGGCGGCACCGTCTCACAGCCGGCCATGGCTTCCAGCAGCGCCGACCAGAACCGGTCGTCCTCGTTGTCATCCGAATCGAGTGAGACCCAGGCTGTGTCGTGCGTGCCTCGGCCACGCACCCACTCCGCGAGCAGCAGCGTCTTCCCCGTTCCCGCCGAGGCGCTCACCAGAGTGACCATCGCACGAACAGCGCCGTCCAGCAGCGCGAGCAGCCGGGGCCGGGAGACCAGCTGGGGTGGCAGCGCCGGCACGGCGAGCTTGGTTCTCGGCACCCGCCGTCTCCGGTCGCCGGTCGCTGGTTCGGGCATCGGATCGTCCACCCCCGATACCTACGGTCGCACCGCCGCGAGCCTCTGGCCAGCGCAAACGCTGACCTCACCACATTCAGGTGATGGGTCGTGAGCGGTGCTGGGCGAGGGCGTCGGCGACGCTGGCGAACAGCCGGTGCTCGCCGGTGAGCCGGTCATGGTCGCTGGTCCCGCGCAGCGTGCGCCGGGGCCGGCGGTTGAGCGCGGCGAACCACAGCGCGACCCCCCGCCGGGCCAGCTCGTCGTGCAGTTCGCCGAGCACGCCGGAGGCGGTGAGGTCGACGTCCGGGACGGCGCCGAGGTCGAGCAGCAGCACCCGGGTGCCGGGCGTGACGAGCGCGTCGACCCGGTCGGCGACCCGGTGCGCGTTGGCGAAGTACAACTGGGCCTCCACCCGCACGACCAGCAGCCCGTCCTCCTCGGCGGTGACGTACACCGGCGGGTGGTTGGCCTGGTACAGCACCACGAACAGGGCCAGCCCCACCGACACCAGCAGCCCGGCCAGCGGCCCCAGCAGCAGCGCCCCGGCCAGCGCGGCCAGCGCCACCACCAGCTCCGGGTGCCGCCGCCGCGCGATCCAGACGAAGGTGTGCGGGTCGACCAGCCCGGCGGCGATCACCAGCACCAGCCCGGCCAGCGACGCCCGGGGCAGCGGCGCCAGCAGGGGGGACAGCGCCAGCAGCGCGGCGCCCGCGCACAGCGCGGTCACCAGCGAGGCGCCCTGGGAGCGCGCGCCGGCCGCCTGGTTCACCGCCGTCTGGGACATCCCGCCGGCGGCCGCGTACCCACCGAACAGTCCACTCGCGACGTTCGCGGCGCCCAGCACCACCAGCTCCCGGTCCGGGCGCAGCGGCGGGTCGGCGCGTTCGCGGAACACCCGCGCGGCGGTCATCGACTCCAGGAACACGATCAGCGCGATGCCCACCGCGCCCGGCAACAGCGCGAGGGTGAGACCCAGGTCGGGCAGCCGGGGCAGCGGCAGCCCGCCGGGCACCGAGCCGATGACCGGTACCCCGCGCCCCTCCAGACCGAACGCCGCGCTGACCGCGATCGCCACGGCCACCACGATCAGCGGCCCCGGCCAGCGCGGTCGCAGCCGCAGCACCAGCAGCAGCGCGACCGTGCCGGCGGCCGTCGCGAGGACCAGCCAGTCGATCCGCCCCAGCTGGCCGAGCGCGTCGCCGACCTGGTCGAGGAAACCGTTGCCGGACACCGGGACGCCCAGTACCGCGCCCAGCTGGCTGGCGGCGATCACCAGCGCGAGCCCGGTCCGGAACCCGACGATCACCGACCGGGGAACGAAGTCCGCGAGGAACCCCATCCGCAGCGCCCCGGCGGCCAGCAGCACCGCGCCGGTCAGCACGGCGAGGGTGAGCGCGGCGGTCGACGCGTCGGCCCGCCCGGACACCGACGCCACGGCGGTGGCGGTCAGCACGGAGTTGGTGGAGGTCGTGCTCACCGACAGCGGCCGGGACGTGCCGGCCAGCGCGTAGACCGTCATCGGCACGAGCGCGCAGTACAGCCCGGCCTGCACGGGCAGTCCGGCGATCGCCGCGTAGGCCATCGCCTGCGGGAGCACCACGGCCGCGGTCGCCAGCCCGGCGAGCACGTCACGACGCAGCCACGCCCGCCGGTACCCGTTGAGCAGGCCGGCCCCGGGAGTGGTCAGCCGGACACGTCCCGGCTCGGCGGTGTGCCGTGCGGGCCGGGCGCCACCCGGCGTTCGAGACGTTCCAGCAGCAGGGGACCGATCATCGCCACGGCCAGCACCAGCACGACGACGGCTAGCACGGGACTGTCCTGAACACTGCCCTGACCATGGTGTCTCCTCCCGTTGCGCCGGCCAACGGTGCCACGGCGCCGGGGGAGCGGTCCTCATCCGGCCTGGGTGAGGACGCTCGCCTCCCCGGTGGACCACCCTGGGCCGATGACCGGTGGTGGCGGGAGGTCGCGGGACTGGTTGCCCGCGGCGGGGTGGCTGCGCGGCTATCGCGGCCCGTGGTCGGTGGACGTGCTCGCCGGGCTGACCGTCGTCGCGCTGGTCGTGCCGGAGGGCATGGCCTACGCCCAGGTCGCCGGGATGCCGCCGCAGACCGCGTTCTACGCCGCGCCGATCGCGTTGCTGCTCTACGCGCTGCTGGGCACCTCCCGCCAGCTCGTGGTGTCGTTGTCGGGCACGGTGGCGGTGCTCTCGGCGGCGACGGTCGGTGCGCTGGCCGCGCAGGGCGGTGCCGAGTTCGCCGCGCTGACCGCCGCGTTGGCGATCCTCACCGGCCTGGTCGCGCTGGCGGCGGGAATCCTGCGGCTGGGCCGGTTCTCGCAGTTCTTCTCCGAGTCGGTGCTCACCGGGTTCGTCACCGGGCTGGCGCTGGTGATCGCCGTCAAGCAGGTGCCCAAGATCCTGGGGATCGACGGCGGCGGCGACGGGTTCTTCGACCGGGTGTGGACGATCCTGCGCCAGCTCGGCCAGATCCGGCCGCTCACCCTGCTGGTCGGGCTGTTCGCCATCGCGGTGATCGTGGTGATCGGCCGGTTCTGGCCGAAGGTGCCGGCCTCGCTGGCGGCACTGGTGACCGGGATCGGGGTCTCGGCGGTGTTCACGTTGTCCGACAACGACGTCGACGTGGTCGGTGACCTGCCCAGCGGCCTGGCGCCGCCGGCCCTGCCGGACGTGTCCTTCGGCGACCTCGCGGGCCTGGCCGCCGGTGCGGTCGGGCTGGCGCTGGTCACCTTCGCCGAGGCGATCGGGGTGGCCCGCAGCCTGGCGAACAAGCACGGCTACGAGGTCGACGCGGACGCGGAGCTGCGGGCGTTGGGAGCGGCCAACATCGGCGCCGGCCTGTTCCAGGGCCTGCCGACCGGGTCGAGCCTGTCGAACTCGGCGGCCAACGACGCGGCCGGCGCGCGGACCCCGGTGTCGCTGATCGTCGCGGCGGTGCTGACCGCGTTGGTGGCGTTGTTCCTCACCGGACTGTTCACCCCGCTGCCCGAGGCGACGTTGGGCGGCATCGTGGTGATGGCCGTGGCCAGGATGATCAAGGCGCGCGAGCTGGCCCGGCTGTGGCGCGTGCGGCGCGCCGACTTCCTGCTCGGCGTGGTCGCGCTGCTCGGGGTGCTGGTCTTCGACGTGCTGCCGGGCCTGGCGATCGCCGTGGTCTGCTCGGCGTTCGTGGTGATCTACCGGGCGGCCAACGCCCGCCCCGCCGCGCTGGGCCGGGAGAAGGGCGGGCCGGACCTCGTCGACGTCGGGCAGAACCCCGACGCCCACGCCTTCTCCGGGGTGCTGGTGGTGCGGCCCAACGCGCCGGTGTTCTTCGCCAACGCGGTCTCCCTGCGGGACTGGGTGGTCGGCCGGCTGGGTGACCAGCACGCCGTGGTGCTCGACCTGGAGGCGACCACCGACCTCGACGTGCCGGCCGCCGACATGATCCGTGAGCTGCGCGCCGATCTCGGCCGCCGGCACGTGGCGCTGCGCCTGGCCCGCGTGCACCACGGTGTGCGGGAGATGTTGTCCCGCGCCGGGGTCATGGACGTGGTCGGCGCCGACCACGTCCACGGGTCCACCCGGGAGGCGATCGACGCCGCCGGCCCGGCGACCTGACGGCGACGTGACTCAGCCGGCGAACCCGCTGATCGCGTCGCCGACGAGCTTCACGCCGATGACCGCGCACAGCACCGCCAGGATCACCGCGTTGTTGCGTCCCAGCCAGGTCTTCAGGTGGCCCAGCAGCACCGGCGCCCGCTCGCCCATCGTGAGGTACACCACCACCGGCAGTCCCACCCCGAGCGTGCCGATGACCGCGAACACCAGGTAGGCCACCACCTGCTGTCCGCCGGGGATCCCGGTCTGGGCGATGGCGGCGGCCGCCGCCACGGCCAGCAGCAGGTTCTTCGGGTTCACCCCGGCCAGGACGGCGGCCGTGCCGATCGCCCTGCCCGGCCCGAAGCGGTCGATGGCCCCCATCCACTTCGGCATCTCCGGTTGTTCGTCGCCGTGCGGGCGCTTCCCGACGTTGCGCACGGCCACCACCAGCACCCCCAGGCCCAGCACCAGTTTGAGCCAGCTGACCCAGGTCGCCGGGGAGCCGCCGGAACTGGCGTGCGGCCCGGCGACCAGCAGCACGACCGCGCCGACGACCCCGAGCCCGGCCAGCCAGCCGAGCACGAACGCCGGGCCGTTGGTCCGCGCCCGGGGCGTGGTCAGCATCAGCACCACGGCGATGATCGGCAGCGGGCTCAGCGCGACCCCCACCGCCAGCGGGAGAACCTGTCCGATCGCACTGCCCATGATGGCTCCGGATCTTCACGAGAGATCGCCCGTCGCGGGTGAGGGCACCCGCCCGCCGCGCGGGAAGGCTGCGGGGCGAACGGTCGACACAGGAGGAACAGATGACGACGCTCACAGTCTGGAAGTTCGACGACCCGGCCGCGGCGGACACCACCGTCGCCACCCTGGAGAACCTGGCCAAGCAGGAACTGATCACCGTGCACGACGCGGCGACGGTGTCCTGGCCGACCGACGCGAAGAAGCCGAAGACCCGTCAGCTGCGGAACCTGACCGGAACCGGCGCCATGGGCGGGATGCTCTGGGGCATGCTGTTCGGCCTCATCTTCTTCGTGCCGCTGCTCGGTGCCGCCATCGGCGCGGCGACCGGCGCGTTGGCCGGCCGCCTCACCGACGTCGGCATCGACGACGACTTCATCAAGTCGGTGCGTGAGCGGATCACTCCCGGGACCTCGGCGCTGTTCCTGATGTCCAGCGACGCGGTGCCCGACAAGATCCGGGCCGCGATCAACGATCTCGGTCTGCGGCCGGAGCTGATCCAGTCGAACCTGTCCACCGACCAGGAGACCGCGCTGCGCGAGATGATCTCGTCGTAGCGGCTAGTCCTCCATGCGCATCTCGCGCCCGTGCACGGCAAGGGCGTAGATGACGATCACGTCGATGGCGATGACCACGACCGCCCACACCGGGTAGGCGGAGATGAACGCCAGGTTGACGATGGCGCTGATGGACGCCAGGGCGATACCGCCGATCCTGGCGGCGGTGTTGCCGGTCATCACGCCGGCACCGATCAGCACCGCGAGCACACCGATACCGAGGTGGACCCAGCCCCACGCCGTGTAGTTGACGTTGACGATCAGGCCGGACTCCTCCACGACGTAGAAGCCGGAGTTGAACAGGGCCACCAGGCCCTCGATGGCCTGGAACGCACCCAGCACCATCATCATGATGCCGGCGAACACGATCCAGCCGAGCCACCCCGACCGCCGGGTCACGCCGGTGTCGGCGGTGGCTCTGGTCTCGGGATAGGCGTGCGCGCCGGTGCCAGGC
This sequence comes from Actinophytocola xinjiangensis, assembly GCF_001921215.1. Taxonomy (GTDB): domain Bacteria; phylum Actinomycetota; class Actinomycetes; order Mycobacteriales; family Pseudonocardiaceae; genus Actinophytocola; species Actinophytocola xinjiangensis. Next base: position 101,724 of record NZ_MSIF01000012.1, read on the forward strand.
ATCCGCATGGCACCCGCTCCGGTGTTGGACATGGCGATCCGTCCTTCCTTCGGGGACCTCGGTCTCCGCACGAGCATCACCCGTCCGGGGGTCGCCTACCTCATCCCGAGCGGGTGAAGCGGCCCGCCGGGCCTGGTGGCGGGTTTCTCACCCGCGCGGGAGGAGGGCCAGTGCGGCGCGCGGCGGCACGCTCACGCCATGACGCCGCCGCTGCCACAGGAGTGACCGATGGGGACGCTGCTGCTGGAACTGACTCCGTTCGCCATCGGGCTCGCGGTCAGCCCGGCCACGATCGCGGTCACCATCATGTTCCTCACCTCGGACCGCCCGGTGGGCAACGCGCTGGCCTTCGCCGGTGGTTTCGGCGCGGTCTACGCCGCGCTGTCGGTGATCGTGCTGGTCGTCGTGGGAGCCGCGAGCGAGCCGCTGATCAGCCAGACCGCCAAGGCGGTGATCACGATCGCGGTCGGTCTGCTCCTGCTCGCGCTCGGTATCAAGTCGGGGCGCAGTCCCCAGTCGAACACCGGGTTGTTGTCCAGGGCGGAGCACACCTCACCGCGCAAGGCGTTCACGCTCGGCCTGGTGGTCGCGGTGGTCAACTGGAACGTGCCGCTCTACCTCGGCGGACTCGCCACGATCACCGCCTCCGGCGCCGACGTGGGCGCGACCATCGCCGGCGCGCTGCTGCTGTTGTTGGGGGCTGAGGCGGGACTGCTGGTGCCGGTCCTGTGGTACGTGCTGTGGCCGCGCGGCGCCAGCCGGGGTCTGGCACGGGTCAAGACCTGGTTCGGCCGCCACGAGAAGAAGGTGGTGTTCGGGGTGCTGGTGGTGTTCGGCGTGGTGTTCGTCGTCAAGGGCATCGCCGGCCTCTGAGCGTCCCGACCGGACCTTCTCGCGGGCGGCTCAGCTTTCCCGCATGGCGCGGCGGATCTCCTCCAGCCGGTCGCGGCCGGCCTTCTCCCGCGCGGCGAACTGCTCGTCCACCGACCGTCCCTGCGGTGTCTGCGCGGCCAGTTCACCGCTGCCGGCGGACGTGGCGAAGCGGTTCTCGATCTGGTCCCGGACGTAGTCGAAGTTCGGCACGCCGCCCTCGGTGTAGTCGCCCGGCGGCACCTGGACCGGCGCCGGGTCCTCGACGATCTCGGCGTCGATGGGCGCGTTCTCCGGGGTCGCGGGGTTCGCGGAATTCGCGGAATTCTCCGTGTGCTCCGGGTTCGGTGCGTTCGGGTCCTGTGGGTTGGTCATGGACCCATTGTGCGCAAGAACACGCGACCGTGCCGCGAGCGGGGTGTGCGCTTGCCGACAGATCCGTTGCTCTACAGGCGTGCCTGCAACGCGTCCGCGGCGGCGAGCAGGTCGGCCGCCCAGCGCGCGCCGGGGCGGCGGCCCATGCGGTCGATCGGCCCGGAAACCGAAACAGCCGCCACAACAGCCCCATTCGCATCACGCACCGGCGCGGACACGCTTGCCACGCCTGGTTCCCGCTCGCCCACGCTTTGTGCCCAGCCGCGCCGACGGACCTCCAACAACGCGCGTTCCCCGAACACAGCGTCGGTCAACAGCGCACGCTGGGTGGCCGGGTCGGTCCACGCGGCAAGGACTTTCGCGCCGGAGCCGGCCGTCATCGGCAGCCGGGCGCCGACGGGAACCGTGTCCCGCAACCCGGATGGCGGCTCGGCGGTGGACACACAGATCCGCTGCGCACCGTCGCGACGGTAGAGCTGCACGCTCTCCCCGGTGCGGTCGCGCAGCCGGGGCAGGACCGAACCCGCCGCGTCGAGCAGCGGGTCGACCGCGCCGCCGGCCAACTCGGCCAGCGCGGCGCCGGGGCGCCAGCGCCCGTCGGATCCCCGGCGCAGTAACCGATGCACCTCCAACCCGACCGCCAGCCGGTGCGCGGTGGCGCGCGGAAGTCCCGTTCTGGTGCAGAGCTCCGCGAGGCCACATGGCTCCTTGGCCACGGCCTCCAGAACGGCCATTGCCTTGTCGAGAACTCCGATGCCGCTATGCTGTCCCACGTATCGATACTATGTTCCCGCTATATGGGAAGTCCAGTCTCCCGCTCAGTGGGACCGCTCTTGTGGAAGTCGATGGTGAATCCAGATGGCCAGAACTCTCGCCGAGAAGGTGTGGGAACAACACGTCGTACGGTCCGGCAGCGGCGCGGAACCGGACCTGCTCTACATCGACCTCCACCTCGTCCATGAGGTGACCAGCCCGCAGGCCTTCGACGGGCTTCGCCTGGCAGGACGTCCGGTCCGCCGGCCGGACCTGACCATCGCGACCGAGGACCACAACGTCCCCACGGTCGGGATCGACCTGCCCATCGCGGATCCGGTCTCCAGGACCCAGGTGGACACCCTGCGCGCCAACTGCGCCGAGTTCGGCATCCGCCTGCACCCCATGGGCGACGTGGAACAGGGCATCGTGCACGTCGTCGGCCCGCAGCTGGGCCTGACCCAGCCGGGAACGACGGTGGTGTGCGGCGACTCGCACACCTCCACCCACGGCGCCTTCGGCGCGCTCGCCTTCGGGATCGGCACCTCGGAGGTCGAGCACGTGCTCGCCACCCAGACCCTGCCGTTGCGCCCGTTCAGGACGATGGCGATCACCGTCGACGGCGACCTGCGCCCCGGGGTCACGGCCAAGGACATCATCCTCGCCGTCATCGCGCGGATCGGCACCAACGGCGGCCAGGGACACGTCCTGGAGTACCGGGGCCGGGCCATCGAGCAGCTGTCGATGGAAGCCCGGATGACCGTGTGCAACATGTCCATCGAGGCCGGCGCGCGGGCCGGCATGATCGCCCCGGACGACACCACCTTCGCCTACCTGAAGGGCCGTCCGCACGCGCCCCGGGGCGCCGACTGGGACGCCGCCGTCGCCGCCTGGCGGGAACTGCGCACCGACGAGGGTGCGACCTTCGACACCGAGGTGCGCATCGACGCCGCCGAGCTGACCCCGTTCGTCACCTGGGGAACCAACCCCGGTCAGGGTTTGCCCCTGTCCGAGCGGGTTCCCGACCCGGAGACGATCCCGGACGAGAACGAGCGCCGTTCGGCGGAGAAGGCACTCGCCTACATGGACCTGGTCCCGGGCACCCCGCTGCGCGAGATCCACGTCGACACCGTTTTCCTTGGCTCCTGCACAAATGGTCGAATCGAGGACCTGCGGGCCGCCGCGGAGGTGTTGCGCGGCCACCGGGTCGCCGACGGGGTCCGGATGCTCGTCGTGCCGGGATCGATGCGGGTCAGGCAGACCGCCGAGGCCGAGGGACTGCACGAGATCTTCCTCGGCGCCGGGGCCGAATGGCGGGCCGCCGGGTGCTCGATGTGCCTTGGCATGAACCCCGACCAGCTCAGCCCGGGGGAGCGCAGCGCGTCCACATCGAACCGCAACTTCGAGGGCCGGCAGGGCAAGGGCGGCCGGACCCACCTGGTCTCGCCGCTGGTGGCGGCCGCGACCGCCGTACGCGGCACCCTGTCCTCCCCGGAGGACCTCGTCGCCAGCCACGCCGTGACCAGCAACGCTTCGCACTGAGAGGGGCACAACCATGGAGCCGTTCACCACGCACACCGGGGTCGGTGTGCCGCTGCGCAGGTCCAACGTGGACACCGACCAGATCATCCCGGCCGTGTACCTCAAGCGGGTGAGCCGGACGGGCTTCGAGGACGGCCTGTTCGCCGCCTGGCGCTCCGACGAGCACTTCGTGCTCAACCAGGAGCCCTACCGCGCCGGCAGCGTCCTGGTCGCCGGGCCGGACTTCGGCACCGGCTCCTCCCGGGAGCACGCCGTCTGGGCGCTGGCCGACTACGGGTTCCGGGTGGTGATCTCCTCCCGCTTCGCCGACATCTTCCGGGGCAACGCCGGCAAGCAGGGCCTGGTGGCGGCCGAGTGCGCGCAGTCCGACGTCGAGCTGCTGTGGAAGCTGCTGGAAGCCGAACCGGGCACCGAGGTGACCGTTGACCTGCGGGACAAGACGGTGCGCGCCAAGGACTTCACGGCGGCGTTCCAGATCGACGACTACACCGCCTGGCGGCTGCTGGAGGGCCTCGACGACATCGCTCTCACGTTGCGGCACGAGGAAGCCATTGGGACCTTTGAGGGGGGTCGCCCGAGCTGGAAGCCGGTCACCTCTACACTTCCGTCCTGAGGCTGCCGATTAGCCACCACGCAACGGAATCAGACCCCCATAGCGGGGAAAATGGGCGAGTCGCGTGGAAATTGTGCCGAGTTAGGCATACGGTGGCCAGAAGTCGGCCGGTTTGGCCGAGAACGCAAGTGTGGTCAACGGAGGACTGAAGGGTGAACAAGGCCCAACTCATCGAGGCGCTCTCGGATCGCCTCGGCGACAAGAAGGCTGCCGGCGCCGCCGTCGACGGTCTGGTCGACGTGATCGTTCGCACGGTCAACAAGGGCGAGAAGGTGAACATCACCGGCTTCGGGGTGTTCGAGAAGCGCGCTCGTGCCGCTCGTACCGCGCGCAACCCGCGCACCGGCGAGACGGTGAAGGTGAAGAAGACCAACGTGCCCGCCTTCCGGGCAGGCACGACGTTCAAGGACGTCGTCAGCGGCGCCAAGAAGCTGCCGAAGGCCGCGACGACCCGCACTCGGGCCGCCGCCGCCAAGCCGGCCACCACGCGCACCGCGGCCGCACGTCCGGCCACCACGCGCGCGGCCGCGACGACCCGTACGCGGGCCGCCGCTGCCAAGCCGGCGACCACGCGCGCCGCCGCGGCCAAGACCTCCACGAGGTCGACGGCCACCAAGGCCACCACCGCCAAGAAGGCCACCACGGCCAAGGCGACCACGGCCAAGACGACGGCCGCCAAGGCGGCGCCGAAGACGGCCGCGAAGGCCACGGCTTCCCGCGCGACCGCCGCCAAGGCGCCGGCCGCGAAGAAGGCCACCGCGACCAAGGCGACCGCCAAGGCCCGTCCGGCCGCGAAGAAGGCCACGTCCACGCGCAAGAAGTGACGTAGCGAGTTCCACCCGTGAAGGCCATCCGCCACCCGGCGGATGGCCTTCACGGCTGTTGGACGTACTCCGCCGCGACCAGTGCCGGGTCGCCGCCGGCGGTGAAGAACAGGACCCACACGCTGGCCTTCTTGCTCTCCGGCCGGCGCATCGGCAACAACTCCGGTACCGGCGCCGATCCCGCCGAACCGGCCACTCGGGACAACAGGTCCGGAATGACCCCGCCCTGGCTGCACACCACCGGGCACCCGCCGCCGGCCGCGATCTCCAGGAACCGGGCCACCGCCGTCTCCTCGGCGCCCGCGTATCCCTTTTCGGACAGCAGAGGTTCGGTCAGCACCGAAACACCGGCCTGATCGGCGATCCCCGCGACCGTGTCCACGCAGCGCACGAGCGGGGCGGCGTGCACCCGATCCGGCGCGTACAGGCCGGCCAGGGCGGTCAACGGCGGCAGCTGACGCCGGCCGGTGGCCGACAGCGGACGCCGCGAGTCCGGCCCGTCCCACCCGGCCCGGCTGCCCGCCTTCGCGTGCCGCACGAGAAGCAGCGCCGTCAGCTCGGCCGGCAGGTCCGCGAAGGCCGCCACCATCCGCTCGTCGTGCGGGTAGGACAGGTGCCGGACCGCCTCCACCAGCGGGTACCAGCGCAGCGCGTCGACCTCCTCGTTGGGCGCGAACCGGCCCGCCAGCGCCAGGGCGGCGAAGTAGTCGACGTGCTTGGTGGCCCTCCTCGGCCTGGTCACCGGGTAGCGGACCTGGCCGAGGTGGCGTCCCAGCGCGACGCGGAACCCGGTCTCCTCGGCCACTTCGCGCACCGCCGCCGCCCGGGTGCCCTCACCCGGTTCGAGCTTTCCCTTGGGCAGGCTCCAGTCGTCGTAGCGCGGCCGGTGGACCAGCGCGATCTGGAGTGTCCGGCCGGTCCGGTCGTCGGGATCCGGTCGCCAGAGCACCGCGCCGGCGGCGTCGATTCGGTCGGACACCGACTATCCCTGGGACAGGTGCCGGGACAGTAGTTGGGCCTGGTGGTCCCTGACCGAGGAACCGTCCGCCGGGGACGCGGTCCAGTCCCCGTCGTGCTCGAGCACCCAGCACCGGGTGGAGGGGTCGAGCGCGGAGGTGAACATCGCGTCCAGCTGCGCGGTGAGCCGGGGATCGGTGATTCTGACCTGCACCTCGACCCGGCGGTCCAGATTGCGGTGCATGAGGTCGGCACTGCCGATCCAGTGCTCGTCCGAACCGACGAAATGGAACACCCTGGAGTGCTCCAGGAACCGTCCGAGAATGGAACGCACCCGGATGTTCTCCGAGAGCCCGGCGATTCCCGGCTTCAACGCGCAGATCCCCCGAACCACGATGTCCACCTCCACCCCGGCCTGCGACGCCCGGTACAGCGCGTCCACGACCTGCTCGTCGACCAGGGAGTTGATTTTGATCCGCACCCCCGCCGGCCGCCCGGCGCGCAGGTGCTCGATCTCCCGGTGGATCAGCTCGACGATCCCGCGCCGGATCCCGTACGGCGCCACCAGAAGGCTGCGGTACTCGTCCTGGCGGGCGTAGCCGGTCAGCACGTTGAACAGGTCGGTGAGGTCCGCGCCGATCGACGGCTCGGCGGTGAGCAGGCCGATGTCCTCGTAGAGCCGGGCGGTCTTCGGGTTGTAGTTGCCGGTGCCGATGTGGCAGTAGCGGCGGATGACCGAGCCCTCCTGGCGCACCACGAGCGCGGTCTTGCAGTGCGTCTTGAGCCCGACCATCCCGTACACCACGTGCACGCCGGCCTTCTCCAGCTTGCGTGCCCACTTGATGTTGGCCTGCTCGTCGAAGCGCGCCTTGATCTCCACCAGTGCCACGACCTGCTTGCCGGCCTCGGCGGCGTCGATCAGCGCGTCGACGATCGGCGAGTCACCGGAGGTGCGGTAGAGCGTCTGCTTGATGGCCAGCACCTTCGGGTCGTTGGCGGCCTGCTCGATGAACCGCTGCACGCTGGTCGAGAACGAGTCGTACGGGTGGTGCACCAGCACGTCGCCCTCGTCGCGCAGCGCGGCGAACACGCTCTTGGGCGACTCGCGTTCGCCGAAGGCGGGATGGGTGGCCGGCACGAACGGCGGGTCCTTGAGCTCCACCCGGTCCACGCCGTAGAGCTGCCACAGGCACACCAGGTCGAGCAGTCCCGGCACCACGACCACGTCGTGCGGGTCGACCTCCAGTTCGCGCAGCAACAGTTCGAGCATGTGCTCGCTCATGTCGTCGGCGACCTCCAGCCGCACCGGCGGCCCGAAGCGACGCTGCGCCAGTTCCCGTTCCAGCGCCTTGAGCAGGTCCTCGTCCTGGTCCTCCTCGACCTCCAGGTCGGCGTTGCGGGTGACCCGGAACGCGTGCACCTCGGTGACCTGCATTCCGGTGAACAGGTCGCCCAGGTGCGCGGCGATCAGCTCCTCCAGCGGAAGGAACGTGGTGTCGTGGGCGTCGCGGGCGCGGTCGACCGGAACGAGGCGGGACACGTTGTCCGGCACCTTGACCCTGGCGAAGCGTTCGCCGCCGCCGGCCGGGTCCCGCACGGTCACCGCGAGGTTGAGCGACAGACCGGAGATGTAGGGGAAGGGGTGGGACGGGTCGACCGCGAGCGGCGTGAGCACCGGGAAGATCTGCTCGCGGAAGTAGCGGGTGAGCCGTTCGTGCTGCTCCTCGGTCAGTTCGGCCCAGCCGGCGACCCGGATCCCGCGCTCGGCCAGCGTCGGGCGCAGCCGCATCTCCCAGGCGGCGGCGTGCTGTTCGGCCAGTTCCTGGTTGCGTTTGGCGATGTAGGACAGCTGCTCGCGAGGGGTGAGACCGTCGGCGCTGCGCACGGTCAGCCCGGTCTCCTCGCGGCGCTTGAGCCCGGCGACCCGCACCATGTAGAACTCGTCCAGATTGGACGCGAAGATCGACAGGAACTTGGCCCGCTCGAGCAGCGGCTGGGAGGCGTCCTCGGCCAGCGCCAGCACCCGGGCATTGAAGTCCAACCAGGACAGTTCACGGTTGAGGTAGCGGTCGTCGGGCAGGTCGGGCGGCTCGTTCTGGCTGACCTGCGGGGTGACCGCCGGCGGCGCGGAGGGCACGCCCCGTGGCTCGGGGGCGGTGACGGCGGGTGGCGCGGTCGGGGCGCCGGACGCGGTCGCGCCGGCGGTGTCGGAGGTGGTGGTCGGGGTGCTCGGCTGCTCCATGCTCTCCGTGCTCACACCCCCATTGTCCAGCAATCACGGGCCGGCGGTCGATCGTTTCGCCAGGGCATACGCGGTGCGCTGGCCCAGCCCGAGAGCGGTCGCCTCGGCGAGATCCGCCGCGGTGTCCACGTCACAGCGCAGCGTGGCGAGTCCGGCGCGCACCGCGACCGCGCCACTGGCCAGATGTGCGTGCGCGGACCCGGTGCCGAAGCGCGGGTCCAGCGGTGCGCCGGGCGCGGAGAGCAGCAGCGTGGTCCCGGTCGTCTGCCGGTCGGCGCAGAACGCCCGCCGCCCACCGGCCTCGGTGATGGCGGCGGTGAGATCCTCCGGGCGCAGCGCCGGCAGGTCGGCCTGCAACGCGCCGACCACACCGCCGGGATCGTCGGCGCGCACCAGGTCGGCGCCGTGCTGGAGGGCCGCGTTGAGGCCGGGCAGGCCGCCCTCGTCGACCGGTTCCACGCCGGTTCCGGCCAGTTCCGCGGCGATCTCCTTGGCGACCCGGGTGTCCTCACACACCACCAGCACCCGCCGCACGCCCCGCGCCGAGGCGGCCGCGGCCACCGTGTCCAGCAACAACGCGAGCACCACCTCGGCGTGCGGGCCACCGATCGCGCCCCGCAGCCGGGTCTTCGCGCGGTCCAGCCGTTTGATCGGCACCACCAGGTCAACTCCCTGCTCCACGAAGCACATGGTGGCGCAGGTGCGAGTGCCACCTCACGACCGGGGCATACTCACGTCATCCGACGACGAAGTGAGGAGCGCACGTGCCGGCACGAATCGAGAAGAGCGGCTTCTGGGTCACGATGACCGCGTTGATCTTCTACCCGCTCTCCTGGATCGGCAAGACGCTGCCGCAGGGCAGGGAGCGCCTGCGCCGCGAGGGCGGCATGCTGCTGGTGATGAACCACGTCTCGCACCTGGACCCGCCGGTCGACGCGGTGTTCGTGCACCGGCAGGGCCGGGTACCCCGGTTCCTGGCCAAGGAGAGCCTGTTCAACACACCGGTGTTCAAGCACATGATCGGCGGTGCGGGCAGCATCCCGGTGACGCGGCGGTCCTCCGGCGCCTCGGAGAGCCTGCACCACGCCAACGACGCGTTGCGCGAGGGCAAACTGGTGGTGATCTACCCGGAGGGCACGATCACCAAGGACCCCACCGGCTGGCCGATGCGGGCGCGGACCGGGGTGGCGCGGATCGCGCTGGACAACGACGTTCCGGTGATCCCGGCGGCCCGCTGGGGCACCAACCACATCTTCGACGGGTACACGAAGAAGTTCCGGCCGTTCCCGCGCAAGAAGGTGCACATCAAGGTGGGCGAGCCGGTCGACCTGTCGGCCTACCGGGGCCAGCCCATCACCACCGACCTGTTGCGCGAGGTGACCGACCTGCTGATGGTCCAGGTGCGGGACCTGCTGGCCGAGATCCGGCAGGAGCAGGCGCCGGAGGAGTTCTTCGTGCCCGGCCGCAAGCGCGCGGACTGACCCATGGGACCGATCGCCGTGTTCGGTGCCGGGTCGTGGGGCACCACGTTCGCGAAGGTGCTCGCCGACGCGGGCAGCGAGGTGACGTTGTGGGCGCGCCGGGCCTCGGTCGCCGAGTCGATCACGACCAGCCGGACCAACCCCGACTACCTGCCGGGGGTGGAGCTGCCGGCCACCCTGAAGTCCACTTCGGATCCCCGGGTGGCGTTGGCGGGGGCGTCGGCGGTGGTCCTGGCGGTGCCCAGCCAGAGCCTGCGGCACAACCTGACCGCGTGGCGGGGCCTGATCGACCCGTCGGTGACGCTGATCTCGCTGGCCAAGGGCGTGGAGCTGGGCACGCTGGCGCGGATGTCGCAGGTGGTCGTCGAGGTGTTGGGGGTGCCGGAGAACCAGGTCGCGGTGGTGTCCGGACCCAACCTGGCCAAGGAGATCGCCGCCGAGCAGCCCACCGCGGCGGTGATCGCCTGTACCGACCACGACCGGGCCGTGCGGGTGCAGCAGGCGTGCACCACCGGCTACTTCCGCCCGTACACCATCACCGACGTGGTCGGCGCGGAGCTGGGTGGGGCGTGCAAGAACGTGATCGCGTTGTCCTGCGGCATGGCCGGCGGGCTCGGTTTCGGTGACAACACGCTGGCCACGCTGATCACCCGTGGGCTGGCCGAGACCGCGCGGCTGGGGGTGGCGCTGGGCGCGGACCCGATGACCTTCGCCGGCCTGGCCGGTCTCGGTGACCTGGTGGCGACCTGTTCGTCGCCGCTGTCGCGCAACCGGACCTTCGGCGAGCGGCTGGGCCGGGGCGAGACCGTGCGCCAGGCCCAGGACGCCGCGCACGGGCAGGTCGCCGAGGGCGTCAAGTCCTGCTCGTCGATCCGGGACCTGGCGATGCGCCACGGGGTGGAGATGCCGATCACCGAGGTCGTGCACCGCGTCTGCCACGACGGGTTCGACCCGAGGGAGATGGCCGCCGACCTCATCGGTCGCAAGACCAAGCCGGAACGCTGAGCCCCCGGTCATCCCACTGGGTGGACCGCCTTGACCACCGGGCGGTCCACTGGTGTCCTGGGTGTCGTGTCCACCAGCGTGCGCTTCTGCCGAGTCGCCAGCGCGCTGTGTCCTTCCCACTGATCGAGCCGCCGCCCACCGCAGCCTCGCCAGGGAAGGTCCAGGGAGACCCATGTTCGCCGTGCCGGACAACACCATCGCCTCCGCCGCCGTCGCCCCGACGGTGCACCCCGCACTGATCGCCCGGCAGTTCGCCGCCGACCGCCGCCGGTGGGCGCACCTGCTGCGCTACGACCCCGACGAGCGTTACGTCGCCCTCGTGCACCGCGTGCCCGGCCAGGAGGTCTGGCTGATGAGCTGGCTGCCCGGCCAGGGCGCCCTGCCGCACGACCACGGGGCGAGCACCGGCGCGTTCACCGTGGTGTCCGGCGAGCTGACCGAGCACGTGCTGCGCGACGGCTCGACGCGGCGGCTGGTGGCCGGGCAGTCGCGGGTGTTCGCGCCCGGCTACGTCCACCGGGTGCGCAACGACGGCCCCGACCCGGCGGTGAGCCTGCACGTCTACCGCGCCGAGCGGACCGTGCGTGACTACCCGGTGGCGCTGTCGCGGGTGTCCTGATCGGGCGCCGGCCGGCCGGTCACGTGCGCGGGCACGGCGACGCCATCGGGCAGCAGCGGGCAGTCCCGCGGGGTGCCCCAGGACCGGTGCAGCGGCAGCCACCCGGCCCAGGTCGGGCGGTCGAGGTCCTCGGGCTCGTCGCCGGGCGGGCCGGTGCGGATCTTCACGGCGGCCTCGGTCAGGTCCAGCGCGAGGACGGCCGTGGCGGCCAGTTCACGCTGGTTGGGTTCGCGCGCGTAGTCCCAGGAGCCGGGCGCCAGGTGCTCGGTGATGACCCGCAGCGCGGCGAGTTTCTCCTCGCGGCCGGTCACCGGCTCGGCCTGGCCGTGGACGACCGCCGAGCGGTAGTTGGCGGAGAAGTGGAACACCGCGCGGCTGTAGACGATCCCGTCGAGCAGGGTGACGTTGACGCAGATCTCGGCCCCGGCCCCGGCCGCGCGCAGGCTCGCCGCGCCGGTGGAGCCGTGCAGGTAGAGGGTGTCGCCGTGGCGCCCGTACCCGGTCGGCAGGACGACCGGGGCACCGTCGGCGACGAACGCGAGGTGGCAGATCAGCCCGGCGTCCAGGACGGCGTGCAGTGCGTCGCGGTCGGTGACGGCCCGCTTGCGGCCTCGGTGGATGGTGCTGCGTTCGGTGGGAGACAGTTCACTCACCTGACCAGCATCGCCGCCGTAGTGGCATCCTTGAAGGGCCACAGGTAGTCGTTTTTGGAAGGCCACTTTCATGCCGGAGACACCCGTCCTGCCGGTGACGCTCGACCGCGCGTCACCCACGCCGCTGGCCGTCCAGCTCGCCGAGCAGCTGCGCGCCGCCGCCGGCGACGGCCGGCTGCGCAGCGGTGACCGGCTGCCCTCGACCCGCGCGTTGGCCGGCGAGCTGGGCGTGAGCCGGACGGTGACCGCCGCCGCCTACGAACAGCTGCACGCCGAGGGCTGGATCGCCGGCCGGCACGGCTCGGGCACCTACGTGACCACCGAGCCGCCCGGCACGCGCGGCCCGTCGACCGGGCCCGTGCGCCACACCACCGCCGACGAGTCGGCCGTCGACCTGACCCCCGGCTCGCCGTGGGCCGGCGGCATCGACCAGGCCGCCTGGCGGCGCGCGTGGCGGGCCGCCGCGCACGTGCCGCCGATGGTGCGCCCCACCCGCGCCGGCCTGCCCGCCTACCGCGCCACGGTGGCCGAGCACCTGCTGCGCCACCGCGGCCTGCGCGTGGGAACCCTGTCCGGCCTCCTGACCGGCACCCTGTCCGGCCGGGACGGGCACGAGGCCGTCCTGGCGACCTCGGGCACCAGCTACGCGGCCGCCGAACTGGCCAACGCCGTGCTCCAGCCCGGCGACGTGGTCGCCGTCGAGGAACCCGGCTACCAGCGGGCCGTCGGCGCGCTGCGCGGCGCCGGGCTGACCGTCGTGCCGGCGCCGGTGGACGCCGACGGCCTGGTGATCGACTCGGTGCCGGCGACCGCCCGCGCGGTCTACTGCTCGCCGGCCCACCAGTACCCGCTGGGCGGCCGGATGTCGGCCGCGCGGCGGGTGGCGCTGGTGGAGAGCGCGCGCGAACGCGGCTGGCTGGTCATCGAGGACGACTACGACGGCGAGCTGCGCTACGACGTCGCCCCGCTGCCGCTGCTGGCCGCGCTGGCCCCGGACGTCGTCGTGCATCTGGGCACCACCAGCAAGATCCTCACCCCGACGCTGGGCATCGGCTGGATGGTCGCCCCGCCCCGGGTCGTCAGCGCGGTCCTGGCCCACCGCGACCGCACCGGCTCCGGGCCGGCGCCGGCCGGCCAGCTCGTGGTGGTCGAGTTCGCCCGCAACGGCGACCTCGGCCGGCACCTGCGGCGGCTGCGCCGCGAGCTGTCCGAGCGCCGCTCGCTGGTGGTGGACACGTTGGTGCGCGGCGGGGTCAGGGTGCTCGGCGACGAGGCGGGGGCGCACGTCGTGGTGCCGGTGTCCAGCGCCGAGGCCGAGCGTGAGCTGGTCCGCCGGGCACTGGGCCGGCGGCTGCTGCTCGACGGCCTTGCCCGCCACCACGTGGGCCGCGCGCGGTGGTTCGGCATCGCCCTGGGCTACGCCGCGTGCTCGCGCGAGGAACTGCACGACGCGCTGCCGGTGCTGGTGGAACTGGTGCGCGGCGGTGGCTGAGGAGGCCGGGTAGGGTCGGGCGCCATGGCCAGCCAAGAGCGTATCCGCGTGGCAGTCGTGTTCGGTGGACGCAGCAGCGAGCACGGGGTGTCCTGTGTGTCCGCGGCGAGCGTGCTCGCCAACCTCGACACCTCCCGTTTCGAGGTCCTGCCGGTGGGCATCACCGAGCGGGGCGCCTGGGTGCTCGGCCCCGCCGATCCCGCGCGGCTGGAGATCGCCGACCGCACGCTGCCGACGGTCAGCGGCGGCACCGTGCTGACCCTGCCGGCCGACCCGACGACCACCAGCCTGGTGGTGCTCGAACGGGGTCGCGAGGGCGAAGTTTTGTCCACAGTGGACGTCGTGTTCCCGGTGCTGCACGGCGCCTACGGCGAGGACGGCACCATCCAGGGCCTGCTGGAGATGGTCGGCCTGCCCTACGTCGGCGCCGGGGTGCTCGCCAGCTCCGTGGCCATGGACAAGGAGTTCACCAAGAAGCTGCTCGTCGCCGAGGGGCTGCCGGTCGGCCCCTACGAGGTCCTGCGCCGGGGCGAGGCGACCCTGAGCCAGGCCCAGCGCGACCGGCTCGGCCTGCCGGTGTTCGTCAAACCGGCGCGCGCCGGCTCGTCCACCGGCATCACCCGGGTCGCCGACTGGTCCGAACTGGACGGTGCGGTGGCCGCCGCGCGGGCCATCGACCCCAAGGTGCTCGTCGAGGCCGCGATCGTCGGCCGCGAGGTCGAGTGCGGGGTGCTGGAGTTCCCCGACGGGCGGGTCGAGGCCTCGCTGCCGGCCGAGATCCGGATCAGCGCCGACGGGCCCGAGTGGTACGACTTCGAGGCCAAGTACCTCGACGACGTGAGCGAACTGGACATCCCGGCCAAACTCGACGACGACGTGGTCGAGCGGCTGCGCGCGATGGCCGTCACCGCCTTCCACGCCCTGGAGGGCCAGGGCCTGGCCAGGGTCGACTTCTTCGTCACCGACGACGGCACGCCGATCATCAACGAGCTCAACACCATGCCCGGCTTCACCCCCACCTCCGCCTACCCCAAGATGTGGGCGGTCACCGGCCTCGACTACCCGACCCTGCTGTCCACATTGGTCGACACGGCCCTCGCCAGGGGCACCGGACTGCGCTGACCATGCTGCTGTGGATCAACGGCCCGTTCGGCGGCGGCAAGACCCAGACCGCGTACGAACTGAACCGCCGGTTACCCGGCAGCGTCGTCTGCGATCCCGAACGCGTCGGCTTCGGCCTGCACCGGATGATGCCCCGGGCCCTGCGCGGTGACTTCCAGGACCTCCCCGCCTGGCGACAAGGGGTCTTCGAGGTGCTGGACCTGGTGCTGGCGCACCACCGTGGTCCGGTGATCGCACCGATGACGCTGGTCGAGCCGGCCTACTTCGCCGACATCGTCGGCCGGCTACGGGAACGGGGCCACGACGTGCGGCACTTCGCGCTGCTGGCCACCCGCGAGACCGTGCTGCGCCGGCTGCGCGAACGCGGCCTCGGTCACCTGCTGGCCGCCGTCGGTCACGCCGACGTGGCGCTGCGGCGGGAGAGTTTCGCCGTGGCCAACCTCGACCGGTGTCTGCGACGGCTGGCC
The DNA here is from genome assembly GCF_001921215.1 of Actinophytocola xinjiangensis. Lineage (GTDB taxonomy): Bacteria > Actinomycetota > Actinomycetes > Mycobacteriales > Pseudonocardiaceae > Actinophytocola > Actinophytocola xinjiangensis. The sequence goes on from NZ_MSIF01000012.1 coordinate 116,739, forward strand.
GAGCCGGAGTTCGCCGAACACCTGTGGACCGACGACCAGACCGTGCCGCGCGTGGCGGAGCGGATCGCCGCCTCGGCCGGGCTCACCCTGGCGCCCAACACCGACTCCGCGCTGCGCGGACGGCTGCGCCGGGCGGGCGTCGGCCTGCGGCACATCAGGCTGGGGTGAGCGGCTACCGGACCTCGACCGGAGTGGCGGCCAGGGTCGCGGCGATGGTGGCCGACAGCTGCTGCAGGGAGCCGGTTCCGGTCTCCGGCGGCAACGTCACCGCCGCGTACACCGGCCGGTCCACCACGTAGCTGGTCCGCGCGCCCGCCGGGTCGACCACGGTCAGCCACTGGACGCCGTCGATCACCGTCAGGTCCGAGACCGGGTTCAGCTCCGCCGGCCGGGACAGCCCGCAGCGCAGCACCACCGGCTCGCCCCGGTCGGTGCCCCAGGCGGCGGTGGCCGGCGGGGCCGGTTCGGCGATCGGGAGCCGGCGCAACGGGTCACCGGTGTCGGGCAGTTCCTCGGGCAGCGCGGCGGTCAGCGCCGCGCACTCGGCCGAACCGGCCGACGGGGCGTCCACCGGCACCAACGGAACCGGACCGGTGCGCGCGGGCCCGGTCGTGGCGGTCGTGGCATCATCCGCACCGTCATTCGCACGGCCGGTGCCCGTACCGTCACCCTCGCCACCGAGGACCTGGCTCAGTACGACCACACCGACCAACAACAGACCGACCAGCCCCGCCGCGACCCACAGCGCGACCGGCGAAGGTTGCTTGTCCGACACGGCCCCAACTAGAGCAGGTCCTAGAGATGCACCACCGGGCAGGTCAGTGTTCGGGTGATCCCGTCCACGTTCTGGATGCGGGCCACCACCAGTTGGCCGAGGAGGTCGACGTTCTCCGCCTCGGCGCGAACTATCACGTCGTAGGGGCCCGTGACATCCTCGGCCGTGGTCACCCCGGCGATCTCCGCGATCTTGGCGGCGACCGCGGCGGCCTGACCGACTTCCGTTTGGATCAGGATGTACGCGTGGACCACGGCGCGCCCCTTCGTGTCGAACAGTCCTCAAGAGGTAGGAACGTGAGCAGCAAAAGATACCGCAGTTCTCGATCGTTTGGGGATCCGACTATCGGAGGTGGTCGTGCCAGAGAGCGATGAACCGCGGGAGACCGTGGGGGACGTCGGCGAGTTCGGGCTGATTCGCAGGGTCACGGCGGGCCGTCGCCAGCCGGCGACGACCCTGCTCGGGCCCGGCGACGACGCCGCCGTGGTGGCCGCGCCGGACGGGCGGGTGGTCACCACGACCGACGTCCTCGTCGAGGGCGTGCACTTCCGGATGGACTGGTCGACGCCGGAACACGTTGGGCGCAAAGCGATCGCGGTCAACGTGTCGGACATCGCCGCGATGGGCGCCGTGCCCACCGGACTGCTCGTCGGCGTCGCCTGCCCGAGGACCACCCCCGCCGAGGTGATCGAGGGCATGGTGTCGGGCATGTGGCAGGAGGCGGCCCGCGCCGGCGCGGGGATCGTCGGGGGTGATGTGGTCGCCGCCGAACAGATCGTGATCTCGGTCACCGCCCTGGGAGATCTCGAAGGTCGCGCCCCGATCACGCGTGGCGGAGCCCTGCCCGGCGACGTCGTCGCGGTGTGCGGTCGCCTCGGCTGGTCGGCCGCCGGACTGGCCGTTCTCGGCCGGGGATTCCGCTCGCCGGTGTCGGTCGTCGGCGCCTACCGCTCGCCCGAACCGCCCTACCCGGCCGGCCCGCAGGCCGCGCAGGCCGGCGCCACCTCGATGATCGACCTGTCCGACGGGCTGCTCGCCGACCTCGCGCACGTGGCGACCGCGTCCAGTGTGGCCATCGACGTGCAGACCTCGCAGGTACTGGTGCACCAGCGGCTGGTGGAGGTCGCCTCCGCGCTCGGCGCCGACGCCCGGCACTGGGTGCTCACCGGCGGCGAGGACCACGCGCTGGCGGCGACCTTCTCCGACCCGGCCGCCGTGCCGCAGGGTTGGGCCGTGATCGGCACCGTGCGCCGGGGCGGCGGCGTCACGGTCGACGGCCGCGAGTACGAGAAACCGCCGGGGTGGCAGCACTGGCGGTGACCCAGGCCGCATGGCGTCCCGGCGGTCCGCGCGGGCAGGATCGGGGAGTGCGCATCGATGTCATCCCCTACGACCACCCGGACGCGGTCGCACTGATCGCCGAGGTGCAGCAGGAGTACGTCGTCCGGTACGGCGAGATCGACCACACCCCGGTCGACCCGGCCCAGTTCGCCCCGCCGGAGGGCCTGTTCCTGGTCGGCTACCACGACGGAGCCCCGGTCGCCTGCGGCGGCTGGCGGGTGTACGGCGAGGACGCGGCGGAGCTGAAACGGATGTACGTCCGCCCCGCCGGGCGCGGCCTCGGCCTGGCCAGGGCGATGCTCGCCGAACTGGAACGCACCGCGGCCGCCGCCGGCCGGCGGCGGATCGTGCTGGAGACCGGCTTACGTCAGCCGGAGGCGATCGCGCTGTACCGCTCGTCCGGGTACGCGGAGGTGCCCCGGTTCGGCTACTACGCCGACCAGCCGACCGCCGTGCACCTGGGAAGGATGCTCGCCGAGAACGCCGAGGAGCCCGTGTGCCCGTCTACGCGCTAGGAGACCACGAACCGTCCATCCACCCGGACGCCTACGTCCACCCCGACGCGGTGGTGATCGGCAACGTCCACCTGGCGGCCGGGGCGTCGGTGTGGCCGACGGCCGTGCTGCGCGGCGACTCCGGCGGGATCTGGGTGGGGGAGCGGACCAACGTCCAGGACGGCACCATCGTCCACTGCACCGAGTGGCACCCGACCAGGATCGGCGCCGACTCCGCCGTCGGCCACAACGCCCACATCGAGGGCGCCACGATCGGCACGGGGTGCCTGGTGGCGTCCGGCTCGGTGCTGCTCAACGGATCGGTGCTGGAGGACGGCGCGGTCCTCGGGGCCGGGGCGGTCATGTCGTTCAACGGCCACATTCCCGCCCGCCGCATGGCACTCGGTGTGCCCGCGCGGTTGCGCGAGGCCTACGAGGTGCCCGAGGAGATGGTGACCGGCATCGTCACCAACTACGTGGCGCGCATCGCCACGTACCGTAAGGGTCTGCGCCGGCTGTCCTGAGCCACCCGATAGGGTCTGCTGCCGTGACGGCACGACCCCTGTCCGAAATAGTCGAACCCGGTTGGGCCACGGCCCTTGCCCCGGTCGAGGACCGCATCGCCGCGATGGGCGAGTTCCTCCGCGCCGAGATCGCCGCCGGGCGGAAATACCTGCCCGCCGGTGAGCACGTGCTGCGCGCGTTCCAACAACCGTTCGCGGACGTCCGCGTCCTGATCGTCGGCCAGGACCCGTACCCCACGCCAGGACATCCGATCGGACTGTGCTTCTCGGTGGCGCCGGACGTTCGCCCGCTGCCCAAGAGCCTGGTGAACATCTACCAGGAGTACGGCGAGGACCTGGGGCACCCCCGGCCCACCAACGGCGACCTGTCCCGGTGGACCGAGAACGGTGTGCTGCTGCTGAACAGGGCACTGACCGTCGAGCCCGGCCGGCCCAACTCCCACCAGGGCAAGGGGTGGGAGGAGGTCACCGAGCAGGCGATCCGGGCGCTGGCGGCGCGCGGCGGGCCGCTGGTGGCGATCCTGTGGGGACGCAACGCGCGGAACCTGAAGCCGCTGCTGGATCCGGTGCCGTGTATCGAGTCGGCGCATCCGAGCCCGTTGTCGGCCCGGTCGGGGTTCTTCGGGTCCCGGCCGTTCTCCCGGGCCAACGAACTGCTGGAGAAGCAGGGAGCCTCCCCTGTGGACTGGAAGCTGCCCTAGTTCCCGACAACCATCCACAGCCCCGGCCTTCGTCGCCAAGAACTGTCGGTACCGCGCGATAGACTGGAAAACGGGGGGATCCCCACGGCCCTGACCAGGCAAAACCCTGGAAAAGTCGACGTGGGGGTCGGGGTCACGAGGTGCTGGGACAGGGCTGGTGGGCCGCGCGGTTCGAGCCCGCCGCGGCGAACCCGGCCTCGGTCGAGGAGTCTCCTGGGCGGGCGGCAAATAAAAAAGGCCGGACTCCTGAGGAGTCCGGCCTTTCACGTCTCGATCTCAGCCGCGAGTAACCTTGCCGGCCTTCAGGCAAGAGGTGCACACGTTCAGCCGCTTACGCTGCGAGATGCCGATCCTCGCGCGCACGCTCTGAATGTTCGGGTTCCACCGGCGACTCGTGCGCCGGTGCGAGTGCGAGACCGACTTGCCGAAGCCTGGCCCCTTGCCACAGACGTCGCAGACGGCAGCCACGTCAGGCACTCCTTTCTCGGGGAAACACCGACCGGATACGGTCAGCACGCTATCCCTGTCGGCGCTCGTGCCGAGCAGGCGTTGACAGAATACACAGCACGCCTCGGCGCCCGACCAGCCGGCCCACTAGTCTCCGCATGTCGCCGGCGCACGGGGAGGACTCATGCTGCGGTCACTGGACGCGCCCGCCGTGCGCCGCTGGGCGGTCGCCTGTGTGCAGTCGCTCGACGCGCATCGGGACGCCATCGACCGGATCAACGTCTTTCCGGTGGCCGACGGGGACACCGGGTCCAACCTGCTGCACACGATGCGCGCCGCGTTGGACGGCCTGCTGCGCGCACCGGCCAGGACGCGGTCGGTGGCGGGGGCGGCGTTGACCGCCCTGGCGCGCGGCGCGCTGGCCGGCGCCAGGGGGAACTCCGGGGTCATCGTCTCGCAGGTGTTGCGGGGGTTCGCGGACGCGGTGACCGACCCGGCGGTCGAGTGTGACGGGCCCGCGCTGCGGGCGGCGTTGGCGGCCGCAGCGCGCCGGGCCGAGGCGGCGGTGGCCGAGCCGGTGGCGGGCACGATGCTCAGCGTGATCGCGGCGGCCGCCTCGGCGGCGCGGGACGCCGAGGAGTTGGGGGAGGTCGCGGCCGCCGCGGCGGCGGGGGCCGCGTCGGCGTTGGCGGACACGCCCCGGCAGTTGGCGGTGCTCGCCGACGCGGGGGTGGTGGACGCGGGGGGACGCGGGGTCGTCGTGTTGTTGGAGGCGCTGGTCGCGGTGGTGAACGAGCAGCCGGCGGCCCTCGTGGCCGCCGCCAGGGCGCGGGAGATGCCGGCGCCGGAACTGTCGATGTACACGGCGCGGGAGTCCGGCTCGGACCAGTTCGCCTACGAGGTCATGTACCTGCTGGAGGACGTGCCCGCCGCCGACGGGGGCGATCCGGTCGGCCGGCTGCGGGACACGCTGGTCGGGCTGGGGGACTGTGTCTCCGTCGTGGGCGACGGGACCGGGCTGTGGACCGTGCACGTGCACTGCAACGACGTCGGGGCGGCGATCGAGGTCGGTGTCGAGACCGGGCGGCCACGGCAGATCCGGGTCGCCCGGTTCGCCGACGCGCCCACGGCCGAGTCCTCCCGGTTCGTGCGGGACCGGGCGGTGGTGGTGCCGGTGCGGGCGGCCGAGCTGGCAGACCTGCTGGCGGGGGAGGGGGTCACGGTCGTCCCCGTCGACCGGGGCGACCCCACGTTCGGGCTGGTCAGCGCCATCACCGCGACCGGGGCGGCGCACGTGACCGTGTTACCCGCCGAGTCGGCGCTGGTGGAGGCCGCCGACGAGGCGTCCATCCGGGCGGTGGCCGCCGGGCAGGACGTCGTCGTCGTGCCGTGTGCGTCGCCGGTGCAGGTGCTCGCGGCGGTGGCCGTGCACGACCCGCGCCGGCGCGCGGGGGACGACGTGGTCGCCATGGCCGAGGCGGCGGCGGCCACCCGGCGGGGCGAGGTCACGGTCGCCGCCGAGGCCGGCATCACCTGGGTCGGGGCGTGCGCCGCCGGTGACGTCCTCGGCTTCGCCGACGGGGAGGTCGTGCTGATCGAACCCGGGCCGGCGGAGGTGGACGTGCTGGACCGGGCCGCGTGTGGCGTGCTGGAACGCCTCCTGGGCACCGGCGGCGAACTCGTCACCGTCCTGCTCGGCGCCGACGCGCCCGAGCCGCTGGCCGACGAACTGGCCGACTACCTGCGCCGCGAGCACCCGGCCGCCGAGGTCGTCGTCTACCACGGCGGTCAGCCCGACGCGGTGGTGATCCTCGGCGTCGAATAGGCCGTCGAACGGGCCGTCGAACGGGCCGTCGAGTGGGTGCTCACCAGCCGGTGGAGCCGTCGACGCGTTCGCGGAGCAGGTCGGCGTGCCCCAGGTGGCGGGCGTACTCGGCGATCAGCCGCAGCAGCACCCAGCGCAGCTGGAACCGGTCACCGGTCTGTACGCGCGTGCCGGTGGCGTCGGGGGACGCGGCGGCCACGATCTCCCGGGACCGGGCCACCTGGGCCCGCCACACCGCCAGCGCCTCGTCGAAGTCGCCGTCGAGGCGTTCGAAGTCCTGTTCGGGGTCGTCGTCGCTGTAGTACAGGATCTCGGTGTCGTCGCCGGCGAACTGCAGGTGCAGCCACCACCGCTCGACCCCGGCCAGGTGCCGCACCAGGCCGTGCAGGGTCAGCCGCGACGGCGGCACCAGCGCCTCGGAGTGCTCGCGGCCGGGGATCCCGGCGCACTTGAGGACCAGCGACTCGCGCTGGAAGTCGAGGTAGGCCGACAGCATGGCGTGCTCGTCGGCGATCAGCGGCGGGTCGGAGCGGCTGGGGTCGGTGAGCTTGGGCGGGGCGGTGGACTCGGGCAGTGGGGTCAGCTCCATGCGCACAGCCTCGCAGCCCGGTCCGACGTTTTCCCGACTCCCGTCGGCGGCTGTCGGTGCGGCGCGACATAATCGCGGGCGATGGTCTCCCTGGACGACAAGCTTGAGCTGGCGGTGGGCGCGAAGACCGCCAAGGCGCTGGCCGGTGCCCTTGACCTGCACACCGTCAACGACCTCGTGCACTACTACCCCCGTCGCTACGCCGAACGCGGCGAGCTGACCGACATCGCCGGGCTGGAGATCGGTGAGCACGTCACCGTGCTCGCCAAGGTCCGCACGATCAACGAGCGGCGCATGCGGCAGCGGCGGGGCTGGATCCTCGAGGTCGTCATCACCGACGGTTCCCGCACGCTCAACTGCACCTTCTTCAACCTGCGGCAACACTCGGTGAAGCTGAAGCCGGGGGTGAGCGCGCTGTTCGCCGGCAAGGTGTCGATCTACCAGAACAAGCTCCAGCTCACCAACCCCGAGTACCAGCCGATCGAGGAGGAACAGGACGACGCCGGCGAGTCGATCGGCGAGTCGATCGACGAGTTCCTCGGCCTGATCCCCGTCTACCCGGCCGCCGCCAAGATCCAGTCCTGGCAGGTCGCCCAGTGTGTCCAGCAGACCCTCAAGCTGCTCGACACCATCGACGACCCCATGCCGGAGCGGCTGCGCGGCGACAAGCTCAGCTACGACGAGGCGATCCGCGCGATCCACTCCGCCCGCGACTGGGCCGGGGTCGGCGCGGCCCGCAACCGGCTCAAGTGGGGGGAGGCGTTGGCCGTGCAACTGGCGCTGGCGCAGCGTCGCGTCGCCGCCACCGCGCGCCCGGCGCCGGCCTGCCCGCGCGTCGAGGACGGCCTGCGCGCGGCCTTCGACGAGCGGCTGCCCTTCGAGCTGACCAACGGCCAGCGGGAGGTCGGCGAGGCCATCGCCACCGACCTCGGCGGCGAGCACCCGATGAACCGGCTGTTGCAGGGCGAGGTCGGCAGCGGCAAGACGATCGTGGCGCTGCGCGCGATGCTCCAGGTCGTCGACGCCGGCCGGCAGGCCGCGTTGCTCGCGCCGACCGAGGTGCTCGCCGCCCAGCACGCCCGCTCGCTGGGCAGGATGCTCGGCGATCTCGCGCAGGCCGGTGAGCTGGGCGGCGCCGAGCACGCCACCCGGATCGCGCTGCTCACCGGCTCGCTGCCGGCCGCGGCGCGCAAGCAGGCGATGCTCGACGTGGTCAGTGGCGCGGCCGGGATCGTCGTCGGCACGCACGCGCTCATCCAGGACAAGGTGTCCTTCGCCGACCTCGGGCTGGTCGTGGTCGACGAGCAGCACCGCTTCGGCGTCGAGCAGCGGGACGCGCTGCGCACCAGGGCCGGCGAGAACGCCAGCCCGCACGTGCTGGTCATGACCGCCACCCCGATCCCGCGCACGGTCGCCATGACCGTCTACGGCGATCTGGAGACCTCCTCGCTGCGTGAGCTGCCGGCCGGCCGCTCACCGATCACCACGGCCGTGGTGCCGGTCGCGGAGAAGCCGGCGTGGCTCGACCGCGCGTGGCAGCGGCTGCGGGAGGAGGTCGCGCAGGGCCATCAGGCCTATGTGGTCTGTCCGCGCATCGGCGAGACCGACGAGGCGGCCGAGCTGGAGGCGTTGGAGAAGGACGACGGCAGTGGCCGGCGCCCGCCGATGGCGGTGCTGGACGTGGCCGCCGAGCTGAACGAGGGCCCGCTCAAGGGGCTGCGGCTGGCGATCCTGCACGGGAAGATGCCGGCCGACGACAAGGACACGGTGATGCGCGCGTTCGCCGCCGGCGAGGTGGACGTGCTGGTCGCGACGACCGTCGTCGAGGTCGGGGTGGACGTGCCGAACGCGACCGGCATGGTCATCATGGACGCCGACCGGTTCGGTGTCAGCCAACTCCACCAGCTGCGCGGGCGGGTCGGGCGTGGTTCGGCGGCCGGGGTGTGCCTGCTGGTGTCCGAGGCGCTGTCGGGTACCGCCACCCGTGACCGGCTGGACGCCGTGGCGTCCACACTGGACGGATTCGAACTGGCCCAGGTGGATCTGGAGATGCGCCGGGAGGGCGACATCCTCGGCGCCACCCAGTCCGGCAAGCACTCCCAGCTGCGGCTGCTGTCGCTGCTGCGTGACGCCGACCTGATCGCCCAGGCCCGCGAGGTCGCCCAGCAGCTGGTCGGCGAGTCGCCGGACCTGGCCGAGTACCCGGGGCTGGCGCGGATGGTCACCAGCCTGGTCGGGGAGTCCCGGGCGGAGTTCCTGGAGAAGGTCTGAGTCCACTCAGGACGACAAAAGGGGCGCCCCGGCGGGGGCGCCCCTCGCTGTCCGTCGTTACTTCCCGTTGACCCGGGAACCGGGTTTGGGCTGGTTCTCCTTCGGCGCCTTGTCCCTGGCGGTGTCCTCCACCAGGGGGACGGCCATCGACACGGTGTCCGGGTCCGGCCCGGCGGCCGACCCCATCGCCGTGGCGAAGTGGCGCCTGGCCTCGCCGAGGATGGCGTAGGTCGCGCTGACCTGCTCGGAGACCCGGCGCTCGAAGTCGTCGGCGCGCCGGGTGCGGTCGTTGGCCTCGGCCAGCCGCTGCTCGGCGTCCTCGATGATCTTCGCGGCGCGGATCTTGGCGTTCGCCTGCTGCTCGGACAGCTCCTTCTCGATCCGGCTGCGACGCTCGCCGATCTCCTTGTCGCTGGCCTGCCGGCGGGCCTCGGCGTCGGCGACGGTCTTGTCCGCCTGCTGCTGGGCCATCGTCTCCAGCTCGACGATGTGCTTCTCGGCGGCCACCCGCTTGTCGGCCAGCGTCTTGTCGGACTCCTCGGCGCGACGCCGGGCCTCCTCGACGATCCGCGTCGCCTGCGTCTGGGCGTGCTCCTGGCGCTGGGCCAGCGCCTGCTCGGCCTCGGCCTGCTCGGCGGTCCACGCCTCGCGCACCTTGGCGACCTCGCGCTCGGCGTCGGCGACGATCCGCCCGGCCCGGTCCTTGGCGACCGCGGCCCGCTCGGCCAGCTCCCGCTCCAGCTCGGCGCGCTGGGCCTCCATGGCCAGCTCCGCCTCCTGCTCCAGCGAGGTCCGCTTGTCGGCGGCCTTGGCGTCGAGCAGCTCGCGCTGACGACCGGCCTCGGCGTCGCGCTGGTCGCGGCGTTCCCGCGCGGCCGCGTCGAGCTGGGCCATGCGTTCCTCGTTGGCCCTGGTCGCCCGCTCGACCTCGAGCCGGGCGTCGGCCATCAGCTGCTCGTGCTCGGCGGCGGCGCGGGCCCGCAGACCTTCGTACTCGGTTTCGAGGGCCGCGTGGTTCTTCGCGTACTCCTCCTCGAGCGCCTTGCGGCGGCGGGCCAGCTCGGCGGTGGTCGCCTCGTGCTTGGCCTTCTGCTCCTTGGCGTACTCCGCGACGTCGGCGCGCACCCCGGCGGCGTACTCGTCGGCGGCGGTCTTGGTGGACGCCACGTAGGCGTCGGCGTCGGCGCGCAGTCCGGTGGCGTGCTCGTCGGCTTCCTGGCGCACCCCGGCGGAGTACTTGTCCGCGGCCTCCCGGGTGCTGGAGGCGTGCTCGTCGGCCTTGGCGCGCGTCGAGTGGCTGTACTCGTCGGCGTCGGCTCTCGTGGTGCGGTCGTAGTTCTCGGCGTCGCGCTTGAACTCCGCGATCTCCTCCTCGGCCAGCTGCCACATGAGCCGCTGACGTTCCGACATCGCCTCGTTGCTCGTCGGGTTCGAGGTGATGCGGTTGAGTTGGGCCTTCGCGTCGATCAGCTGCTGTTGGGCGCTTCCGAGCGCCTTGGTCAGCTCAGCGACCTTCGTGACGGCCTCGTCACGACTCTTCTGAACATGACCCAGGTCGAAGGTCAGTCGCGTGACTCTCTCGTTGACCTGGCGCTGGTTGTAGCCCCGGAGAACGGTGTCGAATCGGGGGACTCGGCTGTTTGCGTCGGAATCACCAGCAGGCATTGCCCCACTTTAGAGGGTCCCTCAAGAGGTGAACATCGGTGGCCGCGTAAAACCCCCGGCGGCGGCCATCTCACCGCTCGAAACGGTGAGATGGCCGCCGCCCCCTGGTGATCACCGCACGGGATGTGGTACTCCTTGCGGTTCATCGATCAGGCGATCAGCTGACGGTGAATTGGCTCCCGGGAATTGCGACTCACCGTGAGGACGAATTCGACCGGGCCACCAGTTCGCGCGCCCGAGCAGTGCCATCAGTGACGGCAGCACCAGAACACGGATCACCATCGCGTCGACGAACACCGCCACCGCGAGTCCGACGCCCATCTGCTTCATCTCGCTCATGCTCAGCGTCGCGAAGATCGCGAACACCGACACCATGACCATGGCCGCGCTGGTGACCACGCCGGCCGAGCGGGTGATCCCGTACTCCACCGCCTGCCTGTTCGGCAGACCGCGCCGCGCGGCCTCCCTGATCCGGCTCACCACGAACACGTGGTAGTCCATGGACAGTCCGAACAGGACGGCGAACAGGAACAGCGGGATCCAGGCGACGATGGCGCCGTTGGAGTGGAAGCCGAGGATGCCCTCCGCCCAGGTGTTCTGGAACACCAGCACCAGCGTGCCGAACGCGGCCCCGGCCGACAGCGAGTTCAGCAGCAACGCGGTCAACGCGACCGCGATCGACCGGAACGTGGCGAACATGATCACGAACGTCAGCAGCAGTACGAAGCCGATGACCCAGGGCATCCGCTCCTCCAGCAGCCCCGTCGAGTCGGCGTCCGCGGCGATCTGCCCGCCGACGGCGTGCTCCCCGCCGACCGGGTCGAGCGCGGCCGGCACGAGGTCCTCGCGCAACCTGTCCAGCGAGTCGGCGGCGCCGTCGGTGCCCGGTTTCTGGGTGGTCGGCACGAGCAGCTCGCTCACCCGGCCGTCGTCGGACACCTGGATCCTCGGGTCGGCGACGCTGGCGAACAGCGGGTCGTCGCGGGTCTGGTCGTAGAGGGTGCCCAGGGCGGCGCGGACCTCGTCGGCCTGGTCGGGTTCGGCGCGCACGGCCACCACGTGGTTGACGCCCTCGCTGGGGAACGACTCGGTCATCCGGTCGTAGGCCCGCATCACCGCGATGTCGCGCGGCAGGTCGTCCACGTCGCTGTTCTTGAGCTTGAGGTCCAGCGCCGGCCAGGCCAGCGCGCCGAGCGCGGCCAGCGTGATCAGCAGGGTCACCAGCGGGTAACGCAGGGCCGGGCGCAGCAGCGTTGGCCAGACCCTCGGCGGGCCGGAGCGGTTGGTCAACCGCCACAGCAGCGGGACCCGGGGCCGGTCGACGAACCGGCCGAGCTTGGCCAGCAGCGCCGGCAGCACGGTCAGCGAGCCGAGCACGGCCACCGCCACCACGATGATCGACCCGGTGGCCAGCGAGGTGAACACCGCGTCGCTGGTCAGGTAGAGCCCGGCCATCGAGACCATCACCGCGAACCCGGAGACCACGACCGCGTGCCCGGAGGTGGCCGCCGCGATCTCCACCGCCCGCACGTGCGGGTTGCCCCGCTGGCGTTCCTCGCGTTCGCGTTTGAGGTAGAACAGCGAGTAGTCGACGCCGACGGCCATGCCCATCAGCAGGATGACGCTGGAGATCGTCTCCACGGCCGGGAACACGTGCGAGGCGAGCCCGGCCAGGCCGAAGGCCGACCCGACGGCCGACATCGCCAGCAGCACCGGCACCCCGGCGGCGATGATCGCGCCGAACGCGATCAGCATGATCACCAGCGTGACCGGCAGGCTGATGAACTCGGCCTTGGTCAGGTCCTGCGAGACCTGCTCCCAGATGCCCTTGTCGATCGACTCGCCGCCGACCTGTTCGACCCGCAGGTCCGGGTGGTCGCGTTGCAGCGCGGCGGTCTCGTCGAGCAGCGCGCCGACGTCCTCGTCGGCGTCGCCCTCGCGCATGGTCACCTGGACCAGCAGCGCCCTGCCGTCCGGCGATGCCACCGGGTCGGCGACCTCGGTGACCTCGGGCAGCGCCAGCATCCCCTCGCGGACGTCGGCGGCGGCGCCGGCCGCCGCCGCCTGGTCGAGGTCCCCGGACCTCGCCGTGATGATCACGTTCTCCTTGGCGGGGTCGTCGAAGTCCCCCGAGTTGACGATCGCGGTCGCCCGGCCGGACTCGCCGGTGGCCATGTCCTCGTCGGTCGCCTCGTTGGTACCCACCCACGACCCGGCGGCGAAGCACACCGCGACGAACACGACCCACAGACCTATCGCCCGCCACGGATGCGTCGCGCTCCACCTCGCGACGCGCACCGTTGTTGGTTGCTTGCTCACGTGCTCGCCCTCTCTGCACAGATCCCTGGATGGGAGAATCCCGGTTGAATCCCGGTTGAATCCCCTTGCCGGACAACGGATTCATCGTGGCGATCAGCGGGGAGGGAATCACGGGTGCGCTCCCCCGAACAGGGGGTGGGGCTAGCCCTACCGCGTACCTGGCAAATGGTGAACCTTGCTCACTTCTTCACCGAGGACTAACGACAATGAGTATGAAACCGCACAACGGGAAGCAGTTCATCGCGAGTGTCGGGGTCGCGCTCCTGGTCGCCACGGTCACCACCGTGCCGGCGCGGGCGGCCGTCGCCGAGGAGTCCGGCTACATCGTGGTGCTCTCGGCCGAGGCCGGGCAGCGGATGGCGTCGGCCACGGTGTCGTCACGGGCGGCCGAGACCGCCGACCGGTTCGACAGCACCGTCGAACACACCTACACGGCCGCGTTGAGCGGTTTCTCGTTGTCGCTGACGGCCGCCGAGGCGGCCGAGTTGGCCGCCGAGCCGGGCGTGGCCGATGTCGTCCGGGACGGCAAGGTCAAGCTCAAGGGCGCGGGGGAGCAGCTCAACCCGCCGTCGTGGGGTCTGGACCGGATCGACCAGCGGGTCGGGCTGGACGGGAAGTACCGGTACCCGAACAAGGCGTCCAGCGTGACCGCCTACGTGATCGACACCGGTATCGCCCCGCACAACGACTTCGGGGACCGGGTACAGCCGGGGGTCGACCTGGTCGACGGCGACGACGACCCGCTCGACGGCAACGGCCACGGCACGTTCGTCTCCGGCATCATCGGCGGCGAGATCTACGGCGTGGCGAAGAAGATCAAGATCGTGCCGGTGCGGGTGCTCAACGACCAGGGCTCGGGGACCTACTCCGGTGTGATCGCCGGCATCGACTGGGTCACCCAGAACGCGGTCCGCCCCGCGGTGGCGAACATGAGCCTGGGCGGCAGCGCGAACACCGCGCTGGACAGCGCGGTGCGCGGCGCCATCGCCGCGGGCATCCCGTTCACCGTCCCCGCCGGCAGTTCGGCCACCGACGCGTCGAACTTCTCACCGGCGCGGGTGGCCGAGGCGATGACGATCGGCGCGACCGGGTCCAACGACTGCGTGGCACCCCAGTCCAACTACGGAGCGGTACTGGACATGTACGCACCGGGACTGAACATCACCGGTCCGTGGCTCGGTGACGGCGACGGCTCCAACACCATCTCCGGCTCGTCGTTCGCCGCCGCCCACGTCGCCGGCGCGGTCGGCATGTACCTGCACGCGCACCCGAACGCGACCCCCGGCGCCGTGTCGGCCGCCCTGGTGGCGGCGGCCAGCGACGTGGTGTGCAACGTGCCGCCGAACACGCCGAACAAACTGCTCTACGTCTGGTGGTGAGCCTCGGAGTGGCCGGTGACACCGGCCACTGGCTGGGACGATGGTCCCGGTTGGCGGGAAGGGCCAAGTAGAGTCGCGTGGACGTCCCCCCTAGCCAGGAGGTTCGCCCATGTTCCGCAAGGTCCTCGTCGCCAACCGGGGTGAGATCGCGATTCGCGCGTTCCGTGCCGGCTACGAGCTGGGAGCCGGCACGGTCGCGGTCTTCCCCCATGAGGATCGCGGCTCGCTGCACCGGATGAAGGCCGACGAGGCCTACGAGATCGGTGAGCCGGGGCACCCGGTCCGCGCCTACCTGTCCGTCGAGGAGATCATCGGCGCCGCCCAGCGGGCCGGGGCCGACGCGATCTACCCGGGCTACGGGTTCCTGTCGGAGAACCCGGAGCTGGCCCGCGCGTGCGAGCGCGAGGGCATCGTGTTCGTCGGACCGTCGGCCGACATCCTGGAGCTGACCGGCAACAAGGCCAGGGCGGTTGCCGCCGCGCGCGCCGCCGGCCTGCCGGTACTGCGCTCCTCGGCGCCGTCCTCGGACGTCGACGAGCTGCTCACCGCCGGCGGCGAGCTGGGGTTCCCGCTGTTCGTGAAGGCCGTCGCCGGTGGCGGCGGCCGGGGGATGCGGCGGGTGCTGGAGCCAAGGGCGCTGCGTGAGTCGCTGGAGGCGGCGATGCGCGAGGCCGAGTCGGCCTTCGGCGACCCGACGGTGTTCCTGGAGCAGGCCGTGGTCTCGCCCCGGCACATCGAGGTGCAGATCCTCGCCGACGGCACCGGTGAACCGGGCGGGGTCATTCACCTGTTCGAGCGGGACTGCTCGGTCCAGCGCCGCCACCAGAAGGTCATCGAGATCGCCCCGGCGCCGAACCTGGACCCGGACCTGCGCGCGCGGATCTGCGCCGACGCCGTCGCCTTCGCCCGGCACATCGGCTACCGCAACGCCGGCACCGTCGAGTTCCTGCTCGACCAGTCCGGCAAGCACGTGTTCATCGAGATGAACCCCCGGATCCAGGTCGAGCACACGGTCACCGAGGAGGTCACCGACGTCGACCTGGTCCAGTCGCAGCTGCGGATCGCCGCCGGGGAGACCCTGGCCGACCTCGGCCTGCGCCAGGAGGACATCCGGCTGCGCGGCGCGGCCCTGCAGTGCCGGATCACCACCGAGGACCCGGCCAACGGCTTCCGCCCGGACACCGGCGTGATCAGCCACTACCGCTCGCCGGGCGGCGCCGGCATCCGGCTCGACGGCGGCACCTCCTCCTCCGGCACGGTGATCAGCGCGCACTTCGACTCGATGCTGGTGAAGCTGTCCTGCCGGGGCCGCGACTTCACCTCGGCGGTGGCGCGGGCGCGGCGCGCGGTGGCCGAGTTCCGCATCCGGGGTGTGGCGACCAACATCCCGTTCCTGCAGGCCGTGCTGGACGATCCGGACTTCATCGCCGGGCGGGCCACCACCTCGTTCATCGAGGACCGGCCCTACCTGCTCACCGCCCGCCAGCCGGCCGACCGGGGGACCAGGCTGCTGACCTACCTGGTCGACGTCACGGTCAACAAGCCGCACGGCGAGCGCCCGGAGGTCATCGACCCGGTGGCGAAGCTGCCGGCGGCCGCCCAGGGCACCCCGCCGCCGGGGTCCAAACAGCGACTCACCGAGCTGGGCCCGGAGGGTTTCGCGCGCTGGCTGCGGGAGTCGAAGGCCGTCGGGGTCACCGACACGACCTTCCGTGACGCGCACCAGTCGCTGCTGGCGACCCGGGTGCGGACCAAGGACCTGGTGACCGTGGCGCCGCACGTGGCGTCGATGACCCCCGAGCTGCTGTCGGTGGAGTGCTGGGGCGGCGCGACCTACGACGTCGCGCTGCGGTTCCTGGCCGAGGACCCGTGGGAGCGGCTGGCGGCGCTGCGTACCGCGATGCCCAACCTGTGTCTGCAGATGCTGCTGCGCGGGCGGAACACGGTGGGCTACACGCCGTACCCGACCGAGGTCACCACCGCGTTCGTCCAGGAGGCGGCCGACACCGGTATCGACATCTTCCGGATCTTCGACGCGCTCAACGACGTCGAGCAGATGCGCCCGGCGATCGACGCGGTGCTGGCGACCGGCACGGCCGTCGCCGAGGTCGCGTTGTGCTACACCGCCGACCTGTCCGACCCGGCCGAGCGACTGTACACACTGGACTACTACCTGAAGCTGGCCGAGCAGATCGTCGGTGCCGGCGCGCAGGTGCTGTGTGTCAAGGACATGGCCGGGCTGCTGCGCCCGCCGGCCGCGCACCGGCTGGTGACCGCGCTGCGCAAGGAGTTCGACCTGCCGGTGCACCTGCACACCCACGACACCGCCGGTGGCCAGCTCGCGACCTACCTGGCGGCGATCCAGGCCGGGGTGGACGCGGTCGACGGCGCGAGCGCGTCGATGGCCGGTACCACCTCCCAGCCCTCGCTCTCGGCGATCGTCGCGGCCACCGACCACGGTCCCCGGGAGACCGGGCTGGACCTGCGGGCGGTGTGCGACCTGGAGCCGTACTGGGAGATCGTGCGCAAGGTGTACGCGCCGTTCGAGGCGGGGCTGCCGGGGCCCAGCGGGCGGGTCTACACCCACGAGATCCCCGGCGGTCAGCTGTCGAACCTGCGGACCCAGGCCGCGGCGCTGGGCCTGGCCGACCGGTTCGAACCGATCGAGGCGACCTACGCGGCGGCCGACCGGATGCTCGGCCGGCTGATCAAGGTGACCCCGTCGTCCAAGGTGGTCGGTGACCTGGCGCTGCACCTGGTGGGCGCCGGGGTGGACCCGGCGGAGTTCGAGGCAGACCCGGGTCGTTTCGACGTGCCGGCCTCGGTGATCGGCTTCCTGCGCGGCGACCTCGGTGATCCGGCCGGCGGCTGGCCGGAACCCTTCCGTGCCAAGGCGTTGCGGGGCCGGGCGGAGCCGAGGCCGGTGGCCGGGCTCACCGAGGAGGACCTCGCTGGCCTGGCCGGGGACCGGCGGGCGACGCTCAACCGGCTGTTGTTCCCCGAGCCGGCCAAGGAGTTCCTGGCCCACCGCGAGCAGTTCTCCGACACCAGCGTGCTGGCGAGCAAGGACTTCTTCTACGGTCTGCGCCCGCGCAAGGAGTACCCGGTGGACCTGGAGCGGGGCGTGCGGCTGCTGATCGAACTGGAGGCGATCGGTGAGGCCGACGAGCGCGGCATGCGCAACGTGATGGCCAGCCTCAACGGCCAGCTGCGCACGATCCAGGTGCGGGACCGGTCGGTGGCCTCGGACCTGCCGGTGGCCGAGCGGGCGGACCGGTCCGACCCTGGCCACGTCGCCGCGCCGTTCGCCGGGGTGGTGACCCTCGCGGTGGCCGAGGGCGACGCGGTGGAGGCCGGCGCGACGGTCGCCACGATCGAGGCGATGAAGATGGAGGCGGCGATCACCGCGCCGAGGTCGGGCACCGTGGCGCGGGTGGCGATCGGCTCGGTCGCCCAGGTGGAGGGCGGCGACCTGTTGGTGGTGCTCGCCGATTAGCCGAGTGTCCGGCAGAGGTTCTCCTGGGTCCCGGCGGCGACCGTCAGGTGGCGGGTGCCGTCGGGGTCCATGGTGATCACGTGGACGCCGTCGAGGCGGTAGTAGCCGCGTGCGTAGGTGTCGGTGTCGCGGAAGCCGATGCTGAACGGGCCGGCGCCGGTGAACGACTTCATCGTGCCGTCGGGGTACAGCTCGACCCAGGCGTGCCCGGACAGGTCGCGCACGGTCGACTCGCCGGTGGCGAGGTTGGTGAACCGGGTGATCAGCGTGCCCCGGTACTCGACGAGGCGTTCGGAGCCGTCGGCGTGGCGCGCGTCGACCCGGTACTCCTCCTCGTCCTGGACGGCTGTCACGTCGAGGTCGTAGTCGCAGGAGCGGCCGGCGGGGGAGACGAAGTCGGTCGTGCGGTAGGGCTGCCACGGCTCCGGTCCGGCCTCGGCGGAGGCGGCCGGCGCGGCCAGGGCCGTCAGCGCCACCGTCAGCGCCACCGTCAGCGCCACCGTCAGCGCCACCGTCAGCGCCACCGTCATCGCCGCCGTCATCGGTGCCACCATCGCTGTCACGGTCCACGCACGTACCCGCATCGGAACCCCTCTCGCTAACCTGTTGACTGGATTCAAGTGGTTAGGCGACGGGCCTGTCAAGGAGGTGGAATGGCCCAGAAGATGCCGCCGTACGCGGTGCTGGTCGACGACTACCCGCTGCCCAGACCGATCGCCGGGCATCCCGCGCTGGAGTTCTGCAACACCTGGGCGGGCTGGGCCGACCCGGACACCCACGGCTCGGAGTGGCTCACCGACTTCGACCGGTTCGTGGTGTGGGCGCGGTTCACCGGGCTGATCACCGAGGCGGCCGCCGGGCGGCTGCGTGGGCGTACCGCCACGGCGGTGCTGGGCCGCGCCCGCGCCCTGCGGACCGCGCTGTACGACGTCGCGCTGCGCCGGGACGGCGCGGGCCTGGCCGTGCTGGCCGCCGAGGCGGAGGAGGCCAACCGGTCGACCCGGCTCGTGGCCACCGGCTCGACCATCCACTTCGAACTCCCCGACGACCGGGACCCGTTGCTGCCGCTGCGATCGGTCGCACTGTCCGCTGTGGAACTGCTGGGCGGACCGGACCGGGACGCGATCCGGGCGTGCCCCGGCGACGGCTGCGGCTGGCTGTTCCTGGACCGCCGGGGCCGGCGGGTCTGGTGCAGCATGGCCGCCTGCGGCAACCGGGCCAAGGTCCGCGCCCACGCCGCCAGGAACAAGTGAGAGTCACCCCTGGAAATTCACTCCGACTGATTACTCCAGTGGCGATCATGCCGAACCCGGAGTTACCGTGTGTCACCGGCTGGGGGGCCGGTTCGGCCGGTGGGGGCTGGTCGGTGAATCTTTTGGGGGATTCAAATGACTGTACGTTCCTTCGACGTCGTCGCGCTCCAGGTTCCGATCGTCTACAACACCTACGGTGATCACGACCGCGACGGCACCCTGTTCACCCTCGCCGAGAACGCCGCGCACCTGCGCTCGATCGGCGAGCACTTCCCGAACCCGTTCCCGGACCCGCTGACCCAGCCCGACCAGCTGCCGGTACCGGACCCGCTGGTCCGCCCGCTGGTGCTGCGGGTGCACGCCGGCGACACCGTCGTCGTCCGGTTCCACAACCAACTGCGCCGCCGCGCCGGGATCCACCCGCGCGGCGTCGGCTACGACGTGCGCACCGCCGACGGCGGCCAGGTCGGCCGCAACCGCGACTCGGCCGTCGAGCCCGGTGACCGCCACGAGTACACCTGGGAATGCG
This sequence comes from Actinophytocola xinjiangensis, assembly GCF_001921215.1. Taxonomy (GTDB): domain Bacteria; phylum Actinomycetota; class Actinomycetes; order Mycobacteriales; family Pseudonocardiaceae; genus Actinophytocola; species Actinophytocola xinjiangensis. The sequence goes on from NZ_MSIF01000012.1 coordinate 136,347, forward strand.
CGGAGGAGGGCGTGTTCCTGTTCAACGACCTCGCCGACCTGCGCGGCGGCGAGGAGGGCTCCAACGCCCACGGCCTGTTCGGCGCCCTGGTCGTCGAGCCGCGCGGCGCGACCTGGACCGACCCGGTCACCGGCGAGGAGATCAGCGACGGCCTCTACGCCGACGTGCACGTGCCCGGCGAGCCGAGCTTCCGCGAGTACGTCGTGTTCATGCAGGACGAGACCGACAACCACAACCCGGTCAACCCGCCGCACCCGGCGCACTTCTGCGACGAACCGCGCCCGCACGGCCACTCCGTCGCCCAGGGCCAGCCGAGGCTGGTGCCCGAGATCTTCCCGGAGCACGGCGACCCCGAGCACGGCGGGCACGCCTCCGGTGAGGCGGCGCACTCGATGATGTTGATGAGCCTGCGCACCGAGCCGATGGGCTGGCGTTCGCTGGCCTACGAGCGGCTCATCGACCAGGGCAGGCTCGACCTGACCCGCGACCAGATGGTCGGCGAGGAGCAGCACCACAGCTCGTGGCTGTTCGGCGACCCGTCGACGCCGATCCTGCGCGCCTACCCCGGCGACCGGTCACGGATCCGCCTGGTACACGCCGGGGTCAAGGAGACCCACGTCTTCCACCTGCACCTGCACCAGTGGCACGCGGTGCCGGGCAACGAGAACTCGCCGATCATCGACTCGATCTCGATCAGCCCGCAGCAGGCGTTCACCATCGAACCGATCGGTGGCGCCGGCTCGGTGCAGAAGGCGACCGGCGACATCATCTGGCACTGCCACCTCTACCCGCACTTCCACGCCGGGATGTGGGGCATGTGGCGGGTGTTCAACACCCTGCAGGACGGCAGCGGCCACTACCCGGACGGCACGCCGATCGCCGCGCTGCGCCGGCTGCCCGGCCACGACACCCCGCCGGCACCCACCGCGCGGCGGCCCGGCTTCCCCGGGTTCATCCCCGGTGAGTTCCCGCAGAAGTCGCCCCGGCCGCCGCGCACCCCGCTGATGCCCGAGGGCATGGGCCGGGAGCCCACCGAGTTGGAGCGCGACGCCTTCTGCGAGGACCCGCAGCCCGGCGAGGCGTTCACCAAGTCCACGTTGGACCCGTCGGCGCCGGTGCGCCGCTACGACCTGGTGGTGCTCCAGGGAAACATCAACTACTACAACACCTCCGGCGGTCACGGGAACAGCTGGCACGACCACCGGGGCGTGTTCTTCGTCCTGGCCGAGGAGATCGAGGCGGCCGGCGGCGTCGAGGAGTTCCAGCGTCAGCTGGAGGAGGGCACCCGCGAGGTCGCGCCGATCGCCATCCGGGGCCGCAAGGGCGAGGTGATCGAGCTGTCGCTGACCAACGAGCTGCCGGTCGGCTGCCACGAGTCGACCGCCTTCGACCCGGTGCTGCCGCTGCAACCCGAGTGCGGGCTGCACGTCCACCTGGTCAAGTTCGACCCGCTGGTCTCCGACGGCGCGAGCGTGGGCTGGAACTACCTGTCCGGCACCGCGACCACCGACCAGGGCGACGAGGCCCGCGAGCTGTACCGGACGTGGATCTACCGCTGGTACTGCGACGAGGAGTTCGGCACGGTGTTCTTCCACGACCACCTGCTGGCCAACGAACGGCAGCGGCACGGGCTGTTCGGCGCGATGATCGCCGAGCCGGAAGGCGCGGTGTGGGTCGACCAGCACGACCACTCGCGCGAGGTGCGCAACGGCAACCAGGCCGTGGTGACGCTGCCCGACGGCACGGCCTTCCGCGAGCAGGTCCTCGCCATGGCCGACTTCGTGCCGCTGGTCGAGCACGGCCACGGCGAGGCCGGCGCGCCGATCAACCCGCCGGCCTATCCCGGAGGGCTGGAGGACCACGGCACGGTCGCCGTCGGCTACCGGTGCGCCCCGCTGCACGAACGCCCCGGCGCGCCGGACGAGTTCTTCTCCTCGGCGGTGCACGGCGACCCGGGGACCCCGCTGCTGCGCGGCTATCCCGGCGAGGACATCCGGCTGCGGCTCTACCAGGGCTCGCACGAGGAGCAGCACACCCTGACCGTGCACGGGATGCGCTGGCACGCCTGGCCGGCCGACCCGGCCTCGCCGGTGCGTGACCAGCAGACGCTGGGCATCTCCGAGGCGTTCAACCTCCACCTCGAACCCGACGCCTCACCCGGCGACCACCTGTGGGGCTTCACCGCCGCCGACGACACCTGGCTCGGCGCGTGGGGTCTGTTCCGGCTGCACGAGTCCGAAGTGGACGACCTGCCGGCACTGCCGGGCGCGTTCGCCGGCCCGCCGCTGCCGCCGTTCACCCGGCCCGACCGGCGCTACCGGGTCCGCGTGCGTCCCCGGGAGATCCACTACAGCGACCAGCGCAGCGACCCGTTCGGCCTGATGTACAGCGTGGACGGTGGGCCGGCGGAGCAGACCATGGTGCTGCGCTGCCGGGTCGGCGAGTGGGTGGAGGTCGAACTGCACAACGAGCTGTCCGGCCCCGGCGAGGCGACCCCGTTCGACCCGGAGTTCTCCGCCAAGGACGACCCGGACAGCCGCGAGATCTCCGAGTGGGTGTCGCTGCACGCCGGTTCGCTGCTGCGCACCGACGTGCGCACCGGCGACGGGTCCCACGTCGGGGACAACCCGACCAGCCTGGTCAAGCCGGGCGACTCGGTGCGGCTGCGCTGGTTCGCCGACCGGGAAGGCGTGGTGCTGCTCCAGGACCGCGCCGACATCCGCAACCACCGCCACCGTGGGCTGGTCGGCGCGCTGGTGGTCGAGCCGGCCGGTGCCACACCGGCCGACTGGACCGGCGCGCGGACCCGGCTGCGGCTGCCCGACGGCTCGGTCGAGCACGAACTGGTGCTGGTGTTGCAGGACGGGGTGCGCCTCTACCACGACGGTGACCCCACCCAGCCGGTGACCGACCTGGACACCGAGGTGGTCGACCAGGGGCAGAAGGCGTTCAACCACCGCAGCGCGCACCTGCTGCCGCGCCACCCGTCGCTGGCGGACCCGGAGCCGCGGACCCCGGTGCTGGAGGTCCGCCGGGGCGACGCGGTGCGGCTGCACCTGGCGGTGGGCGCCGACCGGGGCCGCAACCACAGTTTCGAGGTGCACGGCCAGACCTGGCCGATGGAGGAGCACCTGGACGGGCCGAGGGTGGGGTCGCTGGGCGCGTTGAGCGCCGGCAGCGTGCGGTCGCTGCGGTTCACCGCCGACCGGCGCGGCGACTGGGCCTACCGGACCGGTCAGCTGCGCTGGGGCCTGTCCGAGGGACTGTGGGGGCTGATCAGGGTGCGGTAGCGCCGGGTCCGTTCGGGTCGGTTCAGGACGGCCAGGACGGGTCGGAGGTCAGCACGGTGAGCCGCTGGGTCGCGCGGGTGAGCGCGACGTAGAGCGTGCGGGGACCCGTGGTGGCCTCGCTGACCAGCTCGGTCGGCTCGATCAGCACGACCGCGTCGTACTCGAGGCCCTTGGCCTCCACGCCGTCCACCACCGACAGCCGCGAATCGTCCACATCGGACAGCATGGTGCGCACCCCGGCCAGCCTGCTGGTCGGGGTGATCACCCCCACCGTTCCGTCCACTTCGGACAGGATGGTGCGGGTCTCGTGCAGCACGGCCGCCGCCAGCTCCGACTGGGCGACCGTGCGCACCGCCGGCTTCACCCCGGTACTGCGCACCGCCTTGGGCAGCTGGTCGGGAGTGGACACGTCGGTCACGACCTGGGCGGCCAGCTCGAAGATCTCCGCCGAGTTGCGGTAGTTGGTGTTCAGCGTGAACCGCCGCAGCGCCGTGCGGGGACCCAGCGCCGAGGACCGCGCCGAGGCCGCCTCGTCCGGATCGGGCCAGGAACTCTGCACCGGGTCGCCGACCACCGTCCAGCTCGCGTACTTGCCCCGCCGCCCGACCATCCGCCACTGCATCGGCGAGAGGTCCTGCGCCTCGTCCACCACGATGTGCGAGTACTCGTCGTAGTGCTCGGTGCGGCGGTAGGCCGGCGCGTCCCCGCGCTCGCCCCACGCCCGCAGCTCCGCCGCCGCCGCCGCGGCCAGCCGGCGGCGGTGGCGCTTGGACGGCTGACCCAGCAACACCCGCAGCTCGTCGAGCAACGCCACGTCGGCGACCGTCGGCCCCTGCCCGCCGGCCCACGACGACGCCAGCAGACCGATCTCCCGGTCCGACAGCGACCGGCCGGCGGCACCGGCGATCCTGGCCGGGTCGGCCAACGAGGCCAGCACCTCGGCGGCCGTGCGGATCGGCCACCACACCACCACGAACCGGTGGAAGTCGATCCGCTCGCCCAACGCCGTGACCAGCTCGTCGTGGTCCATCCCCGGACGGCCGTCGGCCTGGCGCCACAACGCCTCCAGCAGCGCCTCCGCCGCGTCCACCCGCGACTGGTTGGGCGGGCGCCCGGCGGAGTGCACCTGCCGGCGGACCTTCGCCAGCTCCCGCGCGTCGAGCTTGAGGACCTCGCCCCGGTAGGTGATCCGCAGCTCCCTCGGCGCGTCCGGCGGCTCCTCACGCAGCACCCGCTTGAGGATGCGCCGCATCCGCAGCGATCCCTTGATCCGCGCGACCTCCGGCGGGTCGGCGCCGACGGCGAGGGCGCCGTCGAGAACCTCGCCCAGCGAACGCAGTTCGACGGTGTCCTCACCCATCGCCGGCAGCACGCGGGAGATGTAGGAGGTGAACGCCGGCGACGGTCCGATGACCAGCACACCGGACCCGCCCATCCGCCGGCGGTCGCGGTAGAGCAGGTAGGCCACCCGGTGCAGCGCCACGGCGGTCTTGCCGGTGCCCGGCCCGCCGGTGATCTCGGTGATCCCGCGCCACGGCGCGCGGATCGCCTCGTCCTGCTCCTTCTGGATGGTGGCGACGATGTCGCGCATCCGGTCACCCCTGGCCCGGGTGAGGCTGGCCATCAGCGCGCCCTCACCGACCACGGCCATGCCCTCTGGCCGCTTCTCCGGCGCCAGCAGGTCGTCGTCGATGTCGACCACGCTCTGGCCGGTGGACCGGATGACCCGGCGGCGCACCACGTCCATCGGCCGCTCGGCGGTGGCCTGGTAGAAGGCGGCCGCCGCCGGGGCGCGCCAGTCGGTGACCAGGTTGTCGAAGTTCCCGTCGCGGATGCCCAGGCGCCCGACGTACATGGTCTCGCCGTCGCCGGTGTCCAGCCGGCCGAAGACCAGACCCTCGTGCTCGGCGTCGAGGCTGCGCAGGATCTGGTTGGCGTGGCGCACCATCACGTCACGTTCGAACAACATCGAGGCCTGCTCGAAGATCGCCTCGTTGCGCGCGCCGTGGGCGAGCTGGTCGCCCTTGCGACGCATGTCTCGTGCCTCGACGCGCATGTCCTCGACGCGCGCGTACACGACATCGACGTGCGCCTGCTCGACAGCGATCTCGGCCTGCCTGACAGAGATGTGCGACACGCACTCTCCCTGGGGTGCCTGCGAGTGTGGAATGGGAAGAGCGAGCCTACGCGAAATGACGCGCCCGGGGGTGGACACCCTGATCACAGATTCCCGCGAGACGATGTCCCGGTGACCAGGATCGTGGCCGGGACCGCCGGTGGACGCCAGCTCGCCGTGCCGAGGCGCGGCACCCGGCCGACCTCGGATCGCGTGCGGGAGGCCCTGTTCAGCGCGGTCGAGGCCGCGCTGGACCTCGACGGCGCGCGGGTGCTCGACCTCTACGCCGGCACCGGAGCGCTCGGGCTGGAGGCGCTCTCGCGTGGGGCGGCTCACGCCACGCTCGTCGAGTCCGACGGCGGCGCGCTGGCCGTGCTGCGCCGCAACGTCGCCGCGCTCGGGCTCGCCGGCGCGGTGGTCCGGCCGGGCAAGGTCGCGACCGTCCTGGCGACCCCGCCCGACCAGCCCTACGACCTCGTGTTCGCCGACCCGCCCTACGCCCTGCCCGCCGGCGCGCTGAGCGCCGACCTGACCGCGCTGGTGGCCTGGACCCGTCCCGGCACGGCGGTGGTGGTCGAGCGGGCGAAGCGGTCACCGGAGTTCACCTGGCCGCCGGAGTACGAGCCCGGCCGGGTCCGGCACTACGGCGACACGTCGCTGCACTGGGCCCACCTGGGTGATCGCGTGTGATCCCGCAGGTGATCACGGCCACCGTTGGCCGTGACCGACCGCGTGTGGCTGATACGGTCCGCCAATGAGGCGCGCGGTGTGTCCTGGCTCCTACGACCCACCCACCAACGGCCACCTCGACGTGCTCGAGCGCTGTGCGGCCGTGTTCGACGAGGTCGTGGTCGCGGTGTTGATCAACAAGAACAAGCGTGGTCTGTTCACCGTCGACGAGCGGATGGAGATGCTCGCCGAGTCGGTGTCCCACCTGCCCAACGTGCGGATCGACTCCTGGCACGGCCTGCTGGTCGACTACTGCCGCCAGCACGGCATCCAGGCCATCGTCAAGGGCCTGCGCGCGATCAGCGACTTCGACTACGAGCTGCAGATGGCGCAGATGAACCAGCAGCTCACCGGGGTGGAGACGCTGTTCATGCCGACCAAGCCGCTCAACAGCTTCCTGTCCAGCTCACTGGTCAAGGAGGTCGCCACCTACGGCGGCGACGTCTCCCACCTGCTGCCCGAGACCGTGCACCGCCGCCTGGTCAAGCGCCTGGCCGAGAGGGACTGAGCGCCAGCTTCATGCCGACGTGGCTGGCGGTGAAGCCCAGGCTCTCGTAGAACCGGTGGGCGTCGGTCCGGCTGGCGTCCGAGGTCAGCTGGACCATGATCGCCCCGGCCTCCCGCGCCCGGTCCACCGCCCACCGGGTCAGCTCGCCGCCCAACCCGGCGGCCCGCCGGTCCGCGCGCACCCGGACGGCCTCGATCAGCGCGCGGGTGCCGCCCCGCCGGGACAGCCCCGGGATGAACGTCAGCTGCAGGGTGGCGACCACCTCGCCGTCGACCTCGGCCACCGCCAGGTACTGGCGCTCGTCCCGGTCGATCTCGGCGAACGCGCTCGCGTAGGCCGGGTCGCCGGGGGACTCCCTGGTCGCGCCGAGCGGGTCGTCGGCCAGCATCGCGACGATCGCCGGCACGTCCTCGGACCGCGCGCGGCGGATGGTCGTGTTCATGGTGCCCAGTGAAACCCATCGCTCACCGACGATCGTCGGCTACTGTGCGTCATCCATCGGCGCTACCGTCGGACGATGAGCACGACGATGAGCAACGTCACATCCAGGCCCGTGAAGGTGCTACTCACGCTGCTGGTCGCGGCGGTGGCCCTCCTCGGACTCACCTCCGCCACCTCCGCCGCGCCGGCCGTCCTCGCCCAGCCGGTCTGCGGCGACACGTCCAGCTACGACCTCGTGCCGCTGGGGGACCTGCCGGCCGAGGCCGCCGACACCGCCGAGCTGATCGCCGACGGCGGCCCGTTCCCGTACCCGCAGGACGGCACGGTCTTCGAGAACCGCGAGGACCTGCTGCCCGACTGCGCCAGCGGCTACTACCACGAGTACACGGTCGAGACCCCCGGCAGCCCGGACCGGGGCGCCCGGCGGATCGTCACCGGCGAGGACGGCGAGCACTTCTACACCGACGACCACTACGCCAGCTTCGTCCTGATCGACCTGGGCGGCGGCGGGCCCACACCGCCGCCCTCCGGGTGCGGTGACCCGTCGGGCATCGACGAGGCCGGGCTGTCGACCCTGCCGGCGCAGGTCGCCGACACCGTCGCGCTCGTCCGGGCCGGCGGGCCCTACCCGTTCCCCGGCGACGGCCAGACCTACGACAACCGCGAGGGCGTGCTGCCCGACTGCGCCGCCGGCTACTACAGCCTGTACACCGTGCCCACCCCGGGCGCCCCCGACCGGGGCGAACGGCGCCTGGTCGCCGGCGAGGACGGCGAGTTCTTCTACACCCCCGACCGGTACGCGACCTTCGTGCTCGTCGACCTGCTGGGCTGACACGCCAACTTGGGCCAACCTCCACCGTTCGCCCTGCGCGAGGCGGCAAACTGGACCCCGGAGTTTCGCGTGGGGCGGCGGAGGAGGCCCGGGGTGTACAAGGTGTTCGAGGCGCTCGACGAACTCGTCACGATCCTGGAGGAGGCCCGGGGCGTGCCGATGACCTCCAGTTGCGTCGTGCCCCGGGGCGACATCCTGGAACTGCTCGACGAGGTCCGGGACGCGCTGCCCGCCGAGGTCGACGACGCCCAGGACGTGCTCGACCGCAAGGACGAGATCATCGGCAACGCCGAGCACGAGGCCGAGCAGTCGGTGAGCAAGGCCACCATGGAGGCCGACAAGCTCCTCGACGACGCCAAGGCCCAGGCCGACCGGATGGTCGCCGAGGCCACCGCGCACGCCGACCGGCTGGTCGCCGACGCCGAGGCGCAGGCCGGCCGGACCATCGCCGCCGGCCAGTCCAAGTACGACGAGGTCGTCTCCCGCTCCCAGCTCGAGGCCGACCGGATGATCCAGGCCGGCCGCGAGTCCTACGAGCGGCTGGTCGAGGACGGCCGCATCGAGCAGGAGCGCCTGGTCGCCCAGACCGAGGTCGTGCGGGCCGCCCACGAGGAGTCCTCGCGGGTGCTGGACGCCACCGCCGACGAGGCCGCGCGCCAGCGCGCCGAGTGCGACGAGTACGTCGACGGCAAGCTCGCCGAGTTCTCCGACCTGCTCAGCCACACCCTGCGCACGGTCGGCAAGGGCCGCGCGCACCTGCGCGGCGCGTCGGCCATCGGCTCGACCGCCGGCCTGGGGTCCGGCGGCGCGGCGCCGTTCGACTACACGGCCTGAGCCGCGTCCCCGGCCGGCGTAGGCTGGATGGGCCACGCCGCGCTCGCGGGTGGCCGGAACCAACCGTTGGGAAGCGTCGAGTTCGCCATGTCCGAACGCAAGAGCCCGTGGGTCATCGACACCAGGGAACTCGGGCGTCGCGCGGGTCTGTCCCGCGAGGTGCACCGGATCGCCCCCACCGAGTCCGCGCTCGGTGTCGAGGGCGTCATCTCCGTGCCCAAGGGCGCCGAGGTCCGCCTGGACGTGCTGCTGGAGTCGGTGGTGGAGGGTGTGCTGGTGTCCGGCACGGCGTTCGCGCCGGTCGAGGCCGAGTGCTCCCGCTGCCTGGACCCGATCCGGGGCGAGGAGATCGAGGTCGAGTTCACCGAGCTGTTCGCCTACCCGGACAGCGCCACCGAGCAGACCACCGACTCCGACGAGATCGCCCGGCTGGTCGACGACCTGGTCGATCTGGAGCCGGTGGTGCGGGACGCGGTCGTGCTGACGTTGCCGAGCGCGCCGCTGTGCCGGCCCGACTGCGCCGGTCTGTGCCCGGACTGCGGTGTCAAGTGGGCCGATGCCGGTCCCGATCACCGGCATGAGACCATTGACCCTCGATGGGCCGCGCTCACCGAGCGGTTCAGCACGGATCGGGACGAGTGAGCGTGCCGTCCGGTCCCACCCTGTCGTTGAAGGAGAGTTAGTCGTGGCTGTCCCCAAGCGGAAGATGTCGCGTTCGAACACGCGTACGCGCCGGTCGCAGTGGAAGACCAGCGCTCCGCACCTGGTCGCCTGTTCCAACCGGGCGTGCCGTCAGCCCAAGCCGCAGCACGTCGTCTGCCCGGCGTGCGGTCAGTACGACGGCCGTCAGGTCAACGAGCCGGCCTGACCGGGGCGGGTGAAGGTGGCCGGTGTCTGTGGCGGGTAGGGCGGCGCGGGGTTCGGCAGCCGACCCCGCGGAACTGCTCGAAGCGCTCGGCGTCGAACTCGACGACGAGCTGTTGACGCTTGCCATGACCCACCGCTCGTACGCCTACGAGAACGGTGGGTTGCCGCCCAACGAGCGGCTGGAGTTCCTCGGTGACGCCGTCCTGGGCCTCATCGTCACCGACCACCTGTACCGCACGCACCCGGATCTGCCCGAGGGCAATCTGGCGAAGCTGCGGGCCAGCGTGGTCAACATGCACGCGCTCGCCGGCGTCGCCCGCGACCTGGGCGCCGGCGGTCTCGGCCCGTACCTGCTGCTGGGCAAGGGCGAGGAGCTGACCGGCGGCCGGGACAAGGCGAGCATCCTCGCCGACGGCATGGAGGCCGTGATCGGCGCGGTCTACCTCCAGCACGGCGTCGAGATCGCCCGCCAGCTCGTGCACCGGTTGTTCGACCCGCTGCTGGCCGAGGCCCCGCTGCTGGGCGCCGGGCTCGACTGGAAGACCTCCCTGCAGGAGCTGACCGCGCAGGCCAGTCTCGGTGTGCCGGAGTACCGGGTGCGCGAGGAGGGTCCCGACCACCGCAAGGAGTTCACCGCCACGGTGATCGTCGCGGGTCAGGACCGGGGCACCGGCGACGGCCGGACCAAGAAGGAGGCCGAGCAGAAGGCCGCCGAGGCGGCCTGGCGCACGCTCTCCGAGCTGGTCAAGCCCGCCGACCAGGAACCGGATGCCTGAGTTACCAGAGGTCGAGGTCGTCCGTCGCGGGGTCGACGCGCACGCCACCGGCCGGCGGATCAGCTCGGTCGAGGTCCTGCATCCCCGCGCGATCCGCCGCCACCCGCCGGGCGCGTCCGACTTCGCCGGCCGGCTCACCGGCCGCCGGATCGAGGCGACCCGCCGGCGCGGCAAGTACCTGTGGACCGAGCTGTCCGGCGGTGACGCGCTGCTGGCACACCTGGGGATGAGCGGACAGCTGCTGGTCCAACCCGCCGGCACCCCCGACGAGAAGCACCTGCGGGTGCGGTTCCGGTTCGACGACGACGGCCCCGAGCTGCGGTTCGTCGACCAGCGGACCTTCGGTGGGTTCTCGCTGGGGGAGCTGGTGACCGTCGAGGGCACGGTGGTGCCCGAGCCGATCGCGCACATCGGACGGGATCCGATGGACCCGCTGTTCGACGCGGCGGCGGCGGTGGCCGCGTTGCGCCGCCGGCGGACCGAGCTGAAGCGGGCGCTGCTCGACCAGCGGTTGGTGTCCGGGATCGGCAACATCTACGCCGACGAGGCGTTGTGGCGGGCGCGGCTGCACTGGGCGCGGCCGACCGAGCTGATCTCCCGGGCCAAGGCCGTCGAGGTGCTCGGCGCGGCGACCGACGTGATGAACGAGGCGCTGGGCGAGGGCGGGACGTCGTTCGACGCGCTCTACGTCAACGTCAACGGGGAGTCGGGGTACTTCGAGCGCAGCCTCGCGGTGTACGGCCAGGAGGGGGCGCCGTGCCGGCGGTGCGGGCGGCCGATCCGCCGGGAGCCGTTCATGAACCGCAGTTCCTTCTCCTGCCCACGCTGTCAGCGCCGGTAGCCGGTTACGAGGCGGCCGTCGGCCGGCAGCGGCCACGGTCCTTGGCGCGCAGCTGGGCGGTCATGCCGGCGTAGCCGGGGCCGGGGCCGGGCGGGATGCCGGTGAGGTCGTCGACCGACATGGCCGGGCCGGGCAGTTCCTGGTCGAACATCACCCGCACCAGGCCGTCGAGCAGCAGTTCCAGGTGCCGGTGGCTGAGCAGGTGGTTGGCCTCGGGGTCCATGGCGCCGGGCAGCGGCGGGGTGAACCGGATGATCAGCAGGCTGATGTCGCCGCTGGTGACGTCCAGGCGCAGCGAGCCCTCGCGGTGCGCGGCCGAGACCAGGGCGTGCACGGCGTCGCGGGACTCCTTGCGGGCGGCGAGCAGTTCGTCGTCCATGGCGATGCGGTCGACGAGGACCGGCATGACCACGCCGATCCGCAGGTCGATCGAGTCGTGCATGTAGCGGGTCATCGCCGCGAAGGCGTCGGCCTCCTCGGCGAGCGCGGTGGCCGCCTCCTCGCTGTTCTGGCGCAGCATGTCCAGCGCCACCTGCCGGAGTAATACCGAACGGTCGGGAAAATGCCGGTACAGGGTGGCGATGCCCACCTTCGCCCGCCGCGCGATCTGGTCCATCGGCGCGGTCGGTCCCTGCTCGATGATGAGGTCAACGGCGGAACGCAGGATCTGCTCCCGGTTGCGGAGCGCGTCCGCCCGGGTCCGTCTCTGTCGTGGCCCTCGTTCGGCAGTGTCGTTCATGGTGGCCTTATCCGGAGGAAATCGGGAGACAAACGCTACTGCAGAACACTGGAGTATCACCAGGCTCTTTTGTTGACATTGCAATTACCAGATCGGCGTCAGGATCTCGTCAAGGCACCGGTGGGTCGTTCGTCCTGTTCGCGCAGGGGGCGGAGACTGTGCACGTGGACACCAGCGAGCCCCGGCGTGGCGAGCTGCGCATCTACTTCGGCGCGGCCCCGGGTGTCGGCAAGACCTACGCCATGCTCGGCGAGGCGCACCGGCGGGTCGAGCGCGGCACCGACGTGGTCGCCGGCCTGGTCGAGACCCATGAGCGGGCGCGCACCGACGAACTGCTCGCCGGCCTGGAGGTGGTGCCCAGGCGGACCGTGTCCCACCAGGGCCGCGACCTCACCGAACTCGACCTGGACGCCGTGCTCGCCCGCCGCCCGGAGGTCGTGCTGGTCGACGAGCTGGCGCACACCAACGCGCCAGGCTCCCGCAACGCCAAGCGCTGGCAGGACATCGAGGAGCTGCTGGAGGCCGGCATCGACGTGCTGTCCACCGTCAACGTGCAGCACCTGGAGAGCGTCAACGACGTGGTCGAGCGGATCACCGGCGTGCGCCAGCAGGAAACCGTGCCCGACGAGGTGGTGCGCCGCGCCGAACAGCTGGAGCTGGTCGACCTCACCCCGGAGGCGCTGCGCCGGCGCCTGGCGCACGGCAACGTCTACCCCGCCCGGCGCATCGACGCGGCCCTGGGCAACTACTTCCGGCCCGGCAACCTGATCGCGCTGCGTGAGCTGGCGTTGCTGTGGGTGGCCGACCAGGTCGACGTCGCCCTCCAGCGCTACCGGGCCGAGCAGCGGATCACCGACACCTGGGAGGCCCGCGAGCGGGTGGTCGTGGCGGTCACCGGCGGCCCGGAGACCGAGACGCTGGTGCGCCGCGCGAGCCGGATCGCGGCCAGGGCCGGGGCCGAGCTGATGGTGCTGCACGTGCTGCGCGGCGACGGGCTCAAGGGCGCCTCACCCCGCGCGGTGGCCCAGATGCGGGCGCTGAGCAAGAACCTCGGCGCGACCTTCCACACCGTCGTCGGCGAGGACGTCCCGGACGCGCTGCTGGACTTCGCCCGGGGCGTCAACGCCACCCAGCTGGTGCTGGGCACGTCCCGGCGGTCGCGGGTGGCGCGGCTGTTCGACGAGGGCATCGGCGCCGGCGTGGTGCAGCGGTCCGGCCCGATCGACGTGCACATGGTCACCCACCTGGAGGCCCGGCGCGGCTGGCGGCCCAGCCCCGGCGGCAGCCCGCTGTCGGTGTCCCGCCGGGTCGCCGGGTTCGTGCTGGCGGTGCTCGGCACGTCGCTCGCGACCCTGGTCGGGGTGCTGCTGCGCGACGACTTCAGCGTCTCCACCGACCTGGTCGCCTACTTCCTGGTGATCGTGCTGGTCGCCCTGGTCGGCGGGCTGGCGCCGGCGCTGCTGGCGGCCGTGCTGGCCGGTGGGCTGCTGAACTACTTCTTCGCCGAGCCCTACCACTCGCTGGCGGTCGCCGACGAGGAGAACCTGATCATGCTGGTGGCGCTGGTGCTGGTCGCCGTGCTGGTCGCGCTGGTCGTGGACCAGGCGGCGCGGCGCACCGCCCAGGCGGCCACCGCGCGCACCGAGGCCGCCCTGCTCACCTCCTACGCGCGGACCGTGCTGACCTCGCCGAACCCGGTCGACCGGCTGCTGGAGAAGGTCCGGGAGAACTTCGGCCTCACCTCGGTGGCGCTGCTGGAACGCGACGCCGGGGAGTGGCGGCGGGTGGCCGCCGTCGGCGCGCACCCCTGCCACGCCCCGGACGAGGCCGACGCGGACGTCGTGGTGACCCCGGACGTGCACCTGGCGCTGCGCGGGCGGGCGCTGCCGGCCGACGCGCAGGGCGTGCTGGAGACCGTGGCCGGGCAGGCACTGCTGGCCCTGCGCCAGCAGCGGATGGCCGCCGAGGCCGAGGCGGCCCGGCGCCACGCGGAGACCACCGAGCTGCGGACCGCGCTGCTCTCGGCCGTCGGTCACGACCTGCGCACCCCGCTGACCTCGATCAAGGCCGCCGCCGGCAGCCTGCGCGCCCCGGACCTGACGCTCTCGCCGCAGGACTCCGAGGAGCTGCTGGCCACCGTCGAGGAGTCCGCCGACCGGCTCTCCGGCCTGATCGACAACCTGCTGGACTCCTCCCGGCTGGCGACCGGCGCGGTCCGCCCCCGGCTGCGGCCGGTGACCTACGACGAGGTCGTGTCCCGCGCGCTGTCCGGGGTCGAGGGCCGGGCGGCGGTGCAGGTGGACGTGCCGGAGTCGCTGCCACCGGTGCTCGCCGACCTCGGTCTGCTGGAACGGGTGGTGGCCAACGTGGTGGACAACGCGCTGCGGCACGGCTCACCCGGCCTGGCGCGCGCGGTGCCGCCGGCCGAGCCGCCGATCGCGATCCGGGCGAGCGCGCACGACGACCGGGTCGAGTTGCGGGTCGTGGATCATGGAAGAGGGTTGCCGAAGGGCACGGACACCGTGTTCGCGCCGTTCCAGCGTCTCGGCGACTCGACCAGTGGCACCGGGCTGGGGATGTCCGTGGCGAAGGGCTTCATCGACGCGATGGCGGGAACGATCGGAACCGAGGACACCCCCGGCGGCGGCCTGACCGTCGTCATCTCCCTGCCGACCGTGGGCGGTGACCGGTGACCAGGGTGCTGGTGGTGGACGACGAGCCGCAGATCGTGCGGGCGCTGCGGATCAACCTGACCGCGCGCGGCCACGAGGTCGCCACGGCGCTGACCGGCACCGAGGCGCTGCGGGTGGCGGCCTCGTTCCGCCCGGAGGTGGTGATCCTCGACCTGGGGCTGCCCGACCTGGACGGCACGGCGGTCATCGAGGGCCTGCGCGGCTGGACCACGGTGCCGATCATCGTGCTGTCGGCGCGCACCGACTCCGGCGACAAGGTCGCCGCCCTGGACGCGGGCGCCGACGACTACGTCACCAAGCCCTTCGGCATGGACGAACTGCTGGCCCGGTTGCGCGCGGCGGTGCGGCGGGCGTCGGCGGCGGCGCCGGGGGAGGAGGCGGTGGTGGAGACCGCCGCGTTCACCGTCGACCTGGCGGCCAAGAAGGTGCTGCGCGAGGGCGCCGAGGTGCACCTGACGCCGACCGAGTGGGGGATCCTGGAGCTGTTGGTGCGCAACCGGGGCAAGCTGGTCGGGCAGAAGCAGCTGCTGCAGGAGGTGTGGGGTCCGGCGTACGCGTCGGAGACGCACTACCTGCGGGTGTACCTGGCCCAGCTGCGGCGCAAGCTCGAACCGCGGCCCTCGCGCCCCCGGCACCTGGTGACCGAGGCCGGCATGGGTTACCGCTTCGAGGTCTGAGGGATTCAGTACCCGAAGTTCTGGGTCCAGTACCAGCCGTCCTTGTCCAGGCCGACGCCGATGGCGCTGAGCTGGCAGTTCAGGATGTTGGCGCGGTGGCCGTCGGACTCCATCCAGCTGTTCATCACCTGGGTGGCCGACCGCTGGCCCCTGGCGATGTTCTCCGCGCCCGGCTCGGAGTAGCCGGCGGCGATGATCCGCTCGGCGAACCCGACGCCCTCGGGCGTGGTGTGGTCGAAGTAGTCGCGGTCGGACATGTCCGAGCTGTGGCCCCGCGCGGCCTTCACCAGCTGGGGCACGATCCGCACCGGGCCGCAGCCGCGCTGTTCGCGGGCCGCGTTGACCAGCGTGACGACCTGTTCCTCCTGGCTCACCTGCGGGGGCTCGGTGTTCCTCGGCGGGGTCGGCGGGGCCTGGGTGGCCGGCTGCTCGGCGGAGCTGGGGGGAGGCTGGGGCGGTGCCGGTGGGGTGGTCGTCGTGGTGGTCGGGGCGGGGGAGGGCGGGGAGGTCTGCGAGCTCGGGGGGTCACCGGGCTCGGAGTGGGGGGCGTCGGTCGACCCGGCCTTCTCCACGGCGAGGTCGACCCGGCCGGAATCGGCGACGGACTCGGTGTTGGCCAGGAAGGTCGCGGCTCCCGCGGTGAGGGCGCCGATGAGGGCCGCACTGAGCGCGGGAAGGACGTGGGGGCGTCTCCGTGAGGAGGTCACGATCCGGCAACGTACCACCAACGGGTGACGGGAGAAAGCCGGGATCAGATACCCGAGGTAGTTGGCGGTGCGGTTACCGTGACAGTTTCGCTCGTGCTGTTACTCAGGCCTTTGTTGTCAGTCACGGTGAGCGTCACGGTGTACGTGTCGCCCAGACCGTAGGTGTGCGTGGTGGTGGCTCCGCTTCCGCCGGACTTGTCGCCGAAGCTCCAGCGGTAGGAAGCGATCGAGCCGTCCGGATCCACCGAACCGCTCCCGTCGAACGAGCAGGTCAGATCCGTGCAGCCGAAGGTGAAACTCGCCGAGGGCGGCTTGTTGGCCGGCGGCGGGGGCGTGGTGGTCGTCGGATTGGGCTTGGGGGAGGTGCCCGGCGTCCTGGTCGGCTCGTCCGTCTGTTCGGTCGTGGTCGTTGTCGTGGTGGTCGTCGTTGTCGTGGTGGTCGACGACGAGGACGACGGGGCCGAGGACGACGCGGCCGTCGTGGTGGTGGTCGTGACGACGTCGGTGGTGTCCCACTCGGTGGTCTCCACCGAGCCCCGGTTGGCCGGGGGCGGGGCGGCCTTGTCCTCGCCGGACCCGGCCAGCGACGCGACCGTGGCGAACACCGTCGACACCACCACGGCGGCCACCCCGAGTGCGAGGTAGGGCGCACGCGGCGACCGCGGGTTCGCCTCGTCGGACGGATCCGGTAAGGGCGTCAGCTCGTCACCGTGTTCGGACATGCTGGGACCCGACCTCCTCGAACTGCGCCATTGCTCCGGACGGCGTAGTACAGCAGCGGTAGGTTATCGCCGTGCGCCACACCGTAGTTGACCAGCCCGTGCGGGTGACCGCCTGGGTCCACGGACGGGTCCAGGGCGTCGGGTTCCGCTGGTGGACCCGAGCCCGTGCCCGCGAGCAGGGGCTCACGGGCTACGCCCGCAATCTCAACGACGGACGGGTGGAGGTGGTTGCGGAGGGATCCCGATCCGCCTGCGACACCCTGCTCGACCTGCTGCGATCCGGCACCACACCCGGCGAGGTGAGCACCGTCGTCGAGCACTGGACACCGGCGAAGGGGACCTTCGAGGGCTTCGAGGAGCGCTGAGCCGGCCCCGCCGAACGGAAAACGATCGATAACGTCGTGGTCACGGCCCGGCCAAGGTTGAACCTGAAGCCGGGATGAGGCGTAATTCTGCGGTGTGGGGAACACCCCGGACCAGGAGGACGAGCTCATCCGTGAGCTCTACAGCCGCTATCGGCGGCCGCTCTACGGCTACGTGCTGAGGGCG
Organism: Actinophytocola xinjiangensis; assembly: GCF_001921215.1. Lineage (GTDB taxonomy): Bacteria > Actinomycetota > Actinomycetes > Mycobacteriales > Pseudonocardiaceae > Actinophytocola > Actinophytocola xinjiangensis. Next base: position 153,668 of record NZ_MSIF01000012.1, read on the forward strand.
GTTGGCGGCGACCATCAGCACGCCGAGGACGTCGTCCAGGAGACGCTGCTGCGCGCGTGGCGCAACGCGCACTCGCTGTCGGTCGACCAGGCGGGGCCGTGGCTCTACACGGTGGCGCGCAACCTGGTCGTCTCCGGCTACCGCAAGCAGAACGCCAGGGTCGACGAGGTGCCGATCCTGGAACGGGACTGGGCGCGGCCCACCGACGACTTCGACCGGGTCCTGCAGGGCTGGCAGGTCGCCGAGGCGATGCGCGCGCTGTCCAAGGACCATCGCGCGGTGATCGCCGAGCTGTTCTTCCGCCGCCGCACGATCACCGAGGCGGCGTCGGTGCTCGGGGTGCCGCCGGGCACGGTCAAGTCCCGCTCGTTCTACGCGCTGCGGGCACTGCGGGACGCGCTGGAGGAACGGGGGGTGACCGAGCCGTGAACAACTGCACCCAGACCGTGACGCTGGGCGCGTACCTGCTCGGCGCGCTCGAACCGCCGGAGCGCTACGAGTTCGAGGCCCACATCGCCGGCTGCGACAGCTGCCGCACCGAGCTGATCCGGTTGGCGCCGCTGCCCGGGATGCTCAACCAGATCTCGGTCGAGGACTTCGACGAGGGCCTGCACCCCGGCGAGCTGTACCCGACGGCGCCGATGCCGATCCAGACGCTGGCCGCCCCCGCGTCCAAGACCGTGCTCCCGCCGCCGGAGCTGCTGGTTCCCCGGGAGTCGCCGGAGCCGGCGCCGCCGAGGGACACGCCGGGCTCGCAGGACACCGTCGAGTTCGTCCCGCCGCAGCGCAACCGCTACCGGCGGGTCCTGGTGGCCGCCGCCGTGGTGGTGGCCGTTGCGCTGGGCAGCGTGCTGGGCTGGCAGCTGCTGCGGGAGCCACCGGCCGAGGTCGCCGACCCCGGCATCACCTGGTCGGCGACCGCGCCGGAGAGCGACGTGCGGGTCGACGTGCGGCTGCTCGACCACGAGTGGGGCACCGAGCTGCGGATGAAGATCGCCAACGTTCCGCCAGGCCGGCGCTGCTACGCGATCGTCTACGACCACTACGGCCGGCGGGAGATCGCCGGCTGGTGGGGCACCGACCACAACTCCGGCGAGGAGATCGTGGCGCCGACCTCGTTCCAGCGCAGCAAGATCGCGCGGATCGAGTTCAAGCTGGAGGACGAGATCACCTTCCTGACGGTGCCCGCCCCGGTCGGCTGAGCTCGGCGAACACCCGGGAACCGGCACGTCCCACGTCCGCCGGGGGGCCACGGGTACCCTCGTCCGGTAGACCGCCGGCACCGGTTACCTGAGAGGCTCGCGACTCGTGCATCTGAAGAGTCTGACGCTCAAGGGGTTCAAGTCGTTCGCGTCGGCGACCACGTTGCGGTTCGAGCCGGGGATCACCTGCGTCGTCGGACCGAACGGGTCCGGCAAGTCGAACGTGCTGGACGCCCTGCGCTGGGTCATGGGCACCCAGGGTGCCAAGGACCTGCGCGGCGGCAAGATGGAGGACGTCATCTTCGCCGGCACCGCCGGCCGCGCCCCGCTGGGCCGCGCCGAGGTCAGCCTCACCATCGACAACTCCGACGGTGCCCTGCCGATCGACTACACCGAGGTGTCGATCACCCGCCGGATGTTCCGCGACGGCGCCAGCGAGTACGAGATCAACGGCAACACCTGCCGGCTGATGGACATCCAGGAGCTGCTGTCGGACTCCGGCATCGGCCGCGAGATGCACGTGATCGTCGGTCAGGGCCAGCTCGCGCAGATCCTGGAGTCCAAGCCAGAGGAGCGCCGGGCGTTCATCGAGGAGGCCGCCGGGGTCCTCAAGCACCGCAAGCGCAAGGAGAAGGCGCTGCGGAAGCTGGACGCGATGCAGGCCAACCTGACCCGGCTGACCGACCTCACCAGCGAGCTGCGCCGCCAGCTCAAGCCGTTGGGCAAGCAGGCCGAGATCGCCCGCCGGGCCCAGGCCGTGCAGTCCGAGCTGCGTGACGCCCGGCTGCGCCTGCACGCCGACGACCTGGTCACCCAGCGCACCGACCTGGCGCGGGAGCAGGCCGACGAGGCCGCCGCGCGTGCCCGCCGGCACGAGGTCGAGCAGATGCTGGAGGTCGTCGACTCCCGGCAGACCGAGCTGGAGGAGCAGCTGGCGGTCGACGCGCCCCGGCTCGCCGCCGCCCAGGACACCTGGTACCGCCTCTCCGCGTTGGAGGAGCGGCTGCGCGGCACCGTGCGGCTGGCCGTCGAGCGCGAACGCCACCTGTCGGCCGAGGTCGAGTCCCCGCACGGGGGCCGCGACCCGGACGACATGGAGGAGGAGGCCACCGAGATCGCCATCCGCGAGGCCGAGCTCGGCGAGCACGTCGAGGTGGCCAGGGGGATCCTCGGCGAAGCCGCCGAGCGGCGCGCGGAGCTGGAGGCCAGGGTCTCGGCGGCGGAGAAGGCGCACCTGGCGGCGGTGCGCGCGGTGGCCGACCGGCGCGAGGGCCTGGCCAGGCTCGCCGGCCAGGTCGAGGCGCTGCGCAGCAAGACCAACGCCACCGCCGAGGAGATCGAGCGGATGTCCTCGACGCTGGTCGAGGCGACCGAACGCGCCGAGGACGCGGCCGTGGAGCTGGCCGAGGCCGAGGCGGAGACCGGTGTCGAGCAGACCGACGACCAGGGCCTGACCGAACGCCTCGACCAGGCCAAGGAGGCCCAGCGTGCGGCCCAGGCCAGGGTCGAGGAACTCGTGGCCGCCGAGCGGACCGCCGAGAAGGACATCGCCTCGTGGCGGGCGCGGGTGGACGCGCTGGCCATGGGCCTGTCGCGCAAGGACGGCGCCGGCGCGCTGCTGGCCGCCGGGGACCGGCTGCCGGGGCTGCTGGGCTCGGTGGCCGCGCTGCTGACCGTCGAGCCGGGGCACGAGGCGGCGTTGGCCGCCGCGCTCGGCCCGGTCGCCGACGCGGTGGCGGTGTCCTCCGGTGACGACGCGGTGGCGGCGCTGCGGCTGCTGCGCGCCGAGGACGCCGGCCGGGCCGGGGTGCTGGTCGGCGGCTGGGCGCAGGCCGACCGGGTCGGCTGGCCGCAGCTGCCGCCGGACGCCCGCTGGGCGGTGGACCTGGTGGCCGCGCCGGAGTCGCTGCGGCTGGCGGTGTTGCGGGCGCTGGACCGGGTCGTGGTCGTCGGTTCGCTGGCCGGCGCCGCCGAGCTGGTGAAGCGCTTCCCCGACGTGCGGGCGGTGACCGCCGACGGTGACGTGCTCGGCGCGCACTGGGTGGTCGGCGGCGCGGACCGGGGCCAGAGCGTGATCGAGGTGCAGGCCGCGGTCGACGAGGCCAACGAGAAGCTGGCGGTCAGCGAGCACGCCGCCGAGCGCGCGGCCGCCGCGCTGGCGGGGGCGAAGGCCGAGCAGCAGGCCAGGGCGGCCGACGTGGCGACCGCCGCCGAGGCGCGCAACGAGGCGAAGGTGCGGGCCGCGCGGTCGGCCGAGCGGCTCAACCGGCTGCGGCAGGCGGTGCGTTCGGCGCAGGCCGAGGCCGAGCGGATGCGGTCGCAGCGGACGAAGGTCGAGCAGGCCCGCGAGGAGGCGCTGACCACGCTGGCCGGGCTGGAGGAGCGCCTGGCCACGGCCGAGGAAGCGCCGATGGACCACGAGCCGGACACCGCCGAGCGGGACGAGGCGTCGGCGGAGCTGGCGACCAGCCGCCAGCAGGAGATGGACGCGCGGCTGGCGCTGCGCACCGCCGAGGAACGTCACCGCGCGCTGCACGGCAAGGCCGAGGAGCTGCGCCGCGCGGCCAGGGCCGAGCGGGAGGCCAGGGAGCGGGCGGCGCGGGTGCTGGCGGCCAGGGCCAGGGGGGCGGCGGTCGCGCGGGCCGTGGTCTCCGGCGGTGAGTTGGCGCTGGAGCGGATCGGCCGGTCGCTGGCGGCCGCGGCGGCCGAGCGCGACGAGGTACAGGCCTCGCGGCACGAGCGGGAGCGGGTGCTGGTCGATGTCCGCAACCGGGTCCGGGAGCTGTCCACCGAGCTGGAGAAGCTGACCGACGCCGTGCACCGCGACGAGGTGCTGCGCGCCGAGCAGCGGCTGCGCCTGGAGCAGCTCGAGGCCAAGATCGGCGAGACCTTCGGCATCGGCCTGGAGGACCTGGTCGCCGAGTACGGGCCGGCTGTCCCGGTGCCGCCGAGCCAGGCGGAGGTGGCCGAGTTCGAGGCGGCGAAGGAGCGCGGCGAGGCGGTCGTCGCGCCGGCGCCGATCCCCTACGACCGGGACACCCAGGCGCGGCGGGCCAAGCGCGCCGAGCGGGACCTGACGTTGCTGGGCAAGGTCAACCCGCTGGCGCTGGAGGAGTTCGCGGCGCTGGAGGAGCGGTACAAGTTCCTGTCCACCCAGCTGGAGGATCTCAAGGCGACCCGGCGTGACCTGCTGACGGTGGTCAAGGAGGTCGACGACAAGATCCTTGAGGTGTTCACCTCGGCCTACGAGGACGTGGCGCGCGAGTTCGAGGTGGTGTTCTCGACGCTGTTCCCCGGCGGCGACGGCCGGATGGTGCTCACCGAGCCCGACGACATGCTGACCACCGGTGTCGACGTGGAGGCCCGCCCGCCCGGCAAGAAGATCAAGCGCCTGTCGTTGCTGTCCGGTGGGGAGAAGTCGCTGGTGGCGGTGGGCATGCTGGTGGCGATCTTCCGGGCGCGGCCCTCGCCGTTCTACGTGATGGACGAGGTCGAGGCGGCGCTGGACGACGTGAACATGCGCCGGCTGATCGGGCTGCTGCGGGAGCTGCGGGACAACTCGCAGTTGATCATCATCACCCATCAGAAGCCGACCATGGACATCGCCGACGCGCTCTACGGCGTGAGCATGCGCGGCGACGGCATCACCCAGGTCATCTCCCAGCGGCTGCACGCCAAGGCCGACCGGAAACAGCCGGCCCCGACGGCGGTCCCGGCGGCGGTGGCGGCAGCCGCCCCAGCGGCGGCACCGGCCGAGATCCCGGCGGCGATGCCGGAAGCGCTCCCGGCGGAGGTCCCGGCGGAGGCCCCGGCGGCGATACCGGGGGAGGCCCCGGCGGACGTCCCGGCTGCCGAACCCGCCGAATAAACCGTTCGCGCCGTGCGCGCCGGGGCCTCACACTCCGGCCATGTACCGAGTACGAACCGCGTCGCCGGCGGACCTGCCGAGCGTGATCGAGCTGGTCACGCGTCTGCAGGCGGATCCGGCACACCACATCGCCTACCACGGGGACTCGCCGGCGGAGGTGACCGAGGAACTGGCCGGGCTCGGCGGTGACTGGGCCGACCTGGCCGTGGTCGCCGCCGACGAGAACGGCCGGCTGCGGGGCGTGCTCAGCGTCGAGGTGGTTCACGAGGGGACCAGGGTGTTCCTGCACGGTCCGTACGTCGACGTCCCGGTCAACCACCCGGCCGCCGGCCAGCTGTGGCGCCGCACGGCCGACGCGCTGTTCGCCGCCGCCCGCGCCCTGCCGGCGATGACCAACGTGTCCGCCGTGGACTTACTGGGTCATCGCGACCACCGCCTGCTGGCCGACTTCGCCGCCCGCCACGAGATCCCCACCGGCGCCACCGTCCGCGTGTTCGACATCGCGGGGGCGGCGTTGGACGCGCTGGTCGGCCAGGCCGCCCAGGCCCAGCCGCGTCAACCGGACCGGGTCGTGGTCCTGCCCGACGACCCCGCCGTGCACACCGCCGTCGCCGTCCTGCACGACCGGTGTTTCCCCAACGCCCCCACCCCCGGCCCCCGGCTGGTGTCCGGCGAGGACGGGCACACCGTCGTCGTCCTGCTGGGCGAGGGCGGCCTGCTCGGCTACGCCGCTGGCTACGCGCAGGAACGCGAGTACTACGTGGACGCCGTCGGCGTCGACCCCGGCATGCGCGGCGTGGGCATCGGCCGGCTGCTGGTCCGCCGGCTGCTGGGCGAGCTGGCGGCGCGGACCGGCACCCGTGACCGCGCGTCGGCGACCATCAACCTCGGCAACGAGGCCTCCGAGCACCTGTTCACCGCCCTGGGTTTCGGCGCCCGCACGGAACTGGTCAGCTACCGCCGCCGCGACCTCACGCCGCCCGCGCGCTGACCTGCTCGGCCGCCGGCTCCGGCGGCCGGCCGCGGTGACGCAGGGCGAGCAGGCCGCCGACGACCAGCGTCACCGCGACCCCGAGCGGGGTGTACCACCAGCTGACCAGCGTGCGGACGCCCTCGGCCGGGGCGGCGGCGGAGAAGTCGACGGTGATCGAGGACCACTCGCCGTGGCCGTTGGCCACCGGATCGGCCTCGGCCGATGGCCCGACGAACTTGACCCCCAGGATCACGAACGTCATCACCGCCACGGTGACCACGAACGCGACGATGCCGTCGGCCTGGGTGGCCCGCCGCACGATCAGGCCGAGCAGGAACGCGCCGAGCAGCGCGCCGTAGGTGTAGCCGGTGATGCCCAGCGCCTGCACCACGATCGGATCGGCGGTGGTCTGGTTGGCGGTGGCGAACAGCCCGGCGCAGATGATCAGCAGCCCGGCCCACACCACCGTCCAGATCCGGCCCAGCCGCAGCCGGTGCTGGTCGGTGAGCGGGCGGCGGACGACCCGTTCGTAGACGTCGGTGACCGTCGCCGACGCCAGCGCGCCCAGCGACGAGGACAGCGCGGCGGCCAGGATGCCGGCGATCACGAACCCGGACAGGCCCGAGGGCAGCTCGGTGACGATGAACGACGCGAACAGCTCGTCGCGGTTGGCGAGCCCCAGCCCGCCGTCGGCGACCGGGTCGGTGGGCACCGCCGCCTGGTAGAACGCCCACATCATCACGCCGATGACCAGGAAGAACGCGAACTGCAACACGACGACGAAGCCGCTGGCGATCAGCGCCTTCTGCGCGGCGCGCTTGTCCCTGGTCGCCAGCAGCCGCTGCACGATGAGCTGGTCGACCCCGTGGGAGGCCATCGCCAGCATCGCCCCGCCGAAGAACGCCGCGATGAACGGGTAGCTGCCGGTGAGCACGTTGGAGGAGAAGTCGAACAGCTGGAACTTGTTGGCGTCCATGGCATCGCCGAACCAGCCGGCGGGCAGCGCCCCGGCCAGCGCGATCACCACGATGATCCCGCCGATGACGTACCAGACCATCTGGATGGCGTCGACCCACACGACCGCGCGCACCCCGCCGACGAACGTGTAGACGACCATCGCGATGCCCAGTACGGCCACGATCGCCCAGTAGGAGGCGTTGACGCCGTAGGAGGCGAGCACGACCTTGATCGGGATGGCGGTGGCGAACAGCCGGATGCCGTCGGCCAGCAGCCGGGTGAACTGGAAGGTGATCGACGCGGTGGCGCGCATGCCGTCGCCGTAGCGCTGGCCGAGGAAGGCGTAGGCGGTGACCAGTTCCCCGGCGACGTAGCGGGGCAGCAGGACGAACGAGACGATGATCCGGCCGACGATGTAGCCGAAGGCCAGCGTCAGGTAGGTCATGCCGCCGGCCTGGGCGGGCGCGACGTAGGCGACGACCGGGACCGACAGCACGGTCAGCGTGGAGGTCTCGGCGGAGACCACCGACACGCACACCACCCACCACGGGATGCGCCGCTCGGAGACGAAGTAGTCGGTCGCCGAGCGCTGGCGACCGCCGATGAGTACACCGAGCAGTGGCATTCCCACCAGGAACGCGACGATGATCGCGACGTCGAGCGCGCGCACGGTTTACCTCCCGCTGGTCGACGGTTGCCGCACCCGTAGTCGGGTGGGGGCCTCGGTCGCCGGTTCGGGCAGCCGCAGCGGCGCCGCGCCGGGGGTGATCGAGCCGAGGACGCGTGGACCGGCGGCGCCGGTCGCGTGGGGAACGTTGCCCGGCGCGCCGTTCCAGGACAGGAAGCCGAGCAGCGCGGTCAGGTAGGCCTCCTTGGCCTCGGTCGGCAGGCCGAGGTCGTCGCTGGTGTCCAGGGTGACGCCGTCGCCGAGACGGCGGCGCAGCGCGGCCATCAGTGTCGGGTTGCGGACGCCGCCGCCGGCGGCCACGACCCGGCGCACGCCGCCGGCCAGGCAGGCGTCGGCGATGGTGGCGGCGGTCAGCTCGACCAGGGTGGCCAGCAGGTTGGGGCCGCTGATGTGCCGGTCGACCCTGGCCAGCGCGGCGTTGAGGTAGTCGCGGTGGAACCGTTCCTTGCCGGTCGACTTGGGTGCGCGCCGGGCGTAGTACGGGTCGGCGAGCAGGACGCCGAGCAGTTCCTCGTCGACCTTGCCCTGGCCGGCGAGGTCGCCGTCGACGTCGAGTTGCCAGACGCCGTTGGAGATGGCCCTGGCGGCGACGTCGAGCAGTGCGTTGCCGGGTCCGGTGTCGAACGCGACCGGCGGGCGGTGGGCCTGGACGACGGTGACGTTGGCGATCCCGCCGATGTTCAGGCCGGCGGTGACGGTGTCGGGGTCGTGCAGCCACAGTTGGTCGAGCAGGCTGGCCAGCGGGGCGCCGTGCCCGCCGGCGGCGACGTCGCGGGCGCGTAGGTCGGCGACGACCGGCAGCCCGGTGCGTTCGGCGATCCAGGCCGGTTGGCCGATCTGCAACGTGCCGAGTGCCTGGCCGCCGCCTCCGCCGTTGCCCTCGCCCGGTTCGGCGATCCAGTGGTAGAGGGTCTGCCCGAGGGAGGCGACGAGGTCGGCTGGTCCGAGGGTGTCGAGGGCGTCGGCGGCGGCGGCCGCGAACGCCTGCCCGACTTCGGTGTCCAGTCGACACAGTCGTTGCGCGGTGCACCCGTTCGGCGGCAGGGCGCCGAGCAACCGGCCGCGCAGGTCTGGTGCGAAAGGCACCTCGAGGTGGCCTCGGGGCGTGAGGTGGATGGTTCCCCCGGTCAGTTCCAGCTCGGCGAGGGCAACGTCGACGCCGTCCATCGACGTTCCGGACAGCAACCCGATCACCCGGCACGTAGTCACTCAGTGTGGGTATGCCACCAGGTCATGGGTGTGCAAGATGGATCGTTAGTTCTTGACCTAATTGATGTCAGATCGGTTGGGTATTCCCGCTGGAAGGTATAGACCAAGGCGCTATCGTGTGTCACCCTGCGCCGGGGAGCGGGCTCACGCAGTGACTGGGACGCGAGGTTGAGGAGCGAGCATGACCAAGATTCCGAGTGGGTGGAGCAGGAGGAACTTCCTGCGTGGGGCACTCGCGACCGGCACGCTGGTGTTGCCGGGCTCGAGCGTCCTGATCGGCTGCGCGACGTCGGGAGGTGGCCAGGAACAGACCGAGGGCAAGGTCAGCGACGACAACCCGTTGGCGGTACCGGTCGACCAGCCGATCGAGATCTACATCTTCAAGGGCGGCTTCGGCGACGACTACGCCACCCAGATCCACGAGCCGATGTACAAGAAGCGCTACCCCAAGGCCGAGATCAAGCACAAGGCCGAAGTGGACATCGCGGGCGCGCTCCAGTCCCGGTTCGTCGCCGGCAACCCGCCGGACTTCGTCAACGACTCCGGCGACGGCGTGATCCCGCTGGGCCAACTGGTCGACGACAAGCAGCTCTACGACCTGACCGACCTGCTCGACGCCCCGAGCTGGGACGACCCGAACGTCAAGGTCCGCGACACCATGATCCCGGCCGCCATCGAGGAAGGCACGTTCGGGCAGACCCCGTACGTGCTGAACATGGCGATGACCATCTACGGCCTCTGGTACAACAAGACGCTGTTCGACAAGAACAGCTGGGCCCCGCCGACGACGTGGGCCGAGATGACCGAGCTGTGCAAGGAGATCAAGGCCGCCGGTATCGCGCCGTGGACCTACCCCGGTGTGCACGCCCGGTACATGACCTGGCCGCTGCTCACCATGGCCGCCAAGCTCGCCGGCGAGCAGGTACTGATCGACATCGACAACCTCAAGGAGAACGCCTGGAAGCACGAGGCGCTCAAGGAGTCGGCCGCCGCGCTGGCCGGGCTCAAGACCAGCGGCTACATCCTTGAGGGCACCGAGGGCATGGACCACATCCAGGCCCAGGGCGCGTGGAGCGCGGGCAAGGCGGCGTTCGTGCCGTGCGGGTCGTGGCTGGAGAGCGAGCAGTCCGACGCCACCCCGAAGGAGGGCTTCGAGTTCGCCTACCTGCCCGAGCCCGCGCTCAGCGAGGACGGCGCGCTGCCCAAGGAGACCCTGCGCGCCGCGCCCGGCGAGCCCTACATCGTGCCGGCCGCCGCCAAGAACCCGCGCGGTGGCCTGGAGTACATGCGCATCATGCTCTCCAAGGAGGGCGCGCAGGGCTTCACCAAGGAGCTGTCCAGCCTGACCGTGGTCAAGGGTGCCGCCGACGGCCTGGAACTGAGCCCCGGCCTGGTCTCGGCCCAGGAGGCGCTGGGCAAGGCCGACGACAACGTCATCAACTGGCGCTACCAGACCTGGTACGCGACCATGTGGAACCCCGGCATCAACGCGCACATGGGTGACCTGCTCGCCGGCCGGACCAAGGTGGACGAGTTCCTCGACGCGTGCGAGGGCGAGGCCAAGAAGGTCCGCGACGACGACTCGATCACCAAGTACGAGCGCTGACACCGGAGTCCTCGTTGTCGACCGACGTGTCCATTCGCAACTCCGTGCCACGGCGGCCGACCTCGAAGGCCGGACCTGCCCTGCAGCACGGGAAGGTCCGCTTCGTGGTGGCCTTCCTGGCGCTGCCGGTCGGGCTGTACGCACTGTTCGTACTCTCCCCGTACGTCCAGGCGATCTACATCTCGATGACCGACTGGACCGGGCTGACCGGTGACCAGACGTTCCTCGGGCTCGACAACTACGTGCGTCTGGCGGGCGACGGCCAGTTCCTGATCGCGTTGCGCAACAACGGGATCCTGCTGGTCGTCGTCCCCGCGCTGACCGTGCTGCTCGGCCTGTTCTTCGCCTCGATGCTCAACGTCGGCCGGCGCGGCCGGTCGGGCATCGAGGGCGTGCGCGGGTCCAAGGTGTACCGGGTCGTCTACTTCTTCCCGATGGTGCTGTCGGTGTCGATCGTGGGCGTGCTGTTCAAGTACGTCTTCGCGCCGACCGAGGCCGGCGGGGTGTTCAACGGCATCCTGCGCGGCATCGGCCTGGAGTCGCTGACCGCGCCGTGGCTGGGCGATCCGGCGTTCGCGTTCTGGATCGTCGTGCTGGTGATGGTCTGGTCGTTCGTCGGGTTCTACGTGGTGCTGTTCTCCGCGGCGATGCAGTCCATCCCCAAGGAGATCTACGAGGCGGCGCTGCTCGACGGGGCCACCCGGTTCCACACCTTCCGGCACGTCACCATGCCGCTGGTGTGGGACACCGTGCAGGTCGGCTGGGTGTACATGGCCATCCAGGCGATGGACGCCTTCGCGCTGGTGCACATCATGCTGGGCATCGGCGGCGGCCCGTCGCGCGATGGCGACGTGCTCGGCCTGGCGCTGTACCGCAGTGCCTTCAACGATTACCGGTTCGGCTACGCCTCGGCGATCGGCGTGGTCCTGCTGTTGCTGACCCTGGTCGTCTCGGCGGTGTTCCTCCGGGCGGCCCGGCGGGAGCGGGTGGAGTTGTCATGACCGTTGTCTCGTCCCCGCCGCAGGCGCCGGCCGCGCCGCCGCCCCGCCGCCGCACCCCCGGTGTCGGCTTCGGGGAGGGCGCGGTCAACCTGCTCAACGGGGCGTTCCTGTTGCTCTGGGCGCTGATCACGACCCTGCCGCTGGTCTGGGCGATCATCTCGTCGTTCAAGACCAACCGGGAGTTCCTGGCCGACCCGTTCGGTCTGCCGGCGGCCGCGCGGTTCGACAACTTCGCGCGCGCCTGGACGGCGGCCAACATCGGGCAGTACTTCGTGAACAGCGTCCTGGTCGTGGTGATCTCGGTGCCGCTGACGATGCTGCTCGGCGCGATGGCCGCCTACGTGTTGGCGCGCTACGAGTTCCGGGGCAACCGGCTCGTCTACTACGGCTTCGTCGGCGGGATGATCTTCCCGGTGTTCCTGGCGTTGGTGCCGCTGTTCTTCGTGGTGCGCAACCTCGGGTTCATCCCGGGGATCGGACCGCTGCTCGGGTTGAACAGCTACCTGTCGCTGGCCCTGGTGTACACGGCGTTCTCGTTGCCGTTCACGGTGTTCTTCCTGACCGCGTTCTTCCGCACCCAGCCGACCTCGATCGCCGAGGCGGCCATCGTGGACGGTTGCTCGCATTTCGGGTTGTTCTTCCGGGTGATGCTGCCGATGGCCAAGCCGGGGTTGATCAGCATCGGGCTGTTCAACGTGCTGGGTCACTGGAACCAGTACGTGCTGCCGGTGGTGCTGATGAACGACCCGGAACGCAAGGTGCTCGCCCAGGGGCTCGCGGCGCTGGCGATCAGCCAGGGCTACCGGGGTGACTGGACGGCGCTGTTCGCCGGGCTGGTGATCGCGCTGCTGCCGGTGCTGATCGTGTACGTGCTGTTCCAGCGGCAGGTGCAGGCCGGGCTGACCGCCGGTGTGCTGAAGTAGCTCTTGATCTCGACCTAACTGGAGGTCCTAGCGTCGGGTCATGCACGCGATCCGGCAACACGCCTTCGGTCCACCGTCCACCCTGAACCTGGAGTCCGTCCCCGACCCGGTGCCCGAGACCGGCCAGGTGCTGATCCGGGTCGGCGCGGCCGGGGTGCACCTGCTGGACACCGCGATCCGGTCGGGGACCGGCGGCGGGCCCTTCGGTCTGCCGGACCTGCCGATGACCCCCGGCCGCGAGGTCGCCGGGGTGGTCGACCGGGTCGGCCAGGGTGTGCCGGCGTCGTGGCTGGGCCGGCGCGTGGTCGCCCACCTCGGCCAGGCCAGCGGCGGGTACGCGGAGCTGGCGGTGGCGGCGCTGACCTCGCTGCACGAGATCCCGGACGGGGTCAGCGACGAGGCCGCGGTGGCCACCATCGGCACCGGGCGCACGGCCATGGCGATCCTGGCCGACGCCCGGATCACCGAGGACGACGTGGTGCTGGTGCCCGCCGCGGCCGGCGGCATCGGCGCGTTCGTGGTGCAGGCCGCGCGCAACGCCGGCGCCACGGTCATCGGCCTGGCCTCCACCACCAAGCTCGACGTGGTCCGGGGCCTTGGCGCGGACCTGGTCTTCGACTACACGCTCGACGACTGGCCCGACCGGGTCCGCGAGGCCCTCGGCGACGACGAGGTGACCGTGGTGCTCGACGGTGTGGGCGGCACACCGGGCCGCGACGCCCTGGACCTGCTCGGCGTCGCCGGCCGGCTGGTGATGTTCGGCTGGTCGGCCGGCCCGCTGGAGCTGTCGGCGGCGGACTTCTACGGCCGTGGCCTGACGGTCTCGGTGCCGATCGGCCAGCGGATCGTGCGCGAGCCGGGACTGCTGCGGGAGCTGGAGGAGCGGGCGCTGGCCGAGGTCGCCGCCGACCGGATCCGCCCGCTGACCAACCAGCCCATCCCGCTGGCCGAGGCGGCCCGCGCGCACGCCGAGCTGGAGGGCCGGGGGACCGTGGGCAAGGTCGTGCTGGTCACCCGGTGACGGTCAGACGGTGATGACGACCTTCGCGCGGGCGTGCTCGTGCTCCACGTACCGGATGGCCTCGGCGGCCTCGCGCAGCGGGTAGGTGCGGTCGATGGCCGGGGTCAGTGACCCGGCCTCGACCAGCTCCCGCAGCGAGGCCAGGATCCGGTGGTCGGGTGCGGTGCTCAGCAGCATCACCCGGTGCGCCTTGGCGAAGCGCGACATGACCGTGCCCTGCAGCACCAGGCCCATCGGCCCGAGCAGGCTGCCGCCCTCGTACACGCCGCCGCCGGAGAGCACCAGCCGCCCGCCGGGCGCCACCGCCCGCCGCAGCGCCGCGAGCGGATGGTTGCCGACCAGGTCGAACACCACGTCGTAGCGCTGCTCGCCGGCGGTGAAGTCCTCGCTGGTGTAGTCGATGACGTGGTCGGCGCCCAGCGAGGCGACGAGTTCGACGTTGCGGGTGCTGCACACGCCGGTGACTTGAGCGCCGAACGCCTTGGCCAGCTGCACGGCGAACGTGCCGACCCCGCCGGACGCGCCGTTGACCAGCACCCGCTGCCCGGCGCTCACCTCGCCGAGGTCGCGCAGCCCCTTGAGGGCTGTGTTGCCGGCCAGCGGCAGTGCGGCGGCCTGCTCGAAGGTCAGGCCGGCTGGCTTGTGGTCGACGCCGTGTTCCGGCACGCGGGCGTACTCGGCGAACGCGCCGTCGGCGTCGCCGAGGTCGCCGTAGACCTCGTCGCCGGGGCGGACGCGGGTCACCCCGTCACCGACGGCCTCGACGACGCCGGCGAAGTCGCGGCCACGGACCCTGGCCCGGGGTCTGCGTAGGCCCATCGTCAGCCGGGCGAAGTAGGGGTCGCCGCGCATGACGTGCCAGTCGTAGGCGTTGACGGCCGCCGCGCGGACCCGGACGAGGACCTCGCCGGGGCCGGGCTCCGGCCGGTCGATCTCGCGGAGTTCCAGGCTGTCGGCGCAGCCGTACCGATCCTGCACAATCGCCTTCATCACGTGCTCCCGGTGGGGTGGGGGAAGTGGTCGCGCAACGTTGTCAGCGACGCTACGAGCACGTGGGCCCGGTCACATCCGGGAACGCCCCTAGTTGGCCCACGGATCCCGCTGGCCGTCCGGTGATGCGAGGATGGCGCCCGTGTCCAGCACCGTGATCGTGATCATCGTCGTCGTCGCCGTTGTGCTGTTGGTCGCGCTCGTCGTGGGCGTGCGACTGAGCCGGCGTCGGCGGATCAGCCTGACCGAGCAGAAGCCGGCCGAGCAGGACAAGCCCAAGGGCTACCAGGCCGGCGGCGGGATCAGCCTCGCGCCCGGCGGCCAGCGCACGGCGGACGAATCCCCGGCGGCCACCGCCGAGAAACCAGCCGAGAAACCAGCCGAGAAACCAGCCGAGAAGCCGGTCGAGGAACCCGCTGAGGAACCCGCCGAGGAACCCGCCGCGGAGCCCGAGCCGGTCGCCGAACCGGAGCCGGCGCCCGCTCCCGAGCCCGTCGAGGAGATCGCGCCGACCAGCGGGCGGCTCGAACGGCTGCGCGGGCGACTGGCCCGCTCCCGGTCCACCTTCGGCACCAGCCTGCTGGGCCTGCTGGGCGCCGGCGACCTGGACGAGGACTCCTGGACCGACGTCGAGGACACCCTGCTGCTGGCCGACCTCGGTGCCGCCACCACCCAGGAGATCGTCGACCGGCTGCGCTCCGAGCTGGTCTCCCGGGGCGTGCGCACCGCCGACGGGGCGCGGGCGCTGCTGCGCGACGTCCTGGTCGACGTGCTGCACCCGGAGATGGACCGCGCCGTGCGCGCGCTGCCGCACGAGTCGGACGAGGGCAGGCTGCCGGCCGTCGTGCTGGTCACCGGCGTCAACGGCACCGGCAAGACCACCACCACCGGCAAACTGGCCAGGGTGCTGGTCGCCGACGGCCGCACGGTCGTTCTCGGCGCGGCCGACACCTTCCGCGCCGCCGCCACCGAACAGCTCGCCACCTGGGGCTCGCGGGTCGGCGCGGAGATCGTGCGCGGCAAGGAGGGCGCCGACCCGGCGGCGGTGGCGTTCGACGCGGTCAAGCGCGGCATCGAGTCCGGGGTGGACGCCGTGCTGGTGGACACCGCCGGCCGGCTGCACACCAAGACCGGCCTGATGGACGAGCTGGGCAAGGTCAAGCGGGTGGTGGAGAAGCAGACCAAGGTCGACGAGGTGCTGCTGGTGCTGGACGCCACCACCGGACAGAACGGCCTGACCCAGGCGCGGGTGTTCGCCGAGGTCGTGGACATCACCGGCATCGTGCTCACCAAGCTCGACGGCACCGCCAAGGGCGGCATCGTCTTCCAGGTCCAGCGTGAGCTGGGTGTTCCGGTCAAGCTCGTCGGTCTCGGTGAGGGCGCCGACGACCTGGCTCCCTTCGAGCCGGGTGCCTTCGTCGACGCACTCCTGGGTTAGGAGAGGGTCCATGGAGTTCCAGGACGTGGTGCGCCGGCGGCGGATGGTGCGCCGCTACCAGGACCGGCCGGTACCGGAGCAGGTGCGCGACCGCCTCCTGGACAACGCCACCCGGG
Organism: Actinophytocola xinjiangensis; assembly: GCF_001921215.1. GTDB lineage: Bacteria > Actinomycetota > Actinomycetes > Mycobacteriales > Pseudonocardiaceae > Actinophytocola > Actinophytocola xinjiangensis. Next base: position 169,660 of record NZ_MSIF01000012.1, read on the forward strand.
GCCCGTCGGCCGGCTTCTCCCAGGGCCAGGCGTTCCTGGTGCTGGAGGGCGCGGACCTGGCGCGGTTCTGGGCGGTGGACGACCTGTGGGCGGTCGACTCGGTGCAGGAGACCGCGCCGCTGGTGATCGTTCCGCTGTCCTGCAAACGGGTGTACCTGGACCGCTACGCCGAGCCGGACAAGGGCTGGGCCGACCGCGACGAGGCCCGCTGGCCGGTCCCGTTCTGGCACATCGACACCGGCATGGCCGCGCTGCTGATCCTGCAGACCGCCGTCGACGAGGGTCTGGGCGCGCTCTACTTCGGCCTGCCGCCGGGCAGCGTCGAGGCGTTCCGCGCGGAGTTCGGCGTGCCGGCCGACCACGAGCCGATCGGCGCGATCGCCCTCGGCTACCCCGACGAGCCGGCCCAGCACCAGCTGTCCTCGGCCCGCACCCGCCCGCGACGCGACCGTGACGAAGTCATCCACCACGGACGGTGGTGATCGGACCTAGGGTGTAGACCATGGTCGACACCCAGGTACTCGGCGCAGCGGTCGAGCGTAGCGAGGAGATTCTCACCCCGGCGGCGCTGGCGTTCGTCGGCGAACTGCACGAGCGGTTCGCCGGCCGCCGCGACGAGCTGCTCGCCGCCAGGACGGCGCGCCGCGAGCAGGCCGCGCGCACCGGAACGCTGGACTTCCTGCCAGACACCGAGCGGGTACGCGCCGCCGAGTGGCAGGTCGCGCCGGCCCCGGCCGACCTCGCGGACCGGCGGGTGGAGATCACCGGGCCGACCGAGCGCAAGATGGCGATCAACGCCCTCAACTCGGGCGCGCGGGTGTGGCTGGCCGACCTGGAGGACGCCAACACCCCGCACTGGACCAACGTGGTCGCCGGCCAGGTCAACCTGTTCGACGCGGTGCGCGGCACGATCAGCTTCACCTCGCCCGAGGGCAAGAGCTACGCGCTCTCCGATGGCGTGCGCCCGGCGGTGATCGTCATGCGGCCCCGGGGCTGGCACCTCGACGAGCGGCACCTGACCGTCGACGGCCGCCGGGGTGTCGGCGCGCTGGTCGACTTCGGGCTGTACTTCTTCCACAACGCCGCCGCGCTGCTCGAACGCGGCAGCGGCCCGTACTTCTACCTGCCGAAGATGGAGAGCCACCTCGAGGCGCGGCTGTGGAACGACGTGTTCACCTTCGCCCAGCAGCGCCTCGGGATCCCGCACGGCAGCGTCCGGGCGACGGTGCTGATCGAGACCATCCCGGCGGCCTTCGAGATGGAGGAGATCCTCTACGAGCTGCGCGAGCACGCCTCCGGGCTCAACGCCGGCCGCTGGGACTACCTGTTCAGCCTGATCAAGTACTTCCGGGACGCCGGCTCGGGTTTCGTGCTGCCCGACCGCAACGACGTCACGATGACCGCGCCGTTCATGCGTGCCTACACCGAGCTGCTCGTGCACACCTGCCACAAGCGGGGTGCGTTCGCGATGGGCGGCATGGCCGCGTTCATCCCCAACCGGCGCGACCCCGAGGTCACCGAGAAGGCGCTGGCGAAGGTGCACGAGGACAAGCGGCGCGAGGCGGCCGACGGGTTCGACGGGTCGTGGGTGGCCCACCCTGACCTGGTGGGCATCTGCGCCGAGGAGTTCGACGCGGTGCTCGGCGACCGGCCCAACCAGCTCGACCGGCTGCGCGACGACGTGTCGGTGTCCGCCGCCCAGCTGCTCGACGTGGCGGCGACCCCGGGCGCGGCGACTGAGGCAGGTCTGCGCGCGGCGGTCGATGTCGGCGTGCGGTACCTGGCGTCGTGGCTGTCGGGCAACGGCGCGGCGGCGATCCACAACCTGATGGAGGACGCGGCCACGGCGGAGATCTCCCGCTCGCAGGTGTGGCAGTGGGTGCACAACGGCGTCGTGCTGGACACCGGCGCGAAGGTCACCACCGAGCTGGTCCGCTCGGTGCTCGACCAGACCAGGACGGCTCTGGCCGGTGAGCTGCCGGCGGAGTTCCTCGACCCGGCCGTCGAGCTGTTCGAGCAGGTGGCGCTGGCCGACGAGTTCCCCGACTTCCTCACCCTGCCGGCCTACGAGCGGATCTGAGGCGTGCCGACCTCGCTGGAGGGCCCGGCCGTCGCGGCGTTGGCGGCCCGTCTCGTGCCGGTGGACGCCGCCCGCGCCGCGCACTACCCGGGCGACCGGGGTGAGCGGCAGCCGGTGCACACCTGTTACGTGCCGGCCGACCAGGTCGTCGGCGACCTCGCCGGAACCTGGGGCGCGGCGGCGTTGGCCGCGCTGGCCGAGCACGCGCCCGACCCGGCGGCGCTGGCCGCGCTGCTGGGTCTGCCGGAGGAGCTGGCGGAGTCGGTGTACGGCAAGGTCGTGGCGAAGCTGCGCCGCGAGCCGGTCGAGGACCTGCGGGTGGACTTCGAGGACGGCTACGGCCGGCGCCCGGACGCGCGGGAGGACGCGGACGCGGTGCGCTGCGCGGCGCTGGTCGCCGGCTGGCGGTCGGGCCCGCCGTGGGTGGGGCTGCGGTTCCGGCCGTTCGACACGCCGGAGTCGTTCGCCAGGGGAGTGCGCACGCTGGACCTGTTCGTCACCGGGCTTGGCGCCGCGCCGGTGCTGACCTTCCCCAAGGTGACCGACGTCGAGCAGGTGTCGGTGCTGGTGGAGTTGCTGGAGCTGCTGGAGTCCCGGGTCGGACTGGACACCGGCGCGCTGCGCTTCGAGATCCAGATCGAGACCACCCAGTCCATTGTGGACAGCGAGGGTCGGTTCGCGGTCCCCCGGCTCGTCGCCGCCGGGCGCGGACGGGTCAGCGGGCTGCACTTCGGCACCTACGACTACACCGCCGCCTGCGGCCTGTCGGCCGCCGACCAGCACCTCGCGCACCCCGCCTGCGACTTCGCCCGCCACGCCATGCAGGTCGGCGCGGCCGGCACCGGCGTCGCCCTGTCCGACGGCTCGACGAACATCCTGCCGGTCGGCGACCGCGACGCCGTGCACGCGGCCTGGCGCACCCACTACGCCCTGGTCCTGCGCTCCCTGGAACACGGCTTCCACCAGGGCTGGGACCTGCACCCGGCGCAGCTGGTCACCCGCTACGCCGCCAACTTCGTCCACCACCTGCGCAACGCCCCGGCCGACGCCCGGCGGCTGCGCGCCTACCTCGACCGCGCCGACACCGGGATCCTCGACGAGCCGGCCACCGCCCAGGCCATGGCCAGGTCCCTGCGCCGCGCCCTGGACTGCGGCGCGCTGAACGCCGCCGAGGTGCACGCCCTGTGCGGCCTGTCCGAACCCGAGCTGGCCGCCGTCGCCCGCCGGGAGAACCCGTGACCGACACCGTCTTCCGGGCGTCGAGGATCCTCACCCCGGACGGTGAGGTCGCCGGCTGGGTCGCGGTCGACGACGGGGTGATCACCGAGATCTCCGACTCGCCGCTCACCGGCCGCGACACCGTCGAACTGGCCGACGACGAGGTCCTGCTGCCTGGCCTGGTCGACACCCACGTGCACGTCAACGACCCCGGCCGCACCGAGTGGGAGGGCTTCGAGACCGCCACCCGCGCGGCCGCCGCCGGCGGGATCACCACGCTGGTCGACATGCCGCTCAACAGCGTCCCGCCGACCACCGACCTCGCCGCGCTGGCCGTCAAACGCGCCACCGCCCGTGGCCGGGTGCACGTCGACGTCGGCTTCTGGGGCGGCGCCGTCCCCGGCAACCTCGGCGACCTGGTGGCCCTGCACGAGGCCGGCGTGTTCGGCTTCAAGTGCTTCCTGCCGCCCTCGGGCGTCGACGAGTTCGCCAACCTCGCCCCCGACGAGCTGGCCGCCGTCCTGCGTCTGCTGCACGGGATCGGCGCGCTGACGATCGTGCACGCCGAGGACCCGGCCCGGATCACCGAGGCCACCGGCCGGCACTACGCCGACTTCCTCGCCTCCCGCCCGCGCGCCGCCGAGAACACCGCGATCGCCCAGCTCGTCTCGCTGGCCAGCGCCGCCGACGCCCGGGTGCACGTGCTGCACCTGTCCTCGGCCGAGGCGCTGCCGGTGATCGCCGCCGCCCGCCGCGACGGGGTCGCGATCACCGCCGAGACCTGCCCGCACTACCTGACCCTGCGCGCCGAGGACGTCCCCGACGGCGCGACCGAGTTCAAGTGCTGCCCGCCGATCCGCGAGGCCGCCAACCAGGACCTGCTGTGGCAGGGCCTGGCCGACGGCACGATCGACTGCGTGGTCAGCGACCACTCGCCGTCCACCGCCGACCTCAAACGCTTCGACACCGGCGACTTCGGCGCCGCGTGGGGCGGCATCGCCGGCCTGCAACTGGGCCTGCCGGCGATGTGGACCGAGGCCAGGGCGCGGGGCGTGCCGCTGGAACGGGTCGTCGGCTGGATGTCGGCCGCCCCCGCCGACCTGGTCGGCCTGCGCCGCAAGGGCCGTCTCGCCGTCGGCCACGACGCCGACCTGTGCGTGTTCGCCCCGGAACACTCCTTCACCGTCGACGCCGGCCGGTTGCACCACCGCAACCCGGTCTCGGCCTACCACGGGCGCACGCTGACCGGCGTCGTCCGCTCCACCTGGCTGCGCGGCGAGCCGGTGACCGGCCGCCCCCGCGGCCGGCTACTGGTACGGGGGTTGGCATGAGCGACTGGACGGCCCTACCCGACCTGGCCTCGCGCCGCCTCGGCGGCGGCGTGCCGTGGGCCAACGACGAGGCGTTCGCCGAGCGGGAGAACCTGATCCGCCCGACCGACCCGGTGTTCTCGCCGGCGACCTTCGGCCACAAGGGCCAGGTCTACGACGGCTGGGAGACCCGCCGCCGCCGCGAACCCGGCTCGGACCAGGCGGTGGTGCGCCTCGGGCTGCCCGGCGTGGTGCGCGGCGTGGTCGTCGACACCGCGTTCTTCACCGGCAACTACCCGCCGTTCTGCTCGGTCGACGGGTGCGCCGTCGAGGGCTACCCGAGCCCGGCGGAGCTGGCCGACGCGGACTGGCGCCCGCTGGTGGCCCACTCGCCGCTGGCCGGCGACACCAGGAACGTCTTCGACGTCACCGACCCGCACCGCTTCACCCACGTGCGGCTGACCATCCACCCCGACGGGGGCGTGGCCAGGCTGCGGGTGCACGGCGAGCCGGTCGCCGACCCGCGCCTGCTCGAACCGGGCTGGCTGGACCTCGCCGCGCTGGACAACGGCGCCGCGATCACCGGGTGCAGCAACATGTTCTACTCCTCGCCGGCGAACCTGATCTCCCCCGGCTTCGCGTCGGTCATGGGCGAGGGATGGGAGACCGCGCGCCGCCGCGACGAGGGCAACGACTGGGTGTCGGTGCGCCTGGCCGGCGCCGGTGTGCCGCGCGTGGCCGAGCTGGACACCAGTCACTTCAAGGGAAACGCCCCCGGCTGGGCGTCGCTGACCGCCGGCGGTGAGGTGCTGCTCGACCGCGTCCGGCTGCAACCCGACACCCGCCACCGGTTCCCGCTCACCACCGCCGTCGAGGCCACCGACGTCCGCCTGGACGTGTACCCGGACGGCGGTATGGCGCGGCTGCGCCTGTGGGGCGCGCTCAGCGACACCGGCCGGGCGGCGTTCACGCTGCGCTGGTTCAACCTGCTGCCCGCCACCCAGGCCACCGCCGTCCTGGCCGCCGCCGGTCTGTCCGAGCGGGACATCCGGGCGACGGTCGAGGCCCGCCCGGTCGACGCGCTGCCCGCCCTCGGGATCTGAGGCGTTCTGCCGCCCCACCGTCAGCCGGCTACCGTTCGGTGGGTGATCAGACGCCTTCACCGTTCCCGCTGGCGGGTCGGCCGGTTCGACGCCGAACTGGTGCGGCGCAGCGGTGAGTTACCGCCGACCCGCTTCGACGACCTGTGCCGGCGCGTCGGGCACGCCGCCGACCACAGCAAGCTCTGGTTCGCCATCGCGGCCGTGCTCATCGCCCGCAAGGGCGCCACCCGCCGCGCCGGCCTGCGCGGGATCGCCGCCATCAGCGGCGCGTCGGTGTCGGCGAGCCTGGTCGGCAAGCGGCTGTTCCCACGCCGCCGCCCGGCCGCCGAACTGCTGCCCGAACCCCGCCGGCTCGTCCGCCGGCCCACGTCCTCGTCGTTCCCCTCCGGCCACGCCGCGTCGGCGTTCGCGTTCGCCGCCGCGGTCACCATGGAGCACCGGGGCGCCGGCGCGCTGGTGACGCCGCTGGCCGCCCTGGTCGGCTACTCCCGCGTGCACACCGGCGTGCACTGGCCAAGCGACGTCGCCGCCGGCGCGGCCATCGGTGTCGCCGCCGCCCGCGCGACCCGGCACTGGTGGCCGCACGGCACCGGCCTGCCCCAGCAGAGCGAACCGCCCGTCGAGGCCCCGGAACTGGAGTCCGGTGAGGGCCTGCTGATCCTGGTGAACCCGGCCTCCGGCGACGAGGACGTCGACCCCAGCGAACAGATCCGCGCGCTGTGGCCCAAGGCCGAGCTGATCCGCCTCGAACCCGACACCGACGCGGTCGCCGAGTTCGCGCTGCGGGCGGCGGCCGGTGACCTGCGCGCGGTCGGCGCGGCCGGCGGCGACGGCACCGTCACCTGCGTCGCCGAGGTCGCCGTCCGCCACGGCCTGCCGCTGCTCGTCGTGCCGGCCGGCACCCTCGACCACTTCGCCCGCGACCTGGGCATCGACGGCCCGGTCGACAGCGCCGCCGCCGCCGGGGCTGGCGCCGCGGTGCGCGTGGACGTGGCCAGGGTGTCGCTGGAACGCCGGGGCGGCGACCCGCGCCGGCTCCAGTTCATCAACACCGCCAGCCTCGGCGGCTACCCGGAAATGGTGCGGCTGCGGGAGAAGCTGGAGACCCGCTGGCCCAAGTGGCTGGCCGCCGCCCTGGCCATGGTCACCGCCCTGCGCAGTGCCCAGCCGATGCCGGTCATGATCGACGGCCGCCGCCGGCTGGTGTGGATGCTGTTCGTCGGCAACGGTTCCTACGAGCCGAAGGGTTTCGGTGCCGCCCGCCGCGCGAGCCTGGCCACCGGCCTGCTCGACGTCCGCTACCTGCGCGCCGACCTGCCGTACTCGCGCGCCCGGTTCGTCGCCGCCGCCCTCACCGGCACCCTGCGCACCAGCCACGTCTACCGCCACTTCGAGTCGCCGCGCGTCGAGGTCCGGTTGCTCGGAGGCCCCCGGCGGATCGCCACCGACGGCGAGGTCGGCCCGCTGGGCCGGCGGTTCACCTTCCAGCTCGACCCTGGCGCGCTGAGCGTCTACCGGCTCCCACCGCCGTGAGCGTCGTCCTGACCGAACGCCGCCCGCAGCCGGCGCTGCCGGTCCGCCGGCAGCTGGCGCGGGCAGCTCAGACACTTGTCCTGGCCCGGCCCCTGGTAGATCAGGCAGCACGACGCGCGGCGCACCACCGGCGTGCCGCCGACCGACACGTACCGGGGCGCCGGCAGCGCCGGCCCCACCCGGGCCGCCAGCTCCCCGGCCACCGCCGGGTCGCCGCCCGACCACAGCACCTGGTTGGCCAGCGAGTCGGTGGCGATCGCCCACAGCGCAGGCTCCGGCGCGCCGCTGGCCGCGGTGACCTCGCCGATCGCCGTGCCCAACGCTGTCCGCAGCCGTGAACCCAGCTCCGGTTCGGCGACGTGCGCACGGGACCGGGCGTCGAGCACCCGCCCGTCCGGGTGCAGGAACAGCACCACCGACGCCAGCGCCGGGTCGGCCACCGGCCCGCCGCGTACGAACGAGGACACCGGCGGGCCCAGCAGCACCGAGCTGACCGAGTACCACCACAGCACGCCGGCCGAGGCCGGGCGCGCCAGCCGGTAGCGGGCGGCGGTCTCGGCCAGCCGCGCGTCCAGCCAGGCCCGGTCGGTGACCGAGGAGGCGGGGGCGGGGACGAGACCGTCCGGTTGGGCTGCGATACCGCGAGACTAGCCCGGTCCACGCCGGAAACCTGCTCGTAACACGAACAACCGGACAGTTCACGGCCGTGAAACGTGGGACGCGATCCTGCGAAACGTGACTTCTCGATGCTCCTCCGCAAGGTCGACGGCCGTCCGGGGGCAGGACAAGAGGAGGACAAGCGTGGAAGGGAATACGGCCTGGGTGCTCACCAGTGCCGCCCTGGTGCTGTTGATGACGCCGGGTCTGGCGTTCTTCTACGGCGGCATGGTGCGTACCAAGAGCGTGCTCAACATGCTGATGATGTGTTTCGGCGCGATGGCCGTCGTCGGTGTGCTGTGGCTGGTGTTCGGGTACTCACTGGCCTTCGGCGACGACGTCGCCGGCGGTCTGCTCGGTGACGTGTCGCAGTTCCTCGGGCTCAGCGGACTGCTCGGAGCCCCCGAGGACGGCTCGACGCTCGCCTTCGTGGCGTTCCAGGCGATGTTCGCGATCATCACGGTCGCGCTGATCGCCGGTGCGGTCGCCGACCGCGTCCGGTTCGGCGCCTGGCTGCTGTTCGCCGCGCTGTGGGCCACGGTGGTCTACTTCCCGGTGGCGCACTGGGTGTTCGACTTCAGCAACGAGGACACCGGGCACGTCGGCGGCTGGATCGCCAACAACCTGGGTGCCCTGGACTTCGCCGGCGGCACGGCGGTGCACATCAACGCCGGTGCGGCCGCCCTGGCCCTGGCGATCGTGGTCGGCAAGCGGCGCGGCTGGCCCAAGGAGCCGATGAAGCCGCACAACCTGCCGTTCGTGATGCTCGGCGCCGGCCTGCTGTGGTTCGGCTGGTTCGGTTTCAACGCCGGGTCGGCGCTGGCCGCCAACGGCCTGGCCGGTGTCGCGTTCATCAACACCATCGGCGCGACCTGCGCGGCGATCCTGGGCTGGTTGCTGATCGAGCGGCTGCGCGACGGGCACGCCACCAGCCTCGGTGCCGCGTCCGGCGTGGTGGCCGGGCTGGTCGCCATCACCCCGGCCTGTGCGTTCGTCGACGTCTGGGGCGCGCTGGCGATCGGGCTGGTCGCCGGTGGGCTGTGCGCGCTGGCCGTGGGCCTGAAGTACCGCTTCGGCTACGACGACTCGCTCGACGTGGTCGGCGTGCACCTGGTCGGTGGCCTGGCCGGCACCCTGCTGATCGGCCTGTTCGGCACGGTCAACGCCAACCCGGACGGTGTCGACGGCCTGTTCTACGGCGGCGGCGTCGAGCAGTTGGGCAAGCAGGTGGTCGGCGCGGTCGCGGTGATGGCCTACTCGCTGGTCCTCACCTTCGGCATCGCCTACCTGATCAAGATCACGATCGGCCTGCGGATCCCCGACGAGGCCGAGGTCAACGGCATCGACGAGGCCGAGCACGCGGAGACGGCCTACGAGTACTCGGCGCTGCGCAGCGGCGGCGCGTCGTCGATCGGCCGCGCAGCGGACACCCTCGCCGGCAAGGTCCCGGCGAACGCGAGCAAGGAGGGCGCCACGTCATGAAGCTGGTCACGGCGATCATCAAGCCGTTCACGCTCGACGACGTGAAGGCGGCGCTGGAACAGGTCGGCGTGCTGGGCATGACCGTCAGCGAGGTCCAGGGCTACGGCCGGCAGAAGGGCCACACCGAGGTCTACCGGGGTGCCGAGTACTCGGTCGACTTCGTGCCCAAGGTCCGGATCGAGGTCCTGGTCGACGACGCCCTCGGGGACAAGGTGGTCGACGCCGTGGTCGAGGCGGCCCGCACCGGCAAGATCGGCGACGGCAAGGTCTGGGTCACCCCGGTGGACACCGTGGTCAGGGTGCGCACCGGAGAGCGCGGCACCGACGCGCTCTGATGGCCTCCGGTCCCAGCGTCGACCCCGGAACCGACCCGACCGCCGCGGACCTGGTGCTGGCCCGCGACCGCCTGCTCGGCGGTCGCGGGCCGCACCAGGCCGGGCGGCTCGGGCCGGAGGCGTTGCGCGAGGCGCTCGCCGACCTGCACGAGTTCTGGCTGACCGTGCACGCCGCGCACGCCGGGATCGGCGCCGGCCGCCAGGGCCTGGCGCTGGTGGCGGTCGGCGGCCTCGGCCGGCGCGAGCTGGTGCCCTACTCCGACCTCGACCTGGTGCTGGTCCACGCCGGCCGCGACTCCGACGCCGACATCGACGAGATCGCCGGCCGGCTGTGGTACCCGCTGTGGAACGCCGGCATCGGGCTGGACCATTCGGTGCGCACCGTCGGTGAGGCGATCGACGTCGCCGGCCGCGACCTGCGTACCGCGTTGGGCCTGCTCGACGCCCGTCACCTCGCCGGCGACGCCACCCTCAGCCGCGCGCTGGCCGACCAGGCCCGCGAGGCCTGGCGGACCGGCGTCCGCAAACGTTTCGACGAACTGCACGACTCGGCCCGCGAACGGTGGCGGCGCACCGGCGAGGTCGCCCACTGGGTGGAGCCCGACCTCAAACACGGCCGGGGCGGCCTGCGTGACCTGGCCATCCTCGACGCCCTGGCATTGGCCCAGCTGGTCGACCGCCCGGCCGGCGAGGTCGCCAAGGCCCGCCGCCTGCTGCTGGACACCCGCACCGAGTTGCGTCGCCTCGCCGGCCGCCCCCGCGACGTGCTGATGCCCCAGGACGGCGACGAGATCGGCGCGGTACTGGGCATCGGTGACCGTTTCACCCTGGCCAGGGCGCTGTCCGGCGCCGGCCGCTCGGTCGCCTACGCCGTCGACGTGGCACTGCGCGCCGGCCAGCAGGGCCGCCGCCGGGTCCTCACCGTGCTGCGCCGCGCCCCGGCCCGCCGACCGCTGGCCGAGGGCGTGGTGACCACCGCCGAGGAGGTGACGCTGGCCCGCGACGCCGACCCCGGCCGTGATCCCGGCCTGCTGCTGCGGGTCGCCGCCGCCGCGGCCCGCACCGCCCGCCCGATCGCCCCGGGGGCCCTCACCCGCCTCAGCGAGTCGGCGCCGGAGCCGCGCGGCCCGTGGCCCGCCCAGGTCCGCCAGGAACTGGTGTCGCTGCTGGGCGCCGGCGACGGGCTGGTCGACGTGGTCGAGGCCCTGGACCGGACCGGCCTGTGGGCCCGCCTGTTCCCCGAGTGGGGCGCGGTGCGCGACCTGCCGCCGCGCGACGCCGCCCACGTGTGGACCGTCGACCGCCACCTGATCGCGGCGACCGCCCACGCCGCCCGGCTGGTCACCGCCGTGTCCCGCCCGGACCTGCTGCTGATCGGCGCCCTGCTGCACGACCTCGGCAAGGGCCGCGACGCCGACCACTCGATCGTCGGGGCGGCGCTGGCCACGCAGGTGGGGGAGCGGCTCGGCCTGCCGGAACGCGACGTGGCGACCCTCTCGGCGATGGTGCGCCACCATCTGCTGCTGCCGCACACCGCGACCCGCCGCAACATCGAGGACGAGTCGACCGTGCGACGCGTCGTGGACACCCTCGACGGTGACCCGGTGCTGCTGTCGCTGCTGCACGCACTGGCGGAGGCCGACTCGCTGGCCACCGGCCCCGGCGTGTGGACCGACTGGAAGGCCACCCTGGTCGCCGACCTGGTGACCCGCTGCCAGGCCATGATGGCCGGTGAACGTCCGCAGGCGCCTCGCCCCATCGACCCGGCGGCCCGCGCCGTCGCCGAGTCCGTCGCCGCCACCGGTCGCCCGGACGTGCTCATCGACACCGGCGGCCCGGTCGCGACCATCACCATGGTCGCCCCGGATCACCCCGGGCTGTTGTCCATGGCCGCCGGTGTCCTCGCCCTGCACTCGCTGCGGGTCCACGCGGCCGAGCTGCGTTCGCACGCCGGCGTCGCCGTGGACACCTTCGCGGTGTCACCCCGGTTCGGCTCCCTGCCCGACGTCGCCCTGCTGCGCGAACGGTTCGGCCGGGCCGTGTCCGGGTCGCTGCCGTTGGCGGAGAAGGTCGCCGCCAAGGAACGTGACTACGCCGACCGGCTCGACGACCCACCGCAGCCCCGAGCCCGCTGGTTCGACGACGAGGCCGTCGGCGGTGTGCTGGAGCTGCGGGCCGCCGACCGCCTCGGTCTGCTCCACGACGTGGCCGCCGCCCTGGAACGGTGCGGCGCCGACGTCGTGTGGGCACGGGCCCTTCAGGTCGGTGGGACGGCGATAGCGTCGTTCTGCCTGGCCGGAGTGGGCCCTGACCAGCGAGTTCAATTGCGACAGGCTGTTGTCGAGGCATGCCGTTCGGTCACTGAGTAGTTCTCCTCATGAGCAATGGGGGGCGATCACGCTCCCTGGGTCGGGCCGAGTCGACGAGGCTTCCTCGTGCGCGCCGGGGAGGGCGCGCATCAGGAAGGGGCGGGGCTCGTCGAGGGGTCGAGGCCCGCCCCGGCTCCTGGTCGGGTCGGGTCAACCTTCACGTACCGGGAGTGCGGTGTCGGTGAGCGGCTAGGCTCGACGTGTGTTCGACACTCTCTCCGATCGGCTCACCTCGGTTCTGCAGAACCTGCGCGGCCGTGGCCGGCTGTCCGAGGCCGACATCGACGCCACCGCGCGCGAGATCCGCATCGCGCTGCTGGAGGCGGACGTCGCGCTGCCCGTGGTGCGGACGTTCATCGCGAACGTCAAGGAACGGGCGAAGGGCGCGGAGGTCTCCGGCGCGCTGAATCCGGCGCAGCAGGTCGTCAAGATCGTCAACGAGGAGCTCGTCGGCATCCTCGGCGGTGAGACCAGGCGGCTGAACCTGGCCAAGACCCCGCCGACCGTGATCATGCTCGCCGGTCTCCAGGGTTCCGGTAAGACGACCCTGGCCGGCAAGCTCGCCCGCCATCTGCTCACCCAGGGGCACACCCCGATCCTCGTCGCCTGTGACCTGCAGCGGCCCAACGCCGTGACCCAGCTCCAGGTCGTGGGGGAGCGCGCGGGCGTGACGACGTTCGCGCCGGAGCCGGGTAACGGGGTCGGTGATCCGGTCGACGTCGCGCGGCGTTCGATCGAGGAGGCCAAGCGGGCCCAGCACGACGTGGTCATCGTCGACACCGCCGGTCGGCTGGGTGTCGACGAGGAGATGATGCGGCAGGCCGCCGACATCCGCGAGGCGGTCCAGCCCGACGAGGTCCTGTTCGTCGTCGACGCGATGATCGGTCAGGACGCGGTCACCACGGCCGAGGCGTTCCGTGACGGTGTCGGGTTCACCGGTGTCGTGTTGACCAAGCTCGACGGTGACGCCCGAGGCGGCGCGGCGCTGTCGGTCCGCGAGGTCACCGGCCAGCCGATCCTGTTCGCCTCCAACGGCGAGAAGCTTGAGGACTTCGACGCCTTCCACCCCGACCGGATGGCCAGCCGCATCCTCGGCATGGGTGACGTGCTGACCCTGATCGAGCAGGCCGAGCAGGCCTTCGACCAGGAGCAGGCCGAGGCTGCCGCCGCCAAGATCGGCACCGGTGAGCTGACGCTGGAGGACTTCCTGGAGCAGATGCTCGCGGTCCGCAAGATGGGCCCGATCGCCAATCTGCTCGGCATGCTCCCCGGCGCCGGCCAGATGAAGGACCAGCTCGCGGCCGTCGACGACAAGCACCTGGACCGCCTGCAGGCGATCATCCGGGGCATGACCCCGGCCGAGCGCACCGACCCCAAGATCATCAACGCGTCGCGCCGGCTGCGGATCGCCAAGGGCTCCGGCGTGGCCGTGCGCGAGGTCAACGACCTGGTCAACCGCTTCTACGAGGCGCGCAAGATGATGCAGCAGATGGCCGGCCGCTTCGGCCTGCCCGGCTCGAACCGGGGCAGCAAGTCCCGCAAGGGCAAGAAGGGGAAGAAGGGCAAGAACCGGGGCCCGACACCGCCCAGGATGCGCGGCGGCCTGCCCGGCATGATGCCCGGAATGCCCGGCGGGATGCCCGATCTGTCCAAGATGCCCCCCGGCCTCAACGAACTTCCTCCCGGTCTCGCCGGTCTCGACCAGCTGCCGCCCGGCTTCGACCCGAAGAAGTTCACGCTGCCCAAGAAGAACAAGGACGACAAGGACAAGTAGCGCCTGATGACGGCACTGCACCTGCGCGGCGTCGTGCTCCCGGAAGGCGAGGAGCGCGACCTGTGGATCGTCAACGGACGCATCCGCACCCAGCCGGTGCCCGGCGCGCGCACCGTCGTCGACGGCGGCTACCTGCTGCCCGGGCTGGTCGACGCCCACTGCCACGTCGGCATCGCCGAAACCATCGACCAGGCCGCCGAGCAGGCACTGGCCGACCGCGACGCCGGCACCCTGCTGCTGCGCGACTGCGGCGCCCCGCTGGACACCACGCCGCTGCAGGAACGCCTCGACCTGCCCCGGATCATCCGCGCCGGCCGGCACATCGCCCGCCCCAAGCGCTACATCCGGGGTATGGCCGAGGAGATCGACGACCCGGCGCTGCTGCCCGAGGTGGTGGCCGAGCAAGCCGCCATCGGCGACGGCTGGGTCAAGCTCGTCGGTGACTACATCGACCGGGAGACCGGTGACCTGGCCCCGCTGTGGCCCGACGACGTGCTGGCCGACGCGATCGCCACCGCCCACGACGCCGGCGCCCGGGTCACCGCGCACATCTTCGGCACCGACGGCCTGCTCAACCTCATCGAGGCCGGCATCGACTGCGTCGAGCACGGCACCGGCCTGACCGACGAGACCGTCGCCGCCATGGTCGAGCACGGAACGGCCCTGGTCCCGACGCTGATCAACATCGAGACGTTCCCCGGGATCGCCGCCGGCGCCGGCAAGTACCCGCGCTACGCCGAGCACATGCGCGACCTGCACCGCCGAGTCCGCACGACCGTGTCCACGGCCATCGAGGCCGGGATCCCGGTCTACGCGGGCACCGACGCCGGCGGCGGCATCGCCCACGGCCGCCTCGTCGACGAGATCATCGCCCTGCACGAGGCCGGCATGTCCCGCGAGCAGGCGCTGGCCGCCGGCTCGTGGCAGGCCCGTTCGTGGCTGGGCTGGTCGGGCATCCAGGAGTCGTCGGCGGCCGACGTCCTGGCCTTCGCCACCGATCCGCGTGAGGACCTGGCGACCCTGCGTGAGCCGACCCGGCTGATCCTGCGCGGTCGCGTCATCGCCTGACCGAGCCCGACTGGCCGTTGATTGGGTACAGCTTGTCCAGTTACCACGAGAAATACGGACTACTCTGAAACGAGTGACTACCGAACGGGAAGCGACCGAGGCCACACCGGACCTCGACGAACCCCCGGTACGCACCCACCGTTGGGGCTTCGGCGCCTTCCTCGTCGTCTACGCGGTCTTCGTGCTCTCCGCCGTGCTGATCGCCGCCCTGGTCGGCACCGTCGCCCCCGACGCCGTCTCCTCCGGCACCGTCGTGATGCTCGGCACGATGCTCCCCACGGTGCTCGCGACCCTCACCGCCCTGCTGGTCACCAAGGTGCGCGGCAACGGCCCGAAACGGGACCTGCGCTGGTCGTTCACCCGCTCCGACGTGCGCGCCGGCTTCCGGTTCGGCGTGCTCGGCCTGGTCTGCACCACGGCCGCCGCCGTGCTGTGGACCAACTTCGTCGGCGAGGAGAACGCCTCCTCGGCCGTCGGCCGGCTGGTGGAGAACGACCGGATGCCGCTGGCCGCGGCGATCATCATGTTCCTGTTCGTGTGGCTGGTCGCCCCGGTCTGCGAGGAGATCATCTACCGGGGTCTGCTGTGGGGTGCCCTGGAGCGGCTGAAGTGGGGCCGCTGGGCGGTGTTCACCCTCACCACGGTGATCTTCGCGATCAGCCACCTCGAACCGCTGCGCACGTCGCTGCTGTTGGTGATCGGCATCCCGATCGGCCTGGCCAGGCTGTTCACCGGCCGTCTGGGGGCGAGCGTCGTGGCCCACCAGATCAACAACTTCCTGCCCGCGCTGGCGGTCCTGCTGGTCGCGGTCGGGGCGATGCCCGCCTGAGCGAACCTGTCTGGCAGAATGTACGGCTGTCCGTCGTGACCGGACCCTCTCACCGTGCCACGACGCCACCGCACTTCGGGAATCAGTGTTCCGCAACCCCACGCGGCACGCCGGCACCCAGACATCACCGACAGGGAGCACCACAGCCAGTGGCAGTCAAGATCAAGCTGCAGCGCCTCGGCAAGATCCGGGCGCCGTACTACCGCGTCATCGTCGCCGACGCCCGTACCCGCCGTAACGGCCGGGCGATCGAGACGATCGGTCGGTACCACCCCAAGGAGGAGCCGAGCCTCATCGAGGTCGACTCCGCGCGCACCCAGTACTGGCTGGGTGTCGGTGCACAGCCGACCGAGTCGGTCCAGCGCATCCTGGAGATCACCGGCGACTGGCAGAAGTTCAAGGGCCTGCCGGGCACCGAGGGCACCCTGAAGCACGCCGAGCCGAAGCCGACCAAGCAGGAGCTGTTCGAGGCAGCCCTCAAGGCCGCCGGCGAGGAGCCGACGACCGAGGCCACCACCCCGAAGAAGAAGGGTGGCGCCAGGAAGTCCGAGGCCAAGAAGGCCGACGACAAGCCCGCGGATGAGGGTGCCAAGGACGAGTCGTGAGTTTCCTGGCTGATGCTTTGGAACACCTCGTGCGCGGCATCGTCGACAACCCGGACGACGTTCGCGTCGAGCTGGTGACCACGCGCCGTGGCCGCACGCTCGAACTGCACGTCAACCCGGATGACCTCGGCAAGGTGATCGGCCGGGGCGGGCGCACCGCCACGGCGCTGCGCACCGTCATGGCCGGTATCGGCGGCCGCGGCATCCGAGTGGACGTCGTCGACACCGACCAGTAGATGGCGGATCTTCTCCTGGTCGGCCGGGTGGCCAAGGCGCACGGCATCGCCGGCGAACTGGCCGTCGACATCCACACCGACTCGCCGGACGAGCGTTTCGCTCCCGGAGCCGTGCTGTCCGCACGGCTCCGGGACCGCTCGGTCCGCCCGGTCACCGTGGCGACCGTGCGCGCGCACTCCGGTCGTCTGCTCGTGCGCTTCGACGAGGTGCCCGACCGCACCGCCGCGGAGACCATGCGCGGCGCCCAGCTGCTGGTCGACGCCGCCGACCTGCCGCCATCGGAGGACCCGGACGCGTTCTACGACCACGAGCTGGAGGGCCTGGCCGCCGTGCTGGCCGACGGCACCGAGGTCGGCACGGTCCGCGAGATCGCCCGCAGCCCCGGCGCCGAGCTGCTGGTCATCAGCCGTCCGGACGGCACCGAGTCGCTGGTCCCGTTCGTCCGCGAGATCGTCCCCGAGGTCGACGTCCGGGGCGGCCGGGTGGTCCTCGACCCGCCGGAAGGCCTGCTGAGCTAAGTGCGCATCGACGTCGTCACGATCTTCCCCGAGTACCTCGACCCGCTGCGCCAGGCACTGCTCGGCCGCGCGATCGACCGTGGCCTGCTCACCCTGGACGTCCACGACCTGCGGGCCTGGACCCACGACGTGCACAAGGCCGTCGACGACAGCCCCTACGGCGGCGGCCCCGGCATGGTGATGAAGCCGCAGGTCTGGGGGGAGGCCCTGGACGAGCTGTGCGCGTCCGGCACGCCCCGGCTGGTCGTCCCGACCCCGGCCGGCCGCCCGTTCACCCAGGCCGTGGCCAGGGAGTACGCGGCGCAGCCGTGGCTGGTGTTCGCCTGCGGCCGGTACGAGGGCATCGACCAGCGGGTGCTCGACGACGCGGCCAGGCGGATGCCCGTCGACGAGGTCTCGATCGGCGACTACGTACTGGTCGGCGGCGAGGTCGCGGTGATGGTGATGGTCGAGGCCGTCGCCCGGCTGCTGCCGGGGGTGCTCGGCAACCCGGCCTCGGCCGAACAGGACTCCTTCTCCGACGGACTGCTCGAAGGCCCGAGCTACACCCGCCCCGAGGTCTGGCGCGATCTCGCGGTCCCTGACGTGCTGCGTTCCGGCAACCACGGCGCGATCGACCGCTGGCGCCGTGACCAGGCCCTGGCCAGGACGTTCCACCGCCGACCCGACCTGCTCGACGCCCTGCCCGAGGGCGCTCTGGACAAGCACGACCGCGCCCAACTGGGACGTCTGGGCGAGGCTTCCGGTCCCCCCGGATCTTCCGTTCCGGGGACGTGACATACTTGGCCAGTTGCTGCGACCGGGTGGCGCCTGGGCGCACTCGACGTTGACTTCCCCCGAGGTTGGCTTGAGACATTGAGTCGCCGCGCCCTGGGGACGCACGAACGACACGAGGACGGATACACCGATGAACACCCTGGATGCCCTGGACGCCAAGTCGCTGCGCTCCGACATCCCGGACTTCCGCCCGGGCGACACGCTGAAGGTCCACGTCCGCGTCATCGAGGGCTCCCGCGAGCGGGTTCAGGTCTTCAAGGGCGTGGTCATCCGTCGTCAGGGCGGTGGCATCCGGGAGACCTTCACGGTCCGCAAGATCTCCTTCGGCGTCGGCGTGGAGCGCACCTTCCCGGTGCACTCCCCGAACATCGCCAAGGTCGAGGTCGACCGCCGTGGCGACGTCCGGCGCGCGAAGCTGTACTACCTGCGCGAGCTGCGCGGCAAGGCCGCCAAGATCAAGGAGAAGCGCGAGACCGCGCCCACGTCCTGACCGGCGACGACGCGACGAACCTTCGCGGTCTCCCGTAGCCTGGTTTTGTGGTCACCCCTGTGCACGCGCCATCGCCTGAGGATGATCCGGAACGCACCGACGAGATCGCGAAGGCGGACGTCGGATCCGGGAGCCCGCGGGAACCGGTGCCGGAGGTGTCCGACGACGGCGATGGGGACGATCGTGGTTCCAGACGCCGAGGTCGGCACCGTCGCCCGCCGAAGAAGCAGCCGCTGTGGCGTGAGCTGCTGACGCTGGTGGCGGTGGCGCTGCTGCTGACCTTCCTGATCCAGCAGTTCCTCGGCCGGGTCTACTCGATCCCGTCGGGGTCGATGGAGCGCACGCTGCACGGCTGTCCCGGCTGCACCGGTGACCGGGTGTTGGTCGACAAGCTCGTGTACTTCTTCGGTGACCCCGAACCGGGTGACGTCATCGTCTTCAAGGGCCCGACGTCCTGGACGGAGAACGACGTCGAGGTGCCGCGTTCGGGCAACGTCGTCGTCCGGGCGCTGCAACAGGTCGGCGCGCTGATCGGCCTCGCCCCGCCGGACGAGCGTGACTTCGTCAAACGGGTGGTCGCCGTCGGCGGCCAGACCGTCCAGTGCTGCGACGACGAGTGGCGTGTCCTGGTGGACGGCCGCCCGCTGGACGAGCCGTACATCTTCTGGCAGAACGGGAAACCGGACGGCCGTCAGCGGTTTGACCCGGTCCTGGTGCCGGAGGGATCCCTGTGGGTGATGGGCGACAACCGCAGCGACTCCTGTGACTCCCGCTGTCAGGGCGGCGGCGGGGTGCGCGGGGTGGTCCCGGTGGACGACGTCATCGGCAAGGCCCGGTACATCGTGTTGCCGCCCTCGCGCTGGCAGGGCGTCGGCGACCACAACCCGCAGGGCGGCATTCCGCTCGCGTTGGGCGCACCGGCGTGGCAGGAAGGCCTTCCGGCGGCGGTGGGACTGCTCGCGGCGTGGCCCGTCGTGCTGGCCGGGCGGGGCCTGCGGCGGCGACGGTGGCGGTGGCGTCGGCCGCCGGGCCGAACCCCTGGCTGAGGCCGTCGACAACACCGGAAAGATACCTCCGCCACGCGGGCCGCGTGGCGGCGAGTGGCCCGCCGGGCACCGGTAGTCTGCACTGGTGGCCGACGTCGCACATTCCGGGAACAGTATGGACAACGAGGACGATGGGGACCGGCCTGAGCCGGATCAGGAACCTGTCACCGGGCGTGGTCGCCGGCGCAAGAACAAGAAACAGCGCTCGTTCTGGAAGGAGCTGCCGATCCTGATCGGGGTCGCGCTCCTGCTGGCGTTGGTCATCCAGACGTTCATCGCGCGGGTGTTCGTGATCCCGTCGGAGTCGATGGAGCAGACCCTGCACGGCTGCCCCGGCTGCTACGGCGACCGTGTGCTGGTGGACAAGCTGGTCTACAACTTCACCGAGCCCGAGCCGGGCGAGGTCATCGTGTTCGAGCGGCCGTCGACCTGGAACCGTTCGGAGTTCCAGGCCGACCGTTCCAGCAACGGGTTCGTGTCGTGGCTCCAGGACGTCGGCGCGGCGTTCGGCCTCGCCGCCCCGGACGAGGACGATGTCGTCAAGCGCATCGTGGCGGTCGGTGGCCAGCGGGTCGAGTGCTGTGACGACCAGAACCGGGTGCTGGTGGACGGCAAGCCGCTGGACGAGCCGTACATCTACTGGTCGGGCGGCCCGCGTGAGCAGGAGCCGTTCGAGCCGGTCACGGTGCCCGACGGGCAGCTGTGGGTGCTGGGTGACAACCGCAACCGCTCGTGTGACTCCCGCTGCCAGGGCGGCGGGGGGACCAACGGCCTGGTTCCGGTGGACAATGTGATTGGCAAGGCGCGTTACATCGTGCTGCCGCCGTCGCGCTGGCGGGGCGTGGGCGACCACGACCCGCAGGTGACGGACGTGGCGCTGCGGTTCGGCCTGCCGCTGGGTGTCGGGTTCGCGGCCGCGTTCCCGACCCTGTGGCTGGGCCGACGGGTACGCACCGCCGTAAGGTCCATCCGATCGGGCGAATCTTCGGGATCGGCGGGAGACAAGCAGTGACCCTGGCCCACCTCGACTGGCTGGAGTCTCGCCCCCCGAGGGCGATCATGCGTCGCGACTCCGGCAACTGGGGCTTACAGGCGGCGCTGGACCGCCGTGGTCTTGGCCCGGTGGCCGGTGTGGACGAGGCGGGCCGTGGTGCCTGCGCCGGTCCGCTCGTGGTGGCCTCGTGTGTGCTGCGTCCCGGCGACGCCGGCCGTTTCGAGGGTTTGACCGATTCGAAGTTGCTCACCGCCGCCGCGCGCGAGCGGATGTTCGACCTGATCCTCAAGCGGGCGGTCGACTACGCGGTGGTGATCGTTCCCGTAGCAGAAGTTGACCTGATCGGTGTACACGTGTCCAACATCGAGGGAATGCGCCGGGCCATCGCCCAGCTGCGTACACACCCTGGGTATGTGCTCATCGACGGCTTCCGGGTCCCCGGACTGACCGCCCCGAGCATGCCCGTCATCAAGGGTGACCGGGCGGTGGCCTGCGTCGCGGCCGCGTCGGTGCTGGCGAAGGTGACCAGGGACCGGATCATGACGGAGTTGCACGAGACGCTGCCGGAGTACGGGTTCGACGAGCACAAGGGCTACTGCACCGGCACGCACAGCGCGGCGCTGGCCGAGCACGGTCCCAGCGACGTGCACCGCTGGTCGTTCGTGAACGTGGCGTCGGCCGGGTTGGCGCATGGTCGGCGCGCGCCGCATCCGGTGGCCTTGAGTGTGGCCGCGACCGCCGTGGTTCAGAATGGGAGGTCGACCCCCGTCGAGCTGGAGGAGCGCGAAACCGTATGAGCGCGGAGGATCTCGAGAAGTACGAGACCGAGATGGAGCTGCAGCTCTACCGGGAGTATCGCGACATCGTGAGCCAGTTCTCCTACGTCGTCGAGACCGAGCGCCGGTTCTACCTGGCCAACGGCGTCGACGTGCAGGTGAGGGACTCGGACGGCGAGGTCTACTTCGAGGTGCGGATGTCGGACGCGTGGGTGTGGGACATGTACCGGCCCGCCCGGTTCGTCAAGAACGTCCGGGTGATCACGTTCAAGGACGTGAACGTGGAGGAGCTGGACAAGCCTGAGCTGCGGCTTCCTGAAGAGGGCCCCTTCGGCACCTGATACCACACCGGCCCGCTCCCACCGGTCGTTCACCCCCGAGTTGTCCACAGCTGGGCCGGTTGTCCACAGTTCGCCACCACCCCCTGGCATCACCGTCCGCCGGCCGGGACCGTGGACGCATGACAACCAGCAACCCCCGCTCCACTCCCCGTCACCTCACCACGGGCGCACAGGGCGAAGACCTGGCCGCGCGCTACCTCCGGAACCAGGGCCTGGTCCTCCTGTCCAGGAACTGGCGCTGCCACGAAGGTGAACTCGACCTGGTGGCCACCGACGGACGAAAACTCATCGTCTGTGAAGTGAAAACAAGGACCACCACCGACTACGGCCACCCCGCCGAGGCGGTGACACCGGAGAAGGCCAACCGCATCCGCCGCCTGTCCAGGCGGTGGCGGGCAGCCCACCACGTCCGCTGGTGCCCCGAACGGTTCGACATCATCGCCATCACCTGGCCGAGAAACGCCGAACCCACCCTCCAACACTTCCCGGCAGCCTTCTGATGGGCGGCCCTGTCATCACCCCACCCGCCGCCGTTGGCGGCGGCCTCCACGACCGAGGGCCGCACACCCGGATCGGCGGCCGGTGATGGCTCTTGCCCGTACCTGGTCGGTGGCCCTGTTCGGCGTCGACGGCCTGGTCGTCGAGATCGAGGCCGACATCGGCGGCGGCCGTCCCCGGACCCAGATCGTCGGCCTCCCCGACGCCTCGCTCAACGAGGCGAAGGAACGCGTCCGTGCCGCCATCCGCAACAGCGGCGAGGAGTGGCCGACCGAACTGGTCACCCTCGCCCTCTCACCAGCGGCCCTCCCCAAGGGCGGCTCCAGCTACGACCTGGCCCTGGCGTGCGCCGTGCTGACCGCCGGCGGCCGGGTCCCGCCGGACAGGCTCCCCGGCACCGCCATGATCGGTGAGCTGGCGCTGGACGGCCGGCTCCGTGCGGTGCGCGGCGTGCTTCCCGGTCTGCTGGCCGCCCGCAGAGCCGGTCTGGGCAGGGCCATCGTCCCCACGTCGACTCTCGCCGAAGCCGCCCTCGTCACCGACCTGGACGTCAAGGGAGCCGACCATCTCCACGACGTCCTCGTCTGGCTCAGGGGCGACCGCGACGCCCTCCACGACCCGTCACCCGACCGCACCCCACCTCACCAGGAGATCCCCGACCTGTCCGACGTCGTCGGCCAGACCGAGGCCCGCTGGGCGCTGGAGGTGGCCGCCGCCGGCGGCCATCACCTGCTCCTCACCGGCCCCCCGGGCACCGGCAAGACGATGCTCGCCGAGCGCCTCCCCGGCCTCCTCCCACCCCTGACCACCGAACAGTCCCTGGAGGTCACCGCGATCCGGTCGATCGCCGGCACCCTCACCCAGGAATCCCCGCTGATCACCGTCGCTCCCTTCGTGGCACCCCATCACACGACGTCGATCTCCGGCCTCATCGGCGGCGGTACCGGCCTGGCCAAGCCCGGGGTGATCAGCCAGGCCCATCACGGCGTCCTGTTCATGGACGAAGCCTGCGAGTTCGGAGCCCGCCACCTCGAATCCCTCAGAACCGCCGTGGAACAGGGCGAGATCCGCCTCGCCCGCCGTGACGGCGTCTGCCGCTATCCCGCCGCGTTCCAACTGGTCCTGGCGACCAACACCTGCCCCTGCGCCCCACCGAGGGAGGTGGACTGCACGTGCTCGCCCCACACCAGACGCAGGTACCTGGGTCGCCTGTCCGGTCCGCTGCTGGACCGGGTCGACCTGAGGGTCCGCATGCGCCCCGTGACAGCCCTGTCGGCGGCCGACCGCATCACCCCGGAGTCCAGCGCCACGGTCCGAGCCAGGGTGATCAGGGCCAGGGCGAAGGCCGCGACCCGCTGGCGCCCCCACGGTTGGCTGACCAACGCCCAGGCCCCGGGCCCGTTCCTCCGTCGAGAGTTCGCCTTACCCCGACAGGCGACAGCCCTGCTCGACCGAGGCCTGTCGACAGGCGCGGTCACCGCCCGAGGCGCCGACCGCTGCCTCAGAGTCGCCTGGACCCTCAGTGACCTGGCCGACCTGGACCACCCCGAAGCCGACCACGTAGCCACCGCCCTCGAATTCCGCGACCGGAGAGCCGCATGACCCCCCAACCTCCCAGCCTGATCGAACGCCTCCTGACCAGGCAGTGCACCAACACCCACCAGAAATGGTCAGAACCGGATGCCGACGAGCAGCCAGTGCTGGGCCGCGAGGAACGGAACGACGTCCGAGCGGCCGCCCCCGCGTCCACCGCCCAACCGCCAGCGGGCCTACCGGAGATGTCCACGGCCGCAACGGTTGTGCTGAGCGCCGTCGACATCGAACCGCCTGTTTCCGTGGCACTGTCTCCCGGAGCGGCCTTCACCTACCCAGGCACCGCCGGCGCCGAACCTGGCCCGACCAGTACCGAGATCCACGCCGCCTCAGGCGCCGACACCGCTGGTCCGACGACGTCCGGTCCCTCCAGGAAGAAGCCTCGGAGCAGGTCCGGTTCGTCGTCGCCCGCCACCAGGACGACGGCCGACAAGGTCGCCGAGTGTCGGCTTGCCCGCGCGTACCTGATGCGGGTCGCCGAGCCACCGGCCACGGCTCTGCTCGCGTTCGTCGACTCCGTCGGGCCGGTGGAAGCGGCGGCGGCGGTCCGTGCGGCCGCCGTTCCCGAGCGGGTCCTCGCCGAGATCTCCGCCCGCCGCCATCTCGAACTGGCGGAGAGCGACCTGGCCGACGCCCGTCGGATCGGTGCCCGGCTGGTCGTCCCGGAGGACGAGGAGTGGCCGGCGTGGCCGCTGCTCAGTCTCGCCGCCGCCAGTGACCGGGGGCAGCGGTGGTCCGGTTCGCCGCTCGGCCTGTGGGCGAAAGGCCCCGTCCGCCTGGCCGACACCGTCGAACGCGCCGTGGCGGTCGTCGGCGCGCGGTCGGCCTCCGGGTACGGCGAGTACGTGGCCGCCGAGATCGGTCATGACCTGGCCAACGCGGGCATGACCGTCGTGTCCGGTGCCGCCTTCGGGATCGACGGCCAGGCCCACCGTGGCGCGCTCGCCGCCAAGGGCACCACCGTCGCCGTGTTGGCGTGTGGGGTCGACCTGCGTTACCCGGTCGGGCATTCCGACCTCATCGACGAGATCGCCGCCACCGGGCTGATCCTCAGCGAGTACCCGCCGGGCACCCCGCCGGCCCGTCACCGCTTCCTCGTCCGCAACCGGCTGATCGCGGCGCTGTCGAGCGGCACCGTGGTCGTGGAGGCCGGTGTGCGCAGCGGTGCGCGGAACACCGCGACGACGGCCGCCGCGCTCGGCAAGGTCGTGCTCGCCGTGCCGGGGCCGATCACCTCCGCCACCTCGGCCGGTTGCCACGACCTGCTCCGCGCCGGCACCGCGATGCTGGCCGGGTCGGTGCCGGAGATCCTGGAGGCCGTCGGCCCGGTCGGGGAGCATCTGGTCGAACCGCCCAGCGGCCCGGTTCGCCGCACCGACGGTCTCGGCGGTCAGGCGCTGCGCGTCTACGAGGCCCTCAGCCGGCGCACCGCGCGCACCCCGGCGCGGGTCGCGGTCGAGTCCGGGGTGCCGATCGACCGGGTCCGCGCGCTCCTGCCCGAACTGGAGCTCACCGACCTGGCGCGCCGGTGCGACGAGGGCTGGCGCCGGGCACCGGACACGTGAGCCGGACACGTGAGCCGCCACGTGCGGGCGTGGCGGTGCTTGACGCGGTCCCCGTCCATGGCGGAGCGTCGCCGGCATGGCGGGGCGACGATCTACCGGCAGGCGGTCCACCGGCACGCGGGTCGATCTCCACCGGGTCCGCGACCGGCTCCCGGCGTCGATCCAGGACGTGGTGCGCGACTACGAACGCCACCTCGCCCTCGAACGCGGCCTGTCGCCGCACACGGTGCGCGCCTACGTCGGCGACGTCGTCTCCCTGCTGGGATTCCTCCACTGCCTGCCGATCACCACCCCCGACCAGAACAACGACCAAGGACGCGACGACCAGGGAGACAGCGACGAAAGAAACAGTGCTGAAGGAAAAGATGACAAAGGAAAAAGTGACAGTTCACGTGAGGTGAGCACCGGAGGGATCGCGGCTCTGGATCTCCAGGCGCTCCGGGCGTGGCTGGCCGCGTTGCGGACAGCGGGTACCGGCCGGACCACGCTGGCCCGCCGGGCGGCCTCGGCGCGCACGTTCACCGCGTGGGCGCACCGGCGAGGGCATCTGCCGGCCGATCCGGGCGGTCGGCTGGCGTCACCCCGGGCGCGGCGGACGTTGCCGTCGGTGCTGCGCGAGGACCAGGCCAACGAGGTGCTGACGGCCTCCGCCTCGGGAGCCGCGCAGCGCGATGCGGTCGCTCTGCGTGATCACGCTCTACTCGAACTGCTGTACGCGACCGGGGTACGGGTGTCGGAGCTGAGCGGGCTCGACCTCGACGACGTCGATCTTGAACGACGAGTTGTAGTCGTTCTGGGAAAAGGAGGCAAGGAACGGACGGTGCCATTCGGACAACCGGCGGAACGGGCGGTGCGCGAGTGGCTCGAACACGGGCGCCCGAGTCTCGCAAGGCCCGTCTCACCACCTGCTCTTCTGCTGGGGGCCCGCGGCGGCCGGTTCCAACCGAGCAGCGTTCGACGTATCGTGCACGAAGCGCTGAGTAGTGTTCCGGGTGCTCCCGTCATGGGACCGCACGGTCTGCGTCACACTGCCGCGACTCATTTGCTCGAGGGGGGTGCCGATCTTCGTAGCGTCCAGGAACTGCTTGGTCACGCTACGCTCGCTACCACCCAGCTATACACACACGTGACCGTCGAACGGCTGAAGGCAATTCATGACCGAGCCCACCCCCGCTCCCAGTGATCTCGGGGACGTCTTCGGGACACCGGGACCGACGCACACCGGCACCGCCGCCGGTGCGTCGACCAACGGTCATGTGATTTCCTTCGGCGTCGGCGACACCGCCGGCGTCCTGCCGGGCGACCAACGCACCTTCGACGACGTCGAGGCGGGCATCGTCGCGCTGTGGCGGTCCTTCGGCGAGCGCCGGGAGCAGACGCTGCGCGACCGGCTCGTGTTGCACTACGCGCCGCTGGTCAAGTACGTCGCCGGCCGGGTCGGCACCGGGCTGCCGGCGCACGTCGAGGTGGCCGACCTGATCCAGTCGGGCATCTTCGGCCTGGTCGACGCGATCGAGAAGTTCGAACCCGAGCGCGGGCTCAAGTTCGAGACCTACGCCATGCAGCGCATCCGGGGCGCGATCCTCGACGACCTCCGCGCCCAGGACTGGGTGCCGCGCTCGGTCCGTGGCCGCGCCCGTGAGGTCGAGCGCGCCCTCGAACGCCTCGGCGCCCACCTGCGGCGCACCCCCACCGACGCCGAACTGGCCGCCGAACTCGGCATCACCGTCGACGAGCTGCGCGACATCTACGCCCAGCTTCAGCTCACCAGCGTCGTCGCGCTGGACGAACTGGCCGCGGCCGGCCGGGGCACCCCGCTCGCCGACATCCTGGAGGACCAGGAGGCGCTGGACCCGGTCGCCCTCCTCGTGGACCAGGACAACCGCAGACAGCTCGCCGAAGCCATCCGCCACCTCACCGAGCGTGACCGAGTCGTGGTGACCCTCTACTACTTCGAGAACCTCACCCTCGCCGAGATCGGCCGGGTGCTCGGCGTCACCGAGTCCCGTGTCTGCCAGCTCCACACCAGGGCCGTCCTGCGCCTACGCGCCAAACTCCTCGAAAAGTCCGAGGTCTGACCCGCGCCGCACCCGCCAGGCCGACGGCGCGAACGACCGCCAGGCTGGCGGCGCGGCCGGCGGCGCGAACGACGGCGCCGTTGGCCGCCCGGACGTGATCGCCCAGGCTCCGCGAGGCAGGTCATCAGCGCGGTTCGTGATCCTCCTTCCAGGGCAGGAGCCGTACCCGGCCGCCGGCGGGCGGGACCAGGGTGAGCGGGTCCAGGTACTCCCCGCCCTTCCGCACGCCCCAGTGCAGGCACGCGGGCACCGTCCGGCAGTGGCCGGGGCGCAGGACACCCAGCACCTCACCGGCGGCGACGTGCTGGCCGGGCTCCACCGACGGGCCGATCGGCTCGTAGGTCGTGCGCAGACCGCCCGGGTGGTCGACCGACACCACGCCACGACCCGCCAGTTGACCGGCGAACACGACCACTCCACCGGCGGCGGCGACGACCTGGTCACCCGTCGCGCCGCCGAGGTCGACGCCGCGATGGCCAGGTCCGTACGGCGTCGCCGGCGGTTCGAACGGCCGCAGCACCGGGTGCGGGGGCGCCAGCGGCCACGCGAACCAGCCCAGCGGCGTGCCGGGCACGTCCGGTGGCTGGCGGACGCGTCGCGGCCCGCCCCCGGGCAAGGACGGCGCGTGCCCCGACAGGGCCGGCGCGCCCTCCTGTATCGCCCGCGCGCCGCCGGGCGCCGGTTCGCCCTCGGGCTGCGGCGCGCCCGCCGACAGGTGCGGCGCGGCGCCAGGCGGCGCCGAGAACGGAGACAGGGCCGAAGACGGAGACAGCGCCGAGGACGGAGGCAGGGCCGCGGACAGCGGCGGGGCGGCCGGCGGTACCGCGGCCGAGGCGGTCACGCCCAGCAGGAAAGGGGCCGTGAGCAGGGCAAGGACGGCGGCGAGCAGCGGGTGGGGCGGGGTGGGAGCCATGCCGTCAACCCTGCCCCGGCCGGCGGCCCGGTGACGGGCCGTGAGGGAATCTGTGGACAACCGGAGCGGTTGTGGACAACTGGCAGGTGGAAGGACGGGTCTGTCCTGTTGAGGGCGACCCGACCGCGTACACTTCCCATCGCGGTCCGTGTGAGTACGGATCGACTTCGCGTGCCAGTGCACCAGCCATGCGCTAACGGCATCCGGCGGTCCCACAGCAGAGTTCGTTGCGGGTCCGGCTGCCGGCACCGGCACCAGGGCGGCACCCGAACACGGGCGCCGCGACAACCGACATCGTGCCTGGTGGACGCCAGGCGCGCTGAGCAGAAGAGGGTGCGAACCAGGCCATGGCCGTCGTCACCATGAAGCAACTGCTGGATTCCGGCGTGCACTTCGGGCATCAGACCCGCCGCTGGAACCCGAAGATGAAGCGCTACATCCTCACCGAGCGCAACGGCATCTACATCATCGACCTCGAGCAGACGCTGTCCTACATCGGGCGCGCCTACGAGTTCATCAAGGAGACCGTCGCCCACGGCGGGTCGATCCTGTTCGTCGGCACGAAGAAGCAGGCGCAGGAGGCCATCGCCAACGAGGCGCTGCGGGTCGGCATGCCCTTCGTCAACCAGCGCTGGCTGGGCGGCATGCTCACCAACTTCTCCACCGTCCACAAGCGCCTCCAGCGCCTCAAGGAGCTGGAGTCCATGGAGCAGACCGGCGGCTTCCAGGGTCTCACCAAGAAAGAGATCCTGATGCTCACCCGCGAGAAGGACAAGCTCGAGCGCACGCTGGGCGGTATCCGCGACATGGCGAAGGTTCCCTCCGCCGTCTGGATCGTGGACACCAAGAAGGAGCACATCGCCGTCGGTGAGGCGCGCAAGCTCAACATCCCGGTCGTCGCGATCCTGGACACCAACTGCGACCCGGACGAGGTCGACTACCCGATCCCGGGCAACGACGACGCGATCCGGTCGGCCGCGCTGCTGACCAAGGTCGTCGCCGAGGCCGCGGCCGCCGGTCTGATGGCCCGCTCCGGCGTGCGCAACGGTGTGCCGGACGGCGAGGACAAGCCGGCTCCGGGCGTCGCCACGGACGAGCCGCTGCCCGAGTGGGAGAAGGAGCTGCTCGTGGGTCAGAACGCGCCGGCCGCGCCGGCCGCTGAGGCCGCCGCGCCCGCCGAGCAGCCGAGCGAGTCCTGACCAACCGCGCCCCACTCACCGAAAGAAGGAATGGACAGAGCCACGATGGCTAACTACACCACGGCCGACCTCAAGCGGCTCCGGGAGCTCACCGGCGCCGGCATGATGGCCTGCAAGAAGGCCCTCGACGAGGCCGACGGCGACTTCGACAAGGCCGTCGAGATCCTGCGCATCAAGGGCGCCAAGGACGTCGGCAAGCGGGCCGAGCGCACCACCGCCAACGGTCTGGTCGCCGCCGCCGCCGGGGTCATGGTCGAGCTGAACTGCGAGACCGACTTCGTCGCCAAGAACGCCGACTTCCAGGGCCTGGCCGACCGCGTCATCGCGGTCGCCAAGGACACCAAGCCGGCCGACCTGGACGCCCTGGCCTCGGCCGCGCTCGACGGTGGCACGGTCAGCGACGCCGTCCAGCAGCTCTCCGCCAAGATCGGCGAGAAGCTGGAGCTGCGTCGGGTCGTCGCCTACGACGGCCCGGTCGCGACCTACCTGCACCGCCGCGACCCCGACCTGCCGCCGACCGTCGGCGTGCTGGTCGAGTACACCGGTGATGACGCGGAGGCCGCTCGCGGCGCCGCCATGCAGATCGCGGCGATGAAGCCCCGGTACGTCACCCGTGACGAGATCCCCGAGGACGTCGTCGCCACCGAGCGGCGGATCGCCGAGGAGACCGCGCGCGAGGAGGGCAAGCCGGAGGCGGCGCTGCCCAAGATCGTCGAGGGCCGGGTCAACGGCTTCTACAAGGACTCGGTGCTCCTTGAGCAGTCGTCCGTGCAGGACTCCAAGAAGACCGTCAAGGCCCTCCTCGACGCCGCTGGCGTGACCGTCACCCGGTTCGCCCGCTTCGAGATCGGCCAGTCCTGACAGGGAAATCTCGATCCCGGGCAGTGCCCCGCCCTCGCGTTCGCCGAGGGCGGGGCACAGTCCTGTAGTCACTCGCACGCGAGAGAGGACGTCGTGATGGAAGGCCGCGGACACGGGTTCCGCCGGGTGTTGCTCAAACTGGGCGGTGAGATGTTCGGCGGCGGCGAGGTCGGCGTCGATCCGGACGTCGTGCAGACCGTGGCGCGCCAGATCGCCGAGGTCGTGCGGGACGGCGTACAGGTCTCGGTGGTGATCGGCGGCGGCAACTTCTTCCGTGGCGCCGAACTCTCCCAGCGGGGCATGGACCGGGACCGTGCCGACTACATGGCAATGCTCGGTACCGTGATGAACTGCCTGGCGTTGCAGGACTTCCTGGAGAAGCTCGGCATCGACACCCGGGTCCAGACCGCGATCACCATGGGTCAGGTCGCCGAGCCCTACATCCCGCGTCGTGCCGAGCGGCACCTGGAGAAGGGCCGGGTCGTGATCTTCGCCGGCGGCGTCGGCATGCCCTACTTCTCCACCGACACCGCGGCCGCCCAGCGAGCGCTGGAGATCGGCTGCGAGGTCGTCCTGATGGCCAAGTCGGTCGACGGGGTCTACACCGACGACCCCAAGACCACCCCGGACGCCGAGATGTTCGAGCACATCACGCACCGGGAGGTGTTGGAGCGCGGCCTGAACGTCGCCGACTCGACGGCGTTCAGCCTCTGCATGGACAACAACATGCCGATCATCGTCTTCAACCTGCTTGTCGAGGGGAACATCGCGCGCGCGGTGCGTGGTGAGAGGATCGGCACCGTCGTCAGCACTCCCGGGCAGCGCTGAGCCGCCGCCGGGAAGCCAACCACAGGAGCACGCTTTGATCGACGAGACACTCCTCGACGCCGAGGAGAAGATGGAAAAGGCCGTGTCGGTGGCCAAGGAGGAACTCGGCACGGTGCGGACCGGACGCGCGAACCCCGCGATGTTCGCGCGCATCGTCGTCGACTACTACGGTTCGCCGACCCCGCTCAACCAGATCGCCGGGGTCAGCATCCCCGAGGCCAGGATGGCCGTCGTCAAGCCCTACGACGTGAGTCAGCTCGCCGCTGTCGAGCGCGCGATCCGCGACTCCGACCTGGGGGTCAACCCGTCCAACGACGGCACGATCATCCGCGTGGTGATCCCGCAGCTGTCCGAGGAGCGTCGCCGCGAGATGGTCAAGGTGGCCAAGAGCAAGGGCGAGGACGCCAAGGTCTCCATCCGTAACGTGCGCCGCAAGGCCAACGAGGAGCTGCACCGCATCGCCAAGGAGGGCGAGGCCGGTGAGGACGAGGTCGGTCGCGCCGAGAAGGAGCTCCAGCAGGTCACCGACAAGTACGTCGCGCAGATCGAGGAGCTGGTCAAGCACAAGGAAGCCGAGCTGCTCGAGGTCTGAGCCAGCTCGATCGGGTGAATCATGACCAGCGACATGTCCAGTGGCATCACCAGCGACATCACCAGCGACATCACCAGCGACACGGCCAGTGAACTGGCCGATCCGCCCGCCGGCCCACCGGCGGCGCCGGCCGAGAGGAGCCGAGTGACGACCGGGTCCACACCCGACGGGTCATCGCCCGACCGGCCGTCGCGCGCGGAGCGTGCTGGACAGTCACCCACCGGGTCGTCCCCCGACGAGCCTCCGGCCGATCGTGGGGCCGCCGGGAACCCGGGGGAGCGGACGACGTCGCCAGCTGGTCAGGAGACCGGCGGGGCGTCGGCGGCCAAGGCCGCCGGGTCGCGGGCCGGGCGCAATGTGCCGGTGTCGATCGCCGTCGGGGTGGCGTTGGGGGCCACCGTGTTGGTGGCGTTGCTGACCGTGCGGCATGTTTTCGTCGGGGTGGTGGCGGTGGCGGTGGCCATCGGCACCGTGGAGTTGGCCGGGGCGCTGCGGCGGGCGGCGGACATCCGGATCGCGTTGCCGACGGTGTTGGTCGGCGGGCAGGCGATGGTGTGGCTGACCTGGCCGTTCGGTCTGGACGGGCTGCTGGCGGCCTTCGTGCTGACCGTGTTGGCGAGCATGGTGTGGCGTTTCCGCGGCGGGATCGACGGGTACGTGCGTGACCTGTCCGCGTCGGTGCTCGCGGCGGCCTATGTTCCGTTGCTGGCCTCGTTCGCGGCGATGTTGGTGTTGCCCGAGGACGGCGTGGACAGGGTGCTGTGCTTCCTGATCCTGGTCGTCTGTTCGGACACCGGCGGGTTCGCCGCCGGGGTGCTGTTCGGCAGGCACCCGATGTCGAAGGTGATCAGCCCGAGGAAGTCCTGGGAGGGTTTCGGCGGGTCGATGGTCGCCGGCATCACGGCGGGCGTGCTGTCGGTGACCCTGCTGCTGGAGGGCCAGTGGTGGCAGGGCGCCCTGTTCGGCGCGGCGCTGGTGCTCACGGCCACCATCGGCGATCTGGTCGAGTCGCTGATCAAGCGTGACCTCAAGATCAAGGACATGGGCACGTTGCTGCCCGGTCACGGTGGTCTGATGGATCGGCTGGACTCGCTGCTGCCCTCGGCTGTGGTGTCCTGGCTGCTGCTCAGCCTGTTCATCCCGGCCTGATTCCTGGTTTGCTGGAAGTGTGGGATTGATGTCCAGGGCGCGGGAGCGCATCGCCGCCGTGCGCCGGGGCGTTGACACGTTGCCGAGCCCGAACATCTGGCACTGGCCCGAGGTCTACGAGGTGGAGAACCGGGCCCAGGACGTCGACGGCGAGATCTGGCGGGTCCTCGCGGGCCTGGTCGACTGGACCGGCCGCGACGTCGCCGACGTCGGCTGCGGCGACGGTTTCCACCTGCCGAGGTTCGCCACGACGGCCCGCCGGGTGGTCGGTGTCGAACCGCATCCGCCGCTGGTCGAGCGGGCCAGGGCGAGGGTGGCGGAGCTGCCCACCGTCGAGGTGCTGGCCGGGGCGGCGCAACGGCTGCCGCTGCCGGACGCGAGCGTGGACGTGGTGCACGCCCGCACCGCCTACTTCTTCGGCCCGGGGTGTGAACCGGGCCTGGCCGAGGCCGATCGCGTGCTGCGGCCGGGCGGCCGCCTGGTGATCGTCGACCTGGACGTGCGGCACCGGCCCTACGGCGACTGGATGCTGGCCGACCTGCCGAGCTACGACCCCCGCGAGATCGACGAGTTCTTCGCGCGCCTCGGGTTCGGGATCAGGCACGTGCCGACGCTGTGGCGGTTCGACAGCCGCGCGCAGCTCTCGGCGGTGCTGCGGATCGAGTTCTCGGCGGCCGTGGCGGCGCGGGCGCTCACCGAGATCCCCGGCCTGACGGTGCCGGTCGGCTACCGCGTGCTGTACCGCGACAAGCCGACCGGCCTGGTCAGACCCTGACCGCACCGATCAGACGCCGATCAGTTGATCAGTCGGCGATCCGTGCGAACTGGTAGCGGGTCTGGCCGGTCTCGTCGCCGGAGTGCTGGCGGCCGACCATGACCTCGTAGTCGCCGGCCTTGGCGTAGCTGCCGCTCTCCCGCTGGGCCGGGGTCCAGCGGTAGGAGGCCAGCTCCACCGTTCGTCCCCAGGCGCTCAGGGTGGCGGTCGCGTACCGCGTCGAGCCGTTCTCGTCACCGGTGTGCTGGCGGCCGACCAGGACCTGGTCGGCGGGAGCCGTGAAGAACGAGTTGCTCTCCCGCTGGTCGGTGCTCCAGGTCGGCGCGCTGACCTGGGCCATCTGCCCGTCGATGAGGAGCAGGCCGCAGTAGTAGGTGGTGCTGCCGTTCTCGTCACCGGAGTGCGACTGGCCGAGCAGGACCTGGTTGGCGGGGCAGAGGACCGGGGTGCCCGAGGACTCCACCACAGTCTGGGTGTACCCGTCGATGACGATGGTCTCGGCGGCGGCCTCAGCCGCGGTCACCGTGACCAGCCCTGCGCAGGCGAGACCGACACCGACCAGGGCGCCGGCCCGTCTGGCCAAACGAGAGAAAAGCTTCACGAATCATCCTTTCGAAACAACTCAGCGTACAAACGCGATCACGCTAAGGCTTGGAGAGGTGATCCACCGGCTCGCGGGGCCGCACGGGTTCGAAGATCACCCGGCGGTGTGGTCTGGTCCGCTGGCCGACCGTCACGGTCGGCCAGCGGGTGGGGAACTACTCCTGTTCATCGTCGGTCGGCGCGGGTTCGGTTTCGCCGAGGAGGGTGTACAGCTCGCGGCGGGCGGTGTTGAGCACCTCGATCGCGCGCTTCTTCTGGCCCTCGGTGGCGGCGTTGGCGACCTGGACGGTCGCGCCCATCAGTTGGCCGATGGCGTCGCGCAGGGACACGTCCGTCGGGTCGACGTCCTGGGCGATCTGCTCCCACGGGGGGTTGCCCTCGTGTTTGGCGGCGGCCTGGCGGCCCTCGTCGGTCAGGGCGTAGTGGCGTTTGCTGCCGCTGCCCTCGGTGATCTCCACCAGGCCCTCGTCGGCCAGCAGCTGGAGGGTCGGGTAGACCGAGCCGGGGCTCGGGCGCCAGTACTGGCCGCTGCGTTCGGTGATCTCCTGGATCATCTCGTAGCCGTGCATCGGCCGTTCGGCCAGCAGGGCCAGGATCGCGGCGCGGACGTCGCCGCGGCGGCTGCGCCGGCCGGGGCCACGCCGGTGTCCCCGGCCTCGGGGCCCGCCGGGCTCGCCGAAGGACGGGCCGGGCGGCCAGCCGAACGGGGGGACCGGCGGCATCGGCGGGAACGGGCCGCGTGCCTGCGGCGGCGCGAACGGGCCGAACCCGCGCTGGCCGCCGAAGTGGCCGCCGGGCTCGTCGCCGAACGGGTGGCCGCCGGGCTCGCGGTGGCCGGGGTGCCGGTCGTGGTGTCGGCCGGGGTGAACGTGCTGGTCGTGCTCGTGGTGTCCAAAGCTGGGACGCATGATGTCCTCCTGTTGTCGATCATCGCGCTGTATCGCGATAGGTTTACGATATATCGGAACATGTCGCGATGCAACGTTATTCCGCGTGGTGGTCAACCCAGGAGGTCGCCAGACGACTGTGGGCGGGCCGGATGATCCGGCCCGCCCACAGGAACGCTGAGTGTGTCGTCGAGTCAGCCCTCGACCCAGCCGTGGTCGGTGGCCAGGGAGATCATGCTCCGCCTGACCTGCACGATCTGCTGCGCGGTGAGCGTCGGCACCGCCGCCAGCAGGGCCTCGGTGACCTCGGACGTCAGCTCGGAGTGCGACATGATGTCGCACATTCCGTCGTCGCTCCCGCCGTCGTCGTGGGAGTGGCTGGTGACGCGGGGCGCGGGCAGGGGCTGGTCGACGATCTGGACCCGGGAGGCCTTGAGTCCGCGCTGCCCCTCCTCGGCGACGAACTGCACCCTGGTGCCCGGCGTGAGCAGCCGCTTGTCGAAACTCAGGTCGTTCACGTGCAGGAAGACGTCCTCGCTGCCGGTGTCCGGGGCGACGAAGCCGTAACCCCGGGCCTCGTCGAATCGGATCACCTTGCCGGTCAACACTGCCATCTCCATAACCA
Source organism: Actinophytocola xinjiangensis (assembly GCF_001921215.1). Taxonomy (GTDB): domain Bacteria; phylum Actinomycetota; class Actinomycetes; order Mycobacteriales; family Pseudonocardiaceae; genus Actinophytocola; species Actinophytocola xinjiangensis. Next base: position 205,368 of record NZ_MSIF01000012.1, read on the forward strand.
CACCACCCAATTCCAGGTTCTGCGAGCCTCGTGGCCGGTACCACCCGACCCGTGCTCCACTGAGCGCCCCACCGATTCGCTGATTCACCAGCCTACCCGGGCCTGTCCGACAGGCCACAAACTGTGCACGACCGGTCGCTGTCAGGGGCCGGCGGCCCGGTCGCGGGCTGGGTGAAGGGCACTTTCCGGTCATGGGACCATGGACGGTTGTGAAGTCCCTTCCGCTGGTCCTCGACGCGCCTCGGCGCGGGCTGCCGCCGTCGCACCTGGTGGATCTGTCCCCTGACGAACGCCGCGCGGCGGTCGTCGCGCTCGGCGAGAAACCGTTCCGTGCCAAGCAGTTGGAGAACCACTACTTCCGGCGCCTGAACGTCGACCCGGGCGCCATGACCGACATCCCGGCGGCCAGCCGCGACGAGCTGGTGCGCCAGCTGCTGCCCCAGCTGGTGACCGTCGTGCGCACGGTCAGCTGCGACGACGACCAGACCCGCAAGGCGCTGCTGCGCGCGCACGACGGCACGCTGATCGAGAGCGTCCTGATGCGCTACCCGGACCGCGCCACGGTGTGCGTGTCCAGCCAGGCCGGCTGCGGGATGGCGTGCCCGTTCTGCGCCACCGGCCAGGGCGGTCTGACCAGGAACCTGTCGACCGCCGAGATCGTCGAGCAGGTCCGCCTCGCCGCCGTCGCCGCCCGCGACGGTGACCTCGGCGGTGACCCGGTGCGGCTGTCCAACATCGTGTTCATGGGCATGGGTGAGCCGCTGGCCAACTATCGCCGGGTCGTGGAGGCCGTGCGCCGGATCACCGAGCCGGCGCCGCATGGCCTCGGCATCTCCCAGCGTTCGGTGACCGTGTCGACCGTCGGCCTGGCACCGGCGATCCGCAAGCTCGCCGACGAGCGGATGCAGGTCCGCCTCGCCGTCTCCCTGCACACCCCCGACGACGAACTGCGCGACACCCTGGTGCCGGTGAACAACCGCTGGTCGGTCGACGAGGTCCTGGAGGCCGCGCGGTACTACGCCGACGTCACCGGCCGCCGGGTGTCCATCGAGTACGCCCTGATCCGCGATGTCAACGACCAGCCGTGGCGGGCCGACCTGCTGGCGAAACGTTTGCGCCAGCACCTCAACCAGCTGGTGCACGTCAACGTCATCCCGCTGAACCCGACCCCCGGCAGCGAGTGGGACGCCGCGCCCAAGCCGGTGGAGCGCGAGTTCGTCCGCCGGGTCAACGAGGGCGGCGTGGCCTGCACGGTCCGCGACACCCGGGGCCAGGAGATCGCCGCCGCCTGCGGCCAACTCGCCGCCGAGGGCTGACCCGACTCACCCCTACGGCCTCACTTTCTCGCTGTCAGCGGTCGGCGAGGGTGACGTCCTTGGTCATGGTCTCGGTGCCTCGGAGGAAGGTGACCTTGACCTTGTCGCCCGGGGACAGGGACACCAGGACGGCGTTCAGTTCCGCGACGGTCGTGGTCGCGGTCTCGTTGAGTTTCGTGATGACGTCGCCGGCCTGGATGCCGGCTGCCGCCGCCGCGCCGCCGGGGGTGGCCTCGACGACGCCGACGCCGACGGGTTGGGCGTCGCGGTCGGCGACGGTTCTGGCGAGGATGTCCAGCGCCGCGCGGCCGGTGTCGGTCACCTTTCCGTCCCGCACGATCTGGTCGACGATCCGTTTGACCGTGTTGCTGGCGATGGCGAAGCCGATGCCTGGCGCGGCCCCGCCGAGTTCCTGGTCGGTGGCCGCCAGCGTCGGGATGCCGATCACCTGGTTGCTCATGTCGACCAGCGCACCGCCACTGTTGCCGGGGTTGATCGGCGCCGAGGTCTGGATCATGTCGGGAATCGTGGTGGCGGGTGAGGTCGCGGTGGCGGGTTCGGTGACGGTGCGGCCCATGGCCGACACGATGCCGTTGGACACGCTCGCTGACAGCCCCAGCGGGTTGCCCATGGCGAGCACCAGCTGACCGACGGCCAGCTTGCTGGAGTCCCCGAAGCTCGCCGGGCCGACCGGCAGGTCACCGTCCACTTTGATCACCGCGAGGTCCTCCGGCTGGTAGCTGGCCACCAGCGTCGCCGTGACCGGGTTACCGCCGGTCACGAAACTGACCTCGAAAGTGTTACTGGTCCCCACGACGTGGGCGTTGGTGACGATGTGGCCCTGGTCGTCGTACACCACGCCGGATCCCAGCCCGTCGGCGGTGTTGATCTGCACGATCGAGGGCAGCACCTTGTGCGCCACCTGCTCGAAGCTCTGCTCGGTGTCCGACGCCGGTTCGGCGGGAGCCGCGCCCGACGAGCCGCCCGATTCGCCCGATCCGTTCGAGTCGCCCGATGTGCAGCCGGCGAGCAGGACGCCGACGGCACCACACGACACCACGAACCGAATCCCTCTGCGCATGTCAGCGTCCCCTCGGGCCTCACCGGCTGGGTCAGCCCAGGGTCGCCCCGCGACGTCCTGGCCCGCAGCCGGAGACCGGGAAACCCACTCGAACAGGTGGCTGGGGCATGATGGGGCGGGTGAGCACCGACTCCGTGACCGGGGGCTACCTCAAGGGGCGGATCCGCCGGGAGGACATCCTCACCGCCGCCGTCGCCGTCTACGGGGAGGCCGGGTACCACGGGTCGTCGCTGCGGGAGGTCGCCAAACGTGCCGGGATCACCCACGCCGGGCTGCTCTACTACTTCCCGACGAAGGAAGCGCTGCTCGCGGCCGTGCTGGAGCGGCGTGACGCCGAGGACGCCGAGCGGGAGCACCTCGGGGCCCCGCCCGGCCTGGAGGTCCTGCGCAACCTGATCGCGCTGGCCGAGTACAACGTCGCCCATCCGGGGATCGTGGACCTGTACTCGCGGCTCGCGGCCGAGGCGGTGGCGCCCGACCATCCGGCGCACGACTACTTCGTGCGGCACTACCGGCTGGTGCGGACCTCGGCGTCGGAGTCGTTCCGGGTGTTGGCCGGGCGGGGGGAGTTGCGGGCGGGGATCGACCCGAGGGTCGCGGCGACGACGTTCGTCGCGTTGATGGACGGGTTGCAGGTGCAGTGGCTGACCACGCCGGACGAGGTGGACCTCGTCGCGACGTTGCGCCGCTACCTGGACAGCGTGCTCGCGTAGGGGTCCCAGGTCGCCGGCAGGGCCGGTGGGACCTCGACGCTGCTGGTCACCTCGACCGGGCGGTGGGCGGTCAGCGACTCGTCGATCGAGAGCATGGTGTCCAGCACGTGGTAGGCCACCTCGCCGGACGCACGCTCGGGGACACCGGCCCGGACCGCCCTGGCCAGTTCGAGCGCGCCGGTGCCCCGGGAGGCGCCGTGACCGGTCGGGGACAGCTCACGCGGCTCCTCGGACTCGGGCGTGTACAGCAGCGTGGTGCCGGTGAACGTGTTCGGGTCGGGGAGCACGGCCGCGCCCAGCGTGCCGGTGACCTCCAGGGTCACCCGGCGCAGCGCCGAGTCGAAGCTGAGCACCAGTTGGGCGGCGCCGCCGCGTTCGAACTCGACCAGCGCGCTGACCGTGGTCGGCACGGCGACCGGGAACTCGGTGCCGGCCCGGGGCCCCGAGCCGATGACCCGGGTCGCGCGGGTGGCGCCGCCGGCCGCGCTGACCCGGCCGACCGGTCCGAACAGCTGCACCAGCTCGGTCAGGTAGTAGGGGCCCATGTCCAGCAGCGGGCCGCCGCCGGCCGCGTAGAGGAACTCCGGCGCGGGGTGCCAGCTTTCCGGGCCGGGGGTCTGGAACACGGCCAGCGCGGCGCGCGGCTCGCCGATCCGGCCGGCGTCCACGGCCCGGCGCGCGGTCTGCAGACCGGCGCCGAGCACGGTGTCCGGCGCGCTGGCCACCCGCAGACCTTTCTCGCGTGCCCGGTCCAGCAGCTTGCGGCCGCTTTCCCGGTCCAGGGCGAGGGGTTTCTCGGCCCACACGTGTTTGCCGGCGTCGAGGGCGGCGAGCCCGACCTCGACGTGCGCGGCCGGGATCGTCAGGTTCACCACCAGCTCGATCTCCGGGTCGGCGAGCAGTTCGGCGACGCTGCCCGAGCGGGGGACGCCGTGGTTGGCGGCCTGGGTGTTGGCCCGCTCCAGGTCGAGGTCGGCGACCATGAGCACCCGCAGGTCGGGGAAGCTGGTCAGGTTCGTCAGGTACGTGTCGCTGATGACGCCGGCGCCGATGACGCCGACGCCGACCTGTCCGGTGCTCACCGCGTGCCCCCGTTCAGGTAGGCCCGGCTGGCGGCCAGGCCGTCGAAGATGTCCCCGGCGTACTGGTCGAACTCGACGACGCGCAGGGCGTCGGGCGCGGCGGCGAGCACGTTGGCGATCGGCATCCGGCCTTGGCCGGCGGGGACCTGGCCGGTGGCGTCGGTGGCCAGGTCGCCGTCCTTGACGTGCAGTGCGCGGACCCGGGAACCCAGGCGCCGCAACAGGTCCGGGGCGTCGGCGCCGCCGGCGGCTGCCCAGTAGGTGTCGACCTCCAGCACCACCTGGGGGTCGAGGTGGTCGACGAGCACCTCGAGTGCGGTGCGCCCGCCGAGCTGGATCTCCAGCTCCCACCAGTGGTTGTGGTAGCCGACGGTCAGGCCGTGGCCGGCGGCCAGTGCGGCGGCCTCGTTGAGTGCGGTCGCGGTGGCCGCCACGTCGGCCTCGGTCCGCCAGTGTTCGGCGGGCACGTGCGGTTCGATGACCAGCTCCACGCCGCACTCGGCGGCGGCGGCGAACACGGCGGGCTGGTCGGCGTCGACGAGCGCGGCGTGGGTGGTCGGGGCGGTGAGTCCGGCCGAGGTCAGGCCGGTGCGCAGGATCTGGGCGTGGTCGAGCAGCCGGAAGGGCTCGACCTGGGTGAACCCCAGGCCGGCCAGCCGGTCGAGGGTCTCGGTCGGCCGGTCCGCGAACGCCTCGCGGACCGAGTACAGCTGGACGGACAGATTGCTCATGCCAAACCCCCTGGCCTCGGCAGAGTGGGTGATGGGAGCGCTCCCATACATTTCTACCACGTGGTAGAAATTCACACCAGAGTCTTGCCGTGACCGCCCGCTCGGACCCCCGCCTCAGACCGCCGGGGCCAGCTCCAGCCGCCGTTCCCGGCGCAGCGTCGCCGCCAGCGCCAGCCAGCCCACCGCCGCGCCGCCGGTCATCGTGATCGCCATCGCCGGCCCGTTGTTGCCCAGCACCCCGACCAGCGGCGCGATCGCCGCGCCGAGCCCGAACTGGGTCGCCCCGAGCAGCGCCGCCGCCGTCCCGGCCGCCTCGCCGTGGCGCGACAACGCCAGCGCCGGGGCGTTGGGCAGCACGAACCCGATCGCGCCGAGCAGCACGAACAGCGGCACGACGAAACCGACCAGGCCGCCCGTTCCGGTCGCGGTCAGCACCACCAGCACCATGCCCGAGCCGACGGCCGCGCTCAGCGCGTGCAGCACGATCCGCGCCGGGGTCAGCCGGTTGAGCAGTACCACGTTGAACTGGGACGCCGCGATGATCGCGATCGCGCCGATGCCGAACACCAGCCCGAACTCCTGCTGGTCGAGCCCGTAGTGGTCCTGCAGCACGAACGACGAGCCGGACACGTAGGAGAACAGCGCCGACATCCCCAGCGCCGCCACCAGGGCCAGCACCACGAACTCACGGTCGAGCACCAGCGAGCGGTAGGTCGCCAGCACTGGCCGCAGCGCGCCCGTGCGGCGCCGGTGCGGCGGCAGCGTCTCCTTCAGCAGGAAGATCGCGACCAGGACCAGCACCACGCCGAGCGCGGCCAGCACCGCGAACACGCCCCGCCACGACCCGCGCAGCAGCACCGCCGCGCCCAGCGTCGGGGCCAGGATGGGCGCGACGCCCATCACCAGCATCAGCCTGGACAGCACGGTCGCCGCCGCGCGCCCGCTGAACAGGTCACGGACGACGGCCATCGCGACGACCATCGCCGCCGCCGCGCCGACACCCTGGAACAGGCGGAACACGCCGAGTACGGCCACGTTCGGCGCGACCAGGCACAGCACGGAGGACACGATGTGCAGCACCGTGCCGGCGATCAGCGGTAGCCGGCGGCCGACGGCGTCGGAGAGCGGGCCGACGATCAGCTGACCGAGTCCCAGGCCGAGCAGCGTTCCGGTGAGGGTGAGCTGCACGGCCGAGGACGTGGTCATCAGGTCGTCGGCGATGGCCGGCAACGCCGGCAGATACATGTCGATGGTCAGGGGACCGAGGGCGATCAACGCGCCGAGCACGAGGATCAGCCGGAGCCGGGCAAGCCCGGTCGGGGCTAACTCGCCGTCAGGCGCGGTGTCCGAAGTGGACTTTGTGGGCAGCGTGGCGTGCGCCATCAACGAGACCTTTCACAACAGGGAGAACCGTGGACAGACGCCGGTGTCTCCCTGGATCAGCAACCCGGTCCGGACGTTTGTTCCAAGATCCCAGGATGTGATTCGGTCTCAGGTGGGAGGAATCAGCGACGCCAGGCGGTGCGCTGCCGCACGCGCGACCAGACCAGGCCCGCGACCAGCGCGACGCCGATCCCGATCAGCCAGATCTGCTCGGTGGCGGCCACGTGGTTGCCGATGAAGGCCATCAGGAACATCGCGATCGCGGTGAACCAGCCGGCGATCTCACGGCCACGCGGGAACCGGCCGTGCCAACCCCACTCCGCGGACGGCTCCTCGTGGGGGTCGACCGCGTTCTTCGGCCGCTTCACCAGCTGTGCGCCTGCCACGTTCCCTCCCGGCACCCGAACATTCCTTGCCCGCACATGCTCCCACACCGCCCCGACCGGTCGCGCGCACCATCCGCGAGCCCCCCGCCGGCCATCGGGAACAATGTGCCCGGTGACCAGACGTACCGTCCTCGTTCTCGGTTCGACCGGCTCGGTGGGCGTCCAGGCACTGGACGTGCTGACCGCCAACCCGGACAGGTTCGAGGTGGTCGGCGTCGCGGCCGGCGGCGGGAACCCGCGGGCGCTGGCCGCGCAGGCGGTCACGAGCGGTGCGCGAGCGATCGCCGTGTCCCGCCCGACCGCCGCCGAGGACGTCGCGCTCGCCCTCTACGCCGAGGCCAAGAAGCGCGGCTACGAGTCCGGCGACTTCCCGATGCCGCGCATCCTCGCCGGCCAGGACGCGATCGGTGAGCTGATCGACAGCACCCCGGCCGACATCGTGCTCAACGCCATCACCGGCTCGATCGGCCTGGAGCCGACGCTGCGCGCGCTGGCCACCGGCTCGACGCTGGCGCTGGCCAACAAGGAGTCGCTGATCGCCGGCGGCCCGCTGGTGCTGCGCGCGGCGAAGCCGGGGCAGATCGTGCCGGTCGACTCCGAACACTCGGCGATCGCCCAGTGCCTGCGGGCCGGCTCGGCCGCCGAGGTCGAGCGGCTGGTGCTGACCGCGTCCGGCGGCCCGTTCCGTGGCCGCCGCGCCGAGGACCTGACCGACGTCACCGTCGCCGACGCCCTGGCCCACCCCACCTGGAACATGGGCCCGGTGGTCACGATCAACTCGGCGACCCTGGTCAACAAGGGCCTGGAGCTGATCGAGGCGCACCTGCTGTTCGGGGTGCCCTACGAGCGGATCGACGTCGTCGTCCACCCCCAGTCGATGATTCACTCGATGGTGGAGTTCGTGGACGGCTCGACCATCGCCCAGGCCAGCCCGCCGGACATGCGGCTGCCGATCGCGCTGGCGCTGGGCTGGCCCGACCGGGTCCCCGGCGCGGCCCGCCCCGCGCGCTTCGACACGGCCTCGGCCTGGACGTTCGAGCCGCTGGACGACGTGAACTTCCCCGCTGTCCGGCTGGCCAGGCAGGCCGGTGAGGCGGGCGGCTGCCTGCCGGCGATCTACAACGCCGCGAACGAGGAGGCGGTGGCGGCCTTCGTGGAAGGACACACCACCTTCACCGCCATTGTGGACACTGTGCACCGGGTACTTGACGACGCCGACGACTGGCGGACCGACCCGTCCGGCGTCGACGAGGTGCTCGCCGCCGAGACCTGGGCACGGGCCCAGGCCGGCAGGCGGCTCGGGGCGACAGCGCGGCTCGGCACGTCCGGGCGGGGAGAGGACTGACGGAACGTGCTCGTATGGATCCTGGGGATCATCCTCTTCGCGCTCGGAATCTGTATCTCGGTCGCCCTGCATGAGGCTGGTCACATGTGGGCGGCCAAGGCGTTCGGCATGCGGGTGCGCCGCTACTTCGTCGGCTTCGGCCCGACCCTGTGGTCCTTCCGCCGGGGCGAGACCGAGTACGGCCTCAAGGGCATCCCCTTCGGCGGCTTCTGCGACATCGCCGGCATGACCGCGATGGACGAGGTCACCCCGGAGGAGGCGCCCCGGGCCATGTGGCGCTTCGCCACGTGGAAACGCTTCGTGGTGATGGTGTCCGGTTCGATCACCCACTTCATCGTCGGCTTCGTCATCCTCTACCTGATGGCGGTCACCATGGGCCTGCCGAACACGGAGGTCAACACGGTCGCCGAGCCGCCGAGGGTGGCCACGGTCAACGACTGCGTGGTCGACAAGGGCTCCAGTTCCGCCGACGGCTGCGCGGCCGGCGCGCCGGCGCCCGCCAAGGACGCCGGCCTGCGCCCCGGTGACCTGGTGGTCTCTGTGGCCGGCACCCCCACGCCCACCTGGGGCGACATGGTGAAGAAGGTCGAGGGCCTGTCGGGCCCGACCGACTTCGAGGTCCGCCGGGGCGACCAGACCCTGAACCTGACGGTGGACGTCGCCCAGGTCACGGCCGCCAACGGCGGTAAGGCGGGTGCGATCGGCGTCACCGTCCAACTGCCGCCGGCGATGATCGCCTACAGCCCGCTGGACGGCTTCGGCGGTGCGATCAGCTACACCGGCGACATGTTCGTCGGCGTGTGGAACGGCCTGCTGGCGTTCCCGGAGAAGATCCCGAAGGTCATCGAGGCCATCGGCGGCGGGGAGCGGGACCCGGAGACCCCGGTCAGCGTGGTCGGCGCGTCCATCATCGGCGGCGACGCGGTGGAGCGCGGCATCTGGGAGCTGTTCCTGATCGTGCTGGCCACGCTGAACTTCTTCATCGGCGTGTTCAACCTGCTGCCGCTGCTGCCGCTGGACGGCGGGCACATCGCGGTCCTGTTCTACGAGAAGATCCGCGACTGGCTGCGCAAGCTGCGCGGCAAGCCCGCCGGCGGCCCGGTCGACTACAACCGGTTGTCGGCCGTCACCATGGTGTTCGTCCTGATCGGTGGTGCGGTGGTCGTATTGACCGTCACCGCTGACATTGTGAATCCGATCCGACTACCTCAGTAGCGATGAGCGCCCCGCGAGCATCGATCGTTAGGCTGAAAGCATGACCGAGAGCATCATGTTGGGAACGCCCACGCCGCCGCCGCTGCTGGCGGAGCGGCGCAAGACCCGACAGCTGATGGTCGGACGCGTGGGCGTCGGCAGCGATCACCCGGTCTCGGTGCAGTCGATGACCACGACGCTCACCGCCGACGTCAACGCGACGCTCCAGCAGATCGCCGAGCTGACCGCCGCCGGCTGTGACATCGTGCGGGTGGCCTGCCCGTCGGCCGACGACGCGCTGGCGCTGCCCGCGATCGCGGCGAAGTCGCAGATCCCGGTGATCGCCGACATCCACTTCCAGCCCAAGTACGTCTTCGCCGCCATCGAGGCGGGCTGCGCGGCGGTCCGGGTCAACCCGGGCAACATCAAGAAGTTCGACGACAAGGTCGCCGAGATCGCCCGGGCCGCCCGCGACCACGGCACCCCGATCCGCATCGGCGTCAACGCCGGCTCGCTGGACCCTCGGCTGATGGCCAAGCACGGCAGGGCCACCCCGGAGGCACTGGCCGAGTCGGCGCTGTGGGAGGCGTCGCTGTTCGCCGAGCACGACTTCCACGACCTGAAGATCTCGGTCAAGCACAACGACCCGGTGGTGATGATCCGGGCCTACGAGATCCTCGCCGAGCAGTGCGACTACCCGCTGCACCTGGGCGTCACCGAGGCCGGCCCGGCGTTCCAGGGCACGATCAAGTCGGCGGTGGCCTTCGGCGCGCTGCTGCGCCAGGGCATCGGCGACACGATCCGGGTGTCGCTGTCGGCGCCGCCGGTCGAGGAGGTCAAGGTCGGCACGCAGATCCTCCAGTCGCTGAACCTGCGCCCGCGCAAGCTGGAGATCGTGTCCTGCCCGTCCTGCGGGCGCGCCCAGGTCGACGTCTACAAGCTGGCCGACGAGGTGACCGCCGGGCTGGAGGGCATGGAGGTCCCGCTGCGGGTGGCCGTCATGGGCTGTGTGGTCAACGGCCCGGGGGAGGCCCGCGAGGCCGACCTCGGTGTCGCCTCCGGCAACGGCAAGGGCCAGATCTTCGTGAAGGGCCAGGTCATCAAGACCGTGCCCGAGCACCAGATCGTGGAGACGCTGATCGAGGAGGCCATGCGCATCGCCGAGGAGGCGGGCGAGACCGCCGGGTCGGCCGGCTCCCCGGTCGTCACCGTTTCCTGATTTCTGCCCTCAAGGGACACACCAGGCGTACTGGTGTGTCCCTTGACTGTCACTGGAGCCAGACTTCTGGCACGCTGGACGATGTGTTGCGGCTTGCTGGAGCGCGGCTGCTCGACGAGCGTGATCGAATGGCCGTGCGCGCGATGCTCACGGCGGATCCGGTCTCGTCCTGCATGGTCGCCTCGCGCATCGAGACCCTCGGCATGGACCCGTGGCGGCTGGGCGGTGAGCTGTGGGGCTGCGAGCCCCGCGGGTTCCGCGGCAGCCGCCTCGACTCGCTGTGCTTCGCCGGGTCGAACCTGATTCCGTTGCAGGGCAACCGGGCGGCGCTGCGCGCGTTCGCCGACCGGGCCCTGCGTCGCCGGCGGATGTGTTCGTCGGTGGTCGGGCCGGCCGAGCAGGTGCTCGGCCTGTGGGAGGAACTGGAACTGGACTGGGGGCCGGCCCGCGAGGTGCGGGCCGAACAGCCCCTGATGTCGATGGACCGCCCGGCGGCGATCACCGCCGATCCGCTGGTCCGGGCGGTGCACCCGGCGGAGCTGGACCGGTACCTGCCGGCGGCGATCGCGATGTTCATCGAGGAGGTCGGCGTCGACCCGCGCACCGGCGACGGTGGCGCGAGCTACCGGGCGCGGGTGGCGGAGCTGATCGCCGGCGGCCGCGCGTTCGCCCGGTTCGAGGGCGGCGAGGTGGTGTTCAAGGCGGAGATCGGCGCGCTGTCGAACACCGTCGGCCAGATCCAGGGCGTGTGGGTGCACCCGGACCGGCGTGGGCAGGGCCTCGGCTCCAGCGGCACGGCCGCGGTGGCCAACCGGCTGGTCTGCGGGCTGGGCCGGACGGCGAGCCTGTACGTCAACGGGTACAACGTGGTCGCCCAGGCCGCGTACAAGCGGATCGGCTTCGCCACGACCGGGCAGTACGCCACGGTGCTGTTCTGACGGTGCTGTTCCGGGTGTCGGTGTGCTCAGCCATACTCGCCGGGTGCGTGCCCTCCGTCTGATCCTGGCTGTGCTGCTCACGGCGTCGCTGGCCGGCTGTGGCCTGTTCGGTGACTCGGGGCCGGGGCCGGCCGACGCGGCCAGCGACTATCTCGGGGCGTTCGCGGCCGGCGACAACGCCCGGGCCGCCGGGGTGACCGATTCGCCCGAGTCGGCGCAGGCGCTGCTCGACGAGGTCCGGGCGAAGCTGTCGCCGGAGAAGGTGTCGGCCCAGCTGGGGAACGTGGCCGCCAACGAGGACGAGACGTCGGCGTGGGCGAACTTCGAGGTGGCGTGGGATTTCGGTCACGGCCGGGAGTGGCGGTACGGCGGCCGGATGGAGCTGCGGTCGCGCGACGGCGCGTGGCAGGTGCACTGGACCAGCAAGGTCGTGCATCCGGAGCTGCAGGCGCAGCAGTCGATCGCGTTGGAGAACGAGCAGCCCGACCTGGCGCCGGTGCTGGACCGGGACAGCGCACTGCTGATGTCCCCCGAGCACGTGGTGTCGGTGCTGCTGGAGCCGGCGAAGGCCGGTGACGTGCGGGCGGTGGCCGGGGCGCTGGCGACGTCGCTGGCCAGGTTCGACAGGGCGATCACCCAGAAGTCGATCCTCGACGGCGCGGCGAAGGCCAAGGAGGGCCAGCCCTACCAGGTGGTGACGCTGCGTGCCGGGGACTACGAACGGGTGAAGCCGAGGATCTACGACCTGCCGGGGGTGCGGTTCACGTCGTCGCCGAGGCTGCTGCCGGTCGACAAGGCGCTGGCGCCGACGGTGTTGCCGGGGGTGCGCAAGCTGGTCGAGGACGAGCTGATCGGCAAGTCGGGTTGGCGGGTGTACACGACCGACGTGTCGGGGGCGGAGGTCGCGGAGCTGCACGCCCAGCCTCCGCAGCCGGCGGAGGCCGCGCGGGTGACGTTGAGCCGGGCGGTGCAGGGCGCGGCGCAGGCGGCGCTGGCGGGGGAGCGCACGGCGTCGATGATCGTGGCGATGGAGGCGTCGAGCGGGGAGTTACTCGCGGTGGCGCAGAACCCGGTGGCCGACAAGGAGGGGCCGGTGGCGTTGACCGGCCGGTACCCGCCGGGGTCGACGTTCAAGATCGTGACCACCATCGCGGCGGTGGAGGAGGGCAAGGCGCGGCCGGACCAGCCGGTCGGTTGCCCGCCGACGGTGGTGATCGACGGTCGGGAGATTCCCAACAACGACCGTTTCGACAAGGGGACGCTGCCGCTGCACAGCGCGTTCGCCTACTCCTGCAACACGACGTTCGCCACGCTGGCGGCGGAGCTGCCCGCGTCCTCGATGACCGACGTGGCCCGCCGCCTCGGCCTGGGTGCCGATTTCGTCATGCCCGGCGCGACCACCGTCACCGGCTCGGTCCCACCGGCGACGAACGTGGTCGAACGCGCCGAGGACGCCATCGGCCAGGGAAAGGTCGTGGCGAGCCCGTTCGGCATGGCCCTGGTGGCCTCGACGGTGGCGTCCGGAACGATGCCCACCCCGAGCCTGCTGTCGGGTTCGGAGACCGAGAGCGACACGGAGAACCCGGACAAGGTCGACCAGGCGTTACTGACGTCGCTGCGGTCGATGATGGCCGAGGTGGTCGCGCTGACGCCCGCGCTCAAGCCCTACCCGGGCGTGCACGGGAAGACCGGCACGGCCCAGTTCGGCGACGGGAAGCGTTCGCACGGGTGGTTCGTCGGGTTCCGGGGGGACCTGGCGTTCGCGGTGCTGATCACCGATGCCGGCACCTCGGCCAAGGCGGTGACCGCGGCGACGAAGTTCCTCAACGGAGTCCGCTGAGGAACCCCCTGAACGCGGAGGCGGGGAGGACCAGCTGCCCGGCGGCGGGCTCCTTGGAGTCCCGTACCCGCGCCAGGCCCGGGGTTAACCGCACCTCGACACAGTTGTCACTCGCGGCTGAGCTGTAGCCGCTCTTGAACCAGCCGGTGTCACGCATCTCGGGTCTTGCGAAGCAGGGCCGAGAACGCCGAGGACGGGACGGACAGCTGTCCGTCGCTGGGGTTCTTGGAGTCACGGAGACGGGCGAGGGTGTCGGTTAACCGCACCTCGACGCAGTTGTCGCTGCCGGAAGTGCTGTGGCTGCTCTTGAGCCAGCCGGTGTCACGCATCTCGGGTCTTGCGAAGCAGGGCCGAGAACGCCGAGGACGGGACGGACAGCTGTCCGTCGCTGGGGTTCTTGGAGTCACGGAGACGGGCGAGGGTGTCGGTTAACCGCACCTCGACGCAGTTGTCGCCCCCGGACGAACTGCGGCTGCTCTTGAACCACCCGGTGTCACGCATGTCAACTCTCCTTCTCGATCCGGCGAATCAGCCTGGCAGAGCTGTCGCGGTCCAGCGCCAGATCCATGACGCTCCGGAAGGCACGCGACAGTGCGGCTGTGTCGGACTCCTGGTGGTAGTAGGTCGACGGGCCGAAGACGGACGGGAGGAAGCCTACGGGCTTTCCCTTGTCGCCGAACCCAAGCAGCGCGATCCCACCTCCGCGAGCCGGGTTGTCCACGGCTGTGTCAGGCAAGACGTGCACGTCCAGATTCTGCCGCTTCTCCAGGAGCGTGAGAATATGCCGACGTTGGTCGTGCATGACGTCGGGGTGGAAGCCGGCGCGCAGGGCGTTCTCGGTCACGATGAAGGACAGAGCCTTTGGCTCGGCGGCGTCCAACACTCGATCCTGCCTGTCAAGCCTGAACTTGATGCGTTGCTCACGCTCGCGATTCGAGGCGGGCCACCAGATGCCGTCACCACAATCGATGGTGGCGCGCACGTAGCCCAGTGACTGCAACAGACCTGGGACGAGGCCGAACTCGTAGGTTTCGATCTCGGTAGCGCTCATCTCCAGGTCGGCCAACCGCTGAAACGAGCCGGGAAGAAGGTCGGTGTAGGTCCTGTACTTCGGCCTCGCCCTGGCCAGCGCGCCCAGTTTGAGCGCGGTGTGGCGCTCTTCGCCGGTGACGCCGTACAGGTCAAGAAGGTTCGAGAGGTGGTCGATGGTGACGGTGAACTTGCCATCCTCCAGCTCGCCGATCCGTGTGCGTGCCTTCTTCACCACATGCGCTGCCTCCAGCTGGGACTTTCCGGCCTGCTCCCGGAGCCGCCGGAGCATGAGGCCCAGCTGGCGTCGCTCGAACGTCTGGCGGGCCTGAGCCATCTCTACTCGCTTTCACTCGAATGAACCTGGCTATCTGTCGTGCCATGTACCAAAATTTACCGTGCTGCACGAGGAAATATCTCGTGTCATGCGTAACTCTAGCCATGGAGGTTGTCACTGTGAGTATGGGTCTGTTTGGGCAGTCGGGCGTCTACCAGGAGTCCTGGGTGGAGATGCGTGCCGATGTCACCATGAGCTACGAAGTCGACCGGGACAACAAGATCGCCACCCTGACCTTCGGGTCGCGGAACGAGTACAGCCTTGCCATCGGGCTGCGTAATCTCGAACAGCTTCTCGAACTCGCGTCGGCGGCTCGGCTTGATCTCGTGGCCCACGCCGAGCGGGAACCGGTCCTGGAACGGTAGATCCGGTTCTGGCGCCCCGAATTTGCGTCGTAGGGTGGAACCCATGCCAGTTCGTGCACCGTTGCAGCCCGGCGTCCAGACCCCACGCCGGGCCGTTCCGTCCGTCATCGTGCGGCCGGAGTACGTCGACAAGCCAGCGCCCAAGCGCAACACCGAGCCCTGGGTGCAGACCGACGAGACCATCGAGGCCATGAGGGTCGCCGGGCGGATCGCCGCGCAAGCCCTCCAGGAAGGCGGCAAAGCCGTCAAACCGGGCGCGCTGACCGATGACATCGATGCCGTGGTGCACGAGTTCCTCCTCGACCACGGGGCCTATCCGTCGACCCTCGGTTACCGGGGATTCCCCAAATCGTGTTGCACGTCCCTCAATGAGGTGATTTGTCACGGGATTCCGGATTCGACGGTGATCGAGGACGGCGACATCGTCAACATCGATGTCACCGCCTACCTCGGCGGTGTCCACGGCGACACCAACGCGACGTTCCTCGCGGGGGACGTCCGCGACGAGGTCCGGCTGCTCGTGGAACGCACGCACGAGGCGACCATGCGGGCGATCAAGGCCGTCCGGCCGGGGCGCGCCCTCAACGTCATCGGCCGCGTGATCGAGTCCTACGCCAAGCGCTTCGACTACGGCGTCGTCCGCGACTTCACCGGGCACGGGATCGCCCGCTCGTTCCACAGCGGGCTGGTCATCCTGCACTACGAGGAGCCGTCGGTGGACACCGTGATCGAGAAGGGCATGACGTTCACCATCGAGCCGATGATCACCCTCGGCGGCATCGACTACGACATGTGGTCCGACGGCTGGACGGTCACCACCAAGGACAAGAGCTGGACCGCGCAGTTCGAGCACACCATGGTCGTCAACGACGACGGCGCGGAGATCCTCACCCTGCCGTGAGCAGCTCGCCGAGCACCTCCAGCACGGCCCGCGCCACCGGCTCCGGGTCGGCGGCCGGCGCGAGGTGGGTCGAGTCCAACACCCGGACCGGCCAGCCACGCGCCGTCGCCGCCTCGGCGTCGGCGGCGTAGGGCGCGGACAACGCGACATAGCCGGCGGGCCCGGTCCACGCGACGTCCGGGCGGGGCTCCTTGAGAAACGCCACCGGCACCTCGGGAGCCTCGTCGGCGATCTCCGAACGCAACTGTTCGTCGGCGACCAGTTCGGTCAGCGGATCCGCGTCGAACCAGCGCTGCCAACGCGGCAGCTGCCCCTCCCGCGCCATGCCCTTGAGCTGCCCGTACAACTCCGGCGGCGCGTTGTCCCGCCAACTCCGGCCCGGGGTCGGCAGCCCGGCGTCCACGAACACCAGCCCGGTGACCGTGTCCTCCAACGCGTCGGCGAACGCCGGCAACAGCGGGCCGGCGCCGCTGTGCCCGATCAGCACCACCTCGCCGGCCAACTCCTCCTCGCTCATCGCGTCGGCGAACGCGCCGAGCAGCACCTGGTGCACCGGCGGCGCGACCACACTGGGCCGCAGGTCCAACAACACCGCCGGATGCCCGTGCGCGGCCAGCGCGTCGGCCAACGGACGCAGGCTCGCCGGCCCCAGAAACGGGCTGTGCACCAGAACCGCGGTGAGCGGCGATACGGGGTCCACGTCCCCCACCCTCCTCGGCAGGGCGCCGTCAAAGTCGATCACCTGTGTGAGGGCGGGCACGACCTCTGGTTGATCATGTGATCGTCGCCGTCCCATGATCCAGTGCGAGCTCGCGCCTGCCGTGCCATCATCTCCGATCCCCGCGACATCCGATCGACTGGGGCGGTCACGCTGAGGACTGCCAACCGGGTGCCGGGTACGCCAGCACAGAAGTCGGCGCTTTGGCCTGGCGACCCGGGGCCGCTGTTCACGGCGACAACGAATGTCGGTGCTGCTGTGGCTTGGCGAACGGCAACCGTTGATCGCGGCGGCAACAGAGGTCGGCGCGGTGTTGGCCCGGCGTGCCGGGACCGCCGATCACGACCACAACAACCCGGCGCGGCCACAGCCGGCGAACCGGGGCCGCTGATCACG
This sequence comes from Actinophytocola xinjiangensis, assembly GCF_001921215.1. Taxonomy (GTDB): domain Bacteria; phylum Actinomycetota; class Actinomycetes; order Mycobacteriales; family Pseudonocardiaceae; genus Actinophytocola; species Actinophytocola xinjiangensis. Next base: position 222,342 of record NZ_MSIF01000012.1, read on the forward strand.
ACCGCAACATCCTCGGCGCGGCCGTGGCCTGGCGTGCTGGGAGCGGTGAGGGCGTTGGGGTTGTCGGCGGGCCACGGTGGGGCAGGGCGCCAGCCCTGCCCCTTGAGCCCTGCTTCAGGGCGGCGGAGGCTCACGGGTCAAGAGGCCCACAGGTGAACACGAACCCAGACCCCAGCCCATGTCAGGGCCTCTTGAGGCGTGAGTGGCCGCCCGGACAATCCGCCGACAACCCCAACCCCACCCCGCACAAAACCCACCACCCAGACCCCCGGGCGAACCCACCACCCCGACCCCTCAAACACCCCACAACCCCAACAAACCAACCCCACCCAACAGGTAGGTAGACCCCCACCCACCACGGGGGGCGTCCCTTGGCCAGTCTATCGGGGAGAAGGGGGTGGGGGAGGGGGTGTTGGTCGTGGTTGTGGATAACTGGGGGCGTGGTTGGGGGTGGCGGTGTGGCCGCGATGATGGTGGGCGTGCGTGGAGGATTGCTGGTCGCCGGTACGTCGTCGGATGCCGGTAAGAGTGTGGTGGTCGCTGGGGTGTGTCGGTGGCTGGCGCGCCAGGGGGTGCGGGTGGCGCCGTTCAAGGCGCAGAACATGTCCAACAACTCGGCGGTGACGCCCGATGGCGGCGAGATCGGGCGCGCGCAGGCGATGCAGGCCGCCGCGTGTGGGTTGGAGCCCAGTGTGCGGTTCAACCCCGTCCTGCTCAAACCTGGGGCGGACAACAGCTCTCAGGTGGTGGTCCTCGGCCGGCCGGCGGGGCAGGTCGGCGCACTGTCCTACCGCGACCGGCGGGCCGCGCTGGCCGACGTCGTACTGTCCACATTGGACGAGCTGCGGGCGGAGTTCGACGTCGTGGTGTGTGAGGGGGCCGGCTCCCCGGCGGAGATCAACCTGCGGGCGGGGGACATCGCCAACCTCGGGCTTGCCCGGGCGGCGGGTCTGCCGGTGCTGGTCGTCGGCGACATCGACCGGGGCGGCGTGCTGGCCCACCTGTTCGGCACGCTGGCGATCCTCGACCCGGCTGACCAGGCGCACCTCGCGGCGTTCGCGATCAACAAGTTCCGGGGCGACCCCGCGCTGCTCGCCCCCGGACTGACCAGGCTGACCGAACTGACCGGGCGCCCGGTGCTCGGCGTCCTGCCCTGGCACCCCGACCTGTGGCTGGAGGCCGAGGACTCGCTGTCCTACACCGCCGACGGTGTCATCGGCCGTCCCGCGCCGCCGGTGGGGGAGCAGTGGCTGCGGGTCGCGGTCGTGCGGTTGCCCCGGATCTCCAACGCCACCGACGTGGAGGCCCTGGCCTGCGAGCCGGGGGTGTCGGTGCGGTTCGTGACCGAACCGTCACGGTTGGCCGACGCGGACCTGGTCGTCCTACCGGGCACCAAGGCCACCGTTGACGACCTGCGCTGGCTGCGCTCCCAGGGGCTGGCCGACGCGATCACCAGCCACGTTCGCGCCGGCCGGCCCCTGCTGGCGATCTGTGGCGGCTACCAGATGCTGGCGGGCACGATCGTCGACGGCGTCGAGTCGGGCGCTGGTGAGGTCCACGGACTCGGCCTGCTTGATCTCACCGTGACCTTCGCGACCGCCAAGACCCTCGCCCGGCCCAGCGGAACCGCGTTCGGTGAACCTGTCTCCGGGTACGAGATCCACCACGGGCAGGTCACCCGCCGGGGGTCGGTGCCGCCGCTGGTCGACACCGCCGACGGGCCCGAGGGCGCGTTGTCCGGCGCGGTCGCCGCCACCCACTGGCACGGGCTGCTCGACAACGACCCGTTCCGCCGCGCCCTGCTGCGCTGGGCCGCCGCCCACGCCGGCCGCCACCGCTTCCGGCCCGCCGAGGACACCGACGCCACCGCCACCCGCCAGGCCCAGCTCGACCTGCTCGGCGACCTCGTCGCCGAGCACCTGGACACCGACGCCCTCACCAGCCTGATCGACCACGGCGTGCCCGCAGGCCTGCCGACACTGACGGTCAGTCCAGGGGAAGATCCAGGGGGAGGGCCAGCAGCGCGTTCTCGATGAGTTCCGGCACCGACGGGTGGATCCAGTACTGGCCCCGCGCCATGGACCGCGCGTCCAGGCCGAAGCTCATCGCCTGGATCAGCGGCTGGATCAGCGTCGCCGCCTGCGGGCCGATGATGTGTGCGCCCAACAACAGGCCGGTCGCCGGGTCGGCCAGCACCTTCGCGAACCCGGTGGTGTCCTCCATCGCCCAGCCGTAGGCGATGCCGGCGTAGTCCCGCGTCCCGGTCACGTACCGGACCCCGGCCGCCCGCGCCTGCTCCTCGGTCAACCCCACCGACGCGACCTGCGGCGAGCTGAACACCGCGTGCGGCACGAACCGGTGGTCGGCGGTCACCGGCTCGTCGGGGTGCAGCAGGTTGTGCTGCACGACCCGCGCCTCGTGGTTGGCGACGTGCTTGAGCTCGTAGTGCGACGAGACGTCGCCCAGCGCCCACACGCCCCGCGCCGTGGTGGCCTGGGTGTCGTCGACGACCACGTGACCGGTCGGGTCCACCTCGACGCCGGCGGCCGGCAGGTCCAGCAGGTCCGAGTTGGGCACCCGGCCGACGGCCACCAGCAGCAGGTCGGTCTCCAGCGACGTGCCGTCGGTCAGGTCCACCCGGATCCCGCCGTCGACCGCCCGCGCGCCGGTGGCGGTCGTCGACGCCCGCAGGTCCCAGCGCTCGCGGGCCAGCTCGGTGAACCGCGCGCTGATGTCGGCGTCCTCGTGGCGCAGCATCGCCCCCGAGCGGCCCAGGATCGTCACGTCCACACCGAACGACGAGAACACGTGCGCGAACTCGGCGGCCACGAAACCGGTGCCCACGATCGTCATCCGCCGGGGCAGCTCGTCCAGGCGCATCACCGTGTCGCTGGTGTGGTGGGGCGCGTCGGCCAGTTCGTCGGGCACGACCGCGCGGCTGCCCGCGGCGATCACCACCCGGTCGGCGGTCAGGTCGGCGGTCGACCCGTCGGCCAGGTCGACGCGCAGCGCGCGCGGGCCGGTGAACCGGGCGGTGCCCTCGAAGACCGTGACGTTCTCGTTGTCCCGGTGCGTGCGGCGGTACTCGCGGCCACCCCGGGCGATCGGGTCGATGCGGCCGAAGATCCGGTCACGCACCTCGGCCCAGCGCACGTCCCGCAGCTCCAGGTCGACCCCCAGCTTGCCGGCCGAGGCCGGGGTCGACGCCAGGTCGGCGGTGTGCACGAACATCTTCGTCGGGATGCAGCCCACGTTGAGGCACACGCCGCCGAACGTGCCCTTCTCCACGATCGCCACCCGCCAGCCGGCGAACCGCTTGTCGAGGATCGAGTTGCCGGAACCGGTGCCGATGATGACCAGGTCGAAGTGCGTCACACGTCCTCCAACCCCGTCACCACCGGCGGGCATTCCCGGGTGGCTCAGTGCTGGTAGGTCGGCGTGATGATCGCGCGGGCCAGGGTGTGGAAGGCCAGGTTGAAGCTCACCACGGCGGCCGACGCGTCCGGCGTGACGTCCAGCGCGTCCACGTCGACCGCGTGCACCACGAAGTAGTACCGGTGCACCTGGTCGCCCTGCGGGGGAGCGGAGCCGCCGTAGTCGCGGGTGGAGAAGTCGCTGCGCACGTGGAAGGCGTCGCCGGGCAGGCTGTCGTCGCCGGCCCCGGCGCCGGCCGGCAGCTCGGTGGTCGACGCGGGCAGGTTCACCGCGATCCAGTGCCAGAAACCGCCGGGGATCGGCGCGTCCGGGTCGTAGCAGGTGACCACGAAACTCTTGGTGTCCGCGGGGAAACCCGACCAGGACAGCTGCGGCGAGAGGTTCTGGCCGCCGGCGCTGTGGTGCACCGCGCTCATCGGCAGCTGCTGCCCGTCGGTCACGTCGGTGGAGGTCACGGCGAACTCGCCGACGGCCGGCAGCAACGTGTAGGGGTCAGGCGAAACGGGACGCTCCAGGCTCATCGTCGTCTCCCGGTGGTGATCTTTTGGTGAGCGCCGTTCACCCTAGTCTGCCCGCATCGGCCCCGCCGGGTCCGGATCCGGCCTACCCTGGCCGTGACCGAGGGAGTGGTGTCAGTGAGCGACGAAGACGCGCGGGCCGACGAGTTGGAGCCCACGACCAGGGTGCGGTTCCCGGGGATCAGCCCGAGGGCCTACGAACACCCGGCCGACCGGGGAGCGATGGCGACCTTACGGGCGGTGCCGGGGGTGACCTCGGTGCTCAAGGCGGTGGCCGGCATGTGGAACGAACGCGCCGAGCGGTTGTTCGCGGTGGCCTCGTCGATCCGGGTCAGCGACAACCAGTACCCGAGGATCAACCGGATGCGGGTGGACTGCGCCGAGACCCTCGACCTGGACACCACGCCGGACCTGTTCGTGGCGCGCAGCCCGATCGCCAACGCCTACGCGATCGGCATCGACAAGCCGTTCATCGTGCTGACCACCGGGCTGGTCGAGGCCATGGACCGGGACAGCCTGCGGGTGGTGATCGGCCACGAGACCGGGCACATCCTGTCCGGGCACAACGTCCTGCGCACGCTGCTGATGCGGCTGCTTCGCCTGCAGGCCACCGTGTCCTGGATGCCGATCGGCGCGCTGGGGCTGCGCGCGGTGATCGCCGCGCTGCTGGAGTGGTACCGCAAGGCGGAGCTGACCGCCGACCGCGCGGGCCTGCTCTGCGGGCAGGACCCGGCGGCGGCGTTGCGCCAGCACGTGTACATGGCCGGCGGCACCAGCATGGACGACATCGACATCCCCGAGTTCATGGCGCAGGCCAAGGAGTACGAGGAGGTCGACGACATCCGCGACAGCATCCTCAAGCTGTTGACGGTGGAGAACATGAGTCACCCGTTCTCCGTGGTCCGGGCCGCGCAGTTGCAGCGCTGGGCGGCCTCGGAGGAGTACCGGGCGATCCTCGCCGGGGACTACCTGCGCCGCGACGACGACGCCCCGTCCAGCTCGATGATGGACGACATCAAGTCGGCCGGACGCTCCTACAAGGACTCCTGGTCGAACTCGACCGACCCGCTGACCAAGGTCCTCAGCGACGTCGGCGAGGCCGTCTCTGGCGCGGCCGGCAAGGTGTTCAACCGGTTCGGCGGCGGAGGGTCCACTTCGGACACCGACAACGAGGGGAACGACCGGAACTAGACCGTGATCCCCCGGTCCTCGGCGAACACCTTGCGGCACACGGAGGCGCAGAAGCCGTAGGTCCGGCCGTCGTGGGTCAGGGTGAACGGCGCCTTCGCCAGCTCGATCGTCATGCCACACACCGGGTCGATGACGCTTCCCTCCGGTGCCTCGTCCCGCTGGCCGGAGGAGCGGTACTCGTCGGTGATCATCCTGGTGACATCACTGCCGGTCGTCACGCGGCCGAGTGTGCCGAGGTTGTGTTCGCGCAGGTCGACGACGTGCACGACGCAGTGCGGCTCCCGGCTCAGGCGCTCGGGGTCGTCCTCGAAGGACGCGATGATCTCGCTGATCCTCGGGACGGCGTACTCGCCGAACTTGTTGCTGCTCCACGAGCCGGGGATGGTGAGCCGGACGAGGTAGCGGGTGCCGTCCGACCCGCCGGTCGCCCAGGTGACCGGATCGTGCACGAGGACGTGGGTGAGTTCACGGGCGTTGGCGACCACCGAGTCGGGTGCGCCGCCCTCGCCGACGAGATCGTGCAGCAGCCGCTCGGCGAGTTCGTGCTTGTGTGGCAGGGCGCGGTTGGTGAACACCTCGACGGTCATCATGGGTGGACCTCCTTGGGTACCAGGCTGAGCAGTTCGTCGACCGACCACTGGTCGTTGGCGTGCACCCCGAGCTTGCTGGCGAGGTGGGTGCCGTCGGGGGCGATCAGGAAGTCGCCGGGCAGGCCGAGCCGGCCGCCGGCGACGCGCAGCGGCGGTGGCCGGTCGCCCCGGCGCAGCAGGGCGATGCTTCCGCGCACCATGCCCGGCCAGGCCCCGGGGTGCAGCAGCGAGCGGGGCGCGGACTCGACGCCGTACTCGCGGTAGAGGTGCCGCCGCGGGTCGGCGATCACCGCGAACGGCAGGTCGCCGGCGTGGACCAGCAGTTCCTCGGTCGGGGAGTGGAACACGACGACCTCGCGGAGGCCGGCGGCCTCGATCTGGTCGTGCCGGGCGACGATCGAGCGCAGGTGCAGGTTGCAGATCGGGCAGCCGGCGAACCGGCGGAACTGCAGGTGTACGAGGCGGTCCGGATCGGGTAACGGCACCGGGGTGCCGTCGATGGCGGTGAGTGTGCGCAACGGGTCCTCCCGCGTAGGTGTACAACGTACATCTACGGTTTAGCGCGTACCTTGTACGCTGTCAACTCGTGCCCCGACCACGCTCGCTGACCAGGCAGGGAATCGCCGCCGCCGCGCTCGCGGTGATCGACCGCGACGGCCTGGACGCGCTCACCATGCGCACCGCCGCCAGGGAGCTCGGCGTGGCGACGATGTCGCTGTACCGCTACGTCGCCGACCGCGACGAGCTGGAGGTGCTGGTCATCGACCACGTCGTGGCGGACCTGGACCTGTCGGTGCCGGACGCGGGCTGGCGCGAGCGGCTCACGGTGCTGGCCGGGCGGCTGCGGGCGGCCAGCTGCGCGCACCGGGGTGTGGTGCCGCTGCTGCTGCGCCACCGGCACACCTCGCCGGCGGCGCTGCGCTGGATCGAGGCGACGCTCGGGGTGCTGACCGAGGCCGGGTTCACCGGCCGGCGGCGGGTCGTCGCCCAGCGCACGCTCGTCGCCTTCGTGTTCGGGGCGTTGCAGAACGAGTACTACGGCCCGCTCGCCGGTGCCGGTACCGCCGCCATGGCCCAACTGTCCATAAAGGACTTCCCGGTACTGGCGGCGACCGCGAGGCAGGCCAGGGAACTGTCCCCGGAGGAGGAGTTCCACGACGGACTGGCCGCCGTCCTGGTCGGCCTGGAACGCTCGGGCGTCGAAGAACCCAAATAGCGCAACGGTTTTCACCACATCGGGCGACATGGTCAACTTGCTCGTGCGGACGCCCGCGCGAAACTCTTGGCGGCGCACTGTCGACCATCATGAGGAGTTGGACATGGGAGTAACCTCCCGGTTCGCGCGGCTGTTGCTGGCCGCGGTCGTGGCCGCCACCGGCGCGGTCGCCGCAGGAGTGGCCCAGGCTGGTGCCGAGGAACGGATCGTCGGCGGATCACTGGCCAACATCGAGGACTACGGGTACACCGTCTATCTGTCCACACAGGACGGATTCCAGTACTGCGGCGGCACGCTGGTCAGCCAGGACAAGGTGGTCACCGCCGCGCACTGCTCCGCCGGCAAGGCCGCCTCGGAGATCCTCGTGGTCGGCGGACGGGAGGACAAGGACAGCGTCGAGGGCACCGTCTCCCCGGTGCGCGGCATCTGGGTGCACCCCGGCTTCACCGACATCCGCTCCGGCGCGGACATCTCGGTACTCACGCTGGCCACCCCCATGCCCTACGACACCGCCCCGCTCGCCACCCCCGACGACACCCCGCTGTACAGGCCGGGCGTGGTCGGCGTGATCCTCGGCTGGGGCCGCACCGCCGCCGACGGCGCCGTGTCCCCCCAGCTGCGCAGGGCGAGCGTGCCGCTGGTCGCCGACACCAGCTGCCAGCAGGCCTACCCGTCGTTCCTGCCGGCGTCGATGGTCTGCGCCGGGCTGCCCCAGGGCGGCATCGACACCTGCCAGGGCGACTCCGGCGGACCGCTGACCGTCAGCGGCGTGCTCGTCGGCGTCACCTCCTGGGGCGAGGGCTGCGCCGAACCCAACCGGCCGGGCGTCTACACCCGCGTCGCCGCCTATGCGGATGAACTCGCCGCCCAGATCTGATATCCAGCAGGGGTGACCGATCTGCGTTTCGCCGGGGGCGACGAACTGACCGCCGCCGAACTGTATGCCCTGCTCACCCTGCGTACGCGGGTGTTCGTGGTCGAGCAGCAGGCGCCCTACCCCGAGCTGGACGGGCGCGACCTGCTGCCCGACACCGAACACATCTGGTACCCGTCGTCCGGCGAGCCGCAGGCCTACCTGCGCCTGCTGCGTGAACCGGACGGCGGGTGGCGGATCGGCCGGGTCTGCACCACCCGGGCCACCCGGGGAACCGGCCTCGGCGCGCGGGTGATGACCGCCGCCATGGACCGCATCGGCGACGACCCGGCCGTGCTCGACGCGCAGACCTACGCCACCGACTTCTACGCCCGCTTCGGCTTCACCACCGAGGGCGAGCCCTACGCCGACGAGGACGGCATCGAGCACATCACGATGCGCCGGCGCGCGGTGGAGCGCAGCGGGTGATCACCTCGACCGCCCGGTCGACCTCGCCCTCGGTCAGGTCGGCGCGGGCGGTCAGCCGCAGCCGGGACACCCCGTCGGGCACCGACGGCGGACGGAAACAGCCCACCCACACCCCGGCCGACCGGCAGTCCTCCGCCCAGCGCAGCGCCGCCTCCGGCGTCGGCGCGAGCACCGACACCACCGCCGCGGCCGGCTCGGTCGCCCGCAGCCCGGCCGCGCGCAGCCGCTGGGACAGGGCCAGCGCGTTGCCCCGCACCCGGCCCGGCAGGTCCGGCTCGTCGCGCAGGATGTTCAGCGCGGTCAGCGCGGCGGCCGTGCTCGCCGGCGCCAGACCGGTGTCGAAGATGAAGCTGCGGGCCGAGTCGACCAGGTGCTTGATCACCCGCCGGGGCCCGAGCACCGCCCCGCCCTGGGCGCCCAGCGCCTTGGACAGGGTCACCGTGGTCACCACGTCCGGCTCGCCGATCAGGCCGGCGTCGGCCACCGCGCCCCGCCCGCCCTCACCCAGCACACCGAGGCCGTGGGCGTCGTCGACCACCAACGCGGCCCTGGTCTCCCGGCACGCCGCGTGCAGCGCGGGCAGCGCCGCCAGGTCGCCGTCGACGGAGAACACCGAGTCGGTGACCATCAGCGCGCGCTCGGTGCGCCGGGTGCGCAGCGCGTGCGCCGCCGCCGAAGGGTCGCCGTGCGCGACGACCGCGACGTCGGCGCGGGACAGCCGGCAGCCGTCGATCAGCGAGGCGTGCAGGTAGGCGTCGGTGACGATCGCGCTGCCCTTGCCGGACAGCGCGGTGACCGCGCCCAGGTTGGCGGTGAACCCGGAGGAGAACACCAGCGCCGCCTGCGTCCCGCAGAACGAGGCCAGCTCGTGCTCCAACTCGGTGTGCGCCTCGATGGTGCCGGTGACCAGCCGCGAGCCGGTCGCGCCCGCGCCCCAGCGCAGGGTCGCCGCGGCCGCCGCCCCGGCCACCCGCTTGTCCCGGGACAGGCCGAGGTAGTCGTTGCCCGCCAGGTCGAGCAGGTCGGAGTCGGGGCGGCGGGGGCGCAGCGTGCGGGTCAGGCCGGCCCGCCGCCGCTCGTCGGCGCGGGTGTCCAGCCAGTCGAAAACCGAGGTCACGGGCACGAGTCTGACATTGCGCCGATCGGTCCCGGCTCGAGGCTGGCACATCGCGCCGCCGGTAACGGTTCGGCATGATCCTTGCCCGATTTCGCCGAGAGCCGTTACCGTCCGTTCCGGACGTGATCGACGTCACGTGCACAGGGTCGGGGATGGTTCGGGGTCAGGGGCTCATCGCGGAGCGGCCGTGCCGACGAACGTGCCAACCTCACCGCCGGTCCTGGCGGTGGCCAACCTGGAGGTCGTCTACGACGACGTCGTCCTGGTCCTGCGCGGGCTGTCCCTGGAGGTGCCGGCGGGCGCGGTCGTCGCGCTGCTCGGGGCCAACGGCGCCGGCAAGACCACGCTGCTGCGCGCGGTCACCGGCCTGCTGATCGCCCACCGGGGCCGGATCGTCAAGGGCTCGGTCACCCTCGACGGCACCGACGTCACCGGGGCCGACCCGGCGCGGGTGGTGCGCGGGGGCGTCGCGCAGGTCATGGAGGGTCGGCGGGTCTTCGCCGAGATGACCGTCGAGGAGAACCTGCGGGCCGGCGCGCACAGCCGCCCGCGCGCCGAGTACCGCGAGTCGCTGACCAGGGTGTTGGACCTGTTCCCGGCCCTGGCCTCCCGGCGGCGGTCCACCGCCGGCTACCTGTCGGGCGGCGAGCAGCAGATGCTGGCCATCGGCCGCGCGCTGATGGCCAGCCCGAGGCTGCTGCTGCTCGACGAGCCCTCACTGGGTCTCGCGCCCCGGCTGGTCGAGCAGGTCCGCGACATCGTCGAGCGGATCAACCAGCAGGGCACCAGCGTGCTGCTGGTCGAGCAGAACGCGGTGATGGCGCTGTCGATCGCGCACCACGGCTACGTGCTGGAGGTCGGCAAGGTCGTGCGCGACGGCCCGGCGGCCGACCTGCTGGTCGACGAGGACATCCGCGAGTTCTACCTGGGGTCCACCGAGGGTGGGCGGCGCTCGTTCGCGCAGGTCAAGAGCTACCGGAGGAAGAAGCGATGGAGCGCGTGAGCCCGCTGCTGGCGGTGGCGGACCTGAGCCTGCGTTTCGGCGGGGTGACCGCGCTCGATGGGGTCGGCTTCGAGGTCGCCCGGGGCGAACTGTTCGCGGTGATCGGCCCCAACGGCGCCGGCAAGACCTCGATCCTCAACTGCCTCAACGGGGTCTACCGCCCCCAGCGCGGCACGATCACCCTGGCCGGGGAGCGGATCGACGGCCGCTCACCGGCCGCGATCGCCGGGCTGGGGGTGGCCCGCACGTTCCAGAACCTCGGCCTGTTCGAGCAGCTGACGCTGGTGGAGAACCTGATGCTGGGCCGCCACCACCTGATGCGCACCGGGATGCTGGCCGGGATGGTCTGGTGGGGCCGAGCCAAGCGCGAGGAGATCACCCACCGCGCGGCCGTCGAGGAGATCGTCGAGCTGCTGGAGTTGGAGCCCTACCGGCACACGCTGGCCGGCCTGCTGCCCTACGGCGTGGCCAAGCGCGCCGAGCTCGGCCGGGCGCTGGCGATGGCGCCGACACTGCTGCTGCTCGACGAGCCGGTCGCCGGGATGAACGTCGAGGAGACCGAGGACCTGGCGCGGTACCTGGTGGAGGTCCGCCGCGAGCTGGGCGTGGCGATGATCCTCGTCGAGCACGACATGCGACTGGTGATGGACCTGGCCGACCGGGTGCTGGCGCTGGACTTCGGCGTGCCGGTCGCCACCGGCACCCCGGCCGACATCCAGCGCGACCCGAAGGTGATCGAGGCCTACCTCGGGGGTGGCGTGTGACGCTGACCGATCCGTCCGCCGCCGACCAGCTGACCGACGCCGCGACCCTGCCGGCGCGGCTGCTCGAGCACGCCGCCGCCACGCCGGGGCGGGTGGCGCTGCGGGACAAGCACCGGGGGCGCTGGCGGCAGTGGACCTGGGCCGGCTACGCCGAGCGGGTCGCCACGGTCGCCGCCGGCCTGCGCACCCTGGGCGTGGGGCCCGGTTCGCGGGTGGCGATCCACGCGGGCAACCGGCCGGAGTGGGTGATCGCCGACCTCGCCGCGCAGGGCCTCGGCGCGTGCGGTGTCGGGGTGTACCCGACCTCGCCGGCCGCCGAGGTGTCCTACCTGCTGGCGCACTCGCGGGCCGAGGTGCTGATCGCCGAGGACGAGGAGCAGCTGGACAAGGCGCTGGCCGTGCGGGCCGACCTGCCGCTGCTGCGCCACCTGGTGGTGATGGACCCGCGCGGGCTGGACCTGACGGCGCTGCCCGGCGTGCTGACCTTCGCCGATCTGGAGGCCCGGGGCGCCACCCCGGACGCGGTGCCGGCCTTCGCCCGGTCGGTCGCCGCGCTCGACCCGGACGCGACGGCCGTGCTCGTCTACACCTCGGGCACCACCGGGCCGCCCAAGGGCGCGATGATCTCGCACGCCAACCTGGCCGCCGCCGGCCGCTCGTTCGTCCAGCTCGGCGCGGTCCCGGGCGACGAGGTGCTCAGCTACCTGCCGCTGTGCCACGTCGCCGAGCGGCTGATCTCGGTCATCGACGCCGTGTGGGCCGGCCTGGTGGTCAACTTCGGTGAGGGCGGAGCGTCGTTCCCCCAGGACCTGCGTGACGTGCAGCCGACGTTGTTCCTCGGCGTGCCCCGGGTGTGGGAGAAGATGCTGGCCGGCGTCGAGATCCGGATGGCCGACGCGTCCCGGCTCAAACGTCTGCTCTACCGGGGGTGCCTGCGTCAGGGCCGGCGGATCGCGCCCCGGCGGATGCGTGGGCGCGCCGGTCCCGGCGACCGGCTGGTCGGCCTGCTGTGCGAACTGCTGGTGTTCCGCGCGCTGCGGGAGAAGCTGGGCATGGTCCGGGTGCGGGCGGCGATCAGCGGCGCCGCGCCGATCGCCCCGCAGGTGCTGGAGTTCCTGTGGGCCATCGGGATCCCGGTCCGCGAGGGCTACGGGCAGACCGAGAACACCGCGTTGGGCACGCTCAACCCCGAGGGCGACATCCGGCTGGGCACCGTCGGCCGGCCGCTGCCCGGCGTCGAGGTGCGCATCGCCGACGACGGCGAGATCCTCACCCGCTCGGCCGGGGTGTTCGGCGGCTACCTGGACGACCCCACGGCCAGTGCCGAGACCGTCGACGCGGACGGCTGGCTGCACACCGGCGACGTCGGCGAGCTGGACGCGGACGGGTACCTGCGGATCACCGACCGCAAGAAGGACATCATCATCACCGCCGGCGGCAAGAACGTGTCCCCGTCGGAGATCGAGAACCTGCTGAAGGTCTCGCCGTTCGTGCGGGAGGCGGTGGTGGTCGGCGACCGGCGCCGCTACCTGAGCGCCCTGGTCGGCATCGAGCTGGACACCGTCGGCGACTGGGCCGCCCGCCGGGGCCTGGCCTACACCACCTACGCCGACCTGTCCGCCAAGCCGGAGGTGGTCGCGCTCATCGACGAGGTCGTCCGCGCCGCCAACGCCCAGCTGGCGGCCGTCGAGCAGGTCCGGCGCTGCACGCTGCTGACCAGGGAGCTCGACCACGAGGACGGTGACCTGACCGCCACCCAGAAGGTCAGACGCGCGGCCGTCGCGCGGCGCTTCGCCACCGAGATCGAGGCGATGTACCGATGAACGCCCTGCTCACCAACGTGTTCGCCGGGCTGGCGCTCGGGTCGACCTACGCCCTGGTGGCCCTGGGCTTCGTGGTGATCTTCAAGTCCACCGGGGTGATCAACTTCGCTCAGGGCGGCCTGCTGGCCCTTGGCGCCTACCTCGGCTACACCTTCGCCGGCGACCTCGCCCTGGCCTTCGGCGTCGCGGTCGTGCTGGCCTGCCTGGCCGCCGCGGTCGCCGGCGCCAGCGTGGAACGGTTGGTACTGCGGCGAATGGTCGGCCAGCCGCCGTTCGCGGTGATCATGATCACCATCGGGCTGCTGTTCGTCATCGAGCCGCTGATCACCGCGATCTGGGGCTTCCACACCCTCAACGTCCCCAACCCGTGGAACATCCGGACCGTCGAGATCGGCGGGCTGGTGCTCGGCGTACGGGACCTGTGGACGATCGGGCTGACCGCCGTGGTCGTCGTCGGCTTCTTCCTGTTCTTCCGGTACACCGCCTTCGGCCTGGCCATGCGGGCCACCGCGTTCGACCCGGAGGCCGCGCTGGCGCAGGGGATCAGCGCGCGCCGGGTGTACGCGGTGTCCTGGGCGATCGCCGCCGCGCTGGCCGCGCTCGCCGGGATCACGCTGGCCGCCGGGCCGGGCGGGCTGTCGCCGTCGATCAGCTTCATCGCGCTGGCCGCGTTCCCGGCGATGATCCTCGGCGGGCTGGACTCCCCGTCCGGCGCGGTGCTCGGCGGCCTGATCATCGGCCTGGCCGAGGCGCTCACCCGGGGCTACCAGGACCAGCTGTTCTCCTGGGCCGGCTCGAACGTGTCGGTGATCGTGCCCTACGTCCTGATGATCGTCATCCTGCTGATCCGGCCCTACGGGCTGCTGGGAACCAAGGACGTGAGGCGGATCTGATGGCACGGGCCGTGAAACCGCACCGCAACCTCGTCCTGGACTACTCCCAGGACCTCCGGTTGTTCGGTACCCCGTTGGCGCGCACCGGACTCGGGCTGATGCTGGTCACCCTGCTCGTGCTGCCGACCGTGGTCCAGGACGACTTCTGGCTGTCGGTGCTGATCTACTCCGGGATCACCGCGATCGGCGCGATCGGGCTGAACCTGCTGACCGGCTACTGCGGACAGATCTCGCTCGGGCACGCGTTCTTCATCGGCGCCGGCGCCTACTGCGCGGCACTGGCCGGCGGCCGGGCCGGGTTGCCGCTGCCGCTGTGGCTGCTGGTCTCGGCGCTGGTCGGTGCGGTGCTCGGCGGCCTGATCGGGCCGTTCGCGCTGCGGCTGCGCGGGCACTACCTGGCGATCATCACCCTCGGGCTGGTGTTCATCGGCGAGCACCTGTGGCGCAACCTGCGCGAGGTCACCGGCGGCAACAACGGCACCTCGGTCCTCGCCCAGGCCACCATCGGCCCGGTCGACCTCGGCGCGCTGGAACTGGCGGGGGAGAGCTACTCGCGCAACCAGGGCTGGTTCTGGCTGGTGTGGGTGCTGGTGGCGGTGATCGCGTTGCTGGCCAAGAACATCGCGCGCACCCGGCCCGGCCGCGCGTTGCGCGCGGTCCGCGACCACGACCAGGCCGCCGAGGTGATCGGCGTGCGCGCCGGCCGGTACAAGGTCGGCGCGTTCATGGTCTCCAGTGCGATCGCGGCGGTGGCCGGCGCGCTGTTCGGCGCCTACCAGCAGCACGTCACGCCGGACGAGTGGACCCTGCTGCTGTCGATCCAGTACATCGCGATCATCATCGTCGGTGGGCTGGGCACGGTGTTCGGCTCGATCCTGGGCGCGGTGTTCGTCGGCGCGCTGCCGGCGCTGATCGAGGAGTACTCCGAGTACATCCCCGGGGTGGCCGACTCGGCCGGCGGTGACGGGTTCATCAGCGTGTTCGCGCTCAACCAGGCCATCTTCGGGCTGCTGATCGTGGTGTTCCTGGTCTTCGAACCCCGGGGGCTGGCCGGCATCTGGTTCCGGGTCAGGGCCTACTTCAGGACCTGGCCCTTCTCCTACTGAACGCTTGGAGGCGTCGACATGCGGACGAGGTGGCGGGGGCTGGCGGCCGGGTTCACCGGCCTGGTGTTGGTGGTGAGCGCCTGCGGCGGCGCGGGGCAGGACGACGACGGGGGCGGCGGCCAGGCGGGGGAGCCGGTGCCCACCACCGGCTTCGACGGCACGACCATCAAGCTCGGTGTGCTGACCCCGCTGTCCGGGACGGTCGCGGTGATCGGCCAGCCGCTGACCGCCGGCAACGAGGTGTGGTTCGAGGCGCTCAACGCCCAGGGCGGCGTCGCCGGCAGGTACCCGGTGGAGCTGGTGCAGGAGGACACCCAGTACCAGCCGGACGTCGCCGTGCAGCGGTACAACAAGATCAAGGGTGACGTGGTGGCGTTCACCCAGGTCCTGGGGACCGCGCCGACGCTGGCCGTGCTGCCCCAACTGCGCACCGACCGGATCCTGGCGGCGCCGGCGTCGCTGGACGCGTTGTGGGTGCGGGAGGAGAACCTGCTGCCGGTCGGCGCGCCGTACCAGGTGCAGGCGATCAACGCGATGGACTACTGGTTCGCCGACGGCGGCGGGTCCACCAGCGACCGGATCTGCACGATGATCCAGGACGACGTGTACGGCGAGGCCGGCCAGCAGGGCATCGACTTCGCCGCCGACAAGTACGGGTTCTCGGTCACCAACACGCAGAAGTTCAAGGTGGGTACGGAGAACTACGCCGGGCAGATCGGCGCGCTGGCCGGCGCGGGCTGTCAGGTCGTGTTCCTGGTGGCGACCCCGTCGGACGCCGCGCGGATCTGGGGGACCGCCGCCCAGGCCCGGTTCGCGCCGCAGTGGTTCGGCCAGTCGCCCAGCTACACCGGGGCGCTGGCGCAGTCGGCGATCGCGCCCTACCTCCAGCAGTCGGTGCTGATCGTGGCCGAGGGCACGGAGTGGGGCGACGAGTCGGTGCCCGGCATGAAGCGGATGGTCGCCGACCTGGAGGCGCACGCGCCCGACGAGCCGCCGGACTACTACTTCGCGTTCGGCTACAACCAGGGCCGGGCGATGACCGAGGTGCTGGAGAAGGCGGTCGAGCTGGGTGACCTGTCCCGCGACGGGATCCTGGAGGCTTCCCGCCAGCTCGGTACGGTCGGTTTCGACGGTCTCACCGGCGACTACCGCTACGGGCCGGCCGCCGAGCGGAATCCGCCCAGGTCGACGACCATCTTCCGGGTCGACCCGAGCAAGCCGTTCGGCCTGGCCACGGTGGCCTACCTGCTGGAGTCGGAGGCGGCCCGGCAGTACGAGTTCAAGAAGGCCGATCTCTGATACTGATTACTTGGAAATTTTCCCCCACCGATCCTTTCGGGCATGGTCGAATTGGTCGCATGACGGCAACCGTGACCGTGGTCGGCGTGAACGGGCACAACCTCCCGCCAGGGGTGGAATCCGCCATCGCCGCCGCCAGGCTCGTCGTCGGCAGCCGCCCGGCGCTCCAGCGCTGGTCGGCCACCGCACGAGCCGCCGGCGGCGGCAGCGCGGCGATCCACGACCAGCCGCGCACCATCGAACTGACCACGCCCGACGTGATCCCCGACCCCACGCTCGCCGAGCTCGCCGCCGCCGTCGAGGCCGACGAACCGGTCGTCGTGCTGGTCGCCGGCGACCCCGGCTACTTCGGCGTGCTGCGCGCGCTGCGTGGCCACCGCCTGCCGACCGTGTGCTGGCCGTCGGTGTCCTACCTGCAGCGGGTCGCCGCCATGATCCAGCGGCCGTGGGACGACGTCACCGTCGTCAACGCCGGCGACGGCGGCCTACGCCGCGCGGTCAACCTGTGCCGCGCCCGGCCCGCGGTGTGCGTCTACACCGCGCCCGGCGCCGGCCCGGCCGAACTCGGCACCGAACTGGTCGGCTGGCGCCGCACGCTGGTCGTCGTCGAGGACCCCGGCGGGCCGGCCGAACGGCTCTCGATCGTCGACCCGGCCGAGGCCACCGCCCGCACCTGGGGCGAACCGGCCGTCGTGCTCTGCCTCGCGGACCTCGACCAGGTCGGCACCGCCGGCTGGCTCGCCGGCGGCGAACCGGTGCCACCGGCCAACGGCTGGGCGCTGCCCCAGGACGAGTTCACCCACCGCGAGGGCTTCGGCAGCCAACCCGAGCTGCGCGCGCTGGCCCTGGCCAGGCTCGCGCCCCGCCCGGGAACACTGGTGTGGGACGTCGCCGCCGGCTCCGGCGCGCTGGGGGTGGAGGCCGCCCGACTGGGCGCGGCGGTGATCGCCGTCGAGCACGACCCCGGCCTGTGCGTGCGGATCATGGCCAACGCCAAGCGCTACGGCGTGGACGTGCGCCTGGTGGACGGCCAGGCCCCCGAGTCGCTGGCGGGGCTGCCCCGGCCGGACGCGGTGTTCGTGGCCACCACCAGACCCGACGTGCTGGCGGCCTGCGCGGGCGCCGGCGCGCACCGGATCGTCGTCGAGGTCCGCGACTTCGGCGGCATCGGCCCGGCCCGCGACGTGCTCGCCGACGCCGGCTACACCGTTGATGGACGGCTGCTGTTCGCCGCGCCGATCGAGGGCCTCGCCAGGGGATCGGCCGGCATCGAACAGGCCGCCTCGACCCTGCTGCTGTGGGGAACCCGCCGCTGAACCGACCCGGTTGTTCCTGACCGTCACAGGCTGTTGGTGGTGAAGTTCAGCCGATCGTCTGATGGTCGTTCACGTTCGTGTTTGCCCTGGTCGTAGCGCGAAAACCGACGCAACTACCCCGATCGGACTACTACGAACGGGCGTTGTGGCTAGTGGTGAGCGCCTTGTAGCCATGAGTCAACCCGTGAGGACTCGCGCTCGCGGGAGCGAACAAGGGAGAAGAGACTATGGCTGAGGCAAGGCGCCTACGCCGCCTGGTCGGGGTTGCCACAGCGGTTCTCGCGTCGGTTCTCGCGTCGGTCGGAATGTCGGCCATGTCGACCGCGAGCGCGGACGACGTACCGGACACCGTGCAGCCGTTGATCATCGGTGGCGAGGAGACCACCACCGAGGAAAACCCGTTCGTGGTCGCACTGACCACGCCGGACGGGTTCCAGTTCTGCGGCGGCACGATCGTCGCACCGACGAAGGTGCTCACGGCCGCGCACTGCACCGAGGGAACGGACCCGGCCGAGATCCAGGTGGTCGCCGGCCGCACCGATCTCACCGGCGACGCGGGCACGGTCGCCGGCGTGACCGACATCTGGATCCACCCGGAGTGGGACTCCGCGGCGCTGACCAACGACGCCTCGGTGCTCACCCTGGACGCCAGCCTCACCGAGACGCCGATCGCGCTGGCCTCCCCGGAGGACACCGACCTGTACCGGGAAGGCGCCGACTCGACGGTCTTCGGCTGGGGCGTGACCGACACCGGCTCGCCCTCCGACACCCTGCGCAAGGTCACGATCCCGGTGACCGCCGACGACACCTGCGGTGAGTCCTACCCGGACTCGTTCGTCGCCGAGTCGATGGTCTGCGCCGGGCTGCCCGAGGGCGGCAAGGACAGCTGCCAGGGTGACTCCGGTGGCCCGCTGGAGGGCGTCGCCGCCGACGGCACCCGCAAGCTGATCGGCATCGTGTCGTGGGGCCAGGGCTGCGCCGAGGCCGGCTACTACGGCGTGTACGGCCGGGTCGCGGCCTTCCACGACCTGATCCAGGAGCAGATCGGCTGACACCGCCGCGTCCTGCCGGGGCCGTTCCCGTTCGCGGGGGCGGCCCTGTCGGCTGCCTAGGCCCACTTGACCGAGCAGCCGACGCTGGGCAGCTGACCGACCTCGACCGGCTCCCCGGCGACCACCGAGGCGACGGCCGCGTCCAGCTCGTCGCCGGTGACCGGGACGCCGTTGCCGGGGCGGGCGGCGTCGAACCGGCCCCGGTAGACCAGCCGGCGGCCGGCGTCGTAGAGGAAGAAGTCCGGGGTGCACACCGCGCCGTAGGCGCGCGCCACGACCTGCTCGGGGTCGGCGAGATACGGGAACGTCCAGCGCCAGGCCGCGGCCCGCTCGGCCATCCGCGCGGGCAGCTCGTCGGGGTAGGCGTGCGGGTCGTTGGGGTTGATCCCGGCGACGCCGAGGCCCTGCTGGCGCCAGCGGGCGGCGGCCGCGCCGAACGGGACGGCGATGTGCCGCACGAACGGGCAGTGGTTGCACAGGAAGGCGACCAGCGTGCCGCGCGGGCCGGCGACCCGGTCCAGGGTCCAGGTCACCCCCTCCGGGTCGGGCAGCGCGAAGGCCGGTGCCTCGGTGCCCAGCGGGACCATGCTGGAGTTCAACGCGACCATGTGCCGACCGTACCGGGCCGGCCGGGCATGCTGGTGACCATGACGGAGCTGCACTACCTGGCCGGACTCGACCTGGCCGGCCGCCGTGTCGTGGTGGTCGGCGGCGGGACGGTGGCCGCGCGCCGGCTGCCGCGACTGGTGGAGTCGGGCGCGGCGGTCGAGGTGATCTCGCCGGACGCCACGCCCGCCGTGGTCGGCCTGGCCGACGGCGGAGCGCTGGTCTGGCACCAGCGCCCCTACGCCGAGGGCGACCTCGACGGCGCCTGGTACGTGCTGTGCTGCACGTCCGCGCCGGAGGTGAACGAGGCCGTGTCGGCCGAGGCGCAGGCCCGGCGGGTGTTCTGCGTGCGCGCGGACGCCGGCTCGGCCGGCAGCGCGGTGACCCCGGCGACCGGCAACCACGACGGCCTGCTGGTCGGCGTGCTGGCCGGCGGCGCGCACCGCCGGTCGGCGACCGTGCGGGACGGGCTGTTGCTGGCGCTGCGCACCGGCGCGGTGTCGGCGTCGGTGCCGGCCGCCGCGCGCCCGACCGGGGTGGCGCTGGTCGGCGGCGGGCCGGGCGACCCGGACCTGATCACCGTGCGCGGCCGGCAGCTGCTGTCGGTGGCCGACGTGGTGATCGCCGACCGGCTGGCGCCGGGGTCGCTGCTCGACGAGCTGCCGCCGGGCGTCGAGGTGGTCGACGCGGCGAAGATCCCCTACGGGCGGGCGGCGTCCCAGGACGCGATCAACGCGCTGCTGGTCGACCACGCGCGTGCCGGCCGGTTCGTCGTCCGGCTCAAGGGCGGTGACCCGTTCGTGTTCGGCCGGGGCTTCGAGGAGGTCCTGGCGTGCGCGGCGGCCGGTGTACCGGTGACCGTGGTGCCCGGGGTGACCTCGGCGTTCGCCGTGCCGGCGGTGGCCGGGGTGCCGGTGACCCACCGCGGGGTGGCGCACGAGGTGGTGGTGGTCTCCGGGCACCTGCCGCCGGGCCACCCGGAGTCCCTTGTGGACTGGCCGGCCCTGGCGGCGCTGCGCGGAACACTGGTGCTGATGATGGCCGTGGAACGCGCGCCCGCGTTCGCCGAGGTCCTGATGGCCGGCGGACGCGCACCGGACACGCCGGCGGCGATCGTCCAGGAAGGCACCACCCGGGCCCAGCGCGTCGTCCGGTCCACGTTGTCCACCCTGGCCGACGACGTCGCGGCCCAGGGCATTCGCCCACCGGCGGTGATCGTGGTCGGCCCGGTGGCGGCACTGTCGGTCAGCCACGCCTCGTCGCCACCGGCCTGACGGTCACGCTGACGACGACGCGGGGTGCGGTTTCCCGCACCCCGCGCCGTCGGGTGGTCAGCGGTCGGTGCGGCGGGGGCGGGGACGGCCGGGGCGGTTGCCGAAGCGGCCGCGCTGGCCCGCCGGCCGGGACGGGCGGCGGACCGGCTCCGGGTCGACCACCGGGTCGCCCGAGGGGATCCGGGCGCCGGTGATGCGGACCAGGTCCGCGTCGCCGGGGGTGACCTTGGTGCGCTCGGGGGAGACGCCGGCCTGCTCGGTCATGCGGAAGACGGTGCGGCGTTCCTGGTGGGTCACCAGGGTGACGACGGTGCCCGTCTCGCCGGCCCGGGCGGTGCGGCCGGCGCGGTGCAGGTAGCCCTTGGCGTCGGCCGGCGGGTCCACGTGGACCACCAGGCTGATGCCGTCCACGTGAATGCCCCGGGCGGCCACGTCGGTCGCCACCAGCACGGGCAGCGAACCGTCGCGGAACTCGCCCAGGACGCGGTTGCGGGCGCCCTGGGGCTTGCCGCCGTGCAGCGCCCCGGCGCGCACCCCGACCGAACGCAGCTGCTTGGTCAGCCGGTCGACGTGGTGCTTGGTGCGCAGGAACAGGATCGTGCGGCCGTCACGCGCCGCCATCTCGGTCACCACCGCCTGCTTGTCCTCACGGGACACCAGCAGCAGGTGGTGGTCCATCGTGTCCACCGCCGCCGTCGCCGGGGAGACCGAGTGGGTCACCGGGTCGGTCAGGTAGCGGTTGACGAGCTGGCTGACGTCCTTGTCGAGCGTCGCCGAGAACAGCATGCGCTGGCCGTCGTCGGGCACCAGGTCCAGGATGGCGCGGACCTGGGGCAGGAACCCCATGTCGGCCATCTGGTCGGCCTCGTCCAGCGCGGTGAACCGCACGTCGTCGAGAATCAGGGTGCCCTGCCGCACGTGGTCGGACAGCCGGCCGGGGGTGGCGATCAGCAGGTCGACGCCCCGGCGCAGCTGGTCGACCTGGCGGGAGAACGACATCCCGCCGACGACCGTGCGGCACCACAGGTCAAGCGACCTGGCCAGCGGACGCAGCGCGTCCTCCACCTGCATCGCCAGCTCACGGGTCGGCACCAGGATCAGCCCGCGAGGCCGCTGCGGGCGGCTGTTGCCCCGGGCGAGCCGGGTCAGCAGCGCCAGCCCGAACGCCAGCGTCTTGCCCGACCCCGTCTGCGCGCGGCCCAGCACGTCCCGGCCGGCCAGCGCGTCGGGCAGGGTCGCCGACTGGATCGGGAACGGTGCGTCGATACCGGCGGCGGACAGCGCCTCCAGCAGCGGGGTCGGCAGACCCAGCTCGGCGAAGCCGACCGACTGGCGGCGGCGCTGCGGCGTGTCGACGATCTCGCCGTCCCAGGCGGGACCGTCCTGCTCACGCCGGGCGGTCGCGGGCGGACGGTCCTGGCCACGCTGGGGCCGCCGGCTGCCCTGCGCACGCTGGCCGTCCTCGCGGCGGTTGCCGCCGAACGAGCGGCCGTCCTTGCGGTCCTGACCGAACGAGCGCCGGTCACCGCCGGACGCCCGCCGGTCCCCGTCGAACGAACGGTCCTGGGAGCGCCGGTTGTCACCGAACGAGCGGCGGTCGTCGCCGGCCGGGCGGCGGTCGCCGTTGAACGAACGACGGTCACCGCCGTAGGAGCGGCCCTCACCGGAGGGACGCCGGTCGCCGTAGGAGCGGCGGTCGTCACCGGAGGGACGGCGGTCGCCGTGGGAGCGGCGCTGGTCGTCGCCGTGGGAACGGCGGGAGTCGGAGTACTGGCCGCGGTGGTTGCCGCGACCGGTGTTCTCGTCCTGCTGGCGCGGCTCGTCCGACCAGGTACGGCGGCGCGGGTTGTCGTGGTGGGACCGGTTGGCCCGCGCTGAGGTGTTCTTGCGCGGCTTGGTGCTGTGCGCGCTGGCGCGCACGGTGCTGTTCGGCACGGATTCCTCTCCGAGTGCGGCACGTCTCGGGAGGCCTCGGTCGAGGCTGCAATCTCGCGCGGACGAGCCCGGTGCCCAGGTGGCACCGTCAGTAGAAACGATCAGTGAATCATCAGGTCCATCGCCTGCCAGCCGACCTCGTCGCCGGGTGGGGTGCGGCACGGACCGCTCGCGATGCTCGATCAAGGCTACCTGATCGGTCGCGGCGGCCCGTGCCCGGTGGCGCTCAGTCGAGGCCGGCGGCGGCCAGCAACCGGCCCGTGACGTGGTCGGCGTCCAGCAGATCCTCCGGCAGACCCCGCGAACGGAACCAGCCCATGACGTTCGCCACGTCGCGGGCCAGGAACTCCGACCCGCGCGGGTTGGCGACCACGTCGACGATCTGCGGCAGGTCGATCAGCACGATCTGCCCGTCGTGCACCAACAGGTTGTACGCCGACAGGTCACCGTGGGTCATCCCCTCGCTGGCCAGGATCTCCAGCGCCGCCAGCAGCTGGTGCCACAGCTCCGTGAGCTCCTCGGGCCCCGGCCGGGTCTCGGCCAGGCGGGGAGCGGCGGTGCCGTCGGCGTCGCCGATGAACTCCAGCAGCAGCTCGGTGCCGCTGCGCTGCACGGGGTAGGGCACCGGCACGCCGATCGACCACAGTCGCGACAGCGCCGCGAACTCGGCGACCGTCCACTGCTCGGCGATCAGGTTCCGGCCGAAGGAGGTGCGGTTCTCGATGGCCCGCATCTCCCGGCTGCGGCGCATCCGCCGGCCCTCGAGGTAACCGGCGTCCCGGTGGAACATCCGGTGCTCGTTGCTGCGGTAGCGCTTGGCGGCCATCACGGCGGCCCGGTCGGTGTCGGGCACCGCCCGGCGGATCAGGTGGACATCGGCCTCCTTGCCGGTCTTGAGCACACCCAGTTCGGTGTCGGCCGCGGCCAGTTCGGTCACGACCCAGTCGGGCCGGGGGTGCGGTCCCTGCTCGCCGTCGCCCCAGGTGCTCCAGCGATCGGCACCGGGGGGCAGCGGCGGGCCGGCGAACGCGCTCTCCCGCACGGCGGCGAGCCGGGCGCGTTCCTGTTCGGTGAGCCGGCCGGAGCGGCGGGACTGCGGGTCGAAGACGTCCTCGGCCTCGTGGGACCGGGCGATCTCCGACTTCTTCGGTCGCCGCGCCCGGCGGCGACCGAAGGAGTGGTCCTCGTCGAGCGAGTCGAACGAATCGGAGTACGAATCGGAAAAGTCGTGCGAACGCACTGGTGGGTTCTCCTCAGGAAAGCGAGTTGAGCGCCCCACCGGCGCGTGGCGAACGAGACCAGGCGACTCTCAGCGGGGCGGGCGGACGAGGGCGAGCCCCGTCCAGGCGACCGTCTTCATCACTGGGGCACCTCCCTGACGTGTCCGCCGGCCAACCACCGGCGCGCGGATCTGTTGTACGCAGGTTGCCCGAGGACAGTCCCCGGCGCAACCGAATTAACGTCAGTGCGGCGAACCGACGCAGAACTCGTTGCCCTCCGGGTCGGTGAGCACGGTCCACTCCAGCCCCGGCACCGCGTGGTCGGCGCCCCGGGAGGCGCCCAGCCCGACCAGCCGGGCGACCTCGCCCTCCCGGTCGTCGGTGGCCAGGTCGAGGTGGACGCGGTTCTTGACGGTCTTGGACTCGGCCACCCGCTGCAGGGCCACCATCGGCCGGCCGTCACCGCCACCCAGCTGGATGTACTCGCCCTCGGCGTCGAAGGCGACCTCCAGGCCCAGTGCCCTGGTCCAGAAGCCGGCGAGGGTGCGTGGATCGGCGCAGTCGATGGTGACTCCGCCCAGGTTGAGGTTCATGGAGGCGACGGTAGGACCGAACACCGACAGAATGGAGGCATGCGCTCCCTCGACTGGCGGGACGGCCACATCGTCGCGATCGACCAGACCCGGCTGCCCGGCGGTCTGGTGGAGATCGTCATCGGCTCGGTGGAGGAGCTGGTCATCGCCATCCAGCGGCTGGCCATCCGGGGCGCGCCGGCCCTGGGGGCGGCCGGCGCGCTCGGGGCGGCGCTGGCCGTGCGGGCCGACCCGGCCCGACGTGACCAGGATCTCGCCGCGCTGCGCTCGGCCAGGCCGACCGCCGTGAACCTGGCCTGGGGTGTGGACCGGGCGCTGGCCCGCGTGGACGACGGCCCGGACGCGGTGCTCGCCGAGGCGCTGACCGTGCTGGCCGAGGACGTCGACCGCAACCGGGCGCTGGGCCGTCGGGGCGCCGACTGGCTCGGGGAGCAGGTCGACGGCCCGGTCTCGGTGCAGACCCACTGCAACGCCGGCAGCCTGGCGTGCGTCGAGTGGGGGACCGCGCTGGGGGTGGTGCGGTCGCTGCACGACCGTGGCCGGCTACGCCACGTGTACGTCGACGAGACCCGGCCGCTGCTGCAGGGCGTGCGGCTGACCGCCTGGGAGCTGGCCCACCTCGGCGTCCAGCACACCGTCGTCGCCGACTCGGCCGGCCCGTCGGTGCTGGCCAGGGGGCTGGCCGACGCGGTGGTCGTCGGGGCGGACCGGATCGTGGCCAACGGCGACGTGGTCAACAAGATCGGCACGTACCCGCTGGCGCTGGCCGCGGCGCGGGCCGGGGTGCCGTTCCTGGTGGCCGCGCCGGAGTCGACGATCGACGCCGCCATCCCGTCGGGCGACCTGGTGGAGATCGAGGTGCGGGACGGGTCGGAGCTGCTGAACTTCTGCGGCACCCGGACCGCGCCCAGCGGCACCCAGGCGCTGAACCTCGCCTTCGACGTGACGCCGGCGGACCTGGTGTCGGCGATCGTCACCGAGGACCGGTTGATCAGGCCGGCACGGGGTGAGCGCCCCGCGTAACCGGGTGGAGCCGCTCGGACGCCGTTCACTACGCTTCCGGCAGTTTCGCCGACAAGGAGTACTGCCGTGATCACCAGGATGTCGTCGCTGTTCCTGCGCACTCTGCGTGACGATCCGGCGGACGCCGAGGTGCCGAGCCACAAGCTGCTGGTGCGCGCCGGGTACGTCCGCCGCGTCGCGCCGGGCGGCTACTCCTGGTTGCCGTTGGGGCTGCGGGTGCTGCGCAGGATCGAGCAGATCGTGCGCGAGGAGATGGACGCCATGGGCGGCCAGGAGATCCAGTTCCCCGCGCTGCTGCCTCGCGAGCCCTACGAGGCCACCAACCGCTGGACCGAGTACGGCGAGAGCCTGTTCCGGCTCAAGGACCGCCGGGGCGCGGACTACCTGCTCGGCCCGACGCACGAGGAGCTGTTCACGCTCACGGTGAAGGGCGAGTACAACTCCTACCGGGACTTCCCGGTGGTGCTCTACCAGGTGCAGACCAAGTACCGCGACGAGGCGCGGCCGCGCGCGGGCATCCTGCGCGGGCGCGAGTTCCTGATGAAGGACTCCTACTCGTTCGACCTGTCCGACGAGGGGCTCGCCGAGTCCTACCAGCGCCACCGCGACACCTATATCCGGATCTTCGACCGCCTCGGCCTGTCGTACGTGATCGTCTCGGCGATGTCCGGGGCGATGGGCGGCTCGGCGTCCGAGGAGTTCCTGGCCGACGCGCCGACCGGTGAGGACACCTTCGTCCGCAGCACCGAGTCCGACTACGCGGCCAACGTCGAGGCCGTGGTGACACCCGCGCCGCCGGCCCGGCCGGTCGAGGACCAGCCCGCCGCGCAGGTCCACCACACGCCGGACACGCCGACCATCGAGACCCTGGTGAACTTCCTGAACGCCGCGGGGCTGGACCGGACGTTCACCGCCGCCGACACGCTGAAGAACGTGCTGGTGAAGGTGCGGGCGCCCGGGTCGGACAAGGCGGAGCTGCTGGCGGTGGCCGTGCCGGGCGACCGCGAGGTCGACGCCAAGCGTCTCGAGGCGGCGGTGTACCCGGCCGAGGTCGCGCTGCTGGAGGAGGCCGACTTCACCGCCAACCCGTTCCTGGTGAAGGGCTACATCGGGCCGAAGGCGTTGCAGGACAACGGGGTTCGCTACCTGGTCGACCCGCGCGTCGTCACCGGGACGGCGTGGGTCACCGGCGCGGACAAGGTCGACCACCACGTGGTGGACCTGGTGTGTGGGCGCGACTTCACCCCCGACGGCACGATCGACGTTGCCGACGTGCGCGAGGGCGACCCGTCGCCCGACGGCCACGGCACGCTGGTGGCCGCGCGCGGTATCGAGATCGGGCACATCTTCCAGCTGGGCCGCAAGTTCGCCGACGCGTTCGGTCTGGACGCGCTGGGCGTGGACGGCAAGCCGATCCGGATCACCATGGGCTCCTACGGCATCGGCGTGTCCCGGCTGGTGGCCGCGATCGCCGAGCAGTCCCACGACGAGCACGGCCTGGTGTGGCCGCGCGCGGTGGCGCCGGCGGACGTGCACCTGGTGATCGCCGGCAAGGACGAGTCGATCCGCGAGGGCGCCGAGCGGCTCGCCGGGCAGTTGGACGCGGCCGGGCTGTCGGTGATGCTGGACGACCGCACCGCCACCCCCGGCGTGAAGTTCGCCGACGCCGAGCTGATCGGCGTGCCGACGATCGTCGTGGTCGGCCGGGGGCTGGCCAAGGGCGTGGTGGAGGTCAAGGACCGGGCGAGCGGGGAGCGGGTCGAGGTCGCGGTGGACGAGGCCGTCGCGCACCTGACCGGTCTGGTGCGCGGCTAGCCGGGCTGCGCCAGGCGCCGCGCGGCGTGCCGGAGTGCGGCCCTGGGGTCCCCGGGGGCGTCGGCGTGTGTCATGCGGGCCATCTGCGGGACGGCGTACCACCAGCCGGCGAGCGCCAGGACGAGGAACGCGAGGTCGGCGGGCGGCAGGGTGTCACTGATCAGGCCGGCGCGCTGGGCGCGGGCGAACGTGTCGACCTTGGCCTGGTAGTACCGGGTTCTGGTCGTCTCGTCCGGCACGCGCGGCAGGCCGGCGAGGCCTTCCCAGAGCAGTAGCCGGGTCAGTTCGGGGTGCGCGGCGTGGTAGTCGTGGACCGCGCCCGCGTAGTCGGCCACGGCGTCCGGCCCGTCGAGGTGGTCGAGGGGGACCGCCGCCGCGACCTTGTTGAGCTCGTCGGCCAGGACCGTGGCGAACAGGCTGTTCTTGTCGCCGAAGTAGTTGTAGAGCCGTTCCTTGTTGACCCCGGCCCGGCGCGCGACGCGTTCCATCGTCGTGCCGCCGGGGCCGTGGGCGGCGAACTCGGCGACGGCCGCGTCCTTGAGCTTGCGCTTGGTCTGCTCGGTGTCCCAGGCCATGGTGGTGAGCATATCCAACGGTTGCGTTGTAGTACCTGTAGCCTCATCTCCAACGTTTACGTTGGAGATGAGGTTTTCCGTGGTCACAACGCGGGCCGTGGTGCCCCTGCTCGTCGCCACCGCGCTGGTGGTGCTGGTCCAGCTCTACCTCTCGATCCCGCTGCACGGCCCGGTGGCCGATGATCTGGGCGACCGGGGCGTCACGCTGGCCCTCGCGGCGGGTTACTCGCTGTGTTACGCGGTCGGTTTCCTGGTCCACGGGCCGCTGTCGGACCACCTCGGCCGGCGACGGGTGCTCCTCGCCGGTCTGGCCGCGCTGACCGTGTCGACAGTGGCCGTCGGCCTCGCGACGTCGGTACCGGCGCTGGGAATGCTGCGCGCGGTGCAGGGCGCGGCCGCCGCGACGTTCGCGCCGACGGCACTGGCCTACCTCGGCGAGGCGTTGCCGCCCCGGCGGCGGGCAGGCGCGATCGGCGCGATGTCGGTCGCCTTCCTGACCGCCGGGATCATCGGCCAGGTCGTCG
Organism: Actinophytocola xinjiangensis; assembly: GCF_001921215.1. Classification (GTDB taxonomy): domain Bacteria; phylum Actinomycetota; class Actinomycetes; order Mycobacteriales; family Pseudonocardiaceae; genus Actinophytocola; species Actinophytocola xinjiangensis. The sequence continues at coordinate 250,572 of NZ_MSIF01000012.1, forward strand.
CCACGGCCGTCGCGGCCGGCGCCGGCTGGCGGTGGGTCTTCGTCGGCGGCGGCATCCTGCTGGCCGCGCTGACCGTCGCGCTGGCCCGCGTCGTGGCCGAACCCGCCGTCGAGCGGGCCCGGCGCCCGCTGGTCACCCGCTACGCCGACCTCGTCCGCTTCATCGTGCGGGGCCGCTCACTGCCGCTGGCCGCCGGTCACCTGGTGGTGCTGGGCGGTTTCGTGGGCCTGTACACCCGGCTCGGGCCGCACCTGGCCGCGCACGGTCTGACCACCGCCGAGGTCACGCTCGTGCGGGCGCTCGGCCTGCCGGCGATGGTCTGCGCGCTGGTCGCCGGGCCGCTCGCGGCCCGCCTGGGCCTGGCCAGGGCCGCGCTGCTCGGCTTCCTGGTCGCGGCGGCGGGGCTGGGGGCCGTGTCCGTGTCCGCGGCGAGCGTCGCCGTGATCGCGGTCGCCGTCACGGTGTTCGTCGCCGGGGTGGCGGTCCTGGTGCCCACGATGATCACGCTCTGGGGCGAGGCCGCCCGGCCGGCGCGGGGCGTCGGGATGGCGGTCAACGGCTTCGTCCTGTTCCTCGGCGCGAGCCTCGGGTCGACCACGACCGCCCTGCCCGGCGGGTTCGCCGGGGCGGTGGCGATCCTCGCCGGGCTCTACCTGCTGGCCGGGCTCGTCGTCCGGTCAGTTCTCGCGCAGCAGCGCGGTGAGCACGGCCGGGGTGTCGCCGAGGTCCGGCAGGACCACGTCGGCGCCTGAGGCCGCCAGGTCGTCCACGGTGAACTTGCCGGTGGCCACGCCGACGGTGACCGTGCCGTGGTGGCGTCCGGCGGCGACGTCGGCGGGGGTGTCGCCGATGACGATCACCGAGCCGGGGGCGAAGGTCCGGCCGTGTTTGGCGCCGGCCTGGGCCATCGCCACCTCGACCAGGTCGTGGCGGTGTTCGGACAGCGAGCCGTAGCCGCCGATCTCCAGGTCGACGTGGTGGTGCAGGTCGAAGGCGGCCAGTTTCCAGGACGCCAGCGACGGCAGGTTGCCGGTGACCAGGGACTGCACGACGTCCTCGCGTCCGCCGAGCGCACCGAGGATCTCCGGCGCGCCGACCAGTGCCCGGCCGAGGGTGGGCAGGGCCTCGCGGGAGGCCAGGGCGATGGCCTCCAGTTCGGCGTAGAGGCGTTCGATGCGCTCGTCGTCGTCGGGTTCGTCGTGGGCGGTGAGGATCTCGCGCACCAGTGACCGTTCGGTGCGGCCGGGGAAGAACGGCAGGTGGTTGAGCTGCTTGCCGACGGCGTTGACCAGTGCCCGCGCGTACCACTCGCGGCCGAGGCCGCTGTAGTCGACGAGCGTGTGGTCGATGTCCCAGAGCACGAGGTTGTCCACCTCGCCATCGTGACACGTTGGATTTCAACACCGGTTGACTTCGTCGCGCGGCCGGGCGTACCTTGGGGCTGAATTCAACGATTGATGAACTCAGTGGAGGGGGAACCACCCGATGAACGTCCGCCGGCCCGTGCTCGTCGCCGTGCTGCTCGGCCTGGTCGGGGCGGTGGTCGCCACCGTGCTCGGCTTCCTGACCTTCGGCGCCCAGGCCACCGCCGCGCCCGACCACGTCCCGGTCGCCGTCGCCACCACCGGCACCGCGCCCCCGCAACTGCGCGCCGCCGCGCAACAGCTCGCCGGCCAGGGCGGCGACGCCGTCGAATGGCGGGTCACCGACGCCGCCACCGCCCGCGAACTGCTGTCGGACAAGGAGGTCTACGGCGTCCTCGAACTCAGCGCCGGCCCCCAGGGCCTCACCCCCACGGTCGTGGTCAGCGGCGCGATCAACCCGCAGGGCACCCAGATCGCCCAGCAGGTCCTCACCGGCGCCGCCCAGGGCCTGGCCGGCGCGCTCGGCCAACAGGGCGTCGCGGTCAGCCCGCCCCAGGTCGAGACGCTGCACCCGTCGAGCACGGCCGCGCGCACCGCGCCGCTGGCCGCCAGCGCCCTGCTCTGGATCGGCGGCCTGGTCTCGGCGATCGCCTTCGGCCTGCTGGTCGTGCGCCAGCGGATGATGGTCGGTCCGCTGGCCCGCGCCACCCTGCTCGTCTCGACCACCGTGCTGACCACCGCCGTCCTGGTCGGCTTCCTGCGGCTGTGGGACTCCGAGCTGGTCATCAGCGGCGAGGTCCTCGGCTTCCTCGCGCTCACCACCCTCGCGTTCGCCTCGGTCCAGGGCGCGCTGCTGCGCCTGCTGCGGCTGCGCGCCGCCGCGATCCTCGGGCCGCTCTACCTGATCGCCCCGGCCGTCGCCGGCCAGGTGCCGGAGATGCTCGACCCGACCTACCGCACGCTGCTCTGGTCGTGGACGCCCTTCCGGTTCTCCACCGAGGGCCTGCGCAGCCTGCTGCTGGGCACCCCCGACGCCCCGGACGTGCGCACCGCGCTGCTGGTGCTCGGCGGGATGGCCGCCGTCGGCCTGGTCGTGATGCTCTGGCCCGGCCGGGCCAACGCCGACCAGGCGCCCGAACCCGAGCCGGCCCGCGAACCGGCGCTAGCCGGCTAGGAAGCTGAACCGCACCCGCCGCACCGGGTTGTCGACGTTGGTGTCCACCAGGCAGATCGACTGCCAGGTGCCCAGGGCCAGCTCGCCGCCGAGCACCGGGACCGTCGCGTAGGGCGGGACCAGCGCCGGCAGCACGTGGTCGCGGCCGTGGCCGGGGGAGCCGTGCCGGTGGCGCCACCGGTCGTCGCCCGGCAGCAGTTCCCGCAGCTGGCGCAGCAGGTCCTCGTCGCTGCCGGCCCCGGTCTCCAGGACCGCGAGGCCGGCGGTGGCGTGCGGCACCCACACGTGCAGCAGCCCGTCGGCCGCGCCGGCCCCGGCCAGGAACTCCCGCGCGTCGCCGGTGAGGTCGTGGACCACCTCACGCCCGCCGGTCCGGACCTCGATCTCCGTGGTGTGCATGCCCGACACGGTATTAGTAGGGCATGCGCGTGGCTTACGGACAGCAGTTCGACGTGCCGGACGGGTACCTCAACACCGCCAGTATCGGCGTGCCCCCGGCGTTCGCGGCCGACATCCTCGACGAGGAGGTCCGGCGGTGGCGAGGCGGGCTGACCCGCCCGCCGCACTACGACCCCTACGTCGCCACCGCCCGCCAGGCGTGGGCCTCGCTGGTCGGCGTGCCGGCCGAACAGGTCGCCACCGGCTCCGGGGTGTCCCAACTGGTCGGCCTGGTCGCGGCCAGCCTGCCCCGGTCGACCAGGGTGCTGACCGTGGGCAACGAGTTCACCAGCGTGACCTTCCCGTTCGCCGCGCACGGCATGACGGTCACCGAGGTGACGCCCGACGAGCTGGCCGGCCGGGTCGCCGACCACGACCTGGTCGCCGTCAGCGTGGTGCAGTCCGCCGACGGCACGGTCATCGACCTCGACGCGCTGCGCTCGGCGCTGCGGGCCGCGTCCACCGAGGTGCTGGTGCTGCTCGACGTCACCCAGGCCGCCGGGTGGCTGCCGCTGGACCTGCCCTGGGCCGACTGGGTCGTCGGGACCGGCTACAAGTGGCTGATGGCTCCGCGCGGCACCGCCTGGCTGGCCGCCACCCCGGCCGCGCTCGACCGGACGGTGCCGGTCGCGGCCAACTGGTTCGCCGCGCCCGACCCGTGGCAGGGCATCTACGGCCTGCCGCTGCGGCTGGCCCGCGACGCCCGCCGGCTGGACCTGTCCCCGGTGTGGTTCGCCCAGCTCGGCTCGGCCGCCACCCTGCCCTGGATCGCCGGCCTGGACCTCGCCGCCGTCCGCGACCACTGCGTCGGGCTGGCCGACGCCGTGCTGCTCGCCAGAGGCGAACGCCCGAGAGGGTCGGCCATCATCGCTGTCGACCTCACCGCCGAGCAGGCCGGACGGCTGGCCGAAGCGGGGGTCGTGGGCAGTGTTCGGGCAGGTCGGACCCGGTTGGCCTTCCACATGTACAACACCCTCGCCGATGTCGATCTGGTGGTCGATAGCACGACCTGATGACGGGCGTCCCGGCACCTCACCCTGGTTAACCCATGGTTTGTCCGGTTACGGTGGCGCCCGTGTCGGCTCCCTATCGCCCAGGGCAAGCACCGTGGCCCGAGAACCAACCGCAGCGACCGGACCGGCCGCCGCCGATCCAGTTCCAGGACGGCCCACCGCCGGGTGGCGGTACCGGGCTGAACTGGCCGGTGCGGATCATCGGTCTGGTGGCCATCGCGGTGGTCTCCGGGTTCGTGTACTGGTTCCTGAACAACGAGTCCCCCCAGGACCCCGCCACCGGCTACGGCGACCAGCCGCCGTCGACCGTGGTCACCACGTCCGGCGAGTTCGACTTCGAGATGCTGGAGATCGACAAGCCGATCGTCGACAAGGACTGCACCAAGCACTCCTACGGCAAGATCAAGGACTTCCTCACCGAGAACCCGTGCACCCAGCTCGTCCGGGCGATCTACCAGGCCGAGATCGAGGACGAGTACGGCGGCTTCCGGACGATCTACACCTCGGTGTCGGTGGTCGAGATGCCCGACGAGGCACAGGCCACCGACCTGCGCGAGCTGACCGACACGGACAACACCGGCAACGTCAACGACCTGGTCCGCGAGGGTGAGGTGACCATCGCCGGCCTCAAGACGCTCAGTGCCGGCGGCGGCTACGACTCCTCCCAGGACGGCCGCGAGGTGGTCATCGTCGAGGCCGACTACGACCCGGAGGCCAGCGACGGCGGCTCGGGCGAGGAGCTCGACAAGGTCTGCGGCGACGCCATCCGCCTGTCGGCCGAGATGCTCGACGCCGTGAGCTGAACCGCTAGGCGGGCTGCCCGGGGAAGGCGCGCGCGGCCGGTGTCTCGCCGGCCGCCCGGCGCCACCGCGTGGCCCGGACCGCCGCCCCGGTCAGCGCCTCCAGCGCCGAGGTCCGCAGCGCCTTGTCGTCGGTGCGCTCCAGCACGGCCCGCCAGGCGACGGCCGTGTCGGACTCGGCGACCACCAGCACGGCCAGCGCCGAGGCCTGGTCGGTCACCGGCTGGGGTGCGACGTAGGCGGGCTCCGGCGGCCGGGGCGTCTGCCCGGCGTCGGCCAGCAGCCGCTCGGTGGTGTCCCGGCGGGCCCGGTGGGCCGTGGTCCCCTCCCCGACCGGCGCCTCGAACTGCTCCGGCAGGAACGCGCTGACCAGTCCGTACACCCAGATCGCCGCGTGCTCGGCGCCCAACGCGGCCTGCACGGCGTCCAGGGACTCGGCCGGCGGCGGCGCCGACGAGGACGGCTGCCTCATCCGAGCACCACCCGCAGGCTCGCGCATCCGGCGGCGACCGAACCGACCAGCCCGGCCCGGTAGGCCGGCAGCCCGGCCACCAGGTCGGCGGCCTGCTGGTGTGCCGCGTCCAGCGACCCGGCCAGCAGCTCGCGGGCGGCGGCCTCGTCGGCCGGCGGATCGGCCGGCGGCGCCGAGGAGGGCGGTGTGCTCGACGAGACCGGCGGGCGCTCCCGGTCGACCTCGGCCCGCAGGGCGGTCGCGTGCTCGTCACGGGCGGCGGCCACCTCGCCGGCCACCGCCGCCAGCGCCGGCACCGCCGAGACGATCGCGGTCGCGGCGTCGGCGTCGGCCCGCGCCGACGCGGCCAGGTCGGCCAGGGGATCCGGTGGGGGCGGCGGCTCCGGTTCCTCGGTACACGCGACCGTGCCCACGGCGAGGCCGCCGGCCACCGGCAGCAGCGCGAGCCCCCGCAGCACGTCACGACGCGCAACGTTCATCACAGCCGGTCATACTGCCAGGCGGCTTCGACACCCGGTCGGACGCACCGGGCCCGCACGGAACCGAGTCGTGGACCATGACGAGATACGCTTGGCAACCACGGTCGGTGAGTGCACCGCCAGGACGACAACACAGGGGAGTGGCACGTGCCCGGTCAGCGACAACGGACCTCCGAGGCCGGCGAGACGCTGGAGCCGGTGGTCGCCGACGCCGTCGCGCGAGCCGGCTACGACCTCGAACATCTCCAGATCCAGCAGGCGGGCCGGCGGCAGCTGGTCAAGGTCGTCGTCGACACCGACGCCGAGTCCGGCATCGGGCTCGACCAGGTCGCCGAGGTCAGCCGGGCGGTGTCCACCGCCCTGGACGCGCTGGAGGGCGAGGGCACCGCGGGCGGCGTGCTCGGCGGCTCCTACACCCTGGAGGTCACCTCGCCCGGGCTGGACAGGCCGTTGACCCGGCCGCGGCACTGGCGCAGGGCGCGCCTGCGCAAGGTCGCCGTGCGGACGGGTGAGGATGCCTTCACCGCGCGGGTGGGGGATGCTGACGACCACGGCGTGCGCCTGTTGGTCGACGGCGACATCAGGTACGTCAGCTTCGCCGACATCGATCACGCGGTGATCGAGATCGAGTTCCGCGAGCCGCCGGCCGCCGAGATTGCCACGTTGGAACAAGAGGAGGGGTCGCGATGAACGTCGATATCGCGGCGCTGCGCGCGATCGAGCGAGACAAGGACATCCCCTTCGACACGGTGATCGAGGCGATCGAGACAGCACTGCTCACCGCCTACAAGCACACCGAGGGCCACCAGGCGCACGCCAGGATCGACATCGACCGGAGGACCGGCCTGGTGCGGGTGATCGCCTACGAGCTCGGCGCCGACGGCGAGACCACCGAGGAGTGGGACGACACCCCGGAGGGCTTCGGCCGCATCGCCGCCACCACCGCGCGCCAGGTCATCCTGCAGCGCCTGCGGGACGCGGAGAACGAGAAGACCTTCGGCGAGTTCTCCGCCAAGGAGGGCGAGATCGTCTCCGGGGTGGTGCAGCGCGACGCGCGGGCCAACTCCCGGGGCATGGTCGTGGTGCAGGTCGGCGACACCGAGGGCGTGCTGCCCTCGGTCGAGCAGGTGCCCGGCGAGCGCTACGAGCACGGCGTGCGGATCAAGTGCTACGTGCTCGGCGTGAGCCGGGGAACACGCGGGCCGCAGATCACGTTGAGCCGTACGCACCCCAACCTGGTGCGGCGGCTGTTCGCGCTGGAGGTCCCGGAGATCGCCGACGGCACGGTCGAGATCCCGGCGGTCGCCCGCGAGGCCGGCCACCGCTCGAAGATCGCGGTCCGCTCGACGGTGCCTGGAGTCAACGCGAAGGGCGCCTGCATCGGACCGAACGGGTCACGGGTGCGCAACGTGATGAGTGAGCTGCTCGGGGAGAAGATCGACATCATCGACCACTCCGACGACCCGGCGACGTTCGTCGGCAACGCGCTCTCGCCGGCGAAGGTCGTGTCGGTGCGGGTCGTGGACGAGCGCGCCAAGACGGCGCGGGTCGTCGTGCCCGATTTCCAGCTGTCGCTGGCGATCGGCAAGGAGGGACAGAACGCCCGGCTCGCCGCCCGGTTGACCGGGTGGCGGATCGACATCCGCAGCGACGCGGCGGCGCCGACACCGGCCGTCGACCTCCCCACGGGGGACGCTTCGGATGTGACACCGACCGGATCTTCGACTGCGGGTTCGGTCGAGTAGGCACGACGGGATAGACTCACCAGTGGTTCACCGTTCTGGACCGGCGTCCGTACGTCCCGAGGCCTCGCGCCCGGTACGTACCTGCGTCGGTTGCCGGGCCAGGGCGGCGGCTGGTGAGTTGCTCCGGGTCGTGTTCGTCGACGGGACCGTGGCTCTCGACCTCCGGCGTCGTGCCGGGGGGCGGGGGGCGTGGATCCATCCCGACGCGAGCTGCCTGGACAAGGCCGAGCGGCGGCGTGCGTTCGCGAGAGCGTTGCGTGTGCCTGGCCCGCTCGACACCGGGACGCTCCGGCGGGGACTGGAGCAGCTGGATCACCGCGTGACCGGACTGGGATCTTCCCGGACCGGGCTGGACAACGAAAGCAGGTCGACCCGTCATGAGTCAGCCGTGAAGCTGAAGCCATGAACGCCAGAGGATAGGACGAGGTCGAGCGGGACCATGCCGCCGGCCTCACTCGGACGAGGAGAGCAGTGGCAGGCAAGGCCCGAGTGCATGAGCTCGCGAAGGAGCTCGGAGTAACCAGCAAGGAAGTACTCGCCAAGCTGAAGGACCTTGGTGAGTTCGTGAAGTCGGCGTCCTCCACGGTCGAGGCGCCGGTCGCGCGTCGGCTGCGCGACGCGTACCCCAAGTCGGACGGTGGCAAGAAGGGCGGCCCCCGGCCGCGGCCCGCCGGTACCCCCGGCCCCAGGCCGGGTGGCGACCAGCGTCCCGCCGCCCCCGCCCAGCAGCCGGCCCAGCCGGCCCACCAGCAGCAGCAACAGCAGCCGAGGCCCGCGATGCCCGGCGCGCCCAAGCCGGGTGTCCGGCCTGGTCCCGCGCGCCCGGTTCCCGGCCCGGCCGCGCCGCAGCCCGCGGCGGCCAAGGCCGAGACCGAGGCCCCGAGCCCGGCGGTCTCGCCTGGTCCGGCGACCCCGGCACCGGCCCAGCCGCAACAGCAGCAGCAGCCCCAGCAGCAGCAACCGGCCCAGCCGCAGCAGCCGCCCGCGCAGGGCGGTGGCCAGCAGCCGGGTCAGGTCGTCCCGCCGCGCCCGCAGTCGCCCAAGCCGGGCCCGCGTGCGCCGAGGGTCGGCAACAACCCGTTCGGTGTCGGCGCCGGCACGCCCCCGCCGCGCCCGCAGGCCCCCCGCCCC
>NZ_MSIF01000013.1 GCF_001921215.1 Actinophytocola xinjiangensis
GCGGCGAAGAAGGAAGCACTGGAAGCGGCGGGGGTGAAGGTCGGCAAGACCCCGTCCGAGACCGCCGAACTCGCCCGCGCGAGCCTGGTCCAACCCGTCGCCTGAGTCCTGTTGGGAGAGTCCCGTGGCGTACCCACGTCTCGACGTCAACCTGTCCATCCTGTTCACCGAACTGCCGCTGCTGGAACGGCCGGCCGCCGCCTCGGCGCTCGGGTTCGACGCGATCGAGCTGTGGTGGCCCTTCGCCGGCCCGGTACCCGGCGACACCGAGACCGACGCGCTGGCCCGCGCCATCGACGACGCCGGGGTCCGGCTCGTCGGGCTCAACTTCGACGCCGGCGACATGGCCGCCGGCGACCGGGGCCTGCTCTCGGCCCGCTCCACCAGCCAGCGGTTCCGCGACAACATCGACGTCGCCGTCGGGTTCGCCGGCCGGATGGGGACCCGCGTGCTCAACGCCCTGTACGGCAACACCGCCGAGGACACCGACCCCGACCTCGCGCTCGAGAACCTGGCCCTGGCGGTGACTGCGGCCAGCCGCATCGACGCGACCGTGGTGGTCGAGGCGATCAACGCCCACGAGAACCCCCGCTACCCCCTCACCACCTCGAAAGCCGCGCTCGAGGTGGTGGACCAGGTGCCGGGAACGGCATTCCTGGCCGACCTCTACCACCTGCACCGGATGGGTGAGGACCCCGCGTCGCTGGTCACCAACCACGCCGACCGCTTCGGCCACGTCCAGATCGCCGACTCGCCAGGCCGGGGTCAGCCCGGCACCGGCGAGATCGACTGGAACGAGGTGTTCGACCTGCTCGCCGCGAGCCCGTACGACGGGTACGTCGGCCTGGAGTACAAGCCGGTCGGACCCAGCGCGGACAGCTTCGGATGGCTGGAGGAACGAGGATGACAACCGTCGGGTTCATCGGGCTCGGCATCATGGGCGGTCCGATGGCCGCGAACCTGCTACGCGCGGGGTTCGAGGTCATCGGGCACGACGTGGTGCCGGCCGCACGCGAACGGCTGGCCGAACAGGGCGGCACGGTCGCCGCCGGGGTCGCGCAGGCCTGCGCCGACGCCGACGTGGTGATCACCATGCTGCCCAACCACCCGCAGGTCGAGGCGGTGGCCCTCGGTGAGGGCGGCATCCTCGACTCGGCCAAACCGGGGGTGCTCTACCTCGACATGTCCACGATCCGGCCGCAGACCTCGCGGCTGATCGCGCAGGAGGCCGCCCACAAGGACGTGCGGGTGCTCGACGCGCCGGTCTCCGGCGGCGAGCGCGGGGCCATCGACGGCGTGCTGTCGATCATGGTCGGCGGCACCGAGGAGGACTTCGACGCGGCCGCCTCGGTGTTCGCCCCGCTCGGGAAGACGATCGTCCACGTCGGACCGCACGGCGCCGGGCAGACCGTCAAGGCGGCCAACCAGCTGGTCGTCGGCGGCACCTACGCGCTGGTGGCCGAGGCGATCGTGCTGCTGGAGTCCGCCGGCCTGGACGCCGGGGTCGGGCTCGACGTGCTCGCCGGCGGACTGGCCGGCAGCCGGATCCTGGAACTCAAGCGGGAGACCATGGTGGCCAGGAAGTTCGCCCCCGGTTTCCGGATCGACCTGCACCACAAGGACATGGGCATCGTGCTCGACGCGGCGCGCGAGGCCGAGGTGGCGCTGCCGGTCGGCGCGCTGGTCGCGCAGCTGATCTCGGCCGCGCGCTCCCAGGGCTACGGCCAACTAGACCACTCCGCCCTGCTCATGGTCGCGGAGAACCTCTCCGGCAAAGGGGACTGAGCGTGAAGACCATTCCGTGCATGGAGGCCGCGGTCGCGGTCATGGAGTCCGAGGGTGTCGACACGGTGTTCGGCATCCCCGGCGCGGCGATCCTGCCGCTGTACGCGGCGATGCGCACCTCGGGCATCAAGCACATCACCGTGCGGCACGAGGAGGGCGGCACGCACGCCGCGGACGGCTGGTCACGAGCCACCGGCAAGGTCGGGGTGTGCATCGGCACCTCCGGTCCTGCCGGTACCAACATGATCACCGGCCTGTACACGGCGATGGCCGACTCGATCCCGATGGTGTGCATCACCGGGCAGGCGCCCCGGGCCAAGCTGCACCAGGAGGCGTTCCAGGCGGTCGACATCGTGGAGATCGCCAAGCCGGTCACCAAGTGGGCGGTGCAGCTCAAGGAGCCAGGCCAGGCGCCGTGGGTGTTCCGCGAGGCGTTCCGGATCGCCAGGTCCGGCCGCCCGGGTCCGGTGCTGATCGACCTGCCGCTGGACGTGCAGCGCGGGATGTGCGGCTACGACCCGGCGATCGACGAGCCGCTGCCGGTCGAGGTGCCCCAGCCCTCGGCCTCGCGGGTGCGGGCGGCGGTCGACCTGCTGCTCTCGGCCCAGCGCCCGCTGATCCTGGCCGGCGGCGGGGTGATCATCGCCGACGCGACGGCCGAGCTGATGGAGCTGGCGACGTCGCTGAACATCCCCGTGCAGGTCACGCTGATGGGCAAGGGCGCCTTCCCCGAGGACCACGAGCTGTTCGCCGGGATGGCCGGGTTGCAGACCCAGACCCGCTGGGGCAACCAGGCGTTCCTGGAGAGCGACCTGGTGCTGGCGGTCGGCGCGCGCTTCGGGGACCGGCACACCGGTGACCTGTCCGTCTACACCAAGGGCCGCCGGTTCATCCACGTCGACATCGAGGCCACCCAGATCGGCAAGGTGTTCGAGCCCGACCTCGGCGTCGTTGGCCACGCGCGGCCGACGCTCGCGGCGATCAGCGCGTGCGCCAAGGCGGTGCCGGCGACCCCGCGCCCCGGCGACTGGCCGGCCAGGGTGGCGTCGCTGCGGTCCTCGCTCGGCCGGCGCGACGACTTCGACGACGTGCCGATCAAGCCGCCGAGGGTGTACCGGGAGCTCAACGAGTTCTTCGGGCCGGACACCACGTTCGTCACCGCGATCGGGCTGTACCAGATCTGGTCGGGCCAGTTCCAGCACACCTACCTGCCCCGGCGGTACCTGGTGTGCGGGCAGGCCGGTCCGCTGGGCTGGGAGGTGCCGGCGGCGATGGGCGTCAAGTGCGCCTTCCCCGAGCGCCAGGTCGTGGCCGTGGCCGGCGACTACTCGTTCCAGTTCCTCATGGAGGAGATCGCGGTCGCCGCGCAGTACCGGATCCCGTTCGTGATCGTCATGGTGAACAACGAGTACCTCGGGCTGATCCGGCAGGCGGAGATCCCCTACGAGATGAACTACGCCGTGGACCTGCACTACGGCGAGGGCGGCATCGACCACGTCCAGCTGATGTCGGCGTTCGGGTGTCCGGCGCGCCGGGTGGAACACCCCGGCGAGATCCGCGAGGCGCTGGCCTGGGCGTCGGCCGAGTCAGCCGAACAGTCCCTGCCGGTCCTGGTGGAGATCATGGTCGAACGCGAGGCGAACGCGGCGATGGGCCCGGTGTCCATCGACGAGATCAAGGAGTTCGAGCCGCTGCCGGAGCTGACCCCGGCCGACTGAACGGGAGTTGACCCGCATCACCAGGCGCCGCCGGTCGTTGAACACGGTGACGGGGGTGGCCTGGTGTGCGGGTCACCCCCGTTTTTCTGGCTCGGAGTACCATCCCTGCTCTGGTTCGGGGCACCATCGGGGATGAAGCGAGCACACAGTTGATCCCACGACTCGGGCAACACCACGGCATGCTCAGCTCACACGTCGAGTGGCCGGACGACCCTGACCCGCACAGCGGAGACGAGTCGCCGTTCGCGCCACGGGCACCGCTGCGCCGCCTGCGGGTGATGATCGACGGCGACCTGTACCGCGTCCCGGCGCAGACCGCCGCGACCGTGGAGGAGGTCCTGACCGGCCTGCTCGGCCACGAGCACGTGACCTGCTTCCGCTACGCCGACAACGGTCCGCCGCCGGGCACCCGCCCCTACGAGCTGACCGACGGTGGCCGCGCCTACGAGGGCTGGGTGACCGTCGACCCACCGGACGGGCGGCCGGAGAGCCGGGGCATCGTGTTCTGCGCCAACCGAAGACCCGTGCGCGCCACGGCCTACCTCGACCGCCGCCGGCACGCCGACGAGGCCGTCGCCTACCTGGACCTCGCCCCCGAGGTCGCCGCGGCCCGGCGCTCGGCCGACGCGCTGGCCCTGCGGGTGGCGTTGGGCATGGACGCCGACCTGTTCGTGACCGAGCGGCCCTACCTGTACCTGGCGCGCGGCCGGTCGTCGCGGACCAAGGTGGCGCGCCCGGCCGAGGCGCTGGCGGTCGTCGGCCTGTACCTGCGCGGTCAGGGCGTCTACTCGGTCGACCCGCCGCTGCCCCGGGGCGACTACTTCGCGGTCGGGGCGATGGAGCTGATGCCGGCGGTGTGGCGCTGGTCGGCCGCCTGCCACCAGTCCGCCGCCGCCGCGGGCCTGGCCGGCGCCCTGATCGCCAGGGTCGCCAGGGCACTGGAGTCCCGCGACACCCTGCACCAGGTGATCAACCGCGCCAAGACCGCCGACACCCCGTCGGCGGTCCTGTCGTGCCTGGACGACGTGGTCCTGCGGCTGTCCTCGGCGGTGGAGATCTCGGCGAGGGTCGCCCACCTGGCGCTGGACCTGGGGGAGCGCCACCCGGCCGGCTGGCAGCGCCAGGACTGGGTGAAGAAGGTCCGCGAGAAGGACAAGAACCTGGCGGCGCTGGTCGGCGACCGCAGCCCCGGCCGCGTCCTGGTCAAGGGCATCGGGGCGCTGCGCGACTCCCTGCACCTGTCCGAACTGGACGGCCTGCTGGGCGCGCGACGGCCCGAGCGCCCCAGCGTGCTGGTGACCCTGCCGTCCTCGTCGGCCACGGAGCTGGCGGCGCTGTTCGACCACTTCGGCACCGCCACGGCCTGGGGCGTGCACGAGGTCGACCAGGGCGTGCGGTACGCCGACCCCGGGGTGTTCGTGGACCAGCTGGTGGTCCGCACGATCGGTTTCCTGAACGTGGTGATGGCCAGGACACCGGTGGAACGCCTGCCCAACGTCCACGGGCCGCTGCCGGACTCGCCGTGGTCGGCCGGCCACCACCCGGAACCCGCCCGCCGCGGCATCCGCTGGCAGCTGGGTCTGTGACTCCCTAGGCGAGGGCGGTGAGGGTGCGTTCCCCGGCCGGGTCCCCGGCGGTGGCCGGCACGAGGGCGACCTCGTCGAGCCCGGCCTCGGCGTAGGTCGCCAGTCGCGCGCGGACGGTGTCGGCGCTGCCGACCAGCCCGACGGTGGTGGCGGCGTCGTCGGGGAGCGCGGCGAGGACCTCGTCGCGCGGGGCGCCGGCGTCGAACAGGCCGATGGCCGCGCCGAAGCCGGCGCCGAGGAAGACCTCGCGGTAGCCCTGGACCGGGAAGTAGCCGACGACCGAGCGCCGCAGCTGGTCCAGGGAGGCGTCGTCGGGGTCGACGGCCGCCGGCAGCCACGCCGCGAGCCGGGGCGCCGGACGCCGGTGGCGGGCGGCGGCCAGGTCAAGGGTGGCCCGCAGCTCCCGAACCTGGTCGACGCTGACCACGTCCAACAGCATCCGGTCGGCATACCGCGCGGCGACGTCGACCGCCCTGGTCCCGAACGCGGCGACGGTCAACGGACCGGTGGCCGGCGGGAGCCTCGGGGTGAACCCGTGGGTGTCGGTGGCGCCGAACCACTCGCCGCGCCGGTGGGCGGTGTAGGCGCGGGCGGCGGCGCGCAGGTCGGCGACCGGCCTCGCCCGAGGCCGCCCGTGCACCCCTTCGACGACCCGCACGCTGGACGTGCCCAGCGCCACCCCCACCGGCCGCCCGACCACCCCCTCGACACCGGCCGCGCCCCGCACGAGGGTCGCCGGATCACGCACCGACACCGGAACCGGCCCGGCGGTCAGCGCCACCCGCGAGGTGCCCAGCCCCACCGCGGTGGCCAGCACGAACGCGTCCCACGTCGGACCTTCACCGAGCCAGACCTCCCGGTACCCCAACCGGTCGGCCAGCGCGGCGCACCGCAGCGCCTCCTCGGGGGGTTGCCCGTCCTCCCGGGACGCGGCGACCACACTCAGTTCCACGGCGACACCTCCGAGGCCAACAGCACCAGCTTCGCCAGCGTGCGCGACCGGCTGTCCTCCCGCCAGGCGAGCGCCACCGACGAGGTGTCCCCGTCGGCGAGCGGAACCGTGGCGAGCCCGGGAGGCAGATGCCCGACGAACGACGCCGGCAGCACCGCGAGCGTCCCGCCGAGCGAGACCAGCTGCGTGACCTGCCCGGTGTCGCGAATCGGCCCACCCAGCGACGGACACTCCCCGGTCCAGGTGAACACCTCCTCACCGGCGAGGTCGGCGCGACTCAACGATTCCCGGTCCGCCAGCCGGTGGCTGGCCGGCAGCAACACGACCTCGCCGTCGGTGAGCAGAACCTGCGTGGCCAACCCCGCCGGCTCGTCATAGGGAAGGTGCAGGAGGGCGACGTCGGCCTCTCCCATCCGCAACAGGTGTTCCTGTTCCCCGATCCCGCACAGTCGCAGCTGGACGTCAAGCGCCTCGCTCGCGCACCGGGCGAGCAGTTTCTCCAGGATCCCGCCGTCCCCACCGGGCTTGACGGCGAGCACGAGCCCGGGAGCCCCCGCCCGTCGGGTCAACTGCTCGGCGGCGGTGAGCGCCGTCAACGCCTTGCGGCCCTCGCGCAGCAGGGTCTCCCCGGCCGCCGTCAACTCCACCCGCCGACTCGTGCGGTCCAGCAACCGCACGCCCAGCCGGCGTTCCAGCCGCTGAATGGCCCGCGACAGCGGAGGCTGCGCCATCCCGAGCCGCTGCGCCGCCCGCCCGAAGTTCAACTCCTCCGCCACCGCGACGAAGTACCCCAACTCACGGCTTTCCATACCCCGAGGGTATAGCGCCCCACCCAACGGGTCCTGGCCCGCACGCGCCGTCGATGATGTCCTCGACCCATGAACGAACGCAGGACCGCCCTGGTCACCGGGGCGAACAAGGGCATCGGCTTCGCCATCGCCGCCCAACTGGCCGCCCGGGGCTTCACGGTCCTGGTCGGGGCACGGGACGCCACCCGCCGAGCCGCCGCCCTGTCCCGGCTGACAGGCGATGTCCACGGCGTGGAACTGGACGTCACCGACGAACCCGGCGTGACCCAGGCGGCCAAGGAGATCCGAACCCGCTTCGGCGCCCTCGACGTCCTGGTCAACAACGCCGGCATCACCGGCGACGGCACCCAGGTCCCCGGCTCCGGTGGCCTTCCCGAGATCCGCCGCGTGTTCGACGTCAACGTCTTCGGCGTCATCACGGTCACCGAGGCCATGCTCCCCCTGCTACGCCCCGGCGCCCGCGTCGTGAACGTCTCCAGCTCCGTGGGCTCCCTGACCGACATGACCGCCCCCGCCGGCGGCTCCCTGGCGGACATGCCGGCGATGCTCGGCTACCCCGTCTCCAAGACGGCCCTCAACGCCGTCACCGCCCAGTACGCCAAACACCTGCGACACCAGGGCATCCTCGTCAACGCCATCTGCCCCGGCTACGTGGCCACGGACCTCAACGGCAACGACGGCCCCAGGACCCCGGACCAGGCCGCCACCCTGGCCGTCCACATGGCGACCCTGGGCCCCGACGGCCCCACCGCGGCCTTTGTGGACGACAACGGCCCCATCACCTGGTAGCGACAGGAGAACCGGGCGCCTCCGTTCGGCGGAGGCGCCCGGCAGGCCTCAGCGGCGAAGCCACACAGCGGTGTCGGCGGGCAACCGTCCGCCCACCAACTCCCCACTGCACACCAGAACCTCGGAGTACCCGGGCAACTCCACCGCCTCGCCCGACAGGTTCACCACACAGACGAACCCGTCCCCCCGGGCGAACCCCAACACCCCCGCCCCCCTCTCCAGCCACCGCATGGACCCGTCGCCCAACGCGGACTCCTCGGCACGAACCCGCAACGCCCGCCGGTACAACTCCAACATCGACGACGGATCATCGGCCTGCCGTTGCGCCGTGAACGCCCCCCACCCCGCCGGCTGCGGCAACCACGGCGCCGCCCCGTTGCCGCTGAACCCGTAGGGCGAGGTCTCCCCGGACCACGGCACCGGAACCCGACACCCGTCCCGCCCGATGTCGCGCCCGGCGGTCCGCGCGAACACCGGGTCCTGCCGAACCTCGTCCGGCAGGTCCTCCACCTCCGCGAGCCCGAGTTCCTCCCCCTGGTAGATGTAGACCCCGCCGGGCAGCGCCATCGTGAGCAGGGCGGCGGCGCGTGCCCGGCGGGTCCCCAGCACCGGGTCGGTAGGGGCCCGGTGCTGGCGGTCGGCGAACGAGAACGACGTGTCGGCCCGCCCGTACCGCGTCACGTGCCGGGTCACGTCGTGGTTGGACAGCACCCAGGTGGCCGGCGCGTTCACCGGCGCGTGGGCGGCGAGGGTCGCCGTGATCACCTCACGCAACCGGTCGGCGTCCCACGGGCAGGACAGGAAGTCGAAGTTGAACGCCGAGTGCAGCTCGTCGGGTCGCAGGTACATGGCGAACCGCTCCGGGTCGGGCAGCCACATCTCGCCGACGAACACCCGCTTGTCCGGGTAGCTGTCGGCGATCCGCCGCCACCGCCGGTAGATCTCGTGCACGCCGTCGAGGTCGGAGTAGGGCAGCGGCGCGGTCTCGTCGGTCACGTCCGGCAGCCCGTCGGCCTTGACCAGGCCGTCGGCGACGTCGATGCGGAAGCCGTCGACGCCCCGGTTGAACCAGAACCGCAGGATGTCCTCGAACTCCTCGGCGACCTCGGGGTCGGTCCAGTTCAGGTCGGGCTGGCGGGAGGAGTACAGGTGCAGGAACCATTCACCGGGCGTGCCGTCGGGTTCGGTGACCCGCGTCCACGCCGGCCCACCGAAGCGCGACTGCCAGTTGTTCGGTGGCAGCTCACCGTGCTCACCCCGGCCGGGACGGAACCAGAACCGTTGGCGCTCGGGCGATCCGGGGCCGGCGGCGACCGCGGCGGTGAACCACGGGTGCACGTCGGAGCAGTGGTTGGGGACGATGTCGATGATGATCCGGATGCCGAGGGTGTGCGCCTCCTCGATCAGTTTCTCCGCCTCGGCCAGCGTGCCGAACGCGGGCTCGATGTCGCGGTAGTCGGCGACGTCGTAGCCGCCGTCGTCCATCGGCGACGGGTACCAGGGGTTGAACCAGATCGCGCCGATGCCCAGCTCCGACAGGTACGGCAGCCTGGTGCGCACGCCGGCGAGATCGCCGGTGCCGTCACCGTCGCCGTCGGCGAAGCTGCGGATGTAGACCTGGTAGATCGCCGCGCCGCGCCACCAATCGTGTTGTGCCACGAAATCACCCCTTGATACCGCCGGCCGTGAGACCGGCCAGGATCTGCCGTTGGAAAATCAGGAATGCCACGACCATCGGGATGCTCGCCAGCACGAGACCGGCGATCATCAGGTTGATCGGGGTGAATTCCTCGTAGCGCTGTAGCGCCACACTCAGGGTCTGGATGCCGGGGTCCTGCAGGACCAGCAGCGGCCAGATGAAGTCCTTCCACGCCGCGACCACCGCGAAGATCGACACCACGGCGAGGATCGGCCGGGACAACGGCAGCACGATCCGCACGAGGGTGGTGACGTTGCCGGCACCGTCGATGCGCGCCGCGTCGAGCAGTTCGGTCGGGATCTGGTCGAAGAACCGCTTGAGCAGGTAGATGTTGAACGCGTTCGCCGCCGCCGGCAGCCAGATCGCGGCGGGGGAGTTGATCAGGTTGACGTCGAGGAGCGGGACGTCGGTGATGGTCAGGTAGGTCGGCACGAGCAGCGCCGAGGCCGGCAGCATCAGCGTGGCCAGCATCAGCCCGAGCACCCACTTGCCGAGCACGGGGCGCAGCTTGGACAGCGCGTAGGCGGCCGGCACGCACACCGCGAGCTGCACCAGCCAGGCGCCGGCGGCGACGACGACGGTGTTGCGGAAGTAGCCGGCCAGCTCCATGAAGTCCCACGCCTCGCGGTAGGCGCCGACGTCGGGTGATTCGGGCAGGATGGTCGGCGGCATCTGGGCCAGCTCGGCCGGGGACTTCATCGCGCCGAGCAGCATCCACACCAGCGGCGTGACGAACGCGGCGGTGAACAGCAGGAACACCACGCCGAAGACCAGCCAGTAGCCGATCCTGCCGGACCGCTTCTCCAGCGTCCACGGTGACAGCAGTGTCCTGTTCGGACGTTCCTTGCGGACGGTCATGTCAGCTCCTGGTCCTGGTGAGCCGCAGGTACAGCGCGGAGAACGCACCGAGGACGACGAACAGCAGCAGGCTCAACGCGCTGGCCGTGCCGAAGTCGTTGTAGACGAAGGCATACCGGTAGAGCAGCAGGAGCAGGGTGACCGTGGAGTCCTCCGGGCCGCCGCCGGTCATGATGTAGGGCTCGGTGAACACCTGCATGGTGGCCACGATCTGCATCAGCATCATCACCAGCAGCACGAACCGGGTCTGCGGGATCGTGACGTGCCGCAGCCGCTGCCACACGTTCGCCCCGTCCAGTTCGGCCGCCTCGTACAGTTCACCGGGGATGGTCGCCAGCGCCGCGAGGTAGATCAGCGTCGCGGAGCCCATCGACGCCCAAGTGGCCACGATGACCAGCGAGATCATCGACGTGCCGGTGTCGTCCAGCCAGGACAGCTCGGGCAGTCCGAACAGTCGCAGCGCGCTGTTGAACAGGCCGGGGCCGGGGTCGTAGAACCACTTCCAGAGGATCGCCACGACCACCGGGGGCAGCATCACCGGCAGGTAGACCACGATCCGGAAGTACGGTTTGGCGTGCCGCAGCTCGTTGAGCACCACGGCCACCGCGAACGGGATGGCGAACCCGATGACCAGGGCCAGTCCGGTGAACAGCAGCGTGTTGCGCCAGGCGATGCCGAACAGCGGGTCGGCGAACAGGGTCTGGAAGTTCTGCCAGCCGACCCATTCCGGGTCGGTGATGAAGTTGACCTGCTGGAAGCTCAGCAGCACCCCGCGCACGATCGGGTACCAGGAGAACAGCGCGAACACGACCAGCGCCGCGCACAGGAACCCGTAGGCGGTGAGGTTGTCGAGAACCTTGCGACGCAGCCGGCCGACCCGGTCGGCCGGCGCCGGTGGCCCTCCGGTGTCGCGCGGCGGCGCGAGGACGGTGGTTGACATCGGCACTCCCGGTGGGGGGACCCGGCCGGGGCGGTGTTGTCCCACCCCGGCCGGATCGGCTCAGTTGACCTGCGCGAGCGCCTGGTTGACCTTGGACTCCGCGTCGGCGAGCAGCGTGTCGATGTCGGCGTCCTTGTTCGTGAGCACGCCCTGCATCACGTTGTCCAGCGCGGCGTAGACCTGCTGGGCGTTGGGCGGCTCGATGTGCTTGCTCAGTTCGGTGAGGCCGTCGACGAACGCCTGGTAGTTCTCGACCGGGACGTTCGCGTACTTCTCCCGCAGGGCCTTCTGCTTCTCTTGGAGTTCGCCGGTCCAGACGTCGGCGGCGGCGTTGGGCGGGGCGGTCGGCAGGCCGATCGGCTGGTCCTGCTCGGCGTAGCTCTTGAGCGTGGACTCCATGCGGTCGGGGTTGAGGTACTTCCACTGGATCCAGGTCAGCCCGGCGCGGATCTTGTCGGGGGTGGCTTTGGGGTTGAGCATGTAGCCCTCGCCGCCGATCAGGGTGCCCTGCCCGCCGGGCAGCGGGGCGAGGCCGACGTCGGCGTAGTCGCCGCCGAACTGGTTGACCAGCGGCGGGATGTTGTCGGGGGCGCCGACGAACATGCCGAGCTTGCCGGCGCCGAACATCTTCTGGGCGTCCTCGAACTCGAGGAGCTGCTTGGCGCCCAGCGAGTTGTCCTCCCAGCGCATGGCGTGCAGGGTCTCGGCGACCTCGCGGCCCTTGTCGTTGTTGAAGTCGGCGACCCACTTGTCGCCGTCCTTCTTGGCGACCTGCCCGCCGACCGAGTACATCCAGGTGGTGAAGTGCCAGCCGCCCTGGTTGTTGCGGGACAGCTCGGCAAGGCCCTGGGTGTTGTTGCCCAGCGCGGTGATCTTCCTGGCGGCTTCGCGGACCTCGTCCCAGGTGGTGGGCGGGGTGTTGGGGTCGAGGCCGGCCTGGGTGAAGAGCGTGCGGTTGTAGAGCAGGCCCATCGAGTAGTTGGCGGTGGGCAGGCCGTAGATCTTGCCCTGGTCGTCGGTGAAGATGTCGCGCAGCTCGGGCTGGATTTCCTCGTAGTGCGGGACGTCCTTGACGAAGTCGGAGATGTCGGCGGCCTGGCGCCGGGCGATCAGGTTGGCCGGGTCGGTGAGGTAGACGTAGAAGACGTCCTCAAGCTGCCCGCCGGCGAGCTTCGCGGCGAACGTCGTGGGATCCATGAACCCCTCGCGGGGCTCGATGTCGATCTCCGGGTGCTCCTTCTCGAAGGCGGCGACGTCGGCGTCGAACACCTTCCGCTCGAACGGCTGACTCTTGGCCGGCTGCCCGTTCACCGTGATGGTGATCTTGCCGCCGGCGGACTCACCCCCGCCGTCGTCTCCGCTACCGCAGGCGGCGACCGTCAGGCCCGCCGCCAGCGCCAAGGCCAGTGTTCTGCGCTGAATACCTGTGCTCATTGTCTGGACAACCTTGCGTGGTGGGGACCGGACGAAAATCTGTGAGCCACACCATAGATCGCCCCAGCACAAAGACGCAAGACTCCGACAACATCCACGTAAAAACCCGACTCCACAGCGGTCAGGTGAACGCGAACGTCCCACCCGTCGTACGACCAGCGGATGTTTTCGCGGACGCCGGGGCCGGC
Source organism: Actinophytocola xinjiangensis (assembly GCF_001921215.1). Classification (GTDB taxonomy): domain Bacteria; phylum Actinomycetota; class Actinomycetes; order Mycobacteriales; family Pseudonocardiaceae; genus Actinophytocola; species Actinophytocola xinjiangensis. The sequence goes on from NZ_MSIF01000013.1 coordinate 12,759, forward strand.
GGTGGCGGTGCGGCGCCCCGCGTGGAGGAGTCGACGCCCGTCGCTCGGCGCCGCGCGTGCGGGGGTCGCCACGGCGTTCACCACCGCGCGCGTTCGGCCCGATATCGGGACCGTCAGCGAAGTGCCGGCCGACGCCCGTCGGTGATGATCCGGGAGCACCGTCGCCCAGCGCCGGAACGTCGTGGTCAGGAGGCGGGGAACGCGCTGTGGGGCAGCCTGGTGCCGTCGGTGGCCTGGCCAGCTCGTCGGCCGGCGCGAGCCCGCTGCTCCGGCGTCGCGGACCAGCTGTTCAGCGCCGCCGGCGTCGCGGCTGGGGTGCCGCCTTCCCCGGTTGCCGACGCTTCGGTGTGGGCGTGTTCGTCACGCCGGCGGCGCGGAGCGTTTCCGGGGGTGGTGGCGGGTGAAGGTCCAGGGTGCGGGAGCGGGTCAGGCCATGCTGGGGCGGCGGGTCCTGGCGGGGGCGGCGGAGGCGCGCACGACCAGCTCCGGTTCGAAGAGGAGTTCCTCCATGGAGACCTCGATGCCGGCGATCTGGTTGACCAGCAGGTCGACCGCCGCCCGGCCCATCGCTTCGATGGGCTGGCGCACGGTGGTCAGCGGCGGGTCGGTGCAGGTCATGAAGGCCGAGTCGTCGTAGCCGATGACGGAGACGTCGTCGGGGGTGTTGAGGCCGAGGCGCCGGACGGCGCGGATGACGCCGAGGGCCAGCGGGTCGCTGCCGCAGATGAGGCCGGTGATGCCGGTCTGCACCAGCCGCGTGCCGACGGCCTGACCGCCCTCGACGGAGAACATGGTGTGCCCGACGTTGCTGTCGTCGACCGTGATGCCGGCGCGCTCGGCGCACTGGCGGAACGCAACCAGCTTGCGCTGCGACGGAAGATGATCACGCGGGCCGAGAACCAACCCGATCCGTTCGTGGCCCAGCGCGACGAGATGGCCGAACGCCTGCTCGATGGCGACGGCGTCGTCGCAGGACACCACCGGGTAGTCGAGGTCGATCGACGCGTTGACCAGGACGACCGGCAGCTTGCGCCGGGCGAGCTGGTAGTGGTGCTCGTGCGAGGCGTCGGCCTCGGCGTGGCTGCCGCCGGCGAACACCACACCGGAGACCTGCTGGGCCAGCAACAGCTCCACGTAGTCCGGTTCGGACACCCCGCCGGTGCAGGTGCACAGCACCGGCGTGAAGCCCTGCTGGGCGAGCGCGCTGCCGACGACGTCGGCCAAGGCGGGAAAGATCGGGTTCTGCAGCTCGGGCAGCACGAGTCCGACGAGCCGGGCACGTTCGCCGCGTAGCTGGGTCGGTCGTTCGTAGCCGAGCACGTCCAGCGCGGTGAGCACGGCCTGCCGGGTCGCCTCGGACACGCCGGGCTTGCCGTTGAGCACCCGGCTCACCGTCGCCTCGCTGACGCCCACCTTCTGGGCCACTTCGGACAGCCGTCGTTGCGCCATGGCCGCAACTCTACGACAGCCCGTGCAAGTTCTTGCGCTGGTTTGCGGAATCGCCCCATTCGTCCTGGTCGAGCGAGTACCGGACCTCGCCGTGCTCGGATCCCGGGATCGGCGCGTACGGCGGGAAGTAGGTGTGCCGGTAACGCAGCCCGACCTTCTCCATCACGCGCCGCGACCGGGCGTTGACGGTCATCGTGTCGGCGACGACCCGCCGCAGCCCGAGCGCGACGAAGGCGTGCCGGAGCAGGGCCGTGCTGCCCTCGGTGGCATAGCCGTGGCCCCACGCCGCGCGCCGCAGCCGGTAACCCAGCTCCGCCTCGCCCGCCGGGGCGTCCGGGTCGCGCACCAGCATGAACCACCCGACGAACTCGTCACCGCCCCTGGTGAACGCCGCGAACACGCCGTGCCCGGGGTGCTGGAGGTAGTCCTCGACGATCCGGGGCAGCGTGGAGCTCTCGATCCGCTCACGCGAGGTCGGCCGGCCGCCGGTGAGGTGGCGCATGACCTCGGGGTCGCTGTCGAGCTCGACGAGCAGGTCGGCGTCATCGAGGGTGAACCGTCGCAGCCGCAGGCGCTCGGTCTCCAGGAAGGCGTGCATGGCCGGGATCCTGGCAGTGCGAGTGCCGCCCTGGTGACCCATTTTTCGGACACCGCGTTCGGGCACCGCGTTTTGGGCACCGCGTCCGGCACCGCGTTCGAACGGCGCGTTTCGAACGGCGCCCGCCCGGAGTGTCTCCCCGGTGCGCGCCGGATCCGGTGGCAGCATGCCCGACCGTGGCGGTGATCCTTCCGGCGTCGGTGTTGACCTCCCATCTGGAGTCGTGTGCCGCCGAGTTGGCGGCCTCGTTGCCGCCCGACGACCTCGGCGCGGTGCTGGCCCAGCTGGTGTCCGGCCAGCGCCATATCGCGAGTACTTTGTCCCGTTTGTCAGAGTTTCACACTGGCCCCCTCTCCGAGGTCCTCCAGGCTGCGTCGAGGGCCGCCGAGCACGCCGCGGAGGCACTCGCCGAGGGTGAACATTTGTTCGAATAGATCACCCGTTTGGGCCTTTGACCTGCACGTCTGTGCCGATAATCTGCACATGACGTCAACGGGGAGGAACACCCATGCGAAGCGTCTGGAACGGCACGATCAAGATCGGCGCGGCGAGCATCCCGGTCCGCGCCTACGGCGCGACGGAGGAGCGGTCCACCGGCCTGCACCAGGTGCACGCGAGCGACGGCGGCCGCATCCGGCACCGCAAGATCTGCGAGGTCGACGGCACGGTGGTGGAGGGCGCGGACGTGGCACGCGGCTACGTCCTGCCCGGCGGCGACACCGTCGTCCTGACCGACGAGGACCTGGCGCTGCTGCCGCTGTCCACCTCCAAGGCGATCGAGGTACAGACGTTCGCCCCGATCACCGAGATCGACCCGATCTACTTCGCGCGTAGCTATCACCTGGAGCCCGAGCCCGTGGGCACCAAGCCGTACCTGTTGTTGTCCGAGGCCCTCCAGCAGTCCGGTCGAGTGGCGATCGTCAAGGTGGCGTTGCGTCAGCGGGAGTCGCTCGGGGTGCTGCGGATCCGTGACCAGGTCATCGTCCTGGAAACGATGCTCTGGCCCGACGAGATCCGCCCGCCCGAGTTCCCCTTCCTCCACCAGGACGTGGCGATCTCCGAGGACGAGCTGACCGAGGCGGTGGCGCTGATCGACGCGTTGAGCGAGTCCTTCAGCCCCGCCCGCTACACGGACAGGTACAAGGAGGCCCTCTCCGAGTTGGTCCGCGCCAAGATCGAGGGCAACGAGGTGGTCCAGCCCACCGCCGCCCGCCAGAGGGAACGCGCCGGTGACCTCCTCACCGCCCTGCGAACCTCCTTGGCGGACAAGGAAAACTCGCCCACCGACGCGCCGCCCACCGACGCCCCGTCCACCGCCGCCCGGCCCACCGACAACTCGCCCACCGGTGGCTCGGGCGCCGGTGACCCGGTTGCCAAGGCCAGGGCCGCCGAGACCAAGGCCGCCGAGGCGAGGAAGACCGCCAGGCGGGCCGCTCGCCGCCCCCGGACCCCGACGCGCTGATCGTCTCCCGTCAGCCCGGTGGTCGGCCGTGATGCGGTCGGCCGCCGGGCTGACGTGTCGAGACCCACGGCCGCCACCCTGCTCGAGGTTCGGTCGAGCCGTCCGCCCCGCGCGGTGGTGACGGCGTGCGCGTCGGGTGCGGCGAAGGGGAACGTTCGCCGGGGGAGACGAGCGGACAGGTGGCCAAGGGGCGTGGGCGTCGAGTGGGGTGAGGTCGTGGTTGCCGATGTGGGCGGCCGGCTCCCGCGCGCGTCCGTTGACGGCCCTGCGCCGTCGCGTCGCTGACGGGATGCCCCACGCCGGCCGCTGTCGCGCGACCGGTCAGCGGTCGTCGCCCGGACGTGCCCTGCTCGCCTGACTGTGTCGTTCACGGTGTTCTCCCTTTCTCCCGATGTCCGCCAGTCAACCCGACTCGGACGACCGGTGGGGGTCGTCGGCCGCGCCTGTGGACAACTTCGGGTCGCGAACGGAAGTCAGATCCCTCGCACATGGCACGGCTGGACCATGTGTCCACAGCGCGCCGACGCGTAAGCCGACACTGTCGGTGTGGGGCGGTAGCGTGGTGACCGGGGGCCGGAGGCCGAACCACCACACCGGAATCCCTTGTCACCGCCCGAAAAGGGCTACTCGGCCTCGTCCGCCAGCAGGCCCTGGCGCAGGTTCTCGAGCGTCCTCGCCAGCAGTCGTGACACGTGCATCTGTGAGATGCCAATGCGTTCGGCGATCTGGGTCTGCGTCATGTGCCGGAAGAACCGCAGCGTCAGGATCTGACGCTCCCGCTCCGGCAGCCGCTCGATCAACGGCCGCAGCGACTCGTAGTCCTCCACCCCGGCCAACGCCGAGTCGGGTTCGCCGAGGGTTTCGCCCAGCGAGTCGGAGTCGGCGTTGGGGGAGAGGGCCTCGTCGAGGGACATGGAGTGGTAGGCGTTGCCCGCCTCCAGGCCCTCGTACACCTGCTCGGGGCTCAGTTCCAGGTGTTTGGCCAGTTCGGACGGGGTCGGCGCGCGGCCGAGGCGTTGGGACAGCTCGGCGCTGGCGGAGTTGATGGCCAGGTTCAGTTCCTTGAGGCGCCGTGGCACGTGCATCGACCAGCTGGCGTCGCGGAAGTGGCGGCGGACCTCGCCCATGACCGTCGGGACGGCGAAGGACAGGAAGTCGGTTCCCCGGTCGGGTTGGAAGCGGTCGACCGCGTTGATCAGGCCCAACGTGGCGACCTGGACCAGGTCCTCGCGGGGGACACCTCTGTTGCTGAAGCGGGCGGCGATGTGCTCGGCCAGCGGCAGGTGTCCGGTCACCAGTTCGTTGCGCAGCTGACCCCGGCGCGGATCGTCCTGCGCCAGTTTCGCCATCTCGGCGAACAGGGGCGTCAGGTGCTCGTAGCCGGTGTCGTTGCCGCGCTCCGAACTCTGCGTGCCGGTCACGCCGGGCCTTCCGCACGACGTTTGGCCAGCTCGATGTGCACCAGGTTCCCGGGCCGCTCACCGCCCTGCCCGTCGCGTTCGACCCAGCTCCTGGCCTGGTCGGTGAGGGTGGTCAGTACCCGCCAGCCGAACGAGTCGCTGCTGGGCGGCACGTCGCTGTCCGAGCTGATCGTCACCCGGAAACGGATCTCGTCCTTGGAGACCGTGAACCCGCACAACAGGGTCGCGTCGACCGTCGCACGGGTGATCAGCGTCGAGCACGCCTCGTCCACCGCCAGCTTCAGGTCGGCGATCGAGTCGAGGTCGTAGTCGGCGCGCATGGCGATGCTCGCGGCAAGCGAACGGATGATCGGTAGGTTCGTGAGCTCGGCCCCGATGCGCAGCTCGATCTCGTCCGACCGGCCGGCTCCACTTCCTACGCTCATGGCGTTGCTCTACCCACAATCCTCAGCTCGAAACGTGCCCCGCGACCGGCCTGCCCGGCCGCTCGCCCAACCCACGTTAGCCCGCCCGGATCGGCGCCGCCGCACGGGCGCACCTACGGTGGGACGGGCAACGCCAGAAACAGCCGTCGAAGGAAGGAGCCACGATGTTGGCGGTTACGGAAGCGGCAGCCGAGGCGATCACCGCGCTGGCCGAACAGAGCGGCGTGCGTGACCAGGGCGGGGTGCGGTTCTCGATGCACACGGAGCAGGACTCCTCGACCGCACTGGCGCTCAGTGTGGCGGCCGCCCCGGTCGACGGCGACCAGGTGGTCACCGCCGATGCCGGGGCGAACGTGTTCCTCGAGGAGCAGGCGGCCGACTTCCTGTCGGACAAGGTGCTCGACGTGCAGCCGGACGCCGAGGGGCAGCTCAACTTCGCCGTTCTCGAACGAACCTGAGCCACCCCGCCGGTCAGGCCGGGCGGATCACCGACCCAGGGCCTTCGCCAGCTGCTTCTTGTTCATCTTCGACCGGCCAGGGATTTTCTTCTTCCTGGCCTCGTTGTAGAGCTGGTCCCTGGTCGGCCCGCCCGGTCCCAGCCGGTTGCCCGACCGCTTCCCGCCCCGGTGTTGGGGTGAGACGTCCCGGACCGAGGTCCGGCTCGCGGTCCGCGACTCACCCGACCGGGCACGGTTCTTGTTCACCGTTCGCGCCGCGATCTCCTTGGCGCGCTTGGTGCTCGCGCCCCGGCCGCGCTCGGCGTCCCGGATGGCGTCGTACTGGCGTTCACGCTTGTCGTTCCATGCCTGCGGCATCGTTTCCATCCCTTCGGAGCTGTGCCGGCCACCGGGTACCCGACGCGGGACGGATCATGCGGCGGCGAACTCCTCGTCCGCCGGAACGGGTGATCCGACGGGGGCGTTGAGCGCGTCCTCGTCGAGGATCCCGGTCGAGCGGGCGACCAGTACCGGCACGGCGATCTGGCCGGCGACGTTGGTGGCGGTGCGCATCATGTCCAGGATCGGGTTGATGGCGAACACGATCGCGATGCCGGTGGCGATCACCTCGGGCGGCAGGTTCACCGCGGCCAGCGTCAGCGTGAGCATGGTGAACCAGCCGGTGGTGCCGGCGGTCGCCAGCGAGCCGAACACCGCGACCAGCACGATCAGCACGTAGTCGCCGAAGCCGAGCGGGATGTCGAACATGTTGGCGATGAAGATGGCGGTGATCGACGGGAACACCGCGGCGCAACCGTCCATCTTGGTCGTGGTGCCGAGCGGGACGGCGAAGCTGGCGTAGCCGCGCGGCACGCCCAGGTCCACCGCGGCCTGCCGGGACAGCGGCAGCGTCGCACCCGAGGACTGCGAGACGAACGCGAACTGCAGTGCGTTCCAGGACTTGCGGAAGAACGTCACCGGGCTGATCCCGCCGACCGTGCGCAGCAGGATCGGGTAGACGACGAACAGCACGAGCGCGCAGCCCACGTACACCGCGACGATCAGCGACACCAGCGGCGCGAAGAACTCGTTGCCGTAGCTGGCGAACGCGTTGCCCAGCAGGCCCAGCACGCCGAGCGGGGCCAGCCAGATGATCCAGCCGAGCACCTTCTGGATGACACCGAACGCCGCCCGGTTGAACGACACGAACGCCTCGGCGCGCTCGCCGAGCGCGTAGGCGGCCGCGCCGACGAGCAGCGCCAGGAACACGACCTGCAGGATCTCGCCTTCGGTGAAGGCGCTGAACACGTTGCTTGGCACGATGCCCTGCACGAACGACCACCAGTCACCCTGGGCACGCTCAGCGATGTTCGCCACCGCTTCCTCCGACGGGGTGACCGCCACACCGGTGCCCAGGTTGCCGACAGTGCCGATGAGGATGCCGATGAGCACCGCGATCAGCGACGTCCCGGCGAACCACGCCACCGTGCGTCCGCCCAGCCGCGCCGCCACCCTCGGACCGCCGAGATGGCGCAGGCTGGTGATCCCGACGACGATCGCCGTGAACACCAGCGGGATGACGGTGAACTGGACGAGGCTGACGAACACCTCACCGATGCGCGCCAGGGTCGTCGCGAGCCAGGACACCTCCCCCTGCTTCGCGACGAAACCGAGGACCGCGCCGAGCACCAGGCCGGCGAGCACCGCCAGGCCGAAGTAGGTGGTGCGGCGCGAGCGGGGTGATTCCGTGGACATGCCGGCTCCTGGGGACGACGGTTCGCGGGGTCCCGGTCGGGACCGCCACCGCCGGAAACGGCAGGCCAGGGCGGGTTCTTCCCCGTCCCACGATGTGGGTCAGCCCTTGTGCCCGACGACCGGAGCACCCCGCCGACCCACCGCCGACCCACCGCCGGGGATCGCGGCCGGTTCGGGTAGGAGTCGCGTGGGTGGCGGGCACGGCCGTTCCCCAGCGACGCGGGTCCAGCGTCGGTCAGCGCGCAAGCTGTTGCGGCACCAGGATTTGACCAGAGACGCTCACTAGTCTTGCGCCATGCGAAGAGACGAGATCGCCCGGGGGATTCTCGATAGCAATTCCTTCGTGGTTCTGGCTACCGCCGACGCGGCGGGTGTGCCGTGGGTGTCGCCGGTGTGGTTCGCACAGGAGGACTACCGGGAGTTCTACTGGGTCTCGTCGCCGGACGCGCGGCACTCGCGCAACATCGCCGAGCGGCCGGAGATCGCGATGGTGGTGTACGACCCGACGGTCAAGCCCCGGCACGCCGAGGCCGTGTACATGTCGGCCACGGCCGGCGAGACCGTGCGGGGGATCGAGATCTTCTCCCGCGTGTCGCAGCGGCGCGGTCTCGCGGCCTGGGGTATGGAGCGGATCTCCGGCAACGCGCGGCTGCGCCTGTACCGCGCGGTCGCCTCCGAGTACTCCATCCTCGAACCCGCCGCCGACATCGACGGGCGGGTCTCCGTGACGCCCTGAGCGTCAGGGTTGCGGGGTGTCCGGCTTGCCGTGCTGCTTGGTCGTCGCGTTGCGGACCTTGTGCAGAGCGTTGTCGATCTTGTCGTGGTACTTGCCGTTGGTGCGCTTGTCGACGAACGCGCCGGCCTTGGAGGCCAACGCGTTGACCTTCTCGGGGTTCTTGCGGATGTAACCTCGGGCCGCCGCGGCGGTGCCGGCCAGGGCGGTGAGCTTCTTGATCATGGGCGGCGTCCTTTCTCTCTGCTCGGTCAACGGTGTACCCCGCCGGTTGGTTCCTATGCCGAGGACGTCTGCAGGTAGGTCAGCACGGCCAGGACCCGGCGGTGGCCGTGTTCACCCGGTGGTAGTCCCAGTTTGGCGAAGATGTTGCGGATGTGCTTGCTGACGGCGGTCTCGGTGACCACCAGCCGGTCGGCGATGGCCTGGTTGGCGTGGCCTTCGGCCATCAACGCCAGGACCTCGCGCTCGCGGGGGGTGAGGGCGCGGATCGGGTCGTCGGCCCGGCGGCGGACCATCAGCTGGGAGACCACCTCGGGGTCGAGCACGGTGCCGCCGGCCACCACCCGGTGCAGCGCGTCGAGGAACGTGGCGACCTTGCCGACCCGCTCCTTGAGCAGGTAGCCGACCGCCTCGGCACCGCCGGCGAGCAGGTCACCGGCGTAGCTGTCCTCGACGTAGGCGGACAGGACCAGGATCGGCAGGCCGGGGACCCGGCGTCGGGCCTCGACCGCTGCCCGCAGGCCCTCGTCGGTGAACGTCGGCGGGAGCCGGACGTCCAGGATGGCCGCGTCCGGCTGGTGGTCGGCGAGCGCGGTCACCAGGTCGTCCGGGTTGTCGACGGCCGCCGCCACGTCGATTCCCTCACTGCGCAGGAGCAACACCAGCCCCTCCCGCAACAGCGCGTCGTCCTCGGCGATCACGACCCGCATGGCAGCTCCACCCGCAGCAGCGTCGGGCCACCGGGCGGGCTGGTGACCTCGGTGCGCCCCTCGAAGGCGGCGACCCGCCGGCGGATCCCGGCCAGGCCGGTGCCGGTCGTCTCGTCGGCGCCGCCGTGGCCGTCGTCGGTGATCTCGATGGTCAGGGTGTCCTCCCTGGTCAGGGTGACGGAGGCGCGCTGCGCCCCGCTGTGCTTGGCGATGTTGGTCAGTGCCTCGGCGACCACGAAGTAGGCGGCCGACTCGACCGCCGCCGGGGCGCGCAGCGGGCCGAGGGTGGTCAGCGCGCAGGGGACCGGGCAGCGGGCGATCAGCCCGGCGATGGCGCCGTCGAGTCCCCGTTCGGCCAGGACCGGCGGGTAGATGCCGCGCACGACGTCGCGCAGCCCGCTGAGGGCGTCGGTGGCGGCGTCCTGGGCGCGCAGGACCAGCGGCAGGGCGTTGTCCGGATCGCGGCGCAGCTCCCGCTCGACGATGCCCAGATGCATCGCCACGGCGACCAGCTTGTTCTGGGTGCCGTCATGCAGATCGCGCTCGATCCGGCGCAGTTCGGCGCCGTGCGCCTCCAGCGCCGCGGCGCGGCTGGCGGTCAGCTCGGCGACCCGCTGGGCCAACCGGGCGCCGGTCGGAACAGCGAGAATCCGGCCGGCCGTCCGACCGAACACCCCGGTGATCCACGGCGTGACGGTCAGCGCGAGCACGGCGTAGACGACCGCCATCAGCGGCATGGTCGCCGCGACACCCCAGGACGTGACCGGATAGGGGGAGGCGATCGGGTCGTCGGCCGGGAACAGCCACCAGAAGGTCGGGACCAGCAGCGCGTTGACCGAGGCCAGCGGCAGCGCCAGCACGAACAGACTGACGACCGTGTTGGCGACGGCGTGCCAGGGCAGCCAGAGGAGATTCCGTCGGGTCACCGGATCCCGGAGGGTCGGCTCGGTGACCTCCGGGACGGGCGCCCCGATCCGGAGCCGCTCGTGGTTGGCGAGGGCGTGCAGAACAGGGGCGCCGGGCAGGATCCGCCCCGGATTGACCAGGGCGAGGAGGGTGGCGAAGACGCTGAGGGGGAGCAACGTGAGGGCGGCGAAGCCGGTCGCCAGGCCCGGAGCCAGCTGGCGCGTGGACAGCCAGAGGGTCGTGAGGCGGTGGCGCATGGGGCCAGGGTAGTGCTGGGTATACCACCAACCAGGTAGCCAGCGGGATCGTCACCCGGCCCCGACCTTCCTAGGTTTGCCGCATGACCATGACAACGACCGCCGCCGTGGGGCTGACCGAGGTGTCCAAGGTGTACGGGTCCGGTCCCGGAGCGGTCACCGCCCTCGACAAGGTGACGGTCTCCCTGTCCCGGGGGACGTTCACCGCCATCATGGGGCCTTCCGGCTCGGGGAAGAGCACCTTTCTGCACTGTGCCGCCGGTCTGGACCGGCCCACCCACGGCACCGTCCGCCTGGGGGACATCGATCTCACCGGTCTGCGGGAGCGGGCCCTGACCGAGCTCCGCCGTTCACGGGTGGGGTTCGTGTTCCAGGCCTACAACCTCGTCCCGTCGCTGACCGTGCGGCAGAACATCGAGTTGCCGCTCGTGCTGGGGGCCGCCGCGCCGGAGGCCGGGTGGCTCCAGCACGTGGTCACGACGGTGGGGCTCGCGGACCGCCTGGGGCATCGGCCGGCGGAGTTGTCGGGCGGTCAGCAGCAGCGGGTGGCGATCGCGCGGGCGTTGGTGACCCGGCCGGAGGTGGTGTTCGCCGACGAGCCGACCGGGGCGTTGGACACGCGGACCGGGCGGCAGGTTCTGGAACTGCTGCGGGCGGTGGTGCGCACGACCGGGCAGACGGTGGTGATGGTGACGCACGATCCGGGCGCCGCCTCGTTCGCCGACCGGGTGGTGTTCCTGGCCGACGGGCGGCTGGCGGGGGCGCTGGAGTCGCCGACCGCCGCTGCCGTCGCGGAGCGGATGACCGGGTTGGGGGAGTGGTGAGGCGGTTCACGCTGGCCTCCCTGCGGTATCGCGCGGGGAGCTTTGTCGCGGTGTTCGTGGCGGTGCTGTGCGCCAGCGCCCTGCTGACGGCGTTGGGGGTGTTGTTCGAGTCGGGGTTGCGCGCCGGTGTGGCGCCGCAACGCTATGGGGGCGCCTCGGTGGTGGTCGGTGGGGCGCAGGCGTTGCCGGTGGTGGAGGACCTTGACCTGCCGTTCGCCGAGCGGGTGCCGTTGCCGGCCGAGGCCGTCGCGCGGGTCGCGGACGTCGCGGGGGTGGAGCGGGCCGTGGGGGAGACCTCCGTGCCGGTGACCGTCGCGGGGGTGGCGGGGGCCAGGGGGTTCGGGTGGAGCTCGTCGGTGTTGACGCCGTTGTCGGTCGCGGACGGGGACGTCCCGGACGCGCCGGGCGAGGTGGTGGTCGACCGGGAGCTGGCCGGGCGGGCGGGGGTCGCGGTCGGCGACCGGCTGCCGGTGGCGATCGGCGGGGAGCCGGGCCGGTACACGGTCGTCGGGGTCGCTGATCCGCCGGCGGGGGTGACCCTGGGGCGTGAGCCGGCGTTGTTCTTCGCCGACGACGTGGCGCGGGAGCTGTCGGGGCGACCTGACCAGGTGGACGTCGTCGGCGTGGTGGCCGACGGGGATCCGGACGAGCTGGCGGCGCGGATCACCGCCGCACTGTCCGACCTGGACATCGTTGCCCACACCGGTGACGACCGGGGGGACGTGGAGTTCCTGGACGTCGGATCGGTGCGGTCGCAGCTGGTGGTGTTGACGCTGGCGTTCGCCGGGACGGCGATGATGATCGTGATGCTGGTGGTCGCCGGCACGCTCGGGCTGGCCGTGCGGCAGCGGCTGCGGGAGTTGGCGTTGCTGCGGGCGGTGGCGGCCACGCCCCGGCAGATCCACCGGATGCTGGGCGCCGAGATCCTGTGGGTCGCCGGTGTCGGGGCGGTGCTCGGCGCGGGGCCGGGGTTCGCGGTGGCGTTCGCGTTGCGGTCGGCGTTCGCGTCGGCGGGGCTGGTGCCGGCCGACTTCGGGTTGGCGATCGGCCCGTTGCCGGCGGTGGCGGCCGTGCTGCTGGTGGTGGGCACCTCGCGGGCGGCCGGGTACTTCGCCGCGCGGCGGCCGGCGCGGATCGATCCGGTGTCGGCGTTGCGGGAGGTGTCGGTCGAGCCTCCGGCGTTGCCCCGGTGGCGGGTGGTGGTCGCGTGGGTGACCGGGGCCCTGTGGTTGGGGACCTCGGTGGTGCCGCTGTTCCTGCCGGGGGAGGCGGCGGTGGCCGGGGCCGCCGGGTCGGCGCTGTTCGGGGTGGTCACGATCCTGTTGTGCGGGCCGGTGGTCGTCGCCGGCGCGGTGCGGCTGGCCGGGCCGGTGCTGGCGCGGATCTCGCCGGTGGCCGGGCATCTGGCGGTGGCCAGTGTGTCGACGAACACCCGGCGGCTGGCCGGGGTCGTCACGCCGTTGGTGCTGGCGGTGACGATGGCGTCGGTCCAGGTCTTCACGCAGACGACGGTGGCGGCGGCCGCCGCCGAGCAGGCCGACGCCGGTGTCGTGGCGGACTACGTGGTCACCGGGGCCGCCGGGGTGGGCCCGGCGGTGGTCGACGCGGTGCGGCGGGCGCCGGGGGTGAGCGCGGTGACGCCGGTGGTGCGCAGCCAGGTGTTCGCGCCCCACGGGCGGGAGGTGGCGACGTTCGCCGCCCAGGGCGTGTCGCCGGACGGGCTGGCCGAGACGATGGACCTCGATCCCCGGGAGGGGGACCTGTCGGCGCTGCGCGGGGAGTCGGTGGCGTTGAGCGTGACCGCCGCCGGGACGTTGGGTGCCGACGTCGGGTCCACTGTGGACCTTCGGTTGGGCGACGGTGCGGCCGTGCGGGCCTCGGTCGTCGCGGTCTACGGGCGGGGGCTGGGACTGGGCGAGGTGACGCTGCCGCACGACCTGCTGGCCGCCCACACGACGTCCCGGCTGGACCACTCGGTGCTGGTGTCCGGGTCGGCCGCGCCGGTGCTGTCCGGGTTCCCGGGGATCGAGGTCCTCGACCGGGCGTCGCTGGCGGCCGCCGGGCAGGACGGCCGCGACACCCAGTCGTGGACGAACCTGATCGCGCTGGTGGTGATCCTGGCCTACCTGGCCATCGCCGTGGTGAACACGTTGGTGATGGCCACGGCGGCGCGGGGGCGGGAGTTCGCGTTGTTGCGGCTGGTGGGGACCCGGCGGGTGCAGGTGGTGCGGATGATGCGGGTGGAGGCGTCGCTGGTGGTGGTGACGGCCGTGGTGGTGGGGACGGTGGCGGCCGTGCCGCCGCTGATGGGGATGAGTCTGGGGTTGACCGAGTCGGTGGTGCCCTCGGTTCCCGCGCTGGTGTACCTGGGGATCGTGGGGGTGGCCGCGGTGTTGGGGATCGGGTCGGTGGCGGTGCCCACCCGGGTGGCGTTGCGGGCACGGCCGGTCGAGGTGATCTCCGAGCGGGCGTGACGGTTGACCTCTGTCGGAAAGTAAGGGAATACTGCGCCGGTTGGTCAATTCTGAACCTTGGAGTGGTCGGGCATGAAGGTGTTGGTGATCGGAGCACTGGTGGCCGGGGTTCTGCTGGCGCCGCCGGCGCCGACCGGGCACGCGGCCGAGATCGTCGAGGCGGGGGACGTCGGCGTCGCCGTGTCCTCGACCAGGGCCACGATCGCCAACCGGCCGGTGTGGGCGCACTTCTCCAACCCCCGCAACGGAAGCGACTACACCATCGTCAACGAGCTGCGCCGGCTCATCCAGCGCACGCCGTCCGGGGCGCGGATCCGGGGGGCCATCCACTCCATCAGCATCGACGGCGTCGCCGACGACCTGGTGAAGGCCAAGAACCGAGGCGTCAGCGTCCAGGTGGTGATCGACGGGAAGAACGCGTCCTCCACCGACCCGTCGGTCGCCGCGCTGAAGAAACTGAGCCACAAGTTCTGCACCAACTCCAACGGCGGGACGGGGTGCGTCTCCACCAGCCCGGACGGTGACATGCACACCAAGATGTTCACCTTCAGCCGGACGGTCGACCCCGCCGGCACGGCCCGCAACCACGTCTCCTGGTTCGGGTCGTCGAACCTGACCTACTCCACCGGGCCGCAGTCGTTCAACAACGCGATCACCGTGTACGGCGCCGAGTCGCTGATGGACGGACTGAACGCCAACTTCAACGACATGTACGCCCGCCGGCACTACGCCAACAACGACTACTACGACTCCGCCTCCCAGCGCGGCTACTACATGGCCCTGCCGGCCGACGTCTACGCCTCGCCGGAACGGGCCGGGCAGACCGACACCATCGTCACCCGGCTCGACGACGTGACACCCGACGCCAACTGCCGGCTGCGGATCGGGATGGCGAGCGTGACCTCCGGGCGCCCCAAGCTCGTCGAGGAGGTCAAGCGGTACCGGCGGGCCGGGTGCTGGGTGTGGATGGTCGTCGGTGGCGACGCCTCCAAGGGGATCAGCATGAGCAAGGGCGTCTACGACGAACTGCTCGGCGCCGGTGTGAAGATCCGCCGGATGAACAAGGTGCACGACAAGTACTTCGCCCTGTACGGCAAGTTCGGCAGCACCTACCGCTACCGCGTGTACACCGGCTCGCAGAACTGGACCCAGGACGCCCTCAACGAGAACGAGGAGCTGTTCGTCAAGATGGGCTGGGAGACCGGCGCGACCCACCCGCTGTACACCGGGTACATGAACCACTTCAAGGACGCCTACAACTACGGCATCACCTGCTCGAAGGCCAACTACCCCTGCAAGTGAGCGCGCAGCCGGTTCAGCGCACGGTGTTGGGCGATGCGCACCGCCGCGGGAGCCATGCCCAACCGGTGCGCGGTCTCGGCCGCCGACAGCCCGACCACGACGCGCAACCGGATGATCTCGCGCTGTCGTGGGGAAAGGACCTCCAGCCCGCCCCGGGATCTGTCGTGGTCCCCGCACTCGTTCGTCATCATCGTCTCGTCCTCTCGACGGTGAGAGGAACGTGACGACGTGACGGGCATGACGCCACCGGGAGCGGTAATGCGCCGAACGGCGCAGGGGTCGCGCCGCTCGGGCTACACGGTGCCGCGCATGCGGCGGCTGACCGACGTCTCGGCCCGGGTGACGATCCAGTTCACCGCGAACCCGAGGATGCCGGCGATCGTGAGCAACCCGTACACCTGGGCGGAGAGGAACCCGGCCTGGGCCGCCCCGAGCGCTGCTCCCAGACCGTTGACCCGGGTGACGATCTCCACCAGCAGCGTGATGATCAGCGCCAGCGGCGCGGCGACCCGCACGCCCAGCAGCACGGCCGGGGTCAGCGCCGGGGTGAGGATCTTGGTCGTGCGGTGCCAGGTGGACAGTCCGAGCGTGCGCGGGGTGTCGAGCAGGACCGGACTGAGCGTGCGCCGGGCCGTGCGGCAGGTCAGCAGGATCGGCCAGGTCGCCGGCAGCACCACCACGACCAGCTTCATCTGCGTCGTGTACCCGAGCACCAGCGCGGCCACCGGCACCAGCGAGGCCGCCGGCAGCGCCCGCAGGAACTCCAGGCTGGGCGACAGTGCCCGGTCGACCGAGCGGCTGGCGCCGACCAGGGTGCCCACGATCGCCCCCAGCGCGGTGGCGATCGCCAGGCCGAGGACGAACGTCAGCGACGTCTGACCGATGGCCGGCAGCAGCTTGTCGGCGTCGATCAGTGGCTGGATGCCGTCGATCCAGGTCGAGGGCGGCGGGAAGTACGGCGAGGCCGGGTCGCCGACCAGCTCCCAGATCACCAGCAGTGCGACCAGCGGCAGCAGTCCCCGGATCGGGGTGCCGCCGCGTTCCTTCTTGGCTTTCATGACGAAACCTCCCCGGAGGACGCCATCTGCCCGCGGAAGGCGAGCCGGGCCGCGCCCATCACGAGTGCGTTGAGGATGATGCCGGTGACCCCGATGACGAACACCGCCGCGAACATCTGGCCCGGCTGCAACGCCTGACCCTTCTCCACCAGGAGGAAGCCGAGACCGGCCGGGTTGCCGACCATCTCGGCGACCAGGGTCAGCACCAGCGACACCGACAGGCCCAGCCGCAGGCCGACCACGATCATCGCGGTCGCGCCGGGCAGCCGGATCTTCCACAGCACGGCCGCGCGGGACAGCCGCAGCACCGCGCCGGACTCCAGCATCCTCGGCTCGGTGCGCATGCCGCTGATCGTGTTCAGCAGGATCGGCCACAGCGCCGCGTAGAAGGCGACCATGATCTCGGTCTGCACGGAGAACCCGAACAGCAGGACCGCGACCGGCACGAACGCCACGATCGGCAGCGCCCGCAACGCCTCCAGGCTCGCCATCGAGTACATCCACACCGGACGGACCAGGCCGAGGACCGACCCGGCGGCCACGCCGGCCAGCGCCGCCAACGCCCACCCGCTCAGCGCCGCGAACAGCGTGTGCCCGAGCGCCTCGCCCAGCTCGCCGGAGGAGACCAGCTCGCCGAGGCCCTGCGCGACGACCGTCGGCGGCGGCAGGTACGCGAAGTCCAGGATGGACGTGCGGACCAGCAGCTCCCAGAGCCCGAGCGCCAGCACGAACACCGCGGCGCCCAGGACGTTGATCCGCCTAGCCACGGGCCGGTTCACCCACCGTGTGGCCGAGCGCCTCGTACACCCGGTGCCGCAGCTCCAGGTAGTCGGCGCGTTCCTTGGTGGAGATCTGGTGGCGCGGGCGGGGCAGCGGGATGTCCAGCGTCAGCCCGATGTCGGCCGGGCTGCCGTTGAGCACGACCAGCCGGTCGGACAGGTACACCGCCTCCTCCACGTCGTGGGTGACGAACACGATCGTGGTCTCGGTCAGCGACTGCACCTGCTGGAGCTGGTCCTGCAACGACGCCTTGGTCATCGCGTCCAGCGCGCCGAACGGCTCGTCCATCAGCAGGACCCGGGGCCGGGTGGCCAGCGCCCTGGCGATCTGCACGCGCTGCTGCATGCCGCCCGACAGGCGCCACGGGTACTCGTCGGCCCGTTCCAGCAGGCCGACCATGGTCAGCGCCTCGTCGACCCGCTCGTCGCGTTCGGCCCTGCCCAGGCGTGCCTCGATGCCCAGGGCGACGTTGCGCCGCACGGTCCGCCACGGCAGCAGCGAGTGCGCGTAGTCCTGGAACACGGTGACCACGCCGTCGGGCGGGCCCTGGATCGGGGTGCCGTCGCAGCGGACCTCGCCGCCGGTGGCCGGCAGCAGCCCGCCGAGGACCCGCAGCAGCGTGGTCTTGCCGGAGCCCGACGTGCCCAGGATCGACACGAACTCGGCCTTGGCGACGGACAGGTTCACCCCTGCCAGGATGTTCACCGCGCCGGACGCGCCGGGCAGCGTGACCTCCAGGTCCGTGCAGGAGATGGTCGGTGTCATCGTGTTCCCATCAGTTCGTTCGCCCGCGCGGTGTCCACGACGGACCCGTACTTGACCTCGATGTCGAACAGGTTCGCCGCGTGCGCGAACGGCGACCGGTCGAAGCAGGCATCCTCGGCGACCAGTACCCGGTAGCCGTGGGACGCGGCGTCGACGACGCTGGCCCGCACGCAGCCGGAGGTGGTGGTGCCCGCGACGATCAGCGAGTCGATCCGGTGGCGGGTCAGGTAGGTCAGCAGCGGCGTGCCGAAGAACGCGCTGGCCTTGGCCTTGTGCACCACGTACTCGTCCTCGCGCGGGGTGAGTTCGGGTGGGAACGGCGCGCCGTGCACCAGCCGGGCGGTGTCCCGGTCCTGGCTCAGCTTCACCGCCCCGCCGACGAACTCGGCGTCGGCCGGGGAGCCGGCGGTGAGCACGCGGGGGATCCCGCGTGCCCGTGCCGTCTCCAGCAGCGAGACGATCGCGGGCAGCCGGTCCCAACCGACCTGCCCGCACCCGGTCGGGTAGCTGGTGTCGATGAACGACAGGGTCACGTCGATCACCAGCAGGCAGGGTCGTTCGCCGAGCTCGACCTCGCTGCCGAAACCGCTTGCCCGCAACCGTTCCAGCTCCCCGGACGGGACGAACTCGTCCCACACCGCAGTCATGTCAGCCCTGGGACGCGACGAGCGCGTTCAGGTCGACATCACCGTCGAAGCCGTCCGCCTCGCGCATCGCGTCGAGCCAGATCTCCATGTCCTGCGGGCGGACCTCGGTGGTGTAGGTGGGCAGTACGGCCGCCTTGATCGCCGGGTCGGGCAGGCCGGTGTACTCCTTGAGCACCTGGCGGGCCTTGTCGTCGTTGCCGGCGATGAACTCGGCCGCCTCATCCAGCGCGGCCTGGAAGTCGGCGATGACCTCGGCGTTGCTCGAGGCCCAGTCCTGGCGGGAGATCCACAGGATGGCCGAGAGCTCGGGGGCGAGCTTGAGGTAGGGGTCGCCGAGGTTCACGGCGTTGTCGTCGGCGAGCACGCTGGTGGCGAAGGGCATCACGGTCTCGACCGCGTCGATCCGGCCGGCGGCGAGCTGGTCGGCCTGGGCCGGGCCGTCGACCTGCACGATGTTGACGCTGGCCGGGTCGACGCCTTCCTGCTTGAGCCAGGCCTTGGTGGCGACGTGGGTGGTGCCGGTCTCGGTCAGCACGCCCAGCGTCTTGCCGGCGAGCTGCTTGATGTCGGTGACCCCGGAGGTCTTGGAGCCGATCACGAAGCCGGTCGGGTTGTCCTCGACGTCGAGCGTCGCGCCGGACACCTGGGTGACCGGGATGCCCTGCTGGGCGGCGGAGATGACGGTGGTCGGCACGGAGAGCGCGATGTCGAACGAGCGGCCGAGCGTGCCCGGCAGCGTGCCGATGTTCTCCACCTTCGTGAACTCGACCTTGAGGTCGTGCTTGTCGAAGATCCCCTCGGCCATGGCCACCTGCACCGGGAGGGCGGCTGCGTTGGAGTTGTGCGCGATGCGCAGCGTGCGGGGGTCGCCGTCGTCCGAGGCGGCGTCCTGTCCGCCGCAGGCCGTCGCGGAGAGCGCGATCAGCCCGACCGCCGCGGCGGCCAGAAGACGTTTGGTGATGGCCATGGGGTACTCCCTGGTCCTCTATATGACACTCGTTGTCCTGTGGAGCGGATGCTAAGGACTGGTAAACAGCGACGTCAAGGCCTGTCACGATCCTACGGCGAGTTCTTGACACCGCGAATCTACCCTCCTACTGTCTCGCTGACAGGACTTCTAGTCTCCTATGGCGGTCTCAATGAAACTTGCTTCCGAGTTCTCCGTACCCGCGGCACCAGACAAGGTCTTCGCCCTGTTCTTCGACCCCGACACCATGCGCGGCTGTATCCCCGGCTGCGAACAGCTGGAGCGGGTGGACGAGAAGAACTACCGGGGCAAGCTGGTGAACGAGATCGCCCACGTGCGGTTCTCCGCCGGGTTCTCCGCCGCGATCCAGACGATCAGCGAGGACACCGAGACCAAGGAGGTCACCGCCGTCCTCAAGGGCGAGGACCGCCGGCTCGGCAGCTCCATCAAGATCGACGCCCGCCTCGCGGTCCGCCCCGAGGGCAGCGACTCGGCGGTCATCGGCTACGAGATGGACATGGCCCTGTGGGGCAAGCTCGGCCGCCTCGGCGAGCCGATCATCCGCCGCCGCAGCCGCGAGATCGAACTGGAGTTCGCCCGCGCCCTGGCCATCGCCTGCGGCGCCCCCGAGGACAAACTCCCGGAGACGAAGAAGAAGGCCCGCCCGGCCAGCACACCGGTCACGCTCCCCGCCCCCACCCCCGACGCCACCACAGACTCGGCGGCCCCGACGAGCACCGGCGGTGCCGTCGCGGTCGCCGACCCCACCGGCCGCCGCCTCGCCGCCGCCGCGGTGCTCACCTCGCTGGTCGCCCTGCTGGTCGCCCTGCTCCGACGGGGCCGCTGATGCCGACCCTGCACCGGCCGGACACCCTGGACGAGGCCGTCGAGCTGCTGTCCACGGTGGACAACCCGATGGTCTACGGCGGCGGCACCGCGATCCAGATCCTGATCAAGCAGGGAATCCTGTTCGCCGACAACTTCGTCGACCTCGCCGGGATCCCCGGCCTGCGCGAGATCACCCCCGGTGCCGGCGTTCTCACCGTCGGTCCGATGGTCAGCGTGCGGCGGATGGAGACCGACCAGCGGGTCCGGGCCCACGCCCCGCTGGCCGCCGAGGCCTACCACCAGGTCGCCAACCCCCGGGTGCGCAACACCGCGAGCGCGGGCGGCAACATCGCCCACGGCGACTACCGGCTCGACCCGCCGACCGCGCTGCTGGTCCTCGACGCCACCGTGCTGGCCAGCTCCGTGCGCGGCACCCGGGAGATCCCGGTCCGGGAGTTCTTCGTGGACTTCCAGGAGACCGCGATCGAGCACGACGAGCTGGTCTCCGGCATCCGGATCCCCGCCCAGCCGCCCGGCGCCGGCCGGTTCGTCAAGAACTCCTCGCTCGGTGAGAACGACTGGCCGTGCGCGTCCGCCTCGGTGCTGGTCACCGGCTCGACGATGCACATCGGACTCGGCGCGGTCGCCCCCACCCCGAGGTACGTGGCGTGCGACGCCACCGGCCTCGACGACCAGGGCGCGGTGGACGCCGCGCTGGCCGCCATCGAACCCGAGCTGGACCCGATCCCCGACGTGCGCGGCGGCGTTGCCTACAAGCGCCGCCTGGCCAGGGCGACGGTCGAGGACGCGGTTCGCGCCGCGTGGAAGGACCTTCAGCATGCTTGAGCAGGGATGGGTCGGGGGCCGGCGGGCCAGGTTCGACACCGCCGGCCGGGTCCGCGGGCTGGTCTCGCACGTCGGCGACCAGCCGGTCGGCGCGGCCGCGCACGTCGCCGTGCACCGCAGCACCCAGCCGCACGCGCTGATCGGCGCGGTGCACACCGAGGACGCGCTGGCCATGCCCGGCGTGTACGCGGTGCTCACCGGCGCGGACCTGTACAAGCAGTTCGGTGACCGGCTGCTCACCGGCCCGGCCTTCGCCGACCAGCCGGCGCTCGCGCACGAGAAGGTGCGCTACGTCGGCGAGCCGGTGGCCGCGGTGCTGGCCGCCGACCTCGCCACCGCGCGCGCGGCCACCGACGCGGTCTGGGTCGACTACGACGAGCTGCCACCGGTCTACGACCTGGCCGACGCTCTGGAGGGCAGCGCCTTCGTGCACGACGAGCTGAAGCCGTCGTCGGTCTTCGGTGACCTGCGCCACCTGCGCGGCGTGCGCGACACCAACGTCAACTACACCTACACGCTGCGCCACGGCGACGCGCAGGCCGCGCGCGAGGCCGGTGCGCACACGGTGACCGGCGAGTTCTGGGCGCCGCCGACCCACCACGTGCCGATCGAACTGCCGTGCACGATCGCCTGGGTGGACGCCGGCCGGCTGGAGATGCTGACCACCACCCAGACCCCGTCCTACGTGCGGCAGACCATCGCCGACCTGCTGGACCTGCCGCTGTCGCGGGTGCGGGTGACCACCCGCCCGCTGGGCGGCAGCTTCGGCGCGAAGATGTACGACCGGCTGGAGCCGCTGGCCGCCGCGCTGGCCTGGACGACCGGGCGCAAGGTCCGGCTGGTCGCCTCCCGCGAGGAGGCGTTCCTGCTGACCACCCGCCACGGCGCGGCCGTCACCTCCAGCCTGACCGCCGACGCCGAGGGCAACCTGGTGTCCTCGATCGCCGACGTGCGCTACGACACCGGCGCCTACGCCGACGTCGGGCCGAGGATCACCGCCAAGTCCGGCATGGTCACGCCCGGCCCGTACCGCATCGACACCGCGCACGTGCGGTCGCGCTGCGTGTACACCAACAAGCCCTCCGCCGGCCCGTTCCGGGGTTTCGGCGTGCCCCAGGTGACCTGGTCGCACGAGTCGCTGATCGACGAGCTGGCCCACCGGCTCGGCGAGGACCCCTACGCGTTCCGCCGCCGGCACCTGCTGCGCGAGGGCGACGAGGCGCCGATGGGCACCCGCATGCACAGCGCGGACTTCGTCACCTGCCTGGATTCGGTGGCCAACGCCATCGGCTGGTTCGAGCCGCTGGAGCGGGGCAGCGGGCGGATCCGGCGCGGGCGCGGTGTCGCCGTCGGCGTGAAGGCCGTGCTGACGCCCACGATCGCCAACGCCGTGCTCCAGTTCAACCAGGACGCCTCGGCGACGCTGCTGATCAGCACCGTCGACATGGGACAGGGCAGCGACACGATCATGGCGCAGATCGCCGCCGACGTGCTGGCGATGAACTCCGAGCGCATCCACGTCGTGCGCGCGGACACCGACGCCACCCCCTACGACACGATCACCGCCGGCAGCCGCTCCACCTACCACACCGGCAACGCCGTGCGGCGCGTCGCGCAGGCCATGCGGGACAAGCTGATCGCGTTGGGCGCCCAGCACTTCGAGGTCGCCGAGGCCGACGTGGAGCTCACCCCGGAAGGCCTGCGGTCCGGTGAGCGGACGGTGCCGGTCGCCGAGCTGGTGCACGGCCACTTCGGCGCGCGCGGCGCGACGCTGACCGCCGAGGCCAACTTCACCACCTCGTGGGCGCCCTACGACAAGGAGACCGGCCGCTCGGAGAAGGTCACCGAGCACTGGTTCGCCGGCGCGATCGGCGTGCAGCTGACCGTGGACACCGCCACCGGGCGGGTGCACCTCGAGCACCTGGCGGTCGCCGGGGACGTCGGCCGGGCGATCAACCCCGCGCTGGTGGAGCAGCAGCTGACCGGCGCGGCGATCATGGGCATCGGGCACGCGCTGTTCGACCAGCTGGTGCTCGACCAGGGCCAGCTGGTCAACGGCACGCTGCTGGACTACCAGCTGCCCTCGATCAGGGACCTGCCCGACAAGCTCACCCCGATCGTCGTGGAGAGCCCGCACGACGACGGCCCGTTCGGCGCGAAGGGCGTGGGGGAGACCGGGATCCTGGGCATCGCCCCGGCGATCGCCAACGCGGTGCGGGACGCGGTCGGGGTCCGGCTGACCACCCTGCCGCTGACCCCGGAGTCGATCGTCACCGCGCTGGAGAACAAGCAGGAGGAGGAGTCGTGACCGTCCGGATCACGTTGAAGGTCAACGGAGTCGACCACCGCGTCGCCGTCGAGGACGACACCCTGCTGCTGGACGTGCTGCGCGAACAGGTCGGCACCACCAGCGTGCGGGAGGGCTGCGGGGTGGGCGCGTGCGGCGCGTGCACCGTGCTCTCCGGCGGGTCGAGCGTGTCCAGCTGCCTGGCGTTGGCGCGCCGCTACGACGGCGCGGAGATCACCACGGCCGAGGGCCTGGACGAGAACGACGCGGTGGTGTCCTCGTTCGTCGAGTGCGGTGCCGCGCAGTGCGGCTACTGCATCCCCGGGTTCGTGCTGATGTCCACCGAGCTGCTCACCGACAACCCCCGCCCGACCGAGCAGGAGATCACCGATCACCTGGAGGGCAACATCTGCCGGTGCGGCACCTACCCGGAGATCCGCCGGGCGGTCGCCACCGCCGCACAGCGGAGGTCCCCGGCGTGAGCACGGTCGTCCTGCTGCACTCGCTGGCCATGTCCGGCGGACTGTGGGCCCCGCTCACCGAACGGCTGGCGCCGCACGCGAACGTCGTCGCGCTGGACGCCCGTGGGCACGGGAAGTCCACCTGGGACGGTTCACCGTTCACCGTGGAGGACCTGGCCGCCGACACCGCCGCGCTGATCGAGTCGCTCGACGACGGCCCGGTCGCCGTGGCCGGCATGTCGATGGGCGGCTGTGTCGCCATCGCCCTCGCCGGCTCCCGCCCGGAACTGGTCGAGCGGCTGCTGCTGGCCGACACCACCGCCGACTACGGGCCGGACAAGGAGACCGCGTGGGCGCAGCGCGCGGACAACGCCACCGGCAAGCCCCGCGAGCGGCAGCTGAGCTTCCAGGTCGACCGCTGGTTCTCCCCGGAGTTCGCGCGGCGTGACCCGGCCGAGGTCGCCCGGGTCTCGGAGCTGTTCCTGGCCACCGACTCCCGTGCGCACGCCCAGGCCTGCCGGGCCCTGGGCGCCTTCGACGGCTCGGCGCTGCTCGGCGGGATCACCGCCGACACGCTCGTGGTCGTCGGCGAGCACGACTACGCCACCCCGCCCGACATGGCGCGGGCCCTGGCGCGGGGCATCCCCGGCGCCCGCCTGGAGGTGTTCGCCGCTGCCCGGCACTTCAGCCTGTTCGAGGCGCCCGGCGCCCTCGACCTCGCCGCCGCACACCTGCTGGGAGGACCGCGATGACCGAGCCCGCGACGAGCCTGCGTACCTGGCTGGAGACCATCGACGGCTTCGGTGAGCTGCGGTCGGTCCGGGGCGCCCACTGGGACACCGAACTCGGGGCGATCGCCGAGCTGAGCTACCAGCGGGCCAACCCGAAGGCCATGCTGTTCAGCGACATCGACGGCTACCCGAGCGGCCGGGTGCTCACCGGCTCCACCGGGTCCGCGCGGCGCCTCGGCCACACGCTCAACCTGGGCGACGACCTCGACGACGCCGGCCTGGTCGCCGCGCTGCGCGGCAAGCCGTCGCGCTGGGCGGCCGGCGCTGCCGACTTCCCGCCCGAGGTGGTCACCGCGTCCCCGTTGCTGGACAACGTGATCGAGGGCCCCGACGTCAACCTGCTCGACCTGCCGGTGCCGCGCTGGCACGCCGGTGACGGCGGCCGCTACATCGGCACCGGCTGCCTGGTGATCACCTCCGACCCGGAGACCGGCGAGATCAACGGCGGCTGCTACCGGATGGAGGTCGTCGAGGACGGCCGCTCGGCCACCATCAACGCCGTGCCGGGCAAGCACGGCGCCCAGCACACCCAGCGCTGGTTCGAGCGCCACGGCCGCGCGCCGGTCGTGGTCTCCTTCGGCCACCACCCGGTGCTGCTGGTCACCGGCGGCACCGAGGTGCCGACCGGGATCTCCGAGCTGGCCTACGCCGGCGCGATCCTGGGCCAGCGGGTGCCGGTGCTCACCGGCGAGACCGGTCTGCCGATCCCGGCCGCCGCCGAGGTCGTCATCGAGGGCTGGCTGCGCCCCGACCACCTCCAGGACGAGGGCCCGTTCGGCGAGTGGACCGGCTACTACTCCGGCAAGCGGCGCCCGGCCCCGGCGATGGACATCGTGGCGATGTACCACCGCGACGACCCGATCATGCTCGGCGCCCCGCCCGGCAAACCGCCGCACGACTACTCCTACATGCGGACCGTCATGAAGTCCGCGATGATCGAGGACGCGCTGGTCAACGCCGGTGTGCCGGGCGTGCGCAAGGCCTGGGCGCACGAGTCGGGCGGCGGGCGGCTGTTCATCGCGGTGTCGGTCGAGCCGCGCTACGCCGGGCACGCCCGCCAGGTCGGCCACCTCACCGCGCAGCTGCCGGCGGCGGCCTACATGAACCGGTTCGTGGTCGTGGTCGACGAGGACATCGACGCCGCCGACCTCGACGAGGTGATCTGGGCGATGAGCACCCGCTGCGACCCGGCCAAGGACATCGACATCGTGCCGGGGACCTGGGGCAGCAAGCTCGACCCGCTGCTGGTCGAGGGCGCCCCGCCGTTCAACAGCCGGGCCGTGATCGACGCCTGCCGTCCCTACGACCGCCGGTCGACCTTCCCGAAGGTGTCCACGGGCGACCCCGAGTACCTAGAGTCTGTCGCACGCAAGTGGGCGCGGGAGCTCGCATGAGCAGCAGGGGGTGTGGCGGTGGCTGGTGACGTCCCGGCGGTGTCGTCGGCGGTACGGATCCTGGAGCGGCTGGCGGCCGAGTGGCCGCATCCGGTCGCGCCCAAGGACCTGGTCAGCGAGCTGGGGCTCAACCGGAGCACCTGCTACAACATCCTGGCCACGCTGCAACGCGTCGGCTGGGTGACCTCCACCGGCGAGCGGTCGGGCTGGGTGCTCGGCCCGAAGCTGCTCACCCTCACCGGCGTCACCGACGACATGGCGGCCAGCGTCGCCCAGCAGGAGATCGAGGAACTGGCCAGGCGGCTGGGTTTCGTGGTGTTCCTGGCCGCGCCGGACGGTTCCGGCGGCTACGTGGTCACCGCCAAGGCCGAGCGGGCGATGGGCGTGCGGGTGACCGTCGGCGTGGGGGAGGGGTTCCCGTTCTCCGCGCCGGCGATCATGCAGGCCTACCACGCCTGGCAGCCGGGCGCGGTGGTCGACGAGTGGGTGGACCGGTTGGGGCTCAAGCAGTTCACCCCGCACACCGTCGTCGACCGCGACGAGCTGCACGCGGTGCTGGCCTCGACCCGGGAGCACGGGTTCTCGACGAGCATCCAGCAGTACGACATGGCCCAGAGCGGGGTCGCGGCTCCGGTGTTCGACCGCCGGGGGCAGGTGGCGGCCGTGGTGTGCTCGTTGGCGTTCTTCACCGAGTTACACGAGGACAACGCGAGCCGGATCGGTGCCATGGTCGCCGCCTGCGCCGAGCGGATCACCGCCAGGACCGGTGGGCGGCGGCCGGCATGACGCGGCGCCCCTGGCTGGTCGGCGTCACCGGCGCCAGCGGAACGCCGTACGCGGCGGCGATCCTGCGCGGGCTGATCGACGCCGGCGAGGACGTCGACGTGATGGTCAGCCAGGCGGCCCGGTTGACGTTGCTCGACGAGACCGGCCGGGGGGTGCGGGACCGGCACTGGCGCGAGGACCTGTCGGCGTGGCTGGACCGGGACGTCTCGGCGTTGCGTTACTGGCCGGCCACCGACATCGCCGCCGGGCCGTCGTCGGGTTCGTACCGGACCAAGGGGATGATCATCGCGCCGGCGACCACGGCGACGGTCGCCGCGGTCGCGACCGGCGTCACGCACAACCTCGTCCAGCGCGCGGCCGACGTGACCCTCAAGGAACGCCGCACGCTGGTCGTCGTGCTGCGCGAGACCCCACTGCGGCTGTCGACGTTGGACAACCTGCGGACGCTGGCGGCCGAGGGCGCGGTCATCATGCCGGCCACCCCCGCCTTCTACGCCGGCGCGCGGGACGTGGCCGCCCTGGTGGACTTCCTGGCCGGCCGCGTGCTCGACCTGTGTGACGTCGACCACGACCTCTATCTCCGCTGGGCCGGTACGTTGGGGGCGGCCCGGTCCGATGTGGAGTGGGAGGCGCGTGTCGACCAGCACTGAGCCCGAGGGCGCCGGGCGCGGCGCCTTACGGCTGCTCCAGACGGCCGCGTTCACCAGTTCCTTCGACCGGTTGATGATCGCGCCGATGCTGGTGGTCATCGCCATCGACCTCGACGGCTCGGTCGAGGCCGTCAGCCAGGCCGCCGCCGCCTACTTCCTCTGCTACGGCATCGCCCAGATCTGCTGGGCCATGGTCTCCGACCGGCTCGGCCGGGTGCGCACCATGCGCCTGTCGCTGGCCGCCGCCGCCGTGTTCGGCCTAGCCTCGGCCCTCGTGCCGGGCGTGGGCTGGCTGGTCGTCGCCCGCGGCCTGACCGGCGCCTGTTTCGCCGCGGCCATCCCCGGCGCGCTGGTCTACATCGGTGACACCGTGCCGGTGCGGGTGCGCCAGGCGCCGCTGACCGACCTGATGACCAGTACCGCCGTCGGCATGTCGCTGGCCACCGTCGCCGCCGGCGCGCTGGCCGACTTCACCAGCTGGCGGGTGGCCTTCGCGCTGACCGCCGTGGTCGGCGGGGTGCTGGCGGTGGTGATGCGCCGGCTGCCCGAGCCGCCGGCCGGCGACCCGGCGCCGATCGGGGCGTCGCTGCGCTCGGTGCTGGCCAACCGCCCGGCGCTGCTGGTGCTGGCCCTGGCGCTCACCGAGGGTCTGGTGCTGCTCGGGCCGCTGACCTTCTTCCCGGCCGTGTTGCACGCCAGCGGGCTGTCGGTCACCGTCGCCGGCCTGCTGACCACGGCCTACGGCGCGTCGGTGCTGGTGTTCGCGCGGGTGGTCAAGCGCTACACCCGCAGCCTCGCCCCGGCCAGGCTCATCCTGATCGGCGGGACGCTGGCGGTGCTGGCCTACGTGGTGCTGGCGCTCTCGCACGCGGCGCTGGGTGTGGTCGCCGGGACGGTGCTGCTCGGCGCCGGCTGGGCGTTCATGCACTCCACGTTGCAGACCTGGGCCACCGACGTCGCTCCGAAGGCCAGGGCCACGGCGGTGTCGCTGTTCGCGACGATGCTGTTCACCGGCAGCGCGATCGGCGCGGCGGTGTTCGGGCCGATGGTCGACGCCGGCGACTTCACCACGATGTTCGTGATCACCCTGGTGGTGGCGGTTCCGCTGGCGGTGGTGGCCACGATCGGCCGCGGCCGCTACGCCACCCGGGGCCGGTGAGGGCTCAGTCCCAGTCCGGCGGCAGGTCGGCCGGGCGGATCCGGAACACCTGCAGGGTCAGGTTGTAGTACTTGTCGGTCTCGCCGACCCAGGCCATGCCCAGCCGTTTGGCGGTGCCGATGGCCCGGGTGTTGGACGGCCGCGCGACGGCGAACAGCTCGTCGATCTCCTGGGTGAACGCCCAGCGGATGAGGGCGGTGCCGCCCTCGGCGGCGTAGCCCTGGCCCCACGCGTCGGGCCGCAGCTGCCAGCTCAGTTCCAGGTCCTCGTCGTAGGGCGGCAGCAGGCGGATGCCCAGACCGCCAACGACCTCGCCGTCCTCGCGGCGTTGGATCGCCCATCGTCCCCTCGGGGGAAGCATGTTCGGCTGCGCCTCGGTCCACGCGTGCAGCACGGCGCGCATGGCGGTCGTGTCGGAGACCTGGCCCATGGCCGGGGTGAGCCACCGGGTGACCTTCTCCGCGCCGTAGATCGCCAGCGCGGGCGCGGCATCGTCGAGCTCCCATTCGCGCACGACGAGCCGGTCGGTGCTCAACTCTTCCATGGGTTCGAGCCTACTCACTTGACACCTACCGGACGGTTATAGAACCATCTGGTTATGGAATGGACTATCGAGGTCATCGTGGTTCCCGTGTCCGATGTGGACCGGGCGAAGACGTTCTACGAACAGGCCATGGGCTTCGTCGTCGACCACGACACCCGCCTCGGCCCGGACACCCGGTTCGTGCAGCTCACGCCGCCGGGCTCCGGCTGCTCGATCGTCCTGGGCGCCCCGTCGCCGCTGGCCCCCGGCACCCTCGGCGGCGTGCAACTGGTCGTGGCCGACCTGCGGCGCGCCCGGCGCGAGCTGGCCGAGCGCGGCGTCGACGTCGGCGAGATCACGTTCATGAGCCAGCAGGGCTCCCGCCCGGCCACCGACGACGACGACCTGAACAACGCCGGTTTCCTGGGTTTCGCCGACCCCGACGGCAACAGCTGGGTCATCCAGCAGATCACCGCCCGCGCCTGAACCCGCACCCTCTCCCGGCCGATTCGTCCGGGTCCGCGTCGTTGTCCTGGTATTTTGTGTGACACCGAAACGGAGAGGAACGAGAGAGGGTCATGGACTCCTATCGAAGTACCGGCAGCGTCCGCGAACCAGAAACCGGACGCTGTGAACCAGCTCAGGACGACCCAGATCCTCCATGCTGTAGCGACGTGCCCACTCGTGGTAGCCACTCCGAGGCGGTGGGCACGTGATCCTCAGCCTCCTCGGTGTGCTGCTCGGAGTGGTGGTTGTCGTGCTGCTCTCCGTGCTGACGGGCTACTTCGTCGCGCAGGAGTTCGGCTACATGGCCGTCGACCGGTCCCGCCTGCGCTCCCGCGCGGCCGCCGGTGACGCGGAGGCCGCCCGCGCGCTGGAGATCACCAAACGCACGTCGTTCATGCTCTCCGGTGCCCAGCTGGGCATCACCGCGACCGGCCTGCTCGTCGGCTACGTCGCCGAACCGCTGATCGGCGCCGGACTCGGCGACCTGTTCGGCGGCGTCGGCGTGCCGCACGGCGTCGGCGTCGCCATCGGCACCGTCCTGGCCCTGCTGCTCTCGGCCGTGGTGCAAATGGTCTTCGGCGAGCTGTTCCCCAAGAACCTCGCGATCGCCAGACCGGAACCGGTGGCGACCAGGCTCGCCTGGTCGACCAAGGCCTACCTCAGCGTGTTCGGCTGGCTGATCTGGCTGTTCGACCGGGCCGCCGAACTGCTGCTCAAGGCCGTCCGGATCGAACCGGTGCACGACGTCGAGCACGCCGCCACCCCGCGCGACCTGGAGCACATCGTGGCCGCGTCCCGCGACCGCGGTGACCTGCCGGCCGAACTGTCGGCGCTGCTGGACCGGGTGCTCGACTTCCAGGGGAGCACCGCCGAACACGCCATGATCCCGCGACCCCGGGTGACCACCATCGACGTCAACGAGCCGGTGCGCCACGCCCAGGCGCTGATGGCCGCCGGCCACTCACGCCTGCCGGTCCTCGGCGACGACGTCGACGACGTGGTCGGCGTGGTGTGCCTGCGCGAGGTGCTCGCCCTCGACGAGCGTTTCCTGGACACCACCACGGTCGGCGAGATCGCCCACCGCCCGGTGATGGTGCCGGCGTCGCTGCCGCTGGCCGCCGTGCTCGACCAACTCCGCGCGGCCGACGACGAGTTCGCCTGCGTGGTCGACGAGTACGGCGGGCTGGCCGGTGTCGTCACCGCCGAGGACATCGCCGAGGAACTCGTCGGCGAGATCACCGACGAGCACGACCCGCTGGACACCGACCGGGTCCGCCCCGGTGAGGAGGGCGGCTGGCTGGTGCCCGGCGCCATGCACATCGACGAGGCCGAGCGCCTGCTCGGCCACGACCTGCCGGCCGGCGACTACCAGACCATCGCCGGCCTGGTGATGGCCGAGCTGCAACGCCTGCCCCACCCCGGCGACACGGTCACCGTCGAACTGCCCGACCCGCCCGGCGCCGAGCCGGGGGCCCCCACCTACCTGACCGTCGAGGTCCGCACCGTGGCCCGCAAGGTTCCCGACACCGTCCGCATCCTGACCACGCCGGCCGAGATGGCGGGTGACCGGTCGTGAGTAACCTGGATCCGTTGCTGGCGCTGGTGATCACCGTGCTGGTGGTGGCGCTG
The DNA here is from genome assembly GCF_001921215.1 of Actinophytocola xinjiangensis. GTDB lineage: Bacteria > Actinomycetota > Actinomycetes > Mycobacteriales > Pseudonocardiaceae > Actinophytocola > Actinophytocola xinjiangensis. Next base: position 43,812 of record NZ_MSIF01000013.1, read on the forward strand.
TCGGCGTTCTTCGTGGCCATCGAGTTCGCCCTGGTGGCCGCGCGCGGGCACCGGCTGGCCGAGGCCGCCGAGCGCAGCGCCTCGGCGCGGGCCGCGCTGCGCAGCGCGCGGGACCTGTCGATGCTGCTCGCCGGTTCACAGCTGGGGATCACGCTGTGCACGCTGGTGCTCGGCGCGGTCACCAAACCGACCGTGCACCACCTGATGACCCCGATGATCAGCTCGTGGGGCCTGCCGGAGACGGCCGCCGACGTCGTCGCGTTCGTGCTCTCGCTGATCGTGGTGACCTTCATCCACCTGGTCGTCGGCGAGATGGCCCCGAAGTCGTGGGCGATCGCGCACCCCGAGCGGTCGGCGACCCTGCTGGCGATCCCGATGCGGGCGTTCATGTGGCTGACCCGCCCGGCGCTGGTGCTGCTCAACGGGGTGGCCAACCGGTGCCTGCGCGCGGTCGGCGTGCAGCCGGTCGACGAGCTGGACAGCGGGCACACCCCCGAGGACCTGCGGCACCTGCTCGACCACTCCAGCGAGGTCGGCGCCCTCGACGACCAGCGCCACGACCAGCTGGCGACCGCGCTGGACCTGCACACCCGCCCGGTCCGGGAGATCATGCGCCCGCGCGCCGAACTGGTCACCGTCGCCCCGACCGACGGGCCGGCGGCGGTCCGCGCCGCCGCCAGGACCAGCGGCCACCTGCGCCTGGTGGTGTGGGACGGCGAGCCGCTGGGCATGGTGCACGTGCGCGACGCGTTGCTGGGCACCAAGACGGCGGCCGAGCTGATGCGCCCGGTCCTCACGCTGCCCGACGACACGCCCGCGCACGCGGCACTGACCACGATGCGCGACCGCAGCAACCACCTGGCGCTGGTGTACCGGGAAGGTGAGCTGGCCGGTCTGCTGACCCTGCACGACCTGCTCGACCAGCTGCTGCCGCAGGCGACGGCCTGACCAGGTTGCCGGTGGCGGGTGAACGGTGTTCACCCGCCACCGGCGGTGTGCCCCCGTGGCCTTCGGCCCCCCGGTTTCCACGCTACCGGCGGGCACCGACAGTTCCTGGAGGGAAGACCGGCGGTTGTGGACAACTGGGCCGGTTCGCGACGGTGCGGGGGCCTACAGGGTGCTGGGGTCGATGGCGATCTTGCCGGGGTTGAAGCCCTCCGGGGGGACGCCCCTGGGGCTGTTGAGCCAGTCTCCCCGGTCGCGGACGTGGAACTTGGGGTCGTCCATCAGCAGGGACACGTAACAGCCGTAGTCGATGGCGAAGCCGTCGTAGAGGGTGCCGGGGCGGCGGGGGTCGGCGATGCCCCGGCGCAGCAGGTGCAGCAGACGCGCGTCGTGCAGGTCCTCGATGGTGCCGTTGCGTTCGGCGGCCAGCTGGTCGACCACGAACGTCCGCGCCCGGCGGTGGCCGACGACCTCGTCGACCAGGCCGCGCAGGGTCGCCCTGGCCGGCTCGTTGGTGCCGATCGCGGTCTGCTTGTCGCGCAGGAACCAGTCGCGGGCCGCGCGGCGGACGTCGCCGATGGCGATCGGCTCGTCGTGGGCGTGTTGGGCGGCCAGCGCGGCGATGTTGATCGCGTCCCGGGGCAGGCACTCGGCCGCGCGGACCAGCTCGGCGAAGGCGTTGCGGCGGAAGGTGTCCTCGACGAACGTCGCCGGGTCCGGCGGCGGGTCGGCGATCATCGTCAGCAGCCGGATCCTGGCGTGGTTGAAGAACAGCTGCGCGAAGAAGTCCCTGGCCCGCGACCGGCCCTGGTCGAAGGACAGGAAGTCGTCCAGGTTCACCGCCGACGCGGCGTCCGAGCCGACCTCGATGCCCAGGTAGTCGCCGGCCGACGCGGGCGCGGCGAACCGCGAGCGGCGTTCGATCGCGGCGATCTTCACCGTCACCCCCGGGATCGGGAGCACGCTGCGGCGCAACAGGTCCGCCAGGAACGGTTGCAGGTCACGCGGGATGCTGGACCACTCGTCGAGCAGCAGCCACAGCCGCGCGCCGCCCAGCGCCCGGGTGATCCCGCGCAGCGCCCTGGTCAGCGGCCCGAACAGCACGTGGTGGTGCTCGATGCCGGTGCGCACCAGCCGGCTCTCGGCGGTGACCGTGCGCCGCCGCCCGGCCGACAGCCTCGGCGAGCCGCTCAGCTCCACGCCCTCGTCGGACTCGTGCGAGCCGCCGACGGTCGTCTCGGCCGCCACCTCCCCGACGACCTTCACCTCGGTCGCCGCCGCCGCCAGCGCGTCCAGGGCACCCAGCAGCCCGGTCGGGTCGGTGACCTCGCGTTCGACGGCGACCGTGAGCAGTTCGTCGTGCACCGCCTCCAGCGTGTCCACCAGCAGGTGGGTGCCGCGCACCGCCGCGCTCTGGGCGCTGTCGGAGTACATGCCGCCGGCCGAGCCGATCGTGCGCAGGTCCACGTACACGGCGACGTCGCCGGTGCCGGTCAGCAGGTCGCTCAGGTAGAGCAGCGCGTGCGTCTTCCCGGTGCCTCGGCGCCCGTAGACGATCTGGTGGTCGGGGGAGTGCAGCAGGGCCGCGAACGACCCGGCGGTCACGTAGGTCGCCGACAGCGTGGAGCGGTCGGTGCCCTCGGCCCGCCGGGGGATCCGCAGCAGGGCCTGGTTGAGGTGTTTCTGGCGTGCTGACATCACCACCCAGAGTGCCGGTCGGGTGGCGGGGAGATCAACCCAGTGGCGCGAACAGGTCGACGTGGTAGCCGTCCGGGTCGGCGACGGTCGCGTAGCGCTGACCCCAGAACGCGTCCCACGGCTCCAGGTGCCCGTGGTACCCGGCGGCGACCAGCCCGGCGTACACCGTGTCCACTTCCGACGGTGAGTCGCACAGGAAGGCCAGCCCCACCGCCGATCCCGTCGGCCGCTCGAACGACGGGTCGATCGCGCGGACCGACGCCTCGGTGTCCCAGGCGAACCGCAGACCGCCGGGCAGACCGGCCTCGACGTGCGGCTGGTCGTCCGAGCCGGGCGGGACGTCGAGCCCCAGGCGTCGGTAGAAGGCCAGGGAGGCGGCCATGTCCGCCACCACCAGCCCGATCAGGTCGAATCGTGGTGCCATACCCCGACGGTAACCCCGGTGCTCACCGGCCGTCTTGAACGAATCGGACACCCAGCTCGCGGATCACCTCGGCCAGCAGCTCCACGTCGGTCTCGGTGGTGCGCCAGTTGACGATCGCCGGCCGGAACGCGGTCATCCCCCGGTGGACGGTCGTGCCCGCGTAGACCCGCCCGTCGGCCAGCAGCGCCCGGCCGACGGCCGCGTTCAGCTCGTCCAACTCCTCCTCGGGCACCCCGTCCGGGCGGTACCGGAAGAACACGATGCACAGCCCGACCGGCGCCAGCAGCTCCAGGTCCGGCGCCGCCTCGACGACCTTTCCCAGGTGCGCGGCCACGTCCAGGTGCCGCTCGACCATCGCCCGGTGACCGTCGCGGCCGTAGGCGCGCAGCGTCGCCCAGATCGGCAGCGCCCGCGCCCGGCGCGAGGACTCCGGCCCCAGCTGGTTGTAGTCGATCTGCTGGTCGTCCATCGACGCCAGGTACGGCACACCCCACCCGCCGAACGTCTCGGCCAGCACCTCGGGGTCGCGCACGAACACGAACCCGCTCTCGTACGGCACGTTGAGCCACTTGTGGCCGTCGGCGGCCACCGAGTTCGCCCTGGTCACCCCGGCCAGCAGCGGCGCGGTCCTCGGCGAGAGCGCGGCGAACAGGCCGAACGCGCCGTCCACGTGCAGCCAGGCGCCGTGCCGTTCGCACACGTCGGCCATGGCGTCGATCGGGTCGAAGTCGCCGGTGTTGACCTCGCCCGCGCAGGCCACCACCACCGCCGGACCGCCGGCCGCCGCCAGCTCACGGTCCAGCCGCTCCAGATCGATCCGCCCGGCGTCGTCGCGCGCGCACACCGTCACGCTGTCCCGGCCGATCCCCAGGATCTGCAACGCCTTGCGCACGCTGGGATGCACGTACCCGCTGGCGAACACCGGCATCGCCGGCAGCCCCGCCAGCCCGTCGGCCAGCACGTCGCGCCCGTGCCGCCCGGCCCACCAGCGCCGCGCGGCGGCCAGGCCGGTGAGGTTGGCGAACGTGGCGCTGGGGGTGAGCACCCCGCCCCAGGACTCCGGCAGGCCGAACAGGTCCTTGAGCCAGCCCAGCGCGACCGTCTCCAGCGTGGTCGCCAGCGGCGAGGACGTCCACAGCCCGCCGACCTGGTCGGTCAGCGACGCCACCCAGTCGCCGGCCATCGCCGCCGGGGTCGACCCGCCGACGACGAAGTGGAAGAACCGGGGACCGGAGGACGTGGTGGCGGCCAGGTCGGTCACCCGTAACAGCTCGGCGACCGACTCGGCCGCGCCGACACCCTCCTCGGGCAGCGGCCGGTGCAGTTCGGCGAGCACCTCGGCCGCGCCCGGCAGGCTCACCGGCCGCTCGTCCACCCCGGACAGGTAGCCGTGCGCCGCGGCGGCGACGGAGTCCAACACGTCCCCGGTGACCGAACGTTCCCGCAGAGGATCCATGTCCCGCAGGCTACGCCAGCACCCCGCCGATGATCACCCGTCGACGATCACACCGCCGATGATCACACCGCGAAAGCGGCGATCGCCCGCTCCACGGTGTCGGCCGCGGTCTGGTCGACCGACGGGTCGAACGTGGCCCGCCCGGCCCGCCCGGCCACCACGTTCAGCAGCGCATCTCCTTTGGACAGCAGGTAGGCCGCCTCGTAGGAGCGCTCGCCGGTGGCCTGGTCGGTGGCCAGGATCGTGTTCAGCACACCGGTCCAGCCATCCGACCGTTCGATCGGCTGGCGGTCGAACACGTAGTGCACGCCGTCGACCTGGGCCGGGCAGTCCGAGGGCAGCAGGGTCGCCAGCAGCTGGTCGGCCGGCGCGTTCTCCGGGTCGAGCACCGCGGTCACCGCCAGCGAACGGCCGGCGTCGCGCCCGGTCCCCGACCACACCCCGAAGGCGTGCACCAGGTCCGCCGGCACCACCCTGCTCAGCGACGGGCACAGCCGCAGCACCGCCTCCCCGGCGCCGGCCGGCGTGAACCCGGGCACCCGCGCCGGTACGGCCGCCCGCGCCACGTCCCGGTTCGCCCTGGCCACCTCGGCCGGCGGGGCCGGCGCCTCGGTGCTGGCATAGGTCGAGATGGTCGCCGGGGGCGCCACCCCGGCCGGGTCGTCGGCGGCCGGCGGCGCGGAACAGCCAGCCGAACAGCCGGCCGCCACCACGCAGAACACCAGTGCGCACAGGAATTTCACGACACCTCCAGGTCTCACCGCAGCCTGCGTTCCAGGCGCCGGGACAGCACCGTCAGCGGCAGGCAGATGACGAAGAACACCAGCAGCACCGCACCCAGGATCTCCACCGCGTGGGTCTGGCCGCCGCTGAGCGTGAGCCGCTCGATCGACCGTTGGGACGCCTCCAGCACGTCCAGCAGGCCGATCACCGCGGCCAGCGAGGTCTGCTGGGTCAGGTTCACCACCAGGCCGACCAGCGGCGGCAGCGCCCGCCGGGTGGCCTGCGGCAGGATCACGTACCGCATCCGTGGCCGCCAGCCGAACCCGAGCGCCGCGCCGGCCTCGGACTGTCCACGCGGGACCGACTGCACGGCGCCGCGCACCACCTCGGCCACGTTCGCGCTGCCCCACAGCGTCAACCCGACCGCCGCCGCGACGAACGTGTCGACGTCCAGCCCGATCACCGGCAGCACGAAGAAGATGAAGAACAACGTGATGATGATCGGCAGTCCCCGCCAGATCTCCACGTAGACCCGCACCACCGCGCGCACCGCCACCGACGGCAACGTCAGCAGCGTGCCGGCCACCACCCCGAGCAGCACGCTGGCCGCGATGCTCACCAGCGACAACAGCAGCGTCGTGACCAGCCCCTGGCCGACGTAGGACGCGACGGGTCCGACCCAGGCCGGCATCAGTGACCTCCCGGAACGGCCAGGCGGCGCTCCAGCGCGCCGGAACCGAGGGACAGCAGCCACACCAGTCCCAGGTAGACGATCCCGATCGCCACGAACAGCTCGAACACCCGGAACGACACCGCCACCAGGCCGACCGCGGTCTCGGTCAGCTCCGGGTAGCTGATCGCCACCATGAACGAGGAGTTCTTGAACACCGAGATCAGCGTGTTGGTCACCGACGGCATCGCGATGCGCGTGCCCAGCGGGAACGTCGTGCGCCGGAAGGCCGCCAGCCGGGAGAACCCGAGCGCCCGGCAGGCCTCGACGTAGCCCGGCTCGACCGCCTCGAACCCGGCGCGGAAGTTCTCCACGTTGTACGCCCCGCCCCACAGCAGCAGCGACAGCCAGCCGACGGTGAACCCCGACAACGAGATCCCCGCCTCCGGCAGCGCGAAGTACAGGAAGAAGATCTGCACCAGCAGCGGCGTGTTGCGGAACACCTCCACGTAACAGGTGATCAGCTGGCGGGCCACCGGCACCCGCAGCGCCGCCACCGCGCCCAGCAGCGCGCCGACGACCAGTGCCCCGAGCATGCCGATCGCGCTGATCGCGAGCGTGCGGCCCAGGCCCTCGACCAGCTCCGGGAGGTGGTCGGGGACGTAGCCGGGGTCGAACTCGTAGCCCATCGGCTCAGCACTCGATGATCGGACCGGTCGGGTAGCTCAGCTCGTTGTCCGGGCGCGGCAGCACCTGGGCGAACTCCTGCTGGACCGCCTCGTCGGTGACCGCGCCGGTGAACGCCGCCCAGAACTCGTCGCCCTCACGCATCTTCTCGACCGCCGCGTCGACCCACGCCAGCATCTCGGCGTCGCCCTTGCGCACGCCCATGCCCCACGGGCTGTCCGCCCGCACCTCGCCGACGACCTTGGTACCGCTGGTCTTCTTCGCCAGGTCCACCAGCAGCGTGTCGTCCTGGGCGAAGGCGTCGGCGCGTTCCTGGCGCAGCGCCGTCAGCGCCTCGCTGGTCTGCTCGAAGGGCACCTGCTCGACCTCGGGCCGGCACTCGGCCAGCCACAGGCTCGCCGTCGAGCCCTTGATGGTGATCACCGAGCGGCCGTCCAGGTCGTCCCAGCCGCCGATCGGCGAGTTGTCCGGCACCAGCATCTTGACCCCGCCGGCGAAGTACGGGGAGGTGAAGTCGATGGTCTGCGCCCGCTCGGGCGTGTAGTTCATCGTCGCCATGATCAGGTCGATCCGGTTGGTGGTCAGGAACGGCACCCGGTTGGCGCCGGTCACGCAGGTCAGCTCGACCTTGCCCTCGTCGCCGAAGGCGTAGCCGGCCAGCCGGCGGGCGATGTCGATCTCGAAGCCGGCGTTCTCGCCGGCCTCGTCGATGTAGCCGAAGGGCGGGTAGTCGCACTTGACGCCGACGGCCAGCACCCCCCGGCTCTGCACGGCCTCCGGCAGCGCGACGCCGAGGTCGGCCTTCTCGGTCACCGGTGGCTGGGCGGGGGGCTCGTCGGCGTCGCCGCCGCACGCGGCGGCGGCCAGCGCGAGGACGACGAGCGGGAGCAACAGGCGGGCACGCATGGGGACTCCTCGGGTCACCGCAGGACTTTGCGGAGGAACTGGCGGGTACGGTCGTGTCTCGGCTCGTCCAGCACCGTTGCCGGCGGACCCTGCTCGGCGATCACCCCGCCGTCCACGAAGACCAGCCGGTCCCCGAGTTCGCGGGCGAAGCCCATCTCGTGCGTGACGCACAGCATCGTCATGCCCGACCCGGCGAGGTCGCGCATCACGTCCAGGACCTCGCTCACCAGCTCGGGGTCCAGCGCCGAGGTGACCTCGTCGAACAACATCACGTGCGGGTCCATCATCAGCGCGCGGGCGATCGCCACCCGCTGCTGCTGGCCGCCGGAGAGCTGGCGCGGATAGTTGGCGGCCTTGTCGGCCAGGCCGACGCGCTCCAGCAGCGTGTGCGCCCGTTGCTCAGCGTCGGCCCTGGCGGTGCGCAGCAGCTTGCGCGGCGCCAGCGTCAGGTTGTCCAGCGCGGACAGGTGCGGGAACAGGTTGAACTGCTGGAACACCATGCCGATCCGGCGGCGCACCTGGTCGAGGTCCACGCCGGGGGCGGTGATGTCCTCACCGTCGAGCAGCACCTGCCCGGAGGTCACCGGCTCCAGCAGGTTCACACAGCGCAACAACGTGCTCTTGCCGCCGCCGGAGGGCCCGATCACCACCAGCACCTCCCCGGTGGCGACCGTCAGGTCGACACCGCGCAGCACCTCGACGTCCCCGAACGCCTTGTGCACGCCGCGCAGTTCGATGGCGCCGCCGGTCATGACGGCAGGCTCGCGTTCCTCGGCAGGACCGGCGGGTCCGGCACCGTGGCGGCGTGCGGGTACTTGAGGGCCGTGCCGGTGTTGAGGACCAGCACCTCCTCGTCGCCGGAGAGCCAACCGGTGCCGCGCAGGTGCTCCACGGCGGCCAGCGTCGCGGCGCCCTCCGGGCACATCAGCAGGCCCTCGGCCGCCGCGCAGGCCGCCTGGGCGGCCAGGATGTCCTCGTCCGGCACCGCGACGGCCGTCCCGCCGGTGTCCCGCACGGCGTCCAGGATGAGGAAGTCGCCGATGGCGCTGGCCACGTTGATGCCGAAGGCCACGGTCGTGGCGTCCGCCCACGGCTCGGCGGTGCGGGCGCCGGCCTCGAACGCCCGCACGATCGGCGCGCACCCGGTGGACTGCACGGCCACCAGCCGGGGCGGCTCACCGGTCAGCCAGCCGAGCGTGCGCAGCTCGTCGAGGGCCTTGCGGATCCCGATCAGACCGACGCCGCCGCCGGTCGGGTAGACGATCACGTCCGGCATCCGCCAGCCGAGCTGCTCGACGATCTCCAGGCCCATCGTCTTCTTGCCCTCGATGCGGTACGGCTCGCGCAGCGTCGCGGTGGAGAACCAGCCGTCGGCCACGGCTTGGGCGGCCAGCGCTCCGGCGTCGCCGATCAGACCGTCCACGATGTACAGCCGGGACCCGGCCATCGCCGACTCCAGCCGGGTGATCGCCGGCGCCTCGGCCGGCATCACCACCAGCGACCCCAGCCCGGCCCGCGCCGCGTAGGTCGCCCACGCCGCGCCCGCGTTCCCGTTGGTGGGCATGGTGATCCGGTCGATCCCCAGCTCCCTGGCCCGCGAGATGCCGACCGCAGCGCCCCGGGCCTTGAAGCTGCCGGTCGGCAGCAGGCCCTCGTCCTTGACCAGCAGGCCCGGCACCCCGATCGCCCGCCCGTGCACCGGCAGCGGCAGGATCGGGGTCATGCCCTCGCCGAGGGTGACGACGTTGCCGGGGTCGAGCACCGGCAGCAGCTCGCGGTAGCGCCACAGGTCCGGCGTCCGCGCCGCGATGTCCTCGGTGGACACCGTGGCGCGCACCAGGTCCAGGTCGTAACGCACGAGCAGCGGGCCGCCGCAGGGACACAGGTTGTGCGCCTCGCCGGCGTCGTAGCGGGTCTGGCAGCGCGCGCACTCCAGGTGGGACAACCCGCTGGTCCACGATCCGTCCACGTGACTCCTGTTCGGGTCTGGTCCGGGGAGGACGCCGCACCGGCGTCCTCCCCGGACACGGGGTCAGTCCGCGATGCCCGCGAACCGCTCGGGGGACAGCTGCTCGGCCGGGCCGTTGAACAGGGCGTTGAACACCATCTTCTGTTCGCCCCGGTTCCACGTCCGGAACGCGGCCTGGTTGCCGAAGGTGACCACCGATCCCTTGCCCACCTGCCAGGACACGGTGTTCACCGCGTCGCTGAGGTACTCGCCGCCGATCAGCCAGCCGCTTTCCAGCTGGTCGTCGCCGGCCGGGTACTTGCCGACCACGGTGTGCGGGTACTTGGCCGGGTCGGTGATCCGGTAGGCCCGGTCACCCTCGAACCACACCGGGTGGTCGCCCTCCATGCCCCACGCCGCCGGGTCGTCGCTGTCGATCTCCTGACGCAGCAACGATCCCGGGCCGTAGAACACCGAGGAGCTGGAGGGCAGCACCGATTCCAACGGCAGCCCGAACAGCTCCTGCGCGGTGCCCGCCGCGCTGCCGACGCTGACCAGCGTTCCGCCGTCGGTGACGAACTGGCGCAGCTGGTTCCAGCCGGTCTCGCCGACCCCGAACGCCCAGCTCCACTCCTTCGGGTAGTTGTTGGCGTTCAACCCGTTGACGATGGAGTTGCGGCTGACCCCGTCGGGCATCAGGATCGCGTCGTACTTGCCGGACAGGTTCTGGTAGTCCTTGGCCTTCACGATCTGGTAGTTGACCTTGTACTGGTCGAACATCCACATCAGCCAGCCGGCCGGCATGTTGTTGGGCGGCTTGAGCAGCCCGATCCTGGTGCCCTCCTTGAGCTGCACGCCCTCGATCGCCGGCACGTCGGCGATGGCGTACACCGGGATCCCGGTGGCCTTGGACTGGTTGGTCAGCACCGTCGTGGCCGGCCCGGTCGGCGGCACGATGAACGTGCCGGCCGGGTAGTCGCGGCCGCCGTCGCTGAACGCCGCCGCCGCGCGGAAGGTCGGCACGCCCTGCTTCTGCAACCGGGTGACCACCTGGTACACGCCGTAGGACTCCGGTCCCAGGACGTAGGCGCCGCCCTCACCGGGGACCGGCGGCATGCTCACCGGCTCCGGGGTGACCTTCTTCAGCTGCTTGGTGCCGACGGAGAACGCGTCGGTGACCAGGTCGGCGTCGAAGCCCAGCAGCATCGGCAGGGTGTGCGCGGTGACGTCGTAGGGCCGCTGCGGCGGCCCGCCCGGGTACTGCAGCAGCTGCGGGTAGTGCTGCACCTCGAGCAGCGTCTTCGCCCAGCGGGAGTAGGGCTGCTTCATGTAGATGACGTACGAGCCGGCCGGATAGGCCTTGCCGCCGGCGGTGAACTCGGTCTTCGCCTGGTGCACCTCGACCGCGCCCTTGAGCATGATCTCCAGGGTGTCGCGCACGGCCTGCGGGTCGCGCTGGCCGGCGGGGATGACGTAGGCGAAGGCGTCGGTGCGGGTGACGGCGTTGTTGGCGACCTTGTAGAAGTCCTTGAGCCAGTTGTAGCCGTCGTTGGCGAGCTCGTCGACCGCGGAGTAGAAGGCCTGCGAGGTGTAGTCGACGATCTGGCGCAGGGTCCAGGTGTTGGAGTCGTACGGCTCGATGAAGTTGATCTCCGACTCCTGCTGGCCAAGCGGACCGTCGCCGACCTGCGGATAGGCCAGGTTGGACACCGAGGCGGCCTCGGTCAGCAGTCGGGCCGCGCCGTGGTAGACCTGGTACTGGCGCGAGGGCGTCCAGTAGTCGTAGGACTTGGCCCAGCCGACGCCCTTCATGCCGGCCGAGGTCATGCCGCGCTGCATCGCCATGCCGGCGTCGTTGGTCTGCTGCACGGTGATCGGGTCGATGTTGGGGTCGTAGGGGGACAGGTAGGGCGGGGTGAACATGCGCGGGGCGCCGGTACCGGCCTGGTGGGCGTCCTGGAACGCCTGCGGGTGGTACTTGTTCTGGATCGAGACCATCAGCTCGGACTCGTCCTGGGTGAGCATGAACCAGTCGCGGTTGTCGTCGTGGCCGGTGTACTTCTGGTACAGGTCGGGGTAGACGCGCGCGTAGTTGGTGCCGGCGGTGGCGTTGAAGTAGTCGTTGATGTGTCGCAGGCCGTCGGGGTTCTGCGACGGGACCATCAGGATGACGGCCTTGTCCAGGATGTTGTTGATGTACGGGGAGTTCTCCGTACCCAGCCGGTGGGCGATCTCCAGCATGGCCTGGGCGTTGCCGACCTCGTTGGCATGGATGCCGGCCTGGACGTAGTAGAAGGGTTTGCCCTCGCGGGCGAGCTTCTCGGCGTCGGTGGGGGACAGGCCACGGGGGTCGGCGAGCCGGGAGTTGATCTCGACGAGCCGGTCGAGGTTGGCCAGGTTCTTCGGTGAGCTGATCGTCAGCATGACGTACGGGTTGTCCTCGGTCGTGCGGCCGAGTTCCTCGTAGTCGACGCGGTTGCTGCGCTCGGCGATGAGCTTGAAGTAGGGGAACATCGTGTCGATCGTGGCGAGCTTGCCGTCGGATCCGATGCGGAAGCCGAAGTACTGCTCGGGATTGGGGATGCTGGGCGCTGCCGACGCGGTCGGCAGCACCGGCGCCACCAGAGCGATGACGGCGGTCGTGACCACGGCCATCCTCCGAAGAGGTGCGCGCATGTCCGCTCCTTCGGTGTCATATCCAGTTGTCAAGCGTGCGTGCACAAGCGGACGACGGCGGTGCCGTCGCCCCGTAGCGGAATGGGAGGGTCGACCAGGAAAGGTCCTCTGTGGAGGATGGTGGTTCCTGGTCTCACTCGTTTCTAACACCGAGGTGAGGCGCTGGGCAAGACTTGATTTTAGATCTAATGTTTAATCTTCGTGTCAGGTTGGGCTGGTTGGCGTAACAGAGCGGGGCGGGGCCGGAGTCGGTAACGTGTCCCGGTCACGAGGGAGGGGGTACGGACCCGATGTCACTGCCCAGAAGCACCCTGAGCAGCATGGCCTACCAGGCGCTGCGCCACGCGATCCTCAGCGGCCGGCTGGCCCCGGGGTCGCACGTGAGCGTCCGCCCCCTCTGCGAGGAGTTCGACCTGTCGGCCACGCCGGTCAAGGCCGCGCTGCACGCCCTGGAACGCGAAGGCTTCCTCGTCCTGCGGCCGCACCGAGGCTTCTTCGTCCCCGAGGTCAACCGGGCCGACATGCGGGAGCTGTACGAACTACGAGAGGTCCTCGACGGCATAGCCGCCCGCCGAGCGGCGACCGCGCCCGACCGATCGGGCCTGGTCACCCGCCTCAACGCGTTGGTGGACCAACAGGCCAAGGAGCTGGCCAAACCCGACCTGTCCGGCTACGGCGACCTGGACGTCCTGTTCCACCAGGAGATCCTCACCGCCGCCGGCAACGGCCGCCTCCAACACGTCGCCGAGAACATGATCGGCCAACTACGCCTGGGCCGGGCGACGTCGGCCAGGGTCCCCGGCCGCCCCGCCGCCGCCCTGTCCGAACACACGGAGATCATCGCCGCCATCGCCGCCGGCCAGGGCTCCCAGGCCGAACGCCTGGCCCGCCGCCACGTCCGCAAATCCGCCAACGCCCTGGACAGATACCTGTCCAAACCCTGATCCTGGCCACCCCGCCGCGCCGATCCGGTCGACCGAGGTCAGTCCTCACCCACCAGATCGCCGAACGCCGACACCACAGCCACGACATCCGGGCTGCTCCGGTCGGAGGTATCCACCCGCACGACCGCCGTGACCCCCGCCGCCGGCTCGAACACCGACTCCCGCAGCTCACCCCGCCGAGACGCCTCCGCGAGCTGCCGGTCCACGGCCCCACCCCCGGCGGCCCGTCCCCGCAGGCGCTCACCGATCACCGCGTCCCGAGCCACGACCCACACCGCCAACACCCGCGCCCCGGCACCCACCAACACCCCCACCAGCCGCTCCGAGACCACCGACGACTCCACCACGAAGCTCACCCCGCCCGCGGCGAGCACCCCGGCGGCCTCGACCATGACCTCCTCCGCACGCTCACTGACCGCCCCACCCGCCACGAAGAACTCCTCCGCGAACCGCAGCTGTCGCCCCGCGCCGATCGTCGCCCCCGACAACCCGAGCCCGACCTTCACCTCGTCCCGCGTCAGACACGGCACCCCCAACCGGCCCGCCACCGCCCGCGCCACGGTCGTCTTCCCCGCGCCCGGCGACCCACACACCGCCACCACCACCGCTCGCGCCACCATCCCCCCATCCTTCGAGCGACACACCCTAGGACCCGGCGACCCGCTCCTGGGCTTCGGCGAGGTCCTCGTTCGTCGGCGGGTCGTCCTGGGTGAGGGCGCGTCGCCAGTAGCCGGTGAACTCGATCTGGTCCTTCGCCATCCCCCGGCCGGTCAGGTGGCGCCGCAGGGTGCGGACCTCGCCGGCCTCGCCCGCCAGCCAGGCCACCTCCGGTAGCGGCAGTTCCGCGATCCGCTCCGCCAACCCGCCGCGCACCCAGTGCGTCTCGACCGTCGCCGCCGAGGGCAGGGGTTGTTCCTCCTGCTCGGAGTGGACCGACAGCACCACCGCCGCCCTGGCCGTCGACGGCAGGGCGGCCAGCAGTGACGTCACGGCCGGAACGGCGGTCTCGTCGCCGGCGAACAGGTACTCCGCCGCCTCCGGCAGCGCTCGCCGGTACGCCACCGACGGGCCGTAGCGGCCGACGACCTGCCCCGCCGCCGCCTGCCGGGCCCAGCGCACCGCCGGCCCACCGGTGTCGTGGAGGACGAAGTCGATCTCCAGGGTGTCGGGGGTGGCGGCGCGGACCGTGAAACTGCGCATCCACGGCCGCCGGTCCAGCGGGATCGCCAGGTACGCCTGGTACCAGCGCATCGTGTCGGCGTCCGACTCCGGCAGGCGCAGGGCGCCGCCGCGCGGGAAGTACAGCTTGAGCTGCTGGTCGGGCCAGTGTTCGAAGCCCTCGGGCGCGGCGAACGTGACGCGCCGCACCCGAGGGGTCGGCCGCGCCACCGCCAGCACCTCCAGCCGCCCTGCCTCCTCCATCACGCCTCCACGTACTTGCGCAGGTGCCGCGCGGTCAGCGAGTCGCCGGTCGCCACCAGCTCGGCGGGGGTGCCGGTGAACACGATCTGACCGCCGTCGTGGCCGGCGCCGGGGCCCAGGTCGATGAGCCAGTCGGCGTGGGCCATCACGGCCTGGTGGTGCTCGATCACGATCACCGTGTTGCCCTGCTCGATCAGGCGGTCCAGCAGCGCCAGCAGCTGGTCGACGTCGGCCAGGTGCAGGCCGGTGGTCGGCTCGTCGAGCACGTACGTCGCCCGCTTCTCGGCCATGTGGATCGCCAGCTTCAGGCGCTGCCGCTCGCCGCCGGACAGGGTGGTCAGCGGCTGACCGAGCTTGAGGTAGCCGAGGCCGACGTCGGCCAACCGGTTGAGGATCAGCCGCGCCTGGCCGGACGGGAAGAACTCCCGCGCCTGGGCCACCGACATGGCGAACACCTCGGCGATGTTCCTGCCGCGCAACGTGTGCGTCAGCACCTCGGCGGTGAACCGCCGCCCGCCGCACTCCTCGCACACCGAGGCGACGCCGGCCATCATCGCCAGGTCCGTGTACACCAGGCCGATGCCCTTGCACTTGGGGCAGGCGCCCTCCGAGTTCGCGCTGAACAGCGACGCCTTCACCCCGTTGGCCTTGGCGAACGCCGCCCGGATCGGGTCGAGCAGGCCCGAGTAGGTCGCCGGGTTGCTGCGCCGCGAACCCCGGATCGCCGACTGGTCGACCACGATCACGTCCTCGCGGGTGGACAGCGAGCCGTGGATCAGGGAGCTCTTGCCGGAGCCGGCGACCCCGGTGACGACGGTCAGCACACCCAGCGGGACGTCCACACTCACATCGCGCAGGTTGTGCAGGTTCGCGTCCTTGATCGGCAACGTGCCGGTCGGCTGGCGAACGTCGGTTCGCAGTGACGCGCGGTGGTCCAGGTGGCGGCCGGTGAGCGTGTCGGAGGCCCGCAGGCCGGGGACGTCACCGGTGTAGCAGACCTGCCCGCCGGCCGACCCCGCGCCGGGCCCGAGGTCGACGACGTGGTCGGCGATCTCGATCGTCTCCGGCTTGTGCTCCACCACGAGCACGGTGTTTCCCTTGTCCCGCAAGCGGGTCAGCAGGTCGTTCATCCTGGCGATGTCGTGCGGGTGCAGGCCGACGGTCGGCTCGTCGAACACGTAGGTGACGTCGGTGAGGCTGGACCCGAGGTGCCGCACCATCTTCACGCGCTGTGCCTCACCGCCCGACAACGTGCCGGACTCGCGGTCAAGGCTCAGGTAGCCCAGGCCGATCTCGACCAGCGACTCCAGCGTCTCCCGCAGCGTGGCGACCAGCGGCGCCACCGACTCGTCGGTGAGCCCGCGGACGAACTCGGCCAAGTCGCTGATCTGCATGGCCGAACACTCGGCGATGTTGCGCCCGGCGATCCGCGAGGACAGCGCCGCCTCGTTGAGGCGCGCGCCGCCACACGCGTCACACACCTTGAACGTGACCGCGCGGTCGACGAACGCGCGGATGTGCGCCTGCATCGACTCGCGGTCCTTGGACAGGTACAGCCGCTTGACCTTGACCACGAGCCCCTCATAGGTCGTGTTCATCTCGGCCAGCCTGACCTTGGTCGACGGCTTGTACAGGAAGTCGTCCCACTCCTGGTCGGTGAACTCGCGCAGCTTCTTGTCCGGGTCGTAGAACCCGGAGTCGGCCATGCCCTTCCAGTACCAGGAGCCGACGGTGAAGTTCGGGACGGTGATCGCGCCCTCGTTGAGCGAGAGGTTCCGGTCGACCAGACCGTCGACGTCCACATCGGACACACGGCCGAGGCCCTCGCAGGCCGGGCACATGCCCTCGGCCAGGTTGAAGCTGAACGCACCGGACGTGCCGACGTGCGGCTCGCCCAGGCGGCTGAACACGATCCGCAGCATGGTGTGCGCGTCGGTGGCGGTGCCGACCGTGGACCGCGCGTTGGCGCCCATCCGCTCCTGGTCGACGACGATCGCCGCGCTCAGGTTGCGCAGCCCGTCGACGTCCGGGCGGCCGATGCTGGGCATGAAGGACTGGAGGAACGCCGTGTACGTCTCGTTGATCATCCGCTGCGACTCGGCGGCGATCGTGCCGAACACCAGCGAGGACTTCCCCGAGCCGGACACGCCGGTGAAGACCGTCAGTCGCCGCTTGGGGATGTCGACGCTGACATCTCGCAGGTTGTTCTCCCTGGCGCCGCGGACCTCGATGAGTTCGTGACCGTCCGCGGGATGCGCGTTACCCAATGCACTCTCTCCTTCTGGGGTGTACAGTGATGATACTTTACGCTGTAAGGAGATACTAGGGTGGTGGTCTTCGCCGGGCAGGGCGACGCCCGCCGGTCGATGGAGCTGCTGTGGCGCGCCCCCGCGCCCGACGAGGTGCGCCCCGGCCCCAAGCCGGCGCTGACCCTCGACGCGATCCTCGACGCGGCCATCGCGATCGCCGACGAGCAGGGCATGGACGCGCTGTCGATGCGCGCGGTCGGCCAGCGCGTCGGCCGCACCGGCATGGCGCTCTACACCTACGTGCCGAACAAGAACGAGCTGATCGACCTGATGTACGACCGGGTGCACGCCGAACTGCCCGACGGCCCCCCGGCCGACGACGGCTGGCGCCCTGGCGTCGAGGCGTGGGCGGGGGAGCTGTGGGCGTTCTACCAGCGGCACCCGTGGGTGCTGCGGGTCTCCCAGGTCCGCCCGGTGCTCGGGCCGCACGAGTACGCGGTGGTCGAGTCGGCGGCGCGGATCCTGCGGGTCAGCGGTCTGTCGGCACCGCTGCTGCTGCGCACGATCAGCACGCTGTTCCACTTCGTCCGTGGCGCGGCACAGACCGTCGCCGAGGCCCGGCTGGCCGCGCGCGCGACCGGAACGTCCAACGAGGACTGGTGGTTCGCGCGCTCGGCGCTGATGCCCGAGGTCGCCCCGGACTTCGCGCGGCGCTACCCGACGATCGTCGGACTGTCCACCGAGGACACGTTCCGGGTGCCGGAGGGCGAGCCGTACCTGGAGGCCCAGGCGGCGGAGACGTTCCGGGTGGGGCTGGGGCTCATCCTCGACGGGGTCGAGGCCGCGTTGCCAGGAACTCCTCGAACGTGATCACGCCCCGCGCCGGCCCCAGGTTGGCGCCGCAGCGGTAGCCGCGCATCACCGCGCCCGGCAGCGGGATCCGCAGGGCGCGGCGGTCGGCGAAGTCCTCGACCGGCCGGACCTGCGGCCCGCCGAAGTCCTCGGCCCGCCCGACGGCCGGACCGTCGGCCAGTTCGACGAGCCGCCCGGCGACGTCGCGCACGTCGACCGGCTGGACGCGCAGGCCGGCCGGGACCAGCAGGACGGGCAGGCGGCGCTGGACGGTGAACAGGCGCAGCACGAGGTCGTGGAACTGGGTGGCGCGCAGGGTGGTCCAGGGCAGGCCGGAGGTCGCCAGCAGGTGTTCGACCGCGAGCTTGGTCCGGTAGTAGGGCAGCGGGATGGCGTCGACACCGACGATCGAGACGAACACGACGTGCGGGCGGCCGGCGCGCAGCGCGGCGTCGACGAGGTTGCGGGCGTGGGTCAGGTCGTGTCGGCCCAGCGCGGTCGCGCAGTGGATCACCGTGTCCACACCGGACAGTGCGGCGTCGAGGCCGGCCCCGGTGCGCAGGTCGCCCCGGACCTCACCGGTGCTTCGGCTCAGCACGCGCGGAGGCGTTCCCCGCTCGGTGAGCCGCTCGACGACCGCGCGCCCGAGCGTTCCGGTGCCTCCGGTGACCAGAGTGGTGTCCACCCGGCCAGCCTCCCAGACTCACCCGTTCGAGGGTCGGGCCACCCGATCAGGTTCTCCTGTGGTCGAGAACCCTGACAACGCGCGAGCAAACCGGGGAACCGGGTGTGGTGGGAGTTCGTGAAGGGTATCCGTCGCGCGGGACGGAGGAGAACGCCATGACTGTGCACGCTCGTCAGGTGGCCCGGCACTGCCGGGAGCAGATGGCCGCGCGTGACGAGGACCAGCGCGACGAACACTGCGACCAACACCGCGACCAACACCGCGACCAACACCAGGCCAACCAACCCGACACACCGCCTCTCGAGGAAACCCGCCCGATGTCCCGGGAAGAGGCCCTGAGGGCTTGACGATCCCGCCGCGCCCGGTGCCGCCCGGGCGCGGCGGCGTCACTCCATCGGGGGATGTTCGGGGCGTCGCGGCGGGGCGGGTTCGTGGGACTGCACAACAGTTGCCGCATGGAGACGGGGAAGACGGCGGAGACGAGGTCCGCGCCGAGCACCGGGTTCTTCGGGCATCCGCGAGCCCTGGGGAACCTGTTCGGCCTGGAGATGTGGGAACGCTTCTCGTTCTACGGGATGCAGGGGATCCTCACCATCTACCTCTACTACTCGGCCGCCGACGGCGGACTCGGGCTGTCCGAGGGCACGGCCACCAGCATCGTCGGTGCCTACGGCGGGCTGGTGTACCTGTCGACGATCGTCGGGGCCTGGTTGGCCGACCGCGTCGCCGGGTCCGAGCGGGTGCTGTTCCTCAGCGCCGTGATGATCATGTGCGGGCACATCTGCCTCGCGCTGCTGCCCGGGTTCACCGGTGTGGGGGCGGGGCTGGTGCTGATCGCGGTGGGCAGCGGCGGGCTCAAGGCGAACGCGACCTCGCTGGTGGGACGGCTGTACGCGCCAGAGGACGAGCGGCGGGACGCGGGGTTCTCGCTGTTCTACCTCGGGGTCAACCTTGGCGCGTTCATCGGGCCGCTGCTGACCGGGCTGGCGCAGCAGAACCTGGGCTTCCACTACGGGTTCGGGCTGGCCGCGATCGGCATGGCGGCCGGGCTCGTCCAGTACTCCCTGGGGCGAGCGAACCTGAGCTCGGACGCGAACGAGGTGCCCAACCCGCTGCCGCCCGGGCGCCGGGGCTGGGTCGCGGCGGGCGCGGCGGTGGTGGTCGCCGGGATCGTGCTGGTGGTGATGGCCGGGGTGGTGACGGCGGCGAACCTGGCCAACGTGACCGTGGTGGTGATCATCGTGGCGGCGGTGGCGTACTTCGCGGTGATCCTGTCCAGCCGGCGGATCACGGCGCTGGAGCGCCGCCGGGTCGCCAGCTTCATCCCGTTGTTCCTGGCGAGCTTCGTGTTCTTCTCGTTGTTCCAGCAGCAGTTCACCGTGCTGGTCATCTACACCGACCAGCGCCTGGACCGCACGATCTTCGGCTGGGAGATGCCGGTGTCCTGGGCGAACTCGATCAACCCGGTGTTCATCATCCTGCTGGCCGCCGTGTTCGCCGCGCTGTGGACCAGGCTGGGGCCGCGGCAACCCTCGACGCCGGTCAAGTTCGCGCTCGGCACGATCTTCATGGGCGTGGCGTTCCTGTGTTTCCTGCCGTGGTCGGGCGGCACCGGCAACACCACGCCGCTGATCGCGCTGGTCGGCATCATCCTGCTGTTCACGATCGGCGAGCTGCTGCTCTCGCCGGTCGGGCTGTCGGTGTCGACCAAGCTCGCGCCGGCGCTGTTCCGCACGCAGATGGTGGCGCTGAACTTCCTGTCGGTCGCGCTCGGCACGGCCGCGGCCGGGTCGTTCGCCAAGTACTACTCGGTGGACGACGAGGGCGGGTACTTCCTGGTCGTCGGCGGGGTCGCGGTGGCGTTCGGGATCCTGTTGTGGGTGGTGAGCCCGTTCATCCGGCGGTTGATGAGCGGGGTCCACTAAACCGTTTGTGCCCGGGACGGCCGGTCCGGTACTGCTGTCCCGGCACGCCCGCCGCCGGTGGGCGTCGAGAACGAGAGGAGGAGCCGATGACCGCCATGATCACCGCGCTCGCGTCCTCCCGGGGCCGGAACTGACCCTGGGGGAGTGGGCGCCTTCCGTACCGGAGAGTGCCGTGCACGACCTGACCCTGCGCCCGATCACCGGGGGCGACGAGCTCGACCTGTTCAACCAACTGCCCTACACCCTCAACCACGAACTCGCCGACGACCTGGTCGAGCGCCGCCGCCGGCCGGAGTGGATGTGGGTCGCCGTGCGCGGCGACCGGGTGCTCGCCAGGCTCGCCTGGTGGACCAATGCGGGCGACGACACCCCGTTCCTGCTGGACATCCTCGACCTCGACGACACCGCGGCGGACCGCGTCGACATCGGCGTGCGACTGTTGCGTACGGCCATGGCCACGGTCGTCCCGCCCGGCACACGTCCACCGGAGTACCTGCGTGACATCCCGTCCGACTGGCGCGAGGTCGCCCCGGCCCGCCGTGTCGTCGAGGACCGGCTGGCCGTGGTGGAGCGGGTGGGCGCGCACCCGTTCGTCGAACGACTGCGGTTCCAGTGGAACCCGGGGACCCCGGTCCCCGAACCGAACGGGCGCCTGACGTTCCGGACACCGCACGACACCGAGGAACTCCTCGACCTGATGACCCGGGTCCTCGACGGGACCCTGGACGCCCACAGCCAGGACAGCCTGACCCGGCTGTCGGCCCGCGAGGCCGCCGTCGAGCACTTCGAGGAGGAGCTGGCGCACTACCGCGGTCCGCGTGACTGGTGGCGGGTCGCGACGCTGCCCGGCGGTGCGCCGGTCGGCTTCGTCACCCCGGCCCGCAACGACTACAACCCGATCATCGGCTACATCGCCGTCCTGCCGGAGCACCGTGGCAACGGCTACGTCGACGACATCCTCGCCGAGGGCACCCGGGTGCTGGCCGCCCAGGACGTCCCGCGCATCCGGGCGGCGACCGATCTCGGCAACACCCCGATGGCAAACGCTTTCCTGCGTGCTGGCTACGACAACTTCGAACGCACGGTGAACCTGGTCTGGGACCAGCCCTGACCTCAGGCCGAGCCTCGCACCACCAGGGTCGGTTCGAAGACCACCCTGGTGGGCGGGGCGTCCGGGTCGGCGACCCTGGCCAGCAGCAGCCGGGCCATCTCGGCGGCCATGTCGGCGACCGGTTGCCGGACGGTGGTCAGCGGCGGGTCGCAGGCCAGGGCCGCGCTGCTGTCGTCGAACCCGACCACCGCGACGTCCTGCGGGACGCGGCGGCCGGTGGCGCGCAGGACGGTCATGGCGCCCTGGGCCATCAGGTCCGAGGCGGCGAACACGGCGTCCAGGCCGGGATGCGCGCGGAGCAGGTGGACCATGCTGGTCTCGCCGCTCTCCCGGGTGAAGTCGCCCTCCGTCCACGGGAGGTCGGGGTCGGCGACGGCGTCCAGGAAACCGGTGTGCCGGTCCTGGCCCGCCGAGGTGTGTTGCGGCCCGGCGATGGTCACGATCCGGTTGCGGCGTAGGGACATCAGGTGTTGGGCGGCGAGCGCGCCGCCGGCGGTCTGGTCGACGTCCACGTAGGTCACCGGGAGCGGGTGCAGCGGCCGGGAGGACATCACCACGGGGTGGTTGGCCTCGATCAGCTGCCGGGGCAACGGGTCGTCGCGGTCGGTGTGGATGAGGATCACGCCGTCGAGCCGGCCCCGGCGCAGGTCGCTGACCACCTGGTCGCGGGTGTTGGTGTCCATCGTCATCAGGACGAGGTGGACACCGCTCGGGCCGATCACCGACATCACACCCCGGATGACCGTCTCGAAGAACGGGTCACCGGCCAGCCGGGACTCCTCGGGCAGCACCAGGCCGATGGCGTCGGCGCGGCGGGTGACCAGCGAGCGCGCCGCCAGGTTCGGCACGTACCCGGTCGCGTCGATCGCGTTCTGCACCGCCGCGCGGATCGTCGCGTCCACCGTCGCCACCCCGTTGACCACGCGGGAGGCGGTGGCCCGGGACACGCCGGCCACCCGGGCCACCTCCTCGAGGGTGACGCGTTTCGACGAGGTACGGCGCGGGTCGGACACCGCTTCTTTATACCCGGGCGCGGATCTCAGGCGAGGGTGTCCAGTCTGGCGAGGGTCGTGTCGCGTTCGTCGACCATCGACGCCGCCAGTGCCCGGGTGTCGGGATGGGTGGCGTTGTCGGCGGCGGACGCGGCGACCGTCCTGGACTCGGTCAGGTGCGCGCGGGCCAGTCGGGCGAACTCCACGTCGAACGCCGGCGCGGCGCGCAGCGTGGCCAGTTCGTCCTCGGTGGGCATGCCCGGCATGTCGTGGCCCTTGTGGAGGTTCTGGTACTCCACGGCGGCGGCGTCGAGCAGGCCGTGCAGGGCGGTCAGCTCGGTGCGGCGGGCGGCGGCGAGGTCCTTGGCGAAGTCACGAAGCAACGGATCGGTCGCGTCGGTGGCGCCCAGGTCGAGCAGGAGCAGGGCCTGGTCGTCGGTGGCGATCGCGAGCTGGACGAAGGACTCCTCGGTGGCGCCGAAACCTCCCGGCGCCACCGAGGACGTGGTCACCGGCGGCGGGAGAGCCGGGACCGACGGCGGTGGGGCCTGCTGGCCACAGGCCGCGACGCCTGTGGCCAGCAGGAAGATCACGAACAGGCGAAACAGCGTCACAGGGGGCGCCCGTCGTGACCACACTTGATCACCGGACGGATGCAGTCACGCACCCGCCGTTCCATCTCGTCGGCCGGCCACACGTTGAAGAAGTCGCCGTGCATGGTTCGGCCGTCGCCGGAGGCGAGCCGCAGGGCGGAGGGGTCGCCGCTGACCGGGTAGCGCAGGACCATCCGCAGCTTGGGCACCTGCACCGGGTGGGTGGACGGGCAGTTGCCGCCGACCGGGTAGGCCATGTGGCTCATGTGGTTGGACGAGTCGAGCGTCGTCCCGTTCCAGCACTGCGGGAAGTCGAGATAGGTCTCCAGCTGGGTGCCGGACGGGCAGTTGACGAAGTTCTTCGACGGTGGCACGTGTCCGGCGTGCAGGCATGACCAGCGCGCGAGGCTGTCGGCGTCGCCGGTGGCCCGCGCGTTGCCGGCGACGATCTTCAGCCCGACCGGTGTCGGTTGGGTGGCCGCCGGGTTGTTCACGCCCTCACCGAGGTAGTAGAACGTGATGCCCGTCGGGACGACCGGTTGGTTGTCGCGGAACAGGGTCGGTACCCAGTAGGAGGAGATGTCGACGTTCGGGTCGCAGGTGCCGGTCTGCCCGAGCAGGTCGCCGTACTCGGAGTGGGCGTCGGTCGCGGTGTTGCCGAAGAAGTCGTGCGAGTGCGAGGCACCCGGCAGCTTCGGGAACACGATCGGGTCGTCGGGCAGGCGGTGGCTCAACGTGCAGTCGGCCGGGAACTCGGCGACCCGGATCACCGCGTCGGCCCGATTGGCCGCGCCGGTGATCGCGCCGATGACCACGGTGCTCGCGGCGAGCACGAACACCAGCCCGATCTTGAGCAGAGCGCGCCAGCTAGTCATGTTCTTCCCCATTGAAGACGAACTCCCTCGGCTCTCAGGATGTGCAGGGAATCGAGAGAGCGCTCTCACGAACAGAGCATGACCTGGCTCACAGGGTCGGTCAATGATTTTGTTCCGCACGGGAACAAATAGACGCCATTTGGACGCACGCGGTGCTACTTCTGGCCCACTGTGCGCACGCTCTTGACAGTTGGTAGCCCGAAAGGCACTCTCTGTCCGGAGAGAGCGCTCTCACGGCTTGCCTCTCCCATTCACTTTTCCCCTCGCGCCGCTGGCGTGCCGCCGCGGCGTGCGAAGGAGCACGCATGAAACCGGTTCTGTTCCGGCGGCGTGGTCGCCGGTTGTTCACGTTGGCGCTCGCCGCGGGGTTGGCGACGGCGCTGGTCCAGGTCCTGTCGCCGGCCGCCCCGGCGGTGGCCGCCGGCTCGCTGCTGTCCCAGGGGCGCCCGGTCACGGCGTCCTCGTCGGAGTCCGCCGCCTTCCCGGCGACCGCCGCCGTCGACGGTGATACCGGTACCCGGTGGTCGAGCCAGTTCGCCGATCCACAGTGGATCCAGGTCGACCTCGGCCAGCCGGCGGCGATCGACGAGGTGCGCCTCAACTGGGAGGCCGCCCACGCGAGATCATTCACCGTTCAGTTGTCCGACAACGGTTCCACGTGGTCCACAGTGTACTCAACGACGACCGCGACCGGCGGTGTCCAGGCGCTGCCGGTCACCGGCAACGGCCGCTACGTCCGCCTGGGACTGACCAGCCGCGCCACCCAGTGGGGCTATTCGCTGTGGGAGTTCCAGGTGTACGGCACCACCGGCACCGACCCGGGCCCTGGTCCTGGCCCCGACGGCCTGCTCTCCTACCAGAAACCCGCCACCGCCTCGACCTTCCAGGACGACGGCGCCTGTCGCGCCTGCACCCCGTCCAAGGCGACGGACCTCGATCCCGCCACCCGCTGGGCGACCAGCGCGACCAACGGCTGGGTCGACCCGGGCTGGATCACCATCGACCTTGGCGCCACCGCGACGATCGAGAGCGTCGTCCTGCAGTGGGACCCGGCCTACGCCGTCGACTACCAGCTCCAGGTGTCCGACGACAACGCGACCTGGCGCACGATGTACACGACAACCTCGGGCACGGGCTTCAAGGAAACCGTGACGGTGTCCGGCACCGGTCGCTACGTTCGGATGTACGGCACCGAACGGTCCAACGGCTACGGCTACTCGCTGTGGGAGTTCCAGGTCTACGGCACCGGCGGTGCCCCGACCCAGCCGCCGCCCGCCCCGCCCGCCCCCGACTTCGACAACCTGGTGTGGAGCGACGAGTTCAACGGCGCCAACGGTTCCACCCCGGACCCGGCGAAGTGGACCCCCGAGGTCGGCCCCGGCGTGAACAACGAACTCCAGTACTACACGAACAACGACAACGCCAGGATGGACGGTGCCGGCAACCTGGTCATCCAGGCCAGGCGCCAGGTCACGCCGGGCTCGGCCTGCCCGCCGGACCCGAACAGCGGCGGCAGCACGACGTGCCAGTACACGTCGGGTCGCCTCAACACCGCCGGAAAGTTCGAGACCACCTACGGTCGTGTCGAGGCACGGATCAAGGTCTCCAGCACCCAGGGCCTGTGGCCCGCGTTCTGGATGCTCGGCGGCAACTTCTTCGACGGCGTCCCCTGGCCCGCGTCCGGTGAGATCGACATCCTCGAACACATCGGTCGCGAACCCACGCTGGTCCACTCGACCCTGCACGCCCCCGCGTACTTCGGGGCCGGTGGCCACGGCGCACCCCTGGAGCTGGGCACCAACGCCAGCGCCGCGTTCCACGTGTTCGCCGTCGAATGGGACGCGAGCCACATGACGTTCTTCGTGGACGACAACCCCTTCTTCACCGTCGACCGCGACCAGCTGGAGCGGACCCGAGGGCCGTGGGTGTACGACCACCCGTTCTTCATCATTCTCAACAACGCCGTGGGCGGCGACTGGCCTGGCCCGCCCGGTCCCGGCACGGTCCTCCCGCAGAACATGATGATCGACTACGTCCGCGTCTACCGCTGAGGGAACAGGGCCGACCACAGGGGCAGGGCGCCGGCCAGGCCCCTGTGGTCGGCCGTCGGGGGCCGGTCACAGACCAAGCAGCCCGACCCGAACCCGTTCCATCACCCCCGCCGAGACCCCGCTCTCGTGCACCACCACCAACCCCAGCGACGCCAGCTCCCCGACCACGTCCCGAACGACCTCCAGCGACATCCCCAGCATCGCCGCCACCTCGACCACCCCCCGCGCCTGTCCGCACAGCGCACACACCGCCCGCGCCTCCCCCGACAGCGACAAGCCCTCCACGTCCACCCCGCTGGCCACCACCAACGCCTCCAGCGCCAGCCGCTCCCCGGGGTCGGCCGCCGGCGGGGGATCGGCCAGCGCGTGACGCCCCCGGCTCGGCAGGCTCAACTGCGCGAGCACCGAGACGAACCGTTCCGCCGCGTCCTCGAAGTTGTGGGCGGTCGCCCGCTGGAAGCACAGCGCCGCCCCCCGCAGGTCGCCGCGTTGTTCGCAGACCAGTCCCAGGGCGTAGTCCGCCTCTGGTTCGTCGTCGGCGGCCCCCGGGCGCGGAACGGTCAGTTGGTCGTAGGCCGAACGCAGCAACGCCACGCCGTGGTCGACACCGTCCAACTCCGGCGTCGCCAGCACGAGCGGGTGGTCCTGGTCGCCCAGCGCCAGATGCATCCGCACCACCCGCACGCTGGTCCTCGCGACCGCGGCGATGTCCTCGACCGGTAGCTCCACCAACTCGTGCAGCACCGTCGCGGTGGACCGCAGGGGTGTCACCGACGCCTGGCCGCGGAACGCCCTTACCTGGTCGAGCACGATCTCGAACAGCAGAACATGGGCCAGGTCAAGATCATCGAGGGTGGCCCACTGCCTGCGGTGCTGGAGCAGGCTCACCCGCAGGATGTCCTCGACAAGATCGGCGCTGTCGTCACACACCGACGTCAGGAACGCGCGCAATCTCGGCCGCCAGGCAGCGTGGAACTCCAGCCAGGCCGCGTCCCACTCGTCGCCCGACTCCGGAAGGTCGCCAGGGGCGTTCACGAGGGCAACTTACAACCTCGCACCCGGGCGGCGTCCACAACCCATAGCGGGTCCTCAAAGGACAATTCGGTGAAAGAAACACTTGCCTTTTCAACTATGTGGGGAAGAATTCCCGTGTCCACCGTCCTCTGCCTGGGAGGCCCCATGTTCAAGCGCAGATGCGGCAGCGCCGCCGCCGCGCTCGCCCTGCTGTGCTCGGCCGTGGCCGGCACCGTGCCGGCACACGCCACCCCCGGCGCCACCATCACCGTCGCCGACGGTGAACTGGCGCTGGTGCGATTTGAGCTACCCACCGAACAAATGCTCCACGAGCTGATCGCCGCCGGCGCCGACGTCGCCGCGTCCGGCCGGGACACCAACGGCCGGGTCACCGCCGACCTCGTGCTCGACGGCCCCACCCTCGACCGGATGGTCGCGCGGGGCGCCACCCCCACCCAGCTCATCCAGACCGAGGGCGACGCCGCCCGCCACTACCAGCGCAGCGTCGCCGGGACCGCGCGCGCCGCCTCGGCCGTCGACACGGCTGCCGACACCCTCCAGTTCCTGTCCGCCTCCTGGTGGGTCACCGGCGGGCGCACCTTCCTGGAGACCCGGGTCGCCACCACCGCCGTGTACGACCCTGACGTCGAGATCACCGTGAACTGGACCGGACAGGACGGCACCACCGGCTCCTTCGCGCTGCGCCGGTTCACCGATGCCGGCGAGTACCAGTACCACGTCGCCGAGCCGCAGGTGCTGCCGTCGCGGCCGGTGCGGGTCACCGCGACCTCCAGCCTCGGCGGCACCAGCCGCCCGCAGACCCCGTCGCACTGGCCGGGCGCCACGCCGCCGCCGCTGCCCGACGGCTACCAGAAGGACTTCATCGACGCCTACCTGACGCCGATCGACATCAAGGCCAGGATCGCCCGCCTGGCCCGCCAGTACCCGGACCTGGTGGAGGTCATCGACCTGCCGCACCGCACCCAGGGCTACCGCCGCACCGCCACCGCCTACCTGGGCGACCCGGCGGCCGCGGCCGTGGTCGTCGAGTCGGTGCGCTTCGGTGACCAGGGCCCCAACGGCTGGCAGGTCCGCACGGTCGACCCCGGCAAGCCCAACCGGCCGGCGCAGGCCAGCTGGCGCGACCGGGTACTGACCGTCTCGCTGGCCACCGGCCGCGACGGCGCGGTGATCAGCACGACCGACCAGGTGGCCGCGTTGATCTCGGCCAGGTTCCCGCAGCGGGTCAGCGCGTTCGTCGAGGACGGCTCGGCCGGCAAGGTCATGCCGGTGGTCGGCGCGGTGCGGATGTCCGACGGGCTGGCGGCGCCGGCCGGGGTGCCGCACAAGCCGTGGACCGTGCAGGCGCTGCGCATCGGCGGGCACACCGACGACTCGAAGATCGGCGTGCTGGCCTACTCCCAGGAGCACGCGCGGGAGTGGGCGACGCCGCTGGTGACCCTGGAGTTCGCCGAGCGGCTGCTGGCCAACCACGCCACCGACGCCGACACCCGCGCGCTGCTGGCGCAGGTCGACGTGTTCGTCATCCCGGTGGTGAACCCCGACGGCGCGAACTACTCGTTCAACGACGCCAACTTCCAGCGCAAGAACCTGTCCAACCACTGCACCGGCGCGCAGCGCGACCCGCGCAACGCCGACTCGTGGGGCGTGGACGTCAACCGCAACTACACCGTCGGCTCGCTGTTCGACGGCTACGTCGGCGCGTCGGCGAACTGCCTGTCCGGCAACTACGCCGGCACCGAGGAGCTGTCCGAGCCGGAGGCGAACAACGTCGTCGCGCTGGCGAAGGCGTACCCGAACATCCGGTTCGGCATGAACGTGCACTCCTACGGCGGCTACTTCATGTGGCCGCCCGGGGCCTACGCGATGCCCGGCCGGATCACCCTGCCCCGGCCGTCGCCGGAGGAGGGCGCGCTGTTCCAGGCGTCGGCCAAGCGGATCGTCGGCGCGATCGCGGCCAGCCGGGGCACGGTGACCTGGCCGTCGCGTACCGGCCCGGTGGCCGACGTGCTGTACTCGGCGGCCGGCAACTCCGCCGACCAGCTCTACTACGAGCTGGGGATCTTCGCGTGGGACTTCGAGATCGGCAACGACCGGTGGAACGACCAGACGAACCGGTGGGAGGGCGTCGGTTTCCAGCCGCCGTTCCCCGAGGCGCACGCCGAGTCCCAGGAGTACGCCGAGGGTCTGGTCGAGCTGCTGCGGGTGGCGCGCGACCACCAGGCCGCCGGCTGACCGGATCGACCGCTCGACTGACGCGGGGCCCGCGCGCCCCGCGTCAGTCGAGCAGGCCCTCGCGCCGGGCGATGACCACGGCTTCGAGCTTGGACCGGGCGTCGAGCTTGTCCAGGACGCGCTGGACGTGGTTGCGCACGGTGTTGCGGGTGACGCCCAGGCGTTCGCCGATCTCGTCGGTGCTGGCGCCGGCGGCCAGCAGCACCAGGGTCTGCTGTTCGCGGGCGGTCAGCGGGTTGCCGGCGGGGCTGGAGAGCCGTTCGAGCACACCGGTGAGCAGGCCGGGGCCGAAGGCCGCCTCGCCGGCCGCGACCTGGCGTACGGCGGTCTCCAGCTCGTCGAGCCGGGAGGACTTGAGCAGCAGGCCGGCGCCGCCGGCCTGGGCGACCCGCGCGGCGACCGAGGCGTTGGCGTCGGCGGTGAGTACCAGCACCCTGGCACCGGCGGCGTTGAGGTCGGCGATCGCGTTGATGGCGTCACCGTCGGGCAGCCGGCGGTCGAGGACCACCACGTCCGGGCGGTGCTGGTGGGCCTGGGCGCGGGCCTCGGCGATGGAGCGAGCCCTGGCGACCACGGTGATGCCCTCGGCCTGGTCCAGTGCGCGTCCGATGGCCTCGGCGACCATGTCGTGGTCCTCGACGAGCAACACCTGCGGCATGGGCGCCCCTCACCGGTCGCGGTGGGTCGGGTGGATGGTACCGACGCGGCCGTGTTCGGAGAGTGACCGACGGCACGTCGTGGCGGGAACGGAACGGGCATCCGCGCCGTTGTACTGGATGGTCGCCGCCTGAGCCAGGGCGAACGGGCTTTCCGGCGGTGCGACTCCCCCACAAGCACTGTTGACGCAGCCTGTTCGTGCGCCGGCGACCATGCCGCCGGCCGGTAGCTCCCCCCAGCCACCGGCCGGCGGTCCTGAACGTTTCATGTGGACAGTCCTTTGTGGACTGGTAGGTCAGGGTCGGCGCCCGACGCCACCGAGGGTGACCAGATCGGCCGGTGTGCCGGCGAACACCCTCGGCCCGTCGGGCCACCAGTCGGCCAGGGCGGTCAGACCCGGCTCGACCAGGTCCAACCCGGTGAACATCCGCCCGATCTGCTCACGGGTGCGGAAGTAGCCCGAGCCCATGGCGCCGTTGACGAACGCGTCCTCCAGCACGGTCGCCAGCAGACCGCCCTCCCCACCGTCGCGCGGATCGTGGAAATGGCTCAGTGCCACGTAGGAACCGCTGGGCAGCAGCTCGACGTAGCGGGCGAGGATGCCCCACGGGTCCCGCTCGTCGGGCACGTGCGGCATCGTCGCGCTGTGCAGCAGGCCGATCGGCCGGGTCAGGTCCAGGTGCGCCCCGACCGCCGCGCCGCGCAGGATCTCCTCCGGGTCGGTGAGGTCGGCCAACACCAGGTGGGTCCGGTCGTTCTCCTCCAGCAGCGCCCGCCCGCGCGCGGCGACCACCGGGTCGTTGTCCACGTAGACCACCCGGGCCAACGGGTTCATCCGTTGGGCGGCCTGGTGGGTGTTCTCGGTGGTCGGCAGGCCGGCCCCGAGATCGATGAACTGCGTGATCCGCGCCGAGCCGGCCAGGAACCGGACCGCGCGCAACAGCCAGTAGCGCCCGGTGCGGGCGAGCTGGCTCATCTCCGGGGCGACCGCGCTGATCTGCCGGAACACCTGCCGGTCGATCTCGTAGTTGTCCTTGCCGCCGAGGAAACAGTCGTAGATCCGGGCGACGCTCGGTTTGTTCTGGTCCACCAACTCCAGTGTTGGTAGCTGTGCGTCCCGGGTCACTTTCGGTACGTTACCGGAGCATTCAGACGGTGGTCACTCCGCCGTCCAGGCTCACCTGTCGGCCACCGTCCGGGTCACTGACGGTGGCTGTTCCACGAAAGTGGAGGCCGTACTTGCCGGTCGGCCTAGGCCGCGATGACCCCGGTCACCACGAAGTCGAGTCGTTTGGCGACCGAGACGGCCTGGTCGGCGAACCGCTCGTAGTAGCGGGCCAACAGGGCCAGCGAGGTGGCGCTGGGAATGCCGTGCGGCCAGTCGGGATCGGTGACCGCCGCCATCACCGCCGCGTGCCGCGAGTCGACGGCCCGGTCGGTGTCGTCCAGTTCGGCGAACCCGCCGTGGCCCGGCCGCCCGATCAGTTCGACGAGCCGGTCGGCCATCCCGGCGGCGATCGTGCCCAGTTCGGTGAACGACGCGGTCAGCTCGGCCGGCACCGCGCACTCGGGGTGGCGGATCCTGGCCGTGTCGGCGACGTGCGCCGCCAGGTCGCCCATCCGCTCGATCTTGTCCGCGCAGTAGACGGCGGTCATCACCAGTCGCAGGTCGCCGGCCACCGGCGCCTGCAGGGCCAGCAGCCGCTGGACGGTCTCGTCGCACCGGTCGCGGGCCACGTCGAGCTCCGCGTCGGCCGCCATGACCCGCTCGGCCAGCTCCCCGTCGCTGGTCAGCACGGCCGTGGTGGCGTCGCGCATGGCTCTGGCCGCCAGTACGCCCATCTCGGCCAGCTGCTCACGCAGCGCGTCCAGGTCGGTCTGGAATACGTCTCGCATGCCCATCGCCCCTTGGGTCGTTAACCTGCCGTTCACCTGTTGGACAGGTCAGATTACCCAATGACGGCGCTGGACACAGCCGCTTTCCAGCCGCCCACCATTCGCGGACGACCGGAAAGCGGCCGGAAAGGCCCTGCTCAGGCCGCGCGGTCACCCTCGCTCGGCGGGGCGATGTTGAGCACGGTCGTCAGCGGGATGAGGCTGAGCGCACGGGCCGGCGGGGCGTGCCACACCCGGACACCGACCCAGATCTCGCCGGTCTGCGGGTCCTCCTCGACCGGGCCGACGACCTCGCCGACGCGGTAACGCTCGCCGTCCTCGTCGTGGAGCAGGAAGGTCACCATGGACCCGTTCACCGGTGCGTTGTCGGGTTGAGGGTGCATCGCTGTCGACCTCCCAGGCGGTCTCGGGGACCAGGTGACTGGGGGATACCCAGGGCACCGGCGCCCACACCTTGGCGTGGGTCAGCCCACTCCGGTCAGCGAGAGCGCGTACTCGCTCGCCGTGATCAGCACCTTGCGGGCCGAGGCGGGGGAGCGGGCGTCGCAGTCGACGACGGCGATGTCCGCCGGCAGGTTCAGCGCCTCCCGGATGTCGCGTTCGCGGAACCGGTGCGCGCCCTCGAAGTTGTTCACCGCCACCAGGAACGGCACGCGCCGGGACTCGAAGAAGTCGACCGCGGCGAAGCAGTCGGCGAGGCGGCGGGTGTCGATCAGCACGATCGCCGCGATGGCCCCGCGCACGATCTCGTCCCACATGAACCAGAACCGGTGCTGGCCCGGCGTGCCGAACACGTACAGCACGAGGTCCTCGCCGAGGGAGATCCGGCCGAAGTCCATGGCGACCGTGGTCGAGGTCTTGCCTGGCACGGCGTCGGTGTCGTCGATGCCGATGCCGGCGGCGGTCATCGCCGCCTCCGACCTCAGCGGCGCGATCTCCGAGACCGCCCCGACGAACGTCGTCTTGCCCACTCCGAAACCGCCGGCGACCACGATCTTGGCCGCGGTGACCGGAGTCCTGTCCTGCGTGTAGCCCACCGGGGACCCCTTACGTTCCCGTCGATACGGGGAAGCCTGAGACCGGACCCAAGCGGAACTTCCCGGACACCGTCAAGAATCATCACCTGATCGAGTGGCGGTGCCCGGGGGTTTCGCTCGGGGTTTCACCACCGGCCGGCCAGGGCATCCGCGCGCATGACCACGCCGACACCGCCCACCCCCGACCCGATCCCGCCGACGCCCGAGCCGACCCCCCAGCCGACCGACCCGCCGCAGCCGCCGCTGCCACCACCACCGAACCCACCGAACCCGCTGCCCGAGCCACTGCCCGAGCCACCGGATCAGCCGGTGTAGAGGGTCAGCCCGTAGACGGCGAGCACCTCCTGGATGGGCTGGGCGTAGGTCACGCCGCCGGTGGTGCAGTTGCCCGAACCGCCGGCGACCATGCCGATCGCGCGGACCGTGGAGCCGGCGCCGGGGTTGGTCACCACCGGGGCCCCGGAGCCGCCCGGCGCCGAGCACATGTTCGTGCGGATCAGTTGGTACACACAGCCCTGCTGGTAGCACACGGTCGTGTTGGTGGCGGTGACCGTGCCGCAGTTCCAGCCGCTGACGGGGTTGGACGAGCACACCGACGAACCGACGACGGCGGACGACGAGCCGGTGATGGTGACGTCGCCGCCGGCGCCGTAGCGGTCGACCAGCGGGGTGGACTCCGCGTCGGCCGAGGCGACCCGGATCAGGCCGTAGTCGTTGGTGGGGAACGAGGATCCCGAGCCGGGGCCGATGTAGCCGCCGACGCCGTACCAGGCCGTCGAGCCGCCGGCGACGCAGTGGCCGGCGGAGAGCACGTAGCGGACGTCGCCGGCGTGGGCGTTGAAGCCGAGCGTGCACCGGGCGGCGCCGCTGTAGATCAGCTGGCCGCCGACGAGGTCCCAGTACGGGCGGGGCGCGGTGGCGACGTGCTCGACGGCGATCCGCGTGACGCCGCTGTCGGCCGCCCAGTCGGCGACCCCGTCGGCGGAGCCGAACACCGACACGGTCACCTCGCCGGTCCTCGGGTCGGTGTGCCAGCCGGTGACCGACCACGGCCGGTTGGCGGCGGCCAGGTTCAGCGCGGCCGTCGGGCTGCCGTCGTCGGTGACGCTGGCCGACAGCGTCGCCGACAGTGCCCCGGTGACGGCGTCGGTCACCGCGCCGGTCAGGGTGGCCGGGCCGATGGTGAGCGGGTCGTCGGGGGCCAGCGCAGCCACGGCGGCGGCGGGGGTGACGGCGGTGGTGAGCGCGAGAGTGGCTGCCACCAACAGGATGCGCGGGTGTCTCATGGCCTACCCCTTGTCCATCCTCGGTTTCCGGCGACGGTAAGCCTCGACGTGTCGCGCGCGACAGCCGCCGTTCGGTGACAACAGTTGCCGTTTGTCGGCCGGGGTTGTCACCGAAAGTTTCGGTCGTGTCGTCGACACCGCTCCTGTGGGTCAAGCACTCCGGCCACTGGCTTCCTGATCCCTGTAACGCTATCGTGACTATGTTGCGGAAGATGTTCGAAACTTTCGGCCGCGAGCACCGGAGATCGACATGAAGATGCCCGTCCCCCTGCTGGTCGCCGTCCTCGCGCTGACGACCGCGGCGCCTACCAAACCCCCCGCCAGGCCGGCCACCGGCCCTTCGGAGTCCTATGTGGTCACAGCGCCCCGGAAGGGATCCTTTCCTCTGGTGGCAAGGCGACGGGCCGCGCCGATCGTGGTCAGCTCGACCGACCACGCCGGCGTACACCGGGTCGCCGGCGACCTGGCCACCGACATCGAACGCGTCACCGGCCAGCGCCCGGAACTTCTGCGAGACACCGTCCCGCGCGGCGCCACCCCGGTCATCGTCGGCACCCTCGGCCTCAGCCCGCTGATCGACGCCCTCGTCGCCGACGGCACGCTCGACGTCACCGGCATCGCCGGTTCGTGGGAGACCTCGTTGCAGCAGGTCGTGCGCGACCCGCTGCCCGGCGTGCGGCAGGCGCTGGTGATCGCCGGCAGCGACCAGCGCGGCACGATCTTCGGCGCCTACGACGTGTCCCGGCGCATCGGCGTCTCCCCGTGGCACTGGTGGGACGACGTGCCGGCCCGCCGCTCGGCCGAACTGCACGTACTCCCCGGCCGGCACACCCAGGGCACCCCGGCGGTCAAGTACCGGGGTTTGTTCATCAACGACGAGAACCCCGCGCTGGGCACCTGGGCGCCGCGACACTTCGGCCCCGGCAAGGCCCCCGGCCACCCCGGCGGCCTGACCAGCGACTTCTACGCCCGGGTCTTCGAAACCATGTTGCGCCTCAAGGCGAACTACCTGTGGCCGGCGGTCTGGGGCCGCGCGTTCGCCGAGGACGA
The DNA here is from genome assembly GCF_001921215.1 of Actinophytocola xinjiangensis. Taxonomy (GTDB): domain Bacteria; phylum Actinomycetota; class Actinomycetes; order Mycobacteriales; family Pseudonocardiaceae; genus Actinophytocola; species Actinophytocola xinjiangensis. Next base: position 78,840 of record NZ_MSIF01000013.1, read on the forward strand.
CCCGGCCAACCAGGCGAGGGCCACCGAGTACGGCGTGATCATGGGAACCTCGCACGAGGCGCCGATGGCGCGCGGCATCGAGGAGTGGAACCGGCACGCCGTCCCGGCGGTTCGCGACGCCGACGGCACCGTCGTCACCCCCGGCCACGACCCCTACGGCGGCACCGGCGAGTGGAGCTACCGGCGCAACGCCGAGGCCATCAGGGCCTACTGGCGCGACGGCCTGGAGCGGATGGTCGACGAGGGCAGCGAGAGCGTGGTCACCATCGGCATGCGCGGCAACGGCGACGTGAGCCTGCCCGACGGCGACGGCATCGACCTGATGCGCGAGATCATCGACAACGAACGCCGGATCATCGCCGAGACCACCGGCCGTGACCCGGCCGACACCCCGCAGGTCTGGACCCTGTACAAGGAGGTCCAGCGCTACTGGGACAAGGGCCTGCGCGCCCCCGACGACGTGACCGTCGTGTTCACCGACGACAACTGGGGCAACCTGCGCAGGCTGCCCGACCCGACGCTGGCGCCGCGCGCCGGTGGCTACGGCCTGTACTACCACTTCGACTACGTGGGCGGCGGCCGCAACTACAAGTGGGTGGACACCGTCAACCTGGCCAACACGTGGGAGCAGCTGTCGACCGCCTACGAGGCCGGCGTCGACCGGCTGTGGGTGGTCAACGTCGGTGACCTGAAGAACGAGGAGCTGCCCACCCAGTTCTTCCTCGACTACGCCTGGGATCCCGACGCGTGGCCGGTGTCGCGGCTGCCGGAGTGGGAACGTCGTTACGCGGCCGAGAACTTCGGCCCGGCCCACGCCGGTGAGATCGCCGAGGTGCTCAACACCTACGGCCGGTTGCAGTCGCGCCGCAAGCCCGAACTGCTCAACCGCCGGATCACCACCGCCGCCGACGGCACCATCACCTACGACGACCAGCAGACCCCGTTCTCCCTGGAACACTACGGCGAGATGGCCCGGGTCACCGACGAGTGGCGCGACCTCGCGGCCCGCGCCGAACGGGTCCGCCGGCGGCTGCCGGACTCCCACCAGGACGCCTACCACCAGCTGGTCGGCTATGCCGTGGCCGCGACGGCCAACCTGTACGCGTTGCGCCAGGCCGAGTTCACGAACCTGCGGTACGTCGAGCAGGGCCGGGCCGCCGCCAACGACCAGGCCGACCTGACCGACCGGCTCTTCGCCGTCGACCAGTCGATGTCCCACTACTACAACACCGCGCTGGCCGGCGGGAAGTGGAACGGTTTCCAGACCCAGCCCAAGATCGGCTACGGCGACGTCGAACGCTACGGCCCGAACGCGCCGTGGCAGCAGCCAGAACGGGACAACGTCGCGTTGCCCGACGAGGTCTTCCCGGCCGTGCGGCGGATCGAGGTGCCGCCCGGCTCCGAGATGGGGGTCGCGATCGACGGGTCGGCGCGGTGGTGGCCGCAGGCGTCATCGGCGGCCGTGCTGCCCGAGTTCAGCCGGTACCAGACCCAGCCGGGCCAGTACCTGGAGGTGTTCAACCGGGGCTCGGACCCGTTCGCCTACCGGGTCGAGGCCACGCGGCCGTGGGTCGTGGCGACTCCCGCGCGGGGCGTGGTGGACAAGCAGGTCCGGGTCGAGGTGCGGGTGGACTGGCGTCGGGCGCCCGACGGCGTCAGCCGGGTGCCGCTGCGGGTGCACGGCGCCGGCCGGGTCGTCGAGGTGCTGGCCGTCGTCGACAACACGCCGGGGCGGCGGGGGTTCGTCGAGGCCAACGGGTACGTGTCGATGGACGCGGCGCACGCCGACCGGGTCGTGGGGGACTGGACGCGGATCCCGGGAATCGGGCGGGACTCCGACGGGATGCGCGGGAACTCGGGGAGGCTGGAGTTCGAGGTCGACCTGACCTCCGGCGGCCCGGTGACCGTGTGGGTCCACGTGTCGCCCCGCAACGCCGTGCTCACCGACGGTCTGCGGTACGCGGTGTCGTTCGACTCCGCCCCGGCGCGCACCGTCGAGGTCATCCGCGGGGCCGACGACACGACCATGAACCGGGAGTGGGAGCGCAACACCTCGGACAACGTCAACCGGACCGCCACCGGGCACGTCGTCGGGCCAGGCAGACACGTGCTGACGGTGTGGGCCGTCGATCCCGGTGTGGTCGTCCAGAAGGTCGTCGTCGACACCGGCGGGCTGGAGGTCAGCTACCTGGGGCCGCCGGAGAGCGCCCGCCGCTGACCTCACCCCAGGGCAGGGCGGCGCTGGTCGCGACGTAGGCGACCAGCACGGCCCCCAGCCCGGCGACCACGCTCACCAGCACGTTGGCCACGGCGTAGAAGTACGACCGCCGCTCCAGCAACCGCACGGTCTCGTACCCGAACGTGCTGTAGGTGGTCAGCGCCCCGCACAACCCGGTCCCGACCACCGCGAACACCTCCCCGGGAACGGCCGCGCCGGCCCCGGTCAGTCCCCCCAACACCACACAGCCGCCGACGTTGACCGCCAGCGTCCCCCACGGAAACGCGCTGTCGTGCCGGGACTGGACCGCCCGGTCCACCAGGTACCGCAGCGGCGCCCCCACCATTCCCCCGAGGAGGACCAGCAGCGCGGTCACCGCCCACCCACCAGCGCCCGGGTGCCGGCCATGCCGGCGACGACCGCCAGCAGGGCCGCCACCAGCGTGCCGGCCAGGTACAGGAAGGCCAACGCCACCGTTCCCGGCGCCAGCAGCGCACGAATCTCCGACGCATAGGTCGAGAACGTGGTGAAACCTCCCAGGACGCCGACCCCGAGGAACGGCCGCACCAGCCGGTGGGCCGTGATCACCTCGGTGATCACCACCATCAGCACCCCGATCAGCAGACACCCGGCCACGTTGGCGATCAGCGTGTGCCACGGGAACCCGCGCGGGGCGGTGGGCAGCGCCTGCGCCAGGCCGTGGCGCGCCAACGCCCCCAGCCCGCCGCCGGCCGCGATCACCCCGAGTACCGACAGGTGGTGGTGGGTCAGCTCCCGCCGCTGGGCGGGAACGTGCAGATCGACGTCCGGGTCGACCGGCTTCGGGTCCATGGTCGTCTCCCACTCCGGCGGGCATGCTGGTGCCCTGACGAGTAGGGACCGTTGGCAGCCGTCCTGGCGCGGTTGTCCGGGGTACCGGAGCGGCGGGCCCCACCGCCGCGACGACGACGCTACACCGGGAGACCGGGTTGGACACGGTGATCGGCATCGTCATCGGTGTCGGGATCGGGCTGGCCGGCACCTGGCTGCTGCTGGTGGTCGCGCTGCTGGTCCTGCGGCCGCGCGGCCACCGCCTGGGGGAGGCCCTGCGGCTGCTGCCGGACGTGCTTGGCCTGGTCCGGCGGCTGGCCGGCGACCGTGACCTGCCGCGCGGGGTGCGGGTGCGGCTGTGGCTGCTCGGCGGTTACCTGCTGCTGCCCATCGACCTCGTGCCCGACTTCGTGCCGGTACTCGGGCAGGCCGACGACGTGATCGTCATGGTCGCGGTGCTGCGCGGGGTGGTGCGCCGCGCCGGGCTGGCGGCCCTGCGGCGGCACTGGCGCGGCACCGACGACGGGTTCGCCGTGCTGTGCCGGGTGGCGGGGTCAGATCGTGAACGGCAGGGCGTTGGCGACGCGCCCGGCCAGGTCGGTGTCGCCGGTGACCGCGATGTCGCCGAGCCGCTCGGCGACCGGGACCCGCCCACCGCAGAGCCGGGTGAACAGGGTCGAGGACAGGCGCAGGGTGGCGGTGGCCGGGCCGGGTAGCCGCTCGACGAGCGCCGCGCGGCCGTCGACGGCGACGTGCCAGGTGGTGGGCAGCGGGCCGGTCAGCTCGATGGTGACCGACGCGCCGTCCGGGGCGCCGGCGCGCTTGCCGACCAGGTAGCCCAGGGCGTCGGCCATCTCGTCGAGCGCGACCCGCGCGCTGGCGCCGTCCTCGTGGCCGGGGAGGGCGAGGGCGTCGCGGATGTCCTGTTCGTGCATCCAGCAGTCGAACAGGCGGATGCGCATGAACCGGCCGTAGGTGCGCTCGCCGGCCGGGGTCCACGACGGGGCGTCCCACTCGGCGGCCGACAGCGCCGCCAGGTACTCGCGGCGCACGCCGGTGATCTCCCGGAACCGGGCCAGCAGTTCGCCCGGCTCGACCTCGCGCAGCGCGATGACCCACGCCTCGTTGGCCGCGCCCATGTCGTTGCGCACGTGCGGCAGGGCGCGGACGTCGACCTCGCACGGCGGTGTTGGCCGGCCGCTGAGCGCGTACTCGGTGCCGACGAGGTGGGAGACGTTGTCGTGCACCGACCAGCCGGGCAGGGCGGTCGGCGCGGCCCACTGCGCGGGGGCCAGCGTGCCGAGCAGTGCGTCGAGCGCGGTCCACTCGTCGAGCAGGGCTGGCAGGACGGTGTGCTGGTCGAGGGTCACGTCGGTGCACCTTCCCGGAGGGTCGCGGTGATCAGGGCGCGCAGGCCGGGCGCGATGCCGGCGGCGGGGGCGTCGCTGACCTTGGCCAGCAGGATCAGGCCCTGGATCTGGGCCAGGATCATGTGCGCGAGCCCGTCGGGGTCGACGTCGGCGCGCAGCACGCCACGGTCGGCGGCGTCGTGGCAGGCGCGCGCCATCGTGGTTTCCCAGCCGGCGAACACCCCGGCGACGTGCGCGCGCAGCTCGTCGTCCGTTGTGGACAGTTCGGCGGCCAGGTTGCCGAACGGACAGCCGACGACCCGGCCGAAGCGGCGTTCGAACCCGTCGTGGATCTCGCCGACGGCGTCGGCCACGGCGAGCAGGGTGGCGGCCGGGTCGTCGGTGCGTGCGTCGTCGAGCCGGCGTCGCAGTTGTTCGGCGTGCAGGTCCACGACGGCCTTCGCCAGGTCGGTCTTGGACGGGAAGTAGTGGTAGAAGCTGCCCTTGCGCACGTCGGCCGCCGTGCACAGGTCGGCGATACCGACCGACCGGTAGCTGCGCGTCAGGAACAGCCTGGCGGCCGACCGGACGATCCGGTCGCGGGTGTCCATGCCGGCACGCTAGCCACGAGTTGACCGGTCAGTCAAGAGCCGGTGACCAGACGCAGGACCGGCCCCTCATCGCTGACCACCATGGCCATCTCGCCCGGCCCCGGGTCGGGATCCGGCGTCGGACCGCCCGCGTGGCAGACCGAACCGGTGCCGGAGCCGTCCAGATCGAACGTGACCACACAGGAACCCTCGGCCGAACCGCTGGCGCCGCCGCCGTTCAGGCTGACCTCGTACTCGACCCGCCGCCCGTCGACGGTGACCGTGACGGTGCCGCCCGGAACGGGGACGGCCGAGGTCCGCGCGGTGAGCAGGACCTCGCAGGTGCCGTCCGCGCAGGCCGTCAGGTCGGTGCCGTCGGCCGTGCTGACCCGTTCCGTCGAGGTGGTGGTGGTGGTCGTCTCGGCGGTGGATCCCGGGCCGGCGTACCGGCTGACACAGCCGGACAGCGCGAGCGCGAACAGGAACACCGCGGCGGTTCGCCTGACCCTCGACATGCGCCCGAGGATAGTGGTCTTCGTGTCGCCGGTGGCCCGACTTCGGACCGAAGGCCGCGTGGCACCGGATTTCTCGTGCCCCTGCATTCCAGTTTTAGTCGGCATTCTTTTGTTGTCAGCCGGGGATTTCGCTGTTTACGATGGGCGAAATTCACTCACTGGGGGTCGCCATGATTTTCTCGCGTTCACCAGGTGTACCACAGGACTGGCGCACCCTGGCCGTACAACGGGATGTGCTGGTCGCCGCGCACACACTGACCAGCCTGGCCCGGCTGGAGGACATCGTGCCGCTGTTCGAGAGCGATCCCCGGATCCAGGTGCGCTACACCCAGGTTCCGGACGCCCTGGGGAACGACGTCGACCAGTGGCTGCGTCAACGCCGGGTCAGTGTCGTGCCGTGGCCGGTGGAACGACGGTTCGATCTGGTCATCGGCGTCAGCCTGCACCGTCTCGGGGACATTCCCGCGAATCGGAAAATGGCCGTACCGCACGGTGCCGGCTTCACCAAACTCTGGCCGGAATGGTCCCGCCCGATGATGGGCGGCACCCGGCCGGTGTACGGCCTGGACCGCCGTTCACTGCTGGACGGCCGTGGCCGGCCCGTGCTCGACGCCCTGGTCCTGCCGCACGCCGAACACCTCACGACCCTGCGCCGGCAGTGCCCCGAGGCCGAGCGCACGGCGGTCGTCGCCGGCGACCCGTGCCTCGACCGGCTCGTCGGCTGCGCGGGGGAACGGGAACGGTACCGGGCGGCGCTCGGGGTGCGCGGCGGTCAGGTCCTCGTCGTGGTCGCGTCCACCTGGGGCCCGCACTCCCTGCTGGGCGCCCGCCGCGACCTCCTCACCCGACTGCCCGCCGAACTGCCCGGCGACCACCGGGTGATCGCCACCGCGCACCCGGCGGTCTGGTCCGCACACGGGGTCCGGCAGGTCCACCAGGCGCTGCGGGACGTCCGGGCCGCCGGCGTCGACCTGGTCGACGCCGGGGAGGACTGGCGCGGCCTGGTCACGGCGGCGGACGTGGTCGTCGGAGACCACGGCTCGGTGACCGCCTACGCGGCGGCGGCCGGGATTCCCGTGCTGTTCGGGCACTTTCCGGACGGGGAAGTGGCCGAGGGGTCGGTGATGGCGGCGTTGGCGGGGTGCGGGCCCAGGGTTCGGGACGGGGTGTCGTTGTCCGAGCAGGTGCGCGCGGCCAGGGAGGCGGGGGCGGAGCAGGGGCGGATCGTGCGGGGAAGAGTGGCGGCGCGGCTGGGGGTGTCGGGGGAGGCGCTGCGCGAGGTGGTGTACCGGCTGTTGGGGTTGGCCGAGCCTGACGAGGCGGCGGGGTGGCCCGCGGTGGACGTTCCTTCGCTGGTTCGTGACTAGTGGTGGTGCGACTTTCGTCGTTACCCGTTCGGGTGGTTGTGCGGGGCTCTGGGGGCGCCGACGGCGATCTCGGTTGACGCTGAGACGCGGGCGGGAGCCGGACCTGGTGGGAGGTGTGGGGACGAGGGGAGCAGGTGGGGAATGGGGTTCCTCAGGGACAACATTTTCAAGCCCTATCCGGAGTTGCTCGTCTTCCTGACCGTCGCTGTCGGGTTCCTGGTGGGACGTCTTCGGTACCGGTCGATCGCCCTGGGGGCCGTGACCGGATGTCTGATCGCGGGACTGTTCCTGGGGTGGGTGTTCGATGTTTCGGTCAACTCCACCGTCAAGGCGTTGTTCTTCATCATGTTCCTCTTCGCCCTGGGCTACCGGGTGGGGCCGCAGTTCTTCCGCGGGTTGCGCAGGGACGGGCTTCCGCAGGTGGGAATCTCGCTGGTGGTGTGCGTCACCGGGTTGTTGGTGTGTTGGTTGTTCGCCGCCGTTCTGGGATATGGGCCGGGGTTGAGTGCCGGGTTGCTGGGTGGGGCGCTGACCCAGTCGGCGGTGATCGGGGTGGCGGGGGACGCCATCGGGAACCTGCCGGGCCTCTCGTCGGCGCAGGCCGCGTCGGAAGCCAATCTGGTGGCCATCGGGTACGCGGTCACCTATCCGTTGGGCACCATTCTGTGCGCGGTGCTGCTCGCCTCCGTTCTGCCCAGGCTGACGGGGCACGACCTGGCTCGGGAAAGCGCCACCCTGGCCAAGGAACTCGACGCGGGCGCCGAGGACCCGGACCTCGACGAGGGGTACTACGAGGTCATCCTGCGGGCCTTCCGGGTGCAGCGGCCGGCGCTGGTGGGGCGCACCGTGGACGAGTTCGAACGGGCCCAGGCCAAGGACGGCCGGCGGATCTACATCACCCGGGTTCGGCGGGACGGCAGGCTGCTGGAACACGACCAGGGGCGGGTGCTCGCCGAAGGCGACGTGGTGGCGGTCAGCGCCCTGCGGGGGGATCTGGTCGTTCTCGACCCCGAACGGGAGATCGGCGCCGAGGTCGACGACGTCGGGCTGCTCAGCTACCAGACCGAAACCGTCCATGTCGTCGTGTCCGAGCGCGCGCGGTTGGGGACGAGCATCGCCCGCCTTCGGCGGGAGCCGTTCATGGTCGGTGTCTATGTCGAGAAGATGTATCGGTCGGGGGCCGAGTACCCGTTCCGGTTGAGTACCCGGATCGAGCGTGGGGACACCGTCGTCCTGACCGGGCCCCGGCGACTGGTTGATCCCGCCGGTCGGGAGATCGGGAAGTTGGTGCGGACGAGCTACGTCACCGACATGGCGTGGGTGGGGTTGGGGATCGTTCTCGGCGGATGTGTCGGGATTCCGGCGCTCACCGTCAGCGGGGTTCCCATCAGTCTGTCCACGTCGGGTGGGGCCCTGATCATGGGGCTGGTGTTCGGGTGGCTGCGTGGCAAGTACCCGACCTTCGGCAACGTTCCCCCCGGCGCGCAGTGGTTCATGGACACGTTCGGGCTCTGCCTGTTCGTCGCGGTGGTGGGGATCAACGCGGGGCCCAGTTTCACCAGTGGGCTCTCCCAGGCCGGGTGGGGGCTGCTGGTCTTCGGGGCCATCGCGACGGTGATTCCGCTGCTGGCCGGGTTCGTCGTCGGGTACTGGCTGCTCAAGGTCCGCTTCCCGATCCTGATGGGCGTCCTCGCCGGCGCCCAGACCACCACCGCCGCCATCGGTGCGATCAACGAGTCCGCGCGCAGCCAGATCCCCACCCTCGGCTACACGATCCCCTACGCCGTCGGCAACGTCCTGCTGACCATCTGGGGCGCGGTGATCGTCATCCTCCACCACTGACCGAACGCACCAACCCCAACGAAGGGAACCGACCATGACCAAGTCGTCCTACAGCCGGGACGAGATGCGCGCTCTCGGCCAGCTCAGTCCCTTCGAGCTCAAGGGCAGGTTCATGGAACTGGCCGACCGGCACGCGGCCAGCCAGGGAACCCAGAAGCACCGCGCGGCGACCGTCATGCTCAACGCCGGCCGGGGCAACCCCAACTGGGTCGCCACCGGGCCCCGGGAGGCCTTCCTCGCCCTCGGGCACTTCGCGCTCGGCGAATGCCGTCGCGTGTGGACGGCCGACAACCTCGGCGGCATGCCGGAGGAGTACGGCATCGCCGGGCGGTTCCGGGCCTTCGCGCGCGCCAACCCCAACCTGCCGGGGATCGCCCAACTGGAAAGCGCCATCGAGCTGGGGGTCTCGCGGTTCGGGTTCGAACCGGACCCGTGGGTGCACGAACTCGCCGACGCGGTCATCGCCGACAACTACCCGGTGCCCGACCGCATCCTCACCCACACCGAGCGGGTCGTGCGGGGCTACCTGCAGGAGGAGATCTTCGACGGCCGCCCACCCCAGAACCAGAACCTGAGCCTGTTCGCCACCGAGGGCGGCACCGCCGCCATGTGCTACGTGTTCGACTCGCTGATGGCCAACGGGCTGCTCCACCGGGGCGACAAGATCGCCCTGATGGTGCCGATCTTCACCCCCTACATCGAGATCCCCGTGCTCGACACCTACGGCCTGGAGATCGTCCTCGTCCAGGCCAGCATGTTCGCCCAGACCGGCGTGCGGGAATGGCGTTACCCGACCGAGGAGGTCGCCAAGCTCGCCGACCCGTCGGTCAAGGCGCTGTGCCTGGTGAACCCCAGCAACCCGCCGTCGCTGGCGCTGTCGGACCGGGTCAGCGAGCAGATCCAGGAGATCGTGCGCACCGACAACCCCAACCTGATGATCGTCACCGACGACGTCTACGGCACGTTCGTCGACGGGTTCCGCAGCATCGCCGCCGACCTGCCGCGCAACACCCTGCTCGTGTACTCCTACTCCAAGCACTACGGCGCCACCGGCTGGCGCCTTGGCGTCATCGGACTGCACGACGACAACGTGTTCGACGACCAACTCGCCGCGCTGCCCGACGACCAGAAGGCCCGGCTGCGCGAGCGCTACGGCACGCTCACCCTCGAACCCGACGACATCCGGTTCATCGACCGGCTGGTCGCCGACTCCCGCCGCGTCGCGCTCAACCACACCTCCGGTCTTGGCACCCCCCAACAGGTCCAGATGACCCTGTTCTCCCTGTTCGCGCTGCAACCGGAGGGCAAGGCGTACAAGGCGCGGGTCCGCGAGATCGTCCGGACCCGGCTCGAACTGCTCCTTGAAGGCGCCCAGATGAAGATCGCCGAGGACCCCAAGCGGGCCGGCTACTACCTGGAGCTGGATCTGATGGCCGAGGCGGAACGCGTCCACGGCAAGGAGTTCGCCAGCTACCTCAAGGACAACTACGAGCCGATCGACCCGCTGTTCCGGATCGCCGAGCAGAGCTCGGTGGTGCTGCTCAACGGCGGCGGGTTCGACGGTCCGGAGTGGTCGGTGCGGGTGTCGCTGGCCAACCTGGACGACATCGACTACCTCAAGATCGGCCACCACCTGCACACCATCCTCGGCGAGTACCTCGACGAGTGGCGGGCCAGCGCCGGCGAGGCCGCCGTGCCACGCCAGGGATCGGCCACCGCGACGGCCCGGACCTGAACCGGTGGACTGGCTCAAGGAGTTCCTGCAGGGAACCCCCGAGATCACCCTGTTCATCTGCCTGGCCCTGGGCTACCTGGTCGGCAAGCTGCGGGTCGGGCCGATCCAGCTCGGCGGCATCTGCGGCACGCTGATCGTGGCGCTGCTCGTCGGGCTGATCGGGGTGTCGCTCAACGACGAGGTGAAGAACATCGCGTTCGCGTTGTTCATCTTCGCGCTCGGGTTCACCGGCGGCCCGCAGTTCTTCGCGAACTTCAACTCCTCCGGGCTGCGGATGGGCCTGCTCTCGGTCATCGAGATGGTCAGCGTGGTCGTCCTGGTGCTGATCATCGCCGGTCTCGCCGGGCTGGACGTGGGCACCGCGTCGGGCATCCTGGCCGGGGCGGCCACCGAGTCGGCGGTCGTCGGCACGGCGACCGAGGCGATCGGCAACCTGGGCCTGTCCGGCGACCAGACCAGCGTCTTCCAGTCCAACGTGGCCACCGCCTACACCGTCTGCTACCTGTTCGGCCTGGTCACCATCGTGCTGTTCACCAGCGGGCTGGCGCCGGTGCTGATGCGGATCAACCTGCGCGAGTCCGCCGCCGCGCTGCTGCGCAAGATGGGCGGCGGGGACGACGACCCCGGTGAGGCGCCGGCCGCCCCCCGGCTCGTCGGCCGCGACTACCGGGTCAGCGCCGCCGCCGGGCGGACCGTCGCCCAGCTGGAGGCCGCGCTGCCGGCCCGCGCCACCGTCGAGAAGGTCAGCCGGGACGGCAAGCCCGTCGACGTCGCCCCCGACCTCGCGCTGCGCGACGGGGACCTGGTGCTGGTCGTGGGGGAGCGGGCCGCGCTGGTCGACGCCGAGAACGTCATCGGCGAGGAGCAGGCCGGCGGCGCCGGCCTGGACATGGAGCTGGAGACCCGGCACGTCGTGGTCACCCGCAAGGACGTCGAGGGCCGCTCCATCGGCGACCTGCGTGACAACGAGCTGGCCAGGACCCACGGCGTGTTCCTGACCGGCCTGTCGCGCACCGAGCAGCACCTGGACCTGTCCCGCGGGACCCGGCTGCACCGGGGTGACGAGCTGACCGTCACCGGCGCCACCTCCGACCTTGACCGGGTCACCACGCTCGCCGGCTACGCGGTGCCGCGCACGATCACCACCGACTTCGTCTACCTCGGGCTCGGTGTCACGATCGGCATGCTGATCGGTCAGCTGTCGATCCGCATCGGCGACGTGCCGCTGTCGTTGGGCACCGGCGGCGGCGCGCTGCTCGCCGGGCTGGTGTTCGGCTGGTTCCGCTCCCGCCACCAGTTCATCGGCAACTTCCCGCCGGCCGCCGCGGCGATGACCAAGGACCTCGGGCTGGCCACGTTCATCGCCGCCACCGGCCTGACCGCCGGCCCGCAGGCCGGTCCGCTGCTGGCCAAGTACGGGGTGCTGCTGCCGTTCTGCGGCATCGGCATGGTGCTGGTGCCCGCGCTGATCTCGCTGTTCGTCGGGCGCAAGCTGCTCAAGCTCGAACCACCGATCCTGATCGGCGCGATCGCCGGCCAGCAGTGCTCGACCCCGGCGATCACCGCGATCACCAACGTCGCCGGCAACAGCGTGCCGCTCATCGGCTACACCGTGACCTACGCGATGTCGAGCATCCTGCTGCCGCTGACCGGGCCGATCGTGGTCGGGCTGATCGGCGGCTGAGCCGCACGCGATGAGGGCCTACCACTGGTCGCTGCGCCGTCTGGCGGTGACGCTCGGCCGGCGGCTGGCCGGGCAGGTGGCGGTCCCCGGCGAACCCGAGGGGCCGCCGCCCCCGCCGGAGGAGCTGATCAACTTCCTCCGCCAGCTCGGTGTCGCGCTGTGCCAGGCCGGCGACGGCGCCAACCGGGTGACCGCCGAGATGGACGAGGTCGCCGCCGCCTACGGCGTGCCGGACGTGCACTTCTTCGTCCTGCCGACCGGGGTGTTCGTCCGCATCGGCACCGGCCCGTCCTCGACCGTCGACTTCGCGCCGACCGACCTGGCGCCGCTGCGCCTGGACCAGATCAGCGAGCTGTACGCGCTGCTCGAACAGGCCAGGACCACCCGGGTCGCGCCGGCCGACGGCGTGGCCCGGCTGGCCGAGATCCGCGCCACCGAGCCGCGGTTCCCCTGGTGGGTGCGGGTGATCGGGCACGCGGGGCTGACCGCCGGCCTGGGGCTGGTGCTCAACGCCGACCCGCGCGCGCTGGCCGGCTACCTGGTGCTCGGCGCGATCGTCGGGCTGCTGCGGCTGCTGGCCGACCGGGTGGAGGTGCTGGCGATGGCGCTGCCGGTGGTGGCCGCCATGCTGGTCACGGTGCTGGTCTACCAGTTCGGCGAGTACCTGGTCGGCGACCGGCCGACCCAGCTGCTGATCCCGCCGCTGGTGACCTTCCTGCCCGGCGCGGCGCTCACCATGGGCGCGGTGGAGATGGCCGCCGGGTCGCTGGTCGGCGGCAGCAGCCGGCTGGTGTCCGGGTTCTTCTCGTTGATGCTGCTCGCCTTCGGCATCCTGGCCGGCACCCAGCTGGTCGGTGTGCCGACCGAGCCGACCTCGCCGCCGGCCGCGCTGGGCTGGTGGGCGCCGCTGGTCGGGGTGCTGGTGTTCGGTGTCGGCCAGTCGCTCAACTCCTCGGCGCCGCGCGGGTCGCTGCACTGGCTGCTGATCACCCTCTACCTGGCGTGGGGCTCGCAGTTCCTCACCACCCTCGCCGGGCTGGGCATGCTCAGCGGGTTCGTCGGCGGCCTGATGCTGGTGCCGATCGCCTACTTCGCCCAGCGCCACCACGGGCCGCCGTCCCAGGTGGTGTTCCTGCCGGCGTTCTGGCTGCTGGTGCCCGGCGCGCTTGGCCTGAGCGGGGTGTCCGAACTGGTCGGCACCAACGCCGGCTCCGGCCTGGCCGACCTGCTCAGCGCGCTGCTCGCGGTCGTGGCGATCGCGCTGGGCGTGCTGGTCGGCTCCAGCCTGACCCGCACCGCCCAGCGCTACCTGCCGTGAAGATGCGGCCCCGCCGGGACGGCCGCAGAATCTGTCCACAAGGGACAGCACGGAGGGACACCGCCATGAGGATCGCCGTCATCGGCGCCGGCAACGTCGGCGGCGCGCTGACCAGGGGCCTGACCCGCACCGGGCACGCCGTCACCGTCACCGCGACCGACCCCGACCACGCCAGCGCGCTGGCCGACCAGACCGGGGCCTCCGCCGCCGCGACGGCCGCTGACGCCGTCGAGTCGGCGCAGGCGGTGATCATCGCCGTGCCACACACCGCCACCGCCGGGCTCGCCGGCGAACTGTCCGGCGCGGTCACCGGCAAGGTCGTCATCGACGCCACCAACCCGGTCGGTGACCAACCGGGCCGGTCAGCGGTCACCGACCGCTCCGCCGCCGAGCACCTGCAGGACGCGCTGCCCGGCGCGCACGTGGTCAAGGCGTTCAACACGGTCTTCGCCGCCAACCAGGCCGACCCGGTCGTCCACGGTGTCGCGCTGGACGGGTTCTACGCCGGCGACCACGAACCCGCCAAGCAGACCGTGCGCGACCTGCTCGCCGGCCTGGGCTACCGGCCGGTCGACGCCGGCCCGCTGTCGGCCGCGCTGTCGCTGGAACACCTGGCGCTGCTCAACATCAGCCTCAACGCCCGCCACGGCTGGGCCTGGCGCGACGGCTGGAAGCTCGTCGGCCCGACCGACTGACCTTCGCCGGCCGGCGAAGCGCAGCGAAGGCACGGCGAAGCGTCGGCAAAGCGATCGCCGACACAGTGGTCCCGGGACAACCGGACATCCGAAAGGAGACCACTGTGGATGGCTTCCACGTGGACATCGACGTGGTGATGAGCCTGGCGAAGAACAGCTACTCGGCCGCCGAGCAGTACGCCCAGATCACCACCAAGATCACCAGGACGGACGCGGCGACGCCGCACCTGGCCGACAAGTTCGGCGCGGCGACCGGCGCGGACAGCGATGTCGTCGCGATGCTCGACGAGTTCTACGAGTACCTGCGGACCACCACCGCCCGCTACCAGCTCGTCGGTGAGCAGCTGGAGGCCTCGGCGCGGGACTACGTCCAGACCGACACCGAGCAGCAGGACGTCTACAACCGGTACCAGAACGACTTCGACGCCTACGACATCGGCGAGGCGGACCTGGGCATCGACCCCGGCAGGGAGGCCGGCGACACCGACCGGCCCGACGGCGCGACCGACGCCCAGCCCGACGGCTTCGGCACCGACGAGAACCCGGCGGAGAACATCGAGGCCGGCGACGGCTACCTCTCCGGGCTGGACCCGGAAGAGGGGAACTGACGTGCCCGACTACGGCTACACCTACGAGATCGACTCGGCCCTGGAGCACTTCGAGCTGACACTGCGGGAACGCTGGTACCAGGTCGTCAAGGAGTCGGTGTTCAACCAGGTCGACATTCCGGCGCCGCTCAGTGGACTCCCCGGCTCGCTGCCCGAGTACCGCACCGCCGAGATGTTCGCGCACATCAACTACGGCCAGGTCGTCGGCGGCTGCGCCTACGTGAACTGGATCGACGCCGGCGCCCAGGGCAGCCCCGGATCGATCTCCTGCGAGGGCAAGATCCGCGAGTCCTACCACTACGACCTGGAGACCATCGAGTACCAGGGCGTGGAGACCGAGGTTCCCGAGTACACCCGGTGCGTCCTGGGCGACCTGCTCGGCGCGGTCGAGCAGTGGTGCTGGAACGACCGCAAGCTGATCTCCGACGCGCTGCCCCCGTTCGCCACCCACAACCTGACGGCCCTGGAGGACGCCCGCAACGCCCTGGTGTCCATGGCCGGTGACTTCGGCGCCACCCCGGACGCGGGCGGCGCCGGCGCCGACGACGCGCTGGTGACCGGGCTGACCCTCACCAACACCGTCGACCTGCTGTTCGTCGACCGGGACCGGGACAAGGACTGGATGGCCGAGTGGACCGGCGCGGCGGCCGACCGGGCGGCCAACGGCATCTTCGCCTCGACCAAGCCGACGCTGTTCAACCACGCCATCATCGCCAACGGGCTGGGCACGCTGATCAACGAGCGGGCCACGATCATCCACACCTACCAGCAGAACAGCCTCAGTCTGGTCCGCTCGGCCACCGCCGCGCTCGACCAGACCACCACCACGACCAGCGACCACACCAACGAGTGGAAGGCCGTGCAGGGCCTGGGCATGGCGCTGTCGATCGTGCCGGTGACCGCCCCCTACGGCGCGGTGATCAGCCTGGTCGGCTGGCTGGGGGAGCAGTTCCTCAAGGAGACCAGGTCGGTGTCGTTCAGCTTCACCCCGCACGAGGTCGCCAGGAACCTGCACGACGCGGTGGTCGAGATGGACGGCGCGCTCACCGGCTCCGAGGCCGCCTACACCCAGGACGTGCTGGAGTTCCGCACCGCGCTCAACGCCGTGTCCAGCACGTTCCTGGAGCTCTACGACATCTCCGAGAACCGATGAACGAGAACGACGCGAGCGAGGAACTCGTGCTGTCGGTCATGGTGCGCCCACTGCCGCCGCGTCCGGCACCCGCGCCCCGGCGGCGTGGCGACCCGCCGGCCGACCCGCTGCCGCCCCGGTCGGTCCGGGCGCGTTCCCCCCGGCGCCCGGACGGTCAGGACAGGGCGGAGAGCTTGGGGCGGACGTTCTCCGCGCCGGGAACACCGAGGTCGAGGTAGGTGGTGAGGGCCCGCCGCCAGTGGACGGCGGCCCGGTCGTGCTCGCCCAGCGCCGCGTGCACGTCCCCGATCCCCTCCTCGGCCTGGGCCTTCTCCAGCGGCCGGTCGATCGGGATGGCCAGCGCCTCGCGGTGGCGTTCCAGCGCGGCGTCGGTCTCGCCGACGTCCAGGTGCAGCTGGCCGAGCACGACCAGCACCTGCAACCGCAGGATCTGGTCGTCGGTGACCTCGGCGACCCGCAGTGCGTCGTGCTGGCAGCGCACCGCCAGGTCGTGCTCGCCGAGCTGGCGGTGGATGCGGCCCAGGTTGTAGGTCGCCTCGCCCTCGATGGTGCGGTTGCCGGTCTGGTGGGCCAGGTCCAGCGCACGCTGCGCGTACTCGATCGCCTCCAGCGGCTGACCGGTGTCGTTGGCGAGGAACGCCAGCTCGTGCAGGGGATAGATCAGCCGGTGGCGGTCCTCGTCCTCGTCGCTGAGTTCCACGGCCTCGTGCAGGTAGCGGGCCGCCGCGGCGTAGTCGCCGACCGTGCGGTACACCGAGCCGAGGTTCGACAGCCCGCTCGCCAGCCGACTCCGCACACCGTCGCGCCGCAGCAGCTCGACCGCCCGCTCGCACAACGGGACCACCTCGCGGAACCTGTTGACGTCGAACAGCGCCGCGGCGGTGTTGTTCAGGGCAGCGCCTTCGCCGGACGCGTCACCGAGCTCACGGTAGAGCAGCATCGCCTGCTCGCTGTGCGCGATGGACTCCTCGGTGCGCATCAGCCGGAAGTACGCGGAGCCGAGATGGCGCAGGGCGTTCGCCTCGGCCCGCCGGTCGCCGGTCTCCCGCGCCGCCCGCAGGGCCATGGTGTTCAGCGCGATTGCCTCGTCGAAGTGGCCCCGCACGTCCAGGTAGTGCCACAGCGCGTACGACAGTGCCGTGACGTGGCCGGCGACGGCCGGGTCGGCGGTGGCCACCACGTTGGAGATCTCGGTGTCGAGCCAGTGCAGTGCGTCGTCGTAGCCGGTGAAGGTGGGGGCGGCGACCGTGCCGGGCTCGATGAGGTGCGGCGCGCCCAGGTGCGGGGAGACCTGGTCGGTGGCCAGGGTGGCAGTGTGCAGGTAGTAGGCGCGCAGCCGGTCGATGCCGGCGTCGGCGTCGTCGGTGTCGGCGGCGGCGAGTTCGGCGGCGTAGGTGCGCAGCAGGTCGTGCATCCGGAAGCGGCCGTCGTGGGTCTGTTCGATCAGGTGCGCGCGGGCCAGCGCCGCCAGGCCCCGGCGGGCGGTGCGCGGGTCGGTGCCGGCCATCGCGGCCAGGGCGTAGGCGTCGACGTCGCGGCCGGGATGGGCGCCGCAGAGCCGGAACAGGCGGGCGGTGACGTCGGTGAGGTTCTGGTAGGACCACGAGAACACGGCGCGTACGGCGGTGTGCGGGTCGTCGTCGGAGTCGAACACGTCCAGCCGGTGCTGCTCGTCGACCAGCTCGGCGACCAGGCTCGCCATGCCGTCACCCCGCCGCGACCGCACCAGCTCGCCGGCCACCCGCAGCGCCAGCGGCAGCCGCGCGCACAGCCGGACCAGTTCGTCGACCTGGCTCCGGTCGTTCTCGCCGACCAGCCGGTTGAGCAGGTCGACCGACTCGGCGCGCGGCAGCCGGCCGAGCCCGAGACGCTGGGCGCCGTCGCGCGCGACCAGGCCGGCGAGTGCGTCGCGGCTGGTGACCAGGACGGTGACCGTCGCCGAGCCGGGCAGCAGCGGGCGGACCTGTTCGACGGTGCGCGCGTTGTCCAGCACCATGACCATGCGCCGGCCGTCGACCAGGGTGCGGAACCGGGCGGAGCGTTCGTCGAGCTCGCCGGGCACCGCGCTGCCGTCCAGGCCCAGTGCCCGAAGGAAGCCGGCGAGGACGTCCTCGGGCGCCGCCGGCTCGGCCGGGCCGTAGCCGCGCAGGTCGACGTAGAGCTGACCGTCGGGGAACCGGTCGCGGCGGCGGTGGGACCACAGCACGGCCAGGGTCGTCTTGCCGACACCGGCCGTCCCCGCGACCACCACCACCGGCGGGGCGTCGGCGCCGGTGGTGGTGTCGGTGTCGCCGAGCAGGTCGTCCAGTTGGGACAGTTCGGCCTGGCGGCCGACGAACCCGGTGACGTTGGCCGGCAGCTGCGCGGGAACCGGGGCGACCGCCGGGGCCGGGGCGGCCGGCGGCGCGGGGGTGTCCGGTTCACCGGACAGGATCCGGCTCTCCAGCGCCCGCAGCTCGGGTCCCGGGTCCAGGCCGAGTTCCTCGACCAGGGTGTCGCGGGTGGAACGGTAGGCGTCGAGCGCCTCGGCCTGCCGGCCGTCGCGGTACAGCGCCGACATCAGCAGCCAGGTGAACCGTTCGCGCAGCGGATGTTCGCGCACCAGCCCGGCCAACTCGGGGACGATCGAGGCGTGCCGGCCGGCGGTCAGCTCCGCCTCGTGCAGCAGCTCCAGCGCGGTGAGCCGGCGTTCGACCAGGCGCTGGGTCTCGTCGGCGAGCACCGGGGTGTCCAGCCCGTCGAAGGGCTGGCCGTGCCACAGGTCAAGCGCCTCGCGCAGCAGGTCGGCGCGCCGCGACGGCTCGTCCTCGGCGGCGCCCCGCTCGACCAGGTCGGTGAACCGGGCCAGGTCCAGCTCGCCGGGGCGGACCTCCAGCCGGTAGCCCGACGGCCCGAACGACAGCCGCGCCGGGTCGTCGAGCACCCGCCGCAGCTTGTGCACGTGCACCTGAAGTCGTTGGCCTGACCGGGGATCGGGCCGGCCGGACCACATGGCGTCAACCAGGACGTCCACGGCGACCGGTTCGTTGGCGCGCGCGAGCAGGACCGCCAGCATCACGCGCTGCAGGTGACCGGCCGGCTCGACGGCGGGCCCCGTCGCACGCAGGCGTAAGGCCCCGAGAATCTGGAACTCCACGGGTTCGCTCCGTCCACAGTGTGCGGTGAACCCTAGACGACCGGACCGGCGCGCCGGGGCCGTTCGCCGATACGTCGTACCGCGTTCGCCCGGACCGCCCGATTCGGACAGGGCGCCCTGGCGGGCCGTCCCGTTCCCCGAACCGCCGGCCGTCGCCGGGTCTGGCCGATCGCGTCGGTGGCCACCGCCGGGAACCCGACGAAACCGTTGGTGCCGTTGAGGTCGCGCGGTGTAGCGGTCAGCCGAACTGGTCCAGGTACCGGCGGGCCACCGGAATCGACGACGCCGAGTACGGGCCCCCGAGCTCCAGCAGATCGGACAGCGAACCGACGGTCGTCACCTCGGCGAGTTCCGGCACGTTCCCGGCCGCGGTCTCTTTTGCCAGGAGAACGGCGAACCGTTCACGGATCACCTTCTCCGCGAGAGGCGGCGCACGGAAGAAGACCCCGACATTGCCGCCCGGCGTGGACGTCACCGCGAACCGCGCGAGTTCTTCCGGCGGCACGACGACGCCGGTTTCCTCCGCGAGCTCCCGGGCCGCCTCGTGCGCCAGCCACGCCTCGTCCACCGCGCCGGTCGGCTGCTCGACGACACCACCGGGGATCTGCACCTGACCCGCCGCCGTCGTCCGGCCCACCACCAGTCCACCCTCGACCGTGGGTTGCACGACGGCCGCGAACAGGGCCGGCGCCACGTCCGCGCCGGGAACACGCCGCAGGGAGAAGTACCGGTAGGTGACCGGGGCCCATTCCAGGGTCAGTGTCGAGTCCGCCGGCCGGTGATCCACGCGCGGACAGGCCAGCGCGGGCCCGTCGTACAGGGTCGGATCCGCCAGAACGGCCTGCTCCCAGGCGCGGTCCACGGCTTGCTGGTCGACGGCCGGCAACGTGCCCCGCACCAGCCGGAGCCGGTCGGGGACGATCACCCGCGCCATCGTCATAGGCTCCTCGACAGGGGTCGTCCCAGTAGGAACGCAAATCGCCGCCGACCTGTTCGTGCTGGTCAGCGGCGAATTCACGAGGGCGCCCTTGGCAGGATTCGAACCTGCGACACCTGCCTCCGGAGGGCAGTGCTCTATCCCCTGAGCTACAAGGGCCCGTCGTTCACTGGAACGGTGGCAGCTTACCGTACCCGGTCGGTGGGGGTCGGGGCGGCTACCGTTGCGGGTATGAGTGGCGTGCGGCGGCGCTGGGTGGAGTCGGGCGAGGTGCGGTTGGCGGTGTACGAGCGGGGGTCGCCGGCGGCGACGACCCTGGTGCTGGTGCACGGTTATCCGGACAACGCGCACGTGTGGGACGAGGTCGCGCGGCGGTTGGCGCGGCGGTTCCACGTGGTGACCTACGACGTGCGCGGACACGGCGGGTCCAGCACGCCCGAGAGCTACCGGATGGCGTCGTTGGGGGCGGATCTGGCGGCCGTGGTGCGCGCGGTGTCGGACGGGCCGGTGCACCTGGTGGGCCACGACTGGGGCTCGGTGCAGAGTTGGCCGGCGTTGGAACACGCCGACGTGCGGTCGTTCACCTCGATCTCGGGGCCGGACCTCGGGCACTCGGCGGACTGGCTGCGGCGCTGGTACCGGCACCCGCGCGCGGCGCTGCGCCAGGCACTGCACTCCTGGTACATCGGCGCCTTCCAGGTGCCGGTGATCCCCGAGCTGGTGATGGGCAGCGGGCGGCTGCTGCGGTCCTTCGGCGCCGGGAAACGGGACGCCCGCCACGGGCTGAACCTCTACCGGGCCAACATGGGCCGGTTCCGGCGGCCGACGCGGCGGGTCACGGTGCCGGTGCAGCAGATCGCGTTGCTGGACGACCCGTTCGTGACGCCGGCGTTGTTGCGGGCGGCGGACCCGTGCGTCGACGAGCTGTACCGGCGTGAGCTGGTGGCCGGGCACTGGGCGCCGCGCACGCATCCGGACGCCGTCGCGCGGCTGGTCACCGAGTTCGTCGAGTACGTCGACGGGGAGGCGGCGGCGCCCCGGGAGTTGGCGCGGGCCAGGGTGGGGGACCGGCGTTCCGCGCTGGACGGGCAGCTCGCGGTGGTCACCGGCGCGGGCAGCGGGATCGGCCGGGCGACGGCCGTCGCGCTGGCGGGGCAGGGGGCGCACGTGGTGTGCGTCGACGTCGACGGGGACGCGGCGGCGCGGGTGGCGTCGCAGGTCGGCGGGTCGGCCTGTCAGCTGGACGTGGCGGACGGGGAGGCCACCGGGCGGGTGGCGCGGCGGGTGCTGGCCGAGCACGGGGTGCCGGACCTGGTGATGGCCAACGCGGGCGTGGGGCTGAGCGGGTCGTTCCTGGAGACCTCGGTCGACGATTGGCGGCGGGTGCTGGACGTCAACCTGTGGGGCGTCATCCACACGCTGCGCGCCTTCCTGCCGGCGATGGTCGAGCGCGGCGAGGGTGGGCACGTGGTGGTGACCGCGTCGGCGGCGGGCATCGTGCCGTTGCCCTCGCTGCCGGCGTACGGCACGACGAAGGCCGGGGTGTTGTTGCTGGCCCAGTGCCTGTCGGCGGAGTTGGCGCCGGCGGGGATCGGGGTCAGCGCGATCTGTCCCGGTTTCGTGCACACGAACATCACCGCGACGGCCCGGTTCGCCGGCACCGGTCCCGACGAGCAGCGTCGCCGCCAGGCGCGGGCTACCGCGGCCTACCGCCGGCGCGGCTACGAGCCGGAGCGGGTGGCGGCGGCCGTGGTTCGGGCGGTGGAGGACAACCGGCTGGTCGTGCCGGTCACGCCGGAGGCCCGGGTGGGGGCCGTGGGGGTGCGCTACCTCCCGGCCACGACCAGGGCGTTCGCCCGCTGGATCGACTCCTTGACCAGCTCCTGAGTTGCACTCATGCGCATGTGACTATATGTTTCGGCTGGGACCGGACGAAGGAGCCGAAGCATGGGGCAGGGACACGGGCACGGCCAGGCGCTGAGCGCGTCCGGCCGGCACGTCGGGCGTCTGGCCATGGCCTTCGCCGTCACGGCCGCCTTCATGGTGCTCGAACTGACCGTCGCCGTCACCACCTCGTCGCTGGCCCTGCTCTCCGACGGCGCCCACATGGTCACCGACGTCATCGGCGTCGGCCTCGCCCTCGCCGCGATCCTCGCCGCCCGCCGCTCGCGACAGAAGGCCGGGCGCACCTTCGGGCTCTACCGCGCCGAGGTCCTCGCCGCCCTGGCGAACGCCGTCCTGCTCTTCGGCGTGGCCGCCTACGTCCTGTACGAGGCGATCCACCGGATCAGCGACCCGACCGAGGTACCGGGCCTGACGGTGTCGCTGGTGGCCGTCGCCGGCCTGCTCGCCAACGTCGTCGCGTTCCTGCTGCTCCGGGCCGGCGCCAAGGAAAGCCTCAACCTGCGGGGCGCCTACCTGGAAGTGCTCGCCGACCTCGTCGGCTCGGTGGGAGTGCTCGTCAGCGGGCTGGTCACCCTGCTGTTCGGCTGGCGCTACGCCGACCTGATCATCGGTGTCGCCATCGGGCTGTTCGTGTTGCCGAGAACCTGGACGCTGGCCCGGCGGTCACTGCGGATCCTGTTCCAGCACGCGCCGGAAGGCGTCGACGTCGACGCGCTGACCACGGCGTTGTGCGCGCTTCGCGGAGTGGGCGAGGTGCATGACGTGCACGTGTGGACGCTGACGTCGGGGATGGAGGTCGCCTCGGCCCACCTGACGGTGCTGCCGGGGGCGGATCAGGGCGAGGTGCTGGCGGCGGCCCGGAAGCTGTTGGCGCGGGAGTACCAGATCGACCATGCGACGCTTCAGGTGGAGACCGGGGAGGCCGCCGGCGGCTGCCACGAACTCCAGTGGTGATCAGGCCGGTGGGAGCGGCTGGGCGCCTCTCCTGGTCAACATGTCGGTCAGCAGGTTGACCTCGGAGACCTGGCTGGACACGATCTTCTTCGCCAGGTTCCGTACGTAGCCGGCACTCGCGTGCTGGGCCCCGTACTCCGCCATCTGCAACCCGCCCTGGTGGTGGCGCAGCATCAGTTGCAGGAACAGCACGTCCAGCTCCCGGCCCGTCGCCGCGCGCAGCTGGTCGAGTTCCTGGCTGGTGGCCATGCCCGGCATGCGGTCGACCGCGCCTGTGGTCGTCTGGCCGAGGGCGTCGGTGTGTTCGTGGGTGCCGCCCTGGGACATCCACTCCATGTGCCCGGCGCCGGGGTCGGGCAGGCTCTGGCGGCCCCACACGGTCAGCCACCCTGCCATCTCGCTGGCCTGGGCGAGCTGCGTCGACTCGATGTCGAAGGCCAGGCGGCGCAGCTCGCCGTCGTCGGTGCGGTCCCGTTCGATGCCGGCCATCGTGACGGCCTGCAGGTGGTGGACGCGCATGTCCTGGGCGAACCCCACGTCGACCGAGTCGGGGCCCGGTGTGACGTCGTTGGAGCGGGACATCGCGAGGAGCATGCCGCCGGCGGCGCCCACGAGCAGCACGGCCACCATCGCCGCGACGATGATCAGTACCCGGCTCGAGTTGCTCGTGGGCGGTGAGGCGTCGGTGTCGGTGTCGGTCACTGGCTCGGCGGTGGGGCGCCCGTGCCGGACGCGGCCGGGGGCTGCTCACTGGCGGGCGGGGCCGTGCCCTCCGTCGCGGGCGGCGGGACCTGCTGGCCCTGCATCTCCTGCGCCGACTCGTCGACCGCGCCGGTGCCGTCCATCTTCACCGCGTCGTCGCCAGGGGGCTCGGCCACGAACGGCGGCGGGTTGGCCGGGTCGAACCCGGTGCCGTCGACGTCACAGCGACCGCCTGGCTCGGGGTTCTGGTACTGGTTCTCGCGCAGCGACCGGATGAACTCGTCGATGCGGGTGTCGTCGGCCTTGTCCAGCTTGAGCTGGTGGCCCCACGACTGCAGCGAGATCGGCTTGTCCAGCCCGGGCCACGGCGACATCATCATGTACGGCTGGCCCTCGACCTTGCCCTTGAGCTTGTCGAGGTCACCGCCCTTGACCTGGTCGGGGTTGTAGGCGATCCACACCGACCCGTGCTCCAGCGAGTGCACCATGTTCTCCGTGCGCACCGCCGTGTCGTACACCACGCCGCTGCACGCCGCCCACGCCTGGTCGTGCGGGCCGCCGAAGGGCGGTGACTGGTCGTAGGCCACCCGCTGCGCACCGGTGACGTGCTGGCCGGACTCGTACTTCTCCCGCTTCACCCCGTCGATGTTCTCCGACGGGTCGGGGTTCTCCTCCGAGGCGACCCACTGCTCCTTCTCGTTGATCTCCAGGAAGGCGTAGGTGAACACCCCGCCGGCCAGCAGCACGACGGCCAGCACGGCCGCTATCGTGCCCCAGGGCTTGGGCCGCGTCGGCCTCCCGGCCGACGAGCGGGAGCGCCCCTTGGCGCCGTTCTTACTCTTGGGCTTGGTTGTGCCCTTGCTCTTCGTCCCGCTCGCCATGCCGGTCTCGGACCTCGTCTCGTCACCGCTGTTACCCGGATGTACACACCCCAACCGGTAAGTGTAAGGACATCTTGTTGGGTCGGCGTCAACGGCCGGCGCTCACCCGCCGCTCAC
The DNA here is from genome assembly GCF_001921215.1 of Actinophytocola xinjiangensis. Lineage (GTDB taxonomy): Bacteria > Actinomycetota > Actinomycetes > Mycobacteriales > Pseudonocardiaceae > Actinophytocola > Actinophytocola xinjiangensis. The sequence goes on from NZ_MSIF01000013.1 coordinate 103,356, forward strand.
AGGCCGCTGACCACCGGTTCACGGTCCGTCGACGGGCACGGCGTCCGGCCCGGGCGGGCTCGGGTCGAACGGGGGCGGGTTGGTCGTGTCGAACAGCGACGGGTCGGTCTCGCACGGTGCCCCCGGCTCGGGCGCGGTGTACTCGTTGTCCCGCAGCGCCTGGACGAACTGGTCGATCCGCTCGTCGCCGGCCTCGGTGACCCGCAGCTGGTGGTCCCAGGCCTGCAACGCGATCGGCGTGTCCATCCCGGGGTAGGGGGACAGCATCAGGTACGGCTGGCCGTCGACCAGCTCGGCCAGGGCGGACACGTCGGCGGCGGGCAGCAGGGTCGGCTCGTAGGCGATCCACACCGCGCCGTGCTCCAGGGCGTGCACCATGTGCTCGGTACGCACCGCCCGGGTGTAGACGGTGCCGTTGCAGTTGGCCCACACCTCGTCGTGGGCGCCGCCGGTGGGCGGGTGCCGGTCGTAGGCGACGCGCTGGCCGGGCAGGGTGTGCAGGCCGCCGGCGTGGTCGGTCAGCTCGACGCCCTCGATCTTCGTGGACGGGTCGGGGTTGGACTCGACCGGCTGGAACGGGGCCGGGGCGGGGGTCTGCCCGCCGGCCTGGTCGCCGTTCTGGCCGGCGTTCGGATCGCTGCCGGTTCTGCTGCTGCAGCCGCCGAGCAGGGCGAGAACGGCCGTCAGGGCGACGGCCGTGCGTGTGATGTCGATGGTGATCGTCTCCCGGTCGGTCCCCCCGCTGGTCAGCGTATGGCCGAGGCCACTCCGCCGGGTAGGGGCGGGCTACCTAGACTTCTGCGGGTGACTCCCGCCGCTCTTGCCGACCTGGTCCGTACCGTCGCCGTGGACGTGCTGACCAGCCGAGACCTCGATGACGCCGCACTGCCGCCCTCGGTGACGATCGAGCGACCGCGAAACCCCGACCACGGTGACTACGCCACGAACGTCGCCCTGCAGGTGGCGAAGAAGGTCGGCGTGCCGCCGCGCGACCTCGCCGGCTGGCTGGCCACGGCCCTCACCGGCCGCGACGGCGTCGCCACCGCCGAGGTCGCCGGCCCGGGGTTCATCAACCTGCGGCTGGCCGCCGACGCCCAGGGCGAGATCGTTCGCCAGGTGCTGGCCGCCGGCGAGGCCTACGGCCGGTCGGACACGCTGGCCGGCGACCGGATCAACCTGGAGTTCGTCTCGGCGAACCCGACCGGCCCGCTGCACCTGGGCGGCACCCGCTGGGCGGCGGCCGGCGACGCGCTGGGCCGGGTGCTGTCCGCGCAGGGCGCCGAGGTGGTCCGCGAGTACTACTTCAACGACGCCGGCGCGCAGATCGACCGGTTCGTCCGGTCGCTGATCGCCTCGGCCAAGGGGGAGCCGCCGCCCGAGGACGGCTACGCCGGCGCCTACCTGTCGGACGTGGCGGCGCAGGTGCTGCGCGCCGAGCCCAACGCGCTGTCGCTGCCGCCGGCCGAGTCAGCCGAGACGTTCCGGCGCATCGGCGTCGGGCTGATGTTCGACGAGATCAAACGCAGCCTGCACGACTTCGGCACCGACTTCGACGTGTTCTTCCACGAGGACTCGCTGCACTCCTCCGGCCAGGTCGCCGAGGTGGTCGACGAGCTGAAGGCCCACGGTCACCTCTACGAGGCCGACGGAGCCTGGTGGCTGCGCACCACCGCCTTCGGCGACGACAAGGACCGGGTGGCGATCAAGTCCGACGGCGCCCCGGCCTACATCGCCGGGGACATTGCCTACTTCCGGGACAAGCGCCGCCGGGGGTTCGACCTGTGCATCTACATGCTCGGCGCCGACCACCACGGCTACATCGCCCGGCTCAAGGCCGCCGCGGCCGCGCTGGACGACGACCCGGCCACCGTCGAGGTCCTCATCGGGCAGATGGTGAACCTGGTCGCCGACGGCAAGCCGGTGCGGATGAGCAAGCGCGCGGGCACCGTGGTGACGATGGAGGACCTGGTCGACGCGGTCGGTGTGGACGCCGCGCGCTACGCGCTGGTCCGTTCCTCGGTGGACTCGTCGATCGACATCGACATCAACCTGTGGACCAGCAGCACCAACGAGAACCCGGTCTTCTACGTGCAGTACGCGCACGCCCGGCTGTCCTCGCTGGCGCGCAACGCCGAGGACGTCGGCCTCGTGATGCCCGACAGCGCGGACGGGCTCGACCTCGGCCTGCTCACCCACCAGCGGGAAGGGGACCTGATCCGCACGATCGGCGACTTCCCCGGAGTGATCGCGACGGCCGCCGCGCTGCGCGAGCCGCACCGGATCGCCCGGTACCTGGAGGAACTGGCCAGCGCCTACCACAAGTTCTACGACAGCTGCCGGGTCCTGCCGAAGGGCGACGAGGAGATCACACCGCTGATGACCACTCGCCTCGCCCTGTGCGAGGCCGCCCGGCAGGTGCTGGCCAACGGGCTCGGGCTGCTGGGCGTGTCCGCGCCGGAACGGATGTGAGGTCGTGAGGGCACATCCGGCCGGACCACGGCACGCCGAAGTCCTGCCCCCGGGCGGGCCGGCGGTTCCCCGACCGTCCACCACCGACGACCTCGACGGGCTGCACCCCGAGGTGTGGCCGCGCAACGCCACCCGCTCCGAGGACGGCGCGGTGCGCCTGGCCGGGGTGGACGTGCGCGAGCTGGCCGCCGAGTACGGCACGCCGCTGTTCGTGATGGACGAGGACGACTTCCGGGCGCGCTGCGCCGAGCACGCGCGGGCCTTCGGTGACCCGGCGCTGGTGCACTACGCGTCGAAGGCGTTCCTGTCGGTGCGGATCGCCCAGTGGGTCGCGCAGGAGGGCCTGTCGCTGGACGTGTGCAGCGGCGGCGAGCTGGCGATCGCGCTGCGCGCGGAGTTCCCGCCGGAGCGGATCACCTTGCACGGCAACAACAAGTCGGCCGCCGAGCTGGCCGAGGCGGTGTCCGCCGGGGTCGGTGCGGTGGTGCTCGACTCGTTCTACGAGATCGCCCGGCTGGACCGGATCGCCCGCGACCAGGGGGTCGTGCAGCCGGTGCTGGTGCGGGTCACCGTCGGGGTCGAGGCGCACACCCACGAGTACATCGCCACCGCGCACGAGGACCAGAAGTTCGGTTTCTCGCTGGCCGGCGGGGACGCCGCCGAGGCGGTGCGCCGGGTGCTGGGTTCGGCGGGGCTCAAGCTCGTCGGTCTGCACAGCCACATCGGCTCGCAGATCTTCGACGCCAACGCCTTCGAGCTGTCGGCCCACCGGGTGATCGCGCTGCTGGCGCAGCTGCGTGACGAGCACGGCGCCGAGGCGCTCGCCGACGTGTCCACAGTGGACCTCGGGGGTGGGTTGGGGATCGCCTACACGGCGCTGGACGACCCGCCGCCGCCGGCCTGGCTGGCCGAGCAGCTGCGCACCATCGTCACCAAGGAGTGCGAGCAGTTCGAGCTGCCGGTGCCCAAGGTCGCGGTCGAGCCGGGCCGGGCGATCGTCGGACCGGGTACGGTGACCCTCTACGAGGTCGGCACCATCAAGGACGTCGAACTGGGGCACGGCACCGCGCGCCGCTACGTCAGCGTCGACGGCGGGATGAGCGACAACATCCGCACCGCGCTCTACGACGCCGAGTACGACTGCCGGCTGGTGTCCCGGTTCTCCGACGAGGGCCTGCACGGCGGCGAGCCGGTGCTCTCGCGGGTGGTCGGCAAGCACTGCGAGTCCGGGGACGTCGTCGTGCGGGACTGCTGGCTGCCGCGCAACCTCGCGCCGGGCGACCTGATCGCGGTCGCCGCCACCGGCGCCTACTGCTACGCGATGGCGTCGAGCTACAACCGCCTGCCCCGCCCGGCGGTGGTCGCCGTCCGCGACGGCGAGTCCCGGCAGCTGCTGCGCCGCGAGACCATCGACGACCTGCTCCGGCTGGAGGTTTCGTGAGTGTCAAGGTGGCCATGCTGGGGTGTGGAACCGTTGGGGCGCAGGTGGTTCGGCTGCTCACCGAGCAGGCCGACGACCTCACCGCGCGCATCGGCGGGTCGGTCGAGCTGGTGGGGGTGGCGGTGCGCCGGCCGCACCGGCACCCCGACGTCCCGGCGCACCTGATCACCACCGACGCCGCCGCGCTCGTCGAGTCCGATGTGGACGTCGTGGTGGAGGTGATCGGGGGGATCGAGCCGGCGCGCACGCTGCTGACGACAGCGTTGCGGGCGGGCAAGTCCGTGGTCACCGCGAACAAGGCGCTGCTCGCCGAGCACGCCGCCGAACTGTTCGCCGCCGCCGGGTCCTCCGGGGCCGACCTGTACTTCGAGGCGGCGGTCGCCGGCGCGATCCCGTTGCTGCGTCCGCTGCGCGAGTCGCTGGCCGGTGACCGGATCAACCGGGTCATGGGCATCGTCAACGGCACCACCAACTACATCCTGTCCGCCATGGACTCCTCGGGCGCCGGCTACGCCGAGACGCTCGACGAGGCCTCGCGCCTGGGGTACGCGGAGGCCGACCCGACCGCCGACGTCGACGGCTACGACGCCGCGTCCAAGGCGGCGATCCTCGCCTCGATCGCCTTCCACACCAGGGTGACCGCCGCCGACGTGTACCGCGAGGGCATCACCTCGGTCACCCCGGCCGACATCGCCGCCGCCCGCACGCTGGGCCGCACCATCAAGCTGCTGGCGATCTGCGAACGCGTCGACACCGACGGCGTCGAGTCGGTCGCGGTCCGCGTGCACCCGGCGATGATTCCGCGCAGCCACCCGCTGGCCGGGGTCGGCGGCGCGTTCAACGCGGTGTTCGTCGAGGCCGACGCCGCCGGTTCGCTGATGTTCTACGGCCAGGGCGCCGGTGGCGCGCCGACGGCGAGCGCGGTGCTCGGCGACCTGGTCGCGGTGTCGCGTAACCGGCTGGTCGGCGGGCGCGGGCCGGGGGAGTCGGCCTACGCGGCGCTGCCGATCCGGCCGATCTCCCAGGTGGACACCCGGTACCACGTCAGCCTGGACGTGGCCGACCGCGCGGGCGTGCTGTCCTCGGTGGCCTCGGTGTTCGCCGAGCACGACGTCAGCATCGCCGCGGTGCGCCAGCGCGGGCGCGCCAACGACGCCAGCCTGGTGATCGTCACCCACTCGGCGCCCGACCGCGCCCTGAGGTCCACAGTGGACAAGATCGCCGGTTTGCCGGCGGTGCACGACGTGGTCAGCGTCATGCGGGTCGAAGGAGAGGAACCATGACAGCATCGGCCGGAGTCCGGCAGGCCTGGCCAGGGGTGATCCGCGCCTACCCCGACCGGATCACGCTGCCCGATGGCGCGAAGGTGGTGACGTTGCAGGAGGGCGGCACGCCGCTGCTGCCCGCGCGGCACCTGTCCGAGGTGACCGGGTGCGAGGTGTACCTGAAGGTCGAGGGCGCCAACCCCACGGGCTCGTTCAAGGACCGCGGCATGACCGTGGCCATCTCGCACGCGCTGGCCACCGGCGCCACCGCGGTGATCTGCGCGTCCACCGGCAACACGTCGGCCTCGGCCGCCGCCTACGCCGCGCGCGCCGGGATGACCTGCGCGGTCCTGGTGCCCAGCGGGAAGATCGCGCTGGGCAAGCTCGCCCAGGCCGTCGCCTACGGCGCGCGGATCCTGCAGATCGACGGCAACTTCGACGACTGCCTGGAACTGGCGCGCAAAACCGCCGCCGAGTACCCGGTGGAGCTGGTGAACTCGGTCAACCCGGTGCGGCTGGTCGGTCAGCGCAGCGCCGCGTGGGAGGTCTGCGACGCGCTGGGCCGCGCGCCGGACGTGCACCTGCTGCCGGTCGGCAACGCCGGCAACATCACCGCCTACTGGCAGGGCTACTCCGCCTATGCCGCCGACGGTGTCGTCACCGGCACCCCCCGGATGTTCGGTTTCCAGGCCGAGGGCGCCGCGCCGCTGGTGCTCGGCGAGCCGGTGCGCGACCCGGAAACCGTGGCCACCGCGATCCGGGTCGGCAACCCGGCGTCGTGGCGGGGCGCGATCGCCGCGCGGGACGCCTCGAACGGGCTGATCGACGCGGTGTCCGACGCTGATCTGCTCGACGCCTACCGGCTGCTGGCCCGGCGTGAGGGCGTGTTCGTGGAGCCGGCGTCGTCGGTGAGCGTCGCCGGCCTGCTGCGCACCGCCCGCGACGGGCGGCTGCCGGCCGGTTCGCTGGCGGTGTGCACGGTCACCGGGCACGGTCTCAAGGATCCGGACACCGCGCTGTCGGGCATGGCGCCGGTGGAGCCGGTTCCGGTGGAGCCGGGCGCGGTCGCCTCGGCGTTGGAACTGAGTTGAGCCTTTCCCCGCGCGAACGTTCCATTCGGGTCACGGTTGCGGCGTCCACGGCCAACCTGGGTTCCGGTTTCGACGCGCTGGGTCTGGCGCTGGCCCTGTACGACCGGGTGGAGGTCACGGTCACCGACGGTGCGGTGACCGGCACGGTCACCGGGGAGGGCGCCGGCCTGGTCGTCGACGAGAAGCACCTGGTCGTGCGCGCGCTGTACGCGACCGCCGACGCACTCGGCCTTCGCCTGCCGGGCGTGACGCTGACCTGCGTGAACGCCATCCCGCATGCCCGAGGGCTCGGCTCGTCGGCCGCGGCGGTCGTCGCGGGGGTGGCCGCCGGCTACGCCCTGGCGGGCCGTGAGCGCGACGACGAGGCACTGGAGCTGGCCGCCTCGTTCGAGGGTCACGCCGACAACGTGGCCGCCAGCCTGCTGGGTGGGTTGGCGCTGGCCTGGGTCGACCGGGACCCGACCGGCCCGCGATATCACGCCGTGCGGCTGGAACCACACGCCGCGTTGCGGCCGGTCGTGCTGGTGCCGGCGGAGAAGTCGGCGACCGCGCTCACCCGGGGTCTGCTGCCGGCCACGGTGCCGCACGCCGACGCCGCGTTCGCCGCCGGCCGGGCGGCGCTGGCCGTGCACGCGTTCACCGAACGTCCCGATCTGCTGCTGCCCGCGACCGCCGACGTGCTGCACCAGGACTACCGCGCCGACGCCTGGCCCAACACCAGCCGAGTGGTCCGTGAACTTCGGGACAACGGTGTCGCCGCAACGGTTTCCGGTGCCGGACCGACCGTGTTCGCCGCGACCCGTGACGGGCTGCTGCCACCGGAGGTGGACACCTCGGGCTTCGCCGTGCGCCCGCTGGAGATCGCCAGGGACGGGGTCACGGTCGAGCCGGCAGGAACAAATTCCAGGTAGTCGAGGTTGTACCGGTCAGCCACGCCGGCACACCCGGTTGTTGCACGCGGATGCGGGGCGGTCTACCCTCAGGGGCGTTCAGTCACCGCGCGTACGGGCGCCCGGTGTCGTTCCCGGATCACTCTTTCCGGGTCGCATCAATCCGTTCCAGATGCCGACTCGGCCTCCCAGAGGTCGACGTCGTCGCTGGGGGATACCCAAAGCCGTGGTGACCGAGATAGCTTCGCGTTGACGATCATCGTCCGCAATGGTGAATAGCCAGGTAGCCATGGCCGAGACGAAGGTCAGTCAGCCGGGGCATACGCCGTATCGAGTTCGTCGAGCGGCGGTCCGCTGGTACACGGGTCCTCCTGTGGAGGCGGGGACCTGGTCAGGAAGGACATGAGTGAGCAACACTGATCTGCTGGGCAGCGAAACAGCCAACGGTGCGGTCGAATCCGCGCCCGGGACTGTCGCCGACGCGGCGCAGGCGCCGCGCACCAGCGCAAACGGGGGCACGACCAAGCGGCGCGCCGGGCTGTCCGGCATGGTTCTGGCAGAGCTGCGGGAGCTCGCCGGCCAGCTGGGCATCACCGGGACGACCGGTATGCGCAAGGGTGACCTGATCGCCGCCATCAAGGAGCGGCAGAGCGGTGGCTCGGCCCCCGCGAAGTCCGACTCCGCCGACACGCTGCCACTGGGCATCGGCGGGAAGGACGAGCCGAGGTCCGCGTCCCGGACCGCGACGAAGTCCGAGACCAGGACCGAGGCCAAGTCCGAGAGCAAGGCCGCCAAGGCCGAGCCGAAGACCGAGACCGCGCCGGCCGTGACCGCGCCGGCCACCGACGGTGAGACCCGCGAGAGCGGCAGCCGGCGGCGCCGGGGTTCGGTCCGGGCGGCCGGCAGCCCGGAAGCCGAGCAGCGCACCGACGAGCGCACCGAGCGTTCCGACCGTGGTGACCGGGGCGGCGACCGGGGCGGTGACCGCGGCGATCGCGGTGACCGTGGTGACCGGGGCGGTGACCGCGGTGGCGACAAGAGCGACCGGCAGAGCCGGGGCGAGCGCCAGGGCGATGGCCGGGACGGCCGTGACGGCCGGGGTGGCCGCGACCGCAACCAGAACCGGAACCAGGAGCGCGGTCAGGACCGCAACCGGGACCGGGACAACCGGGACAACGGCCCGGACGACGATGACGACGACAACGACGGTCGGCGTCGCGGCCGGCGCTTCCGGGACCGCCGCCGTCGCGGTGGCAGCAGCGGTGGGCGGGGCGAGAGCCCGGACACCGAGGTGCGCGAGGACGACGTCCTGCTGCCGGTCGCCGGTGTGCTCGACGTGCTGGAGAACTACGCGTTCGTGCGGACCTCCGGTTACCTGTCCGGCCCCAACGACGTGTACGTCTCGCTCTCGCTCGTGCGCAAGTACAACCTGCGCCGGGGCGACGCGATCACCGGCATGGTGCGCCAGCCGCGTGAGGGCGAGCAGCAGCGGCAGAAGTTCAACCCGCTGGTGCGCGTCGAGACGATCAACGGGCTGGACCCGGACCAGGCCAAGAACCGGCCGGAGTTCACCAAGCTGACGCCGCTGTACCCGAACGAGCGGCTGCGTCTGGAGACCGAGCCGCACCTGCTGACCACCCGGGTCATCGACCTGGTGACGCCGGTCGGCAAGGGCCAGCGCGCGCTGATCGTCTCGCCGCCCAAGGCCGGCAAGACCTCGGTGTTGCAGGCGATCGCGAACGCCATCACCACCAACAACCCCGAGTGCTACCTGATGGTCGTGCTGGTGGACGAGCGTCCGGAAGAGGTCACCGACATGCAGCGGTCGGTGAAGGGTGAGGTCATCGCCTCGACCTTCGACCGCCCGCCGTCGGACCACACCACGGTCGCGGAGCTGTCCATCGAGCGGGCCAAGCGCCTGGTCGAGATGGGCCACGACGTGGTCGTGCTGCTCGACTCCATCACCCGCCTCGGCCGTGCCTACAACCTGGCCGCGCCGGCGTCGGGCCGGATCCTGTCCGGTGGTGTCGACTCGACCGCGCTGTTCCCGCCCAAGCGGTTCCTCGGCGCGGCGCGCAACATCGAGGACGGCGGCTCGCTGACCATCTTCGCCACCGCGCTGGTGGAGACCGGGTCGGCCGGTGACACGGTGATCTTCGAGGAGTTCAAGGGCACCGGCAACGCCGAGCTGATCCTGGACCGCAAGATCGCCGACAAGCGCACCTTCCCCGCGGTCAACGTCGACGCGTCCGGCACCCGCAAGGAGGAGCTGCTGCTCTCGCCGGACGAGCTGGCGGTGACGGTCAAGCTGCGCCGCGTGCTGCACGCGCTGGACAACCAGCAGGCCATCGACCTGCTGCTGACCCAGCTCCGCAAGACCCGCACCAACATCGAGTTCCTGATGCAGGTCGCGAAGAACACCCCGTCGGTCAACGACGACTAGGTGTCTCACCGTCGCCATCGCGCCTGCCGGCACAGCAGCAGCAACATGCCCAGTGCCGGCAGGCCGACGGCGATGGCCGTCGGCGTGGGGATCGTGACCCCGCCCAGCCACAGCCCGGAGCCGAACACCGCCGCCGGGTAGCCGACCCGCAACGCCCAGCGCCGCCGCGCCGGCCACGACCCCGGTCGCACCTCGACCAACGCGGTCACCGCGGCGGCGGCGCCGCACAGCGCGCTGGACAGCGTCGCCTGCCAGTCGGCGTCGATGACGATCCCGAGCACCGCGACCAGGCCGAGGACGGCGGCGGCGAACAGCACGGGAATGGCCAGCCACGCCTGCACGGACAGCGGCTGGCCCCACGGTTCGGACACACGGAAAAGTGTGTCCTCGGGTCACCACCACTGTCGGCTGACGTCGGTGAGTGCGGGAGTGGTTGCGGTGGGTGGCAGTTGCCGCGCGATGAGCGGTCGGGCTTCATCGGGCGCGCTGTCAGCGCGACTGGTATGGAATACCCCCTGATCGGGGGATGTTGAACGAATCGCCAGGACATCTGGCAAACTGTCTGGTCGAGTCCCGGCACCGGTTCACCTCGACGTCTCGTCACGTCTCGTCGGGGACCCGGCGGCCACCTGAGAAAGGGCAAGATCTGTGAAGACCGGTATCCACCCCGAGTACGTCGTGACCGAGGTCGTCTGCGGCTGTGGGAACACGTTCACCACGCGCAGCACGAAGAAGTCGGGCAGCATCCACGTCGAGGTCTGCTCGAACTGCCACCCGTTCTACACGGGCAAGCAGAAGATCCTCGACACCGGCGGCCGGGTCGCGCGCTTCGAGGCCCGCTACGGCAAGCGGCAGAAGACCAAGTAGCTTCGCCCACGGCGCCCATCCCGCACGTGCGGGTGGGCGCCGTTGTCATGTTCAGGAGTTCGTGTTCAGGCGCGCAGCACAGAAGGGGGTCGTCCGTGGACTCGGCGTCGCTGAGGGAACTGCTCACCGAGTACGACGAGCTGGAGCGGTCGCTGGCCGACCCGTCGGTGCACGGCGACCAGAACCGTGCCCGCCGGCTCGGGCGCCGCTACGCCCAGCTGACCCCGACGGTGAAGACGCTGCGTGAGCTGGAGACCGCGCGCGAGGACCTCGCCGCCGCCCGGGAGCTCGCCGCCGAGGACGACTCGTTCGCCGCCGAGGCGCAGACCCTCGCCGAACGCGTCCCGGTGCTCGAGGCCCGGCTCACCGAACTGCTGCTGCCACGCGACCCGCACGACGGCTCCGACCTGCTGCTGGAGATCAAGTCGGGGGAGGGCGGCGACGAGTCCGCGCTGTTCGCCGGCGACCTGCTGCGGATGTACCTGCGCTACGCCGAACGGCACGGCTGGCAGGCCGAGGTCCTCGACGGCACCGACACCGAGCTCGGCGGCTACAAGGACGTCACCGTCGCCATCAAGAGCAAGGTACCCACCGCCGACGGCGTGTGGTCGCGGCTGAAGTTCGAGGGCGGCGTGCACCGCGTGCAGCGGGTGCCGGTCACCGAGTCCCAGGGCCGCATCCACACCTCGGCCGCCGGAGTGCTCGTCATCCCCGACATCGAGGACGTCGAGGTGGAGATCGACGAGAAGGACCTGCGCATCGACGTGTTCCGCTCGTCGGGCAAGGGCGGGCAGAGCGTCAACACCACCGACTCGGCCGTGCGGATCACCCACCTGCCCACCGGCATCGTGGTGTCCTGCCAGAACGAACGCTCCCAGCTGCAGAACAAGACCCGCGCGATGCAGGTCCTGCGCGCCCGGCTGGTCGCCGCCGCCGAGGAGGAGGCCGCCAAACAGGCCGCCGACAACCGGCGCAGCCAGGTCCGCACGGTCGACCGCTCCGAGCGGGTACGCACCTACAACTTCCCGGAGAACCGGATCTCCGACCACCGGGTCAACTACAAGGCCTACAACCTCGACCAGGTGATGAACGGCGACCTCGACGGCGTGCTGGACGCGCTGGCCACCGCCGACCGCGCCGAACGCCTCGCCGCCCACCAGCCCGCCTGACGTGGACCTGGACGTCGACGTGGACGAGACCGGGCGGCACCCGCTGCGCGTGGTCCTGCGCCAGGCCCAGCGCGTCCTGGCGCGAGCCGGTGTCGCGTCCCCGAGGGTCGACGCGGAGCTGATCGCCGCGCACGTGCTCGACGTCGACCGGGGCCGGCTGCCGCTGGTGGGGCCCCTCGACGACCGGACCGTCGCGCGGATCGACGGGCTGGTCGCGCGCCGGGCCACCCGGGTGCCGCTGCAACACCTGCTCGGCCACGCCGCGTTCGGCCCGCTCACCCTGGCCGTCGGGCCGGGCGTGTTCGTGCCACGCCCGGAGACCGAACTGCTCCACGAATGGGGCCTCGCCGCGCTGCGCGGCGTCAGCGAACCGCTGGTCGTCGACCTGTGCACCGGCTCGGGCGCGCTCGCGCTGGCCCTGGCCGCCGCCCGCCGCGACGCCACCGTGCACGCCGTCGAACTCGACCCCGACGCGCTGGCCTGGGCCCGCCGCAACGCCGAGGAGCGCGCCGCCGACGGCGACCGCCCGGTGGTGCTGCACGCCGGTGACGTCACCGACCCGACCCTGCTCGCCGACCTCGACGGGCGGGTCGACCTGGTGGTGTGCAACCCGCCCTACGTCCCGCTCGCCACCCCGGTACCGCCGGAGGTCGCCGGGCACGACCCGGCTCGCGCGGTGTTCGGCGGCGAGGACGGGCTGTCGGTCATCCCGCACGTCGTGCGCACCGCCGCCCGTCTGCTGCGCCCCGGCGGCGCGTTCGCCATGGAGCACGACGACACCCACCGCGACCAGGTCCTCGCCCTGCTCGCCGCCCGGGGCGGGTTCACCGGCGGCACCGCGCTGGACGACCTGACCGGCCGGCCGAGGTTCGTCACCGCCCGCCGCACCGGCTGACCGGGTCAGGGCCGGGAATTGGCCACCATCTGGTCGTAGATCGGTTGCATCCGCTGCCAGTGCTCCACTGGGCCGGACGCCACGATGAAGTACTCCACATCGTCCACCTGCCAGAACAACGCGCGCACGTGCTGGGGCCCGCTGCCGTCGTCGTGCTGGTACTCCCACTCGACCGCCGGGTGCCCGGCGTAGGTCGCGCGGATCAGGTCGATGCGCTCGTAGTCGTCGGTCCGCGCGGCCAGCTTCGACTCGTTGGTCACCCGGGTCGTCGCCAGGTCCTGGTCGGGGGCCGGCGCGCCGCCGAACGCCACGAACCGGCCGCCGTCGGCCGGGTCGGTCGCGCGCATCGCGCCGGGCGCGCCGCCCCTGGCCACCCGCCAGCCGAGCGGGATCACCGTCTGCACCATCTGCGGACCGGTCACCCGCTGGAAACCGTTGGGGGGTCTGGGAGGCGTGGGCGGCATCGGTGGCTCTCCGGCGTTCCGCTCGGCCACCGACGTCGGGCCGTCGCTCACCGCCACCGCGGGCGGCACCGGCTGCGGGGTGGCCAGCAGTGCCACCCCGACCACGGCGCTGACCACGAGGTACAGCGCGGCACAGGACACCGCGAGCGACCTCGAGCTCAACGACCGGATGCTCGGCACGTCATTCACCTCGACAACAACCCCCCGACACGGGTGTACCGAGAGTAACGTGCCGGCCGGGGTGATCCAATGCTTCGTGCGTGGCAGGACGTGATCGTGAAGTGGCGACTGGTGCCCGACGACCTGCCGGGCGGTGCCCCGGCCGGCCGCGAGCACGCCGACGCCGCCAGGTCCGCGCTGCTCGCCGGCAGGCTCGACGCCGCGTTCGACGGGTTCACCGAGGCCGCCGCCCGCCGCGACGACCCCCTCGACCAGATCGGCCTCGGCGACGTGTCGCTGGCCAGGGGCCGGTGGCGCAGCGCCGAGGACCACTACGGGCGGGCGCTGGCCCACGGCGGTCTCGCCGCGCTGCTGGCCCGCCTCGGCCTCACCCAGGTGCTGGTCGGCCAGGACCGTGCCGCCGCGGCCGTCGCCGACCTGGAGAACCTGGTCGCCGACCGGCCGGCCGACCCGGTCCTGCGCTACTACCTGGCCAGTACCTGGTTCTCGGTCGCCGAGCAGTGCCGCGCGCGCACCGACGACGACACGCTGGTGATCACCAGCGAGCAGCAGCTGCTGATCTGCGAGCAGGCCGCCGAACGCATCCTGTCGCTGCGGACCGGCGACGACGAGCTCGACCGGGGCGCCGACCACCTGCTGCGCGAGGTGGCGCTTGGCCGGCGCTGGACGTGGGCGCCCGAGGGCATCGCGGTCAGCCTGGCCATCCTGACCGTCGCGCTCGGGCTGATCACCGTGGTCGCCGGCGGCCTGACCGCCAACCCGCTGCTGGTGGTCGTCGGCATCCTGGCCGGCGCCGGGCTGCTGTTCGCGATCGTGTTCCGCTTCCGCCGCCAGACCTGGCGACGCCGCGCCGACGAGATGGCCGAACAGATCACCAGGCCGGGCGTATAGGGTCTGACCCCGTGAGTGTCGTCTACGACTGCGCGGTCGAGCAGGACCGCGCGGACGGTCTGGCCGCCGCGGCGAGCGCGGTCCGCGCGGGACGTCTGGTGGTGCTGCCGACCGACACGGTCTACGGCATCGGCGCCGACGCGTTCTCCTCCTCGGCGGTGTCCTCGCTGCTGGCGGCGAAGAACCGGGGCCCGGACATGCCGGTCGGCGTGCTGGTCGGGTCCTGGTCGACGATCGACGGCCTGGTGCTGTCGGTGCCCAGGACCGCCCGGCTGCTGATCGAGGCGTTCTGGCCGGGTGACCTGTCGATCGTGCTGCCGCACGCGCCGTCGCTGTCCTGGGACCTCGGCCGCTCCGGCGGCACCGTCATGCTGCGTATGCCGCTGCACCCGGTGGCCATCGAACTGCTGCGCGAGGTCGGCCCGATGGCCGTCTCCAGCGCCAACCGCTCCGGCCAGCCGCCGGCCGCCAACGCCGCCGACGCCCGCGAGCAGCTCGGCGACTCGGTGGCGGTGTACCTGGACGGCGGTCCCTCCGGCGAGCCGGTGCCCTCCACGATCGTCGACCTGACCGGGGACGAGCCGGCGGTGCTGCGCGAGGGCGCGGTCAGCGTCGCGGCCGTCGCCGAGGTCCTCGGCACCGAGGTACAGAGCCCCGCCTGATGCTCGCCCTGCGGGCCACCGCCCGCGCGGACCTCGCGGCGGTCATCGCGTGGGAGGCCGAACCGGACACCGCGTGCTGGCTCGGCGACACCGGTCCCGCCTGGCACGACCACGCCCTGAGCGACCCCACCCAGGAACACCTCATCGCCCTGCGCGCGGGCGTCCCGGTCGGCTTCGCCGTGCTGGCCCGGGTTCCCGGCCCGTCGGTCGAGCTGCGCCGCGTCGTGCTCGCCGCCGAGCACCGGGGCAGCGGTCACGGCCGGGCGCTGCTGCGCGCGCTGCTGGCCCGCGCCGCGACCGTCCACGGTGCGACCGAGGTGTGGCTGGATGTCAAGGCGGACAACACAAGGGCCCGCGCGCTCTACGCCGCCAACGGCTTCACGGTCAGCCGCGCGATCGGTCAGCTGATCTTCCTGAGCCGCCCGGTAGCCGCCCGGTAGCCGCCCGGTCACCACGGAACGGTGACGGTCCGCACTCGCGGTAACCTGACGCCACTGCAGCCTCGTGGAAGAAGCAACGCGCTTGGATACGCCGTTCTGGGGCCCGGACTTCGCGGCCCTGGCCAGTACGGACCCCGAGATCGCCGACGTCGTCCTCGGTGAGCTCGGTCGGCTCAGAGGCGGCCTCCAGCTGATCGCCAGCGAGAACCTGACCAGCCCGGCCGTCCTGGCCGCGCTGGGGTCGACGCTGTCCAACAAGTACGCCGAGGGCTACCCCGGCCGCCGCTACTACGGCGGCTGCTCGCGGGTCGACGAGGCCGAGGACCTCGGAGTGCTGCGCGCCAAGGCGCTGTTCGGCGCCGAGCACGCCAACCTCCAGCCGCACTCCGGGGCCAGCGCCAACCTCGCCGCCTACGCCGCGTTCTGCGAGCCGGGTGACCGGGTACTGGCCATGGACCTCAAGCAGGGCGGCCACCTCACCCACGGCTCGAAGGTCAACTTCTCCGGTCGCTGGTTCGAGCCGGTCGCCTACGGTGTGCGCGCGGACACCGAACTGATCGACTACGACCAGGTCCGCGACCTCGCCCGCGCGCACGAGCCGAGGATGATCATCGCCGGGGCCACCGCCTACCCCCGGCTCATCGACTTCGCCGCGTTCCGGGCGATCGCCGACGAGGTCGGCGCGATCCTCATGGTCGACGCCGCGCACTTCATCGGCCTGGTCGCCGGTGGCGTCATCCCCTCGCCGGTGCCCTTCGCCGACGTGGTCACCTTCTCCACGCACAAGGTGCTGCGCGGGCCGAGGGGCGGCATGATCCTGAGCCGTGCCGACCACGCGAAGGCCATCGACAAGGCCGTGTTCCCGTTCGCCCAGGGCGGGCCGCTGATGCACACCGTCGCGGCCAAGGCCGTCGCCCTGCGGGAGGCGGCCACCCCGGAGTTCGCCGGCTACGCCACCCAGGTCGTGGCCAACGCCGCCGCCCTGGCCGACGGCCTGGCCGCCGAGGGCATGCGCCCGGTCTCCGGCGGCACCGACACCCACCTCGCGCTGCTGGACCTGCGTGACGTGGCGGTCACCGGCGGCGTCACCGGGACCGAGGCCGAACGCCGCTGCGAGGCCGCCGGCATCACGCTGAACAAGAACGCCGTGCCGTTCGACCCGGCGCCGCCGGCCGTGGCCTCCGGGATCCGCGTCGGCTCGCCGTGCGTGACCACCCAGGGCATGGCCGAACCGGCGATGACGCGGATCGCGGGCCTCATCGGCCGCGCGGTGCGGGCCGTGCCGGGCACCGCCGCCGGGGACGCCGAGCACGCCGAGGTCCGCGAGGCCGTGCGCCAGTTGACCGCCGCCCACCCCGCGTATCCGCGATGAACCTCGCCCAGGACTTCCAGCCCCACGGTCTCCCGATCCGGGAGTACCTGCTCGTCGGCCTGACCGCCGCCGTGCTGACGTTCCTGTTCACCGGCCTGATCCGGCGCTTCGCGCTGCGCTGGGGCGCGGTCGCCCACCCCCGCCAGCGCGACGTGCACACCGTGCCCATCCCGCGCCTTGGCGGCGTGGCGATGTACCTGGGCGTGTGCGGCGGCATGCTGCTGGCCCACCAGCTCCCGGCGCTGCGCCGCGGGTTCGAGTACACCTTCGACCCGACCGCGGTGATGATCGGCGGCGGGATGATCGTGCTCATCGGCATGCTCGACGACCGGTTCGAGCTGGACTCGCTGACCAAGCTCGCCGGCCAGACCACCTGCGCGGGCATCCTGGTGCTGTTCGGGCTCCAGTGGATCATCGTCTGGGTTCCGTGGGGCGGGGACGACAGCGTCGGCTCGACGCTGATCCTCGACCAGAACCAGGGCGCGATCCTGACCGTGTTGCTGGTGTTGACGATGGTCAACGCGATGAACTTCGTCGACGGTCTCGACGGGCTGGCCGCCGGCGTCGGGTTCATCTCGGCGGCGGCCACGTGCGCGTTCTCGCTGCACCTGCTCAACGAGTCGGGCGGTGACGTGAACAACTACGCGCCGGCGATGATCGCGGCCACCCTGGCCGGCGCGTGCCTTGGTTTCCTGCCACACAACTTCCAGCCGGCCAAGATCTTCATGGGTGACTCCGGCTCGATGCTGATCGGCCTGATGATGGCCGCGGCGAGCACCTCGGCGTCCGGGCGCGTGCTGGGGCCGGACGGCACCGACACCGTGGCGTTGCTCTCGCCACTGCTGGTGGTCGCGGCGGTGCTGTTCGTGCCGCTGCTGGACCTGCTGATGGCCGTGGTGCGGCGCACCCGCAAGGGCCTGAGCCCGTTCCACGCCGACAAGATGCACCTGCACCACCGGTTGTTGGAGATCGGTCACTCCCAGCGTCGTGCGGTGCTGCTGATCTACCTGTGGGCCGCGGTGCTGGCGTTCGGCACGGTCGCGCTGACCCTGTTCGAGGGGTACGCGGTGGTCTGGGTCATGGGTTTCGGCCTCCTGATCGCGTTGATCGTTTCGGCCGTACCTAGACTGAGGGCGCGATGACAGACAAGACGGACAAACAAGAGCTGGACCTCGGTCTGCTGACCGACATGCCGCGTACGCACGCGGAGTCGGTGCACAAGCTGGCCGACGCCATGTTGCGTTATGCGTTGTGGCCGGCGGTCGCGGTCGTGGTGGCGGGTATCACGATCAGCACCCTGGTCGCGGGTGTCGAGGGTTCCCTCGGCGCGTTGGTCGGCGGGATCGTGGCCTTCGGCTCGTCGTTCGCCACGTTGTGGCTGATGAGACGGACCGCCGCGTTCAACCCCATGCTGGTCATGGGTGCCGCGCTGGGCGGGTTCATCGGCAAGATGCTGATCCTGCTGTTGGTCATGTTGCTGTTGGGCAACGTGAGCTTTCTGCACACCGAGTCGTTGGCGTTCACCATGCTGGCCGTGGTGGTGGTCTGGGCGGCGATGGACATGATCGCCTTCCGCCGCACGAAGATCCCGACCTTGATCATCGACAGCGGTGACCAGTAGATCTTCGGGTCGATCACCGGGCCGGGATCAGCGCTGGCAGGTGTGATGTTCCTACCAAGTAGTACGCGCGTCCTTCTAGCCCGAGAGCGGCTGATATGGTGCGCGGCAGGGCCTTGGGGCACCCCTCGGGAGCAGGGGTGCCGCTGCCAGGTGCCCGATGTCGCTGAGGTACGTTAAGTCCTGATCGTGACGATTCCCCCGGCGGGACAATCTGCCGGCCGGGAGAACCGGAAGGAGCCCAGTTGCGGGCGCTGTGGCTAGCAGAGGGTGGCGAGTTCGTTCCCCCTGGCGCGGGTGATTTCTTCCTGCCGCCCATTTTCGGCTCGGTGACGAAGCCGATGGTGTTGATCGTCCTGTCGGTCGTCATCATCTCGGCGTTCTTCCTCCTGGCGTCCCGCCGGATGCAGATCGTCCCGGGCAGGTTCCAGTACTTCGCCGAGTCGGTCTACGACTTCGGCCGGAACAATATCGCTCGGGAGCAGATCGGATCGAAGGACTTCCTGCCCTTCGTGCCGCTGATCCTGGCGTTGTTCACCTTCGTGCTGGTGAACAACATCTTCGGGATCATCCCGATCATCCAGTTCCCGTCGTTCTCGCACATCGGGTTCCCACTGGCGTTGTCGTTGCTGGTCGTCTACCCCGTGTACCACGGGATGGGCTTCAAGCGGCACGGGTTCATCGGGTACTTCAAGCACCAGCTGTTCCCGCCCAACGTGCCGAAGCCCATCTACATCCTGCTGACGCCGATCGAGCTGTTCACGAAGTTCATCATGAACCCGATCACGCTGGCGATCCGGGTTTTCGCGGCGATGTTCGCCGGACACCTCATTCTCATGGTGTTCGCCATCGCCGGCGAGTTCCTGTTGATCGAGGGCAGCGGAGCGCTCAAGGGCGTGTCGGTGGTGGCCTTCGCCTTCAACATCGCGATGACGTTCGTCGAGGCACTGATCATGGTGATCCAGGCGTACATCTTCGCGTTGCTGTCCGCCAACTACATCGGCCAGGCGATGTCCTCGGACCACTGACGGCCAGCTGAAGACGACCAACTCGTAACAACAGACACAGACACCCGATCCGTGTGACGCGCGGACCGAGTTTGAAAGGGAAACACGTGAGCAACCTTGTTCTTGCGCAGGAGGCCGCCAACATCAACCCGGGCCTCGCGCTCATCGGGTACGGCCTCGGCGCGATCGGCCCCGGTATCGGTGTGGGCATCATCTGGGCAGCGGTCATCAACGGCACCGCCCGGCAGCCGGAGGCCCAGGGCAAGCTGATGAACATCGCCTGGACCACCTTCGTGCTGACCGAGGTGCTGGCTCTGATCGGTCTGGTGCTCTTCTTCATCGCCTACGCCGCCTGACCTACGTTCCGCTGGGTAAGGAGACGCCGTGCTGAACACCATCGTGCTGGCCGCCGAGGGAGAACCGAACCCGGTTCTGCCGCACACGTCCGAGATCATCCTCGGGCTGGTCGCCTTCCTGCTCCTGCTCTTCGTGCTGTGGAAGTTCGCTGTCCCGCGCTTCGAGGCCGCGTACAAGGAGCGGTCGGAGAAGATCGAAGGCGGGATCAAGAAGGCCGAGATCGCCCAGGCCGAGGCCGAGAAGGCGCTGCAGACCTACACCGCGCAGCTGGCCGAGGCCCGCGCCGAGTCGGCGCGCATCCGGGACGACGCCCGGCTGGAGGCGGAGCAGATCAAGGAGGAGCTGCGCGTCCAGGCCCAGGAGGAGGCCGCGCGTATCGTGGCCCAGGGGCAGGCGCAGCTGGAGGCCCAGCGAGCCCAGATCGTGGCCGAGCTGCGGGCCGACCTCGGCCGGACCGCGGTCGAGCTGGCCAGCCGCATCGTCGGCGAGTCCCTGGAGGACCAGGCACGGCGCAGCGGCACGGTCGACCGGTTCCTCGACGAGCTCGACGCGGTGTCGGCGCCCGCCAACAACTAGGACCCGCTGATGACATTCCACGCCGCTAGTCGCGACGCCCTGGCCGCCGCCGAGCTCACCCTGCTCGACGTGCTCGGCTCGGACGCCGCGAAGGCCTCGGACACCGCCAAGGCGTCGGACACCGCCAAGGCCAAGCCCGCCCGGACGCGCAAGGCAGCCGCCGGGGCCCCCGACCAGCTCGGCGACGAGCTGTTCTCGGTGGTCCGGCTGCTGGACGCCCAGATCGGCCTGCGCCGGGCACTCGGCGACTCCTCGGCCGCGCCGGAACGTCGCGAGCAGCTGCTCACCGGCCTGCTGTCCGGCAAGGTCGGCGACCAGACCCTCCGGGTGCTGGCCGCGGCGGTCCGGGAGCGGTGGTCGACACCGCGTGAGCTGGTCGACGGCCTCGACCACCTCGGGCGGACCGCGCTGCTGGTGCGGGCCGAGCGCGAGGGCCGGCTCGACGCGGTGGAGGACGAGCTGTTCCGGTTCGGCCGGATCGTCGCCGCCGACACCGACCTCGAGCAGGCGCTGACCGACCGGTCGGCACCGGCGTCGGCCAAGTCGGAGCTGGTGCGCTCGCTGATCGCGGACAGGTCCGAGCCGGTCACCGTGGCGCTGGTCGAACAGCTGGTGGTCGCCCCGCAGGGCAGGGCGCTGGTCCCCGGGCTCGCCGACCTGGCCGCCGAGGCGGCCAAGCGGCGGGAACGGTCGGTGGCCTACGTGGTCTCCGCCGGCCCGCTGACCGCCCAGCAGCAGCAGCGGCTGGCCTCGGCGCTGGACCGCATCTACGCGCGTCCGATCGCGCTGCACGTCGAGGTCGACCCGCGGATCCAGGGCGGCCTGGTCATCAAGGTCGGCGACGAGGTCATCGACGGCAGCGCCGTCGCCCGAATCGACGAACTGCGTCGCCGCCTGGCCGGCTGAGCGGTATTGGACCCCCAGACATTGAAGTACAAGACGGTAGGAGCGGGAACGCCATGGCGGAGCTGACGATCTCGTCGGACGAGATTCGCAGTGCGATCGACAACTACGTGTCCAGTTACTCGCCCGACGTCAGTCGGGAGGAGGTCGGCCTCGTCGTCGACACCGGTGACGGCGTCGCGCACGTCGAGGGCCTGCCCTCGACCATGGCCAACGAGCTGCTGGAGTTCCCCGGTGGCATCCTCGGCGTCGCCCAGAACCTGGAGCCGCGCCGGATCGGTGTCGTGATCCTGGGCAACTACGAGCAGATCGAGGAGGGCCAGGAGGTCAAGCGGACCGGCCGGATCCTCTCGGTCCCGGTCGGCGAGGGCTTCCTCGGCCGGGTCGTCGACCCGCTCGGCAAGCCGCTGGACGGCCTCGGTGACATCGACTCCTCCGAGCGCCGCGCCCTGGAACTGCAGGCCGCGTCGGTCGTGCAGCGCCAGCCGGTCGGCGAGCCGCTGCAGACCGGGATCACCGCGATCGACGCGATGACCCCGATCGGCCGCGGTCAGCGCCAGCTGATCATCGGCGACCGCAAGACCGGCAAGACCGCCGTCTGCGTCGACACGATCATCAACCAGCGCGCCAACTGGGAGACCGGCGACCCGAAGCAGCAGGTCCGCTGCATCTACGTCGCCGTCGGCCAGAAGGGCTCCACGATCGCCTCGGTCCGCGCGGCGCTGGAGGAGCACGGCGCGCTGGAGTACACGACGATCGTCGCGGCCCCCGCGTCCGACTCCGCCGGCTTCAAGTGGCTGGCCCCCTACACCGGTTCGGCCATCGGCCAGCACTGGATGTACCAGGGCAAGCACGTGCTGATCGTGTTCGACGACCTCACCAAGCAGGCCGAGGCCTACCGCGCGCTGTCGCTGCTGCTGCGCCGCCCGCCGGGCCGCGAGGCGTTCCCCGGCGACGTCTTCTACTTGCACTCCCGTCTGCTGGAGCGCTGCGCGAAGCTGTCCGACGAGCTCGGCGCCGGGTCGCTGACCGGTCTGCCGGTCATCGAGACGAAGGCCAACGACATCTCGGCCTACATCCCGACGAACGTCATCTCGATCACCGACGGGCAGTGCTTCTTCCAGTCCGACCTGTTCAACTCCGGTCAGCGCCCGGCGGTCGACGTGACCACCTCGGTGTCCCGGGTCGGTGGCTCCGCCCAGGTCAAGGCCATGCGCAAGGTCTCCGGCTCGCTGCGCATCGACCTGTCGCAGTACGAGGAGCTGAAGGCGTTCGCCGCCTTCGCCTCCGACCTGGACGCCACCTCCCGCGCCCAGCTGGACCGGGGCGGCCGGCTCTACGAGCTGCTCAAGCAGCCGCAGTACTCGCCGGTGCCGGTCGAGCAGCAGGTGGTGACCGTGTTCCTCGGCACCAACGGCCACTACGACGAGGTGCCGGTCGAGGACGTCGCGCGGTTCAACCGGGAACTGCTGGAGAACCTGCGGCACCGGCACGAGGGCATCCTCGCCGAGATCCGCTCCGGCGCCCCGTGGACCGACGAGATCGCCGAGCGGATCATCGAGGCCACCGGCGAGTTCAAGAAGGGCTTCACCACCTCCGAGGGCAAGACCCTGGTGGAGGCCGAGGCCGAGGCCATGGACGCCAACGAGGTCGGGCAGGAGACCGTGAAGGTCACCCGCCCCGCCACGAGCTGACCGGGACGAGAACCGCATGGCGGCACAACTTCGCGAGCTACGGCAGAAGATCCGGTCGACCAAGTCGATCGGAAAGATCACCAAGGCGATGGAGCTCATCGCGACCTCGCGCATCAGCAAGGCGCAGGCCAGGGTGGACGCGTCCCGGCCGTACACCGCGGAGATCACCAAGGTGCTCTCCGCGCTGGCCAGCGCGGCGTCCACCCTGGACGACCCGCTGCTGACCGAGCGGGACAACCCCAACCGGGTCGGGGTGCTGGTGGTGACCAGCGACAAGGGCCTGTGCGGCGGCTACAACAGCAACGTGCTGCGCGCGGCCGAGGAGCTGCTCTCGCTGCTGCGTGAGCAGGGCAAGAACCCGGTGCTGTACGTGATCGGCAGCAAGGGCGTCGGCTACTACAAGTTCCGTGGCCGCGACGTGTCCGACAGCTGGACCGGCTTCACGCAGGTGCCGCGCTACGAGAACGCGGCCGAGATCGGCAACGCGCTGGTCCAGTCGTTCATGGAGGGCCAGGACGACGAGGGCGACCAGCCCGGCGCCGACGGAGTCCTCGGCCTGGACGAGCTGCACATCGTGTACACCGAGTTCCGGTCGATGCTCTCCCAGGTCCCGGTGGCCAAGCGCATCGCGCCACTGGAGGTCGAGTACACCGACGCGGCGGAGACCCCGGCGCCGGCCAGCGACGTGATCGCCCCGGCGTACGAGTTCGAGCCCAACGCGGAGACCCTCCTCTCGGCGCTGCTGCCCAAGTACATCAACACCCGGATCTACGCCGCTCTGCTCGAGTCGGCGGCCTCCCAGCTCGCCGCGCAGCGCAACGCCATGAAGTCGGCGTCGGACAACGCCAGCGATCTGGTGCAGACCTACACGCGCCTCGCGAACCAGGCTCGGCAGGCCCAGATCACCCAGGAGATCAGCGAAATCGTCGGTGGAGCGGATGCGCTCGCCTCGGTAGGAAGTGAAGACTGATGACGACAACCGAGAACGCAGCCCAGGGCCGCATCGTGTCGGTGACCGGGCCCGTGGTCGACGTCGAGTTCCCCCGCGGCGCGATCCCCGAGCTGTTCAACGCCCTCAAGGTCGAGATCGACTTCGAGGAGCTGAAGAAGACGGTGACCCTCGAGGTCGCCCAGCACCTCGGCGACAACCTCGTCCGCACGATCTCCCTGCAGCCGCAGGACGGTCTGGTGCGTGGCGCCCCGGTCCGCGACACCGGCGCCGCGATCACCGTGCCGGTCGGCAAGGAGGTCAAGGGCCACGTCTACAACGCCTTGGGCGAGTGCCTGGACAAGCCGGGCTACGGCGAGGACCTCGAGAAGTGGGAGATCCACCGCAAGCCCCCGGCGTTCGACCAGCTCGAGGGCCGCACCCAGATGCTGGAGACCGGCCTCAAGGTCATCGACCTGCTGACCCCGTACGTGCTCGGCGGCAAGATCGGCCTGTTCGGCGGTGCCGGCGTCGGCAAGACGGTGCTCATCAAGGAGATGATCACCCGTGTCGCCCGCAACTTCGGTGGCACCTCGGTGTTCGCCGGGGTCGGCGAGCGCACCCGTGAGGGCACCGACCTGTTCCTGGAGATGAGCGAGGACGGCGTCATCAACGACACCGCGCTCGTGTTCGGGCAGATGGACGAGCCGCCCGGCACCCGTATGCGGGTCGCGCTGTCCGCGCTGACGATGGCGGAGTACTTCCGCGACGTGCAGAACCAGGACGTGCTGCTGTTCATCGACAACATCTTCCGGTTCACCCAGGCGGGCTCGGAGGTGTCGACGCTGCTCGGCCGGATGCCCTCCGCGGTGGGCTACCAGCCGACCCTGGCTGACGAGATGGGCGAGCTGCAGGAGCGCATCACCTCGACCAAGGGCCGCTCGATCACCTCGATGCAGGCGATCTACGTCCCCGCCGACGACTACACCGACCCGGCCCCGGCGACGACCTTCGCCCACCTGGACGCCACCACCGAGCTGTCCCGTGGCGTGTTCCAGAAGGGCATCTTCCCGGCGGTCGACCCGCTGGCCTCCACCTCCACCATCCTCGACCCGGCGATCGTCGGCGAGAAGCACTACGCGGTGGCGTCCGAGGTCATCCGGATCCTGCAGAAGTACAAGGAGCTGCAGGACATCATCGCCATCCTCGGTATGGACGAACTGTCCGAGGAGGACAAGGTGACGGTGCAGCGGGCGCGTCGCATCGAGCGCTTCCTGTCGCAGAACATGCTGGTCGCCGAGCAGTTCACCGGCCAGCCGGGTTCGACCGTGCCCCGCGAGGAGACCGTCGAGGCCTTCGACCGGATCACCAAGGGCGACTTCGACTCCTACCCGGAGCAGGCGTTCCTGGGCATCGGTGGCCTGGACGACCTGGAGAAGAAGTACCGCGAGATCACCAAGAAGTAACGCCTGACCGACACGAACGGCGCCCCCGGTCCGACCGGGGGCGCCGTTCGTCGTCTCTCAGTGGCGTCTCACTTGGCGTTGGCCAGGTCCAGGAAGTGGTCGCCGGCCTGTACGTGGGTCGCCTCCGGGGGCAGCAGGCCAGCGTCGCGGAAGGGCGCGGACCAGGCACCGTCCCACCCGGTCCGGTAGGTCAGCTCCTCGCCGAACGCGGCCACCACATAGCCACCGTTGTCCGGCAGCCGCACGGCCACCGGCAGGGAATGGTCGGTGGTGCCCGCGCGGCGCACGTCGTAGCCGCCGTCGCCCCGGGGCATCGCGACGTAGACGTACGCGGCCTCGTCGAGTTCCTGGTGCTCGCCGATCATCAGCACGCCGTCCTGGACCCTCGCCATGACCAGCCACGGTGACCGGCGCTCCTGGTAGGACCACGGGTCGAGCTGGCCGCTGTCACGCAGGGCCTTCGTGAACTCGGCGGAGGCGTCGAACCGGTCGCCGACACTGCTGGCGGCGTCGTTGGCGCCGAGGTCGACCGTGCGGTCCCAGGGCAGGCCGCGGGCCGTCGGGACGGCGTCCCGGCCGGTCATCACGAGCGGCCGGATCCGGTCGGGGTCCATGTTCTCCGGGGTCGGCTCGGCTCCGGCGACGAGGCGGACGTTGAGCTTGTTGCTGTTGTCGTAGAGGTCCTGGACGATCACGCCGTCGGTCGCCTCGTACGGCATCCAGTGACGCTGCGATCCCTCGTCGGTGTAGGTGATCTCACGGGAGAGCCACAGCTCGGTGCCGGGACGGGCGACGGCCACGACGGTCCGGTTGTCGGGCAGGACGAACTGGCCCTGCTCGCCGGGGCCGTCGAGCTGCAGGCCCAGCAGGCGGGGCGCGGTGGTGTTCGGCGGGGTCGCGACCACGCCGGTGAGGATCCGCTCGTCGTCGGGCGAGAGCCGGACCACTTCCATGACGATCGCGGCCTCGCCGTAGCCGTTGATGGTGTCGCCGGCCCAGTACACGTGCGGGTCGCCCGGCCGGTCGTCGAAGGTGCCGTTCTGGTTGGCGGGCCGGCCGGTCCGCAGCCCGGTGGTCCACGCCTCGATGATCTCGGTGACCCGCAGAGGGTCGTCGACGTGCTCGCCGCCCTGGTAGGACATGCGCCAGTCCCGCGACGGCTCGGTCTGCTGGGAGGCGCCGGGCGCCGGCGGCGCGGACAACGGGGTCGGCCCGGTCATGGCGATGGCGGCGACGGCGGCCGTCCCGACGACCGCGGAGGCCATCGCGACCCGGTTGCGCCGGCGGCGGCGCCGCCCGCCGGCGACGACGTCACCGGCGAACCCGTCCCGTGGGGTGAGGTCCTCGGTGGCGTCCCGCAGGGCCTGGGTGAGGTCACGGCTGTCCATCTGCTGCTCCGGTGGTGGCTGTCGCCGACGGGGTGAGGTGTTCGCGCAGGCGGGCGAGGCCGCGGGAGGTCTGGCTCTTGACGGTGCCGACCCCGCAGCGTAAGACGGCGGCGGTGTCGGCGGCGGACAGGTCGTCGAAGAAACGCAGGACCAGCACGGCCCGCATCCTGGTCGGCAGGGTGGCCAGCGCGCGGACCACGAGGTCGTGGGTGAGGATGTGCTGCTCGGGCCCGGCGACCGGCGGGGCGGGGACGTCGATGGCCAGCGGCGCCTCGGTGACCCGGCGGGAGCGATGTCGCCAGCGGTTGGTGGCGGCGTTGACGAGGGCGGCGCGGACGTAGGCCTCGGGGTTGTCGCGGATGCGCCGCCAGCGGGGGAAGACCCGTTCGAGGACCTCCTGGAGCAGGTCCTCGGCCGCGGCGTGGTCGCCGCCGCAGAGCAGGTAGGCGGAGCGCAGCAGCGTGGGGGAGCGGTGTGTCACGAAGTCGGTGAACTCCGCGTCTCTCATGGGGTGCCCCAGTGTTTCGGTCGGGTGACTCGTTTCACCCGTAATGACACCGGGCTGGTGGGAGAGGTTGCGAGCAGGTCAATTAGACTTCGGCACAAGCTCATTGAGGGAGGTACCGCGTGGCCGAGATGTCCGTCCAGCTGGTCGCCGTGGAACGACGCCTGTGGTCGGGTACCGCCACGTTTGTCGTAGCCCAGACCACCGAGGGCGAAATCGGTATCATGCCCGGTCACGAGCCTGTGCTCGGCCAGTTGGTCGAGGGTGGCGTGGTGACCGTCCGCACGACTGACGGTGAGACCGTGACCGCCGCGGTACACGGAGGTTTCCTCTCGGTGACCGCCGACACGGTCAGTGTCCTGGCCGAGTCCGCCGATCTGGCCGATGAGATCGACATCGCCCAGGCGAGGGCGGACCTCGACGCCGACGAGCACACGCGAGCGAGAGCCCTCGCTCGCCTCCGCGCAGCGGGACAGACGGACTGACGGCAGGCAGCGGGCCGTCGTGGACATCACTGTCGTCGTCGTAGCGGTCCTCTTCCTGGTCACTGTCGTGCTCGCCTGGCTGGCGGTGCGGCGTCTGAGGGCCCTGCGTTCGGGTGGTGTGCACGCGGCGCTGAGAACGCGTCTGGACGACACCGGCAAGGGCTGGCATCTGGGCGTGGGCCGCTACCAGGGCGACGAGTTCGTGTGGTTCAGGGTGCTGAGCCTGCGTCCCGGGCCCGACCGGGTGATCCACCGCAGCGGTCTGGAGATAGCTGATCGCCGCGAGCCCCTGGGGGCGGAGCTGTACAGCATGCCGCCCGCGTCCCGGGTGCTCCGCTTCCGGGCTCCCGCCACCAGCGCACCGGAGCCCGACGTCGAGATCGCCATGGGCCCGGACGCCCTCACCGGCTTCCTGTCGTGGCTGGAGTCGGCCCCGCCCGGTCGGCTGCCCTGGGCGTCCTGAGGAGCCCGTGTGGTCAGCGCTCGCCGCCCGGCTTCCACAGGATGTCGCCGTCCGGGTTGGCCGCCCGGGACAGGACGAACAACAGGTCGGACAGCCGATTGAGATACCGGGCCGCCAGCGGGTTGCTCTGCTCGGCCTCGGTCTCCAGCAACTGCCAGGCACTCCGCTCGGCTCGGCGGGTGACGGTTCGAGCCACGTGCAGCAGCGCGGCGCCCGCTGTTCCCCCAGGCAGAATGAATGAGTTCAACTTCTCCAACCGTTCATTGAACTCGTCACACCACCCCTCAAGCCGCTCAAGATAACTCTCGGTAATCCGCAACGGCGGATATTTGGGGTCCTCCACAACGGGCGAACACAAATCCGCGCCCACATCGAACAGATCGTTCTGCACCCGCCGCAAAACCCCGACGATCTCGTCCCCCAGACCGCCCATGGCGACGGCGACACCAATAGCCGCATTGGCCTCATCCACATCCGCATAAGCGGCGAGGCGAGAGTCGGTCTTGGACACCCGCCGCCCGTCCCCCAGCGCGGTGGTCCCGTTGTCCCCGACCTTCGTGTACACGCGCGTGATATGAACCGCCATACCCCGAACGATACCCATTCCCCCACGTCACCCACACCGCCACCACTTCCCGAAGCCCTGACCCCCTGACCCTCGCCGTCTGCGTGGCTTGGTGCTCGGGTCTGCGTGTCGTGCTGTGTGCGTGGCTTGGTGCTTGGGTCTGCTTGTCGTGCTGTGTGCGTGGCTTGGTGCTTGGGTCTGCTTGTCGTGCTGTGTGCGTGGCTTGGTGCTTGGGTCTGCTTGTCGTGCTGTGTGCGTGGCTTGGTGCTTGGGTCTGCTTGTCGTGCTGTGTGCGTGGCTTGGTGCTTGGGTCTGCTTGTCGTGCTGTGTGCGTGGCTTGGTGCTTGGGTCTGCTTGTCGTGCTGTGTGCGTGGCTTGGTGCTCGGGTCTGCTTGTCGTGCTGTGTGCCTGGCTTGCCGTCCCGGCCTGCTTGTCGTTGCCGCCCGCTTCCCTCGCTGCCCTGACCCTGAACTCCGCACCTCGCTACCGCTTCCTCACCGCTTCCTCACCGCCTCACCTCTGCCGCTCAGCTGTCTGGCCGCTCCATCTCCTCACCGCCACCGCCCAGCTCCCTTCTCCTCACCACACCTCTCGCCGTCCTCACCGCCGAACTGCCCCCCACCCTGGGCCGAAGCCGAAGCCGAAGCCGAAGCCGAAGCCGGGAGCCGAACCCGGGAGCCCGAACGCCGGAGTCGCAGGCAGTCGAGCCGCAGCCCAGTGCCCAGCTCCAACACGATCTGGCCGCACCAGCGAGCCGTGGCCGCCGTCGTAGCGGTACACCTGGAAGTCGGCGCTGCGGGCGCCGAGCCGGTCGAGGTGGTTGTCGATCTGCCGATCGCCACCGGGTCGTTCTCGCCGGCCACCACGAGCACCGGCGCGCGCTCAACCCACCAACCACTCCGCCGAACAGGCCTCGCCAACCGGCGTGACCTCGGGACCACAGGCACTCACGTCGCGACCGTGTCCCTACACCGACAAGCTCCGTGTTCGCCGGTTGTGACCCCGCCTGCCACGGCACGCGAGGTCCCGCCCCGAACTATCTCTGCCCGCCTTGCCGCCGCCGGCCACCACCAGGAGCGACCCGGTCAACTTCCCCGATGACCCACCACGGGCGACGTTTCGAGCAGTGTCTTACCCACCGTCACCCTCGCCTCGATGGCCGCATGCGCGTCAGCGGCCGCCGACAGCGGAAACCGCTGCCCGATCAGCGGCCGAAGACGGCCAGCCGCACCGTCGGCGAGCGCCGCCTCGGTGAACCCGCGCAGCTCAGCCGGGGCGGGGGAGGGCCGAACCAGCGTCACACCCCGCGCCGACGCCTCGTCCACGGTCACGTCGTTCCACGTCCCGCTGGCCAGCCCGTAGACCACCAGCCGCCCGCCGACACGCAGCGCGCCGAACGCCGCGCGGCCGATGTCGCCGCCGACACCGTCGAACACCACGTCGACCTCGCCGACCTGGTCAGTCCAGCCCGGCCTCAGGTAGTCCACCGCGAGGTCAGCGCCCCGGTCGAGAGCGACGGCGACCTTGCGTGCCCCACCCGCCGCCGCGATGACGTACGCCCCGGCGGCCCTGGCCAGCTGGACCAGCAGGCCACCCACCCCACCCGCGGCCGCCTCGACCAGCACCCGGTCGCCGCGTCGCAGCCCGGCGGCGTCCGTGAGCATCGTGGCCGTCCGGCCGTCGGCGAGCAGCGCCACCGCGTCGTCCAGCGCCAGCCCGCGCGGCACGACGAACAACCCGGCGGCGTCCACCGCGACCCGTTCGGCGTACCCGCCGGATCCGCCGGTGCTGGTGACGACCGTGGCCCCAACCAGCTTGGGGTCCTCGGCCGCCCGGACGACACCGCCGACACCGTTGCCGAGAATCATCGGCAACTCCGGCCGGTAGGGCCCGTTCCCGGCCCGGACCTGCGTCTCCACGAACGTGATGTTCCCGAACGTCACGTCGACCAGAGCCTGCCCCGGCCCGACGACCGGCTCGGGAGAATCCCTCGCAACCAGCACTTCGGGGCTTCCGAATTTCGTCAACCACACCGCACGCATAGGTCCTCCGCTCGACGCTGTATCGATGACAGCCTGCAATCTCGAGCAAAGTCGAGGTCAACGGGCGCGGCTCGCGGTCGACCGGGGGGTTCGTGGCGCAGCCGGTGGACTCGGGCATGATGGGCGCTCGTGACAGAGCACTTCCAGGTTCACGGTGGCGCACGACTTTCCGGCGAGGTCCAGGTCGTGGGCGCCAAGAACAGCGTGTTGAAGCTGATGGCCGCCGCACTGCTCGCGGAGGGCACCACCACGCTGACCAACTGCCCAGAGATTCTGGACGTGCCGCTGATGGCCGAGGTCCTGCGCAGCCTCGGCTGCTCGGTGACCATCGTCGGTGACACGGTCACCATCACCACGCCCGCGGACCTCAACCACCGCGCCGACTCCGCGTCCATGGGCAAGCTGCGTGCCTCGGTGTGCGTGCTCGGCCCGCTGGTCGGCCGGTGCAAGCGCGCCGTGGTCGCCATGCCCGGTGGCGACGCGATCGGGTCCCGTCCGCTCGACATGCACCAGAACGGTCTCCGCCAGCTCGGCGCCCACAGTGAGATCGAACACGGTTGCGTCGTCGCCGAGGCCGAGGGCCTGCACGGCGCCCAGATCTGGCTCGACTTCCCCAGCGTCGGCGCCACCGAGAACATCCTGATGGCCGCCGTGCTCGCCAACGGCACGACCGTGATCGACAACGCCGCCCGCGAACCCGAGATCGTCGACCTCTGCACGATGCTCCAGCAGATGGGCGGCAAGATCGAAGGCGCCGGCACGTCGACGTTGACCGTGAACGGGGTGGAGGCACTTCAGCCGACCGAGCACCGGGTGATCGGCGACCGGATCGTCGGCGCGACCTGGGCCTTCGCCGCCGCGATGACCCAGGGCGACGTGACTGTCCGTGGCGTCGACCCCCACCACCTCGACCTGGTGCTGGAGAAGCTGCGCACGGCCGGAGCCGACGTCACGATCATCGACGGTCACGCGTTCCGGGTCGTCCAGACCGAACGCCCCACCGCCGTGGATTTCGTGACGCTGCCCTACCCGGGTTTCGCCACCGACCTCCAGCCGTTCGCGATCGCCCTGAGCGCCATCGCCGACGGCACCTCGATGATCACCGAGAACCTGTTCGAGGCGCGGTTCCGGTTCATCGAGGAGATGGTCCGCCTCGGCGCCGACGCCCGAACCGACGGACACCACGCCGTGGTCCGAGGCGTGGAGCGGCTGTCCAGCGCCCCGGTGTGGGCCTCGGACATCCGCGCCGGTGTCGGCCTGGTGCTCGCCGGCCTGCGCGCCGACGGTGTCACCGAGGTGTGGGACGTCTTCCACATCGACCGTGGCTACCCAGGGCTGGTCGAGAACATGGTGAGCCTCGGTGCGGACGTCCGCCGGGTCAACGCTGCGCCAGACCGCGCCTGACGCTGAGCTGATCGTACTCAGTTGACCACGAGGCGTTGTGTCTCGCCGCGCAGACGAGTAAACAGTGCGGGAAGGTCAACTTGGGAGATGAGGTCGGCATGCGCGGAGGTCGGTTCGGTTCGGCACTGTCGGTTGGACTCCTGCTGGCCACTGCGCTCACGGCCGGCAGCGCGACCGCGGGAGCCGATGAGGCCCTCGATCGAGCACCGGACGGGACGACCGGGTCATCTGGCCGATCGGTCGAGCAGCCGGTAGCGGTCGGCTACGGCGGCGCGGTCGCGTCCGACACCCTCGAGTCGACCGAAGCCGGCATCGAGGTCCTGCGCCGGGGCGGCAAGGCCGCCGACGCCGCTGTCGCCGTCGCGGCCACTCTCGGGGTCACCGATCCGTTCGTCGCCGGCCTGGGCGGTGGCGGCTTCATCGTCTATTACGACGCCCGCACCCGGAAGGTCTCCACCATCGACGGCCGGGAGACCACGCCGGCCGCTGGCGGCGAGACGATGTTCATCGACCCCGCCACCGGCGAGCCCTACCCGTTCTCCACCGCCGTGACCAGCGGTCTGTCGGTCGGTGTACCCGGCATGCTGGCCACCTGGGAACGGGCGCTCCAGCGATGGGGCCGTTTCGACCTCGACGAGATGCTGCAGCCCGCGATCCGGGTCGCCGACAGGGGTTTCCCCCTGGACGCGGCCGTCCGTGGCCAGATCGCGTCGAACGCCGACCGCCTGTCGCAGTTCACCTCCAGCGCGGAGCTGTTCCTGCCCGGCGGCGAGGTCCCCGAGGTCGGGACGCTCATGCGCAACCCCGACCTCGCCGACACCTACCGACAGATCGCCCGGCACGGCACCGACGCCTTCTACGAAGGTTCCGTCGGCCGTGACATGGTCGACGCTGTCCAGGAACCACCGCTCGCGCCTGACGCGACCATCGACCCGCCGGCCGGGCTGATGACGATGGACGACGTCGAGGCCTATCGCGCGATCGACCGTCAGCCGACCCACATGCAGTATCGAGGCTATGACGTCTACGGCATGGCTCCTCCTTCCAGTGGTGGTATCACGGTTGGCGAGGCTCTGAACATCCTCGAGCGGTTCGACATGTCCGACATGGACCGGGCACAGGCCCTGCACCACTACCTGGAGGCCAGCAGGCTCGCCTTCGCCGACCGGAACCGCTACATCGGCGACGCTGACTATGTGGACGTTCCGCAGCGGCAACTCCTTTCTGATCGTTTCGCTACCCAGCGTGCCTGCCAGATCGACCCCGAGGCGGCCGGCACCAGCCCGGTCGCACCTGGCAACCCGTTCGGCCCCGGCACGTGCCAGGCAGCGGGGAAGGCCACTCCAGGTGGTCTCGAAGGCACGCACACCAACCACTTCGTGGTCAGCGACCGGTGGGGCAACGTCGTTTCCTACACCAACACCATCGAGCAGCTCGGAGGCAGCGGGATCGTCGTGCCGGGTCGCGGCTTCCTGCTGAACAACGAGCTGACCGACTTCAACTTCGCGCCGACCCAGGGCGACGCCCCGGATCCGAACCTGCCTGAGCCGGGCAAGCGGCCCCGGTCGAGCATGTCGCCCACGATCGTGCTCCACCACGGCAAGCCGTTCTTCGCGGTCGGCTCCCCGGGCGGGACGACGATCATCACGACGGTGCTGCAGATCATCGTCAACCGGCTGGACTTCGGAATGTCCCTGCCGGACGCGATCGCCGCGCCTCGGGCCACTCAACGCAACACGGCACGCACCCTGGCCGAGTCCACGTTCATCAACGCTCCGACGGGCGCGGCGCTCAGGGCACTGGGCCACGAGTTCGACACCAGTACCGGTATCGGCATCGCCGCAGGCCTCGAGTTCCGCCGGGACGGGGCGGTCATCGCGGCGGGCGAACCGGTCCGTCACGGGGGGACGTCCGCGGCGGTGGTTCGTCCAGCGCGTTGACGGTCAGTCGAGGCTGGTCTGTTGGAGCTTGTCCTGGCGGCGTTCGCGGACCCGACGAACGACGAACAGGACGATGACCAGCACGACCAGCCCGATGACCACCATCTGGAAGGCGCCCGCGTACCGGTCGACAACCTGCCAGTTGGCGCCGAGAAGGTAGCCGGCGACGACGAAACCGGTGTTCCAGATCAGACTGCCTGCTGTGGTCAGGGCGAGGAACTTCCAGACCGGCATGCGTTCCACGCCTGCGGGTAAGGAGATCAGGCTCCGGAACAGCGGCACCATGCGGCCGAAGAACACCGCCTTGGTGCCGTGTCGCTGGAACCATCTCTCCGTTCGGTCGAAGTCGGATGCCTTGAGCAGCGGGACGCGGATGATCAGGGCTCGGGTTCGGTCACGCCCGAGCAGCGCACCGAGGTAGTAGGTGACCAGGGCGCCGGCGACCGAGCCGACGGTGGTCCAGATCAGCGCGCTGAGCAGGGTCAGGGTGCCCTGGCTGGCGGCGAAGCCGGCCAGGGGGAGCACCAGCTCGCTCGGTACCGGCGGAAACACGTTGTCGATGCCGACGAGCAGGGCGGCTCCTGGCCCGCCCAACCTGTCCATCAGGTCCACGGCGAGGCCGGCGATGCCGTCCACCGGCTCGGTCGGGGCGGCGAGAGACAGGTTCATCAAGGGCCTTCCGGGTCGATCGGGCTGTTGTCGATCTCCACGCTAGGCATGTGGACGGGTGACGACCACGTGGTTGACCGCACGATTCCGTGGGTAAAAACCGCAGGTAAAACATGCGGGAAACCGCAATGTGCTCCTCGGCGTGCTCACCTAATGTGGCCCCATGTCCTCATCCAATCGCCGAAACCTCGTCGAGCGGGCGTGCTGCGCCCTCCTCGGGGTCGGGCTGGGCGGTGTCGGCGCCGTCGTCGAGGTGGTCTACCTCGTCGTCACGCTACCGGCGCTCGCGGTGCCGGCCGCTCGTCAGCGCGTGTACGCGGTCGGGTGCCGGCTCACGGAGATCCACTGTGCGAGGGTGGCCTGGTGCTACGGCAATCCGGAGGAGACCGGTGATTTCGGCGGCGGACGGGTCCTGAGGTTCCTGGTGGTGCGCGCCGCGCTCGGCCTGTTCGGCGTGATCAACATGCTCGGCCTCGGTCTCGGGTTGATCCTCGCGACGTACGTGGTC
Source organism: Actinophytocola xinjiangensis (assembly GCF_001921215.1). Lineage (GTDB taxonomy): Bacteria > Actinomycetota > Actinomycetes > Mycobacteriales > Pseudonocardiaceae > Actinophytocola > Actinophytocola xinjiangensis. Next base: position 138,413 of record NZ_MSIF01000013.1, read on the forward strand.
CGGCAACTGGTCACGGGTTCGCCCATCAGCGGTGACGACGAGGTTCCACCGACCGTGCTGACCACGCTCGGCGTCCTCGGGGTCGGCGCCCTGGTGATGGTCATCCTCGCCTGTGGCGTAGCGGGTGCCGTCAACCTGGAACGCATGGCCATCAAGTACTTCCTCGGTCCGCGCGAGGAGGAGTTGCTGCGTCGTCGGGTGGCCGAGCTGGCGACCACCCGCGCGGGCGTGGTCGAGGCGGTCAACGAGGAGCGTCGACGCATCGAGCGTGACCTGCACGACGGGGTGCAGCAGCGGCTGGTCGCGCTGGGCATGCTGCTCGGCAGGGCCAGGCGAGCCACGGGTCAGGGCAGCGTCGACGAGTTGATGGAGCTGGCACATCTCGAGGCGCAACAGACGTTGAAGGACCTGAGGGAGGTCACATGGCGGATTTATCCGATCGCACTTGACCAGGGTGGACTGGTACCCGCATTGGAATCGGTCGCGGAACGGTCCAGCGTGCCGGTTCGGCTGGACTTCGACCTGGCCGAGCGGCCTGACGCGGCCACCGAGACCGTGGCGTACTTCGTCGTGTCGGAGGCGGTGACCAACGCGGTCAAGCATGCGCAGCCCGACGGCATCGATATTTCAGTGCGAAAGGAGGACCTCTGGCTCACGGTGAGCGTACGTGACGACGGAGGCGGGGGAGCGCAACAGAGCGGGACAGGTCTGTCGGGATTGGCCAGGCGAGTGGCCGCGGCGGATGGTGAGTTCGATGTGGACAGTCCGCCTGGTGGGCCGACCGTGGTATCCGCGAGGCTGCCGTGCGCCTGATCCTGGCCGAGGACCACGTCCTGCTTCTCGAGTCTCTTCGGCGAATGCTCGTCGCCGAGGGGCATGAGGTGATCGCGTCGGTCAGGGACGCCGACGCGTTGCTCGAGGCGGTTGATCGGGACCAACCCGACGTGGTGGTCACCGACGTCCGCATGCCGCCCAGCCATTCCGACGAGGGGATTCGCGCCGCGCTGGAGGTGCGTTCCCGATGGCCGGAGGTGGGGCTGCTGGTGCTGTCCCAGTACGTCGAGAAACGGTACACGGCCGAGCTGATCAGTAGCGACGCTGGACGAGTCGGCTACCTCCTCAAGGACCGGGTGGCTCAGGTAGGCGACTTCCTGGAGGCATTGGAACGAGTGGGCGCGGGTGGAACCGCGTTCGATCCGGAGGTGGTGCGGGGGTTGGTGGCGAGAACGACGCACACCGATCCGTTGGCGAAACTCACCGCGCGAGAGCGTGCGGTGCTGGAGAAGATGGCGGAAGGCCGGACCAACGCGAACGTCGCTCAGGTCCTGTGTATCTCGCTGAGTTCCGTTGAGAAACACGTGAACTCGATCTTTGAAAAATTAATGCTGGTCCCACAGATGGGATACAGCCGGCGCGTCCTGGCCATCCTGCGCTACCTGGGTTCCTGACCATGACCCAGAGGTGAGGTGTCAGCGGGCTCCGGGCCATGGTCCGGGGGAGGTGGCCGCCACCTCCTCGTCGGTGGTTTCCGTGCGGTAGAGAGTCATGCCGCGTGACTGGTAGTTCTTCAACGCGGCTGGGCCGTCCAGTGAGCAGGTGTGCACCCACACCCGTTCGCTGGTCAGTTCCCAGGCGCGGCGTAGGGCCACGGTCAGCAGGTGGCCGCCGATGCCCTTGCCGACATAGGACGGCAGCAGGCCGAAGTAGGCGATCTCGACGCCATCGCCAGTGGCGCCGTCCAACTCGGTGTACCCGACGGGGGTGCCGCGCAGGTAGGCCACCCAGGTCTCCACACCTGGTCGGTCCAGCCACTTCTGCCACTGCCGCCAGGACCAGCCGAGTCGGTCCGTCCAGTGCCACTCGCCGCCGACGGCGGTGTACAGGAAGCGGTTGAACTCGGGGCTGACCAGTTCGGACCGGATGCAGGTCACGGAGGCGGGAGTGGCTGACCGCAGTTGGTCGGCTGCGGTCTGTTGCAGGTACCAGGTGGTGATCTCCATGGCCCGATGATGCCGCCGGGTGGTTGCCGCCCGTCCACGGGCCTGGGCGATCCACTGCCAGCCGATCACTGCCAGCCGATCACTGCCAGCCGATCCTCTGCCGGCCGATCACTGCCAGCCGATCCACCGCCAGCCTGTCCACCGCGGGCCGGTCCACTGTGGACTGGGTCAGTCCTTCAGCAGGGTTCGTACGGCTGTTTCCTGGTCGGCCGGGAACACCAGGACGCGCAAACGTTCGCCGTCCTCGGTGGGGACTGTCGTGGCCGCTACTCCAACGTCGTGGAGTCGCTGTTCGACGAAGCGGGCGGCGGTCGTCGACGGGACCGTGGCCACCTCGCGCAGCAGGCCGTAGTCCTTCTGGTGGGCCTTGTCCGTGTCGAGGTTCGAGGCCCACCACAACACCAGTGCCAGCAGGCCCATCACGGCCAGCGGGATCAACAGGGTGTACACCACACACCCATTCTCCTCCGTGCGGCGTTCACCACAACATCTGCTGACAGGGTTACTGGCCAGTACCCTCGGGTGATCCGGGTCGACGGGAGGTGTCCGATGCCGTATCCGACCGATGACGAGCGGGATCGTCCGTGGGTGATGCGCACCTACGCCGGTCATTCCTCCGCCGCGGCGTCGAACCAGCTCTACCGGCGCAACCTGGCCAAGGGACAGACCGGGCTGTCGGTCGCGTTCGACCTGCCGACCCAGACCGGCTACGACCCGGACCACGTCCTGGCCCGGGGTGAGGTCGGCAAGGTCGGGGTGCCGGTCAGTCACCTCGGTGACATGCGTCAGCTCTTCGAGGGCATCCCGCTGGCCGAGGCCAACACCTCGATGACGATCAACGCCACTGCCATGTGGCTGTTCGCCCTCTACGTGTCGCTGGCCAAGGAGCAGGCCGACGAGCAGGGCGAGGACTGGCACGAGGTCGTCGGCAAGCTCACCGGCACCACGCAGAACGACATCATCAAGGAGTACCTGTCCCGGGGGACCTACGTCTTCCCGCCCGGTCCGAGCCTGCGGCTGATCACCGACATGGTCGCCTGGACCGTCGCGAACGTCCCGAGGTGGAACCCGACCAACATCTGCAGCTACCACCTGCAGGAGGCCGGTGCCACGCCGGTCCAGGAGGTCGCCTACGCCCTGTGCACGGCGATCGCGGTCCTCGACGCGGTCCGCGACTCCGGGCAGGTGCCGCAGGACAAGATGGGGGACGTCGTCGCGCGGATCTCCTTCTTCGTCAACGCCGGGGTGCGGTTCGTCGAGGAGATGTGCAAGCTGCGGGCCTTCGCCGCGCTGTGGGACGAGATCACCCGGGAACGCTACGGCGTCCGCAACCCCAAGCACCGCCGCTTCCGGTACGGCGTCCAGGTGAACTCGCTCGGGCTGACCGAGGCCCAGCCCGAGAACAACGTCCAGCGCATCGTGCTCGAGATGCTCGCTGTCACGCTGTCCCGGGGTGCGCGGGCCAGGGCCATCCAGCTCCCGGCCTGGAACGAGGCACTGGGCCTGCCTCGCCCGTGGGACCAGCAGTGGGCGCTGCGCATGCAGCAGGTCCTCGCCTATGAGACCGACCTGCTCGAGTACGAGGACATCTTCGACGGCTCACCGGTGATCCAGGCCAAGGTGGACGAGATCGTCGCCGGTGCGAAGGCGGAGATCGACCGGGTGCTCGACCTCGGCGGGGCGGTGGCCGCGGTGGAGAGCGGCTACATGAAGACCCAGCTCGTCGCCTCGCTCGCCGAGCGGCGCCGGCGGATCGAGACGGGCGAGGAGGTCGTCGTCGGCGTCAACCGGTTCGACACCACCGAACCCAGCCCGCTGGGCGGGGACGGGGCCATCGAGACGATCAAGCCGGAGGCGGAGAGCGAGGCCGTCGCGGCGATCACGGCTTGGCGGGCGCAGCGCAACGGGTCCGAAGTGGACAAGGCGTTGGAACTGCTGACCGCCGCTGCCCGCACCGATGCCAACCTCATGGAGTCCACTCTCGAATGCGCGCGGGCCGGCGTGACGACGGGGGAGTGGGCCGGTGCCCTGCGGGAGGTCTTCGGTGAGTACCGGGCGCCGACCGGGGTCGCCGGGGCGTCGTCCGGGCATGACGGCGGCGGTGGGCTCGCGGCCGTACGGGAGCGGGTGCTGGCCACCGGGGAAGCGCTCGGCGGGCGGCTGCGCATGCTCGTCGGCAAGCCGGGGCTCGACGGGCACTCCAACGGGGCCGAGCAGATCGCTGTTCGTGCCCGGGATGTCGGGTTCGAGGTCGTCTACCAGGGCATCCGGCTCACCCCCGAACAGATCGTGGCGGCGGCCGTGCAGGAGGGCGTGCACGTGGTCGGCCTGTCGATCCTCTCCGGGTCGCACCTCGCCGTGGTGCCCGAGGTCGTGGACGGGCTGCGCGCGGCCGGCGCGACCGACGTACCGGTCGTCGTGGGTGGCATCGTGCCGCCCGATGACGCACAGGTCTTGCGGGAGCGTGGGGTCGCCCGGGTGTTCACCCCGAAGGATTACGAGCTCACCGAGATCATGAGCGAGATCGTGGACGTCGTCCGGCAGGCGCACGGGCTGGCCTGACCCAGAAGGGTGTGGAGGGCTCCCCGAGGACCGGAACACCCCGGAAATCACGTCGGATTTCTCACGTTTCTGGCCTGCGAGGGAAGGCGTCGCTGATCTGGCACGGCGCGCTGAAACCGTCAGGAAACCGTCAGGAACAGCGGAAATACGCCTGCAACGAGTCCTGCCGAGGGGACGTCCGCCCCGGCGGCGCCGTGGCGACACCGTACGTCGCTGCCGGCCGGCAGTTCCCTCGTCCAGGCGTCACGGCCCGGGATCCCGTGCGAACTCCTGGTGACGACGATTACTCTGACCTGCGGCTACCAGTGCCGCTGCGCGGCATACCCACCGACACGGGATGTGATCACTACATCTCTTTTTGCTAACAGCATTCCTTGATCCTTCGCCTGCCTTTGACCCGTTCGGACGATGCCCCTACGTTTCTTTTTCATTCGGTGTGGCGAACGTGAACGTGTGTACGAAAAGGACTGACATGGCTAATTGGACACGGCGGGACTTCTTCAGGGTTGGCGGACTCACCGGGGCGGTCGCCCTGGGCGGACCCGCGCTGCTCGCGGGTTGCTCGGAGGTGCCGCAGGCCGGTGAGGGCGGCACACTGCAGCGAATCAGGGACGCGGGGACCATCAAGGTCGGCATCGCGGGCGAGGTGCCCTACGGCTACACCCAGGACGACGAGGTCACCGGCGAGGCTCCGGAGGTCGCCAAGGCCGTGTTCAAGGCCATGGGCATCGACAAGATCGAGGCCACCCAGGTCGAGTTCGACCAGCTGATCCAGGCACTCATCGCCGGCCAGTACGACATGGTCGCCGCCGGGATGGCGATCCTGCCGAAGCGCTGCGAGAACGCCCAGTTCTCCGCCGTGGACTACGTCACGCCCACCGCGTTCCTGGTGCCGAAGGGCAACCCCGAGCAGATCAACAACTTCGACGACCTGAAGGCCAAGGGCGCCGCCGTCGCCGTGCTCTCCGGCACCGTCGAGGAGCAGGTCGCCGAGGCGCTCGGGATCGGGGCCGACAAGATCCAGCCCTACGAGGGTCAGCCCGAGATGCTCCAGGCGCTGCTCGACAAGCGGGCCTACTGCGGCGCGCTGACCGACATCTCGCTGCGCCGGATGGTCGAGGACAACCCGGAGGCCCCGCTCGAGGTCACCGAGGGCTTCACCCCGGTCGTCGACGGCAAGGAGCAGATCCAGGCCGGCGGCTTCGTCTTCCGTCCCGATGACAACGACCTCGTCACGGAGTTCAACACCGAGTTGAAGAAGCTCCAGGACAGCGGCGAGTGGCTGCGCATCGTCACGCCGTTCGGGTTCACCGAGGACAACCAGGTGCCCGACGACGTCACCACCGAGAAGCTCTGCGAGGCCGCCTGAGAGTAGGCGGTCATGTTCGACAACATCGGGTTGTTCGTCGAGACCATCTCCAAGGGCCTGCTGCTGACCGTCGAGGCGACCCTCGGTGGCATCGTGATCGCCACCATCCTGTCGTTCGTCTTCGGTCTGGCGATGCTCTCGCGCCTGCGGCTGGTCCGGGCGATCGCCAGGATCTACGTGGAGTTCTGGCGCGGCACGTCCGAGGTGGTCCAGCTCCTCTGGATCTACTTCGCGCTGCCGGTGCTGATCGGCTACCAGATCATGCCGCTGGTCGCCGGCATCGTGGTCCTCGGGCTGAACTTCGGCGCCTACGGCGCGGAGATCGTCCGGGGCGCCGTCCAGTCCGTGCCGAAGGCCCAGTACGAGGGCTGCATCGCGCTGAATCTCACGCCGGCGCAGCGGATGCGCCGGGTGATCCTGCCGCAGTCACTGGTGGAGATGGTCCCGCCGTTCAACAACCTGTTCATCCAACTGCTCAAGGGCAGCGCCCTGCTGACCATGATCACCGTTCACGAGATGACGTACCAGGCCCGCGAGGTCCTGATCACCAGACACGTCTCGCAGGCGGCCACGATCTGGACCATCGTCCTGCTGTTCTACTTGGTACTGGCGATCCTGATCACCTTCGGTATGCGGTTGCTCGAACTCTGGGCCGGCCGGCTCGTCGGCCGGAAACCACCGCAACGGGGACTGCTCTCGGCCCTCAGGTCCCGGCGCGGCAGAGCGGCCGCGATCACCGACGCCGCCGTCGCCGGGATCGGTCACACCAGCGACCGGTCAGGAGGTGACCGATGATCTGGGACTGGGACTACGCCTGGGAGGTCTTCCCCAAGATCGTCGGGGACGGGCTGCGGACCGCCGTCGTGGCCACCGTGCTCGGCTCACTGGTCGCCTACACCCTCGGGCTGGTACTCGCGCTGCTGCGCCGGTCACCGATCCGGGTCGTCAGCGGGATCACCTGGGCGTTCATCGAGTTCATCCGCAGCACGCCGCTGCTGGTGCAGATCTTCTTCCTCTTCTTCGTGCTGCCGGACATCGGGCTGACCCTCGACCCGATGACCACCGGCGTCATCGCGCTCGGGTTGCACTACGCCACCTACACCGCCGAGGTGTACCGGGCGGGTATCGAGGCCGTGCCGCCAGGGCAGTGGGAGGCGGCGACCGCGCTGAACCTGCCCCGGCGCCGCACGTGGACCGCGGTGATCCTGCCGCAGGCCGTTCCGCGTGTGCTGCCCGCGCTGGGCAACTACACGATCTCGATGCTCAAGGAGACACCGCTGCTGCTCATGATCGGCGTGCTGGAAATCGCCGGAGTGGCTCGTCAGGTCGGCTCGCGGGCGTTCCGGTACGTCGAGCCGGTCACGATCGCCGGCGTGCTGTTCCTGGTCCTGAGTCTCGCAGCGTCCCTACTGGTTCGATGGTTGGAGCGGCGTGTCCGATACCGCAACTGACATGATCCGATTCGACGACGTCGTCAAGAGGTTCGGCGACGTCGTGGTGCTCGACGAGCTGAACTTCTCGGTGGCGCCGGGCGAGTTCGTCACGCTCATCGGCCCCAGCGGCTCGGGCAAGACGACGATCCTGCGCTTGCTGATGACTCTCGAGAAGGTCACCAGCGGCCAGATCTTCGTCGACGGCGAGTGCCTGAGCCACATGCAGCGCGGCTCCCGCCTGGTCCCCGCCGACGAGAAGTACCAGCGCAAGGTCCGCCAGCGGATCGGGATGGTGTTCCAGCAGTTCAACCTGTTCCCGAACATGAAGGTGCTGCAGAACCTCACCGAGGCGCCGATCCGTTCGCTTGGCCTGTCCCGGGCCGAGGCGGAGGAACGGGCGCTGGAGCTGCTGGAGCTGGTCGGGCTCACCGAGAAGGTCAACGCCCACCCGTCCCAGCTCTCCGGTGGCCAGCAGCAGCGGGTCGCGATCGCCAGGGCGCTGGCGATGCGCCCGGACATGCTGCTGCTCGACGAGGTGACCTCGGCGCTGGACCCGGAGCTGGTGGCGGGCGTGCTGGCGCTGCTCAAGGACATCGCGAGCAGCACCGACATCACGTTCCTGTGCGTGACCCACGAGATGAACTTCGCTCGTGACGTCTCCGACCGGGTGCTGATGTTCGACCACGGCCAGATCGTCGAGGACGCGGTGCCGGACAAGCTGTTCAGCGAACCGGACCACGAACGGACCCGCACGTTCCTGCGCGCGGTGCTGGAGCGCGGCTGACCGGCCTAGGCTCGGGGTATGTACGAGCACCTGCTGGTGACCAGGGACGGCGACACGGTCCGGATCACGATGAACCGGCCCGCGCGACGCAACTCGCTGTCCTTCGACCACCTGACCGAGCTGCTGGCCGCCTTCCGGGAGGCGGCCAGCGGCGACGCCACCGGGATCGTGCTCGCCGGGGAGGGCCCGGTCTTCTCCGCCGGCCACGACTTCGGTGACGTCGCCGAACGTGACCTCACCGGCGTCCGCGAGCTGTTGGCGCGCTGCACGGACGTGATGCGCGCGATCCAGTCCGCGCCGCAGGTGGTCGTCGCCAGGGTGCACGGCCTGGCCACGGCCGCCGGCTGCCAGCTGGTCGCCTCCTGCGATCTCGCGGTGGCCGGCGAGTCGGCCGGGTTCGCGCTGCCCGGCGGCAAGGGTGGCTGGTTCTGCCACACGCCGGCCGTGCCGGTCGCCCGCTCGGTGGGCCGCAAGCGGCTGATGGAACTCGTACTCACCGGTGACACCGTCGACGCCGCGACCGCGCTGGACTGGGGCCTGGTCAACCGGGTGGTGCCCGACGGCGACCTCGACGACGCCGTGAACGCCCTGCTCGTCAGGGCCACCCGGGGCAGTCGCGCCAGCAAGGCCATCGGCAAGCAGACCGTCTACGCCCAGCTGGACCGGCCGGAGGTCGACGCCTACGCGATCGCGCTGGAGGTGATGGCCTCGGCCTCCCAGCTGCCCGGCGCACGCGAGGGAATGGCCGCATTCCTGGAGAAGCGCAGGCCACAATGGCCTGACTGAGCCGGGGGAGTGGTCGGCTAGCCTGCCTTGCGTGCGTCTTGTGATCGCTCGTTGCCAGGTCGACTACGCCGGCCGGTTGACCGCCCACCTCCCGATGGCCACCAGGTTGCTGCTGGTGAAGGCGGACGGCTCGGTGTCGGTGCACTCCGACGACCGTGCCTACAAGCCGTTGAACTGGATGAGCCCGCCGTGCTGGCTGACCGAGGAGCCGGGGACGTGGACGGTCCAGAACAAGGCCGGTGAGAAGTTGATCATTAGCCTGGAGGAGATCCTGCACGACTCGAAGCACGAGTTGGGCGCGGAACCGGGCCTGGTCAAGGACGGTGTCGAGGCGCACCTGCAGGCGCTGCTGGCCGAGCACATCACCACCCTGGGCGACGGGTACGTGCTGATCCGCCGCGAGTACCCGACGGCGATCGGCCCGGTGGACATCCTGTGCCGGGACTCCGACGGCGACACGGTGGCCGTGGAGATCAAGCGGCGTGGCGAGATGGACGGCGTCGAGCAGCTCACCCGCTACCTCGAGCTGCTCAACCGGGACACGCTGCTGGCGCCGGTGCACGGCGTGTTCGCCGCCCAGCAGATCAAGCCGCAGGCCCGCACGCTGGCCGAGGACCGGGGGATCCGCTGCGTCACGCTGGACTACGAGGCGCTGCGCGGCATGGACTCCGACGAGTTCCGGCTGTTCTGAGCGTTCAGAACGTCCACTCCCAGCCGGCGGGGTCGCCGGGCATGCGCAGCACGATCCGGCCCGCGGTGTAGCGGGTGTCGAGCACGACCACGCCGACGTAGCGCGACTCCGCCGCCAGGCCGTCCAGCGGGACGAAGTCCGACCCGGCGAGGCACCCGTACACGCCATAGCCGGGGTCGCCCACCTCTGTCACCCCATCGGGTCCGATGACCTCGAACGAGAACGGCGAGAAGTCGACGACGTAGGACATGTCCTCGGTGAAGGCCTCGGTCGTGGTGATGGTCATCGACAGGGCGATGTAGTGGCCGTTGTCCGGTGGCGGTGCGTAGGGCTCGGTGCAGGTCGGATCCACCTGGATCCGGTCGACGGTGAACTCCAGTGCGGTGACCGTGCAGGGGTCGTCGGCGCACAGCGCGGCCATCTCACCGACCTTCTTCGGCAGGTTGTCCCGGGGCCGGTCCCGCTGCCTGGTCGGTGGGTCGACCGACGGCGGCTCGATCGTGGGCCGCGACGGCGCCACCGCCTCGGCCCGGTTGACGGCGACCGGCTGGCCGCTGGTCGTGGTCGCGCACCCCGCCAACGCCACCAGTGCCGTGGTGACGATCGTGAGCGTCGGGAGGAGCTTCGCCATGGTCGGACCTTTCCGCGACTTTCCGAGGTAGTCGTACTCTCGGCCATCGATGTGACAGCTAACCCGAGGTTCCTCGCACGCGGCGCGAGTCCACTGGCTACGGTGCACGTGTGAAGGGGATCCTGTCAGTCGTCGCCGCGCTGTTACTGGTCGCTGGCTGCGGTACGCAGGTCGACACGTCCAAGGTCACCTACCCGCGGACGACGGTGCCCGCCGGTCAGGCGCCCACCGTGACCTCCAGCGGCACCGAGCAGCCGGTCGCCAAGGCCAACGATCCCGCGTTCACCCCGGAGAAGCTGCGCGCCACCGACCCGTGCGAGCTGCTGGACGAGGACGTCCTGGAGGAGCTCGGTCAACCGGCCGAGGTCAACCGGGGCGGGTTCGACGAATGCTCGAACTACATGCGCGACAAGAAGGGCCAGGAGCTCAACCTCACGGTGACCCTGGGCGACTCGATCGGCAACGCGGTCGACGCCGACGAGAACATCGGTGGCCTGCCGGCGATGGAGAACACGCTCGACACGGGCGACGCGTGTTTCGTCACCGTCATCACCTCGACCTCGCCGAACCTGGGCATCGTGGTCCAGGTCGGCGGCAAGTCCGAGGAGCTGTGCGAGGCCGGCCGCACCCTGATGGGTTCGGTCGTCGACCGGATCCGGACCGACCCGCCGGTCTACGACCAGGTCAAGGGCACGCTGGCCGAGGTCGACCCGTGCACCCTGTATCCGCCGGAGACGCTGACCGCGCCGCTGGGTGGCAAGGCCGACCCCAAGCCCTTCGACCTGCACCAGTGCAGCTGGTCGAGCCAGGCGGGCAAGCTGGACGTGCGGATGCGCATCGGGTTCGACCCCGACAAGGGCAGCAGCGGCAGCCCGGTCGACCTGGGCGGCGGGCTCAAGGGGTACCAGGAGAAGACGGTCTCCTCGACCGCGACCTGCGACGTGGAGTGGAAGCACCGGGTCTACGCCGGCGACGAGGCGGAGATCGTCTCGCTCAGGTTCGAGAAGCGGTCCCCGGCGGCCGACGAGGACCCGTGCGTGCCGGCGATGGAGCTCGCGAAGTCGCTCGTCTCGGCGTTGCCGAAGGCCTGAGCGCCGTGTCCGTGAGCTGAGCCACGACCGTCCGGCCAATCTTGTTACCGGCAGGTAGTGTCCGGCGTACCGGTCGTCGGGGTCTGGCGGAGGTGGCGATGGCACGCGAGTTCGGATGTGTCGGTGTGGTCGGGCTGGGCACGATGGGCGCGGGCATCGCGGAGGTCCTCGCCCGGTCCGGGATCCGGGTGATCGGCGTGGAGCGCGACGCCGAGGGCGTCGCCCGCGCCCGTGGGCACCTGGCGCACTCGACCGAACGCGCGCTGGCCGGCGGCAAGCTCGACGAGCCGGCCCGAGCGGCGCTGCTGGACCGGATCACCCTCACCACCTCGCTGGCCGACCTCGCCGACGCCGACCTGGTCGTCGAGGCGATCCCGGAGAGCCTGGAGCTCAAGACCCGGGTGTTCGCCGAGCTGGACCGGGTGTGCCGGCCGGACGTGGTGCTCGCGTCCAACACCTCGTCGCTGTCGGTCACCGAGATCAGCGTGCACACCGGACGCCCCGGCAAGGTCGTCGGCCTGCACTTCTTCAACCCGGCGCCGGTGTTGAAGTTCGTGGAGATCGTGCGCACGGTGGTGACCGAACCGGACGTGGTCGCCGACGTCGCGGAGTTCGCGCGCGGGCTGGGCAAGGAGCCGGTGGTGATCGGCGACCGCGCCGGGTTCATCGCCAACGCGCTGCTGTTCGGCTACCTGAACCACGCGGTGTCGATGTACGAGTCGCGCTACGCCACCCGCGAGGACCTGGACGCGGCGATGCGGTTCGGCTGCGGCTACCCGATGGGGCCGCTGGCGCTGCTGGACCTGATCGGCCTGGACACCGCCTACGAGATCCTCGAGACGATGTACCGCCAGTCGCGCAACCGGTTGCACGCGCCGGCGCCGATCCTGCGGCAGATGATCACTGCCGGGCTGCTCGGCCGCAAGAGCGGGCGCGGTTTCTACACCTACGACGGCCTCGACTCGCCGGTGGTCGTGCCGGACGTGCTCACGCCCCGGCCGGCGGCGACCGGCGAGGTGGCCGTCCGCGAGGTGACCCGGGTCGGCGTGGTGGGCACCGGGACGATGGCCACCGGCATCGCGGAGGTCTTCGCCCGCAACGGTTTCGACGTGGTGTTGCGGGCCAGGGCGCAGGACAAGGCGTTGGCCGCGCTGGCGGCGATGCGCCGGTCGCTGGACCGTCAGGTGGTGAAGGGTCGGCTGTCCGAGCAGGACCGTGAGGCGGTGCTCGGCCGGGTGCGCGGGGTCGTCGAGTTCGACGAGTTGGCCGACTGCGACCTGGTGATCGAGGCGGTGGCCGAGGACCTGTCGGTCAAGCGGGCGGTGTTCGGCGCGCTGGACGAGGTGGTGAAGCCGGGCGCGGTGCTGGCGACCACGACCTCGTCGCTGCCGGTGATCGAGTGCGCGGCGGCGACCACCCGTCCGGGTGACGTCATCGGGTTGCACTTCTTCAACCCGGCGCCGGTGATGAAGCTGGTCGAGGTCGTGTCGACGATCGCGACGTCTGACGAGGTCGTGGCGACCGTGCGTGCGGTGTGCCAGCGGGTCGGCAAGCATCCGGTGGACTGCGCCGACCGGGCCGGGTTCATCGTGAACGCGCTGCTGTTCCCGTACCTGAACGACGCGGTGAAGATGCTGGAGGCGCACTACGCGGAGGCCGACGACATCGACACGGCGATGAAGGTCGGCTGTGGTCTGCCGATGGGCCCGTTCGAGCTGCTCGACGTGGTCGGGTTGGACGTGTCGCTGGCGATCGAGCGGACGCTGTACTACGAGTTCCGCGACGCCGGGTTCGCCCCGGCGCCGTTGCTCGAGCACCTGGTGACGGCGGGGCGGCTCGGCCGCAAGACCGGCAAGGGCTTCCGCGACTACAGCTGACGGCTCACGGCCCGGTCGACGCGCCGCCTGACCGCTCAGCCGCAGCCGCACCCTCCGCCGCAGCAGCCCCCGCCGCCACCGCCGCCACCGCCGCCGGCGGGTGCGCTGGCGCCGCCGGTCAGGGCGACCGTGGACAGCAGCTTGACGGTGTCGGCGTGGCCGTGCGGGCAGGGCGCGGGGTCGCCGGAGGCGCTCATCGGCCGCTGGACGTCGAAGGTCGTCGCGCATTCGTGGCAGCGGTACTCGTAGGTCGGCACGTACGTATTGTGCCCTGCCACTACGGTGACCTGTCGTGCCTCGCCGCAACCGCGACCGGCGCCGCGCCGCGGTGCCGCCCACCCCGCAGCCCAAGCCGCTGACCGGTGGCTGGCAGCAGCTGGAGACGGCCACCGACGGCGACTGGCTGGTACGCCGGGTGACCGGCACCCAGACGACCAAGGTCTACCGCTGTCCCGGCTGCGACCACGAGATCCAGCCGGGGACGGCGCACGTGGTGGTGTGGCCGGCGGACGAGACCGGCGGGGTGGCCGACCGGCGCCACTGGCACGAGTCGTGCTGGCGGGCGCGCCACCGCCGGGGACCGACGTCCCGGCGCTGGTGAGAGCCTCCTGTACTCCGATCGGGTGACGTTCGGAGAAAGGTGGCGAAAATCATGGGCAGAACGGTCGACCGGATCGTCTTCGTTTCGACGTGTCAGTGAGGACACGGAAACCGAGGACAGAAACACAGCACCGGAGGACGTCATGTCGCACCCGCTCGGCCCCCTCGCCCACAACCTGACCGCCTACGCCATCTACGCGACTGCCCAGTCGGAGATGCGCCGGGCGTACTCGCTGCTCGACGCCGGCCAGTACTCGGCGGCCGCCGTCGAGATCGACTCCGCGGCGCGGGCCGCGGAGGTGCTCGTCAGCGTGTCCGAGCCGGTGGACCTCACGCGTGCCGAGCACTGGCGCCGGGTCGTCGTCGCACGGCGCCGCTTCGCCGAACGGGTCCGCGCGGCCGACGGTGAGCAGCCGGCCTACGCGGTGGCGGCATGAGGCGCCGAAGACCGTTCTGAGGGGACGCCTCAGCGTTCGAACGTGCGGGCGGCGGCGAGGAACGCGTCGTTCTCCTCCGGCTGTGCGACGGTCACCCTGGCCCCTTCGCCGACGAACGCGCGGACGACGATCTTCTGCCCGAGCAGGTGCTCGTTGAACGCGGCGGTTCGCTCACCCAGTGGCAGCCAGACGAAGTTCGCCTGTGTCTCGGGCACCTCGTAGCCCATCGCCAGCAGCTCGGCGCGCACCCGCTGACGTTCGACGGCGATCAGCTCGCAGCGGGCCAGCAACTCGTCTGCGGCGTCCATCGCGGCGATCGCCGCGGCCTGCGCAACGCGGCTGACCGAGAACGGGATACCGACCTTGCGTACCGCCCCCGCCACCTCGGGGGAGGCCACCGCGTAGCCGACCCGTAGCCCCGCCAGGCCGTAGGCCTTGGACAGGGTCCGCACGACGGCGAGGTTGTCCCGGTTCGCGGTGAGCGTGAGTCCGTCGGGCAGGTCGGGGTCGGTGACGAACTCGCGGTAGGCCTCGTCCAGCACGACCAGCACGTGGTCGGGCACGGCGTCGAGGAACCTGGTGAGCTCCTCGGTGTGCAGCGCGGAGCCGGTGGGGTTGTTGGGGTTGGCGACGAACATGACGCGGGTGTTGTCGTTGACCGCGGCGAGCATCGCGTCGAGGTCGTGGCGGTAGTCGCTGGTCAGCGGTACCCGCACGCCCCGCGCGCCGGCGATGTGGGTGACGATCGGGTACGCCTCGAACGACCGCCAGGCGAACACGACCTCCTGGCCCTCGGTGCACATGGCCTGGATCAGCTGCTGGCACAGGCTGACCGACCCGCACCCGATCGCGATCCGCTCCTCGGGCACGCCGAGGTAGGCGCTCGTCCGGGCCATGAGGTCGTCGTTGGCCATCTGCGGGTAGCGGTTGACCTCGGTGGCGGCGTCCGCGATCGCGGCGAGCACGGAGGGCGGTGCTGGGGTCGAGACTTCGTTGCTCGACAGGATGACCGCGCCGGGGATCTTGCGTCCCGGGACGTAGTCCGGGAGGTTGGCGAGGTCAGCTCGGACGGTGAGGGCCATGCCCGCATCATGTCATTCGGCGGTGGTGGATGGTGACGTGCACATGAGTGACCCGATCGTGTTGTTGCACGCCTTTCCCCTTGACTCCCGCCTGTGGGACGGCCTACGGCCCGTGCTGGGATCGCGACTGGTCACGCCGGATCTCCCCGGCTTCGGCTCGGCGGCGCCGGTGTCCGAGCCGTCACTGGACGCGGCTGCCTCAGCCGTTCTGGCGACCCTCGACGAGCAAGGGGTGTCACGGGCGGTGTTCGGCGGCTGTTCGATGGGCGGCTACGTCACGCTGGCCGTGCTGCGCGCGGCACCCGAGCGCGTCAGCGGCCTGGTCCTGATCAACACCAAGGCCTCCGCCGACACCGGCCCGGCCCGCGACCACCGTCACGCGATGGCCGCCCGGGCCGAGAGCGAGGGCATCGGCTGGCTCGCCGACACCATGCTGGCCGGCCTGCTCGGCGCGACCACCCTGGCGCGGCGCCCGCACGTCGAGCAGGAGCTGCGGGCGTTGATCGCCGGGCAGTCACCGGCGGCGGTGGCCTGGGCCCAGCGCGCGATGGCCGCCCGTCCCGACTCGGTGGGTCTGCTGGCCGCCTCGGGTCTGCCCGCCCTGGTCGTGCGCGGCGAGGAGGACACGATGATCCCGGCCGAGGAGGCGGACGCGATGGCCGGCGCGCTGCCCGGTGCCGAGCGGGTGGACCTTCCCGGCCTCGGTCACCTCGCCCCGCTGGAGGATCCGGCGGCCGTCGCCGCGACCGTGTCCCGATGGCTCGACAAGCACGGTAGGTTTACCCGCGAGTAGGTAACGGCCCCTCTCCGGGAGGACAGATGGCGGCATACCAGACCGTGGTCGTCGGCACGGACGGCTCGGACTCCTCGTACCTCGCGGTGGACCGCGCGGCCCGCATCGCCGTGGACAGCGGCGCGACGCTGGTGATCGTGTGCGCGTACCACCCCGCCCGGCCGCAGGACGTGGCCCGCGCCCAGGACGAACTCGGCGACGACGTCGCCTACAAGGTCGTCGGCTCGACCCCCGCCGAGGACTCGGTGCGCGCCGCCGCCGAGCGGGCCCGCGCGGCCGGCGCCACCAACGTCGACACCGTCGTCGTCGACGGCGAACCGGTGTCCACGTTGGCCACCGTGGTCCGGGACCGCGACGCGGACCTGCTGGTCGTCGGCAACCGAGGGCTGAACACGCTCGCCGGCCGGCTGCTCGGCTCGGTGCCCTCCGAGGTCGCGCGCAAGTCCGACGTCGACGTGCTCATCGTGCACACCACGTGACCGAGCCCGACCTCGAGGCGACCCAGCAGCACCTCGAACGCATCCTGCTCGGCGGCCCGCGTCGGTACACCCGCGCCGAGGTCGCGGACCGTACCGGCGTGCCACCCGATCGTGCGACGGCGATGTGGCGGGCCCTGGGTTTCGCCACCGTCAGCGACGACGCGGAGGTGTTCACCGACGGTGACGTCGAGGCGCTGCGGATCGTCACCGAGCTGATCCAGGCCGGTCTGGTCGAGCCCGGTGTCGCGCTCGCCAGTACCCGCATGATCGGCCAGCACCTGTCGCGGCTGGCCGAGTCACAGGTCCTGCAGCTGCGTGACCTGGTGTCGGCCAACCCGGAACTGGCCGGGGAACGCCAGCTGGCGCAGCTCGTGGAGCAGATGACACCCCGGCTCGAGCAGCTGCTGAACTACGTGTGGCGCCGGCATCTTGCCGCGTACTCGGTCCGCATGCTCGTCACCCAGGAGGAGGACCTTGAGGAGCGGCGCCAGGTCGTCGGGTTCGCCGACATGGTCGGTTTCACCAGCCTGACCCGCCGCTCCACCGAGACCGAGCTGGAGGCGGTGGTCGACGAGTTCGAGGCCATCGCCGCCGAGGTCGTCGCCGACAACCACGGTCGCATCGTCAAGATGCTCGGCGACGAGGTCCTGTTCGTCGCCGAGTCCCCGGCCGACGGCGCCGAGATCGCACTGACCCTGCTGGAACGGGCCGAGGCGACCGCCGGGGTTCCGTCGCTGCGGGCCGGGCTGGCGTTGGGCCGGGTGCTGAACCGCTACGGCGACGTCTTCGGCTCGGTGGTGAACATCGCCGCGAGGCTGACCTCGATCGCCCGCCCCGGCACGGTCCTGATCGACCGCGAACTGGCCGAGTCCCTGGCCGACGAGCCGGTGTTCGCGGTGCGTCACCGCCGGCCCACGTCGGTGCGCGGCTACGCCCGCCTCCGGTCAGCGAACCTGCGCCGCGCCGGCGACGAGCCACCGACCGTCGCCGAGTCGGCCCAGCGCATCGCCGCCGAGTTCCTCGGCATGCTCGGCGAGGAGGACCCACACATCCCCCTGCACCCCGACGACGACCCGCCGCCCAGACCACGCCGTCGACGCCGCTGACATGGTTGGCTCGACCCCATGACCGACGCGGCGACCATGCTCGACATCGCGGTGGACGAGGCACGTCAGGGCCTCGCCGAGGGCGGCATTCCCATCGGCGCCGCCCTCTTCGGCCCGGACGGCACCGTCCTCGGCCGGGGCCACAACCGCCGGGTCCAGGACGACGACCCGTCAACCCACGCCGAAACCGCGGCCTTCCGCAACGCCGGCCGCCGCCGCCACTACCGCGACACGACGATGGTCACGACCCTGTCCCCGTGCTGGTACTGCAGCGGGCTGGTCCGCCAGTTCGCCATCGGCCACGTGATCATCGGCGAATCCACCACCTTCCACGGCGGCCACGACTGGCTCACAGCCCACGGCGTCCAGATCACCATTCTCGACGACCAACGCTGCATCGCCCTCATGCGCGACTTCATCGCCACTCGTCCTGACCTGTGGTTCGAGGACATCGGCGAGTAGCCCGCCGGCGTGGAACGGGCCTGAGCCCAGGACGACCCGGTCCGGAAGTCAAGCCCGAAGCGGCGATACCAAGGACAAATGTCGGACCGGCCGGACTTCCCCGGCAAGCCCTGAAAGGGTCACCCTCAGACCCGCGAATCGACCACGGCTGTCAGCCGTTGCGGATTCCCACGTTTTTCCTCCCATATGCCTGACTGTCGTGATCACGGCAGCCGAAGATCCACTCGATCACGGACCAAACGGGAGAAACCTCGATGCTCCAGGAGATACCCGCCCGACGGATGCGAATGCAAATCCCGCGCCCGACTTCGCTCACTCATCGCCAGGGGGACCCCTCTTTCAAGGATAGCGATCGACACCGACAAAACCGGTGCGCCGGAGGTGGCCCTGCCGGCTCGGGCTGGTCCGCAATCGTTGCGCCAGGAGTGACTCTGCGGATCGGTTGGTAGCCGGCGCGTTGGGAACGGTTCCGCTGTCCTGGGCTTGTGGGGAGCGGCCGGGCTGGTGTGCCGAGAGTGGCTTTGCCGTCGATTGGCACAGTGGTGTGTTGAGATCGGCGGCTGTCCTGGGTTGGCAACTGGTGCGTTGGGCGCGGCTCTCTGTGCCGGGCTGGCAAACCGGTACGCCAGGAACGTACTACTGCTGCCGCCCGGGCTGATCCGCGTGATTGTCGCGAACCCGCCGAGCCGGTGGACATTCCAGCGCTGTTGTCGCCCCGGCCCGGCGCCAATCCGGAGCCGGGCCCAGGTGGTGAAAGCCGCGAAGGTGCGGCTTCAGGTTCGCGACGGTGGCGCCGCCGCGTTACCCGCGGATCCACCCTCGGACGACCTGGTCAGGGCTGCTTGGCGATCCGCCTCGTCTTGGCGTGTGCGACGTCCTCCGGGATGCGGTCGAATCCCGACTCCCACGGCTCCTTGGCCGGTCCAGGTCCCGGGCGCGGCCCGGGCGTGGGCTTGTCGGCCTGTTCCTCGGGGAGTGGTTCGAACGCCGGGGCCGCCAACTCCAGGCTCTCGTGGGCGTCGGTGACCAGGTCGCGGGCGGTTTTGAGCTGGTGGGAGACCTTGGCGCGCAGCTGACGCAGCGCGTTGACGCGCTGCGCGGCGTGGGCGATGCGCCGGTTGGCCTCCTCGGTCGCCTCGCGGACGCGTCGGTGGGCCTCGTCGGTGGCTTCCTGGAGGCGGGCGGTGGCTTCGGTCCTGGCCTCGTGGCGGCGGCGGTTCGCCTCCTCCGTGGCTTCGCGGACGCGGCGTTCGGCCTCGGACTTGCTGGTGGCCTCCTGGGTCGCGAGGGCGCGCATCGACTCGGTGCGGCGCGAGGCCATCGCGATCTCGAAGTCCTCCTCGACGGCGGTGCGGCGTTGCTCGGCCTCGGTGTCGAGCCGGGTGCGTTCCGCCTCGGCGGCGGACTTCAGCTCGGCGGCCTCGGCGCGGGCCTTCTCCAGGACGCTCTTGTGCTCGGCCTCCATCGCCTGGCGGCGTTCCTCGAGCTCGGCCAACCGCTTGTCGTACTGCTTGCGCCGCTGGTCGGCGTCGGCCTCGGCCTTGGCCTTGATGTGTTCGGCCTCGACATCGGCCTTCGCCTTGGTCTCGTCGCGTTCTTCCTGGGCGAGGCGCAGCATGCGCTGCAGCCGCTCGCTCAGGCCGGCCATCGTCGTCGGCGGCAGCGACAGGCGCTCGACCTGACCGCGCAGGTCGTCGATGGTCGAGCGGGCCACCTCGAGCTGCGCGGTGAGCTCGGCCGCCTGCCCTGCGGCCGCGTTGCGGTCGGCGGCCAGCAGCTTCAGTTGTCCGTCCAGCTGTTCGAGGTGCTCCTCCACCTGTGCGCGGCTGTAGCCCCGCTTGGTGATGTCGAAGCCGGCTCCCAGCGGTACGAGATCGCGCTCCTCACCTAACGCCATGCGCCCACGCTACCTTGCGCCGCTCGTCCACGTCGGGTGACAGGCGCGTTCGTGGGTCAGACACCACGAAAGCGGTTGATCTGGGGCAGGTACCGCTCACGCATCTGGTGGTCGGTGACCCCGAGACCCTCCTCCGGCGCCAGGCACAGCACGCCGACCTTTCCCTGGTGTGCGTTGCGATGCACGTCGTAGGCGGCCTGTCCGGTCTGCTCCAACGGGTACACACTGGACAGTGTCGGGTGAATCCGTCCGCGCGCGATCAGGCGGTTGGCCTCCCACGCCTCGCGGTAGTTCGCGAAATGTGAGCCGACAATGCGCTTCAGATTCATCCACAGGTACCGGTTGTCATACTGATGGGTGAACCCGCTCGTTGACGCGCAGGTGACGATCGTGCCGCCGCGCCGGGCGACGAACACGCTGGCGCCGAAGGTCTCCCGCCCGGGGTGTTCGAACACGATGTCCGGATCGTCCCCGCCGGTCAGTTCGCGGATCCGCGCGCCGAGGCGTTTCCACTCCTGCGGGTCCTGGGTGTGCTCGTCACTCCAGAACCGGTAGTCCTCGGCGTTGCGGTCGATGATCAGCTCGGCGCCCATCCGCCGGCAGATCTCGGCCTTGCGTTCGCTGGAGACCACGCACACCGGTGTCGCACCGCCGTTGAGCGCGAACTGGGTGGCGTAGGAGCCGAGGCCGCCGGAGGCGCCCCAGATGAGCACGGTGTCGCCCTGTTTCATGTCGGCGCCGTTGGTCGAGACCAGCTGCCGGTAGGCCGTCGAGTTGACCAGGCCGGGGCTGGCGGCCTCCTCCCAGGTCAGGTGGGCCGGCTTGGGCATCAGCTGGTTGGACTTCACCAGCGCCAGCTCGGCCAGGC
The DNA here is from genome assembly GCF_001921215.1 of Actinophytocola xinjiangensis. Taxonomy (GTDB): domain Bacteria; phylum Actinomycetota; class Actinomycetes; order Mycobacteriales; family Pseudonocardiaceae; genus Actinophytocola; species Actinophytocola xinjiangensis. The sequence goes on from NZ_MSIF01000013.1 coordinate 159,361, forward strand.
CGCCGAAGTTCGTCTCGAAACCCCAGATCCGCTGCTCGGGGTCGAGCATGGTGTCGTTGTGCCCGTCGGGGTGTTCCAGCTCCACGTTCAGGCAGTGCGCGACGACCTGGTCGCCGGGTTTCCAGGCGTTCACGCCGGGGCCGGTGCGCAGCACGACGCCGGCGAGGTCGGAGCCGACGACGTGGTAGGGCTGGTCGTGCCGCTTGGCCAGCGGCGATGTCCTGCCGTAGCGGCGCAGGAAGCCGAAGGTGTCCATGGGCTCGAAGATCGAGGTCCACACGGTGTTGTAGTTGATGGCGCTGGCCATGACCGCGACGAGCGCCTCGCCGGCGGCCAGCTCGGGCGTGGGGACCTCGTCGACGTGCAGGGACCTTCGGGGGTCCTTGTCGGCGGTCGGCAGGTCGGTGAACATGTCGACCTCGTCGGCGTGGACGGTCACGCCCCGGTAGGTCGTGGGGACCGGAAGTGAACCGAGCGCCGCGAGGTCGCCAGCGATGATGGCGTCGATGATCTTCCGCATGCCCACCGACGCTACCGGCCAGTAACGGTACAGAAGAAGCAAGGTGAGCGGCGTGTCACAGCGTTTGACCGGCCGGCCAACCAAGCGCATGATGGAGACGAGGCTTTCTCAACGGCTCCTGAACACGGAGGTGGTCTCGATGACGAATGAATCAGCAACGGTCCGGCCGTGGACCCGGCCCTACGACTGGGCTGAAGTGGTACTGGGCGTCGTGGCGGTGCTGTCGTTCCTGTGGATGGACACCAACAACGCCGCGATGTGGACGATGATCATCCTGGGTGCGCTGGTCGCCCTGGATGGCCTCGCGTCGCTCGCCGCGCCCGGCCAGGTCTACGGCGAGGGGATCCAGATCGTGCTCGGCGTGCTCATGTTCATCTCCCCCTGGGTGATGGGCTACACCGAGTTCACCGGGATCTCCTGGTCCTCGTGGATCATCGGCGCGCTGACGGTGATCGCCGGCGCGGCCGCGCTCCCGGCCGCCCAGGCCGCGCAGCGGGCGAGCGGCCGAATGGCCGGCCAGCACTGACCGAGCACTGAGGGCTGACCGCCCCTTCGATCGATCCAACGACAGAACGTGGTCCGCGACGTGCCCCCAACGGGTTACGTTGTGGGCCGCGTGCTGTCGAGAAGGGGACACGACATGCGTCTGACCAAGAGGAAGAGCGCCGACCCGTCGGCCCGTGAACGGATCCTGGCCGCCGCGGAGGAACTGTTCGCCGAATCAGGCTTCGACGCCACCCCGACGTCCCGGATCGCCGAGCGCGCCGGGGTGCCCAAGGGGCTGGTGCACTACTACTTCCGGCGCAAGGAGGACCTGCTGACGGCGCTGGTCCAGAGCCTGCCGGACGAGCACGTCGAGCCGTCGGGGGTGGTGGTGCCGGGCGACGTCGCCGCCAGCCTGCGCCGGCTGGTCGCCGAGTTGGACGCGCGGCTGCGGGCGTCGTACCTGCTGTCCCACCTGCTGTGGCGGGAGGCCGACACCCACACCGCCGTTCGTGACGCCCTGCAACAGCGGTTCACCCACATGGTTGACCAGGTCCGGGCGGTGATCCTTGCCGCGTCGACCGGCACCCTCCCGCTGGCGATGGTCGACACCGCCGCCGGGCTGCTCGCGCTCGCCGTGAGCTACCGGCACTCCGTGGCCCGCCACGGTGTGGCCGACGGCGTCGCCAGCGCCGAGTCGATCGACCGCGAGGTGGACTTCATCGCCGGCGCGTTGACCGGCGTGGCGGCCCCAGCCGGTCCGGTCTGACCTGGTGCGGTGGCACCGGGGAGGCGTTCGTCTCGCGAGCCGGGTTGGCCAGGCCTCGCGCTCGACGGTCCTTGGCCGCCGCCTCGACGGCGATGCGGTTCGACCAGGCACGGACGCGGTGTGGCAGGCTCGCCGACCGGACGTTCCGGCGCCCCACCGACCGGCTCGACCAGGCAGACTCCACAGGTCTTCCACTCGCGGCCGAAGTTGTCCACAGCCGCCCCGGGACAGGCCGAATTCCCCGCCCAACGCGACTAAGCTGGAAATCGGGGGGACCCCCCGCGCGAGGGTGCGATGCGATGGTGCCGGGCCAGGGTCCTCGATGAGGCCGTGTTCTGCGCCGTGCTCGAATGGGGAATGAGGCGAGCGGCCCCTGGGTGACGTGGCGGTGTGGGGATCCTGGCGGCGGGGAAGCGCGCGGGGAGATCCTGGCGTTGCTGCTGCGGGCACGGCTGGGGCTGGCTGCGCTGTCGACCGTGGGTGATTCACCAGGTCGCAGGTCCGGCCGGCCCAGTTTGCTCCCGCCGGTTCAGGGCCTGGTCAGTGCCCCGTGTCGGCGGCCTCGACCAGTTCGACCAGGACGCCGCCCGCGTCCTTGGGGTGGATGAAGTTCACCCGGCTGTTGGCGGTGCCGGCGATGGCCTCGTCGTAGATCAGGCGCAAACCCTTGGCGCGCAACGTCTCCGACACGGCGTCCAGGTCGCTGACCCGGTAGGCGAGCTGCTGCATCCCCGGCCCGCCTCGGGAGAGGAACTTGGCGATCGTCGACTCCGGCGTCAGCGGTGCGAGCAACTGGATGGCGGCCCCGCCGGTGTTGCCGGGCGGGCGCATCATCGCCTCGCGCACGCCCTGGCGGTCGTTGATCTCCTGGTGGTAGAGCTCCAGGCCCATGACGTCGCGGTAGAAGGCGATCGCCTCGTCCAGGTCCGCCACGGCGATACCGACGTGGTCGATGGCGGTGATGTACGACGTGAGCTCGTCCATGCCTGACAACGTAACTCGGCCGGGTGGCCGGTGGCTGTGCGGCTACTCACATCGTGCCCGGACGGGCAGGCCTGGGCCGAGTATGGTCATGTTAACGGCCGCTAGCATCTTCTGGGAGGCACCAAGTGTCGGGTTCCGTCATCGTCGCCGGGGCGCGTACGCCGATCGGGCGACTGCTGGGTTCGCTCAAGGACTTCACCGGGGCGCAACTCGGTGGGATCGCGATCAGGGCGGCGCTCGAACGCGCCGGGGTCGCGCCCGAGCAGGTGCAATACACGATCATGGGCCAGGTGCTGACGGCGGGCGCCGGGCAGATCCCCGCCCGGCAGGCGGCGGTCGCCGCCGGCATCCCGATGAGCGTGCCGGCGTTGACGATCAACAAGGTGTGCCTGTCGGGGCTGGACGCGATCGCGCTCGCCGACCAGCTCATCCGCGCCGGCGAGTTCGACATCGTCGTCGCCGGTGGGCAGGAGTCGATGACCCAGGCGCCGCACCTGCTGCCCAAGTCCCGCTCCGGTTTCAAGTACGGCGACGTGACGATGATCGACCACATGGCCCACGACGGGCTGTTCTGCGCGTTCGACCAGGTCGCGATGGGGGCGTCGACGGAGAAGTACAACTCCCGCTACGGCGTGACCCGCGAGGAGCAGGACGCGTTCTCCGCGCGGTCCCACCAGCTCGCGGCCGCCGCGCGGGAGCGGTTCGCCGAGGAGATCGCGCCGGTGAGCATCCCGCAGCGCAAGGGCGACCCGGTCGTGTTCGACACCGACGAGGGCGTGCGCGCGGACACCACCGCCGAAGGGCTCGCCAAACTGCGCCCGGCGTTCGCCTCCGACGGGACGATCACCGCGGGGTCGGCCTCGCAGATCTCCGACGGCGCCGCCGCGGTCGTGGTGATGAGTCAGGCCAAGGCGCGGGAGCTGGGGTTGACGTGGCTGGCCGAGATCGGCGCGCACGGCGTCGTCGCCGGCCCGGACGCCAGCCTGCACGAGCAGCCGGCGAACGCGATCAGCGCGGCGCTGGCCAAGGCGGGCCGCACGGTCGAGGACCTGACCCTGGTGGAGATCAACGAGGCGTTCGCCGCCGTCGGCATCGTGTCGACCAGGTCGCTGGGCATCAGCGAGGACATCGTGAACGTCAACGGTGGCGCGATCGCCCTCGGTCACCCGATCGGCGCATCCGGCGCGCGTCTGGTCGTCCACCTCGCCTACGAGCTGAAGCGGCGGGGCGGCGGCCTCGGCGCGGCAGCCCTCTGCGGCGGCGGCGGACAGGGCGACGCGCTGCTGCTGAGTGTCTAGTGTGCACATTCCGGGGCTCGTCGCGGACGCACGGGCCGGCCGGCAGCGCGCGATCGCGCGACTGATCTCCCTCGTCGAGGACGAGAGCCCGCACCTGCGCGCGGTCGCCGCGGCGTTGACGCCGCACACCGGCCGCGCGCGGGTGCTCGGCCTGACCGGCCCGCCCGGCGTCGGCAAGTCCACCTCGACGTCGATGCTGATCACGGCGTTGCGCGAACGGGGCCAGCGGGTCGGTGTCCTGGCGATCGACCCGTCCTCGCCGTTCTCCGGCGGGGCGCTGCTCGGCGACCGGATCCGGCTGCACGACCACACGACCGACCCCGGGGTGTTCATCCGCTCGATGGCGACCCGAGGTCACCTCGGTGGTCTGGCGACCGCGACCCCGCAGGCGCTGCGCGTGCTCGACGCCGCCGGCTTCGACGTGGTCCTGGTGGAGACCGTCGGAGTTGGACAGTCCGAAGTAGACATCGTGGCGCTGGCTGACACCACCGTGGTCCTGCTGGCTCCCGGCATGGGCGACGGAATCCAGGCGGTGAAGGCGGGAATCCTCGAGATCGCCGACGTCCTGGTGGTCAACAAGGCCGACCGCGACGGCACCGACCAGACCGTGCGGGACCTGCGCACCATGATCGCCCTGGGCCGGCGCGGAACCGGCCCGTCCTGGCGCCAACCGATCGTCCGCACCGTGGCGACAACCGGGGCGGGCTCCGACGACCTGATGTCCGCCCTCGACTCCCACCACGACTGGCTGACCACCCACGGCGAACTGGAGACCGGACGACGCCGCCGCGCCCGCCGCGAGGTGGAGGAGATCGCGGTGCGGGAACTGCGCGCCCGCCTCACCAACATCAGTGGCGGTGACACCCTGGACCGGTTGGCCACACAGGTCGCCGCCGGCGAACTCGACCCCTACGCGGCCGCCGACGACCTCATCGGTCCTGGCTGACGTCGTCGCCCTGACGTTCGCCGTGGATCCCGCCGGGTGTCTGCTCGTTGTCCACTCGCGACCCGAGTTGTCCACAGGCGGCCGCCGACCAGCCATTGTCGTCGCCGCACACGACTAGACTGGAAATCGGGGGGACCCCCGCGCGAGGGAGATCGGTGGTTGGGCGGGAGCGGTCTTCGGGCTTCTTGTGTGGCAACGAACTGGGTGTCGGCCTGGCTGGCGGGTTGTGGGATCGGGGAGTTGGCGGAGGAGGCTCGGCCTCCGCGCGGTGGGGTAAGGACGCGAGTGCGTTCGGCGTCCCGCTCGCGGGCGAGGTTGTCCACCGGTGCGGTGGTCGGACATCTCTTCAGTGGTGGGGAGGTTTTCGGACTGGAGCGTCTGGGGACGTGCCGTTTTCCGATGAGCGCGGTCAGGTTGTCCTGGTTGAGTACCGGTCCCAGTGGCCGGAGGAGTTCGAGCACCTGGCCGGGGTGTTACATGCGGCGTTGGGCGACCTGGCGTTGCGGATCGACCATGTGGGCTCCACGTCGGTACCGGGTCTGCCGTCCAAGGACTGCCTCGACGTCCAGGTGCGGATGAGTTCGCTCGACGAGGCGCGGGACGTCCCGTTGCTCGCGGCGATCGGGTTCCGGTGCCGACCCGAGCCGTGGAACCGCGTCGAGGTCTCCAGCGGTCAGCGGTGCCACAAACTCGTTGTCGCGCCGCCGGTCGGTGCGCGCACGTGCAACGTCCACCTGCGGGAGAGCACCGGACCCAACGCCCGCTTCGCACTGTTGTTCCGGGACTACCTGCGCGCGGACGACACCGCCCGCCGGGCGTGGGGGGACTTCAAGCAACGGCTGGCCGTGAACGTGCCGGACCTGGTGGACTTCGGCCAGATCAAGGTCCCCGCCACGCAGGTACTGATGAGGGCGGCGCAACGATGGGCCACCCAGACCGGTTGGAGCGTTGAGCGAACGGCGTGACCGCACCTCGGCACAGCTCGACCATTCGCGACCGCGGTTGTCCACAGCCGCGTTTCGACAGGTCCACATCCCCGGCCGACGCGACTAAACTGGAAATCGGGGGGATCCCCGCGCGGGGCGGCTCACTGTGTGGGTGGCGGTGGCCGAGGACGCCGCGCCGGTCCGGGGTGGGTTCTTGTCGGGGCCCAGGGTCAGGTGGTTGGCGGGAGGCAGCGGATCGCCGACAGGTCGCCTTCGATGGTGGTGGTGCCGGCGGCGTGGGGGAGAACGTAGGTCTCGCCCTTGGTGATCTCCACCGGTCCGGCGTGTTCGGTGTGTACGACACCTTTGCCGGCCAGGGCGACCAGGACGGCGAACGACGGCGCCAGCTCCGCGCCCGCCCGTACCCGTTCCGCGCGGAAGAAGGACTGCGCGGGCTGGCCGAACAGGTCACGTGCCGGGGCGCCGGTGTCGTCCTGGTGGCGGACCAGTTCGCCCAGGCGTTCGCCGCCCCAGGACTGGCGGTCCACGCAGTTCAGGGCGGTGTCGAAGCCGATGCCGAGGTGGCCGCCGGCTTCGTCGTCGAGGAAGTTCTTCCATTCGAGGGTGACGGAGAGGTCCGTTGGCTGTTGCAGCTCGACGATGAACACGCCGGCGCCGATCGCATGTGGCACGCCCGCCGGCACGAACACCGTGTCGCCGGGGCGGACGGTGACCTCGTTGAGCGCGCCGAGCATCGCGGTCGAGTCCTGGCGGGCCACCCAGTCGGCGACCGTGGCGGGGGACTGGTCCTGCGCGAATCCCAGGTAGACACTCGGGTTCTCGGTCGCGGTGCCGACCACGATCCACGCCTCGGTCTTGCCGAAGCGGGAGCCGAAATGCGTGGCGGCGAACTCGTCGGAGGGATGACAGTGCACCGGCAGGCGCTGGCCCGCGTCGAGGAGCTTCACCAGCAGCGCGGAATCCGCACCGTAGTTGGCCAGGTGCGCGGCACCGAGCCAGTTGTCGGCGTGCTCGGCGATCGCCTCCCGCAGCAGCGTTCCGGACGGCAGGCGCGACAGCCCGACATCGCGCTGGCCGTGCAGCGTCGTGCACGACCCCACCCAGTCCTCCGGGCCGAACGCCAGCGGCGCACCGTCCCCACGCAGCTCGGCGATCGCCGCGCCGCCCCGGTAGAACCGCTCCGGCTGGTTCGCCGGGAGCAGGACAGGGCGGCGTCCCTCGGTATCGGTCACGGTCCAACCTCTCCGGATCCTCGTGGTACGAGCCGAACCGGCAGCACGATACGGCGCGGCGGCGCACTGTCACCGGCCATGCGTGCGAACAGCAGTTCGGCGGCGGTCTGCCCGAGCAGACCAGGGTCGACGGCGACCACGCTCACCGGCGGGTCGAGCAGGTCGGCGAGTTCGAAGTCGTCGAAACCGACCAGGGCGGGGCGGTGCGCCGCGCCGGCGAGCGCCCGCAGCGCCAGCACCGTGATCCGGTTGTTGCCGGTCACCACCGCGGTGGCCCCCGACGCGCCGCCCAGGAGCTCGCCGAGCACCTCAGGCAGGTCGCCCGGGGTGTGCGGGCCCATCGCGACGAGCCGCTCGTCGAACGGCAACCCGGCCCGCGCGTACCCCTCACGGAACCCGCGCAGCCGTTCGCCGGCGGTGAAGATCTCGGGCGAGTCACCGAGGAACGCGATCCGCCGGTGCCCGTGCCGAGCGAGATGGGTGACGGCGGTCGAGGTGCCGTCCAGGTTGTCCACCAGCACCGTGTCGGCCACCACGTCCCCCGGCGGCCGGTCGACGAACACCACCGGTAGCCCCGAGGTGATCTCCGGCACCAGGTAGGCGTGCCGCCGCCCCGCCGGCACGACGATCAGCCCGTCGACCCGGCGCGCACAGAACTCCAGCGACAGTTCGCGCTCCCGGACCGCGTCCTCGTCCGAGGACCCCGTGAGGACCTGCCGGCCGTGCCGGCGCGCGACCTCCTCGGCGGCCCTGGCCAGACCCGAGTAGAACGGGTTCGCGACGTCCTCCAGGACGATGCCGATCGTTCCCGTCGACGAGCCGCGGCGCAGGTTGAGCGCGCCGATGTTGCGGCGGAAGCCGAGTCGTTCGATGGCGGCCAGGACGCGCTCGGCGGTTTCGTTGTGGACGCCGGGTTCGTCGTTGACCACGCGGGAGACGGTCTTGATGCTCACGCCGGCCAGGCGGGCCACGTCGTTCATGGTGGCCCTGCGGGGTTTGCGCGGGGTGGACAACGTTGTCATGGTGATGGTGGGGGAGGGGTCGCGGTCAGGGGACTTGAACATCCTGACGTGGTGAGGGTGTTTCCGCAAGGGGGTCGCTGCGGGGTTGACAAGGTTGTCAACGTTGGGGTGACCGGACGCTGGTTGACGTGTCGTTCGTGGTTGTGGGTGCCCCGGGTCGGGGTCATTGGCCGTGGGGGCTTCGCGGCCGGGCCGGCGGTCCGGGCGGGGTTCGGATCTCGCTGGCGAATCTGTCCACAGTGGACAAGAGGGTCGTTGTCATGCCTGGGGTCGAGGTCTCGTGGGCGCCTTCGTCCACGACGATGAGGTCACAGTGGGGCCAGGCGTTGGCCAGTTCCCAGGGGGTGCCGGCGAGGTTTCCGAAGTCCAGGCGGCCCTGGACGATCACGCCGGGGACCTCGGCCAGGCGGCCTGCCTCGCGGATCAGGATGTCGTCCTCGGGAAGGAAGTGGCCGTTGCTCCAGTAGTGCGTCACGATCCGGGCGAAACCCAGGCGGAAGCGGGCGTCCTGGAAACGGACACTGGGGCCGGTGGTCGGGGAGATCGCGTCCTCCCAGCGGCACCATTCGGCCGCCGCGTCGGCGCGTTCCTCGGGGGAGGGGGAGTTGAGTCGCCTGGCATAGCCGGCTGCCAGGTCGTCGTCGCCGGCGGCCTGGCGGAAGCGGGTCCATTGCTGGGGGAACAGGGGGGCCAGGCCGCGCAGCAGCAGGTCTACTTCGGACTGGCGGCCGGTGGCCACGCCGAACAGCACCAGCGCCGACACCCGCTCCGGGAAGCGTTCGGCGTAGGCCAGGGCCAGGACCGAGCCGAACGAGCCGCCGAACACCAGCCAGCGGTCGATGGACAAGGTGGCGCGCAACAGTTCCAGGTCGGCCACCAGGTTCGTGGTGGTGTTCTCGGACAGGTCGGTGTCGTGGTCGGCGGCGTGCGGGGTCGACCGACCACAGTTGCGTTGGTCCAGGAGCACGATCCGGTAGCGCCGGGGGTCGAACCAGCGGCGGTGTCCCGGTGTGCAGCCCGAACCGGGGCCACCGTGGAGCACCACGGCCGGCAGGCCATCGGGATTGCCGCATTGCTCCCAGTACACGGCATTCCCGCCACCGACATCCACCATGCCGTGTTCGTAGGGCTCGATCTCGGGATACATTCGCCTCTCCATTTCGTGCTCGGCTATGTTCACGCAGGTGAACGGCACAGGGAACGCCGCGGTTGTGGTCGAGGACATCCGCAAGGCGTATGGGGATCTCAAAGCGGTGGACGGCGTGTCGCTGTCAGTCACCGAAGGGGAGTTCTTCGGCATCCTCGGCCCCAACGGGGCGGGCAAGACCACGACGTTGGAGATCATCGAAGGCTTACGGCAACCCGACTCCGGATCGGTGCGTCTGCTCGGCGAGTCACCGTGGCCACGCAGGGTATCGCTGCTGCCACGGATCGGTGTCCAACTGCAGTCGTCGTCGTTCTTCGAGAAGCTCACTGCTCGTGAGCAACTGGAGACGTTCGCGTCACTGTACGGTGTGAACGCGGTGCGGGCCAACGAAATGCTGGAGCTGGTCGGGTTGGCCGACAAGGCCGACACCCGCGAGGACAAGCTCTCCGGCGGCCAGCGCCAACGCCTGTCGATCGCCTGCGCGCTGGTGCACGACCCGGACGTGGTCTTCCTCGACGAACCGACCGCCGCGCTCGACCCGCAGGCGCGGCGCAACCTGTGGGACGTGCTGCGCGCCATCCAGGCCCGCGGCAAGACGATCGTCTACACCACCCACTACCTCGACGAGGCCGAGATCCTCTGCGACCGCGTCGCCATCATGGACAAGGGCCGCATCCTCGCCATGGATCGGCCGGCGGCGCTCGTGCGCGGCCTGGACGCGCCCACCCACGTCATCCTCGAACTCGGCTCACTGTCCGTTTCGGACGCGACGGCGCTGCCCGCGGCCGAGGACGTCACCGAGGACGAGCTGTCGCTGACCATCACCACCCGGCGACCCGCCGACACGCTGTCCGCCCTCGCCGACCGGGGGGCCCTGTCCGGCCTGCAGGTCCGCACCGCCACCCTCGAGGACGTCTTCCTCGACCTGACCGGACGGGAGTACCGGGCGTGACCGCGTTCAGGAGCCTCTCACTCGCCATGCTCAAGGGGTTCTACCGCGACAAGGCGACCCTGTTCTTCACCTTCGTGTTCCCGTTGATGTTCCTGATCGTGTTCGGATTGTTGTTCCGCGACGCCGGAACCGACAAGATCACCATCGGCGCGGTCGGCGAGGGTCCGGTGGTCACCGCCCTCGGCGAGACCGGCATCCTGGACCTGGAGCACTTCGACACCCTCGACGAGGCCGTCGCCAAGGTCAGCGACGGTGATCTGCCGGCCGTGGTCGCCCAGAACGGCAACGAGGTCGTGCTGCGGTTCGCCGCCAGCGACCAGACCCAGGCCGGGACGGTGCGCGGCATCGTCGTCGGCGTGGTCGACAAGCTCAACCTGATCGTGACGAACCAGCCGCTGCGATACCAGCTCGACGTGTCCAACGTGGAGGACGCGTCACTCAAACCGATCCAGTACATCACTCCCGGCATCATGTCCTGGGGTGTGGCGACGACCGCGGTGTTCGGTGCGGCGCTGACCCTGGTGAGCTGGCGCAAGAAGCAGGTCCTGCGCCGGATCCGGCTGGCCCCGATCCACGCGTCCACGGTCCTGAGCTCCCGGGTCGTGGTGACCATCGGCGTGGCGATCGTCCAGGCGGTGATCTTCCTCGGCATCGGCGCGCTGCCCGTGTTCGGCTTACAGCTGGTGGGCACCTGGGCACTGGCCATACCGGTGTTCTTCCTCGGCGTGCTGGCGTTCTTCGCGATCGGCATGCTCGTCGGCGCGTTCTGCAAGACCGAGGAGGCCGCGACCGGCGCCGCGAACATCGTGGTGCTGCCGATGGCCTTCCTGTCCGGCACGTTCTTCCCGATCGACCAGGCCCCACCGTGGATGCAGTCGATCTCGAACGCGTTCCCCCTGCGCCACATGAACGACGGCATCATGGACTTCCTGGTGCGTGACCAGGGCGCGAGTGCGCTGGTCGTCCCCTGCCTGGTCCTCGCCGGGTTCACCATCGTGGTCGGCGGCATCGCCGCGAAGGTCTTCCAGTGGGAGGACAGCTGACCGATCGACGACGCCCCGGCCCGGCCGGGGCGTCGCCGGTGGACCCTCAGTCCTCGAAGTCGCCGACAGCCTTGCGTACCTTGGCCAGAAGCTCGGTCAGCTGCGCGGTCTGCCGCTCGGTCAACCCACGAAGCCCGAAGTCGATGTCGGTGACCGCCGCCGTGGCCTCCGCACGCCGCCGCAGACCGGCCTCGGTGATCTCGGCGAGCGTGGTGCGCCGGTCGGTCGGATGCGGCAGCCGACGGACCAGCCCGTCACCCTCGAGACGGTCGACGATGTTGGTCACGCTGGTCGGATGCAGCTGTAGACGTTCACCCATGACCCGCATCGGCAGACTGCCGCGTTTGGCGAACGTCAACAGGACCAGGGCCTCGTAGCGGGCGAACGTCAGACCGTGGGGCTTGAGCGCGGCGTCCACAGCCGACTGCAGCACCTGCTGGACGCGCATGACGCTGGTCACCGCGGCCATCGTCCCGGACGGGCCGACCCGCTCCTCCCACAGCTCCGCGGCGCGGGCGATCGGGTCGAACGGGAGCACACGCGGGTTCATGGCGGTTGAAGTTACCAGTCGGTACCAGCCAGGGTGCCTTCGCACAGTTCAGCGGGTTGCGACGGAGAGGAGATCGGTGTGCTTGTCGCGTTCAGCGTCGCCCCGGCGGGTGGCGGGTCGGACAGTGTGAGCGAGGCCGTTGCCGAGGCGGTGCGGGTGGTGCGGGAGTCAGGGCTGCCGTCGGAGACCACCAGCATGTTCACCACCGTCGAGGGCGAGTGGGACGAGGTGATGGCCGTCGTCAAGCGGGCGGTGGAGGTCGTGGGGGCGCGGGCGCCGAGGGTGAGTCTGGTGCTCAAGGCCGACATCCGGCCCGGTCACACCAACCAGCTCGTGGCCAAGGTGGAGCGCGTGGAGCAGCACCTGGCGGACTAGTCCGGCGGGCGTGCCAGGATAGAAGTGTGACGAGGCCAGATCCACGCCAGACCGCAGCCATGTCCGCCGCCCTCTCCGGGGCGGTGGACCTTTCCGCACTCAAGGCACGGGCGGAGGCTGCCGGCAAGGCCCCCGCCGCGCCCGGCGCCGGGCCCGCACCGCAGGGCGCGCCCAGTACCAACGGCTCCTTCGTGATCGAGGTGACGGAGGAAACGTTCCAGTCCGACGTCGTCGAACGGTCCCTGCAGGTCCCGGTCATCGTGGACCTGTGGGCCGAATGGTGCGGCCCGTGCAAGCAACTGTCACCGTTGCTCGAACGCCTGGCCCAGGCCGCCAACGGCGCCTGGATCCTCGCGAAGGTCGACGTCGACACCAACCCGCGGATCGCACAACTGTTCGGCGTCCAGTCGATCCCGACCGTCGTGGCGATCGCCGGCGGGCAGCCGGTGGAGGCGTTCCAGGGGGCGCAGCCCGAACCGCAGGTCAAGGAGTGGCTGGCCAGCCTGCTCGACGCGCTGCGCGACCGGCTGCCCGGCATCCGGGCCGCCGAGGAAGGCGCGCCGGCCGCCGACGTCGAGCCGGAGCCCGAGCCGGAGGACCCCCGGTTCACCGCCGCCGAGGAGGCCTTCGAACAGGGCGACTACGCGGCCGCCGAGGCCGCCTACCAGAAGATCCTCGACGCCGAGCCGGCCAACGAGCTGGCCAAGGAGGCGCTGGCCCAGGTCCGGTTCAACGCGCGCGCCGAGGCGGCCGACCCGTCGGCCGTGGAACGCGCCGACGCCGCACCGGACGACGTCGACGCGCAGCTGGCGGCGGCCGACGTCGAGGTGGCCGGGCAGCGTCCCGAGGCGGCGTTCGCGCGGCTGATCGAGCTGATTCGGCGGACGTCGGGCGGGGACCGGGACCGGGCCCGCACTCATCTGGTGGAGCTGTTCGGGTTGTTCCCGGCCGAGGACGCGGGTGTCGCCAAGGCGCGGCGTGATCTCGCGAGTGCCTTGTTCTAGTTCTGGGCCCAGCACCCAGGACGATCAGGAGAAATCCTTGGAGCAGGGAGTCCAACCCTCAAGGAACCCTCGCCGGAAGGCCTCGACCCTGGCGAAACCGGAAGGGATCTGCCGCCCGTTGACGTCAGCCGCGATCAACGACTCCTCCTGGAGGAGTTCGGCGACAGCCTCGTCCAGGTCCCCGATGGCCAGCCGCAGTATCCGGTCGTCCTGGTTCGTGTATCCGGCCCACGCCCCGGTCAGGCAGGCCGTCCGCAGCCCGGCCTTCTCGTCGTCCAACGACACGCCCATCGACTTCTGGATCGACAGCGCGTAGCGGGACGCGACCTCGGCGAACGCCGCGAAGTCTCCCAGCCCGCCGCTGCCGGTCTCGCCGGGTGACGCGTTGGCGTCGGGCTTCGCGGCCAGTTCACGCAGGGCGTCGGCGTCGTAGCCGACGATGTTCTCGTCCGGGCAGTACGTCACCGGAGTCGTCGCGTTGCCGTTCTCGCACGTCGAGCCGTTGTCGACGATCTGGGGCTGTTCGGAGCCGTTCTCGGCGAACGCGCCGTCGAGGCTTTCCTGCAGCTTGTCGATGTTCTCCGTTGGGTCGATGTCGCCCTCGACCTGGTTGTCCTGTTCGCTGCGTTCCTTCTCGGTGATGCGTTCGGAGATCTCGTCGGTGTCCATTTCCGCGCAGCGGGTGGGCGGGTTCGTGAAGCCCTGCTGGAAGGCGAACACGCGGTCGAACGCCAGACCGTGGGCACCCTGCGTGCGGTGGTCGAGGCCGGCCGGGTCGCGGATGAAGAACAGGGTCGCGAGGATCTGGTTGAGACCCTGACCAGTGTTGATCTGGAAATGCGGTGCCTGGTCCTCCGCCACGTGCCGGAAGAAGTTGCCCATGTAACAGTCGGCCTGTTGTTCACGCAGGATCGTGGGGGTGGCCTGGTTGATGTTGCTCTTCTCACCCAGGCGGAACTGCACGGCGTGACCCATCTCGTGGGCGAGCACGCCGACCACCGACATCGAGCCGAACATCTCGTCCAGGCCGGGCAGCAGCTGGCCCCGGTCCCAGGCGATGGCGTCCTCGCCGCCACCGCCGCAGTAGAACGCGTTGACCAGGCCGGCGGTGCTCTCGCCGCAGATCTCGGCACCCTCGCCGTCGGCGTCGTAGGACACCAGCCGGTCCAGGGGCTCGAACTCCTGGTCGAAGTGTTTCGGTAACTGGTCGCCCCAGTACTCGTACAGGTCGGCGATCGCGTTGGTGGCCAGGCGGTCCATCTCGCCCCTGTCCGTGCCCTCGACGTCCAGTTTCGCGTCCTGGGCGCCCTCCCGGGGGCCGCTGGGGCCGTCGGTGATCGGCAGCCCACCGACGCTGGCGGTGTCGATGCCACCGGTCGGCGCGGGCGACCCGGTGACCGTCTGGGTGCAGGACACCAGCGACGCCACCGTCGCCCCCACCACGGTGAGTGCCAGGCCCACCCGCAGCACACCTCGCATCGCTGTTCCCCTCCGTGCGACTGTCACGCTGCTGGGCACAGTACTGGCCTGCTCAGACCGCCGTGCGGGGAACCGACAATCGGGCATTCAGGACAGCTCGCAGGCCGTCACACCCTCCAGCGTGCCCGCCCGGAACACCGACACCCGCTCGTAGCCGGTGTCGATCGCGCCACCGGCGCCGTCGCGGCCAGGGTAGTCGTAGCGCAGCAGCACCTGGATCGCCTCGTCGAGGTCGCCGGGGGACAGGGTGAAGCCGTTGGTGCGGTCCAGCAGCATCCCCGTGTACGAGCCGGACAGGCACAGCAGCTGACGCTGCGTCTGCTCACCCTCCAGCGGTTTGTCCAGCGCGTCCAGCGCCGCCATGCCGTAGCGGCCGGCCAGGATGATGCCGGTGGCGTAGTCGCCGACCTGCTGGTGCAGCTGCGGCAGCTCACCCTCGGTGGAGATCTCGATCTCGTCGTCGTCGGGGCAGAACGCGATCGGGCCCTGGTCCCGGTCACATTCCGGGTCGTTCTCGACCGGCGCCAGCGACGGCGCCGTCCAGGTCGCGCCGGCGTCGGTGACCACCGTGTCGAAGTACTCGCCGAGGTCGTCGGTCATGTTCTGCACCAGGTCGTCGAAACGTAGGTTGCCGCCGCGTTCGGCGTCGGCGGCCTGGCGGAAGCCGCGCTGGGTGAAGCGGCGGTTGTCCACGCTGATGTCGGCGCACAGCCCCGCGCCGGAGTCGTAGCCGTCCTGGAAGGCCGACACCCGGTCGAACGCGTCGCCGTGAGCCCCGGCGTCGGTTTGCTCCGTACCGATCGGATCACGAAAGGTGATCAAGGATTCCAGGGCGGAGTCCAGCCGGTCCTCGGCGATGCTCAGATGCTCGGCGTTGCCCTCGGCGACCCAGCGGACGAACGAGCCGGCGTAGCAGTCGGCCTGCGCCTCGACCAGGATCGTCGGGTAGCGCTCGGGGTCGGTGCGCTGCTCCTCGACCGAGATCCCGGCCCTGCGCTGCACCGCGTGGCCCATCTCGTGCGCCAGCACCAGCATCACCGCCGCCTCGCCGAACCGCTCCCGGAGCACCGGCAGCAGCGCGGCCCGGTCCCAGGCGATGACGTCCTCCGACGGGCAGTAGAATGCGTTGCCCTCCACGTCGGCGGCCTTGTCCACACACGGCGGGGCCGGCGCGTCGGCCGAGGCGGTGTCCACCGAGAAGTAGCCGCCGGACAACTCCTCCCAGTCCCGACCGTCGAACGTCGCGGGAAAAGTCTCGGTCCAGTAACCGCGGACGTCGGTGAGCACCGCCGCGGCCAACTGATCGATCTCGCCGCCGTCGCTGTTCTTGATGAACGACGGGTCGACGCCGCCGGTGCCCGGATCGGGGTTGGTGACCACCGCGCCGGTGCCGACCGGTTCACCGGCCACCGCCGTCGTGCAGGCGGACACCACCACCAGCAACAACAGCGGAATGGTCAGGCGAACGGCGGACGCGGAGGAGGTACGCACCCGTCCAGTGTGCCGAATCCGGTGTGTCCGGTGGGTGAGTCCGGCCCGATCGTTCACAGCTCAGGACTCGGGGACCAGCCAGGTCACGCCCTGCGGCGGGAGCTGGAGCACCGCCGACGCCGGCTGGCCGTGCCACGGTTCGTCGGTCGCCTCGACGCCGCCCAGGTTGCCCCAGCCGGAACCGCCGTAGTCGTGGGCGTCGGTGTTGAGCAGCTCGTGCCAGTGCCCTGGCAACGGCAGGCCGACGCGGTAGTCTCGGTGCGGGTGACCGGCGAAGTTCGCGACACAGGCCAGCACGGCGCGCTCGTCAGCGGGGTCGCGGCGCAGGAAGCTCGCGACGTTGTTGGCCGAGTCGTTGGCGTCGATCCACGCGAAGCCCTCCTGGCGCACGTCCGCCGCGTACAGGGCCGGGTGGTCGCGGTAGTGCCGGTTCAGGTCGCGGACCAGCGACTGCAGGCCGCTGTGGCGCGGGTACTCCAGCAGGTGCCAGTCCAGCGAACGGTTCTCCGACCACTCCTCGGTCTGGCCGAACTCGCCGCCCATGAACAGCAGCTGCTTGCCGGGATGGGCCCACATGTAGGCCAGCAGCGAGCGCAGCGCGGCGGCCTTGTTCCACTCGTCGCCCGGCATCCGCGCCCACAGCGAGCCCTTGCCGTGCACCACCTCGTCGTGGGACAGCGGCAACACGAAGTTCTCACTCCACGCATACATCAGCGAGAACGTCAGCTCGTTGTGGTGATAGGAGCGGTGCACCGGATCGTGGGCGACGTAACTGAGCGTGTCGTGCATCCAGCCCATGTTCCACTTGAAACCGAACCCGAGACCACCCAGGTGCGTCGGCCGGGTCACCCCCGGCCACGCCGTCGACTCCTCCGCCGCCATGATCGCGCCCGGATGATGCTTGTAGACGGTGGCGTTGAGCTCCTGCAGGAACCGCACCGCGTCCAGGTTCTCCCGGCCGCCGTGCTCGTTGGGCGCCCACTGGCCCTCCTCGCGGGAGTAGTCCAGGTAGAGCATCGAGGCCACCGCGTCGACCCGCAGGCCGTCGATGTGGAACTCCTCGATCCAGTAGAGCGCGTTGGCGACCAGGAAGTTGCGGACCTCCGTGCGGCCGAAGTCGAACACCAGCGTCCCCCAGTCGGGGTGCTCGCCCCGGCGCGGATCCGCGTGCTCGTAGAGCGGGGTGCCGTCGAACCGCGCCAGCGCCCACGAGTCACGCGGGAAGTGCGCCGGCACCCAGTCCATGATCACGCCGACGTCTCGGGCGTGCAGCGCGTCGACCAGGTGCCGGAACTCGTCCGGCGACCCGAACCGGGCGGTCGGCGCGTAGTAGGAGGTGACCTGGTAGCCCCACGAACCGCCGAACGGGTGCTCGGCCACCGGCAGCAGCTCCACATGCGTGAACCCCTGCGCGGCAACGTAGTCCGCCAGCTCGGTCGCCAGCTCGCGGTAACCCAGACCGGGACGCCACGAGCCCAGATGCACCTCGTAGACACTCATCGGCGCGTCGTGCCAGGCAGTGGAGTCGCGGCGGGCGAGCCAGACGTCGTCGGCCCACTCGTAGGTCGAGACCGTGACCTTCGACGCCGTCGCCGGCGGCACCTCCGTGGCGAACGCCATCGGGTCGGCCTTCTCGTGCCAGGTGCCGTCCGGACCCAGGACGCGGAACTTGTAGTGGGTGCCGGCCGGCAGACCAGGGACGAACAGCTCCCAGACCCCCGACGCGCCCAACGAACGCAGCGGATTGGCCCGCCCGTCCCAGCCGTCGAAGTCGCCGGCCACCCGCACACCGCTCGCGTTCGGCGCCCACACCGCGAACGACGTGCCCTCGACGACGCCGGTGGGGGTGTCGTAGGAGCGCACGTGCGCGCCAAGGACCTGCCAGAGGCGCTCGTGGCGGCCCTCCCGGATCAGGTGCTGGTCCAGCTCGCCCAGGGTCGGCAGCCACCGGAACGGGTCGTCGACCAGGACCGGATCGCCGTCGTAGTCCACTTCGTACAGGTAGTTGCCCGGCGGCTCGGGCAACACGGCGGTGAACATGCCCTCGGCCGACTCCGCGAGCGGATGCCGCTGCTCGCCGGCCAACAGGGTCACCGACTTCGCGCCGGGCCGGTAGGCCCGCACGACGGTGGTCCCGGCGTGGTCGGAATGCACGCCGAGGACCGAATGGGGGTCGTGATGGGCGCCGGTGACCAGCCGCCGCAGGTCGTCGGGCGGCATGACGCTCGGGTCGGCCGGTGGGTTGAGGTTCATCGGTCTTCATTGTGCCGCCGCGCGGTGCGGGATGCCCAACGTCCCTCGTTACATGGTGGTTTCGGTGTGGGCAGGTCCGGCGTCCCTGGGGTGTGCCGTCCTGGGGTGCTTTCGTGGGGTGCTTTCGTGGGGTGCCGTCGTGAGGTGCCACTGGCTGGTCGACCAGGGCCGGTACCTGTGGATGGAGCGCACGGTTCTGTCGGTGTCGGCTCGTATCCTTGAAAGAGGGGTCCCCCTGGCCGGGTGCGATGGGGTGTGGCGGCGGGATTTGCGTTCGCACCGGCACCGGCACCGGCACCGGCACCGGCACCGGCACCGGCACCGGCACCGGCACCGGCACCGGCACCGGCGCGAGCGTGGGCGTGGGCGTGGGGACGAGGTGTCGGGGGGCACGTGGCGTGGGCGTGGGCACCAGGCACGGGCGTCGACGTGGGGAGCGGGGCCGGATGGGGGGTGCTGGGTGGGGGCCGGGGGCTGCCCGTCGCGCGCCGGGCGGGCCCTGGTCAGGACTGGTGGGCCAGCTGGATCAGGTTGCCGCAGGTGTCGTCGAGGACGGCGGTGGTGGTCTGGCCCATGGTGGTGGGTTCCTGGGTGAAGCGCACGCCCAGGTCGCGCAGGCGGTCGTACTCCTTGCGCACGTCGTCGACGGCGAACTGGGTGAACGGGATGCCGTCGGCGACCAGGGCGTCCTTGAAGGGTTTGGCGGCGGGGTGGCCGCTGGGTTCCAGCAGCAGTTCGACGCCGTCGGGGTCGTCGGGGGACACGACGGTCAGCCAGCGGTCCTCGCCGAGTGGCACGTCGTGTTTCTTCTCGAAGCCCAGGATCTCCGTGTAGAAGCGCAGCGCCCTGTCCTGGTCGTCGACCAGGACGCTGGTCAGTCTGATCCGCACGTCGTCCTCCTCCTCAGCCATCGCTCGATGATGGGTTCGAGCGGGTCGGTGTTGATGTGGTGGAACTTGTACCGGCCCTCGCGCCTGGTCTCGACCAGGCCGGCCCGCTCCAGCACGTCCAGGTGCTGGGAGACGGCCTGGCGCGACGAGGTCAACCCGTGGTTGGTCGTCAGGCGACCACAGATCTCGAAGAGCGTCTGGCCGTCGCGGGCGGTCAGCTCGTCGAGGATCGTCCGGCGCGTGGGGTCGGCGAGCGCTTTGAAGACGTCACCCACGGGACGCCACGTTAGGCAAGTGAACGCTTGCCTGTCAAGTCAGCTCGAACCCCGGACGATGTAGCGCTCCAGCTGCTCGCTCTGCGACTCCAACTGCTCGATCCGGCCACGCACCACGTCACCGATGCTCACCAGCCCGACCAGCGACCCGTCCGCCACCACCGGCATGTGCCGGACCCGGCGCTCGGTCATGATCTTCGCGATCGCCGTGACGTCGTCACCCCGCTCGCAGGTCACCACCCGCGTCGTCATGATCTCGGCGACCGGGGCGTGCAGCAGCTGCGCCCCACGGTCGTTGAGCCGGCGCACGACGTCGCGCTCGGTCACGATGCCGACCAGCGCGCCGGCATCGTCCACCACGACCACCGCGCCGATGTTGTGCCGGGCGAGGTCATCCAACAGGCCGGTCACCGACAGCCCGGGAGTCGCCGTGACCACCTCAGAACCCTTGTGCCGCAACAGATCCGAAATCCGCACGTGGACACCCCGATTCCATCGTCGACGCACTCCGTGTTACCAGGCTAACTTCGGGGCCCGCGCCCCGCTAGAGGAAGCTCCAGCGGCGGATCGCCGCGAGCGGGATCGGCCGCCACTCCGGGCGGTTGTGGTGCTCGTAGCGCACCTCGTACACCGCCTTGTCCAGCTCCAGCGCGCGCAGCAGCACCTCCTGGTCCCGCGGATCCCCCGCCACCTCGGCATACCCGTCGCAGAACGCGCCCCGGTTGCGGTCGGACCACTCCTGGGCCCGCGCGGTCAACTGCCGGTCCGCCTCCTCGCCGGCCAGTAAGTGGAACGCCGCATAGTCGAACGACCGCAGCATCCCCGCCACGTCGACCAGCGGCGAGCGCGGCGTGCGGCGCTGCTGGGGGGTGGCCGCCGGCTCACCCTCGAAGTCGATGAGCACCCAACCGTTGGTGGTGCGCAGGGTCTGGCCCAGATGCAGGTCACCGTGGACCTGTTGGACGGTCAGCCCACCGCCGAGCGCGCGAACCCGGTCGAACGCCTCCCGGATCGTGCGTTCCTCGCCACGCAGGTCGGGGACCTCGGCCAGGGCGGTGTCCAGTCTGGCGTGCATGGCGTCCACTTCGGTCTCGACGGCGCCCGCGCCGGCCCGCGCGGTGCCCAGCGCGTCGGCCAGCGACGCGTGCACCTGCGCCACCGCCGCGCCCAACCGCCTGGCCTCGCCGGCGAAGTCGCCGCCGACCTCGTTGGCGTACAGGTCGGCCTCGGCCAGCAGGTCACGCACACTGGCCGTGGCCGTCGCCCACCCCTCGACCGCGTCGGGCAGGAACCGTTGCAGGAAGCCGAGGACCAGACCCTCCTCGGCGATCACCCCCAACGGCGCGGCGATGTGCCGGCTGCCCACCGAACGCAACGCCCGGTGCAGTCGCACGTCCCGGTTCGGCCCGGGATCGGGCTGGCGGTACAGCTTGAGGATGTACTCCGTGCCGTACACGATCGAGGTGTTGCTCTGCTCCACGCCGATCGGCCTGGCCCGCAGGCCGGTACGCAGCGTGACGCCCGGCTCGGTGCTGAACGTCAACCCGCCGATCACCGCGCCGCGCGCGATCAGCGTCAGCAGGTGGCCCATCAGCTCGGGGTCCAGCGTCGCGTCGTAGACCTGGGTGCCGCCGTCGACCGCGATGACCGCGCCCGGGTCGGCGAACGCGTCGCGGGTGCCCAGCGGCAGCTGGTACAGCTCGGAGTCGACCTCGACCATCGTGTGCTGCAGGCCGTCGGCCAGCGGGGTCGCCGACACGGTGCGCAGCGTCCGCGCGCCGCGTGCCTTGGCCCGGTACCACCGCTGGTCGACCAGCCAGGGGAGCAGCAGCTCGCCGAGATCCTCCGCTCGGATCACGGCGCCTCGCCCTCGTCCGGAATCGCGGACCCCGCGTCGGAGCGTTCGTCGGAGCCCCCGTCCGTGATCCCGTCCGGGGCGTCGGTGAGCTGGAACCAGTAGAAGCCGTGGCCGGGCAGCGTCAGCAGGTAGGGCCACTCGCCGACCGGGGGGAACCGCACGCCGCCGGTCAGCTCGACCGGCACCCGGCCCTCGTGCTCGGCCAGGTTCAGCTCCACCGGCTGCGGGAAACGCGACAGGTTGTTCACACAGATCACCAGGTCCTCCTCGACGTCGCTGTCGGGGTCGGCGGGCAGGTGACGCAGGTAGGCCAGCACGCTCGGGTTCGACGAACCCAGCTCCACGTACTCGCCGAGGCCGAACGCGGGGTGCTCCCGGCGCACCTGGAGCATGCGGCGGGTCCAGTGCAGCAGCGAGGAACTGTTGTTCAACTGTGCCTCGACGTTCACCGCCTGGTAGCCGTACACCGGGTCGGCGATCACCGGCAGGTAGATGCGGCCGGGATCGCAGCGGGAGAAACCGGCGTTGCGGTCGGGCGACCACTGCATCGGGGTGCGGACGGCGTCGCGGTCACCGAGCCAGATGTTGTCGCCCATGCCGATCTCGTCGCCGTAGTACAGGACCGGGGAGCCGGGCAGGGACAGCAGCAGGGCGGTGAACAGCTCCATCTGGTTGGCGTCGTTGTCCAGCAGCGGGGCGAGGCGGCGGCGGATCCCGATGTTGGCCTTCATCCTCGGGTCCTTGGCGTACTCGGCGTACATGTAGTCGCGTTCGTCGTCGGTGACCATTTCGAGGGTCAGCTCGTCGTGGTTGCGCAGGAAGATCCCCCACTGCGCGCCCGACGGGATCGGTGGGGTCTGCGCCAGGATCTCCGAGATCGGGAAGCGGGACTCGCGGCGCACGGCCATGAAGATGCGCGGCATCAGCGGGAAGTGGAACGCCATGTGGCACTCGTCCCCGCCGGAGTCCGCGTCGCCGAAGTAGGCGACCACGTCGGCCGGCCACTGGTTCGCCTCGGCCAGCAGCACCCGCCCGGGGAACTCGTCGTCGACGACCTTGCGGCAGCGCCGCAGGAACTCGTGGGTGCGCGGCAGGTTCTCGCAGTTGGTGCCCTCCTCCTCGAACAGGTAGGGCACCGCGTCGAGCCGGAAACCGTCGATGCCCAGGTCCAGCCAGAACCGCAGCACGTCGATCATCGCGTCGGCGACCTCGGGGTTCTCGTAGTTGAGGTCGGGCTGGTGGGAGAAGAACCGATGCCAGTAGAACTGGCCGCGCACCGGGTCATACGTCCAGTTCGACGACTCGGTGTCGACGAAGATGATCCGCGCCTCGGGGTAACGCTCGTCGGTGTCGGACCAGACGTAGTAGTCGCCGTAGGGGCCGGTCGGGTTGTTGCGCGACTCCTGGAACCACGGATGGGCGTCACTGGTGTGGTTGAGCACCAGATCCGTGATCACCCGAATTCCCCGCTTGTGCGCCTGGTCGAGCAGATGCACGAAATCCTCGACCGTGCCGAACTCCGGCAGCACCGCCCGGAAATCGGAGATGTCGTAGCCACCGTCACGCAGCGGGGACGCGTAGAACGGCGGCAGCCAGAGGCAGTCCACGCCGAGCCACTGCAGGTAGTCGAGCTTGTCGGCCAGACCACGCAGGTCACCGGTACCGTCGTTGGTGAAGTCGTTGAACGCGCGGACCAGCACCTCGTAGAAGACCGCGGTCTTGTACCACTGCAACGCCTTGGGCGCTGACCTCGCATGGGAGAACTCGTCGGCCTGGGGTTCGACGAGATGGCCGTCGGTGGTCACGGTCTCGCCGGTATGCGGAACACCGTCCAGGCCAAGGTTGGCGTCCGGACGCGTCGTCTCGGGAGCTTCGGTCATTCCCGCACCCTCACCTACAGGATCGGCATCCGGCGCCGTTGCCGGATGGTGGTGATCATGGTGCCAGGTTGGCCCCGGCACCCGTGTCCATGGTTACCGGCGCGGGGCGTTCCCGCACAGGGGACGGCGCGACGAGCACCGTCCCCTGTGGAGCGAACGTCAGGCCCGGTACGCCGCCCAGGAATCCTGCATCCTGTCGGCCTGTCCCGGGGTGAACTGGTTGTAACAACTGTCGACGGAGTAGTCCATGTAGTTGTGGATCGGGTCCAGGCCCGCCGACGAACAGGTGTCCTTGCCCGCGGGGCAGCCCGACGTCGGCGAGTTCATCGCCGGGGTGTCGGCCACCTCGTCGTTCGTCGAGGAACACCCGCCCTGGAAGGTGTGGTAGAGCCCCAACCAGTGCCCGGTCTCGTGCGAGGCCGTCTTGCCCAGGTTGTAGTCGGCGATCGGGCCGCCGGGCAGCGAACCCCACTGGATGACGATGCCGTCGAGCTCCGGGTCGCCCGCGTACCACCAGGGGAAGGTCGCGTAGCCGAGGTAGCCGGTGTTGGTCGACCAGATGTTGAGGGTGCGCGAGTCACCCTCGTGGGTCGCGGTCTTCAACGCGGCCTCGCCGGCGGCCGAGTCCGGGTCGTTGAACCAGGAGTTGTTCTGATGTCGGCGCACCGCCTGGAGAGTGAAGGTGAACTCGGTGTCGGCCGCAGCCGAGGACTCGCCGCCCGCGAAGTTCTGGTTCATCTCGGCGATCTGGGCGTTGATCGCCGCGTTGGAGACGTTGCCCGTGCCGTTGGTGGCGTACACGACGTGGAACACCACCGGAACGGTGACCTGGGCCGGGCGGACCTTGCCGGCCAGCCGGGAGGCCAACTGCCGCTCGACGGCATCGGCCTCGGCCTTGGTGACGTCATTGCGGTCGAGTTCATGCTGGTGACCGGCCTGGGGACGGGTGTTGGACTCGGCGCACTCGGTGCCGTGACTCGGCGTGGGAACCGGCGAGGCGGCGACCGTCGAGGCCGGCAGGACGGCGAACGCGGAGGCCGACAGCGCGAACACGAACGCGGCGGCGACACGACGGCCGCCGGGGGATAACCGGGACATGTGCGGGTACCTTCCGTGCAGGGCGGGTCACGGTCCGTGCCGTGCCCGTCCTTGGAAGGTACTTCGCCGGCTCACCGCAGCGGAAGTCCTTGTGTCCCACCAAGATCCTCAGCGGCGACGGGCTGCGGGGCGAAACCGGGACCGGCTCGCCACCCCACCAACCACGCCCCGAGTTGTCCACATCCCCGCCCGGAAGATGAATCCCCCACCGCACCACCGAATAGAATGGCCCTGAGGGGTGCCCCCGGGAGGGTGGGTGTTTACCCAGGGGTTGTCGCTCTCGGCGAACAGTGGTCGACGGGGGTTGTTGGTGGGTGGGTTGGCTGGGCGGGATGGCGGTTGGTGGGTAGTGGTGCGCGAGTGGCGGTTGGCCGGTGAGTCGTGGTCGGCGGGCAGCGGGGGAATGGGTGAGCGGTGGTTGACAGCGCGGCCGGTGTCTGAGGGTTGGCGCGCGGCTGCGGAAAGCGGTCGGCTGGTAGCTGTTGGCGTCGCAGTCCGGTGAGCGGTGGTCGGTGGGGTGGTTGGCGCGGCGGTGTGCGGCCGATCGCCGAGGAACGACCGGCGAGAGCGGGCGAGCCGCCTCAGCGGATGACCGCGAGGATGTGGCAGACGGCGTCGGTGGGTTCCAGGCGGACGTAGTTGGCCTGGCCCCAGTCCCAGGTCTGGCCGCTGACCTCGTCGCGGACGGCGAAGCGGTCGTGCCAGTCGAGGCCGAGTTCGGGCAGGTTGAGGCGCACGGTCGACTCCTGGGCGTGGTGGGAGTCGAGGTTCACCACGACGATCACCGCGTCGCGGCCGGTGGGGTCGGTCTTGGAGTAGACGAGGACGGCGTCGTTGTCGGCGTGGTGGAAGCGCAGGGTGCGGAGTTGGTGCAGGGCCGGGTGGGCCTGGCGGATGGCGTTGAGCCTCGTCAGCCACGGTTCCAGGGACCGGCCGTCGGCGAGGGCCTTGGTGAAGTCGCGGGGGCGTAGTTCGTACTTCTCCGAGTTCAGGTACTCCTCGCTGCCCTCGCGCACCGGCTCGTGCTCGAACAGCTCGTACCCCGAGTACACCCCCCAGGTGGGTGACATCGTCGCGGCCAGCGCCGCGCGCAGCGCGAACATCGCCGGGCCGCCGGTCTGGAGGGACGCGTGCAGGATGTCGGGGGTGTTGACGAACAGGTTCGGCCGGGCCTCGTCGCAGTGGGCGACGATCTCCTGGCCGAACTCCACCAGTTCGTGTTTGTAGGTCCGCCAGGTGAAGTACGTGTACGACTGGGTGAAGCCCAGGCGCGCCAGACCGTAGAGCCGCGCGCGGCGGGTGAACGCCTCGGCCAGGAACAGCACGTCCGGCTCGACGTTCTTCACCTGGTTGATCAGCCAGTGCCAGAAGTTCGGCGGCTTGGTGTGCGGGTTGTCCACCCGGAAGATCCGCACCCCGTGGCTCACCCAGTAGAGGACGACCCGCAGTACCTCGGCGTAGATCCCCTCCGGATCGTTGTCGAAGTTCACCGGATAGATGTCCTGGTACTTCTTCGGAGGGTTCTCCGCGTACGCGATGGAGCCGTCCGGCTTGGTGGTGAACCATTCGGGGTGGTCAGCCACCCACGGGTGGTCCGGGGCGCACTGCAACGCGAGATCCAGCGCCACCTCCAGCCCCAGCTCGGCCGCCCGGGCGACGAACGCGTCGAAGTCCTCGATCGTGCCCAGCTCGGGGTGGATCGCGTCGTGGCCGCCGGCCGCCGAGCCGATCGCCCACGTCGAGCCGACGTCGCCCGGCGCGGACAGCACGCTGTTGTTCGGACCCTTGCGGTTCACTTCCCCGATCGGGTGCACTGGTGGCAGGTACACGACGTCGAACCCCATCGCGGCGACCCGGTCCAGGGCGGCGGCGGCCGTGCCGAACGTGCCGTGCACCGGCCGGCCGGCGGCGTCGACGCCACCGGTCGACCTCGGGAACAGCTCGTACCACGACCCGAACAGCGCCCGGGGCCGGTCGACCCACAGCTGGTACTTGCGGCCCCTGGTGACCAGGTCGCGCAGCGGGTTGGCCCACATGTACCGCTGGATCGGCTCGTCGAGCGCCTCGGCGATGCGCGCCGGCAGCGGGCTGGTCACGTCCCGCAGCGCCGCCGCGGCCGACACCAGCATCGTCTTCTCGCCGTTGTGCGGGAAGCGCCGCGCGGCCCGGTCCAGCAGCCGCGCGCCGGTCTCCAGGTCGTTGGCCAACTCGTCGGCGCCCTGGGCGGCACCGACCTTGACCTCGACGGCGTGCCGCCAGGTCGCCCACGGGTCGCTCCACGCGTCGACCCGGTAGGTCCACATCCCGGTGGTGTCCGGCGAGAACGTGGCGCTCCACCGGTCGTCGTTCGGGTCGTCGAGGACCATCCGCGTCTGGCGCTCCACGTCGTCGTGTGGGCCACGCCACACGACGGTGGCGCCGGCGGCGTCGTGACCTTCCCGCCAGACCGTCACCCGAACGGGCACGAGTTCGCCGACGACGGCCTTCGCCGGATAGCGGCCGCAGCTCACCATCGGGGTCACGTCGTCGATGCCCAGTCGACCGCTCACCGGTCCCGTCCTCCCGCGCGCGTGCCTCAGCGATACCTGAAGATCGTCCCCCCGTCCACCGCAGTCTGCCCGGTCAGCCTGACCGGTACACCGCCTGCCGGCTTGATTTTGCCGAACGTGAGACCGATAAAGTCGGTCGACGTGAAAGCTGTGCGTCGCTTTACCGTCCGCGCCGGGCTCCCCGAGCCTCTCGCCGAACTGAGCACCCTGGCCACCAACCTGCGGTGGACCTGGCATCCGCCAACGCAGGAGCTGTTCGCGGCCATCGACCCGGGCACCTGGACCAGGGTGGGCGACCCGCTGCGCCTGCTGGCCGAGGTGCCGGCCAACCGGCTCGAGCACCTCGCGACCGACGAGGAGTTCCTCGCCAGGACCAACGCGCTGTCGGCCGACCTGCGCGACTACCTGACCGGGCAGCGCTGGTACCAGCGCCGCCGCGCCGAACTGGGCGCCGGCGACCCGGGCGGCAACGGCCGGGGCGACCACCTGCCGACCTCGATCGCGTACTTCTCGATGGAGTTCGGCGTCACCGAGGCGCTGCCGAACTACTCCGGTGGTCTGGGGGTGCTGGCCGGTGACCACCTCAAGGCCGCGTCGGACCTGGGGGTGCCGCTGATCGGCGTCGGGCTGCTCTACCGGTCGGGCTACTTCCGCCAGTCGCTGTCGCTGGACGGCTGGCAGGTGGAGCACTACCCGGTGATCGACCCGAACGGGCTGCCGCTGGAGCCGCTGGTCGAGCCGTCCGGGGCGCCGATCCTGGTGCACGTGGCGATGCCCGGTGGGCGGGTGCTGCGCGCGCGGGTGTGGCAGGCGCGGGTCGGGCGGGTTCCGCTGCTGCTGCTCGACTCCGACGTGGACGGCAACGACGAGGACCTGCGCGGGGTCACCGACCGTCTCTACGGCGGCGACCAGAACCACCGCATCCGGCAGGAGATCCTAGCGGGGGTCGGCGGTGTGCGGGCCGTGCGTACGTACTGTGAGCTGACCGGTCACCCGCAGCCCGAGGTTTTCCACACGAACGAGGGACACGCGGGTTTCCTGGGTCTGGAGCGGCTGCGGGAGCTGATGTCCGGCCAGCACCTGTCGTTCGACGAGGCGCTGTCGGCGGTGCGTGCCGGCACGGTGTTCACCACCCACACGCCGGTGCCGGCCGGCATCGACCGGTTCCCGGTGGACCTGGTGCAGCACTACTTCGGTGACGGGGCGCTGCTGCCGGACGTGGACATCCGGCGGGTGCTGGCGTTGGGGGCCGAGGACAACCCCGGCATGTTCAACATGGCGCACATGGGCCTGCGGCTGGCGCAGCGGGCGAACGGGGTGTCGAAGCTGCACGGCGAGGTCAGCCGGCACATGTTCGGTGGGCTGTGGGCCGGGTTCGACACCGAGGAGGTGCCGATCACGTCGGTGACCAACGGTGTGCACGGCCCGACCTGGACCGCCCGCGAGGTGACCGAGTCGATCGGCGAGCCGTCCGCGCCCCGGCTCGACCAGGTCAGCGACGCCCAGCTGTGGGACCTGCGTGCCACCCTGCGCCGCCGGCTGGTGACCGAGGTCCGGCGGCGGGTGCGGGACGCGTGGCTCCAGCGCGGCGCGTCCTCCCTGGAACTGGCCTGGACCGACACGGTGTTCGACCCTGACGTGCTGACCGTCGGTTTCGCCCGTCGGGTGCCGACCTACAAGCGCCTCACCCTGATGCTGCGGGACGCGGAGCGGCTGCGCGCGCTGCTGCTCGACCCGCGGCGCCCGGTGCAGCTGGTGGTGGCCGGCAAGTCCCACCCGGCCGACGACGGCGGCAAGGCGCTGATCCAGCAGATCGTGCGCTTCGCCGACGACCCGGCCGTGCGGCACCGGATCGTGTTCCTGCCGGACTACGACATGTCGATGGCCAGGTATCTGTACTGGGGCTGCGACGTGTGGCTGAACAACCCCACCCGTCCGCTGGAGGCCTGCGGCACGTCCGGGATGAAGTCGGCTCTCAACGGCGGCCTCAACCTGTCCATCAGGGACGGCTGGTGGGACGAGTTCTACGACGGCAGCAACGGCTGGGCCATCCCCACCGCCGACGGCGTCGGCGACCCCCTGCGCCGCGACGACCTGGAGGCAGCCGCCCTCTACGAGCTGCTGGGTGCCCAGGTGGCGCCGCTGTTCTACGACCGGGCCGACGGCGTGCCGGCCCACTGGCTGGCCATGGTCCGCCACACGCTGACGTCCCTGGGCCCCCAGGTGCAGGCCTCACGCATGGTGCGCGAGTACGTCGAGTCGGCCTACCGCCCGGCGGGGACAGCGGTCGAGCTGGCCAACGCCGACGGCTTCCGCGCCGCGCGGGAGCTGGCCGCCTACCGCACCCGCCTGGGATCGTCGTGGCAGCACGTCAGGGTGCTGCACTGCGAGGTCGACCTGGACGCCGACGCGCGAACGCCGGTACTGGGGGACCGGGTGCGGGTGCGGGCGTCGGTGGAGCTGGCCGGCCTGGCGGACTCGGACGTCCGGGTGGAGGTCGTCGTGGGCCGCGTGTCCGACAACGACGAGCTGTACGACGTCGTGACCGTGCCCATGGTGATGGGGGAGCAGGGCGAGTACTCGGCGGAGGTGTCTCTGCCGCACACGGGAACCCTCGGTGCCACCGCCCGGGTGCTCCCGAGCCACGAACTGCTGGCCACCCCGGTCGAACTGGGGCGGGTCGTCGTGGCGACCTGAGCCCAACTCCGCCCCGTCACTCCCGAGGAACCCGAAACACCAGGAACGTCCGAGGCCGAACAGGGACGACATCCCCGGCCCCCAACGGAATCACCGAGTCAGGAATCCCCTTCCGCGCCCCACTGTCCAGCACCGGTACGTAGACGGCCCCGTACTCACCCCCCGGCAGCGTCATCTCCACCTCCAACCCCCCGGAGTGCAGCAACAGCAACCACGTGTCATCGGCGACCACGTCGCCGTCCCGGTCCCGCGACAGCGAGGTGGACCCGTCGATCCACATCCCCACCGACCGTCGCCCGTCGTCGAACCAGTCGGCTTCGGTCATGGGTTTTCCCGAGGGCGTGAACCACACCAGGTCGGGATGTCCGGTGCCGCTGGGCCGCCCGTCGAAGAACTCCGGCTGGCGCAACGCCGGTGAGTGCGCCCGCAGGGCGATGAGCCGGCGGGTGAACGCCACCATGTCCGACGCGTCCTCGGACGGGGACCAGTCGACCCACGACGTCGGATCGTCCAGGCAGTAGGGATTGTTGTTGCCGCCCTGGGTCCGCCACCTCTCGTCGCCGGCGCACAGCATCGGTGTTCCGGTGGACAGCAGCAACGTGGCCATCAGGTTACGGGCCTGGCGGTCGCGCAGCGCCAGCACCGCACGGTCGTCGGTCCCGCCCTCGACCCCGCAGTTCCATGACCGGTTGTCGTCGGTGCCGTCCCGGTTGTCCTCCCCGTTGGCCTCGTTGTGCTTGTCGTTGTAGGACACCAGGTCCCGTACCGTGAACCCGTCGTGCGCCGTGACGAAGTTGATCGACGCCCAGGGCCGCCG
Source organism: Actinophytocola xinjiangensis (assembly GCF_001921215.1). Lineage (GTDB taxonomy): Bacteria > Actinomycetota > Actinomycetes > Mycobacteriales > Pseudonocardiaceae > Actinophytocola > Actinophytocola xinjiangensis. The sequence goes on from NZ_MSIF01000013.1 coordinate 189,920, forward strand.
GGCGTTCGTCGCGTACAGGTCCTCCGAGCCCGACAGCCGGTACGCGAGGTCCCGAACTCCCACCGCGCCGCGCCAGAAATCCCGTACCCCGTCCCGGAAACGGCCGTTCCACTCGGTCCACTGGGGCCCGAATCCGCCCACCCGGTAGCCCTCGCCGGTGGCGTCCCACGGTTCGGCGATCAGTTTGCACTGCGACAGCACCGGGTCGGTGCTGATCGCCGTCAGCAGCGGCGCGTGCGGATCGAACGGGCCGCCGCCGGGCCGGCCGAGGGCACTGGCGAGGTCCAGGCGGAAACCGTCGACGCCCAGTTCGGTCGCGAAGTACCGCAGCGAGTCGGTCACCAGCCGTACGACCGTCGGCGACGTCGGGTTCACCGTGTTGCCGCACCCGGTGATGTCGATGTCCCGGCCCTGGTCGTCGAGCAGGTAGTAGGCGGGCGCGTCCAGTCCGCGCATCGACAGGGTCGGCCCGCCCACCCCGCCCTCGCCGGTGTGGTTGAACACCACGTCCATGATCACTTCGATGCCGGCGGCGTGCAGCGCGGCGACCATCGTCCGGAACTCGGCCACCTCGCGCCCTGGCTCGCTGGCGTAGCCCTCGTGCGGGGCCAGGAACCCCACCGACGCGTAACCCCAGTAGTTGTGCCGCCCGGACCGCAGCAGCGGCGGCTCGTCGACGAACGTGTGCACCGGCATCAGCTCGACCGCGCTCACCCCGAGTCGTTGCAGGTAGTCGATCACCGACGGGTGGGTCAGGCCGAGGTAGGTGCCGCGCTGGTGCTCCGGCACGTCGGGGTGCAGCTTGGTGAAGCCGCGCACGTGCAGCTCGTAGATCACCGTCTCCTCGAACGGTGTCATCGGTTTCACACCGGTGTCCGGGCCGCCGGCGGAGGTCACCACCGACAGCGGAACGTGACCGAGCGAGTCGACGTGCGACCGGGCGGTGTGCATCGGGTCACCCCGGTGGCCGAGGGTGGCGTCGAGGTCGGTGAGGCGCCCGGTGATCCGCCGCGCGTACGGGTCGAGCAGGATCTTCGCCGGGTTGGCGCGCAGGCCGGCGGCCGGGTCGTAGGGGCCGTGCACGCGGTAGCCGTAGCGCTGGCCGGGCGTCACCCCGGGCACCAGGCCGTGCCAGATGCCGAACGTGCGCTCGGTCAGGCCGATGCGCTGCTCGGTGCCGTCCTCGGACACCAGGCACAGGTCCACGGCCCGCGCGACCGACGAGGCCACCGCGAACCGCGTCCCGCCGGCCTCGGGGTGCGCGCCGAGGGGGAGCGGGTGGCCGGGGTGCACCTGGGACGCGGGCATCTGTCCATCTTGCCCAATGCCTGCGCAAACCCGGTAGTTGTCGACCCCCGGCCAGGCTCACGGCGCGCCGGCGGCTGCTGTTGAATGGGCACCGTGACGGTAGACGAACTGGACGACCTGGTCGTGCGCCTGTCCGATGTCGGGGTCCGCCGCGGCGACACCCACCTCCTGTCGGGGGTGAGCTGGAACGTCGAGGTCGACGAGCGCTGGGTGATCCTCGGCGCCAACGGGGCCGGCAAGACCACCTTGCTCCGGCTGGCCGCCGCCGAGCTGCACCCGACGACCGGGCAGGTCCACGTGCTCGGCGAACGCCTGGGTCGCGTCGACGTGTTCGAGCTGCGCCCGAGGATCGGTTTCTGCTCCGCGGCGGTGCTCGCCAGGGTGCCGCCCCAGGAGCGGGTGCTGGACGTGGTGGTCAGCGCCGGCTACGCGGTGGTCGGGCGATGGCGCGAGGAGTACGACCCGCTCGACACCGCCCGCGCGACCGAGCTGTGCAAGTCCCTGGGCATCGCGCATCTCACCGAACGTGAGTTCGGCACCCTGTCCGAGGGCGAGCGCAAGCGCACGATGATCGCCAGGGCGCTGATGACCGACCCGGAGTTGCTGCTGCTCGACGAGCCGGCCGCCGGGCTGGACCTGGGTGGGCGGGAGGACCTGGTGGCGCGCCTGTCGGAGCTGGCCCGCGACCCGGACGCGCCGACGACCATCCTGGTGACCCACCACGTCGAGGAGATCCCGCCGGGGTTCACCCACGTGTTGCTGGTCTCCGACGGCGGTGTGGTCGCCCACGGCCTGCTCGACGACGTTCTGACCAGCGAGAACCTGTCGGCCACGTTCGGTCAGGATCTGGAGCTGGACCGGCTGGGCGACCGGTACTTCGCACGGCGGCGCGCTGGAGGCTAGGTTGTCCTCCAATGGGTACTGACCAGTAGGGAGGCGTTGGCCGTGGGTGAGTTCGTCAGGCTCGAGGTGGATGGTGGTGTCGGCACCATCCGGTTGGATCGCCCCCCGATGAACGCGCTCAACCGGCAGGTCCAGGAGGAGATCCGGGCCGTCGCCTTCGAGGCCGGGCAGAACGACGACGTGCGCGCGGTGATCGTCTACGGCGGCGAGAAGGTCTTCGCCGCCGGGGCGGACATCAAGGAGATGGCCGACATGTCCTATGTGGACATGGCCAAGCGCGCCGGCCGGCTGTCCTCGTCGTTCACCTCGGTCGCCAGGATCGCCAAGCCGACGGTCGCCGCGGTGACCGGCTACGCGCTGGGGGGCGGGCTGGAGCTGGCGCTGTGCTGTGACCGGCGGGTCCTGGGCGACAACGCCAAGGTCGGCCAGCCGGAGATCCTGCTGGGCGTCATCCCCGGCGCCGGCGGCACCCAGCGCCTGGCCCGCCTGGTGGGGCCGAGCAAGGCCAAGGACCTGCTCTACACCGGCCGGTTCGTCGCCGCCGCCGAGGCGCTGGCGATCGGCCTGGCCGACGAGGTCGTGGCGCCCGACGAGGTCTACGCCGCCGCGCGGCGTTGGGCCGAGCAGTTCGTCAACGGCCCGGCGCGCGCGCTCGCCGCCGCCAAGACCGCGGTCGACAGCGGTCTGGACGGTGACCTGGACAGCGGGCTGCGGCTGGAGAGCGAGCTGTTCGCGGCGCTGTTCGCGACCGAGGACCGCACCGCCGGCATGCGCTCGTTCATCGAGAACGGCCCGGGAAAGGCGACCTTCAGTGGCAAGTGACTCAGTGTCAGGTGACTCGGTGGCGGATCCCGCGCCCAACCCGCACGCGAGCGAGGCCGAGGTCGAGGCCGCGCGGTCGGACCCGAAGCTGGCCAACGTCCTCTACCACGACTGGGAGGCCGGCACCTACGACGAGAAGTGGTCGATCTCCTACGACGAGCGGTGCATCGACTACGCCACCGGCCGGTTCCGCGCGGTCGCCGGTGACCGGGAATGGCCTTACCCCAAGGCGATGGAGCTCGGCAGCGGCACCGGTTTCTTCCTGCTGAACCTCATGCAGGGCGGGGTCATCAAGCAGGGTTCGGTGACCGACCTGTCCCCGGGCATGGTCGAGGTCGCGCTGCGCAACGCCGAGCAGCTGGGCCTGGACGTGGACGGCCGGGTCGCCGACGCCGAGCGGATCCCCTACGACGACAACACCTTCGACCTGGTCGTCGGGCACGCGGTGCTGCACCACATCCCGGACGTGCCGGCCGCGTTCGCCGAGGTGCTGCGGGTGCTCAAGCCGGGCGGGCGGTTCGTCTTCGCCGGTGAGCCGACGAAGATCGGTGACCGCTACGCGCGCAAGCTGGGTCAGCTGACCTGGTGGCTGACCACCAACCTCACCAAGCTGGGCCCGCTGCGGGCCTGGCGGCGTCCGCAGACCGAGCTGGACGAGTCCTCCCGCGCGGCGGCGCTGGAGGCGATCGTCGACCTGCACACCTTCGACCCCACCGAGTTGGAGGGCGTGGCCCGCGCGGCCGGGGCGCGGGACGTGCGGGCGGTCACCGAGGAGCTGGCGGCGGCGCTGTTCGGCTGGCCGGTGCGCACCTTCGAGGCGGCCGTGCCGCAGGAGAAGCTGACGCTGGGCTGGCGGCTGTTCGCCTACAAGGCGTGGCTGCGGCTGTCCTGGCTGGACGAGAACGTGCTGGCCAGGGTGGCGCCCCGGGACCTGTTCTACAACGTGCTGGTGACCGGGACCAAGCCCTGACCTACGAGTTCACCGTCACCGACGTCGCCCACCTCGGCTCACCGGCGGGGGAGCGGGCCCTGGCCGAGGTCGGGCGGCTGCCGCTGGCCGGCGGCTCGTACCTGGCCGACGTGGCCACCGCCCGGCGGCTGCTCGGCGAGCGGGCGGGCGCGGTCCTGGAGACCGTGCTGCTCCGCCGCCGCGCGGTGTCCAAAGTGGACGATCCGGGGCGGTGGCTGTTCACCGACACGGCGGTGCAGCAGGCCACCCCGGCGCCGGTCGCCGCGCTGCGCGCCCGGCGCTTCGCCGGCCGCGACGTGCACGACGTGACCTGCTCGGTCGGCGCCGACCTGGCCGCCATGGTGCCGGTCGCCGACCGGTGCGTCGGCTCGGACCTCGACCCGGTGCGCCTGGCGATGGCCCGGCACAACGTGCCCGGCGCGACCCTGGTCCGCGCCGACGCGCTGACCCCGGTGACCAGGGGAACGGCCGTGTTCGCCGACCCCGCCCGCCGCGACTCCGCCGGCCGGCGCCGCTGGCGGGCGGGTGACTTCGCGCCGCCGCTGGACGAGCTGGCGGCGGCCTGGGCCGGCCGCGACCTGGCCGTGAAATGCGCGCCGGGCATGGACTTCGACGCCCTGGGCTGGCCGGGCGAGGTGGAGCTGGTGTCGCTGGACGGCCAGGTGCGCGAGGCCTGCCTGTGGACCGGGGCGCTGGCCACGCCCGGCGTGCGCCGGCGGGCGACCGTCCTGCGCGCCAACCGTCCCGAGTGGACTGTCACGGACGCCGACCCGGACGACTGCCCGGTGACCGAACCGGCGCAGTGGCTCGTCGACCCGGACGGCGCGGTGGTCCGGGCCGGCCTGGTCCGCCACTACGCCGCCCGGCACGGTCTGTCCCAACTGGACGAACGGATCGCCTACCTGACCGGCCAGGAGCCCCCGCCGGGCGTACGGGCGTTCCGGGTCCTGGAGTTCGGCCACTACAACGAGAAACAACTACGTGGCGTGCTGCGCCGCCGCGAGGTCGGCCGGCTGGAGATCCTCGTGCGCGGCCTCGATGTCGACCCGAACACCCTGCGGCCCCGGCTGAAACTGCGCGGCCCGCACGAGGCCACCGCCGTGCTGACCCGCCTTGGCCGCACCCCGACGATGTTCGTCTGCGTCGCCGAGACCCCTTAGCGGGAACTGAGCCTGGTCAGCAGGAACGCGCGCACCGCGTCCAGGTCGGCGTCCAGCGCGACCTCGACCGTGCGGGGGCCGACCGCGCCGGTCGTCACCTCGCGGACCGCGGCACTGCGCCGGTCGGCGACCACCATGCCCCGCCCGGGACCCTGACCGCAGTCCACCTCCAGCGGCAGCGCGGTCGTGCGCAGGATGCCGGGGCTGATCGCCTCGGCCATCGCGACCGCGTCGTGCAGGACCGTCTGGTCGCTGCCGAACGCCTCCCGGTAGTGCTCGCGGTACACGGAGGTCAGCCCGACCAGCGCGGCGCCGCGCTCGCCGCTGGCGGCCAGCGCGTCGAGCCACTCCGGGCCGATCGCGCACCGGTGGGTCAGGTCCAGCGGCACCAGCACCGTCGGCACGTCCTCCTCGACCAGCACCCGCCGGGCAGCCTCCGGGTCGCTCCAGGTGTTGAACTCGGCGGCGGCGGTGACGTTGCCGCCGGTCAGCGCGCCGCCCATGACGACGATCCGCTCGATCTTGGGCTTGAGCGAGGGATGCGCGGCCAGCAGCAGCGCGATGTTGGTCAGCGGGCCGATCGGCACCAGCGTCACCGGCGAGTCCGCCTCGGTCAGCAGCCGCGCCATCAGGGTCACCGCGTCCACCACCTCCAGGCCGCGGGACCGCTCGGGCAGCGAGCCCGCCATGCCGGACAGGCCATCCGCGCCGTGCACCTCCGGCGCCCGGTGCGGGTGCGGGAACGCCAGCGGCCGGTCGGCGCCGGCGGCCACCGGCACGTCCTCGCGGCCGTAGAGCGCCAGGATCCGCAGCGCGTTGCGGGTGGTCAGGGGGAGGCCGACGTTGCCGAACACGGTCGTCACGCCCAGCAGGTCCACCTCGGGGCTGGCACAGGCACACGCGATCGCGTACGCGTCGTCGATGCCCGGGTCGGTGTCGATGATCAGTGCGCTCACCTGTCGAACGCTATCGGGCACCGCAATCCCCACCCTGCCCGTCGGCTCCCGTCGGCTAACGTCGCTGCCATGACGTCGATGTGGGGCTCACCGGTCGCCGACCGCGTCCGGGGCTGGCGCCGTTCCCGGCGGGACCCGAACCAGGCCAGGTTCCTCACCCTCGACTCGCTGCGCTGGGTGATCCGCCACCGCGCGTGGACCCCCTGGTACCTGGTGCGCTACTGGCGGCTGCTGAAGTTCCGGCTCGTCAACCCGCACGTGGTGCTGCGCGGCATGGTGTTTTTCGGCAAGGACCTGGACGTGCACTGCCGTCCCGGCTACGGCCGGATGGAGATCGGCCGCTGGGTGCACATCGGCGACGGCAACGCGATCCGCTGCCACGAGGGCTCGCTGCGCATCGGCGACAAGGCCGTCTTCGGCCGGCAGAACGTGGTCAACTGCTACCTCGACATCGAACTCGGCGAGGCCGCCCTGGTCGCCGACTGGGTCTACATCTGTGACTTCGACCACGTGACGACCGACATCAACCAGCCGATCAAGGACCAGGGCATCGTGAAGTCGCCGGTGCGCATCGGCCCGGACACCTGGCTGTGCACGAAGGTCACCGTCACCAAGGGCACCCGGATCGGCCGGGGCAGCGTCGTGGGCGCGCACGCCGTGGTGAAGGGCGACGTCCCCGACTACGCGGTGGCCGCCGGCATCCCGGCCAAGGTCGTGCGCGACCGGCGCAGTGCCTACGAGGCCGACGCGCAACGCCGCGCGGCGGTCGCCGACATGTCCCGCAAGGCCGCCGCCGCGCTGCGCAAGACCCTGGAGAGCCATTAGTTTGACCTGGTGAACGTCGTGAACAGGGGTTTCCTCGGCCGGCGGGACCCGGAGCGGGTCGAACTGCCGCCCGGCCAGTACCTCACCCGGGACTTCCCGGTGCTCCAGGCGGGCCCGACCCCGTCGGTGCCGCTGGACCAGTGGCGGTTCACCGTCCGCGCGGAGACCGGCGCCGAGTGGGCCTGGACGTGGCCGCAGCTGCTGGCGCTGCCGCGCGAGCGGCCGACGGTGGACATCCACTGCGTGACCCGCTGGTCGAAGCTGGCCACCACCTGGGAGGGCGTCTCGCTGGACACCCTGTTCGCCGAGGTGGAGACGGTCGCCGACTACGCGCTGGTGCGCTCGCACGGCGGCTACACCACCAACCTGCCGCTGGCCGACCTGCTCGACGGCCAGGCGTGGATCGCCTTCGGCTACGACGGCGAGGAACTGGCGCCGGCGCACGGCGGCCCGGCGCGGCTGCTGGTGCCGCATCTGTACTTCTGGAAGTCGGCCAAGTGGGTCAGCGGCATCGACCTGCACCACGACGACGAGCCGGGGTTCTGGGAGTCGCTGGGCTACCACGAGTACGGCGACCCGTGGCGGGAGCAGCGGTACACCGATGACTGAGCCGGCGGTCCGCGTGCGGTGGCTGGTCGGAACCGTCCACTCGGTACGGTCGGAGACCGCGACCGCGCGGAGCATCGTGCTCGACGTGCCTGGCTGGCCGGGGCATCTCGCCGGCCAGCACGTCGACCTGCGGCTGACCGCCCCCGACGGCTACCAGGCGGTGCGTTCCTACTCGCTGGCCGCGCCGGCCGACGGGCAGCGGGTGGAGCTGACCGTGCAGCTGATCGAGGACGGTGAGGTGTCGCCGTACCTGGTCGACGTGGTGCTGCCGACCGAGCAGGTGGAGCTGCGCGGCCCGGTCGGCGGCTGGTTCAGCTGGGACCCGGACCGGCCGGGGCCGGTGCTGCTGGTGGCCGGCGGCTCGGGGATCGTGCCGCTGATGGCGATGGTGCGCGCCCGCGCGGCGGCGGCCAGCACGGCGCCGTTCACCCTGGTGTACTCGGTGCGCGGGCCGGCGCAGCGGTACTACGCCGAGGAACTCGACCGGGTCGACGGCCTGGACCTGCGGATGGTGCACACCCGGGAGGCCGGGCCGAACGGCCGGCCGCCGGGGCGGATCGGGCCGGCGGACCTGGACGTGGCGCTCGGCGCGCGCGTCTACGTGTGCGGGCCGACGGGTTTCGTCGACGCGGCGATCGCGCTGCTGCTGGCCGCCGGCCACGACGCGGCCGACATCAGGAGCGAACGATTCGGAGGCCAGCCATGAGCACGAGCACGAGCACGAGCACGGTGGACGGCAACGCGATGGCCGGGCTGTTCGCCGAGGCGTTCGGCGTGGACGTGACGGTCGCGGTGATCACCTGCGCGGCGTGCGGGGACGCCGGCCGGTTCGCCGAGACGACCGTGCACGACCGGGGCCCGGGCGCGGTCGCCCGCTGCCGGTGCTGCGGCGCCGTGGTGGCCAGGCTGGTGCGCACGCCGACCGACGCGTGGTTGGACCTGCGCGGCGCCCGGTCGCTGCGGATGCCGCTGGCGGGTCAGCTGGCGAGCGGCTCGACGGCCAGGTAGGCGCGGTAGTCGCTGAAGTGGCGGGTGTAGACGTCGGCGCCGTCACCGAGCGGGCCGTCGACCTCGGTCACGTCGACGAGGTGGCGGAAGCTCCAGGTGATCAGGTCGCCGGTGTGGTCGGGGAAGGTGGTCTCGCGGGACTCGGCGTGTTCGCGGGCCCGTTCGGCGGCGTGCTCGGCCGAGTCGGCGGCCAGCAGCGTCACGGTCTCCTCGAACAGCGGCGCGTGGTCGGGCCGTGAGCTCCGCACCTCGTACATGAGCACCGCGGCGAACATTCTCGACATCGTCGTCGTCCCCTTCCCCCGATCGGTCACGACCAAGACCGTAGGCCGAAACGCACCTCCGGGCCATCGGGAAACACCCCTAGTTGACCAGAAACCTAGCCGTGGAACGCGTTTCCGGTGGCGATCTTGGGGCGACCAAGCACAGGATGTGTACGGACGGTAGCGCAGCGGTACACCGATGCGGTGGCTTCGGCGATCCTGGTCCAGTCGAACTCCAGCGCCAGACGAGCCTTCGCCGCGCGTGCCCGGCGGGCGGCGGCGGCCGGGTCGGCCAGGACGGTCCGCACCCCGGTCACGATCCCGGCGACGTCGCCCGGCTCGATCGACACCCCCGTCTCGCCGTCCACCACCAACTCCGCCAGACCACCGGCGGTGGAGGCGACCAGCGGCGCGCCGACGGCCGCCGCCTCCAGCGCGGCGATGCCGAACGGCTCGTAACGGCTGGGCAGGACGACGACGTCCGCCGCCGCGAGCAGGGCCACCAGGGAGCGGTCGGGCAGGTGCCCGACGAAGTCCACCGAACGGCGAACCCGCAGCTTGCGGGCCTGCTCGACCAGTGCCTGGGCCTGCACGCCCCGGCCGGCGACGACCAGCCGGGCGCCGGGGTGGTGGCGGCGCAGCCGGGGCAGCGCGGCCAGCAGGTCCAGCACGCCCTTCTCCCATTCGAGCCGGCCGAAGTAGACGACCAGCGGGGCGCCGTCGGGCCGGTGCCGCTCGCGGGCGGCGCGCACGGCGGCCGGCGGGACCCGCCAGCCGCGCGGCTCGATGCCGTTGTGGATCACGGTGACGTCGTCCTGGTCGACCTCGAACAGCTGGGCGACCTCGGTGGCCATCGCGGCCGAACAGGTGATCAACTTGTCGGCCCGGTTCGCCAGCCACCACTCGACGGAGTGAACTTGTTGGTTCAGCCGTTGGGACAACCACCCACTGTGCCGACCGGCCTCGGTGGCGTGCACGGTCGCGACCAGCGGTACACCGGTGTGCTCGGCGAGGGTGATCGCCGGATGGGTGACCAGCCAGTCGTGGGCGTGCACCACGTCCGGTCGCCATCCCCGGTCCAGCAGCGCCAGGCCGGCGCGGATCATGGCGTGACCCATGGCCAGCGTCCAGGCCACCAGGTCGTGCTCGAACAGCAGGTGTGTCGGGTCCTCGGCGACCCGCACCACCCGCACGCCCTCGACGACGGTGTCGGTCGTCGGGTGGGTCAGCGCGTCGGTGCCCGCCTCCTGGCGGCACAGCACCACGACCTCGTGCCCGAGCCCGGTGAGGTGGCGGGCCAGCGCGTGCACGTGCCGGCCGAGCCCGCCGACGACCACCGGCGGGTACTCCCAGGACAGCATCAGGACCCGCAGACCGCTCATGACCACAACTCCCTGGCGTCGAGGCGGCCGAACGGGCCGTCGGTGGCGCGCAGTTCGGCGGCGCGGCGCCGTGCCCGCTCGTGCTGGCCGGAGCGCAGCAGGCCGGCCAGTTCGCCGGCACGGTCGCCGTGGATCTTCGCCCGGCGGCGGGCGTAGTCCGCGGCGGAGTCCTTGGTGACCATGAACGCCCAGTCGCTGGACAGCGCCAGCAGCGCCTCGCGCACCAGCTGGTCGCGCGCCGGGTCCCGGACGTCACCGGGTCCGGCGGGCAGCGCCAGCAGCTCGTCCTGGAGCGCGGCGCCCGCCGACACCAGGTCCGAGACCTGCTCGCCGTCCCACACCCGCCAGTCCTTGCCCGACCCCCACGAGGAGGCCGGCAGTTCCACCGGGGCGCCGACGTGCCCGGCCTCGATCGCCCCGCGCAGGGTGGTGACCCGCACACCGGCGCCCGGCAGCGCGTCCAGCACCGCCGCCAGCCACGCCGGGCCCTCGTGCCACCAGTGGCCGAACAGCTCGGTGTCGTAGGCGGCGACGACCAGACCGGGCGCGCCGTGCCGCTCGCGCAGCGCGCGCAGCCGCGCGAGGACCGTCGCGACGAAGTCGGCGGCGTGCCGGGCGACCGCGCCGGCCGCCAGTTCCGGTTCGTAGGGCCGTTTGCTCTCCGGCGGGACCTGTTTTCCGGTGACCCGCGAGGGTTTCAGGCCGGTCGGGTGGTCGAAGGTGTGGAAGTCGCGGTAGGCGGGATCGCCGGGGTAGCCGGCCTTCGGGGACCACACGCGGTAGGTGACCTCCAGGTCGCGGCCGAAGCAGAGCACGCCGGAGTCGCCGACCGGGCGGGCGGCGTGCGTGTCGCCGTGCAGGGCCGGGCCGTCGACGAGGAAGCGGCGCACGCCGGCCGCCGCGTAGCCGTGTTCCATGCCGGGGGCGTAGCCGCACTCCGGCGCCCAGATGCCGGCCGGGGTGTGGCCGGTGCGCAGCCGGGTGTCGTCCAGGCCCGCGCGCAACGCGAAGCGGCGCACCGGCTCGCGCAGCAGCGGCTGGAACGGGTGGGTGGCCGGGCCGCCGAGCAGTTCGATCGCCCCGCCGTCGACCAGTTCGCGCAGCACGGGGGAGAAGCCGTGCCGCCAGCGGGTCTCGAACTCCTCGATGGCGCCGGTGGCCGCGCGGTACTCGGCCGAGGCGACCTCGCGCAGCAGCGGGTCGGCGCCGCGCCAGCGGCCGGCGGCGTACTGCGCGCGCAGCGCCCAGTTGCCCAGCCAGTCGTGCAGTCCGCGCAGCGCGTACGGGTCGTCGAGCTGGGCGGCCAGGACGGGGGTGACGCCGAGGGTGAGCACGTCGCGGTGGCCCCGCTCGGCCAGCCGGCGGACGAGGTCGACGACCGGCAGGTAGGAGTGGGCGCAGGCCTGGTAGAGCCATTCCTCGCCGACCGGCCAGGCGCCGTGGTGCGGCAGCCAGGGCAGGTGGCTGTGCAGCACCAGGCAGAAGGTGCCCTCGTCGGTCATCGGCGGACCGCCACGGCCACGACGTCGAGTCCTTCGGCCAGCGCGTCGGTGCCCAGTTCGAAGTCGGCCGCGCCGACGCCGGCGACGGCCTCGGCGAGGTCGGCCGGCCACGGGGTGCCGGCGACCGCGACCGCCACCTGGGCGTCCACGATCGACCCGCCGAGCCGGGCCTCGGTCGCGCGCAGGGCGGGGCCGTGCCGCAGCACGCCGAGATACGTGACGTCGAAACCGTTGTCCGCCACCAGGTCCGCCAGCTCCTCGGGGGACAGTTCCCTGGTGTGGAACGGGTTGAGCGGGGTGTCCCGGCCGGGGGAGAAGGTGATCCGGTTCGGTGTGGTGATCAGCAGCCGGCCGCCGGGCACCAGCACCCGGTGGCACTCGGTGAGGAAGCCGGCCTGGTCCCACAGGTGCTCGATCACCTGGAGGTTGGCCACGACGTCCACAGTGGACGTTCGGACCGGCAGGCTGGCGAGGTTGCCGCGGACCGCGCGCACCCTCGGGTAGGCCCGCGCGACGTGCGCGGCGGTCAGCGCGTCGTAGTCCAGACCGAGCACCACCCGCGCCCGCGCGGCCAGCAGGTCGGCGCCGTAGCCCTCGCCGCAGCCGGCCTCCAGCACGACAGCGCCGGCGCAGTGTTCGGCCAGCGCGAGGTAGGCGGCCTCGTGCCGCCGGAACCAGTAGTTCTCCTCCGGCACGCCGGGAACGGTGCGTTCACCGGTCAGGGGGAGGGGGGTTACGGGTTCAACAGCTGGCTCGGACACCACCGCGGCAGGCTACTACGCGGTAGCCCCCCGGCTACGCGGGCGAGATCGTGATGCCGACCGCGCCCGGCCCCAGGTGTACGCCGATCGTGGAGCTCACCTCCGTGAACGTGACCTCCCGGGTGCCCGGCAGGCGCTGCCTGAGCCGGGTCAGGACACGGTTGGCGCGGGCGAGGGCGCCGAAGTGCTCGATGGCCACGTCGACCTGGCGGCCGTCGGCGCGCTTGACCGCCGTGTCGACCAGTCGGCGCAGCGCGCGCTCGGCGCCCAGTACCCGGTCCAGCGGCGCGACCTGCCCGTCGGTCATGGTGAGCAGTGGTTTGAGCGACAGCGCGCTGCCGAGCATGGCCGCCGCCGCGCCGATCCGCCCGCCGCGGCGCAGGTACTCCAGGGTGTCGACGTACATCAGTTCGGCGCTGTGCTCCAGGCGCTTGGCCAGGGTGTTGATCACCCGGCGGGCGCCGCCGCCCGCGCCGGCGGTCCGCGCGGCGGCGAGCACCGCGTAGCCCAGGCTCATGCCGGTGGTGCCGGAGTCGATGACGTGCACCGGGACCCGCGCCTTCTCGGCGGCCTGCCGGGCGATCTCGCAGGTCTGCGACTGGCGGCCGGAGATGTGCACCGAGACGACCTCGTCGGCGGTGCGCCCGACGTGCTCGTAGGCCCAGGCGAAGGAGGCCTCCTCCGGCGGTGCGGTGGTCACCTCCAGGTCCCGCTGCAACGCCTTGACCAGGATCTCCTTGGGTACAGCGGGTTCCGCTCGTTCCTGGCTGCCGATGCGGATCCGCATCGGCACCACCATGATCCCCCACTGCGCCGCCAGTGACTCCGGTAGGGAGGAGGTCGAATCCGTGACCAAAGCAACGCGCCCCGACATGTGATCGAGCGTAACTCAGCCATTCGGGTGATGGCAGTCACGACAACTGGGGCGACTCTGTGTAGCGAATTATGCTACTGGTGAGTAACATGACGGGTGGTCAACGACACCGTGCCAATGCCGTGCCAACAGGAGGCCGGCATGGCAATGTCAGCACCCACGTCAGGTCGCCTTAGCCGGATGGGCTCGTCATCGGGAGGTCGGAGCAGACCCATGCCAAACATCGTCGTCTTGGTGAAACAAGTGCCGGACACCTATTCGGAACGCAAGCTCAGCGACACTGACCACACACTCGACCGTGACTCGGCCGACGCCGTGCTCGACGAGATCAACGAGCGCGCCATCGAGGAGGCCCTCCAGATCAAGGAGGCCCACGACGGCGAGGTCACCGTCCTGAGCGTCGGCCCCGACCGGGCGACCGACGCCATCCGCAAGGCCCTGTCGATGGGTGCCGACAAGGCGGTGCACGTCGTGGACGACGCGCTGCACGGCTCGGACATCCTGCAGACCGCCAAGGTCCTGGCCGCCGCGATCGGCACCGTCGAGGACGTTGACCTGGTCATCGCCGGCAACGAGTCCAGCGACGGCAGTGGCGGCGCGGTCCCCGCGATCCTGGCCGAACTGCTCGGCTACCCGCAGCTCACCCACGTCCGCGAGGTCACCGTCGACGGCTCCACCGTCAAGGTCACCCGCGAGACCGAGGAGGGCCTGACCCACCTCGAGGCGAGCCTGCCCGCCGTGATCAGCGTCGGCGAGAAGATCAACGAGCCGAGGTACCCCTCCTTCAAGGGGATCATGGCCGCGAAGAAGAAGCCGGTGGAGACGCTGGACGTGTCCGACCTCGGGGTCGACGCCGGCGACGTCGGCCTGGCCAACGCCTGGTCCACCGTGGTCGAGGCCGCGCCCAAGCCGCCCCGCGAGGCCGGCCAGCGCGTCGAGGACGACGGTGACGGCGGCAGCAGGATCGCCGAGTACCTCGTCGGCCAGAAACTGATCTGAGAGGAAACGAACCTATGGCTGAGGTCCTGGTCCTCGTCGATCACGTGGACGGCGAGGTCAAGAAGGTCACCAACGAACTGCTCACCGCGGGCCGTGCGCTCGGCGAGCCCAGCGCGGTCGTGGTCGGCGCCCCCGGCGACGCCGCGAAGCTGCGCGAGTCGCTGGCCGCCTACGGCGCGGCGAAGGTCTACGTCGCCGAGTCCGACGACGCCGCCGGCTACCTGGTCACCCCCAAGGTCGATGTGCTGGCCGCGCTGGTCGCGACCACGTCCCCGGCCGCGGTGCTGGTCGCCGCCAGCACCGAGGGCAAGGAGGTCTCCGGCCGGCTCGCCGCGCGGATCGGCGGCGCGCTGCTGGTGGACGCGATCGACGTCGACGGCGGCGACGGGATCACCGTCACGCAGTCGGTGTTCGGTGGCGCGTTCGTGGTGAAGGCCAAGGCGGCCAAGGGCTTGCCGGTCATCTCGGTGCGTCCGGGTGGGCTGGAGGCGCAGGCGGCGCAGGGCGCCGCCACCGAGGAGGCGGTCGAGGTCCCGGCCGTCGACCCGGCGAAGTCGGCGAAGATCACCGGCCGCGAGCCGATCGTGGGCGGCGACCGCCCGGAGCTGACCGAGGCCTCGGTCGTGGTATCCGGCGGGCGCGGCGTGGGCAGCGCGGAGAGCTTCGAGGTCGTCGAGAAGCTCGCCGACGTGCTCGGCGCGGCCGTCGGCGCCTCCCGCGCGGCGGTCGACTCGGGCTACTACCCGGCGCAGTTCCAGGTCGGGCAGACCGGTAAGACGGTCTCGCCGCAGCTCTACATCGCCCTGGGCATCTCCGGCGCCATCCAGCACCGGGCCGGCATGCAGACCTCCAAGACGATCATCGCCGTCAACAAGGACGCCGAGGCGCCGATCTTCGAGATCGCCGACTACGGCGTGGTCGGTGACCTGTTCAAGGTCGCCCCGCAGCTGACCGAGGAAGTCGCGAAGCGCAAGGGATGACCAAGGTTCACCGTCGCGTCACGGTAATCAGCACGTGAGGTTTGCCGGAGGCCGCGTACACAGGTGGGCATGACGCAGGCCCAGTTGCTGGTCAGCTCCACCGACGACGGATCGACGCGGCCCCGGTACTCCCTGCTCGTGGCCCGCGACGGCGAGGAAGTCGTTGCCGCGCAACGACTTCGCTATCAGGTGTTCGCCGGGGAACTCGGTGCGCGACTGCGCACCGAGCACCCCGGCCTCGACATCGACGCGTTCGACGAACACTGCGACCACCTCGTCGTGCGCGAGGACCGCACCGGCGAGATCGTCGGCTGCTACCGGATGCTGCCGCCCGAACGGGTCGCCGCCGCCGGAATGCTCTACTCGGAGACCGAGTTCGATCTGCGGGCACTCGCCCCGCTGCGCGGCGCGCTGGTGGAGACCGGCCGCTCGTGCGTCCACCCCGACCACCGCACCGGTGCCGTCGTGAGCCTCGTGTGGGCCGGAATCGCGCGCTACCTGCTGCTGTCCGGGCACCGCTGGCTGGCCGGCTGCGCCTCGGTGTCGCTGTCCGACGGCGGATCGCTGGCCGCCGGGGTGTGGGAGACCGTGCGGCACAAGCACCTGGCGCCGGCCCGCTACCAGGTGCGGCCGCTGCGCCCGTGGGACCCGGCCGGGGTCGTGCCGCCGGCGCGGGTGGTGCTGCCGCCGCTGCTCAAGGGCTACCTGCGGCTGGGGGCCTGGGTGTGCGGGCCACCGGCCGTCGACACCGACTTCGGGGTGGCCGACCTGTTCGTGCTGCTCGGCCTCGACCAGGTCGACCAGCGGTACCTGAGCTACCTGCTCGGCGAGCAGGCACCGTGACCACCCACGCGTGGTTCCCGCGCTCGCCGTGCGGGCCCGGCTGTCACAGCGGCCGGGAGCCGGCGGTGTCCCGCGCGCGGTATCTCTGGCGGCTCACCGCGCTGGTGGCGGTGGTGCTGGGCTGTGTGCTGGTGGTGGCGCTGCTGCCGCTGGTGGGCCGGCGCGGCCGGGAGGCGGCCGTGCGCACGGTGTTCCGGTCGGTGCTCGCGGCCGTCGGGGTGCGGCTGGCGGTGTCCGGTTCGGACGGCCTGAGCACCCGGGGCCGGGGCGTGCTGGTGGTCACCAACCACGTCTCCTGGCTGGACGTCGTGGCGGTCAACGCCGTGCGGCCGATGCGCGCGCTGGCCAAGTCGGACATCGCCGGCTGGCCGGTGCTCGGCCGGCTGGTCACCGCCGCCGGCTCGGTCTACGTGGACCGCGACCGGCTGCGCACCCTGCCGGCGACGGTCGCCGAACTGGCCACGGTGCTGCGTGGCGGGTCGCTGGTCAACGCCTGTCCCGAGGGCACCACCTGGTGCGGTCGGGCCGGCGGGCGGTTCCGGCCGGCGGTGTTCCAGGCGGCCATCGACGCCGGTGTCCCGGTGCTGCCGATCGCCCTGGAGTACCGGCTGGGTGACCGCACCCGGACCACGGCCCCCGCGTTCGTCGGCGACGAGACCATTGTGGAGTCGGTGCGCCGCACCGCCCGGCTGCGCGGGCTGGTGGTGGAACTGCGGGTCCTGCCGGAACTGCCGCCCGGGCGGGCCGCCGGCCGGGGCGAACTGGCGGCGCTGGCCGAGGCGGCCGTCGCGGGTCACACGTTCGGGTCAACGACGCGCCACACACCGGTGCACGCGACCGGTGAGGCACGACCGCTGCCGGTCGGCGAGTGATCCTCACCACGTTCCCGCCGGCGCGTCGCCTCCGCCGCAGGTAGAACGGTGCGCCGGGCACCCACCGGTCGGCGGCGGCAAGCTCGTGACCGGATTTCACCCCGGGCGGACTACCCTTGGTTCCCGATGACCTATCTCGACCACGCGGCCACGACGCCGATGCTGCCCGACGCGGTGACGGCGATGACCACGCACCTGAACGAGGCGTTGCATGCCAGGGGCAACGCCTCCTCCCTGCACACCTCCGGCCGGCGAGCCAGGAGGCTGGTGGAGGAGTCCCGTGAGGAGATCGCCGCTGCCCTGGGCGCGCGGCCCTCCGAGGTCGTGTTCACCGCCGGCGGCACCGAGAGCGACAACCTGGCCGTCACGGGCATCTACCTGGCCAGACGAACGCCCCAGCGGCGGCGGGTCCTGGTCTCGGCGGTGGAGCACCACGCCGTGCTGGAGACCGCCCAGTGGCTGGTCGAGCACGAGGGCGCGGAGCTGACCCTGCTGGAGGTCGACGCGTTCGGCCGGGTGCACGACGACACGCTGCGCGCGGCCATCGCCGGCGACCCGGGCTCGGTCGCGCTGGTGAGCGTCATGTGGGCGAACAACGAGGTCGGCACGGTCAACCCGGTCCGTGAGCTGGCGACGACCTGCGCCGAGCACGGCATCCCGTTCCACACCGACGCGGTGCAGGCCGTCGGGGCGATCCCGGTGGACTTCGCCGCCTCGCGGGCCAGCGCGCTGACCCTGTCCGGGCACAAGCTCGGCGGGCCGTTCGGCGTCGGGGTGCTGCTGCTGGGTCGGGACGTGCCGTGTCAGCCGGTGCTGCACGGCGGCGGCCAGGAGCGCGAGGTCCGGTCGGGCACGCTGGACGTGACCGGCATCGTCGCCACGGCGGCGGCGGTCCGGGTGTCGGTGGCCGGGCGGGCCGAGCAGGCCGAGCGGCTGGCCGGGCTGCGGGACGAGCTGGTCGAGGCGGTGCGGGCGGTGGTGCCCGACGTCATCCTCAACGGCGACCCCGGACAGTCCGATGTGGACGGAGCGCCGTCGCGGCTGCCGGGCAACGCGCACTTCACCTTTCCCGGCTGCGCCGGTGACAGCCTGCTGATGCTGCTGGACGCCAGGGGCATCGAGTGCTCCACCGGCTCGGCCTGCACCGCCGGGGTCGCCCAGCCCAGCCACGTACTGCTGGCCATGGACGTCGACACCGACCTCGCCCGGGGCTCGCTGCGCTTCTCCTTCGGCCACACCTCCACCCGCGCCGACGTGCGCGCGGTGGCCGAGGCCATCGGGCCGGTGGTCGAACGCGCCCGCAACGCCGGGCTGGTCGGCGCGCGCCGCCGGGTGGAGGTCTCCGCCCGGTGAGGGTGGGGCGCGGGTGGCGCGCCCGCGATGAGCGACGATGTGGACTCGCGGCAGGGCAGCGGTGCGCCGGCCGGTGGCGGAGGGGATGACGGCTGTGCGGGTGTTGGCGGCGATGAGCGGCGGGGTCGACTCGGCGGTGGCGGCCGCGCGGGCGGTGGCCGCCGGGCACGACGTGACCGGGGTGCACCTGGCGCTGTCGGCCAAACCCGGCACGTTGCGGACCGGGGCGCGCGGCTGCTGCACGGTCGAGGACGCCAACGACGCGCGCCGGGTCGCCGACCTGCTGGGGATCCCGTTCTACGTGTGGGACTTCGCGCAGCGCTTCGACGAGGACGTGGTGGCCGACTTCGTCGCCGAGTACGCCGCCGGCCGCACCCCCAACCCGTGCCTCAAGTGCAACGAGCGGATCAAGTTCGCCGCGCTGCTGGACAAGGCCGTCGCGCTCGGGTTCGACGCGGTGTGCACCGGGCACTACGCCCGGCTGTCGGTCGTGGACGGTCGCGCCGAGCTGCGGCGCAGCGCCGACGACGGCAAGGACCAGTCCTATGTGCTCGCCTCGCTGCGCCCCGACCAGCTGCGGCACGCGATGTTCCCGCTCGGCGGCTCGGTGAAGGCCGACGTGCGCGCCGAGGCGGCCAGCCGTGGCCTCGCGGTCGCCGACAAGCCCGACAGCCACGACATCTGCTTCATCCCCGACGGCGACACCCGGGCCTTCCTGGACCGCCGGCTCGGGCAGCGTCCCGGTGAGCTGGTCGACGACGAGACCGGTGAGGTTCTCGGCGCGCACACCGGTGTCCACGGGTTCACCGTCGGCCAGCGACACGGGCTTGGCCTGCGGGTCCCCGCGCCGGACGGCCGCCCGCGCTACGTGCTGTCGCTGGAACCGGTCAGCGGCGCGGTGCGCGTCGGCGCCGCCGAGCGGCTGGCGGTGCGCGAGATCGTCGCCGAGCGGCCGGTCTGGCCCTCGGGCGACGCGCTGGCCGGCGAGGTCGACTGTGTCGCCCAGGTGCGTGCCCACGGGGGTACCGCGCCGGCTGTGGCGTCCGTGGTGGACGACCGGCTGGTGGTGCGCCTTTCCGGCGAGCTGCGCGGTGTCGCCCCTGGTCAGGCCGTTGTGCTCTACCGACAGGACGGTGCCGGCGACGTCGTGCTCGGCAGCGCGATGATCGCCGCCACCAGCTGACCCGGCGCGAGGGGTCACGCCGCGAGGCCGATCATCGACCGTGACGCGCCGGCCCCGACGAGCTGCCGGCACCGGTCGCCGATGACCCGTTCCACCGGCCGTTCGGCCGTCTGGGCGCCGGCTGACGGGTGTTCGGTGTCCGCAAAGTCCGGAGTCATCCGTTCGGGTGAACTTCGCGACGACTATGCTCGCGGCGTCGCCGTCTAGTGGGGAGGGACCGGTCGTGCCCGAGCTCCTGCTTGTGCTGATCCTGCTCGCGGTGGTCGTGGTGGGAGTGCTGGTGTGGCAGCGTTCACGCGCCGACCGCAAACCCGTCGCCGCCGAGACGCCGGGCAAGCCCGTCGATCCGCTGGCCGACCACCAGGGTGTCACCGACATCCGCACCGTCCGGGCCGGCGACATGATCGAGTACGCCGACAAGCTGTACTTCGTGCGCGGGTCGCTGCGGCTGACCGAGAGCGGTTACAGCTGGTCGGAGCACTTCCTGGACGACGCGCGCGGCGACCGCGTGTGGGTGTCGGTCGAGGAGGACCCCGACCTCGAGGTGTACTTCTGGCACGAGACCGACCTGGTCGACGCGCCGGGCGGCAAGACCATGGAGGTCGGCGGCGTCACCTACACCAAGGAGGAGGACGGCACCGCCCGCTACACCTCCGAGGGGACCACGACCGTCGCCGAGCGCGGCAGCGTCGACTACGTCGACTACGAGGGCCCCGGCGGCAAGGCGCTGAGCTTCGAGCGGTTCGACGGCGGACGCTGGGAGGCCGGTCTCGGCGAGGAGATCCCACTGCCCGCGCTGCGCGTCTACCCGGCCGGCAGTGATCGCACGTGAGAGCACGTCTGGACACCCGGTTCGCCGACTCGCGGGCCGCTGACCTGAGCCTGGCCTACGGCCTGCGCCCGTTACCGGCCCTGGGCACCCACGTCGTGGCGCTGCCCGGGATCGACCTGGAGCTGCGGGTGCTCGGCGCCTCCCACCAGGTGGTGGTCGGCGGCTGGTCGGAGACCGTCGCGTGCCTGCCCGACCGCACGGGCGCCCTGCCGGCGCGGGACACCTCGGTGACCGCCGGCCTGCACACGACGTTCGAGGCACACTGCCACCGGCTCGACCCGGCGGCGCTGGCCGAGCGGGTCACCGCGATCGTGGCCGGGTGCGAGGCCGACGAGTACGCGCTGGTCGGCGAGTTTCCCGGCTCGCCGCTCGCGGTGACCGCGCTGCGCGCGTGGCCGGTGGACGGCGGCGCGGCCTGGCGGACCTGGCACGCCTACCCCCAGGCGGGAGAGTTGGTCGAGACGCGGAGCGTGGTGAGGGCGGCATGAACAGGCGCACCAAGTTTTTCGTCGCCGGTGGGCTCGGCGGGGTCGGGCTGATCGTGCTGCTGGTGGCGATCCTGGGCACCGGCGGCGTGCGCGGGCACCTGCAGGACAACTACCAGCGGGTCTCGTCCAACGGCGACTCGATCGTCTACACGTCCTCCAGCAAGCCCAAGGCGGTGTACGAGTCGATCCGCTCGGCGGTCAAACCGGCGGACGTGCAGGTCGACCCCCAGGGTTACTTCATGCGTTACTCCAGCGACATCGTCGCGGTGACCGCCAGCGGCACCGGGTCACGGATCTACATCGACGACGAGCGGCGCGGCTACGCGCACTGGTTCCCGTTCGTGGCCGGCTACTGGGGGACCGGCGGCGGCTACGGCGAGGGTATTCGCGGCGGCGGACCGGGAGCCGGGAAGTGAGGCGGGCGCTGGCGGGTGCCGGGATCGCGGTGGTGTCCGCGATCGTGCTCCTCGCCGCGCCGGCCACCGCCACCGCCGACGTGATCTTCGACCAGGCCGACGCCGACGACCTCGCCGCGACCCTCGACGAGGCGTTCCAGGCGCAGGGCGTGTGCTACGGCTGGCAGATCAACGTGGACAACGTCGGGATGAACGAGTACAGCACCGGTTCGAACTTCGGTGCCGGCGTCGCCCTGAGTGAGGCCGACGACATCAGCCGGTGCGACGCGCGGATCGAGTTCCAGGCCGACATCCGGTGGACCAGCGAGTCGTCGGAGATCGAGGACTCGGCGAGCTACCGGGTGGACAGCCTGCCTTCGGGCCCGACCACCGCCGACCTGGACAGTCTGGAGCTGGTCAGCGAGGATGGCCTGGTCAGCGACGACGTGGACGTTGACGTGTACAAGGCGGTGTCGGCGCTGCCGCTGCTGGCCGCCGACGCCGGGGTGGCCGAGCCGATGGAGGCCAGTCCGGCGCCCGAGACCGCGGCCGAGTCCGCCGGCGGGGCGCCGACGAACTCGCCCGGCTCGGACTTCTGGCGCGAGGCCGGAGGTGCGGTGCTGTTCAGCGCGGTGCTGCTGGTGGGCGGCGGGGTGTTCGCGTTCTGGGCGCTGCGCTCACCGGCGGCCCGGCGACGCACCGGGCCGACGTCGAAGCCCGAGACACCGGCCTACGTCCCGCCGGAGTGGTCCGTCGGCGGCGACCAGCCGACCCGTCCCACCCGCCAGCCCGGTCGGCCGGGCGCCGGTCCGCCGGGGGCGGGGCAGCCGGATGGTCCGCCGCCCGCGACCCCGCCGGGTGACCGGCCCGATGACTCCCCGAATCCCGATTCCCGGCCCGAAACATAAGGAGCCACCCACCCATGTTGTCCGACGTCTTCTCCGAAGTCGGCATCGCCGCGACCTACGGCCTGGTCGGCCTGGTGCTGATGGCGGTCGGCTTCGTGCTGGTCGACCTGCTCACCCCGGGCAACCTGCGTGAGCAGGTGTGGGTGCAGCGCCACCGCAACGCCGCCATCCTGCTGTCGAGCAACCTGCTCGGCGTCGGCATCATCGTGGCGACGGCGATCGTGGCCAGCGAGGACGACTGGGGGGTGGGCATCGTGTCCACCCTGGCCTACGGCCTGCTCGGTCTGGTCCTCATGGGACTGTCCTTCGTGGTCATCGACGCGGTGACGCCGGGACGGCTGGGTGAGCTGCTGATGGAGGAGGCCGACCACCCGGCGGTCTACGTCAGCGGCGCCTCGCACCTGGCGGTCTCGGCGATCGTGGCCGTCGCGATCGTCTGAGACGCATCACGGATCACCCAGCTCATGACCAGGCCCGACCAGCGCACCCGCGCGATGCGCGCCGGGCTGTTGTTCGCCACGTTCGTCTGCGCGGCCTGCGGCCTGGTCTACGAACTCGCCCTGGTGGCCCAGGGCTCGTACCTGCTCGGCGACTCGGTCACCCAGGCGTCGGTGGTCATCGCCACCATGGTGTTCGCCATGGGGATCGGTTCGCTGGCGGCGAAACCGTTGCAGCGCAGGGCGTTGGCGAGTTTCGCGGTGGTCGAGGCGGTGCTCGCGCTGGTCGGCGGGCTGTCGGTGCTCGGCCTGCACGCCGCGTTCACCTGGCTCGACCTGTACTGGCCGGCGCTGATCCTCATCTCGACGCTGGTCGGTCTGCTGATCGGCGCCGAGATCCCGCTGCTGATGACGCTGCTGCAGCGCATCCGCCGCCAGGACGCCGGCTCGGCGACCGCCGACCTGTTCGCCGCCGACTACGTGGGGGCGCTGGTCGGTGGTCTGGCGTTCCCGTTCCTGCTGCTGCCGCTGCTGGGGCAGACCAGGGGGGCGCTGGTCGTCGGCATGGTCAACGCGGTGGCCGGGGCGTGTGTGGTGCTGTTCCTGTTCGCCAGGACGGTCTCGCGTCGCCGCCGGGCGGCCGTGGCGGGCGGCACGCTGGCCGTGCTGGCGGTGCTCGGGGTGGCCTTCGCCGGCAGCGACGCGTTCCTGCGGTACTCCCGGGACGTGCTCTACGACGACCCGGTGGTGCACGCCGAGACCTCGTCGTACCAGGAGATCGTGCTGACCCGGTCGTCGCCGATCGCCAAGGGGCAGCCGGACACCCGGCTGTTCCTCAACGGGGACCTGCAGTTCTCCTCGATCGACGAGTACCGGTACCACGAGGCGCTGGTGCACCCGGCGTTGTCGGGCCGGCGTGACCGGGTGCTGATCCTGGGCGGTGGGGACGGGCTGGCGCTGCGCGAGGTGCTGCGGTACCCGGACGTGCGGGAGGTCGTCGAGGTCGAGCTCGACCCGGCGGTGCTGCGGCTGGCCAGACAGGATCCCCGGCTGACCGAGCTGAACGGGCACTCGCTGGACGACCCTCGGGTGCGGGTGGTGGCCGACGACGCGTTCTCCTGGCTGCGGGGCAACACCGACCGGTTCGACGCGATCATCGTGGACATGCCGGATCCGGACTCCACCGCCACGGCCAAGCTGTACTCGCAGGAGTTCTACCTGCTGACGCGGCGGGCGATGGCCGAGGGCGGGCAGATGGTCGTCCAGTCCGGCTCGCCCTACTTCGCGCCCCGGACGTTCGACTGTGTCGTGGCGTCGATCCGGGCCGCCGGGCTGGGGGCCACGCCGTACCACGTGTACGTCCCGACGTTCGGGGACTGGGGTTTCACGCTGGTGCGGGAGGGGACCGAGGCGCCGGAGCTGAGCATCGACCCGCCGGGGAAGCTGCGGTTCCTGGACGAGGCGGGGGTGGCGGCGGCGACCGTGTTCCCCGCCGACCGGCTGCCCGATCCGTCGGCCCAGCCGTCCACTCTGGACGATCCACGGGTGCTGCGGCTGACCACCGAGGAGTGGCAGCAGTACTAGGGTCGGTTTTCCGGTCCATTCTCGGAAAACTCGCGGAAGTTGATCGACAGCGACCGGTGAATCGGCGTCAACTGAACACGATTCAGGCTGGTCAGAATGTTTTCAGGGCTTGTTTCAGAGTCAGTGAACTTTCGGGAATTGGCTTGTTGACCTAGCCCGCACCACACCCGCATACTCCGCCCAGCATCGCTGTTCGTACGGGGCCTATCGCGCAGTGTGGCGCAGGAAAGGAACAGCCATGATCGGTCGGAGGGCACTGACAGCCGGCGTGGTGGCGGCGTTGAGCGCGGCGGCACTGGTCACCGCCGCCACGCCGGCCAGCGCGGCGACGACCCTGGGGGCCGCGGCCGCCGAACGCGGCAAGTACTTCGGGGTCGCCGTGGCGGCCGGCCACCTCGGCGAGTCCGACTACACCGCGACCCTCAACCGCGAGTTCCGCAGCGTCACCGCCGAGAACGAGATGAAGTGGGACGCGCTGGAACCCAACCGCAACCAGTTCAACTGGGGCAACGCCGACCGGATCTTCAACCACGCCCGGGGCCAGGGGATGGCCGTGCGCGGCCACACGCTGGTGTGGCACTCGCAGCTGCCGGGCTGGGTGGGCGGGCTGGACACCAGCAACCTCCGCTCGGCGATGGTCAACCACATCAACCAGGTCATGGGCCACTGGCGCGGCCAGATCACCGCCTGGGACGTGGTCAACGAGGCGTTCGAGGAGAACGGCAGCCGACGGAACTCGGTGTTCCAGCAGCGGCTGGGCGACGGCTACATCGAGGAGGCGTTCCGCGCGGCCCGCGCCGCCGACCCCAACGCCAAGCTCTGCTACAACGACTACAACATCGACCGCTGGGACTACGCCAAGACCCAGGCCGTGTACCGGATGGTGCAGGACTTCACGGCCCGGGGCGTGCCGATCGACTGCGTCGGTTTCCAGGGGCACTTCAACAGCGGCAACCCGCTGCCGTCCAACTACCACACGACGCTGGGCAACTTCGCGAGCCTCGGCGTCGACGTGCAGATCACCGAACTGGACATCGCCGGCTCGGGGCAGACCCAGGCCGAGCAGTTCCGGGGCGTCACCCAGGCGTGCCTGGCGGTGGCGCGGTGCAACGGGATCACCGTGTGGGGCGTGACCGACAAGTACTCCTGGCGCCCCGGCGACACCCCGCTGCTGTTCGACGGCAACTACAACAAGAAGCCGGCCTACGACGCGGTGCTCGCCACCCTCAACGGCGGGACCGGGGAACCGGGGCCCGGCTCGTGCACCGTCACCTACCAGGAGACCAACCGCTGGGGGGACCGGTTCAACGGGCAGGTCACCGTGCGGGCCGGGACGAGCGCCATCAGCACGTGGTCCACGACGGTCACCATCACCTCCCCGCAGCGGGTGTCCACGACCTGGAACGGCACACCGTCGTGGGACTCCTCCGGGACGGTGATGACCATGCGCCCCAACGGGAACGGCAACCTCGCGCCCGGCGCGTCGACCAGCTTCGGGTTCACCGTGATGGCCAACGGGAACTGGACGGCACCCCGGCTCGGCGCCTGCACCGCGTCCTGAGGTCCGCCCCCGAATACTCCGCCGCCGGCACGACTCCCGCCCGTGCCGGCGGCGGACCCCACGTCAGGCCAGCAGCAGGTTCACGTCCCCGAACTCGTGCCACAGGTAGTCGGCGTTGACCGCCGCCGCGTAGGTCTCGTCGAGCGCGTCGGTGCCGGCGATCGCCGCCAGCATGTCCAGGTGGGACGCCCGGGGCTCGTGGAACCCCGTCAGCAGACCGGACACCACCCGCACCCCGCGTTCGGGGGTGACCACCAGGTCGGTCCACCCGGACGCCGCCGACACCGTCCCGTCCTCGTCGGCGGCGGTCTCCAACGCCCGCACGGCCGTCGTGCCGACGGCGATCACCCGGCGGCCCTGCGCGCGGGCCGCCGTGACCAGCCGGGCGGACTGCTCGGGCACCGCGAACCGCTCCGGGTAGGGCCGCTCGTGGGACTCCGGGGACGCCAGCCCGGTGTGCAGCAGCACCGGCGCGAACTGCACCCCCGCCGACACCAGCCGGCTGACCAGCCGGTCGGTGAACGGCCGCGACGCACTGGGCATCTCGGCGCTGCCCGGCGTCGTGCCGAACACCGTCTGGTAGTAGGACAGCGGCCAGCGCGACGGCACGTACGAGTACCGCACCGGCTCGCCGTGGGCGGCCAGGTAGTCCGGCACGTCGCGGCCCCCGATGTCCACGTCGGACTCCCAGAGACGGCCGGCCGAGAACGGGACGCGCACCGTCACCCGGCCCCCGCCGGGCAGCGGGAACCGTTGTCCGGCAACGACATCGGTGGCCCGCTCGGTCGCCGGGCCGCGCACCCGGCGCGGCTCCACCAGCCACCGCCCGGACGACAGCTCGGTGGAGAAGTGCACCGCGAGGGCGGCTCCCTCGACCGGCACGGCCGCCGGCATGGTCGCCGACGTGTTCACCACCAGCACGTCCCCGGCCCGCAGCAGCGCCGGCAGGTCGGTGAACCGGTGGTGGGCCACCCGCCCCTGGTCGCCGACCAGCAGCCGCACCTCGTCGCGGCGCAGGCCCCGTGCCTCCGGCGGCTCGTGGGCCTCCAGCTCGGCCGGCAGCGTGAAGTCCATGACGGCGGTCATGCCGGCACGGCCAGGTCGGCCAGCCGCACCCGGCCCGACTCCGGCCGCGTGTCGACCAGCCGCAGGAACGCGGCGACCACGGTCTCGGGCAGCGGCCGGTCGCTGATGTCCTCGCCGGGGAACGCCTCCTGGTGCATCCGGGTCCGCAGGTCGCCGGGGTCGACCCGCCACACCCGCAGCGCCGGCTCCTCCTGGGCGAGCACCGCGCTCCACTGCTCGGCGCCGGCCTTCGCCGAGCCGTAGCCGCCCCAGCCCTCGTAGGCCTCCAGCGCGGCGTCGGAGGTGACCGTGACGACCGCCCCGGCGCGTGCCCGCAGGTCCGGCAGCGCGGCCTGGACCAGCGCCAGCGGCGCCACGGTGTTGACCTCGTACACGGCGCGCAGCGCGTCGAGCGGGTAGTCGGCCAGCCGGGGCTGCGGGCTGGGCCCGAGGATCCCGGCGTTGTTGACCAGCAGGTCCGGGCCACCGAGCCGGCGGGCGTGCTCGACCAGCGCGGCCCGGTGTTCGGGGTCGGTGACGTCCCCGGCGACCGTGACGGCGGCCTCGCCAAGACGGTCGGCGGCCTCGGCCAGCGCCGTGGCGTCCCGGGCGTCGACGACCAGCCGCCAGCCGGCCCCGGCCAGACCGGCGGACAGGGCGAGTCCCAGCCCACGGGACGCTCCGGTGACGATCGCGACAGGCATCTTCGCACTCCTTCTGTTCGGCTCACCGCCGACGCTAGGAGCGGGCGGGCGCCGCGCCATCGGGCGCGGGCCGGGCGCCGGGTAGGCCGATGGACCTAGGTCTCGTGGCCGATCCGGGCCGCGCGGGACGTGGGTACCGTGGTGACGTGCCCGGATTCGACAGTCCCGGATTCGACGGTCCCGGATTCGACAGGGAGGAGCTGCGTGCGGTGAGCGCCGCCGTGCTCGCGGTGACCGCCCACCGCTCCGTGCACGACGTGCTGCGCACGATCCTCACCTCGGCCCGCAAGCTCGTCGGTGCCCGCTACGCCGCGCTCGGAATCCCCGACGGCGCCGGCGGTTTCGCCGAGTTCATCGCCGACGGCGTCACCGACGAGCAGTGGTCGGCGATCGGCCCGCTGCCACGCACCCACGGCCTGCTGGGCCAACTGCTGCGCGAACCGCACCCGATCCGGCTGGCCGACATCCGCGCGCACCCGAACTTCCGATGGTGGCCGGCCGCGCACCCCGACCTGACCGACTTCCTCGGCGTGCCGATCCTCGACGGCGACGAGTTCGTCGGCGAGCTGTTCCTGGCCAACAGCTGCCACGAGGGCGGGTTCACCGCCGACGACGAGGAGCTGATGCGGCTGCTGGGCGCGCACGCCGCGATCGCCATCGTCAACGCCCGGCTCTACGAACGCGCCCGCGAACTGTCCATCATGGAGGAACGGAACCGGATCGCCAGGGAACTGCACGACGCGGTGACCCAGAAGCTGTTCAGCCTGCGGCTGACCGTCGACGCCGCCGCCGCGCTGCTGGAGCGCGACCCGGCGCGCGCGGCCACCGAGCTGGCGACCGTGCGCCGGCTGGCGGGGGCGGCCACCGAGGAGCTGCGGGCCATCGTCGACGGCCAGCGGCCGGCCGACCTGGCCGGCGACGGCCTGGACATCGCCCTGCGCAAACAGGCCGAGCTGCTCGACCGGGTGCACACGGCGACGGTCAGCTACACCGCCTGCGACTGTGTGCCCACACTCACCGAGGCCCGGCAGCGGGCGGTCTACCGGGTGGCGCAGGAGGCGACGCACAACGCGCTGCGGCACGCCGACGCGACCAGGGTGGCGGTGCGGATGGTGGTGCACAACGGTTCCGTCGAGCTGACCGTCAGCGACGACGGCTCCGGCTTCGACCCGAGGTCGGCGCACGGCGCCGGCCGCCGTCTCGGGCTGGCGTCGATGCGGGAGCGGGCCCGCGCGACCGGCGGGGTGCTCACGGTGCGCTCCGAACCGGGAGCCGGCACGACCGTGCGGCTGGTGGTGCCCACCGGTGGCTGACCGGATCAGGGTGCTCGTGGTGGACGACCATCCCGTTGTGCGCCAAGGACTGCGCACGTTCCTGGACCTGCAGGAGGACCTGGAGGTGGTCGGCGAGTCGGCCGACGGCCGGGCGTGTGTGGCCGACGCCGAGGCGCTGCGCCCGGACGTGGTCCTGCTCGACCTGCGGATGCCGGGCGCCGACGGCGTCACCGCGCTGCGCGGGCTGCGGGCGGCCGGCAACCCCGCGCGGGTCCTGGTGATCACCAGCTTCACCGAGCCGACGGCCGTGCTGCCGGCCGTGCGGGCCGGCGCGAGCGGCTACGTGTACAAGGACGTCGACCCGCCGGCGCTGGCCGCCGCGATCCGCTCGGTGCACGCCGGCCACGTGCTGCTGCACCCCGACGTCGCCGCGCTGCTGGCCGCCGGCGACGCGCGCCCCGGGCCGGCCGCGCTGACCCCGCGCGAGCGGGATGTGCTGACCGAGGTGGCCAGGGGCCGGTCGAACCGGGAGATCGCCCGGGCGCTGTCCCTGTCGGAGAAGACGGTGAAGACCCACGTCAGCGCGATCCTCGGGAAACTGGGGGTACAGGATCGGACGCAGGCGGCGCTGCACGCGGTGCGGACCGGGCTCGTGGAGCCGTGAGCCCGGCGAGCACCCCGGCGATGATCAGCACCCCGGCGCCCAGTTGTACCGCGGTGATCCGCTCGCCGAGGAACACCGCGGCCGCCGCCGTCCCGAACACCGGCACCAGCAGCGAGACCGGCGCGACGGTCGAGGCGGAGTAGGTCCGGATCAGGTAGCCCCACACCCCGAACCCGGCGACGGTGGCCAGCAGTCCCACGAAGACCACGGCCCCGACCGCCGGCCAGGTGACCGTGCGCAGCGCCGCCAGTCCCCGTGCCGGGCCCTCGACCAGCGCCGAGAGCGCGAACAGCGGCGGGGTCGCCAGCGCGCTGACCCACACCATGAACGCCAGCATGTTCGGCGGGCTGGCGACCCGGGTGGCGACGTTGGACAGCCCCCAGCCGGCGGCCGCCCCCAGCACCAGCAGGAACGCCCCGACCGGGCTGGCGGCCCCGAGGTCGAACGCGATCAGCCCCACCCCGCCGAGCGCGACCACCAGCCCCAGCACCTGCCGCCACCCGAGCCGCTCGCCGATCAGCGCCACGGCGAACAACGCGGTGAACACCGCCTGGGTCTGGAGCACCAGCGAGGACAGGCCAGGCGGCATTCCCGCCGACATGCCGATGAACAGCAGGCTGAACTGCAGGATCCCCAGCGCGAACGCGACCGCCGCCACCCACCGCCAGCCCACCCCGGGGTGGCGCAGGAACAGGATCGCCGGCACGGCCGACACCAGGAACCGCAGCGCCGAGAACAGCAGCGGCGGGAAGTGGTCCAGCCCGACCTTGATGACGACGAAGTTGACGCCCCACACGGCGGCGAGGCCCAGCGCGAGCAGCAGGTGTCGAGGCGCCATGCCCTCACCTCACCGGACCCGGGTCGCCGGGCACAAGCCCGGCGACCGTCCGTGCGCGCCACTGTGGACTCGTTAGGCCACCAGTGGGCGCGGGGTGGCGGTCGGTGACCCTGTGGTCGTCCTCGCTGCGCCATCCCGGTCACGCTGTGGATGAGTTGTCCCACAGGAGGTTGCGGCCGTCTATGATCCGTTGACCGTGACCGTTGTCCGTTCGGCCGACCCGCTGGCCGAGGTGCTGGCCGGTGTGCGCCCGTCGACGACACGGTTCCTGCGTGCCGAGCTGACCGCGCCGTGGGGGGTGGAGCTGCCGCCGTCGGTCGGGCCGTCGTTCCTGTTCGTGGCGTCCGGCCGGTGTTGGCTGGGGGAGGACCGGTGGCTGCTGCCCGGTGACTTCGCGTTCGTGCCGCGTGGCGGCACGTGCCGGATCGCCGACCAGCCGGGCCGACCGGCCGATCCGTTCGGTGCGTTGCGCCGCCGCCAGTTCGGCCGGCGGTCCTCGTCGCTGCGCCACGGCGGGGGTGGGGCGGCGACGCTGATGGTGTGCGGGGAGGTGGCGCTGGACCAGCCCGACGAGCCGCTGGTGGCGCAGCTGCCCGGGCTGTTGGTCCTGTCTGGACAGTCGGGCGTGGCGGGGGCGCTGGCCCAGGAGGTGGCCGACGGGGCCGCCGGGGTGGAGACCGTGGTGTGCCGGCTGGTCGACGTTCTGGTGGTGTCGGTGATTCGGCGGTGGCTGCGTTCCGCGCCGGCCGACGGGTACCTGGGGGCGTTACGGGACCCGCATCTGGGGCCGGTCCTGGCCAGGATGCACCGCGATCCCGGGTTCGCCTGGTCGGTGTCGACGCTGGCAGCCACCGCCGGGTTGTCGCGCTCGGTGTTCGCCGAACGGTTCACCGCCACCGTGGGGCGCACGCCGATGGCGTACCTGACGGAGATCCGGATGCGGCTGGCGACCGCCCTGCTGGCCGACGGGCTGGCGCCGGGACAGGTCGCCGCCCGGGCCGGTTACGACTCCGTCGCCGCGTTCTCCCGGGCGTTCAAGCGGGTGACCGGGCGGTCTCCCGCCGTGGTGCGCCGGGGCCTTGGCTGAACTCGGGACCTCACGCCGGGACCCAGTCGGTGTTGGCGCCGCAGAGAACCAGGCAGGCGTTCTCCCCGGGGACCGCGCCGTTGAGCCAGGCGGCGAACGGCACGGCCCCGGCCAGCTCCACCGCCAGCCGGAACTCCTCCCACAGCCGGTCGCGGGCGGCGACGATCTGCTCGTCGGTCACCACCACCGACGCCGCGTCCCCCAGCAGCGCGAAGGGCAACTCGCCGACCCGGGTCGCGCCCAGCGCCGAGCTGGCTACGGAGTCCACAGTGGAGTCAACGGGCCGGCCGGCGGCGACGGCGTGGTGGAACGCCGAGCACCCCACCGGTTCGACCGCCACCACCCGCCGGCCACCGGCGCCCAGGGCGGTACCGGCGGCCAGCCCACCGCCTCCGACGGCCACCACCACGGTGTCCACATCGGACGCCTCGGCGACGATCTCGGCCGCGCACGTTCCCTGACCGGCGATCACGAACGGGTCGTCGTAGGCCGGCACGTACCGCCGGCCCGGGGATCCGGCGGCGGCCAGCGCCGCCCGCGCCGCCTCGGCGTACGTCGCGCCGTGGCGCACGAGCCGCGCCCCGGTCGCCTCGATCCGCCTGGCCTTCGCCGAGGGCACCGACTCCGGCACGTACACCGTCGCCGGCAGGTCGAGCACGGCCGCCGCCGTGGCCACCGCCAGGCCGTGGTTGCCGCCGGACGCGGTGACGACCAGGTCCGGGCGCGGGCCGGCGAGCAGCGCGTTGAGCGCGCCCCGGAACTTGAACGACCCGGTGACCTGGAGCTGCTCCAGCTTGAACACCACCGGCCGGCCGTCGACCCGCGCCCGCAGCACCGGGGTGCGGCGCGCGTGGGGACGGATCCGGGCGGCGGCCCGGTCGACGTCAGCCGGTACCGGCGTCTGGACGGAGAGCATCGTGACATCCTCGGGGCACAGGAGGTGGCGGGGTGGTCGACGTGGTCGCGTTCGGGGTCGCCTGGTGGCTCGGGCTCTACCTGATCACCCGCGACCCCACCAAGCCGACCCTACGCCGCACCGGCGCGGGGCTGCTCGCCTACGCGCTGGCGATCGTGCTCGACGGGTTCCGTCCGCACGGGACGGTCCTCGGCGCCGTGCACGCCGTCCTGTTGAGCCTGCCGGCCGTGCTGTGGACCGGGGTGCTGATCCGGCTGACCGGTGTGGACCGGTGGTGGCGCACCGTCGCGCTGCCGGTGACCGTCGGGCTCGCGGTCGTCGCCGGCGCGGTCGGCGGGGCGGCGCTGGCGGTGCTGGCCGTCGTCGTGCTGGTGCCGCTGTGCTGGGGGCTGGTGCGGCTGGTCCGCGCCCCGGTGCGCGGAACCGTTCTGGTGGCGGTGCTGCTGGTCGGGTTGGCGGCCGGACTGCTGGGGCTGGGGCTGGACGTGCTGGCGCGGACCTGGCTGCTCGTCGGCATCGGCGTGGACCTGGTGGCGCTGGGCGTGTTCGTCGCCGTGTTCGACGGGTTCGACGAGGGCGAGACACTGCGCCGGGACATGGCGCACTCGCTGCTGCTGGCCGGCGCCACGGCCGTGGTGTTCGGCGGGCAGGTGGCGCTGGCGATGGCGCTCACCGGCGATGACGGACTGGCGCCGCTGTGTTACGGGGTCGTCGCGGCGGCGATCGCCGTGCAGGTGCTGGCCAGGCCACTGCAACGGGCCGCCGACCGGGTCGTGCTGCCACCGGCCATGCGGGCGACCCGCGCCGAACTGCGGGAGGTCGCCGACGCCCTGCCCCGCCGCGACGAGACGCTCGCCCTGGCGTCGCTGGCCGACACCGAGTTCGTCCGGCTCACCCGGCGGGCCCTGAGCCACTACGGGGACCTCGGCAAGCTCGTGTCCAGCCCGCTGATCGCGCTGCCGGCGATCGACACACGCCTTGGCGAGCGCGAGGGCGCGCCGCTGGAACGCGCCCGGGAGCTCAAGGCGCTGCTGCGGGAGGCCATCACCCGGCTCAAGCCCCGTGACGGCGAGTTCGGCACCAGCGAGGAGTGGCGGCACTACAACGCCCTGTACTTCTACTACGTCGTCGGGCTGCGGCCCTACAGCGTGCGCACCAAGCTGACCGACCCCGACCCGGTGGCGCGGCGGGCGCTGTCCTGGTTCGCCGACCACGTCCCGGAGCGCACCCTGCACAACTGGCAGGCTGCCGCCGCCCGCGTCATCGCCGGAGAACTGCGCGCCGACCTGCGCTGACGCCGCGCTGGCAGTGTTTGGCAGCGGTTGGTGTGGCCGTGGCAGCGTCGGCCGACGCACGGTCGGGCCATGACCATCACCGCATCGAACACCACCTCCTTCCTGCGCGGCGCCCTCACCTTCGACGGCGTCGTCACCACCGCCTCGGGTGTGGCGCTCGCCCCGCTCGCCTGGACCCTCGCCGGCCCGCTCGGACTGCCCGCGGCGGCGCTGCTGGCGGCCGGAGTGTTCTTCGCCTGCTACGGCTTGGCCGTGCTGTACCTGGGCACCCGGCCGGTCACCGACCGGCGCGGCGCGTGGGCGGTGGTGGCCGCCAACTCGGTGTCGGCGCTGGCCTGTGTGGCGGTCGCCGTGCTCGCCGGGGCCACCACGCTCGGCGCGGTCGTGCTGGTCGCGCTCGGGGTGGCGATCGCCGGGCTGGCCGCGCTCCAGGTCCTGGGGCTCCGGCGGCGCTGAGCGTGCGCCAGACTGTGCGGGTGACTCAACCCTGGCCGCTCGGCGCGGCGACCGCGATCGGTTCCATGCCGGGGGTCGACCCGCTGGAGGCGTCGACCGTCGTCCTCGGCGAACTGCCGGACCTGCCGTACCTGCCCGAGCTGCCGGCCAGGGGGCTGGGTGCGGACACCATCGGCCGCACGGCCGGGCTGCTGGTCGACCTCGCGGTCGAGGTCGTGCCCTCCGGCTACCGGGTGACCGCGCGGCCCGGCGGCGACCACCGCCGCGCCAGCGACCACCTGCGCCGCGACCTGGATGCCTTCGAGCAGGCGCTGGACCGGGCCGGCACCCGGCCGCCGCTGGTGAAGGTGCAGGTCGCCGGGCCGTGGACGCTCGCCTCGGAGGTCGAGCTGGTGCGCGGGCACCGGGTACTGACCGACCCCGGCGCGCTGCGCGACTTCACCGCCTCGCTGGCCGAGGGCCTCACCGCGCACGTCGCCGAACTGGTCAAACGCACCGGCGGCGACGTGCTGGTCCAGCTCGACGAGCCGTCGCTGCCCGCCGTGCTGGCCGGCACGCTGCCGACGCCCTCGAAGCTGGGGACCGTGGCGGCCGTCGCCGCCCCGGAGGCGCGGGACATCCTCGCCACCGTGGTCGAGGCGGCCCGCGCGGCCACCGGCCAGCCGGTGGTCGTGCACTGCTGCGCGCCGCGCCCGCCGGTGGCGCTGCTGCGCTCGGCCGGCGCGGACGCGGTCGCCCTGGACGCCACCCTGCTGGCCGGCACCCCGGCGGCGTTCACCGACCAGCTCGGCGAGGCGTTCGACGAGGGCTGTGTGCTGTTCCTCGGGCTGGTGCCCAGCACCGAACCGGCCAGCCCGCCCACGCTCGTCCAGCTCGCCCGGCCCGCGCTGGACCTGCTCGACCGGCTCGGTTTTCCCCGCGCGCTGCTCGCCGAGCGTGCCGTCCCCACCCCGACCTGCGGCCTGGCCGGCGCGACCCAGGAGTGGGCCCGCCGCGCCCTGACCCACGTCCGCGACCTCGGCAAGGCGTTCGTCGAACCGCCCGAGTCGTGGGCGAAGGGCGCGACGGACTGAGCGGTCCCCGCCCGCCGGTCGCGGCGAACGGGCACCATGGTGGCGTGAGATGGTTGCGCCGCCGACGTCCCGTCGCCCCCGCCGAGGTTGCCCACCGGCCCGACACCAGGGCCCTGGCCGAACGGTTCTGGTACGGCTGGCAGGAGATGCTGCCCGAGATCGCCGCCGCGCTGGGCGACCGGGAGCCCAACCGGGTGGAGAACGGGCTCTGCCGCCTGGTCGCCGACCTGCACCCGGACCTGCACTTCTCCCTGGAACGCGGGCAGCGGGCCATCTACGCCCTGGTCGTCACCGGACAGGAGGACCCCCGGCTGAGGGAGTACACCGACGCCTGGCGCGCGGCCGCCCCGCCGGAGGACGCCCTCTGGGAGTACCACGACGCCGTGCCGCCGGTGCCCGACCCGACGCTGGTCACCGTCAACCTCGGCCAGCACCGGATCCGGCTGGCCGACGTGCGGGTGGTGGCCCAGGTCGACCGGGCGGAGGGCGTCGTCGACGTCGCCGTGCACCACCCGGTGATGGCCGAGCTGGCCGAGGCCGCCCGCTCGGCGATGACCTACCTGCCGCTGGACGCGGCGCTCGGCGAGCGGCTCGCGGGGGAGCGGTTGCGGCGGGTGGAGACCGCGAGCGGTGAGCCCCAGGACACGATCGGGTTGATTGAACTACGCGATCTGGTGCACGAGCTGGCGGGTCTCGAACCGCCCCCGGCGACCCCCGAAAATGTCGGACCCGCCGACTAGTCTGCCTATGTGACCAGCGCGAACGACAACCAGCGTCAGCAGGGTATCGAGGACGTCCCGCCGGCGGTCCGACAGCGGCACGCCGCCCTCGCGGAGGAGATCAACGGCCACCGTTTCCGCTACTACGTGCTCGACTCGCCGACGGTCTCCGACGGCGAGTTCGACGCGCTGTGGCACGAGCTGCTCGCGGTCGAGGAGCGCCACCCCGGCCTGGTCACCCCCGACTCGCCGAGCCAGCAGGTCGGCGGCACCTTCTCCACCGAGTTCGCCGCCGTCGACCACCTGGAGCGGATGCTCAGCCTGGACAACACCTTCGACGCCGACGAGCTCGGTGCGTGGGCCGACCGGGTGGAGAGGGAACTCGGCCCGACCGACTACCTGTGCGAGCTGAAGATCGACGGCCTGGCGATCAACCTGCTCTACCGCGACGGCCGGCTGGTCCGCGCGCTGACCAGGGGCGATGGCCGCACCGGCGAGGACGTCACGCTCAACGTGCGCACCATGCGCGACGTGCCGGAGCGGCTCACCGGAACCGACGAGTTCCCGGTCCCCGCGCTGGTCGAGGTGCGCGGCGAGGTGTTCCTGTCGGTCGAGGACTTCACCGAGCTGAACGCGAAGCTCGTGGAGGCCGGCAAACCGGCCTTCGCCAACCCGCGCAACACCGCCGCCGGGTCGCTGCGGCAGAAGGACCCGAAGGTCACTGCGAGCCGCCCGCTGCGGCTGATCTGTCATGGTCTCGGGCGCCGGGAGGGCTTCGAGCCGACCCACCAGTCGCAGGCCTACCGCGCGCTGGCCGCGTGGGGTCTGCCGGTGTCCACGCACACCAAGGTCGTCACCTCGCGCGCGGACCTGGTGGCGCACATCGACTACTGGGGTGCTCACCGCCACGACGTCGAGCACGAGATCGACGGCATCGTGGTGAAGGTCGACGAGGTCGCCGCGCAGCGCCGGCTCGGGTCGACCTCGCGTGCCCCGCGCTGGGCCATCGCCTATAAGTACGCGCCGGAGGAGGCCACCACGACGCTGCTCGACATCCAGGTCAACGTCGGGCGCACCGGGCGGGTCACGCCGTTCGCGGTGATGGAGCCGGTGAAGGTGGCCGGGTCGACGGTCGCGCTGGCCACCCTGCACAACGCCAGCGAGGTGCGGCGCAAGGGTGTGCTGGTCGGCGACCGGGTGGTGATCCGCAAGGCGGGCGACGTGATCCCCGAGGTCCTGGGCCCGGTGGTGGACGCGCGTACCGGCGAGGAGCGCGAGTGGTCCATGCCGGTGACCTGCCCGTCGTGCGGCACACCGCTGGCCTACGAGAAGGAGGGCGACGCCGACATCCGCTGCCCCAACGCGCAGCGCTGCCCGGGGCAGCGCACCGAGCGGCTGGCCTACATCGGCGGCCGGTCGGCGCTGGACATCGAGGTCCTGGGGTTCGAGGCGGCGGTCGCCCTGGTCGACTCGGGAGTGATCGGTGACGAGGGTGACCTGTTCGACCTCGACGAGCCGACGCTGACGTCGGTGGAGTTGTTCCGTACCAAGGCGGGCACGCTCTCGGCCAACGGCCAGAAGCTGCTGGCGAACCTGGAGACGGTCAAGCAGCGTCCACTGTGGAGGGTTCTGGTGGCGTTGTCGATCCGCCACGTCGGGCCGACGGCCGCCCGCGCGCTGGCCCAGGAGTTCGGCTCGCTGCCCAGGATCATGGCCGCCTCCGACGAGGAGCTGGCCGCCGCCGAGGGCGTCGGGCCGACGATCGTGGCGGCGCTGCGGGAGTGGTTCGACACCCCGTGGCGGCGCGGGATCGTCGAGAAGTGGGAGCGCGCCGGGGTGCGGATGGTCGACGAGCGCGACGAGTCCATCCCGCGCAACCTCGACGGCCTGTCGATCGTGGTCACCGGCTCGCTGGCGACGTTGTCCCGCGACGAGGCCAAGGAGGCGATCCTGGCGCGCGGCGGCAAGGCGGCCGGCTCGGTGTCGAAGAAGACGGCGTTCGTGGTCGCCGGCGAGTCCCCGGGCAGCAAGCACGAGAAGGCCGTGGCGCTGAAGGTCCCGGTCCTGGACGAGGACGGTTTCCGGGTGCTGCTCGACCAGGGGCCCGAGGCCGCCGCCGAGGTCGCGACGGTGGGGGAGCCGGGCGATGGGTGAGGTCACGGTGCGCCGGGCCAGCGCCGACGAGGTCCCGCTGGCCGGTGAGCTGACCTACCAGGCCTACCTCGACGGCGGTTTCACCACCGCCGACGACCCCTACGCCGCCCACCTGGCCGACGCCGCCCCCCGCTTCGGCGGGGCGGAGCTGCTGGTGGCGGTGGACGCCGACGGCACGGTGCTGGGCACGGTCACCGTCGCGCCGCCGGGATCGTCGATGATCAACCTGGCGGGGCCGGACGAGCTGGAGTTCCGGATGCTGGCGGTGTCGCCGGCCGCGCGCGGGCGGGGGGTCGGCGAGGCGCTGGTGCGGGCGGTGCTCGACCGGGCCGGTGAGCTGGGCCTGCCGGCGGTGGTGCTCAGCAGCCAGCCGGACATGGCCGCCGCGCACCGGCTCTACCGGCGCTTCGGTTTCCGCCGTACCCCCGACCGCGACTGGAGCCCGGTCCCCGGGGAGACCCTGGTGACCTTCCGCCTGGAGCGGTGAAAGTGGTCCAGTTGCCGAAGGTCATTGTGGACCTGTTCAACGGACCACCGGCCGGTCAGGCTTGAGCCATGACCACCCGCTACGTCCACGGCTACTCCGCTCCCGAGACCCGTCGCCTCGGCGACCAGGCCGACACCCTCGCCGCCCTGCTGCACGCCGACACCGTCTACCCGCCCGGCAGCCGCGTCCTGGAGGTGGGCTGCGGGGTCGGCGCGCAGACCGGGCACCTGCTGGCCGGCAGCCCCGGCGCGGACCTCACGTCGGTGGACGTGTCGGCGGAGTCGCTGTCCGTCGCGCGCGCCAGGTTCGGCGAGCAGGTGACCTGGCGGCAGGCCGACCTGTTCACGCTTCCCTTCCCGGACAACAGCTTCGACCACCTGTTCGTGTGTTTCGTGCTGGAGCACCTGGCCGACCCGACGGCCGCGCTGCGCGCGCTGCACCGGGTGCTGCGTCCCGGCGGCACCCTGACCGTCATCGAGGGCGACCACGGCTCGGCCTACTTCCACCCCCACAGCGAACCCGCGCGCCGCACGGTCGACTGCCTGGTCCACCTGCAACCTGGCGACGCGCTGATCGGCCGCCGGCTGCACCCACTGCTCACCGCCGCCGGCTACCGCGACGTGACCGTCACCCCGCGCGTCGTCTATGCCGACGACTCCCGCCCGGACCTGGTCGAGGGCTTCACCCGCAACACCTTCGTCGCCATGATCGAGGCGGTACGCGCGGACGCGCTCGCCGCCGGCCTGGCGACCGACACGGAGTGGGACGAGGGCATCGCCGCCCTGCGCCGCACGGCCGAACCGGGCGGCACGTTCAACTACACCTTCTTCAAAGCGACCGCCCGCAACCCGTAACCTCGACCGGGTGGGGGTTGTCGACGGTGGCCTGCTGCGGATCGGCCAGGCCGTGGCGAAGCAGGTGGCGCTGTCCTGGCTGGCGGAGAAGAAGGCCGCCAGCCGTCGCGGCCGCGACCTGACGGCGCTGGTCCGCGCCCGCTTCCCGTTGCGCCGCGCCGAACGCGACGTCCACGAGTCGTTGATGCGCCTGGAGGACGAGGTCGCCGACCAGCTGGCGCCCGGCCTGGGCGGCGCGGCCCACGGCCTGCCCGACCACGAACGCGACGCCGCCTACGCGGCGGTCGCCGACGCGCTCGCCGAGGTCGACCTGTCCAACTCCGCGCTGTGGGCCACCGACCTCGACCCGGCTGAGCTGGCTTCGCTGGTACGCAAGGAGAAACCGGTCGACCGGGTGGGTCTGGCCGACCGCGCGGTGACCCTCTACGACGCGGCGCTGGACCGTTCGTGCGTGGTGCTGGTGCATCTGGTGCGCGAGCTGCCGGAGTTCCACGCGGCGGCGGCGGTCGAACAGCTGGGCCGCCTGCGTACCGTGCTCGGCGACGTGGCCGAGCTGCTCGACCGCGTCCCCGACCGCACCCTGGACGCCCCGGCCGGCACGGACTTCGACGAGGTGTTCCGCCGCCGTTACCTCGACCAGGTCCGGCGCGCCAACGACCACCTGGAGGTCATCGGCCTCACCACGCACACCTACGAGCCGCGCACCACCCTCAGCGTCGCCTACCTGAGCCTCACCGTCACCTCCGACCTCGACCTGGCGCCGCGCCGCGAGTCGGTCGCCGTCGACTGGCTGCTCGACGTCACGGCCAAACCCACCCTGGGCGAGAACCTGCGGGTGGAGCAGGCCCTGGGCGGCAGCCGCCTGACGGTGGTGCGCGGCGAGGCGGGCGCCGGCAAGTCGACGTTGCTGCGCTGGCTGGCGGTCAACGCCGCCCGGCGGGCGTTCACCGACCAGCTGGCCGAGTGGAACGGCTGTGTCCCGTTCCTGGTGAAACTCCGCGACTTCGCCGACACCCCACTGCCCAGGGGCGACGACCTGCTCACCCAACCCAGCTCCCCGCACACCGGCCCCGCCCCGGCGGGCTGGGCCCACCGCCACCTGTCCTCCGGCGACGCCCTGCTGCTGGTCGACGGTGTGGACGAGTTGACCGCCCAGCGTCGCCCCCTGGTCCGCCAGTGGCTGAAGACCCTGCTGGCGGCCTACCCGTCCGTCCGCGTCGT
Source organism: Actinophytocola xinjiangensis (assembly GCF_001921215.1). Taxonomy (GTDB): domain Bacteria; phylum Actinomycetota; class Actinomycetes; order Mycobacteriales; family Pseudonocardiaceae; genus Actinophytocola; species Actinophytocola xinjiangensis. The sequence continues at coordinate 230,505 of NZ_MSIF01000013.1, forward strand.
GGTGACCTCCCGCCCCACGGCCGTCGGCTCGACATGGCTGGCCCACGAGGGTTTCCGCTCGGTGATCCTCGAACCGATGACCCCGGCCGACGTCCAGGTCTTCCTCCGTCGCTGGCACGAGGCCCTCCTGGACTCGGTAACGGACCCGGCGTTGCTCCCCTGCCGCCCCGACGAGGTCCACGACCACCAACGGGCCCTGCTCGCGCAGCTCCAGGCCCGAGCCCACCTCCGCGCGCTGGCCAGAAACCCCCTCCTGTGCGCGATGCTCTGCGCCCTGAACCTCGACCGCCGCGCCCGCCTACCCCGAGACCGGGTGGCCCTCTACACGGCGGCGTTGGACATGCTCCTGGAACGCCGCGACGCCGACCGCAACGTCTCCGCCGGCGGCGAGATCACCATGTCGGCCGGGGAGAAACTGGTCCTCCTCCGTGTCCTGGCGTGGTGGCTCAACGAGAACGGCCGCACCGACCTGAGCCGCGACCAGGCCCTCGCCCGCCTCCGCGAACGCTTGCGCGGCATGCCCAACGTCCACCAGCCCGCCGAGGCCCTCCTCGACCACCTGGTGGAACGCAGCGGCGTGATCCGAGCCCCCGTGGAAGGCCGCATCGACTTCATCCACCGCACCTTCCAGGAGTTCCTGGCGGCCCAGGAAGCCATCGACCGCGACAGCATCGACCACCTCGTCACCCGAGCCACCTCAGACCTCTGGCGCGAAACGGTCCTGATGGCCTGCGCCCAGGGCTCCGCCGACCAAAGAGGCAGACTCCTCACCGGCATCCTCGACCGCGCGGAGTCAGCTGGAACCCGCACCGCCCGCCGACTGAGCCTGCTCGCCGTGGCCTGCCAGGAAACCGCGACCCTGGCACCCCCGGAGGTCCTGTCCCGCCTCGACTCGGTGGTGCGGTCCCTGGCCCCACCACGCGGCGTCCGCGAAAGCCGCTCCCTGGCCACCGTCGGCGAACCAGTCCTGGACTACCTGCCGGACTCACTCACGAACCTCACCCCGGCCAAGGCCGCCGGCTGCGTACGCACCGCGGCACTGGTCAACGGTCCCCGCGCCCTGGACACACTGGCCGGCTACGCCCCGGACCCACGGGTGGAGGTACAGGACGAGCTGATCAGAGCGTGGAAGTTCTTCGATCCGGAGACCTATCTGCGCCGGGTGCTCGTCGACGCGCCGCTGATTCCGCTGGAGTACGTGCCGCGCATGTTCCCCGAGGTTGATTTCCCGGCAGCGGTCCGTCTGCTGCCCCAGCTGCGGGCGATGCGCAGTTGCCGGGTGAACCTGTGGAGCCACGGTGCGATCGATGCCGAGGTGCGCGACCTGGCGGAGGTCAGGTCGCTGCGGTGGCTGGTGTTGCTCGGAGACCTGCTGCCCGCCACGCTCCCGGAACTGGCCAGGCTGACGGCGCTTCGCTACCTGTTCATCAACATCACCGAGGGCCTGTCGGCCGACATGTCGTTCCTGGCCGAGCTGACCACCCTGAACACACTCGCCCTGCCCAACGCCGGGGCCGTGCGTGACCTTCGTTTCCTGCGGCACCTGCCACACCTGGAAGCTCTGCACCTGTTCGACATCCCGGTGCGTTCGTGGCTGCACCACGTGCGCCAGCCGGAGATCCTGCACACCGCCGTGGCATCCGGAGTGGACGACACGGCCACCCTGCGCGCGGTCCTGGACCGGTTTCCCCGGCTGCGTATCCTGCGGCTGGTCGCACCGCGCGGCAGCCTGGAACCCCTGAGCGGCGCACGGCTGCGGAGCCTGACGATCGACGACCGGCCCGAGGTCGACCTGGCCGCCCTGCGTGATCAGCACGAGCTTCGGTTCCTGCGTGTCACCGGCACACGCGACGAGGTCGACCTGACACCGCTGGCTGAGCTGTCCGTGCGGGTGACCCTGGGCCGGAACGTCCGGGCGACCGGCGTGGACCGGCTTGGGCCGAAGGTCACTCTGCGGCGGTTACCGGGCTGAGGTCGGGGCGTTTGGCGACCCGGCCGTCGCCCGAGGACTGGCGCCGGATTCGGCGCATCACCCACGGTCCGGCGAACCCGGCCGTCCACCGCAGCTCCGCGTCCACCCGCTGCCACAGCGTCGGCCGGGGCAACGTCGGAAGCGGCTCGGTCCACGACAGGTCACTGCCCGGGACCTCCAGCGCGTGCGCCGCCGCCGCTGCCAGTCGGGTGTGGCCCAACTCGTTGAGGTGCAACCGGTCCGCGCTCCACAGCCGCTGGTCCGTGCACACCGGGTACGACGACAGGTCCAGCACCAGCACCCCGTGCCGCCCGGCCGCGGCCCGGATCGCCGCGTTCAACGCCGTCGTCCTGGCGCTGAGGAGCCGGCCGGCGGGGGTCAGCCGCGCCGGGTCGGGGAACGTGACCGTCAGGACCCGCGCCCCGGCCCCGGTCAGGGCCTCGAACATCGCCGCCAGGTCGGTGCCAACGGCCGCCGGGTCGAAGCTGCGGCGCAGCAGGTCGTTGACGCCGGCCATGACCGTTGCCAGGTCGGGGCGCAGGGCCACGGCCGCGTCCAGCTGGGTGCGCCGGACCTGGCCGGCCAGCAGCCCCCGGACCGCGAGGTTCGCGTACCTGAGCGACGGGTTGACCACCGCCAGTGACGAGGCCAGCCGATCGGCCCACCCTCGGAAACCCACCTTCGGGTCCCAATCCTGAAGCCCCTCGGTCTGGCTGTCACCGAGAGCGACGAACCGATCGTAGGTCAACCCGACAGCACCACCGCGATGATGCCCGCCAGGTGGGCCAGCCGGGCGACCTCGGCCGCCCGGAACTGTGGCCCGCCGGGTCTGCCGACCAGCAGCACCCGTTCGGGTTTGCCCAGCGGCGTCGCCGCCAGTTCGGTGCCCAGCTCCTGCCAGGTCTGCGGGACCCAGCTCTCCTCGCCGTCGAGCACCGTGGCCTTGGCCAGCGGCAGCCACGGCAGGTCCAGCACCTTCAGCTGCGGGGCGGCGGTACTCGCGGTGAGCGTGCGGGCACCCTCGTCCCCCGGACCGACCACCATCGCCCAGCCGGCGCGCACGATTCGCGGCACGCCCTCGGTGAAGATCTCTAAGCCCTGGTCGGGCTTGCCGGCGACGTCTTCCACCAGCTCGAGTTCACGGTGGGTGTCCAGCACCCCCGCGTAGGGCCGGACCGCGTCGACCTCGACGTCGTCCACCGACTCGGCGGCGGTGATCAGCACGTCGGGCAACCGGCCCTTGGGCAACTCGACGACGAGGTCGTCGATCGCCAGGCCGGAACTCCGTTCCACCACGTCCACGCTCAGAATGTCGGCCCCGATCTCGCCGAGTGCGGTCGCGACCGCGCCCAGCGCCCCCGGGACGTCCGGGAGCTGAACCCGGATCAGGAAGGACAAGGCGAACGCCTCCTAGTCTCGTGCCGGCCGACGATTGTCGCAGACGCGTTGTGCGACCCGCGCCCGCCGTCCACGTGCCGGGATCGACCGACAACCGGACCTGCCAGCTTGCAGCCCGAACAACCCGTTCGGGTCGCGCCAGGCCTTCGAAATAGACTCGGTCCGCCAAACTCAGCACATACGCAGGGAGTTCGTCCAGTGCCCAACATCTCCCGCGAGGAGGTCGCCCACCTCGCTCGCCTGGCCAGGCTGGCTGTCACCGAGGCCGAACTGGACAAGTTCGCCGGTCAGCTGGACGTGATCCTCCAGTCGGTGGCCAGGGTCGGTGAGGTGGCGGCCGATGACATCCCGCCCACGTCGCACGCCGTTCCGCTGCGCAACGTGTTCCGCGCCGACGAGATCCGCCCCGGCCTCACCCAGGAGCAGGTGCTGGCCGGCGCCCCGTCCGTCGAGGACGGCCGTTTCCGCGTTCCGCGCATCCTGGGGGAGCAAGCATGAGCAACCTGACGCACTCGACGGCCGCGGATCTGGCCGCGAAGATCCACGCTGGGGAGGTGTCCTCGGTCGAGGTGACCCAGGCCCACCTGGACCGGATCGCCGCCATCGACTCGACCGTGCACGCCTTCCTGCACGTCGACACCGAGGGCGCGCTGGCCGCCGCCCGTGCGGTCGACGAGGACGTGGCCGCCGGCCGGCCGGTCGCCTCGCCGCTGGCGGGGGTGCCGCTGGCGCTCAAGGACGTCTTCGCCACCAAGGACATCCCGACCACCTGCGGCTCGCGGATCCTGGAGAACTGGGTGCCGCCCTACGACGCCACGGTGACCCGCCGGCTGCGCGAGGCCGGTGTCGTGGTGCTCGGCAAGACCAACATGGACGAGTTCGCGATGGGCTCGTCGACCGAGAACTCCGCGTTCGGCGTCACCCGCAACCCGTGGGACCTCGACCGGGTGCCCGGCGGCTCCGGCGGCGGCTCGTCGGCCTCGCTGGCCGCGTTCGAGGCGCCGCTGGCGATCGGCACCGACACCGGCGGATCGATCCGCCAGCCGGCGTCGGTCACCGGCACCGTCGGCGTGAAGCCGACCTACGGCGGCGTGTCCCGTTACGGCCTGGTCGCGTTCTCCTCCTCGCTGGACCAGGGGGGACCGTGCGCGCGGACGGTGCTGGACGCCGCGCTGCTGCACGAGGTCATCGCCGGCCACGACCCGTTCGACTCCACCTCGATCGACGCGCCGGTGCCGCCGGTGGTCGCCGCCGCCCGCGAGGGCGCGGCCGGTGACCTGCGCGGGGTGCGGGTCGGCGTGGTCCGCGAGTTCACCGGCGAGTGGTACCAGTCCGGTGTGCTCGGCGCGTTCGAGCGTTCGGTCGAGGTGCTGCGCGAGTTGGGGGCCGAGGTCGTCGAGGTGTCGTGCCCGAACTTCGACTACGCGCTGCCCGCCTACTACCTGATCGCGCCGAGCGAGGCGTCGTCGAACCTGGCCCGGTTCGACGCGATGCGCTACGGCCTGCGGGTGGGTGACGAGCGGGGCAACAGCGCCGAGCAGGTCATGGCGCTGACCCGGGAGGCCGGGTTCGGTGAGGAGGTCAAGCGGCGCATCATGGTCGGCACCTACGCGCTGTCCTCCGGCTACTACGACGCCTACTACGGTCAGGCGCAGAAGGTCCGGACGCTGATCTCCCGCGACTTCGAGCGGGCCTTCGGCGAGGTGGACGTGCTGGTCTCGCCGACCACCCCGACCACCGCCTTCCGCATCGGTGAGCGGGTCGACGACCCGGTGGCCATGTACCGGGCGGACCTGTGCACCATTCCGGCGAACATGTCCGGCACGCCGGCCATGAGCGTTCCCGCCGGACTGTCCGAGGAGGACGGCCTGCCGGTCGGTCTGCAGATCATGGCCCCGGCCCTGCAGGAGCAGCGGATGTACAAGGTGGCCGCCGCCTACGAGGTCGCCCGCGACAAGGCCGCGGGCGGCGCCCTGATCAACCGTGTTCCGGAGCTGGAGGTCGCCCGATGAGTCTGTCCACTGCGGACCTTCTGGACTACGACGAGGTCCTCGAACGCTTCGACCCGGTGCTCGGGCTCGAGGTGCACGTCGAGCTGTCCACCAACACCAAGATGTTCTGCGGCTGCCCGACCGCGTTCGGCGCCGAGCCCAACACCCAGGTCTGCCCGGTGTGCCTCGGTCTGCCGGGCGCGCTGCCGGTGGTCAACGGCAAGGCGGTCGAGTCGGCCATCCGGATCGGGCTGGCGCTGGGTTGCGAGATCGCGCCGTGGTGCCGGTTCGCCAGGAAGAACTACTTCTACCCGGACATGCCGAAGAACTTCCAGACCTCCCAGTACGACGAGCCGATCGCGTTCAACGGCTCGCTGTCGCTGGAACTGGCCGACGGCACGGTCGTCGAGGTCGGCATCGAGCGCGCCCACATGGAGGAGGACACCGGCAAGTCGCTGCACGTCGGCGGTGCCACCGGCCGCATCCACGGCGCCGAGCACTCGCTGCTGGACTACAACCGCGCGGGCGTGCCGCTGATCGAGATCGTCACCAAGCCGATCACCGGCACCGGCGCCCGCGCGCCCGAGGTCGCCCGCGCCTACGTGACGGCGCTGCGCGACCTGCTGCGCGCACTGGACGTCTCCGACGTGCGGATGGACCAGGGTTCGCTGCGCTGCGACGCGAACGTGTCGTTGATGCCGCGCGGTGCCACCGAGTTCGGCACCCGCACCGAGACCAAGAACGTCAACTCGCTGCGCAGTGTCGAGCGGGCGGTGCGCCACGAGATGTCGCGCCAGGGCGCGGTGCTGGTCGCCGGCGGCGAGATCATGCAGGAGACCAGGCACTTCGACGAGTCGACCGGCACCACCTCGGCCGGCCGGCGCAAGGAGACCTCCGAGGACTACCGCTACTTCCCCGAGCCCGACCTGGTGCCGATGGCGCCGTCGGCGGACTGGGTGGAGCAGCTGCGCACGACCCTGCCGGAGCTGCCGTGGGAGCGCCGCAAGCGCGTCCAGACCGACTGGCAGCTCTCCGACCTGGAACTGCGTGACCTGGTCAACGCCGGCGCTCTCGACCTGGTGGCGGCGACCGTCGACGCCGGTGCCGCGCCGGACGCCGCCCGCGCCTGGTGGGTCAACTACCTGTCCCAGGAAGCGAACTCGCGCGGAGTCGAACTGGCCGAGCTGCCGATCAGCCCGAGCCAGGTGGCCAGGGTCGCGGCGCTGGTCGCCGAGGGCGAGCTGACCAACAAGCTGGCCCGCGAGGTCGTCGACGGCGTGCTCGCCGGCGAGGGCGAACCGGACGCGGTGGTCGAGAGCAGGGGCCTGGCGGTGGTCTCCGACGACACCGCGCTGTACGCGGCGATCGACGACGCGCTCGCCGCGCAGCCCGACGTCGCCGAGAAGATCCGGGGCGGCAAGGTCCAGGCGGCCGGCGCGATCGTCGGCGCGGTGATGAAGGCGACCAAGGGGCAGGCCGACGCCAAGCGCGTGCGGGAACTGGTCCTGGAACGCTGCGCCGGCTGAGGAGTCCGACCGACGGTGAGGTTCGGCGTGCTCGGCCCGCTGCGCGCGGCCGGGCAAGACGGCGAGTGGCTGCGCCTGCGCGGCGAACGGCAGCGGACGCTGCTCGCGATGTTGTTGTTCCACGCGAACGAGCAGGTTCCGGCCCAGCGGCTGGTGGACGCGCTGTGGCCGGACCTGCCGCCCAAGTCCTACGCGTCGAACCTGCACACCTATGTGTCCCGCTTACGGGAACGCATCGGGCCGGTGATCGACAACACCGCCGGCGGGTACCGGCTCGACGTGCACCGCGAGGACCTCGACCTGCTGGTGTTCACCGAGCGGGCACGGCAGGGCAGGGCGGCGGCGCGCGCGGGCGACCCGGTCGCCTCCGCACGCCACCTGCGGGCCGCGCTCGACCAGTGGCGCGGCAGCCCGGTCGCCGACCTGCACGTGCCGGCGCTGGACGCGGACGTGGCGCGGCTGGAGTCCGAGCGGCTCGCGGTGTTCGAGGACTGGGTCGCCGCCGAACTGTCCGCCGGCCGCGACGGCGAGCTGGTCGGCGAGCTGGAGGCGATGGTCGCCGAGCACCCGCTGCGCGAGCGGCTCACCGCCCTGCTGATGGTCGCCCTGCACCGGTCGGGCCGGCGGGCCGACGCGCTGGCCGCCTACCGCGCCACCCGCGCCACGCTGGTCGAACAGACCGGGATCGAGCCGGGGGCCGAGCTGCGCGGCGTGCAGACCGACGTGCTGCGCGGCGACACCGGCGCACCGGCCGCCGAACCGGACTGGCCGATCTGGCAGCTGCCGGCCGACGTCGCCGACTTCTCCGGCCGCGACCGCGAGGTCGACGAGCTGGTCGCCGTGTTCGGGCACGCGCCGCTGGTGGTGCTCAGCGGCGAACCGGGCGTCGGCAAGTCCACGCTGGCCGTCCGGGTCGCCCACCGGCTGCGCGCCCGCTTCCCCGACGGTCAGCTCTACGCCCACCTCGCCGGCGCCACCCGCCCGCAGGCCGTCGACGCCGTGCTCACCGACCTGCTGCGCTCGCTGGGCGTCACCGGCCCGGCGATCCCCGACGACCTGCAGGCCAAGGCCGCCGTGTTCCGCGCCCGGCTGGCCGACCGCCGGGTGCTGGTCGTGCTGGACGACGCCGCCGACCCCGCGCAGGTCAGGCCGCTGCTGCCGGGAACGCCGGCCAGCGCCGTGCTGGTCACCAGCCGCCGGCGGCTGTCCGGGCTGGTCGGCGCGCACCGGGCCACCGTCGAGCCGTTCACCGACGCCGAGGCGGGCCGGCTGCTGGAACGCATCGCCGGGGAGCGGGTCGCCGGGCAGCCGGCCGACGCCGCCAGGATCGTCGCCGCCTGCGGGAACCTGCCGCTGGCGCTGCGGATCGCCGGCACCCGCCTGGCGCTGCGCCCGCAGCTGCGGGTCGGCACGCTCGCCGACCGGCTGGAGGACGAGCTGCGCCGGCTCGACGAGCTGACCGTCAGCGACCTGCAGGTGCGTTCCAGCATCGCGTTGAGCTGCCGCGCGCTCACCCCGGCCGCCGGCGACACGTTCCGGCTCATCGGCCTGGTCGACCTGCAGGACCTGCCGGCGTGGGCGATCGAGATGCTGCGCCCGGACGCCGACGGCGCCGTGGAGGAGCTGGTCGAGTCCAGCCTGCTGCAACCCGCCGGTGTCGACGGCACCGGCGAGCCGCGCTACCGCACCCACGACCTGGTCCGCGCCTACGCCAGGGAACTCGCGTTGCGCCCGGAGGGCCTGGCGGCCCGGCGCGCGGTCAGCGACCGGTTCGTCGAGGTGGTGCTGGCGCTGGTCGACACCGCCGCTCGCCGGCTGCCCCGGGTCGCGCCGATGCCCGACCTGCGCGAACGTGCCCCGCACTCGCCGCTGCCCGGGGACACCGAACGGCGGCTGCTGGCCGACCCGGACGCCTGGTTCGCCACCGAACGGCCGGTGCTCGTGCAGGGCATCGGCGTGCTGTGCCGGGTCCGCCAGTACCGGGCGGCGTGGCTGATCTTCGAACGGTTCGCCCGGCACCTGTGGCTGCACGGCCACTACGGCGACCTGCGGACCTGCGCCCGCACCCTGGCCGAGGCCACGGACGCGTCGGTGGCCGTGCGGGCCGAGTCGGTGCTGGCGCTGCTGCTGCACGTGCGCGGCCGCTACGCCGAGGCCGTCGAGTCCTACCGGCGTTGCGCCGAGCGGATGGCCGGGCTCGGTGACCGGCAGGCGCTGGCCTGGGTGCGCACGAACCTGGCGAACTGCCTGATCGGGCTGGGTGAGCCGGAGGAGTCGCTGCGGCTGGTGGCCTCGGCCGAGGAGCTGTTCGCCGCCCTGCCCGCCGACGACCTCGGCGCCGCGTCGGTGCCCAGGACGAGGTCGGCGGCGCTGAACCGGCTGGGTCGGCTGGCCGAGTCGGTGCGGATCGACACCGCGGCCGTCGCCCAGGCCCGCGCGGCCGGCACGTCCCGGCGGGTGGCGCCGGCGCTGCAGAGCCTGTCGTGGAGCCTGGCGCTGACCGGGGCGCTGGACGCCGCGGCCGACGCCGCGCGGGAGGCGGTGTCCCTGCTGCGGTCGACGACCTCGCGGTCCGCGCTGGCCAGGGGCCTGCGCACGCTGGGCGCGATCCACGCCGGGCGCGGCGAGCGGGGGCTGGCGGTGGCGGCGTTCGAGGAGAGCCGGGCGATCGCGCGGGAGATCAACGAGCTGCCCAGGGTGCTCTCGGGCACCAGGGCGATCGCCGCGAGCTGGGTGGGGGAGGGGCGGGCCGCCGAGGCGGTGCCGGAGCTGCGCCGCTGCGTGGTGCAGTACCGGCAGATGGGCAGCCTGTCCTCGGCGACGGTGACCCTGCGGCTGCTGGCCGCCGCGCACGACGCTCTCGACGAGCCGGAGGCGGCGCTGGCGGCGCGGGCGGAGGCGGAGACGCTGGCCGACCCGAGGGACGCCAACGCGCAGACCCTCTACGGCCTGCTGCTGAACCTGACCAGACCGGACCGGGTGGCGGACCTCCCCTGCGTGTCCGCCACCCAGCCGGGTGGGGCTACCTGAGCGTCTTGGCGTACCGGCCGTTGGCCGGCAGCCAGGTCGTCACGATCGTGACGACGGCGCCGAGAACGGCGACCCAGGCGAGCCCGATCATCACGGTGGTGCCGGCGTCCAGACCGATCACCGCCGCGAACAGGATGGTGAGGGCGGCGGTCACGGTGACCAGCACGCGCATGGCCATCCCGGCCTTGCGCATGAGCAGCCCGAACAGCGCCAGCAGCACGCCGGCGCCCAGGACCAGGTAGGCGCGGGTCTCGTAGGTGCTCGCCGCCTCGGCGAACAGCGCGTCGACCATGGGGTTGTCGAAGTCGATGACCTCGGCGACCTCGGCTTCGCCGACACCCGTTTCAGCGGCGATCAGCTCGCTGCCGATCTCCTTGACCAGGTCAAGGCCTCCGGTAATGATGATCACGCCGTTGACGATGGCGGCGACGGCGGTGAGGACGGCCAGGCCGATCGCGGCGGTGAGCGATCCTGGCCGGGACGGCGAGGCGGTCTGGGTCGCCTCGGTTACAGCGGACACGAGTGTGCTTCTCCTTGGTACGACATCGTGAGGATGGTCGGTGACAGCAGGGACGGCACCCCTCGTCGGCCGTCGCTGGTCACCGGGCGAGCACGCTACGAGAGCCCACCACACGGAACGCACACAGTTGTGTCCAGCCTGGTCACAGGCCTACCGGCGCAGTCAGCCGGTCAGTCGGGCCCGCCGGGGCCCGCGCTCTGGGTGATCACGATGATCACCGCGCGGTCGTCGCTGGACACCGGTGTGCCGCCGGCACCCTTGTTGACGGTGCCGCCGACCGCCACCTGCTCGTTGACCAGGTCCAGCCCGCCGAGCAGCCCGAACCCGTCCTCGTCCTGCATGGTGACCACGGGTTTGCCGGAGAACGAGCCGTCCTCGGCCACCGGCAGCGCCTGGATGCCGGCCACCCGCGAGGTCACCACCCACACCGCGTCCGGGGTCGACGCGCACCCGGCGACACCCGGCCGGTCGGGCCAGCTCCACGCCGGCGCGGCCAGCGGCCGGCCGAGCTGGAGCTGGTAGAGCAGGTCCCGGTCGGGGCCCTGGTCGGTGACCCACATCCGCGAGCCGTCGACGGAGGCGCACACACCGCCGGGGGAAACCAGCCCGCTGGCGACCACCGCGTTGGCCGGGTCGGGGTTGTCCGGCGCCGGGCGGCCGTTGACGTCGATCCGCAGCACCTTGCCGGCCAGCGACCCGGGGTCCTTGGCCAGCGCCGGGTTGCCGGCGTCGCCGGTGGCCAGCAGCAGCGCGCCCCGGTGGTCCAGGGCCAGCGCGCCGCGGTTGCCGCTCGGGCCGCGGGGGATGCCGGTGAGCACCGGCTTGGGTGTGTCGCCGGGGGCGATGCGCACCAGCCGGTTGTCGGTCGGCGTGGTGATGTAGGCGAAGACCAGCTGGTCCTCGGAGTAGGTGGGTGAGAGCGCCAGCCCGGTCAGGCCGCCGCCGGTACTCGCGTCGACCGGTGCGACGGCGAAGACCTCCGCGCCGGTCTCCTTCTTCACCCGCAGGATCCGGCCGGTGGTGCGCTCGCCGACGAGCGCCGTCGGGTCGCGCCCGTCACCGGGCAGCGCGGCGACGGCGCTCACCTGGTTGAGGCAGGTGGCCAGGACCGCCGGGTGGTAGTCGGTGCAGCCCTGCGGCGGCGGGACGTCCGAGGGCGGGGGAGTGCGCGGTGTGCCGCCGCCCCCGCCGCCGCCACCGCCGTCCGGGTTCCGCGGCTCGGGGGCGGACTGGGGCTGGATCCTGTCCTGGGGCCGCCAGTCCTGCGGCTGCTCGGCGACGGTGGCACACCCGACGGTGAACAGCACCCCACCGACGGTCGCCGTCGCCATCAGCCTTCGCCACCCGACTGCCATGGTCCCAAGCTAGGTGACCACGGGTGAATCGCACGTGAGAGGCTGGGCCACTGTGATCACTGTGTTGGTGCCCGACGAGCAGGGCGTGGCCGCGCTGGCCGGGGTCGACGGTGTCACCGTGGTTCGCTACGACCCGGCGGTGCCGCTGCCCACCGACGCCGACGTGCTGGTCCCGAGCTTCCTGGACACCACCGACCCGGCGGTGTTCGTCGACCAGCTGCCGGGCCTGCGGCTGATCCAGCTGCAGACCACCGGCGCGGAGAACTGGATCGGCCGCATCCCCGACCACGTGCTGCTGTCGACGGCGCGGGGCGCGCACGGGGGCAGCACGGCGGAGTGGGCGCTGGGGGTGCTGATCGCCGTGTACCGGGAGCTGATCCCGTTCGAGCGGTCCCGCCTGGCCCGCGACTGGACCCGGCGGCCGACCGACACGCTGCAGGACAAGCGGGTGCTGGTGCTCGGCGCGGGGGACCTCGGCCAGCGGATGCGCCGGCGCCTGGAGGCGTGCGACGCGACCGTCACCCTTGTCGGCACCCGCGCCCGCGACGAGGTGCGCGGCATCGACGAGGTCCCCGACCTGCTCGCCGAACACGACGCGGTGGTGCTGATGGTGCCTCTCACCGAGCGCACCACGGGCCTGGTCGACGCGGAGTTCCTGGCCCGGATGCGCGACGGCGCGGTGTTGGTCAACGCGGCGCGGGGGAAGGTCGTGGACACCGACGCGTTGGTCGCCGAACTGACCGCCGGGAGGTTGCGGGCGGCGCTGGACGTGACCGACCCGGAGCCGCTGCCGGTGGACCACCCGCTGTGGTCGGCGCCGGGGCTGGTGTTGACCCCGCACGTGGCCGGCAGCGTGCACGACTATCTGCGAAGGGCCTATCGGGTGGTGGTGCCGGAGGTCGCGAAGTTCGCAGCGGGTGCCGTTCCGGACAACCTCGTACACGGTGAGTACTGATTTCGACCGTTCGGCCGATTACTCGTGGCAATGCCCTACTCTGCGCCGGGTGACTACTGACGACAACCGCTCTCGGGCCGCGGGTGGTTACGCGGCTAGCGGCCGATACAACGCCGACACCGAGGACCTGGGATACGGCAGCCAGTCCTCCGTCGCGTCGGATTCGTCGATGTATGACGACGCCGGCTACTCCTCGCAGACGACGTCACTGCCGGGGAGCTCGAGGTTCGACAACGACGACGATTTCGGCAGTGCGTTCGACGAGCCCGACCGGCGCGTCCAGTGGCACGGCGGCGTGGATTTCGGGCTGCTGGTGCTCAGGATCGCCCTGGGCGGGATGTTCGTGGTGCACGGGCTGGACAAGATGTTCGGCTGGTTCACCGACTTCGGTGGCATGGGTGCCATCGAGCAGATGCTCAGCAGCTACGGCTACACCGAGCCGTCGATCCTGGCCTGGGTGCTCGCCGTCGGGGAGACCCTCGGTGGGGTGCTGCTGGTGCTGGGCCTGTTCACCCCGGCGGCGGCGGGCATGGTGCTCGCCGTGCTGGCGAACACCATCGCCGTGAAGGGCGACTGGGACGTGTTCCTGGGCGGTGTCGAGCTGGAGTTGGTGTACGCGGCGATCGCGTTCGCGCTGCTGTTCACCGGCCCAGGGCGGGCGGCGATCGACCGCAACACGCACTGGTGCCGCAAGGCGCCGATCTACGGGATCATCTTCCTGGTCATCGCCGCGGGCGCGTCGGCGGTGACCCTGTTCGCGCTGCGCTGACCCGCGGGCGGAGGATGGACGTGTGCCATCCGCTCTTCCCGATGGGGACGCCGCGCCGTCGACCGGCTCGCTGCCCGAGTCCGCCCTCAGTGGACTCGGGCGCCGGCCGTTCGGCGTGTACGTCCACGTCCCGTTCTGCGCGACCCGCTGTGGTTATTGTGACTTCAACACCTACACCGCGTCGGAACTGGCTGACTCGCCGACGTCCCAGACGTCGTGGCTGGCCGCGGTCCGCCAGGAACTCACCCTGGCGGCCGAGGTCCTGACAAGCCCTCCGCCGGCGACCACGGTATTCGTGGGCGGCGGCACCCCCTCCCTGCTGGGCGCGCGAGTCCTGGGAGAGGTCCTCGACACCGTCCGATCGACGGTGGGCCTGGCCCGAGACGCCGAGGTCACGACGGAGTCGAACCCCGAGTCGACCTCTCCCGGTTTCTTCGCGGCCCTCAGGGAGGCCGGCTACACCCGGGTGTCACTGGGCATGCAGTCCGCGGCCCCCGGGGTCCTCCGGACGTTGGACCGCACCCACACCCCCGGCCGGGCCACGGACGCTGCCCGCGAGGCACACCAGGCCGGCTTCACCCACGTGAACCTGGACCTGATCTACGGCACCCCCGGCGAATCCGAAGAGGACCTACAGAGGTCGTTGGACGCCGTCCTGGAAGCGGAGGTGGACCACGTGTCGGCCTACGCCCTCATCGTCGAGGAGGGCACCGCGTTGTCGAGGCGCATAGCGAAAGGCACCCTCCCACCTCCCGACGACGACGTCCTCGCGACTCGCTACGAACAGGTCGACGACACCCTGTCCAAGGCGGGGCTGCAGTGGTACGAGGTGTCCAACTGGGCCAGTGCTCCCGAGTCGTGGTGCCACCACAACCTCGGCTACTGGCATGGCGCGGACTGGTGGGGGGTGGGCCCCGGGGCGCACAGCCACGTGGGCGGGGTTCGCTGGTGGAACGTCAAACACCCGGCCAGGTACGGGGCCCTGCTGGCGTCCGGCAGTTCCCCCGCCGCCGCCAGGGAAACCCTCACCGTGGCCGACCGGCACCTGGAACGCGTCATGCTGGAACTACGTCTGGTGGACGGCCTCCCCGTGGAGGTGCTCCCTCCCCCAGCCCAACAGGAGGCCCACCGGGCGGCGGCGGAAGGCCTCCTCGACCAAGAGGCCCTGAAAGGCGTCAACGGCCGCTTCGGCCGCTGCGTCCTCACCCGCCAAGGCCGCCTCCTGGCCGACGCCGTAATCCGCCGCCTGACCTGACGGAGACGCCCGTCCCCCGCCCACAGTCTCACCACGGCACCCGGCACCACAGCCACCGCTGAATCCCCCTGGCCCGGTCGATCCAGTCGGTCGACGTGACCGCTCACCGCAGTGGGCCCTGAGTCTCGTCCGCTCACCTGGGCCTGTTGGTTTGTCTGTCTGGTTGGCTGGATTGGGCTTGCTGGCTGGACCAGGTCTGTCTGCTGGACCAGGTCTGTCGGTTGGGTTGGGTTTGTTGGTTTGGCCTGGTGTGTTGGCTGGATTGGGTCTGCTGGCTGGGCCAGGTCTGTCGGTTGGGTTGGGTTTGTTGGTTCGGTCTGGTGTGTTGGCTGGACTGGGCTTGCTGGCTGGACCAGACCTGTCGGCTGATCTGGGCTCGTCGGCAAACCTGGGTTCGTTGGCTGAGCTGGGCCCGTTCGCTCACGTGGCCCGCCTGCTGACCTGGGCCCGCTGACCTGGGCTTGTCGGCTCAACCGAGCCCGCTGGCTCACCTGAGCCCACACCAGCCGGCAGGTCTCCGACCAGGTCGGACCCGCGCCTTCACCCCGGCCGGCTCCGCCCAGAGCGGTCGGCCTCCGGACCGGACCCGCCCGCACCACTGACCGCAGGCACTGGCCGACTGGCTCTCGATCCAGCGGATCGACGAGCACTGGGTCAGGATTGGGCCACGATGCCAGCCAAGGACCAGCTCAAGCACATACTGATGGTGATCGCCGGCTTCATGGTGTTCCTGGTCGGCGTGGTGCTCCTGGTACTGCCTGGCCCAGGCCTGCTGCTGGTCCTGGCCGGCCTGATCATCCTCTCCGGTGTGTTCCCGAAGCTGGAACGCCACATCACTCCGGTACGTGATCGCGCGATGAAGGCGGCCGAGGAGAGCGTGTCGTCACCGCTACGAATCGTCGGCTCGTCACTGGCTGGCCTCGCACTGATCGCGGCCGGCGTGCTCTGGGGCCTGCGGGTGTTCTCCTGGCTGCCGTTCCCCGGTTGGAGCACAGGATCGAGCCTCATCCTGTCCGGCTTCGTGCTGCTCGGCCTCCTGGCATGGAGCTACCACCGAACCAGGCAAACCTGACCGAACCAGCTGACCGAGCCGAGCCAGACCTGAGAGGTCAGGCTGGCGGCCTGACCGGGTCAGCCAGTCGGGTCAGCCGGTCGGGTCAGCCGGGCGATCGGGCCGGAGCCGGCAGCTGATCGACCTGGTTGATCGGGCCGCGCCAGATGATTGGGCCGGCACCGGCGGTTGGGGGTGAAGTCCGTCTGTGGGCTGAGTAAGGCGACCGAGCGGCGAGTTGGCGCCAATCGAACACGTTGCTTGGCCGAGCCACCATGTAGTTGGGCGGGCCGGGTGGCTTGGCCGAGCGATGTAGTTGGGCCGGCCCCGGTGGCTGGGCCGAGCCAGGCAGCTGGGCCGGTACTGGCGACTTGGCCGAGTCAGTCGACCGGGTTGAGCCAGCGCCAGGGCGGGAGCTGGCGGCCGATTGAACCAGGGCGGGCCGGCCGAACCAGGGCGGCCGGCCGAACCAGGGCGGCCGGCCGAACCAGGGCGGGCCGATCGAACCAGGGCGGCCGGCCGAACCAGGCGTCCGGTCGGAGCTGGGGGCCTGACCGGACCGGAATCAACCGGATCGGCTCTGTGCCACGGTCTTCAGCCAGCTCGGTTCCACGCCACGGTGAACTCCGGCAGGGAGATCCGACCGTCCTGGTCGGCGTCGGCGTCCGCGAAGATCGACTTGATCTCCGGCTCGGTGATGTGCTCGCCCCGGGCGGACATGGCCGACACGAATTCCTGCTCGGTGATCTGGCCGTCGTCGTTCAGGTCGAGTTCGGCGAACGCCTTGGCGAGTTCGTCGTTCACTGGCATGCCTCCTAGTTGCCGCGAAGGGGCCGCACGTCCGGCAACTCGGTGAGGTCCTGGTCGGCTTTCACCGAGAGGAACCCGGTGAAGCCCCAACCCTCGAGCCGGGTGAGCTGGGCCGGGAACTTACCGCTGCGTCGAATCGGCGACACCACCGCGTCCCGCTCGGCCCGCAGCCGCCGGGCCACTGCCAGCGCCCGCTCCACCGGCACGTCGGACTCGAACAGCACGGCGAGCCGCTCGGCCGGGGGAGCGGCGGGCACCAGGTCGACGATCCGTTCGAACCCGATCGAGAAGCCGCACGCCGGCACCGCGGTCCCGAGAGACCGCCCGACCAGCTCGTCGTAGCGCCCACCACCGGCGATCGAACCCGACGAGTCCGGGTGCGAGATCTCGAAGATCTGCCCGGTGTAGTACCCCATGCCCCGCACCAGCGTCGGGTCGAACAACCACCGCTGGTCACCCGGCAGCGCCCCCAGGCACCGGACTGTGGTGGCCAGGTCCTCCGCGACCGCAGTCGGCAGGTTCGGCACCGCGTCCGCCAACGCGTCGACAACCTTGTCGGTGGACAGGTCACTCAGCGCGTCGATGGTGTCCCGGACCGCGCGCACGACCTCAGCGGAAAGTCCCCGCTCCTCACGGAGTTCCGTCTCGACGCCCGACCAGCCGACCCGGTCGAGCTTGTCGACCGTGACGAAGAATCCCGCCTGCCCTTCCTCCGGCACACCGGCGCCACTCGCCAACGCCGCGAGGAACCGCCGGTCGGAAAGCCGCACAGTGGTCCCGGCGAGCCCGACAGCCGCCAGCGCGGCGGTGGTCGCCTCGATCAGCTCGACCTCGGCGAGCACACTCGCCTCGCCGAACAGGTCGATGTCGCACTGGTAGAACTGGCGGTAACGACCCCGCTGCGGCCGTTCGGCCCGCCACACCGGCCCGAACTGGAACGAGCGGAACGGCTGCGGCAGCTCTGCCCGGTACTGGCTGTAGAAGCGGGTCAGCGGCACCGTCAGGTCGTAACGAAGCCCCAGATCCACCAGGTCGGACAGCGCCGTCGCCTCGGCGACCTGTTCGTCGAGTCCGCGGCGCAGGATGCGGAACAGGAGCTTCTCGTTGTCCCCGCCCTGCCCGCTGGTCAGCCGCTCGATCCGCTCCAGCGCCGGAGTCTCGATGCGCTGATAGCCGAACTGCCGGTACACGTCCTGGATCAGACCAAGGACCCGATCACGGGTGGCGACGGCGGAGGGCAGCAGGTCACGGGTGCCCCTGGCAGGGCTGTTGTCCATCTTCACGGGATAGTCCTAGCGTCGGTTGGCCGGTGATCAGCACGGGACGATCAGCAGGGCCGATGGCTGAACACGAGAACCTCCACGCGGAACTGTCATGGACAGCCCGATTCTCGCACGCACAGCGATCGAGTTACGCACGGTGGGTGGAGCCGCACCACCACCAGCCCACAACCCAACCGTCACCATCCGCTCGTGGCGCCGAACGGCCCGATGCCACCACGCCGCCAGCCGTCCACACCCCGGCCAGAACCGAGCTCCCGGGCCGCGACCAGCACAGATGCCCCCAACGCCTCACCAGGCACGCGTGCCACGCCACCACAGGCGCAGAGGTGTCGACGGACAGTCAGTTCAGCGCCCTGCCACCGCCCCAGCCTCCCAGGCGTTTAACGCCGACAACAGCCAACGAGCAGCCCGCCCGAGCCCACGCCCCGATAGCCGCGCAGATCGCGCACCAGACCGGCGTAACACCACACCGCGCTACGGATGTCGAATTCGTCACCGCAACCACGGACCCGAATCAACGTTGGCTCCCCGCCAGCCCGCCAGCCCGCCAGCCCGCCAGCCCGCCAGCCCGCCAGCCCGCCAGCCCGCCAGCCCGCCAGCCCGCCAGCCCG
>NZ_MSIF01000014.1 GCF_001921215.1 Actinophytocola xinjiangensis
CTACACGACGCTCCTCCGATCTCGCCGGCCCCGCCGGCCCCGGCGGTCCCGGTCCGGCCGAGTGCGCCGGCTCCCGCCGACAGCTGGCCGGCACCGGCCCAGGTCGGTACGCCGGCTCCCGCACCGCAGGCCAGCGCGCCGCCGGCCGAGGCGCCGGCCGCGCAGGGGACGGTCGACGCCGCCGGGATCCGGCGGCTGTGGTCGGACCTGCTCGGTGAGGTGCGCAAGGTCAGCCGCAGCACCGAGGCGATGTTGACCAACGCGAGCGTCCAGTCCGTCGAGGGTGACGTGGTCACCATCGGGCACACGGCCGCCCCGCTGGCCCGCCGGCTCGGCGAGGCCCGCAACGTCGAGGCGATCGCCAAGGCGCTGGAGAGCCTGTTCGGCGGCAAGTTCCAGGTCCGGTGCGTGCACGCCGAGCCCGGGGCGGCCGCCGCGCCGGCCGCCGACAAGCCCAAGGCCGCGCCGACCTTCCAACGCCCGACCCAGCAGGCCCAACCCCAGCAGGCCCCGCCCGAGCCGGCCCCGAGGCAGCAGCGCCAGGAACCCGAGGCGCCGCCGTCCAGGCCGGCCCCGGCCCCGGTGTCCGACGAGCCGCTCCCGCCGGAACCCCCGGAGGACGAGGACTACTACGACGCCGGCCCGGTCCCCGAGCCGCCGCCGGTCAGCAGTCCCGAGGACGACATGGTCAAGCTGCTCACCGACAAGCTCGGCGCCCGCCCGATCGACCGCTGAGCCCGCGGTCACCCGGTCGGGGCTTCAGGCGAGGTAGGCCAGGATTCCGTCGGCGATCGCCGACGCGTAGGCGCGTTGACCGTCCGGGCTGCTGAACGCGCCGGCCTCGGTGGCGTTGCGCATGTTGCCGCACTCCACCAGCACCGCCGGTCTGGTCGACAGGTTCAGCCCGCCGAGGTCGTCGCGCGGGGACAGGCCGGCGTCGCCGATGTAGGTCGAGACCGGGAACCGGGCGCGCAGCGCGTCGCGCATCGACTCGGCCAGGCGCCGGGACGGCTCGCCCTGGGCGGCGTTGAGCGGCGGCGCCGAGTAGGCGACGTGGAAGCCCTTGGCCGAGGGCGAGGTCGAGCCGTCGGCGTGGATCGACACCACCGCGTCGGCCCCCGCCCGGTTGCCGACCGCCGCGCGTTCGTCAACGCACGGGCCGATGCCGTCGTCGGAGGGCCTGGTCAGCCGGACCTCGACGCCGCGCGCGACCAGCAGCTCACGCACCATCGTCGAGACCGCCCAGGTGAAGCGGTGCTCGGGGTAGCCGGCGTCGGTGGCGGTGCCGGTCGTGTTGCACGCCTTGGTCCGTCCCCGCCCGGCCGGCACCCGCCGGTTGATCCGCCCCGGGTTCGCCGCGTTCGCGCCGTTGTGCCCGGGGTCGAGCACCACCACCCGACGTGCGGGAGCCGGCGCGGTGGTGGTGGCCGGGGGAGCGGTCGACACCGGCGACCGGGTGGTCGTGGCCGTCGGCCGGACGGTCGCGGCCGGGGTGGCGCCGCAGGCGGCCAGTGCGAACACCGACGTCACCAGCAGCGCGCGCTTCCACACCGCGCTCACGATGCCACACCCCCGACCCGGCTACGCTGGAGCCGACGTCGACAACCCGAGGAGAGGAGCCGGCGTGCAACCCGGTGGCGTACCAGACATGCAGCAGATCCTGGCCCAGGCGCAGAAGATGCAGGAACAGCTGATGTCGGCCCAGGAGGACCTGGCCAACGCGGAAACCACCGGCTCGGCCGGCGGTGGCCTGGTGACCGCGACCGTCACCGGTGCCGGCGAGCTCAAGTCGCTGACGATCGACCCGAAGGTGGTCGACCCGGACGACGTCGAGACCCTCGCCGACCTGGTCGTGGCCGCCGTGCGGGACGCGTCGACCAGTGCCCAGCAGCTCGCCCAGGAACGGATGGGGCCGCTGGCCGGCGGGCTGGGTGGGCTCGGCCTGCCGGGCATGTGAGGACATGTACGAGGGCCCGGTCCAGGACCTGATCGACGAGCTGGGGCGGCTGCCCGGCGTCGGTCCCAAGAGCGCGCAGCGCATCGCCTTCCACCTGCTCGGCGCCGACCCGGCGGACATCGCCCGGCTCCAGCAGGCGTTGCAGCGGGTGAAGGAAGGTGTCGTGTTCTGCGACATCTGCGGCAACGTCTCCGAGGAGGCGACCTGCCGCATCTGTCGCGACGCGCGCCGCGACGTGAGTGCGGTGTGTGTCGTGGAGGAGCCAAAGGACGTGCTGGCCATCGAGCGGACCAGGGAGTTCCGCGGCCGGTACCACGTGCTCGGCGGTGCGCTGGACCCGCTGTCGGGCATCGGCCCGGACCAGCTGCGGGTGCGTGAGCTGCTGGCGCGGATCTCCGACCAGGAGGTCACCGAGGTCATCCTGGCCACCGACCCGAACACCGAGGGCGAGGCCACCGCCACCTACCTGGTGCGCATGCTGCGGGACTTCCCCGGCCTGACCGTCACCCGCCTGGCGTCGGGCCTGCCGATGGGCGGCGACCTGGAGTTCGCCGACGAGCTGACCCTGGGCCGGGCCATGTCCGGGCGTCGCACGGTGTGATCCTGGGGGAGCCCCGGCTGGGTGGGGTGGCGCTGGTGGCCGTCGACGGGCCCTCCGGGTCCGGGAAGTCGACCTGGGCCGCCGGGTTGGCCGCCCGGCTGGGGGCCCGGCTGATCAGCACCGACGACTTCGCCACCTGGGACGACCCGGTCTCCTGGTGGCCGCGCCTGGTCGAGGGCGTGTTGGAGCCGCTGGCCGCCGGCCGGCCGGGGCGCTACGTGCGCACCGAGTGGACCGCCGGCCGGCCGCACCCCGGCGCGACGGTCACCGTCGAGGTGCCGACGGTCCTCGTCCTGGAAGGTGTCTCGGCCGGCCGCCGCTCGGTGCGACCCCTGCTCTCGGCCCTGGTCTGGTGCGTGGACCCGGACCCGGTGCGCCGCCTGGAGCGGGCGGTGGCCCGCGACGGCGAGCCGGCCAGGAAATCCCTGACGCGCTGGCAGTTGTTCGAGAACGGCTGGTTCGCGGTGGACCGGACCAGGCAACGAGCCGATTACCAGGTGACGACCACCAGCGAAAGTTCGAATAACGGGCATGCGTGACCGAGTTGTGACCAGGCTGCTTTGTTGTGCCGGCACCCCGGCGGGATAAGGTCGCCAACCGAAACGTGAGACACCAACTCTCTGAGGTGCGAAATGGTCCACATCCGCACGGTTCGCCTGGCGGCGCTCGGCATATCAGCCGCGCTGGTCATGACCGCGTGCGCGGAATCCGAGCGTGGCGACGACGACGGTCAGTCAGGCGGCGGCCAAACAGGCGGCACCATGACCTTCGCCACCGAGGGCGCGCCGAAGCTCTTCGACCCCTTCTACGCGACGGACGGCGCGACCTTCCGCACGTCCCAGCAGATCTTCGAGGGGCTGGTCGAGTTCAAGCCGGGCACCGCGGACGCCGAGCCGGGCCTCGCCGAGAAGTGGGAGTCGAGCGAGGACGGCAAGACCTGGACCTTCAACCTCCGCAAGGGCGTGAAGTTCCACGACGGCACCGACTTCAACGCCGAGGCCGTCTGCTTCAACTTCAACCGCTGGTACAACCAGACCGGCGCCGGGCAGAGCCCCGCGGTCACCGGGTACTGGCAGGACAACTTCGGTGGGTTCGCCGACGGCAAGACCCCGTCGCTGTACGAGTCCTGCGCGGCCACCGACGAGAGCACCGTCGAGCTGAAGGTCACCCGCTCGACCTCCAAGCTGCCCGACATCCTGGGCCTGCCGTCCTGGGCGATGCAGAGCCCGGAGGCGCTGCAGAAGTACAAGGCCGACGAGGTCGTGGCGCAGGGCGACTCCTTCGTCTACCCGGAGTACGCCACCGAGCACCCGACCGGCACCGGCCCGTTCAAGTTCTCCAAGTACGACGAGGCCAACGGCACCGTCGAGCTGGTCCGCAACGAGGACTACTGGGGCGAGCCGGCCAAGCTGGACAAGCTGATCTTCCGCGCCATCCCCGACGAGACCGCCCGCAAGCAGGCCCTTGAGGCCGGCGACATCGACGGCTACGACCTGCCGGGTCCCGCCGACTGGGAAGGCCTCAAGTCCGCCGGCCACCAGCTGCTGATCCGCCCGGCGTTCAACATCTTCTACCTGGGCATCGGTCAGAAGAACGTCGCGCAGCTGCGTGACCTGAAGGTCCGCCAGGCCATCGCGCACGCCATCGACCGCGAGGCGCTGGTCAAGCAGCAGCTGCCCGAGGGCGCCGAGGTCGCGGAGAACTTCTACCCCGACACGGTCACCGGCTGGACCGACGAGGTCGAGTCCTACGACTACAACCCGGACAAGGCCAAGCAGCTGCTCACCGAGGCCGGTGCGCAGAACCTGACGGTCAACATCTACTGGCCGACCGAGGTCACCCGTCCGTACATGCCCAGCCCGCGTGACCTGTTCGGCCTGATCCAGGGCAACCTGGAGGCCGTCGGCATCAAGCTGACCGTCGTCAGCAAGCCGTGGAACGGCGGTTACCTGGAGGACGTCGACAGCGGCAAGGCCGACCTGTTCCTGCTCGGCTGGAACGGCGACTACAACACGCCCGACAACTTCGTCGGCAACTTCTTCTCCGACCCGAACAACCGCTTCGGCACCGGCAACTCCCCGTGGGGCGCGACGCTGTCCGACGAGATCAAGGCCGCCGACTCCGAGCCGGACGCGGACAAGCGCGAGCAGATGTACGTCGAGCTGAACAAGAAGCTCAAGTCGGAGTACCTGCCGGCCGTGCCGATCTCGCACTCCCCGCCGGCCCTGGTCGTGACCAAGGACGTGTCGGGTCTGGTCGCGAGCCCGCTCACCGACGAGCGGTTCGACACGGTCAGCATCGCGAGCAGCTGACCCGACCACAGGAACCGACTAGGTGCTTCGCTACACGATTCGGCGGCTGCTGCAACTACTGGTAGTCGTACTGGTGCTGTCGCTGCTGCTGTTCGCGTGGCTGCGCTCGCTCCCAGGAGGGCCGGTCTCGGCCCTCCTGGGGGAGCGCGCCACCGCCGAGACCCGCGAACGGCTCACCGAGGAATTAGGTCTCAACGAGCCGATCTTCGTGCAGTACCTGAAGTTCGTCGGCCGTGCGTTGACCGGCGACTTCGGGGTGTCCACCGGTGTGCAGCCCGGTGACTCGGCGGCCGAGATCTTCGTCCAGCGTTTCCCGGCGACGCTGGAGCTGTCGATCCTCGCGATCGTCATCGCGCTGGCGGTCGGTATCCCGCTGGGCTACCTCGCCGCCCGCCGCCGCGGCGGCATCCTCGACAACCTCAGCGTGGTGAGCTCGCTGATCGGTGTCGCGGTGCCGGTGTTCTTCCTCGCCTTCCTGCTCAAGCAGGTCTTCGCCGTCGACCTCGGCTGGTTCCCGACCGCGGGCAGACAGGCCGGCGGCATCGACGCGACCCGGGTGACCGGGTTCTTCGTGCTCGACGGGCTGCTCACCCAGGAGTGGGACGCCGCCTGGGACGCGCTGCGACATCTGATCCTGCCGGCGATCGCGCTGGCCAGCATCCCGTTCTCGGTGGTTTTCCGGATCACCAGGGCCTCGGTGCTCGACGTGGTGGACGAGGACTACGTCCGCACCGCCGAGTCCAAGGGCCTCACCTCCCCGGTCATCCGCCGCCGGCACGTGATGCGCAACGCCATGCTGCCGGTGGTGACCACCATCGGTTTGCAGACCGGCGCGTTGCTCGCCGGGGCGGTCCTGACCGAGAAGGTGTTCGCCTTCCCCGGGATCGGACAGGCGCTCGCGCTCGGGTTCGAGCGCCGCGACTACCCGGTCCTGTTGTTGCTGATCCTGTGTGCGGCCGGGGTGTTCGTGCTGATCAACCTGCTCGTTGACCTGTCCTACGCGGTGATCGACCCGCGCATCCGGACCAGGGGTGTCCGATGAGCACACGCACCGACAAGATCGACGAACTGAGCGCGCGGGCCGCCGACGACGCCGGGGTCAGCCTGGCGGCGGCCGCGTGGCGCCGGCTGCGCCGCAACCCGGTCTTCCTGGCCGGCGCCGGGATCATCGTGCTGTTCGTGGTGCTGGCGGCGGCCGCGCCGTGGCTCGCGCCGCACGACCCGAGCGTGCCGATGCTCGGCGACCAGGTCGTCAAGGCCCGCAACCAGATCCCCGCGGTCCAGGACGGCCACCCGCTCGGCGGCGACCAGAACGGCCGCGACCTGCTGTCCCGGCTGCTGCTCGGCTCGCAGCAGACGCTGCTGGTCGGCGTGTTCGCCACGCTGATCGGCCTGGGCGGCGGGCTGCTGCTCGGCACGCTGGCCGGCGCCCTGGGCGGCTGGGTCGACACCGTGGTCATGCGCGCGGTCGACGTGATGCTGTCCATCCCCGGCCTGCTGCTGGCGGTGTCCATCGGGGCGCTGTTCGCCCAGCCCAACCAGTACACGGTGATCCTGGCGGTCGCGATCGTGCAGATCCCGATCTTCGCCCGGCTGCTGCGCGGCACGATGCTGGCCCAACGGCACAGCGACCACGTGCTGGCCGCCCGGTCGCTGGGCGTCAAGCAGCGGGCCATCGTGTTCCGGCACATGCTGCCCAACTCGCTCGGCCCGGTGATCGTCCAGGCGACGCTGGTGCTGGCGATCGCGATCATCGAGGCGGCGGCGCTGTCGTTCCTCGGACTCGGCAACCCGGACGACCGGATCCCGGAGTGGGGGCAGATGCTCGGCCAGGCGCAGACCGTCATCGACAGCCATCCGCAGCTGGCGTTCTGGCCGGCTGGCTGCATCATCGTCGTGGCCCTTGGCTTCACGCTGGTCGGCGAGTCGCTGCGCGAGGCCCTCGACCCCAAGAGCCGGCGGTGAGCTGAGATGGCACTGCTCGAGGTACGGGACCTGTCGGTCACCTTCCACCGCCGGGGCGAGAAGTCGACCGTCGCGGTCGACGGCGTCAGCTTCGACGTCGAACCCGGCCAGACGGTCGGGCTGGTCGGCGAGTCCGGCTGCGGCAAGTCGGTCACGTCGCTGGCGATCATGGGCCTGCTGGCCAAACGCGGCGCGACGGTCTCCGGCTCGGCGAAGTTCGACGGCACCGAACTGCTGACGTTGTCGGACAGGCAGATGCGCGACCGGCGCGGACGCGACCTTGGCATGGTGTTCCAGGACCCGCTGTCCTCGCTGAACCCGGTCATCTCGATCGGCCTGCAGGTCACCGAGGTGCTCGAACGCCACCGAGGACTGTCCCGCAAACAGGCCGCCGTCGAGGCCGCCGAACTGCTGGACAAGGTCGGCATCCCCGACCCGAAACGGCGGCTCACGGAGTACCCGCACCAGCTCTCCGGCGGCATGCGCCAACGCGCGCTGATCGCCATCGCGCTGGCCTGCCGCCCCCGGCTGCTGATCGCCGACGAGCCGACGACCGCGCTGGACGTGACCATCCAGGCGCAGATCCTGGCGCTGCTGGCCGAACTGGTCCGCGAGACCGAGACCGCACTGATCATGATCACGCACGACCTGGGCGTGGTCGCCGGGCTGTGCGACGAGGTCAACGTGCTCTACGCGGGCCGGGTCGTCGAACGCTCCGGGCGCCACGACCTGTTCCGGGTGCCCCGCCACCCCTACACCCACGGGCTGCTGGCCTCGATCCCCCGGCTGGACGCGCCCAAGGGCGAACGGCTCTCGCCGATCCGCGGCTCGGTGGCCGACAACATCCCGTGGACCGGCGGCTGCGCGTTCGCGCCCCGCTGCCCGCACGCGGTGGACCGGTGCGTCGAGACGACGCCGGAGATGGTGGTCGACCAGGTGGTCGAGGGTGACCGGTTGCTGCGCTGCCACAACCCGGTCGAGCCGGCCGGCCGTGCCGAGCAGGAGATGCTGTCGTGACAGATGCCCCCAACCTCGTCGAGGTCGACGGCATGAAGGTGCACTTCCCGATCAGGCGCGGGGTGGTGCTGGACAAGACCGTCGGCTACGTCTACGCCGTCGACGGGGTGGACCTGGCGGTCCGGCAGGGCGAGACCTACGGCCTGGTCGGCGAGTCCGGCTGCGGCAAGTCCACGCTCGGCCGGGCGATGCTCAAGCTCACCGAGCCCACCGCCGGCCGGGTGGTGTTCGACGGGGTCGACCTGTCGAAGCTCAAGGGCGAGCCGCTGCGCACCATGCGGCGGCGGATGCAGATGGTGTTCCAGGACCCGATGTCGTCGCTGGACCCCCGGCAGTCGGTCGAGTCGCTGCTGGTCGAAGGCATGCGGGCACACGGGCTGGACAAGGACAAGGCGTCCACGGCGGCGCGGCTGCGGGAACTGCTCTCGGCGGTCGGTCTGCCGAGCACGTCCCTGCGCCGGTACCCGCACGAGTTCTCCGGCGGCCAGCGGCAGCGGATCGGCATCGCCCGCGCGCTGTCGGTGCAACCGGATCTGATCGTGGCCGACGAGCCGGTGTCGGCGCTGGACGTGTCGGTGCAGGCCCAGGTGATCAACCTGCTGGAGGACCTGCAGGCCGAGTTCGGGCTGACGTACCTGGTGATCGCGCACGACCTGGCCGTGGTGCGACACATCTCGGACCGCGTCGGCGTGATGTACCTGGGCGGGCTGGTGGAGGAGGCGTCCTCCGACCAGCTGTACGCGACACCGCTGCACCCGTACACGAAGGCGTTGATGTCGGCGGTTCCGGTGCCGGACCCCGAGGTCGAGGACCTGCGGGAGCGGATCCTGCTGGCCGGGGACCTGCCGTCGCCGGCCAATCCGCCTTCCGGCTGCCGGTTCCACACCCGGTGCCCCTGGCGGCAGGAGACGTTGTGTGACACCGAACGGCCGGAACTGCGGGAGGTTCTGCCGGGACATCGTGTCGCCTGCCACTATGCCGAGGACATTCGGGACGGGCGGATTCGGGCGCACGAGGTGAAGGCCCAGCTGGTGCAGGACGACTGGGATGTGTCGCCTGATTCTTCGTTGGCCGGGCCGGCTTCGGTCACCGAGACTCTTGGGTGATTGTTTGGCTTCGGTTCTGGGTTCTTGAGTTTGTCGCGGGTTTCGGCTGTGGTTCTTCGTCTGCCTTCGCCGCGTCAACAGAGCGAGGCACCAGCCGTCCACAGTTGTCCACAGGCCCCTGCTCGCCGCCGAAAGGCGTCGGTGTTGCGCGGTAGGCTGGAAAACGGGGGGATCCCCACGGCCTTGACCAGGCAAAACCGTGGGAATCGTCGTCGTGGGGCCGGGTGGGGCGACGGTCGTGGTCGTCCGTCGCCGAGGTCAGCGGTGTGCCCTGTTGATCGCGGAGACGACCGCGCGCAGTGACGCGGTGACGATGGAGCTGTGCACACCTACGCCCCACAGGACCCGGTCGGCGATGGTGCACTCCACGTAGGCGGCTGCTCGGGCGTCGTCGCCGGCGGTGAGGGCGTGTTCGGTGTAGTCGAGGACCCGGACGTCGTAGCCGACGGTGGCGAGGGCGTCGACGAAGGCGGCGATGGGGCCGTTGCCGGTGCCGGTGACCTCGTGGCGGTCGCCTTCCACCTCGATGGTGGCGGTGATCTCGTCCTGGCCGGTGCCGTGGGCGGGGTCGGAGCCGGTGATGCGGTGCTCGTGCAGGGTCAGCGGCGCCGAGGCGGTCAGGTACTCGGTGGCGAAGGTGTCCCACATCAGGGTGGGGGAGACCTCGCCGCCTTCGTTGTCCGTGTAGCGCTGGATGACCTGGGAGAACTCGATCTGCAGCCGCCGGGGCAGGTCGAGCTGGTGTTCGGTCTTCATCACGTAGGCGACGCCGCCCTTGCCGGACTGGGAGTTGACCCGGATGACCGCCTCGTACGTGCGGCCGACGTCCTTGGGGTCGATCGGCAGGTACGGGACCTCCCACGGGTGGTCCTCGACCGGGTGGCCGGCGCGGTCGGCCTCGGCGCGCAGCGCGTCGAAGCCCTTGTTGATCGCGTCCTGGTGGCTGCCGGAGAACGCCGTGAACACCAGGTCGCCGCCCCACGGGTGGCGCTCGGGGACCGGCAGTTGGTTGCAGTACTCGACCGTGCGGCGGATCTCGTCGATGTCCGAGAAGTCGATCTGCGGGTCGATGCCCTGGCTGAACAGGTTCATGCCCAGCGTCACCAGGTCGACGTTGCCGGTGCGCTCACCGTTGCCGAACAGGCAGCCCTCGATGCGGTCCGCCCCGGCCTGGTAGCCCAGTTCGGCGGCGGCCACGCCGGTGCCCCGGTCGTTGTGCGGGTGCAGCGACAGCACCACCGCGTCGCGGCGTTCCAGGTTGCGGTGCATCCATTCGATCGAGTCGGCGTAGACGTTCGGGGTGGCCATCTCGACGGTCGCCGGCAGGTTGATGATCACCGGACGGTCGGGGGTGGGGCGCCAGATCTCGGTGATCGCGTTGCACACCTCGGCGGCGTAGGACAGCTCGGTGCCGGTGTAGGACTCCGGGGAGTACTCGAAGCGGAACTCCGTGTCGGGGTGTTTCCCGGCCAGTTCCTGGACCATCTCGGCGGCCGAGGTGGCGATCTTCTTGATGCCTTCGCGTTCCTCGCGGAACACCACCCGCCGTTGCAGGATCGACGTCGAGTTGTAGATGTGCACGATCGCCTTGCGGGCGCCGGCCAGGCACTCGAAGGTCCGTTCGATCAGCTCCGGGCGGCACTGCGAGAGCACCTGGATCGACACGTCGTCGGGGACCGCGCCGTCGGTGATGATCTCGCGGACGAAGTCGTAGTCGGTCTGGGACGCGGCGGGGAAGCCGACCTCGATCTCCTTGTAGCCCATGCGCACCAGCAGGTCGAACATCTTGCGCTTGCGCGCCGGTGACATCGGGTCGATCAGGGCCTGGTTGCCGTCGCGCAGGTCCACCGCGCACCACTGCGGGGCGCGGTCGATGACCCGGTCGGGCCAGGTGCGGTCGGGCAGCGACACCGGCTCGACGAGCTGGCCGAAGGGGCGGTAGCGGTGCACGGGCATGGCCGACCCGCGCTGGGTGTTCCACGCCGGCTGGTCGGCGGGGGCCGGCCGCGACGGCTGGCGCAGGCGGCTGGTGGCATTGCTGCGGTGGACGTCCTGAATGGTCATGGTGGAGTTGCTCCTGCTGGCCGGATACGGATGAGAGCGACCGGCAAGGCTTCGCCCCGCGGCGGGGAGCCGGTCTGGTCAGGCCCCGTCGCGGCAGCGAAGGAGGAGAACACGCGCCACGCCCTGGAGCCTAACCACCGTGTCCAGGAGGGACGACACCAGGGGCGGCGGCGCTACGCCGAACGGACCAGTCAAGTTGCTCCGGGGGGCTGTTTGGTCACCGGGTGCACGGGCACTCCTTTTTCATGACTACACGACGTAGGTGGGCAGTCAGCAACGGTCGGGGCACCGCGGCACGGATCATCACCGGCGTCGGCGCGCTGTTCGCGCTGATCGAGGTCGTCTACATCCTGCTGATCCTCTTCGGTGCGAACCAGGTGAACAGTTTCTTCCAGTTCGTGAAGTCGCTGGCCGAACCGCTGGCGCTGTTCTTCCCCGGCCTGTTCAACCTCGCCAACAACAGTCTGGAGACGTTGCTGAACTACGGTCTGGCGGCCGTGTTCTGGGTCGTGGTGGCCGGTTTCGTCGCCAGGATCGTCAGCTGAGACTGATGAGAACTTGTTCTAGTATGGGCCGGTGACCACCATCCCGGCCGCGCTCGCCGAAGCGGCCGACCGCTTCGGCGAGCGTGAGGCCGTCGTCGACGGGCCGGTGCGGCTGACCTGGACCGAACTGCACGAGCGGGTCCGGGTCGTCGCCACCGGCCTGCGCGGGCTGGGCGCCGAGCGCGGCGACCGGGTCGCGATCTGGGCGCCGAACACCCACCACTGGGTCGCCGCCGCGCTCGCCGTGACCTACCTGGGCGCCGTGCTCGTCCCGGTCAACACCCGGTACACCGCCGCCGAGACGGCCGCCATCCTCACCCGCACCGGGGCGCGTGTGCTGGTCGTGGCCGGCGAGTTCCTCGGCCGCGACCGGCTCGCCGAACTGCGGGCCGCCGGCCACGACGTGCCGGCCACGCTGGTCCTCGGCCCGACGGCCGCCCCGCACACGGCGACGATCGACGACCTCGACCAGCACGTGCCGGCGGCCCCGGTGGCCGTGGACCCCGACGACGTCGCCGACATCCTGTTCACCTCCGGCACCACCGGCGTGAGCAAGGGCGCGATGAGCGCGCACCGCCAGGCGCTGGGCGTCGCGCGCGCCTGGGCCGAGCTGGGCGAGGTGACCGCCGGGGACCGCTACCTGGTGGTCAACCCGTTCTTCCACAGCTTCGGCTACAAGGCGGGCATCCTGGTCTGCCTGCTGACCGGCGCGACGATCGTGCCGCAGGCCGCCTTCGACGTCGACGAGACGCTGCGGCTGGTCGCCGCCGAGAAGATCACCGTGCTGCCCGGCGCGCCGACGATCTACCAGGCCATGATCTTCCGCGCCGCCGTCACGCCGGTGGACCTCTCCTCGCTGCGGCTCGCGGTCACCGGCGCGGCCCTCGTGCCGGCCGTCCTCGTGGACCGGATCCAGGAGGCGCTGGGGTTCGACACCGTGCTCACCGCCTACGGGCTGACCGAGGCGGTGGTGGCGACCATGTGCCGGCCGGGTGACGACGCCGCGACCGTCGCCGCCACCTGCGGGCTCCCGACCGCCGGGTTCGAGCTGCGGATCGCGCCGGACACCGGCGAGGTGCTGCTGCGCGGGCCCAACGTGATGCTCGGCTACCTCGACGACCCGGCCGCCACGGCCGACGCGATCGACCGCGACGGCTGGCTGCACACCGGCGACGTCGGCCGGGTCGACGAGCGCGGCTACCTGACGATCACCGACCGCCTCAAGGACATGTACATCTGCGGCGGTTTCAACGTCTACCCGGCCGAGGTGGAGCAGGTGCTCGCGCGGATGATCCGGATCGCCGACTCGGCCGTGGTCGGCGTGCCGGACGGGCGTCTTGGCGAGGTCGGCAAGGCCTTCGTCGTGCGCCGGCCCGACGTGATCCCGCTGCTGACCGCCGAGGACGTGCTGGAGCACTGCCGGGCCGGGCTGGCGAACTACAAGGTGCCGCGCGCGGTCGAGTTCGTCGACGAGCTGCCGCGCAACCCGTCGGGCAAGGTGCTCAAGCGCCTGTTGCGGTGAGCCCGTCGAAGGTGAGCGTGAGGTACTGGTCGGCGAGCTGGTCGAGGCTGCGCGCGCCGTCCTGGCGGATCCAGCGCACCGAGCCCCAGACCGAGTCGCGCAGGAACCGGTAGGCGATCGCCGGGTCGAGGTCGGCGCGGAACTCGCCGGTCTCGACGCCCTCGCGCAGCGCGGTGATCCACAGGTGGCGGACCTCGTCCTCGGTCGTGGCGAGGTAGCCGAACCGGGGCAGGGTGCGCAGGTGGTTGCGCTCGTTCTGCAGCACGGTGATCGCCGCGCGGTGCCCGGCCATCGACCGGAACGAGGCCCTCACCAGTTCGCGCAGCGTGCGGGCCGGGCCGTGGCCGGCGTCGACGACGGTGCGGTAGGTGGCCAGCAGCTCGTCGAGGTAGCTGGAGAGCAGCTCGTCGAGGATGGTCTCCTTGGAGTCGAAGTGGTGGTAGAGACTGCCGGACAGCACGCCGGCGGCGTCGCCGATGTGGCGGACCGTGGTGGCCCGGTAGCCCTGTTCGGCGAACAGCTCGGCGGCGATCCGCACGAGCGCGTCGCGCCGCTCGGAGGGCTTGCCCTGCTTCGTGACCATCGTCTCCACTTCCTACCCAAGCGCTAGCTTGGTAGCTTAGCAGGATGGCTGAGGCGTACCTCGTCGACGCCGTGCGGACCCCGGTCGGCCGGCGTGGCGGTGCCCTGTCCGGCGTGCACCCCGCCGACCTCGGCGCCCACGTCCTGGCAGCCCTGTTCGACCGCGTCGACCTCGACCCGGCCACCGTCGACGACGTGATCTTCGGCTGTGTGGACACCATCGGCCCGCAGGCCGGTGACGTGGCCCGCACCTGCTGGCTGGCCGCCGGCCTGCCGGCGCAGGTGCCCGGCGTGACCGTCGACCGGCAGTGCGGGTCCTCCCAGCAGGCCGTGCACTTCGCCGCGCAGGCCGTCCTGTCCGGCACGGCCGACGTGGTGGTGGCCGGCGGCGTGCAGAACATGAGCGCCGTCCCGATCTCGGCGGCCATGCTCGCCGGCCGCGAATACGGCTTCGCCGACCCGTTCCGCGGCTCGACCGGCTGGCAGGCCCGCTACGGCGACCAGGAGATCTCCCAGTTCCACGGCGCCGAGGCGATCGCCGAGAAGTGGTCGCTGACCCGCGCGGACATGGAGGAGTTCGCGCTGCGCAGCCATTCCCTGGCGCTGGCGGCCCGCGACCAGCACGCCGCCGAGATCGCCCCGCTGGGCGCGGCGACCACCGACGAGTGCCCCCGCCCCGACACCAGCCTGACGCGCATGGCCGCGCTGGACCCGCTGCT
Source organism: Actinophytocola xinjiangensis (assembly GCF_001921215.1). Lineage (GTDB taxonomy): Bacteria > Actinomycetota > Actinomycetes > Mycobacteriales > Pseudonocardiaceae > Actinophytocola > Actinophytocola xinjiangensis. The sequence goes on from NZ_MSIF01000014.1 coordinate 14,391, forward strand.
GCCCGGCGGCCGGCTCACCGCCGCCCTGGCCAGCCAGATCGCCGACGGCGCCGCGGCGCTGCTGGTCGTGTCCGACCGGGCCCTGCGCCGCCACGGCCTCACGCCCCGGGCGCGCGTGGCGCACCTGAGCGCCCGGGGCGGCGACCCGGTGATCATGCTGGACGCGCCGATCGAGGCCACCGCGTTCGCCCTCCGCCGCGCCGGACTGTCCATACAGGACATCGAACTGGTCGAGATCAACGAGGCGTTCGCCAGCGTCGTCCTTGCCTGGCAACGAGAAACCGGCGTCGACCCGACCAGGGTCAACGTCACCGGCGGTGCGTTGGCCCTCGGTCATCCGCTGGGCGCGACCGGCGCCAGGCTGATGACCACGCTGCTGGGCAACCTGGAACGCACCGGCGCCCGCTACGGCCTGCAGACCATGTGCGAGGGCGGCGGCCAGGCCAACGTGACCATCCTGGAGCGACTGTGACCGTCGTACTGGTGACCGGCGGCTCCCGGGGCGTCGGCCGGGGCATCGTCGAGGCGTTCGCCGCCACCGGCGCCACCGTCGTGAGCTGCGGGCGCACCCCGTCGGACCTGCCCGGCCACCGCGTGGCCGACGTCCGCGACCCGTCCCAGGTGGACGATCTGGTGGCGGCCGTCCTGGCCGACCACGGCCGGCTGGACGTTCTGGTCAACAACGCCGGCGGCGCCCCACCGGCCGACGCGGCGACCGTCTCCCCGAGGTTCCACGCGAAGATCATCGAGCTGAACCTGGTGGCCCCCCTGCACGTCTCGCAGCGGGCGAACGTCGTGATGCAGAGCCAGGACACCGGCGGCACCATCGTGATGATCGGCAGCGTCGCCGGCGCCCGCCCGTCCCCGACCTACGCCGCCTACGGCGCCGCGAAGGCCGGCCTGGCGAACCTGGCCGCGAGCCTGGCCGTCGAATGGGCCCCGAAGGTGCGGGTGAACACCCTGGTCGTCGGCCCGGTCGGAACCGACGACGCCCCCGGCATCCCGCTGGGCAGACCAGCGACCCCGGCCGACGTGGCATCGGCCTGCCTGTACCTGGCGTCCCCCGCGGCGGCCTACGTCAGCGGCGCCGCCCTCGCCGTCCACGGAGGTGCCCCATGATCTGCGCCGGCCGAGTTGTGGCGATCACCGGCGCCGGCCGGGGAATCGGCCGCGAACACGCCCTCGAGTTCGCCCGGCAGGGCGCGGCCGTCGTCGTCAACGACGTCTCCGGCGCCGGGGAGACCGTCGCCGAGATCACCGCCGCCGGCGGCCGGGCCGTCGCCCACGACCAGGACGTGTCGACGTGGGCGGGCGCCGAGTCGTTGGTGGACAAGGCCCGCACGACGTTCGACGGCCTCGACGTCCTGGTCAACAACGCCGGCATCCTGCGCGACCGCATGCTCGTCGGCACGTCGGAGCGGGAGTGGGACGAGGTGGTCCAGGTCCACCTCAGAGCCCACTTCCTCACGATGCGGATCGCCGGCGACCACTGGCGCACCCAGTCGAAATCCGGCGAACCCGTGACCGCGCGGGTGATCAACACGACCTCCGGCGCGGGCCTGTTCGGCAGCGTCGGCCAAGCCAGCTACACGGCGGCGAAAGCCGGCATCGTCGGCCTCACCCTGGTCGGCGCGGCCGAGCTGGGCCGCTACGGCGTGACCGTCAACGCCATAGCCCCCGTCGCCCGAACCCGACTGACCGAAGGCCTGTTCCCCGGCCTGCCGGAAGCCCGGGACGTCGCGCCCCTGGTGGTCTGGCTGGGAAGCAGCGCGTCGGGGGCGGTCACCGGCCGGGTGTTCGAGGTCGCCGGCGACCGGATCACGGTGATCGCCGGCCACACCCGGGGCCCCAGCACCGACGGCTACCAGAACGCCGTCGGCCCAGCCGTCGAGTCCCTCCTCGCGGCCGCCCCACCCGAAGTACCGGTCTACGGAACCTGACCGGCCTGCGGACCACACGGGAAATCGTGGCCGCCCGCATCCGCGCCACCGACTTCGACCGGACAACAGCCCAGCCCAACAACTCCCGAGAACGACGACCAAAAACCCGTCCGTGAACTCCACCAAACAAACCAGAAAAACGCGCTCTCGCTCAACACGCCCAAGGAAGGCAACCCCACCCTCCGGGGGCACCCCTCAGCGCCATTCTATCCCGGTGGTGGGGGGTGGAGCGGGGGTCGTGGGTGGGGTGTGGACAACTCGGGGTGCGGTTGGTGGTGGGCCGACCCCGGTGGTGGACGACCTTGTCAGAAAGCCGGTCGGCCCCATTCCGACAGGGCGATGTCCGCGAGCGGGAGTCGGGAACGGGGTGACAGTTCCTTCCTGCGCCGGTCGTCGTCGAGCAGGTCGGGGGAGCCCAGGGCGCCCACCGCGATGACGACCAGTGCCCGCACGTCGTCCGGTAGGGAGAACACCGCTGCTGCCTCGTCCTTGCGGAAGCCGCCCATCTGGTGGGCGACCAGTCCCTCGGCGACCGCCTGTAGCACCAGGTTCTCGGTGGCCAACCCCGCGCCGTACTCCGGCATCGGCAGTGGCCCTTTCTCGTTGCTGGTCACGACGCAGCCCAGGATCAGCACCGGGGCGGCCCGCGCCCACCCCTTGTTCCGGTCCGACAGCAGGTCGAAGATCCGCTGGTGGGTCTGGTCCCCGCGTCGCCCGATCAGGTACCGCGCGGGCTGGGTGTTGCCGTGTGAGGGCGCCCAGCGGGCGGCTTCGAGCATCGCGCGCAGGGCCTGCTCGCTGACCTGGCCGTCGGGGTCCAGGGCGCGGGGGCTCCAGCGCTGACGGATCAGCGGGTGGACCGGCGCACTCGTCTCGGCGTCCTTGTTCATGTCCCTCAGATCGCGTAGTTCCAGGAGGTGATCGAGTACGCGCCGAACCACGAGCTGGCGACGGTCAGCGCGCACAGGGTCAGCACCGCCGTCGACGGGCGGCGTTTGGCCAGGGCCAGGGCCAGGGGGATCAGCAGGGTGAACGCGGGCACCAGCAGCCGCGCCTTCGAGTTCATCAGGCCGTTGGCGCCCAGGTCCATCGCCAGCACCCCGACGGCGTACACCATCAGTGGCCATTCGACCCGCCGCACGAAGCCGATGACCAGCAGTGCGATGGCCACGACGATCAGCGCGACGGTCGTCACCTCGAGGACCGAGCGGGCGTCGGCCAGGGCTTCCAGGCTGAACGTGACCGTCGCGAGACCGCCGTCGAAACCGGTTCCCCAGCCGCGTTCCTGCAGGGTGAACCAGCCGTTCCACTCGCCGGTGCGCACGCCGACCCACGCCAGGTAGCCCAGCAGCCCGACCGGTGCGATCAGGCCACCGACCCACGGGCGCCAGCCGTCGCGGCGGCGCAGTACGGCGACCAGTACGGCCAGGCCGACGGCCAGCAGGACCGCGGCGCCGGTGGAGCGGACCAGGCCGGCCGCCGCGCAGAACACGCCGGCCAGCAGCCACCGCCGTTCGAGTACGCCGACCAGCGCCCACGCCGCCAGCGCGCAGAACATCGCCTCCGAGTACGCCATCGACAGCACCACCGACATCGGTGACGCCGCGAACAGCGCGACCAGGATCAGTCCGGTCCGCCGCGAGCCGCCGTTGATGTGTCGCCCCAGCCTGGCCAGGGCGTACGCGCAGGCCACGCCCGAGGCGATGGTCACGGTGAACGCCGAGGTCACCAGGCCGATCCCGCCGGCGCCGTCGATCGCGGCGAACCAGCGCACGACGGCCGGGTAGCCGGGGAAGAACGCCAGCGGTGTCTCGGCGCTGCGGTTGCCGAACGCGTCGACCAGGCCCTCGGTGACGCCCGAGTACCCGCCTTCGGCGATCGCCAGGAACCACTGGCCGTCCCACGAGCGCAGTGCCTCGGTGACCGAGCGGTCGTTGGCGGCGGCCATCCAGGTCAGCACCAGCAGGCCGAACTCGCGGATGCCGAGGAAGATCATCGCCGGGGCGAGCAGGGTCCAGATCCGCCGCGCGGTCCACGACCGGCCGGGCGGGGTCCGTTCGGTCGTCGGCCCGGCTGTGTGTGCCGGCTCACCCTCCCCCGGGTGAGCACGTGTCACATCCGTCGCGGACACCCCGATCCCTTCCCCATGGCGGACGTCGGCCGCTACAGCCTAGGGCCCGTCCTCGCACGTGGTGGGCGCCACAAGCGCGACCTTATCGATTCGACCCCTCGGTTACGCTCGTGATCGGTCGCTTCGAGGAGGTTTCGGACAGTGGCGCTCGTGGTCCAGAAGTACGGCGGTTCTTCCCTGGAGAGCGCGGACCGGATCAAGCGGGTCGCCGAGCGAATAGTCGCCACCCGCAAGGCGGGCAACGACGTCGTGGTGGTCTGCTCGGCGATGGGGGACACCACCGACGAGCTGCTCGACCTGGCTCAGCGGGTCAACCCGGTGCCGCCGGAACGCGAGATGGACATGCTGCTCACGGCCGGTGAGCGCATCTCGAACTCGCTGGTCGCGATGGCGATCAGCGCGTTGGGCGCCGAGGCGCTGTCGTTCACCGGCTCGCAGGCCGGGGTGATCACCGACTCCACGCACGGCAAGGCGCGGATCATCGACGTCACCCCCGGCCGCGTCCAGCACGCCCTGGACGACGGCTACATCTGCCTGGTCGCCGGTTTCCAGGGCGTCAGCCAGGACACCAAGGACATCACCACGCTGGGTCGCGGCGGATCGGACACCACCGCCGTCGCGCTGGCGGCGGCACTGAACGCGGACGTGTGCGAGATCTACACGGACGTGGACGGTGTCTACACCGCGGACCCACGGATCGTGACCAACGCGCGGCGCCTGGACCGGGTGCCCTACGAGGAGATGCTGGAGATGGCGGCCTCGGGCGCGAAGGTGCTGATGCTGCGCTGCGTCGAGTACGCCCGCCGCTACGGCGTCACGATCCACGTCCGCTCGTCGTACACCAACAAGCCGGGCACCATCGTCACCGGCTCAGTGGAGGATCTTCCCGTGGAACAGGCAATGATCACCGGCGTCGCCCACGACCGGTCGGAGGCGAAGGTCACCGTGACCGGTGTGCCCGACCAGGCCGGTGTGGCGGCCCGGATCTTCCGGGTGGTCGCCGACGCCGAGATCGACATCGACATGGTGCTGCAGAACGTGTCGAGCACGGTCTCCGGCCGCACCGACATCACCTTCACGCTGTCCAAGGACAACGGTCCGACGGCGGTCGCCTCGCTGGAGAAGATCAAGGACGAGTTGGGTTTCACCGCCGTCCTCTACGACGACCACGTCGGCAAGGTGTCACTCGTCGGTGCCGGAATGCGGTCACACCCCGGTGTCACGGCTGCGTTCTGTGAGGCCCTGGCCAAGGCCGGCGTGAACATCGAGATCATCAACACCTCGGAGATCCGGATCTCCGTGCTGATCCGCGACACCGAGCTGGACGACGCGGTCCGTGCCATCCACGCGGCGTTCGACCTCGGCGGCGACGAGGTCGCCACCGTGTACGCGGGGAGTGGTCGCTGATGGCCCCCACGCTCGCCCTCGTCGGCGCCACCGGCGCCGTGGGCTCGGTCATGATCGACATCCTGAACGGCCGCCCGGAGTGGCCGTGGGGCGAGGTGCGGCTGATCGCCTCCCCGCGCTCGGCCGGCCGGAAGCTGACCGTGCGCGGCGAGGAGCTGACCGTCCAGGCCCTGGCCCCCGAGGTCTTCGACGGCGTGGACGTCGCCATGTTCGACGTGCCGGACGAGATCTCCGCGCGGTGGGCGCCGGTCGCGGCCGAACGCGGCGCGGTCGTCGTGGACAACTCCGGCGCGTTCCGGATGGACGACGACGTGCCGCTGGTCGTGCCGGAGTGCAACCTCGACCGGATCGGTGAGCGTCCGCGCGGGATCATCGCCAACCCCAACTGCACGACGTTGTCGATGATGGCCGCGCTCGGCGCGCTGCACCGCGAGTTCGGCCTGCGTGAGCTGGTCGTGGCCTCCTACCAGGCGGTGTCCGGGGCCGGCGTCGCCGGTGTCGAGCGGCTCTACGCCGAGTTGGCGGCCGTGGTCGGCAAGGGTGTCGGCGTGCGGGCGGGCGACGTGCGCGAGGCGCTGGAGGCGGCCGGGCTGCCGCTGGCCGACTCGCCGTTCCCGGCGCCGCTCGCGCTGAACGTGGTGCCCTCGGCCGGCTCCTACAAGGGCGACGGCTGGTACTCCGAGGAGCTGAAGGTCCGCAACGAGTCCCGCAAGATCCTGGGCATCCCGGACCTGAAGGTCTCCGCGACCTGCGTGCGGGTGCCGGTGGTGACCACGCACTCGTTGGCCGTGCACGCCACGTTCGAGCGGCCGGTCACCGTCGAGCAGGCGCGGCGGGTGTTCGACGCCCAGCCGTCGGTGGTGCTGGTGGACGACCCGGAGCGGGGCGTGTTCCCGACCCCGGCGGACGTCGTCGGCGGCGACCCGACCTATGTCGGCCGGATCCGCCAGGCGCTGGACTTCCCGAACACGCTGGACTTCTTCGTGTGCGGGGACAACCTGCGCAAGGGCGCGGCGCTGAACACCTACGAGATCGCGGAGGCGCTGGCCGCCAGGGCGTGATGCACACCTTCGGCCCTGTGTTCGACCGGCCACGTCGGGTTACGGTCGGACAATGGGTCGGGTTGCGTTCACGCTGCGTGCTGTCCTCGGGGCCGTTGCCCTGATCGTGTTGGTTCCTGGAGTGGCGTCGGCCGAGCCACCGTCGGCGTTGCCGGGGAGTGCGACGGCGGCTGACGCCCGCTGGCAGCCGGCGTTCGACTACGACGGCGACGGCTGTTACCCGACACCGGCGATCGGTCCCGACGGCACGCTCAACCCCGGTCTGAAGAACTCCGGCGCGCTCAACGGCAACTGCCACGACCAGTCGGACCTGGACAACACCAACTCCTATGCCCGGTCGAAGTGTGACGCCGGGTGGTGTGCGTACCTGTATGACCTGTACTTCGAGAAGGACCAGGCCGTCCCGCTGATCGACTGCTGCGGCCACCGCCACGACATCGAGCACGTCGTGGTGTGGGTGAACCAGGCGTCCGACAGCGCGGAGCACGTGTCGGTCTCCGCTCACGGCGAGTACCTGACCTACCCCCGGTCGGCGGTCGCCTGGGAGGGGACACACGCGAAGGTCGTCTACCACAAGGACGGCATCAGCACGCACTGCTTCCGGCTGGCCGGCGCGACCGAGCAACCGGAGAACCACTACGGCACCTGGCAGTACCCGGACCTGGTCAGCTGGGACCACTACCCGCCGGGCATCCGCGACATCCTGACCGGCGCGAACTTCGGCAGCGCCAGCCTGGCGATCAAGAACGGCGCGTTCGAGTCCAACCTGGCGAAGGCCAGGCCCGCCGGGATCCCGTTCGACCCGTACGCGTGAGCGGTCAGGCCCTGGCCGCGGCCAGCCAGTCCCGGCTCTGGTCCGCCGAGCCGGGGTAGGTCCGCTCGACGTCGCCGGCCAGGTCGGCGACCGTGGTGGCGGCCAGTTCGCGCCGCCAGGACAGCTCCGCGCGGGACATGGCCGCCGACACGACGCAGCCGTCGAGGTAGTTGCCCTTCGGGTCGCCGAAGGGGGAGCCGCGCAGGATCTCGGTGCACCGGAACGCCGGCTCGGGTCCCTCGATGGCCACGACCACGTCCAGCAGGGTGATCGCCGCCGGTGCGCGGTCGAGCCGGAACCCGCCGCGTGGGCCGGGGGTGGAGGCGACGATGCCGGCTCTGGCCAACGCCTGGAGTTGCTTGTTCAGGTACGGGGCGGGCAGGTCGAAGTAGGCCGCGAGCCTGGCGGCGGGGACCGGCACGTCCATCCAGGACAGGTTGAGGCAGCTGTGCAGTGCCCACTCGACGCCTTCGGCCATGCGCATGTCCTGGACAGTACGTATCCAGGAAATCTGCCGCAACCACTTGTCGGTCAAGTTCTGGATATGTAAGGTCCTGGATATGACGAATCCAGGATTCACTCTCGTCCGGGCCGCCGAGGCCGAGGTCCTGCCGGCCAGCGGCGTGACCCTGCTCGTCGACGCGCCGGACACCGCCGGCGCGCTGACCAGCAACCGGTCCCGCTTCGACATCGGCTCCGCCGGCGCCCCGCCGCACTTCCACGCGGGAGCCGCCGAACTGTTCCTCGTCCTCGATGGATCGCTGGACGTGTTGCTGGACGAGGAGATCGTGACCATCACCGCCCACGACCTGCTCGTCGTGCCGGCGGGGATGCCGCACGCGTTCGCGCCCAGCGCCGGCTGCCGCGCCGACGTGGTGTTCGTGTACACCCCGAGCAAGCCCCGGTTCGACTACTACCGCCTGCTCGAACGCCTCTACACCGGCGACGCCGACCAGCGGGAACTCGTCGAGACCCAGGACCGGTTCGACAACCACTACGTCCAGAGCGCGGTCTGGGCCGCTCGCGCCTGAGGGTTGTGGACAGTGTGGATGGAGCCTGTGGACAACTCCTCAGGCGACCGGCACCGGCTCGACCCGCCGCTGCCGCACGATCAGCGCCGACGCCACCCCGGCGATCAGCACCCCGCCCGTCCCGGCCAGCGCGAACCCCCACACCGGCGACGAGTGGTCCACCACGAAACCGACCAGCGGCGCGCCGGCCGCCGAGCCGAGCGTGAACGCCGAGGACTGAACCCCCATGGCCTCACCGCGTGCGGCGGCCGGCGCCAGCCGGCTCACCTCCTCGGCGGTCGCCGCGATCGCCGGCGCGCACAGCGCCGCCGCCGGCACCAACGCCAACCCCAACAGCCACCACTGCCCGCCGGCCAACCCGATCGGCAGCGTCAGCAGACCCAGCCAGGCCATCAGCGTCACCTGCGTCGGTGCCCGCCGCAGCCCGCCGTAGGCGATGCCGCCGGCCGCCGAGGCCACCGACCACACGATCATCACCAGCCCCGTGTAGGCCAGCTCGTCGTTCTCCCGCAGCTGGGCGACCAGCGCCACCTCGCTGCCCGCCAGGATGAACACCGCGCCGGCGCCGATCAGCAGCACCGCGTACATCCTCGGCGTCAGCCAGCTGCGGCGCGGGATCCGCTCCCCGGTGTCGGCCGCCCGTTCCTCCTCGGTGCGCACCGACGGGTTCGTCACCATCAGCGCGGCCCCCGCGCCGACCAGGCCGATCGCCATCCCCAGCATCGCCACCGTCGACGAGTACTGGGTCACCAGCAGCACCGCCACCGCCGGCCCGACCATGAACGACAGCTCCGCGGAGATCGAGTCCATCGAGTACGCCGTGCGCCGCAGGTCCGGCGGCACCAGCGCGGCGATCGCCTGCCGGCCGATGGAGTTCGCCGGCAGCACCAGCAACCCGCCGAAGAACCCGGCGACCATCAGCAGCGGGAACGGCAGGAACCGGCCGAACAGCCAGAACGCCGCCTCGCCCAGGGTCGTCACCACCAGCACCGGGCGTAAGCCGAACCGGTCGACGACCCGCCCCCACACCGGCGCGCCCAGCGCGATGCCGATCGTGGCGACCGCGCCGACGGTGCCCGCCGCGCCGTAGCCCCGGCCGAGACCGACCGCCACGTGCAACGTCAGCACCATGCCGGCGGCGGTGGCGGGGATCCGCGCGAAGAAGACCAGGATCATCAGCCCGCGCACCCCGGGCAGGGCCAGCGTCTGGCGGTAGAGGCGCATGGCTGGAATTGACCTCCTCCTCGCCGGGTGCCGGCAACCCAATTTACGAGCGGGCACCGACAGCGGCGGGCGAGCAGGTCAGCCGGTGGGGCGGAACAGGTCCACGACGTTGGCCCGCGACCGCAGCGCCAGGCCCGTGCGCAGCGCCCCGGCGGCCTCCGAGACCGCCTCCCGGAACCGGGAACCCAGGCTGACGAAGGTCACGAACCCGTGGATCAGGTCGTCGTGCTGGCGTTTCACGACCGGCACGCCGGCCTCCCGCAGCCGGTCGGCGTACGCGTTGCCCTCGTCGCGCAGCGGATCGAAACCGGCGGTCGCCACGTAGGCCGGCGGCAGCCCGCGCAGGTCGTCGGCCAGCAGCACCGCCAGCCGGTGGTCGGTGCGGGCCGACAGGTCGGGGCAGTAGCGCTCGATGAACCACGTCATGTCATCGTCGGTCAGCAGGAACCCGTCGCCGAACAGGTCCCGCGACGGGCGGCGCATCGACGGGTCGGTCGCCGGGTAGAACAGCAGCTGGAACACCGGCCGCGGGCCGCCCCGGCGCAGCGCGTCCAGACACACCACCGCGGCCAGGTTGCCCCCGGAGCTGTCGCCGCCGACGGCGATGGCCAGCGGGTCGGCGCCCAGCGACTCGGCGTTCTCGGCGGCGTGGCGGAACGCGGCGTACGCGTCGTCGGCCGCGGCCGGGAACGGGTACTCCGGCGCCAGCCGGTAGCCCACCGACAGCACCCGCACGTTCGCGTGTTTGGCCAGGTAGCGGCACACGCCGTCGTGGGTGTCCATGCTGCCGACGACCCAGCCGCCGCCGTGCAGGTACACCAGCAGCGGCGACCCGGTCGGCAGGCCGTCCGGCTCGTAGAGGCGCCCGGGGATCGGGCCGTCGGAGCCAGGCAGGGTGAGGGCACGGGTGCCGACACCGTCCACGATCGGCCCGCCGAGGATCGTGCGGCCCGCCTCGACCCGTGCGCGGGCGTCCTCGACCGACGGAACCGCCGGCCGCCGGTCGCCCAGCGCCACCATTCGCAGCAACAGCTGCGCGTCCAACGCCAGTTCGAGGCCGTCACGGCGGACCGGTGGGCCGGCCAGTGCCCGGCGCACCGGCCGGGGAAGGGCGAAGACCGCGTGCAGCGCGGCCCCCTGGACGGACAGCGCCACCCTGCTCATCGCCGTGGACATGTTGTGTTGGCCTCCCAGAACGTCCCGGAAGAGGCTACTCACCGAAATCACGCCTCGTGTGCATCCTGACCTGCACGAAAGTGTGACACGCAGAACTCGGGGTGTGACGTGCACCACGGCGTTACGCCCGGTAGGCGGTGTCGGTTGTCGGCCACCCAGCGGTACACCCTGTCCTGCACCTGGCGGATCACCGGCAGCCGGTAGAACCACAGCGGCAGCCGCGTCCCCAGCGCGGCCGACAGCGCGGCGTTGACCGCCTCGGCGCCCCAGTACCGCCGGCCCGGTCCGCCGTCCCAGAACACCGCGCGGGCCAGGTCCTCCCGGCGCACCCCGGCGTCCTCGGCGACCCCGGCCCGCTGGAACGGCACGGTCCGGATCCGGCCCCGCCGGTCCAGCCGGGCCAGCAGGTCGCGGCTGCGGGTGCAGAACCCGCAGTCCCCGTCGAAGATGAGCGTCCCCACCATTCCCCCATCGTGGCATCGAATGGGGGATGATCGGAGGAGCGCAGGCCGGCGTGGGAGAGGGATGTGGTGTGACGGTGAACGTGGTGGGGATCGGTGGGTCCCTGCGCCAGGAGTCGCAGTCCGAGCGCGCGTTGCGGATCGCCCTGTCCGGCGCGGCCCTGGCCGGCGCGAAAACCACCCTGGTCTCCGGCTCGGACCTGGTGCTGCCCTTCTACGACCCGGCCGACCCGCACCGCTCACCCGAGGCCTGCCGGCTGGTCGAGGAGCTGCGCGCGGCCGACGGCGTCGTGCTGGTCTCGCCCGGCTACCACGGCGCGATCTCCGGGCTGGTGAAGAACGCCCTGGACTACATCGAGGACATGCGCGGCGACGACCGGCCCTACCTCGACGGCCGGGCCGTGGGCTGTGTGGCCACCGCCCACGGCTGGCAGGCCGCGGTGAACACGCTGGCCTCGCTGCGCTCGATCGTGCACGCGCTGCGCGGCTGGCCGACCCCGCTGGGTGCGGCGGTCAACGCCCGGCACGTGGTGTTCGGCCCGGACGGCGACTGCACCGACGAGAAGGTCGCCGACTCGCTGCGCACGATCGGGTCACAGGTCGTCGAGTTCGCCACATCACGGGTATGACCGCGCCGCAGCGGGTACGCCGCTGCCATGACGAAGTCTCCGATCACCAGCCCACTGTCTGATTCCGACCGCAAGTCCACCGGCGCCGTCCTGCAGACGACGCTCGTCGACCTGATCGACCTGTCGCTGATCGCCAAGCAGGCGCACTGGAACGTGGTCGGCCCGCACTTCCGCAGCGCGCACCTCCAGCTCGACGAGCTGGTCTCGACCGCCCGCCAGTACACCGACGAGGTCGCCGAACGCGCCAACGCGATCGGCGTCTCGCCCAACGGCAAGGCCCGCACCGTCGTGGAGAGCTCCGGCCTGCCGGACTACCCGGACAACTGGCAGTCCGTCGAGGCCACCGTGGCGGCGATCGTCGCGACGCTCGGCGCGGTCATCGCCCGCGTCCGCAAGGGCATCGACGAGACCGACAAGTCCGACCTGGTCACCCAGGACCTGCTGATCGCGCTGGCCGCCGAGCTGGAGAAGCAGCACTGGATGTGGCAGGCCCAGACCGCGTGAGGCGAGGGGTCCCTTCCGCGTGAAGGGACCCCCTCCCGTTCAGAGCCCGAGCGCGGTGCGGGTGAACTGGACCTCGATGGCGATCTGCTTGATCGTCTCGGCGACCACCAGCGAGCCGTGGCCGGCGTCGTAGCGGTACACCTGGTAGTCGGCGTCGCGCGCGGCGAGCCGGTCGAGGTAGTTGTCGATCTGCCGGATCGGGCACCGGGGGTCGTTCTCGCCGGCCACCACCAGCACCGGGGCGCGCACCTGGTCGACGTAGGTGATCGGCGAGCACTCGGTGTACCGGTCGGGCACCTCGTCGGGGGAACCGCCGAACAGGGCCCGGTCGAACGCGCGCAGCGGCTCCATCTCGTCGGCGTAGGCCGCCAGGTAGTCGGCCACCGGCACCCCGGCGATCCCGGCCGCCCACAGCCCCGGCTGGGTGCCCAGCGCCAGCAGCGACAGGTACCCGCCCCAGGACGCGCCGTTGACCACGCACCGCGCCGGGTCGGCCAGGCCCTTGTCCACGGCCCACGCGTGCACCGCCGCGACGTCGGCCAGCTCGGTCAGCCCCGGCCGGCCCTCGATGGCGTCGCGCCAGGCCGAGCCGTAGCCGGTGGAGCCCCGGTAGTTGACGTGCACCACGGCGAACCCGGCGTCCAGCCACACCGCGCGGTAGGCGGAGAAGCGGTCCTCGTCGGCCGAGTGCGGCCCGCCGTGCAGCGCGAACACCGTCGGCAGCGGCCCGTCGCCGGCGTGCGGCGGCCGCGCGTACAGCGCGTGCACCTGCCCGACGCCCTCCCGCTGCACGAACACGTCCTGCAACGGCACCGACGGCGGCGCGGTGTGCCCGGGCGGCGAGAGCAGCACCCGCTCGGTGCCGTCGCCGTACAACGCCCGCACGACCGACGGCGACGCCGCGTCCGACCAGGCGTACTCGATGGTGCCGTCGGGGCGCACGGAGACCGAGCCGATGGTGCCGGGCGCGGTCGGCAGCTGGGTGCGGGTGCCGGTGGCGAGGTCGAGGTGGTGCAGGGTGTTGCGCGCCTCGTGGGTGTGCACGACGACGATCGCGCTGCCGTCCGGGTACCACTCGGCGGTCAGCTCCCCTGGCAGGTCAACGACCAGCTCGGTCTCGGTGCCGGCGGCCACGTCCCAGATCAGCAGCTCCTCGCGGCCCCGGCGTTCGTGCAGCACGAGCAGCCGCTGGTCGCCGGGGACCGGGCTGAACCCGATGGCGTCCAGGCCCTTGCCGGGGCCGTCCCACTTGTCGGCGACCGTCGACCCGTCGGCGGTCGAGAGCACACGCAGCGCGGAGTGGCGGTTGTCGCCGTGCTCGGAGTGCGCGATGGCCAGCAGGGTCTCGTCGCGGGACAGCGCGGCGACCCCGCCGTCGTGCTCGTCGCGGTACAGGACGGTGGCGGGGGCGTTGTCGCGGGACAGGAAGATCGTGGTGCCGTCGTCGTTGGAGACCCCGACGACCGACACCGACCGGCCGAGCTCGATCCCGGCGGGGTAGCCGGCGTCACTGCCCGGCACCGCGCCTTCTGGCGCTCCGGCGGCGGGCCGCCCGGCGAACGGCTCCCGGACCCAGTTGCCGAACTCGTCGCCGTCGGAGTCGGCGAACCACCAGAGGTGTTCGCCGTCGGGGCTGATGGTGGCGTAGGAGGTGCCGTTGGGCCGGTCGGTGACCTGGCGCCGGGTGTCGGTGGCGCGGTCCCAGGCGTAGACCTCCCAGACCCCGCTCAGGTTGGACAGGTACAGGTTGCGGTCGGGGGCGTCGTGGGCCCACCTCGGCAACGACACGCGGGCGGCGGTGAACCGTGCCCGCCAGCGGGCTTCCGCGTCGGCGTCGGCGAACAGGGTGTCGGGCACCTCGGCCAGGGGATGGTTGGTCACGCCGTAGATCCTGCCTCATCGCCCGCGCCCGGTGGGCCGGCGAGCACGGCCCGCGCCTCGGTCAGCGCGAACCCCAACAGGTTCAGGCCACGCCAGGCCGTGGGGTCCTGCGCGCGGGGGTCGTCGGCGGCCAGCCCGATGCCCCACACCCGGTCCAGCGGGCTGGCCTCCACCAGCACCCGCGTCCCGGTGGCCAGCAGATAGTCCCGCAGTTCGGTACGCTGCCCGAACTTGGCGACACTGCCGGCGACGACGATGTCGTAGCGGTGGCGCTCCCACTCGCCCTGGTCGAATCCCGGTATTCCGCGCCCGAGTTCCTTGGCCTGCCGGGGATGCCGGGCGTCGAGGATCCGCGCGGCGCTGTCCCGGTCGCCGAACAGCTCGGCCTTGCGCCACATCATGTAGTGCTCGGCCGTCGCGAACTCGACGCCGTCGACGACGAACGGCGCCGGCCACCACTGGCTCAGACAGCCCTTCCCGATCCGCCCGTCGGGCTCGGGCCGGTGCCCCCAGAACAGCAGGTACTCGACCCGGTCCCGCCGCTTGACCAACTCGTCGACGTCCATCCCGACAGTCTGCCGAAACGCCCCGGCTCTGCGATCGTGGAGCCCATGACGGTACGGGTGGACCGCGAGTGGGACCGGCTGGAAGAGGTGGTGGTCGGCCGGGTGGCCGACTTCACCATCACCCCGGCGCTGGTCAAGGCAGCGCCAACACTGGACTTCCTGCCGGCCGGCGTCGGCGACCACTGGGTCGGCGCCGAGGGCAGACGCTGGTCGCAGGCCGACCCGGACACCTACGAGCGCTGCCGCGCCCAGGTCGACGCCCTGGCCGCTTTCCTGGCCGACCGGGGCGTGGCCGTCCACCGCCCCACGGAACTGACCGACGACGAGCAGGCGGTGCTGGCGGACCTGTCGTCGATGTCGAGCCAGGTGTTCACCAGGGACCCGATGATCGTGATCGGCGACCGGGTGATCGAGGCGTCGCTGCGGATGCCGCACCGCTTCCGGGAACGTTTCGGCCTGCGCTCCCTGTTCGCCGACCTGGCGGCCCGAGGCGCCCGCCACGTCGTCGTGCCGCCCGGCTGCCCGGTTCCCCTCAACCGCGTCCCCACCGCCACCGGCCCCTACCTGGAAGGCGGCGACGTCCTCCTCTTCGGCGACGACGTCCTGGTCGGCGTCGGCGACGGCCGCTACGCCACCGACGAGGCCGGCGTGGCCTGGCTACGTGCCGAACTGGGCGACGGCTATCGCGTGCACCCCGTCCGCCTCCACCCCCGTGCCCTCCACCTCGACGACGGCCTCGCCGCCGTCCGAGAAGGCCTGGCGATCGTCGCCCCCGACCAGTTCCCCGACGGCCTCCCACCCCTGATCGCAGACTGGACCCACATCGAAGTCACCCTCGACGACGCCCTCAACCTGCTCGCCGCCAACGTCCTGGTCCTGGCCCCCAACGAGGTCATCGTCGACCCCCGAGCCCCCGCCCTGGCCGACGCCCTGCGCACCCACGACGTCACCGTCCACACCCTCGACTACGACGCCGTAACCCCCTTCGGCGGCGGCTTCCGCTGCTCCCACCACCCCATCCGCCGCATCCCGACCTGAAGGGCCTGCCCGCACTCGGCGAACAGGCCCTGACCTTAGCTGGGCAATGGCGAAGTGACGTCGCGAGCTGACTCTGCGTAGTTGTGCTGTCGGGTGATGATACGTTCCGCAACCTCCTTGCGACGTACCCGGCAAATGCCTGAGTGTTCCCAGTCCAGGGAGAAACCACGAAGATGCGAAGATCTCCTGCAGTTGGTGTGCTGGTTGCTGCCTCAATACTTCTTCTCGGTTGTTCTTCGCGTACCGGATCTGATGAAGCGGTTGAGCGTGCAGGAGAAACCACCACCACCACGACTACGACGCCAGTACCGACGACCACCACAACAACCACGACGCCACCGGTTACAATGGAGGTGGTGTTCGTTTACCCGTCAGGTGACCCAGTGCTGCCCGGCTACCCGCTGATCGTGCCTGTCGGCACGATTGACAGGCGGCTCGTGTCCTGGTTCGAGGGTCAGTTGATTGACGGGCAGGTGGTGGCACTAGCTCCCGGGGTTTACACGCCCTTCAATCCGGTTGTCCCCGATCTCGTCGACTACCTTGTCGGTCCCAGTAGTGGCGACTGTGCCGTACGCGAGAAGTTCTTCCCGGAAAGTGGGGGCGCGTGCTGGGACGGTGTTCAGCGCGGTTCAGCTGAGCCGTGATCCCAACTTCCAGCCGCTCGGTCAAGTTCGAAAGATCGGGTTTGAAGTGATCGTCACGCAGACTGCGAGCTATGAATCGCGCAGTGCTCCTGGGGCGGTAACCCCTGATCACGCGCTGCGTTGCTCGGGACGCGGCGGGGGTGACCTGGCGCGAACGGCTTGGTGTTCGCGTCGGAGGTTGGGACGGAACTGGACGCGGCCAACGTAAGAAGTGGCTTCCGCCGGATCGCGAAGGAAGCCGGGCTGGTCGCGAAGGACCGGACGTCCAGGGGGCTTCGTCACGGCTTTGCGTCGTTGCTCTCGGACGGTGGGCTGCCCATCGAGCAGATTTCGCGCCTTGTCGGCCGCGGCGGCACCGCCGTGACGGAGACCATCTACGGCACCGGCTCAACCCTCACGGTGGACGGAGCGACGGCGATAGATCGCATCCTGCCGACCCGGATTGCTTGATCACTCCTGAACATGGCGGAGGCCGTCCATTCCGAAATGGACGGCCTCTGACCTGGTCGGGGTGACAGGATTTGAACCTGCGACCTCTTCGTCCCGAATGCAAGCCATGCTGCCCCTGATCGGCATAAATGTGCTGTTCAGGGGCCATCGTGCGTCCGTGGGCGTCCAAGGTTGTGCCGGGTTGAATGCGCCGATTGTCACTCAGTTGGTCACTCGTTTCTGTGCGGTACCGCACCCGATTCGGTGGCTTCCAGCTGGCGACCTAATTCGGCGAGCACGAGCGCGATCTTCACCCGAACCTCCGGAAACGGTGCCGATCGGACCATCCCCGCGCTCGCGGGGACGACGCCGCCATCACCCAACCCCTTGCCCGCACCAGCGAACCAGCCCCGCGCTCGCGGGGACGACAACCGCGCGCCGATCTCGACGTGGTCGCCCGGAGGACCAGCCCCGCGCTCGCGGGGACGACTGGATCAGGTAGCCCCACGCGATGCCCTGATCGGGACCAGCCCTGCGCTCGCGGGGACGACCGTCTCGTCTTGTCGACGCCGCTCGGCGAGCACGGACCAGCCCCGCGCTCGCGGGGACGACGTGCGCACCCAGAGCGGCGGGGAGCACCACTACGGACCAGCCCCGCGCTCGCGGGGACGACGGCCGGGAGCTGACGCCCGAGGAGGCGGCGCTGGGACCAGCCCCGCGCTCGCGGGGACGACGCCGTCGCGGGGGAGATGGTCACGCCCGCCGCCGGACCAGCCCCGCGCTCGCGGGGACGACACTTCCTGAGCAGGGACGATGCTCGCGGTGGTGCCGTTTCTCATTCACTTTTCGGCTTTTTCCAGTTCCGTTGAATTGTGGTGGGATGTGGTGTGACGTTGGTCTGGGCTTGACGCTATCGGTCATTGCGCGCGTTTGTGGTGGTTCAGAGAGTCCGGTGCGGGAAAGTCGTCTGGCGTTCGAGTGCGTCCGTCAGGTGCGGCCTGATCGCTGAGATGCTGCGGCCACGCGGCCACATGTCAACCGCTCACGAGCTGCGACGGGATCCGTTCTGCGCGACTTGCCTTTCGACAGCACCTGGTGGGCACGAAGGTACTCTCGGTGTGTGTACCTCTTCGTGGAGGAACGCCCCCGGCCGACGGGTCGGGGACACGCGGGGAGGGTATCCGCGAAGAAGGTGATCCAATGGACGACAGCGTTGGCAAACGCATCGCGAAGCGGCGCGGCAAGTTGTTCACCCAACAGGGACTCGCTGATCGCGCTCAGGTGAGTGTCGATGTGATTCGCAAACTTGAGCAGGGTCAGCGGCACACGGCGTCGGTCGATGTGTTCCAGCGCATCGCGCGTGCGCTCGACGTACCCCTTTCGCGACTGCTCGACAAGCAGGACGCTGTACCGTCCGAGGACCCCGACGCTGGGGTCGTCGCGATCCGCCACGCACTCACCCCGGTTGATGACCTGCTTGACGATGACGTCATCGACACAGCGCCCCTCACCGTCGAAGACGCCGAACGCACCGTCACCTACATGTGGGGGTGCTACTGGTCCGGACGGTACGAGTTGCTGTCTCGGTTGCTGCCTGAAGCGCTCATAGGGCTGCGCGCGACCGCGTCCGCCGTGCCGGTCGCCGACAGGCCACGCGCCGCGCGCGCTCTCGCCCGGGGCTACCAAGCCGCAGGGGACACGCTCGTTCATCTCGACCAGCCGGACGCCGCGTGGCTGGCCATCCGTGAAGCCATGCGTGCCGCCCGCGAGTCCAACGACGAACTGCTCGACGCGGCGCTGCGTGTGTCGGTGGCTTGGCAGCTGCTGGTGCAGGGTCGTTACGACGAATCTGAGCGGGTGGCGCTCGCCGCCGCACGTGGTGTCGAACCGGCTGGTGACGTCAATGACGCTCAACTGGCCACGTACGGCGTCCTGACCAGCACCGCCGCTACCGCCGCCGCCCGCAGCCGCCGCGCCTCGACCGCCAACGATCTGTTGGGGGTTGCCGGCGAAGTGGCGAACAGGCTGGGGTACGAGCGGTCCGAGTGTCAGACCACGTTCGGCCCGGCGAAGGTCGCCATGATGAGTGTGGACTGCGCCGTCGTCCAGGACGACTACGGCGATGCGCTCGCGAACGCGCGCAACCTGCCGAGAGATGCGGCGTTGCCTCTCGCGTCCCGCGCTCGACACCTTGCCGACGTGGCAATGGCGCACCTTCGTCTGGGTCATGGCGACCGCGCCTTGACGACAATTCTGTCGATGGAGCAATTGGCACCTGACTGGATCGAGTATCAGGCGCTGCCACGGCAGATGGTTTCCGAGTTGGTTGAGCAAGAACGGCGTGTCAGTGCGCCGCTCCGTGAGCTGGCGATTCGACTCGGCGCATATCCTGACTAAGACGATCGGTGGTAGGACGCTCTGTCCTACCACCGATCGTGTACTGGGGCAGAGCGTCCTACCTTTCACCTGGGAACTCTTCATACGGTCGCGTTTGTCGATCGAAAGAAGGTGTGTCCCACGTGGTGTGTCCGAGGCGTCAGGTCGGAGTGGATCTCGTTCGTAATCGTGGTGGGACTCTCCTTCTCGCCGTTCGATGGCCGGTTCATGCCTACGATCCCGGCTGATTCCAATCGAAGATGACCGCGCCGACAATGGATAGCAGAAGTGATGACCGATAATGTGCGACACGCGCCGCAAGTTCACGACGGTCCTTCCAGTCGGCACCCTCTCGTGCCCTACATCAATGCCTGGTCCGAGGAGGAAGACCCTCCCGGTAAAGTCATCGAGATCCCGGGCAGGGGACTTGTCTACGCCGATGAATTGGTGACCGACCGCGACGACCGAGGCGTCCTCTGGTTCCGAACGATATCCCGGCCACGTCAAGGGCGTCCCAACT
The DNA here is from genome assembly GCF_001921215.1 of Actinophytocola xinjiangensis. Classification (GTDB taxonomy): domain Bacteria; phylum Actinomycetota; class Actinomycetes; order Mycobacteriales; family Pseudonocardiaceae; genus Actinophytocola; species Actinophytocola xinjiangensis. Next base: position 34,223 of record NZ_MSIF01000014.1, read on the forward strand.
TCCAGCGTGTACACCCTCTCCGCCAGCGTCGGGCCATGCGTCGACTCCTCTGCCAGGTATGCGCTGAACCCGCGGACGTGACCGAGGACGGCGTTCTGTGGCTGCTCAAGGACCAACGCACCGACTGGCCTGACTGGCCCAAGGGCATGGGTGTCACCGAACCGCCTGTCTGCCTGTCATGCGTCCCGGTGGCCGCGCGCCAGTGCCCCGCGCTGAGAAAAGGAGCCGCGGCCATCCGTGCCCGCAGTTTTCCCGTCAGTGGTGTTCGCGCCATGATCTACCGCAGTGGTCCTGATGGACTGAATCCGATCGGCGAGAAAAACATCCCCTATGGCAACTCGGCCCTTCGTTGGGCGCGGGCGATGAATCTCATACGGAAACTGAACGAATGTACCGTGGTCTCACTGGAAGAACTATGCCAAAAATCAAAATGATTCGGACATCGAAGCCGTGCGGGTACGTCAAGGTGTGGCGGTGGGTGCGTGCGGGTGGGGACACCAAGACCAAGAAGTCGCGCCGCTCGCTTGGTATCCCACAACGGTGCATCGATGCCCTACGGGCGCAGCAGGGACGGCACAACGTTGCTCGGGACGCGGCGGGGGAGACCTGGCGCGAACGCGGCTTGGTGTTCGCGTCGGAGGTCGGGACGGAACTGGGCGCGAAGGACCGGCGCCTCGTGAGCTTCGTCACAGCTTCGTGTCGTTGCTTCGGGCGGTGGGCTGACCATCGAGTGGCACCGCCGTGACGGAGACCGTCTATCGGCACCAGCTCAACCCGGTTGCTTAGTCAGGCAGTTAGTCACTCCTGAACATGGCGGAGGCCGTCCATTCCGAAATGGACGGCCTCTGACCTGGTCGGGGTGACAGGATTTGAACCTGCGACCTCTTCGTCCCGAACGAAGCGCGCTACCAAGCTGCGCCACACCCCGTGGTCCGAGAGGAAGTCTAGCGGACGTCGGCGCCGGCTCCGAAGCGGGCGCCGTGTTTGTGGTTGTCGGGGGTGTTGTTGCCGGTCGGGCGGGGGACGAGGGTCAGGAGGCTGGCCTCGGGTGGGCAGGCGAAGCGGACCGGGGCGTAGGGCGAGGTGCCGAGGCCGGCGGACACGTGCAGCCACATGTGCGCGCCCCAGCGGGACGCTCCTCGGGCGCGGGAGCGGTCCAGTTCGCAGTTGGTGACGATGGCCCCGTAGCCGGGGACGCGGAGTTGGCCGCCGTGGGTGTGGCCGGCCATCACCAGGTCGTAGCCGTCCTCGGCGAAGGAGTCGAGGACCCTCGGTTCGGGGGAGTGGGTCACGCCCAGGCGCAGCGCGGCCGCGCGGTCGGGGCGGCCGGCGATCTCGGAGTAGCGGTCGCGGTGCAGGTGCGGGTCGTCGACGCCGGCCACGGCGATGGACTGGCCGTCCACGGTCAGTAGCTGGCGGACGTGGGTCAGGTCGTGCCAGCCGCGTTCGATCAGGGCCGCGCGCAGGTCGCGCCAGGGCAGCGGGATGCCGTGGATCTTGCGCTTGGACTTGACCAGGTAGCGGACCGGGTTCTTCGGGCGTGGCGCGTAGTAGTCGTTGCTGCCGAAGACGAACACGCCCGGGCGGTCCAGCAGTGGGCCCAGCGCGCGCAGCACCGCCGGCACGGCGTGCCGGTGCGCCAGGTTGTCACCCGTGTTGACCACCAGGTCAGGGTTGAGCGCGTCGAGTTCGGCGACCCACCGCTGCTTGGACTTCTGGCCGGGCATCATGTGCAGGTCGGACAGGTGCAGCACGCGCAGCGGCCGCGCCCCCTCCGCCAGCACCGGCAGTTCGGCGCGGCGCAGGGTCCACCGGGTCCGTTCGATGCCCGCCGCATAGGCCACGGTCGCGGTGCCGACCGCCGTGGCGCCCAGTGCCGCCCGTCCGATGGTTCTCGCCAAGTTGCCCACGACCCGAGCCTAGATGCGTGCGCCGCGTGACCGGTAACGGCCAGTAGGGTTCGACGCATGGCTGAGCTCAAGGCACGCTTGCAGGCCGACCTCTCGGCGGCGATCAAGAACCGGGAGACCGTCCGGATGGCGTCGCTGCGGATGGCGTTGGCGGCGGTCACCACCGAGGAAGTCGCCGGGACGACCGCGCGGGAGCTCGCCGACGACGAGGTTGTGCGGGTGCTCGCCCGGGAGGTCAAGAAGCGCAAGGAGGCCGCTGAGGCCTTCGACGGCGCCGGCCGGGTGGAACAGGCGCAGGCTGAGCGGGACGAGGCCGCCGTGCTCGGGGAGTACCTGCCCCGTCAGTTGTCCGACGAGGAGCTTGAGGGGCTGGTGGCTGAGGCTGTCGCCGAGGTGAGTGAGGCGTTGGGGAGTGCGCCGGGGCAGCGGCAGATGGGGCAGGTCATGAAGGTGGCCAACGGGAAGGTCGCCGGGCGGGCCGAGGGTGGGCGGGTCGCGGGATTCGTCCGGGCTCGTCTCCAGGGTTGATTTCTGGCGATCCGAAAACAAGAACGGCCCGGACCAGATGTGGTCCGGGCCGTTTCACTGCCTAGCCGGGTTCTCCGGGGCGTCCGCCGCCTCCTGGTCGCCCGTTGTTGTCCCCTGGGCCGTTCCCGCCGCTGGGCGGCGGTGAGCTGGGCGGTGTGGACGGCTCGTCGGACGTCTGCGGGGGTGGCACGTAGCCGGTGCTGATACGCAACGTGATCGTCTCCCCGCGCAGGGCGTTGCCTCGGGGTGACTGGCTCACCACGGTGCCCTTCGCCTGGGAGGAGTTGATCTCGTCGGTGACGACCTCGTAGCCGGCCCGCTTGAGGGTGTCGACGGCCTCCTGCTCGCTGTCGCCGACCACGTCGGGGACCTGGGCCTCCGGGCCGCCGTTCACGTAGCGCTGGTCGATCGGCGGCAGCTGCATCACCTTCGAACCCTGGTGGATCGGGCCCATGGCCTCGAACCAGGTTCTGGCGGGAATCTTGCCGCCATAGATGTTTCCGCTGTCGCCGCAGAGGGACGGTGGTGTCGTGTCGCAGATGCCCTGGGGGCGGGTGCCGTCGTTGAACGTCAGCACCGCCGCCGACAGTTGGGGGGTGGCGCCGATGAAACCGGCCGAGCGGTGCTGCTGGGTCGTCCCGGTCTTGCCCAGGATCGGACGGGTCCAGTTGAACTGGGCCGCCGCCTGACCGGCGGTGCCGCCCGGCTTGTCGTCGTCGCTCAAACCGTGGACCAGGGTGTTCGCCAGGCCCTTGGACACGGCCTGCTCGCACGGCGGCTCGGCGATGTGCACCTTGCGGCCCTCACGGTCGAGCACCTCGACGATCGGCGTCGGCGGGCACCAGACGCCGCCGCTCATCAGGGTCGCGCCGACGTTCGCCAGCTCCAGTGTGGACAGCGGGGCGGGGCCGAGCGTGAACGACGCGTTGCCCGGACGGTTCGGGCCCTTGCTGCGGAAGAACTCGCTCTGGCTGACCTTCCGCTCGTACATCTCCGCCGTCGGGTCCGGGGTGTTGCCGTCCATGTTCGTGGCCATGCTCTCGCGCAGCCCGAGCCGGCTCGCCATGTCGACCACGGCGTCCATCCCGATGATCTCCTCCAGGATGACGAAGCCCGTGTTCGGCGAGGTCGCCAGCGCCTTGCGCAGCGTCATCGACGACGGATAACTGTCCGAGGCGTTGGACAGGCAGTACCAGGTCGTGTTGCCGTCGGTCGGGTTGGAGGTCTGCGGGCAGTTCGCCGGGTTGCCGCCGGTGAACTTGTTCGACACGTGGTGCGCGGGCGTGCGGATCGAGTTGTTGATCCCGCCGCCCTTCTCCAGGTAGGCGGCCGACGTGAAGATCTTGTAGATCGACCCGGCGCCGAACTTGTTCTCCACGCCGTACGGGTAGCCGATGGTCGTCTGGCCGGCGTCCATGTTCAGGCCGTAGTCACGGTTGGAGACCAGCGCGACGACCTCGTGCCGTTCCTTGCCGGGCCGCACGATGGCCATCGAGTTGTTGATGTCCTTGGTGGTCTTGGGAACCTGGTGCTCGGCCGCCTGCTTCGCGATGCGCGTCGCGGCCGCGTCGAAGCTGGTTTTGATCGTGTAGCCGCCGGTGTAGAGCTGGTCGGCGGTGAACCCGATGTCCATCAGGTATTCCTCGACGTACTGGCAGAAGAAGCCGTAGTCGGGGCCGGCACCGACACAGTTCGCGGCCGGCTTGACCGGCTCGGGCAGGATGCCCAGCGTCTCGGCCTTGGCCGTCGTCGCCGCCTCCTGGCTGATGCTCTTGGTCTCCACCATCGCGTCGATCACGAGGTTGCGCCGGCGCAGCGACTCCTCGGGGTTGCTCCACGGGCTGTACAGGTACGGGTTGTTGACCATGCCGGCCAGCAGCGCCGACTGGGCGATCGTCAGCTTGTCTGGCGTGGTGTTGAAGTACGCCTTGGCGGCCGACCCGATGCCGAAGATCCGCTCGGTGAACTCGACGACGTTGAGGTACCCGGTGAGGATCTCCTCCTTGCTCATCGTCTGTTCGAGCTGGATGGCCAGCCGCGCCTCGCGCAGCTTGCGGGTGACGGTCTGCTCCTGGGCCCGCTCGCGCTCGATCTTCTTGCCGGGGTCCTCGTCGGCCTCGCCGACCTGGTCCCGGTACACGACGTTGATCAGGTAGTTCTTCACGTACTGCTGGGTGAGCGTCGAGGCACCCTGGGTGTCCTCGCTGGTCTGGTTGCTGATCAGCGCGCGGATGGTGCCCTTCCAGTCCACGCCGTGGTGCTCGAAGAACCGGCGGTCCTCGATGGAGATCAACGCGGCCTTCATCGACGGCGAGATCTGGTCGGCGGTCACCGGCAACCGGTACTGGTCGTACAGGTAGGCGATGTCCTTGCCCTTGGAATCGGTGATCCGCGTGATCAACGGCGGCGGTGTGGCGACCAGGTCGGCCGACACACTGTCGATCGTGTCGCTGGCCCGGTTGGACACCACCCCCAACGCTCCCACCATGGGGAACAGCATGCCGGCGACCAGCACACCGGCCAGGAGGCACAGACCGACAAGTTTCAGCAGACCGTCTCCCACTCGCACGCGGACCAGCCTACGCGGGGTGGAATGAAGGCCACGTTACCCAACCGAGTTATTGACAATTGGTAACGGCTTGTGGACCCCGTCACTCCAATGGGAACCAGGTGGCTCTAGAGTCCGTCAACGTCTCAACGACAAGAGCCGACTCCGACGGGGTAAACACGACCCGGCGATCGGCACTCCGGTGGAAACGGGGACGCCCACGATGATGTGGCGCCACGAGGGGGACCGGAGCGATGGGTCGCGACGACGCTAGGGGCGGGGGTTATGTATATCGAGCAGGCGGACTGGCGAGTCAACGCGTCATGCCGCGAACAGGACCCGGACGGGCTGTTCGTCCGTGGCAAGGAGCAGCGCAAGGCCAAGCTCGTGTGTATCGCGTGTCCGGTACGCATGGAGTGTCTGGCCGAGGCGTTGGACAACCGGATCGAGTTCGGGGTCTGGGGCGGAATGACCGAGCGTGAGCGACGTGCACTGTTGCGTCGTCGCCCGGACGTGAGTTCCTGGCTGGAGTTGCTCCAGTCGGCCCGACGCGATCACTCGGACGAGGACGAGGACGTTCGCGTCGGCTGAGATCGCGGCCGAGAAGTCGGTCGAGCAGTCGGTTGGGGACGTGGTCAGCTCCCGGTCAGCCGGTCGCCGATGGTGCGCAGACCGTCCAGGTCGTGCACGTCGGCCGGCATGGCCGGGACGCCGACCACCTTCACCGACGGATGCGCCTTGGTGAACCTGGCCAACAGGCGGCGCTCCCGGTCGCGCACGGCCACCCGGTCGGCGTGCAGCCGGAGCACCGCCGCGGCCAGCGGCGCCTCGCCGTTCTCGTCGAGCTTGTCGGCGGCCGCCGACGCCCGTGAGCCGGACAATCCGGACAATACCGGGTGTGTGCGGTTGATGACCAGCCCGGCCAGCGGCATCTGCTCGGTGGCCAGCCGCTCCACGAAGTAGCTGGCCTCCCGCAGCGCGTCCGGCTCCGGCGAGGCGACCACGACGAACGACGTGCCCTCCGAGCGCAACAGCTCGTAGGTCTTGCGCGCCCGCTGCTTGAACCCGCCGAACATCGAGTCGAAGGCCTGCACGAACGCCGACGCGTCCGCCAGCAGCTGCCCGCCCACGATCGTCGACACCACCTTCGCGAACATCATCACGCCCGCGCCGACGACCTTGCGCAACCCCCAGCCACCGGTGCGCGCCGGCGCCGACAGCATCCGGATGATCCGCCCGTCCAGCGCCGTCGACATCCGCTGCGGCGCGTCCAGGAAGTCCAGCGCCGAACGGCTCGGCGGGGTGTCCACGACGATCAGGTCCCAGGTGCCCTCACCGGCCAGCTGCCCCAGCTTCTCCATCGCCATGTACTCCTGGGTGCCGGAGAACGACGTCGAGATCGTCTTGTAGAACGGGTTGGCCAGCACCTCCTGGGCCCGTTTCTCCCCGGCGTGCGCGAGCACCATGTCGTCGAACGTGCGGCGCATGTCCAGCATCATCGCCGAGAGCTGGCCGGCCGGCTCGAACCCCTCGACCTCCACCTCGCGCGGCGTGTTCGACAGTTCCCGCAGGCCAAGCGCCTGGGCCAGCCGGCGCGCCGGGTCGATCGTGAGCACCACGGTCTTGCGCCCGCGCTCGGCCGCGCGCAGCCCGATGGCCGCGGCCGTGGTGGTCTTGCCGACCCCGCCGGAGCCACAGCACACGATCACCCGCATTCCCGGGTTGTCGATCAGCCGGTCGACGTCGAGCGTCGTGGTCATCGGACCCCCTGGTCTACGAGCTGTTCGGCCAGCTCGTAGAGGGCGGCGGTGTCGATGCCGTGGTTGGTGTCCGGCAGCTCCAGCGCCGGCAGGTCCACCTCGGCCAGCTGCTCGCGGGCCCGCTGCTCGGCCAGCACCCCGATGGCGTGCTCGACCGTCTCGTCGACCAGGCCCGCGACGTCCTCGGCCGCCAGGTGCAGGCCCGCGGCGGCCAGACCGGCCCGCACCCGCGACCCGTCCACCCGCCCGGCCGCCGCCGGGGACACCGACCGGGCCGGCAGCCGCGACGGGCGGGTCCGGTTCACGAACACCGCCCCCGGCCGCAGGTCGGCGGCCGACAGCTCGGCCACCGCCTCGATGGTCTCCCTGACCGGCATCTCCTCCAGCAACGTCACCAGGTGCACGGCCGTGTCCTGGGAGTGCAGCAGGCGGACCACGCCGTCGCTCTGACCCTTGATCGGGCCGACCTTCGTCAGGTCGGCCATGGCCTTGGTGACGTCGAGGAACTTCACGATCCGGCCGGTCGGCGGGGCGTCCAGCACGACCGCGTCATAGGTGTGCCGGCCCTTGTCCTCGGCCCGGCCGACGGTCTCCTTGAGCTTGCCGGTCAGCAGCACGTCACGCAGGCCTGGCGCGAGCGTCGTGGCGAACTCGATGGCGCCCATCCGGCGCAGCGTCCGCCCGGCGATCCCCAGGTTGTAGAACATCGCGAAGTACTCCAGCAGCGCGGCCTCGGCGTCCACGTGCAGCGCGCGGACCTCGCCGCCGCCGGGCGCCGAGGCGATCCGGCGCTCCTCGTAGGGCAGCGGCGGGGTGTCGAACAGCTGGGCGATGCCCTGCCGGCCCTCGACCTCCACCAGCAGCACCCGGCGCCCACCCGTGGCCAGCGCGAGCGCGAGCGCCGCGGCCACGGTGGTCTTGCCGGTGCCGCCCTTGCCGGTGACGACATGCAGCCGCGCCCGGGAGACCTGTTCGGTCCAGCCGATGGGGGATACGCCCACCACTTCAGGGTAAGTGGACACTTCGGGCGGGTGCCGCCCAGGCGGTCAACTAGCGAGCATCATCACGCCGACCGCCAGCACGACCACCCCGACCACGATCCAGACCACGGTCGGGGCAAGCGTGGTCAGCGTCAGCACCGCCAGCACGACCAGCACGGTGAACGCGATGGCCCCGTTGATCGCGACCTGGCCACCGGTCGCGCCGCGCCGGTCACGGGTCTTGGCCATGGTGAGCAGCACCAGCACGATTCCGGCCGCGGCGAGCAGCACGGTCGCGATCACCCGCCAGGATTCCACGCGGGTCACGGTACCGCTGATGCCAGCGCTACAGTCCCTGGTCATGACGAAGTGGGAGTACGCCACCGTGCCGCTGCTGAGCCACGCGACCAAGCAGATCCTCGACCAGTGGGGCGAGGACGGCTGGGAGCTGGTCACCGTGATGCCGGGGCCGACCGGCGAGCAGATGGTGGCCTACCTCAAGCGGCCGAAGGGCTGAGCCGGTGAGCTGGAGCGAGCGGCTCACCGAGCTGGGGATCGACCTGCCGGCGGTGCCGGCGCCGGCCGGCGCCTACGTGCCGGCCATCCGGACCGGCAACCTCGTGTACACCGCCGGCCAGGTGCCGTTCGTCGACGGGAAGATCGCCGCGACCGGCAAGGTCGGCCAGGAGGTCAGCCCCGAGGAGGCCAAGGACCTGGCCCGGATCTGCGCGCTCAACGCGCTGGCCGCGGTGCACGACCTGGTCGGCGTCGACGCGGTGACCAGGGTCGTCAAGGTGGTCGGGTTCGTCGCCTCCGCGGAGGGCTTCACCGGCCAGCCCGCGGTGATCAACGGCGCGTCCGAGCTGTTCGGCGAGGTGTTCGGTGACGCGGGCAGGCACGCGCGGTCGGCCGTCGGCGTCGCGGAGCTGCCGCTCGGGGTGCCGGTCGAGGTTGAGCTCATCGTCGAGGTTTCCTGAGTTTTCTCGCCAAGGGGAGGCAGCATGACCGAGATCGAAGACCACGGCGACCCGTGCCACGAGTTACTGCTGCGGCTCGCCGGACGGCTGCCCGACCGGCAGCTGTGGCGGCTGCGTGACTGGCTGGCCGGCGGTGCGCTGGACGCCCTCGCCCGCGCGTTGCCGCTGACCCTGCTCCGTGAGCGTGTCGCGATCACCGCTCGGGAGTCGCTGCTGCTCAACGCCGCTCTGCTGGACGCGGGCGCGGACGCCGGACGGCTGCACGCGGTCCCCTGGGTGGACCAAATCGACGAAGTGGACTACACATTCACCTCGGAGTCGCCCGAACGGGTGAATGCGGGGGACTCCGAAGCGGTTGTGCTCGGGGCGGTACTCCATGGCCGTCCCGAGATGGTCGACGTGCGTGGGAGTTGGCGACGACACCGTTCCGGGCTGGGACAGGCCACCCGGATCGTGCTCGTCACGGCGTCAGCGGGCTGCGCTCGATTGACCGGGGAGCTGCAGCGTGTGTTGCGGGCGCTCGGGACACACGAACCGGGCGTCGAGGTCATGCCGGAAGGCATCGACCTGCCGCCTTACCACAAGGCGGCGCTCGCGGCCTCGGAGCCGCTGCTGCCCGGGCTGGTCGGAGCACGGGGTTAGCTGCTCCTCCGCTGGCCCGATCGACGCCGGACGAGCTGGAAGGAGCTAGCCGTGACCCAGGTCCCCAGGGGGAACCGACCAGGTGTTGCGTTGCCGATCCGAATACACGAGCTCCTGCTCGGCCTCGCCGGCCGGCTGGACGACGACGCCCTGGCCGACGCGCGCCAGATGCTGGCCTCCGCCGAGCTTGACCGCTCGCTGGAGTTCGTCGCCGGGTGTCTGGTCGCGGGCGGCGTGTCGCTGTCCGGCCAGCAGCGCGCCGAGATCGACGAGCTGTTCGCCAGTACCTATCTCGACCCGTCGGTGATCGAGCGGGTGGCGGTGAGCGAGGACCTGCCGGCCTACCGGCACCGGTTCGCCGTCGGCCCGGTGGCCGGCACCGAACCCGACCACGGCGTCGCCGACGCGGTCCGCCCGGTGCTCGACGTGCTGCCGGACGTGCGGTCGGTGTGGTGCGTGTGGCGGCTGACGCCGGCCGGCCCGGTGTCCGGCCCGGTGCCGCACCGGGTGGTGCTGGTGGGGGTCGGACCGGCGGGTTTCGCGCCGGCCACGGCCTACCGCGTGGAGTACGCGCTGCGGCGCGCCGGGGTGCGCGCGTCGGTGGAGGTCCTCGTCGACGGTGGCCAGCCGACCGCCTACCACCAGGAGGCGATGCGCTGCGCGCGACAGGTCCCTTTCGATGACCCCGGACCGGGTGGCGGTGGCGGTCGGCCGGTGAGCCCGGCCGATCCCGTTCCGGTGGACACCTTCGCGGCGCAGCCTCCCAAGCCCAAGCGTTCCCGGGCCGCCCAGGCGGCCCCGGCCGAGGCCGCTCCGGTGGCCGAGGCTCCGGTCGCCCAGGCCGCTCCGGTCGCTCATGTCCCCGTCGCCCAGGCCTCCGTCGCCCAGGCTCCGGTCGCCGATGCCCTGATCGGTCAGGATGCGCCGGTGGCGGAGGTTGTCCCGGTCGTCCAGGCCCCGGCCTCCGAGACACCGGTGGCCGCTCCGGTCGCCCCCACGGCGCCGGTTACCGAGGCGACGGTCGAGGCCCCGGTCGAGGCCGCTCCGGTCGCCGAAGCGGCGCCGGCGGACGTCGTGCCGGTCGCTGAGGTCGCGCCGGTCAAGGTCGTGCCCCTCGCCGCGGTGGCTCCGGTTGCCGAGGTCGCGCCCGTTGAGGTCGCGCCGGTGGCTGAGCCGGTCGAGGTCGCGCCCGTTGTCGAGGTCGCCGAGGTCGCCGAGGTCGTGCCGGCGGAGGTGTCGGTGGAGGTGTCGTCGCAGGACGGACCCGCGCCGACCGCCGGGCTCGCCGCCTTCGCGTCGGCCGCACCCCCGGCCGCACCCCCGGCCGCACCGCCGGCCGAGGTCGTCGCGCCGGCCCAGCCGGTCGAGGTCGCGCAGGCTCCGGTCGCCGAGGCCGCGCCGGCCCGGCCGGCGGTGGCCGCGTTCAGCGAGGTCGGTTCGGACGACGGGGCGATGCTGGAGCTGTCGGCACCCGCACCGGTCGTCGCGGCCGTTCCGGTGGCCGCCGTCCCCGTCGCCCAGCCCGCCGCGCTGGAGCTGGCCGACGGCCCGGCCGCCGTGCCCGAGGCACCGGAACCGGTCGTCGCGGCCGAGCCCGCCTTCACGAGCGTCACCCCGACGGACCCGGCGAGCGAGGTGTCGGCCGCCGAGACCACCTCGGTCATGCCGGCCGTCTGCCGGGAGACGCCACCGGCCGAGCGCACGCCCGAGCCGAAGCTGCCCTCGCCGTTCGGGGTCGAGCCGCCGACCATCGACTCCGTGCGGGCGGTTCCGCCGGCCGCGGAGCTCCCGGTGCGCCCGGCCCGACCCAGGCCGGTCGAGTCGATCAGGTCGGTGTTCGAGCAGGAAGGGGTCGAGCGGCCATCGCCCCGGCGGCGCAAGCGGGCGCAGGACGACGCGCCGGCCCGCCCCAGGCTGGTGCCCGCCCCGGTCGACACCACCCCCGGCGACTCCGCCGACGACACCGCGGGCGACGGGCACGCCGCCGCGCTGATCGACGACATGCTCAACACCCAGGAGCGGCACCTGCTGCGTGAGCTGCAGGACGAGCTGGCCCGCCGGGAGAAGCAGGACAGCCAGAGCGGACCGTGGCGCTCCGGGCGGCACGGCAAGCCGGGCTCGCCGTTCGAACCGGGCCAGGCGCCCCGTCACGACCGGGGACGCGGCTCGGCCTGACCCGGTCCAGGTGGGCTCAGTCCAGGTGGGCCAGGACCTGGTGGTGCAGGCGCTGGAGGTGCAGGCCCCGACGGATGTCCGTCGGGTGCTCGGTGGCTCCGGCGCGCACCATCGCCACGAACTGGTCCAGCAGGGCGGCGTAGCGCACCGACGCGTCGCCGCTCGGGTCGAGGTAGCTGAGGCCGTGCTCGCCGAACACGCTGAAGTCGTTGATCGGCGGCTCGGCCGGCGTGTGCATGGTCATCGTCGCGGTGCTGGTGGCGCCGCTGTCGTGGCCGAACAGCACGTGCCAGGTCCGGCCCCGCTCGGCGAAGTGCGCGTGCAGCACGGTGGTGATCTCGCCGAGGGCCGCGTCGAGCAGGTCGAAGGTGTGCGGGCCGATGTCGGCCAGCGCACCGCCGGCATGCCGCCACGCCGACGTCTCGTACTTGCTGTCCAGCAGGGTCGCCGACAGCCAGCGCGCCGCGCCGCCGTGCCAGCCGCCGGTGCGGTGCGTGGCGGCCAGCCAGTCGGCGACCTCGGGGGCGTAGCGGAACGTCAGCATCATCAGCGTGGTGACGCCGGCGCGCTCGGCGGCGTCGACCAGCTGCCCGGCCTCCTCGACCGACGCGGCCAGCGGCTTCTCCAGGATCACGTGCTTGCCGGCCTCGACCGCCCGCAGCGCCAGCGGCGCCTGCACGGCCGGCGGCACGGCGAAGGTGACCGCGTCCACGGCGGCGAGCAGGTCGTCGAAGGAGGTCGTCGGGGTGGCGCCGTGCGGGGCGGCGATCGCCGCCGCGGCCTCCGGGCGGCGGGCCCACACGGAGACGAGGTCGGTGTCGGGGTGGGCGGCGACGCCGGGCCCGTGGACACGCTGCGCCCACGGGCCGGCGCCGACGAGTCCGATGCGCGGTCGGGTGTCGTTCATGGTCACATCCTGCCCGCCCCGGGCCGGTGGGCTGCGTAGGCTCTTGCTGTGCGTGAGGTGCCGAGGGAACTGGTCCTGCCGAGTGGTTTCGTCCCCCCGGAGGTGCCCGACCCGCCCGTGCCGGCCAAGGACGCCGCCACGGTGATGCTGGTGCGCGACACCGACGACGGCCTTGAGGTGTTCCTGATGCGCCGGGTGGCCGGTATGGCCTTCGCCGGCGGGATGACCGTGTTCCCCGGCGGCGGGGTCGACCGGCGCGACGCCGACACCTCGCTGGCCTGGCACGGGCCGCCGCCGGCGTGGTGGGCCTCCCGGTTCTCCTGCGACATCGGGCTGGCGCGCGCACTGGTGTGCGCGGCCGTGCGGGAGACGTTCGAGGAGTCCGGGGTGCTGCTGGCCGGACCGTCGGAGGACACCGTCGTGTCCGATGTGCGGCCCTACACCCAGGCGCGCGCCCAGCTGGTGAACCGGGAGCTGTCGATGGCCGGGTTCCTGGCCGAGGCGGGGCTGGTGCTGCGCGCGGACCTGCTGCGGCCGTGGTCGGACTGGGTGACCCCGGAGGCCGAGACCCGCCGCTTCGACGCCCGGTTCTTCCTGGCGGCGCTGCCGGCGGGGCAGCGGGCCGACGGCGAGACCAGCGAGGCGTCGGCCGTGCACTGGCAGCGGCCGGGCGAGGCGCTCGACGACTGGCAGGCCGGCCGGGTCGGGCTGCTGCCGCCGACCTGGGCCACGCTCGCCGAGCTGGAGGAGTGCCCGACGGTGGCCGAGGCGATGCGCCAGGACCGGACGATCACCAAGCTCATGCCCAAGGTCGTGCGCGACGAGGGAGGTCTGCGGGTGGTGCTGCCCGGCGACCCGGCCTACGACGGCGCCGCCGCCCACCTCGACCCCCGGGACCCGTCATGACCGGGCATCCCGCGTACGGCGTCGTGCGCCCGGTGACGCCGGTGGCTTCGGTGCTGCTGGAGGACAACCCGGGCTCGATGACCCTGGACGGCACGAACACCTGGCTGCTGCGCGCGCCCGGCGCGGACGCGTCGATCGTGGTGGACCCCGGCTATGAGGACGTCGAGCACCTGACGCGGGTCGCCGACGCCGGCCGGGTCGCGCTGATCGTGGTGACCCACGGCCACCCCGACCACGTGCAGGGCGCGCCGTGGCTGGCGGAGCGCACCGGTGCGCCCGTGCGCGCGTTCGACCCGGCCCTGTGTTCGGGCGCGGCGCCGCTGACCGACGGCGAGACCCTCGCCGAGGCCGGCCTGGAGGTCCGGGTCCTCCACACTCCCGGGCACACCGACGACTCGGTCTGCCTGGCCGTGACCGGCGAGCAGGGCGGCGCCGTGCTCACCGGCGACACGATCCTGGGCCGGGGGACCACGGTGATCTCCGCGCTCGGCCCCTACCTGGCGACGCTGCGGACCCTGGTCGCGCTGCCGGCCGGCACGGTCGCGCTGCCGGGGCACGGCCAGGAGCTGCCGGACGTCGCGGCGGTGGCCGCCGAGTACCTGGCGCACCGCGAGCAGCGGCTGGACCAGGTGCGGGCGGCGCTGGTCGAGCTGGGGCCGGACGCGACCGCGCGCCAGGTGGTCGAGCTGGTGTACGCCGACGTCGACCGGTCGCTGTGGGGGCCGGCGGAGTGGTCGGTGCGCGCGCAGCTGGACTACCTGCGCTCCTGAGGCTCAGTTCTTGGGCGGCAGCATGGGCATCACCACGTAGCGCAGGTTGGTGTCGGTCGGCTCGGTGGCGCTGAACTCGGTGGCGCGCATGCCGGGCTGGATGCGCAGCCGCACCCGGCCGCCGTGGAACGGGCGCAGCGCGTCGGTCAGGAAGCGGGACTGGTAGGCCTGCGGGGTGCGCCCGCCGGTGACGTCCGCCTTGACCGTCTCCTCGGCCTCACCGGCGCGCTGGTCGGCGCCGCGCAGCCGGACCTCGCCGTCGCCGACCTCCAGCAGCAGCACGCCGCGCGCGTCGGTGTAGAGGCCGACGCGGCGTACGGCGCCGGCCAGGGCGTCGGCGTCCAGCTCGACCTCGGTGTCCACGTCGGACACCGAGACCTTGGACTCGTGCAGGAAACTCCCGTCCAGCACCGACGTGGTCGCCGCCAGGTTCGTCCACACCAGACCGAAGCGGTCCTGGTCGGCGTGCAGCGCGACCGGCCCGCCGTGGTCGACCTGCTTGGCGATCTCGCCGAGCAGGGTGGCCGGGACCAGCGCGTCGACGGTCTGGCCGGCCGACTGCCAGGAGATCCTGGCGACGGCCATCTGGTAGCGGTCGGTGGCCAGCAGGACCAGGCGGTCGTCCTCGGAGCGGATCCGCACGCCGGTGAACATCGGCAGCGCGTCGTCGCGGGAGGCGGCGGTGGACACGGTGGCCAGCGCCGCGGCGAACACCGCGCCGTCGACCGTGCCGGCCAGCGGTGGCGGCGGCGCCACCCCGGGGTGCACGTCGGCGTCGAGCAGCGGCAGCGCGAACCGCGCGCCGGGGCCCCGGATGGCCAGCCGCGACCCCTCGACGACCAGCCTGACCTGCTCGAACTCCAACGCCCGTAACGTGTCGGCCAGCGGTTTGGCCGGCACCAGGACCCGTCCTTCGGTGTGCGTGACCGCCGGTCGCGCCACCCGCACGGCCCGCTCCCGGTCGTTGGCGGCCAGGGCCACGCCCTCGGCGGTGGCGGTGAGCAGCACGCCGGAGAGCACCGGGTCGATGAGCTTGCCGGGCACCAGGCGGACCAGCGCCGACGCGGCGGAGGCCAGGTCGGCGGTGGTGGCGGTCAGGTCGAGGTCCATGCCGGGCAACCTAGCGCGCCGGTCCGACAGTTCCGTCCGTCAGTTGGCGGCGGCGGTCTCCGGCTCGGGGTCCGGGTCGGGTTCGGCGTCCGGCCGGTTCTCGGCGTCGGGGTCGTTGACCGGCTCGGCGATGGTGTCGCGGCGCAGCCACACCAGCACGGCGATCAGCGTGCCGGCGGCGCTGGCGGCGAGGAACGCGGACGGGATGCCGACGTGTTCGACGAGGTATCCGCTGGTCGAGTGCCCGGCGGCGAGGCCGATGGTCACCGAGGTGACGACCCAGCCGAACGCCTCGGTGGCCAGGCCGCGCGGGGCGACGATCTCGATCGTCGTGGAGTGGGTGGTGGACTGGGGGGTGATCCAGACGCCGGCGACCAGCATCGCCAGCGCCAGCCAGAGCAGGTTCGTGGGGATCGCCATCGGCGCGACGAGCAGCGCGAACAGTCCGAGCAGCACCGGCAGCCGCAGGTGCATGGGCCTGGGCCACGGCCGCACCGCGTAGTACAGGCCGAAGGCGACCGAGCTGAGCGACCACAGCGCCAGCAGCACGCCGCCGAGCGGGGCGCGGCCGGCCTCGGTCGCCACGGCGGGCACCGCGACCTCGACGAACCCGACGGTGATGCCGAACCCGAGCGCGGCGAGCGCGACGGTGCGCATGCCGGGGTAGGCGAGCGCGCCGAGCAGCCGCCCGGCGCTCACCCGGACCGGCCGGACCCGGCGCACGGCGGGGGTCAGGGCGAACCCGACGCTGCCCACGACCATGCAGACGGCGCCGAGCACGACGCCGGTGCCCGCCCAGGGGGCGGCGACCAGCACGCCGGCCAGGGCGGGTCCGAGGATGAAGAACACCTCGAGGCTGATGGCCTCGTAGGCGTAGGCGGCGTGCCGGACGGGCCCGGCCGGCACGAGGTGGACCCACAGCGAGCGGGACGCGGCGCCGACCATCGGCTCGGTGAGCCCGACCAGGCCGCCGAGCAGGACGAGGACCACCGACGACTGCCCGGTCTCCACAGCGAGCACCGCGGCGGTGACTGCGATCACGAACAGCGACACCGTGACCAGCAGCGGAACGGTGGGCCCGCGCCGGTCCATGATCCGCCCCTGGACGACGGCGCCGAGCGCGACGCCGGTCAGCGACCCGGCCGACACGGCCCCGGCGACCGCGAACGAGCCGGTCTCCCGCTGCACGTAGAGCAGCAGGGACAGGCCGATCATGGCGATCGGCATCCTGGCGAGCAGCGAGGTGAGGACGGGCCAACCCGCGCCGGGCGTGGTGAGCGCGACGCGGTAGTCGGAGAAGCGGGCGGTGTGCGACACGAGCCCCAGTATGCAGGTCTTTGGTACGCGCGTACCAGTTATTTGCCGGAGCCGCTCGACCCGCCTGGTTCAGCCCGAAAGGTCACGATAAGATAACGGAAACCGGAAATCTGGTGTTTCCGAACAACGCGAGGGCACCCCAGGGAGTCCCCCACTGCGGGGGCCAACACAACTCCCTCCGGACGCATATGGGTCGGGGCCTGTTTGCCGGAGGGCGGGGAGCGTGAGCCGTCGGGGGATGGTTCACGCGAAGCGAAGAGCCGGTACGCCGCGTCGGGGGCGGCGGCCGGCTCTTCGTCTTGTTCGGTTCCGCTAGCGGGCGCGTCGAGCCAGCCGCTCCGGGTCCAGGATCAGCACGCTCTTGCCCTCCAGGCGCAGCCACCCACGGTGCGCGAAGTCGGCCAGCGCCTTGTTGACGGTCTCCCGGGAGGCGCCGACGTACTGGGCGATCTCCTCCTGGGTCAGGTCGTGCATGACCCGCAGCAGGCCAGCCTCCTGGCTGCCGAACCGCTGGGCGAACTGCAACAGGGCCTTCGCGACCCGGCCGGGCACATCGGTGAAGATCAGGTCGGCGAGCATGCCGTTGGTCCGGCGCAGCCGTCGTGCGACCACGCGCAGCAACTGCTCGGCGATCTCCGGCCTGGTGGCGATCCACTGGCGCAGCGCCGGCCGGTCCATCGTGCGGGCGACGACCTCGGTGACCGTGGTGGCGGTCGAGGTACGCGGCCCGGGGTCGAAGATCGACAGCTCCCCGAACATGTCCGCCGGGCCCATGATGCCCAGCAGGTTCTCCCGGCCGTCCGGAGACTTTCGGCCGAGCTTCACCTTGCCCGACTGGATGATGTACAGGCGGTCACCCGGCTCGCCCTCGGCGAAGATCACGTGCCCGCGCGGAAACTCGACCGTCTCCAGCGTCTGGGCAAGCGCCTCGGCGGCCGCCGGCTCGACGCCCTGGAAGATGCCGGCCCTGGCCAGGGTCTCGTCCACCTTCGTCCCTCCCAATCAGACACGGGCCGACGTGGGCCGGCCCTGACCGAGGGCAACGACGCCCCTGATCACTAAGGGGAGTGTAGGGCGTGTGCGGGGGTTCACCTCATGGGGCGTACTAGCGGTATGTCGGAACCGGTCCAGGTCAGGGGCCTGGCCTGGGGATCCGCACGGTCGGCTGGTTCATGACCTTCCGCGCGCGGGCCTTGTTCCGCCCCCGCCGCCGCAGCCGGAACATCTCCAGCGCCCGGCCGATGCCGTGACCGTAGAGCGCGCGCACCTCGTCCGGCCGCGCGTGCTCCAGCAACTCGCCGACCTCGTCCTCCTGGACCGCGACATGCCGCAGTCGGCTCTCCACACGTTCCATGAACAACGCGAAGAACATCACCACTATGGGTACCGCGAACACGAACCAGATGGCCATGAGTCGTAGATCCTCGCTCAGGTCGGCTTGGCGGGACTTTCCGGTAGACGTCCAGGGCACGGTCAGGGTTGTTCGGCGGCCCGTAGGCTAGCGGGGTGCCACCAGCCTCCCGACAACTACCCCGTGGGCAGAAGGCCGAAACCGCGCCGTCACCGAGCGTGTCGCTGGTCCGCCGGGCGCGCCGGATGACCCGCGTCCTCGCCGAGGCGTTCCCGGACGCGCACTGTGAGCTGGACTTCACCAACCCGCTCGAACTGACCGTCGCCACCATCCTGTCCGCGCAGAGCACCGACGTGCGGGTCAACCTGACCACGCCCGCGCTGTTCAAGCGCTACCAGAGCGCCGCCGACTACGCCGGCGCCGACCGCGCCGAGCTGGAGGAGCTGATCCGGCCCACCGGCTTCTTCCGCAACAAGGCGACCTCGCTGATCGGCCTGGGCGCCGCACTGGTCGAGCGGTTCAACGGCGAGGTCCCCGGCAAGCTCGAAGACCTGGTCACCCTGCCCGGCATCGGCCGCAAGACCGCCAACGTCGTGCTCGGCAACGCCTTCGGCGTCCCCGGCATCACCGTCGACACACACTTCGGGCGGCTGGTCCGCCGCTTCGGCTGGACCGACGAACAGGACCCGGTCAAGGTCGAACACGCCGTCGGCGCGCTGATCCCCCGCAAGGACTGGACGATGCTGTCCCACTGGGTGATCTTCCACGGCCGCCGGGTCTGCCACGCCCGCAAACCCGCCTGCGGCGCCTGCGTGCTCGCCAAGGACTGCCCCTCCTACGGCGAGGGCCCCACCGAGTTCGAAACCGCCGCCGCGCTGGTCAAGGGCCCCGAGGCGCCCGACCTGATCGACCTCGCCGAACGCGTCCGCAACGGCTACAAGCCAGGGCGGGGCCAGGCGTGACGAACGCGGCACGGTGGTCGCTCGCCGGGCTGGTCCTGGTGGTCGCCGCCGTGATCGCGATCTGGCCGAGAGGCGAGGACCCGCCGGCCGAACCGCCCGACACGCCCGACGTCGCCGCGGTTCGTGCCGAGGCGGCGCTGGAGCCCTGCCCGTCCGGTGACCGACCCGGCCCGGCGACGCTGGCCGGGGTCGAGGTCGGCTGCCTGGCCGACGGGTCCACCGTCGACCTCGCCCGGACCCTGGCGCGGGGCCCGGTACTGGTGAACGTGTGGGCCACCTGGTGCCAGCCGTGCCGCGAGGAGCTGCCGCTGCTGGCCGAGTACGCCGCCGAGAAGAACGCGATCCCGGTCGTCGGCGTCGCCGTGCAGAGCGGCGAGGGCGACGCGCTCGGCCTGCTCGACGAGCTCGGCGTCGCGCTGCCGACCGTGCTCGACCGCGACGGTGCCGCGTCCAGGGCACTGCGGCTGCCGCGCGGCCTGCCGGCCAGCTACCTGGTCCAGGCGGACGGCACCGTGGCGCTGGTGGACAACCCCCGGCTGTTCCGCACCCTGGAGGAGATCCGGCAGGCGGTCGGACAGGGATGAGCGCCGAACCCGGGCCGCTGGTCGATCCGGCCGAACTGCCGGACTGGCTCGCGGCCATGGCGAACTCGGCACGCGACCCCGAACTGCGCGACCGCATGCCCCCGCCCGAGCCAGGCGGGCGTGACGCCGCCGTCCTGATCCTGCTCGGCGACGACCTGGCCGCCGGCCCGGACGTGCTGCTGCAACTACGGGCCAACGGCGGCGGCGCGCACTCCGGCCAGGTCGCCTTCCCCGGCGGCTCCGCCGAACCCGACGACGACGGCCCGGTCGCCACCGCGCTGCGCGAGGCCGTCGAGGAGACCGGCGTCGACCCGTCCGGTGTGCGGCCGGTGGCGCTGCTGCCGACCCTGCACATTCCCGTCTCGCGGTTCCACGTGACCCCGGTGATCGCACACTGGGAGCGACCGAGCAGGGTGTGGGCGGTGGATCCGGCGGAGAGCGCCGCCGTCGCCAGGGTGCCGCTGGCCACGCTCGCGGACCCGGCCAACCGGTTTCGGCTGCGCCATCCGTCCGGATTCTCCGGACCGGCGTTCGCCCTGCCAGGCATGCTGGTCTGGGGATTCACCGCGGGAGTGCTGACGCACCTGCTGCGCATCGGCGGGTTCGACCGGCCATGGGACGGTACGGACATACGCGACTTTGACGCGGCCTGGGCTTCAGTTGGCTCTGTGGTCGGGGAGGTTGACGGGTGAACTGGGTCGACGCGGTCGTGATCGCGCTCGCGGTACTGGCGGCGATCTCGGGTGCGCGACAGGGCGTCATCACGGCGCTGCCCGCGTTCATCGGGGTGCTGCTCGGGGCGATCGGTGGGATCAAACTGGCGCCGCTGGTCGTCCAGTACATCGAATCGACACCGACCAGAGTGGCGTTCGCGGTCGCCGTGTTCGTGCTGCTCGTGGCGCTGGGCGAAACCCTCGGGGTGTGGCTCGGGCGCAGCATCCGCCAACGGATCCGCTCCCCGAAACTGACCGGCGTCGACAACGCCCTCGGCGCGATCGTGCAGGGCGCGGTGGTGTTCGTGGTCGCCTGGCTGATCGCGCTGCCGCTGGTCACCGTGGGTGGACTGCCCGGGCTCGCGTCGGCGATCCGCGGCTCGACCGTGCTCGGCGGGGTCAACAACGTGATGCCCTCCGCCGCCCAGAACCTGCCAGACGAACTGCGCAAACTGCTGGACGTGTCCGGCTTCCCGGCCGCCGTCGACCCGTTCGACCGGACCCCCAGCAAGGAGGTGGCGCCGCCGGACCCCGCGTTGCAGGGCAGCGCCGTCGTGCAGCGGGTGCGGCCCAGCGTGCTCAAGATCCACGCCAAGGCGCCGTCGTGCTCGCGGGCGCTGGAGGGGACCGGGTTCGTCATCTCACGCGAGCGGATGATGACCAACGCGCACGTGGTCGCCGGAACCAGCGAGGTCATCGTCGAGACCGACGACGGGGCCCTGGACGCGCGGGTGGTCCACTACGACCCCAACACCGACGTGGCGATCCTGGCGGTGCCCGGGTTGTCGGCCGCGGCGCTGCCGTTCGCGGGGGAACCGGCGCGGTCGGGACAGGACGGAATCGTGCTGGGATATCCGCTCGACGGGCCCTACACGGCGTCGCCGGCCCGGGTGCGGGACCGGATCGACCTCACCGGGCCGGACATCTACGACGCGAGCACGGTGAACCGCGAGGTGTTCACCCTGCGGGCACTGGTGCGAAGCGGGAACTCCGGAGGTCCGCTGGTGGACACCCAGGGCCGCGTGATCGGCGTGATCTTCGGCGCGGCGGTGGACGAGTCGGAAACAGGCTTCGCACTGACCGCCGACGAGGTCGAGGACGAACTACGCGCCGCCCCGGGCCTGTCCCGGGCCGTCGGCACCGGCTCCTGCGCCGCCTGACCTCTCACCGTCAGACCCTCTGGAGACCCTCTGGGGCGCGGGGATCCCCCCGTTTTCCAGTCTACCGAGTGGCACCGACAGTTCTGGGCGGTGAGCGAGGTGGCTGTGGACAACCGAGGAGACTCAGGCCCCGCGACTACGACCGGGCCAGGAAATCCGCCAGCAGTCGGTTGGTCGCCGTCGACGCTTCCTGATGGGGAAAATGCCCGACCTCGTCCAGCAGATGGGTTTCGGTTCGCCCGTGGGCCCAATTGGCCGACGCCCGAATCGTGGCCGGCAGGATGCACGGGTCCAGCGCCCCGGACACCTGCAACACCGGAACGGTGATCCGCCGCTGCATGGCTTCCCGGTACCGCCGCCCCTCGCCCCGCAGCTGGGAACGCACGGCCCACCGGTAGTACTCCAGCGCGCTGTGGGCCGCCCCGCGAACCAGCATGGCCGAACGAAGCCGTCGGGCGACGTCGTCGAATCCGGGTTGGACTGTCCATTCCGGACCGGACCAGGTGCGCAGGAGCGTCTCCACGGTGGCGGCGTCGTCGCGGGTGAGCCAGCGTTCGGGGGCCAGGGGGATCTGGGCGCGGAAGAGGTGGCCCAGCGCCCTGGCCTGGTTGGTGGCCTTGCGGCGCAGCATGGTCCGGCGGATCTCGCGGCTCAGGGCCAGGGGGTGTGGGGCCGAGAACGCGCTCACCGAGCGCACCAGGCGCGGGTGGAACGCGGCCACCGTCCAGGCCAGCAGACCGCCCCAGCCGTGGCCGACCAGGTGGGCCTTGGGCTCACCGAGGGCCTTGACCAGGCCGCCGACGTCACCGGCGAGGGTCCAGGCGTCGTAGCCGCGCGGGGGTTTGTCCGAGTCGCCGTAGCCGCGCAGGTCGACGGCCACGGCGCGGAAGCCGGCACCGGACAGCGCGGTCAGTTGGTGGCGCCAGGTCCACCAGAACTCGCCGAAACCGTGCAGCAGCAGGACCAGCGGGCCCTCACCGGTCTCCGTGACGTGCAGGCGGATGCCGTTCGCGTGGACGTCACGGTGTTGCCACGGGCCGTCGATGCGGACGGTCGACGGGTCGGGGCGGGTGTGCACGGCGGTGGCGCTCAGGGCACTGACCCCTCAGACACGGCGAACGGCGTCGCCGTCGGGGCGGGCGAGGGTGGCGCCGCCCTCGGTGGCGGGCTCGCTCTCGCCCCGGTGGCGCAGGACCGCGGCGTTCTCGCGCATGGTCTCGATGGTGCGTTTCGGCGCACGGATGGACTTGAGTTTGCGCACGCCCATGAGCACCGCGAGCCCCACCGCGCCCAGCATCGCGCCGAACACGATCAGGAACGCCGCCCAGCGGGGCAGCCACTCCGCCAGCAGCTCAGCGGCGAAGAAAAAGAAGAAGAACGAGCTGTACAGCAGGATGACCAGCGCGAGGATGAACCACACACTGCCCTTCAGGCCCTTCTTGATCTCCCCGGCGACCTCGGACTTCGCCAGCTCGACCTCGGCCCTGACCAGCGTCGACAGGTGCGCTGTCGCGTCCTTGACCAGGTTCCCGATCGACTGGTCACCCTCGCCGGCCGACTCGTCGGCCAGTGGGATGGACGGGACCCGCGGCAGGCCGTTGGTGTTCTCGCGCGCACTCGTCACGTGCGCCATCGTGCCATGCGCCGATCAATGAAGCCGCCCGGGCGGGGCAACTCGGCCGCGCCGGTCAGCTGGTGGAGATGCCGAACAGCACACCGACGACATAGGTCACCAGCATCGTCAACGCGCCGACCCCGACATTGCGGGCCACCGCCCGCCGCACCGGCGCGTTGCCCAGCCGGGCGCTGACCACGCCGGTCAGCACCAGCCCGGCGCCCACCGCGATCGCACACGCCCACACCCGCCACTGCACGGGCGGCAGGATGATCGCGGCCAGCGGCAGCAGCCCGCCGACGGTGAACGCCACCAGCGACGCGGCCGCCGCCCACCACGGGCTGGTCAGCTGGTCGGGGTCGATGCCGTGCTCGGCCTGTGCGTGCGCTTCCAGGGCGTCGTGGCGGGTCAGCTCGCGGGCCACGTCGGCGGCCAGGCCGGGGGACAGGCCCTTGTCCTCGTAGATCTCGGCGAGTTCCCGCTCCTCGGCCTCCGGCATGGTCTCCAGCTCGTACTGCTCGTAGCGCAGCGTGGCCTGTTCGGTGTCGCGCTGGGTGCTGACCGACACGTACTCGCCGCCGGCCATCGACAGCGCTCCGGCGACCAGGCTGGCCACTCCGGCGACGAGGATCGCGGTCCGTTCGGGGGTCGCGCCGGCGACGCCGACGACCAGGCCGGCGACCGAGATGATGCCGTCGTTGGCACCGAGCACCCCGGCGCGCAACCAGTTCAGCCGGGAGCTGAGGGTGGACTGGTGTCGCGCGCCGGGGTGCGTTTCGGTCATGCCCTGGATCTAACCGCTGATCACTCCTCCGAGCCGGCCTTGAGACCGGTGGAGATCAGGTCCATCACCGACGAGTCGGCCAGCGTGGTCACGTCACCGATCTCGCGGTTCTCCGCGACGTCGCGCAGCAGCCGCCGCATGATCTTGCCCGAGCGGGTCTTCGGCAGCTCCGGCACGACCATGATCTGTCGGGGCTTGGCGATCGGACCGATCTCCTTCGCGACGTGGTCACGCAGCGCCTTGATCGCGTCGGCGCCCTTCGCCTCGTCCTGCGCGACTCCGCCGCGCAGGATCACGAACGCCACGATGCCCTGGCCGGTGGTGGCGTCGGTGGCGCCGACGACCGCCGCCTCGGCGACCGTCGGGTGCGACACCAGCGCCGACTCGACCTCGGTGGTGGAGATCCGGTGCCCGGACACGTTCATCACGTCGTCCACCCGGCCCAGCAGCCAGATGTCACCGTCGGCGTCGTACTTGGCGCCGTCACCGGCGAAGTAGTAGCCCTGGTCGGCGAAGCGGGACCAGTACGTCTCGCGGTAGCGCTGCTCGTCGCCCCAGATGCCGCGCAGCATCGACGGCCACGGCTGGTCGAGGACCAGGTAGCCGCCGCTGCCCTTGGCGACCTCGTTGCCCTGGTCGTCGACGACCTTGGCGGAGATGCCGGGAAGCGGGGTCTGTGCCGAGCCGGGCTTGGCGGCGGTCACCCCGGGCAGCGGGGAGATCATGATCGCGCCGGTCTCGGTCTGCCACCAGGTGTCGACCACCGGGGTGCGGTTGGAGCCGATGTTCTCCCGGTACCAGATCCACGCCTCCGGGTTGATCGGCTCGCCGACCGACCCGAGCACGCGCAGCGAGGACAGGTCGAACTTCGCCGGGATGTCCTTGCCCCACTTCATGAACGTGCGGATCAGCGTCGGCGCCGTGTAGTAGATGGTGACGCCGTACTTGGCGATGATCTCCCAGTGCCGGCCCTCGTGCGGGGTGTTGGGCGTGCCCTCGTAGACGACCTGCGTGACGCCGTTGGCCAGCGGCCCGTACACGATGTAGCTGTGGCCGGTGACCCAGCCGATGTCGGCGGTGCACCAGTACACATCGGACTCCGGCTTGACGTCGAAGACCGTGCGGTGGGTGTAGGCGGTCTGGGTCAGGTAGCCGCCGGTGGTGTGCAGGATGCCCTTGGGCTTCCCGGTGGTGCCCGAGGTGTAGAGGATGAACAGCGGGTGTTCGGCGTCGAACGCGGCCGGGGTGTGGGTGTCGGGCTGGTCGTCGACCAGGTCGTGCCACCACAGGTCACGCCCGTCGGACCAGTCGACGTCGATGCCGGTGCGCCGGACCACCAGAACCTTCTCGATGGACGGTGTGCGCGCCACGGCCTCGTCGACGGCGGTCTTGAGCGGCGCCGGCTTGCCCCGCCGGTACTGGCCGTCGGCGGTGATCACCAGCTTGGCCTGTGCGTCGTCGATGCGTGAGCGCAGGGCCTCGGCGGAGAAGCCGCCGAACACGACGCTGTGGGTCAGGCCGAGGCGGGCGCAGGCGAGCATCGCGAAGATCGCTTCGGGCAGCATCGGCAGGTAGATGGCGACCCGGTCGCCGGCGACCAGGCCAAGGGAGGTCAGCGCGTTGGCGGTCCGGGAGACCTCGCGCTGGAGTTCGGCGTAGGTGATGGTGCGGCCGTCGCCCGGCTCCCCCTCCCAGTGGATCGCCACCCGGTCGCCGTTGCCGGCCTCGACGTGCCGGTCGACGCAGTTGTGGGCGACGTTGAGCGTGCCGCCGACGAACCACTTCGAGAACGGCGCGTTCGACCAGTCAAGCACCTGGTCCCAGGGGGTGTCCCAGTGCAGGTGACCGGCCTGTTCTGCCCAGAACGCCGCACGATCCTCGGCCGCCTGGTCGTACATCGCCGCGGTGGCGTTGGCCTGCGCGGCGAACTCGGCGGTCGGCGGGAACGTCCTACTCTCCGTGAGCAGGTTGTCCAGCGTCTGGCCCTGGCCGGACTGCTCGGTCATGATGCGGATCCTCCTCGACCCAGGGATGGGAGATCTTTCGCCCCCGACCGTAGTGCGCCACACGCTCCGGCAACAGGATCAAAGAGGTCCAGACCACGCAAAAGACGGTTCCCCACGCCTGCCTGTCACCCGGTAGTGTCGCGCTTCGTGACTGACCCGCTGGCGCCGCTGCTGGAACTGCCCGGCGTGCGCGACGCCGTGGCCGCCGCCCGCGAGGCGGTGGACCAGGTACACGGGCACCAGGCCAACCGCCGGGGCTGGCCGACCACCGCCGCCGAGGCGTCGGTGCGGGCCGCGCGGGCGTCCGCGGCACTGGACGGCGCGGAGGTCGAGATCCCGGAGTCCGGTGAGGTCAACGAGCCGGTTCTGGCCGGGGCGCTGCGGATCGCGGAGTCCATCGGCCCGATGCTGCCGACCTGGCAGCGCGCCCCCATGCAGGCCCTGGCGAAACTGCACGTCCTCGCGGCCACCGACCTGCTGGCTGACGACGCCCTCGGCCGCCCCCGCCCCGGCCGGGGCATGTCCAGGCGCCTGGACCTGCTGGCCGACCTGGTCGCCGGCGGCACGTCGGTGCCCGGCCCGGTGCTGGTGGCGGTCGTGCACGGTGAGTTGCTGGCGCTGTCGCCGTTCGACGCCGCCAACGGTGTGGTGGCGCGGGCGGCGGCGCGACTGACGATGATCGGCACCGGCCTGGACCCGAAGGGCCTGACGGTGCCCGAGGTCTTCTTCCTGCGCCGCTCGGACCGCTACACCGAGGCGGCGGCGGGTTTCCGCACCGGCACCGACACCGCGCTGGCCGAATGGCTGCTGCTGTGCTGCGAGGCGATCGAGGCGGGCGCCAGGGAGGCGACCAGCATCGCCGACGCGGCGCTGGCCGGTTGAGTCCCTCCAGCGGCCTTCCAGCGTTCTTCCGTTGTCCCGGCGCACCATGGGTGGTGCGAGTCCCCTTCCTCGCTGTGTGTGTTGATCGGGTGATCCACAGTGGCGGGCCGAGATTCCCCTAGCGTCTCGGCCCGCCTGTGCTGTTCCGGGGTGACATATCCCTCGCCGTTCGTCGTGGCGCGGTGACCCGGCGGGGTCGACCATGTGCTGATGACGTCCTCGCCTGATCTGCCGGAGGGCTACCTGCTGGACAACGCGCGCGCCGAGGCCGGCGAGCGGTTCGTGTGGCTGGCCGAACTGTTCGACGGCGTGACCCTCGGGCACGTCGACCGGCTGGGCATCGGTCCCGGCTCGCGCTGCTGGGAGGTGGGCGCCGGCGGCCCCGGCGTCCCCGAGGCGCTGGCGGCGACCGTCGGCCCGACCGGGTACGTGCTGGCCACCGACATCGACCATTCGTGGCTGCGGGAAGGCGACGGGTACGAGGTGCGGCGCCACGACGTCGCCGCCGACCCGCCCCCCGAGCCGGGGACCTTCGACCTGGTGCACGCCAGGCTCGTGCTGGTCCACCTGCCCGACCGGGCCAGGGCACTGGCCGCGATGGTGGCGGCGCTGCGCCCCGGCGGCTGGCTGCTGGTCGAGGACGCCGACACCGCGTTGCAGCCGCTGGCGTGCCTGGACGACAGCGGCCCCGCGCAGCGCCGGGCCAACCGCCTGCGCGACGCGGTCCGCGAGCTGATGACACGCCGCGGCGCGAACCTGCGCTTCGGCCGCACCCTGCCGGGGGCGTTGCGCGCGGCGGGCCTGGTCGACGTCGCCGCCTCAGGCTCGTTCCCTGTCGGCGGCCCGGCCTGCGACCACCTGGAGGCGGCGACCATCCGACACGTCCGCGACGAACTCCTCACCGCCGGCCTGACCGACACCACCGAGATCGACGCCCACCTGACCGCCATCAACGCCGGCGAACTCGACCTGACCCTCGCCCCGCTGATCTCGACCTGGGGCCGCCGCCCATCCGGTCACTGAGCACCGCGAGGCTCCGGCACCGGACCGACCAGCGCGGGTGGGTGGACCTGGTCGCCGCCCCGATCCGACCGGGGGAGACGGGCGGCACCCTGGAGACGATGTCGGTGCTGGTGCGTTCGCTGTCCGGGCGGCAGGCAGTTCCGTGCCGTTCGATCACCCTGTTGAGGGACGGCAGGAGCCTGCCGTCCCGGCCGATCGGCCGGTGCCACCCGAAAGGTGTCGGGTTCTGTTCCACGAGCTGTACCCGATGGTGGCGCTCACGCGAGGTCCGGCGTTGAGCCGGACCCCGCGAGCGTGACGTCAGACCGCGTCGGCGCCCAGGGCGTGCAGGGCGCGGCGTACGTGGCCGTCGGTGCTGTCCAGTGCGGTGGCCGCGGCCTCGGCGTCCACACCGGACAGCAGGTGGACCAGGGCGACCTTGAGGTCGCCGTGGGCCTTGTCCAGTGCCACGGCGCATTCGTGCTGGTCGTGGCCGGTGGCTTCGCGCAGGATGCGCAGGGTGCGGCCGCGTAGCTTGGCGTTGGTGGCCCGCATGCTGACCATCAGGTTCGAGTAGGTGCGGCCCAGTCGCACCATCACGGCGGTGGAGAACGCGGTCAGCACGATCTTCTGCGCGGTGCCGGCCTTCATCCGGGTCGAGCCGGCGACGACCTCGGGGCCGGTGTCGACCTCGATCAGCACGTCGATGTCCATCAGCCGGGTGGCGTGCGGGTTGCTGAACACCAGGCCGGTCCTGGCTCCCAGCGCGCCGGCGGAGCGCAGCGCGCCGAGCACGTACGGGGTCCGCCCGGACGCGGTGAGGCCGAGGACGAAGTCACCGGGTGCGGCGGCGGCCCGCAGGTGCGCGGCCCCCGCCTCCTCGTCGTCCTCGGCGTCCTCGACGGCGCTGCTGAACGCGGTCGCGCCACCGGCGTGGTGGACCATGAACCATTCGGCCGGGGCGTTGTAGGTCGGGGCGAGTTCGGCGGCGTCGAGGGTGGCCATGCGGCCGGACGTGCCGGCGCCGACGTAGTGCACCCGGTGCCCGGTGCGCAGTGCCTCGGCGGCGAAGTCGACCGCCCTGGCCAGTGCCGGCAGGGCGGCGGCGACCGCGTCGGGGACCAGGCGGTCCTCGGCGTTGATCGATCGCAGGATGTCCAGGGTGGACAGCTGGTCCAGGTCGGTCGTGCGTGGATTTCGCCGTTCGGTCGGCGAATCGACGTGCACGGCCTGCCGTGGCACGGTCATTTGCTGCCTCCCCCAAGGATGGTCACTTTCCGGTCTCCCGCGCCTTGCGGCGACCGTCGTGGCGGGTTTCCAACCGGTGGGAGCCCACCGCGCCCCTGGTGTCGTCCAGTGCCTTCATCGCGTTGTCGAGGTGGCGCTGGGCGACCCCGATGAACAGGCAGTCGACGACGGTGAGTTGCGCGATCCGGCTGGCCATCGCGCCGGAGCGGAACGTGGTTTCCCGCGCGGCGGTGGTCAGCACCAGGTCGGCGACCTCGCTGATCGGCGCTGTCGGGAAGTTGGTCAGGGCGACGGTGATCGCACCGGCCTTGCGGGCCTCGCGCAGCGCCTCGACGGTGTCGGCGGTGGCGCCGGTGTGCGAGATGGCGAAGGCGACGTCGCCCTTGTCGAGCACGGCGGCCGAGGTCAGCATGATGTGCGTGTCGCTCCACGCGAAGCTGATCCGGCCGATCCGGTGCAGCTTCTGTTGGAGGTCGGCGGCGACGAACGCGCTGGCCCCGACGCCGTAGACGTCGACGCGGGAGGCCGAGGCGATGGCCTCGACGACCTTCTCCAGCACGGTGACGTCGAGTTGGGCGGCGGTCTCCTCGACCGCTCGGGCGTCGGCGAAGGTCACCTTGCCGACGACGGTCGCCAGATCGTCGTCGGTGGAGATCTCGCCGCCGAGGTCGCGTTCGGCGCGGGCCTCGGACCGGGCGGTGTCGGCGGCCAGAGCGATCCGCAGCTCCGGATACCCACCGACCCCGATGGCCTTGCAGAACCGGGTGACGGTGGTCTCGCTGGTGCCGGCGGCCTCGGCGACCTCGGTGATGCTCCGGCGCGCCACGGTCGACGGGCTGTCCAGAACGACCTTGGCCACGCGTTGCTCCGCGCGGGCCAGACCGGGCAGCAGTGACCGGATTCGGACCAGAGGACTTGACTCAGTGTGTTGTGTGGTCATGACACTCGCGCTCACGTGGGAAACTTACTAACAGGCATGTGGGTCAACAACAGGGCAGCTGTTGTCCTGGGACAACGCTACCCGTCTGAAGCGGAAACTTCAGGGGACGTCGTGCTAGCTCAACATCGGAATCGACGGTTGGCCCCGGGTTGTTAGCGTTTCAACCAGTTTTGGACCTCATCGTGACCTGAGCTGCCAACCTTCCGGTCGCACTCTGTGGGGTTCTTTCTCACCGTTGAGGAGCATTTGGTCACGGTCGGTGATGATGAGATTGTCGACGTTGATTCCACGCCCGGTGTACCGGGCGTCGGTGACGAACCGCCAGCGCAACGTGATCTCCGCTGCGTGGGGCACTTGCGCACGCACGGTCCACCAGTCCCGGTGACCTGTACCGGACAGTGAAACCACCTCTTCCTCGGGCGCTCCGCGGCCGGAAACGGTCAGCGGAACGGGCTCCCAGGTGAGACCGTCGGCGCTTGCCTCAAGCATTAACCTGTCAGTGACTTCAGAGTCCACAAAGGCATCAAAGACCACCCGAACGTGTCCGCTCGGGCGCAGAGAGACAGTAGTGAGAGTGGACTGAGACGCGTCGCCGATGCCCGTGTACCAGGAATCACGTCCACGTTCGGGTTCAACTGCCAGCGCCTTGGCGAGTCCCGTTGACAACGTCTCCCGGGCGAGGTTGATCGAACCCCAGTTCCGGCTCGGGTGCACCCGGTTGGTCAGCAGGATCGCGAACGACCGCGACGCCAGGTCGATGACCAGGTCAGTTCCGGTGAACCCGGTGTGCCCGGCCGTGCGCGGACCGGTCAAACCGCCCATGAACCAGATCTGGTCCAGCTCGAAGCCGTAGCCGTGCGCGTTGGCCGGGAACTCCTCGTTGTGGTTGTCCAGCATCGCCGCCACCGTCGCCGGACGCAGGATCCGCGCCCCCCGGTAGCTGCCGCCGTTGAGGATCGTCTGCGCCAGGACCGCCAGGTCGTCGGCCGTGGAGAAGATCCCCGCGTGCCCCGCGACACCGTCCAGCGACCAGGCGTTCTCGTCGTGCACCGACCCCCGGACCATCCCGCGCGGCGGCGTCGCCTGGAACTCGGTCGCCACCATCCGGTCCAGCTTCGAGGCCGGCGGGTTGAAACCGGTGTCGGTCATCCGCAGCGGCCGGGTGATCCGCCGCGCCACCACCTCGTCCAGCCGGTCACCGGTCAACCGCTCGACCAGCACCCCCAGCGTGATCAGATTGAGGTCCGAGTACTCGTAGTTCGTGCCGGGCGTCGTGCGCGGCGCGATGTCCATCACCGCCTGGATCCGCGACGGCACGTCCGGGTACCGCGACCACAGCGGCACCCACGACACCAGCCCGGACGTGTGCGTCAGCAGCTGCGCGACGGTGATCGACTCCTTGCCGTTCACCCCGAACTCCGGCAGGTAGTCGGCCACCGGCGCGTCCACGTCCACGTCACCCGACTCGACCAGCTGCATCACCACGATCGAGGTGAACAGCTTGGTCACCGACGCCATGTCGAAGATCGTGTCCCCGCGCATCGGCACCCGCTGCTCCTGCGGCAGTTCGGTGCCCGCCGCGTCCGCGTAACGCACCGCGTACCCGGTCGCCGAACGGCTGACCACCGCGCCGTCGTGCGCCAGCAGCGTGACCGCCCCGGAGTACAGCGGGTGCGCGGTCCCCGGCGTCGGGTGGGACGTCGTCCACCCGCCGACCGTCGCCACCGCCTCCTCGATCGGCGCCGGATCCAGCCCGACCCGGGCCGGCGCGGCGTCGCGCAGCACCGTGCCAGGCGGCGCGAAACCGTGCCGGGGATTGTCGAACCGGCCGTGCGCCGGCCCGCCGCCGCCCGCCTCGGCGCTCACCGAGGCCCCCGCGGCGGACGTGGTCGTGACGGTGGCGAGCACGGCGACCAACGCGCCGAGGACCCGCCCGGATAGGACACTTCGCCTGGACATGGCCACCTCGGGGTCGTCACCGGTAGATCAGGTACCGCTCCCGCCGGGAGTTGAAGGCGGCGAGTTCGGAACGCCACGCGCCGATGACCTCGTCCACGCCGGCACCGGCGTCGATCATCAGGCGCAGGCGGTCGGAGCCGGAGAGCTTGTCGATGAAGTTGTCCGGCCGCCAGGCGAACACGTCCGGATGGGTCTGCTTCGCGGTGACCAGCATGGTGATCGCGGTGCGGATCGGCTGGAACCGGTAGGGGTCGGTGATGTGTACCTGGACCCCGCCGCAGACCTCGCCCACCCACTTGTTGAAAGTAGGCACGAAGTACTGCTCACGCACCCGCACCCCCGGCAGGCCGGCCTCGTTGATCGCCTCGGCCCAGCGCCAGTCGATGTCCGGCGCGCCGATGATCTCGAACGGCCGGGTCGTACCGCGGCCCTCGGAGAACACGGTGCCCTCGAACAGGCAGGTCCCGGGGTAGGCGTAGGCGGTGTCCGGGGTCGGCACGTTCGGACTGGGCAGCACCCACTGCTGGCCGTTGTCCACGAACAGCTGGTCGCGGCGCCAGTGGCGGACCTTGACGACCTCCAGGCTGGCCAGCCGCCCACCGGCGTCGCCCGGCAGGAACTCCGCGTCGAAGTACCTGGCCAGCTCGCCGACGGTCATGCCGTGCTGCTGGACGATCGGCTTGCGCCCCACGCCCGAGGCGTAGGCGGGGTCGAGCATCGGCCCGTCGGCGCGCCCGCCGACCGGGTTGGGCCGGTCGAGCACGACGAAGTCGATGCCGGTGCGCACGGCCGCCTGCATCGCGTAGTACATGCTCCAGATGTAGGTGTAGAAACGCGCGCCGATGTCGGCGATCTCGAACACCAGCGTGTCGATGCCGGCCTTGGTGAACTGGCCGGCGATCTTGTCGACGGACGCGCCGTAGGTGTCGTAGACCGGGACCTGGGTTCGCGGATCGAGGTAGTCGCCCTCGGACCCGCCGGCCTGCGCGGTGCCCCGGAACCCGTGCTCCGGGCCGAAGACCGCGGTCGGCGGCACCCCGGCGGCGACCATCGAGTCCACAACGTGGGTCTGGTCGGCGAGCACCCCGGTCGGGTTGGTCAGCACGCCGACCTTGCGGCTCCGGAACGCCCGCCAGCCGTCGGCGGCGAGCTGGTCGGAGGCGGTGACGACCCGCCGGCCCCCGCCCCGGGAGTCGGCGCCGGCCGACGCGGTGCCGGCCGAGGCGAGGGTGACCGCCGGCGCGGCGAGCGCGGACGCGGCCAGGAAACGTCGACGGTCCATGCTCACCACGTCAATCCGGTGTCGTACGGGTACAGGATGGTGTCCGGGTCGCCGCCGACGGGGACGTCGACGGGCAGCTTGCCGGTGGGGGAGCGTTCGCCGAGCAGCACCTTGGTCAGCGACTCCAGCGCGCCGGCCCGCCAGCCGTAGTTGGCGACCCAGGTCGGCGCGTCGACGTAGCCCGCGTCGTAGGGGATCTGCGAGGCGACCGCGACGACCGGCTTGCCGGTGGCCAGCAGGGCGCTGAGCAGCGCCCGTTGCTGGGCGCGGTCCTTGAGGTTGTTGGTCAGCACGACGACCAGGTCCGACGTGCCGGCCGCGGCGACCGCGCCGTCGATCGTGGCCTGGTTCGGGCTGGTCCCGGTCGGCAGGGCGGTGGCGGTGAGGCCGCGCTCGCCGAGGGACCCCGCGAGCCACTCGGGACTGCGGTGGGTCAGCCCAGACGTGCTGTCGCCGACGCCGGTGACCAGCACGTTCCCCGGGTTCCCGGTGATCGGCAGCAGGCCGGCGTCGTTGCGCAGCACGGTCGGCGTGCCGTCGGTGATCTCCTGGATCGTGGCCAGGCTCTCCGGCGTACCGACCACCGTGTCGATCTTCTTCTCGTCGACGAACGGGCTGGTCAGGATGCCGCGCTTGAGCTTGAGCAGCAGGATCCGCAGCACGCTCTCGTCGATGCGGCGCTCGGTGAGTCGCCCGCTGTCGACCGCGGCGCGCACGGCGTCCAGGGCCAGCGGCAGGTCCGGCGGCATGAGCAGCTGGTCGACGCCGGCCTCCAGCGCCATCACCGGGATCTCCTCGGCGGGGAAGACGTTGGCGCCGCCCATGCCGAGCGCGTCGGTGACGATGACGCCCCGGTAGCCGAGCTCCTCGCGCAGCAGCCCGGTCAGGATCGGCTTGGAGAGCGTGGCCGGCCGCTCGGACGGGTCGAGGCTGGGGACCTGGATGTGCGCGGTCATGATCGAGTCGATGCCGGCGTCGATCGCGGCCCGGAACGGCGGCAGGTCCATCTGCCGCCACTCGGCCTCGGTCCGGTCGATCTCGGGGAGCTGGGTGTGGCTGTCGGTCTCGGCGTCGCCGTGGCCGGGGAAGTGCTTGGCCGAGGCCGACACGGTGTCCCTGGCGCGCCCGCCCTCCTGGTAGCCCTCGATCTCGGCGACGACCATCTGGCTGGCCAGCTCGGGGCGGGAGGAGAAGGAACGGGCGCCGATGACCGGGTTGAGCGGGTTGGAGTTGACGTCGGCGACCGGGGCGAAGTTCTGGTTGATGCCCATCGCCCGCAGCTCGCGGCCGTTGATCGTGGCGACGGTCCGGGCGTCCTGGGTGCTGCGCGCGGCGCCGACGCCCATGCTGGCCGGGAACTCGGTGGCCGGGGACTCCAGCCGGGTGACGTTGCCGCCCTCCTGGTCGATGGAGATGATCAGCGGCAGGTGGGTGTTGTGCCGGATGGCGGCCCGCTGCAACCCGTTGGAGAAGGCGGCCATCTGCCGGGGGTTGTCGACGTTGTCGGTCCCGCTGTTGTTGAAGTAGATGACGCCGCCGACGCCGAACTTCTCGATGACCTGGGCCGGCGTGTCGACGCCGTACTCGGCCTGGTTGGTGGGGTGCGCCTCGTCGGCGGACTTCCCCCACACCGAGACGACGAACAGTTGGGCGATCTTCTGTTCGAGCGACATGCCGCGCAGGCGGCCGGTGGCCTGGGCGAGCGCGTCGCCCTGCGCGGTGGTCGCCTCCGGCGCCACGGCGGAGGCGGAACCGACCCCGCTAACCATGGCCGTGCTCGCGATCGCGGTCACTGCCAAGGAGAGACTCAGGCGTGCTGACGTACGAGAAATGACCACCAAGGCCTCCCTGGCCGGCCAACGGAACCACTACGTAACCTCTTAACCGAGAACATGCAGCAACCGGTAAGTTACCCACGTTCACCGGTCGCGAGCAAGCGGGCGTTCGGCCCAAAACGTAACCCGCCCGCGCGTGGTCCCGGGCCCGCCCGGGCGGCCCGGTGGCCGCCGGCCCGCCGCCCGGCCAATTCGCGCCCGAATTCGAAAACTCCCCAGAAATAGGGCTGGGCGACCCCGACCCGTGGAAATCCACGGACAGAGATCGCCCAATCGCCCGGCACGGAACATTCGACTACCAAGCGTGCAACAGTTGTCGTACCTACCTGGCCTCGGCGCCCGGCGTCCCGGTACGCAGTCCCTTGACGACATGCCTCCCGCGGCGTGCTCCGCGTGGGTGCTCGGTGTTCCGTGCACGGAGCCCTATCCGGGGTGGCCGGGAGCTTCTCTTCCGCTCCGGCCCTGGCCGGCCGGGGGTCCGCAGGTCCTTTTTACCCAGTGCTGGAGGTCACTTCAAGACCCCCATTCTGGTGCACCGTTACAGACGTTCGGAGGTGTCGACGGATTCGCGTCCGTGGCGTATTCTGCTGGTTGCTTTCCGGTGATTTTCGTGAGATTCGTTCATCGCTTCCGTCGCCGGTGGATGCCATACAATGTCGCGCCGGCGGTGGCGATCGCGCCGAGCCCGATCGCGGTGACCGCGACGGCCGCGCCCGAGGGCGTCGGGAAGCGGGAACGCAGCGACACCGGCCTGGTGAACTCCAGGATCGGCCAGCCCCGTTCGAGCGCGAGCGCCCGCAGGTTGCGGTCCGGGTTGACCACCGTCGGGTGCCCGACGGCCTCCAGCATCGGCAGGTCGGTGATGGAGTCGGAGTAGGCGTGACTCTCGTCGAGGTCGTAGCCGTGCTCGGCGGCGAGGTCCTTGATGGCGGTGGCCTTGTTCTCGCCGTAGCAGTAGTACTCGATCTCGCCGGTGTAGCGGCCGTTCGTGGCGACCATGCGGGTGCCGATGCTGTGCGTGGCGCCGATCATCTCGGAGATCGGCGTGACGATCTCGTCACCGGAGGCGGACACGACGACCACGTCCCGGCCGTCGTCGCGGTGCTCGGTGATCAGCTCGGTGGCCTCCGCGTAGACCAGCGGGTCGACGATGTCGTGCAGGGTCTCGTCGACGATGGCCCGGACCTGTTGCACGTCCCATCCGGTGCACAGGGAGGTCAGGTGGGCGCGGATGCGTTCGACCTGGTCGGCGTCGGCGCCGGAGACCGCGAACACGAACTGGGCGTAGGCACCCTTGAGCACGGCTCGCCGGTTGATGAGCCCGTTGCGGAAGAAGGGTCGGCTGAACGCGAGCGTGCTCGACTTGGCGATGATGGTCTTGTCCAGGTCGAAGAACGCCGCTGCCCGCAGCGGTTCGCGACGGGGTTGCGCTGGGCTTTCTCCGCTACTTGTCACCGTGTCAGCATAGGAGCGGGCGATCATTCGCGCTGGTGAGACAGGCCGTTCAGACGTCGGATGTCTGTGACTCGTTGGCTGGCGTTGAGCAAGTTGCAACCACAGCTCCGATGGGACGGGATACAGTGGTGGCGTCCAGCTTGTGCTGGGCGGGTTCAGCCCGACCCCCCGGGGCTGAACCGTTGACGACCCCCGTCCCTCCCCCCTGGCGGGGGTCGTCTCTCATCCGCTGTCTGTCCGTTTGGGACGAACTCGCCAGCGTACCCGCACCCCCCGACCTTCCTGGGTCTTCCGGCGTCCGAACAGCCCAGTTGTCCACAGTCGAGCGGGTTGTCCACATGTTGATCACCAGCCGTTGAGCCGGCGTGATCGGGCACCGATCGTGTTGTCGAGGCCAGGAACCGAACCTGGCCCAGGACACGATCGGGGACCGAGGTGGACCAGACGAGCCCGTTGGCCTTCGTCGAGAACGAGGACCTGCTCGACGACGTGCTGAAGCTGGCGGCCGCCACCGGCTGTGAGGTGCGACGCGCGACCAACGCCGAAACCGCTGGGCGGATGTGGCACACCGCGCCCCTGGTGATCCTCGACGAGGCCGCCGCCCGCCAGTGCATGGATTTCCCCAGAAGGGCGTCGGTCTACCTGATAGCCCCCGACCCGGCGCCCCCCTCCCTGTGGGAACAGGCCGTTCACGTGGGCGCAGAACGCGTCCTGGAACTCCCCGGCGCCGAACCCTGGCTGGCGGAAGCCCTGGCCGACGCCACCGAGGCCCCGGCCCCCGACGCGGGCAGGGCGCTGTCGGTCCTGGGCGCCCGAGGCGGCGCCGGCGCGTCGGTCTTCGCCGCCGCCCTGGGCCTGACAGCGCTCCGCACCGGCCACAACACCCTCCTCATCGACTGCGACCCCCTGGGCGGTGGCCTGGACCTCGTCCTGGGCGCCGAGTCGGACGAGGGTCTCCGCTGGCCCGACCTGCACCTGCGCGCGGGTCGGGTGGCGGCCTCCTCCCTCCACGAGGCGCTCCCCACCAGAACACGAGGCCAGGCCCGCCTGACCGTGCTGTCGGGGGCCAGAAAAGGCGCGTCCCCAGCCCCCGAAGCCGTGGCCGCGGTCCTGGAGGCCGGCCGCCGAGCCGGCGAGATCGTCATCTGCGACGTCTCCCGCCAGCTGGACCCCGCCGCCCAAACCGCCCTGACCAGATCCGACCTGACCGTCATGATCGTCCCCGGCGAGGTCCGAGCCTGCGTGTCGGCGCGGTTGCTCACCTATCGCCTGTCAGCCCTGGGCATCACCCCCAGCCTCATCGTCCGAGGCCCCTCACCGGGCGGCCTCACCCCCAGCGAGGTGGCCACGGCGGTGAACCTCCCCCTGCTCACCACGATGCGCCCGGAACCCGCCCTCCCCCAGTCCCTGGACCGAGGCACCTTCACCCCCCGCCCGCGAGGCCCCCTGACCCGAGCGGCCAGAGCCACCCTCACCGAACTCTCCGCCCAACCACCCCGCTCCCCCCGACCCGTGCGAGCCCACCCATGACAACTCCCACCCCCAACAACCAGCCCCTCACCCCCCACGAACGGCACCCCGCCCCTCTCCACCCCGACCAGCGCCCACAACCCACCACCCCAACCCCCACCGACCCGGAAAACGCGCGGCGGCATCTCACCGCCCCAACCTCGGCCGACCTGGGGGACCTGCGGCGGCATCTCACCGCTTCAGCCTCGGCTGACGTGGGGGAGCTGCGGCGGCATCTCACCGCCTCAACCTCGGCTGACCCGGGGGACCTGCGGCGGCACCCCACCGCCCCAACCTCGGCTGACCCGGAGAACGCGCGGCGGCACCTCACCACCTCAACCTCCACTGACCCGAGCAACCTGCGGGCACACCCCACCGCCTCAACCCCCACGGACCGGGGGAACCTGCCGCGCCCCACCCACGTGCCGCCCGCAGCCGCTCCCAGCCCCACCCACCAACCGAACGGATTGCCGCCCGCCGCCCGCCCGACCCCCGGCGTATCACCGCGCGCCGAGAGCCCCACCCACCAGCCGAATCACGCCTGCCCCAGTCCCACCGAACCTCCGCGCGCCTCCCGTCCGGGCGCCACTTGTCAGCTGAGTGTTGTCAACCGTGCGGAGTCCGGGAGCGTTGTCTACCCGGGCGCCACCGACCAGTCGGACGACGTGGTCCCCGCTTCTGCGGAGTCCGCAGGTGCCTCCTGCCATCTGAATGCCGCCGATCCCACCGAACCCCCGAGCGCCGTCCATCAACCGAACGCCGCCGGCCCCGCTCCCGCGGAGTCCCCGACTGCCTCCCGTCCGGGCCTCACCCACGAACCGAACTCCGCCTGCTCCACCGAGTCTCATCGCAGCCCCGCCACCGCGACCAGCCCTGAGCCAGCGACCACCGACCGTCTCCAACTCCCCAACCTCGCCACCGTGATCAACCTCGCCGACCGTCGCCGAACCAGCCGCCTGGTGGGCCGCCACGCCCAACGCTTCCCCCACCGCCCAACCGATTGCCGCCGTGGCCATCCCACCACCTGGCACTGCCTCACCAGCCCCACCGGCCCCTGCCTGACCTGCGGAGGTTCAGCGGCATGACCAGCACCCCCGAACCTCTGATCGACCGCGTCCGCAGCCGCCTGGCCAGCGCCGCGACCGAGATCACCCCCGCCGCCTTGGCGGACGCCGTCCGGGCGGAGTCCGGTGGCGTGGTGGGTGACGCCGACATGCTCACCGCGCTTCGCCTGATGCGGCAGGAGTTCGTCGGCGCGGGCCCGCTGGATCCGTTGCTGCGCACGAGCGGCGTCACCGACGTCCTGGTCACCGCCCCCGACCAGGTCTGGCTCGACGGCCAGGGCGGCCTGCGTCGCACCGACGTCACGTTCCCCGACGAGCAGGCGGTCCGCCGGCTGGCGCAGCGCCTGGCGCTGGCCTGCGGCCGCCGGCTCGACGACGCCCAGCCGTTCGTCGACGCCTGGCTACCGGGCCATGTCCGTCTGCACGCGGTCCTCCCACCGATCGCCGCCGACGGCACGTGTCTGTCGCTGCGGGTGCTGCGCCGCGCGGGCCATTCCCTGGAGTCGCTGCGCCGGCTGGGCACGTTCGACGCCGTCGGCCACAGCCTGCTTCTCGCGATCGTCGACGCGCGCCTCGCGTTCGTCGTCACCGGCGGCACCGGCGCCGGCAAGACGACGTTGTTGTCGGCGCTGCTCACCAGCGTGCATCCGCTGGAGCGGATCGTCTCGGTCGAGGACGCCGGCGAGCTGGCTCCTGACCATCCCCAGTTCGTCCGCCTCATCGCCCGCCCGCCGAACGTCGAGGGCGCCGGCGAGGTCACCCTGTCCGACCTGGTGAGACAGGGTCTGCGGATGCGCCCGGACCGCCTGGTCGTCGGCGAGACCCGCGGCGCCGAGGCGCCACGTCTGACGGGTCACCAACGGTACCGAACGTGCCGTTCCGGCTGCTGACCGTGGCGTGACCAAACTGTGACCAAGTGGCTGTCTGATTTGTCTGTTGCGCCCATATTCGGGTTTGTAACGTCGACGGGCTCTAGAAAGGAGCCCCAATGAAAGTCTCGAAAGAGGAAGCCCAACGCCTGCTAGGCGAGTGGGAAGTTGCCAAAACTGTGAGTTTTGAAGCTGAAAACGAGGTGCTTGGAATCGAATTCGATGATCTCTCCGAGAGGGTGAACCCCGACCTTAGTCAAAAGATCGAACTCCTACAAGAAGAATTGGACCAACAAAAAGCTAGGTTTCGGGATGTCGGACTAGCAGAAGCGCGTCTAGTCATGCGAGCGGCTCAAAGGGAGCAAGACCGAACGTTTTTAGCCCTGTTTGATGCCGGGGTACTCGAGGATACCATTGAGGGCGAATTTGTCCTGACCGCAGAGGCCGAGAAGGCAGGACTATAGCTCACTTGTCGGTCACGTTACTGTCATGCTTGACTGAGCTGGTCCTAATTCACTAACGAATACCAGCAAGCGCGAGACCGGATACGCCTTCACTGAAACGGCCGGCTAGTGGCGTAAGACCTAAGAGGCTTTCGAGCCAGGGGCAGCCGAGCGCGTGCAGCCATCCTTAGCTGTACAGGGGTGAGCTGCACTCCAGCTCGGTTATTCGTTATTCCGAGCGCGGAGTAACGATGCCTGACGAAATCGAGTTCGAGTCCGCCGAGATGTCGGCCGCCGAGTACGCGGAGTTGCTGCGCGTGCTGTTCGGTGGTGAGCCCCGGTGACCCCCGAGCAGGCCCGGTCGATGGTCTTCGACCGCCACCGGCTCAAGGCGTTGCGTCACGCGGCCGGGCTGTCTGCCGCCGTGTTCGCGCGGACCTGTGGCGTCGCCAAGGTCCAGGCTTACAGCTGGGAAAACGGCCGAACCAAGCCCACCATTGATCGGTTGCCCGTGATCGTTGCCGCGCTCGGGCTGGGCCGCATCGACGAGCTTTTCGGACCAATCGACCAAGCCGAGGCTCATGCGCAAACCCGGTGCACGGCGATGACTGTGGTAAGTCGGCTCTCCGAGCAGTGCCGCCAAGACGCCCTGATCGGCTCCCTCTTCTGTTCGCTGCACCAGGGGTGCGGCAATGGCGCCGAATAAGGCAGTGGCCCACTCCACGGGCGGAGAGTGGGCCACCTGGCGAACCCGGAAAGAAGACGGGGAACAAGGCCGTCTAAAAAAGAATAACACGGAGCCGAGTCTCCTTGTCGACACGTGGGGAGACTCGAATGCCTAAGGTTCAGTCTGACCTGTTCGAGCAGATCTCTGCGTACGTCAACGCCAAGGGTTCCGGGAATCAGCGCAACGGGCAGTGCCCGGCGCACGACGACAACACCCCCAGCCTTTCGCTGACCCTAAAGGGCGACGGGAGTGTTCTGTTCAAGTGCCAGTCGGGATGTACCCAAGAAGAGGTGCTGTCGGCCCTGAGAGAGGCTGGGTTGGAGGTCCCGCGCCCCGGGGGCCGGCGAGAGTCCGAGAGGTCAACGACGGCCGCGCGAGACACCGAGCTGGGCAGGATCACCGAGGTCTACGCCTACACCAACGAACACGGCGAGGTCTTGTTCACCAAGGCCCGGTACGAGCCCAAGACCTTCCGGTGTGGAGTAGGTGACACCCCCAAGAAGTTCAAAGTCGCAAGCATCCCGAAACACGTGACCCCGGTCCCGTACCGACTGCCGCAACTGCTGGCGGCGATCAAGGACGGTCGACGAGTCTGGGTGGTCGGCGGCGAGAAGGACGTTCACGCTCTGGAGGCCGTGGGCGAGGCCGCCACCTGCAACCACGACGGAGAGCAGAACTGGAACCTGCACGACTTCACCCGGTGGTTCGAGGGCGCGACCGATGTCCGAGTTGTCAAGGACAACGACAAGGGCGGGGAACAGTACGCCTACGACGTCCAGGCGAGCTTGACCGAGGTCGTGGGCCATGCCGGCGGCGCGGTCACGGTGTGGCGCGCGAACCTGCCGCAGAAGGGCGCCGACGTCGCGGACCACTTGCAGACCGGGTACACCCTGGACCAGCTGGTCTCGGTGCCCACGGTGGCCGATCTCGCGTTTGACGACGAGGTACGGCGGGAGGTCCACAAAGACCGGGTCCGCCGCGAGGCTAAGCGTCGAACAGCCCTCGCGGCGCTATCCCCGTCGGCCCGGCCGGTCTCGTTGGACGATCTCGAACAACTCCCTACCGCTGACTACCTGATCAAGGTCATGGTCCCGAAGAACACCATCGGCGAGGTGTTCGGGGCGTCGGGGTCGTACAAGTCGTTCGTGATGCTGGACGCGGCCTTGCACGTGGCGACTGGCCGACCCCGTTGGCATGGTCACCGCGTCCGCCAGGGGCGGGTGTTGTACGTGGCCTCGGAAGGTGGACTCGGCATCCACAAGCGGATCCGAGCGTGGTCCCAACACCACGACCTGACCATCCCGAACAAAAACCTGATGGTCTTGCCGTATCCGTTCCAGATCGTCGCGGTCGACGCCCTGTTGGACAGACTCACCGAAGCCGAGTTCGAACCGGACTGGGTCATCTTTGATACCCGGGCCACATCAACAGTCGGCATGGATGAGAACAGCCCGACCGAGATGGGTTTGGTCACCGACGCCATGCGTCGGCTCGCGGTAGAACTGGGCGCGGCCGTGACCACGGTGCACCACACCGGGTGGTCCGAATCCGATCGCTCGCGCGGTGCCTCCTCGGTGCCCGCCGCGATGGACACAGTGTGGCGGATCGAGGGCGAGAAGAACGGCCGCAAACACGCCAGAATCCGGTGCACCAAAGTCAAGGAGGACCAGGCACCGCCGGAGTTCAAGGTTGAGCTTCGGTCGGTCACGCTGCCCGAGACCGACGAGGACGGCGACTCGGTCACGTCGTTGGTGGTCGTGGATGGCGAGGTACTGACCCGGGACGAAAAGTCCGGAGTCTCGGCCCTGGAGGAATTGGGACCAGACGCGGTCGCGTTGGTAGCTCGACTAGACGCTGCCGGGATTGACCCTCGGGCAGGTCTACCCACCATCCACGCGTGGATGAAGGGCAACGGCGTGAAAATGAGCAAAACCTTTCTGGGGCAGGTCGTGGCAGTTAGAAAGGCCCGTTCATGACCGCGACACGCCCGGATGTTTGGTGTGCACGACACGCCGTCGAACTGCCCCGGGCAGTGGGGTCTCCGAGGGCAGTGACTGCCCCAAGGGGGCAACTGCCCCCGTCAGACTGCCCCCACGCAGGTCAGAGGGTATGTGAACTGCCCGGGGCAGTTGCCCTCAACTGCCCGCGAGGCACCCAGGGGGCAGTCGTCGGGGGTACGGAGTCCCCCGACTGCCCCCAGCCTGGATCCGGGGCACCCGTGCTCGGTTCCGTGAGAACA
The DNA here is from genome assembly GCF_001921215.1 of Actinophytocola xinjiangensis. Taxonomy (GTDB): domain Bacteria; phylum Actinomycetota; class Actinomycetes; order Mycobacteriales; family Pseudonocardiaceae; genus Actinophytocola; species Actinophytocola xinjiangensis. The sequence continues at coordinate 77,382 of NZ_MSIF01000014.1, forward strand.
AGGAGAAGAGATGAAAAGGGAACTAGATCCAGTTTTACGTGAAGTCCTGTTTAGCCTCAAGCCCGGCGCGGCCACGTACTGGTCAGGCGAGGCCGGGTGGGTCAGGTACATGTACCCGGCGGACTACTGGGAATGGGAGCTGTGGGGAGTCGCGGGGTCGAGTGACATGTTTGAACTAGTGCTAGCTGCGTTGGACAAGGGACCGGGGGACCGAGCCGATGACTAACACCCAGGTGAAATGTTTGACCGACGATTGTGGGCGACCGGGTGCGATCAAGGGTCGGTGCAAAAGCCACCACTGGTCCTGGTACCGCAAGCAGGAGACCGACGACCCTGACCGCCAGTGCCAGGTCCAGGAGTGCCGGCGAGTCCGGGTCGCCAAGGGCAGGTGCCACACCCACTACACGAACTGGAAGCACCAGCGTCAGCGGCAGGCTGGCAAGGCTGCCCTGATCCTGGAAGGGCGAACCCACTAACACGTCTGGCTGGCGGCTCGGAAATTAGGAGGACACCGGAACAGGAGAGAGTTCTATGCCCAGGTCTACCCGCAGACTCGCCGCCGCCGGGATGTTGAGTGACGAAAGCAGGCAGTGGTACGAGCTGACCACCTGCCCGAAGGTTCGGCCCAGCCAGGGTCACCCGTTCCGGTGCGAACTGGACCGAGGTCACCTTGGGTCGTGCCAGTTCGACAGCTTCGACGACTAGGACGGACACGAGATGAGCAGGGCCTGGCGGGGCGGTAGCACCAGCGCGTGGCGCAAGGTTCGCGCGCTGGTGCTGACCCACAACCTGAGACCGAAGAGTCAGGGCGGGAACGACGGGCTGTGCAACCTGGCGATAGCCGGGGTGTGTACCGGCAAGGCGACCCAGGTTCACCACGTGTTGGGCAAGGCCGTGAGCGGGGACGACCCCGACTACCTGATGGCGGTCTGCGCTGAGTGCAACAGGGCTCTCGGTGACCCGAATAAACGTGACCCGCCGCCGCAGCCGCGAACCAAATGGTAGTGGTCTTTTTCCTGCTGAGTAATTATTCGGACACCCACCGTTCCCTGTTCTTTCTCTCTCCAAAATGAGCCAGGGATTCCGGCCGCTAATTATCAGGTGGTTAACTCCGTGGACGAGGAGTCGTGACGGGAGGTGCGCTTTGTACGGGACCTGGTCTTATTCGGAGCTTCAAGCCGAGTGCAAGAAGCGCGGCCTGTCCGCTCTCGGCAAGAAGGCTGAACTCGTCGACAGGTTGTCCGCTGGTCAGGCGGCCGACTCGGCCGCGCTGTCCATGCTCGGTGCGGTCTCGCTGGCGCTCGCTGGCCTCACGGATAACTCGCGCGACGCCGGGGCGGTCAAGCTGGCCCAGCGGTACGCGGCGGTTATCGACGAGGCTGAGGTAGCACAGGACGCGCTGAACGAGTTGGGGCCAAAGCTGCTGGCGGTGCTGGAGTCGCTGGGTGCTACCCCCAAGGGCCGCGCCGCGTTGACGATCAAGGGGGGAGGTGCGGCTCGTGGTGGTGCTGTCAAATCCGAAATGGACGAACTCCGAGAGCGGAGACGTCGTGCTCGGGAGCACGGAGCCCAGGCTGTGGACACCACCTCTTCGCCCTCTCACGCCTGAAACCAGCTACGGGTTCGAGGTGTGCGAGTTCGCGCGCCAGATCGGCGAGCCGTTCGACCCGTTCCAAGAGTGGTTGGCCATCCACGTTGGCGAGTTGCTGCCGGACGGTCGGCCGCGATTTCGGGTCGTCTTGGTGCTCGTGGCCAGGCAGAACGGAAAGACTCACTTCCTCAAGGTCCTGATCCTGTGGTGGCTGTTCGTCGACCTGCCGGGGACCCGCATGGACAAGCCGACTGTCCTCGGTACCTCCTCGAAACTGGAGTACGCCAAGGAGACCTGGCACGCCGCAGTCGACACCGCGAAACGGGTGCCGATGCTGGCCGAGGAGATCGCGCCGCGCGGTATCCAGCTGCGCAACGGTGAGGAGAGCTTCACCACCGTGCACAACACCCGGTACAAGATCGCGGCCAGCAACGACGACGCCGGCCGGAGCCTCACCGTGGACCGGCTGGGCCTGGACGAGTTGCGCAAGCATCAGGACTGGACCGCGTGGAACGCGGCCGAGCCGACCACCAACTCGGTCGACAACGCCCAGATCGTCTGTCTGTCGAACCAGGGGGACCGCAAGGCGGTGGTCCTGCGGTCCCTTCGCAAGTCAGCGCTAGAGTTCATCGACTCGGGAGAAGGTGACCCGAGGCTTGGTCTGTTTGAGTGGTCGTCGCCGGACGGGGCAGACCCTGAGGACCCGGTAGCGCTGGCCGCCGCGAACCCGAACTTCAACCGGCGGTGGCAAGGGGACTCGCTGTTGGGCGCGGCCAAGCGCGCCAAGGCTGCAGGTGGGGACCAGCTGACCGGGTTCAAGATCGAATACATGTGCATGGAGGTCCCGGTCCTCAACCCGGCCGTTGACCCCGTGGGCTGGAAGGCCGGTCTTGACCCGGGCGACATGGCGAACCTGCGCGACCAGTTGGCCGCGTGTGTGGACGTGTCGCTTGACGGGCAGCACGCCTGCCTCGTGGTGGCTGCGGTGCTGCCCGAGCAGGACGACGAGGCCGAGGTGCCCAGCGAAGCCAGCGAGTCCAACGACGACCCAGCCGGGGGGCAGGACGAGGGCACCGAGCAGGCCCCAGCTGTCCGGGTTCGGGTCGAGGCAGTGAAGGCGTGGAGCGGACCGAACTGCACCAGGGAGATGAGGCGCGACCTGCCGGGGCTGCTGCGCAGGATCCGGCCGCGTGTGTTCGGTTGGTTCCCTTCGGGTCCCGCCGCAGCGGTGGCGGCCGACTTGGCGGACCCCAAACACAAGCGGGTTAACCGTCAGTCCTCGTGGCCACCGGCCGGGGTGAGGGTCGAGGCGATCCGCCAGGAAGTGCCTGCGGTCTGCATGGGGTTCGCCGACCTGGTCAAGTCCGGGGGTGTCGTGCATTCGGGAGACCCCATGATCGATAAACACGTTCTGGGGGCCGAGAAGCTCCTTCGCGGGTCCACTTTCGTGTTCACGCACAAGGGGCCTGGGCACATCAACGGTGCCTACGCTGCGGCCGGGGCTGTGCACTTGGCGCGCACTCTGCCGCCGATGCCGCCTCGTCCGAAGGTGATTAGTTCCAAGCGAAACCGAGATAGGCGAACAGACTAGTAATACCCGCCCAACGGAAGGAACCGCGTCCCATGTTCACCGACGTTCTGAATCTAACTCGCCTGCACCTCCTGGTCGACCACACTGATTTCGGCAGTGAAGGCAGGTGGCTCACCCTGCACCCGTCCGTCTGCTGCATCCGTACGGCGCCTGACGGCTCGGACCCGCTACTTCACATCGCGGCGACCTCCGACGACGCGTACACGGAGGCCCTGCTCGCCTTCGCTGGAAGCCCACGTCCCTTCGTCCTTGAGTGGGGCGGCCACGTTCGTATCGGCCACATTCAGGCCACCCGAATTAGCGGCACGCTGCAAGTCCGGATGGTCGGACACGTACTGCTGTGCGGGTCGCCCCAGGTGACCCGGGAGGGCGAGCGAGTTTAATAATTGTCCCAAACCCACTGTCTAATATGTACTTTCGGTTATGGGATGGTGGCGGACTCTTACCAACTGGCGCGCTGCGCCCGGTGTTGACGAATCCGTAGCCATGCCCCGGGAAACCGGCAGTCAGGGCACCCCGAAATGGCAGCGCCCGGTCACGTCGTCGTTGATGTTCACGGCGAACCTGCCTTCGGAGATGACCGGCATACTCGGCGAGGTCGCGGCCGTGCCGCGCGTCGGTCGGGCGCAGGCGATGTCGGTCCCGGCCGTCAAGCGCGGTCGGGACCTGATCTGCGGCACTCTCGGCACGCTGCGGTTGAAGCGGCTCGACAGCCGGCGACGAAGGGTGCCGAGCGAACTTCTGGAGCAGCCCGAGGCCGACGTCGCCCGCTCGGTGACCATGACCCGGGTCGTCGAGGACATGCTGTTCGAGAGCCGCGCCTGGCTTCGGATCACCGAGTTCGACGCCAACGGGTACCCGTCCAAGGTTGTGAGGCTCGACCCTCGCACCGTTACGGTTCGCGAGAACGCCCGGGTGTACGTCTCCAGCGACGGCGTCACCCAGGGCCAGGCGACCGAGTTCGTGCCGGACGCTCAGTTGATCCGAATCGACTCCCCGAACGACGCGCTGCTAGTGGCCGGTGCACGGGTGATTCGAGCTGCCCTCGCCCTGGAACAAGCCGCCGCGCGACACATCAACACCGGGATGCCGCTGGGCTACCTGACCAGCGCTGACGGCACTGACCCAGGCGACGATGCCGAAGTTGAAGAGATTCTCGACAACTTCGAGGATTCCATCTCGCGGCGCGCGTGGCCCTACCTCGGGGCACTCAAGGCCAACCAGCTCACGTGGAACCCGGAGCAGCTCCAACTGGCCGCTGCCCGGGACTACGCGGTACTGGAGATCTCCCGGTTGATCGGCATCGACCCCGAGGAACTTGGGGTGTCCACCACCAGCCGTACCTACGCGAACGCCGAACAGCGTCGGTTGGATCTGATCGACTTCACCCTTGCTGCGTACGTGTCCGCGATCGAGGACCGGCTGTCGATGCCGGACGTCACGCCGCCGGGTTACACCGTGCGCGCCGAGTATGGCGGATTCCTCCGCAGCGACACCGAAACCCGGATGCGCACCTACGAGACCGGCCGCCGCGTAGGCGTCTACGACGACGAGCGGATTGCCGAACTGGAAGACCTGCCCGTTGAGCGCGTCCGCGCGGCGGCCAAGCCCAGCGCACCGACCCCGCCAGCGCCGGCCAGCACGCCGACGCCGCCCCAGGAGGAGACCGTGCAGCAGTCCACCCGACCCGTGTTGGCGTTCACCGCGCCCGTCGACGACGGCCCAATCAAATTCGACGTTACCGGGGAGGCCATTGACTTCCGGGTGAACGCCGAACGGCGCACCATCTCGGGCCTGGCGGTTCCGTGGGACACCGTGGCTCGTAGTGCCGGCGCCCGCTGGTCGTTCCCGCCCGGGAGCCTGCACTGGACCGACGAGGCCAGGGTGAAGCTCGACCGGGACCACGTGCCCGGTACCGAGGTCGGCAAGGCCGTACGCATCCAGGCGACCCGCGCCGGTCTCGACGTCACGCTGAAGGTGGCGCGCGGCCCGGCCGGTGACGAGCTGCTGGCGCTCGCCGAGGACGGCGTCTACGACGGCCTGTCGATCCAAGCCGACTTCACCAGCTCCGGCGACGGGTGGGACTCCCACCCCGACGACCGATCGCTGCGCCTGGTCCGCTCCGCCACCTTGCGGAAGATCGCGCTCACCGCGACTCCCGCGTTCGACGACGCCCGGGTTACCTCGGTCGCCGCATCCCGACAGTCCCCCCAGGAAGGACCGATCGTCATGACCACTCCGGCCGCTGTGCAGCCGAACACCGCGCCTGGCACCCCGGCCGGGCGGACCCCCACCGCGCCCCAGGGCTTCGACATGGCCACGTTCACCGCCGGCCTGACCGAGGCCGTGAAGGCGTCGGTGACGGCCGCGATGCAGAACGTCCAGCTGCCGCAGGTCGACACAACCACGGTGCCGCCACGCCAGACCGTGCCGGCCGGTCGGGTCGAGGTGACCCGCGAGGCCCCCGTGTACACGATGAACGGCAACGGCCCGTCGTTCGTCCGCGACGCCTGGAAGGCCCGCACCGAGAGCGACCACGACGCGCGCCAGCGGCTGGCCAAGTACACCCGGCAGACCGAGGAGTTCGCCAAGCAGGCCAACGACGCGCTCATGTTCGGCGCCGACACCGGCAACGCCTCCGCCGTGATCCCGCCCGGCTACCGGCCCGAGCTGTACGTGACCCAGCTGATGCGGGGTCGTCCGCTGGTCGAGGCTGTGTCCCGTGGCCAGCTCACCGACGCCACCCCGTTCACTATCCCCAAGTTCGTCTCGTCGAGCGGTATGACCTCCGATCACGTCGAGGGCACCAACCCGACCGATGGCACGATGGACATCAGCACCGTGACCGTGACGCCCGGTGGTATCTCCGGCCTGTTCGAGCTGACCCGCGAGATCGTCGACAGCGCCAACCCGGCCATCGACGCCATCGCGATGCAGGCTATGCAGGAGTCCTACTCCCAGCAGACCGAGGCCAAGGTGTACGCCGAGCTGAACGGCTCGAACGGCCAGGGCGGCACGATCACTAGCGGGTTCGTGCCCTCCGGTGCCCAGGCACGGCTGGTTAGCGGCGGCGACGGCAACGGCGGCAGTGGGACGGCGGACGGGGCGGACCTCATCGCTGGTATCCGCAGCCAGCTCGCGTTGTACCCGTTCCGGCGGTTCGGGGCGCCGAACCGCGCGATGCTGTCGCAGCAGGGTACGACCGGGCTCGCGACGGCGGTCGGCTCGGACGGTCGTCCGCTGCTGCCGAGCATCGGTGCGCAGAACACAGCCGGTGTCGGGAACGCGGTCACGCAGGGCTGGTTCGTCGACGGCCTGCCGCACCAGCCGGCCTGGTCGATGACCGGCAACGCTGCCGGCGACGCCGACGTGTTGATCTTCAACAGCAGCGACGTCTGGGCCTGGGAATCCTCGCTGCTCACCTTCCGGTTCGAGGAGCGCGGCGGCCCGGCCCGGATCGACCTGGCGCTGTTCGGGTACTTCGCCACCCGGCTCCTGCGCCCGGTCGGTCTGTCCGCCATCCGCTACGACACCACGGCGGTCGGGTGACCATGACGCGCGTTGACCCGACGACGATCACTGGAGCCTGACGTGGACACCGTCCCGGACTACGAGGAGTGGGATTACCCGGCGCTGCAAGCGGAGTGCAAGCGGCGTGACTTGTTGGCCACCGGCAAGAAGGAGGACGTAATCCTCCGGCTGATGGAGGACGACGAGTCGAGGCAGTCCGACGAGGAGCCGGCCGGGACGGTGGTCACGGTTCAGGACGTCCCCGCAGCGCTGCAAGCCGAGGGCGAGCAGCGCAACCCGTCGACCACCGAGCCGGCCCCGGTCAAGCGGATCCGGGTCAACCCGCCCCGGGACGTTGACCGGCCGCGCGCTGGTGGGCATGTGCTCACCGAACGCGGTTGGGTCCCCGATCAGCCACAGGAGAGCTGAACGATGGCAGCAATCACCATTCAGAACGTCACCAACGCCGGCAACGCCGACGTCGCGTTTGCCGCCGCGAACAGCGGCGGCGACACCATCGCCGGGGGCACGAGGTCGGTCGGCGGCTGGGAGCTGGAAACGGTCGCCCTGATCGCAATCAACGGGCACTCCGGTTCGCAGACCGTGACCGTGGGTGGCGTGGCCGTGCCGATTGCGGCCGGCGACACCGCAGTCATTCCGGTCCCGAACGAGGGGCTGAACGATGCCTCGGTGGCGGTCACCTACTCCGGTGTCACCGCGCTCACCGTCGCCGCAATCCGGCTTGGCGCGTAGGAGCTGGTAACAGTGGCATGGGCTCCGGACTACTGCACGGCTGACGACCTGGCCGAGTACCTCCGCATCGACGATGACCTTGACGATGCGGAACTGGAGCGTGCCGTTACTGCCTCCTCGCGTGCGATCGACCGGCACACCAACCGTCAGTTCGGGTTGGTAGCCACGCCGGAAGCGCGCTACTACACCGCGCGTTGGTCGAGGAGCCGCCGAACCTGGCTGGTCCCGATCGACGACCTGATGACCGAGACTGGGTTCGAGGTCGCCACCGAGCAGCACGCCGCAGGTGAGTTCGTCGCGGTCGTGGGGCCGGTGTTGCGTCCTCGGAACGCCGGCCCCGAGGGGCGGCCGTGGACCGAGCTGGCAATCCCCGACGCGTTCGCGGTTGGTGCCCGGTTCGGCCAGCCGGACGGCGTGCGGGTCACCGCTCGGTTCGGCTGGACCACCGTGCCGGTGGCGGTCGAACAAGCTTCCCTGCTGCAAGCGTCCCGACTGGTCGCCAGGCGGTCCGCCCCGTTCGGTGTCGCCGGTTCCCCCGAAGTCGGGTCGGAGATGCGGTTGCTGGCCAAGGTGGACCCCGACGTCGCGGTCACCCTCGACGGCTACCGCAGAAGGGTGTGGGCGAGGTGAACGTTCAGGAGGTGATGGAGGAGGTGGCCGGCAAGCTCGACTCGATTGTCGGCCTACGCGCATACGCTTTCCCGCCGGACAAGATCACGCCGCCGGCCGCGTTCGTAAGCTTGCCCGAGGCGATCACCTACGACGGGGGGTACGGCCGAGGGTCGGACACGATTGACTTGGGAGTGCTCGTCCTGGTGTCCCGGTCGGTCGATCGGGTCGCGGCCGAGAAGATCGCCGCGTACGCCGATGGGTCAGGCGCCTCCTCGGTCAAAGCCGCGTTGGACTCCAGCGGGGCGAATCCCTACACCACGTGCGACACCGTTCGTGTTGCGTCCGCCGAGTTCGGCGCCTGGCAGGTGGCCAGCGTGACCTACCAAGGCGTCGAGTTCACCATCAACATCACCGGTTCAGGGAGCTGACATGGGCACCGTGCACGCGAAGGACACATACGTCAGCCTCGGCGGCGACGACATCAGCGCGTACACCAACTCGACCACGTACAACCGCGAGGCCGACACCCACGAGGACACCTCCTACGGCTCCGACGACAAGACGTACGTCGGCGGCCTGCGGGACGGCACTGTCACCATCGGCGGCCGGTACGACAACACCGCGCTGACCGGACCTCGGGCGGTCATCATGCCGCTGCTGGGTACCACCGTGGAGTGCGTCATTCGCCCGGAGGGCACCGGGGCCAGCCGGCCCGAGGACACCATGGATGTTGTAGTCAACGCCTACAACGAGACGTTCCCGGTCGCGGACATCGTTACCTGGACCGCCGAACTCCAGATCACCGGCGGCATCACCTACGGCACCCAGTCCTCGTAAGGAGCGTCCACAGTGGCCAGACTCGACAAATCGGCGTTGCTCAAGCGGCAACGCGCGGACAAGACCGCTGAGGTGGATCTCGGCGAGGGCACGGTCACCGTGCGCGGGCTTACCCGGGGCGAGGTGACCCAGGCCAGGGCAGCCGCGAGGGGCGGAGGCCGGGAAGTCCAGATTCACGCGGTGGAGAACCACTTCATCGCCGCCGGCATGGTCGACCCGGTGATGACCGCCGCCGAAGTGGCCGAGTGGCTGGAGAACGCCCCGGCCGGCGATGGCGTCGCGGTCATGGAGGCGATCCAGGAACTGTCCGGGATGGCGGAGGGTGCCCAGAAAAGCGGCGTACCTCGAACTTGACGACCCGGACGCGATGTTCGCGTTCTTCCTTGCTGAGAAGCTCGGGCGCACGGTAGCCGAGCTGGACGAGATGAGCTGGGAAGAGTTCATGCGGTGGGGCGTCTACTTCGGGCGCAAGGCTCAGGAACAGCAACTGGCAAACCAGCAAACGCAGGGGAGGAAACGATGATCGAGCCAATCCGGGTCCGGGGCCTGGCCGAGTTCAATCGTAACCTCCGCAAGATCAACAGTGATCTGCCGAAGGCACTTCGGCTGGCGCACAACGAGGGCGCCGAGTTCATCGCGGGCGAGGCTCGCCCCCAGGTGCCCTCCCGGAGTGGCCGCGCCAAGGCCACCGTGAAAGCCCGGTCGACGCGCACCGCGTCCCGGGTGCAAGGTGGCTCCAAGCGCGTCCCGTACTACCCGTGGTTGGACTTCGGCGGGCGGGTAGGTCCCGGCAAGGCGGTGAGCCGGCCGTACATCAAGCAGGGCCGGTACATCTACCCGGCCCTTGGCGCCAACTACAAGCGGCTCGCCGAGATTCTGACCGACGCGCTCATCGACGTTGCTCGCCAAGCCGGAGTCGAGGTGTCGGAATGAACACCCCGGACTCGCTGGAGGTCACCGTCGCCCGGATTGAGACCAAACTCGACGCCTGGAATCACCAGCAGACTGCCGACGCTGCCCGCGCGGCCACCCAGCACACCGACCACGAGACCCGAATCCGAGCGTTGGAGCGCGCCAAGTGGACCGCTGCTGGGTTCGCGGCGGCCGGGGGCGGGGCAGTCGGCACCATCCTCACGAAGCTGATCGGGGGCTGACCCATGGCGTCTAAGCCCACCGTTACCCTGACTCTTGCGGGCGACGAGAAGAAGCTCACCGAGGCGTTCGACCGGGTCGGCGCGGCGTCAAAGTCGATGGCCGACGATGTAGACCGGTCGAGCAAGGAGATGGCCGACTCGGGCAGCAACGCACAGGAGCGGCTGACCGAGGGGTTCGACACCACCGACACCCGCGCGATGGGCTTCCGGGACACGATCACCGGTCTGCAGGACGGGTTCCAGGGCCTCACCGACGACAGTCTCGGGCTGGGCGAACGGCTGTTGCTGCTGGGTACCGGCGTCGGTGACCTGGCCTCGGGCATGGTCAATCTCCTGATTCCGGCCATGGCGACGTTCTGGGGGTGGCTCAGTTCGACTACGGCCGCGACCTGGCTTGTCGCCACGGCCAAGACCGCGTGGGCCGCCGTGACCGGAGCCGTGTCTACGGCGATAGCTGTACTCAACGCGGTGATTCGGGCAAACCCGATCATGTTCTTGGTGGGGCTGATCTCCGTGTTGGTCGGAGCGTTCATGCTGCTGTGGAACAGGTCCGCCGCCTTCCGGGACTTCTTCATCGGGATATGGAACGCAATCCGGGGTGCGGTTGGCTCGGTGGTGGGCTGGATCAAGAGTGTCTGGGCTGGCCTCCCGGGGTTCTTCCGGGGGGTTGTGAACGGGATCGTGAGCATCTTCTCCGGCATCGGGAACGGGATCAAGAACGCTTTCAAGGGCGCCGTAAACTTTGTCATCGGGATCCTGAACACGGCGATCAACGCCATCAACGGCTTGATCAACGGCGCCAACCTGATCCCCGGCATCAACATTCCGAACATCCCTCAGATTCCCCGGCTGCACACGGGTGGCGTGGTCCCCGGCATGATCGGGTCCGAACAGTTGGCCATCCTGCAAGCCGGTGAGCGGGTCGTCCCTCGGGGCCAGGGCGGGGGTGGCGGAGCGGCCACGGTCGCGTTCTCCGGCGACGTAGACAGCGCGTTCGCTACCGCGTTCATGAAGTTGGTTCGATCCGGTGATATCACGGTGGCGGCATGATTACCCCGGTCGTTGACGCCTACCTTGGCGGGGACTGGCGCACCCTCGACGCCTCGACCGGCGGCACGGTGCGGCAAAGCCCCCCGATCAAGATCACGGCCGGCGCCAAGGACGAGGCGGCCAAGACCTCACCGAGCAAGGCCACGTTCACCCTGAACGACCCGGACGGCGACTACGACCCGGGCAACCCGATGAGTCAGTGGTTCGGGGACCTGAAGGAGAACACCCGAGTGCGGGTGACCGTGCCGCTCACCGAGCCGGTGTCGTTCACGCACACGATCGCGGATGGCCCGGGGGCGGACGCCGACCAGGTCCCCGGCGAGTTCTGGAACAGCGAGACCCGGTACCACGTCGAGTTGCCGGTGTCCGACGTGACCGGCGGCATTGCCGGCACGGTGCTGCAGCTCCGCTACCTGGACGCGAACAACTTCTTGTGGGTGCAGGTCGTCTACCACACCACCGACAGCGTCCAGGTGGGTGTGATCGAGCGCGTGGCGGGCTCGGACCGCCGGCTGTTGGCCGACACCCGGGTCTACCCGGACGGGACCCTGTTCACGGTCAATGCGTTCTCGGTGGTGGTGCTCGTCGAGGGCCAGGTTGTGCGCGCCAAGGTGTGGGCGGACGGGGACCCCGAACCGCTCGACTGGCAGGTCGAGTGCACCCGCGCGACCGTGCGAGCCGGGGCAACGTTCCTCGCCTCCACCCTCGACGCCGGCAACACGAACACCATGCCGTGGGTCATGGAGTACACCGACGTCCGGGTCGGCATCCCGGTGTTCTACGGGGAGGTCGCCGAGTTCAACCCGGCCGTGGCTGACGAGTCTCACGCCGCGCCCACGGTGGCCATCACCGCGAGCGGCATCGGCCGCCGGGTGGCGCAGGGGTCGGACCCGCTCAAGTCGTCCGCGTTCCGGTCCTGGACCTCTCCGCAGGGCTGGATCCGCGAGGGCTCCATGACGTCCACCTCGGGCGTCGGGTCGACGAACACCATGCAAGGCGCGGTGGGTGACTCCGACGACGTCCCGGTCGGGAGCTTCTTCCGGCTGCTCGACGAGACCGGCCGGTACAAGGAGGACCAGCTGTTCACGGTGACCGCCAACAGCGGCGGCCAGATCACCTTCACCCCGGACACGCTGGAGCCCATCGTCCTGCGGGACGTGGCGGCGTCGTACCGGCTGGCCACCGAGGACGACCTACCCATTGCGTACTGGCCGATGGAGGACGACCGGGGCTCAACCAGTCCCGCTTCCGGCCTGCTCGGCGGGGCGCCGATGGAGACTCGGGTGGACACCCCCGAGTTCGCCGCCTTCGACGTGTTCGCGGGCTCCGCCCCCCTGGTCAAGCTGAACAACGCCGAGCTGTACGGCACGGTCCCCGACTACACCGACACCAACCAAGCGTTCACGCTCGCGTTCCTGGCCCGCTTCCCCGACGCTGACGAGGCAGGCACCGGCCAGGCGATCGTCCAGTTCTACTGCACCGGCACGGCGGAGGTGTGGGCGCTGAACTACGCCACCGGTGGCGGGGACGGCGACCTCGTGCTGTCGGCCTACTCGGCGACCACGGGCGCCCAGCTGTTCAGCACCCCCTACGACATGGGGATGCGCGGCAACCCCCGCCTGGTCACGCTCAACCTGGAGCAGACCGGCCCGACCACGGTCCAGTACTCGCTACTGACGGTGGGCTACACGTCGGCCGGCGGCACCTCGGTTGCTGGCCCAGCCACCGCGACGGCCACCGGGGTCACCGCCCTCGGGAAGATCACCAGCGCGCAGGTGAACCCCGGCGGCGGCTACGTGGACGTCGGCTTCGGGCACCTCGCGGTAGTCCCCGCCGTGCTGTCGTACATCAACATCACGGACCGGATCTCCGGCTACGCCCAGGAGAACCCCCCGCGTCGCTTCGCCCGCCTGGCCTACGAGGAGGGCGAACCGGTCACCTACTGCCAGGGCATCGTTCCCGCCGGGATCCTGGGTCCCCAGCGCCGGGACACGCTGCTGGACACCTGGCAGGACGTCACCGACTTCGACATGGGCCGCTTCTACGAGGCCAAGGGGGCCTACCGGTTCGAGTACCGCACCCGGTCCAGCCTCTACAACCAGGGGCACATCCTGGACCTGGACTACGAGGGCGGGGCGGTCCTCGCCCCGTTCGACCCGGTCCGGGACGACCAAGGCTCCCGCAACGACATCACAGTGAAGCGCGAGGGTGGGTCGACCTACCGGGCGGTGAAGGAGTCCGGGGCCAAGAGCGTTGAGGCCATCGGCCGGTACACCGACGCGCCCACGGTGAACGCCGCGTTCGACCGGCACCTACCCGACCTGGCGCACTGGCGCCTGCACCTGGGCACGGTCGACGGGGACCGCTACCCCACGATCACGGTCAAGGCAGCGGACGGCGTGCTGTCCCTGGAACGCCTGCTGTCCGTGGGGGTGGGCGACCGGGTGCGCGTCACCAACGCCGGGGCGCGCCGCCGGTTCGAACCCATTGACCAACTGGTTCCCGGCTACACCCTCACCCTGCACCCCTACGTGCCCACCCTGGCCATGAACTGCGTGCCGGCGTCGCCGTACAACGTGGCGGTGCTCGACGAGGACACGGTGCGCCTGGACTCCGACACCAGCGCCCTGGACGACGACATCACCTCGTCGGCCGCCACGTTCGACGTGGCCACCACCGATTGTCTGTGGACCACCGACCCGGACCACTTCCCATTCGACGTGCTCGTCGGTGGGGAGCGCTGCACCGTCACGGCCATCAGTGGCGCCTCGTCACCGCAGGCGTTCACCGTCACCCGAGCCGTTAACGGCGTCGCCCGCGCCTGGTCGGCCGGCACGAAAGTGTCCCTGGCCGATCCCCACTACCTGCCGCTCTAGGAGGACTCCGTGGCCCTGTTCGCTGCTGGCCAGCCGCTCACCGCGCAGGCCCTCAACGCCGCTCTCGGTGTGGGCGTGGATAACGGCCAGATGACACCCGGCACGACTACCTCGACGTCGTACGTCACCGCCCTCACCAGCGGGAGCACGTGCGGCACCCCGTTCGTGGCGCCCACGTCCGGCATGGTAGTGATCGTGTTCTACGGCCGTCTACGCAACTCGGGCAACAACATCACGCTTATGAGCGTGCGAATCGGCACTGGCTCTACGCTCGGGGCCGGTACGGCGATCCTGTCCGGCTCCGACGACTGGTGTAAGCAGACGACGGGTACGGCCGACGCGGGCGACTCGGCTCACGTCACGATAGGCAGTCTCACCCCGGGTAACACCTACAACGTGGTCGCCCAGCACCGTGTAAACGGGGGAACCGGCACCTTCTCCAGCCGCCGAGTCACGGTGATCCCGGTCTAGGTGTGGTCGGCTAAATACGCTTGGTGACACTCGCCGCAAGACCGCAGTGTCCATACCCCGGCGGCCTGTAGCTCCGGCTCGGTCGGGCACTGGTGGTCCTCGGGCACTCGCTTCCCGCAGAGGGTGTGCCAGCGCTCGTTACGTCGCTGAACTGCGAGGTGCCGCACCCCTGGTGGCTTGGCGAGGATCGGCGCCGCCGTGACGCCGCTGGGGGTGGCAATCCGCTTCGCTTTCCGTGGCCGACCGACCCCGCACGGGCAGCCGGAGGGCTCCTCCTCATGGCGCACGGGCGCCCCGGCGGGGGTGGTCACGCCGGGGCGCCCGTGATCGGTGGGGACGGTCGGGAGGGGCACCGGAACTCCAACTGGATAGGACGTCTTAACCAGTTGCTACCAGGACAAACGCAACTGGTCAATACCAGTTGCGGGGCATGACTCAAACGTGCCAGCCGTGGGTACTCTCGGTGCTCGTCAAGACGTGTTAACCAGCCCCGGGAGGTGGTGTCGTGGTCGACCGGACAAGCGGCCTGCCCGCCTACCGGCAAGTGGCCGACGACTTGCGCGCTCGCATCGCCTCCGGAGAGCTGGCGCCCGGTGACCGGCTGCCCTCCGAACGGCAGATGGTCGACACGTACGGCGTCAGTCGTCCGACCGTCCGTGACGCCGTGAACTTGCTGCGCACCGAGGGCTTGGTGATCGCCGAACACGGGCGCGGCGTGTTCGTCCGGCGAGCAACGAGTGTCATGCGTCTGGCTCGTCTGTCCCGGTCCGCCCGGGAGGCGGGCCGGGGCGCGTTCCTCGGTGACGCTGCCGCCGCTGGCTTCACTCCGAGCGTCGAGGTGCAAGTCACCTTCGAGCCGGCCGACGCCCGAATGGCCGAACTGCTGGGCGTGGCGGTCGGCACCGAGCTGTGCGTTCGGGATCGCGTGATGGACGCTGACGGCGTCACGGTGCAGCTGGCCGTCTCGCGGTTCCCGAGGTCGGTCACCAAGGGAACCGCGATGGAGCAGCCGGACAGCGGTCCCGGCGGGACCCACTCGCGACTGGAGGAAGGCGGCCACCAGCTCGACCGGTTCACCGAGGCTGTAGGCGCTCGAATGCCGACGCCGCACGAGTCGTCCGTGTTGCAGCTCTCGCCTGGCGTGCCGGTCCTCACCGTGACCCGCGTGGCCTTCACTGTCGACGGCCGCGCGGTCGAGGTGAACGACATCGTGATGTCCGCTGACCGGTTCTCGTTGGCCTACGAGATCCCTGCCACGTAGACGGACCCGGCGTGCGGCCGAGGCGAGGGTGCCCACGTTGATCACGGAAGCGGACGAGCGGGGTCGGCCGGTTGGCACAGCCGAGGCAGGCACGGCCCCTCGGTCAGCGCCAGGTCGCCGGCCCAAATGATCGTGATCACCGACAGGGCGGTGATCCACGCCGTGACCATGAAGTGCCACGACAGCGGGCGCGGGCGCGCGGGCCGCCGGCTCATGTCTCCGCCTGGCAAGCCCGGTGCCGGTCCCGCTCAACGTCGGCCGGGTCGTTCGGGTAGCCGTTGGTCCCGGCGAACCCCTGCAGTGCCCGACAAGCCTCCGCGCGTCCGTCAGGTGCCACTGGTGCGGGGACGGGGGTGGGCGGTCCGGTCACGGTGGGCGACCCGGCCCACAGGACAGCCCCGGTGAGGGTCACGGCCAAGCCGGCCAGAACCACGCCGACCCAAAGGTTCGCTTTGATTTCCTGAATAGCCCGTTTCACTGCGCCTCCCGGCGTCGGCTTAAGCCAATAACCCCTGCTAGACAGCGGGATCCGCCCCGGAGAAAAGCACACAAGATATGTGGCTGACAATTACTTGTGGGCGATTTATTCGGGTGGTTGAATTTAATTCTTCGCGGGATTTACCACGAAGGTAAGGAAACGGGCGAATTAAGGAGAACGGGAAATGACCACCACCACCGCCGTGACCGAGGCCGCCACTCCTCGGGTGTGCGCCTGCAACTGCGGCGCCGCCGTGGCCAAGAAGTCCCGGTTCCGCATGGGCCACGACCAGCGGCTGGTGTCGGACCTGGCGGGGCAGCTCGTGTACGGCGAGGACATGCCCGAGGGGTTGGTGGACCTGCTCGGGTTGGGTGACTGGGACCCCAAGGCCGACATTGAGGACCGGATCAACATCGTGGTGCACCGGGTCGCCCAGGAGTTCAGCGCCGGCCTGGCCAACAAGGTCGACAGCGCCGCGCGGAGGCGCTGGGAGAAGGCCGGCAAGGGCAAGCCGGCCAAGGTCGCTGAGCCCGTTAGGGACACCCCGGCCGAGGTGGCCAGCGGCGACAAGGTGGCCGCCCTGGGTGAGTGCGGCGGGACGACCAAGGCCGGCAAGAAGTGCAAGCGGCGGGCCGAGATCGGCACCGAGTTCTGCCACGCCCACCGGAAGGCCGCGAAGTGACCGACCCCCAGGGGCTGCCGGCCGGGGTCTACGCCCGGGTCTCGACCAAGAGGCAAGCCGGCGAAAAACAGACCAGCATCCCGGACCAGGTGAGCAAGGGTCGCGCCGTGTGCGCGGCCCTCGGCCTGCCCGTTCACGACGTCTACATCGACCCCGGTGTTTCGGGGGAGGAGCTGGAGCAGCGTCCCGAGATGCGGCGGCTGCTGGCCGACGTCGCGGCGGGGCGCGTCCGGGTCGCGGTCGCCATCGACTTGAACCGGATCGCCCGGGACGAGTTCGTGTTTCAGCAGATCTTCCGCACGCTCGACCGCGAAGAAGCGTTCGTTCACGCGGACGGGCAGCTGTACGACCCCGAGAACCTGTCGCAGCTGCTGACCCGTGGGATCAAGGCCGTGGTGGCCTCGCACGACCGCCGCGCGCTGATCAAGCAGCTTGCGAACGGGCAGCGGGCTCGCGCGTCGGCCGGCGGCTGGCCCGGCGGCGCCCCGCCCTACGGCTACCGGCTGGTCTGGCCGACCACCGCGCCCGGGGTCAAGCCGAAGGCGCAGGTTGAGATCGACGACGCCGAAGTTGAGATGTTGCTCACAGCCATCACGCTGCTGGTCGACGAGCGGACCGAGGACGGCGAACGGCTGACTACGGGATTGGTGGCCGACCGGCTGAACGCGATGGGGTACACGACCCGTGGCGGCGCGGTCCGGCCCGAGAACCGGACACCGGGACCTTGGTCGCACTCGAACCTGCGTCGGGTGTTGTCCAGCCGGTCTCTGCTGGGCGAGGTCTACTGGGGCAAGCCTGACTCGCGTCCGTCCGGCAAGCACCGAACCCGGGTACGACGGGACGGGACGCCGTACTACGGCGAAACGATCAAAATGCAGCTGGAGCCACTCATCACGCCCGAGCGGTTCGACGAAATC
Source organism: Actinophytocola xinjiangensis (assembly GCF_001921215.1). Classification (GTDB taxonomy): domain Bacteria; phylum Actinomycetota; class Actinomycetes; order Mycobacteriales; family Pseudonocardiaceae; genus Actinophytocola; species Actinophytocola xinjiangensis. Next base: position 95,165 of record NZ_MSIF01000014.1, read on the forward strand.
CAGCTGGCCCTCAGCCTGCGCGCGTACGGCTACAAGGCCGAGAGCAAGCCCTACCCGCTGTCGGGGGCCACCAGCGCTTGCGGTGGGTCACTCGGCGGTGTGTACCGCAAGGACCGCGACCTGCGGCAGTACCGGTGCAACCGGCGCAAGTCGAACGCGACACAGAAGAGACTGTGCGACTGCCCCCGGATCAACGCGGACTGGCTGGACGGGCGAGTTTGGGACGAGGTCTCCGGGCTGCTGACCGACCCGGCCCGGCTGGTCGCCATGGCGGCTGACTACCTGGGGGTCGAGGGCGACCGCGCCCGCAGGGGTGCCGACCGCCTGCCGGCGATCGAGCGCAAGATTGCCCAGCTCCAACGGGCCAGGGTCAGCCGCGCGGCGGACGCGCTCAAGTCGGGCATCTCCCCGGACCTGCTCCGAGCCGCCGTAGGGCAGATCGAGGAGGAACTTGCCGGGCTGGAGGAGGAGCGGGACCGGCTGCAGGCTGCGCGGCGTGACCGGCAGTCCGGGCAAGACCGCGCGGTAGCCCTCGCGCGGCTGGCGGAGCAGGCGGCGACCCGGTTGCCCCAGATCAGGATGGAGGACCGGCGCGACGTACTCCGGTTGCTCGGGGTCAACGTGACGGTGCTGGAGCAGTCCTCCCAGCCCGCCTTGCGCATCACGGGTCGCCTGCCGGCCAGCCTGCCGGCGCAGAAGGCGGTTACCCCCGCGACATGGGACCGAGGTCTGCGATCTCCTCAACGCCCTCAACACCGGTCATGACGGCGGCGCCGGCACCGTCCACGCCAACTCCCCGGCCGAACTCCCCGCCCGACTCGAGGCCCTCGCCGCCCTGGGAGGCCTGTCCCGCCCGGCCCTGCACAGCCAACTCGCCGCCGCCTTCCAGGTGGTCCTCCACATGCGCCGCCGCCCCGACGGCGCCCGCCACCTGTCCGAGATCGGCGTCCTCACCCGCCGCGACGACGCCGTCCACGTGACCCCGGCCTGGCGCGCCACGAACCCGACCCACTCCACCGCCGCCCTGACCGACCTCCTGCGCGCCAGGGGAGTGACCCCACCATGCTGACCGCCGCCCTGCTGGCCGTGGCCACCCTCTGCTGGCCCATCTCGCGCGCCCGCACCCGCCTCAACACCCTCACCGCTCCCAGAACGCCACGCCGCCACCGGCGTCCGCGCCTCAACACCCACGTGCTGACCACGGCCTGCGCCGCCACGGGCTGGTTGGTGGCCGCCCTGCCGGGAGCGATCGCGGCCACCCTCGCCACCGTCACGGCTCGCCGCCGCTGGCGCTCCCGAACCACCATCGCCCGTTCGCTCACCACCACGGAGGCCCTGGCCGAGGCGATCCGCTCCCTGGTGGCAGCCCTACGGGCAGGCGCCCACCCCGCCGACGCCGCCGATTCCGCCGCCCAGGACGCTCTCCCCGAAGCAGCCGCCCCGCTCCGCGCCCTGGCCACCGCCGCCCGCCTCAACGGCACCCCGTCGCCCACCCTCACTGCCCGCTTCGCCGGCATCTCGCCGTCTGCCGCGTCCGCCCGCTTCACTGGCACCTCGTCGCCTGCCGCGTCCGCCCGCTTCACCGGCACCCCGTCGTCTGCCGGCGCTGCCGGCTTCACCGGCACCCCGCCGCCCACCGCCGCTGCCGGCTTCACCGGCGCCACCGCCCGCTTCAACCACGCCTCGCCGTCCGCCGCCACTGCTCGCTCCGCCGGTGCCCCGCAGTCCGTCGCGTCCGCCCGCTTCACGGGCGCCCCGCCGTCCGCCGCCACCGCAGTAGCGCGAATCTCCCGGGCGTGGTCCCTGTCCCAACACCACGGCCTCCCACTGGCCGACGTCCTGGACACCCTGGTCAGAGACCTGGACCAACGCGTCCGCTTCACCCGCCAGGTCCAGGCCCGCCTGGCCGGCCCCCGGACCAGCGCGACGGTCCTCGCTCTCCTCCCAGCCCTGGGCCTGATCTTCGGCGAGCTGATGGGTGCCCACCCCCTCCACGTCCTCACCTCCACCACCCCCGGCCGACTGCTCCTCCTGACCGGCGTCGCCCTCATCTGTCTCGGCATCACCTGGAGCGCCCACCTCACCCACCAGGCGGCCCCACTGTGACCAGCGAACTGTTCGGCCTCGTCCCATGAACACCGTCGCCGGGATGGTGCCGCCGTGAACCCGACCAGCGTCGCGCTTGTCCTGCTGGCGGCGGCCCTCGTTCTTGTTCCGCGCACCAGTTCCGTTCGCCTGAAGTCCCTCTACGGAAAGCGAAAGTCATGGTCACCGAATCCCGTCCACGCCCGGGTCGCCTTCGCCGTCTCCCTGGGCCTGCTGGTCGCCATGGCCGCCGGCCTGGCAATCGGGGTCGTGGTGGTCGCCGTGACCTGGTGGTTTCTCCGTCGTCGAATGCGCCCCCGGGCACCCGCGACCGATCCGCTGGCTCTGGCCGCCGCCTGGGACCTGTTGGCCGCCTGTCTCCGCGCCGGCCTTCCGATCCCGATCGCGATCACCGCCATGGTCGACGACCTCCCGGCGGCGGAGGCCACAGCCCTCCGCTCGACGGCCGATCTGCTCGCTCTGGGCGCGGACCCGGTCACGGCCTGGCTCCCCGCCCTGAACTGCCCGTCGACGGCGGCCCTCGCCAGAGCCGCCCGTCACACGGCACGTTCCGGCACGGCTCTGGCCGACGCGACCACCGCCCTGGCCACCAAGGTCCGCGCGACCGCCGACGACGCCGCCGAGGCGACGGCGCAGCGAGCGGGCGTTCTCATCGCCGCGCCGCTGGGCCTGTGTTTCCTGCCGGCCTTCGTCTGCCTGGGCATCGCACCAGTGGTGACCGGCCTGGCCACCCAGCTGACCCCCTGAAAGGACCACCGTGCGCATTCCACACCGCCGCCACCCCCGGGAACTCTTTCTGTCCGACGACGACGGCGCCGTCTCCGTCGAGTACGTCTTCACCCTCCTGGCCGCGGCCGCCCTCGCCGCGCTCCTCCTGGGCCTGATCAAGGGCGAGGCCCTCACCAGTCACCTACGTGATCTGGTCGAACGCGCCTTCACCGTGCCCTGATGCTTGCCGAGACCACCCCCGCCACCAACGACCGCGGCGCCGTCACGGTCGAGACGGCCATCGCCCTGGCCGCCTTCGTGACAGCCCTGGCCCTCTCCCTGGGCATCATCTCCGCCGCGATCGACCAACTCCACTGCATCGACGCGGCCCGAGAAGCCGCACGCCTCACCGCCAGAGGCGAACCCGACAACGCCAGATCCGCCGCCAGCCGCATCGCCCCCCACGGAGCCGCCATCACCATCACCACCACCGCCGACGAGATCCACGTAACAGTCACCGCCACCCCGATGTCCGGCCTCATCCCCGGCCTCCACCTCACCGCCGACGCCTACGCGATCAGCGAACCCACCCCATAAACCCCCGACCCCCAAAGGCCGACACCATGACCCACCCACCTACCGACCTCCGCCCGCCAACAAACCTCCGTCCGTCACCGGTTCTTCCTGCGTCGAGGGGTCTCTGCCCGTCACCGGTTCTTCATTCGCCGACAGATTTCCGTCCGTCGCCGGGCTGCCAGCTGCCGACAGGTCTCCATCCGCTACCGGGCCTCCAACCGCCGACGGGTCTCCATCCGTCGCCGGTTCTTCATGCGCTGACGGGTCTTCGTTCGTCGTCGGGCCTCCGACCGCCGACAGGTCGCCATCCGTCACCGGGCCCCCAGCCACCAACGGGGCTTCGTCGGTCAGCGGAGTGCGGTCCGTCGTCGGGCCCGTACCCGTCGGGCGAGGTCGGGTCGTCAACGGAGTGCCGGCCGACAACAGGCCGGCGGCCTCCGGCGGGGACCTGTCCGTCTGCGGAGTTCGGTCCTTCGACGAATCCGCGACGGCCGAGGGATCCCTGCCCCACCGGTCCCTGGGCGCCATCGGGTTGCTGCCTGCCGGCGAACGTTGGTTCGGTGGCGGAGTCTCCGCCGAACCCTCACCTGTCGACAGCTGTCGATGCGGCTGTGCGGCCCGGATCGCCATCCCCATCGCCAGAATTCGACCTGCCGGTCGAATCCGGCTCGTCGGCGGAACTCCGTCCCAACGACCAGCTTCGCCAATCGGAGCAAACCCGCTCGTCCGTCGAACCCCGCCTGTCGGCCGAACTCTGCCCGTCGACCGAACCCTGTTCCTCCGCCGGTCTCGGTCCGTCGGACGGGCATTGCCGGCCGGTCGAGGCGAGATTGTGTGATGCCAGGTTGGAGCGCTCTACATCTGCTCGTGTCAGGGATGAGAGGGACCCAGTTGACGGTGCGATGGCGAATGCCGCATTGGAGCGCTCTGCATTCGGCCGTCGTACGTGGGCGGTGCTGGGAGCGATCGGGCGGGTCGTGGGTGGACTGTCGGGGCCCGGGCAGCGGAGGATCGACCGGCTCGTGGCGGGGCGGCGGTGGCCGCGCGTGGTGGCGGTCATCGCTGGGGGAGCGTCGTTGCGGCTGACGGGAGCGGAGGACGCGGGTCGGTTCCTCCCGAACTCGACGGCCGGGCGTGACCGGGGATCGGCCACGTTGTGGGCCGTCGCCGGGATCGCTGTCCTGTTCGCGCTGGGTATCGCGGTGGTGTGGGCCGGCGTGGGCGTCAACACCCGACACCGGGCCGTTGCGGCGGCCGATCTGTCGGCACTCGCCGCCGCCAGCAATGTGGGTGACGGCGAGGACGTGGCCTGCGGAAAAGCCCAGTGGGTCAGCACCCGAATGCGGGTCACCATGACGTCCTGTCGCGTCGAGTGGCCGGACGCGCTCGTGGAAGTCTCTGCCGTACCGCCTGGCGTGCTGGAAAGTTTCGGTCCTGCGGAAGCTCGGGCCCGGGCGGGACCGGTCGAACGGCCCGTTGGCCCAAGATGAACGGTCGTCCCGGCACGGTGAGCGGCAAATGGCCTGCCTGTGGGACTGCGATGACCGGCTCCCGGGGCTTCAGCCCGTCGGCTCTTGGTTATTCGTTCACCGTGCCACAGCTACCAGTTGTCGACAGCGCATTACGTAGAACGTCCTCTCTGCCGTTAAGTGAGACCTAGAGCACCTCGCGATGAAGCGAGCGCTCGCACCCAAGGAGGCATGCACCCGACATGTTGGACACGGAATGGTCGGACAGCTGGCGCGGAGCCTTCCGCGTCGAGCTGCGGGCGCAGGCGATCGGCCTCGCGTGGCGCGGTTGGCCGGTACTGCCTGGCACCTATCCGACGGGCTCGCACTGGGCGGGCCGTGAGCACCCCGAGAACACCGGCCCGCACCCCGTCCACGACGACTGGCAGGACCGCATCGGCACCGCGCCCGAGCAGGTCGCCGCCTGGTGGAACGGCCAGCCCTACAGCGTCCTGCTCGCCACCGGTGTCACCCTCGACGCCATCGAGGTCCCCGGCGACCTCGGCCGCGCCGCCGCCCGCGAACTGCGCGCCGTCGGTCTTCCCGTGCCGATCATCGCCACGCCGGACGACCGGTGGACCTTCCTCGTCGACGCCGGGCAGCCGCTCGACAGCACACTCGCCGGCACCCCGGGCGTCGTCCACCACGCCGCCGGCAGCCACGTTCCGCTGCCGCCGACCCCGGTCCAGCACGGCGTCGTGCACTGGCGAGTCCGCCCCGAGGTGTGCGGTTGGCAGATGCCGGCCTCCAACACCGTCCAGGACGCGCTGCTCGACGCACTCGCCCACAGCATGGCCACCGCCCGGCAGCCCGCCGGCCTGGTCACCGCCGACTGACACACCGAACCACCCGCTTCGCCAGGGCCGTCCCTGGTGGGCACGCGGCGGGCGCTCAGCAGGAACGCCGACCCGCCGCGACCCCGTTCCACCGTTCGACACCGCTCCCGAACCAGCGGTCGACACGGGGAACGGGCAGCAAGCCAAGCGCTCGCTGGAGGAAACAGCCTCCCGCAGCGCGACCCGGGAGAGGCCATCGGCGCAACCTGGCCCCAGGGATGACCATCGCACGTGGAGACGCAGCCTCCCCGCGGTCCTCGCGTGTGATGGGAGCCCGGCCGATGGTGGTTCTGGGCGTGAGGACTGTGCGGTGGTAGGCCGTACCTCGCGCGCTTGGCGTGGCGCAACGCGCCGGGAGAGCCGGATCCCGCTCCGGCCCCCGGCGCGTTGCCTTTTCCGGTGTTTCCGTTCAGCGCCGCATAGCGCACCGGATGGCTTGGGACCGGCTTCGCGTCCGATGGGAACCCTGCCGTGAGCCGCGGGGGCAGCCTGCCGTGGGAGTCCCCGCTGCCGGTCAACGGGTTGACGTTGTTCGGGGTGTTGACCAGCGACTCTGGACAGCACGCGAGCGGCGGACCGTGATCAGCGGCGGGTCCGGACGACCGATTCCCCGGTGTTCAATTCCCATGTGGACACGACCACGCGAGTACGACTTCTTCGTATACCTGCGTTTCCTCAGACTTCCGTACCTGCACCATACGCAAATTCACGGGTTGTCCCACAGCCGGTCGTCAGTCCCCCAGGAGGATGCTGAGCACGAGCCGGTCCTGGAAGCGGTCCTCCCATCCCCACTGCTTGTGCCAGGTCTGTGTGTCCTGTTCCGTCCCGTACATCTGGAAGTACCACTGCGGGTCGCCCGCGCTCAGCGTCTCCTCGCTCTCGTGCCGGGCGAAGTTCTCCATGGTGATGTAGTCATTTCCGCTGCGGGCGACAACACCGGCGAAGTGGAAGTCCAGCCCGCCGGACGTGGCGTCGCCACGCAGCGCCTTGATCATCAGGACGTCGCCGACCGCCGGCGGCGGGATGAACTCGTTGAGGTCGAACTTGCGAGCCGCCGCCAGGAACCTGTCCGGCGCGGTCTGGCGCAGCTGGATCGCCTCCTGGAGCAGGTCGGCCAGGTGGTTGGTGTACGCCTGTTGCTCGACGGGCTTGGGGACCTTGCCGATGGCCGCCTCCCGTATCCGCTTCAGATTCGTCTGCCGCTGCGAGGCCTTGGTATCCGTCAGCTCGCCGAGGATCTTGATGACGGCCGCGAAATACCGTTCCTCACCGACGGTGGGCAGCATGGTCGGGCCGATCCGGTGCGTCACCTCGTAGGCGATCTCGTTGCAGCGCTGGGCGAGGCGGACGTCGATGCCGCGTTGTACGGTCGGCTCGGTCTCCGTGCTGTAGCTGGCGGGCTGCCGGATCACCACCGGCTCGACCTGCCAGAGGGTCAGTTCCTCTGCCCTGTTCTTGATCTTGAGGACCTTCCGTGTTCGACGGAGGGTAAGGTAGTTGCCACTTTCGGCCTGCTGGATCTGAACGATGCCTTTGAGGTACTTCTCGGCTTCCGCGATGCGTTTCTCGGTGGCGAAGAACGCCTTGGCCTGGTTCTGGACGTCCTCAATGGCCAGGTCGCTCTTTGCCGAGATGCGCAGCGGCACGGCGCCGTTGTACTGGATGTTCGGCTCACCGGACTCGCTGACGTACCTGCCTCCGACTGCGTGCTGCGACGGGAAGAAGTCCTCGCCGGGCTCCCGTTCCTGGCCTTCCTCGTCGCGCGAGCCCAGGGTGGGGTAGCCGGCCCCACCCGGCTGCACGACCACGTAGCGCTGCACCGATTCCTCGTCCGCCCGGCCGCTCGGCTCACGCTGGTCGATCGCGGTGGTTCCCGGGATCGACGGCCGCACGCCGGAGATGACCTGGCGCGCGTTGGCCTCGGCGGCCCGCTCGAAGCGGTCGTGCGGATCGGAGATCGTGAGGCCGTCGCCGTGGTCGGTCCCGGCGACGGGGCCGGAGCGTTGCTGGATCACGTGGGTCAGCTCGTGGGCCAGCGTGTGCTTGTCGGCTCCGCCGTCGCCGATGACCACGTGGTCGCCCGAGGTGTAGGCCCGTGCCCCGATCTCGGCGGCGGAAGCCCTGGCGGTGCTGTCGGTATGGATACGGACGTCCGAGAAGTCCGCGCCGAGCCGGGCTTCCATCTCGGTGCGTGTGTCGTCGTCAAGGGGGCGGCCGCCGGCGCGCAGAACGTCATGGACGGCGGAGCGCTGTACGGGCAGAGCGGTCTGCTGATGGTTGCCGTCGGGGCCATGCCGGTGTCGCTCCTGGGCCCCTGGGTGTCCGGCGCGGCGGAGCAGCTGGACGACCGCCGCGTTGCCGATGCCGCGCTGCAACGCGAGGAGTGGTGTCCGGGGCGCGGGCTGAGGCTGGTGGGCCGGTGCCTTGCCCTTCCGTGCCCCGGCCGCCCTGGCCTGGTCTTCGGCGTGCATGCGACTCTCCCTCGGTGGGAAGACGGCTCCCCTCTGGATACCTGAGGCGCGGGCGGTCACGCCAGGTACCCGAGGGCAGAGTGAGGGCAACGTCGGGGTTGACGACCAGGCCGACGGTGCTCGTTCGCGTTCTCCTGGGCCGAACGTTCGGTGCTGGTCTCAGGCCGCTTGGGTTTGTGCCGATACGGCGGTGAGGATCGCTGTCAGTACGGTGATCGCGCCCTCCTTGTTCAGCGGGTCGTTTCCGTTGCCGCACTTGGGGGACTGGACGCAGGAAGGGCAGCCGGCGGGGCACTCGCAGGCGGCGATGGCGTCGCGGGTGGCGGTGAGCCAGGGGGTGAGGGAGGCGTGGGCGCGGTCGGCGAAGCCGGCGCCGCCGGGGTGGGCGTCGTGGACGAAGACCGTGGCTTCGCCGGTGTCGGGGTGCAGGGCCGTGGAGACGCCGCCGATGTCCCAGCGGTCGCAGGTGGCGAACAGGGGGAGCAGGCCGATCGCGGCGTGTTCGGCGGCGTGGAGAGCGCCGGGGACCTCCGCCTTGGGGAGGCCGGTGGCGGCCAGGGCCTGGGAGGTGAGGGTGTACCAGACCGCTCTCGTGGTCAGGGTTTGCTCGGGGAGGTCGAGGGGGATCTGGTCGAGGACCTCGCCGGTGGGGAGTTTGCGCAGGTAGCCGACCACGTGGGACGTGACGGCCACGTCGCCGAGGGACACCGTTGTCGTGTCGGTGAAATCGGTGGTGGTGTCCGTCGACAGAACCGTGATGTCCACGACCGTGCGCGGCTGGGTCGTCCACTCCGGGTCTTCCTGGTGGACCAGCGCCAGGCCGGACTCCAGGTCCAGGTCGTCCACCACGTAGGACTGTCCCTGGTGCAGGTACACCGCTCCGGGGTGGACGGTGGTGAACGACGAGCCGAAGTCGACGGTGCCCAGCATCCGGGCCGAGTCGGACTCGACGACCGCGATCTGGTCGCCGCCTGAGCCTCGGATGTCGACGTCGGGATGCGGGCGCTGCCGGGCGGTCCAGAACCAGCCGGTGGGGCGGCGGCGGAGGGCGCCGTCGGCGACCAGGTCGTCCAGCATCCGCCTTGGGGCGGCGAAATCCGCCAGGCAGGCCTCGGTGAGCGGCAGCTCCGCGGCGGCGCAGGCCAGGTGGGGGGCCAGTACGTACGGGTTCGTCGGGTCGATCACCGTGGCCTCGACCGGGGTGTCCAGGACCGCCTCCGGGTGGTGCACCAGGTAGGTGTCCAGTGGGTCGTCGCGGGCCACGAAGATCACCAGGGCGCTGTCGCCGGCCCGGCCGGCGCGACCGGCCTGCTGCCAGAACGACGCCCGGGTCCCGGGGTAGCCGGCGACCACCACCGCGTCCAGGCCGGCGATGTCCACGCCCAGTTCCAGCGCGTTCGTGCTGGCCACGCCCAGCAGGGTGCCGTCGGCCAGGGACCGTTCCAGGGCGCGGCGGTCCTCGGGCAGGAAACCGGAGCGGTAGGCCGCCACTCGGTCCGGCAGGGACGCGTCGACCTGGGACAACGCGTGTCGTGCCGACAACGCGGTCAGCTCGGCGCCTCGCCTGGACCGGACGAACGCGAGGGTTCGCGCGCCCTCGATCACCAGGTCGGTGAGGATCCGCGCGGTCTCCGCGCCGGCCGTGCGGCGCACCGGCGCGCCGTTCTCCCCGGCGAGCTCCGGCAGCAGCGGCGGCTCCCACAGCGCCACCGTGCGCGCGCCCCTCGGCGAGAAGTCCTCGGTGACCGCCACGCACGGCACGCCGGTCAGCAGGGTCGCCGACGCCGCCGGCTGCGACACCGTCGCCGACGCCAGGACGAACACCGGGTCCGACCCGTACCGGCGCGCCACCCGCCGCAGGCGGCGCAGCAGCAGCGCCACGTGCGAGCCGAACACACCCCGGTACCCGTGACACTCGTCGACCACCACGTGGGTGAGCCGACGGAAGAACTGGGCCCACTTCGCGTGGGCCGGCAGGATCCCGCGGTGCAGCATGTCCGGGTTGGTGAACACCCACCGCGAGTACGCCCGCACCCAGTCCCGCTCCTGCAGCGGCGTGTCCCCGTCGAACGCCGCCGGGCGCACCGACGGGTCGCACAGCGCGGTCAGCGCGCGCAGCTGGTCGGCGCCCAGCGCCTTGGTCGGCGACAGGTACAACGCCGTCGCCTTCGGTGCCTCGCCCAGCGCCGCCAGTACCGGCAGCTGGTAGGCCAGTGACTTCCCGGACGCCGTCCCGGTCGAGATCACCACGTGCCGGCCGGCGCGCACGTGTTCGGCGGCGGTGGCCTGGTGCGCCCACGGCGCGACGACACCGCCGCGCGCGAACGACGCGCGCAGCGACTCCGGCACCCACCCCGGCCACTCCACGGACGTCGCCGGGCGTTGCGGGAGTTCCCTGACGTGCCGCAACGGCTGCTCGCCCGCCACCACCCCGGCGAGCACACGTTCCAGCAACCGGGTGCCACGGCCCGCGCCTGCCTGTGTACCCACGGCACGCAGCTTCGCACACGCCACCGACGCACCCACCGGCCCCGGACTTGATCGATACTCTAAATCGATCATGCCTGACCTCGTCAAAGGCGTGGAAACCCCAGTTGGCGGGACGGCTCGCGAACGCCGCCACCCCAACCAATAGACTCCGCCGTCGTCCCATCAATACCTGGTGGCGCACCCGTCCCGAACAGGGGCTTTGCCACGGCCGCTCCAGGCCGGCCGGCGATCGCGCCCACAGAGGCAGAAGTACCTGGAGGACCGATGTCCTGGCAGTACCTAGCGGAAGGCCCGCCGCTGACCGGCGGTGATCGCGGCGTCGTGGTCGTGGTGGCCGTGATCGCTCTCGCTGCCCTGGCCGTTGGCTACGTGCTGCTCAAGGAGGTGCTGGCCGCTGGCCAGGGCACCTCCAAGATGCAGGACATCGCCAAGGCCGTGCAGGAGGGCGCCGGCGCGTACCTGAAGCGTCAGCGGAACACGCTGATGATCTTCGGGTCGATCGTGTTCGTCGTGCTCTTCTTCCTGCCGGCGGAAGGCTGGGGTGAGCGGATAGGCCGCTCGCTGTTCTTCGTGATCGGTGCCGTGTTCTCGTTCGGCATCGGCTATCTCGGCATGTGGCTGGCCACCCAGGCCAACCTGCGTGTCGCCGCCGCCTCCCGCGAGGAGGGCGGGCGTGAGATCGCGATGCGCGTCGCGTTCCGCACCGGTGGCGTGGTCGGCATGGCGACCGTGGGCCTGGGCCTGTTCGGTGCCGCGGTCGTGGTGCTGGTGTACGCGGGCGGCGCGCCGAAGGTGCTCGAGGGCTTCGGCTTCGGCGCCGCGCTGATCGCCATGTTCATGCGGGTCGGCGGCGGCATCTTCACCAAGGCCGCCGACGTCGGCGCCGACCTGGTCGGCAAGGTCGAGCAGGGCATCCCCGAGGACGACCCGCGCAACGCCGCCACCATCGCCGACAACGTCGGTGACAACGTGGGTGACTGCGCCGGCATGGCCGCCGACCTGTTCGAGTCCTACGCGGTGACCCTGGTCGCCGCGCTGATCCTGGGTTCCACCGCGTTCGGCGCGCAGGGCCTGCTGTTCCCGCTGATCGTGCCGGCGCTCGGCGTGATCACCGCGGTCATCGGCGTCTACATCACCCGCGCGAAGCCCGGCGAGAGTGGCCTGACGGCGATCAACCGCTCCTTCTACATCTCCGCGTTGATCTCCGCGGTGCTGTGCACCATCGCGGCGTTCGTGTTCCTGCCGACGTCGTTCTCCGAGCTGACCGAGGCAGCCGACCCGAACACCAGCGGCAGCCCGGCGCTGATCGCGGCCGTCGCGGTGATCATCGGCATCGTGCTGGCCGGTGTCATCCTGTGGCTGACCGGCTACTTCACCGGCACCGAGTACAAGCCGGTCAAGGATGTCGGCAAGTCCTCGCTGACCGGTGCGGCGACGGTGATCCTGTCCGGCATCTCGGTCGGTTTCGAGTCGGCCGTCTACACCGCGCTGGTCATCGGCGCGTCGGTCTACGGCGCGTTCCTGCTGTCCGGGTCGCTGTTCGTGGCGCTGTTCGCGATCGCCCTGGCCGGTTGTGGTCTGCTGACCACGGTCGGCGTCATCGTGGCCATGGACACCTTCGGTCCGGTGTCGGACAACGCGCAGGGCATCGCCGAGATGTCCGGTGACGTCGAGGGTGACGGCGCGGCGATCCTGACCGAGCTGGACGCGGTCGGCAACACCACCAAGGCCATCACCAAGGGCATCGCGATCGCCACCGCCGTACTGGCGGCCACGGCACTGTTCGGTTCGTACCTGACGGCGATCACCGAGGCACTGGCCGAGGCGGCGTCCACACTGGACCTGATGGACTTCATCGTGTTCAGCCCGGACGTGCTCGTCGGTATCGCGATCGGTGCGGCCGTCGTGTTCATGTTCTCCGGTCTCGCGGTCAACGCGGTGTCCCGGGCGGCCGGCGCGGTCGTGTTCGAGGTGCGCCGCCAGTTCCACGCCAACCCCGGCATCATGGACGGCACGGTCCGTCCGGAGTACGGCCGCGTGGTGGACATCTGCACCCGCGACTCGCTGCGTGAGCTGGCGACGCCGGGTCTGATGGCGGTGCTCGCCCCGATCGCCGTCGGTTTCGGCCTGGGCGTCGGGCCGCTGGCGGGGTACCTCGCCGGCGCGATCGCCACCGGTACGCTGATGGCGGTCTTCCTGGCCAACGCGGGCGGTGCGTGGGACAACGCCAAGAAGTTGGTCGAGGACGGCAACCACGGTGGCAAGGGCTCCGAGGCCCACGCCGCCACTGTCATCGGTGACACCGTCGGCGACCCCTTCAAGGACACGGCCGGTCCGGCGATCAACCCGCTGATCAAGGTGATGAACCTGGTCTCGTTGCTGATCGCTCCCGCGGTCGTGACCTTCTCCGTCGGCGCTGACGCCAACACGGGTCTGCGGGTGGCCATCGCCATCGTCGCGGCGCTGCTGATCGCTGGTGCGGTCTTCATCTCCAAGCGGCGCGGTACGGCGATCGCGGAGAACCCGGCGGATTCGCCGGTCTCCAACGGCGTCTCCTGACCCTGCAACCAGAGGAGCACGAGTGAAGTCACGGGTAGTCGCGTTCGCGGCGCTGATCGCTTTCGCGGTCACGGGCTGTGGTTCGGACAGCGGATCCGGCAGCGGCGATGGCGGCAGCGGGGGAAGCGGCGACGGCGGCGGTAGCGGCGGAGGCGACCCGGTCGCCTGGGCCGACACGGTCTGCACGTCGATCAAGGACGACATCGAGGCGATCAGCACCCCGCCGGAGATGGACCAGTCCAGCCCGCAGGCCGCGAAGGACTCGCTGGTCGCGTTCCTCGGCAAGATCGAGACCTCGCTGGACGGCATGGCCAGCGCGGTCGAGGACGCCGGCCCGCCGCCGGTGGACAACGGTTCGGCGTCGCTGGACAAGTTCATCGAGCAGGTGGGCAACGCCAAGGACGCGGTGACCGAGGCGAAGACGACGGTCGAGGGCGCGTCGGTCGACGACCCGCAGGGCTTCCAGGAGGCGGTCACGACCGCCGTCGGGAACCTGCAGTCGCTGTCCGACCTCGACCCGACGGGCGAGTTCGAGGACAACTCGGAGCTGGACAAGGCCTTCAAGGAGGCCGCGTCCTGCAAGGAGCTCCAGAACTCGGTCTCCTGAGTCGAATCGCACACGCGGACGGTCCTGCCCCGGCATGATGCCGGGGCAGGACCGTTTCGTTTGTCACAGTTCGTTCGTCACCTGGGGGCGACATGGACCGGACTCGTTGGATCGCCTGGGGCGGCGCGCTGCTGGCCGCACTGGGTGCCGGTGCGCTGTGGCTGCCGTGGTGGCGCGCGCCGGCGGTGACCCTGCGGTACCAGGACGGGGCGTTGACCGAGGAGGGCCGGCAGACCCTGCGCGGCACCGAGGTCGTCGGCGGCGGCGTGGTGTGGCTGCTGGTGCTGACCGCGTTCGTGGTGGTCGTGGCGGTGGCCAACGACTCGCGGCGGGAGTCGCCCACGACGTGGTGGTGGCTGGCCGGGGCGGGCGCGGTGGGGTCGGGGGTGGCGGTGGCGACGGTCTGGTCGTGGGGGTTCGCCGTCGGGTCGGCGGTGACGTTGGGCGCGGGACTGGTGTTGTTCGGCGGCGCACTGACCCTGCTGGTCGGCACGCTGGACGGCCGGCGGCGGGTGCTGGCGGCGGCGACCGCGCTGCTGGCCGTCCCGGTGTGGTTCGTGACCGTCGAGGACCCGGGCTACCAGCGCCCGGACGCGGCGCCGCTGGACCTCGTGCTGGCCGCCGCCGACCGACGCTCGACGGAGCCCCCGCGCGGCGGGGCGTCGCTGCTGCCGGCGACCGAGGGGCACTACGGGCTGGTCCCGGCGCCCGGCGGACCGGCGGTGTCGCTGCCGGAGGGCATCGTGACCGTCGAGGACGACCGGGTGGTCGTGCTGGTGCGCAACCACGACTCCCAGGTCTCGCTGGAGGGCGTTGTCGAGGGCCGGCTGGTCGTGCGCGGCCCGGACCGCGAGGTGCGGGTCGTCGCGCCGGGTGAGAAGGCGGCGACGGTGAGCGGGGCGCTGTCGGCCGGCCCGCTGTCGGCGGCCGGCACGATGCTGGTGACCACCGGTGACCGGGGCGACCCGGTGCTGCGGCGGCTGGACGTCACCGACGGGCTGACCCCGGGCGAGGACGTCGCGGCCGACTCGTTGCCCGAGGTCGCGGCCCCGAGCATGGTTGCGCTGATCGGCAACGCGCCGGGCGGCTCGTTCCCGGTGCGGGAGCACCCCGGCTCGCGGCGGCTGGTGGCCAGCGACCACTTACCGGGCGCGCGGCTGGTGTCCACGGGCCAGGGCGACGGGGACTGGGCGCCGCTGGCCGGCGGCTACGACGAGACCTGCTGGCTGAACAACCGTGCCGTGGAGTCCTACCTGGTCGACGTGGACTCGGTCGCCCCGGCCGGCGCGGACGGCTGGTGGCTGGCGACCAGCCCGGGCGGGGATTCCCGGCTGCTGACCGTCACCGGCGACGGGGTCCTGCGGGCGGCCCCGGCGGTCCGGGTGGTGGGGGCGTTCAGCGGTCTGGCCGAGGCCGCCGACGGCTCGCTGCTGGCGGTGTCCCGTACCGGCCTGTGGCGGCTGCCGGCCGACGCCGTCCAGGAGCTGCCCGACCCGCCGGCCGACTGCGCGGCCCACCCCGAGGTCGGTGAGCCGGCACGGCTGGTGCCGCTGGCGGCACGCTACGACACCACGGCCGCGCTGCCCCTTGACGTGCACGGACGCCGCGCGGAGGTCACCGGGGACGGCACGGTCGTGGCGGTCGCTCCCAGCGGCGCCCGGACCACGCTGGGCCGGCGGATCGACGACCCGCGGATCGACGAGCAGGACCGCCGGGAGATCGTCCCGGACGGCTCGGGCGGGGTGTGGTGGCTGGAGACGGTGCCGCCGAACACGCCGGTGACCGACGAGACCGGCGGCACCAACCCGTTGCAGACCCGGCGGCTGGTGCACGCCACCGCCGGCGGCGAGGTCCGCCGGTTCGGCCGGGTGCCCGGCGGGGACGACATCGACCTGGCGCTGGACCTGTCCGGCGGGCAGCCGCTGGTCGGCACGTGTGTGCCGGTGCGGTTCGCCGGCGGCGCGGAGCGGCCGGTGCCGGCGCTGGCGGAGTTCACCCAGTGCCTGCGGGTGGCGGTCGGCCCGGACGGGCGCGGCTGGGCGGTGTCGAACAAGGGCCTGTTCGTGTTCGACCCGGACTCGGCGGGCAAGGCCCGTGCGGTGATCGACCCGCGCGGGACCGACCAGGTGCCGGTGGCCGTGCAGCTGGCGCACGGGACCGCGCCCTCGGCGCTGACCCTGGACCAGACCACGGTCGCCTTCGACGTCGCCGGCCGGCCGCTGGTGCTCGACGACGACGTGCTGCTCGGCCTGTCGGCGGCCGGTGATCCGGTGGTCGTGGCCCAGGACGAGCGGCTGCGCGGCGCGCGGCTGTTCGGCGTGGAGGGCGGTGCGCTGGTCAGGGCGGCCGATGGCACGCTGTTCCGGCTCGATCACTGATCGCGCTTCCCGTGATCGAACGAGTGTTCTATCCTTGGGCGGGTGGCGCAGTTGTCGTTCTACTCCGCCGAGGCCAACCCGCCGGCCAGGGGTGACCTCGCGGGGTTGCTGTGCGGGCCGGGGCGGATCGCCGCGTTCGGCGGTGTCGCCGCGCGCCTGTCGGTCACCGTCGGTCAGACCTGGCGGGGTCGTGCGCTGGTGCGCGCGCTGGCCGACCGGGGTGTCGAGGCGAGCCTGTACACCTGCCCCGAGGGCCTGCTGGTCCGCACCGCCTTCCGGGCCGACCTGAGCGCGCTGGCGGCCGCGTGGAGCAGCGGCGAGGACGGCAAGACCGCGCCGGACGGGCTCACGCTCGGTGGCGGGGCGTTACGACTGTGGGTGCTCGCCGCCGGTGACTGGACCGACGGCGGTTACCGGCTGGCACTGGATCCGCTGGCTCCCGCGACCCACGAGCGGTTGGCTCTCGTTGTCGCCGGCGCCGGCCTGCCCGCCACCCTCCACAGTGGCCGTGACGAGGGTCCGGGCCTGCGAATATCGGGCAGACGCAGGCTGGCTCGGCTGGCCGAGCTGGTCGGCCGGCCGCCCCTGGAGGCCGCCGAGCCGACCTGGCCGGCGGTATCCCGGGTGCGCCAGAGCGCCTGAACGTGTGCTACCCAGGTAACGGGGAATACCCCCTCGACGAAGTGTGCTGGGAAGCACCTGGGGGTAGGTATCACGGACGGCAACGTGCACACTGTCGAGCTGAGAGTGAGCTTGACAAGAGAGCGGGACACGAGTGGCAGGGTCTACGGGGACGAAGAGCGGCGGCACGAACAACGGGGCGCAGCCGCGCCGGCTGGTGATCGTCGAGTCACCGGCCAAGGCGCGCAAGATCGCCTCCTACCTCGGCCGGAACTTCGTCGTGGAGTCCTCACGCGGCCACATTCGCGACCTGCCGCGCAAGGCGGCGGAGGTGCCGGCGAAGTACAAGGGTGAGTCGTGGTCCAACCTCGGCGTGAACGTCGACAACGGCTTCGAGCCCATCTACATCGTCACCCCGGACAAGAAGTCCACGGTCACCGAGCTGAAAGAGGCGCTCAAGACCGTCGACGAGCTCTACCTCGCGACGGACGGTGACCGCGAGGGCGAGGCGATCGCCTGGCACCTGCTGGAGGCGCTCAAGCCCAAGGTGCCGGTCAGCCGGATGGTGTTCCACGAGATCACCGAGTCGGCCATCCGCGCCGCTGCCGAGAACACCCGCCCGCTCGACCAGGACCTGGTCGACGCCCAGGAGACCCGGCGCATCCTCGACCGCCTCTACGGCTACGAGGTCAGCCCGGTCCTGTGGAAGAAGATCACCCGTGGCCTGTCGGCCGGCCGGGTGCAGTCGGTGGCCACCAGGATCGTGGTCGACCGCGAGCGCGAGCGGATGAAGTTCGTCCCCGCCTCCTACTGGGACATCTCCGCCAAGCTCGACGCCGGCGAGGAGGCCGAGCCGCGCAACTTCGGCGCCCGGCTGCTGTCGGTCGACGGCACCCGCCTGGCCACCGGCCGCGACTTCGGCCAGGACGGCCAGCTCAAGTCCGGCTCCACCGTGCTGCGCCTGGACGAGGCCGAGGCCCGCCGGCTGGCCGAGGCGCTGACCGGCGCGGCGCTGGCGGTCTCCAACGTCGAGGAGAAGCCGTACACGCGCAAGCCGTACGCGCCGTTCATGACCTCGACGTTGCAGCAGGAGGCGGGTCGCAAGCTGCGGTTCTCGGCGGAGCGGGCGATGCGTGTCGCCCAGCGGCTCTACGAGAACGGCTACATCACCTACATGCGTACCGACTCCACGACGCTGTCGGAGACGGCGATCGCGGCGGCCCGCGCGCAGGCCCGCGAGCTGTACGGGGACGCCTACGTCTCCCCGCAGCCGCGCCAGTACAACCGCAAGGTCAAGAACGCGCAGGAGGCGCACGAGGCGATCCGCCCGGCCGGTGAGGTGTTCCGCACCCCCGGCCAGGTCGCCGGCGAGCTGGAGTCCGACGAGTTCCGCCTCTACGAGCTGATCTGGCAGCGCACGGTCGCCTCGCAGATGGCCGACGCGCGCGGCACCACGATGAGCGTGCGGATCACCGGCACGGCGGCCTCGGGCGAGGAGTGCACGTTCGCCGCGTCCGGGCGCACCATCACCTTCGCCGGGTTCCTGCGGGCCTACGTCGAGGCGGTCGACTCGGAGGAGGGCGGCGAGGCCGACGACGCCGAGCGCCGGCTGCCGAGGCTGACCAAGGGCCAGGGCGTCACCGCCACCGAGCTCAACCCCGACGGCCACACCACCAGCCCGCCGCCGCGCTACACCGAGGCGAGCCTGGTCAAGACGCTGGAGGAGCTGGGGATCGGCCGCCCGTCGACCTACGCGTCGATCATCAACACCATCCAGGACCGGGGCTACGTCTGGAAGAAGGGCTCCGCGCTGGTCCCGTCGTGGATCGCGTTCTCGGTGGTGGGTCTGCTGGAGCGGCACTTCGGTCGCCTGGTGGACTACGACTTCACCGCCGCGATGGAGGACGAGCTGGACCGCATCGCGGCCGGCGAGCAGCAGCGCACCAAGTGGCTGACCGGGTTCTACTTCGGCGGCGACGTCGGCCCGCAGGGCTCGATCGGCCGGGCCGGTGGGCTCAAGAAGCTCGTCGGGTCCGGTGTGGACACCATCGACGCGCGGGAGATCAACTCGATCCCGCTGTTCACCGACGAGACGGGCAGGACCGTGGTGGTCCGCGTCGGCCGCTACGGCCCGTACCTGGAGCGCGACGGCGAGGGCCCGGACGGCGCCGAGCACCCGCAGCGGGCGAACCTGCCCGAGGACCTGCCGCCCGACGAGCTGAGCGTCGAGCTGGCGGAGAAGCTGTTCGCGACCCCGGTGGAGGGCCGTTCGCTGGGCAACGACCCGGTGACCGGGCACGAGATCCTCGCCAAGGAGGGCCGGTTCGGCCCGTACGTGACCGAGGTGCTGCCCGAGCCGGAGGACCCGAAGGCGAAGAAGGCCAAGCCGCGCACGGGTTCGCTGTTCAAGTCGATGTCGGTGGAGACCGTCGGTCTTGAGGACGCGCTGCGGCTGCTGTCGCTGCCCCGGGTGGTCGGCAACGACCCGGCCAGCGGCGAGGAGATCACCGCGCAGAACGGCCGCTACGGCCCGTACCTGAAGAAGGGCACCGACTCCCGCTCGCTGGGCAACGAGGAGGACATCTTCACCGTCACCCTCGACGAGGCGCTCAAGCTCTACGCCGAGCCCAAGCGCCGGGGCCGGCAGGCCGCCGCGTCCGCGCCGCCGCTCAAGGAGATGGGCAACGACCCGGTGTCCGGCAAGCCGATGGTGGTCAAGGACGGCCGGTTCGGCCCGTACGTGACCGACGGCGAGTACAACGCGTCGCTGCGCAAGTCCGACAGCGTGGAGACGCTGACCGACGAGCGGGCGGCGGAGCTGCTGGCGGAGAAGCGCGCGAAGGGCCCTGCGCCCAAGCGCACCACGCGCAAGGCTCCCGCGAAGTCGACGACCGCGAAGAAGGCCCCGGCGAAGAAGTCCACGGCCCGCTCCAAGGCCTGAGTTCGCGGCCACCGCGCCGCTGCCCGACGATCGGCGGATGGGTACCCGCCGGTTGTCGGTGCTGGCCTATGTCGCGGTGGTCGTGGTCTACCTGGTCGTCGTCCAGGGTGTCGGCCTGCTGCTGACCCGTGGCCGGGACATCGAGTACGCCTCGGCCAGCGGTGTCGACTCGCTGTGGCGGGGCATCACGGTGCCGGTGCTGGCGTCGCTGGTGTGGGTGGCGCTGGTGGTGACGGTGCTGCGGTGGTGGCGCCCGTGTCTGGCCGACGACCGGCCGGTGCGGTCGTGGGTGGTCGTGGTGCCGGTGGTGCAGCTGGTGGCCGTGGTGGCGGTGACCAACTACGGCGGGCTGGCCGAACGGGGTCTGGGGCTCACGGCGTTGCTGCTGGTCAGCACGCTGGCGGTGGGGTTCACCGAGGAGCTGATGTTCCGGGGCCTCGGCGTCACGGTGTTCCGGGCGAACGGGTTCACCGAGGGCTGGGTCGCGCTGTGGACGACGGTGATCTTCGGCCTGGCGCACGCCACGAACCTGGTCAGCGAGGGCAGGTCGGCGCTGGTGCAGGTGGTGGCCGCCGCGCTGTCGGGCTACTTCTTCTACCTGGTCCGCCGCCGCACCGGCGGCCTGCTGGTCCCGGCGCTGGTGCACGGCCTGTGGGACTTCTCGCTGATCTCGGCGACGGTGGTGCCCGGCGAGAGCTGTCCGCTGCCGGTGCTCAGCGTGCTGGTGATCGTCGCGTTGGGTGTCGTGGTGGTGGTCCGGCGTCACCGGATCGAGCCCGCCTGACGTCGGCGTGGCGTTAGTCTCGCCGGGTGAACGGGCACGAGCTGGACCGCCGGGCGGTGGAGGCGTGGTTCCGCCGGCGCGGACTGCCGCTGGTGGTGCGCCAGGACCGGCGCGGGTCGGCGCTGTTGCAGCGGGCGATTCCGGCGCTGGTGTTCCTGCTGACGCTGGACCCGCTGGTGTCGCTGCTGGCGTTGTGGGCCGACCGGCCGCGCGGGGAGCTGGAGGCGCTGCTGGCCAATCCGGCGTTCGTGGTCGGCCAGTTGGTGGTGGTGGCGGTCGCCGCGCTGGTGCTGCCGGCGTTGGTGGCGTGGCTGGTGACCCGGTGGCGGCGCCGGCTGGACGCGTCGGGCCGGCGGGTGCTGGCGATCGCGGTGTTGGTGCTCAACGTGCCGGTGTTGCCGGTGATCGACCGGGCGGTCGGTCTGCGGGACAACGTGTGGGTCAGCCTGACGATCAACGTCGGCGCGACGCTGCTGGTGCTGCTGGCCGTCTACGTGGGCGCCGGTTCGATCCTGGCGTGGGGTCTGCGGCACGCGGTGCGCCAGCTCGGCACGGTGGGCACGATGGCCACCAAGGCGTTGCCGCTGCTGGTGCTGGTGGTGATGTTCGCGTTCTTCTCCACCGAGATGTGGCAGATCGCCGACGCGCTGCCCCGCTACCAGCTGTGGTCGGTGGTGGCGTTGCTCGCCGGGCTCTCGGTGCTGTTCATGATCGCCACCCAGGCCGACGAGCTGCGGGAGATGACCGACCGGGCCAGTGCCGGCGGCCTCGACGACCTGGCCGGCCAGCTGCGCGACACCCCGTTCGCCGGTCTGACCGGCGGCGAGGAGGCGGTCGCGCCGCAGCCGCTGTCGCGGTCCGAGCGGGCGAACGTGACGGTGGTGCTGTTCGTCGCGCAGGCGTTGCAGATCGCGGTGCTGGCGCTGTTGGTGTTCGTGTTGTTCGTGCTGTTCGGGGCGCTGGCGATCCGTGAGTCGGTGGTGGTGTCCTGGTTGGGGGAGGGGCTGGCGTCGGGCCGGCTGTTCGGCATCGAGCTGCCGGTGAGCCGGGCGCTGGTGCAGGTGTCGATCTTCCTGTCGGTGTTCTCCGGGCTGTACTTCACCGCGTCGGCGGCCACGGATCCGCACTACCGCAAGGCGTTCTTCGACCCGCTGCTGGCCGAGGTCAGGACGAGTCTCGCGGTTCGGCAGGTTTATCTCGCCCGGCGGGCCGTTGGCTCCTACCCTGGTATGCGGACCGTCACCGACAGGTAGCGCAGGGAGTACCGCATGACCAACGACGGCACGCAGGACCCAGGACCGCCCCCGGTCGTGGCGGATCCGCTGTCCGGGCTGGTCACCGGCAGTCGTTACGAGGCGGAGCCGGTGACCGTTCGGGTGGTCGAGCCGGCGATGCCCGACATCACGGCGGTCCGCGAGGCGATGGCCGGCATGCTCGACGACGACTCCGAGCTGGATCTCGGTCTGGTCAAGCGAGCCATCGGCGACGAACCGGACATTCCGGCCCAGGCCACGGCGCCGGCCGAGCCGCCGGCTCCGGCGCCTGAGCCGCCCGCCGAGCCAGCCGCCGCGCCGGATCCCGCGCCGACCCCGCCGTTCGGGGTGCCGGCCCAGAAGGCCCCGGAGGGGCCGGCGGGCGCCGCGTCCGCGCCGGGCGCCGTCGAGGGGACCCGCCGGTTGCCGTTCGACTGGCCCCGGCTGCTGCGCCGCCATGAGCCGGTGCCACGCCCGGCGTCGGCCGTCGGCCGGAAATCCTCCGCACCGAGTGTCGCCATCATTTTCTCGCTACTGGTGGTAATCGGCGTTATCGCGATAGTGGTACTGGCTAGTCTGATTGACACTTTGGCGTCAATTTTCAGCTAGTTCTCACTACCCCGAGCAACGGCGAACCCGGCCACCTACTACCGTCCGATCATCCGGACGTGCTCCCGCGCCGGCTACGCTGGTAGGGCGGGATGCGTGGAGATGGGGTGGCTGGGATCAGCGGGGGAACGAGTTCGAACTCGGAAGCCGGTGTCAGGGCACCGGCCGAGTCACACGCGTCGATCACCCACCGCGCGCGCAGCGTGCTCGCCATCCGGGGCTTCCGGAGACTGTGGGGCGTCACCTACCTGTGCAGCATCGGTGACTGGCTGTCGCTGCTGGCGTTGACCGGTCTGCTGACCAAGCTGACCGAGGGCTATCCGGCGCAGAGCTTCGCGTTCGCCGGGGTCGTGCTCACCCAGCTGCTGCCCGGCCTGCTGTTCGCCCCGCTGGGCGGTCTGCTCGCCGACCGGTTCGACCGCCGCAAGGTCATGGTGATCTGCGACGTCCTGCGCTGCGGGCTGTTCCTGTCGATCGTCGTCGTGGGCACCACGTGGTGGCTGTTCATCGGCAACTTCCTCATCGGCTGCTGCGCGATGATGTGGATCCCGTCCAAGGACGCGGCGGTGCCCAACCTGCTGCGCCGGCCCGACCAGGTGGAGACCGCCAGCCAGCTCGGCATGGTGATGACCTACGGCTTCGCCGCGATCAGCGGCTTCGGCCTCTACGCGGCCATCACCGGTATCACCACCAACCTCGAACTCCAGCCCGATCCCGACGGCATGGGCATGGCCAAGATCATCCTGGTCTTCAACGGCCTGCTCTACCTGACCAGCGCGATCCTGGTCGCCACCCGCATCCCGGAGCTGTCGCGGCGCGTGGTGTCACCGTCGGCGCCCAAACAGGACGCCGGCGAGGACAAGCCCGGCTTCCGCGACATGATCCGCGACGCCGCCCGGTTCGTGCGCAGCACACCGCTGGTGCGCGGCCTGCTCGTCGGCCTGATCGGCGCCATCACCGCCGCCGGCGCGCTGATCGGCTCCGCGAAGCTCTACGCAGACAGCCTGCGCGGCGGCGAGTCGACCTTCGGCCTGCTGCTGGTGGCGCTGTTCATCGGCCTGGCCTCTGGCATGGCCGGCGCGCCGAACCTGGCCCGGCGTCTGCCGCACAACCGCCTGTTCGGCATCGCGATCGTGCTCGCCGGCCTGGTGCTGTGCCTGGTGGCGGTGTCCCCGCACCTGGTGGTCTCGCTGGTGACGGTGATGATGATCGGCGCGTGCGCCGGCGTCGCGTTCCTGACCGGCGTGACGATCATCGGCTCGCAGATCGAGGACGCCATCCGCGGCCGGATCAACGCCATCTACCAGTCCCTGATGAAGATCATCCTGGCTGCGTCGATGGGCATCACCCCGGTCCTCGTCGGCCTGGTCAAACCCAGCCGCGTCGACGTCTGGGGCCGCACGATGACCATCGACGGCACCCGCCCCGTGCTGCTGGCCGGCGGCGTGATCGCCGCCGTCGTCGGGGTGATCGCCTACCGCCAGATGGACGACCGTCGCAGCGAACCGATCCTGGCCGACCTGCTGGCCGTGATCCGCCGCAAGCCCCGCCGCTCCACCGGCCTGCTGATCGCGATGGAGGGCGACACCGCCCAGGACACCGCCGTCCAGGCCGACCTGCTGGCCGACTGGCTGCGCCACCCCGGCAACAAGGAGGTCGTCCTCGCCAGCGACCCCTCCCTCGACGACGACCGGCTGCACTCCGTGCTCACCGGCGCCCGACTGACCGGTGCCCGCGCCCACGCCCTGGTGGCGGCGGCGGTCCGCGCCGACATCGTCGAACGCCAGATCGGCCCGGCCCTCGACCGGGGGGCGCTGGTCGTGATGGAACGCTTCGTGGACAGCCCACTGGCACACCTGTCCGCCGCCGCCGGCCTCGACCCGGCCGAGCTGGAGGGCCTGGCCGACTGGGCCACCGCCCGCCTGCGCCCCGACGTCACGATCCTGCTGGACCGCGACCCGAGCCTGCTGACCTCACCCCGCAGCGCGACCCCCGGCCACCACTGGCACGTCCAGCGGGTCCTGACCGAGATGGCCTCGGCCGACCCGGACCGTTACGTCGTCGTGGACGCGGACGGCACACCGGAACAGGTCGCCGTTCGGGTGCGCACGGCCGTCCAGACGGCACTCGCCGGCCGCCGGCTGGCGAACCTGCTGCCCAGCGACAGCCCCGCCCCCGCGACCACTTCAGCGAAGCCCTAGCCCCATACCGCACCGTGTGCGAAAGCGAACCCACGACCCCGCGCTCATCCGCCTCGGCCCGGGGGGACCCCTCGCTCAACACTACAACTCGGCACCGACAGAAAACCGCAGGCGCAGGTGGGTGACCCCGGGCCGGCGGATGGCGCTTGCCGCGCGGTGTGCCGCTCACCCGAGGTGGGCCGGCGGCCGACACGCCGGGGGCGCCCGCGCTGTCGTCACGGCGGGTCGTGGTGGCGAACGTCCCCCGTGGTCCACGTCCGCTTGCGGTGCGTACTCGTCACGCCGGAACAGTCGGTTCCCGCCGCGTGACCGGCCCGACGACCTGGCCCGTCACGCCGCTGACCGCCGAGGCTTCACCGCGCGGGCTCGCCGAGTGGCGGCTCGGCAGCGGGCCGGCGACCGGTCCTGATGTGCCGGGAACTGGTCACACTCACCGGCGGGGTGCTGGTGAGCGCGACCGCCGGCCGGTTGGCCCGCCGCGCCCCTGGCAGGTGGCTGTCGCCAGAACCGGGACCGCCACGGCCGGCGGTTGGTCTTGGTCGCCCGGCCCCCGCCCGGGCCGGCGGGGGCGAAGGTGGAGACTGGGTGGGTGAGTGTCTGGTCGCAGGTGGTGGGTCAGCCGGATTCGGTCGCGGTGTTGACCGCGTCGGCGACCGTGGCCGCGTCGATGGTGGATGGCACGTTCAGCGGGTCGGCGTCGGCGGTGCCGCACGCGTGGCTGTTCACCGGCCCGCCAGGGTCGGGCCGGTCGGTCGCGGCGCGCGCGTTCGCCGCGGCGTTGCAGTGTGAGAGCGGTACGGGGTGCGCCCAGTGCGCCGGGTGCCGCACGGCGATGGCCGGAACCCACGCCGACGTGCACGTCGTGGTGCCGGAGGGCCTGTCGATCTCGGTGGCCGAGATGCGGGCGCTGGTGCAGATCTCCGCCCGCCGGCCGACCGGCGCCCGCTGGCAGGTCGTGATCATCACCGACGCCGACCGGTTGACAGAAGGCGCGGCGAACGCCCTGCTCAAGGCGGTCGAGGAGCCGCCGGAGCGCACGGTGTTCCTGCTGTGCGCGCCGTCGGACCATCCCGAGGACGTGCCGGTGACGATCCGGTCGCGGTGCCGGCACCTCGGCCTGCGCACCCCGTCCGCCGAGGCGATCGCCGAGGTCCTGCGCACCCGCGACGGCCTGCCCGAGGACATGGCGACCTGGGCCGCGTCGGTGTGCGGCGGCCACGTCGGCCGCGCCAGGCGCCTGGCGACCGACGAGGCCGCCCGCCGCCGCCGCGAGTCGGTCCTGCGGATCCCGATGAACCTCTCCCGCATCGCCGACGTCTTCACCTGCGCCGACGACCTCGTCAAGTCCGCCGAGGCCGACGCCAGCGAGGTCAGCGGCACCAGGGACGAGGCCGAGAAGGAGGCCCTCAAAACCGCCATGGGCCACGGCGGCACCGGCAAGGGCACCGCGTCCGCGACCCGAGGCAGCGCCGCCGCCATCAAGGAACTCGAACGCCGCCAGAAATCCCGAGCCACCCGAACCCAACGCGACGCGATCGACCTGGCCCTCGTCGACCTGGCGGGTTTCTACCGCGACGTCCTGATCACCACCGCCGGCTCCCCGGCCACCCTCAACCACCCCGACCGCGCCGCCGACACCCGCCAGGCAGCCACCCGCTGGCCCCCCGACTCCACCCTCAAACGCCTGGAAGCCGTCCTGACCTGCCGCGAAGCGCTGGAACTGAACGTCAAACCCCGCATCGCCATCGAAGCCATGCTGATGACCCTCCACCAGGGCTGACCTCCCCGTCGGGCTCCATCGGTGGTGTGACCGCCGCACCGGGCGCATCCCGCGCCCGCGATCGGCGCCTGCCCCACAGCCGCCGCCCTGCCACCAACGCAAGGTCCGGTGTCCTGCGCTGGCTCCGCTCGCCCGGACATGAACGCAACGCCCGCGAAACCACCCGTGCCCTTCGGCACGAAGGCCTCAACGGCGCCGGCCTGGACGTCGGCGCCCCCTTCGGCGGGGTCAAGCAGTCCGGGCCGACCGCGAGTGCGGCAGCCAGGCATCGCGGAGTTCCAGGAAACTCACAACGATCAGGGGCGCCCCGGCCAGCCCCGACATGGCGGTGTCCTCCGCAGCAAGCTCCCCGCTGTCCCTGCGCCCTGGGGCCGGGCTCGTCCTGGCTGGCCGCGTGAGGCGCGGAATCGCTTTGGCGGCTGGAAGTTCGTGGTGTCGCACGGTTGCCGCAGCTCGCCTGGCGCGGACCGTGGCCCGTGGAATGCCCTGCTGTCCGCGCCACGCGCGATCACTGTCCTCACGTGACCGGGGGTGTCTCGAATCGACCGTGGCCGGCGTCGGCGAGGGGTACCGGGCGTCGCGCCGGGCGCTGCTGCTGGACGACAAGGCCGCTGATGTTCGCCCAGACCGCGCAGCCCGCCTGGCGATGGACGGGACGGCCCCACCTGCCCGGACTCTGCGCCGCTCGGCTCTCTGCGACGACTTCGGCTTCCCCAAGACCGAGGTGCTCGCCCGCGCCTACTGGATCCGGGGCTGGTCCATGGGCACGGTGCGCTCTTCTCGCCCGTAGCGGGATGCGCACATCGCTCATTCGCCGATGCTTGCCGCGCCTTCCCTGAACCGCTCCTCTGTGTTCGGCACCGGCCGCACCTTCCGCGAATGGTCTCCACTCGCGCGCCGACCCTGTGGACAACTCAGCTCTGACCACCCAGACCTGTCACCCTCGCCCGGTAATGTTGAAACCGGGGGGACCCCCGGGGCCCCGAGTTCCAGGGGGATGCGTTCGGTCTGTCTGCCGTTCAGCTTCGACCGGTGTCGTCGGACGTGGGCGCGCTGGTCGACTCCGTCTCGGCCGGGTTCGCCTCGGTGGGCTTCTCGACCCGAGTCGTGTCGGCGGGATTCTCGACAGGCTCCGCATCGGCAAGCTCGACAATCGGTTCCGCGCCGGCCGAACTCGTCTCTGTTGGTTCTGGGTTGGCGGAACTCGTCTCTGTTGGTTCCGGGCCGGCCGAACTGGCCTCTGTTGGTTGCGGGTCGGCGGAACTCGTCTCGGTCGGTTGCGGGTCGGTCGAGTTCGCGTCGGTCGGTTCGGTGTTGGCCGGGTCCGCGTCGGCCCGTGCTGTGTCGGCAGGATCCGCCTCGGTGGGTTCTGCGTCCGTTGGGTTCGGGTCCACCGGGTTCGTGTCGGGCTGCTCCGGGCTGTCCGCGCCCTGGTCGTCAGATTCGGCCCCGGCGGAGTTGGCGGGCTGCGGTTCCGCGGCGGGGCTTGCGACGGTTGGGGTCGAGGTGTCGTCGGTCGGCGTTGCGGTGGCTGGCTCCACCTCGCGTGGTTCCGGGTCAGCGGCCACCGGATCCTCGTCGGGACGTTTCGTGTCGGGCCTCGGCGGCTCGGGGTCGGTGGGTGGGCCGGCCACCGCGCGCCGGGGGAACCGTGTCGCCGGGATGGCGGCGACCAGGACGACGCCGATCAGCAGCATCGCCGTGCCGGTCCAGAACATCGGGACGGTCTTGTACGCCAGCGTCGTGTACGCCAGTCCCGGCGGCTGCTTGCCCTGCGGTGTCGGCGCGGGCGGCGGGGCCGGCTGGCCGGTCGTGCCGCAGACGACGCCGCCGGTGGGGGCGTAGGCGCGGGCGATCTGTTCGCCGAGGGAGACCTGGGCCAGCGCGGAGGGCAGGTTGGGTAGGCCCAGCGCCTGGGTCGGCAGCACCTGGACGTCGAGCATCCTGGCGGTCGCCCCCAGTTGGTGGCCGGGGAACGGGGTGGTCATGGGTTCGCGCTTCTCGTCGAGTTGGGCGACGCCCAGGCGCAGGACGCCGAGGTCGAGGCGGCGGAGGGCGTCGGTGGCGCGTTGCCCGTTGGCGAGCAGGTCGCCGATGACGGGCAGTTGCCCAGGGCCGCCGGGCAGCGGCAGGCCGATGGGGATGTCGACGGTGGGGTTGGCGGCGTCGAGGCCGCCGATGTGCCGGCCGCCCTGCCACACCTCGATCACCGGGGCGACGTAGTGAACCGTGGAGGTCCTGGGGTCGCCGGTGGCGGTGACCTGCAGCGTCGGCTGGCCGACCACCCGCAGTTCGATCGCGAACGGGGTCCCGGCGAGCAGTGTGACGGCCGCCACCTGCAAGGTCGACGTCGCCTGCACGGCCTTGTTCGGCGAGCCAGGAAGGTCGACGAGCCGCACGACCGACCTGGTCGACAGCGTGTTCGGCAGGCTCACCAGCGACCCGGTGCCGTCCGCGCGCGGCGCGCCCTCGCCGGCCAGCACGCCGCCGAGGCTGCTCAGCGGGCCGGCGAGCCGCCGCAGGCCGGCGATGATCTCCTGGTCGGCGCGGGCGTCGAGTCGGGGCGCGTCGAACACGCCGGTCAGGTCGGTGACGGTGGGCAGTGTCGGGATCGCGTTGACCAGCGACAGGCTGGCGACCTCGGTGGACGCGTCGGCGATCGTGCGGACGCACGGGCCGAGGGTGTCGTCCCACTGGGCGTGCACCTGGCCCTGCAGCGCGCTGCCGGTGATCATCGTGTCCAGCGGTGTCCTCGGCAGCGTGAGCCCGCCGTGGGTCGGCCGCGGGTTGTTCGGCGGCGCGGTCTGCGCCAGCGCCCCGGGCGCCTGCGGCGTCGCGCCCTGGACGGCGAGCCCACCCGGCGCGGCCTGGGCGATGGCGTGCTCGAACTCGAGGTAGGACTCGGAGTTGACCTGCGCCGAGGAGATCCCGAACCCGACCTCGACGGCCGGCTGCTTGGGCAGCTTGTCCTCCGCGCCGGGCACGATCGCCCTGGTGGGCACCGAGTTCGGCAGGATCCGCACGATCCCCAGCCCCGTCCCGGCGTCGGCGACCACCCGCCCCGCCGGCCGATCCGCCGCCAGCTCCGACATCTGCGGCGAACTCGGATCGGTCGGCGTCGGCACCGGCGTCGTGATCGGCTGCGCCAACGCCGGCGCCGCCGAGAACACCAGTACGACCGCCACCAGCGGCAACGCCGTCGCGACGAGTGAACGCCCACGCATCCCGGAGTCCTCCCTGCCACGAAGCGAGTCCGTCTCCTCTAACGAGACGGTGCCCTGACAGTGACGCCCGACACTTGGCTACACTGACACCGTTCGCCGCCTTAGCTCAGTCGGCCAGAGCGGCTCACTCGTAATGAGCAGGTCGTCGGTTCGATTCCGACAGGCGGCTCCAGGTCAGAGACCTGTAGCACTCGGAGGCCGGGTTCGCGTGACGCGAGCCCGGCCTCTGCTCGTGTCACGGCCGGTCAGGTGAGCCGTGCGGACGCTCCCCGGGTCGGGGCTGTCGGCGGCGGCCCCTGCTGTGTCGACCGTGGGGGCGGTGTCTGGGGCTTGCTGTGACGTCTACGGCAATGTTTAGCGTCGGCGTTGTGGGAATGAGATTTTCGGTCAGTTACAGCACGCCCTACTTCGGGGTGGAGCCGGAGCGGTTGGTGGGGTATGCGCGGCATGCTGAGGAGTGCGGCTTCGAGGGGCTGTACCTGCCGGAGCATGTCGTGGTGTTCCCGGGGGCCAAGGTGGGGGCGCACGAGATCCCGGCGGGGTTGCCGTATGCGGATCCGGTGGAGTGTTTGAGTTTTGTCGCCGCGGCAACGGATCGGTTGCTGTTGGGGACGGGTGTGTTGTTGTTGCCCTACCACCATCCGGTGGTGTTGGCGAAGCGGCTGGCCACCCTGGACGTGCTGTCGAAGGGGCGGATGCGGCTGCTGACCGTCGGCCTGGGGACACTGCCGGGGGAGGCGGCGGCGATGGGGGTGGACTTCGCGGCGCGTGGGCGGCGGGCTGATGAGGCGATCGACGTGATGCGACTGTTGTGGTCGGGGGGCGAGGACGGGGTCAGTTTCGACGGGGAGTTCTTCTCGTTCGAGGACGCGTGCAGCTTTCCCAAACCGCACGGGGGCGGTGTGCTGCCGATTCATGTCGGGGGGTCCAGTCGGGCGGCGGCGCGGCGGGCGGGACGCCGGGGGGACGGGTACTTCCCGGGGGGCGCGTTGACGCCGGACGAGCGGGCCTCGCGGCTGGCGTTGGCCAGGGACACCGCCGCCCGGAACGGGCGGGACCCCGACGCCCTGGAGTACACGCGGTGGGGGTCGATCGACCTGACCGTCGGGCAGGTCGACGCGCTCGCGGCGCAGGGGGTGACCCGGCTGGTCGTCAGCGCCACCGAGACCGATCCCGCTCGGCAGCGGGACCAGCTCACGGCGTTCGCGCGGCGGTTCCGGATCGGGCGGTAGTCAGGTAAACCGGGTCGACGGGGCGGACACGCTGGGGCGATGGAGGTCCAGCGCGCGCTCGTGAGTCACCGGGTAAACCGGGTCGACAGGGTGGACACGCTGGGGCGATGGAGGTCCAGCGCGCGCTCGTGAGTCACCGGGTAAACCGGGTCGACAGGGTGGACACACTGGAGCAATGGACATCCAGCGCACGCTCGTCAGTCACGCTCCGTCGCGGCGGCGGCCACAGGTCGTGCTCCGACGGCTGCTGGACACCGTCCCGGAACACGCGACCGGCGCCGAGCTCGTCGCCGAGCTGGAACGGCGGGTCGCCGAACTGCTCGGCAAACCCCGGGCGCTGCTGTTCCCCACCGGCACCATGACCCAGCAGGTCGCGCTGCGCGTCCACGCCGAACGCACCGGGCGACGCTCCTTCCTCGCCCACCCGACCAACCACCTCGAACTCTGGGAGAAACACGGCTACGCCGACGTCCACGGCCTGCGTTTCCAACCCGTCGGCGAACCGCACAGCCTGCTGACCCTCGACGACCTCACCGGCGCCACCATCGAACCCGCGGCCGCGCTGCTGCTCGAACTGCCCCAACGCGAGATCGGCGGACCTCTCCCCACCTGGGACGACCTGGTCGCCCAGGTCGACTGGGCGCACGCGCACGGCGCCGCCACCCACCTCGACGGCGCCCGCCTCTGGGAGGCGCAACCCTTCTACGGCCGGCCGCACGCCGAGATCGCCGCGCTGTTCGACACCGCCTACGTGTCCCTCTACAAAGGACTCGGTGGGATCAGTGGCGGGATGCTCGCCGGGCCGGCCGAGGTCATCGACGCCGCGGTCGTGTGGCGGCGGCGGCTCGGCGGCGACCTGCCGGACCCCTGGCCCTTCGCGCTCGCGGGCCTCGCCGGGCTCGACGAACGCGTCACGCGGATGGCCGACTACCGCGACCACGCGGTCGCCATCGCCTCGGCGTTGTCCGCCGCCGGGATCGCCGAGGTGTACCCGGATCCGCCGTGCACGGCCATGTTCCACCTGTCCCTGCCCGTCGCGGCCGCCGACCTCGACCGGGCCAACCAGGACATCATGGCCGAGCGCGGCCTCCAGGTGATCTCCCGCGCCCAGCCGCGCCACCCCGGGCGCTGCACCGTCGAGGTCACGGTGTCCGAGAACGCCATGGAGTTCACGCCCGACGAGGTCGTCGCGCTCTACCGGGAGCTGCTCGAACGCGCCGCCGGTCAGTCCTGAGTGAACGGAACGGTGGTGCAGATCCGCTTGAACCCCAAGCGTTCCAGCGTCGGGCGGCTCGTCGGCAGCGCGTCGGTCCGCAGGTAGCGGTAGCCCCGGTCGGCGGCCAGCCGCGCCCGGTGGGCGACCATCGCGCGGTAGATCCCGCGCCGCCGCCACCGCGCCACCGTGCCGCCACCCCACAGGCTCGCGAAGTCCGTGCCCACATGGAAATCGACCCTGGCCGCGCACACCGGCTCGTCGCCGGCCAACGCCAGCACCGCGGCCAGCGCACCGGACGCCATCCGGGCGCGCATCGCCTCGACCATCGGGCCGTGGTCGCCGCCGAAGACCTCGTCGTGCACCCGCTTCACCAGCCGCAGGTCCTCGTCGGTGGTCGCCTCGCGCAGCGTGATGCCCGGCGGGGGCGGCGTGTCCAGCGGCGTGTCGGCCACCGCCGCGACCAGCACCGTCTCCTCCTCGCCCGCGCTCAGACCCGCGGCACGCAGCCGCGCCGGCAGGTCGGCCGGCCGGTCGTAGGAGTAGTACTTCCACTCGAAGCGCCGGCCGTGGCCGGTGAAGTAGGCGATCTGGTCGGCGATCACCGCATCGGCGGTCGACTCGTCCAGCGACGACCACTCCACACCGTTCCACCCCGACGGGTCGTTGCTCAGACAACGGATCACCGGCCCGACACGCTCGAACAGGCCACCGTCCAGCGACGGCCGGACCACGTCGCGCAACTGGGAGTCGAACGCGGTGAGCACCTCGTCAGCCATGCGGCAAGTCCAGCACAGCGGGGCAAGCCGATTTGTAGGCTCGCCCGGGTGGACTGCTACATCTGCGCCAAACACTGGGACCCGGCCGGACAGGTCGACGGCGACGACCTGGTCGTCGTCTCGCACGTCGCCCACGACGCGCCCGGCCAGGACGGCGCCCCGGTCTACCTCGGGCACCTGGTCGTCGAACCCCGCCGGCACGTCGCCGGCCTCGGGGACCTGACCGGCGACGAGGCCGCCGCGCTCGGCCGCTGGCTGGCCCGCGCCGCCGACGCGCTGCGCACCGACGCCGGCGCCGAGCACGTGTACTCCATGGTCGTCGGGCACCAGATCGACCACCTGCACGTCCACCTCGTCCCGCGCTACCCGGGCACGCCCCGCGAGTACTGGTGGTCGCGGCTGGGCGAGTGGCCCGACGCCCCGCTCGGTGATGTCGCTGACGTCGCCCGGGTCGTCAGCGGGCTGCGGGCACACCTCCAGCGGCAGGGCAGATAGTGTTCGGCAGGCGCCCCTCCAACCCCGTCCAGGGAGGCACTCACCATGCACCAGCCGGCGATCTCGCACCTGGCAGCGGCCGACCCCGTGCTCGCTCAGCTCATCGAGGGCGAGGCCCAACGTCAGTTCGAGAAGGTGCGGCTGATCGCCTCCGAGAACTACGTGTCCACGGCGGTCCTCGAAGCCACCGGAACGGTACTGACCAACAAGTACTCCGAGGGCTACGCCGGCAAGCGGTACTACGAAGGGCAACAGTTCATCGACCCGATCGAGTCGATGGCCATCGAACGGGCGAAATCGCTGTTCGGTGTTGACCACGCCAACGTGCAGACCTACTCGGGGTCGCCGGCCAATCTCGCCGTCTACCTGGCGGTCGCCTCGCCCGGCGACACCGTCATGGGCATGGCGCTGCCCGCCGGCGGTCACCTCACCCACGGCTGGTCGGTCTCGGCCACCGGCAAGTGGTTCCGCTCCGTGCAGTACGGGGTGCGCAAGGACACCGGCCGCATCGACCTCGACGAGGTGCGTGACCTCGCCCTCGCCGAACGCCCGAAGCTGATCTTCTGCGGCGGCACGGCCATCCCCAGGACCATCGACTTCCCCGCCTTCGCCGAGATCGCCCGCGAGGTCGGCGCGGTGCTCGTCGCCGACATCGCGCACATCGCCGGCTTGGTCGCCGGCGGGGCGCACCCGTCGCCGGTCGGGCACGCGGAGATCATCTCCACCACCACGCACAAGACCCTGCGCGGCCCGCGCGGCGCCATGCTGATGTCCGACGCCGCGCACGCCAAGGCCCTGGACAAGGCCGTGTTCCCCGGGTTGCAGGGTGGCCCGCACAACCACACCACGGCCGCCATCGCGGTCGCGCTCGCCGAGGCGGCGCAGCCCTCGTTCCGCGAGTACGCGGCCAACATCGTCGCCAACGCCAAGGCGCTGGCCGACGCGCTCGTGGCGCGCGGGTTCGAACTGGTGTCCGGCGGGACCGACAACCACCTGATCCTGATGGACCTGACGAACAAGGGCATCGGCGGCAAGCCGGCCGCCAAGGCGCTGGACCAGGCCGGGATCGAGCTGAACTACAACACCGTGCCGTTCGACCCGCGCAAGCCGTTCGACCCGTCCGGGGTGCGGCTGGGCACCTCCGCGATCACCACCCGTGGACTCGGCGTCGAGCAGATGCCGCAGATCGCGGAATGGATCGACCGGGCGGTCGCCGCCGGTGACGACGCCGAGCTGACGGCCATCGCCGGCGAGGTCGCCGAACTGCTGGCCGGCTACCCGATGCCGGGCTGGGCGTAAAGAGGTCGCCGTTCTCGGTCAGTGGCTCGTGGGCCGGCGCGGGCCGGGCCGCTGACCGAGAGCGCGTTGGTCTTCGTTGCGGGTGCTTCGTTCCTGGCTGGTTGGGTGCTTCGAGTTGTCCACAGGCCGGGCCCGAAGAGGGCTTTCCAGCCCGTTTCTCGATTAGAATGGCTTGAGGGGTGCCCCCGTGGAGGGTGGGGGTCTACCTACCTGTTGGGTTTGTTGGTTTGTTGGGTTGTGGGGTGTTTGAGGGGGCTGGGTGGTGGGTGTTGCGCGGGGTGGGGTTGGGTTGTCGGCGGATTGTGCGGGCGGCCCCTCACGCCTCAAGGCCCTGACATGGGCTGGGGTCTGGGTTCGTGTTCACCTGTGGGCCTCTTGACCCGTGAGCCTCCGCCGCCCTGACGCAGGGCTCATGGGGCAGGGCTGGCGCCCTGCCCCACCGTGGCCCGCCGACAACCCCAACGCCCTCACCGCTCCCGGTACGCCAAGCTGTGGCCACACCGAGTCGTCGCGGTCGTGATCGACGGTGTTGGTTTCGTGGTGCTTGCGGTCATGGTCGGCGTGTTGGTTCGTGTCCGTTCGCTGTGTCGCCGTTTCGGTTGCGGGGTGTGGGTTTCCTATTTCAGGGTTTTGGGGTTGCTGGGGGTGCTTTCGTTGTTCGTGCGGTCCAGGGCGGTGATGACGTAGGTGTACTTCCTGCCCTTGGCCGCCGTGGTGTCGGTGTAGGTGGTCGTTCGGCCGGTCGTGGTGGCGATCAGGTTGCGGGCGTCGGTGGTGGCGCAGTGGGCCGACGTTCCGTCCACGCGGTACACGGCGTAGCCGTCGGTGCGGTGGTCGGTGCTCACCCAGCGGAGCTGGGCGCCGGTCCCGGTTCGGGTGGCCTTGGTGATGACGGGGCGGCGGGGGGCCTTGGCCGCGAGGCGGTCGGGGGTGGGGGTGAGGGCGGGGGTGGTGTAGTGGTCGCGGGCGACGATGTCCATGTGGGACAGGGCGTTCTCGCGGACCTGGACGGCCGAGAAGTAGATGTCTCCCTGGACTTCGGGGTGGGAGCGGTTGAACGTCAGGTGGTCGCTGATCTCGTTCGGGTTGTGCCAGGGCGCGGCCTGGGCCGGATCGGCGACCTTGTAGTTCGCCTGGCCGATGTAGAGGGACACGTCGGTGTCGGTGACCACGTCGGACCACCAGGGGACCAGGGCGGCGTAGTCGGCGACGGTGAAACCGATGTTCCAGTACACCTGGGGGACGATGTAGTCCAGCCACCCCTCACGGACCCACTTGCGGGTGTCCGCGTACAGGTCGTCGTAGGTCTGGACGCCGCCCTGGGTGGGGGAGCCGGTGGGGTCGGTGGAGGCGTTGCGCCAGATGGCGAACGGGCTCACGCCGAACTGGACGTGGGGTTTCGTCGCGCGGATCCTGGTCGACAGGCCCTCGATGAGCTGGTCGATGTTGTCGCGGCGCCAGTCGGCGAGGGAGTCGAAACCGGCGCCGTGTTCGGCGTAGGTGTCGGCGTCGTCAAAGGTCTGGCCGGCCACGGGGTAGGGGTAGAAGTAGTCGTCGAAGTGGACGGCGTCGAGGTCGTAGCGGGTGACGGCGTCCATGATCGCGTCGGTGGTGAAGTCGCGGACCTCGGGCAGGCCCGGGTCGTAGTACAACTTGCCGCCATAGGGGATCACCCAGTCGGGGTTCACTCGGGCGGGGTGGGTGGGGACCAGGGCGTTGACGTCCGTGGTCATCGACACCCGGTAGGGGTTGAACCAGGCGTGGAACTCCAGGTTCCGCTCGTGCGCCTCCGTCACCGCGAACGCCAGCGGGTCGTAGCCCGGGTCCGTGCCCTGCGTGCCGCTGAGCCACCGCGACCACGGTTCGAACGGCGAGGGCCAGAACGCGTCGGCGGTCGGCCTCACCTGCACCACCACCGCGTTCAGCCCCAGCTCCACCGCCTCGTCGTACCAGCCGGTCAGCTCGTCGCGTTGCTGGTCGGCGGTCAGGCCGGGGCGCGAGGGCCAGTCGATGTTGGACACGCTGGCGATCCACTCGGCGCGCAGCTGCCGCTTGGGTGTTCGGGGATCGGGAGCGGGGCAGTCACGGCCATCGGTCGGTGGGGCGGCGGTGGCGGCCGGCGGCACGGTCAGCGCGACGGCGGCAACGGCAACGGTCAGTAGTGCACGGACGACTCGGCGCATGGGCGAGAGTCTGCTGGCTCGCGCACCGCCAGGGAAGCCCACCAGTTTGTCTGGATTGTCGCTGAATCCATCCCGAAAGCGACCGGGGTCACAGATTATTCAGTTGTCGACCCGCCCGTCAGCGGTTCATGCTTGTATCGAGCAACTACTTGGATGCTGCAAGCAAGGTTGGAGAAGCCATGGTCGCTCCGGACGCCCACGCTCGATCCGGACCACCGGCGGAACCCGATCACACCACCACCGACCCCGACACCGGCCCCGACGCCGAGGTCGGCCGCCGGCTGGCCGGGGCGATCTTCGCTCTGGGCAAGCAACAGGCGACGCTGGGTCACAAGATGAGCCGATCGGGTGTCGACCGGTCGACGATCGTCCTGCTCAAGACGATGGTCGCCCTGGGCCCCAGCCGATCGAGCGAGCTCGCCGC
The DNA here is from genome assembly GCF_001921215.1 of Actinophytocola xinjiangensis. Taxonomy (GTDB): domain Bacteria; phylum Actinomycetota; class Actinomycetes; order Mycobacteriales; family Pseudonocardiaceae; genus Actinophytocola; species Actinophytocola xinjiangensis. Next base: position 132,442 of record NZ_MSIF01000014.1, read on the forward strand.
CGCGGTCCACTCCGACCCGTCGACGGTCTCCCGCCAGGTCGCGGGCCTGGTCCGCGACGGGCTGGTGGAGCGCCGCGCCGACCCGGCCGACGGCCGGGCCAGCGTGCTCGCGCCGACCACCGCCGGCGTCGAGATGCTCGAACGCCAGCGGCACCGGGTGGGAATGGCCCTGGCCAAGGTGGTCACGCAGTGGGAACCCGACGACGTGTCCCAGTTCCTCGAGTTGCTTGAGCGCTTCGTGGTCGACCACGAACGCGCGCTACCAACGATGATCAGCGAATGCGCCACAGCGCGTTCCGAAGGGGAGAAGGACTAGATGTCGCAACCAACCTCGCGCGACGCGAGCGAGGTGAGAGGTTCGTCCGAGGGGGGACCAACCGCACTGTCGCACCGCGAGATCCTCACGGTGCTCGCCGGCCTGATCCTGGGCATGCTGCTCGCCGCCCTCGACATGACGATCATGGCGTCGGCCACCAAGACCATCGCCGACCAGCTCCACGGCCAGACCATCCAGGCCTGGGTCACCACCGCGTACCTGATCACCTCGACCCTGTCGACCCCGTTGTACGGCAAGCTGTCCGACATCCTCGGCCGCAAACCGATGTACCTGTCCGCGATCACCCTGTTCCTGGTCGGCTCGGTGCTCTCCGGGGTCGCGGGCTCGATGTACGAACTGGCCGCGTTCCGCGCCGTGCAGGGCCTGGGCGCCGGTGGTCTGATGTCGCTGGCGCTGGCGATCATCGCCGACCTGGTGCCGCCCCGGGAACGCAGCCGCTACCAGGGCTACTTCATGGGCGTGTGGGGAATCTCCAGCGTCGCCGGTCCGGTCGTCGGCGGGTTCTTCGCCGGTGCCGGCACCTTCGCCGGGATCGACGGCTGGCGCTGGGTGTTCCTGGTGAACGTGCCGATCGGCATCGTCGCGCTGTTCGTCGTCGCGAAGTTCCTCAACGTGCCGCACACCAGGGTCAACCACCGGGTCGACTACTGGGGCGCCGGCGCGCTCACCCTGGCACTGGTCCCGCTGCTGATCGTGGCCGAACAGGGCCGCGAATGGGGCTGGGGATCGGGAACCTCGCTGGCGATGTTCGGGATCGGCGCGGTGGGCATCGTCGCCTTCCTGCTCGTCGAACGGGCCATGGGTGACGAGGCGTTACTTCCGCTGCGGCTGTTCCGCCGCTCGGTGTTCTCGCTGACCAACCTGATCAACTTCATCATGGGTCTCGGGATGTTCGGGATGATGATGTCGCTGCCGCTGTACCTGCAGATCGTCAAGGGTGCGACACCGACCGAGTCCGGTCTGCTGACCATCCCGATGACCGCCGGCATCCTGGTCGCCTCGATGGGCAGCGGCATCCTGATCTCCAGGACCGGCCGGTACAAGCGGTTCCCGCTCACCGGCCTGGCCGTGGTGTCGGTGTCGATGTTCCTGTTCGCGCGGATCGGGGTGGACACCGCGCTCGGCGTCACCATGCTGATCATGGGCCTGGCCGGGCTGGGCCTCGGGCTGTGCATGCAGACGCTGATCCTGGCGATCCAGAACGACGTGCCGGCCAAGGACATGGGCGTGGCCACCTCGTCGGCGACGTTCTTCCGGTCCATCGGCGGAACCGTTGGCACGGCGGTGTTCCTGTCCATCCTGTTCACCGTCACGCTCAACAACCTGCCGGCCGTCGGCGGTGGCGGTGGCGGTGGCGGGGTCGACCTGAACGACACGTCGTTCCTGGCGACGCTGCCGCCCGAGCAGGCGCGGCCGATCCTGGAGGCGTTCACCTCCGGGGTGAGCACGGTGTTCACCGTCGGCGGGATCGTCGTGGCCATCGGGTTCCTGCTGATGTGGTTCCTGCGCGAGGTTCCGCTCTCGGACAAGTCCGGGATCGAGCGGGCCGCCGCCGACGCGGAGGAGACCACCGCGAAGGTCCACTGAGGACCCAGGGGAGAGGTGGGGCCCCGCGCCGGCACGGCGCGGGGCCTTTCCTCGTCCGGTCAGTGCACCGGCATGCCCTCGTCCTTGAGCCGCTGGTAGGAGCGGACGATCTCGGCCTCGGCCTCGGTGCGCCCGACCCAGGTCGCGCCCTCGACGCTCTTGCCGGGCTCGAGGTCCTTGTAGACCTCGAAGAAGTGCTGGATCTCCAGGCGGTGGTACTCGGCGAGGTGGTGGATGTCGCGCAGGTGCTCGGTGCGCGGGTCCTCGGCCGGCACGCACAGGACCTTGTCGTCGCCGCCCTTCTCGTCGGTCATCCGGAACATGCCGATGGCGCGGGACTTGATCAGGCAGCCGGGGAAGGTCGGCTCCTGGACCAGGACGAGCGCGTCCAGCGGGTCGCCGTCCTCACCGAGCGTGTTCTCGACGAAGCCGTAGTCGGCCGGGTACTGCGTGGCGGTGAAGAGGGTCCGGTCCAACCGGATGCGTCCGGTGACGTGGTCCATCTCGTACTTGTTCCGCTCCCCCTTGGGGATCTCGATCGTTACGTCGAACTCCACTGCGCCTCGCTCAAGTCGGCTCCTCCTGCGGTGCCATTAGTGTGATGCACCGGAGGGAATCACACCGGGGAGGGCACGTGCCGCAGTCAGGGGATGGCTGGCCGACCGTCGACGACGACGGGACGCCGGTCACCGGCCCGACGGACGACTCGTCCGCTGGTCAGGCGCAGCCGGCCTGGCCAGCACCGACCGAGGCGGAACCGGACCGCCCCTGGCCGGGGGCCGACGACGATGAGCCAAGTCTCACACAGGGTGACAAGTCTCACGGGACTGAACGAGCCTGGCCGGGCGAGTCCTCGGAGGACCACTCCAGCTGGTTCGGGTCGGCCACCGACGACTCCCCGGCCGACTCGTCGGCGGACTCCCCCGCCGACGACGCGGCGCCGCCGGCAGCGGGTGACCGAGGCCTGTTCGAACCCGCCAGGACCTGGCCGTCGGCCGACGGGACACCCGCCGAACCGCCCTCCCACGACCAGTTCCGCCCCGCCAAGGACACCCCGCCCGACACCCCGCCCGACTCCCCGGCCGACGACGAACCGGCCGGCGGCGCCTACTGGGACGACTCGGCCCCGCCCGGCCCCACCGGCACCGTCGGCGACGACCGGCCCGACACCTGGGCCCCCGGCTCCGCGACGACGCGTCTCGACGAGCGCGCCGATGACGAGCGCGCCGGCGGCCGGGAAGGCCCCGACAGCCCCGGTGGGTTCCGTCCGGCGGGGGCCGGTGACGGGCCGCCGCGCTTCGATGGGCCGGCGGGGCGTGGCCCGGACAGCCCCGGTGGGTTCCGTCCGGAGAGGGCTGGTGACGGGGCCGCGCGCTTCGGTGGTCCGGCCGCGAGTGGTCGGGAGGGCCCGGACAGTCCCGGTGGGTTCCGCCCGGACGGCCCCGGTAACGGGACGGCGCGGTTCGGCGGACCCGCGGAGACCCGGGAGCGCCCGGACGGCCCCGGTGACCGGACGACCCGCTTCGGCGGCCCCGCCGACAACCCGGACAGACCGGACAGTCCTGGCGGCCTCGCCGCGCGTCTCGACGGCGACGCGCGGCCCGAGGGCGCCCACCTCTGGCCGGGACGGCTCAGGGGCGACGAGCGTTCCTGGTCCGACCCGAGGAGACCGGACCCGCCCCGACCGCCGTTCCAGCAGGGCCCGCCCGGCGAGGCGACCGTGCGCGTCCAACCGGTCCAACCCGGCCGGCAGGACCAGTGGCCACCGCCCGAACCGCCCCGCGCGGCACCGTGGCGGGTCGAGCCACGCACCGAGCCACGCGCCGAATCGCGCGCCGAGGACACCCCGCCGCCCGACGAGCCCGACACCGACGAGGACACCCCGACCCCGGGCAACCGCCGGCGGCTGGTGATCACCCTGGTCGCGGTGGTCGCCGTGCTGGGGCTGGCGGCCGGCGTCGTGTTCGGTGTGCCGGGGCTGTCGGACAAGCTCGGGATCACCGACGGCGAACCGGAGGTCGTCGTCGAGCCGCCGGCGCCGCCGGTGGAGTTCCAGCCCGGACTGCGGGCGCCCGACGGTGCCGCGCCGGCGCCCAGCGCCGCCGGGGTGCAGGCCGCGCTGGCCGGCCCGGCGTCCTCGCCGGCCCTGGGCACGCTCACCGGCGTCGTGGTCGACCCGGCCACCGGCGAGACGCTCTGGCAGGCCAGCCCGGACACGCCGCTCACCCCGGCCTCGACCGGCAAACTGCTCACCGCCGCCGCCGCGCTGCTCAGCGTCGAGCACACCGCCCAGTTCAGCACCACGGTCGTGGAGGGCGCCGAGCCCGGCTCGGTGATCATCGTCGGCGGCGGTGACCCGACGCTGTCCTCGCTCAAGGATGGCGTCGAGTCGGTCTACCCGGGCGCCGCGCGCCTCGGTGACCTGGTCGAGCAGGTCAAGGCCGCCGGCACGCCGGTGAACTCCGTCCAGGTCGACCTGAGCCGCTTCGCCGGCGACAGCTCGGCCAGGGGCTGGCTGCCGGCCGACATCGCCGCCGGGTACATCACGCCGATCGTCCCGGCGATGCTCGACGGCGGCCGTTCGGACGCCACCGCGCAGAACGGCACCCGCACCGCGAACCCGGCCCGCGCGCTGGCCGAGGAGTTCGCCGCCCGGATCGGCGCCAGCGTGCCGACCTCCGCCGAGCAGACCGCCCCGGAGGGCGCGAAGGTCCTCGGCGAGGTCCGTTCGGCGCCGCTGGTCGAGCTGGTCGACACCATTCTGCGCACCTCCGACAACGTCCTGGCCGAGGCCATCGCCCGCGAGGTCGCGCACACCGCCGGCAAGGAGGTCTCCTTCGACGGCGGTAGCCAGGCGACGTTGGACGTGTTGCGCGACAACGGGTTCGACATCAACGGTGTGGTGCTCGCCGACGGCAGTGGACTGTCCACAGAGGACAGGGTGCCGGCCAAGCTGCTCGGCGAGATCCTCGCCGTCGCCGCCGCGCCCGACGGCGAGGACCCCCGCACCGCCAAGCTCCGCCCGCTGCTGGGCGGCCTGCCGGTCGCCGGCGGCAGCGGCACCCTCGACGACCGCTACGGCACCCAGGAAGCCGTGGCGGGCAAGGGTTACGTCCGCGCCAAGACCGGCACGCTCTCGGGCGTCAACTCCCTCGCCGGGGTCGTGCTCAACCAGGACGGCCGGGTCATGGTGTTCGCGCTGATGACCGGCGACACCGACTCCAGCGCCCGCCCCGCCCTCGACGCCATCGCCGCCACCCTGCGTGGCTGTGGTTGCGGATAGGCCACCATGGCGCCACCGTGGCGCCACCGTGCGATTCGTCCGGTAGCGTCGCTGGTGTGAGTGCTGCCGCGGAATCGGACGAGTCGACGGGGAATCGCGAGCCTGTCGACTGGGGCATCGCCGTGGCCACCGCCAACAGACTGGTCAAACCGGGTCCGGTGGTCCCCCGCGAGGAGGCCGAACGCACCGTCGAGCAGCTGCGCGAGGTCACCGGGGTCGCCGAGAGTCACGTCCGCGAACTGACCGGCCTCGGCGCCGGGCTCCCGCTGCTGCCCGGTGACGTCGTCGACCGGCGGGGCTGGGTCGCCGCCGCCGCCGAGGGCCTGGCGGCGCTGACCGACGGCGCGTTGCCCGCCAACACGCCGAACCGGGCCATGGGCGGCGTGCTCGCCGGCAGCGCCGGGGTCCAGGCCGGCATGGTGCTCGCCTACCTCGGCAGCCGGGTACTCGGCCAGTACGACCCGTTCGGCGGCGGCGAGGGCCGGCTGCTGCTGGTCGCGCCGAACATCGTCGCCGCGCACCGCGCGCTGGACGTGCCGGGCGAGGACTTCCGGATGTGGGTCTGCCTGCACGAGTGCACCCACCGGCTCCAGTTCACCGCCGTGCCGTGGCTGCGTGACTACTTCTCCGGCGAGGTCCGCAACTTCCTCACCGGCCTGGACGAGACGGCCAGCGGCGCCATGAACCGCCTGCCGGACATGATCAAGACCCTGCGCCGCCGCTCCGACGACGACACCACCTCCAGCGGCGGCCCGGTCGGGATCGTCGAGATGCTCCAGACCCCCGGCCAGCGCGCCGTGTTCGACCGGCTGATCGCGCTGTCCACCCTGCTGGAGGGCCACGCCGACCACGTCATGGACGCCGTGGGCCCCACCGTCGTGCCCACCGTCGCCACCATCCGCGCCCGCTTCACCGCGCGGCGGCGCGGCGGCGGCGTGCTCGACCGGATCCTGCGCACCCTGCTCGGCGTGGACGCCAAGGTGAAGCAGTACGCCGTCGGCGCCGCGTTCACCCGCCACGTCGTCGACGCTGTCGGCATGGACGGCTTCAACGCCATCTGGACCTCGCCGGACACCCTGCCGCTGCGCGCCGAACTCGGCGACCCGGCGGCCTGGGTCGCCCGCGTCCATCCGTGAGCCCACTCGACGACGTCCGGCGGGCCGTGCGGTCACTGCTCGACGAGGCCGGTGACCCGCCGGCCGTGGCGCTGGCCGTCTCCGGCGGGGCCGACTCGCTCGCCCTCGCCGCCGCCACCGCCCAGCTCGCGCGACGCCGGGGCACCCACCTGCTGGGCCTGGTCGTCGACCACCGGCTCCAGCCGGGCTCGGCGACCGTCGCCGCCACCGCCGCCGGCCAGCTGCGCGACCTGGGGTGCGTCGAGGTCCGGGTGCTCGCGGTCGACGTCGACGGCCCCGGCGGGCCGGAGGCCGCCGCCCGCCGCGCCCGCTACACCGCCTTACGCACCGCCGCGCCCGACCGTCTCGTGCTGCTCGGCCACACCCTCGACGACCAGGCCGAGACCGTGCTCCTCGGCCTCGGCCGGGGCTCCGGCCCCCGCTCCCTGGCCGGCATGCGCCGCCTCGACCCGCCGTGGGGGCGGCCGCTGCTGGGCCTGCGGCGCGCCACCACCGCCGCCGCCTGCGCCGAACTCGGGCTCGACCCGTGGCAGGACCCGCACAACGCCGACCCGTCCTACACCCGCGTCCGGCTGCGCCGCGAGGTGCTGCCGCTGCTGGAGGATGTGCTCAACGGCGGCGTCGCCCCGGCGCTGGCCAGGACCGCCGCGCAGCTGCGCGAGGACGCCGAGGCGCTCGACGCGCTCGCCGGTCAGCGGCCGGCCGGCGACGGTCCGCTGGAGGTCGCGGGCCTGGCGGGGGAGCCGCCGGCACTGCGCCGCCGCGTGCTGCGACGATGGCTCCTCGGCGCCGGTGTACGGGAACTCACCGACGCCCACCTCCGGTCGGTCGACGCGCTGATCGGTGAGTGGCACGGACAGGGCGGTGTGTGGCTGCCCGGCGGCTTGGAGGTCAGCCGGGCACGTGGCAGGCTCGTGGTGACCGGGTGAGTGGAGAGGGGTCCATGTGTACGGCGACGACATCGCCTCCGTGCTGATTACCGAGAAGGAGATCCACGAGAAGATCGGGGAGCTGGCCAAACAGGTCTCCGACGACTACCCGGAACGCGGTGATCGCGACGACCTGGTGCTGGTCGCGGTGCTCAAGGGCGCGGTCATGTTCATGACCGACCTGTCGCGGTCGCTGACCGTGCCGGTGCAGATGGAGTTCATGGCCGTCAGCTCCTACGGCTCGGCGACCTCGTCGTCGGGGGTCGTGCGGATCCTCAAGGACCTCGACCGGGACATCGCCGGCCGGCACGTGCTGATCGTCGAGGACATCATCGACTCCGGCCTGACACTGTCCTGGCTGCTCAAGAACCTCCAGTCGCGCAACCCCGCCTCGCTGGAGGTGTGCACGCTGCTGCGCAAGCCGGACGCGGTGAAGGTCGAGGTGCCGGTGCGCTACGTCGGCTTCGAGATCCCCAACGAGTTCGTCGTCGGCTACGGGCTGGACTTCGCGGAGCGTTATCGCGACCTGCCCTACATCGGCACGCTGGATCCCAAGGTGTACTCCTCCTGACGTTGCGTCATTCGGTTCCCGGGTGTAGGGGCAGTGAGATAATCTCGACTTCGGTGGAGCGCCGCACGGAGGCGGTGTGAACCGGCCACACCATGGGGAGCATCGGGTGTACGAGTCAGTCGGAAGCGCCGTCACGGCGTTCAGCAGCGCCGCGGCCAGCGGCCAGGTGACCATCGAGGCCGCCGCCGCCGAGGACGCCCTCAACAAGATCACCAAGGTCAAGGACGAACTGATCACGCTCCTGCAGGGCACCAGCTTCGGCGGTGGGGGTTGGGACGTGCGGCTGGGGGCGAACCCGGTCGGCCAGGCCATGGCCAGCAAGTCCGTCGGCCGCTACGAGGGCTCCGACTCCTTCACCGCCGCGCTGCGGCTGCTGCTCGACGAGACGCAGAAGGCCGAGGAGGCCCTGCGGCGCAGCATCGACAACTACATCGAGATCGACGACGACTTCGCCGACAACTACGGGCGCCAGGCGTGACCCGTGCCGTGACGAAGGTGGCGCTGTTCCTCGGCGCCGCCGGTCTCACGGTGCTCACCGCCTGCGGGGGTGAGTCCACGGCCGGCGAGCCGGCCGCCACCGACCCACCGGCGAGCACCTCCGCCGAGGCCGGGAGTCCGCCGTCGAGCGAGGACGAGTCCGGCGACTACTCGCTGTCGGACCTGTGCGGGCTGCTCACCGCCGAGGAGGCCGAGGACATGGGCGCGGCCGCCCCGGGCCGACCGGGCAACAGCATCAGCGACGGCCACCCCATCTGCACCTGGTCGAACGAGACCTCGCTGGTCGTCCGGTTGCAGGAAGGGCGCGACCTGGCCACCGTGCGGCCCAGCGACGACGTCACCGTCACCGAGACCACCGTCGCCGGCGTGCCGGCCATCAAGGTGCGGACCGCGTCGATCAACGCCTGCGAGATCGCTGTGGAGACGGCCAGTGACAACCTCGTCGGCGCCAGCGCGGCGCCGCTGTCGGCCGGTGAGGGCAAGTACGACCCGTGTGTGGTGGCGGACGAGTTCGCGGCCATTGTCGTGCCGAGGGTCAAGGACCTGTAGGGAACAAAGGGGGAGCGCCATGGCGCCCAACGGCAACAACAGCGGCAACAGCAACGGCAACAACAACGACGAGCACTACGACACCCAGGACTACTCGGGCGACAACGAGAACCCCTACGGGCAGTGGCTCCCCGGGCTCGAGGAGCTCGCGCGGCACTCGGCCATCGCGACCCAGTCGGGTGAGCTGTCCGACGACGTCCGGATGGGTGACGACCGGGTCATCGGCAACGTCCCCAACTGGGACGGCTTCTCCAGCCAGCAGCTCTACGCCTTCGCCACCACCGACAACGCCCCCGACACCGCCGACTCGCTCGGCCGGGCGTTCAACGACGGCGGCAACCGGCTCGCCGAGGCGGCCAACGGCCTGTTCGAGGCGGTCACCGCCATCGAGGGCGCGTGGACCGGTACCGCCTCCGACTCGGCCAGGGGCGCCCTCGCGCCGCTGGCCAGGGCGGCCGGCCAGGCCGGGCAGACCGCGCAGATGATGGGCGTGCAGATGTCGCGCCAGTCCACGGCGGCGGCCGCGGTCCGCGAGCTCCCGCCGCCCCGCGAGTTCGACGCCGGGCAGGCGCTGCGGGCCGGGATGGCCGGCGGGCCCGCCGCCATGCAGGCCGACCTGAAGGCCCAGGACGAGGCCGCCAAGGAGGTCAAGCGCGAGCAGATCCGCTACCTGCAGGCCTACACCAAGGCCATGTCGGAGGTCGACGCGCAGACCCCCAGCTTCGTCCCGCCGCCGACCGGGCGGATCAAGCCGACGGCCGGCGGCAGCGGCTCGGTGCACGGCGCCCTGGTGCAGATCCCGCAGACCGGCGACGGTTCGTCCGGCGGCGGCACCTCCACCGGCGGCCCGACCGGCGGCTACGTCGGTGTCAACCCGGGCGGCCAGGCCGGCCACCCCGGTTCGAACGGGCCCGGCTTCGCCAGTGAGGAGATCGACGACCTGACGATCCCGGGCACCCTGCCCGGCACCTCGGCCTCCGGCTACACGCCCACCTCCGCGCCGCCGGTCGCGCCCGGCACGGGGCCGGCCTTCGGCCCGAGTGCCGGCGGCCCGTCGATGCCGGCGGCCGGTGCCGGCGGTTTCGGTGGCGCGTTCGGCAACTTCGGCGGCACCGGGCTGGGCGGTCCGGGCGGTACCGGCGCCGGTGGCGGCGCCCCGGCTTCCGGCCAGGGTCCGGCCGCGCGCGGCCTGGGTCCGGGGATGGCTCCCGGCGGCGGGCGGGGCATGGGTCCCGGCGGCGGCATGGGCGCGGGCGGCCGGCGTGCCGAGGGCGACGACGACGACGAGCACGACCGTCCCGCCTACCTGGTCGAGGGCGACCCGGACAGCGCGTTCGGCAACGACCAGGTCAGTGCGCCGTCGGTGATCGGCGGCGACGACGATGGCGCCTGAGCGGCGCCTCGGGCCGCTGGCCGTCGACTTCCTGTGGGAGGCCCTCGGCGTCGGTGAGCTGCCCTACCCGCTCGAGTCCCGCTCGCACGGCGCCACCGTGGACGAGCGGGACGCGCTGCGCCGCCGCGTCCGGGAGGACCTGGTCGCGAACGGCCTGATCGACCCTCGTGGCCGGCTGGAGCCGGAGCTGGAGGACTGGTTCGGCACGCTGGCCCAGCCGGACCTGAGCATCGACGCGATCTTCCTGCCGGAACTGGCCGCCCAGCCGGTGTTGGCGCTGGCCGCGGCCGGCCGGGCGGGCGCGGTGCTGGCGGTGCAGCACCAGCAGGAGCTGCGGCTGGCGCCGATCCAGCGCGACGGTCTGGTCTCGGCGATCGTCGGCCTGCTGCCGGCGGCGCCCCGGGGCACCGAGCAGTCGATCTCGATGCCAGCCGAGGAGCTGGCCCTGGTGTCGGCCGGCGGCCCGGCGCGGGTCAGCGACGTCGACCGGAAGTCGCTGGTCAAGCTGAACGGGATGGCCAACCGGCGGGGCGGGCAGCTGGCGGTCAACAGCCGCACGGACATGCGCGGGCGGCGCCGTTCGCCGGTGCTGTCGTGGTTCGACAACGTCAGCGGCCGGTACCTGACCCAGACCCGTGACGGCTGGACCACGATCGCCCCGACCGACGCCGCGACGCTGCGCCACCGCCTCGGTGAACTGGTCGCGGAGGTGACCTCCGACCGGCGATAGCCCCCTGACCTGCGGCGGGGTGTAGGGAACCGATTCGCCCGGGTAACCGTTGTGTTGAGCAGGGCTCCACGCCGGGCACTTCGCGACGTGGGCACTTTTGTGTGGGCGGTACGCTGGGTTGACCGGAGTGCCTTGTCCGGCCGGGTAATGGGCGCCATTGCCCTACAGCAAGTCAGGGAGGGTCGGGCCGCGCCGCGGCCGTAAGTTGATGGACCGCAAGCGCCTGCTGCGCAACCCGCTGGTGTGGATCTTGGTGGTGTTGCTGCTCTACTTCCTGATCAGCATGCTGTTCGACGACACCCGCGGTTACACCGAGGTACAGACCTCCAAGGCTGTGACCCAGATCACGGACGGCAATGTCAAAGAGGCGGAGCAGGAGGACAAGGAGCAACGCCTCAAGCTCACCCTGCGTGAGCCGATCGAGGTCGAGGGTCAGAAGGTCACCCAGATCATCACCCAGTACCCGGCCGCCGCGTCCCTGGACATCTACCGAGCGTTGCAGAACGACGCCAAGGACGGCACGGTCTCCGACGCGAAGGTCACCCAGGAGAACTTCCTCACCCAGATCCTGATCTTCCTGATCCCGCTCGGCCTGCTGCTCATCCTCCTGATGTGGATGATGAACAACGTCCAGGGCGGCGGGAACCGGGTGCTCAACTTCGGCAAGTCCCGGGCCAAGCAGCTGCCCAAGGACATGCCGAAGACCACGTTCGCCGACGTCGCGGGTGCCGACGAGGCGGTCGAGGAGCTCTACGAGATCAAGGACTTCCTGCAGAACCCCGGCCGCTACCAGGCACTGGGCGCCAAGATCCCCAAGGGCGTGCTGCTCTACGGCCCGCCCGGCACCGGCAAGACGCTGCTGGCCCGCGCGGTCGCCGGCGAGGCCGGGGTGCCGTTCTACTCGATCTCCGGCTCGGACTTCGTCGAGATGTTCGTCGGTGTCGGCGCCTCGCGTGTCCGTGACCTGTTCGAGCAGGCCAAGCAGAACGCGCCGTGCATCATCTTCGTCGACGAGATCGACGCGGTCGGCCGCCAGCGCGGCGCCGGCCTCGGCGGCGGCCACGACGAGCGCGAGCAGACCCTCAACCAGCTGCTGGTCGAGATGGACGGCTTTGACGCGCGCGGCGGCATCATCCTGATCGCGGCCACCAACCGCCCCGACATCCTCGACCCCGCGCTGCTGCGCCCCGGCCGGTTCGACCGGCAGATCCCGGTCTCCGCACCGGACCTGATGGGCCGCAAGCGCATCCTCGAGGTGCACTCGAAGGGCAAGCCGCTCGACCCGGACGCCGACCTCGACGGCCTGGCCAAGCGCACCGTCGGCATGTCCGGCGCCGACCTGGCCAACGTGATCAACGAGGCCGCGCTGCTCACCGCCCGGCAGAACGGCACCATGATCAACGGTGCCGCGCTGGAGGAGTCGGTCGACCGGGTGATCGGCGGTCCGGCCCGCAAGAGCCGGATCATCTCCGAGAAGGAGAAGAAGATCACCGCCTACCACGAGGGCGGGCACGCGCTCGCCGCGTGGGCGATGCCCGACCTCGAACCGGTCTACAAGCTGACGATCCTGCCCCGGGGACGCACCGGCGGCCACGCCCTGGTCGTGCCCGAGGACGACAAGCAGCTGATGACCCGCTCGGAGATGATCGCCAGGCTGGTGTTCGCCCTGGGCGGGCGGTCGGCCGAGGAGCTGGTGTTCCACGAGCCGACCACCGGCGCGTCCAGCGACATCGAGCAGGCCACCAAGATCGCCAAGGCGATGGTCACCGAGTACGGCATGTCCGCCCGCCTCGGCGCGGTCAAGTACGGCAAGGACGAGGGCGACCCGTTCCTCGGCCGGTCCATGGGCCACGCGCCGGACTACTCGCTGGAGGTCGCGCACGAGATCGACGAGGAGGTGCGCAAGCTCATCGAGGCCGCGCACACCGAGGCGTGGGACGTGCTCAACACCTACCGCGACGTGCTGGACAACCTGGTCATCGAGCTGCTGAACAAGGAGACCCTCCAGCGCCGCGACCTGGAGCGGATCTTCTCCAACGTCGAGAAGCGCCCCCGGATCACCGCGTTCAACGAGTTCGGCGGCCGCACGCCCTCGGACAAGCCGCCGATCAAGACCCCCGGCGAGCTGGCCAAGGAGCGCGGCGAGCCGTGGCCGCCGGTCCAGGAGGAGCCCGAGCCGACGCCGGTGCGCACCGCGCAGGGCGCGGGCGACCTGCCCGGCGGGGTGCCCCACCCGGGGACCGCCCAGCCCGGCGGCAACGGCACGGTGCCCAACGGCCTGCCGCACCCGCCGCCCGGCCCGTACGGCCAGCCCTACCCCGGCCAGCCGGGACCGGGCCCGTACGGCCAGCCCAACCCTGGCTCCGGCCCGCCGAACTACGGCGCGCCACCCGGGTGGACCCCGGCGACCTCGCCCGGCGGCAACCCAGGTCAGCAGCCGTGGCGGCCGGCGTGGGACCAGCCGCAGGACGACCGTGGTCGTGATCAGCGTGGACCGGGAGGCCCACCTGGTGGACCGACCGATCCGGATGAGCGGGGCCGGGGCCCGGAGTGGGATGCTGGGCGCTGACGCCCGGAGGCACAGTTGACGGCTGACAGCTCGACCGGCGGCCCGCTGTATCACCACGACAGCGGGTCCGTTCCGGTGTTCGACCACGCCCGCGCCGAGAAGGCCGTGCGGGAGCTGCTGCTGGCCTGCGGCGAGGACCCCGACCGCGAGGGTTTACAGGACACCCCGGCCAGGGTCGCTCGCGCCTACCTGGAGATGTTCGCCGGCCTGTACACCGACCCGGACACGGTGCTCGACAAGACGTTCGACGAGTGCCACGACGAGTTGGTGCTGGTCACCGACATTCCCACGTACTCGACGTGCCTGCCGGGGCGTCAACCGGTCGACGCGGTCGGCGGGCCGTGCGACGCCGCCGACGTGCGGGTCGGTGACCGGCTGTGGACCCTGGCCGAGGGCCGCGCCGAGACGACCACCGTCACCCGGATCACCACCCGCCCGGCGCGCCAGCTGGTCGAGGTGGTCACCGACGGCGGCAGCTTCGTCGTCACCCCCGACCATCCGCTGGCCACCCCCGACGGCTGGGCCGAGGCGGCCGGCGTGGCCGGCACCGCCATCGAGTGGACCGAGCCCGGCGCGCTGGCCTCGCGCCCGCTGTCGCTGGCGCTGCCCCGCCGCCGCCCGGTCGAACCGGCCGGCGGCGACGACTGGTGGCTGCGCCACGGGTTCGCCAAGGAGTCCCACCACACCGAGCTGGCCGAGTCCCGCTGGCTGCCGGTGACCACCGTGCGCCCGTTCGAGTCGCCGGGCGACTCGCCGTTCACGGTCTACAGCTTCACCTGCGACCCGCACCCCACGTTCCTGGTCGCCGGCCACCTCACGCACAACTGCGAACACCACCTCGTCCCCTTCCACGGTGTCACCCATGTGGGGTACATCCCGAACGTGAAGGGCAAGGTCACCGGCCTGTCGAAGCTGGCGCGCCTGGTCGACCTGTACGCCAAACGCCCGCAGGTCCAGGAACGGCTGACCTCCCAGATCGCCGACGCGCTGGTCCGCAAGCTGGAGCCGCGCGGGGTGATCGTCGTCGTCGAGGCCGAGCACCTGTGCATGGCGATGCGCGGCATCCGCAAGCCGGGCGCGCGCACCACGACCTCGGCGGTGCGCGGCATGCTGCGCTCGTCGGCCACCTCCCGGTCCGAGGCACTGGACCTGATCCGCGGCCGGACAAGGTGATCCCGGTGCAGCCGGCGCCGCATCCGGGGCTGCCGCGCCCTGGCCGGTGCGCCGTGGTCGGCGTGCTGAACGTGACCCCCGACTCGTTCTCCGACGGCGGCCGCTACCTGGACCTCGACGACGCCCTCGAACACGGCCTGTCGATGTGGACGGCCGGCGCGGACCTGATCGACGTCGGCGGCGAGTCCACCCGGCCTGGCGCGGCGAGGGTCGACGCGGCCACCGAGATCGAGCGGGTGTTACCGGTGATCAGGGACCTGTCGTCGGCCGGCGTGGCGGTCAGCGTCGACACCACCCGCGGCGAGGTGGCCGAGGCCGCCGTCGGCGCCGGTGCGACGGTCGTCAACGACGTCTCCGGCGGCCTGGCCGACCCGACGATGGCCAGTGTCGTCGCGGCGGCCGGCGTGCCGTGGATCCTGATGCACTGGCGCGGCCACAGCGACCACATGGACTCGCTCGCCAGCTACACGAACGTGGTCACCGATGTGCGTGACGAGCTGGTTGCCCGGGTCGACACGGCGGTGGCGGCCGGTGTGGACCCGTCGGCGCTGGTGCTCGATCCCGGTCTCGGTTTCGCCAAGCGCGCCGCCCACAACTGGACGTTGTTACGCCACCTGGACGTGCTGCGGGCGTTGGGTTTCCCGGTGCTGGTAGGCGCGTCCCGCAAACGTTTCCTGGGGTCGTTGCTGGCCGACAAGGAAGGCAACCCCCGCCCACCCGAAGGCCGCGAGGACGCCACGGCGGCGATCTCGGCGCTGGTGGCCACCGCCGGCGCCTGGGGCGTCCGTGTCCACGACGTCACCCGATCGTTGGACGCCGTTCTGGTGGCCGAAGCCCTCCAGGGAGACTCCGAGTGACCGACCGCATCACGCTGACCGGCCTGCGGGTACGCGGCCACCACGGCGTCCTCGCGCACGAGAAGCGCGACGGCCAGGACTTCCTGGTCGACGTCACGGCGTGGATCGACCTGGACCGGGCCGCCGAGACCGACGACGTGGCCGACACCCTCCACTACGGAGAGCTGGCGCAACGCGTCGCCGAGATCGTCGCCGGCCCGCCGAGGAACCTGATCGAGACGGTCGGCGTCGACATCGCCGACCAGGTGATGACCGACGAGCGCCTGCACGCCGTCGAGGTCACCGTGCACAAGCCCAACGCCCCCATCCCGCTGACGTTCGCCGACGTGTCGGTCACCGTCCGCCGCTCCCGCCGGGGCGGACGGGGCGGCCGGGGATGACCCGCGCGGTCCTGTCCATCGGCTCCAACCTGGGCGACCGCCTGGCCAACCTCCGCCTGGCCACCACCGGCCTGGCCGACTCCCTGGTGGCCACCTCCCCGGTCTACGAGACGAAGGCCTGGGGCGTGACGGACCAACCCGACTTCCTCAACGCGGTCGTCGTCGTCGACGACCCCGACGCCGACGAGTGGACCTGGCTCCACCGGGCCCAGACCCTGGAAGGTGAGGCGGGCCGGGTCCGCACCCGACACTGGGGCCCGAGGACGCTGGACGTCGACGTGGTCACTGTGGACGGTGTGACCAGCGACCACCCGGACCTGCTGCTGCCCCACCCCGGCACCCCCGAACGCGCCACCGTCCTGATCCCCTGGCTGACGATCGACCCGGCCGCCGTCCTTCCCGGACACGGCCCCGTCACGTCCCTCGTGGACGCTCTCCCCGCCGACGCCGTCGCCGACGTCCACCTGCGACCCGATCTCTCCCTGGCTCGCTGACCCGGCCCTCGTCGCCACCTCAGGCCTGGTCGCCGGCAACGGCTTACGACCCGGACTCCGGTGTGGACCTCGTGCCCGGGCCGACGCGGGAGCCGAACACGGCAACCACCGGAAGCGCCCGGGGGTCCCCCCGGTTTCAACGTTACCGGTCGCCACCGACAGTGCCGGCTTCCGCGAGCTGGCTGATGTGGACTGGGGCCACCTCGGTCGGTTCGCCGGCCCGGTCAGCTCGTCGGGGCGCGGAGGGTCGCGATGATCCGCCCCGCGCGGCCACCCCGCGCCGGCAAGGACCGACATCGCGGGAGCACGTGTCCACAGAAATGGCCGCCAACTGGGCGGGGTGTGGATAACGATTCGTCGCCCGCGGTCTCCCCGAGGCATCGCCACCGCGTCGTCGAGGCGGTGGCCAGCCGGTCGGTGTGCGGGTGCTTCGGACCCGTCCGTCTCGCCCGCTCGCCGAGCGTGAACACGCGCCCGTGCCGGACCTTCCCGTCATGGGAGGTCACGTCTCGCCGGTACCGTTGGTGCATGCATTTCACCCGGGCCCGCGATCTGGTCGTCGCCGGCCTGCTGGCGGCCGGGGTCGGGTACATCCTGTTCAGCACCTTCTACGCCGACCTGCCCCGCATCCCCCGCTACGCCGGCTTCACGCTGCTGGTCCTGGCCGTCGTCGAGGCCGTGCTGGGCGGGTCGCTGCGCTCGCGGATCCGGCACCGCGACGGGGCCCGGCCGGTCCAGGCGCTCACCGCCGCCCGGGCCGTCGCGCTCGCCAAGGCCTCCTCGTTACTGGGTGCGATCATGTTCGGGGTGTGGCTGGCGCTGCTCGCGTACGTCCTGCCGCGCCGCCTCGACCTCACCGCCGCCGCGTCCGACACCCCCGGCGCGGTGATCGGAATCGGGTGTTCCGTGCTTCTGATCGGCGCCGCCCTGTATCTCGAGTGGTGTTGCCGCACCCCGGATGACCAGGAGAATCAGCCGCCCGGGTATCGGTCCGGCGAGTCCGCCTGACAATCTGGTCGGCATCGTCTCGGTCTCGTCCAGATAACGGACCGGTACGGTGTGTGCCATGAACGCGCGTCGTGACTCGTCCAGCGAGGCTTCGCGTGGTTCGTTCGGCGGTCGCCTGCTACTCACCGCAGCGGTTCTGCTCGGTCTCGGTGCGACCGGCGCGCTGGTCCTGACCGAGGAGGGGCGCTGGCTCAAACTCGGCATCGTCGCCGCCTTGTGGGCGGCGCTCGCCGGTGCGTTCGTCGCCGCCCGGTACCGCAGGCAGGTCGTCGACCAGGAGGACGTGCTCGCCGAACGGCACGAGCGCTACCAGCTGGAGCTGGAGAAGGAGATCGCCGCCCGCCGCGAGTACGAGCTGGAGGTCGCCGCCGAGGCCCGCCGCGAGGCCGACGAGCAGGCGCGTGACGACCTCGCCGCGCTGCGACAGGAAATGTTCGGCCTGCGCCAGACCCTGGAGGGCCTGCTCGGCGGCGAGTTCCTCGTCGAGCGGTACGCGCTGCGCGCCGAGTCGACCAGGATGCGTTCGATCCCCGACGAGCGTGAGCTCAAGCGCCTCCCTCCGGCGACCGCGATCGTCCACGACGCGCAGACCGACCTGATCGAGCCGGTCGGCAAGCCGAGCACGTCACCCAAACGCAAGGTCGAGCCGCTGCCCCGCCGCCCCGGCAGCCCCGGTGGCCGCGCGACGCCGCCGCGCCCGGGCAAGCCGCCGGTCGTCGAGGGCCGCCCGGTGCATCCCGCCGAGCAGTCCGACCGCTGGTTCGTCCCCGACGGCCTCGGCACCAACCCGACGCCGGCACCGACGCCGACCCCGGCGCCGTCCCCGGCGCCCGCCGAGCCTCGCGCCAAGGGTTCGCGGCGCAAGGCCCAGCCGAACAAGCGTTCCGCCGTGGTGTCGGACTACGTCGAACCGGTCGGTGCGCCCCGCTCCGGCCGCCTGCCGGACCCGGCCCACGACCGCCCGCCGACCCGGCACGCCGAGTCCTCCGGCTACGGCCCGGCCGTTCCCGGACCGGACGCCCCGGGCCGCGCGGAGAACTCCGGCGTGCTCCCGGCGGTCGCCCGCGCCGACCAGAACGGCTTCCCGACCGGCCCCGAGGGCTCGGGCTACGGCTCAGCGGTCGGCGGCTCCCGGCTCGGCCAATCCGACAACCCCGGCCCGCCGCCCGGCGGTTTCGCCCCTGGCCCCGAGGGTTTCGGGTCGGGCCCTGGCGGCCCGGGTTCCGGTGGCCCCGACGGTTTCGGTTCAGCCCCTGGTGGTTTCCGCTCGGGTCCCGAGGGTTCCGGTTTTGGTCAGCCGGCGGGTGGTTTCGGCGCTGGGCCTGAGGGTTCTGGTTTCGGCAAGGCGGCGGGTGGTTTCCGCTCCGGTCCCGAGGGCTCTGGTTTTGGTCAGCCGGCGGGTGGTTTCGCGGCTGGTCCGGAGGGTTCTGGTTTCGGTAGGGCGGCCGGTGGTTTCGCCGCTGGTCCGGAAGGCTCTGGCTTCGGTGCGGCAGCTGGTTTCGGCGCCGGCCCCGAGGGCTCCGGTTTCGGTCAGTCGGCGGGGGGTTTCGTCGGCGGGCCAGAGGGTTCCGGTTTCGGTAGGGCGGCCGGTGGTTTCGCCGCGGGCCCCGAAGGTTCCGGTTACGGCGCGGCGGCGAGCGGCTCCGGGGCAGACGGTTTCGGCGCGGCGGGCGGCGGTTTCGGGCCCGGCAGCGGCTTCCCCGGGCCGGAGTCCTCTGGCTACGGCTCGGCGACGGGCGGCTTCGGCCCCGGCGGACCTGACGGTCTCGCCGCCACTTCCGGCGGGTTCGTGCCCGCCGACTACGGGTCGGCCGCCGGCGGCTTCGGTCCCGGTGGTGGCGACCTCTCCCACACCGAACCGCCGCCCGGCGGCTTCGGCGCGGGACCGGGCGGTTCGGGCTACGGCCCCCCGATCAACCGGGCCGAGGCCTCCGGCTACGGCCAGCCGGTCAACCGCGCCGACGGCTACGGCCCCCCGGGGAACCCCGCTGACGGGTACGGCCCACCGGCCCACCGGGCCGAGATGTCCGGCTACGGCCACGCGGTCAACCCCGCTGACGGCTACCGGCCACCGGGCCACCGGGCCGAGGCGTCCGGCTACGGCCAGGCCGTCAACCCGGCCGACGGTTACCGTCCGCCGGTGAACCGCGCCGATGGCCACGGCCAGCCACCGGCCCAACCACCGGTCGACGGCGGTGGCCGGCGTCGGCGCGCCGAGGGCCAGCCCACCTGGCAGGAGTCCCGCGACGCCGGCACCCCCGAACCGGCCTCCGGGTCGCACGCCGCCGGCAAGTCGGTCTCCGAGCTGCTCGCCTCCCACGGCGGCGGGCGCCCGAACACTCCGCGTCGCCGCCGGCGCAAGGACTAACCCGCCGCAAGTCACGAAAGCGTCATTCCCGGGCAAGATGCCGGGACTGTCGGCTACCGCACCGTAGGGTGGCTATCCGTGAGCCAGAGCCCCATCCAGCACCGGCACACCACGCGCAGGCGCACGGTGATGCTGCCGGCCGTCGGTCTGGTCGTGCTCGCCGGGAGCGGGCTGGCGCTGCTGGCCATCAGCACCGCCAAGGTCGGGTTGGTCGCCGAGCTGGTCGGGGTGGTCGCGGCGATCGTCCCGGTGATGATGATCGTGGCCGCGTTGCTGTGGGTGGACCGGTGGGAGCCGGAGCCGGCGCGGCTGCTGTGGCTGGCGTTCGGCTGGGGCGCGAGCGTCGCGGCGATCACCGCGCTGCTGATCAACAACACCGCCGAGGCGGTCGGTGACGCGCTGCTGGGCAACGGGCACGGCGACACGATCAGCGCCGTGGTGTCCGCGCCGTTGTTCGAGGAGGCGGCCAAGGGCGCGTTCGTCGTCGGCATCATGATCTGGTTGCGCAACGAGCTCGACGGGGTGATCGACGGCGTCGTCTACGCCGGGTTCGTCGCCGCCGGGTTCGCGTTCACCGAGAACATCTACTACTTCGGCCGCGCGTTCGCCGAGTACGGCTTCGGTGACCCGACCACGCCCGGGGTGATCACCGCGTTCATCCTGCGCGGGGTCCTCGCGCCGTTCTGCCACCCGCTGTTCACGGCGATGATCGGCATCGGGATCGGCGTCTCGGTGCGCACCCCCAACCGGGCGGTGCGCATCCTCGCCCCGGTCGGCGGCTACCTGGCGGCCGTCGTGCTGCACGCCATGTGGAACGCGGCCGCGACGCTGGGCACCCCGCAGACCTTCCTCAACGTCTACTTCCTGGTCATGGTCCCGATCTTCATCTCCGGGGTGTTGTTCGTCGGCTGGCACCGGCGCCGCGAGCAGCGGATCGTGGCCGACGCGTTGCCGGGCATGGTGGAGCGCGGCTGGGTCGACATCACCGACCTGCGCCGGCTGAGCAACCTCGCCGCGCGGCGGGCGTGGCGGGCGAGGGTCGCGCGCCGCGACGGCCGCGCCGCCGCCCGCACGCTGGCCGGCTACCAGGCGGCGGTCACCGAGCTCGCGTTCCTGTGGCACGCCGACCGGCTTGGCCTGGCCGACGCTGGCGCGCCGGAGCGGGAGAACCAGCTCGTCGCGGCCCTGGTGACGTCCAGGGCGAACCTCTCCCAGCGGCGCGCGGCCGGCCGGTGAGCCTGCTCACCCGGCTCGTGGACCGCGCTTTCCCGGTGGTTACGCTCGATTCGACAGGCGAACAGGAGGCGAGCGCACGATGAACCGACCGGCTCGACTGGCCGTCGGGGTGGTCTCCGCCGGGCGGGTCGGCGCGGTGCTCGGGGCCGCGCTCGCGCGGGCCGGCCACCAGGTCGTCGCCGCCTCCGGCGTGTCCCGCGCGTCGGTCAACCGCGCGGAGGAGCTGCTGGCCGGGGTGCCGCTGCTGCCACCGGACGAGGTGGTGCGCCGCGCCGACCTGGTGCTGCTGGCCCTGCCCGACGACGCCCTCGGTGGCATGGTCCGGGGCCTGGCCGCCGCCGACGCGTTGCGCGCCGGCCAGATCGTGGTGCACACCTGCGGGGCGCACGGCGTGCGGGTGCTCGACCCGGCCACCGAGCACGGTGTGCTGCCGCTGGCGCTGCACCCGGTGATGACCTTCACCGGCCGCGCCGAGGACCTGGAGCGGGTCGCCGCCTGCTGCTTCGGCGTCACCGCCACCGACGACGACGAGACGGCGTGGAGTGTCGGCGAGGCGCTGGTGGTGGAGATGGGCGCCGAGCCGGTGCGGGTGCCGGAGTCGGCCCGCCCGCTGTACCACACGGCCCTGGCGCACGGCGCGAACCACCTGGTCACGATTGTCGCCGAGGCCGCCGACCTGCTGCGTGCCGCCGGGGTCGACCACCCCGACCGGATGTTGGGCCCGCTGCTGTCGGCCGCACTGGACAACGCGTTGCGCCACGGTGACCGCGCGCTGACCGGGCCGGTCGCCCGGGGCGACGCCGGAACCGTCCTGGCCCACCTGCGGGTGCTGGCCGACCACGCACCTGAGATGCTGCCCGCCTACCGCGCGCTCGCCGTGCGCACCGCCAGTCGCGCCGAGCAGGCCGGCCTGTTGCGCGCCGACCTCGCCCCCGATGTCACCGCCGCCCTCGAACGCGGCTCCGACGAGGAGCACCGATGACCACCCCGAAGTTCACCCCCGGCAAGCTGCACGTGCACAGCGGCGTCGACGAGGTCGCGCGGATCACCCGCGCGCTGCGCGGCGTGGGCCGCAGGATCGCGCTGGTGCCGACGATGGGCGCGCTGCACGAGGGCCACCGCCAGCTGCTGCGCACCGGCCGGCGGCTGCCCAACACGGTGCTGGCCGCGTCGATCTTCGTGAACCCGTTGCAGTTCGGCGCCGGTGAGGACTTCGAGCGTTACCCCCGGCCGCTGGAGGCCGACCTGGACGTGTGCCGCGAGGAGCGCGTGGAGCTGGTGTTCACGCCCGAGCGGGAGGCGCTCTACCCGCCGGGCGGGCAGGTGACGGTGTCGCCGGGGCCGCTGGGCAGCGAGCTGGAGGGGGCGTCGCGGCCGGGGCACTTCGCCGGGGTGCTGACGGTGGTCGCCAAGCTGCTCAACGTCGTGCGCCCGGACTACGCGCTGTTCGGTGAGAAGGACTACCAGCAGCTGGTGCTGATCAAGCAGATGGTGCGTGACCTGAACCTGGACGTGTCGGTGATCGGTGTGCCGATCGTGCGGGAGCCCGACGGGCTGGCGCTGTCCTCGCGCAACGCCTACCTGGATCCCGACCAGCGGGCGGCGGCGGTGACCCTGTCGGCGGCGTTGTCGGCCGGGGCGCGGGTCAGCGCGGGCGGCGCGGCGCTGGTGCTGGACTCGGCGCGGGCCGTGCTCGACGCCCAACCCAAGATCGACGTGGACTACCTGACGCTGCGCGGCACCGGCCTCGGCCCGGCGCCCGAGCGCGGCGAGGCGCGGCTGCTGGTGGCCGCCAGGGTCGGGTCGACCCGGCTGATCGACAATGTCTCGGTGTTCCTCGGCGATCTCGACGGCGAACACCAGTAGGGGAGGACCGATGTTCCGCACGATGCTCAAGTCGAAGATCCACCGGGCCACCGTCACCCAGGCCGACCTGCACTACGTCGGTTCGGTGACCGTCGATCCGGTGTTGATGGAGGCCGCGGACCTGCTGGCGGGGGAGCAGGTCGCGATCGTCGACGTCACCAACGGCGCCCGCCTGGAGACCTACGTCATCGAGGGCGAGCGCGGCAGCGGGGTGCTGGGCATCAACGGCGCCGCCGCCCACCTGGTCCACCCCGGTGACCTGGTCATTCTCATTGCCTACGGCTTGATGGACGACGCAGAGGCGGCCGCCCACCAGCCGAAGGTGATCTTCGTCGACGAGGACAACCGGATCCTCGACGCCGGCTCCGACCCGGCGGCCGTGCCCGCCGGCAGGGATCTGGCCTCGGGCGCCGAGCGGGCGCCCGAGCCGGTCGCGGCCACCGTGCCAGCCTCGCCCGCCGAGACCGTCGAGGCGGCGCTGCTCGACGCCCTGCTCCAGCCGGAGAGCTGAGCCGAGGTGCTGCTCGCGATCGACGTCGGCAACACCAACATCGCGCTCGGCCTGTACCGGGGCGAGGACCTGGTGCACGACTGGCGGATGCGCACCGACGCCAGGATGACCGCCGACGAGCTGGCGCTGACGATGCGCGGGCTGCTCGCCGAGCACGCCGACGCGATCACCGGGGTGTCGGCGCTGTCGACGGTGCCGGCGGTGCTGCGTGAGCTGCGGGTGATGCTGGGCCGCTACTACCAGCGGGTGCCGAGGGTGATCGTCGAGCCGGGCGTGCGGACCGGGGTGCCGCTGCTGGTGGACAACCCCAAGGAGGTCGGCGCCGACCGGGTGATCAACACGCTGGCGGCCCACCACCTGCACCAGACGGCGTGCGTGGTGGTCGACTTCGGCACGTCCACCAACATCGACGTGATCTCCGCGAAGGGCGAGTTCCTCGGCGGCGTGTTCGCGCCAGGGATCGAGATCTCGGTGGACGCGCTGGCCGCCCGCGCGGCCGCGCTGCGCAAGGTCGAGCTGGTGCGGCCACGGTCGGTGATCGGAAAGAACACGGTCGAGTGTCTCCAGTCGGGGATCATGTACGGGTTCACCGGCCAGGTCGACGGCCTGGTGCGGCGGATCATCGACGAGTTGGAGCGCACCACCCACCCCGGTGAGGTGACGGTCATCGCGACCGGCGGGCTGGCGCCGCTGGTGGTGGACGAGTCGGAGACGATCGTCGACCACCGCCCGGATCTGACGCTGCTCGGCCTGCGGCTGGTGTTCGAGCGCAACACCCGCTAGCGGCGCCGCAGCGCCAGCACGTCGGTCACCAGCGGCAGGTCGAACACGCCGGCGGCGGTCTCCGGGCGGTGCCGCAGGTACTCGCGGACCCGGGCGATGACCCGGGCGCGTTCGTCGTCGTCGACCATCAGCAGCCGCGAGTGGGTCCGCAGGTAGTCGACCAGCGTGTCGGTGGTGCGCGGCAGGCTGTGCGCGACGACGGTGTGTTCGGCCGGGTCGAAGGACTCGTGCTCGGGCGGGTCGATCTCGCCGTGCCAGCCGCCGGTGGCGCTGGTCTGGGAGGCGGTCATCAGCCCGGTGACCCAGTCGGTGTCGGGGTCCTCGCCGTTCCACAGGACGGCCAGCACGCCGCCGGGGCGCAGCACGCGGGCGATCTCGGCGAGCGCCACGTCCCGGTCGAACCAGTGGAACGCCTGCCCGACGAGCACCGCGTCGACCGACGCGTCGGTCAGCGGGATCGCCTCGGCGGTGCCCGCGAGCGCGGTCACGTCCGGGTACTCGGCGGCCAGCACGCCGCGCATGGCCTCGTCGGGTTCGACGGCGGTGACGTCCAGGCCGAGCGCGCGCAGGCCGGCGGTGACCTTGCCGGTGCCGGCGGCCAGGTCGAGGGCCCGGGTGACCTCGCGGGTCGCGCCGGCCAGGGCCCAGCGGATCGCCTCGGCGGGGTAGAAGGGCCGGTGGGTGTGGTAGTCGACGGGCCGGCGGCCGAACGACCGTGCGCGACTGATCGGTTCCTCCACGTGGAGGAACGTACCTCGGCGGTGGTGACCGGCGAAACGACTATTCCGATTTGCCGGCGTGGTCGTCACCGGTGACGTGGTCCGGGTCACCGGACGGGTCGTGTTCGCGCGCAATACAGGTAAGTTGTGTTTTGCCACCCTCGCGCAGGGTGACGGAACGGAACTACCGACATCGCTGTGCGCGTATTCGTGCAGGACTTCGTGCACGACCCGGTAATGACCTCCGGTGGCGGTCGGCCGGGCGTACTGGCGGACGTGTGGCGAATGGCGGGCGGGGCGTCGCTGGTCATGCACTGGGCGGGCAACGTGGAAACACGCATTCGGCGGCGGTATGTGATCTGATCGGCTGCTCCGGACGACGCGGCGCCGGTGATGCGCGGGTGGGTCGGGCGGTATCGAGAAGCGGTCGAGATCAATCGAAACATCCGCAAGGACGCGGTCAAGGACGCGGTCAAGGACGCGGTCTTGGCGTGGTCTTGACCGGTGTCGACGCGGTGTCTCACGCAGTGGGCCACCGGGGCGGGTGGGCCGGACGGGCTGGGATCCGGGAGCCGGTCACGGAAAGCTCGCGGAGTCCTCGCGGGGGCAGGTGATCGCGCCCATCCGGTGGAGCCGGCGTTCGTCCGCGATTTCCCGGCCGGGACCGTGTCGCCGGCCCCGCCCTGGTTGGGCCAGCGCGGCGGCACCGATCCTGGTTTCGGACCGTTGTCGCTGGTCGGCGCCGTGTTCACGCGAACGGGGTGAGTGTCGAATGTCGCCGTCGGGTGCGACCGGGAATGGGGCTGACCGGCGAGACCAACCTGTTTCCGCAGGTGCGGCCTGAATGAGACTGTCCAGACACGAACGTCACTAAACATGCGCGACGATTTGCGTTAACCTCCTTAGTGGGAGTATTTATATCGTGCGACGGACGAAGTTCGGCCTCGAGTTTTCAAGCCTAGGAGGGCGCAGTGGCGCAGAAGGTCATGGTTACCCTGGTCGACGACCTTGATGGTTCCGAGGCGGAGGAGACCGTCGAGTTCGGTTTGGATGGCGCGTTCTACGAGATCGATCTCAGCGAGGACAATGCTGAGCGGTTGCGGGAGGCGCTGGCCGAATACGTGGAGCACGCCCGGCGCGCGGGTGGGCGTAAGCGTGCCGCCGCGCGGGCCGGTGTCGGGCGCGCGCCGCGGACCGCGTCGGCGGATCGCGAACAGAACCAGGCAATTCGTGAGTGGGCCCGCAAGCAGGGCATGAACGTCTCCGATCGGGGTCGAATCCCGAAGGAGGTCACGGACGCCTACAACGCCCAGGCCTGAGCCATTGCGGGCGGGCATAAGCGCCGGTTCTTCCTTACCGTGGTTTCGCGGTGGGTGGGGGACCGGCGCTTTCGTTTGGTGAAAACGCCTCACCTCCGTCGGGTCTGCCCGCCGATCCAGACCGCCACGCCCACTGCCGCCAGCCCACCGAGGCCCATGCTGACCCCGACCGGCACGGCCTCGGTGAGCAGGCCGAACACCGCCGGCCCGACGCCCTGCAACGTCATCAGCCCGGTCGACATGAGCCCGAACGCCTGCCCGTTGCGCTCGGCGGGCACCGCGTCGACGAACCGTTGTTGCAGCCCCAGCGCGTAGGCGAACCCGAACCCGGTCACCGCCAGCAGCAGCCCGGCCGCCACCACCCCCACCCCGAACGCGAACGGCACCAGCGACGCACCGCAGGCCGCGACCAGCACCGGCACCAGCCGCTCCCGGTTGGCGGGCGAGACCAGCCGTGCCATCACGAGGTTCCCGACGAACATGCCGACGGTGACGCAGCCGAGCAGCAGCCCCGGCGTCGACTCGCCGAACCCGCGGGTCAACGCGTAGGGCACCAGCAGGCTCTCCGCCCCGGTGGCGAACGCCGGCGGCAGCCACATCGCGAGCAGGATCCGCCGCACGACCGGGTCGGCGAGCAGCTCCCGGTTCCCGTTCCAGCTGCGCCGCACCAGCGCCCGCTCCCCGACCCGCCCCGGCGCCGGCAGATTCGGGAGGAACACGCCGGCGCCGAGCGCCGCGACCAGGTGCGCCCCGGCCGTGATCAGCAGGGCGTGCTCGGCTCCCGCCGCCGCGACCGCGAGCGCTCCGCCCGCGAGCCCCAGCAGCTGCGCGACCGAACTGGCCAGCTGGAACAGGCTGCGTCCGAGCACGAAGGTGTCGCCGCGCAGCGACTCGGCCGTGAGCCGTCCGGCGGTCCCGTTGAACACCGGGGCCAGGCAGGCGATGCCGGCGACCAGTACCAGGCTGGCCCACACGGGCAGGCCGGCGAGTGCCAGCACGGTCGCGCCGGCGGCCTCCGCCAGGTACCCGCCGACCAGCAGGATCTTCGGCCGCACGAGGTCGGGCAGGGCGCCCACCAGCACCCCGCCCACGACCTGCGGCAGGAACGAGACGGCGAACGTCATGGCCCCGAGCAGCGCGGACCCGGTCGAGGTGAACACGAGGACCGACAGGGCCATGGTTCGGAGGGTGTCGGCGCCAACGGCCAGTGACCGCGTCCAGAACACCGTGCGGAACACCGGGGAGGCCAGCGCCTGCCGATAGGTCGCCCGTTCCGCCAGCTGAGTCATGTCCCAGATCGTCGGGACCGGTCCGCCACACCACGAATGATTCGCCCTCGGACGTAAGGTCGATGGGTGCTGAAGCTCACCGTCCACCGTGACGACCTGCTGAACAGCCGTTTCGCCGTGTCGCCACTGTTCGAACTGGACAACCTGCTGCGCAAACTGGGTGGCAGTGCCCCGTCGGGCCTGCCGCCGGGCTGGCTGGCCAGGGTGCGCCCCGCGTTCCGCCACCTGCGCCGCACGACGCCGCTGGACGCGGTCCTGGCCCTGCACCGGGGCCGCTACGGCGCCGCGTTCATCGCCCCACCGCCCGCCAGCCTCGCCCAGACCCTCGCCGACGACCTCGCGGCCGTCCGCTCGACGCCGCTGGACCTGGCCCGCCAGGAGATCGCCGTGAGCCTGTCCGACGCGCCCGCCCCGTCGCCCGAGGTTCGCGAGATCCTGGACTCCGCCGAGGTCGTGACGGTCATCGCGTCAACCATGGAAACCGCCTGGCACGAGCTGATAGCGGTGGACTGGCCGACGATGCGCGCGATCTGCGAGCGGGACGTGATCCACCGTGCGGGCCTGTTGAGCCGGGGAGGATGGGCGGCGGCACTCGGCGGCCTGCACCGCCGGATTCGCTGGGAGTCGGGCGAGATCCGCCTCCAGCACCGGATGGACCTGGAGGTGGACCTGGAGGGGAGGGGTCTGCTGCTGGTCCCGTCGGTGTTCGTCTGGCCACGAATCGCGGTCTACACGGATCCTCCGTGGCCGCATGCGCTGATCTACCCGGCCAGGGGGACGGCGGCCCTGCTGGAGCCGGAGCGGGTCACCGCGCCCGACTCACTGGCCGCGTTGCTGGGGCGGTCGCGCGCCCGGGTCCTGGTGGCGCTGACCGAGCCGGCCAGCACCACGCAGCTGGCCACGACGTTGCGGCTGGCGCCGGGGGCGGTGGGGGGCCATCTGGCTGTTCTGTACCGGGCCGGGTTGCTGAGCCGGGCCCGGTCCGGGCGGTCCGTGCTGTACCGGCGGACGTCGTTGGGTGATGCCCTGGCCGCCTGACGCGTTCGGGCGTGGACAACCGACAGCGATCACACGACTACTTGGGAAGCACCCGGGGGCAGGTGGAACAAGGCCCCTTCCCGCGCTCCAACAGGTAGTGGAAACAGCAACTCTCCCGCCGCCGGGTCCACCCGGCCCCCTCGGCCCTCATCGTCGACCCGGCGGTGAACGGCGCGACCCGCCCAGGCAGGACCAACGACCCGTCCACCACCCCGGCGCCTTCGTCGCCTCCGTAGCGCCCCACCAACAACATCGAGTCGTCCAGGGCGTCGGTGGCGGCGGCCCACAACGTGCGGCGGCCGAACCGAACGGTCGGCGCGAACATCGACACGAACCGGGCCGCGTGCGCGATGAAACGTCCGCGCAGTACCGACGCCAGGGCCCGCTCGTCAGGGACGACGGTGGCATCCGGCGTACCGGCCGCTGGGTCGTCCGGCAGGCACACGAAGCGCTTGTCTAGCAACGCGATGGACTCCGGGTGGGGCCTGGGTCGAGCCATCCGGAACGCCAGTTGCTCAGGTCGCAACGACGGGACCCGCCGTTCGTGGTGGAACAGCAGCGCGGCGGTGTAGCCGGGCACGCCGAGGTACCACGTCATCACGTAGCCGGCGGTGGTGCGTTCGGGGGCTTCGCCGTACTGGTCGACCAACCAGTCGCCGAGTGAGGCTCGCCACTGGCCGAACCGCGTGACGTCGGAGAGTAACGATCCGCAGTTCACCCAATCGTGTGAATCGGGGGGTTCGCCGACGGTCAGGGACATCCTGGCCTGGCGACTCTCCGCGCGCGCCACCGACTCGGCGAGCGTGGCTCGCCGCTCGTCGGTCACGAGCCGTAGGCTCGTACTGCTCCACACGGGCGTCTCCAGGGGTCTCAGGACCTGTGAGGCTTGCCTAACCTTATCGGACCTTGTTGATCTCCGCGAGGCCCTGTTCGCGCTCAGCGGACACCACTCGCTTGCGGAATCCATTCCGATTGCCGCACGTTGAGCCATGTGACGGTCCGACCGTCAACGACGAGGACCAACCGAGGACCACGTCCGGCAGCAAGTGGTACTGAGCGCGACCGGCTGGACGACTACAGTGGTCCTCACGGTGCTGAACCCACCGCAAGCGGTGGGCAGGGACCGCCGGCGCAGCAGTCAGGAGTGCAGATGTTTGAAAGGTTCACCGACCGCGCGAGGCGGGTGGTTGTGCTGGCCCAAGAAGAGGCCAGGATGCTCAACCACAACTACATCGGCACCGAGCACATCCTCCTGGGCTTGATCCACGAGGGTGAGGGTGTCGCCGCCAAGGCGCTGGAATCGCTGGGAATCGCCCTGGAAGGCGTGCGGCAGCAGGTCGAGGAGATCATCGGCCAGGGCCAGCACGCCCCGAGCGGGCACATCCCCTTCACCCCCCGGGCCAAGAAGGTCCTCGAGCTGTCACTGCGCGAGGCGCTGCAGCTCGGCCACAACTACATCGGCACCGAGCACATCCTGCTCGGTCTCATCCGCGAGGGCGAGGGCGTCGCCGCCCAGGTCCTGGTGAAGCTCGGCGCCGACCTCAACCGCGTCCGCCAGCAGGTCCTCCAGCTGCTGTCCGGTTACCAGGGCAAGGAGCCCGCGGAGACCGGCGGCCGGGGCGAGGGCACCCCCTCCTCCTCGCTGGTGCTCGACCAGTTCGGGCGCAACCTCACCTCCTCCGCCCGCGAGGGCAAGCTCGACCCGGTCATCGGGCGGGCCAAGGAGATCGAGCGGGTCATGCAGGTGCTGTCCCGCCGTACCAAGAACAACCCCGTCCTCATCGGCGAGCCGGGCGTCGGCAAGACCGCCGTCGTCGAGGGGCTGGCGCAGATGGTCGTCAAGGGCGAGGTGCCCGAGACGCTCAAGGACAAGCAGCTCTACACGCTCGACCTCGGTTCCCTGGTCGCCGGCTCGCGCTACCGCGGTGACTTCGAGGAGCGCCTGAAGAAGGTCCTCAAGGAGATCCGCACCCGCGGCGACATCATCCTGTTCATCGACGAGATCCACACGCTCGTCGGCGCGGGTGCCGCCGAGGGCGCGATCGACGCCGCGTCCATCCTCAAGCCGATGCTGGCCCGCGGCGAACTCCAGACCATCGGCGCGACCACGCTCGACGAGTACCGCAAGTACGTCGAGAAGGACCCGGCCCTGGAGCGTCGCTTCCAGCCGATCCAGGTCGGCGAGCCGACGCTCGAGCACACGATCGAGATCCTCAAGGGCCTGCGCGACCGGTACGAGGCGCACCACCGCGTCACGATCACCGACCCGGCGCTGGTGGCCGCCGCCACGCTCGCGGACCGCTACATCAACGACCGGTACCTGCCGGACAAGGCGATCGACCTGATCGACGAGGCCGGCGCCCGGATGCGGATCCGCCGGATGACCGCCCCGCCGGACCTGCGCGAGTTCGACGAGAAGATCGCCGACGTGCGCCGCGAGAAGGAAAGCGCGATCGACGCGCAGGACTTCGAGCGCGCCGCGAAGCTGCGCGACACCGAGAAGCAGCTGCTCGGCCAGAAGGCGGAGCGCGAGAAGCAGTGGAAGGACGGCGACCTCGACGTCGTCGCCGAGGTCGACGACGAGCAGATCGCCGAGGTGCTCGCCAACTGGACCGGCATCCCCGTGTTCAAGCTCACCGAGGAGGAGACCACGCGTCTGCTCCGCATGGAGGAGGAGCTGCACAAGCGGATCATCGGCCAGGAGGACGCGGTCAAGGCCGTGTCGCAGGCGATCCGCCGTACCCGCGCCGGTCTGAAGGACCCCAAGCGCCCGTCCGGCTCGTTCATCTTCGCCGGCCCGTCCGGTGTCGGTAAGACCGAGCTGTCCAAGGCGCTGGCCCAGTTCCTGTTCGGCGAGGACGACGCGCTGATCCAGATCGACATGGGCGAGTTCCACGACCGCTACACCGCGTCGCGGCTGTTCGGTGCCCCTCCGGGGTACGTCGGCTACGAGGAGGGTGGCCAGCTGACCGAGAAGGTGCGGCGCAAGCCGTTCTCGGTGGTGCTGTTCGACGAGATCGAGAAGGCGCACCAGGAGGTCTACAACACCCTCCTGCAGGTGCTGGAGGACGGTCGCCTGACCGACGGCCAGGGCCGCACGGTCGACTTCAAGAACACGGTGATCATCTTCACGTCGAACCTGGGTACCCAGGACATCTCGAAGGCGGTCAGCCTCGGCTTCACCTCCGGCGGCGGCGACCAGAGCTACGACCGGATGAAGCAGAAGGTCGACGACGAGCTCAAGAAGCACTTCCGTCCGGAGTTCCTCAACCGTATCGACGACATCATCGTCTTCCACCAGCTCACCGAAGAGCAGATCGTGAAGATGGTCGACCTGATGATCGCCAGGGTCGAGGAGCAGCTGCGCAACAAGGACATGTCCCTGGAGCTGACCCCGGCGGCCAAGAAGCTGCTCGCCACCCGGGGCTTCGACAAGGTGCTGGGTGCCCGGCCGCTGCGCCGCACCATCCAGCGCGAGATCGAGGACCAGCTCTCGGAGAAGATCCTCTTCGGCGAGATCCAGCCCGGCCAGATCATCATCTGCGACGTCGAAGGCTGGGACGGCGAGGAAGGCACGTCCACCGACAAGGCCAAGTTCACCTTCCGAGGTGAGCCCAAGCCAGGCGTCGTCCCCGACGCCCCGCCGGTCGACATGGCCGCCAGCAGCGGCGACCTCCCCGCCGAAGGCGAGGAGTCAGCCTAAGCACCCGCACGCGGAAAGCCGCGCTCCCCTCAGGGGAGCGCGGCTTTCTCTTTTGTCACTTCGAACCCACACCAGTCCTGATTGACCAGTCAAAGCCCAACACTTCAGGCATCCTGATAACCATGGGCTTGGAGGACGACCCGTTCGACTGGCGGGCAACGAAGAACGGCCAGGTACTGGTCTCCCGAGGCAACCGGGTCGTGACGACCATCCGAGGCAAGGCCGCGGCGGCTCTGCTGGGCCGCCTGGAGCGGGCCGACGACGAGACAGCCCAGCAACTTCTGGCCAGGGTGACCGGAAACTACAAGCGGGGCAACGAACGTGGCTAGAACAGCCGAGCTGGACGATCCGCCGACACGTCGTCCCCGCCGTGGCGGACGACCCCTGAGCTTCGTCCTCTGGCTGGTCAGCCTGGCCTTCCTGACCTTCGCCGTGCTGCGCCTGTGGGGTCTGGAGAACACCGAGTGGCTGATCGCCGCCATGGCGATCACCCCTTACCTGGTGGGGTTCGGCCTGTTCTGGACCCTGCTGACCCTGGTCCTGCGTCGCCGCGCCGCCGCCGGCCTCGTCCTGCTGCTCACCATCGCCCTGGGCACCCTGCTCGCCCCCCGGGTGCTGTCCGACGAACAGCCTGGTGTCGGGGGCGAGCGTCTGCGGGTGATGGCCGCCAACCTCTTCGTCGGCCGGGCCGACCCCGACACGATCGTCGATCTGGTCCGCGAGCAGAAGGTCGACGTCCTGGTGCTTCCCGAGCTGACCGCCGGGGCCGAGTCCGGCCTTGACCGCGCCGGCCTGCACTCGCTGCTGCCGCACCGCGTCTACGACGTCGGCCTGACCGGCGAGGGAACCGGTATCGCCGCCCGGTTCCCGCTGCGCCAGATCGTGTTGATGGACGAGACGACCTTGTCCCAGCCTTCGGTCGTGGTGGACCTGGACGGCACGGAGGATGTCGAGCTGACGGCGGTGCACGTGTATCCGGGGGTGCGTGACGGCGGCGCCCGGACCTGGCAGGAGGAGCTGGCGATGTTGCCGCCGCCGACGCCCAAGGAGCGGGTTCGGGTGCTCGCGGGGGACTTCAACGCGAGCCTGGACCACCGTGGTTTCCGTGACCTGATCGATCTGGGCTACGCCGACGCCGCCGAGGAGACCGGCCAGGCGATGACCCCGACCTGGTCGAGTTGGCCGACGGGCCCACCGGTGACCATCGACCACATCCTGGTCGACCGCCGTGCCGCGATCGGCAGCTACGCGGTGTTCGCCGTGCCGGGCACCGACCACAGCGCGGTGCTGTCCGAGATCGTTCTGCCGTCGTAGCTGGTCAGCGGCGCAGGGTTCCCGGGTAGAGGTGGTCATCGCCTGGCTGGGTGGTGCCTCGGAACCAGGCGTCGAAGAACGCGGTGAGGTCCTCGCCGGTGACCTCCTCGACGAACCGTTCGAACTGGGGCCAGGACGCGTTGGCGTCGCGGTGGCGGGCCGGCCATTCCTTGAGGACGCGGTCGAAGTCGTCGTCGCCGATGGTGCGGCGCAGGGCGTGCAGGGCCAGCGGGCCCTTGCGGTAGACGGCGCCGAACTCGTTGCCGGCGCCCATGTCGTAGAGCGGGTCCTCCCAGAGGCGGTCGGTGGCCCTGGCGACCTCGGTGCGGTAGCGCTCGTCGAGGTCGGCGTCGTCCTTGGCCTCTTCCCACAGCCACTGCGCGTAGCTCGCGAAACACTCGTTGAGACAGATGTCAGCCCATGACTCGACGGTGACCGAGTTGCCGTACCACTGGTGGGCGTTCTCGTGCACGACGACGTCGAGCTCAGCCCAGTCGGCGTAGACCGGGCGGCCCTGGGTCTCCAGCGAGAACGGGATGGTCTCGTTGATGTAGATGCCGCCGGCCGCGCTCTGCGGGTAGGGCCCGAACTTCTCGGTCAGGAACTCGATGACCTCCGGCAGCCGCTCCTCGACCTGGGTCTTGTCCTCCTGGCCGGGCGCGTAGGCGCTGACCACCGGCACCCCGCTGGGCAGCGTCGACCGCTCGAAGGTCCACTTGTCGATACCGACGGTGGTCAGGTAGGTGGCGATGCGGTTGGGCTCGTCCCAGTGGTAGGTGGTCCAGCCGTCGGTGCCCTGGGTCGCCGGCTTCTCCAGCCCGTTGGACACCACGCTCCACCCGTCGGGCACGCGGGCGTCGAGCCGGAAGGTGGCCTTGTCGCGGGGGGTGTCGTTGGCGGGGTACCAGGTGGTGGCCGAGTGCGGCTCCCCGGCGACGAACGCACCGCCGGAGGCGGCGATCTGCCACCCGTTCTCACCCAGCCCGCCGGTCCCAGCGATCGACGGCGTGCCGGCGTAGCGCACCCGGGTCTCGAACCGTGCGTTCTCGGTGACCGGCGTCTCCGGGGTGATCACCAGTTCGTGGTCACCCTGCCGGGCGAACTCGGCAGGCTGCCCGTCGACCTCGACGCCGCTGACCTCCAGCCCGAACAGGTCGAGGTTGAACTCGGTCAGCTGCCCCGTGGCGGTCGCGGTGACGACGGTGTCGCCGTCGAGGCGCTGGCTGGGCGGGTCGTAGCTGATGGAGACGTGGTAGCCGACGACGTCGTAGCCGCCGTTGCCGTCCTGCGGGTAGTAGGGGTCGCCGGCGCCGTCGGCGCCCGGGGTGGGCTCGGGGCGGGGCTGTTCGGCGCTCCGGTCGGGGGCCGGCGAGGCCGGGTCGGCGTTGTCGGAGCCGCCGGTGCAGGAGGTGAGCGCGGCGAGGCCGACCGTGGCGAGCGCGAGGCAGGCCGCGCGTACCTGGTACATCGTGGGCTGCTCCTGTTCTCCGGTGGCCTCGACCATGGTTCGGCCATGATGGCGCAGGTGCCGTGATGACCGAGTTGGAAGGTATCTGGTGTGGCGGACGTGACATTCGACCGCCCGGACGTCGTCGATTTCGGCGGCGCCGGTCAGCCGATCGTGGTGCTCCACGGGCTGATGGGCCGGGCGCGGACGTGGGCGCCGGTGACCCGCTGGCTGACCCGCTACGGCCGGGTGATCGGCCTGGACGCCCGGGGCCACGGCGCCAGCCCTCACCGGGGCGGCGGCTGGCGAACCGAGGACTTCGCCGCCGACGCGGCGCGGATCGTGGCCGACCTCGGTGCGCCGGCGGTGGTGATCGGCCACTCCATGGGCGGCCTGCACGCCTGGATGCTCGCGGCGGCCAGACCGGATCTGGTGCGCGGGATCGTGGTGGAGGACATGGCCCCCGACCAACGCGGCCGGACCGTGGACCCGTGGCGCGAGTACTTCGAGTCGTGGCCGGTTCCCTTCGCGGGCGTCGACCAGATCCGCGAGTTCTTCGCGCCGCTGGGCGACTACTTCACCGACTGCTTCGACCAGCGTCCCGACGGCTACCACCTGACCGCCGACCTGACGGACCTGTACGGCATCGCCTCGGAATGGGGAACCCGCGACTTCTGGCCGTACGTGGAGCGGGTCCGGTGTCCGATCCTCGCCATCGAGGCCGGCCTGTCGGCGATGCCCCCCGGCCAGATGCGCCAGTTGCCCACCCGAGCTCCCGGCGGCGGCCACCACGTGATCGCCGACGGGGCCGGTCACGTGGTTCACCGCGACGCACCGGAGTTCTACCGGGGCGCGGTGGAGGCGTTCCTGAGCGAAGTGCTCAGTCGTTGACGCGTAACAGGGTCTGGGCGTCCCCGGTGTGGGTGTCGACCACGGCGACCTGACTGACCCTGGCCCGCACCGGCTCGACCGGATGCAGCGCCGCGAAACCGGCGGACACGTCGGCCGCCTCGGGGGTGAGTGGGCAGTGCGGAACCCAGGACCCCGGGAAGTGGTAGGCCGACGGTGCCCTGACCCGCTTGGCCAACGCGTCGTGCACGACGGAGTGCACCGCGAGCAGCTCGGTGTCCACCACGGCCGCCAGCATCAGTCCGCCGCCCGGCGAGGCGGCCAGCGTGGCCAACCAGAGGGTTGGGATCGACACGACCCGCAGATCGGCCGCCAGGATGTCCCTGGCCTGCCGGGGAATACTGCCAGCGGCGGCGAACGCGACATGTGGCCGGCCACGCACGCTGGACACCCCGGCCTCCTCCAGCCGGTCCCGGAGTGCCCGAACAGCCCGATCCCCACCGTCGTCGAACCAGAACTGCACCACGTGGCTCATGCCCACCAGCGTTCCAGCCCAACCACCTCAACACCGAACGGGGCCGCGCTCGCGCGCGGCCCCGTCAGTGGATCAACCGAGCAGCCGTCGCCACTCGGCGAGGTCGATCACCCGGTCCGAACGTCCCCGGTCGCCCAGCAGGGCCCGAGCGGCTCGCCCGGCCTCACTGTTCTCCCCGGCGCGAACGGTCCGGACCAGCCGCTCCCAGGTGGGAGCCCCGACGAACCCGCTCTCGTCCGCGACCCGGCTCGCGTAACAGGGCTCGTAGGCAACCGACATCCCCTGGACAGCGGCGAAGGTGGCCGGACCGAACACCCCGTCGGCCTCGACCAAGGCACCCTGGGCCCGCAGAAGGTGTTGTGCGGCAAGGACCTTCGCGCCGCGGTCCCCTGGCCGCAGCAACGGCCACGTCTCGGGATGGGTCACCCGAAGCCCGAGAACGGCGCCGACGGCCTCCCGCAACTCCGGAAGCCGCCCGTAGAGAACCTCTCCCGGGCATTCGGTGGCGTTGAAATCCCGATGCCCCCGAATGAGGTCCGGCGTCACCGAGTACTGCTGGGCCATGTAGGCCACCAGTTGGACCAACGAGTCCCACAACTCCGGGGTGACGTCCACCGAGGAATAGAGACCTTCGTTCTCGATCCCGATGGTCTCGCTGTTGTGGTTCCCGACGTGGGCGCCCATCACGTGCTGGGTCCCGCCGTCCAGAATTTCCAGGCTGCGATGCCGCCCTTCGGTGATGTGTCCACCGCGACTGTTGGTGAACTGCTGTCCGGAGTCGACCCAACCTCGGTCGTCCATGTGGAAGTTCTGAATCCCACGGGAAATCTCGAACGCGTGCTCCAGTGACAGGTCCTGCGAGTTCCCGCCGGCGGTGTGGTGAACCACGATGTAGGTGGGTGTGCGGTCGAGCACTTCGATGGTGCCGTTGGGCGGCCTGGCTCCCCATTCGTCACAGCCGTACATCTGCGGCCGGTCGACCGCGGATGAGGCACCCGCGACGATCGGGACCGAGGCGCCGAGCGCGCCGACAGCTGTGACGGTGAGTCCGCCGCGTAAAAGGGCACGACGAGATACGGCCATCTTCGATCTCCCTCGACAAGGGGGCGTTCGCCCCAGATCGGTGACTGGCGTCCCTGACGGTAGTCACCACATGCGAGGACGACAAGAGTTCCCCAATTACCAGAGCTTTCTGTTGCCGGTTGGCTCAGTGCTCTCCGGGTAAGGCGAACAATCCGTCGGATGTCTGCTCGACCAGGCCGTCGACCAGCAGCGAATCGA
The DNA here is from genome assembly GCF_001921215.1 of Actinophytocola xinjiangensis. Taxonomy (GTDB): domain Bacteria; phylum Actinomycetota; class Actinomycetes; order Mycobacteriales; family Pseudonocardiaceae; genus Actinophytocola; species Actinophytocola xinjiangensis. The sequence goes on from NZ_MSIF01000014.1 coordinate 170,194, forward strand.
GACAACGGTCGCGCTGGCCCGCTTTCGACCACACCAGGTCGAGCCGCGCCTTCGCCACCGGGATCGACGTGTCCCGCAGGACATCCAGCAGCAGACCTCGGACCTGCCGGTCGGTGCCCGCGAACTTCTGCACCGGCTTGGCCGGACCGTCGTAGGCGGGTTTGCCGGCGCGCTGCCAGGCACAGTCGTCGAGGACCGGGCAGTCGGCGCACCGGGGCGAGCGGGCCGTGCAGACCAGCGCGCCGAGTTCCATCATCGCCACCGACATCCGGGCGGCGAACTCGTCGTCGTCGGGCAGCAACGCCTCGGCGTCGGCCAGATCCCGGGTGGTGGACGCCGGGCCGGCGTCCCCGGCGCCGTGCACCGCGCGGGCGATCACCCGCCGCACGTTCGTGTCGACCACCGGACACCGCTTGCGGTAGGCGAACGCGGCGACCGCGCGCGCCGTGTACGCCCCGATCCCCGGCAACGCCAACAAGGTGTCCACATCGGAGGGGACGACGTCACCGTGCTGTCGCGCGATGACCGCCGCCGCGTCCCGCAGACGCAACGCCCGGCGCGGATAGCCCAGCTTGCCCCACACTCGCAACACGTCGGCCGGCGTCGCGTCGGCCAGCGCCGAGGGCGTCGGCCACCGCGCCATCCACTCGTGCCACGACGGTTCGACCCTGGCGACCGGCGTCTGCTGCAACATGATCTCGCTGACCAGCACACCCCACGCCGACACGCCGGGTGCCCGCCACGGCAGGTCGCGGGCACGGTCGGCGAACCAGTCGGTCAGCACGTGGGGATCGAGGCTCATCGAGAGGTGATGCTAGTTCAGAAGACCTCGGTCAGCTCAGCGGTGTGCACGTCGTAGACGAACCCGCGCACGTTGCGCCGGTGCGGGATGAACGGGCTGCGCCGAACACGCTCGATCGACTGCCGGACACTGTCCTTGACCTCGCGGAACGCCTCGATCGCCCACGGCGGGCGAAGTTTGGTGTCCTGCTCGAGCTCGTCCTTGAACTCGTCCTCGGTGATCATCGACAGGCCGCACGAGGTGTGCTGCATGATGATCACCTCGCGGGTCTCCAGCTTGCGCTGGCTGATCGCCAGCGAGCGGACGATGTCGTCGGTGACCACACCGCCGGCGTTGCGCATGATGTGCACCTCGCCGTGCCGCAGCCCGAAGACGTCGAAGACCTTGATACGGGCGTCCATGCAGGTCACCACGGCCAGATGCAGGCCGGGGACCGGGGTCGGGACGTTGGGGGCGCCGGCGTCGAAGCCGTTCGCGTGTCGTTCGAGCAGTTCGTCAATCGCCGTCATGGTCAGCTCCCGGCCCGCTGGGCCCTCGTGTATCGACATCCCGCGACCTTGGGGTGGCTCACTGGAAGTCCGCTCGATCATTCATTGGAACAATTGTCGCGCGGATGCGGCAAGGTGGCATTGGTTACTCGACGCAGTCATCCACCTGCGACGATGCCCGCCCCGCTGGTGTTGCCCCGAGTCGCTGTTTGGCCCGGTCGGCTGGCCTCGCCCGGGCCCGCGTGCCGGATCCGCTGCCCTGCCCGCACGTCCATTCACCCCTCGGGCGCCCCGCCTCCTGTGGACAAAGCCCCGCGCGAGCCCCGTCCCTGTCGGTGTCTCTCACTACCCTTGAAACAGGGGTCCCCCTGGGGGAACGCGGGAGCGCTCGGGCAGTGGGATTTGCTTTCGCATCGGCGAGGCCGCGTTGCTGGTCAGGCGGGGTGTGGTCGGAGCGGGCAACGTGGGTCGGACGCGGTGGGGCCATGTCCAAGTCCGGTGCGCCCCCGGGGTGGAGCCCGACGGTGCGGCGGCTGGGGCGGACCGTCAGGGGCCGAACCAGCGTTCTTCCGTTGTCCTCGGCGGCGCCGACGTGGAGCCGACGACCAGTTCGGTGTCCAGGGTGATGTGCCGGGGCTTGCTGTGCTCGGCCGCTCCGAGCAGCAGTTTCCCGGCCGCCCGGCCCTTTTCTAGTACTGGTTGGCGGATCGTGGTCAGGCCGACGCGTTCCGCTTCGACGATGCCGTCGAAGCCGGTGATGGTGAGGTCCTGGGGGACGCGTAGGCCTCGGCGTTTGGCTTCGGCGAGTGCGCCGAGGGCGAGGATGTCGGAGGTGCAGATCACGGCGGTCACCTCGGGGTGACCGTCGAGCAGCTGCGCGGCGGCGGACTCGCCGTGGGGGAGGCTGTGGTCGAAGCGTTCCACGACGGGCACCTTGGCCCAGTCGACGCCGGCTGCCTCGAAGCTGTCGGCCAGGGCCGACAGGCGGGCTCGTTGGACGTGGAAGTGCGCGGTCTGCTGGCGTTGCACCGAGGCGAAGCCGTCGTTGCGGTCGCGGGCCAGGCGCATGCACAGGACGCCGATGTTGCGGTGGCCGAGCGTGATCAGGCGGCCCGCGAGTTGGGCGATCGCCGCGTGGTCGTCGATGCCGACGAGGTCGACGCCCTCGACCCGTGGCTGGTCGCAGACCACGGTGGGCACCGGGCGGGACAGGACGGCCGCCAGGTGGGGGTCGTCGTCGGGGACCGAGTAGACGACGAAGCCGTCGACGCCGGCGCTGTGGACGGCGGTGACGTCCTCACGTTCGGGGTTCACCGGAACGAGGTGCAGGCCCTGTCCGGCGCCCTCGCAGGCCAGCGCCAGCCCCTCCAGGAATCCGAGGGCGGCCGGGTCACGGAACGCGTACGACAGGTTCTCGGTGAGCAGCAGGCCGACCGCCCCGGCCTTCCTGGTGCGCAGTGAACGTGCGACCGGGTCCGGGCCGGGGTACCCCAGGCGACGAGCGGTCTCCAGAACGCGCCTGCGCAGCTCCGGGGACAGCTGGTCAGGCCGGTTGTAGGCGTTGGACACGGTGGTTCTGGACACACCGAGCTCCGCGGCCAGCGACGCCAGTGTCGCTGGCCGGCGCATGTGCATTGGCCGGGCCATGAGCTGACCGTAACGGTTCAGAACCAATAGCAGAAGTCCAAGGCCCATCAGCACTTTCCCAGATGGGTGACCCCGGTCGAGGTACCAGGCACGTTGGAGGTGTCGTATAGTCGGCAGAGCGTAGTCGGAAATGGTTTCCATTATCTATAGCGAGGCGTGCATGAGTTGGCCGAGGGGTGTCCGATGAGTTCTGCTCGCACGGTTCTGGGTGGGTTCGTGCTCGCCGCCGGTCTGGTCGTCACACTGACCGCCTGTGGGTCCGAGGGCGACGACGGTGGCGACCAGGGCGGCGCCATCACCGTGGTCGCGTCGACCGACGTCTGGGGAAGCGTCGCGGCCCGGGTCGGCGGTGACCAGGTCGACGTCGAGTCCCTGGTCAACAACGCCTCCGGGGACCCGCACGCCCAACCCGACCGGCCCACCGACATGGTCGCCGTCGCCGAGGCCGACGTGGTCGTCTACAACGGAGGCGGCTACGACGAGTTCTTCACGAAATTACTCGACTCCAGCGGCACCGACGTCCCGGCCGTGGACGCCTTCGAACTCTCCGGTCACGGCGAGGAGGGCGAGCCCGGCCACGACGAGGACGGCGCCACCGAGGACGAGCAGGGCCATGGCCACGAGCACGGCGCCGTGAACGAGCACGTCTGGTACGACCTGACCACCGTCAGCTCCGTCGCCGACGCGCTCGCCGAGGAGTTCTCCGCCATCGAGCCCGACCGGCGCGACGAGTTCACCGCCAACGCGCAGGCCATCACCAGCGACCTCGACGCCCTGCTCGTCCGCGCCGCCGACATCGGCAAGACCCACCCCGGTGCCCGGGTCCTGGCCACCGAACCCGTCGCCTACTACCTGCTCGACGCCGCCGGCCTCACCGACGCCACCCCGCCGGAGTTCTCCGAGGCCATCGAGGAGGAGACCGACCCGCCGCTGGCCGTGGTCGCCGCGACCACCGAGCTGCTCGACCGCCGCCAGGTCTCCGCGCTGGTCAACAACGCCCAGACCGAGACCCCGGTGACCAACTCCCTCACCGACGCCGCCACCCGCGCCGGCATCCCCGTGGTGAACGTGACCGAGACGCTGCCCGAGGGCGTCACGGACTACGTTGAGTGGATGACCAGCACGGTGGACGCCCTGGCCGGCGCCTTCGACAAGTCGTGACCGTCGAGCCCGACGCCCAGACCACCGCCACCGGCGTCATCTCCCTGCGCGGCGCCACCCTCGGCTACGGCGACCGGATCCTGTGGTCCGGCCTGGACCTCGACGTGACGCCCGGCGAGTTCGTCGTGGTCCTCGGGCCCAACGGCTCGGGCAAGACCAGCCTGCTGCGGGTGCTGCTCGGTCTGCAGCCGCTGACCGCCGGCACCGTGCGGATCGTGGACGCGCCGCCCGGCCGGGGCAACCGGCGCATCGGCTACATCCCCCAGCAACGCGCCATGGAGGAAAGCCTGGTCATGCGCGGGCGTGACCTGGTCGGCCTCGGGCTCGACGGGCACCGCTGGGGTGTTGGCCTGCGCGGGATGCGCGCGCGCCGCGCCCGGGTCGACGCCGCGCTCGCCGAGGTCGCCGCCGGCGGGTTCGCCGACGCGCCGGTCGGGCGCCTGTCCGGCGGCGAGCAGCAGCGGCTGCGGGTGGCCCAGGCGCTGGTCAGCGACCCCGAGGTGCTGCTGTGTGACGAGCCGCTGCTGTCGCTGGACCTGGCCAACCAGCAGGTCGTCAGCTCGCTGATCGACCGGCGGCGCCGCACGGCCGGCACCGCGGTGCTGTTCGTCACCCACGAGATCAACCCCGTGCTGCCGCTGGTCGACCGGGTCCTGTACCTGGTCGACGGCCGGTTCCGGATCGGCGCCCCGGACGAGGTGATGACCACCGAGACCCTCTCCGAGCTGTATCGGGCGCGGGTCGACGTGGTGCGGGTCGGCGGGCAGATCCACGTCGTCGGCGCCCAACCCGGGCTGTGTGAGCAGCCCCACCACCTCCACGACGAGGAGCCGAGCTGAATGGACCAGCTCTTCGACTTCGACTCGACGATCGCGCTGCTCAGCTTCCCGGCCGTGCGGACGGCGCTGGTGGCGGGCGCGATCCTGGGCCTGCTCGCCGGGGTCCTCGGCCCGCTGATCGTCAGCCGCAACATGGCCTTCGCGGTGCACGGCACCAGCGAGCTGTCGTTGACCGGCGGCGCGGCGGCCCTGCTGCTGGGCATCAACGTCGGGCACGGGGCGCTGGCCGGCGCGGTGGTCGCCGCGCTGGTGCTGGGTCTGCTGTCGCGGCGCTCCTCCGAGCACGACTCGGTCATCGGCGCGGTGCTGGCGTTCGGGCTGGGCGTCGGGGTGCTGTTGCTGTGGTTCTACCCCGGCCGCGCGTCGAACAAGTTCGGGTTGCTGGTCGGGCAGATCGTGAGCGTGGAGTTCGCGTCGCTGGCGCTGCTGGGCGGGTGCGCGATCGGGGTGCTGGCGGTGCTGGCGGTGATCTACCGGCCGCTGCTGTTCGCCAGCGTCGACCCCGAGGTGGCCCGTGCGCGTGGCGTGCCGACGGGGACGTTGTCGCTGGTGTTCGCGGTGCTGGTGGGGGTGGCGACCGCGCTGGGGGTGCAGACCGTCGGCGCGCTGCTGGTGCTCTCGCTGATGATCACCCCGGCCGCGGCGGCGGTGCGGATCACCGCGAACCCGTTGCGCGCCACGGTGCTGGCGGTGGTGTTCGCCGAGGTGTCGGCGGTCGGCGGGATCCTGCTGTCGCTGGCGCCGGGCGCGCCGGTGAGCGCGTTCGTCACCGCGATCTCGTTCCTGATCTTCCTGGTGTGCTGGACGATCAGCCTGGTGCGCGGGCGTTCGCGCGGGGTGGCTACCGCAGCAGTAGCAGTACCTGCAGTTCCCCGATGACCGCGCCGATGACCGCGCCGACGGCGATCAGCTTCCACTCGTCCTGGCGGAACGCCGGCCGCAGCAGCCCCTCGTACTCGACGCGGTCGAGCCGGCGCATCCGGGTGGCGATGGTGTCGCGGATGTCCAGCGCGTCGGTGGTGTAGTCCCGCGCGTGCAGCAGCGCCTCGGGCAGGAACGCGATCACCCGGTCGGCGGCGTCCTGGGTGATGGCGGCGAACGTCTCCGGGCCGGCGGTGACCGACACCAGTGACCGCACGGTGCCGGCCTGTTCGTCGATGGTCTCGGCCACCACCCGGCGGACCAGCGCGCGCAGCCGGTCGGAGCGGGGGCCGGTGAGCAGCGCGTCGACCAGGTTGGGCACGGTCATCACCTCGTCGGCGACGATCCGCGCGTACCGCTTGGCCACCTCGTCGCGGCGCCGCTGGAACACGCCCTGCACGGTGAACGGCCCGAACCGTCTGCGCTGGCGGGGGAAGAACACCAGCTTGATCGCCAGCCAGTCGGTGAACCAGCCGATCAGCGCGCCGAACACCGGCAGCACCAGCGGTGACCGGGTCAGCGCCCACACCGCGGTCTGCACCAGCCCCAGGACCAGTCCGAAGTAGATCCCGCAGCGGGCGAGGAAGGCCATCTCCGGGCGGGAGATGTCGCGGATGAGCCGGATCAGCAGCCGTTTGTCGCGGGTGAGGGCGCCGACGGCGACCTGTTCGAGGTCGAGGACCTCGTCGATGTGCTCCTGGATCTCGGTCATGATCCGCGCCAGCAGCACCGGCGAGCTGACCTGCACCTGCTTGACCAGCAGGTCGCGTGCCAGCGGCGGCAGCAGGTCCCACACCCGGGGCTGGTGGCGGGCCATGATCTGCCGGGTGGCCCGGTCGACCTCGGTCAGCAGCGGCCCCTGGATCCGCCGGGCGAGCCGGTCGGGGTCGATACGGCGGAAGATCTCGGCGGTGTCCACCAGCCGGCCGGTGAGCAGTTCGGTCGAGGTGCGGATCATGCGTTCGGAGTGCCGGGGCACCACGCCCTGCCAGCCCAGCCACGGGTCGACCAGCCCGACGAACCGCAGCGGCCGGAACATCATCTCGATGGCCGCGCGTTTGGTCAGGTACCCGATGGCGGCGGCGATCACCGGCATGGAGACGTAGACGAGCCAGTCCACCGCGCCGATGTTAGGCCCTGACCGGCAACGTCGTGACTTTTGTCAGTGGTGAACGTTTAATGATTTACCGTGCGCGTGACCGGGGTCGAGACGGCGACACCGGCCGCGACGACACCGGCTGCGACGACACCGGCTGCGACGACACCGGCCGCGACGACGCTGGCCATGCCGAGGTTCGTCGGGCGGGACGTGCCGCTGGCCAGGCTCACCGACACCCTCGACCACCCGCCGGCCGTGGTGCTCGTCGAGGGCGAGGCCGGCATCGGCAAGACCCGGCTGGTGACCGAGTGGCTCGACGCCCATCCCGGCCGGCGCACGCTGCTCACCGCCTGCCCGCCCTTCCGCCAGCCGCACACCCTGGGCCCGATCGTGGACGCGGTGCGCCGGGCCACCGGCAGCGTCCGGTCGCTGCGCCTGAGTGACCTGGCCGGGGTGCTGCGCCCGCTGTTCCCCGAGTGGGCCGAGCACCTGCCGCCGGCACCCGAGCCGCTGGAGGACCTGACCGCCGCCCGCCACCGCCTGTTCCGCGCCTGGCTGGAGCTGCTCGGCGCGCTCAACGTCGACACCCTGATCGTCGAGGACGCGCACTGGGCCGACGAGGCGACGCTGGAGTTCCTGCTGTTCCTCACCGCCCGGCACCCGCCGGCCGGGCCGAGCCTGGTGGTGACCTACCGGCCCGAGGACGTGCCGGCCGGGTCGCTGCTGCCCCGGCTGTCCTCCCGGCAGGGCAGCGGCCCGGCCCGCGCGGCGCTGACCCTGGAGCCGCTGGACGTGGCCGGCACGGCCGGACTGGTGTCGTCGATGTTCGGCGACGGGCACATCTCCGAGGCGTTCGCCGAGTTCCTCCACCAGCACACCGAGGGGGTGCCGCTGGCGGTGGAGGAGTCGGTGCGGCTGCTGCGTCACCGCGGTGACGTGGTGCGCCGCGGCGACGGCGAGTGGGCGCGACGCAGCCTCGCCGAACTCCAGGTGCCGGCGATGATCCGGGACTCGGTCCTGGAACGCAGCCAGCGCCTGGGCCCCGAGGCCCGACGCATCCTCGACGCCGCCGCCGTCCTCGGTGAACCCGTCGACGAGGCGCTGCTGAGCACGGTCGCCGGACTGGACGGCCAGGACACCGCCGACGCGTTCGAGGAGGTCATCTCGCTGCGGCTGCTGACCGAGGGCGACCGCCACCGGCTGGCGTTCCGGCACGCGCTGACCGCCCGCGCGGTCTACGACGCGCTCGTGCCGACCCGCCGCCGCCACCTGCACCTGCGGGCCGGGCGCGCCCTGGAGTCCGCGCGCCCGCTGCCGGTCGCCCGCCTGGCCCGGCACTTCCGCGAGGCCAACGCGGTGCCCGAGTGGATCCGCTACACCGAGGCGGCCGTGGACCTGGCGGTCGAGGCGCTGGACGTCACCCCGGCGGTGGCCGCGCTCAACGACCTGCTCACCGAGGCCGGCCTTGAGGCCGCCGTCGACCTGGCCGAACGCGGCCGGCTCGGTGCCCGGCTGGCGACCCTGGCGATCCGCCGCGAACAGATCGACCAGCGCCACCGCACGGTGATCGCCACGCTGCGCGGGATCCTCGACGGCGGCGGGATCGACGTGCGGCACGAGGCGGAGATCCGCTACGGCCTCGGCCGGCTGCTGGTGCGGGTGCGGGCCGCCGACGAGGGCCGCGCCGAGCTGGAACGCGCCGCCGACCAGCTGGTGCACGAACCAGGCGCCCGCGCGTCGATCATGGCCTACCTGGCGTGGCCGCTGACCAGCACGTGGCCGGCGCGACGGCACCGGATGTGGCTGCACAGGGCGACCATGATCCTGCCGATGGTGCGCGAGCAGCACCACGTCATCGAGCTGGTCGGCATGCTCGCCGCCGCCCGGCTGTTCCTCGGCGACGAGCAGGGCTGGGCGGTGGCCGCCACCCTGTCCACCGAGGGCACCACCGCGCGGGAGCGCCGCGAGATCGCCGGCGCCCGGTCCAACATCGGCGCCGCCGCGATCGTCTGGGGTGACTACGCGGAGGCCCGCCGCCAGCTCGACCTCGGCCGGGAGGTCTCGCTCACCGAGGAGCAGGGCTGGCCGCTGATGCTGATCCTCGGTATGCGCGTCGAGCTGGACCTGATCAGCGGAGCCTGGCCCGGCCTGCGGGAGAAGGCCGGGGCGCTGGCCGAGGCCGACGACCCCGACGGCCCGATCAACCTGGACGTGGCGCGGGTGCTCGGTGCGCTGCGCGCGCTCGACGGCGACCTCGACGGCGGCGAGGCGATCCTGCGCCGCGCCCTGGACCACGCCACCGCCAACGACCAGTTCACGGCGTCGATCGCGCTGGCGGCCGAGGTGGGCCGGGTGCGGCTGGCGCGGCGTGACCCGGCCGGCGCGATCGAGGTCACCGACGGGCCGATGCGCCGGCTGGAGGCCAAGGGCGTGTGGGTGTGGGGGACCGAGATCGGGCCGGTGCGGGCGCAGGCGCTGGCCGCCGCCGGTGAGCCGGCCGAGCTGGCCCGCCTGGTCGCCGCGTTCACCGACGGCCTCGACGGCTGCCCCGCACCGGCGCCCCGGGCGGCGTTGGCCGCCTGCCAGGCGTTCCTGTCCGAGACCAGCGGCGAGTTCGCGCTGGCCGCCGCCGGGTTCGAGCGGGCGGTGACGGCCTTCGGCGCGCTGCCCCGCCCGCTGGACTCCCTGCTGGCCAGGGAGGGCGCCGGCCGCTGTCTGATCGCCGCCGGCGACCCCGGGCGGGGCCTGGCGGTCCTGGGCGAGGTGTTCCGGGACCTGACCGAGCTCGGTGCGCGCGCCGACGCCGACCGGGTCGCCGGGCGGCTGCGCCGCGACGGCGTCGAGGTGCCCCGGCCGTGGCGCGGCGGGCGCCGGGGCTACGGCGACCAGCTGTCCCCGCGTGAGCGTGAGGTGGTGCGTCTGGTGGTCGCCGGGCACACCAACCGGCAGATCGCCGCCGCGCTGTCCCGCTCGCCCAAGACCGTGTCCAGCCAGCTCAACTCGGCCATGCGCAAGCTCGGCGTGACCTCGCGGACGGCGCTGGCCGTCGCGGTGGTGCAGTCCGAGTCCGGGCTGACGGACTGACCGGTCCGAATCATTCGGGTGTTTGCCCGATCGCAAACGGTGGCGTCTCGGGGACGCTGGCGCACGCCCCTGCCCCCGACAAGCGCGAACGGAGTGTCTCGATGAACGGTGACCGGCCAGCCGACCGGCACGCACCGGCGGAGGCTGCCGAATCACCGGCAGATGGCTCAAACCCCCAGACCGAACCCGAGGACCTCGCCGAGAGCGAGGACCTCGACGGGTTCGAACCGCTGTGAGCCCAGTACGGGAGATGAGAATGAGCAAGCGAACGACACGGGCCAGACAGGGCCTGTGCACGCTGGTCACGGTGTCCGCGCTGGCGGTGGCCGGCCCGGGCGTCGGCTCGGCCGCCCCACCCGCCACCGCCGACGACCCGGCGATCGTGATGGCCGGAAGCGACAAGGTCGAGCCGGCGCTGGTGGACCAGTTCCAGACCGAGGGCGCCGACCAGGACTTCTGGGTGTCCTTCGACGCCCGCCCCGACCTCGCCGGCGCAGAGGGGATCACCGACTGGGCGCGGCGCGGCGCGTTCGTCGTCGACCGGCTGCGCGGCGCGGCGACCGAGGCGCAGGCCGACGCGGTCGAGGTGCTGAAGGCCTCCGGCGTCGAGTACACCTCCTACTGGATCACCAACGCGATCCGCGTCGAGGGCGGCGACCGGCTGCTGGCCGAACGCCTGGCCGCCGACTCCGGCGTGGACCGGGTGTTCGCGCCGGTCGCCTACGAGCGGCCGGAGCCGGTCACGCGGGAGCTGACCGGGTCGCGCCTGGCGCCCGGCGCGGCGGCGGTCGTCGAGTGGGGCGTGGCCAACATCCACGCCGACCAGGTGTGGGAGCGCTTCGGCGTGCGCGGCGACGGGATCGTCGTCGGCTCGATCGACAGCGGCGCCCAACTGGACCACCCGTCGCTGGTCGGCGCCTACCGGGGCTACGACGCCGAGGCCGGCACGTTCGACAACGACTACAACTGGCTCGACGTCTCCGGCACCTCGACCTACCCCAAGGACGACAACGGCCACGGCACCCACACGATGGGCACGATGGTCGGCGACGACGGCGCCGCCAACCGCATCGGCGTCGCGCCCGGCGCGAAGTGGATCACCGCCAACGGGTGCTGCCCGTCGGACCAGGCGCTGGTCGACTCCGCCCAGTGGATGCTCGCCCCCACCAAGGTGGACGGCTCGGCGCCCGACCCGGCGCGGCGCCCGCACGTGGTCAACAACTCGTGGGGCACCGTCGACCCGAGCAACGACCCGTTCATGGAGGACATCCTCACCGCGTGGTCCGACGCCGGGATCTTCGGCGTGTGGGCCAACGGCAACTCCGGCGACAAGGGCTGCACCTCCTCCGGCGCGCCCGGCAGCCGCGTCCTGAACTACTCCACCGGCGCGTACGACTCGTCGAACGCGATCGCCCCGTTCTCCGCGCGCGGCCCCGGCCAGGACGGCGAGGTCAAGCCGAACATCTCCGCGCCGGGCGTGAACGTGCGCTCGTCGCTGCCCGGCAGCCAGTACGGCGTGCTGTCCGGGACGTCGATGGCCGCCCCGCACCTGTCCGGCGCGGTCGCGTTGGCCTGGTCGGCGGACCCGACCCTGGTCGGCGACCTCGCCCGCACTCGTGACCTGCTCGACGCCACCGCCGTCGACACCGACGACACCCGCTGCGGCGGCACCGCCGAGGACAACAACGTCTACGGCGAGGGCCGGCTCGACGCGCTGGCGCTGGTCGAGGCCACCGACCCGGTCGAGGGCGGCACGATCACCGGCACGGTCACCGACGCCGTCGGCGGCGCCGGGGTGCGCGGCGCGGTGCTCTCGCTCACGGCGGGCACGCTGCTGCGCTCGGTGCGGACCGGCGACGACGGCGCCTACACCGCGACCGTCGCGCCCGGCGAGTACCAGGCCACGGTCAGCGGGTTCGGGTTCGAGACCACGACCGTGCCGATCACCGTGACGGCCGGGCGGACCACCACCACCGACATCGCGTTGCCGGCGGCGAAGGGCTTCACCGTCACCGGCCAGGTCCTCGACCAGACCACCGGCAAGGCCATGACCGGCGCGTCGGTGCGCATTGCCGGCACCCGCTTCACCGCCACCGTCGGCGCCGACGGCACCTTCGCCGTGGCGAACGTGCCCGGCCCCAGGACCTACGTGGTCACCGTCGACGGCGGCCGGTGCGCCACCGCGCCGGTGCACCGCTCGGTCGACGTGGCCGGCGACGTGGCGCTGCCGGTCGTGCGGGTGCCCCGCAAGATCGACTCCGCGATCTCCGAGGGCTGGTGGGACTCCCCGTACGGCTACAGCTGCGGCCTCGAACCGACCCACTGGATCACGGGCGACACCGAGCTCGACGTCCCGTTCGGCTGGGGCTCGGTCCCGGTCGAGCTGCCCTTCGCGTTCCCGTACTTCGGCAAGCGGTACGACACGCTGCACGTCGGCCGGCACGGCCTGGCGAGCTTCTGGACGCGTGGCCCGGACAAGACGGTGTTCTGGGGTCTCAAGCCGTTCTTCGCCCTGCTGGACTTCGACGAGAACTCCCACGTCATGACCGGGACGACCGGCACGGCGCCCAACCGGGCGTTCACCGTGGAGTGGCGCGACGTCTTCCTCGCGTCGTCGAACCTGCGGTTCAGCTTCGCGGTGACCCTGCACGAGAACGGCGACATCGTCTACGCCTACGCCGACATCGACGAGGACAACCTGTACGAGCGGGGCGCCGGGGCCGACATCCGGATCACCGGCGAAAGCCCCGACGGCCGCGCGACGGCCTCCACCGGCCTGCTCTACTCCAACCTCGAACCCTCCCTCAACGACGACCACCAGATCCGGTTCAGCCGCCCGGCCGCCGGTTCGGCCAGCGGTGTCGTGACCGACAGGACGACCAGGGCACCGGTCCCCGGCGCCACCGTCGACCTGTACGGCCCCACCGGGAAACTGGTGCGCCGCGTCCGCACCGGCGACGACGGGCGGTACTGGTTCGAGTTGTTGGCGGGCCAGCAGTACCGGGTGGCCGCCCGCAAACCCCCCGGCTACTCGACCGAGTCCAGCGTGCCGGCGAAGGTGACCACCGACCGCCAGGCGCTGACGGTCAACCACGTGCTTTCCGGCGGCCGGCTCGACGTCCGCGCCCAGCGGACCGAGATCACGCCCGGCCGGCCGGCCACGGTCCGCCTGACCAACTCCGGCGCCACCCAGCTCGACTGGTACGCCACCGCCACCCCGAGCCGCGCCGACGCGCCGGCGCCGTGGACGAAGCTGGCGAACGTCCGGATGGGCAGCATGTGGACCACCGGCGTCGAGGAGGTCAACGGCAACTACTGGGTCGGCGGCGTCACCCCGGCCGGCGGGGAGCTGTTCGAGGTCACCGAGGCCGGCGTGCGGACCGGCGAGGCGATCAACCTGCGGGCGGTGATGGACAAGCTCGGTCTCAGCGAGCAGAGCACGTCCTCGGACCTGGCGTGGGTTCCCTCCCGCGGGATGCTGTGCCTGACCTTCGACGGCCTGGAGACCTACGAGCAGATCGTCTGTCTGCGCCCCGGCACCACCGACGTGGTGACCCTGCCGCTCGGCTTCGGCCCGCGGGTCGGCCCGGCGGGTCTGGCCTACGACGAGCAGCGCGACCTGTTCTACGTCATCGCCGCGCACCGCGACGGCGGCTACCAGAGCCGGATCAGGACCATCGCCGGGCTGGACCACCAGAACCCGGGGGAGGCGCTGAACACCTGCGTCGTGACCAGGCAGGTCCAGGGCCTCGGCTGGAACCCGACGTCCAGGACGCTGTGGGCCAACAGTGTTCAGCAGACCGGCAGCGACACCGCCGACCGCACGGTCCTGCGCCAACTGGACCCGACGACCTGCACGGAGATCTCGGACGTGGCGCTGGACCCGGCGTACGGCCTGGCCTACACCGGCCTTGACCTCGACGCCGAGGGCAACGTGCTGCACACCCTGGGCTTCGGGGCGTCGTTCAACAAGATCGCCACCGGCGACCCGATCGCCCCGTCGACCGACTGGGCCCAACTGTCTACTGAGGAGGGAACGCTGCCCGCCCGCCGCACCGAGACCCTGACCGTCGACCTCGACTGGTCCACCCTGCCCGCCGAGATCGACCAGTTCGACCTCGTCCTGCGCGGCAACGGCGGCGCCAGCCCGAAGGTCACCATCCCGATCACCGTCACCAGATAGGCAGTCGGCCCCGGACCGCACGACGCGGTCCGGGGCACCGCTGTCGGTGGCGCCGGTCAGACCTGGCTGCCGCGGTCCCGTACCAGCTGACCGTTGGTCACTGCCCGGACGAGCACGTCGGCCATACCGCCGTCGTCGTCGTTGACGAAGACCCGCACCTGCTGCTGTGCCCGGCTCAATGCGAGATAAAGCAGGGACAACAGCCGAGTCCGTTCGTTGGTGGGGGTGCGGTTCACCTCCATGTCCGGGACCCCGGCGACGAGCACAGTGCCGAACTGGAGCCCGGCCAGGTACTCGGCCGGCCCGACGACCAGCCCCCGGCGGCGGTAACCGAGGCCCTCCACATCCGACCGGCCCGAGATCGTCGACACGTGGAACCGGCCGGAGTGGCCGATACGCGAGGCCAGGTCGCTGAAACGCCACCAGTGCCGGCTGTCCACGATCGCCAGCGCGAGCCGTCCCGTCGGATACAGCTCGTGCACCGCCCGCACGATGTCGTCCTCCTCGCCCATCCGGGACGCGGCGGTGATCAGCCGTGGCGGCGGACCGGGGTCCTGCGTCGACTCGACCGTGCCGAAGTTGATGTCCCACTCCTGCCCGAGGTCCAGCGTCGGGAATTCGTGGTGGATGTGCTTGATCAGGCCGAGGATCTGCGGGGTGAAGCGGTGGACCGCGGTCAGCTCGAAATTGGTGACGTCGCCCAGACCGTCCTCGGACAGCGCCGACGAGGAGCGCGTCGCGTCCGCGGCGAAACCGATGAACGCCGCCGAGGGGGACTGGCGCGGATCCAGCGCCATGAACACCCGTGGGTACACGCTGACGTCCCGGGACAGGTAGTGCAGCACCTGTCGTTCGAGCGGGCTGAACAGGTGGAACTCATCGACGAAGATCAGGTCGTAGCCCTGGGTTCTGCGAGCGCGGTTCCAGGCGTGCGTCTCGAGATGGCTCAGCAGGTCGGCCAGCACCTGGTCCGAGGTCAGCAACGATCGAGCGTCGAGGCTGTCCATGAACTTCGTGTAGAGGTGAAAGGTGACCTGCAGGTCGTTGCGGCACTGCAGCGGCAGCATCCAGGACGCCCTGGGCAGGTTCAGGTAGCGCGCTTCCGCCCCGGCTCCGGGAAAGATCGCCGCTGCTCCGATGACCGAGCCGAACTCGACCAGCAGGTCCCAGGCCAAGGCCACCCGGTCGTCGGCGGTTGTCGAGGTGAACCGGGCCCGGAGGCTCTCGGAGACGCCCGACTCGAACGTGATCCAGTCGCCGGCGATGAAATCGTCCAGAACGTCGCGGATCTCGTCCAGCTGGGCCTGTTTTCCGCTGAAGCTGTCGTTTCCGATCAGGCTGAACCCGGAACTGTCGTTGACGTACTGCGGTGAGATCGTCGTCGCGATCTCCAGCAGCGGGAAGATGTCGACCTCGCTGAGGTTCCCGATTCCCATCGAGTCGAGCGAGTCCGATATCTCGGTCGCCAGCGACCAGCTGTGGGTCACAACCAGGACACGGAGGTCGAGGTCGTCCTCCCTGGCCTTGAGCACCTCCCGGATGGCCTTGAGAGTCAGTGCCAGGGTCTTGCCAGAGCCGGCCGGGCCCCGCAGGCGGATCGACTTGGCGGTGCTCGCCTCGATGAACGACCGCTGGTCGTCGGTGACGGTTTCCAGCCACTGCTGGTAGGTCCAGCCCTTGGTCGTCGACTGTTCGAGGGGTTCGAGTGATATCTCCACGTCGGAGGGCTGGTTGCGCTGGGCCCGTTCGATCCGCTCGGCGCCCTTGTCGATCGCGGTCTTCCAGTCGGCTTCCCAGTTCGGCGGCATGGGTGGCTTCGCCACCTCGAACTCCTCCAGGCTGGGCTGGTAGTCCGAGTCCGTCGTGGTCCAGAAGACGACGTCCGAGCGTTCGCCCGGCAGAACCTCGACGATCCAGCGAATCGCCTGAACGGTTCTTCTGGACGTGGCGAAGAACGCGACGAGATTGTTGTGCTTGTACTGGTGCCAGCCCCTTGGCAGGACGATCGGGCCGTGTGCCCTGGCACGCTCCGCGAACGAGGCCATGCGGCTGATGACGTCCCGTCGGAGGTCGGCGAGGTTGTCGGGAACGTGGCGTTCACTGGTGTTCGTGTCCCGCATGAGAACGATCCGCTGCTCGTCGAGCTTGTCGTCGGCGTTCACCAGCACGTCGCTGTGCGTGCCGGCGTGTTCGAACAGCAGCGGTGAGGCGGACACGGCGTCCGGTGACAACCCGGTGGCCAGTTCCTTGAGCGACCGGACCGTGGTGATGAGCGGCCTCATCTGAAGGTCTCTTCCAGGAGTTCGGCGTGGAGATCGCGCATCTCCTCGTACTCCTTCGGGAGTCCGATGGACAGGAAGACAAGGGCGAACCGCTGGACGATCGAATGGATGTACCGGTCCTGCAAACGTGAGATCCGTCGGTAGCTCACGGCTCGTCTGGCCGGTCCGATCGCGATCTCGGGTTGCCACACCTGCTCGAGATGTCGCAGGTACACGAAGTAGCCGATGTCGTGGTTGCGGGCGATCGCGGACAGGAACAGGGTGTCGCCGGGCGGTTGGGAGTACGGGCCGCGCAGTTGCGAGACTGTCTGCCGGATCACGGCGTCGCGTGTCCGCGCGTCGGACATTACGAGCTGTGCCGTGACGATCTGATCGACGGCCTCGCCCAGGGACGTCGTCGGCTGGCTCAACAGTCGGATGGCACGTAAGGAGGCCCCAACCGTCTCGGCGGCGGGGCCGTCGAGCCCGATCGAGGTGATGATCTTCGCTGGCTCGACCTCGCAGGGCCAGGCCCGCAGCCGCTCGTCGGAGATGTTCGCGCCGACGCCGGTGAGTTCCGCCCGAAGAGTCCTGAGGATCTTCGCCAGGCTCTTCTCGCGCAGTCGGGGGACCTGCATCTCCAGCAGGTACTCGGTGGCCGCCAACACGGGAACGCAGGTGACGCGGCCCTGGTGTTTGTCGTAGGCGAAGTCACAGTCGGCCGTCAGCACGAGAAGGTGCCGCTGCCACTTCGATCGCGACGGATCTACCGCCTCGAGGACATCGCCTTGGCGGAGTGGATCGGTGATGCTGAGCTCCCGATACTCCGCGAACGTCCCTGTCAACACTCCTCCAGAACTCTGCGCGCGGTACCCGACAACTGACGAGTCGTTTCCTGCTCCGGATTCGCGACATCACGCCGAGAATTTCTTCACTGTCCATAGTGGACAAACCCGGCCCAGGCGACCACCTGGGCCGGTTTCCGTTCCGGCACCGACGCCAGCAACCCGGCCGGCATCCCCGCCGGCGCCCGGCGGTCCGGGTCCAGCATCCACAGCTGCGCCAGCCGCAACGCCTCCCGCACCGCCCGCCCCTCGACGACCCGGTAGTGGTGGAACAGGTACATCAGCGCCGAGGTCTCCCGGTCCGGCACCGCCCACTGCGCCGACAGCACCGACCGCACCCGCCCCGCCAGGAACGCCGTGCCCAGGCTGTACGCCTCGTCGAACCCCTGGATCGACCGCCCGCTGTGGCAGGCGGCCAGCACCACCAGCCCGATCGGCCGCCCGGTCCCGATCTGTTCGGCGGCCAGCCGGCTCGCCGGCCCACCCGGGGTTTCCGGCGCCAGCACCAGGTACGCCTGCCCCTGGTCGGCCTCGTGGCGGCCGTGGCAGGCCAGGTGCGCCACGCCGCCGGCCGCCGGGTCCTCCTCGGCCAGCCACCGCCGCACCTGCGCGGCCGTCCCCGCCCCGGCCGCGCTGGTGGTCCCGTCCGGCAGCCGCCCGACGTAGCGGGCGTGCGGGTAGAACCCGCGCAGCGCGTGCGCCTCCACCCGCGCCGCCGCCAACCCGGCCGCCGCCCCCGCCGTCTCCGGGTCGCCGACGATCAGCCCACCGCCCCCGGCGGCGACGGCCGGCAGCGCCGCGTTCTCACACAGCAGCCGGGCCGACACCGCGTGCGAGAACGCCGCCAGCTCGATCGCGTACACCCCGTCCGGCCGCCGCGCCGCCTCCCACGGGATCCGCGCCAGATCCCCCATCGGCACCAGCACGATGCGCGGCTCCGGCACGGCGAGCAGCTCCAGCAGCGGCCCGACCGCCACCCGCCACGCCCAGCCGCCGACCGCGTCCAGGTCACCGACGCCCGCCGGGGCCAGGTCGCGGGTCGGGTCCAGATACCGCCGGACCTCGGCGACCCCGCCGGCGTCGAGGTCCGGCAGTTCCAGCCACACCGGCGCCCCGTCCACCGGGGCGACCACCGCGAGCCCCGGCGCCAGGTACACCAGGGCGTCGGCGTCCACGGTGCGCAGCGCGGCGCGGATCTCGTCCAGGTCCGGCGGGTCCAGCAGCCGGTCCCTGTCCGGCAGCACCGCCAGCGCGGCCCGCCGCGTCTCGGCGTTCGCCCCGCCGTCGGCCAGCCACCGCCGGGCGAGGTCGTCGTGCCCGGCGGCCCGCAGCTTGTCCGGAACCTTCGGCAGCTCGACGGCCGCGAACAGCATCAACCCCCGCCCGGAGTCCAACGCCCGCACCGCCCCCGCCACGTCCCCGATCCGAAGACACTGCCGCGCCACCTCGACCGCCGACCCGGCCGCCTCCCGCACCGCGTCCCGCGCCCCGACGACACTCGACTCCCGCAACGCCCGCCACGCGTAGCCCCGCTGGGCGAGCAGCTTCAGCTCGGTGGCCGCCCGGCCCTGGCCGGCCTGCTGCCGCACGTCGGCCAGTTGCTTCGTCGTGAGAATCCACAGTGGACTTTCTGGTCCGCCGAGCAGCTCGCGGGCGTCCTCCAGCCGGGCAACGGCCTCCTCGCCGGTCTCCGGGCGCAGCGACAGCACGTGGGCGAGGGTGGCCTGGCAGGCGGCCCGCAGAGCCGGTGCCGCCGACCCGCTGAGTTCCAGCCCCGCGCGCAGGGCGGCGACCGCACGGTCATGGTGTCGCGGCCCCCGCGCGAAGTGCCCGATGCCCAGGAACTGGTACTGCGTGATCCGCGGCAACGGCGGGAGGTCGGCGTCGGCGGCGGAGCGGGCCAGCTCCGTCAGCTGCTCGTCGGTGAGCTGGCCGTCCGCCAGCATCGACCGCTGGGCGTCCATCACCCGGTTGATGGCGTGGTCCAGGTCGGTCGCGCCGGGCATCGGCGGCAGGGCGTCGAACACGGCCCGCAGGCCCGCCGGGTCCGACCGGGATCCGGCGGTGACGAACCGGGCCAGCGCGAGCAGCTGGTCCCGGTCGGCCCGGGTGCGCGGGTCGTCGCCGACCATGGCGTCGAGCAGACCGGGCAGCGCGGCCGAGATGCGGTCCAGCTCGCTCAGGTTCTCGTCGTGCTGGGCGCGGGCGATCGCGGCCAGCAGCTCACCGAAGGCCGTCGACAGCTGGTTGGCCCGGTCACCCATGAGGTCGGCGATGGCCTTGGCCGTCGTGTCCGGGCTGTGGTGCGGGTCGGCCAGGTGCTCGAAAGCCTCGGCCTGGGCACGCGCCCCCTGTCGGGCCTTCGGCCACCGGGGCGCCGCCGGCGGATCGGCGTCGACGATCTTCAGCAGTCCCGCCGCCCGCCACAGGTACGCGACACCGCCCTCCTCGCACGCGATGACCAGCGCGGCGGCCAGCCGAGCGCGTTGCGGGTGGTCGGCGGGCAGCCGGGAGATCTCCGCCCAGAACTCCTCGACGACCTGCTCCCCGTCGTCCTCGGTCAACGCCCGGACGATCAACGTCCGGCACTGTCCCACCGGTGTCTCATCCGGCGTCGCGGTGGCGGGTGTCTCCGGTGTCGCCGCGCTCAGCGCGTCCCGGGTCGCCGCGCGCAACGAGTCGACGGAGTCGAGCATGGCGGACCGGTCGCGCCGGCTGGCGGCCGAGGCCAGGTCGGTCATCGTGCGCAGCTGCTCGCGCCAGGCGTTGGCGTGGGGGTGGTCGTCGTCGCCGAGCATCCCCTCCAGCGTCGAGGACACCGTGGTGACGATCCGGACCCACTCGTCGATGTCGCCGCTGCGCTGGGCCTGGAACATGCCGGTGAACAGGTTCCCGAGGTCGGCGGGCAGCGCCGCCGCCGCCATCGACACGATCCCGTCGAGCACGCCCGGATCCGGGGCGGCCGAGTCGAGCTGCCGGGAGAAGTCGAGCGTGGCCCGGGTGGCCGCCCGCACCGAACCCCACCGCCGCACCGCCGGCGGATCACTGTCCGCCATCGCCACCAGCTCCTCGGGAACGGGCACCCCCAATGCCAGGATCACCGCACCGGCCAACCTCCCCCGCCGCTCGACCGGCACCCGCGCGATCGCGGCGAGGAACTCCGCGACCACCCGCTTCGGCTCGCCTCCGGTCAACGCGCTGACGACCAGCGCCCGACACCGCTCCACCGAACCCAACTCGCCCATGCCCTTCTCTGACGGACATGACCGCCCGCGCCCGTGCGCCCGGTCCGGGCGTCTCCGCCGCTCACCGCCGACTCCCGCGCCACGAGCCCGTTTCCCCCGTCGAGCTCCGAGGCCGAGCCGGCGTCTACCGCGCCAACGGCCGCTCCCAGTAACCGCTACCACCCTTCATCGCCGCACCGGGTGGCTTGACCTCAAGCAAGGTGGAGGTCATACCGTCACCCCGTCCTGATGATCGACTGATGGGAGCGCGCTGATGATCCTGGTAACCGGAGCGACCGGAAGAATCGGCAGCGCCCTGCTGACCGGCCTGCGCGGCTACCCGGTGCGGGCCCTCACCAGGGACCTCGCCAACGCGACGTTCCCCGCCGGCGTCGACGCCGTCGAGGGCGACCTGGCCGACGACCCGGCGCCGCTGCTCAAGGGCGTCCGCGCGCTGTTCCTGTTGCGGGGCCTGGCTCCCGAGGCCCCGGTCATCGACGCGGCCCGCGAGGCCGGCGTCGAGCACGTCGTGTTGGTGTCGTCGATCACCGTCCAGACCCACCCGCACCTGCCCGAGGCCCACGCGAACCTGGTCGCCGAGAACCTGGTCAAGGACAGCGGCCTGACCTGGACGATCCTGCGCCCCACCCAGTTCGCCTCCAACACCCTCCTGTGGTCCGGTTCGATCCGCGACGACTCCACCGTCCGTGCCCCCTACCCCGACGTCGGCCTGCCCGCCATCCATCCCGCCGACATCGCCGCCGTGGCACGGGAAGCACTGACCGATTCCGTCCACAATGGCCAGACCTACGCGCTCACCGGCCCCGCTCCCGTCACTCCCCGGGAGCAGGCGGCCGCGCTGGCCGCCGCCCTGGGCCGCCCCCTGTCGTTCGTCGAACTCACCCGGGAACAGGCCCACCACGACCTGGCCCCCTACTTCGGCCCTGCCACCGCCGCCGTCCTCGACCTCATGGGCGGCGACACCACCGAGGCCCTGCGCACCGTCCATGACACCGTCGAACGGATCACCGGCCACCCCGCGACGCCGTTCGTCCGCTGGGCCACCGAGAACGTGGCAGCCTTCCGCTGACATGAGGCACCTGCGTTGCCACTGGGGCGAGGAAGACATCTGGTTCCACTTCGAGCTCGACCCCGACGGCTGGGTCACCCGCCAGATCGAACTCCAGGGCCCAGCCGAAACCCCCATCGCCGCCGCCTCCCTCGACGAGGAACTGCGCGCCCGCGACGCCGGCACACTCACCGAGTACGAGAACACCTACGGCCTGACCTCTGAGAAGCCCCTCGACCCGGCCGACCTACCCGACCCCGAACCCATCCCTCCCGACGAGTTCGAACGCCTCTGGCAGCACGCCCGAACCACCCTCGAAAGCCGTCAGAAGCCGTAGCCCGCGCAGGCGTGCGCCACACAACCCGCGTGTGTTCTACTTCGGACTGGTGAAGACCAGGACGGGACTGATGCTCACCCGGTCATTGTCCAGGTGCATTCCCCGGTGGCCTCGAAGAACTCGCCAGCGTTGATCGTCACCGAGCCGGGGCCTTCAAGGTTGCCGTTGGCCAGGATCGACTCCATCGCTCCCGAGTCGTCCTTGTGCCGAGCCCAGTAGCAGGCGCCGATGATGTCGTCCTCGGGCGGACCCGGAGTCTTGTACTGGCCTGCCTGGACATCGACCCCCACCTCGTACATACCACTGGTAATGGTGGTGGCCGGCCCGGCCGGGGCAGCTGACTCGTTCGCGGGCGCACTGGCCGACTGCCCGGCAGGCGACTGCTCAGTGGTGCCTGCGTCTTCGCTCGGCTGGCTGACGGCGACCACGATTATCAGCAGGACGATGACGCCCAACCCGCCGATCACCCATCTCCACCGATGCTTCTTCGCCATCGGAAGTTCCCCTTTCCACAGGCGGGGTCCCTGGCCGGGCGTCCGCCAGGGCCAGAATGCGGGGCACCACCTGCATCCGCACCCGCAGCAACCCGGTTCGGGGATGCCGGTCTACGAGGACGTAGCCGCGGCCGACGACCGTCCACCAGAAGAACAGCGGCAGCGAACGCCACTACCGCCTGGTCAGGCCGCTGTCCGTGGTCTGTTCGGCTGCGCGGTTCCCGGCATCAGAACTGGTAGTAGAGGAAGGGGCTGAAGGTGCCGGCGGCGATGAGGATGGCGGCGTAGAACAGGCCGGCCGTCATGATGGTGACGCGGAGGACCGTGGCGGGCAGGCTGCGGGAGGACTCCAGCAGGGGCCCGGTGACGGGGTGTGCCGGCAGGAACACGATCACCAGGGCCAGCAGCAGGATCAGTACCCGCTGGTTGGTGAAGGCCTCCCCGACGACGTCGGTGACGCCGGTGAAGTCGGGTAGGAGCATGTGGCCGATCATGGTCAGGGCCTGGCTCAGGTCGGTGGAGCGGAAGAAGACCCAGCCGACGACGACCAGCAGGAAGGTGAGGGCGCGGCGGGCGATGCGGGCGCCGGCCGTCGGTGGGGAGTTGTCCAGTTGGAAGCCGCGTTCGATGATCAGTAGGGCGCCGTGGTAGATGCCCCAGACGAGGTAGGTCCAGTTGGCGCCGTGCCAGAAGCCGGTGAGGACGAAGACGATGGACAGGTTGCGGTACGTCTTGGCGGAGCCCTGGCGGTTGCCGCCGAGGGGGATGTAGACGTAGTCGCGGAACCAGCGGGACAGGGACATGTGCCAGCGGCGCCAGAACTCGGTCACCGTGACCGACGAGTACGGGCGGGCGAAGTTCTCCGGGAGGCGGAAGCCGAGCATCCGGCCCAGGCCGATCGCCATGTCCGAGTAGCCGGAGAAGTCGAAGTACAGCTGCAACGTGTAGGTCAGGGCGCCGAGCCACGCCACGGCGAAGGTCATCTCGTCGTTCGGGGTCGTGAAGCATGCCTCGACCACCGGGCTCAGGGAGTCGGCGATGATCACTTTCTTGCACAGGCCGAGGGCGAAGCGGGGGAAGCCCGCCGCCACGTCGTCCAGGCGGTGGGTGCGTTCCTGGGGCAGCTGGTCGGCGATCTCGTGGTAGCGCACGATCGGGCCGGCGATCAGCTGCGGGAACATCGAGATGTACGTCGCGTACGCCACCGGTTGGCGTAGCGCCGGGCGCTCGCCCCGGTAGATGTCCACGATGTACGAAATATTGTGGAATGTGTAGAACGAGATGCCGATCGGCAGCAGCAGGTGCACCACGGGGAAGTCGCCGCCGAACAGCCTCGCGAAGCCGTCGAGCTGCTCGGTGAGGAAGCCCGCGTACTTCCACACCACCAGCGTCGCCACGTCGAAGATGATCACGGCGATGAGCAGGCCGCGTTTGCGGCGCTTCGCCAGCGCCCACTCGTCGGGCTCCAGGGCCTGGCCGGCGAGGAAGTTCACCACCATGCAGACCAGCAGCAGGATCGTCGTCGGGCCGGCGCCCACCGTGTAGAACGTGAGCGACGCTACGGCGACGATCCCGTTGCGCCACGACCTGGGCGCCAGCAGGACGAGCGCCAGCACCAGTGGAGTGAAGATCCACAGGAACAGTGGGCTGGCGAACGACATGCGGTGACCTCAACCTCCCCGAAAAGGACGTCTGGACCCTATCCGAGTGGTTCAGTCCTTCCGGCCGCAAATGTCGAACGTGACGCTGCCTACACCCGCCCGGCCACCCGCCGCCGCCGAGCCACCTCCGCCAGCACCACCCCGGCCGCCACCGACGCGTTCAGCGACTCCACCCCGGCCGCCATCGGGATCGACACCGTCTCGTCGCAGGTCTCGCGGACCAGCCGGGACAGGCCCCTGCCCTCCGAGCCGATCACGACCACCAGGGGAGAGGTCGCCAGCGAGAGGCCGTCGACGTCCACCGTGCCGTCGGCGTCCAGGCCGACGATCATCAGGCCGCGTTCGGCATACGAACGCAGGGTGCGGGTCAGGTTGGTCGCCACCGCCACCGGCAGCTTGGCGGCCGTGCCGGCCGACGTGCGCCACGCCACCGCGGTCACCCCGGCGCTGCGCCGCTGCGGCAGCAGCACGCCGTTGGCGCCGAACGCGGCCGCCGAGCGGATCACCGCGCCCAGGTTGCGCGGATCCGTCACACCGTCCAGCGCCACCAGCAGCGCCGGCTCGGACGACTCGTCGGCCACGTCCAACAGCTCGTCGGGGTGGGCGTACTCGAACGGCGGCATCTGCAGCGCCAGGCCCTGGTGCAGCGCCCCGCCGGTGAGCCGGTCCAGCTCGGGCCTGGCGACCTCCAACACCGAGATGCCCCGGTCGGCGGCCAGCCGGACGGCCTCGGTCACGCGGTCGTCGGCGTCCACGCTGAGCTGCACGTACAGCGCGGTCGCCGGGACGTCGGCGCGCAGGCACTCGACGACCGGGTTGCGTCCGGCGACCAGCTCGGCGGTCGGCTTGTCCTTGGAGCGGTGCTGGGCGGCCTTGGCCTTGGCCGCCGCGCGGCGCTGGGCCGGGTGGCCGGGGCGCGCGGAGGCGTGCGGCGTCGGGCCCTTGCCCTCCAGCGACTTCGCGCGCTGGCCGCCGGACCCCTTGACGGCGCCCTTCTTCGTGCCGGTTTTGCGGATCGCGCCCCGGCGTTGGGAGTTTCCAGCCACGTCAGCTGTCCTTAAATGTCCACTGTGGACCGTCGGGGGTGTCCTCGACGGTGATACCCGCGGCCAGCAACCGGTCCCGGATCGCGTCGGCGGCGGCGAAGTCGCGCTCCGCCCTGGCCCGCTGGCGCGCCGCCAGCTGCTCGCCGACCAGGGACTCGACCGCCGCGGCGGCCTTTGAATCCACTGTGGACGACGAGGACCACTTGTCCGACAACGGGTCCAGCCCGAGCACCTCGGTCTGGGCGCGGACCGTCGCGGCCGCGGTGAGGGCGCCGTTGTCGTCACCGGCGTCCAGCGCGGTGAACCCGGCCCGCACCGTGCTGTGCACCGCCGCCAACGCGGCCGGCGTGCCGAGGTCGTCGTCCATCGCCGCCGCGAACTCACGACCGACGTCGCCGGGCGCCATCACCCCGGCGCGCTGCGCCACCCGGTGCACGAACGACTCCACCCGCTGGTAGGCCCGCGCCGACTCCTCCAGCGCGGCCTCGGAGAACTCGATCGTCGACCGGTAGTGCGGGGCCACCAGGTGGTAGCGCAGCTCCTGCGGCCGGAACCGGGCGACCAGCGCCTCGACCGACACCACGTTGCCCAGCGACTTCGCCATCTTCTCGCCGGCCAGCCCCACCAGCCCGTTGTGCATCCAGAACCGGGCGAACGGGTCGCCGGCCGCCCGCGACTGCGCCAGCTCGTTCTCGTGGTGCGGGAACACCAGGTCCAGGCCGCCGCCGTGGATGTCGAACTCGGCGCCCAGATAGGTCAGCGCCATCGCCGAGCACTCCAGGTGCCAGCCCGGCCGGCCCGGCCCCCACGGCGTCGGCCAGCACGGCTCACCCGGCCGCGCGCCCTTCCACAGCGTGAAGTCACGCGGGTCGCGCTTGCCCTCGCCGGCCGACTCGCCCTGCTGCATCTCCTCGATCCGCTGACCGGACAGCGCGCCGTACTCGGCGTAGGAGGCGACCGCGAAGTACACGTCGCCGGCCGACGCGTAGGCGTGCCCGCCGGCGATCAGCCGCTCCATCAGCTCGACCATCTGCGTCACATGGCCGGTGGCGCGCGGCGCGATCGACGCCGGCAGCACGCCGAGCGTGGCGTAGGCCGCGTCGAACGCGCGCTCGTAGGTGGCCGACCACTGCCACCACGGGGTGTCGTGCTCGCCGGCCTTGCGCAGGATCTTGTCGTCGATGTCGGTGACGTTGCGCACCAGCGTGACCGCCAGCCCGGAGTGAGCCAGCCAGCGGCGCAGCACGTCGTAGTTCAGCGCGCTGCGCACGTGCCCGATGTGCGGCGGACCCTGCGGGGTCGGCCCACACACGTAGATCGACGCAGCTCCAGGGCGCACGGGGACGAACTCCCGCGCGCGACGGCTCGCGCTGTCGAACAGGTGCAGGCTCACGGTGTCATCCTCGTCAGGGAAGCGGGTGGTGACGCGGGGACCTCAAAGCCTAGTCGTGTGGTAGGAGGCACGCGGTGGCCACCGCCGCGACGCCCTCGCCGCGCCCGGTCAGGCCCAGCCCGTCGGTCGTCGTGCCGGACACCGAGACCGGGCCGCCGACCGCCACCGACAGTGCCCGCTCGGCCTCGGTGCGCCGGGTGCCGATCCGGGGCGCGTTGCCGATGACCTGCACCACCGCGTTGCCGACCCGGTAGCCGGCGGCGTCGAGCCGCGACCGGACCTCCGCCAGCAACTCCACGCCGTGCGCGCCCGACCAGCGCGGGTCGCCGGTGCCGAACACCGCGCCGAGGTCGCCGAGGCCGGCGGCCGAGAGCAGCGCGTCGCACAGCGCGTGGGCGGCGACGTCGCCGTCGGAGTGCCCGGCGCAGCCGTCGACACCCTCCCAGCGCAGGCCGGCGATCCAGCACTCGCGGCCGGGCTCGACCGGGTGCACGTCGGTGCCGATGCCGACCCGGGGGGTCACGGCTGGTCCGCCAGCAGCACGCTGGCCACGGTCAGGTCGAACGCGGTGGTGATCGCCATGGCGGCAGGATGCCCTGGCACGGTCGCCGCCGGCAGCCGGGTCCCGGACCGCAGCGCCTCGACGGTGAACCCCCACGGTCCCTGGGCGACCCGCAGGCCGTCGCGGTCGACGGTGGTGGTGATGTCGTCGTGGTCGTCGACCCGCTTGACGGTGTCGGTGACCGGCAGCACCGGGACGACGGGTGTGCTGTTCGCCACGGCGTCGGCCACCGCGCGGATCACCTCGGGCGGGGCGAGTGCCCGCGCGAGGTCGTGCACCAGGACGTACTGGGTGTCCGGGATCTCGGCCAGCGCCGCGTCCAGCGCGCGGGCGACGGGATCGTCGCCGCCGGGGACGAGGCTCGCGTCCAGGCCGGTGAGCGCGGCCCGGACGGCGTCGAGAGCCGTGTCGGGGGCCGCGACGACGACACGCCGGACGCAACCCGCTGCGAGCAGGCCACGTACGGCGTGTACGACGAGGGGAACCCCGTTGACCGGCACGAGTGCCTTGGGGCCCTTGACACCGAGGCGCTCACCCCGCTCGGTGGCGGGGACGAGCGCGACGGTGGTTGCCGTGATTCGGTTGTTGCTCAGGGCGGCTAGACGGATGCCGTGGCGAGGACCTCGTCGAGGATGACCTCGGCCTTGCCCTCGTCCGTGCCCTCGGCCAGCGCCAACTCACTGACCAGGATCTGCCGTGCCTTCGCGAGCATGCGCTTCTCGCCGGCGGACAATCCGCGATCCTTCTCGCGCCGCCAGAGGTCGCGCACCACTTCGGCCACCTTGTTCACGTCGCCCGAGGCGAGCTTCTCGAGGTTGGCCTTGTACCGCCGGGACCAGTTGGTCGGCTCCTCGGTGTGAGGAGCACGCAGAACATCGAAGACTCGGTTGAGACCTTCCTGGCCGACGACATCCCGAACACCCACGATCTCGGCGTTGTCAGCGGGAACGCGTACAGTGAGGTCGCCCTGGGCGACCTTCAGAACGAGGTACTTCTTCTCCTCGCCCTTGATCACCCGGGTTTCGATTGCTTCGATGAGTGCGGCACCGTGGTGCGGGTAGACGACGGTCTCTCCGACCTTGAAAACCATGTGTCCTCTGCCCCTTTCGCTGCCTCCATCTTAACACGGTCGGACGTGGGGGTGTATCCGACCCGCGATCAGTAACCGCAGGTCAGCGGCCACGCGGCGGTTGGTTCTGGGGGTTGACAAATCCGCTCCAGGCATGCTCGACCATCTCTGTTGAGGAATGTGCTGGGTTGTTCGACGGATCCACAGAGGACCGGAAAATGCCGAACCCGCTTGGCGTGTCTGGGAGACCACTCGATCGAGCCGTGCGAGTGTGCCGCTAGTCTTCGCCCTGAGTCACGCCTGCCCGAGGAAGGACCGCGATCGTGAGTCGTTCGACCGGACCGCTGCGCAAGATCGTTCCGGCGCTCGCCGTCGGCCTCTCCGCCGTGCTCGTCGGGTGCAGCTCGGGACAGGTGACCCAGACCGACTCCATCGAGCCGGCGGTCAACGGCAACCGGGGCAATGTCGGCAACATCGCCCTGCGGGACGTGATGATCGCCTTCCCCGAGTTCGGCGACTACAGCGCCGGCGACGACGCGCCGCTGGTTCTCACGATCGTCAACACCGGCACAACCGAGGACGAACTGGTCTCGGTGACCAGCCCGGCCTCGCCCGACGTCCAGGTGCTCGGCGACACCGCCCTGCCCGGCGGGATGTCGCTGCAGGTCGTCGTGCCGGACGACTCGGCGCTCGCCGACACGACCTCCGCCCCCGAGACCACCGAGTCGGCCGACGCCCCGGAGAGCACCGAGGACGCCGACCCGTCCGCTCCCGGCGGCGTGACCGGGACGGCGACCGAGCCAAGCGGGCCGTCGGGCACCGAGACCATCGAGGAGTCCGTCGACACCGAACCCAGCACCGAGCTGGACTTCGGCACGATCGGCATCGTGCTCACCGACCTGGTCGCCGACCTGGAGAACGGCCGCAACGTCCCGGTGACGTTCGTGTTCGCCAAGGCCGGCACGATCACCGTGAACCTGCCGATCGCCTCGCCGACCACCCCGCGTCCGGACCCGGAGGAGGACGGCGGGAGCGGCCACTGAGCCGTTCTGTCGGGCCCCGGCCGTAGGTTGTGGCCGTGGCCAAGAGCACGAAAGCGAACAAGCCGGGGTACCGCTGCGCCGAGTGCGGGCACGAGTCCGCCAAGTGGTTCGGCCGGTGCCAGGAATGCCAGGCCTGGGGCACCCTCGAGGAGATCGGCGTCCCCAACCGGGCGACCATGGCCAGGATCGCCGCCGGCGCGCCCAGCGCCCCGGCGCGGCCGATCGCCGAGGTCGACGTGGAGACCGCGCGGGCCAGGCGGACCGGCGTCTCCGAGCTGGACCGGGTGCTGGGCGGCGGTCTGGTGCCGGGCGCGGTCGTGCTGCTGGCCGGCGAGCCAGGGGTCGGCAAGTCGACCCTGCTGCTGGAGGTCGCCTACCGCTGGGCCGGCTCGGGCAGCACCTCGCTCTACGTCACCGGTGAGGAGTCCGCCGGCCAGGTCCGGCTGCGCGCCGAACGCACCGGCAACGTGCACGACGCCATGTACCTGGCGGCCGAGAGCGACATCGGCGCGGTGTTCGGCCACGTCGACGTCGTCAAACCCGGCCTGCTGGTCGTCGACTCCGTGCAGACGCTGGGCTCGACCGAGGTCGATGGCACCCCCGGCGGCGTGACCCAGGTCCGCGCGGTCACCGCCGCGCTGGTCGCGCTGGCCAAGGAACGCGGCCTGCCGGTCGTGCTGGTGGGCCACGTCACCAAGGACGGCGCCATCGCCGGCCCGCGCGTCCTGGAACACCTGGTCGACGTCGTCCTGCACTTCGAGGGCGACAAGCACACGTCGCTGCGCATGGTGCGCGGCGTCAAGAACCGCTTCGGCCCGGCCGACGAGGTCGGCTGCTTCGAACTGGTCGAGGACGGCATCCTCGGCGTGCCCGACCCGTCGGGCCTGTTCCTCAACCGCCGCGAGACCGGCGTGCCTGGCACGGCCGTCACCGTCGCCGTCGAGGGCAAACGCCCGCTGCCGGGCGAGGTCCAGGCCCTGGTGTCCAAGTCAGCCCTGCCCTCGCCCCGGCGCGCCGTGAGCGGCCTGGACTCCGCGCGGGTGGCGATGGCCCTGGCCGTGCTGGAACGCCGGGGCGGCATCCGCCTGTCCGAGTACGACGTGTTCACCGCCACGGTCGGCGGCATGCGCATCCACGAGCCGACCGCCGACCTGGCGCTGGTGCTGGCGGTGGCCTCGGCGGCCAAGGACATCGCCCTGCCGCCGGACCTGGTGGTCCTCGGCGAGGTCGGCCTGGCCGGTGAGGTCCGCCGCGTGTCGGGCCTGAAGAACCGCCTGGCCGAGGCGGCCCGGCTGGGCTTCACCCGGGCGCTGGTGCCGCCGGACTCCGGCCAGGTCCCGCCGGGCATCGACGTGACGGTCACGCCCAACCTCGGCGCCGCGCTGCGCGCCCTCTACGCCACCGCCGAGGGTTAGGTCTGGGTCAGGGACTCCTGGTTCGCCGGGGCCAGGGCGTCGAGGAACGAGCGGGCCCAGCGGTCGACGTCGTGGGTGAGGACCTGGCGGCGCAGCGCGCGCATGCGGCGCCGGCCCTCGGCCGGGTCGAGCGTCAGGGCGGCGTGCATGGCGTTCTTCACCCCGTCCAGGTCGTGCGGGTTGACCAGGAACGCGCTGGTCAGCTCGGCCGCGGCGCCGGCGAACTCGGAGAGCACGAGCGCGCCGCCCAGGTCGTGGCGGCAGGCGACGTACTCCTTGCAGACCAGGTTCATGCCGTCGCGGACCGGGGTCACCAGCATCACGTCGGCGGCGGAGAAGAACGCCACCAGCTCCTTGCGGTTGATCGACTGGTGCAGGTAGTGCACGACCGGCCGGCCGACCCTGGCGAACTCGCCGTTGATCCGGCTGACGACCTGCTCGATCTCGCCGCGCATCCGCTGGTAGTGCTCGACCCGTTCCCGGCTGGGTGTGGCCAGCTGGACCATGACGACCTCGGACGGGTCGACCCGGCCCTCCTCCAAGAGCTCCTGCAGCGCGTAGAGGCGCAGGTCGATGCCCTTGGTGTAGTCGAGCCGGTCCACCCCGAGGATGATCTTGCGCGGGTTGCCGAGGTCCGCGCGGATCTGTCTGGCGCGCTGGATGACCTCGCGGCTTCTGGCCGTCGTGTCCAGACCCGACGAGTCGATCGAGATCGGGAACGCGCCGACGCGCACCGAGCGGTCGCCGACCTGCACCACACCCGGCCGGGTGCGCACGCCGACCGCGCCCCGGCTGGGCTCCAGGCCGATCAGCCGCCGCGCCAGCCACAGGTAGTTCTGCGCGCCGCCGGGGCGGTGGAAGCCGACCAGGTCGGCGCCCAGCAGGCCGCGGATGATCTCCGCGCGCCACGGCAGCTGCATGAACAGCTCGGTCGGCGGGAACGGGATGTGCAGGAAGAACCCGATCCGCAGGTCCGGGCGCAGGTCACGCAGCATCGCCGGCACCAGTTGCAGCTGGTAGTCCTGCACCCACACCACCGCGCCCGGCGCGGCGATCTGCGCACAGGCCTGCGCGAACCGCTGGTTCACCCGGACGTAGGCGTCCCACCAGCCACGGTCGAACACCGGCGTGGCGACGACGTCGTGGTAGAGCGGCCAGAGGGTGGCGTTGGAGAAACCCTCGTAGTAGTCGCGGACCTCGTCGCTGGTCAGCGTCACCGGGTGCAGCCAGATGCCGTCGTCGGCGAACTTGTCGACCTCGACGTCCGGCACGCCCGGCCAGCCGACCCAGGCGCCGCTGTGCGCGCGCAGGAACGGTTCCAGCGCGCTCACCAGGCCACCGGGACTGTGTTTCCAGCGTTCGGTTCCGTCGGGCAGTCGTTCGAGGTCCACCGGTAGCCGGTTGGCGACCACGAGGAAGTCGGCGCCGCCGCCGTCGGGTAGGTCGGTCGTGCTCTCACTCATCACGCCGCGCGTGCCTCCCTCGAACCCGTGAGCTTCGAGATTAGTCAACCTCGCAGGGTATTGGGTGTTGGCGACGCCGGTGTCACAACAAAGGTGTCACTCCAGTCGTCTCCTGGTCGGACGCAGCGGACCAGCCAGTCGTGGCCCGGAGATCCGCCGCTCCAACCGGCCCAGTCCGTAGCGCACGGGCTGGGCGAGGTACTCGCCGAGGACCACGCCCGCCGCCAGCGCCAGCGCGACCGACGCGGCCACCATCAGTGTCGGCAGACCGGTCAGCGTCCGCTCGATGGCCAGCTCGTACAGGGCGCGGTAGGTCGCCAGACCCGGCAGCAGCGGCACCATCCCGGACACGGCCACCACCAGCGGCGGGATCCGCAGCCGGCGGGAGATCAGGCCGCCGGCGAAGCCGATGGCGGTCGCCGCGATGGCCGAGCCGGCGATCTGGCCGAAGCCGGCCAGCGCCAGCGCGCTGTACCCGCCGGCGCCGGTCGCGCCGGCGAT
Source organism: Actinophytocola xinjiangensis (assembly GCF_001921215.1). GTDB lineage: Bacteria > Actinomycetota > Actinomycetes > Mycobacteriales > Pseudonocardiaceae > Actinophytocola > Actinophytocola xinjiangensis. The sequence goes on from NZ_MSIF01000014.1 coordinate 202,801, forward strand.
CCCGGCGACCAGCACCGCGCGCGGGGTGGCGTAGCTGGCCAGCGCGAAGCACGCGGCGGCGGCGCCGCCGGCCACGGTTTGCAGCGGCAGCCGCAGCGCCGACGGCGCGATCGGCTCGGCCAGGCCCTGGGAGGGCAGGCCGAGGTTGACCGCGACGTTGAGCGCCAGCACGACCCCGGCGATCAGGCCGGCGGTCATCATCGAGACCTCGATGGTGCGTCCGGCGGCGGTGACGTTGTACCCGGTGATGGCGTCCTGCACGGTCGAGACCAGTGAGAGTCCGGACAGCAGCACGGTGATCGCCGCGGCGACGGCGGCCGTCGGGCGCACCTCGTCGGGCAGGACGCCGCTGGCGACCAGGGCCAGGGCGCCGCCGGTGGCCAGCGCGCCGCCGACGACCTGTTGGAAGAAGAACGGCAGCGCGCGGCGGTTGAGCAGCCGCCCGACCCGGTCGATCAGCGCGGTGATCAGCGCGGCGAACAGCGCCATCACCGGTTCGCCTCCGATCAGCACGGTGATCGCGGCGGCCATGCCGGCGTAGGCGCCGGTGGCGACCCAGCGCGGGTAGGGGTGGGGTGCGGAGGTGATCCGGTTCAGCTCGACGTGTGCCTGGCGCACGGCGATCCGGCCGGCGGTGATGTCCCTCACCAGCTTCTCGACCAGGGCGAGGCGGGTGTAGTCGAGGCTGCGGGTGCGGACCACCCGCAGCGAGGTGATCGGCGGGTGGTCGACGCCCCGGTGACAGGTCACGGTGATCGACGTGAAGATCACGTCGACCTCGCTGTGCGGCAGGCCGTACGCGCTGGCCACGGCGATGATCGTGGCCGTGGCGTCGGCGGCGCCGGCCCCGGAGGACATCTGCACCTCGCCGATCCGGACCGCGAGGTCGAGTACGAAGTGGACGGTCGCCTCGTCCGGCAGTGCCGGACCCTGGACCGCCGGGGGGACCTGCCCGTCGGGTCGTCGTTCCCGGGGGAACCTGGGCTGGTCGTGTGCACGCGCGGACCGGTTCCGCTGCGTGAACCACACCGCTCTCACCTCCACGTTCACGGCGCTTGTCGACAATATCCCTGGGCACATCGAACGGGCGGGCTCCAGTGTTATGGCGTGTGTCAGTGGCGTCGACCACGTGACCTACGATGAGCATCGGCCACCGGGCGTGGTCGTGCCGCTGTAGCTCAATCGGTAGAGCACTCGCCTTGTAAGCGAACGGTTGCGGGTTCAAGTCCTGTCAGCGGCTCGGGGCAGCCAGCACAGACATGACTGAGGGCGTCTCCCCTGCGCGGGGAGACGCCCTCAGTGGTCAGTGGGGTCGGTCAGCGGCGAGCGCCTCGGGTGCGCATCAGGAACAGCAGTGCGCCACCGCCGAGCAGCAGCGTCGCGCCGAGGGCGACCAGCCAGCCGCCGGAGAACCCGGTCTGCGCCAGATCCTCGTGGTCGGCGGCCGGGACGACCGCGGCGGAGGTCGTGGTGGACTCGGTCGGCGTGCCGTCGGTCGTCGTGGGTTCTGACGTCGTGGGCTCGCCCGGCGTGGTGCTCGGCTCGGTGGTCGTGGGCGGCTCGGTGGTCGCGGGCGGGGTGGTCGTGGTCGGGTTCGTCGACACACCGCAGGCGAACCAGTGGCTGATCTGCGCCGGCTTGCCGCTGGGCACCAGCGGGGAGTGCAGGTCCAGCCAGGGCAGGTCGCCGAGAGCGGCGGCGTCGTAACGGTTGTAGGCCGGGCCGCCCTTGACGACCACGCCGACCACGTCGGTGCCGTCGGCGATCGCGGTGATGTCGAGGTAGGTCCCGGAGCCGTCGGTGACGACGGTGAGGTCGGCGGTGGCGATGGCTCGGCTGCCGGGGAACAGCTGGGCGCACTCCTGCGCCTTGGCGTTGCCCTCGTGCGCCGTGGCGCGGTCGTCCCCGGAGACCGGCTGCCGGTCCGGCGCGGCGGACGCGGGACCGCCGAAGGACAGCAGTGTCGCGGCGGCGAACGCCGTGACAGCGATCGATCTGGTCACGGTGAGTAACTTGCTCATGGCGCTTCTCCATCGTGGTGGGGACTCACCGCAGGTTCTACACCAGCGGAAACAGGCCTCGCGTAGCAGGTGACCACTGTGAACGGCCGGTTCCGGATGGTGGACCGTAGCCATCCAAATCCCCCGTTCGGGGTAGATCTGGTGTGACAGGTGTGGTCCTGGGGAAGCCAAGGCCAACGCACGTCCGTCGGGGAACGTGCCAGTCACGCCGGAAAGGGGGCGGTGACTGTGTCCTCAGCACCCGCGCTCGCGGCCATGGACTTCGCACAGGACTTCGGAGATGGCATCTCCAACGCCTGGAACTCGATCGCGACGTTCGTACCCAAGTTCGTCGGGTTCCTGGTGGTCCTGCTGATCGGTTGGATCATCGCGAAGGCCGTCGCCAAGATCGTCGACAAGGTGCTCGAGCGGGTCGGCTTCGACCGCGTCGTCGAGCGCGGCGGCATCAAGCGGATGATGGCCAAGAGCAAGTACGACGCCTCGGACATCCTGTCCAAGCTGATCTACTACGCGATCCTGCTGATCGCGCTGCAGCTGGCGTTCGGCGTGTTCGGCCCGAACCCGGTCAGTGACCTGCTCACCGCCATCGTCGCGTGGCTGCCGAGGGCCGTCGTCGCCATCGTGATCATCGTGGTGGCCGGCGCGATCGCCAGGGCGGTCAAGGACCTGATCACCAACGCCCTGGGCGGCCTGTCCTACGGGCCGATGATCGGCACCATCGCCTCGGTGGCCATCTGGGCACTGGCGGTGATCGCGGCGCTGAACCAGATCGGTGTGGCCACCACGGTCACCACGCCGGTGCTGGTCACCGTGCTCGCCACGATCGGCGGTATCGCGGTGGTCGGTATCGGTGGCGGCATGATCCGCCCGATGCAGAGCCGCTGGGAGCGCTGGATCACCCGGGCCGAGGACGAGGCGCCCAACGCCAAGGCGGCCAGCGACGCGCGTCAGCGCGGCCGGGAGGACGCCGCGCGGGCCGACGCGCCGACCCCGGCGACCGGCACCAGGGCGGCCACCGACGACGCGGTCCGCGCCGGCCGCCGCGGCGGGCCCGGCACGGTGCCGCACAGCGGTCAGGACATGCCGCCCGGGTCGGGGCGCATGCCCCCGCCGCCGGAGACCCGCTGACCACTCCGGACGCGTGATGGTGACGGCCGGTGGCGTACGCGCCCCGGCCGTCGCCGTGCGTGCGGGCTCAGCCGTGCGTGGGGGCTCAGCCGTGCGTGCTGGCTCAGGCCGGGGAGGGCAGGCCGTCGGTCGAGGACGCCGGGCGGCCGGTGCGCAGGTCGTCGGCCAGCGTGCAGACGGCGGCCAGCCGCACACAGATCCAGTCGGCGCGCGACCAGCTCTGTTCGTCGGCCGGCACCCGCAGCTGCTCGCCGCGCTCCCGCACGTGGTCGAGCACGCCCTGGGCGTACCCGGCCAGCAGCACCTGCCGGGCCACGCTCGGACCGGAGTCGACACCGAAGCTCAGGATGTCGCGCACCGCGGCCGCGTGCTGGTCGACCTCGGCCGCCAGTCCCGGCGCGTTCGCGGCCGCCACGAGACCGCCGCCGACCTGCTCGGCCAACCGGTCCAGCAGCCGGTGCGCGGACCGCTCCAGCCGGCGAACCCGCATGTAGATCACCTACCCACTGTCGAGAACCCGGGCGAAAACACCCGGGCGTGTCTAGCACGCCGACGCCCGATGACCCGAGCCGAAGTGGGCGGTCACACAGTCATCACGATGTCGCCACGATGATGTCGAGACCCGCGGTCCAGGTCCGACTCGCTCGTGACACGGCCCCGCCGGGGCCGGTCGGCACGCAGAGGAGAATGACGTGAAGTACTTGCTCATCATGCAGGTCAACCCGGCGGCGCTGGCGGCGCTGACCGAACAGGAGCGGGCGATGATCGGGGAGGGCCACGAGGAGTTCATGCGCCTGACCAAGGAGTCCGGTGAGTTCATCGGCACCCAGGCGCTGGCCGACCCGGCCAACTCGACGACCGTGCGCGGCACCGGCGCCCAGCCGGCCATCACCGACGGCCCGTTCGTCGAGGCCAAGGAGTACATGGGCGGCTTCTACCTGGTCGACTGCGAGAACCAGGAGCGGGCGGTCGAGTTGGCCTCGCTGATCCCGGACACGAGGCTGCCCGACCTCGCCGTCGAGGTGCGGCCGGTGATGTTCTCGGCCGGGTTCGAGGGCTGAGTGGGCACGACCACCGATCGGGTCGAGGACCTGCTGCGCGCCCTCGCGCCGCGGGTCCTCGCCGTGCTCGTGCGCCGGCACGGCCAGTTCGACGCCTGTGAGGACGCCGTCCAGGAGGCGCTGCTGGCGGCCGCGACGAGCTGGCCGGCCGACGGCCTGCCGACCGAGCCGATGGGCTGGCTGGTCACGGTGGCCGGGCGGCGGTTGACCGACCAGTGGCGCAGCGAGTCGGCCCGGCGTCGCCGTGAGGTCACCGTCGCCGTCCAGCAGCCCTACCACGAGCTGATGTCGCCGGACCCGGCCGAGGAGGCCGGCCGGCACACCGACGACACGCTGACGCTGTTGTTCCTGTGCTGCCACCCGGAGGTGTCGGCGCCCTCGCAGCTGGCGTTGACGCTGCGCGCGGTCGGCGGCCTGAGCACCGAGGAGATCGCCAGCGCGTTCCTGGTGCCGGTGTCGACGATGGCCCAGCGGATCAGCCGGGCCAAGCAGCGGATCCGGCAGGCCGGGGCGAGTTTCGTGATGCCGGAGGGTCCGGAGCGCACCGAGCGGCTCGCGGTGGTGCTGCACGTGCTGTACCTGATCTTCAACGAGGGCTACACGGCGACGTCGGGCCCGGACCTGCAGCGCGTCGAGCTGGCCGCCGAGGCGATCCGGCTGACCCGCGAGGTGCGCCGGCTGCTGCCCGAGGACGGCGAGGTCGCCGGCCTGCTGGCGCTGATGCTGCTGACCGACTCGCGCCGCGGGGCGCGGGTGACCGGCGACGGCGCGCTGGTGCCGCTGGCCGAGCAGGACCGGGGGCGGTGGGACCGGGCGCTGATCGCCGAGGGCACCGCGCTGGTGGAGGGGACGCTGGCGACCGCGCCGCTTGGCCCGTACCTGCTGCAGGCGGCGATCGCCGCGGTGCACGCGGAGGCGCCGGGCACCGACGAGACGGACTGGCCGCAGATCCTGGTGCTCTACGGCATCCTCGACCGGCTGGCGCCCAACCCGATGGTGACCCTGAACCGGGCGGTGGCCACGGCGATGGTGCACGGCCCCGAGGCGGGGTTGGCGCTGCTCGACGAGCTGGCGGCCGACCGGCGGCTGGCGGGTCATCACCGGGTGGACGCGGTGCGGGCGCACCTGCTGGAGCGGGCGGGGGAGCATGACCGGGCACAGGAGCACTACCGGCTGGCGGCACGGCGTACCGTCAGTCTGCCCGAGCAGCGCTACCTGGAGGGGAAAGCCGCAGCCATGAGGGTGGGGAAAACCTCAGGTTGATATTGGGGTAAACCCCGTGGTGGCCGGCCCCAGGCGCTCGTAGCGTCGGAATCGGTCTAGTCTCGCGGCGTTATGGGAGTAAGGGGAGTGTCATGAGGCTGAAGGATCGCCTCGCCGGATTGGTTACCCGCTGGTACCTGGCCCGTGCGCAGCGCAAGGGTTTCGACCTGTCGAAGATGGCCATGCTGCCGGACTCGGCACTGATGTCGCTGCGGCGTGATGGTCTCGACCCGGTGCCCGAGCTGGGCGAGGTGCGCGCGCGCGAGCCGGTCAGCCGGGTCGACATCCCGTTCGGGGTGAATGTCTGGTTGGTGAGCGGGTACGAGGAGGCCAAGGCCGTCCTCGGCAACGCCGGGGCGTACAGCAACGACTTCGCCAACCTGGTCGGCAAGGGGGCGTCGGAGACGCACAGTCCCGGCGGTCTCGGTTTCGCCGACCCGCCGGAGCACACCCGGCTGCGCAAACTGCTGACGCCGGAGTTCACCATGAGGCGGCTCTCCCGCCTCACCCCCGGCATCACCGACATCATCGAGCAACGCCTGGACGCCATGGCGGCGGTCGACGGCCCGGTCGACCTGGTGGAGGAGTTCGCCCTGCCGATCCCGTCGCTGGTCATCTGCGACCTGCTCGGCGTCCCCTACGAGGACCGGGGCGACTTCCAACGCCTGTCGATGGCCCGCTTCGACCTGTTCGGCGGGGCGACCGCGTCCCTGGGCGCCATCAGCGAGTCCCTCGACTACCTCCGCGACGTCGTGAAGAAGCAGCGCGACCACCCCGGCGACGGCCTCCTGGGCATGATCATCCAGGAACACGGCGACCAGGTCGACGACAACGAACTGGCGGGCCTGGCCGACGGCGTCCTCACCGGCGGCTTCGAGACCACGGCCAGCATGCTCGCCCTGGGCGCGCTGGTTCTCCTGCAGGACAAGGAATCCTTCCAACTCGTCCACGACGACGACGCGGCGATCCACAACTTCGTCGAGGAACTCCTGCGTTACCTGACGGTCGTCCAGGTGGCGTTCCCCCGGTTCGCCCGCGAGGACCTGGTAGTGGCCGGCAAGCAGATCTCCGCCGGCGACGTCGTGATCGTGTCCCTGGCGGGAGCCGACCGCGACCCGAAGCTGGGTTCTGATCTGGAGACCGTCGTTCCCACGCGTGCCGCCACGTCGCATCTGGCGTTCGGGTACGGGGTGCACCGGTGCATCGGGGCCGAACTGGCCCGGATGGAGTTGCGGGCGGCCTATCCGGCGCTGGTCCGCAGGTTCCCGAACCTGCGGTTGGCTGACGAGGATCTCAACTACCGCAGGGCATCCATTGTGTACGGCCTGGACCGGTTACCTGTTTTACTTGACTGATCCCGGATGTGGCGAACTCCGAGCGACAGCCGTGACCACGGCACGGACGCAGGCGCGGACCCCATCGCTGAAGACCCGAGCAGACCACCAGCCACCACCTGTTCCGGCTCCACAACAGGTTCGGGTCGGTGGCGGGCCTCAGGGGGCAGGGCGCCAGCCCCGCCCCCTGAGCCCTGCGGCTCACGGGACCCCAGGCAGCGCGGAGGCACAACCCACAGACCTCACGTCAAACAGAACTCGTTGCCCTCGACGTCCCGCATGATGATGATCGACTCGTTGACCTCGTCAGCCGGTAGCAGCTCAACCCGCGTGCCTCCCAACGCGACCAACCGCGCGCACTCGGCCTCCAACGCCGCCACCCGCTCCGCGCCCACCAACTCACGCGCCACCCGCACGTCAAGATGCACCCGGTTCTTCACGACCTTCCCCTCAGGGACGCGTTGGAAGTACAACCGGGGCCCCACCCCATCAGGGTCGGCACACGCCGCCCACCCGTCGGCGGCCGACGGCGTCGAGTAGCCCAACACCTCGCTCCAGAACCGTGCCACCGTCTCGGGCTCCGCGCAGTCGAACGTGACCTGAACCTGCCTCACCATGGCTAGCATCCAATCATGTGCCGCTACGCGGAAACGCCCTACAAGGTCCACTACGTGTGCACCCGGTGCCGGCGCAGCCACAAGTACGCCTGGGACGGTGCCGAGCACCTCTGCACATCCTGTCGCCGGCCGATGACGTTCGCCGGCCATGACTTCGCGGCTCCTCGGCGGCTCGACGACTCCGGCTGGCGGGCCGTGGCAGCGGTCCTGGCGGCCGGGTTGCGGTACGAGGGGTTCGAGCCGTGCGGCTGCGGGCAGGACCCGAAGTTCCGGCCACGGACCGCCGCCCAGGTGCGTGCGCGGCAACGGGTCGGGCGTCGGCGCGGGTTGTCCGAGGCGGAGGCGTTGGCGGCGACGGATCCGTACGCGGGCTAGCCGCGGGCTAGCCGGACTCGACCTGGGCGACCAGCCGGCGCCGGGGCAGGAACGGCTGACGGTCCCTGGCCACCAACTGCTTGGACAGCGGGGACCTCAACAGGATCTCGACAATGATCAGTGACAGTGCGTACACCGCGAGCAACAACAGCGGCACCCGGATCAGCGTGTACGGGATCACCGAGAACAGGGTTGGGGTGAACCACTGCCCCAGTAACCAGATCGCCAACGGATGCGTGGCGTACACGCCGAACGCGCGCACCGATCCGGCGTCGACGACCTTCGCCAGGAAGTCCTCGTCCTGGCGGCGGTTCAGCCACACGGTGCCGATCACGTACAGCGCCAGGATCATCGCCAGGGACGGGACGATCTCGCTGGGGTGCATGGCCATGGCCGCGTACGCGGGCGAGGCCCCCAGTTCGTAGACGCGCACGTAGTAGATCAGCACGGTCGCCACCAGGCCGGCGGTCGCGACCGCGCCGAGCAACACCAGGTGGGACCGCACCCACGCGTGCATCCGCTCGTAGTGCACGGCCGCGAGCGCCCCCAGGATCGCGAAGCCGATGTACATCGGCAGCAGCGTGAAGCTGCGGCCCCAGAACATCCAGCCCACCCAGCCCGCCGGCGCCGGCACGAACGCCACCAGGCACATGTAGCCCACCTGCAACGCCCAGGCACCGACCATCAACAGCCCGTGACGGCCCTCGGTGCGGCGCACGATCCAGCGCAGCACCGGGAACAGCAGGTAGATCTGCATCGAGATCAGCAGGAAGTACAGGTGGAACCAGCTCGACCCGTAGACGACGTTGTGCAGCACCCACTTCGCCGTCTCGACCGTGCCGCGCCACTCGGTCGTCGCGACGATCAACCCCAGGTACACGCCCGACCACAGCAGGTAGGGCAGCACGACCTGGCCGAAGCGCCGGCGGTAGAACGGCAGCACACCCTCGTCGCGGCGGTAGTAGCCGAGGAACAGCACGAAGCCGGTGATGGCGACGAACGCGTATCTCGTGTAGTGCATGAAGTAGGCGAGCCCGCCGCCAGGAACCTGGCGCAGGGTCACCACGGTTCCCACCGTGTGGATCAGCACGACGCAGGCGAAGGTGATCACCCGCATGAGATCGATGTGGTACTTGCGCGGCCGCGATACCACCCGCGGTGTCGTCATGACTATTCCTGCCGTTGGGGACACGGGTGCCTGTCTCGGTCACGATCACACGGCAGCCGCCGGGGATCGTCGTCGTTGACGGGCGATACAGTTCGGCTCTGCCGCAGTGTGCCAGCCTCAGGTGACGTGCTCGAGCACACACCCCTTGCGAGAGAGTCGAACGACCGTGACCGTTGAACCCCTGCGCGAAAGCCGAGGGACGCGCCATGACCGCTGAGGCCCTCCCAGCCGAGTTGCGGCGTGCCATCGTCCAGATCGCACGCACGCCCCGGCTGCTGGTCGCCTGTGACTATGACGGAACGCTTGCGCCGATCGTGGAGAACCCCGAGCAGGCCAGACCGATGAACGAGTCGGTCGGCGCGCTGCGTTCGTTGGCCGGGCTGCACGAGACCACCACCGCGGTGATCTCCGGCAGAGCCCTGCGCGACCTGGCCACGCTCTCCCGCCTGCCGTCCGAGGTGCACCTGGTCGGCAGCCACGGCTCCGAGTTCGACGTCGGTTTCGTGCACGCGCTGGACACCGAGGCCCGCGACCTGCACCGCCGGATCGAGGCCGAGCTGTCGCGGATCGTCGACGGCGCCGAGGGGGTGTCGCTGGAGGTCAAGCCGGCGAGCATCGCCATGCACACCCGGCGGGCCGACCGCGAGACCGGCGAGCGGGTCAGTGAGGCGGTCCGTTCCGGCCCGTGCACCTGGGACGGCGTGCAGGTGACCGAGGGCAAGGAAGTCATCGAGCTGGCGGTGGTGCAGACCGACAAGGGCAAGGCGCTGGACATCCTGCGCCACCAGGTCGGCGCGACGGCCGCGGTGTTCGTCGGCGACGACGTCACCGACGAGAAGGCGTTCGCCCGGCTCGCCGGCCCCGACCTGGGGGTCAAGGTCGGCCAGGGGGACAGCCTCGCCGGTTTCCGGATCGCCGACCCGGCCGAGGTCGCCATGGTCCTGGCGTTCCTGCTGGAGGAACGGCGTAACTGGCTCTACGGCGACCAGGCCCCGCCGATCGAGCGGCTGACCATGCTCGCCAGCGAACGCTCGGTCGCGCTGCTGACCCCGGACGCGCGGCTGACCTGGCTGTGTCACCCTGAGCCCGACTCGGCGGCGGTGTTCGCCGACCTGCTCGGCGGGCCGTCGGCCGGCAACTTCTCCATCGGCCCGGAGCGCAACGGCCTTCCGCTGGGCCAGCGCTACCTGTCCGGCTCGATGACCGTGGAGACCCGCTGGTCGGGTCTGCTGGTCACCGACTACCTCGACCACTACTCCTTCCCGCACCGCACCGACCTGGTGCGGGTGATCTCGGGGACCGCGCCGGCGGTCGTCGAGTTCGCGCCCCGGCCGGAGTTCGCCCAGGTCCAGGTGCGGCTGATCCAGTCGCCGGAGGGCCTGCGGGTGCTCGGCACGTCCGACCCGGTGGCCCTGCGCGCGCCGGGCATCATCTGGGAGATCACCTCCGACGGCATGCACGACACCGCCCGCGCGGTCGTGACGCCGACGGCCGAGCGGCCGATCGTCCTGGAGTTGCGCTGCGGCACCAACGACCTCGGCCCGCACGAGCTGCCGGAGGCCGAGCGGGCCGCCCGCTCGGCGGCGTACTGGACCGAGTGGCTCGACGGGCTGACCCTGCCGCCGGTGGAGAAGGACCTGGTGGCGCGCTCGGCGCTGACGCTGCGCGGCCTGTGCCACTCGGAGACCGGCGCGATCATGGCGGCGGCCACCACGTCGCTGCCCGAGGAACTGGGCGGCATCCGCAACTGGGACTACCGCTACTGCTGGCTGCGTGACGGCGCGATGACCGCCAAGGCGCTGGTCTCGGTCGGGTCGACCGCCGAGGCCGAGGGGTTCCTGACCTGGCTGCACGGCGTGCTCGCCACCCTGCCCGGCCCGGAGCTGCTGCACCCGCTGTACACGATCGCCGGCACGACGCTGCCGGCCGAGGCCGTGATCGACACGCTGCCCGGGTACGCCGGGTCGCGGCCGGTGCGGGTGGGCAACCTGGCCAACCAGCAGGTCCAGCTGGACGTGTTCGGCCCGGTCGTCGATCTGGTGGCGGCGCTGTCGGAGGCGCGCGGCAAGCTCACCGACGACGACTGGCGGATGGTGTGCGCGATGGCCGAGGCCGTCGCCCGCCGCTGGCACGAGCCCGACCACGGCATCTGGGAGGAGCGGCACCGCCCGCGCCACCACGTGTACTCGAAGGTCATGTGCTGGCTGACGATCGACCGGGCGGTGCGGCTGGCCGAGGCCTACGACCGTGACGTCGATCCGACCTGGCCGGTGCTGCGCGACCAGATCGCGCAGGACGTGCTGACCAAGGGCTGGAACGACCAGGTCCGCTCGTTCACCACCGCCTACGACGGCACCGACCTGGACGCCGCGACCCTGCTGATCGGCATGGTCGGGCTGCTCGACCCGAGCGACGAGCGGTTCCACGCGACGGTCACCGCGACCGAGGCGGAGCTGCGCAGCGGCTCGACGGTCTACCGCTACCACCGCGACGACGGCCTGCCGGGCAACGAGGGCGGCTTCCACCTGTGCGCGGCGTGGATGATCGAGGCGTACCTGCTGACCGGGCGGCGTACCGAGGCGGAGGACCTGTTCGCGCAGATCGTGGACGCCGCGGGCCCGACAGGTCTGCTGCCCGAGGAGTACGACCCGGTGGCCGAGCGTTCGCTGGGCAACCACCCGCAGGCCTACTCCCACCTTGGCCTGATCCGCTGCGCCCAGCTGTTGTCGCGCTAGCCGGGGTCCGGGCCGTCCGTGGTGGGCGGCCCGGCCCGGCGGCGGTCCCGTTTGCCGCGGGCGATCTCGGTGGCCAGCGCGTCCAGGTGCGGGGTCCAGAAGCGGCGGAAGGTCGCCAGCCACTGGTCGGCCTCGCGGAGCGGGGCCGGGTCGACGGCGTAGAGCCGACGGGTGCCCTCGGCGCGGACGCGGGCGAAGCCGTGTTCGCGCAGGACCTTGAGGTGTTGGGACACGGCGGGCTGGGTGATGCCGAACTCGGCGCGCACCACGGACGTCACCTCGCCGGCCGCCAGCTCGCCGTCGGCGAGGAGTTCGAGGATCCGGCGACGGACCGGGTCACCGAGGACGTCGAACGCGTGCACGTCCGCAACGGTAACGGGCGACTCTTATATAAGTCAAAGATGAAACAGGGGGTCGTCCAGGGTCGCCGAGCTGGCCTTGAGCGGAGTTCGAGACGGGCGCGATGTCATGACCGGGCGAGACTCGACCCGCTGGAAGGAATGGCATGCCCGTCACACACGCCGCGACCCTCGTCGACCTGCTGGGGGAGCGGGCCGGGGAGTCGGCGAAGACCGGCTTCGAGTACGTCGACCGCACCGGCACCCGCAGCCTGAGCTACCCCGACCTGGACGCCCGCGCCCGCACCATCGGCGCGACCCTGACCGACCGTGGCCTCGCCGGCCAGCGGATCCTCGTCCTGCTGCCCGCCGGGCTCGACCACGTCGCCGTCCTGCTCGGCTGCCTCTACGCCGGCGCGGTGGCCGTCCCGCTGCCCCCGCTGCCGGCCGGTCGGCCGCCGGCGGCGCGGCGGGCGGTGCTGGCCGACG
>NZ_MSIF01000015.1 GCF_001921215.1 Actinophytocola xinjiangensis
CGGGAGCCTGCGGGGCGGGAGCCGGAGCCGGCGGTGTCTGGGCGGCGGGGGCCGGCGCGGCCTGCCCCGGGGCAGCCGGCGCGGCGGCCGGAGCCTGCGCCTGAGCCACCGGCACACCGCTGGTGACGCGCCGTTCGAGGCGTTCCAGCCGGTGCAGAACGGCCGAGTCGGCGGCCGGGTCCAGCGGGACCGCGCCGGGCAGCAGCATCCGCGCGCACAGCAGCTCCAGCAGCAGCCGGGGCGCCGTGGCGCCGCGCATGTCCACCAGCCCGGTGTGCACGATCTCCGCGTACCGGGTCATCGTGCCCGCGCCGAGCTGCTGGGCCTGGGTGGCCATCTTGTCCAGCTCGTCACCGGCCGGGGTGACCAGGCCACGGGTGCCGGCGTCCGGCACGGCCTTGAGCAGCACCAGGTCACGCAGCCGGTCGAGCAGGTCGGAGGCGAACCGGCGCGGGTCGTGGCCGGCCTCGACGAGCTTGTCGACCGTGCCGTAGACGGTGGCCGCGTCGCCGGCGGCCAGCCCGTCGACCATCTCGTCGATCAGCGCGACGTCGGTGACCCCGAGCAGCGCGACCGCCCGGTCGTAGGTCACGCCCTCCGGGCCGGCGCCGGCCAGCAGCTGGTCGAGCACCGACTGGGTGTCCCGGGCCGAGCCGCCGCCGGCCCGGATGACCAGCGGGTACACCGCCGGCGCGACCGTGGCGCCCTCGGCGGCGACGTTGCGTTCGAGCAGCCCGCGCATCGCGCCCGGCGGGATCAGCCGGAACGGGTAGTGGTGGGTGCGCGAGCGGATGGTCGGCAGGACCTTGTCCGGCTCGGTGGTGGCGAAGACGAAGATGAGGTGCTCCGGCGGCTCCTCCACGATCTTGAGCAGGGCGTTGAAGCCCTGCGTGGTGACCATGTGCGCCTCGTCGATGATGAACACGCGGTAACGCGAGGACGCCGGGGCGTAGAAGGCGCGGTCGCGCAGCTCACGGGCGTCGTCGACGCCTCCGTGGCTGGCCGCGTCGAGCTCGACGACGTCGACGTTGCCGGGGCCCTCGGGGGCGAGCGAGATGCACGAGTCGCACACGCCGCACGGGTCGGCGGTCGGGCCCTGCTCGCAGTTCAGCGATCGGGCCATGATCCGCGCGCTGGAGGTCTTGCCGCAGCCGCGCGGGCCGGAGAACAGGTACGCGTGGTTGACCCGCTTGGCGGTCAGCGCGACCCGCAGCGGCTCGGTGACGTGTTCCTGACCAACGACCTCGGCGAAGGTCGACGGCCGGTATTTGCGGTAGAGGGCGAGCGCCACGCCTGGACCATACCCGCCGAGTCCGACGGCCCGGCCGCCCCCGCTACACTCGACCACGGACCCCACGCGGCGTTCATCTCGTGAACCTCCCCAGGGCCGGAAGGCAGCAAGGATAAGCGAGCTCTGTCGGGTGCGTGGGGTCCCCTTTTGCTCCGGTCGAGCGATTCTCCCTCCACGATCGTGTGGTTGCGCCGGTTGCCCTGTCCTCCGGCCCGGCCCCGGGTGTTGCCTTCTCGGCAGGCACGGCACGACCGGAAAGGGCCCCCTGTACACATGCAGCCGTTCGAACTCCCCGACTTCTACATGCCCTACCCGGCACGGTTGAACGCCAACTTGGAACGCGCGCGCGTGCACAGCAAGGCCTGGGCGTACGACATGGACATGATCGACGTGCCGCAGCACGGTACGAAGATCTGGGACGAGGACGACTTCGACTCCCATGACTACGCGCTGTTGTGCGCCTACACCCATCCGGATGCCACGGGCGAGGACCTCGACCTGGTCACCGACTGGTACGTCTGGGTCTTCTACTTCGACGACCACTTCCTGGAGCTGTTCAAGCGCACCGGTGACCTGCCGGCCGCCCGCGCCTACCTGGACCGGCTGGCCGCGTTCATGCCGCCGCACGGCGAGATCACCGAGGAGCCGGAGAACCCGGTCGAGCGCGGCCTGGCCGACCTGTGGCGACGCACCGTGCCGGTGCATTCAGCCGACTGGCGGGCCCGGTTCGTGGAAAGCACGAAGAACCTGCTCGACGAGTCACTGTGGGAACTCGCCAACATCAACGACGGCCGCGTTTCCAACCCGATCGAGTACATCGAGATGCGCCGCAAGGTCGGCGGCGCCCCCTGGTCGGCGAACCTGATCGAGCACGTCGCCGGCGCCGAGGTCCCGGCCGCGATCTCCGCGTCCCGGCCGATGCGGGTGCTGCGCGACGCGTTCGCCGACGGCGTGCACCTGCGCAACGACCTGTTCTCCTACGAGCGTGAGGTCCTCGACGAGGGCGAACTGTCCAACGGCGTGCTGGTCCTGGAACGGTTCCTCGACCTGACCACCCAGCAGGCCGCCGACAAGGTCAACGAGCTGCTGACCTCCCGGCTGCACCAGTTCGAGCACACCGCGCTCACCGAGGTCCCGCCGCTGTTCGACCAGCACGGCATCGACCCGCTGGCCCGGCTCGGTGTCGGCGCCTACGTCAAGGGCCTGCAGGACTGGCAGGCCGGCGGCCACGAGTGGCACATGCGCTCCAGCCGGTACATGAACGAGAACGTCACCCCGGGCGGCGGGGTGCTCGGCGGCCCGACCGGTCTCGGCACGTCGGCGGCCAGGATCACCGCGTCGGTGCTGCGCACGCTGCCGCAGCGGGCGCGGGCGTTCCAGCACGTGCCGTTCGAGAAGGTCGGCCCGATCCAGCTGCCGCAGATGTACCAGCCGTTCCCGCTGACCCTCAGCGAGCACCTGGACGCGTCCCGCGAGGAGATGGTCCGCTGGGGGAAGGCCTGGGGGATCCTCGACGAGGGTGTGTGGACCGAGAAGACGCTGCGCGACATCGACCTGCCGTTGTGTGCCGCCGGCATCCACCCGTCGGCGACCGAGGACGAGCTGCACGTGTCGTCCGGCTGGCTGACCTGGGGCACCTACGGCGACGACTACTACCCGAGGGTGTTCGGCCGTGACCTGACCGCCGGCCAGGCCCAGAACGCCCGGCTCAGGGAGCTGATGCCGGTCGACGGCCCGAGCCCGGTCGTGCCGGTCAACGGCCTGGAGCGCGGCCTGGCCGACATGTGGCTGCGCACCGTGGGCCCGCTGTCGGTGCCGCTGCGCCAGGAGTTCCGCGCCGCGATCGAGGCGATGCTGGACTCGTGGGAGTGGGAGATGGACAACACGCGCCGCAACCGCATCCCCGACCCGATCGACTACATCGAGATGCGCCGCGACACGTTCGGCTCGGACCTGACGAAGTTCCTGGCCCGGCTGACCAGCTCCGGCGACGTCCCGCCCGAGGTGTACCGGGCGGGGCCGGTGGTGTCGCTGGGCAACGCGGCGATGGACTGGGCGGTGCTGCTCAACGACCTGTTCTCCTACCGCAAGGAGATCGAGTTCGAGGGCGAGCTGCACAACGGTGTGCTGGTGGTCCGCAGTTTCCTGGACGTGCGGCAGGACCAGGCGATCGCGCTGGTCAACGACCTGATGACGCGGCGCGGGCAGCAGTTCGAGCACCTGACCGAGCAGCTGCCGGCCCTGGTCGACCACCTTGGTCTGGACGAGGACGCGCGGGCGGGGCTGGCGGCCTACGTGCAGAACCTGCGGGACTGGATGGCCGGTATCGAGAACTGGCACCGGGGCTGCCACCGCTACGCCGACGCGGACCTTCGCCACGAGCCGGTGCGGGTGGGCACGCCGACGGGTCTTGGCACCTCGGCCGCACGGCTGACGGGCCTGCGGTCGGCCTGAAATCTCGGGTGCGGGCGCCGGGCGGCCGGCCCTAGGGTGACGCGATGCTGCCGTGGTCACCCGAACGTGCCGGCCGGATCGATGAGGGGGTCGTGGACAGCGCGCTGCTGCGCGACAACCCACTCGGCGACCCGCACCAACGCCCGGTGTACGTGTACCTGCCGCCGGGCTACGACGAGTCCGACCGCCGCTACCCGGTGGTCTACGTCATCCAGGGCTACACCGGCCACGTGCGGACCTGGCTCAACCGCGAGCCGTTCCGCCGCCCGTTCCCGGACCTGGTGGACGAGCTGTTCGCCACCGGCGGCGCCCCACCGGCGATCGTGGTGTTCGTCGACGCCTGGACGTCCTGGGGCGGCAGCCAGTTCGTGGACTCGCCGGCCACCGGCCGCTACCACTCGTACCTGTGCGACGAGGTCGTCGCGTGGGTCGACGCCCGGTACCGGACGATCGCCGACCGTGACCACCGCGCCATCACCGGCAAGTCCAGCGGCGGCTACGGCGCGATGATCACCCCGATCCTGCGCCCCGACCTGTTCGCCGCGCTCGCCACGCACGCCGGCGACGCCCTGTTCGAGGTCTGCTACCAGCCGTTCTTCCCGGCCGTGGCCCGGATGCTGCGCGACGAGTACGACGGCTCGTACGAGTCGTTCCGCGCAGGCCTGGCCGGTCGCGAGGTCGGCACCCGCGACTCGGACCACGACCTGATCGAGATCTACGGCTGCTCGGCGGCGTACTCCGGCAACCCCGACGCGTCGGTCAGCATCCCGTTCGACGACAACGGCGTGGTCGTCGACGAGGTGTGGTCGCGCTGGCTGGCCAACGACCCCGTCCGCCTGGCCGCCGACCCGACCAACGCCGACACCCTCCGCTCCCTGCACTCCGTCTGGATCGACGCCGGCACCCGCGACGAGTACTACCTCGACCTGGGGGCGCGTGCGTTCCACCGCGCCCTGGCCGCCGCCGGCGTCGACGACGAGAACGTCCACTTCGAGACGTTCCCGGCGGGGCACGGCAACATCGGCTACCGCTATCCGCTGGCGCTGGCCTGGCTCTGCCGCCGCTTCCCCTGAGTTCCTCGGCTCAGCGCCTGGAGCGGCTGAGTTTGGCTGGCCACCAGATCTTGGGGCCGATGTCCACGGTGAGCGCCGGGACCAGCAGGGATCGCACGATGATGGTGTCCAGCAGGACGCCGAAGGCGACGATGAAGGCGATCTGGGCGAGGAAGAGCACCGGGATGACGGCCAGGGCGGCGAAGGTGGCGGCCAGGACGACACCGGCGGAGGTGATCACGCCGCCGGTCACGGTGAGGCCGCGCAGGGTGCCGGTTCTGGTGTCGGTCACGAGGGATTCCTCGCGGACCCTGGTCATCAGGAAGATGTTGTAGTCGATGCCCAGGGCCACCAGGAAGATGAAGCCGAACAGCGGGATCGCCGGGTCGGCGCCGGGGAAGCCGAGCAGGTGGTTGAACACCAGGGCCGACACGCCCATGGTGGCGGCGAAGGACAGGACGACGGTCGCGATCAGCAGCAGCGGGGCGAGCAGGGCGCGCAGCAGCAATGCCAGCACGGCGAAGATCACCACCAGCACGATCGGGATGATCAGTGTCCGGTCGTGGGCGGCGGCGGTCTGGGTGTCGAGCTGGATGGCGCTGGCGCCGCCGACCTTCGCGTCGGCGCCGTCGACCGCGCGGACCGACTCCCGCATTCGTTCCACTGTGGACAGTGCGGCTTCGGAGTCCGGCGGGTCGGCGAGGATCGCCTGGATCAGCACGTGGCCGTCCTTCTCGCCGACGATCGCGGCCCGGTCGACACCCTCGACCTCGCTCGCGGCCAGCACCCGCTGGGCCTCACCGGCGTTGGCGACGACAACGGCCGGCGCGCCGGAGCCGCCGGCGAAGTGCCGGGACAGCACCTCCTGACCGGCGGTGGAGTCCACCTCGGTCAGGAACAGGTCCGACTGCGCGGTCCCACTCGCCTTGAGCTGCGGCAGGAACGCCACACCGACCAGCAGCACCAGCGTGGTGACGATCCAGATCAGCCTCGGCCGGCGGCCGACCAGCGCCGCGATCCGCCCCCACAGCCCGTCGTGCTCGGGCCTGGTCGAGCCGGGGACCGGGCGGAACGGCCAGAACGCTGCCCGGCCGAGCAGGGCCAGCGCCGCCGGCAGGAACGTCAGCGACGCCAGCAGCGCCGCGCCGATGCCGATCGCCGCGACCGGGCCGAGGCCCTGGTTGGAGTTGAGGTCGGAGAACAGCAGGCACAGCACGCCGAGCACCACGGTCCCGGCGGACGCGGCGATCGGCTCGACCGTGCCGCGCCAGGCCGAGCGGATCGCGACGAACCGGTCGTCGTGCTCGCGCAGCTGTTCGCGGAAGCGGGACACCAGCAGCAGCGCGTAGTCCGTCGCCGCGCCGAAGACCAGGATGAACAGGATGCCCTGGCTCTGCCCGTTGAGCGTGAGCGTGTCGGAGTCGGCCAGGAAGTAGACGATCATGCTGGCGGCGCCGAGCGCGAGGACCGCCGAGATCACCACCACCAGCGGCAGCACGGGGCTGCGGTAGACCACGATCAGGATCAGCACGACCACGCCACCGGCGACCAGCAGCAACAGCCCGTCGATGCCGCCGAACGCCTCAACCAGGTCGGCGATCTGCGCGGCCGGGCCGGCGACCAGCACGGTCAGGCCGTCCGGGCGGCCCTTCTCCAGGTCGGCGCGCACCTGCTCGACGACGTCACCGGGGTTGCCGGCGCCGCTGATCGACACCACGAGCTGGGCGGCCTCGCCGTCGCGGGACACGTCCGGCACGGGCGGGCCGACGACCCCGTCGACGCCGGTGAGCGCGCGGGCCTGGGCGTCGAGGTAGCGCTCGTCCTGGGGTTCGAGCCCGCCGGGCCGCTCGATCACGACGATCGCCGGGACGACCTCGTTCTCGTTGAACTGCCGCTGGAGCGCCAGGACCTCGGTGGCCTCGGCGGAGTCCGGCAGAAAGGCTGCGTTGTCGTTCTCGACGACGTCGGTGAGTTTGCCGGTGTAGGAGCCACCGAGCCCGCCGAGCCCGAGCCACACCAGTACCAGCAGAGTCGACAGCACCCAGCGCATGGGCACGATCATGCCCGGACGCCGTTCGGGACGCATACGCTGTCCCTCCGCACCCCACCAGGAGGTCCTCCGTGACCCTGCCACGGTTCGCGACCGGTCCGGTGGCCGTGGTCGCCGCCGCGCAGGCCGCGGTGCTCGCGGCACTGGCCGGCCGCTACGGCTTCCACCGCGACGAGCTGTACTTCCTGGCCGCCGGCAAGCGGCTGGACTGGGGCTATGTCGACCAGCCGCCGCTCACGCCGCTGCTGGCCAGGCTGGCCACGGCGGTGTTCGGCGAGACCCCGGCCGGCCTGCGGGTGGTGCCCCTGCTGCTGGGCGCGGCGACGGTGTTCGTGGTCGCGCTGGTGGCCCGCGAGCTGGGTGGGGGCCGGGGCGCGCAGGTGCTGGCGGCGGCGGCCGCGGCCGGGTCGTCGCTGCCGCTGGTGACCGCGCACATGCTGGCGACCAACTCGCTGGACACGCTGCTGTGGGTGTCGCTCGGCCTGGTCACGCTGCGGCTGCTGCGCACCGGTGAGCCCCGCTGGTGGCTGGCGGCGGGGGCGGTCGCCGGGGTCGGCCTGGCCAACAAGTGGCTGATCGCGCTGCTGGTCCTGGCCCTGGGGGCCGCGCTGCTGGCCGTCGGCCCGAGGTCGGTGTTGCGAACCTGGTGGCTGGCGGCGGGGGTGGCGCTCGCCCTGGCGGTCGCCACGCCGACCCTGGTCTGGCAGGTGGCCAACGACGTTCCGCTGCTGACCGTCGCCTCCGGCATCGCGGCCGACGACGGGACGGAGAACCGGATCCTGTTCGTCCCGATGCAGCTGGTGTACCTGTCCGCGGTGCTGGTCCCCGTGTGGCTGGCGGGCATCCGCCGCCTGTGGCGGGAGCCGGACCTACGGTGGGCACGCGCGCTGGCGGTGGCGTATCCGGTGCTGTGTGCTGTTCTGCTGGTGGTCGGCGGCAAGCCGTACTACCCGATCCCGCTGCTGCTGGTTCTGACGGCGGCCGGCGCGGAGCCGGCTCTGCGTTGGCTGCGCGACAACACGGCGTTCGGCTGGGGCCTGGCGGGGATCGGCCTGGCGATGAACCTGGTGGTGAGCCTGCCGGTGCTGCCGCCGGCCGCCCTCGCCCCGGTGGTGGCGATGAACGCCGAGCAGGGCGAGCAGGTCGGCTGGCCCGAGTTCACCGAGACGGTCGCCGACGCGTGGCGCTCCGACGGGGACCGGGCGGTGATCCTGACCGCCAACTACGGCCAGGCCGGCGCGATCGAGCACTACGGCCCGGAACACGGTCTGCCCCAACCGTTCTCCGCCCACATGTCCTACTGGGACTGGGGCCCGCCACCGGACGACGCGACCGGTCCGGTGCTGCTGGTCGGCGTCACACCCACCGACGCGTTCCGCGACTGCGTCCAGGTCGCCGAACACGACAACGGGCTGGGCGTGGACAACGACGAACAGGGCACCCGCGTCCTGCGCTGTGCCGGCACCACGGCGCCGTGGTCGCGACTGTGGCCCGACCTGCGCCATTTCTACTGAGAGTGGTGCGACGGCCCCCCGGCCCGCCGCACCACACCCGGTCAGCTCATGGTGATGTTGGAGTTCCCGCTGCTCTGATATCCCTCGGTGGCGAGGATCATGTAGTAGTTGAAACTCCCCAGCCCCATTCCCGCGCGCCCCCAGGCGTCGAAATGCGACCCGGAGTTGATGCTGCCACCGGTGCGCCGCGACTGCCGCACACTCCAGAACTGCGGAAACGTCTTGGTCCCTTCGACCGAGGGGGCGTTGTACCGCATGGTCCGGTAGATGTCGTAGGTTCCGCCGTCGACGCTGACCGTCCCCCGGTGTTCCCCGGTCGGCCGGTAAGTCCCGTAGTTGTCGACGACGTAGTACTCGACCAGCGGGTTCGAGGTCCACCCGTAGAGGCAGAGGTAACCGTTGCCGGAGGGGTTGAAGCTGCCGGAGTAGTTCACGGTCCGCCGGCTACCGTTGCTCCATCCCTTGCCGCAGACGAAGTTACCGGTGTTGCCCCAGTTCGTGCTGTAGTTGCCACCATTTCCGAGGGTCATGGAAATGGTTCCCTGCGAGTCGGTCCAGAAGGAGTAGAAGTACCCGTTGTGTGTCCCGGTCTGGTTGGTGGTGATCGTCTGGGCCTGAGCGATCCCCGGGAGCATGACGGTCGACGTGAGCGCCAACGCCGAGGCCCCGAAAACCCGCCGACTGATGACGGGCCGACCGTCGCCGTTACTGGACATGCGTCCTCCTCGTGTCGCTGAGGGCTGGCACGGCAGCACAATGACACCGACAGTGTCGGCCCAAATCCGGTAAGTTGTCAAAGATTTTCGGCCAAGTTACGAAGCCGAAGGGCGCCTTCAACAGCGAATTCAGGCAGAACCAGCAGCATCCCCACGCAGAACAACCCACGATCCCGGGCACAGTTTTCGGCCAGTTTCCGGACAGTCGCGACCACCGGCACATACGTCGTTTCGTTTCACCCGAAAGGTGAACCGGCTGTGCCAGACTGCGCGGGTGCGGACGGACACGTTCTGGTCGTTGATCGAGAAGGCCAGGGGCGACGCGACCCGCGCCGGTCGCCCGTGGCCGGCGGGCACGGCGGTCGGACCGGCGTTGACACAGCGACTGACCCGGTTGCGCGCGAAGCGCATCGTGGAGTTCCACCGTTGCTACGAGCGGGAGAACGCGCGGGCCGATCGGTGGGACCTGTGCGCCGCGGCGTACGTGATCGGCGGGTACCTCTCCGATGACACGTTCAGCGGCTTCCGGGCCGGCCTGGTCGGCCTGGGTCGCGCGGCGTTCGACCAGGCGGTGGCGGACGCGGACACGTTGGCCGATCACCCCATGGTGTGCGCCATGGCCGCCGGCCACCTGGACCGCGGCGCGCTGGAGTCCGAGGAGATCGAGTTCGCGGCGTCAACCGCGTTCGAACAGCGAGCCGGCGACGAGGACGACTTCTGGGAGGAACTGGACGCCCTCACCGACGAGGCCGAACCCTCCGGCGAGGACGAGTGGTCGGGCCGGTTCGGCAGCGCCGACGATCTCGCCCGAATACCCGCACGGCTGCCCCGCCTGTTCGCCCTGTTCCAGCACACGCCCCCGCCGGGCTCCTGACTCGTAACACCCCGGCGCGATCGCCGCGCGTTCTCCCTCGGCGAGGAACAACGACGGCATTCCATAGATTAATCTTTGACTTGACCGAACGCGAGGTTGCGACACCAGGTCAAACCATGCCAGGCGAATCAACCAGCGATGTGGTGCGATTACCTGCCACCATGGGTAGGTTCTCCCCCCGGAGCGAGTGAACCCCGGAGAAACTCCGATGGAATCCGGGCAACTCGGCGCCACGGCGAACCGACACTGCGCCAATCTCGGAAGTGCCCGTCCGACACTTCCAGAAAGGTCAGTCAATGCTTCACCTCTCGTTGATCAGCGCCGTCGTCGGCGCTGTCGCCATGCTCACCACGGTGTTCGTCGCGACCGCGACCGCGTCCGATGAGCGCCAGTCCATCGCGGAAATCCGAAACGTGCACTACGGCGAATGCCTCACATACATCCCCCGGCGAAGAGCTCACCCTCAGCACCTGCGGCGAATCACCATTCACCCTCTGGATGGTGGAGCCGGGCTATGTTGGCGAGATCCGGAGCCGGATCACCGGAGAATGCCTGGAGGACATCGACACCAGCAACGACTGGGACAACGTGGTGATGCACCCCTGCTCGGGCAGCCCGCGACAACTGTGGGGAATGTCGCCGGACTCGGTTCTTGTCCAGAACCTGGACAGCGGACAGTATTTGAAGGCCAATCACCAACGCATCGTCTATGCCGGTGACCTGGAGCACTACTACCCGCAATGGAACATCACCGGCTGATCATCGACCCGTACCGCTCCAGCGCCGACCACCTACGGAGCGCACACGACCAGACGCCCTCCGTGCCGTCCAGGTGTCGGACCCGCCGCCAGCGCCACACCCAGGCGTTCACACCACCGATGACCACCCGTTTTGGGTGGTCAGACCCAGATCCGGTACCCTCCTCGGCGGAGGATTCGCATAGTGGCCTAGTGCGCACGACTGGAAATCGTGTTGGGTGTTAAAGCCCTCGCGGGTTCAAATCCCGCATCCTCCGCTCACGAACGCCGGGTTGAGTACACGCCCGGCGTTCGTCGCGTGTGGGGGCCGGTCAGCGGTGGTTCAGGCGAAGTAGCGGTTGACCCGCCGCCCGAACAACAGTGAGACGATCGCCGCCGAGACACCGGCCAGGGCGAGGGCCACCAGGCGCGTGGCGGGCCCGAGGTCGTGGTCGTAGGGCAGGAAGACCGCCACCAGTGCGACGAACCCGCCGATGGACACGAGCACCGTCAGCAGCACCCGCGCCCAGTTCCGCCCCCGCACCAACAACGCGGCGAACGTCACGTACGGCGCCGTCCCCACCACGGCGAACAGGATGATCACGAAGGTCGCGGCCCGAGCACGCACGTCGACGTCCCCGGATCCGACCGGGTCACCGTTGTCCATCAGTTGTGTGCGAGCGCTGTCCCGCAGCCCGCCCCACCCGACCCCGATCCACAACCCGACCAGAGCCAGGAACAGCGCCGCCCCGCCCAGGGTCAGCCAGAACGCCACCCGCACCGCGGCGGGCTCGGCGACCGGCGGCACGGCGGCGACCGGCGCCATCGGGTAAAACGGGGCCACCGAGTCGTCCTGACCAGGTGGCACCGTCACCCGCAAACCCTAGCGCGCCACCGCGCTACTCATCCTCGTCCTTCGCATGGTTCGCGACCCCCGGCGTCGGATCCCGATCAAGATCGATCAACGGATGCCGCTCCGCCCCCTCCGGCGCCGCATGCCGCCCCTCCGCCGACTCCTCCTGCTGGTCAGCCCGCATGACGTCCTCCTCGTCCTCCCACGTCAGTCGAACACCCAGGCAGTATCACCCACGCCAACTGACCGACCGCGCCGGCCCCGCCCGCCCACCCGTCCACCCCAGGACACCCGTCCGGTAAAGTGCTCCGCGGTAGCGTGTCCGAGCGGCCGAAGGAGCGCGCCTCGAAAGCGCGTGAGGGTTCACGCCCTCCGTGGGTTCAAATCCCACCGCTACCGCTCCGAGCAGGTTGAACGCCGGGCGAGTCTATGATGACTCGCCCGGCGTGTCTTTCGTTAGTCTCAGTTCCAGTCTCGTTCGGCCGAACACCCCAAGCGCGTCAACCGAGCCCAGATCTCGGTCTACGGTGGGGTGACACGGTGGCGAGTACGCGTCATCAGCATCCTGCCCGCCAAGCGTTCGCCGAGCATGGGGCCACATCACAGCGCAATCGTTGACCAGATGTTGCGGGTCATGACGTTGGCGACGGCCGGCATAGGTGTTAAGGCTAGGGACGGGTCTTCGGCGGTCAGATGGATGTGCGACCAACAGATCCGCCGGCTGGACACCTCCAACTGATCAGCCGTCCCACGAAGGCCCAACAAGTGCCGCTCCAGTATCAGTGAGCCACCCATTCTGCCCCCGTAAGACCGCTTACGCCCCAGCACACAGGTAGACTCAACAAGTGAGTATCGTCAACACCCGCACAACCCGGGAGCCAGTCGCGGATGAGTATCATTAGAGATCTCAGAAAGGGCCGCTTCTGGGCCAAGCTGACAACTCATAGCTTGGCCGCATTCGGTTTACTCTCGGCCAGCGCAGGCGTAACCGATGCTTTGATACCTGGGTCGCTCGCGCCCATCGGTCGAATGCTCCTGGTAGTCGTATCTGTCGCGTCGATCGCGTACGGTTTGCTGCGAGCCTGGCCGAAACAAGTAAATCAAAGCTACGACTCACCTAGCACGGAAATTCGCGTCATCGAAGGTGGATTATTCAAGCAAGATGGTCACATCGTGGTCGGCATGACTGACACCTTCGATACTTCAATTCCACACATCATAGATGAACATAGCGTGCAAGCTCAACTATTAACCAGTGTTTATCATAGCGACTTAGCACGTCTTGATAATGAGTTGAACGCAGCTCTAGCAGAAAATCCGACGATTGAACCTTTCACACCTACTGACCAAAAGCCGGGCAAGCAAGTCCGTTACAAACTAGGCACGGTAGCGGTACTGGAGCCAGCGATAAGGAAGCTCTATTTCTGTGTCGCTTATACAAAGATGAATCATCGCAATGAAGCCAGAGGGACCATCGACGGCATCTGGTGCAGCTTGAACAATCTGTGGTCGGAAGTGCGTGCCCGAAGCAACGGTGAGCCAGTCTCCATCGGCGTAATCGGCGGCGGACAAGCGCGGATTTCGCAGCACCTGCCGCCATTAGACGCTATTCGCCTTACTGCGATGTCGTTCATGTTTGCTTCTCGTGAAGAGCGTGTCACCAGTCGACTCAACATTGTGGTCCGACAACAGGTGGCTCGGGAGCTCGATATGCTCGAATTGCAGGCTTTTTTGAAATCATTGAGGCGATCATGACATCTATTGAAGTGCCAGAACTTGAGCCATGCCCGTTTTGCGACTACTTGGCCGGCACACGCCCGTTCACTATCCTGACCCGAGACGAACTGTCGGCCACATTGGTGACGCGAGAGCAGCGCGGTAGCGGCCACCTGCTCGTGGTTCCAGTGGCGCATCGATCGACACTCATCGAGCTTGGGAGCAAGGAAGCATCTGCGGTTATGTCGTCAGTTATTGCCGCCGCCCAGGCAATCACTGATGCCTACGAGCCCGAGGGAGTAGCCGTCTGGCAGAATAATGGAGTTCCAGCTCAGCAGACCATTCCGCACGTTCACTTCCACATCGCCGGCACACTACCGGAGGGCGGGACAGAGTGGAACTGGGTCGAGGAAGCGTCACTTGCCGATACGGACCGAATCGCGGATAAGCTACGACCTTTTCTTAGATAAATTCCCCCACTTATACACCTATCCGAAATTCATCAGTCAAGACCTAGGTTTTTATACACGTCGTCAAGGTAATGATATGGACCCACCTTCGAACCAGATCGTTCATTCTCAACGAAATCCTCCGGGAAATTGTCGAGTGCATACATGATGATCTTTGGGCCAAAAGAGATACTGATAGAATACTGCTCGATCAAGGTTGCCGGAAGTTTGTCGGTCTGAACCAGTCGACTTTTATTAAGGTTGACGAATACCACAGGCAATGCGCGGCGATTGATCGCCTCTATTTCGTAGTAAAGGAATGTATTCGACCGAGCGGCCTTCGACTTCGTTATGTCACTGACGAGCACGAGACATTGCTTGGTATTGGTCAGTCGCTCACTCAGGCGCCGACGGATTGTCTCGGGCTGACTTGTGTCGAGTGCCGTATTAATGTCATGAGCGTCGTAGAAATTGAAGTCGATACCCTGGTTCTTTTTCCACGCCGTCATCATCCAGTAATAATTGATGTCTTCACTCGCAAAAGCCACATAGGTCTTATTTCGGTATGCCATACTACCATCCTCCCCAGTATGCAATATATTCAGGCCCGCACCGTTGCCCCCGGCGGTAACTTACAGTGTAGCTGTGTTTCGACAGTGAGCGCTGCAGAAACCTCAACGCTCTGAAGAACACCTGGTGGCGCTCCGCGCAGTGTAGTAGGCAGCCAGTGTTAATCATCAGTCCCGGTCGCCTCTCCCTTGCCATAGCAGGCCGCCGACGCTGGATGCGACGTCTCGGCGGATCGCGGCGATGATGTGCTGGTACCTAGCCGCCATCGCTGTGTTTGACCAGCCCATGACCCCCATTACCGTCCGATCTGGGATTTGCAGGAGCAGCAGCACCGTGGCGGCCGTGTGGCGTGCGTCGTGTAGGCGTCGTTCCGGGACGTTGGCTCGGACGAGCAGGCGTTTCCATTCGGTGTAGTCGGTTCGCGGGTTCAGTGGTTCGCCGGTCGGTGTCGTGAAGACGTAGCCGGACTCGCGCCAGAGCTGGGCAGCCGTCTCCTGCTCGACGGCCTGCTCCACCTGGTGGCGGCGCAGCATCAGAGCCAGCTCGTTGGGTAGACCGATTCCGCGCTTGCCTGCCCGTGATTTGGTGCCCGCAGTCTCCGTGCGGAGCGGGATGCGGTTGGGGCAGTGACCTCCGAACTTGTGGCTGCATGGCTTCGTGCAGCCGTGCTGCCACTTTGGCCGCAGTCGGCTTCGGCGGATCAACAGGCCGGGCGAGTGATGGTTGATGCAGCGTTCGCAGAACGGGTGCTGGTGCGCCTTGCACTTGTGGTCCCAGTCATCCCAAGTCACGTCGGTCCACTGGAGACCTAATGCCTCGCCCTGGCGGAGACCCAGCGCGAGTGCGATCGCCCAGCGGGCGCTGTTGCGCTTCAACCGTGCAGCTACCAGCAGTTGCTTCACCTCGGCGACCGAGTACGGCTCGACCTCTTCTTCCTCGACCTTTGGTGCTCTCGCGAGCAGGGCCGGGTTCTTGATGAGCTTCTCGCGGCGGACGGCTTCGTTCAGGGCTGCGCGGAGGGTTCGGTGGACTTGGTGGACACGGCCCGGCTTCGCGCCGGCCTTGGTCATCTTGCGGTAGAGCTTCTCCAGGTGTTCGGGTTCGAGGCGGTCGAGCTTGTGGGCGCCGAGGCCGGGGACGAGGTGGACTCGGACGGCGACGTCGTAGGCGATCCAGGCGTTTTCGGTGATGGTCGGGGGTGCCACTACGTTCTCGATCCAGTGGTTCAGCCAGCCGGCCACTGTCCAGGTCTCCCCCGCCTTGAGGACTCGGCGCTCGTCGCGGGCCTTCTCCCACTCCTTGACCTTGTTGATGACCTTCTGCTTGTTCTTGGACATGGTGTGGCGGCGGTCAGGGGTGCCGTTGTCCTTGACGCCGACCGTGACGCGGCCGTGCCAGTGGCCGTCCTTGCCGAGGTAGATGCTGGATCGGCCGTTCGGGTTGCGGGTCTTCTTGGCGGCGATGACGGGCCTCCTCAGGCGGGCTTGCGGGACTGGGCGATCAGGTGGGCGGCGAACTCGGCGACGGCCGAGGTGGGCACTCGGCGCAGGGTGCCGATGCGGACGGACTCCAGTTCGCCGCTGGTGACGAGGCGCCACGCTGTAGTGCGGCCGATGCGGAGCTGTTCCGCGGCCTCCTCGACGGTGAGCAGCACGCGTTCAGGCGTCGGTCGGTCGGGTGTGGGCGGTGGCGTGTCGCTCGTCAGGGCTTGTGCGAGTTGTGCGAGGGCGGCGCTGATCTCGGCGCGTGCGGTGGTCATGCGGCACCGCCGGAGACGCGGCGCAGAGGAGTGGGTGTCCCGGTCGTCCCAGGCGTCCCCGTGCTGGTGGAGGTGGGACGGCTGGACTTGCCGGGACGGGTTGGTACGTCCCGTGGCGGGGTTGCCGGTGGTGGGTTGGGACGGCTGGTGCCGTCCCAGACGGTGAGGGCGTCCCGGGCTGACCTGGGCGGGGACGGTTGGGACGGGTGGGACGTGCTGTCGGGGAGGTTGGGGCAGTAGCGGAGCCAGGGGTCTTCGAAGTGGGTGCGGTGGTAGCCCTTGGCTTGGGTGCCGTCGGGGAAGCGGATGTTGGCGGAGCGGATGTCGTATTCGCGGAGGAGGGTGCCGAGTTTGGCGGCGGTGAGGCCGGTGGGGCCGTAGGTGGGCCAGGGGGCTTCTGGGTCGTGTTTGAGGCGGGTGAGGAGTTCGTTGGTGGGGAGGGCGGTGTCGTGGGCGAAGGCGGTGTGGCAGTCGGTGAGGAGGCGGAGGCGGATGGACTGTTCGGTGGTGTCGTCGGCGTTGGCGGTGAGGGCGAGGACGGCGGTTCGGGCGCGGGCGGGCCAGTGGTGGCCGGCGTGGTCGGCGACGATGACCAGCGGTTCCCAGGTGTCGGCGGCGCGGTCTTCGACGGGCATGGCTGGTTGGGCGGCTTCGAGGGTGGTGAGGTCGGCGCGGAGCCAGGTGGTGAGTTGGGCGGCGATGGCGCGCAGCGCTGGGCGGTCGCGGCGGTGGCGGAACGGGGCGACGGTTTCGCCGGGGGCGCGGCGGCGCATTCGGATGATGACGGCGCGGTCTTCGATGGTGTCGGGCATGGCGCCGATGCCGGCGAGGGCGGCCATGGCGAACGTGGGGATGGACTCGACGCGGTTGGCGGCGGCGTCGTAGCGCTTGGCTGGGCGGTTGCGTTGGTGGCCGGCGTTGAGGAGGCCTCGGAGGTCTTCGTTGCCGTCGGCCTTGGGGCCGAAGATGGTGTCTGCCTCGTCGACGAGCATGGTGGGTGGGTCTTCGGTGATGGAGCGGTAAACGGCGGCGGAGCTGCTGTTCACCGTGATGAACGGGTTGTGGCAGGTCGCTTCGATCACGTCGAGGAGGCGCGACTTGCCGCAGCGCTTTTCGGGGGCGCGGATGACCAGGCGTGGGGCGTGTGCCCAGGCGGGTTGGGCGTGGGTGGCGGCAATCCACAGAACTACGGCGTCGGCGGCCTCGGCGGAGGGCAGCGAGACGTAGCGGGTGAGGGTGTCGCGGGCGAGGTCGAGCAGTTCGGCGCCGGTTCGGGACTCGGCCGGCGTGGTCGAGTGGGTGGTCATGCTGCTCCCTGTTCGGGTCGTGCTGTGCGCTGCCACGACGTGCGGGCGCGGGTTCTCAACTGGTCCGGGGCCGGCTCGTGCCATCCGCACGCGGCGCAGGTCGTGGCGGCGAAGGACAGTGGGCGGCGGCACTGTCCACAGGGGTAGGTGGACCGGCGGCGGGTCAGGTCGGTGTGGGACGGGCCGACGCCGTAGCCGAGGGCGTGCCAGCCCTGGGAGAGGTCGGTGTGCAGCTCGGCGAGCGAGCGGCGCCAGGCTGTGGCGTGGTCGTCGAGTTCGGCGCGCAACCGTGCGGCGATCGCTACCGGTGTTCG
The DNA here is from genome assembly GCF_001921215.1 of Actinophytocola xinjiangensis. Classification (GTDB taxonomy): domain Bacteria; phylum Actinomycetota; class Actinomycetes; order Mycobacteriales; family Pseudonocardiaceae; genus Actinophytocola; species Actinophytocola xinjiangensis. Next base: position 17,657 of record NZ_MSIF01000015.1, read on the forward strand.
GTCCGCGAGTTGCGCCAGTGCTGGGCGCAGCGCGGCGGCCAGCTTCCGCGTGTCCGTGTCGGCGAGCGTGGCCCAGCTCGGCGAACCGAGTTCGGGCACGGACTCCACTCCGGTGAGCACTCGCACCGTCCATGCGCGCACCGCGTCCACGTCTGGGGTGTGCGCTGCGAGCCAGCGCCGGACGGCGGCGACGTCCGCTGGGTTGGGTAGTTCTCGGGTAGGCATCGTGAACCCCGTCTGTCACGTTCAGTGACGGTCGAAGGACATGCAGGATCGCGGCAAACACCGCATCGGTGGTTAGCGCGAGGGTTAGGAGACGTCGCTCGGGTTAGATTTCTAACTTCGCCGAGCAGAGGGTCGATATGGCCGCTTACCTGCGTCGAGTTAGCGGGTTAGCGGAGTGAAGTCGTGGCGTTGGCGGCGCCGATCCGGCCTCTGGCGCGGTGTGGTCGGCGGTCTCGGCGACCTAACTCACTCGGCGTCCGGACCAGCGGAACGTCGCGCCATCGCTTCACGCACGGTGATGGGATCGACGGGGTACTTGTTCTTCGTCGCGGGGACCTTGATGCCGTGTTCGGCCAGGGCGGCGACGAGTTTGGGCACGGTCAGGTCCTTGTACGGGCGCCAGGTCGGGGCGAGGGTGCGCAGGGCTCCGATTACCTCGCCGGCCGGGACGGGGTCGATGTCGAGCACCTGGTCGAGGTCGGCGAGCAGGTCCCGGGACGCTTCGAGCTGCGGTAAGGGCCGGTCTCCCGAAGTCGCTGTGCCGGGGGCGAGTTGAGCCATGGCGCGGTCGATGATGTCGGCCGCCGCGTCCCAGCCGGTGTCGTCGTTGACCTCGATGAAGAAGGTTCGGACGATCTCGAACAGTTCGTCGGAGACGCCGGTGGCGACCATGGTTCCCCGGTCGACGTTGAAGCGGAGTTCGGTGGCGCGGATGCCGGCGGCGAACGAGCCGTCGCCGAGGAAGCCGTCGTTGCTGCGCCAGGTCTTGACGGCGAAGCAGCCGTTGATGCCGACGTTCTCGACGAGTTGGGACGGGATGGCGTCGGTCCTTGAGGACTGGGTGTCGTAGCCGGTGATGACGCCGGTCTTCCGGCCACGTTTCACGACGCGGATGGCCAGTTCGGCGGCCTCCTCACCGCAGTCCTTGTCGCCGAACAGTTCGTGGCATTCGGAGAACATCGCGACGATGGGGCGGAGGTCGGGGTGTTGGTCGGCGAGTGGGCGGGTGAGCTTCTTCGCGCCGAGTTCGGCCAGGAGGTTCTCGCGGCGTTCGACCTCGTCGAACAGGTCGCGGAGGTGTTCGGTGGCGAGCAGGGCGTGTTCCGGGGTGGCGCCCTTGTGGTAGCGGGTGAGGCGTTGGGCGTAGGCGTCGAAGTCGCCGTTACCAGCGAAAACGTGTACTCGGAGTTCGCAGAGCGGGTCCAGGGCGGCGCCGGCCATGACGACGCGGGCGGCGTTGGACTTGCCCTGACCCGGCTGGCCGCCGAAGACGAAGTTGCCGCCGAACAGGACGAACTTCACGACGTCGCCGCGTTGGGTGATGCCGACCGGGACGCCGGTGAACACGTCGCCGATGCCGGTGTGCAGCAGCGGGTACTCGGGGGTCGGCTTGTCCATCACGCCGGCGTCGGCGACGTACAGATTCACGAAGCCGGGTTTGCCGCCCTTCTCCTTGCCGTAGTCGCTGGGCCAGACCTCGACGGCATTGCGGTGCAGGTTGGTGGCCAGGACGTTGCCCTTGTCGGCGACCATGTCCGGGGTCACGCCCAACGGCAGGTCGAAGATCGCGCGGTAGCCCTTGAACGCGCCCTGGCCCTCGCGGGTCGGGGTGAGGTCGAACCTGGGCAGCCAGCCGCCCTTGAACGCCCTGGTCATCGCGGGGATGTTCAGGTGCTGCAAGGCACGGACGATCGCGTCGGCGGTGACCATGACGCCGACCTCGTCCTGTGTGGACGATCGCAGCCAGCCGAGGGCGGCGACGTCGGTGCGGCGGCCCAGGTGCCACAGGTACAGCAGGCCGATCCACGGGCCGACCAGCACCAGCGGACCCCAGACCACGGCGATCAGCCAGACCGTCCACTCGATCGCGGACAGGACGCCTTCGATCGGGGCGAGTGCCCGTGACCAGTCGTCGGTCGCCAGGGAGAGGAACACGCCGAGCATCAGCAGGACGAGGATGAACCCGACGATGCTCGCGAAGGCGGCTTTGAGCAGCTGCCAGGGGGCGGTGAGCCAGTCCATCGTTCGGGCGTGGCGGCGTTGCTTGGCGTGTTCGGCGCGCTCCTCCCACTCGCCGAGGGCCTCGTAGTCGCCGGCCGCCTCCGCGCGGCGCATCATCCGTTCGTAGCGCGAGTTGGTCTTGGCCTCCCAGACCCGACGCAGCAGCACGCCGGCCCCGGCGGGGACGTAGAGCAGGTTGCGCAGGATGGCCTTCGCGAACGTTGTCGTCCGGTCGTGGGTCGCGGCCCACCGGGACCAGCGGACGACGGTCACGACGTCGCGCTGGTAGCCCCGGTAGCGCTCGAACGCCTTGGCCTTCTGGCTGGTCAGCCGGGCGTACTCCTCGTCGCTGACCAACTCGGCGTCGATCACCTCGTCGGTCCGGTAGGTGGGCAGGTAGTGCACGTTCGACGGCTTCTTCATGGCCTACACCTCCTTCTCGCCGGACAGGTGGTCGCGGAGTCGACGGGCACGCGCCGGTGAGCACCGCAGCGCGCGGCGGATCGACTCGGCGGACGTCGGGTCGATCGACCCGGGATCGGCCTTGATCCGTGCCCGCAGCTCCGCTTTCAACTCGTCGATCGATCGAGAACGGCGGGTCGATCCACGCTGGTCGTCCGCTCGATCGAGGGTGCCGACCGATCCGGTTGCGGACGGGCCGGGATCGGGCCACGGGGTGGAATTGGCGAGTAGTTCGGCGAGTTCGCGGTCAAGCGGGTCCCACGTCGAGTCGGGTGCCGGCGTGAGCTGGCGGCGCCAACCCAGCCGGTACCGGCCTGGTGCGAACACCAGTCGGGCCGCGCCGTCGACGTCGATCTCCGCGACTGCCGCCCGCACGGCGGCTCCGCGCGCTGTGGTGACCTTCCGCGCTTGTCGACGTGCCAGCCGCTCAACGGGGCTCCGCCGAGGCGCGGCGGTCACCAGTTGGTGCGCCGCGACGCCGGCCACGCTCGATATCGCCATGACCACGGCCGCGTCCACTCCCCGCGTCAGGCCGTGCAGGGCGTTGAGCGCGGCGGCGACTGTCGCGAACGACCAGACGCCGAGTTGGAGCGCCCACACCGGACGGTCCTGGTACCGCCGACGCGTGTACTGCACCGCGACGGCGAAGGCCCACATTCCCAGCTCAGTGATCACCGGTAGGGCGTAGCCGGCCGCCGTCCCGTACACCTCGTGTCCGAACGTCGCCATGGCCGGCACCGCCATCACAGCGGACACCACAGCCAACGGATAGATCAGCAGGTCGACGACGTGCACCGCCAACCACGACCGCGCGGCGACCAGCAACCGCACCCGCCGCTGCCGCACAGCGTCCTTGCGGGCCTGACGCAGCCGCTCCCGCTGCGCACGCGCACCTTGGTCAGCGTCCGCACGAACACGCTCACGGATCGCGGCAACCTCGGCGGCGGTGACAGCGTTCGCCCGCTCCTGCTCGGCCTCGGCCGCCCGGTCCCGGCGACGCTCCTCCCGCCAACTCATCACGCACCACCCCAACCGGCCACCGGCGTGTCCTCTTCGGACCGGCTCGGCGCCAACGCGGGCGGAACGAGGCGAGCCAACCGCACCTCGTGGACCGTCCAGCTCACCGCAACCACAACGGACAGCACGGCCGCCCACGGCGTCACGGTCAGCGCGACCACACCGGGCACGATCACCCCGGCCAACTCGCCGACGTGCCAGCCGATCCACGACACGACGCTGTTGCTCACGAAGCCTCCTTCCGGGAATGCCGACTCACGGCGAAGACGACGGACTTGTCCACTCGCGACATCCCGGCTTCCAGCAACCGGGCGACCAGGACGAACGGCAGGCGAGCCAGGTGCAGCACCAGGAACGTCAGCAGCGCCAGCACGAACCGCAGGAACGCCCACGTCCCGAACCGGTGCAACACGTCCGAAGCGGACATCAGGCACGCCCCGCGTCGTCCAGCTCGGCGAGCAGCTCCCACACCGCGTCGTTCGCCGCGTCCAGCTCGCCCCGAAGTCGCTCGTTCTCCTCGAGGCAGCGCGCCAGCGCGTCCACGACGTACCGGCGTTCGGCGTTCGCGATGTCCAGTTCGACGGCGTCCGCCGACCTGCGCGTCAGGCTGGCCGGCGCGCCGAGCGGCCGGAGCAGGTCAGGCAGCTTCCGGAGCACCGTCCGGTCCGCGCGGCGGTGAGCACGACGGGCGCGCGGCTGGTCGGTGAACATCCGCGACACGCGCGCCTGCTCGGCCCGGTCGGCGGCGGCCCACTCGCTCTCGGCCTGCTCGATCAGGGCGTCGACCTCGGCGCGCTCCCCCGCCGCGTGCTCCTCCCGCACGGCGTCGTCGTCGAGGTAGGCGTTGAAGATCTGCGGGGAACTCATAGGTCTCCTCTGCGGTTATCTGGACTAGGCCAGATGAAGATGATGGGACAGTAGGTGGACCAGTTGGCTTGTGTCAAGTTCTGGCCTAGGACAGCTAGACTGCGAGGCGCCGAAAGGGGACTAATGCCTTCTCGCGAGGAGATCGCCGCGCAGCTGCGGGACCGGATCGTGTCCGGCGACTACGAGGTGGGCTCGAAGATGCCGAGCAGCCGCGAGATCGTCGCCGACTTCGGCGGCTCCCGGACCACGGCCTCGGCGGCGCTCCACCTGCTCGCCGACGAGGGCCTGGTGACGATCAAGGACAAGAGCGTCGCCTTGGTCCGAGCAACCGAAGCCTCCGACCGGGCGCCGGACGCCCGCCTCGCCGACGCCCGGCGCGAACTGCTCGAAATCCGGGACGACGTCGCCGACGTGCGGAAACGACTGGACGAGGTCACCCAGCGAGTCAATGAGGCGCTGACCAAGCTGGGCCGCTGACGTCAGCCGAGCTGACGGAAGAAGCTCCACAGCCCGTCGATCAACTCCCCGGCGAAGCGCCCCACGCTGGTGGCCGCGTCCGCCGCGTCGGCCGGGTGCTTGACCACGATCACGAGCAGCGCGATCACGACGGCCACGCCGACGATCTTGCGCAGCGGCCCGCCGCCGGTCGGCATCGGTATCTGGGTGGTGGTCCTCTTCGCCATGGCGTCCTCCCCCGTGTTCGGTGGTCGCGTTCTGTGCCATGGCTCTATGGAAGCGGCCTTTGACCTGCGCAAACAGGGCACACAAGGGGGCACACTCGAACACTCGGGGGATCACCGCAACTGGCCGAAACAGGGTTCTGCCAGGTCAGCGCGGCGCACTGCGACGTTGGCGACGGCAGACTTCTGCGCCGCCGCTCTGGGGATTTGTCCGCCCCGACAGGACGCTGATCATCACCCGTGTCCCGCACCGAGGACGCTCGTGACGAAGCGAGAAAACCATGAGGACCGTCCCACCGCCCGATCCGGCCGCCCACCACGACTTCCGCCTTCTGCACGACATGACCGACCTGAACACCGAGCTGAGCCACTACGTCGTGCGCTTCCTGGACGCCGACGCCGGACGCGCCGAACCGCCGACCGTCACCTACGAACTCGCGTTGGCCGACAAAGTGGCCGCCGTGGCCGCGACCTTGCGGGACCGCGCCGAACGCCGACACGACTCCGGCCCTGCCCTGCGCATCTGCTCCGCGCAGCCGGAATGACCGGCGATGACCAACTACGCCGCTCTCGTGCCCTACACCCCGTACGTCAACGCGTGGAGCGACGAGCACGACCAGCCCGCCACCGTGATCGAACGTCCCGGAGCGGGCATCGGTTACGCCGACGAGACCCTCTACGACCGGGACAGACACGGCGTGCTCTGGCAACGTGTCGCCGTCAACCAGGGAGCCGGCGAGCCGAACTTCGGCAAGGTGCACCCCTTCCGCCAGCGCCGGGCCATGCGCCGACTCCTGTGCGGCGTCTGCGCCGGGCCGGCTGACCGCACGGACGAGGGCGTGCTCTGGCTGGTGCGCGACTACCGCGATGACTGGCCGGACTGGCCGAACCGCATGGGTGTCGACGAACCACCGGTCTGTGTCGGTTGTGCCCGGCGAGCCAGCCGCATGTGTCCAGAGCTTCGCCAGGGTGCGGTGGCGATCCGCGCAGGTCGGTACCCGATCGCCGGGGTGACCGGTCTGCTCTACCGGACGACCGGCACCCGGTTCCCGCGACTCGTCGGCGGCCACCAGGTCCCCTACGACGACCCCGCCGCCCGTTGGACCCAGGCCGTCAAGATCCTGCGCAAGCTGGGGGATTGCCGCGTCGTGCCGTTGGACGAGCTGTGCCGTACCTGAACCGCGACCGAATCCGCGACTGGCTCGAACACCACAACTGGTCCGTCAACCGGCTCACCGCGGAGTGCAACGCCCTGGGCGAGGACCACATCAGCGCCGGCACGATGCGCAACGTCATCAACAGCATCGACCCCATGCGACCTGGGCGGATCCGGCTCATCTGCCGCGTCACCGCAAAGTACGGCGACGGCATCCCCTACACCCAGATCGTCAGCCCTGACACGGCTGACCGGCGTCGAGGCACCCGTTCGCGAGACACTGGAGCGGGCACCCACCGGAAGCCGAAGGGACTGTGGCGATTGAGCAGCGGAACGAGTCTGACCGAGCAGTCAGCGAGACGCCTCCTCGGCGAGGTGTGCGCAGGTGTCGACCTCGACCCGACCGACGCCAAACTGGTCCGACTCGGCTCGAACGCCGTCTTCCGGCTCACCGAGCCGGTGGTCGTCCGGATCGCCGGCGACGGAACCACGCTCGATGACGTCCACCGCCAGATCCTCGTCGCCCGGTGGCTCGCCGACGTCGGCTACCCCGCGACGCGAGCGCTCGACGTCGACCAACCGGTCGAGGTCGACGGCTACGTGGCGACGTTGCTCGTGTCGGTGTCGGATCGCGACGAGTACGCCCCGATCCGGGACGTCGCGGACCTGATCCGGCGCCTGCACGAACTCGACCCGCCCCGCGGCTTCACCCTCCCGCCGTTCCGCCCGTTCGACGGTCTCGACGACCGGTTGGTGGGCATGACCGAGGCCGACAAGGCGTTCGTGACCAACCGGCTGCGCCAGCTGCGTGAGCGGTACGACAACCTGACGTTCGCGCTGCCGCCCGGAGTGATCCACGGTGACGCGAACGTCGGCAACGTCCTCGTGAGCCGCGACGGCAAGCCGGTGCTGATCGACCTCGACAGCTTCGCCGTGGGGCCTCGGGAGTGGGATCTCGTGCAGACGGCGCTGTTCTACGAACGGTTCGGCTGGCACACCGCCGAGGAGTACCGGACCTTCGTTGAGGTCTACGGCTTCGACATCCTGGAATGGCCCGGCTACCCGGTCCTCGCCGACTACCGCGAGATCTCGATGACGCTGTGGCTGGCCGGCAAGGCCGAGAACGACGAGAAGTCCGCCGCCGAGGTCCGCAAGCGCGTCGAGGCGATCAGGACCGACGGGAGCCGCCGGGACTGGGCACCGTTCTAGCGTCGTTCGGCGTCCACAACCGGCGCGCGGCGGCCTGCTCGACGAACGCCTTCGCTGCCGGGCTGGTGCCGACCTTGGCGAGCCGGGTGCGGAACTCCTCGACGTACGCACCACACCGCGCCGACTTGAGCTGCTCACCGATCGCCAGGGCTTCGAGCGCCACGCCACAGGCCTGCTCGACCTCGCCCTGGTCGAGATAGGCGTCGGCGAGAACCATCGTGGCGAAGAAGTCGGAGCGCACGTAGCCGCTGGGTGTGGGTCCGAGGGACTGGGTGGCGTAGGTGCTGGCGTCGAGGGCGCGGCCGAGGTCGCGGTTGCAGTGGCCGAGTTCGGCAGCCAGCTCGGCGTCGTTGAAGTAGGCGAACCAGTCGGCGGGGTCGTTGGCGACGTCGCGCCGCTCGAACTCCCGCACGGCCGTGGCCATCGCCTCACCGCAGCCGGCCTTGTCACCCAACCGCGCCAACGCACGGGCCTCCATCGCGGCGAAGTGCGCGGTGGCGCTGGCCGACCCGGCGGTGGCGGTGCCCATGCGCGCGGCTCTTGCCATGTTGGCCGCTTCCTTGAACCGGCCGAGAAACGTCGCCTGGTGGCTCATGGCGTCGAGGATGCTGGCGCCGAGCAACCGGTCCTCGGCGGACTCGGCGAGCCGCAAGGCCTGGATGAAGTAGCGCTGGGCCAGGCCGTGCAGGCCGGCGTCATAGGACATCCACGCGCCGAGCAACGTCGCCTGAGCGGCGGCCCTGAACAGCTCCCGCCGAACTTCGTCGTCGTAGCTCCCGTTCAACAGCCCCGCGAGGTCGGTCCGCAGGAACTCGATCAGCGCGCGGCGCGCGTGCCCGCCGCCGTGCTGCCCGTCGAGGTGGTCGAACATCTCGACCGTGCCGCGAACTCCCGCGATGTCGGCTAGGCCGACCTTGCGGCGACCCGCCCCGCTGGCCGCTTCCCGGCGAGTCGTCACGAGCCAGGACAGCGACGCGTCGTTCCACGCTCCGACGTCGGCCGGGGCCTGGAGCAACGCGGCCGTGCCGGCAAGGTCGGCCCGCCACAGCTCGGTGACAACGGTGATGCCGTCATCCGCCCGGTCGGGATACACCAGCCCCAGGTCAGCGGACACGTCCGTGCCCTTGCCCAGACCAACTTCGTCGGCCCGAACCGGTCGGCCGAGCCGCTCGCCGAGTGCAAGCGTGATCGCCCGCCGCATCTTCTCCTCGCGGGGGACCATGCCGTTGAGCCAACGCCGCACGTAGGTATGAGTCAGCTCGCGCCCAGCGTGCCGCCCGACCGCCCGTGCGAACACCTTGAGCCCGACAGAACCGTCCTCACGCAGGAAGCCGGCTTCGAGCATCAACGCCTCAAGCCGCGGATTCCCCAACACGGTCAGCCCCCGCTGGCACGAGGGCGCTCAGCGAGCTGCCGTTTCAGATCGTCAACGTCCCACCGAGCGTGCCCACCAGCCGTGACCAGAGCCGGCTTCACCAGCCCGTCCGACCACCAACGCGCAAGCGTCGCGCGACCAACCCCGATCTCCCGGGCGGCCTCACCAGTCGGCACGTACTTCGGTGGCACACCCGAGACGTAACCACACATACCACTGCGTTTCCGCTGGTGAGAGACGTTCTATACTGAACAAGACGTATAAGTCGTTCGAGACGTTTGCTCGATCAACAGGGGGACCGCATGGCACCGACGCGACACCGAACCGCCCTAGCGACGGCCCGCAAGGCGGCGGGCTACACCCAAGAGAGCCTCGCCGCAGCCCTGTACGTCGACCGGTCGACCGTGATTCGCTGGGAAGCCGGCCAGTACTCCCCGGTGCCGTACCTGTGGCCCAAGTTGGCCAGGCTCCTGGGTGTCACCCGTGAGAAGCTGATTGAGCTGTTCGAGAACAGGGAGGTGTCCCACCACCATGCCCTCGCCTCAGCCCTTAACTTCCTGGGCGGAGTGCCCGACGTGAACCGCCGCGACCTCCTCCGCCTCCTCGGCGTCGCCTCAGCCGAAGCCACGATGCTCACCAGCCTGAACCCCGACGACCAGGCCCGCGTAGCCCTCGCCGCGAACACCCCATCCCGGGTCGACGACCTCACCATTCAGCACGTCGAATCCATGCTCCACACCGCCATGCACCAGGACGACGCGTTCGGCCCCCAAGCCGTCCTCGGCACCGTCATGGCCCAACGCACCCTGGTCGCCAACCTCCTCACTGACTGCCCCAACACTCTCCGCCCACGCCTGCTGCGCCTGCACAGCAACATGTCCCGCTTCGCCGGCTGGCTCACCTTCGACCTCACCGACTACGACGCCTCAACCCGCTTCTACGAAGAGTCACGCGACGCCGCCCACGAAGCCGAAGACACCGACCTCAGCGTCTTCGTCCTCTGCAACATGAGCCACCTCGCCACTTGGCAAGGCCACCCCCGAACCGGCATCGACCACGCCATAGCCGCCCAAAACTGGGCCAACGCCACCGAAGACGCACTCCTCCGCGCCTACACCGCCGACGTAGCGGCTCGCGCCTATGCCGGAATCGGCAACACCCACGCCTGCCTCACCGCACTCGACACCGCGGCCACCGGCCTCACCGACGCCACCCCGCAAACCCCCGCGACCTCGTACGCCTACTTCTACGGCCGCTCCCAGTTCGAAGCGACCCGCAGCCTCTGCCTCCTCCAACTCGGCAACCTCACCCAAGCCGAACAAGCCGCCCGCGAATCCCTCGCCCATTTGGACGGCTCATTCGTCCGCAACCAAGCCTTCACCACCATCTACCTCAGCAACGCCCACCTCGCCGCCGGCAACCTCGACCAGGCCGCCGCCGCCCTCAGCGATAGCATCGCACTCGCCGCCCGCAACCGCTCCGCCCGCCTCACTCAAACCATCACACGCAGCCGAACGGCTATGAACCCCTGGCAAAACACCACCGCCGTCCGAGAACTCGACGCCACCCTCAACAGCTTCCGCTTGTTGCCCAGTTCAACCGCGTCTAACTAGTGCCAGGTCGTGTAGTTAAGGATAAGGATGGGTGCTGACCTAAGACTGGAGGGGTTGAGTACTACACCATCCGATCCTGCGGATAACTCGGTGGGCTCACCCACCCAGTTCCGTGCGCTATGGATCAAACAACCAGTTCCCTCATAACACTGACCACGACTTGAGGCGCGGTCAGGAGTTCCGAGCTGACAGCGCGATCCTCGACACCCACGCCAGCCCGCAGGGGCGTTAAGGCGGTTTACGTCGTGATGGGTTCGGGGTTAGGTGCGGTGATCATATCCCCATTGGTATCCGCTGATCGGATGACATAGTTCCCGTTGCTAAGTGGCTCTGAGGCAGCCGTGATCCAAGTCACGTCGTCGGGTGACCACTTGGTGAGCCTTGACCATTCCACGCCGATCAAATCGAGGCTTCTCGCGTTGATATCTCGTAGGTCAGCACCGTCGAATCGATCGACCATAGTCCGAAGCCGGGCGTGTTCCTTGGTACTGATGGCCGATGGCGTAAGCCACGATGCGTCCACCACAGCCCCAGCATTGATCATGCTAAGCAGGGTACCTACGCCAAATTTCACCACCGCCCCGGACACCAATTCACAGATCTCGCGAATGCGCTCGCTGAGGTCGCGGTCGAGGGCGCGGTCGAGGTCGCGGGCGAGGACGCGGGCGAGGACGAGGGCGAGGTCGAAGGCGCGGGCGAGGTCGCGGGCGCGGGCGAGGTCGAGGGCGAGGTCGAGGGCGCTGGCGAGGTCGCGGGCGAGGTCGCGGGCGAGGTCGCGGGCGAGGTCGAGGTCGCGGGCGCGGGCGCGGGCGAGGACGAGGTCGAGGTCGCGGGCGAGGTCGAGGGCGCGGGCTCGGACGCGGACGAGGTCGCGGGCGCGGACGAGGTCGCGGGCGCGGGCGCGGGCGCGGGCGCGGGCGCGGGCGAGGTCGAGGTGGTGGTGATTGGAGGTGAGGTGAAGTATTTCGATGTCGGCGGCTAGTTGTCGTAGTTGGTGGCGATGGGTCAGTCGAAAGCTGGGTGTGACGGCGAGCCAGTCGAGCAAGTCGGCGAAGGTGGTGAACCGGTTGGGCAACGTGGGGTGGTGGGCGGTTGGGCGCCGGGCCTTCATGCTGATCGACTGCTCCCCGCTGTCGTAGCCGATCGGCTGTGCCGGCGCGCCGTTGAGATCGCCAACTACGACAGGATCGGGCGCTACGCCACCACCGGTTATGCGGTGGTCCTCTTCGGCTGGACCAGAGGAGGACTCGCGGCGTGGTTGATGGACGCGGCGGAGACTGGCAGCGAAGGTCCGGGGTTCGCCGGGCAGGGGTTGGAACGCTGTTGTCCGACGCGAGAAAACGGCTATGACCTGGGTGAACAAGGAGAAACGGGTCACGGCGCCTCCCTGTGATCAGGCACAGGGCTTGGGCTTACCGCAGGCTCGGGTTGCTGTATCGATTGGGGCATGGCCTGGCTGGCGCTGCCATTGAGGGGCACAGGGTCGGCGGTAGGCCGATGTTGGGGGGCCAGGTCGGGTGCCACCTCGGGCAACGGGACATAGGCCACGAGCCGGCCCGCAATGACCGGGGCGGCGGCACCGATGGCCAGAGCGGGAAGCGGACCGGTGACCTGACCAGCGAGCGCGGCACCGAGGACACCACCAGCGGCGAGCCGAGCCAACTCAGCGAGGAAATAGCCCCACGGCCCGGCAGCCTTACCCTCTCCCGCGGTTGACTCGGCGTCGACCTGCCATGGCCATCTGCGATGTCGCTGCCACAACGCGCTGAACTCGAGCCCTTCTATCACAAAGCCACCCGCAAGGGCCCACAAGGCAGCTTGCCACCACGCCATCCCCCCAGCATATGGCACCAGAAAACCCTGCAGTTATTCCGCACAGATCCCGGATCGCGTCCAAGCGGCCCGCACGCGGCCTGTTCTCCGACCTCTGCACCACGCCTACGCCACCGGAGTCGGGTGACACCCTAGTAGAGTGTCGCGGCTAATTTGTGGGGTATAGGTGGTGGAGTTTGATGCGTGCGTCGTCGGTGGTGAACTGCCAGTGGATCTGGCGTTGTTCGGTGTTGATGGCGTGTTGCCAGGCGGCGAGTTCGGTGTTGAGGGTGTCGAGGTCGTTGATGCGGCGGTCGAGGCATTGTCGTGACAGTGCGGACAGTTCGATTTCAGCGATGTTGAGCCAGGATCCGTGTTTGGGTGTGTGGTGGATTTCGAGTCGTTGGGCCAGGGTGAAGGCTTCGTTGGGTGAGAAGGCTTCGTAGAGCGAGGCGGTGCTGTGGGTGTTGAGGTTGTCCATGACCAGTACCACGGTGTCGGCGTCGGGATAGTCCATGGTCAGGAGGTGTTTGACCTGCCCAGCCCAGTCGATCTTGGTTCGTTGGGGCAGGGCGTGGACACGACGCCACCCCGCCAGAGGCTCGGTGAACACGAAGATCGAGCAGGTGCCGCACCGGACGTATTCGCTGTCCTCGCACGCGTTTCGGTCTGGCCGGGCGGGCAGCGGGTCGCGGACCTGGCCCAGTAGCTGGAACCCCGAGACGAGCCGCGATCACCTCCTTCGGATCCAGCTCACCCACCGAGGTATCCAACGCGAGCAACACCCGCGCCCGCCTGATCGACGACGCCGAACGCACCCCCGTCCTCGTCCACCGAATCAACTCCTCCCGATCCCGCACCGACAACGTGACCGGCCGCTTCATCATGACAACAGCCTCCCAGCCACAAACACCACAACAAAGCAGCGACACGCTACTAGTTCCTCATCGCCCGCAGACATACCTCGGAGTTGGCGTCGAACAGCAGCACTCATCCGTCTCGTCAGCCTGCCCAGTTAGTCTCAGTTCTAGTCTCATTCGCTCCCGGCCAGGGCCGTACAGGTGGTCATCCGTAGCAATCCTGACCAGGGCAAACGCCTTGCGACGACCCCCGCTGAACCACTGGTCGCAGACCTCGAAAGCGCGTGAGGGTTCACGCCCTCCGTGGGTTCAAATCCCACCGCTACCGCTCCGAGCAGATCGAACGCCGATCCGTGCTGTAGGCACGGGTCGGCGTTCGTCGTTGTCGTGGATGCCGTTGCCGCATGTCGGCCGGTTCCGGGAGCGAGTCGTTGCTGGCGGACGTTTTCGGGACAGTCGTCTGCTTCTCTGTCATAGAATGCCCACGCTGAGTGACCTGGGGGCTGGAGGCTGGGTGGCGACTGAGGGGTTTCAGGTCGATCTCGAGGCGCTTCGCGCTGCGCGGGACCGTGTCGGTCGGCTGGCCAACGAGTTGGGCCAACTGCCGCACCGTGACGTTCCCGTCGCCGCGGTCTTCGGGCACGACGGGCTGGCTGGCGCGGTCGAGGAGTTCGCCGAGCGCGAGAAGCGGGGGCAGGGCCAGGCGACCGGTGAGACGGAGTCGATCCGCCGCCGGCTCGCCGAGACGATCGACGCCTACGGTGAGGCCGACGACGCCGGTGTCCGGCGGATCCGGGAGATCGGGTCATGAGGACCGTCAAGGACCTTGTGCCCGGTGATCCGGCGGCGATCTGGCAGCTCGCCGATTCCTACAACCGGATGGCCCGACGCTGCGAGGACGCGAGCGTCCGTCTCCGGTCGGTCGACGACGGCGGCTGGCGTGGGCGGGCGGCGGACGCGTTTCGTGCCCGAATCGAGCGGCAACCCAGGCGGATGCTGGCCATGGCCGATTCCTACGGGCAGGTCGCTGTCGCGCTGGACACCTATGCCTGCGCCCTTGCCTGGGCGCAGCGGCAGGCCGGCGCGCTGATCGCGTCGCGGAGCGGGGCGGAGCCGCCCACCGTGCGCCCTGCGCTCACCGTGACCCAGCAGGCACGGCTCACCGGGGTGATCACGGGTCACGACGAGCCGGAAACCTCTCGGGGTGACGAGCGGGAACTGGCCGCCTGCACCTACCGTCGCGCCCTCGCTCTGGTGGAAAGCGTCGGGAACGACTCCGCGACCGCCATCACCGCCGCGGCCGAACTCATGCCCCCGCCCGCTCCCGAGCAGGCGCCGGCCGTCGCGGTGGAGCCGGCCGCCTCGGCGGGGGGCGGACCGGTGCCGCGCACCGTGATCCCGCCGGCGAAACCCTGGTTCGATCCCTCGGCGCTTCGCGACGACCTGACGGACTGGGAGACCGCCATTCGGCGACTGCGCAAGCGGCTGCGTTGGGACGGCCTGGATCGGCTGTCACCGCGGCTCGCCCAGCACATCTTCGACGGGCACTACCGGCCCAGCAAGAACAGGTGCACCGGATACCACCACCGTGAAGGCGGCGTCGACAACGGCGCCCTGCGCGTCGTGAGAGTCGTTTCCGGCCCGGATTCGCTCGGCGTCTACAAAGCCCAGGTTCGCGGGCCGCACATTCCTTCCAGAATGACCAAGACAAGCATGTTCTTTCCGGACTCCTGGTCACGCGCGGAAGTCCTCCACGGCGTGCGGCAGGCGTTCTTCGATGCCCTTCGGTCCGGGAACTACGACTCCGCCAGAAGACGGTTCACGGGAACCTATCAGGGTGTGCTGATCGAAGGGCACCTCAAGCACGGCCCAGCCGTGCCTCGGCTCTGTGACATCGTCACCGCCTATCCACGCGGGATGCGAAAACAGTGAGTAGCTTGACGGCCCAGGTTCGGTTCGCCATCCACGACGGCGAACTGCGCATCCGGGTGCCGCCCGAACTGGAGCCGCTCGACGATTTCCTGGAATCCGAGATCGGCGCCGACCGGGCGGTACTCGACATCGTCGAGCACCACGTCCGGCACGACCGGCAGTGGGAGTTCGCCGGCGACTCCTGCGAGCTGGTGCTCGACGGCGACACCGTCACCATCACCCACGACTACACCGGGACCGCCGTCACCCTCGCCCGGCGCGACCTGCGCGACCTCCTCGCCGACCTCGGCGCTTTCCTCGGTGGCGTGCGCCGTCGGGAGAAGTCCTAGCGGATTTCCCCGACGGCTCATGTCTGGTCCAGTCAACCAAGACCAGAACTCGTGTGATCACCTGCCGAGAGCCGGCGTTCTCTCTGATACTTGGCCGACTCGCCAGTAGCGACCAGACTCCTGGAGCGGCCCGATCAGAAATACAGCAAGTCGAGCGACCTTTGTTGGGCGACGAAACAAGACTCAACCGATGTCCGTCAGATTTTGCGCTCCCGGCCGTGAGACCATGCACGCGTGGAGCAGGACCGCGACCGCATCGGGAACGACATCAGCGGCACCATTCACGGTGCTGCGGTACAAGCCGGCTACATCCACGGCGGCGTCCACATCCACTTGACCAGTGACGCCGACAAGGACATCGAGTCAGTCGGCCCGCCGTCAGGGTGGGCGGAGCTGCCGACCCTGCCAGCCACCGTGCGCCAACTGCTACGCGCGCAGGTACAGGCAGCGCAGGAGATGCCTTATCGACTTCCAGGCGCGCGGCGGCCTTCGCTGGCCACGGTGTTCGTCCGCCAGCATCTCGGTACCGGGGCGGAGGAACTGGCGACCGAGCAACTGCGGCCCGCGCCGATCGTGGATCACCAGGGTCAGCTGATTGATCCGCCGAGCGGACCCGCGCTCCATGCGGCGGTCCGACCGCCCGCGCGGACGGTGCGGGAGGCGTTGGATTGTGACGACAACGTCCTGGTCACGGGAGGCCCAGGCCAGGGCAAGTCGACGCTGTCACTGCGACTCGCCGCGGATGTAGCGCAGCGGTGGCTCGCTCCGTCGAATGCTGCCGAACCTGTCGCCGAACCTGTCGTGCCGCTCCGACTGACCGCACGCGAACTCGCGTCCCGGCTGGACGTACCGTTCCCGGAGGCGGTCGCGGCTGGTGCCCGGGCCGAGTACGGCGCGTTGCTCGGCTCCCCACTCGATGAACGTGTGCTCGGGGAACGAGTCGCCGGCTGCCGCTGGCTGCTGCTGGTCGATGGCCTGGACGAGGTAGCGGACACCGCCGATCGGGACCGACTGGTGACCGTGTTGGCCGCATGGTCCGCGGACGACAGCGCACCCTGCCGCGTCGTGCTGACCACCCGGCCGATCGAGGGCGCGGCTCTGGCCCCGCTCCAACGCGCTGGGACAGCACGGTACGAGCTTCAGCCTTTCGATGAGGAGGCACTCCAGCGTTTCGCTGAGAACTGGTTCGGTGACGCGAGCCATGGGTACCGATTCATCCGCCAGATCCGCGATGCCCACCTCGACGAGCTGGTGCGTGTGCCGCTGCTGGCCACGATCGCGGCGGTCATTCACGAGCAGCACCGCGACCGTCCACTGCCGGACAACCAGTTCGAACTGTACGAGTCCTACCTGAAGTACCTACGCTCCGCGCACGCGGTTGCTTCGTCCCAGTTCGACCCGGTCCGCGACCAACTGCTCGAGCATCTGGGCGGAGTCCGCCTCAATCTGGACACCTCGCTGGTGGCCGCTGCGCGGGAGTGGGCGCAGCGGCACATCCCGGCGCTCGCCGGGGACTGGCGCGACGAGTTGGTTACCTTTCTGACCCAGATCGGCCCGCTCGCACGCCGCGGCGACGACCTGGGATTCCTGCACCACAGTTTCGCCGAACACCTTGCCGCGACCGCGGAAGCCCGTCTGCTGCCGGAGTGCTTCGAGCCGGGAAGCGCTGAGTTCTCCCGTCTCCTGCACACCGCGCGTAGCGACGAGAGAGGTAGGCACGCCCGAGCGGTGCTGCTCCACCACAACCGACTGCACCCGACAGAGGCCGACCGGCTCGTCCGCTGGCTGCATGCCGGCGGCTCCGAGCAGCACCTGCTTGCGGCCCGCCTGTTGGCGTGGCACGTGCCAGCCAGCGCGGAGGTCGTCGATGCGTTCTTGGAGACCGTTCGCGGCTGGGCGATGACCACGCATTACCCCGGGCACGAAATTCTGGGGCAGGCCAGTCGGGCCGCCCATCACCCCGGCATCGTCGACTGGCTGACGACGCTGATGGACGACGAGAACGTGCCCTGGGGTTCCCGGGTGGAGGCGGCATCGGCTCTCTCCACACGGCTGCGGGGCGCGGGCGCGGCGCAGGCGACTGACCTGCTACGGGCGGTCGCCATGGGAGAGCGGTCGGTACCGGTGGCACAGCGGCTGGCGGCTGCGGAGGCGTTGGCTGAGTGCGGCGCCCGGGAGAGGAAGGCATCCGATCTCGGTCTGCGCGCTGTGCTCGCCGATCCCGCGGCCAGCGCCTGGGACCAGCGCAGCGCCGCCGTGGTGCTCGCGACTTTTGATGCTGGCGCGCGGCAGCACGCCGCTGAGGCGCTGAACCTCAAGCTCGACGACCCGTGGACGCCGGACTACGACCGGGTCGAGCTGGCGACTGGCCTTCTTGAGATGGGCGTGGAGTTCCATGACCGCTGCGCCGAAGTCTTCCGGGCGATTCTTGACAACCGTATGGACTTTGACGCGAACCTGGGACGTGTCGCGGCTGGCCTGGCCTCCCTTGGCCCGCACCACCTGTCCCACGCGGTCTCCACACTGACCCGGTTGATCACCGACCGGCGCGGACACATCCTTGACCGACACCGGCTCGCGGAGACCCTCGCCACGCTGGGCCCGCGCCATCGAGTGACGGCAGGCGAACTCCTGCGGTCGATGGCTACCGAAATCGACCTCGCCGCAGGCGACCGATGGCGGATCGCCCAAGCCCTCGGCAGTGTCGGACTACGTGACGAAGCGGCGACGCTGCTCCTGGCAGTCTTCGCTGACAGCGCGGCCAGACCGAACGACCACCTGTGGGCCGCACGGACGCTGGCTGACCTGGGACCTGACTACCGGGACGACGCTGTGTCCGGGTTCGAACGGGTGGTCGACTGGGCCCTGGCCGACCACTACGACCGCATGGCAGCGCTTGGGCAACTCGCCAATGCGGACGAGCCGCACCGGACACGGGCCGTCGCATCGCTCCGCGCGACGCTCATCGACCGCGGCGCAAGCCCGGAGGTCCGGCGTCAGGCGGCGAACGAACTGGTCCGGCTGGGTCCGGAGTTCCACAGCGAGGTGGCCGAGCACATACTGCAGATCGCCCACCACCAACCGGATCCGACTGATCGCCTCAAGGCCTGGCGAACTCTTCGCGCCCTCGGAACCAGCTACCGCGAACGTGCGGTGGCCGCGGTACTGTCCCTGTCCGGCCCCGAGGGAGTGGCGCCCTGGGAGTCCCACCGGACCAGCTGGAACCTGTCAGTAGGCGACCTCGACGACGAGTCCGCCGGGCGGATACTCACCGCTGTGCTCGATGACGTCACGCGAAGCGGCGAGACCAGGTTTGGCGCCGTCCGCACCCTTGTGCTCCTCGGCCGTCGGCACCACCCCGTCGCCATAGACGGCTTGATCCGCCTGCTGAGTTCCCGTGCGTTTCCGGCGGCGAAGGTGGCCGGCTGGGCGTGGACCTTCGGACGCTTAGGCAAAGCGCCGCGCACCCTGCTCGCCGAGACGCTCCGCGAGCTGGTACGCGCCCCGGACACCACCGACATCACCGTCTGCCACATCAGCACGACGATGGACCGGCTGGACCACCGGGCAGATCCCGAAGTCGTCACCGCTCTGCGCGAGATCGTCGCGGACGGGACGGCGAGCGCCGTGGACCGAGGGGAGGCAGCGCTCGTCCTGGCTCGCGCCGTGCCAGACGAACTGCCCGAGGTGCTCCACGCGGTGCTGCGAAACGAGGACAAGGCCCCCTGGCGATGGGAGTCGCAGGTACGGGCTGCTGCCCTTCTCGGCGCCGACGTCGTCCCGGAGCTGCGACGACTGCTGGGAGACGATGACGCCGAACGGAGGGTGCGCGAAGGGGCCGCAGCGATCTTGGCCGTGCTGCGCCCCGACCTACGCGACGAGGCACTCGACGAGCTGCGCGTACAAGCAAGCGACGAATGCCTCGAATTCTACTGGCGGACTGATGCGGTGATGCGACTCGCGGAATTCGACCCCGGTGAACGGTGGAAGGCGGTTGCCTTTCACCGCGACGTTCTGCGCAACGAATGCCAACCAGCGCGTGACCGCAGCGAGGCCGCCTACCAACTTGTCCAGCTTGACCCGTCCGCCGGAGACGAAGCTGTCGCGGCGCTACGCCGGTTCGCGACAAGCCAGGAGTTCACCGCAGATGATCACCAGCACGCCATCGGATGGTTCGCTCTCGCCACCCCGCATCGCCGCGACGAGCTGAGCCGTATGGCACTCGCCGCGATCCGCGACCCCACCATGAGCACCCGTGCCCGGAGCGAACTGATCCCGCACCTGACCGGGCGCACCCGACTCGATGCTGAGCGGTCAATGCTCGCCGACCGTACCGCCACCCCACAGGAACGGGTCGGGGCACTGAACCAGTGGCAGGACGGTGCGCTCGCTGGCGAGGCGGCAGCGGTACTCAAGGACATCATCGACGCCCCCGACACCTTGCCCGTCGAGAAGGTAGCGGCGTCGGCCGCGCTCGCGACCCTGTCGCCGACGAACGCTCCGGTCGTTGCCGCGCTGCTCGACGAACAAAACAGAGGCCAGTGCGCCGCGCCGAAAGCCAGAACCGCACTGGCCGCCCTGGGGCGGACCTGGCGTCGTCAGGTGTTGAACGGCCTGGAACGTGACCGCCTGGACAACGGGCGCTCCCAGCGCGAGCGCATGGAAGCCGCCTGGGAGATCTGGACACTCAGTTCAGACCCGGCACCCGACGTGGTCGAGCAGCTACGCGAGCGTGCGGCCGACCCTCGGTCGGCAGACGAAACCGAGTTGACCATCCACTACGCGCTGCGTGGGCGAGATGGCCTTCGGCGGATCCGACAGCTCCGCGACGACGAGAGTGTGCGGCCAGCAACCCGCTGGTCGGCCGCCACTCTCCTCCGTGATCATTCCCGGGCGGACCGGGAGGCCGGCGTCCCCGTGTTGGAGGCACTGGCCACCGATCCGTGTGGTCTGCCCCCAATGCGCTGGCGAGCCGCTCGCGATCTTGCCCGGTTCGGTGAACGTGGCCGTGAGCGTGCTGTGGCCGCACTGCGGGCGATCGCTACTGACGAGACGTTGCCGCTGATCGTCCGCAACAATGCGGCGGACGTGCTCGCCAACGTCCGACCTGACCTGCGGCCAGAGCTCCTCGACATCCTGCGTGCGCTCCGGGAGGTGGCGACACCTCTCGCTCTGGTCCAAGCGCTGAAGACCTGGGGGGCACTCGAGCCGACCGAGGCCGCGCGGGCACTCGGCGAGTTGGCCGAGAATCGCTCACAACCAGCGGGAGTCAGACTGCGGGCCGCGATGGCCATGTTCCAAACCCGGGCTGATTACCGGGACCGAGCGGCGGTCGTAGCAAGGGACGTCGCGCATGATTCAACCGTTCCATGGCACATTCGGGCCAAGGCAGCCCGGACGCTCGCCAGGTGGAGCGAGCCGTGCCGCGCCGAAGCCCTGGCTCTGCTGCGTGAACTGCAGTGAGTGTCTGACCCACGTTCGGCTGACGAGTTTCCTGGCCGAGCGGCGCAGGACGACCAGGCGCATCATGAGAACGTGGCTCCATAAAGGACGTTCCCGCACAGTCCGGTGACGTCCTCGCAGCCCCTGGTAACAGGTTCTCCAGGGGATGCTGATGGCTGGCCAACGGTTGTCGATGGCCTCACGGGTTGGAAGTTCGGAAATGAATCACATAGTTCACACGCTCGCGGCCGGAGTTGCCGCGATGACCCTCCTGGGCACGGCCTGTAGTGCCCCGAGCACTGAACTGGAAGAATCGCCGGTAGATTTGGAGGAATCGCCAGCGGACTTGTCCAATGACGCGACCGGTCAGCCAGAGACCGACCTCTCCCTCGCCTTCGGCGAGGCGTACCAGAACCAACGCGGAACCGTCACCGTGTCCGCGCCTGAGCCCTACCTGCCAAGCGATACCGCGGCGATGAGCCCCGACAGCCAACGGGCGATCATTGTCACGGTCACCGCTTCCAACACCACGTCCGAGGTGTTCTCCGCCTACGAATGGACTGTCGGTGTGACCGCGGACGGACAGACCGGTGAAGAAGTCGTCGACTACGGCACCAGCGGCGGCCCCACCGATCCGCCGGACATTCTGCCGGGAAAGACCGGGAGTTGGCGAGTCGCGTTGGGGCTTCCGGCGGCGGAGCCGGCCGAGATCATCGTTTCCGTGTCCATGACCTGGGATACGGCCGAATCGATCTACTGGGAAGGGACCGGCTAGGTTTCCGGACCGCGCCGACGCGGTCCGGGCGAGATGAGGACGTCGTCCCGTCAGCTAGTTCGGCAGGCGTAGCCAGACGTCTGGTGGGCCGGTGATGGGGCGGGCGTCGGGGAGGCGCAGGCCGGTGAGGGCGCAGGCGTAGGCGATCGCGTCGTGGCGGCAGGTGTAGGCGAGCAGGACCTGGTCGGACGGCTCGTTCTCCATCGCCTCGCCGGCGGGGAACAGGTCCGCGGCGACCAGTACGCCGTTGCGGGACAGGGAGCCCTGGGTGCCGCTTTTGGGGTTCTCGTAGAGGGCGTAGCAGAAGGTGCCCGGCGAAAGCCGTTCGTGCACGTCCTGTTGTTGGGGGCGGTAGCCCATGGGCTGGGTGAGGACCGTGCCGCCCGGCACGTCGGAGGCGCCCACGACGGCGAGGTCGTTGTCGTCGCGGGTGCAGGGGGTGGCGTGGAGACGGCGGGTGGTTTCGGCGACGTCGATGCCGGCCACGCACGCCAGGCCGAGGCCGAGGAGGTACGTCTCGCCCAGGACGGACCTGAGTCGTGTGGACTCGGTGAGCAGTGCGGACTCGTGGTCGGACAGCGTGGCCGGCGGGCCGAACAGGTCAGGTGTGGGGCCGGCGGCGGCCAACCGGGCGGGCGACCAGCCGGACATCATCGGCCGGTGCGGGTCGGCGCCGGCGGCCACCAAGGCTCGCGCGTTGTCCGGTTTGCCGGCGAAAACCGCGCGCCAGAGCGGGGTTCGGCCCTCAGCCAACTCGTCGACGTCGGGCGCGGTGGCCGCGAGGGCGGCGACCGCCTCCGCGTTCCCGTAGTCGGCGGCGTCGTGCAGATCCATCGCCGCACCGTACAAGGAGTCCGGATCAGTGCGCGTTGGGCGTCAGGTTCCAGCGGCCAGGCCGAACGCGACGAACGTGGCGATGCCGAGCACGAGGGCGATCACCGCTGCCGCCCAGCCGCCGAGGTCGCGGTCGCGCACGCCGCAAAAACGCCGCGGTCTACGCGGCCAGGGCCAATACCACGCACACGATCCTGAGAACCGTGCCCACCCCGCCCTGCCAGAGCCCTGCTCGCTGGGGTGGCTGCGGACGTGGCGGGGCACACCGCCGGCCAGCCGGACCCGGTTGATCAGGAGTCCGGCGCCCAGGCCGCCGAGGACCGCCGTCCATTCGCGCACGCTGTCCAGCAGGGCTTTGCCCGCCGCTCTGCCCGCTTCTCGCCATGACATGTCGCGCTGGTCGGTCCGGGTCGTCACCACGCCAGGAGAGGCGGGGCAGGGGAAACCCGATCGGCGCGGCGTCAGCGGTGGTTGGCGAAAAAGCGCTCCAGCAACGCCGTGCACTCGTCGGCCAGGACGCCGCCCACCACCTCCGGTCGGTGGGGGAGGCGGCGGTCGCGCAGGACGTCCCAGAGGGAGCCGGCGGCGCCGGTTTTCGGTTGCCAGGCGCCGAAGACGACGCGGGAGACCCTGGCCAGGACGGCGGCGCCGGCGCACATCGTGCACGGCTCGACCGTCACCACCAGGGTGCAGTCGGTGAGGCGCCAGCCGTCTCCGTGGGTCCGGGCGGCTTGGCGGAGGGCGAGGATCTCGGCGTGCGCCGTCGGGTCGCCGAGGGCTTCCCGGGCGTTGGGGGCGGCGGCCAACTCGTGGCCCTGCGGGGACAGGACCACCGCGCCGATGGGGATGTCGTCGGTGGCCAGGGCCTCGCGGGCCACGTCCAGGGCTCGGCGGACGTGAATCTCGTTCGCGGGGGTCACTGGGGGATGGTGTCCAGGAGCTTGCTGAACTCGTCGGCGAACCCACAGCGCTGGGCGATCATGTGCAGCTGCTCGTCGGGGTACAGGTCGACCTCGCCGACGATGACCTGGAGTTCCGCCGCCGGCAGGCCGATGTCGGCGAGGATGTCCAGGGCGCCTTCCGGCCACACGTCCTCGTCGTCGTCCTCGGTGGGGGGTTCGACGCGGAGCAGGTCCAGGGCGTCGGCGGCGATGTCGTAGTCCAGGGCCGCCGCCGCGTCGGACACCAGCAGCGACAGGCCAGCCGGGCTGGGGCGCAGGATCAGGAAGAACTGGTCGTCCACCCCCAGCAGGCCGAACACCGCGCCCGTGCTGCGGACCTTGCGCAGCTCGGTGATCGCCAGGTCCAGCTCGGCCAGCGCCGACTCGGGCAGGGCGGTGCATCGCCAGCGGCCGTCCTCGCGTACCACCGCCACCGCGAAACCGGGCACCGCATCCTTGTCGGACATGTGCACACGGTATTCCTGATGTCCACCGGCCGAAAGAAGAGGGTTGCCAGACGGTCACCGGCAGCGGTAATGAGGCCCGCGCCCCCGCCCCGCCGGTGAGACCATCGACACATGACTACCGCCGAGATCCCCACCCTGGCGCGTGACCCCCGGTTCACCGGGTTGGTCGAGGCCGCCCGCGCGCTGCAACCGCGCACGGTCGCCCTGCGCCGCCAGCTGCACAAGCACCCGGAGGTGGGCCTGCGGCTACCCCGCTCGCAGGCGGCGGTCCTGCACGCCCTCGACGGCCTCGACCTGCACGTCACCACCGGCGAATCCTGCGACTCGGTGATCGCCGTGCTCAACGGTGCCAACCCCGGGCCCAGCGTCCTGCTGCGCGGCGACATGGACGCGCTGCCGCTCACCGAGGACAGCGGCCTCGCCTTCGCCTCCGAGGAACCAGGGCACATGCACGCCTGCGGCCACGACACGCACACCGCCATGCTGGCCTCCGCCGCGCGGCTGCTCAGCTCGCGGCGCGACGCCCTGTCCGGGCGGGTCATCTTCATGTTCCAGCCCGGCGAGGAAGGCCACCACGGCGCCCGGCACATGATCGACGAAGGCGTCCTGGACGCCGGCGGGCGACCGGTCGAACGCGCCCTGGCCCTGCACATCACCGCCACCGCCACCTCCGGGGTGATCACCGCCAAACCCGGGCCCATCATGGCCAGCGCCGACGCCTGGACGGTCACCGTCACCGGACGCGGCGGGCACGGCGCCATGCCCTTCCACGCCATCGACCCCGTCCCCGCCGCCGCGGCGATGGTCGGAGCACTGCAAACCATGGTCACCCGGCGGTTCTCCGTGTTCGACCCGGCCGTGCTGACCGTCGGACGGATCACCGCCGGCACCACGTCCAACGTCATCCCCGAGACCGCCGAACTCGAAGGCACCGTGCGGACCCTGTCCGAAACCGCACGCGCCGAGGTACTCGAACAGATCCCAGCCGTGTGCCGGCACATCGGCGCGGCGCACGGCGCCACCACCGACTTCGAACTCGTCACCGGCTACCCGCCGACCGTCAACGACGACGCCGTCGCCGGCCGGGTCCTCGACCTCGCCGCGTCCGTCCTCGGCCAGCGGCACGCCACCGTCATGCCCGACCCGCTGATGGCCTCCGAGGACTTCTCCTACGTCGCCCAGAAAGTGCCGGCGACGCTCGCGTTCCTCGGCGCCTGCCCGCCCGGCTCCGAACCCGACTCCGCGCCGCCCAACCACTCCAACCGCGTGCACTTCGACGAGTCCGCGTTCGCGCACGGAGTCGCCATGTACGCGGCGTTCGCCCTGGACACCCTGCGCTGAACAGCGGCTCTCCAGAGTCGTGGACCATGATGGAGCCCATGCGAGCGGTATGCGTGATCGGACTCGGTCTCATCGGCGGCTCGGTCCTGCGGGCGGCCGCCCGCTCCGGGCGGCAGGCCTGGGGCGCCACCACGTCCGAGACCGACGCCTCGGCCGCCGTCGCCGACGGGTTCACCGTCGCCTCGACCGAGGACGCGCTCGCCAAAGCCGTCGCCGAGGACGCGCTCGTCGTGGTGGCCGTGCCGCTGCCGGCAGTGCCCGACGTGCTGCGGGTCGTCGGGGCCGTCGCGCCGTCGTGCCTGCTCACGGACGTGGTGAGCGTGAAGGAGCCGGTGGTCGATGCCGTCGCGCGGTTCGCGCCCGGCGTGCGGTACGCCGGCGGACATCCGATGTCCGGCCGGTCGGAATCCGGTTGGGCCGGCGGAGACGCCGAACTGTTCGACGGCGCGCCCTGGGTGGTGGCCTCCGAGGACGACACCCCGCTTGACGCCTGGCTCGCGGCGGCGAGCCTCGCGTTGGACTGCGGGGCGCACGTCGTGCCGGCCTCCGCCGGGGAACACGACGCGGCGGTCGCCCGCATCTCGCACCTGCCGCACATCCTCGCCGCCGTGTTGGCCTCGACCGGGGCGGACGGGGGTCCGTTGGCGTTGTCGCTGGCAGCCGGTTCGTTCACCGACGGAACCCGGGTGGCCGGCACCCGGCCGGAGTTGGTGCTGGCCATGTGCGAGGGAAACCGGACCGCGCTGCTGGACGCCGTCGACGACGCGCTCGGACGGTTGGGGGCGGCCCGGGGCGCGCTGGCCTCCACCGGAGGTCTGGCGGCGACCGTGCGCGGCGGGCACGACGCCCGCGGCGCGCTGGTGGCGTTGCGGGAAGCCAGGGTGCGCGGCTGCGACGAGCTGCGGATCGGGGTCACGGGCGAGGAAGCGATGGACGAACTACGGGCACTGGGAGCCGGCGGCGGCCGAGTGATCCGACTCGAGGGCGATGTGGCCGTCGCCTGCCTGCCGGACGACTGAACGCGACCGCGCCGCACCGGGTCAGCGCGGCGACCGGTTCGCGACGGCGGATGGGCACGAGCGGGCGAACGTTCCCGCCGGTCGCCCGGGCCGGAGCCAGCCGGGGCCGGCGCACGAGCGGCTTCCTGTCCAAGGCTGAGCGCGGTGATGACGACTGCGACGGGCGACTGGGTAGCTGGGTCCTCGGCCATCAGCCCGCGCCCGCCGGGTTGGCGGGACAGGACCCCCCGCGAACCCGGGAGCCGACCGGAAATCAATGTTTTCGCAGGTCAGCCCACGGGGATCCCCCCGTTTTCCAGTCTAGCAAGGATGACCGACAGTTCTCGGTGACGACCGGGGTGCCTGTGGACAACTCCGGATGACTCGGGAACGGCCGCGGGAGCTAGCGCGGAACGCGGGAGGCGATCCCCGGGTAGTCGATCACCAGACCGTCCGGGTCCACGGTGAGATCAGCGCTGAAACCCGGAACGGAATAGTTGATCACAGCGCCGGACGAGGACACCGACACCGTCCGGTAGGTCTGCCGTACCAACCGGACCGACAGATCCGGCATGGAAACCTGCAACACCGGAAGCTCGTACTCCCCGGCCTCCCGGTGCAGCCCTAACCGCCGAATGGGCAAGGACGTGAACGTGACCGCCCCGGTCACGTCCACGTCCTTCGCACCGTCGAACTCGTTGCGTTCGGTGCCGTGGCCATGGTCGACCAACCACACACCGTCCTGCGTCCGGCCCACCGACACCTGGCGTTCCTCGTCAGCGGTGGTCGTGCGGAGCAGGCCCTTGCCGACCTCCCCGCCCCGCGCGACGGTCAGTTCGAACGACGCGTGGAACGGATCCTGGCTGGTGGCCGCGACGATCCTGCCGGTCGCCCGCAGCCGGCCGTCGGAGACCAGTAGGCGGACGGACTCCAGGTACGGCGCGGCCACTCCCTGCCAGGTCATCATGAGCGGCTTGCGCGAGGTCACGTGTCGTCCTGCCCTTCCCACGGTCACGGACGGGCCGCGTGATCCTCAACCTTACGGGGAAACCGCTCAGGCGCGACGGCGTCGACGCAGGAACAGCAGCGCACCCGCACCGGCACCGACCAGCACCAGGCCGATCATCACCGGGGCGAAGACGGACGCACCGGTCTGTGCCAGGTCGCTCTCGTTGGCCTTGGGCTGCGGGACCGGGGTGGACTCGCTGGTGGTCGTCTCCGGCGGGGTGCTGGTGGAGGTCTCGGTGGTGGGCGGCGGGGTCGTGGAGGTCTCGACCGGCGGCGCGGCGGTCCAGTTGGCGCTGGCCTTGACGGTGATCTCGCTGTTGGACGCCTTGGCCACGATCAGCGACTGGGTCTTCTTCTCCTCGTAGCCGAGGCCGACGAACAGGCGACCGGTGTCCACGGTGGCCTTGGCGGTCACCTCGAACGTGGTCTCGCCGTCGGGGGCGTCCGCCGGGACGTCCAGGTACAGCTCGCTGCCGCTCTCCAGGGTGCGGGCGTCCAGGTCACGGCCTTCGGCGTCGGTGATCCGCACGCCCTCGGGCAGTTCGGACTTCAGGGAGTCGATGGTGCCGGTGGTGGTCACCGTGAACGGGCCGATGCGCTCGCCGGCCTTGCCGGTCAGCTCCTTGGGGCTGATCTCCAGCGCCGGGGTCGGCTGGTCACCGATGCCGACGTTGTCCTCGCCGATCAGGTAGTCGTAGAGCGCCAGCACGTCCGCGTCGAACGCCTTGCCGACGACCGGCAGCGGGTTCTTGCGGTTGAGGTCGACACCGTCGCTCAGGTGCCAGATCGCGGCCTGGGTGCCGGTGATGGCCTCCTCGCGGTTGAGGCCGGCGTGCAGGTCGACACCCTTGTCGGTCAGGGTCTTGGCCAGCGCCTGGCGCTCGACGACCGGGTAGCTGTTGTGCAGGATCCAGTTGATCCGGTCACGGTTGGCGTGGAAGGGCGAGTCGGCGGCCGGGTAGGAGTCCCACGGCTGCTCCTGCATTTCCCGCTTGTGGTCGAGGTTGGTGCGGATCTCGACGCAGTACATGTCGAGCTTGCTGCCGTCGGAAAGCCTAAAACCAATCAGCTTGGCCAGGATCTCCTTGAGCTTTCCGCTGCCCATGTTGACGTGGTAACCGTCGACCGCACCGTCGGGGAAGCCGGTGACCGGCTCGGCGGCGGCCGGCAGGGCCGCGGTCGTCATCAAGGTCACTGCCGCACCGAGCGCCGCGACTCCGGCGCGGGCGGCCCTGAACCTGCTGGCCATAGAGCTCTCCTAGTAGATCTGGTGGAGCCGCAGCGTATCCGCCGACGAGATCGGCTCCGGTCACCGGGGGTCATTAGCGCATACGCTGTGAACTCCCTGTCGGGTCGGACTATCGTCCCGGGGGTGACCGGTTGGCACGGCGAGAGCGGGAACCAGGGTGGCTGGGGCGCCGAGCCCTACGGCCAGGACCCTTACCACGTGGCGCCCGAACCGCCCGGGTACCCACCGCCTCCTCCTCCGCCGCCGCGGTCCTCACGGCTGCCGATGATCTTCGGTGTGCTGGCGATCGCGGTGATCGTCGGCGCGGTGGTGACGATCGTGTTGCTCAACCGGGAGTCGGGGACGCCGGTGGCCCAGCCGACCTCGTCGGCTCCCCCGGCGCCGACCTCGACGCCCTCGACCGAACCGACGACCCGGCCCACGACCCAACCCACGACGCGACCGGGCAACCGGGACGGGTGGCAGACCGTCGACAACAGCGCCGACTCCGGGCTGGTCTACGACGTGCCGCCGGACTGGAAGGTGGTGTCCTCGACCCGGCCGAGCGGTCTGGGCGTCGACTTCACCGGCACCGCCGACTACGGGTCCTACCAGTGCGAGAGCGGCACCTACGTCCGCACCTACGCCACCAGCGGCGACGTGCAGGCCAAGGACGGCAAGGATCTCGACCTGGACAAGACGGTCACGGACTTCGCCAAGGCGTTCGCCGCGCAGGCCTTCGGCGACACCGCGAAGGTCTCGGTGCCCGAGCCGGAGGAGTTCGAGATCGACGGGCGCCGGGCGGCGCGGCTGGCCGCGAAGGTCACCCCGCGGGTGTCCACGCCGGCGTGTGACGCGACCGAGGGCGAGATCGCGATCGTGGGCGTGTTGCTGGAGGAGGACGGCAAACCGGCGGGGGTGGCGATGCTGGTGGTGGTGAGCGACGTCGCCGGCGGGCCGGCGGAACCGAAGTCCCTGCCGACGACGGTCGCCCAGGAGGTACTGGGTTCGGTCAGGGTCGGCTGACGACCGTGCGCAGCACGGTCAGCGGCAGCGGGCCGCTGCCGAGCACGGTGTCGTGGAAGGCTTTCAGGTCGAAGTCCGGCCGGGCCTGCGCCTGGGCGCGCATCGACTGCAGCTCCAGCCGGCCGACCATGTAGGACAGTGCCTGGCCGGCGTAGACGGTGTACCGGTCGGTCTCGTTGCCGATCTCCAGGTCCGACATCGGGGTGTTGTCCCGCAGGAACGTCACGGCGCGTTCGCGGGACCAGCCCTTGGCGTGCAGGCCGGTGTCCACGACCAGCCGCCCGGCGCGCATCGAGTCCATGGCCAGCATGCCCAGCCGCATGACGTCGGAGGAGTACAGGCCCATCTCGTCGGCGAGCCGTTCGGTGTAGAGGCCCCAGCCCTCGGCGTAGGCGTTGGGGGTGGCCACGCGGCGCAGCAGCGGCAGGTGGGTCAGTTCCTGGGCGAGCGCGATCTGCAGGTGGTGGCCGGGGACGGCCTCGTGGAAGGCGACGACCTCGGCGGCGAACCGGTCGCGTTCGGTGGCGCGGTCGGTGTTGGCGAAGTAGGTGCCGGCGCGGCTGCCGTCCAGCGAGGGCATCACGTAGTAGGCGGCCGGGGCGCCGGGGGCGTCGGCGGCGGGGATCGGTTCGATGGCGCAGCGGGTGGCCGGCAGGCGGCCGAAGTAGCCGGGCAGGGCCGCCTCGGCGCGGACGACGGCGTCGCGGGCGGCGTCGAGCAGTTCGTCGCCGTCGCGCCAGCGCATGGCCGGGTCGCCGCTCATCCGGGCGAAGATCTCGGCCCGGTCGCGGGTGCCGAAGACCCGGGCGCCGGTCTCGGCGTACTCCTCGGTGAGCGCCTCGATCAGTTCCAGGCCGGTGCGGTGCAGCTCGTCGGGGTCGCGGTCGGTGGTGGTGTGGTGGCGGGCGAGGCCGGCGTACATGGCGTCGCCGTCGGGCAGCCAGCACAGGCCGGGGTGCTGGTCGTCGCGGCCGTGCGGGGCGATCTCGGTGTCCAGGACGTGGCGGTAGCCGGCGAGGGCGGGGCGGACGACGTCGGCGAGCAGGGCGGCGCGGCGGTCGGCGGCGTCGCCGGTGAGCGGCTGGCGGGCCAGCGGGTCGGTGTCGGTGTCGGCCAGGTGGCGGTCGAGGTGGGCGACGGCGGAGCGGACCAGCCGGGCGACCGGGACGCGGCCGGCGGCCACACCCTCGCGGTGGCGTCGCGCGACGGTGTCCAGGTAGGCGGGGACCGCGCGCAGGCGTTCCAGGTAGGACTCGACCTGCTCGCCGGTGCCCAGGACGACCATCGGCAGGATGTGCAGCAGTTCGGCGACGGGGCTGACGAACAGGTCGGAGATGGCGTACTCGACACCCCGGCCGTCGAGTTCGTCGACGGTGGAGCGCGCCTGGTGGGCGACGACGGCCCTGGTGACCTCCTCGTCGGCGGTCAGGGGCGCCGGGTCGATGGCCTCGGCCCTGGCGGCGAGGTCGAGGCAGCGGGCGCGGACCGTGTCGTCGGCGGCTGCCGAGCGGTCGGCGAGGTCGGTGTCATGGCCGGGGATGCCGAGGATGGTCGCCCACAGGGGTTCCCTGGTGAGGGTGACGGTGAGCAGTTCGTCGGCGAGTGCGTTCGGGGTGTCGGACACCTGGCCAAGCTACCGGTGCTCGCGCTGGTAGCCGCGCCACCGTTCCATCATGCCGTGGATCTCGCCGCGCAGGAACTCGAAGAACCGGCGGCTCTCGGCCAGGCGGGCGCCGGCGCGGCTGTTCTCGCCGACGACCGCGACGCCGTCGCCCATGAGCATCGCCCACTGTTCGAGTTGTTTGTCGCGGTTGGCGTAGGCCTCGTACCAGAGGTCGTCGGTGACCTCGTAGTGGTCGCGGCGTTCGCCGGGCTGGCGGGCGCGGTGGATCAGGCCGACCTGCTGGAGGTAGCGCACGGCGCCGGAGATGGCGGCGGGGCTGACCCGCAGTTGGGTGGCGAGGTCGCTGGCCGTGCTCCGGCCGTCCTCGTCGAGCAGCAGTGCGCCGAACACGCGCGCCGGCATCCTGGGTACCCCGGCCTCGACGAGCAGCAGGGCGAAGCGCTCGGCGAACCGGGCCGCGGCCTCCGCGTTCTCGCTCTCGGCGTTCTGGGTGTCGGCCACGGTGTGATCCTCCTTCCTGGATGGTGTGAACCCAGTCAGTTTATACGCTTTCTTAACTTCACAAATTTGTGAAAACAGGTCTAGCGTCGGACCCATGACAACGGCAATCTCCGTGTCCGGCCTGGTCAAGACCTTCGGCCAGACACGTGCGCTCGACGGTCTCGACCTGACGGTGCGAACCGGGGAGGTGCACGGCTTCCTCGGCCCCAACGGCTCCGGCAAGTCGACGACCATCCGGGTCCTGCTGGGCCTGCTGCGCGCCGACGCCGGCGAGGTCCGGCTGCTCGGCGGCGACCCGTGGGCCGACGCCACCTCCCTGCACCGCCGGCTGGCCTACGTGCCCGGCGACGTCTCGCTGTGGCCGAACCTGTCCGGCGGCGAGGTCATCGACCTGCTCGGCCGGCTGCGCGGCGGCCTGAACCAGACCCGCCGCGACGAGCTGCTGGAGCGCTTCGACCTCGACCCGACGAAGAAGGGCCGCACCTACTCCAAGGGCAACCGGCAGAAGGTCGCCCTGGTCGCGGCGCTGTCCTCGGACGTGGAACTGCTGGTGCTCGACGAGCCGACCTCCGGGCTGGACCCGCTGATGGAGTCGGTGTTCCAGGAGTGCGTCACCGAGGAGCGCGAGCGCGGCCGCACGGTCCTGCTCTCCAGCCACATCCTGGCCGAGGTGGAGACCCTGTGTGAGCGGGTGAGCATCATCCGTCTCGGCCGCACCGTGGAGACCGGCACGCTCGCCGAACTGCGGCACCTGACCCGCACGTCCATCGCCGCCGAGCTGGCCGGGCCGCCGACCGGGCTCGCCGAGCACCCCGGCGTGCACGACCTGAAGATCGACGGCAACCAGGCCCGGTTCGACGTCGACACCCAGCAGCTCGACGCGGTGCTGCGCGAGCTGACCAGGGTCGGCGTGCGCAGCCTGACCAGCCAGCCGCCGACGCTGGAGGAGCTGTTCCTGCGCCACTACGAGGGTGACCTCGCCGGGAACGGCCGGCACGCGGCGGGTGTCCGGTCATGACCACCACCGCCGTTCCCGCGCAGGCCAGGGCGGCCGTGACCGCCCAGCGTGACGGCTTCGCCGGCACCGGCGCCTTGGTGCGGCTGGCGCTGCGCCGCGACCGGATCGTCGCCACCCTGTGGGTGCTGCTGTTCGTGGTGATGGCCGCCGGGTCGGCCTCGGCGTCGGCCGAGCTGTTCCCGACGGTCGAGTCCCGGGTGCGGGCCGCCACGGCGATCAACGACGCCCCGGCGACGCTGGCGCTCTACGGCCGGGTGTTCGACCCGACCTCGCTTGGCGCGGTGTCGCTGATCAAGCTCGGCGCGTTCGGCGCGGCGCTGGTCGCACTGGTGTCGATCTTCATGGTGGTGCGGCACACCCGCGCCGAGGAGGAGAGCGGACGGCTGGAGCTGATCGGCTCGGCGGTCGTCGGCCGGTACGCGACGCTGAGCGCCGCGCTGCTGCTGTCGGTGGCCACCAGCCTGGCGCTGGCGCTGCTCACGGCGCTGGCGCTGATCGGGTCGGGGCTGCCGGCCGCCGGGGCGCTGGCCTTCGGCCTGGCCTGGGCCGGCGCTGGCATCGCGTTCGCCGCCGTCGGCGCGCTGGCCGCGCAGGTCACCGAGAGCGCCCGCACGGCCAACGGGATCGGCGCGGCGGTGCTGGCCGCCGCCTACCTGCTGCGCGCGGCCGGTGACGCGTCCGGGGTGGACACCTCGACGTGGCTGTCGTGGCTCTCGCCGATCGGCTGGGCCCAGCAGGTGCGGCCCTTCGCCGGGGACCGCTGGTGGGTGCTGACCTACCTGCTGGTCTTCGCCGTGCTGGTGGCCGTCGCGGCCTACGCGCTGGTCGCCCGGCGCGACCACGGCGCCGGGCTGCTGGCCCAGCGGCCCGGCCCGGAGCGGGCGGCGCGGAGGCTGTCCTCGCCGCTGGCCCTGGCGCTGCGGCTGCACCGGGGCTCGCTGACCGGCTGGCTGGTCGGCATGGCGCTGGGCGGGCTGATCGTGGGCAGTATCGCCTCGCAGATCGGGGAGATCGCCGACAACGACCAGTTCCGCGACATGATCACCAAGCTGGGCGGCCAACGCGGCCTGACCGACGCGTTCCTGTCGGCGGAGATGGCGATCATCGGCGTGATCGTGGCCGCCTACGGCATCTCGGCGACGCTGCGGCTGCGGGCCGAGGAGACCGGCGGGCGGGCCGAGCCGCTGCTGGCGACCGGGGTCGGCCGGCTGCGCTGGGCGGCCAGCCACCTCACGGTCGCGCTGGTCGGCAGCGCGCTGCTGGCGGCGGTACTCGGCCTGTTCGCCGGGTTCGCGCACGGCGCGGCGGTCGACGACTTCGGCCAGATCGGCCGGGTGCTGGTGGCCGCGCTGGTGCAGCTGCCGGCGGTGTGGGTGCTGGTCGGGATCACCGTGGCGGTGTTCGGGCTGGCGCCGGGGCTGGTGCTGGCCGGGTGGGCGGCGCTGGTGGTGTTCCTGCTGCTCGGCCAGTTCGGCGAGATCCTGAACCTGCCGGCGGGGCTGATGGACCTCTCCCCGTTCAGCCACACCCCGCGGCTGCCCGGCGGTGACCTGACGCTCACCCCGCTGGTCGTACTGACCGCGATCGCCGCCGTACTGATGGTGGCCGGGCTGGCCGGTTTCCGCAGGCGAGACCTGTCCACCAGCTGAGCTGCCCACCAGCCGAGCTCAGCACGGCCCGACCGAACCCTGATCGCACCATGTGAGTCTGACCCGGAATGCCTGGCCACCCGGTGGGGTTATGGCCAGGCAGACCGGGTTGGACGACGAGGTGGGGCAGGTGGTCGCGCGTGGGCGCCGCATCGGCAGAGACGGTGACGGCACCAGAGACAGCCCGGTTGCCCAGCGAGGTCTGGGTGCTGGTCGCGGCGAACTTCGTGATCGCCGCCGGGTTCGGACTGGTCGCCCCGGCACTGCCGACCTTCGCCCGCAGCTTCGACGTGAGCGTGACCGCCGCGTCGATCGTGGTCAGCGCGTTCGCGGTGTTCCGGCTGGTGTTCGCCCCGGCCAGCGGCCGGCTGGTGTCCCTGCTCGGCGAGCAGAAGGTCTACCTGAGCGGCATCTCGATCGTCGCGGTGACCACCGGGGCCTGTGCCTTCGCCACCGAGTACTGGCAGCTGCTGGTGTTCCGGTCGGTCGGCGGCATCGGCTCGACGATGTTCACCGTGTCGGCCGTCGCGCTGCTGATCCGGCTGACCCCGGCGCCGCTGCGCGGCCGGGCGTCGGGCCTGTGGGGCACCGGGTTCCTGCTGGGCAACGTGACCGGCCCGCTGCTGGGCGGCGGGCTGCTGACGATCTCGCTGCGCACCCCGTTCCTGGTCTACGCCGGCTCGCTGTTCGTGGCGGTGTTCATCGTCTGGTGGTTCCTGCGGAACTCGACGCTCGCGGCGCGGGTCAGCGACGACACGACGGCGGCGGTCACCGTGCGGGACGCGCTGCGCCACCGCGCCTACCTGGCCGCGCTGGGCTCCGGCTTCGCCAACGGGTGGGCGGTGTTCGGCGTGCGGGTGTCGCTGGTGCCGCTGTTCGTGACCGAGGTGCTGCGCCAGGACGACGCGTTCGCCGGCACGGCGCTGGCGGTGTTCGCGGCAGGCAACGTGGTGATGCTGCTGGTCGCCGGGCGGCTGGCGGACACGATCGGGCGCAAACCGGTGGTGATGGTCGGCCTGCTGGTGGCCGGCGGCGGCACGGTGTGGGTCGGCTGGACCGACTCGGTGCTCACGTTCATGATCGCCACGGTGGTCGCCGGGCTGGGCGCCGGGCTGCTCGCCCCGCCACAACAGGCGACGGTCGCCGACGTGATCGGGTCCAAGGGGCGCGGCGGTCCGGTGCTGGCGACGTTCCAGATGTCCTCGGACATCGGCGCGGTGCTCGGCCCGATCATCGCCGGCCTGCTGGCCGACCAGATCTCCTACACGATGGCCTTCGCGGTGACCGGCGCGCTGTGTGTGGTGGCGGCGCTGGTGTGGCTGCCGGCACCGGAAACCCTGCCCCGCGACACCGGAAGTCCTGCCGAGGAAACGGAAACGAAAGCGTAGGTTCTACGTTCATGGCAACGATGGTGACCTTCCATGCCCACCCCGACGACGAGGCCATCAACTGCGGCGGCGTGATGCGCAAGGCCTTCGAGGAGGGGCACCGGGTCGTGCTGGTGGTGGCGACCCGGGGCGAGCTGGGCGAGGTCGAGGACGGCTTCCTCGACGAGGGTGAGCAGCTGTGGGAGCGGCGGGTCAGGGAGACCAACGACGCGGCCGAGATCCTCGGCGCGACCCGCGTGGAGTTCCTGGGCTACACCGACTCCGGGATGATGGGCGAGCCGACCAACGACGTCGCCGGCACCTTCTGGACCGCCGACGTCGAGGAGGCCGCGCAGCGGCTGGCGGCGATCCTGCGCGAGGAGAACGCCGAGATCCTGACCGTGTACGACGACCACGGCGGCTACGGCCACCCCGACCACATCCAGGTACACCGCGTCGGGCTGCGGGCCGCCGAACTCGCCGGCACGCCGAAGGTCTACCAGGCGACGATGAACCGGGACGCGGCCAACCGCTCGCGGAAGATCTTCGCCACGGGCGAGGACGGCCAGGAGCCGCCGGAGTTCGACGAGAGCTTCGGCTCGCCGGAGGCGATCATCACCACCGAGGTCGACGTGACGAAGTGGACCGACCAGAAGCGGGCAGCGATGCGCGCGCACGCCAGCCAGATCAGCGAGGAGTCGTTCTTCCTCGCCATGCCCGACGAGGTGTTCCGGGTGGCGTTCGGCACCGAGTCGTTCATCCGGGTCGGCGCGAAGCCCGGCATCCACGAGTACGACCTGTATGGCGACTGAGCTCCACCACGAGGTGCACGGGCCGGTGGGCGGCCCGGTCGTGGTGCTGTCCGGGTCGCTGGGCAGCGACCTGACGATGTGGGACCCGCAGCTGGAACCGTTGGTGGCGGCGGGTTTTCGGGTCGTGCGGGTCGACACCCGGGGTCACGGCCGCTCACCGGCGCCGCCCGGCCCGTACTCGCTGGCCGACCTGGGCGGTGACCTGGTCGCGCTGCTGGACCGACTGGCGGTCGACCGCGCGTCGATCGTGGGGCTGTCGCTGGGCGGGATGGTCGGCCTGTGGCTGGCGATCCACGAGCCGGCGCGGGTGGAGCGGCTGGTGCTGTGCTGCACGTCGGCCGCGCTCGGCCCGCCGTCGAGGTGGGCCCGGCGCGCGGCCACCGCCCGCGAGTCGGGGATGGACGCGCTGGCCGACGCGATCGTCGGCCGGTGGCTGGTGGAGCCGGCGGACGAGGCGTTGACCGCGCGGCTGCGGGCGATGGTGACCTCGACGTCCGCGAGCGGTTACGCGTCGTGCTGCGCGGCCATCGAGACGATGGACCTCGCCGGGGACCTGCGCTCGATCACCGCGCCGACGCTGGTGGTCTCGGCCTCGCGTGACCAGGCGACGCCGCCCGAGCACGGCCTGGCGATCACCACGGCGGTGCCCGGCGCGCGGCTGGCGGTGGTCGACGGTGTGGCGCACCTGGGCAACGTCCAGGCCCCCGGAGAGTTCACCGGGCTGATCATCGACCACCTGCGGCCGCTGCTCGGGCCGGCCGTGCGGCGCGCGGTCCTCGGCGACGAGCACGTCGACCGCGCGGTGGCCGCCACGACCGAGTTCACCCGGCCGTTCCAGGACCACATCACCGACGCGGCCTGGGGTGCGGTGTGGACGCGGCCGGGGCTGGACCGGCGCACCCGCAGCGCGATCACGCTGGCGGCGCTGGTCGCCCTGCACGCCCCCGAGGCACTGGCGATGCACGTGAAGGCCGCGCTGCGCAACGGCCTGAGCCCGGCGGAGATCGCCGAGGTGCTGTTGCACACCGGGGTCTACGCCGGGGTTCCGGCGGCCAACCGCGCCTTCGCGGTGGCCAACCGGGTCCTCCAGGACGAGGCCTAGCCCCCGGCGAGGACTCGTCGGCGCGGGCGGTCCCGCGCACCCTGCCGCGCGCGCCTGAGGTGTCAACGCCGCTTCAACATCTCGAATGAGTGTGGAACGCCCCCGAACCCGACTCCTATGGTGGGTGAACATCGGCGAAAGGGGGCTCGGATGAATGCGCCGGAATTCGTTGTCCTCCCTGATTCGGCTGAGGCCGAAAGACTGTTCGCGCAGTGGGACACAACGGACTGGAAAACGATCCGCCATCCGTCCGGCCGGCCCTGGATCGCCGGCCACTGGGACGATCTGCGCACGGCTTCCGCTGGTCAGAACGCCCTGACACTCATCGGACTTTCCGACGTCACCGACCGCGGCCTCGAATCCACCCTGACCCGACTGCGGTCTGTCGAACATCTGGATCACGTTCTTCCCGACTGGCGCGGCAGTTTCCACACCATTGCCTCGATCGACGGGCGACTGCGAATACAGGGAACCGCCTACGGCGTTCGGCGGATCTATTACACGACGGTCGATGGCGTGGTCGTGGCCGCCGACCGCGCCGCCACCCTCGCCCGGCTGACCGGCGCCGACGTCGACCCCCGGGCGCTGGCGACCCGGCTGATGTTCCCCACCCCGTACCCGCTGACCGACAGTCCGATGTGGACCGGCGTGCACGCGGTGCGGCCCGGCCGGTACCTCACGCTCGCCCACCGCGATCCCCGCCCCCGCCAGGTGCGCTGGCACCGGCCGCCGGAACCGGTGGTGCCGCTGGCGCCCGGCGCCCGCGCGGTCCGCACCGAACTCGCCGCCGCCGTCGCGCTGCGCACCCGGGGCGGCGGGCTGGTCAGCGCCGACCTGTCCGGCGGCTTCGACTCCACCTCGGTGGCCTTCCTCGCCGCCCGCGACCTGCGCCCCGACGACCTGGTCCTGTGCACCGGCGCCGACCACACCACCGACGACGCGCTGTGGGCGCGGCGCGCGGCGGCCCACCTGCCCGGCGTGGACCACGACCTCTACCCGCCCGAGGAATGGGGCCTGTTCTACGAGGGTCTGGTCGACGAGCGGGACCGCTTCGACAACCCGTGCGGCATCGTCACGACCCGCCACCGCACCACCGCGTCCGTGCGGCGGATGGCCGCGCGCGGCTCCCGGCTGCACCTGACCGGCATCGGCGGCGACCACCTGTTCCTCGGCTTCCCCGCGCACTACCACTCGCTGCTGCTGACCCGGCCGTGGCTGTCGGCCCAGCGGCTGCGCGGCTACCGGGCGCTGTTCTCCTGGCCGTGGCGCGACGTGCTGTCCGCCCTGGGCGACCGGCGCTCGTTCCGCCGCGCGTTCGCCGGCATCGACCCGCGTGACACCACCGCCCACGAACTGTCCACCGTGCGCCTGGCCTGGCAGTACCGCCCGCGCACCGCCGCCTGGCTCACCGACGACTGCGTCGACCTCATCACCGAGGCGCTGGCCGCCGCCGCGCCCGACCTCGAACCGCTGGCACCGACCAGGGGACGGCATCTGGAGCTGGAAGCCATCGACCTCACCACCCGCGACATGGCCGCCTGGCACGACGTGCACCGCGCGGCCGGCGTCCCGATCGCCCTGCCCTACTTCGACGACCACGTGGTCACCTCGGCGCTGTCGGTGCGGCCACAGGACCGGACCTCCCCGTTCGCCTACAAGGGCCTGCTGACCACCGCGATGCGCGGCGTGGTGCCCGAGGACGTGCTGGCCAGGCGCACCAAGGCCACCGGCAGCGCCGCCAGCGCCGGCGGGCTGCGCCGCCACCGCGAGGCGCTCACCGCCCTGTGGGACGACTCGGCGCTGGCCAGGGCCGGGCTCGTCGACACCGACCGGCTGCGGCGGATCTGCGCCGTGCCCGACTCGCCCGAACTGGCCGAGGCCGGCCTGTCGGCCACGCTGGCCGCCGAGCTGTGGCTGCGAGGTGCCCGATGACCGCCTTCGCCGGACACGTCACCGTCACCGAGACCGACTACGGCGTCGTGCTGCTCGACCAGCGCCAGGGCCGCTACTGGAAGCTCAACCCGACCGCCGGCCTGGTGGTCGACACCCTGCGCGCGGGCGGCACCGAACGTGACGCGGTGGCCAGGGTCGTCGGCCGGTTCGCCGTCGACCCCGACCGCGCGGCGGCCGACGTCGCCGCGCTGCTGGCGGCCATGCGCGCGGCGGGGGTGCTCGCGCCGTGACCGTCAACGTGATGATCCCGTGGGACGACCGGCTGCGGAACCGGCCGCCGCTGCTGTGGCTGCGCACGCGGATCGCGATCGCCGTGGCCCGGCCGCTGGTGTTCCTGCCGCCGCACCGGCTGCGCCGAGTGCTGGAGTTCGTCCGCCGGGGCGCCCGGCCGGCCACGTTCGCCGAGGCGGAACTGGCGGTGCACTCGGTGCTGTCCTCCAGCCTCGGCCTCAACGCCTACCGCGCCTGCCTGCCCCGCTCGATCGCCGCCGTGCTGCTGTGCCGGCTGCACGGGACGTGGGCGAGCTGGTGCACCGGCGTGGTGCTGACGCCGCCGTTCTCCGCGCACGCGTGGATCGAGGTGGACGGCCGGCTGGTCCGCGAGAACGTCGGACCCGAGCAGGTCGGCCGCCAGCTGGTGGTCCCCCCTCGTACTGCTCGCTCCTGAGCGGTACCGCGTAATCCCACAAGTGAAAGGAGTGATCATGCACAACGACATCGTCGAGAACGAGGCCGGCACGGTCGTCTACGAGCCGCCGACCTTCGAGGAGGCGGGCACCTTCCGGGGCGCCACCGGCTTCGTCGTGGCCGGGTTCCCCGACCCGATCGGTCCCGGCTGGTTCTGATCCGCCAGGCACGGCACCCGGGAGACCGGGTGCCGTGCCGCGACCACCCCCGCTGTGCGTCGCGCGCCGCCCACCGCCGCACACCGGCTGCTCACCGCTTTTCCCGCCGCTGCCGGCTTTCCCGGCGTCACGCTGTCCCCATGGGAGTGTTGGACGGCAAGGCCGTGGTCATCACCGGAGCCGGCCGAGGTCTGGGCCGCGCCTACGCGCGCCACGCCGCCGAGGCCGGCGCGGCGGTGGTGGTCAACGACATCGACGCGGACGTGGTCACCGAGGTCGCCCGCGAGATCCGGGACAACGGCGGCCGGGCGAGCGCCAGCCCCGGGTCGGTCGTCGACCCCGGGTACGCCAGAGAACTCGTCGACCGGTGCGTCACCGAGTACGGCGCCGTCGACGGCCTGGTCAACAACGCCGGGCTGCGCCACCAGGCCCCG
Source organism: Actinophytocola xinjiangensis (assembly GCF_001921215.1). GTDB lineage: Bacteria > Actinomycetota > Actinomycetes > Mycobacteriales > Pseudonocardiaceae > Actinophytocola > Actinophytocola xinjiangensis. Next base: position 58,560 of record NZ_MSIF01000015.1, read on the forward strand.
CTGTGGGCCGAGGACCCCGACCAGGCCCGCGCGCTGATCGAGGTCAACGTGCTCGGCACCCTGAACTGCGGCATCGCCGCGGCCGGCCACATGGTCGCCCAGGGCAGCGGGTCGATCGTCAACGCCGGCTCACTGGCCCTGGTCGGCCAGTCGACCGCCGCGACCTACTCCGCGTCCAAGGGCGCCATCGCCTCGATGACCTTCGCCTGGGCCGGCGACCTCGCCGAGCACGGCGTCCGCGCCAACGCCGTCTGCCCGGTCGCCTGGACCCGCCTGGCCGTCGCCGACACCAAACCCACCGGCAACCCCGACGACCTGCCAGAACACATGGCGCCGCTGGTCACCTACCTGCTCAGCGACCTGGCCGCCGGCGTCACCGGCCAACTCCTGCGGTTCCGCCGCGGCACCCTGTACGTGCTGGGCCAGACCGCCGTCAAACACCCGATCCTCGACCGCGACCACTGGGACGTCCACGACATCGCCGACGCCTTCGCCACCGACCTGGCCGCCGCCCTCGAACCCCGCGCCCCCCACCGCGGCCTGATCTGAGAAACCCCGTGGATGATGGAGTCATGCTCGGTGACCGGTGGGGCGTGAGCGAGGGCGAGACCCTGCTCCGCTACCCGTGCGACGACTTCGTCACCGCGCCCACGCTGAGTGCCTGGCGGGGCGTGGACGTCCACGCCCCGGCCGGGGTCGTCTGGCCGTGGGTCGCGCAGGTGCGGCTGGCGCCGTACTCCTACGACTGGCTGGACAACCTCGGCCGTCGTTCGCCGAGAACGTTGGTCGGGTTGGCGGATCCCCGGGTCGGCGAGCGGTTCACCACCGCGGGCCGCCGGCAGTTGGGCCGGATCGTCTCGGTCGAGGCGGGGCGCCAGCTGACGGGCAGGATCATGGGCGCCTACCTGTCCTACGTCCTGGTCCCCCAGCGGCCGGACACGACCCGGCTGCTGCTCAAGGTCGTCCTGCGCACCAATCGGCTGGTCGCCCTCGGCCTGTCGGTGGGTGACCTGGTGATGGCCCGGCGCCAGTTGCTGAACCTGAAGCGGCTGGCCGAGCGGTCCCTGACCGGGTCCTGAGGGTGATGTCGGCGCCGCCGGCCGGGGGACGGCGTGGCGCGGGAGTCGTTCGGCGCCACGCCGTCGGGTTCACGGGGTCCAGACCTTGCAGAGCCGGTAGAAGTCGTCGGCGCGGGCCGTGTACTTGGCGATGATGTCGGCGTCCCGCACACGCAGGACGTTCTCGTCGGACTGGCGCAGGCCCTTGTAGGTGAGGTTCGCGCTGCCGACCAGGAGTTGGGGCGCGGTCGAGGCGTCCTTCCTGATCGTCAGGAACTTCTCGTGCATGGGGATGCCGCCGTAGGCCGCGGCGCTGCCGCACTGGCGCACGATGATGCCGCTGTCCGGGGCGGCGAGGTCCTTCAACGCCGCGAACGTCTCGTCGTCCGGCGTCTCGGGGTTGTCACCGGACTGGCCGAACACGGCCTGGACCACACAGCCGCGCTTGGCGGCCGCGATCAGCTGGGTGACCACGGCGGCGCGCTGGATCCGGTAGTTGGCGACCTTGATGCTGCCGCCGGCCGTGCACGCCTCGGTCCGCAGGATGTTCGCGATCGGGTCGTTGGTGCCGTCGTAGGGGCTGTCGGCGCCGGTCTCGTGGAACGGGAAGGCGAACAGCTGGTAGGGGTCGGCCGCCGCGCCCCACCGGCGGTTGTAGGCGTCGTCGCCGGTGCTGCTCTGGTGGAACTCCAGGTCTGCGAAGTAGAACGAGTAGTACAGGTGGACCTTGGGGTCGGTGACGGTCAGCGCGCTCTGGTAGGCGTCGTAGGTGTCCAGGTTGGCCGAGGAGATGTAGGTGACGTTGGTGGCCACGGTGCCGTTGGTCAGCAGGACACCGGACAGGGTGATGAACTTGTTGTGGTTGAGGGCATAGCTCGGGTCGTTGTCGCCGCCGAACTGCCGGGTGCCGATGCAGCCCCGGGACGCGACGAAGGAGTCGCCGTCGGCCACCCGGTTGCCGCAGACCGCGACGTAGGACGGCTGGGACTTGTCCGCGCCGAGGAACGCCCTCAGCGCGGTGTGTTGCCACTGGCCCCGCATGTGGCCGTCGAGCAGGACGCGGATGTCGACGCCGCGTTCCTTGGCCAGCTTCAGCGAGTCGATGATCGTCTGCTGGTTGAAGTAGTAGAGCGGCAGGTCGATCTTCGACCCGGGCGTCGACGCGTCGATCAGTGCCTTCGCCCTGGCGACGATCGGTGGGTGGTCGAAGGCGAACAGCACGTTCTCGTTCACCAGGTCCGGGCTGATGGCCACCGGCGCGTTCGCCACCTCGGGTTCCGAGGAGGCGGCCACGGCCGCCACGTTCAGTAGTCCGATACTCAGCGCGGCCACGATCACGGATCTGGACAGGCGTCTTCTCACGGGCGTCTCCTTCGTCGGCGACAAGGAGACGGATCGTAATTCGCGTCGTTAGTCCTGCACGAGCAGCCGAATGGGTATGCAAATAGTTGACCAACTACCCCCGGGTGCGGCAGCAGCGCTTGTAGCGCTGGCCAGAGCCGCACCAGCAGGCCGCGCCGCCCTCCGGGGGCCAGGTACCGGCGACCGGCAGGGTCCGCAGGTAGGAGCTGAGCGTCGTGCCGATCGGGGGCAGGCCCTTGGTGCGGACGGCGAACGCGTTGTGGTCGGCGATCCCGTAGGTCGGGGTGTCGGCCCGGGACAGGGCGCGTTCGACCAGGGTCCGGTGGTCGTCCCAGTCGGCGCCGAGGTCGTCCTTGAGGGTGGGCCAGGTGGCCACCGCGCGGGTGTGCTCCGACTTCGGCCAGAACAGCACGGTCGGCGGGACGGTCCGCTGGGGGGCCGGCGCGGTCGGCCGGCCGGCGCGGGCGCGGTCGGCGGCCTTGCGCAGTTGGGTCGCCAGGCCGCCCTCGGTCAGCGCCTGGCCGGCGGTGTAGACCGCGACCGCGGCGTCCAGGTCGCCGGCGGCCTCCAGGGCCTCGCCGTACACCTGGTGCTCGGTCGCGCCGGCCCGGCCGAGGTCGACCAGCCGGGTCCACTCGCGGGTCGCCTCCTCGGACCGGCCGGTGTCGGCCAGGAACGCCGCCAGGTAGGCGAGGACCTCGACGTCCTCGTCGCGGACGTCGTCGGCGACGGCTCTGCGTAAGGTCGCCTCCGCGTCGGCCGGGCGGCCGAACTTCAGCTGCACCTCGCTGACCGCCAGCATCGCGTTCGCCACCGAGAACTCCACGCCGCGCAGCGCGGGGTCATCCACCGCCGCCATCAGCCGGGCGATCGTCGCGTCCGGCGCGCCAGCGTCGAGGGCATCGCGGACCGCGAAATCGATCTCGTCTCCGGTTACCACACCACGTAACGCCATGGGCGGAGATTACTCAAGCCACCACCCGGGCCAGTGCGGCCGGGTCCGGCGCACCGTCGGCGATCACCACGGTGTAGTGGTGGGACAGCGCGCGGTCAGCGGCGACCGGCACCTCGCGGTCGAAGAACGGCGCCGGGCACACCGCGGCGAACGGCTCGGACCGCACGAACCACTTCGGCTCCTCCGGCGCCACGAACACCAGCGTGGACTGGCCGCCGGCGCCGTCGTGGCGCCCGCGGAAGGCCAGCCACGGGGCCCGCACGCCCATCAGCTCGTCGCCGCCGACCCGGCCGGGCACGTGCACGCTGCCGCCGGTGAACGACCTCGGTCCGCGCCAGAACAGGCCGCCGTAGCCGGCGTTGGGGCGGCCCTCGGTCGTCGGGCTGCCGATCACGATCTCGCGGCCGGACACGTTGGTGAACTCCGTGCCGAAACGCAGCGCCCACGCGCCGTCGGCCACCCCGAACGACAGGGTGCGGGCCTCGGTGAACCACACCTCGCCCTGCTCGGTCACCCACTCCAGGGTGTGTGCCAGGCGCACCACCTCGTGCGTGGCGGTCACCTCGGTGAAGCCGGTGTGGCGCATGGCGCCGTTGTTGGGCAGCTGCTCGTAGCCCCGGTCGCGGCGGAACGTGGTGCCGCCCCAGAAGTTCGCCGGCCCGACGTTGGGCAGCGACCAGGCGATCCCCTTGTGCCACACGTGGTCGTGCGGGCGGTGCAGCGACACCACCTGCCCGCCGAGGGTCCGCAGAGGATGCAGATAGGGCCTCGGGGACTCCGGGGCCGGGTCGTCGGGGCGGTAGACGTAGCGGGCGATCTCCGTGCCGTCGCAACGGATCCGCATGGCGAGGCCGTGTTCCTCGACCAGGGTCATGACCACGGCGCGCCCGTCCCGTCCATGCGGCGGTAGAACGGCGAGTCCGGTCCGAGGTCGCCGGCGCGGACACGTTCGCCGGTGAACGCCGAGGCGTAGGTCGCGGCGATCAGCTCGACGGTGGCCCGGGTGTCGGTCAGCGACACCGGCGGCTCGGTGCCGGCGGCCAGCGCGTCGAGCACCGCGCCCAGCTGCGCGTCGTGCCCGCTGCGCACACCGGTCGGCCCTCCCGCCCAGGCCTGGGCGACGTCCTGGGCGTGGCCGGGGGCGGCGGTGACCGTCCAGTCCTCGTCGCCGTAGCCGTAGACGTGGTCCAGCTCGACGGTCGCGTGTTCGAAGTCGAACCGCAGGTAGCTGCGTTCGCGAGGGGACACCACGCTGTTCACGACGGTGGCGACCGCGCCGTTGGCGAAGGTGACGATCGCGCAGGACAGGTCCTCGGTGGCGGTGGGTTTGGCCTGGCGGGCGGCCACGGCCACCACCTCCCGCCACTCCCCCATGATCGAGAGCAGCAGGTCGAACTGGTGGATGCCGTGGCCCATCGTCGGGCCGCCGCCCTCCACGTCCCAGCCGCCGCGCCAGGGCACCGCGAAGTACTCGTCGGGGCGGAACCACAGGGTGTGGCAGACCGCGGTGGTCGGCCGGCCGAGGCGCGGGTCGCCGACCAGCCGGCGTAACGCCTCCGCGCGGCTGCCGAAGCGGTGCTGGAACACCGTCGCGAACGTGGCGCCGCCCTCGGCGGCCGCCTCGGCGATCTCGTCGAGTTGGGCGAGGCTGAGCACCGGCGGCTTCTCGCACAGCACGTGCACGCCCCGGCGCAGCGCCGTGACGGCCTGGGCGGCGTGCAGGCCGGGCGGGGTGCACAGGTGCACCAGGTCGGGGGTGGTGGCGGCGAGCAGGGTGTCCAGGTCGGGGTAGAGCGCGGGCACCGACCACTTCTCGCCGAAGGCGCGTAAGGCAGCGCGGTCGATGTCGGTGGCCGCGACGATCCGGGAACGGGTGGCCTGCCGGCTGAGGCTGGCCGCGTGGAAGCCCGCGATCTCGCCGGTGCCGACGATCGCGCTGTCGAAGGTCGCCATGTCAGCTGACGTTAACGCCAACGGTGGCGAAATGGGTCTGCCCGAGCGTGACTTCCTGCCCGGTCAGCTCGACCCGCGCGACGTGGCGGACCACCGCGCTGGACGCGGCGATCCGCAGTTCCACCTCGCCCGGCTCGACGATCCGCCGCCCGGCCAGGCCGGTGAAGGACGCGGCGGCGGCCGGCACCCGGAACTCGACGGTGCTGGACTCGCCGGGCGCGAGCCGGACCTTGGCGTAGCCGACCAGGCGCATCACCGGGCGGGTCACCTGGGCGACCGGGTCGTGCAGGTACAGCTGGACGACGTCCGAGCCGTCGCGGTCGCCGGTGTTGGTCACCGTCAGGCCGACGGTGACCTCGCCGGTGGTGTCGACCCGCTGCGCCGACTGGTGGAACGCCGACCACGTGAAGTCCGAATAGGACAGTCCATGGCCGAACGGGAACAGCGCGGTCGGGTCGACCGAGCTGGCCCCGTTGAGCCGACCCAGCACCGGCGTGAGGTAGCCGGCGGCCGAGGCGAACGGGTCGGCCGGCACGCTGACCGGCAGCCGCCCGCCCGGCTCGGCGGCCCCGGAGAGCACCTCGGCGACCGCCGGGCCGCCCTCCTCACCGGGGAAGAACGCCTGCACGATCGCGGCCAGCCGGCCGGCGTAGCGGCCCAGCGCGTAGGGGCGGCCGGAGAACAGCACCAGCGCCACGGGGGTCCCGGTCGCCAGCACGGCTTCCAGCAGTTCGGGTTGGACGCCGGGCAGCCGAAGGTCGGTCACGTCGCAGCCCTCGCCGGAGGTGCCCCGGCCGAACAGGCCGGCCCGGTCGCCCAGCGCCAGCACGCACACCTCCGCCCGCTCGGCGGCGGCCACGGCCTGCGCGATGCCGTCGCGGTTGTCGTCGAGGACGTCACAGCCGGGCGCGTGCTCGACACGGTCGGCGCCGAGTTCGGCGGCCAGCGCGTCGAGCAGGGTGGGGATGTCGATGCCCAGCGAGGTTCCTGGGAACTGGCTGCCGACGTGGCTGGGGAAGGTGTAGCAGCCGATCATCGCCTCGACGGTGGCCGCCTGCGGGCCGACGAGCGCGACCCGGGCTCCGGGGGCCAGCGGCAGCGTGCCGTCGTTGGTCAGCAGCACCACCGACTCGCGGGCGATCCGGCGGGCCAGGACCCTGGCCGGTTCGGGGTCCAGGGTCCGCCGGCCGTCGACGGTGGGCTGCTCCCAGTCCGGGTCGAGCAGGCCCAGCTCGCACTTCTGCCGCAGCACCCTGGCCGTCGCCCGGTCCACAAAGGACTCGTTGACGCGTCCGGAGCGGACGGCGGCGACCAGCGCGTCGCCGTAGCAGCGCACCGTCGGCAGCTCGACGTCGACCCCGGCGGTCAGGGCGAGCGCGGCGGTGGCCTCCGCGGTGTCGGACAGCCCGTGCTGGGTCTCGATGAACGTGACACCGAAGTAGTCCGACACCACGGTTCCGGCGAACCCCCACTCCTCGCGCAGCAGCCGGGTCAGCAGCTGCCCGTCGGCGGCCGGCGGGACCCCGTCGACCTCGGCGTAGGAGTGCATCACCGACCGCGCGCCGCCCTCGGTCAGCGCGTGCAGGAACGGCGGCAGCAGCACGTCGGCCAGCTCGCGGCGGCCGATGGCGACCGGGCCGAAGTTGCGCGCGCCCCGGGAGGCCGAGTAGCCGACCAGGTGCTTGAGCGTGGCGACGACCCCGGCGGTCTCCAGGCCGCGCACGTAGGCCGCGCCCAGCGTCGCGACCAGGTACGGGTCCTCGCCCATGGTCTCCTCGGTCCGCCCCCAGCGCGGGTCGCGGGCGACGTCGAGCACCGGCGCGAGTCCTTGGTGCACACCGAGTTCGCGCATCATCGCGCCGAGCTGGCCGGCCATCGCGCCGACCAGACCGGGATCGAAGCTCGCGCCCCAGGCCAGGGCGGTCGGGTAGATCGTGGCGCCCCAGGCCATCAGCCCGGACAGGCACTCCTCGTGCACCATCGCCGGGATACCGAAACGGTTGGCGGCCACGATGTCGGCCTGCATCTCGGCGATGCGGGTGGTGCCGGCGACCGGGGTCACCGGCGCCGAGCCCAGCGGCCTGGTCAGCTGACCGAGTCCCTGTTTGATCACCGAGGGCCAGTCGAGGTCGGCGTCGACCAGATCGTGCTGGAAGGGCGCGACGTCCCCGTCGCCGTCGGCCATCCCGAGCCAGATCCCGTACAGCTGGGCGACCTTCTCCCGCAGGGTCATCCGGCCGAGCAGGTCCGCCACCCGCTCGTCGACCGCGCGCCGGGCGTCCCGCCACGGCTCGACGACCGTGGCCGCCCCCTCAGACTCGTTGAGCATGCCGCAATCCCGTCCCTCATATTCCGAAATTTTCCGGAACCTCTGTGTCCACGCTAACCCTCTTGTTACAGCCGCATCAAGGGATTGACGGCCTGCTGACGTCGCCGTAACCTGCCATCTAACTCGTCGCAAGTATCGATTTTCATCCGAAACTTTTGTGATCGCGCTGGGGCGGTCGCCAGTCGGCGAGCCCCGGCGCCGAACGGCCACATCGTGGAAAGGCGGGGCTCATGTCCACTCTCCCCAGGAGAAGTTTCCTCGGGCTCGTCGGCGCGGGGGTCGGCGCCGGCCTGCTCGGCACCAGCGCCTGCGGCACCGACGCCACCGGCGGCAGCGGCGGCGACAGCGGCAAGATGTCGATCTGGGTACTCCAGGAGGAGGCCCAGAACGTCGCCCACCGGGTCGCCCTGGACGCCTTCAACGGACGGTCCGACGTCACCGGCGAACTGGTCTCCACCAGCAACGACGGCTACCGCGACCGGCTGCACACCGCCATGGGCTCCACCAACCGCCCCGACGTGTTCTACAACTGGGGCGGCGGCAGCATCCGCAGCTACGCCAGGGAGGACCTGCTCGTCGACCTGTCCCCGCACCTGTCGGACAACCCCGAGTGGAAGGACGCCTTCCTGCCCTCGGTCCTGGACGCCGGCATGATCGACGGCAAGTACTACGGCATCCCCGCCCGTGGCATGCAGCCGATCATCCTCTTCCACAACAAGGCCGTCTTCGCCGACGAGGGCATCCAACCGCCCACGACCTGGACCGAACTGCTCAGCGCCGTCGACCGGTTCAAGAACAACGGAATCATCCCGTTCGCGCTCGCCGGCGGCGACGCCTGGACCGAACTGGTCTGGCCCGAGTACCTGGTCGACCGGATCGGCGGCCCCGAGGTGTTCAACGCGATCGCCGCCGGCGAGGCCGGCGCCTGGGGCCACCCGGCCGTCAGCCAGGCGATCACCATGATCACCGACCTGATCGACCGCGGCGGCTTCGGCGACAAGTACGCCTCGGTGCGCTGGGAGGGCGCCGGCGCGTCCACGCTGATCGCCCAGGGCCGCGCGGCCATGCACCTGATGGGCTCGTGGGAGTACACCAACCAGGTCACCGACCAGCCCGAGTACGCCAAGAAAGACCAGGGCTTCACCGCGTTCCCGGTCGTCGAGGACGGCCAGGGCGACCCGAAGGCCATCGTCGGCAACCCGACCAACTACTTCTCCGTCAGCAAGTCCTCGCCCAACGTCGACGCCGCCATCCAGTTCCTGCGCGAGGAGATGGCCTCCGACGCCTACATCGACGCCTGGCTCAAGGCCGGCGACGTGCCGGCGGTGCGCAACCTCGAGGAGCGCATGGACAAGGCCAACGACCCCGCGTTCGTCAAGCTGGTCTACGACATGGTCGCCGACGCGCCGACCTTCCAGCTGTCCTGGGACCAGGCCGTCGAACGCAACCAGGCCCAGCCGATGCTCGACGCGCTCGCGCAGGTGTTCCTCGGCAAGCTCGACGCCGCCGGGTTCGTCAAGGCCAACGAGGACGCCGCGTAGTGGTCGCCACCGTCGGGGCGGCCACCGGGAAGGGGGCGGGCCGGACACCGGCCCGTCCCCGGCCCCGGGAGTCGGCGCGGCCGGCGACCTCCCGCCCGAGTTCCTGGTACCTGGCGCCGGCGGCGCTGTTCTTCGGCTTCTTCGCGGCGTTCCCACTGGTGCTGGTGGTGTACCTGTCGTTCACGTCGTGGGAGGGCATCGGCGACCCGACACTGGTCGGCGTCGACAACTGGGTGCGGCTGTTCGGCGACAGCCGGGTGCTCGACGTCATCGGCACCACCCTGCTGCTGGTGGTGCTCGGCTGGGCGACCCAGACGCCGATCGCGCTGCTGCTCGGGGTGTGGGCGGCCGGCCAGCAGCGCAACCGGGCGATCCTCTCGTCGATCTTCTTCCTGCCGCTGCTGCTGTCCACGGCGGCGATCGCGCTGATGTTCAACCGGCTGTTCGACCCGTACTTCGGGCTGGCGGCGGAGTTCGGGCCGTTCCAGAACATCCTGGGCACCGGGCCGGGCGCGCTGGGGGCGATCCTGTTCGTCACCGGCTGGCAGTTCATCCCGTTCCACATGCTGCTCTACCAGGCCGCCGCGCGGAACATCCCGAAGGTGCTCTACCAGGCCGCGCTGATGGACGGTGCCAGCGGCTTCCAGCAGTTCCGGCACATCACGCTGCCGCAGCTGAAGAACACCGTCATCACCTCGTCCACCATCATGATCGTCGGCTCGCTGACCTACTTCGAGACGATCCTGCTGCTCACCAACGGCGGCCCCGGTACGGCGACGTACACGGTGCCGTTCGAGATGTACATCCGCGGTTTCCGGTCCTTCGAGTTCGGCTACGCGTCGGCGATCGCGACCGTGCTGGTGGTCGTGGCGACCGCGGTCTCGCTGGTGATCGTGAAGTTCTCCGGCTTCACCAAGATGCGCTCCACCCTGGAGGGGATGTGACGACCGCCCGCGCGGGCACCCCGGTGCGCACCCGCCCCAACTGGCTGGCCGGCGGCTTCGTGACGCTGTGGCTGGTCATCGTCGGCGTGCCGATCTACACGATGATCTCGTGGAGCCTGCAGACCCGCGACGACTTCCTCGACCACGGGCCGATCGCGCTGCCCAGGGCGATCACGCTGGAGAACATCGCCGGGGTGCTGGACACCGGCTTCGTGCGCTACCTGCTCAACACGGCGATCGTGACGTTCTCCTGTGTGGCGCTCACACTGCTGGTGGCGATTCCCGCCGCGTACGCGATCGTGCGCTCCACCAGCTGGATCTCCGGCTTCGCGTTCCGCATCTTCCTGCTGGGCCTGGCGATCCCGGCGCAGGCCACGATCATCCCGCTGTACCTGATCATCAACCGGATGCAGCTCTACGACTCGCTGACGGCGATCATCCTGCCGACGGTCGCGTTCGCGCTGCCGCTGGCGGTCCTGGTGCTCGCCGGCTCGCTGCGCGACGTGTCCGACGAGCTGTACGACGCGATGACCGTGGACGGCGCCGGGCCGTTCCGGATCATGTGGCAGCTGGTGGTGCCGATGTCGCGGGGCAGCATCGCGGCGGTCGGCACCTACTCCGCGCTCGGCGCGTGGAACCAGTTCCTCTTCCCGCTGATCCTCACCGTCGACCCGAACCTGCGGGTGATCACGCTCGGTCTGCAGAGCTATCGGCAGGAGTTCCAGATCAACCTGCCGGGAATGATGATGGCGGTGCTGCTGACCGCCCTGCCGGTGTTCGTGCTGTACCTGGTCGCGCGGCGCTGGCTCATCGCCGGGCTCGCCGGCCTGGGCAGCAGGTAGCCTTCCGGAAGAGTTTCGGAACTGTTTCGAGGGGTGTCATGGCCGTCTGTGAAGCTCACGTGAGGAGGCAGTCAACCGCGCCTCAGGGGGACGTGACGCAACCCAGCCACCGGTACGTGGCCAACGGGAGCCCTGCCTGCCCGAAGCGACCACAACCATGAATTCCGGGGAGGCGGAAGTGGAGAAGAAGGTGACCATCACCGTGATCGCCCAGGAGGCCGGGGTCTCGGTGCCCACGGTGTCCCGGGTGCTCAACGGGCGGTCGGACGTGTCCCCGCAGACCAGGGCCAGGATCGAGGCGCTGCTGGCCCAGCACGGCTACCGGCGGCGGGTGTCCCGCCGCCGGGAGAGCGCCGGACTCATCGACCTGGTGTTCAACGACCTGGACAGCCCCTGGGCGGTGGAGATCATCCGCGGGGTCGAGGACGTGGCGCACGCGGCGGCCATCGGCACCGTGGTCAGCGCCGTGCACCGGCACTCCGGGGCCACCCGGCAGTGGCTGGAGAACCTGCGCGCCCGCGCCTCCGACGGCGTCATCCTGGTGCTGTCCACCCTCCAGCCGGCCCACCAGGCCGAGCTGCGCCGGCTGAACGTGCCGACCGTGGTCATCGACCCGGCCGGCGGGCCGGCGCTGGACGTGCCGACCATCGGCGCGACCAACTGGGCCGGCGGCATGGCCGCCACCGAACACCTGACCGGGCGCGGCCACCGCCGGATCGGCTTCATCGCCGGCCCGCCCGGTCTGCTGTGCAGCCGGGCCAGACTCGACGGCTACCGCGCCGCGCTGGACGCCGCCGGCATCGAGGTCGACGACGCGCTGATCCGGCCCGGCGACTTCTACCACGAGTCCGGGTTCCGGGGCGCCGGCGAGCTGATGGACCTCAAGCGGCCGCCGACGGCGATCTTCGCGGCCAGCGACCAGATGGCGCTGGGCGTGTACGAGGGGCTGCGTCAGCGGGGTCTGCGGGTGCCCGACGACGTGAGCGTCGTGGGCTTCGACGACCTGCCGGAGGCCCAGTGGTCCTCGCCGCCGCTGACCACGGTGCGTCAGCCGCTGAGCGAGATGGGCATGCTGGCCACCCGGACCCTGCTGCGCCTGGCCCGCGGGGAACAACCGGACAGTCCCCGGGTCGAACTGGCCACCGACCTCGTCGTCCGGGACAGCACCGCCGAACACTCCGCGTGACATTTCTCCCCCGTCACGGTAGGTCATCGCTCCGCAGAACGCGGTTCATGTGCGTAGGGCGACGATCTCATCCACCGTTAGATCGGTCCTCGCGGCATTTGGATGACATACGGTGACAGCGCACCCCGTTCGCTGCACCGTATAGAACATGGTGGGGAGCAATCTCGGCGAGTTGCGTGGGCAGCTACTCGTCCAGTGTCAACCTGGGCAGGCGAAGAACGCCGCACGCGTCGCGAGCGCGCACGGCGCCGGTTTGGTACTCACCGGGCACACCCCCAGACCGGTGGTCAGGGCGCTGCGTGAGCACGGTTTCACCGGCCCGATCCTGTGCGACGCCAACCGCTACTCCGGGCGCCGCCGCTCGACCGCGCTCGCCGGCGTGCGCGCCGAGTGGACCGCCGAGCAGCACGACCTCGGCCTGACCGCGGTCACCGACTCCGGCTACCTCGCCGAGCACGACTGGGCCGGCCTGCGCCGGATCCTCAGCGAGGCCAGCCGCCAGCCGGGCGAGGTCATCGCGCAGCTGCCGCTGGCCGCCCGCTGGTTCGAGCACTCGGTCGACGGCCTGGTCGCCGAACTCAACCACTTCGGCGTTCCGGTCGCCGTGGCCATCGAACACGCCAAGGACCCGTTCAGCGTGCGGTACCTGATCAGGGGTTTCCTATCCCTGCTGGCCGCCGACGTGCCGGTGCTGCTGCTGCGCGCCGACGTGTCGGCCATCGCCGCCAGCTTCCACGGCGCGCACGCCGCCGCCATCGGCACCACGGTCGCGCTGCGCCACGTCTATCCGCGCGGCGGCCCCGGCACGCCGCGATTACCGTCGATCGCCGCCTTCGTCCCGCGTCTGCTCGACTACCGCCCCCTGACCACGCTCGCGACCCAGACCCCACCCGGCTGGAGTTGCGACTGCCCCGAGTGCGCTGGCCGGCCGCTGGTCACCCTGGCCCGCTCCCCGCGCCCGGAGGCGACGGCGTTCAGGCACTCGCTGAGCGCCCAGCTCACCCTCCACGCCCAGCTCCGCAACCGCCCCGCGCCGATCGCCGGCTGGCACGAGCTGTGCGCGACCGCCCTGGCCGAACACCGCACCCTGGCGGAGACCCTGCCGGACTGGCACACGCCCACGAACCTGCGCGCCTGGTACCAGCTGACCCGCGACGCGGTCCCCGACGGCGTCTTCCACCAGGACGAACGCGCCCACGGCTGACCCCCCGTGACCCGTACCCGGTGCCCAGGGCGCCTCCGCCCTCCCTGGCGGAGGACGCCCTGGCTTCCCCGCTCCCCGCTCGGTGAACCGGCCCATGCCCCCGACGGGCAAGCCTGCCTCCCGGTCCCGCACCAGGCCTGGACCAGAGGTTGACCGCGATGGACTTCCGCCTCTTCGGGCCGTTCGAGGTGTGGCACGACGGCGTCCAGGTCGACCCCGGTGACCTGCAACAGCGGTACGTGCTGGTGATCCTGCTGCGCAACGCCAACCGGGCGGTCTCCCGCGAGTACCTGCGGCACACCGTGTGGCTGGGCCAGGACCAGCCGCGCTCGGACCTGATCACCAGCTACGTCGCCCGGCTGCGCAAGGTGTTCCGGGACGCCGGCGCCACCGACGTGCTGATCGACAAGACGCCGACCGGCTACCAGCTGCGCGTCGACGAGAACCTGCTGGACACCGTGCGGTTCACCGCGCTGTGCCGGCGGGCGGCCGGCGCCCCGCCGCCGGTGCGCCGCCGGTTGCTGGCCGAGGCGCTGGACCTGTGGCGCGGGCGGTTCCTGTCGGACCTGGACATCGACCGGGCCGGCGGGGCGGCCGGCGCGCCGACCGAGGAGTCCCGGGTGGACGCCCTGGTCGACCTGGCCGAGCTGGAGCTGGCGGCCGGCGAGCACCGGGCGGTCCGCGACCGGCTGCGCGCGGTGTGGGAGGACAACCGCGCCGAGCAGCGGGTCGCCGCGATGCTGATGCGGACCCTGGTCACCGGCGGTGACCAGGTGCGGGCGGTCACCGTCTACCACCAGACCCGCGACGCGCTGGCCGAGCTGGGCATGGAGACCGCGCGTGAGCTGCGGGACATGGTGTGGCTGGCGCAGTACGGCACCCGGCACAACGCGCTGCCGGCGCACCCGCCCCGGTTCACCGGCCGCGACGCCGAGGTCGCCGCCGTGGAGGCGCTGGCGCGGGGCGGGGACGCCACCGTGGTGTGGGTCAGCGGGCTGCCCGGCGTCGGCAAGACGGCCTTCGCCGTGCACGTGGCGCACCGGCTGGCCGGCCGGTACCCCGACGGGACACTGTTCGTGGAACTGGCCGGGTTCACCCCGGGCGTCGAGCCCACCGACCCGGCCGACGCGCTCGCCAGCCTGTTGGCCGACCTGGGCGTGCCGCCGGAGGCGCTGCCGCAGGCAACCCCGGCGCGCGCGGAGCTCTACCGCGACCGGCTGGCCGGCACCAGGACGCTGGTGGTGCTGGACAACGCGGCCGGCGAGGAGCAGGTGACCGGTCTGCTGCCGGCCGCGCCCGGCTGTCTGACGCTGGTCACCAGCCGTGACCTGGGCTCGGCCGGCCCCGGCCTGGCCGCGACCGACCACCTGCACCTGGAGCCGCTGTCGGTGGCCGAGGCCAGCGAACTGTTCGGGCGGCTGGTCGACCCCGAGCGGATCCGCGCCCGCGCCGACCTGGTGCGTGAGGTGGTGGCCCGGTGCGGGCGGGTGCCGCTGCTGATCCACCTGGTGGCCGCGCAGCTGCGCCGGCACACCCGCTGGCCGCTGGAGCACCTGGTGGCGCTGCTGGCCGAGACCGGCCCGGTCAGCGGGCTGGCCGACGCGGCGTACGCGGTGTCCTACCGGCAGCTGCGCCCCGCGGCACGGCGACTGTTCCGACTGGTGGCGCTGGCGCCGGTGGCGGACCTGTCGGCCGGCGGAGCGGCGGCGCTGCTGGACCGCCCGCTGCCGGCGGCCAGGGAGCTGCTGGTCGGCCTGCACCGGGCGAGCCTGCTGGAGGAGCCGGCGCCCGGCCGGTTCCAGATGCTCGACCCACTGCGCGACTTCGCCCGCCGATCGTCCGAAGTGGACACGTCGGAGGCGGCGGCGGTGGTGCGCCTGCTCGACCACTACCGGGCCGGCACCGCGTCGGCGATGGCCACCGCGTTCCCGCACGGCGCCGACCGCCAGCCGGCGGTCGCCGGCCCGTTGCCGCCGTTCGGTGACCCGCACGCCGCGCTGGACTGGCTGGACACCGAACGCCCCAACCTGGTGTCGGCGGTGCGCCACGCCGCCGCCAACGGCCTGCCCGAGCACGCCTGGCAGCTGGCGGTGTTGCTGTGGCGCTACCTGTACACCGCCGGCCACCTGCGCGACTGGACCGAGACGCTGCGCCTGGCCGACGGCGTGGTCACCGACCGCGAGGGCCAGGCCAACGTCCGCCTGGGCCTGGCGACCGCCCGCCTGCACGCCGGCGCCCTGGCCGACGCGCACGCCATCGCCCACACGGCGCTCCCGCTGTGGCTCGCCCACGGCGACCCGAGAGGCGCCGCCGACACCCGCCGGGTGATCGCCACCGCCGCCAAGGACCTGGGCGCCCACGACGAGGCCGGCGAGCAGTTCGCCGCCGCCCTCGCCAGCTACCGCGCCCTGGGCGAACGCCACGGGCAGGCCGCCGTCCTGGACCACCTCGGCCAGCTCGACGAGCTGCACGACCGGCTGGCGCAGGCCCAGCGGCGGCACGTGGCCGCGCTGGGCCTGCTGCGCGAGCTGGGCCACGACCAGGGCGTCGCGCACGTCCTGGACAACCTGGGCGGCGTCCGCCAACGCCTTGGCCGACTCACCGAGGCCCTCGCCGACCACACCGAGGCCCACGACCTGGCGGTCGCGGCCGGCGACCGCGCCTGCGAGGCCTACGCCCTGAACAACCTGGGCAACACCCACCGCCTCCTGGGCCGCCTCCCCGAGGCGACGCACTACCACCAGCGCGCGGCGGCCGTCGCCGAACTCGTCGTCGACCCCGGCCTACGCACCCAACTCTGCCTGGACCGAGGCGAAACCGCCGCCGCCGGCGGCAACCCCCGCGCGGCCGTCACCGAGTTCCAGGCGGCGCTCACCCTGTCGACCGGCACCGGCGACCGGGCCAAACAGGCCAGGGCCAACGCCCGCCTCGGCGCACTGCTGCACCTCACCGGCCACCACTCGACCGCCACCACCCACTGGCTGGCCGCCCTCACCGGCTACGAGTCCCTCGGCCTACCCGAAGCCGCCCGCGTCCGCGCCGAACTCGCCGGCCTCGCCTGCTCCCGCTGCGCCGCCAACACCATCGACAACCACTGAGAACCAACGGAGGCAACCGACTGTCCACAGCCCCCACACTTGTCCACAGCCCCCACGCACACCCCCCACCAACCCCACCCACCCCGATAGAATGGGTGAGGGGGTGCCCCCGGGGAGGGTGGGCCCTGGCTGGGCGCGCGGCGCGGTGAAGACACGCGGCCACCCAGGCGACGACAGCACGGCCACCCGGTGAAGACACGTGGCCATCCGGGCGACAGTGGGGCCACCCGGTGAAGGCGGTGGGTCGTGGATCAGTGGTCGAGCCGGCCGGCCTTCACCACATCCAGTAGCCGGCCGATGTCCACGGTGAGTGAGTCACCCGGGTTCTTGCTGTCACGAACGGCGTGGAGGTTGTCAGCGACCTCAACACAGTCCGTGTCTCCGCTGTGGCTGCTGCGCCGCCACCGGAGATCGGCGGAGATCATGTGCCCGTCCTACCGAATTCGGCCCGATTTCACGGTGGCGAGCATCGAGCGGACATCACCGCTCAAGGTCGGGCCGGCGGGACTCTTGCTGTCGCGCACGAGACCGGTGTCGCTCAGCTCGACGCAGTTGGTGTCCGGACCAGACCGGCTCGACTTGCGCCACCTCTGCTCGGACACCGCCGTCATGTCGCCTCCCGTGGGGATGACCTCGGCAAGGAGTCGACAGCGCCGACACCCAGTGACGTTCACGATGCACGACCGGCGGTGCCCGGTGGAACTCCACCAACCCGATCGGCCCAACCACTCGACGGCCAGGCTGGGTGCTCAGCGGGGCTGGTGGAGCAGGGCCAGCAGGTCCGGTTGGAGTTCGCGGACGCGGGGGTGGCCGTGCCAGCGGCGCAGGACTCTGGTCAGCAGGCGCAGGTCGACGCGGATCGTGGCGGAGTCGACGTGGGCGGCGTCGGGCAGGACGTCGCGCAGGACGGTGCACGCCGTGTCGACGTCGCCGTGTTGGGCGTGGGCCAGGGCCCGGCGGGCGCCGAAGCGGGCGCGGGCGCGGCGGGCGGTGCGCGGGATCGCCGCGGCGTGGCGGTCCAGCAGTTCGGCGGCCTCGCCGGGGCGACCCAGTTCGCACAGCGACCAACCGGCGACCAGCGGGATCTGGTCGGCGACGCTGGTCGACCCCAGCTGCGGTGTGGGGCCTGGACGTTCGGGGACGGCCAACAGCTCGGCGGCGCGGTCGATCGCCGCCTGGTAGGCGGCGTGGTCGCCGGCCAGGGCGTGGCCCTGGGCCTCGCACTGCGCGGCCAGGCCCAGGATGCGGGTGCCGGCGGCGGAGTCGGCCTGGGCCAGCCTGGCCAGCTCGATCGTGCTGATCGCGTCGAAGCGGTACATGGCCAACTCGGCGCGGCGGTAGAGGGCGAAGCTCGCCAGCCGGGGATCGCGGCCGGACTCGGCCAGCGCCACCGCCCGGTCGGTCCAGCGCAGCGCGCCGGCCTCGTCGCCGGCCTCCTGGCTCATCCAGCCGGCGTACTCGGCCAGCCGCGAGGACAGCAGCCGCAGCTCCGTGCGGACCGGGTCGTCGCTGTCGCGGGCCAGCATTCTGGCCGCGTTGAGCTGGGTGATGACCTGGCCGAGGACCACGACCGGGCTGGTCATCGTGCCCAGGGCGCGCAGGCTGTCGAACGCCGACCACAGCACGCCGACGGTCGACCGGTCGGTGCGCGGGCGGGAACCGCGCACCAGCGGGTCGCCGAACAGGCCGCCGCCGGACAGCAGCGTCGGGCGGGGCAGCCACTGGACGCGCAGCTCGCGCTCGTCGAAGGCCAGCACGACCAGGTCGTCGGGATCGGGTGGGTCGGGTGGGGGCCCGGCGTCGCGCGGCGGGGTCCCGAGGGACGCGACGAGCGCGCCGCCGGTGCCGAGCAGATGGTCGCAGAGCCGGGCCAGCATGGCCGTCGGCCGTTGCAGGTCGTTCTCGATACGGCTCAGATATCCCTTGCTGTAGTTGACGCGCCGGGCCAGTTCCGCGATCGACAGGCCGGACGCGACACGGAATTCCCGTAGCCGGGCGCCAAAGGTGTCGGCCACCGTACCCTCCCAGGTCGCGGGGTCACCGCTACCTGCGAAAGTACTCCGGTCTCAACCGCTCCAGCTGTGTCCTCTGGTGAGTGCGGACATGGTTCCTCCTCGAAATGGGTTCCGGTGAGGAAAGAATTCTGCACATCACGCTGACCGGGCAAGGCGTTTCCCGTTTCTGCTCGAACGAGAAACAGGAAACGCGTTCAGCGGCCGAGGCCGCGCACCCGCGCGGACAGGACGGCGAACGCACTGCCCGCGTGCGGCAGCTCCCCGCCCAGGACCAGTGCCAGCACCTCGTCGTAGGCCAGCCAGTGCACCGACAGGTCGGACTCGCCGGGTTCCAGGCTCTGCCGGCCGGCGATCAGCCCGGTGGCGACGAACGCGTGGTCGCGGTGGTTGGTGAACGAGTCCGCGCAGTGGATCGTGCCCAGCCTGGTCCAGCGCACCGCGCGTAACCCGGTCTCCTCGCGCAGTTCGCGCCGCGCGGCGGCCAGCGGGTCGCGGTCGCGCCGGTCGACGCCGCCGCCGGGCAGCCGCCACTGGCTCTGCCCGTGCGCGTAGATCCACTGCCGGGTCACCGCGACCTGCCCGCCGCCGTCGAGCGCCAGCACGGTCACCGACGCGGGGGCGACGACGTGGTCGTAGACCGTGCGGGAGCCGTCGGGGCGCAGCGCGTCGTCGCGGCGCACCTCCAGCCACGGCGAGGTGAACACCACCGTCGTGGACAACCTCGACCAGCGGGGCTCAACCACGAACTGACTTTACGGTGGCGGCAGGGGGAACCGGGCCGCTCATCCACTCGCGATACACCGCTGGTCCACCTCCGCCGGCCACCATGACGGCATGCGACGTCGCGTCGGCGGACGCTACCAACTCCTGCACCCGGTGTGGCGTGACCGCCTCGGCGAGACGTTCGTCGCCCGCGACCGGGACCTCGGAATCCCGGTGGCGCTGCGCCTGCTCCCCGATGCCTGGCTGGCCCCGCCCGCCCGGCTGACCGGGCTGCGCGACCGGCACCTGGCCGGTGTGCTCGACCTCGTCGAGGACGGCGACCTGTTGGCCGTGGTGAGCGAGATCGTGCCTGGTCCGACC
This sequence comes from Actinophytocola xinjiangensis, assembly GCF_001921215.1. Taxonomy (GTDB): domain Bacteria; phylum Actinomycetota; class Actinomycetes; order Mycobacteriales; family Pseudonocardiaceae; genus Actinophytocola; species Actinophytocola xinjiangensis. The sequence goes on from NZ_MSIF01000015.1 coordinate 78,130, forward strand.
GTGCGCCAACGGTTGCGGGTCGGCCGGCCCGGCCCCGGGGAGGCGGCGCGGATCGGTGCGGGGGTCGCCGCCGGCCTGGCCGCGCTGCACGAGACCGGGCTGCTGCACCGCAACCTCAACGCCGGCAACGTGATCGTCACCCCGGACCGGGTCGTGCTGACCGACTTCGCGCTCGCCTCGCTGGGTGCCGGCGCGGTGCTCGCCCCGCCGGCGCCCGAACTGCTGGCCGGCGGCGCCCCCACGCCGGCCACCGACGCGCACGCGCTCGGGGTGCTGCTGGGCGCACTCGCCGGCCGCCGCGGCGCCGCCGGACGGCTCGGCCGGGCGCTGCGGGCCCGCGACCCGTTCGACCGGCCGGGCACCCGGCAGGTGTGGTCACAACTGCTCCATTCGCGCCACCCGGACTCGCCCGGTGACCAGGCGGTTCCAGTCAGTGTCCACTGCTCTTAACGATCGCGTTACGTACATCTGCGCGCATTTTTCCGGACACCAAACGAACTTAGGCTCCGGCAGGTTCGCACCGCCCACGGGAGGCCCGCCAGAATGCCAAGTACACGCCGGCTACGAGTCGTCGGCCCATCGTTAGTCGTCGCCGCCGCGACCGCGGCCACCATGGCCGGTGGCCCGGCGGCGCTCGCCGAGGAACCGACCGCGCCGAGCATCAGCGAACTGCACTACGACAACGTCGGCACCGACACCGGTGAGGCGATCGAGGTCGAGGCCCCCACCGGGTTCGACCTCACCGGCTGGCAACTTGCGCTCTACAACGGCAACGGCGGCGCGGTGTATGACACCCGCACGCTGTCCGGCGCCGTCGACGACACCGGCGTCACGGTCGCCACCTACCCGACCGACGGCATCCAGAACGGCTCACCGGACGCCGTCGCGCTCGTCCGTCCGGACGGGACGGTCGCGGAGTTCCTGTCCTACGAGGGCCAGCTGGCCGCGTCGAACGGCCCGGCCGCCGGCACGACCGCCACCGACCTCGGCGTCGCCGAGGCGTCCACCACGCCCGTCGGCCACTCGCTGCAGAAGGTCGACGGTGTCTGGCAGGCGCCCGCGCCGAACTCCTTCGGCGCCCGCAACACCCCCGGTGAGGACCCCGGCCCCGACCCGGTCGGCTGCGACCTCACCGTCACCAACACGATCGCCGAGGTGCAGGGCACCGGCGACGCCTCGCCGCTGGCCGGCTCGCAGGTCGTCGTCGAGGGTGTCGTCACCGCCGACCACCGCACCGGCGGCTACAACGGCGTCTACGTGCAGACCGCCGGCTCCGGCGACCGCGCGCCCGAGGCCGGGGTCGCCTCCGACGCGGTGTTCGTGTACCTGACCACCAACTCCGCCAACCACCCCGGTGTCGCCGTCGGCGACCAGGTGCGGGTGCGCGGCACGGTCAGCGAGTACTTCGGCCTCACCCAGATCACCATCGGCGCCCGCGCCGACGTGCAGGTGTGCGCCAACGACGCGCCGCTGCCGGCCGTGGTCCCGCTGGCCCTGCCGGCCGACGCGGCCGCGCGCGAGTCGGTCGAGTCGATGGTGGTGGCCCCGGTCGGCGACTTCACCGTCTCCGAGGTCTACAACACCAACCGCTTCGGCGAGGTCGTGCTGGCCGCCGGCACCGAGGCCGCGCGGATCCCCACCGACCTGCACCGCCCCGGCACGCCGGAGGCGAAGGCCGCCGCGACGGCCAACACGCTGGGCCGGGTGCTGGTCGACGACGGCCGCACCACCAACCTGTCCAATGCCGGCGAGGCCCCGCCCTACGTCTACCCGGACGCGCCGCTGCGCGTCGGGGACAGCGTCGAGGCGTTCGGCCCGTCGGTGCTGTCCTACGGGTTCGACGAGTGGCGCCTGCAACCCGCCACCCCGGTGACCGCCACCACCCCGGCGATCGACCGGACCACGTTCAAGTCCACCAACCCGCGCACCCCGGGCCCCGAGGCCGTCGGCGGCGACATCAGGCTGGCCAGCTTCAACGTGCTCAACTACTTCGTGCACTTCGGCGGCGACGCGCGCGGCGCCGACGACGAGGCCGGGCTGGCCAAACAGCAGGCCAAGATCGTCTCGGCGATCGGCGCGCTGGACGCGGACGTGGTGGCGCTGGAGGAGATCGAGAACTCCGTGCGCTTCGAGGACAACGACCCGCAGCTGGCGCTGCGCCGGCTGGTCGAGGCGCTCAACGCCGCGCAGGGCGCCGGGACCTGGGACTACGTGCGCACCCCGACCGAGCTGCCCGGGGCAGCCCAGCAGGACTTCATCACCACGGCCATCATCTTCAAGCCGGCGGCGGTGACCCCGAAGGGCGAGTCCCGCTCGATCAACGACGAGACCGTGTGGTTCAACGCGCGCGAGCCGATCGCCCAGACCTTCACCTCGGGCGACGCGACGTTCACCGTGGTCGTCAACCACCTCAAGTCCAAGTCCAGCTCGGACTCGGCGACCGGCGACAACGCCGACGCCGGCGACGGCCAGGGCGCGTTCAACGGCGACCGGGTCCGCCAGGCCCGCTCGCTGGTGTCGTTCGTGGACGGTCTGAAGGCCGACAGCGGCAGCGAGGACGTGCTGCTGCTGGGCGACTTCAACGCCTACACCCAGGAGGACCCGATGGCGGTCCTCTACGACGCGTCCTACGTGGACCTCAACGACACCGGCAAGTCGAGCTACGTGTTCGGCGGCGAGTCCGGCTCGCTGGACCACGCGGTCGCCTCGCCGTCGCTGGCCGGGCGGGTCACCGGCGTGGACGTGTGGCAGATCAACTCGCACGAGTCCTACGCGTTCCAGTACGACGGCCTGCCCGCCTTCTACGCCGAGGACCCGTACCGGGCCAGTGACCACAACCCGATCGTCGTCGGCCTGTCCACCGGCTCCGCCGGCCCGGTCGAGCTGAACCTGTTGAGCATCAACGACTTCCACGGCCGGCTCGAATCGCTGGGCACCGACGACAACGGCGCCGAGATCGGCGGCGCCGCCCAGCTGGCCGGGTTCGTCAACGCCCAGCGGGCGGCCAACCCGAACACGCTGTTCCTCTCCGGCGGCGACAACATCGGCGCGTCGACGTTCGTCTCGGCGATCGACGACGACAACCCGACGCTCGACGCACTGAACCTGATCGGCGTCGACGCGGCCGCGGTCGGCAACCACGAGTTCGACAAGGGCATGACCGACCTGACCGACCGGGTCATCCCGCGCGCCGAGTTCAGCTACCTGGGCGCCAACGTCTACCGGGGCGACGAGCGCGCCCTTCCCGCCCACGAGGTCAAGACCGTGGGCGGCGTGCGGGTCGGCATCGTCGGGGTGGTCACCGAGCAGACCGCGTCGCTGGTCAGCCCGGACGGCATCGCCGGGCTCACCTTCCGCGACCCGGTCGCCGAGGCCGAACTGGTCGCCGGCCAGCTCAAGGACGGCGACGAGGCCAACGGCGAGGCCGACGTGGTGGTGCTGCTCGCCCACGAGGGCGCCGCGACGGAGAACATCGGCTCGGTCGAGGACCTGCGGGCCGACCCGGTGTTCGGCGAGTTCATGGACCTGAGCGCCAACGTCGACGTGCTGATGTCCGGGCACACCCACCAGCCCTACGCGTTCACCGCGCCCATCCCCGGCAGCGAGCGGCTGCGGCCGGTCATCCAGGCCCAGGAGTACGGGCGCAAGCTGGGCAAGGCGACGCTGACCGTCGACGGCGGCGAGATCGTGGCTTCCGGCGCTGAGCTGCTCGACGTCGTCGGCGGCACCCCCGACCCGGCGGTCGCGCAGCTGGTCGCCGACGCCAAGGCCAACGCCGACGTGCTCGGCCAGCGCCCGCTGGGCTCGATCACCGCCGACGTCACCCGCGCGCGGGGCGCCGACGGCACCGAGGACCGGGGCGCCGAGTCCACGCTGGGCAACTTCGTCGCCGACGTGCAGCTGGCCGGCACCGCCGAGGAAGGCCGGGGCGGCGCGCAGATCGCGCTGATGAACCCGGGCGGGCTGCGGGCCGACCTGACGCACGCGCCCGACGGCGTGGTCACCTACGCCGAGGCGTTCTCGGTGCAGCCCTTCGCCAACGACGTGGTGACCGCCTCCTACACGGGTGCGCAGCTCAAGCAGGTGCTGGAGGAGCAGTGGCAGCCGGCCGGCGCGTCCCGGCCCAAGCTGCACCTCGGCGTGTCGAAGGGCTTCGCCTACACCTACCTGCCGGACAACCCGGCCGGTGAGCGGATCACGTCGATGACGTTGAACGGCGAGTCGATCGACCCGGCCGCGACCTACCGGGTCACGGTGAACTCGTTCCTGGCTTCCGGTGGCGACAACTTCTTCACCCTGGCCGAGGGCACCGACCGGGCCACCACCGGCGACAACGACCTGACGATGCTCACCGCCTACCTGGCGGCGAACTCGCCGGTCACCGCCGACCCGGAGTCCCGGGCGACGATCGGCGCGCCGGAGCCGGAGTGCACCGAGACCATCACCGGCCTGCGGCTGTGGAAGGTCGAGGTCACCAGCGGGCAGACCTGCCTGGAGGACGCGGTGGTCCTCGGCTCGGTGACCGTGCGCGGCGGCGGGTCGCTGTCCGCCACCGACGGCACGATCCTGGGCACGCTGACCGCCTCGGGCGCCGGCGACGTGTCGGTGTCCGGCACGGACCTGTTGGGCGTCGTGTCGATCACCGGGTCGACCGGCGAGGTCACCGTCGAGGGCGCCGGCATCACCGGCACCGTGGCGCTGCGCGGGAACCTGGGCGCGGTGCGCCTGGACGGCGCGACGGTCACCGGACCGGTCACGCTGACCGGCAACCGCGGCGGTTCGGTGGTCGCCGGCAACCGCATCGTGGGTGTCCTGAGCTGCCAGAACAACGACCCGGCGCCGACCGACGACGGCCGGCCGAACACCGTGCGCGGCGCGGTGAGCGGCCAGTGCCGACAGCTGTGATCGTCGTGTGATCGTCGCCTGACCAGACGGCCCGCCCGGCCCCTCGCCGGGCGGGCCGTCGCATTTCTGTGACCCGCACCACGTGACTCCGTGCGAAGATGCACTCATTCCGCGTGATCAAGTTCGATCCGGTGGAGGGCACGGTGTCGGAAGAGTCAGTGAGGCGGACTGATGTGGACAAGGCCCTGTTGGGCCACGCCACCTATCGCAGCCTGGGCGAACAGCGCCTGTCGCCCGGCGAGGAGAAGTTCGAGAAGGCCCGCCGCACGGTGGGCCTGTGGCTGGCACCGCTGGTGTCGGTCGTGTTCCTGCTGTTACCCCTGGACATGCCGGACAACCAGCAGACGCTGGCCGGCGTGCTGCTCGGCGTGATCATCCTGTGGGTCACCGAGGCGGTGCCGATCCCCATCGGCGGCCTGATCGGCGTCGCGGCGATCGTGGTGCTGGGCGTGGTGCCGCCCGACGACGCGCTCGGACCGTTCGGCTCGTCGACGGTGTTCACGTTCATCGGCGCGTTCATCCTGGCGCAGGCGATGCTCAAACACGGTGTGGCGCGACGGTTCGCGTTCCGCATCCTGGCGATGCCCCGCCTCGGCCGCTCCACCACCGGCGTGATCGTCGCGTTCGGCCTGATCACGTGCGTGCTGTCGGCGTTCGTGTCGAACACCGCGACCGTGGCGATGCTGCTGCCCACGGCACTGGGCATCCTGTCGGTGATCGCGAAACTGCTCCAGGAACGCGGCCTGGTCGCCGCCGACTTCGACCCGCTGCGGCTGCGCGTCGGCGCGGCGATCATGCTGATGCTGGCCTACGGCGCGAGCGTCGGCGGCCTGCTGACCCCGGTGGGCAGCCCGCCGAACCTGATCGGCCGGGGGCTGATCGAGGAGGCCACCGGCGAGCGGATCTCGTTCGCCGCGTGGATGGGCATGGCGCTGCCGGTGTGCGCGGTGATGTTCGTGATCCTGGCCGTGGTGCTGTTGCTGTTGAACCGCCCGGAGATCAAACGCATCGAGGGCGTCGCCGAGTACGTGGCCGAGCAGCGCGCGCAGATGGGTCCGCTGTCGCGGGCGGAGAAGAACACGCTGATCGCGTTCGGCATCACCGTCACGCTGTGGATCTTCCCGGGTGTGATCGCGCTGGTCGCCGGCACCGAGTCGGCGATCTACACGGAGATCTCCGACCGGCTCGACGAGGGCATCGTCGCGGTGCTCGGCGCGAGCCTGCTGTACCTGCTGCCGGTCGACTGGCCCACGCGCGAGTTCACCCTGCGCTGGCGGGACGCGGCGGAGATCGACTGGGGCACGATCGTGCTGTTCGGCACGGGCATCATCTTCGGCTCGCTGCTGGCCGCGACCGGCCTCGCCAAGACCATCGGCAACTCGGCGTCCGACGGCCTCGGCCTGTCCAGCGGGGTCACGATCACGATCTTCGCCGTACTGCTGGCGATCATCGTGTCGGAGACGACGAGCAACACGGCCTCGGCGTCGGTGGTGGTGCCGATCGTGATCCCGGTGGCGGTCGCCGCCGGGGTCGACCCGTTCGTGCCGGCACTGGCGGCCACCTTCGCCGCGTCGTTCGGTTTCATGCTGCCGGTGTCGACCCCGCAGAACGCGGTCGTCTACGGCTCCGGCGCGGTCCCGATCACCACGATGATCCGCTCCGGCGTGTCGTTCGACGTCCTCGGCGCCATCCTGATCATGGTCGGGATCCCGGTCATGGTCGCCGCCATCGGCATCGGCGGCTGACCCGTCGACGGTCGCGACCGCCGGCCCCCCGCCGGTCGCGACCGTCGCATCGCTGGCCGGGCACGCCGCGCGATCCGTCAGCCGCTCTGCTGTTCGCCGGCCTGCTGTTCCTTGATCGTCGCCCGGACCTCGTCCATGTCGACCTCGCGCACCTTGCCGATCAGTTCGGCCAGCGCGGGCGCCGGCAGGGCACCGGGCTGCGCGTAGAGCACGACACCGTCACGCACGGCCATCACCGTGGGGATCGAGGAGATACCGAACGCCTGCGCGATCTCGGTCTGGTCCTCGGTGTCGACCTTGCCGAAGGTGATGTCCCCGTGCTCCTCCGACGCCTTCTCGAACACCGGTGCGAAGCCACGGCAGGGGCCACACCACGCCGCCCAGAAGTCGATGAGCACCGTGCCTTCGGCGCTCACCACCTCGTTGAAGTTGTCCGCGGTCAGCTCAACCGTCGCCATCTGTCCTCCCTTGGTCACCCAGTCCAACGCCCAGGCGGCCCGGGGTGTTCCGTTCAGGGTGTGCGGAAGAACTGGTGCGGCTGGAAGACGCAGATGTTGGTCTCGTTCTGCGCGTTCGCGTCGGTGATCTCGACGAAGTAGCCGTAGTCGCGACCGGCCGCCAACTCGGCCCGGATCGTGACTTTTCCTCGGTTCAACCCCGCCCACCGGTTCCCGCCCACGTCACGCTGCACGAAGATGTTGTCCCACCAGACGAGGTTCTGCGTGTCGAACCCGGCCGGCGTGGAACACTCCGCGAGCCGGTGGATGTAGTAGGCGTCGGTCCCGTCAAGCTCCTTGAGCGTGCGCTGCCCGGCGACGATCCGATCCAGCGACACCCCCTTCGCCAACGCCGGCGTCACCCGACTGGGGAAGAACGAGCGCGCCAGAACCTCACGGTGAGTGAGATAACTGGCCACCAACGCCGCCGACCGCTCCCCGTCCTGGACCCGCGACGCACTGACCAGCCGCCCGTCCCGCCCCTCGATCTCGATCGTGTACTCACCCGGCGCGAGGAACCCGGTGGCCAGATTGACCATGTACCAGTAGGCGTCGACCGTCCGGTCGTAGATCCACCCGTTCAGATTCCCCCGATGGAACTCCTGGTTGACGAACTCGACCTGATAACCGTCCGGCCCCCGCGCGGTGATCCGCTCGATCAGGTCCGGCGCCTTGGCCCCCGGCGTCGGATACAGCGAAACCAGGAACTTGTGCTGCTCACGCGGCAGCGAACCGGCGAAGTCCCAGTAGACGTCGCAGGCCATGATGTCGTAAATCCGCACCTCGGGCGTGTCCATCACCCCACCCTCGACCGCCCACCACCCCCGCACAATCGCGAGAATCACCAGTCCTCACCAATAGCACTGCGTGTCCCGCTGGACACGAACAGTAGAATGGTCGCCGACCTGGGGAGGCAACAATGCGCGACGACGGCCCGTTGGGCGAGGCCGGCCATGTGATCACTGGTAGCGGCGGCGGGGGCGCCGACGGCAGGTACGTTTTCGCCTCGCTTGACGCACTCACGGAGATCGCCGCCAAATGGGACGCGATCCGCGCGGGGATCATCGCGGACAGACCGAGACTTGAACAGGCACTGAACATGGCCGCCCCGCCGGCGGACGATCTCATGAGCCGGTTCCAAGCGGCAACCTTGGCCGAGTCTCTGACGAAGGCCATTGGGCACAACGACGCGATGCTCCGATACGTCGATTCCTATCGAAAGAAGCTGAGCGCGGCGATGCGCGACTACACAACCACCGAAGAAGACAACGCGTCCCAGCTCCGAGGTATTCACGTTGACTGACCATCGCGCCCCGCTGATCCGTGCCGCAGCCACCACCACCCTGCTCGTCGCGCTGGTGGCAAGCGGTTGTTCCTCCGAGGCGGGTGGCTCGCCGGTTCCCACCGGTGGCGCCGACACCTCGACGAGTTTTGCGGACGAGGCGCCGCGAGTGGTCGATCCGCTCGACGTCAGCCGCTATCTCACCGAGCCGTGCGAGACTCTGACAACCGATCAGCTCACCACCCTCGACATCCCCGGATCCGGAACTCCGGAGACCACCGGCGCCATCGCTGAGAACGCCGGACCCTTCTGCTCATGGTCGTCCAGCACCACCAGCGATGCGGTCACCATCGGTTTCCTCACATCGAACAAGGGCGGCCTGTCGGACAACTACCGTGCCCAACGCGAATTCGACTATTTCGAACCCACCACGGTGGACGACTATCCGGCCGTGTTCACCGAGCGCCTCGACCGGCGGCCGACCGGCACCTGCAACATCGTGGTCGGCGTGGCCGACGACATGGCTTTTCGCGCCACCGCGAACACTGACCTGGACGCACGGGGGGCGTGCGAGCGAGCGAAACAGGTCGCGGCGGCGGCGCTGGCGACCATCCGAGGGGGACGCTGATGTTCGGCATGAACAGCGATGCCATCTACCGGAACTTCAGCGAGGGCCGGGGACCGGACGGACTCTCCGGCAGTGCGGAAATCCTGGAGATGGTCGTCAGCACCTACCAGGAACGGTCCGCACGGATCCGAGCGCTGGTAGCTGAGATGGAGTCGAGCTGGCAGGGGAACGCCGCCGACGCCGCGTCAACTGGAGCGGGACCACTGGCGGTCGAGCACGACCTGTCGAGTACGGCGCTGACGACGGCACAGCTCCTGACCGAACGGCAGGCTGGGTCGTTCAGCGAGGCAAGGACGCGAGTGGCTCCGCCGCCGCCGGAGCCTGAGTTGGCCAATCCGGTGGTGACGTTCATCAACGTCGGCGCCGTGGCCGAGTACGAACGGCAGATCGACGACCGTAATGCGGTGGCTCAGAACAATGTTGACGTGATGAACGGGTACTCGGGGGCATCCCAGTACAACACCGTGAATCTGCCGACCAGCTTCGGGCAGTTGTCCGACGACAACGTGGAGATCGGCGTTGACGACGGGCAGCGTCCGACCGGGTCCGCCGAGGGCGCGTTCGACACTGCCTACCCGTCGGATTCCGATTCAGGTGACCGGGCCGATCGGGTGACCGCTCGGGGTTCCGGGGCTGGCGGTGGGAATGCGGAGCCGGCGGCGAGTACGTCGCCGGAGGCGTTCGTGCCGGGGGTTCCGGTGGAGGGTGGGCCGCCGGGGCGGGGGCCGGTGGTGCCTGCCGGCGGGCCGGTGGCGGGCAACGACGTGGTCGGGCCTCCGCTGCGGAGTGGGCCTGATGGCGGGTTCGGACCGCGCGGTGGTCTGCCAGGCGCACGGACACCCGGCGGTGTGCCGGGTCCACGCGGCGGCTGGTCCGGCAATGGGTCCGGCGGTGGGACCGGGTCCGGCCCGCGAGGTGGCGGGGGACCCGGCGCTGGTGCGCCGAGAGGTGGCGTGGGTCTCGGTGGACCCGGCGCCAGGTTCGGGACGGACACGGCTGGGCCGGCCGCGCGAGCGGGGTCCACGCCCGGTGCGGTCGGTGGGCGTGGCGGCGCCGGCGCGGCGGGGATGCCGTTGGGCGCGGGCCGGGGGCAGGGCGACGAGGACGAGGAGCACCAGCGGCCGGAGTGGCTGCGGGGCGGTGACCCGGACGAGTTGTTCGGCACCGATGTCGTCACGGCGCCGCAGACCATTGGTGAGGACTGACGTGGTGTTGTCCACGCCGGTCACGGTGCCGGTGGCGTTGCTCGCGTGGGTGGTGGCCGACGCGAACCTCGGTGAGTTGCACAAGACGGTGGCGCCCGCGGCGCGGTGGCTGCCCCCCGACGGCCACGACGACCAGCGCCGGCGCGGGCGGGAACTGCTCACCGAGCTCGGCTGGTGTGACCGGCACGGGCGGCTCGACCGGGAGGTCGCCGGGTCGCTGGCCGTGTTGTGTCGGCCGGAGGTCGAGTACTACGGGTGGATCGCGCACGGTGGGCGGACCGTCGGTGTGGTGGCCGCGCGGACCGGCAAGGAGGCGGTGCTGGCCGTCGAGCAGGGTGACGGGGTGGTTCGGCTCAGTTCGGTCGGGTCGGGGCGGCTTGCCGAGCGGCTCGTGGCGCAGGCGCCGGACATACCGGCCGGCCGGGGCCGCTCGTTCACCGTGTCGGCGGCGGAGGTTCGGGCGACCCGGCGCGACGGCCGGCAGCGCACCGCCTCCGGTGTCGGGCTGCGGCCGGCCGGTCCGGACGTTCGGGACGCGAAGCGGCTGGCCACGCTCCCCAGCACCGGCCACGGCGAACTGACCGTCGCGAAGCGGGACGGGGCAGGACGCCGGCGCGCGCCCCGGCCGCTGCGCTACACCGACACCACCGAGGGTCGTTTCTCCCTGACCCAGCTCGACGACGACCAGGTCCGGGTGGCGCCCGCCGCCCGCGACGACCTCGTCCACCAGCTGGTCCGGATGGACCAGGCCCTTCCCTAGCCGATGACCAGCGGGACGCCCCCGGACCTACCGACCGTCCCAAGTGGACAGGTAGACCTCGGCCAGCCAGGTGTCGGCGGCCGTGTGGTCCGGTTCCGGGGGCAGGTCGCTGGTGGTCAGCAGCGCCTCCAGTTCGGCCTCCAGGTCCGCCGCGGCCGCCAGGGCCTCCTCCTTCGAGTGCTCGCCGCGGCGTAACTCCCGCAGCCAGGTGCGCCACCCGTCGGGCATCGGCAGGGTGACCCGGCCGGTGGACAGCAGTTCCACGCCCTGCACCCCCAGCCGCACCATGTGGTACGCGAACTTGGTGTCGAAGCCGAACAGCTCGACGAGCTCGGGGCGGTTGGTGTGCTTGCGCCCGCGCAGACCCAGCAGCTGGTCCCGCTGGGAACGCAGGTAGCCGATGAACCGGCTCCCTGCCCGGCGGGACAGCACCAGCTCGGGGTGCGCCCGCAGGTACCGGCCGTGCTCGTTGGCCGACACCACCTCGGGCTCGGGGACGAACAGCGGCAGCAGAACCGTCGGATTCCCTTGCAGGGCAAGGCGCATCCACTTGCGCAGGGAGTACACGATCAGGTCCAGGTCGCCCGGGCCGGAGCGGTGACCGAACGGCTGGGTGCGGTACTCGTACTGCTCGAAACGCGCCAGGCCAACGACGTAGCGCGCTGGCTCGACGCACACGCCCATCTCGTCGCGGTCGTCCTGGTTGTCGATCGAGACGCCGTGGACACCGGAACCGACCTGGGTACGCAGGATCGTGAACCGGCGCGCCACCTCCGCCTTCTCCTGGCTGCTGTGCTGGTAGTCCACAGCGGGAAAGATCCAGGAAAAGTCCTGTCGCGGCAAGCGAATTCCTCAGCCGTTCTCCAGCGCGTTCATCGCGCGGATCAGGCCGTCGACGATGTCCCGCACGGCCACCAGCAGCGAGATCGCCGCACCGATCACAGTGGACAGTTTGCTCATGATCTGGGCGACCTTCGCCACCACGCGCGCGATCGTCGACGTCGCCTGGGCGACGACCAGCGGGGTCGCGGTGCCCAGCGACGCCGCGATCTCGATGGCCCAGCTGACCAGCGACCCGGCGATGGCCGAGAGGATGTCCCGCACGGCCGTGCGCACGCCGTTGACGACCTCGGCCATGCCGAGGGTGAGGGTCGCGATGCCGTGCGCCGCCCCCGCGACCCCGCCGCAGATCCCGGCCAGCTCGGCGCCCCGGTTGCGGTAGGCCTCGGCGGACTCACCGGTCCAGCCGCCGGTTCCGGCGGTGACCGAGTCCCGGTACTCGTCGCTGACCTTCAGCATCTCCTGCTCGATGTTGGTCCACGACTGCGCGTAGGACTTCACCATGTCCGGGTTGCCCGACAGGGCGTGCAGCGCGGCCCGCGCCGGCTCGATGTGCTCGAGCATCCAGGAGAACAGCTGACCGGCGACGTAGGCGATCGGGTCGAGCGCGGCCGCGGCGATGTCCAGGCCGGCGGCGACGATGCCCGACAGCGCGATCTTCCAGTCGCCCTTGTCGATGCCCTCGGCGATCGCCCAGCCCGCCTCGAACGCGGTGATGCCGGCCATGAAACCGGGGCCGTTCTCGCTGGGGGCGCCCATGTTCTCGAACGGGTTCGCGTCCTGCAGGTAGTTGTTGCGCAGGTCGGTGCCGTCCTCGACGAGCGGGTTGTCGGTGGTGGCGTCCACGCCCATCAGTTACCTCCGGCGACGTCGGGGATGGACGCGGCGGCGTCCTCCAGGCTTTCCAGCAGGTCCTCCATGACCTCGACGAGGCGGCGCTCGCACTCGTCGTAGTCGGTGGCGGTGTCGTTGAGCTTGGCGGCGAACGAGTGCAGCTTGGCGGCGGCGGTCGCGATGCTCTCGGTCCCCTTGGCCTGGGGTTCGACGAGCATCTGGGCGAAGGGCTGGCAGGCCAGGCCGTACGCGTCGTCCAATGTGGTCAGATGGGCGCCGGCGTCGGCGGCGACGTCCACCCGGCCGCCGAACTCCTCGACGGTGCCGGCGTGTGCGCGGACCTCGTCGGTGTCGACGGTGAAGAAGCCGTCAGGCATCGGGGTTTCCTCTCCTCGTCAGTCGTCGTCCACGTCGTCGCCGATCCGGCGTTCCTCGTAGTCGTCCGGTTCCCCTCGGTCGGGAAAACGTTGCGTGTACTGGTCGACGATCACCGCGCCGGCCTCGTCGTCGCCGACGGTCTCCTCGGTGAGCTGCTCGACCTGGGCGCGCAGGCCGGCCTGGGCACGGTGCAGACAGGACATCAGCTCGGCGGACAGTTGTCCGGGCTCGACTCCGGCGCTGCGTTCGGTGAGCGTCAGCTCGGTCGGCGACCCGTTCCCGTCCACGGTGACCCGCACCGCGCCGTCGCTGGAGGTCTCGGTGATCCGCAGGGCGTTCATCCGCTGGTGCAGGTCGGTGAAGCGTTGCGCCCGCTGTTCCAGTCCAGCGGCCCACTGCTCCAGGTCACGTGCGGTCCGGCCCGGGTCCATACCGGCCATGTCACTCCCCTCTCGATGTCGGTGACGACAGCCGTTCCTAACAGATCCTCACCGTGTCTGTCCGGCGAACGCGCATCGACGGGCGATGAGTTCGGTGAGCAGCGCCGCGTCGTCGGTGGGGATGAGGAACTCACCGGAGCGGGTCGCCAGCTCGACGGCCGGGCCGGCGGTGGCGAGCAGCCTGGTTCCGTCCGAAAGGGACAGCCAGGGCAGCATGGCCGGCAGGACCACCGGCCGGACGCCGAGGATCTCGCCCAGCGGCACGGCGATCTCGGTCGGGTTGCCGCGCGAGTACGCGGCGTGCCGGCGGGCGTGCGCGACGAGGTGGGTGAGTCCGAGGGTGACGCCGGTGGTGATCGTGTCGGCGCGTTCGATCGCCGTGCGCACCCCGAACCGCAGGGTGAGCGGGGTCGCGCCGAGGTCCGGGGTGAGCGGGCTCATCAGGGCCTTGAGCGCACCTCTGGCCAGCGGGATCGACGCGATCAGGCCGATCCAGGCGATCAGGAACAGCGGCAGCGCCGGGCCGGCGGCGGTCGCGGCGGCGACTCCGTAGGCGGGGATGGCGCCGAGCAGGAGTTGGCCGGCGGCGGTGAGGAACGCGGTGTGCGGCCAGCGCGGCGGTGGCGGGTTGGCGGCTTGGCAGGCGAGGAAGGGCACGAGGGCGCCGATCACCGGCAGTACCTGCCACCAGGCGAAGTCGTCGAGGGCCGCGAGTGCGACCATGCCGGCGCAGGCGAGCACGACGGCGCCGGGCAGCCAGGTGAACGCCCAGGCCAGACGGGCTCTGGCCGCGACCATCCTGGCCGCGACCGCCGGCGGTACGCGCGTTGGGTCCACGATCACCGCAGCCTAGGGGGTTCGTGCCGGGAGGGCGGTCGCCCACCCGGCACGAGCCGGTTCATCCGCAGTGCTGGAACGGGCTGGTGTAGGTGTTGGTGCCGATCTTGCCGCCCCACTTGACGCAGGTCGAGGGGGCCGATTTGCGGACCGGTCCGGCGTAGTAGGAGAACGAGCCGGAGTCGGTGGTCCTGGCCGAGCCCTGGGGTTCGAGGAAGGCCGACATGGACGTGCCCTTGCCCAGGTTGGTGGACTTGAGGGTGACCACGCAGTTCATGCCGCCGGACTTGTAGAGCAGGTAGACGCGGCCGGCGGAGCCCAGCGCGTGCGAGTTGATCACCGAGTAGCCGGCGCCGCAGACCTCGGTGGGGGTGTAGGGGTTGCCCCCGCCGCCGCAGTTCTGGCTGGTGTAGCTGCGGCTGCCCCAGTACAGGATCTGCGCCCCGTTGAACCTGATCTTGACGGCGGAGCCGCCGGAGCGCTGTTCGTAGTGCAGGTGCGCGCCGGTGGAGCCGCCGGTGTTGCCGACGTCGCCGATCCGCTGGCCCCGGCTCACGGCCTGGCCGACACTGACCCGCTGGACCGACAGGTGGGCGTAACGGCTGGTCCAGCCGCTGCCGTGGTTGATCTCGATCCACCGGCCGTAGCTGGTGTTGCCCTCGTTGGCGACCCGGGACACGGTGCCGGCGGCCGAGGCGACGACCGGGTCACCGGCGTCGTTGGTGCGGTTGAAGTCGACCGCGTTGGCCGGACTGTGGTTGGTCCTGGTCTGCCCCTGCCACGCCTGCCCGCAGGGGAAGGGCATCTGGAACGCCGGCGCGGCACTGGCCTGCGGGGTGCCGACCACGTTGACGACCGTGGTGGCGACGAGTGCCGCGCCCGCTAATGCTGCCAACCATCGTGAACGTTTCACTTTCCCTCCAAGTGTCACACCAACATGGTGTGACCATACGAACACATGGAGCCGCCGACGTATAGAGGTTTCGGGAAGGTTCTTCAACGAGTTATCCGGCAACCAACTGAATTGGTCTAGACCTTGACCGAGTGGTCTAGGCCAATTACCGTCGGAAACGTCTTCCTCGTCCCCTGTCTACGCGAGGAGTTGAGTCATGTCCGGATCAAGACCGACGCGGATGTTCACCCTGGTAGCCACGCTCGCCGTGGCGATGAGCACGCTCAGCGCCACCACCGCCTGGGCCGCCGCGGACCTCACCGCCACCTACTCCGCCACCGACCAGGGTTCCTGGACCCAGGGCAAATACGTCGTCGCCAACGGCGGGTCCACCGCCTCGGACAACTGGCGTATCGAGTTCGACCTCCCGGCCGGCACCACCATCGGCAGCGTCACCTACGGCGTGAAGACCGTCACCGGCAACCACGTCACGATCGACGCCGAGTACTACAACAAGGCCGTGCGCCCCGGCGGCACCACCGAGCCCTACAGCCCGTGGTTCCCACTGTTCGGCACCGGCCAGCCGACCAACTGCCGGATCAACGGCGACAAGTGCGACGGCTCGCCCGACCAGGCGCCCGGCGCCCCGACCGGCCTGCGCGCCACCGGCGCCACCACCAGGACCGTGTCACTGGCCTGGACCGCCGGCACCGCCGGCGACTTCCCGGTCACCGAGTACCTCGTCGAGGGCGGCGGCACCGCCACGGTCACCGGCACCACCGCCATCGTCAGCGGCCTGGCGCCCAACACCGACCACACGTTCACCGTGCGGGCCCGTGACGGCCGGGGCAACACCTCCCCCGCCAGCGCCCCGGTCACCGCGCGGACCAGGAACCCCGCCGACGACACCACCGCGCCGACCGTCCCGGCGAACCTGCGGGTCAGCGCCGTCGCGTCGACCAGCGTGACGCTGGCCTGGAACGCGGCCACCGACGCCAACGGCATCGCCGGCTACGAGGTGTACACCGGCGGCACGCTCGCGACGTTCGCCACCGGCACCACGGCCACCGTCGGCGGCCTCTCACCGTCCACTCCGTACACGTTCACGGTGAAGGCGCGCGACACCTACGACAACGTGTCGGGCGCGTCGAACACCGCGACGGCCACCACCGACGACGTCGTCGGCAGCGGGAAGTACGCCAGGGTCGGGTACTTCGTGCAGTGGGGCATCTACGGCCGGCAGTACTTCGTGCGCAACCTGGACACCTCCGGCGCGGCGGCCAAGCTCACCCACATCAACTACGCCTTCGGCAACATCGACCCGGTCAACCTGACGTGTCTCAACGGCGTCACCCGGGGCACCAGCCAGAACCCGCAGGACCCCGACCAGGGCACCGGCGCCGGCGACGCGGACGCCGACTACGGGCGACCGATGTCGGCGGCGCAGTCGGTCGACGGTGTCGGCGACACCGGCTGGGAACCGTTGCGCGGCAACTTCAACCAGCTCAAGAAACTCAAGGCCAAGCACCCGCACCTGAAGGTCCTGATGTCACTGGGCGGATGGACGTACTCGAAGTTCTTCTCCGACGTAGCGGCGACCGACGCGTCCCGCCGCAAGTTCGTCCAGTCCTGTGTGGACATGTACATCAGGGGGAACCTGCCGGCCTACAACGGCGCCGGCGGGGCGGGCGTCGCGGCCGGGATCTTCGACGGCATCGACCTCGACTGGGAGTGGCCGGGCGCCGAAGGGCACCCGGGCAACCACGTCAGCCCGGCGGACAAACGGAACAACACGTTGCTGTTCGCCGAGTTCCGCCGTCAGCTCGACGCGCTGGGCGCCGAGACCGGCAAACGGTACCTGCTGACCGCGTTCACCCCCGCCGACCCGGCCAAGATCGCCGCCGGCTGGGAGATCTCGGGCGCCGACCACGTGTTCAGGTACATGGACTTCGCCAACGTGCAGGGCTACGACTACCACGGCGCCGGCAGCGACAACTCGTGGGAACCGAACCGCACCGGCCACCAGGCGAACTGGTACGACGACACCGACGACCCGTACAGCTTCCAGTTCAGTTCGGCGTCGGCGCTGAAGGTGTACACCGACGCCGGGGTCAACCCGCGCAAGCTGACCATCGGCCTGCCCTTCTACGGCCGGGGTTGGCAGACCGTCACCGACGGCGGCCGCAACGGCGAGTGGCAGGCGGCCGGCGGCGCGGCCCCCGGCCAGTTCCAGGAGGAGGCCGGCACCCGCGGCTACAACAACCTGCTGGCCGCGTTCCCGACGATGACCGTGCACCACGACGAACAGGCGCTGGCCACCTACGGCTACACCGGCCCCAACGGCCAGTGGTGGACCTTCGACGACCCGTGGTCCATCGGCCGCAAGATGGCGCTGGTCAAACAACAGAACCTGCTCGGCACCATGATCTGGGAAATGTCCGGCGACAACGGAACCCTGATGACCGCCGTCGACGGCGGCCTGCGCTAGCTCTGTCCCGGGGGCTGGGATGGCGGCCGTCGTGGTTGAGCCGGCGGCCGCCATCCCGTTCGATTATCGAACGCAACACTTCAGCAATCGGGCGTTTCTCTGCCATCATGCGCCCATGTGGACCCCGAACTACGGCGAGCCGTACCGACCCGTGCCCTACCGCCCGACCCGCCCACCGCAGGCCAGTGCCCTGGCCGCCGCCGCCGAGTTCCGCGACCAGATGCGCGCGCGCCGAACCGTCCGGATGTTCGCCCCCGACCCCGTGCCCGAACAGCTGGTCCTCGACGCCATCGCCACCGCCGCCACCGCCCCCAGCGGCGCCCACCAGCAGCCGTGGACCTTCGTCCTGGTCTCCGACCCCACTGTGCGCCACCAGATCCGCGAGGCCGCCGAGGAGGAGGAACAGCGCGCCTACGCCGGCCGCCTGGGCGAGGAATGGCTCGACGCCCTGCGCCCGCTGGGCACCGACGCCGTCAAACCCCACCTGACCGACGCCCCGTACCTGATCGTCGTCTTCCAACAGCGCTACCACCTGATGGCCGACGGCAGCACCCACAAGCACTACTACGTCGACGAGTCCGTGGGCATCGCCGTCGGGCTGCTGCTCGCCGCCCTCCAGGTCGCCGGCCTCGCCGCCCTGACCCACACCCCGTCCCCGATGCGTTTCCTCACCGAACTACTGGGACGCCCCCAGAACGAGAAGGCGTTCGCCGTCATCCCGGTCGGCTATCCCGCCCCGGACTGCGTCGTCCCCGACCTCGAACGCAAAACCCTCGACCAGGTCCTGGTCCGCATCTGAGCGCCTTCTTTCCTCAGGACGCGTTGTGGAGGCGGTGGCCGATTCGGGCGAGGGTGTCGCGGAGTTCGGCCGGTTCGACGTCGGTCAGGTCGGCGTCGAAGGTGATGAACAGGCCGGCGACGCCGGCCCAGGACCAGCTGCCGATGGTGAAGCGGCAGTGGTCGGCGTCGAGGGGTTCGACGACGGAGCCGCCGGGGGCCCAGCGGGCGACGACGTGGGCGGGCAGCGGGAGGGTGGCCGAGCCGACGCACTGCCACGGCGCGGTGGTGTCGCCCCGGTCGGGGTTGCGCACGACCAGCCGGGTGAGGTCGTCGTCGGTGAGGGGCGTGGGGTGGAAGGCGGGGCCGGTGGCGGTGCGGGGGTCGATGCGGTCGACGCGGTAGGTGTGCCAGGTGCGGTGGCGGTGGTCGCGGGCGATCAGGTACCAGCGGCCGGCCCACACGACCAGGTGGTGCGGTTCGACCTCGAGCGGCGGCGCGGGGTCGGCGTCGGTGGGGGTGAAGCGCAGGACGCGGCTGGTGCGGATCGCGGCGCCGACCGTGCGCAGGATGTCGACGTCGATCGGGGGTGCGGCGAACTCCCAGTAGTTCGGCAGGGTGGTGACCTCGAACGCGTCGGTCGCGGCGCGTAGTCGGGCGGGCAGGACCTGGCGCAGGGTCGTCAACGCACGGGTGACGGCGTCATCAATTCCGGTGACGGTCGCCGGTGCTGTCCGTAACGCCAACGCGATGGCGATGGCCTGGTCGTCGTCGAGGACCAGGGGTGGGAGTGTGCCGCCGGCGCCGAGGCGGTAGCCGCCGCCGGGGCCTTTGATGGCGTCGACCGGGTAGCCGAGTTCGCGCAGGGTGTCGACGTCGCGGCGCAGGGTCCTCGGGGAGACGGCCAGGCGCGCGGCGAGTTCGGCGCCCGGCCACTCGACGCGCGCCGCCAACAGGGACAGCAGGCGCAGGATCCGCGCGGACGTGTCGGCCACGCCGTCCACCCTCGCAGAAAAGGCGGACATTCGGTGACCGCTACCGATGTCACGGTGCGGTCCATGAGTTCCCCCACCGTCACCGGCCGGCGCGCGTCGCTCGCGCTGCTGGTCGTGCTGATCGCCTCGTTCATGGACCTGCTCGACGTGACGATCGTCGTGGTCGCCGCCCCGGACATCGCCCGTGACCTGCACGCCACCGACGCCCAACTGCAGTGGACGATCGCCGCGTACACGCTGGCCCTCGGGTCCGGCCTGATCACCGGCGGCCGCCTCGGCGACGACCACGGCCGGCGCCGGGTCTTCCTGTGGTCGCTGACGGTGTTCGCGCTCGCGTCGGCGGCGTGCGCGCTGGCGCCGACGGCCGGCACGCTGATCGCGGTGCGCGCCGTGCAGGGTCTGGCCGGCGGGTTCATGGTCCCGCAGGTGTTCGGGATCATCCGCTCGTCGTTCGCGGCGCCGGCCACGGCCTTCGGCGCGTTCGGCGCGGTGCAGGGCCTGGCGTCGGTCGCGGGTCCGCTGCTCGGCGGGGCGCTGGTCGAGGCGGACCTGTGGGGCCTGGGGTGGCGCACGATCTTCTGGATCAACCTGCCGATCGCCGCCCTCGCGCTGGTCCTGGGCGCGCGGGTGCTCCCGGAGTCGACCGCCGCGAGCCGCGCCCGCCTCGACGTCCCGGGCGCCGTGCTGTCCTGCGCCGGCGTCGTGCTCGTGCTGGCGCCGCTGGTGCAGGGCCACGACTGGGGGTGGCCGTGGTGGGGCTGGGCGGTGCTGGCGGTCGGTGTGCTGCTGCTCGCCGTGTTCCCGTCCTACGAGCGGGCGGTGACGCGCCGCGGCGGCCACCCGGTGCTGGAGCCGACGCTGCTGACGATCCGCCCGTTCACCGCGGGCCTGGCGGCGGCGCTGCTGTTCTTCGGCGGGCTGGCGTCGTTCTTCCTGGTGCTGTCGACGTATCTGCAGATCGGCACCGGCCGCACCGCGTGGGAAACGGGCCTGGTGATCCTGCCCTACGCCGTCGGCTCGATCATCACCTCCGGCGCCGGCGTCGCCCTGGCCCCGAAAGCCGGCCGGGCGTTGCTGGTCACCGGCTCCCTGACCCTCGCCGCCTCCCAGGCCCTGCTGTGGTGGCTGGTCAGCGACGGCACGACCCCCGGCTACTGGGCGCTGGCCACCGCCATGTTCGTCGGCGGCCTCGGCCTGGGCCTGACCGCCCCGGTCCTGGTCAACGTCGTCCTGGCCGCCGTCCCCGCCCAACACGCCGGCGCCGCCGGCGGCGTCCTGTCCACCGTCAACCAACTCGGCGGCGCTGTGGGCGTCGCCGTCCTCGGCACCGTCTACTTCACGACCAACGAGTTGGCCAAGGTCATGCCCTGGCAGGTCCTGGTGTACGTCCTGGCCGCCGCCGCGATGCTCGCCCTCCCCAGGACAGCGACTCCACAATAGACGCCGGTGCGGGCAGCCGGCGCCAAGAGCCGCAGGCACCTGACACATTCGCTCACCGCCAAGCGACACGGTGACCATGAGCGACCACGAGCCGGCCCACTACCAACCGTCACCGCAGGCAAGGCGGTGGCCGTGGATCGTCGCCGTAGTAGCTGCGGTGTTGGTCGGCGGACTTGTCGGATACGCCTCGGGGCTGAACGTGACCAAGCCCGACCTAGCCGCCCAGAAGCCCACGGCAACCGCATCGAGCCGCCAGGACCCGATACCAACTCCGGCGTCAACTCCGACCCCGACTTCGACGGCGGCGGCCGAGCCCGCATGGACCTGGCCGATTCCGGGCAGCGAACTCGCTGATCCGCTGGAGGCACGCCCACCGGGGACCAGACCCCCACCATTCCCGGATGCGGTGGAGGGCTATGACCTCAGCAGGGAGTGGCGTGAGACCGTGCGCGCGTTCAGCGGCACGGAGTGGGCAACCATCTACGAGTTCCCCTTGACGATGAACGGTTGCTCCCTTCAACGGTTCTACGTCCGCTGGCGGGCGGTGAACGAGCAGTCGACAGTGCAGACAACCTTCGTCAGCGTTGACGACATCGTTCTTGAGGGTCCTGTGGACGGAGCGGCAGGCTGGATGTCCGGCTACGGATGCGGGCAGCCAGCTTTCCGTATGAAGTCATCGACGGACGAGTCCACGCTGACTGACGTGGTTGTCGAAGTACAGCAGTGGAACGCCTCCGTATGACAGACGTCCCACACGGTCGTGGTCCTGCATGAGCCGCATACCGGATGCGGACGCTCAGGACAAGTGGCCGGCAGCCGGCGGTCCAGCTTCGGGGCCGGCCCCTGCGCCCAGTCACCACCACTTGCCTTTGGTCAACTCGTTGGTCACAACGTCGTTGACGCTTGTGAAGAGATCATGTTGTGCGCCGCGAAGGTCGACGGCGGAGAGGTCCGCGCCATCGAGGATGGCGCCGTCGAGGATCGCGCCGCGGAGGTCCGAGCCGCTGAGGTCCAGGCTACGGAGGTTCGTGCCGTAGAACTGCGCATCGCGGAAGTCTGCGTTATGTAGTTTCGTGCGGTCGAGGATCGCGCCACTGAGGTCCGCCGCGACGAGGTCCGCGAGGAGCAAGCTCGCGTCGCTGAGATTCGCGCGGTCGAGGATGGCGCGGTCGAAGTTCGATTGTCGGAGGAACGCGCCGACGAGGGTCACTCGTTCCAAATGCGCCTCACTGAGCGACGCTTCGACGAGGCTCGCGCCGTCGAAACTCGCCCCGGTGAGGTACGCAGTGCGAAGGTTCGCGCGGCTGAGGTTCGCGTCACTGAAGTTTGCTCCGAGGAGGTCCGCGTCGCTGAAGTTCGCTCCGGGGAGCTCAGCGTGACGGAGACAGGCATTGCGTAGATTCATGTCGTTCTGGTCATAGTTGGCGTTGCGGCGACCAAGAACGGTGAGCGCGGCTTGGATGTCGGCGCCGATGGTCGTCTGCTCGTTGCAGGTATTGTCTTTTGCTGCGGTGGTTGCGGGGGCGGGCCGGGGGGTTGTCGTGCGGATGAAGGCAGTGAGGACTTCGACGATGGTGGGGTGGTCGGGGGGTGAGTCGTGGGCGAGGCGTTCGAGGGCGTAGATGGCTCCGAGTCGAGCTTGGAGGTGGTCGGCGCCGGAGCGGTCGAGTTGATCGACCGCACGGGTAAGTCGCTCGGCAGCTTGAGCTAGGCGGTCAGTGGCCTGGCCTTGTTCGGCTACCGTGTTCTGGCGGCGGGTCGCGTCCAGTGATTGGCCGGTGTAGTACACGCCGGCGGCGGCGGCGAGCGCGGCGATCACGGATGCGATGGCGGTCCAGTTCCATGACCCGCTTGGCCGTCCCCTTCGTTTGCGATCGGTGGTGGGTCGGCGAAGACCTGCGGTCCGTGCGACGCGCGGTGTTCTCGCCGGCCGCAGGTGTTGTGGGTGGGGTTTGCGGGAGCTATCCATGGGCGTTCATGCTGCACGATCGATGCAGCAACGGAGGTGAAGAGATGAAACGTGTAACGGCCATGATCGACATGCGGGCGGTTTCAACCTAGTCGAGTCAGAGTTGAATGTGGAGGACCGGATGGTCAACGTGGGAAATGAATTTTGCGTTCTTGCCAACGCCAACTCCAAGGGCGTGCTGGCGATCATGCGCGAGCCGGTACACCGGCGCTCGGCTTGATCCGAGCAGGGCCATTCGAAGCCACCCTGGCAGCCCGGGCTCGCGTGTTCGTGAAGCCGGACGGGTCTGTTGCGGCCGAGTTGGATCAGCGACCGGTTCGCCGAACTGGTCAGCGCCGCCGGCCTGCCGCCGATCAGGTTGCATGACTGCCGCCATGTGAGCGCGGGGCCTGACGTTGGCGGCCGGCTACGACCTCAAGGTCGTGTCGGAACTGCCGGGCCATTCGATGCTGAGTACCACGGCGGACATCTACACCAACGTGCTGCCGCAGGTCGCGTCGGCGGCGGCCGAGGACGCGGTTGCCCTGGCGCCACGCCGCAGACAGTTCGGGCACCCATCGGGCACCCAACGCGATCTTGAGGCGACCGGAACGGGTAGGGAGGTGGTGCAGATAAACGAAAACCCCAGCTAGACGGTGGTCTCTCTGGGGTGTGAAGTGGCGCGCCCGAAGGGATTCGAACCCCTAACCTTCTGATCCGCCGTCCACTTCTGACGGTACTGGTCAGTGCTTGCCGATACCTGCCGTGACCTGCTCTTATCGACGTACGCCTCTTGGCGTCAACTGGCGACATCTGTGATCATCTTCTGTTGAAAACTGGCAATAAATCGGCACTTACCCCAGATCGGCAAGCTCCCGTACTCGCTCCTCGAAGTCAACCACGAGTGGGTGGGAACCGTGTGGTCTCAGCTTCCGCCGGAGCGCGCTCACGCGGTCGTCGCTGCGGGCAGAGGTGGTCGTGGAGGTCAGTTCGAGCGCGTGGGTGGCGCTGGCCACGGCCTGGTCGAGGTCTCCCCGGCTGAGGTGCGCTTCGGCGAGCCAGCTCTTGTACAACGCCAACTCGCGGGTTCGTCGCTCGTCGTAGTTGTCGAGGACGCCGGTCAGTAGGTCGATCGCTCGGTCGGCGTCGCCGAGTTCGGCGTAGCAGCGGCCGGCCATGATCGTGACTTCGTCCTCGTCGAGCCAGTACACCCATTCGGGGTGGTCCAGGTCGACGCCACGTTCGTAGTCGGTTTCCACGGCGGCCAGGGTTCGTTCGGTCTGGCGTCGCTCGCCGGACTTCGCGTAGGCCCAGGCCAGGCGTTCCTTGAACAGCGCCCGTACCTTCGGTGTCGCCTGCGCCCTGGCGCCGGTGTTCGCGCTCGACGCGAGCAGGACGGCTTCGCGTGGGCTGCCGACGTTGCTGACCTGGTAGGCCAACGTCGAGATCAGGTTGCCCGCCAGGGCGACGTCGCCGGCGGCGTGTGCTGCCTTGACGCCCACCAGGTAGTAGTGGGCCGCTGACACGTATCGTCCCGCGTCACCGAGCACCCACCCGGCCAGCTGCGCCAACTCGCCCAGAGCTGCGAGCAACCGCCGCCCCAGTGCCTCGGTGTAGGTCGCTTCACGAAGCAGAGCGGCGGTCGCTCGTAGCTCCTGCACGACCAGTGCGTGGAGGTCTCCACCGGCCAGGTAGTCGTCGATGCGACGTAGTTCGGCCGTGCGTCGTTCGACCTTGCGCACCAGGTTGTCCCCGACCCGCCGACCACTGGCCTGCTCCACGACCTGGGGCGGCTCGGTGACCAGCCACGCGTGCACGAGATGGGTGACCGACTCGGCGCTGACCGGCAACTCGGCACCCTCCCGCACCAGAAGAGCGAGTTCGTGGCTGTCGGCGTCGGTCCAGTCCCCACCCTGTAGTTCAAGGGACGACACCACACCAGTATGGCTGTCGAACAACGCGCTGACACTGGCCGAACTCAACCGCCGACCACCCGGCGGATCGATCCACAGCAACCCACTGGGCACACCCAACACCCGCGCCCAGTGGGCGATGGTGTCAGTGTTGCGCGGCGGTGGCCCGGTCTCAATCCGGCACACCTGCGGCTGCGTGATCCCCAGCCACTGCCCAAGCAACGTCTGCGAGATCCCACCGCGCCCATAGACCGCCGAGTGGTGCGGATGCTTCCGATACGCCCTGGCCACCCAACCGATGTGCTGCGCCGAGAAGGCATCCCTCATCTGCGCCGTGAACCAGAAATCCGCAGGAACCGACGGCGGAACCAACAACCGATCCCGGCTCGCCCCGACACAGGACGCACACAACGAACCCGTGTTGTCAGCCGCCAACCGATGACCACAGCGGCAGTAACGCGGCCCATCCCCAGAAACCATCAGCTCACCTTCGCCGAATGTGATGCCCCACGGTCAATCCCATACTACCCAGGCGCTGACCAGCACGGATACGAGATATGCGTTGCCCGCATACAGCTGATGCCGATTCGACAATCCCCTCCAAGCTCCCCGTGCAATTGAGTGACCTTCGAACACCCGAGAAACAAATTCTCCTTCGGGACACAACGTCACCCGAAAGGCGGAACCCGATGCCACAGATACCCCCGCCGGACGACACCGCCCACCACGACGGTCGCCTCATGCACGACATCTCCGACCTGAACACCCGTCTCGCCCGCTACCTCCTCCACCACCTCGACGCCGACGCCGGCCGAGTCCCACCGATCTCGGCCGAGGACGAACTCGCCCTGGCCGACCAGGTGACCGCTCTGGCCGTGGCCCTCCGCGCCCGAGCCACCACCAGACGCCCCGGCCTCCGCCTGCTCACCACCGACCACTGACCCCCGAAAGACACCCGTCATGCCACAGCCGCTTGTCCCGTACGTCAGCTCGTGGAGCACCGAGGACTTCATCCCCAGCGTCATCGTCGAACGCCCCGGCGTCGGCATCGCCTACGCCGACGAAACCGTATTCGACCGTGACTCCCACGGCGTCCTCTGGTACCGCACCCCACACAGCCCCCACCAGGGCCGCCCTCGCTACAGCAACACCCACCCACAACGCCAACGCCGCGCCATGCAACGCCTGCTCTGCCAGGTCTGCGCCAACCCCGCCGACCACACCACCGACGGCGTCCTCTGGCTACTCCAAGACCACCGCACCGACTGGCCCGGCTGGCCCAACAACATGACCGTCACCGAACCCCCCATCTGCGCCACCTGCGTCCCCATCGCCACCCGGCACTGCCCCGCCCTACGCCGAAGCGCCATCACCATCCGCGCCCGCACCCACCCCATCCACGGCGTCAACGCCCAGCTCTACAAAGCCAGCCCACGCGGCCCCGTCCCCACCACCAAGGACATCGTCGCCTACACCGACCCCACCATCCGCTGGGCACGCGCCACCGACCTCGTCCGCCTACTCCGCCACTGCACCATCCTCGACCCCAGCACCCTCACCAGGTGACCGATCCCATGCCCAAGATCAACGGCACCCTGCTCAAACACTGGCTCGCCACACACAACTGGTCGGTCAACCGCCTCGCCCGCGAATGCACCACCCTCGGCGAAGACACCATCCCCGAAGGCACCCTCCGCAACGCCCTCGCCGGCCGCGACCCCATCCGCCCAGGCCGCATCCACCTCATCGCCCACGTCACCGCCAAATACGGCGACGGCCTCTCCTACGAAGCACTGACCACACTCGACCCTCAGCGGACCACCCCGTGATCGGTAACAGCCCCAAGACCTACGCCACAGAACTCGAAGGCTTCACCACGATGCTGGCCAACTACCCCATCCAAGCCAACATCGCCGCCCTCCAGATGACCATCGACGCCCACGGCACCATCACCCTGGATGTCTGCCTGGAACCTGGCCGTCTCGCCCAAGGCGCCGCCGAACTCATCGAATGGCGCCGCACCCTCGCCAAACCCGAAGCCCTGATCGAACGCTCACCCAACGGCCACACCGCCAACATCGCCATCATCGGCCGCAACCCCGAAAACGACACCCCCATCAACGTCTGGCTCTGCACCGTCCCCTACGCCCCACAGCTCCGCACCCTCCTCGCCGCAGAAGGTATCCACCCCAAACCAGACACCAGACACCTCTTCCACACCGACCTACTGCAACTCTGGGCCATCGACGTCTAACTCACCGCATTCTCGCTGGGGCACCGGGTTCGTCATCGACTCTTGAACCTACGGTTTCATGATCGCCATAGGTGATTTCGTGTCGTTGTCTACCAACTCAGCTCGTGACCTGCACGGGTGCTCTCGACCTCCCTCTCATTGCATCGGGTCACCGATGGTCCTCTGTGGTGGTTTTGCTGGAGTAAAGTGGGGCGTTGATCTTCTGGCAGGTCAGCGCGTCTGCCCTGAACTTGACGTCCTCGATCGATAGCTGCCTCGAGCTGGCTCGGTGCGTTAGTTACACACTTGCGCAAGTTCCAATGCCTGTCGTCGCCGCAGTCAACTATTGGCGATTCACTAGCAAATACACGTCGTTCACGTGACAGTGCGCGCTGACCCAGTTGCAGCAACCAGGCGTCAAGAGGTGGCAACTGTTCCGCCCACATCGTGTGACCTGCTGCAGCAGACGCACCCGCGACCGGCCCCGCTCGCCAGGCCCGTCTGGCCTGGGTGTCAATGGAGGTCTTACCCACTCGCAACCCTAATAGCACAAGAGGCGAGAGTTGTCAACAGCGTGTCAGGTTGAACTAACAGCCCTTCAGTATACGATGACCGTCGAGATCAGCAGAAGGCTAACAATATGACAAAGAGAATGCCCATGTCGACGAATGTGCCAAAGACCTTGTCGCCCCCGAAGCGGAATGCCGCAGAGGTGCACGAGGGAGACGCTTATGACCTTATGGGCAAATTGTCTCCAGAGTCGATTGATCTAATCATCACGTCACCCCCATACTGGGGCCTACGCACTTACGGTCTAGATCACAATGAAGACATCCTGCAGGAATGGATGGCTGAGGGTGGAGATAAGGAGACTGCTCCACCCTACGATTGGTATCGGATGCATGGTGGATGCCTCGGCCTCGAACCCCTTCCTGAATGGTACATAAGCCATCTGGTGGAAATTTTCCAGCGTGGAGCTTCCGCGTTAAAGCCAGGCGGAAGCATATGGATCAATATCGGAGATACATATTTCGCGCGTTGGTCGAGCATTCGTTTTGATGGTCGTCAAGGCTTGGGCGACAATCCGCGAATGCGACGCAAGACCCCAATGGGCGGCTTTCGGCAAGAAAAACAACTTTTGCTCATACCCGCCCGTTTTGCTATCGCCATGCAAGATCAACGATGGATTCTTCGCAATGACATGATATGGGAAAAGCGAAATGTTCCACCTCGACCGGAAAAGGATCGGTTGCGGCTTGCTCACGAACATTTCTTTCACTTTGTGAAACGCCCCAAGGAGGGGCGCGCGAAATATTACTACGACATGACTGCGGTTGAGCCTGGCGCGCGGGATGTTGTAACAGTGAACGTTGCGCCGGGTTCCGATGGCCATTCGGCCACGTTTCCGGCCCACTTGATCGAACCTAGAATTGTCAGCTCTTGCCCACCAGACGGTGTGGTGCTCGACCCATTCTGCGGGACTGGAAGATCTCTCGCTGTAGCAGTGAAAAATCGTCGACGTGCAATCGGATTTGAGCTGACAGCGAGCTTCTCTTCTGCGGCTCGCCAGAACCTGTCAAACGCAAGCAAAGTGCGCGAGATCGCGGCAGACATGTTGCAAGACGAAGAGATCGACGACAGTCCGAACAGGCTGTTCTGACCGCACTCTCAGAAGAGCTCTGTTTGCGACGTGCTGGAGCCAGCCTTCTTTTTCACTTTTTCAATAAAATCCTCGCGAAGATAGGTCGGAGCTGCACTGCTCATCATGAATGCTAATCGATAATTGTCGAGAGTTGTTCGAACAGCCTCAACGAAGCTGAATTCCAGTTGACCATTGGATTCTCGTTGACCTGTATACTCGAAACTACCAAAAGTGATATCCCATGGATCGTCCCGACCTACCGTAGTGAAGTTCACGCGTGTCCGTAGCTGCTGGAGAATGCTGTGCTGCATTATTACGTATAGCGGTACGTCGATTTCCTTCAGATACTCACCCTTTACAAGTACCTGCGTCGCTAGGCGCTTGTAGACATTTCCCGTGTTTACGCCATAGTCGACTGTGTCGCGACGATTCTTGTCCTTAGCCTCGGCGGTGAAATAGGCTCGCCATTGTTCAGGTTTTCCGTCTTCCCATGCGCGCCAAGCGGGACCAACTCCACCTCCGCGCAAGTCGATCGCTTGAGCTTCGATAGCAATCAGAGCGGTTTCGTCGTGAGCTTCGTCGTCAATGAAAGCCACGTAGTCTATGTTTAGCTTGGGATCACTCAGGGCTGTCACTTCTGAGACTAGTTGCGGCTGCTCGTCGCCGAAGTAGTCAGAAAGCGCCCAGTTGATTGGCTCACCGTCGAGGCGATGGTCGCATACCGCATAAGGCTGAGGCCGCCCTTTGTCCCAAGCTGCTGCGTATACAACAGAGCAGTAGCCGAAGTTGTACTGAACTTTCTTTTCGCAGCGGGTATTTGAGAATGGGCACTGCTGCGCATCCCACGTTTCCTGAGCCTCAGCAGTCGTACAGTCGTGCGGGAACCCGTACGCCTCGACAATGGGAAATAAGGTGCCACGCCGCACTCTATCGTTGCCTGCTGTCATCTCCCTATGCTAGCGACGAGTCGACTTGCCCCAACTTGCGCCCTCGTGGCCGTTACGAGTTCTCAGCTGGCTTGAGTGGACCGTCCCCTACTTGCGGCCATCGATGACGAGAGGCGTCTGGGCGGCCTTGGCAGACGAGGAGCTTGTGTTGCCCCAGACGTACCGGTTTGGCGATGGAGCGGCGCACCTGAGCATGTCTGCGTTGGCAGACACTACGCTCAAGGAGGGGTTTCCTGCCATCCCGTCGACCTGGCGAAGCCCGATCGTGCCGGGTCAAGGGGGCACCTTCTCGATACCGGCACTTTGGGCTGGGTCTGCCCCCTTGACGCGGTGCGATAGCCCTTGTGGAGGTCGGCGGGATGGCAGGACGTTTCCCCGACGAACCGCAGGCAAACTGCGATCCCCGCCATCCTGTTGGCCTGCCCGTCAGGCGAGGACATCTCTTCTCTGTCCGGCGCGGGCCTACAGCTCCTGGCCCGCCTCCGGCCGACCGGCGCGCGCTGGGACCGGCGCCAGCCGCACGCCCAGCGCGCAGTGCCGGTTCGGCCATGAGCGCAGCGGGCCAGCGGACGCCGCTAGGCGCCCGCCTTGAACAAGTAGAGAAAGTCTGAACGCGGTCATCAAACGACCTCCACACGCGCGACCCGTAGTCAGTTACGCGTCGCCCGAGATGAGGTGACGGGTGTAGCCGGCGGCGACCAGACGTTCGTAGGCTTCCTGCACTTCGGTGGGGATGTGTTGGGGGATGGCGTAGCCGGCTTGGGCGTGGAGGCGGATACGTTGAGTGTCGCCGACCATGACGTTGATCATTCGGGGGATGTCGCCGATGGTGGCGGCGTAGGTGTCGAGGTCGATTTGTTGGGATGTGCAGGTGACGTCGACTTCGGGCCAGAGTTTGCGGGTGGTGGCGTAGGCGCGGCGTTCTTGGTAGGGGCGGGAGACGATCAAGACGGATTTGGGGTGGATGTCTTCGGCGGCCAGGAGGTCGCGGGTGAGGGTGATGTTGTCGCCGGTGTTGCGGGCGTGGGGTTCGACGCGGATCGCCTCGTCGGGGACGTTGAGGGTTAGGGCGCGTTCGCGGTAGTGGATGGCTTCGCCTCGGGGGAAGCGGTCGATGGTGGTGGGGGCGTTGGCGCCGGTGAAGACGATGAGGGGGAACAGGCCTTGGTGGTAGAGGGTGGCGGTGGTGTCGGCTACGCCGATGTCGTGGCTGCCGAGGCCGATGCCGACGTCGGTGGGTTTGAGGGTGTGGCCCAGGCGGTGGTAGTTCCAGAGGGTTTCCACGTCGTCGCGGACGTCGGCGGGGATGGCGTCGGGCACTCGCTTGGTCCTTTCAGTCGGGGAGGGTGAAGTCGTAGGTCCAGGAGAAGCGACTGGCGGCGTGGACACCTCGGGCGAACTCGATGGGGACGTCGTTGGCTGTGTAGGTGGTGCGGTTGAGGATCATGACCGGTTCGCCGGCGGGCAGCTCCAGCTCCGCTAGTTCCTCGGGGGTGGGCATGCGGGCGTGGATGGTCTCGGTCATGTGGTCGGGTTCGTAGCCCTGCATGGTGAGGACGGCGAAACCGCCGCCGGGGGTGGCTGGGCCTGGCTGGGGGTTCACCAGCGGGGTGCCTTCGACGTGTTCGGGGCGGTAGTAGCTGGTGAGGGTGTGCGTGGGCTGGCCGGCGTCCTTGACCAGGCGGGACCGCTCGTAGACCGGGGAGCCGATGTCGACGCCCAGGGCTTCGGCTACCTGGGGGTCGGCCTCGGTGAGCCGCACCGTGTTGGTCTGGTCGGTGGGCTTCCAGGCGCGGCCGGCGTGTTCGCGGTCGGCGGCGAAGGCGACCAGACCGGACTTCCACTTGCTCTTGGCGTAGCGCTCCATTGGTGGGCGGTCGCCCTTTTCGGCGGACGGGGGTGGCCAGGCCCTCGGCTTCCAGAACGCCTACTGCTTTACGGACGGTTGACGCAACTATGTCTCGGGTCAGCGCGGACGCGCTCGACTCGGTGCTCAGAGCGAGCGGTGAAAGTCGGCAACCAGCCCTGAAAACACGAAACCCCAGGCCGTTGACCTGGGGATGTGGCGCGCCCGAAGGGATTCGAACCCCTAACCTTCTGATCCGTAGTCAGATGCTCTATCCGTTGAGCTACGGGCGCATGTTCAGTTGTCATTCGGCCGGAGCCGAATGGCGGAGGCTCCGGGATTTGAACCCGGGAGGGGTTTCCCCCAACCGCATTAGCAGTGCGGCGCCATAGACCAGACTAGGCGAAGCCTCCCGGGGCCCCAGGCCGCTCGGAACGAGAGCCTACTACAGCAGCCGGGGCCGCTCTCACGGGGTCAGGTTGACGAACACCGCCAGCGACTCGGGGTTGGCCAGGGCGTCACGGCTGACGGCCCGTTCGGCGGGCATGCCGGCGAGGATCTTCTTGACCGGGACCTCGCACTTCTTGCCGTTGAGGGTTCTGGGGACCTCGGCCACCGGGATGAAGCGGTCGGGGACGTGGCGGGGGGACAGGGCCCGGCGTAGCTCGGCCCGCAGCGTCGGCTCCAGTGTGGTGAGGTCCACATCGGCGGCCAGGACGAGGAAGCACAGCAGCTCGCCTTCGGTGTCGGCTGAGGTGTCGATGACCAGGGAGTCCTGGACCTCGGGGAAGGACTCGACGACCCGGTAGAACTCGCTCGTGCCCATGCGGACGCCGCCGCGGTTGAGGGTGCTGTCGCTGCGGCCGTAGATGACCGCCGACCCTCTCGGGGTGATGCGGATCCAGTCGCCGTGGCGCCACGTGTTCGGGTAGGGCTCGAAGTACGCGGCCCGCAGACGCTCGCCGGTGGGGTCGTTCCACAGCGTCGTCGGCATCGACGGCATCGGGCGGGTGATGACCAGTTCGCCGACCTCGTCGACCAGGGGGTTGCCGGCGTCGTCGTAGGCGGCCACGGCCGCGCCGAGCATGCGACAGCTCAACTCGCCTCGCCAGACGGGGACGTCGGGGGACGCGCCGACGAACGCGGCGCACAGGTCGGTGCCGCCGGAGATGGAGCAGATCTGGACGTCCCCCACCTCCTCGGCCAGCCAGGTGAAGCCTTCGGGGCTCAGGGGGGCGCCCGTCGAACCAATGGCCCGCAGGCTCGACAGGTCGTGGGTGCTGGCCGGCGTCAACCCCTCCTTGAGACACGACTGGATGTAGGGGGCCGACGTGCCGAAGTACGTGACCTTGTTCTTCTCCGCCAGGTGCCAGAGCGTGTTCAGGTCGGGGTGGGCGGGGCTGCCGTCGTACATCACGACCGTCGCGCCGACGAGCAGGCCGCCGATGAGGAAGTTCCACATCATCCAGCCGGTGGTGGTGAACCAGAAGAACCGGTCCCCCGGGCCGAAATCGCTGTGCAGGGCCAGGGCCTTGAGGTGTTCCAGCACGATGCCGCCGTGGCCGTGGACGATGCCCTTCGGCAGCCCGGTCGTGCCCGACGAGTACAGGACCCACAGCGGGTGGTCGAACGGGACCGGGTCGAACTCCAGCTCCGCCTCGCGCAGCAGCGAGCCCCAGGCGACGGTGCCGGGCAGCTCCGGCGACTCCACCAGGTAGGGCATCAGGACGGTCGCGGTGAGCGACGGGATCTCGGTGCGCAGCCGCTGCACCGTGGCCCGGATGTCGAACTCGCGCCCGTTGTAGACGTAGCCGTCCACGGCGAACAGGACCTTCGGCTCGATCTGGGTGAACCGGTCCGCGATCGCCCGGACACCGAAGTCCGGCGAGCACGACGACCACGTGGCGCCCAGGCTCGCCGCAGCCAGGAACGCGACCAGGGTCGCCGGGGTGTTGGGGGCCAGCGCGACCACCCGGTCGCCCCGGCCAACGCCCAGCTCCGCCAGCGACGCCCGCACACCGGCGACCTGGGCGCGCAGCTCGCCGTAGGTCAGGCGCTCGGACCGGCCGTCCTCCCGGTCGAAGATCACCGCCAGGTCGTCGTCGGCCTTGCCGGGGGCCCGGGCCAGGGCGTGTTCGGCGTAGTTGAGCGTCGCGCCGGGGAACCACACGGCGCCGGGCATGCTCTCGTCGGCCAGGACCGTCTCGGCGCGGTCGTGGAAACGCACGTCGAGGAACTCGGCCAGCGCGCCCCAGAACCCCGCCAGCTCGGTGGTCGACCACTCCCACAGCTGCGTGTAGTCCTCGACCACCACGCCCCGCTCGGCACGCAGCCACGCGCGGAACTCGGCCATCCGGCTCGCCGCGACCCGGTCGGCGTCCGGGCGCCACAACAACTCAGGGGTGGAGGTCATGCCACCGTTCATATCCCATGGTTCGCGAACGGCGCCAGACCTACCGCAGGTCCTCCACCATCTCCTCGGCCATCGACGTCAGGCGCGCCAGGTCCGCCGGGGTGACCGTCAGCCACACGCCGTGGCGGCGCAGCGCGTACCGGCCGTCCTCGCCGTCGAGCCAGGTCAGC
Source organism: Actinophytocola xinjiangensis (assembly GCF_001921215.1). Lineage (GTDB taxonomy): Bacteria > Actinomycetota > Actinomycetes > Mycobacteriales > Pseudonocardiaceae > Actinophytocola > Actinophytocola xinjiangensis. The sequence continues at coordinate 112,185 of NZ_MSIF01000015.1, forward strand.
AGGCCAGGGGCCCGGGAGCCCCGGTAGGAGGCGCCGAGCTGGCCGCCGCCGCGCCGCGTGGTCAGCGCCTTCACGAGCACGCTGACGTCCTCCTGGCGCACGCCCGCGTCGTGCAGGGCGCGGGTGAAGCCGGTCACGCCGTCGCGTTGGGCCTCGGCGCACGCGTTCTCGTACTCGACCAGCGGGATGTTCGCCGGGCGGCCGGTGCCGGCCCGCGCCGGCGGCAGCGACGCCAGCAGGTCGCCGGCGACCGCGCCCGCCCGGACCGAACCGACCCGGATCTCGCCGTCGACCCTGGCGGCGACGGCCGCGCCGCGTTCGCCGGCGGTGGCGTAGCCGACCAGCGGGGAGCCTGAGCCCAGGACCCGCAGGTCCAGGGTGAGGCCGTCGCCGGCGAGCTGGCGCAGGACCAGGGCGAGGTCGCGGGCCGGTTCGTCGACGGTGCCCAGGTCGCGGGCGGCCAGCGCGCGGGAGGCCTCGTCGGCCATCCCGGCGCGGCTGGCACTGGTGCGCCCGACGTGGGTCACCTCCAGCGGCACCGGCGGGTCACCCAGCCCCAGCGACGTCCACACCAGGAAGAACTCGATGGAGCTGAGCTGGATCCAGCCCGACGCCTGGTCACGCACGGCGACGGTCCTCGCCGATCACCGGTGGGGTCACCAGTGTCTCGTGCTCGCCCCACAGGTCCTCGTCGGCCTTGAGCAGGGAGTTCTTGCGTTGCAGGTCGTCGGCGCCGCCGCTGGCGCCACCCATGGGCATGCCCCCCATCGGCATGCCGCCCACGCCGGGGCCGCCGGAGCGTCCGGTGGACGCGGCCGCCGGGGCCGCCGGCTTGGCGGGGTCGTCGGCGACACCGGGGCCCTGGCCGCCGGCGACCGGGACGGCCGGGGGCCGGGCGGGGACACCGGTCGTGCCGGGGGCGCCCGCGCCGCCCGGGCCGGGCACGGGCGCGGTGACCGGCGGCGGGCCGGTCTGCGGGGTGGTCGGCTGGGGCGGCTGCGGAGTCGGCGGCGGCGGGGGTTCGTCGGGCAGGGTCCGCAGCGGGTTGCCCAGCTGCGGCGGGCTGAACGAGGGCACCGTCTCGTAGACCTCGCGGGTGGCGGTCTGGAAGCGGTCCAGGGTGCGGGCGGCCTGCTCGTGCAGTGCCTTGTCGGCGGCGAGCGGGCCGGCCGGGTCGGCGGTGATGGCGGCGGCCGTGGCCCAGTCGTTCTGGGTGAACGCCTCGATGGGTTGGAGGATCGGCGGGGTGGGCACCGGGGTCGGCAGTTCGATCACCGGCTGGCGCGGCGCCGGCATCTCGTCGCGGGCGTTGGTGGCGTTGTCGACCTCGATGGTGACGCACGCGGACACCTTGGTGGCCTGGGTGCCGGTGTCCTCGGCCCAGTGGGCGAGCGCGGCGAGGGTCTGGCGGGCGAGGTCGGCGGCCGGGCCCTCCCAGGCCGCCGAGGAGTCGGTGACGATCCGGGACAGGGTGGTGCCGATGTCGGCGAGGTCCTCGCCCAGGCGCGCCCACTGCGCGGAGACCTCCATGGCGCCGGTCAGGTCCAGGCCCTGGTGGACCATCCGGTACAGGTCCGGGTGGGGGTAGGTGAGCCAGTCGACGACCGAGTCCAGGGTCTGCGGGTCGGGCTCGGGTGGCGGCGGGTAGGGCGGCCAGCACATGTCGGGGGCGGGCCAGTGCGGCGGGTGGCACCCGCCGGGGGCGAGGGGGTTCACGGCTTGCCTCCGATCAGGCCGAGGTGCTCGCCGATGCGGCTCGCGGCCAGGCGCAGGTCCTGCTCGACCTGCTCGTCGGTGGTGCGGTAGAGGCCGGCGGCGAGCCGGATGACGGCCTCCACCGAGTCGAGCACGTCGTGGAACATCCGCAGGACGGGGGTGACGCCGCCGTTCTCGTCGACGGCGACCGTGCGCAGCCGCTCGGAGATGATCCGGCCGACCCAGTTGTCCCCGAACTGAAGCGGTGTGTCCAAAGTAGACGAACCGGTGACCAGGTCGGCGGCCCGCAGCCGCACCTGCTGGACCTGGCGAAGCAGGCTCTCGGCCGCGCCGAGGTCGATCCGCAGGTCGCCGGCCGCCGCCTGCTGTTTGACCTGCTCGACCTGCCCGGCGACCGGGGCGAGAGTACGCGCGGCCGCCGCGGGAAACGGTTCCGGCGGCGGCGTTGGCTCGACCATCGGGAATACCCCTCATCCTGACTACTGCGAAGGTGACTGTCGGGCGGTGACTGTCACAGTACCGACCGAAGCCGGGAACGCGTGGCGGATCAGGGCATTCCGGCGGGGAACTCAGCGCAGGTGCGCGTCGAACCAGTTCAGCATGCGTTGCCACGCCTCGAAAGCCGCGTCCGGGTGCAGGTCGAAACGGTGGTCGGTGGCCGGGAAGACGACCACGTCGGTCGCGGTCACCGACCGCGCCGCCGCCCACCGCAGCCGCTCGACCTCCTCGGCGTGCGTGTCGCCGTAGAGCCCCAGCCACGGGCAGCGCAACTCGCCGGCCACCTCGACCATCGCCGGCAGCCCCGGTGCCCTCGGCGCCAGCGCCCCGCCGGCCGACACCGACACCGCCGCGCCGATTCCCCGTCTGGCGGCGACCACCATCGCCACCGCGCCACCGAGCTCGAAGCCGACGACACCGATCATGTCCGCGCCGATCCCGTGCTGGGCCAGGAAACCGAACGCGATGTCGACGTCGGCCAGCGCCGAGGAGACGTCCACGTGCGGCGCGACGACCAGCCAGCCCTCGGCGGCGAGCGCGTCGATGAGCGCGCGAACGGCGTCGGTGTCCCGCTCCTCGTGGAGCACGACCAGCCCGCCTCTGATGACCGCCGGAGGCTCGGCGATCGTCATCCGGAGCGCGCGCCCGTCGGCCAGTCGAACCGGTTCGGTGCGGGTTGCGGTAGCAGACATCTCGATACCCAACCATGGAAAGGTGAACGAGAGGGAACGGTTCCAGCCGAATGGAGTAATCACGACGTCAACAACTGCACGACGGCCACCAGACCCACCACGACGATCAGCGCCCGCAGCCACACCGGCCGCAGCCGCCGCCCGGCCAACCCCCCGAACAGCCCACCGACGATCGACCCGACGGCCAGCAGCGCCACCACCGCCCAGTCGATGTCCGCGACGAACACGAACACCAGGCCGGAGACCAGGTTCGCGGTCGCGGTCAGCACGTTCTTGGCCGCGTTGAGCCGGTGCAGGTCCTCGTCGAGCATGATCCCCATCAGCGCCAGGTTCAGCACGCCCTGCGACGCGCCGAAGTAGCCGCCGTAGATCCCGACGCCGAACACGCCGGCCGCCAGCACCGGACCGCCGTGTTCGTGGCGTCGCTCACGCAGGGCCAGCCGGCGCGCCAGCCACGGCTGGAGCACCACCAGCACCAGCGCCACCAGGATCAGCACCGGCACGACCGCCTCGAACGCGTCGGCCGGCAGCACCAGCAGCAGCAACGCGCCGCCGACCGCGCCGACCGCGGTCACCGCGCCCAGGCGCCACAGCCGGGCACGCTGGCCGGTCAGCTCGCGGCGGTAGCCGATGGCGCCGGTGACCGAGCCGGGCACCAGGCCCAGCCCGTTGGAGATGTTCGCCACGACCGGCGGGTAGCCCAGCGCGAGCAGCACCGGGAAGGTCAGCAGGGTGCCGGAGCCCACGACGGTGTTCATCGCACCGGCGACCACCCCGACCGAACCGATGATGCCGGCGTCGAGCGGGGTCACGCCGTCTGGCTGAGCACCGGCGTGAACACGCAGAACTCGTTGCCCTCGGGGTCGGCCAGCACGTCCCAGTCGATCTCGGCGTCGCGGGCGCGCAGCACGGTCGCGCCCAGGCCGACCAGTTCGTCGACGTCTCCCCACACGTCCAGGTGCAGGCGGTTCTTCGTCGACTTGCCCTCGGGCACCGGCACGATCCAGATCGCCGGCCCGGCGCCGTCCGGGTCCATGATCGGCACCGGCCAGTCCAGCGGGCGCAGCCAACCGTCGGCGGGCGGCTGGTGCTCGTCGCGGCGGACGTAACCCATCGCGGCGCACCACCAGTCGGCGAGCTTGTGGTGGTCGGCCGCGTCGATGACCAGGTCCTTGAACCGAGCTGACATGACGGCATCGTCGCACGTAACCGGAGGTGTACCGGTGTGAGTTGGCTCCAACCTCAGGAACGGGTGAGCCGGGTGTACGGGCCCCGCTCGTGGCCGGTGTCGCGGTAGCCGGCGGCGCGGAACAGGGCCAGCGAGGCGGCGTTGTCCCGGTGCACGGTGGCCAGCACGGTCACCGCCCCGGCGTGTGCCCGCAGCGCGCCCTCGGCGACGGTGAGCATCCCGGCGGCCAGGCCCCGGCCGCGCCGGTCGGGCGCGACCGTGATGCTCACCTCCCAGGTGTCCCCCTCGCGGTCGAACCGCACGGTGCCGACCGGGTGACCGTCCTGTTCGACGACCAGCAGCAGCCGGTCGGGGCTGGTGAGCGAGGCGGCCAGCCAGGCCTGGTGCACCGGCGGCGCGACCGGCTGGTGGCCGCGCGACCAGGCCAGCGTGACGGGATCGTTGCGCCAGGTCAGCAGGGTGTCGGCGTCGGCGGGGGTGGCGGCGCGCACGCGCAGGGTGGCGGCGTCGAGGACCCTGGCCGGGCCCCGGCCGTCGACGGCGGCGCTGCCCGCCCCGGCGAGCGCGGCCCGCCGCTCGGGGTCGGTGAGCAGGGCGCGCAGGGTCGCGGCGGCGTCCGGCAGGTCGGCGGGGGTGCCCAGGCCGGCGGCCAGACCCTGGTCGAGCGCGGCCCGGTAGCCGGCGGCCTGGTTGTCGACCAGCTGGACCACCGCGGCCGGCACGCCGATGCAGCACAGCTCGGTGAGGGTCACCCCGGCGGCGCTGACCGCGAGGTCGGCGCCGGCGAGCAGCGCCGGCAGCTCCGGGGTGGGCGGGCCGGCGGTGAACCGCTGGCCGGCGGCCGGGTCGGGCAGGGTGACCTCGCCGGCCGCGACCGCCCGCACGGCCAGCGGCAGACCGGTGTCGCGCAGCGCGGTGAGCGCGGCGGTGACCGTGCCGGCCGCCGCACCGCCCCCCATCACGACCACCACCCGGGGCACGTCGCCTGGCTCGCGGGCGGGTTCGCGGGCGGCGCGGGCCGCGCGGACGTCGCCGCGGACCGGGGCGAACCGGGCGCCGGCCAGCACCACCGGCGACCCGTCGGCCGGGCGCCCCTCCGGCGCCAGGCTCGGGTCGACGACCACGTCTGCGGCGCGGCGACCCCAGTGACCGTCCTCCAGGGACACCAGCCGCCCCTGGACGCCGGGCAGCTCACCGAGGCCGTAGTGGTCGACCAGCACGACGTCGGCCGCCAACTCGGGCCCCGGCGGACGGACCGGCACACCGAGGCCGGCGAAGCGGCTGGCCAGCCAGTCGGCGCCGCCGAGATCACCGGCCAGCGCCGTGTCCCACCCCCGCTCGACGGCCACCTCGGCGAAGGCCAGGGCGCGGGCCAGGTGACCGACCCCGATCGACGGCCCGCCGTCGGCGCGCAGCAGCAACGACGTCACAGCGCGGTTTTCTGTTCGACGGCGGCGTTGAGCGCGACCAGGTCGGGGCGGGCGCGCAGCAACGTCACCACCTCCCGCCACCTCGGCAGCCCGTCGCCGAGCTCACCGACCACGGCCTCCAGCAGGGCGGCGTCCTCGGCGGTGTCCAGGGTGACCCGCAGGTCGGAGTGGTCCTCGCCGGTCACCACCCCGGCGCAGCGGTACAGCTCGGGCCGGGTGTAGACGGCCGAGGTGACGTGCTCGCGGTGCGGCCCGGTGGCGACCCGGTACTGCTCGGCCAGCACGTCCCGGCGGATCAGCTCGGCGTCCAGACCCCGGGGCAGCCGGCGGACCAGCGTGTTGGACACGTAGTGCAGGTCGGGGTCGGCCTGCCACAGGCCAACGACCTGGGCGAGCAGCGCCGGGTCGTGCAGCGGGCAGTCGGCGGTCAGCCGCACCACCGCGTCACACGGGTGGCGCTGGGCGGCCAGCTCGAAGCGGCTGAGCACGTCGTCGAGCGGGCCACGCACGACCGTGGCGCCGGCTCTGGTGGCCTCGTTGGCGACCAGGTCGTCGTCGTCGGCCTCGGAGGTGGCGACGATGACCTCGCCGAACGCCGGCACCTGCCGCGCGGCCCGAACGACCCAGCTCAGCACGCTGCGCGTGCCGAGCGAGCGCAGGACCTTGCCGGGCAGCCTGGTGGAGGACAACCGTGCCTGGATGACCGCGTTGACTCGCACGGGTGCCATGATGGCGCACTGCCAGGGTGATCCCACGCCGCCTATCCCACGGCCTGTCCCACGGAGGTAACGATGGCGCTGCTTGACGGGGCCGGCATCCTGCTGACCGGCGGAACCGGGTCCTTCGGCAAGGCGTTCATCGCCCACGCCCTCAAGCACCTCAACCCGCGCCGGCTGGTGGTGCTCTCCCGCGACGAGCTCAAGCAGTACGAGGCGCGCCAGCTGTTCGGCGACGACCCCCGGCTGCGCTGGTTCATCGGCGACGTGCGGGACCGGCGGCGGCTGGAACGCGCCATGTACGACGTCGAGTACGTGGTGCACGCGGCGGCCCTCAAGCAGGTCGACACCGCCGAGTACAACCCGTTCGAGTTCGTGCAGACCAACGTCACCGGTTCGCAGAACGTGATCGAGGCGGCGATCGACTGCGGTGTGCGCAAGGTCGTCGCGCTGTCCACGGACAAGGCGTCCAGCCCGATCAACCTCTACGGCGCCACGAAACTGTGCGCGGACCGGCTGTTCATCAGCGGCAACCACTACGCGGCCGGCCATCCGACCCGGTTCTCGGTGGTGCGCTACGGCAACGTGCTCGGCTCTCGCGGCTCGGTCATCCCCTACTTCCGGTCGCTGGCCGAACGCGGCGAGGCGCTGCCGATCACCGACCTGCGGATGACCCGGTTCTGGATCACGCTGCCGCAGGCGGTGCGGTTCGTGGTCGACTCGTTCGACCAGATGCACGGCGGCGAGCTGTACGTGCCGAGGATCCCGAGCATGCGGCTGACCGACCTGGCGCGGGCCATCGCGCCGGGCTGCGAGCTGCGCGAGGTCGGCATCCGGCCGGGCGAGAAGCTGCACGAGGAGATGATCTCCCCCGACGACTCGCGGCGGACGTTGCTGCTCGACGACCGGTACGTCGTCATGCCGCACATCGCCGGCTGGGGCTACCAGCCGCCGGCCGACGGGACGCCGGTGCCGGAGGGTTTCGCCTACCGCTCGGACACCAACGACCTGTGGCTGACCGACGACGAGCTGCGCGCCCTGGCCGAACAGGATGGCTGAGTTCCTGCCCTACGGCCGCCAGTCCATCGTGGACGCCGACGTGGCGGCGGTGGCCGAGGTGCTGCGCGGCGACTGGCTGACCACCGGCCCGGCGGTCGAGCGGTTCGAGGCGGACCTGGCGGCGGTCACCGGCGGCACGCCGGCCGTGGCGGTCACCTCGGGGACCGCGGCGCTGCACGTGGCGTACGCGGCCGCGGGCGTGGGCCCCGGCGACGAGGTCGTCTGCACGCCGATGACGTTCGTCGCGACGGCCGCCGCGGCCGCCCTGCACGGTGCGACGGTGGTGTTCGCCGACGTGTCACCGGAGACCGGCAACGTCGAGGTGCCGGCGGTCCGCGCGGCGATCACGCCACGGACGAAGGTGGTGGCGGCCGTCGACTTCGCCGGGCACCCGGCGGCGCTGGACGAGCTGGCGCAGGTGGCGCACGACGCGGGGGCGCTGCTGCTGGAGGACGCGGCGCACTCGGTCGGCGGCACGTGGCGCGGCCGGCCGGTGGGCGCGCTGGCGGACCTGACGACGTTCTCGTTCTTCCCCACCAAGAACCTGACCACCGCCGAGGGCGGCGCGGTGTCCTGTGTGGACCCGGAGTTGCTGGCGCGGGCACGCGGTTTCCGCAACCACGGCCTGGTCCGCGACCGGGACCTCCAGCGGTTCCCTGACGAGGGCGGCTGGCACCAGGAGGTGCACGCGTTCGGCCTGAACTACCGGCTGCCGGACGTGTTGTGCGCGTTGGGTTCCAGCCAACTGTCCCGTTTGGACAGCTTCGTGGCCCGCCGCCGGGCCCTGCACGCCAGGTACGACGCCGGGCTGTCCGATGTGGACGGCGTGGCGACCCCGGTGACACTGCCCGGCGCGCAACCGGCCTGGCACCTGTACGCGCTGCGGGTCCGCGACGGCCGCCGCCGGGCCCTCTACGAGCACCTGCGCGAACGCGGCATCGGCGTCCAGGTCAACTACGTGCCGGTGTACTGGCACCCGGTGTTCGCCGACCTCGGGTACCGGCGGGGCCTGTGCCCCGGCGCCGAGACGTTCTACGCCCAGGAGCTGTCGCTGCCCCTGTGGCCGGACCTGCGCGACACCGACGTCGACCGGGTCATCGACGAGATCCGAGGCTTCTTCGCATGATCCCCCTGTCACCCTGGTCCGGGGCGGCGGTCGTCGGCCGGCTCACCGGCGGCCACCGCAACGAGGTGTTCGAACTCCGCCGGCACGGCGAACGCCTGGTCGCCCGGGTCAGCCGGCGCACCGGCCCGGCCCTCGACTGGGAACTGGACCTGCTGGAGTTCCTGTCCACCCACGACTTCATCGTGCCGACGGTGATCCCCACCGACGACGGCCGCCGGTCGGCCGACGGTGTCGTCGTCCAACGCTGGCTCGGCGGCCGGGAACCCACGACCTACGACTGGCCGGCGGTCACCGACGTCCTGCACCGCCTGCACGCCCTGACCGGCGACTGGCCGCAACGCCCCGGCTTCGCCGCCACCCGCGACCTGCTGACCGCCGACCACGGCGGCGACGTCGACCTGACGACGATGCCCGCCGACGCGGTACGCGCCGTGCGAGCGGCGTGGGCCGGGTTGGCGGGCCGGCACACGGTGGTGCACGGCGACCCGGGCGCGCCGAACGTGCGGATCACCGACCGGGGCGTCGGGCTGCTCGACTGGGACGAGGCGCGGGTCGATCATCCGGATCTCGACCTGGCCGACCTGCCGGTCCCGGCCCTGCCCCAGGCGCGCAACCGCACGGCGAGAGCCGCGATCGACGCGTGGGAGGCGGCGGCCGGGTGGACCCGTGAACCGGAGTACGCGCGGGGGCGGTTGGCCGAACTCAACGCCCACGGCATTCCCGCCGGCTGACTCCCCCCGGCCCAGTCCCACAGCCCTGACTTGCTCACCGGCCCCACCACCCGACTCGTTCGCCCGGCAGGCCCCCTGGCTTGCTCACCGTCCTTGCCGCCGGCCAGCTCCCAGGTCCCCCCCACGGGCCGACCAACACCGCCTCCCTGACTTGCCGAGGCGAAGAACTGTCGGTGGCGACCGGTAGCGTTGAAAACGGGGGACCCCCAGGGCGAAGTCGCTGGGAATTCACTCGATCTGGTGATCGCCGGCGGTGAAGGCTGGCCCGCCGACGCTGGTCGACCGGCCGTGTGGGGTGTTCTCGCCGGTTGGCTCGTGGTCGTTGGGGGCTCGTCGGCGCTGACCCCGTCGGGTGGTGGCGTGCCCGTGGATTCGACCAACTGGCGGCGCGAGGTATCCCCGCCGGCTAGCTTGCTTCACGTGAAGCGCTGGGTGTACACCGCCGCCGGGGTCGCGGTCGTTCTGGTGGCGGGCCTGCTGGTGTGGCGGCCGTGGGCGAGCGCCGGCGAGCCGTGCGGGGGCGCGATCAGCCCGACCACCGAGTTGCCGGCCGGTACCGCGCTCGACGAGGTCGCCTCGCCGGAGGAACTCGCGGTGCTCTCGGCGACGGCCGTGCCGTTCGGGGAGCCGAGGGTGGCGGTGCCGGAACCGCTGGCGGCCCGGCTCACGCTGGGCGGGGTCGTCGTTCAGCAGTCGCCGGGTGGGGTGGTCGGTGGGGTCGACGCGCGGACCGGCGAGCGGCGGTGGGCGGTGCGGCAGCAGGGCACCGGCTACGGCGCGGTGCGGGTCGGTGGGCGGCTGGCCCTCGCCCAGCAGGAGGCGGGTGAGCCGTTGACGGTCGCCGACGTGGGGGTGGACAACGGTGAGGTGCGGGCCTGCGTCGTCGTCGAGGACGCCCCGCCGGCGGGCAGCGGCACGGCGGTGGCTGTCGCCGAGCACACCGTGGCGTTGCTGCGCCGAGCCGAGGACGCCAGCTGGCTGTCGCTGGTCGACCCGGCGGACCGGCGGGCCGAACGGACCGTCGAGGCCGACCTGCCGGCGTCGGTCGTCCACGGTCAGGCCGCCGGCGACGTGCTGGTGTTCGACGCGGCCGGCACCGGCCCGACCGGCGCGTGGGAGCTGGTGACCGACCAGCGTGACACCGTCACCCCGGCCGACCGGCGCGTGTACGCGTTCGACACCACCCACGGCGAGCCGCTGTGGGACTACGCGCACGACAACCACGTGAGCCAGGTCGTCGGCACGTTCCCGGAGGTCGTCGTGGTCCGCGCGACCCGGCTCGACGGCGCGGTGCTGCGCAACCACCTGATCGCCCTGGACGCCCACAGCGGCGAGCAACGCTGGGCCACCGCCCTGCCCGACAGCCCGGCGAAGTACTACGAGCAGGCGACGCTGCTCGCCGACGTCGTGATCACCTCCGAGTCGCACCCGACGCGCGGCGCGTTCGCCGTCCTCGTCGGCCGCGACCTGTACAGCGGCCAGGAACTGTGGCGGATCGAGAACCGCGTCACCGCCCTGGACCGCGCCGCCCTCATCGGCGGCTTCGCGGCGGTCCCCGGCCGCCCCGGCCACGGCCTAGAGCTCATCGACCTGCGAGGCGGCGGCTCAACCACGGCCTTCGACGGCGTCACCGTGCTCGGCGTCACGGCCGACGGCACCAGCATCGGCCTGGACGTCGCGCTGGACAGCGGCCGGGTACTGGCCACCTACGACCGGGTCCACGTCAGCTGACCGACATTTCCAGACAGTTGCGAAAGCGAATTCCCACCCCACTCCTCCGCCGCGCGGGAAAGGGGATCCCTTGTCGTAAGGGTAGTCGCAACCTCCGACGGGCCCAGGGCGTGCGGGCGAGTTGTCCACAGGTGCCCGGGTGGGGCACACGTGGTCCTACCAGCGGGAACGGGGTCACGGGACGGTGGTTGGCAGCCGTTGGGCGGGACGATCGGCGGGGACCCGGGGACCTTGTCCTGGAGACGTCGCCGGCCTGGATCTCGGCGGCGATACGGGTGGGGACCTGGGCCTGGTCGACGACGACGTTGACGCCGGACACGCTGCCCCACGCCTGGGCGACGGTCGAGGACTGGCGGCGAGTCACACACGCCACGCGATCCCGGTTGCCGCCCCCACGGCGCCCAGGACCGCGATCACCGATGCCGGGCAGCGGCGGTCCCGGTCCACCCTGGTGCGGTTGACCACCGCCACCCTCACCCAGGGTCGCGAGCTGATCCCGGTGGACACGATCGCCCAGGTCAGCGAGGTGGGGGCGAAGGTCCTGGACGGCGACTGGACCGTGCCGCGCAAGACCAACGCCGTGCCGCTGTTGTCCGTTCCCCACGGTGAGCGGCCCCGGAACCGGACGCCGAGGCCCGGGCGGCGGGGACAGCAGCGGGAACAGCAGCGGGGACAACGGCGGGGACAGCGGCAGGTCAGACGAGGTCCCAGGTCAACGGCGTGCCTTTGGGCGCCGACGCGCGGAAGGTCCGGCCGAGCACCTTCGGCAGCTCGACCGGTGCCAGCCCGCCAGCCGGGCGGATGGACCGGACGTTCGCCCGCGTGACCTCGTCGCCTTCCGCCACGTCCTCGACCACGTAGAGCGACCGGCGCATGCGCCGGACTTCCTGTTCCGCCGCGCGTGGGCCGATCCTGGCCACGCCCAGCGCCTGCCACGCGCGCTCGGTCTCGGTGACCAGCGCCGCCAGTTCGGCCGGTTCGAGGGAGAACTCGCTGTCGACCCCGCCGTCGGACCGGGCGAGGGTCACGTGCTTCTCGATCACGCACGCGCCGAACGCCACGGACGCGACGGGAACGCCGATCCCCGGCGTGTGGTCCGACAGGCCCGCGACGACGTCGAACGTGTCGGCCAGCAGCGGCAGGCCGCGCAGGTTGCTGTCGGCGGGGGACGCGGGGTAGGCCGACGTGCAGCCCAGGACGATCAGCTGGTCGTTGCCGGCGGCGCGGGCGGTGGACACGGCGGCGTGGATCTCGGCGATGTCGGCCATGCCGGTGGAGATGATCAGTGGTTTGCCGGTTCGGGCGCAGAGTTCGACCAGGGGCAGGTCGACGATCTCGGCCGAGGCGATCTTGTACGCGGGGGCGTCGAGGGATTCCAGCAGGTCGACGGCGGTGGGGTCGAACGGGCTGGAGAACACCACCAGGCCCTGGTCGGCGGCCCGGCGGAAGAGGGGCTCGTGCCACTCCCACGGGGTGTGGGCCTGTTCGTAGAGCTGGTACAGGTTCTGGTCGCCCCACAGGTCGTGGTCGGCGGAGATCCGGAACGCCGGGAGGTCCACGTCGATGGTGATGGTGTCGGGGCGGTAGGTCTGGAGTTTGAGGGCCTGCGCGCCGCTGGCCGCCACCGCGTCGACGATGGACAGCGCTCGTTCGAGGTCACCGTTGTGGTTGCCGGACATCTCGGCGATGACGAACGGCCGGTGGTCCGGCCCGATGGTGTGCTTGCCGATCCGAACCTCGCGCATGGCGACGAAAGTACGCTACGACGCGCGCCAGACTCCTTCGCCGTGCACGTCGGCGAGCATGTCACCGAAGATCAACAGGCAGGCCACACAGCGCTGCCCCAGATCCGTGCACGTAATTTTCGAGTTGGGCACGCTGTGCTCGCACAGTGCCTCTCCGAAGTCGCGGTCGGCCTCCTCGTTGCCGAACGCGTGCACCCGGTTGTCGTAACCCGATAACCACCACTGTACGTCGACCATGCCCCGGACCCCTTACAGCCTGTGTGAGCCCAGGGTCCCCCACGGCGTGGCCGGTTGAACCCGTTGAGTCGTAGACAATTTCGGTCAACTATTAACAGTTGACCGGTAAACTGTTAACAAGGGTAACGGAGCGTCGTATACAGCGGTCCACCGCTACGCACCGCGATCTTCGAGCTTGCGCAGCCGGTCCTCGTACTGCGCGACGGCCGTCAGGCGCACCCGGATCTGGCTGTGCTCACGCCGGATCTCCTCGATCAGCGAGCGCGACTCCTCGATCTCCGGTCGCTCCGCCGCCGGCACCGCCACCAGCTTCTCCCGCAGCGACTCCAGCTGGGACTCCTGCCCGGCGATCTGCGGGATGATCCGCTCCAGCTCCACCGCCGACCACCGCTGCGACTTCGCCACGTCGCCGAACCGTCGTTCGAGGTCGGCCAGCCGCCTGGCCAGGTCGTCGCGCGATTCGCGCAGGTCACGGACCTGCCGCTCGTGCTCGTCGACCGACCCGTAGAGGCGGTACAACCGGCTGCCCTCCAGCGGGTGGGTGATCCGCCAGTCGATCATCCGGCCCAACCGCTCGGCGACCTTCTTGCGCAGCCCGAGCACCGCTCTCATGGGCGCACCGGACGGACGGTTGTCTGCCATATTCACATTTCCTTCAAGGATCGTTCAGAAAGAGTTCAGCGAAGCAGTGTGGTCGCGCTGGTCTGCGTCCACGAGTGCAGCAGCCGCCCCTCGGCGGCGATCTGGTGCTCCGGGCCGACGATGCACGAATCGCCGGCCGCGTGCATCCACGACGTCTGGTTCGGGTCGTCGACGAAGGAGAACCCGGTGAGGGTCAGCTCCGCCTCCGGGTAGCTGGTGCGGGCGATCCAGGCGGCCATCGTGCCGGTCGTCGCCCAGGTGCCCTGCTGCCTGGTCGGCAGACCCAGCGCGTCCGACAGCGGCAGCGTCACCTCACGGTTGGACACCGGGACGAAGCCCAGGTCGGCCGGCCACCAGCCGGGGATGTCGTCGGGCTCCCAGTGCAGCCGGCCCGGCTCGACCATCAGGTACAGGCGCCGACGGTAGTTCTCGAACACCCATTTCGTCGCGCGCAGTGCCCGGTTGAACACCACGACGTGGGTCCGGTGCCCGACCGTCGGCGGCGCGCCCGGCTCGTCGACGCGGAAGCCGTTGACCCGGATCACCAGGTCGGCGGCGTCAACGATCTTGGCCCGCCGCTCGTCCGGTTCGAGCGGCTGGTTTCCCACGACGGCGACGCTGCGTGGCGCGGGGCACTCGGCGTAGACGTCGAGCAGCGAACGCAGCAGGCTCGGCTGCGGGGCGACCTCGACCATGACGCGAGAAGTTACCAGCACTCGGGGCGCCCGAACGGGTGGACTTCGCCAGAAGTTCCCTGCAACGAGGACAATTCCGGACACTCGCGGCCCCTGTGGAGCCCCGCGCGCACGGCGGTACTCTCGACAACCGTGCCAGCAACCAGCACGGCCGAGCAGGAGCAGGCCAGCCCACCACGCCAACCGTCGTCCCGGAGCTGGGCGAAGGCGTGGTCGGACATCGTCGAGGGTTTCCGTCAGCGTCAGCTGTGGGGCCACCTCGGATGGCAGGACATCAAACAGCGCTACCGACGATCAGTCATCGGTCCGCTGTGGATCACGCTGTCCATGGCCATCACCGCGGTCGGTCTCGGGCTGCTGTACTCCCAGCTGTTCCAGGCCCAGATCGGGACCTTCCTGCCGTACCTCACGGTCGGCTTCATCGTGTGGAACTTCATCAACGGCTGCCTCACCGAGGGCACCGAGACGTTCATCCGCAACGAGGGTCTGATCAAGCACCTGCCGGCACCGCTGACGGTGTACGCGCTGCGCACGGTGTGGCGGCTCACGCTGATGTTCGCGCACAACCTGCTCGTGTACTTCGTGGTCCTGGCGATCTTCTGGGGCCCGCTGTCCAAGGTCGGCTACACGATCACCAAGGACGGCGTCCCGCAGCCGGGCCTGAGCTGGGCGGCCCTGCTGGCCATCCCGGCGTTCGTGCTGCTGGCGGTCAACGGCGGCTGGGTGGCGATCCTGTTCGGCATCATCTCGACCCGGTACCGGGACATCCCCCAGGTCATCATGAGCATCACCCAGCTGCTGTTCTTCATGACGCCGATCGTGTGGTCGACCGACATCCTGGCCGCGCGCTTCGGTGAGGACAGCGCGGGCTGGCGGATCTGGGTGGCCGAGCTGAACCCGCTCTACCACTACATCCAGCTACTGCGGGCGCCACTGATCGGTAACGAGCAGAGCTGGCACCACTGGGTGGTCGTCCT
The DNA here is from genome assembly GCF_001921215.1 of Actinophytocola xinjiangensis. GTDB lineage: Bacteria > Actinomycetota > Actinomycetes > Mycobacteriales > Pseudonocardiaceae > Actinophytocola > Actinophytocola xinjiangensis. The sequence continues at coordinate 127,369 of NZ_MSIF01000015.1, forward strand.
AGCGTTTACCGTGGTGGGGTGGGGCCTGGCTCTCGTGGCCATGCGCAACTACCGTGCCCGGGTCTCCTACTGGGTCTGAGTGAGGCGATAACGACATGGTGAGCATCGACGTCTGGAACGCCTCCGTCGACTTCCCGATCTTCGACGCGAAGACGAGGTCGCTGAAGAAGGCCGTTCTCGGCAAGGTCGGCGGAAAGATCGGCACCGAGCAGAAGGTGCCGATCATCGAGGCGCTGCACGACATCTCGCTGAACCTCAAGACCGGTGACCGGGTGGGCCTGGTCGGCCACAACGGCGCCGGCAAGTCCACGCTGCTGCGCCTGCTTGCCGGCATCTACGAGCCGACGCGGGGCTCGTCGCGGATCGTCGGGAAGATCGCGCCGGTGTTCGACCTCGGCGTGGGCATGGACCCGGAGATCTCCGGCCTGGAGAACATCATGATCCGGGGACTGTTCCTCGGCATGACCCGCAAGCAGATGGAGAAGCGGGTCGAGGACATCGCCGAGTTCACCGAGCTCGGCGACTACCTGCAGATGCCGCTGCGCACCTACTCCACCGGTATGCGGGTGCGCCTGGCGCTGGGCGTGGTCACCTCGATCGACCCGGAGATCCTGCTGCTCGACGAGGGCATCGGCGCGGTCGACGCGGCGTTCCTGAACAAGGCGCGCTCGCGGATGGTCGACCTGGTGAAGCGCTCCGGCATGCTGGTCTTCGCCTCCCACCAGGACGATCTGCTGTTCGAACTGTGCAACTCGGCGATCTGGATGGACGAGGGGCACGTGAAGATGCAAGGCTCCCTGCGCGAGGTGATCACCGCGTACAAGGGCCGGGACCCCTACGCTCACCTCGACAAGGACACGTTGGAGCGGCTCGGTGAGTCGCCCGTGCTGACCACCAAGAGCGGCGAGATCTGATGAACCTTTCCGAGCAGTTGCCGGCGGACGCGGTGGTGGCGGTGGTCGTCACGCGCCACCGCCGGGAACTGCTCGCCCACTCGCTGAAGATGATCGCCACCCAGTCCCGGCCGCCGGACCACCTGATCGTGGTGGACAACGGCCCGGACGAGCCGGTGCGCGACATCGTCGAGTCCTCCCAGGTGCCCACGACGTATCTGCCGTCGCGGCGCAACCTGGGTGGCGCCGGTGGGTTCGCCCTGGGCATGCTGCACGCCCTTGCCCTGGGCGCGGAGTGGGTGTGGTGCGCCGACGACGACGGCCGCCCGGCCGACGAGACCGTGCTGGAGACGCTGCTCGGCGAGGCCCGCTCACGCAACCTGGCGCAGGTCTCGCCGGTGGTGACCAACATCGAGACGCCGGCCAAGCTAGCGTTCCCGCTGCGCCAGGGCCTGACCTGGAAGCGCGGCACCGACGAGTTGGGTGAGGACTTCCTGCCCGGGATCGCGTCGCTGTTCAACGGGGCGCTGTTCCGCGCGTCCACCCTCGACGTGATCGGGGTGCCGGACTACCGGTTGTTCTTCCGGGGCGACGAGGTGGAGATCCACCGGCGGCTGGTGCGGTCCGGCCTGCCGTTCGGCACGAGCCTGCGCGCGGCCTACCTGCACCCGGACGGCTCGGAGGAGTTCAAGCCGATGCTGGGCGGGCGGCTGCACGCGCAGGACCCGGAGAACGAGATCAAGCGGTACTACACCTACCGCAACCGGGGTTACCTGCTGTCCCAGCCGGGGCTGCGCAAGATCGGCATGCTCGAGGTCATCCGGTTCGGGCTGTACTTCATCGGCACCAAGCGGGACCCGAAGGCGTTCGTGCAGTGGCTCAAGCTGTGCCGGCAGGGCCGCAAGGAACGTTTCTTCCGCCTCTGAGCGCTACGGTTCCGGGCGCCGGACGGTTCAACGCTGTGAGCAACCAGACCGGCCCCTTGTGACCTTGGGGCGCCCGGATTACATTGCGCCCCAACACATTTCTCACCCGACGGGTGTGCGCGCAGAGCACTGGTCAGGGCATGGCAAGGAGAACAGTCATGGCCTTGTTCGCGCGCGCGTGCGCGGTAGCACTCGGGTTGTCGCTGGGAGCGGTCGCGGGAGTGGCCGCCGCCGACACCACGACCGGGACCGTCGACCCGGCCGGTGACCGGCCGGGGTTCACCGTCGACGTCGGCGATGGCGTGTTCGCCGCCCTGGACACCCGGCTGATCGGCCTGCGGCTGGGCGCCGACACCGTGCTCGGCACGTACTGCGTGGAGATCGACACCGAGATCGACGAGCGGGAGCCGATGGTCGAGCGGCCGTGGGCCGGTTCGCCGTTCACCGAGAACCACGCGAAGGTCAACTGGGTGCTGCACAACGGTTTCCCGGTCCGTTCCCCGGCCGCGCTGACGACCGCGCTGACCGGCGCTGGCGCGGCGCTGACCGACGCGATCGACGAACGTGAGGCCGTGACCGCCACCCAGGCGGCGATCTGGCACTTCAGCGACGGCGTCGACCTGGACCGGGACAACCCGCTGCCCGGCTCCCCCGCCGGTAACGCCAACGACGTCCTGGCCCTCTACGACCACCTGACCGGCAGGGCGAACGTCGGCCTGGCCGAGGAGCCCACCGCGTCCCTGGCCGTCGATCCGCGGACCGTGACCGGTGACGCCGGCACCCGCCTCGGCCCGCTCACGGTGTCCACCACGGCCGCCACGGTCGCGGTGACCGCGACGGGTGCGCGGGTCACCGACGCCGACGGCCGGCCGGTGACCGAGGCCCGCGACGGCACCGACCTGTTCCTGGACATCCCCGCTGACGCCCCCGCCGGCCGGGCCACGGTGACCCTGGCAGCGACGGCGGTGGTGGAAACGGGGCGCCTGTTCGTCGGTGAGGACTACGACCGGGCGCCCACCCAGTCGCTGATCGTCGCCCAGGCCAGCGAGAGTGACCTGACCGCCTCCGCCCAGGCCAACTGGGACGACGTGTCCCCGGCGGCCCAGGGCCGAAGCGACTCCGGTCTGGCCGAGACGGGGGCGTCGGTCCTGGCGCCGGTGCTGCTCGGGTCGGTGCTGGTCGGCGCCGGCATCGTGTCGGTGTTGTTCGTGCGCCGGCGACGGTCTGCGCTCTGAGCGGATCCGCCGTCGGTGAACTCGCCTTGCCGGCGCGGCCGTACGGGTGTGGGGTCGAGGTATGGCTGACTCCAAGCGCGCTCTGGTCCTGCACGTGTCCACCGGCGGCGAGCCGCTCGTGTTCGCCCTGTCCGAGCAGGGCGCGAGCGACCTCGACACGAAACTGACCGACCTGCTCGCCGAGGGGAAGGTCTACGCCCCCGCCCTGGCCGACGGTTCGACCGTCGCGGTGAACTTCGCCCACGTGGCCACCGCACATCTTGACGAGTTGCCGCCGCTGGCGAGGGTGTACGGCAGCGGCCAGCCCAAGCGCCACGGCTTCGCGACCTGAGGGGCCGGGCCGGGCCGGTCAGCGGCGGGTGAGGTGGGTGAAGGTGACCCCGTTGGGGAAGGCGGTGCGCTCGGCCACGTCGAACACGGTGGGGTCGAACGCGCCGTCGACCACCGCGACCCCGCTGCCGGCGATGACCGGATAGGTCTTGATCATCAGCTCGTCGATCTCGGGCAGCAGGGCGCCGGCGAGCCGGCCGCCGCCGCACAGCCAGATGTCCAGGTCGCCGTCCTCGCTCTTGAGGTCGCGGACGAGGCCGAGCGGGTCGCCCGGCACGACGGTGACGGCCGGGTCGATGTCCGGTGACAGGGTGCTGGACACGACGTACTGGCGCAGGTGGGCGTAGGGGCTGGGGACGCCGCTGTCCAGGCCCGGGCGGTAGCTGCCCAGGCCCATGAGGACGGTGTCGAACCGGCGGTTGGGGGTGTCGGTGACGCCGACGGCCGCCCGGAACGCGGTGGGGATCGTCTCCGGGTACAGCGCGGTCATCCAGGCGGAGTAGGCGGCGGCCCGCTGGTCGTCGCCCTGGGGGAAGAAGTCGAACTCGCCGCCGGGGCCGGCGATGCGGCCGTCGAGGGAGAGGCCGACGTAGTACACGAGCTTGCGCATCAAGTTCCTCATGTGTAGTACTCTGTTTGTAGTGATTTGAACGTAGTACTACACGTGGAGTGGTGTCAAATGGCGCGGCGGAACGACCAGCGACGCGCGGCTCTCGTCGACGCGGCGATCGAGGTACTGGCCAGGGAAGGAGCCCGTGGCCTGACCTTCCGGGCCGTGGACGCCGAGGCCGCCGTGCCCGCCGGCACCGCCTCGAACTACTTCGCCAACCGCGACGACCTGTTCACCCAGGCCGGCGCGCGGGTGTACGAACGCCTCCAGCCCGACGAGGCCACCATCGCCCGCCAGCGGACCGCCAGCCGCGACCGCGAGACCTACGCGGTCCTGATGCGCGAACTCGTCGGCCGCGTCGCCGCCTTCCGCACCGGCTACCTGGCACTGCTGGAACTGCGCCTGGAAGCCACCCGCCGCCCCGAACTACGCAGGGTCCTCACCGAACGCGTCCGCGCCGACGTCGAGGCCAACGTCACCTACCACGAGGCCTCCGGTCTCCCCGGCGACGCCACGGCCGTCAAGCTGCTGATCCTGACCCTGAACTGGCTGATCGTCGAACAACTCACGCTCCCGGACGTGTTCACCGAGGTCGAGCGCGAACAGCTGGTGACGGCCGCGGTGGACCGCATCGTCGCCGACCACCGGACCGGTCAGGACACGGCCTGAGGCAACGGCTCGCCGGTCTCCAGCAGTGGTGACCAGGTTGGCGGCCTCCAGCACGGTGAGGTGTTCGCTGGCTCAGGAGCGGACCCGGAAGACCACGGTCCGCAGCATCACGAAGTTGATCACCGTGGCGGTGCCCTGGGCGACCACCCAGGCCAGCGGGATCTGCCAACGGCCGGGCGGCAGCAGCGCCAGCAGCAGCGCGTTGGTCCCCACGTTCACGAAGAACGTCACCGTGTACAGCGCCACGAACCCGCCCAGCTGACCGGCGCCGCCGGTGCGCCCGGCGGCGAAGGTGAACCGCCGGTTGAGGAAGAACGCGGTCGTGGTCCCGGCGACGAAACTCAACGCCTTCGCCAGGTGCACCCACAGGTCCAGGGCCAGCAACCCCTGGTAGACACCGAAGTCGACCACCGCGCAGAACCCGCCGATCAGCACGAACCGGGTGAGCTGGTTGACCAGCCCGATCTTCGGCACGTCCGTGACCACGACGCGATTCTAGAGACCAACGCCCCGCCCCGTACCCTCGGTGCGGTGAAGCCAGGACATGACGAGCTGGCCAGGCTCACCGGTTGGGGACGTACCGCGGCGACCACCGCTCACGTGGTCGCGACGAGCGACATCGAGGCCATCGCCACGGTCGTCCGGAAGGCCGGTGACCGAGGGGTCATCGCCAGGGGGCTGGGCCGCAGCTACGGCGACCCGTCGCAGAACGCCGGCGGGGTCGTGGTCGACATGACCGCGCTGGACCGGATCCACCGGGTCGACGCGGACGCCGCCGTGGTCGAGGTCGACGCCGGGGTCTCGCTGGACACGCTGATGCGCACACTGCTGCCCTTCGGCCTGTGGCTGCCGGTACTGCCCGGCACCCGCCAGGTCACCGTCGGCGGCGCCATCGGCTGCGACATCCACGGCAAGGCCCACCACGTCGAGGGCAGCTTCGGCGACCACGTGCGGTCGCTGGACCTGCTCACCGCCGACGGCGAGGTCACCACCCTGACCCCCGAGGGCCCCGACCCCGACCTGTTCTGGGCGACGGTCGGCGGCATGGGCCTGACCGGCATCGTGCTGCGCGCGACGCTGGACCTCAACCGCGTGGAGACCGCGTACTTCCTCGTCGACACCGACCAGATCGGCGGCCTGGACGAGCTGATGGCCCGCCAGTCGGTCGACGACGAGTCCTATGTGGAGTCCGTGAGCTGGTTCGACGCGGTGACCACCGGCGAGCACCTTGGCCGGGGAATCCTCACCAGGGCCAACCACGCGCGCGTCGACCAGCTGCCCAAACGCCGCCGCGCCACCCCGTTGAAGTTCGACGCCCCGCAGCTGCTGACCGTGCCGAACGTGTTCCCCCCCGGCATGCTCAACAAGCTCACCGCGAAGATCTTCAGCGAGGCGTGGTACCGCAAGTCGCCGACGCGGCACGGGTCGGTGCAGAACATCACCCAGTTCCTGCACCCGCTGGACATCATCGGCGAGTGGAACCGGGGCTACGGCCCGCACGGGTTCCTGCAGTACCAGTTCGTGGTGCCGTTCGCGGCCGAGCACGTGATCCGCCGGACCGTCGAGCTGATCACCGAGGCCGGGCACGTGTCGGTGCTCAACGTGCTCAAGCGTTTCGGGGCCGCGAACCCCGCGCCGCTGTCGTTCCCCATGCCCGGCTGGACGCTGTGCGTCGACCTGCCGATCCGCGCCGGCCTGCACGAGCTGTGCGAGGAGTTGGACCGCCTGGTCCTCGACGCCGGCGGCCGGCACTACCTGGCCAAGGAGTCCCGCGCGAGCGCCGAGGTCGTGCAGCGCGGCTATCCACGGATCGACGAGTGGCGCAAGGTGCGCGCGGCCGTCGACCCCCACGGTGTTTTCGCTTCGGACATGTCGAGAAGGTTGAGCCTGTGATTGACGCGGTCGGAAATCCCCAGTCCCTGCTGCTGCTGGGCGGCACGTCGGAGATCGGCCTCGCGGTGGCGCTGCGGTACGCGCGGCGCCGCGCCCTGCGGGTGGTCCTGGCGGCCCGCCCGTCACCGCGCCTGGACGACGCCGCCGCGCGCCTGCGCGAAGCCGGCGCCACAGTGTCCACAGTAGACTTCGAGGCGACGGACCTGGCGTCCCACCCGGCGGTCCTGGACAAGGCCTTCGCCGACGGCGACATCGACGTCACGGTGGTCGCCTTCGGCCTGCTCGGCGACGCCGAACAGCTGTGGCAGGACCACGCGCGGGCCGTCGAACTGGCCCAGGTGAACTACACCGCCCCCGTGTCGGTCGGCGTGGCGCTCGCGGAACGCCTGCGGCGCCAGGGACATGGCCGGGTCGTCGTCCTGTCGTCGGTGGCCGGCGAACGCGTCCGCCGCTCCAACTTCGTCTACGGCTCCACCAAGGCCGGCATGGACGGGTTCTACCTGGGTCTCGGTGAGGCCCTGCGCCCCGAGGGCATCACCGTCACGGTCGTGCGCCCGGGTTTCGTGCACACCAAGATGACCGAGGGCCTCAAACCCGCCCCCCTGGCGACCACGGCCGACGCCGTCGCCGAGGTGGTCGTGGACGCGGTGCACAAGCGCAAGGACCTGGTGTGGGCCCCGGCGGCGTGGCGCGTGGTGATGTCGGTGCTGCGACACGTGCCGCGCGTGATCTTCCGCCGCCTGCCCATCTAGCGCTTCGTCCAGACCTGATAACTGATGGTCAGTTCGCGGAGTTCACCGTTCTGATCAGTGGCGATGTCCTTGATCCGGACAAGTCCGGTGTTCTCGAAGTCGGTTTTGACGCAGATCTCGCTGCCGACACCAAGGGATGCGAGCGGGAGTTTCCCCACGCGCCGGGCTGATTCATCGGTCAGCCCGGCGAGACAGGACGTATGGCCGCCAGCTGATTCTCGACCAAGGAGGAGCAGGCGCGGCTTGTCGTCGCCTGTGTGGATTCCCTCCTCGTCCACCACGACATCTCCAAGCTCCCCGCAGCGGGGAGGACCGACTCGGGGCCACATGTCGCCCCAACCAGGACAGCCGGTGTCGAGATCTATCTTGTCCTCGTCGTTCGTGTCGACCATGCGGGAGACCCGTAGCACGTAGGTGTCGGTCGCGATGGCGGGACGCGGCTCCTCGTCCAGTTCTCGCGTCCCGATCGCAGTCGTGTTCTCGTCAGGCTCGGACTGGAACACGAAGTTCATGACCGCCGTCGCTGCCACCAGGACACCCAGAGCGATGAACAGATGAATATTCCTGAGCCACTGTGGACGAGGGACCCAGTTCGCCATGACGCCGGCCAGTAACGCCAACACACCGATGACGATCCAGTTGATCAGCGACATCCCGGGCATTCTGCCAGAAGATCGTCCGGCTGGACGGGGTCACGATGGGCGGCGGTGGGGACCGGAGCGTCAGAGCCAGGTCAGTTCGATGTCGCCGGTCATGGCGTAGCGGTGGGCGGCTCGTTCGGCGGAGTCGGAGTAGTAGGTGACCGAGTCGTTGGGGAGGTAGAGCAGTGCCTTGCGGGACGGGGCGAAGTCCATGCCCCAGCCCAGGATCTCGCGCTCGGTCACGGCGTCGATGCCGTGAAGGGCGAACAGGCGGGGACGACGGGTGACGGCCAACTCCGCTATCTGAAGACGGCGGACGTTGGGGTCGAGTTCCGCTGGTGAAGGAGCCGCGTTTTTCATGCCGTTAACGCTGGCACGTTGCAGGCGGCGACAGCAATGTGCCTGATCGAGTGATTGAGTTTCACGGTTGGGGGGTCGATATCCCCGTCATGACGGAAAACCCCAACCCCAGCGTTCGGTCCCGGCAGGTCTCCATTCAGCTTCGCGGGTTGCGCGAGGATCGTGGACTCAGCGGAGCGGCGGTCGCGAAGGCGCTGGGCATGTCGCCCAGCAAGATCAGTCGGATCGAGACCGGGGCGCGCGGGCTGAGCGTGGACGATGTCGCCGCGCTGCTCGGCCACTACAAGGTACCCGAGTCGCAGCGGGCCCAGATCCTGGACCAGGTAAGGAAATCCGGAGAACGCGGCTGGTGGGAGAGCCAGGGCCTTGGCCTGCCGGAACTCTGGCAGGCACTGATCAACTTCGAGTCCCGCGCCACCCGAATCCAGAACTACGAAGCACTTTTCATCCCCGGGCTTCTGCAAACAGACGAATACACCGAGGCGATTATTCGCAGTATCAACAAGACCCTGAGCAAGGCGGAGCTGACCAACCTGGTCGCCTCCCGGCGCGCCCGGCAGGCAGTGCTCAACCGCCGGGAACTCCAGTTCCTAGCCGTGGTCGACGAAGGCGCCTTGCGCCGTCCAATGACGGAGAGTGGCATCATGCGCCGTCAACTACGCCATCTGGTGGACTCTGGCGAACGACCGAACGTCACGGTTCGTGTCGTTCCCTTGCGCGTCGGGCAACACGCCGGGATGCAGGGTCCGTTCGCAGTCCTAGACTTCTTCGAGGAGCCCAGCCTCACCTATATCGAGAACCACCACGTCGGCATGTTCCTCGATGAGAAGGAAGACATTGCGGCCTACCGCCTGGCGTTGGGCAATATCCTGAACTCGGCACTGGAACCGGCCGAGTCAGCAGAGCTGATGTCTGCGTTGGCTGACGGAAACGACTAATGGGAGGCGCCATGTACGCGCTGGACCTGCGCGAGGCACGGTGGCGCAAGAGCAGCCGCAGCAGCGCGAACGCCAACTGCGTTGAGATCGCGCACGTTGGGCAGTGGCACAAGAGCAGTCACAGCTCGGCGAACGCGGACTGCGTCGAGGTGGCCAACGCGTGGCGCAAGAGCAGCCACAGCACCGACAACGCCAACTGTGTTGAGGTCGGGTTCACTGGACCGGCTGTCGCTGTGCGGGACTCGAAGAACACCGAGGGACCCGCACTCGCGTTCCCGGTGACCGGCTGGACCACGTTCCTGACCAGCAGCACCCGCTGACCGATCGGCGAGGGGTCCCCACCGGGACCCCTCGCCGAGTTGTCCACAGGCCCCACTCGGCACTCTCGAAACCGTCGGTGCTGCGCGATAGACTGGAAAACGGGGGGATCCCCGTGGCCTGACCAGGCAAAACACGGGAAATCGGGATAGCTGCTGGGAAAGAGGGCCGCGCGAAGCGGTCACACGAAGGACGACAGGGCCACGCAGCCCACCCACGCGACGCCGAGGACCTGCAACACCCTGTCCCGGAACGCGATCTCCTCCGGCTCACCGGCGTTGCCGCCGTCGACGTCGACCGCGTACCTCAGTACCGCGACGACGAACGGGACGATCGAGATCACCGACCACACCGAGTCCGTGCCCGTTCCCGTCCGGATCTCGAACGCCCACAGGGCATACGCCATGATCATGATCGCGGCGGACGTGGCCCAGACGAACCTCAGGTAGCTCGACGAGTACTTCGCCAGCGACGACCTGATCTCGGCCCCGGTCCGCTCGTACAACACGATCTCCGCGTACCGCTTGCCCGCCACCATGAACAGCGACCCGAACGCCGTGACCAGCAGGAACCACTGTGACAGCGGCAACTCCGCCGCCGCGCCACCGGCGATCGCGCGCAGCAGGAACCCGGACGCGACGATGCACAGGTCGATCACCGGCTGGTGCTTGAGGCCGAAGCAGTAACCCAACTGCACGGCCGCGTACACGCCGATCACCACCAGCAGCCGCCAGCCCGACACCATCGACACCGCGAACGAACCCAGGAACAGCACCCCGGCGATCACGTACGCCGTGCGCACCGGCACCACACCGGCGGCGATCGGACGGTTGCGCTTGGTCGGGTGCGCGCGGTCGGCCTCGACGTCGATCGCGTCGTTGACCAGGTAGACCGCCGAGGACACCAGGCAGAACGCGACGAACGCCACCAGCGCGTCGAACACGACCTCCGGGTGGAACACCGGGTCGGCCGCGTACGCCGCGAACGGCGCCGCCAGCACCAGCACGTTCTTCACCCACTGGCGCGGGCGCGCGGTCCGCACCACGCCCCGCATCAGGCCCTGCGGCGCCACGCTCACCTCGGCGGTGTCACTCACCTCGTGCGTCTCCTGTTCCCCAACCGCCGGCGGACCAGGCCGCCGACGGCCGCGCCCAGCGCCGAACCGGCGAGGACATCGGTCGGATAGTGCACGCCGAGCACCAGTCGGGAGACCAGCATCGGCGCGACCAGGGCGGGGACCAGGTTCCGGCCGGTCAGGCCGGAGTAGACCACGGCGGCGGCCGTGGTCGACGTCGCGTGCGAGGACGGGAACGACAGCCGGCTCGGCGTGGACACCAGCACCGCGACCGACTCGTCGTCCGGGCGCTGGCGGCGCACCACGCGCTTGACGGCGATCGACGCGGCGTGTGCGGCGACGACGCCGACCGCACCGGTCAGCCAGTCGCGCCGGCGGTCACGGTCGATCGCCGCGCCGAGCAGGCCGGCGGCGAACCAGCCGGCGGCGTGCTCGCCGAACAGCGACAGCCCGCGCGCGGCGGCCACCACCGGCGGCCGGCCGATCGCGCGCTGCACCCCGGCGAGCGCGGTGACCTCGAACGACCTGTCCGCCCGCGCCGGGGGTGCCGGCGATTCGACCACGCGCAGCACCCTCGGCGCGGCGGCGGTCATCAGGCGTCCAGGGAACCGTCGAGCGGCGCGCCGTCGGTCAGGTGCGGCGCCACCTTGTTGTCGAACACCGACAACGCCGACCCGATCGCCATGTGCATGTCCAGGTACTTGTAGGTGCCAAGACGGCCGCCGAAGATCAGGTTCCGGTCCTTGGCCTCGATCTTGGCCAGCTCCCGGTAGCGCTCCAGCTTGGCGCGGTTCTCCGGGGTGTTGATCGGGTAGTACGGCTCGTCCTTCTCCTCCGCGAAGCGGGAGAACTCGCGGAACACGACCGTCTTGTCGGTCGGGTAGTGCTTGCGCTCGGGGTGGAAGTGCCGGAACTCGATGATCCGGGTGTAGGGCACCTCCTCGTCGTTGTAGTTCACCACCGACGTGCCCTGGAAGTCACCGGTCGGAACGACCTCGGACTCGAAATCGACCGTGCGCCAGGTGAAGCGGCCGGCCGAGTAGTCAAAGTACCGGTCCAGCGGTCCTGTGTAGACGGTCGGGACGCCGGCCGGGATCCGGTCACGCACGTCGAAGTAGTCGACGTCGCACCGCACCTCGATGTTCGGGTGGTCGGCCATCTTCGTCAGCCACGCGGTGTAGCCGTCGACCGGCAGGCCCTCGTAGGTGTCGTTGAAGTACCGGTTGTCGAACGTGTACCGGACCGGCAGGCGGGTGATGATGTTCTCGCCCAGCTCGGTCGGATCCGTCTGCCACTGCTTGATCGTGTAGCCCCGGATGAACGCCTCGTAGAGGGGGCGGCCGATCAGCGAGATCGCCTTCTCCTCCAGGTTCTGCGCGTTCGCCGTCTCGAACTCCGCCGACTGCTCGGCGATCAGCGCACGCGCCTGGTCCGGGGTGAACGAGCGACCGAAGAACTGGTTGATCAGCCCCAGGTTCATCGGGAACGCGTACACCTGGTCCTTCACCCTGGCGAACACCCGGTGCTGGTAACCGGTGAAGCTGGTGAACTGGTTGACGTAGTCCCACACCCGCTTGTTCGACGTGTGGAACAGGTGCGCGCCGTAGCGGTGCACCTCGATCCCGGTCTCCGGGTCCGGCTCCGAGTAGGCGTTGCCGCCCAGGTGCGACCGGCGTTCCAACACCAGCACCCGCTTGTCGAGCTGGGTGGCCACCCGCTCGGCGATGGTCAACCCGAAGAAACCGGAGCCGACGACCACCAGGTCGTAGCCGGCATAGTTGTCTGTTTCGTCTGCAGGCGCACTCACGCCGACCGAGGGTACTAGGCGGCTTCCACTACCCCGTCAGCGAGCTTGCGGTCAAGGCTGACGCGCACCAACGCCGCCGACAACCTGGCGAGATCACCGCTGGGCACGAGCCCGGCGAGCCCGTCGGAGTCGGTCGGCAGGCCGACCGAGCGCGCACCGTCGAGGGTCTTGCCGTCGAGGTGGGGCCGCAGTTCCGGCCACACCTGCTGCGCCTCCCGGCAGAAGATGTCCACCCCGACCGGCCCGAGTCGGGGAATTTCCCGCAGTCGCGCGGTCAGCCCGTCGCCGCGCAGCCGGCGCAGGTCACCCCGGTAGCGGTCCAGCAGCAGCGCGGCGCCGTCGCCGAGCGCGGTCGCGGTCGACTCGTCGTAGCGGACGTAGTGCGCCCGGCGCAGCGCGTCGACGCGCTGACGCCAGGTGGACTCGCGCATGGCCCTCGGGGTGCGGTAGCCGGCCCTGGACAGCTCGCGCGCGGCGTCGACGGCGATCCCCGAGGAGATCCTGGTCGAGAGCAGCACGCTGAGCACCAGCAGGCGGTACAGCGGGGACGGCTTGTCGGCCAGGGTGATCCCGGCCTCGGCGGCGTAGGTCCGGCCGCACCGGTCGAGCAGCGTGCTGACGAGTCGTTTCTGGGTGGCCATGGGGGCGGCGTACCCGCCCCGGACATGGGAGAACCCCCGCGCTCCCCAACGCGGGGGTTCTCGCACCCCTACCCCTGTTGTCCCCCAGTGATCCCCTTTTTCTTCCCTCCGGCTTGCGCCTCGTCAACAGAGACGCGCGGTGTTCCATCCCCGTTCCGTGCGCCACATCACTTACTCACCGGTAGGGCAGAACGTCCGCCGCGACCCGCTCCAGGACCGACAGGCGGCCCGCGTAGACGCCGTCCTCGCGGGGCCAGTGGGTGGTCACGTCGGTGAACCCCAGTTCGGCGGCGCGGCCCAGGGCGTCGCGGAAGTACTCGACGCTGGTCAGGGAGAACGTGGGGGCCGAGTCCAGGGACAGGTGACGGTCGACCGTGCGTCCCGGCGCCGTTTCGGCCAGGACGTCGTCGAAGCGGCGGACCCGCTCGGCGACCGCCGCCCACCACTGGTCGACGGTGTCGGCCGCGCAGTAGGTCACCCAGCCCTGGCCGTGACGCGCGGCCAGGCGCATCGTGCGCGGGCCGTTCGCGGCGATCACGAACGGCAGCCGGGGGTGCTGCACGCAGCCGGGCGCCGTGCGGGCCTCGACGGCCGAGAAGTACTCGCCGCGCGCGGTGGTGCGTTCGTTGGTCAGCAGGGCGTCGAGCTGCTCGACGAACTCGGTGAACCGGTCGGCCTGGGCGCGCGGGGGCAGCGGCTCGTGGCCCAGCACCTCGGTGTCGTAGCCCTGGCCAACGCCCGCGCCGATGCCCAGGGTGATCCGGCCGTTGGACACGTCGTCCAGGGTCAGCAGGCTGCGGGCGAAGGGCACCGGCTGGCGGAAGTTCGGCGAGGCGACCATCGTGCCCAGGCGGATCCGGCGGGTCACCATCGCCGCCGCCGTCAGCGTGGGCACCGCGTCGAACCACGGTCCGTCGACCAGGGTGCGCCAGCCGAGGTGGTCGTAGGTCCAGGCGCTGTCGAAGCCGTAGGTCTCGGCCGCCCGCCATCTCGGCTCGGCGAGCAGCCAGCGGTACTCGGGAAGGATCACGATGCCGACGCGCATACCGGTTCCCACGTCCGTCAACGCTAGCCGATCAGTACGGCCGATACCCGCCCTGTGGATAACCCTGTGGATAACCTGGGGGTTGACCGTACTGGGCGAGGCGGCGCTGGTAGCCGCGCATCGCCCGGCCGGTGCCCGGCAGCACCACCACCACGGTCGCCGCGATCCACAGCAACAGCGACACCAGCACCATCGCGATGTACTCCCCGCCGCCGTCGGCCAGCAGCTTGATCACCGCGTACAGGTAGTACACGCTGGTCAGCGCGCCGACGAAGGCCAGCAGCCAGCGCACGACATCCACCCTCGCCAGCAGCACCAGGCCCAGCGACAGCGACGAGCAGGCCACCGACATCGTCACCGAGATGGCGAAGTCCAGGTTGCCGGTGAACTCCTCGGAGAACGCCGCCCCGACCAACGCCACCAGCATGTCCACGTTGTCCGAGGTGCCGTTCCAGCCGACGATCGCGATGACCAGTGCCAGCACCCCGGCGACGAGGAACAGGCCGGCCGCCGCGTAGGCCAGCGCGTTCGTCGGTCCCGCCGGCCGGTAGGGCCCATACGGTGGGTACCCAGGCTGTTGCGGGTAGTGGCCGTACTGTGGTGGATAGCTCACCTGGGGAACGGTAGTGCGCCATCGCCGGTCACGGACAGGAATGATGGGTCCGTGGACAGACCCGAACTGATTGCCTCGGACGTGGACGGCACGCTGCTCGACCCGCTGGAGCGGATCACGCGGCGCACGTTCGACGCCGTCTCCCGGGTGACCAGGTCGAACACGCCGTTCATCCTGGTCAGCGGGCGCCCACCGCGCTGGATACCGAACGTCGCCCAGGCCGCCGGGCTCACCGGGTACGCGGTGTGCAGCAACGGCGGGGTCGTCTACGACATCGCCGCCGACCGGGTCGTCTCCTCCCAGGACATCGACCCGATCCTGCTGCGCGACACCGCCAAGGCCCTGAGCGCCGCGCTGCCCGACGCCAGGCTCGCCACCGAGCGGGTCGCGCCGGACCTGGTCCCGTTCGTCACCCAGGCCGGCTTCCGCAACCCGTGGGGCGTGCCGAACGGCGAACTCGACGGCGAGGTCAACGACGTCCCGCTGGCCGAGGTCATCGGGCACGCCGCGACCAAGCTCATGGTCCGCCAGCACGACCTCACCAGCCGCGAACTCGCCGCCGCCGCGCACGACGTTCTCGCCGGGGCCGCCGTGGAGATCACCTTCTCCACCAACCAGGGGCTCATCGAGATCGCCCCCGCCGGGGTCACCAAGGCCAGCGGGCTGGCCGAGGTGTGCGCGCTGCTCGGGGTGGACCGCGACCGGGTCGTCGCCTTCGGTGACATGCCCAACGACCTGCCGATGCTGGACTGGGCCGGGCACGGCGTGGCCATGGCCAACGCCAACGCCGAGGTGCTGGCCGTGGCCGACGAGGTCACCGCCACCAACGGTGAGGACGGCGTCGCCCAGGTGCTCGAACGCTGGTTCTGACCCTGCCGGCGGTGGGAGGGTGATGGCCATGGAACGCACGCTGGTCGTGCTGCGGCACGCCAAGTCGGACTGGGACACCGCCGGGCCCGACCACGAGCGCCCGCTCAACGAACGCGGCCGGCGGGACGCGGTCGCGCTCGGCCGCTGGCTGGCGGAGAATCTCACCGGCATCGGGCTGGTCGTCTGCTCGACCGCCGCCCGCGCGCGCCAGACCTGGCGGCTGGCCGCGCCCGCGCTGGACCCGGCGCCGCCGGTGCGCCACGAGCAGCGGGTCTACGCCGCCGAGCCGGGCACGCTGATGTCGGTGCTCGACGAGATCTCCGACGACGTCGCCACGGCGGCGCTGGTCGGGCACAACCCCGGGTCGTCCGAACTCGTACGGACGGTGACCGGGCAGCCGGTGGAGCTCAAGACCTCCGGCGTCGTGGTGCTGAGCTGGGGCGGGACCTGGGCGGATGTGTGGGCACGCGGTGCCGAACTGGTCACCCAGGCCACGCCCCGGGGGTGACACGCAGGGTTACACGTGGAAGGACACGTGCGGTGCAATACGGTTCAGGACGGGTCCTTCGCGGCGCGCAGCGCGATCGGCGCACCGGCGAGATCCTCCTCGTTGCACATCAGCTTGACGTCGTAGTACGGCGCGTCACCGCCGTCGTCGTAGTCGAGGTGGATGGCGATCACGTCGACCGGTTCACCCAGCCATTCCTGCGTTCGGCGTAGCCATGCCGCCGAACGCTCCAGGGCCGTGGGCAGGTCGTCGTCGCGGAACTCGACCGGGCGGTAGGGGACGCCGTAGACCTGATCCTCCTGGTGAGAGGGCCGGGGAAGGTCGACAGACACCCCAGCGTCGTCGAGGTTGAGTGCGATTGATCGGGGCTGTTCACTAGCGAGCTCGCTCACCCTTACGAGCGTCCACCAGCACGTGTTTACTCGCAACCCTTCTGCTGCGCTCAGTGTGCTTCGTGTGGTTGACTGTGCCTTGGTCGTGATTTCTTGAGTTCGTGATAGATCACGCTCGCAGGAGGATGTTGCGGGCGCGCGGGTTAGCTCCAGGTTGAGTCGCCGTCTGGAACCGGCCAAGGTCGTCGCAACCGCGGCGGCCGGCAATATCGCTGTTCAGGAGAACGTAGTGGCACAGGGAACTGTGAAGTGGTTCAACTCGGAGAAGGGCTTTGGCTTCATCGCGCCGGACGACGGCAGCGCTGACGTCTTCGTCCACTACTCGGAGATTCAGGGCAACGGCTTCCGCAGCCTGGACGAGAACCAGCGCGTGGAGTTCGAGATCGGCCAGGGCCAGAAGGGCCCGCAGGCCACCGGCGTCCGCGCCGTCTGATCTCGCGCCACCCGCTTGACGTAGGAGGGCCACCCAGGGTCATCGACCCGGGTGGCCCTCTTCGTGTGTCTAGTCGAACACCTTGCGCCAGGACTCCACCGAGGTCAGCTCCGGCAACGCGGCCTTGTACTGCTCGACCAGCCTCGGCCACTCCTGGGACAGCCGCCGGTAGTCGTGCGCGGCCCTGGTCGCCAGCTCACGGAACACCTTCGGGTCGCGCCGGCGGAACGCCACCCCGCTGCCGTCGGCGTTGGACACCGTCGCGCTGTCCAGGTTGCCGAGCATGAACCACAGCGACGCGTTCGCCGGGATGTTGACCTGCGGACGGTCGGCCGACGCCGGGTCCGGGGCGCGCAGGTTGTGCAGGATCGCCTTGCCGGCGCGGGCGGCGATCTTCGCCGGGTGCACCGGCGGGCGCAGCATCTGCTCGGCCCGCACCATGTCGAACGTGGGCGGCGGGAACTCCCTGGCCGAGGGCAGGAACTGGGCGTCGGTGTACTGCTTGCGCACCTCCTGGACGTCCGGCAGGGCCGTCGCGAGCTTGTCGAACAGCCGCTCCGGGCCGGCCATGAAGTCCTCCAGCGCCTTGAGCTCGATCGCCAGCGTCGAGTACTCCATCGACATCAGCCGCTTGAACGCCGACCGCGCGCCCTGCGCGAGCAGCGTCTTGCGCATGTCGTAGGGGCTGTGCAGCGCGCCCATGATGAGGCGGTTGCGGACGTGGAAGTAGACCGTCCAGTCCTTGGTGTCGTTCTTGTCGGTCCACGGCTCGTGCCAGACCGCCGAGCCGGGCAGGGTGACCGTGGGGACGTCGTGGGCCAGCGCGCGCAGCGAGTACTCCGCGTCGTCGCACTTGATGAACAGCGGCAGCGGCAGGCCGACCTTCTCCACCACCGAACGCGGGAACAGGCACATCCACCAGCCGTTGTAGGTGGAGTCGATGCGCTTGTGCAGCGCGCGGGTCTCGCGCAGCGAGTGCTCGCCGAAGTCGTGGTTGACCACAGCGCCCGGCGCGCGGCGCCACATGATGGTCGCCAGGTCGACGATCTCGCCCATCGAGTGCAGCCGCGACTTGGCCTGCAGGTTGAGCATCTGGCTGCCGACGATCACCGGCTTGGCCGACGCCCTGGCGAACATGTTCGACCGCAGGATCGAGTCCGGCTCCAGGGCGATGTCGTCGTCGAGCAGCAGGATCTGGTCGACGGTGCCCGGCGAGGTGTTCTCGATCGACTCGTAGAGCGCGCGGGTGAACCCGCCCGAGCCGCCGAGGTTGCCCTGCTCGATGACCTCCAGGCGCTCGCCGAGCACCTTCTTCGCCTCGGCGAACCGCTCGTGCTCGCGGATCTTGCGGTTGCCCTGGTCGGCCACGAAGACCTTGCTGACCACGTCCAGGACCGCCTGCTCCTCACCCAGCGCGAGCAGCGACGCCACACAGTCGTCGAGGCGGTTGAAGGTGGTGATGCCCACGGCGATCTTCTGCACCGGCAGCGGCTCGTCGGCCAGCCACACCGCGTCGGTGACCAGCAGCGACTGGTTCTCGGTGAACACGTCGAACCACAGCCAGCCGCCGTCCTCGAACGGCGCGAGCGTCAGGCGGAACTCCAGGGTCGCGGCCTTCTTCTCGGCGTGCACCGGGGCGCCCTGCAGGTGCACGACGTCGCCGTTGGGCTTGGAGCGGTACACCTCGACCCGGCCGGCGCCGCGGACGGTCAGGCGCAGCGTGACGTGGTCGACGCGGGTCCAGCGCTTCCAGTAGCTGGCCGGGAACGCGTTGAAGTAGGAGGCGAAGGACACCCTGGCCGAGGGCGGCACCTCGACCTCGCGGCGGGAGGTGACGTGGCTGTGCACGTTCTCCGGCTCGTCCAGGTACAGCGGCCGGACGTCGAGCGGGTCGCGGTCCCTGGGCAGGATCACCCGCTGCAGCACGCGGTCGGCGTCGGTACTGCCGGGTTTGCTGCTCGCCTGCTCGGCCACTGTCGTACTCCTCGGTGGATGGGGTTGGCTGCTCGTGGGCTGGTCTACGCCGGGCGGCCGGCGGTGCGGTCAGCGATGAGGACGAACTCGTTGTAGGTGAAGAACCTGCCGGCCGGACGAGGCAACGGGAAGGACTGGTTGCGGACCCTGGCGAAGCCCAGCTGTCCGGCGACGTCGGCCAGCGCGTCGAAGTCGGTGAACTCCACGTGGGTGCTGTCGCTGGCGTAGCCGCGTTCCTGCGGGCAGATCAGCACCATCCGGGCGTCGTCGGCCAGGTACTCCAGGTAGCCGGCCAGGATGTCCACGGCCTGGGCGCGGGGCATGTGCTCGACCAGGTGCGCGGCCAGCAGCCCGCCGAAGCGGCCGGGCGTGGCGTAGTCGCTCTCGCCGAACTCCTCGGTGGTGAACGCCGTCAGGCCGCGTTCACGGGCGGTGACGATCGAGTGCGGGTTGTGGTCGACGCCGACCCCGCGCGGCTGCAGGTGCGCCAGGCAGCGCCCGATCCCGCAGCCGACCTCCAGCACCTCGCGGTCACCGAACAGGCGACGCAGGTTCCACCGATAGGGCGCCTGGACGTCGAGCACCCGCTTCCACAGCGGCATCTCCAACCGCTTGAGCCGGTCGGTGTACTCCTCGCCCTCGGTCGATTCCAGGGAAGCCATGCTCTTGGTCCTCGCCGATCGAATTGGGAGCCGGCCGCGTCAACAGAGGCCGCACAGTATGTCGGCATGGTAACGGCAGGTCTGTCGCCGTGGACGTGGGGAGCGTCGCCAGGTGCTGCGCTACAGTCCGATAACCCAAAGACAGCATGCGATGACTGCTTCTGGAGTATCTGCCGTGAACGCAGGCCAGTACACGAGTTTTGGTGCGACCCCACCCGGCGGCGGCGGCGAGAACACGCTGGACGCCACCATCGTGCTCCCCTGCTACAACGAGCAGGAGCACGTGCTGGACGAGATCAAGCGCATTTCCGGCGCGATGGACGCCAGCGGCATGTCCTACGAGCTGCTGGTCATCGACGACAAGTCGACCGACGACACGCTCACGGTGCTGGAGGAGGCGCTGCCGCAGTTCCCGAAGATGCGGCTGATGCCCTTCCGGCGCAACGGCGGGTCCGGCACCGCGCGGCGCATCGGCACCCGCGAGGCCTACGGGCGGGTCGTGGTGTGGACCGACGCCGACATGACCTACCCGAACGAGCGCATCCCCGAGTTCATCCAGTACCTGCGCGACAACCCGGACGTCGACCAGGTCGTCGGCGCGCGGACCTCCGAGCAGGGCACCCACAAGTTCCTGCGGGTCCCGGCGAAGTGGATCATCCGCAAGATCGCCGAGGTGCTGGCCGGCACGAAGATCCCCGACCTGAACTCCGGACTGCGGGCGTTCCGGCGCGAGGTGTCGCTGCCCTACCTGCGGCTGCTGCCGCCCGGGTTCTCCTGCGTCACGACCATCACCATGTCGTTCCTGTCCAACCAGCACCCGGTGGACTACCTGGCGATCGACTACGCCAAGCGGGCCGGGGTGTCGAAGTTCCACTTCGTGAAGGACGCCTACCGCTACATCCTGCAGGTGCTGCGGATGGTGATGTACTTCAACCCGATCAAGGTCCTGATGCCGCTGGCGCTGACGCTGTTCGTGCTCGGCGCGGTCAAGGGCGTCACCGACATCATCCGCTACGACTTCCGGGTCACCAGCAACGCGATGCTGGCGATCGTCACCGCGCTGATCATCGGCTCGATGGCGCTGCTGGCCGACCTGATCGTCCGCTCCCGCGACGACAGATAGCCCCCACACCAACGACGACGGCGCCGTCCCCGAGGGGGCGGCGCCGTCGTCGTGTGCGGGCTCAGTCGTTCTTGTCGTAGAGCCGGCGCCAGTTCTCGCGGCTGGTCAGGCGCGGGGCGGCGGCCCGGTACTCCTCACGCAGCCTCGGCATCTCGGCCACCAGCCGGCGCACGGCCCTGGCCGCCTGCTTGGCCAGCTTGATGGTCAGCTCGCGGTCCCGGCGGCGCACCCGCACCCCGCCCTGCGAGCCGTCGGTGACCACGGCCGTCTCGAACTGGGAGACGTGCCACCAGGTGGCGTCCGGCTTGGACACCGCGCCGATCGGGTGCACCGAGCGGCCCATCGCCAGGTAGGCGACCCGCTTGAGCAGCGTCAGGCGGTTGCTGCTCGGCTTGGGGCCGGCCTGGATCTGCTTGATCTCGCCGACGCTCAGACCCGGCACGTCGGACGCCTTGTGCATGATCGTGTCCGGGTAGTCGGCGCGCAGCGCGTGCACCGACTTCGCGGCGCTGGCCCCGCCGTCGTTGAGGAAGTCCGGGCCCTCCAGGAAGTCCTCGGTCGCCTTGATCAACGTGGCCGCCAGCCCGTACTGCATGGCGAGCAGGTAGCGGGAGATCCGCGAGGTCAGCACCCGCGCGGTCTGCTTCGGGTCGATCTCGGCGTGCAGCGTGGAGACGATCATCGCGTTGCGGACCGCGAAGTACTCGTTCCACTTGTCCAGGTCCTTCCAGTCGAAGTCGGCGTGCCACAGGCCGGCTCCGGGAAGGGTGACGGTCGGGAAGCCCTTGGCCCGCGCGCGGTAGCCGTACTCCACGTCGTCCCACTGGAAGAACAGCGGCATCGGCAGGCCGATCGCGGCCACCACCTCGGCCGGGATCAGGCACGACCACCACGCGTTGTAGTCGGCGTCGACCCGCAGGTCACCGCGCACGACCTTGCCGGCGCCCTTGCCCGAGGCCTTGCCGGCGCCGTCCTCGTCGGCCTCCTCGGCGAGCAGGTCGACGTCGTCGAGCGCGTTCTTGACGACCTTGCCCGGGATGAGCTGGGCGAAGTCGGCGTACTCCGCGCCGGCCAGCAGCCGGGTCGGGTGCAGCAGCCTCAGCATCTGGCCACCGACGATCGTCGGCGACGGGGTGCGGTTGGCGAACGCGGTCAGCCGGATCGCGATCTCCGGCTCGCACAGCACGTCGTCGTCCATGAACAGCAGGTTGGCGTGCTCGGCGCCGCCCTGGCCGGTCACCTCGTACATGCCGCGGCCGAAGCCGCCGGCACCGCCGAGGTTGGGCTGGCGCAGGTAGCGCAGCCGCCCGGCCAGCGCCTGCTGGATCTCGGGGAACTGCGGGCGCGACTCGACCGTGTCGCTGCCCTGGTCGACCACGTAGATGGCGTCCAGCACGTCCAGCGACTCCTGGTCGCCGCCCAGCGACTGGAGGGTCTTGGTGCAGTCGTCGGCGCGGTTGTAGGTGCAGATGACCACCGCCGTTGGCCGCAGCCGCTTCGGCGGGTCGACCGTCCAGCGCAGCCGGTCCACGACCAGCTCGGAGTCGGTGGTGGTGAACTGCACCCACAGGAAGCCGCCGTCGACGAACTTGTCGAGTTCGGCGGTCACCGTGACCTGCTCACCGGTCAGGCCGGTCAGGTCCTGGGCGGCGACCGTGCGGGTCTCGCCCTCGATGTCCGAGGCGATCACCGCCAGCCGGCCGGAACCGGTCGCGGTGACCTCGATGTCCACCGTGTCCACCACGGTCCAGCGCTGCCAGTAGCTGGCCGGGAAGCGCCCGAAGTAGGTGTCCAGGGTGACCTCGGAGCCGGCCCGCACCACGAGCCGCTGCCGTTCGCGGACCGCCGCGCCGTGGACGACCTTCGCGTACAGGTCCTCCGGGCAGACCGGGTCGGGCCCGTTGAACAGCCCCCGCTGGGCCACCAGGCGGCCGTTGGGGGCGTGCTCCACGAGCCGGGCGTCCGGTGCGGTCGCCGGCTCGGCGGGAGCCGCGTCGCTCGAGATCGGGGTACTGCCGAGCATTCGAGTTCAGTCCTCCAAGGGGCGGCCCAATAGACACTTCTGGAAAGCGAGAGTACCCGCGCGCGTGGGCGTGATTACCGTTAGGTCACGATGATCCCGCCAACGAGCGATGACCGGGCCGGTGACCTGCCACGCGACCCGGTCATCTGCTAGTACGGCCGCGCTACGACACGGCGAACGACGTCCAGCCCGACGAGCCGACGATGCTCGCGCCGGACAGCTCCGGCAACTGGGCCGGGGTCGCCAGCCAGTCCGGCGGGGTGGCGCCGCCACCGAGCTGGCCGTAGCCGTTGTGGCCCCACGCCCACACCGTGCCGTCCGACTTCACCGCCAGGCCGTGGTTGGTGCCGCCGGCCACGTCGACCACGTCGGTCATCCCGGCCACCGGGGCCGGCGTCGGCCGCGCGCAGTTCACCGCCTCGGGGGTGTCGCAGTCGCTGCCCACCGAGCCGTTGCCCAGCTGGCCCGCGCCGTTGAAGCCCCACGACAGGACCGTGCCGTCCGAGGTCAGCGCGTAGGTGCTCGACGCGGTCCCGCCGACCACCTCCTTCACGCCGGTCACGCCCGGCAGCTGCGTGGGCGTGAGCACGAGGCAGTCCGGGTCCTGCAGGTCACAGCCCGTGCCGCCGGTCGTGCCAAGACCCAGCTGGCCGACGCTGTTGTAGCCCCACCCCCACACCGAGCCGTCGGACTTCACCACGAACGTCGCCGACCAGGTCGCGGTGACCGACACCACGTCGGTCAGGTTCGGGATCTGCTTGGCCGACAGCGACCGGCAGCCCGGTCCCGCCGGCGCCTGCTCACAGCCCGTGCCGTAGGTCCCGTCGCCGAACGAGCCGCCGTTGGTGCCCCACACCCAGACCGTGCCGTCCTCCCGCAGCGCGTAGCCGGTGTGGTTACCGGCCGCGACCTGCGTGATCCCCGTCGGCAGGCCGGTGACCTGCACCGGTGAGCGCCGCTCGGTCATCGTGCCGTCGCCCAGGGCGCCGTTGAAGTTGTCGCCCCACGACCAGACCCGGCCCTGACCGTCCAGGGCGAGGTTGGTGGTGTAGCCCGCCGAGATCTGGGTGACCCCGGACAGCGCGCTGACCTGCACCGGAACGGTCGACAGGCCGTAGGGGCGGCCGGTGCCCAGGCCAGCGAAGTCGTCCAGACCCCAGGACAGCACCCGGCCGTCGGCGCGCAGCGCGTAGGCGTTGTAGTAGCCGCCGGTCACCGAGGTGATGCCGGTGTGGCCGTCGATCCGGCCCGGCTCGTAGGAGCGGCCACCGGTGGTGCCCACGCCCAGCAGGCCCCACTCGTTGTCACCCCAGCTGCGCAGGCAGGCCGAGGCACAGGCCGTCGGCGGCGGCGCGAAGTAACCGGCCAGATCCATCAGGAAGTGCACGTTGCCGGCCTGGTTGAACACGTCGACCTGCCGGCCGGCGCCCAGCGCCACGGTCACCAGGTTCGCCGCGGTCTGGTTGGCGACCAGGTTCAGGTTCGACGCGGTCGGCACGGTCGCGCCGGTGGGGAACGCGGTCAGGTAGGTACCGGCGGCCGGCGCGTTGGTGCCGGTCAGGTTGAACACCACCGTGCTGGCCCCGGCCGGCAGCTCCGGCGACAGGTCCACCGTGCCGATCCAGCCGCCGGGCAGCGGGTCACCCTGCCTGGTGTCGATCACCCGCTTGGTCGTCATCTGGTAGTAGGCGTGGCCACGGTCGGTGGCGTAGTAGCCGGCCAGGTCGGCGATCAGGTGGGTGTTGCCGGAGTTGTTGTACAGGGTCACGCTGCGGTTGGTGCCCAACGCGACGGTCACCAGGTTCGGCGTGATCGTGTCGCGCGCCAGGTTCAGCGTCGACGCGTTCGGCCGGGCCTGACCGGTCGGCCAGGCGGTGACGTAGGTGGCGGCGGTGGCGCCAAGACCCGTCAGGTTGAAGGTGACCGCGGTGGCGGTCTCCGGCACCCGGCTCGACAGGTTGACCACGCGGGTGCCCCCGGGCGGCAGCGCGCCGCCCACCGAGCGGGTGTCCAGCACGCGCGTCGGGGCCAGCGAGGTGAACCGCGAGCCGGTGTCCGGGGCGTAGTAGCCGGCCAGGTCGGCGATGACGTGCGTCTCGCCGAAGTTGTTGTAGACCGCCAGCGGGCCGTCGAGCGGCACGGTCACCGCGTTCGCCCGGATCTCCCCGGTCCGCAGGTTGATGTTGGAGGCGTTGGGCCGGGCCTGGTCGCCCGGCCACACGGTCAGGAACGTCGCCCCGCTCGGCGTCACGCCGGTGACGTTGAGCACCACCGCCGTGGCGTTGGCCGGGACGTGCGAGCCCAGCTCGAAGCGGGCCTCCTGGCGGGCGCCCAGC
Source organism: Actinophytocola xinjiangensis (assembly GCF_001921215.1). Classification (GTDB taxonomy): domain Bacteria; phylum Actinomycetota; class Actinomycetes; order Mycobacteriales; family Pseudonocardiaceae; genus Actinophytocola; species Actinophytocola xinjiangensis. The sequence goes on from NZ_MSIF01000015.1 coordinate 152,436, forward strand.
GGGCCGGCCGGCACACCGATGCCGCCCCGGGTGTCGAGCACCCGCACCGGGGTCAGCGGCGTGAACGACGAGCCGGCCGAGGTCGCGGCGGCCTTCGCCTCGCCGGTGGTCCCCAGCTGGCGGCGCGGTCGCTCCCGGTCCGCGGTGGCGGCGGTTCTGGCCCGCACGTCGGTGGCGGCGCGCAGGGCGTCGACCTTGCTCACGCCCTGCGCGCGCGGGGGCGCCTGGTCCAGCTCCACCACCCCCGGCGGGGCGGCGGTGGCCGTCATCCCGGTCATGGCCCCGGTCATGGCCATCGCCGCGGTGGCGACGAGGACGACCGATCTGCGAAGCAGCACGGTGCTCCTTTCGGTTTACGGGTTCGGGTTGGTCACCAGCGCGCCGCCCGAGGTGACGGCCCGCGCGGACGGCAAACCGGTGATCCGCACCGGCACGGTGGACAACTCGGCGCTCGACCCGGTCCCGAGCTGGCCGTCGCCGTTCTCGCCCCAGGACCACGCGGTGCCGTCGGAGAGCAGCGCGTACCCGGCGCCCCAGCCGGCGGCGACGTCGACCGCCCCGGCGAGCCCCGAGACCCGCACCGGCACGACCGACACGCACGGCGCGTCCGCCGGGCAGGAGGCACCGTCGCCGAGCGTGCCCCGCTTGTTGCCGCCCCAGCTCCAGGCGGTGCCGTCGGTGCGCAGCGCGTAGCCGTTGACGCCGCCGCCGGCCAGGTCGGCCACCTCGGTCAGACCCGACACCGGGACCGGCACGCGCGAGCGGCAGCCCTGCCCGGTCGCCGGGACGCACGGCGCGCCGTTGCCCAGCTGGCCCGACCAGTTCGCGCCCCACGACCACACCGTGCCGTCGGAGCGCAGCGCGTAGCCGGCGCCGTCGGCCGCCGCGACGGCGGAGATCGAGGTCAGGCCGGAGACCCGGACCGGGGTCGCCGACGAGCCGGCGGTCGACCCGTTGCCCAGGGCGCCGTCGAGGTTGTCGCCCCAGGCCCAGACCGTGCCGTCGCCGCGCAGCGCGTAGCTGGTGGCGTCGCCGGCCGCGACCGACACGACCCCGGTCAGCCCCGGCACCCCGACCGGCGCGTCCGACCGGCTCTGCCCGGTCATCCCCCAGGTCCACGCGGTGCCGTCGGAGCGGCTGGCGACCGCGTGGAAACGGCCGGCGGCCACCGAGGTCACGTCGGTCAGCCCGGAGACCGGGGTCGGCACCGCCGACCAGCCCACCGCGCTCCAGCCGCCGCCGAGCTGACCCAGCGGCGCCTGACCCCACGACCACAGCGACCCGTCGGTGAGGCGCGCGTAGCGCACCGGGCCGCGACCGCCGGCCAGGTCGACGACCCCGGCCAGGCCGACCACCCGGTTGGGGACGACGTCCGCGCCCGGCGCGCGCCGGCCGGTGCCCAGCGCCCAGGACTCGTTGCTGCCCCACGTGTAGGCGCAGTCCACCGCGCACTGGGTGTCGGGGGTGACGAACACCCCGGCGAGATCGGCGATCACGTGCGTCTGGCCACGGAAGTTGTAGGCGCTGATCGGCTCCATCGTCGACACCGCCACCGCCGCCAGGTTCGCCGCGGTCTCACCGGGCACCAGGTTCAACGTCGACACCGAGCCGTCCGGGCGGCCGTCGGCGGCCCACACCGCGACGTAGGTCGCCGCCGTCGGCGACACGCCGGTGACGTTGAGCAGGGCGGCGGTGACGTTCGGCGTGATCCAGGTGTCGTCCAGGTTCATCGCCTGCCGGGCCGCCGGGCCAAGCGCGCCGGAGCCCGAACGCGTGTCGAACACCCGCACGGGGGCGCGCGGCACGAACGTCGCGCCGTACTCGGGGGTGTAGAAACCGGTCAGGTCGACCATCACGTCGACCGTGCCGGCCAGGTTGTACAGGCTGATCGTGCGGTCCGCGCCCAGCGCGACGGTCGCCAGGTTGGGCCGGGTGGAGCGGGCGTTGAGGTTCAGGTTCGACACCGTCGGCCGGGCCTGACCGGTCGGCCAGGCGGTGACGAACGTCGCCGCGCTCGCGCCGACACCGGTCAGGTTGATCGTCACGGCGGTCGCCGACCTCGGCACCTTGCCGGTCAGGTCCACGACCTGGCTGGCGCCAGGACCGAGCGCGGGCGGCGGGTCGGAGCGGGTGTCGAGCACCCTGGTCGCCGACAACGGCGTGTACCGCGACCCCGTCCCCGGCGCGTAGTAGCCGGCCAGGTCGGCCAGCACGTGCACCGTCCCGTTGCGGTTGTACAGGTCCACGCCACGGTTGGTGCCCAGCGCGACGGTCGCCAGCACCGGGCGGGTGTCCCCGGCGACGATGTTCAGGTTCGACGCGTCCGGGCGGGCCGTGCCGGTCGGGTAGGCGGTCACGAACGTCTCGCGGGTGGCGGCCGTGCCGGTCAGGTTCAGCACCACCGCCGTCGCCGTCGCCGGCACCCGCGAGGACAGGTTCAGCGTCACCGACCGCCCGGCGCCGACCGGGCCGGACGCGCGGGTGTCCAGCACCCGCACCGGGCTCAGCGGCGTGAACGCCGACCCGGACTCCACCGCCACCGGCACCGGCTCGGGCACCACCGGGCGCTGCGCCCCGGCGGCCAGGCCGGCCACCAGCGCCAGCACCCCGACCGTCACGATGATCCTGCTACGCACCCGCCACCTCCACCAGGGCGCCGCCGCCCCCGAACTCGTTCGCCGCGCCGATCCCGCTCACCGGGACCGTCGAGTAGCCGCCGGTCCCCAGGTCACCGCCGACGGCGACGATCCCCGCCCGGATCACGGCGCGCCCACCAGCACCCGACCGCCGGACCGGGAGAACCCGAGCGCGTCCACCGGCGGCAGGTTCGGCACCACCACCGGGCTGACGGCCTTCTCCGTGAGGCGCCCGTGCCCCAGTTCGCCAAAGGTGTTACCGCCCCAGGCCCACACCGTGCCGGTCCCGTCGAGCGCATAGCCGCCGGCGCTGTTGGCGGCGATGTCCACCACCCCGGTCACCGGCAGCGGAGTCGGCACCCGAACCACACAGTCCCCGCCCCACGGGCAGTCGACGCCGATACCGAGCACACCCCTGTCGTTGTCGCCCCAGCCCAGCACCGTCCCGTCCGTGCGCAGCGCGTAGACGTGGTAGATGTCGGTGACCACCCTGGTCACGCCGGTCGCCCCCGGCACCTCGACCGGGGTCGGCACAACGGTCTCGTCGGAGCCCTCACCGGCCTGGCCACCGTTGTTGAGCCCCCACGCCCGTACGGTGCCGTCGCCCATGACCGCGAACGCGGTGAACATGCTGGCGCCGATCGAGGTCACGCCGGTCAGGCCCGACACCCGCACCGGCCTGGCCGAGGGCTGGTCGGTTCCGTTGCCGTACTCGCCGTTGGTGTTGTCGCCCCACGCCCACACCACGCCGTCGGCGTCCAGCGCGTAGGCCGTCAGGTGACCGCCCGCGATGGCGGTGATGTTCGCCAACCCCGGCACCTGGACCGGCACCGGCCGCGGTTCGTAGTCGTCGGTCCCCAGCAGGTTGCCCTTCGCCGAACCCCAGCCCCACACCGTCCCGTCCGACCGCAGCGCGAAACCCGTCTCCATGGTGGAGGTCACCGCCACGACCCCGGTCAGGTCCAGCACCCGCACCGGGACGGCCGAGAAGTCGCCGACCACGCCGATGCCCAGCTCGCCCGACCAGTTGCGACCCCACGCCCGGACCGTGCCGTCCGCCAGCAGCGCGTACGGGTCGGCGACCTGCACCACCCCGGACACGTCGGCCAGTTGGGTCGGGGTGAACGAGTGGCCCACCGAGGTTCCGGTGCCGAGCCCGCCGTCGACGTTCTGGCCCCAGGAGTACGCGCAGTCGGCCACACACCCGCCGGTCGGGGTCCAGAAGTAGCCGGCCAGGTCGGCGACGAGGTTCACCGATCCGTTGCGGTTGTAGAAGAACGCCCTCGGGTCCGGGTTGGCCCGCTCCAACCGCACCACCGCCAGGTTCGCCGCCGTCTGCCGGGCGGCGAGGTTCAGGTTCGAGTGCTGGGGCACCGCTCCGCCCTGCCAGGCCGACACGAACGTCCCGGTGGTCGGGGCGACCCCGGTCAGGTTCAGCACGGCCGCCACGGCCTCGTCCGGAACGTGGTTGCCGGCAACGAAAGGAGCCGACTGCCCAGCCCGGATCGGCGCGACGACGCCACCCTGCTGGCCGACCCCGGTTCGCGTGTCGAACACCCGCACCGGCGAGCGCGGCGCGAACACCGCGCCATACTCGGGGGTGTAGAAACCGGCGAGATCCGCGTGGACGGTGATGGTCCCGGCGTTGTTGTAGAGGCTGACAATGTGGTCGTCGCCGAGCGCGACCGTGACCAGGTTCGGGTTGACCGCCCCGGCCGCGAGGTTCACGTTCGACGCGACCGGGCGCGCGGCGCCGGTCGGCCACATGGTCAGGAAGGTGGCCGCCGTCGGCGACACGCCCGTCAGGTTCAGCACCACGGCGGTCGCCGACTCCGGCACCTCGTGCCCGAAGCCGAGGGTCGCGGTCTGCCGTGGCCCCAACTCCAGGGAGTCGCGCAGCGTGTAGACCACCGGGCTGAAGCGGGAGCCATCGCCGGTCGAGTAGTAGCCGGCGAGGTCGGCGACCAGGTGGGTGCTGCCCAGGTGGTTGTAGAGGGTGACCGCGCGGGCGTCGGTGACCCGCACCGTCACCAGGTTCGCCCGGATCTCGCCCCTGGCCAGGTTCAGGCTCGACGCCAGCGGGCGGGCCTCACCCGACGGGTAGGCCGTCACGTACGTCTCGGCCGTCGGGGACACGCCGGTCACGTTCAGCACCACCGCCGTCGTGCCGGTGGGGACCTTCGACGCCAGGTCGACGGCGACCGTGCGGCCGGGGCCGACCAGGCCCGCGCCCTCGCGGGTGTCCAGGACCCGCACGGGCGTCAGCGGCGTGTACGTCGACTCGTCAGCGGAGGCGGCGGCAGCAGCAGGGGCGGGAGCGGCGGCCGCCGCCGGTAAGGACGCCGGGACGACCAGGCTCGCCGCGAGGGCGAGCACGGTCGCCGTGGACAGCGCCGGGGACAGCAGGGACCTCAACGAGACCTCCGGGCGGAGTCAGTACCGCCGGTCGGTGGCCCGACCCGTCGCGGCGTCGTAGGTGATGTAGCCGTGTTGGAAGTTCGACCGCCGGCCGCCCGCGACGGCGAACTCGCCGCTGGTCGGGTAGCCCAGATACGACTGCTCCCGGCCCAGCGCGTTCCACCGGCTACGGATCGCGCCGACGACCTCCCACGCCCCGGTGCCCGCCGACCAGTAGATCGCACCGTACTGGAAGTTCTCGTAGGTTCCCTGGCCGTCGGCGGTTCGTAATTCGTTGGAGATCGGGAAGCCCAGGCCCGGCGCGCCGCCGAGCGCGTTCCAGCGGGACAGGATCGCGCCGAAGATCTCGTGCGCGCCGTGGGTCGGCGTGTAGTAGATCGACCCCGACTGGAAGTGGTTGAACCGGCCGGTGGCCGCGCCGCCCTCGTCGGTGGTCGGGTAGCGCAGCACCGACGCCTCGGCGCCCATCTGCCGGTAGCGGGTGTGGATCGCGCCGACGACGAAGTGCGCGCCGGTCTGCGGGTGGTAGTAGATGCCCTGGTTGCGGCTCAACAGGTTGAACCGGCCGGTGCCGTCGCGGCCGGCGGTCTCGTCGGTGGTCGGCAGGCCGAGCGACAGGTGACCGCCGAGCGTGAGGTACTTGGCGAGGATCGCGCCGTTGAGCGCGTGCACACCGGTCTCCGGCGACCAGTACAGCCGGCCGTGCGCGTACGGGCGCCAGCGGACCGTCGGGTCGCCCTGCTCCACGTCGGTCGGCGCGCCCAGCCCGGTGCGCAGCGCCTCGTCGGTGGCGTAGCGGCGGTCGATCGGGGTCAGGTACTCGACGGCGATGGTCTGGTCGGCGTCGGGCAGGGTCAGTTGGCGCACCCGCGAGGTGTCGCCGTCGGCCCAGCGTTCGAACGTCGCCACGCCGTCCAGGGCGCGTTCCGGCGCGATCACCGTCAGCGGGGTGCCGACGGTGAACAGGCCGGAGGAGGTTTCCTCGTCGCCGATGGTGAACGCCGCCGGCACGGTCGAGTCCACCGTGACCCGCCGCTGCTTGGGCCGCACGGTGAACGTCTCGGTCGCGGTCGCGCCGGTGGCGTCGGTGGCGATCGCGGTGACCTCGATGCGGCTGTCGCCGGGGTGGCCCTCGAACGTCAGCCGGTAGTCCGGGCCCTGCTGCTGCTCGCCGGGGTGCAGGTGGCAGTCGGCGACCGCCGCGCAGTGCACGACCATCGTCGACCAGCTCACCGGGACGCGGCCGTCCTCGGGGTCGGTGGCGGTGGCCGACGCGGCCACCACGTCCCCGACGGCGAAGGTCCTGGCCGGGTCGGGGGCGCGCAGGGTCAGCGCCGGTGGATGGTTGCCGGGGTGCACGGTGGCGGTGGTGGTGGCGGTCAGGCCGCCCGGGTCGCGGGCGGTGAGGGTGATCTCGGCGCTGTCGCGGCCGGCGGGGTAGGTGTGGCTGACGGTGGCGCCCTCGCCGGTCTGGCCGTCGCCGAAGTCCCAGGTGTAGGTGAGCTGGTCGCCGTTGGGGTCGGTCGAGCCGGTGGCGTCGAGGGCGACCGTGCGGGCGTCAGCGTCCACAGTGGACTTGATGACGGGGACCGGTGGGGCGTTGCCCGGCGAGTAGACGATCCGGCGCAGCGTGGCCGACGCGATGTCGGCGTAGATGATGTCGCCGCCGGTCGGCACGCTGGCGAACTTGACCGGGGCGCCGAGGCCGGTGCCGAACCCGGCGGTCTCCGGCGGGGCGGTGACCTGGCCGCGCTCGTCGTAACCCAGCGACCAGACGATCTTGTCGGTGTAGTCCCCGAAGAAGTACCGCCCCCGGTACTTCTCGGGATAGCTCGTCCCGGTGTAGACCACGCCGCCGGTCACGCTGCTGCCACCCACGTGCGGATAGCTGTACAGCGGGCTCGCGGTCGCCACCCCCGCGCACTCCGGCAGGTCACGGAACCCCGGCGTGCGGGTCAGGCCCTCCCAGCACGGCCAACCGTAGTTGTTGCCCCGCGCCACCAGGTCGATCTCCTCGTGCCGGCCGTTGCCGACGTCACCGAGGATCGGCCGGCCGGTGCCGGGCTCCAGACTGAACCGGAACGGGCTGCGGAACCCGCTGGCGTAGACCAGCGAACGGGCCGCGCGCGGGCGGGCCGCGTCGTAGTACGGGTTGGTCGCCACCCCGGAACCGTCCGGGTTGATCCGCAGCAGCTTGCCGTGCGGGTCGTCGGGGTCCAGCGCGCGTAACGCGAGCGGGTCGGTCGTCCGGTAGTCGGCGCTGTCGCCCACCGACACCCACACCGTGCCGTCGTCGGCGGCGACCAGCCCGGAGATGCCGTGGATGTAGCTGTCGGCCGACATCTGCAGGAGGACCCGCTCCCCCGTCAGACCCGCCGGCGCGCCGTCACCGCCCAGGGTGACCGTCCAGGCACTCACCCGAAGTAACCCGTTCGCGCCGGCGCCGTCACCGGTCGCGGTCACCGCACGGGCCGTGTACACCGTGTGCGACGTCGCGTAGTCCGGCGCGACCGCCAGGCCGTTGAGCCCCAGGTCACCGGCACCGTTGGTGGCCACCACGGCGACCTCGCGCGGCGCGCCCGACCGGGGCACCCACATGACCCGGCCGTACTTGCCGGTCACCAGCAGACTCTCGTCCGGCAGGTAGGCGAAGTCGGTGAGCATGTCACCGGGGTCGGCGCCGTTGGGCGCACGCAGACCGGTGGGCACGTCACGCAGCACGAAGTCCGGCGCCAGCACCGGCGCCGCCGACGCCACCTGGCCCGGCAACGCCACCAGCAGCGCGCCCGCCACCGCCCCGACCAGCGTGAGCACAGCCCGTCGCCGGGTAACCGCCATCGCCGAGCCCCCACCGAGATTCGTAGTTGAACGCGCAGTAGCGCCCTCGGTCCTCATCGCACGATCAAGTGAAGTCGTTTCACCGGGTCACCCACCGCTGCCTGCGCGGACGTGGCGCTGGCGGCAGCCTAGGTGGTACCACCGCGCCGGTGACCAGCTGACCTCATAGAATCCCGCCGAGGTCCGCGCCGTGTTTCCCACGGCCGATGGAATTAAGAGGTCATTCCTTCGATGAACTGGTTGGACGCCGTCCCGATCGCGTTGGTCACCATCGCCTGGCTGCTCCTTCCCGGGCTCGCGGTCAGCTACGCCATCGGCCTGCGCGGCATCGCCGCCTTCGGCCTGGCCCCCATCACCAGCATCGCGATCATCGCCTCGACCGCGGTCGTCGCCGAGAAACTCGGCATCGACTGGTCGGTGTGGATCGCGCTGGTCGCCAGCGCCGCCACCGTCGCCGTCGCCGGAGCCGTCGCGTTCCCGCTGCGCCGCCGCGCGCTGTTCACCGCCGACCCCGACCCGCGCCGGCTCTCGCTCGCCGCGCTCGCCGGCTGGGTTCCCGGCCTGGTCCTGGGCGCGATCACCATCGGCGGGGCCGTCAGCTCCCCGGACGCGCTGTCCCAGACCTACGACGCGCTGTTCCACTACAACGCGCTGGCCTACATCGCCGACTCCCACCAGGCGTCCTCGCTCACCCTCAGCACGCTGGGCAACCCCGAGGTCCCGCCGGCGTTCTACCCGGCCGGCTGGCACGACGTCGCCTCGCTGGTGATGATGACGACCGGCACCAGCATCCCGGTGGCCGCCAACCTGGTGACCTTCGTCGGCGCGATCGTCGTCTGGCCGCTGGCCTGCCTGCTGCTGGTCCGCCAGCTGTTCGGCCGCAATCTGGCGGCGCTGGCCGTCACCGGCGTGGTCAGCGTCGGGTTCACCGCGTTCCCGTGGGACCTGCTCGGCTTCGGCGTGCTGTGGCCCAACCTGCTCGGCATGTCGTTCGCGCCGGCCGCGCTGGCCGTCGTGTTCACCCTGACCCGCTGGACCCGCGACGACGCGATCGGCGTCGGCCGGGCGTGGATCATGTTCGTGGTCGCGCTGGTCGCCGCCGGGTTCGCCCACCCCAACGTGCTGTTCTCGGTGGCCGTGCTCTCGATCTTCCCGATCGCCGCGCGGATCTTCGTCCGCGCCTGGGAACTGCACCGCGCCGGGCGGACCGCACGCGGCGCGATCGAGTCCGTGCTGTTCGTCGCGGTCGCCGCCGGCGGCTGGTACTGGGCGGCGACCACCCCGGCCTTCGCCGCGACCCGCAAGCAGTTCTGGCCGCCGTTCGAGACCCCGGCCAACGCCGTCGGTGAGGTCGCGCTCAACGCCACGCACAACAAGGAAGCGCTGTGGCTGCTCTCGGCGCTGGTGATCGTCGGGTTCTTCGCCGCGCGCCGCTACCCGAACCTGCGGCTGATCGTCGCCGGCCACCTGGCCACCACGTTCCTCTACGTGCTGACCGCCGCGATCAACCGGCCGGACACCCAGAAGTTCACCGGCTACTGGTACAACGACTCGCACCGGCTGGCCGCGATGATCCCGATCACCGCCGTGCCGCTGGCCGTCGGCGGAATCCTGCTGCTGACCGCCAAGGTCCTCTCGGCCACCGAGGAGCGCGCCGGCTGGCGCTCCCGGGTCGCCGCCGCCGGCTCGGCGGGGATCGCCGTGGCGCTGGCCGTGGTGCTGGTCGCGGCCACCGGCGGGCTCTACCCGTCGGACCGCCAGGAGCGGATCTCCGCCGGCTACAACCCACGTCCGGCGGGCGTGCTGACCACCCCGGACATGCGGGAGTTCTTCGAACGGGTGGCCGACGAGGTCCCCGAGGACGCGCTGATCGCCGGCAACCCGTTCAACGGCAGCGCCATGCTGTGGGCGCTCGGTGACCGGGAGGTGCTGTTCCCGCATTTCCGGGGCGAGCACAGCCCCGAGCAGGAGTACCTGGCCAACAACATGGAGAACGCGGCGACCGACCCGCTGGTCTGCCAGGCGGCGACCGACCTCGGCGTCGACTACCTGCTGGTCGGCGAGGCGGAGTTCCGGCCGTCGGACGGCAAGTGGAAGTACTACTCGGGCGTCAACGACCCGCGCTTCGGCACCGGTTTCGAGCTGGTCGACGAGCAGGGCGGCAACAAGCTGTACCGGCTGACCGCGTGCGGCACAGCGTCCCAGCAGGACGCCGGCTGAGCCTGGTCCCTCAGGCCCGGCCGGACCCGAACACGTGCCGGGTGAGCTGGCCGACGCCGGCCCGCTGACGCAGGGCCTGGGGCAGCATCGTCAGCGCGAACAGCCGCGAGGACAGGTGCCGGCGGGCCACCCGGGCGGCCCGGGGCCAGCCGTGCGCGGCCATCCGGTCGGCGGTCTCGGTGAAGAACGTGCCGGCCTCGGTGAACCGGGAGCCGTCGAACGCGGAGGCCGAGGACTCGCTGGCCTCGTGGCGGCGGTACTCGAAGGCCAGGGTCTCGTCGACGACCAGCGTCGCGCCGGCCACCACCAGGTCCACCAGCAGCGCCAGGTCCTGGATGACCCGCAGGTCGTCCTGGAAACGCAGACCGGCGAGCAGTTCGGTGCGCCAGACCAGCGACGGGAAGTACAACCAGTCACCGCGCAGCAGGCTCACCGCGAGGTCCTCGCCGGACAGCTCAAGGCGGCCCTCGACCTTGGGCGCGTAGACGCGCCGCTTGGCCTCGTCGACCAGGGTCTTTCTCGGCCGGCCGTCGCTGCCGATGATCCGCACGCCGGGCTGGATCAGGCCGGCGTCGGGGTGGTCGGCCCAGACGGCGAGCACGCTGCCGACGTAGTTGGGCAGCATCCGGTCGTCACAACCCATGAGCGTGCACAGTTTGTGTTCGACAAGTTCCAGGCAGCGGTTGAAATTGCCGGTGATGCCGAGGTTCGTGGGGTTGTGCCGGTAGCGGATGCGGTCGTCGTCCAGGCCCGCGAAGTACTCCGGCACGGCCGGGTCGTCGGTGTCGTCGACGACCGTCAGCCGCCAGCGCGGGTCGTCCTGCTCCAGGACACTGCCCACGGCCTCACGCAGCAGCGCGACGTCGCCGTAGAACGGGATCATGATGTCCAGCGTGGTCATTCGCGCACGTTCTCCCGTTTCTGCTGCGCGACCTCCAGCTGCAGGATCGCGAGGTCCTCGGCGAGCTTGCGGGTCTCGTTCTCCAGCCGGGAGACCTCCCACGACAGGTGCAGCACGACCCCGACGAGGAACACGATCGCCACGAAGAACATCAGGTTCGACGGCAGCTGCACGCCCAGCCCGTCGGCCAGCGAGGGCAGCAGGTTCGGGAAGATCGAGAAGATCAGCAGGACGACCCCGACCACCAGCCACAGCACGGCGTACTTCTCGCCAAGCTGGCGGCGGCGCAGCAGCTCCACGATGCCCGCGAGGATGAGGATCGTGGCGACCAGCCCGACGATGTAGGTGGTGCTATTCACGGGAGCTGCCTTCCTTGATCGGTGCCTCGACCGGCGCCGGCAGGGTCGCCGGCGGCAGGTCCCACCGGCGGATCAGCGCCAGCAGCAGGGCGAAGCCGGCGCGGAAGAGGTAGATCGCCGACTTGATCGGCCGGTGCGACGGGTTGCCACCCCGCCGGGGCCGCATCCGCGCCGGCACCTGCGTCACCGTGCACCCCGCACGCAACGCGATCACCAACGACTCGATCGTGTCACCCAAATACTCGACCGGGTAATGCTCGGCGAACACGGGCAGGGCCCGGCCGCCGGTCGCCTTGAACCCGGAGGTGGCGTCGGTGAGCTTGGTCTTGGCCAGCATCGACAGCACCTTGGAGAGCACCACCATGGCCCACCGCCGAGGGCCCCGAACCCGGTACTCGTCGGACCGGTCGGAGAACCGCGCCCCGATGACGACGTCCGCCTCGCCGAGCTTGGCGAGCAGCGCCGGCACCTCCGACGGGTCGTGCTGCCCGTCCGCGTCGACCTGCACGACGGCGTCGTAGCCGTGGCGCACCGCGTAGCGGAAGCCGGCGCGCATGGCGCCGCCGACGCCGAGGTTGAACGGGAGCTCGAGCACGAGCGCGCCGGCGTCACGGGCCACCAGCGCGGTGTGGTCGGTGGAGCCGTCGCTGACGACCAGGACCTGGAGGTCCGGGGTGGCGTCGCGGATCTCCCGGACGGTCTCACCCACCGTCAGCTGTTCGTTCCAGGCGGGAACCACGATGAGCGCGCGTACAGCGGACGCGTTGCTTGACACGGCTCCCAAGACTAGACGGCAGCGACGCCAGCCGACGTCCCGGTCGGGGCCGGCCGGTTACCCAGCGCGCGCGACAGGGTCACCAGCATGATGACCACGACCAACGCCGCCCCGGCGAGCTGGGCGGTCACACCGGCCCGGATCGGGTCCCCCGGCAGGGCGAGCAACCCGACGAGCACGACCGCGCTGAGCAACCAGGCGCCGGTGACCGACCGGTGCCGCCCCAGCGCGATCAGCCCCGGCTGCAACACCTGCCCCACCATCAACCCGATGGTGCTCAGCCCCAACAGCCCCACCACGGTCCCGGAGAGCCGGACGTCCGCGCCGAACACCACCTGCACCGCCCAGGGGCCGACCAGGAAGGAGGCCGCCACCCCCGGGATCCCGATGGCCGCGACGGCCACCAGGATCTTGCGCAGGGTGGCGCGGACCTCGCCGTACTCGCCCCGGGTCGCCGCCCTGGTCAGGGCCGGCAGCAACATCGCCTGCACCGGGGCGAAGAGGAACAACGGAATCCGCGCGAGCACGAACGCCGACCCGAACGCGGCGGCGGTCGCCGCGTCACCACCCAACCGGGGCGTGATGACGATCGGCGCCACGTTCATCACGACCAGCATCAGGACGGTGCCACCGACGAGGAAGGCGAAGCCCCGGGCCATCTCCCGCCCGGCCCCCGGCAACGCCTCCGGTACGTCCGGCGTTGTTTCCGTTGTCGCCGCTGCCGTGCCCGTCGGTTTCGTGGCGGACGGCCCGCTGGTGGCGGACGGGCGGCGCAGCCACAGCAGGCCGGCGAGTGCACCCACCCCGGAGCCGGCCGCGAAGAACAGTGCGTAGCCGACCGCGTTCGGAACTCCCGACAGGGCGATCACCACACAGGGCAGGATCCGCGCGAGACCCTCGGCACCCAGCGTGGCCGCGTAGCCGTTGAACCGCTGGGTCCCGCCAAGAACACCCCGCACGAGGTACACGGCAGCCGAGGTGGCCACGCTCAGCAACACCGCGAAGACCAGTCCCCAGGTCCCTGCCAACGCCGCGTCGGTCAACGGCCCGGACACCGCGAGCAGGACGACGAGTACCGCCGCCAGGAGCCCCGCCGCCAACTTCCAGGCGTGCCCGACGATCGGCCCGAGCGCCCTCCCCCCGGCCAGCCCCGCCGAGACGGACCGGCTGGTCTCCTGCTCCAACGCGGAGAACAACCCCGGCCCGATGATGTTGACCATCAGGTAGAAGTTCGTGATCGCGGCGAACTCGACCGCCGGCAACGTGTGCCCGGCCAACGACACGAACCCGAACCCGGCGGCACCAACGAGCGCCAGCCCTCCACCCATGTAGAGCGCCGGCCCGAACCGCTGTCGCAGGCTAACCACGCGCCAACGGTAGAGAACCCCGAACCCGACCCCGCGCCAGGGAGCCAGTGGCGCCCCTGACGCGAGCACTCCGGCCCGGCCGCCTCGCCCCCACATCCTCCGGCCCAACGAATTCAGCCCAACCGAACTCGGCCCAGCCAACCCCAGCTCAACCGAACCCAGGCCTGCCCAACCAACCCCCCAGTCCAACCGCACCCAGGCCCAGCCAACTCCGGCCTGACCCGAACCCCAGACCAGCCAACCCGGCCCAACCGCACCCAGACCCGGCCAACCCCGGCCCAACCGGTCCCAGCCCAGCCAACCCCAGCCCGCCCGAACCCAGACCAGCCGACCTCGGTCCGCCCGAACCCGGCCAGCACGGGTTCGGGCGGTCTCTGCCCCACCGAGGACAAACGGCGAGCCCACCGCATCGGTGAACCGGAGGTGCTCGGTCAGCAGACCCCGGTTCAACCTCGGTTCGGCCAGCCCCGACCACCGGACTCGGGTCCGGTCGGCTCCGGCCTGGCAGCCCCGGCCCACCGGCTGCAGCCCGGCGAGCACTGGTCCACACCGGTTCCAGCTCAACCAGCCCGGCCCAGGTGGCGTCGGGTCAGCCCTGGAGTTGGCCTCGGTAGCCGACCGGCCCCTCATTGGGGAACTGGGCGGTGCCCTCGAAGCGGGACCCGTCGTCGAAGAAGGTCACGCTGCCGTTGCCGGCCGCGGGGCTGCTCCATGTCACCGCGGTTCCGGTCGGCGGCGGGGCGTCCTGCGCGACGACGTCTGCCCGGTTGCTGATGGTCACCGACAGCGGCTCGTCGGCCTGCCAGCCGCCGCCACCGGTGTGGATCTCCGTCTCGTACACAGCCATCCGCGCTCCCTGATCTCTCATGATCGACACGAAGGACCCGGTCGGGCGGCGCCCCTTGGGTGCGACCCACCGGATCCGCACCCCATATTGGTGACTCTTCGCACACAAATCGACCACTCAGCGCACATGTCAACCGATCGTGTACGCGACCTCCGTCAGGGTGTGAGGTCCAGCAGGCCCGCCATCTCGGCGAACTCGGTGTCCGGGTCACTGCCGGCGAGCAGACGGTCGAGGTTGCCGGTGCGGCGCAGGGTGGCGAACCCGTGCGCGATGGACCACGCGGCGAGCATCCGGCGGTCGGCCACCCGGCCGTCGCCGGGGATGGCCGAGCGCAGCAGGTCGCCGGCGCGGGTTCGAGCGGCGGCCAGGTCGGGGTCGTCCTGGTGGTACAGGTCCGGGCGGTACATGACCTCGAAGTGCGACGGGTGGTCGGCGGCGAACCGGACGTAGCTCGCGCCGAGTCGTCGCAGGTCGCGGCCGTCGGCGAGGTCGGCGGCGAGCCGGTCGGCGAGCAGCAGCTGACCCTGGGTCGCGATCGCGGTGAACAGGCCGGCCTTGTCGCCGAAGTGGTGTGCCGGCGCGGCGTGCGACACCCCGGCGGCTCGTGCCAGGTCGCGCAGGCTGACCGCGTTCGGCCCGCGTTCGGCGATCAGCTCCAGTGCGGCGTCGATCAGTACCCGGTGCAGGTCGCCGTGGTGGTACGTGGTCCTCGTCACCTGACCAGCATATCTTGTCACTGGCTAAATCATCGCGGACCCGCTAACTTGTCGGTGACAAGATGAGTTGCGGGAGGTACCGATGGAACTGGGTCTCGTACGCCAGCTGTGGCAACTGCTCGAACCGATCCACGCCACGCTCTACTACGCGCCGGAGGTGTTCGAGCGCGCCGCCGGCCTCGGGTATGCGACCGAGCCGAGGTGGCCGAGCTACTTCGCCTGGCGCGCCGCCCCCCTCGGCCCCGCCGGCCCCGAGCTGGTGACCTCGACGTTCTACAGTTTCGCGCCCGACATGGTCCGGGCGAACGTCCCGGCCGCCTGGCGGGTCGCCGCGCCGGAGAAGGTGCTCGACGCCCGCCGGCACGGCGTCGACCAGGCACTGCGCGCCATCCTCGGCGACCGCGTCGACTCCCCGGACCTGGCGGAGGCCGCGACGATCGCCCGCCGGCTCGCCGAGGCCGCCACCACCGCCGGCCGGCCGCTCGCCGCCGCCAACGCCGACCTTCCCTGGCCCGACGAGCCGCACCTGGTGCTGTGGCACGCCGCGACCGTGCTGCGCGAACACCGGGGCGACGGCCACGTCGCCGCGCTGCTGACCTCGGGCCTCGACCCGGTCGAGTCGCTGGTGTCCTTCGCCGCCGTCGGGGCCGCGCCGGTGGCGGTGTTCGCCAGCCGGGGCTGGTCGGCGTCGGCGTGGTCGGCGGCCGAGGAGCGCCTGGCCGAACGGGGCTGGCTGGACCGGGACGGCACGGCGACCGACGCCGGCCGCGCCGGGCGGGACGAGGTCGAACGCCTCACCGACGAGTTGGCCGCCGGCCCGTACCGCGCGGTCGGCGCGCCGGCCGTCGGCCGCCTGGCCCAACTGGCGATGCCGATCACGATGGCGGTGGTCGGGACGGGAATGCTGCCGACGAGCAGCACGCTGGGCCTGCGCCGGCAGTAGCCTCACTGATCGTGCGACATGTGGCGGTGGTGGGCGGCGGCATTCTCGGGCTCGCGGTGGCGCGCGAGCTGACGACCCGGGGCGAGCGGGTGACCGTGTTGGAGAAGGAGAACCGGTGGGCCGCCCACCAGACCGGGCACAACTCGAACGTCGTGCACGCCGGCCTGTACTACGAGCCGGGGTCGTTCAAGGCCAGGATGTCCGTGGCCGGCAACAAGTCCATTGTGGACTACGCGCGGGCGAACGACGTCCCGTTCTCGGTGTGCGGCAAGCTGGTCGTCGCGACCAGCGAGGCGGAGCTGCCTGGCCTGCACGCCTTGGCGGCGCGCGCGGAGGCCAACGGCGTGCCGGCGAAGCTGATCCAGCCGGCGCAGGCCCACGAGTACGAGCCCGAGGTCGCCTGCGTCGCCGCCCTGCGCGTCGAGTCGACCGCGATCATCGACTTCCCGGCGATCTGCGCGGCGCTGGTCCGCGACCTGACGGCCGCCGGCGCGGACCTGCGTCTGGGCACCCCGGTGCGTGCGATCCGCTCCACCGCCGGCGGCGGGGTCGAACTCGCCACCGGCACCGGCACCGGCACTGACGTCGTCCGGGCGGACGCGCTGGTGAACTGCGCGGGCCTGCACAGCGACCGGGTCGCCCGGCTGGCCGGGCTGACGCCCACGGCGCGGATCGTGCCGTTCCGAGGCGAGTACTTCACGCTTCGCCCCGAGGTGTCACACCTGGTCAGGGGCCTGATCTACCCGGTGCCCGACCCGACGTTGCCGTTCCTCGGCGTCCACCTGACGAGGATGCTCGACGGCTCGGTGCACGCCGGCCCGAACGCCGTGCTCGCCCTGCGCCGCGAGGGCTACCGGTGGCGGGACGTGTCCTGGCGCGACCTGACGGAGTCGGCGCGGTTCCCCGGCCTGTGGCGGCTGGCGCGCCGGTATCCACGGACGGCGGTGGACGAGGTGGTCCGCTCGCTGTCGCGCCGCCGGTTCGCGGCGAGCCTGGCGCGGTTGGTGCCCGCTGTCGGCCGGGAGGATCTGGTGCGGGCGCACGCCGGGGTGCGGGCGCAGGCCCTGCTCCCCGACGGCACCCTGGTGCACGATTTCCTGATCGAGACGGCACCGAACCAGGTGCACGTGCTCAACGCCCCGTCGCCGGCGGCGACCAGTGCGCTGGAGATCGCGCGTCACGTGGCCGACCAGGTCAGGTAGTGCGCCCGGTGGCGATCAGCGAGCCCCCGATCAGTACGGCGCCGACGACACCGGCGACCGTCATCCGCTCGCCGTGGAACAGCACCGCGAGCACGGTGGCCGTCAGCGGTTCCAGCATGGTGGACAGTGCGGCGGCCGTGGCGCCCGCCCGCCGCAACCCCAGGAAGTAGGCCCCGTACGCGAGGGCGGTGGGCACGATCCCGAGGTATCCGATGAGCGCCACGGTGTCCACCGTCAGCACCGGCACCATCCCGTATCCGAGCGCGAACGGCGTCAGCAGCAGCCCGCCGAGCAGGAGTCCCACGGACACGGTCGCCCCCTGCGCCGCCACCGGCCGCGCCGCGACCAGCGTCAACGCCGCGAACCCCGCCCCGGCCGCCAACGCCGTCACGACACCGACGACGGTGCGAACGGTGTCCCCGCCGACGTCCGGCGCACCACACAACAGCCCGAGCCCGACGAGTGAGGCGGCCAGCGCGGCGAGTACCTGGCGGCTGGGAAGCCGCCGGTCCCGCACAGCGGTGACTCCCGCGACGAAAACGGGAACACAACCAATGGTGATGAGCGTCGCCAAACTCACCGAAATCCGTTCGACGGAAATCTGGTAAGCCACCTGAAACTCGGCGAGAAGAATTCCCGTGACCACCAACCGGCGCCACACCACGGCACCCCGCAACTGCCGCAACATGCGCCCAACAGCGACGGTGGCAACAAGTCCGCCCACCAGAAGCCGATAGGCGGCGACAGCAACCGCGGACAGTCCACCCGCGGACTGCAGAAGGTCACCGGCAATCCCGCCGGTCCCCCACAGAACTCCAGCACAAATCAACAGCAGCGCGGAAACCCGCGCGGAATCGATGGACAAGATGAACGCTCCCAAGCGTCAGAAGAGGGTGATGTCCTCGTCCGCGGGGCGTTCACCGAGCAATGTCAAGCAGGCGCGACCACCGGTCGCGCCGTCAGCACACCCCGCTCAGCCGCGGGGAGGTGGGGTGATCGGGAAGGTCCGATGCATGCGGGCACGCTACGACGCCACCCGCTGGACCACCAGCCATTTACGAGTCCCCGATCACGGGCCCGTGATGGTGCCCCCCAGCGCCGCCGGCAACCGGACGGAGCCGTCCTCCCACTGATGGTTCTCCAGCAGGGCCGCGATCCAGGCACCCAGCTCCAGCGACCCGGTGACGGTGGCCGCCGTGCGCACCCGACCCCGCCCGTCCCGACAACGGATAGCCAGACGTCGCGCCTGGTAGGTGGTGCAGTTCGATACCGAGCCGACGCGCCGGTGCCGCCGAGGATGGGGCAGCCACACCTCGCAGGCGAAGGTGCGAGCCGAGGCCCGAGCCAGCTCACCCGCGGGCACGTCGGTCACCCGACAGGGAACACCGGTAGCGACAAGCAACTCCTCCTGACAGTCCAGCAGCCGACGCTGCTCACCCTCGACGTCGCCCGGCGCACAGTGGACAACGAACCCCACCGTCGCCCCCGCAAGCCCTCCACCGGCCACGGTTTCCCGCCCGAAGCCCGTCGACCAGGCCAGATACCGCCGGGGGCCGCCGGACAGGTCAAGGATCTCGTCCGCATGCCAAGCCGTCAGCGCTGTCAGCGCCGTCTGCGGCGTCTGCGGCGTCTGCGGCGTCTGCGGCGTCTGCGGCGTCTGCGGCGTCTGCGGCGTCTGCGGCGAGCCCACCAGATGCGCCTGTCCCGACCCCGCCCACACCGGCGAAGCCATGGCCGTGAACCCCCGGTCGGCGGCCCGTGCCGCCACAAGGTTCACCAGAGCCAACTCCAACCGCGCCCCGCCCCCGATCAGACAGGGAACCCGGGCGCCGGCGACCTTCACACCACGCTCAACGTCGATGATCCCCAGCCGCCCACCGATCTCCAGGTGCCCCGCGGCACCGCCCGGTCGATCACGCCCCCGCCGCACCGAACCGGCGGCCCCCACTCGCCCCCCGCCCTCGACACGACCACCGACCTCCCCCTGACCAGCCCACCCGACAGGGTCCCCGAACCCCGCTTGACCAGCCCGCCCGACACGGCCCACGAACGCCGCTTGACCAGCGAACTCACCCTCCCCCACCACCTGCCCGCCAACGGTCTCAGCCCGACCTACCTGTCCACCAACAGACCCCGCCCCAGGAACACGGACTCCACCGACCGACAGCACCTCACCCACCGGCGCAGCCCCATCCTCACCAACAGACACAGCTCCCCCAGCCCCCGCAGCCCGATCCACCGACCCGACCCCACCCACCAACCCAACCTCACCAACAGACACAGCTCCGCCACCCCCCGCAGTCTCACCCACCGACGCGACCGCACTGCCCGACGTAGTCCCACCCACCCGCGCGGATATACCGGCCGCCGCAACCCCACTTGCCCACGCAGCATCACCAGTGGCCCCAGCATCACCCGCCAGCCCACCATCGTCAGCCGACTCAGGCCCACCCACCGGCCCAGCCCCACCGACCCGCCCGACACCACCGCCACCTGACCGAGCTTCACCAACAGGCCCCGCGCCACCAGCCGGTTCAGCCCCGACACCACTCATAGGCGCTGTTGCCAACCCACCCACACCCACCGGCCCAACCGCACATGCCGGCGCACCGCCGCCGACCGATTCGGCGCCACCAGCCGATTCTGGTTCGCCAGCCCGCGCCGCCCCACCAACCGGATCCGCCCCACCCACACCAGCCGAACCATGCTCATCCGCCGCCGCAACCTCACCACCCACCGCCGAGCCATCAACCTGCCCAGCTCCACCGACTGACCCGGTCTCACCAACCCGCGTGGCCCCACTGTCCAGCTCAGCCTGGCCGATCAGCCCGACCACACTCACCTGCCCAGCGCCGCCGACCGACCTGACCCCGCCGACCCGCGTGGCTCCCCTTGCCAACCCAGCCCCACTCACCTGCCCGGCCCCATCGACCTGCCCGGCTCCACCGACCTGCCCGGCCCCACTGTCCAGCCCAGTCTCACCGACCGACCCAGCCCCACTCGCCAGCCCGACCCCACTCACCTGCCCGGCCCCATCGACCTGCCCGGCCCCACCAACCAGCCCGGTTACGCCGACCAGCCCGGTTACGCCGACCAACGCCGCCTCACCAACCGACCACACCTCACCATCCAGCGCCTCTGCCCCAGCCGCTCCCGCCGGCGGCGCCGCCCGGCCGGCCGGCGCGACCTCTCCGGGTGGCGCGGCCCGCCCGCCCCGCCCGGTAGTTGGGGTGGTCACCTTCAGCACGACGTAGTCGTCGCTGCCACCTGGGGGTGTGTTCGGGTGGATGAGGTTGGGGAGGTGGGCGTGGAGGTCGGAGGCAGCGGTCTCGGCCTGGGACTGGGCGGCTGCGGCTGCCCGGACAGCGGCTGCCAGCTCCTTGCCTCTGGTGAGCAGACGGTCACGCTGGTCGCCTCGGGACCGGGCTATCTGTCTGCCGAGCTGTTTCTGTTCGGTTCGGAGGGTGTTCGTTCTGGTGACCGCGGTGCGGCGGCGCTGGTCGGCGGCGAGGAGGGCGTCGACCAGGGCGGGGTCCTCGCCTCGGGTGCGTTGGGAGGTCCTGAAGAGCTCCGGATCCTCACGCAGCGTCCTCAGGTCGATCATCGCGGGAGCGTATCCAGAGGCCGGTTTGGGCGGACAATGCGATTCGGCGCCTGCGCACACCACCGACGCTGGCATTATGGACGCCGTCATGGGCAGCAAGACTGGACGAGGCAGATCGATGGGCTCTCGGGGGAGCACCATGCGTACCCGCTTGGTCATGGCCGGGGCGTTCATCGGTGCGCTGGCCGTGCTCAGCGGCAGCATGCTGTTCTCGTGGCCCGTGTCGGTCGAGGGCAAGGCGGATACCGTCGCGCAGGAGGCGGCCGAGGCGTTCGACTCGCCGAGTGGCGCCTGCCTGGACTGGCCGCACGACAAGCCGCAGAACATGCGGCGGGTGTCGTGCGAGAAGCCACACACCTTCGAGGTGACCAGCAACGTCGAGATCGGCGGCGAGTACGGCCCCAACTCCAAGCCGCCGGCCGAGACCGACTGGCAGCAGATCGTCACCGAGAGGTGCACCGCCGAGGCCACCAAGTACCTGGGTGGCACTCTCGACCCGTTCGGCAAGTACACCGCCGGCGCGCTGAAGCCCAACTCCGAGCAGTGGGGCAACGGCGACCGGCGCCTGCGCTGCGGCATCCAACGTGTCACGCCCTCCGGGGAGCGCCTCCTTCCCACGACCGGAGCCGCCGCCGAGCAGGACCAGTCGAACGTGCATGAACCGGGGACCTGTTTCGCCCTGGTCGAGGGCCAGGTGGGTGACCCCGTCGCGTGTGAGAACGCGCACGCCTACGAGGTGGTCGGCGTGGTGGACCTGAGCACCACGTTCGACCCCAAGGCGTTTCCGAGCGAGGCCGCTCAGCGGGAGAAGCTCGTCGATCTCTGCCCTCCGGTGGCCAACAAGTACACGGGCAACGCGAACCTGCAGGCCAACAAGCTGTCGCTCTATTCGGACACGCTGAAGAAGGAGAGCTGGCTCGCCGGTTCGCACCTGGTGAACTGCAAGGTGGGCGCGCGTGAGAAGGACGGCCAGCTGAGGCCGGTCCGCGGCAGCGTGCAGGCGGCGCCGCTGCCGTCCTCCCCCGCGCCGTCGCAGTCCGCCCCACCGTCGAGCCCCGGCCGGTGACGCCGTGCCCGTGGAGATGGGCCGGCGGCGGTTCGAGGAACTCGTCGGCGACGCGCTGGACCTGATCCCCGGTGATTTCGCCGCCGCGATGGACAACGTCGTGGTGCTGGTGGAGGACCGGGACCCGGAGCAGCCCGACCTCCTCGGGCTCTACCACGGGGTCGCGCTCACCGAACGGACCTCGGACTACGGCGGCGTGCTGCCGGACCGGATCACCATCTACCGCGAGGCGATCCTGGACATCTGCGACAACGAGGACGACGTGGTGGAGGAGGTCGCCATCACGGTCGTCCACGAGATCGCCCATCACTTCGGGATCGACGACGCGAGGCTGCACGAGCTGGGCTGGGGCTGATCGGTTCATACTGCAACCTTGACACTGTCATCGAACACTGTCAAGATGGCAGCATGAACGACGAGCTGTGGACCCTCGAGCAGCTCCCGGAGCGTGTCGCCGAACTGCTGGCCGACGACTACGACGGCCAGACCAACGGTCGCGTCCGGGATCTGCCCAACGGTCGAACCATCCGTTGGTACACCACCATCGGGTTGGTCGACCGGCCGGTGGGTACGCGCGGTCGCAGCGCCGTGTACGGCCCGCGTCACCTGCTGCAACTCGCCGCCGTGAAGCGTCTGCAGTCGGCTGGCCAGACACTGGCGCAGATCCAGGAGCAGATCGTCGGCGCCACCAATGGCCAGCTCGCCGACCTGGCCAAGGTACCGCGCATCGACGTGGTCTGGCCCACCCGGCCCATCCGTGCCGACGCGTTCTGGCGCACCGCACATTCGAGTGACACCAGCAAGGCTGACAGTGTCGCTGACAGTAAGGCACCGGACTTAGTCACGCCCCTTCACGCCATCCGTCTTGGTGACAGTGTCACCGTCACGTTGGACTCCGCCCCCCGGGCGCCCGACGCCGACGAGCTCGCCGCGATCGCGACCGCCGCCGCGCCGCTGCTCGATCTGCTGGGCAGCCTCGGCCTCGCGCCCCCACCCCGAAAGGACTCCCCATGAACCCCCGTGTCGACCTGATGGACCTGGTCGAGACACCCGAGCGGCCCTCCGACGACGACGGCCTCGGCTGCCTCCGCACCGCCGAGGGCAACCTGCCGCTCGACTCGATCGACGTCCGGGCGGCGCTCACCGGTCTGGCCTCGAACATCGAGCTCACCCAGGGTTTCCACAACCCGCACGACACCCCGCTCGAGGCGACCTACGTCTTCCCGCTGCCGCCCCGGGCGGCGGTCACCGCGCTGCGCATGGAGGCCGACGGCCGGACCGTCGACGGTGTCCTCAAGGAGCGGGAGCAGGCCAGGGCCGACTACGACCAGGCCGTCACCGAGGGCAAACGCGCCTCGATCGCCGAGGAGGAGCGGCCCGGGGTGTTCACCATGCGGGTCGGCAACATCCTGCCCGGTGAGCGGGTCAGCGTGCGGGTGACGCTGGCCGGCGCGCTGTCCTACGAGGACAACGCGGCCACCTTCCGGTTCCCGCTGGTGGTCGCGCCGCGCTTCATCCCCGGCCAGCCACGCGGCGGCGACCAGGTCGGCGACGGCGTCGCCCCGGACACCGACGTGGTGCCCGACGCGTCCCGGATCAGCCCACCGGTGCTGTTGCCCGGGTTCCCCAACCCGGTCCGGCTGTCGGTGGCGGTCGACGTCGACCCCGCCGGCCTGCCGCTGACCGGCGTCTCGACCAGCCTGCACGCCACCGCGACCACCGAGGACAGCCCCACCGGCCTGCGGGTGCGTCTCGACCCCGGCGAACGAGCCGACCGGGACTTCCTGCTCAGGCTCACCTTCGCCGACGAGTCCGCGATCCGGACCTCACTCGCCGTCCGGCCCGACCAACCCGACGACAACACCGACGGTGACAGCGACACGGGCAACAGCCCTGACAGCGACAGTGACGCCGGCGGGGTCGCTGGCAGTGCCGCCGACACCGGTGGCACGTTCGCGCTGACGATCCTGCCCCCGGCGAGGCCGGCGCCCCCACGACCGAGAGACGTCGTGCTCGTCCTGGACCGCTCGGGGTCGATGGGCGGCTGGAAGATGGTCGCCGCCCGCCGGGCGGCGGCACGCATCGTCGACACGCTCGGGAGCGCCGACCGGTTCGCCGTGCTGGCGTTCGACCACGTCGTCAGCACTCCCCCGACCCTGCCCAGCGGGCTGGTGGAGGCCAGCGACCGCAACAGGTACCGCGCGGTGGAGTTCCTGTCCGGCGTGGACGCCAAGGGCGGGACCCAGATGCTGGAACCCCTGTCCACGGCCGCCGCCCTGCTGGGCCCGGACACCGAACGGGACCGGGTCCTGGTGCTGGTCACCGACGGGCAGGTGGGCAACGAGGACCAGCTACTGCGAGAGCTGACCCCGGGGCTGACCGGGGTCAGGGTCCACACGGTCGGCATCGACACCGCGGTCAACGAGGCCTTCCTGCAACGGTTGGCCGGGTCGAGCGGACGCTGCGAACTGGTCGAGTCCGAGGACCGGCTGGACGCCGCCATGACCCACATCCACCGACGGATCGCGTCCGCCGTGGTGACCGATCTCCGCCTGGCGCCCCAGGGCCTGGCGATCGACGACGACTCGCTCGCCCCGACGGTCCTGCCCGACCTGTTCGACGGCGCCCCGGCGGTGATCACCGGTCGCTACACCGGCTCGCCGGCCGGTGGCCTCACGGTCTCCGGCGGTGATGGCTGGAGCACGACGGTCACCGCGAGCCCGAGCGACAACCCGGCGCTGGCCGCGCTGTGGGCGCGGGCCCGGATCCGCGACCTGGAGGACCGCTACGTCGTGGGCGTCGGCAGCGTCGAGCGGCCCGAGCTGGAGAAAAGGATCGTCGCCACGTCGCTGAGGTTCGGGGTGCTGTCGCGGTTCACCGCGTTCGTGGCCATCGACGAACGTGTGGTCAACGAATCCGGCAGGGTCCACCGCGTGACCCAGCCGGTCGACCTGCCCAGTGGTTGGGAGACCGAGGCCATCTCGGCCTTCGCCGCCGCTCCGGCACCCGCGGCCCAGGCCATGGGCTATGCCTCCGCCCGCCGGATGGGCGCTGCCCCGGCCGGCCGTGCCGAGTCCGGTGGGGCGCTGGCGTTCGGCTCCGGGTTCGCCGGACTCGGCGGGGGTTTCGCCCCGGAGAAGGCGCCCGGACACCTTGACCGGCCCGGCAGCGCTCGTCGAACGCCGAAGCTCCCGTCGCCCATCCCGCAACCCCCGGGTGTCCGGCCGCCGAGCGGCCCGAGCCCGCTCGCGCCCGAGCCGTCCGTGCCGGAGCCGGAGAAGCCGGTGGCCGACGTACCGGCGGTTCTGCCCACCCTGGCGGTCTTCGCGAACAGGGAACGGAACCTGCTCATCGACGAGGCCAGCAAGGACGTCTGGACCAGGTTCGCGCAGTTGAACGCCCTGGCCGGGCGTATCAAGCCCCTGCTGGAGCACTGGCTCAAGACCGGTGAACGACCGACGGCGGTCCATTCGATGACCGTGCTCGCCAACGACCTCGCGAAACCGACCGACAACCCCAACATGGCCGATTCGCTGTGGTTCATGGCCGTGGTGACCCTGGAAACGGTGTCCAAGCCGAAGCCACCGCCGCGCAGCACCTTCTGGAAAGACTGACCAGGTATGGGCACCACCTCGGTCACCCACGTGACGACGCGCCGACCGGCCTCTCCGGCCGGTCGGCGCGTCACCCCCTCACCCCTTGACGCACACCACCTGCTTCAACTTCGCGACGATCTCCACCAGATCGGTCTGGTTTCCGATCACCTCGTCGATATCCTTGTACGCTCCCGGAATCTCGTCCACGACGCCCGCGTCCTTGCGGCACTCCACGCCGGCCGTCTGCTCCGCCAGGTCCGCCTCGGTGAACTGCTTACGGGCCTTGGTCCGCGACATTCGCCGACCGGCACCGTGCGAGGCGGACTCGAACGAGTCCGGGTTACCGAGCCCGCGCACGATGTACGAACCCGTTCCCATCGAACCCGGAATGATTCCCAGGTCACCCAATCCGGCGCGAATGGCGCCCTTACGGGTCACCAGCACCTCCTCGCCGAAATGGGTTTCCTCGGCGACGTAGTTGTGGTGGGCCGAGATCGGCTCGTCGAACACGACCTTGTGGAACTGCCGGCGCAACACGTCGCACACCAGGCGCAGCATCACCGCACGGTTGCGGCGCGCGTAGTCCTGCGCCCAGTACAGGTCGTGCCGGTAGGCGGCCATCTGCGGCGTACCGGCCAGGAACACCGCCAGGTCGGGGTCGGGCAGCGACTGGTTGTGCGCCAGCCCCCGCGCGACCTCGATGTGGTGCTGGGCGAGCACGTTCCCGATGCCCCGCGAACCCGAGTGCAGCATCACCCAGACCTGCCCCTGGGTGTCGAGGCAGATCTCGATGAAGTGGTTGCCGCCGCCCAGGGTCCCCATCTGGTGCAGCGCACGGCCGGCGTCCGCCCGCACCGTCGGCGTCAGGCCCTCGAAGCGACGCCAGAACGCGTCCCAGTCGACGGCGTCGCGGTCGGTGAACGCCGTGGCCTTGTGCTGACCACGGCCCACCGGAACGTCACGCTCCACAGTGGAGCGCAGTCGGCTCAGGTCGGCCGGAAGGTCCTCGGCACGCAGCGACGTCCGAACCGCGGTCATGCCGCAGCCGATGTCCACGCCGACGGCCGCGGGCGACACGGCATCGCGCATCGCGATCACCGAACCGACCGTGGCGCCCTTTCCGTAATGCACGTCAGGCATCACGGCCACGTGCTTGAACGCCCACGGCAGGGCCGAAATATTGTGCAGTTGCCGCATCGCCTCGGGCTCGACCGATTCGGGTCGAGTCCAGAGCCGAATGTCGACGTTCTGCCCGGTAACCGTGGTGGATGGCATGGTTCCACCATAGAACGGGGCTCAAATCATATAACCGCGTTTCCAGATCTTCTTCGTCGGACCGCCGATCAGACCGACTTCGGTAAGGAACTCGACCACCTTCTCCGACATCCACCGGCGGCTCTCCTGGTGGTACGGATTGGCCAGGGCCGCGCGCCGGCCCTCGCGGGGGTCGATGCCGACCGCCGCGTAGACCCTCGGGTGGATCATGCAGTCGACGACGGCGTACGCCGTCAGGGCGGTGACCAGCCGGTAGAACTCGCGTCGCACGCGGCCGACACCTTCCAGCCCGCGCACAACCTCCTCGCGGGCGAACCGGACGTGGCGAGCCTCCTCGATGACGTGGATGCGGTTGACCATCCGGATCATCGGCTGGATCTTCGGGTCGTCCATCATCGAGCGCTGGACCCGATCGGTCGTCTCCTCGGCCACCAGGACCGAGGCGAACATCGGCGGGCCGGCGGCGATCCCGCCGAACACCCGGCCCAGCGCCTTGACCACGCGGTTCGGGCCGTAGGCCGGTGCGCCCGTCTTGGCGACCGCCTTGGCGAACATGATCGAGTGGCGGGTCTCGTCACCCAGCTCGGTCAGGGCGTACTGAGCGTGGGCGGTGGTCGGGTCGAGCTCGTAGATGTACCTCGCCAGCAGCTGCATGAGCACGATCTCGAACCACAGGCCCACGCTCGCCATGCTCGCGATCTCGTGCTTCGACAGCTCCACCCGCTGCTCGGGCGTGAGGCGATCCCACAACTCCGTGCCGTACAACGACACCCGCTCAAACGGCATGTACGCCTTGCCGTCCTCCAGCGGCGCCGCCCAGTCGATGTCGATGTCGGGCGAATAGGAGTTTCGGGCGGACGAGTCGAGCAGGCGCTCCGCGGTGACCTCTCGGTCCTTCGGTTGCCGTACGCGGGCCATCGTGGATCACCATCCCCTGAGCTAAGTGTTACCTCGCGTAACAGTTACCTCCGGTCAGGTTCCCGGTTCGGGTCGTCGGTGTCAAGGTCTGGCCGGGCCAGGTCACCGACGAGTTGCACGATCTCCCTGGTCACCGGGCGCAGCAGGCGCAGCCGGGACAGGCCGATCACCCGGTCGATCAGCGGCACCGTCCGGTCGACCAACAGCCTGGTGCGGCGGCACCCGGGCGAACGGTCATGCACCCAGAACAGCACCACGCCCATCTCGTACAGCCACAACAGCTCGGGCAACTCGGGCCGCAGCTCGGTGTCGACCTTCACCGTCGAGCCGTCGAGCACGCGCCGGTGCAGCGCGATCTGGGCCTCCCGCGCGGGACTCGACTCGGTCGAGAACGGGCTCAGCGGGCTTTCCGGGTCGGCCGCGTTGACGAAGAACTGCTTGCCGAACTCGTGGTACGGCTCGGCCACGTCGATCCACCCGTGCATCACCGCCCGCAGCCGGGCACCGAACGCCCGCTCGGTGCGCAGGACCTCCTCGCACGCCTGCTCGTGCAACTCGGTGATCCGGTCGTAGAACCCCTGGACCAACTGCTCCTTCGAGCTGAAGTAGTAGTACGCGTTGCCGACCGAGACGCCGGCCTCCTTCGCGATGGCCCGCATGGTGGTCTTCGCGTACCCGTACTCCTGGAACAGCCGCAACGCCGTCTCGACGATCAGCGTCCTGGTCGCCTCGCTCTTCGGAGTTCTCGCGGCGTCCCTGACCGGGACGTCTTGGGATTCCACCACGATTTCACGGTATGCCATCACCGCCGCTCACGGACCGGATTCGGTCCGACCTGGGGGTGGTCAACCTCGCCTCACGCGGTGTTCACTCTGACACCATGATCCGCCCCCGTCTGCTCCTGCTCCCCGCGCTCGCCCTGGCCGCCGGGGTCCTCACCGCCCCTGCCGCCGCAGCCGACCAGCGACCGGTCGACGTCCGGTTCGCCACGTTCAACGCCTCACTCAACCGGGGTGCCGCCGGCCAGCTCGTCACCGATCTGTCCACACCGGACAACGCGCAGGCCCGCGAGGTGGCCGAGGTCATCCAACGCAACCGGCCCGACGTGCTGCTCATCAACGAGTTCGACTACGTCCCGGACAACGCCGCCGCCGACCTGTTCCGCGAAAACTACTTACAACACGGACAGAACGGCGCCCGGCCCATCGACTACCCCTACGCGTTCACCGCACCGGCCAACACCGGGGTGCCGACCGGGTTCGACCTCAACCGGGACGGCCGGCTCGGTACCGGGGACGACGCGCACGGCTTCGGCCTGTTCGAGGGGCAGTACGGGATGCTCGTGCTGTCCAAGTACCCGATCGACGAGCGCGCCGCCCGCACCTTCCAGACCTTCCGCTGGGCCGACATGCCGGGCGCGATGCTCCCCGACGACCCGGCGACCCCCGCGCCGCGCGACTGGTACTCCCCCGAGATCCTGGACGTGCTGCGGCTGTCGTCGAAGTCGCACTGGGACGTGCCGATCCGGATCGGCCGGTCGGACGTGCACTTCCTGGTCTCGCACCCCACCCCGCCGACCTTTGACGGGCCCGAGGACCGCAACGGCACCCGCAACCACGACGAGATCCGCTTCTGGGCCGACTACCTCACCCCCGGTCGCGGCGGCTACATCTACGACGACGCCGGTCGACGTGGCGGGCTGACTCCCGGGGCACGGTTCGTCGTCGCCGGGGACAACAACTCCGACCCGAACGACGGCGACAGCGTGCCCGGCGCGATCCAGCAGCTGCTGTACGCGCCGAGGGTGATCGACACCTGGCCGGGCAGCGTCGGCGGCCACCGCGCGGCCGACGAACAGGGCGGCGCGAACGCCGGCCACGGCACGCCCGCGTACTTCGACACCGCCGACTTCAACGACGAGGCGCCGGGCAACCTCCGCGTCGACTACGTGCTTCCCTCACGCGGCCTCGTCCCGACCGGCGGCGGGGTCTTCTGGCCGGTCACCGGATCGCCACTCGCCCGCCTCAACGACGCCTCCGACCATCACCTGGTTCGGGTAGATGTGCGCGTTTCCGGACGCTGACAGTAACCGGTAAGCCACCTCCCGTCCGGCAGGATTACTCGATCAGGCAACACTTCGGCTTATCGGGGTAGCAACTTCGCGCAACGTGTATTTGCGCCCGCCGAAGGCGCTCTCTTGGTGTGACCCACCACTCGCGGGGCACCAGGAGGCACCGATGTTGGGCACTGTCGAGCCGGAAACAACACTGGCCAGCTACGAGCTCGAGCTGGCGCCGAGCTGGACCCGACCGGTCACCCGCGGAAACGTCGATGCGGTGGCGGCGGCGGCCTCTGCCGGGGACGCCGCTGCCACCGACGAACTGCTCGCGTACCTGCGCCCGATCATGGTTCGGTACTGCCGGGGCAAGCTGGGGCGGATCCGCCCGATGAACACGCCCGACGACGTGGCGCAGGAAGTGTGCCTGGCGGTGTTCCGGGCGTTGCCGACCTACCAGCACCTGGGTCGGCCGTTCCTGTCGTTCGTGTTCGGGGTGGCCGCCCACAAGGTGGCCGATGTCCACCGGGCGGCGGCCCGGGACCGCTCGCTGCCCACCGCCGAGACCCCCGACCTCCCCGACGTGGAGGAAAGCCCCGAAGAAATCGCGCTGCGACGAGAACTCGTGGAACAAACCGGAGGATTGTTGCGAACGTTGCTCCCCCGGCAGCGGGAAATTCTGATAATGCGAGTGGTCATGGGAATGACGGCCCAGGAGACCGCCGCCGCGGTGGGAACCACGGCGGACGCCGTCCGCGTCGCCCAACACCGCGCACTGAGCCGACTCCGCCGGGTTGTCGTTCGCTGATCTCCGGGCTGGGTACGCGCCCAAGGTTCCGTTCGCGACGGAAGTTATCCACAGGAAGCGGTTGACCAGCCAAAACCTCACCCCACGCAACTAGACTGGAAATCGGGGGGCCCCCGAGCGCAGGGGAGATTCGAGCGAGCGCATGAGAGCCTGAGCGGGGCGTGAGGGCCGGGGGTGGTGTGCCGCCGCCTGGTGCCCGCCGGCGGCTCTCGGAGGTCTGGGCTCGAGCGTGGATTTGCTGGCATCTGTCCCGCGACCCGTCTTTTGGCCGACTATGGCCGGCTTCTGGCGGCGCCGGGCGAGTCAGGCGGATCAGGGCGCGGGCGGGGTCAGGCGGGATCGTGCACGGGTCACGTGGATCGACGCCAGAGTCGACTGGACCGGGCGCCAGGTCAGGCGGGGTCGAGCGCCGGGCCAGACGGATCGGCGCCAGACCAGGCAGGTCGAGCACCAGGTCAGACGGATCAGCGCCAGACCAGACAGGCCGGGCACCAAACCAGCGGGTCAAGCACCAAATCACGCGGATCGAGCGCCAGACCAGGCAGATCGAGCGCCACGTCAAACGGATCGAGCACCAAGACAGACGAGCCAGGCGGGTTAAGCACCAAGTCACGCGGGTCGGGCACCAGACCAAGCGGGTCAGCACCAGCCAGACCGATCGAGTACCAAACCAGACGGGGCCGCCAGGCGGAGTCGCGCGCCGGGTAAGACGGGTCGGCACCAGACCAGCCGGAGTCGCGCGCCCAGATCAGACAGGCCGGGCACCAAACCAAGCGGATCAAGCACCAAGTCACGCGGGTCGGACGCCGGACCAAGCCCATCAACCACCACGACACGCCGGCCAGACACCAGACCAAGCCCATCAACCACCACGACACGCCGGCCAGACACCAGACCAAGCCCATCAACCACCACGACACGCGGGCGGGCCCACATCATGCGGACCGGGTGCGGGTCAGGTGGACCGGGCGCGGGTCAGGTGGGCGGGGCGCGGGGCGCGGGGGCGGGGCGCGGGGCGGGGTCAGGCGGGGGTGGTGAGGGTGTTGTGGGTCACGCGGTGTGGGGTGCGGGGGGAGGTGATGGCCGCCTCGTGGTGGGGGCGGTCTTCTGCTGGTGTCTGGTCGGGCTGGGTTGACGGGGTGCGGCGGTGACGGCGTTCGAACAGCCAGGCGTCGATCTCGACGATCACGGGGCCCAGGGCCATGACGACCAGGACACCGAAGGCCAGTACTCCGCCGGTCCACATCAAAATTGCCTGCAGCATGTGTCTTGCCCTCCTCGTTGGTGTGTTGGTCATCAGCTTTCCCCGGGAGTGGGGTGCCCCGGATCGGTCGATGAGGTGGAGGGGCATTGGCCGATCGGCCGACCCTGGGGCGCCGGTTGGCCGAGGTGACCGCTCAGGCGGTCCAATACCGTGCCCTCATGACACCCATCCCGGTGCCGCATCGGTGGCTGGCCATGGTCCTGGGCATCGCGTTCCTGCTCGACGGGTTGTTGACCTACGACGCCGTCAGCGGCGGGGAGTTGCAGGATCTGGTGTCGCTCGCCGGGGCCGGCGCGTTGGCTCTGTGTGCCTACTTCGGGCTGCGTCACCCGGTCGCGGGGGTGGCGCTCGGGGTCATCACCCTCGGTGTCTCGTCGCTCATCGTTCGGTCCACCGGGGCCGTTGTCGTGTCCATCGGGTTGGACAACATCTCGTTGACCGAGATGGTCGCGGGGACGGCACTGACAGTCATCGTGGTGTGGCGGGCGGCTACGGTGCCGGCGGCGTTCTGCGTCGCGGCGCTGGTGGTCACCTGTCTGGCCGCCATTCTGATCCGGGATCTGCCGAGCTGGCCCTACAACACCCGCTCGGGAGTCAGGGTCACCGGCAACGACGCGATGACCACCGGCATGTTGGGGTTGTTCCTGCTGGTCGGCGCGGTGGGGACGGGGCTTTATCTGCGGCGGTCGGGGCATCAGCGGACGGAAACCGAACTTGGTGCGTTGATCCGCAAGCAGTGGCCGTTGGCCGCCGCGCTCGCGGTGATCGGACTGGTGGAGATCGCGCAGGGTAGTCCCGTGGGGATCGGCAGTGGCGCGATCGCCGGGGTCTGTGCGTTCTTCGCGCCCAAGTACCCGCTGCGCAACGCCGCCATCGCGGCCGCCGCGATCAGTGTGATCGCGCTGCTGGCCCGGCTCGCTGACGCGGGGCCGACCTTCTCACTCACCACGATCGCCGCGTCCATGGCGCTGGTGGCCTATCTGGTTCGGTTCCTGCCCTGGCGGGAGGCGTTCTGGGGGACCGCCGCGCTCGTGGTCGCCAACGGGATCGGGTTGCAGCCACTGCTGGGCAACCTCGTCGCGGCGCTGGACATGGTGTTGCTGCTGCTCTTCCTGCTCGCGGTGGCGGTGGCGACCGGGTGGTACTTCCGGGCCCGCGACCGGGAACGCAACCAGACCGTCCGGGCCGCCGTGGTCTCCGCGCAGCAGGGTGAGCGGCTGGCGCTGGCCAGGGAGCTGCACGACGTCGTCGCCCACCACGTCACCGGGATCGTCGTGCAGGCGCAGGCCGCGTTGCTGGTCGCGGAGAACAATCCGGGGGTCGCGGTCACCTCGCTGGAGAAGATCGAGCGGTCCGGGGCCGAGGCGCTCACCGCGATGCGCACGCTGGTCGGCGGGCTGCGTGACGGCACCGCCGGCTTCGCGGTCGTCGGGGAGGCCACGACCGACCTGCGGGCCGACCTCGTCTCCCTGGTCGAGCACGCCGTTGGGCCGCCGGTCAGCCTGGATCTCGACCTGCCGGGGCAGCTGCCGCACGAGGTCGGGCGGTCGGTGTTGCGGCTGGCGCAGGAGTCGCTGACCAACGTCGGCAAGCACGCGCCGGACGCCACCGAGGTGCGGCTGCGGGTGGCGAACCTCGGCGACCAACTGCACATCCGGATCACCGACGACGGCTCGGCCCGGCCGGTCAACCCGGCCGGTGGGTCGGGCGGCTACGGTCTGGTCGGAATGCGGGAGCGGGTCGAACTGCTCGGCGGCCGGTTCGAGGCCGGGCCCACCGGCTACGCCGGCTGGGCGGTCGAGGCGTGGCTGCCGCTGGGCACGTACCGGGGGAACGAATGATCAGGGTGTTGATCGCCGACGACCAGGAGATGGTCCGCGCCGGGTTCCGGATGATCCTGGAAACCCAGGAGGACATCCAGGTCGTGGCCGACGTGCCGGACGGGATCTCCGCGGTCGCCAAGGCCCGGGCGTTGCGGCCGGACGTGTGCCTGCTGGACATCCGGATGCCCGGCATGGACGGGCTGGAGGTGACCCGCGCGCTCGCCGGGCCGGGGGTGAGCGACCCGCTGAAGGTCGTCGTGGTCACCACGTTCGACCTCGACGAGTACGTCAACGCCGCGTTGTCCAACGGCGCCAACGGTTTCCTGCTCAAGGACGCCGGGCCGGCGTTGCTGCTGGAGGCGGTGCGGGCCGCCGACCGGGGCGACGCGCTGGTGTCGCCGCAGATCACCGTGCGGCTGCTCAAGCACTTCGCCGGGCGCAGTTCGCCGCCGGCCGCGACCGAGAACCCGGCCGAGCCGTTGACCGACCGCGAGACCGACGTGGTGCGGGCGGCGGCGCGGGGGCTGACCAACACCGAGATCGGCACCGAGCTGTACCTGTCGCTCTCGACGGTCAAGACGCACCTCGCCGCGGTGCAGGCGAAGATCGGTGCCCGCAACCGCGTCGAGGTCGCCGCCTGGGCCTGGCGGACCGGGCTGATGACTACTGAACCGTCCTGACCAGCAGCTGGTGACCGGGCAGGTCGCCGGCGCAGCCGGTGCCCGGTGCGGCCAGGAACATCGAGTCGTACTCGTGCGGCGGGTACACCCGCAGCCCGCGCACCTCCGTCGGCCGGCACACGGCCGGGTCGTAGTTGGCGATCTGCGCGAAACCCACCGGCGCGAACGCGGTCTGGCCGGGCCGCAGCGTGATCGCCGGGCCCTTGGTGCCGTCGCGGTAGGCGGGCTCGCCGACCTGGTGGCCGTCCTCGCCGGCGACGAAGGACACGCCGGGGAAGCCCTGGATGACGCAGGTGCGTTGGCCGCTGTTGGTGAAACGCAGCTCGCGGTAGCGGGTGCCGGCGGCCGCGTCGCCGCCGCCGAGGCTCAGGGTCAGGTCGGCGACCTTGCACTCGTTGGGGTCGCCGGCCGGCTTGTCCTTGGCCGGCGGCGGCGGCGCGGGCTGCTCCGGTGACGGGTTGGACGACGGGGTGGGCGACGGTTCGGTGGTGGCGGCCGACGACGAGGTCGTCGTCGGTCCGCCCACCCCGTTGACCGTCGGTATCCGCGGGTCGCCCTCGCCGGTGTTGGCGTTGTCGCACCCGGCGGCCAGCAGCGCCAACGCGATGCCGCCGATGATCACCATCCTGTTTCGTAACATGGCCTTCGCCTCCAGATCTGGCCCCGACACCAGTGGAAACCACTGCTCTGAGGACGGCTGACACCCCTCGGTGGTTGCTCGCCAACCGCGCCTACCCGCGAATGGGCAACAACAAACACGTCACCGGATGGTCGCGTCGCGCCCGCCGCGCACCCGGTGGGCGGCCAGCGCCCGCAGGATCCGGTCGCGCTTGCGGCGGGTGTCCGGCACCCAGCCGACCACCGGGACGAACACCCGGTTGTCGGCCAGCCGGCAGCGCGTCCACACCGTCACCACGGTGCGGTCCGGCCGGCCGGGGTGGTCGGAGAACGCGATGTGCACGATGTTCCCGGCGCGGATGTGCCGGGTGTAGAGGCCGTTGCCGGTGAACTCCACCTGCCAGAGGATGCCGCGCGCCGCCTGCGCGGCCAGGGCCAGCGCCCGCTGGTGCCCGCAGGCCAGTTCCAGGACGAAGTCGCGGTCGAGTTCACGAACCCGCACCCGGTTGACCAACACCGTCGCCACGACACCCACGACGACCAGACAGCCCGACAAGATCATGATCGCGCCCATGACGCCCGCACCTCCTTGCCCTCCACGTGCCCACGTGTCCAGGGGACGAGAGGGCGGGGAGAGGCCACTGCGGGTGGACCCGGCAGCGCCGACGGGTCATCAGGTCATCCAGGGCACCTCGAACCGTGATCTCGTCCGTGTCACCAGCCGTCTGATGACGGCGGAGCCCCTATTACCGCCCGAGACGCCCGGTTTCGTCAATACTTCCGGCGGATCTGTTCAACAGGAGGAAAGATTCCTGTGCCCCGCGCGCTTGACCTCGACCTAGGTCGAGAGCGCAGGGTGAGGACATGGACGAGCGGACCGCGCGGCGGTACCTGGACCGGATCGGCGCACCGACCCCCGGCGCCCCCGACGAGGCCCTGCTGCGCGACCTGCACGCGCGCCACCTGGCCACCGTGCCGTTCGAGAACCTCTCGATCCACCTCGGCGAACCCGTCACGCTCGACGAACCGTCACTGGTCGACAAGATCATCGACCGTCGCCGGGGCGGGTTCTGCTACGAACTCAACGGCCTGTTCGCCGCCCTGCTGGCCACCCTCGGCTTCCCCGTCACCCCGCTCGCCGCGCGCAGGCACACCGCCGACGGCCCGAGCCACCCGTTCGACCACCTCGTCCTGCGGGTCGACCTCGACCAGCGCTACCTCGCCGACGTCGGCTCCGGCGCGCACGCCCGGTACCCGCTGCTGCTCGACCACCCCGACCCGCAGGCCGACCCCGACGGCGAGTTCCTGCTGGTCGACGCCCCGCACGGGGACGTCGACGTGCTGCGCGACGGACAGCCCCGCTACCGCGTCGAGCCCCGCGCCCGCGACCTCGCCGACTTCACCGCCGCCTGCTGGTGGCACCAGACCTCACCGGCCTCGCACTTCACCGAGGGCCCGACCTGCTCACGCCAGACCGCCACCGGCCGGATCACCCTCGCCGGCAACCGCCTCATCCGCACCGACGGCGACACCAGGACCGAGACCGACCTGGCCGACGAGGACCTCCCGGCCGCCTACCGCGACCTGTTCGGCCTCGACCTGGCCGGCCGCACTCACTTGCTGGCCACGCGCCGGTACTTGGCCACCGACAACGGGATGAAGATCGCCAGGATGGCCAGCGACGACACCACCGCGTAGAGCAGCGCGTTGTCCGACGGCCAGCCCTGCGGTGGGGCCATCCCCGGCGGTGCCGCGTTGCCGAACAGGTCACGCACCGACTGGATCACCGCCGTGAACGGGTTCCACTCGGCGATCGCCTTCAGCGGACCCGGCATCGTGCCGGCGCCGACGAACGCCGAGGAGATGAACGACAGCGGGAACAGCCACATCAGGCCCGCGCTCTGCGCCACCTCCACGCTCGGCGACGACAGCCCGATCAGCGCGCCGATCCACGACATCGCGAACCCGAACAGCAGCAGCAACAGGTAGGCCACCACCGCGTCCAGGACACTGCCCCGGATCCGCCAGCCGACCAGCAACCCGCACAGCGACATGATCAGCAGCGCCATCATGCTGACCACCAGGTCCGAGGTCGTGCGGCCCAGCAGCACCGCCAGGCGCGACATCGGCAGCGACCGGAACCGGTCGATGATGCCCTTCTGCAGGTCGTTGCACAGGCCGATGACGGTGAACGCCGAGTTGAACGCCGTGGTCTGCACGAAGATGCCGGCGATCAGGAACTCGCGGTACGCGCCGCCGCCGAGCGCGCCGCCGAACACGTAGGCGAACAGCAGCACGAACATGATCGGCTGGATGACCGCGGCGAACAGCCAGTCGACGTTGCGCCGCACGTTGAGCAGGTTGCGCCAGGCGATGATCCCGCCGTCGCGCACCCCCTGGGCCAGCGCGGTCACGTCGGCTCCCCCTTCCCGTCCTCGGCGGCGTGCCCGGTCAGCGACAGGAACACGTCGTCGAGCGTCGGCCGGTGCAGGCTCACGTCCAGCACCGTGACGCCCTGCGCGTCCAGCCGGCGCAGCGCCTCGATCAGCGACTTCGTGCCGGCGTCGACCAGCACCTGCACCCGCTTGTGCTGCTCGTCGATGTCCGGTTCGCCGGAGCCGACCTCGGTCAGCACCCGCGCGGCCGTCGCCAGCTCCGCGGTGTCGGCCACGACGATCTCCAGCCACTCGCCGCCGACCTCGCCCTTGAGCTGGTCGGCGGTGCCGCTGGCGATCACCCGGCCGTGGTCGATGACCAGGATCGTGTCGGCCAGCTGGTCGGCTTCTTCGAGGTACTGGGTGGTGAGCAGCACGGTGGCGCCGTCGGCGACCAGCTCGCCGATGACCTCCCAGGTGTCCAGCCGCCCGCGCGGGTCCAGTCCGGTCGTCGGCTCGTCGAGCAGCACCACGGCCGGCTCGGCGACCAGCGCGCCGGCCAGGTCCAGGCGCCGGCGCATGCCGCCGGAGTAGCCCTTGGCCGGGCGGTCGGCGGCGTCGTCCAGGCGGAACCGGCTGATCAGCTCCCGCGCCCTGGCCTTGGCGGTCGGCTTGTTCATGCCGTAGAGGCGGCCGACCATATACAGGTTCTCGAAGCCGGTGAGGTTCTCGTCGACCGCGGCGTACTGGCCGGACAGGCCGATCGAGCGGCGGACCGCGTCCGGGTCGGTGAGCACGTCGTGCCCGGCGACCCAGGCCCGGCCGGAGTCGGGGCGCAGCAGCGTGGTGAGGATGCGCACAGCGGTGGTCTTGCCGGCGCCGTTGGGCCCGAGCAGGCCGAGCACCGTGCCGGTCGGGATCTCCAGGTCGATCCCGTCCAGGGCTCGGGTGGAGCCGTAGTTCTTCACCAGCGCTTCCGCGCGGACCGCGACGTCGGGCACGGTCGTCGTTGGCATGGCACCCCCAAGGGAAACGTTGGCGTGAGCCTAGTCGCGCCGGCCGACCGGACCAGCGGTTTTGTCCGGCGGCGGCGCCGGTCGTGCGCGAGGATCGCGGACGACCACACCTGTTCAGCTGTTGGGAGAGCCCGCCATGACCGACCAGCCGCCAGGAAACCCACCCGGCTGGCAGCCCCAGCCCGCGCCCGGATACCCCGCCCCGCCGCCGCCGAACCCCCGTGGCCCCCGGGTGTGGCGCAACGGGCTGCTCGTCGGGCTGGTGATCGGCCTGGTCATCGGCGCCGGCGCCCTCGGTCTGGCCTGGGCACTGTCCGGTTCGGACAGTGCCGGTGAGACGTCGGCGGACCCGGCGGCCGACGCCGAGGCGGTCTGCGGGATCGTCGCGCGCACCCCGACGATCACCGAGGACACGCCGGTGGACGAGCTGCGCCGGTGGGGTGTCGGCGAGGTCGGGCCGTCGCTGGCCGACCAGGACCCGACCTACGAGCCGCTCAACGAGGCCCTGCAACGGGCGATGCGCGCGATGCAGCGCTTCGACGTCAACGAGCTGCGGGAGGCGACCGCCCAGGTCAAACAGGTGTGTGACGACCTGTGATCAGCCGGTCTCGCCGTTGCGCACGGCGGTGACCCAGCGGTTGGCCTGGGTGTAGTCCTGGTCGGAGTTGCCCAACGCCGCCGCCGACGCCGAGGAGGCCCGCTCGGCCTTCGGGTACGAGCCGAGGAACCGCACGTGCTCGCAGCGGCGGTGCAGCGCGGCCAGCGCGTCGCCGACCCGCTGCTCGGCGACGTGCCCGTCGAAGTCGAGGTAGAAGCGGTAGCGGCCGAGGCGGCCCTTCTGCGGGCGGGACTCGATGCGGCTCAGGTTGATGCCGCGCAGGGCCAGCTCGGTGAGCAGCTCGGCCAGCACACCGGTGCGCTCGGCGCTGGCGATCATCACCAGCGAGGTGCGGTCGAACCCGGTGCGCTCGGGCAGCGCCCCCGGGCGGCGCAGCACCAGGAACCGGGTCATCGCGCCGTCGACGTCGGCGACGTCGGTGGCCAGCACGTCCAGCGGGTAGTGGTTGGCCGCGACCGGGGCGGTGATCGCCGCGTCCCAGGTGCCGTCGCCGACACCGACCGCGGCGCCGGCGGTCGAGGTGGCGGCGGTCTGGGTGGCGGCGGGCAGGTGGCGCGCCAGCCAGCCCTGGACCTGGGCGAGGGCGTGCGGGTGGCTGGCGACCGTGCGCACGTCCTCCGCGCTCACCCCTGGGCGGACCAGCACGGAGAACCGCACCGGCAGCACCACTTCGGCGACGGCCACCAGCGGGTCGTCGACCGCGAGCGCGTCCATCGTGGCCGACACCGCGCCCTCCACGGAGTTCTCCACCGGCACGCAGGCCAGGTCGGCGTCGCCGGCCCGGACGGCGGCCAGCGCGCGCGGGACGGTGTCCATCGGCACCAGCGAGTCGGTCGGCGCGGCGTGGACCAGGGCGGCTTGCTCGGAGAAGGTTCCGCGTGGCCCGAAATAGGCGATGCTCGGCACGGGCCGAGCCTACGCAGGGTCGGCCACTGTGTCGGCCCTGTGGAGTTCACCCACAAACGGTTACGCCCGGTACCCCGGAGGTGCAATGCTGGGGCCGTGACCGCCGATTCGCGACCCGACATGGGCACGGACCCCGGCACCGCGACCGCTGGCCCACGGCTGGTGCTCTGCGCCGTCGACCAGCCGCTGGCGCTGGCCTGGACGGAGGCCGTGGCCGGGCGGCGTGACGTCACGATTCACGCCGGCTCGGTGCTGGAGGTCGACGCGCAGGCGGTGGTCAGCCCGGCCAACTCCTTCGGCCTGATGCGCGGCGGCATCGACGCGCTCTACGCGCGGGTCTTCCCGTCGATCGAGCAGCACGTGCGCAGCGCGGTGCTGGCCTACCACGGCGGTGAGCTGCCGGTGGGCCAGGCGGTGATCGTGCCGACCGGGGTGATGGCGCCGCCGTGGCTGATCAGCGCGCCGACGATGCGTGAGCCGGGCGAGTCGCTGCCGCCGGACACCGTGCACCCGTACCTGGCGGCGCGGGCGGTGTTCCACCTGTGGCGCGACGGGCGGCTGGAGGACGAGCGGCGGGTGCGGGACGTGGTGCGCACGATCGCCCTGCCCGGCCTCGGTACCGGTGTGGGCGGCGTGCCGCCGCAGAACTGCGCGCGCCAGGTGATGGCGGCGTGGGACGAGGTCTTCGACCCCCGGGGATTGCGCTGAGTCTGCGCTGACGGCACGTGACGGTCGTGTCACCGGCTGGCGCTGTTCGACCTCGGCGCGGGCGCGGAGTACGACGAGTTCGTCAGCCCGCGCTCCCAACTGCTCAACCAGAGCCCGGAGCTGGTGAACTGCTGACCAGGAGCGTGTAACGAGTCACAGTGCCCAGGCCGCCGCGACGGCCTAACGTTTGTTCCCGTGCGGGCCACCCATCAACGACCGATGCGGTACGGGCGAGAGCCGAGCCCCTACGTGGAGCTGCGCCGAGAACAGTGGCGCGAGCTCCGCCGGGCCACTCCGCTGACCATGACCCTCGACGAGTTGGTGGCGTTGCGCGGCCTGGGCGACCCGGTCGACCTCGGTGAGGTCGTCGACGTCTACCTGGCGCTCTCGCGTCTGATCAGCCTGCAGGTCGCGGCCCGGCAGCGGCTGCACGAGGCCACCACGTCCTTCCTCGGCGAGGACCCCCGGGACACCACGCGGGTGCCGTTCGTGATCGGCATCGCCGGCAGTGTGGCGGTCGGCAAGTCGACCACCGCCCGGCTGCTCAAGACCCTGCTCGCCCGCTGGCCCGACCACCCGCACGTCGACCTGGTCACCACCGACGGGTTCCTGCTGACCAAGGCCGAGCTGAACCGCCGGGGCATCATGCACCGCAAGGGTTTCCCGGAGAGCTACGACCGCCGGGGCCTGCTGCGGTTCGTCTCCGACGTGAAGTCCGGGGCGGCGGAGGTGCGCGCGCCGGTGTACTCGCACCTGGCCTACGACATCGTGCCCGGCGAGGAGCAGGTGGTGCGCCGGCCGGACATCCTCATCGTCGAGGGCCTCAACGTGCTGCTGCCCGGCCACGGCCTGACCGTCGCCGACCTGTTCGACTTCTCGATCTACGTCGACGCGCACACCGAGGACATCGCCCGCTGGTATGTCGAACGGTTCCGCACTCTGCGCGACACCGCGTTCACCAACCCCGGCTCGCACTTCCACCACTACGCGTCGCTGACCGACGAGCAGGCCACCGCCGAGGCGAGCCGGCTGTGGCGCGAGATCAACGAGCCGAACCTGGTGCACAACATCCTGCCGACCCGCCCGCGCGCCACCCTGGTCTTACGCAAGGACGCCGACCACCGGATCAGCCGCGTCCGGCTCCGCAAGCTGTGATCTGCTGGCGCCGTGGACTTCCTCGACCATCTCGACACCGACTTCCGGTCACTGCGCGACGCGGTGGCCGACGCCCTCGACGAACGCGTCCCCACCTGCCCCGACTGGACCGGCGCCGACCTGGCCTTCCACGTGGCGCGGGTCTACCGGCACAAGACCGAGACGATGCGCCGGGGCGAGTTCCCGCACCCGTGGCCCCCTGACCTGGGCGAGCGTCCGCTGGACGCGCTGGACGAGACGTACGCGGGGCTGCTCACCGAGTTCGCCGCGCACGACCCGGGCGACCCGTGCCCGACCTGGTACGCGCCCGACCAGTCGGTCGGCTTCTGGATCAGGCGGATGGCCCACGAGACCGTCATCCACCGGGTGGACGCCGAGTTGGCGGCCGGCCGGGCCCCCTCGCCGATCCCGGCCGAGCTGGCCGAGGACGGCATCGACGAGGTCCTCACCCGCATGCTCGCCTGTTCGACCACCGCCTACCCCGACGAGCTGGCCGACCACCTGGCCCGCTGCCACGGTGAGACGGTGCGCGTCGACGTCCCGGGCACCAGCTGGCTGATCACGCTGGGCCCCGACGTGGTCACCGTCGTCACCGGCGAGACCGACACCGACGCGGTGCTGCGCGCCGAGGCGGACCCGGTGCTGCGCTGGCTGTGGCGGCGGGCGGGCACCGAGGCGGTGGAGCTGGACGGCGACCGGGCGGTGATCGGCACGCTGCACCGGCTGCTCGGCGCGGCGACCGAATAGTCTGGGCCCATGCCGGTCAGGGTCGCTCTGGTCGACGACCACGAGGTCGTCCGCCGGGGGCTGCGTGACCTGCTGGACGGCGAACCCGGGATCGAGGTCGTCGCCGAGGCCGGCAGCGTCGACGAGGCGCTGGTGCGCACCGCCGCCACCGGCCCCGACGTGGTGGTGATCGACATCCGGCTGCCCGACGGCGACGGCGTGTCGCTGTGCCGGGCGCTGCGTTCCCGCGACCCCGCCCCCGCCTGCCTGGTCCTCACCGCGTTCGACGACGAGCAGGCACTGGTCGAGGCGATCATGGCCGGGGCGTCGGGCTACCTGCTCAAACAGGTCCGGGGCCAGGACCTGGTGGACGCGGTCCGCGAGGTGGCGGCGGGCCGTTCGCTGCTGGACCCGGTGACCACCGCGCGGGTGCTGGCCAGGATGCGCCGGGCGGCGGAGACCGACGAGCTGGCCGGGCTCACCGAGCGGGAACGCCGCGTGCTGGAGCTGATGGGTGAGGGCCTGTCCAACCGGCAGATCGCCGAGCGCCTGTTCCTGGCCGAGAAGACGGTGAAGAACTACGTCACCTCGGTGCTGGCCAAACTGGGGATGGAGCGCCGGACCCAGGCGGTGGCCTGGTTCGCCCGACGCACCCCACAACCCTGACCACCGCCCCGACCACGGCCAGCTCCGAGAGCCCAGCGGCTCGGCGCCCCGAGAACCCGAGAGCCCGGCAGCCCGCCCGAGAGCCCGGCGCCCCGGGAGCCCGGCGGCCCGAGAGCCACCCAACTTCCCGAATTTTCCCTGGTCAGGGCCACGGGGATCCCCCCGTTTTCCAGCGTAGCGCGCGGCACCGACATTTCGCGGCGCCGAGGACGGTGCCTGTGGATGCCCGGTGAGCCGGGTGGCCGCCGTCGACGGGGCGAAACCCTCACGCCGCGACGGCGGCGTCCACCGGGCGGGCCCGGGTGGCCAGCCAGGTGCTGACGAGCGTGGCGCCCAGGGTGAGCACCGACGCCGTGCCGATGATCACCAAGTAGACCCACAGCGGACCGGACGGCAGCACCGACTCGTCCACGACGAGGGTGAACGGCATCAGCGTGACGGCCGTGACCAGGGTGCCCAGCACGATCCCGACACCGGCGATCATGCCCGCCTCGACGGTCATCATCCGCAGTACCTGCCCTCGGGTCGACCCGGTCAGCCGCTGCAACCCGAACTCCCGGCGCCGCGCGGTCGTCGACATCACCAGGCTGTTGACCATCGAGATGGCGGTGTAGGCGATCAGCATCCCCATCATCAGGTAGTTGATCCACGCCCCCAGCTCCTGGTCCTCGGCGTACCCCGAGGTCAGCGCCTCGCGGTCGGCGACGGTCAGGCCCGGCGCCAGCCCGGCCAGCGACGCGGCCAGCGCGTCCGACGCCACCTCGCCCGACGCGGCCACCACGATCTGCCCTGGCAGCCCGGAGGTGGTGTGCGCGGCGACCAGGTCGGCCGGCATCAGCAGGGTCTCGAAGCCCTCCCGCGCGGGGTAGAGCCCGACGATGCGGACCTCGGCGTCGCGGCCGTCGCCCATCCGCAGGGTGATCCGGTCGCCCACCGACCGGTCCAGCTCGGCGGCGTGCGCGGCCGGCAGGACGATCGCGTCGCCGCTCAGGTCGGCCAGCGACCCCTCGCTCAGCCGCACGGTGGTCGCCCCCTCTGCGCCCTGCGCGTTCACCCCCTGGACCTGCCAGCCCTCCTCGCTCTGCGAGTCGTCGTAGGGCGCGGCGACGAAGGCCGTGGTGGCGACCAGTTCCGACGCGGCGGCCACCCCCGGCACCTGCCGGACCTCCTCGACCAGTTCGGGGGCCAGGCCGCCGGTGGCCGAGCCGATGACGAGGTCGGCGCGCAGGTTCTGCGCGTAGGCCTCGTTGGCGACCTCGACGGTGGTGGTCTGCAGGTAGATGTTGGACGTGGCGATCCCGGTGGCCAGCATGACCGGCGTGATCACCGCGGCCAGCCGTACGGTGGTGGTGCGGGCGTTGAGCGTGGCGAGGTAGCCGGCGGTGCCGGTGAGCATCCGCACCGGGAAGCGCGCCAGGGCCAGCATCGCCCGCGCCACACCGGGTCCGAGCAGGGCCAGTCCGATCGCCCACAGCAGCACGGCCGGGCCGGTGGTGCTGGCCGCGATCGGCCCGGTCATCACCGCGATGGTCACGATGAACAGCGCGAGCCCACCACCGAAGCACAGCACCGCCAGCGTCACCCGCAGCGGCGAGAGCCACCGCCCGCCGGTCCCGGCCTCGGTGAGCGCCTCG
Source organism: Actinophytocola xinjiangensis (assembly GCF_001921215.1). GTDB lineage: Bacteria > Actinomycetota > Actinomycetes > Mycobacteriales > Pseudonocardiaceae > Actinophytocola > Actinophytocola xinjiangensis. The sequence continues at coordinate 197,171 of NZ_MSIF01000015.1, forward strand.
GCCGGCCGCGCCCTGGCGGCCCGCCGGCCGGCGACCCAGCCGGCGCCCAGCGTGATCAGCAGCGAGGAGCCGATGGCGGTCACCAGCGGGATCCAACCCAGGCTGTACTCCATGGCCGCCGGGGCGACGCCGCGCTCGGTCAGCTGGTCGAACAGCCACTGTCCGAACGGGACACCGAGGCCGGCGCCCAGGGCGGTGGCCACCAGCGAGGTCACCAGTGCCTCGCCGATCACCATGCGCCGCACCTGTCCCGGGGTGGTGCCGATCGCGCGCAGCAGCGCCAGTTCGCGCAGCCGCTGGCGGATGGACAGCCCGAGGGTGGCGGAGATGACGAACAGCGCCACGCTCAGGCCCATCCCGCCGGTCACGGCGGCCATGACGATCAGCGACTCCGAGGCAGCGACGGCCTCCGGGCGTTCGGCGACGCCCCGGTCGTCGCCGGTGCGCACGATGGCGCCGGTCCCGTCCAGCGCCTTCTCCACGTTGGCCGCCACGGTGGCGGTGTCGGTCTCGCTGTCGGTGTCGGTGAGTACGGCGATCGAGTCGACGCGGCCCGGGTGTCCGCTGAGCTGTTCGAGGTCGGCGTCGGCGAAGAACACGCCGCCGGCGGCGACGGTGCCGGACACGGTGAACGGCACGGTCCGCGCGTTCACCACCAGCTCGACCCGGTCACCGGCCTGGTGTCCGGCGGCCTCGTCCAGCACGATCTCGCCGGGTCCGGGCGCCTCCCCCGAGGTGAGCGTGTGGGACCCGAGCGCGGCGCTGGCGAAGCCGTGCCCGTCGACCAGGCCGACGCCGGGCAGCGCCGAGGGGACGGTCACGTCACCGACGACGCCGGTCACCCCCGGCACGGACTCCACAGTGGACAGAAGGTCGGTGTCCAGGCGGACCCGCTCGGCGAGCATGCCGGCCTCGGTGTCCTCCTCCGGGTCGTCGGGGTTCTCCTTCGGCAGGTCGAAGGTCTGCGGTGCGGTGATCACGATCGGCGCGCCGGCCAGGCGCTGGGCGGGGACCTCGCCCCGGATCCCGGTCTCCATCAGCCCGCCGCAGGCCATCACGATCACCGCGCCGAAGGTCATGGCGAGGAAGGTGGCGACGAAGGCGCCCTTGCGCAGGCGCAGGGTGCGCAGTGCGATCCCGAACATCAGTGGGCTCCCGCGGCGGTGCGCTCGGCCCAGGCGCCGAGGTGGGTCATCCGCTCGGCGACGGCCTCGGCGGTGGGGGCGAGGAGTTCGCCGACCAGCCGCCCGTCGGCCAGGAACACCACGCGGTCGGCGTAGGAGGCGGCGACCGGGTCGTGGGTGACCATGACGACCGTCTGCCCGGCCTCCCCGACCGAGCGGCGCAGCAGGCCGAGGACGTCGCGTGCGGTGCGGGTGTCCAGCGCGCCGGTCGGCTCGTCGGCGAACAGCACCGCCGGGCGGGTGACCAGCGCGCGGGCGATCGCGACCCGCTGCTGCTGGCCGCCGGAGAGCTGGGCCGGCAGGTGCTTGCGGCGCTCGCCGAGGCCGACCTGGTCGATGACCTGGGCCACCAGCTTCGGGTTGGCGCGGCGGCGGGCCAGGCGCAGCGGCAGCGTGATGTTGTCCTGCACGGTCAGCGCGGGCATCAGGTTGAACGCCTGGAAGACGAACCCGACGCGGTCGCGGCGCAGCCTGGTCAGCTCGACCTCCGAGAGCGCACCGAGGTCCTGGTCCTCCAGCGTCACGGTGCCCGAGGTCGGCCGGTCGAGTCCGGCCGCGCAGTGCAGGAAGGTGCTCTTGCCCGAACCGGAGGGGCCCATGACGGCGGTGAAGGTGGCGCGGGCGAAACCGGCGCTCACCCCGTCGAGCGCGGTGACGCGATTGCGTTTGCCGCCATAGCTTCGGCGGACGTCGGCGAGCTGGACGACGGGGTTCATTCGGGGACTCCTTGTCGTGGTGTGCCAGACAAGCGTCCCGTTTCGGGCGCGGGCGATCACTGGTGCGGACCGGGCGATTCGTGGTGGGGTTCTCCCTACCCCAGCGGGGCGGTCCAGGTCACGGTGGTGCCGGTGCGCGAGGTGGAGACGATCGAGCAGCGGCCACCGGCCTGGGTCGCGCGCTCCTCGAGGTGGCGTAGGCCGCGCCGGGTCACGCCCTGCGGGATGCCGCAGCCGTCGTCCCGCACGGTCAGCGTCAGCCAGTCACCTTTGAGTCCGATGTGGACGGAGACGTCGTGCGCCCCGGAATGTCTGACCACATTGGACAGTGCCTCGCGCAGGGCGGCCCTCGCGTGGTCGGCCAGCTCCGCCGGGACACCACCCAGATCGCCGGTGATCTCCAGCGACGGCGCGAACCCCAACAGCTCACCGGCCACCGCGACCTCCCCGCGCGCCGACTCGGCGAGATCGGCACCGGTGTCGTCCGGCTCGGGGCTGCGCAACGCCCGGACCACCGCCCGCACGTCGTCGATGGACGCGTCGAGCTGGTCGACGGCCTCGGCCAGTCGGGCGGCGTCGGCCCGCGCCAGCTTGCGCGCCGGCCGCCGCGCCAGCAGGTCCAGCTGCATCCCGGCCGCGTACAGCCGCTGGATGATCACGTCGTGCAGGTCGCGGGCGATCCGCGCGCGCTCCTGGTAGAGCCCGACCCGCGCCCGCGCCGTCGCCCCCTCGGCCAGCACCAGCACCAGCCCGGCCTGCGCGGCGAACGCCGTGAGCAGGTCGATCGCCGTGCGGTCGAACGGCCGGCCGCCGCGCTGGCGGTAGACGGTCAGCGCCCCGAGGCGCCGCTGCGCGGTGCCGAACGGGGCGGCCGCGAACGGCCCGTAGGTGCGCAGCTCACGCGGCACGAACGGCGCGGTCCTCGGGTCGCTCCACACGTCGTCGACGGTGACCGCGACCCCGCTGCGGGCCACCCGCGCCGCCGACGACCGCGCCGAGAGCACCAGCCCCACCGGGTCGGTGGCCATGATCTCGGGCACCCCGTGCGCCGCCTCCACGGTCAGCGTGCCGTCCTCGCCCCTGGCCATCACCAGCCCCAGGTCGGCCTCGGCGAGATCGGCCGCGCGCCGCACGACCAGGGCCAGCACCGCCTCCGGGTCGTCGCCGGAGAGCGCGGCCGTGGCGATCTCGGTGGCCGCGCCGAGCGCCCGGGCGGCGAGGTCGGGTTCCATCGCCCCCAAATCTAGGCGGCGCACACGGCCACGGCACGCAGGTGCCCCGCCACGTCCACCTCGACGACCAGGTCGGCCACCGCGGCCTCCTCGGCCCGGTGGGTCACGTGCACGACCGTGCGGCGCTGCGCGCGGATCGTGTCGAGCACCGCGGCGGCGGTCGCGGCGTCCAGGTGCGCGGTCGGCTCGTCGAGCAGCAGCACGTCGGCGTCGGCGAGCAGCGCGCGGGCCAGGGCCAGACGCTGGGCCTCGCCGCCGGACACGCTCAGGTCGCCGCCGCTCAGGTGGGTGTCCAGCCGGCCGGCCCAGTGCCCTAGGCCGGCCCGGCGCAGGGCGTCGACCAGGCGGTCGTCGCCGGCCAGCGGGTCGGCCAGCAGCAGGTTCTCCCGCACGGTCGAGTCGACCAGCATCGGGTCCTGCGGGCACCACGCCACCCGCGCCGGGACGCTCGCGGTGCCCCGGGCCGGGGTCAGGAAACCCAGCAGCAGCGCCAGCAGCGTCGACTTGCCGGCGCCCGAGGGCCCGGTCACGGCGACGTGCGTGCCGGCCGGGACGTGCAGGGTGAGGTCACGCAGAACCGGCCGGTCGTCCCCGGGCCAACCGACCTCGACCCCCCGCAGGTCGAGGTCACCGCCCGGCGCCGGCGCGGCCGCAGGCGGCGGGGCCGGCAGGTCGAGGCGGGTGAGGGCGGCGCGCAGGGCCTGCCGGTGCTGGCCGGCCGG
>NZ_MSIF01000016.1 GCF_001921215.1 Actinophytocola xinjiangensis
ACGACGACAAGCGGCCACGGACACGCGAGCTGTCGCCCACGGACACGCCACGTTGCGTCAACGTCATACCCACGCAGCGTACAGAACGTTCACCAAACGGCGCGTAAAGAAACCGCATAGATCTAGCCGTTCAGCCGGCGCAGGGTCCTCCGGGACAGCAGGACCACGGCCACCGCGGTGAGTGCCAGGCCGGCGAGCAGGCTCAGCGGGCCCGGTCGCCACAGGAGATCGACGGTCCAGTAGTAGGGCAGGATCCGCAACGGCCACTGCGCCAACTCCGGCAACCACCACACGGCCGGCGCGATCACCGTGGGCAGCAGTCCGAGAATCTTCAGCCAGGCGAGGCCCTCGACCTTGTTCCGTGCGAACGCGGCCGTGGCGAGGGTGACCAGCGGTGCCTGCGCGGCGGCCAGCGCCAGGCCGGGCATCGTGCGCGACAGGTCCGGCGCCAGACCGCTCAGCGGAACGGTCACGGCCAGCAGGGCCGCCGTGACGACGGCCACCGCGACCGCGCGGTAGGCGAGATAGCGCGGCATCGTGACCGGGCTGACCCGCAACACCAGCACGACGTGGTCGTCGACGTCGTCGAGGACCAGCAGGGCGCCGACCATGCCGACGATCAACGGCACGTGCAGCACCACCAGCGACGCCAGCAGGACCGGTTGGTACGGCACGAGGTCGACGCCGAACCGTTCGTGCGCGTAGCCGGCCAGGGGTGGGTAGCCCAGCCGCAGCGCGGCGGCCAGCAGGACCGGCCCGGCGAGCACCACGGTCAGCAGCGCGCTGCGCGCCGCGAGACGACGGTCGATGTCGACCAACGCGATGAGCCATCCCCGCCGGGTCCAGCGCCGGCGGTGTTCGCGGGGCACCCGCACCCGGTTCACGCCGACACCCGAACGCCGGTGGGACCGCCGGGCGAACCAGAGGCCGACGGCGACGGCCACCAGCAGGTAGCCCATCGCACCAGCGAACGCGACGGGCCCGGTGCCGCCGCGAAGGACACTCGCGGCGCCGGTCGTCGGCACGAGGAACAGCAGCGGATGGTCGACCACGCCGGACAGGTGGACCAGCGGCGCGGCGATGAGCGGCACCAACAGCACGGGCGCCACGGTGAGGAACCCGACGAGCGAGTCGTGTCGTGTCACCAGGGCAAGGTTGAGCACGAGGAACAGCACCGCCAGCGGGACCACCCCGACCAGCGCCGTGCCAGGACCCACCCCGGACACCAGGGCGACCGGAACGGCGGAGACGGCCGACAGCGCGGTCAGGGTGCCGACCTTGGCTCCGAGGTACTCACCGAACCGCAGTGGGCTGACGGCCAGCGCCGCGGCCGCACCCTCACCACGCTCGAACAGGACCAGCGCGGCGACGAAGAACGACCCGAAGGTCGCGGTGTCGATGGTCAGGATCAACGGCCCGGCCCCTCGGGCCACCGGGTCCGGCATCGCCGACAGCGCCACCGTCCACACCGCGGTGACCGCGACGGCGACGGCGGGGACCCGGTAGCGCCACTGCACGGTCCACTCGAGAGCGATCGCCGCGCGGACGCGGTTCACAGCCGTCCGCCGGTCACCGCGACGAACACGTCGTCCAGAGTGGCCTCACGGGTGTGGATGGTCTCCACCAGACCGTCACGCGACAGCGCGACGAACTCCGGGTCGTCACCGAGACCCGACAACGGGAACTCCTTGCGCCGCACCACGTTCCCCGCCCGGTACTCGACCACGACACCCGGTCGGCCGTGGGCCAGACGCAGGTCGCGCGGCGTGTCGAGGGCGGCGATACGCCCGTCGACCAGGAACGCCACCCGGTCGCAGAGCAACTCGGCGGCGGCCATGTCGTGCGTGGTGAGCAAGACCGTGCGGCCCAACTCGGGCTGCCGGCGGATCAGGTCGCGAACCAGGCCGGCGTGCACGGGGTCCATCCCCGAGGTCGGTTCGTCGAGAAACAGCACCTTGGGGCGGTTCACCAGCGCCCTGGCCAGGTTCAGACGCATCAGCATGCCCTTGGAGAACTCGGCCACCACCCGGTCGGCCGCGTCGGCGAGGTCGACGGCCTCCAGCAACTCGTCGGGGTCGTCCACCGGCCCGGAGTAGAGGGCCGCGAAGGCGGCGAGGTTCTCCCGCGCGGTGAGGCGCGAGAACCTCGCCGGCAACTCGAACCCGACACCGATGTGCTCGTAGTACTCCGGCCCCCACCGGGCGACGGATCGGCCCAGCACCTCGGCCCGCCCCTGGTGGCCGGACAACAGGCCCGTGAGGATCCGCTGCGTGGTCGACTTGCCGGCACCGTTCGGACCGAGGAACCCGAGGATCTCCCCACCGGCCACGGTGAACGAGATCCCGTCCACGGCACACCTGGCGGCCCCCCGGTACCGCATCCGCAACTCCGACACCTCGATGACCGTCATGTCGACCGCCCGTCGGCCAGGGCACGGAAGGCGTCGTCGATGAGGTCGGGCAGTTCGGCCGCGCCGTCGTCGGCCACCCACTCCTCCAGCGCACTGGTCAACGCCGCCAGGCAGACCGAGGCCAGGACCCGCGTACCGAACGTGGGCGCCCCCTCGGACACCGCCTCGGCCAACAGGTCCCGCGTGGCGAACTGGTTCTCCCACAACCGCGCGCGCAACGCGGGGGTCCGCAGCGCGAGCCGCACCCGCTCCAGCAACGCGTCCCGGTCCGCCGCGTAGATCACGCCCAGGCCGTCCCGCACCGCACCGTGGATCCTGGTCACCGGGCCCTCGGTCGCCGGCCGCGCGCGGATCGCCGCCACCAGCAGGGGGTCGTAGGAATCACTGAGCACGACGTCTTCCTTGGTCGGGAAGTACCGGAAGAACGTCATGTGCGACACCCCGGCCGCCGCCGCGATCCGCGCCACCGTCGTCGCCTCGTACCCATGCTCGACGAACAACCGCAACGCCTGCTCCTGCAACCGTTGCCTCGTCAGCGCCTTCTTGCGCTCCCGCCAGTCCGCCATGAGACCCGCCACCACGATCAGAAGATGTTAGTCACTAACATCGTAGCGAGCGCTCGGTCAGCGGCACCATCCGCCTGCCGGTGGCGGTGCGGGGTGGCTGAGGCCGACGGCGCTGAACCGCCGGTCGTTCGACATCGGTGACTTCAGACCCGGTCCGTCCCCTCACGGGCGAAGTGCGGTTGCGCCGCTTCCAGTCGCGGTACGGAGATGCCCAACCGTCGTGCTTCGGTCAGGGTGTCCCGGCAGACCTCGCGCGGCTCCTCGGCGTCGGGGTCGGAATGCGCCGCGAAACTCACGCGCGCAAGCGGGACATGAGCGGTCAGCCAGGCGAGCGCGGGGGCCGTCAGCCAGGTGGGCGCGCGGAACAGCAGCACACCGCCCCGGTGGCGTCGCAGGTCAAGGCCGCGCGCCGTGAGGAGCGGCAGCAGCTCGCGGCCAGCCAGCAACCCCTCGCGCAGGTCGCTCGTTGCCCCGACCAGCTTGGACAGCGAACCCAGCCGCAGGCCCTGCGAGAGCAGGCCGGCATCCGACGCGAAATGGACCCACAGCCAGCCGCGGAAGTCGGGCCTCTCCTTGATCCGGAACCCGGCCTCGCGAAACGCCTGGCGCGCGGCCCGCTCCCGGTCGGTCGGGGGCTGGCCGAGGGTGCCGAAGATGACCGACGGCAGCAACGCCGCGCGGAGCACGCCGTCCGCGCCGAAACCGCCACCGGCCTGGGGAAAGCCCCAGGCGATCCGGTCGAGTGGGAGTGCGCCGACCGCGGCGCGCGGCTCGGTCCAGATGTTGCCGAAGACCAACACCGTGGCCTGGCCGACACGCGGGGACAGGAAGGTGGTCGCCTCGGGAAGACGGTGGTGCGGCACGCTGAGCACGATCAGGTCGAAGTCGTGGCCGGGTTCCAGCGCCTCGCGGTAGCGCACCGGCCACGTCTCGACGACGCGCTGCCCCCACACCCGGCGCCGTGTGTCGAGCAGGTTGAGATCCACCGCGTCCCCGTACGTCGCGGCGCGGCCCGGCCGGACGTAGAACTCGACGTCATGCCCGGCCCGTCGCAGGGCCCAGCCGTAGATGGTGGCGATCACGCCTCGGCCGAACATCAGGATCTTCACGCGACACCTCGTGGGGTACCATCGATCTGGAGATCATCTCCAATTGTCAAAATATGGAGACCATCTCCATTTGTCAATCCGAGAGAGCGCATGACCGCCGACAAGCCGCTGCGGGCCGACGCCCAGCGCAAGCGCGACGCCCTGATCGCCAAGGCCCGTGAGGTCTTCGACACCGGCGACTTCTTCGACGTGCGCTTCGATGACTTCGCCCGGCTGGCCGGGGTGGGCACCGGCACGCTGTACCGTCACTTCCCCACCCGCGAGGCACTGGCCGAAGCGGTCTACCGCGGGGAAGTCGCCGCGCTGTGCGAGCGCGCCGGCCACCTGCGGGCCACACTGCCCGCGGCGGACGCTCTGGCGACGTTCCTGCGCGACATGGTCGACCACATCGCCGCCCACCACGGCCTGGCCCGCACACTGGCCACCCTCATGGCCCACCGCTCAGGTGACCTCGCCGAGGGCAGCCAGGCACTGGAACAGGCCGTGACCGACCTGGTGGCCGCAGCCTCACAGGAAGGCACCGTCCGCGACGACGTCGACGCCGGCGCCGTGATGATGGCGCTGCACGGCATCGGCGCGGCCCATGACCGTCCCCACTGGCGGGCCGAGGCCGACGGTGTCATCACCCTCGTGCTGGACGGGCTGCGCCGCCGCCCGTGATGACACGGTGCGACACCGGCTCGCCCCGAAGGCTCGGCCGACAGGAACCACCACGCGGGTCGGGTGTGCGGTGGCACAGTCGGTTCGCCCAACCCGGTGCTCCTGGCCATTGAGCCGTTCGCGGCCGCGCGCCTACCGTCGGTGCCACAGGAGGGATCCCATGGACCTCGGCATCGTTCTACAGACCAACCCCCCGGCCTCCCGCGTGGTGGAGACCGCCGTACGGGCGGAGAACCGCGGCTTCACCCACGTGTGGACGTTCGACTCGCACATCCTGTGGCAGGAGCCCTACGTCATCCACTCGCGGATCCTGGAGGCCACCCGAACCGTCACCGTCGGCCCGATGGTGACCAATCCGCTCACCCGCGACGCGACGGTCACCGCCTCGGTGTTCGCCACGCTGAACTCCATGTACGGCAACCGGACCGTGTGCGGGATCGGCCGGGGCGACAGTGCCGTCCGCGTGCTGTCCGGACGCCCGTCGACCCTGGCCGACCTGCGTACCGCCGTCACCACCATCCGTGAGCTGGCCAACGGGCGCACCGCCGAGGTCAACGGCGCCACCCTGCGCATCCCGTGGGCGTCGCGGTCGCGGCTCGGGGTGCACGTCGCCGCCTACGGGCCGCGGGCGCTGGAACTGGTCGGCCGGCACGCCGACGGCTTCATCCTGCAACTGGCCGACCCGGACATCGCCGCGTGGACGATCGAACGGGTCCGCAACGCCGCCGCCGACGCCGGCCGCGACCCGGCCGAGGTCACCATCGTCGTCGCGGCGCCAGCCTACGTCGGTGGCGACCGGGGTCACCAGCGCGACCAGTGCCGCTGGTTCGGCGGGATGGTCGGCAACCACGTCGCGGACATCGTGGCCCGCTACGGCGACACCGGTGGCGGCACACCGAAGGCGTTGACCGACTACATCGCCGGGCGCCGGGGCTACGACTACAACCAGCACGGCCAGGCCGGCAACACGCACACCGCGTTCGTGCCGGACGAGATCGTCGAGCGTTTCTGTGTGCTGGGCGAGCCGGCCGACCACGTCGCGAAGCTCAAGGACCTGCGCGCGCTCGGGGTGGACCAGTTCGCCGTCTACCTCCAGCACGACGGCATCGACCAGACCCTGACCGCCTACGGCGACACCGTCGTCCCCGCGCTGCGTCCCGCGGCGCCGGCGATGCTGTGACGAGGAGCCAACCATGACCATCCGGGTACCGCGTGACGACGTCGCCGACGCCGCACTGCTGGCCGACTTCACGACCCTGTCCGCGATCGGCGCCACGCCGGCCGGCGGGGTGGAACGGCAGGCCGCCACCGACGCCGACGGGCAGACCCGCGCGTGGCTGGGCTCCTGGCTCACCGAACGGGGGTTCGCCGTCCGCCAGGACCAGGTGGGAAACCTGTTCGGGCTGCTCGAACTCGCCCCCGGCCGGCCCTACGTGCTGGCCGGCTCCCACCTGGACAGCCAGCCGCGCGGCGGCCGGTTCGACGGCGCCTACGGGGTGCTGGCGGCCGCGCACGCCGCCGACCGGCTGCGCCGGCACCACCGGCGCACCGGGCGGACACCTCGGTACAACGTCGCGGTGGTGGACTGGTTCAACGAGGAGGGTTCGCGGTTCAAGCCGTCGATGATGGGCAGCGCGGTCTTCACCGGGGCGATGCCGCTCGACACCGCGCTGGCGACGACCGACGTCGCCGGTGTCACCGTCGCCACGGCGCTGCGGGCCATCGACGGACAGGGCACCGGGCACGTCCTGGACGCCGGTCGGGACGTCGCCGCCTACGCGGAGATCCACATCGAGCAGGGACGCGAGCTGGACAAGGCGGGGAACACCCTCGGGCTGGTCGACTCGACGTGGGCCGCGAACAAGTACGAGATGTCCGTGATCGGCAGCCAGGCCCACACCGGCGCCACCGCGATGGCCGACCGGCAGGACGCCCTCTACGGTGCCGCGCTGGTGGTCGTCGCGCTCCGTGAGCTGGCCGACCGGTACGGCACGGACCTGCACACCTCGTGCGGGCAGCTCACCGTCCACCCGAACTCGCCGGTGGTGGTCGCCCGCGAGGTGCACCTGCATCTCGACCTGCGTTCGCCGTCCGACGACCTGCTCGCGGAAGCCGACGAGGTGCTGCGAACGCGGTTGGCCGAGATCGAGGTCCAGGCCGACGTCTCGATACAGCGGCGGTTCTCCCACACGTGGAAGGGCCAGCACTACCACCCGGAGGGGGTGGCACTGGCCGCCGCCGTCGCCGACGACCTCGGCATCGGCCACCAGCGGGTGCGCACCCGCGCCGGGCACGACTCGACCAACCTCAAGGACGTCGTGCCGACGGTGATGTTGTTCGTCCCCAGTGTGGAGGGCATCTCCCACGCCGAGGCGGAGTACACCACCGACGAGGACCTGTGCACCGGTGTCGACGTGCTGACCGAGGTGCTCGCGCGGCTGGCCGACGGCGCGCTGGACGCCACAGCCTAGGTGCGCCGGGCGGGGCCGAGGTCGTGGGTGAGCACCGCGAGGTGCAGGGCCGCTCTGGTCTCGCCGTCGTCGAGGTCGGCTTCGAGGAGCCGTTCGACGGTCGCCAGTCGCTTGTAGAGGGTCGCCCGGCTCAGGGACAGCTCGCGGGCCAGCTCGGCCTTGTTACCGCCGAGTTGGAGGAACCGGCGCAGCAGCGGCAACAGCGGACGCTCGCCGCGTGCCTCCCGGTCCAGCAGCGGACGCAGCTGGGCCTCGGCGAAGGCGTGCACCCTCGGTTCGGCACCGAGCAGCAGTGCCAGGCCGGGCAGCCGCACGTCCCTGGCCCGGTGGTGCCGCCCGGCGACCCCACCGCCCACGGCGGCCTCGGCGACGTGCTCGGCCTCGGGAAGACCGGCGGCGGCGGTGACCAGGTCCGCGCCGGCCGGCCCGACGCCGATCACCCAACGCGACGCCGGCAACTCCTCGGCCAGGCCGGCGCACAGCCGGTACAGTGTCCGCTCCTCCCCCTCCTGGCCGACGGCGAGCAGCGCCACCAGCCGGTCCGGCCTGGACGACGAGGCCACCAGCGACAGCCCTCGGGCCGTCGCGGCCCTGGTCAGTACGTCGGCCGTGCCGCGTCCGGGGTCGCCGCTGACAGCGACGACGACCGGGAGCTGCTTACGGCCAGGCCGGAATCCCAGCGCGGACGCGCGGGCCATGGCGTCGGTCTCGGCGGTGATCCGGCCGGCACGCAGGTCGTCGACGAGGGTGCTCCGCGACTGCCGGGAGACCTCGTGCCGGTCCCGCTCGATCAGGTGGTGCAGTTCGAGTGCCTGCCCGGCCCGCTCCAACACCGTCAGTGCCGTCGCCGCCGCTGCCGCCGTCGCTGTCGCCGCCGGCACCGGCGCCACGAGTCGCCCCCACGGCCCCGCCGCGTCCACCGCGACCCGCAGCCAGTCCGGAGATTTCTCCAGGGCGGCCAGCCGCGAGCGCGCCGGCCAGTCGGCGAGCACCTCGCCGGCGTGTCCGTCGGCGACGGCGAAGGCCAGGACCCGGTGCGCGAGGTCCTCCAACACCACCGGCCCACCCACCAGTTCGGCGGCCAGCGCGATGATGTCACCCGGCCCCGCGCGGTCGAGGTTGAGCGTGGTGAACCGCCGGTGCACCCGCTCGGCGAACTCGACCCGGTCGAACCGCTCGGACACCAGCGCGCGATGCACCACCTCGGTGATCTCCACGAAGCGCACCACCCGGCGCAACGCGACCACCGGGAAGTCGACCCGGGTCGCGGCCCGCGCCAGGCGGTCGACCGCGGCGGCGTCGATCAGCTCGGCGACGAGCGCGGCCGCGCCGGCCTCGGCGAGCCGGTCGAGGTAGCGGTGGGTCGCCGCGCTCCCGTCGGCGAAGGCCAGCCCGGCGCAGAGCACCAGTTCCCCGCCGCGGATCAGCCCGGCGGCGTCGGCGGCCTCGACCACGTGCACCCACCGCACCGCCCGCCCCAACGGCGCACCGGGGTTGAGCAGTTCCGGCCGGCCGGCCAGGACGACCGGCAGGGCGAGCACGTCGGCGACGGTGGGCGCCACCGGTCACCAGCTCGCGGGCGGAACGGCCATCAGCACCAGTGCGGTCAGCGCGCCGTCACGCGGGCGGCGCGGGTCAAGACCGGTCAGCTCCTCGAACCGGCGCAGCCGGTTGAGAACAGTGTTGCGGTGGCAGTAGAGCCGGGCCGCCGAGTCCAGCACACTGCCCGACTGGACGTACTCGGCCACGGTCTCCAGCAGGGTGCCCCGTTCCGCGTCGGCCACCCCGGCCAGACAGGTCCGCACGTGGTCGGCGAACACCCGCACGGCCACCGTGAACTGGTCGACGGTCAACCGCTGCCACCCGTCGCGGACCGTCACCGGACGCTCGGCGGCCGCGTCGGAGAACGGGACCAACCAGTAGGCGACCTCCGCGCTGCGGTGAACGGCGGCCAGTGAACCGGCTCTCGGCCCGAGCCCGACCCCGGTCCCGGCAAGCAGGTCCTCGACAACCGCGCGTTCCAGCTCCCACCGCTGGGTCGCGGGCAGCAGCAGCGCCCGGCAGCCCCGGTAGTCGTGTTCGAAGAACGTGTCCCCGGTCGCCGTCAGCCGGCGGGTCACCGCGCCGAACCGGAACTCCGGTGGGGCGAGCACCACCCAGAACGGCAGCGCCGGGTCGACGCGCAGTGCTCCGCCGATCGCCGCGCACGCCTGTTCGTCCGGACCGCCCGGCGCGAACACCTGGGCGAGCAGGTGGTGTTGGCGGTCGGCGTCGTCCCGCCACATCCGCATTCGTTCGTCCAGGTAGGACACGTGGATGCGGGTGACCAGCTCGTCCACCGCCGACCACAACCGGTCGACGTGGGCGGCCAGCACGGGCAGGTCGTCCTTGCCCGCCGAGCGCAGCAGCATCGACCAGACCACGGTGAAGTCCTGGCGCACCGCGCTGACCAGGTTCTCCAGCGGCACGCCCTGTCTGGCGCGACGGGCACCGACCTCGCCGGGGAACCACGCCACCGACTCCTCCATCGGACGGCCGAGCAGGGTGTCGATCAGGTAGCGGAACGCCTGCCGGGCCGCGGTGCGCAGGTCCTCCGCGTCGACCCGACCGTCGTAGTAGCGGTCCCCGTTGCCGGTGTGTCCCAGGTACTCGTCGGCCAGCCGGTGCTCCTGGAGGTACAGGCCCTTCACCAGCACCTGCCAGCGGCCGCGCTGATCCGTGCTCACGGTTCGCCCCGGACGACGTTGCGCGGCGCGCTGCCGGCCAGCAGCCGTCGCGCCTGGTCGATCACCAGCTCCGTGTACCGGTCACGCCATCCCGACGCGGAGCCGCCGGTGTGCGGGGTGATCAGCACCCCTGTGGCGGACCAGACCGGGTGGTCGGGAGGCGGCGGTTCCGGATCCACCACGTCGAGGTAGGCGCGCAGCCGGCCGGTCGCGGTCTCGGCCAGCAGGGCGTCGGTGTCCACGACCTCGCCGCGCGCGACGTTGACCACCACCGCGCCGTCGGGCAGCGCGGCCAGCGCGTCGGCGCCGACCAGCCGCCGGGTCGACCCGGTCAGCGGCACGGCGAGCACCAGCACGTCGGCCTCGGCCAGCAGCCGCCCCAGCTGGTCGATGCCGGCGACGCCGTCCCGCTCGTCGCGGCCGACCAGCACCGTCGGGCAGCCGAGCGCGGTGGTGGCCGTCGCGATCCCGGTGCCGACGTCACCCGCGCCGACGACGACCACCCGACGCCCGGACAACTGCTCGGTCTCGCCCGGCGCCCAGTGCCCCGCGTCCTGGGCCCGGACCGCGTCCGGCAGCCGGCGAAGCACCGCGAGCAGCCCGCCGAGCGCGGCCTCGGCGGTGGACCGTCCGTGCAGACCACGGCCGGTGCACAGGGTGACTCCTTCGGGCAGCACTGCGGGCCACCCCGCGAACCCGGACGACGGCAACTGGACCACCCGCAGACCAGCGATCCCCGCCAGGAGCCCGGCGGCGGGTGGGGTCGGGCAGAACTCGCTGACCAGCAGGTCCGCCGCCAGGGCGTCCGGGGCCGTTCGGGAGCGCCAGTCCCAGACGGTCACCGAGACGCCGGGCACGGCGGCGGCCAGCATCGCCCCCATGCGCTCGTCACCGACGACCACGTGCACGCCGCGACACCCTCACGCGTCCGGCCGGGACAGCGCGAGGTCCGGCTGCTCGTGGAGAATCCGCTCGTAGAGCACCGAGAAGCACAGCTCCGCGTACTCGACGGTGTGCTGGGAGGCGGTCAGCTCGGCGTCGGACGCACCGATCTCGTCGGCCTCCCCCGCCGCCAGCGCCAGCAGCTCGGACTGGAAGCAGCGCTCCATCGACACGAACCACCACACCGCCGCGTCCAGCGAGGCGGCGGCGGTGAGGTGGCCGTGGTTGGCCAGGATCAGCGCCCGTCCGTCGCCGAGCGCGGCGGCGATCCGGTCGCCGTAGACCCGGTCCCGCACCACTCCGCTGAACTCGGCGAACCGGGAGTGTGACCGGTAGAAGGCGCACGAGTCCTGGGTGAGCGGGCGCAGCGTGCGGCGCATCGCGGAGAAGGTGCGGCCGTGCGTGGTGTGCGCGTGGGCGGCGCCGTCGACGTCCGGCCGGGCCGTGTGCACGGCGGAGTGGATGAAGTAGCCGGCCCGGTTGATCGGACCGTCGCCCTCGACCACGGTGCCGTCCTCGCCGACCCGGACCAGGTCGTCGGACCCGATGGTGCCGAAGTGCCGGCCGAACGGGGCGACCCAGTAGGTCTGCGGGTCGCCGGGGTCGCGCACCGTGATGTGGCCGGCGGCCCCCTCGTCGAAGCCGAACCGGGAGAACAGCCGGTAGGAGGCGGCGAGCTTGTGTTTGCGGACGGCCCGCTCGTGCCGCAGGTCGACGGTGGTGGTGGGCATGTGCGCTCCTCAGCCGTTCCCGGGGTGGTCGACGCCGACGTAGACCGATTTCGTCCACGTGTAGAAGTCGGTCGCGGTGGCGCCCTGCTCGCGGTAGGTGTTGGTGGAGGACTCCTTCACCCCGCCGAAGGGCACGTTCAGGTCCAGCCCGGTGGTCGGCCGGTTGACCTTGACCACGCCGGCCTCCGCCCGTTCGGCGAAGGTGAACGCCGCGCCGAGGTCGGCGGTGACGATCCCCGCCGCCAGCCCGAACCGCGACCGGTTCGCCAGCGCGATCGCCTGGTCGAGGTCGGCCGCCCGGAGCACGGCCAGCACCGGACCGAACACCTCCTCGGTGGCCAGGGTGTGGTCAGGGGCGACGTCGGTCACCACCGCCGGGGGGAACAACAGCCCGTCCGCGTCCCCGCCGCACACCACCGTGGCGCCCTGGTCCCTGGCGGTGCGCAGGTACCGCTCGTCGGTCCGCAGTTGGGCGGCGTCGACCACCGGGCCCATCCCGGTCTCCTGGTCGAGGCCGTCGCCCGGCCGGTACCGGCCGGCCACCTCGACCAGTTCGGCGACCAGCCGGTCGTGGATCCCGGGGGTCGCGATCACCCGGCTGGTGGCCGTACACGCCTGGCCGGTGAGGCCGAACGCGCCGGCGGCGACGATCCCGGCGGCGAAGGCCGGGTCGGCGTCGTCGAGGACGACGACGGCGTTCTTGCCGCCCATCTCCAGCTGTACCCGCGCGCCGCGGGCGTTGACCGCGGCGCGGATGCCGGCGCCGACCCCGACCGAACCGGTGAACGACACCGCGGCCACCGCCGGGTGGCTCACGAGGGCCGCGCCGACGACCGAACCCGAACCGTGGACGATGTTGAGCACGCCCGGCGGCAGACCCGCCTCGACCAGGACGTCGGCCAGGTGGTGCGCGGTCAGCGGGACCAGCCCGGCCGGCTTGAGCACGACGGCGTTGCCGGCGACGAGCGCGGGCGCGCACTTCCAGGCCGGGATGGCGAGCGGGAAGTTCCAGGGGGTGATGACGCCGACCACGCCCAGCGGCACCGTGACGGTGTAGACGTGCGTCGCGGCCTGCGCGGCGGGCAAGACGTCGCCGCCCAGGCGCCAGCCCTCGCTACCGTGGTAGCGCAACAGGTCCACCGTCCTGGAAACCTCGCCGGTCGCCTCGGCGAGGGTCTTGCCCTCCTCCCTGGTCAGGTCCCTGGCCACCTGTTCGCGCCGGCCGGCGAGCAGGTCGGCGGCGTCCAGCAGGACCCGTCCCCGTTGCGGCGCTGGCCTGGCGGCCCAGTCACGCTGGGCACCGCGCGCGGCCTCGACCGCGCTGGACACGTCCGCCTCGGTCCCGGCCGGGGACAGCGAGACGGTCTCGCCGGGGCGGGCCGGGTTCGCCCTGGCCACCTCCGGTACCCCGACGGCCTTCCCGCCGATCAGGTGAAACACGTCCGTGGTCATCACAGCCTCCCAACGGGGCTAGTTCGTGGTCAGGACGGTCTTGCCGGCGGTCTCGCCGGCGACCATCGCGGCGAAGCCGGTGGCCGCGTCGGCCAGCGGCAGGCTGGCGCCGACGGTCGGCCGGACGCCGCTGGCGACCAGGAACGCGATCAGGTGTTCCAGTTCGTCGCGGGTGCCCATGGTCGAGCCGATCACCCGGAGCTGGGTGAAGAACAGCCGTTGGATCTCGGCCGCCGTCGGGTCGCCGGTGGTCGCTCCGCAGGTGACGACGGCGCCGCCGGGGCGCAGTGACCGCATCGAGTGCGACCAGGTGGCCCGGCCGACCGAGTCGAACACCACGTCCACCCGCTCGGGCAGTCGCGCGCCGGACTCGAAGGTGCGTTCCGCGCCGAGTGACTTCGCGACGGCCTGCTTCTCCTCGGTGCGGGCGGTGGCGAACATCCGGATGCCGGCCGCCGCGCCGAGGGCGACCAGCGCGGTCGACACCCCGCCGGACGCGCCCTGCACCAGCGCGGTCTGCCCCGGCCGCAGACCGGACTTGACGAACAACATCCGGTAGGCGGTCAGCCAGGCGGTCCCCAGGCAGGCGGCGTCGGCGAAGGACAGTTCCGGCGGCTTGGGCACCACGTTGTACTCGGGCAGCACCACGTACTCGGCCATGGTGCCCTGCCACAGCTCGCTGAGCAGGGTGCGACGCGGGTCGAGGGTCTCGTCGCCGCGCCAGCCGGGGGTGGCCACCACGCCGTGCACGACCACCTCGGTGCCGTCCTCCAGCACGCCCGCGCCGTCACAGCCCAGGATCATCGGGAACCGCTCCGGCCGCAGGCCGACCCCGCGCAGGGTGAAGACATCGTGCATGTTCAGGCTGGCCGCGCGGACCGCGACCCGGACCTCGCCGGGGCCCGGCTCGGGGTCCGGGCGCTCACCGAACCGCAGGCCGGACAGCGGGTCCTCGGCGTTCGGCTCGGCCGCGAACACCGCCTTCACCGGATCTCACCATCCGCGGTGGACCACGTGTTCCGCTGGTACTCGGTCATGTAGAGGAAGTCCTCCCTCGGCAGGCCGAAGACGTCCAGGTTGAGGCACGGCTCGTCTCCGGTGATGTTCAGGCAGTGCGGCATGTCCGCCGGGATCCACACCGCGGCCGGCGCGGTCACCTCGAAGGTCTCGTCGGCCAGTTGGACCAGCATCCGTCCGGACAGGACGAACGAGATCTGGTCGAACGGGTGGTCGTGCGTCGGCCACGGCGGGTTGCCCGGCTCGAAGTGGTTCAGGGTCACCATGGCGTTCTCGCCGCGGATCGCCGACCGGCGGTAGGTCCGGCTGGCGACGTCGGCCGGCATCTCGTCGAACCGGTGGATCTCCGCGGCGCCCCACCGGGTGGCCGAGGGGCGCGGCGAGGGGCGAGGCGATGGCGCGGTCACGGCAGCGCCTCGACGGCCTTGACGAACGAGGACACCAGCTCCGGCAGCACCGGGCCGTCGATGTCCCAGTCCCGTGCGTAGGTTCCGATGGTGGTCCCGTCGCACAGTCCGGCCAGCGGGACGTGTTCCTGGCTCATCCCGCTGGCGATGAACACCGGAACGGTGGGCACGGCGGCCTTGACCGTGCGGATGTCCGCCTCGGTGGGCGGGGTGTCCGAGTCCACTCCGGTCACCAGCAGGGCGTCCGCCATCTGGCGGTAGGCGGTGTCCCTGGCGATGACCTCGAGCGGGCGCCGGGTCAGCGGGCCGGCGTGCTTGCAGTCCACGTCACCGAAGATCTTGATGTGCCCGGCGCCCAGCGCCGAGCGCAGTCGCACCAGGTCCGCCGCGCAGCCCTCGATGATGCCCTGGTCGGTGGCCAGTACGTCGCCGAGGACGTTGATCCGCACGTAGTCGGCGCCGACCGCGGCCGCGATGCCGATCGCGGCCTGCCACGAGTTGCGCATCACGTTGATGCCCAACGGAAGCGAGTGCGCCTTGCGGACCTCGTGAGCGACGACGGTGAACGCGGCGACCGTCTCGGCCGGCGCCACGTCCCGGACGAACGGGTTGTCGCCGACGTTCTCCAGGGTGAGCGCGCGCACCCCGGCGCCGACCATGATCTCCGCGTCGGCGAGCACCCGGTCGACCACCGCCGTCATCGAGCCGCCGTACCGGGGGGCGCCGAGCAACGGGGGCATCAGCATCCCGCCGAGGACCGGCCGGTCGGTGCCGAACACGGCCCTGACATCGAATCCGCTGACCATCAGAACACACTCCCTAGGCTCGCTGCTTGGTGACCTTGTTGAGCAACCACTCCCCGGCCGGAACGGGTTCGTAGCGCGCCGGGGCCGCCGGCGTCACACAGGTCTCGATCGGGGCGATGACGGTGTCGTAGTTGGGGTTCTGGAAGAACACGACCGACTGTCGCCTGGCCGAGGCCGCGCCGGTGTCCGGGTTCGCCACCCGGTGCAACGTGGACACCCAGGCGTCGTTGGTCCACTGCGCCATCATGTCCCCGATGTTCACCACGAAGCTGTCCGGAACGTGCGGAACGTCGGCCCACTCCCCCGACCTCGTCCGCACCTGCAACCCACCTGGCACGTCCTCGGTGGCGACCAGGGTCAGCGTGCCGTAGTCGGTGTGCTCGCCGGCCCGCAGCTGTCCCGGCGCCGGTGGCGTGTCCTGCGCCGGATAGTTGATCACGCGGAGGTAGTCGACGCTGCGGTCGGTCTTGTCCGTGAAGTAGTCCGCCGGCAGGTCGAGCGCCAGCGCGAACACCTCCATCACCCTGGCCGCCAACGACTCCACCGCGCGGTAGTACTCGGTCCACGTCCGCGCGAACCCGTCCGGACGCGCCGGCCACTCGAACGGCCGGAACAGCCGGCGACCCATCCGCGAGCCGTAGTACGGGTCGTCGGGCAGGTCAGGACGGCGGATGTCGAAGATCTCCTTGAGGTCGGCCGGGCGGTCCAGGTCCAGCGTGGCCGCGAGGTTCTCCCTGCCCATCGGCACGTAGCCCATGGTCTCGCCGGGAACGCTGGTGTGCCGCCGCTTCTCCTCGTCCGGAAGGTCGAAGAACGCCGCGGAGACCGCCCGCATCCGCCCGAGCAGATCCGGCGTGACGTCGTGGCCGGACAGCACGAAGAAGCCGACCTCGGCACAGGCGTGCCGGATCTGTTCGACCACCGTGCCGGCGCCGTCCTCACCGCGCAGGTACGGGCCGATGTCGATGACCGGGACGACGGTGGTCTCGCCGCTCTCGCCCCGCGCCAGGTACTGGTCCGCCGTCATGTGTCTCACTCCTTCGGCTTGGCCGACCTCGGCCCGAACGGCTCCGGACGGAACTTGTCGTCACGGGTCTTGAGGTAGCCGCGCAGACCGTCGCGGCGCTGCGCGTCGAACAGCTCCTCGCGGTCGGGGCCGTGCGAGGAGTGCACGATGGACGACAGCGCCCCGTTGAGCAGCATGCCGGCGTTCACCCCGGCCGCCTGCAGACCCATCATGGTGATCGCCTTGTTCACCCTGACCGCCGCCTCGGGCACCATCGCGATGCGGTTGGCGAGTTCGAGCGCGCGGTCCAGCAACGCGTCGTCGTCGACGACCTCGTTGACCAGACCGATCCGCAACGCCTCCTCGGCGTCGAGGTGGTCACCGGTCAGTGAGTAGCGGTTGGTGGCCTTCCAGCCGACGAGCGCGGCCATCAGGAACGTCGAGTTCGAGATGTGCCGGACCTCCGGTTGGCCGAACACCGCGCCACGGGCGGCGATGGTGATGTCCGCGGCGAGCTGGTACCAGAACCCGCCGCCCAACGCCCAGCCGTTCACCGCGGCGATCACCGGGATGTGCAGTCGCCACAGGTGGTTGAGCTTCTCCACGGCCCGCGCGTCACTGCGGTACCAGAAGTCGATGTACTCGCCGACCGACTTGCCGGTCGGGTCCATCGGCCGGCCGTCAGGACCCTCCGGTCCCATGTCGTAGCCGGCGCAGAACGCCGCGCCGGCGCCGGTGAGCACCGCGCACCGGACCTCGGGATCACCATCGGCCAGGTCGAGGGCCTGGTGCAGCTCGTTCTCCAGCTCCGGGGTGAGCGAGTTCATCGCCTCCGGCCGGTTCAACGTGATGACCGCGACCGGGCCTTTCTTGTCGTACAACAGGTCCGCGAACTCCACAGTGGTCCTCTCGATGGATTGTCGTGCTCAGAACTCGGTCTTCGGCGCCCAGGTGACCACACGGGACTCGACGAAACCGATCAGCAGGAAGAACAGGGTGGCGAACACCGATGTCACGACCATCGTCGCGTACAGCAGTGGAACGTTGAAGTTGAAGGTGGACTGGATGATCAGGTAGCCGAGCCCCTCCTGCGCGCCGACCCACTCGCCGACCACCGCGCCGATCACCGAGGAGGTCGCGGAGATCTTCAACGAAGAGAACAGGTAGGGCAGCGAGGTGTACAGGCGGACCTTGAAGAAGGTCTCCCGCCGGGTCGCCGACAGCACCCGCAGCAGCTCCATGGTCTGGCGCTGCACCGCCTCCAGCCCACGCACCATGTTCACCAGGGTCGGGAAGAACGAGATCAACGCGGCGACGAGGATCTTGGGCAGGTAGCCGGTGCCGAAGATCACCACCAGGATCGGCGCGACCGCGACGATCGGCACCGTCCGCACGAAGATCACCAACGGGAACAGGCTGCGTTCCGCGGTCTTCCAGTGCACGAACACGACGGCGATGAGGATCGCCACCACGTTGCCGAGCAGGAAACCGAGCACGGTCTCCAGCGCGGTCGGCCACAGGTTGGCCATCAACATGTCCCACGACGCGACCAGCTCACGGCCGACGTCCACCGGGGACGCGATGACGTAGTTCGGAATGCCGAACGCCACGACGACCAGCTGCCACAACGCGATGACGACCACGATCGTGACCACCGGGGCGATCCACCGCGACGGCGCCCCGCGCGCGTTCCCGCCGCGACGGGTCCGCCTGCCCTCCCGGGCCTTGACCTCAGTGGTGACCACGGTCCTCACCCCTCCAGCAGGCCGCGCAGGTGCGCGGCGATCGTGGCGAACCGCTGGGACTCACGGATGTCCGCCGGCCGGGGGAAGGGCAGGTCGATGTCGACGACCTCCCGCACCCGCCCCGGGTTGGCACTCATCACGATCACCTTCTGGGACAGGTAGACCGCTTCCGGGATGCTGTGGGTGACGAAGACGATGGTGGTCCCCGTGTCCTGCCAGACCCGCAGCAGTTCGGTGTTGAGCTTGTCCCTGGTGATCTCGTCCAGTGCGCCGAACGGCTCGTCCATCAGCAGGATGCGCGGGTTGCACACCAGCGCCCGCGCGATCGAGACCCGCTGGCGCATGCCACCGGACAGCTCGTGCGGGTACGCCTGTGCCCGGCCGCCGAGGCCGACCAGCTCCAGCATCGCGACCGGGTCGGCCGGTTCGGTGCCCGCCGGCACCCCGCCGCCCACCTCCAGCGGCAGTTTCACGTTGTCCAGCGCGGTTCGCCAGTCGAGCAGGGCGGCGTCCTGGAAGACGAACCCGATCTGCCTGGCGCGCCGGACCTCCTCCGGGTCGACGCCGAGCACGCTCACCGAGCCGGCTGTCGGTTCGAGCAGGTCGGCGATGACCCGCAGCAGCGTCGACTTCCCGCAGCCGGACGGCCCGATGATGGTCACGAATCCCCGGCTGGCGACGGACGTCGTGACCCCCTGGAGCGCGGTCAGCCGCCCCCGGTCGGTCTCGAAGGTGAGTTCGAGGTCGTCGAGGACGATGTCGGCCTGGTCCGGATCGGCACGGGTTGACGCGGCGACGGTCATGCCTTCACCCTTTCGGCCGAGGTGGCGTCGAGGATGGCGTCGGTCGCCACGTCGGTCGCCTTCGGTGGCTCGGCCTGGAACTGGCCGAGCTCGTCCCACATGTCGATCTGGGCCTGCCAGGTCCGTTCGCTCTGGTAGCCGAAACCGTGCTCGACGGTGTCGTCGGTCCAGATGTACTCGCTGATCCGGTTGGCCGACTCCAGCTGCGCGGCGTCGTCGATGTTCGGGAAGCGCTTCTTGAGCAGGGCCACCGCCTCCTCCGGGTTCTCCCTGGCGAAGTCCCATCCCTTCGAGCTGCCGACGACCAGCGCCTCGAGGGCCTCCGACCGGCTTTCGAGCACCTCGTCGGTACACAGGTAGAGGTAGGCGTAGAGATTCACCCCGCCGTCCTCAAGGGACAGCGAGTGCACGGTGTCGCCGAGCACGTCCCTGCCCTGGACACTGGTCAGGTAGCCGGTCATCGCGTCGACCCGCCCTGAGGCCAGCACCGCCCAGTCCGAGCCGACGGTCTCGGTCTTGACCTCGCCGGAGTCGATGTCGTTGGCGGCGAGCAGTGCCTCCAGCATGACCACACCGGTCGCCGGCACGCCGATGGTCGCGCCGATCATGTCCTTCGGTTCGAGGATCGGCCTGCGCGGTAACGAGAAGTACGCGTACGGGTGCCGTTGGGACACCGCGGCGAACGACCTGATGGGCACGCCGCGCGAGCGCGCCAGCATCGCGGCCGGGCTGGACGCCTGGCCGGACTCGGCCCCGCCCGCGCCCAGCACGCTCACCGGGTCGATGTTCGGGCCGCCCGGCTGCATGCGCAGGTTCAGGCCCAGTTCCGAGTAGTAGCCCTTCTCCAGCGCGACGCACTCGCCGAGCACGCCGTAGTCGCCGATCCAGTTCAGCTGCATCGACAGTCCGTCGTCGCCACCGCCCGGTCCGTCGTCCGAACCGCACGCGCTGACCAGCAGCGCACCAGCGGCCGCGGTGCCGGTCAGAGCGAGAAAGCCACGCCGGTCAAGAGTTCTGCGGTTGATGTTCACGATGTCCACCTCATTGGTTCTCAGCCCTGATCGACAGGTGGCGATCCCCGTGCCCCTCGGTCGAGTCGGTGTCGGCGATCAGGCGCGCGTCCACGGCGACCACTCCCTCACCGGCTGCCAGCACCAGCAGCGGATTCACCTCGGCCGCCGCGACGCCCGCGCCGTCGCGGGTGAGCAGACCGGCGAACGCCAGCACGGCGTCCACCAGCGCGACGCGATCCCCCGGCGGCGCGCCCCGGTAGCCGGCGAGCAGACTGGCCAGCGGCTCGGCATCCAGCAGCCGCTCCACCGCCGCCCGCCCGACCGGCAGTGGGTGTGAGCGCGCCGGTCCGAACAGCTCGGCCAGCGTGCCGCCGGGCGCCACCGTCAGCGTGAGCCCGACCTGCGGGTCGCGCACCACGCCGACCAGCACCTCCGCGGTCGCTCTCGACACGAACCGCTGCGCGATCACCCGGCCGGCCGGGTCCCCCGGCGGCAACAGCGCGGCGATCCGACGCGCCTGCCCGACCGCCGCCTCGGGGTCGGTGACGTCCACCGCCACCGCACCGAGGTCGGACTTGTGCAGCATCCGGGGGTGGTCCGCCTTGATCACCACCGAACCCCAGTCGCGCACCAGCGCCGCCAACTCCGCCGGGTCACCGACCACCCGCTCCTCTACGGTCGGCACCCCGGCCTCGGCGAGTGTTCGCAGCGCCGCGGCCCCCGCGAGGTCACCGGGCACCCCCGGCCCACCGGCACGCGCGGGCGGCGGAGCCCACGTGGTCGGGCGTCGGCGGACACCGGTCCACGCG
Source organism: Actinophytocola xinjiangensis (assembly GCF_001921215.1). GTDB lineage: Bacteria > Actinomycetota > Actinomycetes > Mycobacteriales > Pseudonocardiaceae > Actinophytocola > Actinophytocola xinjiangensis. Next base: position 20,674 of record NZ_MSIF01000016.1, read on the forward strand.
CGCAACGCCACCGCCGCCGGGCGCAGGCCCAGCAGCAGCGGGATGCCCGCTGCGGCCAGGATCTCCGCCAGCTCGGGGTCGGCCGGACCGCCGGCGACCGCGACCGCCACCGCCGGCACGCTGGCCGACGCGGCGATGTCGATGAGCGCGCCGGCCTGCGCCCGGTACAACCGCACGCCCTCGACCCTGGCGGCGTGGTTGAGCAGCAGCACCAGACCACCGAGTCCCGGCTCAGCGGCCACGGTCGCCGCCAGGTCGACGAACAGGTCGACGTCGTCGGCGGCCATCCCGGTCATGTCGAGCGGGTTCCCCGGCGCGGTGATCAACGGCAGCCGCTCGGTCAGCGCGGCCGCGCCCGGCTCGGACAGCGGCGGCAGGGCGAGCCCGACCTCCTCGGCCACGTCGGCGAACAGGCTTGACGCGCCGCCGGAGATGGACACCGCCGCCACTGCGCTCCCGGTCGCGCGGCGCCCAGATCCGAGCAGCATCAACGTCTCCCGGAACTCGTCCACATCAGACACCTGGACGACGCCGAGCGAGTCGAGATAGCCGGCGAGGGCGCTCTGGTCGCCGATGACGGCACCGGTGTGGGCACGGGCAGCGGCCCGCCCACGGGGACTGCGGCCCGTCGACAGCACCACGACCGGCTTGTCGAGCTCGGCGGCCCGCAGCGCGGCGATCCCGAAGCCACGCGGGTCACGCAGCCCCTCGAGGTAGATTCCGACGACCCCGACCCGGGGGTTGTCCACCATCCAGGCGAGCTGGTCGGCGACCCCGACGGTCAGCTCGCTGCCGGTGGTGACGATCGACTCGATCCCGAGCACCCGGCCCTGCGCCGGCTCGATCACGCTGTGGCTCATCGCGCCGGACTGCAGGATCAGGCCGACCGGTCCCGCCGGTAACGGCGCGAGCAGACCACCCGAGTACACCGCCGCACCGGTGGACCGGTCGTACACGCCGTAGCAGTTCGGCCCGCACACGACCATGTCGTGGCGGTCGACCACGGCTCTGGCTCTCGCGGTGGTCTCCGCGCCGGGTTCGAACCCGGCCGCGATCAGCACCGCCGCCCGCACCCCCAGCTCCCCCGCCTGCTCCAGCACGTCGACCGAGGCGTGCTCGTTGAGCGCGACGGCGACCAGTTCCGGCACGTCCGGCAGCGAGGCGAGATCCGGGTGGCAGGCGACGCCCTCCACCTCGTCCGCTCGGGGGTGCACCGCGAACACCGTGCCCTGGTACCCGAACCGCGCCAGGTTGCGCAGCACGCGCGAGCCACGGTTGCCCCTGGGCGAGGCGCCGACGACCGCGACGGACGACGGCCGCATGAGTGGGCGCAGGTCCCGCCCCGATCGGTTGCTGTCGTTCATGTCGCCTCGTTCCACAGTGGTCGGTGCGGCTGGTGGGGGTGTGTCAGTGGCTTCTCGTCATGCCGCCGTCGACCCGCAGCCGGGTGCCGGTCACGTACGCGGCCGGCTCGCCGCACAGGAAGGCGACGACGGCGGCGTACTCGTGCGGGTCGCCGTACCGTCCGGCGGGGATGTTCGCCACCGAACGGGCGCGCACCTGGTCCACGTCGATCCCGGCGGACGCGGCGGCCGACTCGTCGAGCGACACGGTTCGCCCGGTCGCGATCCGGCCGGGGAGCACCATGTTCACCGTCACCCCGGCCGAGGCCACCTCCCCCGCGAGGGTCTTGAGGTAGCCGGCGAGACCGGCGCGGGCCAGGTTGGACAACGCCAGCCCGGGGATCGGCTCGACCACCCCCGCCGAGCCGACCGCGACGATCCGCCCCCAGCCACGCTCGCGCATACCGGGCAGCAGCAGCGAGACGATGTCCAGCTGGGTGAGCAGCAGGTGGTCCAGCGCCGCCCCGACCGCGGCCCGGTCCAGCCCGGCGGCGGGCATCGGTGGCGGGCCACCGCTGTTGAGCACCACGACGTCGATGTCCCCGACCGCTTCCTGTGCCCCGGTCACCAGTTCGGCGGCGGCGCCGGGGCGGGAGAGGTCGACCGGCACGGCGTGCGCCCCGGGCAGTTCCCCGGCGAGCCGTTCCGCCAGGTCGGCCCGCCGGCCGGACACCACGACCCGCACGCCCTCGGCGGCCAACGCCCGCGCGCAGGCGTGCCCGAGGCCCGAGGTGGAGGCGCAGACGAGCGCGGCCCTGCCCCTGATTCCCAGGTCCATCTCTCAGTCCTCCAGCAGGGTGTCGGCGTGGGCGAGATGCGCGACGAGCAGGTCGTGCAGCGCGCCGGGGAAGCCGGGGGCGGGCGGGCGGACCGCCGACTCGATGAACAGGCCCCTGGTGCGCAGGCACTCCTTGCGCACGGCCAGCGCGATCCCGCGCTGTGCCTCGAAGTTCACCAGCGGCAACCACCGGGCGAACACCGCCCGCGCGGCCGGGGTGCCGCCGTCGCGGTAGGCGTTCACGGTCGCCACCAGCGCCTCCGGGTAGGAGAAGCCGGTCATCACGCCGGCGGACCCGCAGGCGAGTTCGTCGAGCAGGGACACCCCGCCGAGGCCGCCGAACACGGGCACGCCGGTGTTCGCGACCAGGGTGGCCACCGCGGGTGGGACCGGTGGCTCCTCGGCCTTCACCGCCGCCACCGCGTCACCGGCGTCGCGGACCACCGCCGCCAGCGTCTCCGCGGCGATCCGCACCCCGGACACCGCGGGGTAGTCCTGGACCACCAGCGGGGTCCCGGTCGCCTCGTGCACCGCGGCGAGATGCTTGCCGAGCGCCACCGGGTTCGGCGTGTTGACCTGGACCATGATGGCGACCGGTCGGCGGGAGCCGGCCTCGATGACCTTGGTCGCCTGCTCGATCACCACCCGCGTCGCCAGTCCGGGAACCCCGAAGACCAGCGGCACGGACGTCTCCTCGCTGACGATCTCGGCGACCTCCGCCTGCTCGGCCTGGTCCAACGTGGCCGCCTCGCCGAACACGCCGAGCGCGACCAGGCCGGTCACCCCGGCGGCGGTGAAGTGCTCCACCTCCCGCGCCAGCGAGGCCTCGCACAGGTCGAAGGCCGACCCCTGGAACGGCGTGGCGAGCACTCCCCAGACGCCGGGGTCGAGCGCGTTGGCGGTCATCGTCCCCTCCAGACCGGCGCGCGCTTCTCCCGGAAGGCACGCACACCCTCCTGTGCGTCGGCCGAACGCAGCGCGGCGACCAGTTCGGGCGTTCGGGTGCCCTGGATCCGGCGTGCCTGTCCGATCCGTTCGGCCAGTGCCATGCGTTTCACCGCGCGCAGCGACAGCGGGGCGCAGGCGAGGATGTCGGCCACCCAGCGGTCGACCACCTCGTCGAGTTCCTCGGCCGGGACGACCTCGTTGACCAGTCCGAACCGCAGCGCGTCGGCGGCGCTGACCCTTCTGCCGGTCAACAGGATCTCCATCGCCTGGCGGTAGGGCACCTGCTGGAGCACCCCGGCGACCCCGCCGTCGAGCGGCACCCGGCCGACTCTCGGCTCCGGAAGTCCGAAGAAGACGGTTGACGCGGCGACCACGAGATCACACCCCAATGCCAGCTCCATGCCGCCGCCAAGGCAGAAACCGTTGACCCTGGCGACCACCGGAACCGTGAGAGTGTCCCGCATGGACAGTCCACCGAACCCGTTGCCGGAGGCACCGGCCCAGTAGTCCACACCGGACAGACCGTTGTCCTCACGCAGGTCGGCCCCGGCGCAGAACGCGCGGTCACCCGACCCGGTGAGCACCACCACCCGGATCCCCGGCGTGGCCTCGATCTCGGTCCACACCCGCTCCAGTTCGGTGGCCGCCGCGGAGTCGAGCGCGTTGCGTGCCGCCGGCCGGTCGATGGTCACCCTGGCGACACCGTCACGCACCTCAAGGATGATCCCGGCGCTCACGACAGCGCCTCCGCGACCGATCCGAGTACCTCGTCGGTGTCCTGACCGAGGGCCGGCGGAGGCAGCCGCACGCCGGGTCGCACCCCGTTCATCCTGATCGGTGAGGCCACTGTGGACATCCGGCCCGCCTTGGGGTGCTCGAACTCCAGCACCATGTCGTTGTGCGCGGTCTGGTCGTCGGCGAGCGCCTCACCGAGGGTGCGCACCGGAGCGCACAGCAGGTCCTCGGCCTCCAGCCGTGCCAACCAGTACGCGGTACCGTTCTCGGCGAACCGCAGGCGCAGGATCCGCTGCAGCTCCGTTCGGTTGGCCCGCTGGTCGACGAGGGTCGCGAACCGCCGCTCGGCCGACAGGTCGGGCAGTTCCAGCGCGGAGCAGATCGACCGCAACGGGTTCTCCTTGAAGGCACCGACCAGCGCGATCGTCCCGTCGGTGGTGGCGAAGCATCCGGTCAGCGGCATCTGCGCCCAGTTCAGGTCCATCGACCGCATCAGCTGCACGGTCGCCTCCTGCATCTGCATGGACAGCATCGAGTCGTAGAGGGAGACCTCCACGACACCGCCCCGGCCGGTGCGGTCACGTTCCAGCAGCGCCAGCAGGATGCCCTGCGCCAGGTGCATGCCGGCGCTGTAGTCGGCCAACGTGGTCGGGTAGATCGCCACCGGGTGGTCCGGGTCCGGCTTGCGCATCATCACCCCGGTGTAAGCCTGGGCGATCACGTCCTGACCGCCCTTGCCGACCAACGGGCCGGTCGACCCGAACCCCGACGCCGACGCCCAGACCAGCTTCGGGTTACGTGCGCTGAGCCGTTCGTAGCCCAGTCCCAGCCGTTCCATCACGCCGGCCCGGAAGTTGCTGGTGACCACGTCCGCGGTGTCGATCAGCCGGTCGATCGCCTCCCGGACCGCCGGATCCCGCAGGTCCGCGGCCACACTGCGCTTGTTGCGGTTGAGGCTCAGGAAGACCGGGTTGTCCAGGCCGAGCGGGTCCTCCAGCGTGGACCGGGAAAGGTCACCGTGCTCCGGGCGCTCGATCTTGATCACGTCGGCGCCGTAGTCGGCGAGCAGTTGGGTCGCGCAGGGGCCCAGCATCACCTGGGAGAAGTCGATGACGCGGATACCGGCGAGCGGCGTCGGGCCGGACTCACTCATGCCTGTTGACCTCCGTCGATGGTGGTGGCGTTGGAAGCGGGGATGTCACCGGGATCGGCGCCCTGCGCACGAAGCTGTTTCTGCACCGAAGGCACGTCGACATCGCGCACCAGGACGCCACCCGACAGCGCCTGCGCGGCGGCGACCCCCGCCGCCTCGCCCATCGCCATGCACGGCGGGATCTCCCGGGAGATGCGCTGGGCGTCCGGGGTGGCCGAGTAGTGCCGCCCGGCGACCAGCAGCTGGTCCACCCCGACCGGCACCAGTGCCCGGTAGGGGGTGTAGTAGTCCCGGCCGCGGGCGACACTGTCCGGAAAGTGCCGGCGGTCCACCACGTCCTCCTTGGTGACGACGTACTCGCCGCGCAGCAGCCGGGTCTGGCGCACGCCCATCTGCGGGGCGACGTCGACCAGCACGCAGTCGGCGAACCCCGGCAGTTCGGCACGGGCGAACCGCAGCAGTGCGTCGATCCGGTCCCGCGCCTCGAACTCCGCGCGGGTCAGGTCCTCGACCGAGGTCCCGTCGTACCCGGTCATGTGTGGACAGTTGCACCACACGACGCCCGGCAGCGGGGTACGCAGCCACCACAGGTCCCAGGCGCCGCCGAGGATCCGCTTGGCCTTGCGGTTGAGCGCGCGGGCCGCACGCGGGTTCTCGTGCTCGAAGGTGGACGCGGCGTCCACGTCCACCTGTCCCAGGCGGAAGACCAGCGTGGTGATGTAGGCCGAGGTGGTGTGGTCGGCGCCCGCCCTGGCCGCGACGTCGATGTCGCCGGTCGTGTCGATGACGATCTCGGACAGCAACGCCTGGCGGCCGGCCTTGGTCTCGACGACGACGCCACGCATCCGCCCGTCCTCGACCAGCGGCGCGGAGAACCAGCTGTGCAGGCGCAGGTTGACGCCGGTCTCCCGCACCAGGTCGTCGGAGGCCCGCTTCCACGCGTCCGGGTCGAACGCGACCGCGTAGGTGATCGGCTTCGGGTTGCCGTGGCTGTGGAAGTCGAACAACCCCCACCGCCCCCAGCGCCGCCACACCTCCTCGCCGCGGGTACGGTCCTGTTCCGGCGGGTACACCGCCAGCCCCCACGCGGCCATCCGGTCCACGTACTCCTCGACGATCCCGCGCACCGCGATCTCCGGCCCGTTGGACATGTCGTCCAGCACCAGCACCATCCCGCCGGAGGCCAGCCCGCCGAGGTGGGCGTAGCGCTCGACGAGGGTGACCCGCGCGCCGTTGCGAGCCGCGGAGACGGCGGCGCCGACACCGGCGGGGCCACCGCCGACCACCAGCACGTCCGACCGGTCGACCACCGGTACCTGGTGTCGTGGTTCGGTGACCTGCGAGCCGTCTTCGGAGAGCACGAAAGACATACCTCACCTACCTGGAAAGGGGGAAGCGCCGGAGCGCACGATGGCGACCCCGGACATCCACGCGGGTGCCGCGGTTCGGTTTCTCTCAGTCCTGGATGTACTGTCAGGGAGCTGTGGCGCGGTTCGGTGGTGTTACCACCCACACCGCGGTCACTGCCACGTCACCGGCGTTGCGGTACCAGTGCGGGACCGAACCCTCGAAGGTGATGGAGTCGCCCGGTTCCAACACATAGCAGGTGCCGTCGAGAAACACCTGGTGCGTACCGGAAATGACCACTCCGAACTCCTCGCCCGGGTGCGACATCGGGCTGTCGCTGGAGTCGTACCCCGGCGGCGCCGTGATCCACAGCGCCTCCAGCACTCCACTGCGACCGGGAGTCAACAGTTCGTGTACGGCGTCCAGCCGCGCCGGCCTGCCGACGTCGAGCGACCGGCGCTCACCGGCACGCACGACGGGAGAACCGTTGTCGGCGACGTGAAACAGCCGACCAATGTAGACGTCAAGGGCGTGGGCTAGCTGACTCAGCGTGCTGAACGCGGGATTTCCGTTCCCTCGTTCGAGTTGGCTGATGAGGCCAACACTGATCCCAGCTCGACTGGCCAGCGCCTCCAAGGTCAGGTTCCGCTGCCTGCGCAGCATCCTGACCGTCGCGCCGACCGTGGCCACATCGGCGACCACCGAACGCTCCGCCGGCTGGTCGACGTGGCTGACGTCCATGTCCGACCCTCCCGTCCACCGTCCGGCGTGGGTTCACTACAGCAGGAGTTCTTCATTTGGTCAAGGATCCGTCCACCTCGGACACGTCCTCGTAACCAGGCATTGGGCACAAGCACAATGACCCCAGCTCAGACCGTCCCCCGAGCCCATCGGCCGGACCAACGCGACAGGTGCTCCCGCGAACGCGCCGACCTGGCGCTCACGTTCCGGTCGCCTACCGAGGACGGGTGCACCGGCGCCGCCTGGACCAGGACAGTCCACATGCGCCGCAAGAAGCGCGACGATTGTGGAGCGAGGCACGCTGCCGCTGAAAACCAGCCGCCCGTCACCCGGCTCCACACACCAACGCCATGGCCTCATGCGCCCAGGCGGCCGGCTCAGCTGACCAGCCACACGCTCAGGGTCGCGCGACGCCGTCGACGGCGACGGCGACGGCGACGGCGACGGCGACGGCGACGGCGACGGCGACGGCGACGGCGACGGCGACGGCGACCAGCAGAATCACCACCGCCGCCAGGACGACGTCCTGCGGCGCCGAACCAGACCTCGCACCCTGCCACCAGCCGGTCCGCCGTCCGGCGTCGAGCTGGGCGCCGGCCACGCGGATGCGGGCTCGCCCGGCCCGGTCGGGTGCTCCTGCGGGTCTGTCATCCGGCAAGTCCACCACCACCTGACCGGGACCCCTCGCCGACGCTCCTAGTCTCCCAGGAACCACAGATAGAGATGTTGGCCGCTCTCCACTTGCTGACAGAGCCTTTCGATCTCCGAAGCCGCCTCAGACCCAAGAAGCTCTCGCACTGACTCGTCGGCAATCTCCTGCCGAAGCCTCACCGTCTGTCGCGAATTGAACATGGAGTCCGCGTAGGGCAGCAGGCTCCCCAGAAACGGAAACCGGTCAGCATCGACATGCCGCAACGCTGCCATCCAATCCAGTCCGAATGACCCTCGCGCCACGATGTCACCGGTTTCGCCTCGCACCTGCATAGTGATCATTCAGATCTCCTGTCATGCACACCCTGAGGTGGCATCAAACAGATGCGGCTCCAGGATCATCCGGGGTTGGTAGGCTCACGGTGTACACCGTGGGCTGGGACGCCAAGATGGCTCGGTAATACATCGAGCCTGCGTCCGTCGAGGTCAGTGATCACGATCGGAACATCGGCGGTGAAGGCAATGGCGATCCCTCCCGCAACGTGGCTGACCTCCACATCGCCGGTGAGAAACGCCTCGGACTCGACGAAGAGGACGTCGCCGCGAGCCAGTGTGAACTCCGACCCCCACGGCTCGATATAAAGCGAGCATTGCTCGCCGTCGAGACAGGTGACCTTGATGCGCGGTGACGTGGCGCTGCGTCCAACCATCGGCGACTCACCCTCCCCTCCCGCTGATGGTGTCTCGCTATTTCGGCGGGACGACGTCGTAGACCAGTTTCACCTTCAGCGAGGCATTGGCCTCACCGCTCGCGACGATGATGTTCCCCTTGGCGGAGAACGCGAGACCGAACTCGATCTCGAGGTTGGCGGGACGAGCGGCTGGTGATGTGGCGAGCTGATCGATCGCGCTGACCATCTTGGCGGCCATGCCCTGAATGACCTCGTGAGCGCTGCCGAACGCGGCGTGGACCCGGTCGCCGGCGTCGGACAGCCTGGAGGTCGGCTCCGTTCCTGGCTCTCGTACGGTTTCGATCTGAACTTCGACGTCACCGATCCGAACTGGCACGAGGTGGCTGATCATCACCGAACTCTAGCCGGTCGACGGGCCTGCTCGATCATGGTCGCGACGGCCCGATCGTTGGTCGTGGACCCGCCGGTTCCCTCAACTCGTCGAAGATCCAGAACTGGTATCCCGCCACTCCATTGATGGTGGCGGCGCGCAGGAGCTGGTCGAGGAGTGCGTCGTCGTTCTTGTCCCGCGCAGATGCCGCGAGCACCCGGAGCGCGTCGCTGACGAGGCCGGCCGGCTGCGGATTGGGCCCTGTCGCCACGCCATACTCCGCGCCGGACAGGCAACGCGATGCGGCCAGACGAACCGCGATCTCGTGGTGAAGCCGCGCGTGGTCGGACGGGCAGGTCTCGTGTGCGTCGGCCAGAGACCGTGCCAGGTCCTCATTCATGCCGAGCTGGCGCTGGAGGCTGGACAGCATGACCAGGGCGTGGGCGAGCCGTGCCTTCTCGTCTGGGCAGAGTCGCCAGAGACGTACGGCCTCGGCCCAGGCAGCGTGCGCTCCGTGCGGGTCGTCGCCATGCAGGTCGGCGGTGTTCTGCGCCACCACCGCGGCGTTGTTGTTCACGCCGCAACTCACCCAACACATCGCCGCGATCTTGTAGTGGCGCAGCGCCAGCACCCGCTCACCCGTGTACGACCCGATCCTGGCCCGTTCGAAATGGGCCCATGCCCGGGAGTCCGCATCGCCGACCCGGTCGGCGAGCGCGATGGCACGGTCTGCCCACCAGGAGGCGTTCCGGGGGCCGTCGACCACTTCTGGTGCGTGTTGAGCGAGCTTTGCCAGGTTGACGAGCACGGTGCCGGACTCGTCGGCACGCCCGTGCGCTTCGAGCAGTTCGTTTGTCCTGATCATGGCATTGTAGGCGACGCGGTACTCCTTCAGACGGGCAGCCACGTCCCCGACGAGCAAGCAGGCGTCGACGTGTTCCTCGCGCAGGCCGTGCTCTGCGGCGATTCGCTCCCCGCGCTGGGCCCACGACAACGCGTCGCCGCGGCAGGAGTCCGCCGATGCGAGTACCTCGACGAGGTCACGGATCGAGCGCACGGCGCGACCCGGACTCGTGGTGGCGAGGTGAACGGTGACCAGCGCCTCCACCGTCCTGGTCAGGGCCGGAAGGTCCCAGGTGGCGTTGTAGATGACGCGCAGGTCTCGTCCGAGGTCCTCGGCGATGTCCCACCACGAGTGGGAAACGGCGATGTCCAGCGCGGTGTGGGCGCGGGTGGGATCCATTTCGAGCTCTAGGTTCGCGATCTCTGCCGCGTGCACGATCTCGGACATGCGATCGGCGAGGTACCGGGTGGACCGGCGACGGAACGCCCGGATGTCCTGCGGGGTCTCCTCGGCGGTGAGGCGTTCCGAGGCGACTAGGCGAACGAGTTCGGCCAGCCGGAACGACAGCACGTAGCCGCCGTGGGACCCGCCAGTACCCTCGCAGTCGGCCATGCTGGCATCGACGACCCGGTGCAGGCTCAGTGCGGTGACCGCCTCGTCGCCGTCCAGTGCGTAGGTCAGTTCCGCTTCCGTGGCGACCGCGCCCGGCACGGCGGACAGGTACCTGGTGGTGTGCCGTTCGGGCAGGTCCATGTCCAAGTAGCCGAGCATGATCGCGCTGCGAACGGCGCGTTCGTCGTCGCTCAGGAAGTTCAACCTGCTGTGCTCATGGGTCAGGAGCCGGGCCCATTCGGATACCGCGACCTCGGGGCGGGCGGTGAGCCGGGCACCGACGAGCCGGAGCGCGAGCGGGAGGTTGTCGCACAGTCCGGCGATGTGCTCGAGGTGCCGGTGGTCACGCGGCCGGACGTCGGCGGCGAATCGCCGCAGCAGACCGACACTGTCGGACGGGTCAAGCACCGGAAGGTGCACGGCCAGATCTGGATCTGCGAGCGATTGCCGTCGCTGGTGCGAGGTCACGATGACAGTCGCCGCGCCGCTGTCCCGGACTACCGGGGCGACGTCGCCGGCGTCCCTGACGTTGTCGAGTACCAGCAGCGAGCGGGTCGAGCCGAGCACCCGCCGAAGGGTGTCGAAGAGGGCTTCGTCCTCGCCGAGTCTCGAGGTGATGGGCTCCCCGAGCGCTTCGAGCAGCATCCGTGCCACCGTACGCACCGACCGGCGGGAGCCAGCCTGCCGACCGTACAGGTCGACGTACAACACGGTGTCATAGTGGGACGCTGTGCGATGTGCGACGTGCAGGGCGACCTCTGAGGCGCCGACTCCCGGGCGACCCGAGAGCCACAACACCGAGTGCCCGGGACCGTCGGTGGTCGCGGCGCACAGCTTCGCGACCACGTCATCCCGTCCGGTGAGGTACCGATCGGCCCGTCTCAGCTCGCACATGTGCCTGGCCACGTGGGACAGGCGCTGACCACGCACGTCCAGCGCAGCCGGAGCCCGCTCGCCGGTGCCCGGTACATGTACCACCGAGCCCTGCTGCTCGTCCGCGTCTTTCTCCCTGACAATCACGGCTTCCCGGCTGGTAGAACGCGCGACTGGCACGAGATCCGCCAGCCGGTCAGCGAAATCCGGCCGAGACGGCGTACCGCGCAGAGCAGAAGCGATGTGAGGTGCGGTGGCCGAGGTCGCCGGCAGCCGCCCGTCCTCGACGGCCGCGGCCAGCCGGACCCGCAGGCGGGCGAGCAACGCCGCGCACTCGCCGTCATCGTTGCTCGACCACCGCGCGATCGCCCGCGCGTGTTGAGGAAGCCAGGTCAGCAGGACCGCTGGCTCAAGCCCATGCGCACGCAACCGACCACGGAAGGCGACACCGTTGACCTGAGATTCATCGACAACCTCCGCCACCAGTTCGTGGACCGTCCTGCTGAGCCCTTCCCCGGCAGACCTTCCCGTCAGCGCGGCGTCGATGGCGGAGAGAAGATCGACCGTCCATCGCGCCAACTCCGCGCCCCCTGGCTCCAGGCTCGGGCGTGCACAGGTGACCGTGGTCAACCCGTCGAGCAGCGAAGCGAGATCCTCGGTCCGGGCGACCCACACCGAGTCCCGCAACCAGCCGTCGCCACTGTTGTACCGGCCGGACACCACCCCGACCACCGCGTCGTCACCGGCCCGTCGCACCGGAGAGCCGCTCATCCCCAACATGACATCCTGGCAGCGCATCCTGCCGAGTCTGGCGCCGTCGCCCTGACGTACCGTTCCGCCGGCCCAGCTGCCGAAGGCGTCAAGGTACTCATGACGATGCTCGCTGTAGGGCACATCAGCCACGCCGGTGAGGTGCACCAGTTGGTTGAGGCGCAGGTCGTCACTCGCCACCAGAGCGGACACGCTCTCCGGCAACGAGCCGGAACAGGTCAGCACCGCCAGATCGTGGACGCCGTCCACCCGCCGTGCGGTAGCTGCCATGACGGGACCGGCCGGATAAAGAGCACGTACCCGCACCTCAGTGTCGGCACCAGCCTGCTCCAGCACGTGCACGGCGGTCACCAGCACACCAGCGGAAACCTGAAAACAGGTGCCCACCGGCGCCGCGCTGCCGTCCAGCACACTACCCAGGTACCCCCGAACAAACATGCTCGCTACCCTGCACCCACAGGATTCAACGACATACCACCACCCCCGCCTATCGCGTAGAGGCCAACCCCAGTCGCTGTCGCCAGCTCTACCCTTCACAGTAGGCCAGGACAAGCTGGGCATACAGCAGCGTGTCGAGGTCGCGAGGATCGTCACGGTGCTCTCGATGATGCATTACCAGAAAGACGACGATGGATTCGGCACCATCTCCGGATTCACGTCCAAACGGCGGCCGGCAACAAGGCGACAGAGATCGCCGATCAGCGCTGTGGCCAGTTCCTCGATCCTGGCAGCGGGTCGCGGGATCAGCATCACCGGATCCTCAACGCCGACCCGGCGGTCACGCGGACATCACTGGTGCGGTCAGCTGGCGCGGTCCAGGCTCTCCGGAGTACGCAGGTCCACCGCGGTCAACGTGATCACCTCGGACAGTGTCTGCGGTGCCGGCACCAGGTGCAACCGGTTCGACCCGGTGTCGGGCGCCGGCACGGGCGTGACGCACTCACACGAGTCGTCGGTGAAGCCGGCGAAGCGGTAGGTGACTTCCATGATCCGGTTTCGTTCCGTCGGCCTGAAGTCCGCGAGCAGGTGTACGCCGGCGCGCTCGGCCTCGTTGACCAGCCAGCTGAGGATCTGGCCGCCGACACCGAGCGAGACCACCCGGCACGAGGTCGCCAGCAGTTTGATGTGCCAGACCTCGGGGTGGCGGTCCAGCACCACGACGCCGACCGCGCCGTAGGGGCCGAACCGGTCGGACACGGTCACCGTGAGCACCTCGTGCGCCGGGTCCGCGACCATCGCGAGCAGGGTCTCCTCGGCGTAGAACACGCCGGTGGTGTTCATCTGGGTGGTCCGGACCGTCAGCTCCTCGACCCGCCCGAGCTCCGCCTCGGTGGCCCTGCCGATCGTCAACCGGACCTCGAGCGAGCGCAGGAAATCCTGGTCCGGCCCGCGAAAGGCCGCGCGTTCGGCGTCTCGCTGGAATCCGGCCTGGTACATCTGGCGGCGACGACGGGAGTCGGTGGTGATCGTTGTTGGTGTGAACTCGGGCAGGGTGACCAGCGACGGCACCTGGGCGTCCGAGTAGCAGCGCACGCCGGGCAGGTTGAACTCGACCTCAGCGCGTTCCTGCGGCCGGTCGTCGACGAAGGCCACGGCTTCTGGCGCGAACCGGAGTTCTTCGGCGATCTCGCGCACGGACTCGGACTTCGGCCCCCAGCCGATTTTGGGGAGCACGAAGTAATCCGCGATCCCCAACTCGATCAACCGAGCCATCGCGAGGTCGGCGTCGTTCTTGCTGCTGATGGACTGCAGAATGCCGCGCTGGTCGAGGGTTGTGATCGTCTCCAGAACACCGTCGACGAGGTCGACCTGATCGTCCTCGAGCAGGGTTCCGTCCCACAGCGTGTTGTCCAGGTCCCAAACCAGACACTTCACCGGTGTCACCACGGGAACTCGCTCCTTACCGTTCGCTGTCGGGGGACGCGGCCGCCGACAGCGCGTGCTCGGCGAGCAGCAGCTGGCAGGTCTCATTGGTCCCCTCGATGATCTCCATCAGCTTGGCGTCGCGGAACGCGCGGGCGACGAGCCCGTTGTCCGCCGCGCCCCAGGACGCCAGAATCTGCACGGCGGCCGCGCTCGCGGTCGCCGCGTGCCGGGCACTCGTGTACTTCGCCAGCACGCCGGCCATCACCATGTCGGGGCTTCGCGCGTCCCAGCGGTCGCTGGCGTGCTCGCAGGCCAGGGACGCGGCGCGCTCGGCGACGTACAGCTCGGCGAGCTGGCGGGCCACGAGCTGGTGCCCGGCGATCGGCCTGCCGCCCTGCTCGCGCCGGGCGGCGTGGGTGGTCGAGGCTCGCAGGCAGGCCCGCAGAATCCCGACACAACCCCAGGCCACCGACATCCGTCCATAGGCCAGCGCGGCGGTGACCAGCAACGCGATCGACGGCCCGCCGCCACCGAGGACGTTACCGACCGGCACCCGCACCGCGGCCAACTCCACGTTCGCGTGCCCGCCGGCCCGGCAGCCGAGCGGCGTCGGGACCGGCTCGATCCGCACGCCCCGCGCGTCCGTCGGCACGACGACAGCCGCCGCGCCGTCCGCGTAGCGCCCGAACACCACCAGCAGGTCGGCGTACTGGGCCGCGGTGACCCAGCGCTTGGCACCGGTGACCACCACGGCGTCACCGTCCTCGGTGATCTCGGTCGCGATGCCGGACAGGTCGCTGCCCGCGTCGCGTTCGGTCATGGCGACCGCGGCCAACCGCCCACCGACGAGCTCGGGCAGGAACGCGGCCCGCTGCTCGACGTCACCGAGCCGCTGGATCGCCCACGCCGCCATCCCCTGCGAGGTCATCACACTCCGCGTGGAACCACACAGCTCCCCGACGTAGGCGGTGAACTCGCCATTGGCCCGGCTACTCGCTCCGAGTCCGCCGTGGACAGTCGGGACCTGGGCGCAGAGCAGGCCCCGCTTGCCGAGATCGCGCAGAACGTCGACCGGCACCGCACCGGCCGCGTCCCAGGCATCCGCCTGGTCCGCGACGGCGGCACGAACGAACTCCCGGCCGGCGTCCACGCCGTCAGGCATCTGCCGCTGTCTCGCGGAGCCGGGTCACCAGGGCCGCCATGGTGTTCACGGTGCGGAAGTTGTCCATCTTCAGATCCCGGCCGATGATCGAGATCTCGAAGGCGGACTCCAGGAACACGACCATCTCCATGGCCACCATGGAGGTCAGGATCCCGGCCTCGGCCAGGTCCGTGTCGTGCGCGACCGCGGCCTTCGCCTTGGTCTCGACGTAGGCGCTGATCCTGGTCGCCACCTCGGAGTCGGCCACGCTGTCGACAGCCTCGTTCGTTGTCACTCGATTCATCCTTCGTAGTCGTAGAAGCCGGAACCGGACTTGCGGCCGAGCCGACCGGCCCGGACCTTGTCGAGCAGGTACTCGCACGGCAGGTACTCGGTGTTTCCGAGGCGTTGGCTCAGCGCCACCAGGGCGTCAGCCAGGTTGTCCAGACCGATCAGGTCTGCGGTACGCAGCGGCCCGGTGGGATGGCCAAGACAACCCGTCATCAGGGCGTCGACCTCCTCCACGGTCGCGACGCCCTCCCCGACCAGCCGGGCGGCGTTGTTGATCATCGGGTGCAGCAGGCGACTGGTGACGAACCCCGGCGCGTCGCGCACCACGATCCCGCGGCGGTTCACCAGGCCCAGCAGGGACTGCACCGACTCCATGGTCCGGTCGCTGGTGCGGGGGCCACGGGCCACCTCGACCATCGTGATCAGGTACGGGGGGTTCATGAAGTGGATGCCGACCAGCTCGTCGGGTCGCTGCACCGAGGCGGCCAACTCGTCGATCGGGATACCGGACGTGTTGGAGATCAGGACCGTGCCGGGCGCGACGAGGCCGGACACCTCGCGGAGGAGTTTGTCCTTCTGCTCGGCATGTTCACTGACGGCCTCGATGACCGCGAGCGACCCGACGCAGTCGGCGACGGAGGCGCTGGTGACCAACTCCCCCGGCACCACGCCCTCCGGCACCGCACCGAGCAGTTGCGCGTGCCGCAACTGGCGGTCGACGGAGACACGACCACGGGCCAGCACCGCGGGGTCGATGTCCACGAGCGTCACCGGGATCCCGTGCGCGATCATGAGCGTGGCGATGCCGGTGCCCATGACGCCCGCCCCAAACACCGTGACCTGCTGAGTCATCCGATCTCCTTACGTCGACGAGCGCGCTACTTCTTCCTGGCCAGGGTGATGCCGTCACCGATCGGGAGCAGCACGATGTCCACGCGATCGTCCTCGTGGAGGAACTCGTTCAACGCACGGATCGCCACCGTGTTCGGGTCCTGCGCCGCCGGGTCGACAACCTGGCCGAAGAGGAGCGTGTTGTCGAACACGACCAACCCGTTGGAGGGGAGCAGCCGCAAAGCCGCCTCATAGTAGTCACGATAGCCAGTCTTGTCCGCGTCGACGAAGACAAGTCCGAACGAGTCCGGTCCGAACTCGTCGTACAGGTCGGCGAGGATCCGCGTCCCGTCGCCGACGCGGAAATCGATGCGGCCGGCGACCCCGGCTCGTTCCCAGTGGTCGGCGGCGATCGTCGCCCACCGCGCGTGGAGGTCGCAGGTGATCACCGTGCCGTCCGGCGGGATCGCGCGCGCGAGGCAGAGCGCGCTGTAGCCGGTGAAGGTACCGACGTCCACCACCCGGCGCGCGCCGCTGAGCCGCACCAGCAACTCCAACAACTGGCCTTCCTCGGCCATGACCATGAGCTTCTCGCCCCCGGGCAGTTCCAGGGTGAGCTCACGGAGGTCGCGGAGGACCTCGTCGTCACGCAGGGAGACCTGTCTCACATAGGACAGCAGGTCGTCAGTCACGTCGAGTTGGCTCGCCACGTCTCCTCTTTCCGTACGAATGTTCGCGCGCCCCTACGGCGTACCGCGGTCACGTGCCCGTGGTGATCGTGCTGATCGAGCGGGCCAGGGCGGGCAGGGCCTCGGGGCCGCCACTCGCGCCCGCGTACCCGTCAGGACGGATGAGCAGGAAACCCGGCCTGTCGCCGCCTACCTCCTCGTGCTCGACCAGGTCAGGATGCGCGCTGGCCAACTCCGCGCCCCGCGCTCCCGCGTCCGCGCCCCGGGTGAGCAGTCGGAACCGGCCGGTGTCGGCCGGGCGCCAGTGGGCGGTGCGGCGACCGGCGAGCTTGTCCTTGCCGGCCCGCGCACCGAACAGCACGTCCGGGTAGTTGGACCGCCAGCCGGCCATCATCGGGGCGTACTGCCGCTCCAGCACCCCGGTCGCCCGCAGCAGCCGCCACAGGCCATTGCGGACCTTGACGCCGACCGGCCCCAGCGTGCCCTGCTTGGTCAGTCGCCGTGTCGCCAGCACCGTCTGCCGGATCGCGGCGAACCGCTCCGGCTCGTAGGTGTCGAGCACGACCGGGTCGAGCCGGCCCGCGATCACCCCAGCCAGTTTCCACACGAGATTGTGCACGTCCTGCAGCCCGAGGTTGAGCCCCTGGCCGCCGGCCGGCGAATTGACGTGCGCGGCGTCGCCGACCAGGAAGCACCGGCCCTTCCGCAGTGCCGTGGCCACCTTCTCGTGGGCCTGGAACACCGAGCGGGTGTCCACGTCGGTGAAACGGAGGCCACCGGGCCCTCGGGTGTCCAGGATCCGTTGCACCGTCGAGGAGTCCAGCGTCTCGCCGACCGTGTCGTCATCGACGAACCCGGCGATCCGCGCCCGACCGCCGGGCAGCGGTGCCACCACCAGCACGCCGGCGGGGCGCAGGTGATAGTGCAGGTGGTCGCGGCGGAAGTCGCCCTCGATCCGACCCTCGGCGAGGACGAACTTCCCGGGATAGGTTTCGCCGGGGAACTCGATGCCGAGCTGTTGGCGCACCGTGCTGTGCGAACCGTCCGCACCGATCACCCAGTCGGCGACCAGGTCGAGTTCGGTGCCATCGGCCCGGCGCGCGGTCACCGCGACACCGTCGGGCCCCGGCTCCACCTTCAGCACCTCGGTGCGGCGCTCGACGGTGCCACCCAACTTCACCAGCGCCGCCTCCAGCACCGCGACGTTGGCGTCCTGTGGCAGCAGCAGCGCGGCGTTCTCCTCCCCGAGCGGGACGTCGATCGGCGTCGAGCCTTCCGAGTGGAAGCTCAGCGCGTTCACCCTGACACCTCGCGAGCGAGCCTGCGACGTGGCGCCGATCTCGTCGAACAGTCCCAGCGTCGGCGGCCACAGCAACACCGCCCGTGACCCCGTCCCGGCCTCGGCTTCCGCCTCCACCACGCGCACGTCGATCCCGCGCCCGCGCAGCAGGCACGCCGCGACCAGTCCGCACGGGCCGGCACCGACGATCAGCACCGGAATCCTGTCAGCCATCGTGTTCCTCCAACTCGTCCTCGATCCACGCGCGGATGCGGTCGGCGACCCCCGGCGCGTCGTCCTCAACCACCGAGAAATGATCGCCCGGCACATCGACAACCTGGTGCGGAAGGTCCCACGACGCCGTGGCGCCAGCGGTTCCGCCCGCCCGCACCAGCAGGGTCGACGCGCTGATCTTCTCCGGCCGCCAGTCCTCCAGCAGCCGTAGGTAGGCACCCATGGCGGCGAGCCGACCGTCGTCGACCGGGACCCGGTCCTCCGCACGCCGCAGCATGGCCTCGATCAGCGCCGCACGCACGTCGCCGCGCGGCTGGCCGGCCAGCGGAAAGGTGTCGACCAGTACGACGCCGGCCACGGCGGCGCCGTCGCGCTCCAGCCGGGTGGCCACCGCGTGGGCGAGTTGACCGCCGGAGGAGTACCCGACCAGCAGCGCCGGCCGACCGTCGAGCTCGGCGCGCAGGGCGCCGCACACCAGGTCGACCACACCGTCCACAGTGGAGGGAAGGTCGTCCTGGTCGAACCCGGGCATCGACAGCGCGAGCACGTCACGCTCACCACGCCACCCGGCGGCGATGCGGGCGAACTGGTGCGGCCCGGAGGTCGCCAGCACCGAGGGCACGCACACCAACGGGAGGCCGGCGGGGCCGTGCGCCAGTCGGGTCACCCCGGCCCGACCGGGCGCCCGTGGCGGCAGGAAACCGGCGGCGGCGCCGAGGAACTGGAGGAACTCGTCCACCCGACCCTCGGTCCGCGCCCGGTCGAGCATCGCGGTGAGCAGGCCGGCGGGCGGCGCCGACACCGTCGCACCCCGGTCGGGCGCCAACCTGGCCGCCAGGGCCGCCGGTGTCGGGTGGTCGAGGATCACCGACGGCGGTAGCCGCACGCCGGTCGCCGCGACGAGCCGGTTGCGCAGTTCGACGGCGGTCAGCGAGTCGAACCCGAGGGCCAGGAACTCCCGGTCCGGCGCGACAGGTTCGGCCGGGTCGAGGCCGAGCACGGCGGTGGCCTCGCCGATGACCAGGTCCAGCGGCGACCTGGTGTCGGCGAGCGCCGAGGCGGCACGCCGTTCCGGTCGGTACACGGCCTCGACGAAGCTGCCGGCGGCCACGGCGGCGGCGAACACGGGCCAGTCGAGGTCGGCCACCAGCACGGCCGGCGGCCCGCCGACGGCGTCGAGCATCGACTCCAGCGCGGTGGCCACGCGCAGACCCCGCAGCCCCCTGACGCGCAGCCGGCGCAGTCGCTCCTCGTCGTCGTCCGCCCACGGGCCCCAGGCGATCGAGGTGGCCGGCAGGCCATGCGCGCGGCGGTGCTCGGCGAGCGCGTCCAGCGACGCCGAGGACGCGGCGTAGGCCACCTGTCCGATGCCGCCGAAGGTGCCCGCGACCGAGGAGAAGATGACGAACGCGGCCAGCTCACGACCACGGGTCAGCTCGTGCAACCGCCACGCGGTCGCGACGTTCGCGTCGAGCACGGCCGCCAGTCGGTCGCCGTCGAGGTCGGTGAGCGGCCCTTCGTCGTGGCGGTCGACGGCGTGCACGACGGCGGTCAGCGCCGGGTCGGCGGCGAGTTCGTCCAGCGTCCCGACGGTCACCGGCACGCCGAGGTCCTCGCCGGGGTCGTCGGGCACCAGCAGGTGCTCGACGCCGGCGGCCGCGAGATGGCGCAACAGCACGAGGTTGCCCCCGGTCACGAGCACCGCGCCGCGCGGTTCCCACGGTCGGCCGCTCGGCTCCGTGTTGACCAGCCTCGGGACGAACGCGCCGGTTCGCCGGAGGGCAAGCACCCGCTCCCCCTGGTCGGCCAGCACCGAGCACAGTCGCCGCCAGCACGGGTCGTCCGGCTCGACCGACAGGTCGACCAGACCGGCGAACCGTTCCGGGGCCTCCACCGCAACGGTGCGCGCCACTCCCCAGACCGCGGCCCGCCACGGGTCCGGCGCGGCGTCGTCGTCCCCTGTGGACACGGCGCCGCGGGTGAGGAACCAGACCGGGGCGTCGAGTCGGCGCACCAGCGCGAGGGTGCCGGCGGCGTCGGCCTCGGACACCACGCCGGCCACCGGTCCTTCGACGACGAGGTCGGCGGCGTCGGCGGCGGCCACATGGACCACGGTGGCGCCGTGCCGGGTGAGCGCCCGGCCCAGCGCGTCGTCGCGCGCGTCGATGACCAGCCACGTTCCCGACAGCGGTCGTGGAGCCGGCGCCACGGTCGTGGACCAGCGCACCCGGTACCGGTCGGCGACCGCCCGCCGCGGGGTCGGTGGCCAGTACCGCTCGCGCTGGAAGGCGTAGGTGGGCAGGTCGACCCCGGCCGCACCGGGGAACAGGACCGACCAGTCGACCCGGTGTCCGCGCACGTGCAGTTCGGCGGCGGCGGCGAGGAACCGCGTGAGCCCGCCCTCGTCGCGGCGCAGCGTGCCGGTGACCAGCGGGTCGGTGCCCGCTTCGTGCGCGGTCTCGGCGATGCCCGCGGTCAGCACCGGGTGCGGGCTGACCTCGACGAACGTCCGGTGTCCCGCGGCGAGCGCCGCGCGCACCGCGTCGTCGAACCGCACGGGCTGGCGGATGTTGCGGTACCAGTACTCGGTGTCCATCCCGGACGTGTCGAGCCGCTCGCCGGTGACCGTCGAGTACAGGGGGATGTCCGCCGGGCCGGGACGGGCATCGACGAGCGCGGCCAGCAACTCGGCGCGAATGGTCTGGACCTGCGGGCCGTGTGAGGCGTAGCCGGGCGACACCCGGCGGACCCGCACACCGGTGCGGGCGCCGGTCTCGACCAGTTCGTC
Organism: Actinophytocola xinjiangensis; assembly: GCF_001921215.1. Classification (GTDB taxonomy): domain Bacteria; phylum Actinomycetota; class Actinomycetes; order Mycobacteriales; family Pseudonocardiaceae; genus Actinophytocola; species Actinophytocola xinjiangensis. Next base: position 41,711 of record NZ_MSIF01000016.1, read on the forward strand.
CAGCGCGGCCAGCTCGCCACAGACCACCACCGACCGCGCGCCGTTGACGGCGGCGATCGCGAGCCTCGTCCCCCACGGGGCGATCAACTCCGCGGTCTCCTCCGGCGACAGGGACACCGCGCTCATGTCACCCTTGCCGAACAGCGGGGCCAGCGCCGCCGCCCTGCGGGTCAGCAGCCGGGCAGCCTCGTCGAGCCCGAGCGCGCCGGCCACCACCGCGGCGGCGAACTCGCCCTGGCTGTGGCCGATCGTCGCCGCCGGCTCGACGCCGTGCGCACGCCACAGCTCGGCGAGCGACACCATGACCGCGAACGTCACCGGCTGGAGCACGTCCGCCCGGTCGAGCCGGTCCCCGCGCAGTTCCTCCAGCAACCGCCAGTCCACGTGCGGCTCGATGGCCGCGGCACACTCGGCCATTCTGGCGGCGAACACCGGCGAGGTCGCGAGCAGCTCGTCGGCCATGCCGAGCCACTGCGTGCCGTGGCCGGGGAAGACGAACACCGGCGGCCCGGAGTGGTCGGTCGCGGTGCCGAGGACGACCCCGTCATCGGGTTCGCCGGCGGCGAGCGCGGCCACGCCCCGGCGGAGCTCAGGACCGTCGGCACCGAGCACGACCGCCCGGTGACCCAGGTTCGCGCGGCCGACGACCAGCGAATGCCCGACGTCGGCCGGTCTGTGGTGCGGCGCGACCGCCAGCAGCCGTTCGGCCTGGGCGCGCAGCCCGTCGGCGGTGCCGGCACTGAGTACCCAGGCGAGGGCGGACGACGGTGCGGCGGGGTCCGTTGGCGCACTGTCGATTGAGGCGCTGTCGGTTGACGCGCTGTCGGCCGGCGGAGCCTGCTCGACGATCACGTGTGCGTTGGTACCGCTGACGCCGAACGCCGACACGCCGGCCCGCCGAGGCTGCCCGGTGTCCGGCCACGATCGCGGCTCGGTCAGCAGCGCCACCGCGCCGGCCGTCCAGTCGACGTTCGGGGTCGGCTCATCCACGTGCAGCGTCGGTGGCAGGACGCCGTGGCGGATGGCCTGCACCATCTTGATCACGCCGGCCACGCCGCCGGCGGCGGCTGTGTGGCCGATGTTCGACTTGATCGAACCCAACCACAGTGGACGGTCGCGCCCCTGGCCGTAGGTCGCGATGATCGACTGGGCTTCGATGGGGTCGCCGAGCGGTGTCCCGGTGCCGTGCGCCTCCACGACGTCCACCTGGGACGGTGTGAGACCGGCGCCGGCCAACGCCCGCCGGATCACGGCGCGCTGCGCCGGCCCGCTCGGCGCGGTGATGCCGTTGCTGGCGCCGTCGGAGTTGGTCGCGCTGCCCCGCAGCACGGCCAGCACCGGGTGACCGAGCCGCCGCGCGTCGGACAGACGCTCCACGAGCAGCACGCCAGCGCCCTCCGCCCAACCGGTGCCATCGGCCGCCGCGGCGAACGAGCGGCAGCGCCCGTCCGGCGACAGGCCGCGCAGCGCCGAGAACAGCACGAAGCCGTTCGGGGTGCACAACACCGACACCCCGCCGGCGACGGCGAGCGTGCAGTCACCACGCCGCAGGGCGGTGATGGCCAGGTGCAGCGCGACGAGCGAGGACGAGCACGCGGTGTCCACGGAGACCGCCGGGCCGGACAGCCCGAGGGTGTAGGCGATCCGGCCGGACAGCACGCTCGACGCGTTGCCCGACAGGAGGTAGCCGGCGAGTTCGTCGCGCAGCGGGCCGAGCAACTCGCTGTAGTCGTGGTTGCTGGTGCCGACGAACACGCCGGTGTCGGAGTCGCGCAGCGAGGTCGGGTCGATGCCCGCCCGCTCGATCGCCTCCCAGGTGGTCTCCAGCAGCAACCGCTGCTGCGGATCCATGGCGAGCGCCTCGCTCGGCGAGATACCGAACAGCCGCGCGTCGAACTCCGCCACCTCGCGCAGGAACCCGCCCTGCGCGGTGTAGGTCGTGCCAGGGGTCTCGCCGTCCGGGTCGACCAGTGCGTCGAGGTCCCAGCCCCGGTCGGTGGGGAACCCGGTGATGGCGTCGCGCCCGTCGGCGACCAGGTCCCACAGGTCCTCCGGCGAGGCGACCCCGCCCGGGTACCGGCAGGCCATGCCGATGATCGCGATCGGTTCGTGCTCCTGCTCGCGCAGCTCGCGCAACCGGGAACGGGTCTGGTGGAGTTCGACGGTGACCCGCTTGAGGTAACTCCTGACCTTGTCGTCAGCCGTCGCCGTGTCGTCAGTGGTCACAGCTCGTGCTCCCCGATCTCCTCGTCGATGAAGGCGAACATCTCTTCGTCCGTCGCGGCGCCGACGAACTCGGCGATGCCGACACCGGGCCGCTCGGCGGACCCGCCCAGCTCGTCACCGATGGACCGCAGCCGCCGGGCGAGCCGTACCCGCTCGGCCGGGTCGGCCTCGGCGAGCCGGGCCACGAGACGGTCCAGCTCGGCGTCGGGTGTCTCGCTCGCGGCCGGTGGCGCGGGCGTCAGGCCCGCCAGCAACGACTCGGCGAGATCATGCACGGTGGGGTGGTCGAACACGACCGTCGGCGGCAGCGTCAGCCCCGTCCGCGTGGCGAGGCGGTTGCGCAGCTCGACGGCCGCCAGCGAGTCGAAGCCGAGCTCCCGGAACGCCCGGTCCGTCGCGACCTCCTCCCCGCCACGGTGCCCGAGCACTCCGGCGACCTGTTCGCGAACCAGGTCCAGCAGCACTGTCCGCCGTTCGGTGGCGTCCAGACCGACCAGCCGCGCCGCGATCGGGTCGCCGCCTGTCCGCTCCGGCTCGGGTTCGGCCGCCGCCACGATCTCGGCGAGCAGCGGCCGGGCCCTGGCCGCGGCGAACGCCGGCGCGAAGACCGGCCAGTCGATGTCGGCGATCGACACGGTGGTGTCGCCGGCCGCGACGGCCGAGCTCATGGCTCGCAGCGCCACGTCGCGGGGGAGCACCCGGACGCCACGCCGCGCCAGTTGATCGCGGCGGGCCTGCTCCACGTCATCGACGTCGTGGTCCCACAGGCCCCACGCGATCGCCACCGTCGACCGGCCACGGGCCCGACGCCGCTGTGCCAGCCCGTCCAGGTGGGCGTTCGCCGCGGCGTGCGCGCCCTGCCACGCGCCGCCCCACACGCCGGCCACCGAGGAGAACACCACGAACACCTCGGCGTCCTCGGCGAGCCGGTCCAGTTCCTCGGCCGGGCCGGTCACCTGATCCACCTGGTCGGCGAACACCTTCGGATCGAGGTCCGGGATCGCGTTGGCGGCAAGGGAGTCCGGTACGTACACCACCGCCGTGACCGCGACGTCGGACAACTCGTCCCTACCGTGCACCAGCACCCGCTCGGCACCGTTGTCGACCAGCCACGCCGCGACCTCGGGGGCCTGTCCGCCGAGCAGCACGGTCCCGCTCGGTCGCCACCCCGGTGAGCCGCGCCCGAGCAACGGGGCCCGCACCAACCGCCGAACGAACACGCCGGACTCGCGGACCGCGAGCTGGTCCTCCTCGCCCGCGGCCGCCAGCACGGACACCAACCGGTCGAGCACCCGGGTGCCCCCGGCCGCCGGCAGGTCGACCAGCCCACCCCACAACTCGGGGTGCTCCAGGGCGACGGTACGACCGAGACCCCACACCTGCGCCTGGCGCACGTCCCCGAGCGGATCGTCGGCGTGCACGCTGACCGCGCCGGCGGTCAGGCACCACACCGGCGCGGCCACCTCGGTGTCGAGGGCGGCGCGCACGAGCACCAGCGTGCGCACGGCGTCCCAGGTGGACAGAATGCCGGCGATCGGACCGTTCTCGGCGGCGGCGAGGCCAACGGTGGCCGGATCGGCGACGGGCACGACGGTCGCACCGCCCGCCCGCAGCGCGCCGGCCAGTGCGGTGTCCTCGCCCGCGTCGGCCTCGGCGCCGGCCAGCAGCCACGTGCCGGCCAGTCGGGCCGCCGGCTCCGGCGCCGGGCGCCACTCGACCCGGTACCGGTGTTCGTCGGTTTCGGACCCTTCGACGGCGCCTCGGCGCCACGCCGACAACGCGGGCAGCACGGCATCGACCTGGCGCGGATCGGTGACGCCGAGAGTTCTGGCCAGCTCCTCGGCGTCGGCGCGGTCCACGAGGTCCCAGAAGGCCCCGTCGATGGCGGACCCGCCGTGCGCGGGGCGCACCGCGTCCGGCCAGTAGCGCCGGTGGTCGAACGCGTAGCCCGGCAGGTCGACCTGCGCGGCGGCCGGTACCGCCCTCGACCAGTCGACCGCGACGCCGGCGACCCACGCGGATGCGGCCGAGGCCAGCACCCGGGCCAACCCGCCGTCGTCGCGACGCAGCGTGCCGACGCCGAGGGCATCCCGCGCGGTGTCGCCGATCCCCGCCACCAGCACCGAGTGCGGGCTGAGCTCCACGAACACGTCACCGGCCAGCTCGGCCACGGCGTCGGCGAAGCGCACCGGCTCGCGCAGGTTGCGGTACCAGTACTCGCCGTCGAGGGTCGCGGTGTCGATGGCCTCGGCGGACACGGTCGAGCGGAACTCCACCTCACCCGGTACCGGCCTGATCCCGGCGAGCTCGTCCACCAGTGGCTCGCGCAGCGCCGCCATCAGCGGGGAGTGCGAGGCGTAGTCGACGGCGATGGGGCGCATCCACACCGCACGCTCGGCGCACCAGGCCGTCAGCGCGTCGAGGCCGGCGGCGGTGCCGGACACGATCGTGGTCGCCGGACCGTTGACGGCCGCCACCCACACGCCGTCGAGGTCGGGGAGCTCCTCGGCCGGCCGGCCGACGGAGGCCATCCCGCCACTCCCGGCCGCCAGCTCGGCCACCAGTCGGCTGCGCACCACGACCACCCGGGCACCGTCGGCGAGCGACAGACCGCCGGCCACCACCGCGGCGGCCACCTCGCCCTGCGAATGTCCGACCACCGCCCTCGGTGTCACGCCCAACCACGACCAGACGGCCGCGAGCGAGACCATCACCGCCCACAGCACCGGCTGCACCACCTCGACCCGCTCCAGCGCGGCGGGGTCGGCGAGCACGTCGTACAGGTCCCACGGCACCAGCGTGGACAGCACCTGGGCGCACTCGCGCATCCGTTCGGCGAACACCGGCGACTCGTCGAGCAGCTCACGGGCCATCCCGACCCACTGCGAGCCCTGGCCGGGGAACACGAACGTGGCGACCCTGGTCGCCTTGGCGTGCCCGGTGACCAGGTTGGGTGCCTCGACACCGGTGGCGAGCGCACGCAGGGCGTCCCGCAACTCGTCGAGACCGGCGGCGACGAGCACCGCACGGTGTTCGAAGACCGCACGTCGCGCCACGGTGGCGGCCACCTCGGCCAGCGAGACGCCCTCGCTGTCCACAGAGGACAACAGGTCGGCGGCCCGACGGCGCAGCGCCTCCGGTGTCCTGGCGGTCAACAGCACCGGGAGCGCCGCCGGACCCGGCTCGCCGGTCGACGCCGGGCCGGTGGCCGCCGGCGCCTGCTCGATGATCACGTGTGCGTTCGTGCCGCTGATGCCGAACGACGAGACGCCGGCGCGTCGCGGCCGGCGCAGGTCCGGCCACGGCGTCGACTCGGTCAGCAGCGCCACCGTGCCACCGGACCAGTCCACATGGGACGTCGGCTCGTCCGCGTGCAGCGTGCGCGGCAGCACCCCGTGCCGCATCGCCTGCACCATCTTGATCACCCCGGCCACCCCGGCGGCCGCCTGCGTGTGCCCGATGTTCGACTTCACCGAACCGAGCCACAACGGCGTCTCGCGGTCCCGACCGTAGGTCGCCAGCAGCGCCTGCGCCTCGATCGGGTCACCGAGCGAGGTTCCCGTTCCGTGCGCCTCGATCGCGTCCACGTCCGACGTGGACAGTCCGGCCGTACGCAGGGCCTCGCGGATCACCCGTTGCTGGGACGGGCCGTTCGGTGCGGTCAACCCGTTCGACGCGCCGTCCTGGTTGACCGCCGAGCCGCGCACCACGGCCAGCACCCGGTGCCCGTTGCGCCGCGCGTCGGACAGTCGCTCCAACAGGACCATGCCCGCGCCCTCGGCCCAGCCGACACCGTTCGCGTCGGCGGAGAACGACCGGCAGCGACCATCCGGTGACAGCCCGCGCTGGCGGGAGAACTCGACGAAGGTGCCCGGGGTGGACATCACGGTCGCGCCGCCGGCGAGCGCGTAGTCGCACTCCCCGTCCCGCAACGACTTCGCCGCCAGATGCAACGCCACCAGCGACGACGAACACGCCGTGTCCACGGTGACGGCAGGCCCCTCGAAGCCGAAGGTGTAGGACACCCGACCGGACGCGACGCTGCCCGACGTGCCGGTGCCGACATAGCCTTCCAGGTCCCCGATCGTGTCGCCGAGACTGGCGACGTAGTCGTGGTACATCAGTCCGGCGAACACCCCGGTCCGCGAACCCTTCAACGCCAACGGATCCAGACCCGCGTGCTCCAACGCCTCCCACGACGACTCCAACAACAACCGCTGCTGCGGATCCATCGCCAACGCCTCACGCGGCGACACCCCGAAAAACTCGGCATCGAACTCCGCCGCCCCGTACAGGAACCCACCCGACCGGGTGTAGGTCCTGCCGGCACGCTCCGGATCCGGGTCGTAGATCCCGTCAACGTCCCAGCCGCGATCCGTCGGGAACCCGCCGATCGCGTCGCCGCCGCGCTCGACCAGTGTCCACAACTCGTCGGGCGTGCGGACCCCGCCCGGGTAACGACAGGCCATCCCGACGATCGCGACCGGCTCGTCGTCGCGCGCGACCACCCGAGCCTGCTCCGCCACGTCCTCGCCGAGCAGCTCGGCGACGAGGAACCGGCCGACGGCGGCCGGGGTCGGGTGGTCGAAGACCATCGTGGCCGGCAACGCCAGGCCGGTCGCCGCGGTGAGTCCGTTGCGCAGCTCGACCGCTGTCAGTGAGTCCAGGCCCAGTTCGGTGAAGGCGCGTTCGGCCACGATCGCCTCCGGCGAGGCGTGCCCGAGAACGGTCGCCACCTCGGTGCGCACGAGCTCCAGCGCGACCTGCTCCGGATCGACCGCCGCCAGGATCCGGTCACGCGGCTGGCCACCGGTCGCGGACGGCCGCCGACGGGCACGTCGCGGCGGCGCGCCGCCGCTCATGGCGAGCAGCACCGGCGTGTCCGAGGCGTGCGCCAGGTCGAACAGGGCCAGCCCGTCGTCCTGGCTCAGCGTGCCGACGCCCGCCCTGGCCAGGCGCGACCTGGCGACGTCGTCGAGTCCGGCCGCCATGCCGTCGGACTGCTCCCAGGGACCCCACGCCAGGGACACGGCCGGCAGGCCGAGCTCCGCGCGGTGCTCGGCGAGCGCGTCGAGGAACGCGTTGGCCGCGGCGTAGTTCGTCTGGCCGGGGCTGCCGAGCACACCGGCCACGGAGGAGAACAGGACGAACGCCGTGAGGTCGAGGTCGCGGGTCAGCTCGTGCAGATGCCAGGCGCCGTCCACCTTGGGTGCCATCACGGCGGCCAGCCGCCGCGGGGTCATGGTGGCCAGCGCGCCGTCGTCGAGCACGCCGGCCGCGTGCACGACCGCGGTCGGGGGATGCTGGGTGAGCAGCTCCCGCAGCGCGTCGCGGTCGGCGACGTCGCAGGCCGCGACGGTGACGTGCGCGCCGTGCCCGGCGAGCTCGGCGACCAGGTCGTCCGCGCCGCCGCGCCGGCTGGTCAGCACGAGCCGCCGCACGCCGCGCGCGACCACGAGGTGGCGGGCGACCAGCCGGCCGAGCGCACCGGTGCCGCCGGTGACCAGCACCGTGTCGCCGGCCCCGCACCCGGGTGCGCCGGCCACGGTGGCGCGCACCGGACGCGGCACGAACGCCTGCCCGTCGCGGACCGCGACCTGCGGTTCGCCCAGGGCCGCGGCGCGGGCCGCCAGCCGCCGCCAGCCGCTGGTCGCCGCATCCTCCGCATCGGACCAGTCGCCGTCCGGGTCGAGGTCGACGAGCACGAACCGGTCCGGCCGCTCGGCCTGCGCGGCGCGCACCAGCCCCCACGCGGTCGCCGCCGGGAACTCCGCCCCCGCCATGACCGCGCCGCGGGTGACCACGACCACCGGCTGGTCCGCCGTGACCAGGTCCAGTGCCCGCGACGCGATCGCGTGCGCCGCCGTGACCGGGTCGTCGTCCCCCGCCAACAGCAGGACCGGGTCGACGTCGGCCAGGGGCGCGACGGGCAGTTCGAGCGGCTGCCAGTCCACTCGGGACAGTCCACGTGCCGTGACTCCCCCGGTGGGCATCGGGGCGAAGGCGAGCTCGTCGATGGTCAGCACCGGCGTTCCGGCGGCATCGACGGCACGCACCGAGACCACACCGCTGTCCTCGCGACGCAGCCGAACGCGCAGCCGCGTGGCTCCGGTGGCGTGCAACCGCACGCCACGGAAGGAGAAGGGCAGCGCGGCACCGGTTTCCTCGGTCGCGAACCCCGGCGCGGCGACCCCGTGCAGCGCGGCGTCCAGCAGCGCCGGGTGCACCTCGAAACCGTCCGGCGCGGTCTGCTCCACCAGCTCGACCTCGGCGAGCAGCTCACCGTCGTGGCGCCGCAGGGCGTGCAGGCCGCCGAAGGCCGGGCCATGACGAAGACCGTGGTCGACCAGCGTCGCGTACAGCTCGACGAGATCCACCCGCTCGCCGCCGGCCGGCCAGTCAGGCGCGGCGGGTCGGGCGCCCGAGTCCTCGGACGACACACCGGACAGCACACCGGACGCGTGCCTGGTCCACGACTCGCCGTCGCGACCGCGCGCGTGCACCGCCACCGACCGCCGGCCACGCTCGTCCGGCGCGTCGAGCGAGATCTGCACGACCGTCTCGTCCTCGGCGAACACCAGCGGCTCGTGCAGGGTCAGCTCGTCGACCACACCGGCGCCCGCCCGCTCGCCGACGTGCAGGACGAGTTCGAGGTAGGCCGTGCCGGGGAACACGACCAGCTCCCCGACGCGGTGGTCGTCGAGCCAGGCGTGCGTGCTGGTCGACAACGTCCCCGTCGCGACCAGCCCGCCGTCAGCCAGTTCCACCACGGAGTCCAGCAGCGGATGCCGGTCACCGCCGGGCGAGGAACTCGGCAGCCAGAACCGACGGTGCCGGAACGGATAGGTCGGCAGGTCGACCGGCCGGCCCCGCCCGTCGAGCACGCGGTCCCAGTCCACCTCCACGCCGCGCACGTGCAGTTCGGCGACCGCTCGCCACACGCTGTCCGGCTCGTCCAGCGCGGCGCGCAGCAGCGGGACGGCCACACCGTCGTCGACCAGCGCGGCCAACACGCCGCCGGGGCCGACCTCCAGGAAAGTGCCGACGCCGCGCTCGCGCAGCGCGTCGAGCGTGTCGGCGAAACGGACGGTCGCCCGGACGTGCCGCACCCAGAACTCGGGGTCGGTCACGTCACCGGCGACCATCGTGATCGCCGGCTCGCGATACGACAGGCCGGCCGCGACCGACCGCAACTCGTCGAGCATCGGCTCCATGTGGGAGGAGTGGAACGCGTGGCTGGTCCGCAACCGCTTGGTGCGCCGGGCATCGGCGCGGAACGACTCCACGACGGCGGCCACCGCGTCCTCGTCGCCGGAGACCACGACCGCCGTCGGACCGTTGACCGCGGCGATGTCGACCGTGGCCCCACCGAGCTCGGCGATCCGGGCACGCACCTCGTCCTCGGTGGCCTCGACCGAGGCCATCGCACCGCCGGCCGGCAACTCCTGCATGAGCCGCCCGCGGACGGCGACCAGCGTCGCCGCGTCCGCGAGGTCGAGCACGCCGGCGACGTGCGCGGCGGCGAGGTCACCGACCGAGTGCCCGGCGACGGCGTCCGGCCGGAGGCCGTAGGACTCGACGAGCCGGAACAGCGCCACCTCGACGGCGAACAGCGCCGGTTGGGTGTAGCCGGTGCGGTCGAGCAGGTCGGCGTCACCGAACACGACCTCACGCAACGGCCGGTCGAGCTGGCGGTCGAGGACCGCGCACACCTCGTCGAACGCGGCGGCGAAAGCGGGGTTCGCGGCGTACAGCCGCTGCCCCATGCCGACCCGCTGCGAGCCCTGGCCGGGAAACAGCACGGCGAGGCCGGTGTCCACCGCCGTACCGGTCACGATGCGCGGATCCGCGTTGCCGGCGGCGAGCTGGTCGAGCAGTCGTGCGCGGTCGGCGCCGAGCAGCACCGCACGGTGGCGCAACGGTTCCCGCGTGGTCGCGAGCGCATAGGCGAGGTCGTGGTCGGCCGCCGTGTCCACCAGCGGACGCAACGCGCCGGCCGCGGCACGCAGGGTCGCGTCGTCCGTGGCGGCGAGCAGCCACGGCAGTGCCACCGGTTCGTCGGCCGGCTCGTCGGTCACGGGCTCGACGGTCCGTTCCGCCGCCTGTTCCTGGGCCTGTTCGACGATCACGTGCGCGTTGGTGCCGCTGACGCCGAACGACGACACGCCCGCCCGGCGCGGCCGGCCGGTGCTCGGCCACGGGACCTGCTCGGTGAGCAGCGCGACCGCCCCGGCGGACCAGTCGACGTGCGCGGAGGGCTCGTCGACGTGCAGCGTCGCCGGCAGGACACCGTGCCGCATCGCCTGCACCATCTTGATCACGCCGGCCACCCCGGCCGCCGCCTGGGTGTGACCGATGTTCGACTTCACCGAGCCGAGCCAGAACGGTGCCGCGCGGTCCTGACCGTAGGTGGCGAGCACGGCGTTCGCCTCGATCGGGTCACCGAGCCGGGTGCCGGTGCCGTGCGCCTCGCCGGCGTCCACCTCCGAGGGCGTCAGACCGGCGGTGTGCAGCGCGGCGCGGATCACCCGCTCCTGCGCCGGACCGTTCGGCGCGGTCAACCCGTTGGAGGCGCCGTCCTGGTTCACCGCCGAGCCGCGCACCACACCGAGTACCCGGTGGCCGTTGCGCCGTGCGTCGGACAGCCGTTCGACCACCAGCACGCCGACGCCCTCGGACCACCCGGTGCCGTCGGCCGCGGCGGCGAACGACTTGCAGCGGCCGTCCGGGGCGAGCCCACCCTGCCGGGAGAACTCGACGAACGTTCCCGGCGACGCCATCACCGTGACGCCGCCGGCCAGCGCGACGTCGCACTCGCCGCCGCGCAGCGACTGGCCGGCCAGGTGCAGCGCGACCAGCGACGACGAACACGCCGTGTCCACGGTGACCGCCGGCCCCTCCAGGCCGAAGACGTAGGAGATGCGCCCGGACAACACACTCGCCGCGCTGCCGGTGAGCAGGTAGCCGGTGGAGTCGCCGGCCTCGTCGTGCAACCGGGGCCCGTAGTCCTGCCGCATGCCGCCGACGAACACGCCGGTACGGCTGCCCCGCAGCCGGCCGGGCCGGATGCCCGCGCGCTCGAACGCCTCCCAGCTCACCTCCAGCAGGAGCCGCTGCTGCGGGTCCATCGCCAGCGCCTCACGCGGCGAGAGCCCGAAGAAGTCGGGGTCGAAGTCACCTGCTCCGTCGAGGAAGCCGCCCTGACGGGTTGTCGTCGCCGCGACGCTGGTGTCCCACCCCCGGTCGGTCGGGAAGTCGCCGATCGCGTCACCACCGGTGGACACCAGGTGCCACAGGTCCTCCGGCGAACGCACCCCACCCGGGAAGCGGCAGGCCATCCCCACGATGGCGATCGGCTCGTCGGTGACCACCGGCGCCGGAGCCGGAGCCGGCCGCGCACCCGGCGCGGCCGTGCCGAGGTCGTCGAGCAGTCGTCGCGCCAGCCGGGTCGCCGACGGGTGGTCGAACACCGTGGTGGCCGGCAACCGCAGCCCGCTGGCCGCGGCGAGGCGGTTGCGCAGCTCCACGGCGGTCAGCGAGTCGAGTCCCATCTCGCGGAACGCGCGGCTCGCACTGACCGAGTCGGCCGTGCCGAGCCCCAGGACCGCGGCCACCTCGGCACGGACGACGGCCAACACCGCGCCGAGCCGCTCGGCCTCCGGCAGCGTCGCGAGCCGTTGGGCGAGCGTGCCGTGCTGACCGGGACGCGCGTCGGCGACACCACGGCGTACCGAGGGCCGGACCAGGCCCCGCAGCAGTGGCGGCACCTCGCCGCGCAGCCCCGCCGTGTCCAGCTTCACCGGCACGACCGCCGCCGCCGTCTGGCGCAGGGCGGCGTCGAACAGCGCCAGACCCTCCTCGTCGGACAGTGGCGCCGCACCGGCGCGGCGCAGCCGGCGCAGGTCGGTCTCAGTGAGATGTCCCGTCATCCCGCTGGCCCGCTCCCACATGCCCCACGCCAGTGACAGCGCGGGCAGGCCGGCCGCGCGCCGCCGCCTGGCCACGGCGTCCAGCGCGGCGTTGGCGGCGGCGTAGTTGCCCTGTCCCGGCCCGCCGAACACACCGGCGGCCGAGGAGAACACCACGAACGCCGCCAGGTCGCGGTCGCGGGTCAGCTCGTCGAGGTGGTGCGCGGCGTCGACCTTCGGCGCCAGGACCCGGTCGACACGGTCCGGGGTCAGCTCGCCGATCACCGCGTCGTCCAGTACCCCCGCCGCGTGCACGACGGCGGTGAGGTCGGGGATGGCGGCCAGCAGGCGTTCGGTCTGTGCGCGGTCGGCGAGGTCGCAGGCGACGACCTCGACCTCGGCGCCCTCGATCGGCTCGACGGTGCCACCGCCGCGGCTGGCCAGCACCAGCCGGCGGACCCCGTGCGCGGCCGCCAGGTGACCGGCGACGAGCCGCCCGAGGGCGCCGGTACCGCCGGTGATGAGCACGGTCCCGTCCTGGTCGATGGCGCGCGGCACGGTGAACACGTTCTTCCCGACGTGCCTGGCCTGCTGCATGGACCGGAACGCGCCGACCGCGTCCCGGATGTCCCAGGCGGTCACCGGCAGGTCGGCGTCGAGCGCGACGACCTCGGCGAGCAGCGCACCCATCCGCTCGGGACTCGCCTCGGCGAGGTCGAAGGCGCGATAGGTGATGCCGGGGAACGAGTCGGGCTCGCGGATGTCGGTCTTGCCCATCTCCAGCAGCCACCCGCCGGGCTTGACCAGTCGCGCCGACGCGTCGACGAACTCGCCGGACAGGCTGTTGAGCACCACGTCCACGGGCGGGAACCGGTCGGCGAACTCGAGCGTCCTGGACGACGCGAGGTGCTCGTCGTCGAGGCCGCTGGCGCGCAGCGCGTCCCACTTGCCTTCGCTGGCGGTGCCGTACACCTCGGCGCCGAGGTGCTGGGCGAGCCGGACCGCGGCCATGCCGACGCCGCCGGCCGCGCCGTGCACGAGCACCGACGCGCCCCGCCCGAGACCGGCCAGGTCGACCAGTCCGAAGGAGGCGGTCAGGTAGGCGATCGGCAGGGCGGCCGCCCGTCGGTAGGACCAGCCGTCCGGAACCCGGGCGAGCATCCGGCGGTCGGTCACCGCCGTCGGCGCGAACGCCCCCTCGACCAGACCGAACACGCGCTCGCCGGGCACCAGGTCGGTGACCTCGGCGCCGACCTCGGTGACGACACCGGCCGCCTCGCCGCGCGGGTCGTCGTGCCCGTCGATGACGCCGAGAGCGAGCAGGACGTCGCGGAAGTTCATGCCGGCCGCCCGCACGGCGATCCGGACCTGCCCCGGCTCCAGCGGCGGCGGCTCGTGCGCGACGAACCCCAGGTCGTCCAGTCCGGACAGGCCGACGAGGTTGAGGCGCCACGACGGCTGCGGCAGCGTCTCGCGCGCACGGACCAGCCTCGGCACGGACACGGCGTTGTCCCGCAGCGCGACCTGCGGCTCGTCGGCGGGCAGGGCGAGACCGGCGAGGGTGTCCGCATCGGTGTGGTCGGACTCCACGAGCACGATCCGGCCCGGCTGCTCGGCCTGCGCGGCCCGCACCAGGCCGCCGACCGCCGCGGCGACGGGGTCGGTGGTCGCCGAGCCGGTGACGATCACCAGCGGGTCCTGGTCACCGCGCAGCACGTCGAGTCCGCGCAGGACCGCGTCGCGCTCGTCGGCCCCGCCGACGACCACGACGCTCGTCGGGTCGACCGGCACCAGGGCCGTGGTCGGCGCCACCCAGTCCACCCGCAGCGGCGCGTCGTGGCGCTGGGCCGCTGTAGTCGCGGAGATCGCCCGGAACGCGAGCGACTCGACGGTGGCGACCGCGTTCCCCGCCGCGTCGGCGAGATCGATGGACGCGGTGTCGGGCCCGGTGGACACGATGCGGGCCCGCAGCACGGCGGCGCCCACCGCGTGGAGGGTCACCCCCGACCAGGTGAACGGCAGCCGGGTCTGTTCGCCGCTGATGGTGGCGGTGAGGCCGAAGGCCCGGACGGCCGCGTCGAGCGCCGCCGGGTGCAGGCCGAACCGCTCCGCGTCGCCCTGCGCCGGCTCGGCGAGGCGCACCTCGGCGAACACCTCGTCGCCACGGCGCCAGGCCGCGTGCAGTCCCTGGAAGGTCGGGCCGTAGGCGAGGCCGGCGGCCGCGAGATCGGCGTGCAGCCCGTCCAGCGGGACGGGTTGCGCGCCGGGCGGCGGCCACTGGGCCGCGAACCCGTGCCGTGGGCCGGGCTGGCTGGTGGCGAGTACTCCGGTCGCGTGCCTGGTCCACTCGCCGGTCCGCTCGCCGGTCCGTTCGCCGTTGTCGGCGGAGGAGAAGATGGCGACCGACCGCGCGCCGTGGTCGTCGGGGGCGCCGACCGCGACCTGCAGCCGGACCGCGCCCCGATCCGGGAGCTCCAGCGGCGCGACGACGGTCAGCTCGGTGAGGTGTCCACAGCCGACGTGGTCACCGGCCCGGCCGGCCAGCTCGACGAAGGCGGTGCCGGGCAACCAGACCCGGCCGCCGACGGTGTGGTCCGCGAGCCACGGGTGGGTGGCCACCGAGAGCCGGCTGGTGAACACGGTCCCGTCGGCGTCGGCGAGTGGCACCGCCGCGCCGAGCAACGGGTGCCCGGTGCCGTCGGCCCCGTCCGCGTTCGTGGCGTCCCACCAGTAGCGGCGCCGCTGGAACGGGTAGGCGGGCAGGTCGACCCGGCGCCGGCCCGGCAGCAACTCCGTCCATTTCGGACTGAAACCGCGAACGTGCAGTTCGGCGGCCGAGAGCAGGAACCGCGCCAGGCCGCCCTCGCCGCGACGCAGCGTGCCGGTCACCACCGCGTCGTGCCCGACCTCCTCAAGAAGTTCCTGTGTCCCATAGGTCAACACCGGGTGCGGGCTCATCTCGACGAACGCCGAGAACCCCTGCTCCGCGAGCGCGAGCACCCCGGCCGCGAACCGCACCGGCTGCCGCAGGTTCGCGAACCAGTACTCGGCATCGACCTCGGTACCGGTCAGCCACTCCCCCGTCACCGTCGACAACATCGGCACCTCGGCCGACGCCGGCACGATCCCGCTCAGGTCGGTGAGCACCCGCTCCCGAACGTCCTCCACCCGCGCCGTGTGCGACGCGTACCCGATGGGCACCCGCCGCGCCGGCACCCCTTCCGCGACGCACTCCGTCGCCAGCTCCGCGAGCGCCGAGGACCCGCCCGCCACGGCGACCGACCGTGGACCGTTCACCGCGACCACGGCGAGATCACGACCGGCGACCCGCGCCGCCACCACGTCGGCGGGCAACCCCACCGACAGCATCCCACCGTGGTCGGTCAACACCTCCGCGATGGCCCGACCACGGCGAACGACGACCTCGGCCCCGGCACGCAACGACAACGCGCCCGCCACCACCGCCGCCGCGATCTCCCCCTGTGAATGCCCGACCACGGCGTCCGGCGCCACCCCGGCAGAACGCCACACCTCGGCGAGCGAGACCATCACCGCCCACGACGCCGGCTGCACCACGTCGTCGCGTTCCAACGCCGCCGCGTCGTCGAGCACCTCGAACAGGTCCCACGGGACCAACCCGGAGAACGCGTCGGCACACTCCCGCATCCGCGCCGCGAACACCGTGGACTCCGACAGCAGGTCCCGACCCATCCCCACCCACTGCGCACCCTGCCCGGGGAAGACGAACACCACCTTGCCGCCGAGGTCGGCGACTCCGGTCAGCGACAGGGACGACAGGCCGTCGAGCAGTTCGCCCCGGTCCCGGCCGACGACGACCGCCCGGTGCTCCATCGAGGTCCGGCCGGCGAGCGAGAACGCCACGTCCGCGACCTCGTCGGGCGAGTCGCGCAACCGGTCGCGCAGTTGGGCCGCCCGCGCACGCAACGCATCCTCGGTGTGGCCGGACAACACGAAGGGCACCGCGGCCGGCGTCGGCGGGCCGTCCTGGGGGAGTTCGTCGGTTTGGGCAGGCTCCTCGGCCTGTTCGAGGATGACGTGGGCGTTGGTACCACTCACCCCGAACGCCGACACCGCACCCCGCCTCGGCCGATCCACCACCGGCCACTCCCGCGACTCCGCCAACAACGACACCGCACCCGACGACCAGTCCACATGCGACGACGGCTCGTCCACATGCAGAGTCCGCGGCATAACTCCGTGCCGCAACGCCATCACCGTCTTGATCACCCCACCAACACCAGCAGCCGCCTGCGCATGTCCAATATTCGACTTCAACGACCCCAGCCACACCGGCCCAACCCGATCCTGCCCATACGTCGCCAACAACGCCTGCGCCTCAATCGGATCACCCAACGACGTACCGGTACCGTGCCCCTCCAACAAATCAACATCCACTGTGGACAACCGAGCGTTCGCCAACGCGCGCAGCACGAGTCGTTGCTGGGACGGCCCGTTCGGCGCGGTCAGACCGTTCGACGCGCCATCCTGGTTGACCGCCGACCCCCGCACCACCGCCAACACCCGATGACCGTTGCGCCGCGCGTCCGACAGCCGCTCCAACACCAGCATCCCGACACCCTCGGACCACCCCGTGCCATCCGCACCCGCCCCAAAAGCCTTGCAACGACCATCAACCGACAACCCTCGCTGCCGCGAGAACTCCACAAAGACATCCGGTGTCGACATCACCGTCACCCCACCGGCCAACGCCAAACCACAATCACCCGACCGCAACGACTGCGCCGCCAGATGCAGCGTCACCAACGACGACGAACACGCCGTGTCCACGGTGACGGCCGGTCCTTCGAAGCCGAAGGTGTAGGCGAGCCGGCCGGTGGCGACGCTGCCCGCGCTGCCGCTGCCGAGATATCCCTCCAGCTCGGCGGGAATGGTGGGGAGCCGTCCGGCGTAGTCGTGGTACATCACCCCGGCGAACACCCCGGTCCGCGAGCCCTTCAACGCCAACGGATCCAGACCGGCGTCCTCCAACGCCTCCCACGACGACTCCAACAACAACCGCTGCTGCGGATCCATCGCCAACGCCTCACGACGACTGATCCCGAACAGGTCGGCGTCGAAGTCGAGGGCGTCCGCGAGGAACCCGCCGTTGCGCGTGTAGCAGGTACCCGCCCGATCCGGATCCGGGTCGTAGAGCGCGTCGAGATCCCAACCCCGGTCGGTCGGGAACTCACCGATCGCGTCCGTCTCCTCCATGACCAACCGCCACAGGTCCTCCGGCGAACGCACCCCACCCGGGTACCGGCACGCCATGCCCACGATCGCGATCGGCTCGGTGTAGTGCTCCTCGACGTCGTGCAGCCGCCGACGGGCCTCCTGTGCCTCGCCGATCGCGCGCCTCAGGTACTCGCGCAGCTTGTCGTGGTCACTCATGTCGGTCCACTTCCCCCTCGTACCGCTCCGATGCCCACGTTCGTTCTCACTCCGCGCCCAGGTTCTCGACAAGGTCGAACAGCTCGTCGTCGGAGGCCGAGCCGAGGTCGCCGGCCGGTGCGTCGCCGCCGCTGTCGGTGTGGTGGAGCGACAGCAGAGTTCGTAACCGGGACACCAGGCGCCCCCTGGTGATCTCGTCCAGTTCGTCGCGTCGCAGTTCCGCCTCCACGCGGTCGACGGCGTCGAACACCGACGGCTGCGCGCCGTCCACCGCGAGCTCGCCGAGCAGGTGACGGGCCAGTATCCGGGGGGTCGGGTGGTCGAACACCGCGGTCGCCGGGAGGCGAAGACCGGTCGCGCGCTTCAGCGTGTTGCGCAGCTCGACCGCCAGCAACGAGTCGAACCCGAGCAGGCGGAACGCCCGCTCCGGCTCGACGGCCGACGGCCCCGGCGCGCCGAGCACGGCCGCCACGTGGCCGCGGACGAACTCCACGACCGCTTCCTCGCGAGCGGTCTCCGGAAGTGCGGCCAGTCGCGCACGAATGTCGACCTCCGCCTCCTGGTCGGCGCTCCCGCGGCGCGGCGACTGGCGCAGCAGCGCCGGCACCAGCACCGGGTCGGCGTCGGCGGGCACCACACCGATCCCCAGCGCCGCGTCGAACAGCGAGAGCCCCTGCTCCGCGGACAACGGCACCACGCCGGCGCGGGAGATCCGGTGGCGGTCGGCGTCGGTGAGGTGTCCGGTCATGTCACCGGACTGCTCCCACAGACCCCACGCCAGCGACAGCCCCGGCAACCCGGCCGCCGCCCGTCGGCGCGCCAGGGCGTCCAGCACGGCGTTGGCCGAGGCGTAGTTGGCCTGGCCGGCCGACCCCAGTGTCCCGGCGAGCGACGAGAACAGCACGAACGCGGACAGACCGCTGTCGCGGGTCAGCTCGTCGAGGTGCGTCGCGGCGTCGACCTTGACGCGGAACACCGCGCGCAGCCGTTGCGGGGTGAGCGCGGTGAGCACGCCGTCGTCGAGCACCCCGGCCGCGTGCACGACCGCGCCGATGTCGTGCCGGGACAGCAGGTCGGCGAGCGCGGCGCGGTCGGCGACATCACACGAGGCGATCGTGACGTCCGCGCCGAGCCCGGTGAGCTCCGCGTGCAGTTCGCGGGCGCCTGGCGCGTCCAGGCCGCGACGGCTCACCAGCAGCAGGCTGCGGGCGCCGTGCTCGCGCACGAGGTGACCGGCGAGCAGGGTGCCCAGAGCGCCGGTCGCACCGGTGATCAGCACTGTTCTGTCCGGCTTCCACCCGGCCGGGCCGCCCGGCGTGACCGGGGTCAGGCGCGGAACCAGGACAGCGCCGGCGCGCAGCACGAGCCGGGACTCACCGGTGGCCAGCGCGGCGGGCAGCGCCGCGAGGGACTCGGCGCGACCATCGAGCTCGACCAGCACGAAACGATCGGGGTGTTCGACCTGCGCGGCGCGGACCAACCCGGCCACGGCGGCGTCGGCCGGCTCGTACGGGGCTGTCGCGGCGTCCCGCACGAGGAACACCAGCCGTGTCTCGTCCTGGCGGTCCTCGGCCAGCCAGTCCTGGGTCAGGCGCAGCGCCCGCGACGCCGACTCCACCGCCGCGTCGTGCGCGGTGCCCTCGCGCACCGCCGGCGCGGTGAGCACGACATCGCTGCCGGCGGTACCGGCGAGGTCCTCGTGAGCGGGCAGGCCGAGGCCGAACTCGTCGGCGCCGAGGATGGCCCACGCCCCACGCGCCGCCGTGGTCACCGCCAACTCGGTCCAGTCAGGACGGAACAGCGCGTCGGGGGTCAACCGTGCCGCCGCCAACGGGCGTACGACCAACTCGTCCACCGACGCGACCAGCCGATCGGCCTGGTCGGTCACGGTGATCGCGATGGTGTTCTCGGCGACCACACGCAGCCGCACCCGCAGCACGTCAGCGGTGGACGCGGTCGTGGACGCGGTCACCGTGGCGCCGCGCCAGCTGAACGGCAACCGACTCTGGCTGACCAGCCCGAGCGGGTGCAGTGCGGCGTCGAGTATCGCGGGGTGCACGGCGAACCCGCCGGCGGCCAGCCCGTCCGGTCGAGCCAGTTCGGCGAACAGCTCGTCGCCGTTGCGCCACAGCGCGCGCACCCCACGGTAGGCCGGTCCGTAGTCGATGCCCTGCTCGGCGAACCGGTCATACAGGTCGGCAACCGACTCCTGCCGGGCGCCCGCCGGTGGCCACTGGCCCTCGGGCACCGGCCCGGCCGGGGCGAGTGGAGCGAGCACGCCGTCGGCGTTGAGGGTCCAGCCGCCGTCGGTGGACGAACGCAGGCGCACGGCGCACCGGCCGTCCGGGTCGGGCGCGGCCACGATCAACTGGATCGCCACCCCACCCCGCTCCGGCAGCACGAGCGGGCTGTGCATGGTCAGCTCCTCGACCAGCGCGCGGCCGACCCGTGCTCCGGCGTGCGCGGCCAACTCCACCATGCCGGTCCCGGGCACCAGTACCGTGCCGAGGACGGCGTGGTCGGCCAGCCACGGGTGGGTGGCCACCGAGATCCTGCCGGTGAACAGCAGCGCGTCGGTGCCGTCCAACTCGACGCCGGCGCCGAGCAGCGGGTGGTGCGTCTCGTCCATGCCGAACGCGGTGACGTCGCCGGTGCGGCCGGGGACCGACTCCGGCCAGTACCGGCGGTGTTCGAAGGGATAGGTCGGCAGATCGACCGGACGAGGCGTGACCGTGGCGAACAGCCGGGACCAGTCGACCGGCACGCCCCTGGTGTGCAGTTCGGCGGCGGAGAGCAGGAACCGCGCCAGACCACCGTCGTCCCGGCGCGACGTACCCGTCACCACCACCGTGTCGTGACCGACCGCGGCGACCGTCTCCTCCACACCCATCACCAACACCGGATGCGGACTCACCTCGACGAACACCTCATGTCCGGCGCCCAACAACGCCCGAGTCGCGGCCTCGAACTCGACCGGCTCCCGAACGTTGCGGAACCAGTAACCGGCGTCCATCAACCCACCATCGAGAACGTCACCGGTCACCGTCGAGTACAACGGCACCCGCGACGCCACCGGCCGCAGCCCGGCAAGCCTGTCCGACAGCGGACCCTCGATCACATCCACCGCCTGCGAGTGAGCGACGAAGTTGGCGCCAGGAACCCACCACCGCATCACGCCCGCCCGCGACAACGCCCGCTCCAGCCCCTCCAACGCCTCGACCCCACCAGCCACCGCGACCGAACGCGGCCCGTTCACCGCCGCGACGGACAACCCCTCGAAACCCGCGATCCGCTCCCGAACGGACTCCACACCATCAACAACGGACAACATCCCCCCGTCCGCACCATCGAGACAGTCGGCCAACAACCGCGACCGCACCACCACGACCCGTGCCGCGTCCTCGAGCGACAACGCCCCAGCGACACACGCGGCGGCGATCTCGCCCTGCGAATGCCCCACCACCGCGGCCGGCACAACCCCCAACGACCGCCACAACTCCGCCAACGACACCATCATCGCGAACAACACCGGCTGCAACACGT
Organism: Actinophytocola xinjiangensis; assembly: GCF_001921215.1. Classification (GTDB taxonomy): domain Bacteria; phylum Actinomycetota; class Actinomycetes; order Mycobacteriales; family Pseudonocardiaceae; genus Actinophytocola; species Actinophytocola xinjiangensis. Next base: position 62,800 of record NZ_MSIF01000016.1, read on the forward strand.
CAACACGAGAAACATCCGGCGCGCCCGAATCTCCCCGCAGCACCCCCAACACCGACCAGCCGGTCAACCCCGCCACCACCACATCACACTCACCCATCCGCTCCGCGAAGACCGCCGACTCGGACAGCAGGTCCCGACCCATCCCCACCCACTGCGAACCCTGCCCAGGAAAGACAAGAACGACCTTGCCGTCGGTCCGACGACCGTCGCCGAGCACGACGTTCGGCGAGGCGACGTCGTTGGCGAGCACGTCGAGTCCGGACCGGACCGCGTCCGGGTCGCGCGCCACGATCACCGCGCGGTGGTCCAACGCGGCGCGCGAGGTGACCAGCGCCCGCGCGACGTCGGCGGTGGCCACGTCCGGATGGGCCAGCAGCCGCCGAGCCTGCTCGCGCAGCGCCGCCGCGCTCGCGGCGGACACCAGCCACGGCAACGGCCCGGCGACCTCGGCGCGACCGTCCTGTTCGGACTGGTCGCCTTGTTCGAGGATGACGTGGGCGTTGGTACCACTCACCCCGAACGCCGACACCGCACCCCGCCGAGGCCGACCCACCACCGGCCACTCCCGCGACTCCGCCAACAACGACACCGCACCCAACGACCAATCAACATGACCCGACACCTCACCAACATGCAACGTCCTCGGCATCACCCCATACCGCAACGCCTGCACAACCTTGATCACCCCACCAACACCAGCAGCCGCCTGCGCATGACCAATATTCGACTTCAACGAACCCAACCACACCGACCCCACCCGATCCTGCCCATACGTCGCCAACAACGCCTGCGCCTCAATCGGATCACCCAACGACGTACCAGTACCATGCCCCTCCACCAAATCAACATCCCCCGTGGACAGACGCGCGTTCGCCAGCGCCTGGCGGATGACCTCCTGTTGGGCGAGCCCGTTCGGCGCGGTCAGGCCGTTCGACGCGCCGTCGGAGTTCATCGCGGAGCCACGGACCACGGCCAACACCCGGTGCCCGTTGCGCCGCGCGTCCGACAACCGCTCCAACACCAGCATCCCGACGCCCTCGGACCATCCCGTGCCATCCGCGTCGGCCGAGAACGACCGGCACCGACCGTCGACCGACAACGCCCGCTGCCGCGAGAACTCCACGAAGGTGTCCGGTGTCGACATCACCGTCACCCCACCGGCCAACGCCAACCCACAGTCACCCGACCGCAACGACTGCGCCGCCAGATGCAGCGTCACCAACGACGACGAACACGCCGTGTCCACGGTCATCGCCGGACCTCGGGTGCCGAACACGTAGGCGATCCGTCCTGAGTGGACGCTTCCGCTGTTGGCGATCCCCCGCATGCCCTCCAGCTCCGCCGCTCCGGACAGCAGCGGGGCGTAGTCGTGGTACATCACCCCGGTGAACACCCCGGTCCGCGAACCCTTCAACGCCAACGGATCCAACCCCGCGTGCTCCAACGCCTCCCACGACGACTCCAACAACAACCGCTGCTGCGGATCCATCGCCAACGCCTCACGCGGCGACACCCCGAAAAACTCGGCATCGAACTCCGCCGCCCCGTACAGGAACCCACCCGACCGGGTGTAGGTCCTGCCAGGACGCTCCGGATCCGGGTCGTAGATCCCCTCGACGTCCCAACCACGATCCGTCGGGAAATCACCGATCGCGTCGGTCCCGTCCATGACCAACCGCCACAGGTCCTCCGGCGAACGCACCCCACCCGGATACCGGCACGCCATGCCCACGATCGCGATCGGCTCGTCCGAGCCGACCGCCGTCCCGGTCGCCACCGCCCGCGTCCGGCCCTGCCGCAGGTCGCCGAGGTGCTCGGCCAGCGCCACCACCGACGGGTGCTCGAACACGACCGTGGCCGACAGCCGCAGGCCGGTCGCCGCGCCGAGCCGGTTGCGCAGCTCCAGCGCGGTCAGCGAGTCGAAACCCAGCTCGCGCAGTGCCCGACCGGTACCGACCTCCCTCGGCGAGGCCAGCCCCAGCACACTGGCGACCTCCGCGCGGACCAGGTCGAGCAGATCCGCCTGCCCGGCGACGACCATGGCCGGCGCGGCCGCCCTGGCGGTGACCGCGACCGGCGGCGCGGTGAGCGCACGGCGGGCCGGCGCGGTCAGCCGGACCGGCACCACGGCCGCCGCGTCGCCGCGCAGCGCGGCGTCGAACAGCCCCAGCGCCCGGTCGGCCGGCAACGGCAGGATGCCCTGGTCCTGGATCCTCCGATCGTCGAGCCCAGCGGTCATGCCGGTCGCCGGCTCCCACAGGCCCCAGGCCAGCGACACCGCGGGCCGCCCGGCCCGCACCCGCTCGTGGGCCACCGCGTCGAGCGCGGCGTTCGCCGCGGCGTAGTTGGCCTGACCGGGATTGCCCAACACGCCGGAGACCGACGAGAACAGGACCAGCGGGACAGCGCCGAGCAGCTCGTCCAGATTCCGCGCGCCACGGACCTTCGGCGCCAGCACCGCCTCGACGTCGGCGGCCGACAGCGAGGTGGCCATGCCGTCGGCGAGGACGCCGGCGGCGTGCACGGCCGCGGTCACCGGGTGCGCGTCGAGCACCGAGGCCAGCGCGTCGCGGTCGGCCACGTCGCAGGCCACCACGTGCACCCGCGCTCCGGCGGCGGTCAGGTCGGCGACCAGCGGCGCCGCGCCGTCCGGTCCGGTCCGGTTCACCAGCACCAGCTCGCGCACGCCGTGGGCGTCGACCAGGTGCCGGGCCAGCAGCGCGCCGAGGCCGCCGGTGCCGCCGGTGACCAGCACGGTCTCGCCGAGGTGCAACGGCTCTCCACCCGGGTCCGCCGGCCGCAGCCGGGGCGCGAACAGCGCACCGTCGCGGACGGCGACGCCCGGCAGACCGGTCGCGACGGCCGAGGCGACACCGGCGCCGGCCGGGTCGTCGGTGTCGATCAGCGTGATCCGGTCGGGATGCTCGGCCTGCGCCGTGCGGAGCAGCCCCCACAACGCGGCCGAGGCCGGGGAGACCTCCTCGTCGGGTGCCACGGCCACCCCCCGCCGGGTGAGCAGCACCAACGGCTCGTCGGAGTCGAGCCGCTCGCGCAGCACCGCGAGGGCGTGGTGCACCGCCTCGGCCACGTCGCCGTCGGCCGGCAGCTCGATCGGCCGGGCACCGGGCGGCTCGGTGGCCGCCGGCACCGCGTCGGCGGCCGGCACCGGGGACCACGCGACGCGGTACAGGTCGGCCGTGCCGACCGGTGCCGGCCGCAGCGTCACCGAGTCCACCGACAGCACCGGTCGACCGACCTCGTCGGTGACGAACAGGGCGAGCGACTCGTCGGCGAGCCGCCGCACCCGCGCCCGCAGCGTCGCGGCACCGCGCGCGTGCCAGGTGACCCCGGTGAACACGAACGGCATGACCGCGCGCTCGACGCCGAACACGTGCATCGCCGCGTCGAGCAGGGCCGGGTGCAGGCCGTGGCGCGCGGCGTCGGCGCGGTGCTCGGCGGGCAGCTCGACCTCGGCGAACAGGTCGTCGCCACGACGCCACGCCGCGGTCAGGCCGCGGAAGGCGGGGCCGTACTCGATGCCGACCTCGGCGAAGGCCGCGTAGGTGCCCGCCAGGTCGACGGGTTCGGCGGCGGCCGGCGGCCACTCGGTCATCGCGTCGGGTGCCGGCCCGGCGGGCGCCAGCGTGGCGGTGGCGTGCCGGGTCCACGCACCACCGGTGCGGGCGTGCACCTCGACCCGCTCCCCCGCCACGGTCACCCGCAGCACCGCGGTGCTCTCGACCGCCAACGGCTCCTCGATGGCCAGCTCGGCGACGGCGGCACCACCGGCGGCACCACCGGCGGCCCGACCGACCAGCTCGACGAACCCTGTGCCGGGGAACATCACCCGGCCGGCGACGACGTGGTCAGCGAGCCAGGGCTGGGTCTCGGTGGAGAGCCGGCCGGTCAGCACGAGGCCGTCCGAGCCGGGCAGGGCGACCGCGGCGCGCAGCAGCGGGTGGTCCACCGACTCGATCCCGGCGGCGCCGAGGTCCTTGGCCCATTCTCCTGGCCGCAGCCAGAACCTCTTGCCCTGGAACGGATAGGTCGGGAGGTCGACCCGGTGCGCGCCGCTGCCGGCGAACACCGCCGGCCAGTCGACCGTGGCGCCCGCCGCGTGCAGCTGGGCGACCGCGCGCACGGCGAGGTCCGCCTCGTCGAGGCGGGCGTCCCGGCCGACGAGTGGCACGGCGTCCGCGACCAGCGGGGACAGCGCCGCGCTCGGCCCCAGTTCGAGGAACGTGGTCGCGCCCCGGTCGAGCAGGGTGCGAACGCCGTCGTGGAACCGCACCGTGCGCCGCACGTGCTCCACCCAGTAGTCCGGCGAGGTGAGTTCGGTGGCGGCGAGCCGGCCGGTCACGTTCGACACCACGGGCAGCGCCGGCGACTGGTAGGTCAGCGACCCGGCGACGGTCCGGAACTCGGCCAGCATGGCGTCCATGTGCCGGGAGTGGAACGCGTGGCTGACCCGCAGCCGACGGGTGCCCCGCCGGTCCGCCGACCACCGCCGCTCGAACCGGTCCACGGCCGCGGTGTCCCCGGACACCACCACCGACTCCGGGCCGTTCACCGCGGCGATGTCCAGCTCCGGGTCCGGGCCGAGCGCGGCACGAACCTCCTGCTCGGTGCCGGACACGGCGAGCATGGCGCCGCCCGGCAGCGCCTGCATCAGCCGCGCCCGCGCCGCGACCAGCGCGGCGGCGTCCGCGAGGGACAGCACCCCGGCCACGTGGGCCGCGACCAACTCGCCGATCGAGTGGCCGGCCAGCAGCGCCGGGGTGACACCCCAGGAACGGACGAGGTGGTACATCGCGACCTCGACGGCGAACAGCGCCACCTGGGCGTTGCCGGTGCGGTTCAGCTCGTCGGCCGGGCCGTCCACGACGGCGCGGACAGGTCTGTCCAGCAGCGGGTCCAGCTCGGCGCACACCGCGTCGAACGCCTCGGCGAAGGCGGGGAACCTGGCGGCCAGCCGGGTGCCCATGCCGGTGCGCTGGGCGCCCTGCCCGGAGAACAGGAACGCGACACGGCCGTCGCGGGCGACCTGGCCGCCGGGCAACTCGCGCAGCAGCCGGACGACCTCGGCACGATCGGCGCCGAGGACCACGGCCCGGTGGTCGAGCGCGGCGCGGCCGGTCGCAACCGAGTACGCCACGTCCGGCACACCGAGCTCGGCACGCTCGGCCACGTGGTCGGCCAGCCGCGCGGCCTGCGCGCGCAGCGCCGCGTCACTCTTGCCGGACACCAGGATCGGGACCGGCCAGAACGGGGTCGGCCTGACCGGCTCCGGCTCGTCGGCCTGCGCGAGGATGACGTGCGCGTTGGTGCCGCTGATGCCGAACGCCGACACTCCCGCCCGCCGTGGCCGGTCCCCGACGACCGGCCACGGCACGGGCTCGGTCAGCAACTCGACGGCGCCGGCCGCCCAGTCGATGCGCGAGGACGGTCGGTCGGCGTGCAGGGTGGCGGGGAGCACGCCATGGCGCATCGCCTGCACGGTCTTGATCAGGCCGGCCACCCCGGACGCGGCGAGCGTGTGGCCGATGTTGGACTTCACCGCGCCCAGGTACAGCGGGCGCTCCCGCCGCCGCCCGTAGGTGGCCAGCAGGGCGTGCGCCTCGATGGGGTCGCCGAGCGCGGTGCCGGTGCCGTGCGCCTCGACCGCGTCGACCTCCGCCGCGGACAGTCCGGCGTTGGTCAGCGCCGCCTCGATCACCCGCTGTTGGGCCGGCCCGTTCGGGGCGGTCAGACCGTTGGACGCACCGTCGGAGTTGATCGCGGACCCGACGACGAGGGCGTGCACCGGGTAGCCGAGCCGGCGGGCGTCGGACAGGCGGGCCAGCAGCACGACGCCGACGCCCTCGGCCATGCCCATGCCGTCCGCGCCGTCGGCGAACGCCTTGCACCGGCCGTCCGGGGCGAGCACCCGCTGCCGGGAGAACTCGACGAACGTGCCGGGCGTCGCCAGCACGGTCACGCCACCGGCGACGGCCAGCTCGCAGTCGCCGGCACGCAGCGACTGGGCCGCGAGGTGCACCGCGACCAGCGAGGTGGAGCACGCGGTGTCCAGCGTGACGGCGGGTCCTTCGAGGCCGAGCGAGTACGCGATCCGGCCGGAGGCGATGCTGGGCACCACGCCGGTGACGAGGTGTCCCTCGATGGTGGTCGGCGCGTGCTCGAACGCGGGACCGTACTGCTGGAAGTTGTGCCCGACGTAGACGCCGGTGCGGCTGCCGCGCAGGGCCAGCGGGTCGATCCCGGCGCGCTCGACGGCCTCCCAGCTCGTCTCCAGCAGCAGGCGCTGCTGGGGATCCATGGCCAACGCCTCGCGCGGCGAGATGCCGAACAGGTCGGCGTCGAAGGACTGCGCGTCGGCGAGGAAGCCGCCGCGGCGCACGTAGGACGTGCCGGAGCGGGTCGGTTCCGGGTCGTAGAGCGCCTCGATGTCCCAGCCTCGGTCGGTGGGGAACTCCGAGGTCACGTCGCGGCCCGCGGTGACGACGTCCCACAGGTCCTCGGGACTCGCGATGTCGCCGGGGTAGCGGCAGGCCATCCCGACGACCGCGATCGGCTCGTCGGCGTGCTCCTCCAGCTCCCGCAGCCGCCGAGTGGTCCAGCGCAGGTCCGTGGTGACCCGTCGGAGATACTCGCGGAGCTTGTCCTCGTCCGTCACGGACGCCACCTCTCTGTCAGGTCTCCCCGAACTCGCGTTCGATCAGGTCGAAAATCTCTTCGTCGGTGGCCCCGCCGAGATCGTCGTCGACGTCGGTGTCAGTGCCGGTCGGGCCGGCCCGACCTGGCCGCAGCTCGGCGAGCATCTCCGTCAACCGCCGCGCCGCCTCGGCGCGTTCGGCGTCGGTGATCCGTGCGAGCGTGGCGTGCAGCCGGTCGAGCTCGACATCGACCTGGTCGGCCTCCTCGGTCAGCTCGCCGACCAGGAACCCCGCCACCGCGGTCACCGTGGGGTAGTCGAACACCACACTCGCCGGCAGCCGCAGACCCGTGGCGGCGGCGAGCCGGTTGCGCAGCTCGACGGCCAGCAGCGAGTCGAACCCGAGCTCCGTGAACGCCCGGCCGACGCCGACCAGCTCGGCCGAGCCGTGGCCGAGCACCGCCGCGGTCTGCTGGCGAACCAGGTCGGCCACCGACTGCTCACGCTCGACCGGGGAGAGCCCGGCGAGCCGCTCGGACAGCGACGCCCCCGCCGATCCGTCCGCCGGTCCGTCAGCGCCGACCGCGTCGGTGTCCTCGACCAACTCGGCGAACAGCGGCCGGGACCGGGCGGAGGCGAACAGCTCGATGAACGTCGACCAGTCCACGTCGGCCACCGACACCGCGCCCTCGCCGTGGTCGAGCACCTGGCCAAGCGCGGTGAGCGCCGTGGTGGGGTCGATCAGCGGCAGCCCCTGCCGGCGCAGCAGGTCCTCGTCGATCGCGTCGGGCAGCACGTCGCTGCCCCACACGCCCCACGACACCGACGTCGCGCGCCGACCCTGCCCGCGCCAGTGCTCGGCGGTGGTGTCGAGGAAGGCGTTCGCCGCGGCGTAGGCACCGTGGTTGGCCGGGCCCCACACCGCCGCGATGGAGGAGAAGAACACCACCGCGTCCAGCGAGTCGTGATCGAGCAGTTCGTCCAGGTGCGCGGTGCCGAGCACCTTGGCCGCCACCACGTCGGCGAACTCGTCGAGGGTCGTGTCCCGCAGCGCGGACAGCTCCATCAGCGCCGCCGCGTGGATCACGGTGCGCACCTCGTGGCCGTCGGCCCGCAACCCGTCGAGCAGGCCGGCCACCGCGGCGCGGTCGGCGACGTCGCAGGCCGCCACGGTCACCGTGACGCCACGGGCGCGGAGCCGTTCGGCGTGCTCGGCGATGCCCGGCGTGTCCAGGCCACGCCGGCCGGTCAGCACCAGGTGCTCGGCGCCGGCGTCGGCCAGCCACTCGGCGATGTGCGGGCCGACCGCCCCGGTGCCGCCGGTGATCAGCACCGTCCCCCTGGCCCGCCACTGGCCGCCAGGACCGGCGGCGGCCAGCGGCGCGCGCACGAGCCGGCGCACGTACACGCCGGACTCGCGGATCGCCAGCTGGTCCTCGACACCGACGCCGGCGAGCACCGCCCGCAACCGGGTGCCGCCGGGCTCGTCGAGGTGCGCCGGCAGGTCGACCAGCCCGCCCCACTCGCCGGGGTGCTCAAGGGCGGCGACCCTGGCCAGCCCCGAGGTCTGGGCCTGCACCGGGTTGGGCGGCTCGCCGGCCACCGACACCGCGCCGCGGGTCACCGTCCACACCGGAATCCCGGCCTGGAGGTCACCCAACGCCTGCCACAGCAGCACGCTCGCGGCGAGCCCGTCCACCAGTGCCGGGTGCGTCCTGCTCGGTGTCTCGTCCAGCGCCAGCAGCGACAGCACGCCGGTCATCGGCCGGTCGGCCAACGCCGCGCGCAACCGGGCGGCGACGGTGGCCCGGTCCTGCGTGGGGTCGAGCACGAAGGGCACCACCGGCCCGACGTCGGGTACCGGCTCGTCGGCCAGGCCCGGGGTGGTGACGACCAGCCAGGTGCCCCGCGCCGGCACCGGGTCGGTGTCCACCTGGCGCCACTGGACCCGGTACCGCCACGAGTCCGCGGTGCCGGCGGTGGCCCGGCGCCGCCGCCACGCCGACAGCGCCGGCAGCAGGTCGGTCAGCGACGTGCCGCCGTCCACGCGCAGGCTGGCCGCCAGCTCGTTCGGGTCGGCGCGCTCGACGAGGTTCCAGAACTCCGCGTCGTCGCCGCCGGTCGACGGCGGCGCGTCCAGCCAGTAGCGGGTGCGCTGGAACGGGTAGGTCGGCAGGTCGAGGAGCCGGCCGTCGACCGCCAGGCGCACCGGCACGCCCTGGGTCCACGCGGTGGCCGCGGAACGCAGGAACCGGCGCGCACCGCCGTCGTCGCGGCGCAGCGTGCCGATTCCGACGGCCTCGGCCACGCTGTCCACCACGCCGGGGGCGAGCACCGCGTGCGGGCTGGCCTCGACGAAGGTGCGGGCGCCGAGGGCGCCGACGACGTCGTGGAACAGCACGGGCTCCCGCAGGTTGCGGTACCAGTAGGTCGCGTCGAGGGTGGCCGTGTCGATCGGGCCGCCGCTGACCGTGGACCACATGGTGGCGCCCGTGGCGGACCGCGGTTCGATGCCGGCGAGTCCGGCGAGCAGCGGCTCCCGGATCCGCTCCACCACCGGGGAGTGCGAGGCGTAGTCCACCGCGATCCGGCGCGCCCACACGCCGTCGCGATCGCAGGTCGCGACCAGGTCGGCGACGGCCTCCGCCGGTCCGGAGACCACCGTGGTGGCCGGCCCGTTGTGCGCGGCGACCCAGACGCCCGGGAAGCGGGTGGCGACCGCCTCGGCCGGGAGCCCGACCGAGGCCATCCCGCCCGTGCCGGCCATCGACTCCGCGACCAGGCGGCTGCGGGTGACGACGACCAGCGCGGCGTCGGCGAGCGAGAGTCCGCCGGCGACCACGGCGGCGGCGACCTCCCCCTGCGAGTGGCCGACCACCACGTCCGGCACCACCCCGACCGACTCCCACACCGCGGCCAGCGACACCATCACCGCCCAGGACGCCGGCTGAACCACGTCCACCCGCGCCAACGCCGCGTCATCGGTCAGCACGTCGACCAGGTTCCATGGCACGAGGCCGGACAGGGCGTCCGCGCACTCCCCCATCCGCGCGGCGAACACCGGTGACTCGTCGAGCAGTTCCTTGGCCATCCCGACCCACTGCGCGCCCTGGCCGGGGAAGACGAACACCGCGCCCCGACTCGCCGCCGCTCGCACCTGCCCGAACACCACGTCCGCGGTCTCGGTGCCGGCGACGACGGCGCGCAGCCCGTCCCGCAGCCCGTCGACATCGTCGGCCAGCAGCACCGCGCGGTGGTCGAACGCGGAGCGCGTGGCGAGCGTGGCGGCCACGTCGACGACGCGTTCGGTGCCGTCCAGGGTGGTGAGCAGCCGGGCGGCGTGGTCGGCCAACGCCCGGGGCGAGCGCGCCGACAGCGTTACCGGCACCGGGGTGGCGGGCGGCTCGACGCCGGTCGGGTCGGTGCCCGGTCCCTGTTCGAGGATGATGTGCGCGTTGGTGCCGCTGATGCCGAACGCCGACACCGCCGCCCGGCGGGGTCCCCGCGCCGGCCAGGGCCGCGACTCGGTCAGCAGCCGTACCGCGCCGTCCGCCCAGTCCACGTTCGATGTCGGCTCGTCCACGTGCAGCGTGCGCGGCAACACCCCGTGCCGCATCGCCTGCACCATCTTGATCACCCCGGCCACCCCGGCCGCCGCCTGCGTGTGACCGATGTTCGACTTCACCGAACCGAGCCACAACGGCGTCTCCCGGTCCCGACCGTAGGTCGCCAGCAGCGCCTGCGCCTCGATCGGGTCACCGAGCCTGGTCCCGGTGCCGTGCGCCTCGACCAGCTCGACGTCCGTTGTGGACAGTCCGGCGTCGCGCAGCGCCGCGCGGATCACCCGCTGCTGGGACGGACCGTTCGGCGCGGTCAACCCGTTCGACGCGCCGTCGGAGTTGACCGCGGAGCCGCGCACCACGGCCAACACCCGGTGCCCGTTGCGCCGCGCGTCGGACAGCCGCTCCAGCACCAGCATCCCGACGCCCTCGGACCACCCGGTGCCGTCCGCCGCCTCGGCGAACGGCTTGCAGCGGCCGTCGACGGCCAGACCCTGCTGGCGGGAGAACTCGACGAAGGTGTCCGGAGTGGACATCACGGTCGCGCCGCCGGCGAGCGCGTAGTCGCACTCCCCGTCCCGCAACGACTTCGCCGCCAGATGCACCGTCACCAACGACGACGAGCACGCCGTGTCCACGGTCAGCGCCGGGCCCTCGACGCCCAGCGCGTAGGCGACGCGGCCGGAGACCACACTGGAGAGGTTGCCGGTCAACACGAAGCCCGCCACCTCGTCGGGTACCGCGGCGAGCCGGGCGGCGTAGTCGCGGTACATCACCCCGGTGAACACCCCGGTCCGCGAACCCTTCAACGCCAACGGATCCAACCCCGCGTGCTCCAACGCCTCCCACGACGACTCCAACAACAACCGCTGCTGCGGATCCATCGCCAACGCCTCACGCGGCGACACCCCGAAAAACTCGGCGTCGAACTCCGCCGCCCCGTACAGGAACCCACCCGACCGGGTGACGCTGCGCGCGAGCTGGTCGGCGGTCCAGCCACGGTCGGTCGGGAACGGCGAGATGGCGTCGACCTCACCGGTCACGAGTGACCAGAGCTCGTCCGGCGTCTCGACCCCTCCCGGGTAGCGGCACGCCATGCCGACGATGGCGATCGGCTCGTCGACCGCCGTCGCGACGCCCGGGCGCTCGGGCGCCTCCGCCGGCGCGGCGGACAGCCGCTCGACCAGGAACGCGGCGACGGCCATGGGGGTGGGGTGGTCGTAGACCACGGTGGTGGGCAGTCGCAGACCGGTGGCCTCGCTGAGCCGGTTGCGCAGTGCCACGCCGGTCAGCGAGTCGAAACCGAGCTGCTGGAACGCGCGGTCCGGCTCGACGTCCTCGGCGTGGTCGAGGCCGATCACCGCCGCGGTCTCGGCGCGAACGAACTCCAGCATGCCGGCCGGCGACAGGTCCAGGCCCGGCTCGGCGGTGTCGGCGGCGGGCCGGGTCCGTGGGTCGACCAGGCCGCGCAACAACGCCGGCACCTCGGCGGCGGCCGACACGTCGAGGTCGAGCCGGACCGGCACGGTGAGCGCCGAGTCGGCCCCGACGCCGAGGTCGAACAACCGGGTGCCGTCCGCTTCGGACAGCGCGAGCATCCCGCCGCGCGCCATCCTGGCGACGTGCTCGTCGGCGAGGTGGCCGGTCAGGTCGCCGCGCGACTCCCACAGCCCCCACGCCAGCGACGTGGCCGGCAGGCCATGCTCGCGCCGGTGGCGGGCGAGCCCGTCCAGGAAGCCGTTCGCCGCCGCGTAGTTGGCCTGGCCGGCCGCGCCGAGCAGGCCGTTGACCGAGGAGAAGAGCACGAACGCCCTCAGCTCGCCGGCCAGCTCGTGCAGATGCCAGGCCGCGTCCACCTTGGGGCGCAGCACGGCCGCCAACCGCTCGGGGTCCAGCCGCTCGACCACGCCGTCGTCGAGTACCCCGGCCGCGTGCACCACGACGGTCACCGGGTGCTCGGCGAGCAGCGCGGCCACCTGGTCGCGGTCGGAGACGTCGCAGCTGACCACGGTCGCGGTGGCACCCTCGGCGGCCAGGTCCTCGACCAGCTCCGCGCCGCCGCCTCGGCGGCCGACCAGCACGAGCCGCCGCACGCCGTGCGTGGCGACCAGGTGTCTGGCCAGCGCCGCGCCGAGGGCACCGAGCCCACCGGTGATCAGCACCGTGTCCTCGGCGCCGAGCTCGACCGGGCGCGCCGAGGTGCGTGCCAGGCGGGGCACCCGCACCTCGTCGCCGCGCACGGCCACCCAGGGCTCGCCGGTCGCCACCGCGGCGTCGAGCAGTTGCCGCGAACGCGGGTCGTCGTCCAGCTCGGCGAGCACGAACCGGTTCGGGTGCTCGGTCTGCGCCGAGCGCACCAGCCCGCCGACCGCGGCGCCGGGCAGGTCCGGCCGGGTCGCGAACACGAGTCGGCCCGGTCGGTCCCGCGCCAGCCAGCTCTGGACCACGGCCAGCGCGTCCCGCACCGCGGCGTGGGTGGCCGCCACCGGGTCGTCGCCGGTCGCGGTCACGTCGTACACCTCGTACTCGACGGGCTCGCCGGCGTGCCGCGCGACCTCTCGCCACCGCAGGCCGAACAGCGCCTCGTGGGTGGCCAGCCGCTCGCCGACGGGACGCAACGTCAGGGACTCGATCGACAACACCGGGCGACCCCTGGCGTCGCTCACCTCGACGGCCACGGTGTCGGTGCCGACCGGGGTGATCCTGGCGCGCACCGCGACCGCGTCCGTGGCGTGCACCGTGATCCCGGCGAACGCGAACGGCACCACGGGCCGCCGCGCCTCGCCCGGCAGCACCGCGTGCAGTGCCGCGTGCAGCACCGAGTCGAGCAGCACGGGGTTGACGTGGAACCGACCGGGTATCGGCTCCGGCAGCGCCGCCTCGGCGTAGCGGTCCTCGCCAGCTCGTCGCAGTGCCCGCAACCCCCGGAACCGCGGCCCGTACCGGTAACCCTGCCTGGCGAGCGCGGCGTAGTGCGCCGCCACGTCGACCGGTTCGGTGTCCTCGGGTGGCGTCCAGGTGGTCGCCGGCGTCCCGGTGGTCGCGAGCGTGCCGGTGGCGTGCCTGACCCAGTCCCGCGCCTCGGTTCTCGAGTGCACCGCGAGCTCGTCGCCGGTGACCACGACACGGACCTCCACCCCGTCCCGCTCGTCGAACTCGACCGGCACGTGCAGCACCAGCTCGGCCACCCCGGGCCGGCCGACGTGGTCGGCGGCCTGGAGCGCCAGGTCGACGATGGCGGTACCGGGCAGCAGCACCGCGTCGAGCACGACGTGGTCGGCCAGCCACGGGTGGGAGCGCCGCGACAGCGTTCCGGACAGCACCGCACCGTCCGCGGTGTCCACCGTGGTGTCCAGCAGTGGTCGGGTGTCGTCGAGCCAGTAGCGCTGGCGCTGGAAGGCGTAGGTCGGCAGGTCGACCCGCCGGCCGGTGAACAGCGCGGGCCAGTCGACGTCGAGGCCGGTGGCGTACAACCGCGCCGCGGCGACCCCGAACGCCGCCAGGCCGTCCCCGTCGTCCGGCGGGCCGGTCACCACGACGTCATCGGCGGCGGTGTCCTCGACGATCGCGGTGACGCTCGCGCTCAGCACCGGCCGGGCGCCGACCTCGACGACGGTGCGGTGACCGTCGGCGAGCAGGGCGCGCACGGCGGCGGCGAAGTCGACGGTGTGCACCAGGTTGCGGTACCAGTGGTCGGCGTCCAACTCGGCGCCGTCGAGTCGCCCCCCGGTGACCGTCGAGTAGAACGGTATGTCCGATGTGGACGAACTGAGGCCGGCCAACCGGGCGGTGAGCAGCGGCCCGATCGGTGCCACGTGGGCGGAGTGCGGCGCGTGGTCGACGAGCAGGCGGCTGCCGGAGGTGACCTCGGTGAGCAGCTCGTCGAGCGCCTCGGCGTCTCCCGCCACGACCGTCGAGCGCGGGTCGTCGACGGCGGCGACGGACAGCCGCCCGTCCCAGCGCCGGATCCTCGTCCGCGTCTGTTGTTCGGTCAGCGGCAGCCGGGCCATGCCGCCGGGACCGCCGCGCTTGACCAGCTCGGCGAGGGCGCGGCCGCGCAGCACCACCACCCGCGCCGCGTCGGCGAGCGAGAGCGCACCGGCGACGCACGCGGCGGCGATCTCGCCCTGACCGTGCCCGACGACCGCCGCCGGCCGCACCCCGGCGGACCGCCACAGCTCCGCGAGCGACACCGTGACCGCGAACAGAACGGGCTGGATCACCTCGACGCGGTCGAGTGCGGCGGGGTCGGTCAGCGCCGCCAGCGGTGACCAGCCGGCGATCGACTCGACCGCCTCCGCGCACTCGCGCAGCCGACGCGCGAACACCGGCGCCGTGTCCAGCAACGCGGTCACGCTCTCGACCCACCGCTCGCCGAGGTCGCCGGGGAAGACGAACACCACGTCGCCGCCGCCACCGGCCCGCCCGGTGACCAGCCAAGGGGCCGGCCGCCCGGCGGCGAGCCCGGCGAGCCCGTCGAGCGCGCCGGCGCGGTCCGGTGCGCACACCGCCGCCCGGTGCTCCAACGCGGCGCGGGTGGTGGCCAGTGACCAGCCGACGTCGCGCAGCGCCAGGTGCTGGCGGTCGGTGAGGTGGGTGTGCAGTTGGGCAGCCGCGGCGCGCAACGCGGCGGGGGTGCGGCCGGACACCAGCAGCGGCATGACCGGCCCGGCGTCGGACGCCGCCTCGGACGGCGCGTCGGACGACGGGTCGGACCACTGCGGAACCTGCTCGACGATCACGTGCGCGTTGGTGCCGCTGACGCCGAACGAGGACACTCCGGCCCGCCTCGGCCGGTCGAGGTCCGGCCACGGGGTGTCCTCGGTCAACAGGGACACCGCGCCGGCCGACCAGTCCACATGCGACGACGGCGCGTCCACGTGCAGCGTGCGCGGCAGCACGCCGTGCCGCATCGCCATGATCATCTTGATCACGCCGGCCACGCCGGCGGCGGCCTGCGTGTGGCCGACGTTGGATTTGAGCGAGCCGAGCAACAGCGGCGTCTCGCGGTCACGCCCGTAGGTGGCCAGCAGCGCGGTCGCCTCGATGGGGTCGCCGAGCGTGGTGCCGGTGCCGTGCGCCTCCACCGCGTCGACGTCCGAAGCGGACAGTGCGGCGTCGCGGAGCGCGGCTCGGATCACCCGTTGCTGGGCCAGTCCGTTGGGCGCGGTCAGACCGTTGGAGGCGCCGTCGGAGTTGATCGCCGACCCGCGCAGGACGCCGAGCACGGGGTGCCCGTTACGGCGCGCGACCGACAGCCGCTCCAGCACCAGCACCCCGGCGCCCTCGGCCCAGCCGGTGCCGTCCGCGGCGTCGGCGAAGGCCTTGCAGCGCCCGTCCGGGGCCAGCCCGCTCTGCCTGGCGAACTCGACGAACATGCCCGGTGTGGCGTGCACGCTGACCCCGCCTGCCAGCGCGAGCCCGCACTCGCCGCGGCGCAGCGACTGGCTGGCCAGGTGCAGGGCCACCAGCGACGACGAGCAGGCGGTGTCCACCGTGACGGCCGGGCCCTCCAGGCCGAGCACGTAGGCGACCCGGCCGGAGATGATGCTCGGCGTGGTGCCGGTGAGCACGTGACCGCCGGCCTCCGACGGGTCGGCCAACCTCGGCCCGTACTCGCCGGCGGTCGCGCCGACGAACACGCCGGTGCGGCTGCCACGCAGCGAGGTCGGGTCGAGGCCGGCCCGTTCCAGCGCCTCCCACGACGTCTCGAGCAGCACCCGCTGCTGCGGGTCCATGGCCAGCGCCTCGCGGCGGCTGATCCCGAACAGCTCGGGGTCGAAGTCGGTCGCGCCGTCGATGAAGCCACCGGCCGACGGCGCGTCGGCGGCGGTGCGCCAGCCACGGTCGGTCGGGAACGGCGTGATCGCGTCCCGGCCCCGTGCGACCAGCTCCCACAGCTGTTCCGGCGAGCCGACCCCGCCGGGCAGCCGACAGCCGATCCCGACGACCGCGATCGGCTCGTCCGCGCCCGTCCCGGCCCCCGGCGCCGCGTCCGGCGACTCGGCGGCGACGACGACCCGCTCGTCGGCTCCGGCCCGGTCCGCGCGTCCCCGCAACCGGACCGAGAGGTGCTCGGCGAGCGCGGCCGGGGTCGGGTGGTCGAAGAGCAGCGTGGTGTCGAGGTCGAGCCCGGTGCTGGCCGCCAGTCGGGTCCGCAGCTCGACGGTCAGGTACGAGTCGAAACCCAGCTCCCTGAACGGCACCGTCGTCGCCGCCGGGTCCACTGTGGACCGGCCGAGCGCGACGGCGACCTCGGCGAGCACCAGACCCGTCACGTCGGCGGCGGCGAGGTCCGCCTCGCGTGGCGCCGCGGCCGGCACGTCGTCGTGCCAGTAGCGCTGGCGCTGGAAGACATAGGTCGGCAGGCCGACCCGCCGCCCGTGGGGCAGCACCGCGCGCCAGTCCGGGCCGTGGCCGTTGGCGTCCAGTTCGGCGACCGCGGCGAGCAGGGTGCGGTGGTCGTCGCGGTCGGCGCGCAGGGTGGCCAGCACCGCGACGTCGGGTGCGCACTCCCGCGCCATCGGGATGAGCGTGGTGTCCGGGCCGACCTCGAGCATGGTGCGCACACCGTGCGCGGCCAGGGTCGCGACGCCGTCGGCGAACCGGACGGTCTGCCGCACGTTGCGCACCCAGTACTCGGCGTGGCCCATGTCCGCACCGACATCGCGACCGGTGACCGTGGAGACCACCGGAAGGCGCGGGGGGTGGAAGGTCAGCCGCTCGGCGACGGCACGGAACGGCGCCAGCACCGGGTCCATGAGCGGGGAGTGCGCGGCGATGCTGACGCGCAGCCGGCGCGTTCGCCGGCCGAGCGCGGTGAAGTGCGCGGCGAACGCGGTCACCGCGGTGTCCGTGCCGGACACGACGACGGCCGCGGGCCCGTTGACCGCGGCGAGCGCGGCACCGTCGGTGAGCACGGCCGCCGCCTCGGCCTCGGTCGCCTCGACGGCGATCATCGCCCCGCCCGAGGGCAGCGCGCCCATCAGTCGTCCGCGAGCGGCGACCAGCGTGGCGGCGTCGGCCAGGTCGAGCACGCCGGCGACGTGCGCGGCGGCCACTTCACCGAAGGAGTGGCCGAGCAGGTGATCCGGCCGGATCCCCCACGCCTCCAGCTGGCGGTACAGCGCCACCTCGATCGCGAACAGGGCCGGCTGGGTGTTCTCGGTCCGGTCCAGGTCGACGCCGGCGTCGCCGAACACGGCGTCCCGGACCGAGCCGTCCAGCTGGGCGAAGACCTCGTCGATGGCGGCGGTGAACTCCGGCAACCGGCCGTACAGCCGCCGGCCCATCCCTGGCCGCTGGCCGCCCTGGCCGGGGAACAGCACCGCGAGGCCGCCGCCCCCGGCCCGGCCGCGCCGGGGGCCGGCCACCGACACCGACGGGGTGCCGGCCGACAGCGCGGCCAGCCCGTCGAGCAGTTCGGCGCGTCCGTCGGCGAGCACGGCGGCGCGCTGGGCGAGTCGGGTCCTGGTGGTCGCCGCCGACCAGGCGACGTCCACAGTGGACAAGTCGGGGTTCGCGGTCAGGTGTGCGTGCAACGCACCGGCCTGCGCCCGCAGGGCGGTCTCGGTGTGCCCGGACAACGGCACCGCGACCAGCGACTCCTGCTCGACGGCCGGCCGCGCCGCCTCGACCGGCTCCTGCTCGGCCGTGGCCAGCACGACGTGGCAGTTGGTGCCGCCCATGCCGAACGCGCTCACGCCGGCCGTCAGCGGGCCGGCGGGCAGCGCCGTCGTCGCCGTGTTGACCGCGAGACCCAGCTCGGCCAGCGGGATGTCCGGGTTGGGCGTGTCGAAGTGCAGGCTCGCCGCGAGGGCCCGGTGGTGCAGACACAGCACCGCCTTGAGCAGGCCCGTGATGCCGGCGGCGCCCTCGAGGTGGCCGACGTTGGTCTTGACCGAGCCGACCAGCAGCGGGTGCTCCGCCGGCCGGCCAGCGCCGAGCACCGAGCCAAGCGCCGCCGCCTCGATCGGGTCCCCGGCCTGCGTGGCCGCACCGTGCAGCTCGACGAAGCTGACGCCGGCCGGATCCACCCCGGACCCGGCGTAGGCACTGGCGAGGACCGCCCGCTGCGCGTCGACACTCGGCGCGGTCAGCGTGTCGCCGCCGCCGTCGTTGTTGACCGCGCTGCCGCGCACCAGGCACAGCACCTCGTCGCCGTCGCGCTCAGCGTCGGCGAGCCGCTTGAGGAGCACGAACCCGCCGCCCTCGCCGCGCACGTAGCCGTTGGCGCGGGCGTCGAACGCCCGGCAGCGGCCGTCCGGCGACAGCGCGCCGAGCTGCTCCATCATCCGGAACCCGTCCGGTGCCAGGTTCAGCTGCACACCGCCGGCGAGCGCCAGGTCGCACTCGCCGCGGCGCAGGCTCTCCCCCGCCAGGTGCACGGCGACGAGCGAGGAGGACTGGGCCGAGTCGATGGACATGCTCGGCCCGGTCAGGCCGAGCAGATAGGACACCCGGTTGGCGATGACGCCGCGGCTCAGCGCCGTCGCGGTGTGCGGACCGGTCGCCGGCCGTAATCGCGCGTAGTCGTCGGTGATGGCGCCGACGAACACGCCGGTCGGTCCACCCGGGACGATGCCGGCACGCTCCAGCGCCTCCCAGGCCAACTCGAGCGCGAGCCGCTGCTGCGGGTCCATCGCCGCGGCTTCCCGCGGCGAGATCGCGAAGAACGCCGGGTCGAACTGGTCCACGGCGGTCAGGAACCCGGCGCGGCCCCTGGTCAGGCCCGACCGGTCCGGCGGCGGCGTCGACGTCGCGTCGACGCCGCTGGCCAACAGTTCCCACAGCTGCGCCGGGTCGGCCGCGCCGGGCAGCCGGCAGGCCATCCCGATCACGGCGATGGCGTCGGCCGACCGACCAGACCTGATGTCAACCATCACTCCCCCTGGAGATGAGCGTCGAGGACTCAGCGGTCCCGCACGGTCACCGGCAACTCCGCCACGCCCCGGATGGTGATGCTCTCCCCGGCGCGCACGGCGTCCGGGACCAGCCGCAGGTCGTGCTTGACCAGCTCGCCGACCACGACGTTGGTGACCATCCTGGCCAGGGGCGCACCGATGCAGAAATGAATTCCGCCGCCGAAGCCGAGGTTGCGGCGGCCGGAGCGGGACAGGTCGAGTTCGTCCGCGTTCTCGTAGGCCGCCGGGTCGTGGTTGGCCGCGCCGAGCATCAGCAGAACCGTTTCGCCCTTGGCGATCGGCTGACCGCCCAGCTCGGTGTCCTCCAGGGCCACCCGGCCGACCAGCTGCGTCGGCCCGTCGTAGCGCAGCAGCTCCTCGATCGCGTCGTCGAGCCGGTCGGGGTTGGCGCGCAACCAGTCGAGCTGTTCGGGGTTGCGCAGCAGGGCCAGCATCCCGTTGCCGATCAGGTTCTCCGTCGTCACATAGCCGGCCGACAGCAGCAGCGTGCAGGTGACACACAGCTCGGCCATGGTCAGCTTGTCGCCGGCCTCCTCGACGGAGACGAGTTCGCTGACCAGGTCGGCGCGCGGCTCGACGCGCCGCTTCTCGGCCAGCTCACCGAAGTAGGCGATGAGCTCGTGCCGCCCGCTGTCCCGGCGGGCGATCTGCTCCGGGGTGAGGAACACCGCGAGGTCGAGGCCGCGCCCGATGTCCGCGCACAGCGACTGGAACCGCGCGACGTCCTCGTCGGCCACGCCGAGCAGCGTGCCGAGCACGAGGGCCGGGACCGGTCGGGCGATCGTCGACATCAGGTCGATCGGACCGTCGCCCGCCTCGGCGCGCGCCTTCGCGAGCAGGTCGGCCACCAGGCTCTCGGTCTGCTCGAGCAACGTCCTGACCCGCGCCGGGGTGAACGCCTTGTTGACCAGCTTGCGCAGGCGCGTGTGGTCCGGCGGGTCGAGGAAGATGAACGGGCGTACCTGGGTACCGTCGGGGTTGGTGGTGAAGCGCGTCGTGGTGGTGGTGTCCTCGTCGGGCGCGCTGTCGCCCCAGCCGAACGCGGCGTTGCGCAGCACCGACGCGCACTCGTCGTAGTGGGTCACCACCCACAGCCCGAGCGGACTGCGCACCACCGCACCGAGCTCTCGCGCCTGGCGGTACGCCGCGTGGGGATTCGCGCGGTACTCCGGGGTGGTCGGGTCGAACGTCAGCATCGCCCTGGCCACGTCCGCCGGCGATGGCGCCGCTGCCTCCGTCATGGGATGACTCTCTTCCTGATCGTGTGGTGGGACCACCAGTCCGGTCGCGACCGGCGGTGCGGCGCCGGCTTCCCGGGACGACCCCGTCCGTTTCGTTCGACGGCCGCAGGCACCGGTCGGCCGGTCATGCCGGTTCTTCGGTCAGCTCCCGTGCCGGTGTGAGCTCGACGGGCAGCCGCGTGATCACGGTGTGCTTGTTGGTCGCCGCCCACACCGGGTCGCCGACCACGGTCAACTCCGCGACGCGGTCCAGGAGCTCGTTGAGCAGCACCCGCATCTCCAGGCGCGCCAACCGCGGGCCGAGGCAGGAGTGGATGCCGTGACCGAACGCCAGGTGCGGGTTGGGGCCGCGGCGGATGTCGAACGTGTCGGGGTCGGTGAAGACCGACTCGTCGCGGTTCCCCGAGGCCCACCACAGGGTGACCTTCTGGCCGGCCTTGATCTCGGTGTCACGGAACACGATGTCCTCCGTGGCCGTCCGCCGGTTGTACGGCGTCGGCGAGGACCAGCGCAGCATCTCCTCGACCGCGCCGTCGACGAGGGAGCGGTCCGCGCGCAGCCGCGCCCACTGGTCGGGATGCTGTGTCATGGCGTGCAGACCGATCGCCATCGCGTTCCGCGCCGGCTCGCTGCCGGCGGCGATCACCAGGCAGAAGAAGGCGGCCCGCTCGTACTCGGACAGCGGCCCCTCGGTCTCGTGGTCGGCGAGGTCCTGCCGCGACACGATCGACATCAGGTCGTCGGTCGGCTCGGTCGCGCGTTTGAGGGCGATGAGCTCCAGGCTGTACTCGTACAGGGCGTAGACCGTCGCCGCGGCCACGTCGTCATGGTCACCGGACTCGCGGTTGTCCAGTCCGGCGACCGTCTGCGCCCAGTCCACCAGCCGTGGCCAGTCCCGCTCCGGCGCGCCGAGCAGCAGCGCCATCGTCTGGATCGCGAACGGCGCGGTCAGCTCCGGCTGCAGGTCCACTCGCCCCTTGGCGACGGCCGCATCGACGAACTCGCGCGCCATCGCCCGAATTCGTGGCAGTCGCGCGTCCAACACGGCCTTCGCGAGCCCCGGTGAGACCAGGTCGCGCAGCAGCCGGTGCCGGGGGTCGTCGAGCATGTTGAGCAGGACGCCGGCGTGCACTCCGGCTTCCAGGTCGTCGATGTGCGTGCCGCCACCGGCCCGACCGCCACCGCCCTTCGACGACAGCGTCGGCAGTTCGGCCGCCGCCACGAGGTCCGCGTGCCGGCTGATCACCCAGAAGCCCTCGCCGTCCTTGGTGTGCACGCCGGGGTGCCACAGCACCGGCGCCGCCTGCCGCAGCCGTGCGAAGACGTCGTAGGGAAACCCGGTGCGGAAGGCGCTCTGGTCGGTCAGGGCGAATCCGTCGAGAACTCCGGGAAGACCGGTTTCGGACATCGGTGAACTTCTCCTCTTGAGAACTATTCGCAATCCCCCGCGCCGCAGGAAAGGTTGCCCGACGACGCGACATACCCCAGTGCCCAGTGACACAACGGTCACTATGCGCGACGATTACCCACCTACTCCGATGGGGTCACGGAGCCGGGTGGCGCCATTGTGGACTCGACGCGACGACCGCCGGGTCGGCCACGGACGGTCCTCAGCGGACCAGCCGACGTGACCTGGACCACCATTCCTCACGCTGAGTGTTCCCCTGGCCACACAAGGAACCCATAGCTGCCCCCCAGTGTTCGACTCCTCACGTTGCCGTGACAGTAGCACTGCCCGAGTCGTGCGCAGACCCCTTCGAGACAAGCGCGAGGGGTGCTCGATCAGGCGCCCCATCGGCCCCGGCAGAATAACGACGACACCCACGAATTCCGCCGCCAAGCGCTACCACCATTTCGAGAGCGCACGCAATCACGGCGAGTAGCCAGATCGCCATACAGGTATACGCGGCGTGAAATTGCGGGTATTGACCACCAGTGGGCGCCGCATAGCGTACCGTACACGGTCAAAATCCCGACGAGGAGATATTCATGCCTGTAGCCACGCCGCCCGGCCCGTCGGGGTTGGAGTCACTCAAGCTCACGCAACGCTTTCAGCAGGACCCCATCTCGGTGTTCCGCGACCTCGCGGCGACCTACGGCGAGGTCGTGCGGTTCAACCTCGGCGGGCAGACGGTGTACTTCCTGTCCGGTGCCGAGACCGCCGCGCACGTACTGGTCTCGAAGCAGGAGAACTACGGGCGGGTCAACTATCCGTCGGTCGACGACATGATCGGGGTCGCGCTGTTCACCGCGAGCGGGGAGACGTGGGCCCGCAGCCGGTCGCTCGCGCAACCGATGTTCGCGGCACGGCAACTGCCGAACTACGCCGACCAGTTGGTGCAGGTCGCGGCGCGGACGGCGCAGACGTGGGCCGACGGGCCGCTGCCCCGCGAGATCGGCATGGTGCCCGCGATGCGGGAGATGGCGCTCGACGGGGTTTCGCGCGCGCTGTTCGGCCCGGACACGAGCGGCCACATGGACGCGATGACCGCGGCCATCAGGACGTCGGAGACGGTGACGGGCAAGGTGCTGCGGTCGCCGCTGGTGCTGGTCCTCAACCAGCTGCCCGGTGTCGGCCCGGCCAGGGCGTGGCGGATGCAGTTCCGCCGCCGGGCGAAGGTGCAGGGCGCCGCCCGCGAGTTCGACCGCATCATCGACGAGATCCGCGCCAAGCGAGAGGCTCAGCAGGACCCCGGCGAGGACCTGCTCGGCCAGCTGCTCACCAGCCGCGACGAGACGACCGGTGAGCCCCTGTCCCGCCAGAAGATTCGTGACGAGGCCACCGGTTACCTGTTCGCCGCACAGGACACGACGGGCCTGACGCTGTCGTGGCTGTGGTACCGGCTGGCGGCCCATCCCGAGGCGAGGGAGAAGCTGGAGGCCGAGGTCGACGAGGTGCTCGGCGACCGGATGCCGACGGCGGCCGACGCCGACCGCCTGCAGTGGACCCGGGCGGTCGTCAGCGAGACCCTGCGCCTGCACCCCATCGTGTGGGCGCTCGACCGCACGGCGATGGCTGACGACGAGGTGCAGGGCTACCGGATCCCGGCGGGCTCCCGCGTCATGGTGATCCCCCCGGTGAACCACCGGGACACGAAGTGGTGGCCGGACCCCGACCGCTTCGACCCGACACGGTTCCTGCCCGGCAACGACAAGGGCCGACCGCGCACGGCCTACCTGCCGTTCGGCGGCGGCCGACGAATCTGCATCGGCATGAGCTTCGCGATGATGGAGATCACCCTGGCGACGGCCGTCCTGGCCCGTCGGTTCCGGGCGGACCTGTTGCCGGGCGCCGAGGTGGGCACACATCTCGGCGTCGTCATGGCCCCGGCCGGCGAGCTGCCGATGACGATCTCGGCCCGGTAGGCGGCCCCGAGCAGTAGGTGCTCAGGTCTGGTCCACGCCGGTGGGCCAGCCACACCGACGCCGCGGGAGTCAGCCTCGGGGTGTGCCGGGCGGCCCGGTTTCTACCGGTTCGCCTGGCGCACAGGTGTGATCAGAAAGGGTTCTTCGGGATTGGGTCTGTAACGTCCGACCCTGCACATCGAAGGATGTAACGATCTTCTTCGATATCGATCGAAGCCGATTCCTTGTCATCACCGAAAGCAATGACCCACAGCAAGTTCGGCACACGACAGGACTGGGTAATCAGACCCCTGAGTGCGATGTCGACGTGCGTACCTTGCCCACGCGAGTCATCCAGATAAGTGACGGTTACCGGTCGGGCATCTTCGGCTACGTCGCGCGGACTCAGGGAACCCGTTGGCCAACCCGGAAAGCGGCCATCGTCGACCGGTCGCCCATCTCCAGGGTGCCGCAACTCTCGCACAGTTTCGGCGAACGCGATCTTGGCGTATCCCTCATTCCTGACATCCGTTGCCAGATCACATGAGCAAGGACCACCGCCGCGTGCGTGCGGTGAAACCGGACACGCCGGGTCTGGCACACCCACGTCCGGCACTCACCGGCCATCGGCGCGATCCAGGGCACCGCCACAATCCCGGGTACGACACCGACGGCCGAATCATGCCCTGCCCGAGACCGGAGTCGGGCTGCCGGACTGCTCACGCCGCCTCGGTCTTGCGCTCAACACCGTCAAGCGATACGCCCGCGCAACGTCACCGAAAGTGCGCCAGAGCCGCTCGTGGCTGGTTGACGACCCAGCACCACTACTATGCATTGCGTGGTACTGTTCATTGCCGGTTACCGATGAGCGGGGAACGCATGGATGTCAGTCAGCTGTTGAAAGGTGTGCTCGACCTCGCCGTTCTCGCGGTGCTGGACAAGGAGGACGGCTATGGCTACGACGTCGTCCGCCGTCTTCGGCTGGCAGGGCTGGACGGTGTCGGCGACGCTTCGGTCTACGGGACGCTGCGCCGCCTCTACAACCAGGGCGCCCTCACCTCGTACGTGGTGCCGAGCGACGAGGGCCCGCATCGCAAGTACTACGGCCTGAACGACGCCGGCCGCCGCCGGCTCGCCGAGTCCGGGGCCACCTGGCGTGGCTTCGCCGCCACGATGACCGACCTGTTGGGAGCGAACGCGTGAACACGAGCGACAGCAAGAAGGATAGCCACGATGCCTACATCGCCGAGCTGAGGCACGCGCTCGCCGATCTCCCGCGCGCCGAGGTCGACGCGATCGTCGAGGACGTCACACCGCAGCTCGCGGACGCGGCGGTGGCCGAGGAACTCGGCACCCCGGCCGAGCTGGCCGCCGAGCTGCGGGCCGCTGCGGGTTTCCCGACCGGCAGCACTCGACGGACGCTCACCGCGCGGATCGCGTTGTGGGTGCTCGTGCTCGCCACGGGCACCGCGGCATACGGCGGCTTCATCTCCAACCAGCTCCTCAGCAACGACGCACGATACTCGATGCCGGTCATCGCACTGGTCCTTGTCGCCTCCTGGTTCGTGGTCGGCCAACTCGGCCGCGACGTCGCGGCCGTCGAGGAGCTGCCCGAGGTCCGGACGGCACGGAAGCTCCTGTTCGGCGCCGCGTCGTCCCGAATGCTCGGTACCCTACGGCTGGTCGAGCTTGGCTGGCTCCTCGCACGCTTCCCACTGATCCTCATCGGCACGCTGCTGCTCGCCGTCCAGTTCGGCTGGAACTCGGGAATGGCGGGGGTGTTCGCCGTCGCCGTCGCGGTCGTGACCACCGCGGCCGGCTACCGCTCGCTCACCGACCGGCGCTGGCTGTGGCTCAGCGTCCCAGCCGGAGCCTGGGCGATCGGCGTGAGCCTGCGACTGGCGGTCTATCTGTCACTGGTCGTCGAAGGGCACATCGGCTACGTCAACGTCTGAGGCGCGAACCGCCGGATGTCAGGGGCGTTCCGGCGATTGAGGGACGAGCAACCCTCTCGGTTGAACGCCTCGGTGGCGGCGAACAGACGAAGTGCACTCACACGCCCGGGCATCGGGCGCCACGGGGTCCAGTCCTACACGCGGTCGTTCGGCAGAGCCGGCATCGCTCTCCTGCGACACCGCCTCCTGTCACCGTCCGACTGCCCGGTAACGCCAGACCGCGAGTGGCATGAAGATCACCACCAGCAGAATCGACCAGGCGACGGTCATCGCGATCGGGTGCGCCATCGGGAAGCTCGGATCGGCCGCGACCGGGCCCGTGTTGCCGAACAACTGTCGGCAGGCGGCCACCAGCGAGCTGACCGGGTTCCATTCGGTGACCGTGCGCAGCCAGTCCGGCATTCCAGTGGTCGGCACGAAACTGTTGGAGAGCATGGTGATGGGGAAGATCAGCGGCACCAGGCTGTCCGCTGTCTCCGGCTTCACCGACAGTCCGATGAGGACACCCACCCAGGTGGCCGCGAAACGCAGTAGCAGGATCAGTCCGAACGCGGCGAGCGCGGGGCCGACGCCGTTGCGAACGTGCCAGCCGACGAGCAACCCGAAGCCGGCCATGACGGCCACGCCCAGCGCGCTGGTCAGCAGG
The DNA here is from genome assembly GCF_001921215.1 of Actinophytocola xinjiangensis. Taxonomy (GTDB): domain Bacteria; phylum Actinomycetota; class Actinomycetes; order Mycobacteriales; family Pseudonocardiaceae; genus Actinophytocola; species Actinophytocola xinjiangensis. The sequence goes on from NZ_MSIF01000016.1 coordinate 89,123, forward strand.
TCGGCCACCACGCGACCGAGCGGCACCGCCGAGCGGGCGGTGGGCATCGAGCGGAAGCGGTCCATGACACCTTCGCCGATGTCCTTGGAGATCAGCGCCGCGCTGGTCATCACACCGATGAGCGAGGTCATCGCGAACATGCCGGGGATGAGGTACTCGCGGTAGTTGCCGCCGGGAACGCTGATCGCGCTGCCGAACACATAGCCGAACAGCAGCACCATCAACCCGGGGAACAACAGGGCAACGGCAATCTGGGCGGGCTGTCGGCGTAACTGGCTGAGCTCGCGGCGCGTCAGGGTCCAGCCGTCGCGCAGGGTCCAACCGACACGTCCGAACACACCCGTTGGCGGGGCGGGGATTTCCAGGGCGGTGATCATGTGGCGAACTCGCTCTTGGTCTCGGTGTGGTCCTGGGAGGCGGTGTGGCCGGTGAGCCGGAGGAAGACATCGTCGAGAGTGGACCGGCGCAGTCCGATGTCGGCTGTGACGAGTCCAAGCCGGTCAAGGTCACGCAGCACAGCGGACAGGATCCGTGCGCCGTCCCGCACCGGTGCGCTGATCCGGTGCGAGGCGGACACGTGGGGCTCGGTGCCCGTGACGGCGGCGACCACGTCGACCGCCGCGGGCATCGCGGCGATGTCGCGCATCTCGACTTCGAGACGATCACCACCGGTCTGGGCCTTGAGCTCGGCCGGTGTGCCTGAGGCGATCACCCGACCGGTGTCCAGCACCACGATCTGGTCGGCGAGTTGGTCGGCCTCGTCGAGGTACTGGGTGGTCAGCAGCACGGTGGTGCCGTCGGCCACGAGCTTGCGAACCGCGTCCCAGACATCGCCGCGCGCCCTGGGGTCCAGCCCGGTGGTCGGTTCGTCGAGGAACAGAACTTCTGGCGAGATGATCAGACTTGCCGCCAGGTCGAGACGGCGGCGCATACCGCCGGAGTAGGTCTTCACCGGACGGTCAGCGGCCTCGGTCAGGTCGAACTGCTCGAGCAGTTCGACCGCCCGACGGCGCCCGACCCGTCCCGGCAGGTGGTAGAGACGGGCGAACATCCGCAGGTTGTCGCGGGCGGTGAGGATCTCGTCCACCGCCGCATACTGGCCAGTGAGGCCGATCCGGTAGCGCGCCTGTTCCGCCTGGCGCACCACGTCGTAGCCGGCGACGCTGGCGTGACCGGAATCGGGTGTGGCGAGTGTGGCGAGGATCCGCACGGCGGTCGTCTTGCCAGCGCCATTGGGACCCAGCAGTCCGCAGACCGTGCCGGGTGGGACCGTCAGATCGATGCCGCGTAAGGCCTCGGCGCGGCCGAAGCGCTTACGCAGTCCGCTCACGCGGATGCCGCCGACCATCTCAAGCTCCCTCGTCCGCGTACACTGTACTTGGCTCGCGTACAACGTACGTCTGCGCGTACAGTGTGCGCAAGACCCGCCGATCGAGGAGAGATAGAGAATGGCCAGGGAGGAAAAGGTGACGGAGGTGATCTGGTCGCGAATCGATGCGACCGGCAGGCGAGCCCAGCCCTTCCTTGACTACGGCCAGATCGTCGAGGCCGCGGTGGAGATCGCCGACGCCGACGGCATCGACGCCCTGTCCATGCGCAAGGTCGCCACACGACTCGGCACCGGCACGATGACGCTCTACCGGTACGTCTCCACGAAGGACGAGCTCATCGACCTGATGACCGACTCGGTCCTCGGCGAGGTCAACCCACCAGCAGAACCAACCTCGGACTGGCGCGGGGAGTTGGCCGACTACGCCCGCCGCACCCGCCGTATGGCCTTCCGGCATCCGTGGGCGATCTGGTGCCTCGGCCGCGCGAATCTCGGCCCCAACCTGTGCCAGCAGATCGAGCACATGATGACCTGTCTGGACGGGCTCGAGATCGACATCGACGAGATGCTGGACATGTCGTTCACCGTCAACGCGTTCACGATCGGATTCGTGCAGATCGAACTGTCCGAACAGGAAGCCCGACGACGCACCGGACTGTCCGAACAGGAATGGCGTGAACGAATGGCGCCGTACATCACAGGACTGCTGTCCACCGGTAAATACCCGTGGCTTGAGCGAATCGTCCACGACGCCGAGGACTTCCCCGACCCGGACGAGACGTTCGAACGGCGGCTGGCCCACGTCCTCGACGGACTCACATCGGGTCTTCCCACATGACACTGAGCCTTTCCACCTGGTGTACCTCCCGCGAGCCGGTCACCGGTCCACGTCGTGGACGGCCAGGTCACGGAACGGTCAGTGGCCCCGGGGAGAACTCTCCCGGGGCCCGTCGAACAACCGTCAGCACATGGTTGTCGCCATCACGTCGGTGGGGCTGGCCCACGACGCGCAACCGTTGTACGAATGCCCGTACCAGTTGTGGCCGAACTCGTGCGCGGCCAGCAACGCCGGGTCGTTGACCGCACCCGGGTACAGTTTGATCAATTGGCCCATGCCGTAGTTGCAGCCGACCACGATCAGGTTGCCGTGCACGTCCGTCGTCTCGACGCCCTCGGCGAAGAACCCGCAGTCCGTGATCGCCGAGTTCTGGCACCGCACCGGAGTGCCGCCGCCCTCACTGGCGCCGCCCCAGTAGTTGGCGCCCTGACGGATCACGCCTTCCCAACCGGCACAGGACGATTCGATCGTGTACGACCAGGCCGCCTCGAACTCGGTCTCGGCCGGCGCCTCCTGTGCGGACGCGAGCGGCACCGCGACGAAACCGAACGCGAGCGCGGCGAACAGCGCGGTCGCGACCCTCATGACAAATTTCGACATCGCATATTCCTTTTCTTGGCAGGGTGAAGAAACTCAATGCGATGGAAAACGAGATTCGAGGATTCGACTACCCCGACAAGTACTCAAACCTACTTACCCCGTGAAATACCCCACAACCTACGAAAGTAGGGGTCGCGTCGTCCGGTAACTGGCAACGGCCGCCGTGAGTGATCCCGGGAGTTTCCTGACAGATCGACACCGAACGCCCAGGACCGGGCCACTGCCCTGCCACGCCCGACGCGCACCGTCGGAGCGCTCGCGCACCCGGGCCGCACGGCGGCGAGCCATCCGATGAGCGAGATGGCATTGACCGCGCAGATTTGATCATTCATGGTGAACCCGTCGCGGGGCGTGTCGGTGACGGGCACGCGCGAAATGCTGTGCTGCTCGGCCAACCGCCCGACGCAAACAACCGCCCGGATTCGCAATTGGGCGACGATGTCATCGCAGCAGTGGCGAACCGTAGTGGACGCGGCGTTGACGGCGTTGGCGCAGGGGAGATCCGGTGGCGGCACCGCGCCGCCCGCACCAGGGCGTGCGCGCGCCGGTTAGCTGACCAGCCACACGCTCAGGGTCGCCCGCCCGCCGGCGACGCCGTCGACACCGACACCGAGCCTGTCGTTCAACGTCAGCTCGCCCTTCGGTCCGCTGCTCCACGCCGCGTTCCCGCCGAACACCGTTATCGAGCCTCCGGTCGAGTTGAACGACGAGATCTGCCCGCCGATCGCGACGGTCACCGAACCGCCACCGACGCCGGACACCAGCACCTGGTACGGACCGCCGGGACCGTTGATCGTGAGCAGGTTGCCCGGCGTGACACGGACCTGGCACCGCCCGTCGCGGCAGGCGCCGAGATTCGCGCCGTCAGCCGGCTTGCCGGCGCGTGCGATGGCCCGGTCACGGGCCTGCCTGTGCTGGATGGCGCCGACGACCTCGTCGCGTCCCTTCCTGGCGTCCTGCGCCCCCGGCTGGTCGGCATACTCGGTGAGGTACTCGTCGTACATCGTCCGGGCCTGCCCCCACGACGTCATGTCGCCCAGGGCGGCTGTCGCGTTCGCGCAGGCCAGCAACCACTCGTCGGCCAGGTCCTCGGTCGCCGCGATCGGCTCGGCCATCTCCGGCCGGGTCCAGTCGCCGGCGTGCAGCCAGGTGAACTCGTCACGGTCCGCGCAGACACGGGCCGCCGCCTCAGGATCGGCCGACCCGTACTCGTCCTCGACCGGGCGGGCGTACCCCGACTCTCCGAAGCGCTCGACATAGGCCTCCACCAGTTCACGCACCGCGGCCGACATCCCCGGGTAGGCGGCGAGCGTCTCGTTCAGCCGCTTCATCGCGCTCTTCGGATCACGCCCGACATCTCCGTCGGTGTCTCCCGCGGTGTCTCCGTCGGTGCCACCGTCGGAGTCCAGTCCGAGGAGCAGTTGGGAGAGCTCGACCCCGGCGTTCGGCCAGCGGGCACCCGGGTGGTCGACGTACTCGGCGAGCAGCCGGGGGTCGTAGCGCCCCTGCTCACCCGTCGCCTTGTCGAGCAGTCGACACGCCTGACGACCCGGCTCCGCCGAGCGAACGATGTCGCCGGCGGCAAGACGGTGGAACGATCCGAATCCGTCGAGCGTCGCGACCGATTCGGCACAGTCGCCCCGCCGGTGCGCGGCCTCGGCATCGTCGACGATTCCCGACGCCTGCAGTCGCACCGTGACCACGACAACACCGACGGCGACCAGCAGGACCGCCACGGCCGCGAGGACGACGTTCCTGCGGCGCCGGAACAGCGTCCGCACCCCCCGTCGCGGCCTGGCCCCAGCCGGTCCGCCGTCCGGCATCGGATTGGGCGCCGGCCACGCGGCTGCCGGCCCGGTCGGGAGATCCTGCGGGTCTGTCATCCGGCAAGTCGACCACCACCTGACCGGGACCCCTCCCCGACCGGCGCGGCAGCCACGGACCCACCCGGTCGGTCAGCGACGGCTACGGCTGGTTCCCGAGGTCGCACGCCAACCGGATGAGGTCGGCGTCCGTGCCGGGGCGGCCCACCAGTTGCACGGCGATCGGGGCGCCGTGTTCGGCACCGGTCGCGGCCGGGACGGTGATCGCGGGCAGGCCGGCGAAGCTGGCCACCGGCGTGTAGCCGATCCTGGACTCGTAGTCCGGCTCGCCCGGGCCGGGGATCGTCGTACCGGAGCGGACGAACGAGCCGATCGGGCGGGGGACGTCGGGATCCATGGGCAACAGCCAGAAGTCGGCGTTGTGCGCGTCGAACAACGCGGGTACGGCGGCGCGCTGGGCGACCAGCCGCGCGCTGATCTCCGCGTGCCGCTCCGCGCTGACCTCGGCGCCCGAGCGCAACGCCGCCCAGGTCGACTCGAGCAGGTCGTCGTTCACCCAGTCGCCCCACACCTGGTGACCGCGCCAGGCGTCGGCCGAGCACAGCTCCCAGGCGATCGCCCGGCAGTCCCACAGTTCCCCGAGTCGCGCGCGGCCGACCTCGTGCCCCGCGTCCTTCAGCGCCGAGGCCACCGCCTCCACCACCGCCAGGATCTCGTCGGCACAGCCACCGTCGAAGACCTCCTCCACGACCGCGATCCGGCGGCGGCCCGGCCTGGGTACCTGCCCGAGGCCCAGGTACTCCCAGGCGAAGGCGAGGTCGTCGGCGGTCCTCGCCACCCAGCCCGCGGCGTCCATCTGCGGGGACAGCGGAAAGACACCCTCGAGGGCGGCCGGGTCGTGGGTGGTGCGCAGACCCACCACCCCGCAGTGCGCGGCGGGCCAACGCACCGAGCCGAGGACGTCGGTGCCCAACGACACGTCGCAGATGTTCGCCGCGACCGACACCCCGGAGCCGGTGGACGAGCCGGCCGGGTCGATGTGCGGGAAGTTCGGGTTCACACAACCGGAGCCGACACCGATGTTCAGCTCGGTCGTGACCACCTTCGCGGTGACCTCGACGCCAACGCCCCGCAGCGGCGCTGCCGAGCGGGTCGGGTGGTGCCGGTACCGGCGCAGGCCCAGCCTGGTCGGGAAACCCGCCACGTCCACGGTGTCCTTGACGCCCAGCCGAACCGGGCCGGTCGCGGGACGCAGGTCCGCGCACGCGCGGTAACGAGCGTCGGCGGCGAAGCCCCAGTCGTTCGCGGCCGCGAGCCAGTCGGCCAGGTCCAGCTCACCACGCTCGATCAGCCGGACGCGTTCGGCCAGCGGCAGATCCAGCAACTCGTCGGACATGTGCCCTACCTCCGTTGTGCCCTGAAGTCGCGGAGCGTCTCCGCGGTGGTCGGCGGTGTGCCGGTGCCGGACCAGCGGGCCGCCTCCCAGACGAACGGGTTGGTGGTGCTCTCGGTGGCCAGGTCGCTGTCCTGCTCGTGCGCGGTGTACAGGACGGTCTCGCGTGGTTTGTCCAGCAGCGACCGCAGCGAGCGCAGGCAGTCGCCGCGGTCGCCGGTCGGCTGGTCCGTGCGGCCGATGGTGCCCGCGTAGAGCGTGTCGCCGACAAGGCAGTAGCCGGGCACGCGGAGGTCGCCCGGCAGGTTGAACATGACCGAGCCTTTGGTGTGTCCCGGGGTGTGGTCGACCCGCACGAGCACCCCGCCCAGCTCCAGCACGTCGCCGTGCGCCAACGTGTCGACATCGGACGGTTCGCGCCACGTCCAGTCCCGGCCCAGGAACTCCTCGAACTTGGGGGCGACCTCCTCCCCGAGTCCGCCGAGCGGGTCGGACAGCATCCAGTGGTCGTCGGGATGCAGGTACAGGGGAATCCCGTACCGCTCGGACACCTCGGTCACCGATCCGGTGTGGTCGAGGTGTCCGTGGGTGAGCAGCACCGCCCTGGGCCGCAGCCCGTACGCGGCCAGCGCGTCCGGCAGCTTGGCGGCCACCCCGAGACCGGGGTCCACCAGCACACAGTCACTGTCGCGTTCCTCGGCCACGAGGTAGCACTTGGTGCCGAACGCGTCGGCCTCCAGGGTCCTGACGAGCATCAGACCGTCACCGCCCCGACCGGCTCGACCGACATCGTCACCGCCGCGCGCACCCGGCGTTCCAGGTCGTCCAACTCGGTTTCGGTGTCGGCATCGATGAACACCGTCACCACCCGGTCGTCGGAGGAGGTCAGCTCGCCGAGCGGAGCGCCACGTTCCTTGAGCACCAGCACCATCCGCAGCGTGGGCGGGTCACCGGCACGGCCGGGCTCCGCGGCCGGCCACAGGTCGGTGTCGGCGAGCCAGACCGGTTCCACACCAGGCCAGTCCACCGTCACGTCGTGCAGCACGCCGGCCCCGTGGAGGTAGATCTGCCGGGCGTGGCGGCGGGGCGGCGGGTAGTCGACGTCCTCGCCGAGCGCGATCCGGACGATCTGCTCCTCGATGGGCCGGCCACAGGCGTATTCGTAGAGCAGCGTCAGGCCGTCGCCCGGCGTCCGCGACGCGATCTCCATCAGGTACGGCTCGCCATCGTCGGTCACCCGCCACTCCGAGTGCGCCACCCCGTCCGCGAAGTCCAGTGCCCGCAGCACCTCCGCGTCCACGGCCAGCAACAGCTCGACCACGTCCCGGCCCGCGGTCCTGACCGGGCCACACGGCACGCTGTGGACCAGCTCGACGAACGTGCGTCCGGTGGTGTCGGTCGTCTCCTTCCTGGTCACCGACGCGAACCGGACCTCACCGCCGCGCACCAGCGACTCGACGGAGTACTCGTGCCCGACCACCTTCTGCTCCACCAGGACGGTCTCGTGCGTGGGATAGGTCCGCAGCAGGGCGGCGACCTCCTCGGCGTCCGCACAGGCCAGGACACCCGAGCTGGCATGGCGGGTCGCCGGCTTGACGACCACCGGGTACTGCTGCGCGGTCAGGTCGACCGCGTGCCGCCGGCCGGGAGGCAGGACCACGGACCGTGGGCTGAACCGGGCGAGGTAGCCGCGCTGCAGGTACTTGCTGCGGCACACCCGACTGGCCCGCAGACCGGGAGCCGGGACGCCGAGCAGGTCGCAGACCAACCCGGTCGGCTCGACCAGCGTCTCCTCCATCGCGTAGACGCCGACGATCCGGTAACGGTCGCGCCAGTCCTGGACGACCGCCAGGACGTCGGGGGTGAACGAGCCCTCGCGGTCCAGGTCGCCGGCGGCGTAGGCCACCTCGGCGATCACCCGCAGCGGGTCGGGCAGGGCGCGCCGCATCGCCTCGACCTGTGCCCGCGACGACTCCGGGCACAGGACGAGCACGCGCAGGCCGCGCCGCGCGAGCGCGGTCAGGTACTTGTGGTTACGACACACCACCCGGAACGCGCCGGTGAGGACGAAGGCCGCGGTGCGGTGGTCGGGAGCCGGTGCGGGTGGCACGCCCCCTCCTTTCCCTACGATGTGGACGGTCACGACGCCTCGGGCATGGTCTTGAGCTTCGCGATCGGCGAGAGCACGAGCCACAGCGCGGACAGGCAGAACGCGATCGCGATGAGGAACAGCGTCGGCCGGATCCCGATCAGCGCGCCCAGCGCGCCGCCGAGCAGCGCGCCGAGCGGCTGGCTCCCCCAGGTGACCGTGCGCATCGCGGCGACGACCCGGCCCAGCTGCTCCCGGGGGATGAGCATCTGCTGGAGCGTGGCGACGTTGGTGTTGCCGATGGTCATGAACGTTCCGCCGACGAAGAACATCGACATCATGATCGCCATCGCCAGCCAGGACGGGCCCATGGCCAGGGGCAACAACAGCTGCACGGCCGACGCCACCCCGTACCCGACGACGATGACCCGGCCTGGCCCGAGTCGCACGGCCAGTCGTTTGGCCACCATCGAGCCGATCAACGCGCCGATCGCGCCGACGCCGAGCACGAATCCCAGCGCGGAGGCGCTCAGCCCGAGGGTCTGGAGGACGAACAGCGGCAGCATGGTGTTGCGGGCCAGGAAGCACAGGTTGACCAGGCCGGAGCGGATGGTGAGGAACCGCAGGTTCCGGTCGTGCGCGATGAACCGCAGCGACTCGCCGATCTCGCGCAGGGCACGGCGTTCCCTCGGTTCCGGTGGTTGCTCCTGGCGCCTGATCCCGCGCAGGCACACCAGCGAGACCAGTGCGCTGACCGCGCTCGTCAGCAGCGCGACGGGCAGCGTGACCAGTTGCACCAGGAGTCCGGCCACCGCGGGTCCGCCGGAACCGGTGACGACGATCGTCGCCTGCAGCTTGCTGTTCCCGTCGAGGAGCTGGTCCCGGTCGACCAGCGACGGCAGGTACGCCGTACCTGAGACGTCGAACAGGACGGCGCAGCACCCCAGTAGGAACGCGACGACGAACAGGTGCCACAACGCGACCGAGCCGAACAGCGCGATCAGCGGAATGACGGCCAGCACCACGACCCGGCCCAGCTCCGAGAGCACGAGCAGGCCGCGTTTGCGGCTGCGGTCGATCCACACGCCCGCCGCCAGGGTGAGCAGCAGGTAGGGGGTGAAGGCCAGCGCGTTCACCACCCCGAGCTCGACCGGGGTGGCGTCCACGAGCAAAATCGCGGCCAGCGGCAGCACGAGCTCGGCGACCTGCACGCCCAGGCGCGAGAAGCTCTGGCTCACCCAGTACCGGAGGAAGTCGCCGTGTCGCCACAGGGAGGCCGGTGTCGCCGGGGTGTCCCGGATGTCGGTGCTCATCGCCCTCGCCCCGTGCCGCTCAGGTGGGCGTCGAGCCGGCGCGCGTAGGCGCGGAACCGGCCGCCGACGATCCGGTCCACCGCGTCCCGGTCGTCGAACAGGCCGGCCACCGCACCGTCGGTCTCCAGCTCGGAGAACCACAGTCCGCCGTCGGCGGTGCGGAGCAGGTCGACGCACACGTAGGGCAGGTCGAAGCGGCGGTGCACCAAGTCGACCAGCTCGTGGACCGAAGCGTCCACTTCGGATCGCGTGTCGGCGTGGCCGCCCCGGCTGATGTTGGCGACGTGCGAGCCCGGCGAGCCCACCCGGTCGTACACCGCGACGATCTCCCCTTCGACGGCGACGACCCGGGTGTCGGCGACGACCTCACCGACCGACGGCTGCACGAGCATCGTCGCGCCACTGCCCGAGGCCAGGCCCAGCAGCGCGTCCAACGTGGGCCGGTCGGGGCAGCGCACGCCGCCAAGCCCGCGCCCCCAGGACGCCGGTTTGACGAAGGCCGGGAACCACTCGTCCGGGATCATCTCCTGGTAGGACAACAGGTTCAGGTCCCGCCCGGTGATCACCCGCACCGACGGGATCACCGGCACCGGTGAGCCGTCCAGCGCCTCGGCGGTGGCGAACTTGTCGTTGCACAGCAGCGCGGTCGACAGCGGGATCGCCAACCAGAAACCCTGTGCCGCCAACGAGTGCACCAGCGTCAGGCTCGCGAGGAGGTCGGCTTCGTGCAACGGCTCCGACCGGACGTCGTAGACCACGATGTCCCGGTCGGGCCGCAGCCGCTCGCCCTGCCAGCAGGCCGCGCCGTCGCGGAGCACCACGTGCTCGGGGACGGCGACGGCGAAGTCCAGCCCGTTGGCGTTGGCGACCCGTTCGTAGACGGGCCAGAACTCGTCCCGCTCCCAGGTCGCCAGGGTCGCCGAGGAACGATCCGGGAACAGGTAGAGGATCCGCCGGCCGGTCGCCTGGAACGCCGCCGGGATTCGGTCAGCGACCGAGGAGTGCGCCACCGTTGACTCCGATCACTTGTCCGGTCAGCCACGACGCGTCCTCGGACGCCAGGAAACGCACCACTCCGGCGATGTCGGCCGGGCGCCCGGACCGGCCGAGCAGGGTCTGCGCGACGAGGATGTCGTGCCGTGCGGAACGGCCGGTCTCGTTGAAGAACTCGGTGTCCTGGACGTAGCCGGGGGACACGACGTTGACCGTGATTCCGTCCCTGCCACCCACCTTGGCGAGGTCGAACGCCCAGCCGGTGAGGCCGGCCTTGGCCGCCCCGTAGGCGTCACCGCCACCGCGCTGGCCCGCGATCGAGCCGATGCCGACCACCCGGCCGCCCGGTCTGCGCAGCGCCGGCCACAGCGCCTCGGTCACGTTCATCGTCGTCAACAGGTTCAGCTCGACCGTCCTGCGGAAGTCCTCGAACTTCCCGGTCAGGCCGGGTGCCACGTCCTTGACCGTCCCGCCGGCGTTGTTGACCAGCACGTCCACCGTCACGCCCGCGAACAGTTCACCCAGTCGCCGGACGTCGGTGGTGTCGGTCAGGTCCGCCACATGCGGGTGGATCGCGAGGTCCGGGTTCTCCTCGACCACCCTGGCGAGGGGTTGCGCACGGCGCCCGACGATGTGCACCTGGGCGCCCTCGGCGGCCAACCGCTCCGCGACCGCGCGCCCGATTCCCGTCCCGCCGCCGGTCACGACCGCTGTCCTCCTGTCCACGGTGGTCACCGCGTGATCACCAGCAGCGGGGTCTTGGCCGTCCGGTCGTTGCTCGCCAGCTCGTCCACCACACCGACCTCGAACGCCGCCGGTGCGTCGGAAACCACGTAACCCAGCCCCAGGTGACCGGCGAGGACGTGGGAGCGCACGCGGTCGGGCAGGCCGGGCCGGGAGTCCGATGTGGACCTCACGTTGAGCACGAGCCGTTCCGCGGTGGTTCCCGGCGCGAGCAGTGCCAGCTGGGCGTCGAGGACGTCGTCGATCCCGCACGCGAGCCCGACCAGTTCCTCCGGCGAGATCAGCTGGTTGAGGAACTTGAAGTACGAGTCCACCCGGCCGAGGACCCGCAACGCCGCGGCCGGTCGGCCGCACGGGCAGTCGACGAACTCGCCGACGTCGCCGACCTGGTAGCGCAGCAACGGGTTCACGCACCTTTCGTGCGTGTTGGTGATCAGGATCGCGCCGTCGCGCAGCTCCACGTACTGGTAGGGCAGCGGGTGCACGGTGTCCGGCCGGCACAGTGGGGTGTTCCAGCCGATCACCCAGGTCTCGGTCGAGCCGTAGAGGCCCCAGACCTCGGCCTCCGGCAGGTGCTTGGCCACCAGCGCCGAGGTCGCGTCGTCGAACTTCTCCCCCACCCACAGGAGTTTGCGCAGGGCCGGCCAGGTCCGGCCGCTGTGCCCGAGGTGCAGGAGCAGGCGCTTGAGGGTGGTCGGTGTGGCCGCCAGTGCCGTGCACCCCTGGGCCTGGAAGAAGTCGATCCACGAGTCCAGCTCGTCGTCGGCGAGACCGCCGAACGGGACCACCGCCGCGCCGGAGGCCGCGGCGACGGCGTTGTAGAAGTAGTGCGCCGACCACAGCCGTCCCGGGGTGAACAGGTTGACCACCACGTCGTGCGGGTCGAGCGGCTGCCAGTGGGCGAGGATGTCCGGCACGAACATGTCGCCGGGGATGAGGCTCAGCCTCGGTTCGGAGATCGTGCCGCCGCTGGCGTACACGTAGGCACCGCCCCGCCCGTCCGGCTCGCCGGAGAGCAGCTCCTCGATCGCGGTGTTCAGCTCGTCCTTCGACAGCACCGGAACATCTGCCCATTCCGTGGCCGGGCCGTACTTGGCCCGCAGCGACGGCATCCGGGCCGCTCTGGCCAGCAGTGGGCCGGCGGCCGGCGGCGCGCTGACACTTTCGGTGGTCTCCAAGGGAATCCTCGCCTTCACAGTGGGGTCGGGGGTCACCGCCGCGAGCGCGTCCTCGACGATGTCGAGCGCGGTGTCCAGTACGTCTTCGGTCACCACCAGGGGTGGCAGCAGCCGCAGCACGGCACCCGCCCGCCCGCCGGTCTCCAGGATGAGACCCCGGTCGAGGCAGCGGCGCTGCGCCTCACGGGCCAGGTCGCCACGTGGCTCGCCGGTGCGGGGGTCGGCCAGCTCGATCCCCCACATCAGGCCGGTGCCCCGGACGTCGAACACGTGGCGGTGGCGGGCCGGCAGTCCGGACAGCCGCCGCCGCACCTGTTCCCCACGCGCGCGCACGTCGTCGAGAACCCCGTCGCGCTCGATGATCCGGATCGCCTCGACCCCGGTGGCGAACGCCAACTGGTTGCCGCGAAAGGTCCCGCTGTGCGCGCCGGGCGCCCAGACGTCGAGCCGCTCGTCGTAGATGATCACCGCGGCGGGCAGTCCCACGCCGGAGAGCGCCTTGGACGCGACCACGACGTCGGGCTCGATGCCGTACCGCTCGAAGGCGAACCAGTCGCCGGTCCGTCCGCAGCCGGTCTGCACCTCGTCGACCACCAGCGGGATGTCCAGTTCCCTGGTGAGCTCCCGGATCCTGGTCACGAACTCCGGCCGGGCGGGAATGACGCCGCCCTCGCCCTGCACCAGTTCGAGGACGACGGCCGCGGGGGTCGCGATCCCACCGTGCGTGTCGCGCAACTGGTTCTCCAGCACCGCGACACAGTTCGTCGCGCAGGTGTCCGGGTCCAGGCTCAGCGGGCACCGTGCGCAGTAGGAGTAGGGGAAGAAGTGCACGCCCGGCATGGGATTGGCGATGCGCTCCTTCTGCCCCACCCAGCCGGTCATGGACAGGGCGGCGGTGGAGCTGCCGTGGAACGCACCGGAGAACACGACGACGTCGCCCCGGCCGGTCGCGGTCTTGCACAGCTTGATCGCGGCGTCGACCGCGTTCGCGCCGGTGGGACCGCAGAACTGGATGCGCATGTGGTCCCGCATACCGGCCGGGAGCATGCGCAGCTGCGCGGAGACGAACTCGTCCTTCGCCTCGGTCGGCAGGTCCAGCCCGTGCACGAACTCGTCCAGCTGCGCCTTCGCCGTCGCCACCAGTTCGGGGTGGCTGTGGCCGAGGGAGACCACGCCGGCGCCGCTCAGGAAGTCGACGAAGACGTTCCCGTCGACGTCCTCGACGAAGCACCCCCGCGCGCGGGCGACCGCGATGGGCAGGTTTCTCGGGTAGGCACGCGCGTTGGACTCACGCTGCGACTGGGACGCGAGGAGCGCCGCGCCGCGCGGGCCGGGAATCGCGGTCCGGACCATCGGGCCTCGTGGGTTCATGCGGTGCTCCCCGTCTCGGAGTCGCCGGCCACGGTCGCGCCCCAGCCGGCGTCCAGTGCGGTGGCGACGACGACGGCGGCCTGTTCGGCGTTGAGCCGGGCGTCGCACACGGTGGTGTAGTGGTCAAGCCGGCGGTCCAGGTCCGGCGCGGAGCCGACGCACTCGACCACCGGCTCCGGCGTCGTCTCCAGGTGCAGCCCCGCGAGCGCCAGGCCGTGGTCGCGCAGCACGGCACAGCAGGCCGCCACCTCGGCGACGACGTCGTCCACGACCCGGGTCTTCTGCCCGTGCCGGTTGCGGAGGTTGTTGCCGTGCAGGGGATCGCACAGCCACAGCACGTCGCGGGCCAGCGGGCCCAACTCGTCCAGCAGCCGGGGCAGCGTCTGCCCGAGTCGCGGGCCCAGCCGCGTGATCAGGCTCAGCCGTCCCGGCGCGTGGCCGTGTGCGAGGCGGGTGACGAGCGTGGCCACGTCCGCCGCGGTCGCGTCCGGGCCGATCTTCACCCCGACCGGGTTGGTGATGGCCTCGGCGAACGCGATGTGCGCGCCGTCGACGGCGCGCGTGCGCTCGCCGATCCAGAGGAGGTGGCCGGAGGAGCCGTAGTCGCCGCCCTGGAGGTCGTCCTCCCGGACCAGGGCGTGCTCGTAGTCCAGCAGGAGCGCCTCGTGGCTGGCGTAGGTGACCGAGTGGGGGTGGTCGGTACCACCGAAGGGGGGCAGCAGGTCCCGCAGGAACAGTGCGTCCAGCGCCGTCGCGGAGTGGTCGTAGGCGGCCAGCAGGCGCCGGGCGTCGGCGACCCTGGCCTCGGGGTGCTCGTCGGGCGAGTTCACCGCGTCGCCGCGATACACCGGCAGCGGTCCGTGCGCGGTGGTCTCCGTCGACTCGGAGCGCGGTTTCGCGTACTGCCCGGCGAACCTGCCGACGCGGACCACGGGGACGCCGGTCGCCACCTCCACCTGGTCGGCCAGGGCGGTCAACAGGTCGAGCTTGCCGGCCATCGTGTCGGTGAACCGTTCCGCGCAGTCGCCGGCCTGGATGACCAGCGCCGCGCCGGCGGCCACCGCGGCCAGCTCCCGTTGCAGCGAGTAGCACGACGACGGGGTGACCAGGGCGGGGCGCCGGCGCAGTTCGGCGACCACCGCGGCCAGTTCCGTGCCCCAGTCGGGTTGCTGTACGGCCGGGAGCCGGGTCCTCTCCGCCATCAGGACACCTCCTGGTCGCCGAAGATCTCCTCGAGCCGGGCGGCGAGGTCCACGACCGCGTCCGCCATCGGCCGGTCGGTGGTGAGGTCGGGCGTGTCGTCGGCGAGGTCGGCCCACAGCGGCGTGCTGTCCCGTGGTCGCAGGCGATGGGTCCAGGCCAGTGCGTGGCCGAGCGACGCCGCGATCCACCACGCCCGGTCGAGCATCTCCGCGACGGTGTTGGCCCCGTTCAGGGCCATCGGCACGTGGTCCTGGTTGTCCAGGTTCGTGGGCACCGGCGTGCACGACGCCGGGTAGGCGCGCTGGCGGATGGCGGCGAGGTGGGAGGTAGCGGCGATCTGCACACCGGCGAACCCGCTCGTCCGCCCGGCGTCGTGGGCCAGCAGGGGCGACAGACCACCGTTGCGGTGGGGGTTGAGCACCATGGCGAGTTGGCGTTCCACCAGGAAGGCCACCTGCTGCACGCACACCGCGTGCACCTCGCTCACGAGCGCCACCGGGGCGGCGTGGAAGTTGCCGCCGTGGTGGACGCGGCCGTCGACCACGACCGGGTTGTCCGTACAGCCCGCGGCCTCGGTCACCAGCACGCCCTCCTGCAGCCGAACCTGGTCGAGCACCGCACCGATGACCTGCGGCGCGCACCGCAGCGAGTACGCCTCCTGGAACGGCCGTCCACCTGGCTCGGCCGGCTCGACGTGTTCGGCCCGGATCAGGTCGGCCGCCACCCGGTGCCCGTCGTGCCCCCGGACGGTGGCGATCTCCGCGCGGAACGGGGCGCCCACGCTGCCGAGCAGGGTCGCGAGCCGCCCGGTCGCGGCCGCCGCGAACCGCGCCAACGCGGTCAGTCGGGAGTGGTTGACCAGTGCCCTGGCCAGGGCGGCGGACGTGCCGTTGACGAACGCGAGCGCCGAGCGCGTCTCCCAGCACACCGGGGTCAGCCCCAGCTCACGGAGCACGTCGGCGGCCGGTTCGGGACGCCACTGGTCGCCTGTCCGTGTCCAGGCCTGCCGCTGGCCCGCCGCGGCCTGTGCCGCGTGCGCCAGTGGCACGAGGTCGCCGCTCGCACTGAGGCTGCCGTCCCGAGGGACCACGGGCGTGAACCCCGCGTTCCACTGTTCGGCGAGCAGCTCCCACGTTCTCAGGTCGACGCCGGAGTGCCCGAGACGCATGCCGCGCAGCCGCAGCCACACGGCCAGCCGGGTCACCACGGGCGGCAGCGGCGGCCCCTGACCGACGGTGAGGTGGTTGATCAGCCCGGTGCCCTGGGTCCACGCGTCCGGGTCGGCGGCGTACTCGGCGAGCGGGCCGAAGCCCCTGCTGATCCCGTAGACCGGTCGGTGGGCCGCGATCTCGGCCAGGTCGGCACGGCCGCGGGACATCGCGGCCCGCTCCCGCGCGCTCAGCGAGAGATGGCCCTTCCAGCCAGCCTCGGCGATGACCTCGGCGACGCTGTCACAGCGCATTCTCGACCGCCCCACGGGCCGCCGCGAGCAGCCGATCGATACGCACCTTGCCGGTGGCGCTGCGGGGCACCGCCGCGACCCGGACGACCCGACGGGGCACCGGCACCCCCTGGAACGCCTTCGCCAGCGCGGCCTGGACGTCCTGGCCGGTCACCAGGCCGGTGTCGTCGGCGTAGAACAGTTCGTAGTGCTCGGCCCGCACCTCGTCCCGCCTGGGCAGGCACACCAGGTCCACGCCCGGGAAGCGCACCCGCACCTCGTGCTCGACGTCGTCCAGACGCAGCCGACGACCATTGATCTTGATCAGCCGGGTGGCCCGGCCGAGCAGTTCGAACTGGCGCTTCCCGACGGGACGCACGAGGTCCTCCAGCGACACGGGTTCGGCCGGCCGGTCCTGGCCCGCCAGGCGGGCGTTGCGTGGACCACGGACCCGCAACGGTTGTTCCGTGGGGGAAACCGGGTCGGTCACCAGGTCGGTCACCAGGTCGACGTCGGGGAACAGCGTCCACACCGACGCGCGCGCCGGGCGGGGCGACAGTGTCCGGTGGGCGACCGCGCCGGTCTCGGTCGAGCCGAGGATCTCCACGGCCCGGAACCCGCTTCCGGCGAGTCTGGTCAGCGTCTGCCGCGTGGCCGGTGTGACGGGGCCCGTGCTGTGCACCGCGATCACGCCCCCCAGGTCGCCGGCGAGGCTGCGCAGCATGAGCCAGGTGGACGGCAGGCAGACCAGCAGGACGCGCTCACCCGGCGTGCGGTCCGGCACCTGCCACGGGGTGTCCCAGAGGTGCCTCACCGGCACGTTCAGGTGCGCCGGCAGCAGGTCACCGAGCAGTCGGCCGTACAGGTGCGTGGTGGGCGCGTAGTTCACCACGCGGTCGACCGGGCCGAGGACCTCGGCCAGCAGCGTCACCTCGGAGAACAGCTGGTCCCTTGTCCGGGTCCACACGACGGACTCGCCACAGGTGCCGGAGGTCGCGAACTCCTCGTCCGTCGAGGTCACCGCTCGCTCCGCAGCAGGGCACGGTCTTCCAGCCGGTCGCCAACGAACCGGGCCATCCGGGCGACCGTGGCGAACCAGTGCCGCACGTCGTGCGCCACGAAGTCGACCTCGATGTCGAACTCGCCCTCGATCGCGGTGATGCACTCCATCGCGGTGAGGCTGTCGTAGCGCTCGCCGAGGGCCTGCGCGAGATCGGCGTCCTGAGCGAGGTGGTCGACCGCGTCACCGAGGGTTCGGCCCAGCACGGACCGGATCCGCGTGACGATCTCGGTGTCGGTCAGCTGTGTCATCGGTTCTGGTTCCCTTGCTTCTGCGGGGATCCCGGCTGGTCGGCACGGACCAGCCGGCCGCGCCGGGCGAAGTACACGAGGCTCGGCGCGGTCGGACGGAATTCGAGGTGGACGAAAGGGGTTTGCTCGGTGACCCGCAACGCGGCGGCGATCTCGTCCGCGAGGTCCGCGCGGAACCACTCGTCACGGTCGGGCCCGACGCAACAGGTCACCGAGGCGAACGGCAGCGCGTCCGCGTCCCGGACCAACGCGTCGACCGGCACCGCACCGGTGAAGACCGTGTCCGCGCCGGTGTCGACGAAGCGGATGACCACGTGCGCCGGGTCGACGCCCCGGTCGGCGAACCACCGGGTCAGCCGCACCGCGATCGCACGCCGGCGCGCCGGCCGTGGAGCCGGGGTGTCGATGGTGATGGTCGGCATGGCGCACCTCAGGACAGGGTCAGGGCGGGCAGTTCGCACGACGGATCCACGAACCGCTTCCGGAGCAGTCGATGCAGGCATCCGGCGAGGGGGTCGCTGTCGCCGGGGTCCAGCGGGCTCCACGAGGCACCCGCCGGCGTCGCGGTCCTGGCCAGGAACGCGTCCACGCCCTCGACCGGGATCCCGAACCGGTCGGCGGTGGCGACCGCCTCGTAGGTGGACAGCAGGTCCGGCAGCCGGTTGCCCTGGTTCGCCCACCCACCGCCACGGACCCGGTGACGGGCAAGCAGTTCGGCGACCACGCGCGGGGTCGGTCCACCGAGGACGCGGGCCGCGTGCAGCCCGGCGCGCAGCGTCGCGGGGGCGCCGGGCACGTTGCCGTGCCCGTCGTCGGTCGCACACCGCCGCACGAACGCGGCGAGCCGCCCGGTGTCCACCGTCCCGTCCAGCAACCTGGCGATCTCGACGGCCGACGCGGTCGACACGAGGTCGGAGCCGCGGCCGTGCCAGTACCCGAAGCCACCGTCCGGGTTCTGCAGTCGCGCCAACCAGTCCCGGATCGCCTGCCGGGAAGGTCCGTCGTCCGGGAAGGCGCCCGCTGCCAGCGCCCACAGCGTGCAGCGGATCTCGGCACCCCGACCCGGCATGTACATCAGCCCGCCCTCGTTGGGCAGTTGGCAGGCCTCAAGCCAGCGCCGCATCCGTGGCAACCCGGGGTCGTCGGGAGCCGACGACAGGGCACCCGCGGCCACCCGCAACGCGTCGGCCGCCAGTTCCGGCTCCCGGTAGGTGTATCCGCCGCCGGGACAGGCCATCCCGGCCAGCGCCGCCACCACCGCGTCCGCGACGTCGTGGGGGACGCCGCCGAGGTCCCTCAGGGCGCCGACCGCGCTGAACGCGGCCCACACGTCCGCGACCGGATAGCCGTCCCAGCGCGTGAAACCACCGTCGCCCAAGCGTCCGAGGATCCAGGTCACGCAGTCCCCGGCCGGCGCCGCGCCCAGCATCGCCAGCGCGCCGACCGCGCGGTAGGTCGCCCACAGACAGGGCACCTGCGCGTCCGGACCGAACCGGAACCCACCACCCGCGACCTGCTGGCGCCGCAGCCAGGCCACCAGGGCCGGCACGTCCCACGGGAGTTCGGTGTTCAGCGCCCGCCAGGCCGCCACTCCGTAGTAGCAGGCGCGGACGTCCGCGTCACCGTGTTCCGGCGACCAGCTCAGGCCACCGTCGGCGGTCTGCAGGGCGGCCAGCCACGCCAGGAGCCGGTCGCGGTCGGGCACGTCGTCGCCGCACAGTTCGATCGCGGTCCTGGTCGAGAAGTGCGTGGCCCACACGTCGGGCGCCTGGCCGGGCATCATGGCGTAGGCGGCGCCGGCGGAACTGTCCGACCAGGTGCCGCGCACCCACGCCGCGGTCCGGTCGCTGTCCGGCAGCGTCTCGCCGAGGGCGGCGAGGGAGGCCGCGCAGTAGAACGTCGCCCAAGCGTCCGAGGGCATGCCCCGGCTCCAGGCGTAGCCGCCGTCCGCGTTGCGCCGGGCGCGCAGGTAGTCCGCGCTGTCGGCCCGTCCCGGCGCGTCGTCGAGGCGCCCCAGCCAGGTCAGGGTGCGGATCGCCGCGTAGGTACACCACAGGTCGGCGGTGCCGGTGATCGCCACCGAGGGGAACGCCTCGGTCCTCACCACGTGTCCACGACCCGGAAGTTCGAGCGCTTCCAGTTCTTGAGCGAGCCACCGCTCTTCGTGGTGCTGGGCAGCGCGTTGACGAACAGGACCTGGTCGCAGTCGAGCCCGGCCCGGTCGCGGAACGCGGCGCGCACCGCGCTCACCGACGCCTCCTCACCGGCGCGGTCGGCCTCCGGTGACCGTTCCAGCAACAGCCGGAACCCCGTCCCCGCCCGGTCGATCTCCACCAGGTAGCCCAGCGCCGTGGTCGCGCCGTAGACGATCTCCTCGACCAGGTGCGGCGAGAGTGTCCCGTTCCGCACCCGTTGACCGTCCGAGCTGCGCCCGAGCACCGTCACGACCGGACTCACCCGGCCGCAGTCGCAGCCGGTGGACAGCGAGACCTCGTCGCCGGTGTCGTACCGCAGCAGCGGCCGCGCGTGCAGGTTCAACGGGGTGACGACGAGCCGGCCCGTGCCGGGCGCCGTCCACGGTCGCGGGCCCCCGTCGCCGGCCAGCTCGAAGTGGTTGGCGGCGGTCAGCAGGTGCAGACCACCGGCCTGGCAGGTCGCCGCCAGGGTTCCGGTCTCGGTACTGCCGTAGCTGGCGTCGAGCGCCGTGGCGCCCCACCACTGGCCGAGCCGGGTGCGCAGCGCCGGTACGCACACCTCGCCGAGCAGCATGATCGACCGCACCGACCGGCTCAACTCCGCCAGTTGCCCGCGCCTGAGGTACAGACCGGTGGCCTGCAGCGCGACCCCGGGCGAGAGGAACAGGACCGTCGGCTCGAAGTTCGCGACCAGGGTGGCCAGGCGGTCCCAGTCCGAGATACCGGTGGCGAAGGGGTAGGCCCGGGCGACGGGCACGTCCAGGTACTCGCACACCGACGTCACCAGGTCGCCCGCCGGGACGACGTCCGACGGGAGCAGGTTGATCACCCGGTCCCCCGCGCCGATGACCTCGCCCCACGCGCTCGCCACGGACACGGTGTTCCAGATGATGTCGGCCGCGAGCCGGGGCGTCGGTGTCGACCGGCCGGTCGTGCCGCTGGTCTCGTAGTACTTCGTGCTCTCGTCGAGCCGCGCGGCGCCGAACCGCCAGGGGTCCGCCTTGAGCTGGTCCTTCGTCGTGACGGGAAGGGCGGTCAGCGACGCCCACGAGTAGTCGCCGATGTCCCGGTAGGCAGGTGTCGCCCGTGCCCGGGTCCAGCAGGCGGCTGTCTTCTCCCGGTAGAACTGCTCGGTCACCGGTCGCCCGTGAAGCGCGCGGAACTCCCGCTGCGCGTCGAGAACGGTTTCCAGCCGTTCCTTCGAGTTGATGATCACACCGTGTCCTTCAGGTGGTGGAGTGGAAGACGCAGCCCACGTGCGACCCGTCCCCGAGGTAGCGGACGTCCTGCGCCCGGTCGAGCAGCCCCTTGACGAAACCGCCGGCGAGGCCACCGCCGGTGACGAACATTCCCCAGTGAAGGAAGCACGCGGAGTGCGGATCACCCGGCGCCGCACCGGGAAACCGCTCGGCCACCGACCGGGCCCTGCGCTGCACGACGAACTCGCCACGCAGCGCCGTCCGCACGTCCACCGCCCATTCCTCGGGTGTGCGCAGCCAGCCGGCGACCACGCCCAGGCCGGCGTGGCCGATGCTCGGCTTCAGCACCAACTCCTCGCGATGGGCCAGCACGTACTCGGTGATCGCCGGGTCCGCCATCGACCGGGTCCACGGGAGCACCCGGTCGATGATCTCCAGCTCGCCGGGCGTGAACCGCTGCCGGTTGCGCTCGTCACTGACCAGCGCCATGCACGTCTTGGTCCCGTAGAGGTCGGCGTTGACCGGGGAGAACAGCCCGACGGCGCCGGCGCGGACCGCTTCGATGAGCGTCGCCAGCACCTCGGGCGCCGCCGGATCGTCGGCGATCGCCTTGAGCAGGAACACCCGGTAGACGATGTCGATCCGGACGTCGCCGAGGAACAACCCGTCCCCGGTCAGCGACAGCTCGTCGAGGGTGCCCGCCACGACCCGGAAGCCCAGGTCCACCATCAGGTCGACGAACAGCGAGGAGTTGACCGAGATGGGCGTGGTCGGCCACTCGACCAGGGCGATGACCGGGCGGTCCGCCGGCCCGTGGCCGGTCGTGCTCAGCAGGGTGTCGACCATCGACGCGAGCGGGTCCACGTGGTAGAGCCCCGCGCTCTCGGCGAACGGTCCGAACGCGTCGTCGGTCAGGACCGCGCGGCACAGCTCACCGAACTCGAACGATCCGAGGGAGCTGGAGGTGTTGTACTCGACCATCTGGAACCCCGACGGCGTGTTCACGAGGTCGGCGCGGCCCAGTGGGACCGGTGGTCCCGACAGGTGTTCCAGGGCATGGGCAACGCTGCGCTGGGTCCACCCGATGGCGCGGGCGAAGGCCAGCTGGTCGCCGTCGAAGAGTCGTTGCGGGAGCGACTGGAGAATGGACAACATCGCCGGCAGGTCCGTGCCGAGCTGCCGGGTCTGCGCGTCGTCGAGAATGGTGGGGCGGGCCAGCAACGGCCGGGTGAACCACTCCCGAAAACGGGCGTACCCAGACAGGTCGGTGTTCAAAGGGCGGCATTCAGACCGATCGAAGAACGCCTTTGTCTGGTCGTTCTCCACAATGTGCGCGGCAGGCGCCAAGGCCAACCCAGACATGATTCATCATCCCCAGAGGAAGGATTTTCCGGCGGTTTCGGAGAATTCATCGCCGCGTCTCGTCGATCGTAAGCAATCGGCCGACGAACGTCCACCGGCCGCGCGTCGGGATTTCGGTTGTACCGCCGGCGGTACAACCCGACCGGCACGATCCCTGGCGGGACCGGACGGTCGCCTGGCAGGCTGTCCGGGCCCACAATTCGGGGAGACACCATTTCGCGCACCACGGATCCGCATCGGATGTCCCAACTGAACGACACGCTCACCCGTCTCGGACTCGGCACCCTCGCCGGTGACGCCGTCACGACCTGTGCGGGCCGCAACCCGAACTGGGCCGGCACGACCAGTGCCGGTGTCCGTGTCTTCGTCAAACAGATCGGCGGCGACGAGCGGGTCGCGACGAACCGCTTCCGCCGTGCCATCGCGGTCGAGACCGAACGGCTCGCCGGCCGGTTCGACCTCGTTTCACCACGGTGCCTCGGTTGGGACCCGCACGCCCGGCTGATCGTGTTCGAACTGCTCACGCCCTCCCGCAGCGGCGCGGACCTGGCCGCCGACGGCGACTTCGATGACCGCAGGGCCGAACAGGCCGGCCGGCTGCTCGCGACCCTGCACTCGGCGCGCCTGGCCCCTGGCCCGCCCGCGCCGCCGTTCCCGCACCCACCGGCGGCGTTGACCTGGCCCGAGTTCGCCGCCGCGACGGCCGCCGAGCTGGAGCTGTGGCGGCTCGTGCAGAACGACCGGGAGCTGCCCGAGGCGATCCGCGCCCTGCGTCGGGCCCAGGACCGTGCCGCCCCCGCGCCGGCGCACTGCGATCTGCGACTTGACCAGTTCGTGGACCACGACGGCCGGCTGTACCTGACCGACTGGGAGGAACTGCGGCTGGCCGACCCGGCCAGGGACGTCGGCGCCTACGTTGGCGAGTGGCTCCACCGCGCGATCGCCCGGCTCGACGCCGCCGACACCGACCTGACCCACGACGAGGTCGTGACCCGTGCGGCCACCGGGTTCGCCGAGGTCCGCCCGCTCATCCGCACGTTCTGGCGGTCGTACACCCACGCGACCGACCGCACCGACCCGGACCTGGCCGCGCGCGCGGTCGCCTTCGCGGGCTGGCACCAGTTCACCCGCGCGTTCGCCCACGCGCACACCCGTGCCCGGTTGTCGGCCATCGACCGGGCCGCCGCCGGTGTCGGCCGGACCGCTGTGCTCGCACCGCACCGGTTCGTCGCGGAGCTGGGTCTGGGGAGCGACTCGTGAGGCGTCTGCTCGACCACCTGCGTCAGGTGCGGGTGGACCTCGCCACGCTGACGGCCCGGGTCGGGGACCACGAGCTGACGGCGACCTCACCGGACGAGCTGCGCAGGCTGCTGTCCGGGGCGCTCTACGACCGGCTGCACGCCGGGCGGAGCGGGGGGCAGCCCGCCACCTCCCGGGATCTCACCGACGAGGACCTCGAGGAACGGCTGCGGGCCGTGGTGCCCCACACCCGGACGCGTGTGACCACGTCGGTCACCGGGACGGCCGGCGACACCGTGGTCGTCACGCTCGACGGTGTCCTGGTGCGACTGCCGGTCTCCGGCGCGGCCGGCCTGGCCACCGGTGCGCACGTCGAACTGCTCGTGGACTGTGTGCGGCCACGGTTGTCACCGGGTTTCCTGCTGGTCGACGGGTCGGCCGGGCACGGCCTCGACAACGGTCCCGTGCTACGGGTCTACCTCAACGTGCGGTCGTCGTGCGCCGCGCCGGCGGTGCTGGGGGCGACGTTGACCGTGTTGGAGGGCCTCGGCGTGCCGTACCGGGCGAAGATGACCTCCGTGCGCGTCAACCTGCCGAGGCGGGACGCGGCGGTCGTCTACCTCGGTCGGCACGCCTGGCACGCCGCGGCGAGAATCGCGGCCGCTGTCGGGCCCGTCGGAGGCCGTGGCGAGGAGGTGTCGCCCTACACCGAACCGCTGGGCAGTGGGGTGTCCGTGGCCTGGGAACCGACCGACCGCCGGCCCGGCTACCGGGGACTGAGTTTCGGCGAGCACCGTTCCCTGGTCGTTTCCACCGCACTGGTGGAATACTCGAGAAATCCAACCGGCTCACTGGAGAGGATGCTCACCAATGAATTCGACACAGCCGGGACAGATCCAAGAGCACCGTTCCGGGAGATGACATCACCCGAGCTCGGGAATATACTTCACCTATGACTCTGCGAAATCTCATGACCGGCTACACGGCCTATACCGACGCCCAGGAGTTGACGACCACGCGCGGCTCCCACCAGAACGGAGCGGTCACCACGATTGCACATCCGACGACCACCGTGGTGCTGTTGTGCCACGATCCCGCCACCTCGGGAACGGTACCGATCTCAGTGCGCCGGGTCGACTGAGGAAAGCAGTCTCCGGTATTCGGCGATCTCCGGCGTCGTTCCGGTCTCCGGTAACGACGTCAGCGCCTGCCGCCAGGCCCGGCGTGCCGCCCCGGCGTCGTCCCGCGCCCGGTGGGCGAGTCCCAGGACGTGCAGGGCTCTGGCGTGGTCGAGGCGACCTCCGGTGCGCTGGTGGATCTCGGCCGCCCGCCAGGCGTGCTCGGCAGCCACGGCGAACTCACGCAGGTCGAACCGGATCCAGCCGAGCAGCGTCTCGGTCTGCCCTTCCAGGGTCTGGAATCCCGCCGACCGGCTCCGCTCCAGCGCGGTCCTGGCATGAGCGACCGCCGCCCCCGGATCGCCGGACTTCCTGCTGTGCTCGGCGAAGCCGTGCAGGGCGACGATCTCGGCCCGGACGTGCCCGATCCGTCTGGCGAGTGCCAGGGCGGTGTCGAACGTGGTCAGAGCCCGGGCGTCGTGACCGAGGCGCAGGTAGATCGAGCCGAGGATGGCGAGGGCGTCCGCCTCCTCGTCGTGCGCGCTGGACCGGTTGGCCATGGAGGCCGCCGCCTCCGCGTACCGGCAGCCCGCCGGGTAGTCGCCCAGCTCGCGGTGGGCCAGTGCGAGCAACCCCAACACGTCGGCCTCGTAGTGACGAACGGCGTTTCTCAGGTACAGGAAGCGGGCCTTGCCGAACTCGGCGATCGCCTCGGTGCACCGGCCGCGCCGCAGCAGCAGTTCACCGAGGATGGCGCGGCACTCCCCCTCCGCGATCCGGCCGCCTTCGTCGTCGCACAACGGCACCGCCTGCCTGGCCGCGTGCTCCGCGGCATCCAGGTTGCCGCGCTGCAACTCCACGAAACCCAGGTTCATCCAGGCCAGACAGGACACCGACCGGCTGCCGTTCTCCTCGGCCAGCCGCAGGCCGTCCCGGATGTGCCGCGCGCCCTCGTCCAGATCGCCCATCGCCTGGCTGATGTTGCCGATGGCGACCAGCGCCCGCGCCTGGCCGACGGCGAACCCGTCGGCCCGGTGGGCACGCAGTTCCTCGCGGTAGTGCCGCATCGCACGCGGGTACTCGGCGTGCCGGTTGTACACGGCGCCGAGCGTGTTGTTCATGGCCGCGACCGCACGGTGGTTGCCCGCCTCGGTGGCCGCGTCCAGCACGGCGTGACAGGCCGACAGCCCTTCCGCGCGGTAGCGGCCCTGCGTGACCAGGTACGGGCGCAACAACTCCGCCATTGCCCACGCCAGCTGGGTCGGCCCCGTCACGCAGGCGTGCGTGATCGCCGCGGTGATGTTCAGGAACTCCTGGTCCATCCAGGCCAGCGCGCGCGACGAGTGCGTGAACCGGGCGCCCGGACCGGTCCGCTCCGGGCGCAACAGGGTGAGCCACACCGGGTACAGCAGGCGCGCCGCAGCGTCCACGCGCACGAGGTAGAAGCGGTAGAGCCGATCCGTGGCCTGGGCGATCGACACCTCGTCCTCCTCGAGGCGGCACCGCTCGACGGCGTAGAGCCGGAGCAGGTCGTGGAGGTGGAAGCGGGTGCTCGCCGACCGACCGACGAGGTTGGCGGCGGTGAGCTGGTCGAGCAGGCGCGCGGCCTGTTCCACCGGCACGTCCCCGAGTGCGGCGACCGCGTCGACGTCGAAGGCGGACCCCGGCACCAGGCCGAGTAATCGGAACAGCCGCGCGACCGGCGCCGACAGGGTGGTGTAGGACAGCTCGAACGCGCCCCGGACGGCGGCCTCGTCGTCGCCGTCGATCGCGAGCCTGGCCAACAGGTTGCCCTGCCGCAGTTCCTCCGCGAACTCGCCGACGCTGCTTCTGGGACGCGCGAGAAGGTTCGCCGCCGCGATGCGCAGTGCCAGCGGCAGGTGGCCGCACTGCGCGGCGATGTCCGCCGTGGCGTCGGGTTCCGCGCCGACGCGGTCCGCGCCGACGATCGCGGCGAGCACCGCGTAGGACTGGGCCGGCGGCAGGACGTCCAGGTTCACCGGCCGCGAGCCCTGCAGTGCGGTCAGGCCGCGAAGCTCGTTGCGACTGGTGACCAGCACCGCGCAGCCGGGCGCGCTGGGCAGCAGCGGGCGGACCTGGGTCGGCACGGCCGCGTTGTCCAGCAGCACGAGCACCCGGCGGTTCGCGAGCAACGTCCGGTACAGCGTGGTCACCTCGTCCAGGTCCGACGGCACGGCCAGACCGGGGACACCGAGCGAGACCAGGAACCGGGAGATGACCTGCTGCGGCGTCAGCGCGGGGGTGACTGAATATCCACGCAGGTCGGCGTAGAGCTGGCCGTCCGGGAACTTCGCGGCCAACTCGTGCGCGACCCGGACCGCCAGCGCGGTCTTGCCGGCACCCGGGGGTCCGGTGATCACGACCAGCGGCACGCCGGCCGTCGCGTCCGGTTCGAGGATGCTGGCGATCTGTCCGATCAGCTCGTCCCGGCCGACGAAGTCACGCAGGTCCGGTGGCAGCTGGCGGGGTGAGGCGTGGTGGTGCGCGCCGGCGGCGGCGACCACCTCGACGGGCTGCGGTGCCGCGACCGACGGATCACCGGTCAGGATCGCCTGGTGCAGCGTACGGAGCTCCTCTCCGGGGTCCACACCGAGCTGCTCGGCCAGCGCCCGCGCGACCTTGTGGAACACGGCGAACGCCTCGGCCTGCCGACCGGACCGGTAGAGCGCCAGCATCAGCTGACCGGAGAACCGTTCACGCAGCGGGTGTTCCTCGCTGACCGCCTGGAGCTGGCGGATCAGCTCGGCGTGCCTGCCGAGCCGCAACTCGACGTCGAAGGACCGCTCCAGCACCTCGAGCCGCTCCGCCTCGAGGTGTGGGACGTCCTGTGACTGCACGCTCTCGGACGGCACGTCCACCAGCGGCCTGCCCCGCCACTGCTCCAGCGCGCCCTGGAGCAGTCCGGACCGCTCGGCGAGATCGCTGGTGGTCGAGGCGCGTGCCACGTGCTCACGGAACCGCGCGAGGTCCAGTTCGTCCGGCCCGACGAGGACCTGGTAACCGGTCCGCGAGGTGACCACTCGTTCCGGGGTTCCGAGGGTCTGCCGCAGCCGCTGCACGTAGGTCTGCACGGTCGGCCGGGGACTGCGGGGCGGGTTCGTGCCCCACAACCGGTCGACCAGGTCGTCGACAGGGACGATCTCGTTGGCACGCAGCAACAACGACGCGAGCAACACCCGTTGCCGACCTGCCACGACGGTGACCTGCTGGTCCTGGACGAGAACCTCCAGACGCCCCAGGATCCGGAAATCCACTGTGGTGCTCGCGCGTTGGGTCACCGTCTGCCTCTCTGTCCCCGGCTCAGCGGCGCGTCACAAACTACACTGTCGCGGTTAGACGGCCGCTGACGGTGAGACGTCTGACGGATGTCTACGACGGCTGGCAGGGTGAACACCACTGCCCGGTCAGCGACGAAGGCAACGAGGAATCCTGATGCGACGACAGGAAGTGTTGACCAGCCCTGGACCCGCGCCAGGAATGGTCAGGGAGAATCACCCGGAAGTACCACCACCACGTGACCAGATTCTCACCACGAAGGTCGGGCTTCGGTTCCCGGCGGACGTCAGTTTCGACTCGTGGCAACAGGCCGGCCGGCAGATCTCCCACGTCGTCGACTCCTTCGCCTGGTGCCTCGGCGACTGGTTGGTGTACGGCCAACGGCGCTACACCAACAGGTACAAGCAGGCGATCGACGCCATCGGCCTGGACTACCAGACGCTGCGCAACTACGCGTCCGTCGCCAGGCGCGTCACGCTCCCCCGCAGACGGCCTTCGCTGAGTTTTCAGCACCACGCCGAGGTCGCGGCCCTCTCGGAGACGGAACAGGATTCCTGGCTGCACCGTGCCGAGCAGGGCGGTTGGTCCCGGAACCAGCTACGACAGCATCTGCGGGGCATTCGGTACGGCCGATCGAAAGAGACAACGGCGCTGCCCAAAATGGTCGTCCAGGACGAGCGGATCGCGCGGTGGCGGCTCGCCGCGACCCAATCGAACAGCCAATTCGAGCAGTGGGTCATCACCGCGCTGGACCAGGCGGCCACGAGTGAGCTCGGCACGTAGGCAAGCGGAGGCGGTGACGACCCGGCGGTGGTGGTCCGCCTGGTACCCCCGCTGACAGGAACGTCCTACGGTCCGCTGTCACACCGGTCCGGGCACGCTCCTGTTCACCGAGCACTGGCCGACGCGGCGAACGCGGGGCCTTCCCGTGATCAGCCTGGAGGCCACCAGGGGCAATCCCGCGCGACGACGCCCACGAGAGCGCCTCAGGGTGCGGGATCGGCCTCGGTTCGGTCCTACTGGGACTGTTGGGGGACGTGTCGGTTGACGCGGACGACGTCACGCCGTCGACGGTGTTCGGCAAGGTCGTGTTCTGGTTCGTCTTCGTCATCACCTTCACGATGTTCACCTCGGCGTCGGGGGTACCCCGGTCTCCGGGTTCCTCGACCAACTGCCACACCATCGCCGGACACCGTTCGAGATCCACGGAATCCGTCCCGACGTCCCACACTTCGTGGTTTCATGGACCGGCGGGACCATCGGTTCCGACCAAGGAGGGACGCGGAACGGGGGTTCGCGGTGGGGGACGTGAGCGCTGGTGCGGCCGAGGGCGGCACAGACGACCCACCGTCACCGGAGGGTGTCGCCACGGTGGACGAACTGGCCGCACGGCTGTGTGACCTGCGGGCGTGGGCCGGCAGTCCGTCGTTCACGCGGTTGGCCAAGGGCGTCGGCGCCGTGCGCGCGGCACGCGGCGCCCCGCCCGAGGAGCGTCCTGGCCGGGTGACCGTCTACGAGTGTTTCCGCCCCGGGCGACGGCGGATCGACGTCGAGTTGCTGGTCGACATCGTCGCCGCGCTCGGTGTGGATCAGGTCGGGCGCGACGCCTGGCGGCGGGCGCACCGCGCCGTGTCCCGCCCGACGGCCAGCCCGGCGGCGCCCGCCTCGCCGTCGGTGCCGCCGGAGGTCAGCGCGGCGCTGGACTCCCTGCGCCGGGGTGGGTCCCACCGCGTCGCCAACCTGATCTGCCCCGCCGGCACCGGGAGGTCGGCCATGCTGGCGTCGTTGCCGGTCGACGCGGTGCGGGTCGACCTGGCGGCCGACGACGAGGACGTGCTGCTCGCGGCGCTGGACGACACGCCCGGCCTGGTCATCGTGGACAACGTGGACTCACCGGCCGCGCTCGCCACGGTGGGTGCCGCGCTCGACCGGCACGGACAGGTCCGGGCGATCGTGGCGAGCACCCGGCCGCTGTCCGGTTCGCTCGCCTCACTGACACCGGAGATCGCGGCCGTGGTCATCCCGCCACCGCACACCCACGCGCCCGCCGAGCTACCGCCCGACATCAGCGAGTTCACCGGGCGGGACCGCGAGTTGACCGAACTGGCGGACGCGCTCGGCTCCCCCGGCACGGCCCGCGCGGTCGCCGTGCGGATCATCTGCGGCATGGGCGGCTCCGGCAAGACGGCGCTCGCCGTGCACGTGGCGCATCTGCTGGCGCCCCGGTACCCGGCCGGGCAGCTGTTCGCGGACCTCACCAACGCGACCGCGGCGGAGGTGCTGGCCCAGTTCCTGGTCGGCCTGGGGGTCGACCGTTCCGTGGTGCCGGACGGGCTGAACGAACGAACCGCCATGTACCGCAGCAGAACCGCGGGCCGGCGGGTGCTGGTGGTCCTGGACAACGCGACCTCGGAGGAGGTGGTCCGGTGGCTGGTGCCGGGGGCCGCGTCGTGCGGGGTGCTCGTGACGAGCCGATCCCGGCTGTCGACACTGTCCGGTGCGACCCGACTCGACCTCGGTCAGCTGCCCGGCACGGACGCGGTGGCGTTGCTCCGCACGATCGCGGCCGTCAACCCAGGAGACTGGGACGGCGAGTCCGCGCGGGCCGTGGTCGGACTGTGCGACCGGCTACCGCTCGCCATCAGGATCGCGGGTGCCAGGATCGCCCGCCGCCAGGGCGTCCCGCTCACCCGGTTCGCCAGCAGACTCGCCGACGAGAAGGCCCGACTCGACATCCTGTCCACGCCGGACCTCGGGGTTCGCGCGTGCTTCGACGTGACCTACGCCGACCTCGGCGCCCACGCCCGGCACACCTTCCTGTGCTTCGGCCTGGTGACGACGGACACCGTGGCGAGTTGGGTGCTGCGGGTGGCCACCGGCCTGTCCCAGCAGGAGACGGAGCTCGCGCTCGACGAGCTGACCGAGGCCCAGCTGTTCACGACCACCGGCACCGACCTGACCGGTGAGCCCCGCTACCGGATGCACGACCTGGTGCGGCTGTACGCGACGGAACGCGCGCGGGCCGATCTCGGCGAGGACCAACGGCGGTCCGCGCCGCGACGGGTGTTCGAGAGCTGGCTGGCGCTCGCGGCGGCGGCCGACCGACGTCTGCCGTACCGGACACTGCCCCGCGCCGAGCACGTGAGCGCCACCGCACCGCCGTCGTCGGAGTTGGTCACCGACCCACTGGCGTGGTTCACCTCGGAGCGCGACCAGCTCCGCGCGGTCGTGCTCCAGGCGTCCGGATCGGGTCTGCCGGAGCTCGCGTGGCGGATCGCCGACGCGTGCGCCGGGTTCTACGAGACCCGCGATCTCTACGACGACTGGCGCGAGACCCACCTGGCCTGCCTCGACGCCTGCGAGCCAGCGGGCGTGGGCGCGTTCACGATGGCCCGCAACCTCGCCCACCTGTACAGCCTGCCGGTGGTGCGCGGCGAGACGATGACCGCGTACGCCATGCGGGCACTGGAGATCGCCCGGGCGGCCGGGCTCACCGACGGCGTCGCACAGGCACAGGTCCTGCTCGCGGTGGCCGCGATCGCACGCGCCGCGTTCGACGAGGCGTTCGAGCTGGTGACCTCGGCACGCGACCACGCGGAACCAGGCAGCCCGGTCGACCTGGCCGGCTTGGGCGTTCTGGGAGTCCTGCACCGCCTGCGCGGCGAGGACGACGTCGCGGCCGAACACTTCGCCCGGGTGCTGGAGCGGGTCACCGGCCGTGGGCACAACGGGTACGAGCTGGTCGCGATGCGCACGCTGGCGATCATCTGGCGTGCCGGGAAGCGGTACGCGGAGGCCACAGCGATCCTGAACGAGGGCGTCGCCCTCACCCGGCGCCTGGGCGTCCGGGCCAGCGAGCTGCTCATGCTGATCGAACTGGGCGAGGTGTCGGCCCTGGCCGGACGTACCACCGCCGACGACGAACTGGCCGCCGCGAACAGCCTGGCGGAGGCCATGTCCAGCGAGATCGGCGCCGCACTGACCTGGCGTGCGATGTCCACACTGGACATCGCACGCGGGGACCTGGGGAGTGCGCGGGACCGGCTCACCCGCTCACTCGCCGTGCAGCACCGGCACGGCCTCCCGCACGTGGAGGCACACACCCTACGTGCGCTCGGCACCGTCCAGGCCAAGCTGCGGGATCCGGTCGCCGCCGCACGGTCCTGGCGGCAGGCGCGGGACATCTACTCGGTGCTGGGCAATGCCCACGAAGTAGAGGCCCTCGACCACGACCTGGACGCGCTCGCGCCGGACGGTCCGTAGCGCGTGGTCAGCACCACGGTGCGGACGAGTCCATACCGCCGTAGCCCTCGATGGTGAGCACGGAGTCGGTGTAGAAGTTCATCGGCTGCACCTTGACGACCGTGCCGCTCGGGATCGTCGCCAGCGCCTGGAGCGACACCGACGACTGGCTGCGCGGTGACACCTGGACCAGCGCGGAATCGGACACCGCCCGGAACGTGTACGGACTGGGGACGCGGTTGGTGCTCACCACCCACGAACTGCCAGCGGGAATCCCGCCATCGGAGATGATCACGAACTTCTCCACGTTTCCGAACGAGCCTTCACAGATGTGGCCGAGCACCGCGCCCTGGACACCGACCGTCCCGGCGTTCGCGGCAGGCGCGGCGTTCGCGACCCCGGCCGACAACACCAGCCCAACCGTGGCGAACACACCAGCGACCAGCCGGCGGATGTTCGAACCATTACCCATGATTCCCCAGCCCCTCCCACGCGGAAACAGTTGATCGAATACTGGTCACGAACTCCCGGCCACACCATGATTCCGAACGAATCCGAACGAATCCGGATGGCTCCCCACTATCGACGTGTTCGAACTCAGCCACCTGTTGCGGATCGCATCCCGGAAACGATAATGTCGGCCTTGCCGCTCACTTCTTCCTTTCCAGCTGCCATTGATTGTTCCTGGGGGCATCACATGCCGAACGAGACGTCGCCGACCGAGGACCCGGACACCACCCCGGAGGACGGCACGACACACCCGGCGGGTCAGATCCGCCTGTCACCGGCCAGAGCCATCGGCCTCCGCGCCAGCGCACTCGGCGCCCTCGCCGTCGGCGCCGCCATCACCGCCGTGCCGTTGGTGACGGCCGTCCACACGACCAGCGGCCCCTGAACGACGCCCGACCTACCGGCGGCGCGAACCGGCACCCGCACCGGACGCGACCGTGTCCCTCTCGCCGGTGTGCCAGCCGTTCGCGACACGGTCCGCAGTGGATACCGCCGCCGCGTCCTCGTGAGCCCGCCGGCAGCGAGCCTGACGACCCGTTCAACGGCGCCGCGCAGGACCTTGGCCGGTCAACGGACCATCCACTGCGCCACCGCCTCCTCGTCGGCGGCCCGGTCCACGCGTCGTGCACGCCGTTCGGCGATCACGCCGGCTCCGGCGAGCCCACCATCGGCCACCCGCTGAGCGACACCGAGAGTCACGTGCCTCCAACCGCTGCCCGTGATCGCGCTCTGGCCCAAGCTCACCTGGCTCAGCCGACGTTGCCGAACGACTCGACGTGCCACAGTCGTTGGTCAGCGAGCACAAGGCCGACGATCGGCGGCTGGAGACGCGTGGGCCGCGTCATGAGGGCCGTGTCGCTCCCGTTCCCACGACGTGGGGTCGTGGTGACTCGGTCGCCTGCTTTCCGCCTCTTCGCGCGGCGGGCGGGTACCTGCCGTTCAGTAGGTGTGGAGCGGGTCGTCGCCGGACCGCTGGGCCTGATCAATCCATGTCTGCGCGACGCGGTGGAACGTGGGGTTCTGGGGGGCGTGCCGCATGAGCGCGTTGAGCGCCCAGGTCGCCTGCCCGGGCGTCCAGCCGGTGCTGTTCAACGCGAGCCATGCCGTGCCGAGGTCGCCCGCGCCGAGGTGCTCCTCGAAGACCGCCTGCTTGTCCGACTCCCTGTCCAGCCAGGGCGGCACCTCGTCGAGGCCCGTGAGGTCGTCGGGCCCGTACTCGAACAAGCAGGTGTGCGGTCGCGGACCGCCCAGCGGGAACTGGCCGTCGTAGACCGCCGCGGCGTTGTCGTGCTGATCCTTGGCCAGTACCAGTTCGCGGGGGATCTCGTTCTGGAACTCGCGTAGTTCGCCGAGCATGTCGGGGTCGTCGCCGTGCTGGATGGTGTGCTCGTCGAAGCGTCGCAGATCGTCCGTTCCGACCCCCAACCGTGTCGCGATGGTGGAGATGGTGTCGTCGATGCCGTCGTTGCCCACGATGGCATCCACGATGGTCCTGGCGACGAGCTGGTCCTCGGTGCGGCACGTCTCGCTCGCGAGGTCGCCGTCCTCGCGGGAGGTGGTGACGAACACCGGAGAGCGCGGGACGAACCAGTGCATCCACAGGCCGTCGTACGACCAGCCGGAGTCGTTCGACCTGTAGGGGATCATCGCTGGCGGATACCCGTACCAGACCGGGCCCAGATCCTCCGCTCGCGGATAGAAACCATCCGAGGCCTCAACCATCGCCGGCACGATCGCCGCGGCACGGGGGTACCCCAGATCGGCGATCAGAGCGTGGTACTCCAGCATGAGCTTCGTCGACATCGCGGGTGTCCTCCGGTCGGGTGCCCCGCATTCTAGGGATGAGGACCTGAACGGCAGAGGTGTGTTGGACCACTGAGGAGAAACCGCTCTCGTCGACGGTACATGCCGCACCTCGATACAGGCCCCCGCGGTTCCAGTGACTCATGAACCCCAATCTGGTCATGTGCCAACCAGTGGGGCACGGTCACTCAGTCGCGGCGCAGCCAGCCGCGGGTGAGGGCTTCGGTGACGGCGGCGGTGCGGTCGTTGACGTCGAACTTGGTGAACACGTGGAGCAGGTGGCTTTTCACGGTGGCTTCGCTGATGTGCAGTGCCTGGCCGATGTCGGCGTTGGACAGGCCGCGGGCGACGAGTTCGAGGACCGCGAGTTCGCGGCGGCTGGGGGTTGGGGCCTGGATCGCGGTGACCAGGCGGGTGGCGATCGGGGCCGGCAGGACGGTTCGGCCTCGGGCGGTGGCTCGGACGGCGGCGACGACCTCGGGGCCGGGTGTGTCCTTGAGCAGGTAGCCGGTGGCTCCGGCCTCGACGGCGCGGAGGATGTCGCCGTCGGTTTCGAAGGTGGTGAGGACCAGTACCTTGGCGCGGGTGGACGCGACGACCTGGGCGGTCGCGGTGACGCCGTCCATGCCGGGCATCTTCAGGTCCATCAGGACGACGTCGGGCGCGAGGTCGGTGGCGAGCCGGACGGCGTCCTCGCCGTTGGCGCAGTCGGCGGTGACCTCGATGTCGGGTTCGGCGGACAGCAGGGCGCGCAGTCCCATGCGCACGACGGGGTGGTCGTCGGTGATGGCGACGCGGATGGCGGTCATCGCGGGCACCCGCCGGTGAGGCGGACGAGCACCGTGACGCCGGCGCCGGGTGCCGTCCTGACGGTCAGCTCGCCGGCGACGCGCTGCACCCGTTCGCGGAGTCCGTCGAGGCCGAAGCCGGTGGGTCGGTTCGCCGGGTCGTAGCCCCTGCCGTCGTCGGTGATGCGCAGCGTGATGTGGTCGTCGGCGTAGGTGAGGGTCACGGTGGCCGTGGTGGCGCCGGAGTGCCGTCGGATGTTGGACAGCAGTTCCTGGGTGGCGCGCAGCAGCGTGACCTCGCAGGGGGTCGGCAGTTCGCGGTGGGTGCCGGAGACGGCCGTCGTGGCGGCGATGCCGGTTTCGGTGTGGAGACGTTCGGTCAGGCGGGTCAGCGCGGCGGGCAGGGACGACCCGTCGAGCTGGGCCGGGGTCAGTTCGGCGACCAGGGTGCGCAGTTCGGTGAGGTTCTCCCGCGTGGTCCGCTCGGCGAGGTCGAGGTGCCGCCCGGCCTCGGCCGGGTCCTGGCGCAGCGCCGACCTGGCGGAGGCGAGCAGGAACAGGACGCTGGTCGAACCCTGCGCCAGGGTGTCGTGCAGGTCCCTGGCGAGGCGCTCGCGCTCGGCGAGCACGCCGGCCTCGTGGCTGACCTGGGCGAGTTCGGTCCTGGTGGCGGCGAGTTCGGCGACCACCCTGGCCCGCTCCTGGCTCTGCTCGATGATCTTCGAGATCCACAGGCCGAGCACCGGGGCGACCACCAGCCCGACAGCGACACTGATCGCCGCGACGCCGAACTCGCCCATGACCGCCACCACCACACCCACCGCGACGGTGACCGCCGAGGTCGCCCAGGCGGCGCGCCGGGCGGGCACCATGGACCAGATCTGCGGGTAGAGCGCGAACAGCATCACCGAGGCCACCGGGGTCAACACGAACATCGCCACCGTCACCGGACCCGCGACCGCGAGATAGCCCCAGCTGCGCGGCGAGTCCGCCACCGTGTGCAGTACCCGCGCCCCGACCGAGGCGTACGCCCCGCACAACGTCGCCAGCAGCGCCAACGCGAGCCAATGCTGGGTCCCCGTCGTCGTACCGTCGGCGACCAGCACCACCGCCGTGATGGCGACGAACACCCCGAAGACCACGTGCCAGCCGGCCCGCGTCCGCTCCCACACATCGGCCGATGCCCCCGCGTCCCGCATGGGCCCACCCTGCCAGGCCGCGCGCAGCGGCACAGCGAAACGCGGCGGTGGCCGCCGATCGGTCCAGCCGGTATCAGTCGATCGACTGATACCGCGACCCGTCGTCGCACCGATTCGGCCCGCCTGTCCACACGGCACCATTCGGCGCATGGATCGCAAGCGTCTCAACGCAGTCATGCTCGTCGCCTCCCTGGTCTTCGGGCTCACCATCGGTGTCCTCGCGGTAACCGGCTCCGACGCGGTCGGCCTGGTCTCGATGATCGGCGGCGGACTCCTCGGCATCTGCTGGGCCACCAGCGGCCTGTTCACCAGCCGCGATCGCGCACAGTAGGGCCCCGGCCAAGGAACTAGGGTCAGGTGCATGGCGCGCCTGATCCACCTCAACGGCCCTTCACGCGTGGGGAAGTCGACCCTCGCCCGCCGTTACGCCGACGACCACCCGGGGACGCTCGTCCTGGATCTGGATGTGCTGACGGGGCTGATCGGCGGGTGGAGGGAGGACTTCTACGTCGCGTTGGAGACGGCTCGCGGGCACGGACGGGAGTTGGCCACGCGGCACCTGCGCCACGGACACGACGTGATTCTCCCGCAACTGGTGACCGTCCACGACCGCGACCCGGATCCGGCCTTCGAGGCCGCCGCCCGCGCGGTTGGTGCAAGCTACGTCGAAGTGGCCCTCACCGTCGACGAACGCGAACATCGTCGGCGCCTGCACGGGAAGCGCCCGACCAACGATGTCGAGGACCGGATCCAGGCGGCGTTGGCGGATCCCGACTCCGACCTGTTCGTCAGGATCCGCCGTCACCTCGACGAGTACCTGGCCAGGCGTCCGCACGCGATCCGGATCGACACGACCGGCGTCGGGGAGAACACGTCCTACCAGCGTCTCCTCGACGCACTCGACACCACGTTGTCCCTGGGCTGAGATCCCGCCGTCGGTGGCGTCGGCCCCGGTGACCAGCGACACGGCCGACGACGAGCGCGCCTGGACCGCGCTCGGCCGCTACGGCAGGCCGGAGGAGATCGCCGCCACGGTCGCGTACCTGGCCGGCCAGGCATCCGCCAACACGACCGGCGCCGTGTTCACTGTGGACGGAGGCGCGAACGCCTGACCGAGGTGGCACGGTGCCCGCATGACGTGGCCGGCGGGCGGTGACGGGCACGGCCGGCCGGACGGCTGATGGGTGCGGGGTCGAACCTGGGTGAACGGCCGCCGGTGTCCGGTGGGCCGGGGCGGGACGGGATGGCGCGGCGACTGAGGTGGGGGGACTCGGCGTTCCGGGCGTGGTTGGAGACCTCGGCCTCGGTGAGGCGGAGTTGGTGGCGGCGGTGGGTGAGTCGCCGGCAGGGTCGATCGGCCTGGGCGGGTCAGGTCGGAGCGGGTTGTGCTTCTGGCGCGGTCGAGGCGGTCCGTGGGCTCGGGTGGCGGGACGCGTTCGCGGTGCCGTTGGGCGTCCGCCGGGCGACCGGGCGGCTCGGCCGACAGATCGGCGGGCATGACCGTCCTCGGACACGTTCACCAACCACACGCGGTGAGGCCGACACATACACGGCCTGTTCCTGGGGTTCGTACCGGAGCTGCAACCGCAAACTCTCGTAAAGCCTGATCAGACCGTCCGGCGTGCGGCCCTTCAGGGTCGCGCCGACGTCGCCGAGTGAATCGATCATCGCGTACACCTCGGCATCGGTGAGCGCGTCAGTCCGGCCCACGGTCGCCAAGGTCGCCCGCACTGCTTCCCGTTCTGCTTGCGCGGCGTTGATCACCTCAAGGAGAGCCGCCGGGTCAACACCCGCTGCGATGTCCTTGCCAGCTCGACGGAACCGCACCACGTGACCCGCCCCGACGTCCTCGGGGTCAAGCAACGTCTCGTGTTTCGTCCAGCGACCGAAGAACGCGTACCCGGTGTATCGCGGGTTGTCCAAGATCGCCCGAACAGTGCTGCCCTGCCAACCATCCGCCAGTCGGTGCCTGTTCTGCTCCGGCAGCCGAGCCGACCAGTTGAAGCGGGGCCGCGGGGGCGCACCAGGACGGTCAACGCGACGTGTGCGTTCATTTGCCGCTCAAGTGGGGTAAGCGCGCGCTCACTACCTGCGACTGATGTCTAGTCGTCCTGTGCTGGGTAGAGAATCGGGTTGATCTCGGCAAGTGCGGCGATCAGCTGTTCCGCGCCGCGGCGCACCTGCTCGTCAGGATCCCGGGCCAGCACCTCGCACACCCGCACGGCCGCGTCCCGGTCGCGGGAGAACACCATGAACACGTCGTGTACAGCGGTGTGAATCCAGTCAATCTGGCTGGGACTGTGATGGTCAGGGCCGATAGCGGCGAGCGCTGAGGCGACCACCGCGAACCCGGCCGAGTCTTGACGCCGGAGCAGGGCCTCCGCCGTCACACGGGTAACGGACGTGTCGCGGTCGTCGAGCACGAGCTCCAACAACGGTCCCCGGGCCTCAGGCATCTCGGCGAAGCTCACCAGGCCCCGGCCTGCGTCCGCCCTGTCGCGATAGTCAGGGCTTCCCGCAAGCTCGATCAGCGTCGACACCACAGCATGCCTTGCCTCGTAGTTCATGGACACAGTCTTCCGTGACCAACACGAAGGCGGCCAGACCATGCAGAAGCGGTCAATCACCCCAAAGGTAAGTCAAGTCGTGTGGTTAGTGCGCAACTCCGTCCGCGGATACGCGCGGGACTGCTGACCGGGCGCCGGCCGGCGGGGTGCGCCGGCGCCCGGTCACGGGCACGCCCGGTCAGCTCGCGGCCAGTGCGGTGTCGACCAGCGCGGACAGCTGGCCGACGTCGGACACCGCGAAGTAGGTCCGCAGGTCCAGGCGGACCCCGAACTCGTCCTCGATGTCGGCCAGCAGCCGCAGGGCGGACAGGCTGACCCAGTTGGGCAGCCCCTCGAACCTGGTGTGCTCGGTGACGTCCGGGTTCTCGGTCACCCGTTCGACCAGGTCCACCAGGGTGGCGGTGATCTCAGACATGGGCGGTCTGCTCCTTTCGACACAACTCGATCCAGGCGGGTGCCGGCGGCACGTCGGCGACCGCGACGCGGTACCGGGTGGCGCCCTCGTGCTCGTCAACCGGCTGGAAGCCGGTCAGCAGGCCCGACGCCGCCCGGTTGCGCTCCCCCGGCCGGTACAGCGCGTGCAGCGCGGACACGCCCGAGGCCGCCGCACGTTCGGCGAGGTCGGCCAGGACCGCGTGCTCCACGCCTCGGGAGAACACCCGGCAGCTCATGACCATGTTCGTCACGGTCCACTCGGCACCGGTGCGCAGCCACACCGCCGACACCACACCCTCCCGGCCGAAGCGGTCCTCCACCTCGACGCCCAGCAGCAGCCGGTCGGGGTCGGCGGCATAGGCGAGGGTGTCGGCCTCGGTGTGCGCGCGCGGGTTGAGGTTGAACTGGTTGGTGCGCAGCCCCAGCTGCACCAGCCGGGGCAGGCTGTACTCGTCGGCCTCGGACACCGTGACCCGCAGCCCCAGGCTCGCCAGGTAGTCCGCCGGCGAGGACATCGACGCGGCGAACTCCTCACGCCGGGCCCGCGCCTGGTACAGAGCGGTGCGGTCGCGGTCGGTGGCCGTGGTGGCCAGGGTCGCGAACAACCCCGGCTCCAGCACCGCCAGCGCGTGTCCGGAGGGGTCGCCGGCGACCTGGACCACGGCCACCTCGGGCAGTTGCTCGCGCACCAGCGCGCACTCGAAGGAGCTGTCGTCGACGAAGACCACCGAGTCCAGTCCGAGGTTCAGCGATGCCACGATCTGGCGGATGTTCTCGTCCTTGCGGCCCCAGTTCGCCACCGTGGTGACGAAGTCCTCCGGCTGGACGGTCAGCTCGGGATGGGTGGCCAGGACCTGTTCGACCAGCGCCGGTTCGTTCTTGCTGCACACCGCCAACAGCACGCCCTGGCGCCGCAACGCCACCAGCGCCCGCTGCAACTCGGTGAAGCAGTTGCCGGGGTAGCGGCCACCGACCTCGATGCCGTGCGGCCCGTCGTCGCCGAGGACACCGCCCCACAACGTGTTGTCGAGGTCGACGACGACGAGCTTGCGGGCCCTGCCGGCCACCGCCCGGCACAACGCGGCGGCCTCCCGCACGTACTCCCGTTCCACGCCGGGGGTCCAGGCCATGGACGCGAACCGGTACAGCCGTTCGTCGCGCAGGGCCGCGTCGTGGTCGGTGAGCAGTGCCTCCAGGTCGAGCACGTGCACCGACGGTGAGGTGTCGGCCAGCCCCAGCAGCCGCACGTTCAGGTCCCGCCACAGCGCGCCCAGCCGCGCGCGCTCGGCGAACCCGACCACCTTGCGGCGTTCGCCGCGCGGCAGGGCGACGGTGTTGAGCACCACGGCGCCCGCCGAACGGGAACCGAACTCCGCGACGGCGCCGGCCAGCGCCGAAAGCCTGCTGCCGGCGAGGTCCGCGAGCCCGGCCAGCTCGGTCGGGTCCCAGGTCATGGGCATCAGGGCGCCGTCGTGGAGCAGGCACAGGGTCACGTCCGGCCCGAACCGCGCCAGTTCGGAGTCGGGGTCGGTCAACTGGGTCATCAGCTGGTCGAACCCGGTGACCAGCACCGTCGGGTCGATCCCGGCGCGCACCAGCTCGACGCGCAGCAGCGGGGCGACGTTCTCGGCGGTGAACGTGCCGACCACGGCGACCCGCAGCGGACGGGCCCGGTGCCCGGGCGGCGCGATCCGTGACAGCGCCAGCCCGTCGAGCAGCCGGCCGGCGTCGCGGGTCTCGGCGAACCCGACCAGGTCGTCCAGGGCGGCGAGCACCCCCGGGTCGGCGTTCTCGCGCGCCGCCCGGATCCGCGCCGTGACGGGGTTGTCCTTGCTCATCTCTCTCCTTACTCACACCCGCACCAGCGTGCAGATCCAGTGCATGCCGCTGCTCGTGCTGGTCAACGCCACCAGGTCGCCCGGCGACAGCTCACCGGCGGCCGTCAGCCGCCTCAACGCGAGCAGCTGGTCGGCGCAGCCGACGTGTCCGTGGTCGAGCGCGGTCTCGATGTTCGTGTCCGCCAGCGGCACCCCGAGATCCTTCGCGAGGTCGGCGAGCTGGCGCATGTTGTCGTTGAAGTGCAACACCTTCCGCAGGTCCGAACGGGACACCCCGGCCCGGGCGCACGCCCGGTCGACGACCTCGCGGCCGCGTTCGCGGATCATCGACACGAACGCGAACATCCGCCGCACGTCGCCGGCGAAGAAGGCGTCCAGGCGGTCCTGCGGGTTGCCGACGACGGGCTGGTCCGCCTCGCCGGCCAGGAACGGCCGGGCGCCCGCGCCGACCTCCATCCGCATGAAGTCGGCGTACTCGCCGTCGGTGAGCACCTCGGTCACCAGCCACCGGCAGGTGCCGTGGTCGCGGCGCACCACGGCGGCGGCGGCGCCGTCGGAGTACACGCTGGTGTTCATCGCCATCCGGTTCCAGTACGGGTCGACGACGCGGTTGGCGCCGATCACCACCGCCGTGTGGTACTCGGGGTGCACGGCGAACTTGCCGGCCACGAGGTCGAACGCGGCCACCCCGCCGCCGCAGGCCTGGTTCACCAGCAGCGCCTCGGCGTTACGGGCGCCGAGCCGGGCCTGGGTGGCCGCCGCCGGATCCCAGTACAGATACTCGGCGAGGTCGGCGATCGCGAGCACCACCAGGTCGACCTCGGCGGGGTCGACACCGGCGTCGGCCAGTGCCCGCTCCCCCGCCTCGACGGCCAGGTCGGTGAGCCCGACGCCCTCGGGCGCGCGGTGGAAGCGGCGGTAGCCCCAGCCGTTCACGCGGTCGAGCTCGTCGGTGTAGGTGGGGGCGTGCTCGGCGACCTCCGACGGTTCGGGCAGGGCGGCGCCGAACGCGACGATGCCCAGGTCGACCGCCGGACCGTTCTCGGCCCGTGCCGGGGCCGGGGCGGGTTGGTCCCAGGTCAGCACGTGGATCCCGGTGTG
Source organism: Actinophytocola xinjiangensis (assembly GCF_001921215.1). GTDB lineage: Bacteria > Actinomycetota > Actinomycetes > Mycobacteriales > Pseudonocardiaceae > Actinophytocola > Actinophytocola xinjiangensis. The sequence continues at coordinate 131,643 of NZ_MSIF01000016.1, forward strand.
CTGGGCCGCCGCGTCGCGCAGGAACGTGCGGGCGACGGAGTTGTGCCTGGTCTCGGTGAGGCGGAACACGAGGCCGGGGCACCCGTGTTCCGCGCCGCGCCGACGCAGCTCGGTGAGCACCGCGTCCTCGACGCGCCGGCCCAGGACCGGGCAGGACAGCGAGAACACCTCCACCGTGCCGTACCCGTCCGCCCAGGTGACCGCGACCGCGCCGCTGACCCCGTGGTCGCCGAACCGGTCCCGGACCGAGACCGCGACCAGCTCACCGCCGTGGCCGGCGAGCTGGTCGGCCGTGCGGTCGTTGCCGAGGGTGAAGTCCTTGGCACGGCTGACGGTCTCGGCCACGGCCGCGAGGTGGTCGGTTCCCGGCGCGAAGGTCACCTCGACGTCGAGGCTCGCGACGAAGTCGTCCAGGGCGACCGACTCCGGCACGGCGACCAGCGGCCGTGGTGCCCGTTCCGTTCGCCGCTGCCGGGCCGGCGGGGGCCGGTCGAACAACGCGGTGTCGAGGAGTTCGGTCTCCCACAGCTCGGGGCGTTCGCCGAGTAGCACGCCGCCGTGGCGCTGGTGGCGCGCGGGGTCGGTGGTGACCACCGCCACCGACGCCGGTGGCAGCCCGAGCGCGACGGCCGGGTGCTCGCCTCCGTCGTGGACGGTCAGCTCGCTGTGGGCGACCAGCTCCGGGCAGTCGGCCGCGAGCCGGCCCCACAGCTCGCCCGGGTCCCCGGCCGCCAGGACCGCGAGCCTGGTGCCGCCCTCGTGCCAACCGCGGACCGCCGGCCGCAGCGCGGCGGCTCCGGCGGCGCCCAGGGCGGCGCCGTCGACCACCACCGCGCGGCAGGCGGCACCGAGGCGGGTCAGGACCAGCCGGGCGAGGCGGGTGCCGAGCAGACTGAACAGCTGCTCGGTGTAGGGCACCCTGGCGAGGGCGAACATGGTCGGGTGGTGGGCGGCGCCCTCGCCCAGCGCGCGGACCGGCTCGTCGAGGTCGGCGAGCAGCACGTTGGGCAGGCCGGTCAGCCGCTCCCGCACGGCCTGTCTGGCACGGGCGGCCTCGGCGGCCTCACCGGCGCCGAAGGTCCGCCTCGGTGTGGCCGGCAGGACGAAGACCAGCGCACCCGCCCACCGGTCGACCGTCGCCGCCGCCGCGTCGGCGAGGTCGAGCAGGTCGTTCGTCCACTGTGGATTGTCTGCCAGTTCCTCGAAGCGGGGCGAGACCACCAGCACGTCGGGCCGGAAGGCGGCCGTCCGGGCGGAGTCGTCCAGGCACTGGCGCATGATCTGGTCGATCGGGCCGACCAGGTGGTGCGACGGAAGGCCGGCGTCGTGCAGGGCGATGCCCAGGTAGGGCAGGAGCGGGTCGGCGGTGTAGCTGGCGAGCACGGCGACGGCCAGCCCGTCGGACCGGTCCCGGTCCGACACCGCCCGCCACGCGGTCCGCGCCTCCAACGGGGTGCGGGGGGTCATCGCGCGCACCCCTTCGTGGCGAGCACCGCGCGCAACGCGCCGACGGTCGGCACGGACCGCACCTCCTCGAACGCGAACGACACGCCGTAGGCCTCCTCCAGGGTCACCACCAGCTCCAGGTGGCGCAGGCTGGTCCACTCCGGCAGGGTGGCCGGCCCGTCCTCGTCGGTGACGCTGGTGACCGGCACCGCGAGCACGGCGGCGACCAGTTCGTTGAGCTGGGCCGACGCACTCATCGCCGCACCCCGGCCGGCACGGCCGCGTCCTCGTCGGTGTCCACGTCCGTCGGCACGGTCGACGCCTCCGCCGGCGGTTCGGTGTCCTGGTCGGGCAGCAGGGTCTCCACCCGGCGGACCGACGGCGAGAGGAACGCGGCCACGGCGAGCGCGGTGCCCAGCACACCGATGACCACGAACATCAGCCCGATCGCACCGGCCTGCCCGGTGCCCACGAGCCAGCCCAGCGACTCGGCGCCGCCACTGCCCGGCGTCATCCACGGGGTGATCACCGACTCGATCAGCGGGCCGGCCATCACCGTGGCGATCGGGATGGACATCTCCTCGACGAACTGGCGGGCCGCGAACACCCGGCCCTGCATGTGCGGCTCCACCTTCTCCTGCCACACGGTGTTGGTGTACCCGTCGATGATCGGGATGCACAGGTGCACGACGATCAGCGCGACGCCCAGGAACAGGATCATGTCGGTGACGCCGTAGAGCACGCGGCCGACGAGGCTGAACGCGACGGTCGCCCACAGCACGCGGACCATCTTGTCCTTGGGGGACTTCAGCACGCCGATGAGCAGGGCGCCCGCGACCCCGCCGATCGCGCCGGTGGCCAGGACCAGCGCGAGCGAGCCGGCGTCGTCGCCGGTACGGGCCAGGGCCATCGGGCGCAGCAGCAGGTAGCCGACGGAGGCCAGGACGTTGATGCCGATCAGGAACAGCTCCACGTTGCGCAGCGACTTGTTGCGCAGGATGTAGCGGAAGCCGGTCAGGCAGTCCTGCCAGAACTTCGGGCGCTGCTCACCCTCCGGTGCCTTCGGTGTGGGCGGCAGGGTCACCAGCATCACCGTGCCCACGGCGAACAGGAACGTCACCAGGTCGATCAGCAGCACGGTCTCCAGGCTGGCGACGGTCAACAGCATCGCGGCCACCAGCGGTGCGAACAGCTCGGGGGTGGAGCGCACCGCGAACATCATCGCGTTGCCCCGGGTGTAGTTGGCCTTCGCGAGCATCGTGGTGATGGTCGCCTGGAACACCGGGACCTGGAACGCCATGAACGAGCCGGACACGAAGTTGATCAGGTACAGGTGCCACATGGCGGTGGAGTCGGTGGCGAACAGCACGACCATGGTCACCGTCGCGAGCCCGGAACCGAGATCGGACAACAACATCGTGAGTTTTCGGTTCCACCGGTCGATGAACGTGCCGGCGACCGGGCTGAAGATCACCGTGCCGGCGAAGGCGAAGAACATGGTGAGGGCGAACTCGGTCGTGCTCCCGGTCGCGTCCCACACCCAGATACTGATGGCGAAGTTCGTCATCCTGGTGCCGATGACCGACAGGAACTGTCCGCACCAGAGGACGAAGAACGCGGCGAAACCGCTTGGTCGCAACATGATCGTGCATTCCTTCCGTAAGGTTCTAGCGGTTGCGCAGGCGCAGGAGCGCGGCCTGGACGTCCCTCCGGAAACCGTCGGCGGTCTCCCGGTCGTAGACCTCGGCGTTGTAGCCGATGTCCAGCCGAAGCCGGCCGCCGACGATGACCCCGCCGACGTCCAGGTCGTAGGGCCACACACCGGTGCCGTCGTCGGTCGGGCCGTAGTCGGCCTGGCACACGGCGAACAGGTCGTCGGTCCCGGTGACCTCGTCGAAGCCGAAGTCGCCCATGTAGTTGACGGCGAGCCGGGGGGCCCGCACCTCGGCGAGCCGCGCGCGGGACTCGCTGCCCGGCCCGGCGAAACGCAGGTGCCCGTAGCCGATCCCGTTGCGGGGCACCGCGGCCAGCTGCGCGGCCACCTCCGCGACGCCGGCCTCGTCGCCGGTCCCGGGAGTGAGGCGGACCAGCACCGGGTACAGCACCTGGAACCAGCCGACCGTGCGGGAGGGATCCAGGTCGGCGAACAGGTCCTCCCGGCCGTGCCCGGTGGTCGCGAGCAGACAGCTGTCGCCGCCGGTTCGCGCGGCGACGGCGCCGGCCACCGCCCAGACGATCAGGTCACGCACGCCGACCCGAAGCCGCCGGGTGAGGTCGTGCAGCCCGACGGTCTGCTCGACGGTCAGGGTGCCGCTGACCGCCGCGTCGGCGGCGAGCCGGGCCACCGCGTCCGGGCGGTCCCTGGGCACCGAGGCGTCCTCGGCGCAGGTCTGGGCGAGCCAGTACGGCAGCTCCGCCGAGGCATCCCAGGTGGACAGTCGGGTGGCCCAGGCGCCGTAGGAGGCGGGCAGGGCCGCGAGATCGGGCCGCTCCCCTCCCGCGCACAGCGCCTGGAGGTCGCCGAGCAGCACGTCGCGGGAGATCGCGTCGGTGACCAGGTGGTGGGCCACGACCAGCAGACGGTCGGGCCGGTCCGCGCCGGTCGCGAAGTGCTCCACCCGGCAGGTCGGTCCCTCGGCGAGGTCGAGCGATCCCTGTGCCGAGGCGGCGAGCCTCGCCGCCTCGGCGTCCAGCTCGGCACCGCGCAGCCCGCTCAGGTCGTGGCTGGTGAACGGGACCGCGTCGGCACCCTCGGCGCGGAACTGGGTGACGGTGCCCTCGGCGTCCCGGCGGAACCGCAGGCCCAGGGCGGCATGCCGGCCGGCCAGCGCGGTCACCGCCTCGGCCAGCGTGGACACCGGCAGGGGACGCCGGACCTCCAGGTAGTAGGGATGGTTGAACCACGCCGGGTCGGTCATGCTCGGCGCGACGCACTCGAACCACCACCGCTGCGCGGGGGTCAGCGGGACCTCACCGCCGGGCTCCTCGTGGCACACCGGCGCCACCGGAACATCCTGGGCCCTCGCGTCGAGGTCGAGCGCGGCGATGGTGCGCCGCTCGGTCAGCTCCCGCGCCGAGAGCCGCAGCCCGGCGTCGACCGCGTGGAAGGCCACCGCGATGGCCTGCAGGGAGTCGCCGCCCAACTCGTAGAAGTCGTCGTGGATCCCGACGACCGGCACCCGGAGGACCTCGCGGAGGATCGCGGCCAGGGTGCGTTCCCGTTCGGTGCGGGGCTCGTTGTCGCCGCGTCCCGGGGAGAACCCGGTGGCCACGGCGTCGGCGATCCGCGCCGCGGTGGTCAGCTCGCCGGCGACGTCGAGCGCGAGAGGGTTCGGCTGACCGGGGGTGCCGGTGGGAGGCGCGTCCAACGTCCAGAGACGCTGCGCGTAGCCGAGCGGGGTGTCCCGGGGCAGCTCGACGGCACCCTCGGGAACCGCGCCCACCCGGGCGGCGCCGACGGCGACCAGTGCCGCCAGCTCGGGGTCGGTGGGCGTCGAGCTGAACACCACCGCCCGCCCGGCGGCGGCCTGGGCACGCACCAGCCGGGCCGTCTCCCCCGCGCCCGAGCCGGCGGGATCGAGCGCGAGCGCCGGCACCGGGCCGTGCGTGTCCCGGTAGGCCGTCCTGGCGACCCAGGTGGCGACGGCCGTCGCGACCTGGGCGGGATCGTGCTCGTCCACGCCGTAGCGACGCGTCCAGCCGGCCAGGTCGATCACCTCGGCGACCTCGCCGAGGCGTGCGGTGAGTCCGGCGAGGACACCTGCCCACGACTGGCCGGCGAGGGCCGGCGACGGTGGACAGAGCCCGACGACGAGCCCGGCGGCGGTGCGTTCGCGGTAGCCGGCCACGGCGTCGAGCAGGTCCGCCAGCGCCCGTTCCAGGACCGCGACCCCGGCCACCAGGTCGGTCGTGCCGGCCAGCAGGTCCTCCCAGCGCAGCAACAGCACGTGCAGCGCGGCCGGATCGTCGCCGAACGGGCCGTCCTGGTCCAGCAGCGGACGCAGAACCTGGCCGGGGGTCGAGCGGCGCACCGACAGGCCGGGGGCGCCGAGCAGGTCCGACCAGAACCGCAGCGTGGGCGCCAGGTCGTCCGGCCCGAACGGCGACCCGAACGCCGACCGGAACGACGATGCGAGCACGACCGGGCGGCCGGGGCCGGCGGCGGTCGCGGCGGCTCCGACGGCCGAGTCCGGCGCGGCGGTGAGCCGGTCCACCAGGTCGCAGTAGGCGGCGACCAACCGGCCCGCCTCGTCCGGCCCGTACTGGTCGAGCGGGTGGCTCAGATCGACCTCCAGCTCGTCGCCCTGCCAGTTCAGGGTGAGCAGCGCGTCGAAGTCCGCGACGGCCGACCCGATCGGCAGCGCCGTCACGTCGAGGCCGGCGAAGTCCGGGTCCTCGTCGGGGAGGTCGGCGTAGTTCAGCACGCACCGCAGCGGGTTGCGCGCCGTCGCCGGTGACACGCGCATCGGCAGGGGGAACGGCAGTTGGTGCGCCTGCGCCTGGGTCACCACCTGGTGCACGCGCCGGGCCAGGCCACGGAAACTGGGGCGGCCGGCGACGTCGAGCCGCAGCGGCACCAGGTCGGCGAAGCAGCCCGGCACGTCCCGCGACTCCGGGGCGTCCCGGCCGAGCACCGGCATGCCGACCACGAGGTCGGACTCGCCGGTCTCGGCATGCAGCAGCGTCGCGAACACCGCGAGCAGCACCGCGTGCGGGGTCACGCCCTCCCCGCGGGCCAGCTCACGCACGGCCAGGCCGGTGGCGGCCGGCAACCGCCGGGTGACCCGCCCGCCGACCCCACCGGCCGCCGGCGCGCTCCCGGCCGGCAGGGCGACCGGCGCCGGCGCGTCGCGCAGCGCCGTACGCCAGAAGTCGAGCGTGGTGTCGAGCTCCGGGCCGGACAGGCGCCGCTGCTGGTGATGGGCGAAGTCCCGGTACCGCAGCACCGGCTCGGCCAGCGGACTCGGCGCACCGGCGGCGAACGCGTCGTACAGTGTGGACAGTTCGGTGAGCAGGATCCCCCACGAGGCGGCGTCGCACACGATGTGGTGCATGCCGACCAGCAGGTAGTGGTCGGTGTCGGTGGCCCGCAACAACTCCACCCGCAGCAGCGGCCCCTCATCGAGCGGGTACCGGTACTCCGCGTGGGCCGACACGTGCGCCGCGACCTCACGGTCCACGTCCGCGCCGAGCGCGCGCACCCCGCACCACACCGGCAGCGCGTCCCGCACGACCGGGACGGGCACGCCGTCGCGCTCGGCGAAGGTCGTGCGCAACACCTCGTGCCGGCGGGCCACCTCCACGACGGCGGCCTCGAACGCGGCCACGTCCAGCGGGCCGCGCAGGCGTGCGGCGAACGTCGTGTTGCCGCCGGTCCCGTCCTCGCCGAGCCGGCCCGCCGCCCACAGCCGTCGCTGCACGGCCGAGGCGACCGGCTCGGCGTCCACCCTGGACAGGGCCGGGGTCGACGCCGGGGGCGCGTCGGCCGCACCGTCGAGCACGGCGGCGAGGCCGGCGACGGTGGGATGGGTGAACAGGTCGTGGAGCGTCACCTCGGTGCCGAACTCGCCGCGCACGCGCGAAAGCAGTTGGGTGGCGAGCAGGGAGTGGCCGCCGAGCGCGAAGAAGTCCGAGTTCGCCGCCACGTCCGCGACGCCGAGCACCTCGCACCACACCGCCGCGAGGCGGCGCTGGGTCTCCGTGGCCGGGGCGACCGCCTCGCCGGTCTGGCCGGTCCCGCTCAACCGGGGCCGGCTCCGCGCCGCCACCACGGCTGGGTCGGCGACCTGCTCGGCGAGGAACGCGGCCCGTTCGGGATCCGGTTCGGGCAGCGGCAGCCGGCCGGTCACGATCACGGCGAGGGCGGCGAAGTACTCCGGCGTGTACGGGATGTGCGCGAGCGCGTCGGTGGCCTGGTCGAAACCGGCCGGCGCCGGGTGGTCCTCCGCCCAGTCGACCGTCACGCCCGTGACCCGTGCCCGCAGCACCGCGAGCCGGTCGTCGAGCCGGGCGAACAGCCCCTCCCAGCCGCGGGACGCCGCCTCCGGCGAGGCCGGGCAGCGCACCAGCGCCAGCGGCGCCGTGCCGCGCGCGCGGAACGCGGTGACCGCCTGGGCGAGGTCGGTGAACGCCGCGTCGAGCACGGCCGCCACCTCCTGGTCCCCGGCCTCGTCACCGAGGTGGCGCAACCAGTCCTCCCAGCGCAGCAACGCGATCGTCGTCTCGTCGGAGGTCAGCAGGTGCTGGACCAGCTGGCCGTACGGGGCGGCGACGACGTCCGTGGCGTGGCGGCGCAGGTCGAGCACGAACCGCAGCGGGTCCAGCAGCGGGGCGGCCGTGAACGTCGCGGCCACCGCGACCCGGTCACGGCGGACCGACGGGAGCGTCACGAGCGCGACGTCGGGGGCGGCGGTCAGCTCGGTGAGGGTGGCCAGCACCCGGTCGGCGAGCCCGGCGGCGGTGCCGTCCAGGTACAGGTCGGCGTCGTGGTCGAGGACCAGCTCGAACCGGTCGCCGTCGCGGACCAGGGTGACGAACAGGTCGAAGTCGGTGAGCTGGTTGTCGACCAGGGCTGGGGCGAACCGCACCCCGGCCGCGCTCCCCGGCTCCCCGCCGGCGTCCGCGACGGTGAACATGACCTGGAACAACGGGTTCACGCCGGGGTCGCGGACGGGCGCGAGCTCCTCCACGACCCGCGCGTAGGGCGCGGCCTGGTGGCGGAACGCGTCGCCGACCGTGCGGTGCGCGCGCCGGGCGAGGTCACGCCCGGTCGGTTCCCCGGACAGGTCCAGGCGCAGCACGAGCATGTTCGCGAACGAGCCGATCAGCGGCTCCAGCGCCACCTCGGTCCGGCCGGCCGACGGCATGCCGATCACGAGGTCGTCCTGGCCGGTGGCCTGCCACAGCGCCGAGGTCAGCCCGGCGAGGGCCACGGCGTTCACCGTCACCCCGGATTCCCTGGCGAACGCCAGCACCGCCGAGCACAGCGCGGCCGGCAGCGGCCGGACGGTACGACCGCCCCGGTGTCCCTGGACGACCGGCCGGGGACGGTCGGGCCGAAGGGTGGAGGTCGCGGGCGCGCCGGCGAGCACGTCGCGCCAGTGGTCCAGGTGGGAGCGCAGCTCCGCCCGCACCCCCGGGCGGGCCTGGCGGGCGGCGAACGCGGTGAAGCTGTCCCGCGGCTCGGGCAGCCGGGCGGGTGCGCCGGCGGCGTGCTGTCCGTACAGCGCGACGAGGTCGGTGGTGAACACGCCGCCGGACCAGGCGTCGAACACGATGTGGTGCGCGGTGCCGAGCAGCAGGTGCTCCTCGGTGTCGAGCACCAGCAGCCGGGTCACCAGCAGCGGGCCGGTCCGCAGGTCCAGCGGGGTGGCGCCGAGGTCGGCGGCCTCGCGGTCCTCGGCCTCGGCCCGCTCCCGGGTGGACAGTCCGGTCAGGTCGACCACCGGCAGCTCGACGGCGACGTGGTCCCGCACGGTCTGGAAGGGACCGTCGGCGTCCTCGCCGAACACCAGCCGCAGCGACTCCTGCCGGCCGACCAGCGCGGTCAGCGCGGCTCGCAGCGCGGTGACGTCGAGGGGGCCGGTGAGCCGCAGGGCGAACGGGATGTTGTAGGCGGCGCGGTCCGGGGCGAGTTGGTCGAGGAACCACAGCTGCGCCTGGGTGAACGACAGGGGTAGGCGGTGCGGGGCGGGAAGGGCGGCGCCGAGCCGGCGCGACAGCAGCTCACGCTGGTCGGGGCGTAACTCTGCCAGCTCGGCCGACAGATCGGCGAGATCGGTGAGGTCGGTCATCTCGTTCCCTGGTCAGCGGACGCTGCGCGGCCGGAGGTCGGTCCACACCTGCTCGATGTGGTCGAGGCAGTCGGCGCGCGGGCCGGTGAACCCCGCGTCGCGCCACCCCTCGGGGATCTCGCGCTCGACCGGCCAGAGCGAGTACTGGTCCTCGTGGTTGCGCACCACGCGGAAGCCGGGCTCGGCCGCGGTGGCCGGAACTGACGTGTTCATCGGGGTTCCTCTCCGTGGGTGTCGACGAGGTGACCACGCACCTCGGTCGGGGACATCGCCCTGATCTCGGCGAGCAGGCCGGCGATCCGGTCGGCGGTGGGCGCCGGGTCGGGCGGGGGCGGCGGGGCGGTGAGCAGGGACTCGACGGTCGCGACGAGACCGGCGATCGTGGGGGTGTCGAACAGGGCACTGGTCGGCAGGTCAACGTCGAACGCCTCACGGAGTCGGGCGACGACCTTGGTGGCGAGCAGGGAATGCCCGCCCAGGGCGAAGAAGTCGTCGTCGGGGCCGACGTCGGGGATGCCGAGCAGGTCCGACCAGATCCGGCGCACCGCCTCGGACACCGGCACCGATTCCACGGTGTCGCCGGTGACCGGTTCGCTGTCCGGCTCGTGGCCCGGCGGGTCGACCCAGTGCCGGTCGCGGGCGAACGGGTAGCCCGGCAGCGGCACCCGCCGCCGGTCGCCGGTGGCACCCAGCCGCGTCCAGTCGACGGCCACGCCGGCGAGCCAGAGCCGGCCGGCGGCCCCGGCCAGCGCGAGCCGGTCGTCACCGGCCCCGGCCGGGCCGGGCAGCGACGGGGTGCCCCGGCCGATCGCCTCGGGGCGCTGGCGGGTCAGGGTGGTGAGCGTGTCGCCGGGGCCGACCTCCAGCAGGGCGTGGCGGGCGTCGAGCAACCGGCGCACGCCGTCGTCGAACCGGACCGGCGCGCGCAGCTGGCGTGCCCAGTAGGCCGGGTCGGTGGCGTCCCGTGCGGACAGCCAGTCGCCGGTGACGTTGGACAGCACCGGGATTCTCGGTGCGCGCAACGGGATCCCGGCGGCGTGGTCGGCGAACCCCTCGGCCGCCCCGGTCATCATCGCCGAGTGGAAGGCGTGCGAGGTGTGCAGTTCCCGGCACCGCACGCCCTCGGCGCGCAACGTCCCCGCCAGGGCCGCGACGGCGTCGCGCGGGCCGGCGACCGTGCACAGCCGGGGCGCGTTCACCGCGGCGATCTCCACCCCGGCCGGCAGCCGGGAGGCCAGCTCCGCCGAGGGCAGCGCGACCGACACCATCGCGCCCGGCGGCATGGCCTCCATCAACTCGCCGCGCGCGGCGACCAGCGCCAGCGCGTCCGGCAGGGTCAGCACGTCCGCCAGACAGGCCGCCACGAACTCGCCGACGCTGTGCCCGACCAGCGCCGCCGGCTCGATCCCCCGGTCCTGCCACCACCGGGCCAGCGCGTACTCGACGGTGAACAACGCGGGCTGCGCGATGCGGGTCCGCCGCAGCAGCGCGTCGTCCCGGTCGCGGTGGAGCACGTGCCGCAGGTCGAGGTCCAGGTGCTCGCCGAGCAGTTCGGCGCAGGTGTCCACCTCGGACCGGAACACCGGGTCGTGGCGGTACAGACCCTCGCCCATGCCGGCGTACTGCGTGCCCTGCCCGGGGAACAGGAACGCGACGGTGCCGCCGGTCAGCTCACCGTTCGCGGTGTCGGCCGCCGGGCCGCCGGTGAGGGCGGCGACCGCCTCGTCGTGGTCCCGGCAGGCGACCGCGAACCGGTGGTCGAACCGGCGCCGGGTGCGTTGCAGGGTGGCGGCGACGTCGGCCAGATCCGACGCGGCCCCGGCGCGGTCGAGGTGGGCGGCCAGGTCGGCACGGGCCGTGGCGAGGGCCGGCGCCGTCCGCGCGGACAGCACGAGCACGTGCTCGGTGTCGTCCGCCGGGGCGGCGGGACGGTCCGGCGGCTGCCCGACCACGACGTGCGCGTTGGTCCCGCCGATGCCGAACGAGCTGACCCCGGCCAGGCGCGGGCCGTCGGTGACCGGCCACGGCGCCACGGCGGTCGGCACGAAGAACGCGCTGGCGGCCAGGCCGAGGTCGGGGTGCGGCGCGGTGAAGTACGGGCTGGGCGGCACGACCCCGTCGCGCACCGCGAGACACGCCTTGACGAACCCGGTGACGCCCGCGGCGGCGTCCAGGTGCCCGGTGACCGCCTTCACCGAGCCCAGCGCACACCGCCCCCGGGGCCCGAACACCGACCGCAGCGCGGCGAACTCGATCTGGTCGCCCAGCGCGGTGCCGGTGCCGTGGGTCTCGACGTAGCCGATCGACGAGGTGGCCACGTCGGCGGCGGCGTGCGCGGTGCGGATCACCGCGACCTGCCCGTCGACGCTGGGCGCGGTGTAGCCGGGCTTGGCCGCACCGTCGTTGTTGACCGCCGAACCCCGGACCACCGCGTGGATCGTGTCGCCGTCGGCCAGTGCGTCGGCCAGCCGCCGCAGCGCGACCACCGCGACGCCACTGCCGCCGACGGCGCCGTCGGCGGCGGCGTCGAACGGGCGGCACACCCCGGTGCGCGACATGATCCCGCCCGGCTCGTACCGGTATCCGGCGCGCAGCGGCAGCCGGACGTGCGCGGCACCGGCGAGCGCGAGGTCGCACTCCCCCGCGAGTAGCGCCTGCCCCGCCTGGTGCACGGCGACCAGCGACGACGAGCACGCCGTCTGCACGGCGATCGCGGGCCCGCGCAGGCCGAGGTGGTAGGCCGTGCGGGTGGCCACCGCGTCCTTCTCGTTGGCGATGGTGACCTCGTAGTCGGAGCCGGCGGCGTCGGCGGCGGGCAGCAGGTTGCGCACGAGGTAGCCGGCGGTGCCCACGGCCGCGTACACGCCGACCACGAGCCGGTCGACGTCGGCGACGTGCCCGGCGCCCTCCAGGGCGTGCCAGGCGCTCTCCAGGAACAGCCGCTGCTGCGGGTCGAGCAACCGCGCGTCCCTCGGCGTGTAGCCGAAGAAGCCGGCGTCGAACCTGTCCACGTCGGACACGTCGCCGAACACCGGCACGTAGTCGGGCCGGGTTCGCTCCGACTCCGGCACGCCGGCCGCGGCGAGCTCGTCGGCGGAGAAGCGGCGCACGGTCGGCTCACCGCGCAGCACCCGGCTCCAGAACTCGTCGATGTCCGCCGCGCCGGGGAACCGTCCGGCCAGGCCGACCACGGCGAGGTCGAACTCGCCGCCGGTGAGGTGCTCGGTGCTCATCGCGGCCCCGCCTCCCCGGCGATCCGCCGCGCGCGGGCCGCCATCGCCCGCCGGCCGGCCCCGGAGGACGCGGGAACGGGTTGCTGGTCCCGTTCGCCGCGCTCGATGAACTCCGCGAGCCGCGCGACCGTCGGGTACCGGAACAGCTCCACCGCCGCCACGGCCACGCCCAGCGCCGCCTTCAGTCCGGAGTGGACCTGGACGAGCAGCATCGAGTTGCCGCCGAGGTCGAAGAAGTTGTCGTCGGCACCGACCTCGTCGAGCGCGAGCGTCGCCCGCCACACGCCCGCGATGGTCTGCTCCACGGGACCGCGCGGCGCGCGGAACGCGGTACTGAGCGCGGGCCGTTCCACGGTCGGCGCGGGCAGGCGCCGGTGGTCGAGCTTGCCGTTGGCCGTGGTCGGCAGGTCCGCCAGCGTGACGAACGCGGACGGCACGAGGTAGTCCGGCAGGACCCGCGACAGCTGGGCGCGCACCGCGTCCGCCGCCACCTCCGCACCCGCCTCCGGCACGACGTAGCCGACGAGGCGCCTGTCCCCCGGCCGGTCCTCGCGCACCACCACCGCGCAGCGCGCCACCCCGGCGCAGTCACCGAGCCTGGCCTGCGCCTCGCCCGGCTCGACCCGGTTGCCCCGGATCTTCACCTGGCCGTCGGAGCGCCCGAGGAACTCCAGGGTCCCGTCGGGCCGCCACCGGGCGAGGTCGCCGGTGCGGTACATCCGCGCGCCGGGTTCGGGCGCGTACGGGTCGGGGACGAACGCGGCGGCCGTGGCCCCCGGCCGGTCCAGGTACCCGCGACCGACCGGGGCGCCGCCGACACACAGCTCGCCGGCGATCCCGTCCGGCACCGGGCGCAGCCACTCGTCGAGCACGTGGATCCGGGCGCCGGTCATCGGCTCGCCGAGGGGGACGACCGGGCCGCCGGGATACCGCCCGGCGACGACCATGACCGCCGTCTCGGTGGGGCCGTAGGTGTTGCGGAACTCCCGGCCGGCCGACCACGCGGCGGCGACGTCGGCCGGGCAGGTCTCCCCGCCCACGGTCACCATCCGCAGCTCCGGCAGCTCGGCGGGGTCCATGGCCTGCAACGCGACCGGCGGCACGTCAAGGAAGGTGATCCGCCGCTGCCGCAGTGTGCGGGTCAGGTCGGGGCCGGGGACCCGGTCGTGCCGGCCCACCACGTGCAGTTGCGCGCCGGCCGCCAGCGCGGTCACGAAGTCGGACACGACGGCGTCGAAGCCCGGCGAGTGGAACTGGAGCACCCGGTCGTCCGGTCCCACCGGCAGCAGGTCGCCGATCGCGGCGCTCACCCCCGCCAGGCCCCGGTGGGTACTCACCACGCCCTTGGGCCGGCCGGTCGAGCCGGAGGTGTAGATGACGTACGCGGCCTGGTCGGGGTGGACGGGTACGGCGGGGGGCGGCGCCGGGGCGGGAGCGAGGGTGTCGAGGCGGTGCGTGTCCAGTCCCCCGGGCAGGCGCGTCCCGGTCGCGGTGTGCGCCAGCACGGTCGACACGCCCGCGTCCGCGATCAGCAGGCCGATCCGCTCCTCGGGCAGGTCCGGGTCGATCGGCACGTACACCGCGCCGGCGCGCAGCACTCCCAGGAAGGCGGCGACGGCGTCAGCGCACGCCGGCAGGCACACCCCGACCGGTGTCTCACGCCCCGCCCCGCCGGCGAGCAGCAGCGCGGCGAGCTGGTCGGCGCGGGCCATCAGCTCCCCGTAGGTGAGCCGTTCGGTGTCGGTCACCACCGCGATCCGGTCCGGTGCGCCGGCGGCGACCTCCGCGACCAGATCGGCCACCGGGCGGAACGGCGGTGCCGCCCGGCCCGCGCCCCGGCCTGCCGGCTCCCCAGGGGCGAGCAGCGGCAGGTCGGCGACCCGACGGTCCGGGTCAGCCAGCGCGGCGGTCAGCAGGGTGCGGACGTGGCCGGCGACCCGCCGCGCGGTGGCCTCGTCGAACAGCGAGGTCCGGTACTCCAGGCGACCGTCGATGCCGTCGGGGCCGGGCACGAGGGTCAGGGTCAGGTCGAACACCGACGTGCCGGTGGCCACCTCGCGGCCGGTGACGGTGACCCCGGGCAGCACCAGCTGCCGGGTCCAGGCGCTCTCCACGGCGAACATCACCTGCGCGAGCGGGGTGTTGCCGGGGTCGCGGTCGGGTCGCAGCCGGTGCACGAGCGTGTCGTAGGGCAGTTGCTGGTGGGTGATCGCCGCCAGCGTGGTGTCCCTGGCCCTGGCCAGCAGCTCCCGGAAGGTGGTGGTGTCGTCCATGGTGGCGCGCAGCGGCACGGTGTTGACGAACAGGCCGACCGCGTCCTCGGACGAGCGGGTGGTGCGCCCGGCGACCGGCGTCGCCACCACCACGTCGCGGTCGCGGCCGTACCGCAGCAGGGTGGCCTGCCACGCCGTGAGCAGCACCATGAACGGTGTGGCGTCGCACGCGGCGGCCAGGCGCCCGGCGCCGGTGGCCAGGTCGGCCGGCCACCGGAACTCCAGCTCGGCGCCGGACTCGTCGAGGGTGAGCGGGCGGGGACGGTCCAGGGGCAGGTCGGTGGTGACCGGCGCGCCGGCCAGTTCGGCCCGCCAGAACGCCTCCAGCGCCGGGTCGTCGGACTCGGTCGCCACGTCGACGTGCCGTGGCGCCGGGTCGGGGACCGCACCGGCGTAGCAGCGGGACAGGTCGTCGAAGATCAGGCCCATGGTCCAGCCGTCACACGCGATGTGGTGCAGCCGCAGGTGGAACCGCCACCGCCCCGGCCCCTCTGGCACCAGGGTCGCGCGCACCGGCGGGCCGGCGGTGAGGTCGAAGACCTCGTCGGCACCGGTCTCCTCGTCGGCGACGGTGAGCCGGGTCCTCGGGGACGCCTCGGGCAGCACGAGCTGCCACTGCTCGCCGTCGATCTCGGCGTAGAGCGTGCGCAGCGCCTGGTGTCGGGCCAGCACCAGGTCGAAGGCGCGCACCAGCGCGGCCACGTCGAGGTCACCGGTCAGGGTCAGGTCGAAGTGCACCAGGCACATCGGGCTGCCGGGGTAGAGCTTGTCGTGCAACCACATCCGGCGCTGCGCGGAGGTGAGCGGGTGCAGGTCGTAGCGCGCGGGATCGTGGCGCAGGGCGCGCAGCAGCGCGATCCGCCGGCGCTCGGGCAACGCGTGCAACCGGTCGAGCAGGTCGGGTGTGGTCATAACGGCAGGTCCTCGTTCTCGAACTCGGCGAGCAGGTCGGCGATCCCGCTCGGGTCGGCCGGCGCGGGGACGACCGTCAACGTGACCGGGGCGGGCCGCGCCAGGCGGCCCAGCGCCTCGGCCTGCCCGGCGACGGTCGGGTGGTCGAACACCAGCCGCACCGGAACGTCCACTCCGGACAGTGCGGTCAGTCGCGTGCGCACCCGCGCCGCGGCCAGGGAGTTGCCGCCCAGCTCGAAGAAGCTGGCCCCGGCGCCGGGCACCGCGACACCCAGCACCTCCTGCCAGACCAGGCGCACCCGCTCCTGGTCCCCGGTCAGCTCCTGGCTCGGCGCGCTCCGCTCCGGCGGCGCGGGCAGGGCCGCGCCGTCCACCTTGCCGTTGGCGTTCAACGGAATCCGGTCGATCTCGACGAACACGGCGGGCACCAGGTAGGCCGGAACGCGGTCCGCCAGCCGCGCGCGGACGTCCAGGGCGCAGACCCGCTCGCCGAGCACCACGTAGGCCAGCAACCGCGCGTCGCCGTGGGCATCCCGGTCGGCCACGACCACCACGTCGCGTACGTCCCCGTCGCCCCGCAGCGCCTCCTCGACCTCGCCCGGCTCGACCCGGTGTCCCCGCACCTTCACCTGCCGGTCGACCCGGCCGAGGAACACCAGCGCGCCGTCGGGGCGGCGGCGGACCAGATCGCCGGTGCGGTACATCCGCGCCCCCGGCTCCCCGGCGTACGGGTCGGGCAGGAAGCGGGCCGCGGTGTCCGCCGCCCGGCCCAGATAGCCCCGGGCGACACCGTCGCCGCCGACGAACAGCTCACCGGGCGTGTCGCCCTCGACCGGCCGCAGGTGCTCGTCGAGCACGTAGGCTCCGCTGTTGGTCCTCGGCACGCCGATCGGCACCACCGCCGACGCGTCGGTGGTCCCGTCGCAGCGGTGCGCGGTGGCGTAGGTGGTGATCTCGGTGGGGCCGTAGACGTTGAGCAGTTCGGTGTCCGGGCAGTGCTCGGCCAGGCCGGTGACGGTCCGGCCGTCGACCTGCTCACCGCCGAAGGACAGGTGGCGCACCGCGCGGAACACCGTGGGGTCCTCGGCGGTGAGCTGACGCAGCAACGCGGTCGGCAGGAACAGGACGTCGACGCCGTGCTCGGCGAGCACGTTCCGCAGCCGGTCCGGCACGAGCATGGCGTCCGGGTCGACACCGGTGACCACGCTCGCGCCGTTGAGCAGGGCGCCCCACAGCTCCAGCGTCGCCGCGTCGAACGACACGGTGGCCGCCTGCAACGCGACGTCGCCGGGCCGCACGACGATCGAGTCACCGCTGCGCACCAACCGCACGATGTTGCGGTGCCCCACGGCGACCGCCTTGGGCCGGCCGGTGGACCCGGAGGTGAACATGACGTAGGCCAGCGACAGCGGGCCGGCGGTCACCACCGGACGGGTGTCGGGCTCGTCGAGCGTGTCGGTGTCCGGGAAGTCCAGCCACCCCGGCCGGCCGGCGCCGAGGACGACCTCCGCGCCGGCCTCGGCACACATGTGATCGAGCCGCTCGACCGGGTAGGCGGGGTCCAGCGGCACGTAGGCGCCACCGGCCTTCAGCACCGCCAGCGCGCCGATCACCCAGCGGCTGTCCCGCACGCACAACCCGACCCGGCTCTCCCGGCCGACGCCGAGTCGGCGCAGCCGGTGAGCCAGCCGGTTCGCGCGCCGGTCCAGTTCGCCGTAGTCGAGGGTGCGGTCACCGGTCCGCAACGCCGGTGCCGTCGGGGTCCGGTCCGCCCATTCCTCGAACAGGCCGTGCACCGTGCTCTCGCGTGGGTAGGGCGTGCGGTGCACCCGTTGGTCGTGTTCGCCTCTCACCGTGGTCCTCCCTGCGTCATCGCGTCCAGGGAGGAGTCTCGGCACGCTGCCTTCGATTACCTGCCGGCAGCGTTTCGCCGATGTTGCGGTTTCGTTCGACCGGTGCCGATGACCAGCGGTGTCAACGAGTTCCGAGCTGTTCGCGGCGGACGGCCGGGGAGACACCGATCTCGCGCATGCTGGCGAGGTAGAGGTCGTAACGCCGGCGGGCCTCGCCGTGGCGGCCGGCGCGGCGCAGCTCGGTGACCAGTTCCAGGTGCGCGCCCTCGTCGTAGGGGTCGCGCGCGAGGATCCGCCGCAGGCAGGAGGTGCGGTGGTCGAAGTCGGGGACCGACGCCGCCCGCGCCCGCAGCACCTCGCCGTAGACCGCGTCCACCTCGTCGCGCAGCTCGTAGGTCCAGGTGGCGTAGGGCTCGTCGGGCATGAACTCGCCGGTGTGCAGGTCCTCGGCGAGCGCGAGCAGGTCCGGTGTGTTCGCCGCGCCCCCACGGAAGGCGACCAGCGCCTCCCGGGCCGCCCCGAGGAACCGCTCGGCGTCGATGGCCACCACGTCGGTGTTGAGCGACACCGTCCTGCGGTCGGCGACCAGCGGATCCACGGTTCTGCCGGGGCCGGTGACCGCGAGCGCCCGGCGCAGGACCGAGAGCTGGACCGACAGCCGCCGCCCGCCGGCCGCCGAGGGCAGGCCCGGCCACAGCAGCTCCATCAGCCTGGCTCTTGGCACCGGCCCGCCGCGCGAGCAGACGAGGATGCGCAGCAGGTCCCTGGCCTTTCTGGACTGCCACTCGTGTGCCTTGACCTCCTCGTCGTCGCGGACGACCCGGAACCCCCCGAGCGCCTGGACAACGATCCGCGGTCCCCGGCCCAGCACGACCGTCAACGCGTCCGCCACGCCCCGACCGGCCAGGATCCCGTGACCACGCAGGAGTTCGTGGTCGGCGGGGGTGAGCTGGTGGCCGGGCCCCCGGCGCAGCGCCGTGCCGACGACCCGCGCCACGGCCTCGCCCGCGACGTCGGGCACCTGCCGGTAGGCCATGACGGCCTCCCGCAGCCCCTCGCGGGTGGCGCCCTCGCTTCCCGCCGCGAGCGCCTGCAGTTCCCACGCCTCGCCGGTGCTCGCCGGACAGCTGTCCGACCGCGCGGCCGCGCGGACCGCCGCCGCGTCGGCTGCCGCGGTGACGAGGTCACCCGCCGCGAGCGCAACCCATCCCCGGGCCAGCAGCGCGGCCCGCCGCCCGCCGCCGGTCGCCGTCGCGACCGACCGGTCGGCATACCCCCTGGCGACCGCCGCGTCGTCCCGCGCGCACGTCCTGGCCAGTTCGGCCAGCACCGCCGGCGCCAGCGCCGCCCGCTCCACGTCGCCGGGCAGGAACTTCAGCGCCGCGTCGAGGGCTGCCCGCGCACCGGCCCCGTCCCGGCGGCGGCGGTGCACCGTGCCGAGGGTGAGCAGGCCGTACACCCGGTCGGCGGTGCCCTGCCCGCGTTCGGCGAGCAGGGCGTCCAGCAGGGCGTCGTCGAGCCGGCCGAGCCCGGCCAGGGCGCGGGCCCGCAGGGACAGGGCGTAGGGCCCGAACCCGCGTAACCCGGCCGTCCCGCACAGATCCACCGCGGTCTCCGCCCGGTCGAGGGCCACGTCGACGCTCTCGCGGTCCAGCGCGCAGCGGGCGCCGTGGAGCACCGCGATCACGGTCGCGACCGTGGTGTCCCGGTCGGCCGCCGGCGCGCGCCCCGGCACCCCGAACAGCGCGGCGGCGGGCCCGAACTCCGGCAGCCCGGCGGCGACGTCGACGGCCCGTGCGACGCGCTCGGTGGCGCCGTCGCAGTCGCCGGACGCCCGCACCAACACCGCCTCGGTGAACGACAGCCGCGCCACGTCCGGCGGCGCACCGGCGTTCGCCCGCCGGACCGCGACGCGCGCGATGGTGTCCTCGAATCCGTCGCGGATGGTGGCCTGGAGAACCCGCTGCCACCCACCCGGCTCCCGAGTACCCGCGCCGCCCCCGCCGGCGAGCATCAGCTCGGTGGCCAACCGGTCTCCCCGGGACACCGGATCGGTGGACACCGTCCGGACCTCGGAGTCACACACAAGATCATGAGTACTGGACATGAAATCGCATCCCCCCGTCGAACCGTGAAACAGACCGTTCGTACGGAACAGCACACGATCACATGCGACAGAGCCGACACATGGGTGACCAGTACCCAGATTCCACACCCGGCGGACCGGCACGCGGTTCGATCACCGATACCGACCAGTTTGCCGGAATTGGCCTCACCGCGTCGGCGAGCTCAGTGCTCCCGTTCGAACGCGATGACCGCCGTCAGGGTGCCGCGCAGGGTCGCCGGAATCGGCGCGGCCTTCGAGAAACCTGTGGGGGACAACGAGAGCGTGGCCACCATCGCCAGCCTGACGGTCGGCGGGCTGGTCGTCGTGCTCGGTGTCGCGCTCATGTGCCGGCTCGACGCGGCCCGCCGGATCCTCGGCGGCACCGGCACGCTGCTCACCCTGCACTACGTCCTGGCCCTGGTCATCGCTCTGCTCGACGACCGGACCTCCGAGTACGCCGTCATGCAGATCATCTGCCTGGTGTCCTGGCCCCTGGCCACGCTGCTGGTGCTGCTCCCCCCGGCCGGCCGGACCATGCGCGGCGCCCGCCGCCGCCAGACGACCACGACACCGCACGGGATCACCCCACCAGGACACGTCAGACCCTGGTGACGACCACGCACCCCGTCACAGGGTGGCCACACCCTGCCGGGTGAACGGTTTCAAGCCGTTCGGGGCTGGTGAGCGCATCCCAGACGTCCTCGATCGGCACGTCGTAGCGGCGCCGCGGCTCGACGGTGTACGCGTCGCCGGCGGGCAGGCTGCCCGTGCCCATCGCGCGGCGGCCAGTTCGTCGGCACGATCCCCTCGCAGGTGGATCAGCCCCGGGCCAGTTCGGTTCCAGGGCGCCACAGCGTTGTACCGGCCGCCGCACAGAAAAGTCACCATGCGCATATTCGGTCAGGCCGCTACGGCTGGGATCACTCGGACGGGTGATCTGTGGTGCTCGGCGGCAACGGGTCGACGGGAGTGCGCGATGGGGGTGGTGACTGTGGGAGGTAGTTGTGCGGACTGTGGCATCGATCGTCGTCGGGGTTGCCGTCGTGGTGGCGGTGTCCGGGTGTGGTGGGGCGTCGCGGGCGGATCAGGACGAGGTGGCAACACCGGTCGAGACGCGGGAGTCGCCGGCAGCACCGGCAGGTGAGCAGCCGGCCCAGCAGTGGGTCATGCCGAACCTCGTCGGCGCGGTTCTGCAGGATGCCCAGGACCAGATCCAGGGACTGACCGGGAGCGCGATCCACTTCACCGGCTCCCATGACCTCGGCGGGCAGGACCGCAACCAGGTGCTCGACGCGAACTGGCAGGTGTGCACCCAGAACATCGCGCCGGGAGCGGCGCTGACCCCCGGGTCACGGGTCGACTTCGGGGTCGTCAAGCTCGACGAGGTCTGTCCCTGACCGAGGCACCGTGCCGGTCCGCAACGGCCGGACCGGCACGGTGTTTGCCCAGCGCGGGGCGTAGGCGTGGGTTCGGGGCCGCCCAGGGCCTCGTACATTTGCAGGACGGAAGGTGTGGCCGTGGACCCGGCCGAAGAAGACTTCGGCCACGAGTTCGCGGGGCTTTTCCGTGGCGTAGCCGCTCATGAACACAAGATCTGCTACAGGTTCCGGGGCGCGGTGCCGCCGAACCTCCTGAGCGAACTCACCAACGCCGCCGAGGCCGCCACCCACCTCGACGAGACGACGGAAGGCCTGCACCGGCTCGTCGACCACACCAGCGACCCCGACGAGGTCAGCTGACCAGCAGCCGCGGGCCGATACCTGTGGCGGTGGTCCGGGAGTCCGCCACCACGACCGGCACCTGGGCGGACCTGCCCACCAGGACGAAGCTGACCGTCCGTCGCCCCGCCGCCAGCTCCGCGCGCACCCAACCGGTCACGTCCCACTCGAACGCGGCCGCCGGGCCAGCGACCGGGTTGCTGCTCAACAGCCGCGCGTCCGGGGCGGGCCTGGTGTCCCAGGTGATGGCGGACTCCGACCACCCGGTGTCCGGCACGCCGTGGACGCCGACCCACAGCGCCGTGGTCCCCGACGTCATGCCCGCGTTCAGCCGCAGCCGGGCGACGCGCACCGAGGTCTCCCCGGCCAGGGTGAACTTCAGGTAGACCTGCCGGCGCACGTCCGCCGACTCGGACTCCTTGATCAGCAGCTCACCCGCACCGCCGAAGTTCCGCGTGCGGTACGCGCCGCCACGGACGTACGCGTCGGCCATGCACCCGTGGTGCCGGTAGGGGGTGCCGACGCGGTACTCCCGCTGCGCCCGGTACAGCGACACCGGCGTGAGGTCCGCCTGGTTCGCGCCCTCGATCCGGCCCGCCGGCTGGTCGAACGGACCGTCACCGGTCACCGTGCCGGCACAGCCGATCGCCCAGTTCTGGGCGGTCGGCGGTTTCTGCACGACGATGTGGTGACCGACCGGTGTCGCACAGTTCCAGGCGACCGAGTGCACGGCGCCCCACCCGTGGCTGGTGCCGTAGTTCCCCCGGTTGTGCAGACCCAGGACCGCCTCGCGGTCGGGTGACGGCTCACGGAAGCCGTCGAAGAGCAGGCCCTGGCTCCACCGCCGGTGGCCCTCGCTCGCGGCCAGGTTGTGCTGGGACACGCAATCCAGGAACACCACCCCGGACACCGTGCTCGTCCCGTTCGACACGTAGGCGTGCCGCCCGTGGCTGGCGACGCAGTCGACGAACAGGAGTTGCTGGGAATGGGGCCAGCAGCCGAAGTTGTACCGCTTCCCCCCTTCCACCACCGAGACCGGGTCCAACGCCTTGCAGTTCTGGATGGTGGACCGGGTCGTGCCGTCGGTCTGGATTCCGGACAGCGAGAAGTGCAGCGTCGTGCAGTCCCTGACCCAGCAGTCCTGCGCGTTGCCGAGCCGGATCGCGTTCCGCGCGTGGTTCTCGTCCTGGGGGTTGCCGGTGTCGTGGGCGATGTCGACGCGCAGCGACTCGATCCCGGACTCGGTGATCAGACCGGCCCGGTCCCACCGGTACACGAAGCTCTGCGCGAGACCACGGTCGAGGTGGTTGAACACGGGCGCGTCGATCGACACCACGTCGCCGGTGACAGCGGTGACGAACCGGTTGTACCGCAGGGGGTGCGCGCCGGGCTGCCACGGCGGGGACCCCGCTGTGCCGCCACCGTCGACGGCGTCGAGCCACGCCTGCGTGCACGGGTGCTCGATGACGATGTTGTGCCCCACCGCCAGTCCACTCGCGTCAATGACCCGGAAGGTCCGGGCGCCCACCGGCACGAAGTCGGTCGTGACGTCCACCCGCTCGCCGATCCGGCCCGACCACGGGTTGGCCGTGTACGCGCCGAGCCGGACCACCGTCCGCTCCGGGTCGGTGCCGGTGGCCCGCAGCACGGTGTTCGTGGCCGGGTCGGCGCCGTCGCCCGCGCCGCGCAGGACCACGCCGCTGGCGCGGATGTCGAGCACGCCGCGCACCTCGTAGGTGCCGGGCGCGAGCAGCACGCACCCGCGTTCGGCCCTGGGGAGCGCGCTGACCTCGTCGATCGCGTCCTGGATGCGCGCGGTGTTGTCCCCGGCGACCGGACCGACCCGGCGCACGACCGGCCGCACCGGCAGCGGGGCGCCGTAGCGGTAGCCGGCGTAGCCGAAGTCGGGGATCCGGTTGCCCTCCAGGTCCGACCGGTAGACGAGCGCGCCGCTCGCGTCCCGCCACAGCCAGGCCGAACTCCACGCCTCCCGTGGCTGCGCCGCGACGTCACCGACCGCCCCGGCCACCGCGACGGCGGCCAGCCCGCCGCCGGCTCCCCACAGAAAGACCCGCCGTCGCACACCCCGACCCACAGCGATCACCACTCCCCGATCCGGAAACGCGACGAACCTAACAGCGCGGGACGGGCGGCGGGACGGTATGCCGGCCGCGCGGGCGGGCCGCGCTGGGCAGCGGCGGACGTCGTTGGGACGCAACGAAAGGGCCAGTGCCCTGAGCACGGCCACGACGCCTATCATGGCGCCACCTCCCCCACGAAGTCGTCGCTCACGCAAAGGGGTTCACCGATCATGTCCGAGACCGTCAGCAGCTTCTTAGGCCACGTCACGCCCGTCCCGACCGACGACACCCCCGACACCCCCGACACCACTGACGCCACGCCCACCGACGACGCCGAACCCGGCGACGGTCCCGCCGCCGACGCGGACGCCGCCGGGGAGCCCGCGCCGGCGCATGCCCGGCCCGCGCCGGGTCTGCGCGGCACCACCACCGTGGCCGACGCCGTGACCTCCAAGGTCGTGACCTTCGTCGCCGCCGGCATCGACGGCGTGCACAACCTCGACGACCTCACGATCGACGTGGCCGACGAGGTCGCCTCGATCACCGTGCCGCTCGTGGTCGAGTACGGGCGCCCGGTCAAGGCACTGGCCGAGCAGGTCCGGGTCGCCGTGATCGAGGCCGTCGAGCAGATCCTCGGCCTGGACGTCGCGACCGTGGACGTCCACGTCACCGACATCCACCTGGCGGCCTGACCGACGCGGCCGCGTCAGGCCAGCGCGTCGATGGCGGCCATCGCCCGGTCGCGGATCCGTTCCGGCAGCTGGCTGTGGCCCAGCCTGGACGCCGCCCGTTGACCGTCCTCCCCCGCCGCGTACCGCAGGAACGCCTTCACCAGATCGAGCGACTTCGATCGGGTGCCCCGCTCACACACCACCTCGTAGGCCACCGGCACGATCGGATACGCCCCCGGCCCGACGAACTCGCCGACAACCACCTCGGGGGCAGGGCGCGCCCTGCCCCCGAGGCATGCCTCAGCGTCGACCGAGAACACGGCCCTATCCTCCGCGACGTCGAGCTTCAGGACGTTCACGCTGGGGTAGCCCAGAACCCCGAGGCCACGGCCGCCGGTGTCCTCCTCGACCAGTGCCCGGACGCGGTCCTCGGACAGACCGGCCACCCGAGCGACCCGAGACCCGCTCGGGCATGCCCGGCATCATCGGCAGAACCGGCTGAGAACGGTCCATCGCCTGTATCTGACTCGCCGTCAGAAATGATCTCCGCGACCGCACCTCCTGCGCGGGTTCAGCCGCGGCGCTCTCGCCGTAGTGGCGGGCATGTCCTCCGATGTCCAACCCAGCAACAGCATCAGGTTGCCCGTGTCACCGCCGGCCCGTTCCACCGCGGGCCCGGTGGGCGATCCGCGGGGCGGGTGGGGTTACGGACGGACGACTCAGTCCCAGCGCCACAGCGAAGGCGGGCGCCCGCCCTTCGGCAGCGCGGCCGCGTGCTCGGCCGTCCGCCGCAACCCCGGGACGCGTTCCATGGTCCGGCCCAGGTTCGCCGGGTACGGCCGTTCCCCGGTCAGCGCCTCGGTCACGTCCAGTGCCTGTGCCGTGGTGAACCCGTTCCCCATCAGGCCCGCGGTGAACTCGACGTCGCGCCACAGCCGGTTCGCCAGCAGCGGGCGACAGTCCGCCACGATCCGGTCGTGGTCGAAGGCCAGCGGGGGCACGGCGTCCAGCCGGTACCACCGCACGCCCTCACCCGAGGACGTGGCGGTCGCCCACAACGCGATGGACAGGGTAGGGCCGCGCGGGTCGCGGGACGGTTCGTCGAAGGTGGTCAGCTGGCCGGTGCCGGACAGCGCCTCCGACGACAGCCCCAACTTGGTGACGACCGCCCTGGTGCTCGCCTCCCGCAACCGTTCCCCGACCCTGAGCAGCACCCCGGGCAGCGCGAGCTTCCCCTGGAACGGTGCGGCGGCCCGTGGCGCGACCCCGAGCAGCACCGTCCGCTCCCCCGGGTCGAACCGCACGACCAGCACATCCACGGACACCGGCGTCGACTCGATCACACGCCGATTGTGACCGGTGTCCGGTAGTCCGCGCGGTCCGGGCCGTACCCGGCGAGCGCGACCGGCCGCCGGGCACCGAACCACGCCAGCGGGTCGTCCAGTTCGACCGCGGGTGAGCCGTGCTCAAGCACCACGCGCGGCCGGTCGGCGTCGAGGTGGGTCACCGCGAGCGCGTCCACGCCGTCGCAGGCCGCGATCGCGTAGTCCAGCAGCGTCGCGTCGAGGTGCCCCGCCCGCCACGCGCCCTGGTACCTCCCGGTGCCGTTGTGGCGTTCGGGGTGGCGCGCGAGCACGGCCGAGTCCTCGGTCGGGAACGGTCCCGCGCCGTGGCGCGTGTGGTAGGTCCGCACAACCCCCAGTACCGTGTGCGGACGCCCGTCCAGCAGCTCACGTGCGTTGTGCGGCGTGGTGGTCGACCAGGTCGTGTGCGGGTGGAAGCCATGATGCTCGTCGAGGAGAACCCCCTGCGCTCCCTCGAAGACCACCCGGCCGCGATCGGTCAGCCGCCCGGTCTCACCGCCATCGGTGAACCGGACCGCGTCGGCGAAATCGAGGTACAGCGACACCAGTTCGTCGACGCTGTGCGGCGGTGGGGTGAGCGGATCGTAGAATCGGGCCAGAGCGTCGAGCTTGCGCGTCAGCACGGCCGGCCGAGCGCAGTCGGCGACGGTGGGGGCGTCCGTCCGCGCTCGCAGCGAGTACCGGACGGTCTCGCCGATGCCCTTGCCACACGACCCGTGCCGCGCGTCTCCTCGGGCGTCCTCGCGGGCCCGGTTGGCGTGAATGTGGAACGGCGTGGTGAGCAGCGCCCGGTCGTCCACGCTCAGCAGCGCCAGTGGGTCGCGAATCCCGACGGCTTCGAGTTGTCTGGCTTCGGTGGCCAGCGCGAACGGCTCGACCAGCATGAATCGCGACAGGTGGGTGGGCACCCCGGCGAAGGTGCCCGCCCCGAACTGGCTGAACGTGTGGTGCCGTCCGTCGACGACCACATTGTGCGCGGCCTGCGCACCGCCGTTGAACCGGATGACCGCGGTGGTGGGCCGGGCCGCGCACAGGGCGTCGACCACGGCGCCCTTGCCCTCGTCGCCGAACCCGAGCCCGACCACCACCACGTGCCCGTCGAGGTTCACCGCAGCACCACATCGTCGGGACCGCCGGGGTCGGGCACCGCCGAGGTGACCACCGATCGCCCGCCCAGTCTGGTCAGCGCCTTGCCGACCGCCTCGCCCTCGGCGGCCGAGCCGACGTCGGCGAGGTCAGCCAGCGCCTGGTCGACGTCGACCACCTGTTCCTCCAGCCCGATCGTGGCCGCGATCAGCTCGCACACCGCGCCGGGGTCGTCGAGTTTGAGGAAGTTCTGGCCGAGCAGGCCGCTCCAGTGCTCCCCGATGTCCGGGTCGTCGTAGTACGACGACTGGTTGGGCAGCACGAAGTAGACGTGCCACCTGCGCGCCAGTTCCCGGTACACCGAGGCGGGATCGATGTTCTCGTGGATGTCGTCGCCGATGATCCGGCGAATGTGCTTCGCCTCCAGCGATGGCTTGTTCAGCTCGTCGCCGATGACGAACAGGTAGCCCTTGCGACCGCGCTTGTGCCACGCGTCGGTGACCACGTGCCGCGCCATGAAGTAGGCGGCCAGCTCGTAGGACTCGCTCTTCTGCCCACCGCCCCCGCCTTCGAGGAAGATCGTGCGCAACTGCTCGTCCATCCTGTTGTCCGACTCGAACTGCCCGATCTGCAACGGGACCCGATCGCTGTCGGCGTCGCCGATGGCGCCGAAGAGCACCTGCGGATCGGCCAGGTAGCCCCGGCGCTTGATCAGACCGTGCAGCTTGCCGAGCTTGCCCTGCATGATCCGCGGCACCCGGCGCATCGAGCCGGTGACGTCGAACAACACGGCGATCGGCGTCGAATCGCTGTGGTCGGCCGAGTCACGGCACTCGCGGATCGCGTTCGCCGGGTCGAGCGCGGGTGCGACCTTCCAGTCGCTCGACGGCCGACCACGGAGGTCGGCGGTGTAGCCGAAATCGTCCTCGCCCCTTGCCGCGCGGAAGGTCTTCGCCGCGGCGTAGGCGTTGTCGTCCCAGTGTCCGTGTCCCATGGTCAGGCTCCTGTCTCGGGAAGAGTGAATGGTCTGAAGGTGCGCGGGCCGTACAGCTCGTCGAGCAGTTGGTCGTACTCGTCAAGCAGGTCGGCCGCGGCGGGCCGTTGTGCCGGGGAGTCCTGAGTGCACCAGGTGGCGAACGTGCGTTGCCGCTTTTCGCCCGGTGCCAGCAGATCCGCCATCATCGTGTGGAGCATGTGGACGTCAGTGGCCGTGGTCACTGGTTGTCCCCTGTGGACCTCCGGCGGGTAGTTGACGGCGTTGTCCACCGCGACCGGGAGTTCACCGTCGCCGACCGCGAACGACCAGCCGACGAGCACGATCCCGTGTTGTTCCGGCTGTACCAGAACGTTGTCCGCGGTGAGGTGCCCGTGGACGATGCCCGCGCGGTGCGCTCCGGCCACCGCACGCAGGAGACGGCGGTGCATCCAGGCGTAGTCGCGCCCGTCGAGGCCCCCGGGGAACGCCGTGCGGATCTCGGCGAGCGTGGTGAACCCGTCGACGAGTGGGTTGAGCACGGTGAACGCGTGATCACCACGCGCCACCGGGCCGGAGGTGTCGATCAGGCGCGGGAAGTACGGGCGCAGCCAGCGGTGCCGCTCGGTCAGATCGTCGAGAGCGCGCAACGCGGCCCATTCGGCGTGGAGCAGCGTGTTGAACACCGGGTTCCGGACGAGTTTGACCAGGCAAGGACCGGTGGTGCGGTAGGTCGTGGCAATGCTGCCGACCGCGTGTGGCGGACGGGTCAGCGTGTAGCTGGAGGTCGCCGTGGTCACGGTCAGGTGGCGCGGTCGCTTCCAGTCGTCGTAGAGGCGGTTGAGCGTGACGACGGCCCGGTGTGCGCGCTCGTTGCCGGGGTTCCGATCGGGGTGCAGCGCGGCCGCCAGTTCACGGTAGCGGCGGTGAGCGCGTGCGGTATCGGCGCCGAACAGCGCGGTGGCGCCCTCGGCCTTCTCGATGACCGCGATGGCGTCGTCCCAGGTGAGCATGGTTTGAGTCTATAAGACTCTTACCTGAGGAGCAAGGGGTGGCCGAGGCGATAGCGACACCAACCACGGAGGCCACCGAGTCGGTCCAGTGGCCCGAGCACGACCGACCACGCCGGGTGACCTTGACCCCGTTCACCGGACGGGGCAATGCCACCCTGTCCAAATTCAGGGGAACTCAAGCAGCTCAGCGGGGTCGAGGTGTCACCCTGGTCGGGTCTGTGCGGTAGTAATGGGTCATGGTCCACGACCCGGAGCAGTCACCGGACGCGGTGAACAACGTCGTGGCGGGCACCGTGTACGGACCTGTGGTCCAGGCGGGCAACATCGCTGGTGGCGTCCAGATCAACTGTGGGGCCCGCCGCCACGTCATCGAGCCGGTCCACGAGCCGGATCGGCCTGACGCGACCTGGCTGATGGACCAGCCGAGCAGGCTGCTGGACGCCCGCAGCCAGGTCGTTCCGTTCACCGGCCGGGACACCGAACTCCACGCGCTGCGGGACTGGCGGGACCGCCAGGACGCGCGGTGTGCGGTTCGGCTGCTCCACGCGCCGGGTGGGCAGGGCAAGACCCGGCTCGCCGCCGAGTTCGCCAAGCGGTCCCGCGACGGGTGGACCGTCGCGCAGGCGAGAGTCCCCGACGTCGTGTCGGGAGCCGGGGACGCGCCGGACCTCGCGGGCGGAGCTGGGCTGCTGCTGATCGTCGACTACGCCGACCGGTGGGCGCACAGCGAGCTGACCCGCCTGCTGACCGACCCCGTCCTGCACCAGCGGCAGGCCGTCAGAGTCCTCCTGATCGGCCGGACCGTCCGCTGGTACGCGGCCATCCGCGCGGAGCTCGCCGAGCTCCGCGCCGCCACCGACGACCTGCCGCTGCCGCCGCTGGCCGACGACCGGTCCGTGATGTTTGCCGCGGCCCGCGACCGCTATGCCCAGCCGGACCTGTACGACGTGCCCGACGCGAGCGGCATTCAACCGCCCACGGAACTGGGCCACGACGACTTCGGGCTGACCCTGACCCTGCACATGGCCGCCCTGGTCGCCGTCGACGCCCGCAAACGCGGCCAGCGGACGCCCTCAGCGCCGCACGAGCTGTCCGCCTACCTCCTCGACCGCGAGTACCAGGCGTGGCAGCAACTGCACGACGCGGGCGACCACGGCCAGGACTACCGGACCCGGCCCGCTGTCATGGCCAGGACCGTGTTCACCGCCGCCCTCGTCGGCGCGGTCAGCCACGACACCGGAACCCGCACCCTGCAAGCGGTCGACCTGCCGGGACATCCCCAGGACCTGCTCCTCGACCACCGCTTCTGCTACCCGCCCGCAGACCGCACCCTGGTCCTGGAGCCTCTCTACCCCGACCGCCTAGCCGAGGACTTCCTCGGCCTGCTCACCCCCGGCCACGACCTCACCGCCTACGACCCCGACCCCTGGACGGGCACTGTCCCGGCCACGCTGCTCACCACAGACGGACTCCGTCAAGCCACCGTCAACCGGGCCGTCACCTTCCTGGCCTCCGCCGCCGCGCGCTGGCCGCACCTGGCCGACGCGGTCCTGTACCCCCTGCTGCGCCAGGATCCCGGTCTGGCCATCGAAGCGGGTGGCAACGCCCTCGCCACGCTCGCCGACCTCGACCTCCCGATCGATGTCCTCGATCCGGTCTACGTCGCCCTGCCCGCAGGGTCGCGGATCGACATCGACGTCGGCGCCGCGGCGATCACCGGCGCCTACGTGACCCGCATGCTCAAGGTCGCCGACGACCTCGAGCACCGAGCCGAGCTCCACATCGACTACAGCAACCGCCTCAGCTCCGCCGGGCAACGGCAACAGTCACTGGACCACTCATGGCGTGCCGTCGAGTGCTACCGCGAACTGTGCGCGAGCGACCCGACCCACGAGTTCAACCTCGCCAGGGCGGCGCACAACCACGCGGAGGGCTTGGCAGCGGTCGGATTGCGCGACGACGCCCTGACGTACTCACGGCAGGCCGTCTCCATCCGCGAGCGCCTGGCAGCGAGCGACCGCACCGCGCACCTCCAGGATCTCGCGCGGTCGGTCAGCAGCCACGCTGTACGGCTGGCGGAGAACGGGCAACGCGCGCTGGCGCTGGAGTACTCCCGACGCTCGGTCGACCTCAACCTCGAGTTGGCCGAGGGTGACCACCCGGAACACCGCCGTGGCCTGGCCAGATCATCCGACAGCCACGCGGCGCGGCTGGCGGAGGTCGGACGCTCCGCCGAGGCTCTTGAGCACTCAGAGCGCGCCGTCACGCTCTACCGTCAACTGGCCGCGAGTGACCCCGACGCCGATCTCAAGCCCCTGGCCCAAGCGCATGACCACCACTCGTGGTGGCTGGCGGAGGCGGGAAGGCAGGAGGAGGCACTGGACCACTCCCGGCAGGCGGTCGAGATCTTCGAGAAGCTGACCAACGTCAACCGTGTGGCCTTCCTCGCCGATCTCGCCGCGGCGGTGGCCAACCTCGCGAACCGGCTGGCGGAGGCGGGACAGCGGGACGAGGCGTTGGCTCGCTCCGGGGAGGCCGTCGACCTGGGCGAGGAACTCGTCGAGGGCAACCGCATTGCCCACCTCCCGCGCCTGGCGATGTTCGTGAGCAACCACGCGGTCCGGCTGCCGGACCGCGCGAAAGCGCTGGAGTGGTGCTGGCGCGCGGTCGAACTGCGCGAGGAACTGGTCAACGACCACCGCGCCGCCCACCTGCCCGACCTTGCCGCGTCGGTCGGCAACTACGCCCAGACACTGGTGAAGGCGGGCAGGCTCACGGAGGCTCTGGGGCACTCCAGGCGCGCGACGGAGTTGTGGGAAGAACTGGCAGGCGATCACCGGTCCGCGCACCTCGCCGCGCTCATGGCCGCGACCCACAACCACGGCGTCTGGCTGTCCCTGGCCGACCACCAGGATGAAGCCTGGCACTACACCCAACGCGCCATGCGGTTGCGGGCCGAGCTGGCCAGAGACCACCGCGCCGCCCGCCCACCCGACCCCGCGGCGCCGACGCCCGGCCTCGCGCCGCGCCTGAACGACCACGCGGACCAGCTCGCATGGGCCGGACACAACGCCGAGGCGCTGGAGCTCTCCAGCCAGACAGTCGAGCAGTACCGCGCACTGGCCGGAGCAGACCCGCACACCTACCTGGTCGACCTGGCCACCGCCCTCGCGGGATACGCCCAGCTCCGCCTCCAGCTGAAAGCCGACCTCGACGCCGCGCTATCCGCCTCCGACGAGGCGTTGCGTACCTACCGGCAGCTCGCCGCCCACGACCCCGACTCCTTCACTGATGACACCCTCGACGCCGCCCATACCCTCGCCGCGGTGTTGAAGGCGCTCGGTCGCCCAGAACAGGCCGAGCGAGTCCACCGCGACATGACCGCCGAGTTCGGAGGATCTGATGCGAGCCGCTGACGAGCCCGCCAACCCGCACTGGGTCCACACGCTCGCCTACCTCTTCGCCGCCGAGAATGGCGGCGACATCACCGATCCCGTCGTGAACAACGCTGCCCTGGCCGCGCTGAGCAGGTGCGAATCCCTGCTGGCCGACCTGCGCCGCTCGGCGCGCCTGCACTCCGCCACCCACACCACCGTTGTCTCGCACCTGGCCACCGTCACCCAGGCTCTGGCCGCGGCGTCGCGTCCCGGCGTCCTGCGACAAGCCCACACCTGCGCTTGTGGAGCGTTCAGGGGGCAGCCGCCCGCTCAGGCGGACGCCCCGAAGTCGCCCGACTACGAGTTGCAGGAGATGGTGCGCGACGCAGGCGTGCTGGCCGCCGAAGGAGATCCAGCGGCGGATGAGTGCATCAGCAACGGTCTGACCTGGACCACTATCACGCCGAACCAGCTGATCTACTTCGCCGCAGCCATGCTGGCGGCGAAGAACGCACCCGCCACCGACCGGCACGCCGACCACCCAGACAGCGACGAGCGCCTCGCGACCAGCATCCTCGCCACCTTGCTGCCCGCCGCCCGAGACCGAGCTACCGGCACCGCGGAACACGCCCTCGCCGCACTCCACCACCCCGATCCGGTCCGACTCCGCCGACGTCAGCACATCCTGTTGCGACGAATCCTCACCACGCTGGGCGGTCTCGTTCTCGACCAGGCAGCCGCGGTCGAACGCGGTTTCCGCGAAGCCGGAGGTGGACAACTCACTGATCCGGCCGTACGGCAGGCAGCCGTGGCCGCGCTGAAGACCTTCGACAAGTTCATCTACGCCAACTGCCGCGTCACCGGCGTGCTGGACGAGGACACCTACCTGCTCATCGTCACCCAGTCGCTCACCGCGGAGCACGACTTCGAACAGGCCTCGCGATACGCATCACGTCACGACCTCTGACTGGTCCCGCGCCCTCGTCCACCTCGTCACGACAACATCCCGGGGTGGAAGTGAACTGCCGGGACCGGGCCGGACCCTATGCCGAAGGCGCGCGATCGGGTGAGCCAGACGGGATCCAAGTCGCGGATCGATCCCACTTGTGGAAGAACCTCGGCGAAGCCGTTGACGCCACCGTCGTCACACACCGCACCCGCCTGCGAGAGCCCGAGGCTGAGTTACCCGACGTCGAGACCACGGCTCCGATTTCTTCCTTCATTTCTCGTCGGTTGTGTCCAGCGCCGCTGGCGCGGCTTCTGGGTTGGGTCCGGTGTAGACGGGTTTGATGTCCCGTTTCAACGCGTCCCAGTCCAGGCGGGCGACCAGCCGGAACGTGTTCCGGATGAGGTGAACAACGCAGGTCTGGACAACAGTTTGTGGCCACACGTTCGCCACGACTTCGGGGAGACCTCTCAGCCCGTCGCAGACGAGGAAGAACACGTCGGCGACGCCGCGGTTCTTGAGGTCGACCAGCACGCTCACCCAGAACTTCGCGCCTTCGCCGCCGGTGCCCATCCACAGCCCCAGGACGTCCTTGTGACCGTCCACGGTGACTCCGATGGCGGCGTAGACAGGCCGGTTGGCGACCTGGCCGTCGCGGACCTTGACGTGGATCGCATCGATGAACACCGCCGACTCCGTAAGATCCACCACTGGCGCAAACCCAGTGAGGTATTCACCGGACTCCTCGACTCAGATGCTTCCACCCCCTGAACTCCCCCCCATCTTCTGAAGCGCATCAAAGACCGCCCACCCAACAGCCTGCACGTTTTCACTGTAGAAGCCGTATCTATTATGAAACGCTTCCTCCGAGGAGTGATTCAGGAAAGCGAACGCCAAGGAGCCACACAAGGCCCGAAGATCGGAGTGACTTAACGTCAATTCAACGCCACCTCGTGACTGAAAGTCCACTTCTCGACCCCTCAACTCGAGGAGCCCTTCTGAGGCATCTCCAGCCACCACGGAAACTACTTCTGCAGAATGACTGCCACCGTAGAGATTGACAAGAACTCTTCTGACCAGCTCGAACTGAGCCGGAGTGAGCGTGAGGACATAACCATCACCCGCACTCCTGAGGTCAACTCTTCGATACATGTGACGTCACTTTACTGGATTGAAGATCCCGTTGGACTCGCCCAGCGACTGATGGTAGACGTGAACCATGTAGGAGTTTTGGACAATCATCACACCTCTACCCTTGGAGGCGAGCCCGGATCGCCTGGCACAGAACGAAGACTGGCCCGGTCACGAGCAAAGCTCGTGACCGGGCCGGTCGTTCATGACTCGATCGCGGAGTCCGTCGTTCAGACGGTCTTGATGGTGCCGCCGTCGAGGACGTAGTCGGCACCGGTGATGTTGGCCGCCTGGGAGGACGCGAGGAACAGCGCCAGGGACGCCACCTCCTCCGCCTCGCTGAACCGGCCGGTGAGAATGCCCAGCGCCTGCGGCACGACGTCGTCCACCGCCTGCTCCGGCGTGGTGCCGGCCGCGCCGGCCACCACGTGGGCGAAGCCGCCCGGCGCGGTCCAGAACGGCGTGCGCACCGGACCGGGTGAGATCTGGTTGACACGCACCTTGTGCGGCGCGAGCTCGATGGCGAGCGACTTGTTCAGATTGGACAATGCCGCCTTCGCCGCGCTGTAGTGCGCGATCGCCGGGTCGGGCAACCGGGCGTTGATCGACCCGATGTTCACGATCGCGCCTTCACGGGCGATCAGCGAGGGCAACGCGGCACGGGAGGTCCGCACGGTACTGAAGAACGTCACGTCGAAAATCCGCTGCCAAGCGTCGTCGTCGATATCGGCGAACGTCGGGCCGGGCTCGCTGGCGCCGACGTTGTTGATGAGGATGTCGAGTCCGCCGTGCGCGTCCACCGCCGCCGAGATCAGCTCGCCCGGCCCCTGGGCGGTGGCCAGGTCGACGGGAACGACCGAGACGCCCTGGTCGTCACGAACGGCGGCGAGCTCGTCGGACACCGAGCGGGAACCGACCACGACGATGGCACCCTCGGCTGCCAGCCGGCTCGCGATCGCCAGCCCAATCCCCTTGCTGCCGCCGGTGACGACCGCGACCTTGTCTTTGAGGTTGAGATCCATGCATCCCATTCTGACGCGCGGCGGTAGACAGCACTGGCGAGAATCGGCCACGTAGATCGGCGACACCCGAGTCATTCCCACCACACCGTCGCCGGCATACTGACCAGTCCTCATAGGCCGCCCGATACCGGTCCTCCGCCTCGGTTCACACATCTGGGTGATCAATTGGACCGATCGGAATTTCCACAGTTGACCGCGCCCACCGTGAGCACCGCAGATGAGGAATTCCGTGTCGGCCATGCTCCGGCGCCACCACACGAGCAGCAGCCGCGCGTAGCGCCCCTCATCCTCGCCACATGCCTTTCCGTACCTGACCAAGTGCGGGTGTCAGGCTCGGCTACGAGGAGGAGACTGATCGAGTTCGCCAATGGGTCTGTTCCCAATCCGAACGCACCATGTGTCGTAAGGCTCATGGGATCGAGCCACGGCGGCCGGGATGCGTCGACTCGCCTGGCGGAGCCCATGGGGTGATCCCTGGAAGTCATGGGTATCGTGCCGGCGGACTACCCCGATCACGCTCCAGTCAGGACTCCAGCAGGTCGGGGCGCCGACACGGCCTTCACACCGCCAGACTCGCATCGAGGTTCCGAACTCTCCGCCTTAGCTGCTCGTCACCCAACTACGTAGGGCACCGACGCCGCCCGGCAGGTCCGCGACGCCCTGCGCGGGGTGCGGCGTGAGCCTGATGGAGCAGAAGGACAGGCCGAGCGTGAATGGGTTGGATGTCGTGGACGTGGGATCGGCCGGTGCTGTGGGATCACGGTCAGTGACTGCGGTCGAGAAGGGTAGGTCCTGCCGGCTCTGCCGGCCGTCGTGTACACAGTGCGTGGTCGCTCAGTGAACCGGCGCGGGCCTGTGGCGGCGGCTGCACCAAGTGGTCTGGACGAACTCGGGACCCGGGGTGAGATCCACTGGTCCAGAGCGATCCTGGACGCTGCGTCGGTGCGGGCGAAAAGGGGGGCGGTCTGACCGGTCCGAGCCCGGTCGACCGCGCCAACCCGGTTCGAAGATCCATGTGGTGTCCGACCAGGTGGTGTGCCGCTCGTGGTCGGGTGTCCGCGGCGAACCTGCACGACAGCCAGGCGTTCACACCGATGCTGATGGCGATCCCCCGTGTCCGCTCACGACGTGGACCGCGACGGTCCCGGCCAGTGAAAGTCCACGCGAACAAGGCCTACGACACCGACCAGCACCGCCGCTGGCTACGTCGCCGCGGCATCATGCCGCGGATCGCCCGCAAAGGCATTGAGCTGCCTCGGCCGGCACCGATGGGTCATCGAACGCACCATCTCCTGACTGAACCGGCTACCGCCGCCTGTCCATCCGCCACGAACGCCACCCCGACAACGATTGCGGCTTCCTCACCCTCGCCGCAGCCCTGACCTGCTCCAAACGACTCACCAAGATCACCACATGAGACACGGTCCTGGTACGGCAACGGCACTTGTCTGACGTAGTGGATCATGTTGTGTGTGGTGACTGATCTCGAGATCGTCGAGCCGGACCAGTTGCTGGACACCGCCCTTGCGCCACGCCGGAGCGCTGAGCCAGGCCCCGGGCGAGGTGTACGCGCTGGCCAGCGGCGACCGGCACACGAACGCGTCGACGCGCACGAGGCGACCGACGACCCGCTGGTCGCCGAGATCTGGGGTGACGTGCGCACCGCCGAGGCGCGGCTGTCTGGCGTCACTCGCCGGAACTGAGTCGGGTTCCACTCAGTACAACTCTCGTTCCATTTCATCTACGCTGTCGCCATGGGCTACCTCGCGCTGACCAACGGGCTCGTGTACCCGGCGACGGACGGAGCGGTCGCGGCGCCCGGCACCCTGCTCGTCGGCGACGGGCGGGTCGCCGGGATCCACGACACGCTGGCCGACGCCCAGCGGGCCGCCGACGGCACCGCCGAGGTGATCGACATCAGCGGGCGGACCGTGCTGCCCGGACTGTTCGACTGCCACGTGCACCTGTTCCTGTCCGGCGGACTCGACGCGATGGTCAACCGCGACGCGGACCTCGCCGGCGCGGCCGAACGCGCCACGGCCCACCTGCGCGCCGGGGTGACGACGGTGCGCGACCTCGGTGGGCCGACACCGCAGATCTTCCGGTTGCGCGACGAGATCGCCGCCGGCGAGCGGACCGGCCCTCGGGTCGTCGCGGCCGGACCCATCGTGACCGTCCCGGACGGACACGGCTGGTTCCTGGGCGAGATCGTCCGGGACGAACGGGAACTCGGGCAGGCGATCCGCCGGCTCGCCGGGCTCGGCGTCGACTGCGTCAAGATCGCGGTCAGCGGTGGGGTCAGCACGCCGACCTCGGACCTGTTCGCCGTGCAGTTCACCGAATCCCGGTTGCGCGCGGGCGTGGCCGTCGCCCACGAACTCGGCCTGCGGGTGGCCGCGCACGCGAGCAACCCCGAGGCCATCCGGATCGCGGCGACCGCCGGGGTGGACTCCGTCGAGCACGCCGTCATCCTCGACGACGCGGCGCTCGACGCGCTCGCGCACGGCACCACGGTGGTGGTGCCCACGCTGACGGCGACCAACAAGCCGCCGGAGTTCCTCGACGACGAGCGCATTCCCGCGTTCATCCGGGAGAAGGCGCGGATCACCGTGCCCGCCCACCGGGTCAGCATCCGCGAGGCGGTCGCGGCCGGCGTGCCGATGGCCGGCGGCACCGACGCCGGCACCACCGACGTCCCGCACGGCCAGGCCGCCACCGAGGCCGCCCAACTGGTGGCCTGTGGACTGTCCACGACCGACGCCATCGCCGCGGTGACCAGGAACTCGGCGGCACTGCTCGGGCTCGGCGACCGGCTGGGCACGCTCGCGCCCGGCATGATCGCCGACGCGGTCGTCGTCGACGGTGACCCCACGACCGACATCGACCGGCTGCGCGACGTGCGGCTGGTGCTGCGCGGCGGTGCCGTCGTGCACCGCGCCTGAGGGCTCAGCCCCGGTGCAGCACCGGGGCGGCGGCCAGCAGCGTCTTCGTGTAGTCGTGCCGGGGCGCGGTGTAGACCTCCTCGGTCGGACCTTCCTCGACGACGCGGCCCTGGTACATCACCGCCGTGCGGTCGGCGAGGAACCTGATCACCCGCATGTCGTGCGACACGACCAGCAGCGCCAGGTTCCTGGTCGACCGGATCTGCCGCAACAGGTTGAGGATCTGCGCCTGCACCGACACGTCCAGCGCGGAGGTCGGCTCGTCGGCCACGATCAGGCTGGGTTCCACGGCCAGCGCCCTGGCCAGGGCCACCCGTTGCAGCTGTCCACCTGACAGCGCCCGAACCGGCCGGCGGGCCAGCGCAGCCGGCAGTCCGACGCTCTCCAGCAGTTCGGCCACGGCGACCCGCTGCGCCTCGCGGTCGCCGATCCGCTGCACGTGCAACGGATCGCGGACCACCGCGCCCACCGACAGCCGGGGATTCAACGAGCTGCGCGGATCCTGGAAGACCATCGCGGTGTCCCGGCCGAGCAGCCGGTGACGCGCGGTGGCGCCCAGTGCGTAGACGTCGCGGTCGCGGTAACGCACCTCACCGGCCGTCGGTGGCACGAGCCCGAGCAGCGTCCGGGCGAGCGTCGACTTCCCCGACCCGGACTCACCGATCAGCCCGACGGTCTCCCCTGGCTCGACCGACAGCGACACCTGGTCCAGCGCCCGGGTGTGGTGGCCACGGGAGTGGTAGTCGACGACGACCGCCCGCGCCTCGACCACCGGGGTCGTCGCCGGTGCGTCCACTGTGGTCATGGGGTTTCCTCTTCCTTGGCCACCGGGTGGAAGCAGGCGAGCAGGCGGCCGGGACCGTCGGGGGCCAGTTCCGGCCGGTTCGCGCAGTCGTCGCGGGCGTTGCCGCACCGCTCCCGGAACCGGCAGCCGGCGACGAACTCGCCGGGCTGGCGCACGTGCCCGGGGATCGGGGTGAGCGTCTCCCGCCGCTCCTCCAGGCTGACGCTCGCGGCGAGCAGGCCGGCGGTGTAGGGGTGGCGCGGCCGGGCGAGGATCTCGGTCGTCGGGCCGCTCTCGACGACCTGTCCCGCGTACATCACCGTGGTCCGGCTGGCGAGTTCGGACACCAGCGCGAGGTCGTGGCTGACGAACAGCAGCGCGAAGTGGTGCTGTTCCTGCAGCTCCCGCAGCAACGCCACCACCTGGGCCTGGACGGTGACGTCCAGGGCCGTCGTCGGCTCGTCGGCGATGACCAGGTCGGGGTCCCTGGCCAGCGCGAGCGCGATCAGCACGCGTTGGCGCTGGCCGCCGGAGAGCTGGTGGGGCTTGGCGCGCAGCACCCGCCCGGTGTCGGTGAGCCCGACGTCGACCAGCAGTCGCTCCGGTGTGGACGACGAGCCCAGCCGGCACACCTGCCGCAGCTGCGCGCCGACCGTCATCCCGGGGTTGAGGCTGGTGAGCGCGTCCTGGTAGACGACGCCGATGCCCGCGCCGCGCAGGGCGAACCGTTCGCGGCGCCCCATGGTGCGGACGTCCTTGCCACGGAAGGAGATCTGGCCGGTGACCTGTGCGGTGGGCGGCAGCAGGTCGGCGGCGGCGAGGCCGAGCAGCGACTTCCCGCAACCGGACTCCCCCACGACGGCGACCCGCTCACCGGGTCCGATGTCGAGCGCGATGTTGTCGAGCACGTCGATCGCGCCGTACCGCTTCGGAAAACGCACGCTCAGGTTCGCGACGGACAGGACGGGAGTGGTCATCGGGACCTCAGGTGAGCGCCGAGAGCCTCGGAGAACCGGTTCATCGCCAGGACGGCGAGCACGATGGCGAGGCCGGGGAACAGGGAGATCCACCACGCGCCGGCCTCGATCACCGTCTGGCCGTCCTTGATGATGTTGCCCCACGACGGCGCCGGCGGCCTGATCCCGGCCCCGAGGAAGGACAACGCGGCCTCGGCGACGATGGCGTCGGCCATGATCAACGTGGTGTACACGAGCACGGGCAGGGCCGCGTTGACCCCGATGTGGTAGCCGACCAGCCGGACCCGGCTGGTGCCCAGCAGCCGCGCGGCGGTCACGTAGTCCGTGCCGTACTCGGCGAAGACCGCGGCGCGCACCACGCGGGCCATGGACGGCGCGTAGATCACCGACAGCACGATCACCGTGGTGGTGAGGCTGGGACCGATCGCCGCCGCCAGCACGATCGCGAGCAGGATGCCGGGGAAGGCGAGCACGACGTCCAGCACGCGCATGATCACCTCGCCGAGCACGCCGCGCGAGCTGGCCGCGAGCGCGCCGAGCAGCCCGCCGACGATCAGCGCCGCGGCGGCGGACCCGGCCGCCACCAGCATGCTCAGCCGGGCGCCGTGCAGGACCCTGGCGGCCACGTCCCGGCCCAACTGGTCGGTGCCGAACCAGTGTTCGCCGCTGGGCGGCGCCAGCGGCGGCCCGGCGTTCAGCGCGGTCGGCGAGCCGGGAACCAGCAGCGGCAGCACGACGAGGACCGCGAAAAGCACCACGACCACGCCGGTGACCCAGCGCACCATCGGTTCGGCGGCGAACGCCCGCGCGTACCTGACCGGCAGGGCCGGTGGCGCGGCGGTCATCGGGCGGCCTCCGCGCTACGGGGGTTCAGCGCGAGGTAGGCGAGGTCGACGAGCAGGTTGACCACGACGAACGCGACGGCGCCGACGATCGCCACCCCGCGCACCACCCCGAGGTCGCCCTGGTTCACGCCGGTGATCAGCAGGCTGCCCATGCCCGGCAGGTTGAACACGGTCTCGACAAGGATCGCGCCGGACATCAGCGCGCCGACGTGCACGCCGAGCACGGTCACCGGGGTGATCAGGGCGTTGCGCAGCACGTTGCGCAGCAGCACCGCGCGCCACGGCACGCCGGCGCCGACGGCGGTGCGCACGTAGTCCTTGGCGAGTTCGTCGGCGACCGAGGCGCGCACGACCCTGGTCATCGCCGCCGCGAACGGCAGCGCGAGCACGATCGCCGGTCCGACGATCGAGGAGAACCAGAACGAGAACCCGGCCGATGGCGGCTGGTACCCGCCGGAGGGCAGGACCCCGAGTCCGACGGCGAACAACTGGATGAACAGCAAGCCGATCCAGAACTGCGGCGCTGACTGGAACACCGCCGCGACCGTGCTGATCGCCCGGTCCGGCCAGCGGCCCTCGGTGCGGGCCGCGACGATGCCGAGCACCAGCGACAGCGCCACCGCGAGCACGGTGGCCAGCACCAGCAGCTGGACGGTGAGCGGCAGCGCCATCCCGACCAGGTGGCCGACCGACTCCGGCCGCACCACCGAGTCACCGAGGTCGAACCGGACGAGGTCGCCGAGGAACCGCACGAACCGCACCAGCAGTGGGTCGTCCAGGCCGTTCTCGGCGGCGAACGCGGCCCGGGACTGGGCGTCGGCGAACAGGCCGAGCGCGGCGCGGGCCGGATCGTTGGGTGACAGGTCGATCACGACGAACACCGCCAGGGCCACGCCGAGCAGGATCACCGGCGCGAGCAACAGTCTGCGCAGGATGAACCGTCCGATGTGGACGCCTTGGGGGCCGCGCCGCGCCGGCGCCACCGGCGCGGCGGCGGTGGTCACCCGCGCACCCCGTCGACCACGAACCCGGCGGTCGGCGACGGGCGGAATCCCTGCAGATCCTTCGACCAGCCGGTGAGCTGCTCGGTGCGGTGCAGCCGGCCGATCGGCACCTCGTTCTGCACGAGGTTCTGCACCTGGCCGAGCAGGCGGGCGCGGGCGGCGTCGTCGGCCGCGGTGAGCGCCTCGTCGAGCAGCTTCTCCACCTGGGTGAGCGGCGCACCGTCCCAGTACAGGAAGCTGCGCGGGAAGTCGCCGTAGTAGAGCCAGCGCAACGCGAACTCGGCGTCGGTCGGACCGACGGCGCTCGTGTCGCCCTTCATCAGGAACACGTTGTACTCACCGGCGGTGACCCGGGAGTAGAGCGACTCGAGCTCACCGGGAATCACGTTGGGTTCGAACCCGACCGCGCGCAGGTTCTCCTCGATGATCGGGGTCTGCGAGGCGAGGTAGTCCAACGTCCCCGCGATGAGGTCGATCCGGATCCCGCCGCCGCCCAGGCCGGCCTCGGCGAGCAGTGCCTTGGCGCGCTCGGGGTCGTAGCTGTAGGTGATGTCGGGCGCGACGTGGTCCGGACTGGACTCCTGGATCACGCTGCCCCAGACCGGGCTCGCCTTGCCGAAGAAGCTGGTGTCGGTGATCGAGTCCCGGTCGATCGCGTACAGCACCGCCTGGCGCACCCGCACGTCGTCGAACGGCGGCTTGCCACAGTGGAACATCAGGCCGGTCAGGTGTTCCCC
Source organism: Actinophytocola xinjiangensis (assembly GCF_001921215.1). GTDB lineage: Bacteria > Actinomycetota > Actinomycetes > Mycobacteriales > Pseudonocardiaceae > Actinophytocola > Actinophytocola xinjiangensis. Next base: position 173,931 of record NZ_MSIF01000016.1, read on the forward strand.
CGCCTCACCGGCCGCGGTCACCCCGTCGGCCTCGGCCAGGTTGGCGAACCCGCTGGCCGGCACGTCCTCGATGATCTTCGTCTGCCCGGTGCGCAGCCCGGAGACCCGCGCGTTGGGGTCCGCGACGACACTGATCCGCAGGGTGTCGTAGTTGACCTTCCGTGGACCGGTGTAGCCGTCGAACCGGATCAGCTCCACCCGCTGTCCGGACACCGCCGAACCGATGCGGTAGGGCCCGGTGCCGACCGGCTTGAGCTTCAGCGCGTCCGGCGAACCCGTGATCGCGGCCTTGGACATGCCCTTCACCAGCATCAGGCGCTGGACGAGCAGCGTCGTCGGCGCGGCGAGGGTGAGCTCCAGCTCGTGCTCGCCGGTGGCCCGGACCTCGGTGATGACCTCGAAGAACCGGGTGAACAGCGACTTGGTGGCCGGGTCCTTGATCCGCTGGATGGTGAAGGCGACGTCCTCGGCGGTGAGCGGGCTGCCGTCGTGGAAGGTGACGCCCTCGCGCAGCCGGATCCGGTAGCCGGTCGGCGACAGCTCCTCGGGCAGGGCGGCGGCCAGTTCCGGGGTGATCTCGGTGCGCGGCGGGAACGGGTCGAGCCGGTAGAGGCCCTCGTAGACGTAGTCGTTGATCGCGATGGTGCCGACCTGACTACCGGTCGTCGGGTCGAGGTCGAGGAACGTGTTGGCGAAGGCCGCGGAGAGGGTGTCGGCCGCCTCGGCCTCGCCGCCGGGGGCCGCGGCCGTGCAGCCGGGGAGCACCGTGGCGACGGCGACCGCACCGGCGCCCAGGCCCGCGAAACGCAACAGTCGCCTGCGGGAAATCGGGTTCGCCCACAGTGCCGGGAACTCGTCGCGTGCTGGGTCGGTCATGTCGTCGCCCTTCGTGCCACCCTGGTGACAAATAAAACCCCTGTTTCAAAAACCATAGAATCGCCTTTGGCGCCTTGTCAACGACCCGGACCACTACTGAAGATGACGCCAATAACGGTAGGGTTGTGAAACACGCTCTTCACTCAACGAGATCCCCAGCCGTAACAACGGAAGGACGCCCATGGTCACGAGCCGCCCCACCGGCGAGCAGCGCACCGACGAGCGGGACTACTCGGTACGGGCCGTGGAGCGCGTGTGCGCGATCCTCAACCTCCTGCAGGAGTCGATCGACGGCGTCTCGCTGATCGAGATCGCGGAGGCCACCGAACTGCCCAAGTCCTCCGCGTTCCGCTACCTCTGGACCCTGGAGGCCTACCGCTACGTCGAACGGGACGCGGAGGCCGGGATGTACCGGCTGGGCCTCGGGTTCGTCGGCATGCAGTCCCGCCAGGTCGAGGTGTTGCGGCAGCGGGCGCGGCCGGTACTGGAACGCCTGCGCGACGAGTTCGGCGAGACGGTGAACCTCGGGGTGCTGGACGGGGACTCGGCGATCTACCTGGAGATCGTGGAAAGCCGGCGATCCGTGCGGCTGGCCGCCAAGCGCGGCGACCGCGACCCGCTGCACGCGACCGCGCTGGGCAAGGCGATCGCCGCGTACCTGCCGGAGGAACGAGTTCGGGAACTCCTCGTCGCCTCCGGCATGCCCGCCCGCACGGTCAACACCATCACCTCGCCGACCGACTACCTCACCGAGCTCGCCACCGTGCGGCGGGTGGGCCACGCGCTCGACAACGGGGAGAACGAGGTCGACGGCCGCTGTGTCGCGGTGGTCATCCCCGGCACCCGGCTGCCCGCCGCGCTGAGCCTGTCGGCCCCCGCCGCCCGGCTGCCGATGCAGGACATCGCCAAGGTGGCCACCGCGCTGCGGGCGGCGGCCGAACAGATCGCCGCCACCCCGGGCTGACCCCTCGGCGACCCGGTCACACCCGCGCCGGCACGTAGTCGTCGTGCACCGAGGCCACCATGCTCCGGTAGTCGTGCCGGGGCCGGTAGCCGAGCGTGTCCCGGGCCGCGTCGACGGTCATCTCCAGGCGCCACCGGATCGGCAGCTCCACGGTGAGCGTCGGCCCACCGTCGGCCAGCACCGCCGCCCCGTCGTCGAACGACGTCGGCGCCGGGCCGGCGATGTTGAACGCGCGGCCCAGCGCGTCCGGGTGGGTGAGCGCGAGGTACACGCCCTCGACCGCGTCCCGCACGTCCACCAGGTGGATCGACCACGGCGCCCCGCCCGGCCCGGTGAGCACGGTGGGGGTGCTCGCCGGCGCGTCACCGGCAGCCTGGTCCAGGAGGGTGACCAGTTCGGGGTGCTCGCGGAACAGCTGCCAGAGGTTCGAGTCCCGGCCCAGCGCGACCCGGCCGAGCAACTCCCGCAGGTACCCGAGGGTGAACACCGCGCCCGCCTCCTCGGGGCTGACGACGGTGGCGAACCGGGTGATGGCGAACGGGATGTCGAACTGGGCGGCGTGGTTGCGCAGGATCACCTCGCCGAGGAGCTTGGCGGTTCCGTAGTAGTCGGCGGGTTCCTGCGGCGTGCTCTCGTCCAACGGCACCCTCGGCGGGTCGCCGGGGCGGTAGGTGCCGTCGGTGCTCGCCAGCAGGAACCGTTCCACCCCGCCCGCCCGGACCGCCCCTTCGAGCAGCCGCAGCGTGCCGAACGCGTTCACGTCGAAGAACCGGTCGACGGGGGTGTCCCCGCGCACCAGCTGCGCGGCGAGGTGCACCACGTGCGTCACGCCCGCGCAGGCCGCGTCGATGGCCGCCTGGTCACCCAGGTCCGCCGGCACGACCTCCACATCGGACAGTCCGGCGAGCTTGGCCGCCTGCGGGTCGCCGGGCATCACCAGCGCCCGGACCTCCGCGTCCGCCGCGAGCAGCCGCCGGACCATGTTCGCGCCGACCCGGCCGCTCGCGCCGGTCACCAGTACCTTCATGTCACACACCGTCTTCTTCCGGGTAGGTCGTTTCTGGTTCGAACGGGAACATCGGCCGGCGGCGGTGCCGGAGGGCGAACCGGCGCGGGTCCGCGCTCGTCACCCCGGGGGTGTCGACCCGGACCACCTCGGTGACGTGCGGTCGGTAGCCGGCGAGCGGGGAGTGCACGCCCTTGGCCACGATGGCCGCGAAGTCACCGGGCGCCAGCCCGACGGTCGCCAGCGTCGCGGTGCTGAACGGCGGCACGACCTTGCTGGTGAGGATCACCGTCTGGCCGCTGTCGAGCCGGACCGCGGCGGTGGGGCCGCCGTCGAAACTGCTCAGTCCGGCGTGCACCGGCTCGGTGGCCTCGTGCACCCCGTGGTGCAGGGCAAGCACGGTGGCGGTCGCGGTCACCGGCGGCCCGGTCTCCGGGTCGGTCCGTGCGCCGATCGACAGCGTCACCCGCGCGTCGACGCCGGCCTCGACGCAGTGCGCCGCCGACACCGGGTCCCACACGATCGTCAGCAGGTTCGCCAACCCCGCGTCCCGGGCGGCGTTGAGCAGGACCACCGAGTCCCCCGGCGAGCCGCCGCCGATGTTGTCACCGACGTCGAGCAGCAACACCGGTCCCGCCGGTGCCGCCGCCGCGAGCGCCACGGCCTCGGCCGCGCCGGGGGCGGTGGTGTCGAACCCCGCCCGGCGCGCCCACACCCGTTCGGCCAGCGCCCTGGCGTGCCGCCCGGCGGCGGCCTGGTCGTCGTCGGTCACCACGACGACCGCCATGCCCATCTCCGGCACGTCCGCGTACGGGTAGCCCTCGGCGACCGACACCGACAGCACCCCCGCCTGGGCCATCGTCGCCCGCGCGTCCGCCAGGGCGTCGCGCATCGGCGACTCGCCGGTGTTCTGGCACAGGATGTTGATCGCGGCGGGCAGCGGCGCGAACGCCTGGGTGGGCCGGAGCTCGCCGCGGACCGTGCGGATCACCAGTTCGGCGACCTCCTGCGCCACCTCCCTGGCGTCCACGTGCGGGTTGGTGCGGTAGGTGTTGAGCACGTCGGAGTGCGCACACATCGCCGCGCTGACGTTGGCGTGCAGGTCCAGGGACACCCCGATCGGCACGTCCGGTCCGACGGCGTCCCGGAACCGGCCGAGCAGGAAGCCGTCCACGTCGAGCACGTCCTCGGCGACCGCGGCGCCGTGCAGGGCGGCGAGCACGCCGTCGAACGGCCCGCCGGCGGTGAGCGCGGCGACCATCTCGTCGACGAGCGGGTGCAGGGCCGCCGAGGTGATCGGCCCCGCCGGCACGAGCGTCGTCATCACCAGCGGCACCAGCTCGACGTCGGCGTGCCGGGCGCCGGCCGCGAGGTAGCCGGCGACCGTCGTCGTCCCGCCGTCGTGGCGCGCGACGATCTCCGGACCGCGCAGCACCCCCGCCGCCTCGACGTAGGCGCTGTCGGCGAGGACCGACGCGAACGTGTTGGCCTCGTGCCACAGACCGAGCACCGCGAGCCGCATCAGGACCGCACCTCCCCGGCCCAGCGGTCGACCCGCTCGGCGACGCCGCCGAGCCCGACCTCCGGGATCCGCTCGGCGGCCGCGGCGAACCGGTCGAGGTCCTTCCAGCCGGCCCCGGTCAGGACCAGCACCGGGTGGTCGGTCCCGCCGAGTCGGCCGGCGGCCACGTCCCGGATCACCGCGGCGAGCCCGGTCGCCGACGCCGGCTCCACGAACAGGCCCTCAGTCGCCGCCAGCAACCGTTGCGCGGCAAGGGTTTCCTCGTCGGACACGCTGGTACCCCAGCCACCGGAGCCGATGACGGCGGCCACCGCGAGGTCGCCGTCGGGCGGCTCGGGCAGTTGCAGCGCCGAGACGCGGGTGTCGCAGCGCTCGATCACCGGGCGCGCCAGCTCACCGTCGAGGAACCGCACGATCGGCGCGCACCCGGCCGGCTGGCACGCGACGACCGCCGCGGGAACGCCCCGGTGCGCCAGACCCCGGGCCAGGGACGCGAGCAGTCCGCCGCCGCCGGTCGGCACGTACACCTGGGTCGTGTCCGGAAGCTGTTCGGCCAGTTCGTAGCCGATCGTCTCGATGCCCCGCATCCCGTCGGGGTTGTACCGGTTCGCGGTGATGCCCAGGAACAGCTCGTGCCGGCGCGCGGCGTCGCGCACCAGCTCCATCAGCCCGGCCCCCGACCGGCCGCTGCCGCCGTCGCCGACGTCGGTCACCGCGGCGAGCCCGATGCCGTAGGGGACGAGCGGGATCAGCTTGCCGGGGGGCGCGCCCGCCACGACGCACAGGAATCCCGGCAGCCCGGCCCGGACCCCGTAGGCGGCGAAGGCCAGTCCGGCGTTCCCCGAGGAGGTGGCGATCCAGCCGGGGTTGCCCCGGTCGAGCGCCAGCGACAGGGACATCGCGGCCACCCGGTCCTTGTAGGAACCGGTCGGATTGGCGGACTCCACCTTGGCCGACAGTCCCGCCAGCCCGAACCGGGCGGCGAGCCGGTCGAGCGCCAGCAACGGTGTGCCGCCCTCACCGAGGGTCACGTACCGGGACACGGCCGGCAGATCGGCCGCGAACCGGCCAAGGCCCGACATCATCAGTACCTCATTCCTTCGCTACCGCATTCCTTCGCTACCGAGGAACCCAGCCGCCGTCGACGCAGAGGGTCTGGCCGGTGACGAACGCGGCGTCCGGTCCGGCGAGAAAGGCGACCGCCCCGGCCACGTCCTCGGCCGTGCCCCGGCGGCGCAGCGCCTGTACGGCGAACACCTCCCGGGCGACGGCGTCCTGGTCCGGGTGGTGCTCCAGTTCGTGCTCGGTGCGGATGGCGCCGGGCATCACGCAGTTGACCCGAACCCCGGCCGGGCCCAGCGCCCGCGCCAGCGAGCGGGTGAACCCGATGACGCCGGCCTTGGTCGTGGCGTAGGGCAGGGCGTCGGCGACCCCGAGCGCGGCCTGCACACTGCTCACGGTGACGACGGCGCCGTCGGCCGGTGGCCGGTCGGCGAACACCCGGCGGGCGCACAGGAACGCGCCCTTGAGGTTGACCGCCGAGGTCGCGTCCCATTCGGCCTCGGTGACCTCGTGCCACGGCCGCAGCGCCGAGGCGGCCGCGTTGAGCACCAACACGTGCACCCGGCCCAGCTCGGCGCTCGCCCGGGCCACCATCGCGTCCACCTCGGCGGCGGCGCTGATGTCGGCCGGGTACACCGCCGCGGCCCCACCCGCGGCGCGGATGTCCTCGGCCACCGCCTCGGCCGCGGCGACCATGCCGGCGGCGGGCAGGCTGTTGAGCGCCACCGCGAACCCCTCGCGGGCGAGCCGGCGGGCCACGGCGGCGCCGATGCCCCGGGAGGCGCCGGTGACCAGCGCGGTCCGCGTGCTCATCGGCCGGCCCCGGCGAACCGGTGCGGCAGCCGACCGACGGCGGGCACGTCGGCGGCGTACACGTGTCCGCCCGGCCGCGCGGTGGTGACGTGGAGCGTGCCCAGGTCGGGTCCGCCGAAGGCGCAACTGGTCGGGTGGGGTGTCGGCACGGCGACGATCTCGGTGGTCTCCCCGGTGTCCGGGTCCAGCCGCCACACCTGGCCGGCTCCCCACACCGCGAGCCACACCCCGCCGTCCCGCGCCACCGTCAGCCCGTCGGGCAGGCCCACCGTGGCCGGCACGGTACGCAGCACCCGCCGGCCGCCGAGGTCACCGGTCGCCGGGTCGTAGGCGTGGGCCCGCAGCTCGCCGACCGCACTGTCCACGTGGTACATCACCGTGCCCGACGGCGACCAGTCGATGCCGTTGGACATGCCCAGCCCGCCCTCGCACATGGTCACACTGTGCTCGTCGAGCCGGTAGAGCGCACCACGGAAGCTGTCGTCGCGCACCGCGGAGCCGGCCCAGCACCGTCCGCTCGGGTCGACGGCGGCGTCGTTCATCGCGACCCCGTCCTGGCTGACCGCCGCCGCGAACGGGGTGAGGGCGCCGGTGTCCGGGTCCAGCAGGGCGAACCCGGTGGCGGTGACCGCGAGCAGGGTCGCGCCGGTGGTCGGCTCGACGGCGCTGACGGTCTCCGGCAGCGCCACCACCGACTCGCCGCCGTCGAGGCCGATCGTGTGCAGCGCGCGGCCGGGCACGTCCAGCCAGCGCAGGCCGACGCCGGTGTCCCACAGGGGTGACTCGCCGAGTTCCGCCCTGGCCACGCTCACCCGCTCGGCGGTGATCACCGCCGGCTCGGGTGGGCGACGACGTCGAGCTCGAACTTGATCGCGTCGGTGAGACAGCTCGTGATGGTCGTGCGGGCCGGTCGCGGCCACGGGAAGTACGTCGGGTAGAGCCGGTTGTACTCGGCCAGGTCCGCCGGATCGTGCACGTACGCGTTCACCTTGACCACGTCGGACAGTGTGAGCCCCTTCGCCTCGAGGACCCGGCGCACGTTCTCGATGGACCGGTGCATCTCCTCGGCGAACGTGCCGGGGACGATGGCACCGGTCTCGTCGACCGACGCCTGCCCGGAGACGTAGACGAACTCACCGGCACGAACGGCCGGCGGAAACAACGGACCGTCGGAAATGGACACCTGGACTCCTCACAGCCAGTCGGTCAGGGTCTGGTCGAACCGGGCCAGCGTGGCATCCAGCTCGGCGGGGCCGTGACTCGCCGAGACGTACCAGACGCCGCGCCCCGCGACCCAGACGCCGTGCGCCACCAGCGCTTCGGCGAACTTCGTGTACCGATCGAGGCCCAGTCGCCGCAACGACCGGTGGTCGGTGGCGTCCTGCTCGCCGAAGGACACGTGGAACGCGGCCGGCAACCCCTGCACGTGCAGGGCGACCCCGTGTCGGGCGCCCAGTTCGCGGATGCCCGTCATGAGCGCGGTGCCGTGGTCGGCGATCCGCGCGTACGGCGGGTCGTCGCGCAGCGACCGGATGGTCGCCACGGTGGCGGCCATGGTCATCACCGACGCGTTGAACGTGCCGGAGTGGTTCACCTCGCCGGTGCCGAAGCCCGCCATCAGGTCGGCCCGCCCGGCGAGCGCGGACACCGGCCAGCCGCCGGCGAGCGCCTTGCCGTAGGTGGCGAGGTCCGGCACGACACCGTACCGGCCGGCCGCGCCGGCGAGTCCCAGCCGGAAGCCGGAGATGACCTCGTCGAAGATCAGCACCACACCGCGCGCGTCGCACAGCTCGCGGACCCGCTCCAGGTAGCCGGGCGCCGGCTCGATGACCCCGGCGTTGATCATGATCGGTTCCATGATCACGGCGGCGACGTCGTCGCCGATCGCCGCCTCGACCGCCGCCGGGTCGTTCCACGGCACCAGCACGAAGTCGTCGTGGTGGTGGGGCAGCTGCCCCGCACTGGCCACGCCCCAGGCGTCGTCGCGCTGCCCGAGCAGGACGTTGTCCAGCCAGCCGTGGTAATGGCCCTCGAACCGGATCACCTTCGTCCGCCCGGTCACCGCCCGCGCCAGCCGCAGCGCCGCCTGCACCGACTCGGTGCCGGAGACGCCGAAGCGGACCATCTCGGCCCAGCCCAACGCCTCGCAGACCAGTTCGGACGCCTCGACCTCGAGCGCGTGCTGACCGCCGTAGACCATCCCGCGCCGGCAGGCCCGCTCCACCGCCGACAGCACCACGTCCGGTGCGTGCCCCAGGAAGTTGGGTCCCTGCCCGAGCAGGTAGTCGACGTAGTCCGTGCCGTCGACGCCCCACATCCACGCGCCCTTCGCGCGGTCGATGAACACCTTCGGCCCGGCGAGCCGGACGTTGGAATGAACGCCGCCCGGTGTCCGCGCGAGCGCACGCCGCCGCAGGTCGTCGTCGGACGTCTCAACAGTCGGCTCGGTCATGACCGTTTCGCCTCCCTGGCATCGACCCGGGTCGTCCGCACCGTCCACATCGGTGCCGTCTGCCGGCCGGGATGTGCCGCGTTCGTCGCCGTTTTATCTAGTGAAACGACCGCTCCACCTATCGAAGCACAATACGATCAGGCTCGCGAGACTGTCAACGAGCGCGTGCTCACCCCCACGACCGACCCCATATGACCAGCCGGGTGACGGAGCGGCCACCGCCGTCGCCTTCGGCCGGAAGCCCGCGCGGGTCTGCCTGACCTACAAGGAAACAGGCAAGCCGCCGAGCACGTCGCCGCGCAGATCGAGCGAGCCGGCGGCCTGCCCTTCGACCTCGAGGACAACACGGCACCCGACCGGCTGGGTGCGGCTCATCGACACCGACGTCACCGCGCAGCCACGGGTGCCGCGCTCCCGGCCGTCCGGGCCGGCGACGGCGGCTGGATCGTCACCGGGTCCACGTCCCTGGTCGAGCACCGGGGGAAGCTCAACCTGGGCACCCACCGGCCCGCACGCCTCACTGGCCAGACGACAATGTGGACATGGGATATTGCCTGCAGGCAGTCATCGCCAGCGAACCCGTACTTCGCGACCTGGCCGACACCATCGAGGAGGCACGCATCGGGCCCCTCGGCCAACACCTGTGGCTGTTGCCCATGACCGACGCGTTCTTCGACGCGGTCACCGTTGCTGGGGCTCCAAAACTCGACGGGTTCTGGAAGGCTCCTGCTGGCTTCGGCAGTGCGCTGGCAGCGTGTTCGGCGAAGGGCCCCGCGGCCTATGTCGAGGCCGAGTTCTTCGGCGGAAACGGCACACAGATCGCGCAGATATGGAACGACGGGAACGTGGTCCTTGGACCTCTGCACCTGGCAGAGGACGAACCATTCCCGGCCATCGGTAGCCCGATCTCCCAAGCACTGCGGCAACTCGGCGTCGCGAAAGGCGAGCACTTCGACGAGTTCGACGCAGTCGGGCTCGGCCGTCACCGCGACACCAACGACTGGCTTGCGGCCATGGACTGATCGAGACACGCCGCGTTCGCACTTGACTTGGTGCAGAGAAGCGGGCGCGGGTCGTAGTACGCCTACACAACCAACATCACGAAGTGTGACTGGAGCACTGGTCCACAATGAACCGGACCTCATCGGTCATCGGTGTACCAGTTTCTACAAATCGCTCAACACACGTGCTGGGTTCGCGGTGTCAGGGACGTCTCGAGGCGCCGGCGACGGCGGCGGCGACCGCGTTCAGCAGGCCGGTGATCGTGGTCAGGCCAGTCGCGACTCCGGTGGCCTTGTGGAAGCCGAACACGAAGGTCATGCGGGCGCTGAGGCTCTCCCCGCGTAGCAGCGGCGAGATGACGATCATGATCATCTCCGCCCGGTCGAGGGCCACGTCGACGCTCTCCCGGTCGCGCGCAGCGGGCACTGTGGAGCACCGACAGCACGGTCGCGACCGCGGATCGACCGCCCGCTCGTGTTCGGGCACCCCGAACAACGCGACGGAGGGTCCGAACCCCCGCCCGAACCAGCGGCGGCAGCCCCGAGGTGACGTCCGCGGCAGGCGCCGTGTGACCCCGGCGCCTGCACCGGACGCCCGCATCAGCACCTGCTCGGTGAACGACAATCGCGCCACGTCCTACCGCACGGTCACGTTCGCACGCCGGACGGCGACCAGCGCGATGGTGTTCCCAGAACCGTCACGCGTGGCGGCAAGGAGGACCCGTTGCCAACCTCCCGTCTCCCGCGAGCCCCCGTCCGCGAGCATCAACTCAGTGGCGAATCGATCTCCCCGTGCCACCGGGTCGGTCGGCACGGACCGAACACCCGGGGTCACATATCCATCCCCTCAACCTGCGCAGTACGTGGCGGGCGTCCACGAACAACAAGCACGCCAACCCACCGCCGCACCAGGTCGACCCCGGGCTTCTTGCCGGGTAGAGCAGGTGGGTGAGCGGCTCCGGGTTCTGGCCACCGGGCCGTGCGGAGTACACGACCGGCACGCCGAGCGCGCGGCCGGCGCCGGTGATCCGGGCGAGCACGACGTGCAGCTGACTGACGCCGGATGTGACAGTTTCGCGAAAAACGCCACATACCGGCGCGGTTCTCGGTATGAATCTCACATGGGATCAGCACAGGGATCGCCGTCGCCAACTGGGGACGGCGTGGTGGAGATCGAACGGGTCCTCGAGCGGCTCCAGGAGCGCGCGGAACGGCGAGCCAGCGCCGCCGACCTGGCGAAACAGGCGCTGGCCACCCTCACCTCGACCGCGGAGTCGGCCGGCGGTGCGGTGCGGGCGACGGTGACCGCCAGTGGCGGGCTGTCGGACCTGGAGCTCGGCGAAACGACCCGGCACTGGGCGCCGGCGAAGGTCGCGCAGGAGGTTCTGCGGTGCGTGCGGCTCGCCCAGGCGCGGTTGGCCGAGGTCGCTGCCGACACTCTCGCCGACGGGGCGAACGAGGATCCTCTCGCCGACTACGTCGTCGACCGGCTGCGCGATGGCTTTCCTTCGCCCGAGCCTCCGGACTCGCCGCCGCCCGCCCGCGAGAAGAGCGACGACGAGTACTTCGATGAGCACAGCGTGCGTCCGAAAAACGAATGGTGAGAGCGGGGCTGTTGACATGACGGGATTCAAGTGGAGCCCACGGGCCTTCACCCTGGCGCAAGACCGATTCGAGAAGCTCGCCGACGATTCGGACGGGTATCTGTACGACATGCTGCGCAAACCCGTCTTCGAATCGGGCAAAGCGGGATTGCTGAACCTTCTGCTCATCCACCACGACAAGCTGATCAAGGAAGTTGCGGTGTCGGCCGGCTGCACGCCGGCGATGCTCCGCAAGATCAATTCGAATCTCGCCGAGGTCGGGACGCTCTACGCGAACTCGAACGACAGGTCGCGAGAACGCATCGAGAAGGTGTGGGACGATCTCGGCTTCGACCTGCCGACCAGCGGGGACGCCAATCTCGAACAGTACGATCAGGGCGCTTACAACTTCGGCTCCGACTACCCGCCACACGGATACCCCGGCAAGGGGGACTTCTCGATCCAGGACACCGTCAACTTCATCCTCGGTCTGCCCAAGTCGGCGGTCCTCCCCCAGGGAGGACTGAAGAACCCGGCACTGCAAGCGATCTGGGACATGACCTGCGGGCTGTGGGAAGAGCTCTGCACCCTGATCGCATCGCTGCTCTCGGGGGACTGGGACACCATCTACACGGCCGGCGACGCGATGACCAACGCAAGTGACTACTGGATCAATCTGGGCGCGATCACCCGCCGCGCCGCCGGCACGCTGTTCTCCACCTGGGACGGCAACGCGTCGGAGCACGCCGAACACTTCGTCGCGAAAATCTGCGACCTGTACGACGAAGCGGCGCGAGACATCTCCGAATGCGGGGAGAGCTACAAGCTGCACGCCCACGGCTGCTACGTGGTGTTCAACGAGGTGAAGGGAGTTATTCCCGGAATTCCGGACTCGATGAAGATGCTGTTCCAGTTCCTCGACAAGGCCGACAAGAACGCGTCGCCCATCGGCATCCCACTGCCGGACCTGTCCGCGATCAACGACCTGATCAAGATGATCAACAAGAGTATCGCGGAAGTGACCAGCACACTGCTCAAGGTCATCCAGGTCATCAAGGCCATCGTCGGGGTCGCCCTCGCCGCCCAGGGCCTGTTCGCCGACTACAACAACGAGATGAAGGGCGCACTGGGCTGACCCCGGCCCGTCGACCTGCTCGACCGCCGCAGCGATCCCGCAGCGTCCGCGTCCGCGCTGACGGACCACTCAACGTTCATTGACTCAAGGACAAACTTGAGTCAGCTACCTCCGGGACAGGCGTTCCCGGACGGCGAGCACGGTGACCGAGACGAACGGCAGGTACAGCAGCGTCGAGCCGAGCAGCGTCCACCAGAACCGTGTGCCGGTGCCGGTCGTGAGGCCCGCCACGGTCCACGTCGCCGTCGTGTGCAGCAGCGGGAGGTAGAAGACGGCGAAGTACGCCAGACCGACGGCGACGCCCGCCAGCCACAGCCAGCGGAACCACGTGCCGATCCGGACGTCCCTCGGGTCGGCTGCCGCGAGTTCGGCCGTGCCGGACGCGTCCAGCCTGCCGAACGCCTGGCGCAGCAGCAGCGTCTTCACCCGCCACAGGTCACGGCAGCCGGTCGCCGTCACGAACACCCCGTACAGGTCGGTGCGCAGGAAGATCATGCACTGCCACAGCGTCGTCGACACGACCGCGAACACCAGGCCGGGCACCAGCCACACACCGGGCCAGACCAGTTCGACCGACAGGAACACCGCCAGGAGCACCAGGTCGATCGCGAGCCCGGCCAGCTGCGGGCCGTACCTCGCGCGCCGGGGAACGCTCCACAGCTGCGAGAGGTCGGTCTCGAACACGAGGAAGTACAGCCGCCGGTCCACGCCGAACCGGGAGCGCAGGCCCAGCGCCCGCGCGGCGAACCAGTGCCACAGCTCGTGCACCCCCACCAGCAGGAACGCCAGCGGCACCAGCACGACGAGGCTGAGACCGGCGTCCGGCAACACCATCGCGTCAGCCGGCCCGGGGAACAGGTCGGGCCGCAGCGCGAAGACCGTCACGCAGAACGCGGCGGCCAGGCCGTACACCGTCCAGGCGACGCGGCCGAACAGCGGCCGGACCACCCGCGTCGGCGGCCCGGTCAGCCAGCCACGGTGCTGCACGGTCGCGGTGCGTTCCGGTGCGACCTCCTCGTCGCCGACGACGAAACCCATAGCGGTCAACGTCTGGACGAACGCGTCGACGTCGACCGGCTGACCCGCCTCGCGTTCGGCCAGTTCGGCCGTCTCGGCCAGGGTCCGGCCGGCCAGCAGCGCCCGAACCACCACGCCGCCGACCGGTGGGACGGCGACGAACGTGGCCCGCTCCGGGTCGCCGATCAGCACGTCGTCACCGTCGGGCACCACGGTCAGCTGGCGCAGGGTGACCCGCCGCGCCTCGACGCTCATCCGCCCGCCGCCCGCGCGCACACCGGGCAGCCGGGGTCCCGGGGCCACTCCTCACGCCGCTGCGCGCACCCACCGGTCACCTCGACCAGCACGTCCGCCCCCGCGCCGAACGGCGGCTCGTAGCCGGTGAGGTAACGCATCGCCTCGAACGCGACCAGCGAGCCGATCAGCGCCGCCGCCGGCCCGACGGCCCGGTTGACCCTGGGCACCGCGGCACTGAGCCGTTGGGCGACCGCCTGCCGGCCGTCGAGCACCGTGGGCGCGCGGTCGATCCCGTCGCCGTAGGCGGTGATCCGGCAGGCGTAGCACGCGCTCACGCCCGGCCGCACGGAGAAGTAGACCAGCCGGGAACCGGACATCCCGCCCCGGATCCACGGCACCCCGGCCGGCACACAGGCCTCGTTGACCCACTGGTCGATCTCGTTGGGCTGATCGATGCCCGACACGACCAGGTCCACGCCGTCCAGCAGGTCGGTCAGGTCGCCGGGGCCGGCGACCCAGCGCCGCACGGCGGAGACCTCGATGCCGGAGTTGAACTCCCGCACCCAGTCCGCGGCGCGCGTGACCTTGGGGACGCCGATGTCCTTCTCGCGGTAGAGGAACTGTCGCGCGAGGTTCTTCGGCTCGACGACGTCGACGTCGAGCAGCGTGAGCCGGCCGACACCGAGACCGGCCAGGCTCTGCAGCACGTTCGAGCCGAGGCCGCCGGTGCCCAGTTGCAGGACGTGCGCGCCGGACAGCCGGGCCTGCAGGTCGCGGTCGGCGATGTCGCGCGTGGCGTACAGGTCGAAGAAGGCGAGGTTGCTGAAGTACCGGCCGGCGTCCTCGCGGCCGGCGCCCGCGTGCCGGGACGGGTCGACGAGCAGACGCAGCCCGTCCAGCGCGACCAGTGCCTCCGCCAGTTCGCCCTCGCCGACCGTCACCCCGGCGTCCGCGAGGCGCTCGCGGAGCGCGGCCAGGTCCCCCGGATGCTCGGCGAGCACCGTGAGCAGGGTGCTGACCGTGCCGCCGGGGTCGGCCAGCTCGATCACCGTGCTCGGGTCACACACGACCAGCACGCTGTCACCGACGCGCTCCCACGCGCACTCCTTCACACCGATCATGACCACCTCACTGGTCCGGGAGCGGGTGGCGGCGGGCGCATCGCGTCGCCGCCACCCACCGACGCCTCAGCTGTCCGGGTGCTGAGTGGACTTGACCGACTCGACCTTGCGCACCTCGATCGTCACGACGGCACCTCCTTTCCCTTCCGGTTTCCCGAAAAACGCGCGTCAGTATGTGCCGGCCGGACGTCGGCGGACCGCGAACCCGACCAAGGTCGATCACCGTCGCCGACTGGAACGTTCCGCTGCGCCCGATCCGGACCCGGTTGAACACTCTGCCCCGGTTGTCGACCGGCAGGAGGTGGTCGAGGTGGACGACGCCGGGCACGGGCTGCCGCCGGGGCCGCACGGCGTGGTGTCCTATGACGAACTCAGCGCACGGCTGCGGGCGCTGCGGACGTGGGCGGGGGTGGCCTACCGGGAGGTGCACCGGCGGGTCGTGCGGGACCGGAAGGCGCGTGGTGTGCTGGAACTTCCCGTGTACAACACGGTCTACCGGTGCCTGCGTCCCGGCCGGACCCGGCTGGACGCCGAGCTGGTGGCGGACATCGCGGGCGCGCTGCTCGGTGACCCGGTGGCCGCCGCGTCGTGGCGGCAGGCGTGCCGGGCGATCGAGGGCGTCGCCACCGACGCGGCGATCGTCGCGGTGAGCGGCACGCTGCCCGCCGAGTCCGCCGGCTTCACCGGTCGCACGCGGGAGCTGACCACCCTGCTGGCGGCCCTCGCCCGGCCCCCGGCGGTCGTGGCGATCACGGGCATGGCCGGGGTGGGCAAGACACGGCTGGCGGTGCACCTGGCCCACCGCGTCATGGCGGCCGGCGGGCGCCGGGACCTGTGCCTGTCGGTGAACCTGCGTGGCCACGACGCGGACCACGTCCCCGCCGACCCGGGCGCCGTGCTGGAGGGCTTCCTGCGGCTGCTCGGCCTGCCCGGCGGCCGGATCGCGCGGCTGGACACCGGGGGCAGGGCCGAGGAGTTGCGCCGCCGGCTCGCCGGCCGGCGCACGCTGCTCCTGCTCGACGACGCGGCCTCCCCCGACCAGATCCGGACGCTGCTGCCGGACACCCCGGGGTCGGTGACCGTGGTGACCAGCCGGCGGGTTCTCGACGGCCTGCCCGGGGTGGTACTCGACCCGTTCGGCCCGCACGAGTCCGCCGCGCTGCTCCGCCACGAGATCGGCACGCGCCGGGCCGAGGCGGAACCGCGTGCGGTGGCGGGGATCGCCGAGGCCGTCGGGCACCTGCCGCTGGCGTTGTCCGTGGTGTCGGCCCGGATCCGGGCCGACACCGAGTGGACGCTGGCAGACCACCTGGACCGGTTGACCCGACGCCGGGCCGATCTGCGGCTCGACGACCCGGTGGCCCGCGCCATCGGCCTGTCCTACGCCACGCTCGACGCGGACCAGCGGCGCCTGCTGCGCCTGGCGGCCCTGCATCCCGGCGGCGGCTTCGACGCCTCCGCCGCCGGCGCGCTGACCGGCGCGCCCCCCGGCCTCACAGGCTCCCGGCTGGTCGGCCTCGTCGCGGCCGGCCTGCTGCGGCGTCGCGCCGGGGACCGGTTCGAGTTCCACGACCTGGTACGGGTGTTCGCCGCCGAGCGGGCCAGGGACGAGGAATCCGCCCGGGCCAAGAACGAGGCACTCGGCAGGCTGTTCGACCACTACCGACGGTCGCCACGACGGCGAACGCCCGCCACCGGCGGACTCGGGGGCCCACCGGGGTGTCCGTAGCGGCGCCGGCGCGACGGGCGTCGCGATGGCCGCGTAGGCGGGCATCTGGTGACGGGGGTCCCTGGCTGCAGGCCCGTTGGTCTCTGTCGAGCGGGGGGACGGGCAGGGAGCGTGGGCCCTGAGGACCCCCACTGTTCCAGGAGACACCGCTGATGACCGACCACGTCCCAGGCCGCGAGACCGTGCGACAGGCGATCGAACTTGCCACGCGGGCACCGTCGGTGCACAACACCCAGCCGTGGCGTTGGCAGGTCGACGACCACGCGACCATCCGCCTGTTCGCCGACCGGACCCGCCAGGTTCCGGTCACCGACCCGGACGGCCGGGACCTCGTCCTCAGCTGTGGTGCCGCGTTGCACCATCTGCGGGTCGCGCTCGCCGCGCTCGGCTGGACCGGCGTGGTGCGCCGGTTGCCCGACCCCACCGACGCCAGTCTCCTGGCGGTGGTCGGTGCGCGCCGGCGCGTACCGGGCAGGGACGACCTCGGCCTCGCCGACGCGATCCGGCGCCGGCAGACCGACCGGCGGCGTTACTCCTGGTGGCCGATGCCCCCGGAGTACCTCCAGGTCCTCGCCGACGCCGCGGCCGGCGAAGGAGGCCACGCCTGTGTGGTCACCGACCCGGCCGCGCGGTTCCACCTCGCCGGGGCCATCGCCCAGGCCGCGGTCGTGCAGGAGAGCAACCCCGACTACGCCGTCGAGATGGCGATCTGGAGCGGCCGACGCCCCGGCAGCGACGACGGTGTTCTCGCGGCCAGCGTCCCGCTGGTCAACGACGCCGCCACCACGCCGCGTCAACGGGCCTTCTCCCACGGCACCCTCGCCCAGCCCACCCGGAAGCGCTACGGCGAGCTGGCGTCGATGCTGGTGGTCGCCACCCCGGGCGACGACCGGCTCGCCCACCTGCGGGCCGGCGAGGCCACCAGCGCCGTCCTCCTGCACGCGGCCAGGCTCGGGATCGCGACCTGCCCCATGTCCCAACCACTGGAGATCGCCGACACCCGCCGCACGGTCCAGCGCGAAGTCCTGGGCGGCGAGGCCGTGCCCCAACTGCTGATCCGGCTCGGCTGGGCACCACCGGACGCGGCTCCGATCCCGCGAAGCCCACGCCGAGACCTCGACGACGTGCTCAGCGTGAGCTGACGTGCGCGAGACCGACAGTGCGCCCGACGTCACGCCCGTGACCGCGGCAGCAGGGAATGAAGACCTCGAACGGCGGGCCCTTTGCCGGGACCAACGATGCGCGGCCAAGGACCTTGGCCCGGCGAGCGGAAGGGGGCCGGCCACGCAGACTTCGGGGTAACAAACGAACGAACAATGGAGGCAGACAATGTCCGTCAAGGACCACCCGGTGGGGAACAGGACCGAGCTTGCTCAGGACACCGAGGTCGCGGGACGTGTGCTGGCGGTGGTCCGGATCGCGACCGGTCTGCTGCTCGGGTGGGCGTTCGTGGACAAGCTGTTCGGGCTCGGCTACGCCACCGCCGGTGAGAACGCGTGGGTCAACGGCGGATCGCCCACGAAGGGCTTCCTCGGTCACCTCGACCACGGGCCGCTCACGTCGATGTTCCAGAGCTGGGCCGGCGCGTGGTGGGCTGACACGCTGTTCATGCTCGGGCTGGCCGGTATCGCGTTCGCCCTGTTGTTCGGCATCGGACTGCGGATCGCCGCCGTCGCCGGCACGGTGATGATGCTGCTGATGTGGGCGGCGGAATGGCCCCCGGCCCGGTTCACCGACACCGGCGAGCCGACCATGTCGACCAACCCCGTCATCGACTACCACATCATCTACGCCCTGGTGATCATCCTCATGGCCGTCACCGCCGCGGGAAACACCTGGGGTCTGGGCCGCCGCTGGGCCCAACTCGACATCGTGCGGAGAAACGGTTGGCTGCGCTGAACCCGTCACCGGTTCCGCCGGTCACCTCACCGAGGGTGCCCGGCGGGACCTTCTGCCCGGCCTGATGATGCCGATCGCCCACTGCGACACTGTCTCGCACGGGCCTACCGTGGAAAGCGAACAACGTCGGACGAGGAGGCCCCGGTGACGATTCGGATCATGCTGGTCGACGACCACGAGATCGTGCGGCGGGGCATCTCCGACCTGCTCGCACACGAACCCGACCTGGAGATCGTCGGCGAGGCGGCGTCCGTGGCCGAGGCACTCGCCCGTGCCCCGCAAGTGACGCCGGACGTGGCGGTGCTGGACGTACGCATGCCCGACGGCACCGGCATCGAACTGTGCCGCGAGCTGCGCTCCCAACTGCCGGCGGTGAACTGCCTGATGCTCACCTCCTACGCCGACGACGAAGCCCTCTTCGACGCGATCATGGCCGGTGCGTCCGGGTTCGTGCTCAAACAGGTCCTCGGCCTCGACCTGCTCAACGCCATCCGCGTCGTCGGCTCCGGCGGCTCCCTGCTCGACCCCCGCACCACCACCTCGCTCATGAACCGGATCCGCCGCGAACGCGAGGAGCACGACCCGCTGGCCGCCCTCACCGAGCAGGAACGCGCCGTGTTCGACCTCATCGGCCAAGGCATGACCAACCGCCAGATCGGCGAGAAGCTCTTCCTCGCCGAGAAGACCGTGAAGAACTACGTCTCCCACCTGCTCAACAAGCTCGGTATGCAGCGCCGTACCCAGGCCGCCGTTCTCGCCGCCGAACTCCGCGCCCCACGAAACGAGCGCTAGGCCGACCAGCGGCGGCATGTCCCGCGTCAGGCCCGCGCGAGTGGCACCCGCCACACCAGTTTCGTCCCGCCGTGCGGACCGGGTGTCACGCTGGCCGATCCGCCGTGGGCCTCGGCGCGGCGCTCGATGTTGGCCAGGCCGCTGCGCGCCACCTCCGACGGGATGCCGATCCCGTCGTCGGTCACGTCGATGGTCAGGTCGGCACCGGCCTCGATGGTGACCGTGATGTCCTTGGCCCTGGCGTGGCGCACCGCGTTGCTCACGCCCTCGGTCAGCACCGCGACAGCGTGCTCGGCGATCGCCTTGGGGACCAACGAATCCACCGCGCCGGAGATCCGCACCGACGGCGAAACAGGGATGTCCGCGCTCACCTCCGCCACGACGTCGAGCATGCGGCGGCGCAGGCTCGACGGCCCGTCGGTGTCGGCCGTGTGCAGGTCGAAGATCGACGTACGCAGCTCGCGGACGGTCTCGTCCAGCTGCCCCACCACCTGGGCCACCCGACCGCGGGCCTCCTGGTTCTCGATGAGACGCAGAATGCCCTGCAGACTCATCCCGGCGGCGAACAACCGCTGGATCACGTGGTCGTGCAGGTCACCGGCGATCCGGTCCCGGTCGGCGAGCACGTCCAGCAGGCGTTGCTGACGCTGCTTGTCCGCCAGCTGCAACGCCAACGCGGCCTGATCGGCGAACGACGCCAGCAACGACAACAGCTCCCGGCCGAACCTCTCCTCCCCCTTGCCGCGCAACGCCAGCAACACACCACTCGCGTTCCGGGTACCGCCCAGCGGCACCATGTTCGCCGGCCCGAACTCACCGAACTCCGGGATCTCGTCCCGCACGAACTCCGCGACGTCCGGCACCACCCGAGGCTCACCCCCCGCCATCACCTCCGCGCACAGCGGTTCCTCCGCCGAGAACGTACGGCCGACCAGCCTCTCCCCCAACACCCCCGCCGACGCTCGCACCGACAACGTCTCACCGTGCTCATCAGCCAGCAGGATCAACGCACAACTCGACTCCGACAGCTCCAGCGTCCGGGTCGCGATCAGCCGCAGCGCGTCCTCGGTCGAGGCACCGCCCAGCAGCAACGAGTTGACCTCACTCGACGCGTGCTGCCACCGCTCCCGCAGCCGGGCCTGCTCGAACAGCCGCGCGTTCTCCACCGCCACGCCCGCCGCCGAGGCCAACGCCTCCAACACCACGACGTCATCGTCGGTGAACTCGGCCTCACCCTTCTTCTCGGTGAGGTACAGGTTGCCGAAGACCTCGTCCCGCAGCCGCACCGGCGTTCCGATGAAGCTCCGCATCGGCGGATGATTGCGCGGGAAACCGACCGAGGACGGGTGTTCGGTCAGGTCCGCCACCCGGATCGGGTACGGGTGTTCGATCAGGTGCCCCAACAGACCCCGGCCCTCCGGCAGGTGACCCATGTCCGCGCGGGTCTCACTGTCGATGCCCACGTGCACGAACTCCGAGAGCCCGTCGTCCCCCAGCACGCCCAGCGCCCCGTAGCGGGCGTCGACGAGGTCGACCGCCGTCTCCACGATCCGCTGGAGGGTGCCCTCGAGCTCCAGGCCCGCGCCGACCGCCACGACCGCGTCCAGCAGGCCCTGCAACCGGTCCCGTGTCCTGGTGATCTCGGTCAACCGCTCCTGCAGTTCGCTCAGCAGCTCGTCCAACCGAAGCCCCGCCAAGGACACCCCGACCTGCCGTCTCCGGGAATCCCGCGACTTCTCAGTCATCACGCTCCCATCACACGGTCGGGCGAACGCACCACAGACCCGTGGTGGCGCGCTCTCACCGTAGTGCCACCGAGCGGAGCGCGACGACCTCCGCTCAACGGGACCCGAAACACGCCGGGCGCGCGGGCGATACGTTCAGCTCCGCCGGCCGGTCGGGCGGTGACCGCCACCGGTTGGGGTCCGGGTCCATGTCACCCACCGAGGTCCTGCGGAACTCGATCACCACCCTTGCCGAGATCCATGCGGACGGGCCGATCGAGATCACCTCGATCGAGGGCTGGCACGCCGAAGCGTCACTGCGGGCCTGGGAGAGCGTCACCGGCGCCCCGATCGCGGTGCCGGCTCGCCGGACGGCCCGCGCTCCACCGAGGACGGCGTTGACGACGGCGCTCTCGTGCGTGCCGAACCGCTGCTGCGGTTCACCCTCGACCTGATCGACCGGGCTCGGGCCGGGACCGTCCCCGCCGCCGAGGTGCTCGACCAGGTCGGCGGTGACGACCACGCGCTGCTGTGCGTCGCCGCCGGGCTGGGGATCGCGGGTATCCGTGCCGGCGCGCCGGAGTTGGCGTGGTCGGCGGACAGCGCCGACCTCCGTACCGCGTTCGGTACCGGCCCGCTGCGGGTGTCCACCGACGCCACCGACGACCCGATGGCGATGACCCGGGAAGTCACCCAGGGCTTCACGCAGCCGGTGACCGAGCACGCGCGGCACGCCGCGTTCCTGCTCGATCTCGCCACCGACAACCGCAGCACCGACGGCGACCACGCGCACCGGCGATCGGACCTCGTCCCGGCCGCTGTCGCGGTCGTGACCGCGCGCCGGGCCACCGGAAGCTGGAACGAGCGCGCCGCCCGAGCCATCAACGCCGTCCACGACGCGGTCGAGCGGGAGTTCGGCGTCGAACCGTCGGCCGACAACACGCGGACGGCCGATCTCGCCGCCCGTCCCGGGCGTCCGGACGATCTCGGCGGACTGGCGAGTCTCGCCGCCGAGTCCTACTTCGGTTCGTGGAGCGTCGAAACGGTTCAGCGTCTGGCGCGGCGAGCGCTCGGACAGAACTCGACGGGGGCCGACCTCACGTCTCAGCCCGTCGGCTTCTCATCCACCTTCACATCGAGGTGGTAGTCGAGTTGGCCGCCCTGGACGGAAGCGGAGGTGACCGTCGCGGCCACACCGAGACGGTCGGGGCCCGCGTGCAGCACGCACCGGATGCTCTCTCCTTGACGCGCGGACAGGTCTCCGGGGCATTCCACCGCGTCGGGTCGTTGCCCCACCGACTCCTCAAGGGAATTGGCGATGTCGTCCTCCACGGTCTCCCGGGGGATGACCAACTCGGTCTCGGTGGTCGCCACGGTGGTCTCCGTCGACGTGGCCCGGTCATCGACGGTGACCGACGCCGAACAGCCGGTGAGCGCCATGGCCAGGCACATCGTCGGAGTCAACAGCGATCGCACGACACGGAGCATCGGGTGAACCCTCCCTTCAGCTGGGCTGGTGCCAGCGTTGACGTAGCCAGAGACTGACATACCCGAGCCCGACCGGCACCGGCACCTCGATGAGCGGACCGACGCACCGGCGAGGGCCTGACCTGAGGTAACGCCGAAGACACCGATGGCGACCGCGATGGCGAGCGGGCATGCTCGGTGGTGATCGAGACGGTCCGTGGAGGAGGGGATGGAGCAGTGGGCATCGTCGACGTGCTCGGTCGGCACGCGTACCTCACGTCCTGGTACCAGACGTTGGCCTAGCTGTCGGTGGAGCGCGTCCCAGGATTTCCGCCCGAAACTCGGCCACCATGAACGGAACAGGTCGAGATCGCAAGGATTTCGTCAGGTTCCGGCGACCGGAGGCGCGCGAGAATACTGTGGGTTGTTCAGATCGGTCGGGTCGTGACGTTGTGATCACGCCGGGCTGCGCGCGGCCGCGACGATGCGTACGCGCGCAGCCAACCCCGATCCGTATGGTTTCTTTACGCCGTGTCCGGTGACCGTTCTGTGCTCTGCGTGGGTATGACGTTGACGCAACGTGGCGTGTCCGTGGGCGACAGCTCGCGTGTCCGTGGCCGCTTGTCGTCGT
>NZ_MSIF01000017.1 GCF_001921215.1 Actinophytocola xinjiangensis
GACGCCCCGCCGCCGCCCGCCGCCCCCGCGGCCCCCGCGGCCCCCGCGGCCCCGGCGCCGCCTCCGCCGCCTCCGGTCAAGCCCGGCCCGCCGCCGGAGCCGATGACCGAGGAGCTGCCCCGGGTCCCGACCTACCCGTCGATGGACCCGGTCGGCCCGCGCCACCCCGGCCAGGACAGCCGCACCCGGATCACCCCGCCCGTGCCGCCGCACGACCAGTTCCCGTCCGGCCCGCAGCCCCGGGTCGACCGCGACTTCGACCCGGACTTCGACCCCGACTTCGAGCGCGACGGCGACTACCGCGACACCGGGTACGACAACTTCGGCGGTGGCGGCGACTACCGGGACAACAACTTCGGCGGCGACTTCGACCGGGGTGACCTGGACCGGAACCTGGACCGTGACTACCCCCCCGGCCCCGACACCGGCTTCGAACGCGGCCTCGACCTCGACGACCGCGACCCGCGCCGCGAGCCACACCGGGACCCGCGCCGGGACCTCGACGGCGACCTCGACGAGGAACTCGCCCGGGAGCTCGACGACCTCGACGGCGACCGCGAGCCCCGGTCGGCCGCCCGCGAATGGCTGGTCATGGCCGGCCAGCTCGCCGTCGGCGTGCTCGGCGGCGCGGCCGTGTGGCTGGGCTTCAACTGGCTGTGGGGCGCGCTCCCGCAGGCCGCGCTGGTCCTGGCGCTCGCGGTGATCGCCGGCATGGTGTTCATCGTGCGCAAGATCCGCAAGGCCGAGGACCTGCAGACCACGGTCTACGCGGTGCTCGTCGGCCTGCTCGCCACGGTCTCCCCGGCGGCCCTGCTGCTGCTCAACCGCTGATCACGCCGTGCCAGGGCGGATCATGGTCGGCCTGTCGACCGCGTCGGTGTGGCCGCAGACCGCCACCTCCGCCTTCCACCTGGCCGCCGACCTCGGCTACGACGGCGTCGAGGTGATGGTCTGGGCCGACGCCATCAGCCAGGACCCGGTCGCGCTGCGCCGCCGCTCCCGGCAGGCCGGCGTGCCGGTGCTCGCCGTGCACGCGCCCTGCCTGCTGATCACCCAGCGGGTCTGGTCGCCCAAACCGGAGGAACGGCTGCGCCGCTCGGTCGGCGCCGCCCAGGACCTCGGCGCGCGGACGGTCGTCGTGCACCCGCCGTTCCGCTGGCAGAAGCGCTACGCCGACGGCTTCGCCGAGCTCGTCGCCACCCTGGAGGAGACCAGCGGGGTGGCCATCGCCGTGGAGAACATGTTCCCCGTGCGGCGCTTCGGCGGCGCCGTGTCCGCCTTCCAGCCCTCCATCGACCCCACCGACGTCGGCCACCGCAACTACACCCTCGACCTGTCGCACACCGCCGCCGCCGGCACCGACGCGCTCGCCCTCGCCGCCAGGATGGGCCGCCACCTCAGCCACCTGCACCTCGCCGACGGCACCGGCGCGCCACGTGACGAACACCTCGTTCCCGGCCGGGGGAGCCAACCGTGCGCGGAGGTCTGCGAGCTGGTCGCGCGCACCGGCACCGCCCAGGTCGTGGTGGAGATCAACACCAGGCGGGCGCGTGGCCGGGCCGAACGGGTCAAGGACCTGGCTGAGGCGCTGCTGTTCGCCAGGCTGCGTCTCGGTCAACAGCCGGACCACCAGCCGGACCAATAGCCGGCGAGGGCGGACGACCGCGCCCGGCGCAACGTAGAGTCACGCGACAAGGCACCCGTCGGATGGGGCGGGTGGCCCCCGTGTGCGTGGAATGGGAGCTTCCGTGAACCCGCTGCGTAGCTTGATCCTTGCCGCGGCCGGCAACGACGTGATCCGTCGTGCCGTCGCGGCCGCACCCGTTAGCCGTGACGTGGTCCGCCGGTTCGTCGCCGGTGAGAGCACGGCAGAGGCGATCGGAGTCACCCGAAGGCTGGTCGACAGCGGCCTGACGGTGACGCTCGACTATCTGGGCGAGGACACCACCGACGAGGACCTCGCCGATCAGACCGTGTTGGCCTACCTGGAGCTGCTTGAGGCGCTGCGCGCCGAGGGCCTCGCCGGACGGGCCGAGGTCAGCGTGAAGCTGACCGCGGTCGGCCAACTGCTCGACGAGCGGCTGGCGCTGACCAACGTGTCGCGGATCTGCGCCGCGGCACAGGAGAGCGGCACCACGGTGACGCTCGACATGGAGGACCACACCACCACCGACTCGACCCTGCGGGTGCTGGCCGAACTGCGCGGCACCTGGCCCACGGTGGGCGCGGTGGTGCAGGCCTACCTGCGCCGCACGGTCGAGGACTGTGCCCGGCTGGCCGGGGAGGGCTCGCGGGTGCGCCTGTGCAAGGGCGCGTACGCCGAGCCCGGTGAGGTGGCCTACCAGGACAAGCACGAGGTCAACCTGAGCTACGTGCGGTGCCTGAACGTGCTGCTCGCCGGCGACGGTTATCCGATGTTCGCCACCCACGACCCGCGCCTGGTGCCGATCGTGGACGCCAGGGCGGCCCACCACGGCCGCAAGCCGGGCAGCTTCGAGTTCCAGATGCTGTACGGCATCCGGCCCGACGAGCAACGGCGGCTGGCCGAACTGGGACACACGGTGCGGGTGTACGTGCCCTACGGGGTGCGGTGGTACGGCTACCTCATGCGACGGTTGGCCGAACGCCCGGCGAACACGGCGTTCTTCTTGCGCGCCTTGGCATCCCGCTCCTGACGGGTACGCCCCAACGCGATCTGATCAAGCTCAACCTCACGTGGCAGGCTAATAATCATGAGCAGTCTTGCGGGCGATGCCCGCGGCGGGCCAGGTTCGACCGTCGGCCCGTTCACCGCGTCCACGAGGGTCCGCTCGCTCGGAGACGGAACCTTCACCGCGGACCTCGGAAGCGCGTGGACAGTCGGCGGCAAGCCGCACGGCGGGTACCTGCTCGCGCTGCTGGCCAGAGCGGCGGTCGGGACGGCGGGCGCCGGCGTCCCGGGCACCGACCCGCTGTCGGTCAGCGCCCAGTACCTGCGTGCCCCCGAGGTCGGACCGGTGCTGCTGCGTACCGACGTGCGCAAGTCCGGCCGGCAGGCGACCGTCGTGTCCGTGTACCTGGAGCAACGCGGCCAGTCGTGCGTCGAGGGGGTGGTGACCACCGGCCGGCTGCCCCGGGAGCGGGCGGCGTGGTCGGACCTGCCCAACCAGCCGGCCGAGCCGCCGGGCAACGCGGTCGACCTGGCCACGCTGCCGATGGCGTCGGTGTTCAAGCTGACCGCCGGCTGTGACGTGCGGCTGGACCCCAACGGGGCCGGCTTCCTGCACGGCCACGTCGGCGACCCGCCCCGGCTGCGGCTGTGGGTGCGTCCGCGCGGGGACCAGGTGGACACCATGTTCGCGTTGCTGGCCGGGGACATCTCGATGCCGGTGACGTTCAACCTCGGCCGCTTCGGCTGGTCGCCGACGGTGCAGCTGACCGCGTTGCTGCGCTCGCGGCCGGCACCGGGGTGGCTGCGGGTGCAGATGGACTGCCGGGCGGTGCACGGGGCGTGGTTCGACTCCGACGCCACCGTCGTGGACTCCACCGGCCGGCTGATCTGCCAGGCCCGCCAGCTGGCGTTGTCCGCGAAGGCCTGAGCCGGCCTGAGCCGGGCCCGCCGGGGGGCCTCATGGAAGGCTGGGCGGCATGACTGACGCCACCACCGCCGACCGGCCGGCCATCGCCGTACTGGGTGCCGGCAAGATCGGCGAGGCGCTGCTGTCCGGCCTGCTCACCGGCGGACGGCGCGCGGACGAGCTCATGTTCACCGAGCGGCACCGGGAGCGCTCCGGTGAGCTGACGACCCGTTACGGCATCCGCGGTGTGGACGTCGCCACCGCCGCCAAGGAGGCGGGGGTGCTGATCGTCGCGGTCAAGCCGCAGGACATCGACCCGGTGCTGGACGAGCTGGCCCCCGCGGTCGGCCGGGACACCCTCGTGGTGTCGCTGTGCGCCGGGCTGCCGACCTCGCTCTACGAGCGTCGGCTGCCCGAGGGCGTCCCGGTCGTGCGGGTCATGCCGAACACGCCGATGGTCGTCGGTGAGGCGATGAGCGCGATCTCCCCTGGCCGGCACGCCTCGGCCGCGCACCTGGAGACCGTGGAGCAGGTGCTGGGGACCGTCGGGCTGGTGGTGCGGGTGCCGGAGTCGCAGCAGGACGCGGTGACCGCGCTGTCCGGCTCCGGGCCCGCGTACTTCTTCTACCTGGTCGAGGCCATGATCGACGCCGGGATCCTGCTGGGTCTGCCGCGCGCTGTGGCCGAGAAGCTGATCATCCAGTCGGCGGTCGGCGCGGCGGCGATGCTGGCGCGTACCGGTGAGCACCCGGTGACCCTGCGCGAGGCGGTGACCTCGCCGGCCGGCACGACGATCATGGCGATCCGCGAGCTGGAGAACCACGGCGTGCGGGCGGCGTTGCTGGCGGCGATCGAGGCGGCGCGCGACCGGTCAGAGGAACTGGGCAACGCACACAAAACCGGCTAGCCGGGAAAAAACCGCACGCGGCGTCGCATCTGTCACACCAGTCCCGCTACCCTCGGGTGAAGCACGTGCGTGTCGATACCGCCGGTGGGGAAGCCGAGCGGCGCGACGCGTGTCGAAGGGCTGGTGATCATGCCGGCGAACAATGCGAACGACCCCGAACATCCCGGGCTCGCGCAGGTGAAGTTCCTGACCGTCGCCGAGGTGGCGACGGTCATGCGGGTGTCGAAGATGACCGTGTACCGCTTGGTGCACAACGGAGAGCTGCCCGCGGTGCGGGTCGGCAAGTCCTTCCGGGTTCCCGAGAAGGCCGTCGACTCGTACCTGCGCAGCGCGTACTTCGACGCTGGGTAGACGCCCAGCGGAGAGCCGGTCGCCAGGTGCCCGCACCCGCCGGGTAATCTTGGCGACCGTTGTGCCTGGTTTCCTGAGCACGTCCGTGACCTGATGGTCGAGTGGTCGTTGCCGCCCCAGGCAAGATCGATCACCGACTACAGCGAAGGATCCGCATGGGCTCGGTCATCAAGAAGCGCCGCAAGCGCATGTCGAAGAAGAAGCACCGCAAGCTGCTTCGCAAGACGCGGGTGCAGCGTAGGAAGCTCAAGAAGTAACTCACGGCACGTTCGCGGATGCCGCCGTTCGAGTGACATCCGCGAGCGGGCCTGTGAGCTGCGTTAACTACTCGTTGCCAGCGACGATTCGATCACGATCGGCCGGTAGAGTCGCGGGTGGTCCGCCACCGTGGTAGCCGGACCTCCCTCTTCCTGATCGATTCAACGGAGTCGCATGGCGCCCGAAGTCGTTCTCGTGACCGGCGTCGCCGGTCAACTCGGTGGCCGCCTGGCCGCCACCCTCACCGCCGAACCCGGCATCACCCGGATCATCGGCGTGGACACCCGCCGGCCCCGCGCCGCCCTGCCCGACCGGGTGGAGCTGGTCACCGGCGGGACCGACCTCCACGACCTGCTGCGCACCGAGGACGTCGACACCGTCGTGCACGCCGCGCCCCGGCCGGCCGGGCACGGTGACCGTGACCGCGACCTGGTCGCCACGATGCGGCTGCTCGCCGCCTGCCAGCGCGCCGAGAACGTGCGCAAGCTGGTGTTCCGCTCCACCGCCGAGGTCTACGGCGCGTCCCCCACCTCCCCGGCGGTGTTCACCGAGACCGACCGGTCCGCTCGCGGCCGGGCCGTCGAGCTGGAGGGCTACGTCGACGGCCTCGCCCGCCGCCGCCCCGACCTCACGGTCACCACCGTGCGGCTGGCCGAACTGCTCGGCGCCGGCGTGCACACCGCCTTCGCCAACTACCTGCGCCTGCCGGTCGTGCCCACCGCGCTGGGCTTCGACGCCCGCGTCCAGGTGCTGCACCCGGCCGACGCGGTCGCCGTGCTGCGCCGGGCCACCACCCACGACCTGCCCGGCGTGTTCAACGCGGGCGGCGACGGGGTACTGCTGCTCTCGCAGGCGATCCGCCGGGCGGGTCGGGTGGCGCTGCCGGTGCCGAGGGCCGCGGTGCCGGCCGCCGCGCGGCTGGCCCGTGCCGAGCTGTCGCCGGGGCTGAGCCGCCTGCTCAGCTACGGCCGGGTGATCGACACGACCCGGCTCAAGACCGCGTTCGGCTACACCCCCGGGTGGTCGACCGCCGCCGCCTTCGACGACTACCTGCATGAGAGGACGGGGATCACGAGTGGCTGAGGCCCAGGTCATCCCGCTGCCGCGACGGGAGACCGCGACGCGCAGGGTCAGCCCCACCGGCCCGTCCCGCCCGCCGACCCCGCTGCGCCCGCGCCGCCGCCCGCCGGGCCTGCGCACGTTTCTGCGCCACCGGCTCACCGGCGACTACCCGGTCGACGAGTTCGGCTTCGACCCCGAGCTGACCGACACCCTGCTGCTGCCGCCGCTGCGCGCGGTCTACGAGAACTGGTTCCGGGTCACCGTGACCGGCACGCTGCCCGCCGGCACCGGTGCCCTGGTCGTCGCCAACCACTCCGGCACCCTGCCGTGGGACGCGCTGATGACCGCGATCGCCGTGCACGACCACCACCCCGAGGGCCGGCACCTGCGGATGCTCGGTGCCGACCTGGTGTTCCGCCTCCCGGTCGTGGGCAACCTGGCCCGCAAGTCCGGCCAGACCCTGGCCTGCGGCGCGGACGCGGTGCGGCTGCTGCGCGCCGGCGAGACCGTCGGCGTGTGGCCGGAGGGCTTCAAGGGCATCGGCAAGTCCTTCCACGACCGCTACCGGTTGCAGCGCTTCGGCCGGGGCGGCTTCGCGACCACCGCGCTGCGCGCCGGGGTGCCGATCGTGCCGTGCTCGATCGTCGGCGCCGAGGAGATCTACCCCAAGATCGGCGACCTCAAGCCGCTGGCCACACTGCTCGGCCTGCCCTACTTCCCGGTGACGCCGCTGTTCCCGCTGCTCGGCCCGCTGGGCGCGATCCCGCTGCCGACCAAGTGGCACATCCACTTCGGCGAGCCGGTGCGCACCGACCTTGCCCCGCCGGACGCCGCCGACGACCAGGCACTGGTGATGGACGTCGCGGGTGGGGTGCGGGACACGATCCAGGAGACCCTCGACCACCTGGTGGCCGGCCGGACCTCGATCTTCCGATAGTGATCTTCCGATAGAGCCGGGAGCTCAGGCGAGGCGGTCGCGGCGCCGGTAGGCCAGGCCCGCGGCCACCGCCCCGGCCACCGCGCCCGCGCCCAGCACCGACGGGACGCCGATCTTGGCGGCCTTGCGCCCGGTGCGGAAGTCGCGGATCTCCCAGCCGCGCTTGCGGGCGGTCTCGCGCAGCGTGCCGTCCGGGTTGATCGCCACGGCCGTGCCGACGACCGAGAGCATCGGCACGTCGTTGGCCGAGTCCGAGTACGCGGTGCAGCGGCGCAGGTTCAGGCCCTCGCGGGCGGCCAGGGCCCGCACGGCGTGCGCCTTGGCCGGGCCGTGCAGCATCTCGCCGACCAGCCGGCCGGTGTACACGCCGTTCTCGCTCTCCAGCACGGTGCCCAGCGCGCCGGTCAGCCCTAGGCGGCGGGCGATGATCGTCGCCAGGTCGACCGGGGTGGCGGTGACCAGCCAGACCCGCTGGCCGGCGTCGAGGTGCATCTGGGCGAGGCCGCGGGTGCCGGGCCAGATCTTGTCGGCCATCAGCTCGTCGTAGATCTCCTCGCCCAGCGCGGTCAGCTCGGTGACCGAGTGGCCGGCGATGAACGAGAGCCCCGACTCGCGCGCGTTGCGGATGCCGTCGCTGGTCTCCCGCCCGCCGACCCGGAACATCACCTGCTGGAGCGCGAAGCGGGCCAGGTCGGAGCTGGTGAAGAACTTGCGCGCGGCCATTCCCCTGGCGAAGTGGAAGATCGACGCGCCCATCATCATCGTGTTGTCCACGTCGAAGAACGCGGCCGCGGTCAGGTCGACCGGGGGACGGCCATCGGCCGCCTCGGGCGTCGCGCGTTCGATCGCGACCGCGGCCTCGGCCGAGGCCTCACCGGCAAGCGTCGCGAGCTGCTCGAGCTCCGGCTGCTTGTCACGGCCACGCCACAGGGACACGCGCCCGCCCTCCTGGTGGATCTGGGGTGTTTCGACCACTTGTACTCACCGACAGCCTAACGATGTCGCATGAACGCGTCGTGTTCGTGGTCTTTCCCGCGATTCACCTCCGAGCGGCACGCCGTTCAGCGACCGATGACGATCCCCGGCAGTCCCGGCAGCAGCGGCGGCAGCTCGATCCCGGGCAGCGGCAGCGGCAACTCGATGTCCGGCGACCCGCCACCGTCGGCCGGCGGCTGCTCGGAGCGGCCGGTGCCGGGCAGCACACTGCCCACCCCGGGCAGCGGCAGCAGCGGCGGGTCCTCGTCCTCGGGCAGGTCAGTGGCCGGTGGCGTCGTCGGCGTGGTGGATCGCGCGGCCGGCGGGGCCGGCTGGTCATCGTGGCGCGGCCCGCCCTCCTGCTCGTTCGACGAGGCCGGCACGTCGCGCGGCGGTCCACCGGCGGCCACCTTTTCGCAGCGCCCCGACGCCGGCAGCGCGCCCACCTCGTCGAACGAGCCGGAGGTGATCTGGTAGCAGTCCATCCGCGCGAGCAGCGCGTCCGCCCGCCCGGCGATCGTGCCGAGCAGCGCCACCGAGGCCGCCTCGCTGGCGCGGACCGACGCCGGCAGCTCGATCCCGTTCAGCCGGTCGCGGTGCTGGCGGGCCCACGCGCCGAGCAGCTCCAGCTGGCTGCCGTCGGCGCGGGTGGCCAGGGCGATCAGCTGGCGGGAGCCGGCGGCGGCGTCGGTGTCGAAGTCGGTGAGCGCGGTCAGGTAGGAGCCGGTCGGCGCGGTGGCCGGCTCCGGGTAGCGGTGGGCGAGGGTCTCGATCTCGCTGACCCTGGCGCTGGCGAAGTCCAGGTGCTTGAGCGCCTTGGACTCGTCGCCGAAGGTGAGGCCGAGCGACGCGGCCTCCGCGGTTCGCTTGAACCCGTAGAGCGCGTCGCCCGGCAGCGCGTCCCGCGCCAGCAACAGGCTCATGCCCGTCAGCGACCCGACGAGCGCGAGCACCGCGACGGCGGCGATGGCGAAGCGGGCCCGCGCACCGGACACCGGTCTGGCCGGGCGGTCGTCCCGTCCTCCACCGCGCGTCGCGTCGCGACGGCCGCGCGGCCCCCGACGTGCCCGCGCGACTCGTCCGGCCACGGCCCGGTGACGCCTGGGCCGGACCCGGTCGGTGGAGGTGGTGACGTCGTCGGCCACCACCGTGGTGCCGGCCGCCGACGCGGCCGGTTCGGTGTCCTCCGCCACGGCGACCTGGTGCGTGGTCCCCGGCTCGGCGGTGTCGGTCAGGCCGGCGAGGACGCGTTCGCGGATGCGGTCGCGTTCGCCGGCCGTCGGTCCGGTCAGTGGGGCCAGTGCCGCGAGTACCGACATGACCTCGCGGTCCTGCCCGGTGTGCTCGCCGCCCGTGTCCACATCGTGCTCCGGTCCTGCTCCTGGAACCGAATCCAGGATCTCGTGTTGTGAACGAGCCGGGCGGACCCTGGTTACGGCTCTACGTCTGGATTTCCGGGTCACCGCAACTCCGTTGGCAACAGTTGGGCCAGGCGGCGCACGGCCCGGTGCTGCAGTGCCTTCACCGCGCCCTCGTTGCGGGCCATGATCCGCGCCGTCTCGGCCACCGACAGTCCTTGCAGGAAACGCAACACGATGCACTCACGCTGGTCGTCGCCGAGCTTGCTGACGCATTCCAGCAGCGTCGCGCGGGTGAGCGTGGAGAGCACCTGCTGCTCGGGCCCGACCTCGACCCGCTGGGAGTCGTCGACCTCGGCGGTGGCGACCTCCAGCCGGAACCGGCTCGACTTCACGTGGTCGAGCACCAGGTTACGGGCGATCGTGACGAACCAGGCGCCGACGTCGCGGCCCTGGTAGCTGATGGAGGTGATCCGCCGCAGCGCGCGCAGGAACGTCTCGCTGGTGACGTCCTCGGCCAGCTCCCGGTCGCCGACCCGGAACAGCACGTACCGGAACACGACGTCGACGTAGCGGTCGTAGAGCGCGGCGAACGCGGACTTGTCGCCGCCCTGGGCGGCGTGCACCAGGTCCCAGGAACCACCGGGCTCCTGGCGTGGAATGTCCGGTTTCTGGTCGGGGACCGCCCCGGCCGCGTCCCGTGGAACTGGGCGCACGGACGGCATGGATGTCTCCCTCGTCGGTTCCCGGTCAGCCGCACCGCCGACCGGAGCCTTGAGCAGCATACGTGCGGCTACTTAGTAGTAGGTACGGTTCGTGGTCGAGACTTGTCAGGTGGTCAACCATGACGCGGGTGAGTCGTGCCACACTGCGGGGAAGTTACGGGATGGGGTCAGTCGAGGGTGGAGGGGTCCCATGGTCGACTCACGGACCGGCAGCGTCGCCGATCTGGTCACGCGGGCCGCGACCAGGGTTCCTGACGAACCCGCCCTCGTCGACCTGGCGTCCGGGCGCACGCTCACCTGGCAGCGGGTCGACGAGGCCGCCTCGGCCTTCGCGGCCATTCTCTGGCAGCGGGGCATCGTGCCCGGCGACCGGGTCGCCATCGCGCTGCCCACCAGCGCGGAGTTCGCGGTGGCGCTGTTCGGGGTGCTGCGGGCCGGCGGGATCGCCGTGCCGGTCAGCGCCCAGTCACCGGAGCCCGAGCTGGCCAGGGTCCTGGCCGACAGCGGCGCCGCCTACCTGACCGGCCTGGAGTCCACCGGTGGCGTCGCCGCGCTGCCCCGGCCCGACCTGGACGCCCCCGCGCCCGAGGTCGACCTGGACCGGGACGGCCGGCGCGGCGGCGAGGACATCGCGCTGCTCTGCTACACCTCCGGTACCGCCGGGCTGCCGCGCGGCGTGATGCTGTCCCACCGCGCGCTGCTGGCCAACGTCGAGCAGTGCGCGTCGCTGGACCCGTCGCCGGTGACCGCGTCGGACCGGGTGCTGCTGGCGGTCCCGCTGTTCCACGCCTACGGCCTTGGCCCTGGGTTGTTGCAGGTCGCGGCGGCCGGGGCGAGCGCGGTGCTGCTGGAGTCCTTCGGTGTCGAGCGCGCGCTGGCCGCCTGCGCCGAGCACCGGGTCACCGCGCTGGTCGGCGTGCCGGCGATGTACCAGGCGCTGGCCACCGCCCCCGCCGCGCGGCTGGCGCAGGCCATGGCCTCGGTGCGCCTGCTGACCTCGGGCGCCGCGCCGCTGCCGCCGCCGGTGCTCGCCGCGATCACGGACGCGACCGGTCTGCCGGTCTACGAGGGCTACGGCCTGACCGAGACCGGCCCGGTGCTGACCTCCACGCTGGTCGGCGGGGTCGCCAAGCCCGGCTCGGTGGGCCGCCCGCTGCCCGGCGTGGAGCTGGCGCTGGTCGACTCCGACGGCCGGCCGGTCGGCGAGGTCCCGGACGCCGACGAGCAGATCTGGTTCGACGACCACGAGCCGGAGACCGGGCGGGTGGCGGCCAGGGGCCCGAACCTGTTCAGCGGCTACTGGCCCGACGGCGCGCACGGCCCCGACGAGGACGGCTGGTTCCGCACCGGCGACGTCGGCTACCTCGACGCCGACGGCGACCTGCGGCTGGTCGACCGGGCCAACGACCTGATCATCGTCAACGGCTTCAACGTCTACCCCAACGAGGTCGAGCGGGTGATCGCGGAGCTGGCCGGGGTGGCCGAGTGCGCGGCCGTCGGCATGGCCGACGACCGGACCGGCGAGCGGGTGCGGGCGGTGATCGTGCCGGCCGAGGGCGCCGAGCTGACCGAGGACGCGGTCCGCGAGCACTGCGCGCGGCGGCTGGCCCGGTTCAAGGTCCCGCGCACGGTCGAGTTCGTCGACGCGCTGCCCCACGGCGTGACCGGCAAGGTCCGGCGGGCGAGCCTGCGGGGTAACGTCGCGTAGATGGTGACCGTGGTGTCGCGGCAGGGCTGCCACCTGTGCGAGGTGGCCGAGGCCGACGTGGCGCGCATCTGCGCCGACCTGGGTGTCGAGTGGACCACCGTCGACGTCGACGCCGACCCGGACCTGCGTGCCGAGTACGGCGACTTCGTCCCGGTGATCCTGGTCGACGGCACCGAGCACGGCTACTGGCGCGTCGAGGAGGACCGCCTGCGGGCGGCCCTCACCTAAGAACTCCGTAACCTCGTTGGGGTTGCCGGTCCGGTCGCGGTGGCGGGACTGTGGTCGGCGTGGATTCCGAACCCGAGTTGAGTCGTGGGCGGTCGGTCGCCGTGGCGGTGATCGCGGTGGGGGCGGCGCTCGCGGCCGGGCACCTGGTCGCCGGGTTCGTCGGGCCGCCGGCCTCGCCGTTCCTGGCGGTCGGGAACTGGGTGCGCGACCTGAGCCCGCACCCGGTCACCGAGTGGGCCAAGCAGACCTTCGGCACGGCCGACAAACTCGTGCTGTTCCTCGGCGTGACGCTGGTGCTGCTGGCGGTCGTGGTCGCCGGCGCGCTGGCCTCCCGGCGCCGCGCCTGGCCGGGTCTGCTGGTCGCCGTCGGGCTCGGGATCGTCGGGTTCGTGGCCGTGACCAGCCGGCCCGACCTCGGCCAGCTCGGCTTCCTGGCCCCCATCGCCAGCCTGCTGGCCGGCGTGTTCACCTTCCGCCTGCTGCACACCAGGGCACTGACGACCACCACCAGCGGCGACCGGCGCGCGTTCCTGCGGCTGTCCGGCGGGGTCGCGCTCGGCGCCGGGCTGCTCGGCGGCCTGGGCGCGGTGCTCTCCTCCCGGGTGGACGTCGAGGCGTCCCGGCGCGAGGTCGGCCGGCTGCGCGTGGCCGACCCGGCGCCGCCGGTCCCGGCGGGGGCGGACTTCCCGGGCACCGCCTCGTTCATCACCGCCAACCGCGACTTCTACCGGATCGACACGGCGCTGACCGTCCCCCAGGTCAGCGCCCAGGACTGGCGGCTGCGGGTGCACGGCCTGGTCGAGCGCGAACTCGACCTGGACTTCGCCGCCCTGAGCGGGCGCCGGCTGGTGGAGCGGCCGGTCACCCTGGCCTGTGTGTCCAACGAGGTCGGCGGCTCGCTGGTGTCCACGGCCGAGTTCATCGGCGTCCCGCTGCGTGAGCTGCTCGACGAGGCCGGGGTGCGCCCCGACGCCGACCAGCTGCTGTCCACCAGCGTCGACGGGTTCACCGCCGGCAGCCCGGTCGACGCCGTGCTCGACCCCGCCCGGGGCGCGCTGCTGGCGATCGGCATGAACGGCGAGCCGCTGCCGGTCGAGCACGGTTTCCCCGCGCGGCTGGTCGTGCCCGGCCTCTACGGCTACGTCTCGGCCACCAAGTGGGTCACCGACCTGGAGCTGACCACCTTCGCCGCCAAGCAGGGGTACTGGATCCCGCGCGGCTGGTCGGCTCGCGGACCGGTGAAGACCCAGTCGAGGATCGACACCCCGCACGACGGCTCGGCCACCGGCGGCGAGCTGACCGTCGCGGGGGTCGCGTGGGCCCCGGCCGTCGGGATCGACCGGGTCGAGGTCGGTGTCGACGGCCGGTGGCGCGACGCCGAGCTGGCGACCGAGGTGAGCGTCAACACGTGGCGGATGTGGCGGGTCCGGCTGGACCTGGCGCCCGGGGACCACCGGATCGCCGTGCGGGCCACCGACCGCACCGGCGCGACCCAGACCGACCGCCTGGCCCCACCCGCACCCGACGGGGCCACGGGGTGGCACACGGTCACCGTGACGGTCTCCTGACCACCAGCGGACACCGTCGCGAAAGGCCGCGAAAACGGCCCTGGCCGGCGACTTTGTGCCCGCGTTCACAAGCAGCTACCGTAAGCACATCCCAGGGGCCGGTATTCGAGGAGTAGCAGCGTGGCGCAGCGTGGCCAGTCCGACGCAGCCGGTAGATCCCGCCGCGCGCCCGCCGAGAACGCGGCCGAGATCACCACACCGATGCCCGCCATCGGCGGCAACGGCCTGCGTGACCGGGCCAGGGCGATCCCCGAGGCCGCCGTCGCCCGCCTGGCCGTGTACCTGCGGGTGCTGTCCGGGATGCGCGAGCAGGGCGTCGGTTCGGTGTCCAGCGAGGAACTGTCGGTGGCGGCCGGCGTCAACTCGGCGAAGCTGCGCAAGGACCTGTCCTACATCGGCTCGTACGGCACCCGGGGCGTTGGCTACGAGGTCGAGGTGCTCGTCGACCAGATCGAACGTGTGCTCGGCCTCACGCGCGAGCAAAGCGTCGCTGTAGTCGGCATCGGTAACCTCGGACACGCACTCGCCAACTACGGCGGATTTCCAGGCAGAGGCTTCCCGGTGACCGCACTGTTCGACGTCGACCCCGACCTGATGGGTGTGCCCGTCGGGGGTATTCCGGTCGCCCACATCGACGACATCCCGTCCGTGTGTGCCGCCCGCGAGGTCACCATCGGCGTGATCGCCACCCCGCCGCCGGCCGCCCAGGCCGTGTGCGACCGGCTGGTCGAGGCCGGTGTCGAGTGCATCCTGAACTTCGCGCCCGTCGTGCTCCAGGTCCCGGAGACGGTCGAGGTGCGCAAGGTCGACCTCGCGGTCGAGTTGCAGATCCTGTCCTTCCACGTCGCCCGCCGGGCCGACCACGCCCCGGCCGAGGACGCGACGCCGGCCCAGCGGGTCAACGGGGTGGCCAACCCCAACGGCGTGGCGGTGCGTCGGTGATCGAGGGGGCGTCGTGAGCGAGCGTGCGAGCGAACCAATGTCACAGGGCGACCGCGAGCGGCGCGACCGAGCCTGCGAGGGGGCGTCGTGAGTCTTCTGGCGGTTGGGCTGTCTCATCGGTCCGCTGACCTGCGGGTGCTGGAGCGTGCGACGGTGCCGGCCGGTGAGGTCGGCAAGGTCCTCGACGAGCTGCTGCGCTGCGAGAACGTCGTCGAGGCGACGATGGTGACCACCTGCAACCGGGTCGAGGTCTACGCGGTCGTCCAGGCCTTCCACGGTGGGCTCGCCGACATCGTCGGGGTCCTGGGCCGGCACTCCGGGCTCGACGCCGCCGAACTCTACGAGCACCTCTACGTCCACTACGCGGCCGCCGCCGTCGAGCACCTGTTCACCGTCGTCGCCGGGCTGGACTCGATGGTCGTCGGCGAGTCGCAGATCCTCGGCCAGGTCCGCAACGCCTACGGCACGGCCCGCGAGGCCGGCACCGTCGGCCGCACGCTGCACGAGCTGGTGCAGCGGGCGCTGCGGGTCGGCAAGCGGGTGCACTCCGAGACCGGTCTGGACCGGGCCGGCGGCTCGGTGGTGTCCGAGGCGCTGGCCGACGCCGACCGGCTGCTCGACGGGCTCGCGGGGCGCCGCGCGCTGATCGTCGGCGCCGGGTCGATGGGCGGGCTGGCCGCCGCGGCGCTGCGCCGCGAGGGCATCGGCGAGATCGTCGTCGCCAACCGGACCGAGAGCGCCGGGGCGCGGCTGGCCGAGTTGCAACGCGAGCACGGCGTGCCGGCCACGGCCGTCGGTCTCGGTGATCTGGCCGCCCAGCTGGCCGCCGCCGACGTCGTGGTCTCCTGCACCGGCGCGTCCGGCTCGGTGATCGACGCCGGCACCGCCGAGGTGGCGCTCGCCGGCCGTGACCGCGCGCTGGTGATCTGCGACCTGGGTCTGCCCCGCGACGTGGACGCCCAGATCGCCGATCTCGACCACGTCACCATCGTCGACCTGGAGAGCCTGCAGCGCCGGCTGGCCACCGCGCCCAGCGGCCTGGACACCCAGCGGGCCAGCGCGATCGTCGCCGAGGAGGTGCGCGGCTACTTCGCCACCCAGCGCTCGGCCGAGGTCACTCCCACGGTCACCGCGTTGCGCCGCCGCGCCGCCGAGGTGGTGGACGCCGAGCTGCTGCGGTTGGACTCGCGGCTGCCCGAGCTGGACGCGGGGGTGCGCGGCGAGGTCGCGCAGACCGTGCGCCGGGTCGTGGACAAGCTGCTGCACACGCCGACCGTGCGGGTCAAGGAGCTGGCCTCGGCTCCCGGCGGCGCCGAGTACGCCGAGGCGCTGCGCGAGCTGTTCGGGCTCGACCCGACCGCACCGGTGGCGATCGCCAAGGGTGCCGTGAAGACGGATGGTGAACGCCGGTGACCCGCACGATCCGGATCGGTACCCGGGGCAGCGCGTTGGCGCTCGCCCAGACCGGGACCGTGGCCGACCAGCTGTCCAGCGCCGGTGCCAAGGTCGAGATCGTGACCGTGGTGACCCCCGGCGACCGCTCGTCGGCGCCGATCGCCGAGATCGGTGTCGGCGTGTTCACCTCGGCGTTGCGCGACGCGCTCGCCGACGGCACGGTCGACGTCGCCGTGCACTCCTACAAGGATCTGCCGACCAAGCCCGATCCGAGGCTTTCGTTGGCCGCCGTTCCGCCACGGGCCGACCCCCGGGACGCGCTGGTGGCCAGGGACGGGTTGACGCTCGGCGAGCTGCCGCCCGGCTCGCGCGTCGGTACCGGTTCCCCGCGCCGGGCGGCCCAGTTGGCCGCGCTCGGTCTCGGGCTGACCATCGTGGCGATCCGCGGCAACGTGGACACCCGTATTCGCAAGGTCTCCGACGGCGAGCTGGATGCCGTCGTGTTGGCCAGGGCCGGGCTCGCCCGGCTCGGCCGGCTGGGCGAGGTCACCGAGGTGCTCGACCCGATCCAGGTGCTGCCGGCTCCCGCGCAGGGGGCGCTCGCGGTGGAGTGCCGGGTGAGCGACGTCGACACCGAACACCTCCTTCAGTCCATTGTGGACGACCAGTCGACGAGGGTGGCGGTGGCCGCGGAACGCGCCATGCTGGCCACCCTCGAGGCAGGTTGCAGCGCGCCGGTCGGTGCGTTGGCCGACGTCGTCGAGGACCTCGACGCCGACGACCAGGTGGTTCACCGCCTGTCGCTGCGCGGGGTCGCGGCGGTCAACTGGACCATCGACAGTGGGCTGGAGGGAACCGCCGTCGAGTTGCTGCGCGCCTCGGCCACCGGTGACCTGACCGCAGGGGAGCAGTTGGGGCGCGCGTTGGCCGCCGAACTGCTCGAACTCGGAGCCGGCGTGCTGTCCGGCCCCGAGTCGTAGTTGACGACCACAGACTGTGCTGATGAAAGAAAGTGGCCGAGAAATGACCACCCGTACCCGAAAGAGCTCGGGTCGCATCGCGTTCGTCGGTTCCGGCCCGGGCGACCCCGGGCTCCTCACCGTCCGCGCCAAGGAGCTCCTCGCCAGGGCCGAGCTCGTCGTGACCGACCCCGACGTGCCGGCCGGCGTGCTGGCCATCGCCGGCAGTGAACTCTCCGGCGACCCCGCCGGCGACCCCGCCGGTGCGGAGGAGGCCGGCGAGCAGGCCAGGGCCGAGGTCCGCCCGGCCGTCGGCGACCCGACCGACGTCGCGAAGGACCTGGTGACCGAGGCCAAGGCCGGTCGGCTGGTGATCCGCCTGGTCTCCGGCGACCCGCTGACCAACTCCGCCCTCGTCGCCGAGGCGCAGGCCGTGGCCCGCACCAGCGCCGCGTTCGACGTGGTGCCCGGCGTGCCGCCCGGCACCGCGGTCCCGGCCTACGCCGGCATCGCCCTGGGCGCCGCGCACACCGAGGTCGACGTGCGCGGTGAGGTCGACTGGGCTGGCCTGGCGGCCACGCCCGGCCCGATCGTGCTGCTCGCCAGCTCCAGCCACCTCGCCGAGGCGGCCGGCGCGCTCGCCGAGCACGGCCTCGCGCCGCAGACCCCGGTCGCGGTGACCGCCGACGGCACCGGCTCCGGCCAGCGCACCCTGGACACCACGCTGGCCTCGCTGGCCGCCGACGCCGGCGAGATCGCCGGCAACCTGGTGGTCACCGTCGGCCAGGCGGTCGCCGGGCGCACCAAGCTGTCCTGGTGGGAGTCCCGCGCGCTCTACGGCTGGCGCGTGCTGGTCCCCCGGACCAAGGACCAGGCGGGGGAGATGAGCGAGCGGCTGCGGCTGCACGGCGCCATCCCCTCGGAGGTCCCGACGATCTCGGTCGAGCCACCGCGCAGCCCCGCGCAGATGGAGCGCTCGGTCAAGGGCCTGGTCGACGGCCGCTACCAGTGGCTGGTGTTCACCTCCACCAACGCGGTGCGCGCGGTGTGGGAGAAGTTCGCCGAGTTCGGCCTGGACGCCCGCGCGTTCTCCGGCGTGAAGATCGCCTGTGTCGGCGAGGCCACGGCCGAGCGGGTGCGTAGCTTCGGCATCATCCCCGAGCTGGTCCCCTCCGG
Source organism: Actinophytocola xinjiangensis (assembly GCF_001921215.1). Taxonomy (GTDB): domain Bacteria; phylum Actinomycetota; class Actinomycetes; order Mycobacteriales; family Pseudonocardiaceae; genus Actinophytocola; species Actinophytocola xinjiangensis. The sequence goes on from NZ_MSIF01000017.1 coordinate 18,107, forward strand.
TGAGCAGTCCTCGGAGGGCCTGTTGGAGGAGTTCCCGCCCTACGACGACATCCTCGACCCGGTGGACCGGGTGCTGCTGCCCCGCGCCGACATCGCGACCGAGACTCTCGCCGCCGGCCTGCGCGACCGTGGCTGGGAGATCGACGACGTGACCGCGTACCGCACGGTGCGGGCCGCGCCGCCGCCCGCCGAGACCCGCGAGATGATCAAGACCGGTGGGTTCGACGCGGTGTGCTTCACCTCGTCCTCGACCGTGCGCAACCTCGTCGGTATCGCCGGCAAGCCGCACACCCGCACGCTGGTCGCCTGCATCGGCCCGAAGACCGCCGAGACGGCCCGGGAGTTCGGCCTGCGCGTGGACGTGCAGCCCGAGCACGCCCAGGTGCCCTCGCTGGTGGACGCGCTGGCCGAGCACGCCGCCCGCCTGCGCGCCGAAGGCGCGTTGCCCCCGCCCCGCAAGACCAAGCGAGCCCGCCGCTAGGGAGTGGCCATGTTCCCGAGTCACCGGCCCCGCCGGCTGCGTGGCACCGCCGCGCTGCGGCGGCTGGTCGCCGAGACGACCGTGCGGCCCAACCAGTTGGTGCTGCCCATGTTCGTCCGCGAGGGGGCGACCGAGCCGCAGCCGATCGCGACCATGCCCGGCGTCGTCCAGCACACGCGGGACTCGCTGCGCAAGGCCGCGGTCGAGGCGGTGGCCGCCGGCGTCGGCGGGCTGATGCTGTTCGGCGTGCCGCAGCGGCGCGACGCGACCGGCTCCGGCGGGCTGGACCCCGACGGCGTGCTCAACGTCGCCCTGCGCGACCTGCGCGCCGAACTCGGCGACGACACGGTGCTGATGTCGGACCTGTGTCTCGACGAGTTCACCGACCACGGCCACTGCGGGGTGCTCGACGCCGACGGCAACGTCGACAACGACGCCACGCTGCGGATCTACGGGGACATGGCCCTGGCCCAGGCCGAGGCCGGCGCGCACCTGCTGGGGCCAAGCGGGATGATGGACGGCCAGGTCGGCGCGATCCGCGAGGCGCTGGACCGCGCCGGGCGAGGCGACGTCGGCGTGCTGGCCTACTCGGCGAAGTACAACTCGGCGTTCTACGGCCCGTTCCGCGACGCCGTCGAGTCGCAGCTGGTCGGGGACCGCAAGACCTACCAGCAGGACCCCGGCAACGTCCGGGAGGCGCTGCGCGAGGTGCGGCTGGACCTCGACGAGGGCGCCGACCTGGTGATGGTCAAGCCCGGCATGCTCTACCTGGACGTGCTGCGCGCGGTGTCGGAGATCAGCGACGTGCCGGTCGCGGCCTACCAGATCTCCGGCGAGTACGGCATGGTCGAGGCCGCCGTGGCCGCCGGCTGGCTGGACCGGCGGGCGGCCGTGCTGGAGACGCTGACGGCGTTCCGCCGGGCCGGCGCGGACGTCGTGCTGACCTACTGGGCGGTCGAAGCCGCGGGCTGGCTCCGCTGAGACCCACGGTCGCGGGTAACCTCCCGGCCGTGACCAAGCCAGACAACTCGGACGCGGACGACGCGGCCGACCGGGACACCACGGCCGAACCGGCGAAGAAGCCGGCCGCGCGGTCGGCGCAGCAGCCGGCGAAGCCGCCCGTGAGGAACAAGCCGCGTCCGGTCATGCCGACCGCGCGGGAGGCGGCCGCGGCCGCCGGCGACAAGCCGCCACCGGCGGTGGTCAACTGGGGCTTCTACGTGATCGCGCTGGCCGTCGTGGTCGGTGTCGTCGGGGCGATCTACCTGATGCTCAACAAGGACACGCTGGTGAACAACCAGCTCACCCTGGAGGGCGCGGAGAAGATCACCCGCGAGGAGGCCGAGCGGGTGGTGTCCAACGCGCTGTGGACGCTGATCGTCATCAACGTGGTGTTCGGCGCGTTCCAGGGCCTGTTCGCCTACAAGGCCCGCGAGGGCCAGCGCAAGGCGCGGATGCTGGTCACCATCGCGACGGTGATCGTCGTGGTCTTCCACTACCTGGCGGTGCCGACGCTGTTCGGCCAGCTCGCCGGCCTGCTCGCGGCCATCGGCTGCGCGCTGCTGTACCTGCCGGGGGCCAGGGACTTCTACCCGCCACGGCAGCCGGTGAAGTGACCCAGCCGGCGTCCGACGAACCGGTGCTGTTCGCCGAGGACGGCTCGACCTGGTGGCCGGCGCTGTGGGGGCCGCTGTTCGCGGTGATCGGCGCGGTGGTCGAACTGGTGACCGGTGGCCCGGTGCACTGGTCGCAGTGGCTGGTGGTGGCCGTCGCGCTGGGCGGCGGCGCGCTGGTGTGGGTGCAGGCCAGGCGCAAGGTCTACCTGGTGCGGCTGACCACCGCCACCCTCACCCAGGGTCGCGAAGTGATCCCGGTGGACACGATCGCCCAGGTCAGCGAGGTGGGCGTGCCGGTGGGGGCGAAGGTCCTGGGCGGCGGCTGGACCGTGCCGCGCAAGACCAACGCCGTGCCGCTGCGGCTGTCCGGCGGCTCGGTCGTGCTGGCCTGGGCCCGCGACGACGACACCCTGCGGGAGGCGCTGCGCCGGCTGGTCGAACCCGACCCGAACTGAGCGTGGCGGCGTCATGTTCAATGGAGGGGTGTCGACCCCCCACGACGATGGCCGGAACTGGGAGCCGATGCCGCCCGTCCAGGACGGCGGCAGCGGCGAGATCCCCCGGCCCAAGGCCGTGGACACCGCGTTCCAGGCGAGCCTGGCCGGGGCGGTGGTCGGCGCGCTGGCCACCGTGGTGACCGTGCTGCTCGACCGTGAGCAGATGCTCACCCTGGCCCGCGAGGCGCTCGCCGGCGCCGGCCTGCCCGACGGTGACGCGGAGGTCACCCAGGCACTGAGTACCTTCCGGGTCGCCATGGGCTTCGGCATCGCGCTGTTCCTGGGGCTGTGGCTGCTGTTCGCGACGAAGATGCGCGCCGGCCGCAACTGGGCCCGGATGCTGATCACGATCTTCGCGGTGGTCGGCTCGATGAGCTTCCTGTCCGCGATGGCCAGCACCGGCGCCGAGCTGGGGCTGATGTGGAACCTGGCCGAGGTCGCGTTCATGATCACGGCGGTGATCTACATGTTCCGGCCGGAGTCGACCCGGTACTTCGCCGAGCACCGCCAGCGCCGCCTCGCCCGGCGCGGCGGCCATCCACGATGAGTACATGAGAGGGTTGCCGTCGTGACCGCTCCGCAGGCAGCCGCCCCGCTGGTGGCGCCCCCGCCGACCGAACCGGCGGCGCTGCACCGGCCGTGGCGCGCGCTCGTCGCGGTCGTCGAACTGGCGTTGGCCGGCGGCCTGGTGTTCGCCGCGTTCTGGGCGTGGCCCCGGGGTTTCTCCACGATCCTCACGGTGACCTCCGAGGGGCGTGAGGTGGTCGCCGACCGGATCCACGGCAACTGGCTCGCCACGGCGATCGGGTTCGGCGCGCTGGGCGCGCTGCTGGTGGTGGACGCGGTGCGTCAGGCGGCGCTGGCCGTGCGGACCCGGCCAAGGCAGGCCAAACGATCGACGAAGGTGGCACGTGAGGACTGAGGTGGGTACCGCGCGGCGTTCGGCGGAGCTGTTCGAGCGGGCGCGGGCGGTCACGCCCGGCGGGGTGAACTCCCCGGTACGCGCGTTCCAGGCGGTCGGCGGCACGCCCAGGTTCATGGTCCGGGGCCAGGGCCCGTACCTGTGGGACGCCGACGGCACCCGCTACGTCGACCTGGTGGCCTCCTGGGGCCCGATGATCCACGGCCACGCCCACGAGCCGGTGGTCGAGGCCGTGCGCGCGGCGGCGACCTCCGGCCTGTCGTTCGGCACCCCGACCGAGGGCGAGATCGACCTGGCGGCGGAGATCATCGGCCGGGTCGGCCCGGTCGAGCAGGTCCGCCTGGTCAACTCGGGCACCGAGGCCACGATGAGCGCGATCCGCCTGGCCAGGGGTTTCACCGGCCGGCGGGTGATCGTCAAGTTCGCCGGCTGCTACCACGGCCACGTGGACGCGCTGCTCGCCGAGGCCGGTTCCGGCGTGGCCACCCTCGGCCTGCCGACCACCCCGGGCGTGACCGGCGCGTCGGCCGCCGACACGGTCGTGCTGCCCTACAACGACCTCGACGCGGTGCGGGCGGCGTTCGCCGAGCGCGGCGCCGAGATCGCGGCGGTGATCACCGAGGCGGCGGCCGGCAACATGGGTGCGATCGCCCCGGACCCCGGCTTCAACGAGGGCCTGCGTGACCTGTGCACCGAGCACGGCGCGCTGCTGGTGATGGACGAGGTGATGACCGGCTTCCGGGTGTCGGCCGCCGGCTGGTTCGGCATCGACTCGGTCGCCGGCGACCTGTACACCTTCGGCAAGGTCATGTCCGGCGGCCTGCCGGCGGCGGCGTTCGGCGGCCGCGCCGACGTGATGGCCGCGCTGGCCCCGGCCGGCCCGGTGTACCAGGCGGGCACGCTGTCCGGGAACCCGGTGGCCGTGGCCGCCGGCCTGGCGTCGCTGCGCGCGGCGACCCCCGAGGTCTACACGACGCTGAACACCAACGCGACCCGCCTGGGCACCCTGCTGGACACCGCGCTGACCGAGGCCGGTGTCGAGCACACCGTCCAGTTCGCCGGCAACCTGCTGTCGGTGTTCTTCACCGGCGAACCGGTCCGCGACTACGCCGGCGCGAAGGCCACCGCGACCGGCCGCTACCCCGCGTTATTCCACGCGCTGCTGGCCAGGGGCGTGTACGCGCCGCCCAGCGCGTTCGAGGCGTGGTTCGTCAACGCCGCGATGGACGAGGAGGCGTTCGGGATCATCGCCTCGGCGCTGCCCGAGGCGGCGAGAGCGGCGGCGGCATGAGCACCAGGACGACCGTGCACCTGCTGCGCCACGGCGAGGTGCACAACCCCACCGGGATCCTCTACGGCCGCCTGCCCGGCTTCAACCTCTCGGAGTTGGGCCGCCGCCAGGCGCTGATCGTCGCCGAACACCTGGCGGGCAACGACATCACCCACGTGGTGGCCTCGCCGCTGGACCGGGCCCAGCAGACCGCCGCCCCGATCGCCGACTCCCACCAGCTGACCCTGGCCACGGACGGGAACCTCATCGAGGCCGACAACGTGTTCGAGGGCAAGCGCGTGTCGGTCGGTGACGGCGCGCTGCGCCAGCCGAGGAACTGGCCCAAGCTGTACAACCCGTTCCTGCCGTCGTGGGGCGAGCCGTACCTGGTGATCGCCCGCCGGATGCTGGCCGCGGTGTACCGGGCGCGCCGGCAGGCCGAGGGTCACGAGGCGGTGTGCGTGTCCCACCAGCTGCCGATCTGGACGCTGCGGCGCTTCCTGGACGGCAAGCGCCTCTGGCACGACCCCCGCCGCCGCGAATGCTCCCTGGCGTCGCTGACCAGCCTGGTCTTCGACGACGAACGGCTGGTCCGGATCGCCTACGGGGAGCCGGTCGGCGCTTCGAGCCCGAAGGTCACCGGCGCATGAGAACACTGGTTCTGCTGCTGGCCGCGGCCCTGACCGCCACCGCCTGCACCACCGGCACCGACGCCGTGGTCCGGGGCGCGGAGTTCCGGTTCGTCTCCCCGGGCGGCCAGACCACGATCCTCTACGACGTCGAGGACCGCCAGGAGGTCCCGGAGATCTCCGGCGACGACCTGATGAACGAGGGCGAGGAGATCGCCGTCTCGGACTTCGTTGGCGACGTCGTCGTGATCAACATCTGGGGCCAGTGGTGCGGCCCGTGCCGCGCCGAGGCCCCCGAGTTGGAGGAGATCTACGAGTCCCGCAAGGACGAGGGCCTCACCGTGCTGGGCATCGACGTGCGTGACCCCAACCGCACCACCGCCCAGGACTTCGTGCGCGACACCGGCCTGACCTACCCGTCGATCTACGACCCGCCCGGCCGTTGTCTGCTGGGCCTCAAGGGCTACCCGCGCTCGATCGTCCCGTCCACGATCGTCCTGGACAACAAGCACCGGGTGGCCGCGGTCTTCCTCCGCGCCGTGATGGCGCAGGACCTCACACCCACCCTGGACGCCCTGCTCGACGAACGCTGAGCACGAAGGCCGGAGAACCAGGACACAGCAACAAGACCCTGGACAACTCACAGGAATCCCACTGCTTACCCTGACCCCGTGGACCCCACAGCAATAGCGTTCGACGGCCCGCTACTGCTGGCCGCCGCCGTCTCCCTGCTGGCCGGCCTGATCTCCTTCGCCTCCCCCTGCGTGGTCCCGCTGGTCCCCGGTTACCTGGCCTACCTCGCCGCCCTCGTCGGCGCCGACGCCCCCCCGGTCAAGGTGGGCGCCGGTGCCCCCGCGCCGGAGGAGGAACGGCCGAGGAAGCAGGCGCGCGTCCTCACCGCGGTGGGCCTGTTCGTCCTTGGCTTCACGGTCGTGTTCACCGTGGCGGTCGGCAGCCTCGTCTGGCTGGCCGACGCCCTGCTGCTCAACGAGGACCTGCTCCAGCGCATCGGCGGCGTGATCACCATCGCCATGGCCCTGGTCTTCGTCGGCCTCATCCCGGGCCTGCAACGCGACGTGCGCCTCCATCACACGCCCCGCATCGGCCTGGCCGGCGCGCCGGTCCTGGGTGCGATCTTCGGCCTGGGCTGGACCCCGTGCCTTGGCCCCACGCTCTCCGCGGTGATGGTGATGGCCAGCAGCACCGGCGGCACCGCCGCCCGGGGCTTCACGCTGGTCCTGTTCTACTGCCTCGGCCTGGGCGTCCCGTTCCTGGTGATCGCCCTGGGGGCCCGCTGGACGGTCCGCACCAACGGCTGGCTGCGCCGCCACAGCCGCACCATCCAACTCGTCGGCGGTGGGCTGCTGTTCGTCGTCGGTGTGCTGCTGGTCACCGGGCTCTGGGCCGACCTGACCTCCTGGCTGCGCGACGCCGTGGTCACCACCACGGAGCTGCCGTTGTGATCGCGTTCCTGCGTAACACCTGGCGTGGCCTCACCTCCATGCGCACGGCGCTGTTCCTGCTGTTCCTGCTGGCGCTGGCGGCGATGCCGGGCGCGCTGCTGCCCCAGGTGGACCTCAACCCCGTCAAGGTCGAGGAGTTCGTCGCGGCCAACGGCTGGTGGGGCCGGCTGCTGAACAGCCTCGGGTTCTTCGACGTGTACGCCAGCGTCTGGTTCTCGGCGATCTACGTCCTGCTGTTCGTCTCGCTGGTCGGCTGTCTCACGCCGCGCACGTTCGAGTACCTGCGGTCGCTGCGGGCCCGGCCGGTCATCACCCCGCGCAACCTGTCGCGGCTGCCGCACCACCGCGAGGGCACCACCGACGGGGACGTCGACGAGGTGATGCGCGCGGCCCGCGAGCGGTTGCGCGGCTGGCGGATCGAGGAGCGCGAGGAGGCCGACGGCGCCCGCAGCATCTCCGCCGAGCGCGGCTACCTGCGCGAGACCGGCAACCTGGTGTTCCACTTCGCGATGCTCGGGCTGATCATCGCGCTGGCCATCGGCAAGATGTTCAACTACGAGGGCCAGGTCGTGGTGATGGCCGACGGGTCGGAGTTCTGCAACTCCGGCACGTTCGCCTACGACTCGTTCAGCCCCGGGCTGCGCGTGGACGGCACCGAGCTCAACGAGTTCTGCGTGCGGGTCAACGACTTCAACGCCCACTACCTGCCGACGGGCCAGGCCGACTTCTTCCGCGCCGACATCGAGTACCAGGTCGGCGAGGACCTGGCGACCAACACCTGGCGGCCCTACCCGCTGGAGGTCAACGACCCGCTGCGGATCGCCGGGGACCGGATCTACCTGCTCGGCAACGGTTATGCGCCGACGTTCACCGTCACCTTCCCCGACGGGCAGCAGCGCACCCTGACGACCCAGTGGCGCCCGGCCGACCAGATCACCCTGCTCTCGGAGGGCGCGACGAAGTTCGACCCGCCGGGCGTGACCGACCCGGCGCAGCGGCGTGAGCAGCAGATCGCGGTGACCGGCCTGTTCGCGCCGACCGCGACGTTGCAGGGCAAGCTGCTCGCCTCGTCGTTCCCCGACCTGCGGGACCCGGCGGTCGCGATCGACGTGATGCGCGGGGATCTCGGCACGAACGCCGGGCGCGGCCAGTCGATCTTCGAGATCGACCAGTCGATGGTCGACAGTGGCCGGCTGGAGCGGGTGGCGCGGGCGAACCTGCGGCCGGGGGAGGACGTCCGGCTCGACGACGGCACGGTGGTGTCCTTCGACGGCGTCGAGCGTTTCGCGTACCTGCAGGTCTCGCACGACCCGGCGCAGACCTGGGTGCTGGTGTTCTCGGTGTTCATGACGTTGGGCCTGAGCACCTCGTTGCTGATCAAGCGCCGGCGGGTGTGGGTGCGGGCCACCCCGGGAGCCGGGGATGACGGTGATCGCCGTACGGTGGTCCTGCTCGGTGGTCTCGCCCGCACCGACCAGGCCGGGTACGGCGAGGAGTTCGGCAGGATCGCCGACGACCTGCTGCCGGAGCGCGAACCTGAGGACGCCCCCCAGCAGGACGTCACCGCGGGAAGGGAAGTCTGACCTGATGCCGGTGAACGAGACGCTCTCCACCTACAGCGACTGGTGCTACGGCGCGGCCGTGGGTGTGTACGTGCTCGCGATGTTGTTCTCCCTGATCGACCAGGCCTTCGGCCGCCGGGTGCCCAAGGCGGTACGCCGGGCGCGCGAGCGGGAGCTGGTCGGGGCCGGTGGGCCGGTCCTGACCGAGGACGTCCCGGTCACCGACGACACCGACGTCAGGACCGACGGGCCGGAGCCGGGCGAGCGTGCCCGCCGGTTGGGCCGGATGTCGGTCGCGCTGACGGTGCTCGGGGCCACGCTGCACCTGGTCGCGCTGGTGATGCGCGGGGTGGCGACCGAGCGGGTGCCGTGGGGCAACATGTACGAGTTCGGCGCGACGCTGTGCCTGGTGGCGGTGATCACCTGGCTGGTGGTGTTGCGCAGGTTCCCGATCCAGCACCTGTCGGTGTGGGTGCTGCTGCCGGTGATCGCGCTGATGTTCCTCGGCGGCGTGGTGCTCTACAGCGACGCGGCCCCGGTGCAGCCGGCGTTGCAGTCCTACTGGCTGGTCATCCACGTGTTCTCGATCGCGTTGGGCAGCGGGATGGTGCTGGTGCCGGGCGTGGTGTCGGTGCTGTACCTGGTGAAGAACAGCCGGCTGCGGGTGGCCGACAGGCTGCCTTCGGCCGACGTGCTGGACCGGGTGGCCTACCGCACGACGGTGTTGGCCTTCCCGATCTTCACGGCGGGCGTGATCTTCGGTGCGATCTGGGCGGAGTCGGCGTGGGGCCGGTTCTGGGACTGGGACCCGAAGGAGACGGTTTCGTTCGTCGCCTGGATCGTCTACGCCGCGTACCTGCACGCGCGGGCGGTCGCCGGGTGGCGCGGGAAGCCGGCCGCGATGATCAACATCGCCGGGATGGCGACCATGATCTTCAATCTTTTCTTCATCAATCTGGTTGTCGCGGGCCTGCACTCGTACGCGGGTGGCTGACCAGGCTTGGTGGACAACCAGCCAAGAGATCAGTACTCTCCGCCACCGGGGTTCGTCCGCTCACCCGTACGGGTGAGATATCAGGGCCAGGAGGGTGCAAGTGAGCTACGCGGCTACCTACGGCGGTCACGAACGAGTACCAGCTGAGCGGCAGTTACGTCGCGACCATCCGCTGGGACTGCGCAAGACCTACGACGATCCCGAGGACTCCGACGACCGTGGCAACGCCCGCCGCTGGAGCTTCGGTGTCGCCGCCGGCGCCCTGATCGTCGCCGGCACCTTCGCCGCCGGCGCCCTCGGCCTCAACGACGGCGCCGCCCCGCTGGCCACCGGCTCCGCCCCTGAACACGCCCCGGCCGCGCCGGGCAACAGCACCGGCAACGGCGGCGGCGACATCGGCGGCCCGGCCGTCGCCCCACCGCCCGGCAAGGACGCCAACCACAACGCCGACAAGGACCAGGCGAGATCGGTCCCGAAAGCCCCGGTGACCGTGGCCCCGGCCGGTGACCACCGCCCGGCCCCGCCCGTCGGCGGTTCCGCCAGCGGCTCGGCCGACGCCGCCGTGCCCACCCCCGCGCCGGCCCCCGCTCCGGCGCCGGCCCCCGCGCCGCAACCCGCGCCCGCCCAGCCCCCGGCGCCCGCCGAGCAGTCCCGTCCCGGCCTGGTCGAGGGCGTGACCGACACCGTCGGCGGTGTGGTCGGCGGCGTCGGCGACACCGTGGGCGGCGTGCTCGCCCCGGTGACCGGGCTCCTCGGCGCCAACGAGCAGCCCGCCCTGACGATGATCAACCCGGGCGGGGACCTGTTCGCCGGGTGACGATTCGGCCCGGACCTCACTGAAACCCCTGTCCGGGTGCCGCCTGAACTGTCACGGTTGCTGGTGCGAAGACCGGCAGGACCCGTGTCGACGTTCGCCCGATGCTGCGACTACCGTCGGCCTCGGAGCGGTCCCGGGGGCAGTTTTCAGGGAGGAACCCAGCGGTGAGTGGGCGCGAGCACGAGCCGGACACGGCTGGAGCCGGCCAGGATTTCTCCTGGCTGCCCTCCGGCCAGCAGCGGCCACAGACCGACGCTGACGCGGCCGAGGACTTCGGCCCCCAGTCCCTGGTGTCGACCGAGGCGGTGCCGCCGGGGGCGCACCCCCAGCCGCACTACACCGAACCGAACGCGTCCGGCCCGCACCAGTACGTCGACCCGGCCACGGTGAGCAACCACCCGGTCGTCGACCCGTACCCGCAGCAGCCGCCCGCCGAAGGGGCGGTGACCTCCGGGACGGCAGGGACCTCCGGCCCGCACCCGCCCGTCGACCAGCAGTACGCCAACCCCAACACCTCGGGTCCGCACCAGTACGTCGAGGCGACCCCGTCGGGGCCCCAGCAGTACGCCAACCCGAACACGTCGGGTCCGCACCAGTACGTCGAGGCGACGCCGTCCGGACCCCAGCAGTACGCCAACCCGAACACCTCCGGCCCGCACGCCACGCCGCCCGGCGGCTACCCCCAGGGCGGCTTCCCGCCCGGCTACCCGGCCCAGGCCCAGCAGCAACAGCAGCCGCCCCGGCGGGCCGACGAGCTGTCCTCGGCCAAGCTCATCAAGCAGGCCAAGCGGCGCCCGCAGTCCGGCTGGCGCAAGGCCGTCTACGTGGCGACCGGTCATCTGGTCAACGTCGGCGAGAGCCCGTCGGACGTGCACCGGCGCGAGTTGATAGCGCGGGTCAACCAGCCGCTGCGCGGCTGCTACAAGATCGCGATGCTCAGTCTCAAGGGCGGCGTCGGCAAGACCACCACCACGACCACGCTCGGTTCGACGTTCGCGTCGCTGCGTGGCGACCGGGTGATCGCCGTGGACGCCAACCCCGACCGGGGCACGTTGAGCCAGAAGATCCCGCTGGAGACCACGGCCACCGTGCGTCACCTGCTGCGCGACGCCGACCGGATCCACCGCTACAGCGACATCCGCGCCTACACCTCGCAGGGCCCCAGCCGCCTGGAGGTGCTGGCCAGCGAGCAGGACCCGGCGGTCTCCGAGGCGTTCAGCGAGGACGACTACCGGCGCACGGTCGCGCTGCTGGAGCACTTCTACAACATCGTGCTCACCGACTGCGGCACCGGCCTGATGCACTCGGCGATGAAGGGTGTCCTGGACATCGCCGACGCGCTGGTCATCGTGTCCTCCGGTTCGGTCGACGGCGCCCGCAGCGCGTCGGCGACGCTGGACTGGCTGGACGTGCACGGCTACCGCGACCTGGTCTCCCGCTCGGTCGCCGTGATCAACTCGGTGCGGCCGAGGGCCGGGTCGGTGGACCTGGACAAGCTGGGCCAGCACTTCGGTTCACGCTGCCGCGCGGTGTGCCGGATCCCGTTCGACCCGCACCTGGAGGAGGGTGCGGAGATCGAGCTCGACCGGCTGGGCGCGCCGACCAGGCTCGCGCTGCTGGACCTGGCCGCGACCGTGGCCGACGGGTTCCCCAGCGAGTTCTACTACATGCGCTGACGCCCGCGCGGGCGTCAGGCGGGGGGCTGCTGCTTGCCGTCAGGGTCGGCCGGCGGCTTCCGCTCGCTGAGCGACCGGAGGAACTCCGGGTCGTCGTCCGGTGCGAGGGGCGCCGGCCGGCTCGGACGGGTGGGGCGCAGGGGACGGCGTTCGCCCTGTTCAGGGCGGTTGGTCTCGGTGGCGTTCGACACGAACGCCCGCCACAACAGCACGGCGATGCAGATGGCGCCGATCGCGGCGAGCAGGTACGGCATCGTGCCACCTCCCGAAGGTCTTGCCAACGAGATTAGCCCGTTTGTTCCGTTTCCGGGGGCTCGGGGGGTGCTCGATGTGTCACGCCGACCCGTTGGGCTTGGTCGCCTCCGTGGTCAGCTCCGCGAGCAGGGTCTTCACCTCGGACTCGCGGAAGCGACGGTGGCCGCCCGGGGTCCGGATCGAGCCGATGCGGCCGGCTGTCGCCCAGCGGGTGACCGTTTTCGGGTCGACCCGGAACAGCGCGGCGACCTCGCCCGGAGTCAGCAGGCGCTCACCGACGTGTGCTGTTGTCACGTGTCCTCCTCGGGATGCAGGGAATCGGACACGCCAATCGTGGCATCTCGCCCGTCGGGTACTCGAACGGTTGTCTGATGGTAAAGAGGTAGTAAGGGACAAATCGGCTGGTTCGGGCGTCAAGCCCTGCCGCTAGAGTCCCAGGACGTGGACACCCTCGACCGGCGGATCATCGCCGCGCTGCGCGAGAACGGCCGCGCCACCTACGCCGAGCTCGGGCGCCAGGTCGGCCTGTCGGCCTCGGCCGTGCACGAGCGGGTCGGCAAGCTGGAGTCGACCGGTGTGATCACCGGCTACCACGCCATGGTCGACCCGTCGTCGGTCGGCCTCGGCGTCACCGCGTTGATCGGCATCCACTCGACCGACACCGCCGACGACGAGGACGTGGCCGCGTCGCTCGCGCTGCTGACCGAGGTGGAGTCGTGCTACCGGGTCGCCGGCGAGGAGTCGTTCGTGGTGAAGGTCCGGGTGGCGACGGTCGACGAGCTGGAGCAGACCCTGGGCCGGCTGCGGCGCATCGCCGGCATCGCCCGCACCCGCACCACCCTGGTGCTCTCGACGAGGTTCGAGGGCCGGCCGAACACCTCGGAGGTCGATACCCGTGACGAGTAGGCCGGCCCTGGGCCGCGACCTGGCCCTGTACACGCTGGCCAGGCTGGCCCTGGTCGCCGTGGTGACCGTGGTGCTGGTGCTGTTCAACGTGCCGCTGCTGGTGTCGCTGGCGGTCGCGGTGATCGTCGGTTTCCCGCTGGGCCTGCTGGTCTTCCGTGGCCTCAACCGCCGGGTCACCAGCGGCCTGGCCGAACGCGGCGCCTCCCGGGACGCCGAACGTGACCGCCTGCGCGCGCAGCTGCGCGGCGAGGAACAGGAGGAGGACTAGCGGTGTCGGCCATCGACCGGTGCAGCGAGAAGACGAGGACCTGGGTCTGTGAGGCGGTGCGCCTGATCGAGGCGGACGCCAACCGCAGCGCCGACACGCACCTGATCCCGTTCCCGCTGCCGGTGGAGTGGGACGTGCAGCTCTACCTCAAGGACGAGTCGACCCATCCGACGGGCTCGCTCAAGCACCGGCTGGCGCGGTCGCTGTTCCTGTACGCGCTGTGCAACGGCTGGATCGTCGAGGGCACCCCGGTGATCGAGGCGTCGTCGGGGTCGACGGCGGTGTCTGAGGCGTACTTCGCCCGGATGCTGGGGCTGCCGTTCATCGCCGTGATGCCCCGCACGACCAGCGCGGAGAAGGTCGAGCTGATCGAGCGCCAGGGCGGCCGGTGCCACTTCATCGACGAGCCGGGCGCGCTGTACGCCGAGTCCCACCGGCTGGCCGGCGAGCTGGGCGGGCACTTCATGGACCAGTTCACCCACGCCGAGCGGGCCACCGACTGGCGGGGGAACAACAACATCGCCGAGTCGATCTTCGACCAGATGGCGCTGGAGCCCCACCCCGAGCCGGAGTGGGTCGTCGTCGGCGCCGGCACCGGCGGCACCAGTGCCACGGTCGGCCGCTACATCCGCTACCGCCAGCTGCGCACCCGGCTGGCCGTGGTCGACCCGGAACACTCGGTGTTCTTCGACGCCTGGCGCGACTCGGACCCGGCCCTGACGGCGGGACGCGGGTCGCGCATCGAGGGCATCGGGCGCCCGAGGGTGGAGCCGTCGTTCATCGGCCAGGTCATCGACCGGATGATCAAGGTCCCGGACGCGGCGTCCCTGGCCGCGATCCACGCCGTCGAACCTCTCCTCGGCCGGCGTGTCGGCGGTTCCACCGGCACGAACCTGTGGGGCGCGTTCCAGCTGGTCGCCGAGCTGCGGGCGGCGGGGAAGCCGGGCAGCGTCGTGACCCTGCTCTGCGACGCGGGCGACCGGTACACCAACACCTACTACGACCAGTCGTGGCTCAACTCCAACGCGCTGGACCTGACCTACCACTCGTCGGCCGTGACCGAGTTCCTCACGTCGGGCACCTGGTCACTCAGCTGAGCGCCATCGCGACGCTGGCCAGCAGCGCCCAGGCCAGCATCGCCAGGCCGGTGTCGCGCAGGACCGGGATCAACGCGAGTCCTTCCCGCCCCCCGGTGACCGTCCTCACCGACGGCACCACCAGCGCCCCGGCGGCGAGCGCGAGCAGCATCCACGGCGTCCCCAGCGCCGCCACGACGGTCACCACGAACGGGACACCGACCAGCACCACGTAGAGCGTGCGCGTGCGCCGCTCCCCGAGCCGAACGGCGAGCGTGCGTTTGCCGCTGGTGCGGTCGGTCGGCACGTCCCGCAGGTTGTTCGCCACCAGCACCGCCGCCGAGAACGCCCCCAACGCCACGGCCCCGCCGGCCCCCAGCCACGTGATCCGCTCGGCCTGCACGTACTCGGTCCCCAACACGGCGACCAGCCCGAAGAAGACGAAGACCGCGGCCTCACCCCACCCCGAGTACCCGTAGGGCCGCGACCCGCCCGTGTAGAACCAGGCGGCCGCGACACTCACCGCACCGATGGCGACCATCCACCACAACCCGGTCAGCGCCACCAGCACCAGCCCCGCCAGACACGCCACCCCGAAACACCCGAACGCCGCCAGCCGCACCGCCTTCGGCGTGGCCAACCCCGACCCCACCAACCGCACCGGCCCGACCCGCTCGCTGTCGGTGCCCCGGATGCCGTCGGAGTAGTCGTTGGCGTAGTTCACCCCGACCTGTAACGCCACCGACACCACCAGCGCGAGTGCCGTCGCCCACCAGCTGAACCGGTCGACGACACTGGCGGCCGCGGCCCCCACGATCACCGGCGCGACCGAGTTGGGCAGGGTGCGAACCCGTGCGCCTTCGACCCATTTCGTGGCCATCACCCCATCCTCGTCCCCGCCCGACCCGGCGCCGGGCGCGGGTGACCCTGTGACCGTGGCCACGCGCGCCTCCCCGAGCGCGAGCTCAACGGCGGTCGGGTTCGGCGCGGCTGGCCGCCACGAGGTCGGTGTAGCTGTCGGTGATGAGTTCCTGGTCGGTGACACCCAGTTCGCCGAGCACGGCCCGCAGGGCGGTCAGCGCGTCGGACAGGTCGTCGGGCTCGGTGATCGTCTCGAGTTCGAGGAAGGTGCGGCCGGCGAGTTCCGGGATCCGCACGACGCTGGCCAGCAGGTCGTGCCCGTGGGCGGTGAAGCGGAAGTTGTCGCAGTGCTTGCGGTAGGAGATGTGCTCGACCAGCCCGAGGCCGAGGAACATCGTGTGCGGGACGGCGCGTTCGGCCACCTCGGTCTCGTGCTCCGGTTTCGACCCGAACTCGTCGACCGCGGGCTCCTTGTACGTCAGGACAACACGATCACCGGAGCTGGTGGTGATCGTGCGCAGGCGCAGCTCGTAGCCTCTCGCGACCATCGACAGGTCGGGGCGGTCGTAGTAGGCGTCGGCGTACACGCTCGCTTCGCCGACGGCACGGCCCGCGAGGGCGGCACGCACCTGCTCCGGGTGGGCGAGCAGGGCGGTCAACTCGGCTTCGATGGACACCGACCCTCCGTTCGGACCGCGTGACGGCAGTCCCCGCCACACCTGTCCGACGAACCTACGCAACCCGCGACGCGACACCCATGGCGTGGGCCGGCGTGCCGGAATGTTCGTCCCGCCCGCCCCATACCGGGCGCGGGTAACCTTGTGACCATGGCCACGCCGGATCCCGAGCTGCCCACGGGCGGGCGAATCCAGTGGTACCGCGAGAACCTGGGCATGTCCCGGCCGGTGCTCGCCGGGCGGGTCGGCAAGTCGGTGTCCTGGGTGAAGTCCGTGGAGAACGGCCGCCTGCGGACACCGAAACTGTCGGTGCTGCTGCGGATAGCGCAGGTTCTCGAACTCGCGGATCTCGCGGAGCTGACCGGCGCCGGCGAAGCGGTCCCGGTGCGGGTGTTCGCCGGCGAGCGACACAGCGCACTGACGGCCGTCCAGTCCGCGCTCACCGACTACCAGGTGACGCCGGCGGGTCGACCGCCGAGGATCGCCCACCTGGCGTTGCGTCTGGACCAGGCGTGGCGGGTGCGGCACGCCAGCCCGGACCACCGGACCCAACTCGGCGCACTGCTGCCCGACCTGATCCGCGACGCCCAGCACGCCGCGCGCACCGCGCCGGCGCAGGATCGGCGGACGGCCCGCCGAACCCTCGCCGGCGTGTACCAGCTGGCGGACTTCTATGTCGCCTACCAACCGGCCCAGGAGCTGGTGTGGCTGGTCGCGGACCGGGCGCTCACCGAGGGCCGCGAGGCCGACGATCCGTACGTGGTCGCCGGCGGCGCGTGGGCCATGGTGCAGGCACTGCGCGACGCCGACCGTTGGGACGAGGCCGTGACTCTCGCCACCGACGCCGCCCGCCAGCTGGAACCCCACCTCGACACAGCCCCGGACGACTGGCGCGGAATGGTCGGCGCGCTCGAGGCGGAGCTGGCGTACGTGCACGCGCGGCGCGGTCGCCCAGGCCGGGCCTGGGCCCACCTGGAACGCGCGGACACGATCGCCCGCCAACTGGGCCCCGGCTACCGGCACGTGCAGTCCAGCTTCTCGGTCCCGGTGATGGCCGCCCACGCCACCACGGTCGGTGTGGAACTGCGCCGTGCCGGCGAGGCACTGCGAGCGGCCGATTCCGTGGACGCCGACCAGATCGCCTCCGTCCCACGCCGCAGCCGACACCTGATCGAAGTGGCCCGAGCCCACCACCAGCGCGACGAACGCGCGGCCGTCTGGGCCCTGCTGTACAAGGCAGAGCGCGTGGCTCCCGAAACGATCCGCTACAACGGCTTCGCCCGGGACATGCTCATCGACCTCAGCGCCCACCCCCCGGCCGGCTTCCGCAACGACGTCCTCGACCTCTGCCACCGAGTGGGCATCGCCGCGTAGCCCGACGGAGTGGGGGCACAAACTGTGCCCTCCGCCGGTGCCGGACCGGCCGATACTCACGCCATGGCAGAGCAGAACGGTGCGTGGCACGACACCCTGACGCTGATCAGCGATCTGTCGTCGGTGAACAAGCGCATCGCCACGTTCGTCCTGCGGGTCCTGGACGCGGACGCGGGTGGTGGGAGCCACCGTCGCCGGCCGCTGGGCAGGCGTTGGGAGCCCGACTGATCGACCTGGGACACGTCCTGCGGGACCGGGCGCTCGAAGCCGGCGGCGTGCCCGCCCCTCAGGGCGGGCCGTGCGGCCACCGGCGGGAACCGCACACCCCGTGGACCGGCGGGCGAAGCGCCATCTACGTCGCTGGCAACTGACGATCCTCGAACCAGAAAGTCGAATCACACATGCATGCCTCGTTGTTCAGTCTCGTCACCGTCGATGACCCCGGGGTCGTTTTCGCCTGGGGAATGGAGATCGTCGGTGATCGTGATGGTGAAGAGTGCCGGAAGACGGTCGTTCACGTCGGCGGGCCGGGTGGGCAGGGGTCCATCTCCACCCACGAGTCGGCGGAGAAGGCGTGTGCCCGGTGGAGTGCGGTGGTGCCGCTGGATCTCCGGTGGGACGTCGACGACTGGATCGACGCCACGCGTCTGGTCGCGGGCTGGTCAGCCGGTGAGCAAGGTGCGGACCGCTGAGTGGTCGATCTTGCCCGGTCCGCGCAGGGGCAGGTCCGGGACGAACCGGACCAGCCGGGGCACGGCCTGCCCGCCCAGCACCGTCCGCACGGTCTCCTGCAGGGCCTCCACGCGGGGCGGGTGTCCTGGGTCGGCCGGGACGACCGCCGCCGCCACCAGGTCGCCCCATTCCTCGTCCGGCACGGCCACCACGCACACCTCGGCCACGTCCTCCCGTGCGGTGAGCGCGTTCTCGACGGCCGCCGGGGCGATCTTCACGCCGCCGGTGTTGATCACCGTGTCGGCGCGGCCGTGGACGGTCAGGGTGCCGTCGGGGTGCACGGTCCCCAGGTCGCCGGTGCGGAACCAGGGGCCGAACCGGGCCCCGCGCCGGTAGCCGTTGGCCAGGGTCGGTCCGGCGATCCGGATCTCGCCGCCGACCACCCGCACGGACACGCCGTCGAGCGGGCGGCCGTCGTACACGCAGCCGCCGGCCGTCTCGGACATGCCGTAGGTCGTCACGACGCGGATGCCGGCGGCGCGTGCCCTGGCGACCAGCGCGGGTGACGCGGCCGCGCCGCCGACCAGGACCGCGTCGAAGCCCAGCAGGGTCGGCTCGTCGAGCAGGCGGAGCAGTTGGGTCGGGACCAGCGACGTGTAGTACGGGCCCGGGTTCTCGAACAGCCGCGCGGCGGCCGTGGCGAACGATCCCTCGCGCACGACCGGGTCGTGGCCCGCCAGCAGGGAACGGACGATCACCTGTGCGCCGGCGACGTGGTGGGCCGGCAGGGTCAGCAGCCAGCGGCCGGGCCCGCCCAGGCGCGTGTGGGTCGCGGTGGCCGAGGCCACCAGCGCGCTGGCCGACAGCAGCACGCCCTTGGGCTCACCGGTCGAGCCGGAGGTGGCGATGATCAACGCCGTGTCGGGTTCGACCGGGTGGTCGGGGGCCAGGTGGGCGACCAGGGCCGCCCGCCGGGGGTCGGTGGCCGACACCGGCAGGACCGCCGGGCCGCCGGTCAGCGCCGCGCGCAGCGCCGTGGCCAGGTCGGTCACCGAGTCTGGGCCGTCCACCGGGATCACACGCACGTCGCCCATTGTGGCCGGCCGCGGCTCAGAAGTAGTCGGTCAGGTCCTCGCCCCGGTCACGGGCCCGCAGGAACTCCCGCCTGGCCGCCGTCACGCCCTGCCGCCGGCCCAGGCTGAAGCCGAACACCAGCCCGACCAGCAGCGACACCAGCACGGCGATCGTGATGCCCATGGCGAACCCCTTCGGGTCAGTAGTGGTACGGGTACGGCGTCCAGTCCGGGTCGCGCTTGTCGAGGAACGCGTCGCGCCCCTCGACGGCCTCGTCGGTCATGTACGCCAGCCGGGTCGTCTCGCCGGCGAAGATCTGCTGGCCGACCAGGCCGTCGTCGATCAGGTTGAACGCGTACTTGAGCATGCGCTGGGCCGTGGGCGACTTGCCGTTGATCTCCCGCGCCCACTCCAGCGCGGTCGCCTCCAACTCGGCGTGCGGGACGACCTCGTTCACCGCGCCCATCCGGTGCATGTCGGCCGCCGAGTACGTCCGGCCGAGGAAGAACACCTCGCGGGCGAACTTCTGGCCCATCTGCCGCGCCAGGTACGCCGAGCCGTAGCCGGCGTCGAAGCTGCCGACGTCGGCGTCGGTCTGCTTGAACCGGGCGTGCTCCTCGCTGGCCAGCGTCAGGTCGCACACCACGTGCAGGCTGTGGCCGCCGCCGGCCGCCCAGCCGGGCACCACCGCGATCACCACCTTGGGCATGAACCGGATCAGCCGCTGGCACTCCAGGATGTGCAGCCGGCCCGCGCGCGCCGGGTCGACCGTCTCGGCGGTCTCGCCGGCCGCGTACTGGTACCCGGTTCGCCCCCGGATCCGCTGGTCGCCGCCCGAGCAGAACGCCCAGCCGCCGTCACGTGGTGACGGTCCGTTGCCGGTGAGCAGCACACAGCCGACGTCGGGGCTCATCCGCGCGTGGTCCAGCGCGCGGTACAGCTCGTCGACGGTGTGCGGGCGGAACGCGTTGCGGACCTCCGGCCGGTCGAACGCGATCCGCACCGCCCCGGTGTCCACCGCGCGGTGGTAGGTGATGTCGGTGAAGTCGAAGCCGTCGACCTGCCGCCACGCGGAGTGATCGAACAGCTCGGACACGGGTTGGGTCGCCACGCGGCGAAGCATATGGGCAGCGAATCGCTTGAGGTAGCGCCCGGTGAATCGCGGTACGGCGGGCCGGCGTGTCAAGCTGATCTGGTGCACGACGTCGACTCCGCGCTCGACCTGCTGTGCGACCGGGACCTCGCGTCCGGTCGCCGGGTCAGCGAGGCCTGGCGAGGGTTGTCCGGCGGCGACGCCAGGTACCGCGCCTCACAGTTCGACGTGCAGCGCTACCTGTGGCTGATCCTGCCCCGGCTGGTCCGCGCCGGTGACCCGGTCGACTGGCGCCCGGTGGTGGAGGCGTTCGGCGCGTTCTTCGAGCTGACCGGCGAGCCCCGCTACGCCGAGATCTGCCGGGGGCGCTGGACCGAGCGGGTGCTGGCCGCCGCCGACGACCTGGACCGCTGCGCCGAGCTGGCGATCAACGCGATGGACGACTCGGGCGTGCTGCCCCCCGAGGACCTCGACATCGCCTGGCTGTCCGAGCCGGGCCCGTACGAGGCGGCCGCGTTCGACGCGATCGCCCGCGCCCTGGAGTCGGCGATCGAGGACGGGCAGATCCCGCTGGCCACCCCGGCCACCGACGCGATGCGCCTGGTGCTGGCCGTTGACCTGCTCAACAGCACGCTCGCCGACGAGGGCCGGCGCACGGTCGCGCAGGCCATGACCACCGAGCGGATGCGTTACTGGTCGCGCCAGACCCCCAGCTCGGCGCTGCGTGAGCTGCTGGTCCGCACCGAACCGGACATCGCCGCGCCGCCCCGGCGGGACCTGCGGCTGGACACGCTGGCCCCGCTGCGGCTGCTGCTGGAGGCGTGCGGCGGGCCGGGCGCCCGGCTGACCCGCGCCGGCTACCTGCCGACCGAGTTGGTCGCGCGGCTGGTCGAGGCGCTGCCCGACGAGCTGGCCTCGGCCGGCGGCGGGCGCAGCGAGGCCGGCTGGCCGCCGGTCATGCGGCTGCGTGACCTGGCCGAACGCTGCGAGCTGCTGGAGCCCGACGGCGGCCGGCTGCGGCTGACCTACCTCGGTGAGGACGCCCTGATCGACGAGCTGGCGCTGTTCGGGGCGTTGATCAGCCGGCTGATCGGCATGGCCGACCCCACCCACCGCCAGCACGTGCTGGAGACCGTGTTCACCATGATGCTGCTGGAGGCCAGGGTCGACCGCGCCGCGCTGGACCGGCGGATCACCGTGGTGCTCGCCGAGTACGGCTGGGAACGCGTCAGCGACCCCGACAGCGACCCCGACAGCGACCCGGTTGGCGATCTGGCGGACGAGGTGCCGGCGCTGCGCGCCGAGACGCTGGCGGACCTGCGGATCCTCGGCGCGCTGGCCGACGGGGCCGACGCGGCCGACGACGACGGTCGCCCGGTGGGTGTGAACGACTTCGGCCGGGAGCTGGTGGTGGCCTCGATGCGGGCGCGGGTCATGCAGGGGTGGTGGTGGGGATGAATCCGGCGACCGCGCAGGCCTGGGTGATCGTCGACGAGCTGGTGCGCTGCGGCGTGACCCAGGTCGTGCTGTGCCCGGGGTCGCGCAACGCGCCACTGTCGATGGCACTGTTCGAGGCCGCCGAGACCGGCCGGCTGACCCTGCACGTGCGGATCGACGAGCGCTCCGCCGGCTACCTGGCGCTGGGCCTGACCCGGGGCTCCGGCCGCCCCGCGGCCGTGGCCTGCACGTCCGGGACCGCCGCGGCCAACCTGCACCCGGCCGTGCTGGAGGCCGCGCACGCCGGCGTCGGGTTCCTGGCGCTGACCGCCGACCGCCCGCCGGAGCTGCTGGGCATCGGCGCCAACCAGACCGTCGACCAGCGCGACCTGTACGGCCCGGCCGCCGCGACCGTCGCCTTCCCGGTCGCCCAGCGGCTCGACGGGCAGGGCCGGGTGTGGCGGGCGCTGGTGTGCCGCGCGGTCGCCGAGGCGGAACACGGCCGGCCGGTGCAGGTCAACGTGCCGTTCCGGGAACCGCTGGTGCCGACGTTCGAGCCGCCGTGGCCGGACTCGCTCGACGGGCGGCCCGACGGCCGGCGGTGGACGGTGTCCGCGCCGCCGCCGCTGCCCCGGGGCGGGATGGACTTCACGCTGCCGGCGCGCACGCTCATGGTGCTGGGCAGCGGCCGGGCCGACCGGGCGGTCGCGGCGGCGTCGGTCGCGCAGAGCGCCCGGTGGCCGGTGCTGGCCGAGCCGACCGCGCGGGCGGCGGCGCTGTCCGGCGGGGCGGTGGTGCTGCGCCACGGCACGCTGCTGGTCAGCGGTGAGCTGCCGGAGGCGCTGCGCCCCGACGCGGTCGTGGTCGTCGGCCGGCCGACGCTGTCCCGTGGCGTGTCGCGGCTGCTGGCGGGCACGACGGTCTACGCCATCGACGACGTGCCAGGCTGGGCGGACGCGCAGCACGCGGCGGCGCAGGTGCGGTGCTGGCTCGACCTGGGGGACCTCGGGCTGATCGAGGGCATCGAGACCGAGTGGCTGCCGTCGTGGCGCCAGGCCGACGTGAGCGCGCAGACCGCGGTCGACAAGCTGCTCGCCGAACAGGAGTGGCCCACCGGGCTGCAGGTGGCGGCCGAGCTGGTGGCGGCGCTGCCCAGCGGCGGCCAGCTGTTCGTCGGCTCCTCGAACCCGATCCGCGACGTGGACCTGGTGGCCGAGCCCCGGTCGGACATCGCGGTGTACGCGAACCGGGGCGTGTCCGGGATCGACGGCAACGTGTCGACCGCCGCCGGGCTCGCCCTGTCCTCGACCGGGCCGACCTACGCGCTGGTCGGTGACCTCACCTTTCTGCACGACCTCAACGCGTTGGTCGTCGGCCCGCCCGAGCAGCGCCCGGACCTGACGGTCGTGGTGGTCAACGACAACGGCGGCGGGATCTTCTCGCTGCTGGAGCAGGGCGCCGCCGAGCACCGGCCCAGCTTCGAGCGGGTCTTCGGCACCCCGCACTCGGTCGACCTGACGACGCTGTGCACGGCGCTGAACGTCCCGCACACGCTGGTCACCGACCGGGCCACGCTGCGGTCGGCCGTGGTGCCCCAGCCGGGCCTTCGGGTGGTCGAGGTCCGCACCGACCGGGCCGCGCTGCGGGAACTGCACGCGCGGCTGCGCACCACCGCCACCGAAGCCAGCCACACCTGACACAGAAGCGGGCCCCCTGCCGGAGGCCCGCTTCCTGTTTATCAGTGCACCGCTACCGCGAGCCGATGCGGATCTTCATGCTCGTGCCGGTCTCCGCCTGGACGCGGATGGTGGTGCCGGTCGCGGGGAGCTTGACCCCGGAGAACGGCTCCTCCTCGTACCAGTACTTCTTCCGGTCGTCGAACAGCGGAACACCCGCCTGGCCACGGACGTAGCTCGGCTTGCCGTTCACGTGCAGCGTGAACGAGGACGCCTTCTGGAGGGAGAACGGGGCGTCGTAGCCCGAGATCCGCTCCCGCCAGCGGTTGCCCTCGATGTTGTAGAGCGGCGCCGGGTGGGCGTCGACGGGCAGCGCGATGCCCTCACCGGGGTGCTGGCTGGTGTTGTTGTCCGACTGGGACGTGTCCCAGTACCAGACGTGCAGCCCGGTCTCGTACGGGAAGTGCTCCACCCAGTCCGGGCGGTCCGGGAAACCGGCGTTGTACGGGCCGTGCTCCATGTACTGGTCGTAGGACTCGTAGGTGCGGTTCGACGCGATGTAGAAGTTGTCGAACAGCTCGGTCTCCACGGCCTGGGTGGTGCGGAAACCGTTGAGGGTCCAGCCGTTCGCACCGTCCTCGGCGCCGTCGGTGAACACCGGCTCGCCGTCGGCGGTCACGCTGATCTCGTCGGCGAAGAAGCCGTTCTCGACCCACGCGCCGTCGGTGATGTACCGGAACCGCAGCTGGACCGGGGAGCCGGCGTAGGCGTCGAGCGGCACGCTCAGGTCCACCCAGGCGTCCTCGGACGTGCCGGTCAGCGCGGGCTGGCCGTTGGCGTCACGCGGGAACGCGGCGCCGCCGACGGTGCCGTCGAGCGTGGTCCAGGTGGTGCCGTCGGTGGACGCCTGCACGTACAGGTAGTCGAAGTCCTGCTCGATCTGGTAGCGCGCGGACAGATCGAGCGAGGCCGTGGTGGCGCCGGTGAGGTCGACGGTCCTGGTCATGGTGGTGTCCAGGTCGTCGCCCTTGGTGGACCACCACTGGTTCTCGCCGGCGGCGGGCGAGCCGTACTCGAACTCGACCTCCTTGTCCGGCAGCACGACGACCACGCCCTGCGGCTTGGCCGAGTTGTACTCGTGCGGTCCGAGTTCCAGGGTCCTGTTCTGGCCGGCGACCACGATCTCGTAGTCCAGCCACCCCATCTGCAGCTTGGACCACGGGTCCATGTCGTTGACCCGGCTGCCGAGCACCTCGCCCGGACCGGACACCCGCTGCTGGGCCATCAGCGACCACCAGTTGATGTGGTTGGCGCCGCCGCCGGAGTAGTCGTAGAGGTCCGGCAGGCCGAGGTCGTGGCCGTACTCGTGGGCGAACACGCCGATGCCGCCGTTCTCCGGCTGCATGGTGTAGTCGCCGACCCACAGGCCGGTGTCACCGATCTCGGTGCCGCCCTGGAGGTTGCCGTCGGGGCCGGTGGTGGTGTTGCTGAAGGCGAACGCGCGGTGGCTCCACAGCGCGTCCTCGCCGTACACCGGGTCACCGTCGGCCTGGTCGCCGCCCGCGTGGACGATCTGGAAGTGGTCCAGGTAGCCGTCGGGCTCGTCGAAGTTCCCGTCGCCGTCGTGGTCGGTGCGGTCCCACACGTCGTAGCGCGCGAGTTCCTGCTTGACCTGCTCGGGGGTCTTGCCGGCGGCGATCTGGTCGGCGTACCAGGTGTTCACGCCGTCCTGGACCAGGTTGTAGGCGTTGTTGCAGACGTTGCCCGAGCACGGGTAGCCGTTGGACCGGCCGTAGCGGGCCTGGTTGTAGTTGACCCGGACCCAGTCGGAGACGGTGCCCTGCACCGAGTAGCGGCCAGAGGACTGCTTCTCGTAGTAGTTGGCGACCGAGTCGACGTTCGGGTCGTCGGAGAAGTACAGGTCCTGGAAGTGCTGGCGGTCGTAGTTGGGCTGCCAGATCGTCGAGTTGTCGACGCTGCGGTCGGGCTCGGGGATCTCGTTGTAGCGCGGGCCGTCGAAGGTCACCGGGCCGGGAACGGTGGGCGCGGTGTCCTGGTCGGGGTAGTTGGGGTGCCGTTCGTCGCCGAACTCGACGAGCACGACGAAGATGTTGTCGGTCTTCTCCCGCGACAGCTCGACGTACTGGTCGACCTTGCCGGCCTTGGCGCCGCGCGCGGAGGCGCTGGTGTTGGGTCCTGGCTTGCTGCCCATGTTGACCACGGTGCTCGAGCCGCGCTTCTCGGCCTTGCGGTCGCCGGTGAGCACGTCGGCGATGGCCGCCTCACGCAGTGCCCGGCGCTTCTGCTCGGCGGCGCTGGGCAGGTCGTCGACACCGGGGGTGGTGACCTGCGGGGCCGGGGCGGGTGCCGCCTGGGCGACGGGTCCCAGTGCCGCCAGCCCGGACGTCGCCAGGGCGACACTCGTCAGGCCGACGAGAATTCTTCGTTGCAACGCGTCCTCCATGGATCGCTCCGAAAGCATGGGTCACCCGAAAGAGGGACCTCAACGCGAGCGAGATCCTACGTAAGGACACCTCTTCTGGGACCCGGCGAAAGGTGTAATCCAACCGGGTTAACTCAACGGTGTTGCTCCAGTTGGGCGTGCGGAACGGGCCTTTGGGGGCCACCGGCTACGCTCACCGCGTGGCGGGGCAGGGGACACAGGCGCGGCGCCGGCTGATCCGGCGGATCGCCGTGCGCTCGCTGCTCGCCCTCGGTGGGATCATCACGTTCTGTGGCGTGGTGCTGGTGGTCGCCGCCTGGACCGAGGACATCGCCATCGACGGCGACCTCGGCAAGGCCAACGCCGAGGTGCTCGACGACACCTTCTCCCGCACGCTGGTGCGCTTCTACACCCTCGACGGCGCCGAGTACATCCCGCAGGTCGGCGTGCTCTACCCGGCCGGCCTGGAGGTCGGCGACGTGGTCGAGGTGGAGTTCCGCAAGGAGGATCCGGAGCTGGTGCGGGTCGCCGGGCGCGGGGCCGTGGTCACGTTGTTGCCGGTGGGACTGACGGTGCTGTCGGTGTGGGTGGTGCTGGTTCCGGCGGTCTGGGTACTGCGCCGACAGCTCCGGTCGCCCGATGTAACACCTGTCTGAATTTGGGCCTTTCAGATGTAACATCGGGGCGTGGACGCTGAACTGGAGCGCGAGTTCGACCGCGTCGTCGACGCGGAGCAGCGCATCGAGCCGAGGGACTGGATGCCCGACGGCTACCGCAAGACGCTCATCCGTCAGATCGCCCAGCACGCGCACTCCGAGATCATCGGCATGCAGCCCGAGGCGAACTGGATCAGCCGCGCGCCCTCGCTGCGGCGCAAGGCGATCCTGCTGGCGAAGGTGCAGGACGAGGCCGGCCACGGCCTGTACCTGTACGCGGCGACCGAGACCCTCGGCGCCGACCGCGAGGACCTCACCACCAAGCTCATCGAGGGCCGGCAGAAGTACTCCTCGATCTTCAACTACCCCACGCTGAACTTCGCCGACGTCGGCGTGATCGGCTGGCTGGTCGACGGCGCGGCCATCGTCAACCAGGTCCCGCTGTGCCGGACCTCCTACGGGCCGTACGCGCGGGCGATGATCCGCATCTGCAAGGAGGAGTCCTTCCACCAGCGGCAGGGCTTCGAGCTGCTGATGACCATGATGCGCGGCACCGACGCGCAGCGGCGGATGGTCCAGGACTCGGTCGACCGCTGGTGGTGGCCGTCGCTGATGATGTTCGGCCCGCCGGATGAGAAGTCCGCCAACACCGAGCAGTCGATGGCCTGGCGGATCAAGCGGCACACCAACGACGAGCTGCGGCAGAAGTTCGTCGACATGACCGTGCCGCAGGCGCGGGCGCTGGGCGTGACGCTGCCCGACCCGGACCTGCGGTGGAACGACGACCGAGGCCACCACGACTTCGGCGAGCTGGACTGGGAGGAGTTCTGGCAGGTCGTCGGGGGTGACGGCCCGTGCAACAGGCAGCGGGTCGCCCACCGCCGCGCGGCGCACGAGAACGGGGCGTGGGTACGGGACGCGGCGGCCGCCTACGCGGCCCGGCGCGCGGGATCGGACGCGGAGGAGGTCGCATGAGCTGGCCGCTCTACGAGGTGTTCGTGCGGGGCAAGCGCGGGCTCAACCACGTCCACGTCGGTTCGCTGCACGCGCCGGACGACGAGATGGCGCTGCGCAACGCCCGCGACCTGTACACCCGGCGCAACGAGGGCGTGAGCATCTGGGTCGTGCGCGCCTCGGCGATCACCGCGTCCTCCCCGGACGAGAAGGACCCGTTCTTCGCCCCGGCCGGCGACAAGGTCTACCGCCATCCCACGTTCTACTCGATCCCGGAGGACGTGCCGCACCTGTGAACGAGCCTGCGAGTGAACCGATGTCACAGGGCGACCGCGAGCGGCGGCACCGAGCCCGCGAGGGGGCGTCGTGAGTTTCGACAACGCGTATGACGCGATCACCGAGGATTCCGGGGACGACCGGCAGTGGGCGTTCGGCACCGGGTTCGACGATCCGCTGTCCGGTGTGGACCGTGCGGTGCCCGGCGAGGTGTCCACCTCGGACCTGTCGGTGTACTGCCTGATGCTGGCCGACGACGCGCTGATCCTGTCCCAGCGGCTGACCGAGTGGTGCTCGCGCGCCCCCGAGTTGGAGGAGGACGTCGCCCTGGCGAACATCGCCCTGGACCTGCTAGGCCAGGCGCGGCTGCTGCTGGCCCGCGCCGGCGAGGTCGAGGGCGCCGGGCGGGACGAGGACGCCCTGGCCTACCTGCGCGACGAGCACGAGTTCCGCAATGTGCGGCTGGTCGAGATCGACTGTGGGCCGGGCCCGGGCGGCGACTTCGCGACCACGATCGCCCGGCTGCTGGTGTTCTCCACGTGGCGGCTGGCGGTGCTGGGCCAGCTCGCCCACTCCGGTGACCCGGTGCTGGCGGCGGTCGCCGCCAAGGGTGTCAAGGAGCTGGCCTACCACCGCGACCACGCCGCCCAGTGGACGCTGCGCCTGGCCGGGGGCACCGACTTCTCGCGCGAGCGGATGGTCGCCGGGCTGGCGACGGTGTGGCCGTTGCACGACGAGCTGTTCACCCCGCACCCGGTCGAGCTGGCGTTGCCGGCGGTGGCGGTCGATCCGTCGACGGTGCGCCCGGAGGTCGACGAGGTCCTCGACACGGTGCTGGCCGAGGCGGACCTGTCCCGGCCGCGGGTGTCGCCGTTGGCGATGGTCGGCGGGCGGGCGGGGCGCGACGGCGTGCACACCGAGGCCCTGGGCTACCTGCTGGCGCCGATGCAGCACCTGGCCCGCGCGCTGCCGGGAGCCCGGTGGTGACCGCCCGCGAGGTCGCCGAGGGTGTGCTCGATCCGGAGCTGCCCGTGTTGACGCTGGCCGATCTCGGGGTGTTGCGCGAGGTCACCGAGACCGCCGGCCGGGTCGTGGTGACGATCACGCCGACCTACTCCGGCTGCCCGGCCATCGACCAGATGCGCAGCGACCTGCGGGCGAGTCTGGCCGGTGCCGGCTACCGCGACGTCGAGGTGCGCACGGTGCTGGCGCCGGCGTGGACCACCGACTGGATCACCGACGCGGGCCGGCGCAAGCTGGCCGAGTACGGGATCGCGCCGCCGGCCAGGATCGGCCCGCGTCCGGCGGGCCCGGTGCCGCTGAACCTGACGCCGCCGCCCAGCCGGGTGCGGTGCCCGCGTTGCGGCAGCGCGGAGACCGTCGAGCTGTCCCGGTTCTCGGCGACGGCGTGCCGGGCGTTGCGCCGGTGTGAGTCGTGCCGTGAGCCGTTCGAGCACGTCAAGGAGCTGTAGATGAGCAGCCGGACGTTCCACCAGTTGCCGGTCGCGCGGGTCGACCGGCTGTGCGAGGACGCGGTCGCGGTGACGTTCGCCGTGCCGGCCGAGCTCCGCCGCACCTTCGCCTTCCGCGCCGGGCAGTACCTGACGTTGCGCCAGGAGGTCGACGGGGTGGAGGAGCGGCGGTCGTACTCGATCTGCGCGGCGCCGTCGGCGGCGCCGAGGATCGGGGTGCGGCGGGTGGCGGGCGGGTTGTTCTCCAGCCGGCTGGTCGACGCGCTGCGGCCGGGTGACCTGCTGGAGGTGTTGGCGCCGCAGGGCAGGTTCACTCCCGACCCGAGCGCGACCGGTGCCCGGCACGCGTTCGTCGCCGCCGGGTCGGGGATCACGCCGGTGCTGTCGATCGTGACCTCGCTCCTGGAGTCCGATGTGGACAGCCAGGTGACGTTGCTCTACGGCAACCGCCGCTCGGACACGGTGATGTTCGCCGACGAGCTGGCCGATCTCAAGGACCGGTTCACCGACCGGTTCCAGCTGGTGCACGTGCTGTCCCGGGAGCCGAGGGACGTCGAGCTGTTCTCCGGGCGGCTGGACGGCGAGCGCCTCACCCGGCTGCTCTCGACGGTGGTGCCCTCCGCCGAGGTGGACCACTGGTGGCTGTGCGGCCCGTTCGGCATGCTCACCGACGCCGAGGCGGCGCTCAAGGCCCTGGACGTCCCGGCGGAGCGGATCCACCGCGAGCTGTTCTACGTGGACGAGCCGCCGCCGGCGGTGACGCGCGCCGACGAGTCCACTGTGGAGGGACCGGTGGCCGAGGTGACGCTGGTCCTCGACGGCCGCGAGACCACGGTGAGCCTGCCGGCCGACACGCCGATCCTGGACGCCGCGCAGCGGGTGCGGGCCGATCTTCCGTTCGCCTGCAAGGGCGGTGTGTGCGGCACCTGCCGCGCCAGGCTGGTGACCGGCGAGGTCGAGATGCGCCGCAACTACGCCCTCGAACAGCACGAGCTGGACGCCGGGTTCGTGCTGACCTGCCAGTCCCTGCCCCGCTCGCCGACCCTCACCGTCGACTACGACGCCTGATCCGCGCGCCTAGAAGGTCAGCAGGACCACGCTGATCGCGACCACCACCACGGCCGTCGCGCCGTGGACGCCGAAGGCGATGGCGCGGGGTCCCTTGGCGCGCAACACGATCGCCATGTCGCCGAACGGGATGCCGCTGCAGGCGAGCAGGTACCAGCCGAGCACGGCCGGGGTCGCGGCGAGCATCAGCACGAAGACGAAGACCCCGGTCCCGATGTCGCGCACGGCCTTGACCGTCAGCCAGGCCCGGAAGGTCGGGTCGTCGACCGGTGAGTTCGGGATGCCGAAGCCGGCCGCCCGTTCGGGGCGGAAGAACGCCTGGATGCCGATGGCGATGATGCCGACCCCGACGAGTCCGGCGAGCACGGTGGCGGTGGTGATCATGTCGTTCCCTTCGTTGTGCTAGCGCCGCTAGCGATGAGAGCAACGATAGATCTATCGACGGCAGATTGTCTAGCACTGCTAGCATGTGGTCATGGCCACCATCAACGAGCGCCGGGAACGCGAACGCGCCCAACGCCACCAGCTGATCGTCACGGCCGCCCGCGAACTCGCCGAGGAGCAGGGCTGGGACGCGGTGACCACGCGCCGGCTCGCCGAACGCGTCGAGTACAGCCAACCCGTGCTCTACAGCCACTTCGACGGCAAGAGCGCCATCATGGGCGCGGTCGCCCTCGACGGGTTCGCCGACCTCGCGCGGCGGCTGGGCCGCGCCCGCCGGGCCGCCCCACGCACCGCCCTGCGCTCGGTGTGCCGCGCCTACCTCGACTACGCGACCGAACGGCCGGCCATGTACCAGGCCATGTTCGTGCTGCCGACCGACCTGCGCTTCGCCCACGCCGACACGCCCGCGCCGATGCGCGCGGCCTTCGACGCGTTCGTCGCCTGCTTCGGCGAGGACAACCCGCGACGCGAGGCACTCGCCGAGATCGTCTGGAGCGCGCTGCACGGCCTGGTCGTGTTGGCCGACAGCGGCCGCATCCCCCCGGCCGGCCAGCGGGAACGGGTCGACCTGCTGGTCAGCCGGTTCACCGACTGAGGTTCCGGCGGAGATTCCGACTGGGATTCCGGTGGAGGGTTTCGACAACGTTCGCGTGGCGGCCATGTCGCCGTCCTTGGCGCGGCAGGCGAGGTTGTCACCGTGGGCGGGTGCGTGTCGCCATCGTCACCGAGAGTTTTCTGCCGCGGGTGAACGGCGTGACCAACTCCGTGCTGCGCGTCGTGGAGCACCTGCGCGACCGTGGGCACGACGCCATGGTCGTGGCCCCCGGCGCCAGCGGCCCGACCCGGTACCTGCACGCCCCGGTGCACCGGGTGCGGGCCATCGACCTGCCGAGGATCACCAACTTCCCGATCGGCGTCCCGTCGCCGAAGGTCCACTCGGCACTCGCGGCCTTCGCGCCCGACGTCGTGCACCTGGCGTCGCCGTTCGTGCTGGGGGCGGCCGGGCTGCGTTCGGCCCGCCGGCTGGGGATCCCGACCGTCGCGGTGTACCAGACCGACGTCGCCGGGTTCGCCGCCGCGTACGGGCTGCGCCACGGCGCCCGCGCGGCCTGGCGGTGGATCCGCCGGCTGCACGCCGCCGCCGACCGGACCCTGGCGCCCTCGCTGGCATCCGTGCACGACCTGGCCACCCACGGCGTGCCGCGCGTGCACCGCTGGGCGCGCGGTGTGGACATCGAACGCTTCGCGCCCTGGCACGCCGACCTGCGGCTGCGCCAACGGCTGGCCCCGCACGGGGAACTGCTCGTTGGCTACGTCGGCCGGCTCGCGCCGG
This sequence comes from Actinophytocola xinjiangensis, assembly GCF_001921215.1. Classification (GTDB taxonomy): domain Bacteria; phylum Actinomycetota; class Actinomycetes; order Mycobacteriales; family Pseudonocardiaceae; genus Actinophytocola; species Actinophytocola xinjiangensis. Next base: position 50,049 of record NZ_MSIF01000017.1, read on the forward strand.
AGAAGCACCTGCACCGGCTGGCCACCCTGCACGGGCTGCCCGGCGTCCGGGTGGTGGTGGTCGGCGAGGGCCCGGTCGAGCCGACGCTGCGCCGGCTGCTGCCGAACGCGGCGTTCCTGGGGTTTCGCACCGGCGACGAACTGGCCACCGCCTACGCCAGCCTGGACGTGTTCGTCCATCCCGGACCGCACGAGACGTTCTGCCAGGCCGTGCAGGAGGCGATGGCCTCCGGTCTGCCGGTGGTCGCGCCGGACTCGGGCGGGCCACGTGACCTGATCGAGACGAACCGAACCGGCTTCCTCATCGAACCGCACGACGACCTCCGCTTCGCCGGCGAACTCTGGTCCACTGTGGAGCAACTGCGGAACCCGGCGCCACGACGGCGGATCGGTCTCGCCGCGCGGGACTCCGTCCTGTCCAGGACCTGGCCGGCGGTCTGCGACGAACTGCTGGGCCACTACCACCAGGTGAGCGCCGCGATGCTCGCCGCCTGAGCGGTTGCCGTAGGGTCTGACACATGTCTCGTGCTGGGTTGGACAAGGACCCTCGCGACGTGGCCGTGATGTTCGACGGCGTGGCCAAGGGCTATGACCGGACGAACTCGGTCATGACGCTGGGCTTCGACCGGCGCTGGCGGTGGCTGACCCGTCGTGTCCTTGAGGCCACGCCGCGTGACCGCATTCTCGACCTCGCCGCCGGCACCGCCGTGTCGACCGCCGAGTACGCCAGGTCCGGCGCCTGGTGCGTCGCGGCCGACTTCTCGCTCGGCATGCTGCGCAGCGGCGGGCACCGCGACGTCCCGAAGGTCGCCGCCGACGCCTTCCACCTGCCCTTCGCCGACGGCGCGTTCGACGCGGTCACCGTGTCGTTCGGCCTGCGCAACATGGCACCGACCGTCGACGCGCTGCGCGAGATGTGCCGGGTGACCCGCCCCGGCGGGCGGCTGGTCATCTGCGAGGTCTCCCAGCCGACGTGGCGGTTGATCCGCTGGCTGCACCACCACGTGGTGCTGCGGATGCTGCCCCTGATCACCCGGCCGTTCTCCTCCAACAAGGACGCCTACACCTACCTCGCCGAGTCCATGCGCGACTGGCACGACCAGCGCGCGCTCGCCGAGCTGATCGCCGAGGCGGGCTGGCAGGACGTCGAGTGGCTCAACCTGACCTTCGGTGTGGTCGCCCTGCACCGCGCGACCAAGCCGGCCCCCGAACCGGCCCCCGGGTCGACCGACTGATCACGCCGGGCGAGGGGTCTCCTGCCAGGCGGTGATCTGCCGGATCGTCAGCACCACGAACACACCGGCCACGCACAGGATGAGCTGGTAAGTGGTCCAGCCCAGCCAGGTCGCGGCCACGTTCAACACGCAGACGACCGCGACCAGCACGGACGCGGCGATCGCCAGCCCACGGACCGGCCGGAAGTCCGGCGCCTCCGGGGGGAGGACGGGTAACAGGGGGTCGTTCATGGACATGCGGAAACTCCTGGTCATGCGAGGGGGTCACCCTCGCATCGTCCGACCGGGTTGGTTCGTTTCCGTCGTGATCCGATTGGTGGTTCGGCGGATGACCACAACAAGGGCGGCGCCGGCCAGGCACTGCGCGGTGGCGAGGGCCGAGTCGAGCCGGGCCAGCTGGGAGAGATGGTCGACGGTGGCGTCCAGGTCGTGGAACAGGGTCAACGCCACCCCGGCGGCGGCCGTCGCCAGCCAGCCGCCGGCGGCCAGCGTCCTGGGTAACCGGCGCGGGACCTGGCCCCGGGTGTTGGCCCGGACCCGGGCGAGCCAGACCAGCACGGCCACCACCGCCGCGATCACCGCGAACACGTAGAGGGCGTCGGCGGTGCGACCGGTGGCCGACGCGCTGGTGAGGTCCGCCACGCCGACCCCGGGGGCGGAGGCGACGTAGTCGGCGGTCACGCCGTGGCGGAACCAGGAGGACCACGCGTCGAGCAGTGCCGCCAGGCAGGCGGCGGCGACCAGCACCGACGAGGTCGCGGTCGGCCCCGCCAACGGCACCGGTCGGGCCGCCTCCGCACTCGCCATGTCGCCCCCAGGCACAGCTAGTTCGTAGATAACTGGGTGTCGCCCGAGGCCGGCTGTCCGTTTCGTCACGCGCTGGTGGTTCCCCGGTGCGGATAGAATGACCCCAGTTCGTGAACGATTTCACAAGCCCTGTGTCAAGGAGTCGCCGGATGGGAACCCCGACGCGCCGTACCGCCGCGGAGGACGCCGAGGTCATCGTCGTCGGGGCGGGCCCAGCCGGCTCGACCGCCGCCACCTACCTGGCCAGGGCCGGGCTGGATGTGCTGCTGCTGGAGAAGAGCACCTTCCCCCGGGAGAAGGTCTGTGGCGACGGCCTGACCCCCCGAGGGGTCAAGCAGCTGATCGACCTGGGCATCGACACCCGCCAGGAGGCGGGCTGGCTGCACAACCGTGGCCTGCGGGTGGTCGGCGGCGGCGTCACGATGGAACTCGACTGGCCCGACCTGGCGACCTTCCCGCCCTACGGTGTGGTCCGCCCCCGCCAGGACTTCGACGAGCTGCTGGCCAAGACAGCCCAGAGCGCCGGCGCCCGCCTCCAGGAACAGACCACGGTCACCGGAGCGATCACCGACGACCGTGACGGCCGGGTCGTCGGCGTCACCGCCAAGGCGGGCCCGGACCGAACCCCGGTCTCCTACCGCGCCCCCATCGTGATCGCCTGCGACGGCGTGTCGGCCCGGTTGGCCCTGTCGGTGGGCCTGGAGAAGATCGAAACCCGCCCGATGGGCGTGGCCGTTCGCCGGTACTACGCGTCACCCAGGAGCAAGGACGACTATCTGGAGTCGCACCTGGAACTGTGGGACCGCTCGGACCCCGCGGCGCCGAACCTGCTCCCCGGCTACGGCTGGATCTTCGGCATGGGCGACGGCACGGTCAACGTGGGCCTGGGAATCCTGTCGACGTCCAAGGCCTTCGGCAAGACCGACTACCGGGCGCTGCTGAAGGCCTGGCTGGACGGAACCCCCGAGGAGTGGGGTTTCCGCGAACACAACGCCACCGGAAAGATCGGCGGCGCGGCCCTGCCGATGGGCTTCAACCGGGTCCCGCACTACTCCCGGGGCCTGCTGCTGGTCGGCGACGCCGGCGGCATGGTCAACCCGTTCAACGGCGAAGGCATCGGCTACGCGATGGAGTCGGCCAAACTGGCCGCCGAATGCGTGGTCCAGGCCCTGGCCCGGGCGCAGGGCCCGTCCCGCGAACGCGCCCTGGCGGGCTACCCACTGGCCATGAAGGACGCCCTGGGCAGCTACTACCGCCTGGGCAACATCTTCAGCCGCCTGATCGGCAACCCCCTGATCATGCGCACCGCCACGAAGTACGGCCTCCCGCGAACGACCCTGATGAAACTGGTCCTCAAACTCCTCGCCGGCCTCTACGACCCCCGGGACGGCGACGCCTACGACAAGATCATCACCACGGTCACGAAAATGGCCCCCAGCGTCTGATCACGGGCTTGTCAGTCGCGTTTCCGCTCGCGGTGGTCGGCGGCGGGCAGGATCACCTCGACATCGCGCACGGCGGGTACGTCGGCCCCGGTACCTCCGCGGGGAGAGCACCGGTGGCCGACGCGATGTCCTACCCGACCTGATCCCGCTTCACAGCGGAGATCAACCCGGAAATGTCGGCGTTCAGGCGCGGTCCGTCGGGGTTCTTGCTGTCGCGCACCGCGCCGACGTTGGCCAGTTCAACGCACTGGCCTCCTTCGCCGCCGCTCGCGCTGGCCTTCCGCCAGCGCGCGCCCGTCAGGTCCGGGAGCATCCCGCACCCCTTCCAGTTGTCCCTCATAGGTCATCTACCAGGGTACTTAGCAGATCGATGGAGTTCGCCGGCGGCAGAGCCAGCGTCGTGAGCCGGTCGAACATCCACCGGTACCGGTCGAGATCGCTCGGTGCGTCCAGGTAGACCGCGCCGCGCCCGTTCTCCAGGTAGACCGTCGCCATCTCGTCGATGTCGAACCCGAGCAATGTGAACGGGCTGGTCATGGCCGGGTGCGCACCCGCGTTGAACGGCAACACCTGGATCGTGACGTGCGGTTGGTCAGCGACTTCGGCCAGCCGGCGCAGCTGGTCGCGCATGACCTCCGGACCGCCCACGAGGGTGCGGAGCGACGCCTCGTTCAGCACCGCATGCAACATCGGCGGGTCGTCGCCGTCCACCCTCGCCTGTCGGGCGCGTCGCAGGGCGACGTACGCGTCGAGGTCCCGGCCGCTCGCATCGGGCTGGTTCGCGAGGCCGACGGCACGCGCGTACTCCTCGGTCTGGAGCAGCCCGTCGATCAGCTCGACGCTGTAGGTGCTGATCATCGCCGCCGCGCCCTCGTAGCCGAGGTACTGGCGGAACCACTTCGGCACCTGGCTGGCCAGCGCGACGTACCACTCGGGCTGGTTCGCCTCGGCGGCCGCCTGGAGTAGCTCGTTGTTGGCGTCGTCGGGAACGCCGTACAGGGAGGCGAGCAGCTTCACGTACAGCGGTTTGATCTGCTGCTTCCCGCTTTCGATCTTGGACAGGGTGGCCTGGCTGACCTCCAGGTATCGCGCCGCCTCGGTCGGCGTCACGCCGGCCTGCTCACGGAGGCGGCGCAGCTCTTGGCCGAGTTGCCATCGGCGGATCGTCGGCGTGGGTCGTCGTGCCATGCCGGCCAGTCTGCACTGCTGGCGGAGCGCGTCACGATCAGGTTCACCCGATAGACGCAAGCTCGGGACGAATTTCGTCTGCTACTTTCGTCTTGCCGAAGTTCGCTTCGGTGGCTGCCCCCGCCCGGTCCCTCGTAGGTCGAGTGTTTCGGGCGGGGGCCGGTCGAGGACTGGGCGCGAGGAGTTGGGCCATGGCTCGCTCGCCGGGCCTTGTCGAGGAGAGCGCCGCAAAGGAGTGACCGCACCATGACCGCACACGACACACTGCTTCTCCGGGCTGGGGCGCGGGGCCGCGCTGGAGCGCGGGTAGCCGTTCGGGGTGTGTCGTGACCGCCGCCAGTGATCACCTTTCCGGTGTGGCGGTGGACTCGATGGACAAAGAGATCCGGTACACCGTGACGATCTCCAACGGCCGTGCGGAGATCATCTTCGCGCGAGCGGGATCCACCACCGGGATTCCGTCGCTGCGGCTCAGCGTCGACGAGACAGCCTGCGCCGCCCTCGCGAACACCGTGCTCGCCACCGTCCGCCATCTACAGGCAAAGCCCTGAGCGACACCGACGGATCTACCCCAGAAACTGGAGTGAACACCATGGAAATCGTTCCGTTCATGCTGACCTCGACCGAGGACACCACCAACCGCGTCTACGCCGCCTGTATGTGGATCACCACCGACAACGGCGACTCCGAGGTCGTCGTCTTCCGCCGGGGAACCGACGGGCTGCCCATGCTCGGACTGTCCGACAGTCCCGAAAGGGCCTTGCGGCTGCACAGCATGGTGACCCCACTGCGCATCGAATGGTGCGACAACACGAACTGACCACTCCGCCCAGGCGGAGGGTGCGGTAGCTCAGTCGGGTGGGGCGGGGAACTCGTCATTGCTCAAGGAATCTCATCCGGCCCCAAGGCGCCAAGAATCAACTCCAACCCGAACCCGAACTCATCCGCGTAAGCGTAATCAGGCCGAGAGGCGTAACTCACCATGATCTCGGTCAGATAAGGATAGGCATCCGCCGGGAGGTCGCCCATGATCTCCCCGGCGACCTCCTCCAACTCGTCCCGGGTGGAGAACGGCAACCCCACTTCCTGCAACACGAAACCGTAGACGTAACTGTCGATCAGCGACACGGCGTGCCCGGCCATCACGATCGAGAACCCCCCGCCCCGTAGCGCCCCCAGTACGGCGTTGTGGTGGCGCAACGTCGCCTCCCCGGGTGACCGCCGCGAGTCCATCAACGCCACGGCCCAGGGATGACGCCCCAGCGTCGCCCGAGCCGACGAGGCCCGCGCCCGCATGGCCTCCCGCCAGTGAACCCCCTTCTCCGGCAGTGAGATCTCCGAGAAGACCACGTCGACCATTCCGTCGAGGATGCCCTCCCGCCCGGCCACGTGGTTGTAGAGCGACATGGCCTCGACCCCGACGACGCCGGCGACGGCGCGCATCGTCACCCCGGCGACACCTTTCTCGTCGGCCAGTGCCACGGCCGCGGTGATCACCTGTTCCCGGCTCAACGGCGTACGCCTGCCCACCACGATCTCCCCGAACGGTTGACGAACTTACGCCGTAAGTCTAGCGTTTACTTACACCGTAAGTCACAAGGGGAGCATGTGATGAAGATCTGCATTGTGGGCGCCTCCGGAAAACTCGGCCAGTACATGGTCCGCCACGCCCTCGACCGTGGTCACGAGGTCGTCGGCGTCTGCCGCGAGCGCAGCGTCGGCAAACTCGCCGCACTCGCCGACCGGATCACGATCGTCCCCGGTCAGACCAACGACCGCGACGTCATCCGCCGCGCCGTCGCCGGCTGCGACGGGGTCCTGACCGTGCTCGTCCCCTGGGGCGTGCGCCAGTACTCCTCCGGCACCGCCAAGGCCGTCCTCGACCACGCCGAACCCGACGCCCGGCTCGTCTTCTCCTGCGGCTGGCACATCAGCCGCGACGGCCAGGACCGGTACTCCTGGCTGTTCCGCACCGGCCTGCGGGTCGCCACCTGGCTGACCAAAGCCCTGCGGCTGGTGGAGATCGACGACCAGGTCCTGGCCTGCCGCACCATCTTCGACAGCGACCGGCGCTGGACCGTCGTGCGCGGCAGCGACCTGGAGGAGGGGGAGAGCCAGGGCCTGCCGGTGTGGAGCGAACACGTCGGCGACCCGGTCCTGGCCAGCAACATGACCCGCCGGATCGACTTCGCGTTGTTCATGGTCGAGGCGCTCACCGACGACACCCTCATCGGCCAGGTGCCGGCGATCGTCGGCCGGGGGACGCCCAGCGCCCTGGCCCACGCCGGCGGGTCCGGGCAGGGACCCGCCGGCGACCAGGTCAGCTGAGCCGCTCCAGGACCATGGCCATGCCCTGGCCACCGCCGACGCACATGGTCTCCAGGCCGAACTGCTTGTCGTGCCACTGCAACGAGTTGATCAGCGTCGTGGCGATCCGGGCGCCGGTCATGCCGAACGGGTGGCCGACGGCGATCGCGCCGCCGTTGACGTTCAGCTTGTCGAGGTCGATGCCCAGGTCACGGTAGGACGGGATGACCTGGGCGGCGAACGCCTCGTTGATCTCCACCAGGTCGATGTCGTCGATGGTCATCCCGGCCAGCGCCAGCGCCCGCTTCGACGCCTCCACCGGGCCAAGGCCCATGATCTCCGGCGACAGACCGGACACCCCCGTCGACACGATCCGCGCCAGCGGGGTGATCCCCAGCTCCTTCGCGCGGTCCGAGCTCATGATCACCAGCGCGGCGGCGCCGTCGTTGAGCGGGCAGCAGTTGCCGGCCGTCACCCGGCCGTTGGGCCGGAACACCGGCTTCAGCGTGGCGGTCTTGTCGTAGGTCACGCCAGCCCGGGGGCCGTCGTCGGTGTCCACGACGCGGCCGTCGGGCAGGGTCACCGGGGTGATCTCCCTGGCCCAGAAGCCGGCCTTGATCGCCTCCTCGGCCAGGTTCTGCGAACGCACCCCGAAGTGGTCCATGTCCTCGCGGCTGACGTCCTTGGCCAGCGCCAGGTTCTCCGCCGTCTGGCCCATCGCGATGTAGACGTCGGGCAGCACGCCGTCCTGGCGCGGGTCGTGCCACGACGTGGCGCCCTCGGCGGCCGCCGCCGAGGTCCTGGCCTCCGCCTCGGCGAACACCGGGTTGTGCGTGTCCGGCCAGCTGTCGGCGCTGCCGTTGACGAACCGGGACACCGTCTCCACCCCGGCGCTGATGAACACCGAGCCCTCGCCGGCCTTGATCGCGTGCAGCGCCATCCGGGTCGTCTGCAGGCTCGACGCGCAGTACCGGGTCACCGTGCAGCCCGGCAGATGGTCGTAGCCCAGCTCAACGGCCAGCGCGCGGCCCATGTTGAAGCCCTGCTCGCCACCGGGCAGACCACAGCCCAGCATCAGGTCGTCGATCTGGGTCGGGTCGAGTTCTGGCACCTTGTCCAACGCCGCCCGCACGATCTGCGCCGCGAGATCGTCCGGCCTGATGTCCACCAGCGAACCCTTGGCGGCCCGGCCGATGGGCGAGCGGGCCGCGGAAACGATGACCGCATCTGGCATGCGTAACTCCCTCGTCAGTGATGCCTGCGAAGGAGGTTACGCGTGGGTAAGGTCCCGGCTCCCCCACAAGCCGGCAGCATCACACAACGGGGCGAGCAGCAGGTCCGCCGCCAGTTCGTAGCCGGCGCCGCTGGGGTGGAACCGGTCGTCGCTGAACAGCTCGTCCGGGCGGGCCAGGAACTCCGGGGTCAGCAGCGCCGCCGTCGACACCGTCGACACCCCGTCCAGCCGCTCCAGCTCCCGGCGCTGCGCCCGCGCCAGGGCCAGCCCCCAGCGCGACGCGATCGCCCGCAGCGGCTGCGGTATCGGCGCGATGATGTCCAGGTCGGGGCAGGTGCCGACGACCACCGTGGTGCCGGCGCGGACCATCCGGCGCACCTGCTTGGCCAGCACCGCCGCCGACGTGCCGATCCGCATCCGGCTCGTCACGTCGTTGCCGCCGATGATCACCATCGCCAGGTCTGGCGGGTCGATCAACGCCACGTCGACCTGCTCGTCCAGGTCGGAGGTGCGGGAACCGCTGACCGCGTGCGTGGTCAGGCGCACCGGGCGGCCGGACTCGTCGGCCAGGCCCCTGGCCAGCAGCACCCCCGGCAGCTGGTCGGTGCGCTCGGCGCCCAGGCCAGCGGCCAGCGAGTCGCCGAGCATCGCGAAGGACAGGGTGCCGCCGGGTTCGCCGGCCACCGGGCCGCTACCGTCGGGCAGGTACACGCCGTCAGCGTTGAGCGGCAGCGCACGGGACTTCCCGATGATCGTGCGCGCCTTCTTCGACTGACCGTTGAGCAAGCTGATCGCCGCACCGGACAGCCCGCCGACCGAACCGGCGACCAGGACCAGTGCTCTGAACATCCGCACTCCCGCCAACGCCGTCCTCCTCAGACAACCAGTGAACCACCGGGACACGATCCGGCAGGCGGGCACGGCCACCCGCGACACCGGATCGAAGCTCGATTGAGTGTGTTCCTTGTCACTAGCGATCCGCTCAAGGTCAGCTCGAGCCGCATAGGCAGAACCTGTCACGCCGTGCTAACCGAACCGGGCTACGCTCGCGGCGTGCCGGGGGGCGCCACGTTCGCGAACAAGGAGTGCAGGTGGAGTACGTCGAACACGTCATGGATCTGGTCGGCAACACGCCGCTGGTGAAGCTGAACTCACTGGCCGAGGGGATCTCCGCGACCGTCCTGGCCAAGGTGGAGTACTTCAACCCGGGCGGCAGCGTCAAGGACCGGATCGCGCTGCGGATGATCGAGGCCGCCGAGAAGTCCGGCGAGCTGCGCCCCGGCGGCGTGATCGTCGAGCCGACCAGCGGCAACACCGGGGTGGGGCTGGCGATCGTCGCCCAGCGCAAGGGCTACCGCTGTGTGTTCGTCTGCCCGGACAAGGTCAGCGAGGACAAGCGCAACACCCTCAAGGCCTACGGCGCCGAGGTCGTGGTGTGCCCGACGGCGGTCGCGCCCGAGCACCCCGACTCCTACTACAACGTCTCCGACCGCCTGGTCACCGAGATCGAGGGCGCCTGGAAGCCCGACCAGTACTCCAACCCGAACAACCCGGAGAGCCACTACCTGGCCACCGGACCGGAGATCTGGCGGCAGACCGGCGGGCGGATCACCCACTTCGTGGCCGGTGTCGGCACCGGCGGCACCATCTCGGGCACCGGCCGCTACCTCAAGGAGGTCTCCGATGGCCAGGTGAGGATCGTCGGCGCCGACCCGGAGGGCTCGGTCTACTCCGGCGGCACCGGCCGGCCCTACCTGGTCGAGGGCGTCGGTGAGGACTTCTGGCCCGACACCTACGACCGGGGCGTCGCCGACGAGATCATCGCGGTCTCCGACGGCGAGTCCTTCGACGTCACCCGCCGCCTGGCCAGGGAGGAAGGGCTGCTGGTCGGCGGCTCCTGCGGGATGGCGGCGGCCGCGGCCATCCGGCTGGCCAAGCGCCTTGGCCCGGACGACGTGGTGGTCGTGCTGCTGCCCGACGGCGGCCGCGGCTACCTGTCGAAGGTGTTCAACGACGACTGGATGGCCTCCTACGGCTTCCTGCCGCCCGAGCACTCCGGCGCCACCGTCGGCGACGTGCTGCGCCGCAAGGGCACCGGCGGCGCCATGCCCGACCTGGTGCACGCCCACCCGACCGAGACCGTCGCCGACGCCGTCGGCTACCTGCGCGAGTTCGCCGTCAGCCAGATGCCGGTGGTCAACGCCGAGCCGCCGGTGATGGCCGCCGAGGTCGTCGGCGCGGTCAACGAGCGCGACCTGCTGGAGGCGCTGTTCACCGGCAAGGCCAATCTCGCCGACCGGCTGGACAACCACATGTCGCCGCCGCTGCCGACCATCGGTGCCGGCGAGCAGGTCAGTTCGGCGATGAAGGCGCTGGCCGACGCCGATGGCGCGCTGGTGCTGATGGACGGCAAACCGGCGGGTGTCGTCACCCGGCACGACCTGCTGGGTTTCCTCGCCGGACGATGAGGAAACCCCGTCAATTGGCCCCGTTGGCGCAGCTGTACCACTCGAATGCACTAGCGTTGCCCCGAACTCAACTTGACAACTCTGAAGGGGTTGGAACCCGATGAGCTCTCCGCAGCCGCCGAACCAGCCATGGCAGGGCGGCCCGCCGCCGCAGCAGCACGGGGAGGGTGAGCAGCCGGACAACCCGGCGCTGGCCAGCCCCGGTCCGACGCAGGTCGTCCAGCCGGGCGGGCAGCGTGGCGCCGACGGAGTGGAGCGCACCCAGGCGATCCAGCCCGGTCAGCAGCCGCCGCCCGTCGGTCAGGACTCCGGTGCCACCCAGGTCGTGCCGCCGGGCCAGTTCGCCCAGCAGGGCCCGGACGCCGGCGCCACGCAGATGGTCCCGCCCGGGTCGATGCCTCCCCAGCAGCCGCCCTACGCCCCGCCGCCCGGCGCCGACGCCTCGCCTCCCGGCGGGTTCCCCGGCCAGCCCGGTGGGTTCGGCCAGCCCCCGGCCCAGCAGGGCTACGGTCAGCCGCCGGCGCCTCCCGGGTACGGCCAGCCGCCGATGCAGCAGGGCTACGGTCAGCCGCCGGCCCCTCCCGGGTACGGCCAGCAGCCTCCTGGTGGGTTCGCCCAGCAGCCGGGCCTTGGCGCCGGCCCGAACTTCGGTGGCCCCGGCCAGAACCTGCAGATGATCTCGTGGGGCCTGGCGGGCGTCGCGGCGCTCATGGGTCTGCTCGTCGCCATCTTCCTGCTGGTCGACATGGGCGACATCGGCGACTACTCCGATGGCTACGACTCGGTCCCCGAGGCCATGCGGGACGAGATGGGCCTGCCTGCGCCGGGGATGGTCTGGCTCTGCTCGATCGCCATCCTGCTCGGTGCGCTGGCCGCCATCGGCGGTGGTGTCCTGATCTACCTGAAGCACAAGATGGCGGCGCTCGCGCTTGTGGTCGGCGGCGGGCTGATGCTGGTGTTCGGGATCATTGAGATGATCATGTTCGGCAGCATCGACACGGGGGGTATCGGCGCTCCCAGCGCGCCGGACAGCGCGGTGTGGGGTCTGATCGGCGGCATCATCGTCGGCGGGGTCGGTGCGCTCGGCTACTTCCCGCAGACCAAGAAGTTCCTCGGTGGAGACTCGGTGTTCGGCCCGGGCGGCCCCGGTGGCCCCGGCGGTTTCGGTCAGCCCCCGGGCTTCGGCCAGCCCCCGCAGCAGGGCTTCGGCCAGCCGCAGCAGGGTTTCGGTCAGCCGCCGCAACAGGGCTTCGGTGCCCCGCCGCAGCAGGGCTACGGCCAGCCGCCCCAGCAGGGTGGCCCGCCGCCCCAGTGGTGACCTGACGTTGGTGGAAACGCCGGCGGCCCGTCCGGGCCGCCGGCGTTTCTCGTTCCATTCCCGAGGTTCCACATGGTGGGCACGTCAGGGCCTGGTAATAATGTGTGTCCATGGCAGACGACACGAGCCGTTGGGGCTTCGAGACTCGCGCTATCCACGCCGGTCAGCGCCCGGATCCGCAGACCGGCTCGGTCATCGTGCCGATCTACGCGACCTCCACCTTCGCCCAGGACGGCGTCGGTGGCCTGCGTTCGGGCTACGAGTACTCCCGCTCGGCCAACCCGACCCGCACCGCCCTGGAGGAGGCGCTGGCCTCGCTGGAGGGCGGCCGGCACGCCCTGGCCTTCTCCTCGGGCATGGCCGCCGCGGACGTCGCGCTGCGGGCCATGACCCGCCCGGGTGACCACGTCATCCTCGGCGGCGACGCCTACGGCGGCACGTTCCGCCTGCTGGACAAGGTCCTCGCGCACTGGGGCGTCGAGTACACCACCGTCGACCTGGCCGACGTGGACACCGCGCGGGCCGCCGTGCAGGCCAACACCAAGGTCATCTGGTGCGAGACGCCGACCAACCCGCTGCTGGGCATCGCCGACATCGCCGCGCTCGCCCAGGTCGCCACGGTCGCCGGCGCGCGGCTGGTCGTGGACAACACCTTCGCCACCCCGTACCTGCAGTCGCCGCTTGGCCTTGGCGCGGACGTGGTGCTGCACTCCACCACCAAGTACCTCGGCGGCCACTCCGACGTCGTCGGCGGCGCGCTGATCACCTCCGACCCGGACCTGCACGAGCAGTTCGGGTTCCTGCGCAACGCGGTCGGCTCGGTGCCCGGCCCGTTCGACGCCTACCTGACGCTGCGCGGCGCGAAGACGCTGGGCCTGCGGATGGAGCGGCACAGCGACAACGCCGAGCGGATCGTCGAGGCGCTGCTGGGCCACCGCAAGGTCACCAAGGTCTACTACCCTGGCCTGGCCGACCACCCCGGTCACGAGGTGGCCGCCAAGCAGATGCGCCGCTTCGGCGGCATGGTGTCGTTCTCGGTGGCCGGCGGTGAGGCCGCCGCGCTGGAGGTCGCGGCCCGCACGCAGCTGTTCATCCTGGGCGAGTCGCTGGGCGGGGTCGAGTCGCTGATCGAGCACCCCGGGCGGATGACCCACGCCAGCACGACCGGCTCGCCGTTGCAGGTGCCCGACGACGTGCTGCGCCTGTCGGTGGGCATCGAGGACGCCACCGACCTGGTCGGCGACCTGCTCCAGGCACTGGGCTGAGAAAACCGGGCTGAGAACCGGGCTGAGAACGACGAACGCTACGGGGCCGTGATCCGGTCGGTCATCTCGTTGACCGCCGGCTCGGCCGGCTCCGGCGTGTTCCTGTCGTAGTGGTGTTCGGTCGGCAGCTGGGCCGGGTCGACACAGCTGTCGACCAGTTCGACCTGCCCGTTGTCGTGCTGGACGTACCGGCCCGGATCGGCACAGCTCGCCTGGCCGACCGTGTACACGGCGACACCGGCGAGCGCCACGGCCGCCAACGACGCACCGGCAAGCGGGAGCACTCCCGCGACTCGAGACCCAACGGCCATCGTTGCAACCCCATCCACGCTGCTTGCGACCGAGAATACCCGGCTTCGGGGATTTCCTGTCGCCAGCTGTCGATCCCGGCCCCGCCCGTCCGACGCGTCAGCGACTGACCGACCAGGACCGAACAGGGGAGCTGCCATGAACAGGATCGCCAGGACCGCCGCCACCGCCGTCGCCACCGTCGTCGCCGCGTCGATGCTCACGGTCGGGACCACCACCGCCTCCGCCGGCGTCGACGACACCCGGGGTCGCGGCCACTATGCCGAGGTCAACGGCCTGCGCTTGTACTACGAGGTGCATGGCAAGCGCACCAGCCGGCCGCCGGTCGTGCTCGTCCACGGCGCGTTCTCCGCCACCGGCACGTCGTGGGGCGAGCTGATCGGCCCGCTGTCGCGCGAACGCCAGGTGATCTCCGTGGAGATGCAGGGCCACGGCCACACCGCCGACATCGACCGCCCGCTGCGCGCCGAGCTGATGGCGCGGGACACCGTCGCGCTGATCGACCACCTGGGCATCGAGCAGGCCGACGTGTGGGGCTACAGCATGGGCGCGTCGGTCGCGCTGCACACGGCGCTGGCCGACCCGGAGAAGGTGCGCAAGCTGGTGTTGCAGTCCGTGGCGATCACCAGCGCCGGCTACCACCCCGGCCACGAGGACTCGATGGGCCAGATCGAGCCGGAGATGCTGTACGGCAGCCCGTTCCACCAGGAGTACCTGGAGCTGGCGCCGCACCCGGAGAACTTCGACGCGCTGGTGGGGAAGGTCAAGGACATGGTCGAGCACACCACCGACGTGCCGGTCTCGGCCCTCGAGGCGCTGGACCTGCCGGTGCTGACGGTCATGGGCGACTCGGACATCTTCCGCCCCGAGCACGGCGTGGAGATCTTCCGCGCCACCGGCGGCGGGGTGAACGGCGACGTCGTCGGCCTGCCGGAGTCCCAGCTGGCGATCCTGCCCGGCACCTCGCACATCGGCACCTCGCAGCGGGTGGACCTGCTGCTGGCGATGGTGCCCGCGTTCCTGGACGCCTGAGCCGCTGGTGCCCCGGAGCCCGACCCCGGATCGCGGGGTCGGGCTCCGGGTGGTCGCGGGGTCCTACAGGTTGCCCCGGCGGTCCTGCTCACGCTCGATGGCCTCGAACAGGGCCTTGAAGTTGCCCTTGCCGAAGCCCAGCGAGCCGTGCCGCTCGATGAGCTCGTAGAACACGGTCGGCCGGTCGCCGATCGGCTTGGTGAAGATCTGCAGCAGGTAGCCGTCCTCGTCCCGGTCGACCAGGATCCGGTGCTCCTTGAGGACCTCGATCGGCACCCGGACCTCGCCGATCCTGGCCCGCAGCTCCGGGTCGTCGTAGTAGGAGTCGGGGGTGTCGAGGAACTCGACGCCGGCCTCGCGCATGGCCACCACGGTCGCCACGATGTCGCCGGTGGCCAGGGCGATGTGCTGGCAGCCGGCGCCGTCGTAGAACTCCAGGTACTCGTCGATCTGCGACTTCTTCTTGGCGATCGCCGGCTCGTTGAGCGGGAACTTCACCCGGTGGTTGCCGTTGGAGACGACCTTGCTCATCAGCGCGGAGTAGTCGGTGGCGATGTCGTCGCCGATGAACTCAGCCATGTTCACGAAGCCCATGACCCGGTTGTAGAAGTCGACCCAGTGGTCCATCCGACCCAGCTCGACGTTGCCGACGCAGTGGTCGACGGCCTGGAACAGGCGCTTGCCGGCCGGCACGGTCGAGGTCTTCTCGACGTAGCCGGGCAGGTAGGGGCCCTGGTAGCGGGAGCGGTCGACCAGCGAGTGGCGGGTCTCGCCGTAGGTGGCGATCGCGGCGCGGCGCACGGTGCCGTGCTCGTCGGAGACGTCGTGCGGCTCCTCCAGGATGGTGGCGCCCTGGGCGCGGGCGTGCTCGACGCAGCGGTCGACGTCGGCGACCTCCAGCGCGAGGTCGACCACGCCGTCGCCGTGCTTGCGGTGGTGGTCGTGCAGCGGGCTGTCCGGGGCGACGCCGCCGTTGATCACGAAGCGGGCCGAGCCGGACTTCAGCACGAACGACTTGTGGTCGCGGTTGCCGGTCTCCGGGCCGGAGTAGGCGACCAGCCGCATGCCGAAGGCGACCTGGTAGAACCACGCGGTCTGGGTGGCGTTGCCGGCGACGAACACGATCGCGTCCATCGCCCTGACCGGGAACGGGTCCTTGGACTCGTCGTGCTCCACGAGCCCGACGAGCTGGCGGAGCTGGTCGAGGCTCACGTCATCGATCGGGCGGTCGAGTGGCCGGTCGTGGCCGAGGGTCTCAGTCATCGCGCTTGTCCTCCCTGATGGCGGTAACCGCAGGATCCGTCCGTTCTGCAGTCTGCGCAACAGTCGATCGATTCACTGGGCAGATCGTCCAGTGTGGCGCGGTGATCGATGTACGAGGTGAGGCATTCTGTGTAGATGACTGAACTGGATGCGCTGGATGCCCGGTTGCTGCTGCTGTTGTCCGACGAGCCGCGTCTTGGCGTGCTGGAGTGCTCGCGGCGGCTGGGGGTGGCCCGGGGGACCGTGCAGGCCAGGATGGACCGGCTGGAGCGGCGCGGGGTGCTCGGCGGCTTCCCGCCGGAGGTGGACCTGGCGGCGATCGGCTACGGCCTGACCGCGTTCGCGGTGCTGGAGATCGCCCAGGGGCGCCGGGTGGAGGTGGCGGCACGGCTGGCGGCGATCGACGAGGTCTGCGAGGTGCACGCCACGACGGGCGAGGGGGACCTGCTGGTGCGCATGGTGGCGCGGTCCAACGCCGACCTGCAGCGGGTCATCGACGAGGTGGTCGACGTCCGCTGGGTGCGGCGGACCTCGACGTCGATCGCGCTGTCGACACCCGTCCCGCCGAGGGTTCGGCCGCTGCTGGAACGGGTGGCGACAGACGCGGGAACAGACCCAATTCCCCGCTGAATTGGGCCTGTTTCGACGTGGGAAATCGTGAATTTATCCGGTGTAGGGAACGGCCTTGACGAGCGTCACCTTCTGGGTGTTGCCGTTGGGCAGTTCGTAGGAGCGGGTCTCGCCCTCCTTGGCGCCGAGCAGCGCCTTGCCCAGCGGTGACTCCGGCGAGTAGACCTCCAGCTCACCCTCGGCGCCCTCTTCGCGGGTCGCCAGCAGGAAGTTCTCGGTGTCGGTGTCACCGTCGTACCGGATGGTGAGGATCTTGCCCGGTTCGGCCAGCCCGTCGTTGGCCGGCGCCTCGCCGACCTTGGCATTGCGGAGCAGTTCCTGCAGGTGACGGATCCGCGCCTCGGCCTGGCCCTGCTCCTCACGTGCCGCGTGGTAACCCCCGTTCTCCTTGAGGTCACCCTCCTCGCGGCTGGCGTTGATCTTCGCGGCGATAACCGGGCGATTGTCAACGAGCTCGTCAAGCTCCTGCTTGAGCCGGTTGTAGGCCTCCTGGGTCAGCCAGGTCACCTGGGTGTCGCTCACGGTCACCAACTCCTCGCTAATACTTCCGGGTCCCGCGGATTCGGGTCGGTAGTTCCCGGGCGGCGGCGAACACCCGGAACGGAAAAACACGGCCCCGCTTGGGGCCGTGCAGGTACGACAGGCTATCACGGATAACGGAACAGCATTGTCCGTTATGTCCGATTCTGCCGTGTGGTGGTACTAGTTCACCCTGATGGCGGCAGGTCCGTGGACAGGTAGGTCGGAACCTGGTACGAGCAGCCGAACACGTCGGCCGTGACCGGCTCGGCGACACTGCGGATGTCGGTCGTGACCCGCGTCGACTCCCGCCCGGCGGGGACCAGGACCTCCTTGCGCCCGCCCTCGCTGCCGTCGAGCACCCGCACCCGCACGATGCACACCACGTCCCGCTCCGGGGAGTCCCGGGTGACCTCGAAGGTGAGCCGCATGCCGTTGTCGGGCAGGTTGTCGAAGGTGGTGGCCTGGGTCTCGATCGGCGCACTGCCCAGGTTGACGTAGCCCACCCAGGCGATCGCCGCGCCGAACAGCAGCGCCACCGCGCCGAGCAGCCAGTACGCGCGGCGCGAGGTCCGGCGCGGCCGGGTGCCGTAGCGCTGCGCGAGCTTGTCTGTCGGCTCGGTTGTTGGCGTCGGCGCGGTCATGTTCGCGAGCCTCCAGCCGGATTGTCGGTGCCGCCGGGAACAATGAACCCAAGCGGCTTGGTTCGTACAACCAGGGTCGAGTATCCGGCAGGCCCACTGCCGGGTACGGCTGGGGTGGAGCGTCTGGGAGGACGACGAGACGATGGCGGAGAAGCTGAGGCTGATGGCGGTGCACGCGCACCCGGACGACGAGTCCAGCAAGGGCGCGGCGACCATGGCCAAGTACGTCGCGGAGGGCCACGAGGTCATGGTGGTCACCTGCACCGGGGGCGAGCGGGGGGACATCCTCAACCCCGCCATGGACCGGCCCGAGGTGGCCGAGAACATGAACGAGTTCCGGCGCAAGGAGATGGCCAGGGCCGCGGAGATCCTCGGGGTCTCGCACCGCTGGCTGGGCTTCGTCGACTCCGGGTTGCCCGAGGGTGACCCCAAGCCACCGCTGCCCGACGGCTGCTTCGCGCTGGTCCCGCTGGAGGAGTCGGTGCCCCCGCTGGTCCGGGCGATGCGTGAGTTCAAGCCGCACGTCGTGATCACCTACGACGAGAACGGCGGCTACCCGCACCCCGACCACATCCGCACCCACGAGATCTCGGTGCCCGCGTTCGACGCCGCCGGCGACCCGGAGCTCTACCCGGAGGCCGGCGAGCCGTGGACCCCGCTGAAGCTGTACTACTCGCACGGCTTCTCCCGGGCCAGGATGCAGGCCATGCACGACGCGCTGATCTCCCGGGGCATGGAGTCCCCGTACACCGAATGGCTGGAGAAGTGGGACACCACCCGGGGTGACGTCGACGGCCGCGTGACCACCAGGATCCGGTGTGGGGAATACTTCGAGAAGAGGGACGCCGCGCTGCTCGCCCACGCGACGCAGATCGACCCCAACAGCCGGTGGTTCGCCGTGCCGCTGGAAGTCCAGCGCGACGTGTGGCCGTACGAGGAGTACGAGCTGGTGCGGTCCCTCGTGGACACGACACTGCCGGAGGATGACCTGTTCTCGGGCATCAGCGAGAAGGTAAATGCATGACATTGCTGGGCATTGACCAGGTGGCCCTCGGGGTGGACGCCACGTCGACCACCACGGTGGCTCTGGTCGCCCAGCCGCCGTCGGCGCCGAACGAGGAGGATCCCGGCGGGCGCGGCGAGGACTTCGGCAAGTCCTCACCGATCGGCCTGCTGGTGATCCTGCTGTTCTTCGTGGCGGTGGCCTTCCTGGTGCGGTCGATGACCAAGCACCTCAAGCGCCTGCCCAAGTCCTTCGACCCGCCCGACGAGACGATCGACGAGTCGCTCGACGGCCAGACCCCCGCCGAGGACGGCGAGGAGAAGAAGTCGGAGAACGGCGACCCGGCTTCGCGGAAGGGCTGACAATGCCCAACCGGTTGACCGAGGCGACAAGCCCGTACCTACCTGCGCGAAGCGCACTCGCGTCTGCGTCGCTCATCGGCTAAGCTGGAGGCAATCGACCCCCTCCCAAGCCTCTCCGCGATGCTCAAATGGGAGGGGCCTTTTTCGTTCAGGGGTGTGCGGTGAAGCCGAGCCTGTCCTGGGACGAGCAGGTCGCGCTCCTGGTCAGACGTGGCCTGACTGTCCATGACGAACTCTCGTGCGCACGCTTCCTCGCGGCGGCCAACTACTATCGGTTCTCCGGTTATGCCCGCTACTTCCAGAGGGCCCCCCACCTCGGCGACGATGGCTTCCGTCCGGGAACCACGTTCGACGAGGTCCGTGCCGTCTACGACGCCGACCAGGCGCTGCGAACCGATCTCCTCCGACCACTTTCGCAGGTCGAACTCATGCTCCGCTCGCACACCGCCCGCGTCATCGCGGACGAGCACGGCGCGTACGGCCGGTACCTCGAGGAGGACTTCTACACCGACGTCGGCGACCGGGAGCCGACCGTTGAGTCGTGCCTGCGTGACATCGAACGCAGCCGGGACCGCCACATCCTCCGCTACAGGGGCGCCGGCGGCGACCGCGCGGACTTCAGTGAGCTACCGGTGTGGTCGGCCGTCGAGGCGTGGTCGTTCGGGACCCTGTCGAAGGCCATCGAGCGTGGAGGGCGGGGGACCCTGGCCTCCGCTGTCGCGGCAAGCGTCGGCGTCGCGGGGAAGGGGTTCGAGTACCGGGTGAAGGCGATCGTCTACCTCCGCAACCGCTGCGCCCACCACAGTCGCCTCTGGCATCACTCGGTCGTCGACGCCGGGCCCACGCCCAACAATGTCCGGGGCAGAGCCAAGAGGCTCGCGGGTCAGTTCAAGCCTCGGTCCGTGCTCGACGTCATCGCCTCGCTCGACGACATCGCGTCGCGCACCGGCGTCGCCGATCCGCTCCTCCCACGGCTCGTGGCACAGCATGGCCGTGGCTCCGAGTTCTGGAAGGGTCTGTCCGATCCGCAGAGCCCCCGTGACCACGTCAGTGACACGTCGTAGCGATCTACTGAAGCCCTCGTGCGCGTTCGCCGCGTCCTGCGTGTCGCAGGTCTGAGGCAGGATGGAAATCATGAACCGACTCGTCCGGTCCACCAGTCCGTACCTGCGTCAACACGCGGGTAATCCAGTGGATTGGCAGGAGTGGGGCACCGAGGCGTTCGCCGAGGCCCGTCGCCGCGACGTGCCGATCCTGCTGTCCATCGGCTACGCGGCCTGTCACTGGTGCCACGTCATGGCGCACGAGTCGTTCGAGGACGACGAGGTGGCGGCCGTGATGAACGAGCACTTCGTCAACATCAAGGTCGACCGCGAGGAACGCCCCGACGTCGACGCGGTCTACATGACCGCCACCCAGGCGATGACCGGCCACGGCGGCTGGCCGATGACCTGTTTCCTGACCCCCGACGGCGCCCCGTTCCACTGCGGCACCTACTACCCGCCGGCACCCCGGCACGGCCAGCCCTCCTTCCGTCAGCTGCTGGAGGCGGTCGACGAGGCGTGGTCGGACCGGGGGGCGGAGGTCCGCGAGGCCGGCGAGCGCGTCGTCGCCCAACTGGCCAGGCAGACCGAGGCCCTGCCGCCCTCGCCGGTGGACCCGGCGGCCCTGGACGGCGCGGCCGCCGCGATGCTGCCCGAGTACGACCGCCGCCACGGCGGTTTCGGCACCGCGCCGAAGTTCCCGCCGACGATGGTGCTGGAGTTCCTGCTGCGCCACCACGAGCGCACCGGCTCGGTCGAGGCGCTGTCCATCGCGGAGGGCACGGCCGCCGCCATGGCCGCCGGCGGCCTCAACGACCAGCTCGACGGCGGCTTCGCCCGCTACAGCGTCGACGCCGGCTGGGTGGTGCCGCACTTCGAGAAAATGCTCTACGACAACGCCCTGCTGCTGCGCTTCTACGCCCACCTGGCGGTCCGCACGCGCTCGGACCGCTACCGCGAGGTCGCCACCGCGACCGCGCGGTTCCTGCTGGGCCGCCTGCGCACCGCCGACGGCGGTTTCGCCGCGTCGCTGGACGCCGACACCGACGGCGTCGAGGGCCTCACCTACGCCTGGACCCCGGCGCAGCTGGTCGAGGTCCTCGGCGAGGACGACGGCGCCTGGGCGGCGGACCTGCTCGGGGTGACGGCCGCCGGCACGTTCGAGCACGGCACGTCGACCCTGCGCCTGCTGCGCGAACCCGAGGTCCCGGCCCGCTGGGAGCGGGTGCGGGTGGCCCTGCTGGCCGCCCGCGACACCCGCCCCCAGCCCGCGCGCGACGACAAGGTCGTGACCGCGTGGAACGGCCTGACGATCGGAGCCCTTGCACACGCCGGCACGCTGCTCGACGAGCCGTCGTGGGTGGCCGCGGCGGTCGCGGCGGCCACGCTGGTCGTCGACCGGCACCTGGTCGAGGGCCGACTGCGCCGCGCGTCCCGCGACGGCGTGGTCGGTGACGCGGCCGGCGTGCTGGAGGACTACGGCTGCCTGGCCGACGGCCTGCTCGCGCTGCACCAGGCCACCGCCGACCCCCACTGGCTGGACGTGGCGACCGGACTGCTGGACACGGCCCTGGCCCACTTCACCGACCAGGACGCCGACGGCGCCTTCCACGACACCGCCGACGACGCCGACGCGCTGGTCTGGCGCCCGTCCGACCCGGCCGACAACGCCAGCCCGTCCGGGGCGTCGGCGCTGGCCGGGGCGTTGCTGACGGCCTCGGCCCTGGTCGGCCCGGACCGCGCGGGCGACTACCGGGCGCGCGCCGAGTCGGCGGTGGCCAGGGCCGGGCTGCTGGCCGAGCGTGCCCCCCGTTTCGCCGGGCATTGGCTGTCGGTGGCCGAGGCCCTGGCCGCCGGTCCGGTCCAGGTCGCCGTCGTCGGCGCCGAGGACGACCGCCGCCGGGCCCTGGCCGAGGCCGCGCGGCGCACGGCGCCCGGCGGGGCCGTGGTCCTGGTCGGCGGCCCGGACGAGGCGCCGTTGCTGGCCGACCGTCCGCTGGTCGACGGCCTGCCGGCGGCGTACGTGTGCCACGGGTACGTGTGTGACCGCCCGGTCACCGAGGTCGCGGACCTGCTCACCGCACTCGCCTGACCCGGGCGTCCGATCCCTGCCCTGCCCTGTCCGGCCCAGGTGTCCGATCCGCTGCCCTGCCTTACCCGGGTGCCCGATCCGTTGCCCTGTCTGACCGGCTGGCCGCAGCGTGTTCACTGCCGAGCCGGCCCCGACCCTGTGGCCCCGACCCTGTGGCCCGGCCCGACCGGCTGGCCGCAGTGTCCGTTCACTCCTGAGGCTGCTCGGCGTCCTGTGGTTCCTGTTTGACCGGCTGGCCGCAGCGTCCGGTCACTCCCGAGACAGCTCGGCCCCCTGTGGACTCTGTCCGACCCAGCTGGCCGCCCGGTCCGTTCACTGCCGAGCCGGCCCCGACCCTGCGGACCCTGCCTGACCGGCTGGCCGCTGCGTTCGTTCACTCCCGAGGCGGCCCCGACCCTGTGGGCCCTGCCCGACCAGCTGACCGCCGCGTCCATTCGCTCGTCAGGCCACCCCGCCCCCTGTGGACAAACCCCGCGCGAGCCCCGGCCCTGTCGGTGTCTCTCACTACCCTTGAAACAGGGGTCCCCCTGGGGGAGTGCGGGAAGACACGGGCAGTGGTGTTTGCTTTCGCACCGGCACCGGCACCGGCACCGGCACCGGCACCGATGAGGGCGAGGGCGCCGGCGAGGGCGAGGGCGAGGCGAGGGCCGGGGTGAGGTGGGGCGAGGGCCGACCCGTTCCACCCCCAGCGAACACCACGGCGGTAATGGCGGGTCTTCTGTAAGCTCTGTATTGATGTAATCATGTAAGCCAGCCGTGCGGAGGCTGCCATGTTCGACCAGTGCGGGGTGGAATTCCAGATGGGACCAAGAGGACACCGATGGGGCGGCGGACCGGGCCGAGGCTGGGGCGGTGGCCCCAAGGGCGGCCGGGGTGGCTGGCAGAAGGCCGATCTCCCGTCGGCTGACGACGCGTCGGCCTGGTTCGCCGGCCGGCTGCCGGAGGGCTGGTTCACCGAGCCCCCGATCGTGGTCGTCGACCGCGAGGAGATCACCGTCGTGGGCCAGCTCCCGGCCCTGGAGGGCGACTTCGCCGACGACGCGGCCCGCGCGGCCGCCGAGTCCGGCCGCATCAGCCGCTACCGCGAGGAGACCCGCGACGAGCGGATCGAGATCGCCCGTCAGGCCGAGCACCGCTACGGCCGCAAGGTGGCGTGGGGCGCGCGGATCGGCGACACCGAGGAACTGTTCACGACGCTGTCGGTCCCGGTCATGACCCGTCTGCGCCAGGAGGAGCGGCTGATCCTGGACACCCTGGTCGACGCCGGGGTGGCCCGTTCCCGCTCCGAGGCGCTGGCCTGGGCGGTGCGCCTGGTCGGCGAGCACGCCGACGAGTGGCTGACCGAACTGCGCAACGCCATGACCAAGGTCGACGACCTGCGGGCCAAGGGCCCCGAACTCTGACCCCTGGTCTCACGCGCCGGCGGCCGCCTCCCCCGGGGGCGGTCGCCGCTGTTGGTACTGGCTGACGATGGCGTCCAGCGCGGCGCCGAACAGTTCGCGGCCCTCCGTCGGGAGCGGTTCGACGAGTTTGCTCAGCTGGTCGCCGATCTCCGCGTGAAAGGCCGTCGCGGCGGCCCGGCCGGCGTCGGTGAGTGTGACCTGGACCGCGCGTCGGTTGCCGGGGACCGGTGAGCGGCGCGCGAGGCCGCGGCGCTCGGCCCGGTCCATGAGCCCGGTGAGCGCGGCCCGCTCGACGTTGAACGCCTGGGCGAGTTCTGCCATGCCGCGAGGTCCGTCGAGCAGGACGCACAGGAGTCTGGCCTGGACGGCGGTGAGGTCGTGGCGGACGGACGTGCGCGCGTAGATCTCCTGTACCAGCATCGTGAGCTGGACAAGCCCTGCGGCGATGTCCGCCTGGCCGCACTGGTGCTGTCGTTCGTCCACGTCGTAACAGTACATGGCGCGTACTGTTAACGACGTGTACTGTACGCGTCGTTAACAACGAGGGGTGGGAGATGTCGTTCACCGAGGAAGAGATCGGCTACCTCAAGTCCCAGCCACTGGCCCGCCTGGCCACCGTGGGGTCCGACGACCAGCCGGACGTGTCCCCGGTCGGCTTCGAGTTCGACGGAACGTACCTGTACGTGGGCGGGCTCGACGTCACCAGGACCAGGAAGTACCGCAACGTCGCGGCCGGGAAGACCAAGGTCGCCCTGGTTGTCGACGATCTGGCGTCGGTGAATCCGTGGACCCCGCGCTACCTGCGGATCTACGGGAACGCCGAGCTGGTCGAACGTCAGGGACAGTTCGGCGCCGGGGCCTACCTGCGCATCGAGCCCACCGTGTCGTGGAGCTTCAACCTGGCCGGCGACCCCTTCGGCCACGACCGGGAGATCACGGTCGGGCGCACCGTCCATCGAACGCCCTCAAGAGAGAGAGTCACATGACCTTCAACGTCCCGTCCGGTACCCGCGGAGCCCGCCAACCCAAGGCGAGCGCCTTCCTGCGCCTGATGAACAACGCGGCCATGAAGCGGGTCCGCCGCAAGGGCGGTCGGGTCATGGGCATGAACGCCCTGGTCCTGCACACCGTCGGCGCCAGGAGCGGGGCCGAGCGCGCCACCCCGCTCGCGTGGTTCCCCGGCGAGGACGGCTCCCGGCTGATCGCCGCCTCCGCCGCCGGCGCGCAGGCCAACCCGGCCTGGTACCACAACCTCGCCGCCAACCCGGACAAGGTCCACATCGAGATCGACGGCGGCAAGGTTCCCGTCGACGTCGAGCAGCTTCACGGCGCCGAGCGCGAAGCCGCCTGGAAGACGATCGTCACCGCGACGGCCAGGTTCGCGCAGTACCAGGAGAAGACCGACCGCGAGATCCCCGTCATCCGCCTGACTCCGCGCGCGGAGTGAAGGCCTGGGCCCGCTCAGGAGTCGCGGGACCTGGCCGACCTGTCGAGAGCATCGAGGTCGATACCGAAGCGGGCGGCCGCGTCGCCAAGGCTGACGCGATCGCCGGTGTCGGTGGCCGTACGCCTGATCGCCATGGTGAGGAGAGCGGCGTCCTGGAGCCGCTCAAGCCTGTCGTTCTGGTTCAGGATGAACTCCCGCGTCGGCCGAACCGGTCGGCCCTGACGGCGGTGAGGAACGGCTCCGGGTCGGCGAGGGCGATGCGGTGGTCGTTCGCCGCGCCGAACGCCGTCTTGGAGTCGCGCACCTCGGCCCACCCGGACCGCCGCGCGATCTCCACGCAACTCTGGTTCGGCTGGCTGACGGTGGCCTTGCGGAAGTCGGACTCGGTGAACGTCGGTCGGATGCTGCGCATCGCGGCGGGCTCCCTCGGGGACTCGGGCACTACTGGAAATCGCGGGCTACCTGACGCATGAACGCCCGGGACTCCTCGAAGCCCAGCGCCGCGGTGGACATGCGCGTCCACGCCTGCTCGCGCTTGGCCAGGGCCTTCTTGTCGTCGAGATAGCGTATCTCCGTGTCGTCCTCGGTGTAAGCCAGTTCGAGCGGCCCGGCGGCGCCGGGCGACGGGATCTGCAACAGGATGAACCGGGTGCCGATCGGCGATCGACGGCCTGGCGGCGCGTTGAACGGCATCACCTGGATCATGATGTTCGGCCGGTTGGACAGTTTGATCAGATAGTCGAGCTGTTCCCGCATCACGGCTTCGCCGCCCCAGACGCGACGTAGGCAGGACTCGGACAGCACGAAGTGCACGGTCGGCGGGTCCGTCTTGTCGTAGATCTGTTGGCGCCCCAGGCGGGCCTTGATGCGGTCGTCCATGGTCACGCCGTCCTCGTCCGGCAGGTCGGCGTGCAGCGCCCGGACGTAGGACTCGCACTGCGCCAGCCCCGGGACCACCTCGACGTCGACGGCGAGCTGCGGTTCACCCTGGGCGGCTCCACCCAGGACTGGCAGTACATCGCGTTCGAACGCCCGGCGCTGGAACGGTTCGTCCGGCTCGCGCACGAGGTGCTGGCCCTGCGCGAGCCCGCCGACAGGAAAGCGGACCGCCCGACGGCCGTGGCCTGACGCGTTCGCCGGCTCCTTACCGTGGGAGGAGCCAGCGCGCCCGGTGGGGCGACGCGTCGACCCTCGCTACCGTGGCGAGCCAGGTTGCCGGACAAGGGGAGAGCTGATGGCGCCGGTCCTTGGCCTGGTCGGGTCGTCCGCCGGAGGCGTTGAGCAGATCCTGCCCCGGCTGATCGAGCCCCTGCTGGAGCGTGGCTGGCGCGTCGCCGTCACCCTCACTCCCACCGCGGCGACCTGGCTGGACGCCAGCGGCGAGATCTCGAGGATCGAGCAGCGCACGGGGTATCCCGTGCGCTGGCAGCCGAGACTGCCCGGCGAGACCAGTCCGCACCCGCCGCTCGACTGCCACGCGGTCGTCCCCGCCACGGCCAACACGGTCGCCAAGCTCGCCCTCGGCATAGCGGACAACCAGGCGCTGACCCAGGTGTGCGAGGCGATCGGCCTCGGTGCGGCACCGGTCGTCGTCTTCCCCCGGGTCAACGCGGCGCACGTGCGCCACCCGTCGTGGGGCGGGCACGTCGCCGCCCTCCAGTTGGCCGGCGTCCACCTGGTGACCGGTGACGACGTCTGGTCGCTGCACGAGCCGCGTTCGGCCCCGGGCCGTGAGCTCCCCTGGGTCACGATCGTCGAGACGATCGTCGCCGCTGTTCGCGGCTAGGCGTGCCGGCACCGACGATCGCCTCGCGGGGCGGTTCACCTGCCCGGTGTCAGTGCTTCGTGGCCAGGTGGATCAGTCCCGCCTCGGTGGGGCGGAAGCCGCAGGCGTCGAGGTAGAAGCGTCGCACCTCCGGCTCGAAGTCGACGTGCAGCCACTCACAGCCCGCCGCACGTGCCCGCGCCGCCGCCAGGTGGACGACCGCCGTCGCGATACCGCGACGCTGGTACGAGCCCCGGGTCTTCGTGTCGATCAGGAAGGCGTGGTCCGCACCGTCCCACGCCACGTTCACAAAGCCGACCAGGACTCCTTCGCCGTCGCGGGCAGCCACCCAGCCGAGGCTGTGCCGCCTGACCCGGTTCCACCACCCGGGCACGGCGTCGCCGCCATGCGACCGGACGAGGTCAACCATCTCGTCGTCGGTGATGGGATCCCGCCAGGTGTAGGAGATCGCGTCGCTCACCCTGCTACCCAGCCGAGGCTAGGCGTACATGACCAGCCAGATCGCGATGTAGTGGGAGATGGCGGCCAGGACCGTGGCGGCGTGGAAGAACTCGTGGTGGCCGAAGACGTGGGCCCAGTGGTCGGGCCAGCGGGTGGCGTAGAAGACGGCGCCCAGCGTGTAGAACAGGCCGCCGACCAGGATCAGGATGAAGGCGGCCATGCCGGCGTTGGCCAGCAGTTCCGGCAGGACGAACACGGCCACCCAGCCGAGCGCGATGTACACGGGCGTGCCAAGCCAGCGGGGGGCGTGCGGCCACAGCAGTTTGAGGCCCACGCCGAACGCGGCGCCGGACCAGACGATGGTCAGGACGATGTAGCCGGTGGGCTGGGGCATCGCCAGCAGGGAGAACGGGGTGTAGGTGCCGGCGATGAAGATGAAGATCATCGAGTGGTCGAGGCGTTTCATCCACGCCCGCACGCGCAGGCTCTCCCACCACCGCCGGTGGTAGAGGGCGCTCACCCCGAACAGGCCGAGGACCGTCGCCCCGTAGATGGACGTGGCGAGCGCCGCGGTGCCGGACACGGTCGCGGCGGCCAGGGAGATCAGGGCCGCGCCGGTGGCCACGGAGACCAGGAACGACCAGTAGTGGATCACCCCGCGCAGGCGCGGCTTGGCGGGCCGGGGCGGGGTCAGGGTCGCGGCTTGCACAACAGGGAGGTTACGGGACCGTAGGTTGGCCACGGCGTGACGCAGCTCACGACCAGCCGACGACCTCGCGGTGCTCGACCGCCAGGCACCGGTCCATGACCACGTCCAACCCGCCCTCGGCGGCGATCTCGGCCGCCTCGGTGTTGATCACGCCGAGTTGGAGCCACAGGGCGGCGGCGCCCAGCTCCACCGCCTCCCTGGCGATCTCGGGGGTGTGCGACGGGCGGCGGAAGACGTCGACGACGTCCACCGGGCCGGGCAGCGCCGACAGGGACGGGTAGGCCGGCAGGCCCTGCCAGGTCGTCAGCGCCGGGTTCACCGGGAGGATCCGCAGGCCACTGCGGTGCAGGTAGGTCGCCACCCCGAAGCTCGGGCGGGCCGGATCGGCCGACAGACCCACGACGGCCACGGTCCGTGCCTCGCGCACCACACGCTCGATGACGGTCAGCTCCTGCCAGCGCATGAGCCCAGTCTGCCCCGACTGGCGTACTCTGCGGGGACGTGAGTCCTCACTGGCGGAGTATCCGCAGGAAAGCCTCCCGCATCGTCTACGGCGTCTACGACCGCCGGCTGCTTCAGCAGGCCGCCGGGCGGCACCCCAAGCATGTCGGGGTCGTTCTCGACGGCAACCGGCGATGGGCGAGAGAGGCGGGGTTCACCGACGTCGCCGACGGGCACCGGGCCGGGGGGCGACGCATCGCCGAGCTGCTCAGCTGGTGTCGTGAGGCCGACGTGCAGTTGGTCACCCTCTGGCTGCTGTCCACCGACAACGTCACCCGCCCGCCGGAGGAGCTGGGGCCGCTGCTGGAGGTCATCGGCGGCGTGGTCGACGAGCTGGCCGCCGACGGCAACCCGTGGAAGCTGCGGATCATCGGCGCCCTCGACGTGCTGCCCCGCGAGACCGCCGATCGCCTGTCGGCCGCCGCGCAGCGCACCGCCGGGCGCACCGGCATGGAGGTCAACATCGCCGTCGGGTACGGCGGGCGGCGCGAGATCGCCGACGCGGTGCGCAAGCTGCTCCAGCAGCACGCCGAGAAGGGCCGCACGATCGAGGAGCTGGTCGAGGTCCTCGACGTCGACCACATCGCCGAGCACCTCTACACCTCCGGGCAGCCCGACCCCGACCTGGTCATCCGAACATCCGGTGAACAGCGGCTGTCGGGTTTCCTGCTGTGGCAGTCGGCGCATTCGGAGTTCTGGTTCTGCGAGGCCTACTGGCCCGACTTCCGGCGCACCGACTTCCTGCGGGCGCTACGCGACTACGCCATCCGCCACCGTCGGTTCGGCTCCTGAGGATCCTGACCAACCGGTCGAAACCGGCTCGTCGCGCGCAAAATCACCCGCGTTGTCACCGCCACGGAGGGCCCGCCACGGGTAGCGTCCGAAGTGACGGGTCGTGCCCACGCGACTCGTCCCGGGAGGCCCAGGTCGTGATGGTGACGATCACGGGGGCCGGCACCCGGCCCTCGTGGGCGACGCGGACGGCGTCCGGGAGGACGCCGCACTGATCGCCCAGCCTGGGAGGTGCCTGGCCCTACGAGCAGCGGACGTGGTGCCGCGTTCGCGTTGGAGTCGCCGTGACTGCTTCGCGTCCCTCTTCCAGCTCGGGTGATCTGCGCCGTACCTACGTCCTCGACACGTCCGTACTGCTGTCCGACCCGTGGGCGGTGACCAGGTTCGCCGAGCACGCCGTCGTGCTACCGCTGGTGGTGATCGGCGAGCTGGAGGGCAAGCGGCACCACCCCGAGCTCGGCTGGTTCGCCAGAGAGGCTCTCCGCCTGCTCGACGACCTGCGAGAACGCAACGGTCGGCTCGACCGGCCGATCGCGATCGGACAGGCCGGCGGCACGCTGCACGTGGAGCTCAACCACTCCGACCAGAACGTCCTGCCCGCGGGGTTTCGCACCGACTCCAACGACGCGCGGATCCTGGCCTGCGCGCTGAACATGGCCGCGCACACCCCCGGCGTCACGCTGATCACCAAGGACATCCCGCTGCGGGTGAAGGCGGCGGCCGTCGGCCTGGACGCCGACGAGTACCGCGCCCAGGAGGTCACCCCGTCGGGGTGGACCGGGATGGCCGACCTGGAGGTGCCGGCCGAGGCGCTGGACGCCCTCTACCGCGACGGCGAGCTGGACCTGACGGGCTACGGCGTCGAGGCCGGTGACCTGCCGTGCAACACCGGGCTGCGGCTGATCGCCGCGTCGGCCAGCGCGCTGGGGCGCATCACCAGGGACAAGACGGTGGCGTTGGTGCGCGGCGACCGGGAGGCGTTCGGCCTGCACGGGCGCTCGGCCGAACAGCGGGTGGCGCTCGACCTGCTGCTCGACCAGGAGGTGGGCATCGTCTCGCTCGGCGGGCGGGCCGGCACCGGCAAGTCGGCGCTGGCGCTGTGCGCGGGGCTGGAGGCGGTGATGGAACGCAACCTGCACCGCAAGGTCGTGGTGTTCCGGCCGGTGTACGCGGTGGGCGGGCAGGAGATCGGCTACCTGCCCGGCTCGGAGTCGGAGAAGATGCAGCCGTGGGCGCAGGCGGTGTTCGACACGCTCGGCGCATTGGTCAGCAAGCCGGTGATCGAGGAGGTGCTGGGCAGGGGCATGCTGGAGGTGCTGCCGCTGACCCACATCCGGGGCCGGTCGCTGCACGACTCGTTCGTCATCGTCGACGAGGCGCAGTCGTTGGAGCGCAACGTGTTGCTCACGGTCCTGTCGCGACTGGGCACCGGGTCGCGGGTGGTGCTCACCCACGACGTCGCCCAGCGGGACAACCTGCGCGTCGGTCGGCACGACGGGATCGCGGCGGTGATCGAGAAGCTCAAGGGGCACCCGCTGTTCGCGCACATCACGCTGACCCGCTCGGAACGGTCACCGATCGCGGCGTTGGTGACCGAGATGCTCGAGGAGCACGTCACCTGAGACCGGGGTAGGGGTAGCCCCCGGGCCAACTCGGGAGTTTCCCGGATGGTTCGGGGGCCGCCCGCACGAGAGTGTTGGTGTCGTGACCAACCTCGTGCTGACCAGGCCCCGCGTCGCGACCGACGCCGCGCCGCCCCGACCGACGACCGTCGCCGTCCGGCTCGGGCTGGCCGGCATCGTCTGCTCGCTGCTGTTCATGGTGAACCTGACCGTGACGGCGTGGCAGTCGATGAGCGTGCTGGACACGACCATGTCCGACTACGTCTTCGTGCCCGAGGTGGGGTGGATGTTCGGCGCGGCGGTGCTGTGCATCAGCGTCGCCGGGCTGGGCGCGATGCTCGGCCTGGCCGCGATTCGCCTGCTGGGCAACGGGATGCTGCGTCTGGCGTTGGGGTTGGCGGTGGCCGGGGCGGTGCTGGCGGCGGTGTTCCCGACGGATCTGGGGGAGTCGCTGTCGGTGTCGGCGCAGATCCACCGGTACGCGGCGGGCGTGGTGTTCTTCTGCGTGCCGATCGCGGCGGTGCTGGTGGCCCGGCAGCTGCGCGACGTGAGGTACCTGGCGGGCTACCGCAGGGCGTTGTACGGCAGCGTCGTGCTCACCTCGGTGGTGCTGGCGCTGTTCATGACCAGCCACTTCGGGGTGATGCCGGAGGTGCTCCAGGAGCTGAACGGGTTGTTCCAGCGGGTGCTCTACGTGCTGGAGCTGGTCCTGCTGGCACAGTTGGTGCTGCTGCCGCTGCGGTTCCGGGCGCCGCGCTCAGTCCTCGTCGGGTAGGTCCCAGATGCCCGCGTTGCCCTGGTAGGCGTTTCCGCTGCTGATGTCGCCCACGACGAGACCGGACTGGAGCGGGGTGTACCCGTACCCGGTGGTCACCGTGTCCGCGACGGTGAGGGCCGGGCGGAAGCACGGGTGGATGTGGAACTCGGTCTCGTGCGGCTGGATCGGCAGGGCAGCGTTGGTGATGTAGGTGATGTCCCCGCCGCGCCGCACCCCGAGGAACCCGACGCGGAACAGCACGTCGAGCAGGCCGGTGGGGTTCAACATGGCGCTGTAGCGGGGGAACTGGGCGTGCAGCGACTCGCCGAACTCGTCGAGGTGGCGGGCGGTGGTCGCCGGGGTGACGACGGTGGCGCCGTTCTGGAACATGGCGAGCACACGTTCCAGGAACGGCAGCGTCGAGCCGTACTCCCTGGCCAGGTCGTTGGTCTTCCACCGGGAGAACTCGACGGCCGCGTTGACGACGTCCTGGTCGGTGATGCGGTCGTGGCCGGCCCACCGGGCCTGGTCGCGGCACTGGTTGAGGAACTGGATGGTGTCGCGGGGGCGGGCGAGCATCCGGGAGAACAGGTAGTCGACGACCGGTTCGCCGTCCACGGACGGCGGGAACACCGTGCCCCACAGGAACTCCCGGGTCACGTGCTGGCCCAGCGAGGCGGCGGCCCTGGTGACGGCGAGGTCGACGAGCTGCTCGCGGGACCAGTCGAGGCGGATCTCGTCGCTGCGGAACTTGTCGGCCTCGCTGTAGGACAGCGAGTCGTAGATGTCCGAGCGCAGGAACACCACGCAGCGCGCCGCCCGGTGATAGGTGGTGGCGACGTGCTTGGCGGCCACCAGCAGGCCGGTGATCAGCGCCTTGCTGTCCGGCTCGGTCGACCAGATGTGTTCGAGCTTGTCGACCAGCAGCAGCACCGGCCGGTGCGTGCCGGCGCAGTCGAGGTGGGCCAGCGCCGCGCCGACACCGCGTTCGATGATCGCCAGTTGGGCCGAGGCGCGGATGCCCTCGGAGGCGGCGTTGAGGTCGGCGGTCAGCGACAGGCCGAACGCCTCCAGCCGCAGGCTGCCGCGCAGGCCGGTGGCGGCGGTGGCGATCCGGCTGGGCAGCCGCGCGTCGGCGAGTTCGCCGTTGGCGCGCAGGAACTGGCGCACCCGCCTGACCGACTTCGGTTCACGGTGGCCGTGCGACCGCCGGGTGTGGTGGTCGACGAGGTGGCGGGCGATGTGGATGGCGAACACGTACCGCCAGATCAGCGACTTGGCGGCGGCACCGGTCAGGTCGGCCAGTTCGAACCCGCGCAGCGGCGCGCTGGCCGTGTCGTCCGGGGTGATCAGCAGGTGCTCGCCCTGCGACACC
The DNA here is from genome assembly GCF_001921215.1 of Actinophytocola xinjiangensis. Taxonomy (GTDB): domain Bacteria; phylum Actinomycetota; class Actinomycetes; order Mycobacteriales; family Pseudonocardiaceae; genus Actinophytocola; species Actinophytocola xinjiangensis. Next base: position 83,045 of record NZ_MSIF01000017.1, read on the forward strand.
TCCGGCATCGCCAGCCGCATACAGATCGCGCTCTTGCCGGAGCCCTTGCGGCCCACGATGAGGCTCTTGCGGCCCCACAGCGCCTCCTCGTAGGCGCTGGTGGTGACGAAACCGGTGCGCAGCAGCCCGTCGACCGCGTCGTTCTCCGCGTCGTCGCGGCCGAAGTAGAGCCCGCTCACCAGATCGAGCCGGTCACTCATGGGCACACCCCCAGGTAGCCACCCCGGATTGTCCCACAGAAGCGCTACCAGCCGCGGGGAAGTGGCGCCCCTTCGGCGAAACCGGACGCCGACTGGGTGCCGACGACCGCGCGGGCGTGGAAGTCCTCCAGGGTCGTCGCGCCGGCGTAGGTGCAGGCCGAACGCACCCCGGAGCAGATCGCGTCGAGCAGGTCCTCGACGCTGGGCGCGGCCGGGTCCAGCCGCATCCGCGAGGTGGAGATGCCCTCCTCGAACAGGGCCTTGCGGGCCCGGTCGAACGCGCCGTCGCCGCGCGTGCGGGCGCTGACCGCCCTCTTGGACGCCATCCCGAACGACTCCTTGTAGGGGTGGCCGTGCTCGTCGCGTTGCAGGTCGCCGGGCGACTCGTAGGTGCCGGCGAACCACGAGCCGACCATGACGCTCGACGCGCCGGCCGCCAGCGCCAGCGCCACGTCCCTCGGATGCCGCACCCCGCCGTCCGCCCAGATGCGTTTGCCCAGGTCGCGGGCGGCCTCGGCGCAGTCGAGGACGGCGGAGAACTGGGGGCGGCCGACGCCGGTCATCATCCGGGTGGTGCACATCGCGCCCGGCCCGACACCGACCTTCACCACGTCGGCGCCGGCCTCGACCAGGTCGTGCACGCCCTCGGCGGTGACCACGTTGCCGGCCACCACCGGCACACCGGGGTCGGTGCCGCGCACCGCCTTGAGCGCGGTCAGCATCTTGTCCTGGTGCCCGTGGGCGGTGTCCACGACCAGCGTGTCGACCTCGGCGGCGACCAGCGCCTCGGCCTTGGCGGCCACGTCACCGTTGACGCCCAGCGCGGCGGCGATCCGCAGCCGCCCCAGCGCGTCCAGCGCCGGCCGGTACAGCTCGGCGCGCAGCGCCCCGACGCCGGTGAGCACCCCGGCCAGGCGTCCGCCCGCGTCCACACCGACGGCGATGCCGGCGGTGCGCCCGTGCAGCCGCTCGAACACCTCACGCGGCGGCGTGCCGACCGGCAGGGTCACGATGTCGGGGTCGGAGACCTCCCCGAGCCGGGTGAACCGGTCGACGTCCAGGCAGGCGGCCTCGTCGACCACCCCGACCGGGGTGCCCTGCTCGTCGACCACGACGACCGCGCCGTGGGCGCGTTTGGGCAGCAGGTTCAGCGCGTCGGCCACGGCGTCGCCGGGGGTGAGCACCAGCGGCGTGTCCCACACGGGATGCCGGGACTTCACCCAGCGCACGATGTCCCCGACGACCGACGGGTCGACGTCCTGGGGCAGCACCACCAGCCCGCCGCGCCGCGCGAGGGTCTCGGCCATCCGCCGCCCGGCGACGGCGGTCATGTTGGCCGCCACCACGGGGATCGTCGCGCCGGTGCCGTCCGAGGTGGACAGGTCGACGTCGAAGCGGGACGCCACCGCCGAGCGACCCGGCACGAGGAAGACGTCGTCGTAGGTCAGGTCGTAGCCGGGGGTCCGGTCGTTGAGGAAACGCACACCTGCGGAGCCTAGCCGCGTCCGGCCGCCTCGGCCCCCGGCAGCAGCGCCCGGACCGCGTCGATCGTGTCCGCGTCGGCCGGCTGTTTGTCCGGCCGGTACCGCACGACCCGGGCGAAACGCAGCGCCACCCCGCCCGGGTAGCGGGTGCTGACCTGCACGCCGTCGAGCGCGATCTCCACGACCAGACGCGGTCGCAGGTGAACGGCCCAGTCGTCGCGGTGGGTCTCGTGGGTGGGGAACTCGGTGGTCTGCCAGGCGAGCAGCTCGTCGGTGAGGCCCTTGAACGTCTTGCCGACCATGACCGGCGGCCCACCGTCGGGGTCGCGGGCGCCCAGGTGCAGGTTGGACAGGTAGCCGGTGCGCCGCCCGTGCCCCCACTCGGCGGCCAGCACCACCAGGTCGAGCGTGTGCACCGGTTTGATCTTGCGCCACGCCTTGCCGCGCCGCCCCGCCTGGTAGGCGGAGTCGAGATCCTTGACCACGACACCTTCGTGGCCGCGCTCCAACGCGTCGGCCAGGACCTGTTCGGCCTGCTCCCCGGTCGGCGCCAGCACACCGGGGATGACCAGCGCGTCGCCGACGGCCCGGTGCAGCGCCGCGTTGCGTTCGCGCAGCGGGGCGTCGACCAGGTCGGTGCCGTCGAGGTGCACGCAGTCGAAGAAGTAGGGGTGCAGCGGCAACTCCCGCTCGACGGTGGCCCCGAAGCGGCTCATGGTCTCCTGGAACGGGCGGGGCCGGCCGCCGTCGTCGAGGGCGAGGGTTTCGCCGTCGAGCACCGCGGTGCGGCAGTCCAACGCGCGCACCAGGTCGACCAGTTCGGGCACGGCGCCGGTGATCTCACGCAGGGTTCTGGTGTAGACGTGGACGTCGTCGCCGTCCTTGTGGACCTGGATGCGCGCACCGTCGAGCTTGTACTCGACGACGCACTCGCCCATGGCCAGCGCCTCGGCCAGGGACTCCCCAGGCGAGGCGAGCATCGGCCGGATCGGCCGCCCCAGCGTCAACCCGAACCCGGCCAGCGCGGCGGCGCCGCCGGTGAGCGCGGCGGTCGCGGTGTCGGCGAGCCGGCCGGAGAGCATGAACGCCCGCCGCACCTCCTGCTTGCCGACGGTGTCGTCCCCGGCGGCGGCGATCGCGTCCAGCATGACGCCTTCGAGGGCGCCCTGGCGCAACTCGCCGGTGAGCAGCCGCAGCAGGAACCGCTGCTCGTCGGCGGTGGCCGCGCCGAACAGCCCTTCCAGCAGGGTGGTGCGCCGCGCCGCGGACCCTTTCCCGCTGGTCACCGCCACCTCACCGAGCGTCGTGTCCACCGCGGCGACGGTCAGCGTCGGCTCCTGCGCCGGTGGCACCGACAACCCGACCAGCGTGCGCCACCCGGCCCCGATCCGCCCCTGGGCGGGCGCCCCCGCGAGGTAGGACACGACGGTCCCGACCTGGTCCCCGGCCCGCCGCAACAGCCCGGCGATCGCCTCGACCTTCGCCAACCGCGACCGCGTCGCGGCCACCGAGGCGGAGGTCGTCACGACATCGCACAGCAGCACGCCCCCATGATGCCCCGCGACACCGACACTCGCGTTCCCGCAGGTCAGGTCAGCCAGCGACGGTCATCGGGGCCGGGTAGCCGGCCGGCGGCCACGGTTTCGTGCAGGGCGTTCGCCAGCCGGGGAAGGGCGGCGCGGGTCTTCGGCCACCGGCGGGCAGCGACGAACAGGATGCCGGCGTGGCGGGTGTAGCGGGCCAGCAGCGCGAAGTCCCGCACGTTCTCGGTCACCAGGCACCGCCCGGCGGCCCGCGCCGCATCAAGGACGGTGGCGTCGTCCCGGCCGACCAACTCGACCATCGCCAGCACGGCGGTGACGTCGTGTCCCTTGTCACGCAGGGTGTCGGCCAGGGTGTGCGGGAACATCTCGTCCAGCAGGAGTGAAGCAGTCACCGAACCCGGGTCCCTCGCAGCAGATCCTGCTCGGCCAGCCACTGCTGTTCGGTGTGCGCCGCCAGCTCGCGGTTCGCGGTGATCCACTCGTCGATCTCGGTGGAGTACGCGGCGTAGTAGCGCACCGCGACACGAATCTGGGTGCGTGCCAAGCCGCTCATCTCCGCGGTCTCGGCAAGGAGGGCGTCCTCGTCGAGTTCTGGTGCTGACTCTCGGACGGTCAGCAGGGTGTCGATGACCTGCCACACGTCCGGTCCGCCGACCAGCCCGGCCCGCCTGCCTGCTGGGCCCGGCCGGAACATGATGCCCGGATGTTCCTCGGCGCGGAGAGCCTCATCGACGAAGACGCTGGTCATCGATGACATGGACGTTCCGGGGTGATCCCGGACGTAGCGGTCAAGACGGCGCAGCAGGTCATCATCGAACCGTATGGACCTAGGGGTCATGAGTTGTACTGTACACCTCAGTAGTTGTGTGTCGTGGATGTAGTCACTTGTAGTTCGTTGACCTTGCCCAAGGGGGAGGCGCCACGGTGGAGTCGTTCAGGGACGAGGAGGTCGGATGCTCACCATCGGGGCGTTCGCCCGGGCGTCGCGGCTGTCGGCGAAGGCGTTGCGGCTCTACGACGAGTTGGGGTTGCTGCGGCCGGCGCGGGTCGACCCGGTCAGCGGGTACCGGTTCTACGAGCCGGCGCAGCTGGAGCGGGCCCGGCTGGTCGCGTGGCTGCGTCAGCTCGGGATGCCGCTGGCCCGCATCCGCACGGTCTGTGACCTGCCGGGGCCGGCGGCGGCGCGGGCCGTCGCCGAGTACTGGCGCGGTGTCGAGGCCGACACCGAGGCCCGGCGTGACCTCGCCGGCTTCCTCGTCCGCCAGCTGTCCGGGAGGGACGACATCATGCCAACCCAGCCACCGACCCAGCCACTGACCATCTCCTACGCCGCGCGCACCGACCGTGGGCTGGTCCGCGCCGCCAACCAGGACCGCGCGTTCGCCGGCGACCGGCTGCTCGCGGTCGCCGACGGGTACGGGCAGCGGGGCGAGGCCGCCAGCGCGGTCGCGATCGACGCCCTGCGACGGATCGACTCGGCCGTGCCGGCCGGGGACCTGCTCAACGTCATGGCCGAGGCCGGCCGGCAGGCGCGCACGGCCGTCGCCGAGCGGGTGGCGGGCGAGGACGGGGGGACGACGCTGACCGCGCTGCTGTGGTCGGGGTCGAAACTCGGTCTCGTGCACATCGGCGACTCCCGCGCCTACCTGCTGCGCGACGGGGAACTGTTCCAGATCACCCACGACCACACGGTCGTCCAGTCCCTGCTGGACGAGGGAAAACTGACCGCCGACGAGGTCGCCACCCACCCGCAACGTTCGATCCTGCTCCGCGCGCTGACCCGCGACGGCGAACCCGAGCCGGACGTGCGCCTGCACGAGGTCCGCGCCGGCGACCGCTACCTGCTGTGCTCCGACGGCCTGCACACCGTGCTCGACGAGGACGCCCTGCTCACCACGCTCGCCGGGGTCGCCGCACCGCACGAGGCCGTGGAGCGGCTGGTCGAGCGGGCCAACGAGGCCGGCGGGCCGGACAACATCAGCTGTGTGGTCGCCGACATCACCGCCCGCCCGGCCGGGTGATCCGCGCGATCTCGGCGACGGCGGCGCGCAGCCGATCGGGGGTGGTGGCCGCGTAGCCCAGCACCAGGCCCGGGTAGGGCGGGTGCGTGGCGTAGGTCGACAGCGCGGGCGCGTTGACGCCCCGGCCGGCCAGCAGGGCACTGGTCGCGGCGTCGTCGGTGCCGGCCGGCAGCCGCAGCACGACGTGCAGCCCGGCGGCCACGCCGACCGGTTCCCAGTCGGGGAGCCGGTCGGCGATCGCGCCGAGCAGCGCGTCGCGGCGGGTGCGGTAGAGGGCGCGGGTGCGACGCAGGTGGCGGTCGTAGCCGCCGGAGCGCAGCAGGGTGGCGAACGCGGCCTGCGGGAGCGGGGAGCAGCCAAGGTCGGTGACTTCCTTGCGCCGCACCGTCGTCGCCCGCAGTGCGGGTGGGAGCACCAGCCAGCCCAGGCGCAGCGCCGGGGCCAGGGTCTTGCTGACGCTGCCGAGGTAGGCGACCCGTGACGGCTCCATCGCCTGGACCGCGCGCAGGGCCGGGCGGTCGTAGCGGTGCTCGGCGTCGTAGTCGTCCTCGATGATCAGGCCGTCGTGGTCGCGGGCCCACGCCAGCAACGCGTGCCGGCGCGCCGGACGCAGCGCCACCCCGAGCGGGAACTGGTGCGCGGCGGTCACCACGACAGCACGGCACCCGTTGCGGCGCAACGCGTCCACGTCGATCCCGTGCTCGTCGACAGTGGTCGGGACGGGGGTGGAACCGTTGGCGCGCAACATCTCCACCTGCCCGGGATGCCCCGGCTCCTCGACCGCGATCCGCCCGCCGACGACCGAGGCCAGCAGCGAGAGCCCTTCGGCGGCGCCGTGGGTGATCACCACGTCCCCGGCGGTGGCGGTGACCGCGCGGACCCGGCCGAGGTAGCCGGCCAGCTCCGCGCGCAGCTCCGGCCACCCGGACGGGTCCGGGTAGCCCAGGGCCTCGTCCGGCAGGTCGGCCAGCGCCGAGCGGGTGGCGGCGGCCCACTCGGCCCGGGGAAACGCGCCCAGCGCCGGCAGTCCGGGTCGCAGGTCGAACCGCCACTGCCGTGCCGGCCGCGCCGGCTCGGCCGGTGGCGTGGCGCGCCCGATCCCCTCGGCGACCCTGGTCCCCGACCCGTGCCGGCTGGTCAGGTAGCCCTCGGCGACGAGCTGGCCGTACGCCGAGGTCACCGTGCCGCGCGAGACCCCGAGCTGGGCGGCGAGGTCACGGCTGGAGGGCAGCCGCAGGCCGGCCGCGAGCTGCCCGTCGCGGATCGCCCCGCGTAGCGCGGACTCGACCGCGCGACCGCGCGCCCCGACGGCCGGGAGCAGCAACTCCCGCAAAGTGGTCCAGTTCTCCGTCATCGAAGTGGAGCTTACCTCTGGACCACTGAGCGGTGAGCATGACGACATGCGCACAGTCCACCCCCCGACCGCCGCCGCCCTGGCCGCCCTCGCCGCGATCTTCGTCGGCGCGTCCGTCCCGGTCACCGGTCTGCTCGACGGCTATCCCGTGCTCTCCGCCCAGGCGGCCCGCTACGCCATCGGCGCCGCACTGCTGTTCGTGTGGTTACGCGGCCGGGTCCCCCTGCCCACCCGCCGCGACCTCGGCGGCCTGGCCGTGATGGTCGGCGCCGGCATGCTGGGCTTCAACGCGGCGATCCTGCTGGCCCAGCGCTACGCCACGCCCGGTTTCGTCGCCGCCATGCTCGGCGCGTCCCCCCTGGTACTGGCGGTCGCCGCGCCGCTGCTGCGCGGCCGACGCCCCTCCCGCCCCGCCCTGACCGGCGGTGGCCTGGTCGCCGTCGGCGTGGTGACCCTCTCCGGCGGCGGCTCGTGGCACGGCCCCGGGCTGGTCCTGAGCATCGTCGTCGTCCTCTGCGAGGTGGCGTTCACCCTGGGCGGAGTGGGGGTGGTCGCCAGGCTGGGGGCCGTCGGCGCGTCGTTCTGGTCCTGCGTCGGCGCCGCCGCCGGCGGAGCGGTGCTTTCGACCGTGCTGTCCGGCACTGCCGCCTGGCCGGCCCCGACCACCACCGAGACGGTCGCCGTACTGGTCCTGGGATCGGTGGTGACCGCGCTCGCGTTCGGCTGCTGGTACACCGGCGTCGCGGTCCTCGGCGCCGACCGGGTCGGGGTCCTGATCGGCCTGATGCCGGTCGCCGGCCTGGCCGCGTCGGTCCTGCTCGACCGCCAGGACCTGACACCGGTGTCGGTCATCGGCGTCCTCATCGTCACCGCCGGCTGCGTCCTCGGCCTACGCGGCGAACGCACCCCACCGCCCCACCACTCGCGGCCGACGTTGTCCACAGCCACCGCTGGACAGCTGTGCAGCGCCACTCATGTCGATTAGCCTGGAATTCGGGGGGCCCCCGCGAGCCCAGGGTGTGAGTGGCCTGGTTGGAGTGTGTTCCCGGCCTCTGGCCACCCGGACCCGCTCGGAGTGCGTATCGCGCGACCATTCGCGGCAGAGGTTGTCCACAGCCGCCGCTGGACGTCTGTGCAGCGCCGCTCTTGTCGAATAGTCTGGAAATCGGGGGGCCCCCGGCGGGCCGGGGTGTTCAGGGAATGCGGGTCAGTCGCCCTTGGCCATGGTCAGGACGTTGAGGGCGGCGTCCAGTTGGGCTTCGGTCAGGGTGCCGGAGGCGACGTGGCCGCGTTCGAGGACGACCTCGCGGATGGTCCGTCGCTGGGCGAGGGACTGTTTGGCGATGGACGCGGCCTCCTCGTAGCCGAGGTAGCGGTTGAGCGGCGTCACGATCGACGGTGACGACTCCGCGTACTCCCGCATTCTGTCCACATTGGCCTCAACGTCGGCGAAAACCTTGTCCGCCAACAGTCTGGACACCGCCGACAGCAGGCGCGCGGACTCCAGCACGTTGCGGGCGATCACCGGGAGCATCACGTTGAGCTGGAAGTTGCCCTGGCTGCCGGCGAACGCCACCGCCGCGTCGTTGCCGATCACCTGCGCCACGGCCATCATCGTCGCCTCGGGGATGACCGGGTTGACCTTGCCGGGCATGATCGAACTGCCGGGTTGCAGGTCGGGCAGCGCCAGTTCACCCAGACCGGTGCGCGGGCCGGAACCCAGCCAGCGGACGTCGTTGGCGATCTTGTACAGCGACACGGCAACCGTACGCAGCTGGCCGGACGCCTCGACCACGCCGTCCTGCGTGGCCTGGGCCTCGAAGTGGTCGCGGGCCTCGGTCAGCGGCAGCCCGGTCAGCTCGGCCAGTTCGGCCGCCACGGCCGCGCCGAAACCGGGCGGCGCGTTCAGGCCGCTGCCGACGGCCGTGCCGCCGATGGGGAGCTCGCCCAGGCGCGGCAGGGTGTCGCGCAGCCGCTCGATCCCGTACCGGACCTGGGCGGCCCACGCGCCGGCCTCCTGGCCCAGCGTCACCGGCACGGCGTCCATCAGGTGCGTGCGCCCCGACTTGACGACCCGCGACCACTCCCCGGCGCGGCGTTCGATCGTCGACGCCAGGTGGTCCAGCGCCGGCACGACCTCGCGCAGCACCGCCTCGGTGGCGGCGATGTGGATCGTCGTGGGGAAGGTGTCGTTGGAGGACTGGGAGGCGTTGACGTGGTCGTTGGGGTGCACGTCCCGCCCCAGCGCCCGGCTCGCCAGCGTGGCGATCACCTCGTTGGCGTTCATGTTCGACGACGTGCCCGAGCCGGTCTGGAACACGTCGATCGGGAACTGGTCATCGTGCTGACCGTCGGCGACCTGCTGGGCGGCGGCGGCGATGGCGTCGGCCAGGCCGGCGTCCAGCACGTCCAGGCGGGCGTTGACGGTCGCGGCCGCCGCCTTGAGCAGGCCGAGCGCGCGGATCTGGCTGCGTTCCAGGCCACGGCCGGAGATCGGGAAGTTCTCCACCGCCCGCTGGGTCTGTGCCCGCCAGAGCGCGTCGGCCGGGACCCGGACCTCGCCCATCGTGTCGTGCTCGATCCTGAACTGATTGTCGGTCACGTATCCAGTCTGGCCTGCCGTGGCGGGCCGCGCCCGGGTAGCTTGTGGTGGTGCTGACCACTGTCCGCCCGTGAGGTAGGTGCGCATGAGTTCGCCGATCGAGGTCGACCTGCTGATCGTCGGCGCGGGTCCGACCGGGTTGTTCGCCGCCTACTACGCGGGGTTCCGGGAGTTGAAGACCGCGGTGGTCGACTCGCTGCCCGAGGCGGGTGGGCAGGTCACCGCCATGTATCCGGAGAAGCAGATCTTCGACATCGCCGGGTTCCCGTCCATCCTGGGCCGCGACCTGATCGCCGCGCTCGTGGAGCAGGCCGACCAGTTCAAGCCGACCTACCTGCTGGGCCGACCAGCCCGCAGACTGTCCGAAGTGGACGGTAAGTACGAGGTCGAGGTCGGCGACACCGTGGTGCGCACCGGCGCGGTGCTGATCACCGCCGGCATGGGCGAGTTCACCCCGCGCCCCCTGCCGGCCGGCGGCGAGTGGCTCGGCCGGGGCGTCGTGCACTTCGTGCCCGAACTGGAGGCGCTGCGCGACCAGGACGTGGTCATCGTCGGCGGCGGCGACTCGGCGTTCGACTGGGCGCTGTCACTGCACCCGGTCGCCAGCAGCGTCACGCTGGTCCACCGCCGCAACAAGTTCCGGGCCTTCGCCGCCACCGTGCGGCAGGTCACCGAACTCGGCGTGCCGATCATCACCGACGCGCAGGTCGTGGCCCTGCGCGGCGACGCCGCCGGCACCCTCGCCGAGGTCGAACTCGACGTCAAGGGCGAAGCCGAGCCGGTGGTACTGCCGGCGCGCACGGTCGTCGCCGCCCTCGGTTTCACCGCCGACCTCGGACCGATCGAGGCATGGGAACTGGAGATCGTGCGCCGCGCCGTCGCCGTCGACACCACGATGCGCACCGCCCGCGACCGCATCTACGCCGCCGGCGACATCGCCGCCTACCCGGGCAAGGTCAAACTCATCGCCACCGGCTTCGGCGAGGCCGCCACCGCCGTGAACAACATCGCCGTCGCCCTCGACCCCGACGCCCACCTGTTCCCCGGCCACTCCAGCGACGTCAGCTGACCCCTCGGGCGGCGTCCGCACACGCCGCCACACACGCGAGCGACTTCCCGCCCACGTACCGGATCAGCGAGCGGAGCCGAGACACCGCCGCCCGCGCCCCCGGGCGCCGCCCGTGCTTGCCCCCTTGAGGCGCCGGGGCCCCCCGATTTCCAGCCTAGCTGGAGAAAGTGACGGTTCGGGGAGGGCAGGAGCTGCCTGTGGACAACCTCGGCCGCGAGTGGGGCCGGGTCAGTGCGGGCGGCGCGGTGCTGGTGCGGGACTTGGCGCGGGCCGGCGCGGTGCTGGTGCCGGACTTGGCGCGGGCGGCGCGGTACCGGACTTGGCGGGCGGCGCTGGACTTGGCGCGGGCAAGCGATCAGCGCCTGGCCCGCGGGGCCCCCGCTTTCCACGTTAGTCGGTGGTGTGGGCGGTTCCCAGCCGTTGGGGGGTGGCTGTGGACAACTTCGGCCGTGGGTGGAGCCGCCGTGGGTGGAGCCGCCGTGAGTGGGGCTGCCGTGAGTGGGGCTGCCGTGAGTGGAGCTGCCGTGAGTGGAGCTACGGGACGACCTGGATGACGTCGCCGACGGACAGGGCCTCGTAGTACGTGCGGGCGGCGCTGTTGGACAGGTGGATGCAGCCGTGGGACAGGTCGCTGAGGCTGCCTTCGTGGAAGGCGATGCCGCCGTTGAAGAACACCGAGTAGGGCATGGGGGCGTTGTTGAACTCGCTGCTGAGGTGGTCGATGTCCTTCCAGCCAACGTGGAACGTGCCGGGTGGGGTCAGGTAGCCGGGGCGGCCGTGGGTGATCGGCACCGGGCCGTAGGTGACCTTCCCGCCGGCCAGCAGCCATGACTTGTTCGCCGACAGGTCGATGCACGCGTCGACGCCGCCGCCGCAGGGGACGCCGGCGGGGGGTGGCGGGGGCGGCGGGGTGGTCTTGGTGATGGTCACCTCGGCCTCGGCGACGCGGGGGATGGGGGGCAGGGCGGTGACCGGGGCGGTGGCCTCGGTGGTGGTCGCGGGCCGTGGGGGCACGGACGGGAGCGACTCCGTGGACGGCGGGGGTGCGGCGGTGTTCGCGGCCGCGCAGGCCGGTAACAGGGTGATGGCCGCACCCACCAGGCTCAGGATCGTCACGCGTACCCGCATCGTGGCTCCTTCCGGCTCCGTACCGGAAGACGTCTTCCCGGCGCCGGTGGTTGCTCATTCACCGGACGCCGTATGCGAACCGTTACCGAATCAGGGGAGTGGGGGCAGCGGCTCCCCGCCGGTCCGGTCGAAGTCGACGTCGGAGTACTCGCGCAGCTTGGTCAGCCGGTGGAAGCCGTCGATCATCCGCACGGTGCCGGACTTGGAGCGCATGACGATCGACTGTGTCGTGCAGCCGCCGCTGCGGTAGCGCACGCCGCGCAGCAGGTCGCCGTCGGTGATGCCGGTGGCGCAGAAGAACGCGTTGTCGCCGCTGACCAGGTCCTCGGTGCGCAGCACCCGCCCGAGGTCGTGGCCGGCGCCGACGGCCTTCTCCCGCTCCTCGTCGTCCTTGGGCCACAGCCGGCCCTGGAGTTCACCGCCCATGCACTTGAGCGCGCACGCCGCGATGATGCCCTCCGGGGTGCCACCGATGCCGTAGAGCATGTCGACGCCGGTGTCGGGGCGGGCGGCGGAGATCGCGCCGGCGACGTCGCCGTCGCTGATGAAGTGGATGCGGGCGCCGGCGTCGCGCACCGCGCGGACGTGCTCGGCGTGCCGTTCGCGGTCGAGGATGCACACCGTGACGTCGGAGACGTCGGTGTGTTTGGCGGCCGCGACCCGGCGGATGTTCTCGGCGATCGGCGCGGTGATGTCGATGACGTCGGCCGCCTCCGGGCCGACGGCCAGCTTCTCCATGTAGAACACCGCGGACGGGTCGAACATCGCGCCGCGTTCGGTGGCGGCGATGACGGCGATCGCGTTGGGCATGCCCTTGGCCATCAGGGTGGTGCCGTCGATCGGGTCGACCGCGACGTCGCACTCGGCGCCGTCGCCGTCGCCGACGTGTTCGCCGTTGTAGAGCATCGGCGCGTGGTCCTTCTCACCCTCGCCGATGACCACCACGCCACGCATCGTGACCGTGCCGATGAGCTTGCGCATCGCGTCGACCGCGGCGCCGTCGCCGCCGTTCTTGTCGCCCCGGCCGACCCAGCGGCCGGCGGCCATGGCCGCCGCCTCGGTCACCCTGACCAGTTCGAGGGCGAGGTTGCGGTCCGGTATCTCGCGTCGGCTCCTGGTCGTTGGCTGGTCGGTGGACGAGGTCATGCCGCCTCCCGGTGTCGCCGTGCGTGGTGATCTGTCGATCCTCCCAGAATCCGGGACCGGGGTACGAGTGAGCATGGTCTCGGTGACCTGCGAGGATGGCCGCGTGGTGGAGACCGAACCTGGCGGGCACCGGCCACCGGGCCGTGCCGGCCTGCGGATGCGCGACATGATCGGGGCGGTCGTCGTGCTGTTGGCGATCGTCGCGGTGATGGTGACCCTCACCCGGGGCTGCTCGTTCGACCCCGGCGGGCCGAACGTCTCGCCGGACACGGCGCCGTCGGTGGACGCGTCGGCCAAGCTGCGTGACGCCGCCCGCTCGGCGCCGTTCACGGTGCGTCAACCCGAGCTGGCGGCCGACTGGCGGGCCAACTCCTCGTCCACCTCGGCGGTGGGGGCCGGCGCGGCGGCCAGCGTCGTGGTCCGGGTCGGCTGGGTGACGCCCAGCGGGCGCTACCTGCAGCTGAGCCAGTCCGGCGGGGACGCCCAGGACGTGCGGGAGACCGAGACCGGGGAGTCGGACCGCTCGACCGGCACGGTCGAGGTCGACGGGGTCAGCTGGGACGCCTACGACTCGCGGCGCGACGAGCAGGCGTGGCTGACCACGATCGACGGGGTGGTCCTGCTGGTCACCGGGTCGGGGACCGAGGCCGAGTTCCGGGTGCTGGCCCAGGCCGCGCAGACCGCGCCGCCGCTCACCTAGCGCGCCAGCAGTCCCGGACGTGGTCGTCGACCATGCCGGTGGCCTGCATGAGGGCGTAGGCGGTGGTCGGGCCGACGAACGCGAACCCGCGCCGTTTCAGCTCCTTGGCCATGGCCCTGGACTCGGGGGTGATCGCCGGGACGTCGGCCAGGGTCGCCGGGCGGACCCGGCCGGTCGGGTCGGGCGCGAAGGACCAGAGCAGCTCGTCGAGCGGGCGGTCGAGCTCGGCGATCGCGCGGGCGTTGGTGACCGCGGCGTTGATCTTGGCGAGGTTGCGCACGATCGACGCGTCGGCCATCAGCCGGGCCACGTCGTCCTCGCCGAACGCGGCGACCGTGGCCGGGTCGAACGCGGCGAAGGCGCGGCGGAAGTCGGCGCGTTTGCGCAGGATCGTCAGCCAGGACAGGCCCGACTGGAACGCCTCGAGCGTCAGCCGCTCGTAGAGTTCGCGTTCGCCGTGCAGCGGGACGCCCCACTCCTGGTCGTGGTAGTCGAGGTAGATGTCGGCGGAGGTGGCCCAGCCGCAGCGGCGCCGGCCGTCGGGACCTTCGGTCACCGGATCTCGGCCTCGGCCAGCCGCGAGCGCAGGTCGGTGACCTCGGCGCGCAGGTCGGCCAGTTCGGTGCCGACGCGGCGCAGCACCCAGTCCACCTCGGACATCTTGTAGCCGCGCAGGACCAGCTGGAACCGCACGTCGCGCACGTCGTCGGCGGTGATGCCCTCGGCGGGCAGGCGGGTCGGGGACGCGCCGGGCGGGAGCGCCGGCAGCTCCTCGCCCCGGCCGAACACGACCGAGGCCAGCAGGAACACCACGGCCGCGACGAGGACCATGACGACCAGGTAGATCAGTGCGGTGGTCACGGCAGGGATCGTCCCACACGTGCGGCGCGGGGTGTGCTCACCGCGGCCGGGGAAGTGAGGGGCTGGGTCGCAGCTGGCGCATCGGTGGGCGGTCGGCGGTGGGTACGGCGGCGGTGTCGGGCAGCCACTCGTCGGCGACCTGGACGAACTGGGTCAGCGCCCCGGGCGCGGCGGGCAGGCCGCAGCGGGCCAGCGCGGTGCTCAGGATCTGGCGGGCCATCACGCCCAGCGCGGCCAGCGGCTGGTTGCGGTGGCGGCGCACCCCCAGGTTGACCTGGGCGAGGCCCGGCAGCCCGACGCGTTCGTGGGCGTCGAGCAGCAGGCCGATCTCCACGCCGTAGCCCGACGCGAAGGGCACGGCCTCCAGCAGCCGCCGGGTGCCGGCGTACTCGCCGGCCAGCGGCTGGATGACCCCGGCGAGTTCGGGGCGCAGCACCGAGAGCAGCGGGCGGGCCATCAGCTCGGTCACCCGACCACCCCCGGAGTCCTCAGTGGACAGTGGGCGGCGGTAGAAGCCCTTCACCAGCTGGATGTCCGGTTCCAGCAGCAGCGGGCCGAGCAGGGTCGGGACGAACATCGGGTCCGGGTCGACCAGGTCCGAGTCGACGAACACCAGCAGGTCGCCGGAAGTCGCGGCCAGCGAACGCCAGAGCACCTCTCCCTTGCCCGGCAACGGTTCCAGGTCACTGAGGACATCGGTGCGGTGGACCACCCGGGCGCCGGCGGCCAGCGCCACCTCGACCGTCGCGTCGGTCGAACCGGAGTCGACCACCACCAGCTCGTCGACCAGCGTGGGAACCAGCGGGGCGATCGAGGCGATCACGCCGGCCACCGTCGCCTGCTCGTTGAGCGCCGGCAACACCACACTGACCGTGCGGGAACCCTTGGCGGCCACCAGCTCCGCCACCGTCCACCCGGCACTCTGCCAGGTCCGGGACGCGAACCAGGCGCGCGCTGCGGCGTCCATCACGCCAGCGCCCGCAGACACAGCGCCGGCGGTCGGGTGCCGGCGATCGCGGCCACCATGTCGACCGCCTTCCTGGTCCGGCCGACCTCGTGCGCGCGGAACACCCGCGCGCCCTGCAACGCCGCCACCGACGTCGCCGCGAGCGTGCCGTCCACCCGGTCGGCCAGGCCAACGCCCAGCGTCTCGCCGACGAAGTCCTTGTTGGACAAGGCCATCAGCACCGGCCAGCCGGTGTCCACCAGCTCGTCGAGGCGGCGCAGCAGCTCCAGGCCGTGCCAGGTGTTCTTGCCGAAGTCGTGCGTCGGGTCGATCAGCACCCCGTCGGCCGGCACCCCCAGCGCCACCATCCGCTGGGCCCTGGTGACCAGCTCGTCGGCGACCTCGGCCACCACGTCCAGGTAGCGCACCCGGTGCGGGTCGGTCCTGGGCTCCGCGCCGCCGGTGTGGGAGCAGACGATGCCGGCGCCGAACTCGGCGGCCACCTCCGCCAGCCGGGGATCCGCGCCCGCCCAGGTGTCGTTGATCAGGTCGGCGCCGGCCGCGCAGGCCGCCCGGCCGACCTGGTGGCGCCAGGTGTCGACGCTGATGACCAGGTCCGGGTGACGTTCCCGGACCCGCTCCACGATCGGCACCACCCGGCGCAGCTCCTCCTCGACGTCCACCCGCTCACCGTGGGCGCCGGCCCGCACGCCGCCGATGTCGACGATGTCCGCGCCCTCGGCCACCAGCCGGTCGACCGCGCCGCACGCCGCCCACTCGTCGAAGGTCGCGCCCCGGTCGTAGAAGGAGTCCCTGGTGCGGTTGACGATGCCCATCACCAGGGCACGGCCGCTGGCCACCGTCCGGTCGCCGAAACGAAGTTTTCCCACGAAACCGATGGTGCCATGGCGTCAGCCGGAAACCGGCCGGTGATACACCGAGGTCACAATTGGTGACACGAGGGAAACGAATCGTCAGTGGACCTCGACCCAGGCCTGGTAGGCCTCCTCGACCACGCGGATCGCGTCGTCGACGTCGTCGGTCAGGTGCAGCAGTGCCACGTCCTTCTCGCCGATCTTGCCCTCGGCGTACACCGTGTCCCGCACCCACTCGTACAGGCCGCCCCAATAGGACCGTCCGAACAGGACGACCGGGAACTTGGTGACCTTCTTGGTCTGCACCAGGGTCAGCGCCTCGAACAGCTCGTCCAGGGTTCCGTAGCCACCCGGCAGGCAGATGAACGCCTGCGAGTACTTGACGAACATCGTCTTGCGGGCGAAGAAGTAGCGGAAGTTGACCCCGAGGTCGACCCACGGGTTGAGGCCCTGCTCGAACGGCAGCTCGATGCCCAGCCCGATGGACAGCCCACCGGCCTCCGAGCAGCCCTTGTTCACCGCCTCCATCACGCCCGGGCCGCCGCCGGTGATCGCCGCGTAGCCGGCCTTGGCCAGCGCCCCGCCGATCCGCGCCCCCAGCTCGTACTCCGGGTGGTCGCGGCCGGTGCGCGCCGAGCCGAACACGGTCACCGCGCGCGGCACCTCGGCCAGCGCGCCGAAACCCTCGACGAACTCGGCCTGGATGCGCAGCACCCGCCACGGGTCGGTGTGCACCCAGTCGGCGGGGCCACGGGAGTCGAGCAGCCGCTGGTCGGTGGTCGTGGCCTCGTCGCGGCGCGACCGGCGCAGCACGACCGGGCCCCGCTGCTTCTCCCTCGGATGCTCCTCGTCGGTCGGGCCGAACTGCTGGATCGTCACCCGCGCGAGTCTAGGCGCCGGCCGGTAGGCCGGAACGTCCGCCGGGGAAAAACCCGGTGACCGGCGCGCTCAGGTCAGGAAACGCGCCAGGACCTCGGCGCAGCGGTGGATCTGGGCGATCGGCACGTGCTCCTCGCGGGTGTGGGCCAGGGTCGGGTCGCCCGGTCCGAAGTTGACCGCCGGCAGGCCCAGGGCGGCGAAGCGCGCCACGTCGGTCCAGCCCAGCTTGCCGACCGGCTCGCCCCCGGCGGCGGCGACCAGTTCGGCGGCGGCCGGCGCGGTCAGCCCCGGCAGCGCCCCGGCCGCGTGGTCGGTGACGGTCAGCGCGTACCCGTCGAACACCTCCCGCAGGTGGGTTTCGGCGGCGGCGACCGTGCGGTCGGGGGCGAACCGGAAGTTCACCGTGAGCACGGCCTCGTCGGGGACGACGTTGCCGCTGACCCCGCCGCCGACCCGCACCGCCTGCAGGCCCTCCCGGTAGCGGCAGCCGTCGATGTCGACCTCCCGCGCCCGGTAGCCCGTCAGGGTGCGCAGGGCCGGTTCGAGGGCGTGGATGGCGTTGACGCCCAGCCACGCGCGGGCGGTGTGGGCGCGGGTGCCGGCGGTGCGCAGCTCCACCCGCATGGTGCCCTGGCAGCCGGCCTCGACGACCGCGTTGGACGGCTCGCACACGATCGCCAGGTCACCGGAAAGCCAGTCCGGCAGGTCCCGTTCGACGCGGCGCAGGCCGTTGTGCACGGCCTCGATCTCCTCGCAGTCGTAGAACACGAACGTCAGGTCGTGGCGGGGCTCGGTGAGGGTCGCGGCGATGTGCAGCATCACCGCGTCGCCGCCCTTCATGTCGACGGTGCCCAGGCCGTGCAGCTCGTCGCCGACCCGGCGCACCGGCAGGTTCTCGTTGACCGGCACGGTGTCCAGGTGCCCGGCCAGCACCACCCGCGACGGCCGGCCCAGCGCCGTGCGGGCCAACACCGTGTTGCCCGATCGGGTGACCTCCAGGTGCGGCAGGGCCCGCAACGCCACCTCCACGGCCGCCGCCAGCTCGCCCTCCTCGCGCGAGACGCTGGGGATGTCGACCAGCGTCGCGGTCAGGTCGGCGGGGTCGGCGGTGAGGTTCAGCTGCGCGATCACGAAACGAACGTACTCGCCGTGCAACCCGGGGGCCGGCACCCCGCGTGACTAGTCGTGGAAAACCACGGGAGGCTCCATGAAGGATCGTGACAGGGCGTTCGCCGACTACTTCGCGAGCCGGTCGGGTGCCATGCGCTCCACGGCCTACCTCCTCTGCGGTGACTGGCATCGGGCGGAGGACCTGGTCCAAACGGCTTTCGTGAAGCTGTACCGGGCGTGGAACCGGATCGGCGGGCACCACACGCTCGACGCCTACACCCGGCGGATCCTGGTGCGCACCTTCCTGGACGAGACCCGGCGCGGCTTCTTCCACCGCGAACGGCCCACCGCCGAGCACCCCGACCGGCCGGAGGCGGTGACCCACACCGTCGAGGACCGGCTGGTGGTGCTGCGCGCACTGGTCGACGTCGCGCCCCGGCAGCGGGCGGCGCTGGTGCTGCGCTTCTGGGAGGACATGTCCGTCGAGGACACGGCCAGGGCACTGGACTGCTCGGTCGGCACGGTCAAGAGCCAGACCGCACGGGGCCTGGACACCCTGCGCCACCTCATTCCGGCCAACACCTACTGATCCGCGGGAGACAGAACACATGAACGAACACGAGTTCCGCAGCGCCCTGCGCACGAGCATGGCCGTCACCACCGAGCCGCCGCCGATGGGCGAGGCGGCGATGCTCGACGCCGCCCACGTCGACCGCCGGCGCCGTCGCACCACCTGGGCCGGCCTGGGCAGCGCCGCCGCCGTGGTCGCCATCGCCGCCGCCGTGGTCGCCTTCGCGCCACCAGGTGACGGCGGCGGTGAACCGGGCCTGGGGGTGGCGGCCCCCGGCAGCACCCGCACCCCCCTGGACACCAGGACCGTCACCACCGAGACCAACGTGGCCTGGCCCAATGGCCAGTTCGACAACCTCGACGTCTCCGGCGAGGAGTACAACCGGGCCGGCGACCTGCTCGACCTGCTGGTGGCGCAGGTGCCCGACAGCGTCGAGGTGCCCGACGACCTGCGCGGGCGCGGGGACCTCGACGGGGTGACGCTCAAGCGGTTCGTGGCGCAGAACGACGGCATCTGGGCCTACTACGGGCAGGCACCGCTGGTCAGGGGGGAGGGCGTCGGCAGCCTGGACATCAGGGTGGCCCCCCACTACCCGGGCCTGGAGGACAACGCCGGCTGCGGGGACTCCCCGAACTGCACGGAGCTGCGGGTCGGCGGGAAGCTGGTCGAGTTGCGCGACTACGGGACCGGCGGGATGTCGGTCGACCACCACGGCGAGGCCGCCTACGTGTCCCTGTCGCAGTCGACGACCTTCGAGTTCGCCGGCTACCCGGCGCTCGACCAACTGCCGTTCACCGTCGACGAGCTGGCCGCACTGGTCACCGACCCACGCTTCCAACTGGACTAACCTCACGGGTGTGAGCAGCGTGGACGACACCGTGGACGAGAACACCGGAGCACAGGGCGTTGGCCTCGCCACCGTCGCCGACGACGGGACGGTGCTGGACGTCTGGTACCCGCACCCCAAGCTGGACGACGGCCGGATCCCCGGCACCAACCGGCTCTCCGAACAGGAGGCGGTCGACGAGCTCGGCCAGGGGGTGTCCGCGCTGCTCGGCCCGGACGGCGACCGCGAGGTCGAGGTGGTCGCGGTGCGCTGCGGCATCATCTCGCTGACCGAGCCGCCCGCCGACGCCTACGACGCCTACCTGCGGCTGCACCTGCTGTCCTCGCGGCTCGTGCCGCCGCATGGGCTGAACCTGGACGGGCTGTTCGGGGTGCTGGCCAACGTCGTGTGGACCAACTACGGGCCGTGCCGGGTGGAGGGCTTCGCC
Organism: Actinophytocola xinjiangensis; assembly: GCF_001921215.1. Lineage (GTDB taxonomy): Bacteria > Actinomycetota > Actinomycetes > Mycobacteriales > Pseudonocardiaceae > Actinophytocola > Actinophytocola xinjiangensis. Next base: position 102,809 of record NZ_MSIF01000017.1, read on the forward strand.
GCCACCCGGCTGCGGCTGCGGGCCCGGGGCGCGGTGACCGTGTACGGGGTCGACAAGTTCCCCCGGATGGTCGACTACGTGCTGCCCGCCGGGGTGCGGATCGCCGACGCCGACCGGGTCCGGCTGGGCGCGCACCTGGCGACCGGCACGACCGTCATGCACGAGGGCTTCGTCAACTTCAACGCCGGCACGCTCGGCGCGTCCATGGTCGAGGGCCGGATCTCGGCCGGCGTGGTCGTCGGCGACGGCTCCGACGTCGGCGGCGGCGCGTCGATCATGGGCACGCTGTCCGGCGGCGGCACGGAGACCATCGAGATCGGCGAGCGCTGCCTGGTCGGCGCGAACGCCGGGGTCGGGATCTCGCTGGGCGACGACTGCGTCGTCGAGGCCGGCCTGTACGTCACCGCCGGCACGAAGGTGTCGCTGGACGGGCGGCTGGTCAAGGCGCGGGAGCTGTCGGGCCGCCCGGGCCTGCTGTTCCGCCGCAACTCCACCACCGGCGCCGTGGAGGCGGTCGTGCGCGCCGGGCGCGGCGTCGAACTCAACGCCGCCCTGCACGCCAACTGAGCAACCTGGACGTGATCTCAGACACGTGTCGCTCGCCTAGCATGGGTGTGGTGAGCACGTCAGGTGAGCTGGGTCTGCCCGAGCCGCCGCCGGCCGCGACACCCGACGCCCCGCCGGCGGCCCACGTCCGGGTGCGGATCGACCGCCAGGTACGGGCGCTGGTCGAGCACGAGGCCGTCGCCCGGCTCGGCGAGGACCCCGAAGGGGTGCACCAGATGCGGGTCGCGGTGCGCCGGCTGCGGGCCGCGCTCAAGGCCGTGGTGCCCGACGCCGGCCTGACCGCCACCCAGGACGAGCTGCGCTGGCTGGGCGGGGTCCTCGGCCGCATCCGCGACCTCGACGTGCTGCTCGGGCACCTGCGCGCCCAGGCCGCCGACCTGCCGGTCGCGGAACGGGCCGCCGCCGAACGCCTGGTCGGCGCGCTGGTCGCCGACCACCGGCGGGCCCGCCGCCGCATGCTCGACACGTTCCGCACGGTCCGCTACCGGTCGCTGCTGCGGGCGCTGGCCGCGCTCACCCACGCCGAGCTGCCGACGGTCATGCCGGCCGGGGACGGCGGCGCGCTGCTGGAGGTCATCGCCCGCCCGCACCGCAAGCTCCGCCAGGACGCCCTGGCCCTGGGCGAGGACCCGCCCGACGACGACCTGCACGCGCTGCGCATCCGGGGCAAGCGGTTGCGCTACGCCGCCGAGCTGGCCGCGCCCGCCGGCGGCCGCCCGGTGCGCCGGCTGATCACCGCCACCAAAACCTTCCAGGAGGTTCTCGGCGACCACCAGGACGCCGTGCTCGCCGAGGACGAGCTGCGCCGCCTGGTCGCCGAACTGGCGGAACTGGCCGACGTGGACCACGAGGCGGTCTTCGTCGCCGGGCGCCTGGTGGAACGCGAACGTGCCCGCCGCGCCGCCTGCCGCGCCCGCTGGCGCGAGACCTTCGACGAGGTCGACGTGCTGGCCTCCGCGCTGCTGGCCTAGCCAGCCAGCCGGCCGGGAACCATGGCGACCTGGGCGTCGGTGGCGGTCAGCGCGACCCGCACGTGGCGGTCACCGGTCGGGCCGTAGATGGTGCCCGGCGCGACCAGCACACCCCGGCGGGCCAGCCGGTCGACCGTGTCCCACGCCGGCTCGTCGCGGGTGGCCCACAGGTACAGGCCGGCCTCGGAGTGGTCGATGCGGAACCCGGCGGCGCGCAGCGCCCCCGACAGCACCTCCCGGCGCGCGGCGAACCGGCCGCGCTGCGCGGCGACGTGCTCGTCGTCGGACAGCGCGGCGGTCATCGCCGACTGCACCGGAAGCGGGACGATCATGCCGGCGTGCTTGCGGGCCGCCAGCAGCCGCTCCACCAGGGCCGGGTCGCCGGTGACGAACCCCGCCCGGTAGCCGGCCAGGCTGGAGGACTTGGACAGCGAGTGCACCGCCAGCAGCCCGTCGAACCGCCCGCCGCACACGTCCGGGTGCAGGATCGAGCGCGGCGGCTCACCGGAGTACCCCAACGTCAGGTAACACTCGTCGGAGGCCACCACCGCGCCGCGCTCCCGCGCCCAGTCCACCACCTTGCGCAGGTGCTCGACCGGCAACACCGTGCCCGTCGGGTTCGACGGCGAGTTCACCCACACCAGCGCCGGCCGCAGCGGGCCGGCCGCCAGCAGCCCGTCGGTGCGCAGCACCGACGCCCCGGCCAGCCTCACCCCGACCTCGTAGGTCGGGTAGGCCAGCGCCGGGATGACGACCGTGTCGCCCGGCCCGGCGCCCAGCAGCGTCGGCAGCCACGCCACCAGCTCCTTGGAGCCGATGGTCGGCAGCACGTCGGTCGGCGACACCGTCACGCCGTGGCGGCGCGCCAGCGCCCCGGCCGCCGCCGCGCGCAGCGCCGGGGTGCCGTGGGTCGTCGGGTAGCCGGGCTCGGCCGCCGCCGCCAGCAGGCCCTGCTGGACCACGGCGGGCACCGGGTCGACCGGCGTGCCCACCGACAGGTCGACCAGGCCGTCCGGGTGCGCGGCGGCCAGCGACTTCGCCGAGGCCAGCGAGTCCCAGGGGAAGGTCGGGAGCTCGCGGCTCACTCGTCGTGCTGAACCGGCGGCAGATCCTTGATCCACTGCGGGTCGGCCGCGACCTTGCCCACCTTGGCCGCGCCGCCCGGCGAGCCGAGCTCATCGAAGAAGTCGACGTTGGCCTTGGTGTAGTCCTTCCACTGATCGGGGACGTCGTCCTCGTAGTAGATGGCCTCGACCGGGCAGACGGGCTCACAGGCACCGCAGTCCACGCACTCGTCGGGGTGGATGTAGAGCATCCGGTCCCCTTCGTAGATGCAGTCGACCGGGCACTCTTCGATGCACGCTTTGTCGAGCAAATCGATGCAGGGCTCGGCGATCACATAGGTCACTGCGTTCTCCTGCTTCTTCCTTCTGCGGTTGTGCCTGCCAGCGGAGGTTACTGGCTGGAACTAGTATCCCCCTCGGTTCCCGAGCACTGTCAGCGTGGTGCCGTGATCGAGTTCGCGAGCACCCTGCCCAGCACGATCGCCGAGGGCAGCGCCCCACACGCGAACAGCACCAGCGAGCGCACGTCCGCCGTCAGCAGCACGTCCCCACCGGGTCCGAACATGCCCACGACGGCGATCGTCAGGATCCACGCTGCCAGCGGGGCCAGCGCGACCGCCAGCCGGTCGGACAGGCTCCCAGCCACTGAGACCAGCCACGGCGTGGTCACCGCCGCCAGCAGCGCCATCAGCGGCAGCGGGAAGCCACCCAGGTTGGGCAGCAGGTACCCGTCGAACGACAGCGGCAGGAACATCAGCTGCACCACCCCGAGCACGACCGCGTCCAGGCACAGCACCGCCAGCACCAGCCAGTCCCTCGGCGTCAGCACCCGGGAGGCCATCACAGCCCGCCGAACAGGTCCGTGTCCGCGCCGGTCGGGTCGCCGTCGGCGAGCACGTAGCACTCCGCGGCCGGGATGGGCTGGGCGCGGCCGTCGGACAGCGCGTAGCAGCGCGCCCCCTGCGCCGACTCCCACACGCTGACCTGCGTCGAGTGCGCGCGCAGCGCCGCCAGCTTGGCCGGGACGACCTCGGTGACCCCCACCCGGGTGGTGATCAGCGCGTCGTCCACGACCGCCAGGTCCTCGATCGGCGGCAGGGTGAACGGCAGGTCGTCGACCCCGGCCAGCGCGGCCAGGCCCTCCTCGGTGGCCCGCCGCGAGGTCACCGCGTGGAACACCCGGTCGACCCCGCCGGTCGCCGCACAGGCGGCCGTGGTGATCGTGTGCGCGCGCACGTGGTCGGGGTGGCCGTAGCCGCCGTCGGGGCCGTAGGTGACCACGACCTGCGGGCGGACCTCGGCCAGCACGGCGGCCAGCGCGGCGACCTGCTCACCGGGGTCGCCGCCGGCGAACGCGCGCGGGTGGGCGTTGGCCGCCACCCCGGCCATGCCGGAGTCGCGCCAGCGGCCAGGCCCGCCCAGCCAGCGGTGGTCGGACACGCCCAGCGCGGCGCAGGCCGAACGCAGCTCACCGACCCGGTAGCCGCCGAGCTGGTCGGCCTGGTCGACGGCCAGACCGCGCAGCGCCTCGGGGATGATCTCGCCCTCCTCGCCCAACGTGCAGGTCACCAGCGTGACCTGCACGCCGGCGGCGGCGTAGCGGGCGATGGTCCCCCCGGTCCACAGGCTCTCGTCGTCCGGGTGGGCGTGGACGAGCAGCAGTCTCGGAGCGGCCGACAGTGTCATGAGTAGAAGGTCCAGTCCCTACGGAGTCGGTCAGGCGCGCACCACTTCACGCGGTGCCGCATAGTGACACGACGCCTGGTGGGTCGGGACACCGGCCACGTCGATCAGCGGCGGCGGCTCCTCCACACAGCGCAGCGCGTCGCTCTCCGAGAGCTGCTCGAACTTCCAGCAGCGGGTCCGGAACCGGCAGCCCGACGGCGGGTTGGCCGGGTTCGGCACGTCGCCGCGCAACACGATCCGCTGACGCTGGCGCTCCACCTTCGGGTCCGGGATCGGCACCGCCGAGATCAGCGCCTGGGTGTAGGGGTGGTGCGGGTTGTCGAACAGCTCGTCGCGGTCGGCGATCTCCACCACGTTGCCCAGGTACATCACCGCGACCCGGTCGGCGATGTGGCGCACCACCGACAGGTCGTGGGCGATGAACAGGTAGGTCAGGCCCAGCTCGTCCTGCAGGTCCTCCAGCAGGTTGATGATCTGCGCCTGGATCGACACGTCCAGCGCCGAGACCGGCTCGTCGAGCACGATGAACTTGGGTTCATCGCGATCGCCCTGGCGATGCCGATGCGCTGGCGCTGCCCGCCGGAGAACTCGTGCGGGTAGCGGTCGGCGTACTCGTCGGCCAGGCCGACCGTGTCCAGCAGGTCCGGGATCGTGCGCGAGGTCACCTCGGCGCCGAGCAGCTCGTACTTCTCGGTCAGCGCCTGGCGGATCTTCATCCGGGGGTTGAGCGAGGCGTACGGGTCCTGGAACACGATCTGCATGTCCCGGCGTGCCTTGCGCAGCTCCTTGGGGCCCAGCGACAGCACGTCCACCCCGTCCAGGCGCACCGAGCCGCTGGTGGGCTCGATCAGCCGCAGGATGGCCCGCGCGGTGGTCGACTTGCCGCAGCCGGACTCGCCGACCAGCGCCACCGTCTGGCCCCGGTTCACGTTCACCGAGACCCCGTTGACGGCCTGGACGAACCCGGTCGGCCGGCGCCCGACCAGCCCTCCCCGGATCGGGAAGTGCTTGACCAGGTCGGTCACCTCGAGCACCGGCGCCTGCGCCACCGCCGCCCCGCCACCAGCATTCCGCGAACTGGGGGAACTCATTGCGCAAGCCTTTCCTCGAACGCGATCTGGACCTGGTCGCTGTGGATGCACGCGGCCCGGTGGAGGCCACCCCCGTCGGTCTCCGGGAGCACCACGGTGTCCAGCGGCGGCAGCGCCTCCGAGCAGGCCTCGGTGGCGAAGCGGCAGCGCGGGTGGAACGGGCAGCCCGGCGGCACGTTCGACAGGCTCGGCGGCATGCCGGTGATCGGCAGCAGCCGCTCCTGGCGGCTCCGGTCCATCCTGGCCAGGCTGGAGAGCAGGCCGTAGGTGTAGGCGTGCTGCGGGCGGTAGAACACGTCGTCGCAACTGCCGGACTCGACGATCCGCCCCGCGTACATGACGTTGATCCGGTCGGCGTGGCTGGCGACCAGCCCGAGGTCGTGGGTGATCAGCACGATCGCGGTGTTGCGCTCCTCCTGGAGCTTCTCCAGCAGCAGCATGATCTGCGCCTGGATGGTCACGTCCAGCGCGGTCGTCGGCTCGTCGGCCAGCAGCACCTTCGGGTCGTTGGCCAGCGCCATCGCGATCATCGCGCGCTGGCGCATACCGCCGGAGAACTCGTGCGGGTACTGGTTGATCCGCACGCCCGGGTTCGGGATGCCGACCTCGCCGAGCAGGTCAAGGACCTTGCGCCGGGCGACCGTCTTGCTCACGTGCTGGTGGTTGGTGACCATCTCGGCGATCTGGTCACCGACCTTGAACACCGGGTTCAGCGCGGTCAGCGGGTCCTGGAAGATCATCGCGATCTCGCTGCCGCGCAGCTTGCGCTGCTGCTTCTCCGGCAGCGCCAGGATCGACCGGCCGCGCAGCCGGATGTCGCCGGACGGGAAGACCGCCGGGGGGCTGGGCACCAGGCCGAGGATGCTCATCGCCGACACCGACTTGCCAGAGCCCGACTCGCCGACGATGGCCAGCGTCTCGCCCTCGTCGACGTACCAGCTGACGCCGTCGACCGCCTTGACCAGGCCACCGTCGGTCGTGAAGTGCACCCGCAGGTCGTCGACCTCGAGCAGCGGCGCCGCCGGACCGTCCCCGAGGTCGAAGTCGGTTGTGCTTTCGTTGCGCGCCATGCGCGGTGACTCCTTACCGAAGTTTCGGGTCGATCGAATCGCGCAGGCCGTCGGCGACGAACGCGAACGCCAGCGTGGTGATCACGATCGCGAGGCTGGGGAACATCCACATGTGCGCTTCGCCCTCGACGTTGAGCGACGGAACGGCCTTGGCGATCATCGTCCCCCATTCGGGGATGTCGGCCGGCACGCCGATCCCGAGGAACGCCAGCGAGGCCATCGCCACGATCGCCACACCGATGTGGCTGAACGAGTAGATCAGCGTCGGGCCGATGGCGTTGGGCAGGATGTGCCTGGTCACGATCCGGGTGTCGGACGCGCCGATGGACCTGGCCGCCTCGACGTACTCCGACTCGCGCAGCGACAGCGTCGAGCCGCGCATCAGCCGCGCGGCCGTCGGCCAGCTCAGGATCACCAGCGCGATGATCACCTGGGGGATGCCGTTGCCGAAGATCTGCACGACCAGGATGGCACCGATCAGGGCCGGGAAGGCCAGCACGATGTCGGTGATCCGCATGATGATCGAGTCGGTCGCCTTGCCGCGGAACCCGGCGATCGCGCCGAGCGCCAGCCCGACCACCAGCGACAGGATCATCACGCTCCAGCCGACGATCATCGCCAGCCGGGTGCCGTAGACGATCCCGGAGAACATGTCGCGGCCCAGGATGTCGGTGCCGAACCAGTGCCGGGCCGACGGTGGGTTCCGCGAGTTGATCGGGTTCTGTTCCATGGGGTCGAACGGCGTGATCCACGGCTGCAGGATCGCCAGCACCATCAGGAAGATGACCAGCGCGAGGCCGACGACGGCGAGCTTGTTGCGCTTGTACCGGCGCCAGATCTCCTTGAACTGGCCGGTCGAGCCGTTCTTCCTGCGGCCGTTTTTCGGCCCGGTCTCGGTGCTGTCCGGGTCCGGCGCCTCGAACCGCGTCATCAGTGCCTCGGCCGGGACGTGGGTGTCCGGCTCGCGCCCGCTCTGGGGTGGTGTCGTCACGGGATGCTCCTCAGTGCAGCCTGATCCGCGGGTCAAGGTACGCGTAGAGAATGTCGACCAGCGTCGAGAGCAGCACGAACACGACCACCGCGAAGACCACGATCGGCACGATGACGGGGTTGTTGTGCTGGCTGATCGCCCGGACCAGCAGGTAGCCCAGGCCCTGGTACTCGAAGATCCGTTCGGTGATCAGCGCCCCGCCCAGCAGCACGCCGAGGCTGACGCCGGTGTAGGTGACCACCGGGATGATCGAGTTGCGGAAGGCGTGCTTGCCGATGACCTTGCGCTCGGAGATGCCCTTGGCGCGGGCGGTGCGGATGAAGTCGGCCCGCAGGACCTCCAGCATCGACCCGCGCATCAGACGGGCGATGAACGCCGCGTCCAGGATCGCCAGGGTCAACGCCGGCAGGATGATCTCCTGCCACCACGGTGTCTCGACGGTGAAGCTGCGCGGTACGGCCGGGAAGATCCACTCGCCGGACAGCCACGCGCGAAGTCCGATGCCGATCACGAAGACCGGGATGCCGATGCCGAGGGTGGTGATGATCGTGATGAACACGTCGCGGAAGGTGTACGGGGCGACCGCGGCGATGATGCCGGCGGTCAGACCGATGATCACCTCGATGATGATCGCGAACAGGGCCAGCCGCGCGGTCGCCGGGACCGCCGTCGCGAGCATGTCGGCCACGTCGCGGCGCTGTTCGAAGTCGATGCCGAAGTCGAACGTGAACATGTTCTGCAGGTAAGTCAGGTACTGCATGAAGAACGGCTGATCCATGCCGAACTTCGCGCGCAGCGCCTCCTGGATCTCCGGTGGGACCGTCTTCTCGCCGCTGGAGGCGAACGGATCACCCAGGGTGAACAGCCCGAGGTAGATCAGGAAGGTGGCCGCGATGATGACCAGGACGGCGTGGGCGAGCCTGCGGGTGATGAACTTCGCCACGGCCGCTTCGACCTCTCTCGTAGGTGTGGTCGGCGGCCTCGTCGTGCGAGGCCGCCGACCACCGGTTTACGCGTTGACTACTTCTGGAAGATGACGTCGAGCGGCGGGTTCTCGTGGAAGTCCATGAACCCGGCGTTGCCCCACTTCGAGCTGTCGTACGCGCGGAACTGCTGGCGCTCGAACATCGGGATGTTGGCGAGGTCGTCACCGATCGCGATCTTCTCGGCCTTCTTGTACAGCTCGTTGCGCTCCGCCTCGTCCTTGGACGCGGCGGCCTCCTCGATCAGCTTGTCGAACTCGGGGTTCGAGTACCGGCCGCGGTTGTCGCCGGTGGCCGGCGCGTTCGGGTCGGAGGTGCCGATCGCCGAGGTGGCGAACAGCGGCTGGAGGAAGTTGCCCGGGGTGCCGTAGTCGCCACCCCACGACAGGCGGTAGATGCCGGTCGAGGTGGGCTGCTTCTGGTTCTCCAGCATGTCGCTGAACTCGACGCCCGAGTAGTTGACCTTCAGGCCGAGGTTCTTCTCCAGCTGCTGCTTGACCGCGGCGGTCCACTCCTCGTGGCCACCACCGGTGTTGAACTGGAAGTTGATCTCGGTACCCGGCTTCAGGCCGGCCTTCTCGGCCAGCTTCTTGGCCTCTTCGGGGTTGTACTCACAGGCGTCGCAGACACCAGGCTGGTAGGCGTCCTTGTAACCGCCGGGAACCCAGGAGGTGGCCGGCGCACGCGAGGAGTCGAACACGCCCTCGCTGATCGTGGCGCGGTCGATGGCCATCGAGACGGCCTTGCGGGCGTCCGCGCTGTCCATCGGCGCCTTGGTCACCGCGACCTGCAGGTAGTCGATACCGAAGGTCTTCTTCGAGATCCAGCCGTCCTGCGGCTCGTACTTGTCGCGGGTCGTCTTCAGCTGGTTCGGTGGGACGCGGGCCCAGTCGAACTGGCCGTTGTTCAGACCGTCGAGCTCCTTCTGCTGCGCGGTCTCGTCACCGACGAGGATGGTCAGCTCCACGGCGTCCAGGTACGCCTTGTCGCCGGTGGTGTAGTCCTCGTAGCGCTTGAGCTTGATGCCGGCGTCGTGCTGCCACGGGCCGTCCATCATGAAGGGGCCGTTGCCGATCGGCAGGTCGTTGTAGGCCTGGTTGTCCGCCGCGCCGGCCACGGTGGGAACCGGGCTCATCGCGGTGTGCGCCGTGCGCATGTAGAACTCGCAGCTCGGCTGGGACAGCTTGACCTTGAGGACCTTCGGGTCGCTGGCGTCCACGCCGGACAGCGTGGTGGCCGAGCCGCCCTGGATGGCGTCGTAGCCCTCGATCTGGTCGAAGTGGTACGCCACGTCGGACGCGGCGGCCTTGGCGGTGGTCCGCTCCCAGCCGCGCTTGAACGACGCCGAGGTGACCTCTTCACCGTTGTGGAACTTGTTCCCGGTCTTCAGGTTGAAGGTCCACTCGGAGCAGTCGTCGTTGGTCTCCCAGTTCTCCGCCGCCGCCGGCTCGGTCGTGCCGTCGGGGTTGGTGTGGGCGAGACCCGTGAACAGGGACTCGGTGACCAGCATGCCCTCGGACTCCTGGGCGTTGTACGGGTCGATGGCGGTCGGCTCGACGATCCCCAACCGGAACGTGCCGCCCGGCTTGCCTTCGGTGATCTCGGTGTTCTCGACCTCCGGGTAGCCGAAGGCCGTGGGCTTGTCGTCGCCGTCGCCGGAGTTGTCGGTTCCGGTATTGCTCTGCTGAGAGCACGCGGTCAGCACCAGACTGGACACCGCCAGCCCAGCTGCCGCGCGCAGCAGAACGGATTTCGTTCTCAAGTCGATCCTCCATGGGCGAGCATGCCCCGATCCGGGGGTGTGCTCCCTGTGTTGTCGTGACACATCGTGCACGGAGCCAGCCGCCACCGCGCGGTGGGGGCCGACGCGCCGCACCGATGTGCCGCATGATCGGCTCGCGCCGAGGCACACGTCGTTCCTGGGTGCACGTCGTCCGAACCCCTGTGTCAGTTGATCTTGTGACGCGTCCAGCCTGGAACGTCGACACGCCGTTGCAGGACGGTAGGAACTTCGGAAGTCGCCGTCACGGTTACCCGAGGGATCGTGACCAAAGGGTGACACGCTGGTGGCCGCACGCGACCTAACGGTTACCGCAAGGCATTTATTTGCAGGTTGAGCCCTACTTTTGGCGGGTTGCACGCTCAGTGCGTAGGCCGTCCGGATGACGTGACGATGTCCGGTCGGTGACCGGCCCGCCGCACCCGGTCAACCGGCCGCGCGCTGCCAGGACGCCGCGCCGGCAAACGGACCAACGAGCGGGGGGCCGACCGCGACACCCGATACCTCCGGGCGGACGGCCAGCGTCTCGGACTCCTGGTAGAGCGGCAGCGCGACCGCCGTGTCCCACAGCAGAGGCTCGATCGCCGCCAACGCGTCGGTTACGGAGAGTGCTCCCGTGAGCGCAGCGTCCATCGTCGGCTGGACCCCGGGATCACACAGCCCGAACACGTTCGCCGGGCTCGGCCCCTGCCCGTCCTGCGCCGGCGCGCAACCGAAGTTCGAGGCCAGCACCGTCGCCTGGTCGCCGTTCACCGGCCGGGAGATCACCGCCAGGTCCACCGTGTCCCCGTCCACCGGCTCCTCACCGTCGGTCTGGGCACCGGAGAGCTGGGCGTAGAGCTCGTCGGCCGGCGGGGTGACCACCCGCGCCGCGATGCCCACCGCCGCCAGCTGGCGGGCCACCTCCCGGGCGACCAGCTGGGCGGTCTCCCGCTCGGCCGGCGCACCGACCACCAGATCCAGCGGCTGGCCCTCACGCGTCCAGCCGGTCGCGGTGCGGGTGTAGCCGGAGCGGCCGAGCAGCGTCACCACGTCGGCCGGGCTGTGGCGGCGGCTCGCCGGCTGGGTCGCGCGGTAGCCGGGCAGCGCCGGCGCCAGCACCTGGGCATCGGAACGCAGCTCCACGCCCGGCCCGCCGGCCGTGCCGACCGTGACCAGCTGGTCGCGGTCCAGGGCGGCGATGACCGCCGCGCGCACCGTGCGTTCGGTCAGCTGCGGGCGGTCCGGGCGCACCGCCAACGTCAGCACACTGGGCCTGGCCGCCGTCTGGACCGGCACCGGCGGGGCGATCCGGGCGATCTCGCCGGCGCTGACCGCGTCCAGCCTGGCCAGCGCCAGCTGGTCGTGACCGGCCTCCAGCGCGTCGACGATGCCGGAGTTGTCGGCGCGGCGCAGCACGATCCGGTCCAGCTTCGGCGGCTCCTCCCAGTACCGGTCGTTGCGCTCCAGCACCACCTCGCCCCGGTCGGTGTCCAGCGCCTTGACCGCGTACGGGCCGGCGGTGGCCGGGAAGTTGGTCTGCAACGCGCCGTCCCAGCCGCCAGGGGCGTCCTTGAGCAGGTGCGCCGGCAGCAGGCTGGTGAACAGCGACCGCCAGCCAGGGTAGGGGTCGGTGAACACGACCTCCACCACCTTGCCGGCGTCGCGCGCGGTGATGTCGCTGATCAGCCGGTAGCCGGCGGCGTCGATCGCCCCCGTCGAGTCGATGATCTCCTGCCACAGGTAGACGAAGTCCTCGGCGGCGATCGGCGCGGTGTCCGACCAGGACGCGTCCGAGCGGATCCGGTAGGTCACCGTGTACGGGTCGTAGTCGGTCACGCTGGCCGAGGACATCAGCGTGTCGTCCAGCCGGGGCGTGCCGTCGGCGCCGGGCCGGAACACCGAGGGCAGCACCAGGTTGGCCAGCGCCGTGGTCACCACCGACTGGTCGCTGAGGTGGTGCGGGTTGTACCCGCCGGCGACGCTGCTGACCCCCACGACCAGCTCACCGGTGTCGACCTTCTCCGGCACCGGGCTGGTCACCGGCGTGTCGACCAGCCGGGGAGCCGGGGTGCACGCGGCCAGGGTGAGCACGACCAGCAGCGCGGGAAACCATGGTGCACGCACCCCCCGGCCTCCTCCCCAAGTCCCACCGGTGTGCCCCGACCCTTTCAGACCCCAACGGCGCACCCGCGTTGAGGTGACGCGCACGGGGCGGGCGCGGTTCCTCAGGCGTCCCGGGACTTCTCCCGCGAGCGGGCCCTGGCGCGCTGGACGCTGTCCAGGATGACCTTGCGGATCCGCACGACCTCCGGCGCGACCTCGACGCACTCGTCGACCGCGCAGAACTCCAGTGCCTCCTCCAGCACCAGCTTGCGCGGGCGGGCCAGGCGCTCCAGCTCGTCGCCGGTGGAGGAGCGCATGTTGGTCAGCTTCTTCTCCCGGGTGACGTTGACGTCCAGGTCCTCGGCCCTCGGGTTCTCGCCGACGACCATGCCCTCGTAGACGTCGGCGCCCGGCTCGACGAAGAACGAGCCCCGGTCGGCCAGCTGCAACATGGCGTAGCTGGTGACCGAGCCGGTGCGGTCGGCGACCAGCGAACCCGAGTGCCGGCCGCGGATCGCCCCGGCCCACGGGAAGTAACCCTCGAAGATCGCGTTGGCGATGCCGGTGCCCCTGGTCTCGGTGAGGAAGTCGGTGCGGAAGCCGATCAGCCCGCGCGAGGGCACCACGTACTCGACCTTGATCCGGCCCGTGCCGTGCCCGCCCATGTGCTCCAGCCGGCCCTTGCGCGCGGCCAGCAGCTGGGTGATCGCGCCAAGGTGCTCCTCGGGGGCGTCGACGGTGAGCCGCTCGAACGGCTCGCACAGCGTCCCGTCGACCGTGCGGGTCACCACCTCGGGGCGGCCGACGGTCAGCTCGAAGCCCTCCCGGCGCATCGTCTCGACCAGGATCGCCAGCGCCAGCTCGCCCCGGCCCTGGACCTCCCAGGTGTCCGGCCGCTCGGTGGGCAGCACCCGGACCGACACGTTGCCGACCAGCTCGGCGTCGAGCCGGTTGCGCAGCAGCCGCGCGGTCAGCTTCGTGCCGCCGCCCCGGCCGGCCAGCGGCGAGGTGTTCACGCCGATGGTGACCGAGATCGCCGGCTCGTCGACGGTGATCCTGGGCAGCGGGCGCGGGTCGTCGGGGGCGGCGAGGGTGTCGCCGATGGTGATCTCCGGGATCCCGGCGATCGCCACGATGTCCCCGGCCTCGGCCTGCTGGGCGGGCATCCGCTCCAGGGCCTCGGTGATCAGCAGCTCGGTGACCTTCACCGTGGTGACCGAGCCGTCCTCCCGGCACCACGCGACCGACTGGCCCTTGCGCATGGTGCCGGCATGGATGCGGCACAGCGCGATCCGGCCCAGGAAGCTGGACGCGTCGAGGTTGGTGACCAGCGCGCGCAGCGGGGCGTCCGGGTCGCCGGCCGGCGGCGGGACGTGCTCGAGCAGCGTGTCGAACAGCGGGTCGAGGGTGTCGCTGTCGGGCAGGCCGCCGTCGGCGGGGGCGGTCAGGCTGGCCCGCCCGGCCCGCGCCGAGGCGTAGACCACCGGCAGGTCCAGGATGTTGGCGTCCAGGTGGTCCAACTCGGTGGCCAGGTCCAGCAGCAGGTCGTGGGTCTCGGAGACGACCTCGGCGATCCGCGCGTCGGCCCGGTCGACCTTGTTGACCACCAGCACCACCGGCAGCCCGGCGGCCAGGGTCTTGCGCAGCACGAAACGGGTCTGCGGCAGCGGGCCCTCGCTGGCGTCCACGAGCAGCAGCACGCCGTCCACCATGGACAGCCCGCGCTCGACCTCGCCGCCGAAGTCGGCGTGACCCGGGGTGTCGATCACGTTGATCGTGATCGGACCGTCGGGGGTCTCCCGGCGCACGGCGGTGTTCTTGGCCAGGATCGTGATGCCCTTCTCCCGTTCCAGCTCGCCGGAGTCCATGACCCGGTCGACCGGTTCGGCACGGGCGGAGAAGGCCCCGGACTGGCGGAGCATGGCGTCGACGAGGGTGGTTTTCCCGTGGTCGACGTGCGCGACGATCGCGACGTTGCGGAGGTCGGTCCTGGCGATCGCAGGCGCCCCGGTATCGGTGGCAGGCACGCACGTGCTCCTGATTCGTGGCTTGGCGTCGTTGGTTGCGCGCGCAGATGGCGGTCGCGGCGCGTCCCAGGATAACTGTCGCCACTGGTGACCCGGGACCGTACGGGGTTCTAGACTGTCGGGGTGTGTGACGTCACGAACCGTGAGTGGTGGGCCGCTGACCGGCGGCCGTGACGCGCACGCGTGCGAGACAACAGGCCGCCCACGGGCGGCCTTCGTCGTGTCGGGGGCTGGTCGTGGGCGGTGACGACCCGAAGGAGCCCTGACATGCCCCGCCTCTCCGCGATCACCCCGTCCGGCCCCGCCCACCTGGGCAACTACCTCGGCGCCGTGCGGCGCTGGGCCCGCGAGGGCCGCCCCGGCGACCTCTACTTCGTCAGCGACCTGCACGCGATGACCACCTTCTACGACCCGCAGCGACTACGGTCACGCACCCGCGACCTGCTGGCGCTGCTGGTGGCCTCCGGGATCGACCCGGACCGGGTGTTCGTCCAGTCGGACCTGTTGGCCCAGCTCGGCCCGCTGACCTGGTTGCTGGAGTGCACCTGCTCGTTCGGCGAGGCGGCCAGGATGACGCAGTTCAAGGAGAAGAGCGCCGCGCGGGAACTGGCGGAGACGCCGGTCCGGGTCGGCCTGTTCACCTACCCGGTGCTGATGGCCGCCGACATCCTGCTGCAGGGCACGGCCGAGGTCCCGGTCGGCGACGACCAGGCCCAGCACGTGGAGTTGGCGCGGGCACTGGCGCGGCGGTTCAACGGGACGTTCGGCGAGGCGTTCGTGGTGCCGGTGGCGGTGACCCCGCCGGCCGCCGCGCGGGTCAGGGACCTGGCCGACCCGAGCCGCAAGATGGACAAGTCCGCCCGCGACGCGGCCGGCGTGCTGTACGTGATGGACGCTCCGGACCTGTTGCGCCGCAAGGTGAAGCGCGCGGTGACCGACAGCCTGGACCGGTTGGAGTACCGGCCGGACGAGCAGCCGGGCCTGGCGAACCTGCTGGAGATCCTGGCCGCCTGCACCGGCAAACCGGTCCGCGAGGCCGCCGACGGATTCAGCTCCTACGGCGAGCTGAAGGACACCGTGGCCGAGGTGGTGATCGAGGAGCTGCGCCCGGTGCGGGAACGGATCAGCGCCCTGCTGGCCGACCAGCCCGAGCTGGACCGGGTGCGGCGCCGGGGCGCGGAGCTGGCGACCGCGCGCGGCGCCGAACGGCTGGAGGTGGCGCTGCGGCTGGCGGGACTGGGTCGCTAGCCCAGCGGCCGTCCCAGCAGCCGGCCCAGTGCCGGCAGCAGGACACGGTCGGCCGGTAGCCAGCTGACCTGGCCGAACTGGTCCGGGGTGAGCCAGCGCAGCGCCTGGTGGTCGTGCGGGTGCGGTTGCGGCGCGGAGGTGGCGAGGGCGGCCCGGTGCACGCGCAGCACCCGGTCGCCCGGCAGCGCCACGTCCGGCCCGACCGTCTCGCCGACCACGACCGGGACGCCCAGTTCCTCGACGCACTCGCGGACCAGGGCGTCCCGGTCGGACTCGCCGTCCTCGACCCGGCCGCCGGGCAGTTCCCACTTCCCGGCGGCCGAGGGCGGATACGCCCGCTGCTGGGCCAGCACCGCCCCGTCCCGCACGATCGCCGCGCCGACGATCACCTCACCGCCGGCCTTGGCCGCGGCCCGCGCGGCCATGGTGTCCACGATCCCGCGCAGCGGCACCGGCGCGGACGTCTCGGCGGTGACCAGCACACCGTCCGGTGTGGTCGCCAGCCCGATCGTCAGCCGCGCCCCGCCGACCAGCGCCAGCCATGCCAGATCCACGTCCTCGACCAGGAAACGGTGGTGTGCCAAGGAGATCTCGTCGCCCGGGGCCAGCACGCCGGTGCCGCCGAACGGTTCGCGTTCGGTCAGCGTCGCCGACACCGCGCGCAGCGGCGCGTCCAGCAGCGCCTTATGTCGCGTCATCCGCTGTCACCGCCGGTGTCCAGGGCGCGCCACCGCACCTGGAACCGCGCCCCGCCCTCCGGCGACTCGACCACCCGCACCGAGCCACCGCGCCGGCGGACCACCTCGGCGACCAGCGCCAGCCCCAGCCCCGACCCGCCGGAGACCCGGGCGCGGTCGTCCTGCACCCGGTAGAACCGGTCGAACACCTTCTGCCGGTGCTCGGCGGCCACCCCGTGACCGTCGTCGTCGACCACCAGCCACACCGAACGCGGGCGCGGCAGCACCGAGACCGTCACCAGCGCGCGGCCGTGCCGCACGGCGTTGCGCAGCAGGTTGTCCAGCACCAGGTCGACCTCGGCCGGCGCGGCCAGCACCCAGCACGGCGCGGGCGGCGTGCTCGCGTTGACCACCAGCCCGGTGTCGCCCAGGCGGGTCACCGCGTCCCGCGCCGCCTGGCACACGTCGACCGGTTGCGCCGCCGGGATCTCCCCGGCGTCCGAGCGGGCCAACGTCAACAGGCCCTCGACCAGCGTGGACAGGCGCTCGGACTCGTGCACGACGTCGGTGAGCACCTCCTGGGCGAAGTCCGGGTCCGGGTTGGCGACCGCCACCTCGGCCTGCACCCGGATCGAGGCCACCGGCGAGCGCAGCTCGTGGGCGGCGTCGCCGGTGAACCGGCGCAGCCGGTCCGACGCCTCGTCGCGGCGGGCCAGCAGGCCGTTGAGCGCGGCCGCCAGCGAGCGCAGCTCGTCGTGCGCGCTGGGCAGCGGCAGCCGGTGACCGGCCGGCAGCCGGGACGCGGCGCTGCGCATCCGCTCCACCGGCCGCAGCGAGGACAGCACGGCGAACCAGGTCGCCGTGCCGGTCGCCGCCGAACCGATCAGCGCCGCCACCAGCAGCCAGTCCAACGCCCGCTCCTGGGCGACGAAGTACCCGGTCAGCGAGGTGCCGACGACCACGAGCCGCTGCACCCCGCCGGGGCCGGTGACCACCGTGCCCACCCAGCGCAGCGGCGGTTCGGCCGAGCGCCGCAGCACCGGCGTGCCGGCCTTGAGCGTGCGGATCTCCTCGGCCTCCAGCGGCGGCGCCGGCAGCCCGTCGACCGGCGCGCCCGAGGTGTCGAGCACCCTGGCCCGCACGCCCAGTGCGTCGTCGGCGGGAGTTCGGCCTTCGCGGACGTCGGTCACGGCGGCGTCCAGGATGGCGTTGAGCTGCTCGTCGGCCGAGCTGACCAGCAGCGGGCCGATCAGCCGGCTGGTCTGCACGGCCAGCACCAGCAGGACCACCAGCGTCGCCGCGGTGGCGACCATGGTGATCCGGAACCGGAGCGTCCGGCGCAGCCACAGCAGCCCCACGAGCCGCCCGACGCCACCTTTCAACGGCCGCGACCGGGTTCGAGCACCGCGTCCAGTTCCTTGCTGGAGGCGACGTAGCCGTGTCCGCGCACGGTACGCACGATCCCACCCGCGCCGGCCGCGTCCAACTTGCGCCGCAGGTAGCCGACGTACACCTCGACCGCGTTGCGGGTCGCCGCCTGCTCGTCGCCCCACACCGTGCGCAGCAGCTCGTCCTTGGTGACGACCGCGCCGGCCCGGCTGGCCAGCACCTCCAGCACCGCGAACTCCCGTGGCGAGAGCGCCACCACCGCACCGCCCCAGCGCACCTCGCGCATCGCCCGGTCGACCAGCAGGTCACCGACCTTGAGCCGCCGCTCGGCCCCGTCACCGGCGCCGCGCCGCAGCACCGCGCGCACCTGCGCGACCAGCACGACGAACGAGAACGGCTTGACCAGGTACCCGTCGGCGCCCAGGTCCAGCCCGTCGGCCTGGTCGATCTCGCCGTCCTTGGCCGACACCAGCAGCACCGGGGTGCCGACGCCCTCGGCGCGCAGCTGCTGGAGGACGCGGTAGCCGGACAGGCCGGGCAGCATGATGTCGAGCAGGATCACGTCGAACGCGCCGGTCCGCGCGATGTCCAGGGCGCTGGGCCCGTCGGCGGCGACCACCACCTCCATGCCCTCGGCACCGAGCCCGCGCTGTAGTGCCCTGCGTACCCCGAGTTCGTCGTCCACCACCAGCACACGCGGTTTCATGCGCCCCAGCATGCCGCGTCCGGGCGGCGACGTCGCGGTCCGTCTCAGCACTCTCTCAGCAAATCCGTCAGCGGGCCGTCACTCTCAGCGTCATCTCAGCGTCGGTGGTGCACTCTCGGTGTCACGGGAACACAGACCTGACACGAGGGGTACGACATGGAAACCAAGAAGACCGTGCTGGCGGTCGCGGCGGCCGGGACCGTCGCGGGCGTCGCCGGGCTGGTGCTGCTGGCTTCGCCGGCAGGCGCGGGGGAGGCTCCGCCCGCGCTGCCGGAGATCGGACCGGAGGCGCTGGTCGAGTCCGTACTGTCCACCACCGAGCTGCCGGCGCTGTCCGGAGCGGTCTCCCTGGAGAACAACCTCGGTCTGCCGGTCCCCGGCCTGTCCGAGATGGGCCAGGACGGTGCCGTGCGCGTGTTCACCGACGGCAACGGCAAGCACCGCCTGCAGCTGCCCTCCGACGGCGGCGAGACCACGGTCATCGACGACGGCAAGACGGTCTGGGTGTGGGACTCGGTCGACCGCACCGTCCAGAAGACCGCCCACGGCGCCGAGGGCAAGGGGAAGGCGGAAACCCCGCTGGAGAGCCGCTTCGCCGACCCGGCCACCGCCGCCCGCGAGCTGGTCGACACCATGCGCGCGGACAGCACGGTGGCCGTGGACGGCACGGCCAGGGTCGCCGGCCGCCCGGTCTACCAGCTGGTTCTCGCCCCGCAGCCGGACGAGCGCACGCTGCTGCGCGAGATCCGGGTGTCGGTCGACTCGGAGACCAGGGTGCCGCTGCAGATCGAGGTCCTGGCCAACGGCCAGGCCGACCCGGCGGTGAAGGTCGGCTTCACCGAGTTCACCGCGGGCCCGCAGGACGCGTCGCTGTTCCAGTTCACCCCGCCGGCCGGCGCCGAGGTGACCGAGCAGACCCCGGACAAGGAGTTCCGGGGCGAGTCGGCGGAGGACCTGTTCGCCGGTCTGGACATCGAGCCCTACGGCGAGGGCTGGGACACGGTGCTCACCGGCACCGTCCCGGCCGACCTGCTGACCTCGCAGCTGCCCACCGGGCCGCGCGGCGAGGCCGGTCCCGGCGGCAACCCGCTGGACCTGCTGGGCACCATCGGCAAGGAGGTCAGCGGTGATTTCGGCACCGGCTACGTCATCAAGGCGAAGGTCGGCACCGCGCTGATCACCGAGGACGGCAAGGTCGCCCTGGGCTTCGTGCCGGAAGAGGTGGTCACCGAGGCCGTCAACCAGATGAAGTGACGATCGACCCGCCGGCCCTGTCCCCGAAGCCCGGGGTCGGGGCCGGCGGGCTGTCCGGGGTGAGGAGGCGGGCGGTGACCCACGACGTTCGCGCTGATGAGCAGGTCAATAGTGTGGCGGGCATGACGATGGCCCAGGCCCCCGCCGGGCTCGCCGCCCGGACCCGTGACCTGCGCAAGGTCTACGGCAGGACGGTCGCTGTCAACCATGTCGACCTCGACGTGCCGGTGGGGTCGGTGCTGGGCATGCTCGGCCCCAACGGCTCGGGCAAGACCACCACGATCCGCATGCTGTTGGGCCTGGTGACCCCGACCGCCGGCACGGTGGAGCTGCTGGGCCACCCACTGCCCGACGGCGCGGCGGCGGCGTTGCCCGACGTCGGGGCCCTGGTCGAGAGCCCCGGTTTCCACCCGTTCCTGTCCGGCCGGGAGAACCTGCTGCGCTGCGCGGCCGCCGAGCCGCGCCTGGCGACCGGCGCGATGGCCGGGGCGGTCGACGTGGCGCTGGAGCGGGTCGGCCTGGCCGCGGCGGCCGGCCGCCGCTACCGGGGTTACTCCCTGGGCATGAAGCAGCGTCTCGGTCTGGCGGCGGCGTTGTTGCTGCCCCGGCGCCTGGTGGTCCTGGACGAGCCGACCAACGGCCTGGACCCGGCGGGCACCCGCGAGGTCCGGGCGGTGATCGCCGACCTGCACGACGCTGGCACCACGGTTCTGGTGTCCTCCCACCTGCTGGCCGAGGTCGAGGCGACCTGCACCCACGTGGCGGTGCTGCACCGGGGTTCGGTCGTGGCCCAGGGCGGCCTGCGCGAACTCCTCGAGGCCGGCAGCACGGGCCTGCTGGTCACCACCCCCGACGTGACGGTCGCCGTGAACGCCCTGCGCGACAACCGCATCCCGGCCAGGGCCACCCCCGAGGGCGTGTACGCCGACCTGACCGCCACGACGGCCCCCGAGGTGGTGGCGAACCTGGTCCGCGCGGAGGTCGCGGTGCACGAGGTCCGCCGCCAACGCACCGGCCTGGAGGACCTGTTCGCCCGCCTGACGGAGAACGACACCGTCCACCACCGCCTGTCCGATGACGGGCCGGCCGACGTCCTGGACGAGGAGTTCCCGCGATGACCACCGCTCCCGTCCGTGCCCCGCTGCCCCGGCTGCTGCGTTCGGAGCTGCGCTTCATGCTGCGCCGCCCCCGTACGCTCATCGCCCTGCTGGCCCTGGCGATCATGCCGGTGATCGCCGGTGTGAGCATCGCCATCGCCGCCGACTCGATGGGCGGCGGCCGCAACGCCGCGATCGAGGGCATCGCCTCCATGGTCGAGGGCAACGGCATGATGCTGCCGGTCCTGGTGTTGCTGCTGGCGGTGACGATGCTGTTGCCGCTGATCGGCTCCATGTGGGCCGCCGACGCCATCGCGGGCGAGGCGGCCACCGGCGGTCTGCGCAACCTGCTCCTGGCCCCTGTGTCGCGGGTGAGGCTGCTGGCCGTCAAGGCCTTCGGCGTGGCAACGCTCTCGCTGCTGGCCGTGGTGGTGATGGCCGTGGTCAGCGTCCTGGCCGGCGTGGTCTTCCTGGGTGGCGCCGAGATGGTGACGGTGTCCGGAACAACCCTCCCGTTCACCGAGGCCCTGGGCCGCGTCGCCCTGCTGGTCGTCGCGGTGACGGTCCAGGTCTGGGCCGTGGCCGCCGTCGCCCTGGCCATCTCCACCTGCACCGACCACCCTCTGGTGGTGCTGGCGGCAGCCACCGGCGGCATCATCATCTTCACCGTCCTGGGCGAGATCCCCTCCCTGGACTGGCTGCACCCCCTGCTGCTCACCGAGAGCTGGGAGGCCGTCGCCGACGTCGCGCGCGACCCACTCCCCATGAACGGCCTGACCGAAGGCTTCCTGAGAGCGGCCTGCTACCTCGTCATCGGCTACTCCCTGGCCCTGGCCCGGATAGTCACCCGCGACGGCTGAACCTCCCCGACCGTCGGCCACGGCCCGTTGGTCACGGCCGGGGAGACGGTTGGTCGGCGCGGCCTGGCGGCAGGACGGCGACCCCGTCGGCCACCAACGTCAGACACACCTCGTCCCCGACCTCGGCCACATCCCCCACCCCCGCCACGGCATCGACCACCATCTCCGCCACCCGAACCCGGACCCGAACGTGGTCCCGCCCCCGGACCCGCCACACCACGGTCCCACCGACCCCCTCCCGCGCCACCCGCAACGCCCCGGCCCGCAGCCCCAACCGAACGTCCCCGTCCCGCTCCCACTCCACGGTCACCGACCCCAACGCACACCGCGCCACCCCACCCGACACCGTCGCGTCCACGAACTCCCCGCAGCCGAGGAACCGCGCGGTCCGCTCGTCGACCGGCCGCTGCCACACCGCGTCGGGCGTGCCCACCTGCCGGATCCGCCCTTCCCGCATGACCGCCACCCGGTCCGCCAGGGTGAACGCCTCGTCGTGGTCGTGGGTCACGACCAGCGCCGTCGCCCCGGTCGCGCGCAGCACCCGCGCCAGGTCCACCGCCAGCTGTTCGCGCAGCGCCCGGTCCAGCGCCGAGAGCGGCTCGTCGAGCAGCAACAACCGTGGGCTCGGCGCCAGCGCCCGCGCCAACGCCACCCGCTGCTGTTCACCGCCGGACAGTTCGGTGACCCGCCGGGCTCCGTAGCCGTCGAGCCCGACGAGGGAGAGCATCTCGGCGACCCGCTCGGGCGAGCGTTCCCGCCGCATCCGCAGCCCGAACTCCACGTTGCCGGCCACGTCCCGGTGCGGGAACAGCTGCCCGTCCTGGAACACGAGCCCGAAGCCGCGCCGGTGCACGGGCACGCCCGCCAGGTCCTGGCCGTCCCAGCTCACCTGCCCGGTCGCCGGTTCCAGTCCGGCGACCGCCCGCAGCAGCGTCGACTTCCCGCACCCGGACGGGCCGAGCAGCGCCAGCACCTCACCGTCGGCCACCGTCAGGTCGGCGTCGGACACGGCGGCCAGGTCGCCGTAGGACACACCAAGACCGGACACGGTCAGCGCCATCAGAACTCCCCGACCCGGGTTCGCCCGGCCGACTCGACCAGCGCCACGGCCGCGACCGTCACCACGATCAGCAGCGTGCACGCCGCGTACGCCATCTGGTTGTTCAGTTCCCCCGGCCGCGAGATCAGCCGGGCGATCGCCACCGGCAGGGTCGCGGTGTCGGGCCTGGCCAGGAAGCTCGTCGCACCGAACTCGCCCAGCGCCACCACGAAGCCGAAACCGGCGGCGGTCAGCAGCGAACGGCCGGCCATCGGCACGTCGACCTCGCGCCACACCGCGGCCGGCGACGCGCCCAGGGACGCGGCCGCCTGGCGCAGCCGCTGGTCGATCGAGCGCAGCACCGGCAGCACCATGCGGATCACCAGCGGGGTCACCACCAGCGCCTGGGCCAGCGGGACCAGCGCCGGCGAGGTGCGCAGGTCACCGGGCAGCATGTCGAGGGTCACCAGGTAGCCGAAGCCGACGGTCACCGCCGACACCCCCAGCGGCAGCATCAGCGCGGTGTCCATGGTCTCCACGACACCGCGGCGTACCCGGCCGCGCGACAGCGACACCAGCACGACACTGGCCGTCACGCCCAGCAGCACGGCCAGGACGGTCGCGTCGGTCGCGGCGCGCAGCGAGTTCAGCGCGGCGTCCACACCGGACACCTGGAGCGAGCCGGCGTGGCCGAAGCCGGCCAGCGCGCGGTAGCCGGCCAGCCCACCGCCGAACGAACGCGCCACCAGCACCACCACCGGCACCAGCAGCAGCGCCACCACGCCCAGGGCGACCGCGACCACCGTCCACGACAGGGCGCCGCGCGGGCGGCGGGCGACGGTGGCGCGGCCGCGCAGCGCCAGCGCCGACTCGCCGCGCCGCCGGGCCAGCGCGCCGACCGTCAGCGCCGCCACCACCGCCGCCAGCTGCACCAGCGACAGTGCCGCCGCGCCGGGCAGGTCCAGCAGTTCGACCGTGCGCAGGTAGATCTCGGTCTCCAGCGTCCGGTACCGCGAGCCGCCGAGGATCAGCACGACGCCGAAACTGGTGGCACAGAACAGGAACACGACCGCCGCCGCCGACGTCAGGGCCGGGGCGAGCGCGGGGAGCGTGACCGACCGGAACGCGCGCAGCGGCGAGGCGCCCAGCGAACGCGCGGCGTCGCCCGCCCGTCCGTCCACATGTGACCAGAGGTTCGCGACGGTCCTGGCGACCACGGCCACGTTGAAGAACGCGTTGGCCAGCACGATCGCGAACACCCCGCCGTCGGGCAGCAGCGTGCGGAACGCCAGCCCGACCACCACCGTCGGCAGCACGAACGGCACCAGCACCGCCACCCGCACGAACCACAGGCCACGCAGCGACGTCCTGGCCAGCAGGTAGGCCACCGGCAGGCCGGCGAGTACCGCCAGCACCGTCGACGCGGCCGCCTGCCCGACGGTGAACCCGACCAGCCGCCACGTCTGCCCCGACCCGAGCACCGCCAGCACGCCGCCCTCGCCGACGCCCAGCCGCAGGATCGCCACCACCGGCCACACGAAGAACACCGCCAGGAACCCCAGCGGCAGCGCGGCGGCCAGCCCCAGCCAGGGGCTCAGCCCTGGACGAGCGCGCGCCACTCGTCGATCCACCGCTCCCGGTGCTCGGCGATCATCGCCGGGTCCAGTGTGGCCGACGCCTCGGGCTGGGGCGCCGCCTGCTGCCAGGCCGCCGGCAACTCGACGTCCGACCGCGCCGGATAGACGTACATCTGCTCGGGCACCTGCGACTGGAACTCGGGCGAGAGCAGGAAGTCCATGACCTCGCGGGCGTCCTCGCCGTTCGCCGCGCCCTCCAGGACGCCCGCGTACTCGACCTGCTGGAAACACGTGTCGAGCACGGCCGTGGTCCTCGGCTTGCCGTCCTCACCGATCTCGGCGGCCGGCGACGACGCGTAGGACACCACGATCGGCCGGTCACCCTTGCCGGAGGACCCGGAGAACTCCTGGGTGTAGGCCTCCTCCCAGCCGCTGACGACCAGCACGCCGCGTTCGGTGAGCGCGCGCCAGTAGTCCTGCCAGCCGTCCTCGCCGAGGGTGGCGATCGTGCCGAGCAGGAACGACAGGCCGGGCGATGACGTCGCCGGATCCTCCACCACCAGCAGGTTCGCGTACTCAGGGCGAGTCAGGTCAGCCAGGCCCGTCGGCACCGGCACGCCCTTGGCCGCCAGCGCCGCCGGGTCGACGTTGAGGCACACATCACCGACGTCCACCGCCGTCAGTCGCTCACCGTCACCGATCGCGTACCGCTGCGGGCCCTGGTCGGCCCCGGGGCCGCGGTAGGCGGCGAACACGTTCTCCGCCAGCGCCCGCGAGGCGAACGTGGTGTCCACACCGTAGGCGACGTCGGCGACCGGACTGTCCTTCGTGAGCACCAACTGGTTGGTCAACGCCCCCGCGTCACCGAGGCGACGCACGTCGATCGTGATGCCCGACCTGTCCCGGAACGCGTCGAGCACCTCCTCGCTCATCGCGAACGAGTCGTGGGTCGCCAGAACGACGCGCCGCTCGCCGTCCTGCGCGGACTCACCGGCGGTGAGCGAGCAACCGGTCAGCGTGACCGTCACGGTGAGCGCCAGCGCGGCGGCAAGCACGGTTCTACGTAACATGTTCGTCCTCTCTCCCTGCGCCGGCATGACCCGGATCAGGTTCGACGGTCGAGGGCTGCGAGCCCTCCTCTCAGCCCGGCGCTACACCGGACTCCCGTGGTGAACAGCAAGCCTACCGGTGCGACTCGAGTGGTGGGGGGCCACCATGGGGGGCATGCCAGAACTGCTCTCTGACGAAGCCAAGGGGAAAGCACTCGGTCGCCTGCGCAACTGGCGGCTGGCCGAGGGCGCTTTCGAGCGGACGGTCGAGTTGGCCAGCTTCCCGCAGGCGATCCAGGTCGTCACCGGGGTCGCCGACGTCGCCGAGACCAACAACCACCATCCCGACATCGACATCCGCTGGCGGACGCTCACGTTCCGCTGCACCACACATTCGGAGAGCGGCATCACGGCCAAGGACGTGACCCTGGCCGAGGCCATCGATCTCGTGATCGACGCCGTGCGCGCCGAGCGATCAGGGGGTGACGCCGTCGCCACGTGACGCGCCGACGGGCGTTGCCCGACGGGCTCAGTCGGTGAGCCCGACCGTGGTCAGGGGTTCGAGGGCGGGGGCGTCCGGGGTGCCGGTGGCGCGTTCCACCACGACCTTCGCCCGCCGGCCCTCGACGTGCAGGACGGCGATGGCGTTCCCGAAGTGCGGGCCGGTGGTCCTGGTCCACGTGACGGGCAGGGGCGCGACGCCCGCCACCCGCGCCCACCAGCGGGCGATCGCGGCCACCGGGCGCCACCAGCCCGCCCGCAGCGGCGGGCGCAGTGTCCACGGCACCTGGTTGTGGAGGGGGGAGCACACCAGTTGGTGCACCGACGCGCCGACCGGTTCCGGGAACCGTGCCCTGGCCGCGTACACGTGGTGGACATCGCCCGACAGCACGGTCACGGTGGCGGCGTTTCCCTTGGCCGCTCCGAGGATCAGGCGCGTGAGCCGGTCGGCGGAGTCGCGGAAGGACGGCCAGTGTTCGAGGTCGCCCGCCTGTCTGACGCGTTCGGCCAACGCGCCGCGCCAGCCAGGGCGGCGGCAGGCGACCTCGTTGACGGACTGGAGGTCGCTGATCGCGTGGGGCATCAGCCACGGCAGGGACGTGCCGATCAGCAGGTGGTCGTGGTCCCCGTCGGCGTGCTGTTCCAGCCAGGTGAACTCGGCGTCGCTGAGCATCGCTCGGGGGGTGAAGGTTCGGCCGGCGCGGGTGTCGATGGCCAGCAGCCGCACGGTGCCGAAGTCGCGACAGTAACTCCAGCGGACTTCCTTGTGGCCGTTGACTTCCCGGACCGCCCGTTCGGCGAGGTCGCGCAGGGCCGCTGTCACGTCGCCGGTGCGGACCTCGCGGTGAACGGGATCCTGGGCCAGTTCCGTGGGGGAGAGGTTGCCCAGGTGCTGGTAGACCCAGTACGACATCAGCGCCGCCAGCTCGCGTTCCGGCCACCACGGCTTCCCGGCCATCTGGCCGCGCCACGCCTGGGAGGTGTTCCAATCGTCGCGGACGTCGTGGTCGTCGAGCAGCATCGAGGTGGGGACGGTCGACAGCAGCCAGCGAACGTCGGGCGTCGACCACGACTCGTGGTAGAGGTGGGTGTATTCCTCGAAGTTGGCGACCTCGTGGCCGGGTGGTCGCGTCACGTCGCGGCGGGTGGCCAGCCAGGCCCGGGTCGCCGTCGTGGTTTCGTCGGCGTAGATCTGGTCGCCGGCCAGGAGAAGGGCGTCGGGCCAGGTGTGGTCCGGTTCGGTGCGCATGCGGTGGGCGTAGGCGGCCAGGGCGTCGATGCCGAAACGGCGCTGTTCGGCGGGATCTGCGGTGTCGGGCATGCGGCAGGTGCCGAACAGCATCGAGAACCGGGGATCGCCGCCCTCGGGGAACGTGCGGATGCGGCTGGGCGGGAACTCCGGCGGCGGCCACACGACCTCACCGTCCAGGGCCACCTCGTAGGGGGTGCTGGTGCCCGGCGCCAAACCCGTCAGGACCACCAGGGCGTAGTGGTGGCCGGCCACGGTGAACGTGGGGGTGTCGGTGCCGGCGACCGTGACCGTCGCGGGGGCGTCGGTCTCGACCCAGATCGTGGCGGACGTGCTGTCGACGTGGCGCAGCAGCGGGCCCAGCGTCAACGCCGGCATCAGGTGTCCAGGTACTTGCGCAGAACGTGGGTGAGCAGCGCGGTCGCCCCGTCGTACTGGGCCAGCACCTGGCGCGACCCCCGGTCGGCCACCACCCACGCACCCGCCCGCACCCCGAACAGGTCACCGTTGGCCTCACCGACCCACGTGCCCGACGGGTCACCCAGCCGCTCGTTGGACTCCACCACCCCGGCGACGAACATGCCCCCGACGTTACGGCCGTCGCGGGTGGCGTAGAGCATCGAACCGTTGAAGTCCAGGCCGTCGGTGCGGGCCAGCAAACCCCGGTAGGCCGCCGGCAGCACGCCGCCGGTGCGCGCCCGGAACCACCCGTCGACCCTGGCCAGGGCGCCGGGATCGGCCGGGCCGTTGAGCTCCCAGCCCTGCTCGGCCACCTCGTCGAGCAGCGGGTCAAGCGGTTCGGTCACCTGGACTCCTTCGGCTTTAGCCCGTTCGGTGCTAGCGGCTGGCCATGTCACGTGCCACGTTCGGCGGTGGCCATGACGTCGAACTGGGGAGCGCCATGAAGCGGTCGATGATGCCCGCCCTGATCGTGCTCGCCGCCCTGCTGGCGGCGGTCGTGACGGCTCCGAGCGTGTCGGCGGCACCACCGCGAACACCACCGCGGGCCACGCCGGTGTGCGACCCGATCGACCCGGCCGCCTGCCTGCTGCCGTTCCCGAACGACTTCTTCACGGTCCCCGACCGGTCGACGCCGACCGGCCGGCGGCTGAGTCTTGCCCCGGAGATGATGCCGCGCAACGTCGCGGGCGTGCCGATCGACCCCTCCGAGTGGAACCGGAGCGACGGGTTCTCGCCCGGGTCGATGCTGCTCGCGTCCGTGCCCGGCGTCGACCTCGCGCGCACCGGCGCCGCCCCCATCACCGACATCGGCCGCTCGCTGCGCCGCGACGCCCCCGTCGTGCTGATCGACGCCACCACCGGCAAACGGCACCCGTACTGGGTGGAGCTGGACTCGCGGGCCACCGACCCCACCCGGCAGGCGCTGATCGTGCGCCCCGCCAAGAACCTCGTCGAGGGCCACCGCTACGTCGTGGCGCTGCGGGACCTGCGCGACGGCGCCGGCCAGCCGATCCCCGCCGGGCCGGCGTTCCAACGGATGCTGCGCTGGTACCCGCCCAGCGACCCGACGCTGCGGGCCCGCTGGCTGCAGCTGCGGCCGGCGCTGGTCCAACTGTGGCTCTCCGGCGTCGACCTGTCCGACCTGCACCTGGCGTGGGACTTCACCGTCGCCAGCACCCGGAACCTGACCGGCCGGGCGCTGCACATGCGCGACGAGGCGTTCGCCGCCCTCGGTGACGCCGCGCCGGCCGTGACCGTCACCAGCGTCCAGGACCCCACGCCCGAGCAGGACCCGGCGTGGGCCCGCAAGATCGTCGGCACGGTCGAGGTGCCCCAGTACCTGACCGGCGAGACCGGCGGCCCCGGCTCGCGACTGGCCTACGGCCCCGACGGCCGGCCCGAGCCCGACGGGATCTACCGGGCGACGTTCCAGTGCAACATTCCGCGCAGCGTGCTCGCCGAGGGTGCGGCGAAGCCACTGCTGTGGGGGCACGGCCTGTTCGGCAGCCACACCGCCGTCAACGGTTTGGGCGCGGTCGCCAACGAGAGCAACTCGGTGCCCTGCGGCGCCAGCTGGCTGGGCATGTCCGGCGAGGACGTGCCGTTCATCGTCGGCGCGCTCGGTGACCTGTCGCTGTTCGGGTCGGTGCCCGACCGGATGCAGCAGGCGTACCTGAACGCGTTGTTCCTCGGCCGCTCGATGATCCACCCGGCCGGCCTGTCGGCGCTGCCGGAGTTCCAGGTGGGCGGCGCGCCGGCGCTGGACGCGTCGGCCGGTCTCGGCTACGCGGGCGCGAGCCTGGGCGGCATCCAGGGCACCGCGCTGTCCGCGCTGGGCCAGGACTTCACCCGCTCGGTGCTGATCGTGCCGGCGACGAACTTCTCCACGATGCTCAACCGCGCCTCGCCGTTCCAGCTGCTGCAACCGATCCTGGACGCCTCCTACCCGGACAAGCTCGACCAGCAGGTGGGTTTCGCGCTGATGCAGGTGCTGTGGGACCGGGGCGAGGGCAACGGCTACGTCGCGCACCTCGTCCGCGACCCGCTGCCCGGCACCCCGGTCAAGTCGGTGCTGCTGCACCAGGCGTTCGGCGACCACCAGGTGGCCAACATCGCGACCGAGGTCGCTTCCCGCACGCTGGGCCTGCGGGTGGTGCGCCCGACGCTCGCGCCGGGGCGGGACACCGCCGTCGAGCCGCAGTGGAACCTGCCGGCGGTGCCGAGGTTCCCGTACCGGGGTTCGGCGCTGGTCGTGTGGGACAGCGGCACGCCCGCGCCGCCGCTGGGCAACCAGGCCCCGACCCAGGGCCACGACCCGCACGGCGACACCGGCAACACTCCGGCGGCCCGCGCACAGGCCGCCCACTTCCTGCTCACCGGCGAGGTCATCGACGTCTGCGGTGGTGAGCCCTGCGTAGCGATCCCGACCAGCTGAGTGTCGGGGTAGCCCAATAAGGTGTCGCTCACCCGAGAGTCTCCATCGCAGAAGGAGCGGCCGCCGATGACCGAGGTTCTCGAACTGCGGCAGTACACGCTGCGTCCCGGCAGGCGGGAGGACCTGATCGCGCTGTTCGACCGGGAGTTCGTCGAGTCCCAGGAGGCGCTGGGCATCCGGTTGTACGGCCAGTTCCGCGACCTCGACGACGACGACCGGTTCGTCTGGCTGCGCGGATTCGCCGGCATGAGCGAGCGCGCCGAGGCGCTCACCGCGTTCTACGGCGGCCCGGTGTGGCGCGAACACCGCGACGCCGCCAACGCCACGATGATCGACTCCGACGACGTGCTGCTGCTGCGCCCGGTGACGACCGCCCCGGCGGTGGGCCCCCGCCCGCCGCTGGGCGCGCCGCCCCCCGGCTCGCTGGTGACGGTGACGATCTACCACCTGCCGGCCAGCGTCGACGAGTTCGCCGCCCTGTTCGTGTCCGAGGCCGTCCCCCTGCTCACCGAGCACGGCGCCGAGCCGGTGACGTGCCTGCGCACCGAGGCGGCCGAGAACACCTACCCGGCGCTGCCGGTGCGCACCGGCGAGAATGTGTTCGCCTGGGTGGCGTCGTTCCCCGACCAGCAGGCGCACACCGAGCACGTGCGCCACCTCGGCCGGTCGACCCGCTGGACCCACGACCTGTTGCCGCTGCTCACCAAGCACCTGGCCCGCCCGCCCGAGCAACTGCACCTGGCCCCCACGGCCCGCTCCCTGCTGCGGTGACGTAACGCGAGCCGGCCCGGGCGCGACCCTGCTTCCGAGTGCATGGGAGGTGGCCCGGTGGAGCCGCAAATGATCTGGGACGTTCCGGTCGTCGACGGTCTGGACCGCCAGCGCAGCCTGGTGGTGACGGTGTCCGACGGCCGGGTGGCCGTGCTCCCGCCCCCCGGCGAGGGTTTCTACCTGCCCGCACAGTCGATCTGGCAGCTGCACGAGGCGATCCGCGCGGCCGCGCTGGTGGCCGCCGGCATGGCGCAGCGTTCCGCCGCCGAACCCGCTCGCGCCGCCCACTGACGCGGCGCCCCCCGACCACACCGTGACGGCCCCCGGCACGGTGTGGTCACCCCCGATTCCACCCGATGGCTGTGACCTGGAGATGCGGCCGTTCGGCGGATACACGCGCGGCCGTTCGCTGAGGTACACAGTGGTGGTGGAGGTTCTGGCGCGGGCAACGCCACCCTCCCCCACGAACACCGGCGGACAGGGGAGAGCCGTTGACCGTTCCGCACAAGCGCCTCCGGGACGCCCGCTGGCGCGCCCGCGTCTGGCTGACCGTCGACCGCTACCAGCACGAACTGGACGACGGCCCGCACCTGACCACCGCCCCGGCCACCGCCACCCACCCCCGGCTGCGCGTCGTCGGCACACCGTCCCCGCGCCCGTTCCCGGACTCAGTCCCTGAGGGCGGCGTCCATCAGGTCACCCGCCAGTCGTAGGTCGTCGATCTCGACGTCACCGCCTTCGGGAACGGCGCGAATCCGCCGCAACGAGCGGTCGGCCGACAGGTCGAACCAGCGTCGGGCGTGGAGCAGGGCATCCTCGCGTAGTTGACGATCGGCCGCGTGAAGCTGATCCCGCGAGACGGGGCCGCAGACCGGATCGAGCATGAGGCGAACGATGTCGAGCAGGTCGGTGCCCTCCTTCGCCGATCCACGATTCATGATCGACTGCAGCTTCATCGCGACGATCGGGCCGGGCTCGGACACTCGCACCTCCAACGGCGCGAGCCCCGGCGCGCTCAGCGACACGGCGGACGCCGTTGACGCCGCCCAGGCGTGTGCCTGGACGTGCAGGCGATCGGTCGGGTCATCGGGAAGATGGGTGATCTCGTCATCGGTGACTTCCAGGACGTCGACCTGGACCTCGCCGTACGGGGTGCGGACCAGCGCCCCGGACGGGCCGCTCCGTGTGGCTCCGGTCGACAGGAGCAGTTCGAGTTGTGAGCGTTCGGCGGTGGTTCGTCGGTCGACGGTGTCGAGGTCGGTCGTCGCCCGGTGTGGTGTGGACAGGCGGCACATGACCGCGAGACCGCCCACGAGGACGACGGCACGTCCGGTCTGCTCGGCGACGACGGGAATGGCGCTGACGAGTCGGGTCATCGCGCCGCCGGCGAGATCGACGCGTGGAAGGTCACCAGACACGGTGCCAGGGTTCCTTCGGGGACCACAGGCTCAGGATCTCCCGGCCGCGACCGGGGTCCTGGGCGAGATCCAGCGCCACGAACAGTGGATGGGCCAACGGCCACGGTCCGTCGCCCCACGGTGATCCGTCGACGCGTCGGGCGCACACCAGCGGCGTGGGAGCGACGCGGACGCGACCCGCTCGCGTGGACGGTTCCGCGGCACTTCCCAGCAGGCGCGTGGCGCGTCGAAGCGCGCTTCGGTCAGGGACGTAGAAGTCGGGTGGGTGGTCGGCGCGTGCCGAGACCGGTGCGTCGTAACGCATCGCGGCAACGGTGTCGGTCAACGCCCACCCCACTGTGGACTCGACGTTGTCGAGGCCCAGGTGCAGCACCGAGTCGTCGCGGCTCCCGTCGGGCGCCGGAAGCCGCGACACATCGGCGCCGACCGGGTTCCAGTGTTCCGCGAGTTCCCAGAACATCTCCGGACGGACGGGTTCGTGCGTCGCGTTGACCAGCCCGGCCGCGCGGAGCGCGGCGAAGGCGCTGGACACGGAACTCGGTGCTCTCCCCAGAGCGGTCGCTGCCTCGCGCACCCCGACCCGACTGGTGGGGTCGAGGAGCAGCAGCGCCGCGAGTTCGAGGCCGACCTGTCCGCTCAGCGCCGGTCGTTCGGGACGGGAGGTGGACTGGGCGGGCACGTCCGCGTCGACGAACACGCCCGGGCCGACCAGTCTCAGGTGGCCGCGCAGATCGAGCCAGTTCCAGTTCGCCTGGTTGAGCGCCTGTCGCCCCTGCTCGGTGATCCGGTCGGCGACGACCAGCGGCGTCGCCTCAGTTCCGGGTTTGGCCCGGCGTCGCAGCAGCTTTGCCGTGCTCTCGGGCGTGACCAGGGAGGTCGACGTGATCTGAACCGGCAGGTACTCGCCGCTCGGTAGCGCGATGACGGCATCGACGGATGCGTCACCGGAACGGGTCTGGGCGTCGATGCCCACGTGTCGGAGTGCCTCCAGGAGCGCGTCCACGACGTCCTGCTCCGTCCGTTCCATGGGCACATCATGAGAGGTGTTCGGTGTTCGGTCAATACCGAACGCCGAACAGTGTCAGCGGGGCAGGGTGAGGATGTCGGCGCCGTCGTCGGTGATGGCGATGGTGTGTTCGCTGTGGGCGGTGCGGCAGCCGGTGGCGCTGCGCAGGGTCCAGCCGTCGTCGTCGGTGATGAGGGTGGCGGTGTCGGCCATGACCCAGGGTTCGAGGGCGAGCAGCAGGCCGGGGCGCAGGGTGAAGCCGCGGCCGGGGCGGCCGGTGTTGGACACGTGCGGGTCCTGGTGCATGGTCGAGCCGATGCCGTGGCCGCCGAACTCGGTGTTGATGGTGTAGCCGGCGGCGCGCAGCACGGTGCCGATGGCGTGGGAGATGTCGCCGATGCGCCGGCCGGGTCCGGCGGCGGCGATGCCGGCGGCCAGTGCGCGCCGGGTCGCGTCGATCAGGGCGACGCTGTCCGGCGGGCGGGTGTCGCCGACGACGAAGCTGACGGCGGAGTCGGCGGCGAGGCCGTCGAGGGACACGGCGAGGTCGAGGGTCAGCAGGTCACCGTCGGCGAGGGCGTAGTCGTGGGGCAGGCCGTGCAGGACGGCGTCGTTGACGGCCGTGCAGATGTAGTGGCCGAACGGGCCCCGCCCGAACGACGGCGCGTAGTCGACGTAGCAGGACACGGCCCCGGCCGCGACGATCATCTCCTGGGTCCACCGGTCGATGTCGAGCAGGTTGGTGCCGACCGTGGTGCGGCTCTCCAGTGTTGCCAGGATGTCGGCGACCAGCGCCCCGGTGTCGCGGGCGCGCGCCACCTCGGCCGGGTTCAGGATCTCGATCATGCCACTCCTCCAATAACTATCCCGGCCATATTATCCCGGGACTATTGTTGGAGCCATGGTCAGGTTGCCGCTCACACCCGCCGAGGTCGAACGCGGGGAGCGTCTGGGCGCCCTGCTCCGCCGCGCCCGGGGCGAACGCTCGATGCTCACCACCGCGCTGGAGGCCCGCGTCTCCCCGGAAACCCTCCGCAAGATCGAGTCCGGCCGCGTCGCCACCCCCGCCTTCCCCACCATCGCCGCGATCGCCGACGTCCTCGGCCTGTCCCTGGACGCCGTCTGGGCCGAGATCAACCAGCCCGACAACGATCACGTCCCGACCCCCTGACCGGCCGCGGCGACGGCCTCCAGACGTGGGTCGATCGACTCGGCCATCATGGTGATCTCCCGCTCGACGATCCCGTTCCCGCGCGCCCGGTCACGCCAGTCGGCCATCGACGAGGCGATGCCGCGCATCCGCTCGCGGGCCTGGTCGGCCGACAGGCCGCAGTCCGGCGCCAGGGCCAGCAGACCGTCGACCTCGTCGGGCTGGGTGTCGGCGCCCATGATCGAGGTCGAGCGGGGTCGCCACCGGTCCGGGTTCGGGTTCACGTCGAACGCCGGGCTCATCGTCCACGAGCCGTGATCGGCCAGAAAGCCGTGGTTGCGCAGGTGGTCGTCGGTGTTGCCGAGCGCGACCCCGGCGACGACGCGGTCGAACAGCTCGCTGTGGTCCCGCCGGGAGGACAGCGACAGGTCACGTATCGCCTCGGCGATGTCGGTGTAGTCCCGTTGCTCGCCGTCGGTGGAGCCGGTGGCCGTCATGGCGCTGATGTAGCCGACGCGGTCGCCGTCGCCGGTCCGGTCGAACCGGCGCAGGATCAGCACGCTGCGCCCGCCCACGCGGGTCAGCTGCCGGTGCGGCGTGCGGATCCCCGCGCCCTCCATCAGGTCGAGCGCGGTCGCCTCCCAGGACATGACGTCCCAACCGTCGCTGGCGTGCGGGAACTTGGCGATCGCCAGGCTCCCGTCCGCCAGCCGCACCGAGGCCTTCGGCCGCGCCCCACCCAGGCCCGTCGTCCCGGTGTCCAGCAGTTGCTTGACGGCGGAGGTGGGGTCCTCGTCGGAGGCCAGTTCGTCGGAGGCGCGCAGCAACGCTGGCAGCGAGACGAGCCGGGGCACGCTCGAGGGCTTCCCGAGGAACTCCTCGTGGCCGGGCAGGCGGAAACGCAGCGCGCCCTGGCGGGTGTCGTCGCTGACGCCCAGGAGGAAGTCGAGGTCGTCCAGGCGTCGCGGGGCCCGGTCTTCCTCGCGGGCGCGTGTGCGCTCGGCCTTCTCGATGAGGTTGCGGCCCCACCGGTCGGGGGCGCTGTCGGCGAACGCGCGGACCAGCCCGCTCTGGTGCTGGGAGCCCGACACCAGCGGCAGCGCCGGGTCGATGCTCATGCCGCCGCCCGCGAGGTAGTCGGGGGAGTAGAGGAACGTGGTGGAGATCTGACCGCGTGACCGGGTGACGTGCGCCTGTCCCACCGGCCTGGTGTGTCCGGCCTCCTCGACGAGAACCTCGACGGTGGTCATCGGGCGCGTTTCCTGGTGAGGCGGCCGGCGCGGAGGCGGCCGATGTCGCTGTTGAGCGGGTCGATCGCGTCGACGGTCGTGTCGAGCAGGCCGAGGGCGCGCAGCACCTGGGCGACGTTGTGGAAGCTCACGGTCGGGTCCCCGGTCTCGATCTTGCGCAGGGTGTCCCGCGTGATGTCGGCGCGCTCGGCGACCTGCTGGGCCGTCAGGCCAAGGACCATGCGCCAGCCGCGTACGTGCGCGCCGAAGCTGGCGATCTGTCGGTCGATCCGGTACCCGGCCATGGCCCCTCCCAATGGCGAGTGTACTCGTCATTGGACGCCGTTGTGGCGAGCAGCATGGTCACAAGGTCAGGTGAAGCAGCGGGTACGGGAGGCCCTGGTCGTCCACGGCGCTGCGGCCGGTCACGGTGAAACCACGGCGGCGGTAGAACGCGACGGCCCGCGTGTTCTGCTCGTTGACGTCCACCGCCGCCACGCCGCCGGCCACGACGCACGACAGCAGCGCGCTGCCGACGCCCTGGCCCCGCGCACCGGCCTCGACGAACAGCATCTCCAGCTTCGTGCCGGACACGCCGGCGAACCCCACGGCGACGCCCTCGCGTTCGGCGACGTACAAATCAACCTGGGGAAAGTGGTCCGACGCCAGTCGCGACTCGATCTCGTCCCGGTGCTCGGCGGCGAGGAAGTCGTGGGTGGCGTCGACCGCGCTACGCCAGATCTCGACCAGCCGGGGGTACTCGTGCGGTCCGGCGGCGCGGCGGACGGTCACACGTTGAACCGGAACTCGACGACGTCGCCGTCGGCCATGACGTAGTCCTTGCCCTCCATGCGGACCTTGCCGGCGGCCTTGGCGGCGGTCATCGAGCCGGCCTCCAGCAGGTCGTCGAACGACACGACCTCGGCCTTGATGAAGCCGCGTTCGAAGTCGGTGTGGATGACGCCGGCGGCCTGCGGGGCGGTCCATCCCTTGTGGATGGTCCAGGCCCGCGCCTCCTTCGGGCCGGCGGTCAGGTAGGTCTGCAGGCCCAGCGTGTGGAAACCCGCGCGGGCCAGCGAGTGCAGGCCCGGCTCGGTCTGGCCGATCGACTCCAGCAGCTCGCGCACCGACGCCTCGTCGTCCAGCTCCAGCAGCTCCGCCTCGACCTTCGCGTCCAGGAACACCGCGTCCGCGGGGGCGACCAGGGCGGCCAGCTCGTCGCGGCGGGCCTGGTCGGTGAGCACCGGCTCGTCGGCGTTGAACACGTACAGGAACGGCTTGGTGGTCAGCAGCGTCAGGTCCCGCAGCAGCGTGATGTCCACTTCGGACCCGGCGGCGAACAGGGTGCGGCCGCCGTCGAGGATGTCCTTGGCCGCGACCGCCGCGTCCAGCGTCGGGCGGGCCTCCTTGCGGGTGCGCGCCTCCTTCTCCAGCCGGGGCAGCGCGCGGTCCAGGGTCTGCAGGTCGGCCAGGATCAGCTCGGTGTTGACCGTCTCGATGTCGGCCGACGGGTCGATCCGATCGTCCACATGGGTCACGTCGGGGTCGTCGAACACGCGGATCACCTGGCAGATCGCGTCCGCCTCGCGGATGTTGGCCAGGAACTTGTTGCCCAGCCCCGCCCCCTGCGACGCGCCCTTGACCAGGCCCGCGATGTCCACGAAGGACACCACGGCCGGCACGGTCCGCTGGCTGGAGTACACCTTGGCCAGGTCGTCCAGGCGCGGGTCGGGCAGCGGCACCACCCCGACGTTGGGCTCGATCGTCGCGAACGGGTAGTTCGCCGCGAGCACGTCGTTGTTGGTCAGGGCGTTGAAGAGCGTCGACTTGCCGACATTGGGCAGCCCAACGATCCCGAGGGTCAGACTCACGTGCGATGAGTCTACGGACCTGGGGATCGGCCACCCACACGCACCAATGCGTTACCCAATCGTCGGTAGCGAACAGGTCACGGGTAGCGACACACCCGGTGGGATTGATCTCATAAGCGCACTTCAGAGAGAAGGATTACCCCGTTTGGACCCTAGTCAGCCTGGTGTTGGTCAACAACACTCCGTGAGCACCGCTGACTTGGCACAACCCGCGCGCGCGAGCGACCCGGCTTGCTCCCGCCCGCTCGAGAAGAAGGACGTGGGATGACCCATCGACACTCGCGCAGGCGGGCGACCGGCCTCGCCGCGGCGGTCCTCGCCGCCGCGGTGGGCGTGTCGCTCGCCGCGCTGCCGGCCACCGCGGGCGCGGCCCCGGCCGACAAGCCGACGGTGCCCGACCTCGGTATCGAACTCGGCAAGCAGGACCGCGAAACCCTCGACGAGGCGCGCCGGCAGGGCAAGCGCACGGTCGAGATCATGGTGATGGGCGACCGGGGGGTCGTCGACGAACTCACCGCCGCGGGCGCCGACATCCGTTACCGCGCCGACGATCTGGGCTACGTGCGGGCCGTCGTCCCGGTCGGCTCGGTCGAGAAGATGGCCAAGATCCCCGGTGTCGACGCCCTGGACGTCGACCGCGAGATCACCCTCGACGAGCCCCGTCCACTCGGCATCGACGACCCGACCCCGCAGCCCGCGCCCGGCGCGGACACCCCTCGGGTCAACCCGTACATGCCGACCGGCGACACCGGCGCGGCCCAGTTCGTCGAGTCGAACCCGAAGTTCGACGGCCGGGGCGTCACCGTCGGCATCGTGGACCTGGGCATCGACCTGGCCCACCCGGCGCTGCAGAAGACCACCACCGGCGAGGACAAGATCGTCGACTGGGTGACCGCCACCGACCCCGGGTTCACCGACGGCGCCAACAACGACCAGGACCCGACCTGGATCGACATGTCCAGCCCGGCGCCCGGCCAGCCGGCCGGCTACCGCTACGGCGTGTTCGACGAGCGCAGCCCGCTGCTGGGCGGCGCCATCGGCCAGGACGTCAACCGCGACGGCAACCCGGCCGGCAGCGTCGGCACCTACGGCGTGCTGTGGGACCCGGCCAGCGGCCAGGTGTGGGTGGACACCAACCAGAACAAGGACTTCGCCGACGAGTCGCCCATGCGCGACTTCAAGGTCAACCAGGACGTCAACTACTTCGGTGAGGACGACCCGTCGACCGCGATCGCCGAGGAACTGCCCTTCGTGGTGCAGACCAACCCGGACACCGAGTCGGTCAACATCGGCATCGTCTCCGGTGACCACGGCACGCACGTGGCCGGCATCGTCGCCGCCAACGGCATGTTCGGCGGCGAGATGAGCGGCGCGGCCCCCGGCGCGAAGCTGGTGTCGGTGCGCGCCTGCCTGTTCGTCGCCGGCTGCACCGTGCACGCCATGACCGAGGGCATGATCTACGCCGCGACCGAGGCCGACGTCGACGTGATCAACATGTCGATCGGTGGCCTTGACCTGATCAACGACGGCAACACGGTCCTGGAGAAGCTCTACAACGAGCTGATCGAGACCGAGGGCGTGCAGATGTTCATCTCCGCCGGCAACGACGGCGCGGGGTCCAACACCGTCGGCTTCCCGTCCACGGCCGACAAGGTGATCAGCGTCGGCTCGTACATCACGAAGAGGACCTGGCAGCGCAACTACGGCTCGGACGCCGCCGACGAGGAGAACCTGCACGGCTTCTCCTCACGCGGCCCGCGTGAGGACGGCGGCTTCAAGCCGACGCTGATCGCGCCCGGCTCGGCGATCTCGCCGACGCCGATGTTCATGCCCGGCGGCCCGCTGCCCGGCACCTACGAGCTGCCCCCGGGCTACGCGATGCTCAACGGCACGTCGATGGCCTCGCCGCAGGCCGCCGGCGTCGGCGCGGTGCTGGTCAGTGCCGCCAAGCAGCGCGACGTCGGGCACAGCCCCGCGCAGCTGCGCCAGGCGCTGACCTCGACGTCGCGGTTCATCCCCGGCTACGGCGCCTACGAGCAGGGCAACGGTCTGATCGACGTGCGCAAGGCGTGGAACGCGCTGCGGTCCAACATCGCCACCGTCGACATCAGCTCGTCGGTGCCGGTGAACACGGTCCTGTCGGGCTTCCTGGCGACGCCGGGCGTCGGTGTCGGCATCCACGACCGTGAGGACGTGCGCAAGGGCGACCGCTACACCCGGGAGTACACGTTCAAGCGCACCTCCGGTCCGGACCACCCGCTCACCTACAAGGCGCGCTGGGTCGGCAACGACGGCACGTTCAGCTCGCCGAACTCGATCACGCTGCCGAAGAACTCGGCGGTCAAGTACAAGGTGACGATCAACCCGCGCACGGCCGGTATCCACTCGGCGATCCTGAACCTGGACAGCCCGATGACCACCGGCATCGAGTACCAGACGCTGAACACCGTGGTCGCCGCCGAGGACTTCACCGAGTCCGCCGGCTACCAGATCCGCCACGGCGGCGAGATCGGCCGCAACGAGACGCAGAGCTACTTCGTCCGCGTGCCGGAGAACACCCCCGCGCTCAAGATCGACCTCGAGGGCGGTGGCACGGAGGAGGGCGCCGGCCAGATCCGGTTCCTGCGCTTCCACCCGTACGGCGTGGGCATCGAGGACAACTCGACACCCAACTGCTACAACCCGCCGGTGCCGCCGGCGAACGCGTGTGACGCGGGCGACCCGCACAGCCGCACGTTCACCGACCCGCTGCCCGGCGTGTGGGAGATCGTGATCGAGGCGCGGCGGACCTCGGACGCGGCGTTCGCGCCGTACACGCTGACCGCGTCGGTGCTGGGCGCGACGGTGAGCCCGAACCCGGACACCATCGCCTCGGCGACCGCCGGTGAGGCGATCGAGCGGGAGTACACGCTGACCAACGCGTTCGGCCCGTTCACCGGCCGGGCGACCGGCACGCCGCTGGGCAGCGCCAAGCTGAACACGCCGACGATCGCCGACGGCGCCCAGCAGCAGTTCCCGGTGACCGTGGCCGCCGGGGCGACGCAGCTGCGGGCGAAGATCGGCGGCACGTCCGACCTGGGCGCCGACCTGGACCTGTACGTGTTCGACTGCACGTCGGGCTCGTGTGTGCAGGCCGGGGTGACCGCCGACGGTGACTCGGAGGAAGAGGTCCGGATCGCCAACCCGACGGCCGGCCAGTGGGTCGTGCTGGTGGTGGCCTACGCCGTGCCGGAGGGCGAGACCACCTACGACTACGTCGACGTGTTCACCAGCCCGGCGTTCGGCACGCTGGACGTCGCGGACGCCGACGCGGCCCGCCCGGGCGGCGAGGCGTGGACGGTGTCGGCGACCCTGACCCCGAAGGCCGCCCCGGCGGCGGGTCGGGTCCTGCTGGGCAACGTGCGGGTGCTGACGAGCGACGACTCGCTCGTGGGCACCGGCGACGTGGTGGTCCAGGCCGTCACGTCGTAGTACCGCTGGAGTGAAGGGGGGCCGTCTCGCTGAGGGGCGGCCCCCCTTTCCATGTCCGTTTCCCGCTAGCCGGGGACGGTTTCCGCAGGCAGCATGGGTGTCGTGCGTATTGACGATGAGCAGAGCTACCGGGCGTCGGCGTCCCGGGACGCCCGGTTCGACGGCCAGTTCATCGTGGCCGTGCGGACCACGGGGATCTACTGCCGGCCGTCGTGCCCGGCGATCACGCCCAAGCGCCACAACATGCGGTTCTTCCCGACGGCGGCGGCCGCGCAACAGGCCGGTTTCCGGGCGTGCCGCCGGTGCCTGCCGGACTCGGTGCCCGGCTCGCCGGAGTGGAACCTGCGCGCCGACCTGGCCGGCCGGGCGATGCGACTGATCGGCGACGGGGTGGTGGAGCGCGAGGGTGTTCCCGGGCTGGCCAGCCGCGTCGGGTACTCGGAGCGCCACCTGACCAGGGTGCTGACCGAGGAGCTGGGGGCCGGGCCGTTGGCGCTGGCCAGGGCGCACCGGGCGCACTCGGCGAGGCTGCTGATCGAGACGACGGACCTGGGTTTCGCCGACATCGCGTTCGCCGCCGGGTTCGCCAGCGTCCGGCAGTTCAACGACACGATCCGGGCGGTGTTCGCCACGACCCCGTCCGGTCTGCGGCTGGCGGCCCGCCGCCGCTCCCGCGCCGCGGCGACCCCCGGCAAGGTGACGTTGCGGCTGCCCTACCGGCCGCCCTACGACGCGGCCGGCATCGTCGCGTTCCTGGCGGCACGGGCGATCCCCGGCGTCGAGTCCGTGGTGGACGGTGAGTACGCGAGGACCCTGCGGCTGCCCCACGGAACCGGCACCGCCCGCGTCCGGCCGGCCGACGGTCACCTCGACGCCACCCTGGGGCTGACCGACCTGCGGGACCTGGGCAGCGCCGTCTCCCGGCTGCGGCGCCTGTTCGACCTCGACGCCGACCCGAAGGCGGTCGACGAGGTTCTCGGCGCGGATCCGGCGCTGGCGCCGTTGGTGGCGGCCGTGCCGGGGATCCGGCTGCCGGGAAGCGTCGACGCGGCGGAGATCGTCACCCGCGCGTTGATCGGCCAGCAGATCACGGTGGCGGCGGCGCGGACCGCGCTGGGTTCGCTGACCACGGCGCTCGGGGAACCGCTCGCCGAACCGGACGGTTCGCTGACGACCCTGTTTCCCAGCCCGGCGGCGATCGCCGAGCACGGGGCGCGGACGGTGCGGGGCCCGCGTCGTCGGGTGGAGACGGTGGTGGCGGTGAACGCCGCTCTGGCTTCCGGTGAGCTGGCCGTGCACGTGGGGGCGGACGCGGCGGAGCTGTCGGCGGCGTTGCGGGGGTTCGCCGGGGTGGGCCCGTGGACGTCCGGCTACGTGGCGATGCGGGTGTTGGGGGATCCGGATGTGCTGTTGGAGACGGATGTCGCCCTGCGGAAGGGGGCGGCGGCGGTGGGGCTCACGGGCGATCTGACCGGTCGGGCCGCCGCGTGGCGCC
The DNA here is from genome assembly GCF_001921215.1 of Actinophytocola xinjiangensis. Classification (GTDB taxonomy): domain Bacteria; phylum Actinomycetota; class Actinomycetes; order Mycobacteriales; family Pseudonocardiaceae; genus Actinophytocola; species Actinophytocola xinjiangensis. Next base: position 145,077 of record NZ_MSIF01000017.1, read on the forward strand.
CGTGGCGTTCCTACGCCGGTCTTCACCTGTGGCGGGCGTGACTGGATCACGTCATGACGTTGTTGCCAGGAAAGCGAATCAGGAGGCGCAGAACTCGTTCCGCTCGGGGTCGAGCATGACCCACCAGTGCCCGGCCGGACCCTTGTCGATCTCGGTGACGCGGGTGGCTCCCAACGCTTCCAGGCGCTCGACCAGGGCGTCGAGTCCACCGCGCTGGGCATGGATGTCGATGTGGAGGCGGTTCTTGACGGTCTTGTGCTCGGGCACGTCCTGGAACAGGATCCTGCGCCCGTGACCAACGCCGCTGGTCGGGTCGAACGGGTCGTCGGGGTGTCGGATCCCGGCGAAGCCCCGGAAAGTCCTGCGGCCGTCCCGTTCCAGCACCGCCTCGTCGGTGAGGTGGCCGGCCGCGAGCAGCTGGTCGATCAACGTGCTGGGGTCCTCCACCTCGTACTCGAGGGCGGCTGCCCAGAACTCCGCCTGCGCGGCCGCGTCCGCGGTGTCCACGACCAACTTCCAACCCATCGCCATGTAACCAGTTATAGAGGTTACAGGAGGTGATCGCAACTGGTGACGAGATCTCACTCGCCGTGCTGTGTCGGTGCCTCACGGTAAGCTGGTTACCGGGGGCCGGCGGCCAGGGCCACAGGGTCAGGCCACCGCGAGAACTCAGGGGCAGCCGCAGCTGTTGCGGTGGATGAACGTGGTGGGCAGGCGCTTGGTCACCGCCGGCCGGTCCGGGTTGGCGATGCGTTCCAGCAGCAGGCGAACGGCCGTTCGTCCCATTTCCTCGACGGGTTGGGCCACCGTGGTCACCGGGGGGTCCAGCAGCTCCGCCCACTCGACCTCGTCGTAGCCGACCACCGCCAGGTCGCGGCCCACGCGTATCCCCCGGCGGCGGCATTCGTGGAGGACGGCGGTCAGCATCGCGTTGTTGCCGGCGATCACGGCCGTGGGCGGGCTGGCGAGGTCCAGGAGCGCGCCCAGCCCGGACTCGGCGGGCACGACCAGGTCGTTGTCCCAGGTCAGGCGGGAGCGGCCGAGGCCAAGGCGGTAGCCGAGCTCGCGTTCGGAGGTGGTGGCCAGGCCGGCGGCGCCGCTGATCATCCCGATGCGGCGGTGGCCAAGCTCGGCCAGGTGGCGGACCAGGCCGGAGGTCGCGTACACGTTCTCCGGGCCCACCTGGTCGATGTGCTGGCTCGTCGTCAGGCGGTCCAGCAGGACGATCGGGACCCCGAGTTTGAGCAGGTCGGGGACGGGGGTGCCGGACGTGCTGGGGGACGGGGTCAGGATGAGGCCGTCGACGCGCCGGGAACGCAGTGTGCGCACGGCCGACTGTTCGGCGTCGAGCTCGTCGTGGGTGTCGGCCAGGACCAGGGTGTAGCCCGATCGGGTGGTCTCGTGCTCGATGGCGCGGAGGAGTTCGGCGAAGTACGGGCCGGCTGCCAGGGAGATCGCCAAACCCAGGGAGCGGGTGCCGCCGGTCACCAGGGAGCGCGCGATAGCGTCTCCGGTGTAGCCCGTCCGCTCGATCGCGTCCAGGACCCTGGCCTTCGTGTCCGGCGCGACCGATCGGGTCGAGTTGACCACGTGCGACACCGTGGTGATGGACACCCCGGCCAGCTCAGCGATGTCCCGCATCGTCACCACGACAGACTCCTGGATCGTTCCGGGCGCAAGCGTTTGCGCACACGGTTGCGCCACCGTACAGAGATCAATAACTTCCTCGCAAACCGCCTCGCCGTGGAGGTCCGCTGGTGCTTGACGACGATCGTGCGGTGGTCGCGGTCGGGCTGTGTACGGTCGACCTCGTGCAGCGGGTCGACGAGTTGCCCCGGCCCGGCCACAAGGTCCAGTCGGCGTCCGTCGAACTGGCGGCCGGCGGTCCGGCGGCCAACGCGGCGGTAGCGGCCGCCGCGCTCGGCGCCACGACCCGGCTGTCGACCGTGTTGGGGGCGCATCCGTTGGCCCGGTTGGCCTGGGAGGACCTGACGGCCCGCGGGGTGCTGGTCACCGACGTGCTGCCGTACCGGGTGGCGCCGCCGCCGGTGAGCGCGGTCTGCGTCCGGGTCGGCGACGGGGAACGCACGGTGGTGTCACACAACGCTGCCGGCATCACCGCGGTGGCTGAGGTGGACCTCACCCGAGCGGGTGTTCTGCTGCTCGACGGTCACCACCCGGAGTTGGCGTTACGGGCGGCGCGGGCGGCCAGGGAACTGGGCGTGCCGGTGGTGCTCGACGCCGGCAGCTGGAAGCCGGTGTTCACCGAACTGCTGCCGCTGGTCGACGTGTGTGCGTCCTCGTCGGCGTTCGTCCCACCCGCGCCGGTCGCCTGTCCGGTGGTGATCCGCACGGCGGGAGCCGATCCCGTGCGGTGGACGGTCGGGGACGCGCACGGTCAGGTGCCCGCCCGCGCCGTGGTTGCCCGTGACACGGCAGGGGCCGGCGATGTCTGGCACGGTGCCGCCGCGGTGGCCATCGCTCGGCTCGGGCGGGTGCCGGCCGCGGCCGACCTGCCGGAGCTGATCGACTTCGCCAACGCGGCGGCCGCGGTGCGCGTCGCCCAGCACGGGCCACGGTCCTGGATTCCCGCCCTTCGGGAGCTGACATGACATTCGCTGATCTGCTTGACCGGGCCCGCGCGCTGATGACCTCCGAGCGGGCGATTCTGGGTATCTGTGGACCGCCCGGGTCGGGAAAATCCACCCTGGCGCAACGATTGGCGAACGCCCTCGGGAATTCCGCCCAGCACGTCGGAATGGACGGTTTCCACCTGGCCCGGTCGGAGCTGGACCGGCTCGGCCGCACACCGCGCAAGGGCGCCCCCGACACGTTCGACGCCCACGGCTACGTCCACCTCCTCGAACGGCTCAAACCCAAGCGGGGCAACGCGATCGTCTACGCTCCGGTCTTCCGCCGGGACCTGGAGGAACCGATCGCCTGCGCCGTGCCGATCGGGCCCGACATTCGCCTGGTGATCACCGAGGGAAACTACCTGCTGCTCCCCGACAGCCCGTGGAACACGATCAGAACCCTGCTCGACGAGACCTGGTTCCTCGCACCCGAGGAGAATCAGCGGCGGGAATGGCTGACGAAACGCCACCAGGCCCACGGCCGAACTCCGGAAGAAGCCGCCGAAAGAACCATGGGCTCCGACGAGCGGAACGCGGTACTGATCAACGCCACCGCGAGCGCCGCCGATCTGGTCGTCCACACCCCACTGGAGGACTGACCCTGGAGCCGATCAGCTCAGCCGATCAGCTCCACCGACGACCCGGTCCGCGACTTGCGCACCCGCAGCCGCGTCGGGATGCGCTGGCGCAGTTCCTCCACGTGCGACACCAGGCCGACCACCCGGCCGCCGGCGCGCAGCTCGTCGAGGGTGTTCATCACCTCGTCGAGGGTGTCGGCGTCGAGCATCCCGAAACCCTCGTCCACGAACAACGTGTCCAGCAGCGCCCCGCCGGTCTCGGCCGCGACGACGTCGGCCAGGCCCAGCGCCAGGGCCAGCGACGCCAGGAACGTCTCGCCGCCGGACAGGGTCTTCGCCGGCCGCACCCGGCCCGAGTAGTCGTCGAGCACGTCCAGGCCCAGGCCGCCGCGCTTGCCCCTCGGACCGGCCGCGTCGCTGTGCACGAACGAGAACCGGTCCTCGCTCATCCGCCGCAGCCGGGCGCTGGCCGCGACCGCGACCTCCTCCAGCCGCGACGCCAGGACATAGGCACGCAGTGACATCTTCCGGGCGTTCTGCCCCCGTCCGTTCACCACATCGGTGAGGGCCGACAACTCCTCATACTCGGCTTCCACTGGGGCCAGGGCGGCCGACACCGCCCGCAGCCGCTCGGCCAGCGCGGCGACGTCGCCGCGTGCCGACCTGGCTACCCGCTCGGTGACCTTGGCCTGCTCGAACGTTTCCCGCGCCTGGGTGACGGCGTCGGCGGCGGCGCCGAGCGGCACCTGCGCGGTCGGGTCGACGTCGCCGAGCGCGGCCAGCTCCCGCCGGGCGGCGGCCTCCCGCGCCCGCGCGTCGTCCAGTTCACGTTCGAGGCGCTGGATCACCCGATCGGGTCGGGCGGCGGCGGTGGCCTCGTCGACGTCGGCGAAGCCGGCCTCGGCGACCGCCTTCGCCAGGACGGCCCGCTGTTCGGCCGCCCTGGTCTCGGCCGAGTCGAGGGCGGCCAGGGATTCGGCGAGCGCGTCGAGCCGGTCGGCCGTGTCGAGCAGGGACGTCCGCCGGGCGGCGACGTCCGCGTACTCGCCGCGTGCCTCGTCGAGCCGGGCCGACCGCTCGGCGATCCGCTCGGTCAGCACGTCCCGCTCGCGCTCGTACCCGGCGGCCTGCTTCTCGGCCGCCAGCCGGCGTTCGCGGAGTCGCTCGGCCTCGCGCTCGACCGCGTCCAGCCGGGTCGCCAGCCGGTCCCGGCCGGCCGCCAGCGCGGCGGCCTCGGCGTACGCGGCGGCGGCGTGCGCCAGGTCGGTCGCGACGTCCCGGCCGCCGACCCGGTCGCGGAGCGCGCCGAGAGTTTGGTCGGCCTGCGCCAGCCGGTCCCGCGCCCGCTCCCGGGCGGCCTGCGCGTCCTGTTCGCGCTGGGCGGCCTCCCGTTCGTCGGCCGCCGTGACCCGCCCGACCGCGCCCTGGGCCGGCGCCGGATGCTCGCCGGACCCGCACACCGGACACGGCGCGTCGTCGGCGAGCGCCCCGGCCAGCTCGGCGGCCATACCGGCCAGCCGGCGCTGCCGTATGTCCTGGAAGGACTCCCGGGCGTCCTGGTGATCGTCCACGGCCGTGGTGTGCGCCAGCGCCGCCGCCGACGCCGCCGCCTCGGCGGCCGGAATCCGTTCGGCAGCGAGGGAAAGCTCCGTCAGTTCGTCCCGAGTGGACAGCAGGCCGGGCAGCAGACCAGCCGCCCGGTCGGCCTGCGCCAGCCGTTCCCGCCCGTCCGCGATCTCCGCCGGCAACGACGACAGCCGCCCGGCGCACTCCTGGATCGCCGCGTCCGCCCGCCGTGCCTCGATCGTCAACGCCGCCAACGTGTCCCGGTCGGAGTCCTGGGCCCGCGCCTGCGCCACCAGCGCCGCGAGTGTCCCCGCCTCCTCCCGCGCCCGGGCGGCCCGCGTCCGCGCCCAGCCCGCGTCGGGCGTGGGCCCGGCGGAGGCCGGCAGCGCGCCGAACCGGTCCTCGACCTCCCGCTCCGCGTCCCGCACCAGCTCCGCGACCCGCTCGTACTCGCGGGCGACCGGCGGCACGCCGCCGGCCCGCCGCGCCGCCGACAGCTCCGCCCGCCGAGCCTCGCGGTCCTGTGCCTGGGCGTCGAGCCTGGCCAGTTCTGCGTGGGCGGACCTGGCGCTGGTGACCCGGTCGGCCAGCTCCCTGGTCACCAGGAACTTCGCCTCGGCGCGGTCCCGCTCGGCGGCGGCCGCCAGCTCGGCGGTCACCGCGTCCGACGCGGCCAGCTCGGTCCTGGTCACCAGCTCGGCGAGCCAGTCGTCGCCGGCGTGCTCCGGCGGCTCCTCGCCCACGACCTGCGCGACCCGCGCGGCCAGCTGCCCGGCCGCCACCCGCCCGGCCTCCAGCTCCCGGCCGCGCAGCACCCGCCGGTCGCGGAACCACTGCTCGACCAGCGCGAAGTGCTGGGTCCCGAACAGCTTCTCCAGCAGCTTCTCCCGCTCGCCGGTCTCCGCGCACAGGAACCGCGCGAACTCGCCCTGCGGCAGCAGCACCACCTGGAAGAACTGGTCCTTGCTCATCCCCAGCAGCCGCTCGACGGTCCGGCCGACCTCGTCGAGGCGGGTCACGCCGTCCGGCGCGTGACCGCGCGGCGCGTCACCCACCCAGGTGAGTGACGCGCGCGCCTGCTGTTTCGTGGTACCGCCGCCGCGTTTCTTCGGCCGCTCGTACTCCGGCCCGCGCACCAGCAGCAGCCGGTGCCCGCGCACGCTCAGCTCCAGGGTCACCTCGGTCGCCACCGCCGGGTCCGCGTAGTCACACCGCAGCCGTCGCGCCTGCTCACGCATGCCGGGGACCGCGCCGAACAGCGCGAAGGCCACCGCGTCCAGCAACGTCGTCTTCCCCGCGCCGGTGTCGCCGTGCAGCAGGAACAGCCCGTCGGCGCCCAACCGGTCGAAGTCCACGACCTCCTGACCGGGGTAGGGCCCGAACGCCGTGACCGCCAGCCGGTGCAGCCTCATGCCACCCGGGTTCCCCGCTGCTGGGCGAGTTCCGCGCGCTCCTCGTTGGCCACCGAGGCCAGCGCCTCGCGCAGCAACGCCGACTCCCGCGCCGACGGCTCGCGACCCCGGCAGTCCTCGACGAACTGGCGGGCCACCTCGTGGTCGGAACGGCCGCGGGCCGCGCCGGAGTAGGTCAGCTTCGCCGCCAGCGGGCCGCCGGACGGGCGCCAGTCCAGGTGCACGGCGTGCGGGAACCGCTCCCGCAACCGGCGCAGCGCGTCGGTCGGCCGCACGTGGTCGGTCAGCTCGACCGACAGGTAGTGCTCGCGCAGGCCGTCGTGCGCGGGGTCGGCGAGCACCTCGTCCAGCGTGCCGCGCAGCGTCGAGAGCGCGCGCGGCACCGGCAGCTCGCGGCGTTCCACCCCGGCCAGGCCGCCCGCGTCCAGCTCCACCAGCCACACCGACTTGCGGTGCCGGGCCTCGGAGAACGAGTAGGCCAGCGGACTGCCGGAGTAGCGCAGGTTCTCGGCCAGCCGCTGGGGCCCGTGCAGGTGCCCGAGCGCCACGTAGTCCACGCCGTCGAACACCGCGCCCGGCACCTGCTCGACCCCGCCGACGGCGATCGTCCGCTCCGACGCACTGGGGTCACCACCGGTGACGAACGCGTGGGCGAGCACCACTGACCGGGTGCCGTCGGCCCGGCGCGCCAGGTCGTCCCGGACGCGGCGCATCGCCTCGGTCAGCACGCCGGCGTGGCCGGTCGCGCCGATCAGCATCGCGTGCCGCGCCGGCTCCGGCTCCAGGTAGGGGATGCCGTACAGGGCAACGGGTCCGTGCGCGTCGTCGAGGACGACGGGACGGTCAAGCTCGGCGATCCGGGTGCGCAGGTGCAGTCCGCCGGCGGCGGCGAACTCGGCGAACGCGCCCAGTCTCGGCGCCGAGTCGTGGTTGCCGGGAGTGATCACCAGTCGTGCGCCGGCCGCCCTGATCCGGTCAAGGACGCGGGTGCAGGCCGACACCGCCTCACCCGAGGGCACCGCCCGGTCGTAGAGGTCGCCGGCCACCACGACGACGTCCACCCGCTCGTCGACGACCAGATCGGCCAGCCCGCCGAGCACGGTTTCCTGATCGGCCAGCAGATCGCGACCATGGAACATCCGGCCAACGTGCCAGTCGGAGGTGTGCAGCAGCCGCATGGCGGTCAAGTTAGGGCGCCCGGCCCGCGAAGTGCGGGAGGCACGCCACCCGAACAGGTGATCGTGCGCCGAGCGGCGACCGGGCCGCCGGAACTGTCGGACCCCCCGGCCAAGATGGTCGCGACCGGCCCACGTGAAGGGAGACCAAGGTGGCCGCAGTGTTCGGCACCGTAGCCGTCGTCCTGTTGTTGCTGATCGTCGCGGGTGCCGTGCTGTTCCAGCGGCTCTACGCCGACGGTCAGCGCCGCCTCGACGCCGCCGCGCTCGCGGTGCGCCAGGAACGTGAGCGCACCGACGCGCACGCGGCCGCGTTACGCCGGTACGAGGTCACCTTCGCGTCCATCCACGGCCGGGGTGAGCTGGGCGAACGCGCGCTGGTCGAGACCGCCCGCGCGCTGGGCCTGCGCGAGGGCCTGCACTTCACCCTGCAGACCGACGTCGGCGGCGGTGGTTCGGTGCGTCCGGACATGCTGCTGGTGGTCGGCGACGGCCGGCGGGTGCCGGTCGACGCGAAGATGAGCATCGCCTGCTGGATCGAGGCGGTGGAGACCGACGACGCCGACGAGCGGCTGGACGCGTTGCGCGTGCACGTGCGCAACATCCGTTCGCGGGCGGCCGAGCTGGCCGGCAAGGGCTACCAGCGTTGGGCGGACGCCATCTACGGCACGGTCATGTTCGTGCCGTCCGACGCGGCGGTGGTCGCCGCCATGGACGCCGACCCCGACCTGCTGCGCTGGCTGCTGGACCGGCGGGTGTTCGTCTGCGGGCCGACGGGGTTCGCGGTGATCGCGTCGGCGTCGATGCTGGCGGCCAGCGAGCGGGTGCTGGTCGAGGACATCGAGGCGCTGCGCGGGCACGCGGCGGGCGCGCACCGGGCGGCCGAGGGCGCGATCGACGCGGTCAACGTGTCCAGTACGCACCTGCAGCGGTTCCTCCAGGCGCGGCGGCGTGAGCTGGACGCGCTGACCCAGTTCGCCACGGCGGTGGGCCCGCTGACCGAGGCGGCGGCCAGCCCGACGCCGGTCGCGGCGGTCCGCCGTTCGGACGACGTGCTGGTCACCGGCGCTCCGGTCCGTCGCGAGGAGCTGACCGACAGCGAGCGGCCGGAGGAGCTCGACACGGAGGTGCCGTTCTGAAATCAGCCCACTCGGTGTGATCACCGCCACGTTCGGGTGATCAACTCAGCCGCCGAACGGTGGTACCCACCCCCGGGCAACCTCGGACAACTCAACGAAATCGGACTCCTCCGGCGGCAGTGGACAGTAGGCGCCCTGTGTCTGGATTCACATCAAGGTGTGGAGTGGGCGGCGCCGTTTCCAGAACGGCGGTCAGCAGGGCCAACAGACCTACTAACGTGTGCGCCGTGACCGCGACCCGCGATCGCCGGAGCGATCCTGCACAAGACGCTGAGCCGGCGTGGGATGACCGCCTGATCCTGGGCAGGTCCCGTGGTCTGCCGTGGTGGGCGTGCGTGGCACTCGCGTTCGGCGTGACGGGCATCGCGGCCGTCGTCGAGATGCAGCTCCAGGACAAGCTCGGGCTGATCTTCCAGATCGTCTACGTCCTCGCGTGCGTCGTCGCCGTGTGCCTGGTCCGCCGCCGCGGCCTGTTCGGGCCGATCGTGCAACCGCCGCTGGTGTTCGCGCTGACGGCGGTGCTGGCCGTGCTGCTGCTCGGCGAGAGCGCCGGCAACGGTTTCCGCCAGCGGATCATCTCCGTGGCACTGTCGCTGACCAGCAACTTCCCGACGATGGCGATCGCCACGGCGGTCACCGTGGCGATCGGGCTGTACCGGCTGTTCAAGGAGCGGGACCCGAACCCGCCGGTCCGCGCGGCCAAGCGACCGCCCCGGGACGCCGAGGCGCCCCGGCGGGAGCCCCGGTCCGGGGAACGCCGTGGCCGGCCCCGCCCCGACGAGGGCGACCGCGAACGGCCCGGTCGCGGTGGCCGCCCGGCGCGGGACGGCGAACGGCGCGAGGCCCCGCCCCGGGACCGCGAACGCGGCCGCCGGGAGCCGGGGGAACGCCGTGGACGGCCGCGCGAGCAGGAGCCGCGCCGGCGCGAGCCCGAGGACCGGCCCCGCCGCGACGACCGGGGACGGGGCGACCGGGGTCGTGAGGACCGCAACCGCGAGGACCGGGGCCGCCGGGAGCCGGGCCAGCGCCCCGCCCGGCGACGGCCCCCGGAGTCGCACCGCTGAGGCGGACCTACCGGACGCTGCCCTTGAGGTCGTTGGACGCCAGCACCTTGCGCAGCTCACGCGGCAACGCGAAGGCGACCTTCTCGTTGGCCGTGGTCACCTCCTGGACCTGCGGCCAGCCCCGCTCCGCGAGCCAGGACAGCAGGTCCATCACCAGGATGTCCGGCACCGACGCGCCGCTGGTCACCCCGACCGTCTCGACGCCCTCCAGCCACGCCGGGTCGACCTCACGCGCGTAGTCGACCAGGTACGACGCCCGGGCGCCGGCCTGCAACGCCACCTCGACCAGCCGCTTGGAGTTCGACGAGTTCTGCGAGCCGACCACCAGGACCAGGTCGCACTCGGCGGCCATCGCCTTCACCGCCACCTGGCGGTTCTGGGTGGCGTAGCAGATGTCGTCGCTGGGCGGGTCCTGCAGATCCGGGAAACGGTTCTTGAGCTGGTTGACCCGGATGAGGGTGTCGTCCACCGACAGGGTCGTCTGGGACAGCCACACGACCTTCGACGGGTCGCGGACGGTGACCTTCTCGACGTCCTCGGCGGTGTCCACCAGCTGCACGTGCTCGGGGGCCTCGCCGGCGGTGCCCTCGACCTCCTCGTGGCCCTCGTGGCCGATCAGGAGGATGTCGTAGTCGTCGCGGGCGAAGCGCTTTGCCTCCTGGTGGACCTTGGTCACCAGGGGGCAGGTCGCGTCGATCGTGCGCAGGTCACGGGAGGCGGCCTGCTCGTGGACGGCGGGGGACACGCCGTGCGCGGAGAAGACCACCAGTGCGCCCTCGGGCACCTCGTCGGCCTCGTCGACGAAGATCGCGCCGCGTTCGGTGAGGGTCTCGACAACGTGCTTGTTGTGCACGATCTCCTTGCGCACGTACACGGGCGGACCGTAGGTCTCGAGCGCCTTCTCCACGGTCACCACCGCCCGGTCGACGCCGGCGCAGTAGCCGCGTGGTTTGGCCAGCAGGACTCGCTTGGTCATGCGACCCAGGGTACGGACCGGCATGGCCGGTGGGCATATCGCATGACCTGAGGCACGCTGTAACCCATGAAGTCGATCCCGCTACCGGTGCGCGTGGCGGCCGGGCTCGCCGCCACCGCCGTGGAGCAGGCAATGGCCCTGCCCGCCAAGCTGGCCGGCCTGCCGGTCACCGTCGCCAGCCAGGCGCTCCAGGTCTCCATGCGCGTCCAGCAACAGGTCACCGAACTGGCCATTCGTGGCGACGAGGTGCTGTCCAGCCTGAGCCCGGTCGAGGAGAACCCGGAGTGGGCCACCTTCGACGAGGACATCGAGAACGACAGGAACACCGAGTTCGACGACGAGTTCGACGACGAGCCCGTCCGCCCGGACCGCCGGTCCGCGTTCGACCGGGTCTCCGAGGAGGACGCCGATCTCGAGGAGCGGACCAACGGGTTCGCCCCGGCCGACCCGTGGGTGGCCGAGCAGCGGGCGGTGGCGGCGCGGACCGACGCCGACGCGCGGGACCTCGCCGAGGCGGAGAACTACGACGCGCTGTCGCTGCCGCAGCTGCGGGCGCGGCTGCGCCGGTTCTCGGTCGACGAGCTCGCCGAGCTGTTGGAGTACGAGCGCGCCCACGGCAACCGGCCGTCGTTCGTCGGGATGCTGACACGCCGGATCGCGACGGTGCGCGACAGCGGTGACTGAGGCCAACCCGACACCCACCCCCACCACCACCCCCGAGCACCCCTGGCCGGTCCGCACGGTCGCCCGCAAGATCGCCGACTGGATCAACCGGCTCGGGGACGTCTGGGTCGAGGGGCAGGTCACCCAGATCTCCAACCGGCCGGGCACCGGCACCGCGTTCATCACCCTGCGGGACCCGGCGGCCGACGTGTCGATGACGGTCACCTGCGCCACCGGGCTGCTGCGCGACCAGCCGCTGCGCGACGGGACCCGGGTCGTCGTGCACGCCCGGCCGGCGTTCTTCATCGGCCGGGGCACGTTGTCGCTGCGGGCCGACGAGATCCGTGCGGTCGGGATCGGCGAGCTGCTCGCGCGGATCGAGCGGCTGCGCAAACTCCTTGCCGCGGAAGGGATCTTCGACCCGAGGCGCAAGCGGCGGCCACCGTTCCTGCCGCACACGGTCGGCCTGGTGACCGGCCGCGCCTCGGCCGCGGAGAAGGACGTGCTGACCAACGCGCGCGCCCGCTGGCCCGACGTCCGGTTCCGGGTGGAGAACGTGGCCGTGCAGGGCGCGCTGGCGGTGCCGCAGATCATCGACGCGTTGTCCTCTTTGGACAGAGACCCGAACGTGCAGGTCATCGTGATCGCCAGGGGCGGCGGCAGTGTCGAGGACCTGCTGCCCTTCTCCGACGAGACCCTGCTGCGCGAGGTCGCCCGCTGCCGCACCCCGGTCGTCTCGGCGATCGGCCACGAGCAGGACACCCCGCTGCTCGACCACGTCGCCGACGTCCGCGCCTCCACCCCCACCGACGCCGGCAAACGCGTCGTGCCCGACATCGTCGAGGAGGCGGCGCGGGTCCGCCAACTGCGCGACCGTGCTCGCCGCGCCCTCCACGGTTGGGTGGATCGTGAACGCCGCCTGCTCGACGCCCTGCGCAGCAGACCGGTCCTGCGCGACCCACTCAGCCCACTGGAACAACGAAGTGCGCAGGTCACCGCCCTTGTGGAACGCTCGCGCCGGTCGGTGCGCGGCCTGCTCGCCACCGAGACCGCCAACCTGAACCACACTGGTGCCCGCTTGACGACGTTGGGACCAGCCGCCACGCTTGCCCGCGGATACGCGGTCGTACAGCGCGTCGACGACGACGGGACCCCGCTGGTGCTCCGCTCGGTGGCGCAGGCCCCCGACGGTGCCCACCTCCGGGTCCGGGTGTCGGACGGCGCGGTGCACGCGACCGTGACCGGCGCGAGCGGAGGTAACGGTGCCGAGACTGGAGCGTGACCCGACCTTCCTGCCGTTGACCATCAGCGCGACCTACGCCGTCGCCGAGGCGATGGCCCGCACCCCGACCCTGCGCGCCACCGCCGAACTCGTCCGCGACCGTGCCCGTCGCGCCGACGCGGCGGCCGCTGAATGCTGGGCCGCCCTGTGCGCCGGCTGCGACGCACCCGGCCGGCGGGCGCTGCCCAACCGCCTGCGGGAACTGTCGGAGGTGACGTCGGTGTACGCGGGAACACGGTGGTGGTTCGGTCGCGGATCGCAACACCGGGAGCGGGTGTCCAGCGCGCTGGAACGCATCGAGGAAGCCGTCGCCGAACGTGACGGGGCGGAGTTCGCGGAGGCGTTCGTGGGATACGACCAGGCGGTCGCTACGGTGCTGGTGAACTCGCATTCGCGATTGGAGACGCACGTCCAGTGACCGACGATCTGAATTACGAACAGGCTCGGGACGAGCTGGCCGAGGTGGTGGCTCGGCTGGAGGCCGGGGGATTGTCCCTGGAGGACTCTCTCGGGTTGTGGGAGCGTGGTGAGGCGTTGGCGAAGCTGTGTGAACGGCATTTGGCCGGGGCTCGGGAGCGGGTCGAATCCGCTCTCGCCTCTGTTGAATCCGAGTGAGAATCACCGTCCGACAAACCGCGGCTCCCGCTTGGAAACGAAAGCCTCGACAGCTTCCCGATGGTCAGGCGATCCGCCGAGGGAACGCTGCCCAGCCTCTTCCCCGTCCAATGCCGCCGCCAACTCGACCCCGGCGGCGAAAAGCACGGCTTCCTTGATCCGCGCGTACCCCGTGGTGGGCCCGGCGGCCATCCGGGAAGCCAACTCGTGGGCGGTCGACAGCGCGTCGTCGGCGACCTGGGTGACCATGCCCAACCGCAGGGCCTCCTCCGCCACCACGGGCCTGGCCAACAACATCATCTCCATCGCCCGGCCGTAGCCGATCAGCCGTGGCAGGGTCCACGACGCACCGGAGTCCGCGGTGAGGCCGATGGTCGCGAACGCCATCAGGAACTTCGCCGTCGGGGCCGCGACCCGCAGGTCGCAGGCGTAGGCGAACGACGCTCCCGCCCCGGCCGCCATCCCGTTGACCGCGGCGATCACCGGCTTGGGCATGGTCGTGATCGCTCGGACGATCGGGTTGTAGTGCTCGGCGACGGTCCGGAACGGCTCGGGGTCCTCGTCGCGCAGCGCCGCCACGTGCTCCTTGAGGTCCTGGCCGGAACAGAACGCCTTGCCGGCGCCGGTGAGGACGACCGAGCGCACGGTGGGCTCCGCCCCGGCGTCGGTCAGGGCCGCCAGCAACTGTTCCTTCAGCTCGACGGTCAGGGAGTTGAACGACTCCGGCCGGTTCAGGGTCAGCGTCCGGACCCCGTCACTGTCGTCGACCAGCAGGACGGCCACAGGCCACTACCTCCACGTGTCAGGCGCTGGATCGCGCTCGGTTACCTCGGTTGAGACAGTCGGTGAGGAACGACTCGGCCGCGGGGGCCAGGCGGGCGGTCTCGCGGTCGAAGAACGCCGCGGCCTCGGTGCCGGGCCAGGTCGCCGGTAACAGCGACGGGGGCAGGCCGGGGTCGCGGAACAGGAAGCGGCGCCACGCGTGCAGCAGGCCCTGGGACGCGGCGAACGCCTCCGCCGGGACCGATCCGTCCACTGCGGACAGCACGGGCCGCCACTCGGTGACGAACGCGGCGTAGTCGGCGCCCAGGGTGTCCAGGTCCCAGGCCCTGGCCGCCAGCTCGGCGTCGTCGCCGTCGTGTTCGCCGTAGAAGGTGCGGCCGGCGAGGCCCTCGGCGGCCAGGATCTCCGGCAGCTCCGTCGACGGGCGGGGGGCCACCCAGGTCGTGGGCCCCAGCGGACCGTAGCCGAACAGGCGCAGCGAGGAGTCGAGGCGGTCGCGGGCCGTGCGGGTCGGCAGCTCCTCCAGGACCAGCACCTGCCACCTGCCGTCCCATGTAGAGGGACTGGTGCGGTAGATCCTGGCGGCGGCCTCGTCCAGGCGCCGCTCGGCCCTGGCCGTCAGGGCGTAGCCGGGGCCCTCCGCCAGCCGGACCGGGCGCAGCCAGTCCTGACGCACCATTCTGGACACCGCCGTGCGGATCGCCGGCGCCTCGAAGCCCAGCGGCTCGAGCAGCCGCACCAACGCGGCGATGGCGGCCTCACCACCTCGGGCTCTGAGGTAGCTGCCGTAGACGTCGAACAGCGCGGACCTGGCTCGCACGATCTCCGAGTCTCCCAGCCGACCACGGCCCCGCGCCAGGGGGTTTCACCGGCATAAGGGCCGGTCATCGACACGCAGTTGATCGGTTCGATTTCACCGCTGAGATGCCATAGGGGAGAATGTCACCGTCTTCGGCCGGTTGGCCCCGTCCGGAGCGGCAGGCTATGACGGAGGGAGCACGCTATGGCGGCCATGAAGCCCCGGACCGGTGACGGTCCCCTCGAGGTGACCAAGGAGGGCAGGGGCATCGTGATGCGCGTCCCACTCGAGGGTGGTGGGCGCCTCGTCGTCGAGATGTCGGCGGAGGAGGCAAGCGCCCTGGGTGACGCGTTGAAGGTCGCGGCCGGCTGACCCGCCTGTCCTGAGTGGAGGGCCCGCGGTCCTCGAGTGTGGAGGTCTGGTGCACACGTCGGTACCCGTCCTGCCGACGGCACTTCCCGAGGTGGAGACGATCACCGCCCCCCGGCGGGGGACCCCCGTCGCGGTGGTCACCGCTGAGGGCACGGACACCGTCGAGGTGGTGGTCGGCGGGCGGGACGCGCTGACCACGGAGTGGTTCGACGCCGTCGGGCACACCGGCAAGGCCGGCGAGGTGCACCCCGGGCCCGCCGGCTCCGGGGTCGCCTGGGTGGTCGGGACCGGGAAGGGGGAACCCGGTCACTGGCGTGCCGCCGGCGCCGCGCTGGCCCGCGCGGCCAACGCCCGGATCGCCGCCCGGACCGCCGCCGCCGACACCGGACGGCCCGCCGGACGATCCGCCGACACCGTCCTCGCGCTGGCACCGCCGCCCGGTCTCGGCGCCGACGAGGTCACCGCGCTGGTGCTCGGCCTGCGCCTGGGCGGCTACGACTACCAGGTCACCGGCGAGCCGGCGCCGCCCCGGCTGCGCACGATCCGGCTGGTGACCGACGAGCGCGACACCGCCGACACCGTGCGGCGGGCCTCGGTGCTGGCCGCCGCGACCGGGCTGGCCAGGGACCTGGCCAACACGCCGTCCAACGTCAAGGACCCCGCCTGGCTGGCCCGCACGGCGCAGCGGGTCGCCGGCCGGGCGCCCGGCCTGCGGGTGACCGTGCGCGACGAGCGGTGGCTGGCCGAGCAGGGCTTCGGCGGGGTGCTGGCGGTCGGCGGCGGGTCCGCCAGGCCGCCGAGGTTCGTCGAGATGGAGCTGGGCGGGCGGCGGGGGGCGCCGCACGTCGTGCTGGTCGGCAAGGGCATCACGTTCGACACCGGCGGCCTGTCGATCAAGCCGGCCGACGGCATGCACCTGATGCGCACCGACATGTCCGGCGCGGCGGCGGTGATCGCGGCGGTGACCGCGCTGGCCGAACTGGCCCCGGACGTGCGGGTGACCGGGCTGGTCCCGTGTGCCGAGAACCAGGTCTCCGGGTCGTCCTACCGGCCCGGTGACGTCGTGCGCCACTACGGCGGGCGGACCACCGAGGTCACCAACACCGACGCCGAGGGCCGCATGGTCATGGCCGACGCGCTGGCCTACGCCGTCGAGCGGCTGCGGCCCGACCTGGTGGTCGACGTCGCCACGCTGACCGGGGCGATGAAGGTCTCGCTCGGCCTGCGCACCGGCGGCGCGTTCGCCAGCCAGGACGACGTGTGGGAGCGGGTCGACGCGGCCGGTGTCGCCGCCGGGGAACGCTGGTGGCGGATGCCGCTGGCCTCGGACGCGGACACCGTGGCCGACGAGTTCGCCGAGTCGGTGCACAGCCGCCTCGCCGACGGGGCACAGTGCCCGACCGGGCCGGGAGGGATCGCGGCGGCGATGTTCCTGCGGGAGTTCACCGGCGGGCTGCCGTGGGCGCACCTGGACATCGCCGGGCCGGCCCGCGCCGAGCGGACCTACGACGAGGTGACCGCCGGGGCGACCGGGTTCGCCGCACGGACCCTGGTGGAGCTGGCCGCCGGGTACGGGCGGCGCGAGGCGAACGCGCGGTCGAACAGCGCGAACTTGACCAGGAACACCGGGCCGCTGGCGGCCAGGTAGCTGCCGACCAGCATCACCGCGCGCCACCCCTGGTCCTCGACCAGCGGCAGGAGCGCCTGCTCGGCGACGGTGGTCAGGCCGATCGAGGCGACCCCGCTGAGCAGCGTGACCGCGAAGTAGGTGGTGAGCTGGTGGCGCAGGCGGCCGGGGTCGGTGTCGGCCCAGGCCCAGTAGCGGACCATCAGGAAGTGCGGCACCGAGCCGGCCAGGAACGCGATCGTGCTGGCCGCCGTGGCGTCCTCGCTCCAGCCGACCCAGTAGACGGTCAGCAGCACGAGCTGGCTGATCCCGGTGGCGATCGCCGAGGCCACCGAGAACCGCGCGAAGCGGATCCGGAGCCTGGGTGCCGGGGATGTCTGAGCCACACGGCCAAGTTAGCCGCCGGCGGCTGAACCCGCTCTCAGGAATGGCCCTGAGATCGACCCGGAACTCGTCTCAGGGGAGCACCGATCCGTAGACCTCGACCGTCCGGGCCGCCGCGATCTCCCAGGAGAAATCGCGCACCGCGCGCGCCCGGCCCCGCGCGCCGAACCGGGCGGCCAGGGACGGATCGGCGACCAGTGCGTTCACCGCCGTGGCCAGGTCCACCCGAAAGGATGACTCGTCTGTCGGGTCGTAGTGGACGAGCAGCCCGGTCTCGCCGTCCTCGACGACCTCGGGGATCCCGCCGACGTCGGAGGCGACCACGGCCGTGCCGCAGGCCATCGCCTCCAGGTTTACGATGCCCAGCGGCTCGTAGACCGACGGGCAGACGAACACCGTCGCGTGGCTGAGCAGCTGGCGGACCTCCGCCGGCTGGAGCATCTTCTGGAGCCACACCACGCCCTCGCGGGCCCTGGCCAGCTCGGAGACCTCGGCCTGGGTGCTGGCCGCGATCTCGGGCGTGTCCGGGGCGCCGGCGCAGAGCACGACCTGGGCGGCCGGGTCGAGGTGGTGGGCGGCGGCGATCAGGTGGGACAGGCCCTTCTGCCGGGTGATCCGGCCGACGAACACCACGATCGGGCGATCGGGGTCCACGCCGTAGTGGCGTAACGCGTCATCCTCGGTGACCGGGTGGTAGGCGGCGGAGTCGATGCCGTTGTGCACCACCCGCACCCGGCCCGGGTCCAGCGTGGGATAGCAGTCCAGGACGTCGGCGCGCATCGCCTCGCTGACCGCGATGACCGCGTCGGCCGCCTCGAAGCAGGTCCGCTCCACCCACGAGGAGATCCGGTAGCCGCCGCCGAGCTGCTCGGCCTTCCACGGCCGGCGCGGCTCCAGCGAGTGCGCGGTGACCACGTGCGGCACGCCGTACTGGAGTTTGGCCAGATGTCCGGCGAAGTTGGCGTACCAGGTGTGCGAGTGGACCAGGTCGACGCCGTCGAGGGCGGCGGCCATCGACAGGTCGGCCGACAGCGTGCGCAGCGCTGCGTTGGCGTGCTCCAGGCCGGTCGGCCCGTGCGAGCGCACGCCGTCGGCCGACCGGGGCGCCCCGAACGCGTGCACGTCCACGTCGATCAGTTCCCGCAGGCGGGGGACCAGGAACTCGACGTGCACGCCGGCCCCGCCATAGACCTCCGGCGGGTACTCCCGCGTCACCAGTCCGAGTCGCACCTTCGCAAGGTAGCCCCGATCACCGGCACGCGGTTAGGGTCAGCACGTGAAGGGCCAGCCCAACGTGCTCGCGATCGTGCTCGCCGGCGGCGAGGGGAAGCGGCTCTGGCCGCTGACCGCCGACCGCGCCAAGCCGGCGGTGCCCTTCGGGGGCAACTACCGGTTGATCGACTTCGTGCTGTCGAACCTGGTCAACGGCGGCTACCACCGGCTGTGCGTGCTGACCCAGTACAAGTCGCACTCGCTGGACCGGCACATCTCCACCACCTGGCGGCTGTCCAGCGTGCTCGGCCAGTACATCACCCCGGTGCCCGCCCAGCAGCGGCTCGGCCCCCGCTGGTACACCGGCAGCGCCGACGCCATCTACCAGTCGCTGAACCTGGTCTACGACGAGCGCCCCGACCAGATCGTGGTCTTCGGCGCCGACCACGTGTACCGGATGGACCCCTCGCAGATGGTGCGCCAGCACATGGACACCGACGCCGGGGTGACCGTCGCCGGCATCCGGGTGCCGCGCACCGAGGCCAAGGCCTTCGGCTGCATCGACTCCGACCGCGACGCGCGGATCACCCGCTTCCTGGAGAAACCGGCCGAGCCGCCGCACGTGCCCGACGACCCGGACGTCACGTTCGCGTCCATGGGCAACTACGTCTTCCGCACCGACGTGCTGCTCGACGCGCTGCGCACCGACGCGGCCAACCCCGAGTCGATGCACGACATGGGCGGCGACATCATCCCGATGCTCGTCGCCGAGGGCGGCGCGATGGTCTACGACTTCGACGACAACGAGGTCCCCGGCGCCACCGAGCGCGACCGGGGCTACTGGCGCGACGTCGGGACCCTGGACGCCTACTACGAGTCACACATGGACCTGGTGTCGGTGCACCCGGTGTTCAACCTCTACAACCACCGCTGGCCGATCCGGACCGCGACACCGCCGCTGCCGCCGGCCAAGTTCGTCAACACCGGCACGGCCGTCGAGTCGATCGTCGGGCCCGGGTCGATCATCTCCGGCTCGTTCGTCAAGGACTCGGTGATCAGCGCGGACGTCAAGATCGAGGACGGGGCGACGGTCGAGGGCAGCGTGCTGCTGCCGGGGGTGCGGGTCGGGCGGGGCGCGGTGGTGCGCCGGGCCATCCTGGACAAGAACGTCACCGTGGTCGACGGCGCGCGCGTCGGCGTCGACCTGGCCGCCGACCGCGAGCGGTACACGGTCAGCCCGGGCGGCGTGGTCGTGCTCGGGAAGGGCGAACGCGCCGAATAGTTCCCCGTTCGGGGGCGCGGCGGAATACCGTGGAGCCATGGAGCCGCAACCGCCGCCCGAGCAGGACCCGTTCCGCTCCATGTGGCAGATGTCCCCGGTCGCCGACGCGCGCGCCGGCGGCAAGGCCGGCCGCAAGCGGACCGGGTTGCGGCTGGGCGCCGGGCTGATCGGCGGCCTGGTCGCGTTCACCCCGTTCGGCCTGGTCACCAGTGCGTTCTGGGGCTGGTGGCAGGGCGAGTCGAACTGGGGTGCCAGTGGCTGGGCCGTGGTGATCATCGGCCTGGGCGTCGGTGCCCTGGTCGGCGGGTTCGTGGCCTCGGAGAGCGGCGACCAGTAACGCTCAGTGTGCCCGGGTCAGTGCGCCTGGGTCAGTGTGCTTTGGCGGCGACCAGCAGGCCGTCGCCGAGAGGCAGCAGGACGGGCACCAGCCGGTCGTCCTCGCGTACCGTGCGGATGACCTCACGCAGCGCGACCGCTTCCGGGTCGCGGCGCGCGGGGTTGGTGATCTGGCCGGCCAGCAGCACGTTGTCGAACGCGATCACGCCGCCGGGCCGCAGCAGCCGCACGCCCTGCTCCAGGTAGCCGGGGTACTCCTGGCGGGACCCGGAGACGTAGAGCAGGTCGTAGGCCTCCTCGGTCAGCCGGGGCAGCACCTCCAGCGCCCGGCCCATGATCAGCCTGGCCCGGCCGGGGCCCATCCCGGCCCCGGAGAACGCCCGCTTGGCGGCGCCCTGGAACTCCGGCTCGACGTCGATCGAGGTCAGGACCCCGTCCGGGGCCATCCCCCGCAGCAGGTACAACCCGCTGACACCCGATCCGGTACCGATTTCGACGACGGCCCTGGCGCGCAGCGTGGTCGCCAGCAGACGCAGCGCGGCCCCGCCCAGCGGTGAGATCGGCGAGCAGCCGAGCTCGACGCCCCGTTTCCGGGCGCTGACCAGCGCGTCGTCCTCGGAGACGAACCCCTCGACGTACGCGCTGAGCACGTCCGAGTCGATCGTCGGCGTATCGGCTGCCACGACGTGTGAGATTAGCGTTCGCGGGCCGGAATCGGGCGCAAGACGAGAACGCCGCATTTCTCAGCCGCCTCTCAGCCGTCTCTCACTACGTTCACATCAGGGGACAGCAGTATCAGGTTTGCCAGGGGATCAAGAGCGGTACAGGAAGTCCGAACCGCGACGGCAGGGGTGGGAACACGATGGGCGTTGCCAACGTTGAGCAGGGTGGTGGGGCGGATCGCCCCAGGGAGGTGGCTACTCGCCCGATGCAGACACAGCCGAGCGGCACCGCCGTGGTCGAACCAGTGCAACCGGTCCAGCTGGACGAGGAGTCCGCCTGGACCCCACCGTCGTGGGACGAGGTCGTGCGCGAGCACGCCGACCGCGTCTACCGGCTCGCCTACCGCCTGACCGGTAACGCCCACGACGCCGAGGACCTCACCCAGGAGACCTTCATCCGGGTCTTCCGGTCGCTGTCGAGCTACAAGCCGGGCACCTTCGAGGGCTGGCTGCACCGCATCACCACCAACCTGTTCCTCGACATGGCCCGCCGCCGCTCGCGGCTGCGCATGGAGGGCCTGCCCGAGGACACCGACCGGCTCGCCGGCGACGACCCGAGCCCCGAGCAGGTCTATGTCGACACCCATCTGGACCCCGACCTGCAGGCCGCGCTCGACGAACTGCCCCCGGAGTTCCGGGCCGCCGTCGTGCTCTGTGACGTGGAAGGCCTGTCCTACGAGGAGATCGGCGCCACGCTCGGCGTGAAGTTGGGTACTGTTCGAAGCAGGATCCACCGGGGGCGCCAGGCTCTGCGGGCGTCGCTGGAGCGGCGCAGGGAACTCGTACGGGAGGGTAGGTCGTGACCGACGAGCGCGGTTGGGGTCTGTCCGAACAGCATCTTCTGCCGGACGTCGTGGTGGCTTTCGTCGACGGTGAACTGTCGGCGACGGCGCACGACCGTGCGGCCTCGCACATGGCCAGGTGCCCGCACTGCCTCGCCGACATCGTCGCGCAGCGGCAGGCCGCCTCGGCCGTCCAGTCCGCCGACGCGCCGGTCGTCCCGGCCGGTCTGCTCGCCGCCCTGCGGGCCATCCCGCAGCAGGTCGAGATGCCGGCCACGCCCGACGGCCTCGCGGTCAGCGACGACGGGCAGCTCGTGGTGGTGCAGCGGCCGGAACGGGCGCCGACCCCTTTCGGGGCCAGCGCGCCACTCGGCTCGTCCGCCAAACTCGGTGAGGGCCGGGCCGTTCTGGGTCGCCGGCCGTCCCGGCGCACCGCCCAGGGCGCCGGTGTCGTCGTGTCCGGCCTGGTGCTCGGCGCGCTCGCGCTGGTGAGCACCGGCGGTGACGAGCAGCCCCGCCCGGCGGTCGGCAACCAGCCCGACCGGCCAGCGGTCGCCGACGCCGACCAGATCCAGCAGGCCGGCTACGTGCTGCACACCGCCGGCCGCTGACACCCCCTTTTCGTCGCTACGCCGACTTCACCGCTCGTCAGGCAGGCTGAGCAGCGATGAACGACCAGCACTCACCCCACGGTGCACCGAGGCTCGGGCCGCGTCCGCTGGACCGTCCGGATGTCGACCCGTCCAGCGCGGCGGTGTTCGGCCGGCCCTCCGGTGTCGAGGGCCCGTTCTCCCCCCAGCCCGGCGGCCCGGCCGGCGCCCGCGCGGCGTTCGGCGAGCTGCGCGCCGCCCCGCCGGTGGCCGAGTCGCTGGCCGGCGCGTTCGGCCGACCGGCCGGCGCCACCGAACTGCTCCAACGCCCCCCCACCGAGGACGGCCCCGCCGGGGTCGACCCGTGGGACGACGAGGCCGCCGCCGACCCGTGGCGTGACCCGTCGGCCGGCGCGATGATCGGCCCGCCGGCCCTGGGCGAGGACACCGGCGACGACGAGGACCCCAAGGACCGCCCGGCCGGCGAGCTGCTCAGCCTGCCCGAGGTGATCTTCGGGCGGCGGGTGCGGGTGCGCGCGCTGCTCACCCTGGCGCTGGTGTCGCTGCTGATCGGCGCGGCCGGCGGGGTCGTCGGCTGGTACCTGGGGCGCGGCGGCGAGAAGCTCAACCAGGACGTGTCGCTGGCCCAGGTGTCGGGGAGCAAGGAACGCCCGGCCGGTTCGGTCGCCGACATCGCGCGTCAGGTGCGGCCGGCGGTGGTCACCATCGAGGTGCGGATCAACGCGAACGAGGGCACCGTCGGCTCCGGCGCGGTGATCGACAGCAACGGCTACATCCTGACCAACGAGCACGTGGTGGGCGCGGCCGGCGAGGGCCGGCCGATCACCGTCCGGTTCATCGACGGCACCCGCGCCGAGGCGAAGCTGGTCGGCAAGGACGCCAAGTCCGACCTGGCGGTGATCAAGGTCGAGGTGCGCAATCCCACGGTCATCCAGTTGGGCCGCTCCGGCGACCTGGAGGTCGGCGACACGGTCATCGCGATCGGCTCGCCGCTGCGCCAGGACGACACGGTCACCCAGGGCATCGTCAGCGCGCTGAACCGCCCGGTGCTGGCCGGCGAGGGCGGCGAACCGGCGGCCTACGACGCGATCCAGACGGACGCGGCGATCAACCAGGGCAACTCCGGTGGCCCGCTGGTGGACTCGACCGGTGCGCTGATCGGCATCAACTCCTCGATCCAGACGGTCGGTGGGAGCACCGGCAGCGTCGGCCTCGGCTACGCCATCCCGATCGACTACGCGCGCGGCATCACCGAGGCGCTGATCAGGGACGGCAAGGTCAACCACGCCGACCTGGGTGTGAACGTCGCCTCGGTGTCGGCCGACACCGCCGACGGCGCCAGGGTCCAGAACGTCCGCGACGGCGGCGCCGCCGCCGAGGCCGGTATCAAGCAGGGCGACGTGATCCGCAAGGTCGGCGACCGGGACATCGCGGACGCGGCGGAGCTGATCGTGGTGGTCCGGCTGCACGACATCGGCGAGCGTGTGCCGGTGGTGCTGGCCAGGAGCGGCCGGGAGCTGACGGTTCAGGTCACCCTGCGGTCCGACTGATTGGCTACGCTGGTCCCTGGTGTGTCATCCGTTCGGTGGAGGTAGGCCACAGTGTTCGACAGCATCGGCTGGGCCGAGATCCTCGTCATCGTGGTGGCCGGCCTGTTCATCCTGGGTCCGGAGCGTCTCCCGTCGGCCGCCGCGTGGCTGGGCCGCAACGTCCGCAAGGTCCGCGAGTACGCCACCGGCGCCCGCGACCAACTCCGCAACGAAATGGGCGACGACTTCGACGAGCTGCGCAAACCCCTCGAAGACCTGCAGCAACTCCGCAACTTCGACCCGCGCCGCGCCGTCACCCGCCACCTGTTCGACGACGTCGACACCGGCAACGGCCACGCCACCAAGCCCAACGGCCACACCCCACCCCCGGCCGGCCCTCCTGGCGAGGGCCGCACACGCGAGGACCCGACCCCGCCGGCCACCTCCACCAAGAACCCCCCGTACGACCCCGACGCCACCTGAGGCGGGGCTCGTCCCGGTGCGGGGACGCGGCACGACGTGAACAGGGCCGGCCCCGTGGGGCCGGCCCTGTCCTGTTCGTCGAGGTCAGGCTGGGGAGACGGAGAGCATGCGGCCGGCGAGGCCGCGGGCGCGGGTGGTGAGCTTGCCGGCGATCTCGGTGAGGACCTGGGAGGCCGGGGCGTCCGGGACGGAGGTGACCAGCGGGGTTCCGTTGTCGCCGGCCTGGACCAGGCGGGGGTCCATGGGGACGTTGCCGAGCAGGGGGACCTGCGCGCCGATCGCGGTGGTGAGGGAGTCGGCGACGGTCTGGCCGCCGCCGGAGCCCCAGGGTTGCATGCGGGTGCCGTCGGGGAGTTCGAGCCAGGACATGTTCTCGATGACGCCGGCCAGGCGTTGGCGGGTCTGGGAGGCGATGGCGCCGGCCCGCTCGGCCACCTCGGCGGCGGCCTGCTGCGGGGTGGTGACCACGAGGATCTCGGCGTTCGGGATCAGCTGGGCCACCGAGATGGCGATGTCGCCGGTGCCGGGGGGCAGGTCAAGCAGCAGTACGTCGAGGTCGCCCCAGAAGACGTCGGCGAGGAACTGCTGGAGGGCTCGGTGGAGCATGGGGCCGCGCCACACGACCGGGGTGTTGCCCTGGGTGAACATGGCGACCGAGATGGCCTTCACGCCGTTGGCCTCGGGCGGCATGATCATCTTCTCGACCCTGGTCGGGCGGCTGTCGACGCCCAGCATGCGGGGGACGGAGTGGCCGTAGATGTCGGCGTCGACCACGCCGACCGACAGGCCGCGTTGGGCCATCGCCACGGCGAGGTTCACCGTGACGCTCGACTTGCCGACGCCGCCCTTGCCGGACGCGACACAGTAGACCCGGGTCAGCGAGCCGGGCTCGGCGAACGGGATCTTCGGTTCCTCGGCGTCGCCGCGCAGCTTGCGGCGCAGGTCGGTGCGTTGCTGGTCGCTCATCACGTCCAGGGCGACAGTGACCTCGCGCACACCGTCGACGGCCGACACCGCCTCGGTCACGTCGCGGGTGATCTTGTCCCGCAGTGGGCAGCCGGACACCGTCAGGTAGATCTCCACGTTGACGGCGCCGTTCTCGCCGATGGTCACGTCCTTGACCATGCCGAGATCGGTGATGGGCTTGTGGATCTCCGGGTCCTGCACTCCCGCCAGCGCCGCACGCACGGCCTCGACGTCGGGAACCCGAGTTGGCTCGCTGGTCGTCACAGATTCATGCTACGGGTTACCTTCGACAACCGTTCCGGTGACCGATACCGCAACGGTGCATGTGGACACGAGCCTTCCGTAACATCACAGGAGTGGTGGAGCCAGCCGTGAACCGGTTACCGACCGGGAGCGAAGTCGACGCGTGGCGTTCGTTCCTCCGGGCACACGCGCGGCTCGTCCGTGTCCTGGAGAGCGAGCTGGTCGCCGAGCATCCGCTGTCCCTCGGCGGCTACGACGTGCTGGTCCAGCTGGCCGAGGCCCCCGAACGCCGGCTGCGGATGGCCGAGCTGGCCGACGCCGTCCTGCTGTCCCGATCGGGTGTCACTCGGCTGGTGGATCGGCTTGAGGTGGCGGGGATGGTGACCCGGGAACGGTTCACCGGCGACGGCCGGGGCGTGGTCGCCGTGCTCACCACCAAGGGCGTCGACACCCTGCGTCAGGCGGCGCGCACGCACCTGGGTGGTGTCGTTCGCCACTTCATCGACCACTTCGACGCCAAGGAGCTCGCCGAGTTCGGTGAGCTGTGCGCCCGGCTGGCCGACAGCTAGTCAGCTAGTCGGCGCGGGACTCGGCGCGGGAGTCGTCCTGCGAGCCGTCGGGACGGTGGCGTATGTCCTTGCGCAGATCCTTGCGCAGGCGTTCCAGCTCGCCGCGCAGGTAGTCCCGGGTGGCGACCTCGCCGACGGCCAACCGCAGCGCGGCCAGCTCGCGGGCGAGGAACTCGGTGTCCTCCTTGGTCTGGGCCGCCCGCGCCCGGTCCTCCTCCAGCGACACCCGGTCACGCTGGTCCTGCCGGTTCTGCGCCAGCAGGATCAGCGGCGCGGCGTAGGCGGCCTGGGTGGAGAACGCCAGGTTCAACAGGATGAACGGATACGGGTCCCACTGAAGGGTGATCGCGAACAGGTTCAACGCGATCCAGGTGACCACGAGCAGTGTCTGCCAGAACAGGAACTTGCCGGTGCCCAGGAACCGGGCCAGCCGCTCGGACACCTGCCCGAACATCTCCGGGTCCAGCGACACCCGCCACCGCAGCCGGCTGGCCGAACGCGGCTGGTCGAGGCGCCGCCGCCGCGGCTCAGGCATGGGCCGGCCCCTGACTCGACCCTTGGCTCGGGGACGGGCTCGGGGGTGGGCTCGGTGCCCAGGCCCCGTCGTCGCGCCAGCCGGCGGGCAGCAGGTGGTCGAGCACGTCGTCGACGGTGACCGCGCCGAGCAGGTGCTCGGTGTCGTCGACCACCGGCCCGCACACCAGGTCGTAGGCGGCGAAGTACCGGGTCACGTCGGCGAGCTGGGTCGTGGGGCCGAGCGTGGCCAGCTCGGTGTCCAGCGCGCCGGCGACCAGGCCCCCCGGCGGCTCGCGCAGCAGCCGTTGCAGGTGCACGCAGCCCAGGTAGCGGCCGGTCGGGGTGGCCGAGGGCGGCCGGCAGACGAACACCATGCTGGCCAGCGCCGGCGTGATGTCCGGGTTGCGTGCCATGGCCAGCGCCTCGGCGATCGTCGCGTCGGGGGTCAGCACGATCGGCTCGGGGGTCATCAGGCCGCCGGCGGTGTTGGCCGAGTAGGCCAGCAGACGGCGGACCGGGTCGGAGTCCTCGGCCTCCATCAGCTCCAGCAGCCGGTCCTGGTCGAGCTCGGACATCACGCCGAGCAGGTCGGCGGCGTCGTCGGGGTCCATCGCCTCCAGGATGTCGGCGGCGCGTTCCTCGTCGAGGTGGGCGAGCAGGTCCTTCTGCAGCGCCTCCGGCAGCTCCTCGAACACGTCGGCCAGCCGCTCGTCGTCCAGGCCGTCGGCCACCTCGTAGCGGCGTTTGGCCGGCAGGTCGCGCAGCGCGGCGGCGACGTCGGCGGCGCGCATCGAGTCGAAGACGGTCAGCAGCTGCGCGGTGCCCTGCGGCAGCTGGGCGAGCTCCGTGACGCCGGGGCCGCGCACCTGCTCCCAGCGCACCACCCGCACCGGCCCGCGCCGGCCGAGCCGCCCGGTGCGCGGCTGCACGGCGACCCGGCCGAGCAGCCAGTCGCGGGTGCGGGTCAGCTCCATCGCCGCGTCGACCACGACCGCGCTGGTGCCGTCCTCCTCGACGGTGACCCGCGCGTCGAGCAGCTGGCCGACGACGAGGATCTCGTTGGGTCGCTGGTTGAACCGCCGCAGGTTGACCGAGCCGGTCGCGAGGGTCACGGCGGTGGCGTCGATCGAGGTGACCCGCAGCATCGGCACGAAGATCCGCCGGCGGGTGACCAGTTCGACGACCGTGCCGAGTACCCGGGGCGGCTGGCGGTCGGTGCGTAACGTGACGACCACGTCCCGGATCTTGCCGATCGACTCGCCGTCCGGCCCGTAGACGGGCAACCCGGCCAGCTGTGCGACGAACACCCTGCTCACGGAGCCCACGTCGGTCAGGCTATCCGCCCGGCGGGCGGATCACTCGATGACGGACTCGGCGATCGCCGCGCACCGGTCGGCGGTGGGGAACTCGGGGCCGTCGGCCCAGGTCTCCACGGCGCGGACGAGCGTCCAGCGGCGGGCGAGGTCGGCGTCGAGCCCGGCCAGGCGGCACACGGTCGTCAGCCGCTCGGCTGGCCGGCCGTCGAACCTGTTCCACAGCAAGGAGATCAGTGCGAACTCGGGGTCGCCGGCGATCGGTTTGGGGTCGATCACCAGCCACGGTTCGCGGGTGCCGGCGAGCACGTTGTCGTAGTGCAGGTCCTCGTTGACCAGCCGGTCGCCGGCGCGCGGGCCGAGTTCGGCGCAGTGGGCGATGGCGGCGTCGACGAACCGGGACGGCACCCGCTCGTGGGCGTGCGCGGCCAGTTCCCGTTCCCAGCGGGCGGCGACCGAGCGCAGCGTGCGCACGGCCGGCGGCGCCGGCACGTCGAGGCGGCGCAGGAAGCCGGCGAGCAGCGTGACCGCCTCGTCGATCGGCTCGTCGCGCAGGCTGCGGCGCTCGTCGAGGCGTTCGAGCAGCAGCGCCCAGTCGTGCGGGTCGTAGGCCAGCAGCCGGACCGCGCCCTGACCGTTCCAGATGGACAGTGCGAGGGCCTCGTGCTCGCCCTCCTCGTTGGGGCACATCAGCTTGAGCATCGCCGGGGTGCCGTCCGCGCGGCGCACCGGCAGGGCCAGTGCGGTGAACCCGTGCAGCGCCTCGCCGTCGGGGCGCAGTGACCAGCGGTCGAGCATCCGGCCGGCCAGCGCCGGCAGCCGCTCGCTCCAGCGCCGCGCCGGCTCGCCGAGGGCCTCGATCAGGCGCTCGGTGAAGCGGGGTGGCACGCGCACCGTCATCCCTCCAGCGTGGTCTTGGCGACACGAGCGCCGCACGTGGGTCGCTCGCGCCCTAGGGTGAGCCGCAGGTAGCACCCGGGCTTGGAGGCACGAATGCGGTCACCGAAGGACTTCTTCCGCCCGCTGGCGGTCGGCGCGCCGGACCCGGTCCGCCAGATCCCGCAGCGGCCGTCCCGGATGATCCACTTCTTCGACCCGGGCAACGAGAAGATGGCCGCCAAGGTTCCCGATCTGGCCACCAAGGCCGACGTGCTGCTGGGCAACCTCGAGGACGCGGTGGCCGCCGACCGCAAGGAGATCGCCCGCGCCGGGCTGGTGCGGGTGGCCCGCGAGGCCGACCTCGGTGACACCCAGCTGTGGACCAGGGTCAACAGCCTCGACTCGCCGTGGGCGCTCGACGACCTGATCACGCTGGTGACCGAGGTCGGCGACAAGCTGGACGTGATCATGGTGCCGAAGGTCGAGGGTCCGGAGGACATCCACTACGTGGACCGGCTGCTCGCCCAGTTGGAGGCGCGTGCCGGCCTGCGCCGGCCGCTGCTGGTGCACGCGATCCTGGAGACCGCCTCCGGGGTGGCCAACGTCGAGGCGATCGCGTTGGCCAGCCCGCGCATGCAGGGCATCTCGCTGGGCCCGGCCGACCTGGCCGCGTCCCGGCGGATGAAGACGACCCGGGTCGGCGGCGGGCATCCCGGCTACCTGGTGCGATCGGACCCGACGGGCGACGACCTGAACGAGGGACGCCTGACCTATCAGCAGGACCTGTGGCACTACACGGTCGCGCGGATGGTCGACGCCTGTGCCGAGGCCGGGATCCTGCCCTACTACGGACCGTTCGGCGACATCCGCGACACCGTGGGCTGCGAGGACCAGTTCCGCAACGCCTACCTGCTGGGCTGTGTCGGCGCGTGGAGCCTGCACCCGGCGCAGATCGCGATCGCCAGGAAGGTCTTCTCGCCGTCACCGGAGGAGGTCGCGTGGGCCCGTCGGGTGATCGCCGAGATGGGTGATGGCACCGGCGCGGTCATGATCGACGGGAAGATGCAGGACGACGCGACGGTCAAGCAGTGCCAGGTGATCGCCTCGCTGGCCGACGACCTCGCCGCCCGCGACCCGGAACTCGCCGCCGCCTACGGGTCGGTGTCGGCATGAGGCCCCGCCGGTCGGTGCTGTACATGCCGGGCGCCAACGAACGCGCGCTGGAGAAGGCGAGGTCGCTGCCGGCCGACGCGCTGATCCTGGACCTGGAGGACGCCGTCGCGCCGGACGCCAAGCCGGCCGCCCGCGAGCGGGTCTGCGCCGCGGCGACCTCGGGCGGCTACGGCGACCGTGAGGTCACGATCCGGGTCAACGGCCGGGGAACGCCGTGGCACGAGGACGATCTGGCGGCGGTCGCGGCCGCCGGGCCGGACGCGGTTGTGGTGCCCAAGGTCAACTCGGTCGAGGAGGTGCACGCGATCGAGCGTGCGCTGGCCGCCGCCCCCGACCGCACGAAGATCTGGGCGATGATCGAGACCCCGGTCGCGGTGCTGCGCTGCGCGGAGATCGCCGCGGCCAGCGAGCGGCTGACCGTGCTGGTGCTGGGCACCAACGACCTGGCCAAGGAACTGCTGGCCGACCAGGTCCCCGGCCGCGCGCCGCTGCTGGGCCCGCTGTCGACGTGTGTCCTGGCGGCCAGGGCGACCGGTCGGGTGATCCTCGACGGGGTCTACAACGACGTCCGCGACGACGTCGGGTTCGCGCAGGAGTGCCTGCAGGGCAAGCAGTTCGGCTTCGACGGCAAGACGTTGGTCCACCCTGGACAGATCGGGCCGTGCAACCGGACGTTCGCTCCGTCCGAACAGGACGTCGCGCACGCGCGCCGGGTGATCGAGGCGTTCGCGGCGGCGCAGGCGCACGGGCGGGGCGTGGCCACCGTCGACGGCCGCATGATCGAGAACCTGCACGTGGAGAACGCGCGCCGGGTGCTGGCGCTCGCCGAGGCGGTCGCGAACCTCGCCTGACCCCTCTGACCAGCGGCGTAGCATCGGTGGCAGGGGGCAGGAGGTGCCCGGAGATGCTGTTCGTCGTGGTCGCCGTGCTGGTCCTGCTGGGGATCTGGGCCAGCACGAGTGTTCGTGTGATCCGCCAGTACGAGCGCGGGCTGGTGTTCCGCTGGGGTCGGGTCCTGGAACGGACCCGGGGGCCGGGTCTGGCGCTCATCGCCCCGGTCGCCGACCGGTTGGAGAAGGTGAACCTGCAGGTCGTGACGATGCCGGTGCCCGCGCAGGAGGGCATCACCCGGGACAACGTGACGGTGCGGGTGGACGCGGTGGTCTACTTCAAGGTCATCGACCCGGTGGCGGCGATCGTCAACGTGGAGGACTACCGGTTCGCGGTGGGTCAGGTCGCCCAGTCCTCGCTGCGGTCGATCATCGGCAAGAGCGACCTGGACGACCTGCTGTCCAACCGGGAGAAGCTCAACCAGGGCCTGGAGCTGATGATCGACACCCCGGCGCTGGACTGGGGCATCCACATCGACCGGGTGGAGATCAAGGACGTCGCCCTGCCGGAGTCGATGAAGCGGTCGATGTCGCGTCAGGCCGAGGCCGAGCGGGACCGGCGGGCGCGGGTGATCTCGGCCGACGGCGAGTTCCAGGCCTCGCGCAAGCTCTCCGACGCCGCGCGGGTCATGTCCGACACCCCGGCCGCGTTGCAGCTGCGGTTGCTGGAGACGGTGGTGGCGGTGGCGGCCGAGAAGAACTCGACGCTGGTGCTCCCGTTCCCGGTCGAATTGCTCCGATTTCTCGAGAACTCGCGGGAGTCGGCGCCGAACACCCCAGCTCCGCGGCCTGCCAGTCACGATCAGTGACCGAAATATACGTTCCGTCAGATGGACGTCACAGGCCGTCGAAGGTTGCAGTGATATAACGCACAGATAACGTGATGGCACTTGCCGTTGACCTACCCCGGCAGGCAAGAGTGTTCCTCATGGCAAAGCACCGAGTTGTCAAGGAGGGCCGAAGAGGCCTGTTCGGTCGCACGTCGACCCGCGACGACCTCTTCGAGCGCAGCTTCCGCTCCTGCCACCGCTGTGGCCAGGACGTCTACGTGCTCGCCGACGACTGCCGAGGCTGCGGCGGTTCCCAACTGGAGGCCCGCGCCAGCTGATCGCCGACCCGTGATTCTTCCGACGTGGTCCCGCCCACTTCCCCGACGCGAACGAGCGTTAACCGAGCGATACTGACCGGTATGGCCCGCCTCGCCCAGACCGCCGGACTGACCGACGTGCAGCAGGAGATCCTCGCGACGGTGCGGGACTTCGTCGACAAGGAGATCATCCCGCACGCCCAACGACTCGAACACGGCGACGTCTACCCCCAGGACATCGTCGACGGGATGAAGGAGATGGGCCTGTTCGGGCTCACCATCCCCGAGGAGTACGGCGGGCTCGGCGAGTCCCTGCTCACCTACGCCCTGGTCGTCGAACAGATCGCCCGGGGCTGGATGAGCGTCTCCGGCGTGATCAACACCCACTTCATCGTCGCGCACATGGTCCGCCACCACGGCACCGAGGAGCAGAAACGCGACCTGCTGCCCAGGATGGCCGCCGGCGACGTCCGCGGCAGCTTCTCCATGTCCGAGCCCGACCTTGGCTCCGACGTCGCCGCCATCAAGACCCGCGCCCGCCGTGACGGCGACGACTACGTCATCGACGGCGCCAAGATGTGGCTCACCAACGGCGGCAGCTCCACCCTGATCGCCCTGCTGGTCAGGACCGACGAGGGCGCGGCCAAGGCCCACCAGAACCTGACCGCGTTCCTGGTCGAGAAGCCGACCGGGTTCGGCGAGGTCGCCCCCGGCCTCACCATCCCCGGCAAGATCGACAAAATGGGCTACAAGGGCGTCGACACCACCGAGGCGGTCTTCGACGGCTACCGGATCCCGGCCACCGCCGTACTCGGCGGCACCACCGGCAAGGGCTTCGCGCAGATGATGGACGGCGTCGAGGTCGGCCGGGTCAACGTCGCCGCCCGCGCCTGCGGCATCGCCATCCGGGCCTTCGAACTGGCCGTCGACTACGCCCAGCAGCGCCAGACCTTCGGCAAGCCCATCGCCGAGCACCAGGCGATCGCGTTCAAGCTCGCCGAGATGGCCACCAAGGTCGAGGCCGCGCACCTGATGATGGTCAACGCCGCCCGGCTCAAGGACTCCGGCGCGCGCAACGACGTCGAGGCCGGCATGGCCAAGCTGATCGCCTCCGAGTACTGCGCCGAGGTCACCCAGGACAGCTTCCGCATCCACGGCGGCTACGGCTACTCCAAGGAGTACGAGATCGAGCGGCTGATGCGCGAGGCCCCGTTCCTGCTGATCGGCGAGGGCACCAGCGAGATCCAGAAGACCATCATCAGCCGGGGCCTGCTGCGCGAATATCGATCAAAGGGCTGAGCGGCGACCGGCCGGCCTTGTACCGTCTGGCCGATGCCCCCACTGACCATCTCCCAGCACGAACGCCTGCGGAACCTGGTTCGGCGAAGCCCGGCGTTCATAGGTATGAAGGTCGTCGTCCACGACGACCGCGTCGAGGTACTGCACCCCGAGGAGCTCGAACTGGGTCTGGACACGCTGTCCGGGCTGGTCGCCGACGTCCCCGCCGGCCAGTGGCCCGACGTCGTCGACGACTACCTCAAGCAGGTCCTGGAGCTGGGAACCCGTGACCACGTCGAGCTGACCGGTCCGACCGAGGACCTGCTCGACAAGGTCTACCAGCGGCTGATGGTGCCGCCGGCACCACCGGCCGAGCTGCCGGAGTACGCGGTGGAGTTCGTGCCGGGACTGGTGCTGCTGCTCGCCCTGGACCTGCCCGACGCGGTCGTGACCATCAACGACGAGCACGTGCACCGGCACGGGCTCGACCAGTTGGCCGACGCCGGGCTGGTGAACCTGACCCGGGAACTGCCCGACAGCTATGCCGAGTCCGACGGCGTGTACGTGTTGCAGGGCTCGGTGTACGTCGGCTCGATGGTGCTGGTGCTCGGGTGGGTCATCGAGGCGGTGACCGGGCTGACCGAGACACCCCACGGCGCGCTGGTCGCGATGCCCTCCCGCGAGGGGCTCGTCTTCCACGTCGTGCGGGAGCGGCGCCAGACCGAGCGGGCGCTGGAGGAGATGGCCCAGATCGCGGCCGAGTGGCACCGGGAGAGCACCCACTGGCTGAGCCACCGGGTGTTCTGGTGGCGCCCGGACGGCGTGGTCGAACCGGTCGCCCACTACGACGGGACCGGCATGGTCGACTACTCCTCGAACGAGTACGCCGACATGCTCTACGACGTGGACCGGGCGTGGGATTAGCACGGCTGCCGTGCAATTGGCAGGATGGTGTCAACTGCTGAACGAGGTGAGCAACGGTGACGGGTGCGTTTTCCGGAGCGGGTCGCGGGAGTCAGAACCTTCCCAAGGTGCCCACGCCGCCGTCGGGGTGGCCGATCGGGTCCTACGGCACGTACAAGGAGGCCCACCAGGCGGTCCAGTACCTGGCCGGCAACGAGTTCCCGGTGCAGGAGGTCACCATCGTCGGCGTTGACCTGATGCTGGTCGAACGGGTGATCGGCCGGCTGAGCTGGCCGAAGGTACTGGGCACCGGCGCGCTGTCCGGGGCCTGGTTCGGCCTGTTCGTCGGCCTGCTGCTCGGGTTGTTCAACCCGGCGCCGATGTCCTTCGCACCGATCCTGGTCGGGTTGTCGGCCGGCGTGGTGTTCGGCCTGATCTTCGCCGCAGTCGGGTACGCCACGACCCGCAGCGCCGGCCGGGAGATCGCCTCGGCCAGCCAGCTCGTCGCCGGCCGCTACGACGTCCTCGCCCAGCCGAGGAACGCCGAGAAGGGCCGTGACCTGCTGGCCAAGCTCGCCATGCGCCCCCGGACGGACTGACCGACCACTCCGCCGCACGCGCCCTCCGCGCCTGAATTGCGGCCCGTGACCTGCGGGCTTACGTTCGGTGAACCGACGCATCAGGGGTCGGGCACGCGTCCCGACGCAGGTGGAGGTGCTGGGTAACGGCGGTTCTCCTGCCCTGCCCTCCCGTGCCGAGGGAGGAAGGCGGGAGTCTGATGGGCAGTACCCGGACGGGTGGCCGGGGCGTGGTGCGGTGGCGGGTCGCCGCCGCTGCCTGCGCCGCGCTGCTCACCGCGCCGGCCGTCGCGGCCTGCGGGTCCGAGACCGGCAAGCAGATCAACGTGTACTACGCGCCCGAGGAGAACTTCCAGAGCGTCATCGACACCTGCAACGAGCAGGCGAACGGGCGCTACGAGATCGTCTACCAGAAACTCCCGCGCGACGCCGACGGGCAGCGTGAACAGATGGTCCGCCGGCTCGCCGCCGGCGACACCGACCTGGACATCCTGGGGCTGGACGTCACCTGGGTGCCCGAGTTCGCCGAGGCGAGGTGGCTGGAGGAGTGGACCGGCCAGCGCAAGGCCGACGCCACCGCCGGCGTGCTCGCGATCCCGCTGCGGACCGCGAGCTGGAACGACAGGCTGTACGCGGCGACGAAGAACACCAACGTCCAGCTCCTCTGGTACGACAAGCGGATCACCCCGCGCCCGCCGACGACCTGGCGCGAGATGATCGACACCGCCAGGGACCTCAAGAAACGCGGCCAGCCCTACGAGATCCTGTTCACCGGTGCCCAGTACGAGGGCCTGGTGGTCACCTACAACACGCTGGTCGCCTCCGCCGGCGGGCACATCCTCAACGACGAGGGCACCAAGGTCGTCATGGACGAGGGCGCGGTCGAGGCGCTGGAGATCCTCAAGGAGGTCGCCACCGCCGGGGTCACCGACCCGTCGCTGACCAACGCCCAGGAACAGCAGGTCCAGCAGGCCTTCGAGGCCCCGGACAGCAACTCGGCGTTCGAGCTGAACTGGCCCTACGTCTACGCCGCCATGCAGACCGCCAACCCCGAGCGGGCCAAGAACCTCGCCTGGGCGCGCTACCCCGGTGTCGACGGGCCGGCCAGGGTGACCGTCGGCGGCTACAACCTGGCGGTCAGCGCGTACTCCAACCACAAGGACGAGTCGTTCGAGGCGGCGCTGTGCCTGCGCGGCGCCGCCTCGCAGAAGTTCTCCGCCATCCGCGACGGCGTGCCGCCGACGATCGAGTCGGTCTACACCGACGACCGGCCGCTTGACCCGACCCAGGCGGTCGATCCGGCGAACAACCCGAGCATGGCGACCGCGTACCCGATGCGGGAGGTGATCCTGGAGTCGCTGCGGGACGCCTCGGTGCGGCCGCTGACCGTCGTCTACCAGAACCTGTCGACGATCACCGCGAAGGTGCTCTCCCCGCCGGCCGACATCGATCCGCCGGCCACCGCCCAGGAACTGCGTGAGGGCCTGGCGCAGGCGCTGGAGTCCAAGGGGGTGCTGCCGTGAGCCACGTCCTGGACAGGCCGAGCACCAAGCCGGTGCTCTCGGAGGGCAAGCGGGCCGAGCGGCGGCTGGGCTGGCTGCTGTGCGCGCCGGCCGCGATCGTGATGCTGGCGGTCACCGCCTGGCCGATCATCTACTCGGTGTGGCTCTCGTTGCAGCGCTACGACCTGCGGTTCCCGGACGACCGCCAGTTCGTCGGGTTGGCCAACTACGCGGCGGTGCTGTCCAACGGCTACTGGTGGACCGCGTTCGGCGTCACCACGGTCATCACGGTGGTGTCGGTGGTGATCGAGCTGGTGCTGGGCATGCTGCTGGCGTTGGCGATGCACCGCACGCTGGTCGGCCGGGGCCTGGTCCGCACGGTCACGCTGATCCCGTACGGGATCGTGACCGTGGTGGCCGCGTTCTCCTGGTTCTACGCCTGGAACTCCGACACCGGCTACCTGGCGGCGCTGTTCGGCGCCGAGGCGCCGCTGACCCAGCGGATCCCGTCGCTGCTGATCATCATCCTGGCCGAGGTGTGGAAGACGACGCCGTTCATGGCGCTGCTGCTGATGGCCGGGCTCGCGCTGGTGCCCGACGACCTGCTGCGGGCCGCGTCGATGGACGGCGCGAACGCCTGGCAGCGGTTCACCAGGGTGATGCTGCCGGTGATGAAGCCGGCGATCCTGGTGGCGCTGCTGTTCCGCACGCTGGACGCGTTCCGGATCTTCGACAACATCTTCATCCTCACCAAGGGCGCCAACGACACCTCCTCGGTGTCCATGCAGACCTACAACAACCTGATCAGGGGCCTGAACCTGGGGATCGGCTCGACGATGTCGGTGCTGATCTTCGTCGCGGTGGCGATCATCGCGTTCGTGTTCGTCAAGCTCTTCGGTGCCTCCGCGCCCGGCAACGACCCAGGGGGGAAGCGCTGATGGCCGTCATCGGTGGCAGTACCGCCGGCCGCAAGGCGCGGTGGACCTTCGTCGACCTCCTGATCGTGGCCTACGCGCTGATCCCGGTGCTGTGGACGGTGTCGCTGTCGTTCAAGACGGCCGCGAGCCAGACCGACCGGAACTTCTTCCCCAGCGAGTGGACCTGGCAGAACTACAAGGACATCTTCGCCACCAACGAGTTCGTCCGGGCGCTGGTCAACTCGATCGGCATCGCGCTGATCTCCACGGTGATCGCCGTGGTGCTGGGCATGATGGCCGCCTACGCGATCGCCCGGCTGGACTTCCCCGGCAAGCGGGCGCTGGTCGGCGTCTCGCTGCTGATCGCGATGTTCCCGCAGGTGTCGCTGGTCTCGCCGCTGTTCGAGATGGAACGCCAGCTCGGGCTGTTCGACACCTGGCCCGGCCTGATCCTGCCCTACATCACCTTCGCGTTGCCGCTGGCGATCTACACGCTGTCCGCGTTCTTCCGGGAGATCCCGTGGGAGCTGGAGAAGGCGGCCAAGATGGACGGTGCGACGCCGGCGCAGGCGTTCCGCAGGGTCATCGCGCCGCTGGCCGCGCCGGGCGTGTTCACCACGGCGATCCTGGTGTTCATCTTCTGCTGGAACGACTTCCTGTTCGCCATCTCGCTGACCTCGACCGAGAGGTCGCGCACGGTGCCGGCCGCGCTGTCGTTCTTCACCGGGGCCTCGCAGTTCGAGGCGCCGACCGGATCGATCTCCGCGGCCGCCGTGGTCATCACCATCCCGATCATCGTGTTCGTGTTGTTCTTCCAGCGCCGCATCGTCGCGGGGCTGACGTCCGGTGCCGTGAAGGGCTGAGGGATATGGCTGAGATCGTCCTCGACAAGGTTTCCAAGCGGTACCCGGACGGTGCGCTGGCGGTGTCCGAGGCGGACATCACGATCGCCGACGGCGAGTTCATCATCCTGGTCGGCCCGTCGGGCTGCGGGAAGTCCACGATGCTGAACATGATCGCCGGCCTGGAGGACATCTCCGCCGGCGAGCTGCGCATCGACGGCGAGCGGGTGAACGAGAAGGCGCCCAAGGACCGCGACATCGCGATGGTGTTCCAGTCCTACGCGCTCTACCCGCACATGAGCGTGCGGGAGAACATGGCGTTCCCGCTGCGACTGGCCAAGGTGGACGACGCGACGGTGCGGCGGAAGGTGGACGAGGCGGCGCGGATCCTGGACCTGACCCAGCACCTGGACCGCAAGCCGGCGAACCTGTCCGGCGGACAGCGTCAGCGGGTGGCGATGGGCCGGGCGATCGTGCGCAACCCCAAGGCGTTCCTCATGGACGAGCCACTGTCCAACTTGGACGCCAAGCTGCGGGTGCAGATGCGCACCTCGGTGTCCAAGCTGCAGAAACAACTGGCGACGACGACCGTCTACGTCACCCACGACCAGACCGAGGCGATGACCCTCGGCGACCGGGTGGTGGTGCTGCGCAGCGGGAAGGTGCAGCAGATCGGCTCGCCGCAGTTCCTCTACGACAACCCGGCGAACCTGTTCGTCGCCGGGTTCATCGGCTCGCCGTCGATGAACTTCCTGCCCGGCACCCTGGGGGAGGGCGAGCTGATGACCGCCCTGGGCCCGGTGACGTTGTCCGACCGGGTGCGCCGGCTGGTCGAGGCGGCCGGCGCGCCCCGGGAGGTGATCGCCGGTATCCGCCCGGAGCACTTCGAGGACGTGGCGCTGATGGACGCCGACCACGCGGCCCGGTCCGGCAGCACGTTCACCGCGACGGTCGACGTGCTGGAGTCGATGGGCTCGGACAAGTACGCGTACTTCACCGTCGAGGGCGAGACGGCGGCCTCGGCCGAACTCGACGAGCTGGCGGCCGACTCGGGGACCGCCGACACGGGCGCGACGCCGGGTTCGCAGCTGGTCACCCGCCTGTCGGTGACCTCGCACGCGCGGGAGGGCGAACCGCTGGACGTGTGGTTCGACGCGGACAAGGTGCAGGTGTTCGACCCGTCGACGGGCCGGAACCTGACCTACGCGGGGTAGCCGAGCAGGGTCGTGAGGCCGTAGAGGGCGTAGCTGCCCGGGGTGAGGCTGTACAGCAGCTGGGCGTCGACGAGTTCCTCGAGGGCCTCGCCGACCAGCGGCCGCGGCCAGCCGGTGGCCAGGGCGAGGGCCGCCGGGGTCAGCTCGTCGGCCTCGTGCAGCCGGCCGAGCAGCGCGGCGGCGGCCCGCTCGGTGTCCTTGCCGCTGCCGGCGAGCTGGTCGACCGAGACCCGCAGACTGGTGAGGACCTCGGCGAGGTCGGTGAGCCGGTTGTCCGGGTCGGCGAGCCGTTCGACCCACGCGCGCAGCGGCCAGTGCGGCCGGGCGGCGGCCCGCGTGGCGACCACGCGCAGCGCGAGCGGGTTGTTGGCACACAGCTCGGCGATCTCGGTGGCGGCCCGCGGTTCGGCGTCGACCTTGCGCGGCCCGACGATCCGGCCGAGCAACGCGACGGTGTCGGCGGTGGACAGCGGATCGACGTGCACGTGCACGGTCCCGTCCGGCCCGGCGATGGGCCGCCGGCTGGTGACGATGGCCGCGCAGCCAGGCTCGTCCGGGATCACCGGCAGTACCTGTGAGGCGTTGGTCGCGTTGTCCAGGACGACGAGCACGCGCCGTCCCCGCAGCCGGGCCCGGTAGGCGCGGACGTCCCCGGTGGTGTCGTGGTGTGGGTCGAGGGTGCCGCGGGCGCGGGTCCAGCGTGCTGCGCCCTGCTCGACCGGCGACGGCCCACCGAGCAGCGCCGTGAGCACCGAGGCGGGGCTGGCCGGCGGGGTGTCCGGCCGGTTGCCGGTGAGGTCGACGTAGCGGATGCCGTCCGGGTAGCGGTCGCGCTGCTGGCTGGCGAACTGGGCGGCGAGCGTGGACTTCCCGACCCCGGCGGACCCGTGCACGAAACACACCACCGGCCCCGGGCCGGCGCAGCGCTCCCGCAGCTCGGCGAGTTCGGCGACCCGCCCGGTGAACGTCGCGATCGGCGGCGGTGGCTCGGCGGGCGGCGGGTCGGCCGGGGCCGGCGCGTTGATCCGCACGAAGGGGACGGACTGGGTGAGGTCCTCCCGCAGGATCGACTCGTGCAGCCGGCGTAGCTCCGGCCCCGGTTCGACGCCCAGCTCGGCGACCATCCGTTCGCGGATGCGCTGGTAGTGGGCGAGCGCCTCGGTGGGGCGGCGGGCGCGGTAGAGGGAGATCATCAGCTGCCGGCAGAGCCGTTCACGCAGCGGATAGGTGCCGGTGAGGGCGGTCAGCTCGGGGATGAGCCGGGCGTGCCAGCCCAGCCGCAGCCGAACCTCGAAGCTCTCCTCCAGCGCGCCGAGATACAGCTCCTCCAGCCGTGGCCCGTGGACGAGCCGCATCGGGACGTCACCGAGGTCGGCCAGCGGAGTGCCCCGCCACAGCCGCAGGGCCTCGTCGAACAGCTGCGCCGCCCGCACCGGATTCGGCGAGCCCACCGTCCGCGCCTGCTCCACCAACGCGGCGAACCGAACGGCGTCCACCTGATCCGGCTGGATCGAGAGCCGGTACCCCGGGGCGACGGTGTCCAGAACCTGTTCGGGCAGTGCCCGCCGCACCCGCTGGACGTAGTTGCGGATGGTCACGTGAGCGGTGTGCGGCGGCTGCGGCCCCCAGAGCTGATCAACGATGGAGTCGACGGAGACGGTTTCCCCTGGCCGAACGAGCAGCGTCGCGAGAACGGCGCGCTGCATGGGGGCGGTCACGGGGACGGCGGTGCCGGCGTGCCACACCTCGACCGGGCCGAGGATCCGGAAGTCCACCGTCGCTCCTCTCGGACGTCCGGTCGGAACCGTACCCCCGCGGGGTCGCCCACCTCATCCCACAGCGCCCACACCGAAACCCGCGACACCCCACCAACGCCGGTCAGACTCAGGCACGTGCACGGAAAAGACGGCGTTCAGCCGAATGCGGCGTGGCACGCGACGTCGCGTCGGGATGGTGTCGTGCCAACAGCACGACGCCGACGATCGCCGTGAGGGCCCCAGCGACCAGACCGATTCCGGTGAGGCCGCCGGCGTCGGCCGTCTCGTCCAGCAGGCCGATGGCGATGGCCGTGGCGACCATGGGGCTCAGGACCGTCTGGCAGCCCACCACCACGTCCGGCGGGCCGCTCGCGTACGCCAGCTGGATGTACCACGACCCGACGGCGAAGGCCACCACCAGCGCGGTCGCCGAGATGGCGGACACGCCGGCCAGACCGGCGGTCTGGAACGTGTAGGTGACGTCGCGGACCAGGATGGAGACCAGGCCGTAGGCGGCGCCGGCGCCGGTCGCCAGGACGACGCAGCGGGTGATGCCTTCGCGGAGGGCGCCGATGACACCGAACAGGACGACGGCCGCGCCGACCAGTTCGCAGGCCAGGAGGATGCCGGCGTCGGGGAAGTGGGTGGGAGTCGCGCTGACCGACGCCAGGGCCACGAACACCGAGACGCCGATGGTGCTGGCGAGGATGGCGATGATCGCGGCCCTGTCCAGGCGCAGGCCGGACGCCCGCGCGTTGAGGATGGCCACCGCGGGTAGTGCCAGGACCACGATCGGGGCGACGATGGTGACCGGGGCCAGGGCGAGGGCCAGGATCTGCATGATGGCGCAGGCGGTGAGGACGGCCACGCCCAGTAGCCATTTGCGGTTGTGGACCAGGCGGCCGATGCCGCGCAGGCCGAGGTCCTTGTCCCGCGTCTCGCTGCGGACGCCCTGGTGTTGGAGTTGGGCGCCGATCGCGCTGCACAACGCGCCGAGCACGGCGAACGTGATGGCGAGCGCAATCATCAGGTGGCCTCGACTCTCGCTGGCTGCCGGCTCTCCCGAGCGGAGCTGACGGCCACCCGCAGCAGGCGCACCGCGAGCGCCATCAATATCAGCATCTCAAGTCCGAACAGCGCACGCTGAACGAGACCGGAGACACCCCGCCCGTCCAGCACACCAGGGATCGCCAGGCTGGGGAAGACGTCCGGCAGCCGGCACGCCAGATACCCGGCTGCCAGGCCCATCGCCACCATCGCCAGCCGGCGGACCACCCGGGCGGTGCGCTGCCACCGGGGGTCGCCGGCCAGGCGCCTGGCCAGGGTGAGGCCCGCCAGGGGCAGGCTCACGAACAGTGACGCCCCGGCCACCTGGTGGATCACCCCGGAGGTGCTGACGATGGACTTGCCGTTGTCGGTCGGGAAGATCGCGCACAGGGTGAGGCTGGTGCACCAGACCCCGAACAGTGCCGTGGCCGCCCCGCCGAGCCGGATGCCGACCGCGCGCAGGCCGACGAGCATCAGCACGGTGCCGGCCGCCAGCACGATCACCGAGGTGGCGAACTCCTCGCGGCCGTCACCGTAGAAGACGTAGTAGCTGACCGCGCGGGAGAACGGGTCGACCTCGCTGGCGAACTGGATGTTCAGGTAGGTCATCGTCGCCAGGGAGCGGACCATCGCCACGAGCGAGAGCAGCGACAACCCGGCCGAGAGCGCCAGCAGCCCACCCAGCCACGGTCCGCGCCTGGTTCTGGGTACCCGCGTTCCCCCGTCCACCACTCCCCCCGCTGGTCGTGCCTACCTACGATCAACGTGCGTAGCCACGAACAGATTCCCGTACCGGACCTGAGAACCGCCTCAGTCCCGCTCTAGCCGTTCCAGATCTGCACCCCCGTGACCACGTACGGCGCGGCCGGCACGAAGGTGCCGCCGCCGGGATAGGTGGCGAACTCGCCCTCGGTGGCGCAGTCGCG
This sequence comes from Actinophytocola xinjiangensis, assembly GCF_001921215.1. GTDB lineage: Bacteria > Actinomycetota > Actinomycetes > Mycobacteriales > Pseudonocardiaceae > Actinophytocola > Actinophytocola xinjiangensis. The sequence goes on from NZ_MSIF01000017.1 coordinate 187,702, forward strand.
TGCCTGGTAGACGGTGACCGGTCTGGACGTTCGATTGACGAACGAGCGCGCCTCGAGCGCGCCGGGCAGCGGTAGGCACTCCTCGGGATTGGCGTTCGCCAGTGCTATTCGGTGAACATCACCGGAGTAGTCCTCTTCGGACCACAGGCAGAACTCGCCGCGTTCGCACGGGTCCGCCTCGCGTGCCGCGGCGACGGCCGGCGCGGCCAGGGCGGCCGTGGCCATGGTGGTGGCCACGGTGGCGCAGGCGGTGGCGCAGATGGTGGCCAGACGGATGACGGTGGTGTTCATCGGACATGCTCCTTCGGTGACGTGGCGGCCGGTGTGGTCGCTGGTGTCGAGCATGTCGTGGGTGGGGGAGAACGCCAAAAAGTTGTCCACAGGCCGCGCGTGCCTGGTCAGCGGCGTTTGTTGCGCTGGATGGCGCCGATGACCTCGTCGTCCCACCGGTGGCTGCGGATCAGCCGGTACCGTTCGCACGCCACCGACATGTAGGCCCGCGCCTCGGTCTGCTCGTCGACCAGTTCCGCCTCGCGCAGCAGGCGGATCACTGGCTGGAACTCCTCGTCATACCAACGGTGGGCAACTGTCACCCGATCGAGGAATTGGCCCTCGTCCTGCATGAGACGAAAGCCCCACGCCTCGATGGCCTCCGCGAGTTCGCCGTAATCCTCCGGATCGGTGAGCACGATCGACCGGCGAGCGTCGCCGGTCAGCGGGACGCGGTCGAGAAAGATCCGCCGGTAGTCCTTGACCAGCAGGTCACCTCGATAGCGGACGCCTTCCGGGGACAGCCTGGTGAGGACTTCGGTGACATAGGCGTCGATCGTCGCCAGGCCAAGAGCGTGGGCGACCGAGACCCGGTGGTGTCCATCAAGGACGAAATGCATGTCCCCGATCCGGTAGACCTCGATCGGGGGTACTGACTCGCCGCGTCGCTGGGCCAGTGCCAGCCGCTGCCAGCGTTCCCTGACCTGTCCCGAGGTCGGCCGGAACCGGCGGTCGAACTCGCGATCCCGGTCCACGCTGCCCACGATCGAGTCCAGCCGGATCACCCGCAGACCCAGCCGCCGCTCGCCCGCCCGGCCGAGCGCGGCCACCACCTCGTCGAAGGGCAGCATGATGTTCACGTCGTCGGGCGCGCGGCGCATCCACGCCGCCAGCTTCGACATCACCTGCCGCCGGCGGGCCCGCAGGAAGTCGTTCTCCGCGTCCGCGGCGGGAAAACCCGTGTCACGGTTCATCGGTGCCTCCCGGTGCGGGCACCTCGAGGAGGCGGTGCCCGACGGTGTTCACGATCCGAGTGTCGCCGAGTTCCCGGTCGGGCACCGGCTGGCCGTGCGGGTGGATGTGCCCGTGCACCATCAGCGCCGGGCGCAGCTTCTCCACGGCGGTCCGCAGACAGACGAAGCCCCGGTGGGCGGGGTCCTCGCGGTCGCCGAGGTCGCGCGGCGGCGAGTGGGTGAGCAACACGTCCACCCGCCGACCGTCGCGCCACCGGCGGCGGGCGGCGGCCCTGGTCACCCGTCCGGCGCGGCGGGCCTGCTGGCGCTCGGTCCACTGGTTGGGGCCGTCGTTGTACCGGATCGAGCCGCCAAGGCCGGCGATCCGCACCCCGGCGACGTCCACCACCCGGCCGTCGGCGTTCACCCAGCCGGCGGGGCCGGGGTCGGCGGCCGGCAGGCCGTCGCGCAGCGACAGGCCGCGTGAGCGGGAGTAGCCGGACAGGTCGGCGTCGTGGTTGCCTGGGACCAGCACGCACGGCCGGTCCAGCGCGTCGGCGAGGTGCTCGAGGTAGTCGAAGGGCAGGTCACCGGCGGCGAGTACCAGGTCGACGTCGCCCGCCCGCTTGTGGAGCCAGTCGGTCCACAAGGAGTCGACCACCTCGTCGGAGACGGTGAGCACCCTGGCCACACCGCCAGGGTACGACTCCGGGAAATGTGCGGATGCAAGCGCATACACGCAAGGTGTACCCGTACTAGTGCTCTCCGCGCGGGCAGTGATTACCCTCAGAAACACTGTCGGGGATCCAGAGGGAGCGCGGACACGAATGGTGGGCCAAGCGAGCGACTCCAGCGACTACTACGTCAGCGGTGGCGTCAACTGGGCGGGCTTCACGCTCGCCGAACTCGTGGCGATGGTGGCCGAACAGGCGGACCCGGCACAGCTCGAGGGTCTCGCCCAGGACTGGCGTGCCACCGGCGACGGCGTCGTCGACGCCGCTGACTACCTGGGCAGAGCGCTGGACGACCTGATGAACTACTGGACCGGTGCCTCGGCGGACAAGGCGCGCAACGTCGTCGCGCTCAACGCCCAGTGGGTCTCCGACCTGGGCACGACCGCCCGCGAGATGGGCGGCCCGATCGACGACGCGGCCGGCGCGCTCAAGGCCGCGCAGGCGACGATGCCGCCGGTGCCACCGGCCCCGCCCGAGGTCGTACCCGGTGCGGCGCCGGACGCGGCCGCCGACATGCAGGCGTTGACCCGCAGCCCGCTCGGTGCCGCCGTCGGCGCCACCGCCGAGGGCTCGACCAGCGGGTTCGCCGTCCAGGCCGAACAGGCCGAGGCGAAGCGGGTCGCGGTGGAGACCATGCAGCGCTTCGAGGAGGCGGCGCTGGGCATCGACCGCACCACGCCGAGGTTCCTCGGGCCGGACAGCGAACTGCGGCCCGACCCCGACTTCGCCGGCAACGTCGTCGACCCCGGCGAGGCGATCTGGATCAGCACGGTCACCTCGACCGCCGGGGTCGACCTGCGCTGGCAGATCCTCACCGGCATGACCGGCGAGGGCGGCGGGTCGCCCTACTCCGGCGGCAGCGGGTACGGCGGTGGCGGCATCGACCCGTTCACCGGCCGCAGCCTCGGTGGCGGCGCCGGCGGGTTCGGCGTCGGGGCGATCGGAGCCGGCGCGGTCGGCGCGCGGACCGGGCAGGGATCCGGCGGACGTCCCGAACTGGGGATGGCCGCGCGTGGTGGTCTGCCGACGGGACCGTCGGGCGCGGTGATCGGCGGTGGCGGTGGCCCCGGCGGGATGCCCATCGGCGGGCCGATGGGTGGCGCGCCGATGGCCGGCGCCGGGATGGGTGGCGCCGCGACGCAGCCGCACCGCAGACGGTTTCCGTTCGACGCCGACGATCCGTTCGACACGGGACAGAAGGCGTCACCGCCGGTCATCGGACTCTGACGCACTGAGGGGAAGCGGAGATGGAGCAGGAGCAGGTGTTCTCGCCGTCGCCGATGCCCGGGGCCGAGGCGTCGTCGACGGTCGTGGACGCCGACGCCTCGGCGTTCCGGGCGGCCGCCGACTCGGCGGTGCTGCGGTTACGGCACGACGGTGTGGCCGGTGACCCGGGTGGCGACGCCGGCCTGACCGGTGTCGCGGAGGTGTCCGAGGTTCCGGAGATCCCGGCGGCCCCGCCGCCGATGCCCGAGGCGGTGCCGGGCGGCTCGCCCGACGACGCGGTGGTCGTGGCGCCGCCGGTGGCCGTGGCGCCGCCGGTGGCTGAGGCGCCGCCGCCGATGCCGGAGGCCGGGCCGGCTCCCGAACCGCCGCCGGAGCCGACGGTGGCCCCGGTGCCCGAGGCCGCGCCGCCACCGGCCGAGATGCCCGAGACGGTGGCGTCGCCGAACTACGGGTGGGCGATCGATCCGCACAAGGTCAAGGAGTTCGGCGACGCGGTCATCCGCGCCCGGTCCTTTTTGGACTCCGTGCGGTTGAAGGTGGAGCGGATGCAGGGGGTCGAGCTGACCCCGCAGCTGGGCACCAGCCCGGTCGGCCAGCAGCTGTCCAAGAAGTTCGACGACCGTCTCAACTCGACGGTCGGGCTGCGGTCGATGCTCGACGAGGCCATGCGGCGGATGCAGGACTTCGTCGCCAGCGCCGAGGCCGCGGCACGCTCCTACGAGGAGATGGACGAACAGGCGCGCGCCTCCTACGACGGCATCGTGCCCGACGTCGCCGGGGTGCTCGGTGACGTCGTCGCCGACCTGACCAACAGTGGTCCCAACGGTTACGGCGAGGACGACAACCCGTACAAGGACTACGGCAGCTACGGCGACCACCACCACGACCACGACGACGATGACGACGACGACTACGACGACGATGACGACGACGACTCCGGCAGCGACGACGAGTACGGCGATGACGAGTCCGGCGACGAGTCCGGCGACGACGACGGTGTCGGCGGTGCCATCGGCGACGGCCTCGACGGCGACGGCGACGGCGACGACAGCGGCTTCGGTGACGAGGACGACGGCGGCTTCGGCGGCGACGGTGACAGCGGCGACGGTGACAGCGGCGACGACAGCGAGGACGGCCAGAGCGGTTCCGGCGGTGGTGGGGACCAGGCCGGTGGCGGCAACGGTGGTCAGCCCGGCAGCGACTCCGGGGGTGGCGACGACCACGCCGGTGACGGCTCCGGCGATGGCTCCGGCGATGGCGATGGCGACGGCGGCCCCGGTGGTGGCCCCGGTGGCTCCGACGGTGACCAAGCCGGTGATGGTGCTGGCTCCGGTGACAACGGCGGCGGCTCAGGTGACCGAACTGGTGACGGTGGCGGCTCCGGCGATGGGGCCGGCGACGGCTCCGGTGAGAAGGCCGGTGACGGTAGCGGCTCCGGTGAACAAGCCGGTGGCAGTGGTGACCGCGGCGGCGATGGCAGCGGTCCCGGTGAGAAGGCCGGCGACGACGGCCCCGGCAATGACCGGGGCGGCTCCGGCGATCGGGCAGGGGACGGCTCCGGTGAGAGGGCCGGTGACGGCACCAGCGGCAACGGCAGCGGCAATGGTGGCGATCCCGGCGTGGCGATCCTGGCCGGAGACTCCGGCGGCACCGGCGATTCCGGCGGCTCCGGGGAAACCGGTGACTTCGGGGACTTCGGGGATTCCGACGGGCACGGGAACATCTCCGGTGATCTCACCGGTTCCGTGACCGGCACCCTGTTCCCGACGCCCTCGCCGCGATGATCGTCAACACCAGGGCCGCGGTCGCGGTCAGCCTGGCCGAGGTCGACCTGCTGTGCTCGGCCGCCGACTCGGCGCCGCCGTATCCCTTGCGTATCCCCAGTTTCGGCACCACCGTCGCCGAGCGGCGGGCGGTGTTGCGCGACGCCGGTGAGCAGCTCGCCGCCCGGGGGCTCGCCGACGAGCGCGGTCCGCTGGGGGTCGCCGAGGCGTTCGCGTACCTGTTGCAGGACAGCGTGTACGTGCTGGATCTGCTGCTCACCTCCGGCTCCGACGCGTACGGGGCGGTGATGCTGGCCCGGCGGGACATCGCGGTGCTGGTCACCCAGGCCCTCACCGGCGACCGCGCGGTGCACCTCGCCGAGTTCACGCTCGACGACGCCGTGGACGAGCTCCTGGCGATGATCCCGGTGCGCGAGCCCGCCAGGACCGCCCCGTTCTCGCTGCCGGCGCAGGCGCTGCGCCGGGTGCACGCGCACCTGCGCGACCGGACCGATCTCGACGACGCCGAGTGGGACGGGGTGCTCGCCGCGAACGGGGTGACCGACCGGACCGCCCGCCGGCTGGTCGGGCAGCTGCAACCGGTGGTGGGCAACGGGCAGTTGGGGCTCGCGGCCCGGGGCGGCTACGCCAAGGAGTGGCGCCGCGCCGGTGAGGAGCTGCGGTGGCTGGACACCGAGCGCGGCCGGTTCCAGCTCCTCGCGGCCGAGGACGACGGCTGGATGAGCGTCAACCCCATGCATCCGGCCGATCTGTCCAACGCGGTGCGCCAGATGGCCGGATCGCTACGCGGCTAATTATTTGCCGCTGGAAACTTCCCCTCGATCACCGTCGACGGCTCTCCCTCCGGTCAGTCCTGTCCGATAACGTGGACCGTCGGATTCGATGATCGTGGGGAGCTGGGGCGTGGGCACCTTCGAACAGTTCGTCCAGCGGGCGCTGGAGGCCAGGGAGCGGGCCGCCCAGGCAGCCCAGGCCGCCGAGCAGGAACGCCGCCGCCGCCGCGAGGAGCACGACCAGTACGTCACCGGCGGCGTCAACTGGAACGGCTACGGGCTCGAACCGCTGATCAGGATGGTCGCCGAGCGGGCGAACCCCGCCCAGTTGGACGCGCTGGCCGGCGAGTGGAGCCGGCACGGGCAGTCGATCGTCGCCACGTCCGAGAACCTGCGCCACTCGCTCACGACCCTGATGAACTACTGGTCGGGCAGCGCCTCGGACACCGCGCTGAACCGGGTCACCGGCAACGTCTCCTGGATCTCCGAACTCGGCGGTACCGCCCAGCGGATGTCCGCGCCGATCCAGGACGCGGCCGGCGCCCTGACCTCCGCCCAGGACACCATGCCCGGCATGCCGAAGAACAACTGGCTGGCCACCGCCGGGGGCGGCGCGGCAGCCGGGTTCGCCGTCGGCGGGCCGATCGGGGCCGCGTTCGGCGCGGTGCTCGGCGGCATCGCCAGCGCGTTCGGGTTCGGCAGCAGCAAACGCAAGCTCAAGCGCAAGGCGGTGCAGACCATGCAGCGCTACGAGGGCGCGCTGCTGGGCATCGACCAGTCCACCCCGCGTTTCGGTCTGCCGACCGACGGCGTCAACCCCGGCGCTCCGCCGGGCTCCAACCCGGGCCCCGGGATCGACCGGCCGCCCGGCGCGGTCTCCCCGCCCGGTGTCGGGCCCGGTGGGCCGTCGCGGCCAGGGCAGCCACCGGACTGGGGCGGGGTGACCGACCCCTCGTTCGCCGGGTCGCCGGAGGGCCGGTGGCAGTCGCTGACCGGGCTGGGACCGGGCGGTGGCGGTGGCGGCAACTCCTTCACCGGCGGTCCTGCTGGCGCGGGTCTCGGCGCGTTCCCGCCCGGTGCGATGGGCGCCGGCCGGCCGGGTGCGCCGGTCGGGGCCGGCGGCCGGGGCGGTGCCTACGGCGGGCGCGGCGCGCTCGG
>NZ_MSIF01000018.1 GCF_001921215.1 Actinophytocola xinjiangensis
CCGCGCCGAGCAGCTCGCGCAGTGCCGCGCGGCCGGCGTCGACGGCCTGCCCGACGGCCAGCCGCACGGCCGATCCGGCGACCACCGCGCTGCGGCTGGCGAAGCTGCCCAGGCCCTGCGGCACGGCGTCGGTGTCGGCGACGGTCACCTCGACACCGGCCAGCTCCACCCCGGCGGCGTCCGCCGCGACCTGCGCGAACACCGTCCGGTGGGCCTGGCCGGACGGCCCGGTACCGGTGGCCACGGCCAGCGTGCCCGTGGGGGTGAGCCGCACCCGCGCGGTCTCCGGCTCGGCCGGGCCTCGGGCGGTCGCCTCCATGTAGACGCCGACACCGAAGCCGACGCGCTCGTGTGGCAGCGCCGCGCGCTTGAGGTCGGCCAGGTCGTCCTCGCCGACCAGGTCCAGGGCGGCGGTGAGCACGCGGGCGTAGTCGCGGCCGTCGTAGACGACGTCCACGCCGTCGCGGTAGGGCACGCCCTGCGGGTGGGGCAGGTCGTCGGGCCCGAGGATGTTGAGCTGGCGCAGTTTGGCGGGTGTGACGCCCAGGCGCCGCGCGGCGTGGTCGAGGCTGCGCTCCAAGGCGAAGGACGCCTCCGGGCGGCCGGCGCCCCGGTACTGGGCGGTGGGCGTCTTGTTGCTGAACACCGCGCGCCCGGTGATCCGCACCGACGGGATCCGGTAGGCGCCGAGCAGGTGCATGGCGGTGTTCGCCACGACCCCGACCATCCAGAAGTTGTGCACCCCCAGATCGACCAGGAAGTCGTCCTCCCAGGACACGATCCGGCCGTCGCCGTCCACGGTCAGCCGGGTGCGGTGCAGGTTGTCCCTGGCCTGGGTGGCGGCGGTCAGGTTCTCGTAGCGGTCCTCCAGCCACACCACCGGCCGCCCGAGTTCGTGCGCCAGCCAGGGGACGACCACCTCCTCGGCGTAGACCGACGCCTTGGGGCCGAAGCCGCCGCCCACCTCGGGCGCGCGCACCCGCACCCGCTCCGGCTCCCAGCCGGTGGCCGCGCACAGCAGCTGGCGCAGGATGAACGGCACCTGGGTGGAGCTCCACACCGACAGCCGGCCGTCCTCGGGCTGGGCGAGCACGCCCCGGCACTCGATGGACAGCCCGGTCTGCCGGGCGATCCGGTACTCCCCCTCGACGACGACCAGGTCCTCGCCACGGGTGACCGGGTCGCCCTTGGCGAGGGTGAGCGAGACGGCCAGGTTGTCGTCCAGGTCGGCGTGGACCCGGGGCGCGTCCGGGGCGAGCGCGTCGTCGAGGCCGGCGACCGCCGCCCGCTGCTCGTAGTCGACCGACACGAGCGCGGCGGCGTCCTCCGCGAGGTAGCGGTCGGTGGCCACCACGGCGGCCACCGCCTCGCCGACGTAGCGCACCTCGTCGACCGCCAGGCACGGGATCTGCCGGGGGTGCGAGATCACCTGGTAGAAGTCGCGGAACCGTTGCGGCGCACGGCTGTTGGCTGGCGGGCGGATCGGCGCGACGTGGCGGGCCAGTTCGGCGCCGGTGAGCACCCGCACGACGCCTGGCGCGGCCTTGGCCTCGGCGGGGTCCACCGACACGATCCGCGCGGAGGCCAGGCCGCTGCGGACGAACGCGACGTGCAACGCGTCCGGCGGCACCAGGTCGGCGACGAACGCGGCGCTGCCGTCCAGCAGCCCGGCCACGTCGACCCGGTCGACGCCCTCGCCGACGAACCGCCCGCCGCCGCTCATGCCGGTGCTCTTCCCGGTACCCGCCCGGGCGAGAGCCAGTACTCGCCGGCGGTCTCGGCCCGTTCGGCCAGTCGCATCACCCGGCGCAGGGCGTCCAGCACGTGCAGGCGCATGGCCTCGGTGGCCGCCTCGCCGTCGCCGTCGGCGACCGCGTCGGCGACGGTCACGTGCTGGCCGGCGGAGATCGAGAGCTGGCCGGGCTGGCTGAGGTTGCGGAAGCGCAGCAGGCGAACCCGGCCGTCGATCACCGACAGGGTTTCGGCCAGCGGCGCGGACTCGGCCATGTCGAGCAGGATCGCCCGGCGCTCCTCCAGGCAGCCGATGTACTTCTCGACGTCGTCGGTGTGCGCGATCTCGACCAGTTCCTGGACCTTCTCCCGGTAGGCGGTGCGCCGGGCGGGGGTGGCGCGTTCGGCCGCCCAGCCGGCCATCAGGGGTTCGATGGCGACCTTGATCCGGTAGATGTCCTTGGCCTCGGCGGGGGTCACCCGCCGGACGAACGCGCCGACGCGGGGGCTGACGGTGACCAGCCCTTCCCCGGCCAGTTGCCAGAGGGCGTCGCGGATCGGGGTGCGGCTGACGCCCAGCTGCTCGGACAACGCGCCGATGGACAGTTTTCCGTCCTCGTCGAGGTCACCGGAGTGGATGATGGCGCGAATGTGTTTCACCGCGAACTCCTTCGCGGACAGCAGCTCACTGTGGCTCTCCATCCACCCAACCTAACATGTGATATTTCAGCGATCATGACCGTGCGCGTCCGGGCCGACCGGCCGCCGGGAGGTCAGTCGACGCTTCCCGACCAGAAGGTCAGCCGGCTCTCCAGCCACGCGACGCCCCGGGTCAGCAGCACGGCGATCACCGCGATCACGCCGATCGCGGCCATGGCGTGGTCCATCTGGAAGTTGGACGTCTCGGCCTGCACCACGTAGCCCAGCCCCTCGGTCCCCATGAACAGCTCGGCCACGATCGCACCGACCAGCGACCGGGCGACCGCCTGGCGGAACCCGGCGAGGATGTAGGGCATCGTCCCGGGCAGCGACACCGACCACAGCGTCTTGAGCCGCGACGAGCAGAACACCCGCGAGACCTGGAGGTAGTTGGCGTCGAGGTTGCGCGCCCCGGCGACCACGTTGATCAGCAGCGGGAAGACCGCCGCCCACACCACGATCACCAGCCGGGCGGTGTCGTCGATGCCGAACCAGAAGATGATGATCGGCAGGAACACCACGAACGGCACCGAGTACATGATGCTGATCAGCGGTTCGGCCAGGCCGTGCAGGACCGAGCTGCGGCCGATCACCAGCCCCAGCGGCACCCCGATGACGATGGAGATGAGGATCCCCAGCCCGACCGACGTCAGCGTCGAGAAGGTCGGCTCCCACAGCATGCCGGACTCGGCGAGGTAGCCGATGCCCTCGATCGCGCCGAGCGGGGAGCTGGCGAACTTGTCGTCGACGACCCCGACCCAGACCAGGGTCTGCCAGCTGGACAACACGATCAGCCCGCCGATCAGGCCGAGCAACAGGCTCTTGTGGCGGGCGAAGAAGGTCGGCCGGCGGTCCAGCTCGGTGAGCGGCCGACTCTCGATGACGGGCGCGCCGCGCTCCACGGTGTCGGTCACGACTCCACCTCCTGACGCAGGCCGGACTGCCGCATCACCAGGTCGAGCAGGTACTCGGTCTGGTCCATGAACTCCGGGGACCGCTTGACGTCACGGTTCCTCGGCCTCGGCAGGTCGATGGGGACCGACTCGACGAGACGGCCTGGCGAGGCGGAGAACACCAGCACCCGGTCGGCCAGGAACACCGCCTCCGGCACGTCGTGGGTGATGAACAGGGCGGTCTTGCCGGCGCCGGCCTCGTCGGCCTGCCAGATCCTGGTCAGCTCCTCCTGCATGACCTCGCGGGTCTGGGCGTCCAGGGCGGCGAACGGCTCGTCGAGCAGGAGCAGGTCGGGGTCGGTGGCCAGCGCGCGGGCCAGGTTGACCCGCTGGCTCATGCCGCCGGAGAGCTCCCGGGGGTACTTGCCCTCCTTGCCGGCCAGGCCGACCAGCTCGATCAGGTCGGCCACCCGCTGACGGCCGGCCGCGTCCAGCCGGCGCTGGGCCTCCAGCCCGTAGGCGATGTTGGCCGCGACCGTGCGCCACGGGAACAGCGACGCCTGCTGGAAGACCAGCGACCGGTCCTCGGCCGGGCCGGTGATCGGCGCGCCGTTGAGCTCCAGCGTGCCGTGGGCGATCGGCAGCAACCCGGCCACGGCCGAGAGGAAGGTCGTCTTCCCGCAACCGCTCGGGCCAACGATCGCGATGAACTCGTTCTCGTGGATCTGGAACCCGAGATCCTGCACCGCCGCGAAGAACGAGCCGCTGCGACGGTCGCGGTACCCGATGCACACGTCACTGACGTCGAGCTTGACCGGCCGTCCCGTGGCGTCGTCCACTGATCCAGTTCCTTCATCGGCACCGGCCGCGCCGCGGCCGCGCGATCCCACTGCAGACCTCAACGTTGAGCTCCATCCTTCGTCGGATTGCTCTTGTCAGCCGATCCAGAGAATCGGCTCTACTGTCGACACTTTTGGGTGGCCGTCAGTGAAACATCAGGATCCGTCGTTGTCTACCACAGACAGTGTCGACAACTGGTTCGATTCTAATATGTAATGTATCAGTATGAGCGTCCTGTCACCCCCAGCGCCGACGTCGTTCCAGACCGCGACCGCCCTGTTCACCACCGGTGCCGACACCCCCAGGGAGTTCCTCGAACGGGCCCTGGAACGGCTCGCCGAGACCGAACCCCGGCTGCGTGCCTTCGCCGCGCTGGACCTGCCCCGGGCCAGGATGGCGGCCGACGCCGCCACCGCGCGCTGGCGCGCCGGCCACCCCAGGTCCCCGGTCGACGGCATGCCGGTCGGCCTCAAGGACGTCATCGACGTGGCCGGCCTGCCCACCGGCGCCGGCTCACCGGCGCTGGAGGGCTTCCGCCCGTGGCACGACTCGGCCGCCGCGCACGCGCTGCGCCTGGCCGGCGCGGCGATCGTGGGCAAGACGACCACCACCGAGCTGGCCCTGACCTATCCCCCCGACACCCGCAACCCGCACGACCCGGCCCGCACCCCCGGCGGTTCCAGCTCCGGCTCGGCCGCCGCCGTCGGCGCCGGGATCCTGCCGGCGGCCCTGGGCACCCAGGCCATCGGCTCGGTCCTGCGCCCGGCGAGCTTCTGCGGCACGTACGGCTTCAAGCCGACCTTCGGCGCGCTCAACCGGGGCGGCACCCGGGACTTCCACAGCCAGAGCTGTCTGGGGGTGCTCGCCGCGAGCCTGGCCGACGTGTGGGCCACGGCGGGCGCCATCGCCACCCGCGCCGGCGGCGACCCCGGACACCGTGCCCTGCGCACCGGCGAGTTCCCCGCGCCGGCGGCCCCGCGCGCGGTGGCGTTGCTGGAGACCGAGGGCTGGCCGGCGGTGACCACCGAGGCCGGTGCCGCCCTGGACCAGTTCCTGTCCCGCACCGGTGTCCGCGTGCTGACCCGGCACAACCACCCGGCCCTGGCCGCTCTGGAGACGCTGCTCGCCGGCGCCCTGGACCGGGCCCGCCAGATCATCAACCACGAGTCCCGCTGGCTGGTCGACGCCCTCGCCGACCGCGACCCCCACGGCCTGAGCCCCACCCTGCTCGACCGCGTGGACCGGATCCGCTCCCTCACCGACGACGACTACGCCGCCCTGCTCGACTGGCGCACCAGCCTGCGCGCCGCCTACGAGCAGGTCCTCCGCGACGCCGACGTCGCGGTCACCCTCAGCGCCCCCGGCCCCGCCCCCGTCGGCCTGTCCACCACCGGCGACGCCGCGCTGACCGTGCCCGCCTCCCTGCTGGCCGTCCCGGCCCTGTCCCTGCCGGTGTTCACCGTGGACGGTCTCCCCCTCGGCCTGCAACTCCTGGGCACGCCCCACCGCGACCCCCACCTGGTCGCCATCGCCTCCTGGGCCGAGGAGGTGACTCGGCCCAACGCGTAGCCGCGCCCCGGCGCCAGCGACCCGGCCGGTCGTGTCGACACCGGCGCCGGGCCACTACCGTGCGGACGCCGGGGACGGCGCGGTCGTGGAGCGGGTCGCACGCCGGGACCTGGTCCGGCGACGCAGGTCGGCCAACGCCACCGCCAGGGCGGCGAGCAGGAACAGGCACGCGACCACGGTCGCCAGGTCGAGGGCGTCGCGGTGCAGGCCGGCGGGGGCGTCGGTCAGGGTGTGCCCGGTGGCGTAGACGGTCGAGTAGTAGGCCATCGACGCGCACGCCACCCCGACGCTGTTGCTGATCCGCTGGCCGAGCTGACCGATCGCGCTGGCCGCGCTGCCCTGCGCCGGCGGCACGTCCATCAGCATCATCGAGTGGTTGGGCGAGACGACCAGGCCGCCGCCGAGGCCATAACCCAGTTGCAGCAACGGGATCAGCGTCAGCACGGCCGGGGTCGGCAGCGCGGTGTGCAGCAGCACCACCGTCGCGAGCGTGCTGGCCAGCACCAGCAGCATGCCGGTCGCGGTCAGTACCCGACCGAGGCGGCGGACGTACCGGCCGCCCAGCCACGCGCCCAGCACCGAGGTCGCCGAGGACGGCAGCAGCACGACCCCCGCCAGGAACGGGCTGATCTCCCTGGCCTCCTGCAGGTACACGGTCAGCGCGAGCGCGATGCCCGGCCCGGCGGCGAACCAGGTCAGCGACACCAGGACACCGTTGCGGAACGAGCCGACGCGCAGCAGGCCGGGGTCGATCACCCCGGAGCGCCCGGCCGCCGCACGCCGCCGCGAGCGCACCACGAACAGTGCCGCCAGCCCGGCCGCCGGGACCAGCGCCAGCCAGCGGGCGTCGAGATCGTCGGGCCGGCCGGTGGTGAACACCAACGGTGTCAGCAGCGCCACCAGGGCCAGGCTGCCCAGTGCCAGGCCGAGCACGTCGATGTCCGGCCAGCGACGCTCGCCGGGGTCGGGCAGGCTGGCCAGCAGGGCGTGCGCGGCGACCAGGACCGCCACCCCGACCGGCACGTTCAGCACGAACACCCCGCGCCAGCCCAGCGGTGTGGAAACCAGCAGCCCGCCGGCGCTGGGGCCCAGCGCGGTCGCCAGGCTCACGCACATGCCGTACACGCCGAACGCCCGTCCCCGTTCGGCCGGCGCGAACAGTTGCTGGACGATGCCCATCAGCTGGGGCATCAGCAGTCCGGCGGCGACCCCGAGCACGGCCCGCCCGGCGATCACCGACCCGGCGCCGGGCGCGACCGCGCACAGCACGCTGGCGGCGAGGTAGAGGTACAGGCCGGTGAAGGTGAGCCGCCGGCGGCGGCCGGCGTCGCCGATCCGGCCGGCGGGTACCAGCGTGACCGCGAAGCACACCACGTAGGCGGCCTGGATGAGCTGGATGCCGGCCGGTCCGGGGTGCAGCGCGCGTTCGATGGCCGGCACGGCGATGGACACCTTGTGGATGTCGAGCAGCAGGAAGCCCGCCGTGGTGCCGCACAACAGGAGTACGGCCCGGCGGTTGGCTGGGTGACTGGACATGGCGGGGACCTCGGCGGGCGGCGCGACGCCCGCGCCGCGCCGCCGTTCGCCGGGGTCGCTCAGGCCTCCTGGAGGATCCGGGTGGAGTCGACGAGCGTGCCGAACTCGTTGTCGGACTCGATCAGGCCCCAGCTGGCGACCCAGTCGAGCGTGCGGTTGTACTGGTCCTCGGGGTAGGGGCCGGGGTGGATGTAGCGCAGCCGGCCGAGGGTGAAGTCCTCGGGCACCAGCGCCTGGACCGGCGCCGCCTGCTCGATGAAGTACTTCAGGTAGGGCCGGATGTCCTCGTGGATCCGGTCGACGCCCCGGGTGACCGCCCGGTTGATCTTCGTGAAGGTCTCGGCGTCGAGGGTGTCGTTGGCGATCTCCGCGCCGTAGTAGTGCGCCTCGGCCAGGATCCGGAAGCCCTGCTTCTGTGCGACGGTGATCCACGGCTCCATCACCGCGACCGCGTCGATGTCCTTGTCGCGCAACGCTTCCAGACGTTCCTTGCCCTTGATGCCGACCAGCTTGATGTCCGCGCGCGGCAGGAAGCCCTCCAGCGTCTGCAGCACGAGGTAGTGCGAGCCGTGGTGGAAGTTGACGCCCACGCGGACGCCGGCCAGGTCGCCGGGGACGTGGTAGGGCGAGTCGGGGCGGACGATGATCGCCTGGCTGGCGACGGCGGCCCGGCGGGCGACGACCTTCCCGTTGACCTGGCTGTCCTGCGAGCGCCGCAGCTGGCCCCACTCGCAGGCGTTGTACAGCTGGGACGCGCCGGCCTCGAAGAGCTTGAAGCTGCTGAACGAGGACACCCGGCGCGGGTCCTCGATGAACCGCAGTCCGGTCTCCTCGGCCGGCCGGTGGCGGATGAGCTCGACGTCGAGCCCCTCGTCGGTGAAGTAGCCCTCTTCCTCCGCCACGTAGTAGGGCAGGTAGAAGACGGCGCTGGTGGCCTCGATCTTGATCTTTGACATGCGGGGTCCCTCGGGCCGGCTGTTAGAAGTTGTACGTAGAGGTACGCGTTCACATTAGATTTTCGAGCCGGATCCTCGTAGAAGTTTCACATGGCGGGACGTTATCCCACATTAGCTTTCGCGGCCTTACCGTCGTCAGCGCCCCTGCGGGTCCGAGACGAGAGTGAGTCCTGACGATGAAACGCCATCCCCGTGTCCTGACCGCCGTGGTGGCGGCCTGCCTCGCGCTGTCCGGGTGCGCCGCCGGCGCCGCCGGCGGCGAGGACACCGAGAGCGGATCACCCGTGCGCGGCGGGGTGCTCAAGTACCGCGCCGCCGGTGGTGGCAAGTCCTTCGACCCCGCCACCACCACCGGCTACGGCCTGGCCGTCCCGGTACGCGGCCTGGTCGACTCGCTGGTGTTCAACGAGCAGGACGGCTCGTTCGCACCGTGGCTGGCCACCGACTGGGAGGTCAACGAGAACGCCACCCGCTACACCTTCACCCTGCGCCAGGACGTCACCTTCAGCAACGGCGAGAAGCTCGACGCCGCCGCCGTGAAGCTGAGCTACCAGGCACTGCGCGACGGCGGCGCCAAGTACGCCGTGGCCAACCAGTGGATCGGCGCGCTGACCTCGATCACCACCCCGGACGAGCACACCGTGGTGTTCGACCTCGCCAAGCCGAACTCCTCGTTCCTGCAGGCCGCCTCCAGCACCGTGCTGGGCATCGTCGCGCCGCGGACCTCGGCACTGCCCTTCGAACAGCGCCAGGAAGGCCTCGGCATCATCGGCTCCGGGCCGTTCGTCGCACAGGAGAGCCGGGGCGAGGAGGGCTACACGCTCGTGCGCCGCGAGGACTACGCCTGGGCGCCCGAGCCGGCGCGGAACCAGGGGCCCGCCTACCTGGACCGGATCGAGGTGCACAACATCCAGGACAACAGCATCGCCGCCGCCGAACTGCGCTCCGGCGGCCTGGACCTGCTGCACAACACCGAACCCGCCGACAAGACCGAGTTCGCCGCCAACCCCGACATCACCATCCGCCGCGAGCCGCTGCCCGGCTCCGCGCTCGGCTTCGCCGCCAATGTCGAGTTCCCGGGCCTCGACGACCCGGACGTGCGCCGAGCGCTGTCGCTGGCCATCGACCGGGACGCGGTGATCGCACGCGCGTCGGCGATCGACATCCCACCCAAGGGCGCCTACACGGCGAGCAACCCGTACTTCACCGACCAGTCCGACAAGATCCGCACCGACGTCGACGAGGCCACCCGACTGCTCGACGAGGCCGGCTGGGCGCCGGGGTCGGACGGTGTCCGCGCCAGGGACGGCGAGCGGCTGTCCTTCGAACTGGTCTACAGCCCCTCGACGATCTCCCACGAACCCAACATCGCCGTGGTGCAGTCGCAGTGGAAGGACATCGGCGTCGAACTCCGGTTCGGCAGCCTGACCCAGGCCGAGCTCAACCAGCGCCTCCAGTCCGGCGACTACGCCTTCTCCTGGGGCTCGGGCACCCGACCGGACGCCGACGTGCTGCGCTCCACCTATGGCGGGATCAACCCCGAACTGGACACGGTCTTCGAGCAGATCCTCGCCGAGCCCGACATCGCCGGGCGCAGGGCGCTGGCCGCCAGGGCCTCGGAGATCATCCTCGACGAGGCCTACTACCTGCCGCTCTACGACTTCATCCAGCCGCTGGCCTACCGCAACAGCACCCATCTGCCGCTGCTGGAGGCCACCCACATCCCGTGGCTGGGCGACGCCTGGGTCGACGGGCCGTGACCGAGGTCGTGCGGACGGTCGCCGCCAAGCTCGCCCGCGCCGTGGTGGTGATCCTCGCCGCCTACTCCGCGTCGTTCTTCCTGCTGTTCGTCCTGCCCGGCGACGCGGTGCTGGCCCGCATCGGCACCACCGACACCATCGGCTCGGCCGACGTCGCCGACCTCGACCTGGAACTGCTGCGGGCCGAGGTCGGCCTGTCCGACGACCTGTGGACCCAGTACACCAACGGGATCACCGGTCTGCTGCGCGGCGACCTCGGCCACTCGCTGATCACCGAACAGCCGGTCACCGAACTGCTCGGCGAGGTGCTGCCCAACACCATCACGCTGACCGCGCTGTCACTGGTGGTCTCGGTGCCGCTGGGGTTCGCGCTGGCCGTGCTGGCCGTCAACCCCCGGTCGCGGGCGCTGCGCTCGTTCGCCTCGCTGCTGCCCTCGGCGTACGTGAGCCTGCCGGTGTTCTGGGTCGGCATCCTGTTCGTCTACCTGTTCTCCATCACCCTGGGCTGGTTCCCGTCCAACGGCAGCCAGGGCGTGGCGTCGCTGGTGCTGCCGACGGCGGTGCTCTCCCTGCTGGGCGCGGCGCAGTTCGCCCAGGTGCTGATCAGCGGCCTGCGCACGGAGCTGGGCAGCACCTACGCGGCGGTCACCGCGCCGGCCAAGGGCGCCGGCCGGTTCCACACGCTCTACCGGCACTGCCTGCGCAACGCCTCGTTCCCGTTCCTGGCGGTGTTCGGGCTGCGGATCGGGCAGCTGCTCGGCGGCGCGGTCGTGGTGGAGATGGTGTTCTCCCGCACCGGCCTCGGGCGGCTGATGGTCGACTCGGTCAAGGCAGTGGACCTGACCGTGGTGCTCGGCCTGGTCGTGGTGCTGGCCGGGGTGTACGTCGTGGTCAACGCCCTGGTCGACGTCGGCTACCTGCTGCTGGATCCCCGACTGCGCCGCCGGAACGTGGAGGTCGGCCATGACTGACACCGTCGAGCAGACCCTCGCCGTCGCCCCGCCGGTGGTCGGGACGCCGGCCCCGCGCCGACGGCGCCGGATCCGTGAGCTGCACGTCCACCTGGTACTGCTCGCGTTGCTGGTGCTGGTCGCGGCTGTCCCCGGTCTGGTGACCTGGCACGACCCCTACGAGCTGGACGGGCTGCCGTTCACCGCACCCGACGGCGAGTTCTGGTTCGGCACCGACGAGATCGGCCGCGACCTGTACTCCCGGGTGGTGCACGGGCTGCGGGTCTCGCTGTTCTCCGCGCTGCTCGCGGTGGCCGTGGCGCTGGTCGGCGGCGCGGTGGTCGGCGTGCTGTCCGGGCTGGCGCCCGGCGGGCCGGTCGACCGGGTGCTCGGCGTGCTCACCGAGGCGGTCATGGCGATCCCCGGGGTGCTGCTGGCGCTCGCGGTGATCACCACCTACGGGCGCGGCGCGTTCGTCGCGGCCGTGGCCATCGGCATCGGGGAGGCGACCGGGTTCGCCCGGCTGATCCGCGGCTGCGTGATCCGCGCCGGCACCCTGACCTATGTCGAGGCGGCCCGCACCTGCGGCGCCGGGCCGCTGCGGGTGGTCGTGCGGCACGTCGTGCCCAGCGTGTACCACCCGGTGCTGTCCTACACCGCGCTGCACTTCGGCCTGGCGATGCTGGCGATCGGGTCGCTGAGCTACCTCGGGTTCGGTGAGGCGCCACCGTCGGCGGAGTGGGGCGTGCTGATCGCCGGCGGCCAGAAGTACCTGGCGCACGCCTGGTGGGTCGCCATCATCCCCGGCCTGGCGCTGACCGCGGTGGTCGTGCTGCTCAGCCGGATCGCCTACCTGTCGCAGGAGGACCACTCATGACCCCGCTCGTGCGGATCGACGGCCTGACCGTCGCCTACGGCCACCGCGCTCCCGCGCTCTCGTCGGTGTCGCTGGACGTCCCCGCCGGTCAGGTGACCGCCGTGATCGGCGAGTCCGGCTCCGGCAAGAGCACGCTCGCGCACGCCGTCGTGCGGCTGCTGCCCCCGGCCGGCCGCGTGCTGGCCGGCCGGATCGAACTGTCCGGTGAGGACCTGGGTGGGCGCGGGGACAAGGCGTTCCGCGCGCTGCGCGGCCGGCACATCGGGTTCGTGCCGCAGGACCCGATCGCCTCGCTCAACCCGACCAAGACCGTCGGCGCGCAGCTGCGGGAGGCGTTCGCCCTGGCCGGCTCGCCGCTGACGGCCGCGCTGGTCGACGAGCGACTGCGCGCGGACCTGCGCGACGTCGGCTTCGCCGACCCGGACACGGTGCTGGCCGCCTACCCGCACCAGCTCTCCGGCGGCATGCGCCAGCGGGTCCTGGTGACCATGGCGTTCTCCCAGCGCCCGGAGCTGGTCATCGCCGACGAGCCGACCAGCGCGCTGGACGTGCTGGTCGGCCAGGAGGTGCTGCGCGCGATCCACACCGCCCGCGCCCGGCACGACACCACGGTCGTGCTGATCACCCACGACCTCGCCCTCGCCCGCCGCAACGCCGACCAGGTCGTGGTGCTCGACCGGGGAGAGGTGGTCGAGTCCGGCCCGATCGCCGAGGTGTTCGCCGACCCCCGGCACGCCTACACCAGGTCACTGCTGGCCAGCTCCCCCCGGATCGCCGCCGGTCGGGTGCGCTCGGTCGCCGAGACCTACCGACGCCGCGAGTCCCCGGCGGGTGACGCCGGGGAGCCGGTGATCGAGCTGACCGGGGTGTCCAAGCGGTTCGGGACGGCGCGGCGCGCGACGCTGGCCGTGGACGACGTGACGCTGAGTGTGCCGCGCGGCACGACCTTCGCGCTGGTCGGCGAGTCCGGGTCGGGCAAGACCACCACCAGCCGGCTGGTGCTCGGCCTGGAGCGGCCGGACCGGGGCGGGGTGCGGGTGCTCGGCCTGGATGTGCCGACGCTGCGCCGCCGGGGGCTGCGGGCGTTGCGCCGGCAGGCGCAGATCGTCTACCAGAGCCCGTTCGAGTCGCTCAACCCCCGGCTGTCGCTGCGCGGCATCGTCGGCGAGCCGCTGGAGGCCTACCGGATCGGCACCCGCGCCGAGCGCGCGGCCAGGGTGGCCGACCTGCTCGACCTGGTCCGGCTGCCACGGTCCTTCGTGGACCGGAAACCGGCCGAGCTGTCCGGCGGGCAGCGGCAGCGGGTGGCGATCGCCCGGGCGCTGGCGCTGGCGCCGAAGCTGCTGGTGCTCGACGAGCCGGTGTCCGCGTTGGACGCCACCATCCAGGCCGCCGTTCTGGGGCTGCTGGTCGAGCTCCAGCGTGAGCTGGGCCTCACGTACTTCCTGGTGACCCACGACCTCGCGGTGGTCGCCGAGGTCGCCGACCGGGTCGCGGTGATGCGCGCCGGGCGGATCCTCGAACAGGGCCCGGTCGAGGAGGTGATCCTGCGTCCGGGCCAGGACTACACCCGGGCGCTGCTGGCGGTGTGATCAGGCGGCGACCCCGGCGGGGGCGACCGCGCGGATGTCCACGTCCAGCACGGTCGACACGGCCGGCAGGACCCGGCACCCGGCCCGGTACCGCTCCAGCAGTGCGTCGGAGTCCTGCTCGGACAGTCCGTCGACCACCACCTCGACCAGCAGCCGGCCGACCTTGAGCCGGTTGGCCGGGTAGCGGGAGGTGCGGGCCCGCACCTGGACGACGCGATCGTGCTGACCGTCGGGCTGGTCGCCGGTCCCCGGGTCGCCGCCGGCGCGCAGCACGTTGAGCAGGTTGACCACCAGCGCGGAGACGAGCAGGTCCAGCGGCCCCGGCGCCCGGCCGGGCCCGCCGGAGGCGACCGACCCGTCGGCGAGCAGTTCGAAGGCCGGGCCCCGCACGGCGAACCGGCCACGGACCTCGGTGGTGCACCCGGTGATGGCGCTGACGTAGTCGTATCCGCTGTCGTATCCGCTGTATCCGGTCATCTGCACTCCAACAGGCTGGGACGGCGGGTCCCAGTGTGCGCCGAGGACGTTCGCGCGAACAGCGCGTCCGCCATCTGGACAGCTCAGCGCTTGGCCAGCTCCGCCGCGAAGATCGCCGAGGCCTTCTTCAGCACCTCGATCTCCTCCCCCATGACAGCGATCCGCTCGTGCGCGCCGGCCAGTTCGGCCTCCAGTTCGGCGATGCGCGCCAGCAGCCGCTCCCTCGGCGCCTGGCGCAACGCCGCGACCTTGCCGGCGCTGAACATCCCGTCGTCGAGCCGCTTCACCCAGATCCGCAGGGACTGCTCCCCGACCTCGAACTCCTCGGCGACCTCCCGCAGGATCGACCGGTTGCCCGGCTCCGCCTGCCGGCGCTCGACCACCCGGCGCACAGCGGCGTCCCGCACCTCGTCGCTGTACTTACGCTCGAACGCCATGCGCACAGCGTAACCACAGTGGGTCTGTTCAGTCCCAGGCGAGGGAGCCGCCGGACTGGTACTCGGTGACCCTGGTCTCGAAGAAGTTCTTCTCCTTGCGCAGGTCGACGGCCTCCGACAGCCACGGGAACGGGTTCTCGTCCTCGCCGAAGATCGGGTCGAGGCCGATCTGCTGGGCGCGGCGGTCGGTGATGAACCGCAGGTACTGCTCACACAGGGCCGCGGACAGGCCGAGCATGCCGCGCGGCATGGTGTCGTGGGCGTAGGCGACCTCCAGTGCGCACGCCTCGGTGAGCATCGTGGCTACCTCGGCCTGGAACCCCGGCGTCCACAGGTGCGGGTTCTCGATCTTGATCTGGTTGATGCAGTCGATGCCGAAGTTCAGGTGGATCGACTCGTCGCGCAGGATGTACTGGAACTGCTCGGCGATGCCGACCATCTTGTTGCGCCGGCCCAGCGACAGGATCTGCGCGAACCCCGTGTAGAACCACATGCCTTCGAAGATCACGTAGAACGCGACGAGGTCACGGAGGAAGTCCTGGTCGGTCTCGGTGGTGCCGGTGGCGAAGTCCGGGTTCTCCAGGTTGCGGGTGTAGCGCAGCGCCCAGGCGTCCTTCTCGGTGATCGAGGGCACCTCGCGGTACATGTTGAACAGCTCGCCCTCGACCAGGCCGAGGCTCTCGCAGATGTACTGGAAGGTGTGCGTGTGCACGGCCTCCTCGAACGCCTGGCGCAGCAGGTACTGGCGGCACTCCGGGTTGGTGATCTGCCGGTAGACCGCCAGCACCAGGTTGTTGGCCACCAGCGACTCCGCCGTCGCGAAGAAGCCGAGGTTGCGCCTGATCATCAGGCGCTCGTCGTCGGTCAGGCCGTCCGCCGAGTGCCACAGGGCGACGTCGGCCTGCATCGCGACCTCGGTGGGCATCCAGTGGTTCGCGCAGCCGGCGAGGTACTTGTCCCACGCCCAGTGGTACTTCAGCGGCAGCAGCTGGTTGACGTCGGCGCGGGCGTTGATCATGGACTTGTCGTCGACGCTGACCCGGTCGGCGCCACTGTCGATGGCGCCGAGGCCGGAGCCGTCGGAAACGGTGGTCATTCTGGTTCTCCTGGAAGGCAAGGGGTTCACTGGCAGGCTTCGCAGTCGGGGTCCTCGACGCGGCAGGCCGCGGGTTCGGCGACCGGCACGGCGTTGAGCCTGCCGTCGGTGCCGCGCAGGGTGCTCTTCTCCACCTGGGTGGCCGCCTTGGCACGCAGGTAGTACGTCGTCTTCAGGCCCCGGTGCCAGGCGTGGCGGTACAGCTCGTCGAGCACGCGGCCGCTTGGCTCGGCGACGTAGAGGTTGAGCGACTGCGCCTGGTCGATCCACTTCTGCCGGCGGGACGCGGCGTCGACCAGCCAGTGGCTGTCGATCTCGAAGGCGGTGGCGAACAGCCTCTTCAGGTCATCGGGGACGCGGTCGATCTCGGTCAGGCTGCCGTCGAAGTACTTCAGGTCGGCGACCATGACCTCGTCCCACAGGCCCCGCTCCTTCAGGTGCCGGACCAGGTGCTGGTTGGTCACGGTGAAGTCACCGGACATGTTGGACTTGACGTACAGGTTCTGGAACAGCGGCTCGATCGACTGGCCGACCCCGCAGATGTTGGAGATCGTCGCGGTCGGCGCGATCGCCAGCACGTTCGAGTTGCGCATCCCGGTGGTCCGCACCCGCTCACGCAACGCCGCCCAGTCCAGTGTGGACGACAGGTCGACGTCCAGGGCGTCGCCGGCGCGGGCCTCGGCGAGCAGGCCCAGCGAGTCGATCGGCAGTATTCCCTTGCTCCACAGGGATCCGGGGAACGACTCGTAGGCCCCACGCTCGGCCGCGAGGTCGACCGACGCGGCGATCGCGTGGTGGCTCAGGTGTTCCATGCTCCGGTCGGCGAACTCGACCGCCGCGTCCGAGGCCATCGGGATACCGAGGGTGAACAGCGCGTCCTGGTAGCCCATCAGCCCGAGCCCGACCGGGCGGTGGCGCAGGTTCGACCGCCGCGTCTGTGGGATCGTGTAGAAGTTGATGTCGATCACGTTGTCCAGCATCCGCACGGCGGTACGCACGGTGCGTTCGAGCCGGGCGGTGTCCAGGCCGTCCTCGGTGACGTGCCGGGCGAGGTTGACCGACCCGAGGTTGCACACCGCGACCTCGTCCGCGCTGGTGTTCAGGGTGATCTCGGTGCACAGGTTCGACGAGTGCACCACGCCGACGTGCTGTTGCGGGGACCGCAGGTTGCACGGATCCTTGAAGGTGATCCACGGGTGGCCGGTCTCGAACAGCATGGTGAGCATCCGCCGCCACAGGTCCACCGCGCGCACCGTGCGGAACACGGCGATCTCGCCCCGCGCGGCGGCGGCCTCGTGGTCGCGGTAGGCCCGGGCGAAGTCCGCGCCGTAGAGGTCGTGCAGGTCGGGGACCTCGTCCGGGGAGAACAACGTCCAGTCGGCGTCGGCCTCGACCCGGCGCAGGAACTCGTCCGGCACCCAGTTCGCGGTGTTCATGTCGTGCGTGCGGCGCCGGTCGTCGCCGGTGTTCCTGCGCAGGTCGAGGAACTGCTCGACGTCGATGTGCCAGGTCTCCAGGTAGGCGCACGCGGCGCCCTTGCGTTTGCCGCCCTGGTTGACCGCGACCGCGGTGTCGTTGGCGATCTTGAGGAACGGCACGACGCCCTGTGACCGGCCGTTGGTCCCCTTGATGTGCGCGCCGAGGCCACGTACCGGCGTCCAGTCGTTGCCCAGGCCGCCGGAGTACTTCGCCAGCAGCGCGTTGTTCCGGTACGACTGGAAGATCGCGTCGAGGCTGTCGGCCACCGTGGTCAGGAAGCACGACGAGAGCTGGGCGCGGGTGGTGCCCGAGTTGAACAGCGTCGGGGTGGAGGCCATGAAGTCGAACGTGGACAGCAGCTCGTAGAACTGGGCGGCGCGGGCCTCCCGGTCGTCCTCGCGGAGCGCGAGGCCCATGGCGACCCGCAGGAAGAACGCCTGCGGCAGTTCGAAGCGGGTGCCGTGCTCGTGCAGGAAGTAGCGGTCGTAGAGGGTCTGCAACCCGAGGAAGCCGAAGTCCAGGTCCCGCTCGGGGCGGATCGCCGAGGTGACCCGGTCCAGGTCGAACGTCGCCAGCTCGGGGTCGACCAGCTCCAGGTCGATGGCCCGGCGCAGGTAGTCGCGGAAGTAGCGGGGATAGTCCAGTTCGGACCGGCGGGCCTGGTGGTGGCCGGCGGACAGGTGGCTCAGGGCCTCGCCGCGCAGCTTGTCCAGCAGCAGCCGCGCGGTCACCGTCGAGTAGTTCGGCTCCTGCTCGACGAGCGTGCGCGCCGACATGACCAGCGCGGTCGCCAGCTCCTCGTCGGTGATCCCGGGGTACACGTTGCGCCGCGCCTCGGCGAGCACCCGCTCGGCCGAGACGTCCGCGACGCCCTCGACCGCGTCGGCGACCAGCCGCTCGACCCTGGTCCAGCCGGGTTCGGCCGGTTGTTCGGCCGGTACGGCTCGTGCGCGGGCGCGTTCCTCGCGGTACAGCACGTACGCGCGGGCGACCTTGTGGTGCCCGCCGCGCATCAGGGCCAGTTCCACCAGGTCCTGGACGTGCTCGATGTGCACGACGTCGGCCCGCGCGTGGCGGCGCAGCGACGACTCCACCTGGGCGGTCAGCTCGCCGACGACGTGGTGGCGGCGCGCGGACGTGGCGGCGCCGGCCCCCTCCACCGCCAGGAACGCCTTGCTCAACGCCACCGAGATCTTGTCCAGATCGAACGGCGACACGGTGCCGTCACGGCGGACGACACGCAGGGCCGTCCCGGTCGGCGCATGACTGTCTACAGTGGCCACAATGGGCGACACGACTCTCTCCTCGCGAGCTCGTACCACGCCCGGCCACCCGTCGCGGCCGGACGTCACCGCACCCGAGGGCGCGGGCTGGTGGCAGGTCTTCGGACTCGCGGGCACCTGCCGGACTCGGCAGACCTACTGGCCGTCGCTTCCCAGGCACACCGTGCCCAGTGCTTGATGACGGCTGTCGTTCCCACTTACCGCTGCGGGCCAGTCCCGGATTCACACCGGGTTCCCTCTTGCCTCGCGCCGACCGAACCGGCCGTCACGAACCACCAGCGCGCATGACACTACATGTTGTGCCAACCCCCGCAAACACCCCCACAACATGGGGCGTGTCTCAGTACCCGGGGGCCAGGTCGCGGCGCAGCAGGTCGTCCTCGGTCTCCCGGCGGACCAGCAGCGACGTCGCGCCGGCCCGAACGCCGACGATCGGCGGTCGCGGGACGGCCCAGCGCCACCCGCACCCGGGTGGCCAGCCCGGCGAGGTCGAACTCCGCGTCGCCCGGCCGGTAGGGCGCGGCGAACCCGCCGCCGAGGTCGAGCGGCGGGCCACAGTCCCGGGGTCACGCGTTCGTCCCTGGCCGCTGCGACACTGGGCAGTGTTTCCGACAACGTCACGGTTTCCTCCTCGACGAGACGTTCCTGGTTCGAGGAAAGCACTGCCACCACCCGATTTCCGCCATCCCTACCCGGAATTGACGCCCGGCACCGCGACCTTGTCGGGATCCCTACGCGTCGGGCGCGGGCCGGGCGCGGCCGCGGTTCTCCCACGGTCGCCCCGACCCGCGCCCGGCGGGTCGATCGGTCCTCACCCGGCGGCGGTGACCGCCAGGTTGAGCTTCAGGACGTTCACGCCCGGCTCACCGAGGACACCGAGGCCACGGCCGTCGGTGTTCTCCTCGACCAGTGCCCGGACCCGGTCCTCGGACAGGCCGGTCACCCGGGCGACCCGTGGCACCTGCAACTCGGCGTAGGCCGGGCTGATGTGCGGGTCCAGGCCGGACGCGGACGCGGTGACCGCGTCCGGCGGGACCTGGGACGGTTCCACGTCCTCGCGGTCGGCGATGGTGGCGCGGCGGTCCTCGACGGCCGCGACCAGGTCCTCGTCGAACGCGCCCTTGTTGGAGCCCATCGAGATCGACCCGTCGGCCGGGCCGAGGTTGTCGGCCGAGCCGTCGCCGTCGAGGTCCAGTGCCACGGCGGAGGGCCGGGTGTGGAACCACGGGTCGCGGGCGGGGTCCTCGGCCACCGGGTCGATGCCGATGAGGTCCGAGCCGACGGCCCGGCCGTCGACCTCGACCACCGAGCCCTCGGCGTTGGCCTGCAGACCGGGCAGCCGGCTGACCGCCCACACCCCGAGGGGGTAGAGGACACCGGTCAGCACGGTGAGCACCAGCAGGATCCGCAGGCCGGCGAGGCTTTGTTTCAGGAGTGCGTTCATGGTTATCCGATTCCGGGAATGAGACGGACCAGCAGGTCGATCAGCCAGATGCCGACGAACGGGGTGAGGATGCCGCCGAGGCCGTAAACGACCAGGTTGCGCCGCAGCAACGCGTTCGCGGTCGACGGGCGGTAGCGCACCCCGCGCAGCGCCAGCGGGATCAGCCCGATGATGACCAGCGCGTTGAAGATCACCGCCGAGAGGATCGCCGACTGCGGTGTCGCCAGGTTCATGATGTTCAGCTTGTCCAGCTGCGGGAAGATCCCGGCGAACATGGCCGGCAGGATCGCGAAGTACTTCGCCAGGTCGTTGGCGACGCTGAACGTGGTCAGCGCGCCCCGGGTGATCAGCAGCTGTTTGCCGATCTCGACGATCTCGATCAGCTTCGTCGGGTCCGAGTCGAGGTCGACCATGTTGCCGGCCTCCTTGGCCGCCATGGTGCCCGAGTTCATCGCGACCCCGACGTCGGACTGGGCCAGCGCCGGGGCGTCGTTGGTGCCGTCGCCGGTCATCGCGACCAGCCAGCCACCTTCCTGCTCGCGGCGGATGAGCGCCATCTTGTCCTCCGGTGTGGCCTCCGCGAGGAAGTCGTCCACACCGGACTCGTCGGCGATCGCCCTGGCGGTCAACGGGTTGTCGCCGGTGATCATGACCGTGCGGATGCCCATGGACCGCAGTTCGGCGAACCGGTCACGCATCCGTGGTTTGACCACGTCGGAGAGCCGGACCACGCCGTGCACCACGGGGGTGCCGGCCACCACCTCGGCGACCACCAGCGGCGTCGCGCCCTCGGCGCTGACCCGGTCGACGACCGCGCGGACCTCGTCGGCGGACTCGCCGCCCTGGTCGGTCACCCACGCCCGGACCGCGCTCGCGGCGCCCTTGCGCACCAGCCGCCCGTCCAGGTCGATGCCGCTCATCCTGGTCTGGGCGGTGAACGGCACGAACTCGCCGGCGGACTCGGCCTCGGTGGCCTCGGCGGGCAGGCCGTGGCGTCGCGCACACAGCTCGACGATGCTACGGCCCTCGGGGGTGCCGTCGGCGAGGCTGGACAGCCGGGCCGCCGCCGCCAGATCGTCCGCTGTGGACGTTCCGACGGGGATCAGCTCGGTGGCCCGGCGGTTGCCGAAGGTGATGGTGCCGGTCTTGTCCAGCAGCAGGGTCGACACGTCGCCGGCGGCCTCGACCGCGCGCCCGGAGGTCGCGAGCACGTTGCGCTGCACCAACCGGTCCATGCCGGCGATGCCGATCGCCGAGAGCAGCGCCCCGATCGTGGTCGGGATCAGGCACACCAGCAGCGCGGTCAGCACGATCACCGACTGGACGCTGCCGGAGTGGCGGGCGATGGGTTGGAGGGTGAGCACCGCCAGCAGGAAGATGATCGTCAGCGTGGACAGCAGGATCGTCAACGCGATCTCGTTCGGTGTCTTCTGCCGCCGCGCGCCTTCCACCAGCGCGATCATTCGGTCCACGAAGGACTCACCGGGTTTGGTGGAGATCCGCACGACGATCCGGTCCGACAGCACGGTGGTGCCGCCGGTGACCGAGGAGAAGTCGCCGCCGGACTCGCGGATCACCGGCGCGGACTCCCCGGTGATCGCCGACTCGTCGACCGTCGCGATGCCCTCGACGATCTCGCCGTCGCCGGGGATCACCTGTCCCGCTTCGACCACCACGAGGTCACCGATGCGCAACGACACCCCGGGTACCGTTTCCTCGGTGCCGTCGGGCGCCAGCCGCCGGGCGACGGTCTCCTTCTTGCCGCGACGCAGGGTTTCCGCCTGCGCCTTGCCCCGGCCCTCGGCGACGGCCTCGGCGAGGTTGGCGAACAGCACGGTGAACCAGAGCCACAGCGCCACCGCGATGGTGAACACGTCGGGGTCGCCGATCGCGAACACGGTGGAGAGCACCGAGCCGACCCACACCACGAACATGACCGGGTTGCGGACCTGGTGGCGCGGGTGGAGCTTGCGCAGCGCGTCGGGCAGCGAGGTGAGCAGCTGACGCGGGTTGAACACCCCCGCGCCGATCCGCCCGGTCCGTTCGGCGGTGTGCTGGGGGGCGGGCCGGTCTGTCGTGGTGGTCATGCGAGTGCCTCTGCGATGGGTCCCAGCGCGAGCGCCGGGATGAACGTCAACGCGGCGACCAGCACCACGGTGCCGGTCAACAGGGTGGGGAACAGTGCTCCCGTGGTCGGCAACGTGCCGGAGGTCGAGGGGACCTTCTTCTGCGCGGCGAGCGAGCCGGCCAGACACAGCACCGCCAGGATCGGGATCAACCGGCCGAACAGCATGCACAGCCCCAGCGAGGACTGGAACCACGGGCTGGTGACGGTGATGCCGGCGAACGCGGACCCGTTGTTGTTGGACGCGGAGGTGTAGGCGTAGAGCACCTCCGACCAGCCGTGCGGCCCGGAGTTGGCCAGATAGCCCGAGGTTCCGGGGAGCAGGATCGCGATCCCGGCGCCGAGCAGCAGCACGGTCGGCATCGCCAGGATGGTGACGGCGGCGGCGGTGACCTCGCGGCGCCCGAGCTTCTTGCCGAGGTACTCGGGGGTGCGGCCGACCATCAGACCGGCGAGGAACATGGCGATGATCGCCATCACCAGCATGCTGTACAGGCCGGTTCCGACGCCGCCGGGCGTCATCTCGCCGAACAGCATGTTCAGCATCGTGCCGCCCCCGCCGAGGCCGGAGTAGCTGTCGTGCATCGAGTTCACCGCGCCGGTCGAGGTGCCGGTGGTGGAGTTCGCGAACAGCGCCGAGCCGGCGATCCCGAACCGGACCTCCTTGCCCTCGGTGCCGGCGCCGGCCAGCAGTGCCGCCGGCCCGTTCGGGTGAGCCTCGGCCCACCAGATGACGGCGAGCATGGCGCCCCACAGCACGGTCATCACCGACAGCAGCGCGTAGCCCTGCCGGCGGTTGCCGACCAGGGTCCCGAACGTGCGAGTCAGCGAGACCGGGATGACCAGCAGCAGGAAGATCTCGATCAGGTTGGTCCAGCCGTTGGGGTTCTCGAACGGGTGCGCGGAGTTGGCGTTGAAGATGCCGCCGCCGTTGGTGCCCAGTTCCTTGATCACTTCCTGGCTGGCGGCCGGGGCGAGCGCGATGTGGTTGCTCCGCCCGTCGACGGAGGTGATGTCCACACCGGACCGCAGACTCTGCACCACGCCCAGCCCGACCAGCACGACGGCGAACAGGAAGGCCATCGGCAGCAGGATGCGGACGGTGCCGCGGGTGAGGTCGACCCAGAAGTTGCCGAGCCGGTCGGTCCTCGACCGGACGAACCCGCGCACGAGGGCCATGGCCACGGACAGCCCGACGGCGGCGGACAGGAAGTTCTGCACGGTCAGGCCGAGCATCTGCACGGTGTGTCCCATCACCGTTTCCGGCACGTAGGACTGCCAGTTCGTGTTGGCCACGAAACTGATCGCCGTGTTGAACGCGATCCCCGGCTCGACCGGGCCCCGCCCGAAGTCGAACGGCAGCACGGACTGCAACCGCTGTATCAGATACAGCAACACGATCGAGACGAACGAGAACCCGAGCACGCCGGCCGCGTAGGTCTTCCAGTGCTGTTCGCGGTCGGGGTCGACCCGCACGGCCCGGTAGACGACCCGTTCGACGGCCAGGTGCCGGGTGCTGGTGAACACCCGGGCCATGTAGTCGCCGAGCGGCTTGTGGACGGCGGCCAACGCCGCCAGCAGCACCCCGACCTGGAGCAGGCCGGCCATCAGAACTTCTCCGGCCTGGTCAGGGCCACGAACAGGTAGACGATCAGCAGCAGCGCGAGCACGCCACCGACCACGTTTGCCAGAACACCGGTGCCACTCACAGCTTCTCCAACCCCCGTAACGTCAACGCGAGCAGGAGAAAGCTGGCCACCAGCAGAGCGGCGAAGGCCAGATCGGCCATCGGCCCAGGCTCCTCACATCAGGGCCGCTCCGATGGCGGCCGTACGGGGTGAGTGTGGGCCCGGAGCAGGGACAACGTCCGCCACCATGACGGAACCTTGATACCGGCGGGGGTCACCTTTACGCGATCCTCACCCTCGGGTGATCCCTCCACTGTGGAGTTACAGGTGGGTCAGAGCCGGTGACGCACGGCGACCGGGGCCGGTGGTCGTGGGGTCGCCCGCCCGCCGCGTCGAGTCGACCGGCGGCCCTTGGAGACACCAACTACTGCGACCGGCGCCGCTTCTCCCTTGCTGCCCGACAGCACCGCCGCTACCCGACGCCACGATTCCCCATCGCCCGGCCTCACGGCCACCGCTCCCGACCTCGTCGCCGTGGCCTGACCCCAACCACGCTGCCCCTCCACGTCACCACAACCCCAACGCCACTACTCCACAACACGACCACTCCCAACAACACCGCCACACCCCGGCCCAGCGCGGCCAGTCCCCACAATGCCGCGGCAACCCGCCCTCAACACCACCGCTCCGCGGCATCGCCACGGCGACCTGGCCTCAACGCGATCGCTGTCCAAACCCCCGGCGTCGGGGATCCCCCCGATTTCCAGCCTAGTCGGGAAAAGGGAGGTTTTCGGTTTTGGTCTGGTGTCTGTGGACAACATCGATCGCGAACGGAAGTCCCGCCTTGGTGCGGCGGTCGTGTCGCGCGATGGTCGAAACGGGGTGCGCGGCCGCGTTGGCATGCGGCCGCGCACCAGCCCCCGGGGCAGCTAACTCTGTTGGCAGAAGGAACGCAGGTCGTAGAACCACGCCAGGTACTGGTCGTGCACGTCCCGACCCATGATCCGCAGGAACGAGTCGTCGGAGTTCTCCAGGTGGGAGAAGTTCGCGCTGCCGGTGTAGACGCGCGGCTCGATGTCGTCGTCGTAGAAGCCGTCGGTCATCATGACCTTGGTGTGGATGGTGACCGCGCGGCCGTCGACCGGCACCCGGCACGGGGTCACCTGCATGTACTTCCCGTTGCTGGCCTGGGTCGCCAGGACCTTGCGGACGTCGGCGTCGACGGACTTGACGGGGTCGTTGGCGGAGTCCTCGTAGTGCACGATGTCGATCCAGCAGTTCTCGCCGCGCAGCCTGAGCAGTTCCTTGGCGATCTGCAGGCGGTTCTTGTTGAAGATGGTCAGCGCTATCCGAACATCGGTCTGTCGCCGCACGCCATCGGTGTCCACATAGGAGCATTCGATGAGCCGCAGGATGTTCACGATGTGGTCACCGGTGCTGGTGGCCCGGGGCTGGTAGGTGGCCCGGTACTTCGAGCCGGTCGGCGTGCTCCAGAAGTAGCCGGGGTTGACCGCCGTCTTGCGGCCCGCCTGCAGGTCCCGGAAATAGGTCCGGAAGCCGGTGTAGATCGCGGCGTCGCTGACGGTGTAGGAGTCGTTGAACGAGTTGTACAGGTACCAGTCGGACAGGTTCGACGAGGTCTGGAAGACCACGTTGCTGTGCGTGACGCCGTTGACCACGACACTGGAGAACACGGCGAACTTGCTGTGCATGTAGTTCCGCGCGATGCAGCCCCGGTTCGCCGGGCAGCGCACGGCCCACGACCCGGCGGTCTCCACCGTCCCCAGCCCGGCGCTGAGCTGGGCGTGGATCGGGTCCCCGGAACCGTCCTCCAGGTAGTCGAGGATCACCTTGACCGCAACGCCGCGCTGGTGCGCCGCGACCAACTGGTCAGCCACCTCGGTGGACCGGACTCCCGGCACGAACGCGAACATCACGAAGTTGATTTCCGCGCCGGCCGGGGTGGCCTGGATGAGCCGGATCAGCTGGTTCATCACGGCCGCCTGGCGCTCGCTGGGCTCGGCGGTCCCCGACGCGACCGTGGGATCGTTGAACACCGGCGCGTTGATCACCGGCGGCCCGGTCACCGCCGCCGCCGAGACGTCGTCGTCGGCCCGGGCGGGCCCGCCGGTCAGCGACATGGCGAGCAGGCCGGCCAGTACCGCCGCCAGCGCGCGTCGTCCCTTGTCAGTCACATTCTCTCCCTCGCTCAGCGGTGCGACCAGCACGGTAACCAGCGGTCACATTGATAGGCAGCCACCGTTCGAGCTACCCAACAACTGCTTCAATGCAGGGATGGGGCGCACTGAGGGATCGTTGGACCCCGACGCGGGACCGGTGCAGCGGTTCGCGCACGAACTGCGGCTGTTGCGCCGCTCGGCCAACGGGATCACCTACCGCGCCATGGCCCGTCAGGCGGGGTACTCGGCGGTCGTGTTGTCCCAGGCCGCCGCCGGGGCGCGGCTGCCGACGCTGCCGGTGACCCTGGCCTACGTCACGGCCTGCGGCGGCGACCCCGACGAGTGGGAACGACGCTGGCGGCAGGCCAGCGCCGACGTCGCCGCGCTCGCCACCTCCCCGTACCTCGGGCTGGCGACGTTCGAGGAGACCGACCGGGACCGGTTCTTCGGCCGCGACAGGCTGATCGCCGAAATCCTGGCGCTGACCGCCCGGCACCGGTTCGTCGCCGTGGTCGGGGCGTCGGGCGCCGGGAAGTCCTCGCTGCTGCGCGCCGGGGTGCTGCCCCGGCTGCGGGAACGTGACCCCGCGACGGCCGTCGCGCTGTGCACCCCGGGCACGCTGACCGACCCCGGTGAGGGCACGGTGCTGGTGGTCGACCAGTTCGAGGAGCTGTTCACGCTGTGCGACGCCCGGGAGCGCGCGCGGGTGATCGCCGCGTTGATGGGGAGTCGGGCGCGGGTCATCGTCGCGTTGCGGGCCGACTTCTACGGCCGCTGCGCCGAACACCCCGCGCTCGCCGACGCCCTGTGCACGGCCCAGGTGCTGGTCGGGCCGATGACCGCCGACGAGCTGCGGGAGGCCATCGTCGCGCCGGCGACGGCCGCCGGGCTGGTCGTCCAGCGCGCGCTGACCACCCGGCTGGTCGACGAGGTGCTCGACGAGCCCGGTGGCCTGCCGATGGTGTCGCACGTGCTGCTGGAAACGTGGCGCCGGCGCAGGGGCCGGACGCTGACCGTGGCGGGCTACGAGGCCGCCGGCGGCGTGCACGGCGCACTCGCCCGCACCGCCGAACAGGTGTACGCCGCGCTGTCGCCCGGGCAGGCGACCACCGCCCGGCGGGTGCTGCTGCGGCTGGTCGTCGTGCCCACCGAGGACGCCCAGGCGACCCGCCGCCCGGCCCGCCGCGCCGAGTTCAGCGGCAGCGACGACACCAGCGAGGACACCGGCGACGACACCGGAACGGTGGTGGAGCGGCTGGCCGAGGCGCGGCTGGTCACCCTCGACGGCGACGCCGTGGACCTGGCCCACGAGGCGCTCATCACCGCGTGGCCCCGGCTGGCCGGCTGGATCCGCCAGGACCACCAGTGGCTGCGGGTGCACCGGAACCTGGGCGAGGCCACCCGTGCCTGGGAGGAGGTGCACCGCGACCCCGGCGCCCTGTACCGGGGCACCCGGCTGGCGATGGTCCGCGAATGGGTCACCGGCCACCGGGGCGAGGAGCTCAACGCCGCCGAGCGTGCCTTCGTCGCGGCCAGCGTCGACGCCGAGCGGACCGCGAGCAGCGCCGAGGCCCGGCGGCGGCGCCGGCTGCGGTGGCTGGCGGCGGGGCTCGCGACGGCGTTGCTGGTGGTCACGGCGCTGGCCGGGGTCACGCTGGCCCAGCACACCGAGGCGGTCGCGACCCGGCAGACCGCGATCTCCCGCCAGCTCGCCGCCGAAGCGCTGGCGCTGCGGGACACCGCGCCGGGCACGGCGATGCTGCTCGGGGTCGCCGCCTACCGCACCGCGTCGACCCCCGAAGCGCGCGGCGCGCTGCTGAGCCTGGCGTCCTACCAGGTCTACCAGGGCGAACTGTCCGGTCATGGCAACGCGGTCTCCGACGTCGCCTTCCGCCGGGACGGGGCGCGGCTGGCCAGCGTCGGCAAGGACGGCCGGCTCGTCGTGTGGGACACCCGGCGCCGCGCGCGGCTGGCCACACTGACCGCGCACCGGACCTGGCTGCGCGCGGTGGCCTACAGCCCCGACGGCCACACGCTGGCCACCGGCGGCGACGACGCCGATCTGGTGCTCTGGGACGCCGGCACCGGTGAGCGGGTGGCCGCGTTGTCCGGGCACACCGACCGGATCCGCGACGTCCGGTTCAGCCCCGACGGGCGGCTGGTCGCCACCGCCGGCAACGACCGGACGGCCGTCCTGTGGGACCGCGCCGCCGGGGTCGCGGCGCACCGGCTGACCGGGCACCGCGGCGTCGTGCAGGCCGTGGTGTTCAGCCCCGACGGGCAACGGGTCGCCACCGCTGGTGCCGACCGGACGATCCGCCTGTGGGACACCGCGACCGGGCGCGCGCTGGCCACCCTGACCGGCCACGCGGCGGCCGTGGACGGTCTGGCGTTCAGCCCCGACGGCCGGCTGCTGGCCAGCGCGAGCTCCGACCACACCGTCGGGCTGTGGGATCCGGTGACCGGGGCGCGGCTGGCGACGCTGTCCGGGCACACCGACGCGGCCAGGGCGGTGGCGTTCAGCCCGGACGGCCGCACGCTCGCCTCCGCCGGCCACGACGACACGGTGATCCTGTGGGACCTGCCGAGCCGGGCGGTGCGCGCGCGGCTCACCGGGCACACCAACAACGTCTACGCCCTGGCCTTCCACCCCCGGCTGCCGCTGCTGGCCTCCGGGGAGGAGCAGGGCCGCGTCCTGCTGTGGGACGTCGACCGCGCCCCGCTGCCCGGGCACGCCGGCACCGTCACCGCGACCGCGTTCAGCCGCGACGGGCGCACGGTCGCGACCGCCGGCACCGACGGGACGGTGGCGCTGTGGGACGTCGCCGGCCGGCACCCGGTGGCCACCGTCCGGTCGACCACTGGTCCGGTGAACGCCCTGACGTTCAGCCACGACGGCCGGACGCTGGCCGTCGCCACCGGATCGCCCCGCCGCACCACCGGGGTGGCCGACGGCGGTGTGCACCTGCTGGACGTCACCGACCGCGCCGCACCGGTGGTGCGGGCGACGCTCACCGGCCACACCGACGCCGTGCGCGACGCGGCGTTCACCCCCGACGACCGCACGCTGGCGACCGCGAGCAGCGACGGCACGGTCGCGGTCTGGGACGCGCGCCGGCACACCAGGCTCGACGTGCTGCCCGGCGACGAGTCGCTGAACTCCGTGGAGTTCAGCCCGGACGGGCGCGTTCTGGCCACCAGCAACGGAAACGCCCACCAGGTGGTCCTGTGGGACTTCCGCGCCAGGGCGCGGCTGGCGACCCTCACCCACACCGGGCTGCCCCGCGAGCTGGCGTTCAGCCCCGACGGCCGTACGCTCGCCACCGTCGCCGCGGGCCGGGCGGTGGTGCTGTGGGACGTCGAGCGCGGGACGCCGGTCCGCCGGTTCACCCACCACGACACGCTCAACAGCCTGGCCTTCAGCGCCGACGGGCGGCTGCTGGTGACCGGCGGCGCCGAGAACACCGTCGGCCTGTGGGACGCGGTCACCGGGGCGCGGCTGGCGACCCTGACCGGCCACACAGGACCGGTCGAGGCGGTGGCGATCGCCCCCGACGGCCGGACCGTCGCCAGCGCCGACAGCACCACGATCCTCTGGACCACCGACGAGAACCGGGCGATCCGGGAGATCTGCCGTGTCGTTGGCCGGGATCTGACCCGCGCGGAGCGCTCCCAGTTCCTCCCCGACGAGCATCCTCGGACCTGTCCGGCGTTCGCCTGACACCGGCCGGGCGGGCGTTTTCCTAGGTTTGAAGCGGAAAGGGGAACATCCATGCGTACGAAACTGAGAGTCACCGCGGCGTCGCTCGGCGCGCTGCTCACGCTCACCCTGATGCCGGGCACGGCGACCGCGTCAGTGTCCAACTGGTACAGCAACCCGGGGAACTGCACCAACGTCCGCACGGTCGCGGAGAACACGTCCGGCACCCGGTACGTCCAACTCCGCCGGGGCACGTGCGGAGGCGTCAGCTACGTCTGGGGCCGGGCGAACGACAACCGCGTCGTCTCGTTCGGCGTCTACACGAACTCGCCGTGGAAACTCATCGCCACGGACAAGACGCAGAACGGCAGCGGCAACACCCACTACACCAAGGGATACCGGGCTCAGGTCGGCAAGACCTACGTCGCCGACGCCGGCTCGGGTTTCGCCACGAGCTACTCGCCGTAAGGGTTTCCCGCCGTCCAGTTCGCGGTCCGCTCACCGCGAACTGGACACCTCACTCGGTGTCGAGGTCGAGAACGTCCAGGTCACCCTCGAACGCGACCACCACGATCCAGGTGCGGTCCCCGGCGAGGAAGTAGTGGTGCTCCGGCACCTCGAGCAGCGCGGCCGTCACCGCCACGGCCTGCTCCCCGGCGAACCGCACTCCGTAGGGCGACAGTCCGTCGCCCACGTGCTAGACCGTCGAGCCGGGTGTGACCCGCTCGCGGATCTCGGCGCAAGCACGCTCCACGAGCAGCTTCTCGTCCTCGATCCTCCAGTGCTGGTGCCGCCCGGTCACCCGATCCCAGGCGATCTTCCCGCCGGCCGAGGGGAAACGACGCCCCAGCCAGTCGAAGGCCACCAAGTCGGGTGTTCTCTCCAGGGACACCAGCGGCGGCCTGGAAAACACCTCCGCCTCCCAGTGGTCACCTGGGGACCGCTCCATCGCCTGGTGGTCGTCGGTCTGGGCGTGTTCGGACCGGACCTGGCCGCGTCGCGCGATCCACCGCCGCGCCGCCGCCATCAGTTCCGCGCCGCTGAGCACGCCGCACCTCCTTCACTCAGGGGTGGGCCTGTGCCAACCAGTCGAGAAATGCCGGAAGCCGGCGGTCAACGGTGAACGGATCGCATTCCGGGGGAATGTCGTCGAGCAGGCCCGGCCACATCATTCTGGCCGCGTTGACATAGGCCTGACCCTCCCGCTGGTCGGGGTGACGGCGGAGTGTCTCCGCGACGAGGTCGAGACAGTCGCTGAGCTCGTCCACCGAACCTCCCCGCCGAATCGTAGCGGGGACCCCTCCCGCGTTGTGGGGCAACACTGTGGTGCACCAGTGTTGGCCCGAGCCAAGGATGTCCGCGATGTACCTGCCGACGATCGCCGACGAGTCCGTGACGCCCACGCCGAGGGACCCGCTGGCGGTCGCCGTGGGGAACGCGTCGTTGTTGGGGGTCGGGTACCTGCTGCTCGGCCGGAGGGCGCTCGGTGTTCTCAGCGCGCTGGTCTCCCTCGCCCTGTTGGGAGTCGTGGGCGGTGTGGTGCACGCCGGCTGGGTGCAGTGGGTGCTGCTCGCCTGGTGGGCCGCCACCATCGTCCACGGCTGGGTCGCCGCGCGTCGGGGGGCGACCAGCACGATGGCCGGGCAGCGGGTCGGTGTCGCCGTGCTCGCGGTGGCGGTGCTCGGCACCCTCCTGGTCGTCCGGCTGGACCTCAACGGGCGCGCCGATGACGCGACCGCCGCCCACGAGCGCGGTGACTGCGACCGCACACTGTCGATCGCGGACGGTGTGGGGTTCTGGCAGCGGATCGGCGACGGGCCGGTCGCCGACGACCTGCTCGACAGCGCCGAGGCGTGCCGGCTCGTCCAACGCGCCCGCGGGCTCGCCAGGACCGACCGGCTGGCCGCCGCCGACACGATGGCCAGCTACGCGCTGCTGCCGGCCGCGCGCTGGAGCGGCGCGCGCCGCTACCACGAGGACCTGCTGCTCGACCAGGTCCGCGACGACCTGCGGACCGGCCTCGCCAACGCCGACCGGCCGGCCCTGGAACGCGGTTTCGACGTGCTCGCCACCGTCCGCACGGATTTCCCGAACCGCCAGCAGGACACCGACGCCGCACTGGAGGCGTTCCTCACCGGCCTGCCGACCGACGACGCGTGCCGCACCGTCGGCGTCACCGACTGGATCACCCAGCAGAAGACCGAGTCCGACGACCTCGACAGCGCGCGGACCGTCGCCGCCAAGGTCGCCCCGCTCGCCCTGCTGACCTGCGCGGACACCCGTCTCGCCGCGGGCGAGGCGGCCAATGCCCGCACCACCTACCAACAGTTCCTCGACACCTACCCCCACGACCCTGGCGCGCCGAGGGCCACCCGCGGCGTCACCCTGGCCACCTGGGCGATCCAACTGGCCGAGGTCCGGGGGCTGGTGACCACCAGCTACGCGGACGAGACACCGGCCTACTGCGACAACCCCAAGCCCTACGGCGCCGCCCGCCCCTACCGCGGGCGCGGCACCTTCCGCGCGATGATCTTCGGGCAGGACACGCAGCGCAAGGCCCTGCCGGGGAACTGGCGGGCCAGCGACCCGAAGAACGCGACGCTGATCATCTGCGCCGGCGAGGTCGAACACGGCGATGTCGCCCAGACCTGCACGTACTACAAGAACAGTGGCTACGGCGCGCCGGTCGCCGTCTCGTTCCACAAGCGCGAGACCCCGGTGCGGGTGTACGAGGTGCGCACCGGCCGGAAGCTGGCCGACTTCGGCCTCCAGATCGGCGGCGCGGCCTGCCGCCCGGAGTTCCTCAACTACCGCACGCCCGCCGGTGTCGACGTCGGCCCCGGCCCGCAGTACGTCCAGTCGTCCGATGAGGACATTCGGGCCGCCTACCGCACGATGCTCGTCCGCTGACCGGTTCAGGACTCCAGGTCGTCGAAGGCGCGGTCCAGTTCGTCGAGGTCCGGCGGGACCAGCGTGGTGGAGTCGACGAGCTCGCGCAGCAGGTTGTCCATCAGGGTGGCGTCGCAGGCGTCGTCGTCCTCGGCGCGCATCAGCTTGGCGCGCACCGAACCGCTCTCGTGCAGGCGACGGCGCACGGCCGCGACCCGGTCCTCGATCTTGCGCTTGGACCAGCCGAACTCGGGTTCCAGTACCCGCAGTTGCGCCACCGCCCGGCGGTACACCAGCGGCCGGGGCTCGGCGGCGTAACGCAGGTACTCCTGGCCCAGGATGATCAGCGCCAGCCGCTCGTCGTCGTGCAGCGGCCAGCGTTTCGGCGGGACGGTGAGGGCCGTTTCCTTCGGGTCGGGGCCGTTGTTGTCGTAGTCGGTGACGTACAGCTCGACCAGGTGCTCGCGGTAGCCCGAACCTCGGACGAACACCGGGGTGTAGCCGGCGGTCAGCGGCACGGGCTCGGTGGAGGTGTGCATCAGCTGGCCGCGTGGCAGCCGCAGCAGCTGCTGGCCGGTGTTGCGCAGCCACCAGCTCCGGTCCTGGTAGG
Organism: Actinophytocola xinjiangensis; assembly: GCF_001921215.1. Lineage (GTDB taxonomy): Bacteria > Actinomycetota > Actinomycetes > Mycobacteriales > Pseudonocardiaceae > Actinophytocola > Actinophytocola xinjiangensis. The sequence continues at coordinate 32,752 of NZ_MSIF01000018.1, forward strand.
TCAGCTCGCCGTGGCGGCGGCTGACCCGGGTGTCGTCGGCGCCGACCCGCAACTGGGTGTCGGGTTTGCCGCCCCGGCCGAAACGGACGGTGCGGCCGGGCTCGGGCACGACCTGGATGCCGCCCGCCAGGGACCGGGCGTGCAGCGTGCCCGGCCGCGACCGGGGGTCGGTCTCGTGGAGACGGGCGAGGCTGGGGGGACGGCTCATCACCGTGCTCCTTTCCGTGGGCGTCGATCCAGTCTTCGTCACCGCCCGGAGACCCCTCCCGGACCGTCAGAGCGGGGGCAGTTCCTCGGCGGCGGACGCGGCCAGCTCCCTGGCCATCACACACAACTCCGGCACGGGCCGCAGCCCGCCGACGTACACCCGCAGGATCTCGTAGGCGTTCGCGGAGGAGTTGCGGTCGCCGTAGCGCCGGTAGGGCAGGAACGCCGTGCAGGTACCCGCGTCGTTGCGTTCCGGCACGACGTACACGTCGTGGCCGCCGACGGACACCGGCTCCCTGTACTCCTCGGTGATCTCGTCGCGGTAGAACTTCAGCTCCGTCTCCAGGTCGTCGACGGTGCTGGACCACTTGCAGGTCCAGTTCGCCACCCCGACCTCCGGCGCGTTGACCATGATGCCCGGAACGGCCGCCAGCGAGTCGGCGTCGAGCAGCGCGCACGCGTCGGCCCACGCCAGCGACGTCTCCGGGTAGGGCGGGGACCGGCGCCGCATCGGGCCCCGGTCCAGGACCTCGGCCGCCGGCACGGCCGCCGCGTCGGCCATCGCGCACAGGGTCGCGGGGCCGGCGGCCAGCTCACCGTCCTCGACCTGGACGCGGATCCGGACGAGGATGCCGTCGTCGGTGCCGCCGTCGAGGGGCAGCAGGACCCGCCCGCACACCTCGTCGTCCTCCTCCTCCGGCTCCGGCAGCACACCGATGCCGCCGATGGTCCTGCTGGGGGTGGCGGTCTCGGGCGGCAGGCCGGGGCGGAACTGGATCTGCACGTCGATGCGGGTGTCGGCGTCCGGCTCGACGAGCACGTCGCAGCTGTCGAAGTTGCGGTACTCCGGGTCGACCTCGGCCTCGCCGAACGGGGCGAGGGCGTCGGCGTCGGCCAGGGCGCACAGGTCGGCGGTGCGGGGGTCACCGATCAGCGACCGGGTGTCCGGCGGGTCGGCCGGCGACCCGGTGTCCTGGGAGGCGTCGCCGTCGTCGCCCGAGATGACCAGGCTCAGCACCAGAGCGAGCGCGGCGGCGGCACCGACGGCCACCGGTAGCCACCGCCGGCGGTTCCCCGTCGCGGCCAGCGCCGGCCCCGGCCCGGCGGCGGCGGCGCGCAGCTGGCGGGCGGCCTCGGCGGCGTCCGGGCGTGTGCGGGGGTCGCGCTGGAGCATGGCGGTCAGCACCGGGTGCAGCGGGCCCACCGCGTCCCGGTCCAGCTCGACGAAACCCTGCTCGGCCTTCCAGTACGTCAGGCCCTCGTCGTCGTCCGGTTCGGTGCCGCGCGGCGGTGAGCCGGTGACCAGCGCGTGCAGGGTCGCGCCGAGACCGAACACGTCCGAGGCGGGCCGGGGGACCTGTCCCCGGGCGAGTTCGGGGGCGGCGTAGTCGGGGGTGAAGCTGAACGGGCCGTTGGCGGTGACGGTCTCGGCGCCGCCGACCCGGTAGGCGGCTCCGAAGTCGAGCAGTTTGGCGGTGCCGCGCCGGGTGAGCCCGGTGTTGGCCGGCTTGACGTCGCAGTGCACGACACCCGCCTCGTGCAGGGCGGCGAGCGCGTCGGCGAGCTGGGCGCCGATCTCGGCGGCCCGCTCGGGCGACATCGGTGGCTGGCGGTCCAGGCCCCGGCCGGGCACGTACTCCATCACGAACCAGTACCGGTCCCCCGGCGCCTCCACGACGTCGAACAGGGTGACGACGTGCGGGTGGTCGCGGAACTTGGCCATGGCGCGCGGTTCGCCGAGCAGCCGGCGCAGCGCGGTCTCCCGGTCGCCCTCGACGAGCTCCGGTTTGAGCGCGACGTCCTGGCCGACCACCGTGTCGTGGGCCAGCCACACGTCGCCGCCCCGCCCGGTGCCGACGACCTCCCTGAGGACGTAGCGGCCGACGAACGTGTCTCCGGGACGCACGGATCCCCCTCACCTGAGTCCGGAACGCGCAGGCAGGTCCAGGGTAACAAGATGCGACGCCCCGCATGCGTGCCGTCACGACCTGCTCCTACGCCGAGGACCAGGAGACCGGTCACGGCGGTTCCGCCTAGGTTTCGTCGTCGCCCCCGACCACGTTCGAAAGGACCGAAACCCCGTGGCACGTACCGTTGTCCTGGCCGCCGTCGCGCTGGTCGCCCTGGCCCTGCCGGCCCACGCCGACCACTCCCCCGCCACCGAGCGGTGCCCGTTCCCGGCGCGGGTCCTGGACCTCACCGGCTGGAAGATGACCCTGCCCACCGGCGGCGAGGAGGACCCCACCGAGATCACCCAGCCGGAACTGGACACCTTCAGTGCCAGGCCCTGGTTCCAGGCGACGAACAACTGCGAGGCGGTCCGGTTCCGGTCCCCCGTCAACGGCGTCACCACCGGCGGCTCCGCCTACCCCCGCGCCGAGTTACGCGAGATGACCGCCGACGGCTCGGACGAGGCAGCCTGGGACGCCACCGAAGGCACCCACACCCTGGTCGTCACCGAGGCGTTCATGGCTCTGCCCAACGACAAACCCCACCTCGTCGGCGCCCAGATCCACGACGGCGACGACGACGTGACGGTGTTCCGGTTGGAGGGCAACAACCTCTACATCACCTCCCCCGACGTCACCCACCACCACCTGGTCACCGACAACTACGTCCTGGGCACCGAGTTCGAGGCCAAGTTCGTCGTCGAGAACGGCGAGATCGACGTCTACCACAACGGCGAACTCCAGACCACCATCCCCCACACCCGCGACGGCAACTACTTCAAGGCCGGCGCCTACACCCAGGCCAACTGCACCAACTCCGCACCGTGCCACCACCGCAACTACGGCGAGGTCCACATCTCCGACCTCCAGGTGACCCATTCCTGACGGCCTGTCCCCACGAGGCGAGCGGACCACCCGGTCCCATCGGCCAGGAATCTCACGGGTGGACGTCCCGGCAGCGGTGTTCGGGCGGGCCGAATAACCTGTGGGGATGACGGCTGGGCGATCGGTGCCGACGCAGGAGGACGTGCTCGGGTACTTCGACACGTTGTCCAACTGGGGGCGGTGGGGTGCCGACGACGAGCGCGGCACGCTCAACCACGTCACCGACGAGGTGCGGGTGGCGGCGGCGCGGGCGGTGCGGCACGGCCGGAGCGTGTCGTGCGGGTGGGAGGTCGCCGTGCCGGCGGAGATGGAGCGGGCGACGACGACGTGCCCGTGTGCCGCCGACATGCCGGGGGCCGAGAACATGCCGCCGGCGTTCCACCGCGACCGGCGCTGGGGTTTCTCCAACGAGCGGCTCGGCCTCGACTACCACGGCAACACGATCACCCACGTCGACTCGCCGTGTCACCTCTTCTGGGACGGGCGGCTGTACAACGGGCGGTCGCACTCGTTGGTCGACGCCTCGACGGGGTCGGCGTGGGCGGCGGTCACCGCGGCGGCGGACGGTATCGTCACGCGCGGGGTGTTGTTGGACGTCGCGCGGGTGCGGGACGTGCCGTGGCTGGAACCGGGGCAGGGCGTGTTCCCGGACGACCTGGAGGAGGCGCAGCGGCGTCAGGGTGTGCGGGTGCGGCCCGGTGACGCGGTGCTCCTGCGGACCGGCCGGGGCCGGGTCCGGCACGAGGGCGGCGAGGCCGGCGGTGTCGAGCAGGCCGGCTGGCACGCGTCGTGCCTGCCGTGGCTGCACGAGCGGGAGGTCGCGCTGATCGGCGCCGACACCCCGCAGGACGTCCTCCCGTCGGGCTATGACGACGTGCTGATGCCGGTGCACGCCGTGAGCCTGGTCGCGATGGGACTGTGGCTGCTGGACAACTGCGACCTGGAGGCGTGCGCGTCGACGGCCGTAGAACTCGGCCAGTGGGAATTCCAGCTCGCGGTCGCTCCGGTGCGTTTCGCCGGAACGTCCGGGAGCCCGGTCAATCCGATCGCCACATTCTGACGTATTCGATTGACGCGGGCCGCGGCGTGCGCCATGATGAATGCGTCAACGAACGAGGGAGCATCATGACCGACCAGTGGACGCGAGGAGCGCGGTGCCGGTGTCACGCCGCCGCATCCGCCGCCGCCTGCTGGTCGGGCGGCGCCTGTTCGTGGGTTTCGTGCTGGCAGCAGGCTGGTCCAGGCTCCCCACCCTGAGGTAGGACCTCAGGTCGAGGGAGCCGCCCATCGGGTAACCGATCCGGGCGGCTTCTCTTTTTCGCGGCTGAATTCCTGTCGGCGAGCCACGGTGGCGCAACGGTCTCCAAAACCGTTTGCCGGGGGTTCGACTCCCTCCGCCGGTGCGCCGCATCGACTATTTCACTGGGTCGGTGCCGTTCATTTATATTTCCACAGTGGAGCATGACATTTCTCCAGGCTCGCCCCTGTCGCGACCACGGCACAGGGGCGGGCCAGTGGGGTCCGGTCGCCGACCGTGCGGCCGGACCCCCGAACGAATGCCCGTTGGTCCAGCCGGCAGGACGCCGCGCTCTGGTCGCGGAGACCGAGGTTCGAATCCTCGACGGGCAGCAACCCCCGCTACGGGGGCACGGGGGACGCGCCGGCGCGCAGACGATCCTCGCACGATCGTCGTGGTGGGTTCGACACCCACGTCTTCCACGACCACCGGCCGGCGTACGCGCCGGCCCCCGTGGCCCACCTCACGACGGTCGTGACGCGGCCTGCAAAGCCGTGGTGTTCCGGGTTCGACTCCCGGGTGGGTCTCCACAGTGTCCTGCTCCGCCGGCCCAGTCGTGCGAGCGTGCCGACATGGCCACACACCGACACGCAGCGTCACGAATTGTCTACAGAACGATGACGTACGATGCGCGGATGGGGCACTTCCACCCATCGGTCGATCAGCTGCGGATCGACACCGTGCTCGCGTCCCTCGGCCACCCCATCCGGCTGGCCATCGTGCGCGCCCTCGCCCACGGCGGCGACGACGGCCTCGCCTGCGGCACCATCGACCTCGGCGTCACCAAGGCGACGGCCACCCACCACTGGAGAGCCCTGTGCGAGGCCGGCGTCATCCGTCAGTGGCAGGTCGGACGCAACCACTACGTCGCGCTGCGCCGGGGCGAACTGGAATCCCGCTTCCCCGGCCTGCTCGACCTCGTCATCGCGGACGACCTGGCGCCGCCATGAGCGGCCGCGCCAGGTCGTCGGTGATCGGAAAACGCTGGCCGGTGGCCGCGTGGTGCACGCGGCCACCGGCCGAGGTGTTCTACAGGTCGAGCGTCCAGCTGGTCAGCTGGCCGGTGTCGGCGGTGGCCAGGTCACTGACGCGCAGGTTCCAGGTTCCCTTGACGAGCTCACCGGACAGGTCGACCGTGTACGTCTGGTCGATGTTGTCCGCGGAGCCACCGGTGCGGTTGTGCAGGTTGTAGGCGGTGCCGTCCGGGGCCACCAGGTCCACGACGAGGTCACCGATCCAGGTGTGCTGGATGTGCACCTCGACGGTCGCCTCGAAGCCGCCGGAGCCGGAGCACTTGATCGCGATCGGGCTGTTCACCGTGCTGTTGTCGGCGATGGCCTGGACCTTCTTGTTCGTCTTGGCGTTGCAGTTGGTGCTCGGCGGGAGCACCGTCCAGCCGAACGCGACGTCGTCGGACAGGCCGGCGCTGTCGGTGACGGTGGCCGTCACGTCGAACGAGCCGACGGTGGTCGGCGTGCCGGAGATCAGGCCCGAGTTGTCGATCGCCAGGCCGGTCGGCAGGCCGGAGGCCGCCCAGGTGAACGGGCCGGTGCCGCCGAACACGTTGAGCTGCACCGAGTCCGCGGTGTTGACGCTGCTGGTCTGCGCGCCGGGGTTGCCGGCCAGCGGGGCGCCGGGGTCACCGTCGGACGGCGTGTACAGCAGGCGGTTCGGCGAGCCGGGACCCGGATTGACGATCTTGTCCGGGGTGCTGTTGGCGACCAGCGCCGCCTGCACGGTGTCCGGCATGTCGGTCGGGTGGTCGGCCAGCCACAGGGCGGACGCCCCGGCCACGTGCGGCGCCGCCATGGAGGTGCCGCTGATGGTGTTGGTGGCGGTGTCGCCGGTGTTCCACGACGACGTGATGTCCACGCCCGGCGCGAAGATGTCCGAGCACGTGCCGTAGTTCGAGAACGTGGCGCGCGTGTCGGTGATGTCCGAGGCGTTCACGGTGATCGCCTCGGTCACCCGGGCCGGGGTGAAGTTGCACGCGTCGGAGTTCGAGTTGCCGGACGCGATGGCGTAGGTGACGCCGGAGGCGATCGAGTTGCGGACCGCGGTCTCGGTGGCCGGGTCACTGCCGTTCGCACCGAGGCTCATGTTGGCCACGGCCGGCTTCACCGCGTTGGCGGTCACCCAGTCGATGCCGGCGGCGACACCGGCGAAGCTGCCGGAACCCGCACAGTTGAGCACCTTCACCGCGACGAGCTGGACGCCCTTCGCGACACCGTACTCGGCGCCACCGATGGTCCCGGCGACGTGCGTGCCGTGACCGTTGCAGTCGGTGTCGTTGCCGTCCCCGGTGGTGTTGGTCCCCCAGGTGGCACGACCACCGAACGTGGCGTGGGTGGTGCGGATGCCCGTGTCGATCACGTACGCGGTCACGTTGGCCGCGGTCGCGTTGACGGCGTAGTTGTCGTCCAGCGGCAGGTCGCGCTGGTCGATCCGGTCAAGGCCCCACGACGGGGGGTTGGGCTGGTCGGTGGCCCGCACGACCGCGTCCTGCTGGACGTAGTCGACGCGCGGGTCGGCGGCCATCTTGCGGGCCTGCTCGGCGGACATGCTGGCGGCGAAACCGTTGAGCGCGTGGCCGTAGACCAGGCGCGTCTGGCCGCCGTACTCGGCGGTCAGCGTGCGGGCGCTCGACGCCGCCTGGGATCTCGGCGCGGCGTCGTCCTTCATGACGACGATATAGCTGTCCTTGATGGCGCCGGCACGATCAGCACCGACCACCTGTCCCTCAGCGGCGGCGGGCAGCGCCGCGACCACCATCATCGATGATGCCGCGGCAGCGGCGAACACCAGTCCGCCCAGCCGTCGTGACCAAGACGCGCGAACGTCTCCCATTACGGGGTTCTCCCTCGGTTGGAGGTACACACACGCCGGGCCACACCGGCGTGCGGAGCAGGGATAACGGGTGTCCGCGCGGACGAACTCGAGCCTAGCGACCTCGCCGCGATAGAACAATCTTCACCAAAAGGAATGACCATACGGAGAATTTTCACTACATCGTTCAGTGCAGTGACATGCTCCGAAGGGCCGCGTGGAGCCGTCCCGATCATGCCGGCGACCACGCCCCGAGTCGTTGGGTGGCAACGATTCTCGGCCATTCGGCTTCCACCGTTCCGCCGTTGCCCGGAACGGCATTCTCCCGCTCCGCCTCCGACGCCCGCCCTGGCCACGACCGTAGGCCCGGGACACCGGCCAAGCGCCGAAGATCAAGCCTTCCGATCCGGAAGCCATTTTTCCGGGCAATTCGGACCCACGAGAAAAAGAGGATACGACATCGGAAGACAATTTCAGGAATGGAGACGAATCGCGCGCGGAAAGGCGGCCTGACACGCCTCGACGCGCGGCGCTCGGCGGTGGATCTGGCCCTGTACCAGCATTCGAGCCGCCGGCGGCCGGCGACCAAGATCACCGAGGACGCCTCCGACGGCGAGCGGGCACCGGGAAGTACAGAATTCAACGAACAGCGGAGGAGAATTGATCGGATCAATCGACAACAACCAGATGTCCCCGCCCCAACGAGCCCACCGCACCAGCCCCGATGTCCACCGCCGTCCCATGGTCACGCCGGGTCCAGGCGGTAGCCGGCACCTCGGACCGTGTGGATCATCGACGGGCTGTGCGGCGCGGTGACGCGGTCGGCGACGGCGTCACGGGCGATCAGGAAACGTACCGTTCGCCCCACCGGGAGCTGAAGGTCGGTAGCGCCAACGGGTGGCCGCCGGCGGGTTCTCAGTTGACCTTGGCGCCGTAGACGTGGTCGACCGTGAGGGTGATGAGGACGTGGCGGTCGGCGACCATGGCCGCACGGTACTCGTCCCAGTTCGGGTGGTCGCCGGCGGCGGTGCGGTAGTAGTCGACGAGCGCCTGGACCTCGGGGCCGTTCGGGTCGGTGGACGGGCCGGTCAGTTCGGCCGTTCCCTCGGCGGTGGCCCAGGACCAGCCGTCGGGGCTGGTGACCTCCAGGGCGGCGCGGGGGTCCCGGCGCAGGTTGGCGATCTTGGCCGTCTCCACACTCGACACGTAGATGACGCCGGCCTCCTGGTGGTAGAAGGGCATCACCGGGGACAGCTGCGGTCGTCCGTCCTGTTTGATGGTGGCGAGGACACCGAGGCGGCTTTCCGCCAGCAGCTCGTGCGGGTCGAACGACGGAACGGTCATGTCATCAGTATGGCCGGCGGGTCGTGGACCGTCGGGGCGGCCGAGGTGTTCGGGGGACGGGCGCTGGCCGATCGGCCGCACCGGGGCCGTCCAGTGGTGGCATCTGGGGTTGCGTGGAGTTCCGGGGTCGCGCGACCGGCACATCGGGATCATGGCCGGCCGGATCATCGGCTGCCGGGACGATGACGCCCGGGCGACACCGCGACGAGCACCGGGACGGTGACCGCACCATCCACATCGGACCGAGGCCGGAGGACATCCTGGCAATCGTGGACGTGTCGACCTGTGAGCGCGATGAGGACACGGCGTTCGGCGACCACGGCCCCGCGGAGATGGTGCCGCGCGCGGTCAGGCCGCGAACTGGATGATGCCCTGGAGGGTCGGGGCGGTGGGGGTGCCGCAGCGTTGGGTGAAGGTGGCCTCCAGAGCGGTCAGACTGCCGGCGCTGTCCCGTTCGAGGTGGGTGATGGTGAACTCGCCGTAGTGGTCGGCGCAGCCGAGGCCGTTGGAGATGACCCGGAGGCCGGGGCTGGTGGGGTCACCGGGGTTGCGCGCTCCCGGGTAGGAGCCGGTGGCGAGGGGGGCACCGGCCGGGCCGTTGAGTTCGACGCGGATGAAGTCGGCGCCCGACCAGGTGGCGGCGTCGACCTTCACCACGGCCTCGTGTTCCCACACCCGAATCTCCCAGCCCGGCGTGGACCACGTGTCGGATCGGTTGTCGACCGGGTGGGCACCCGGTTCGGCGTCGAAGGTGAAGACCGCCGACGGTTCGGCGGCGGCCAGGGCGGGTGCGGTTCCGGACAGCGCCGCCAGCGCCATTGCGAGTGCGACCATCATGCGCCTCACCATTGTGTGCCTCCCCAGTTGCCGGTATCGAGGTCCAGGGTGTCAGTGGCGGCGGGTGCCGTCCAGGTCACGCCCGGTGTTCGGCGGAACGGGCGCTGGCCGATCGGCCGCACCGGGGCCGTCCAGTGGTGGCATCTGGGGTTGGCGCGTTGACAGTCAAACGTGAAACTTTGTCTACTTTTGGTGATCCTCACGATTCACGCTCACCCTGCACGTCGAGTCAAGGGGGCACAACCTGTGTCGTCGTCACGTTCGTTCCGTCTGGCGGTGTCGGCGCTCGGCGCCGTCATGGTCACCGCCGGTTTGCTCGCCGGACCGGCCAACGCCGAGCCCGACACGGCCGCGCCGCGCGCGACCGACCCGGTCACCGAGGTCACCGATCGTCTTGCCGCCCAACTGACCGGTCGCTACGCCGCCGAGGCGAAGCGGTTCGGCCTGTTCCCGACCACGGCCGAGCACGCCGTGAACCTCGCCGACGCGCCAGCCGACAGCGCGCTCGGCCGCGCGGTCCGGGCCGCCAACCGGGAAGTGCTGGCCGCCAAGGGTCTTCCGGCGGACAGCGCTCCCCTGCTGACCGTCCGGCTCGCCGACCCCAGCATGGTCGACGCGCTCCGGCGCGGCGTCACCCCACTGGTCGCGTCCTCACCGAGCGACGACGAGGCCACCAGCGTGACCGCCTACGGCCGCGACGCCAAGCGGGTCCTGCTCGACGCCGAGCGGATCCCCCACCGCCCCGTCTACCTGGTCGAGGTCGACAGCGCGGCGGCGCTGGCCGAAGGCATGGACGTCATCCAGTCGACACTCGCCCAGCACGGCCAGGCCCCGCAGGTGCGCGCCGCCGCCGGCTACTGGGCCACCCAGGTCACCTCGATCCGGCTCCGCGACGACGCCGAGCCGTGGCACAAGGGCAAGGCGGAGATCTTCGCCATCGCCGCCGGGTTCGGCCAGGACGGCAAGGTCAAGGTCGACACCGTCGAGATGCCCTACCTCGACCACGACGACACCACCTACTACCCCGGCCAGTTGCTGGTGCACTTCTCCTCCTACAAGTACAACCTGGCCGACCTCGTGCTGATGGAGGAGGACAGCGGCACGAACTACCGCGACCTCGCCCTGGCCCTGGCCCAGGCCCTGCTCACCATCGTCGACGGCGGCGTCTACATCCCCCTGGTCAACGCGATCCTCAACGCCCTGCCCGACGGCTGGTGGACCGACGACCCCGACTACGTCGACTCCTTCTACACCCTGTCCACCGCCACCGCCGGCACCCTCACCGGCGCCGCCAACAACGCCACCATGACCGTCGCGCCCTACTGGGTCGCCCCGCTCTGACCGCGACGTCCAGCTCCGCGAACCCTCGCGGAGCTGGACCCGTCTCATCTCCGGGAACCGAGTCGGTGGACGGTCCGCGTGGCGACGGCGTGGAGTTTGTCGGGGTTGGCGACGTTGTGCAGTGTGACGACGCGGCCGTTCTCGTCGAGGTCGAGGGTGAGGGTGGCGATCACGCGACCGTCGCCGCTGAACACCAGGCCCGGGGCGCCGTTGAGGTCGGTCAGCTCGACGGTCATCTCCGCGGGCAGGATGCCCTGGTACGGGCGGGTTCCCGTGGCCGCGACCCAGCGCGCCACCGCGTCCGCGCCGACGACCGGCCGCATGGCCTGGCGGACCTTGCCACCGCCGTCTGTCCACAGTGTCACGTCAGGGGCCAGCAGGGTCATCAACGTGTTGATGTCGCCGCCGGTCGCCGCCGCGAAGAACGTTTCGGTCACCTCGCGTTGACGGGCCCGGTTGACGTGGAAGCGGGGTCTCCTGGCCCGCACGTGGTTCCGGGCGCGGTGGGCCGCTTGGCGCACCGTCTCCTCGGACCGGTCGACGGCCTCGGCGATCTCGCCGTAGGTGAAGGCGAACGCCTCCCGCAGGACGAACACCGCGCGTTCCAGCGGGCTGAGCGCCTCCAGCAACACCAGCAGCGCCAGGGACACCGATTCCTCGGCAGCGGCGTCCTCGGCGGCGTCGGTCAGGATCGGTTCGGGGAGCCACGGGCCGACGTAGGTCTCGCGCCTGGCCTTGGCGGCGCGCAACCTGTCCAGGGCCAGGTTGGTCACGATGCGCACCAGGTATGCCTTGGGGTCGGCGACCTGGGAGCGGTCGGCCGCCGACCACTTCACCCAGGTGTCCTGCACGGCGTCCTCGGCGTCGGCGGCGCTGCCCAGGACGCGGTAGGCCACCGAGAACAGCAGGTTGCGGTGCTCGCCGAACGCCTCGTCGCCGGTCACCGCGTGTACCGGCCGCCCCGACGCCAGGCGAGAAGTCCGGCGTTGGGTGTCCTGCGCACCCTGGCGAACGTGGACCACGGGGAGCTGCTCACCGTTTCCTTGTACCAGACGGCCCGCCGGCCGGTGAGGTACCACCCCTTCGGCGAGTCGTCGGGGTGGGTGAACTGGATGACCGCGTCCTCGCGACCCAGACTCACCGGGACGTGCAGGTAGCCGAACCGGAACCGGCGGGGTTCCTTGCCACGCAGCTCGCGGGCGATGGACGCCGCGGCGTGCGCGCCGGTCGGCAGTCCGCTCTGGCAGGTACCGTGCAGGACCCCGAAGCTCTGCCGGATCGCGCCGGCGTCACCGACGACGTAGACCCGCGGGTGCGACACCGACCGCAACGAGGCGTCGGTGACGATCCGGCCCCGGTCGTCGACCTCGAGGCCGGCGGCCGAGGCCAGCGGTGACACGCGCACCCCGCTGGTCCACACCACGACGTCGGCCGCGACGCCGCCGCCGCCGGCGAGCTCGACCGAGTCCGGGGTGACCTTGACGATCTCGACGCCGACCCGGACCGCCACGCCCAACCGCTCCAGCACGGCGTCCAGGTGGGCCTTGGCCTTCGGCGTGAAGTGCGCCCCCGGCTCGTCCCTGCCCAGCAGGACCACGTCCAGCTCCGGATGCGCCTCGGCGATCTCGCAGGCCGCCTCCACGCCGGTCAGGCCGCTGCCGCACACCGCGACCGTGCCGTGCGACCCCGCCAGCCGGTGTGCCAGCAGACGGGCGGAGTCCGCGCTGTCGAGGGTGTGGGCGTTGTCCTCCACGCCGGGGACGGCGGCCGTGTCGGCGACGCTGCCCAGCGCGTACACCAGCGTGTCGTACTCCAGCACCCGCTCGTCGTCGACGCGGACGGTCCGCGCGGCGGCGTCGATCCCGGTGACCCACCCGCACACGAACTCCACCCCGGTACCGGCCAGCAGCTCGGGCAGCCGCAGGTCGGCCAGCCGCTGGCCGGCGGCGACCTGGTGCAGCCGCAGCCGCTCGGTGAACCGCTCGGCCGCGTTGACCACCGTGATCCGCACGTCCTCGCGGCGCCTGGTGCGCGCCGCCAGGCTCACCGCCGTCATCGTTCCCGCGTAACCCGCTCCCAGCACCACGATCCTGGTCATCACCGCCACCTTTCGCTCTGGTCGACGACCACCAGACGGGGCGGCACCGGCCGGACGTGAACCGCTGTGGCGCGGGACACAGTGTGGACGTTCGGGCACCAACTGCCGCCGATCTGCCGGTGCGACTGCCGGAGTGGTCGGGGCGGCGCTTCTACGTTTCAGGGCAATGCTTCCGTGACCGTGAAGGACTGCCATGAGCGAGAGGACCCCGGGGCTCGACGTCGTCGTCACGAGTCTGGCTTCTGATGCCCACACGTGGAACCTGGTGTACCTGCAGCTCGTGCTGGAGGAGCTCGGGCACCGGGTGGTGAACGTCGGTGCCTGTGTGCCCGACGAGTTGTTGGTCGACGAATGTGTTCAGTGCGCACCCGATCTCGTGGTGGTGAGCAGCGTGAACGGGCACGGGTTCCACGACGGGACCCGGGTGATCGCCGCGCTGCGGGCCCGCCCCGGGCTGGCCGCGACCGCCGTGGTCATCGGCGGCAAACTCGGCACCGGGGGTGTCGACGGCGCGCGGGAGCGGGCCGCGCGTCTGGTCGCCGCCGGGTACGACGCGGTGTTCGAGGACGGCACCGGCCTGGCCGCGTTCCGCACGTTCCTCACCCAGCTCCAGGCGGGAGTGCGGGTGTGAACGGGTTCGGGCGGTTCGTGGCCGAGGCGGACGGCCTGGTCGTCCAGCCGAGGATGGGGTTCGGGTCGCCGGAGCTGATGCGGCGCGGGCTCGCCGCGGTGCGGGACTCCGGCACGCTCGCCGTCGGCACCATCACCCTCGACAGCTACACCCGGGTCGGCAGCCACGACGTCGCCCGCGCCGCGCTCGCCGCCGGGGACGACCTCAACGGCTACCCGATCGTGGCCCACCCGGTGGACACCACCCTGGCCGTCGTCGACGGGATCGCCGGGGCGGGTTTCCCCGTCCAGGTGCGCCACGGCTCGGCGCTGCCCCAGGACATCGTCGCGGCGTCGATCGCCGCCGGGCTGTACGCCACCGAGGGCGGGCCGCTGTCCTACTGCCTGCCCTACAGCCGGGTGCCGGTCCGCGAGGCGGTGCGGGCGTGGCGGGAGTCGTGCCGGCTGCTGGCGCGGCTGCGGGAGACCGGCGCCGAACCGCACCTGGAGTCGTTCGGTGGCTGCATGCTCGGGCAGCTGTGCCCGCCCAGCCTGCTGGTCGCGATCAGTGTCCTGGAGGGCCTGTTCTTCCAGCGGCACGGCGTGCGCAGCGTCTCGCTGAGCTACGCCCAGCAGACCAACGCCGACCAGGACGCCGAGGCGGTGCACGCGCTGGCGACCCTCGCCGGCCAGCACCTCACCGGCCACGACTGGCACATCGTGATCTACACCTACATGGGGGTCTTTCCCCGCACCCCGCACGGCGCGAGCGCGCTGCTGGCGGAGGCGGCGCGGCTCGCGGCCCGCACGGGGGCGGCCCGGCTGATCGTCAAGACCGTCGCCGAGGCGCACCGCATCCCGACGATCGAGGAGAACGTCGCCGCGTTGCGCACGGCCGCCGACTCGGCGACCAGCACCACCTACGAACCGTCCACCCAGGACACCGGGATCCTCGCCGAGGCGCGGGCGCTCGTGGACGCCGTGCTGGCGCTCGACGACGCCCTGGACACCGCTCTGGTCACGGCCGTCGAGCTCGGTTTCCTGGACGTCCCCTACTGCCTGCACCCGGACAACCCCGGCCGCACACGCACGTTCGTCGACCACGACGGGCGGCTGCGCTGGTCGCGGCTGGGCGCGCTCCCGCTGCGGGGCATCGCCGACACCGGCGGGGACCACGACGTGACCGCCGCCGGACTGCTCCGCGCACTGTCCCATGTGGAGCGACGGTTCGACGACGCGGCCATCGAACAGGACCTGCACGCACTGCACCTCGACCGACCCTGCGAGCCGACCTCAGAGAGGAACGCCTGATGGACACCAGCCAGAACCTGCCCGCCGGCCCCCGCGAGCACCTGTCCTCCCCCACGACCCGGGCCGTGCTGCTGGTCCAGCACACGATGCTGACCGCGGCCAGGGAGTACCTGTGCGACCGGGGGTTCACCGAGCTGCTGCCGCCGATCATCGGCCCGGTCACCGACCCGGGCGCGCGCGGCGCCAAGCAGGTCGACGTGGACTACTACGGCCACCGCTACAAGCTGATGACCAGCGCGATCCTGTACAAGCAGGCATCGCTGACCGCGTTCGACCGGATCTTCTGCATCGCGCCGAACGTGCGGCTCGAACCGTTGGAGACCAGCAACACCGACCGCCACCTCGCCGAGTTCCACCAGATCGACGTCGAGTGGGCCGGGGCGTCGCGCGAGGACGCCATGGGGGTCGCCGAGGGACTGGTCGGGCACGTCGTCCGGCGGGTGGTCGAGCGTCGCGCCGCCGAACTGGAGGTGCTGGGCCGGGACCCGGACGCGTTCGCCGACCTGTTGTCCGGCGCGACGTTCGAGCACCGCACGCACGAGGCCGCGGTCGCCGACCTGCACGCGCTGGGCCACGCGCAGAGCGCCGACGCCGAGATCGACTGGGAGGGCGAGGCGATGCTCTCGGCGAAGGCCAGCCGACCGTTCTTCGTCACCGACTACCCGAAGGGCTCGCGCGGGTTCTACGACCGCGAGAGCGACCAGCGCCCCGGCTACCTGCGCAACTTCGACCTGCTGGCGCCCGAGGGCTACGGCGAGCTGTGCAGTGGCAGCGAGCGCGAGCACCGCTACGCCCAGATCGTGGCGCGGATGCGGGAGACGGGCGAGAACCCGGCCAAGTACGGCTGGTACCTGGCGATGGTGCGGGAGGGCATCCCGGCCAGTGCCGGTTTCGGCATCGGGCTGGAGCGGCTGACCCGCTACGTCGCCGGGCTCGACTCGGTGTGGCAGGCCAGCGCCTACCCGAAGGTGCCGGGGGTGGTCGCGCCATGAGCCTGTCCGCCCCCGGGTTCCCCCACGAGGCCGTGCGGGAACGGGCCAGGACCGGGACCGCCGCCGTGTTCCCGGACGTCTCGACCTACGGCACGACCCTGTACGGGGCGGGCGAGGCGGTGACCGGGGACGCGCTCGACGCGGCGGCCCTGGTGCCGCCGGTGTTCGTGCCCGAACGCCTGGAGAAGCTGATCGACCTGGCGCGGGAGCCGCTGCACTCCGACGTCGACCTGACCACCGACGTCGGCGGGTTCGCCTCGGCGCTGCCGGTGTACCTGTCGGCGTTCGGGTCGACACAGGTCGCCAGCGTGGACCTCGGTGTCGCGGCCAGCGCGCAGGCCGGCGCGCTGGGGGTGCCGATGGTCGTCGGCGAGAACATCGTGCCGGTCAGCGGGTACGGCCGGCTCGACGACGCGGGCGGCCGGTCGCTGCTGGCGCGGATCACCGCGTACGCGGACGCGGCGCCCGACGGGCTGGGCGGCGTGGTCGTGCAGCAGAGCACCGAGGACGCGGACGCCGAGGTGTGGAACCTCGTGTACAGCGACCCGGCGGCGCGCCCGCTGCTGGAGTCCGGGCGGCTCGGGTTCGAGCTGAAGGTCGGACAGGGCGCGAAGCCCGGGCTGGGCGGCCTGACGGTCGTGGCGCGCGAGGACGCGACCCGGCTGGCCGACCAGTTCGCGGTGGAGCCGGTGTTCGGCCGGGACGGTCCGCTGCTGCGCAGCGCGAGCCCCGGCACGTTCACCGAGGAGATCCTGCGCCAGCAGATCCGGTTGATGCGCAACAACTTCCCACGGGCCAGGGTGTGGGTGAAGCTGCCGCCGGGCCGGGACATCGGCGCGGCGACGCGGGTCGCGTGGGCGGCCGGCGCGGACTCGGTGACCGTCGACGGGGCGCAGGGCGGCAGCGGCTGGGCGCCCCGGGCGTTCCTCGCCGGGGTCGGGTTGCCGCTGGCCGAGTGCCTGAGCCGGATCGGTACCCCGCAGGGCTGTCTGCTGGTGTCCGGCCGGATCTGGGAGGGTCTGCGCGCGGTGAAGTGCCTGGCGGCCGGCGCCCGGGCGGTCGGGTTGGGCCGCGCGGCGCTGCTGGCGGTCGAGACGGACGCCCAGGCGGGCCTGCGGCGGTTGGTGGAGGCGCTGACGCTGGAGGCCCGACTGCTGGTGAGCGCACTCGGCAAGTACCGTCCGGCGGCGCTGACCCGCGAGGACCTGTGGTGGCCCGGCGAGGTCACCGCCGCCGAGCCGGTGCCGGTCCGGTGAGCGTGCGGACACCGGCCGCCCCCGGAACCCGGTCCGGTCCGCTCTCGGCGCGGTACCTGTCGTTCGTGGCGGCCGTCGGGTTGTCCGCGATCGGTGACGCGGCCTGGATGATCGCGCTGGCGTCCACGGTGGTCGGGGTGGCCGGGCCGGCCACGGCGGGCGCGGTACTGGCGCTCGCCGGGCTGCCGAGGATCGTGACGATGCTGGTCGGCGGTGCGGTCGCCGACCGGCGCGGGCCGGCGCGGGTCATGGTCGGCACCGACCTCGGCCGGTGCGTGGTGATGCTGGGCGCGGCGGGCGCCGTGCTGGTGACCGGACCGTCGGTGCCGGTGCTGGTGGCGGCGGCGGCCGGGTTGACGTTGCTCAGCGCGTTCTTCGTGCCGGCGTCCGGGGCGCTGCGACCGCTGCTGCTGCCGGAGCGGGACCTGGTGCGCGGCAACACCCTCTACCTGGTGGGTCTGCGTGCCGGGCAGGCGGCCGGCGGGCCGGTCGGCGCGTGGCTGGTCGGGCTCGGCGGGGTGGTGGCGGTCGCCGTGGCCAACGCGGCGAGCTTCCTGGTGTCGGCGCTGGCGGTGTCGCGGTTCCGGGAGAAGGCGCCGGAGCCGAGGACCACGACCGGGCCACGGTTCGTCACGCGGGTCGCCGAGGGCTTCCGGCACGTGATGGGCCACCGCGACCTGCGTCGGCTGGTGCTGGTGGTGGGCCTCGCGGAGCTGGCGAGCGCGGGCCCGGTGAACATCGGCCTGGTGCTGGTGGCCGACGAGATCGGCGCCGGACTGTCGGGCGCGGGGCTGCTGCTGACCGCGTTCACCGTCGGCGCCACCGTGGCGTTCGGCTGGGGGCTGGTGCGCCCGGTCGGCCGGCGGGCCGGGCCGGTGGCGCTGGTGAGCCTCGTGGCGCAGGCCGTGGTGCTGGTGGCGCTCGGACAGGTACAGGCGACGGTCGCCGCCCTGGCCTGCTACGGGCTGCTCGGCCTGCTCAGTGCCCAGCTCGGGGTGGTGCTGGTGTCCCAGATCCAGCGCGGCGCCGAGACGGCCGTGCGCGGGCGGGTCATGTCGATCATGTCGCTGGTGGTGTTCGCCGCGCCGCCGCTGGGCAACGCGGTGATCGGCGGCGCCATCGAGTGGTTCGGGCTGACCACGACCATGGTGGCGCACGGCGCGCTGGCGCTGGTCGCGGCCGCGGTCTACGGGTCGGCCCGCGCGTTGCGGGAGGCCCGCCTTGACTGACGACCACGCGGCGGTGTGGCCGTCGCTGCCGGAGTTGCGTGACGGGCTGCGCCGGGGGACGTGGCGGGCGGTGGACCTGCTCGCCCGCTGCCACGACCGGATCGCCGGGGTGGACCCGCTGGTGCGCGCGATCGTGGCGCTCGACCCGTCGGCCGACGCCGCCGCGCGCGAGAGCGACCGGCGGTTCGCCGAGGGTGCCGCGCGTGCGCTGGAGGGCGTGCCGGTGCTGGTGAAGGACAACATCGACACCGCGGGGCTGGCCACCACCGCCGGATCGCGGCTGCTGGCGGTGCCGCCGGTGGCCGACGCGGACGTGGTGGCGATGCTGCGGGCGGCCGGCGCGGTGGTGGCCGGCAAGACGGCCATGACCGAGTGGGGCAACTTCCGTTCCACGGCGGCGATCGAGGGCTGGTCGGGGGTGGGCGGGCAGACCGCGAACCCGTTCGCGCTCACCCACAGCCCGTGGGGTTCGTCGTCGGGGTCGGCGGTGGCGGTGGCGACCGGGATGGCGCCGGTCGCGTTCGGCACGGAGACCGACGGGTCGATCGTGTGCCCGGCGGCGGTGAACGGCGTGGTCGGGGTGAAGCCGGCACGGGGTCTGCTGCCGACCCGGGGCGTGGTGCCGATCTCGCCGGAGGTCGACACGGTCGGCGTGCTGTGTGGTTCGGTCGCCGACGCCACGTTCGTCCTGGCGGCACTCGGGATGCCGCCGGCGCCGCCGGTACGCGCCCCCCGCGTCGGGTACTGGCCGGGCCGGCGGATGGACGCCGAGGTGCTGGCGGTCGCCGACCGGGTGGTGGCGCGGGTCGAGCACGTGCCGGTGGAGCTGACGTTCGACGGGCCCATGCTGGTCGGCGCGCTGGACGCGTTGATCGCCGAGTTCCGGCCGGCGCTGGAGGGCTATCTGGCCACCCGGCCGGGCGTGCCGTCCACCGTGGACGAGCTGATCGCGGCCAACCGCGCGGATCCGGTGGCGCTGGCCCTGTTCGGGCAGGAGCTGTTCGAGCTGGCCGCCGCGGTGACCGGCGAGGACCGCGTCGCCGCACGGGCCAAGCGGGCCGCCGCGCGGGCGTGGGCCCGCGCCGAGGTCACAGCCGCACTCGGCGACCTGGACGCGATCGTCGCGCCAACGTGCGGCCCGGCCTGGCTGGTGGACCCGGCGGTGCCGCCGCCGATCACGCGCGCCACCTCCACCTACGCCGCCCTGGCCGGGCTGGCGAACGTGACCGTGCCGATGGGGTCGGTCGGCGGGCTGCCCGTCGGGCTGTCGGTGTTCGGGCCGGCCACCACCGGGGCGACGCTGGCGGTCGCCGGCGCCGTCGCGGCCGTGTGCGGTCCGCGACCCGTGCCGAACTGCCGCTCGACTGCCTCTTCGGCTGCCGTCGGCGCGGCCCCCGCGGCCGTAGTTTCTGAGTAACGACATTCCTTGCCCCGCAAGAAAAGGAGCGCTCGGATGAGCACCAACCCGTTCGAGGACAACGACGCCGAGTACCTCGTGCTGACCAACGACGAGAACCAGCACTCGCTGTGGCCCGCGTCGATCGCGGTGCCGCGGGGCTGGGCCACGGTGCACGGCCCGGACACCCGCGAGGCGGCCCTGGCCTATGTGGACGAGCACTGGACCGACCTGCGGCCGGCGAGCCTCGCCGCGCTGCGCGGCTGACCCTCCACCGCAGGCGACGACCCGGGAGACGGACGGCGAGATGAACGAGCAATCGACGGTGACCGGCGGCGTGCACGACGTGTTCGCCTCGGTCGCCCTCGCGGCCCCGGCCGCGACGGCACTCGTGACCGAGGACGGCACGGTCGGCTACGGCGAGCTCGACGGGCGGGCGAACGGGCTGGCGCACGCACTCGCCGGGCACGGTGTGGCGCCCGGCGCGGTGGTCGGGATCTGCCTGCCGCGCGGCGCGGACCTGGTGGTGGCGGTGCTCGCCGTGCTGAAGGCGGGCGCGGCGTACACGATGCTCGACCCGCGTTTCCCGGCGAGCCGCCTGGCGGCGGTGTGCGCGCGGGCCGGGGTGCGGGTCGTGATCACCGGGACGGTGATCGACGGGTGCACGGCGCTCGCGCCGGTCGCCGGTGTGGCCGACGCACCGCCGCCGGTGGCCGTCGGGCCCGACGACCTGGCCTGCGTCATGTTCACCTCCGGGTCCACCGGCACGCCCAAGGGTGTCGCCGCGCCGCACCGCGCGCTGACCGCCACCCTCCTCGGGCAGTCCTATGTGGACTTCGCGGCGGCCGACGTGTGGTTGCAGTGCTCGCCGGTGTCCTGGGACGCGTTCGCGCTGGAACTGTTCGGGCCGCTGCTGTCGGGCGCGGTGTGCGTGCTGCAACCGGGCGAGACCCCCGAGCCGGCGGTGATCGCGCGGCTGCTGACCGAACACCGGGTGACGACGCTGCACGTGTCGTCCGGTCTGCTGAACCTGCTGGTCGACGAGTACCCGCAGGCGCTGGCCGGGGTCCGCGAGCTGATGACCGGCGGCGAGGCGCCCTCCCGCGAGCACGTCGCGGCGCTGCTCGACCGGTACCCCGGGCTGCGGCTGGTCAATGGCTACTCCCCCGTCGAGAACACGATCTTCACGCTCTGCCACCGGATCACCGCCGCCGACACCGCGTTGCCGGCGATACCGGTCGGCCTCCCGCTGGCCGGCAAGGACGTCCACCTGCTCGACTCCGACCTGCGGCCGGTGCCCGACGGCACGGTCGGCGAGATCCACATGGCCGGTCCCGGCCTGGCCGACGGCTACGTCGGGCAACCGGGACTCACCGCCGAACGGTTCGTCGCCAACCCGTTCCGGCCGGGCACCCGGATGTACCGGACCGGTGACCTCGGGGTGCGCCGCGACGGTGTGCTGACCCTGCACGGCCGGGCCGACGACCAGCTCAAGATCCGGGGCTTCCGCGTCGAACCGGCCGAGGTGCAGGCCGCCCTGACCACGCACCCTCAGGTCCGGCAGGCTGCGGTGACCGTGTGGGAGCCGCGACCGGGCGACCGGCGACTGGTCGCCTACGCGGTGACCAGTCCGGTAACCAGCGCGGTGACCAGCGCCGACGGCGAGCAGCTGCGGGCGCACGTGGCCCAGCGGCTGCCCGAGCACCTGGTGCCCTCGGTCGTGGTGGTGCTGGACGCGTTGCCGCTGACGCCGACCGGCAAGCTCGACCGGGCCGCGCTGCCCGAGCCGCGGCTGGCGGCCGGGCGCGGCGGCGGGGCGCGCACCGACCACGAGGCCGTGCTGTGCGGACTGTTCGCCGAGCTGCTCGGGATGCCGGAGATCGGCGTCGACGACGACTTCCTCGCGCTGGGCGGGCACTCCCTGCTCGTCGCGACCCTCATCAGCCGCACCCGGGCCGCCCTGGGGGTTGAGCTGCGGATCGCCGACGTGTTCGCCACCCGCACCCCCGCCACGATCGCCGGACTCGTCGCCTCGGCCGGCGCCGCCCGCCCCGCGCCGGTCGCCGGGCCGCGACCCGAGCTGGTCCCGCTGTCCTCCGCGCAGGCCCGGATCTGGTTCTCCGACCAGGTCGAGGGTGGCGCGACCTACACGATCCCGATCACCGTGCGGTTCGGCGCGGGTGCGGACCTGGACCGGGCCGCGCTGCGGGCCGCGCTGGGGGACGTGGTGGGCCGGCACGAGGCGCTGCGCACGGTGTTCCCCGTCGTGGACGGCACCCCCGTGCAGCGGGTCGTCGACACCGCGCCGGTGTGGCACGAGCACGACACCGCCGCCGACCTGACCGGCCTCGCGTCGGCGCCCTTCGACCTCGCCACCGAGACACCGCTGCGCGCACACCTGGCGGGCGACACGCTGCTGCTGGTCCTGCACCACATCGCGGGCGACGGCTGGTCCACCACCCCGCTGCTGCGTGACCTGGCCGCCGCGTACCGCGCGCGGACCGGCGGGCACGCGCCGGGCTGGCCGGAGCTGCCCGTGCAGTACGCGGACTACGCGCTGTGGGAGCGGTCCACCGGCGACCTCGCCGCCCACGAGACGTACTGGCGCGAGGCGCTGGCCGGGATTCCCGGCGAGTGCACGGCCCCCACCGACCGGCCACGACCGGCCGTGCGGTCGGCGCAGGGCGACACCGTGCCGCTCACCGTCGACCCCGACCTGTACCGGGCGCTGCTCGACGTCGCCCGCCGCACCGGCACGACCCTGTTCATGGTGCTGCACGCCGCCGTCGCCGCCCTGCTCACCCGGCTGGGCGCGGGCACCGACGTCGTCATCGGCACCCCGGTCGCCGGGCGTACCGACGAGTCCCTCGACGACCTCGTCGGCCTGTTCGTCAACACCCTCGCGCTGCGCACCGACACCTCCGGCGACCCGACCTTCGCCGACCTGCTGGCCAGGGTCCTGGCGGGCGACCTCGCCGCCTACGACCACCAGGACCTGCCCTTCGACCGGCTCGTGGAGCTGGTGAACCCGGACCGCTCGCTGGCCAGGCACCCGCTGTTCCAGGTGATGCTGGTCCTGCAGAACACCCCGCCGGCCACCCCCGACTTCGGTCTGGCCGCCGAGCACCGGGTGGTGGACCTGGACGTCGCGAAGTTCGACCTGACGCTCGACCTGGCCGAGCACGACGGGATGCTGGCCGGCCGGCTCGCCTACGCGACCGACCTGTTCGACCGGGACACCGCGCTGCGGTTCGCCGAGGGGCTGCGCCGCGTGCTGGCGGCCATGACCGACCTCGACACGCGGCTGGGCGCGGCGGACCTGCTCGACGAGGACGAGCGCGGCCGGCTCGCGGCGTGGAGCGTCGGGCCGGAGCTGGCGCCGGTCACCCGCCGCCTGCACGACCTCGCCGCCACCGACGCGCTCGCGGTCGTGTCCGGGGCCGAGCGCGTGACCTACGCCGAGCTGGTGGCCAGGGCCAACCAGCTGGCCAACGAACTGCGCGCGCGGGGCGTGCGCCAGGGCGACGTCGTCGGGGTGCTGCTCGACCGGGACGTGTCGCTGGTGGTGGCGGTGCTGGGCACGCTCACCGCTGGCGCCGCCTACGCCGTGCTGGATCCGCGTTTCCCGGCCGAGCGCCTGGAGACCGTCGCGGCGGCGGCCGGGATGCGGCACGTGATCGCCGCCGAGGGCACCGCCCTCGGGTCGGCCGCTGTCGTGGCGCCGGCGGCGCCGCACCGGCCGGCCACCGCACCGAGGGTCGCGGTGTCGCCGGCCGACGCGGCCTGCGTGATGTTCACGTCCGGGTCGACCGGCCGGCCCAAGGGGGTCGTCACCTCGCACGCCGCGCTGGTCGGCACGCTCACCGGTCAGTCCTATGTGGACTTCGGGCCGGGCGAGGTGTGGTTGCAGTGCTCACCGGTGTCCTGGGACGCGTTCGCACTCGAACTGTTCGGCCCGCTGCTGTCCGGCGCGACCTGCGTCCTGCAACCGGGTCACGTCACCGACCCCGCCGTCATCGCCGGCCTCGTGCGCGACGAGCGGGTCACCACCCTGCACGTGTCGGCGAGCCTGCTCAACCACCTCGTCGACGAACACCCCGACACGTTCGCCGGTGTCCGGCAGGTGATGACCGGCGGCGAGGCCGCGTCGGTGCCGCACGTGCGCGCCCTGCTCGACCGGCACCCCGACCTGCGCCTGGTCAACGGCTACTCCCCGGTCGAGAACACGATCTTCACGCTGTGCCACCGGATCACCCGCGCCGACACCGACCGGGCCACCGTCCCCGTCGGCCGGCCGATCCCCGGCAAACGGGCCTACGTGCTCGACGCGAACCTCGCGCCGGTGCCCGTCGGAGTGCCCGGCGAGGTGTACATGAGCGGCGCGCTCGCCGACGGCTACCTCGGGCAGCCGGGGCTCACCGCCCAGCGGTTCGTCGCCGACCCGTTCCGGCCGGGCAGGCGCATGTACCGCACCGGTGACCTGGTGCGCCGCCGCGCCGACGGCGTGCTGGACCACCTGGGCCGGGTCGACGACCAGGTCAAGGTGCGTGGCTTCCGCGTCGAACCCGGCGAGGTGCTGGCCGTTCTGCTGACACACGAGCGGGTGCGCCACGGCGCGGTCGTGGTCCGCGACCAGCGGCTGGTCGCCTACCTGGTGGCCGACGCCGAGATCGGCGAACTGCGCGACCACGTCGCCCGCGTACTGCCCGAGCACCTGCGGCCATCCGCGTACGTCCTGCTCGACGCGCTTCCGTTGACCCCCAACGGAAAGCTCGACCGGGCGGCGCTGCCGGAGCCGTCGGTCACCGGCACCCGCCGGCAGGCGCCGCGCACCGCCCGCGAACGTCTCCTGTGCGGTCTGGTCGCCGAGGTGCTCGACCTGCCGGCAGACAGCGTCGGTCTCGACGACGGGTTCTTCGCGCTGGGCGGGCACTCGCTGCTCGCGGCCCGCCTCGCCGGGCGCATCCGGACCGTGCTCGGGGTCGACACCGGGGTGCGGAACGTCTTCACCGCCGCCACGCTGCACGACCTGGCCCGCACGCTCGACACCGCCGGCGCCGCCCGGCCGCCGCTGACCGCGTCGCCCCGGCCGCCGGTGCTGCCGCTGTCGCCGACCCAGGCCGGGCTGTGGTTCCTCCACCAGCTCGATGGCCCGTCCGCCACCTACAACATCCCGGTCGTGTGGCGGCTGCGCGGCGCCCTGGACGTGGCCGCGCTGCGGGCCTCGGTCGCGGACGTGGTGGCCCGGCACGAGATCCTGCGCACCACGTTCCCGGTGGTCGACGGCGACCCGTGCCAGCGGGTGGGCACCGACGTGCCGGACGTGCGTGTCCTGGACGACGCCGATCCGGTCGCGCTGGCCCGCGAACCGTTCGACCTCGCGACCGAGCCGCCGCTGCGGACCACGCTGGTGCGCGCCGGCGAGGACCACCTGCTCGTCCTGCTGCTGCACCACATCGCCGGTGACGGCTGGTCGCTGCGCCCGCTGCTGGCCGACCTCGCCGCCGCCTACGCCGCCCGGCTCGCCGGTGACAGTCCCGAATGGACACCGCTGCCGGTGCAGTACGCCGACCACGCGCTGTGGCAGCACCGGGTGCTCGACGAGGTCAGCGACGACCAGTACGAGCACTGGCGCACGACCCTGGCCGGCGCGCCGGCCGAGCTGGCGTTGCCCGCCGACCGGCCGCGTCCGGCGGTGCCGAGCCACCGGGGCGCGACCGTCCCGGTGGTGGTGACGCCGCAGCTGCACCGGGAGCTGACCGAGTTCGCGGCGGCCGAGCGGGTCACCCTGTTCATGGTGCTGCACGCGGCGTTCGCGGCGCTGCTGACCCGGCACGGCGCCGGCACGGACGTCCCGGTCGGCACCCCGGTCGCCGGGCGCGCCGACGCGGCCCTGGACGAGCTGGTCGGCTACTTCGTCAACACGCTCGTCCTGCGCACCGACACCTCCGGCGACCCCACCTTCGGTGAGCTGCTTGGCCGGGTGCGGGCCACCGACCTCGCCGCCTACGACCACCAGGACCTGCCCTTCGACCGGCTCGTCGAGCGGCTCAACCCGGTGCGGTCGACCGCCCACCACCCGCTGTTCCAGGTGATGGTGGCGCTGCGCCAGGACGTCGAGGACACCCTGCCCGACCTGCCGGGGCTGTCGGTGTCCACCGTTGACGCCCCGACGGGCGTCGCGAAGTTCGACCTGTCGCTGCTGCTCGACGAGCGGCGCGACGGCGGGGTCACCGGCGTGCTGGAGTACGCGACCGACCTGTTCGACGCCGCCACGGCGCAGGCGCTGGCGCAGCGGTTCGTGCGGTTGCTGACCGGTGCCGTGCGGTCGCCGGACACCCCGTTGGGGCGGCTGCCGGTGCTCGCCGACGACGACCGCGCCACACTGCTCGGGGCCCGCTCCGGGGTCGCGGTCCGGGGGTGCGGGCTACCGGTGCACGCGGTGATCACCGAGGTGGCGCGGCGGGCTCCGGACGCGACGGCGCTGGTCGACCAGGCCGGGTCGCTGTCCTACGGCGAGCTGGACGGGTCGGCCAACCGGCTGGCGCACGCGCTGGTCGCCGACGGTGTGCGGCCCGGCTCGGTGGTCGGGGTCTGCCTGCCGCGCGGGACGGACCTGGTGGTGGCGGTGCTCGCCGTGCTGAAGGCGGGCGCGGCCTACACGATGCTGGACCCGGACTTCCCGGCCGCGCGGCTGGCGGAGGTCGCGCGGCAGGCCGGGGTGGCGGTCGTGGTCGGCCAGGAGGTCGACGGCACCCGTGTGGTGCCCGTGGACGCGGCCGGGCCGGACACGGCACCCGAGGTGACCGTCGGGCCGGAGGACCTGGCGTGTGTCATGTTCACGTCCGGGTCGACCGGCCGGCCCAAGGGCATCGCCGCGCCGCACCGCGCGCTGACCGCCACCCTCCTCGGACAGTCCTATGTGGACTTCGCGGCGGACGACGTGTGGTTGCAGTGTTCACCGGTGTCCTGGGACGCGTTCGCGCTGGAACTGTTCGGGCCGCTGCTGCACGGCGCCGTCTGTGTGCTGCATCCCGGCCAGCGGCCGGAACCGTCGGTCATCGCGGACCTCGTCGCCGCGCACGGGGTGCGGACACTGCACGTCTCCGCGCGGCTGCTCGACCACCTCGTCGACGAGCACCCGGCCGTGTTCTCCGGGCTGCGGCAGGTGATGACCGGCGGCGAGGCCGCGTCGGTGCCGCACGTCGCGCGGCTGCTCGCCGACCACCCGGGGCTGCGGCTGGTGAACGGCTACTCCCCCGCCGAGAACATGATCTTCACGTTGTGCCGCACGATCGACGGCACCGACGTCGACCGGGGCGTGGTCCCCGTCGGCGTGCCGGTCACCGGCAAGCGGGTGTTCGTCCTGGACCACCGTCTGGAGCTGGTGGCGCCCGGGGTACCGGGCGAGCTGTACATGGCGGGCCCCGGCCTCGCCCACGGCTACACCGGGCAGGCCGCGACGACCGCCGAACGGTTCGTCGCCTGCCCGTTCCTGCCGGGCGCGCGCATGTACCGCACCGGTGACCTGGTGCGGATGCGACGCGACGGTGTCGTCGAGTTCCTCGGCCGCGCCGACGACCAGGTGAAGGTGCGCGGGTTCCGGGTGGAGCCGGCGGAGATCGCCGACGCGCTCACCGCGCACCCCGACGTGCGGCAGGCGGCGGTCGTGGTCCGCGACGACCGGCTGGTCGCCTACGTGGTGGGCCAGACGGCCGGGGCGCGCGAGTTCCTGGCCGCATGGCTGCCCGACCACCTCGTGCCCACCGCGTTCGTGGCGCTCGACGAGCTGCCGCGCACCGCCAACGGCAAGCTCGACCGGGCGGCGCTGCCCGAGCCGGAGTGGACCGGCGCCGGCACGGCGCCGCGCACCGCGCGGGAGGAGATCCTGTGCGAGCTGTTCACCGAGGTGCTCGGCGTGCCCGGGGTGGGCGTGGACGACGGGTTCTTCGCGCTCGGCGGCCACTCGCTGCTGGCCGCCAAGCTGATCGGCCGGGTACGGGCCACGTTCGGCGCGGAGCTGGGCATCCGGGACGTGTTCGCGACGCCGACCGTCGCCGGCCTGGCCACCCGCCTGGACTCATCGGCCGCCAGTCGGCCCGCGCTCGTGCCCGTCGACCGGCCGGAGCGCCCGCCGCTGTCGGCCGCCCAGGCCAGGCTGTGGTTCGCCGAGCAGCAGGAGGCCGCGACCTACAACGTCCAGTTCGCCGCCCAGGTCACCGGCCCGGTCGACACCGCCGCGCTGAGGGCCGCCGTCGCCGACGTGACCGGCCGGCACGAGGTGCTGCGCACCGTCTACCCGGAGGTCGACGGGACGCCCCACCAACGGGTCCTCCCGGAGGCGCACGCGGTCGAGGTGCTGACCCCGGCGGACCCGGCGGCGGTCATCGCCGCCGAGGCCGGGCACGCGTTCGACCTCGCGACCCAGACCCCGCTGCGGGTGCGGCTGCTGACCACCGGCGACCAGGAACACCTGCTGCTGGTGACCCTGCACCACATCGCCGGTGACGGCTGGTCGATGCGCCCGCTGCTCACCGACCTCGCCACCGCCTACGCCGCCCGGCTCGCCGGTGACAGTCCCGAATGGACACCACTGCCGGTGCAGTACGTGGACTACGCGCTGTGGCACCGGGGTCTCATCGACGCGACGGCGAAGGCGCAGCTCGCGTACTGGCGCGAGACCCTCGCCGCGGCGCCGGAGCTGGTGACCTTCCCGGCCGACCGGCCCCGGCCGGCGAGCGCGAGCCGCCGGGGCGCCACCCTGCCCGTCTCGCTGCCCACCCGGGTGGCCGAGCTGGCCAGGAGCACCGGGACAACCCCGTTCCTGGTGCTGCACGCCGCGCTCGCCACGCTGCTGTCCCGGCACGGCGCGGGATCCGACATCGTGATCGGCACCCCGGTCGCCGGCCGCACCGACCCGGCGCTCGACGACCTCGTCGGGTTCTTCGTCAACACCCTCGTCCTGCGCACCGACACCTCCGGCGACCCGACCTTCCGGACACTGCTGCACCGGGTGCGGGAGGCGGACCTGACCGCGTTCGACCACCAGGACGTGCCGTTCGAGCAGGTCGTGGAGGACCTGGCGCCGCGCCGCTCACCCGACCGGCACCCGCTGTTCCAGGTGATGCTGGCCGTGCAGAACGCCGGTGACTCGGCCGTCGACCTCGCCGGCACCACCTGTGTGCCGCGGCCGGTGCCCAACACCGTCGCCCGTTTCGACCTGACGCTGGCGGTCGCCGAGACCGCCGACGGACTGGACGGGTACCTGGAGTACGCCACCGACCTGTACGACCGGGCCACGATGGAGGCGCTGCTGACCCGCCTGGCCCGGCTGCTGGCCGTGGTCACCGCCGATCCGGACACGCCGGTCGCCGCGATCGACCTGCTCGACCCGGCCGAACACCGGCGGCTCACCGACGACTGGACCGGCACGCCGGCCGAGGAGGCCACCGCCCGGTGTGTGCACGAGCTGATCGCCGGCCACGCCGCCACCACCCCGGACGCGGTGGCGCTGGTCGCCGAGGACGGACCGGTCACCTACGCCGCGCTCGACACCCGCGCGAACCGGCTGGCCCACCGCCTGGCCGACGCCGGGGTGCGGCCCGGCGCGCTGGTCGCGGTGCGCCTGGACCGGGGCGCCGACCTGGTGGTCGCGGTGCTCGCCGTCCTCAAGGCGGGCGCGGGGTACACGATGCTCGACCCGCGGTTCCCGGCCGTCCGGGTGCGCGCCATCCTCGACGCCACCGACGCCGTGCTGGTGGTCACCGACACCGAGGGGACCACCTGGCTGGACCCGGGGGTGCCCGCGGTGGACGTCGACACCCTGCCGGCGGGGCTGCCCACCACCGCACCGGCGGTGAGCGTGACCCCCGAGGACACCGCGTGCGTGATGTTCACGTCCGGGTCCACCGGCCGGCCCAAGGGCGTGTTCGCGCCGCACCGGGCGATCACCGGCACGCTGCTCGGCCAGTCCTACGCGGACTTCGGCGCCGGCCAGGTGTGGTTGCAGTGCGCCCCGATGGCGTGGGACGCGTTCGCGCTGGAGCTGTTCGGGCCGCTGCTGCACGGCGCGGTCTGCGTGCTGCAACCGGGCTCGGTGCCCGAGCCGGGCCGGATCGCCGCGCTCACCGTCGAGCACGGCGTCACCACGCTGTTCCTGTCGACCAGCCTGTTCAACTTCCTGCTCGACGAGCACCCGGCGATGTTCGCGGGGGTGCGGCAGGTGATGACCGGCGGCGAGGCCGTGTCGCCAACGCACCTGGCGCGGCTGCGGCACGCGTACCCGGCGATGCGGGTGGTGCACGCCTACGGCCCGGTCGAGCACATGATCTTCACCAGCTGCCACGACGTGCGGGGGGAGGACACCGGCGGCACCACGGTGCCGATCGGCCGGTCCCTGGCCGGTAAGCGTTCCTACGTGCTGGACGCCCGGCTCACGCCGGTGCCGGCCGGTGTTCCCGGCGAGCTCTACGTCGCCGGGACCGGGTCCGCGCACGGCTACCTGGGCGAGCCCGCGCTGACCTCGGAACGGTTCGTGGCCAGCCCGTTCGAGCCCGGTGTCCGCCTGTACCGCACCGGCGACCTGGTGCGGTGGCTGGCCGACGGGACCCTGGAGTTCCTCGGCCGCGCCGACGACCAGGTGAAGATCCGGGGCTTCCGCATCGAGCCCGGCGAGGTCCGCGCCGCGCTCGCCGCGCACCCCTCGGTGCGGCGCTGCGCCGTGACGGTCCGCGAGGACACGCCCGGCGACAGGCGGCTGGTCGCCTACGTGGTGCCCGAACCGGGCCTCACGCCGGCGGCGCTGCGCGCCCACGCGAGCGAGCGGCTGCCCGACCACCTGCGCCCGTCGGCCTACGTCCTGCTCGACGCGCTGCCGCTCAACCCGAACGGCAAGCTCGACCACGCCGCCCTGCCGGCCCCGGAGCGGGAGACGGTCACCGCGACCGCGCCGCGCACGGCGCGCGAGGAGATCCTGTGCGGGATCTTCGCCGAGGTGCTCGACGTCGACGAGGTCGGTGTGGACAGCGGGTTCTTCGACCTGGGTGGGCACTCGCTGCTGGCGGCGCGGCTGGTCGGCCGGGTGCGCACGGCGCTCGGGGTGGCCGCCGGGGTCGCCGACCTGTTCGCGGCGCCGACCGTGCGGGAGCTGGCGGCGCGGCTCGGCGGCGCGCACACCCGGCCCCCGCTCGTCCCGGTGGAGCGGACCGGTGAGGTGCCGCTGTCCCCGGCGCAGAGCCGGTTGTGGTTCCTCGACCAGCTGCGCGGGCCGGACTCCGCCTATGTGGTGGCGCACGCCCTGCGGCTGCGCGGCGGTCTGGACGTCGGCGCGCTGACCGACGCGCTGACCGACGTGGTCGGCCGGCACGAGGCGCTGCGCACCACGTTCCCGGCGGTGGACGGCGTGCCGCACCAGGTGATCCGGCCCGCCGGCCAGGTGCGCCTGACGGTACCGGTGATCCCGGTGTCGGATGTGGACACCGCGGTGGCCGGGGCGGCGCGCTACGCGTTCGACCTGACCGCCGAGCTGCCCGTCCGGGCGACGCTGCTGCGGGTGGCCGAGGCCGACCACGTGCTCGTCCTGGTGGTGCACCACATCGCGGCGGACGGGTGGTCGATGGGGCCGCTGCTGTCCGACCTGGCCACCGCCTACACCGCCCGCCTGGCCGGCGACAGTCCGGAGTGGACACCGCTGCCGGTGCAGTACGCGGACTACGCGCTGTGGCAACGGGATCTGCTCGCGTCGGTCGCGCCGGCGCAGCTCGCGCACTGGCGGGACGCGCTGGCCGGACTTCCCGAGGCCGTGCCGCTCGCGGTGGACCACCCGAGGGGCGGCACTGGCCGGGGCGAGGTGGT
The DNA here is from genome assembly GCF_001921215.1 of Actinophytocola xinjiangensis. GTDB lineage: Bacteria > Actinomycetota > Actinomycetes > Mycobacteriales > Pseudonocardiaceae > Actinophytocola > Actinophytocola xinjiangensis. The sequence continues at coordinate 64,182 of NZ_MSIF01000018.1, forward strand.
GCCGGTGGCCGTGCCCGCCGAGGTGCGCGACGCGCTGGTTGGCCTGGCCCGCCGAACCGGGACGACGCTGTTCATGGTGGTCCAGGCCGCGTTCGCGACCCTGCTGACCCGGCACGGCGCGGGCACCGACGTCCCGCTCGGCGCCCCGGTCGCCGGTCGCGCCGACGCCGCCCTCGACGACCTGGTCGGGTTCTTCGTCAACACCCTGGTCCTGCGCACCGACACCTCCGGCGACCCCACGTTCACCGATCTGCTGGCCAGGGTCCGGGCGGCCGACCTCGCCGCGTTCGACCACCAGGACGTGCCGTTCGAGCACCTCGTGGAGGCGCTGAACCCGGCGCGGGCCGGCGACCGCAGCCCGCTGTTCCAGCACATGGTGGTGCTGCAGAACAACGCGGAGTCGGCGTTCACGCTGCCGGGGCTGGACGTGGCGGTGACCCCGGTGGAGACCGGCGCGGCCAAGTTCGACCTGGTCCTCGGGGTGAGCGAGTCCGGCGAGGGCATCACCGGCGGGCTGGAGTACGCGGCGGAGCGGTTCGACCGGGCGACGGCCGAGGCGCTGGTCACCCGGTTCGGCCGGATCCTCGCCGCCGTCGCGGCGGACCCGGACGTGCGGATCGGCGCGCTGGACCTGCTCGACGAGGACGAGCACCGCCTGCTGACCGCCGCCACCCCGGCGGCGCCGGAGACCGTGGCGTGCGTGCACGAGGTGGTCGCGGCCACCGCCGCCGCGACCCCGGACGCGGTCGCGCTCGTCGCGGACGGCGTGCCGGTCACCTACGGCGAGTTGGACGCGCGGGCCAACCGGTTGGCCCACCACCTGGTGGCGGGCGGCGTGCGGCCGGGGTCGCTGGTGGCGATCCGGCTGGAGCGCGACGCGGACCTGGTGGTCGCGCTGCTCGCGGTCCTCAAGACGGGCGCCGGGTACACGATGCTCGACCCGCGTTTCCCGAAGGCACGGGTCCGCGCCATCCTCGTGGCCACCCGCGCCCGGCTGCTCACCGACGTCGCGGTACCGCCCGGTCTTCCGGACACCGCGCCGGCGGTGGCGGTGACGCCCGGGGACATCGCGTGCGTGATGTTCACCTCCGGCTCGACCGGCGTCCCGAAGGGGGTCGCCACCCCGCACGGCGCCCTGACCGCCACCCTGCTCGGACAGTCCTATGTGGACTTCTCGCCGGATGACGTGTGGTTGCAGTGCTCACCCGTGCCGTGGGACGCCTTCGCGCTCGAACTGTTCGGGCCGCTGCTGACCGGGGCGACCTGCGTCCTGCAACCGGGCCACGTCACCGACCCGGCCGTCATCGCCGACCTGGTGCGCCAGCAGCGGGTCACCACCCTGCACGTGTCGGCGAGCCTGCTCAACCACCTCGTCGACGAGTACCCCGACACGTTCACCGGGGTACGGCAGGTCATGACCGGCGGCGAACCCGCCTCGGTCCCCCACGTGCGGACCCTGCTGGCGCGTCACCCCGACCTGCGGCTGGTCAACGGCTACTCGCCCGTCGAGAACACGATCTTCACGCTGTGCCACCGGATCACCGCCGCCGACACCGACCTGCCGGCCATCCCGGTCGGCACGTCGATCCCCGGCACCCGCACCTACCTGCTCGACGCCGGGCTGCGCCCGGTCCCGCCAGGGGTGCCGGCCGAGGTCTACATGGCGGGCACCCTCGCCCACGGCTACCTGGGACAACCCGCCCAGACAGCGCAACGGTTCGTCGCCGACCCGTTCCAGCCGGGCAGCCGGATGTACCGCACCGGTGACCTGGCCCGCCGGCGCCCCGACGGGGTCATCGACTACCTCGGACGCGCCGACGACCAGCTCAAGATCCGCGGCTTCCGGGTCGAACCGGCCGAGGTGGCGACCGCGCTCGCGACCTGTCCGGACGTGACGCGCTGCGCCGCGGTCGCCCGGGAGGACACCCCCGGCGACAAACGGCTCGTCGGCTACGTCGTCGGCGCACCCGGCCTGACCGCCGCCGCGCTGCACGAACACGCGCGGCAGGTACTGCCCGAACACCTGCGCCCGTCGGCCTACGTCCTGCTCGACGCGCTGCCGATCAACGCCAACGGCAAGCTCGACCACGCCGCCCTGCCGGCACCGGCCCACGACCGGCCCGCCGGCCGGCCCCCGGCCACCCCGAGGGAACAGGTCCTCTGTGGCCTGTTCGCCGAACTGCTCGGCGTGCCCGAGGTCGGGGTGGACGACGACTTCTTCGTCCTGGGCGGCCACTCGCTGCTGGTGTCGCGGCTGGTGAGCCGCGTCCGCGCCGCGTTCGGTGTCGAACTGTCCCTGAAATCCGTGTTCGAGACCCGCACGGTGGCCGGCCTGGTCGCACGACTGGGCACGGCCGAGCGGGCACGCCCGGCCCTGCGCCGCCGGGCCCGGCCCGAGGAGGCCCTGTGACCAGCCTGTCCATCCCCACCGCCCCGCTGTCCTTCGCCCAGCAACGACTGTGGCTGCTGCACCGGATGGACCCCGGCACGACCTACAACGTGCCGGTGGCGCTGCGCTGGCGGGCGCTGGACGTCGACGCGCTCACCGCCGCCCTCGGTGACGTGCTGGCGCGGCACGAGTCGCTGCGCACCGCCTACCCGGAGGTCGACGGCACACCCCACCAGGTCGTGCTTCCCGCCGAGGCGCCCGCGCTGGCGCCGGAGCCGGTCGAGGACCTCGACGCCGCGCTGGCGGAGACGAGTTCGGTGGTGTTCGACCTGACCTCGGCGCCGCCGGTGCTGACCCGACTGTTCGCCGTGGACGGTGCGCACGTGCTGCTGGTGGTGCTGCACCACATCACCGCCGACGGCGCGTCGGTCGCCCGGTTCGTCACCGACCTCACCACCGCCTACACCGCCCGGGCGGCCGGCGAGGACCCGTGCCTGCCCGAGTTGCCGGTTCAGTACGCCGACTACACCTACTGGCAGCAGGAGGTCCTCGGCGACCCCGCCGACCCGGACAGCCGCGTCGCCCGCCAGGTCACGTACTGGGCCGGGGCGCTGGCCGGGGCGCCGGAGGAGACCGGGTTCCCGGCCGACCGGGCCCGTGGCACCGACGCGGCGCACACCAGCGGCACCGTCACCGTGGCCGTCGACACCGCGACCCACCGGGCGCTGTCGGGGATCGCCGCCGGTGCTGGCACGACGATGTTCACCGTGGTGCGCACGGCGCTCGCCGCGCTGCTCACCCGCTACGGTGCGGGCACCGACCTCGTGTTCGGCACCGCCGCGCACGGCCGGGCCGACGAGGCGCTGGACGAGCTGGTCGGGTTCTTCGTCAACACCGTGGCGCTGCGCACCGACACCTCCGGCGACCCCACGTTCGCCGCCCTGCTGGCCAGGGTGCGCGACGCCGACCTGGACGCGTTCGCCAACCAGGACGTGCCGTTCGAGCGGGTCGTCGAACAGATCGCCCCGACCCGGTCCCTCGCCCGGCACCCGCTGTTCCAGATCATGCTGGTGCACACCGCCACCGGTGACACCGCGCCGGTCGACGGCGTCGAGGTGCTGGCGCTGGGCACCGGCACCGTCAAGTTCGACATGACCGTCGGTGTCCGCGAGGGCGGTGACGGCCTGCTGATCTCGTGGGACTACGCGACCGCGCTGTTCGACCACGCCACCGTCGAGGACCACGCGACCCGCCTCGTCCGGCTGCTCACCTCGGTGGCCGCCGCGCCGGACACGCGGATCGGCGACCTGCCGCTGCTGACCGCCGCCGAGCGCGCCGTCCGCGCCCCGCGAACCCGCGAAACCCGGTGTGTGCACGAGATCGTCGCCGCCCACGAGCCCGGCGCGACCGCCCTCGTCGGGGACGACGGGTCGCTCACCTACGGCGACCTCGACGCGTGGGCCGGCCGGATCGCCGCCGGGCTCGGGGACCGGCGCGGCGAGATCGTGGGCGTGCACCTGGACCGGGGCCCGGCGCTGATCGCCGCCCTGCTCGGTGTGCTGAAGGCCGGTGGCGCCTACACGTTGCTGGACACCGGTTTCCCCACCGAACGCCTGCGGTCGGTCCTCGCCCGGGCGAAGGCGCGCGCGGTCGTCGGCACCACCCCGTTCCCCGGCGTGACGCTGGTCGACCCGGACGCCGTGCCCGACTCCCCCGCGCCGGCCGTGACGGTGTCGCCGGACGATCCGGCCGTCGTGATGTTCACCTCCGGGTCGACCGGCGAGCCCAAGGGTGTTCTCGCGCCCCACCGTGCGCTGACCACCACTCTCACCGGGCAGGACTACGCCGGGTTCGGCGCGGACGACGTGTGGTTGCAGGCCGCGCCGGTGTCCTGGGACGCGTTCGCCACCGAGGTCCTCGGGCCGCTGCTGCACGGCGGGGTGTGCGTGCTGCACCCGGCCGGGCCGCCGGACCCGGACGCCATCGCCCGCCTGGCCACCACCCACGGCGTCACCGTGTTCAAGGCGTCGGCCAGCCTGTTCAACCACGTCCTCGACGAGCACCCGGCCGTGTTCGCCACCGCCCGGTGGGCGCTGACCGGCGGCGAGCCGGCGTCGGCGGCGCACGCGGCCAGGGCCCTGCGCGAGTTCCCACACCTGCGGCTCACCAACGGCTACGGCCCGGCCGAGAGCATGGGCTACAGCACGACCCACGCCATCACCGCCGCCGACACCACCGCCCGGTCGATCCCCATCGGCACCCCGGTCGCCGGCAAGGGCGGGTACGTCCTGGACGCGCGCCTGCGGCAGGTGCCGCCGGGCGGGACCGGCGAGCTGTACCTGACCGGCGGCGGCCTCGCCCTGGGCTACCTCGGCGCTCCCGGGGCGACCGCGCACCGGTTCGTCGCCGACCCGTTCCGGCCGGGGCAGCGCATGTACCGCACCGGCGATCTGGTGCGCCCACGGCGGGACGGGACGCTGGAGTACGTCGGGCGGGTCGACCAGCAGGTGAAGGTCCGGGGGTTCCGGGTGGAGCCCGCCGAGGTCGAGGCCACGGTCGCCGGGCACCCGGCGGTGGCCCGCGCGGCGGTGCTGGTGCGCGAGGACCGGCCGGGCGACCACCGGATCGTCGCCTACGTCGTGCCCGAGCCCGGCTGTATCGACCCGGCCGCGATCCGGCGCCACGTGGCCGAGCGGCTCCCCGAGCACCTGGTGCCCTCGGCGGTGGTGGTCCTGACCGAACTGCCGTTCACCGCGAACGGCAAGCTCGACCGAGGGGCGCTGCCCGCTCCCGGGCACACCGCCGGCGGCGCGGCACCCAGGACCGCGCAGCAGGAGATCCTGTGTGGACTGTTCGCCGAGGTGCTCGGCGTCGCCGAGGTCGGCGTGGACGACGGGTTCTTCGACCTGGGCGGCCACTCGCTGCTGGCACTGCGGCTGGTCAGCGCCGCCCGGCGGGCACTCGGGGTGGAGCTGGCGATCCGGGACCTGTTCGCCTGCCCGACGCCCGCGACACTCGCCACCCGGGTCGCCACCGCCGGCAGGGCACGGCCCGCGCTCCTCCCGTACGCCGACCGGCCGGATCCGCTGCCGCTCTCGCCGGCCCAACGCCGGCTGTGGCTGCTCGACCAGCTCAACGAGAGCTCGGCCGCCTACCACTCGCCGTGGGTGCTGCGGCTGCGCGGCGCCCTGGACGGCGGGGCGCTGCGCGCGGCGATCGCCGACGTGGTGGCCCGGCACGAAACCCTGCGCACGGTGTTCCCCGTCGTCGACGGGCAACCGGTGACGCGGATCCTGGCCGACGCCACCGTGCCGGTCGACGAACGCGCCGTCACGCCCGAGGACCTCGACGACGCGCTCACCTCGGCCGCCACCCGGCCCTTCGACCTGGCGGGCGACCTGCCGCTGCGCGTACACCTGTGGACCCTCGGGCCCGGCGAGCACGTGCTGGTCCTCGCCCTGCACCACATCGCGAGCGACGGCTGGTCCAAGGGCCCGCTGCTCGCCGACCTCGCCCGCGCCTACACCGCCCGCCTCGCCGGCCGCGCCGACGACACCCCACCGCCGGCCGTCCAGTACGCGGACTACACGCTGTGGCAACGGGAACTGGAGATCGAGGGCCAACTCGACCACTGGCGCGACACCCTCGCCGGGGCGCCAGAACAACTCGACCTGCCGACCGACCGGCCACGCCCGGCGACACCGTCGGGCCGGGGGGCGCTGGCCAGCGCCACGTTCGACGCCGGCCCGGTCACCGCGCTCGCGAAGTCCAGCGGCACCACCGTGTTCATGGTCCTGCACGCCGCGCTGGCCGCGCTGCTCACCCGGCTGGGCGCGGGCACCGACCTGCCCATCGGCGCCCCGGTCGCCGGCCGCACCGACGCCGCCCTCGACGACCTCGTCGGGTTCTTCGTCAACACCCTCGTGCTGCGCACCGACACCTCCGGCGACCCCACCTTCACCGACCTGCTGGCCCGCGTCCGGGACACCGACCTCGCCGCCTACGCCCACCAGGACGTGCCGTTCGAGCAGGTCGTCGAGGCGGTCAATCCGACGCGCTCGCTGGGCAGGCACCCGCTGTTCCAGGTGACCCTGGTGGTGCAGAACGCGGGCGGCGGCGCGGACGTCACGTGGCCGGGGCTCACCGTGTCCGACGTCGGCGCGGCCACCGGGACCGCCAAGTTCGACCTGGCCCTCGCCGTGACCGAACGCCCCGACGACCTGGTCGCGACGCTGGAGTACGCCACCGACCTGTTCGACGCGTCGACCGCGCACACCCTCCTCGCCCGCCTGGGCACCCTGCTCGCCGCCGCCGCGGCCGACCCGACGACGCCGATCGGGCGCCTGGACCTGCTGGGCGAGGCCGAGCGGGAGCGGCTGCTGTCCGACGCCGGCCCGTCGACCTCGCCCGCCTTCCGGACGGTCGCGGACGCGGTCGCCGGCCACGCCGCCACCACCCCACACCGTGGTGCGGTCGTCACCTGGCGGGGCCGGACACCGGACACCGTGGACTACGCGGGGCTCGACGCGGCCGCCAACCGCGTGGCGGCCCACCTCCTCGCGCGGGGCGTGCGACCGGGTGACCTGGTCGGCGTGTGCCTGCACCGGGGTCTGGACGCGGTCGCCGCGCCGCTGGGCGTGCTCCGCGCGGGCGCCGCCTACCTGCCGCTGGACCCGGACTACCCGCCGGACCGGCTGGCCTACATGCTCGCCGACGCCGACGCGGCGCTCGTGCTCACCGAGCCGTCCCTGCGGGACCGGGTCACCGCCGACGGCGTGCCGGTGGTGTGTGTCGGTGACCTGCCGGCCGCCGCGCCGGTGTCGGTCGCGGTCACCCCGGACGACGCCGCGTACGTGATCTACACCTCCGGCTCCACCGGCCGGCCCAAGGGCGTCGTCGTCGACCACCGGGGCCTGGCCGACCTGTGCGCGTGGCACCTGCGGGTGTACGGCACCGCACCCGGTGACCGCGGCGGGCAGATCGCCGCCCAGGGGTTCGACGCGGCCGTGTGGGAGATGTGGCCAACCCTGGTCGCGGGCGCCGAACTGCACCTGCCCGACCGCGCCACCCTCGCCGACGCGGACGCCCTGGTGGCCTGGATCGTCCACGCGGGCCTGACCACGTGTTTCCTGCCGACACCGCGCCTGGAGGTCGTGCTCGACGACCTGTCCGCAGCCGGTGGCGCGCTGCGCACCGTGCTCACCGGCGGCGACGCCCTGCGCCGCCGCCCCGGCCCGGACACCCCGTTCACGCTGGTCAACCACTACGGCCCGACGGAGTGCTCGGTCGTCGCGACGTGCGGGCCGGTCGGCACGGACACCGGCGTCCTGCCGCCGATCGGCCGGCCAGTGGACAACACGCGGGCCTTCGTGCTCGACCGCCACCTCGCCCCGGTGCCCGACGGCGTGACCGGCGAGCTGTACCTGGCGGCCGACGGGCTGGCGCGCGGCTACCTCGGCCGGCCGGGCGTGACCGCGCACCGCTTCACCGCCTGCCCCTACGGCCCGCCGGGGACGCGCATGTACCGCACCGGGGACCTGGTGCGCCGCAACGCCGAGGGCGACCTGGAGTTCGCCGGGCGCGCCGACCAGCAGGTGAAGCTGCGCGGGTTCCGCATCGAGCTGGGGGAGATCGAGTCGGTGCTCACCGGGCACGCCTCGGTCGCCCACGCGGCCGTGGTGGTCCGCGAGGACCGGCCGGGCCTGCCGATGCTGGTGGCCTACGTGGTGTCCCACGGCGACCTGGACGCCTCGGGGCTGCTGGCCGACCTGGGCCGGACACTGCCCGAGCACATGGTGCCCACCGTGGTCGTGCCGATGGCCACGCTTCCGTTGACCGCCAACGGGAAACTCGACCGGCGGGCCCTGCCCGCACCCGAGCTGGCCGACACCACGGGCCGGGCGCCGCGTGGGCCGCGAGAGGAGATCGTGTGTGGCCTGTTCGCCGACCTGCTCGGGGTCGCCGACGTCGGCGCCGACGACGACTTCTTCCGGCTGGGCGGGCACTCGCTGCTGGCGACCCGGCTCGTCAGCCGGCTGCGGACCGCGCTGGGCGCCGAGCTGACGGTCGCGGACCTGTTCACCCACCCCACGCCCGCCGGGATCACCGGCTGTCTGGACCGGGCCGCCGCGCCCCGGCCGCCGGTGGTGGCCATGACCAGGCCGGACGTGGTGCCGCTGTCGTTCGCGCAGCGCCGGCTGTGGTTCCTCAACCGGATGCCCGGCCCGTCCTACGCCGTGCCGCTGGCGTTGCGACTGCGCGGCCCGCTGGACGTGGCGGCGCTGGAGTCCGCGATCGGGGACGTCGTGGCCCGGCACGAGGCGCTGCGGACCACGTTCCCGGAGGTCGACGGCGAACCCCGGCAGCGGGTGCACCCCGCGGTGACCGTGCCGCTGCCCGTGGTCGACGCGGGCCGGGCGCTGACCGCCGAACCGTTCGACCTGACCACCGAGCCGCCGCTGCGGGCCGCCCTGGTGCGGGACGCGCCGGAGGACCACGTGCTGTTCCTGACCCTGCACCACATCGCCTGCGACGGCTGGTCGATGGGCCCGCTGCTGGGTGACCTCGGCACGGCCTACCGGGCGCGGACCGGCGGCCACGCGCCGGGGTGGGCGCCGCTGCCCGTGCAGTACCCGGACTACGCGCTGTGGCAACGGGATCTGCTCGGGGCCGAGTCCGACCGCCAGCTCGCGTACTGGCGGGACACGCTCGCCGGGCTGCCGGACGAGCTGGCCCTGCCGGCCGACCGGCCGCGCCAGGAGACCTCCGCGTACACCGGCGGCCGGGTGCCCCTGTGGCTCGACGCCGGGATCCGCGACGCGGTCACCGGCCTGGCCCGCCGGACCGGGACGACACCGTTCATGGTGTTGCAGGCCGGTTTCGCGGCTCTGCTCACCCGGCTGGGAGCGGGCGTCGACGTCCCGATCGGCACCCCGGTCGCCGGGCGCACCGACACCGCGCTGGAGGACCTCGTCGGGTTCTTCGTCAACACGCTCGTGCTGCGCACCGACACCTCCGGCGACCCCACGTTCACCGAGCTGCTCGACCGGGTCCGGGCCACCGACCTGGCCGCGTTCGCCCACCAGGACACGCCGTTCGAACGTCTGGTGGAGGTGCTGAACCCGGCGCGGTCGCTGAGCCGGCACCCGCTGTGCCAGGTGCTGATGACCTTGCAGAACTCCGGCGACGGCGCCCTGGACCTGCCGGGTCTGAGCGTCGAGCCGGTGCCGGTGGACAGCGGCTCGGTCGCCTTCGACCTGTCGCTCGGGTTGCGCGAGACCGCCGAGGGCATCGAGGGCGCGCTCGCCTACCGGGACGACCTGTTCGACGAGCGCACCGCCCGTGCCGTGGCCGACCGGTTCGTCCGCCTGCTCACCGAGGTCACCGCCGCTCCGGACACCCGTCTGTCCACTGTGGAGGTCCTGTTCGACGAGGAGCGGGACCTGCTGGACCACGGGAACGCCACCGCCCACCCGGTGCCGGCCACGACCCTGCCGGAACTGTTCGCCGGCCAGGCCGCCCGCACCCCGGACGCCGTCGCACTCGTCGAGGACGACGGCACGACCCACACCTACGCGGCGACCTCGGGCAGGATCGACCGGCTCGCCAGGGCGTTGCGGGCCAGGGGCGCCGGGCCGGAACGGGTCGTCGCCGTCCACCTGGAACGGTCGGTGGACCTGGTGGTGGCGCTGCACGCCGTGCAGCGGGCCGGCGCGGCCTACCTGCCGGTCGACCCCGGCTACCCGGCCGACCGGGTGGCGCTGATGATCGAGGACGCCGACCCGGTGCTGGTCCTCGACGAGCCGGCGCTACGCGCGCTGGAGTCCGCCGGCGCCGCGCTGCCGGCCCCGCACCCAGACGACCCCGCCTACCTGCTCTACACCTCCGGCTCCACCGGACGCCCCAAGGGCGTTGCGGTGACCCACCGGGCGATCGTGAACCGGTTGCTGTGGATGCAGGACACCTACCCGCTCGGGCCGGACGACCGGGTGCTGCAGAAGACCCCGTCGAGCTTCGACGTGTCGGTGTGGGAGTTCTTCTGGCCGCTGCACACCGGGGCCGCGCTGGTCGTCGCCAGGCCCGACGGCCACCGCGACCCCGCCTACCTGGCCGACCTCATCGACGCCCAGTCGGTCACCACCGTCCACTTCGTACCGTCCATGCTGGACGCGTTCGTCGCCCACCTTGAGGACACCGGGCGCCGCTGCCCGAGCCTGCGACGCGTGGTGTGCAGCGGCGAGGCGCTGCCCAGCGCCCTCGCCCGCCGGTTCGCCGCCGCGTGCGACGCCCGGCTGGACAACCTGTACGGGCCCACCGAGGCCGCGGTGGACGTGACCGCCCACCAGGCCACCGGTCGCGAGACGACGGCGACCGTGCCGATCGGGCGACCGGTGTGGAACACGACCGTGCACGTGCTCGACGCGGCCCTGACGCCGGTGCCGCCCGGCGTCCCCGGCGAGCTGTACCTCGGCGGCGTGCAGCTCGCGCGCGGCTACCACCGCCGGTTCGCGCTCACCGCGCAACGGTTCGTCGCCAGCCCGTTCCGGTCAGGCGAACGCCTGTACCGCACCGGGGACGTGGTGCGCTGGCTCGACGACACCGGCGGGCCCACGCTGGAGTACCTGTCCCGCGCGGACGACCAGGTGAAGATCCGCGGTGTGCGGATCGAACCGGACGAGGTCGCCGCCGCGCTCGCCACCCACGAGGACGTCGCCACGGCCGCGGTGATCGCCCGCGAGGGCCGGCTGATCGGCTACGTCGTCCCCGCCCGGCCGGTGGACCCGGACGCGGTCCGCGCCCACGCCAGGGAACGACTGCCGGAACTGCTGGTGCCCTCGGCGGTCGTGGTGCTCGACGCGCTGCCGCTCACCCCGAGCGGCAAGCTCGACCGCAGGGCCCTGCCCACCCCGGAGATCACCCGGGCCGCCCGGCGGGCACCGGCCACCCCGGCGGAGGCGGCGCTGTGCGCGCTGTTCACCGAGGTGCTCGGCCGCGACGCCGGCCCCGACGACGGGTTCTTCGACCTGGGCGGCCACTCGCTGCTGGCCACCCGGCTGATGGCCGCGATCGCCGGCCGGTTCGGGACGAGGCTGGGCGTGCGGACGGTGTTCGAGGCCCCCACCCCGGCCGCGCTGGCCCGCCGGCTCGACGGCGACACGCCGGCCGGGGACGCGTTCGGTGTGCTGCTCGCGTTGCGCACCACCGGTGACGCCCCGCCGCTGTTCTGCGTGCACCCGGCGGCCGGGATCGGCTGGGTCTACTCCGGCCTGCTGCCCCACCTGCCAGGCCGGCCGGTGTACGCGCTCCAGGCACGCGGCCTGTCCGAGCCGGGAACCCGCCCGGCCACCATGGCCGACCTCGTGAAGGACTACCTGGAGCAGATCCGCACCGTCCGCCCCGACGGCCCGTACCACCTGCTCGGCTGGTCGTTCGGCGCGAACGTCGCCCACGCCCTGGCCGCCGCGCTGCGCGAGGAGGGCGCCGAGGTCGGCCTGGTGGCCCTGCTCGACGGCTACCCGACCGCCCCGTCGGACCGGCAGTGGACCGCGCACGCCCCCGTCGTCCTGCGGGCGTTGCTGACCTCGCTGGGCTATCCCGCCGACCCCGCCCCCGACTCCCCCGCCGACGTCGCCGCCCGCGTGCTCGCCGAACCGGGGCCGCTCGGCGGGCTGTCACCGGAGAGGATCACCGCGCTCGCCGAGGTGTTCGCCGCGCACTGGAACGTCCTGGAACGCGGCACCGGCGCCACGTTCGACGGCGACGTGCTCGTCGTGGCCGCCACGGGGGACAAGACCGAACACTCCCCCGTCCCCGCCGGCTGGCGGGCCCACGTCACCGGGCACGTCCACACCCACGACCTGCCCTACCGCCACGGCGACCTCGCCACCCCCGGCCCGCTGGCCGAGATCGGCGCACTCGTCGCCACCCACCTGGAAGGAACCACGGCATGACCACCACCGAAACCACCGCCGCCGCCCTGGCACACGAGTTCTACGCCCGCGTCGACGCGGGCGACATCGACGGCCTCGTCGCGATGTTCACCGACGACGCCGAGTACCACCGGCCCGGCTACCCGCCGGTGCTCGGCCAGTCCGGCATGGACCACTTCTACCGGTTCGAACGCGTCATCGCCGGCGGCGCGCACACCCTCGACGGGGTCGCCGTCACCGGCGACGAGGTCGCCGTGCGGGGCTCGTTCGCGGGCACCAAACGCGACGGATCGCCGGCCCGGCACCGCTTCGCCGAGTTCTTCACCCTCGGCACCGACGGGCGCTTCGCCCGCCGCGAGACCTTCTTCTCCGCCCCGCTCGTCTGACCTTCCCCCACTCGCACAAGGAGATTCCGATGACCGCGCTGCTCAACAAGCCCGAGACCACCTCCCCCGGCCACGGCGACGCCTTCACCCGCAACCTCTACAGCCTGCGCTACAGCCCCGACCTCGGCTGGCACGGCGGCACGCTCGCGCCGATGACCGACCTGCGGATGCACCCGGCCACCATCGGCCTGCACTACGGCCAGGTGATCTTCGAGGGGATGAAGGCGTTCCGCCAGGCCGACGGGTCGATGGCGGTGTTCCGCCCCTACGAGAACGCCCGCCGCTTCCAGCGTTCCGCCGCGCGCCTGGCGATGCCGGAGCTGCCGGAGGAGCTGTACGTGTCCGGTGTGGACCAGCTGGTGGCCGCCGACCAGGTCGAGCTGTCGGACGACCCGGACCACAGCCTCTACCTGCGGCCGCTCATGTTCGGCACCGACGCCAACCTGATGCTGCGCCCGTCGCAGGAGTACCTGTTCCTCGTGATGGCGTTCGTGGCCGGCGGGTTCTTCGGCGACAAGGTCGAGCCGGTGTCGGTGCTGATCTCCCGCGACCAGGCCCGCGCCATGCCCGGCGGCACCGGCAACGTCAAGTGCGCCGCCAACTACGGCCCGTCCTTCGTCGCCCAGCGCAGGGCCCAGGAGGCCGGCTGTCAGCAGGTGGTGTGGCTCGACGCCGCCGAGCGCACCTGGGTCGAGGAGATGGGCGGCATGAACCTGTTCTTCGTGCGCGGCAACGGCGCCGGCGCGGAGGTGTTCACCACGCCGCTGACCGGCACGCTGCTGCCCGGAGTCACCCGGGACTCGCTGCTCACGCTCGCCGCTCAGCACGGCTACCGGGTCGGCGAGTCGCCGGTGTCGGTGGACCAGTGGCGCGCCGAGTGCGCGGCCGGCACCATCACCGAGGTCTTCGCGTGTGGCACCGCCGCCGTGGTGACCCCGGTCGGCCGGGTCCGCGACCGCGACGGCGACTTCGTGATCGGCGACGGCGAGATGGGTCCGGTCACCGGCACGCTGCGCTCGGCGCTGATGGCGGTGCAGCGCGGCACCGTCCCTGACCCGCACGGCTGGCTGCACCACGTCCGGTGAACCGGGTCCTACCAGGCCGGGTCGACGCCGGCGGCGGCGGCGAGGGCGGCGAGCGCGTGCGGTGTCGCCAGCGTGTGCTCGACCAGCCCCGCCCCCGGCCCGGCGCCCGGCCGGTGGCCGCCCGCGACCGCGTCGTCGACCGCCATCGCGGCGGCGAGGCACTCGGCCAGCGCGGGCGGTCCGGTGTCGGTCAGCAGCACCAGGGTGCCGCCGAGGTGGCCCTGCCCCAGCACGGTCAGCGCCCACAGCGCGGCACCGGTCACGTGGTCAACACCCTGGGCAGCGCCATCGACACCGCCATCGACACCGCCCTCGACACCGCCCTCGACCCGGAAGGCGGGCGCGTCGGAGGGCACGAACAGGCACAGCGGGTCCGCGGCGCCCAGGCGTCCCACGCCGATCCGCGATGGTCCGGACATACGGCGATCCCCTCACAGCAGGGCCCCGACGAGCACGGGCACGGCGAACCGGGACTGCCCGGCCGAATGACTGACCAGCAGCAGGCCGCGCCGCACCAGATCGCGGACCAGCCCACCCGCGTCCGCGACGGTGCGGCCGGTGCCGGCGGCGACCTCGGCGAGGGTGCGGGCGGCACCGGCCAGCCCGACCAGCGCCGCGCGGTCGGCGGGGGCGAGCGCGGCGACCCGGGCGGCCAGCCGGGACATGAGGTCGGCGCCGACCAGCGCGGCGGGGTCGGCGCGCAGCACCTCGCGCAGCGTCGGCAGGTCGTAGACCGCCAGCCAGGACGCGGCGGCGGCCAGCGCGGGCGGCAACCCGTCGGTCAGCGCGCAGACCTCGGCGATGTCGGGGGCGTCGGCGGCGGACAGGTGCCGGGCGGCGGCGACGTGGTGGACGAACAGGCGCACCGCGGGTTCGTCGGCGAGCACGCGGGGCTCGGTGGCCACCGGCACCGGCAGCGGCGCGAGCAGGAACGGCCGCTCGCCGGGCAGGCCGCACGGGCCGTCGGCGGTGACCAGCACCCGCAGGCGCGGGCAGTCGCCGAGCAGGCCCAGCAGCGCGTCGGCGCGGGGGCGGGCGCCGGTGACACCGTCGACCACCAGCAGGGTGTCGCGGTCCCCGACCAGCTCGGCCAGCGCGGCGCCACCCCCGCTCGGGTCGAACAACGCGGCGGCGACCGAGCCGACGACACCGGCGAGCCGCAGGTCACGCACGGGCTGGGTGAGCGGACCGTCGGCGTGCGGCGCGCTGACCCACAGCACCGGGGTGCCCGCCCGGTGCAGCCGCGCGGCCACCTCGGCGGCCAGCCGGGTCCTGCCGACACCGGGAAGGCCGTGCAGGGTCAGCAGCCGGCCCTCGCCGCTGTCCAGTTCCCGCACCACCGCACCGAGTTCGGCGTCGCGGCCGAACATCGGGGTGAGCACGGTCGGCGGCGCCGCGACGTGCGGGCCGTACTCCTCGCGCAACGCCCGGCCCGCCCGCACACCCGCCGCCAACTCCAGGTCCTCACTCGCGCACCGGCCCAGCCGCAGGGCGCCGGTGAGCAGCCGGACGGTGTCCTGCCGGGGCCGGGCCTTGCCGCGTTCGAGGTCGCGGATGGCGCGGACGCTCACGGTGGACAGGTCGGCGAGCATGCGCTGGGTCAGGCCGACCGACGTGCGGTGCCTGCGTAACAAGGGGCCGAACTGGGTCACGCTGTCGTCCGCCAGTGCGGTGTTGGCCATCACTCGTCCTCCCGGTCGCACGGTGTGCATGGCCCACTGTCGCGCCGGTCGGTTATCACCCCGGCATCCCCGGCTTAACCCCGTCACCAGCCACAACGCCGGACCGGGCCGAGCTGCCGGGGTGCAAACGCCGGGATAACCCCGGGATAAAGCCGGCCCATAGCGTCGAAGACGTCAAGCGAGACACCAGCCAGAATCCAGGGAGGAACCCCATCATGTTCCGCACCGTCGCCGCCGCCGCCCGCCTCGCCGTCGCCACCGCCGTCACCGTCGCCGCCCTCACCGCCGGCGCCGCCGCGATCGCCACCGCCGACGTCACCGACACCGTGCCCCCCACCACCAGCACCGACACGCCCGCCCCGCCGCCCAGCGACCCCTGGGACTGACCCGCTACTCCTCCGGCCGTCGCGTGCCGCTGATCCGCGCGAACATCCGGTCGGCGGCGACCCGCTCCCGCTCCATGCCCCGTTCGGCGAACACCGCCACCGCCTGCTCCAGCAACCCGGCCGCCTCCGCGGGCTCGCCCGTCCGCTCCAGGACGCCGGCGAGCGCGGTCCGGACCACCGCACCACCGCGGTGGTCCATGATCGTTTCGCGGACCTCCAGCGCCTCGGTGAACCAGCGTCGTGCCATCTCGTACCGGCCGGCCGCGGCCGTCACCTCGCCGAGGTTGAACAGCAGGTGCCCCTCCCCGATCACGTCCCGGCTGCGGCGCACCATCGCCAGCACCTCCACGAGCGTGCGCTCCGCCTCGTCGTGCGACCCGCTGCGGGCCTGCACCTGGCCGAGCCGGCGCAGCGCCCGCGCCACACCGCCCGCGTAGCCGACGCTCCGGTTGATCTCCATCGCGTCCGCGAGGTCGGCCCGCGCCGCGGCGAACTCCCCGCGCCGGCTCAGGATGTGCGCCCGCTGGGTCAGCACGGTCGCCCGGCCGACGATGTCCTCCACCCGCCCGAAGTCGGCGATCGCCTGCCCGTACAGCGACAGCGCCAGGTCGTCCTCTCCCGCCCGGCGGGCCAGCAGCGCGAGGTCGCGCCGGCACAGCCCGGCGCCGCGCGGTTCGTCCAGCGCCACGAAGTCGGTCAGCGCCGCGTTGAGCGTCTCGTGGGCGCGCGCGTTCTGGCCCCGGGTCAGGTACAGCGTCCCCAACGACCCGAGCAGCGCGGCCGTGCCCAGGATGTTGCCGGCCGCCCGGGTCGCGGTCAGCGCCGTCTGGTGGGTCTGCTGCCACTCGTCGAGGTGGCCGCGCAGCTCGCACAGCGTCGCGACGGTGACCGCCAGGTCCCAGCTCGCCTCGTGCAGCCCCGCGCCGACCGCCTGCCCGACGGCCGCGCACATGTTCTCCAGCTCGCCGGCCATCCAGTCGAGCGGGTCGGTCATCGCCTGGGCGACGTACTCCGGGTCCGGTTGCCAGCGGACGCCCGCGCCGTGCAGGACGGTGAAGTCGCCGCCGTACACCCGGCGGTGGGCCTGTTCGGCCAGCGCGAGCCAACCGCCGACGACCCGCTCCACCGCGCCGGCCCGGCGTGCCGGCGGGATCTCCGCGCCGGCCTTCTCCCTGGCGAACAGCCGCAGCATGTCCAGGAAGCGGTAGCGGAACTCGCCGGTCCTGGCCACCGACGAGACCTCCAGCATCTGGACGTCGACGAGCGGTTCGAGCAGGTCGGACGGGAAGGGTCGGTCGTCGTCGAGCACGGCACCGGCCAGCCAGCCGGGCAGTGACGGCCCGTCGAACTGGCTGAGCAGCGCGAACAGCTCGCGGGACCGGCTGTCCAGGCCGTCGTGGGTGAGCGAGAGGCTGGCCCGGATGGTCATCTCGCCGTGGGCGAGCTCGTCGAGGCGGTGCCGTTCGCTGGCGAGGCGGTGCACCATCGACGCGAGCGTCCAGTGCGGTCGCGCCGCCAGCCGGGCGGCGATGATCCGGACGGCGAGCGGCAGACCGCCGACGGTCGCGACGAGCGCCTCGGCCGCCGCGTGTTCGGCCGCCACCCGCTCGGTGCCCAGCACCGCGCCGAACAGCGCGAGCGACCGCGCGGCGTCCAGCACGGGCAGGTCGATGCGGTGCGCGCCGGGCACGCCGGTGAGCCGGGCGCGGCTGGTGACGATGACCGCGCAGGTGCTGCTGCCGGGCAGCAGCGGGAGGACCTGGCGTTCGCTGGTGGCGTCGTCGAGCACGACGAGGACCCGCCGCCCGGCGAGCAACGTGCGGTACATGTCGGACCGGCCGTCGAGGTCGTGCGGGATCATCGGGCCGGGGATGCCCAGGGCGCCGAGGAACCGGCCGAGCACGTCGAACGCGGCGCTCGGCTCGGCGCGGGTGCCCCGCAGGTCGCAGTACAGCTGGCCGTCGGGGAACTGCTCGGCGGCGACGCGGTGGCCCAGGTGCGCGGCGACCGTGCTCTTGCCGACCCCGGGCCGCCCGGTGATCACGACGACGCCGACCGCGCGGTGGCCGCCGGCCAGCACCGCCTGGGCGCCTGTCAGCACCGCCTGGGCGGCGTCCAGGACGGTGTCGTGGCCGACGAAGTCGGCGGTGTCGGCGGGCAGCTGGCGCGGGCAGGCGGTCCGTGACGCCGGTGGCCGCGGCTCGGGTTCCTCGGGTTCGCCGGCGGCGTCGGGGACGAGCAGGCGTTCGTCGCCGGCGAGGATCGCGTTCTCCAGCAGCCGCAGCTCCGGCCCGGGTTCGAGCCCGAGTTCCTCGATGAGCATGTCGCGGCTCTCGCGGTAGGTGTCGAGCGCCTCGGCCTGCCGCCCGGAGCGGTACAGGGCGATCATGAGCAGGGCTCGGAGCCGTTCCCGCAGCGGGTTCTCGTGGGTCAGGTGGGTGATCTCGCCGACGAGCGTGCGGTGGCGTCCGAGGTGGAGTTCGAGTTCGAGGTAGTCCTCGATGGCGCTGAGGCGTTCCTCGTCCAGCCGCAGCGCGCGGGTGCGCAGGGCGCGGCTCTCCATGCCGTCGAGGCAGCCGCCGCGCCACAACGCGACCGCGGCGCGCAGCATGCCGGCCGCCTCGGCGGTCCGCCCTTTCCTGGCGATGGCCCTGGCGCTGGTGACCGTGGTCGTGAAGGTGTGGGCGTCGAGGTCCTCGCCGGGGATCCGCAGCAGGTAGCCGGGCCGTTTGGTCTCGATGACGACGTTCACGCCGCCGATGGCGAGGTTCTTGCGCAGCCGGGACACGCAGATCTGGACCTGGGTGCGGGCGGTGTCCGGCGGGTCCTCGTCCCACAGCGCGTCGACGAGGTTGTCGATGCTGACGACCTGGTTCGCGTCCAGCAGCAGGAAGGCGAGGATCACCTGCTGGCGGCCGGGCGGGATGCGGACGGGGCCGTCGGGCCCTTCCACGTCCACCGGGCCGAGTATGCGGAAGGTGGGGTTCGGGTCCTGCGCAACCAATTCATTTGCCATTTCTCGACGAGCACACGGTTCGACGTCGCCCCGGCCAGAGGTGGACGATCCTTCAATCTACGTGGTAATGGCCGCGTCTGACTATCACTCCGGTGCCCCAACATGTGCGCCATCCGACACGAGGTGGATTCCCCCATTCGGGCCATCAAGGCCGGGCGCCGGGATAACACGAGGATATCGGCGGGATGCCGGGGGTCGGAAGTATCAACGACACGCCCCCGGTACCAGAGGAGAAATACCCCATGGCCGGCAGAACTCCCAGCCTCCCGCCGAGCGAGGCCCTGATGGCGGCCGGTGTGGACCACGTCCGCCTGCTGTACGCCTACCTGGACGCGGGGGAACTGGATGCCTACGCGTCGCTGGTGCACGAGCACACCGAACTGCGCGGTGTCGGCCCGCGTGACGCCGACGGCCGCGAGGACGCGGTCCGCGTGCTGCGCGCGCTTCCGCCGGGCGCGCACGATCTCCGCACGATCGAACCCGGCGACCGGACGGTCACCGTGACGGGGCAGTACACCACCCCGAACGGAACGGTCGGTTTCGCCGACGTCTTCACCCTCTCCGACTGCGGACTGATCCACAGTCACCACCGGCGTCCGCCGACGCCCGCAGGTTCCTGATGAGCGCGGTGGACTTGCCCGCGACGACCGCCGCGACGTAGCGGTTGACCACCGGCAGCCGCGCGGCCAGCAACGCCGCCCGCCGCACCCGCAGCTGTGTCGGCGAGGTCGGCAGGAACCACCGGGCGCCACCCCGGGCGGTTTTCTGCTTCTCCTCGGCGATCGGCCGCCACAGCCGTTCGTACTCGGCGAGCGCGTCACCGAGCGAGGGTGCCTGATCCACCTGGTGTGCCAACAGATAGGCACCGGCGATCCCCAACGACGCGCCCTGCCCGGCGAGCGGCGAGACCGCGTAACAGGCGTCCCCCACCAGCACGACCCGCCCCCGGCTCCAGTTCGGCATCACGATCTGGGCGACCTGGTCGTAGTACACGTCCTCGGAGGGTGGGCACCGGTCGAGCGCCTCCGGCACGACCCACCCCAGACCGCGACAGAACTCCCGAACGCCCGCCCGAAAGTCGCCTGGCAACGTCGGATCAGGTGTGCGGTGGACGGCGAAGGCGGCGACCCGCCCGTCGCGCAGGGCGTAGAAGCCCATCTGCCGCCCGACCGTGTCGGTCAGACAGAACTGTCCTCGGATCGCGTCGTGGATCCGCGGCGCGTCGAACTGATAAGCGGCGGTGTGGAATCCGAGATACCGCAGGAACCGTTTCTCGTCCCCGAACACCAACCGCCGCACCGACGAGTGCACACCGTCGGCGCCGACCAGCAGATCGGCCGCCAGCTCCGACCCGTCAGCCAGGCCCACCCGAACGGAGTCACCACGATCAACGACGTCGACGACGGCGGAACCGAACCGCAGTTCCACCGCCGGGGGCAGGTGCTCACGCAGCATCCGCTCAAGGTCGGGCCGCAGCACGCTGAGCAGTCGCCCCCCGACTGCCCCGGCGAACCGACCGAAGTCGATCCCCGCACGCCGGCGCCCCTGCCCGTCGAGCAAACTCGCCTCCTCCACCCGGTACGCGACGTCCTCCAGCGCGGGCAGCAGCCCCATCGCCTCGATGGCGTCGTAGCCGGCCCCAAAGAAGTCGATCATGTACCCCTGGGGCCGGGGTCCTGGCGACCGCTCCACCACCACGACGTCGTTGCCCAGCGACGACAACCGGTTCGCGATGGCCAACCCGGTGATCCCCGCACCACACACCACGACCTTCATCAGCCCTCCTCCCGCCCCACGAGCCGACGCACGACAGCGACCACTGCGGCGGGATCCGCGCCGACGCCCAGTCCCCGGTGCAGAAGCACCCCGTCCACACAGGCCGCCACGACCGAAGCCGTCTCCTCCGCCAACGGAACCCCCCGCTCCCCGAACCAACTCCCCAACCGCCGCCGAAACCCGTCAACGACCCCGACGATCTCCGCCCGGAGCCCCTCGTCGCGGGTGGCGGCCAGATAGGCCTCGACGAACAACAGTGAGGTCGGATCGTTCCCCGAGTACTGGTCGGTCGACCCCAGCAACACCTCAACGGCATCGGCCGGCGTGCGGGCGAGCCCGAGGATCCCGTCGACCCCGTCCAGCACCTGCCGCATGGCCCCCACCGCCGCCTCGTTCAACAACGCCCCCAGCGACGGGAAGTGGTAGTGCACCACGCTCGGCGTGACCCCGGCCCGTTCGGCCAGGACCCGCGTGCTCACCGCCGTCCACCCCCGCTCGGGAATGAGCTCCGCCGCGGCGGCCAGCAACCGCTGCCGCACCTCCTGTCCGCGCACCGCCGCCGTCACCGTACCTCCTACCAGGGCGATCGCCCTGAACACTCGTCCTGTACGACTGCCCTGATCGTAGCCCACCCGTCAACGACGGAAGCGCTGGCAACCACACTTCGGGGTGCTTCCGCTCGGTCAGGCTCTCCCCACACCTGACGGACCATCTCTGCCGGGAGAAGGCGCGACCCGGTACAGGGAGCGGATCCAGGTGACGCGGCGATGACCGACGTCGCCGGTGACCGGAGTCGACGACGAGGGCCCGCGGTTGGCCGTGGCGCTACTGCTGACGTTCACGCCCCGCGAACGCGCAGAAGCGCCGCTGGCGGCTACTCGATGACCGTGTAGGTGATGCCGTTCCATTCGGTGGGCCCGCTGGATCCCGCCGCCGAGAAGTGGATCTCGAAGTTCATCGTGGCGCCCTCGGGGGACAGGTCGCCCACGCCCTGGGTTTCGCAGTGGTCCTTGCCGCCGTCGATGCGTTCCTCGAACGTCTGGCCGTTGTTCGTGGCCTTGAGGTACGGGGCGAGGCTGTCGGCCGCGACGTCGCAGATGGTCAGGTCGTCGAGGTCGCGGCCGTGGTCGTCGTCGGCGTGGTCGTTCCACTCGACGGTGGCGACGATCTCGCCGTGGTGGTAGATGGGACGGACGTACCCGTCGGGTGTCTGGACCGTGAAGTCCTTGGCGAAGCCGCCGAGAACGGCGTGATGGTCCGAGCACGGCCCGCCGCACCCGTTCGGAATGGGCAGCACGTCGATCTCGTCGTAGCCACCGCCCAGGCGGTTCTCGCTGACGAACACGTAGTCGATCTTCTTGCCCCTGGCGCCGCATCCCGGTGGCGCCGGGTGGATGTCACGGTCGTAGTACTTGGTGAACTGGCCGTACCCGAGGCACGGGTAGCTGCCGTCACCGCCGGTCCTGTCGTCCAGCTCCCGGAACTCGCCGACGTTGTCCCCGTTGACCTCGGTGTCGACACTCGCGGAGTACAGCTGGTTGAGCCGTCCCTCGTGGGGTTGGGTGTTGAGATCCCCGGCCAGGACGACCACGTCCCCGGCACTGACGTACGAGTTCACCGTGGCGGCGACCTGGCCGACCTGCGTGTCGCGAACACCGTCGGCACCCGGGCTGATGTGGGTGGCACACATCTTGACGCTCGTGTTCGCCCGCAACATGACACAGCGCAAGGAAAACACCCGGTTCGCGAAGTCCGGATCGTTCACCAGCCTGGTCACCTCGGCGGGGCTGCTGGCGGCCAGCTCGTACCGGCTGTAGATCCCGGTGCCGACCGTCCCGGTCCCGTCGCAGCCACCCCGCCGATCCATGACGTCGAACCGCGAGTAGTTCGCGCCCTGCGGCCAACCGTTGCGTTGCAGCCAACCCTGCACGTTCTTGTACTGACCCTGACACAACTCGTTGAGCACCACGAAGTCCGGATCACGCTCGGCGATCACCGCCTGCACGGCCCTTGCCTGTTCGGTGACCGAACCGGCCGACAGACCGCCCCAGACGTTCCACTGCAGGACGGTGAACTTCCCGTCCGCGATCGAGGCACTGCCCGGCTGGGCCGGTGTCGCGACCAACCCCGCCACCACCAAGACCCCCGCCAGGACCCCACTGACGACCCGACGCCCCATGGTTCCCCCTCACGACACGACCCGCGAACCGGAAGCCACCCTAACCCGTGACCGATTGCCGGGGCAGCGTTTCCGTGCGAAGATCGACCGCCGACTCGGCGGGGGGCGCGGCACGGGGTTGAGTCGGATCCACCACTGGAGTGACCCATGTCGAGAAGCCGCGCGCTCGCCGCGTTCGTCAGCGGAGTCCTGTTCACGGCGTTGGTCGCCGTGGCTCCCTCAGTCGCCGAGGTCGCACCGGCCGAACGGGCGGCCGCCGGCGAAACCGGCGACAGCTTCGTCGCCCTGGAACCGAGGCGGGTGCTCGACACCCGCACCGGGCTCGGCGGGCGGACCGGTGCGGTGGGGCCGGGGCAGGCGATCGTCGTCGACCTGTCGTCCTCGGCGATCCCCGCGAGCACCACGGCCGTCGTGCTCAACGTGACCGTCGTGTCCCCCACCAGGGAGACCTACGTGACCGTGTACCCGGACGGGCAGGCGCGGCCGACCGTGTCCAACCTGAACGTCGCCGCCGGAGACATCCGGTCGAACCAGGTCACCGTCGCCGTCAGCGGCGAGGGCCGGATCGCCCTGTACAACAACACGGGCAACGCGCACCTGGTCGCCGACCTGAGCGGCCGCTACGAGCGCACCCTCGCCGGCAGGTTCACCGCGCTCACCCCCAGGCGCGTGATGGACGGCTACTCGGTCGGCCCCCGTGGCACCACCGTCCTCGACCTGACCGGCCGGGTGCCGGCGTCGGCGAGCGCGGTGACGTTCAACCTCACGGCCATCCGGCCGACCTCGGACACCTTCGTCACCGCCTGGCCGGCCGGCGCGACCCAGCCCACCTCGTCGAGCCTCAACATCGGCGCCGGGGACATCCGGCCGAACCTGGTGACCGTCCCGGTCGGCGGCAACCGCAAGGTGAACCTGTACAACCACAACGGCACCGTCGACGTGACCGTGGACCTCGCCGGCTTCTACAGCGCCGCGTCCGGCTCCTACTTCCTGCCGGTGACACCGACCCGCGTGCTGGACACCCGCACGTCCGGCGGCACGCTCGGCGCGGGCACCACCCGGGCCATCCCGGCGACCACACCGGACAACGCCACGGCGATGGTGCTGAACGTGACCGGTGTGCAGCCGACCACCGCCACCTGGCTCGGGGCCTGGACACCGCTGTCCGGCGACCAGCCCGTCCCCGTGGTCTCCTCGCTGAACCTCTCCGCCGGGGAGATCGCCGCCAACCTCGCCGTCGTCGAACTGCGTCCCGGCGCGAACCCGTTGGTGTACAACAACTCCGGCCTGACCAATGTGGTGGCCGACCTGTCCGGGGTGTTCGTCGCGCCGACGCCGTCCTGCGCCACCGGCTGCGCGTACACCTGGGGCGCCAACGAGCGGTGGCAGCTGGGCTCGGGCCTGCGGTACTACCCCGGACCGAGGCGGGTCGTCGACCTGTCCGGCGTGGTCGCCCAGGCCAGCGCGATCGACGACCTGTCCCGCTACGCCCTGCTGGCCAACGGCACCGTGGTCGCGTGGGGCGACAACCGCGCCGGCCAACTCGGCGGCGGCTGGACCGGCGGGATGTCCCCGACCCCGGTCGTGGTGACCGGCCTGACCGACGTCACCGCGATCGCGACCACCCACGGCACGGCCGTCGCGCTGCGCTCCGACGGCACGGTGTGGGCGTGGGGGTCGTCGGCCGCCGCCGGGCAGCCGTCCTCGGTGCCCGTGCGGGTCGGTGCGCTCAGCGGCGTCACCGCCATCGCCGCCGGCTGGTCGACGGTGTACCTGCTGCACAGCGACGGCACGGTGTGGGAGTGGGGCCATCGCAACAACAACAACGCCTGGACCCCGGTCCAGGTAGCTGGCCTGACCGACGTGGTCTCCGTGGCGGCGCCGCACGGCAGGGGAATCGCCGCCCGCGCCGACGGCACGGTGTGGACCTGGCCGCACGACGGCACCCCCACCCAGATCCCCACCCTCACCGACATCACCGAGGTGGCCGCCGGCGACCTCACCGGCTACGCCCTGCGCACCGACGGCACGGTCTGGGCCTGGGGTGACGGGCACTGGGGCCAACTGGGCAACGGCGTCGACTGCTCCGCGGGCAACCCACCCGGCTGCTACGTCGACACCCCGGTGCAGGTGGTGGGTCTGACCGACGTGGTCGCCCTGCCGACCGGCTACCTCCGACTCAACGGCTACGCCCTCCGAGCCGACGGCACAGCCTGGTCGTGGGGCGAGTGGGAGCACCTGGGCACCCCGGCCAGCCGGGACATGAGCACACCGGTACGCGTGGACCTGCCCTCCGGCGTCACCTCACTCAGCGCGGCGGGGGCCGTCGTCGGCTAGTGCCCTCAGCGGCGGTCACCGATACCGGAACAGGTCCCGAACGGCCCGACCCGCCGCCTGCCGGTGATTGTCGGGGTGCGCCGCTAGCCTTCAGCCGTCACGTCGCAGGGATGGTCAATGGAGGAAGCGTGGGCTGGCTGGACGCCGCATCCGGTTATCAGGTTCGGATCGGGGACGGTGGGCGGGTGCAGTGTCGCAACGCCAAGGGCAGGGTGCTCTCGTCGGTGCCGCCGGCGCTGAAGGAGGACCCGCAGGTGGTGCGGTTGCGCCAGCTGACGGAGTGGCTCGACCGCCACGAGGCGGCGTGCCGGGCGCGCGTCGACGAGTGGATGGTGCGGTCGTTACCGGTGCCCACCGCCCTGGTGGTCCAGGTGTGGGCCGACCCGGCGTGGGCCGCCGCCCTGCGTGACCTCGTGGTCGCGGCCGGGCCGGGCGAGGTCGGGTTCCTGCGGGACGCGGACGCCAGCCGCGGGTTGGGCGTGGTCACGCTCGACGGGGACACCGTGCGCCTGCGGCCGGAGAGCGTCCGCGTTCCGCATCCGGTGCTGCTCGACGACCTCGACGAACTACGCGAGTTCGGCGCCGAACTGGGGGTGGAGCAGCAGGTGCGGCAACTGTTCCGGCAGACCTTCGGCAAACCGGCGGAACTCCCGGCCGGACAGACGTCGGTCGCCGACTTCCGTGGGGGGCGGTTCGAGCAGCTCAACCACGCGTTCAGCCGGTGCCGCACGCTCGGCTACCCGGTGCGTGGCGGCGACGCCGTCCACACCGCCCACGAGAACGGTGTCGCGGTCGAAGCTCGGTTCTGGTTGGGCGGCGACCATCCGGAGGGCGAGACGTGGACGGGGGACCTGCGCTG
The DNA here is from genome assembly GCF_001921215.1 of Actinophytocola xinjiangensis. Taxonomy (GTDB): domain Bacteria; phylum Actinomycetota; class Actinomycetes; order Mycobacteriales; family Pseudonocardiaceae; genus Actinophytocola; species Actinophytocola xinjiangensis. The sequence goes on from NZ_MSIF01000018.1 coordinate 90,206, forward strand.
GGCGCTGGCCGACGGCACGGCACTGCACCTCGCCGACGTTGGGCCGGTCGCGTGGTCGGAGGGAATGCGGATGGCGTCGTCGATCCACGCCGGCCGTGTGGTCGCCGAGGACGAGGCGGTGGCCTGAGATGAGCGGGAACGCAACGGCTCTGATCGCGGCGGGTGCCGTCCTGCCGGGCGACGTCGGGCCCGGCGACGACCGGGACACCATCACCGCCCGGCACTACACGCATCCCGCGCTCGACGGGCGTGTCGTGGTTCGGCTCGTGCCCGCCGTGCTCGGGGTGGCCGAGGACCTCACCTGCGAGTATCTCGGGTTCGACGCGCCGAGCGTCACCGCCGAGGTCGGGACGGGCAAGCGCAGCGCGCTCGGGTTCCCGGCGTGGGCGCTGGTGCACGACCCGGCCAACGGCCACCACGCGCTGAACCTCGTCAAGGACGTCGAGCGGCTGGCCCGCACCGCCAGGTCCAAGGCCGGTGCGGCCAAGGACGGGTTCACCGCGCTCGGCGACATGCTGGGCCGGTCCGCACCACACCTGCTGCCCACGTTCTACGAGCAGGCGGGCCGGATCTTCCTCGACCACGGCAACACCACCTACGCCGCGACCATGTTCGGCAAGGCACGCGAGGCCGAGGAGGTGCACGACCTCACCGTCGACCCGGACCGCCTGCGTGAGGTGTTCCTCGAGTTCGCGTTCGCCGGCGCGCTCACCGCGAAAGCCCTGTCGGCGCACGCGAAAGGGCTGGCCCGCCGGCACGACCCCGGCGAGGCCTACGAGCTGTTCCTGACGTTGTGCGTCGAACGGACCCGCGGCGGGCTTCCCCCGTACACCGGCCTGCCGGAGGACCTGCGGCGGCTGGCCCGCGCGGCGAAACGCAACCTCGCCGACGAGGACGAGCGGCTGCTGCGCGCGGTGCTGGACACCTCGGCGATCGACGGCGCGACCGCCGCGTTCTGGAAGTCCTACCGGGACGCGCTGGTCCGTCTCGCCGACCGGGACGACGCCGTGCGCGACCGGGTGCTGCGGTTCGTGCCGTCGTCGGTGGCGGCGTTGGACACGTGGCTGGACATCCTCACCGCGTGCGGCGCGACCCGGGCGCTCACCGAGCCGTCGACCGGCGAGCCGGGGGCGGTGTCGCCCGCCGGGTGGCTCTCGGCGGTGTGCCGGGTGCGCACCACGGGCTGGCGCCGCACGTCACGGTCGCGTCGGCTACTGGAGCTGGTCGAGGCCATGGCGACGCGCCTGGCCGCCGACGGCCAACCGGTGAACGCGCTGATGGGCTGGCGGAACAACGAGCTGGACCTGATCGACCTGTTGCTGGCGCACGGCGTCGAGGTCACCGGAGACAACGGCCGTCTGCGGTTCGAGGTCGACGGGTGGCTCGGCGACGAGGAGCCGGGCGGCCGTGACCTCGCCGCGCTGGGCGCCACCGGCCGGTACGCGGACGCGCTCGGCGACGGCCTCGTCGACCATCTGCGGTCCGGTGCCAGGGACGGGATCGCCGACCGGGACGCGCTCGTCGGCGCCCTGGCGGTGCCCGGGTTGCGGGCCGCGTTGGGCCGCTGGCTCACCGCCCGCGCCGGGCGGGCGCGACCGCCCGGTCTGCCGGGGCTGGCCGACCGGTTGGGGGAGCTGGCGGTGGCCGGGCACGGCGAGGCGTTCGCCGACGTCCCGGAGGCGGCCGAGGCGATCGCCGCCACGGACGTGGCGGCCGTGCTGCACACCACGCTGCGCGCCGGTCTGCTCGACGAGCTGGGCTGGCCGGCCCTCGACGACGCGGTGACGCGCCTGCGGGTGGGTGGCCGCAAGGACGAGCCGGTGGTGGTGTGCGGGGAGGGCTGGCCGGCACTCGTGTTGCGTCGCGGCGAGCACGTCGTGGTCGTCGGGCCGGACGGGGTGCTCGCCGAGCACGTCCTGCGCATCCCGCCGGACGTCCACCGCCACAGCTGGTCGTTCGCGCCGACCGTGTCGTGGTTCGACGGGCGGCTGCTGGTGCGCTGGCAGGATCGCGACGGCGTCTCGGCGTACTGGAGCGACGCGCCGAGCACGGTGTTCACCCCGGCCGGTGAGTCGCGTGGGTACCACCAGCGTGAGAACCACCGGCCGTCGATCGCGCTCGCGGACGGCGCCCGTTTCGGTGGCCATCGCGCCGTCCGGCCGGGTGATCGTGAGGTCACGACGGGCAGCGCGGCGTACGGCGACGGGACGACGGTGTGGACGCTGGCCCACCGCCGCGACCTGTGGCGGTGGGTGGAGGTCGATCCGGCGACCGGCGACCAGGGGCGTGCCAGCCTGCCGGCGTTCGTCGAGGACTTCGCCGCCGACGGCGCCGCGCTGGACCTGGTGACGTGCTCCCTGTGGCCGGCCGTTCCGGCCACGCTGGACAGTCCACTGGGGATGGCGAACGGCCTGCACGGGTGGCGGGTGCGCAAGGAGGCCGACGGCGGCCACCGGGGCGAGCGGGTGGACGGCCGCGTCGTGCGGTTCCCCGAGGGCCGGCCGACACCCGCCGGGCTGCTGACGTTGCCGGGCGGCGTGGAGTTGGCGTTCGGCGAGAACTACCACCAGGTGGTCCTGCTCGACGAGGGAGGCGAGCCGCTGGCCGAGGTGACCGCCAGGACCGCCCATCCCCTCTACGCGGCCGGCACCCCGCTGGTGGCGCCGCGCGGCTGGTGGCATCTGCTCCGGCCGCGCGACGAGGCGGGTTCGGCGGCGCTGCGGCAGGTGTCCCGCGCGGCGGTGGACGCCCTGATCGCCGCCGCCACCGAGGAACTCGACAACGAACGACCCGACTCCGCCGAGCGGTACGCCGCGCTCGTGGGCGGTGAACGCGACGCGCTCGCCACCGCGGTCACCGACGCCCTGCCCGGCCTGTCCCACCCGGCGCTGATCGCGGGGGTGATCGACGTGGTGGAGCTGGCGGCGTTGGTGCTGCGCGGCCACCGCGCGTTCGGTGCCGTCGCCCAGGCGGCGCGGGAGGCCGACCTCGACGCGCTCGCGCCGGCCGGGCCGGTCGTCACCGAGGACGAGCTGAACACCGCGCTGGGCTGGTACGAGGGTGCCCGCCGCTACTACGGGAACGCCAGCCCGTCGTCGACGTCCGCGTTGCCCGACCTGCTCGCCGCGCTCACCGAAACCACCACCCGGCTGCCCGCGCGGGAGCGGTCACTGCCGGTGAGCAACGACCGGTGGTACGGCGTGCTGCCGCACCTGGCGGCGCTGGCCCACCGCGCCGCCTCCCCGCTCACGCCCGACGACCACCGCGACGCGCTGGTCTTCGCGCTGCGGACCGTCGCCGACAGCGGTTTCGCCGACGACGACGGGCACTGGCGGGTGGTCACCGTGACCGCCCCGACCGACGGCGACGCGCGCACCGACGGCGTGGTGCCCACGCCCGACGGCTTCCTCGCCCTGTTCCACGCGAACCGGTACCGGGCCGAGGGGGCGTGGTGCACCGGGCTGCAGTACACCGCCGCCGCGGGCCGGTTCGCGCTGCCGCCTGGCTGGCGGCTGTCCGACTCGACCGGGGTGGCGCAGCCGTTCGGGCGCGAGCGGATCGCCCGCTTCCTGGACGTGCTCGCCGAGCGCGGGCCGGCGCCGTGGCGGCCCGAGGCGGTACCGGCGCTGGTCGAACGGACCGGGCTCGGCGCGGCGGAGGCGACCGTGCTGCTGGCCGGCATGCCCGAGGTGCGCGACTGGGCCGCCACCTATCTGGACGCGCCCCGGCGGAAGCTGCTGGGTCTGTCGGCGGCCGAGGCCAAGGCCGCCCGGCAGCGCCTGCGGGTGCTCAGCGACGAGTACCGGCACGCGCTGCTGGCCGCCGCCGTGCCGGAGGACCCGGCGCTGCTGTGGACCACCGGCCCGGACGTGGCCGCCGTCGCCGACGTGTGGACCGCGACACACGGGGTGCGGCAGGCCGTCCCGGACGACGTGCTGGTGGACGCCGCCAAGCAGCTGCCGTTGAACAACGCGACGGACCTGGTCACCAGCCTCGTCAACCCGGACACGACGGCGTGGCTCACCGAGGAACCGGACCAGCGGTTCGTCGAGGCCACGCTGACCAACCACAACGACCAGGCCCTCGCCGCCGCCACCCTGCGGGTGCTGCCGGGTGCCCTGCTGTGGCTGGCGCAGCGGCTGCCGGTCGGCTCGCCGTCGCGGGCCCGGTTGCCGGAGGCGCTCGACCTGGCCCGCCAGCGGGTGGCGTCCCCCGGTTTCGCGGTCGACCTCGGCCGGTGGAACACGGCCGAGCCGGTCTGTCGTCTGCTGGGCGCCGAACGGCCGCCCGAGGGCACGGTCGTCGACCATCTCCCGTGGCTGCACCTGGTCGGCAACCAGCACGGGTACTGCGGTGTGGTGGTGCGGCCAGGGCTCGCCGGCCCCGAGGACCGGCCGCTGCTCGCCGCGCTCGCGGAGATCACCGGCGACTCGTGGCTGCCCGAGGTGCTCGACGCCCTCGCCGACGACCGGACGACCGCGGCCTGCGCCGCGACCGCGCCGGCGGACACCGACCCGGCGCTCGCCCCGCAGGACCCGACGGTGACCGCCCCGGACCTGGTGCGGGAGGTCGCGGCCAGGTTCGGCCTCGACGAGGACGCCGCCGTGCTGTACCTGCAACTGCTGGCCCTGCCCGACCCGACCGACGCCAACACCGCGCGCTGGACGGGCTGGAAACCGGCGCGGCTCAAGGCGGCCAGGGCCGCGCTCGCCGCCACCGACCTGGTGCTGACCGCCAAACGGGCCAGGGCGGGCCGGTCGCTGTTCCTGCCAGGCGGCTGGCTCGCGCTGAACCGGCCGCACCTGCCGCTGGAGTCGTGGAAGGCGCCGATGTTCGGGTTCACCGACACGCCGGTGGGGGTGGTGGTGCCGAGGGAGCCGCTGGGTGACCTGTTCGCCCGCGCCTGGCAGCGGATCCTCGACGGCGACACGCCCGCCTACGAGCAGCTGCGGACCGGAGGCCGCCGATGAGTTCCGCCGCACGGCAGGTCGAGCCCGCCGAGGACGCGTTCGCCGAGGAGTTGGCGTTCCTCGCCGCCCACGACGACGGTCCCCGGCCGCCGGGTTGGCGGCTCACGCCGCGCGCGGCCGTCACGTTCGTCACCGGCAGCGGCGGCGACACCCTCGCCCTGCCCTCGGGGGTGACGGTGCCCGGGGTGCCGGCCCGGTTGGCGATCGGCCCGAAGTTCGTCGGCGAGCGCGCGCTGGTGGAGCGGGCGGTGGTCACGCTGGCGGGCGAGCGCGGGCTGCTGCTGGTCGGTGAACCCGGCACGGCCAAGTCGATGCTCTCCGAGCTGCTGGCCGCGGCCGTGTCCGGCGACAGCCAGCTCGTCGTGCAGGGCACCGCCGGCACCACCGAGGACCAGCTGCGCTACGGCTGGAACTACGCGCTGCTGCTCGCCGAGGGCCCGAGCCCCCGGGCGCTGGTGCCCTCGCCGGTGATGACGGCGATGCGCACCGGCGGTGTGGTGCGGGTGGAGGAGGTCACCCGCTGTCTGCCCGAGGTGCAGGACGCGCTCGTGTCGATCCTGTCCGACCGGCGGCTCGCGGTGCCGGAGCTGTCCGGCACCGACGGGGCCACGGTGCACGCCGCGCCCGGGTTCACCGTGATCGCCACGGCGAACCTGCGGGACCGGGGCGTGTCGGAGATGTCGGCGGCGCTCAAGCGCCGGTTCAACTTCGAGGCGGTGGGCCCGATCGGTGACCTGGCGCGGGAGATCGCGTTGGTGCGCCGGCAGGCGGTCACCGCGCTGGAGCGGGTGAACGCGCCGTTCGCGCTCGACGACGTGGTGCTTGAGGCGCTGGTGACGGCGTTCCGTGACCTGCGGGCCGGGGTGTCGGTGGAGGGCTGGTCGGTGGAGCGGCCCTCGACGGTGATGAGCACGGCGGAGGCGGTGTCGGTGGCGACCTCGCTCGGCCTGGCCGACGCGTACTTCCCCGGCGACCGCGACCCGCTGTCGCTGCTGCCGGGGCACCTGCTCGGCGTGGTCCGCAAGGACGACCCGAGCGACGCGGCCCGGCTGCTGGGTTACTGGGACGGCGCGGTGCGGCGGCGGGCCGAGACCGGTGCGCGGACCTGGCGACGGCTGTGGGAACTGCGTGACGTCCTCGACGGCTGACCCGGAGGTGGTCGGGCGGCTCGCGGCGCACCGCACGCCGTACCTGGTCGGCGTGCGGCACCACTCCCCCGCGCTCGCGGGCGTGCTGCCCGCGCTGCTGGACGCGGCCGAGCCCGACGTGGTGCTGGTCGAGCTGCCTGAGGAACTCGGGGAGTGGTTGCCGCACCTGGGTGATCCGGCGTTGACGGCGCCGGTCGCCCTGTCCGGCGCGCACCGCGACGGGTCGGGGTTGGCGTTCTACCCGTTCGCCGACTTCTCCCCCGAGTTGGCCGCGATCCGGTGGGCGCGCCGCGCGGGGGTGCCGGTGCGGCCGTGTGATCTGCCGCTCGCGTATCGCGACGGGTACCGGGCGGCCGGCGGCGGGGCGTCGCCGCTGGCCGACGCGTTGCGCCGCACCGTCACCGGCCGCGACGACGAGGACCTGTGGGACCGGCTGGTCGAGGCACCCGCGCCGGGGCAGGACCCGGAGTCGTTGCGGCGCACGGCGTTGATGGTCGGCTGGGCCCTGCGCGCGGACGCCGCCGGGTCCGCGACCGGGGTCGACCCGCATGACCTGCGCCGCGAGGCGTGGATGCGGCGCGTGGTCGCGGCGCAGGGTGACCGGCGGTGCGCCGCGGTCGTCGGCTCGTTCCACGCGGCCGCGCTGCTCGGCGGGCCGGCGGGCGAGTTCGCGCGGGTCCACGGGGAGGTCGTGACCTCGCTGGTGCCCTACGGGTTCGACCTGCTGGACGAGCGGTCCGGGTATCCGGCGGGGATTCGCGACCCAGAGTGGCAGCAGGCCGTGCTGGGCGCGGGTGGTGATCCGGCGGCCGTCGAGGCCGCCGCGGCGGCGGTGATCGTGCGGATCTGCGCCAGGATCCGCGAGTTGGGGCACCCGGCCGGTCCCGGTGAGGCGCGGGAGGCGCTGCGGCTGGCCGTGGACCTCGCCCGGCTGCGGGGGTTGCCCGCGCCGGGTCGCGGTGAGGTCGTGGAGGCGGTGCAGACCGTGCTGACCCACGCGGAACCGTGGGGGCGCGGCCGGGTCGTGGCGCGCGCGGCGGGTGACGTGCTGGTCGGTCACCGCACCGGTGTACTCGCTCCTGGCACGCCGCGCTCCGGTCTCGCGCCCGCTGTCGAGGCGTTGGTGGAGGAGCTGGGGTTGCCGGGGCCCGGCGCACGGGAGGCGGTGGCGCTGCGGCTGGATCCGCTGCGTTCCCCACTCGACGCCCGCCGCGAGCTGACCCTGCGGCGGTTGACCGTGCTGGGCGTGCCCTACGGCGAACCGACCGCGACCACCGGTGTCGGCGGCGCGGACGCGCTGACCACGCGGTGGACGGTGACGTGGACCCCGGCGACCGCCGCGACGCTGCCGGTGGCCGGGAGGTGGGGCCCGACGGTGGAGCTGGCGGCGCTCGGGACGCTGCGGGCCCGCCGGTCCGGTCGCGAACAGGGCGAGGGCCACACGCCCGCCGCCGTCCTCGCCGACCTGGCCGACGCGGCGGTGTGCGGGCTGCCTGACCTGGTCGGCGACCTGCTGGGTGATGTGGCGACCGTGCTGCCGGGCGCTGGCACCCTCGACGAGTCGCTGACCGCGCTGGACCTGGTCGACCGGCTGCGCGCCGGTCACCTGCCCGGTGTCCCGGCCGGGGTGCTGGACGCGCATCCGACGCTGTCCCGGGAGTTGGAGACCGCGGCGGTGGCCCAGGTGGCGGGGTTGGCGGGCGCGACCGATCCGGCCGACGCCCGGGCGCTGGTGGAGTTGGGGCTGCGCCACGACGCGCACGGCTCGGGGTTGCGGCTCGCGGCGGCCCTGCGGGCGCTGGCCGACGACGGCACGCCGCTGATCGCGGGCGCCGCGGGGGCGGTGCGGGTGCTGCTGGGTCTCGCCTCGGCGGGGGAACTGGGCGAGCGGATGGCGTCGTGGCTGGACAACGCGACCGGCCCGGACCGGCGGACCGTGCTGCGGGACGGTCTGACCGGGGTGCTCGCCGCGGCGAGTCCGCTGCTGGAGGCACCCGAGACGCTCGACCCGCTGCTGGACCGGGTGGAAGCCCTGTCCGACAAGGACTTCCTGGACCGGCTGCCCGCGCTGCGGGGCGCGTTCACGTCGATCGGTCCCGGCGCGCGGGCCCGGGTGCTGGCGGTGGTCGAGCAGCGCACCGGGGACCGTGTCGACGTGCCGCGCGCCGTCGATCCCGAGCAGCTGGCCGGGTGGCTGGCGGCCGAACGCACCGCGCTGGCAGCCCTGGACGCCCACGGCCTCACACCGTCCACTCAGGACTTCAAAACGGACCGGCCGGCACTTCGGACGTCCACTGTGGACGAAGCGGTCGAGCTGCCGGCCGGACTGCGGTGGCGGCTGGTGCTTGGCCGGCGTGGCGACCGGCCCCAGGGTGGGGCCCGGTACGCGGCGGCGCTCGACGAGCTGTACGGGCGGGAACGCGGCGAGGGCGCGGCCGGCGGCGACCTCGGCGCGGACCTGTCCGACCCGTTCCCCGACGTGCGCGAGTGGTCCGACGAGCTGGTGGCGCTGTTCGGCGAACGCGTGCGGGAGGAGGTACTCGCGGCGGCGGTCGAGGGCGGCCGGTTCGAGGCGGCGCTGGAACTCGATCCCGGCGCCGTGCGGCCGTCGGTCGACCTGCTGCGCAACGTCCTGTCGCTGGCCGGCGGGCTGTCCGAGTCGGCGCTGGCGACACTGCGGCCACTGGTGGCGCGGCTCGTGCGGGAGCTGGCCGACCAGCTGGCGACGCGGGTCCGGCCAGCGCTGCGCGGCCTGCTGCTGCCGACCCCGACCCGGCGGCCCACCGGTCGCCTCGACCTGCCACGCACGCTGCGCGCCAACCTCGCCACCGCCCGCCGGGGCCAGGACGGGCGGGTCGCGGTGGTGCCGGCGCGGCCGGTGTTCCGCTCGCGCGGCCGGCGCGCCAACGACTGGCGGCTGGTGCTGGTGGTGGACGTGTCCGGGTCGATGGAGGCCTCGACCGTGTGGGCGGCGCTGACCGCGTCGGTGTTCGCGGGGGTGCCGTCGCTCTCGACGCACTTCCTCGCGTTCTCCACCGAGGTCGTCGACCTCACCGACCGGGTGAGCGATCCCCTGTCGCTGCTGCTGGAGGTGCGGGTCGGCGGCGGCACGCACATCGCCGGCGCGCTGCGCCACGCCCGGTCCCTGGTGACCGTGCCGGAACGCACGATGGTCGTGCTGGTCAGCGACTTCGAGGAGGGCGGCCCGGTCGCGGCGCTGCTGGCGCAGGTGCGGGAGCTGGTGGCGTCGGGCGTGACGGCCCTGGGCTGCGCGAGCCTCGACGACACCGGCACGGCGCGGTACTCGACGTCGATCGCGGGTGCGCTGGTGGACGCCGGGATGCCGGTGGCCGCGCTCAGCCCGTCGGAGCTGGCCCGCTGGGTCGGGGAGAAGGTGCGCGGGTGACCGGTCTGCCCCCGGTGGCGCCCTCGGTGTTGGCCGACGTCCTCGACGACCTGCCGCCACGGCTGCGCACACGGGTCGACGCCGCGCTCGCCCGGGCGGCGGACTGGGTCGTGACCGTCGACGGCGACCAGGCCAGCGCTCCGCTCGACGACGAGACGACGGTGACGTGGCGGTTGAGCGGTGGCGTGCTGACCGCCTCGGACGCGCTGACCTGCTCGTGTCTGCTCGCACCCCGGTGCCTGCACCGCGGCGTCGCGGTCGCCGCCGCCCCGACCGCCGACCCGGTGTCCGTCGAAGCGCCACGGGAGGCCCCGGCCGAGATCCTGGCCGAGGACGTCACCGAGGACGTCACCGACGCCGAGCGCACGGCGGCGACCGCGCTGTGGTCGGCCGGGGCGACGGTGCTGCGGGCCGGCGCGTCGGGCAGCGGCACGGTGGTCCGGGCCGAGTTGCTGCGCGCGGTCCACCGGGCCCGGGTGGTGGGCCTGCACCGCGCGGCCGCGAGCGGGCTGCGGGTGGCCGCCGCCCTCACCGCCGCCCGCACGAGCGACCCGTCCTTCGACCGCGCGGAGCTGACCGAGGACCTGCTCGACCTGCTGCTGCTCTGCCACGACCTGCGCACCGGCACCGCCGCCCCGGCCCTGCTGCGCGGCACCGCCCGCCGCGAGTACCGCCCGGTCGGGTCGCTGCGGCTGTACGGGTTGTGCACCGAGGCCGTCGTCGCCGGCACGGGTCACGCCGGCGTGGTGACCCACCTGGTCGACGAGAGCGGGGTGCTGTGGAGCGTCCCGGCGATCCTGCCGGGAGGCGCGGAACGCGTTGCCACGGCGGCGAACGGCCCGGTGGCGATCGGCGAGTCCGGTCTCACCCACCGCGCGCTGGGCCGGTCGGGCCTGCTGCTGTCGGGCGGCACCGCGTCCCCCGACCACCGTCTTGGCGCTGGCCGCAAGGTCCGTGCGGTCGCCGCCCGGGGCGTCGGGTGGCACGAGGCGCCGGCGGTGAGCCTGTGGCAGGAGCCGCTGCCCGACCAGGTTTCGCGGGCGTTCGCCGCGCACACGCTGCCGGATTCCCACCGCCCGGCGGGCGCCGACCTGCTGTTCCTCGACGCGGAGGTCCTCGGCGCGGCGGGCCCGGCGCTGCGCGTGGCCACGGACGACACCCCTCTTGACCTGACCGGCGAGGACGACCGCACCCGCGAGAACCTGCGTGTCCTGGCCACCGCCACCGGTGCGCGGCTGCGCGTGATCGCCCGCCTGCTCCCCCACCACCCCGGCACCGCGGTGGCGCTCGCCGTCCAGGGCGATGCCCTCACCCTCCCGTCAGCGATGAACGGCACCGTCGATCTGGCACTGGACCGCCTCCAGCGCTCCCACGTCCCGACGGGCGAGGCCCGCGAACTCCTCCCACGCCGGCCGCCGGAGCAGCGGGTGCCGCCGCCGCTGCACCCGCTGCGCAACCTCGTGCACCGCATCGCCCTCGCGGGCCGCCCGGTGGCCACGGCCACGTCCGCCGACCGCGACACCGGTGCGCTGACCGCGAACGGCCTGGCCACCACGGCGTCCGTCCTGGCCACCCTGACCGCCACGACCCACGCCCGCCACCGGGACGCCTTCGGCCGCACCACCGACGACCACACCGACGACTTCCCCCGCGCGTGGCTGACCGCGGCCCTGCACCTGCGCGCGTTCACCACCGCCACCGCGCGGCAGGCCTGGCGGTCCCACACCGAGGCCTAGGTCGGTTCCCCTTCGGCCCCGCTCAGGCCGGGTCGGGGGCGTAGAACGCGGTGGTGGCCTCGACCGCGGCGGCGACGTGCGTCGGGTCGCCGCCGGCGGCCTGGTGGGCCTGTCCCCAGGCCGCGGCGCTGCGCCGGACGAACTCTGATGACTCGTGGTCGGTGTTCTCGTCGGTGTTGTCGTGACCGGCCAGCAGCCGGGCCAGGGACAGCAGACGCAGGTCCCAGCCGACGCCGCCGGCGCCGGGGCCGTAGGTCGGGAAGAGGGGCTCCTCGACGACCGCCGCGTGGATCAGCTCGAACTCGGTGTCGCCGGCCGGGCCGGGGGCCAGGCGCACCTCCACCTCGCTCGTGCCGGGCCAGGTGTCGGCCTCCGGCCCGTAGAGCCAGGACACCTTCAGCACACGCGGCGGCTCGCAGCGCAGGATCTCGCCGTGCTCGCCGCCGTCCAGCGCGAACGTCCCACCGGGCCGCAGGTCCCCGGTGACCGGTTTCAGCCAGCGGCGCAACCGTTCGGGGTTGGTCATCGCGTCCCAGAGGTCGTCGATCCCCGTGTCGTAGCGACGGCGCAGCTCGACGGTGTACGCGTCGCCGGCGGGCAGGTTGCCCGTGCCCATCGTGCGCCGCGTGGCGGCCAGTTCGTCCAGTACGTCCTTCATGTCATGTCCCTTCGCTGACGCGGGACAGAGCATAGCAGTCGTCACTTATATAAGCCCTCACTGTCAGACAAGCGCGGCGATGTCCTCGGCGAGCTGGTCGAAGCCGGGGCAGGCGCGGGACTGCCGGGACATCGCCGCCGCCCGGTGACGGTAGGAGCCCGCGAGCACCAGCGCGCAGCTCTCGGCGAGGGACGCCGGGGTGGCGGACTCGACGTCGAGCTGGAGACCGAGACCGAGACCCGCGATGCGGGCCGCGTTGTGCGACTGGTCGGAGAACATCGGCAGCAGCACCATCGGTGTGCCGGTGCGGATCGCCTCGGCGACGCTGCCGAAACCACCGTGGGTCAGGACGAGGTCCGCGGACTCCAGCAGCAACTGCTGCGGGACGAAGGACATCAGTCGCACGTTGCCCGGCCGCGACCCGGCCCACTCGTCGGGGTCGCTGCCCAACGCGACCACCGCGGTGCACGGCACATCGCCCAGCGCGGTGATCATCGTCTCCAGCACCTTCGGCGTCTCCGGCACGAACGTCCGCGCGACGCTGCCCAGACCAGCGAGGACCAGCGGCCGGTCGTCGGGAAGATCGAGCAGGGACGCGTCGAGCGGGCCCGCGAGCGGCGCCGGCCGGTAGTGGCGGGCCGTGGACACCCGCAGCTCGTCCGGATACCAGGCGGCCGGCACCACCCCGGCCAACAGGAAGCCCTCGGGGTGCCCCGGCTCGTCGACGGTGTCCAGCCCGAACTCGGCCCGCTGACCGTTCAGCGCGTCCCGCACCATCGGCAGGTTCAGGGCCGAGTAGGGAGAGGTGTCCAGCACTGCCTGCGGCAGCCCCAGCTTCTCGGCGGCCAGGTAACCGCCGAACTCCTTGCACTCGCGTACCAGCACGTCAGGCCGCCAGGACCGCGCCACCTCCAGGACGTCGCGCGCGAAGACTCCGGCCAGCGTCCCGGCGAAGGCGATCGTGAGCGAACCGGACGCCTCGCGCACGTCCCCCTTCGGCGCCGCCGCGCGACGGGCCACCAACTCGGTCAGGGTCAGGACGTTCGGCAGCGGCAGGTGCTCGATCCCGGCGGCGGCGAGATGGGGCGCCATGGCCGGCGCCGTGGCGACAGCGACCTCGTGCCCGGCGCGGCGCAGCGCCTTCGCCGCCGGTACCAGCACCGGAACGAGATGTGAGTAGAACGGCTGGCACGTCATGAGCACGCGCATGCGGAGTCTCCAGGGCTCTGTGTGCGAAGGACTGTCGCTGTTCGGACATCCAGGTAGGCCACCGTTGCACATCCCGCGCGGACGAGTTCTTCGGCCCCATACCTCATAAGTCCTTTGTGGACAGATCAACTGATGGTTGATCCACCCTGCGGCTGCCGCTAAGGTCGAAGTGATCAAGTTCGCCGCCCGACCGAACGTACACCCTGCCCCGTAAGCCATCTGGCCACTTCGATCGAACATCGGGCATCCCGTGAGGAGCCCGACGACGGACGGGAATCTCACTGTGACGGCAACTCGCTGGACTCCTGCGGTGCACTGGCCCGGGGAGCCGACGCCGGATTCGGACCTCGTGATCAGATGCCCTTTCCCCGCCCACCGCAGCCCCCATTTCGACCAGCTCACCCTCGACACCGAGCAGTGGTTCGCCGAACACAACGTCTTCTCCGGTCAGCAGGACGCCGACCGTCTCACCAGACAGTTCCTCAACCACCAGGGAGCCGAGGAACACGCGCGGATGTGGCCCGACGCCGACTATCCCGGTCTCTGGCTGGCCGGCCGATTACTCACCCACATGTCCTGCCTGGATGACTTCCTCGACGAGATCTGGGGCCCCGACCAGGACGAACACGCCATCCATGTCGTCGGACTGATCACCGACATCCTCACCGGCAAGGCCGCCGAGGACGCCGTGGCGGCCGAACCGCTGGCGGCGCTGCTGGACTCACTGTGGACCGAGACCCAGTCCGTCGCCCCGGACCACTGGCTGGACCGCACGGCGCGGATCCACGTGGCCTACCTGGAAACCAGCCTCGACGAGCGCATGCACCGGGCGGCGAGCTCGGTGCCCACGACCGCGCAGTACGTGACCTCCCGCCACTACAACGGCGGAATGTTCTACGCCGCGGCGCTCATCGAGCTGGCCAACGAGGCCTGGCTGCCCGAGGACGTGTCCGGCCGCCCGGAGGTCACCGATCTGGCGCTGCGCCTGAGCAACGCGAGCACGTGGGCCAACGACCTGTTCTCCTACCAGCGAGAAGCCGCCCACGGCACCGGTGCCAACCTGGCCGTCGTGCTGACCACGCACGAGGGCCTGACCGGCGACGAAGCGGTCACCAAGATCGTCGAGCTGGTCAACGCCGAACTGCTCACCCTGGACTTCCTGTGCGACGCCGCGGCCGCCCTGCCGGAACCGGCGGCCCGCTACGCCCAGGGCGTGCGCGCGCTGGCGTCCGGGCTGATGCACTGGATGGCCACGACCGCCCGCTACGCCTCCTCGGCGAGCTCCTGAGAAGGCGCGCGCTACAACGGTTCGTCGACGGGTACCGGGATCGAGGACATCCACCGCGCGCGCTGCTGGTCGACCGCGGTGTCGAGGGCGGCCAGGATGCTCCCGATGACGAGGTCGTAGATCTGGTCGGCGGTCAGACCTCGTTCGGCCACGGCCTTGGCCAGGGCCGGGTACCTCTCGGCGGCACCGTCGCCGGGACCGTCGCCAGGACCGTCGCCACGGGCCTCGTGCAGGGCGCTGCTGACGGCGAACGCCGCGAGAGCGTCGAGCAGGGGCATCACCACGGCACTGGGCACACCTTCGCGCATGAGCCGGGCGGCAGAGGCGTCCAACAGGTGTTCGCCGAAGCCGTGGGACCGCGACGCGACGAGGACCGGCAACAGCGCGGGATGGGCGAGCAGGGCACGGCGCAGGGCGCGGGCGTTGCCCGGCAGCCAGTCCCGCCAGGACACACCGGGCTCGCCGACCTCGCGCACCTCCGCCAGCACCAGGTCCGCCATACCGGCGAGGATGTCCTCCTTGTTCCGGAAATGGTGGTACAGCGACGCGCTGTTGACCCCCAGGGCGCCCGCGAGGCGCCGGATGCTCAGCGCTTCGAGCCCGTCGTCGTCGACGATCGCGAGCGCGACCTCCAGCGCCCTTCGCCTGGAGATCAACGGAACCTTGGGTCTCACCACGTGGTCTCCTCGCGGGTGTTCGCGCCGTCGGATCCGAGCTGTCGTCCTCGTCGACACCCGCCCGCCACGCTCCCAGCCGCCTTCCCTGTCAACTCGCCGTCAGCTTAACAAGTGCACCCCCGCTGACCAGGATTGATGGCACTGAGTCGCGTGTTTCGTAACCGTACGTTGCCGGATTATTACCCGACCTGTCGTCGAACAGCGATCCTTGCCCAGGTTGTCGCCGGGCGACCGGCTCTCTCGCCTCTATGCGGGCGTCGCGAGCGGGTCTAAGATCCGGCGGTCCCCCATAAACCAAACGATGATTGGTGTTGCTCATGCTTCCTCCCACACCAGGATCCGACCCGCTCGACAACGCGGCGTGCGATCCCGGCGTGACCTGGACCACCGGCAACGTCGCCGAAGCCTTCCCCGGCGTCTCCACCGCGCTCGGCTTCACCTTCATCCACCTCCCGATGGAGTTGGCGTTCCGCAAGATGTTCCGCGGCATGGGCGTTTTCGGTAAGGCCTCGCTGGCCGTCCCCGAGCGGATCGAGGACCAGTTCTGGACCGCCTTCGCCGGGCGCGCGGCGGCCAACATCAACCAGTTCCGCGCCGTGGCGGCCTTCATCCCGGGCACCTCGGCGACCGCCATCGAGCAACAGCTGTTCGGTTATGTCCGGGAAGGCACCGTCGACGAGAACTCGCTGCGCCGGTACCCGATCATCGGGGTGAAGGCACCGCGTGCCGTCATCACCCTGCCCAAGCGACACGACCGGATGTTCGCCGAGCTGCGCGAGTGGCGCCTGCGGACCCTGCCCACGATCCCCGGCGGGTCCGTCGCCGACAGCCTGGCGATCCTGCGTGACTCCCGGGAGCGCTTCGAGCAGATCATGATCCTCCACCTGCTGGTGGCGTTCGTCAGCTCCAGCCTGGCCGACCGGCTCACCGCCATGGTCGCCGACGCGAACGTGCCCAACCTGGAGTCCCGGCTGCTGTCCGGTGTCGGGTCGGACGAGAACGAGGTCGCCCAGGACCTGTGGCTGCTCGCCCACGAGCGCCTCGACCTGCCGACCTTCCTGGACCGCCACGGCTACCACGGCCCGCACGAGGGCCAACTGCACAGCACCTCGTGGCGCGAGGACCCGGCGCCGATCCTGGCCCGGCTCGACGACTACCGCACGGTGTCCGAGGACGACCCGAAGGCGCCACGCAACCGCGCCGCCGAGCAGACCCGTCTGCGGCACGCGGCCGCCGAGGAGCTCAAGAAGGCGGTCTCACCGCTCAAGCGCCGGTCGATCACGATGCTGACCAACCTCGCCGCCCGCTTCCTCGCGCTGCGCGAGCAGGGCAAGGCCGGCTACCTGCTCACCTTCGACGTCGCCCGCGCGGCTGCCCGCCGGGTCGGGGCCGACCTGGCCGGGCGGGGACTGCTCGACGACGCCGCCGACGTCTTCCACCTCACCTTCGACGAGCTGGTCTCCGGTGACGCGACCGACCGCCGCGCGCTGGTGACGCAACGCCGCGCCCAGTACGAGGACCGGTTGCGCTTCCGGCTTCCGCAGGCGTGGGCCGGGATGCCCGAGCTGATCGAGATCGGCGGCGACGCCGCGACCGACGCCCCGGTGGGCACCACGGTCACCGGTGTGGCGGCCAGCGGCGGCGTCGTCGAAGGGCGCGCCAGGGTGGTCCGCGACCCGGCGAACACCGAGCTGGACGACGGCGACATCCTCGTCTGCGAGACCACCGATCCCAGCTGGGTCTCCCTGTTCCTGGTCGCCGGGGCCGTCGTGACCGACTTCGGCGGTCTGCTCAGCCACGGCCCGATCGTCGCCAGGGAACTGGGTCTGCCGTGCGTGTGCGGGACCGAGGAGGGCAGCCGGCGCATCCGGGACGGCCAGCGGATCCGCGTCGACGGCGACCGGGGCGTGGTCGAGGTCCTGTCCCCCGTGCACGCCACCGAGCGCGCCACCTGACGACAACGACGCCGGCACCCTTCGGGGTGCCGGCGTCGTTGGCCGTCTCAGGTCACCAGGTCCCGGCTGCGGCCCCGGCCGTCGCGACGGTCATCAGGTACTCCAGCAGGCGCACGAGGACGCGCTTGCTCGACTCGCGGTCCCGCACGTCGCACAGCTGCACCGGCACGTGGTCGTCGATGGCCAGTGCCTGGCGCACCTCGACCTCGTCGTAGATCTCGGCGCCGTCGAAGCAGTTCACCGCCACGATGAACGGGGTGCCGCGTGACTCGAAGAAGTCGATCGCCCCGAAGGAGTCCTCCAGGCGCCGGGTGTCGGCCAGCACGACGGCACCGAGCGCGCCGACCGACAGTTCCTTCCACATGAACCAGAAGCGGTCCTGTCCCGGTGTCCCGAACAGGTAGAGCACCACTTCCGAGTTGATCGTGATCCGGCCGAAGTCGAGCGCCACCGTGGTCGTGGTCTTGCGTTCGACACCGGTCAGGTCGTCGACCCCCGCCCCGATCGCGGACAACCGCTCCTCGGTGCGCAGGGGCTTGATCTCGCTCACCGCGGTGACCAGGGTCGTCTTGCCGACCCCGAACCCACCGGCGACGAGGAGCTTGACCGCCCGCACCCCGGTCATTTCCGGGGAGCCGGCGCTCCGGTCAGAGGTTTCGAACGCCATCGAGTACCGCCTGCAACAGTTTGATGTCGGGCCTGCCCGAGGTGGGCGGAGGCGGCGACCGGAAAATGAGATGACCAGAACTGATGAGATCGCTGACGAGCACCTTCACCGCGGCCAGCAACAGGCCCATCTTGGCCGAGATCTCGGCGATGGAGAGCGGCCGTTGGTGACACATGCGCAGGATGTCCCCGTACTCCCGATCCAGCGCGGCGACGTCCGCCTCGGGGCGGACGGCGACCACCAACGTAATGATGTCGAGTTCGTGCAGGTCCTTGCCCGCCCGCCCGCGGGTGACCGCGAACGGGCGGATGAGCGGCCCGGGTTCGAACTCGAAAGGCTCGGGCTCCCCCGCGTATTTCATGGTGCGTGCGGAACCGGCATCTCCGTGGCCATCCCTCTCGGGGTCACCACCATGGTGTCACCGACCTGCTGCACGATCACGTTCATCTCGTAGGCGATCATGCCGAGGTCGGCGTTGGCCGAGGCCAGCAGCGCGAGGCAGGCACCCTCGCCCGCCTCGGTGACCACGAGGAAGCCGTACTCCAGCTCGACGACGGTCTGCTGGACAGCTCCCTTGTCGAACTGGGTACCCACCCCGCGGGCGAGACTGCGGAACGCCGAGGCCATCGCCGCGAGGTGCTCGCCGCTCTCGCGGTCCAGACTTCTGGACCGGCCAAGCAGCAGGCCGTCGGCGGACAGTGCGACAGCTCTCTCGGCTCCAGCCAGGCGTTTCACCAGATCGTCGAGCAACCAGTCCAGGCCGCTCGCGTTTCCCCTGACCACATTTTCGTTCATTGCCTGACCATTCGTGTTCATCGGTTGTGCTCAGACGGCCGGTCGCGCCCCTGGCGCGTTCCTCGCTGGAAGGACGACATCGAGTTGCGGGCCTCTTCGGGGGCGCGAACCCGCTTCGGCTTGCTGATCTTCCGCGTCTCCTGGGTGGTGTCCACCTGGAGCTGCGGCACGAGGTTCGCCTGGCGCTGACGCTGCGGTAACGGTGGCCGCTCGCGCCTGGGGGTACCCGGTGCCCGTTGTGCGGAACCCGGTGCCTGCTCGCGCCGGGGCTGGACCGGCGGCTGCTCGGGGGCACCGAACGGCGTCGCCGGTTCGAACGCCTCGAAGCTCGACAGGGCCGGCGGCAGGGCGGGCGGTGCCGCCGGTGCCGTGGGTGCCGCCGGTGGCGTGGGCGGTACCGCCGCCGGCGGCATGGTCATCTCCGACTCGGTCTCCGGCCACTGCCGGTGGGCCCCGTCGCCCTTGCGGGTCAGCCGAGGGACCGGATCCTGCGTCGGCTGCGGCACGTAGCTCGGCGGCTGGACCGCCTGGTGCCGGCCGGTGCGCGTTGCCCCGGACGTCGCCCCGGACGTCGCCCCTGACGTGGCCTGCTGCTGTTGCGGCTTGCGGTCCTCGGTCTCGGTGGCCGACAACGGGATGAGCACGATCGCCTTGATCCCGCCGTAGGCGGACTCCTGAAGACTGACCGAGATCTCGTGCCGCTTGGCCAGCTGACCGGTCACGAACAGACCGAGGTGCCGCTGCCCCGCCAGGGCCATCGCCTGGAAGTCCGGCGGGTTGCGCAGTGTCTCGTTGAGACGGTCACGTTCCTCGAACCCGATGCCGAGTCCCTGGTCCTCGACCTCGACCACCACGCCCTTGCCGACGATGTTGCCGCGCACGGTCACCGGCGCGTCCGGCGGCGAGAACGACGTCGCGTTGTCGACCAGCTCGGCCAGCAGGTGGATGAGGTCGGCGACCACGGCGCCCAGGACCTTCACGTCGGGCAGCCGGACCGCGCTGACCCGCACGAAGTCCTCGGTCTCGGAGATGGCGCTGCGCACGATCTCCTCCAGCTTCACCGGGGTGCGCCACTTGCGGCCCGGCTGGCCACCGCCCAGGATCACCAGGCTCTCGGCGTTGCGCCGCGCGTGCGTGGCGAGGTGGTCGAGCTGGAAGAGGAGTTCGAGGTGTTCCGGGTCGCCCTGCTTGGACTCCGCCACGTCGAGCACCTCCAGCTGTCTGTGCACGACGATCTGGCTGCGGTGCGCGATGTCCAGGAAGACCTTGTTGAAGCCGCCCCGGGTCTTCGCCTCGGCCGCGGCGGCGGCGACCGCGGTGCGCTGCGCGGTCTCGAAGGCCTCGGCGACCTGCCCGATCTCGTCGTTGCCGTGGTCGACCCTGGCCAGCTCGGCGTCGACGTCGACGTCCTGTCCCTCGGCGATGCGCGCCACCATCGCGGGGAGCTTCTCGTCGGCCAGTTCGAGGGTGTTGTTGCGCAGCCGGCGCAGCCGGCGCACGAGCGCGTTGGCCATCCGGACGGCGATGAGGAACGCCGTGCCGGACAACACGAGCACCAGCGAGCCGGCGATGATCGACTGCGTCAGCGAGGTGTTCGCCGCGTCCTTGGCCAGGCCCTCGGCGTAGCGGAAGTGATCACCCCACAGGCCGAGCAGTTCGGCGGAGACCTCCTCCTCGGCGGTGAGCCAGGCGGACAGTGAGACGTTGAGTTCGCCGCGCCGGGCAAGGCCGTCCTCGGCGGCCGTGGCGATCTGCCACGCCTCGGAGGCGATCAGGCGCTCGTAGCGCGCCTTCTCCTCGTCGGTCAGGCGGGTGGTCAGTGCCAGGAGCTGGTTGCGGTAGCCGCCGGTCAGCTGGGCGATGACCAGCCGGTCCGCTCCGTTCAGCTCGCCGCGCGCCACGCCACCGGCGGCGAGACCGACCGCCCGGGAGTGCAGGTCGGTGACCCAGAACAGGTCGACGGCGGTCGTCTCCTCGGCGGCGGTCGCCGCGTCCGGGGTGGTGCGCGCCGAGCCTTCCAGCCCGGTGATGACCACGCCGGCGAGCCCGGTGTAGAAGGCGTCGACGTCGGCGGCGGGGACCTGGCCCGAGTCCACGCCCTGGCGCGTGAGCGTCAGCTGGGCGGACAGCTCGGTGAACGCGGCGTTGGACTGGGAGACCGCGTCCGGGTTCAGGTTCTGCACCACCTCGGCGAGGCTGGCGATCTCGGCGAGCACCGCGTTGGTGGTGTCCCGCTGCGCCGCGATCCCGGCCTGTGCGTCCTCGTCACCGCCGAGGGCACGCAGGGAGATCGTGCGTTCCGCCTGGACCACGGACTCGAACTCGACCAGCGGGTCGATCGCCTGCCCGAGGTAGTCGGAGAAGTCCCGCGCCTCCAGGCCCTCCGAGATCAGGTAGCCGGCGACCGAGGCACCGGTGACCAGCAGAGCGGCACTGGGAATGAGCACGATCGCGAGAACGCGGTTGCGGATGCTCGTCGTTGATCGCCGGCGCGAGAACACCCGTCGCCAGCGTGGGCTCGCGTGGGATTCCTCTGCGTTTGACACGTGCAACTTGTTCGCCCTGTCCGCTGATTTCCTGGCATTGGCATCGGCAACGGCATCATGCCGGTGCGATGGCAAATCAAACCACACACTGTTCGGTTACGGAACACAGGTACTGGCTCGGAAGTTGTTGCGCCGCACCGCGAGGGCATCGTCACAGGTGGAGCAGCTTCGCCGTCAACGTCGCGCATGGATCGCCGCCAGCATCACCGGCAACGGATGGTCGGTACCGACTACGCGAACGCCGTCGCGCACGGCGTTCGCGACCGCCGCGTCGGACGAGACGTCCACATCGTGGACGATCTCGGTCCCCGCCGGCACCTCGTCCGGGCGCCAGGCCACCAGCGGCGAGATCGCCCGCGCCCACGATGTGAGAAGCCGCAGGTCGTCGTCGTCCACTTCGGACACCGCGCGGAGCGGAAGCTCGCCCTGGCGCACCTCACCGGTGTCGCCGCACACGGTCACCGTCGCGCCGGCCATGGCGGTCACGGTGCCCTCGCCGCAACCGACCACACAGGGCACCCCGAGTTCGCGGCTGACCACGGCCGCGTGCGAGGTCGCGCCACCGATCTCGGTCACGATGGCGTCGGCGGCGAGCATTCCGTGCAGGTCGTGCGGGCTGGTCGTGCGACGTACGAGCACCACCGACGCACCGTCGGCGGCCAGGGCCTCCGCCTCGTCCGGATCGGTCACGACGACCCCGGTCCCCACGCCGGGGCACGCCGGCGTGCCCTGCGCGACCAGGGCCGCCGAGGCGCGGGCGCGGGGATCAAGGCCGGGCACCAGCACGGCGCGCACCTGGTCGGCGCTCACCCGCGCGACGGCGTCGGCCGGCGAGATGAGCCCTTCCCGGCCCAGCGCGGCGGCGAAGGCGACCGCGCCACGCGGGGAACGTTTCGCCGAGCGCGTCTGCAGCAGCCACAGCCGGCCGCTCTCCACTGTGAACTCGATGTCCTGCACGTCGCGATGTCGCTGTTCGAGACCTCGCGCATGGTCGATGAGCTGGGTGTGGACGTCGGGCAGGAGCCGGGCGAGCGCGTCCAGCGGCTGGGGCTCGCGGGTGCCGGACACCACGTCCTCGCCCTGGGCGCGGGTCAGCCACTCACCGAACGGTTCCGGCTCACCGGTGGACGGGTTGCGGCTGAACAGGACACCGGTCCCGGAACGCTCGTCGAGGTTGCCGAACACCATGGCCTGCACTGTCACAGCGGTGCCGGCGTCGTCGTCGAGCCCGTACCGGCGCCGGTAGGCCACCGCCCGGGACGAACGCCAGGACCCGAACACGGCCGCGACCGCCAGCCGCAGCTGGTCCCACGGATCGACCGGGGGGTCGCCCCCGCCCACGACCTCGGAGAACAGCGCCTCGAAGCGGCTGCTGGTGTCGCGCGCGTACTCCGCGCCGTGGGTGCGCGCCAGCCCGTCGACGATCTCCTGGTTGAGCCCCAGGTTGAGAACGGTGTCCATCATGCCGGGCATGCTGGTGGCCGCGCCGCTGCGCACGGAGACGAGCAACGGCGCGTCGACCGAGCCGAACCCCTTGCCGGTCCGCCGCTCCAGGTGGTTCATCCCGGCACGGACCTCGGCCCACACCTCGTCCAGGACGCTGTCGCCGGCCACGAGGAACTCGCGACACAGCGAGGTGGACAACGCGAACGCGGGCGGCACCGGGAACCCGGCGGAGACCATGCGCGCGATACCGGCCGCCTTGCCCCCGACCACCACCGGGTCCGGTTCGACGGAGCCGTCGAGGATCAGTACCCTCGTCGGTCCGATCGCTGTCACGCTCATCGTCCGCTCCCGTGCTCGTCTGGCCGCAATCCTGCTCGCGACAAAGGAAGTGCGGGAGCGTACTCGCTCAGGGACCGAGGAGGAACACCGATGCCCGCCGATATCGCGGACCCGCTGCTGCACGTTCTCCGCATCAGGGGACGCGCCACCCCCGAGTCACTCGCCGCGGCACTCGACTCCACACCGGAGCGGGTTGGGGCAGCACTGCTGATTCTCGAGTCCACCGGCCTGGCCGAGAACACCGGAAAACCACGCCTCGGCTGGAAGATCACCCCCGACGGCACGGCGTCCGCCGAGAAGCGCATGACGCAGATCAGCCCCAGCGCCCAGGCCACCGTCGCCGACCGCTACGAAACCTTCCGAACCCTCAACGACGAACTGAAGCAGCTGTGCGCGAACTGGCAGTCCCGCGCCGAAACGCAGGGACCCGCGGACTTCGTCGCCCCACTTTCCGTGGTGGACAAGGAAGTTCAGCAACTGCTGGCGGAAATCACCCCGGGAGCACCACATTTCGCCGAGTACAGCGCCCGGTTCACCCGCGCCCTGGACCAGTTCGCGTCCGGATCGGACAGTCACCTGACCGGAGTCCTCGTCGACTCCTACCACAACATCTGGTTCGAGTGCCACGAGTGCTTCTACATCACCCTGGGCCGCTCCCGGCACGCGGAAGAAGCGCCCTGACACCACCGGCCGCTGTCGGCCGCTCATGGATCCCGGTCCTGGGGATCGGTTTCCCCGGGGTGGCTGATCAGCTCGTTGTCCACGGTCCGCGACGCCGTCCCCGGCGAAGATCAGATTGAACCGGCCGACAACCGAACCGTCCTCGGCGACCAGCACGTGGAATGGGACACTGTCGCGATGCGCGACGATCTCGATCTCATTCGGGCGGCGTTCGCCGGTTCGGCGTTGGCTGGGCTGCCGATCGGGCACGGGCCGGCGGGGACCGTCCTCGTCGGCGGTGTCGGGCCCGATCGGCTGCACGAGGCCTGGCGGGTGGCCGACGCCGTGGTGCCGGACACCGGGCGGTTGCCGGTCGTGGTCACCGACGACTTCGGTGACGCGCTGACGTTGCGGTCCGAGCCAGAGCCTGGCCCGTCGGAGTCGGAGTTACGGGCGTTCGTCGAGGCCGCCGTGGTGGCCGAGCCCTGGCTGGCGTTCCGCCACTACCGGGAGGACGACGAGGTCGACGAGGGTGAGGTCGAGGACTACGCGAGTGGGATGGCCGGCGTCGACCTGACGGCCCTGGCGTCGACCGTGCCGCTGCCGACTCCGCTCCCGACGCTGGAGCGGGCACTGTACGACCGGCTGCTCACCGACGCCGACCTGCACGCCGAGGTCCTGGACACCGTGCGGTTCGCGTCCCGGACCGACTACTGGTTCACGCCTGACCGCGTGCTGCTCATGTTGCTGCCCACCAGCGACGTCCGCGCCTGCGCGTACTGGGTCGACTTCTACGGTGCGCTCACCCGGGAGGACCAGCACCGGCTCGGCGAGGTGCTGGCGCAGTGGCGCGAGCGGTGGGATGCCCGCCTGGTCGCGTCGTGGGGCACCATGCTGCAGTTCCAGGTGGGTCGTCGCCCGCTGCCGGGTGACCAGGCGTGGGCCGCGGCCGGTCAGCTCCTGGCGCTCGCGCCGAACCTTCCCCTGACCCAGTGGGAGCTCGCGGTGGCCCTGCCCGCCGGCGACGCGTGGTTCGTGCACAACCGGCCGTGACCGACGCCCGTGCGCGGGACAAACCCCTGGCAGCGCGGGTGTCCGACCTTGTCCGCACTTGCCGGACCCGGTCCCGCGGTGCTGTGTGGAGGGTAGCGTCACCCGCGCGTCACGGTGGTCCGTGACGGTCGACCGGGGCCGAACCGGCACACCAGGTCAGGGGTGAAAGGGGTTTTTCTCCACCATGAAGATGTTGTTGGCCACACTGGGCTGGGCGCTCACCGTCGCCGGGCTCGGCCTGTTCATCGCGGCCGTCGTGGACGGCGTCGACAAGACCGAGAACGGGCCCGTCGTCGGTCCGGCCGCCACGTTCGTCCTCGCGGGCGCGGTGTTCGTGCTGGCGAGTCTGTTCGCCGGTCACCGGCCACCGGTCCCGACGACCGCTCCGATGCCGCCGCGACACCCGGGCCCGCCCGGGCCACCGTTTCCCGGCCAGTCCCGCTGACGCTCCGGGCGTCCTCAGCGTTGTCTCAGGGTCGATGGTCGACGCTGTGGGTGTGGGCGGCCGGTGACCGGGGCGGGCGCCGCTGAGCGGGGAGGGACGCGCGGGTGAGCACTGTCGGGGAGGCACCGCGGCGCGGGCCGGGGCGGCTGCGGGTCGCGGTGTGCTGGATCACGATCGGGTCCTGTGTGCCCTACCTGGTGCTCAAGGTGCTGTGGTTGTTCGGTTCCACCGCCGGTGCCGCTGATGCCGAGGGCGCGGCCGAGTTGTTGGACGTGCGACACATCGTGGGCGACGTGGTGACCGCGGCGATGGAACTGTTCGCGGTGGCGCTGGTGCTGGCGTTGACCTACCCGTGGGGTCGCCGGCTGCCCGCGGCGGTGGTCGCCGCGCCGATCTGGTTGGCCACCGGGTTGCTGGCGCCGATCGCGGTCGGGCTGCCGCTCGGTCTGGTGGCCCAGGCGTTCGCCGGCGGCACGCCGGCCCCGGCCGGCAACGGGCTCGACGGCTGGGTCTTCGCCCTCGTGTACGGGGGGTTCGTCGTGCAGGCGGTCGGGTTGCCGTTCGCGTTCGTCGCGCACGCGCGGGAGCGCTGGCCCCAGGTGTTCCGGTTACGTCTGAACCAGCCGCACCGCCCGGTGGCCGGTCCTCGCCGGCTCACGGTGGTCACGGTCGCGGTCACCGCCGGCTACGCGGCGATCCTGGTGGTGTGGTCGGTGACCGGGTCCCGCTGGGGTGGCCCGGCGGGATTCGACACCGTCGCCCAGCGGACCGCGTTGCTCTCGACCGGCCTGCTCGTCCTGTTCGGCGCCGTCGCGGTCCCGGTCCTGCTGTGGTGGCGAGGACCCTGGCCTGTCGTGGGACCGCTGGTCCTCGCGTGGATCGGCACCAGCGTGACGGTCACCGCGGGCCCCACCCATCTCGCGCTCAGCAACCACGGCACCGTGAGCGTGCCGCTGGTGTCGGTCTCGCTGGTCGCGACCGTGGCGGGGCTGGTGCTCACCCGCAGCGCGATCCGCGCGCTACCGCCCGCGGAGTTCGCGGGCGGGTCAGGGCGTTCCCTGATTCGGCGATCGGAGCCGGTCGGGTAGGAAAGTGGTCATGCGAAGGAAAATCCGGACCGTCGCGGTGATCTCTGCCGCCGCGACGGTGTTGACCATGGTTTCGGGGGTTGCCGCCGGTGCGCCGGCGCGCACCGAGTTACGGGAGGGGCACCGGCTCGCGGCCGACATCCGGTACACCGAGTACGGGATCCCGCACATCAAGGCGCACGACTTCGCCGGCGTCGGCTACGGCTACGGGTACGCCGCCGCGAAGGACAACGTCTGTGTCCTGGCCGACACGTACCTGACCGTCGACGCCCAGCGGGCCAGGTATCTCGGCGCGGACGCCCCGGGGAACTCGGCGTTCGGCTCGGCGCGCACCAGTCTCGCCAGCGACCTGCACTTCCAGCAGGTCAACGACTCCCGGGTGGTGGAGCGCGCCGTGGCCGCGCCGGCACCGGGCGGCCCGCGCGCGGAGGTCCGGGAGATCGTCCGCGGCTACGTCGCCGGCTACAACCGTTGGCTGCGCGACACCGGCCGCTCACGGATCTCCGACCCCGCCTGCCGGGGCGCCGAGTGGGTACGTCCGATCAGCGAACTCCAGGTGTACCGCCACTTCCACGCGCTGACCACAATCGCCGGCCAGGGTCAGGCGATCGACGGGATCGCCGCCGCGACACCGCCGTCGGCGCCCAGCGACCCCGCGCCGGTTCCCCCGGACGCGGCGCAGCGGGTCCGCTCCGCGCTCGGCGATCGCGCCGACATGGGCAGCAACGGCATCGCGGTCGGCCGGGACGGCACCGCGAACGGGCGAGGGCTGCTGCTGGGCAACCCGCACTACCCGTGGCACGGCGGCCGCCGGTTCTGGCAGGCGCAGCTGACCGTGCCCGGCAAGCTCGACGTCAGCGGCGCCAGCCTGCTCGGCCTGCCTCTGATCCAGATCGGCTTCAACAAGGACGTGGCGTGGACCCACACCGTCGCCACCCCGACCACCTTCGGCCTCTACGAGGTCAGCCTGGTGCCCGGCGACCCGACGAGCTATCTCGTCGACGGCCGGGCGGAGCGGATGACCAGCCGCCTCGTGCGGGTGGAGGTCCGCGACGAGGACGGGTCGATCGGCACCGTGGAGCGCACGCTCTACTCCACGCGTTACGGCCCGGTCCTGTCTCCGGTCTTCGGCCTGCCGCTGAACTGGACGACCGCGACCGCGTTCACGATCCGCGACGCCAACCAGGGCAACCTGCGCGGCCTGAACACCTGGTTCGACCTGGGCCGGACCCGCAGCACGAACGACGTCGTCGACGTGCTGTCGCGCACGCAGGGCGTGCCGTGGGTCAACACGATCGCCACCGACCAGTCCGGTCGCGCGCTGTTCGCCGACGTCCAGGTGGTCCCGCACGTGACCGACGAGTTGGCCGCCCGGTGCAACACGCCGCTCGGCCGGGCGATCTTCCCCGGCTCCGGGATCTCCGTGCTCGACGGCGCGCGGGGCGACTGTGCGTGGGGCCGCGACCGGGACGCGCTCGTGCCGGGGATCTTCGGTCCCGCCAGGATGCCGGTGCTCACCAGGTCCGACTACGTCGAGAACTCCAACGACAGCGCGTGGTTGTCCAACCCGCGCCAGCCGATCACCGGCTACCCGAGGATCATCGGTGACCTCGGCACCGAGCGCTCTCCCCGCACCCGCATGGGCATCACGGCGGTCGAGGAGGAGCTGGGGTCGTTCACCCGCCGGTCGATGCAGGATCTGTTGTTCGGTGACCGCAGCTTCGTCGGCGAACGCGAGGCCGGGCGGGTCGCCGAGCTGTGTGCGTCGCTGCCAGGCGGGCTGGCGCCGACGACCGGCGGCGGCACCGTCGCGGTCGGCGACGCGTGTACCGCACTGTCCCGTTGGGACGCGACGATGAGGGCCGGCAGCCGGGGCGCGCTGCTGTTCGAACGGTTCTGGTTGCGGGTGGAGGCGCATGACCTGTGGCTGGTCCCGTTCGACCCGGCCGATCCGGTGGGCACCCCCCACACGCTCGACACGGCGGACCCGTCGGTGGCGGTGGCTCTCGGTGACGCGATCGCCGAGCTGCGGGCGGCGGGCATCGAGCCGGACGCGCCGCTCGGGGAGAACTTCGTGGTCGTCCGTGACGGCGAGCGGATTCCCGTCCACGGCGGGCACAACTCGCACGGCGTCCTCAACATGATCATCTCCACGTGGGATCCGACGGCGGGCGGCGTCGAGGTGGTGCACGGGTCGAGCCACATCCAGGCCGTGTCCTACACCGGTGGCCGTTGCCCGGACGCGGCGACACTGCTGACCTTCTCGCAGTCGAGCGATCCCGGTTCGCCGCACTTCGCCGACCAGACGAGGTTGTTCTCGGACGGGAAGTGGGTCCGGTCCCGCTTCTGTGAGCGGGACATCCTGTCCTCGCCGGCGCTGAGGGTGGTTCGGTTGCGCTGACCGCGACCGTGCGCGGCCGTCGTCGGGCGGCCGCGCACGGGCCGGAGGGTTCCGGTTCCGGGGAGTCTCCTGGCTTGCCATCATGGGCGGATGCGGGATGCCTGGTGGGGAGATCGTGGGTGGCGGCGGTGGCTGGTGGGCGCCGTGGCGGCGCTGGTGTTGGCGGGGTGCGCCGACGGTGGCGACGACGGCGGGGACGGCGCGCCGCCGCCGGCGACGGTGGCCGAGCTCGACCCGTGTGAGCTGCTCACCGCAGGAGATCAGGCCGACCTGCGACTGCGGGTGTCCGACCGGGCCGAGGAAGGCCACCGGCGGTCGTGCTCGTTCGTGACGACGAACGTGCTCGACGATCCGTCGCGGTCGGGGATCAGCGGTCTGGAGCTCGTTCTCCGGGACAGTGCCGCGCCGAACCGGGTCGCCGACGCGCCACGGCTGGCCGAGACCTACCAGCGGGAACGCGACGCCGAGGTCACCACCACGACCGTCGAGGGCCGTACGGTTCTCCAGGTCGGGCCATCGACGCTGCCCGTCGGCTGCCGGCTGCTGTTCCAGGTGAACGCGACCTCGTCGCTGGAGGCCGCGCCGCGTGGCGGCGGGCAGGACTGCGGGTTCCCCGACCTCACCCGCCTGCTGGCGGCCACGCTGCCCGCCCCCGATTCCGAGGCTCCGCGCGCCGACCACGACCGGCCGGTCGACGTCCTCGGGCTCGACCCCTGCCAGCTGGTCCCCCAGGACCGGCAGGTCGCGCTGCGCCTGGGGAAGGGCACCGTCTCCGCCGAGGTCACCCGCTCCTGCCGCTACCACACCGGCGCCACCGCTCCCGGCGAACTCTCCCTCGTCAGCATCACCCTCTGGACCTCCGGCGCGGCGACCGGGGCGGACGACGGTGGGCAACCCACCCACGTGGTGAACGAGCGGACCGCCTACGAGACCCGGGACGACACCCGGTGCGCCTACCGGCTCGAGGTGACCGCGGCGACGTCCGTGGAGATCAGCAGCGTGGTGCTCGAACCGGGCGACGGCGAGACCGCGTGCCGCACCACCGCCGGTCTCGCCGCCGACATCGAGCCGGGACTGCCGCTGATCGCCACCTGACGGGCGGTACTGGGTGGGTGAGCTCGACCCGGGAGGCCGTGCGGGATGTTGACCGGCGGGCCTGTTGGCGCGAGGGTACGTGCCATGACGACGCTGTCCCAGGTTCCGGTGCGCGGTGGCGCCCTCACGGTGGCGCGGTGGGGCGAACCGGCGGACGGACCGCCGGTGCTCGCGATCCACGGCATCACCGCCAACCACCTGGCGTGGGGCCTGGTCGCGCCGCTGGTCACCGGGCCGGTGGTGGCGCCGGACCTGCGCGGACGAGGGGGCAGTGGATCGCTGCCCGGCCCGTACGGGATGGCCGCGCACGCCGCCGACTGCGTCGCGGTGCTGGACGCGGCGGGCATCGACCGGGCGGTGGTGGTCGGGCACTCGATGGGCGGGTTCGTGGCGTCGGTGCTCGCGCACCGGTACCCGTCGCGGGTGGCGCGGCTCGTGCTGGTCGACGGGGGCACTCCGCTGGCGCTGCCCGACGGTGTCGGCCTGGAGGCGGCGCTCGGTCCCGCGGTGGCGCGCCTGTCGATGACGTTCGCCTCCGCCGCCGACTACCACGACTTCTGGCGGCGGCACCCGTCGTTCGCCGTGTGGAACCCCGCCATTGAGTCCTATGTGGACTATGACCTCACCGGAGCGGCGCCGCGGCTGCGCAGCGGGGTGAACGGCGACGCGGTCCGCGCCGACTTCGTCGACCTGCACGAGGGCGCCGAACCCCTGGCCGCCTACACGGCCCTGCCGCCGGACACCGTGTTCCTGCGGGCGGAGCGCGGCATGTTCGACCAGCCGGAGGGCCTCTACCCGGACCCGGCCGCGATCGGTCTCGCCGTGCGGACCGTGCCCGGCACCAACCACTACACGATCCTGCTCGGCGAGCCCGGCGCGCGCGCCGTCGCCGACGCGCTGGCCTGAGGAAGACGTTCGCGAAGCGGGTACTGGTCCCCACCCTGGCGGTGTTCGCCCTGCTTCTCACCCCGCCGAACGGTCCTCCCCGTCCGACGGCGTGAGACCGGCGTTCACATCTGATGTTCGCCAAGGGGGGTGAAGCAGAACTTGCCACCCAGCAGTGTCTGCTCGGGCGCCTCGGGATCTCCGTCGAAGTTCGCCAGAACCTCCTCGGCGTACACCTCCGAGTCGTCCCGCGGGTGGTAGCCGATCTCGTGTCCTGCCTCCAGTGACCACCAGCGTCGGGTGTTGGCGGAGATGCCCCACACCACTCGGAAACCGGGGGTCGGTGTCGACAGGCACGCTTCGAACAGTCGCGCGCCGTCCTCGGGTGACAGCCAGGTCCACAGGGACCGCGGATCCCACGGTTTCTCGAAGCACGAGCCGATGCGCAGGCAGGTCACGTCCATCCCGAAACGGGAGTGGAACAGACTTCCCAGAGCCTCGACGGCCACTTTGCTGACGCCGTAATAGGTGTCCGGCCGGGGAAAGGACTCTGCCGCCAACCCGTTCTCGGGTGCCGCGCCGCGCTCGTGGAACCCGACCGCGTGGTTGCTCGACGCGAGCACGACCCGTCTGACGGCCGCGTCGCGCGCGGCTTCGAGGAGGACGCGGGTGCCGTCGACGTTGTTCGACAGGATGTCGGGCCACGGCGCCTCGACGCTGATCCCGCCCAGGTGAACGACCGCGTCGGCGCCGGCACAGGCGGCCAGCATCGCCCGCTCGTCGGTCACCGAGGCAGCGATCACCTCCACGGCCTCGCCCGGCGCGGGAGGATCCGGGTCGACCACGTCGACCAGGCGCAGCACCCGGCCCTGCCGGGCGAGCCGGGTACGCATCATGCGTCCGACCCCGCCGCTGGCGCCGGTGACGACAATGGTCTCAGTCATGCCGTTGGTTCCTTCTCACTCGCGCAGTTCGTCGATCTTGGCGAGGTAGTCGGCGAACTCGTCGCCGTACTTGTCGATGACCGGTCGGGCGGCGGCGCGCCACGGCTCGAGGTCGTCGATCTCGGTGATGGTGACGCCCTCCTTCTTCAACGCCGCCATGTCCTTGTCGACCTGCGCGTCCCACGTCGTGCGCTGGAACTCCGCGGCCTCGGTCGCGGCGTCCTCGATGATCGCCTGGTCATCGGCCGAGAGGCTGTCCCAGATGTCCCTGTTCATCACCAGGAGCTCGGCGACGCGCATGTGCTCGTCGAGCGTGAAGTTCTTGGCGACCTCGAAGTGGGACGCGGAGTAGTAACTCGGCGCGTTGTTCTCCGCGCCGTCAATCAGTCCGCTCTGCAGTGAGCTGTACACCTCGCCGTAGTCCATCGGGGTCGGCGAGGCACCGAGTGCCTCGATGAAGTCGATGATCACCTGGGACTCCTGGACGCGGATCTTCAGGCCCTTGAGATCGTCGGGGGACCTGACGGCCTTGTCGGTGGTGTAGAAGCTGCGCGCGCCGGGGTCCATGTAGGTCACCCCGTGGAACCCGGCGTCCGACAGCCCGTCGAGGAGTTTCTCGCCGCCGTCCTCGTCCTTGAGGAATCGCCACATGTGGTCGGCGTCGTCCCAGATGTAGGGGAGGCCGAACAGGCCCATCCCGGAGGCGAACTCGGTCATGGGTGCCGAACTCACCCGGGTCAGCTCGATCGAACCGAGCTGTACCTGCTCGATCGCGTCCGACTCCTCGCCGAGCTGCGCACCCGGGTACACGTCGATGGTGATCCGGCCGTCGCTCTTCTCCGCCACCAGTTCGGCGAACTTCTGGTCGCCCACGGTGGTCGGATAGTTCTCGGGATGCACTTCGGCAAGGCGCCAGGAGTACTCCGCCCCACCGCTTCCGCCACCGTCGTCGCCGCAGGCGGTGAGAACCAGGGACAGTGCGGCCGCCAGACCGACGAATCCTGTCCTCCGTCGCGTCTTCGGCGGCGTCATCGGGAACGGTGTTCTCATGGATCTCACCTTTCGTGATCTCTATTGGCCGAAGATGCTCGGTAGTGCCAGCGACAGGCTGGGAACGAAGGTGATGAGCAGCAGCACCACGATCATCGGGAGCAGGAAGATGGGCAGCGTCCTGGTGACGTTCTCGATCGAGGTCCGGCCGATCGCGCAGCCGACGAACAGGACGTTGCCGACCGGTGGGGTGATCAGGCCGATGGCCAGGTTGAGCACCAGCATGATCCCGAACTGCACCGGGTCCATGCCGAGGCTGGTCGCCACCGGCAGCAGGATCGGAGTCATGATCAGGATCAGTGGCGCCATGTCCATGACGGCCCCGAGGGCCAACAGCAGCAGGTTGATCAGCAGGAGGATGACGATCTTGTTGTCCGACAGCCCGAGCAGCGCTTCGGTGACCATCGCCGGGATCTTGAGGAACGCGAGGAAGTAGGCGAACGCACTGGCCGCACCGATGATGAACAGGACGACACCGAGGGTGCGGACGGTCTTGCGAAGGATCGGGATCATCGCCTTGACCGGAATGTCCCGGTAGACCACGAACGTCAGGATGAAGGCGTAGACACAGGCGATCACGGCCGACTCGGTTGCCGTGAAGACGCCGCTGAGGATGCCGCCGAGGATGATCACCGGCATCAGCAGGCTGAGCAGTCCGTCCCTGATGATCTTGGGGATCTCCGCGATGGGGACACTCTCCTCCTTCGGGTAGTTCCGCTTCACGGCGACCACGTACGCCGCGATCATCAAGGAGGCGCCGAGCAGGATCCCTGGCAGGATCCCCGCGGTGAACAGCGCGCCGATGGAGACGCCGCCGGCCGCCATCGAGTAGATGATCAGGTTGTGACTCGGCGGGATCATCACCGCCTGCGCGGCACCGGAGATGGTCACCGCGACCGAGTAGTCGGTGCCGTAGCCCTTCTTCTTCATCATCGGGATCGTCACCGAACCGACTGCCGAGACGTCGGCGACCGACGAACCGGACAGCGCCCCGAAGAAGGTACTGGCGCCGATGTTGACCAGTGCGAGACCGCCACGTAACCGGCCGACGAACAGCATCGCCAGGTTGATCAGTCGACGGGAGATGCCGCCGGCGCCCATGATCTCGCCGCCGAGGATGAACAGCGGGATCGCGAGCAACGCGAACGCGTCCAACCCGGCGACCATCCGTTGGCCGACGATGATCAGCGGGATCCCCAGGTAGAAGGCCTCGAAGACGGCGGACAGGGTGAGCGCGAGCGCGATCGGAACGCGCAGCGCGATCAGGAGGGCGAAACTGCCGATCAGGATGACGATGGCGAGGGGATCGGTCATGAGGCACCGTCCGCGCGGGCCTTGTCGATCGCCTCGTCGGTCTCTTCGTTCAACCGTGCGGTGTCGACACCGAGGATCCGCAGGGTCGTGTAGAGCACGATCATGAGCCCGGCCAGTGGCATCGCGACGTAGAGCATGCTGCGGGGAAGTCCGGTGCCCGGCAGGGTCGCGTGCCGGGTGTCGATGGCGAACTCGCTGCCCTGGACGATGAGGTACAGGCCGAACAACAGGACCAGCCCGGTGATCAACCACTCGATGGCGCGGCGGAGCAGTGTGGGAAAGCGGTTGACGAGGAAGGTGATCGCGATGTGCGCACCTTCGCGGAAGCCGATGGCCGCGGCCAGGAATCCGAGCCAGACCAACAACATCCTGGCCGTCTCCTCACTCCACGCCGGGGAGTTGCCGAGAACCTCGCGCCCGAAGACCTGCCACAGCAGGACGAAGGTCACCGCCACCAGACACGACACCGTGAAGCCTTCGAACACGGCGTCGATGGCACGCCAGACACGGCGAATCACGCGACACCCGCCGTCGCTCGGCTGGCCTCGGCGAGCAACGGCAGCCGGTCGGCGCCGGCGAGCCCGAGATGGTAGAGGTGAAACTGCTCGACGCCGACATCGCGGAGCGCGCTCAGGTGGCGCGGAAACTCCTCGGCCCTGGTCGGCGGCAGGACGGTCACGAAGGCCCCCGGCGTCGCCCGGCCCGCGACCGTCTCGGTCAGGCGCGCCGCGTTCTGGACGGACGCCGCGTCGGTGGCCCAACACTGTGCGACCACCGTGTCGACGTCGCCGGGGGCGGTGGCGGTGAGCCCGGGCAGGGCTCCGGTCTCCCACGGGTCGGGCTGGGCGTGCAGGATGATCCGCGGTGACCGGCCGGCCGCCGCGCGGGCCGCCCGGATGACCTCGGCGCGCAGGGCGTCGGTGGCGGCATGTCTGACGTCGAGCAGTGTTCGCAGCAGGTCCGGTGACGGCTGACTCGTCGCGCCGTGGCTCGTGGCGGCACGCAGGTCGGCGATCACCCTGTCGGCATCGAGCCCCCGACCGGTCCAGGCCTGCCGACAGGCCGGGCAGCAACAGATCGACAGGAGTCGGCGAGTTCGGTCGTCGTACGCTCCGGCCGTCTTCTCGTGGTGCCCGCCGTGCTGGATTCCGAGTTGTCCGCAGGCCTCGAGCACGATCGCCGAACTGGCGGTGTCCCGTAGTGCTTCGGCGGCCAGGGTCGCGGCGTACTCGCGAACCTCGCCGGACTGTGGGCACAGCGCGTACGGATAGGGCTCACCGAAGCAGTTGACGACCACGATGTCGGGGTTGGCCTCGCCGACTCGCGTGGAGTGGGTCAGGACGGTCCACGCCGCCACCTCGAGGCCGGCGTCGCTGAGGAGGGCGGTGGCGTTGCCGAACGGATCCGGGTCGTCGACCCAGTCGGCCTCGGCCGGGATCAGGCGGCCCGACCAGGCCCCGGTGCGCACCGGGCGGTAGAAGGCCGCGCCGCGCGCGTCGACCAGTCGCCGGGAGGGGTGAAAAGGCGTGGCGGCCCGGGTCGTGTGATACGCCGCCGCGACGGCGACGGTGGTGACTCCCAGCCCTCGCACTCGCTCGACGAACCCGGGATCGCCAAGCACGTCCCAGGGGTAGGCGTAGCCGATGACGTTCGCTGTCACGATCGCTCCCGTGGAAATGGGACAGGGTCAGCGTTGTGATGCTGGCAGGTGCGGCGATGCTTGCGCAAACCTCATATCGAATCGCACGATGCTCTGAAGGTATTGATGTCTTGCTACGGTGATGAGCCATGGCCCCCGTGACACTCGATCAGGTCCGCTGCTTCATCGCCGTGGCTGAGGAACTTCACTTCGGTCGCGCCGCCGAACGCCTGTCGATGACTCAGCCGCCGCTGAGTCGGCAGATCCAGAAGCTGGAAACAGCGGTCGGAGCGACCCTGCTGGAACGAAGCAACCGCACGGTCGCGCTCACGTCGGCCGGATCGGAGTTCCTGGAGGACTCCTATCGGATCTTCAACGCCCTGGACCAGGCCGTCGCGCATGCCAGAAGAGTCGAATCCGGCTCCGCCGGCACGGTGCACCTCGGCTTCACCGCCACGTCGGCGATCCGGATTCTCGGTCCGCTGTTGGTCAGCCTGGACAAGGATCTACCGGACGTGCAGGTCATTCTCCACGAGCGCGTCACGGGTGGGCAGGTCGACGGGATCCGACGTGGTGAACTCGACCTCGGGCTGGCCCGGCCGCCGTTCGACACCACGGTCCTCTCGTCGCGGGTGGTCGCGCGGGAACCGCTGTACGCCGTCGTGTCGGCCGCTCATCCGCTGGCGACCGTCGAAGGGCCGCTCGGCCCCGAGGACCTCGACGGTCTCCCCATCATCAGCTACCACCCGGTTCAGGCTCGGTACTTCCACGAGCTCACCGTCCGGTTCCTGGTCAACGGCCACTCCCGCATCGTCCAGCACGTCCAGCAGATCCTCACCGCGATGGTGCTCGTCGCCGCGGGAGAGGGGGTCGCTCTGGTACCAGCCAGCGCATCCACGCTGGGAGTCCCTGGCCTGGTCTACAAACGGCTCAACGACCTCGAAGGCGGGCATCCGGACAGTGATCCCGCCCGGCCGGTCGAACTGCACGCGATCTGGGCACGCGGCGAACTCACGCCCCTGCTCAGACACGTCCTGCACCACGTCCAGGAAGTGGCTACCCGCCACGACGATGCACTGAAGGTATGACGGTCCGCCCCGGTAGGCGGTGGACGAGCGCCGGGACCGGCGAGGCACCAACGCCTCGCCGGTCCCGTGCTGTCCGGCGCAAGGTCTCAGGACCTTTGGGGTTCCGAAGGACCGCCAACGTGCGACAACGGGACCGTCGCCTTCTCGCGGAATCGTGGGAGATGCGGTTCGAGCCGAGGCCGTGCGTCAGGTGCGAAGCCACCAGGGGCTGGCGTAGGCGATGCCGAGGTCGTTGCAGGGATGGCCGTCCGGGCCGGGGTGGTCGTTGGGTTGGGTGGGGTCGGCGACACGGAGCACGACCCAGTTGCCGTCGTCGGCCGAGAGCGGCACGGTGAACTCGGCGACGGTGCCCGACGTGGTGTCGACGACGTCGACCACCTCGGGTGCCGACTCGCCCGGCCGGAGGACCTGGATGGTCAACGGTTTCCCGGTCCAGTCCGGCCCCCGGTCGAGGTCGACGGCGAAGCGGATGTCGCCGCCTGCGACGGGCAGTTCGCCGCCCATGCGCACGCCGTTGGCCGTGGCGTCCAGGCGCAGTCCGGACGTCCGCGTGGCGAAGGAGCGGCGCGCCAGCATGGCGTCGAACACTCCCTGCCGGGTGTTCTCGGTGACCCACAGCCCGCTGCGGCCCTTGCCCTCCGGGAAACCCCAGTCGGTGCCGTGTTCGTCGGTGACGCCGGACAGCCCGGTGCGCCAGCCGGCGTTGAGACACTTCACCAGCGGGGAGGCCTTGCCGTCCGACCAGGCCTCGAACAGGTAGTCGTCGGTGCGGTTGAACATCTCCAGGCCGACCACCTGGTCACGGACACCGTCGCGGAAGGTGAACTCGTCGAACCGGCCCGGCTCACGACCGGGGTGGTTGAAGCTGGCCACCCCGCCGTGCTCGCCCAACCAGTCGAAGAAGTCGCCCATCCCGGAGGCGCCGAGCAGGTCGACGTACTCGTCGGTGAACCACACGTTGGCGTGGCCGAGCAGCGGATGCGACCACTCGAACCCGCGGATCGCCGTGTACTGGCCGGGATCGTTCGCCGCGTCGGCCAACTCCCTGGTGCGGTCCCACTCGCGGTCGCTGATCCCCTCGATCGAGAACAGCGTCGCGTGGTCGGTGAGGGCGGCGACGTCCAGCCCGGCGTCACGCATCGACACGAAGGCGAGCGCCGGATCGCCGTCCCCGTCCGACATGATCGTGTGGTTGTGCATGTCCGCGTGGACCAGCGTGGTGGCCTGGGTGATCCGGGACGCGCGGGACGCGCCGGGCCGCGGTGTCCGGGGTTCGCCCGAACGGGCCGTCGTCGCCTGTTGTGCCTGTGCGGTGCCGGGAAGCGCGGCAAGGGTCAGAAGGCCGGCAGCGCCAGCCAAAGCTCTGCGGCGACCTACCTTCGTGTCGTCCTGATCGCTGCTGGTGTGGTGATGATGGTGGCCCATACCCCCAGTCTGGTCCCGAGCAACCCCGCGACGCTGCGGTCATTCGTAGGAAAAATGACGTTGCCACCGCCCTGCGGCCGAGGTTCGGCGAGGGGTGGTCGCGACCTCGCGGGCCGCCCGGCCGCTACGACGCCTCCGCGCGGTGGGTCCGCAGCAGGCGCAGCCGTCGCGCCAAGGTCGTCTCCACTTCGGACAGCACGGCCAGCTGCCGGCGCACGGTCGCCAGCCTGCGCTCGTAGAGCGTGATCGCCTCCCGGCACGTGGGCACGTGCGCCAGGTCCTCGTCGTCGCTCAACGGACCAGGCCACGCCAGAACCTTGACGTCGGCGTCACGGTCAACCCGCGGTGACCACGTCATGGCCGGACCAGGCCGCCCTCACCGGTCAGGTGCGGCGGTGCGCAGCCTCGGGGACCACGGGTGGACGCCGTAGGTGTCGGCGATCGCCCGGTGCAGCCAACGGCGTTGGTCGGCCGACAGGTGTGGGAGGGCGGCCGTGAAGTCGATCTCGTCCTTCGGCCGGAGTCCTTCGGCCTTGTAGAAGAGCTGGATCTCGGGGGCGAGGTAGGGCGTTCCGTCGGCGCTGGTCCGGCCGACGGTCGCCAGGGGGCGGCGGAGGCGGGCACTGCGGCGGGATACCCAGTCGGTGCCGTGGGACTCGTCGAGCATGACCTGGATTCGCCAGGGCTGTTGGCTGGTGGGCCGGCACCAGATGTCGTGCACCTGGGGCGGCAGGGTTTCTCCCGGCTGCCAGGGCCGCAGCGTCCCTGGCGGGTCGGCCGCCCACCATTCCCAGTCGGCCAGGGCGCGCCGCACGGCGAGTTGGTCACGGCGCAGCACCAGGACGTCGATGTCGCCGTGGTCGCGGATCGGGTGGCCGACGGCGAGTTCGATGGCGTGGCCGCCGGCGACCCACCAGTGCACCGGCAGCCAGGAGAACAGCGCGACGACCTCGGTCAGGGTCGCCGGTTCCCATACACCCCACGGTGTGTGTGTCCTGACCATGAGCACATGGTCTCCCACCCAGGTGGGCCGGGGGTCGGTGTCGGTCCTGCTAGGCTTGCCGCGATGACTACCTCTCTGAACAGATCGGGGGTTCCGTTCGTCACAGGTGAGTGCTGATGCGCCCCCTGACCGCGAACGAGAATCTTCTCCTCTGGGCGCACGTGCGCGAGTTCGCCGTGCCGCCGTCCATGATCGAGTCAGCCGCGGCCCGGCGGGCGGTGGGTGACTGGGCCGGGGCCTGTGCCGCCGCACGTGTCGACGTCGATCTCAACCTGCGCGCCGTGCGCCGGGACCATGGCAGCTGGTTGGCCGCACAGGTCCGAGGTGATCTGCGTCAGCTCGCTCCTGACCTGCTTCGTTGGCATTTTCCGAGAGTCGGGCCGGAGGGCCTGCTGCGTCCGGGGCTCACGCTGTCCCTGGCCCGGTACCCTCCGACGGCCGACAGCGGCGACGAGACACACCTCGTGGCGCGCACGCCACCGGCGTGGGCGCAGGCCGGTCAGCGGATCAGCCTCGCGCTGTGGATGCCGTCCCGGCCCTCGGCCGGGGCGGGTCTTCACCCGCATCCCCGCCCCGACCCCCGGTTCCGTCTCGATCTGCACCGCCATCTGTGGGACGTGCGCAGGGTCGGTGAGTTGCGGGAGCGGTCCGGGCGTTGGCCCTGCGCCGGCGGTCTCGCGGCGGCCCGGCTCCCGGCCGGGGTGGGCGCCTGCGCGGTGGACCGGTGGCTGGCCGAGGCGACGCTGCTGCTGCGCGCGCGGGGATGTGGGGGCGATGTCGTCGCCGTGCGGCTGAGTACCCGACATCGGCTGACGCTGAACCTGGGGAGCCAGCCGGAGGTGACCGTCGGTGTCGGCGGCCGTGGGATGCCGGTCCTGCCCGACGCCGCGACCTGGGCGCTGCCCGACCTGCGGTTGCTCCACGCCGGCCTGATCGACCGCGACCAACTGCATCCGCTCGTCGCGGCGGGGCTCGGCCATCGGCCGGCCGGGTCACGAAGTCCCGACGGCGCGGGGACTTCGCGTCTGGTCGACTGCCGTGGCGCCACGCATCGAATCGGTGTGGTGAACGGGGCGCTCGTCGCACTGGACCACGACCCCGACGAGATCCGCCGCGAGGAACTGCTGGGCGCGTTGGGCGGCACCGAACTGCCGTGCCTGCGGGCGATCGACCAGACACATCGACATCCGGACACGCTCGCCGAGATTCGCGCCCGGTTGGACCACGGCGACACCGCCGGCGCGCTCGCCGCCGTCGAGGCGCTGCTCGGACCGGACGTGCCGCTGCGCGACGGCGCGCTGCGCGACGAGTTGGAGACGGCGGTGCACCGCCGGACCGCGCATCGGCTGTATCGGGCCGGTCTGGCCGGGCCAGCACCGCTTCGGTCCACACAGGACACCCGCCGTCGCGGGCCGCGGACCCGTCCGCGTCACGCGGCCGACCGCTGAAACACCCTTTCTCACTCACACCCCTGGCCGACACACGGCCCCGACTCGACCCCGAGGTGATCAACACTGTCCACCACCATGGAGAGCGCCGCCGATCTGCTGGCCCTGCTGCACGACACCACCACCGAACCGAGGGCCGACGCCCAACTCGACGCCCTGACGCTGGCCGTGTCCGCCGACCTGCCGGTGCTGCTGTGGGGCGAGCCGGGCATCGGCAAGACCGCGGCGCTCAACCAGCTCGCTGAGGAACTCCAACTGCCGCTGACCACGGTGATCGCCAGCGTGCACGAACCGTCCGACTTCTCCGGTCTGCCCGTGGTCGGCGACGACCCCGCGCGGCAGGGCGTGCCGATGGCCCCGCCGGACTGGGCCGTGCGCCTGGTCCGGGCCGGCCACGGGCTCCTGTTCCTGGACGAGTTGTCCACCGCGCCGCCGGCCGTGCAGGCCGCGCTGCTGCGCCTGGTGCTCGAACGACGCGTCGGCGCCCTGCGGCTGCCGCCGGGCGTGCGGATCGTGGCCGCCGCCAACCCGCGGTCCTCCTCGGCCGACGGGTGGGAGCTGAGCCCGCCGCTGGCCAACCGGTTCGTCCACCTGCGATGGACCTACGACCACGACGTCGTCGTGCGTGGCCTGGGCGGGACCTGGCCGAAGGCGGCGCTGCCCCGGCTGGACCGGGACCGGTTGCCCGAGGCCGTGACGTTCGCCCGGCGGGCGGTGTGTGGGCTGCTGGCCGCCAGGCCCGGACTCGTCCACCGGCTGCCGAACAACGAACTCGGCCGCGGCGGCCCGTGGCCCTCGCCACGCAGTTGGGAGATGACCCTGCGGCTGATCGCGTTCGCCACCGCTGCGGGCACCTCGCGGGAGGTGCTGTCCATGCTGGTGCGGGGCGCGGTCGGCGACGGGCCCGGTCTGGAACTGCTGGCCAGTCTGGACCGGATGGATCTGCCCGACCCCGAGACGCTGCTCGCCGACCCGGCGGCGGCGGTCCTGCCCGAGCGGGGCGACCTGCGCCAGACGGTGCTCGACGGTGTGGTGGCGGCGGTGCGCTCGCGGCCGGAACGGTCCCGGTGGGACGCTGCCTGGTCGCTGCTGGTGCTGGCGTTGGACACCGGAGCCCCGGACCTGGTGGTCGTGCCGGCGGCCACGCTCGCCGCGCTGCGCCGCGACGACTGGCCGGTGCCGGCGGCGATCGACCGACTGTCCACGGCGGTGTCGTTGTCCCGTCGGGCCGACCAGGCCACGCTCGGCGCGGGTGAGCACCGATGACGCCGGGGACCCTGGACGAGGAGAAGCTCTTCGCCGCCCGGCTGCACGCCGTCCGGCTCCGGCCCTATCTGGCGACGGCGTTGTTCGCGCTGCACGCGGTGGAGTCCTCGACGGTGCCGACGATGGCCGTGGACCGCCACTGGCGCTGCTACGTGTCGCCCGCGTTCGTGGATCGCACGCCGCTGGCGGAACTGGCCGCGGTCTGGGTGCACGAGGTCGCCCACCTGCTGCGCGACCACCACGGGCGCGGCGCCCGGTTCGCCGCGCACCACGGACTGACCGGGCCGGGCGAGCACCTGCGGATGAACATCGCCGCGGACTGCGAGATCAACGACGACGTCTTCGGCGCGGGGCTGCCCCGGCCCGAGGGCGCCGTTCACCCGGAGGTGCTCAGGTTGTCCGAGGGACAGCTGATGGAGGACTACCTGCGTCAGTTCCGGCTCGGGCCGTTCACCAACGCCTTCGCCTGGCTGGACTGCGGCAGCGGCGCCGACGGGCTGGAACGCCCCTGGGACCTGGGCACCGACGGCGCGCACGGGCTCAGCGAACAGGAACGAGACGCCGTCCGCTTCCGCGTCGCGCACGGCATCAACGGCAGCCCGGGAAACGTCCCGAAAGGCTGGCAGCGCTGGGCCGAGCAGGCGTTCCACCCGCCGGCGCCGTGGCGGGAACTGCTGGGGACGGCGCTACGCCACGCGATGACCGGGGCGGGCGAGGACTACACCTACGGCCGACCGTCGCGCCGGTCGGCCGGTCTGCCCGGCGTCATCCTGCCGAGCCTGCGGCGGCGACCGCCGCGCGTCTGCGTCATCGTCGACACGTCCGCGTCGGTGAGCGACGCCGAGTTGGGCAGCGCGATCCTCGAGATCGCCGCGATCGTCCGCGCGGTCGGCGGCCGGCGCGACCTCGTCTCGGTGCTGTCGTGCGACGCCGCCGCCCACCTCACCGGCCAACTGTGCGGCGCGCAGGGGATCCCCCTGGTGGGCGGCGGCGGCACGGACCTGCGCACCGGCTTCGCCACGGCACTGCGCGGCCGCCCGCTCCCCGACGTCATCGTGGCCCTGACCGACGGCCAGACACCCTGGCCCGACACCCGTCCGCCCGCCCGAACGGTCGTGGGCCTGTTCCCCCGCCCGCGACGGGAGCAGGACCGCCACGAGCCCGTCCTCCCGCCGGACTGGGCGCGGGTGGTCACCGTGGGCTGACCCCTTCGAGGCCGTCGTGCGCGAGCACCCGCGACTACTGTGGACCGACGTGAGTACTGAACCGTCGCTGAGCCTGGACCGGGTCGACGTCGTGAACCTGCGCCTGGGCGACCTCGACCGGGCCGCCGCTCCCTGGCGGGCGCGCTCGAGACCCTTGTGGGGCTGCGGGACGAGGGACCGATCCGGCGGTTCTCAGCCCCTCACCGCCGAACGGCTCGACGCGGTCGCCGCCCGCCACGGCGCGTCCGTGCAGCAGGTCGCGCTCGCCTGGCTGCTGGCCCGTTCGCCGAACGTGCTGGTCATCCCGGGCACCGGCTCGGTCGCGCACCTTGAGGAGAACGTCGCTTCCGGTGAGCTGGTGCTGACCGAGGAGGACATCGCCGAGCTGGGCTGACGTCGGGGTGGTCCGTTGCACCCGGAAAGTCCTGTACTCCCCGAGGAACCGACCCGGTCCGGCCGCCGTCAGGTAACGGATCCGTGCCGAAGGTCCTGTCCGCGAGGAGACATCATGAGATCCGCGGTCGTCGCGATGACCCTGCTGTTCCTCGGGGTCATCGCCCTCCCCTCCGCCGCGGCCGACGACGGCGGCACGCCCGCGGACGCGCTCATCCTGTCCGCACGCAACGAGGTCGACGCCCTCACGCCGCTGCTGTCAGGCACGACCGGCCCCACCCCC
This sequence comes from Actinophytocola xinjiangensis, assembly GCF_001921215.1. Taxonomy (GTDB): domain Bacteria; phylum Actinomycetota; class Actinomycetes; order Mycobacteriales; family Pseudonocardiaceae; genus Actinophytocola; species Actinophytocola xinjiangensis. The sequence continues at coordinate 133,731 of NZ_MSIF01000018.1, forward strand.
GGCCTCCGGGCACGGACGACCGCCGCCTCGGTGGCCCTGGCCGGCGCCCGCACCGTCACGACCCGATACCCGTGCCCCGCCGACGCCAAGGCGTGCCGCGACGCCCTGGTCGCCGCGCATGACCTGACCGGGTCGGTGATCAGTGACGTCAACGCGATCGCCGGTGTCGGCGCCGAGGTGGACCCGTCGTCGTGGGACACCCTGGTAGCGCGGTACACCACCGACGCCGCCGCGTTCCACGCCGCGTGGGACGAGTTCCGCGCGGCCTACCGTGAGGCACACTCCGCCGGGTCGGGCCTGAGCGCCACCACCACCTGGCTGCTCGTCGCCGGGGCCGTCGTGGTGAGCCTCGCGCTGACGACCGCGCTGGGGCTCTGGGCGCGCGGGGCCCGACCGCCGGGCGACGACCGGTTGGTGACCGCACGGCGAGCTCTGGTCACGGCGTCGGCGCTGCTGTCGTGCGTCGTCGTCGGTGCCACGGTGACGATCCTGGTCGTCGACGGACTCGACGCCTCCCCCAGCGGCCGAGCCGGCGGCAAGGCCGCCCTGGTGGTGCTGCTCGTGCCGGTGGCGGTGCTCAACCTGATCTGGGCGACCGTCAGATATGCCCGCGCGCGCAAGAAGTTCGGCGCCACGCGGTTCGCATAGGCAAGTTCCTGTGTTCGGCTCCCACGAATGTGGAATGTCGCGTCGCGACCGCGTGCCAGGATTGTCGCCCTCGCAGAAAGAACGGGGATGGCCGTGAGTGATGGGGAACGGGACTACCAGGTGGATCCCGGTGAACTGCGCGTCGCCGGGGGGAACGTCGCGGACGCGGTCGGGCCCGCCGACGGCGTCGACCTGGTGACCAGTGGCGAGAACGCCTACGGCGTCGGCGATGTGCACGCCGGACTCGCGCGGTTCTGTGCCACCTGGACGATCGCGATCGGTGCGCTGTCCGCGCGCGCCGACTCCGCCGCCGCCGCGTTGGTGGCCGCCGCCGACACCTACGACGCGCAGGAGGCCGAGGCGGCGCGGTCGGTCACCTCGGTCGCGGGTGGGTGAGCCGGTCGTGGACGTGAAGGAACTCGGTCAGACGACCGTCGTGAGCGAGTTGGTTCCCGGCGCGCCGGAAGCGGTGGCGTTCGACGCCGAGGCACTGCACGCGAGCAGCGACACACTGCTCGACACCTACCGGGCGGTCAAGGCGATCGACACGCCGAGCTGGTCCGGCCGGGGCGCCGAGGCGTTCTGGGAGCGGTTCGCGCCGGAGGCCGAGCACTGGCACGACGCCCGGCTCGCCACCCTGCACGTGACGCGCGCGCTGCACGAGTACGCCGAGGCGCTGCGCACGGCGCAGCTGCGCGCCCAGGAAGCCGTCGCGCAGTGGGCGCTGGCCGACGTCGTGGAGGCGGAAGCCGCGGCCGCCTACGAATCGGCCCAACCCCAGGACCCGAACGTCACGGTCACCGCGACCCCGCCGCCGCCCCCGCCGTCCACGGTGAGCGAGCCGTACCGCACCGAGGCCAGGACCATTCTCGGCGACGCGCGTGCGCGACTGGCCGAGGTGGCGCTGGCGACCGGGGAGGTGATCGCGGCGGAGAGCGGCACCGGTGACGGCGCCCCGACCTGGCTCGTGTCGGCGGCGGTCGCGGCGAGCCAGCACCTCACCGAGCACGGCACGGCCGCGGTCTCCCGCACCGAGCACCAGTTCCTCGACGGCGACGTCTCGGTGACCGAGTTCGGCGAGCAGCCGCCGGCCACCACCAGCGAGGACGACGCGCCCAGTGTGCGGGCGACGCTGGCCGAATGGGACGTCGCCGTCGAGGCCGCCCTGTTCGAGACGGGCGCGGACGGCAGCGTCCAGCTCGGCGACGTGCGGCTCGCCGGGTCGGTCGAGGTCACCGTCGGCGCGCAGGCCGGCGCTGGGATCACGCTGTCCACCGACGGCCTCGACGCGAGCGCGAACGCCTCCGTCGGGGTGCGGGTCGACGCCGAGGGCTCGGTCACGGTCGGCTCCGTCGAGGCGACCGCGAGCGCCGAGGCCGGTGTCCTCGCCGAGGCCGAGGCGACGCTGTCGGTCGGCCCCGACGGCGTGGAGATCGAGGCCGGCGCGTTCGCCGGGGCCGAGGTGACCGGTGCCGCCGCGGTGGAGGTCGCCGGGGTCACCGTGGGCGCCAACGGCGAACTCCGCGCGGGCGTCGGCGCTCAGGTCGGCACCGAGGTGTCGTTCGAGGACGGCCGGTTCGTCGTCGGCGGTGAGGTGGCCGCCGTGCTCGGGGTCGGTGGTCAACTGGGCTGGGAGGTCACCATCGACGTGGACGAGTTCAACGACGCCGTCCTCGAGTACTACCAGGACGGCGGCGTCATCGGCAGGATCTCCGATCTGTTCGACGGGCCGTTGCGATGAGCGCGCACCTGCCGATCCCGATCACCTTCCGGCTGCCGGAGGGCTGGGTGGCGACCGACCCCGACCAGGCCGGTGCCCCGCAGGCGGCGTTCGTGGCGATCGATCCCCGTTCCGGGGACGGTTTCACGCCCAACCTCACCGTCGCGGCGAGGCCGAAGCGACCGGAGTGGTCGATGATCGAGGCGGCCGAGGCGTCGGTCCGCACCCTCGACGATCACGCCGACGTCGCCGTGACGCACCGTTGCCTGTTCGGCTCCGGCGCCGCACCGGGCCTGACCCAGAGCGTGCGGCTGAGGACGACCGTGGGCGAGGTCCGCCTCGACCTGGTCCAGGTGCACCTCCTGATGACGTTGCGCGACACCGGGAACACCACGAAACAGGCCCTGCTCACGATCGTCCTGACGGCGACGGCGGACCAGGCCCCGGTGGCGGTCCGGGACTTCGACCGGTTCGTCGCCACCCTGCGGGCCAAGGCCAGAGGAGCGGCATGACAGAGGTCCTGCCACCGTACCGCCGGGTGAGCGCGGAGACGTTGCGGCTGGCGACCGAGGCGACCGGCGCCCCGCGACACCTGCGTGGTCTGGCCAGAGCGGTCCGCGACGGCCGGACGACCTGGGCGGACATCGTCGAGGGGCGGGCCGACCACCTGCCGGAGGCACGGGCGGCCAACGCCGTCGTCGCGGCGCGGGCGCGACCCGAACGACCCGAACCGGACGACGACGACGGCGAGGAACCGCTGGCGGGCAGGGTGTTCAGCGGCCAGTGGTGAGACCGGGCTACCGCGGGTGTACGCCGCCGTAGAACTTTCCGCTGGACAGGCTGTGGTCGACGCGCTGGACCCGGTCACTGGAGTTGCCCTCGATCAGCGTGACCTGGTCGCCGTTGACCGACTCCACGATGCCGATGTGGGTGCTGGTGCTCGTGGACTCCGGGCCGGTGCCGAACAGCAGCACGTCGCCGGGTCGGGCCTGGCCGAGGTCGCCGGCGTCGTAGGCCAGGCCGCGTTCCTGGCCCCAGGTGTAGACATCACCGGTGAACGGCAGCGACGGAATGTCCACACCGGACTCACGCCAGACCCAGGTGGCGAACGACGAGCACCACGCGTCAGCCGGACCGTACTTGTTCTGGTCGCCGGGGCCCTCCTCGAAACCGAGCTCGCCCCGGGCGACGTCGAGGATCCTGCCCTCGGCCCCGGCGTCCGGAGCCGATTCACCCGGCGGGACCTCCCCACCCGGCGGGACCTCCTCGCCCGGTGCCTCACCGGCGGGCGGAGCACCGCCCGGGGGTCCGCCACCGGGCGTTTGCCCAGGGGGCTCACCGGGAGTGCCGCCGGGCGCCTCGCCCGGGGCTGTGCCGCCAGGTGACCCGCCGCCTGGTGACCCGCCGCCCGGTTCCTGGCCGTCTGGGCCCGGTTGTTCGGGAATGGTGGGGATCCACTCCAGCGGCTCGCCAGGCGTCGGCGCGAACGTGCCGGTGTCCGGGCCGGGCATCGTGGAGAACCGGGGGTTGACGCCCTCCAGCAGGCCCGAGAGCGCCGACGCGGCGTCGGTCAGCGCCGAGCCCGCCAGCTCGACCTGTTCCTCGACCTGCGGCCGGTACCGCGCGACCGTCTCGTCGACCTGCCGCTCCAGTTCGCCCTCCTCCGCCGGGCAGCCCATCGCCTCCACCTCGGTCACGAGGTTGGCGAACACGCCCTCCAGCGCGTCCCGCGCGCCCTGCACCGTGCCGCCGGCGTTGCGCAGGTCCGACGCCGCGTTGGTCAGGGCGTCGGTGACGGCCAGGCCGGCGGCGGTGAACGTGTCCATGTAGGCCACGAAGCTGTCGGCGGACGTGCCGTCCCACGCGCCGTCGACCTCACCGATCACCGACCTGACCTTGTTCGTCACCACCGCGGTCCGGCCACCGGCCTCGGTGAACCTGGCGCCGAGTTCGTCGAACACCCCGCCGTCGGCCGTCACGTAGACCGGGTCGGCCAGGGCCGCCAGTCGCGGCGCGCTGCCGGGCAGGGCGCTCGCGTCGTCCTTGTGTGTCATGGTGTCCGCACCTCCTGCGGTGTCAGGCCGGGGTCAGCGACCTGGCCCGGTCACGGTCGGTCTCACGGACGCTGTCGATCACGGCCTCGACCGCGACCCCGACCTGGGTGAGCCGTTCGCTCGCCGTGTCGATCTCGTCGCGGGCGGCGTAGGACAACGCGGTCACCGCGTCGGCGAGCGCGCCGGCCCCGGCGAGGTCACCGAACGAGCCGGCGCTGACCCCGGTGGGCAGGCCGTCCCCGGCGGCGGCCATCGGCCCCGCCTGACCGGACAGCTCGGTACGGCACTGTTCGAGAGCTTCGTAGTTGACGGTGAATCCGTCCATGGCCATCTCCAGCGGTCAGGACCGGGTGATCTCCGGCGGGTTGGTGAAGTACACGTCGTCGGGGTTCTCGGCCACCGGCTCGGCGGCCGGCACCTCCTGCTCGACGTCCTCGGGCAGGACCCGGCCGAGGTCGAAGACCTCGTCATGGCGCTGCTCGACCAGCGGATACCTGCGCTGGTGGTCCGCGTCGGCGCCGCCGGCCGGTCGAGCGCCGCCCATGAGACCGCCGCCCATCGGCATCCCGCCCGCCGGGACGGCGCCGGGCACGGCCCCGCCGAAGGGCGTGCGGACCGCCTGCTGCTGGCTGCCGCCCTGGAGCGCGCCACCGCGGGCGTGGCCCGCGCGGGCGGCACCGGCGCCCGCCGGGACACCACCGCCGTAGCCACCGCCGAAGCCACCGGCCGTGGGCGCCGCGCCACCACCGGTGTGCCCGGCCGCCCGCGACACGTCCGGCGCGGCGCCGGGCGGCGGCGGCGTGAGGCCGGACGTGGTGGTGCCGCTCGTACCGACCGGCGCCGACAGTCCACTCGGGACGGACCCGCCGCCGTACCCGCCGGGGGCGGAGGCCGGCGAGCCCGAGGCGTCCCCGCCGCCTCCTCCGGAGGAGGACGCCGCCGAGGGCGAGGTGTCCCCGGCGACCACCGGGGTGTCCGGCACCGGCGCGGACGCCGCCCCGCCACCCGGCCGCGCGGCCGCGTCCTCACCGGAGGCCTCGGTGGCGACACTGGTGCGGCTGATGCTGTCCATCGCGGTCCGCAACAGCTCCACGACGGCCATGCCGCCCTTCACGAGCTTGAGCAGGTTGTCCCCGCTGGCCACCAGCGCCGCCAGTTTCGCGGCGATCCGCAGCGCGTACTCCACGGCGATCCCCACGCACGGCGGGATGGCCTCCACCACGCTCTGGCCGAAGGTCTCCCCCGCCCGCGCGATCGCCTGGGTCAGGATCGGCACGATCTGGGCGACGGCCTGGGCGATCAGCTCGGTGATCTCGGCGATGGCCTGGGCCACCACCTGGGCGGCCCCGATGATCGAGCTGGCCACCGTGTTGCTCGCCTCGCCGAGCCCCTCGACGCCCTCGGCGTGCACCGCACCGGACTCGCGGTACCGCGTCGCGGCGTCGCCGGACCAGTCGGAGGTCTGGGCGCTGGTCGAGGCCCGGTAGTCGCCGGCGACCCGCGCGATGTCCCCGCCCGCCGAACCGAAGTCCTGCGCCCCGGACATCACCGAGGACGGGTTGCCGCCCTGGAGCTGTTTGAGCGGTTCGTCGAGGAACGACACGAGCGGCATGAACCAGGACAGGCCGGCCGCCGCGAGCCCGGACAACGGGGTGCCCAGGCTGCTCAGCAGGCCCAACGGCGCGCCCGGCACGCCAAGCCCCGGCGCGACCCACCCGTTGGCGCGCACGGCGGCGTCGGTCTCCCGCAGGTCGGTGACCATCTGGGCGGTGTTCAGGTCGGTCATCGGGGAAGCTCCCGGTTCAGATCGGTCAGGGTGGCGTCGTTGTTCTCGTCGGTGTACTGGTAGCCGGCGGCGGTGCGGGACATGCCGGTGCTCATCTCGGCCACCGACGTCGCCGCGTCCGTGACCGTGTTCGCCACCTGGGTCATGGCGCCCTGCAGGCCGGCGGTCAGGAACTGGGTGAACAGGCCGAGGGCGAGGTCGGCCAGGCCGCTGGGCAGCCGGCCGCCGATCGCGGACAGCTCGTCGGCGACGTCACCGAGGTTGCCGGCGTGGCCACGGAGCTGGTCGGTGTCGACGTCGAACTGGGCGTTGGTCGCGTAGGTCATCGCGTGATCTCCGGCGGGTTGGCGAAGTAGTCGTCGTCGTCTGGGTCGTTGCCCGCCGGCACACCGGCCGGCAGGTGCTGCCTGATCACCTCGAGCGCGGGGCCCTCACCGAGGTACCGGGTCGAGAGGCCGTCGATCTGGACGCTGACCTCGCGCCGCGCCCGGCGGGTGGTGTCCAGGATCAGCCGCGCCAGCTCGTCGGACTCCAGGCCCCGGGCGGCGGGTGTGAGGGTGAGATCCTCCAGCGTGCCGCTGGCGCTGACCCTCACGGTGACCTCGCCGCGCGGCGAGGACGCCGTGCCGCCGACCTGTCGCAGGCGCGCGCTGGCGTCCTTGGCGCGCGACGCGACCTCGGCCAGCCGCTTGTCGTACTGCGCGAGCCACTGTTCAGGATCCATCATGTTCCCTTCTGGCGACCATGGCCACATTGCTGAGCGCATAGCGCATTTCGTTGCGGGTCAACGAGTTGACGCTGACCCACCCGTCGTCTCCCCGATCCACCCGCACCCTGCCACGTGGACCGTCCAACCAGGACAGTTCGAGTTCGGCCCGGCCGCCGACGCGGTGGGTGGCGCCCAGCTGTCCGGCGCCGAGCAGTTCGGGAAGCACGGCACCGATCTCGTCGAGCGCGAACGGGTCGCCGCCGTCGGGCGGCAGCGTGATCGGCATGGTGACCACGCCGCGCACGTCGGGCACGATCCTGAGCAGCTCGTCGACCAGCGCGTTCTGGGCGACCCGCCGGATCCGCACCCCGGTGGTCGCCGGGTCGCCGGTGAGCGACTGACGGCAGAGCAACGCCCAGGACCGGTAGACGATGGCCGCCACCCCCAGGGCCTCCCCCGGACCGGTCAGCACCAGGTCGACGGAGCCCCGGCACTCCCGCAACGCGGTGACCACCTCCGCCGCGACACCCAGCGGGCCGCGCTCACCGGCGAGCCCCCTGGCCCGCATGGTCACGCCGGCCGCCGCCAACAACACCGCCCGCTCGTCGGCGATCCGGCCGAACTCCGGCACCCGCAACGGGAACGGGAACCGCGCCCCGGCGTGCGCGGCGAGCAGGTCCAACTCCACGAGTCCGAACAGGACACCGTCGTGCCCGGTGCGGGTCGCGGCCACGGGCGCGGCGCTCACGTCGAGGTCTCCTCGTCGGTGAACCGCAACGAGGCCTCGGTCTCGCCGCTCTGGTAGTGCCGCACGGTGGCGTCCAGCGCCCGGTGGTAGCTGGCCAGTTCGGTGTCGGCGGCGCTCACCTCGCCGGTGAGCCCGGACGGGCCGGCCGCCTCGAGCAGCCGCATCGCCAGTTGCAGCGCGGGCGGCGCGGTTCCCAGCGGCGGCTGGCGTTCGGCGAGCAGCCGCGCCGTGGAGACCAGGCCGTTGGTCTCGCCGCCGATGCCGACCAGCGCCCTGATCTGTCCGGTCAGCTCCTCGGCCAGCACCTCGAAGTCGTCGCCGGTTGGCTTACTGGAGACCACTGTCGCGCTCCCTGTCCGTCACGTCGCCGATCACCGCGGCGCTGCTGCGCTCGTCCACCGCGAAGAGCCGGTTGTCCACGTTGGGCAACCGGGTCTGGTACGACCTGTCCCGGTCCTCGTCGCCGCGCATCGGGGCGGCCATCGGACCCATGAAGCCCCCGGCGCCCATTCCTCGTCGCATCGCCTCGGACAGCGCGGCGCGCTCGGCCGCCAGCACCTGCCCGACGCCTCCCGGGGCGCTGCCGACCAACGCCCCGGGAGGCCCACCGGAACCAGGCGTGCCCGTGCCGCCGACCAGCCGCGACCACGGCACCCCGCCGCCGCTTCCGGACGAGCCCCCCGACGGGCCGCCGGTGATCGCCGAGGACGGGCTGGTCGACGCCCCCGCCACCCCGTCCGCCCGGTAGGTCCTGGACGTGGTCGCGTCGGGGCCGGCGGGCACGACCTGGTTGGCACTGCTGAGCAGGCTCTGCTCGTAGCGCTGCATGACCCGCACCGCGTCGGCCTTGGACGCGCCGGCCACGGCGTCGGCGGTGAACACCCGCAGGCCACCCACCAGCACCGCCTCCACCGGCGAGATCGGCCCGGCGCCCACGGCGCTGGTCGCGATCGTCATCGGGTCCGGCGGCGGCGGGGGCATGGTGTTGCGCGCGAGGGCGAGCGCGTCGCCGGCCTCACCGGCCGCCTTCTGGACCGTGCCCGCCCGGGCGCCGGTGTTCCAGATCCGGTCGGACAGTTCGTCGAGCCGGTCGGCTGCCAGGTCGGCGGCCCGGCCCTGCCAGTTCGACCGGAGCGCGGCGCCCTCCCGGCGCAGTTCGTCGGCGAAGGCGGCCAGCGCGACGCTGTGCCGGCCCCACTCGGCGGCGACGGCGCTCACCTCGCCGACGTCGGCGCCCTTCCAGATCATGTCGTAGAGCTGTTGGTGGCTGTAGGCGTTCCAGTTCGTTCCGCCGGACACGGTCGACGCGCCGAACAAGGCCGCCCACACGCTGTCCAGCGCGTCGGTCAACGTCAGTGCCAACGTCCCGAGCGGCCCGTCCGGACTCACCAGTCCGGTGACCACTCCCACGAGGTCCTCGACAGTCTCGAACACGGCACCGACGATCTCGCCGCCCGGCCCCGATGGCCACGACCCGCATCGGTCATCCACCGGACTTCTGTGTCCGGTCGGGCGAAACCGCAGGTCAGGCGGTGTTGGCCAGGTGCGCCTGGAGCCGGGCGTGGCGGAACTGGTACACCGCCCCGACCTGACGCAGCACCCCGCGCCGGCACGCGTCGTCGAGGAAGGCGGCCACCGACCACGGCAACCGGCCGGTCAGCGGCAACCAGATCCTGGCGAAGATCAGCCACTGCCCCCACGCGGTCATCCCGATCCCGATCGCGAGCCCGATCACCGGTCCCAGCACCAGGTCCAGGACGAGCCCGGTGGGGAACAGGTAGCCGAGCGTGAGCGTGGTCATCAGCAGGTGGGCGAGCCCGAGCACGAGCCCCAGGCCGAGGAACTCGACGACCACGACCAGCCGGTTGGTGCGCAGCGTGTCGGCGGGGCCGACGGCGGAGGTGAGGTCGACCGTCGTCTCCAGGCCCGCGAGCAGGCCCCAGCCGAGACCGGCCAGCGTCCCCAGGGCGGTCCCGGCGGCCAGGCCGCCGAGGAACCCGGCCCCCGGCAGGCCCATCGGGGGGATGCCGGCGGCGCCCACGAGCCCCAGCACCAGCCCGAGACCGACCCCGCCGCCCAGCCCGATCAGGGCCCGTGGACCGAATCTCGCCCGCAGGTGCCGGGACCCGCCGCTGGCGCGCAGCTGGACCCGGGACGGCTCGAACGCCCCGCTGCCCAGCGTGATCCCCACTCCATGGGCGAGTCCGGTGGCCAGGCCGAACCCGAGCCAGTACCCGCCGGTGGTCAGCAGCGCGGCCAGCCCGCTTCCCCCGTTGAGCGCCTCCACCAGCCAGGTCATCGCCCCGGTCGACAGGCCGACGGCCAGCCCGCAGACCAGCCCGACGACCGTCATGCGGGTGCGCCGGCGCATCGTGACGCCCAGGCGCCACCACGCCAGGTCGTGGGTGCCGAGCCGGTCGAGGTGGCGGGCGAGGTACCCGAGCCAGGCCCGCGCCCGCCCGGCGTCCCAGCGGGACCGCTGGTCGAGGTAGACGGTGGGGATGAACCGGCTCAGCAGGTGGTCCTCGATCTCGTGCTGGCTGCCGAACCGGGTGGTGTCCAGCAGCTCCGCCGGGTCGGGGCCGGTCGCGTCGCTGTAGACGGCGCGGGCGAGACCGACCATCAGCGGGGTGGTCAGCACGGTGCGGAGGTTGGTGCTGGCCGGCCTTTCTGGGTGGTCGCGCAACTGGGCGAGGACCGGGTCCCACACGGTGCCGCCCGCGCCCCGGCGGGTGGTCCTCGGCAGGTAGTCGACCAGGTCGGCCACGACCAGGTCGGTCAGCCGGATCGCCGCCGCGGCGGTCAGCGCGTCGACGCTGGCGACGTCCCGGTACTCGCCGGGCCGGCTGGTCAGCAGCAGCGGGAGGTCGGTGGTGTTGAGCGCGTCCAGCGCACGCCGGTGCTGGCCGACGGCGAGTTCGTCGAAGCCGTCCAGCACCGGCAGGATCCGGTCGGCGTCGACCAGCGCGGTCGCCAGGTTCGACCGGTTGGGGCCGCGTGCGGCCAGACCGGGATGGTCCCGCAGCAACTGCCCGACCAGCCAGTCGCGGAAGGTCGTGGTGGTCGGGTTCCAGGACGCGATCCCCAGCGCGACCGGCACGGCGTCACAGCGTCCTCGGGTCCGCAACAGGTCCAGGACGAACCGCGCGGCCAGGACCGACTTGCCCGACCCCGCCCGACCCAGCACCACCAGCCGCCCCGACGGGATACGCCGGTAGATCTCGACGATCTCGGGCAGCCGCCCGGCCAGGTCCAGCGGCGCCGCCTCGCCGTGCGGGACCCGGCGGATGTTGGCCCACTGGTCCATGACCCCGTCGGGCGCCGGCTGCCACCGGACGGGCAGGGGGAACGGGTCGTGGATGCGCCGCAGTTCCTCCTCTTTCTTGAGGCGCGCGTGGACGGCGTGCGCGAGGTCGTCGGCGGCGTCGGCGAGCAGGCGTTCCAGCGCCGACTCCGGCCGCCGCTCGACGACCTCGACCGGCCCGGCGGGTCCGTCCGGCTCCTCGGGTTCGACGGGCTCCTGTCCGCCCGCGACGGTGAGGAACGTGGCCCGCACGTCCGGCTCGAGCCCGAGCCCGTCGGCGAGCAGCCGCACCGTGTCCAACTGGGGGTTGGCACTCGCCCCGGACTCCAGCCGGCCGATGGTCCGCACGGCCAGGCCGGTGCGTTCCGCCAGATGCTCCTGTGTCAACCCCGCCTCGCGCCGCAGCCGCCGGAGCAGTGCGGTGAACTGGACCGTCACGCATCGCACCCTAGCGAACGCGGTCGGCTACCGGTCGCCTTTCGGATGAACACCGGCGCCGGTTCCGGCCGGAGCCGCCGGTGCGGTCAGGTGGTGGTGGGTGCCTCTGATGGTTCGGGGCCGCCCAGGGCCTCGTACATTTCCAGGACCGACTCGTCGTAGGTGCGGCCGTAGACGCGACCCAGGAAGACCTCGGCGACGAACTCGCGGGGGTTTTCCGTGGCGTAGCCGCTCACGGCGGTGGCGGTGCGGCCCCTGCCGGGGGCGAACTGGGTGAAGTTCAGGTCGTGGTAGCGGCCTCGGTTCAGTTGGTAGTGCAGGAAGTGACCCAGTTCGTGCACCATTGTTCCGGTTCCTTCGGGGGCAACCTGGGTGGACAGGAAGTAGTCCGGATCGCCGGACTTGGTCAGTGGGTTGCCGACTCCTTCGGGGCTGGCGACCACGTTGTCGGTGGGGATGTACTCGGCGCGTTGAGCTTTGCGACCGCCCGCGTCGAGGATTCCGTCGGTCGTGATGGTCAGTCGCCGGCCGTACCTGGGGAGGTGCACGGTCAGGTTCGGCAGGGGGAAGCCGGCTTCCAGCACCTTGCGGATCGCGCCCTCCAGCATGGTCACCCGCTTCTCCTTGAGGGCGTCGGTGCGGTCCCAGTGGATGGTGACCCGGGTGTCCCCCACGTCTCGGACCACCGTCTCCTGGTTGTCGGGGAGCGCCGTGTCGGTACCGGACTCGCCGGCCCCGCTGGCCAGGTAGGACTCCACTTCCGGGAACTGGGTCCCGCCGGTGACCGGGTTCGGGTGCTCCTTCATGAGCTCACGGGTCCGCTCCTCGGTGACGCCCTGCGCGGTCACCTCACCCCGGCCGGCGATCGTGAGCTGGTCCTCCAGCCGTTCGCTCGCGAGCTGGTCCAGGATGGCGAGGGCCTGCTCGGTCAACCGGCCCTGGTCGTCGTGGTCGATGAGAGCCTCGTGCATCCGGTTGTTGTCCGGGTCGACCGTGACTCCCTGGGAGGGTCGTGCGGCGTAGCCCACCAGCCGTGGATCGAGGACCGAGTACTTCGCCTTCAGCTGCTCCTGCTCGGTCCGGCGACGCTGCCGGGCGTCGACCTCGGCGAGCGCGGCGCCTACCTTCGCCTCCAGTTCGTTGATGGCGTCGTCGCGTTTGCTTTTCTCGGTTTTCGTGGCGCGCCAAGCGGTGATGGCGGCCAGTACGGCGTTGAGCTCGTTCCGGTTGGCGTCCAGGTTGCCCTGCATGGCGTAGCCGCCACCCAGCCACGCCCGCACGGCCACGTCGATGGCCTTGAGCGCGCTGGAGCGGCGGACGGCCGACACCGCGGACGTGTCCATCCAGCCGGCGAGGTAGGCCTGGAGACCGTCCGCGGCCGACTGGGGCGGGTCGTCGGTGCGCTGCACCGTGTGCACGCCGTCGTGCGAGAGGCCCGGCGGTGGGGTGGTGGGCGATGGCGGCGCGCCGGACATCGCCTGGGTGGCAACGTGTTCGGCCTCGCGTTCGGCGTGGTCGGCGGGGTCGCTGATCCTGAGGCCGTCGGCGGTCTCGGTGCCGGGCACCGGGCCGACGCTCTGCTGGACCACGTGGGTCAGCTCGTGCGCCCAGGTGTGCTTGTCGGCACCGCCGTGACCGATCACGACGTGGTTGTCCGACGTGTACGCCCGCGCCCCGACCTCCGCCGCGGAGCGCCGCGCCGCCGGGTCGTCGTGCACCCGGACGCGGGAGAAGTCCGCACCCAGCCGGGCTTCCATCTCCTGGCGCAGGGCCGCGTCCATCGGACGTCCGGGCGAGCTCAGGACGTCGCGCACCGACGCGTTCCGCTCGGACTCGACCATCCTGGCCACCGCACGGTTGCCCACCGTCCGCTGTAGATCGAGCATGTCAGTCCGTTGTGGACTGTCGTGCTGATCCGCCCGCGCGGCAGGGGATCGCCGCTGGGACTCCTCCGGCAGGTCGCGTTCACGCACCTACCACTGACTACCAGAACCGATCCCGGTGCGGGCAGTGCCACCGAGGCAGTGGCGTTCGCCCCTTCGGGCAACGACCGCCTACAACGCGAGCATCGCCGCGGCGACCTCGTCGACGGCCGAGTCGGGGATCGCGGTCGCGGCCTGGTCGAGCACGAGCAGCCGTGCACCACGGATCTCGTGCGCGAGTACCGCACCGTCGCGACCACATCGTCACCCTTCCGTCACGGCCCACGCCACCCGCGCTCGTCTCGACATTGTCGCCACGTGTTCGACATCATCATCAGATGTCTCTGTTCCGTCTCGGTCGTTGACCCCTGACGGGGGCGTATCTAAATTCCTGCCTGACGAGGTCGAACGGTGTGCGACATAACGGAGTGTCTGCGTGTCTGATCCAACTGACGTGACGAGCACGACCAAAGATCAGATCACCGCGGTCGGGCCACGGAGTCAGATTCAGGCGCTTGACCGGTCGGTGGCCCTGCTCGACGCGGTCGCACGCTCGGGCCCGGGCGGCGCCGCCCTGCGCGAGCTCTGCCAGACCGTGGGCCTGCACCAGTCGACCGGCAGAACGATCCTCGCCGCCCTCGTGACGCACGGCCTGGTCGCCCAGGACGAACGGTCCCGCTACTACCGGCTCGGCGCCCGCGTCTTCACGCTCAACCAGATGTACCTCGCCCAGACCGACCTGACCGTCGTCTCCGCCCCGGTCATGCGCGCGCTGTGGGAACAGACCGCCGAAACGGTGCACCTCGCCGTCCTGCAGGGCGCCAGACGGGTGAACATCGCGGTGCTGGTCAGCCCGCAGTTGCTCAACATCAACCCCAGCGGCCGGGCGAACGACGCCTCCCTGGTGCCCCTGGAGAAGACCGCCGCCGGCAAGGTGCTGCTCGCCGCGCTGGAGCCCGACGAGCTGTCCGCGATGCGCCGCAACGCCGACTGGGAGTACTTCGCCGCGCATCCGCGGCCGCTGACCGAGACGTTGCAGGACGAACTCCGCGAGGTCCGGGCCGACGGCTACGCCACCAACGTCGAGGAAGGCGCCATCGGCGTGTGCGGGGTCTCCGCCCCGGTGTGGGACCAGTCCGGTCGGGCCGCCGCCGCGCTCGCCGTCGGCTACCCGGCCGCCCGGTACAGCCCCGACTACGCCGAGGCGATGCGCAAGGCGGTCTGCGACGCCGCGGCCGAACTCTCCGCGATCATGGGTGGCCGCCCCGCCGGGTCCTGGGGAACGCCGTGACCAGGCACTACGACGTCGTGGTCGTCGGCGGCGGGCCCGCCGGGTGGCCGGCCGCCGTCCAGTCCGCACGGTTGGGCGCACGCACCCTGCTCGTGGAGAAGAACGGCGCGCTCGGCGGCACCACCACCGTCGCCGGGGTGGCGCTGCCAGGCCTCTACCACGCCTGGGGCAAGCAGGTCATCGGCGGGATCGGCTGGGACGCGGTGCGCGACAGCGCCGAGCGGGCCGGCATACCTCTGCCCGACTTCACCGCCTGGGACCAGCCGCACTACCGGCTCCAGGTGCCGGTCAACCCGGCGGTCCTGGCCGCGGTCATCGACGAGTTCGTCGCCTCCGCCGGCGTCGACCTGCTGCTGCACACCATGTTCGCGACGGTCGTCCGTCAGCGGGACCGGTGGCGTGTCACGTTGTGCGCCAAGGAAGGCCTGGTCGAGGTCACCGCCGCGTGCCTGGTCGACTGCACCGGCGACGCCGATGTCGTGGCGCGCGCGGGGTTCACCCGGCTGGTGAACGAGAAGCGGCAGCCAGGCACCCTGATGGTCCGATTCGGTGGGTACGACAACGACGCGCTCGACCACCCGGCGCTGAGGTCGGCCTACGAGGCGGCCGTCGCCGACGGCTCCCTGCTCCCCGAGGACCTGGCCGGCGGCAGCGACCCGGTCGCCGCCTTCCTGCGCACGGGAGGGGAGAACCGGATCCACATCAACGGCGCCACCAGCGGCACGAGCGGCGAGCGGACCGCGGCCGAGGTGGCGGGCCGCCGGGCCATGATGCGGATCTTCCGGTTCTTCCGACAGCAGCCCGGGCTGCACGACCTGACCATCCAGCGATGGGCGGTCGAGTGCGGGATCCGCGAGTCGTACACGATCGACGGTCTCGCCAGGATCACCGCCGCCGACTACACCAGCGGTCGGGTCTGGCCGGACGCGCTCAGCTACAGCTTCTACCCGATCGACGTGCACGACCCGGACGGGGACGGCATCGACATCCGGCCGCTGCGTCACGGCGTCGTTCCCACCATCCCGCGTGCCGCGATGATCCCTCGCGGCGCGACCAACCTGATCGTCGCCGGCCGATCCGTCAGCGGTGACCAGGAAGCCAACTCCGCGTACCGGGTCCAGGCCTCCTGCATGGCGATGGGCCAGGCGGCCGGCGTCAACGCGGCGCTGGCCGCCCAGCACGACCGCGACCTTCTCGAGGTGGGCGTGGCCGAGATCAGGAGCACCCTGCGCGAGCAGGGCGCCATCGTTCCCGGCGACTGACCGCGCCTGCCAACACACCACGCATCACATTTCCAGGAGTAGCCATGAGTCCTTCGACCAAACGGACGCTCGCGGTGGCCCTCGCCACCGTGCTGACCGCCGCCGGGTGTGGTTTCGTCAACTCCGACGACGAGGACGCCGGCGCGTCCGGCAAGGTCAGCGCGTTCGTCAGCACCGAGCAGCAACTCGGTCTCTCCTCGCTCCACCCGAAGTTCGAGCAGTCCGCCGGCGTGACCTTCGACCTGACGGCGGCGCCGACCGCGGACCTCAACGAGCAGTTGCGGGTGCAGCTGACCTCGGGCACGGCGGCCGACATCTTCCGCGTCTCGCCCGGTCTGAGCAGCCCGGTTGCGGTTGGCGTGCTCGGCGGTCAGGGGGAGCTGGCCGATCTGTCCACCGCGGACTGGACGAAGTCGATGTCGGCCGACATGCGCGGACTGGCCAGTGTGGACGACAAGGTGTACGGCTTCCCCGTCGGACAGAACGCGATCGTGATGGCCTACAACAAGAAGGTGTTCGCCGAGGCCGGGGTCGAACCGCCGCGGACCTGGAGTGAGCTGCTCACCGCGTGCGACAGGCTCAGGGCCGCGGGCGTCGTGCCGATCTCCGCGGGGTTCACCGGCGGTGTCTACCTGCAGTTCTGGGTCTACGCGTTGGCGGCGTCGCTGGTGTACGGACCGGAGGCGGACCTGAACGACCGGATGCTCGCCGGTGAGGTCGACTTCGCCGATCACGCGGCGTGGACCACGACCTTCGAGAAGTTCCTGGCGTTGCGCGAGTACATGACGCCACAGGCCAACGGCGTCTCCTCGGACCAGTCGACGGCCGACGTGGCCCAGGGAAGGGCGGCGATGCAGCTCATGGTGTCCTCCGGTCTGCCCGCGCTGTTCGACGGCTCCGAGGGCGGTGCCGCCGACTTCGGCGTCTTCGCGTTACCAGCCACCGACGACGCCACCGAGACCCGGCTGCCGGTCGCTCCGGACTTCCTCGCGGTGAACAAGAACACGAACAACCTCGACCAGGTCAACGAGTTCCTCGACTTCCTCGCCGAGCCGGCCAACGTGAAGTCCTATGTAGAGACACTGGGGATGTTGCCGGCCCTGGATGTCGTCGACGACGCCAAGCTGGACTCGCTCGAACCGGTCTTGTCCTACGTCAAGGACAAGCGCACCACGCCCTTCGCCAACTACCTGTGGCCCAACGGAGACACCCAGCAGCGGCTGCTGCAGAGCGGGCAACAGCTGCTGGCCGACGAGATCGGCATCCCGGACCTGCTTGGCCAGTTGGACGCCGAGTTCGACAAGGGGACTCCGTGACCCTGGGACGGTCCCGGCAACGGTTTCCGTACTGGTTTCTCGTACCCGCCCTGGTGGTGTACGGCGTGGTGGTCATCTATCCGACCATCGCCGGCGGGGTGTACGCGTTCACCGACTGGACGGGTTCCCGGGACGGCGCGAACGTGACGGGTCTGGCGAACTTCGGTGCCATTCTGGAGGACCCGGACGCGATGGCGGCGCTGCGCAACACCGTCGTCCTCGCGGTGGCGGTGACGATCGTGCAGACCGTGCTCGGACTGGGTCTGGCCATCACGCTGCACACCCGCCTCGCGACCCGTAACGTGTTGCGCACGCTGTTCTTCCTGCCCGCCGTGCTGCCACCGGTGATCATCGGGTTCCTCTGGCAGTACCTGCTCACCCCCAGCGGGCCGGTCAACGAGGTGCTCGGGAACCTCGGCCTTGGCGGACTGGCGCAGAACTGGCTCGGCGACTCCTCCGTCGCGTTGTGGAGCGTGGTCGGGGTGATCGTCTGGCAGAACGTCGGCCTGACGATGATCATCTACCTGGCCGGGCTCGAGGGGATCCCCGTCGAGCTCAACGAGGCGGCGGCCATCGACGGGGCCGGCTGGTGGCGGCGGTTGCGTGGCGTCACGCTTCCCCTGCTGATGCCGGCCACCACGATCGTGGTCTCGCTGACCCTGATCTCCAGCCTCAAGGTCTTCGACCAGGTCTTCGTGATGACCGGAGGCGGTCCTGGCTACGCCACGGAAACCCTCTCCCTGACCATGTACAAGGAGGCGTTCGTCTCCGGACAGTTCGGTTACAGCGCTGCGGTCGCCCTGGTGCTGACCATGCTGGTCGCGGCGTTCGCCCTGGTCCAGCTCGGCGCCACGCGCCGCTTCGAGGTGCGGACATGAGGGCCAGCAAACCCCGGCTGCTCCGGCTCGGCGCGGGCGAGCTCGTGATGGTCCTCGTCGCGCTCGCCTTCGCCTTTCCCGCCTACGTGTTCCTCAACGTCTCGTTGAAGGACCCCCAGGAGGCCTCGGCCTCACCGCTCGCGCTGCCGAGTTCGGTCAGCCTGGACAACTATGTCGAGGCGTGGCGGCGGGCCGAGCTCGGCGGCGCGATGATGAGCAGCGTCGTCGTGGCGGTGATCAGCGTCGCCCTGCTGGTCCTGCTCGGTTCGTTCGCCGCGTACGTGCTCGCCCGCCGGGCCACCCGGCTCAGTTTCGGCCTGTTCGTGCTGTTCCTGCTGGGCTTGATGATCCCCACCCAGCTGGGCATGGTCCCGCTCTACCAGCTCATGCACGACGCCGGCATGTTGCGGACCTGGACCTCGCTGATCATCGCGCAGGTCGGCCAGCAGCTGCCGCTCACCGTCTTCCTCTACGCCGGCCTCACCCGTGCGCTGCCACGTGAGTACGAGGAGGCGGCCTATGTGGACGGCGCGGGACCGCTGACGGCGTTCCGGCGCGTGGTGTTCCCGATGCTCCGGCCGATCACCGGCACGGTGATCGTCCTGTCCGGAATCAACATCTGGAACGAGTTCCTGTTGCCGTTGCTCTACACCGGAGGGAGTGCGCAGCAGACGCTGCCGGCGGCCGTCTACTCGTTCCGTGGCGAGTACACCACCGAGTGGGGCCTGCTCTTCGCCGGCATGATGATCTCCATCCTCCCCGTTCTCGTCGGGTACTTCCTGCTGCAGAAGCGAATGATGCGTGGTTTCGCCAGCGGACTGAAGGGATAGCCGATGAGCGCCATCGCCACACCGACGCGCCCACGGGTCGAACACTGGACCAGCGGAGAACGTGTTCTCGGGATCGGCGTCGCGAGCCCGCGGCTGTCCTGGACCGTCCCTGACGCGGGCACGGGGTTCCGGCAGGTCGCCTACGAGGTGGAGGTCGCCGGCCCCGGTGGGCGGCAGGTCCACCTCGTCCGGTCCGCCGACCAGGTGCTGGTGCCCTGGCCGACGACACCTCTGGTCTCCCGTGAGCGGGTGACGGTGCGGGTCAGGGTCAGGGACACCGAGTGGTCGCCGTGGAGCGACCCGGTGGAGGTGGAGACCGGTCTGCTCACGCCGGCCGACTGGTCCGCCGCGTTCGTCTCACCCGTGCCAACCGGCGAGGCGGACACCTCGTCCCCGGAGCTGACCTGCCGGATCACCGCGCCCGAGGACCTCGCCGCCGCGCGGCTCTACCTCACCGCCCACGGTGTGTACGTGCCGTTCCTCAACGGTGTGCGGATCGGCCAGGACCTGTTCGCACCCGGCTGGACCAGCTACGACCACCGGCTGCGTTACCAGACCTACGACGTCACCGAACTGCTGTGTCCCGGCGACAACACCCTGTCGGTGCTGCTCGGCAACGGCTGGTACCGGGGAAGACTCGGGTGGCGGGGTCAACGGGCGCTCTACGGCGACCGGCTGGCGCTGCTCGCCCAACTCGAACTCACCACCACGACCGGCGAGCGGCACGTTCACGGCACCGACGACACCTGGGTGGCGACCCCGAGCGGCATCCTCGCCGACGACCTCTACGACGGTCAGCGAACCGATCTGCGCCCACCCTCGGCCCGGCCGGCGGCGGTCGAACGGATCGACGCGGACCTGACCAGGCTGGTCGCACCGGACGGGCCACCCGTGCGGGCGACCGAGACGCTGGCGCCGGTCACCGTCACCACCTCGCCGGCCGGCCGGACGGTCGTCGACTTCGGACAGAACCTGGTCGGCTGGGTACGGCTGCGGGTGCGCGGCGCCGCGGGCGACGAGGTGACCGTGCGGCACGCGGAGGTGCTGGAGAACGGAGAACTCGCGACCCGCCCGCTGCGCTCGGCGAAGGCCACCGACAGCTACCTGCTCGCGGGTGACACCGACGAGACCCTGGAGCCGCTGTTCACCTTCCACGGCTTCCGCTACGCCGAGATCACCGGAACGGGGCCGATCGCCGCCGAGGACGTCACGGCCGTCGTGATCGGCACGGACCTGCTCCGCACCGGCTGGTTCTCCTCGTCCAGCCCGACGCTCGACCGCTTCCACGAGAACGTGGTGTGGAGCATGCGCGGCAACTTCCTCGACGTGCCGACGGACTGCCCGCAGCGCGACGAACGCATGGGCTGGACCGGGGACATCCAGGTCTTCGGCCCGACCGCCACGTTCCTGTACGACTGTGCCGGCATGCTCACCTCCTGGCTCGCCGACCTCGCCGCGGACCAGCTCGAGGACGGTTCCGTGCCGTTCGTCGTGCCCGACGTGCTGCGCGACCGCAGTGCGTCGGCGGCCGCGTGGGGCGATGCCGCGGTGGCGCTGCCGTGGACGCTCTACCAGCGCACCGGTGACCTCGACCTGCTCGCCCGGCAGTTGCCGAGCATGTGCGCCTGGGTGGACCACCTCGCCGCCCTCGCCGGCGAGAACCATCTGTGGACCGGCGGGTTCCAGTACGGTGACTGGCTGGACCCCGACGCGCCGCCACAGCAGCCGGGGTTGGCCAAGGCGCACCCGGACGTCGTGGCCACCGCCCACCTGGCACACAGCGCCGAGATCCTCGCGCTGGCGTCGGCGGTGCTCGGCGAGGCCGACGCGGCCACCCGGTACGGCGGGATCGCCGCCGCGGTCCGCGAGGCGTTCGCCGCCGAGTACGTCACGGCCCACGGTCGCGTGCTCAGCGACTCGCCGACCGCCTACGCCATGGCCCTGTGCTGGAACCTGTTGCCCAGCGCGGCGCAGCGCGCCCACGCGGGTACACGGCTCGCGGATCTGGTGCGCGCCAGCGGTTTCCGGATCAGCACCGGGTTCGTCGGCACCCCGCTGATCTGTGACGCGCTGGTCTCGGCCGGCCAGTCGGAGTTGGCCTACCGACTGCTGACCCAGACCGGCTGCCCGTCGTGGCTGTACCCGGTGACGATGGGTGCCACCACGATCTGGGAACGGTGGGACAGCATGCTGCCCGACGGGTCGATCAATCCCGGTTCGATGACCTCGTTCAACCACTACGCGCTCGGCGCGGTCGCGGACTGGCTGCACCGCGGTGTCGCCGGGCTGGCGCCGGCCGCTCCCGGCTACCGCGCCATCCTCATCCGTCCGACCCCCACCCGCCAGCTCGACTTCGCCTCCGCCACACACCACACGCCCTACGGCCAGGCACACGCGTCCTGGCGGCGAACCGGCGATCAGCTGACGGTGCTGGCGACGGTTCCGGTCGGTGCGACCGCCACCGTCCACCTGCCGGGTGAGCCGGCCCGGCGGATCGTCGGACCCGGCCGGTACGAGTGGCGGCTGCCCGATCCGACGCCGGTCCCGCGGCCGCCGGGGCCGACGAGCACGATCCGGGACGTCTTCGACCACGTCGACACCTGGACGAGCGTGGTCGCCGCCGCGTGTGCCACGGAAGTCGTGTCCGGTGAGGTGGAACTGGCCAGGCGCCTGGCCCCGTACCTGGACGCTCCCGCGTCCGAACTCGTGTCCTGTCTGACCCGCGATCGTCCCGCCCCGGGCTCCGACGAGCTTCGAACGGCGCTCCACCCCGTTGTCCCGCAACGAGATTGAGGACTCATGAACAGTTCCCTGTCCCGCAGGTCGATCCTCACCGCAGGCCTGGGCGTCGGCGTCGGTCTCACCGTCGGGTCGACGCTGGCCGGCGCCGACGCCTGGGCCACCGAGCCCGCGCCACAGGGCTCCCGCGCCCTGCCGGGTGACCCGTTCACCCTCGGCATCGCGTCGGGCGACCCGTCGCCGGACGGGTTCGTGCTCTGGACCCGGCTCGCGCTTGACCCGCTGGCCGACAACGGTTTCGGCGGCATGCCTGGGCGCGACCTCGTGGTGTCGTGGCAGATCTCCGACGAACCGTCCTTCCGCCGCGTGGTTCGGGCCGGCGCGGCGACCGCACGGGCGGACGCGGCACACAGCGTGCACGTCGAGGTGGCCGGGCTCGATCCGCGTCGGGACTACTGGTACCGATTCCGGCAGGGCAGGCATCTCTCGGCGGTCGGTCGCACCAGAACCGCACCCGCCGTCACCGACGGCGGCCCGGTCGCCCTCGCGCTCGCGTCCTGTTCGCACTGGGAGGAAGGGCTGTTCACCGCGTACGGCCACCTGGCGACCGAACCGGTCGACGCGGTGCTGCACCTTGGTGACTACATCTACGAGTACGCGCCGAACCCGAAGAACCCCGTACGCCAGCACGTCGGCCAGGAGAGCCGGGATCTGGCGGGCTACCGGCTGCGGCACGCGCTGTACAAGACCGACCAGGACCTCCAGGCCGCGCACGCCGCCGCACCCTGGATCGTCACCTGGGACGACCACGACATCGACAACGACTGGGCGGGCACGGAACCGGGCGTGCCAGAACCGGGCTTCATGGCGCGGCGTGCCGCGGCGGCGCAGGCGTACTACGAGAACATGCCGTTGCGCCGCACGTCGGTGCCCAGCGGGCCGGACATCCAGCTGTATCGCAGGCTGCGGTACGGCGGTCTGGTGAACCTGCACATGCTCGACACCCGCCAGTACCGGGACGACCAGGCGTGCGGCGGTGGCGGGCAGGCGGGCTGCGAGGCCCGGCTCGACCCGGCGCGCACGATACTCGGCGACGCCCAGGAGGCGTGGACGCTGGCCGGGATGGCTGCCTCCGATGCCCGTTGGGACGTGCTGGGCCAGCAGGTCTTCTTCACGCAGCGGGACGTGACCGCGGGTCCGGTGCAGACCGTGTCGATGGACACCTGGGACGGCTACGTGGCGTCCCGACAGCGGCTGCTCGGCGGGATCGCGGTGCGGGACGTGGAGAACCTGGTGGTGTTCACCGGCGACATCCACCGCCACTTCATGAGTGAGATCACCACGAACTTCGACGACCCCGACGCGCGGCGGGTGGGCGTCGAGGTGGTCACCACGTCGATCTCCTCGGGCGGCAACGGGGCCGACCGGGACTCCACGACCGACACCTACCTGCGGGAGAACCCGCACCTGAAGTTCGTCAACTCGCAGCGGGGGTACGCCGTGACCCGGTTCACCGACGAGCACATGCACACCGACTTCCGCATTGTGCCCTATGTGGACACTCCGGGGGCTCCGGTGTCGACCAGGGCCTCGTTCGTCGTCGAGTCCGGTGAGTCCGTCGCACATCGGGTGGGTGCGTGATGGCTGTCCCGCTGACCGACGCGACCGTGTCCGGGCTGAACCGTTCGGTCGCGGTGCCGAGCTATGACCGTTCCACACTGACGCCGGGTATCGTCCACATCGGAGTCGGCGGATTTCACCGCGCCCATCAGGCGATGTACCTCGACCGGCTGCTGGAGCAGGGTCGCGCGCGCGACTGGGCGATCCGGGGCCTGGGTGTGCTGCCGTCCGACGCCCGGATGCGTGACGCACTGACCGCGCAGAACGGTCTCTACACCCTGGTGGTCAAACATCCCGACGGGACGACGGAACCGCGGATCATCGGCTCCGTCGTGGATTGTCAGCTGGCGTCGGACGACCAGCAGGCCGCGGTCGAACTGCTGGCGAACCCGGCGACGAGGATCGTGTCACTCACCATCACCGAGGGCGGTTACCACGTCAACCCGGTCACGGGCGAGTTCGATCCGTCGGACCCGCGGATCGCCGCGGACCTCGGCCAGAACGCGTTGCCGGTCACCGCCTTCGGCTACCTGACCGAGGCGCTGCGGCGGCGGAGGGATCGCGGGATCAGCCCGTTCACGGTGCTCAGCTGCGACAACATCGCGCACAACGGCGACGTCGCGGCCCGGATGCTGGTCGCCTTCGCCACCGCCCGCGATGCCGCGCTCGGCGCGTGGATCAGGGCGAACGTGCCGTTCCCGAACTCCATGGTCGATCGGATCACGCCGGCCACCACGGACGCCGACCGGGAGTCGCTGGCCAGCGGGTTCGGGGTCGAGGACCGGTGGCCGGTGGTGTGCGAGCCGTTCACCCAGTGGGTGATCGAGGACCGGTTCGCGTGCGGGAGGCCGCCGTGGGAGGAGGTGGGGGCGCAGATCGTCGCGGACGTCACGCCGTACGAGCTGATGAAGCTCCGCCTGCTCAACGCCAGCCACCAGGCGCTCTGCTATTTCGGTTACCTGGCCGGGTACCGGTTGGTGCACGACGTCTGTTCCGACGAGCTGTTCTCGTCGTTTCTGTTGGCCTACATGGGCCGGGAGGCGAGGCCGACCCTGCCCCCGGTGCCCGGCGTCGACCTCGACGCCTACCAGACCACGTTGATCGAGCGTTTCTCCAACATCCACATACGAGACACGGTCGCCCGACTGTGCGCGGAGTCCTCCGACCGGATTCCGCAGTGGCTGTTGCCCGTGGTGCGCACCAATCTCGAGCGAGGCGGCGAGATCCGCCTGTCGGCGGCGATCGTGGCGAGTTGGGCGCGCTACGCCGAAGCCGTCGACGAGCAGGGACAACCGATCGAGGTGGTGGACCGCCTGGCCCCCCGCCTACGAACCGCGGCCCGCGCTGACGGCCTGACCTTCCTCCGCGACCGCGAACTGTTCGGCGACCTCGCTGACGACGACCGCTTCAGCACGGAGTACCTCCGGGCCCGCGAGTCCCTCAACCGCCACGGCGCCCGCGCGACCCTCCGAGGGCTGATGAGCACGGGGTGATCCGGGACATCGCCGGCGCGACGGATCGAGGCCGCCAAGGGACCGTCGCCAGGATCGCCGTCGAGGAGATCGGCGACCAGTCCCTGCATCGGGAGAAGAGCGACGCGACGCCTGTGCACCAGGATCAACCTGATGAAGCCGTAACACTTCCGCTCACCACGGAAACACGGCGCGCGGTGACCCTGTCCCCCATCAGCATGGACGACGAAGTACTCGCTCCAGCTGCCCATGCGGTCGCGCAGCAGGTCGTACTGCTCGGGGTCGCGGCGGGCGTCGGCCATGGTCTCGGGGTTGGCAGGTGATCGTGATCGGGGAGTGAGACCCGTTCATCGTCATTGTGACTACCGAGCGTGCCCGACGTCCGCTCCTCGAACCGCGGATCACGCACTGCGCGGTTGACCAGGTGTGCGGGCGGCGGGAGCCGCATCTGCTGCCACAGCCACGTCCGGGTGGATGCTCAGGCGAGCTCGAACAACTCGGTCTTGGTGTCGAATCTGACTACGGAATCACTGTCACCGGGCGATGCGGTATATCCGAATCGGACGCCATAGACTGCCGCGGCTCGCACGACTCCCTCATCATCGACAAATACGAACACCGTACCCATCGTGTTGAGGTACGAGGGCGGCAGATCCAACGAATAGCCCACTTCGTCCTCAACCGACTCAGGGATGAGCGATTCCATATCAAATACATGGACGGCAGTCCAGTCACCAGGGACCAAATCCTTCATGCGTTGCTGTCCGCCATTATTGCGAATTGTATCCAACTGTTCGGCGAGCGCTTCGGGATCGTTCTCGACTGGCGCACCCGCCGACGCACATGAAACTCCGCACAGTCCTGTGGCCACCATGACGACAATTTCCACCACAAGGGTTCGCCAGTTCACACTTCTCCTAGTCGTACCCATATCCGCCTTCGTGATATTTCTCCAACACCGCCAGCCAGTCTACTTCATCACCAGCGGCCTGACTGAAGGCATATTGGTCACCACGGATAGCCGTGCGGCCATTGTTGGAACTCTCAATCTTCGGCCCCTTTGGGCCGTCAGGAATGCGTCCGGCATCAAACGTCGCCTTTTCAGCTGCCGCCGGTCGCCCTGACGAGGGTAGGCGTGCTCGGTGGCGCGGCTGGCGGGAACGGTCTCGGTCACCGGCTCTCGTTCGCGAGTACACGTGGACCTCGCGCTGATCACCGCGCGGCTCACCGGCGCCGACGTGATCCACTGTGGACTGTCTGGCCACGACACCCGCCCGCCAGCCAGCACACCCGACCGCGCTCACGCAGATGACTCCGCTCGTGACACACCGGCGTCGTTGGTGGTCTTTGATACAAAGGACGTGAAGGAACGGGACGGGTGGAGGTGAAGCGGCTCCCGCACGGGCCGTCACGTGAACAAGGGCGAACTGGACGTCACGCCGGGCCTGGCGAGTTCCGGTCCGGGTTGGTCGGACGTGCCGGTGCCGGTCGTGGTGGTCGACCACGGCGGGACCGTCAGCGAGGTGAGCCCCGCCGGGCGTGACCTGCTGCCGGAGGTGGCCGTCGGCTCGGCGCTCGTGGAGGGTGTTCCAGCCTGGTTCTGGGACGCCCACCTCCGTGTTTCAGCTGGTCACGACGTCGCGGATGCCGCGACAGGACCCCTCGGTGAGCGTGTGGTCACCGCCCACCCGGTGCGGCACGCGGGCGGTGTCGCCTGGTGGCTCGCCGATTCCACCGCCCAGGAGCACCTGCGGCTTGAGCGCCGACGCACGGAATTCCTCACCGCCGCGTCATCCGCCCTGCTCGCGTCCCTGAACCCGGACCGGTGCATGGAGATGACCGCCGAGCTCGCCACCACCTACCTCGCCGACGCGGCACTGGTCATCACCCCCGGCCACCAGGGCGCCCACACGATGGTGTCGTGCTCGCGGGGCGAGCGGCCGGTGCGTGACCGGCGTGTCATCGACCCCGAGGTCGTGCCAGGCCTCGGCGAGGCACTCAGGGGGTTCCCCACCGTGCCGCCTCGGTGGATCGAGCCCTCCGGCGCCCCGGAGTGGCTGGTACCACCCGGTGTCGGCGCGGTCGGCTCGCTGGTCGTGCTGCCGTTGCCGGGCCATGGGGCGCCCGCGGGTGCGCTGGTGCTGCGGCGCCGTCAACTGGCCGCGTTCAGCGAGGACGAACAGCTGTGTGCTCGGTTGTTCGCGGCCAGGGCGGGGGCCGCCCTGGCCGCCGTCCACGTCCACGCCGAGCAGGCCGCCATCACCGAGGTGCTGATGCGTGACCTGTTGCCGCCCCCGTTGCGGGAGGTCGGCGGGATCGAGTTCGCTGGCCGGTACCGCGCCGCGCTGGACACCGACCAGGTCGGCGGCGACTTCTACGACGTGCACCCGGTCGACGACGAGCGGGCCGAGACCCTGGCCGTCCTCGGCGACGTGTGCGGAAAGGGCCTGGAGGCCGCCGTTCTCACCGGTAAGATCCGCACCACTCTGCGGGCACTGCTGCCGGAGGCCGACGATCACGGACGTCTCCTGACCCTGCTCAACGACGCGTTGTTGAGCAGCGGCAACACCCGGTTCGCCACGCTTGTGCTGGCCTCGGCGGTCCGTGACGGCACCAGCGTGCGCCTGCGGCTGACCGCGGCCGGACATCCGCCGCCGATGGTGGTGCGGGCGAGCGGCGAGGTCGAGGAGGTCGACACCAGCGGCATGCTGGTCGGCCTGGTGCCGACCGTGCGATCACGCACCGCGACCGTGACGCTGGCGCCCGGCGAGACCTGCCTGCTCTACACCGACGGCATCACCGAGGCTCGGGGCGGGCCGTTCGGCGCCGAGGTGTTCGGCGAGGAACGGCTGCGTGAGGCACTCGCGGAGTGCGGCGGCCTACCCGGTGAGGCGATCGTCGAGCGGATCCACATGCTCGCGACGCAGTGGGCGGGCAACCGCGTCCACGACGACGTGGCGCTGCTCGCGATCACCGCCGCCCGCAGCCAGCACCTCAGCGCGGTCGGCGGGCACGGACCGGGGCGCTTCACCAGATGACCACCCCGGTGGGCGCGACGGCGCCGACGGACCTCTCCGACCACCTGTGGGACGCGGTGATGGCCGGCGACGAGCACGCGGCCCGTGACGTCGTGCTCGCCGCCCTGGACGCGGGAACGAGCGCGGAGTCCGTGCTGCTCGACGTCATCGGCGGCGTGCAGCGTCGGGTCGGCGCCGCGTGGGCGTCCGCGCACATCGACATCGCCCAGGAGCACGCGGCGACCGCGATCAACGAACGCGTGATCGCCGCGCTCGCCGCGAGCGCACCGCGCCCGGCGCGCGGTCTCGGCCGCGTCACGGTGGCCTGTGTGGACGGTGAGTGGCACGCCCTGCCCGCGCGGCTGCTGGCGGAAACCCTGACGATGCGCGGATTCTCGGTCGACTACCTCGGCGCCCAGGTCCCCACCCCGCACCTGATCGCACACCTGCACCGCACGGCACCCGACGCCGTCGCGTTGTCGGGTTCGATCGCCACCCGTCTGCCGGTCGCGCACTCCACCATCTCCGCCTGTCAGGCGGCGGGAGAGCCGGTGATCGTCGGCGGCGCCGCTTTCGGCGCCGACGGCCGCTACGCCCGGCTGTTCGGCGCCCAGGCCTGGGCGCCCGACGCTCGAACGGCGGCCGACCGGCTCACCCGGGCGCCGCTCCCCCGCCCCCAGGGTGCTCACCAGCCGGTCGACGACCTGCCGCACCTGGCCGACCAGGAGTACTCCCTGGTCGCACGTTCGGCGACGTCACTCGTCGCCTCGATGCACGCGGGCCTGTCCACGCTCCCGCCCGTGACGCGCGGCCACGACGATCAGCAGCGCCGACAGACCGCCGAGAACCTCACCCACATCGTCGAGTTCCTGGCCACGGCCCTGTACGTGGGTGAGGACGGCCTGTTCACCGAGTTCATTACCTGGAGTGCGGACGTCCTCAACGCGCGCGGGATCCCCCCGCTGGCTGTGCGTGCCGCCCTCGATCTGCTCGCGGCCGAACTGCGTGACCTCCCCCGAGCCAGCCGGCTCGTCGTGGCCGGGATCGGTCAGCTCGACCAGCTCAGGTGACGCCCCGCGTGCCGCGGTTCCGGAACACGGCGCACGATACGGTTGTATTGTAATCTGTACAGACGTACAGTGAGCTCATGGGTTCGATCCTCAGTCCCGACGATCGGCCGGCGACGGACCTCACGGCGCGCGCCCGGATCAGGGACGCGGCGCTGGCGCAGTTCGCCGAGCACGGAACCAAAGGCGCCACCCTGCGCGGGATCGCCGACGCGGCTGGTGTGTCACTCGGCCTGGTGCAACACCATTTCCGTTCCAAGGAGGGTCTCCGTGCGGCGTGTGACGACGCCGTCGTCGAGGCGTTCCGCGGGCGGCTGACCCGCGGAACCGCCGAGGGAACACTCGGCGAGCCGGGCCTGCTCGGTGACCTCTTCGCGACCAGCGGCCCGTTGCTGCGCTACCTCGCGCGGGCGTTGGTGGACGGTTCCTCCACCGCGGCAGCGATGTTCGACGAGCTCGCGGCCGGCGCGGAGGATTTCCTCAGCCGCACCTGGCCCGACCGCTACCCACCCGACTCGCCCCGGGTCCGGGATGCCGCGTCGGTCATGGCCGCCATGCACAGCGGAACGATCGTGCTGCACGGCTACCTCGCCCGCCGGTTCGGCGACGATCCGCTCGACCGCGAGCACGCGACCCGGATCGGCCTGGCGATGCTCGACGTCTACGCCTCCGTCGGCGAGTTCGCCGTCTCCCCCACCGGCGACCAGATCCGGGAGACCGCGACCAGGCTCCGCGACCACCCCGACACCTGAGAAGGGACCCCGATGCACCCGTCCCCGCTGCCGATGACACGTCGCGACCCGTTCGATCCGCCCGAGGAACTGGCCTCGCTGCGCCGCGACCACCCACTCAGCCCTCTGGCCTACCCCGACGGTCACACCGGTTGGCTGGTGACCACGCACGCCCTCGCGCGCACGGTGCTCGCCGACCCGAGATTCAGCGCGCGGTCCGAACTGACCCACCGTCCGGTCTTCGAGAACGAACTCCAGGCCCAACCTCCACAACCGGCGCCACCGGGCATGTTCATCACCATGGACCCGCCCGACCACACCCGCTACCGGAGCCTGCTCACGGGACAGTTCACGGTGCGCCGGATGCGCCAACTCGCCGACCGCATCGACGGGTTCACCACCGAGCGGCTGGATTCGATGGAACGGCACGGCCCACCGCTGGACCTCGTGGAAGCGTTCGCCCGCCCGGTCCCCGCGCTGGTGATCTGCGAACTGCTCGGCGTCCCCTACGCCGACCGTGACCGGTTCCAGACCGACCTCACCACACTGACCGACACCCGATCCACCTCCGAGCAGGCCATGGCCGCCGTCGTCGACATCAGCACCTACCTCGGGGAACTGGTCGCGGCGAAACGCCGCGCCCCCACCGACGACCTGCTCGCCGGCCTGGTCGGCGGCGGTGAACTGACCGATGTCGAACTCACCAACATCGCCTTCATGTTGCTTGGCGCGGGCCTGGACACCACCACCCACATGCTCGCCCTGGGAACCTTCGCCCTCCTGCGTCATCCCCACCAACTCGCCGCACTCCGCGACCAGGACGACCCGGAAACCACCGATCGGGCCGTGGAGGAGTTGCTGCGCCACCTGAGCATCGTCATGGCCACGGTGCGCACCGCGACCGAGGACCTCGAACTGGCGGGCCACCTCGTCCGCGCCGGTGAGTCGGTCACCATCTCCATCGCCGCCGCCAACCGCGATCCCGACCGGTTCGACGACCCCGACACACTGGACCCGCACACCTCCGCCAGAGGTCATCTCGCGTTCGGTCACGGTGTCCACCAGTGCCTCGGGCAGCAACTCGCCCGCGTCGAGATGCGGGTCGCCTACCCCGCCCTGCTACGCCGGTTCCCCACGCTGCGCCTGGCGGTCGACCCCGACCAGGTGCCGGTCCGGGAGAACATGCTGATCCACGGCGTGCACCAACTCCCCGTCGCCTGGTAGCACGACCGCGTGCCCGGACCGTCCCGGTAGGACTCCGGCAGATCCCGTTCGGGGTCAGTCGGCGTCGACGAAGCGTTCGAGGTCGTGGATGGTGCCGACGACGAGGATGTGGTCGCCGTACATGAGGGTGGTGTCGGCGGTGGTGTGGGTGTAGGTGGCGTCCGGTCCGTCGGTCTCCTTCTTGACCGAGACGATCGTGACGCCGTACCTGGCGCGGATGCGGGAGGCGCTGAGCGGGACGCCGACGAGTTCCTGCGGCGGCGTCGTCTTGACCATCGCGTAGTCGGTGTCGACCTCGACGTAGTCGAGCATGCGGCCGGAGAGCAGGTGCGCGACGCGTTCGCCCATCTCGTGTTCGGGGAGCACGACGTGGTGGGCGCCGACACGGCTCAGGATGGTGCCGTGGTCTCGGCTGATGGCCTTGGCCCAGATGTCGGGGAGGTCGAGGTCGACGAGCAGCGAGGTGGTCATGATGCTGGCCTCGATGTCGGTGCCGATCGCGATGACGGCCCGGTGGGCGTCGCCGACGCCGAGTTGCCGCAGTGTCTCGATGTCGGTGGTGTCGGCGGCGACCACGTGCGGCAGTCGGTTGGCGTAGGCCTGGACGGTCTTGGGGTTGACGTCGATGGCCATGACCGAGTGGCCCAAGTTGACCAGTTCCAGGGCGAGCGCTCCGCCGAAGCGCCCGAGGCCGACGACGACCACCGTCTCGTCGTTGAGGCCGGCGCGTGGCCGGCCCGTGGATCGTCCGGGTTTCCTAGCCAACGATGGTTCTCTCCTCCGGGTACTCGAAGCGCCTGGTCCGTTGGCGCAACGCCAGCGCCGAGGCCAGGGTGAGCGGGCCGACCCGCCCGATGAACATCAGTGCGATCAGCAGCAGGTGTGCGGCCGGCGGCAGGTCGGCGGTGATGCCGGCGGAGAGCCCGACGGTGCCGAAGGCGGAGACGGCCTCGAACAGGA
Organism: Actinophytocola xinjiangensis; assembly: GCF_001921215.1. GTDB lineage: Bacteria > Actinomycetota > Actinomycetes > Mycobacteriales > Pseudonocardiaceae > Actinophytocola > Actinophytocola xinjiangensis. Next base: position 165,467 of record NZ_MSIF01000018.1, read on the forward strand.
CGAGGTCGAGGCTGTGCCGGGTCATGATCAGCAGGGTGAACACGGCGACGGCCACGGCACCGATGCCCAGTAACGCGATGGCCAGGGCCTGGCGCTGGTTGCCTTCGGGGATGCGTCGCCGGCCGACGTTGACCCTGGTCTCGCCGCGCATCTCCGACCAGATCACGACCGCGAGCACCGCGAACGTGGTGACCTTGATCCCGCCCGCTGTGCCGCCGCTGCCGCCGCCGATGAACATCAGCAGGTCGGTGGCGAACAACGTCTCCGGGCCCAGGGCGGACATGTCGATGCTGTTGAACCCGGCGGTCCGCGCCATCGCCGAGTGGAAGAACCCGGCCAGCAGTTTCCCCGGCCCGGACAGCGGGCCGAGTGTGTCCGGATTGGACCGTTCGGCCAGGATCGTGATCACCGTGCCGACCAGCAGGAGCACGGCGGTCACCCCCACCGTGATGCGGGTGAGCACCATCCACCGGGACGGCCTGCGCCAGTTCCTGGCGAGGTCGAACACCGCCGGGAAACCCAGTCCGCCGACGATGACCGCGACGGCCACCGGCAGGCTGACCAGCGGGTCGGTGACGTAGCCCATGAGGCTGTCGCTGTTGAGGGAGAACCCCGCGTTGTTGAACGCCGAGACCGCGTGGAACACCCCGTGGTAGAGCGCCCGGTCGAACGGCATCGCGGGTTGCCCCGCGCCGCCGGTGGCGAACCGGGCGGTCAGCACGGTCGCGACGACCGCCTCGCTGGCCAGGCTGAACAGCACGATGTTGCGCACCAGACCGCCGATGCCGGACAGTCCCAGGGTCTTGGTCTCGGCCTGGGCCAGCAGGCGCCGGCGCAGGCCGAGCCGGTGGGCGACCAGCACGGTGAACAACGCGGCGAGGGTCATGATGCCCAGACCGCCCACCTGGATCAGCGCGAGGATGACCACCTCGCCGAAGGTCGACCAGTACCCGCCGGTGTCCACGGTGACCAGCCCGGTGACGCACACCGCCGACGTGGCGGTGAACAACGCGTCCACCAGCCCGGCCCCCGTCCCGGACTCGGTGGCGACCGGCAGCAGCAACAACACCGTGCCGACACCGACGGCGGCGGCGAAACCGGCCGCCACCACCCGGGTCGGGTGCCGGAACCGGTTCGCGCCCGACCGCCCGCGCGAGAACGTCACCGCCGGCATCCCCCCGTCGCACCCCGAGCGGACGGCTGCGATCGCCGTCCCGGCTGACGGTAGACGCTAGGTCGCCGGTCGACACGCTGACAGCGTCTTTACGGAATCCTGATGCCCACCCGCTCAGGTGACGTTGACCTCCCGTTTCCCGAACGCGACCACCCCGGCGGCCGCCAGCGCGACGGCCAGTCCGGTGAGGACCACCAGCGGCGTGACGTTCAGGTCCGCGGTCGGCAGTTGGGGGACGTGCCCGAACGGTGAGAGGTCGTTCAGCCAGTCCGGGAACTGGAGGATCTGCCCGAGGTAGCCGACGAGGAACGACCACAGCGGCACGATCCAGGCCACCATGACCGCCCTGGGCCAGAACCCGTACAGGACGACGGCGACCCCGGCCGTCACCCACAGCGCCGGCAGGTAGGCCAGGGCGGCGCCGATCAGGGTGCCGACCATGGCGGCGTCGCCCGTCGACGCGGCGCCCATGATCCCGAAGCCGGCGCCGCCGGCGAGCATCATCACCGCCGAACCGGCCAGGACCACCGCCAGATGACTGCCGAGCCACCCGGCCCGGGACAACGAGGCCACGAGAACCGGTTCGGCCCGTCCGGCGTTCTCCTCGCCCCGGGGCCGCAGCGAGGCCATGACGACGTAGATCGACGCGATGATCGCCACGATCACCATGATCATCGACGCGAACGACTCGGCGACCGTGGCGCCGCCGATCTCGGCGATGGCGTCCTGGAACACCTCGATGCCCGCCAGCATGTCCTCGGCCTCACCGAGGATCGAGCCGTAGGCGGCGCCGAGCAGGAGCATCGCCACCCCGAAACCGACCATCAGGCCCCGGTGCAGCCGCAGGGCGAACCCGACGGGCCGCACGAGCCCGTTCGACGCCCTGGTGGCACCGGGACGCGGCTGCCGCAGGCCGGCGCCGACGTCGCGGCGGGTGCTGAGACCGAACCCGACGGCCACCAGGGCGACGGTGAGGGTGAGGGCGAGCAGCAGCGGCCACCAGCGGTTCTCGAGGAACGCCCAGGTGGCCTGGACCCAGCCGATGGGCGAGAGCCAGGACAGGACGCCGTTGCCGAGGTCGCCGGCGGCGCGCAGCACGTAGGCGACGCCGACGGCGGCCAGCGCCAGCCCGGACGCTCCCCGCGAGTGCTCGGTGATCTGCACGGCCACCGCCGCCACCCCGGCGAAGACCAGTCCGGCCGCAGCGTGGGCCACGCCGTAGAGCAGGGCGCCAGGCCAGGTGATGCCCTCCAGCCCCAGCCCGCCGAAACCCAGCGTGATGAGCAGGGCCAGCAGCAGGTTGGTCCCCGCGACGACGGCGAGCGCGGCCGTGAGGTGGGCATGCCGGCCGACGACGTTGGCCCGAACCAGTTCGGCCCGCCCGGTCTCCTCCTCGGCACGGGTGTGCCGCACGACCGTCAGCACGCTCATCAGCCCCACCATGATCGCCATGAAGCCGAGCATCTGGTGGCTCATCATGGCGCCGAGGGTGTAGTCGGTCAGGTAGTGCTCCGGTCCGGTCATCGCGAGCCCGGCCGGGGTGCCCATCGTCTTCGCGACCTGGGCCCGGTTCGCCGCATCGCCGTAGAGGTCCTGGAAGCTGCGCGCGGTGGCGACCGTGGTGAGGGTGAGCGCGGCGAGCCAGACCGGCAGCCGCACCCGGTCCCGTCGCAGGATGAACCGGGCGAGCGACCAGGTGCCGACCAGCGGGATCGTGGCGGTCATCGGGCGCTCCCGGAGGCGGTGCCGCCGTAGTGGCGCAGGAACAGCTGTTCGAGCGTGGGCGGCTGGCTGACCAGCGCGCGGATGCCCAGGCCGTGCAGATGACCGATCGCCGCCTCGAGGTGCTCGGTGTCCACGTCGAACCGGACCTGGCCGTTGTCGATGGACAGGTCGTGCACGCCGTCGAGGGCGGCGAGCGTGGTGGCCGGCCGGACCGTCCGCGCGGTCACGGTGGTGCGGGTGAGGTGCCGCAACTGCGACAACGAACCCGATTCCACGATGTGGCCCAGCCGGATGATCGACACCCGGTCACACAACGCCTCGACCTGGGCCAGGATGTGGCTGGAGAGCAACACCGTCCGGCCGGCGGCCTTCAGTTCGCGCACGCACTCGGCGAAGACCGACTCCATCAGCGGGTCGAGGCCGGCCGTGGGTTCGTCCAGCACCAGCAGTTCGACGTCCGAGGCGAGCGCGGCCACGATCGCGACCTTCTGCCGGTTTCCCTTGGAGTAGGTGCGGCCCTTCTTGGTCGGGTCGAGGTCGAACCGCTC
>NZ_MSIF01000019.1 GCF_001921215.1 Actinophytocola xinjiangensis
TTCCGCCTCGACTGGACTCCCGTTGAACTCGCCACCGAACCAGTCCCGTACGCGGTGATCGGTGACGACACCCTGGGCCTGGGCGGTACCACCTACCCCGATCTCGCCGCTGTGGGCGACGAGCAGGTCGTGGTCACGTGTGTGACCGGTGGCGCCGATGTGGTCGAGTCGGCGCATCGGCTCACGGCTCGGGTGCTGGGGCTTGTCCAGGACTGGCTGGCGAGCGAGCGGTTCGTCAACGCCCGGTTGGTGTTCGTGACCGCTGGCGCGGTGGCCGGTGTCGACGTGTCCGCTGCGGCGGTGTGGGGTTTGGTCCGGGCGGCGCAGTCGGAGCACCCCGATCGGTTTGGGTTGGTCGACCTGAGCGACGGCTGGACTCCGAGCCTGGCGGCCCGCGCGTTCACGACCGACGAACCGCAGCTCGTCGTCGGCGCCGAGGCCAGTGCCGCTCGCCTGGCCCGTGCCACCGGCGGCACGGTCACCTGGGATCCGGGAACGGTTGTCGTCACCGGTGGAACCGGTGGTCTTGGTGCGTTGGTGACTCGTCACCTTGTCGAGGAGCATGGCGTCAGCGATGTGTTGTTGTTGTCGCGTCGTGGTGTTCTTCCTTCGGAACTGTCCGACCTTGGCCGTGTGCGGTCGGTGGCGTGTGATGTGTCGGACCGGGCGGCGCTCGCGGCGGTGCTCGACGGCGAGACCGTGACCGGGGTGATCCACGCGGCGGGTGTGCTGGACGACGGTGTCGTGGAGGCGCTCACCCCTGAGCGGCTTGGCACGGTGTTGGCGCCGAAGGCTGATGCCGCGTGGTATCTGCACGAGTTGACGCCTGAGGCGACGAACTTCGTCCTGTTCTCCTCGGCTGCCGGTACGTTCGGTAACGCTGGTCAGGCGAACTACGCGGCGGCCAACGCGTTCCTCGACGCACTGGCCGAACACCGCAATGCCCTCGGCCTGCCGGCGGTGTCGCTGGCCTGGGGACCGTGGGACACCGAGGGCATGGCCGAACGTCTCACGCGGTCCGGTACGCCGCCCCTGTCCCCGGCGCTGGGCCTGCGGTTGCTCGACACCGCCACCGACGCCCCGACCTTCGTCACCACCCGGCTCGACCTCGCCGCCATCCGCCGGCACGGGCACGTGCCGCCACTGCTCCGTGGCCTCGTCCGCACCACCACGCGACGTCGCACCGTCACCGGCACCGGCGTCGCGTTGCGCAACCGGCTCGCGGGCCTGCGCGACACCGAACGCCGTACGGCGCTGCTGGACCTGGTCCGCACCGAGGCCGCCGCCGTGCTCGGGCTCCCGGGCGGCGACCGCGTCCAACCGGACCAACCGTTCCGCGACCTCGGGTTCGACTCGCTCATCGCGGTCGAGTTCCGCAACCGGCTCGGCACCGTCACCGGCCTGCGGCTTCCGGCCACCCTGGTGTTCGACCACCCCACCGGCGACCTGCTCGTCACCCACCTGCTCGACGAGCTGTTCGACACCACCGGCAACGTCACCGACACCGTCACCTCGGCCGTGGACGGCGACCCGATCGTCGTGGTCGGCATGGCCTGCCGCTACCCGGGCGGGATCACCACACCGGAACAGTTGTGGGAGTTCGTCACCGGCGGCGGCGACGCGATCACCCCTGTGCCCGGCAACCGCGCCTGGGACACCGACGCCCTCCTCGGCCCCGACGCACCTGAACTGGCCGGCGGATTCCTGGCCGACGCGGGCCTGTTCGATCCCGGGTTCTTCGGGATGAGCCCGCGTGAGGCGCTGGCCACCGACGCCCAGCAGCGGTTGCTGCTGGAGGTGTCGTGGGAGGCGCTGGAACGGGCGGGTGTCGACCCGGTCTCGTTGCGTGGCAGCAGGACCGGTGTGTTCGCGGGCGTGATGTACAACGACTACGGGATGCTGTTACAGGGTGAGGAGTTCACGGGCTTCCGTAGCAACGGATCCTCGCCGAGCGTGGTGTCCGGTCGGGTCGCGTACACGTTCGGTTTCGAGGGTCCGGCGATGACCGTGGACACCGCGTGTTCGTCGTCGTTGGTGGCGATGCACCTGGCCGCGCAGGCGCTGCGGTCGGGGGAGTGCACGCTCGCGCTCGCCGGTGGCGTGACGGTCATGTCGACGCCGACGTCCTTCGTCGAGTTCGCCCGGCAGGGTGGCCTCGCACCCGATGGGCGGTGCAAGGCGTTCGGGGACTCCGCCGACGGTGTCGGCTGGTCCGAAGGTGTCGGCATCGTCGTGCTGGCACGTCAGTCGGACGCGGAGCGTCTGGGCTACCCGGTGTTGGCGGTGGTGAAGGGTTCGGCGGTGAATTCGGATGGTGCGTCGAACGGGTTGACGGCGCCGAATGGTCCGTCGCAGCAGCGGGTGATCCGTCAGGCGTTGGCCAACGCTGGTCTGTCGGCTCGGGACGTCGACGTGGTGGAGGCGCACGGCACCGGAACCACGCTCGGTGATCCGATCGAGGCGCAGGCGTTGTTGGCGACTTATGGCCAGGATCGGGAGTCGCCGCTGTTGTTGGGTTCGGTGAAGTCGAACCTGGGTCACACGCAGGCGGCGGCCGGTGTGGCGGGCATCGTGAAGGTGATCATGGCGATGCGGCATGGTGTCGTGCCGCCGACGCTGCACGCCGACACTCCGTCGTCGCACGTTGACTGGTCGGCGGGGGCGATCGAGCTGGCGACCTCCGCGACCGACTGGCCCGCCATGGACCGAGCACGGCGGGTCGCCGTGTCGTCGTTCGGCCTGAGCGGCACCAACGCGCACATCATCCTGGAAGCCCCGAGCACCCCGGCTCCGGCGCTGGCCCCCGTGGCCGATTCGTCGGTCCCGCTGGCGGTCTCGGCCAAGTCCGCAGCCGTACTCGACGACCAGCTGGCCTTTCTGTCCGAAGTGGACGCCGCACCACTGGACATCGGGTTCTCGTTGGCGCGACGCTCTCTGTTCACTCACCGCGCCGTGCTGCTGGATGGTGTGGAGATCGCCCGTGGTGCCGCGCGGCCAGGCCGGCTGGGTTTCGTGTTCGCCGGTCAGGGTGCCCAGCGGCTGGGCATGGGTCGAGAACTGTATGACCGTTTCCCGGTGTTCGCGGCAGCGTTCGACGAGGTAGTGGATCGTTTCCCGGGCCTGCGGGAGGTCATGTGGGGCGATGCCGGGGCGCTGACTCGCACGGGTTGGGCGCAGCCCGCGTTGTTCGCATTGGAGGTGGCCCTCTTCCGGTTGGTGGAGTGGTTGGGTGTCCGGCCGGATGTGCTGGTGGGTCATTCGATCGGTGAGATCGCCGCCGCGTATGTGGCTGGAGTGTTCTCGCTCGAAGACGCGTGCTCGCTGGTGGGGGCTCGTGCTCGGTTGATGGAGGCGTTGCCTGAGGGTGGGGTGATGGTCGCGGTCCGTACGGCGGACGTGACGTTGACCGAGGGTGTGTCGGTCGCAGCGATCAACGGTCCGGACAATGTTGTCTTGGCTGGTGTCGAGGCTGAGGTCATGGCGGCGGTGGGTGACCGTGACTACAAGCGTCTCGAGGTGTCGCACGCGTTCCATTCACCGTTGATGGATCCGATGCTGGATGACTTCCGCGAGGCGATCGCCGGGATCTCGTTCCACGAGCCGGTGATTCCGTTGGTGAAGGACGTGTCGAACCTGGAGTACTGGGTGCGGCACGTCCGGGAGACTGTGCGGTTCGCCGACGATGTCGCTGCGGCGGAGGCGGACACGTTCCTGGAGATCGGTCCGGACGGGACGCTCTCGGCGTTGATTGACGGGATTCCCTCGCTGCGCAAGGACCGCGACGAGAAGACGGCGTTCTTCACCGCCGTCGCGCGACTGCACGTCACCGGTTCCACGGTGGACTGGACTCCGTTGTTGGCCGGCGGTCGACTCGTCGAGCTGCCCACCTACGCCTTCCACCACGAATGGTTCTGGCCCCACCGTTCCCACCAGAACGGCGAACCGACCGACGGTCACCCGCTGCTCGGCGCCGTGGTCGCGCTCGCCGACAGCGACGAGTACCTGAGCACGGCCAGAATCTCCCTCGGCTCCCACCCGTGGCTGGCCGACCACGTCATCGGCGGCCAGGTCCTCGTCCCCGGCGCCGCGCTGCTCGAACTCGCCATCCGTGCGGGCGACGACGCCGGGTGCGGCCGCGTCGAGCGCCTCACCCTCGCCGAGCCACTCACCGTCCCCGACCGCGGCGGCGTGCACGTCCAGGTCCGCGTTGGCGCCCCCGACCCCACGGGGTCCCGCGCCGTCACCATCCACAGCCGCCCCGGTGACGCGGGGGACCTGCCCTGGACCGCCAACGCCACAGGCCTGCTGTCCCCGACCGCCGGCACCGCACGCCCCGCCGAACGACCGGCCGACGCACAGCCAGTCCCCATCGACGGCTGCTACGACGGGCTCGCCGACGCCGGATTCGCCTACGGACCGCACTTCCAGGCCCTGCGCGCCGCCTGGCGCCACGGCGGCGACGTGTACGCCGAGGTCGCCCTCGCCGACACGGTCACCGACGCCGCCCGGTTCGGTCTGCACCCGGCCCTGCTCGACGCGGGCCTGCACGCCGTCATGGTCACCGGCGAGCAGGGCGGCCAGGCCGAACTGCCCTTCGAATGGCAGGGCGTCACCCTGCACGCCACCGGCGCGACCGCCGCACACCTGCGGCTCACCCGCCACGACAACGGCCTCGCGATCGACGTCACCGACGAGACCGGCGCGCCCGTGCTGACCGTGGACACACTCTCCGTCCGTCCGGTCGACCTGGCTCGCCCACCCGCCGACCCCCGCCGCGAGGCACTGTTCGGTCTCGAATGGACCCCCGTCGGCACCCCGGCCGATCCCGCGACCGTCCCCTTCGTCGGGCCCGATCCCTTCGGTGGCAACGGCACGCTCGCCGACATCGACGCGGTCGCCGACGAACCGGTCGTCGCGGTGTTCCTCAGCGGTGTTCCGGACGTCATCCCCGCCGCGCACCGCGTCGCCGCCCGCGCGCTCCACCTCGCGCAACGCTGGCTCGCCGCCGACCGACCGGGCAGGCTCGTGTTCGTCACCCGCGGAGTCGTCGACGGCGAGGACGTCGCGGCGGCGACCGTGTGGGGGCTCGTCCGCTCCGCGCAGTCCGAGCACCCCGGCCGGTTCGGGCTCCTCGACCTCGGCCTCGGCGCCACCCCCGAACTGGTCGCGCGCGCCCTGGCCACCGACGAACCGCAGCTGTCGGTCACCGCGTCCGGCGCCACCGCACCACGCCTGGCCAGGCTCACCGGCGAGCACGACCCGTCGACCTGGGACCCCGACGGCACCGTGATGATCACCGGCGGCACCGGCGGGCTCGGTGCTCTGGTGGCCACCCACCTCGCGCGCGGCCACGGCGTGCGGCACCTGCTGCTGCTGTCCCGCCGTGGCCCGGCCGCGGCCGGTGACCTCGTCGAGGACATCGCCGACCTCGGCGCCACCGCGACCGTCGTCGCGTGCGACGTCACCGACCGGGCCGCCCTGGAGAAGGTGCTCGCCGACATCCCGGCAGCCCACCCGCTCACCGCGGTCGTGCACACGGCGGGCGTGCTCGACGACGGGGTGCTCGGCGCGCTGTCCCCCGAGCGGATGGACACCGTGCTCGCACCGAAACTGGACGCCGCCTGGCACCTGCACGAGCTGACCGCGGGACACGACCTCACCGCGTTCGTCGTGTTCTCCTCCGCCGCCGGCACGTTCGGCGGACCAGGCCAGGGCAACTACGCCGCCGCCAACGCCGCCCTCGACGCGCTCATGACGCACCGGTCGACCACCGGCCTCCCAGGGGTCTCCCTCGCGTGGGGTCCCTGGGACCAGGCCGCCGGCATGACCGGCGGTCTCACCGAAGCCGAGGCCCGCCGCCTCGCCGCCTCGGGCCTGCCGCCCATCACCCCCGCCGACGGACTCGCCCTGTTCGACGCGGCCCTGTCCACCGGCGCGGTCAACGCGCTGCCCGTCCAGCTCGACCTCGCCGCCTTCCGCGGGCGGGGAACCGTGCCGCCGCTGCTGCGCGGTCTCGTCCGCACCCCGACCCGCCGGGCGAGCGCGGGCGGCACCCCCGACCCGGCGGCGCTGGCCGCGAAGCTCGCCGGGCTCGACCAGTCCGGACGCACCGAGCTCCTGCTCGACCTCGTGCGAACCGAGGTCGCCTCCGTGCTCGGCCACACCGACACCGCCGAGATCGAACCGGACCGCCAGTTCCGGGACCTCGGGTTCGACTCGCTCACCGCCGTCGAACTGCGCAACCGGCTCGGCGCCGTCACCGGGTTGCGCCTGCCGGCGACCATGGTGTTCGACCACCCCACCCCCGAGGAACTGGTGGCCCGGCTCGGTACGGAGCTGGGCGGCGACACCGAACCCGGTGCCGCGCTGCTCGCCACCCTGGCCGCGCTGGAGAAGGCGTTCGGCGCGGTCGAGGCCGACGCGTCGCTGCACCAGCACGTGGCCGGACGGCTGGAGGTGCTTCGCGCGCGCTGGGCGGCCGGCCGTGACGGCGGCGAACCGGCGGAGGGGCCCGACCTCGACAACGTGTCCGACGACGAGATGTTCGCGTTCCTCGACGGCGAGCTGGACCCGTCGTGAGCCGGTAGACGGGCACAGGGCCATGGAACCGGTCGAACGCGACGGTCAGCTCGCGGTGTTCCGCGAGTTCCTCGCCGACGCCGTCGCGGGCCGGGGCCGGATCCTGCTCGTGTCCGGCGCCGTCGGGTCCGGCAAGACCGAGTTCCTGACCCGGTGCGCCGAGCTGTCGCACGACGCGGGTGCCCGCGTCCTCACCGCGACCGCGGGCTGGGCCGAGCGGGAACTGGACATGGCCCTGATGGAACAGCTGTTCCACAGCACGGAGCTGCCAGCGCCGATGGCCGCCAGAGCGTGGGAGCTCGCGCTCGCCGAGGTGCCCGGATCCCGCGCCGGGGCCACCATCCGGCAGTCGGACGCGCGGCTCATCCAGGAGACGTGCGCGGTCCTGCTGACCGCGGCCAGGGACCGGCCGCTGGTGCTCGTCCTCGACGACCTGCAGTTCGCCGACCCGGCGTCCCTGGCCACCCTGCTGTACCTGCAACGGCGCATCCGGTCCGTGCGGCTGTTGCTGCTGCTCGCCGAGGTCGCCAACCACCGCCCGGAACACCCGGTACTGCACGACGAGATCGGCCGGGCGCCCGGATTCCGGCACCTGCGCCTCGACCCGCTCAGCAGGGCCGGCGTCGCCGAACTGCTCGCTCGCGGGCTGGGGCCACTCGCCGGCGCGCGGCTGGCCGAGTCCTGCCACGCCCTCAGCGGTGGCAACCCACTGCTCGTGCACGGCCTGGCCGAGGACCACCTCACCGCCCGCGCGTCACCCAACGCCGAGCTGGTGCCCGGCGCCGCCTACGGGCGTGCCGTGCTGCGCTGCGTGCGCCGTGGAGACGGGCAGGCGTCGCGCCTGGCCCAGGGACTGGCCGTGCTCGACGAACTCGCCACCCCCGACCGGCTCGCCCGACTGCTCGGCCTCACCGCCGAGGACGTCAGCTCGGCACTGTGGTCGATGACCGACGCCGGCCTGCTCACCGACGGCCGGTTCCGCCACCCGGCGGCGGGCGCCGCCGTGGTGGGAGACCTGCCCCAGCAACCACTGTCCGCGCTGCGTGCCGCCGCGGCCAGGCTGCTGCACGCCGACGGTGCGGGCGCCGCCGAGGTGGCCAGGTTCCTCACCGGCACGCCCACCGCCACGGAAGGCACCGACCAGGCATGGGCGTTCCCGGTGCTGCGCGCGGCCGCGCTCGAGGCGCTGGCGCGCAACGACCCGCGCCACGCGGTCGAGTGCCTCGAACTGGCCGGCGCGGGACGCGCCGACGACCGGGACAGCGCCGCGGTCACCGCCCAGCTCGTCGCCGTGCAGCGGCTCGTCGAGCCCGCTGGCGCGGCCCGGCACCTCCCCGCGCTGCGCCACGCGTTCGACGCCGGCCTGCTCGACGACGCCGAGGCGGGCGTGCTGCTGCGAGCCCTGGTGTGGCAGGGAAACACCGACGAGGCGGCTACCGTCCTCGCTGGGCTTCCGGTCGGGCCGAGCCAGGCCACCCGCGACTGGCTGTCCTACGCCGCACCCGCACTGCTGTCCGACACCCACGGCCCGGGCGCCCTCGCGGCGGTGGTCGGCGACGAGCCGGACGCCGAGGCCATCGGCGTCGCGGAACGGGTGCTGCAGAGCTGCCGGATCGGTGAGACTCCGCTCGAGGACGTCCTGTCCTCGGTGCTGGCGCTCAACCACGCCGACCGAGGCGACCGCGCCGGGTACTGGTGCGACGAGCTGCTGGCCGAGGCGGTGGCGACCGGCGCGACCACGGTCTGGCAGGCGGTGCTGTCCGACGCCGCCGCGAGCGTGGCGCTGTGGCGGGGCGACTTCCCGGCGACCAGGCGGCTCGCCCGCGCGGCACTGGACCTGATGCCGCCCGCGAGCTGGGGCGTGGCGATCGGGTCACCGCTGGCGCACCTGCTGACCGCCACCACCCGCCTTGGCCGGTTCGACGAGGCGGAACGACTGGCGCGCGAGGGCCTGTCGCCGCCGGTGCTGCGGACCACGTTCGGGCTGCGGTTCCTCACTGCCCGGGGCGAGCTGCACCTGAGCGCCGGACGGTTGCGGGCAGCGCTCGGCGACTTCCTCGCCGTCGGCGAGCGCGCCGCGAAGTGGGACGTCGACCTGCCGGTGCTCCTGCCGTGGCGGCAACAGGCCGCACGGGTGTACGCGCGGCTGGACCGGCGGGCCGAAGCAGCCGAACTGGTGGCCGAACAGCTCCGCCTGCCCGGCGGCAGGCGAACCAGGGGAGTGCCGCTGCGGGTGCTCGCCTCGGTGGCCGAGCCGTCGGCGCGGCTGCCGCTGCTGACCGAGGCCGTGGACCTGATGCGTGAGCGGGGGGAGTGGTACGAGCTGGCGCTCGCGTTCGCCGACCTGAGCCGTACCTACCAGACGCTGGGCAGACCGGACCAGGCCACGGTCGCGGCCCGCCGCGCACGGCAGCTGGCGCAGCGGTGCTCGGTGCCCGACCCGGGTGAGGACGCGGCCCGGCCCGACGAGTCCTCGGTGCTGAGCGCGGCCGAGCGCAGAGTAGCGAACCTGGCCGCGCTCGGCCACACCAACCGGGAGATCAGCCGGATGCTGCACGTCACGGTCAGCACCGTCGAACAGCACCTGACCCGCACCTACCGCAAGCTGAACATCAACCGCCGCGCCGACCTTCCGCTCGTCACCGCACCCGGCGCGGTGCCATGACACCTCATCAGGCGACCGCGTCGACCCTGGCGGTGATCAGGTCGAGGATCAGCGGCTGGTGGTCCTGCAGGAAGAAGTGCCCGCCTGGCAGGACCTTCAGGTCGAACGGGCCGCTGGTGTGCGCTGCCCAGTCACGGGCCTCCTCGACGGTGACCTTCGGGTCGTCGTCGCCGACCAGCGCCGTGACCGGGCAGCGCAGCGTCTCACCGGGGGAGTGGCGGTAGGTCTCCGCCGCCCGGTAGTCGGCCCGCAACGCGGGCAGGATCATCGCCACCATGTCGGGGTCACCCAGCAGCGAGCCGTCGGTGCCCGACAGCCGCCGCAACTCCGCGAGCAGGCCCTCGTCCGTGCGCTCGTGCACCCGTTCGTCCCGCTCGGCGGTCGGTCCTCGGCGGCCGGAGGCGAACAGTCCGTGCACCTGCGTGCCCGCCGCCTGCAGCCGTCGCGCGGTCTCGAACGCGACCGACGCGCCGAGACTGTGGCCGAACAGCACCAACGGAAGATCGGTCCACTCGGCCAGCGCCTCCACGGTCCCGTCAGCCAGCGCCGTCACCGAGTCGAGGCACGGCTCGGCTCTGCGGTCCTGCCTTCCCGGGTACTGCAGGCAGATGACCTCGATCGACGGCGCCAGCGCGCGCGAGACCGGGAAGAAGTAGCTCGCCGATCCGCCCGCGTGCGGGAAGCAGACCAGGCGGGCGCGTGGGTGCGGCGCCGGGTGGAACCGCCGCACCCACGCGGCGTCGTCCAGGGTGGTCGTCATCGTCGCGGAAACTCCCTCACTTCCGACGATCCCTCATTCCCAACGGAAGATCTTCGCGGTGATCGGACCGAAGATCACGACGATCGCCGCCATGGTCAGCAGGTGCCACGGGTTGGCGCCGTCCCCGGTCCACGAGTCCTGCAACGCCTGCACGCTCGGTGGGAAGTAGCCGCCGAAGGTCACGACGAAGTCCGGCAGGAACGCCCTCGGCGCGTACACGCCGGCGAAGAACAGCGTCGGGATGAAGATCACGAAACTCGCGGCTGTCGCCGAACGGCCGTTGGGCACGACCGCGGCCAGCAGCAGACCGAGGGTCATCAGCGCGGACAGGCCGAGCAGGAACGAGAGGATGAAGTCGAGCGGATGCGCGGGCAGGGGGACACCGATGAACAGCGTGCCGACCAGCATCAGCAGCACCAGCGCGGACACCGCGGCGGCGAGCTGGGTGAGCAGCTGCGCGGTGATGAGCATGGCCGGTGAGACCGGCGTGGTGGACAGTCGCTTCAGCACGCCCTTCTCGCGGTAGTTGGCGATGTAGGAGGGCATCGACTGCAGCGCGAGCACCGCCACGATGATCACGACCATCGACGGGGTGAAGTAGTCGATGAACCGCAGACCGCCCCATAACGGATCCGGGACGTTCATTCCGTCGATGTTGCCGAAGATGATCAGCAACGCGGTGGGCAGTCCGACTGCGACCCCCGTGTTGATCGGTTCCCGCAGGAACTGCTTGACCTCGACGAAGGTCATGCTACGAAGCGCTTTCAACGTGCTCCCCCAACGTGATCTGGCGGCCGGTGAGTGCGACGAACGCGTCTTCGAGACTTGCCTGCTCCACGCGTAGGTCGCCGGCGACGATGTCCTGGCTGGCGAGCCGTGCGCTGACCGACTGCAGCAGGTTGCCCCTGCCGGTGACGACCAGTTGTGGGCCTTGCCTGCTGACATCGGTGACGTCGTCGAGGTCGGTGAGGATCCGGTCGTCGAACTCCTTGGACGGTCGGAACCGCAGGCGCTGGGAGTCGCTCACCTTCTCGACCAGGCCGGCCGGGGTGTCGAGCGCGATCAGCTTGCCCCGGTCGATGAGGGCGAGCCGGTCGCAGAGGCGTTCCGCCTCCTCCATGAAGTGGGTGACGAGCACGATCGTCACGCCTCTGGCGCGGACCTCCTCGACCATCTGCCAGGTGTTGCGGCGGGCGGCGGGGTCAAGGCCGGTGGTCAGCTCGTCGAGGATGGCGACCTTGGGTTGCCCGATCAGCGCCAGCGCGATCGACAGCCGTTGCTGCTGGCCGCCGGACAGCTTCGCGAACGGCGTCTTGCGCTTGTCCGCGAGGCCGAGCTGATGCAGCAGCCTGTCGCCGTCGGCGGGGTGGGGGTAGAAGGAGGCGAACATCGTCATCGCCTCGTGGACCCGCATCTTCTCAGGCAGTTCGCTGTGCTGCAGCTGCATGCCGAGGTGCTTGCGCAGGGCACGGACGTCCTTCTGCGGGTCGAGGCCGAGCACGTTGATCCGCCCGCCGCTCGGTTTGCGCAGCCCGGCCACGCACTCGACAGTCGTCGTCTTGCCCGCGCCGTTGGGGCCGAGAATGCCGAAGATCTCACCTTCCTCGACCGACAGCGTGACGCCGTCGACCACGTCGATGTCGCCGTACCTCTTCCTGAGGTCGGTCACTTCGATAACTGCCATGTGGGACTCCCCGATGCTGTGACTGTTACTGAGTACCGCCGCCACAGTGATGTTTTCCCCAGTGGTGGAGGAGGAGGCTGGGGTGGGTCCCCGAGCCGACGTAAAAGTGATATCAGAATAATAGCCATATGACGGCGGCTGAGGCAACTACCGTGAGTGAGCGAGTGGAGGGCCTTGGTAAAGGCAAAGTCAAGTGCGCGCAAGATGGCGACGATCCGACGAAACGGGTCGGTGTGCTGTCGCGGAGTGGTCACACGATACCCGTTCGTGGTCGGGAGTCTTGCCAAGTGACCGTCGCCGTGACCCCGATGTGGTTAACTCCGTCCGCATCGGAGGTGGTCAGGCGTCGATTTTTCCGAGGTTGATGACTCGTCGTCATCGGCATGGTCGGTTGCGTGCCGCGAGCGGCACGGCCGTCCGCGCACGGCCTCGTCCGATTCCTACCGTTTACCAGGCTTTGAGCAACGCGGGAGCGCGCATGAATCCGAGCGGCGGTGGTGTGGCGACAGTAGCGCCCGGCTGCCCCGATCGGACCAATCATACGGCTGATCAGGTGATGCCTACCGGTCGGCTGCCGGAGCGCCTCACGGTGCTGGACGCGGCGACACGTGCGGAAGCCGACGCGGTCTTGCGCACCGTCCACGACGGCGGCTCCCGAGCGCTGGTCGTGTCCGGTGCCCCCGGCACCGGGCGCACCACCATGCTCGCCGTGGTCGAGCACACCGCCCGGCAACTCGGCATGACCGTGGCGCACGCCCGCGCCATGCCCGGCGAATGGGGCATCGGTCTCGGCGTCGCGAGCAGGTTGTTCGACGCGCTGCCCGGCCAGGCTCCCCCCGGCTGGCTGCCCGACCACTGGCACGAGCCGCCGGGGCTCGACCGGCTGGCGAAGCTGTGTTCCGCGTTCGCCGCCGCCGCCCGGCGCAACCCGCTGGCCCTGCTCGTCGACGACGTTCGATTCGCCGACCCGGCATCGGACACGCTGCTGCGCATGGTGCTGCGCAGGGTGCGTCACGCGCCGCTGGCACTGGTCGTGACCACCTCCGGCGCGTGGCCGTCCGTGCCGCCCGGCCTGCCGGACAACGATGACATCCCACCGGCCGAGGACATGACGCTCCGCCTCGGGCCGCTGTCCGACGACCAGGTGCGCGAGGCATGCAGGCGCATCTGCGGCCGAGCCTCGGACGACGAGTTCACCTCCGGCGCGCTCGCGGCGTCCGGTGGGAACCCCCGCGTCCTCACCGGCGCGCTCACCGACTTCTCCCATGTCGGGCACCCGGTCGGCAGGCCAGGTCCCGCGTTCACCAGCCTGGTCACCGAGCACCGCCGCCGCCAGGTCGTCGCCGTGCTCGACTCGCTGTCGCGGGCCGCGGTCGAGGTGCTCCGGGTGCTCGCGGTCGCCGACGGCGACCTCGACTACGCCCCGCTGCGTGCGATGGCGGGCTCCGGAGACCTGCCAGGCGACGTGCTCACGGAACTGCGTGCCAGCGGCCTGGTGACCGGGTCCCGGCCCGTGCGCCCGGCCGATCCCGTCGTCCGCGAACGGGCGTTGGCCGGCATGCCCGTACCCGCCCGCCGTGTGCTGCACGCCGCTGTCGCCGCACTCGCCCACCGGAGCGCCGCGCCGGACCGCGTCGTGTCCCGGATCCTGCTCGGCACCCACCACCCGCCCGGCGCGTGGTCGGTCGGCGCGCTGCGTCGTGCCGCCGCGACCGCGCTGGACGCGGGCGACACCGAGGACGCCGCCGCGCTCGTCGAGTGCGCGCTCGGTGGTCACCTCACCGTCGACCAGCGTGCCGAGCTGCTGCTCGAGCGCGGCGCCGCGCTCGTCGCGGACCAGCCGGTGGCCTCGGACCGCGCGCTCGCACTCGTGGTGGCCGCGCCAGGTGACCATCCGGAGACCCGGATGCGCAGGCTCCGCGCGGTCGACCTGCTGATCACCAGGGGCGCCGCCACCGTGGCGCGGCGCGCGATCACCACCCGGCTGGCCGTGCTCGGCCAGGACGACTCCGCCGGGGCGATGGCCGAACGGCACTCGCTCGTCGCGCTGCACACCCTGGCCCGCGGCATGATGCACCCGCCGGTCGCCGAGACCCCCCTGCCCGTCCGAGGGCCCGAGTACAGCGACGACCCGGTGGCCGCCGGCGTCAACTCCCGCCTGCTCGCGGTCAGGGGCACCGACCGCGGCCGCGCCACCATGCTCGCGGCCAGGGCACTCGTGCCGGCCTTCGACGAGCAACCCCTCGGCCTGCCTCGGCTCGCCGCGGCCACCGCGCTGCTGCTCGCCGACGAGTTCGACGCCACCGACGTCGGGCTCAACACGCTGCTCGGCGACGCCCGGCGACGCGGGGCACGCGCGACCGCCGCCTGCGCCAGGCTCGGCCTCGGTATCCAGGCGGTGCACCAGGGACTGCTCGACGACGCGGAGGAACACCTCACCGAGGCACACGCCGAGCTGCCCCGGTCGTCGTGGCATCCGCTGATGCGTCCGGTCGTGGCCGCGCACCGGGTGGTGGTCGAGGTGCGCCGGGGTGACCTCGACGCCGCGGCGCGGATCCTGGCCGACGAGGGTGGCGCCGCGGCCGCGCCCGCCGACGGTCTGATCCGCGACGCGGAGCGCGGGTTCGCCCACGCCTACCTGCTCTTCGCCCGCGGCGCGTTCTCGCTGGCCGCCGACGACCCGGCCGAGGCGGAACGCGACCTGCGTGAGTGCGGCCGGCGGCTCGTCGCCCGGCGCTGGCACAACCCGCTGCTGATCCCGTGGCGGGCGTTGCTCGCCGCCGCGATGCACGCCAACGGCGGTGAGGAGGCCGAGATCCGCGAACTCGTGGCCGACGAACGGCGGATGGCGGCCGCGTGGGGCTCCCCGTGCGCGATCGGGTCGGCCGACCTCACGGCCGGAGTCATGCTCGGCGTGCTCGGTGACCCGGCCGCCCCCGGCCTGCTCGCCGACGCCGAACGGGTCCTGCGCGCGACCCCGATGCGCCTGCGGCACGCGGAGGCGCTCGCCGCGCTCGGCCGATCCCTGCTCGACGACGGCGTGGCCGAGGCCGGCGTCGAGCTGCTGACCGAGGCCTGCGGAATCGCCGAGGAGACCGGCGCCGCCCCGCTGCGCGTGCGGGTCGAGCGGGACCTGCGTGCCACCGCCGAACCCTCGGCTCGCCGTGCCGCCGCGTCCGGCGTGCTCGCGAACCTGACCGCGGCCGAGAGCCGGGTCGTCGAGTACGCCGTGGCCGGCCTGTCCAACCCGGAGATCGCCAGCGCGCTGTCGGTCAGCCGCCGCACGGTCGAGCTGCACCTGTCGCGGGCGTACCGCAAGCTCGGGGTGTCCCGACGCGCGGAGCTGCCGGGCTTCGCCGTCGCCGGGACGACACGGTGAACGCCGTGCTCGCCGATCGCGAGATCGAGCTGACCCTGCTCGACGACCTCGTGCGCACCGCCGACAACGGGGGCGGTGCGCTCGTCGTGGTCAGCGGACCCATCGGGGTCGGCAAGACCGCGTTGCTCGGCGCGGTGGCCGCACGGGCGGAAGCCGGCACCGCGGTGCTCGGCGCCACCGGCTCCACACTGGAACGGTTGTTCCCCCTCGGTGTCGTCCGCCAGCTGTGCGAGCCGGTGCTCGCCGAACTCGACGAGGACGCGCGCGCCAGGGTCGACGCCGGCCTCACCGAGTTCGCCAAACCGTTGTTCAGCGCCGAGAACTGCCTCGGCGTGCCGATCGACACCCGCGATCCGGCCATGCAGCAGGTGATGCACGGCGTGCGTCACGTGCTGACCGTGCACGGCGAGGCGCGTCCGGTGCTGCTGCTCGTCGACGACGTGCAGTGGGCCGACGCCGAGTCGTTGCGCTGCCTCGGTTATCTGGCCAACCGGCTCACCGGCACCGGCGTGGTGATGGTGGTGACCGTCCGCGAAGGCAGCCCGGACGGCGACAACCAGGGGGTGCGCGCGCTGCTCTCGTGCGCGAGCAGGCTCCTGCGCCTGGGGCCGCTGTCGGCCACCGGGGTGCGCGCGATCGTCCGCCAGCGGTTCGGCGAGTCGGGCTCGGACGGGTTCGTCCAGGCGTGCGGCGAGGTGTCGCGCGGCAACCCGATGGTGCTGCGGGCCGTACTCGACGAACTGGTCGCCGAGCAGGGGGAACCGGTCGACTCGGCCGTCGACTGGGTGCACGCGTGCCGGCCCGCGCTGTTGCGGGACCGGATGGCCGCACGGCTGCGGGCCCAGCCGGAGCCGGCCATGGTCCTGCTGCGCGCACTGTCCTGCCTGGGCCAGGCGGCCGACCAGGACACGCTCTCGCGACTCACCGGCCTCGACGCCCTCGGCTACGCCGAGATCGTGCGATCCCTTACCGCGCAAGGTTTCCTGCTGCCCAAGGCGATGCCGGTGTTCGCCCACCCGGTTGTCCGCGAGGCGGTCGACCGGCTCACCTCGCCCGCACAGGCCGAACGACTGCACGTCAACGCGGCCTCGCTGCTGCACTCCGCGGGCAGGCCGGCGGAGGAGGTCGCCGCGCACCTGCTCGCGGTGCCATCGCCGCAGGCGATGTGGGCGGTCGACGTGCTGCGGGAAGCGGCGGAGTCGGCCGCGCGTCGCGGCGACGTCGAGGCGGCCGCCCGCCACCTGCGGCGTGCGTTGCTCGACACCGCGCCGGAGAGCGTCGACCGGGCCGACCTGTTGCTGGAGTTGGCGGCGGTGGAGCGGGTGGTCGACGCGCCCGCGGCCACCCGCCACGTGCTCGAGGCGGTGTCGCTGTCGGTCGGCGCCGCTGGCCAGGCCGCGGCCTTCGCGAGGCTCGCCCCCGCCTCGTTCGCCATGAGCCCACCGACGGTGCTGAGCGCGCTGCGCCGGGTGGCCGACCAACTCGGCGCGCCATCGGAGTTGACCGGGTCGGAGCGGGAACTGGCTCTGCGGCTGGAAGCCAGGGCCATGATGGGCGACTGTTCCGGCGGCCCCCGGATCGAGGCCGCCGTGCGGCGGTTGCGCGAGGGCGACCACGACCGTCTGCTGGAGACCCAGGGCGGCCGTGAGCTCCTCGCGGTCTCGTTGGAGCTCACGGCCGTCGCGGGCGCGATGTCGGCCAACGAGGTCGCCCGGCGCTGCCAGCAGGTCATGGATCGGGAGCCGGCGACGGCGGGGCAGCACGGCACCGGGCCGCTGCTGGTGTGCGCGCTGTCGCTGGCCGACAGGGCCGAGCAGGCAGGAACGTGGCTCGAGGACGCGTTGGCCAGCGCCGTGCGCCAACACGACCGGGTCGCGCAGGCGGTGGTCGAGGCCTGCCGCACCCTGGTGTTGGCCGGTATGGGTCGCGGAGAGGAACTGTCGGTGGCCGCCACGGGCCTGGCCGCGGTGGACGGCTGGTTCGACGCGGTCTCGGCCGCCGGCATGCTGCGTGTGCTCACCTCCCTGGAGCTGACGGTGGGTCCCGGTTCGTTCGCCGTGAACCCGTTGGCGGCGCGGACCCTCGAACTGAGCGGGCACCGCACCGATCACCCGGCGATCTCGGCGATGCTGCGGATGGTGGCCGCGTCCCGGGTGCGCGGCGAGAACGACCGGCACGCGGTCGAACTGTTGCTGGACGCCGGTCGGCAGCTGGACCGCGCGGGCTGGCGCAACCCCGCGCTCGTGCCGTGGCGCAGCTGCGCGGCACGGGAACTGCACCGGTTCGGCGACACCGACGACGCGGTGGAGCTGGCCGAGGCGGAGTACGAGCTCGCCGTGGCGTGGGGGAGCCCCGCCGCCATCGGCCACGCGCTCGTCGTGCGGGGCGCGTTGACCCCCGGCGAGGAGGGGATCCGCCTGCTGCGTACGGCGGTGGACGTGACCCAGGATTCGGAGAACACGTTGATCCGGGCCACCGCGCACCTCTCGCTCGGCGGAAGGCTGGCGGCCGACGGGGACGCCGAGGCCGAGCAGCACCTGCGCCGCGGTCGTGACCTCACCGACCGGACGACGGCGAGACGTCTGGTCGAACAGCCGGTGAACGGGTCCGGTGGTTCGGCCGGCCAGGTGGAACCGGGGCGGCCACTCACCGTCACCGAGGAACGCGTGATGGCGATGGTCGTGGACGGGCTGACCAACCAGGCCATCGCCGACGAGCTCGGGGTGACCAGGCGCGCGGTGGAGAAGCATCTCACCAACGTGTACGCGAAGTTCGACGTCACGGGGCGTGCGGAGTTGAAGGGCGCGTTCGTGGTCAGCTCCTGAATGCCGCGCCCCGTTTCGGTGGATCTCCGGACAACGGTGGGGAAACGATTACTCCGCGATGACGGTGCGTGCCGGCGGCGTGGCGCGTCCTGGTGTGGCGAATGGACGCTGATCGTCCGGGTGGGATCGGGTTCGGCGTCAGCGATCCGACGACGGACCACCCATGTTAGTTTTCGTCGATCACGGACGATCAGCAACGAGTGGCCAGGGCGGAGGTCGCTGTGTTCGCGGAATCAATGGCGGAGGCCGTGGCGGACACGTCCGCCACCCGCCTGGTACGGGAGCGCGTCGAGGAGGCGGTCGCGTCCCGTGGCCGCGCCCTGATCCTGGTCCGTGGCGGCCTGGGCACCGGCAAGAGCACGGTGCTGAACTCGGCGTTGTCCACCCTGCGCGAGGACGGCGAGGGCGCGCCGACCGTCGTGCGGGTGCGGTGCGTCGAGGACTCGGCCAAGCAGCCGTTCTGGCTCGCCCGCGCCGTCGTCAAGGCGCTCGGCCTCACCGGGCCCGGCGCCCAGAACTCGCCGCTGCTCGACAGCGGGGGCAACACCATCCGGCCGGCGCTGTGGGCGGTCGCCGACCGCACCGGACGCCGGTTCAGTCGCGTGGGGCGAGGAACACAGGGCGACGCCAACTCGGAGCCGGTCACCGCGCGCATGCCGACCACCGAGTACACGGTCCTGTCCGGGCTGTCCAAACTGGCGGGCAACGTCATGGCGACCGGTCCGTTCGTGCTCGCCATCGACGACCTGCAGTGGTGCGACGAGCAGTCGCTGAGGTTGCTCGACTATCTCCTGCGCCGGGCCAGGAACGAGCCGCTCATCGTGCTCGCCACCGTCCGCACCCCCGCGCCGGAGGCCGTGCTCGGGGTCGCGGGCGACCACCTCGGCGCGGACTACGGCACGATGGTCGCCCTCGGCCCGGTCGACCTCGACGGCATCCGTGCCATGGTCGCGATCGGCACCGGGTCCGAACCAGGGCCCGAGTTCGTCGAGGTGTGCAGGCTCATCACCGGTGGTCACCGCAGCTCGCTCGGCCACCTGGTGGCCGCCGTGGTCGAGGCGGGACTCACCCCGGACGACGAGGCCGTCGGCAAGCTGCACCACGTCGCCATGGGCGTGATCGAGGAGTTCGTGGCGACGAGCTTCGCCGGCCAGCCGCAGCACGTCCACCACGTCGTGCGCGCGGTGGCCGTGCTCGCGAGCACCGACATCGACCTGGTCTGCGCCCTGTCCGGGGTGCCGGTGCGCGGTGTACGGGAGAGCCTGGAGTTCCTGCGAGACCACCACTTCCTCGACGAGAACGGCAGCGACTTCCGGCACGAGCTCGTCCGCGCCGCACTGCTGCGGGCGGCACCGGACGACGAGGTCAGCTGGATGCGGGACCGGGCCGCGCGCCTGCTCAACGACGCGGGCGTGCCCGCCGAGGTCGTCGCGAGCCAACTGCTGCCCCTCGGTGTCGCGCCGGAACCGTGGATGCAGAACGTGCTGCGCGAGGCGGCACGGGACGCCAGCAGCCGAGGCGCGCCCAAGGTGGCGTTGCGGCACCTGAGTCCGCTGATCAACCAGAGCCCCGGCGACGTCGGGCTGCGCGAGCAGGTCGCGGGCATCCTCGTCAAGTTCAACCCCAAGGAGGCCGTCGACCACCTGCGGGCGGCGCTCGATCTCACCACCGACTTCCGGGCCCGCGCCGAACTCGCCATCGAGTTCGGCCACTGCCTGGTCGCCGTCCAGGACGCCGCCGCCGGCGTCGACCTGCTGCTGTCGGCCACCGACGAGCTGTACGAGGCCATCGCGGGCGAGGCCGACGCGCCCGCCGCCGAAGCATCGGAGCCCCTCGCCGGGGCGCCGGCCGCCTACGACAGCGAGCTGTGCAAGCGGCTGGAGGCGACCGTGATGTTCGTCGGTGCGAACCACCGGTCCACATTGGCCACGGTGCGCGAGCGGCTGGCCACCGTGCCGGAACCGGGGGAGGACACCCCCGCCGACCGCTACCTGATGTCGATGTTCGCGCTCGAACGGACCATCGCGGGCAGCGAGCCGGAACGGGCCGTCGCCTTCGCCCGTGCCGCGCTGCCCCTTGAACCAGAGGTCTACGACACCCCGGCCACGATGGCCGCGTCGTTCGTGTTCACCCTCGCCGACCAGTGCCCGCAGGCGCTCGCCGCGCTGGACGTGGTCGTCGCCAGCAACACGGCCGACGGCGCGTTGTGGTCGCTGTGCCGGTTGCTCGGCCAGCGCGCACAGGTCCGTCTCAGCGCCGGTGACCTCGCGGGCGCGGTCGCCGACGCCCGGTTGTCGATCGAGCTCGCCCAGGGGGAGAACTGGCCGGTCACCTCGATGGTGCCATCGTTGCTGGTGCTCGCGCAGGCGTTGATCCCACTGGGTGAACTCGACGAGGCGCGGACGGTGCTGGAGTCGGTCACCGGACCCGAGCTGGCGGACTCGCCGTTCGAGCTGCACAGCCGCACGCTCGTCGAGGCGAAGGTGCTGGCCGCGACCGGCGACCGGGGCGCGGCCGTCAAGCGGCTGCAGCAGTGCGGACGCGGCCTCGAACAGGACGGCGTCACCAACCCCCTTTTCCTGCCGTGGTGGGCGGAAGCCACGCTGCTGCTCGCCGAGCGCGGCCGCGCGCAGGTCGCGATGCCGCTGGTCGAGTGCGGCGAGGACCTGGTCTCACGCTGGGACGTGCCACGGGCGCGTGCCCTGTCGCGGACCGCCCGGGCCATGGTGTGCGACGGCACCGAGCGGATCGACCTGCTCAGCGACGCGGCCGCGGCCATGGAGTCCTCCGCCGCGCTGCTCGACCGGCAGCGTGTCGCGTACCTGCTCGGCCGCGAGCTGCTGCGGCGCGAGGACCTGAAGCCCGCCCGGGAGCATCTGCGCACGGCCGCCGAACTCGCCACCCTGTGTGGCGCGACCGCCGCCGCGGTCGAGTCCCGCGCCCTGCTGGTGTCCGCCGGCGGCCGGATGCGTCAGGTCACCGGCGCCCGCACCGACGTACTGACGCGTAGCGAGTTGCGGGTCAGCGAGCTGGCGGTCGGCGGCGCCTCGAACCGGGAGATCGCCGAGGAGCTGTTCGTGACCTCCCGCACCGTCGAGGTGCACCTGACGAACGTCTACCGCAAGCTGGGCCTCGCCGGCCGCGCCGACCTGCCTGCCGCGATGCGCAAGCTCGGGGGTCCGTCTCCCCGCGACTGAGAGTACTTGTGCTCCGTCGCGGTGTGTTGACACGTGCGTTCCAGAGCACAGAGGTGCATAGTTGTTGGTGGAACCATGCCCCTGTCGTCCCTTTCGGACCGAAGCACTGGTTCCGTACCCCGGGTTCGGAGGTTCGGTACGGTACGGTCCCATAATCTGGGGGTTTCCTTGGTACGGACCCCGGCGGGCCGGGGCACCCGCACCGAACACGGGGGGTTCGGGACCGAACCTGCCAGCCGGGCACCCCAGGGTTTGCCGCGACCGTCCCGGTTTCGTTGACACGCTTCCGCGCCACTTCCTAGAGTCTCGCTCACAGCAACAGATGTCGTGGGGAACACATTTTTTGAATGTGGTCGGCTCGGTTGTTGAGGTTGGTTTCCCTAAAGGGCGGTAAAGGGGTCGATCTAGTTGTACGTGGATTCAGTTGTTGCCGACTTGTCTGGCGGGTCCGGGGCTGTTCGGTCACATGAGTACGTGGACGCGTACCGGTCACTGTTCGACCGGTCCGGTATCTGCATGGCGAGCCTGAACGCCGACCTACGGGTGCAGGAGGCCAACGAGCCCTTCCTCTCCGAGCTGGCCGGGTCGGGCCAGTCACTGAAGGGCAGGGAGCTGTTCGACTTCCTCCAGCTGCGCACGCAGTCCGACCTGCGTCGCCAGCTGATGCGGCTCGCCGCGGGCTGGACGGAGCGCGTGGTGGAGCGGGTGAACGCCGTCCGCTTCGGTGAGCAGGCGAATCCCGCGCAGCTGACCGCGGTGTCCACCAAGGCGGAGAGCCACTCCGACCTGCGCGTGGTCGTCATGCTCCAACTGGAGGAGGAAGCGGACGCCGGTGCCGGTCCGGCGGTCCGCGCCGGGTCGCGGACGCAGCTGACAGAGCTCGACGCCCGCATCCTCAAGGGCGTCGCGATGGGCATGTCGACGGTCAACCTCGCCTCCAAGCTCTTCCTGAGCCGCCAGGGCGTCGAGTACCACGTCGGCACCATGCTCAAGAAATTCAAGGCAGGCAATCGCCCGGCGCTGGTTTCCCGGGCATACTCGCTCGGTATCCTCGACGCCAGCTGCTGGCCACCCAGGGTTGCCCCCGAGTTCATCAAGTAACCCCGCTGACGTCCGTGTATCCGGACGGGAACCAGCGCGGAACAAGTCGGAAACAATCACCGGAATACCACCGTGCACCGAGAGTGGCGTACGTACCTGCGGTGCCGATTACTCGGGGTGTGTGTTGCTGAGGCAATTACTGTTCACCTATCTACGTCCCTACCGCGGCCAACTGGCGGCGCTCGTCGCCTGTCAGACGGTCGGAGTGCTCGCGTCGCTGTACCTGCCGAGCCTCAACGCCGACATCATCGACTTCGGCGTGACGCTGGGCGACACCGGCTACATCGTCAGCACCGGCGGGTGGATGTTGCTCGTCACCGTCGTCCAGGTGCTCGCCACGGCGGGCGGGGTGTACTTCGGCGCCCGGGCCGCCCTGGGGCTGGGCCGCGACCTGCGGGAGGCGGTGTACACCAGGTCCGGTACGTTCTCGGCGCGCGAGATCGGCCACTTCGGCGCGCCCTCGCTGATCACCCGCACCACCAACGACGTGCAGCAGGTACAGCAGCTGGTGGTCATGCTCGCCACGATGTTCGTCGCGGCGCCGGTCACGTGCGTCGCGGGGGTCGTGATGGCCCTGCAGGAGGACGTGGGGCTGTCGTGGCTGCTCGCCGTCTGCGTGCCGGTGCTCGCGGTCGCGGTGGGCGTGGTCATGATCCGCCTGGTTCCCAAGTTCCGGCACATGCAGGAGCGGCTCGACGAGGTCAACCGGGTGCTGCGCGAGCAGCTGTCCGGGATGCGCGTGGTCCGCGCGTTCGTCCGCGAGCCCGAGGAGACCAGGCGGTTCGCCCACGCGAACAGTGCCCTCACCGACACCGCACTGCGGGTCGGCAGGCTCCAGGCGCTCGTCTTCCCGATCGTCATGCTGGTGCTCAACCTCTCCAGCATCGCCGTGCTGTGGTTCGGCGCCATCCGGGTGGACGAGGGCGAGATGCGGATCGGCGCGCTCACCGCGTTCCTGAGCTACCTGTTGCAGATCCTCATCGCGGTCATGATGGCGACCTTCGTCTCCTCCGCGATCCCGCGCGCCGCGGTCTGCGCCGAACGGATCGCCGAGGTCCTCGGCACCGAATCATCCGTGCGGTCGCCGGTGAACCCCCTGCGCGCCCACGGCCCGGCCTACGTCGAGTTCCGCGACGTCGAACTACGCCACCCCGGTGCGGAGCGACCGGTGCTGCGCGGGCTGTCCTTCCTGGTGCCGCCCGGCACCACCACGGCGATCGTCGGCAGCACAGGGTCGGGCAAGACCACGCTGCTCTCGCTGGTGCCCCGCCTGCTCGACGTCACCGGCGGCGCGGTGATCGTGGGCGGTGTCGACGTCCGAGGGCAGGACCAGGACACGCTGTGGCGGCGCATCGGTCTGGTGCCGCAGCAGGCGTACCTGTTCAACAGCACGGTCGCGGCCAACCTGCGCTACGGCAGGCCCGACGCGACCGACGCCGAGCTGTGGGCGGCGCTGGAGGTGGCCCAGGCACGAGGCTTCGTCGAGGCGATGCCCGGTGGGCTGGCCGCCCTCATCGAGCAGGGCGGCGCCAACCTCTCCGGTGGACAGCGGCAGCGGCTGACCATCGCCCGTGCCCTCGTCCGCCGCCCGGACGTGTACCTGTTCGACGACTCGTTCTCCGCGCTCGACCTCGGCACCGACGCCGCCCTGCGTGCGGCCATGCGGCCGTGGACGGCGGGCGCCGCCGTGATCGTGGTCGCGCAGCGGGTGTCGAGCATCCGGCACGCCGACCAGATCGTCGTCCTGGAGGGCGGCATGATCGTCGGCCGCGGCACCCACGACCAACTCATCGCGACCTGTCCCACCTATCGCGAGATCGTCCAGTCCCAGCTGACCCCGGAGCCGGCATGACCGCGGTAACGAGCAAGCCCGCCGACGAGGAACCCCAGCAGGAGCCGGTCATGCCCGGCATGCCGGACCCGGCCGCCAAGATCAAACAGTTCGGTCCCACGGTGGGACGCCTGGTCGGCCTGCTGACGCCGCACCGGGGAACGGTGTGGGTCATCCTGGCACTCGGCGTGATCAGCGTCGCTCTCTCGGTGACCGTCCCGCTGCTGCTCGGCGAGGCGACCGACGTCATCTTCAACGGTGTGATCGAGCGGTTCGAGGGCGTGCCCGGTGGCGGCGTCGAGTTCGGCGCGCTCGGGACCGTGCTCGCCTGGGCGTTGGGCATGTACCTGGCCTCCGCGCTGTTCGGCGTCGTGCAGGGACGCCTGGTCAACCGCGTGGTGCAGCCGGTGATGTACCGCATGCGTTCCGACGTCGAGGACAAGCTGCACCGGTTGCCGTTGCGCCACACCGACAACCAGCCACGCGGCGACCTGCTCTCCCGCGTCACCAACGACATCGACAACGTGTCCACCGCGTTGCAGCAGACGATCAGCCAGCTGCTCACCTCGATACTGACCGTCGTCGGTGTCCTGGTGATGATGCTGATGATCTCCCCGCTGCTCACCCTGATCGCGGTCCTGGCGCTGCCACTGTCCGGCGTGGCCGCGGCGGTGTTCGGCGGTAAGGCGCAGAAGCGGCACTCCGCGCAGTGGCGACACACCGGTCTGCTCAACGCGCACGTCGAGGAGTCGTTGAGCGGGCACCAGATCGTCCGCGTGTACGGCAGGCAGGCCGAGGCGGTCGACGAGTTCCGGCTGCGCAACGAGGAGGTGTACAAGGCGACGCTCGGCGCGCAGGTCCTCTCCGGCCTGATCATGCCCGCGATCCAGGCGGTGTCGAACCTCGGCTACGTCGTCCTCGCCGTCCTCGGCGGCCTGCGGATCGCCTCCGGCACGATGAGCCTCGGCGACGTGCAGGCGTTCATCCAGTACTCCCGGCAGTTCACCCAGCCGTTGACCCAGATGGCCGGGATGGCCGGTGTCATCCAGTCCGGTGTCGCGTCCGCGGAACGCGTCTTCGAGCTGCTGGACGCCGAGGAGCAGGAACCGGACCCGGCGAACGTCGTGCCACCGGCCCCTGTCCGTCGGGGGAGGGTCGAGTTCGAACGCGTGTCGTTCTCCTACGACCCCGACCAGCCCCTGATCGAGAACCTGTCGCTGGTGGCCGAGCCGGGCCAGACGGTGGCGATCGTGGGTCCGACCGGCGCGGGCAAGACCACGCTGGTGAACCTCATCATGCGGTTCTACGAGCCGGAGTCCGGCCGGATCACGCTGGACGGCGTCGACATCACCACCATGCGCCGCGCGGACCTGCGAGCCCAGACCGGCATGGTCCTGCAGGACACCTGGTTGTTCGGCAGCACGATCCGCGACAACATCGCCTACGGCCGTCCGAACGCCACCTACGCCGAGATCGAGGCCGCCGCCCGCGCGACGTGCGTCGACCGCTTCGTACGCACGTTGCCCCACGGCTACGACACGGTGCTGACCGAGGACAACACCGCCATCAGCGCGGGCGAGAAGCAGCTGCTGACCATCGCGCGAGCGTTCCTGGCGAACCCGGCCCTGCTGATCCTCGACGAGGCCACCAGCTCGGTCGACACCAGAACGGAAGCCCTGGTACGCAAGGCGACCGAGGCACTGCGGGCATCGAGGACGAGCTTCCTGATCGCCCACCGCCTGTCCACCATCCGTGACGCGGACCTGATCCTGGTCATGGAGAACGGCCGTATCGTCGAACAGGGCACCCACCAGGCGCTCCTGTCCCGCCGCGGCGCCTACCACCGCCTGTACTCAACCCAGTTCACAGCCCCGGTCTCGTAGGTCTCGAAATGCGGTGAAGGGGCCCTTCTCAACGAAGGGCCCCTTCACCGCATCCGCATCCACGGCTCGTAGAACACCGAGCGGGAGACCCGGGCCCGGCGTATGGTGTGGAACCTCGCCCCGGCCCACACGGTGGCAACGGCGCCACGAGCGACGTCCTACCGCTAGGCCACCTCCAGGTAGTCCAGTTCCGCCCAGCGGCCGCGGAACTGCAGGCGGACGGTGTTGAAGCCGGCGTTGAGGGTGACGTGCGCGGCGACCTGGGTCCAGTTGTCCCAGCCCCGGTCGGGGTAGGTGACGACCTGGGCGGCGCCGCCGTTGACGGTGAGGGTGTGCTGGGCCTCGCCGTAGCCGGCGGCGTAGCCGATGTGCACGGTGTAGGTGCCGGCGACCGGGGCGAACACCGACGTGTCGGCCCAGCTGTCGGCGAAGTCGATGCCGGCGGCGACCGCGCCCTGGGACGCCCCGGCCGCACCGGAGCGGACGTAGGCGTGGTTGAGGGTGCCGCGTTCGACCTCGTAGCGTACCCGGCTGCCGCGGACCACGGGGTAGTCGTTGGCCCAGCCGAGCGCGGCGGTGTACATGCCCCGGCCGCCGGCGGCCAGGTGGCCGTGGAAGAAGATCCGGTTGCCGACGACGTCCGCGCCGCCGGGTCCGTTGACGGCGCCGTCGAGGGTCGTGGTGGTGATCAGTGGCCGGTAGGCGCGGGTGTAGGGCCCGTTCAGCGCCCCGGAGACGGCGTAGCTGGTGTGGTAGTTGCCGGTGGTGTACACCCCGGCCGAGTAGAACAGCACGTACTGCGAGGCCCGGCGGACCAGCACCGGCGCCTCGATCACGCCCTGGTCCTCCGGGCGGTTGTTGCGCAGCAGCTCCCGGCGGGCGCCGGTGAACGTGATGCCGTCGGCGGCGGTCGGCTGGAGCCAGATGATCGTGGGCTGTCCGATCGCGTTGCCGTCGTTCTTGTACAGCAGGTACCGCGCGCCGTTGGTGTCGACGAAGCTCGACGGGTCGATGTCGCCGCCCTCACCGGCGTTGCACACCAGCGGCTGGCCGGAGGTCGGCACGAACGGCCCGGCGGGACTGTCGGCGAGCGCGGCCCCGAGGCACATCCGCCCGGCGGCGGCGCTCGGACCGGTGAAGTACATGAGGTACCGGCCGTCGGCGCGCCGGGACACGTCCGGCGCCCAGAAACCACCGCTGCCCGCCCACGACGGCTTCTGCGGGAGCGCGTCGCCCCTGACCGTCCAGGGGCCGGTGGCGGCGGGCGCGGTGGCGTACGGGACGCGGCCGGGGGAGGAGCTGGTGGAGTAGGCGTGGAAGGTTCCGTCGACCTGGAGGATCTCGGGGTCGGGGAAGTCGCGGTTGATCACCGCGGCGGGGGGAACGGTCTGGGCGGCGGCCGGCGCGGCGGCCAGACCACCGGCCAACGCGACGACCACGGGCAGGACGAGTAACCGCTTCACTGCTACCTCGCAGGGGGGCGGGTCCGGGGCGGCGGGACACCGCCCCGGACCGAGGATCAGTACGAGCAGGTGTTGAGCATGGTCTGCAGGGCGGACTTCTCCGCCGACTGCAGCGTCAGTCCCCACCGGTACTTGGTGTGGATCCAGAACTTCGAGTAGCCGCAGTGCGAACTGGTCCTCGGCGGCTTCCACGCCGACGGGTCACGGTCGCCCTTGGAGCTGTTCACCTCGGTGGTCACCGCGATCAGCTGCGGGCCGGTGACGTCGTTGGCGAACGCCTCGCGCCGGGCCGTGGTCCAGCCGCTGGCGCCGGAGCGCCACGCCTCGGCCAGCGCCACGACGTGGTCGATGCTGATCTGCGAGGCGGTCGTCCTGGTCACGCCGTCGAAGTAGCTGTACCAACTGCCCGACGTCGGGTAGCAGTCCGAGCCGACGCTGACGTTCGTGCCGTCCCGCTTGAGGACCGTCTCCCGGGTGTTGCAGCTGCCGGAAACGGTGTGCCAGTGCGGGAACTTCTCTCGGGAGTAGCCGGTCATCGAGCCCTCGCCGGCCACGCGCAGCGCGTTGAGCTCGGACTGCACCTGGGCCTTGGGTGGGACGTCCGGCGGGAACGCGCCGGCCGTCGGCGCCCCGACGACGGCGGCCACGCCGACGAGTAGTACCGCGGCGATCAGGATGATCAGGCCGCGGACGGGGCGAGTGAGTTGCAGGGTGGGAAACACGTGCGCCCTCCGTTTTCAGATGTAGGGCGGACCCGCGACGGCCCGCCCATCACCCGATCGTGGCACGTCGACCCGGTTGACCGGAACGGTCACAAGTCGTGAGCCGGCCCCGGAACGTCGGGCGGATCACCGGTTGGTGTGACCTCACCGGCGGTTACCTCGGCTCCGGGCGGGAATCCGGGGGAGCGGGGTCCGCACGGTGGAAGGAGCGGGGCTGATGTGTCGACTGTTCGGGATGTCGGCGTCACCGAGGCGGGTGCTGGCGACGTTCTGGTTGCTGGAGGCGCCCAACAGCCTGGCCGAGCAGAGCCGGCGCGAACCGGACGGGACGGGGCTGGGGGTGTTCGACGAGGACGGCACACCCGAGGTGGACAAGCAGCCGCTGGCGGCCTACGCGGACGAGCGGTTCGCCACGGAGGCCAAGGAGCGCGAGTCGGCGACGTTCGTGGCGCACATCCGCTACGCGTCCACCGGTGGCCTCGACACGCGCAACACTCACCCGTTCGAGCAGCACGGTCGGCTGTTCGCCCACAACGGGGTGATCGAGGACCTGCCGAAGCTGGAGGCCGCGCTCGGCGACTACCGCGATCTGGTGACGGGCGACACCGACTCGGAGCGGCTCTTCGCGTTGATCACCAAGAACGTGGACCTGCACGGCGGGGACGTCACCGCCGGCATCACCACGGCGGTGCGATGGGTCGCCGACACCCTGCCGGTGTACGCGATGAACCTGATCGTGACCACGCCGTCGGAGCTGTGGGCACTGCGCTACCCCGGCACGCACGACCTGTTCGTCCTGCAGCGTGCCGCCGGTGGTCCGGACGGCGACCGGAACCTGGAGCACACCAGTCGGCTGGGCCGCATCCACGTGCGGTCCGGGGCGCTGTCGGACCACCCGGCGGTCGTGGTGGCCTCCGAGCGGATGGACCGGGACCCCGGCTGGCACGAGCTGCGCCCCGGCGAACTGCTGCACGTGGACGAGCACCGGAACCTGGCCCGGCGGGTCGTCCTGGACCGTCCGCCGCGCCGCCACCTGACCCTCGACCAGCTCGACGCGCACGCCGCCGCCTCCCAGGCCGGCCACGGTTGACCTATTCTGCGCCGGTGACCCACGAGAGGGAGCTGACGGCTCCGGTCGACCTGTGCCTGCCGGACGGGCGGCTCAACCCGGCGGCCGTTGGCTGGACGCGCCGGCCGCTGCACACCGCGAACCTGCGCGGCTGGGGCCGGACCAAGCGGTGGGAGTACTGGGGGATCGTCATACCGGGGCACATCGTCGGCCTGGTGGTGTCCTCGTTGGACTACGCCGGGGTGCACGGCCTCTACGTCCTGGAGCGCGCCACCGGCCGGGAGACGTCGGTCGACGCGGTGGTGCCGCTGGCCCGCGCGACGGCGTTCCCGCCGCGCAGCGGTGAGGGCGAGGTGTCGGCACGGTCGGCGACCCAGGCCGTGCGGATCTCCCAACGCCCCGACGGTACGACCCTGCATGCCGCGTCCGGCCCGGTCCGGCTGGACCTGGAGGTCCCGCTGCCGGCGGGCCACGAGTCGCTGGGCGTGGTGGTGCCGTGGAGTGAGCGCCGGTTCCAGTACACGGTCAAGGACGTCGGCCGGCCGGTGCGTGGCACGCTGACGCTGAACGGTTCGGTGCACGAGCTGGGCGGCCCGGAGTCGTTCGCCGTCCTGGACCACGGCCGTGGCCGGTGGCCGTACGCGATCACCTGGAACTGGGCGGCCGGTGCCGGCGCCGGGCGGGCGATCCAGCTGGGCGGCAAGTGGACCGACGGCACCGGCGTCACCGAGAACGCCCTGTTCGTCGACGGGCGCCTGCACAAGGTCGGCGAGGACCTGCGGTGGACCTACGACCGCTCGGACTGGTCGCGTCCGTGGCGGATCACCGGTGACCGGGTGGACGCCGAGTTCCACCCGTTCCACGAGAAGGTGGCCAGGACCAACCTGGGCGTCGTCGCGAACGAGACCCACCAGTGCTTCGGCCACTTCACCGGCTGGGCCCTCACCGACAACGACACCCCGACGTCGCTGGACGGCCTGACCGGCTGGGCGGAGGAAGCTCGCAACCGCTGGTAGGACTCAGGTCGGGACCACCCGCGCGGCCGCGATCACGATCGTCCACAACGGACTGGTCGTGATCTCGTAGTACACCCGCCGGCTGCCGCTCTCGCGGTGCTCGGTCAACATTCCGAGGTGCACGAACCGCCGCAGCTCGGTCCCGGCGGCACTTTGCGGAATGACCTCCGGTGGCGGCTCCGACTGGTAGAACCGCCGCCCGCCCCGGGCATGGATCCACAACGCCACCCGCAGCCGACACGGACGGCCGAACAGCAGTCGGCCCACCTCATCGACTCCCTCCATGCCCGCCAACCTCCTTGTATCAACTATAAGCTATATAGTTGTCCGATATTATCGCCTTGACGTGGTCCTGTCCAGCGCACCCCAAAAGAAAGCCAGGAAGGGATCACGGATATCTCAGGCCGGGGTGAACGAGATCCGAAGTGACGCCGGGCCCCGGGTGAAGACGCCCTCGTCGACCGGGGATTCCTCGGCGAGCCGAAGGTCGGGCAGGGCGTCGAGGAGCTGGTTCGTCGCGACCTCGATCTCGGTTCTGGCGAGCAGGGCGCCGACGCAGAAATGGCGGCCCAGGGCGAAGGCGACGTGGTTGGCGGCGGCGGAGAACGCGGTGCCGGTCGGGAGGTCGTCGCGGAACAGGGTGAAGGTGTCGGGGTCGGTGAACTGGTGGGGGTCGCGGTTGGCGGCACCGATGAGGCAGATGACGGTGCTGCCGGCGGGGATGGTGCCGCCGGTGACCGGGACGTCCTCGGCGACCTGGCGCATGATCATGTGGACGGGTGGGCTGTGGCGCAGGGTCTCGGCGAACGCGCGGTCGATCAGGGTCCGGTCGGCGCGCACGGCCGCCAGCTGGTCGGGGTTGTCCAGCAGGTTGCGGAACAGGCTGGCGACAGCCTTGTCGGTGGTTTCGCCCCCGGCGGCCAGCAGCAGGCTGACGAACGCCTTGATCTCCTCGTCGGACATGCGGGTGCCGTCGATCTCGGCGCGGCACAGGGCGGAGAGCAGGTCCTCGCCCAGGTTCTCCCGGCGGTGGCGGATGATGGGGATCACGTGGGCGGCGAGTTCGTCGCGGGTCCGCAGGCCGGCGGCAGCGACGTCCTCGTCCTGGCTGAGGTTGCCGAGGTAGGCGATCATCGCCGTGTACCACTTCTGGAAGCGGTCGTGGTTGTCCCGGTCGAGACCCAGCATGTCCACGATGACGTTGATCGGGAACCGGCGGGCGAACTCGGTGACCAGGTCGGCCGTTCCGCGCTCGCGGAACCGGTCGATCAGTTCCCGCGCGTTGCGTTCGATCACCGGGCGGAACCTGGTCTCCAGCTCGTGTCCGCGGAACGCGGGGGCCACGAGGGCGCGGCGGACGGCGTGTTCCCGGCCGCTCAGCTGGAGAATTGTCCGGCCGTGCACGGGGGCGATCTGCCAGTCGTAGTTCTCCGTGGTGAAAACCGGATCGCGGAAGGCGCGGGACACGTCCTCGTACCGGGAGATCACGTAACTTCGGGTGGCTTCGTGCCACAGCAGCGGGTGTTCCTCGCGCAGGGGCGGTAGACCGGGTACGGGTCGGCGGCGAATTCGGCGGACAGGAGGTCGGGGATTTCTCGTGCCGAGCTCATCTTTCCCATGATGACAGGGAAAAGACCGTACGGCGACACGGTCCTCAGCCGGCCGGGAGCCGCCACAGCTGGATCGCGTTGTCGTTGTTCCCGGTGACCAGAATGCCGTTGGGGGTGAAGGCGACGGCGGTGACACCGGGAATCTTCTCGCCGATCCGGTTCCCGGTGTCCAGGTCCCACACCGTCGCGCCGGTCATCGCGTCGACCGTGGCGAGGCGCCGGCCGTCCGGGCTGAGCGCGATCCGCTCGGCGCTGGTGGCGATGGTGAGCGGTTGCCGCAGCTGGTTGCGGCTGGCCGTGTCCCACCAGCGCACCACGGCGTCCTCGGCGTCGGTGGACCGGTCGGGGCTGACCGTCAGCTGGGTGGCGCCGTCGTCGGTGTAGACGTAGCTCCGGAGCTGTTCGTCGTCCGGCAGGGAGATGCCTTCGGCGATCTTCCGCCGGGTCGCCACGTCCCAACCGGCCAGGCCGCTGGTGATCAACGTGCGGGAGTCGGGGCTGAATCCCCAGGCCGATCTCTCCTCGACACCACCGAGCGATCGGCGGGCGTTGACGTCCCAGAGCCGGATCTGCCGGTCGTAGTCGCTGCTCACGGCCAGGACGCGGCCGTCGGGGCTCAGCATCGGCCAGACGTTGCCGTAGAAGCGGTCCTCGCCGGTGAGGTCGGGGCTGAACGGTCCGACCGGTTGCCGGCCGGTGGTCAGGTCCCAGTGCTCCACGACGATCCGCTGGTCCTCGTCCTCGCCTTCCACGCGGGCGGTGACCAGGGTGCGGTTGTCGGGGGCGAACACGGCGTGGCGGACCCCGTCGCCGCTGAACGAGCCGAGGATCTGTCCGATCTGGTCCTGGGTCGCCGAGTCCCACGACTGCACGGTCCGGTCCTCGAACCGGGCGGTGATCACGGCGCCGTCCGGGCTGACCATCAGGGACGTCACCGGGGACGTGCCGGTCATGTCGGTGCCGATCCGCTCGATCACCGGTGCCTGCTGGGACGGTGCCGGCCGTGCGGGCCGCTCCGAGGGCCACACCGACCAGACCAGGGCCCCGGCGAGCGCGAGCACGACGACCAGCGCGGCGGCCGCGATCCACCGCCGGGGGCGCCGCGCCCGGGCCTCGACCCTGGTCGAACGCGGGGGAGGGCCGGTGACCAGCACGGTGGCGTCGCGTCCCGGTTCGAGGAACTCGCCGACCTCGGCCTGGCGGCGCACGATCAGCTGGTGCACGTCCTGCGGCCACGGCCGCACGGCCGGCGCGATCTGCCCGATCGACGCCAGCACCGCGGCCGGCGTCGGCCGGTCGGCGGGGTCCTTGGCCAGGCAGGGTTCGACGATCCGCCGCACCGCGTCGGGCACACCGGCCAGTCGCGGGTCGTGGCGCACGATGTTGGTCAGCGTGTGCAGGGTCGTGGCTCCCACGAACGGGCTGGCTCCGGTCGCGGCCGCGACCACCACCGACCCCAGCGCGAACACGTCGCCCGCCGGTCCGACCGCACCGCCGTCGGCCTGCTCGGGCGACATGAACGCCGGTGAACCCACCAGCCACCCCGTGCGGGTCAGCTCGTCGCTCTCGCTGACCGCCCGCACGATCCCGAAGTCGATCACCCGGGGCCCGTCGTCGGTGAGCAACACGTTGGAGGGTTTGAGGTCGCGGTGCACCAGCCCCG
This sequence comes from Actinophytocola xinjiangensis, assembly GCF_001921215.1. Lineage (GTDB taxonomy): Bacteria > Actinomycetota > Actinomycetes > Mycobacteriales > Pseudonocardiaceae > Actinophytocola > Actinophytocola xinjiangensis. The sequence goes on from NZ_MSIF01000019.1 coordinate 33,448, forward strand.
CGCGGTGGATGTGGGTCAACGCCGACGCGAGCCCGGCGGCCAGGCGCAGCACCGCCGGCTCGGGCAGCGCACCGACCGTGGTGAGTGCCTCGTGCAGCGACGGTCCCGGGACGAACACCGACGCCAGCCACGGTGTCGGCGCGTCCGGGTCGGCGTCCACGACGGCGGCGGTGTAGGCGCCGGACACCGCTTTCGACGCCGCCACCTCGCGCCGGAACCGCGCCCGGAACCCGTCGTCGTCGGCCAGTGGCTCGTGCACCAGCTTCACCGCGACCAGCCGGCCGTCCGGTGCGCTGCCCAGCAGCACCCGGCCCATGCCGCCCTGCCCCAACTCGGCCACCACCCCGTAGGGCCCGACCGTCGAGGTCGCGGCCGTCCGCAACGCCTTCACCCGCCCAGTCTTCCCCCGGTGCCGCGAACGGCTCCGGAGGTGGCACCGGGCGGTCAGCCGGAATGCACCTGGCGAGGACCCCGAGGTGATCACGGTCCGTACGATGCGCTGGTATGAGCAGGCTTCTCGCGGGACTGGGGGCCGTGGCGGTGCTGGTGGGGTGTGTTGGCTGTTCGTCGGCCGACGCGCCCGCCGAAGACGACACGGGGCCGGTGACGGTGACGTTGAAGGTGTCCAGCTACACCCGGACGGTGACGGTGAGCTGGAGCATGCTGGGCACCACGGCGGTCCCGCCGGCGCCCCGGGAGGTGACGCCGCCGTGGTCGGAGGAACGGGAGGTGGAGCGGGGGACCAGGGTGGCCCTGGTCGCGTCCGTCTCCATCGCCGCGTGCGAGATCCTGGTCGACGGGAAAAGTGTGGTGAAGGCGCATTCGCGGCTGTCGGGGGAGGGGGCGGAATGCGTGCACTCCGTGGAGTGATCGTCGCGGCCCTGCTGTGCGCGGGGTGTTCGGCGCAGGACACCCCGGCCGAGCCGGCCGGTCCGCGTGAGGTGACGTTACGGGTGACCGGTGAGGACTGGGACAGCGCCGACATCGCGATCACCGCCGACGACGAGGCCTTGCCGATCGAGTCCGTGCCGCTGCCGTGGACGCGGGAACTGCCCTACGACTCGTCGAGCACGCTGTGGCTGTTCGCGAGGTTCACCTACCAGGAGGGGAAGAACACCACCGGCGCCGACCTGGCCTGCGAGATCCTGGTCGACGGCAAGCGGGTGGACAGGGTCGACGCCCGGTCGCGGCTCAACGAGGAGGGCGACGCGGTCGTCGAGGAGCACGCGGTGTGCTCGTACACGCCGGCATGAGAGCCGGATGAGGATCGCTTCACCTTCGGTGCCTGGCCGGTGGGTCTGGCTAGGGTCCGTGGCCGATGAGTGTGCGAGGGGCGGCGTTGCTGACCGCCGCGTTGACCGCGGCCGGCGCCGCGCTGGGACTGGGACGCGACGTGGTGGTCGCCGCCGTGTTCGGGGCCGGCCCGGCGATGGACGCGTTCCTGGTGGCGCAGGGGCTGATGAACCTGGTGCTGGGGCTGGTGTCCGGTGCGCTGGCCAAGGCGGTGGTGCCGGTGGTGGCGCGGGCCGGGGCCGAGGGGCTGGTCACGGTCCGCGCGGCGCTGGGCCTGTCGTGTGTGGTGCTGGCGGCGGGCGGGGTCGCGATGTGGCTGGGGGCGCCGGCGGTGGTGGCGGTGCTGGCCCCCGGGTTCGGCCCGGCGACCACGGCGCTGGCCGTCGACCTGACCAGGGTCGTGCTGGTCGCCACCGTGCTGGTCAGCGCGACGAACCTGCTGGCCGGCGCCGGTCAGGCGGTGGGCCGTTTCGCCCCGGCGGCGTCGCAGGGGGTCGGGTTCAACGTGGTGATGATCGCCTCGGCGGCGTTGGCCGGCCCGGTGTTCGGGGCGCACGCGCTGGCGTGGGGTTTCGTGGTGGGCTCGGCGGTGCGGCTGCTGATCCAGCTGCCGGCGTTCGGGTGGCGGCTTCCGCTGCCGTCGCTGCGGTGGCGTGATCCCGGCCTGGCCGAGGTGGTGCGGCTGGTGCCGGCGTTGCTGGTGGGCAGCGCGGCGTCGACCGTCAACACGCTGGTGGACCGGGCGGTGGCGTCGACGGTGTCCGACGGGGCGATCGCGTCGGTGAACTTCGCGGCGCGGCTGGTGTCGACGGTGGACCTGGTGTTGGTCGCGACGGTCCTCGCGGCGCTGTACCCGAAGCTGGCGCTGGCGGCGCGTCCCGGGCGGCTGGCCGAACTGCGTGGGTTGGTCGAGCGGGGCGCGGGGGCGCTGGTCGCCGTGCTGGTGCCGGTGGTGGTCGTGGTCGTGTTGACCGCGCAGCCGGTGGTGCGGCTGGTGTTCGCCCGTGGCGCGTTCGACGACCGGGCGGTGGCGATGACCGCGTCGGTGACCGCCGTGCTGGCCTGCGGGTTGCCGGCCCTGGCGGTGCGGGAGGTGTGTGCCCGCACCGCGTACGCGGTGGGCGACGGCGGGATCGCCGTGCGGTCGGCGCTGGTGGCGGTCGTGGTCAACGTCGGCGGTGATGTGCTGCTGGCGCCCCGGTTCGGTGTCGCCGGCATCGCCGGGGCGACGGTGGCCGCCGGTGTGGCCGGCGCGGTCGTGGCCGTCGTCGGCCTGCATCGCCGACATGGCGCGTTGCCCGCGTTGACCCGCCCACTGCTCGGTGTCGCGGCGGCGGGGTCGGTGGCGGCGGTCGCGGGTCTGGTGGCTCGCTGGCTGACCGGGGGAGTGCCGGACGTCGTGGCGGTCGCGGTCGTCGGTGCGGTCGTGCTGGTCAGCTATGTGGCGGTGGTGCGGGTGACCGCGCCGGGACCGTTGCGGCTACTGCTCGGCACCGTGCGCCGGTGAGCGCAGCAGGACGGCCGGGGTGGACTGGCGGCGGTGCCCGAGCGGGTTGTCGGCCAGCACGGCGAGCAGCGTCGCGGCCGGTGGGCAGCCGGGTGAGCGGCCTCGCACGGATCCACCCCGGTCGTTGACGTCGACGACCGCGACCGGCAGGCCCAGCCGCACCGCGAGGTGGTGGGCCAGTAGCTGCGCCTCGCCCTCGGACAGCGGCGGCAGCAGGGTTTCCGGGTAGGCGCCGCGGGCGCCGTCGAGGTCGCGGGCCACCGTGCCGGCGATCCGGTAGAAGACGCCGGGCACGCCCAGCGGGCGGGTCAGCGCGGACGCCGCGGCGGCCCAGAGCACCCGCAGGTAGCCGGTCTCGTCCAGGACGTACTGCATCTTCGCCGGGACCGAGAGGCCTTCGGAGTCGCCGACCGGGCGTACCGCGTTGGCGAGGACCCTGGCCAGCCAGCGGGCCCGGTCCGCCGGGATCGTCCGGCCGCTGGTGACGATCGCCGCCTTCTCCGCGACGGCCAGCACGCGGTGTTCCTGGCCGGGCGTGTCGACGTCGGCGAGCGCGGCGGCCAGGACCGCGCCGAGGTCGTGGTGCTCGGTCAGCCACGGTGTGCGCAGCACCGTCCGTTCCCAGCGGCGGCCGTCGATCCGCGCGTCCGACATCGGTTTCCCCTTCCCGCGCACCGCTGATCACTGACTGAGCGCAGCATGGCCACCGGGGATGAAGCCACGATGAAGGTCGTCTGACGGCGTAACCTTCCGCTGCCCGCCGGTCCTGGCCCGGTGCGACGCTGGCCGCGACGGCGACGGGAGTTGAGCGCGGTGACGGTGACGTTCGGCCGGATCGGCCAGGTGTTCCTGCTGATGGCGGTGGTGCTCGCGGCGGCGGCGCTGGCGTGTCTGGCGGTGCTGGACGCGCCGGTCAGGGGCGTGGCGACTCCGGTGGTCGCGGGCGCGGGCCTGATCCTCGGGGCGCAGGGCCTGGTGTGGACGGTGGTGCAGCGCCAGATGTTCGGCAGTCTGGCGGCGCTGCGTCGCGCGGCGGGGGAACCGCTGCGCACCGCGACGGTCCTCGCGGTGCGTGGCACGTCCAGCCAGATCGGCGCGGAGGCGGTGGCCCGCCTGGACCTGGTGATCGACGGCCGGCCGGTGCGCCGCTACGTCCGGGTCCCGTTCAACCACGCCGCGACCGTCCACCCGGGACGTGAGCTCCCGGTCCGTACCGACGGCACCCGGGCGTTGATCGTCGAATGGGACCTACTCCCCTGATCACTATTTTTATTAACTAACAACTATATAGATGTCCGATATTATCGCTCGATCTCGAGCTGATCCGGTTGACACCACAGACAAAGAAGCCAGGACGGGAGAGGTCAGGCTCCGGGCCGGAGCCAGACCTCGTCGCGGATCAGTAGACCTGGTAGGCCATGACGAGTTTGTTGCCGACGTTCCACTCGCCGGAACCGGCCTGGAAGATCTTGCTGGTGCACTCGCGGTCGTCGAACAGTTCGATCGTGTCGGCGTACTCGTTGCCCACGAAGAACAACGACGTCATCGGCCCGTTCTTCCACGGCGCGACACAGCCGGAGTTGTAGGTGCCGTAGACGTTGATGGCGTCGCCGTCTTGGAAGCTCAGGATGGCCTGCCAGCGCAGTTGTTGGGTGTCGGCCTGGGCGGTGGCGCCGGTGGACAGTGTGCCGAGCACACCGATGGCCAGCACGGCGATCAGGCGTCGAAGGTGCGCGAGGGTGCGCGACATGACGGTTCCTCCCCCTTGGATGACAGCGTCGTGGCGAGCATAGGCACGGCCGGTGACGGTGCACCATCGCGCGATCGGCGGTCACCCGATGTTCGGTGGGGGTTGTTGGGGTGCGTTCCGGCGCCGCCGTGGGTGGGGTTGGGCGGACCCACGGCGGCGGGTGCTCAGTGGGGTCCGGGTGCGGTGGGTCGCTGGGGGTACTGCTGCTGGGGCGGGTAGGGCTGGGTGGGTGCCGTGGGTGCGGCCGGCGCGGTGGGGCGGCGGTTGCCGACGGCGGCCGCGGCGACCATGCAGGCGACGCCGGTGAGTCCGAGCAGGACCGAGGTGGTGACCTCGATGATGTCCAGTCGCAGGAAGGTGTCGTCGTTGCCGGTGGTGTAGCACTCGGTGTTCTTGTCTGTTTCGGTCGGTGGTTCGCAGCGCCACTCGACGCCGCCGGCGAGCCGGGCCTCGGGTTCGGTGGCGTAGTTGTAGGCGAAGGCTGCGCCCAGGAACAGGAACCCGAGCACCAAGAAAACGATCTTCACTGTGTCATTCCTTCTGCTTCGCCTCAGTACGGCTGTGGCTACCGTGTCCTGGGCTCGTGATCGGCGGGTTGCCGCAGAATGATGGCACTGTCCACTGTGCTAGCCGCTGGTGGGAGCGGGTTTGGTGGCGAAGATCCAGCGGTTGGCGGCCAGGGCGTCGTGGGGTTCGGGCAGGGGGCCCCGGCCGTGGTGGCGGGTGAAGTCGTAGGGGGTGTGGGTGGTGGTGGTCCAGCCTCGGGTGGTGAGGTCGGCGGCGGAGTCGGGGCGGGGTTCGCGGTCGAACAGGGCGAGCAGGTCCACGCCGGTCTGGCGCAGGGTGGCGCTGTAGACGGGGCTGGCGCGGACTTCGGGGCGTTCCCAGCCGGTTTTGATTTCGTAGGCGAGGGTGCTGCCGGGGGCGGAGAGTCGGTCGACGGTGTCGATGAGGTGGCGTTCGGGGGCGCTGGGTAGGTAGAGCAGTAGTCCTTCGGCGAGCCAGGCGCAGGGGGTGGTGGGGTCGAATCCGGCGGCGGTGAGGGCGGGTGCCCAGTCGGTGCGCAGGTCGGCGCTGATGGGGGTGCGGGTGGTGTGGGGGGTGAGGTGGAGGCGGTCGAGGACGTGGTGTTTGAAGGTGAGGACTTCGGGGCGGTCGATTTCGTAGACGTGGCAGTCGGGTGGCCAGGGGAGGCGGTAGGCGCGGGTGTCGAGGCCGGCGCCGAGGAGCACGATCTGGCGGGCGCCGTGGTGGGTGGTGTGGAGGAGGTGGTCGTCCAGGACGCGGGTGCGTAGTCCGAAGTAGCGGGCGAGGCGTCCCCACAGGGGGTTGGTGTCGCCGCCGGGGATGTCGTGGGGGTGGAGGGGCCAGGTGCGGCAGGGGTGGGCGGCGCGGACGAAGTGTTCGGCGTGGTGGTCCTGGGCGAGGCTGTCGGTGCGGTGGGTTTCGATGGCGCGGGCGGCGGCGACGAGGAGGGCTGTCAGGCCGACGCCGTGTGGGGTGTCGGTGATGGTGGCTCCGTGTTGTCGGGGGTGAACCGGGTCCAGGTGTGGGGGTGGTCGTGGGTGGTGGTGCGGGCGCCGTAGAGGGCGCGTTGGAATCGCAGGATGTCGTCGTCGGCGAGGTGGAGGGCGGTGGTGCAGTCGGTGAGGATGGTGATGTGGTAGCCCTTTTGGAAGGCGGTGCGGGCGGTGGTGTCGACGCAGACGTCGGTGTAGAGGCCGGCGAACACGAGGTGGTGGGCGGCTCGGCGGGTGAGGTGGTGGTGCAGGTCGGTGTGGAGGAACGCGTCGAAGCAGGCTTTCTTGGTGAAGACGCGTTCGCCGGGGGCGGGGGTGACGGTGTGGAACTGGGCGCCCCAGGTTCCTTCGCGGCACTTGGGTGGGCGGCCTCGGGTGGCGTCGCGGTGTCGCCAGCTCGGTGGTTGGTGTTCGAGGTCGCCGATGAATCGGACGAACACGACTTCGGTGCCGTGGGTGCGGGCGGTGTCGATGGCGCGGGCGGTGTTGGTGGTGACGGCGTGCAGGGTGTCGGGGTTGTGTTGGTGGCGGGTCGCGGTGCAGAAGTCGTTCTGCAGGTCGACGACGATCAGCACGGTTCCTGGTTGGACGGTCACCGTCCGGCCGCCGACGTGGTGTGGGGGTGGAGGTGGTCGAGGAGGGTGTCGACGAGGTCGGTGGTGGTGGCGGTGGTGGTGTCGCTGTGGGCGGTGTGGAGGGCTTGTTCGACGGTGTCGATGGCTCCGGCGCAGCCGCCGTGGTGTTGGGCGATGGCGGCGGCGGCGCGCACGGTGGCGGTGGGGTTGACGGTGTTGTGGCCGGTGAGGTCGTCGGCCGAGCCGTGGACGGTTTGGTATTCGATGAGGCCGAGGACGTCGGGGTGTAGGTAGGTGTTTTCGGTGTGGTGGTTTTCCTGGCGTTGGCCGCCGAAGCGGTCGAGGAGCACGACGTGCATGATGTCGGCCCATTCGTTGCCGGCGATGAGTAGGGTGCGGCCGGGCAGGCCGTGTTCGATCAGGTCGCGGTTGACGGTGTCGGGTTGGCACAGGCGGATCGGGGTGCCGGTGCGGCGGGTGAGGTCGGTGACCCAGTCGTCGAGGGCGCCGTCGAGCAGGTGGAACTTGTAGGCCATGAGGATCTGGTGGGGTCCGGTGTCGGGCCATTCCCGGTGGGCGCGGGCGAGGGCGTAGCCGATGACCTGTTCGGTGGTGTCGCGGCTGAAGCGCATGGTGCGGGTGATTTCGCCGGGGGCGTGGCTGTTGTGGCCGGTGTAGAAGCCCTGGGCCTCGTCGCGGATCAGCAGCAGGGTGGTGTCGTGGGTGGTGAGCAGGTCGGTTTTGACCGCGCGGAGTCGTTGGCGGACCAGGTAGAGGGATTGGGCGTTGATGGCGGTGCGGAACACCGCTGTGACGCTGCGGTCGGCCAGTTCGCGGCAGTACTGTTCGTAGTGGTCGGCGTCGTCGCGGGTGGTGGCGCGGATCTGGTCGAGGCCGGCGTGGCGTAAGGACCGGTAGGTGTGGTAGGTCCTGGGCGAGCGCACGATGTGGAAGGTGACGCCGTGGGTGTCGCCGAGGTGGGTGAGGACGCGGTCGAACACGGCGGCCAGTTCGGGTCCGGTGCCGTGGCCGATCGCGAGCCCCACTGTGACGGTGTTGGCCATCTGGTCAGGCCCCGGGTTGTCCGACGAGGTGGTCGCCGGCGATGCCGGCCTTGTCGGGGCGGTAGTAGTCCTTGATTCCCTGGACCCAGGTGGTGACGGTGATCTCGTCGTCGTCGTTGGGTTCGAACGCGTCGAACAGTGCTTCGATGTTGGCGCGGTCGAATCCGATGGCGAGCATGAGGGCGATGAACACGGGGCGTTCGATGAGGCCGTCGCCGTCGGGGTCGCCGAGGGCGGCGAGGGAGAGTGCGAAGTCCTCGATGGTGTCGTCGAAGCGTTCGGGGGAGAGTACGCACGCCGAGAATTCTTCGAGGGTGATCATGTTGTCGCCGTTGGTGTCGAGTTCGGCGGCGAGGGTGGTCCAGTAGCGGCGGAACGCGGCGAGCATGGCTTCCTTGGCGGCGTCGCTGGAGGTGTCGGCGGCGTCGATGACGCGGTGGGCCATGAGGTCGAAGTCGTTGGCGCCGAGTTGGCCGGAGCCGTCGGCGTCGAACAGGGTGAAGACGAGGTGGACCCGGTTGGTCGCTTCCGCGCGCATGGTATTTCCGGCCTTTCGCTATTGTTTCTCCGGATTTCGCACACCGTTGTGTCGGTAAATGCGCTTGTACTATGCCAGACGTCGACCGGGGCGCCTACGACGAATTTCGCGATCACCGGAAAGAGTGAATTCCGCAGGATTGGTCTCGCATTACGTCAATTACGCCGACCGGGTGGCTGTTCCGGGGGCCGCACCCACTGTCGGTCCCACCTGCGGCGGCGTCGGTGTCAGGACGGCGTCAGGACGGCGTCGAGTAGCGGGCGGCGAACGCCTCGGCCCGCTCACGCAGCGTGGTGCGCAACGATTCCGGCGCCAGGACCTCCGCGCCCGTGCCGGCCTGCCACAGCGCCCACTCGGCGTGCCGCGCGTCCTGGAAGGTGACCTCCACCCGCGTCCAGTCCTCAGTGTCCGGGGCAGTGTCCGGGGCGGGTTTCTCGGCGCGCACGGCCAGTGCCGTGTCCACCAACGCCTCCCGCCGCCACGGGCTCACCCGCGCCACCACCGTGAGTTGGTCGCTGCCGGCGAGGAACCGCGCGCACCGCTCCCGCCACAGCCGGTCCAGGTCGACGTGGTCGGGTCGCCGCGCGGGCTCGGCGAGTTCGGTGACCTCCGCGATGCGGGAGAGTCGGTAGGTGCGGTCCTGGCCGTCGCGGATGGCCAGCAGGTAGGCGCGGTCGCGCACGGTCACCAGGCCGATCGGGTCGACCGTGCGCCAGCGGGGTGGTTGGCCGGTGGCCGCGTAGTGGAGGCGCAGCCGCCGCCCGGTCAGCACCGCGCGGCGCACCGCGACCAGCGTGGTGTCCGGGACGTCCTCGGTGACCAGCGGGTGGGACAGCAGGTCGGTGTCCGGGTCGACCAGCAGGCGTCGTGCGCCGTCACTGGCCAGCGCCCGGTGGTCGTCGGGCAGCGCGTCGAGGACCTTGCGCAGGGCGGAGGCGAGCGCGGATCCGAGGCCGAGCACCTGCTCGGCGCGGCCCAGGCCGGCGACCAGCAGGGCCAGCGCCTCGTCGTGGTTGAGCCCGGTGAGTTCGGTGCGGAAACCGGGCAGCAACGCGAAACCGCCTCGGCGGCCGCGTTCGGCGTAGACGGGGACCCCGGCGGCCGACAGTGCCTCGATGTCGCGCAGCACCGTGCGCGTGGACACCTCCAGTTCGCGGGCGAGTGCGGCGGCGCTGAGTTGTCCGCGTTGGCGCAGCAGCAGCACCAACGACACCAACCGGTCGGCACGCACCGCCGCAGAATACCTGACAGTGGATGTCGTGTATTGCCGGAAAGGTGGGTTCCTGACGGCGCCGACGGGCGCCCCATCGGAAACGGAGCACACATGCAACGCACGGTCGAGCGCACGCCGGTCAACCCCTGGGCCTGGTCGGCGGCCCTGGGCTACCACCAGGGTGAGGTCGTCGCCGGCCACACCCGAACCCTGTTCTGCGCCGGCCAGAGCGCGATGGCCGGTGACGGCACGCCTCGCCACGCCGGTGACCTGGCCGCGCAGTTGGCGTTGAGCCTGGACAACCTGGAGTCGGTTCTCGCCGAGGCCGGTATGACGCTGGCCAACCTGGTGCGCCTGACCGTCTACGCCACCGACGTCGACGGTCTGCTGGAGCACTACGGGGTGCTGGCGGGCCGGCTGGGTGCCGCCGGCGCGACCCCGCCGACGACGATGCTGGGCGTGTCCCGGCTGGCGGTTCCCGACCTGCTCGTCGAGGTGGAGGGAACCGCCGTCGCCTGAGCCGCTAGCGGGGGTCGACCCACCAGCGGGCCTTGTAGATCTGCGCGTCGGGCAGGGTGTGGGAGTCGGTGGGCAGGTGCAGGCGGACCGTGGCCGTGCACCAGGTGCAGCCCGTTCCCGGTTCCGGCGCGGTGGTCAGTGTCTGGCCCGTGGTGGGGTTGGTGGTCACCGATTTGATGCCTGTGACGTCGATGGACTCGGCGCCGCGGTAGTCGTCGTGGAACACGCCGGTGCGCGGGTCGAGTTGGTAGACGCGGCTGCCGGTGCTCACCCACAGTCGGTCACGGCCGGCGACCGGCTGCAGGTCGTGGCCCCACGGGGTGGGCAGCGCGTGCCGCACGCTGGGGGTGAGTGTCGGCGCCGCCGCCGTGCCCCCGACGGTCAGCCCGACGACCTCGTGGTCGCCGACCGTCCACAGCAGTGCGCGGCCGGTGTCCCAGTACACCGCGTGGGCCCCGGGGAACGCGAACTCGGTGTGGTCGGTGGACCGGGGGCCCTGTGAGGCGGTGTAGACCCGCACCCAGCCGCCGGTGCTGGCCGCGACGGCCACGTTGCCGTCGGGCAGGACCTCGATGCTGTGGGGGTTGGCCGAGCGGCCGACGTCGCCGGCCCAGTAGGAGCCGGTGCCCGACGGGTAGGGGACCATCGCGGCCAGCCCGTAGGAGTCGGTGGTCAGCAGGTAGCGCCGGTGGCGGTAGGTGCGCAGTTTCGCCTCGTCGGGCAGGCCCCAGTTGTCGAGCAGGTCGGCGAATCCCTGGTCGGCGGTCGGCCGCCAGGACCAGCGGACCGCGCGCGGGTCGTTCCAGTCGCCGCGGGTGTCGAGCACGGTGATCTGGTCGCGGGCCTGGTCGGTCACCACCACGTCGCAGCAGCGTCCGGTGTTCGGGTTCTGTCCCCGTTCGGCCGTGGCGCCCGGCGGGGCGACGGTGAGGGCGGCGGACACCGCGAACCCGATGGTCAGCGCCCGGGCAACACGGGACATGCGCATGGCTTCCTCCATGATCGGCAAGGGTCACGAGCCCATCAGAGCGGAGGAAACATACGACCTTTGCCGGTCGAACACCACCGGCCCGGCGGGTAACGTCCCGGCGAACGTCTCAGTGAAGGTCTCAGCGAGCGCACCGAATGCAGGTCGTGGCCGCCGGCAGCGCTTCGAGGCGTCCCTGGCCGATGGGGTCGCCGCAGCGTGCGCACAGTCCGTAGGTGCCGGCCGCCAGCCGCCGCTCGGCGGCGTCCAGTTCGCGTAGTTCGGTTCGTGCCTGCTCCAGCAGTCCCGCGACCTGGGCGCGCTCGAAGGCGACGGTCACGCCTTCCGGGTCGTGCTCGTCGTCGTTGGTCGTGTAGGCGGCGGACTCCAGGATGCTGTCGAGTCGCCGCGTCAGCGCCGCCACCAACTCCACCGTCTCCCGGCGTCGTCGCGCCAGCGGATCGGTCATGCCCCCATTGAACACCCGCCCCGGGGTGCCATATCGGGAACACCCCTCCCCGAACGATATGGTCTAGACCTATTGACCAGTGGTCTGGACCACGTAGGGTGGAACTCCCCGTACACGACCGACTACTCCACGGAGAGCACCGATGGCCATCACCGACCGTGCCAGGGCCACCATCGCCGCCGCCACGGGCGCACCCGGATTCCAGGACCGGGTCATCGGCGCCACCCGCGTCGTCGTCGCGTTCCTGTTCGTCTGCCACGGGTTGGGAGGCGTCTTCGGCCTGTTCGGCACGGTCGCCACCCCGGTCGGCGCCTGGCCGAACTGGTGGGCCCACATCATCGAACTCGTCGCCGGCACCGCCATCGCACTCGGCCTGTTCACCCGCCCCGCCGCCCTGCTGTGCTCCGGCGCGATGGCCTTCGCCTACTTCACCGTGCACCAGCCGCAGGCGCTGTTCCCCATCAGCAACAACGGCGAGCTGGCGGCGCTGTTCTGCTGGACGTTCCTGCTCATCGCCGTCATCGGACCCGGCGCCTTCGCCCTGGACAACCGCCGCCGGTAACGGTCTGTCAACCGGGCCACACTGGTTGTCAGCATCACCGCCGACGCCGACGTGCTGCGCGACGCCGCGAACACCCTGACCCCGGCCCACGATCACTTCGCCGCCCAACTCGCCGCAACGGCACCCGCGTGTCCGACGACCTCCCCGGCCGGATGATCGGCATGAACGACCAGTACGCCGTGTTCCTCACCGACGACGGTGTCGCCGTCCACACCACCGGCCGAGGCGGCTGAGCCGGCTCAGCCTCGGCCGTACTTGCGCAGGAGCTTGCGGACCCGGTCCAGCGGGATCGCGTGCCGGGTGGTGCCGCCGTTGCCGGTGACGGTGGTGGCCATGAACATCGAGTTGTAGATGGCCTCCTCGGTCGCGTCCAGCGCACCGAGGAACAACCCCGACATTCCGGCGTTGGGCACGTACTTGGCGTCCTGGACCGCCGACCCCGGCGCCTCCCGCACGTGTGGGGACGTGGAGAACGCGATCGCGAAGTCGCCGCTGCCGTTGCTGTAGGACGACCCGGTCCGGGCCATCGCGAACACCGCCCGCGCGGCAAGGCGCTCCAGGTTGCGGGAGGTCAGCGGCGCGTCGGTGGCGACGACGAGCATGCACGACCCGTCACCGGAGGTGTCGGCCATCGACGGCGGCGACAGCTCCTCACCGACCGGCACCCCGTCGACCCGTAACGAGCCGCCGTAGTTCGTCTGCACGAGCACCCCGACGGTGAAGTCGCCGACCACCCGCGACGAGGTCCCGATGCCGCCCTTCCAGCCGAAACAGGTCGTGCCGGTGCCCGCGCCGACCGAACCCTCCGCCACCACGCCGCCCCGCGCCGCCTCGATCGCGGCGATCACGTGGTCCTCGGTGACGTGCCGGCCGCGGATGTCGTTGAGCGCGCCGTCGTTGGTCTCCCCGACCACGGCGTTGACCGACTGCACCGACCCGTTGCCGGCCTGCGCCAACGTCCACGCGACCGTCCCGTCCACCCCGCGTGCCACGCTGAGCGTGTTGGTCAGCACGATCGGCGCCTCGATCGTGCCCAGCTCGCTGACCTGCGTCGACCCGGCCAGCTTGCCGAAGGCGTTGCCGATGAACACCCCGCCGGCGACCTTGTCCTGGAACACGTTGTCCGGGTGGGGCACGATCGCGGTGACCCCGGTCCGCACCCGGTCGCCCTCGACCAGCGTCACCTGCCCGACCCGCACCCCCGCCACGTCGGTGATGGCGTTGTGGTCACCGGTGGGCAGGTCACCGGGCGCCACCCCCAGCTCACGCGCCCTGGCCCGCCCGCCGGGCGGCGGCGCGGCCTGGGCGGTGCCGGCCGCCAACCCGCCGGTCATCACCCCACCAGCCAGTGCGGCACCGGTGGACATGACGGTGCGTCGAGACATGGCCGACATACAGAGCCCTCCTACGTGACGGCGACAGATCCGATCATCATGCGTCCTGCCGCGGCCCGGGAACAGGTTGAGTTTTCCCCGCTCATGAGCTATGGCCCCAGGTCAGGGCAGGTGTCGGCGCGGCGGACGGAATGTCAAGGAAACGTGCGTCCGGTGTCAAGGCGGCACCGTGAACATCCCGGCAGACTCGCGGTACGGCACGGCATGAGAGGAAAACATGAAAAGAATCGCGCTGATACTCACGTTACTGGCGTCCGCTTTCTCCCTGTCCATGATGTCCCCCGCCCAGGCGGAAACCAGTGCACCGGCGGAAACCGCCGCGCGGTCCGCACTGGTGTCGGTGACGCCCAACGCCGCCGGAATACGGGTGTGCGTGCCAGCCGGCTGCGGTGTCGGCTACGCGGATTTCTACCCCGACGGTGACCGCATGACCGTGTGCGACGTGTACGCCAACGACCTCGGGGTGCGGGTGTCGGTCTGGAACCAGACCAAGGACCCCGACGTCCACGAGTACTACCTGTCCGACGGCAACGGCAGCGGCAACAGCTGCAACTCGAAGGACGCCAGCGACGGCCAACCCTGGAACATGGCCGAGAAACACTGCTTCAGCCTCGGCGTCTACCAGACGCTGGACGGCTCGCAGATCGGCCCGCGCACCGTCGTGCAGGTGCGCAACTACAACGTGGACGGCCCGGTCGACTGCTCCGGGGTCGACTAGCCGCCACGGCCTGGTCGTGGCGAGGCGAACACGGCCGCCTCGCCACGATTAGCCGTGGATTAGCCGTTCGGTAACCGCGTTCTGGGAGGCTGCCCCGCGACCACCGGATATCGCGGGAGCCCCCATGATGGAACCAGTTTTCCGATCCGAGGAGTTACCGACCGAGGACAGGTTCGACAGCTGGCGGGAATGGAACAGAACAACCGTCGCCCCGGTCGCCGTCGCCAGCGTCCACGACCCCGACTACCGCGCCCGGATCACCAAACTGCGCCTCGGTGACATCGCCGTCATCCACGGACTGTTCCAGACCGGTGTTCTGCGCAGAACACCGGCCCTCATCCGGGAATCCGACCCCGACAGCTACAACCTCACCCTCGTCCTGCACGGCACCGCACACCTGTCCAGCGGCGACGGCGAGTTCACCTACCGACGCTACGACCTCGTCCTGCGCAGCTCCTCACACCCGCACACCGTCCACGTCGACGGCGGCCAACGCGCGTTCGCGAAACTGTCCCTCGACCTCCCCGCCGCCCTGCTGCCCCGGGACAAGGCCGACCAGCTCATCGGACACCCCCTGTCCGGGCGCACCGGCATCGGCGCGCTGCTCGCCGGCTACCTCACCCGCCTGGCCCGCGAGTCCGGCACCTGCCGCGCCGCCGAAGGCCCCCGCCTGGGCGCGGTGGCCACCGACCTGGTGTCGGCGCTGATCGCCCACACCCTCGACACCGACCAGCCCCCACCCGCCGACACCCGCCGCGTCCTGACCCTGCGCGTGCGGGCCTTCATCGAACAGCACCTGCGCGACCCCGACCTCGACCCCGCCACCATCGCCGCCGCCCACCACATCTCGCTGCGCCACCTGCACCACCTGTTCGACCTCGACGGCCTGTCGGTCATGGCCTGGGTCCGCCGCCAACGCCTCGAACGCGCCCGCCACGACCTCACCGACCACACCCTGCCCGTGCATGCCATCGCCCAACGGTGGGGCTTCTCCCGGCATTCGGTGTTCACCCGCGCCTTCCGCGCCGCCTACGGCCTCTCACCCACCGACCAGCGACACCGCACGGACACCCCACGGACGTGAAGTCGCCAACGAGGGGTCTGTCGGCGTCTACTGGAGGTGGACGATCCCGACGGACGTGGGGTGGAAACGCTGATGCCGACCGAGAACATGTCGACCGGGAAACGCAGGTACGTCGGGGCGCCGGCCCCGCGGCGGGAGGACGCGCGGCTGATCGCCGGGCGGGGGCGGTTCGTCGGGGGAACCCGCGTCGCCGACGCCGCGCACGCCGTGGTGGTGCGCAGCACCGTCGCGCACGGGCGGATCGTCGGCTACGACCTCGACGACGCGCGGGCCCTGGACGCGGTGCTGGACATCATCACCGTCGAGCACGCGCGCACGGTCGAACTGCCGTGCTCCGGACTCGGACCCGACCGGCCGACCCACTATCGGGCGTTGGACGACACCGTGCGTTACGTCGGGCAGCCGGTGGCCGTGGTGGTCGCCGAGACCGCCGCCGCCGCGAACGACGCCGGGGCGCTGGTCGGGGTGAACATCGAGCCGTTGCGGCCGGTGGTCGGGGTGGAAGCGGCGATGGACACCGACGCCCCGCTGCTGTACCCCGACTGGGGCACCAACGTGGGGATCGACTTCCCCCTGGGGGACGCCGACGCGGCCACCGCCGACGCCGAACACGTCGTCGACCTGACGTTTCGGCTCGCGCGGGTCGCACCCCGGCCTATCGAACCGCGCGGCGTCGTGGCCGACTACGACGGCCAGACCCTCACCGTGCGGACCGCCTCCCAGGCACCGCACGCCGTCCGAGACCAACTGGCGGCGGCGCTGGGACTGGCCGTGAGCGCGGTGCGGGTCGTGGGCTGCGACGTCGGCGGCGGGTTCGGCGCCAAGGAACACGCTTACCCCGACGACGTCCTGGTCTGCCTCGCCGCGCTGCGGCTGCGGCGCCCGGTCCGCTGGGACGAGGCCCCCGGCGACCACCTGGCCGCCACCCTGCACGCCCGCGACGCAGCCCACCACGGCCGCCTCACCCTCGACCGCGACGGCCGGTTCGTCGCCCTGTACTGCGACATCATCGGCGACCTCGGCGCCCACCCCTCCAACGTCGGCGCCGGGCCGCTGGCCGTGTCGGCGATGATGGCCACCGGCCCCTACCGGTTCGACGCCGTCGGCGCGCGGGTCCGCGCGGTCGTCACCACCACCGCCCCCACCGGCTCCTACCGCGGCTACGGCCAACCGGAAATCACCTGGACCCGCGAACGGCTCATCGACGAGGCCGCCCGCCGCCTCGGCATCGACCCCGTCGACCTGCGGCTGCGCAACATGCTCGACCCCCACGACCTGCCCTACCGCACGGCCATGGGACCCGAGTACGACACCGGCGACTACGCCACCGGCCTGCGCACCCTGCGCGACCAGGTCACCAGCCAGGTCACCAGCCAGAGCGACAGCCGGGTCGACGGCCGGCGGCGCGGCACCGGGTACGCCTGCCACGTCGAGATGACCGGCATGGGCCCCTCCATGGCCATGAAAGCCGAAGGGCTGGGCACCGGAGGCTTCGAGAAAGCCGTCGTCCGCATGGAACCCGACGCCTCCGTCATCGTCCACACCGGACTCGCCGGGATGGGACAGGGCCTGGAGACCACCCTCGCGCAACTGGCCGCCGACGAACTCGGCGTCCCCCTCGACCAGGTGCGGGTCGTCCTCGGCGACACCGCCAGCACCCCCTACTCACCCATCGGCTCCATCGCCAGCCGCTCCCTGCCCGTCGGCGGCGGCGCCCTCATCCACGCCGCGACCGCCCTGCGCGACAAACTGCTCACCATCGCCGCCCACCGCCTCGAGGTCGCCACCGCCGACCTGGAGATCACCGACGGCGTCGTGCGCGTGCACGGCGTGCCCGGCGCCGAGGTCAGCCTCGCCGACCTCGCCGCCGCCGCCTGGCGCGGCTGGGACCTGCCCGAGGGCACCACCCCCGGCCTGGAGGAACAGGCCACCTACGACCCGCCCGCCTACCTGTACTCCTCGGCCGCCCACGCCGCCGCGGTCGCCGTCGACCCCGACACCGGCGACGTCGAGATCGAGGGCTACTGGGTCGTCAACGACGCCGGTGTCCTGGTCAACCCGGCGATCGTCGAGGGCCAGATCCGCGGCGCGGTCGTCCAGGGCATCGGCATGGCCCTCTACGAACAGGTCGTCTACACCCCCGAAGGCCAACCCGCCGCCGGCTACGACCTGCCCACCGCCCGCGAAGCCCCCGACATCACCATCGTCCACCAGCGGACACCGTCACTGACCCCCGGCGGCACCAAAGGAGTCGGCGAATCCGGCACCATCAGCTCCCCGGCCGCCATCGGCAACGCCGTCGCCGCCGCCCTCCCGGAGATCGCCGACCGGATCACCGCCACCCCACTCACCCCCCACGCCCTCCACCGGGCACTGACCCAACGGAACTGATCAACGACACAGCGCGACAGCGACGTTTTGACCACGTCCCAACCACGCCCCACCACCATCCTTGCCCCAGGGCAGCTCGGCGGTGGGGTTGCGGGCGCTGGGGGTGCCCGCACCTCCCGCCCGACGGGCGTTCACGCCACCTCGACATAGCCGAGGATGCCGAGCAGCACCGCCGCGACCACCCACGCCCCCCGGAACAGCGACACCGCGTCGGGCCGCAGTTCGGTGTCCATGCCGTTCTCGTCCTGGTAGTACCAGGACGAGCTGCGCAGCCGCGGCATGATCTCGTTCTGGTCGGCGAACGCGCCACTGAGTGTGGCCGCCGCGCTCACCCAGATCAGGATCGCCGCCGTGACGGCGTCGTCGACGAACGCGTACGCGATCAGGCCGGGAATGATCCCCACAGTCGTGACGAACCGCATGCCGAAAGACAGTAACCGGCCACACCCGACGGCATCGCCGCTTCGATCAGAAAAGCCTTGTGCGGCGGCCCGAAGGCCACCGCACAAGGCCACCGCAGGCCGACGTCAACGAATCAGGACCACTGGATCGAGCTGGCCTCTCCGTCCAGCGAGCCCATTCCACCGCTACCGGTGTCCCAGCCCATCGCCAATCCCTGGAAGCCGGCGTGCTCGAAATGCGCCGAGTAGCAGAAGTTGTGGTTGCCGTAGGCGTTGATCCGGTCGTTCCAGCCGTAGTCGTCCAGGTTCCACACCTGCCACTTGACCGCGCCGATCGGGTTGCCCCAGCAGCTGTCGTTCTCCACCCACCAGGTGAACGTGTCGGTGCCGAAGAAGTGGTAGTCGTAGTCGATCTCCAGGACGTTCTGCACCTGGACACCCGGCTCGGCGGCCGCCTTCGACAACGATCTCAGCTCGGCCTCGAAAGCCTTGTTCGTGGCCGCCTTCCCCGCGTCGGCGGGGGCGTCGGCGACCCGCCCGCCGGTCGCCGTCGAGATCGCCTCGGTGAAGCTGTCGAAACACCGCACCTCGGCCTTCGGGGTCGTCACGTTCCCGATGCAGTGACTGACCTTGCCCTCCACGGCGCCACCCGGCGCGGAGCCCTCCTCGGCCTGCGCCGGCGCACCCGCGACGGTCAGTCCGGCGACGGCGACAACCAGCGGAACGAGAACACGAAAACGCATGATCTGTCTCCTTTACTGGGGTTGGGTCAGCGTCACGCCCACCGCGAAGTTCGTGCGCATGGGCAACACCGACGGGATTCCGAACAGGTCGTGATACGGGTCCGGAGGTGGGGGAGGCGGCGGCGGGAACCTGCGGTGCAACCACCACCAGATCAACCAGAACCAGCGGTCGAGCCCACACCAGCCGAGGTAGAGGTAGTCGTCGCCGCCGTAGGTCAACCCCAGCGGGCCGCCAGGGGCGTGCGCGCCCGGCGGGGCGATCACCCACGGATCCGGCAGCGGGGTGAACGCGTCGGTCGCCGCCCGGATCGCCCCGTCCGCGCCCGCGTAGGTCACCACGAACTCACCGGTCGGTGCCATCGTCGCCGCCAGCTGCGCCCCCACCGGCACCGTCCCCGGCCCGGACAACGCCACCGGCTGCTGCGGCGTCACCCCGGCCACCGGGATCCGCCACACCCGCCCGTCGACACCGGTGAAGAACGTCGCCGCACCCCCGGTCCCCGACGCGGCCGCCACCGGCGACCCCAGCGGCGCCACATTCGGCTGGGTCGCCGCGGTCGTCGTCCAGATCGGGATCGGCCCCGCCGGCCCCGACCCGATCCGGCCCACCGCGACCCGCACCGCCCGGTCCCCGCCGACGAACACCACCCCGAACCGGTCACCCACCGCGAACGCGGCCAGCGACGTCGTCTGCGGCACCGAACCCGTCGGCGTCACCGGCGCCAGCGGCAACCCCAACGCACCCGACCGCGAGTACATGGCGTGGTAGACCGCGCCGTTCACGCCCGTGAGGAACACGTGCGTGCCGGTCAGCCCCTCCACCGCCGCGATCCGGCCACCCGGCGGCGCCACCCCACCCTGCGGGTGCCACACGAAACTCAGGCCCGACCCGGCGGCGCTGGTGAACCCCGCGACCAGACCACCGTGGGTGCCGACCGTGAACACCGCGACGAGCCCGTCGGAGCGGCGTACCGTGGCCACCCCACCGCCCGGCGCCCCGATCACCGCCGCACCGGCCCGGCCGAGCGTGCTCGGCCCCGCCGCGTACAGCCGACCGTCACCACCGAGATGAAAACCGGCCAGTGACGGCACCGCGGCCGCCGCCCCCTTCTCCGAAGTCATTTTCTCCGAGGACACCGCCGCTGAGGCCGTCGAGGCCAACCCGACCGGCAGTGCCGTTGCCACACCGCACGCGACCATCCCCCGAAGCAGGTCACGCCGGCTGGAAGCCGTGCTGTTCCTGGAAATCATGCGGCCATGCTAGGAATGCCACATGGCTGTCCGGCGCCTTCCGGAACCCGGACAGCAGGGGGTACCGCATGACGCAGGACTCCCGGCGGGCGCTGGACGCGTTCGTCGGCGAACTCCACCGGTTGCGCGGGTGCGCGGGGGCGCCGTCGCTCAACCAGATCACCTCGACCTCGGCGACGATCGGCCAGCCGCTGGCCCGATCCACCGTCAGCGACAAACTCAACGCGAAGTCGTTGCCCGAGTGGGACTTCGTCGTCGCGTTCGTCCGCGCGTGCCTTGCCCACGCCGAACACACCGGCCACCCGGTCCCCGACGACCTGGCCGACCTGGCCCGGTGGGACACCGCCCACTGGGAGCTGCTGTCGTCCATCGACGCCCAACGCACCACCGACCGACTCACCGTCGCCGCCCAGAACGAGGTTCGCCGCCGGCAGGCAAGCACCCGCCACCAGGACCCGGACACGGGGGTCGTGCCGCACCAACTTCCCGCGCCCACACCACATTTCGCCGGCCGGCTGGAGCAGCTGGCCGGGCTCACCGACCTGATCACCACGGGGACCGCCACCGGGATCGTCATCGCCGCCGTGAGCGGCACCGCCGGCGTGGGGAAGACGACCTTCGCCGTTCACTGGGCCCACCGGGTCGCCGACCAGTTCCCGGACGGGCAGCTCTACGTGAACCTTCGGGGTTTCGACTCGGTGCCCGCCCAGGTCGATCCCGTCGACGCGCTGCGCGGGTTCCTGGAGACACTCGGTGTTCCGGTCGAGCGCATCCCCACCGGACTCGCGGCCCAGACTGGTCTCTACCGCAGCCTGTTGATCGGCCGCCGGATCCTGGTTCTGTTGGACAACGCGCGGGACGCCGACCAGGTTCGGCCGTTGCTGCCCGGCTCGCCCGGTTGTCTCGTTCTCGTCACCAGCCGCCAGCGCCTCACGGGGTTGGTGGCGGTCGAAGGGGCCCGTCCGATCGCCCTGGACCTGCTGTCCGGGCCGGAGGCGTGGGACCTGCTGTCACTGCGGCTGGGAACCCGTCGGGTCGCCCAGGAACCGGACGCGGTAGCACGGATCGTCAGCGCCTCAGCCGGTCTTCCCCTGGCACTGGCCGTCGTGGCCGCCAGAGCCCAGACCTTTCCGGCCTTTCCGCTGGAACATCTGGCCGAGGAACTCGACAACGCCCGGCTGGACGGTTTCGCCGGAGCCGACCCGGCGATGGATCTGCGATTCGTGTTCTCCTGGTCATGTCGAAAACTGGACGCCGGACCGGCGCGACTCTTTCGTCTTCTCGGACTACATCCCGGCGGCGGTTTCGGTGTGCACGCCGCCGCCAGCCTGTCCGGTCAGACCCTGGCCGAAACACAACGACAGTTGGCGGTGCTGTCCCACGCGAATCTCGTGTCCGAACCGTCCCCCGGGCGGTTCGTCATGCACGACCTGCTCCGGGCCTATGCCGCGGAGTTGGGGGAGGAATCCGTCGACCGCGACGCCGCCCTTGGCCGGATGCTCGACCATTACCTGCAGGCCGTGCACCACGCGGACCTGGTCCTCTACCCCCACCGGGACGCCATCACCCTGCCGCCCATCGCCGAGGGGGTGTCGGTGCCGTCGTTCGGGGGGCGGGAGCAGGCCTGGGCGTGGCTCAGCGCCGAACACCAGGTGCTGCTCGACGGGATCGAACTGGCGGCCGGCGGGTTCGACACGCACGCCTGGCAGCTCGCCTGGTCGATGACGACCTACCTCGACCGGATCGGGGCGTGGGCCGAACAGGGGCGGGTTCAGGAGATCGCGGTGGCGGCCGGGGTGCGGTTGGGGCACCGGGACGCCCAGGCGCGGGCGCGCCGGAACTGGGCGGTGGCGTGCCTGCGGCGCAAGCAGTATCCGGAGGCGGGGGAGCACCTGCGGGTGGCGCTGGCGTTGTACGACGAGCTGGGAGACCAGGTGGGGGCCGCCCGGACGGTGCTGAACCTGGGGATTCTGGCCGAGCAGCAGGGCGAGTACGCGGAGGCGTTGGGGTTCGCCCAGGGGGCGTTCGAGAGGTTCTCGGTGGCTGGGCTTGTGTCAGGGCAGGCGAACGCGCTGAACAACATCGGGTGGTACCAGATCCAGTTGGGGGACCATGCGAGCGCGTTGGTCAACTGTCGGCGCGCACTGGGGCTGCAGCAGGCTTCCGGAAATGTGTACTGGCAGGCCCATGCCTGGGACAGTGTCGGGTTCGCGCATCATCATCTGGGGGAGTACGGGGAAGCCGTTCGGTGCTTCGGAAAGGCCTTGGAACTGTGGCGGGAGTCGGGCGAGAGATATTTCGAGGCCACCACGCTGACCCATCTTGGGGATTCCCTGGGGGCTGTGGGGGAGGTTGACGAGGCCCGGGGGGTGTGGTTGCGGGCCGCTGATGTGCTTGACGAGTTGGGACATCCGGATGCTGGCGGTGTTCGCGGTCGGTTGCATCCTGGTTGGGGATAGGCGGGGTCTCGCCACGCCAACCACCCCAACACCGGCGGGGTCAAGTCCTACCCCAACGCCACCCGCTACGTGAACCGGCAGCTCAGTTCGCTGAACTCACTGTCCAGCAGCTTCAGTACGCGGGTTCCCGGCGGCGGCGCCTATGCGAGCACCTACGACATCTGGGCCAACAACAACGCCTACGAGATCATGTTGTGGGTCAACCGGACCGGGCCGGTCGGGCCCATCGGCTCCTACCAGACCAGTGTCTCCGTCGGTGGGCACGGGTGGGACGTGTACCGGGGGATGAACGGGTCCTTCGAGGTGTTCTCGTTCCTGCGGCAGGGGAACGCCTCGTCGGGGACGGTCGACGTCAAGGCGGTGCTCGACTGGATCCGGGGGCGGGGCTGGTTCGGTGACGTCACCGTGGGCTACGTGCAGTTCGGGTACGAGATCACCTCGTCCAGCGGGGGGATGGACTTCGTGACGAACAACTTCTCCGTGTCCTACAACTGACTTCCCTCACGGTGCGCCGGTCACGCCCAACGACGTGACCGGCGCGGCCTCGACGCGTTCACGCGGACACCAGCTCCGCGAGCAGCTCCTCGGAGAAGTTGCTGCCGGTCACGATCGTCGCGGTCGCGAGGCCACGGTCACCGTCATAGCGCATCGCCGCCGCGATCCCCAGTGCCCCGGCGGGTTCCAGGATCAGACCCAGCGTGTCCCGGGCGATCCGCAGCGCCGCACGGAGATCGTCCTCGCCGACGAGCACCACGTCGTCGACGTAGTCGCGCATGGCCTCCACCGCCTCCGGTACGGGCACCCGCACCGCGACACCGTCGGCGATGGTCTCGGCCGTCGCGGTGGCGACCGGGGTGCCGTCGCGCCAACTGCGGGCCATCGCCGGTGCGCCGGTCGCGCACACGCCGACGATCCTGGTCGAGGGCGCGTGGGCGCGGGTCCAGCAGCCGATGCCGTTGACCAGGGCGCCGTTGCCGACCGGCACCAGCACCACCGCCGGCCCGGCCGCCGCGAGCTCCACGGCGATGGTGCCGGCGCCCTCGGCGATCCTCGGCTCGGCACCGTCCTCCACGAACAGTCGCCCGGCGTGCTCGGCGGCGTGGGCGCGGGCGGCCGACTTCGCCGCGTCGAAGTCCGCCCCGGCCGACCGCACGGTCGCGCCGAGCTCCCGCATCCGGGCGACCTTGACCGGGTTGGCGTTGTGCGCGCAGAACACCGTCACGCCGATGGCCCGCGCGCGGGCCGCGTAGGCGATGGCCTGGCCGAAGTTGCCGGCCGAGGCGCACACCACCTCCCGGTCCGGGTCCACCGCGCGCAGGAAGTAGTCCGCGCCCCGGCCCTTGAACGACCGGATCGGGTTGCACGTCTCCAGCTTCACGATCAGCTCGCGTCCGATCCGCCGCGACAGCGACGAGTCGGTGAACTGCGGCGTGTTGCGGAAGACCGGGTCGATCAGCGCGGCGGCCCGCTCGACGGACTCGACCTGAAGACGACTCGACACCCGCACATCGTATACGATTCTTCGGTGCCTGTGCGCAAGCCCGAACCGACGCGGACCTCGCGCCCACCCGGTCTCCAGGAACCCATCGCCCGCGCCGAACCCCTGCGCGACGCCGTCCACGCCAGGCTCGTCGAGCTCATCTCCTCCGGGGAGTACCCGCCGGGCGCCGCGCTCACCGAGGCCAGCCTCAGCCGCGCCCTCGACGTCTCCCGCACCCCGATCCGCGAGGCACTGCTGCGTCTGGAGGCCGAAGGGGTCCTGCGCTCGGCCCTGGCCCGAGGCTTCACCATCCGGCCGCTGGTCCGCCGCGAGGTCGAGGAGCTGTACCCGATCCTGGCCGGCCTGGAGGCGCTGGCCGTCCGCACCGCCATCCCGGTCCCGAAACCGACCGTGAAGGCACTGCGCGGCACGCTCACCGAACTGGAACGCTGCCAGGACCCCATCCGCCGCTGGAAACTCGACACCCGGTGGCACGCCACGATCGTCGCCGCCAGCGGGAACGAACACCTGCACGCCATGATCGGCCAACTGCGGGTCAACCTCTCCCGCTACGAACTCGCCCACCTGCGCGAGGTCCCCACCCGCGAGCACGCCGACCAGCAGCACCGGGACATCCTGGCCGCCCTCGAGGCCCGCGAGACCGACCGCGCCGCGGAACTGCTGGAAACCCACTGGCGCGAGGGCCAACAACGGGTTCTCGACTGGCTCACCCCCGCCGCTCCCCGGACGACACCCTGATGTCGTCACGGTCAGTGCGCGGGGGTAGGTGAACGAATCCACTCTATTCGGGGATATACAACGGTTGTTTCCCATGCGACAGCGGTGGAGCGTGACCGCGAACCCGATGGGGGGAATCTTAAATCCACTGCGGACATTCTCGGGCGTCTTCCTGTCTCATAGGAGGTATCGACCACACCGAGAAGGGAGCGCCATGGCGCGGTGGGCCGGTCTACGCGGAACGACCCTCGGTCACGACCTGTCCGCGTCGCTCGTGGTGTTCCTGGTCGCCGTCCCGCTGTCACTCGGGATCGCGCTCGCGTCCGGGGCACCGATCGTCGCCGGACTGATCGCCGCCGTCATCGGCGGCATCGTCGTGGGCGCGCTCGGCGGGGCACCGCTGCAGGTCAGCGGCCCAGCCGCCGGCCTGACACTGGTACTGGCCGAAACCATCACCCGCTACGGCTGGGCCGCCACCTGCGGCATCACCGTCGCCGCCGGACTGCTGCAGATCCTGTTCGGACTCAGCGGGATCGCGCGCGCCGCCCTGGCCATCACCCCGGCCATCGTGCACGGCATGCTCGCCGGCATCGGCGTCACGATCGTGCTCGGCCAACTGCACGTCGTCCTCGGCGGCGAGGCCAACAGCTCAGCGGTGGAGAACCTGCTGGGCCTGCCAGAACAGATCGCCGCCCACCACGACGCCGCCGCCATGCTCGGCCTGCTGACGATCGGCATCCTCCTGGGCTGGGGCCGGCTGCCCGCCACCCTGCGCCGGGTGCCCGGCCCACTGGCCGCCATCGCCTCGGTCACCGTGCTGGCCACCGTCACCGGCCTGTCGGTGGACCGGGTGACCCTGCCCGAGGACATCCTCGACATCGGCCTCGTCGCCCGGCTGCCCGACGGCGGCTGGTTCGACCTCGGTCTCGCCGTGCTCACCGTCGCGCTCATCGCCAGCGTCGAGACCCTGCTCTCGGCCGTGGCCGTCGACCGGCTGCACGACGGGCCACGCGCCAACCTCAACCGCGAACTGGTCGGCCAGGGCGTGGCCAACATGACCTCCGGCTCGCTCGGCGGCCTACCGGTCACCGGCGTCATCGTGCGCAGCTCCGCCAACGTCGCCGCCGGCGCCCGCACCCGGGCCTCGGCGATCCTGCACGGCGTGTGGGTGCTGCTGTTCACCGTGGCACTGGCCGGCCTGATCGGCGCCATCCCGCTCGCCGCCCTCGCCGGGCTGCTCGTCTACATCGGCGCGAAACTCGTGAACCTCAAAGAGGTCAAGGAGATCCGCAAACACGGCAACCTGTGGCTGCTGCTGGTCACCCTCGTCGGCGTGGTCGCCGTCGACCTGCTCACCGGCGTGCTGGCCGGCATCGCCTGCTCGCTCGCGCTCACCCTGCGGCGCACGATGTGGTCGGGCATCCACGCCGAGGGCGACGGCGACCGGCGGCGCGTGGTGATCGAGGGCGCGCTGACGTTCCTGTCCGTCCCCCGGCTCTCCGCCGTGCTCACCTCGCTGCCGCCGGGCAGCACGGTGACCGTCGCGCTGGTCGTCGACTACCTCGACCACGCCGCGTTCGACTGCCTGTCCAACTGGCAGCACGCCCACGAACGCGGCGGCGGCCGGGTCCGCGTCGACGAGATCGGCCACCCCTGGTTCGCCAAGGGCAAGACCGACACCCCGACCATCCGCCGCCACCACGCCCGACCGGCCCTGCCGCGCTGGCTCGCGCCCTGGTCGGACTGGATGGCCCAGGACAGCACCCTGGACAGCACCCTGGGCAGTGGCGTCGAGGTCCCCGACCAGCGCACCGAACTGTCCGCCCCTCACCCCGATGCCCGGCCCCGCACCCTGCTGCTCACCTGCTCCGACGCCCGCGCCCTGCCCGACCCGCTGACCGGCGGCGACCTGTTCACCGTCCGCAACGTCGGCAACCTCGTGCCCACCGACCACGACACCTCCGTCGGCGCGTCCATCGACTACGCCGTCACCGGCCTGGGCGTGCGGGAGATCGTGGTGTGCGGGCACTCCGCGTGCGGGGCGATGGCCGCCCTGCGCGAACAGACCCCGGCCGACACGCCCGTCGAGATGCCGGACGAGATGCCGTTGCTGGCGCACTGGCTGCGCCACGGCGAACCCAGCACCCTGCGCCAACGCGACCGGCCACCGGTCACCCTCGACGGGACCGAACCCGACACCCCGCAGGACCGGCTCGCGCTGCACAACGTGCTCCAGCAACTGGACAACCTGCGCCGCCACCCGCAGGTCGCCCAGGCCGAGAAACGCGGCGCGCTGCGCCTGACCGGGATGTACGTCGACGTCGCCGCCGCCCGGGTCTACCTGTTCGACGCCGCCACCGGCACGTTCGCCCACACCCAACTGTCCGACCTGATCGCCTGAGCGGTCACCGCGTCCCCAACTCGGTCCCGCGCGGCTCACGGACCAGCGACACCGCCACCAGCGACACCACCGACAACACCATGATGTAGCCGCCGACCGCGACCGCCGTCCCGGTCCAGCCCACCAGCGCCTGCGCGATCGCCGGGGCGAACGCGCCACCCAGGATCGCGCCCAGGGCATAGCCGATCGACACCCCCGAGTAGCGGACCTGCGGCGGGAACATCTCGGCGTACATCGCCGACATCGGACCGTAGGACAGGCCGAGCCCGAACGAGAGCACCACCACCGCCACCACGAACAACGCCAGCTGGCCGGTCTCCATCAGCAGGAACATCGGGATCATCCACACGAACAGCGCCGCGTAGCCGATCTGGAAGGTCCGCACACGGCCGATCCGGTCCGACAGCGACCCCGCCCACAGCGTGCACACCAGCCACACCACGGCGCCGGCGATCGTGGCCGCCAGAACACTGGGCCGGGTCAGGCCCAGCGACGTGCCGTAGCCGATGAAGTAGGCGATGAGCAGGTAGCCGGCGGCGTTGTTCGCCACGAAGATCAGCGCGGTGAGCACCACGTTGCGGGTGTGCGAGCGGAACAGGTCCCGCAGCGGGGCCGAGGAGTGCGCCCGGCGCTCCAGCATCTCCCGGAAGACCGGGCTCTCCTCCACGATGCGCCGGATGACGTACCCGCCGACGATCAGCACGACCGAGAACAGGAACGGGATCCGCCACCCCCACGACAGGAACTGGTCCTCGGTGGTGGTCGAGCTGACCAGCCACAGCACGCCGCTGGCCAGGATCAGCCCGATCGGCACACCGATCTGCGGGTAGGCGCCGAACAGGCCACGCCGCCGCGTCGGGGCGTGCTCGACGGCCATCAACGCCGCCCCGCCCCACTCGCCGCCGGCCGAGAAACCCTGCACGATCCGCAGCAGGATCAGCAGGACCGGCGCAGCGACACCGAGATCGGCGTGCGTGGGCAGCAGACCGATCAGCGTCGTCGCACCGCCCATCAGCAGCAACGTCAGCACGAGCATCCGCTTGCGGCCCAACCGGTCGCCCAACTGCCCGGCGACGACCGCGCCCAGCGGGCGGAACAGGAAGCTGATCCCGATCGTGGCCAGCGAGACCAGCTCGGACAGCCCGGCGGACTGCTCGCTCAGCGGCGAGAAGAACAGCGGGGCGAAGACCACGCTCGCGGCCTGGGCGTAGATGAAGAAGTCGTACCACTCGATGGTGGTGCCGGCGAGCGTGCTCGCGAGAACGCGCCGTTCCTCCCGCGTTCTGACGGCACCGACCGATTCGGCACCCACGGAATCGGCGCTGCTGGACTCGGTTTCGCTGGAATCGGCGTTGACGGATTCGGACATCGCGAACCACCCCGTTCTGCCGTCGCTGCGGGCGCGCAGGGAACGAGGATCAGCATGACATCGATCCGCCTCACCGGGCGGCCGCGAGCCGCAGCGCCTCGCCGAGTTCGCTGCGCCCGTAGAGCACGTGCCGGCCGTGGCGGTGCGCGACGAGCAGCCCGGCGGCGCGCAGCGCCCGCAGGTGCTGGTTGACCGCCGAGGTCGTCACGCCCGTGCGGCGCGCGAGTTCGGTCGAGGACGCCGGCTCGCCCAGGGCGTCGAGCAGGTCCGCCCGTACCTGGCCGAGCACCCCGGCCAGCGCGGCGGCCGAACGCGGACGGTGGGTCTCCCACAGGGTGCCGGTGCCCCGCGCGGCGTAGATCAGCAGCGGCGGCCCCGCCGGGTCCACCGGCACCGCCGTGTGCAGCGCGAACAGGCTGGGCAGCAACGTCATCCCACTGCCGGCGACGTCCACCCGGCGCGGCGGCGCACCGTGGATGCGCACCCGCAGCACCGGCGATTGGAAGGACACCCGTTCGGACAGGCCGTCGAGCATCGCGCCCAGCCCGGCCTGGGCCAGCACCCGGCCCCGGTGCACCACGTCGCCCTCCAACACCGACCGCATCCGCTCCCAGTGCGGCGAGAGCGCCGCCTCCCAGTAGCCGCGCAGCGCCGCCACGATGCGCTCGGGTGCCCGCCGCCCGTCCGCCACGGCGGGCGGTGTGCCGTGGATGGCGGTCAGGTCCCGCCGCACGACGCGCGGCGGGGTGGCCAGGATCCGGTCGAACTCGTCGTCGAGGCGGGTGAACGGGGTGTCCGGGCGGGGGCTGAGGAAGTCCGGGGTCCAGCCGCGCGGGTTGATCAGCGCGCCGAGCACACCCAGGTCCAGTTCCGGGCGCAGGTCGGCCAGCCGGCGGCTCCACGGCAGGTGCAGTGGGTACCGGCCGGGGTCGCGCAGTACCCGCAGGCTCAGCGTGAGCTCGTTGAGCGGCGAGATCGCGAACCGCACACCCACCAGGTCCGCCTCGCGCAACACGAACTCGATCATGTAGCACAACGCTACATCAATGACGTCCGGACGCCCTCGGCCCGACGATGGCCGCCATGACCCCACCCGCCTCCGCCGACGAACTCGACCAGGCCATCGGCCTGGTCCGCGACGCCGCCCGCCTGGCCGCCGACGCGTTCCACGCCAGCACCCGCGAGGTCCACCACAAACCCGACGGCAGCGTGGCGACCCCCACCGACCTCGCCGTCGAGGACCACCTCCGCGAGCACCTGCGCCGCCACCACCCGCACGACGGCGTCACCGGCGAGGAACGCCCACCGCACACCGGAACCTCGGGCCGCCGCTGGATCATCGACCCGATCAGCGGCACCCACGACTTCCTCCACCGGGTGCCGCTCTACTCGGTGGACCTGGCCCTGGAGGACGCCCACGGCCCGGCCATCGCCGTCACCGCCCTGCCGGCCAGCGACCTGGTCACCGCCGCCGGCCGGGGCCTGGGCGCCTGGCTGCTCACCGGCGACCAGCGACTCCCGGCATCACCCGCCGCCGTGAGCACCCGCACCGACCTCGCCGGCGCCGTGGTCTGCGTCCACGGCCTCGCCGCCTGGCCGACGACCCTGATCACCGCCCTGCACCGGCAGTGCCGCCCGCGCGACGGCGTGCACTCCGTCCAACGCCTGCTCACCGGCCGCGCCGACGCGATCCTCGCCACCGGCCTGGCCTACGAGGACCTCGCCTGCCTCCCGCTGCTGGTCGACCAGGCCGGCGGCCGGGTCACCGACACCACCGGGCGGCCCGTCCTGTCCGGCGACGGCACGGTCCTGGTCACCAACGGCCACCTGCACGACCAGTTCCTCGCCCTGATCGGCGACAACCGTTGAACCGCAACGCGATGGGCACCGGTCAGCCATACTGGAACCGTGAGCGAGCCGCCCTCGGACCGGGACGGCGTCAACAACACCGTCACCTTCTCGTTGCCGCCGCCGGACGCCGACAGCGCGCCGCAGCGGCTGGCCAGGGCCACCGACGAGCGACTGACACGCGAGGCCACCGACCAGGGACTGTTCCGGCCCACGCCGCTGCCGGTGCACTGGCGGGACGGACCCGCGGACCTGGCCGACCACCACGAGAACATCCAGGGCCAGGTCTCCGGTAACGACCCGGCCCACCTCGCCGCAGCCTTCCGGCGACTGCCCCGGCCGCGTCTGGTCGTGCTCGGCCCGGCCGGCGCCGGCAAGACCACGTTCGCGACCCTGCTGACCCTGCGGCTGATCCAGGAACGGCGAACGGGCGACCCGGTCCCCGTCGTGGTGGGGCTGGCCGGGTGGGACCCGACCCGCCAGCGCCTGCCCGAGTGGATCACCACGCGCCTGACCGCCCAGCATCCCGCGCTGGCCGACGAACTCCCGGAGTTGGTCTCCCAACGGCGGGTGCTGCCCGTGCTCGACGGCCTGGACGAGGTGGACCGGCGGTGGCAGGCCCAGGCCCTGGAGGAGATCAACGGCACGCTGGGACCCGACGCCCAGCTGATCCTGACCTGCCGCACCGTCGACTATGCCGAGGCGGTGCGGCAGGCCGGCCCCATCGGGTCGGCCGCCGTGATCGAGGCCGATCCCCTGTCGTCCGACACGGTCGCCGCGTACCTGTGGCGGACCGTGAAACCGCAACGCCTGCCCGCCTGGACACCGGTGCTCGACCGGCTCGCCGCCGACCTGGACGGTCCGCTGGCGCGCGCCCTGTCCACTCCCTGGGCCGTGTGGCTGGCCCGAACCGTGCACGACCGGCCCGACACCGACCCGGCAGACCTGATCGCCCTCGCCGACACCGGCCCGGCCGACCGTGTCACCGAGGCTCTGGTCGCCGGGCTGATCCCCGCCGTGTACCGCGACCGTCCCGGCGACCGTCCCCGGTGGCGCCCCGACCAGGCCCGGCGCTGGCTGACGTTACTCGCCACCCGCGTCTGTGGCGCGAGCACCCCGGAGATCAACTGGCGGGAGGTCGACCGGCGCGTCGCGGTCTGGCCGGTGCTGTGGCTGATCGCCCTGCAACTGCCCGTTGCCGTGGGCCTGTCGCTGTGGACCGGCGAGCCGTCGCCGGTGGCGACGATCTCGCGGGCCATGGCGACGGCGCTGGCCTTCCTGTCCGTGTGGGGCCTGGCGAACTACCTGTTCCTGCTGCTGGTCGGGGTCGCGCACGTCTCCTGGACCGCCACCGGCGCGAGCCTGCGAGACCGTGCCCGCGCGGCCGGCCGGTGGGCGCGGACCACCGGGGGCCGGCGGACGGCCACCGCCTGGGGGGTGCTCGCCCTGACCGTGCTGGTCGTCGTCGGACTGACCGCCCCGTCGGCACTGCCCGCCGTGGCGGTGTGCCTCGTCGCGTTGCCCGCCACAGCCGTGCTCCACGCGCGGGCCGACTCGGGCGTGACCAGCCCCCGCGTGCTGATGCGCCACGAGCGTCAGGTGTTCCTGGTCCGCGCGCTCGTGGTGGATTCGGCCGTCCTCGCGGTCCTGTTCCTCCCGGTCGCGGCGCGCGTCCTGGACCACCTGCCCCGGGCCACCGTGGCCGTCGTCGTCGCCACCACCGTCGTCGAGGGCGTGTTCCTGTCCTCCCCGTGGGGCCGCTGGACACTGCTGCGGACCATCCTCGCGATGACCGGCCGGTTGCCCTGGCGAACCCTGCGGTTCCTCGACGGAGCCCGCGACCGGGGACTGCTGCGTCAGGACGGCGGGGTGTACCAGTTCCGCCACACCACCCTGCTGCGCCACCTCGCCCCGCCCCACCCCACCGGTTCGCGGTACCTGCTGGAGACGGCGAGGGTCGACCGGGACAGGGTGGTCGCCGACCTCGCACACGTCGTGCTCGGCGCGACGATGCTGCTGGGCGGGGCGATACTCCTGCTGCCCGCCCTGCTCACCGGCTGGGTGCCGCTGTACATCGTGGGCGGGGCACTGGCGGGCCTCTCCCTGCTCGTCCACCTCCCCGTCGTGGTGGTTCTCCGGATCAGACGCGGACCATCGAACCCGGCGACGGACCGGCGCCTGCGGATCGGCCCCGCCGGGATCGAACGCTTCGACGAACCACCGTTGTCGCTGTCCTGGGACGACATCGAGCGCGTCACGGTGCACCGGACCCCGGACCTCGACCACACCTACGCGCTGTACGTGACCCGCGCCCGGGACGGGGAACGGATCTTCCTGTACGACCTGGGACCGAGCCCCGTCCCCCCGAGAAAGGTCGACGGCGCCCTCGTCCGGTTCGCCGGCCCCACCTGGGTCCCGTGGAAGTCCGAGCGCTGGACTCACCCCTGAGCGTCGAGCACCACCCGGAACGTCGCGCCCTCGCCCGGCGCCGTCACCAGCTCGACCGTGCCGCCGTGCGCGGTCACCAGCGACCACACGATCGCCAGACCCAGACCGGCGCCGCCACCGTGGTCGCGGGCACGGCTGGTGTCGGCGCGGTAGAACCGGTCGAACACCTGACGCGCCTGGTCGGGCGGCAGACCGGGACCCGAGTCGGCGATCTCCAGGATCGCGGCGCCGCCGGCCTTCCCGACCCCGATCCGCAACGGCGAACCGGCCGGGGTGTGCGCGACCGCGTTGCCGACCAGGTTCGACACCACCTGACGCAGCCGCGCCTCGTCACCCTCGACCGGGGCGGGCCCGGGCTCCCCGCCGCCCGGGCCGGTCAGGGTCACCTCGCGGGACGGGTCCAGGGCGCGGGCGTCGTGCAGGGCGTCGGCGGCCAACGTGCGCAGGTCCATCGGGGCGCGGCGCAGGACCAGGCCGTGGTCGTCGACCTGGGCCAGCAGCAACAGGTCGTCGACCAGGTCATTGAGCCGGCGGGACTCCCGCTCGATGCGGTCCATGGTCGCCTCGATCTCCGCGCCGCCCATCCGGTACAGCTGGGTGAACCCGCTGATCCCGGCCAGCGGCGTGCGCAGCTCGTGGCTGGCGTCGGCGACGAACCGGCGCAGCCGCTCCTCCGAACGGGCCCGCGCCGCGACGGCCGACTCGATCTGCGCGAGCATCCCGTTGAGCGCCGCGGTCAACCGGCCGACCTCCGTGGCCGGTGACCCCGCCGCCGGCACCCGTCGCGACAGGTCACCGCCGGCGATCGCCGCGGCGGTCTCCTCGATGCGCCGCAACGGGGTCAGGCCCGCCCGCACCCACACCCAGCCGACCCCGGCCAGGACCACCAGCAGCCCGCCGCCGACCAGCACACCCAGCAGCAGCACCCGGTTCACCGTGTCGTCCACCTGGGACAACGCGCCGGCCACCACCACACTGCCCTCACCCGAGCGGCGCGGCAGCGCCAACACCCGCCACCCCGGCACCTCGAACGACCGGCCGTCCAGCGCGGCGACCCCCGCACTGTCCAAATCGGGCAGTGCGGGGGCCCGCTCGCCGTGCAGGGACAGGGAAACCCGCCCCGACGGGGTGAGATAGGCGAGATAGATGTCGCCGGCCGGCGCCACCCCCCGGCTGGGCGGGGCGGTGGCGCCCACCCGCTCGACCAACGACTCCGGCACCGCCGCGAGCACGTTCGCGGCCAACGCCACCTGCGTGTCCACCCGCTCCACCAGCGGCCCGCGCAACGCGACCAGCATCACCGCGTCGCTCACCGCCAGACCCGCCACGAGCAGCGTCATCGCGATCGCCAGCACACGGGAACGCAGCGACAGCCGCCTCACCGCGGCCCCCGCAGCACGTACCCGACACCCCGCACGGTGTGGATCAGCCGAGGCTCCCGGTTGTCCACCTTGCGCCGCAGGTAGCTGATGTAGGACTCGACGATGCTCGCGTCACCGCCGAAGTCGTAACGCCACACGTGGTGCAGGATCCGGGCGCGCTCCAGCACCCGGTCGGGGTTCTCCATGAGGAACCGCAACAGCGTGAACTCGGTGGGGGACAACGACACCGGCTCCCCGCCCCGGGTCACCAGCCGCGCCACCGGATCCAGCTCAAGGTCACCGACGACCAGCACCTCCCGCGCCGAACGCGTGGTGCGGCGCAGGATCGCCCGGATCCGGGCGATCAGCTCCTCCAACCGGAACGGCTTGGTCACGTAGTCGTCGCCGCCCCCGGTGAGCCCCGCGACCTTGTCCTCGCCGGTGTCCCGCGCCGTCAGGAACAGCACCGGCACGTCCCGGCCCGGCGAGTCCCCGGCGCGCAGCCGCGCCAGCACGTCGAACCCGTCGATGTCGGGCAGCATCACGTCCAGGACGATCAGGTCCGGCCGGCGGGTCGCGGCCAGCAGCACCGCCTCGGTGCCGCTCGCGGTGGTGGACACCGCGAACCCGGCGAACCGCAGGCTCGCCGCCAGCAGCTCCCGCAACGTCGGGTCGTCCTCCACCACGAGCAGGTTCATGTCCGCCGACTCTGCCAGGACCCCACGACGCCCGCAGCCACGTCAGGTGTCCCGCACGCGCAGCAGCGTGTACCCGGCGACCCCGACGACCGCGCCGAACGCACACAGGATCGCGAACCCCGCCCACGGCGTCAGCACACCGGCCGGTGTCAGCACGTGGGTGATGCGCTCGCCCGCCGCCGTCGGCCAGTACCGCTCCATCCACTCCGCCCACGACTCGGGCAGCGCCCGGGACACCGCCCGCACCAGCAACGTGATCCCGACCAGCGTGCCGATCGCCCCGGCCGTCGAGCGCAGCGCGGTCGCCAACCCCAACCCGATCAGCCCCAGCACCGCCAGGTACAGCCCGCAGCCGAGCACCGCCCGCACCACCCCGGGCTCGCCGATCGACGCGTGCGGCACGCCCGCCGCCGCGATCAACGCCTGCCCGCCGAAGAACGACACGAAGCCGATGACCTGCCCGATCACCAGAGCGACCACCGCGAACACGCCCGCCTTCGCCGCGAGCAGCCGCCCCCGCCGGGGCACCGCGACCACCGACGGCTGGATCTGCCCGGTCGCGTACTCGCCGCTCATCGCCAGCACCCCCAGCACACCGATCGCCAGCTGCCCGACGAACAGGCTGGTGAGGCTGACCGCCGTCGGATCCCAGTCCTCGGTGTCCGGCGTGTACTGGCGGGCCTGCCCGCTGGCGGCCAGCAACCCGACCCCGACCGCGGCCAGCACGGTCACCGTGGCCGTGATCCAGGTGGACCGCAGCCCACGGAACTTGGTCCATTCGGAACGGAGCAGGTTCACGCGCCCACCCCGTACTCCACCCCGTACTCAACGGCATCGCCCGTGAGGGCCATGAACACGTCCTCCAGCGAACGCCGCCGCGCGGACAGCTCCTCCAGCGCGATGCCCTCGCCGGCGGCGAGCTTGCCGACGTCGCCGGCGGTCAGCCCCCGCACGAGCAGCCCGTCGTCGTGGGCAGAAAGCTCGGCGCCGGTGCGGCGCAACACCCGCGCGAGGCGGTCCTGCTCGCCGGCCCGCACCAGGACCGCCTCGTCGCCGTGCTCACGCAGGAACTCGTCGATACCGGTGTCGGCGATGAGCCGCCCCCGGCCGATCACCAGCAGATGGTGGGCGGTCAACGCCATCTCGCTCATCAGATGGCTGGACACCAGCACCGTGCGGCCCTCGGCCGCGAGACCCCGCATGAAGGTGCGCACCCAGCGGATGCCCTCCGGATCCAGCCCGTTCACCGGCTCGTCGAACATCAGCACCGGCGGGTCACCCAGCAACGCGCCCGCGATCCCGAGCCGCTGCGCCATCCCGAGGGAGAACGTGCCGACCCGCCGGCCGGCCACGTTTGCCAGCCCGACCAGACCGAGCACCTCCTCGACCCGGCCGCGTCCCAGACCCGCGGTCTGCGCGAGCGCGAGCAGATGGCTCACGGCCGTGCGCCCGGGGTGGACGGCGTGCGCGTCGAGCAGCGCGCCGACCGTGTGCAGCGGGCGCGGCAGGTCCGGATACCGCCGCCCGCACACCGTGACCGTCCCGGCGGTGGGGGCGTCGAGCCCCAACACCAGGCGCATGGTGGTGGACTTGCCGGCCCCGTTCGGCCCGAGGAAACCCGTGACCCGGCCGGGCTCGACGGTGAACGTCAGCCCGTCGACGGCGAGCCGGTCGCCGTAGCGTTTGGTGAGGCCGGTGGCCTCGATCGTGTCGCTCATGCCGCCCAGGCTGGCCACCGCGGATGACGGTTCCCTGGACGTGACGGCCCGTACCCGCGCGAACGGTGCCGATCTCCCAGGAAACTCCCAGCAACCGTGTCAGGACGGGAACTTCACGGTCACCGACAGTCCACCGCCGGGCCGCGCGAACACCGTGAGCGTGGCGCGGTGGGCCGTGGCGACGGCGTCCACGATCGCCAGGCCCAGCCCGTAGCCGTCGCCGCGCCGGCCGGTCTGGAACGGCCGACGCAGGCGCGGCAGCTACTCGGGCGGGACGACCGGACCGCTGTTGGCGACCGTGACCGCCCGGCCCCGCGTGGTGATCTCCACCTGCCCGCCCGGATGGTTGTGGCGCAACGCGTTGTCGACCAGGTTCGCGACGAGGCTCTCGACCAGACCCACGTCCCCGGCCACCGACGACGGCGTGAGCCGCTCGACGACCTCGATACCGCGCCCGACCGCGACCTCGCGGCGCGCGGCGAGCACCCCGGCGGCCAGACCGGCCAGGTCCAGGGGCTCCCGGCGGGCCACGCCGCGTTCGCTGGTCGCCAGCGCCAGCAGCCCGCTCACCAGCCGCTCCTGGTGCCCACCGAGGTCCAGGGCCTGCTCACACGCCGCGCGCAGCGTGGTGGCGTCGGCGTCGGGGTCGGTGAGGGCGACCTCCAGCAGGGTCCGCTGGCCGGCGAGCGGGGTGCGCAGCTCGTGGGAGGCGTTGGCCACGAAGTGCCGTTGGGCGTCGAAGGACGTCTCCAGGCGGGCGAACAGGTCGTCGAGGATGTGGCCCAGCTCGGTCAGCTCGTCGGCCGGCGCCCCGAGATCCAGCCGCCGGTGCAGGTTCCCGGCCGAGATGGCCCTGGCCGTGGCGGTCATCGCCCGCAGCGGGCGCAGAAACCGGCCGGCCACCACCCACCCCACCGCCGCCGACAGCGGGACGAGCACGACCAGCGCCACGACCGCGCCGGCCAGCAGCGCCCGCGGGCCGATCCCGTCGCCGTTGCCGGTCAACGCGGGCGTGGCCGCACTGTGCGCCGGAACGGTCGACCGCAGACCGGCGAGCGGGACGGTGACCACCGCCAGCACCACGACCCCCACCCCGAACACCG
Source organism: Actinophytocola xinjiangensis (assembly GCF_001921215.1). Lineage (GTDB taxonomy): Bacteria > Actinomycetota > Actinomycetes > Mycobacteriales > Pseudonocardiaceae > Actinophytocola > Actinophytocola xinjiangensis. The sequence continues at coordinate 71,030 of NZ_MSIF01000019.1, forward strand.
CCGAGGCGTAGAACAGGGTCAGCCGCGCCTGGAGGGACCGCCGGGGCAGCGCGTCAGCCATCGGGCGGCCCGATCCGGTAGCCGCCCTCGCGGATCGTGACGATCACCGGCGGGTCGCCGAGCTTGGCCCGCAGCCGGTGCATGGTGTGCTTGACCGCCGAGGTGAACGGGTCGGCCGCCTCGTCCCAGACCCGCTCCAGCAGCTCCTCGGCCGACAGGACCACCCCCGGCGCCGCGAGCAGACATTCGAGCAGCGCGAACTCCTTGGGGCTCAGGTCCAGGCGCCGCCCGGCCCGCGTGGCGCCGCGGCGCGCCGGATCGAGCGTGATGTCGCCGCAGGACAGGGTGGGCGGCAGCGGCGCGGCCGCCCGGCGGGCCAACGCCCGGACCCGCGCGATCAGCTCGGCGAACGCGAACGGCTTGGGCAGGTAGTCGTCGGCGCCGAGGCCGAGCCCCTCGACCCGGTCCTCGACCGTGCCGGCGGCGGTCAGCATCAGCACCCGGGTGCCGCGCTGGTCGGCGGTGATCCGCCGGCACACGTCGTCGCCGTGCACACCCGGCAGGTCCCGGTCGAGAACCACCACGTCGTAGCGGGTCAACGCCAGCCGGTCGAGCGCCGAGGCACCGTCCAGCACGACGTCCACGGCCATCCCCTCCCGCCGCAGACCGGTGCCGATGGAGCGGGCCAGCACCTCGAAGTCCTCGGCCACCAGGACCCTCACCTCGGCTCACCGCCCGTTCCGCGCCTCACCGCCCCCACGATGCCAGTCGGCGGGTCGCGGCCAGGTCGCAACCGACGAGACCGGGCCGGAACCCGCCCCTGGCTACAACAACCGCATGACACCACCCACCGGGATCGCCGTCACCGGGCTGCGCAAGCGGTACGGATCCACCCAGGCCCTCGACGGCATGACCTTCACCGTGCGGCCCGGCCTGGTCACCGGCTTCGTCGGCCCCAACGGCACCGGGAAGTCCACCACGATGCGGGTGATCCTCGGCCTGGACGCCGTCGACGCCGGAACCGCGCTGGTCAACGGAAAGCCCTACCGCGAGCTGCGCCGCCCACTGACCCACGTCGGCTCGCTGCTGGACGCCACCGCCCCGCACCCCTCCCGCAGCGCCCGCAACCACCTGCTGTGGCTCGCGCACTCCCAGGGCCTGCCGGCGCGACGCGTCGACCAGGTGATCGACCAGGTCGGTCTGGGTGCCGCCGCCCGGCGCGCGGCCGGCGGCTTCTCGCTGGGCATGCGCCAGCGGCTCGGGATCGCCGCCGCCCTGCTCGGCGACCCGCCGGCCGTCCTGCTCGACGAACCGTTCAACGGCATGGACCCCGACGGCATCATCTGGATGCGCGGCCTGCTGCGCTCACTGGCCGCCCGCGGTCGCGCCGTCCTGGTCTCCAGCCACCTGATGGGCGAACTGCAGGACACCGCCGACCATCTCGTCGTGGCCGGCCGGGGCCGGGTCGTGGCCGACACGCGCGTCGCCGACCTGATCGCCGCCGTGGCCGGGCGCCGGGTTTCGCTACGCACCACCGACCGGCCGTCCGCGACCGCGGCCCTCACCCGCGCCGGCGCCACCGTGACCGCCACCGGCCAGGACACCGCCACCGTCGCCGGCCTGCCGCCCGACCAGGTCGTGCGGCTGCTCACCGGCGCCGGGATCCCGTTCGCCGAGGTCACCGCGCACCGCGCCACCCTGGAGGACGCCTACCTGGAACTCACCCGCGACGCGGTCCAGTACCGCACCCCGACGCCGTGACACCGCACGCCGAGTGGACCAAGCTGCGCACCGTCCGCGCCTGGGTCGCCGGCCTGCTCGCCTCGGCCCTGATGGTGGTGGCGGTCGCGGTGCTCACCGGCATCAGCACCGACCAGCGAAACGCCCCGCCCGTGCCGGTCGGCCCGGAAGGCGGGCCGGTCACCGACAGCTTCTACCTCGTGCACCGCTCCCTGCCCGGGAACGGCACCATCTCCGCGTCGGTCATCGCCCCCGACGGCGCGCCGTGGGCCAAGGCCGGACTGATCGTCAAGGACGGCACCCGCCCCGGCTCGCGCTACGCCGCGATCATGCTGACCGGCGACCACGGCGTCCGACTGCAACACGACTTCGTCCACGACGTGCCGGCCGCCCCGGCCCGCTGGCTGCGCCTGGACCGCGACGGCGACACCGTCACCGGCGCCACCTCCGCCGACGGCACCCACTGGACGACCGTCGGCACCGCCCAGGTGCCCGGCCGCGACGCGCGCGTCGGCCTGTTCGTCGCCTCCCCCCAGGTCGTGCGGGGGAGAGGCACCGTTCCTAGCGCGTCCACCGCCGTCTTCGACGACGTCCGTGTCCCGCCCGGGCACTGGACCGGTGAACAGATCGGCGCCGGAACCGCCACGTTCGGTGGCTACCCGCGCGGCACGATCGGGTCGTTCACCGAGACCGCCGGCCGCCTCACCGTGACCGGCGCCGGTGACCTGGCCCCCGCCGTCCGCGACGGCCTCGGCAGCGGCGGCACCCTCCGCGAGATCCTCACCGGCACGTTCGCCGCCCTGGTCGCCGTCATCGTCCTGGCCTCCCAGTTCGTCTCCACCGAGTACCGCGACGACCTGATGCGCGTCACCCTGACCGCGACCCCACGCCGAGGTCGGGTGCTCGCGGCCAAGGCCGTGGTGCTGGGGGCGGTCACGTTCGTCGCCGGCCTGGCCGGGTCGGCCGTCGCGGTCCCCCTGGGTTCGACGCTGGCCAGGGCCAGCGGCGTGTACGTGTTTCCCGTGTCGCCGTGGACCCAGCTGCGGGTGGAACTCGGCACCGCCGCCCTGCTCGCCACCACCGCGATCCTGGCCGTGGCCGTCGCCACCGTGTTCCGGCGCGGCGCCGTCACCACGGTCCTCACGCTCGTCGTCCTGCCCTACCTGCTGGTCGCCCAACTCCCGTTCCTGCCGCCCGACGCCGCCCACTGGCTGACGACCGTGACCCCGGCCGCGGCCTTCGCCGTCCAGCAGACGCTGGTGCCCTACCACCAGGTCAGCGGCGTGTACACGCCCTACAACGACTACTACCCGCTGCCACCGTGGGCCGGCCTGGCCGTCCTCGCGGCCTACACCGCGGTGGCCCTGGCCGTCGCCGCCGCCGTGCTCCGCCGGAGAGACGCGTGAGGCCGGCGCTACACGCGGAGTGGACGAAGATCCGCACCGTCGCCGCCCCGTGGTGGCTGCTGCTCGCCGCCCTCGCCGTCATCACGGCCGGGCGCCTCACCGGCCACTCCCTCACCGGCGCCGCGCTCAGCCAGGCCCCCCTGGCGATCCTGGCCGTCCGGACCATCACCGACGAGTACCGCGCGGGCCTGATCCTTACGACCTTCACCGCGACACCGCGCCGTGGCAGGGTTCTCGCCGCCAAGGCCACGGTCGTCGCCGGCCTGGTCGCCGCGACCGGAGCGCTCGGCGTGTTCCCGGCGGCCCCACACCTCACCCTGACAGCGTTGCTGGGCCTGGGAATCGCCGCCGTCGTGCGCGACCCCGCGACCAGCATCGGCCTGCTCCTCGCCCTGCTCCACCTGATCCCCCTTCTCGCCCAGGCGATCGCCGACCCGTACTGGCACCAGCTCCTGCTGTCGACCACCCCCGGCCTCGGCCTCAACCCCGACACCCCTTGGGGCGGCCTGGGAACGACCGCCGCGTGGACCGCCGCCGCGCTGGGCGTCGCGACCGCGACCCTGCACCGTCGCGACGGCTGACCCGACCACGTTTCGGCCACGCTCCGGCCACGGTGAACCGGCACGGTGGTGGGCCCTTCGTCCGGCAAGACCCTCGGCCTGTCCACCCGGTGACCCGGTCAGAACAGGGTCGCCGGCTCGATCGGGTCCGGTTCGGGGAGGGCGGCGAGGTCGGGGACCAGCGCGCGGACGTCCTCGTGGAAGCGGTGGGTGAGGGCCGGCGCGTGGGTGTTGTCGGGGGTGTGGACGAACACCGTGGGGGAGCGGCCCTCCCGCACCCAGCCGGCGACCACACTCGTCCACGGGCGCCAGCCGGCGGCGGTGTCCTCGGCGGAGTCGCGGCCGAGGTAGCGGATGACCGGGTGGGCGGTGAGGGCGCGCGTGCGGCGCGGCAGCCGCGGTTTCTTGGCCCAGGCGTCGTGTTCGGCCTCGCTGGTGGGCGGCCGCTCGAAGAACGCCGTGGTGTCGAACGGGATCCACTCGGTGTCGTGGGCGGTGAGGGTCGACTCCAGGTGGGCGATCTCCCGGGGGGAGTGGAAGAAGTCCGGGTGGCGGACCTCGACGGCGCGGCGACGGTCGGCCGGTAGCCGGCGCAGGAACCGGGCGAGGGTGTCGACGTCGGTGGGGCCGAACGACGCCGGTAGCTGGGTCCAGAGGACCGCGCGGTCGCCGAGGGGGTCGATGGCGTCGAGGAACGCGCGCATCTCGACATCCACGCCGGTGATGCGGCGCTCGTGGGTGACGACCTTGGGCAGTTTCACCACGAAGCGGAAGTCCGGGTTCGTCTGCCGGGCCCAGGTTTCGACGGTGGCCCGGGTGGGCGTGGCGTAGAAGGTGGTGTTGCCCTCGACGGCGTTGCACCAGCTGGCGTAGGCGCGCAGGCGTTCTCCGGGCGGCAGTGACTTCGGGAGGAATCGGCCTGGCCACGACTTGTGCGTCCACATCGCGCAGCCGACATGCAGACGCGCCATCGACACAAACTACCCCTGGGCGCGTTTGACCCACACGACGACTGCGCGTAGTGTCCGAATCTTAACTGTTCGTATAGTATGTCCGAAAGGTCAACTTCATGGGTTTGTTCGACGCTGTCAGGGAGAAGGCTGCTGAGTTGCTGGGAGGGGCCGGTGAGCAGGTCACTGAGCTGACCGGTGCGGAAGTGCCGAACGCCGACACCGTGACCGGCGCCGTCGAGGGTGTCACCGGCGGCGTCACCGAGACCGTGGCCGGCGCGACCGACGCCGCCACCGGGCTGACCGACGCCGCCACCGGCGTCACCGAAGGGGTGACCGGTGCCGCCGAAGGGGCGGCCGACGGCGTGATCGGCGCGGCCGCGGAGACCGTCGAGCCCTACCGGCCGTGAGGAACGGCTCCGGCGTCCCGCGACGCCGGAGCCGCACAGTTCCCCTACCGGCCGCGGACCTGAACCTCGGCCAGCGACAACGGATCACTCGGCGACGCCAGCTGGATCCGCACGTACCGGCCCGTGCTACCCGGCGGCAGCTCCACCACCGACGGGCGCCCGGCCTGGCCGGACAGGTGCACCGCGCTCACACCCGGCGTGGCCTTCGCGTCCTCCAGCGAGTCGGCCGTGATGGGGCTGTCCGAGGTCAGCACCCAGTAGTCCGACAACCGCTCCGAACAGCAGTCCGTGCGGTTCCAGATGTCCACAGAGGCCAGATCATGGACCTCGCCGAGGTCCACCTGCCACCACGCCTGGTTCGACGGCTCGGCCGTGTGGGTCACCGAACCCGCACCGTGGTTGCCCTCGGTGTTCCCGTCGACCGCGCGGCTCGCCGGAGAGTCATACGCCGTCGACTGCTGGGTCGCCGGCTTGCCCCGCGACAGGTTCGGCGGCGCCACCTCGACCGGCACCGTCGTCGTGGTGCTCATCCGCCCCCACCGCACGGTCACGTCGATCTCGTAGGAACCCAGCTCGGCCCCCGCCGGCGGTGTCACCCGCAGCGGCAGCTCCTTGTCCGCGCCCGGAGCCAGCGGGTCGACCACCGTCGAACCGGGGCTGATCCGCCAGCCCTTCGGGCTCTCGACCGACAGCCGCGCCGCCGGCGCCCGCGAGCGGCCGGTGTTGGTCAGCGTCAGCGTGCCGTCCGTGGTCACCCCGGGGGCGACCTCGTCGGGCAGCTCCGCGCGCGAGCGCAGCACCTGGTGGACACCCGGCGTCGAGATCCGGAACACGTAGGCGTGCTCGCTGTCGGTCGCGTCCGCGCCCGCCTCGGGGGTGCTCACCACGACCCGGCCCTGCTCGTCGCGGTGCCAGGGCAGGCTCGCGCCGTCCGAACCGAGCAGCGTGACCTTCGTGCTGTGGTCCACCGGCAGGTCCGACCCCAGGGTCAGCTCCTCGCCGGGCCAGCTCAGCGCCGTGGCGTAGAGGGTGCCGTCCTTGACGGTGTACCGCACGTCGTCGGGGCCGCCGCGTTCCTCGGCGTGGTTGAAGTAGGTCGTGCCGTAGATCGCCTCGCCGTTGATGTCCAGCCACGACCCGATGTCCAGCAGCCGCTGGCGTTGCAGCTCCGGGATCGTCCCGTCGGCCTTCGGGCCGATGTTGAGCAGCAGGTTGCCGTTCTTGCTGACGATGTCCACCAGCGAGTCGACGAGCTGGTCGGAGGTCAGGTAGTCCTCCTCCGGCTCGTTGGCGTTGTAGCCGTAGGAGTGCGCGATGCCCCGGCTGGACTCCCACTTGTTGGGGTCGATGTCCGGCTTCACCGTGTACTCCGGGGTCTGGAAGTCCAGCTCGGTGCTGTCCAGCGCCCCGGTGTCGATCTTGCACCGGTTGGCGACCACGACGTCCTTGGGGGACGGGCGGTTCTTGGCCTGGTTGTAGTACTCGGCGACCAGCTCGTTCATCCGCCAGTACTCGGCCGGCTTGTCCCACTGCCCGTCACACCACAGGATGTCCGGGTCGTACTGGCCGATCAGCTCCCGCAGCTGCGGGAGCATGTAGTCGTCCACGTAGTCGTCGACCACCGGCGCGCCGACGTAGGGGATCTCCTCGCCGGTGTAGGCGTTGCGTGCGGGCACGCCGGTGTAGCTGGGGTTGAACCACTCGTAGAGCGAGTAGTAGAAGCCCGACCGCAGCTTGCCGTCCTCCTCGGCCGCGTCGAACAGTTCGCCGGCCAGGTCACGCTTGGGGCCGAGGTCGACGGTGTCGCGACCGGAGACCTGGCTGTCGAACAGCGACACGCCCTCGTGGTGCTTGGAGGTCAGCACGAAGTACTTCGCGCCGGCGTCGTTGAACAGCTTCACCCAGTCCTGGGCGTCGAACTTCTCGGCCTTCCACTGGTCGATGAAACTGTCGTAGGCCGCCTGCTCGCCGTAGGTCTCGCGGTGGTGGCCGTTGGTCGGCCAGCCCTGCTGGTTCTGGTAGTACCAGTACCACTCGGCATAGCTGCCGCGCGGCCCCCACGCGGGCACCGAGTAGGCACCCCAGTGGATGAAGATGCCGAACTTGTCGTCGTTGAACCAGCTGGGGGTGGGGTGGCTGTTGAGCGACTCGAGCGTCGGCTCGTAGTCCGGGACGGTGGACGGTGGTGGATGGGCGGCCGCGGGCGGGGCGAGCGCGACACTGGTCGCGAGCACCGCTGTCAGAGCGGTCGCTTTTCGAGCGCGTCGGCCGATAGATCTGATGACTAAGCCGACATCGCGCGCAAAGGTGGTGGCAACGCTGCGCATCCGGTCCTCCTGTGACGGAAGTGATCGGATGAAAACGTAGCTCAGGGCCTGGGGTCCTCACAAGGACACCGGGCCCGCGGTGATGACAGGATCGACCCGTGCCCCCCGAACAGCTCAGTGACGAGATCGCCGCGCTCGCCGCCCGCCACGGGCTCGAACCGTTGCCCGTGGAGGGCGGGCTGTTCCGCCGCACCTGGGCCGGCCCGGCCGACGCCACCGGCCGGCCAGCCGGCTCGGCGATCACCCTGCTGCTGGCCAACGAGGCCGACCTGTTCTCCGCGATGCACCGGCTGCCCATCGACGAGATCTGGCACTTCTACCGGGGCGACCCGGTCGAGGTGCTGCTGCTCGGCCCCGACGGCCAGGACCGCGTCGAGACCCTCGGACCAGGGCCCGGCCAGCACGTCCAACTCACCGCGCCCGCCGGAACCTGGATGGGCGCCCAGGTCGTCGCCGGCGGACGCTGGGCACTGTGCGGCACCACGATGGCCCCCGGTTTCGTCGACGCCGACTACGAGGGCGGCGACGCCGACCAGCTGTGCGCCGCCTACCCGAGGGTCGCCGACCGGATCCGCGCGCTGTGCCGCCCACACGCCCCGCTGCGCCTGACAGGGACCACCGATGCCTGACCCCGCCCTGCCCGACCTGACCGGCACCGCGACCCTCGTGACCGGGGCCAGCGGCGGCATCGGCGCCGGCATCGCGCTGCGCTTCGCCCAGGCGGGCAGCGCCGTCGCCGTGCACTACCACCGTGACCGTGACCGCGCCCAAAGCGTGGTCCGCCGGATCGAGGACCTCGGCGCCACCGCGACCGCGCTGACCGCCGACCTCACCGACGAGCACGCCTGCGCCGACCTCGTGCGGGCCGCCGCCGACTGGGCCGGCCGGCTCGACACCCTGGTCAACTGTGCCGGCATCCAACCCGTACGGCCGCTGCCGGAGCTGTCCGCCGCCGACTGGCGCGCCATGCTCGACACCACCCTCACCAGCGCACACCTGTGCACCCAGGCCGCCGCGCGGATCATGACCGGCCACGGCGGCTCGATCGTGCACATCGCCTCCATCGAGGCCCTGCAGCCCGCGCCCGGCCACGCCCACTACAGCAGCGCCAAGGCCGGGCTCGTCATGCACGCCAGGGCCGCCGCCCTCGAATACGGTCGGCACGGCATCCGGGTCAACGCCGTCTCACCCGGGCTGATCGACCGACCCGGTCTGGAAACCGACTGGCCGGCCGGCGTCGACCGCTGGCGGACCGCCGCGCCGCTGACCCGGCTGGGCACCCCCGCCGACGTCGCCAACGCCTGCGTGTTCCTGGCCTCCCCGCTCGCCACCTGGATCACCGGCCACAACCTCGTCGTCGACGGCGGCGTCAGCGCCCACCCCACCTGGTGAGCCCGCCAACACGGCCAGATCGACCGCCTCGGCCATCGCGCGGTACCCGGCGTCGCCCGGATGCAGGTGGTCACCGGAGTCGTAGCGCGGGCGCATCCTGCCCGCTGCGGCGGGATCCCTGAGCGCCGCGTCGAAGTCGACGACCGCGTCGAACGCGCCGCCGTGGCGGACGAACTCGTTCACCGCCAGGCGCACCCCCTCGAGTTCGGCCGTGTGGTTCTCCGCGCCCCCGCAGGGAACCAGGGTGCCGCCCACGACGACCAGGCCACGTGCCCGCACCCGGGCCGCCACCTGACCCAGCGCGGCGACGACCGGCGCCGGGTCACGGTGACGCGGCTCGCCGATGATGTCGTTGATGCCCAGCAGGACCACCACCGCACGCACGCCGGGCGCCGACAGCACGTCTTGGTCCAACCGCGACAACGCGTTCGGGCTGGTGACGCTGGTGAGCAGCCGGTTGCCGCTGATCCCGGCGTTGAGCACCCCCAGGCGTGTCGGGCCCGGTTCGGCGATCAGCCGGCGCGCCAGGTGGTCCGGCCAGCGACGGTGGGCGTCCGGGGTGGAACAGGTGCCTTCGGTGATCGAGTCACCGAAGGCCACCACCGCGCCGACGGCCTCGCCCAGCACGTCGACGCCGCACACGTGCGGCCAGGACGCGATCGTCGCGGTGAACACCGCGCCGGACTCGTCGGCCGTGTGGTCGCCGGCACCGGACAGGAAGCTGGTCTGGTGAGCGTGCTCGTGGTGGGTGACCGGCCCGGTCCACTCCCCGGTGAAGACGCTGACCAGCAGATCACCCCCGTCGGGCACGGCCAGCGCCACCGGATCCGACCACACCTGGCCGCCGGCCGGGACGACGACCGGCGGCGAACCGCCGAAGGTGAGCGCGCGGACCGTGCCGGCCACCGCAGCCGCGGTGCCCGGCACGCCGAGAGCCACGGTGACCGACGCCAGCCGCAGCGGCCCGGTGCCCAGGGCGTTGGTCAGTCGCACCCGCACCGCCCGGCCACCGACGCTGGCGCGCACCGCACACCGCACCGTCCGGCCCGCGTACCCGGGGTCGGTGCCCGACGCCGACGCGGCCCAGGTACCGACCCACCCCGCCCGTCCGCCCGGACTCATTCCCGCTGGTCCCCGGCATCGTCCAGCCACCGACGCCGCAGGTCCGGGCGCAGCCACGCCGCCGGCGAACTGATCGACAGGCCGCCGTCGACCGGCACCACCGCGCCGGTCACGAAACCGGCCTGCGGCGAGGCGAGGAAGCCGACCGCCTCGGCGACGTCGCGCGGCGTACCCGTGCGGCGCAACGGATACCCCTCGGCCACCGCCGGCAGGTCGGGGTTGCCGATCATGCCGGGAGCGACCGCGTTCACCCGGATCCCCGCCGGCCCGTACTCCAGCGCGAGCTGGCGCGTCAGGCCCTCCAGCCCGGCCTTCGCCGCCGCGTACGCCGGAAGGCCCGGCGCCGCCAGCGAGGCGTTCACCGAACTCACCGACACGATCGCCCCTCCCCGGCCCAGGACACCCAACGCGGCCCGGCACACGTAGAACGCCCCGTCCAGTGTCGCGCCCAACGCCGCGCGCCACTGCTCGTCGGTGGTCCGCCGAGCGGACGCGACCGGCATGATCGCCGCCGCGCACACCACGACCTCCAACCCGCCGAGCTCCGCGGCCGCCGCGCGGACGGTGGCCGCCGCGACCGCCGGATCGGCACAGTCACCCGCGACCATCCGCACGTAGCCGGGATCGGTACCGGCCTCCAGCGACACACCGAACACCCGGTCGCCGCGATCGGTGAACCACCGGCCGATCGCCCGCCCGATGTCCGACGACGCACCGACCACCAGCACCCCCCGACCCGTCATCGGCCCACACCCAGCTCCAGGTCGTCGAGGATCGTGTCCAGCGACGCGCGCGCCTGGTCGTCCAGGTCACTGGCCGGCCGCCGCACACACGCCGTGGCGATCAGGCCCCGCCGCACCAGCACCTCCTTGTGTACCGCCCAGGCCGCGCCCGGTTGGAGACCGAACACGATGAGCGGCAGCAGCCGGGTGAACTCCGCGCGGGCCTTCGCCTGCTCGCCGTTCTCCCACGCGGCGAGCACCGGACCCAACAGGTCGGGGAACTCGCAGGCCGGCATGGTGCCCACCGCGCCCCGCGCGTACTCGTCCAGCACGAACTGGGCGTTCTGGCCGCCGAACACCGCGACCCCGTCGGGCAGCGCGGCCCGCAGACCGGACACCTTCAACGCCGTCGGCGGCGCCTCGACCTTCACCGACGTCACCCCCGACAGTGCGCTGATCTGCGCGACCAGCGGGACCGGCATCGCCACCCCGGTCACACCGGGAGCGTCCTGCACCATCACCTCGGCGTCGGTCGCGGCCGCCACCTCACCGAAGAAGTCCACGAGCTGCGCGGGGCTCGGCCGGACCATGAACGGCGGCAACACCATCAACGTCGTCGCGCCGCCGTCGGCGGCCTCGCGCGCCTGCTCCAGGGCGGTCACGGTGGAGGTGGCGTTCACCCCGGCGACCACCGGCACGGCACCGGACACCACCTCGACGACCGTCGCCAGGATCCGACGCCGCTCCTGCGCGGTCAGCGCGAACCCCTCGCTGGCCATCCCGAACACCGCCGTCCCGGACACACCGCTGGTGAGCTGGAACTCGGTCAGGCGGCGCAGACTCGGCAGATCCAGCTCGCCGTTCGCGGTGAACGGCGTCGCCAGGATCGGCACAAGCCCGCGGAGCTGTTGGGACACGTCAGGACTCCTTCACGAGGTGGTGGACGGACTCGCCGGCGACGGTGATGCCCAGCCCGATCCCGGTCGGCACCGAAACCGCCGCGGGATCGACGGGCAACGGCTCGGTGAGCACCCGGGCGCCCACCTCCACCGACGTCGGCTGGAACTCGAACGTGAGCAGCCCTTCCACCGCAGCACTCGCCACCACGCCGGCGGCCAGCGCCACCCCGAACCCGACCGAGTGGTGCGGTGCCACGGGCACGTGACGGGCCGCGCACAGCTCGCTGATGGCGAGCAGCTCGGTGATCCCCGTGCGGGCCACGTCCGGCTGCGCGATCCGCAACGCTCCCGCGTCGAGCCACTGCGCGAACTCGAACCGGTTGCGCAGCGTCTCACCGACCGCGATCGGCACCGCCGAGCGGGCCACCAGCTCGGCGTGGCCCCGGATGTCCTCGGGAGCCAGCGGGGCCTCAAGGAACCACACGTCCCGCCGCGCCAACTCCTCGGCCAGGCGCAACGCGTCGGTGACGGTGTAGGCCCAGTGCGCGTCGACGGCGACCCGCAGCCCGGGAGCCGCCGCGCGCACGGCGTCCACGGTGGCCAGGTCGGCGGCGATGCCGTGCCCCAGGTGCAGCTTCACCGCGGTGGCGCCCCGGTCGGCCCAGCGCGCGGCGAGTTCGGCGCGCTCGGCGTCGTTCGGTTTGGGCAGCCCGGACACGTAGACCGGGACGCTGTCGCGGAACGCGCCGCCCAGCAACGTCGTGACCGCGACCCCCGCGCACCGCGCGGCGAGGTCCCACACAGCGATGTCCACCGCGGCGATCGCGTCGGCCTGGTGGCCGGTCAGATGCCCGCGCTCGCGCATCAGCTCCTGCAGGGCACGCACGAGCGGGCGCGGGCGGGTGGCGTCCGCGCCCAGCAGGACCGGCGCGAGTAGCCGGTCCACCACGGCGGCCGGCACCTCCGGGCCCACCGGTGCCAGCGCCTCACCCCACCCCTCGGTGCCGTCGGCGGTGACCAGCCGCACCAGCAGGGTCTCGTACCGGTCGGAGTAGAGACTGCGCCACGGCGGCCGGACGTGGTAGCCGGACTCCGGTGTTCCGCCCAGGTACGCCTCGCGGGCGCGGACCTTCACCGGGAACGTCTCGACGCGTTCGATGATCATGCGGGCACCCGCAGTTCGACGACGTCGGTGGCCGTCCCGTCGGCCTCGACGATCTGGTAGCGCAACGACTGTCCGGCCACCGGGACGGTCCACTCGGCGGGGCTGACGTCCTTGAGCTCCTCGCACCAGGCGCCCCCGTCGACCGAGTACCGCAGCAGCGCCGGCACGGCACGGGTCGACTGCACGTAGGCGTCGGCGCCGGCGCCGTCGGGCCGCGACAGCAGCAGACCCCGGTCCCCGCCGTCGAAGTGGTAGCTCTCCCCGGTGTCCTCGACCGGTGGGGCGTCGAGGTGGGTCGGCACCCTCGGCAGCCGCAGGCCGGTGACCACCAGGCCGACAACACCGTGCCCGGGAACCTCCACGGTCACCTCCGGCGCCGTGACCGGTACCGCGCGGCGGACCTCGCCGGTGATCAGCTCCACGCCCACCGCGCCGTCGACGGGAAGATCGACGCGCACCGCGACCCGCTGCGGGTCCGCCGAGGAGTTGGCCAGGCTCAGACAGAGCCGGTCACCGCTGATCCCGGCGATCCAGTCCACCAGCGGGTTGTCCAGGAAGACCACGTCACGCGGCAGCCACGGCCACACGCCGTGCTCACCGTGGAAACGGCCGGGCCGGTGCCCGTACACACGGAACCGGAACCAGACGAAGTTCTCCTCGAACGCCGCGGGGAAGCTGACCGCGCCGTCGGAGCGGGTCTCGTGCTCGGCGAACAGGTAGTCGATCGCCATGCCGAGCTGGGCCGGGGCGTGGTGGTGGTAGATGGTCGTGTTGTCGAAGGGCCCGGTGAACGGGAAGTCCGGCTTCATGTGGTGCACGGTGTGCTGGCGGAAGTAGTAGCCGGGGTAGTTGGTGAACCGGCCGACCACCGCGTTGTGGGCGATGTCGCGCAGCAGGTCGTCACCGGCGCGATGAGCCAGCCGCAGCAGGTGGGCGGCCCAGGCCGGGTTCAGGTTCGGCCCGCTGTACCGGTAGGTCTGCAACGCCTCGAAGCCAAGGCCGGTGATCGACAGCAGCCAGGCGTCGACCTCCTCGGGGTCGATGTCGGTGCGCGGATAGTCGAACAGCGCCGCCGGGTCCCACCACCGGCTCAGCTCGATCTGCCGGTCGTGGAAGACCTCCTGGTCCGGGACGGTGACCCGGCCCTCGTGCACCGGCCGCACGAACAGCTGGGTCACGAACCGGCGTGCCTCGGTGAGCGCGGCGTCCAGGTACCGCCGCTCACCGGTCTGCTCGGCCAACTCGAACAGGCCCACCCAGTCCGCGCAGTAGTAGATGGCGAAGTCGTGGGCGTCGAGCGGCTCGGTCGCCGGTGTGTCGACGACGGCGGCCACGTAGTCGTCGGCCAGTTCCCGCGCCCGGTCCAGATGGGCCACGTCACCGGTCAGCCGGTAGGCGGCCAGCGGCACGCACATCGGGGCGCGGCGCAGCCAGTAGTCGTGGTCCGCGCCGATGTCGCGCATCGCCAGCGCGCCGATCGCCGGACTGCGGCCGCGGGTCATGGTGTGCAACGCGCCGAGGGCGGTCACCCCGAACGGGGTGGCGCCGAGCTGGTGTTTGCTCGTGTCGGCGTACACGTCGTAGCCCTGCTTGGGTGTCCAGCCGTACGCGTTGCGGGACAGGTGGAACTCCATCGTCGGCCGGGCCCGCCGGTGGTAGAGGTCCAGGTCCGCGGTGAGGTAGGCCGCGGAGAGCAGCACCGAGGTGGTGGTGGTCCGCACCGCCTGGTCGTTCTCGATGTCGATGAACCCCTTCGCCCGGCTCCACCACCCCGACGGCGAACCCCGGTACTCGACCGAGTCGTCGGCCCCGGACTCGCTGCCCAGCAGATCCACCAGGTTGTGCACGGTGTCGGTGAGCGAGGCGCCGAAGACGTTGTGCCGGTAGGCGCGGTAGTCGTACTCGCCGACCAGCAGCTCGCGGTAGGTGTCGTACAGCGGGGCGGCCACGGCCACGCAGCCGACCTCGAACCGCGCGGTCTGGCCCGCGGCCAGCGCCGCGCGTCGCCCGTAGTGCGGCAGGAACACCGTCGGGCGCACCCCGCCGGGCCCGCGCAGCGTCATGCCGAAGGGCTGGTCGTCGGGGTCCTTGTGGACCTCGTCGGCGAGCGTCAGTTCCTCGGCCGGCACGAACAACCCGGTGGTCACTCCCGCCGACTCGACCAGGCACAGTGGCGCGGTCAGCTCACTCGCGCCCACCGCCTCGGGACCGCCGACGATCCGGGCATGGCGCAGGGAGCCGCACAGCACCTCGGCGATCGCGGTGTTGTTGGCGATCCCGGCGAAGGCGTGGTAGGCCACGACGTGGTGACCGTCGGCCAGCGGAGTGATCGCGACCGTCGCCCGCGGGTGCGTCGCGGCCAGCGACCAGGTGAGGGTGACCTGTTCGTACCCGGCGGGGTGGGCGCGCAGCAGGGCCGTCCGGTCGTCGATCCGCTCCAGCTCGGTGAACCGCAGCCGTTGCCCCGACAGCGATCCGTGCGGGTCCGCGCGGTCACCGTGGTCGCCGGTGAGCACGAACCACTCGCCGAGCCCGTCCAGCTCGTCGTTCACCGCGACCCACCGCTCACCGTCGCGGATGGACAGCGCCGCGGTGATGGTCTCGCCGTCGGGCCGGCGCGCGGTGCCGAAGTCCACGCGGTAGCGCTCGTTGGCGATGTGCGGGCCCGGCGCGTGGCCCAGCGGGCGTCCCTGGTCGCCCGGGTGCGCCGGGGTGACCGAGGGCAGCGGGTCGTCGTGCAGCCGCACCACCTCGACCGCCTCGACGGTGGCGCTGGTGTTGTGGGCGGTGAACCCGATCGCGTCGTGGCGCAGCCGGTGCACGTCGTTGACGGCGCCGACCGCGGTGCCGTCGACCAGGACGCCGATCCGCGCGCCGTCCACCACCAGCCGCAGGTCCACCGGCACGTCGAAGCTGTACCCGAACACCATGTCCAGCAGGGTTCGTGCCTGCCCGTCGGCCCGCCGCGACAGCGACAGGTAGCGCACGCCGTTGAGTTCGCGCAGTCGTAGGGCGTAACAGGTGTCGTGGTCCTCGGCGTCGAACAGCACGTCGACCCAACAGTCGAGGGATCCGCTCGGCGGGGCCGCGACGGTGAGCCGCGCCCGCAACTCGTAGCCGCTCCACAGCGGTCGGGCGACAAGGTCCCGCGTGTCCTGGCTGATCCGCGATGGCGCTAAGTCAGTCACAGGGTGGAACTTAGCATTCATTCATTGCTTGACAATCCCCACTCTGCGGGTGAACCATCCGGTCACTGCAAGCCGAGTCACACGATGTGGAGTGCGTGAATGGCCGAGTCCGGCACCAACCAGAGCGTCGAGAAGGCGGCCGGCGTGCTGTCGACGTTCCTTCCCGGCGGCCCCCTGCGCACCGCGGACGTGGCCAAGCGCGCCGACCTCAGCCAGTCCACCGCCTCCCGGATGCTGGCCACGCTGGAGTCGGTCGACCTCGTCGAACGCGACGGACTGGGCATGTACCGCCTCGGGCCCGCGCTGGTGACCCTCGGCGCCGCGGTGCTCAACAACCACCCCGTGCACCGCGCCGCCCGCCAACGCGCCCAGAACCTCGCCGCCGACCTGCGCCTGGGCGCCAACGTCGCCGAACGCCGCGGCGACACCCTGTTCTACCTGTGCAACTTCGAGGGCCGGGACGCGCCGAGACCGTTCATGCTCGCCGGACAGCACAACCCACTGCACTCCACCGGGCTCGGCAAGTGCCTGCTCGCCCACACCACCCCCGAACAGCGCCGGGAACTACTCGGTGACGAGCTGCCGCGGTTCACCGAGCGCACCGTTGCCGACCACGACGCGCTCGACGAGGAGATGGCCACCCTGCGCGCGCGGGGCTACACGATGGAGATCGAGGAACTGGCCCTTGGCCGGGCGTGCATCGCCGCGCCGATCCTCGACCAGCACGGCGAGGTCGCCGCCGCGCTGTCGGTCTCGGGGCCGCTGTCCGCGCTCGACCTGGCCAACCGGCAACAGGCGCTGGCCGACATCGTCGTCGAGACCGCCGACGCGATCAGCCTCGACCTCGGTTACGTCGGCCCCCAACACGCCCCGTCGCGGGCGACGAGCCGATGACCACCACCCGTCAGCGGCACACCGGCCGCCGCCTCGGTGACGGCGCCTTCGTGGTGATGCTGGTACTTCCCGGGCTCGCGCTGCTGCTGGCCATCGTGCTGTACCCGCTGATCGCCGCGCTGGTGACGGCCTTCTTCGAACAGAGCCTGGTGTTACCCGGGCGCACCTTCGCCGGCACCGCCAACATCGCCTCGGTCCTGGAAGGCGACTTCCTGCAACTGCTCAACCAGACCCTGTGGTTCACCGTCGGCGCGACGGTGCTGCCCTTCGCGGTCGGTCTTGGCCTGGCGTTGGCGCTGAACACCGGCATCCGCGGCCAACGGGTGCTGCGGGGCGTGCTGCTGGTGCCGTGGCTGGTGCCCGGCGTGGTGGTGTCGTTCCTCTGGCTGTGGATCTTCAACTCCAACTACGGCGTGCTCAACGGTGTCCTGCAGAGCCTCGGCCTGATCGACTCCCCCCAGGCCTGGCTGTCCCAGGAGACCTCAGCCATGGTCGCGCTGATCATCGCCAAGACGTGGACGAGTTTCCCGTGGGTCATGGTCATGCTGCTCGCCGGCCTGCAGACCGTGCCCCCCGAACTCCACGAGGCCGCCAAGGTGGACGGCGCCGGCACGATCCGCAGGTTCTTCTCGGTCACCGTGCCGCACCTGCGCGGAATCATCAGCGTCGTCCTGCTGCTCGAGTTCATCTGGAACTTCCAGCACTTCGACATCATCTGGGTGATGACCGGCGGCGGCCCCGCCGGCACCACCCGCACCTTCGCCGTCGCGGTGTACGAGACCGCCTTCCACGGGCTGGACCTCGGGAAGGCCGGTGCCATCGGACTGCTCTGGATGGTGCTGCTGATGCTGCTGGTCACCGTGTACGTCCGATTCGCCGACCCGGAGCGTGCGCGATGACCGTCACCTCGCCCACCCAGGACCCGACCACACCGGCGCGGCCCAGGACGCCACCCGCGCGCCGCCGCGCTCGTCGCCAGGGCGCGGGCGGCCGGCTCGCCGCCTGGATCGCCGTCGTGGTGTTCGGCTCGTTCGCGCTGCTTCCGGTGTACTGGCTGCTGGCCACCTCGTTCACCCCGACCCAGAGCACCTTCCAGTACCCGCCCAAGCTGATCCCCACCGACCTCACGCTGGAGAACTTCCGCCGCCTGGTCGACAACCCGCAACTGCTGACCTACCTGGTCAACAGCGTCGTGGTCTCACTGATCACCGCCGTGCTGAGCGTCATCGTCGCCGCGTACATGGCCTACGCGTTCGCCAAGCATCGCTTCCGCGGCCGCAAGTCCCTGATGTCGTTCGTGCTGGCCTCCCAGCTGTTCCCGCAGTCGCTGCTGCTGGTCACGCTCTACGGCCTGTTCGACCTGTACGGCCTGCTCAACAGCTACGCCGCCCTGGTGCTCTCGTTCACCACGTTCACGCTGCCGCTGTGCGTGTGGATGCTCAAGGGATTCTTCGACACGATCGACGACGGGATCATCGAGGCGGCCCAGATCGACCACGCCTCCCGCTGGCGGATCGTGCACTCGATCGTGCTGCCCATCTCCGCGCCGGGACTCGTCGCCGCCGGCCTGTTCGCGTTCGTGCGCGGCTGGAACGACTTCATCTTCGCGCTCACCCTCGCCGGTCCCGAGCGGCAGACCCTGCCGCCGGGCCTGGTCAACACGTTCGTCGGCGAGGCGGCGGCCGAATGGGCCCCGCTGATGGCCGCGTCGCTGATCACGTCGATCCCGGTCGTGGTCGCCTTCATCGCGCTGCAGCGCTTCCTCGTCGGAGGTATCGCGGCCGGTGCCGTCAAGGGCTGAGGCCCACAGTTCTTCCTGGAGGTCACCATGCAACGTAGCTACGACCGACGTGCCCTGTTGAGGATGCTCGGGCTCGGCACCGGCGCGGTCGCGCTGTCCGCGTGCGCGCCCAGCGGCGGGGGCGGCTCGACCCCGTCGGGCGATCCCGAGGCCAAGGATTTCACCTTCGCGTCCTGGAGCCTGGCCGACGACGCCTCCAAGATCGGCCCCCAGCATCTGGTCGACGCGTACCAGAAGGCGAACGGCGGCACGATCACCGGCCTGCCGATCGCCTTCCCCGACTACCTCAACCAACTTCTGCTGCAGATCAGGGGCGGCCAGTTCACCGGCGTCGCCCAGCTGGACATCGCGTGGCTGTCCGCGGTGTCCGCGCTCGGGAAGTTACGTGACCTCGGCCCGCTGGCGCAGGGCGTGGACTACACCGACACCGCGCTGAGCACCGGCCAACTGGACGGCAAACAGTACGGCCTGCCGTGGACCACCGCGGCGATCGGGATGATCGTGAACCAGGACATCCTGGCCAAGGTCGGCGCGGACGCGCTGCCCGAGACCGTGTCCGACTTCGAGGCGCTGCTCGTCGAGATCGCCGCGACCGGCGTCCTGCCCTACGCCGCGTCCACCAAGGTCGCGCAGCTCAAGGACATGCTGATCTGGATGCAGACCTTCGGCTGCTCACTGATCGACGGCGACAAGATCACCATCGGCGACGACGCGAGCGTGGACGCCCTCACCTGGTACAAGAGCCTGTACGACCGCAAGCTGATCGCGGCGGACGTGGAACGCACCGACGCGCGCACCCTGTTCTCCCAGGGCCGGACCGCGATGTACGACGACGCGCTGGTCGGCAAGGACGTGGTCGCCAAGCAGTCGCCGGACAAGGAGCTGATCAACAAGATCGCGCCGCACCCCCGACCGGTCGTCGCCGCCGGCGACACCCCGCAGGCCCAGCAGTGGGGACACATCCTGGTGGTGGTCGAGGGCGAGGGCGCGGCGTCGGCCGCGAAGTTCGCCAAGTGGGCCACCTCCGACCCCACCGCGGCGGCCGGCTACTTCAAGGACGTGTCGCTGCCGCCGACGACCGACACCGGTCTGGCCGCGCCCGAGGTCGCCGGCGACCAGTTCACCACCCAGTTCAACGAGCGCGTCACCGCGACCGCGACCCCCAACCCGTTCTGGCGCTTTCCGCAGTACGCCCAGATGGAGAACGCGGTGTCCGAGCACGTGCAGGCAGCCCTGATCGGCAAGTCGTCACCGGCCGACGCGATGCGCGACGCGAAGAAGGCCGTCGAGGGCCTGGTGTGACGCCGGCCCGGGCCGGGAGGTGGAGCGACACCGCGCGGTGATCGGGAACCGGCGGTCCACCCGGGACTGGCTGGACGCCCTGGCCAGGTCCGACGACGGCGGCCTGTTCGATGACCACGGCTACGGGCCGGTCGAACCGCAGCATCGCGCGGGTGAACCGGAACACCTCGTGTGCCTGCTGGTCGCCGGCTGCTGTCGGGCGGTCGTGTCGGGGCGCTCGGTGCTGCTCGCCGCCGGCGACGCACTGTGGGTACCGCCGTACGTGGCGGTCACCCTCGAAGTGGTGAACGCGCCGAGCATCGCCTACCGGCTCCGGCCGCGCGCGGCCGGAGCACCCGAGACGGTGTCCCCGTTCCTGCGGGTGCCCAACTCCTGGGCGCTGCGGCCACTGCTCGACGCCGCCGTCCGGGAACTCGACGCCGGCGGCGAGCTGGCCACCCTGTGCGCGCGTTCCCTGCTCGTTGCCACCCTGTCACGGATGCTCGCCGCCCCCACCGGAGCCACCGGACTCAGCGACACCCAGACGGCGGACGTGGTGGCGCACGCGCGCGCGGACCCGGCGGGCAGGCCGGCGATCGGCGAACTCGCCGCGGTCGCCGGCCTGCCGCAGGACACCTTCGCCCGCCGCTTCCGCGCCACGTTCGGGCAGTCGCCCCGGAGCTGGCTGGTGTCCAGCCGGGTGCACGCGGCGGCACGCCGGCTGGACACCACCGACGAGTCGATCGGCGCGGTGGCCAGCTACTACGGCTACCCGGACGTGTTCTTCTTCAGCCGCCAGTTCAAGGCCGTCGTCGGCGTGGCCCCAGGACAGTGGCGGCAGCGGGAGCGGTGATCAGCCGGGCTGGACCTCGGGAACCCCGTCCGCGACCGTGAACCGGCGCAGTGGGTACACCGGGTCCTCGGGCCGGCTCACCTTGTCCACCGCGCGGAACTCCACCGCCATCCGCTCGGTGTCCAGGTCGACCATCACGTACCCGCAGTGCAGGTCGGCCCACCGCATGTGCGGGTTCACCACGGTGCGGACCTGCCGCCGCTCGTTGGCCACCGGGTCGAAGTCCTGGGCACTGGACACCGACAGGCTGGTGAACTCGGTACCGACGCTCGGCGAACCGAGATCGGTGGTGTCGGACAACAGGTTGGACACGTAGCCGCAGTGCACGTCGCCGGTGAGTACGACGAAGTTGCGCAGCCGCTCGGCGTCCCGCGCCGCCGAGACCGCGTCCAGCAGCCGTTGCTGGGACGCCTGGTAGCCGTCCCAGTTCCCGGACGAGTACGTCGGGGGAGGGGGCCCCTGGGTCGTGTTGGCCGTATTCACCACCGCCATCAGCACGCCCTGGGGTGCGATGTTCCACCGGGCGGGCTCGGCACCCAGGCCCCTGGCGAACCAGCTCTCCTGCTCCTCGCCGAGGATCGTGCGCGCCGGGTCACGGCGTTGCGGCGAGTCGGGGATGGTCCCCGACGCCAGCTCCGGCGTGCGGAACTGGCGTGCGTCGAGCATGTCGAACTGCGCCATCGCCCCGTGCCGCAACCGCCGGTGCAGCCGGGCGCTCGGCCCGACCGGTCGCTGCGGCTGCCGCAGCGGCATGTGCTCCCAGTACGCGCGGTAGCCCGCCGCCTGCCGCAGCAACTCCGCCTCGGTGTCGCGACGGTAGTCGTTGGACACCTCGTGGTCGTCCCACATCATCACCCACGGGGTGAAGCGGTGCGCCGCGATCACCTCGGGCTGGGACTTGTAGAGCGCGTGGCGCAACCGGTACTGCTCGAGGGTGACCGTCTCCGGCACCACCTCCGGCGGCAGGTCGGGCAGTTGGCGACCGGTGGGCAACTGGACGACCGGGTACTCGTAGATGTAGTCGCCGAGGAAGAACACCGCGTCCGGATCCTGGTCGGCCATGTCCCGCATGACCTGGAAGTACCCGGCGCGGTAGTTCATGCACGAGGCGAACGCGAACCGCATCGGCTCCACCGCCGAGTCGGCGGGCGCGGTCCGCGTGCGGGCCACCTCGCTCGCGTGGCCGTGCGCCATGAACCGGTACCAGTAGTGCCGGCCGGGCCGCAGACCGCGAACATCGACGTGCACGGAGAACGAGTAGGCCGACCTGGCCAGCGCGCTGCCCCGGCGTACCACCCTGGCGAACCGCTCGTCCGACGCCACCTCCCAGGTGACGGCGACGGTCTCGTTCGGATTGAGCCCACCGTGCGGTTCGAGTGGCCGAGGCGCGATCCTCGTCCACAGGACGACACCGTCGGGCAGAGGATCACCCGACGCCACGCCGAGGGTGAACGGGTACTCCCGGCGACCGCGTTCCGGGGTGGCGCCGGCGGTCGTCGCGGGGAGCCCGAGGGTGAAGGCCAGCCCGGCCGCGCCGCCGCCCGCGGCGGTCAGGAAACGGCGTCTGGTCAGCGAATCAAGTTCGGTGAACGATCGGCGATCACGCCCGTTGGGGACCATGCGACCAACACTATGGACGCTCCCGGCCCGCCGTACATGCAGCGACTCGGGACCTTTTTGGAGCGACCCGCGTCTCGTTCGACCCCCTGCCGGCGCCGGTGGCGATGATCCCCCCGCGATCGTGAAGTTCGGCACACTGGCCTCATGGGGAACCCGACCGCCACCGTGCCTTCCGTCGACCTGCTGACCGCGCCGGACCCGTTGGCCCAGCTCCTGGAACTCGGCGCGCGGACGCCGCTGAGCTGGGTGCCGGCGTTCGACGCCTACCTGGTGACCGGCTACGACCACGTCCTGGCCGCCATGCGCGACGACGGGCTGCACGCCGCCGACGCCACCCACGTCTTCCACCGCCTGTCACCCGACCAGCAGCAGGCCCTGCGGCCCCTGCGCGCGTCGGTCGACCGGTGGATGGGCCACACCAACCCCGAGGACCACCACCGCTTCCAACAACTGCTCAAGCGCTACTTCACCCCGGGCACGGTCAACGGGCTGCGCCCCCGCGCGCGGGAACTGACCGGTGAACTGCTCGACGCGGTGGCCGGCCGGGGCCGGATGGAGGTCATCGCCGACCTGGCCTATCCGTTGCCCGCCAACATCATCGCCGACATGTTCGGCATGCCAGCCCACGACCGGCACCGGCTGCGCGAGTGGTCCCAGCACATCGGCGTGGTGTTCCAGAACGGCACCGTCGAGGAGCTGCTCGTCTGCCAGCGCAACGTCCTGGAGATGCAGGACTACCTGCGCGAGATCGTCGCCGACCGCCGCGAACACCCCACCGACGACCTGATCAGCATGTTCGTCGCCGCCGAACGTGACGGGGTGGTCGACGAGGACGAGATCGTCGCCAACTGTGTGCTGCTGCTGTTCGCCGGGCACGAGACCACCGCCAACCTGATCTCCGCCGGGCTGCGGATGCTGATGGACCACCCCGACCAGCTCGACCTGCTGCGCTCCCGGCCGGAGCTGACCCGGCACGCCATCGAGGAGATGCTGCGCCACGCCGGCCCGGTGGGCTCGGTCATCCGCGACACGATCCACCCGGTGACCGTCGCGGGCCACGAGCTCCCGGCCGGCGAGCACGTGTTCCTGTCGGTCTACAGCGCCAACCACGACGCGGCGGTGTTCCCCGACCCGCTGCGGTTCGACATCACCCGTACCAACAACCGGCACCTCGGCTTCGGGATGGGCGGCTACTACTGTCTCGGTGCCGCCCTGGCCAGGGTCGAGTCCGACGAGTGCTTCCGGCTGCTGCTCGACCGCTTCCCGGACATCCGCCCGGCCGCCGACGAGGACCCGGTCCTGGTCGCCACCCCACCGATCGGTCAGCGCCTGCGGACCCTGCCGGTGGAGTTCTGACCTGCTGTTGTCGGTGCCCGGGGGCACGATGACCCCCATGACCGCCACCGGGCACCTCGCAGGCGTCGCGCTCGACGCCGCCGACATCGAACGACTCGCGACCTTCTACGCCGAACTCGCCGGCTGGCGCACCGTGCGCCACGTCGAGGACTGGATCACCCTGCGCGCCGACGACGGCCAGGAGGTCGCCTTCCAACGCGCGCCCGACCACCGGCCGCCGCAGTGGCCCGGGCAGCGGTGGCCCCAACAGTTCCACCTGGACCTGCAGGTCACCGGGCACCAGGCCGCCGCGCGTCGCGCCGAGGCCCTCGGCGCGACCCACCTGGCCGACGGCCCCACCTGGATCACCCTCGCCGACCCCGCCGGTCACCCGTTCGACCTGTGCGAGTGTGACGGGCTCGGCGAGCGGGTCGTGCTGTTCGCGGTCACCATCGACGCCCCCGACGCCGCCGGCCTCGCCCGCTTCTACGCCGCCCTGCTCGGCATGGAGCTCACCTACGACGGACCGGAAGGCGCGATGATCAGCGGCGAGGACGTCAACGTGCTGTTCCAGCAGATCAGCGACTACAACCCGCCGCGCTGGCCCGATCCCGCCGCGCCCCAGCAGGCGCACCTCGACGTCCTGGTCACGGATCTGGACGCCGGGCAGGCCAGCGCGCTGGAGCTGGGGGCGACCCGGCTACCCGGCGGTGGCGAGACCTTTCGTGTCTTCGCCGATCCCGCTGGGCACCCGTTCTGTCTGACGGTCTGACCGGGCCGGCCCGGCGCGGCCGGGGATGAACGCCGCCACCACGATCGCGCCGAGGGCGGCGACCGCGCCGATGGCCATGATCAGCCGGAAACCGCCCTGGGAGGGCACCGCGACCGCACCGAACGACGTCGTCAGCTGGGCCAGGATCACCCCGGCGACCGCGCTGGAGGTCGCCGTGCCGATGGCGCGCATCAGCGTGTTGAGGCTGTTGGCGGCGGCGGTCTCCGACACCGGGACCGCCGCCATGATCAACGACGGCATGGCGCCGTAGGACAGGCCGACACCCGCGCCGATCACGCACGACACCAGCACCAGTTGCCACACCGTGGACATCAGCCCGATGCCCAGCGCGTAGCCGGTCGAGACCACGGCCGCGCCGATGATCAGCGTCGTCCTCGGGCCCCTGGTCCGCGAGATCCACGCCGACAGCGGCGCCATGAACATCATGATCAACCCGTTGGGCGCCATCACCAGACCCACGACCAGCATCGTCTGGCCAAGGCCGTAGCCGGTCTCCGCCGGCAGCAACAGGATCTGCGGGACCACCAGCGCCATCGCGAACATCGCGAACCCGAACACCACCGAGGCGAGGTTGGTCAGCAGTACCTGGCGGCGCGCGGTCGTCCGCAGGTCCACCAACGGCCGCGGCGTGCGCAGCTCCCACCACCCCCACACCAGCAGCACCACCACGGCCGCGGCGAACAGGCCGGTGGTCAGCGGGCTGGTCCACCCCCAGGTCGCGCCCTGCGAGACCGCCAGCAGCAGACACAGCAGCGCCGTGGACAACCCGGCCGCCCCCACCACGTCGAACCGCCCGCCGCTGCGCACCGGGGACTCCGGCACCAGGGCCAGCACCAGCAGCGTGACCAGCACACCCACTCCGCCGGCGGCCCAGAACAGCAGGTGCCAGTCCGCGCGTTCGGCCAGGAACGTCGCCGCCGGCAGGCCCAGCGCACCGCCGACACCGAGCGAGGCGCTCATCATCGCCGTGGCCGAGCCGAGTCGCTCGGCCGGCAGTTCGTCGCGCATGATGCTGATGCCCAGGGCGATCACGCCGCCGGCCAGTCCCTGCAGCGCCCGACCGACGATCATCGGCAGCAGCGAGTCGGCCAGCGCGCACACCACCGAACCGCTCACCAGCACCATGAGGCTGGTCAGCAGCATGCGACGCTTGCCGTACATGTCGCCCAGACGCCCGACCACCGGCGTGGCCACGGCGCTCGCGAGCAGCGTCGAGGTGATCACCCACGCGGCACTGGCCGGCGAGGTGTCCAATAGCCGGGGGAACTCCGGGGCCAGCGGGATCACCAGCGTCTGCATCAGCGACACGACGATGCCCGCGAAGGCCAGGACCGCCACGACGGTGTTCGCCCTCGACGTGGTTGGGGCGTTGGGCATGGTCGGCGGCCTCCGGGGAACCTCGGGAATTAAAGCGAGTGCTTTGCCGAGGTTACCGACGGCCGGTCGAGCGACGATCAGTCAACGTCTCAACCGGACCGTGGTTGTGCGGCGGATCACGTGGGGCCCGGCGGCGCCGGGCCCCACGGCCGGCTCAACTCAGCGGCTCGATCCAGACATTCCGGAACTGCACGGTGTTTCCGTGATCCTGCAGGCGAATCGACCCGGTCGACGGCGACTCGGGGATGCTGCCCCCGGTGACCCCGTCGATCGCGACGTCGTCGTGCACGACCGTCCCGTTCCACCGCACGGTCACCCTGGCGTCGGCGACCTTGGTGCCCGCCGCGTCGTAGCGCGCGGCCCGGAACCAGATGTCGTAGGTCTGCCAGGTCTCCGGCGCCGTCGCCATGTTCACGTCCGGCGCCTTCTTCGTGTAGATCGCGCCGGCCTCGTTGTCGGCCAGCGTCGTGTCACCGTAGGAGTCGAGGATCTGCACCTCGTAGCGCTCCTGCAGGTACACCCCGCTGTTGCCCCTGGCCTGACCGACGACGTCCGGCGGAAGCAGCGGCACCCGGAACTCCACGTGCGCCCGGAAGTCCCCGAACGCCTGCCTGGTCCGCAGGTCGCCGCAGCAGACCTCCATCGCACCGCCCTCGACCAGCGGCCAGCTGGCCCGGCGGCCGTCGGTGTGCTGCCACTCCGACAGGTCGCCGCCGTTGAACAGGGTGATCCGCTCGCCCGGCTCGCGGACGCTGATCAGATCGAGGTTGACGTGCCCGGTGTCGCCCTCGTCGACCCGGTACCGGATCGTGTTGACTCCCTTGCGCAGCCGCAGTTTCTCGGTCTTGGTCGCCCACTGCTTCCAGGTCACCGTCGTCGGCAGCACGGTCTGGCGGACCTTCTGGCCGTTGACGTACACGCTCACGGTCTTGTCGCCCTGGAACGGGTTGGGGCCGTTGGAGTAGCGCAGCGCCACGTCGTAGGTCGCCGGGTCGTCGACCTCCACGTGCATCGTGGTGGACGCGCCCTGGTTGCCGAACTGGTCGACGAACCCGACGCCGGAGAAGCCGGCGTGCTCGTTGTCCAGCCCGGCGCCACCCTCGCGGTAGCCCTCCTCGGCCTCGTAGAAGACCTGCTTGGGCGGCGGGCCGGGCAGCGTGTTGAGCGTGTACCACGCCTCGGTGCTCCACAGCTGCTCACCGCTGGCCGCCGAGAACGGACGCGGCGAACGCAGGTACACCACCCGGTCGGCCTTGAGCCCGTCGACCGCCAGGGTCACCGTCCGGCGGTCGGGGGAGACCTGCGCCGAGGCGACCCGCAGGGTCTGTTCGTCCACCTTCGGGCCGCCGTAGGCCTCGGTCGGCACGTAGCGCCACTGGTCGAGCTGGTAGGCCTTCGCCGGGTCCTCGGCGATCGCCGCGACCGTCTCGTCCGACAGCGGCTGGGTGTAGGTGACGCGGAAGCCGTCGCGGGTCACGTTCATCGACTTCATGTCGAACGTGTTGGCGCCGTTGGGGGTCAGCTTCTGCAGGCCGTACTTGAGCTTGCCCTCCTGACCCCAGTTGCCGTCCGCGCCGAGACCGCCGACGTAGAGCGACCCGTCCGGGCCGACGCTCACCTCGGTCAGGCCGACCTCCAGGCCCTGGGTGTGCCGGAACAGCGCGCCCTGGTACTCGCCCTTGACCTTCTCCAGGGCCGCGCGCTGCAACCCGCCGTAGGTCACGTCACCGATCAGCAGCTGCCCGGCGAAGGGCCCCGACTTCAGGGTGATCGGTGCGCTCGGCGAGTTCGCGATCTCGTTCTGCGGCATCCAGAGCACCGGCTTGGTGGGCTGGTTGGCGTCCCAGCGGCCGTCGGGGTTGGTGTAGTGGTTGAAGAACCGGTCCTGCTTGACGTGCACCAGCTTCGAGGCGGGCAGCCAGCCGCCCTGGTTGTCGGTCACGAAGACCTCGTTGCGCGGACCCCAGCCGATGCCGTGCGGGGTGCGCAGCCCGCCGGCGACGTAGCTGACCTTCCCGGTGGCCCGGTTGACCATGATGCTGGTGCCCCGGTCCACGGCCGGCTGCGGGTCGGTGGTCGCGCCGCCGTAGTTGATGGCCACCGACAGGTTGAGGTAGAAGTTCCCGTCGCGGTAGAGCAGGCCGAACGCGAACTCGTGGAAGTTGCCGCTGAACGGCCAGGTGGCGACCGTGTTGTACTCGTCGGCGACGTCGTCCCCGTCGAGGTCCTTGAGCTCGGTCAACTCGTGCTTCTGCGAGACGTAGATCGTCCCGTCGACCACCTTGAGGCCCATCGGTTCGCGCAGGCCCTCGGCCACCTTGGTGTAGGTGACCTGGCTGGGGTCGGTGGCGCCGGTGACGTTGTCCAGCAGGTAGACCTCGCCGAGCGTGTTGAGGCTGCCGCCCCAGGTCGCGATGGCCAGCCGGCCGTCCTCGGTCCAGTCCATGGCCGAGACCTGCGGCTGGAAACCCTCCGGGCGCAGGTTGGTCAGCGTGTAGTTGGGGTTGACCTCGGTCAGCGGGAGGCCGTCACCGGGGGTGTCGGTGAAGCCCTCGCACTCCTTGCGGCCCGGCGCGGTCACCCGCACCACGCCCGCGTCGGTGCTCAGCACGGTGTTCGGCACGACCTCGAAGGCGCCGGCGCCCGGCGGACGCCACTCCAGGCGCAGTACCTGCTCGCCGCCGACCTCGAAGTACTCGGTGCGCAGCGAGTGGTAGCCGGCGGTCAGCGACACCGACCCGTCCTTGGACAACTCGGCATGCCGGCCGTCGTGGTCGATGACGAGCTGGTCGTCGATGTAGAGCATGGACCCGTCGTCGCTGGTGAGCCTGAAGGTGTAGGTGCCGTCGGACGGGATGTTGATGTTGGCCAGGGCGTGGGTGACGAAGTTGCTCTCGAACCCGAACTGTTCGCCGGTGGTCCAGTCGATCGACGGCATCAGCTTGTCGACGTTGGGGGTCTGGCCCGGTTTGAGCGTGCAGACGTTGTCCAACGGGATCTGCACGTCGTAGGTCCGCAGCGTGACACCGGGTTCCTGGGGTGGCAGGTCCTGGGCCGAGGCGGAAGGGGCGGTGAGCGCGGAGATGGATCCGGCGAGGGAGACACAGAGCAGGGCGACGAGCCCTCGTCTGCGCCGGTGACGCGACCGTAAGTGCATTCTTCCTCCTCGAAGAGCACGGAGCAGCCAACGTCAGATCATCTTTCCGTCATAACGACAAAAGTGCCAGGGTCTTTTGTTCACACCAAACCAACTTTCGCTCCTATTGAACGAAAGTGTCACGCGTAGTGATCATTTAGTGGTGGCGCGGCGACGCAACGACCACATCTGCGAACCCCGCTCCAACTCCAGCGCTGCCGGCCACGACACACCCGGCGGGTCCAGCTCCGCGCGCAGCGACCCCAACACTCGCCGGGACAGCTCCGGATCACGCGCCGCCGAGGCCGCCAGCTCCCGGGCCCGCGCGTCGACCGCCTCGTCGTCGACCGCCTCCCACGCCAACCCCAGCTGTGCCGCCCGCGCCCCGGACACCTCCACACCGAACATCCCGATCGCCGCCGCGGCCTCCCGGCCGACCAGCCGGCCGAGCAACGTGAAGTGCCCGCCGCCAGGATGGATACCGATCCGGGTGAACCCCGCCAGGATCCGCGCGTCGGTCGCCACCACCCGCAGGTCGGTCGCCAGCAACAGGTTCACCCCCGCGCCGACCGCCGCACCGCGCACGGCCGCGATCGTCGGCACCGGCAGCGACCCGACCCGCACGAACGCGTCGTACACCGCCCCCAGCTCGGCGAACCGCTCCGGATCGGCCGGGTCCTCACCTGCCCTGGCCAGCACCTCCCGTTCCGCGCCGGAGCAGAACGTCCCACCGCCGCCCCGCACGATCGCCGCGCCGACCGACCGGTCGGCCGCCACCTGGTCACAGACCTCCACGAGCTGACGGGACGACGTCGGATTGAGCGCGTTGCGGGTCTTCGGCGAGTCGATGGTGATCGTCGCGATCCCGTCGGCGACGGTGAGGTCGATGGTCATCGGTGCTGCTCAGCCTCCCTGCTGGTGATCTGCTGCCGGCACCCTCTCACAGTTCGAACAGGTCGATGTCGGTCTCCAGACTCTCCAGCAAGTCCCACGCCGCCGCCACCAGCGGATGGTCCGGCCCGATCCGGGCGGCCACGGCCCTGACGTCGCGGCGGGGATCAGGTCGAACTCGTCGATGGTGTCCATCCGGCGCAGCCGATCGTGGTTGGCGGCGGCCAGATTTTTCGCGATTCACCAGCTGCCCTCGACAACTGTCTGCGAGAGCAGCTGTGCCTCCCCGTACTCGCCCTGTTCCCGGCACACGGCCAGTTGGGAAGGTTAAAAATTCCCTTACAAAACATCGGGTCAGTCTGTTGCCTGGAACCACGGCGCGCGGTTCGATCTCCCTAGCGGACCACGCTCTCCGGCCCCATCCCTGCACACCGGTCCGCGGGGCCATCCAACGCGAGGAGCAAACACATGTCATCCCCGCAGCAACCGCGATCCCGGCTGACCAGACGAACCTTCGTCGGCGCGGTCACCACCATCGGCGCCGCCGTCGCGACCGGCGCGGTCACCGCGACGAACGCCGCCGCGTCAACGTCGGCTTCCGCTTCGGCGGCGGCCAAGGTCGACACCGCCGTGGGCGTCGCCCGGTTCGGGTCCTCGGTGTACACCCTCGGCCGGGGGTCGCAGGGCTGGGTTCTGGTCGCCGCCAACGGTTCCAGCCGTCCGACGACCGGACTGGACGGCGCCGACGTGCTCGACCTGGCGGGCGGCCCCGGCGGCGCCATCGCGGTCGGCGCGGTGGCCGACGGCGACCGTTCGATCCCGACCGTCTGGGAATCCCGCGACGGGCTCGACTGGCAGGCCATGACCAGCCTGAGCGGACTCGACGGGCACCTCACCGCGCTGGCCGTGCGCGAGCACGACGCGCTGGCGATGGGCTCGCTGCTCACCCTCGAACGCGCGCCGCGCCAACGGATCGCCGTGCGGTACAAGGACAACCGCTGGGAGGTCTCACCGGTCAACGGTCTGGAGCACACCGACGAGTGGACGGCCACCGCGGCCGCCGGCGACCCCGGCGGCTGGATCGTGTCCACAGTGGATTCGGCGGGCAGTGTGCTGGCCACCTCGCCGGACGGGGTCACCTGGACGGCCAGCTCCGGGCTGGTCGACACCTCCATCCGCTCGCTGGCCGTCACCGGCGCCGGGGTGCGCTGGGTGGGCAACGCGATGGGCGGCTCCGGCGCGCTGACCGGTGTCGTCGGTGCCGGCCGCCGGCCGGTCCCGGTGGCCGGTGAGGCCAGGGCCCTCGGTGTCATCGGCGACCAGTCCTACTGGCTGGCCGGCGGACGCATCGTGTCGGCGACGGTCTGAGGAGGACGGACATGATCAGCTTCAGCACCATCGACGGCACCCCGGTCTACTACTGGCGCTCCAACCGCGGCAACACCACCCCGCGCACGTGGTACGTCACCCAGGCCTTCTACGACCGGCTCGTGCTCTGGGTGCGTGACCTGCGCAGCCTGTCCTCGGGCTACGGCAGCGTGTCCTACCTGGTGTCGGCCGGCTTCTACGTCAACAAGGCCGGCCAGCACGGCGCGGGCACCGCCATGGACCTCGACCACGTGCGCTGGTCGGGCGGCACCACCTGCTCCCCGCTGGACCAGGCGCACGCCTCGGGAACCCAGTCGATCCGCCGCCGCTACATCGCCGTCGACGCCGTGTGCCGGCGGCGGTTCCGGTACGCGCTGGACGGCTGGTACAACTCCGCCCACGCCGACCACATCCACTCCGACTTCGGTGACCTGCCGCCCCGGTGCGTGAAGGGGTCCTCCAGCGACTGCAAGTTCGTCCAGGCCATGTGCAACAACTTCATGAACTCCGGCCTGGCCGTGGACGGCATCTGGGGGCCGCTCACCACGAGCGCGTTCAACACCGCGAAGTCCCGACTGGCCGTCACCGGCGACCCGCACACCACCAGCAGCGTGTGGATGTCGATGATGTCGAAGGTGGCCCAGCACGGGTTCGCCAACACGGCCTTCTGAGCCGTTCCTGGTCAGGGGCGGACGCGCCCGTCCCTGACCAGGAACTCAGACCAGCTCGCGGTCCAGGACCATGGGCGAGAGGGCGTGGCGCACCACCATGGCGGCCGCGCCGAGGACACCGGCGTTCGCGCCGGCCTGCGACGGCACGATGCGCAGGTGCTCGGTCGCCAGCGGCAGCGAGCGGCGGTAGATCGACTCGCGGACCCCGGCCAGCAGCATCTCGCCGGCCTGGGCGAGCTGGCCGCCGACCACGATCAGCGACGGGTTGAACAGGCTCACCACCGCCGCGAGCACCTCGCCGATGTCCCGGCCGGCCTGGCGGACCTGCTGGCCGGCGGTGAGGTTGCCGCCGTGCACCAGCGACACGACGTCGGTGCTGGTCTGCGCCTCGATGCCGGCCGTGCGCAGCTTCGCGGCCACCGCCGGACCGCTGGCGACCGCCTCCAGGCAGCCGCTGTTGCCGCAGCGGCAGGGCACCTCGCCCGCGCTGGGCGCCAGGATGTGGCCGAGGTCGCCGGCCGCCCCGACGTCTCCCCGGTGCAGCTGGCCGTTGCTGATCAGGCCGGAGCCGATGCCGGTCGCGACCTTCACGAAGATCATGTTCTGCTCGGTCGGGAAGCACCGCGCGTGCTCGCCGAGCGCCATCAGGTTCACCTCGTTGTCGACCAGCACCGACACCGGGAACTCGGTGTGCACCCTGGCCGGCACGTCGTAGCCGTTCCAGCCGGGCATGATCGGCGGGTGGGTCGGCTTGCCGGTCGAGTGCTCGACCGGGCCGGGCAGGCCGATGCCGGCGCCGGCGACCGGCGCGGTGATGGCGTGCTCGGAGCGCATCCGCCGCCAGGTCTCGGTGAGCAGCCCGAGGACCGCGTCGGGGCCGTCGGCGATGTCCAGCGTCAGCGTCTCGCTGGCCAGCGGCTCGCCGGTCAGGTCGGTGACCGCGACGGTGGCGTGGGTCGCGCCGACCTCGGCGGCCAGGGCCACCCGAGCACTGGCGTTGAACACGAACCGGCTGGCCGGGCGGCCGCCGGTGGTGGCGTCGTTGCCCCAGTCGGAGACCAGGCCGGCGTCCATCAGCGCGTCCAGCCGGGAGCGGACCGTCGAGCGGGCCAGCCCGGTCTCGGTCGCCAGCTCGGCGCGGGTGCGGGCCTGTCCGTCGCGCAGCAGGCGCAGCAGCTCGCCTGGTGACGTCGACCCAGGCGATGTCGTGGTTGCGTGCCCGTCCTGCATCCGTCAATTAAACCCAACGGGCTGACTTCTGCCAGCGGAAACCACCGTTGCACGTGCCAATCGTCGCAATTGGTCAGACCATCAGGAGGCTTTTGATTGACACGCGCCATAAGTACCGATTACGTTCGCCGTATGTCTGTGACCCACCTAACAGCCTCCGGACGAGGGTTGGGGGCGGAGTCCCGGACGCTGCGAGTCGGCGTCGTGGGAGCCGGGTTCATGGGGCGGGTCCACGCCGAAGCCGCCCGCCGCGCCGGGGCCACCGTCGTCGCGGCCACCGCCTCCAGCCCCGTGCGGGCCGACGCGGCCGCCGCCGCCATCGGCGCCCAACGCGGCTACCCCGGCGTCGGTGAACTGCTCGACGCCGCCGAGATCGACGTGCTGCACATCTGCACCCCCAACGTCACCCACGCCCCGCTCGCCGCCGCCGCGCTCGCCGCCGGCGCCCACGTCGTCTGCGAGAAACCGCTGGCCACCGGCGTGACCGAGGCCGGGGGGCTGGTCAGCGCGGCCACCGACCGGATCGCCACCGTGCCCTTCGTCTACCGCTTCCACCCGATGGTCCGCGAACTGCGCGCCCGGCTCACCGCCGGCGAGGCCGGCACCCTCACCACCGTCACCGGCGGCTACCTGCAGGACTGGCTGTCCCGGGCCACCGACGAGAACTGGCGCATCGACTCCGGCCAGGGCGGCGCGTCCCGCGCCTTCGGCGACATCGGCTCCCACTGGTCGGACCTGTTCGAGTTCGTCACCGGCGACCGGATCGCCCGCCTCAGCGCCCGCACCGCCGTGGTCCACGGCCGCGACGGCCAGCGCACGCCCCCCACCGAGGACCTCGCCGCCGTCCTGTTCGCCACGACCCGGGGCCTGCTCGGCACCCTGGTCGTCTCCCAGGTCGCCGCCGGCCGCAAGAATCGGTTGCATCTGGAACTGTCCGGGACCGACGCCAGCTTCGCCTTCGACCAGGAGGACCCCGAACGGCTGTGGGTCGGCCGGCGCGAGGGCGGCCAGGTCCTGCTGCGCGACCCGGACACCCTGCACCCCTCGGCCGCCCGCTACGTCCGGGTCCCCGCCGGCCACGCCCAGGGCTACCAGGACTGCTTCGACGCGTTCGTCGCCGACACCTACGCCGCCGTCCGCGGCGAGTCCCCCGACGGGTTGCCGACCTTCGCCGACGGCCTGCGCGCGGTCCGGGTCACCGACGCGGTCCTCACCTCGTCGGCCGCCGACGGGGCCTGGGTGGAGGTCGCGCCATGACCGGCACCAGCGTGCGGCTGACCGGGATCAGCAAGTCGTTCCTCGGTGTGCCGGTGCTGCGCGGAGTCGACCTGGAACTGGCGCCCGGCGAGGTGCACGCGCTCATGGGCGAGAACGGCGCCGGCAAGTCCACACTGCTCAAGGTGCTCGCCGGGGTCCACCGCCCGGACGAGGGCCGGGTGGAGATCGACGGCGTCGCGCACACCTTCGCCGGCCCGGCCGACGCGCAGCGCGCCGGCATCGGGATCATCCACCAGGAGTTCACCCTGCTGCCGCACCGCAGCGTCGCCGAGAACGTCCACCTGGGCCGCGAACCGGTGCGCCGCCTGCGGGTCGACCGCCGCCGGATGGTCCGCGAGACCGGCGAACTGCTGGAATGGCTCGGCGAGGACGGCATCGACCCCACCGCCGCCGTGTCCACGCTCCCGGTCGCCCAGCGGCAGGTCGTGGAGATCGTCAAGGCGCTGGCCACCGACGCCACCGTGCTCGCCATGGACGAACCGACCGCCGCGCTGGCCGACCACGAGGTCGAGCTGCTCTACGACCTGGTCCGCCGGCTGCGCGAACGCGGCATCGCGATCCTCTACGTGTCCCACCGGATGCGTGAGGTGTTCGACCTCAGCGACCGGATCACCGTCCTCAAGGACGGCGCGTTCGTCGTCTGCGCGCCCACCGCCGAGCTGACCTCGGAGGACCTGGTGCGCCACATGGTCGGCCGCGACCTCAGCGCGCTGTACCCCGACCGCGCGCGACCCGAGGACCTCGGCGAGACCCGGCTGCGGATCACCGGCGGCGGCAACGCCCGCGTCCGCGACCTCGACCTCCAGATCCGCGCCGGCGAGATCGTCGGACTGGCCGGGCTGCAGGGGTCCGGCCGCTCGGCCGTCGCGCGGGCGGTGTTCGGAGTGGAGCCGTTCACCACCGGCACGGTCGAGCTCGACGGCGTCGCGCGCCGGATCGCCGGCCCGCGCGGGGCGGTGCGCCACGGCATCGCGTTCGTCACCGAGGACCGCAAGGGCGAGGGGCTCGCGTTGCGCCAGTCGGTGCGGGACAACACGTTGCTGGTGCGCCGCTCCGCGCTGCGGGGCGCGCGGTCCCGGGTCGCCGCCGACCTCACCGCGCTGCTGGAGTCGGTCGAGGTCGTCGCGCGCGGCGAGCACCAGGAGGTCCGGTTCCTCTCCGGCGGCAACCAGCAGAAGGTCGTCCTGGCCAAGTGGCTGGCCGTCGACCCCAAGGTGCTGCTGGTCGACGAACCCACCCGGGGTATCGACGTCGGCGCCAAGCAGACCGTGCACCAGCTGCTGCGCGCGCTGGCCGGACGCGGTGTCGCGATCCTGATGATCTCCTCCGAACTGCCGGAGCTGATCGGGATGAGCGACCGGATCCTGGTCATGCACGAGGGCCGCCCGGCGGGGGAGCTGCCGGCGGGTGCGAGTGAGGCCGCGGTGGTCGGGCTGGCCACCGGACACGGGATCGGCGAGGTCGCGTGAGCTCGACGACCGAGAAACCGTTACCGGTCAGGTCCGTCCCGGCACAGACCCGCACCCGCCGGTTCACCCTGACGCCGACGGTGATCGTCTACGTGGCGCTGGTCGCCCTGCTGGTCGTGGGCAGCGTGCTGGTCGGCCTCCAGGGCGGCGTGCTGCTCGACCAGGCGGGACTGCTCAACATCTTCACCAGGGCCACCGCGCTCGGCCTGGTCGCCATCGGGCAGACGATCGTCATCCTCACCGGTTCGCTGGACCTGTCGGTGGCCTACCTGGTCGGGCTGACCTCACTGGTCGCCGCCGAGACGATGGCCGGACAGAGCGGCATGATCGTGCCCGGGGTGCTGCTCGCGCTCGCCGTCGCGGCGGTCGTCGGGCTGGTCAACGGCCTGGTGATCACCGTGCTGAAGGCCAACGCGTTCATCGCCACCCTGGGCGTCGCGCTGATCCTGCGCGGCTACCTCGAACAGAACTACACCGGCCCGGCCGGTGACGTGCCGCGCACCTTCCAGCACCTGGGCTACGACCGGGTCGGCCCGGTGCCGGTCGCGGCGCTGCTGATGCTCGGGGTGGCCGGCGCCTGCTGGTGGCTGCTGTCCCGTTCCCGGCCCGGGTACCACATCTACGCCGTCGGCGGGGACGTCGAGGTCGCGCGGCTGTCCGGCGTGCACACCCGCCGCACCATCGTCACCGCGCACGTGCTGTGCTCGGTGGCCGCCGGGATGGCCGGCATCTACCTGGCCAGCCGGCTCGGGTCCGGCGCGCCCTACGTCGGCACCGACGCCGGGTTCGACCTGGAGTCGATCGCCGCGGTCGTGCTGGGCGGGACGCTGCTGGCCGGCGGCCGGGGCGGCATCGTCGGCACCATCGGCGGCGTGT
This sequence comes from Actinophytocola xinjiangensis, assembly GCF_001921215.1. Taxonomy (GTDB): domain Bacteria; phylum Actinomycetota; class Actinomycetes; order Mycobacteriales; family Pseudonocardiaceae; genus Actinophytocola; species Actinophytocola xinjiangensis. The sequence goes on from NZ_MSIF01000019.1 coordinate 107,784, forward strand.
TCATCCTGGCCACCCTGGACACCGTGTTCGACGACCTGGCCGTCGACCCGTTCTTCAAGGACGTGGTGCGCGGCGTCGTGCTGATCACCGCGGTCGCCCTGTACGCACGCGGCATGGTGCGGAGGCCCCGATGAAGCGACCGGCCTGGCGACCGCGACTGGCCGAGGGCACCGCGCCGGTGCTGGCGGTGCTGGTGGCGCTGCTGATCGGGCTGGCGATCGCCGGCCCGGCCTACGACTCGGTCGAGGGCTACCTGGCCCTGCTGAAACGGGCCGCGCCGCTGATGATCCTGGCGATCGGCCAGTACTTCGTGATCGTCTCCGGCGGGTTCGACCTGTCGGTCGGTGCCCTGGTGACCGCCGGCGTGGTGATCGCCGCCCGGCTCATCGGCGGCGACGAGTCGGCGACCGCCTGGGTGATCGTGCTCGTGCTGGCGTTCGGGCTGCTGGTCGGACTGGTCAACGGCCTGATCACGACGAAGCTGCTGGTGCCGTCGTTCATCGTGACGCTGGGCATGCTGCTGGTGCTCGACGGCGCGGTGTTCCTGTGGACCGACGGCGCCCCGCGCGGCGCGCTGTCCACCGCGTTCCGCCAGTTCGGCCGGGGCTCGGTCGACGTGCCGCTGCTGGGTGAGGTGCCGTACTCGGTGCTGATCCTGCTGGTGGTGCTGGTCGCGGCCGCGGTGTTCATGCGCGGCGGCACCGGCCGCGCGCTGGTCGCGGTCGGCGACAACGAGCAGGCCGTGCGGCTGTCCGGCGGGCAGGTCGACCGGTTGCGGCTGCTGGCGTTCGTGCTCTCCGGCGGCCTGGCGGCGCTCGCGGCGATCCTGCTCGGCGGGTTCGCCGGCGTCTCCGCCCAGGTCGGCCAGGGCCTGGAGTTCCGGGCGATCACCGCGGTCGTGCTCGGCGGGGTGCTGCTGGGCGGCGGCCGGGGCTCGGTGGTCGCCGCGACGGCCGGCGCGCTGTCGCTGGAGGCCCTGTTCACCCTGCTCAACCTGCTCGGTGTCGCGGGCGCGCTGGAGTCGGCCGTCCAGGGCGTGATCATCATCGCCGCGGTCGCCTACGCCTCGCTCGGCTCCGGGCTGCGACACCGGCTCCGTCCACGACGAGCCACCACAACCAGCGAACCGCGGGACCCCAGACAGCCCGCATCCACCCCCTAGAGGTTGGCGAGGAGATCATGACGATGAACAGGACACTGCTCGCGGTGGCGGCGGTGGGTGCGCTCGTGCTCGCCGGGTGCTCCAGCGAACTGCCGGCCGAGGACGGGGGCGGGGGCGGCGGGTCGTCGGCGACCGACGCCGCGAAGTCGGAGTTCTTCGACCAGGCCGAGTTCGACCGCCAGTTGGCCTTCCGCGAGGCCAGCGCCGACGGCCCGGCGGACAAGCCGTGGGAGCAGATGATCGAACCGGCGCTGGTGGACACCGCGAAGTTCGCCAAGCCCGGCGGCGGCTACAACCTGTGCTTCTCCAACGCGGCGGTCGACAACCCGTGGCGTCAGGTCGGCTTCCGCACCATGCAGCAGGAGGTCGAGCAGCACAAGGAGATCACCAAGTTCACCGTGCTCGACGCCGAGGCCAAGGACGACAAGCAGATCAGCGACATCCAGTCGCTGTCCGGCCAGAACTGCAGCGCGCTGATCATCTCGCCGAACACCACCGCGACGCTGACCCCGGCGGTCGAGGCGGCGTGCGCGACCGGGGTGCCGGTGATCGTGTTCGACCGGGGCGTGAACACCGACTGCCCGGTGACGTTCATCCACCCGATCGGCGGGTTCGCCTTCGGCGCCAACGGCGCGGAGTTCCTCACCGAGAAGGTCGACGCGGGCGGCAAGATCCTCGCCCTGCGCATCCTGCCCGGCGTCGACGTGCTGGAACAGCGCTGGGCGGCGGCCAACGAGATCTTCGCCGACAGCGAGTTGGACGTGGTGGGCGTCGAGTTCACCGACGGCGACGCCGCCAAGACCAAGAGCATCGTCTCCGACTACATCCAGCGCGAGGGCCAGATCGACGGCGTGTGGATGGACGCCGGCGCCACCTCGGTCGCCGCGATCGAGGCGTTCCAGGACGCCGGGGTCGACGTGCCGGCCTTCGTCGGCGAGGACCAGCAGGACTTTCTGCGCCTGTGGGTCGACGAGGGCCTGACCGCCGTCGCCCCGACCTACCCGACCTACCAGTGGCGCACCCCGGTCATCGCCGCGCTGAAGATCCTCAACGGCGAGCAGGTCCCGAGCGAGTGGGTCCTCCCGCAGCCGACCATCACCCAGGACGACGTGGAGACCTACGTCGCCGAGGACATGCCGCCGCTGCACTACGCCATGTGCGGCTGCGAGAACATGCCCGGCTACCCAGGCCCCTGGAAGTGAGTCCCGTAGGGGTCAACACGTGGGTGTGGACCTCACCGCTGACCGACCGGATGTTGGTCGAGCTGGCCCGGAAGGTCGCCGGGTGGGGGTTCGACGTGCTCGAACTCCCCGTGGAGAACCCGGGGGACTGGACGCCGGCGCACGCGGCCATGGTGCTCGGTGACCTCGGGCTCGGGGCCACCGTGTGCCTGGTCATGCCGCCGGGTCGCGAACTGGTCGGCACCGACCGGTCCACGGTCACCGCGACCCAGGACTACCTGCGCGGGGTCGTCGACGCGGCCGCCGCCGTCGGGTCCACGGTCATCGCCGGGCCGGCGTACGCCTCGGTCGGCCGGACCTGGCGGATGACGGTGGCCGAACGGGCCGCCGCCTACGCCGAACTGCGCGAGCACCTCGCGCCGGTCGTCGAGCACGCCGGCCAGGCCGGCGTCACCGTGGCCGTGGAACCGCTCAACCGCTACGAAACCAGCCTGCTCAACACCGTCGCCCAGACCCTGGAGGCCATCGGCGACCTGCCGCACTGCGGGGTCGGGCTGGACCTGTACCACCAGAACATCGAGGAGGCCGACCTCACCGGCGCGATCTCGTCCGCCGCCGGGCGGATCGCGCACGTCCAGGTCTGTGGCAACGACCGGGGCGCGCCGGGGGCCGACCACCTCGACTGGCCGGGAATTCTCGGCGCGGTGGCCGGCGCTGGCTACGCCGGCCCCCTGTGCATCGAGTCGTTCACCGGGGACAACGCCACCATCGCGACCGCCGCGTCGATCTGGCGGCCGCTGGCCCCCACCCAGGACGACCTCGCCCTCACCGGCCTGGCGCACCTGCGGGAGGTGATGCGCGCGCTCTGACCCCTCGCCCTTCGACGGCGCCGGCACGCCGTAGTGGACATTCACGCGAAACGGAAGCAACGATGCACAGACCCCTTTTGCGGACCGCCCTCGGAGTGCTGTCGGCGAGCGTGTTGCTGAGCGGGCTCACGCCGGCCGCCGCCGCCCAGGCCGACCCGGAGTTCCGGGCGCTGCTGTTCACCAAGGTCGCCCAAGGCGCCTACCGGCACGACTCCATCCCCGCCGCCGTCGAGATGGTCACCCAACTCGCCACCGAGAACAACTTCGAGGTCGTGCACAGCGAGGACTCGACGGTTTTCAACGACGCCGACCTCGCCACCTTCGACGTGGTGGTGATGGTGCAGAACGGCGGCATGGTGTGGGACACCGACGCCCAGCGCCAGGCCGTACGCACCTACGTCAACAACGGTGGCGGCATCGCCGCGGTGCACAACGCCACCGACATGAACATCGAGGCGGACTTCCCGTGGTGGGACGAGTTCGTCAACGGCGGCGCGCACATGACCGCGCACTCCGCCGGCGGCCTGACCGCCACCACCCACCGCATCGACGACGTGCACCCCTCCACCAAGGATCTGCCGGACCGCTGGGACCGGCCCGAGGAGTGGTACAACTTCCACCCCACCATGCGCGGCGAGGTGCACTCGCTGCTGGAGGTCGACGAGGACACCTACGACCCCGGTGGCGAGGCGATGGGCACCGACCACCCGATCTCCTGGTGCCGTGACGCCGAGGGCGGCCGGGTGTGGGCCACCGCCATGGGCCACGCGATCTCCTCCTACTCCGAGCCGCTGTTCCGCCAGCACGTCCTGGGCGGTATCCAGACCGCGGCCGGGGCCGTGCCGGCCGACTGCTCGGCCACCATGGACGCCGGGTTCGAGAAGGTCACCCTCGACGACACCACCAAGGCGCCCACCGCGCTGGACATCACGCCCGACGGGCGGGTGTTCTACACCGAGATCCTCGGCCAGATCCGCCTGTGGGACCCGGAGACCGGCGCCGTGACCACCGCGCTGGACCTGCCGGTGTACGCCGGCGGCGAGGACGGCCTGACCTCGCTGGTGGTCGCGCCCGACTTCGCCGACACCGGACACCTGTACGTCTACTACTCGCCACCGGGCGACGAGGAGATCAACCGGGTCTCGCGGTTCACCGTCACCGGCGACACCGTCGACCGGGCCAGCGAGGTCGTGCTGCTCGACATCCCGGCGTCGCGGCGCGAGGAGCCGGGGCACACCGGCGGCTACCTGGAGTTCGGTCCGGGCGGCAACCTCTACATCGGCGTCGGCGACGACACCAACCCGTTCCAGTCCAGCGGGTATGCGCCGATCGACGAGCGCGACGGCCGTGACCTGTTCGACGCGCAGAAGACCTCGGCGAACACCAACGACCTGCGCGGCAAGATCCTGCGCGTGCACCCCGAGGCGGACGGCACGTACACGATCCCCGAGGGGAACATGTTCGCGCCCGGCACCGACAAGACGTTGCCGGAGATCTACGCCATGGGCTTCCGCAACCCGTTCCGGTTCTCGGTGGCCTCCGACGGCACGCTCCACATGGCCGACTACGGCCCGGACGCGGGCGGCGACAACGCCAACCGTGGCCCGGCCGGGCTGGTCGAGTGGAACGTGATCACCGAGCCGGGCAACTACGGCTGGCCGTACTGCGTCGGCAACGGGATCCCGTTCAACGACTTCGACTTCGCCACCAACACCTCCGGCGCCAAGTTCGACTGCGCCAACCCGGTCAACGACTCGCCGAACAACACCGGCCTCACCGAACTGCCGTCGGCCAAGCCGGCGACCGTCTGGTACGGCAACGGCGCCAACGGCAACGAGTTCCCGGAGATGGGTGACGGCGGCGAGGCCCCGATGGCCGGCCCGCGCTACGAGTACGACCCGGAGCTCGACTCCGACACCAAGTTCCCCGAGTTCTACGACGGCAAGCCACTGTTCTACGAATGGGCCCGCAACCGGATGTTCCTGTTCAACCAGGACTCCGACGGCGGCCTGCTGACCATCGACCCGTGGTACGTGTCCAACACGCCACTCGCTCCGATGGACATGAAGTTCGGCCCCGACGGCGCGCTGTACATGGTGGAGTGGGGCGGCGGCTACGGCCGCGACAACCCCGACTCCGGCGTCTACCGCATCGACTACACCCGGGGCGACCGCCGGCCGGTCGCGCACGGCACGGCCAGCCCGTCCAGCGGCCAGGCGCCGCTGGAGGTCACCTTCACCGGCGACGAGTCGAGCGACCCGGAGGGCGAGCAGGTCAGCTACGCGTGGAACTTCGGCGACGGCGACACCTCGACCGAGGCGAACCCGAGCCACGTGTTCACCGAGAACGGCGTGTACAACGTCCAGCTCACGGTGTCCGACCCGGGCGGCAAGACCGGGATCTCCAACATGACCGTGACCGTCGGCAACACCGCACCGACCGTCGACCTGGCCGCGCCCGTCCACGGCGGCTTCTTCGACTTCGGTGACACGGTGGTGTTCGACTCCACGATCACCGACCCCGAGGAGCAGACCGACTGCGACTCGGCCGTGCTGCGGGTCTCGCTCGGCCACGACGCGCACGACCACCTGATCGACACGATCAACGCGTGCGCCGGCGAGTTCACCACCCAGCACGACGAGGGCCACGCCGACGCGAACGTGTTCTACACCGCCGAGTCCAGCTACACCGACGGCGGCGCGAACGGCCAGCCGGCGCTCACCGGCCGGGACCTGGCGGTGCTCCAACCCAAGCACAAGCAGGCCGAGTACCACAGCTCCTCGTCGGGCACGGCCGTGCAGGCCGACACCGCCGCCGAGGCCGGCAAACACGTCGGGGAGATCTCCGACGGGGACTGGATCGCCTTCACCCCGGTGAACCTGCACCAGATCGACGGCATCGCGGCCAGGGTCAACGGCGCCAGCGCCGGCGGCTCGATCGAACTGCGGGCCGGTGCCCCCGACGGCGCGCTGGTGGCGACCATCCCGGTCCCGGCCAGCGGTGGGTACGTCACCGTGCCTCCGGCCGAGGTGACCGACCCCGGCGGCACGATCAACCTGCACGCGGTGTTCCGCACCACCGCCGACAACCAGTTCACCGTCGACTCGTTCGACTTCGTCGGCAAGGGCGTGTCCAGCAACGCAGCGCCCTACGTCGCGGTGAACGCCACCCCGGCCAGCGGCCCCGCGCCGCTGGAGGTCGAGCTGACCACGACCGTGACCGACCCCGAGGGTGACGAACCGTTCACCTACGCGTGGGACCTCGGTGACGGCACGACCTCCACCGAGGCCAACCCGACCCACACCTACACCGAGACCGGCACCTACACCGCCGAGGTGACCGTCACCGACGCGGCCGGCCGCGCCAAGTCGGTGGCCACCCAGGTGGTGGTGAGCACGCCGCCGATGCCGCCGATCGAGTGCGCCGACCCCGACGCCGCGGTCGATCCCAGCGACGAGTTCGACGGCGACCGGCTCGACGGCTGCCGGTGGGACTCGGTGCTGCGGCCCGACCTGTCGGCCATGCGGATGGCCGACGGGGTGCTCGGCGTGGACACGCTGCCCGGCGACATCAACGGCGGCGCCAACGACGACCCGAACAACTTCGTCCTGCGGGCCGCCCCCGGCGGTGACTGGACCCTGGAGACCCGGCTGCGGGCACCGCTGCACGAGCGGTACCAACTCGCCGGGCTCATGGTCCACGGCAGCGACGACGACTACGTCAAGTTCGACGTCGTCGCGTTCAACGGCGCCGGCTCGACCGTCGACCTGCGGGCGGAGCTGGTGTCGGAGAACGACGGCCAGTTCGGCAACGGCGGCAACCGGTCGGTCACCCTGGGCTCGGGCCCGGAGAGCGGCTGGTGGCACCTGAAGCTGACCAAGTCCGGCAACTCCTACAGCGGCTGGGTCAGCGACGGCGGCACCGAGTGGACCTCGCTGGGTGACGCGGTGACCAACGAGATCCCGAACCCGAAGTTCGGCCTGATGGCCATCGGACCACAGCAGACCCAGGGCCCGGTGACCGTCGACTTCGACTGGTTCCGGGTGTCCGGTGTGGACACCGCGGCACCGGAGGTGGCGGCCGTCGTCTCGCCGGAGCCCGCCGAGTCCGGCTGGCACCTCGCCGCGCCGACGGTGACCCTCACCGCCGACGACGGCGCCGGTTCGGGCGTGGCCACCACCGAGTACCGGATCGACGGCGGTGACTGGACCGCCTACACCGAGCCGTTCACCGTCCCCGGCGACGGCACGCACACCGTCGAGTACCGGGGTGCCGACCGCGCCGGCAACAGCTCACCGGTCGGCCAGGTCGAGGTGAAGGTCGACGCCACCGCACCCGCGCTGGCGGTCACCGGCCTCACCGACGGCGTGACCTACGGGCACAGCGAGGACCGGATCGTCGACTGGACCGCCACCGACGACGGGTCCGGTGTCGGTGAGGTCGCCGCGACGCTCGACGGCCAACCGGTCGCCAAGGGCGCCACCGTGGCGCTGCCAGGGCTGGCGTTGGGCGAGCACACGCTGGTCGTGCGCGCGCCGGACACCGCGGGGCACGTGACCGAACGGACGATCACCTTCACCGTGGGCACGTCGGTCACCGACCTGCAGGCCATGCTCGACCGGCTGCAGGCCGACAACCAGGTCGGCTGGCTGGCCGGCCTGGTGCTGGAGGCCCAGCTCGACCAGGCGCGCCGCGAGGTCGTGGCCGGGCGCACCGACCGCGCGATCCAGTTGCTGAACGCGTTCAGCGGTTCGGTCGCACTGCTGGTACCCGACGCGGAGGCCAAGGCGCTTCTGCGTGCCGACGCGGCGGCCGTGGCGCGGGCACTGCGCGGCTAGCCGAGGTGCGGGGGCGGATGCCGGTCCGCCCCCGGCCCCGGGCCGGCTTGCCACCGGCCCGGGGCACCGCCCGGTCCGTGTTTGTCCGGGAGTCGGTCACGTCCCAACCAACCATCAGGGTGCTGGAGCTACTCGCCCACCCGGCTGAGCCGCCTACAGGTGGGTGACGGTGTCGATGAGCCAGGTGCCGTTCTGGTTGACCAGCCCGTAGCGGTGGCGTTCCCGCATCCGGCGGCCGTCCTTGTACACGTAGTCCAGCGTCACCTCGGCGGTCGAGCCCTGGCCGCTGGCCGCCGAGGCCCGCACGGACGCGACGGTGCCCCAGTAGCCGGTGTAGCCGCTCCAGCCGCCGGCGGGTGAGGTCTGGAACTTGGGCGTGAGCCGGGTCCAGGCCTGTTCGAGGCCGCCGGGCATCAGCGCGTAGTAGGAGGTGATCGCCGAGGCCGGGTCGGCCGGCGGCGCGGGCGTCTCCTTGGCCGGGGGCGCGCCGGAGGTCGCCGGGGCCTGCGCCGAGGTCGGCGGCGTGGCTGGCTCCGACGTCTGGTTGTCCGAAGTGGACGGTTCGTCCTCGTCGGTTCCGGCCGGCGGGTCGTCGGAGGCCGCCGGCACGTTGGGGGCCTGACCGGAGGCGTTCTCGTCGGCCGGCGGATCATCGTTGCCGGTGGCGTTGAGGGTGATCAGCGTCGTGGTCACCGCCACCACCACGCACAACGCGGCCAGCGCCAGGATCGGGCGCCACCGCCGCCGCCCGGCCGGCGGCGGGTCGGCGGGAGCCGCCGGGGCCGTCGCCGGCTCCGGCGCGGCGACCGGGGCGGGTGCGGCCACGGGCACGGCGGCTGGTACGGCGACCGGGGGCACCTCCCGTCCCTCGGCGATCTCGAACAGCCGTGCGCTCACCTCGGCGACGTTGGGCCGCTGCGCGGGATCGGCGGCCAGCAGGCTGGTCAGCAGCCCGGTCAGCGGGCCGGCCTTCTTCGGCGGCGTGAACTCCCCGGACGCGATCCGGTGCAGCAACAGCATCGGGTTCGCGCTGCGCCCGGCCGGCGGCCGGCCCTCCACCGCCGTGTAGAGCGTGGCGCCCAACGAGTACGCGTCGGCGGCGAAGGTCACGTCCTGCCCCCGGGCCACCTCCGGCGCCAGGTAGGCCGGCGTGCCGACGAACGTGCCGGTGCTGGTCCCGGTGACGTCCTCGACCACCCGCGAGACCCCGAAGTCGGTCAACTTCACCGTGTCGTTCTCACCGACGAGGATGTTGGCTGGCTTGATGTCGCGGTGCACCACGCCCCGGGCGTGCGCGGCGGCCAGCGCGGCCGCGACCTGCGCACCGATCCGCGCGACCTCGGCCGGCGGCAGCGTTCCCCGCTCGGACAGCACCTGGGACAGGCTCGTCGACGGCAGGTACTCCATCACGATGTAGGGGCGGTCGTCGTCCTCGATGACGTCGTAGACGGCGATCACCTGAGGATGGTGCAACTTCGCCGCGATCCGGCCCTCGCGCATCGTCCGGCGGCGGATCTCGCCCAGCCGCGACTCGTCCAACGCGGGCGGCAGCAACACCTCCTTGACCGCGACCGTCCGCCGAAGCCGTTCGTCATGCGCCTGCCACACCACGCCCATGCCACCGCCACCGAGTCGCTCGGTCAGCCGGTACCGACCCGCGACAACCTGCCCTGCATCCATTCCCTGCTCCACTGCCACTCGCTCGGGTTTACACCACCGGACGCGAACCGAGGTGACCGGGTACGTGACCGCCGACCCGTCGGGATGACATCATCCGGGGGTGACCGGCGCCGACGTGCTGATCGTGAACTCCCGCGTCGACGAGTCATGGTCGGGTTGGGTGGCGGACGTGGCGCGGAACACCGGGCACCCGGTGTCCCGGCTCCAGGACGGGCTCGCGAACTTCCTCGACGTCGCCACCATCATCGACCGCGAAACCCGGGCGGCGGAACAGGTAGTGGTGCTGCTCTCCCGAACCGGGCCGGATTTTCTCGCCGAGGCCGTCGCCGCAGCGCACCGCACCGGCACCCCGCTCCTGCCGGTGCACGTCGACGACCGGCCCGCGTCCTACCCGCGTCCGCTCGGCCACCTGCCGGCCGTGGACCTCACCGGTGTCCCGCTCGCCACGGCCGCCGACCGGCTCCGCGCGGCCCTGGACGGTACGCACACCGGGCTGGTGCGGCCCAACCACGTGCGGCGCCCGCCTCCCACGACGGATCCTTTCGTGGGCCGGGAAAGCGAGCTGGCGCGGCTGCACACGGCGTTGTTCGCCGACCGCGCGGCCGTGGTCACCGGTGAGGACGGGATCGGCAAGTCCGCGCTGGCCGCCCGGTTCGTCCGGACCCACCGCGGCCGCTGGGAACACGTGCTGTGGTCCACCCCCGCGCGCTTCGCCGACGACCAGCTGCGTGCCATCACCCGGCCCAAGGGCCCGGCGCTGCTGGTGGTCGACGGCGCCCCGGACTATCCGACCGTCCGCGACCGTCTCTGGCCGGTACTGCTCGACCGCGACCTGGTGAACGTGCTGGTCACCTCACGTGCGCCGGACTGGCCCGACCCGTTCCGCACCGTCGCCCTCGGCCCGCTGGACCCGGAGTCCGCGCGCCGGCTGGCCGAGCACACCGTGCCGGGCCACTCCGCCGAGTGGCCGGAACTGGGCGAGGTCCCCGGCGCGGTGATCTCGGTCGCCGGTGCGAACCCGGGGGAGTTGGCCGCCGGCCGCGAGATCGCCCGGCTCGCCAGGTCCGCCGACCACGGCTTCCACTACCTCGACACCGACGACCCCGCCGCCGTCGCCACGTTCGAGCGCGCGTTCCGCGAGGTCGCCGGGGACATCGAGCTGCTCTCGGCCGGCCGGCGCCCGTGGCGGCGCTGGTGGCGTCGGCGCACCGGCGCCACCGCCGAGGTCCCGGTTGGAGCGGCCGCCCGGCTGCTGGCCGCTCTGCGACCGGTGCCCGGGGCGGTCCTGACCATCGGCTCGACGGCCTTCGTCACGACCCCGGAGCGGGCCGGCACACCGATCGTCAGCCGCACCCTGACCGCCGCCGAACTGCGGAACTTCGAGCAGGGCCAACGCCTGCGCGCCGACCCGATCACCGCCGCCCTGGGCGAGGACTGAGCCTGTCGCACAGCGATGATCATCACACCCGACCGGCGGCGGCACGATCGCGCGTTCGTGGCGGGCCTGACCCTGCCGACCCACTGTGCGTGGGTACCCGTGCCCAGCCGCGGGAAACGCCCGGTGGTGCGGCCCTGCTGGAGTGGACAAGATCCGGGGATGTCGGCGACAGTCGAAGGGTGAGCGGAAGCAGACTGCCTCAGGTCGACAACGTGAAGACCGCGTTGGTGGCCTGGGTGATCGGGGCACACGCCCTGCTGGGCTACACCACCGTCGGCGGGTGGCCCTACGACGAGGTCAACGAGGTGTCCTTCGCTCCCGGCGTCGAGCTGGTGCTGGCCGCGCTGATCGGGCCGTCCGGGCTGTTCGTCATCGGCGGCTTCTTCTTCCTGGCGGGGCTGTTCACGCCGCCCTCGCTGCGCCGCAAGGGCCTGTCCCGCTTCACCGCCGACCGCCTGCTGCGGCTCGGGCTGCCCTGGGCCGCCTCGGCGTTGCTGGTGTGGCCGCTGACGATGTGGCTGGCCTACCGGGTCGCCGGCCACGACGAGTCGGTCTGGTGGGTCGTCACCCACCGGTACCCGCTGCTGGACGCCGGGTCGCTGTGGTTCGCGTTCGTGCTGCTGATCTTCTCCCTGGTCTACGCGGTGTGGCGGACCCTGTCCCCGCCCGACGAGGACGCGCCGCCGCCGGGCATGGGCCTGCTGATGGTGATGGCGCTGGGCATCGCGGTCACCTCGTTCCTCGTGCGCCTGGTGTTCCCGGCCAAGAGCGGCCAGATCTTCGACCTGCACCTGTGGCAGTGGCCGCAGTGCGTGTTCATGTTCGTCCTCGGCCTGATCTGTGCGCGGCACGGGTGGGCGCGGGAGGTGCCGGAGAAGATCCGCCGCTCCTCGACCACCATCGCCGTGATCACCGTCTGCCTGGTGCCGATCCTGGGTATCGCCGTCGGGATCACCGACCTGGCGGCCGACATCGGACCGTTCCTCGGTGGCTGGACCTGGCAGGCCGCCGCGACCGCGATCGTCGAAGGGATCCTGGTGGTGACCGGTTCGATCTGGCTGCTGGGCCTGGCCCAACGCCATCTCACCCAGAACGGCCGGCTGGCGAAAGCCTGCTCCCGGGCCGCGTTCCCCGCGTTCGTCATCCAGGGCCCGGTGCTGATCCTGCTGGCGCTGGCGCTGCGTCAGCTGGACGCGCCGGCCGAGGTGAAGGCGCCGCTGGTGGCCGGGCTCGCCCTGGTCAGCTCGTTCTGGCTGGGGTGGCGGCTGGTCTCGCGTACCCGCCCCGAGCCGGCGAAGGCGCCACGCCATGCCCGGTGACCCGATCCGCGAGGTCCGCGTCACGCCGGTCGCCTTCCGCGACGCGCCGCTGCTCAACGCCGTCGGCGTGCACGAGCCGTTCGCGCTGCGCGCGGTGGTCGAGGTGCTCACCGAGGACGGGGTCCTCGGCCTCGGCGAGACCTACGGCGACGCCGTGCACCTCGACCGATTACACCGGGCCGCCGCCGCGATCCGGGGCATGGACGTGTGGCAGGTCCACCGGATCGCCCGGCGGATCGCGGCCCTGCCGGCCGGCGGACCCGGCGGCGACGGCACCGCCGGCATGGTCAACGCCGCCACCGCCGACCGGGTCCTCTCGCCGTTCGAGGTCGCCTGCCTGGACATCCAGGGACGCACGACCGGCCGCCCGGTGACCGACCTGCTGGGCGGGGCGGTCCGCGACCGCGTCGAGTTCAGCGCCTACCTGTTCTACAAGTGGGCCGGCCACGGCGACACCGAGGACGAGTGGGGCGCCGCGCTGGACCCCGACGGGATCGTCGCGCAGGCCCGCCGGCTGGTCGACGAGTACGGGTTCGGCGCGCTCAAGCTCAAGGGCGGGGTGTTCCCGCCCGAGGAGGAGATCGCCGCGGTCCACGCGCTGCGCGCCGCGTTCCCCGACCGTCCACTGAGGATCGACCCGAACGCGGCCTGGTCGGTGCCGACCTCCGTCCGCGTCGGCCGGGAGCTGGCCGGGGTGCTGGAGTACCTGGAGGACCCCACCGCCGGCATCGACGGCATGGCGCGGGTCGCCCGGGAGGTCCCGATGCCGCTGGCCACCAACATGTGCGTGGTCGCCTTCGACCACCTGCGTCCGGCCGTGGCGGCCGGCGCGGTCGGCATCGTGCTGTCCGACCACCACTTCTGGGGCGGGCTGCGCCGCAGCGCCGGCCTGGCCGCCACCTGCGAGACGTTCGGCCTCGGCCTGTCGATGCACTCCAACTCCCACCTCGGCATCAGCCTGGCCGCCATGACCCACCTCGCGGCCGCCACCCCGAACCTCACCTACGCCTGCGACACGCACTGGCCGTGGAAGGACCCCGCCGACGACGTCGTCGAGCCCGGCGTGCTGGGCTTCACCGACGGCGCCGTCACGGTCCCGACCGGCCCCGGTCTGGGCGTCGAACTCGACCGCGACGCGCTCGCCCGCCTGCACGAGCAGTACCTCACCTGCGGATACACCACCCGCGACGACACCGGCTACTACCGGCGCCGGTACCCGGGCTTCGACCCCACTGCGCCACGATGGTGACCATGAACGCGCGGACCGTCGTACAGGTGTGCCCACTGCAGGAGTCGCTGGAACGGGCGCTGGAGCCCTATGAACCGGTGCGGCTGTTCGAACACCCCGACTACCTCGCCACCCACGGCGACCAGGTCGTCGCGGTGATGACCAGCTCCCGCCACGGCGTCACGCCCGAGCAGTTCGCGCTGATGCCCCGGCTGGGCGCGGTGGTGCACTTCGGCGTCGGCCACGAGGCGATCGACCTCGACCTGGCCCGCTCGCGGGGAGTGCTGGTGTCCAACACACCCGACGTGCTGTCGGACTGCGTGGCCGACCTGGCGGTCGGCGGGCTGATCGACGTGTTGCGCGGCCTGTCGGCGGCCGACCGGCTGGTCCGCTCCGGCGGCTGGACGTTCCCGCTGACCACGAAGGTCACCGGCCGGCGGGTCGGCATCCTGGGTCTTGGCCGCATCGGCCGGGCGATCGCCCGCCGGCTGACCGGGTTCGACATGACGATCTCCTACCACTCGCGCCACGAGGTGACCGGCGTCCCGTACGCCTACGCGCCCTCGCCGCTGGCGCTGGCCCGCGAGGTGGACGTGCTGGTCGTGGCCGCCGCCGGGGGCGCCGGGACGCGCGCCCTGGTCTCGGCGGAGGTCCTGGCGGCGCTGGGGCCGCAGGGGTACCTGGTCAATGTGGCGCGCGGCAGCGTCGTCGACGAGCCGGCGCTGGTGTCCGCGCTGGTGGAGCGGCGGCTGGCCGGCGCGGCGCTGGACGTGTACGCCGACGAGCCGACCGTGCCGCCGGAGCTGCTGGGGCTGGACAACGTGGTGCTGTTCCCGCACATCGCCAGCGGCACCCGGGAGACCAGGCAGGCGATGGGGGAGCTGGCGCTGGCGAACCTGACGCGGTTCCTGACCGACGGCACGCTGGTCACGCCGGTCGGCTAGGTGTGGTGTCCTTCCCGGGTGGGGTTGCCGGGAAGGACACCACCGACGTCGAGCCGGTCCAACGGGGCGGTAGGACCATTCTCGGCTCGACCACACGACGTCGTGCTGGGGGGAGAGCACTGACGTCGGACGCACGTGAATCGGCCAGGGGGCATCCGTGCAACGGCCATCAGGTGAAGTGCGCACGAACGGTGTAGTTCGGTTACGCCGTACGGCCTAGCGTCCGGTCATCCCGTCCGGGTCGCCGCCGAAGTCGTCATCGTCGTCGTCGTCGCCACTGCCGCCGCTGTTGCCCCGGGAGGGCGTGGTCGACGGGTCCGGACTGCTGTACGAGGGCTTGCTCGGTTTGGACCTGCCCGTGGACGACGGGCGGTCGGAGGGCTGGGCGGCGTTCGGCGCGTCGTCATCGTCGGGGGCCGTGTTCGTCCGCCGGTCCTCGTCCTCGTCCTCGTCCTCGTCGGTGGTGCTGGTCGCCGGGGCGACGCTCGAGGTGTGCACACCGGCGTTGCGGGTGGCCTTCGACGAGCGTCCGGCCGGGCCGAGGCGTTCGCGCAGCTCGGCCACGTCCTCACGGATGCGTTCGGCGGTCGGCTCGTCGACCTTGTCGGCCAGGTGGTCGGCGTGGGCGAGCAGCCGGGTGGCGTCGGGGATGCGGCCCTGGTCGACGGCGGTCCTGGCGTCCCGCAGCGCGCCGTCGGCGCGTTCGAGGGCGACCCGGGACTCGGCGATACCGCCGAACACCAGCTCGGTCACCGGCCACAGTGGACTGTCAGGTCCGGCCTGGGCGGCGACGGCGGTCAGCCCACCGCAGGTCACCACGAGCGCGGCGGCCACGGTCGCGCCGGCCCGGCGCCACCGCCCCCGGTCGCGCGACGGGCGGGCGACGGCGGCGGTCACCGCGTCCAGCAGCCGCTCGTCGGTCGGGCCGGCCGAGGGCATGGCCGAACGCCAGTGGAACAGCAGCCGCTCCACCTCGCCGCCGTCGACGGGTTCGCCGCGGCCGAGGCGGTCGAACAGTTCGTCGTCGCGGCGGGGGTCCCCGGGCGGGAGTCGGACACTCACACGATCACCCCGTCGGTGGCGCGCACCCACTCGCGCAGGCGCGCGAGCGCGCGGGCCTGGGCCATCCGCACCGCCGCCGGGGTCTTGCCGATGACCGCGCCGACCTCCTCGGCCGACAGGCCGGCGGCCACCCGCAGCACGATGATCTCGCGCTGGGACTCGGTCAGGTCGTCCAGCAGCGGCAGCAGACGCCGGGACAGGTCGGCGTGCACGGCCTTGTCCTCGGGGCTCCACCGCTCGTCGGCGCGTTCGGGGATGGTCTCCACGGTGCGCAGTGCGGGCGCGCGGTGGGCGTCGGCGACCTTGTTGGCCGCGATCCGGTAGACGAACGCGGTGAACGGCAGGCCGCGGTCCTGGTAGCGGGGCAGCGCCTCGAACACGGCCAGGCAGACGTCCTGGGCGACGTCGTCGGGGGAGACGTCCCCACGGCCGAGCGAACCCAGGTGTGCCCAGCAGTAGCGGAGCACGCCGGGGCGGATCCGCGCGAGCAGCTGCGCGGCCGCGTCCGGCTCACCGCGCCGGGCACGCGTCGCGAGCTCGTTGTCGAGCGTCACACCTGGAGCCTAGCCAGGCGTGGCCGGCCTCCGGTAGCGACTCCCCGGGCTACGGTGTCCGGCGTGAGCGATTCGAATCACCCGTACAGCCCAGCGGTCGTGGCCGGCGGCCTGGTCTTCGTGTCCGGCTCGTTGCCGCTGCTGCCCGACGGCACGGTCGTCAAGGGCGGCCGGGCCGCCTTCGACGCGGCGGTCGAGAACCTCAAGGAGCGGATGGCGCACGTCGGCGCCCGCCTGGAGGACATGGTCAAGCTGACCTACTTCGTCACCGACATCTCGTTGCGTGACGTGGCCAACGACCAGTTCATCGACCTGTGGGCCCACCCCCGGCCGGCACGCACGGTCGTCGGTGTCGCCGAGCTGCCCTACGGGTGCGAGGTCGAGCTGGACGCGGTGGTCCGCGCCCCGGTCACGTCCTGAGCGCGTCGCCGACCAGGTCGACGGCGCTGCGCCCGGGGTCGCGCGCGGCGTTGTTGTAGACCTGCTCGGTGGTGTCGACGCTGGTGTGTCCGACGTCGGCCTGGATGTGCACGAGCTGCGCGCCGGCCTCGACGGCGGTGGTGACGTAGAAGTGGCGCAGCGCGTGCGGGTGCATGGCGTCGGCGACGTCGCGCAGCGGTTCGCCGGCCGCGACGGCGATCCGGCGCAGCAGCTGCCACACGCCTTGGCGCTGGTAGCGCCCGCCGGTGCGGGTGATCAGCAGCGGGGCCGTGCGGTCCGGGGTGGCCGGGGCGGTCTCGGTACTGGTGTGGTCGCGTAGCCGCAGGTAGCCGAGCAGGGCGCGTTCGGCGGTCTCGTGCAGGTAGACGACGCGGTTCTTGCCGCCTTTGCCGCTGACCCGCAGCGCCCGGCGGCCCCGGGTGACGTGCAGGTCGTCGCGGTCCAGGGCGCACAGTTCGCTGACCCGCAGCCCGAGGGTGAACAGGCCGACGACGGCGGTGGCGCGGGCGGTGTCGAGCAGGCTGGCGCCCCGGCGGGTGGCCGACGCGGTGGCGAACAGCGCGCGGACCTGTCCGGTGGTGAGTACGACGGTGCTGGCGGTGCTGCCGGTCGGGGCGACCAGACCGAGCCGGCGGCGGTTGAGGGCGGCGGGGTTGCCGGCGGCCAGGCCGGTGTCGGCGAGGTGGGTGTAGAGGGCCTTGACGGTGGCGAGCATGCGGTCGCGGGTGGCGGGCGCGGCGCCGGCGGTGTCGAGGTCGGCGAGCCAGGTCTTGACGTGGGTGGCGGTGGCGGCCTGGGGGTCGATGCCCCGGCTGGCGCACCAGCGGAACCAGTGCAGTGGGCGGAACCGGCCACGGGGGGCCGGGGGTGGGGCGTGGGTGGCCGGTCGGGTCGCGGTGGTGACCAGGGCGGCGTAGGCGGTGATGGCGGCGGCCCAGTCGCCGTCGGGGGTGGTGATCCACTCGCGCAGGTCGGTGGGGCTGGTGGGTAGGCCCAGTCCTTCGGCGTAGGTGCGGCGGGTGGCGTGGTTGCCGTAGCCGCTGAGCCAGTCGGTGATCTCGCCCAGCAGCCGGTGTGGCTGCGCGACGGCGGGCCAGGGGCCCTGGTCGTCGGCCGGCACGAGGTCGTTTCCACCCAGGATCGTCACGTCCCCCAGCTTAGCTACAAAAGCACAGTTCTGTAGCTAAGTTATGTTGAGGTTGAACAATCTCTAACCCGAGTTACGAGATATATAACCCTCTACTAGACTGTGGATCATGCTGGAAGTGCAGCTCGACGCGTCGGGATTGTGTGGGTTCAGTCGGTGCCGGGCCCCGTTGCCCGGGCCGGGGCCGAAAGGCGGCCGGCCGTTCGCCTACTGCCCCGACCGGGCCTGGCCCGGGGGCCGCACGTGCAAGCAGTTGGCGGCCGCGCAGGACGCGTTGGTGGAGGCACTCGGCGCGGAGACCACCCCGGTCACCGACGCCACGTCGGGCTTCTCCGAGGCCGCGGGGCGGCTGGTCGACCCGCTGCGTGAACTGCTCACGCTCGCCGAGGCCCTCAAGGGCACGCTCGCCGAGGAGGTGACCTCGGCGACCGACCGGGCCACCGCCGCCGAGGCGCAGGCCGCCACGGAACGCGGCCTGCGGGAGGCGGCCGAGGACGAGACCCGGCAGGCCGTGGCGGCCGCCCAGGCCGCCGAGCAGTCGGCCACCGAGGCGATCACCGAGGCGAAGGCCGACGTCCGCCGGCACCGGGCGGTCCGCGACCAGGCCACCGCCGAGGCGAAGGAGGCCCGGGACGCGGCCAAGCAGGCGGAGCTGGCCAGGGCCCACGCCGAGGGCATCGCCGTGACGGAGGGACAGCGCGCCGAGGAGGCGTCGACGCGGCTGCGCGCCGTCCAGGAGGACGCCACCGCCCAGCGCGCCAGGGCCGAGGTCGCCGAGTCGGAGAACGCCCTGCTGCGGGCCAGGGTGGAGACCGTCGAGGCCGAGGTCCGAACGGCCGCCGCGCGGGTCAGCGAGCTGCGCGCCGGGGCGGAGGCGGCCCAGGCCCAGCTGGTCCAGGTACGCGCCGGGGCACAGGAGGCCGCCGGGCGCGCCGCGACCGAGCTGGAACAGCTCCGGGACCAGGTCACGCAGGCGCGGACCGAGCTGGCGCGGCGGCGCAGCGAGGCCGACGGGGAGATCGGGCGGCTGCGGGAGCGGGCCGAGGCGGCCGTGACCGAGCTGCGGGGCCAGCAGCAGCGGCTGCGTGACGTGCTGGTCGAACCCGCGCCCGACGAGGATCTGCGGACGCGGCTGCTGACGAGCCTGCTTCAGCCGTAGGCGCGGACGATCCCGCCGGTCCGGTCGCCCTCGACGCAGTCGAGGTAGTGGGCGACCAGCTCGGGCATCCCGACCGGCCGCAGGCCGGCGAAGTCGAACGTGTCGACGGAGTCGGCCACCAGGGTCGGGCTGACGACGTTGACCCGCATCCCGGCCGGCAGCTCGATCGCCGCCGACAGGACGAAACTGTGCAGGGCGCCGCTGATCACACCGCCGCCCGTGACGCCCGGCCACGGCCGGTCGGCGAAGATCCCGGACGTCAGCGTGAACGACGCGCCGTCGGCACACTGGTGCTGGCCGGTGAGCACCAGGTCGACCTGGCCGAGGAACTTGGCCGCCAGGTTGTCCCGCAGGGCGTCCACGGTCAGCGTCCGGAACTCGTCGGGCGCGCCGTGCGCGGCGACGCACACCACGCCGTCGACCCGGCCCGCCGCCCGGTACAGGGCCTCGACGCTGGCGTGGTCGGTCAGGTCGACGCGAAGCTCACCGGTGGTCCGCCCGGCGGTGACAACGTTGTGGCCGCGGGCGCGGAGCACGGGCACGAGCCGCCGGCCGATGGTGCCGGCGCCGCCGACAACGACGATCCTCACGTGTTCTCCAACAGTCGCAGGGCGTCGGCGGACGGGCTGGCGGGCGGGGCGTGGAACAGACCGAGCCGCTGGTCGTCGTCGGGCAGGGTGACGGTCTCGTTGTGCAGGGTCAGCCGGCCGACAACCGAGTGGTCGAGTTCGCGCAGGTAGTAGGCGCAGGTGCGGACGGGTCGCCTGGCCCACAGGCGCGCGAACTCGGCGCTGTCGAGGGCCAGCTGGCCGACCAGCCGCTCCAGCCCGGGGTCGCCGGGGTGGCTGGCGGCGGCCTGGTGCAGGGCGGCGACCGTGACCTGGGCCTTGGCCGGCCAGTCGCGGTACAGGGCCCGGTGGTGCGGGTCGAGGAACAGCAGCCGGGCGAGGTTGGGCCGGTGCGGCGAGTCCGGGGCGGCGGCGTCGAGGTGCCCGGCCAGCAGGGCGTGCCCGAGCCGGTTCCAGCCGAGCACGTCGGTGCGGTGGTCGATGACGATCGCGGCGGTGCCGGGCAGCGCGCCGAGCAGGTCCCGCACTGCCGGCCGCAGGACGGACCGCCGCACCGGCGGCCGGCTCGGCCGCCGGGGGGCGGCGAGTACCCGCAGGTGGTCGTGTTCGGCGGGGTCCAGGCGCAGGGCCGAGGCCAGCGCGTCGATGACGGCGTCCGACGCGCTGGCGCTCACCCCCTGTTCCAGGCGCGTGTAGTAGCCGAGGCTGACGCCGGCCAGGTCGGCCAGTTCCTCGCGGCGCAGGCCAGGGACGCGCCGGCGGGTCGTCCCGGGCGGGATGCCGGCCGTGTCCGGGGTGAGGCGTTCGCGCCGGCTGCGGAGGAAGCCGCCCAGGTCGGTGGCTGTGCTGATCACCTGACCATCGTCCATCGCGGCGGCGCCGTGAGCCTGCCCCTGTTACGGGTACTCGACCGTGGCGAGCGCGCTGGTGAGGTCGACGACGCTGTCCTCCAGGGCGGCGCTGCCGTGGTTGGCGACCAGGAACACCATGCGGCCCGAGCCCAGGAACCGGGCGTACGCGGCGTAGGACCAGCCGTTGCCGCCGGTGTGCGCGGCGACCCGGTCGTCGCCCAGCGCCAGCAGGCTCCAGCCGTAGCCGGCCTGGGAGTCCTCGCTGTCGACCCTGGGGGTGAACAGTCGTTCCTTGGCCCGGTCGTCGAGGATCGTGTCGCCGGTGAGGGCGACGTGCAGGCGGTACAGGTCACGCGGTGTGCTGAGCAGTCCGCCGTTGCCGCGCAGGTTCCAGTACGGGCCGTCGGCCGCCCACGGGTGCTCGTAGGGCCTGCCCCGCGGTTGGCCGTGCTCGTCGTACTCGACGGCGACGCGGGTGGGGTCGCGGTCGGGCAGGACGTAGCCGGTGGCGGTCATGCCGGCGGGGGTGAACAGGTGCTCGGCGAGGAACCGTTCGTAGTCCTGGCCGCTGGCCTTCTCGATGATCGCGGCCAGCAGGCTGAACCCGACGTTGGAGTACCGGTACTCGCCGACGGTCGTGAGCGGGGCGCGCAGCGCGGCGGCGATCATGTCGTCCCTGGTGAGCGGGTCGTAGTCGTCGCCGAGGGACTCGGGCAGGCCGGCGGTGTGGGTCAGCAGGTGGTGCACGGTGAGGTCGCGCTTGTCGGCGGGGACCGGGCCGAGGTGGGCCGAGATCGGGTCGTCGACGTCCAGGGCGCCCATGGCCTCCAGCTTGAGGATGGCGGTGCCGGTGATCGCCTTGGTGATCGAGCCGATGTCGTAGACGGTGTCGCAGCCCGACGGGGTCCGGGCCTCGCGGTCGGCGAAGCCGAGTCCACGGCAGGTCAGCAGGTCGGTTCCGTCGGCGAGGACCACGACGCCGTCGGTGCCCGAGGGCCAGTTCTCGTCGATGACCTGGTCGACCGGGGTGCCCCGGACGATCTGCTCCTTGGAGCAGGCGGCGGTCAGCACGAGCAGCAGGGCAGGCAGAAAGGTGCGGCGGAACACGGGAGATCTCCAGGTCACTGGTCGCGGCGGGTGAGCAGCCACCAGCCGGTCGCGACCGCCGCGGCGGCGTAGGCGGCCAGGACACCGACCCCGGCCCAGGGCGCGATCGGCAGCCGGTCGAGGGCGGTGGTGGCCTGGATGGCCAGCCCGGCGGTGGTGGGGGTGAGTCGGTCGAGGCGTTCGTGCCAGGTGGGGTCGCCGATCATGCTGACCAGCAGCGGGGTGATCAGCAGGATCGACAGCACGGTGCTCAGCGCGGCGGCGGTGCCCCGCACGGCGGTGGCGATGCCGAGGGACAGCAGCGCGATCAGGGTCAGGTAGAGGACGGTGCCGGTGGCCGCGCGCAGGGTGGCCGGGTCGGCCAGCGACAGTGGCTGGTAGCCGTTGTCCTCGGTGAAGCCCTTGCCGGGCAGGATGATCCGGCCGGCGAGCAGCGCGCCGAGCACCCCGACGGTGCCGGCGACGAACACGGTCGCGGTGACCACGGCGGCCTTGCCGGCCAGAATCTGGTGGCGGCGGGGGCGGGCGGCCAGGGTGGACCGGATGAGCCCGGTGCCGTACTCGCCGCCGATCACCCCGACGCCCAGCAGTACGGCCGCGATCTGGCCGAACCACACCCCGCTCAGGGCCAGTTCGGGGACGTCCTCCAGGCAGCCGGCCGGGGTCGGGCAGTTCGATGTGTCCACTGTGGACATCGTGGTCAGGCTGGCGGCCACGGTGAACACCGCGACCGCGACCGCCAGCCACCAGTTGGACCGCAGGGTGCGCAGCTTGGTCCACTCGGCGCGCAGCGCGTGCCTCACGCGTCCCGCCTACGCAGACGCCACGCCGCCAGCGCCAGCACCACGGCCGCGTAGCAGCACAGCACGGCGAACCCGGGCAGCGGGTCGATCGCGGTGTCGTAGCGGGTCACGGTCTGCTGGATGGCGAACCCGGCCGCCGGGGTCAGCCGGTCCAGCCACACCGCGGCCGCCACCGGCAGCCCGGTCGCCACGATCTGGGGCACCAGCAACAGCAGCAGCACCACGGCGATCGCGGGCGTGCTGCGTCGGAACAGGGCCGCCACGCCCAGACTGAACAGGGCGATCGCCGCCACCATCGGCCCGGTGCCCAGGACCGCGCGCAGAACCTCGGGATCGCCGAGCGAGCGGGTCGGCATGCCCTTGGACGCGAGGATCGGCGTGGCGATCAGGTAGGCGGTCAGGGCGGCGACCGTCCCGGCGACCAGGGTGGCGCCACCGAGCACCACGGCCTTGGCCGCGAGGACCCGGCCCCGGCGTGGGGTGGCGGCGAACGTCGTGAGGATCATGCCCCGGCGGTACTCGGCGGTGACGAACAGGACCGCGACGGCCACCACGGCGATCAGCCCGACCAGGATCCCGGTGAGGGTCATGTTGGTGACGTCCTCGGCGAACAGGTCCGGCCCGAGGTCCCCCTCGCCGGTCAGCGTCACCTGGCCGGCGACGTCGGCGGGCTCGCCGTCCCTGGTCCGCCACTCGTCCGTGCCCTCGCCGGTGACCGTGACCTGGGCGAACGTCGCGCGACCGGTGGTCATGCGCCCGTCGACGGACTCGCCGCCGAACTGGCGCACCACCTCGACCCGCTGCGCCGACCCTGCGTAGACCCCGACGAGTACGTCGCGGGGCAGGTCGTCGAGCTGGACCGAGCCGACCTGGCGCCAGTCGGTCCCGTCGGCCGACTCGTAGCCGGTGACCGTCGGCCCGGCGCGTTCCAGCTTCAGCCAGCGGGGCGCGCCGCCGGTACCACCGGCGATCTCGTCGTCCACCGTGGACACCAGACGGACGCCGTGGCCGGGGGTGACGACCAGCGCGGCGTAGGGGGAGCCGTGGGCCTCACCGGCGCGCAGCATCAGCCCGGCCTTGGCCCACTCGTGACTGGCGTCCTGGGCGGTGACCTGGGCCTGGGCGGTGCCGTCACCGGTCAGGGTCCGGTGGGTGAACGCCCCGCCGTCCTGGACCGAGTTGTCGACGACCGCCGGTTGTCCGCCCCCGCCCCCGTCGTCGCTGCGGACCCGGTTGGAGCCGGCGGCGCTGAGCAGCGCGACCAGCACGGTCAGCACCACCAGCGCGCCCAGCGCCAGCGCCCAGCGGCGCACCGACCGCAGTTTGGTCCACTCCGCGCGCAGCAGCCCGGCGAAGGTGGCCCGGCCGGACATCGTGCTCCGGTAGGACATCACACCTCCCCGAACTCGACGGCGTCACGGGTCAGCTCCATGTAGGCCTCCTCCAGGGAGGCGCGGTGCTCGGCGATGCCGGAGAAGGACACCCCCGCCTCCCCGAGCAACGCCACGATCCGTTCGGCCGGCAGACCGGACACGGTCACCGCGTCCCGGTCGGTGGCCGCGACGGTCGCGCCGGCCCGGGTGAGCACGGTCATCGCGGCCATCCGGTCGGCGGTGCGCAGCAGGACCTGGCCGCCGGAGGCCGCCGCCAGCAGGTCGGCCACCGCCCGGTCGGCGATGACCCGGCCCCGGCCGACGACCACCAGGTGGTCGGCGCTGCCTTCCAGCTCGCTCATCAGGTGGCTGGAGACCAGGACCGCGCGGCCCTCGCCGGCCAGCGAGCCGAGCAGGCCGCGGATCCACCGCACGCCTTCGGGGTCCAGGCCGTTGACCGGCTCGTCGAACATCAGCACCGGCGGGTCGCCGATGAGCGCGGCGGCGATCCCGAGCCGCTGGCGCATGCCGAGGGAGAAGCCGCCGGCCGCGCGACGCGCGGCGCTGGTCAGCCCGACCTGTTCGATCACCTCGTCCACCCGCCTGGCCGGCAGGCCGCCGGCGTGCGCGAGCCACAGCAGGTGGTCGCGGGCGGTGCGGGCGGGATGGATGGCGGCGGCGTCGAGCAGCGCGCCGACCTGGCACAGCGGGTTGGGCAGCCGGTGGTAGGCAACGCCGCCGACCAGGGCGCTGCCCTCGTCGGGCCGGTCCAGGCCGAGGATCATCCGCATGGTGGTCGACTTGCCGGCGCCGTTGGGGCCGACGAAGCCGGTGACCCGGCCGGGACTGACGGTGAACGACATCCCGTCGACGGCCAGGGTCGGCCCGTAGCGTTTCCGCAGCTCGCGGACCTCGATGGTGGCTTGCATGGTCCGGAACACTACGAACCCGGGCCGGGGGAGTCGTCCCGCGCCGGAGCCGTTTCCGTCGTCCCCCGTGTGGGGGACGACGGCGGTCGCGGCGGGGGACGCGGACCACCGCACCGGCCGGGGACAATGACGTGGTGAACCCGTTCGCCGTGGTAGGCACCCTGCTGGGGGTCGCCGGAGTGGTCGAGGCCGTGCTGCGCCCGGACGGACAGCTGGCCGTGGCGCTGCTGGTGGCGGTGTTCGCGACCGTGCCGCTGGTGTTCGCCCGCACCCACCCCGGGGCGGTCGCGGCGGTGCTGACGCCGATGGCGGTGCTGTCGGTGGTGCTGCACGGGGCGCTCACCGCCGGGCTGGTCGGCGCGGTGGTGGTGTGGGCACTGCTGGGCCGGCGGCGGTGGTCGCGGGTGCGCCGCGCGGCGGCGGCCAGGACGGCGGCCGCCCGCGAGGTGGAGGACGCGCTGGTGGAGCTGACCGCACGCGGCGAACGGGCGCGGATCGCCCGCGAGCTGCACGACGTGGTCGCCCACCACATCTCGATGATCTCGGTCCAGGCCGAGACCGCGCGGCTGACCACCGCCGGTCTGCCCGAGGAGGGCGCCCGGCGACTGCGCGAGATCGGCGACACCGCGCGGACCGCGCTGACCGAGATGCGCCGGCTGCTGGGCGTGCTGCGCGCCGACGCCGAACCGGACACCGCGACGCGGCGCACACCGCAGCCAGGGTTGCAGCAGCTGCTGGAACTGCTCGACGAGATGCGCCACGCCGGCGGCGCCAGCACCCGGCTGATCGTGCGCGGCCCGGTCACCGCCCTGGATCCCGGGGTGGAGCTGACCGCCTACCGCCTGGTCCAGGAGGCGCTGACCAACTGCCGGCGGCACGCCCCCGGCGCGGCGGTGGACGTGACGCTGGACTACGGCGACGACGCGGTGCGGATCGCGGTGCGGGACAGCGGACCGGGTCCGGCCGGCGACACCGGCGGGCACGGGCTGGTGGGGATGCGTGAGCGGGTGGACATGGTCGGTGGCACGTTGCGCACCGGAGCCGCGCCGGTGACCGGGTTCCTGGTGGAGGCGGTGCTGCCGGTATGACGACCAGGCTGGTCGTGGTGGACGACCAGGAGGTGGTGCGGGCCGGGTTCGCCGCCCTGCTGGCCACACAGGACGATCTGGCGGTCGTCGGGGTCGCCGAGAACGGCGCGCGGGCGCTGGCGGTGTGCGCGGCGACCGGACCGGACGTGGTGCTGATGGACGTGCGGATGCCGGTCCTGGACGGCATCTCGGCCACCAGGAGGCTGCTCGACGCCCCGGACCCGCCGAAGGTGCTGATGCTGACGACCTTCGACCTCGACGAACACGTCTACGACGCGCTGACCGCGGGCGCGAGCGGGTTCCTGCTCAAGGACGTGACCGCCGAGCGGCTGTTCGACGCGGTGCGGGTGGTCGCGGCCGGTGAGGCGCTGCTGGCGCCGAGCGTGACCCGCCGGCTGATCGGCGAGTTCGCCCGGCTGCGGCCCCGACCGCCCTCGCCCGCGCTGGCGGAGCTGACGCCGAGGGAGACCGAGGTGCTGCGGCTGCTGGCCGCAGGGCTGTCCAACGGGGAGATCGCCGGCCGGCTGGTCGTCGGCGAGGAGACGGTGAAGACGCACGTCAGCCGGGTGCTGCGCAAGCTGGAGGTGCGGGACCGGGCGCAGGCGGTGGTCACCGCCTACGAGTCAGGTCTGGTCGTGCCCCGCCTCGGGTGAGTCCTGGACCAGGCGCAGACGCGGGCGCCGGTCGGGCAGGCCGATCAGCGCGCGCAACCGGGGCAGCCCGATGCGCAGGTTGTCCGCCAGCCGGGGCAGCGGCAGGCCGTGGGCGGCGGCCAGCTCGACCGCGCGGGCCAGCAGTTCCGGTTCCTCACCGGGATAGTCGGCGCGGACGGGTTCGTCGGTGCGCCAGCCAAGGCGGGTGATGGTGGCCAGCACACGGCGCACGGCCGAGTCGCCGTAGAGGCCGAGGTCCTTGCCCCGGTAGGCCATGGCGGTGACGGACACGCCGTAGCCGTCGGCGACGTCCTTGAGCGTGGCGACGTCGGCCGGGCGGGGCAGCAGATCAGCGATCTCGGCGGCCGGCATGAGCAGCTCGGCGGCGAAGGCGTTGGCCTCGCGCTCATGGTGGCCCGAGCCAGGCGCGGGGTCGGGATGCAGCAGCAGATGCCCGAGCTCATGAGCGACGGAGAACCGTCGGCGCATCGGATTTCCCTTGTGGGACAAGGCGATCATTGGCCGGGTGTGCGGCGCGGCGGAGAACGCGTCGATCGTCTCGGCGTCCACGGCCGGCAGCCGGGCGATGACGATCCCCCTGGCCTCCAGGTTGCGCACCAGGTGCACGATCGGACCGGTCGGCAGGTTCCAGGCCTTGCGGGTCAGCCGCGCGGTGGTCGCCGGGTCGCCGGGCGGGATACCCAGCGGCAGGCCGAGTTCGACCGCGGGCAGCTCGATGACCCGGTCGAGCTGGTCGGTGATCTCCCACAGCAGCTCGACGTGCGCGAGCGCCTGCTGGCGCCCGACGGTCGTGGTCGCGCGCAGCGACCGGAAGTGGGCGTGGGCGGTGTCCAGCCGCAGATGCGGTCGCCCGGTGGTGAAGAACCCGGCCGGCACGTCCAGTGCCCGCGCGCAGCGCTCGATGGTCTCACCGCTGGGCCGTGACTGGCCCAGTTCGTACTGGGTGACGGCCGCGGCGGTGCGGTCGATGGACTCGGCCAGCTCGCGTTTGCGCAGGCCGGCCAGTTCCCGGGCCATGGTGAGCCGCGCGGGGTCGAACGCCCGCGCCACGGCGAAGGCGTCCGAGATCACGACAAGGCTCCCTGCGGTCATGGCGGTACGGCTGGACCCATGGTGGTCCAGTACGGAACGTGACGGTGCTGCGGATGGCGTTGTGTGCTGGTGATCAGTCGGTCGAGCCGGCTGGTCGGTGGGACCGGGGCCGGATCGGCAGGACCGGCTCCGGCACGTCGAAGATCGTCGGGTCGAGCTGCCCGGCCCGGCGGGGCGCGGGAACAGGCCCGACCTGGCCGCTGTCGGCGACCTCGACCAGGTTGGCCTTCCAGTCCCAGTCGATGTGGTTGTCGTACAGCTCGCCCTGGCCGATCCACGCGCCGGTCAGCCCGGCGTCCTCGGTGCCCGACCAGATCAGGAACAGCAGCTGGCGCTGGCCGAGCCAGATGTCGCGGCGGGAGAGCAGACCGGGGTCGCCGCTGGTGGTGAGCAGGTCGCGGCGCAGGTCGCTGGCCTGGGCGAGCGAGCCGTCGGGCCCGGAGGCGACCTGCATCTGGTAGACGCCGGCGTCGGGCAGCTTGAGCAGCACCGACTGGAACGCCGAGTCGACCTCCAGGCCGGGCAGGTCGTTGGCCAGTGAGGCGGCGGTGGCCAGCAGGTACTGGTAGCGGTCGGTGCCGAAGCTGGTGTTGTTGCTCCAGCCGCCCCGGTGGTTGGAGCGGCGGTGGAGTTGCAGTTCGGCGGCCGCGTCGTGCGCGTCCTGGAGCCAGCGGCACAGGGTCGCGGCGAAGTCGGCCAGCGGCGCCGGCCGCACGAGCCGGCCGAGCAGGTCCAGGTGCGCCGGGTCGTTCTCCGCCACCGGATCCTCCTTGACTTCCCGTCAGCCAACAGCTGTGCCACTTGATTCTCACACCGAAATCCGCGCGGGTGGTTGATCCGGGCCGGCGTGTCGCGGATCGGTGGGAACAAGTTTTGAACCGATCGGGGTGGGCGCCCGTGTATGTGGCTGAGCGCGACTTCGCGCCAGACCATCCGGCAGGACGCGGGGACAGGAGAAGTTGGCATGGCAGTGCGAGGACCGCTGGTGACCGCCGTGGTCGTCCTGGGTGGGCTCGTCGGGATGATGACGGTCAACTCGGTCGGCGGCCTGGTCGTGGCCGAGCAGCCACCCGCCGCGCGCGACGTGGCGGCCACAGCGACCGACACGGCGACCGACACCGCGACCGAAACCCCGGCAGCGCCCCCGGAAACCACCACGCCCGTGGAGACCACGGCACCCGCGGAGACCAGCACCGGAGCACCTCCGGTCGAGCAACCGCCGGCCGCGCCGGCGTTCCCGGCCGAGGCGGTCTACGCCGGCGAGGTCGACGGCGGCCCGATGACGATCGCCGTGGCGATCAAGGGCGAGCAGGCCGCCGCCTACATCTGCGACGGCGCCCAGGTCGAGTCGTGGCTGCGCGGCACCGCCGTCGACGGGAAGCTCGACCTGCGGTCCAAGAACGGCGCCAACCGGGTCGTCGGATCCCTCGACGGCAAGAACCTGGCCGGCACGGTCACGGTCGCCGGCCGGCGACTGCCGTTCACCGCGCCGGTCGCGAAGTCCCCCGCCGGGCTGTACCGGGGCGAGGGTGCCGAGGCCACGATCGGCTGGATCGTCCTGCCCGACGGCACCCAGGTCGGTATCGCCACCAGCGACGGCCGGTCGGAGCCCGCGCCGCCGCTGAACCCGGCCAGGGGCGCGGTGACCTTCGGCGGCGAACGCGTCGAGGCGGACAAGGTCGCCGGGAACACCACGTTCTGACGCGGATCCGACGTCAGCGGGAGACGGGAGAACGTACGTGATGACCCAGGAATTCGGGCCGACCGGCCCGGTACCCGACGGCGACGCCACCCAGCCGGTACCCCAACACTGGTCCAGGCCCTCGGCGATGCCCACGACGTGGAACACCGGCGAGTGGGGCGTCGCCGAGGACGAGGACGAACCGGAGCGGGGCGGCTACCGGGGCGTGGTGATGGCGCTGGCGATCGGCTCGCTGGTCATGGTCACCATCGGCGTGTACGGCAAGGTGCACGAGCCGACCAACCAGGCGTTCAGCCTCGCCGGGTTCTCCACCGGGCTGCACGCCAAAACCTGGCTGGGCACGATCGCGTTCGTGCTGGCCGTGGTGCAGGTGGTCTCGTCGCTGGCCATGTGGGGCCGGCTGCCCGGCGTGCACGGTGACGGCCGGGTGGCCGGGATCCTGCACCGCTGGTCGGGGCGCCTGGCGGTGCTGGTGTCGCTGCCGGTGGCGGCGCACTGCCTGTACGCCCTGGGGTTCCAGGGCTTCGACACCCGGGTGCTGGTGCACTCGTTGCTCGGCTGCTTCTTCTACGGCGTCTTCGTCTGCAAGATGATCGTGCTCACCAAGCACGACAAGCCGGCGTGGCTGCTGCCGGTCGTCGGCGGTGTGGTGTTCACCGGGCTCACCGGGCTGTGGCTGACCTCCTCGGTGTGGTTCTTCACCGAGTACGGCGTGTCCTTCTGAAGGCAGGGAGATCGATGAAAGACAACACCCCGGTGCTGCCGAGGCGGACCGCGGTCGCCGGCACGGTCGCGGTGTGCGGCCTGGCGTCGGCGTGCGCACGCTACGGCGGCCCGGCCGGTCCGGCCGAGGCCGACACCGGCGAACCGGTGAAGGCACCGCCGACCGGCGAGGTCCTCGGGCTGGCCAAGGACGTTCCCGTGGGCGGCGGCACGATCCTCAAGGACAGAAAACTGGTGCTCACCCAGCCGACCGAGGGCGAGTTCCGGGCGTTCTCCGCCGTGTGCACCCACCAGGGCTGCCTGGTCAACGAGGTCGCCGACGGCACCATCAACTGCGACTGCCACGGCAGCAAGTTCGCCGTGGCCGACGGCGCGGTGACCGCCGGGCCCGCGCCGAGCCCGCTGGAGTCCCAGCAGGTCACGGTCACCGCCGACGGCGAGATCGTCACCGGCGACGCCCCGGCCGATACCACCACACCGGACACCACGCAGCCGGCGCCACCGGAGACGACCGAGGAGGTACCGGCCGGACTGGCCTCGACGGCCGACATCCCGGTCGGTGGCGGCACGGTGTTCGCCGACCAGGAAGTGGTGATCACCCAGCCGACCGAGGGCGAGTTCCGGGCGTTCTCCGCCGTGTGCACCCACCAGGGCTGCCTGGTGGGCAACGTCCAGGCCGGCACGATCAACTGCGACTGTCACGGCAGCAAGTTCGCCGTGGCGGACGGGTCGGTGACCGCCGGCCCGGCGTCGAGCCCGCTGCCCGAGCGCGCGGTGCGGGTCACCGGCGACCAGATCTCCCTGACCGGCTGACGTCGGGGGTTCGCGCGGGCCGGCCGTGCCCACTCCCCGGCACGGTCGGCCCCACCACCGCGACTGTCCGAAACTCGCCGGCCAGTTCACGCGGCGAGACCCGGTCGCCGTAGCCCAGCGACCGACCCTCTCGTGGTTCGGCGTCACCTGAGTGGCCGCGCGCCGGGGGCCCCCCGATTTCCAGGCTAGTCGAGAAGAGGGGCGTTTTCGGGTTTGGCCGATGGGTTGTGGACAACCCCGGTCGCGAGTGGTGGAGGTGTTCCACCCGCGCCAGTGCGGCTCGGACGTTCCCCTCGCCGGTCGTGCCCCGCCTCCGCGCGGCCGGTCAGGAGCCGGCGCTGGTGGCGGCGTGCAGGTCGCCGTCGTCGCCGGGTAGGCAGGCGGCGGCCCGGTCGGCGGTGGCCAGGAACTCGCCGAGGCAGCGGCCGAACTGGGCGTGGCCAAGTGCGTTGGGGTGGAAGGACTCCTGCAGTGCGTGGGTGGCCCGGTCCTCGTGTTGCAGGTCGTTCCACTGCACGGCCAGCCGGCGGAACCACTCGCTGTCGGGGTCGCTGGCCTGTGAGCAGGCCTCGCGTCCGGCGGCGGAGCGGGACAGGTCCAGGAACCGGGCGTCGACCTCGTTGGCGGCTTGGCGCACGCCGGCGGTGAGCACCGGCACGGCGGTGTCCTCGACCCAGCGCAGGTCCTGCGACCGGAACGGGCAGCCGGACAGGTCCTGCAGCCCGTCGGCGACGTTCGGGCTGATCGGCGCCGCGTAGGACTGGACGACGAGTTGGTAGTCGTCGTTGTCGTAGCCGGCGTCGTGCAGGACCGAGCGGATGTCGGTGAGGGCGCCGGTGAGCTTGGGCACCATCCGGTCGACGCGTTCTCCCCATTCGGGGCCGATGATGTCGCTGCACGCCTGGCCGCGGCCGGTCCACGCCTCGACGCACGAGTTGAGGACGTGGGAGAAGGCGGGGTCGTCGTTGGCGCCGGCGGCGACCACCACGGCCACCACCCGTTCCTTCTCGGCGATCTTGCCGAGGCGTTCTGCCTGGGACGGTTCGGTGTACTGCTCGGCGTCACCGAGGCCGACCTGGGCGGAGGGTGCGCCCGAGCAGGCGAGGTTGTAGGCGTGGTCCACGGCCCGCATCCCGGTCTTGTTGATCAAGGCGTGTGGCGAGCGGTGGCACCAGTTGCCGTCCTCGCCGTCGGTGCCGGGTTCGTAGTCGCCGGCGCCCTCGCCGGAGATGGTGCTGTCGCCCATGGCGACGATCACCCGGGGCGCGTCGCGCGGGGGGCCGGGTGGTCGGGTCGGTTCCTCGGAGGGTCGGGACGCGACGAACACGAAGACGCTGCAGAGCACGACTACGAGCGCGAGCGCGAACCAGCCTCGCCATCCAGACGGTCGCATCGGCGTCGAGTGTAGAGACTCCCACCGACGGTGCCCGACCGCGTCGGTGGATCATGGGGACCGTGAGTACCGACACGCTGACCGGAAGTGCCCGCACGATGACGGTCTGGGCCGGCGGGTTGTTCGCCGTGGTTTCGGCCATGCACCTGCTGTTCTTCGTCGGCGGATCGCTGGACCACCTGCCGGACTGGGTGCCCGGCGGCCCGCTGTGGACCTCGCTGTCGCCGGGGGACACGATGGGCCAGCCGCTGGCCTGGTTCTGGCTGTCGGTGGGCAGTTTCGCGGTGCCGACGCTGCTGCTGGGGCTGGTGCTGGCGGGTTCGGCGCGGCAGGGGCGCGCGTTGCCGGGTTACGTGACCTGGACGCTGGCCGTCTGGACGGTGGTGGCCGCGCTGATGGTGTTGCCCTCGGGGCTGCCGGTGCTGGTGGTGGCGTCGGGTCTGCTGGTGGCGGCCCGCCTGCGCCGCTGACCGGGGCCAGCGGCGCAGGCACGGGTCACATCGGCCAGCGCTGGTTCCTCGGGTCGCGCTGGTCCAGTTCGGCGAGCGCGGCGGAGGCCAGGGGAGCGGTCACCGCCTCCACGCCGCCCCAGCGCAGCACGGTGGCGGTGGCCGAGGCGCGGTCGGCCGGGGTGAGCAGTTCGATGTCGGCGCCGTGGTTGGCGCCGGGTGCGGTGAACGTGTGCGTGTCCGGGCCGCCGGGGTGGAACCGTTCGGCACCCCACGGGTCGTTGCCGCCGTAGACGAACAGGATCTCGCTGGCCTCACGGCTGACCCATCTGTCCACATCGGACATCGGCAACGGGTCGTGCGGGGCACGCAGGTCGGCCGGCAGGCTGGAGTTGGCGACGTAGAGGTTCGGGTAGCGCAGCAGGTCCTTGAGGTAGCGGAACTTCGGCTGCGGCCAGCCGAGCTGGGTGGCGGCCTGGTAGTAGTACGGCGCGTAGGGCGTGATGCCCTCGTCGGAGTAGAAGCTCGGGACGGCGATGGTCTCGATGAACGCGAAGATCTCCTCGGTGGTGGCGTCGGCGCCGGGCACGGTGTCGCAGGCGGCCTCGCTGGAGTGTTGCCAGAACACCCACTCCAGATCGAGCACGATCATCTCGAAGGCCCTGTCGGACGAGCCGAAGACCTCGTCGAAGGTCAGGTCGTTGTCCGCCGCGTAGGCGTCGTACAGGGTGACCAGGTCGGTGCGCCGGTTCAGTGCCTCGCGCTGCAGGGCCTTGAGCGCGGTGCGGCAGGCCGGGGTGGTGCCGACGGTGTCGAAGAACCGGTCGTAGGCCGTGTCGGCGCGGTTGTTCGCGTCGTTGGGGGTCACGTAGGCGACCACGCCGTCGACGTCACGCGGGTAGAAGCGGCGGTGGTAGACCGAGGTCATGCCGCCCTTGCTGGCCCCGGTGGAGATCCACGCCTGGGTGTAGAGCGGTGCGAGGGTCTGCACGATCCGGTGGTGGTCGGTGGCGCCCTGCCAGATGGTGAGCGTGTCCCAGTCGGCCGGGTCGGGTCGCGACGGGCTGAAGAACCGCTGCTCGACGGAGATCTGGTTGGCGTCCAGCAACGCGGTCGGCTCGGACCGGAAGGCGTACTCGGGCATGTTGTAGCCGGTGGTGTGCAGGACCATCGGCCGGTCCTGGGCGCGGTGCAGCAGCTGGAAGCGTTGCTCGAAGGTGGCGCCGGCGGGGTTGGTGTGGTCGACGGGCTGACGGATCGTCAGCAGGAAGAACCGGTAACCCTCGGCGGGT
Organism: Actinophytocola xinjiangensis; assembly: GCF_001921215.1. Taxonomy (GTDB): domain Bacteria; phylum Actinomycetota; class Actinomycetes; order Mycobacteriales; family Pseudonocardiaceae; genus Actinophytocola; species Actinophytocola xinjiangensis. The sequence continues at coordinate 141,664 of NZ_MSIF01000019.1, forward strand.
GGCGGCTGCTCGGCGGTCACCGTGACGCCGGGCAGGGCCTCCAGTTGGTCGGCGAGGTCGGGCGCGGGGGCGGCGTGCGCCGGGATCGCCGCTGTCAGCCCGATCAGGCTGGCGGCGAGGGCCGGCACGAGCACGGCCGTTCTTGTTCGGATGGACACGACTCTCCTCGGTAGACACGTGGTCGCTCACCGTGTACGACGGTCGCGGTGAGTGTTCACCAGGGAGAGGGTGTGAGGTACCCCGAGAAGACGGCACTTCGGAGCGTGTGCGGACGATCACCCACCGCGCGCCGAATGGCTGGGCCGCCGGCGGGTACATCAGTGGGCATGAACTCCGGCCACATTCCCACCGTCGAGCTGAACAACGGGGTCGCGATGCCTCGACTGGGCTTCGGTGTGTTCCAGGTGCCCAACGAGGAGACCGAGGCGGCGGTGTCCGAGGCGTTGCGGGCGGGCTACCGCGCCATCGACACGGCGAAGGCCTACGGCAACGAACCGGGCGTCGCCTCGGCGCTGCGTGCCTCCGGTGTCGCCCGCGAGGACCTGTTCGTGACGACCAAGCTGTGGAACAACGACCACGGCCACGACCGGGCGCTGCACGCGTTCGACACCAGCCTGCGGCTGCTCGGCCTGGACTACCTGGACCTGTACCTGATCCACTGGCCGGCGCCGTCCTCGGACCGGTACGTCGAGACGTGGCGGGCGCTGGTCAGCCTGCTGGCCGGCGGGCGGGTCCGGGCGGTCGGCGTGTCGAACTTCCAGCCGGCGCACCTGCGGCGGATCGTGGCCGAGACCGGCACCGTGCCCTCGGTCAACCAGGTCGAGCTGCATCCCTACCTGCAGCAGGCCGAGCTGCGGGAGCTGCACGCCGAGCTGGGGGTGGTGACCGAGGCGTGGAGTCCGCTGGCCAAGGGCGGTGAGCTGCTGGCCGACCCGGTGGTGGGCGAGGTGGCCCGCCGGCACGCCCGCACACCGGCGCAGGTGGTGCTGCGCTGGCACCTCCAGTTGGGCAACGTGGTGATCCCGAAGTCGGTGACGCCCGCGCGGATCAGGGAGAACCTGGACGTGTTCGGCTTCGCGCTCGGCGAGGACGACATGGCCGCGATCGGCACCCTGGACCAGGGTCTGCGTACCGGTCCGGACCCGGACCACTTCGGCTGAGTGCGGACAGCGGTCGTCCGGCGGGCCCCCTGCGGTCCGCCGGACGACGTCGTGGCCGCTGTCGTGGCCGCTGTCGTGGCCGCTCGGGCTACTCGGGGTCGAGTCCGCCGTCGGGGTTGTCGGCCCACCAGCGCTGACCGGTCCTGGGCAGGGTGGCGATCGGGTCGAAGTAGGGGTAGCGGCGGCTCAGCGCGTCGGGGTCGTCGCGTTCGATGCCGGTGCGGTAGTTCTTCGTCCAGTAGGAGATGCCGCGTTCCCGGTCGTAGTCGGCGAGCTGGTGGACCCAGCGTTTGCCGACGTAGGGCACGTCGCAGATGATCCGGGGCGTCGCGTAGCCGGGCAGGTAGCCCATGATGGCGTGCTGGAGCTGTTGGGCTTCCCAGACGGCGACCCGCCAGTGCTCGGCGTTGGGGATCATGTCGCACATGTAGAAGTAGTACGGCAGGATGTTCGCCTCGCCCTGCAACGCGAAGCACAGGTCGAGCAGGTCGTCGGGGGTCGCGTTGACGCCGCGCATCAGCACGCCCTGGTTGCGTACGTCGCGGACGCCGACCTCCAGCGCGGTGCGGGCGGCCTCGGCGACCAGCGGGGTGACCGACTGGGCGTGGTTGACGTGGGTGTGGATGGCCAGGTTGACGCCCCGGCGGGCGGCGGTGCGCGCGACCCGCTCCAGGCCTTCGACGACCTTGGGCTGCAGCCAGTGCTGGGGCATGCCGGCCAGCGCCTTGGTGGCCAGCCGGATGTCGCGGACGGTCTCGATGTCCAGCAGCCGCATGAGGAACGCCTCGAGCTGGTGCCAGGGCACGTTGGCCACGTCACCGCCGGAGACCACGACGTCGCGCACGCCGGGGGTGCGGCGCAGGTAGTCGATCATCTGGTCCTGGCGGTCGACCGGTTTGAGGGTCAGCTTGTGCTTGTCGACCTGGGAGGTCGAGTTGCCGACCAGGTCCATGCGGGTGCAGTGCCCGCAGTACTGCGGGCAGGTGGAGAGCAGCTCGGCGAGGACCTTGGTCGGGTAGCGGTGGGTGAGCCCTTCGACGACCCACATCTCGGCCTCGTGCAGCGAGTCGCGTGAGGAGTGCGGGTGGCTGGGCCAGGTGGGGTCGCGGTCGCTGGCGACCGGGAGCATGTACTTGCGCACGGGGTCGTGCAGGAAGGCCTTGGTGAACGACCCGTCGACGGTGGGCGCCATGGTGTTGAGCATCTGCGGCGGCAGCAGCATCGACATGGTGGCGTGCCGCTGCTGGTCGTCGAGCAGGTCGTCGTAGAACGACTCCTCCAGCAGGTCGCCGGCCACGGCGCGGAGTTGCTTGAGGTTCTTCACGCAGTGCACGCGCTGCCACTGGGCGTCACGCCACTGGGCCTCGGTGACTTCTCGCCAGCCGGGGAAGCGCCGCCAGTCGGGCTCGACCAGCTCTGTGCGCCGGTACTCGTACGGTTGGCGCACCGTCTCCTCGACCGCATCGGAGACGGTGGTGGCGGCGGGGTTCTGGTGCGATGAAGACGCCGTCATCTGTTCTCCTCGACGCTAGTGTTGCGTAAAGATATGCTGTCACAAGCCAGTGTAAGCGCAAATCCTACGGAAGGATGGCGGGCCACGTGACTTCTTCGGCGTACGGGCTGCACCGCGTGGTGGAACCGGCCGGCGTGCTCCCGCAACAAGCGTGGCGCCTGTCGAGCGACCCGCGGTTGTCTCCCGATGAGGTCCTGGTCGACGTCAGCCGGCTCAACCTGGACGCCGCCTCCTACCGTCAGCTGCGTGAGCAGCACGGCTCGCCGGAGGCGGTCCGGCGCGCGGTCCTGGAGATCGTCGAGACGCGCGGCAAGATGCACAACCCGGTCACCGGGTCGGGCGGCATGCTGCTCGGCACCGTCCGTGAGGTCGGCCCGGAGTCCCCGCTCGGCCTGCGCGTCGGCGACCGGATCGCGACCCTGGTGTCGCTGACCCTGACCCCGCTGCGCATCGAGGACGGGCTGGCCGACTGGTCCGGCGAGGGCGAGCAGGTCCCCTGCCGGGGCACCGCGGTGCTGTTCGGCCGCTCGATCGCCGCGACCCTGCCCGCCGACCTGCCCGAGGAGCTGGCCCTGTCGGTGCTGGACGTGTGCGGCGCCCCCGCGCTCACCGACCGGGTCGTCCGCTCCGCCGGACCGGCACCGTCGGTCCTGGTCCTGGGGGGCGGCGGCAAGTCGGGCAGCCTCTCGCTGGCCGCCGCGCGCCGCGCCGGCGCCGAACGGCTGGTCGCGCTGGTGCCGACCGAGCGGGAGGCCGACGACGTGCTGTCCGCCGGCCTGGCCGACGAGGTCGTGATCGCCGACGCCCGCGACCCGCTGGCCGTGGCCGACGCGGTCGGCACCCCGGTCGACGTGACCGTGGTGTGTGTGGACGTACCCGGCTGTGAGCACGGCGCGGTGCTGGCCACCGCCGACGGCGGCACGATCGTGTTCTTCTCCATGGCCACCTCCTTCCCGGCCGCCGCGCTGGGCGCCGAGGGCCTGGCGGCCGACGTGCGGATGCTCATCGGCAACGGCTACGTGCCGGGACACGCCGAGTTCGCCATCGACCTGATCCGCTCCGAGCCGGGGGTGCGCGAGCTGTTCGAACGGCGTGAACGGCACACTTCCCGGACATGACGACCCTGTTCACCGGCGCCCGGGTCCACGGGTCGCCGGCCACCTCGCTGGCCGTGGCCGGCGGTCTGCTCACCTGGCTGGGCCACGACTACCCCGGCCAGGCCACCACCACGGTCGACCTGGCCGGCGCGCTGGTGACACCCGCGTTCGTCGACGCCCACGTGCACGCCACCGCCGCCGGTCTGCTGCGCACCGGCCTGGACCTGACCGCCGCGACCTCACTGACCGACGTGCTCGACGCCGTGCGTGACCGGGTCGCCGCCGCCCCGGCCGAACCGGTATGGGGCCACGGCTGGGACGAGACCGCCTGGCCGGACAACCGCCCGCCGACCCGCGCCGAACTGGACGCCGCCGCCGGCGACACGCCCGTGTACCTGTCGCGGGTGGACGTGCACTCCGCGTTGGCGAGCACCGCGCTGGTCGAGTTGGCCCCGGCCGCGCGCACCGCCCCCGGCTGGTCACCCGACGGCCCGCTGACCCGCGACGCCCACCACCACGTGCGCGGCGCGGCCCGCGCCGGCCTGAGCGCCGAGCAGCGGCACGCCGCCCAACGGGCGTTCCTGACCCACGCCGCGTCGCGGGGCGTGGCCAGCGTGCACGAGTGCGGCGGCCCGGACATCGCCGGCCGCGAGGACTTCGACGAGCTGCTGGCCCTCGACTCGCCGGTCGAGGTCGTCGGCTACTGGGGTGAACGCGGCCCGTGCCCGCCCGGCGCCCGGGGCCTGGCCGGTGACCTGTTCGTCGACGGCGCCCTCGGCTCGCGCACCGCCGCGCTGCACGCCCCGTACACCGACGCCCCACACACCAGCGGCGCCCGCTACCTGGACGCCGAACAGATCGCCGCCCACCTGGTCGCCTGCACCGAGGCGGGCCGGCAGGCGGGGTTCCACGTCATCGGGGACGCGGCCGTGGCCGAGGTCGTCGCCGGGTTCCGGCGCGCGGAGAAGGTCGTGGGGGAGCAGGCACTCGCCGGGTCGCGCCACCGGCTGGAGCACCTGGAGATGATCACCGCCGAGCAGGCGGACGAGTTGGCCCGGCTCGGGGTCGTCGCCTCGGTGCAGCCGCTGTTCGACGCCGCCTGGGGCGGGCGCGAGGGCATGTACGCCCAGCGGCTCGGTGCGCGGGCCGCCGCGCTCAACCCGTTCGCCACCCTGGCCGCCGCCGGCCTGACGCTGGCGTTCGGCTCGGACGCGCCGGTCACCCCGGTCGACCCGTGGGCCACGGTCGACGCGGCGGTGCACCACCGCACGCCCGGCTCGGGGATCGACGAGGCGGCCGCGTTCGCCGCGCACACCCGGGGCGGGCGGATCGCCGCCGGGCAGGACTGGACCGGTGACCTGACCCCGGGCGCGCCGGCGACGTTCGCGGTGTGGCGCGAGCGCCGCTGTGTTCGGCTGGTCCGCGACGGAACAACGATGTTTGAGGTGAGCTGAGTGGCGTTGCTGGACCTTGACCCCGACGTGGTGGCCACCGCGCGGCGGCTGGCGGCGCTGGCCGCCGAGCCGGTGGTGGACATCGCCAGGGCGCACACCACGGTCGCCGTGGAGCGGGCGACGCTGCGCCTGGCCGGGATCACCGGCGCCGACACCGGCCACCGGGCCGGTGACGTGCCGTGGGTGAACCGGGTGGTCGACACCGTGCGCGAGCAGTGCGGCCTGGAGCACGGCGTGGTGACGCCGGCGTTCCACGCGCTGCGCGAGCACGACCTGGCCACGCTCACCGACCTCGCCGAGGCCACCGCCGCCGGCCAGATCCGGTACCGGGTACCGACCGGCGCCGACGCCCGCCGCGCCGCCAAGGCCGGCCGCACGGCGGTCGCCCGCGGGCTGCGGACCGTCGACCGCAACCGCGCCCAGCGCGACCGGCTGGTCGCCCGGCACGGCGACCCGGCGCAACGCCCGTGGATCTACCTGATCGTGGCGACCGGCGACATCGACGAGGACGTGGTGCAGGCCGCGAACGCCGCCCGCGCCGGCGCCGACGTCATCGCCGTCATCCGCTCCACCGGCCAGTCCCTGCTGGACTACGTGCCCGAGGGCGCCACCCACCACGGGTTCGCCGGCACCTACGCCACCCAGGAGAACTTCCGGATCATGCGCGCCGCCATGGACGAGGTGTCCAAGGAGGTCGGCCGCTACATCCGGGTCACCAACTACGCCTCGGGCCTGTGCATGCCCGAGATCGCGGTGCTGGCCGGGTTGCAGCGGCTGGACATGATGCTCAACGACTCCATGTACGGCATCCTGTTCCGCGACATCAACCCGATCCGCACGTTCGTCGACCAGCGGTTCTCCCGGCAGGTACACGCGCGGGCCGGGATCATCATCAACACCGGCGAGGACAACTACCTGACCACCGCCGACGCGGTCGAGGCCGCGCACACGGTGACCGTGTCCCAGCTGCTCAACGAGCACTTCGCGCACGAGGCCGGGTTGCCGGACGAGCTGCTGGGCCTGGGGCACGCGTTCGAGATCAACCCGGAGGTGCCCGAGTCGTTCCGGCTGGAGCTGGCGCACGCGCTGCTGGCCAGGGAGCTGTTCCCGGACGCCCCGCTCAAGTGGATGCCGCCGACCAAGCACATGACCGGCGACGTGTGGAAGGGCTACCTGCTCGACGGGTTCTTCAACCTGGCCGGCCTGTTGACCGGGCAGTCGATCCTGCTGGTGGGCATGATGACCGAGGCGGTGGTGACGCCGTTCCTGTCCGACCGCGACCTGGCGCTGGGCAACGTCCGCTACGTGCTGAACGCGGCCGCGGGCCTGCGGGAGGACTTCCGGCCCGCGCCCGGCGGGCTGATCGTCAAGCGCGCCCACCAGGTCCTGGACGAGGCCGTCGACCTGCTGGACCGCATCGTGCGCGACGGGCTGCTCCCGGCCATCGCCGACGGCACGTTCGGCCTGATGAAACGCCCCCCGGACGCCGGCAAGGGCGCCGACGGCGTGATCGAGAAGGCCGACGGCTACCTGAATCCGGCGTCGGACCTGCTGGAAGGAGCGGGAGCTCCGGAGCGGTCGGCGTCTGGACTGATGAGCGCGCGCAGGCGCGCCAGCGCCGAGCACGCGAAGAGGGAAGACGCCGGCTCAGCGCAGGGGCGGGAGCGACCAGAAAACACCGAGGGGGCCACGAAATGACCAAGCGGCACGTTCGCCCCTACGGGGACACCACCGGCGACGGGATGGTGCAGGTGTCGTTCACGCTGCCCGTGCCGCCGGGGCCCAAGGCCGACGGGGCGGCGTTGCAGCTGGCCACCAAGATGGGCCTGGACCCGGCGATGGTCGTGCACTCCCACGGGATCGGCGACTCGTTCACGTTCTTCGTCGTGTACGGCTCGGCCAGCCACATCGTCGACCTGGACGCGGTGACCGTGGTGGAGCGCGAGTATCCGCTGCTCTCGCCGTCGGAGGTGAACGGCGCGGTGCGCAAGTCGTTGCGCCGCAAGCTGGTCGTGGTCGGCGGCTGCATCGGCACCGACGCGCACACCGTGGGCATCGACGCGATCCTCAACATCAAGGGCTTCGCCGGCGAGAAGGGCCTGGAGTACTACCGCGAGCTGCGCGTGATCAACCTCGGCGCGCAGGTCAGCGTCCCGGAGCTGGTGAAACGGGCCCGCTCGGAGAAGGCCGACGCCGTCCTGGTCTCCCAGGTCGTCACCCAACGCGACGCGCACATCCTCAACACCCGCGAGATGTCGGCGGCGTTCAACGAGGCCATGGGCGAGCGGCGGCCGGTGCTGATCGCCGGCGGCCCCCGGTTCGATCCGTTGATGGCGGGGGAGTTGGGGGTGGACCGGGTCTTCGGCCGGGGCACCACCCCCGGCGAGGTCGCCTCCTTCCTGGTGCACGCGATGAAGGGGAACGCATGAGTCCAACTGTCGGGTTCTCGGTGACCCACCGCCGGTACGTGCCCTACGCGCACGCCCACTACGGCGGGAACCTGGTCGACGGCGCCTACGGGCTGGCGCTGTTCGGTGACGTGGCGACGGATCTGTCGATCCACACCGACGGCGACGAGAGTCTGCTGGCCGGCTACTCGACCGTGGAGTTCCTGGCGCCGATCCAGGCCGGTGACGTGGTCGAGGTGACCGCGACCCTGACCCGGGTCGGCAACCGCTCCCGCGACGTGGCGTTCGAGGCGCGCGTGCTGTGCCGGGCGGCGCCCGAGCGTGGCCCGTCGGCGGCCGACGTGCTCGATCCGCCGCTGGTGGCAACCAGGGCGAGCGCGACCGTGGTGGTTCCCGCCCCGGCCTGAGATGCTTCGCGGCAACCGGATCTTGCTCCGTCACGGAGCGGGCTGCTGGTAGAGGGCTCCGGGTGTTCGCTGGCGATCGGAGGGCGCGGTGGCGGCAGACCTGGTCGAAGTGGTGGAGGTCCTGGACCACCCGAGGGAGCGCCTGTGGGCGTTGCTGTGCGAACTGGAGTCCCTGCCCCGGTTCGTGCGGGAGATCAGCTGGGTGGAGCGCGCCGGGCACGCCGAGCACGGCGCCGGCAGCCGCTACGAGATGCGGTTGTGCGTCGGCCAGGGTGCCGTGTACCGCAACGACGTCGAGATCCTGGTGCACCGCCCGCCGGAGCACCTGGTGGCGGTGAGCCCGCACTGGCCGGGCGGGCACGTGGCGCTGCGCCTGGCCGACCTGGACGATGGCCGCTGCCAGTTGTCGTTGACGTTGTCGTTGCCGCCGATCCAGCCGCCGACCGTGGTCACCGCCGGTTGGCTGCGTAAACGCGCCCGCCGGGCGATCGGCCTGATCGACGCGCACCTGTCGGGCACCCCGCTGACCGTGTCGCGTTCGCGGCTGGACCAGACGGCGACCAGCAAGTCGCAGTTGGCGGTGGCGAAGGTGCTGACCCGCGCGGGCATCCTGGCGCCGGGTCGCCCGGACCGGGTTCTCAAACAGCTCAACGCGTTGGCCCGGTGGGGCGCGACGGTCGCCGGTGGCTACCAGGCGGCGCTGGCGCGGGTCCCGCAGGCCGTGGCGATCGCCGACGATCTGGGGGTGTTGACCTTCGCCAATGTCGACGCGCGCACCACGCGGCTGGCCAACGCGCTGGCCGAGCTCGGGGTGCGGCAGGGCCGGCGGGTGGCGCTGATGTGCCGCAACCACGGGGCGTTGGTGGAGGCGCTGATCGCGTGCGGCAAGCTCGGCGCGCACAGTCTGCTGCTCAACACCGGTCTGTCGGCCGCCCAGGTCACCGAGACCGTGCACAGCCACCGCCCGGCGGTGCTGCTGCTCGACGACGAGTTCGTGCCGCTGACCCACGAGCTGCCGCCGGCGCTGCCGCGCGTGTGTACGTGGGGTGAGGGCGGTCCGACGGTGGACGAGCTGATCGACGCGGCGTCCCAGGACAGGGTCCGCCCGCCGACCGCCCCCGGCAAGATCATCGTGTTGACGTCGGGGACGACCAGCAACCCCAGGGGCGCCCGGCGCCGCAACCCGCACGGGCTGCGCACCGCGGCGGCCGTGCTGTCGCGGATCCCGCTGCGCGACGGGGAACGGATGCTGGTCGCCGCGCCGCTGTTCCACACGTGGGGGCTGGCCGCGTTGCAGCTGGGGATGCCGCTGCACGCGCAGTTGGTGCTCGCGCGCCGGTTCGACGCCGAGCAGACCCTGGAGTTGGTGGAGCGGCACCGGTGCACGTCGCTGTTCGCGGTGCCGATCATGTTGCAGCGCATCATGGATCTGCCGGCGAGGGTGCGCCGCGCCTACGACACGTCGTCGCTGCGGGTGGTGGCCAGCAGCGGGTCACCGATGTCGGCGCGGTTCGTCACGGCGTTCCTCACCGAGTTCGGTGACGTGCTGTACAACCTGTACGGGTCGACGGAGGTGTCGTGGGCGAGCATCGCCGATCCGGCCGATCTGCGGGCCGCGCCGACGACGGCCGGCCGCTGCCCGCTGGGGACCCGGGTGGGCATCCTGGACGCCGACGGTGAGCCGGTGCCGCCCGGTGTCGTCGGCCAGATCTGCGTCGGCAACGACATGCTGTTCGAGGGCTACACCGGCGGCGGCACGAACCGCCGCTACGACGACCTGATGGTCACCGGCGACGTCGGCCACCTCGACGCCGACGGCCGCCTGTTCGTCTCCGGCCGCGACGACGACATGATCATCTCGGGTGGGGAGAACGTCTTCCCGCGACCGGTGGAGGAGCTGTTGCTGACCCTGCCGCAGGTGGCCGACGCGGCGGTGGTGGGCGTGCCCGACCGCGAGTTCGGCCAGCGTTTCGCCGCGTACGTGGTCCTGCGTCAGGGTGCCGCCCTGACCGCCACCACGATCCGCGACTACGTCCACGACCACCTCCCCCGCTTCGCCGTCCCCCGCGACGTCGTGTTCGTCGACACCCTGCCCCGCAACGCGACCGGCAAGGTCATGCGCCGCCACCTCCTCGCCGACGGCTAGCGGGTGTCGATCACGCAGAAGCGGTTGCCCTCGGGGTCGGCCAGGACGGTGAAGTCGGCGTCGGGTGGGTAGTCGGGCCAGTTGACCTGGGTGGCGCCCAGGCCGAGGAGGCGGTCGATCTCGGCCTCGGGGGTGGTGGTGTAGAGGTCGAGGTGGACGCGGGGGCGTGGCTGGACGGGTGTCTCGCTGGTGCCCAGGGAGATGTTGGGGCCGGCGCCGGTGCGGGGGCGCAGGACGACCCAGTCGGGTTCCGGGGTGTCGCGGGGGACGTAGTCGAGGGCCTGGGTCCAGAACCGCTGGGCGCGGGGGAGGTCGCTGACGCCGAGGACGACCGAGCCGACGGTCAGCATGGCCGGGTGGCGGCGATGACGCGGGAGAGCATGGTGTGCAGTTCCTCCAGTTCGGTGACCTCCATGCCGAGTTGTTCGACGACCCGGTAGGGGATCTTCTCCGCCTCGGCGCGCAGGGCGCGGCCGGCGTCGGTCAGGCCGACGGCGAGTTGGCGTTCGTCGGCGGTGTCGCGGCGGCGTTCGACGTAGCCGAGGGCTTCGAGGCGTTTGAGCATGGGGGACAGGGTCGCGGGTTCGTGGCGCAGGGTCTGGCCGATGTCGCGGACGGTGCGCGGGGACTTCTGCCACAGCGCCAGCATCACCAGGTACTGCGGGTGGGTCAGGCCGTGGGGTTCGAGCAGTGGCCGGTAGATCCCGATGACGCTGCGCGAGGCGACCGACAGCGCGAAGCAGACCTGTCGTTCCAGTGCGAGTGGGTCCTCGCCGAGGTCAATCTGTTTCATGTATCACCCTAACGATTAGCGTACTAAGTGTTAGTGTAGCAACATGGCTGAACGACCGAACCCGATCCAGTGGCTCTGGTACGCCGTGGGCGGCCGGCTGCCCACCTCCCTGCACGACTGGGTGTTCGCCGACGTCACCGCCAGGACCTGGGTCTGGCGCCACGTCGCCCGGATGAGCGTGCTGGTCCTGCCGCTGTCCGCCGCCTGCCTGCTGGTCCCCGGCCCGATCGGGCTGCGCCTGGCGATGGCGTTGCTGCTGGTCATCGTCGGCGCCTACTTCTCGCTGTCCTACGTCGAGGAGAGCGCCGACCTGCGGGCGGTCAAGCACGGTCACGAGCCGGGCGCGGCCAAGGCCGTGCGTGAGGCCCGCGACCACGACGCCCAGGCCCTCCAGCGCGCCCGCTACGCGGAGAACTTCCGTCAGAACACCGAGACCACTCCGTAGGCCAGCGCGGCGATGGTCGCGGCCGCCGGTGCGGTGAGCACCCAGCCGATCGCGATGTCCCCGGCCACCGACCAGCGCACGGCCGAGCGCCGCGTGGTCGCGCCGACGCCCATGACCGCCGAGGTCATCACGTGGGTGGTGGAGACCGGCGCGGCGAACACGAACGCCGTCAGGTACAGCACCGACGACGCCGAGACCTCCGCGGCGAACCCGTGCGCGGGGGTGAGGTTGAAGATGCGCCGGCCCAGCGTGCGCATGATCCGCAGCCCGCCCGACCAGGTGCCGGCCGCCAGCGCGGTCGCGCAGAGCAGGATCACCCAGAACGGCACCGAGTAGTCGCTCTGGTGACCGGTGATGACCAGCGAGAGCACGATCACGCCCATGCTCTTCTGCGCGTCCTGCAGCCCGTGGCCCAGCGCGAGGCTGGAGGCCGACAGGATCTGTGCCCGGCGCAGCCACCGCCCGGCCGCGTGCGCGTTGACCTTGCGGAACGCCCACAGCATGCCCAACATCACCAGGTAGCCCAGGGTGAGCCCGACCAGCGGCGAGAGCACCATCGGGATGGCGACCTTGGTCAGCACCCCCGACCAGTGCACCTGGGTCGCCGAGGCGAGCGCGGCGCCGACCAGGCCGCCGATCAGCGCGTGCGACGAGGACGACGGCAGGCCGAAGTACCAGGTGGTGATGTTCCACAGGATGGCGCCGATCAGCGCGGCGCCGACGACCATCAGGCCGGCGTCGCCGCTGGGGGTGGCGATCACCCCACTGGCGATGGTCACCGCGACGCCCGTGCCGGCCAGGGCGCCGATGAGGTTCATCACGGCCGCCAGGCCCAGCGCCCCGCGCAGCGACAGCGCCCGGGTGGACACGGCACTGGCGATGGCGTTGGCGGCGTCGTGGAAGCCGTTGGTGTAGTCGAACGTGGTCACCAGGGCGATGACCAGGATGAGCGCGAGGAGTTCCACCGATCAGGACTCTTTCACCGCGATGCTGTGCACCACGTCGGCCACGTGCTCGAAGGCGTCGGCCGCCGACTCGAGCTGGTCGATGATCTCCTTGAGCTTCATCACCGTCAGCGGCTCCAGCTCGCCGCTGAACAGGTAGGTGAGTAAGCGCCGGTAGACCTGGTCGGCCTCGTTCTCCAGCTCGTTGATCTTGACCCAGTAGTCGGTCAGGTGCCGCAGGGTGGCCAGGCGGGGCATGGCCGAGGCGGTGAGCTTGGCCATCTCCTCCAGCAGCTCGACCTGCCGGCCCACGCCGTCGGGCAGGGCCTCGGGGTCGTAGAGCGTGGCCAGGTCGACGGCGGCGTCCATGTAGTCGATGACGTCGTCCAGGCGCACGGCGAGGCGGTAGATGTCCTCGCGGTCGAACGGGGTGATGAACGAGCGGTCCAACTGCTCGATGATGTCGTGGGTGGCGTCGTCGCCGGCGTGCTCGGCGTCGTGCATGCGTTTGGCCAGGTCGGCCCGTGCCTCGGTCGGCGCGGCGACGAACTCGCGCAGCACCTCGACCGCCGAGGCGATGTTCGTGCCGGCCACGCTGAACAGGTCGAAGAACCGGGTGTCCCGGGGCTTGAGTCGCAGGCGCATCAACGCCCTCCCTCCGATGATCGTCGGCAGCAGTATGGCCGCACGTCACCGGAGCGCCACGTTCAGTGCACCCTCCGTTCACCGTTGGGGACCGAGCGGACGATCACGTGGTCGGCACGTCCGCGGGAGAAAGTACCTGGTCAACCGAGAGGGGGCATGCGCGGGGGCGAGAAAGAAATGGGCCCGCCGGAGAAATCGGAGCAATTTGATAGAGGGAGCGATTTGTCCGATGGGGACGGATTGTTTCGTTCGGGAGAATACCGCTCCAGGTGTTCTCGAGTTGTTCGAGTGGTCGTGCCGCCATCATCGAACCTGACTGAATCGCCGCTGGTGGCGGCACGTACCATGCCTCGAACAGTGCTCGATCGGGGCCCAATCAGTGCCCCGTCAGGGGATGTCAGCCACAGCCGCAGGAGCCGCCACAACATCCACTGTTGCCACAACCGCCGCATCCACAGTTACAGCCGCCACGCATGGTGACCCTCCTTAGAGAGGTTGCCTCCGTCCGGTTGACAGTACTCCCTAATGACCTTGTATTGAAGGATCCTTACTGGCATGAGTAACGAACTGGTCCCCGGGGTGATATCCGGCTACGTGGACGCTGACTGTCAGTGGACCTACAGCGTCTGGAACGGGGCCGAATGGGTGGACGTCGGCCGTGATCGCGCCGACGCCCTGAAGGCGGCGACACGCATTCCCGCTCCCCGTCGAACTCCTGACTGATCTGTCCGTCCACAATGGACCAATAACGACCCGTCCGACGCACGGCCCGATGATTCTTTCGCGGAATTCTTTTCGCCGGCCATCCGGATATCGCGGGCGCACCGCCGGACGCCGGACACGCCCGCGTCCACCGCCCCCGCGCCGGTCGCCCGGGCCCCCGGGCTGACCTGCGCCGACGGCTCGAACGGGCATTCGAAACCAGGTGCGGGAACGGCGTTGGTGGTCGGGGTGACGAAGAGTCAACAATGGACGCCGTACGCTGGCCAGGTGGTCGCCCCCGCTCTCTCGCCGGAACCGCCGGCGTTGTCCGACGAACCGGACCAGCCCCCGGCGCGCAGGCACGTCCTGCCCGGGGTGCTCCTGCGCTCAGCCATCGCCGCCTCGGCGGGATTCCTGCTGTACCTGTCCGGGCCGCCGCGCACGTTGTGGTGGCTGGCCCCGATCGCCTTCGCGGCGCTCGCGCTGGTCGTGTACGGCCGTCGCACACGGGCCGGATTCGGTTACGGACTGTGGTTCGGTCTGGGCTACATGGTCCCGCTGCTCGCCTGGACGGGCGTGTTCGTCGGCCCGGTCGCCTGGCTGCCGCTGAGCGCGGCCGAGGGCCTGCTGGTGGCACTGTCCGGTGCCGCGCTGGCCGTGGTCATGCGTCTGCCCGCCTGGCCGGTCTGGGGCGCGCTGCTGTGGGTGGCCGGCGAGGTACTGCGCTGGCTGTTTCCCTTCGGCGGGTTCCCCTGGGGCAACATCGCGTTCACCCAGCCCGACGGGATCTACCTACCGCTGGCCAGTGTCGCCGGCACCCCGCTGATCGCCTTCGCCGTCACCCTCACCGGCTTCGGCGCCGCCGCGCTGATCCGCCGGGTCGTCGTGGACCGGAAGCGGACCGTGCGTGAGGTGCTCGCGCCGGCCCTGGCCACGGTCCTGCCGGTCGCGGCCGCCTTCGGCGCGCTCCCGCTGGTCGGCACCGACGCCAACGACGGCACGGCGGTCGTGGCCATCGTGCAGGGCAACGTGCCGCGCGCCGGCCTGGACTTCAACTCCCAGCGCCGCGCCGTGCTGGACAACCACGTCGAACGCACCGAGCGACTGGCCCGCGACGTCGCCGCCGGCCGCGAGGAGCAGCCGGACCTGGTGATCTGGCCGGAGAACTCCTCGGACATCGACCCCTACCGCAACGCCGACGCCTGGGCGGGCATCGAACGGGCGGCCAGGGCGATCGACGCGCCGATCGCGGTCGGCTCGGTGCTCATCGGCGACGACGACCTGCCGCGCAACACCATGCTGCTGTGGGACCCCGAACGCGGCCCGGTCGAGCAGTACACCAAGCGCAAGCTCCAGCCCTTCGGCGAGACCATGCCGTGGCGCTCGTTCTTCCGGATCTTCACCTCGACGGTCGACCGGGCCGGCCGGTTCGTGCCGGGCGACAAGCCCGTCGTGTTCTCCATGGCCAACGCCAAGGTGGGCCTGGCGACCTGCTACGAGGTGGCGTTCAACGACGTGGTGCGCGAGTCGGCGGAGGGCACGAACCTGTTGGCCGTGCCGACCAACAACGCCACCTTCGGCCACTCGGAGATGACCTACCAGCAGCTGGCGATGGACCGGGTGCGCGCGGTGGAGCACGGCCGCACCGTGGTCGTGTCTGCCACCAGCGGGGTCAGCGCGTTCGTGCGTCCCGACGGCTCGGTCAGCCAGGCGACGGGCATGTTCACCGACGCCGCTCCGGTCGAGCGGGTGGCGTTACGGTCAACGACTACGCTGTCCGATCGACTCGGTTCGAGCCCGGAGTGGGTCATGGCGCTCGCCGGACTCGCCGCGCTGGCCACCGCGATCGTCACCCGGCGCCGCGCACGCACCAAGTAGCCACGACGTATCCGGCGCACGCGCCGACGAGGAGGAGAACGACGCATGGCAGACCAGCTCGAGCCGGTGCTGGTGGTGATCCCGACGTACAACGAGCGGGACAACGTCGAGCCGATCGTGGCCCGGCTGCACGCCGCGCTGCCGACGGCGCACGTCCTGGTGGTCGACGACGGCAGCCCGGACGGCACCGGCGAGATCGCCGACGAGCTGGCCAAGGCCGACTCGGCCGGCCGCGTGCACGTGATGCATCGCACGGAGAAGAACGGGCTGGGCGCGGCCTACGTCGCCGGCTTCCACTGGGGGCTTGAGCGGGACTACGCGGTGCTGGTGGAGATGGACGCCGACGGCTCGCACGCCCCGGAGGACCTGCCCCGGCTGCTGGACGCGCTCGGCGACGCCGACCTGGTGATCGGCTCCCGCTGGGTGCCCGGTGGGAAGGTGATCAACTGGCCGGTGCAGCGCCAGGTCCTGTCCCGGGGGGCGAACTTCTACTCGCGGATGGCGCTGGGCGCGAAGGTGAAGGACATCACGGCCGGCTTCCGCGCCTACCGGCGTGAGGCGCTGGAGAAGATCCGGATCGACAACGTCGCCTCCCAGGGCTACTGCTTCCAGATCGACCTGGCCTGGCGCACCATCGAGGCCGGGTTCACGGTGGTCGAGGTGCCGATCACGTTCACCGAGCGGGAGCGCGGCCAGTCGAAGATGAGCAGCGACATCATCCGCGAGGCGCTGATCCGGGTGACCAAGTGGGGGCTGCGGCGACGGGGCACCCAGGTCCGTTCGCTGTTCACCAAGCGTCCGTGACGGTGAATGCCCCGTCGGGACGAGGTCCCGGACGGGGCATTCACGGTGATCGGTGCGGTGGTCGGTTCGCTCAGGCGGAGCGGCTGCGGCGCACCTTCAGCTCCTGCAGGCGCTCGGCCAGCAGGTCCTCCAGCTCGGGGATGCTGCGGCGTTCGAGCAGCATGTCCCAGTGCGTCCTGGGCGGCTTCACCTTCTTGGTCTCCGGCTCGGTGCCGTCGATCAGTTTGGACACGGTGCCGTGGAGGCGGCACTCCCACATCGCCGGGACCTCGGCGTCGTCGGAGAAGGGGACCTCGAACTCGTGGTCCTTGGGGCACGCGTACCGGATGGTGCGGCGTGGGGCGAGATCGTGGTTGCGGTCTGTCTCGTAGCTGACCGCGCCAAGTCGGCTTCCACGGAGTACACGGTCGGCCATCGCGACGTCCTTTCGTTCGGCTCCCGCTCCAGCTGGAGCCAGGGTCATGCTTACCAAGAGCAACGCCCGGCCGCCACGATTCGTTCCCGCCCGCCGCGTCCGGTTGCTCAGGGTGACCTACAACATCCCTCCAACTCAAGTTTCCACCGAGTAGACGCGCCGCGAACCGGTTCGTGACGCGCGCGTCTCCCGATTAGTCGCCAGCATCGCCCACTTGGGGGATCGCCCTGGTCGAGTTGGCCCTCAGGTCAGCTGGAGCTGACCGTGTGCCGCCACACTAGGCCCCAGGTCACCCAGGCGGAAGTGCCGACGACACAGAACCTGGTAACGCACAGTAGTTGTGGCGACCACAGAGTGAAGATCACGTTCCGTATCGTCGGTATCGGCGACCAGAACCGTGTTTCCGTCACGCACGACGTCACCGTCCTGGACCCGGGCGTTGAACCGGGCCGGCAGACCGCACCAACACAGCACGTCCACCTGGACCGGCTGCAGCTCGTCGGCCAGTTCGAACAGCCGCCGCGACCCGGGGAACAGCCGGCTGCGGAAGTCGGTGGCGATGCCGAAGCAGTACACGTCGACCTGAACGTCGTCAGCCAACTCGGCGAGCTGATCCACCTGATCGGGGGTGAGGAACTGCGCCTCGTCCACGATCACGTAGTCCACGCGGTCCCCGCAGGCCCACCGCTGCCGCACCAGGTCCCGCAGGTCCACCTCGACGTGCACCTCGATCGCGGTGCGGGTGATCCCGATCCGGCTGGAGATCTGTGGCTTGCCCGACCGGTCCAGGTGCACCAGCAGCAGCCCCCGCCGGCCCTGGCGGGCCTGGTTGTGATCGACCTGCAACGCCAGCGTGGACTTCCCGCAGTCCATCGGGCCGTAGTAGAAACGCAGGTGCCCCACCACGGGGACGGCCCGCCGCGACCCGGCGGCGGGCACCGAGGACAGCGCGTCGGTCGGGTCGGCGAAGTTCGGCGTCGGCTCCACGTTCGGGACCCTATCTACACGACCGTGGGCTCTTGGTTGCCGGCTGCCCGGATGGCCTTGCGAACGGGCAGGAAGTACAGCAGCACGAGCCCGACCAGGAAGAAGATCACCATCGAGATGATCGCCGGTCGGAACGAGCCGGTCGCGCCGGCCACCCCGGCGAAGATCACCGGCCCGGCGATCTCACCCACCCGCTCACCGATCTGGTAGATCGAGAAGTACTGCGCCTCCCGCCCGCGCGGGACCAGCTGGCTGAACAGCGACCGCGACAGCGCGTTGGTGCCACCGAGCACCAGCCCGATGCCCACCGCGAGCCCGTAGAACTGCAGCTGCTGGCCGGCCTCGACGAAGTACGCGGCGCCGATGACCAGCACCCACACCGCGAGGCTGATCATGATCGTGCGTTTGGTGCCCAGCCGGCTGGCCAGCCAGCCGTGCGCCAGCCCGCCGAAGAACGCGATGAACTGGACGATCAGGATCGTCACGATCAGCACGTCCTCGTCGAACTTCAGCTCCTCGCGCCCGTACTGGGCCGACACGTTGGCGACCGTGGAGATCCCGTCGGTGTAGATCAGGTAGATGCCCAGGAACGCCAGTGTCAGCGGGTAGGCCCGCGCGGCCCGCAGGGTCTCACCGAGTTCCCGGAACCCGGCCACCAGTACCGACCCGGCGCCGTGCTCGGTGCCGTGGGGTCGCTGGTGGGTGCGCAGCGCGCGCAGCGGGATGATCGCGAACCCGGCCCACCACACCGCGGAGATGACGAAGATCAGCCGCACGGCCGTCGACTCGGCCATGCCGAGGCTGTCGTGGAACAGGTAGATCATCAGTTGCAGCAGCAGCGCGACACCGCCGCCGAGGTAGCCGAAGGCCCAGCCCCTGGTGGAGAGCCGGTCGCGTTCGTCGGCGGTCGCGATCTCCGGGATGAACGCGTAGTACACGACCACCGAGGTGCCGTACCCGAGGTTGCCGAGCACGAAGAACAGGACCCCCAGGCCCCAGTTGCCGTCGGAGACCAGGCCGAGCGCGGCGGTGGCCAGCGCGCCGCCGAAGGCGAAGGTGGCCAGGATCCGCCGCTTGTTCTGGGTGCGGTCGGAGATCGCGCCGACCAGCGGCACGACGAGCACGTGCACGATGGCGGCCAGGGCGAGCAGGTAGCCCCACATCGAGCCGGCCTGCACGTGCCAGCCGAGGACGTCGATCTGGCAGTTGATCAGCGTGCTGTCCTGGCCGTCGGTCCCGAGACAGGGTCGTGGCCCGTTGAGCGCGGTGTTCGCCTTCGCCGAGTCGGTCGCGACGGCCACCAGGTAGTTGGAGCCGAACACGGTGACCACCGAGGTGGGGAACACCGAGTTGGCCCAGTCGTACCAGACCCAGCCGCGTTGTTCGCGCCGCCGTTCGGGCGCACTGCCGACCATCTCCGCGCCCTCGTCCACGACACTCATCGTTCCTCCAACTGGGGGGTGGCACGCGGACCTTATCGGTCACACCAGGCCCGGCGGGGCGGCATATCGACAACGAAAAGTGACTGCGGTGACTCTCGGGGACACTGTGGTCACTGTTGCGGTTGTGACGCCTGGGAATGCCACTTACCGTGACTGATCATGAGCGGAGAACGGTGGGGTGCGCGAGGTCTGGCGCTGTTGCTGCTGGTGGGGGCGGTCGTTGTCGGCGGGCCGGCCGCGAGCGCCGATCCGTCCTCTCAGGATTGGGAGACGTTGCGCCAGTGCGAGTCCAGCGGGCGGTACGACGTGGTCGCCTCCGGCGGGTACTACGGGGCCTACCAGTTCGACCTGGCGACCTGGCGCAGCGTGGGAGGCGCGGGATATCCGCACGAGGCGACACCGGAAGAGCAGGACTACCGGGCGCTGTACCTGTATCGCATGCGGGGTTGGCAGCCGTGGACCTGCGCCGGTCTGCACGGGCTGAGCGAGGACGCCGATGCCGGAAGCGAGCGTGTTCCGTCCTATGCGGAGTCGGCCTACATCGGGGGTGCGGCGCCGGCGTGGCCGGGGGTGGCGTTCGAGTACGGGGACTGTCACAGCGGGTTGCGGGTGTGGCAGTTGCGGATGAACACCTACGGGTTCGATTTCGCGGGGACCGGGTGTTACTACGAGGAGACGCGGGTGGCTGTTCTGGCTGTGCAGCGGGCCAACGGGATCACGGAGTCCGGGGTGTTGGGGCCGTTGACCTGGCGCGCGGCCTGGGAGGGCGTGTCGGTGTCGCCCTGAGTGCCTTGCGGTGGGTCAGGCGCGTGTGCGGCGGCGGTGGTGGCGCGCGAGGGCGGCGGTGAGGGCGAGCAGCGCCAGGCCACCAGCTACGAGCAGTTCGATCGGTGGTCCGCCGGGGGTTTCGGGGGTGGGGGCGGCGGCCGTGGTGGTTGTGGGGCCGGGGTCGATGAGGGCTTGGGGTTCCTCGGGGTTGTAGCCCTCGGGGGCGGCGACCTGGGCGTTGTCGGTGGTGGGTGGGAAGCTGGGGCGCACGGTTCCCCAGTCGTGGGGGGCGCGGTGGGCGACCTCGCTGGGCATGATGTCGACCGTGCCGGGCACGGTGACCACGGCGACCAGCGGATCGGGCATCAGGGTCGAGTGTTCGGTCCCGATCTGCCATTCGCCGTCGTGGGGGAAGACGACTTCGGCTGAGTAGTGGCCTGCGGTGGCGCTTTCGGTGGCGGGGAACGTGACCCTCGTGGCGTCGTCGTCGGTCGCGGTCAGCGTTACCTCGCCCAGGTTTCCTGCCTTGATGGGGTACGAGCCGTGTTGGAGGACCCAGAAACCGAACGTGTAGGTCACGGCTCGCTCGATGTGCCCGGGGGGCGGGTCCAGCACCGTTTCCGACCAGCCGCCGGCGTGGGCCGGAGTGGTGGCCAGCAGCGCGGCGGCGAGCGCGGTCGCGGTGATCACGAGGATTCGTCGCGTTCTCATGTCATCGGTACACCGCCGGGCCGGGTCCGGTTCCAGAAAAACGTGGAACCGGGCGCGGCCCGGCGGTGTATCAACGGGTGGCCGAGGAGGACCGACACGGACAACCAGACACCGGACCACGACGCGGTGGCCAGCGCCCGCGCCGGCGACCGGGACGCCTACGCGCTCCTGGTCGCCCGCTACGGCGCGCTCGCCCACCGCACCGCCTACCTTCTCGGCGCGGGGGACGACGCCGAGGACGTGGTGCAGGAGGCGTTCGTGAAGGCCTACCGCGCGTTGCCCACCTTCCGCGACGGCGCCCCGTTCCGTCCCTGGCTGCTGCGGATCGTGGCCAACGAGACCAGCAACCTGCACCGCTCGACCCGACGGCGCCGGACGCTGGAGTTGCGGCTGGTCGAACCGGACATCGATCCGGTGGTGCCGGAGCAGGTGGCGGTGAGCGCGGCCACCCGGGCGGCGGTGCTGGCGGCGGTCAACACGCTGCCTGACCGGGACCGGCAGGTGCTGACCTGCCGGTACTTCCTCGACCTCACGGAGGCGGAGACGGCCGAGGTGCTCGCGTGGCCGCGTGGCTCGGTGAAGTCGCGGTTGTCGCGGGCGATTGTCAAATTGCGCCGGGTGTTGCCGGCGGGTCTGGCAAGGGAGGTGGCTGGTGACTGATCCGGTGACCGACGACGTCCTGCGTGATCTCGGGGAGCACCTCCACGTTCCGGCTGGCCCGGATCCCGACGTCCTCGCTCTGGCGGTGCTGGGGCGGCTGGACGAGGTGCCTCGGCGGCCCCTGGTGGTGACGCGGCTGGTGGCGGCCGTGCTGGCGTTGCTGATCACGCTGGGGGTGGCGATGGCGGTGTCTCCTCGGGTCCGGGCCTCGGTGTTGGAGTTCCTGCGGGTCGGGGGAGTTGAGCTGAACCAGGCCCCGGCGCCGCCGTTGCCGTCGGGGCCGGAGCCGTTGCCCCAGGAGCGGACGGTGTCGTTGGATCTGGCACGTGACCAGGTCGGGTTTCCCCTTCGGGTGCCGGCCGCGCTCGGTGATCCGGACGCCGTTCAGCTGGCGGGGGAGCCGACCCGGGTGGTGTCGTTGATCTACGCGGGGGTGCGGGTGGACCAGTTCGCCGGCGGGCTGGACCCGATGTTCCGCAAGTTCCTCGGTGACGACGACGCCGAACCCACCACGGTCGACGGCTCACCGGCGGTGTGGCTGCCGGATCCGCACCCGGTGTTCTACCTCGACCGCGACGGCGTCAGCCACGAGCAGTCCGCGCGCCTGTCCGGCTCGACGCTGGTGTGGGAACGCGACGACCTCACCTACCGTGTCGAGGGCGAGCTGACCCGTGAGCAGGCCGTGGCGATCGGTGAGTCGCTGGAGGACTAGCTGGTCGTGGCCCACAGGCCGCGTTCCCGCAGCACGTCGCGCAGCACCCCGGGACGGTCGGTCATCAGGCCGTCCACGCCCAGGTCGATCAGCTGGTTCATCTGCGCCGGGTCGTCGACGGTCCACACGTGCACCTCGACGCCCCGGTTGCGGGCCACGGTCACCAGCCGCCGGTCCACCACGGTCACCCGACCGTGACGCACCGGTACCTGCGCGATGCGCTCGGCGCCGCGCCCGCGCGGCAGCCACTGGGGTAACCGGCCGTGGGCCCACAGCCGGGCGATGGCGCGGGTGCCCATCGAGGTCAGGACGTCCCCGCCGGCCAGCTGCCGCACCCGCGCCAGCCGCGCCTCGGAGAACGACGCCACGCACACCCGTCCGAGTGACCCGGTCCGCTTCAGCGCCTCCACCAGCGGTTCGATCGCGGACTCGGCCTTCACGTCGATGTTCAGCAGCGCCTGCGGCAGCTCCTCCAGCAGGTCCTCCAGCCGCGACACCGGCTCGCGACCACCGATCCTGGCCTCGCGCACGGTCCGCCACGGCAACCGCGCGACCTCGCCGTGGCCGTCGGTGGTGCGGTCCAGCACCGGGTCGTGGTGCACGACGACCACGCCGTCGCTGGTGGCGTGCACGTCGGTCTCCAGGTACTGGTAGCCCTCCTCGACCGCGCGCCGGAACGCCGACAGCGAGTTCTCCATGCCGCTCAGCTCGTCGTAGTGCCAGCCCCGGTGCACGAACGCACGCGGATAGGGGCCGGCGAAGAAGGCATGGTCACCACCGTTGTACCGCACGCCGCCGAGTCTGCCTCAGCGGCGTGGCGAATGGGTGCACGATTCATGGCGAGATAGCGTCGCCGGTGATGACCGCTCCCCAACGACTCCGGTCGCGCACCGAACCCCGGCACTGTGGCTGGTGCGGCCTGCACCTGCCCGACCCGCCGGCCGCCGACGGCCGGGTGGGCCGCCCCCGCCGCTACTGCACCCAGTCCTGCCGGCAACGCGCCTACGAACGACGCTCCGCGGTACAGCGCGGTGGGTTGCCCGACGACGCCGTAGTACTGTCCGCGGCGGAACTCGCCGACCTACAGGACCGCCTGTTCCAGCTGCGGTGTGCCGCCGAGGACCTGGTGACCGCCGCGGACGACGGAGCCGCCCCGCACGAGCTCACCACCCTGGCGGCACAGGTCGTGCGAACCGCACATGGTCTCGAACGGCTGCGCTGAGAGATCCGTTCGGCTAATCTTCCTGCCCTATTGTCACCTCAAGCGAACGAGGCGTTCCGGAATGACAACCGACGGCATCTCCCAGGTGGAGATGCTGGACGCAGTGCTTGACACCGCGGACACGGCGTTCGCGGTCACCGACCTGCGCGGACGGGTGCGCTGGGTCAACCGGCTGATGGCCGAGATCCTCGACCTGACCGTCGACCAGTGCCGCGACCGCTCCCTGCCGACGCTGCTGGTCGGCGCGCCGGACGGGCCCCACGAGGGTGTCGTGCTGTCCCAGGCGGTCACCTCGCCGGCCGACGGCGCCGCCCAGCGCTGGCTGGAGGTGCGGTGCACCGTCTTCGCCGAGGCGCAGCTGCTCTACCGGGTGGTCGACGTCAGCCGCTGGCGCGCCGACGGGGTCGAGGACCAGCAGCGTGTCGAGTGGCAGGCGGAGCTGATCCGCCTGGCCGACGAGGACCCGTTGACCGGGCTGCTCAACCGGCGCGCGCTGACCCGCGAGCTGGAACGGCGCCTGGCCCACCGGGTCACCGGCACGCTGCTGCTGCTGGACCTGGACAACTTCAAGGACATCAACGACCTGCGTGGCCACCCGGCCGGCGACCAGGTGATGCGGGCCATCGCCGACGTGCTGCGGGTGCGGCTGGGCGAGGGGCACGCGCTGGGCCGGCTCGGCGGTGACGAGTTCGCGGTGGTGCTCGCCGACACGGGGGAGGAGGCGGCGGTCGCGCTGGCCGACCGGCTGCGGGCGGCGGTGGCGGCGTTGCCGCTGACCGGCGGCGGTCCGACGACGCGGGTCACGGTCAGCGCCGGGGTGGCCGGGTTCACCTCGGGCGACACCTGGCAGGCGGTGCTGGCCAACGCCGACCTCGCGCTGTACGCGTCGAAGGCGGCCGGGCGCAACCGGGTCACCGTCTACGAGCAGGGCCACTACATGGACACGGCGATGCGGGTGACGGTCATGGACCGGGTTCGCGACGCCATCGCCAACGGTGGCCTGGTGCTGCACGCGATGCCGATGGTCAAGCTGGGCACCAACCGGGTCGTGGGTCACGAGCTGCTGCTGCGGTTGGAGGACGGCCGGGAGCCGAGGCTGAGCCCGGGGGAGTTCCTGCCGGCGGCCGAGCGCGGTGACCTGGTGCTCGACATCGACCGGTGGGTGATCGGCACGGCGATCGACGCGCTGGTCGCCCACCCGTACCCGGGCCTGCGGTTCAACGTGAACGTCTCCGGCCGCACCCTGGAGGACGGCGATTTCGGTGACTTCGTGGTGCGGCGGCTGGCCAAGGCCGGGGTCGCGCCGGGTCGGTTGGGGTTCGAGATCACCGAGACGGCGGCGGTGACGAACCTGGCGGCGGCGCGCAGCCTGGCGCAGCGGCTGCGGGCCAGCGGCTGCCGGATCTCGCTGGACGACTTCGGCGCGGGTTTCGGCTCGTTCGTGCATCTGAAGAAGCTGCCGATCACCGGGGTGAAGATCGACGGCGAGTTCGTCCGGGGGATCGACTACGGCAGCCGGGATACCGTGCTGGTGCAGGGCATCGTGGACATCGCCCGCGGGTTGGGCATCTCGGTCGTCGCCGAGTGGGTGGAGCGCTCCACCCAGGTCGACGCGCTGGGCCGGTTGGGGGTGCGGGTGGCGCAGGGTTTCCACCTGGGCAAGCCCGAGCCGTTGACCGAGCTTCTGGCCCGGCCGCAGGGGGCGTGGATGCGCCGTCCCCGGTTGATCGCCGAGCCGGTCACCTCGGAGAACACCACCGGCTGACCAGGGCCGGGACCGGCTCACCTCAGTGAGGTTCAAGCTCGGCTTGAGCGGACACGGCCACCATGGATACAGACATTTCCACACCGATCCAGTTGGCGGTGGTCGTGATGAGCCGTTCGATGTCCAAGCCCGACGCCAGTGCCGAGATCAGCGGTCTGCAGATCTGCATCCTGAACACGGCGGCCCAGATCGACGCGGCCCTCGACAACAACGACCGCCGCGCGTTCCGGGTGTGGTGCCTGCGCCGGGCGTCGTTGATCGCCCGGGTGGAGCGGGTGCTCGTCGAGGCGGCGACCGCGGCCGCCTGAGCCCTTCGGGGTTCCCTCTTTCCCGTCGACTGTGCGGGCGCGCTGGGTTTCGCGCGCCCGCACAGTCGTGTGTGCCGGTGGTCGTCCCCGGTCGCCGCTCTCGGCGCGGCCGCGAAGTGTGTCACGCGCGGGCGCGCCGAACCAGCTTCTCCACGGGCCCTTGAGCCGTTCGGTGCTCGTTCTTCGGGCTGATCGTCAGCGGGTTGAAAGCGGTTCAAGAATCCGTACTTCACGTCTTCCAGGCGAGCGAATTTCGGCGGTAAATTCCTGCCGCTCAACGTTTGTTCCGTCGAAATGTGCGAGGTACGGAAATGATCACCATCGACACTCTGGCGACGCTGATCCGCCAGGAGATGCGCGGGAAGCTGTCGGCCGACGTCACGATCGACGAGGGCACCCGGCTGGACGA
>NZ_MSIF01000002.1 GCF_001921215.1 Actinophytocola xinjiangensis
GGCCGCCGAGCTGGGCGCCGCCGGCCGGGCGCCGTGGCAGGTGCTGGCCGGCGCCGCGCCCCGGGGCTGGCGCGCCGTGCGGGCCAGCCTGCTGGTGCCCTTCGGCGTGGCCTACCACTTCGCGGTCTGGGACCCGGCCCGGTGAGGCCGCTGGCGATCGTCGGCCCGACCGGGACCGGCAAGTCCGCGCTGGGCATCGCGCTGGCCGAGGAACTGGGCGGCGAGGTGGTCAACGCCGATGCGATGCAGCTCTACCGGGGCATGGACATCGGCACCGCCAAGGTCACCGCGGCCGAGCGGCGCTCGGTGCCCCACCACCTGCTCGACGTCCTGGACGTCACCCAGACGGCGTCGGTCGCCGCCTACCAGCGTGACGCGCGCGCGGTCGTCGAGCGGCTGCTCGCGGCCGGGCGGGTGCCGATCCTGGTCGGCGGGTCCGGCCTCTACGTCCGCGCCGTGCTCGACGACCTGGAGTTCCCCGGCACCGACGCCGGTATCCGTGCCCGGCTGGAGGCCGAACTGGCCGACGTCGGCGCGGCGACCCTGCACTCCCGACTGGTCACCCTCGACCCGCCGGCCGCCGCCGCGATCCTGCCGAGCAACGGGCGCCGGGTGGTGCGGGCGCTGGAGGTCATCGAGCTGACCGGCCGCCCGTTCTCGGCGACGATGCCCCGGGAGGGACCGGCCCGCTGGGACACCGTCCAGATCGGACTCGACCTGGACGTCGAGGCCCTCGACGAGCGGATCGAGCGGCGCGTGCACCGGATGTTCGACGACGGCCTGGTCGAGGAGGTCCGCCGGCTCGACGGCCAGGGCCTGCGCGAGGGCCGCACCGCCGCCAGGGCCCTGGGCTACCAGCAGGTCCTGGACGCCATCGACGGCCGTCACGACCTCGCCGAGGCCGCGACGGCGACCGTGCGGGCGACCCGCCGGTTCGTCCGCCGGCAGCGTTCCTGGTTCCGCCGCGACAAGCGCGTCCACTGGCTGGACGCGGCCGGGGACGGTCTGCTGGGGACGGTCCGCGATCTGGCCTAGGGTCGGTACCGTGCACATTCCGTTCGTCAAGGGGCACGGCACTGAGAACGACTTCGTGCTGCTGCCCGACCCCGACGCCGCGCTCGACCTCACGCCCGCCCGTGTCCGCGCGTTGTGTGACCGCCGGGGCGGGCTGGGTGCCGACGGCGTGCTGCGGGTCGTGCGCGACCGCGAGCACCCCGGCGCCTGGTTCATGGACTACCGCAACGCCGACGGCTCGGTCGCCGAGATGTGCGGCAACGGCGTGCGGGTGTTCGCCCGCTACCTGCTCGACGATGGCCTGGTCGAGGGCCGCGAGTTCCCCGTCGGCACCCGGGCCGGGGTCCGTGACGTGCGGATCGACGAGCACGGCGAGGTCACCGTCGACATGGGCAAGGCGGCGGTGTTCGGCGAGTCCGAGGCGGTGCTCGGCGACCGGCGGTTCCCCGGGGTCGCGGTCGACGTCGGTAACCCGCACCTGGTGTGCCGGGTCGAGCGCCTCGACGACCTGGACCTCACGGTGGCGCCGGAGTTCGACCGGGCGGTCTTCCCCGACGGGGTGAACGTCGAGTTCGTGGTGGTCGAGGCGCCGGACCGGATCCGGATGCGGGTGCACGAGCGCGGCGTCGGCGAGACCCGGTCGTGCGGCACCGGCACGGTCGCGGCCGTGACCGGGGTGTTGCACGCGTCCGGGCACCAAACGGGCGCGGCGGACGTTGACATACCAGGCGGACGGGTGCGCGTGG
Organism: Actinophytocola xinjiangensis; assembly: GCF_001921215.1. Classification (GTDB taxonomy): domain Bacteria; phylum Actinomycetota; class Actinomycetes; order Mycobacteriales; family Pseudonocardiaceae; genus Actinophytocola; species Actinophytocola xinjiangensis. The sequence goes on from NZ_MSIF01000002.1 coordinate 1,761, forward strand.
TGATCGGAGACGACACCTGCACCCTCACCGGACCGGCCGTTTTCGTCGCGCGCGGCGAAATCGAACGATCGTGGTGGGAGTCGGCGGCGGAATAATTCCGTCGATTCGTTCGCTGGTGCATGCGACCATGTGCTGACCGGCACGAACGGATCGAGAAAGAGGGTTTCACCACGTGACAGAGAATCTCAATCAGCGGCAAACCGACGGGCACACCGACTACGGGTTGACTGACCTGGCTGAGCTCTCCACGGGTGAACTTGAGCTCTCCGACCGTGCCGCGTTGCGGCGCGTTTCCGGTCTGTCGACCGAACTCACCGACGTCACCGAGGTCGAGTACCGCCAGTTGCGGCTCGAACGGGTCGTGCTGGTCGGGGTGTGGACCGAGGGCAGTGCCGCCCAGTCGGAGGCGTCGCTGGCCGAACTGGCCAGGCTCGCCGAGACCGCGGGCTCGGAGGTCCTCGACGGCCTCGTCCAGCGTCGTGACCGGCCGGACCCGGCCACCTACATCGGTTCCGGCAAGGTCGCGGAGCTGTCCGGGATGGTCGCCTCGGCCGGCGCCGACACGGTCATCTGCGACGGGGAGCTGTCCCCGTCCCAGCTGCGCCAGCTGGAGGCCAAGCTCAAGGTCAAGGTCATCGACCGGACGGCCCTGATCCTGGACATCTTCGCCCAGCACGCCCGCTCCAAGGAGGGCAAGGCGCAGGTCGAACTGGCCCAGTTGCAGTACTTCATGCCGCGCCTGCGCGGCTGGGGTGAGGCACTGTCCCGGCAGGCCGGTGGCCGCGCCGGCGGCGCGACCGGCGGTGTCGGTACGCGTGGCCCCGGTGAGACCAAGCTGGAGACCGACCGTCGGCGCATCCGGACCAGGATCTCCAAGCTGCGCAAGGAGATCGCCGCGATGAGCACGGTGCGCGAGACCAAGCGCGGCCGCCGCACGGCCAACGAGGTGCCCAGCGTCGCCATCGCCGGGTACACCAACGCCGGCAAGTCGAGCCTGCTCAACGCGCTGACCGGCGCCGGGGTCCTGGTGGAGGACGCGCTGTTCGCCACCCTGGACGCGACCACCCGGCGCACCACCACGCCCGACGGGCGCACGTACACGCTCACCGACACGGTCGGGTTCGTGCGGCACCTGCCCCACCAGCTGGTCGACGCGTTCCAGTCCACGCTGGACGAGGTGGCCGACGCCGACCTGATCCTGCACGTCGTGGACGGGTCCGACCCGAACCCGGAGTGGCAGGTGGAGGCGGTGCGTGAGGTGCTCGGCGAGATCGCCGACCGGCGCGAGGAGAAGCTGCCGACCGAGCTGGTGGTCGTGAACAAGATCGACGCGGCCAACGAGCTGGCGCTGGCGCGGCTGCGCAACCTGCTGCCCGGCGCGGTGTTCGTCTCCGCGCACACCGGTCTGGGCATCGAGGAGCTGCGGGAACGGGTCGCCGGCCTGATCCCCCGGCCGGACGTCGAGGTCGAGGTGCTCGTCCCGTACGCGCGCGGCGAACTCGTCGCGCGGGTCCACCGGGAGGGTGAGGTGCTCACCGAGCGGCACACCGAGCGGGGCACGGTCCTGGCCGCGAAGGTCAAGCCGGACCTGGCCGGCATGCTCGGCGACTTCGCGGTGAACGGCACGTCCGTCTGAGGCGTTACCGTGGACGCCGGGATCGGGTCCACGGAGGTGTCGGCGTGCGGGGAGCACTGCTCGCGGTGTTACTGCTGCCCGGGTTGGCGTTGGTCGCGCCGACCAGGGCAGCGGCCGTCCAGCCGCGGGAACCGCAGGTCAGGTGCACCATCACCGATCCACGGCTGAGTGAGCTGTCCGGTCTGGTCGCCGGCCGGGACCACTGGTACGCGGTCAACGACGGCGGCACCCAGGCCACCGTCGTGGTGCTGACCAAGGACTGCGCGGTCGACCGGGAGATCGTCGGCGACATCGACCCCTACGACGTCGAGGACCTCGCGCGCGGCCGGGACGGCACGTTCTGGCTGTCGGACACCGGCGACAACGACCGCGACCGGGACACCGTCGCGCTGATCGCGTTGACCCCGGACGGGTCAGCGACCCTGCACCGGCTGACCTACCCGGACGGCGCGCACGACACCGAGGCGCTGCTGCTGGACCGGGACGGCACGCCCTACCTGGTCTCCAAATCGACCTCCGGCCAGGCGAAGGTGTTCCGGCCGGCCGGTGAGCTGGCCAGCCCGGGGCCCACGCCGCTGGAGGTGGTCGGCTCGGTCGACTTCGCACCGACGGGCACCCAGGGCGGTCCGGTGCCGGCGTTCGTCGGTTCGGTGACCGTGACCGGAGGCGCGACCAGCGCGGACGGCTCGGTGGTGGCGCTGCGGACCTACACCGACGCGTACCTGTGGCACGTCGAGGACGACCTGGTGGCGGCGCTGGGGACCACGGCGGTGCGGATCCCGTTGCCCGACGAGGCCCAGGGCGAGGCGATCGCCTTCGAACCGGACGGCACGCTGCTGTCGGCCTCGGAGGGCACCGGTGAGCCGGTGCGGGCCGTCCCGGGCGCCGCCGCGCTCGTCGCCCCGCCGGAACCGTCCCCGTCCCCGTCGCCCTCCCCGTCGGCGCCGTCGTCGGCGCGGTCGAGTGGTGGGTCGGACGAGACCAGCGGCCGGTCAGGGGAGGATGGGATGTCCGCCCTGCCGGCCGCCGTGGTCGCCGTGGTCGCCGTCGTGCTCGTGGGAGGCACGCTGCTGTTCGTCCGCCGCCGCGCCCGGCGGCGGTGAGTGGTCAGAGTCGGCGCAGGACCGCGACCACCTTGCCCAGGATGCTGGCGTCGTCGCCGGGGATGGGCTCGTAGGCGTCGTTGTGCGGCATCAGCCAGACGTGCCCGTCCTTGCGCTTGAACGTCTTCACCGTGGCCTCGCCGTCGATCATGGCGGCGACGATCTCGCCGTTGTCGGCGGTCGGCTGTTGGCGCACGACGACCCAGTCCTGGTCGGTGATGGCGGCGTCGACCATCGAGTCACCGGTGACCCGCAGCAGGAACAGCGACCCCTCGCCGACGATCTCCTTCGGCAGCGGGAAGACGTCCTCGACGGCCTCCTCGGCCAGGATCGGCCCACCGGCGGCGATCCGGCCCAGGACAGGGACGTAGGCCGGGCGGGGCGAGTCGGTGGTCGAGGCGGTGTCGGCGGTGCCCTCGCTGACCAGCGTCGCGGCGCCGACCTCGGGCTGGGCCGGGACCGGGATCGCGTCGGGCGGCAGGACACCGATGGCGCGCGGCCGGTTGGGGTCGCGGCGCAGGTAGCCCTTCTGTTCCAGGGCACGCAGCTGGTAGGCGACCGAGGAGGTGGAGGTCAGGCCGACCGCCTCACCGATCTCGCGGACGCTCGGCGGATACCCGAAACGCTCGACCCAGGTACGGATGACCTCGAGCACCTCCCGCTGGCGGACGGGGAGTTCGACGTCGTCGCCGGTGTTGACCTCCGGGAAACTGCGCAGGTTGCCCCGCAACGGCTTCCGCTTCGGTACACCCTTGGGTATTCCTCCCGGTTTGCGTGGCACTGCACTGCCTCCCTGCGTGCCGGACCGCCTCGACGATCCGGGCGTGACTGTCTGTTTTCACGTGCACCTTCGACGTTAACCGTCGGCCACGACGAGATCAAACACCTGTTCGACGACACGCCGTGCGGGTCTCGTTTTCCGCCGGTTCCCTGTGCTACAAATTCGCACGAGGGTTCGATCGAACGACTGTTCGAGGTTCGGTCAGGTGTTCGACGGTTCGGGAGGCCGACATGAGCGTCGCGGCGCACAGGACGGAGCAGGTGGGACAGGGTGCGGCGGCACGCGTACCGGTCCAGCTGACGATCCCGGCCGACCCGCTATCCGCGCCACCGCGCCGCGTACGCGTCTACGGCTACACCGCCCCGCCGACCCGCCGCCGGGTGGCGGGCGCGCCCCGCGTCGTGGTGAGCACCACGTGCCGCCCGAGGCAGCGGATCTCGGCCCTGTCGTTGATCACGGCCGGCGCGGCGGTGTGCCTGGCGGTCATCGGCCTCGGCGCCCTCGCGGGTGCCGGAGCGGTGGACGTCCCGGCCAGGACGGAGGTGGTGCGGGTGCAGCCGGGGGAGACCCTCTCGGACCTCGCCGCCAGGATGGCCCCGTCCAGCGACCGGGGCGCGGTCGTCGACCGGATCAGGGAACTGAACGCGCTCGACGCCGGGCTACGCCCCGGTCAGCCGTTGCGCGTCCCCGCCGAGGGCTGACCGCTCCACGACCCGCGCGGTCGGATCCGGCGCGCCCGGATCGACCAGCCGGTCGGTGAGCAGGAAGGTGGTCAGCTCGAACGTTGTCGCGTGCTCGGCCTCGGTGAGCCGGAAGGTCCCGCCGCGCTGTCCGGGCTCCCAGCCGTGCGCCAGGGCGTGGTCGACGATCGCGCGCACGTCGCCGCTCGTCGGGTAGGCGCCGTCGGTGGCGCAGGCACCCGGCGGCGCGGGCCAGTTCGTCGAGAGCAGGTCGACCTCCAGCGCCTGGCTGTTCTTCCCGGCGGCCCAGGCGCGGACGCGGATGCCCCGGTGGCAGTCGCCCGAGCCGGGGACGTGGCGGATGCGGGCGGTCCAGGTGATCACCTGGTCGCCGCGGCGCAGGGTTCGCAGGCGGTTTCTGGCCACGTGCTGACCGTAGCCTGTCGCGGCGCTGGAGCGGCGCGTCCGGGTACGGGTTCGGTGGGTGCGCGTACGGGCCGTGAGCATGCCCGCCGGTGGTGTGGTCGCCGCCACTCGTCCCGCGTGTCGGGGGTGTCCGACTTGCATCATGTGGCGTCTCGGCCTACCGTCGACCCCAACATCTAGTAGTTACATCACTGTAGTTAGTCCACAGGTTGGGGCGACCTGTCCACCGGTTGTCCACCGCTGCATCCACAAGATGATCTCCTGTTGGGCTGTCCGGCGCGCACGAGGGGTGGTTCGGATGAGGTGTCCGTTCTGTCGTCATTCGGACTCCCGGGTCGTCGACTCCCGAGAGGTGGACGAGGGCCAGGTCATCCGGCGCCGCCGGTCCTGCGCGAAGTGCAGCCGCCGGTTCACCACCGTCGAGGAGGCCGTCCTGGCCGTGGTGAAGCGGTCCGGGGTCACCGAGCCGTTCAGCCGGGAGAAGGTCGTCACCGGGGTCCGCCGCGCCTGCCAGGGCCGGCCGGTCAACGAGGACGACCTGCAACAGCTGGCCCAGCGGGTCGAGGACGCGATCCGGTCGACCGGCGCGGCCGAGATCCCCAGCCACGAGGTCGGGCTGGCGATCCTCGGGCCGCTGCGCGAGCTCGACGAGGTGGCCTACCTGCGCTTCGCCAGTGTGTACCGGTCCTTCTCGTCCATAGAGGACTTCGAGAAGGAGATCGCGGGCCTGCGCGACGCGATGGCCAGGAAAGCGGAACACGAGGGGACATGAGTCGAACCAGCCGCCGGAGCGCGACACGGCGACGCGCCAGGCAGCGATCAGGACCTCACCGGGTGGGGAACCCGGTGGCACGTGTGGGACGAGCGAGCAACGAGGGAGAGGGTCAGGGCATGACGGAAACCGTCGACACGTCGGAGCGTGGGCTGGCGGACGGTGGGCTCACCGTCCGGCGGGTGCACACCACCGAGGGGGTGCACCCGTACGACGAGGTGACCTGGGAACAGCGCGACGTGGTGATGACCAACTGGCGCGACGGTTCGGTCAACTTCGAGCAGCGCGGGGTCGAGTTCCCCGAGTTCTGGTCGGTCAACGCGACCAACATCGTCACCAGCAAGTACTTCCGGGGCGCCGTGGGCACCCCGGTGCGTGAGCACTCGCTGCGCCAGCTGATCGACCGGGTGGTGCGGACCTATGTGGACGCCGGCGTCAAGCACGGCTACTTCGGCACGCCCGCCGACGCCGAGGTCTTCGAGCACGAGCTGGTCTGGATGCTGCTGCACCAGGTGTTCAGCTTCAACTCGCCGGTCTGGTTCAACGTCGGCACCAGCTCACCTCAGCAGGTGTCGGCGTGCCTGCCCTACGACTCGCTGGTCAACACGCCTGGGGGTCTCGTCCCCATCGGTCAGTTGGTGGCCGACGACGCTGTCGGTGCGAAGGTGTACGACGCCCACGGCGTGACCAAGATCGTCGCCACCAAGGCCAACGGTGTGCGTGAGGTCTACCGCCTGCACACCAAGGCCGGTCACCAGCTCGACGTCACGGCCGACCACCTGGTGTGGAAGGCGACCGGGGATGGCACGGGTCGGTTCGTCGAGGCCGGCACGCTGCGCCCCGGCGACCAGCTCGAATGGCACCGGCGGTCGTCCTACGGGGAGGCGGAGGTCACCCGGCGGGAGATCGCGGAATCGGCTCTCGCCGGCTGGCTCCAGTCGGACGGGTTCGTGGGGCAGTACGCCGGCACCAACAGTTCGCTGACGATCGAGGCGATGACGGTCACCGACGCCGAACTGGCGTGGGTGTGCGACGCGCTGGATGTGGTGTTCCCCGACGTCCACCGGCACGAACGTGTGGTTCCCACGCAGGACACCACCTTGGACTGCCGGCGCACCCGGTTGTACGGAAACGTTCTCGAGGAGTTCGTCGACAGCTGGCGGCTTCGTGATCGGGGCGTCGACATGGAGGTGCCCGAGCGGTTGTTCGCCGCACCGCTCCCCGTCGTCGCCGCCTACCTGCGGAGCCTGTTCCAGGCGGAGGGATTCGTCTCCGCTCGGGAGCGGTCGACGCTCGTCGGGGTTGGCATGATCAGTGAGAAGCTGATCAGGGGTGCCCAGGCACTGTTGGCGCGCTTCGGGATCTTCGCTCAGGTCGGTCACAAGAAGGAGACCCGGGAAAACCGGCATGACCTGTGGGAGCTGCGGATCCAGAGCGCCGGTGACCGCAGGATCTTCGCCGACGAGATCGGGTTCGTCGACCCGGTGAAGGCGGCCAAGCTGGAGGCGTCGTTCGACCTCCCCGGGCTGCCGGCACGGGCGACGAAGCGTCTGGAGATCGCCCGTATCGAGCACCTCGGTCCGATGGAGGTCTTCGACATCCAGACCGAGAGCGGCGAGTTCCTCGTCGAGAACCTGCGTGTGCACAACTGTTTCATCCTCGCCGTCGACGACACGATGGACTCGATTCTCAACTGGTACCGCGAAGAGGGCCTGATCTTCAAGGGCGGCTCCGGCGCCGGCCTGAACCTGTCCAGGATCCGTTCGTCCAAGGAGCTGCTGTCCTCCGGCGGCACCGCGTCCGGCCCGGTGTCGTTCATGCGCGGCGCCGACGCCTCGGCCGGCACCATCAAGTCCGGTGGCGCCACCCGGCGCGCGGCGAAGATGGTCGTGCTGGACGTCGACCACCCGGACGTCGAGGAGTTCATCGAGACCAAGGCCAAGGAGGAGCGCAAGATCCGCGTCCTGCGTGACGCCGGTTTCGACATGGACCTCGGTGGCGCCGACATCACCTCGGTGCAGTACCAGAACGCCAACAACTCGATCCGGGTGTCCGACGAGTTCATGCGTGCCGTCGACGCCGGCACCGACTTCGGGCTGCGGTCCCGCACCACCGGCGAGGTGCTGGAGCGCACCGACGCGAAGGCGCTGTTCCGCAAGATGGCGCACGCCGCGTGGGAGTGCGCCGACCCGGGCGTGCAGTACGACGACACGATCAACGACTGGCACACCTGCCCCGAGTCGGGCCGGATCACCGCGTCCAACCCGTGCAGCGAGTACCTGCACCTGGACAACTCCAGCTGCAACCTGGCGTCGCTGAACCTGTTGAAGTTCCTGCGTGAGGACGGCACGTTCGACGCCGACGTGTTCGCCCGGTCGGTGGAGCTGGTCATCACGGCGATGGACATCTCCATCTGCTTCGCGGACTTCCCGACCGAGCCGATCGGTGACACCACCCGCAAGTTCCGCCAGCTGGGCATCGGCTACGCCAACCTGGGCGCGCTGCTGATGGCCACCGGCCACGCCTACGACTCCGAGGGGGGTCGCGCGCTGGCCGCGTCGATCACCTCGCTGATGACCGGCACCGCCTACCGCCGGTCGGCGGAGCTGGCCGGGGTTGTCGGCGCGTACGAGGGCTACGCCCGCAACGCCGACGCGCACCAGCGGGTCATGCGCAAGCACGCCGCGGCCAACGACCTGATCCGCACCTACCACGTCAACGACGCGTTGGTGCAGCGCCGCGCGACCCAGGAGTGGCAGCTGGGTCTGCGGTTGGGCGCCGAGCAGGGGTGGCGCAACGCGCAGGCGTCGGTGCTGGCCCCCACGGGCACGATCGGCCTGATGATGGACTGCGACACGACCGGCATCGAGCCGGACCTGGCGCTGGTGAAGTTCAAGAAGCTGGTCGGCGGCGGTTCGATGCAGATCGTCAACCAGACGGTGCCGCGCGCGCTGAAGTCGTTGGGCTACCAGGACGAGCAGATCGAGGCGATCGTCGAGTACGTCGCCGAGCACGGTCACGTGGTGGACGCCCCGGGGCTGCGCCACGAGCACTACGAGGTGTTCGACTGCGCGATGGGTGAGCGTTCGATCGCCCCGATGGGTCACGTGCGGATGATGGCGGCGGTCCAGCCGTTCATCTCCGGCGCGATCTCCAAGACGGTGAACATGCCGGAGGCGGCGACCGTCGAGGACGTCGAGCAGATCTACTTCGAGGGCTGGAAGCTGGGTCTCAAGGCCCTGGCGATCTACCGCGACAACTGCAAGGTGGGCCAGCCGCTGTCGGCGGGCAAGGGCGCGAAGGCGTCGGCGGAGCCGGAGACGGTGATCGAGTACCGGCCGGTCCGCAAGCGCCTGCCGAAGAAGCGCCCGTCGCAGACGGTGTCGTTCACCGTCGGCGGGGCCGAGGGCTACCTGCACGCGGGGTCCTACCCGGACGACGGTCTGGGCGAGATCTTCGTGAAGCTGGGCAAGCAGGGTTCGACGCTGGCCGGCGTGATGGACGCGTTCTCGATGTCGATCTCGGTGGGGTTGCAGTACGGGATCCCGCTGGAGTTCTACGTCTCGAAGTTCCAGAACCTGCGCTTCGAGCCGGCGGGCATGACCGACGACCCGGACGTGCGCATCGCGACGAGTGTCCTGGACTACCTGTTCCGCAGGTTGGCCCTGGACCACCTGCCCTACGAGAAGCGCGCGCAGCTGGGCGTGTTCACCGCCGACGAGCGCGCCGCCCAGGTCAGCGCCGACTACGGCACGTCCTCGGACGTCGACCTGGAGGCCCTGCGCACCACGGTCGACGCCACGCCGCGCACGGCGGTGGAGTCGGCGAAGGACGAGCCGGAGATCACCGAGGCGCACAGCTCGACCGAGCTGCTGGAACTGCACCTCGGCAAGGTCGCCGACGCCCCGCTGTGCATGACCTGCGGCACGAAGATGCGCCCGGCGGGTTCGTGCTACGTCTGTGAGGGCTGCGGCTCGACCTCCGGCTGCAGCTGACACGTGTGACCCGGAAAGGGGAGCCGGCCCTTCGGGGCCGGCTCCCCTTTTCCGAATTTCGGATGCGTGACAAGGCAGAATTGCCGGATGACGGGGTTGCGCTGGGAGGACGTCGAGGACTGCTTCTCTCTGGACGGAAGCCTGCGCGATGCCTACGTCCAGGACACCGGGTTGACGGACTGGCAGACCTTTCTTGACCTGGTGCGCGCCAGGTGGCCGCACACCTACACGGTGGACCAGCGCGAGCAGCGGCTGCCGGAACGCGCGGACGACGTCCTCAACCGTGGCGACGACGACGCTCGGCTGCTGGACATCAGGCCGGTTCCGGAGATCCAGGCCAATGTCCACTTCTTCACGGTCGAGCAGATCGAGATCGACTTCGCCCCTGCGGAACTGCTGGGACAGCGGCGGCTGGACGTTCTGCTGGCCTTCTTCCGGGACATCGGCCGGGCACTGGGCAAGCCGGTGATCTTCACCCCGGAGAACGTTCCCGAACGTCCGTTGTTCACCTACGACCCGCGCCACGACCGGGTCACGCGGTGAGCCGGCCCGGGACGGCACGCCGCGCCGGACAGGCCGCTACGCGGGGTCCGGTTCGGACACCAGGTGGACGATGGCGGCCGGGCTGGTGATCCAGAACGCCGAGTCGCTGTCCAGCGGTTCGATGTCGTCGCAGCGGGTGACGCCGTCGGTGGCCAGGTGGTGGGCGGCGGTCGCGGTGTCTGAGGTGGTGACCTGGAGCCACAGTTCGGTCTGGCTCATGCCGGGGACGCGGTCGATCCACAGGTGGTTGGGGCCGAAGGCGAAGCCGACCGACGGCGGGCCGGAGGTGTAGGGGTTGTCCAGTTCGCGCAGGGCGAGGGTGTCGCGGTAGAAGGCGACGGTGGCCTCCCACTGGTGCGGGGGCACCTTCATCGCGATGTTGCGTCCGCCGGCGAAGGTGGGGCGGTCGGTCACGGTGTTCCTCCTGACTCGGCGGTGTTCTTGAGGCGTTCCAGGCGCCGGTCCCAGCGTTTCCCGAGGTCGGTCAGCCAGGCGGCGGAGCGGGTCAGCTGTTCGGGGCGTACGGCGAAGAGGGTTTCCCGGCCTCGGCGGGCGGAGCTGACCAGGCCGGCTCGTTCCAGGACGCGCAGGTGCCGGTCGACCGCCTGGCGTGACACCGGCAGCGGGAGGGCGAGGGTGGTGGCCGTCGCGCCGTGGGGGTGGTCGCCGAGGGTTTCCAGCAGGTGGCGCCGGTGGGGGTCGCTCAGCGCCGCGAAGACCTGGCCGACGTCGACGCTCACGGGGCGTCCAGGGCGTGGCGGGCGGCGGCGAGTTCGGTCTCCCAGCCTTCGGTGTGCTCGTCGAGGGTGCGTCGCCGCTGGTCCTCGGTGGCGTCCAGGGTGTGCAGGCCGCTCTCGACGACCCGCAGGAGCACGCCGGGGCCGGGGCGGTCCTCGATCCAGAACTCGACCAGGGTCGATCGTTGGTCGTCGGGGCGGCCGGCGCTGTCGGTGGTCAGCCAGCGGTAGGCGGCGTAGCGCGGCGGTTCCAGCCGCACCGTGCGAACGGGGAAGGCTCCGTGCACCGGGTCGTGCACGATGGCGAGGTCGCCGTCGTGGTCGACGCGGTGTTCGGTGATGCGGCCGTCGTTGATCCACCAGCCTGGTTCGGACACCAGCTGCCAGACCCGGTTCGGGTTCGCGTCGATCTCGATCGACCGTTCGATCCGGTCGGTGTTCCCGCTCATCGTCCACCTCGCTTCGACGTGCAACGCGATGGTTGCACGTCCCGCCCTAACGTGCAACCAATGCATTGCACGTCACGTGGAGTCCCAGCGGGTGCGGGCGGCCTCGATGGCGGGAGCGTGCTCACGGGACCAGTCCGCCAGCTGGGTGATCAGCCCGGCGAGACTCCGCCCGAGGTCGGTGAGGCGGTACTCGACCTGCGGCGGGATCGTCGCGTGGGCGGTGCGCTCGACCAGCCCGTCGCGGCCAAGACGTTTGGTGGTCAGGGTCAGCATCCGCTGCGAGATACCGGGGATCGCGCGTTCCAGCTCCCGGAAACGGCGCACACCCTTCGCCAGCTCGACCACCACCAGCACGCTCCACCGGTCGCCCAACCGGTCCAGGACGTCGCGAATCCCACAGTCGTCGTCCCCGCAGGGGCCGGTGACCTGGGCGGTGACCGCCGTGTTCGTGACCGACATCGAAGTGCCTCCTTACCGTCCCGCCGGTGTGCGGGGACGCTGCTCGCACCAGCTACCAACGCGGAGGACCTGCCGATGATTCTCGTCACCGGAACCTCGGGCGCGCTCGGCGGCCTGATCCACGCCGGACTGTCGGCCGTGGACGGGCTCGACGTCACCGCCGCCAGCAGCCGACCAGGCCCCGCCGGGCGGCGCGTCGACTTCGACGACCCGCGCACCCTGGCCACCGGTTTCGCCGGGGTCGACGTGCTGGTGTTCGTCTCCGCCGGGTTCGCCGAGGACGACGTGGTGCTCGCCCGGCACGGCGCCGTCGTGGACGCCGCGGCCGCCGCCGGGGTACGGCACGTGATCTACACCAGCCTCGCCGGCTCGGGGGAACACACGACCCTGGCGCTGGCCCACCGCTGGACCGAGGCCCGCCTGGCCGCCGCCCCGTTCGCGGTCACTGTGCTGCGCAACGGGTTCTACGCCGAACTACTGGCCGGTCTCGCCCTGGCCGGGGCGGCGGGCGGAGGCGAGCTCACCGCCGCGCTGGGCACCGGCCGGGTGTCGGTCGTCGCCCGGGCCGATCTCGCCGACGTCGCGGTGCGGGTGGCCGCCGAGGTCGGGCGTGACCTGGACGCCGGCGGCCGGTCCGCCCACGCCGGGCGCACCTACGAGCTCGAGGGCGTCGCCGCGCTGGGCGGCGACGACCTCGCCGGGCTGTTGTCCGTCGGCTACCGGCCGGTCACGCTGGCCGACGCCCGCGCGGCCCTGGCCGGCGCGCCCGCCTACCAGGTCACGCACACCTTGTCGCTGCTGGCCAACGCCGCCGCCGGCGTCCTGCTGGCCGGCGACACCGACCTGACCGCGCTGCTGGCGGCGCCGCCCCGACCCGTCCGGGACCTCATCGCGACAGTGTTCGCCACAGGAACTCGTACACCAGAGCCCATTTGAACGCGGCCTGGGCGTTGTCGGCGGCGCCGCCGTGACCGCCCTCGATGTTCTCGTAGTAGCGGACGTCGTGGTCCAGTTCGCGCAGGCGGGCGACCATCTTCCTGGCGTGACCGGGGTGGACGCGGTCGTCGCGGGTGGAGGTCAGGACGAACGTCGGTGGGTACGGGCGGTCGGCGTCGACGTTCTGGTACGGCGAGTACTCCCGCAGGAACGCCCAGTCCGCCGGCTCGTCCGGGTCGCCGTACTCGGCCATCCAGGACGCCCCGGCCAGCAGCCGGTGGTAGCGGCGCATGTCCAGCAGCGGCACCTGGCACACGATCGCCCCGAACAGCTCCGGGTAGCGGGTGAGCATCACACCCATCAGCAGGCCGCCGTTGGACCCGCCCATGGTGGCCAGGCGCTCCGGGCTGGTCAGCCCCCGGTCGACCAGATCCCGTGCCACGGCGGCGAAGTCCTCGTACACGCGCGGCCTTTCGGCGCGCAGGACCGACTGGTGCCAGGTCGGGCCGTACTCGCCGCCGCCGCGGATGTTGGCCACGACGTAGGTGCCGCCCCTGGCCAGCCAGCCCCGGCCGATGATGCCGCTGTACCCGGGGGTCAGCGAGACCTCGAAGCCGCCGTAGCCGTACAGCAGGGTGGGGCCGGTGGCGCCGGGGCGGCCGACGACGAAGTACGGGATGCGGGTGCCGTCGTCGGAGGTCGCGAAGTGTTGGTGTGCCTCAAGGTCCTGCGCCGGGAAGAACGCGGGGGCGCGGCGCAGGACCTGCGGCTGCGCGCCGATCTCGCCCCGGTACAGGGTCGCCGGCTGGGTGTAGCCGCTGGCGTTGAGCCAGTACTCGTCGGACTCGTCGGGGCTGGTGTCCAGGATGTCGGCCGAGCCGACCTCGGGGACGCCGGCCAGCGGCGCGCGGGCCCAGCCGTCCGGTCCGGGGGTCAGCACCTCGAAGCGGCTCTTGACGTCGTGCAGCATGGCCAGGATCAGGTGGTGGCGCGTCCACGCGTGGTAGGACAGCGACGTGTGCTCGTCCGGTGCGAACAGCACGTCGAAGGACCGCCCGCCGGCCAGGAAGTCGTCGAAGCGGGTGGCCAGCAGGGCGCCCGACGGGTAGGTGAGGTCGCCGACCGTCCACTCCGAACGGGTCGAGACCAGCAGCCACTCGCGGTGGACCGAGGTCTCGGCGTCCTCGGGGACCTCGATCCGCACCAGGCCCGACGGGGTGCGCAGGAACTTCTCGGTGCGGTAGAAGTCCGGGTTGCGGTAGACGAAGTCGCGTTCGTAGCCCTCGGTGGGGTCGTGGTAGGCGCCGGCCGAGACGTCGTCGGGCTTGCCCTCGAACACGGTCGTCGCGTCGGCGAGTGGGGTGCCGCGCCGCCACTGCTTGGCGATCCTCGGGTAGCCGGAGGCGGTGAGCGAGCCCTCGCCGAGGTCGGTGCCGACGTAGATGGTGTCCTCGTCGATCCATCCGACGCGGCTCTTGGCCTCCGGCAAGGAAAAGCCATCCTCCACAAAGGACAGCGAGACGAGGTCGAACTCGCGGACGACGGCCGCGTCGGCGCCGCCCCGGGACAGCTCCACCAGCGCCCGCCGGTACCCGGGGCGCAGCACCGCCGCGCCCTGCCACACCCAGCTCTCGCCCTCGGCCTCGGCCAGCGCGTCCACGTCGAGCACGATCTCCCACACCGGCTCCGGCTCCCGGTAGGACTCCAGGGTCGTGCGCCGCCACAGGCCGCGCGGGTGGGCGGCGTCCTGCCAGAAGTTGTACAGGTACTCGCCGCGCCGGCGCGGGTACGGGATGCGGTCGTCGGCGTCGAGCACCTCGCGGACCTCGTCGCGCAGGGCGGCGAAACGCGGCGCGCCGGTCAGCTCGTCGACGGCCTCGGCGTTGCGTGCCCGCACCCACTCCAGGGCGGTGTCCCCGGTGACCTCCTCCAGCCAGAGGTACGGGTCGTCGTCATGGTCGTCATCGGTCATGTCCCCGAGTCTGCCCGATCAGACCCGGTCGAACGCGAGCCGGATGAACGTGTAGTCCAACCTGGTGCGGTTCCAGTACACCGGCCGCTCGATGTGCTCCAGCCGCAGCTCCCCCCGCAGCGCCAGCCCGTGCTTGGCCGCCAGCCACACGAACTCGCGGATGTCGTCGGGGGAGAAGATGTGCACCGGCTGCCCGTAGGCGGTGACCCCGGTGGTGTCCGGCGGCTCCATGTCGTAGTCGGTGGCCACGATCACCAGCCCGCCCGGCCGCACGATCCGCGCGCACTCGGCGGCGAAGGGCCCGAGCTCGACCCCGTGCTCGATGACGCTCATGCAGGTCACCGCGTCGAACCGGGCGTCGGGGAAGTCGGTGGCGGTGATGTCGCCGTAGCGGAACCGCACGCCCGAGCGCCGCACCTGCGAACCGAACTCCAGGTTGATGCCGACCAGGTCGGTCAGCCCGTAGAGGCGTAACCAGGGCAGGATCGAGGAGTACCTGGCCGCGCCGGCGTCGAGCACCGCCGCCTCCCGCCCGACCGTGCGCAGCACCGTGCCGACGGCGCCGAGCGCGTCCCAGTTCTTCGGGATGTCGCGGTGCAGCGGCAGCTTGAGCCGCTTGCACTCGGCCACCGCCGCCTGCCAGGACGCCGAGTCGCGCAGCAGGTCGGTGTCGGGCATCGGCGGCGGCACCGGGCGCGGCTCGCCGGACCTGGCCTCGATCCGCCGCCGCAGCGCCACCCTGGTCCACAGCACGCGCTCGGCGACCCGCCGGGCGACGTTGAGGGCCAGACCACCGGGAGGAGCTGCCTTGGTCATGGTCGGGTCCCTTCGTCGGCGGCGGCCCTGGCGCGGGGCGCCTGCCGGTCCGCCCGGCACACCGGCAGGGTGGCGGCGGCCATGACGAAGTCCAGCATGGTGAGCATTATCCGGGAGATCAGCGCCACGGCCAGCGACTCGCCGTGACCGAGTACCGGCCCGAACGCCAGCACCAGCGCGACCTCGCGGATCCCGACCCCGGCCGGCGCCGGCACGAACAGCAGACCCAGGCAGAACGCCAGCGCCAGCCCGCCGACCGCCAGCGGCAGCGACGGCCCAGCCGGGGCGCCGAACCCGATCATCAGCAGCCAGCAGTGCAGCCCGAGCAGCAGCCAGCCCAGCGTGTACCAGCCGGCGGCGGTGAGCAGCCCCCGGTAGCTCGGCCACCGCACCAGCGGCTCCCGGCGCAGCAGCCGCAGCACCCGGTCCAGTACCGGCCCCACGACCCTGGGGTGCAGGAACGTCACGCCGGCCAGCACGACCGGCACCATCCACCAGTACCGCCGCAGCGCCCCGTCGCCGGCCGGCAGCATCACCACCGCCGTCGCCGCGCCGGTGCCCAGCGCCAGCAGCAGCCCCAGCACACTGCCGGTGACCGTGATCTTCCTGGACACCGCGTGGTCGCGGGCCAGCTCGGCCTGCGCGAGGAACGACCAGACCGACCCCGGCAGGTACTTGCCCAGCTGACCCAACAGGAACACCCGCGCCGCGCCGCGCACCGGCAGCCGGCCGCCGAGGTCGGCGAGCATGGTGCGCCAGCCCTGGCCGGTGGCCAGGATGCTCGCCGCGGCCGGCACCGCCGCGGCCGCCACCAGACCCCACGACAGCTGGCCGAGCGCGGCGCGCAGCTGCGGCCAGCGGGCGGCGACGAACACGACCCCGAAGGCCAGGGCCACGACCAGGAACCCGACCCGGACCCAGTGCGCGGGTCCGGGCCGGGTCACGGTCACCTGGCGTCCTCGGCGAACGAGGTCAGTGCCTTGAGGTAGCGGTTCCACTGCGGCTCCGCGTCGGGGCGGCGCACGGCCGACCGCAGCCGCAGCGCGGTGTTCCCGGCGTAGAACTCGCACAGCGTCGCCGCCAGCGAGTCCACGTCGTCGGGCACCGCGAGCAGGCCGTCGACCCCGTCCTGGACATCATCGGGCAGCGTACCGATGTTGGAGGCGATGACCGGCACGCCGTGCTCGAAGGCCAGGAACGTGTTCACCGACGCGGTCACCGACCGGTAGGGCAGCACCATCGCGTCCACGCCCCGGAACAGGCCGGGCACGTTCTCCGCGTCGACGTAGCCGGGCCGCAGGTCGACCCGGTCGGCCAGACCGAGCTCGTCGACCAGGTCGTCGACGACCGAGGCCATGTCGCCCCAGAACTCGCCGGCCACGGTCAGCGACACGTCCGGCGGGCCGGCGGCCAGCGCGCGCAGCAGCACGTCCAGGCCCTTGTAGGGGCGGACCAGGCCGAAGAACAGCAGCCGCCGGTGCAGCGTCGGGTCGCGGTAGCGGTGCCGCGACGGCGCGACCACCAGCGGCGCCAGCTGTTCCACGGCCACCGGCGCGTCGGTCAGCGACGCGGCGAGCTCGGCCTGGGTGTTGGAGTGGGTCATGACCCCGTCGACCCTGGCCAGCACGCCCCGGATGAGCCGCAGGTCGGCCGGGCCGCGTTCGTGCGGCAGCACGTTGTGGCACTGGGTGACGACCCTGGCCCGCCGGCCGGTGCCCAGCCCGGCGAGCACGCCCCGGTAGGCCGGCATCTGCACGGGGCTGGCGACCACGAGCACGACCAGGTCGTGGTCGCGGACCCGGCGCCCGCAGGCGTACCAGGAGTCCGGGCGGCGCCAGGACAGTTTGCGGTGGGTGTGCGGGAACACCGGCAGTTCCGGCCTGTCGACGGTCAGCCGGCCGGGGTAGAGCCGCGCCGGGTACTGGTGGGACCACGACTCCAGCGCGACGTCGTGCCCGGCGGCGGTCAGTTGGTGGGCGAGTTCGGTGGTGTACTGGGAGATTCCACCCTTGAACGGGTGAGTGGGGCCGATGACGGCGATCCGCATGGCAGCCTCTAGTCCCTGGTTCCGAGTTCGACATCGGGTTGGGTCGTTGCGTACTGCCTCCTGCGCGAGAACCGCTCGACGATGATCAGTGCGCACAGGATCGCGCCGGTCGCGGCGGACAGCCACGTCCCGGCGCCGTTGGTGGGGGTGGCGTAGGTGAGCCGGACGGTGTGGGTCCCGGCGCCGACGGCGACGGCGCTCAGGGCGTGGTCGGCGGCCAGCAGCGGCGCCGGTTCGCCGTCGACCTCCACCTGCCAGCCGGTGCGCAGCGCGTCGGCGACGACCAGGTGACCGGCGCCGGTGGCGGTCACCCGGACCTCGATCGTCTCGGCCTCGTCGACGGCGACGTCGAGCGTGGCGTCGGCGCCGCCTGACCGGCCGGCGGGGGCGTCGAGCAGAACCTCGTCGGGGTCGAGGTCCCCGCCGGCGAGCATCGCCAGCCGGCGGTCCGGGTCCGGTTCGACGACCGACCGCCCGGCCCACCGCACGCGCGGCAGGGCCCGTTCCCGCTGGTAGACCGTGGCCGGCTCGGACATGACCACGCGCAGGCCGTCGTCGGGCTCGTCCATGAGCGGCGCGGACGTGGCGGCCACGAAGTAGCGCACCGAAAGCCGGTCCAGGATCGGGCTGGTGACCACCGGGGCGCGCGGCACCAGCGACGGCAGCGTCGGCGGGTCCCGGAACTGGCGGCCCGGCAGCGCCTCGACGAGCTCACCGAGGCGCCGGTCGGCGAAGCCGTGCCCGGTCAGCGCGCGCAGCCGGTGCAGCGAGCTCTCGCCGGGAAGCAGGGTGTCGACGGGGGAGGCGTAGCGGTCGGCGCCCAGGTTGGCCGCGAGGAACTCGTGCACGGGTGTCCTCGGGTAGAACGTCTCGCGGTCGGCGTGCGCCCAGAACGGCACGGCGAACACCAGCGCCTGGGCAGCGACCAGCACCGCGACCCCGGCCAGCGCGATCCGCCGCCGCCCCCACCAGGCCAGCGCCAGACACCCGCCGGCGGCCGCGAGGAACGCCAGGCCGACCAGCAGGTCCGGCCGGGAGGTCGCCGGCCAGGCCGCGACCACCACCGCCAGCCCGCCGAGCCCGGCGCCGCCCCACACCGTCCAGGTCCACACCCGCCCGCCGGCCCGGTGCCGGCGCGCCACCACCTCGAACCCGACCGCCGCCAGCACCGCGACCAGCAGCCCCAGCACCGACCGCAGCCGGCCGACGAAGTTCTCGGCGAACAGCACCGGCAGTTGCTGGGCCACGGCCAGCGGCGGGCCGCCCGCGTACATCAGCACCACCGCCACCCCGGTCGAGGCGACCAGGAACCACCACACCCCGCGCGGCAGCAGCGCCCGCCCGGCCGCCACCCCGGCCAGCGCCAGCAGCAGGGTGGCGGCGCCGACGTAGGACAGCATCTCGACGATGTTGGTGCCGGCGTGGGTGGCGCCCAGCGCGTCCGGGGCGATCGCGGTGACCAGCGACGAGAACGGCAGGTGGTCGGCCGGGGTCTGCTCGCGGCCCCACACGTGCGCCTGGGCCATGAACGACGCGAACGGCAGCAGTTGGAAGGCCGCGAGCCCGAACGCCCCGGCGACGGCGGCGACCCCGCCGGCGGCGACCCCGGCCAGCCGCCGTCCCCGGTGCAGCGCGCCGATCCGCACCGCGAAGTAGACGCCCGCGGTGAGCAGCGCGTACCCGGTGACCGCCGGAAATCCGCCGAGCAGCATCGCCGCGCCGGCCAGCGCCACCAGCACACCGTCGGTCGGTCGGCGGCGCGTGGCCAGCCGCTCGACCGCCCAGAACAGCACCGGGACGAACGCGGCCGTGCGGGTCTGCGGCCAGCCCGTCCAGGCCAGCAGGAACGCGCTGGTGGCGAACGCCAGACCGCCGGCCAGCGCGGCCGGGCGGCCCAGGCCGAGGCGGCGGGCGAACAGGAACGTGCCGCCGACCGCGACGGCGATCTCCGCGACCTTCACCCACGCCGGCGCGAACCAGGCGGGCAGCACGTAGAAGGGCAGGCTCAGCGGGTTGAACACCGCGTTGTTGGGCACCGCGCCCAGCGGGACACCGCCCAGCTGGTACGGGTTCCACGCGCCGCTCGAACCGCTCATGACCTGGTCGACGAACAGCGCGGTCTGCGGGATCACCCCGTCGGCGACGTCCTGCAGGAAGGGGTTGCCGGGGGTGGTTCCGGCCAGGACGGTGTTGGCGTAGGGCGCCCAGTTCGCCAACAGGTCGGTCGGGGCGAACACGCCGTGGCCGACCAGCGGCCAGCCGATCCCGATCACGGTGAACGCGCCGACGGCGCCCAGCAGGCACCACGACAACAGCCGCGCCGAGGTGGCACCGTCCTCGGCGGACCGGTTGGGCCCACGGGTCGGGACCGCGCCTGGCAGGCGGGCCCCGTCCTCCAGCACTCTGCTCATGTGAGTGAACCTCTCCACAGCAGGAGCGACAGAGTAGCGCAGACGTTATGGCCTCGTTATCGAGGTATGTGCGCTGCGGTATACCAAGATCACGCTCGGTAGTGGAGGGTGGGTCGGGTTCCGGCCGGTCCGTCCCGTCAGGCCTGTTCGGCGACCTCAGCGGCCTTCGCGGTCGCCCGCCGGCCGATCACGTACTGCGTTCCCGCCATCGTCAGGTCGACCAGAGTGAGCAACGCGCGAGAAAGCAACGCGAGCAACAACGCCGCCGGCGCCGGCACCACCGTCGACATCACCAACGTCAACACCGCCTCGCGCACCCCGGCGCCCGCCGGCAGCCCGATGGCCATCTGACCGACCGAGTAGGCCAGCGCGTACCCGCCGATCGCCACCGGCAACGCGCTCAACGCCGGCGCGCCAAGGCCGATCAGCAGGATCCACGCGTGCACCCCCAGCAGCAGCCAGGTGGTGAACTGGAACGAGGCCGTGGTGCCCAGCCCGCGCCACGACGGCGGCTTGGGCAGCGGATCCCGGCGCGCCAGCCGCAACACCAGGCCGAGACACCGGTTGAGCACCGCCGGCACCAGCAGCGACACCAGCACCGGCAGCACCAGCAGCACCCACCAGTACCGCGCCAGCGCGTCGGGCATCGCGAACGGCAGCATCACCACCGCCACCGTCAGCCCGGTGGTCACCGCGATCGCGATCGACAGGACGCCGACCGTCAGCACCGACCGTTTGGGCACGTTGTGCTGCTGGGACAGCTCCATCTGGGTCAGGATCGACCACACGCTGCCCGGCACGTACTTGCCGAGCTGACTGAGGAAGAAGATCCGGGCCGCGGG
Organism: Actinophytocola xinjiangensis; assembly: GCF_001921215.1. Classification (GTDB taxonomy): domain Bacteria; phylum Actinomycetota; class Actinomycetes; order Mycobacteriales; family Pseudonocardiaceae; genus Actinophytocola; species Actinophytocola xinjiangensis. The sequence continues at coordinate 22,366 of NZ_MSIF01000002.1, forward strand.
CCGCCACGGCAGCCGCGATCCGACGTCGGCCAGCAGTGAACGCCACTGGCCCAGCGAGGTCCCCAACGCCAGCAGCCCCGGCACGAACGCCGCCGGAATCGCCCACGGCGCGGTCTCCCGCAGCGCCTCCGCCAGCCCGTCACGGTTGGTCACGATCGCCGCCACGGCGAACCCGAGCAGCAGGACCAGCATCACCCGCCGGAACCACACCCGCTTGCGCGAGACCGGCGCCGGCGTCGCGCTGACCGCCGCCTCCGTGGTCTGCTCACTCACCGTCGACATGCCCACCGTTCTTCGGCCCTCGCGGATCCTTCCCGACGCGAGCGTAGCGGCGCCGCGCCACCAGCACGGGTTTGCCCCTTGACACGGGGTGCGCGCGGTGTAACGAGCCGCAAGTACCATCACCGCGTGGCCTTCCGCCAGCCCTGACTGTCCATCGAGAGGAACCAGCCGACGTGGCCGAGCGCGAGATGCAGCTTGCCTACTCCGAGCTCCAGCCGGAGATGCACGCGGAGTCGGGGCGGCGCAAGAAGGCGCAGAAGATCATCCGGGTGCTCGAACACCACCTCGGCCGCGAGGACCTCAAGGACCTGGTGGTCCTGGACCTCGGCTGCTCGACCGGGTTCATCGCCGACGAACTGGCCAAGGCCGGCGGCCAGGTGGTCGGTATCGACATCGACGAGCCGGGCCTGGTCGCGGCCAGCAAGCGCTTCGGCAACGCCGTGGCCTTCCTGTGCACCGACGGCAGCGCCCTGCCGTTCCCGGACAACTCGGTCGACATCGTGGTGTTCAACCAGATCTACGAGCACGTCGTCGACCCGGACGCGGTGATGGACGAGATCCGCCGGATCCTGTCGCCGACCGGCGTCGCCTACCTCGGCCTTGGCAACCGCCTGCAGGTCATCGAGCCGCACTACGGCCTGCCGCTGCTGTCCTGGCTGCCCTACGGCCTCGCCGACCGCTACATGCGCGCCGCCGGCAAGGGCGAGAAGTACTACGAGCGGTTCCGCACCCGCCCCGGCCTGCGCAAACTCTGCCACGGCCTGCGCATCTGGGACTACACCTACACCGTGCTTTGCGAACCGGAACGCTTCGGCGCCGACGACATGGTGCCCGGCCGCCTGGCCACCGCCCCGCCCGCCTTCTGGAAGGCCCTGGCGCCGATCATCCCGACCTACATCTGGCTGGGCACCAAGGAGGGACCGGCCCCGGCCGGCGGCCCCACCCGCTTCCCCCCGACACCCTTCCAACTCTGACCCAGGCGCGAGCCGCTCCCACGGACCGCGCCACGCCACCGCGCCCCCGCCGGAGCCGGTACCGCGCGACCGCTGCCCAGCCCACCGCCACCGCCCCGCTGTCGCTGCCGCGCGACCGGCACACTGTCGCTGCGGCGCGACCGCGCCGGAGCCGGTACCGCGCGACCGCTGCCACCGCTGCCACGCCGTCGCCGCTGCTACCGAGCCGCTGCCGCTGCCACTGCCGGAGCGGTACCGCGCCGCTGCTACTGAGCCGCTGCCGCTGCGGAACCGCGCGACCGCTGCCGCTGCGCGACCGCCACCGCTGCTGCGCGACCGCTGCCGCTGCGCGACCGCCACCGCTGCTGCGCGACCGCTGCCGCTGCCATCGCGACCGCGCTGCCGCCACGTGACCGCGCGACCGCGCCGTTGTGACCGTGTCGCCGCGACCGCGCCATCGCCGGTACCGGTACCGCGTGACCGCTGCCGAGCCCACTGCCGCTGCCACCGCTGCTGCGCGACCGCTGCCGCTGCCACCGCGACCGCGCTACCGCCGTGCGATCGCGCCGCTGTGACCGCACCACCGCCGGACCCGTATCGCGCGACCGCCGCCACCGCTGCCGCGACCGCCCCACCGCGACCGCCGCGCCGCCGCGTCATCGCCACTACTGCGTCACCGCGACCGTGTCGGCGCCGGTCCCGGCCTGCGCCCGTGGACCGGCCCGCCGCCCGTGAACCGGGCGGCGCCATGAACCGGGCGGCCCCGGCGACCGTGATCGTCGGCCGTGGGCTCAGCGGCCGGCGACCTCGTGCAGCAGCGCGCAGTACCGGGCGCCCAGCGCGTCCACCGAGAACTCCTGCGCTCGTCGCGTGCCGCCGGCCGACAGGCGCTCCCGCAGGCCGGCGTCGCCGAGCAGCTCCCGCAGGACCCCGGCGAGCGCGTCCGCGTCGTCCGGCGCGACCAGCACACCGCTCTCCCGGTCCACCACGGCCGCGTCGATCCCCGGGATCCGCGAGGCCACCACGACCGGGCCGGCCGACATCGCCTCCAGCAGCGCCACCGGCAACCCGTCCTGGTCGCCCGAGGCCGCCGCCTTCGACGGGAACACCGCGATCTGCGCCCTGGCGTAGACGGCCGCCAGCTGCGCGCGGCCCGCCTGGCCGTGGAAGGTCACCGGCAGTCCCTGCGCCTGACGTTCCAGCTCGGCCCGTAGCGGCCCGTCGCCGATCACGTCCAGCTGCCAGCCGGGCAGGTCGGCCAGCGCCCGCAGCGCCGTCAGCAGCACCGCTGCGCCCTTCTTCTCCACCAGCCGGCCGACGAACATGATCCGGCCCGGCTCGCGGTCCACCCCGGCGCCGGCCGCGCGGATCGTGTCGACGTCCGCGCCCATCGGCAGCACCGTGGTGGTGTCGGCGTCGGCGCCCAGGTCGATCAGCCGCTGGCGCATGTCCTCGTTCATCGTGGTGACCGCGCTGGCGCGGCGCAGCACGGCGCGCTTGAGCCGGCGGCTGACCGGGTCCTTGAGGGCGTAGACGTCACCGCCGAGCGTGGTCACCACCCACGGGACCTTGCGCGCGGCCAGCAGCGCCGACACGCCCTGCGGGATCATCCAGTGCACGTGCACGACGTCCGGGCGGTGCCGGCGCACCGCGCGCCGCAGCGCGATGATCTCGGAAAGAAAGAACGGCGGCACCTGCAACCAGCGGGACTTCTTCGTCCGCAGGTTCTCGATGATCGCGCCGTGCGCCAGATCCTCCCACCGCCGGGGGAAATACCGGAACCGGCGCACGGTCATGCCGTTCACGTTCTCCACCGGCTGGCCGCCCCGCACCTGCGGGACCAGCACCTCGGTGTCGAACTCGCGCGCCTGGAAGGCTGCCAGGTCGCGCACGAACGCCGGTGTGCCATCCTCTGCGGACGCGGGAAAAGTAGAGGCGACGACGAGCAGACGCGGGCGCCGGCTCACCGGTCACTGCCACGGAGGAACGTCAACATGGACCAGGAGAACGGGTCGGCGGGCGACGCGAACCCGACGACCGCGCCGTCCTCGGCACCGGCCGCCGTCGTCGGCGCGTCCGGGTTCCTCGGCACGGTGCTGGTCCGCACGTTGCGCGCGGGCGGTGTTCGCGTCGCTGAATACACGCGTGAAACTCCCTTTCTGACCGGTCCCGGCGTGCCGGACGACCAACTACTGAGCGCCAGGACAGTGTTCTGGTTGGCGACGAGTATCAATCCCGCGGTCGCGGATGCGGAGCCGTGGCGGGCTCAGGAGGACCGCGACACGTTCGCGTCGATGCTGCGAACAGTGGGACAACTTGCCAATCCACCGCGAATAGTACTGATCAGCTCGGGCGGCACGGTGTACGACCCGGCGGGGGAACCGCCCTACCGCGAGGATTCGCCGACTGTCCCGCCCAGCGCCTACGGTCAGGCGAAGCTGGCGATGGAAGGCTGTCTGCTCACCGCCGGGCCGGTCGGCGAGCGGGGCCTGGTGGCGCGCGTGGCGAACGCGTACGGGCCCGGTCAGCCGGCGGCCAGCGGCCAGGGCGTCATCGCGTACTGGATGCGGGCGCTGGCCAGGGGTGAGCCGATCACCCTGTTCGGTGACCCGTCCACCACCAGGGATTTCGTGTACGTCGACGACATCGCCGAGGCGTTGGCCGCCGTGCACGACCACCACGCCGGCCCGCTGCCCCCGGTGCTCAACGTCGGCTCCGGCGTACCGACCTCGCTGGGCGACCTGGCCGAGGCGGTCTGCGACGTCACCAGCACCCCGTTCTCCGGTGTGCGGCGCGAGTCCGCCCGAGGTTTCGACATCCCCCACTCGTGGCTGGACGTGGGGCTGGCTGGTGAGTCCCTGGGCTGGAAACCCCGTACGCCGCTGCGCACGGGGTTGTCGGCCGCGTGGCGGCACGTGCTGGACGCGGTTGGTCGGGGTGCGCGGTAGCCACTGGCTAGGATCGCTCGGGTGACCGAGACCACCAACGCGACCACCGACGCCCCCACCCAGCCGGCCGAGGCGACCGCCAACGGCCGGGTCCGGCACCGGCAGGGCAAGGCCAGGATCCGCGACGGGGTCCCGTACTCGGACCCGACCAGCACGCTGTCGCTGCTCCCCGGCGCCGCGATCGGCGAATGGCTGGCCGATGTGGGCGACGTGTTCACCGGTCGCCTGCTCGACGCCGGCGCCGGCAACCAGCCCTACCGCGACTGGTACGAGCCGAAGGTCGACCAGGTCGTCGCCGTCGACGCCGCCCCGATCGAGGGCCTGTCCGCCCTGGCCTTCGCCAACCGCCTACCGTTCCGCGACGCCTCCTTCGACACGGTGCTGTCGACCCAGGTCTGGGAACACGTCGACGACGCCGGTGCCGCCGCCCGCGAGACGTTCCGTGTGCTGCGCCCCGGCGGGCACCTGATCGTCACCGTCCCGTTCTTCTACCCGACCCACGAGGCCCCCTACGACTACGCCCGGTTCACCCGCTACGGCCTGGCCGCCGTCCTGCGCAACGCCGGCTTCGAGGTGGAACGGGTCGACGCCCAGGGCGGCCCGCTGCTGCTGGGCAGCCACATGGGCGTGCTGGCCCTGTCCCAGGCCCTCAACGCCCTGGGACGGCTGCTGCGCCTGAAGCGCCCCCTGAGCCTGCTGCCGGGCCTGCGCCACCTGCTGTGCCTACCCCAACAGCTGGCGATCGCCGTGCGCTACCGGCTGCGCGGCACCCGCCGGGGCATCCGCTTCGGCAGCGGCCTGGTCTCCCTCGGATACTTCGCCGTGGCCCGCAAACCAGACTGACCAGCCCGCCCCGTCTGACCGACCGACTCGCGGCGACCAGACCACTCGCGACCAACGTTGTCCACAGCCCCGGCCCAACACTCCCGAACCCCAGGCCTCCTCGACTAAAATGGAAATCGGGGGGATCCCCGCGCCAGATGGGCTCTCCGACGGCGCGGCCCACACGGGCCAGATGAGCCTTCGGCGGTGCCCTGCGCCGGCCAGACCGGCTGCCCGGTAACGACCCGCGCCGGCCAGGTGGGCTTTCCGGCAGTGCCCCCCGCGCCGGCCAAGCGGGCCTTCCGGCGGCTCCCTGCGCTGGCTGGACGGGCTTTCCTGCGGTACCCCCGCGGCCGGCCAAGCGGGCTTTCCGGCGGTCCCCCCGCGCCGGCAAGGCGGCCTTTCCGGGCGGTGCCCACCCGCACGTCCATGGGCTTTCCGGTGGCCCCCTGCGCTGGCCAGGTGGGCTTCCGGCGGCTTCCTGCGCTGGCTAGGCGGCCTTTCCGGGCGGTGCCCACCCGCACGTCCATGGGCTTTCCGGTGGCCCCCTGCGCTGGCCAGAAGGGCTTTCCTGCGGTGCCGCCGCTCCAGCCAGGCGGGCTTTCCTGCGGTGCCGCCGCTCCAGCCAGGCGGGCTTTCCTGCGGTGCCCCCGCACCAGCCAGGCGGGCTGCCCGGTGGCACCCCACAGGGCCCGACGGCTGTCCATCGGTGCCCCGCGCGCCGGCCGGTCGGCAGTGTCCGCGAGCCGGGCGAGCGGCTACTCAGCGGGGGGTTGTGCGGTGGGCTTCCCGTCGCGGCGGCGGCGTTGGACGAGTTGGTCGGTCACGACCACGCCGATCAGCAGCACGGCGGTGAACAGGCTCAACCACAGCCCGGCGTTGCTGTACGGGGCGACGTAGCGCAGCGTCACGGTGTGCCGGCCCTCGGGCACGGCGACCGCGACGACGCCCTGGTCGGCCGGCAGCAGCTCGGTCGGCTGGCCGTCGATGGTGGCCTGCCAGCTGACCTGGTCGGCGTCGGCGACCACCAGGTAGCCGTCGCCCTCGGCGTTGACGGTTGTCTCGACGACGTCGTTGAGGTCCTGGGCGATGCTGACGTCGGCGCCGGCGCCGGACGCGGGCGGCGCCTCCTCGTTGAGCAGCACCTGGTCGTCGTCGATGGCCCCGGCGGCCAGCAGGGCGACCCGCTGCACCTCGTCGGACTCGGTGTAGACGCTGGAGGCCCAGCGGATGCGCGGCAGCGCGGTGGTGCGTTCCCAGACGACGGCCGAGCCGACGTGGGCGAGTTCGAGCCCGTCGTCGGCGACGGCGACCGAGGACACGGACGGTTCGAGGCCGGTGCCGCGCACCGCGAGCCGCTCGCCGAGGTTCAGGGTGAACGTGGCGGTCAGCGACGTGCCGGCGGGCACGTCCTGGGCGTCGATCGGGATCATGAACGGGCGGTTGGCGGTCATGCCGCGTGCGCTGCGCCGCGCGGTGGCGACGGTGTCGCCGTTGGCGTCGGTCAGTTCGACGTCGACGCCGTAGGTCGGGTCGTCCTGCTCGGGGAAGGTGACGCCCGGGACGAAACCGACGGCGCGGACCGGGCCTTCGCCGGGGACCGGGAGCGTGACGGGGGTGTTGCCGGACATCGGCACCATCGAGCCGTCGCCCCAGTCGATCCGCCGGGCGCCGAAGACGTCGTTGATCGGCGAGGTGACGAAGTAGCGCACCCCGAGCCGGTCGAGCACCGGGCTGGTGGCGACCGACGGCAGCGGCCGGAAGTTCAGGTGGGTCGGGTAGGGGATGGGGTTGCCCGGCATGCCCCGGATGAGCGTGGCGAAGTTCTTCTCGATGAACGTGTGGCCGGTCAGCGCCCGCAGTTTCATGGCCGAGTCGGCGCCCATGACCATCGCGTCGACGGAGCCGGCGAACCGGTCGGGCCCGAGGTTGTCGGCGAGGAAGGCGTGCACGTCGGTCGTCGGGTAGAAGGTGTCCTTGTCGACGCGCGGCCAGTAGGAGTTGGCCAGCGAGAACGACTGCCCGGCGATGATCGCGAGCAGTACGGTCGCGGCGCCGAACCGGGTGAACCGCCAGCCCCCGCGCCGCCCCGCCGAGGCGAAGATCAGCACGGCGGCGACCAGCCCCGCACCGACCAACGCGACGCCGAGCACCATGTTCTGGTCGAGGTGTTGGAGGCGGCTGACCGGGTCGGTGCCGGCCTCCTCGTCCTTGGCGAGCGCGGCATCCCGACCCGCCAGCCACACGACGGCGATCCCGGCCCCGGTGCCGGCCACGACGAGAACTCCGTACAGCGCCCGCAGCTTCGCCGCCCGCAGCGCCTCACCGATCCGCTTGCGGTTGCGCAGCAACAACTCGAACCCGACGGCGGCGAGGACCGCGAGCAGCATGCCGAGCACACAGCGGGCGCGGCCGATGTAGTTGCTGGAGAACACGGGCAGGGTGTGCACGAGCGAGAGCGGCCCGGGGAGGTAGATGAGCGCGAGCCACGCGAGGCTCATCCCGGTCAGCACCCACCAGGCGGACTTCGGCAGCAGGGACCGTCCGGCCCGCGCGAGCGCGATCGCCACGACGATCAGCACGACGGCGCCGGCGCCGATGTAGGACATGGCCTCGACCATGTTGCGCCCGAAGTGCGGGAGGTACCAGATCGGTGGGTCGGCGGCGTTGAGCCCGCCCATCGCGTGCGGCGCTATGGCGGTGGTCAGCTCGGGGAGGCCGAGATGGTCGTCGGGTGTTTGTGATCTGCCCTCGATGAGCCAGTTCTGGTAGAACTTCGCGAAGGGGAGGAGTTGGAACGCCGACAACGCGGCCCCGGCGGCGATCGCCCCGATGGCGCCGAGCGTGACCCCGACGAGTCGTCGCCAGTGCCCGAGATGTTCGGCGAAGACCCGAACCAGGAAGTAGATCCCCGCGCTGATCAGCGACAGTGCGGTCACCGCCGGGAACCCGGCGAGCAGCATGAAGGCGACAGGCAGGGCGAGCAGTACCGCGTCGGTAGGTCGTCGTCGCTGGATGAGCCGCTCCACGCCCCAGAACACCCACGGAATCATCGCGGCGACCCTGGTCTGCGGCCAGTTCGTCCACATGATCATGAAGGCGGAGCTGGTGAACACCAGTCCACCGAGGATCGCCGCGGGCTTACCGAGATTGAGACGACGCAGGAACAGGTAGGCGCCCAACAGCGCGGCGGCCATCTCCAGGAGTTTGACGTAGGCGGGCGCGAGCCACCCCGGAAGGAGGTAGTAGGGGATGCTCAGCGGCGAGAACACGGCGTAGCTGGGAATGGACCCGAGCGCGGTACCCCCGGCGATGTAGGGGTTCCACTGGGCGGAGACGCCCTCACGCAGGGATTCCATGTACAGAATGGTGTTCGGCAACATGGCGTCGTAGGTGTCGTCCATGTAGGTGTTCTGCACGTCGATGCCACCGAGCCCACTGTCGAAGTAGGGACTGGTGGTGGACAGCTCATCGGTGGCGGCGAACACGGTGGTGCCGAGCAGCGGGGTGCCGATCCCCGCCAGAATGAAGAAGACGGCGGCGATCAGGCTGACACTGGTCAGCGCACCCGGGAGGAATCTCCGCCGCCGAGCCTCCGTGGGCGCGTCAGCTCCGGACACCCCGCCGGACCCTTCCGACTCCGACACGATCCCGTCCTGCGACGGCGGTGCTTCGGTCCGTTCGGACATACGCTCTCAGCTTTCGGCTTTACCCATTCTCAGATCGCCCAAGCCCCGACAGCCCGAAGCCAACGATCGACGCGACCGACGCGACCGGCGCCCCGGCGACTGTACCGGGGCCGGGAGCGTCCTCCCGCCGGTGGTCAACCAGCACACCGCCGACACTTGCCTGTCACGCAGCGAACCCCTGGCCACTGAGTGACCAACATCCACCCAGTCGGGTGATTTCGCCCCTGCTGAGGTGAACAGTCCACAAACCCAACACACACGACACGGCGTTCAGGGTTGCGCCCCGAAAAGGATCGTCCACACCGTTTGCCGCCACCGCCACCGCCACCGCCACCGCGCCGCCACCGCCGCCGCCGCTCCGCCGCCGCCGCCGCTCCGCCACCGCGCCGCGGCCATGGCCGGTGGGTCGCATGCCGCGATCACCGCTGCTGCTGTCGCGTTCGCCGTTGTCGTTGTCGCCGTTGCTGTTGTCGCGGTTGTTTGTCGTTGTTGGCGTTGCGGAATCCGCGCTCGTTGTCGCGATTGCTGGTCCGCTTCGCTGTGGTGGGCGGGGAATCGTCAGGTGCCGCTGAGGCGGCGCATCGCCCTGGCGACTTCGTCCGGTTCGAGTGGTGGCGCTGGCAGCGGGTGTGCGGCCGCCGCGCGGAATCCGTCCAGCATGAACGCGAGGTGTCGTCGCCACGCGTTCGGGGCGTGTTCGCCGGTGGCCTCGATCGTGCGGGTGGTGCCCCACAGCACGAAGGCGAAGTCGCCGTCGTCGAAGTCCGCGCGTAGTTCGCCGGCGCGTTTGGCGTTGTCGATCACCTGGCGCAGCAGTCCGGCTCCCCGCTCCTTGAGCGCGGTGACCTCGACGGCGTCGTCGAGTTGGCTCGCGCACAGGTCGTTGTAGCCGCGATCGGACGCCTGCAACTCACACGTGCGCTCGAGAAACCACACGAAACCAGCCCAGGAGTCCTCCGTCGCCACCGCCTGTTCGGCGAACTCGACCGCCGACGCGACCTTCGACGCCAGCGCGGCGTCGACCAGCGACCCCCGCGTGGGGAAACGGTTGTACAACGTGCCGATGCTGACCCCGGCCTCCCGTGCGACGTCCTCCAGCGGCACATCCAGTCCCCGTGTCGCGTACAGCCGCCGGGCCGCGGCGACCAGCAGGTCTCGGTTGCGCTGGGCGTCCCGGCGCAGCGGTCGGTCGGTCGTGGACACACCCCAATCCTAGAACTTGAGAACGCCCTCAACCTAAACTTGAGGGCGTTCTCAAGTTGGTGCTACGGTGACGACGGAAGTTGAGGACATACTCAAGTTATTGGAGCATCACCTGTGAAGACCGTCGCCGTCTTCGGCGCTGGCCCAGCGCTTGGCCTGTCCGTCGCCCGCCGCTTCGCCGCCGAAGGACACCGGGTCGCCCTCGTCGCCAGAAGCCAGGAGAACCTCGACGCGCTTGTGGCCGGCCTGCCCGGCGTGGAGACCGCCACGTTCACCGCCGACCTGCTCGACCGCGCCCAACTCGTGGCCGCCGTCGAGGCGATCACCGCGCACTTCGGACACATCGACGTCGCCGTGTACAGCCCGAACGGCCTCGACCACCCGCCCGTCGGCATCTTCGACGTTGACGGCGACGCCCTGCCCCACCAGCTCGACCTGCTGCTGCTCGCGCCGATCGCCCTGACCGGACTCCTGCTGCCGGGTATGCGCGAACGCGGCCACGGCTCGCTGCTGTTCGCCTCGGGCTCCAGTGCCATCGAACCGACGCCCCAACTGGCGAACGTCGGCATCGCCCTGGCCGGCATGCGCAACTACCTCCACAACCTCAACGCGGCCGTCGCCGGTGACGGTGTGTATGTCGGTGTCGTGCCGATCGGCGGGCTCATCCGCCGTAGCGCGGTGGAAGCACTGCTGGCCAGCTCCGCCGGCGCCACCCAGTTCGGTGACTTCACCCCGGACGAACTGCGGTTCGAGATGCTCGACCCGGATGACATCGCCGATGTCTTCTGGGACCTGCACAGCAGGCGGGACCGCCCCGAGGCCGTCGTCGGCGGCCGCTGACCAGCCCCACCGGCGTGCGACGCGCGGTATCCTCGGTTCAACCCGCGAGATCGTCGTCGATGGCTCGGGCGTGCCGCGAAACGCCTCTCACCATGACCGAAAGGACCTGCCAGGGCGCCCGATGAGCGCCGGGCCGATGTGGGTGCGCACGAGGGCCGAACTACGTGGCCGCCGTCGCAGGCGTGCTCATTCCTGTTGGGATCACCTCCTCCTTGCTCCGTTGTGGCCGAAACACGGCGTCAACCTCGGCACCCTGCTGCGTACCTGCGACGCGGTGGGTGCCTGTCTCGCCGTCCCGGTCAGGCCGTGGATCCGGGACGCGCTGGACCGGGGCAACACGTTGCGTCGCCCGTCGTGCGTGCACTGGGTCAACAACCCCCTCGGCTGGCTCGCCGCCCAACGCCGCGCCGGCAGCGACGTCATCGGGGTCGAGCTGGCCGACGAGGCCATCCCGCTCGCCGACCTGGCCCCCGCGCGTCGACGCACGGTCGTCGTGCTCGGCCACGAGAGCGACGGCATCCCGACCGAAGCCACCGCCCTGCTCGACCGCGCCGTCGAGATCCCGATGATCGGCACCGGGCTCAGCCTCAACGTCGCCGTCGCCGGTTCGTTGATCGCGTACAAGCTCGCCGGGCTCATCTGACCCGCCACGTCGGCGACGTGGTGGTCGACACCCACGACCTGACGTGGCTTCCGCACGCCGGGGGACGTATCTCGATTCGTTGTGTTTCTCCTTTGCTGTCACCTTTCTGTTCGATGGGGCCTACCGGTGATGTGCCTCGGTACGGCCCTCCTCTCCGCGTTCGACCGCAGCGATGTCGCCGAGCAGCGCCGACTTCAGCTCCGACGAGCAGAACGCCGCGTGCACGCCGGCCCGTGCCAGGTCCGCCAGCTCGGACCGGCCGAGGCCGAAGTGTTCATGGCACAGCAGGTACTCGGAGTTGAGGTCGGTGTGGAACATGCCCGGGTCGTCGGTGGCGAGCGTGACCGGGACACCGGCGTCGAGCAGCCTCGGTAACGGGTGCTCGGCGAGCGAGCGGACGGCCCTGGTGCGGATGTTGGAGCTGGGACAGACCTCCACCGCGATGCCCTCACCGGCCAGGTGCGCCAGCAACTCCGGGTCGTCGGCGGCACTGGTGCCATGGCCGATCCGTTCGGCGTGCAGGTCGCGCAGCGCCGACCAGATCGTCTCCGGGCCGGTGGTCTCCCCGGCGTGCGGTACGAGGTGCAACCCGCCCTCGCGCGCCATGCGGAACGGATCGCTGTACTTGGACCGGGGAACACCGACCTCGTTGCCGCCGAGTCCGAACCCGACAGTGCCCGCCGGCCGGTGGGCCAGCACCCACTCGGCGGTGGCGATGCCCTGCCGGTAACCGAGAGACCCGGCGATGTCGAACACCCACGCCACCTCGACCCCGTGCCGCTGCCGGGCGAGCGTCCTGCCCACGGTCAGCGCCTCGGCCAGCTCCACCGGGTCGAGGCCCATCAGCAGATGAGCGGACGGAGTGACCGTGACCTCGGCGTAGCGCACACCGTTGCCGGCGAGGTCCGTGGCGAGCCCGTCGACCAGCGCCGTCACGTCCGTCGCCTCGGTCACCAGCCGGTTGACCTGGACGTAGACCTCGATGAAGTGCGCGAAGTCGGTGAACTCGTAGAAGGAGTGCAGCGCGTCCCGTTCGGTGGGCACACCGATGTCCGGGTGCCGCCTGGCCAGCTCCAGGACGGTGTCGGCGGACGCCGAGCCGATGAGGTGCACATGCAGCTCGGTCTTGGGCAGCGCTGAGACGAATTCCTTCATGGGGACATCGTGCCCCAGAACTTCGGTAATGCCCGAACGGTTGTCCACAGGTAGTTCTTCCGGTGGCGGCTCCCCGAACATCGCTCGCGCGCGGCGCGACAGGATAGCTCAACCCACCGACAGTTCCGTTTTCGAAGGCCGTTTCACGGGGCAGTTGTCCACACCGACTCTGGTTGTCCACAGATCGCGATCTGGTCCGTGCCACACCGTTGTTTCTCACGCAGGGTGGAGGCATGACAACGCCACCCGCTTCCCCGCTCATTCCTTCCGAAGCCCACATCGACGAACTCGGCGAACTGATCGCCGGTCTTCCCGGCATGCTCGGCTTCGTCCCGGATCACTCGCTCGTCCTGTCCACCTTCACCAGACAGGGCGGCCCTTTCCTGGGCCCGACCATTCGCGTCGACCTCCCCGACGACAACGACGACCGCCGCGAACTCGTCGACCAACTGGGCAACGTCATGGCACGCAACGACGTCGTCTCGGCGACGATCGTGGTCGTCTGCGGTGGCAACGCCGATCCGCCCGACCTGCCGCACAGCGAACTCATCGACATGGTGACCGAGAAGTTCGCCCACCTCGACGTCCGGCTCACGCACGCGGCCTGGGTGCCCTCGATCGAGCTCGGCGGAATCTGGTGGTGCTACCAGTGCGATGACTGCGCCGGACGAATACACGACCCGGGAACCTCCACCATCGCCGCCGTCCACGCGGTCGAAGGCATGGTCACCTTCGCCAGTCGCGACGAGATGCGCGACGTGCTCGCCCCGGACGACGAGGACCGGGTGGCGCACCGCGCGCAGCTACTGGCCGCCTACGCCGAGGGCATGGACGAGGACGCCTCGTCGCTGCGGGCGGAGGTGACGGCCACCGTCGAGTTCGCGGCGAGTCATCCGGCCCTGCCCGAGCTGGACGACGAGCAGATCGCGCGCCTGTCCATCGCGCTGAGCAACCAACAGGTACGCGATCACTGCCTGACCCTGTGCGTCACCGGCAACCCGTCCGGTGCGGAGCGACTGTGGACCGTCCTCACCAGAACAGTGCCCACTCCGGAACGTGCCGTTCCGGCCACGCTGTTGGGACTGTGCGCCTATCTGAGGGGTTCGGCGGTGCTCGCCAGCATGGCGTTGGAGATCGCCCTGGACTCCGAGCCGGACCTGCGCCTCGCGTTGCTGCTGCGCACCTGCATCGACCGGGGCACCCCGCCCGACGAGGTCCTGGGCATGGTCGAGACCAGTGCCGGCATGGCGTCCAACGACAGCCGAGAGGAGGTGTGAGTCCGATGAGGACTCGACGACCGCACGCGGCAGGGCCGGTCAGGCGGTGGCGCGGGCGCGCGCGAACTCCCACGCGTCGCGCACGATCCCCTCAAGGTCGGTGTGTCGCGGCTTCCAGCCGAGATCGGCCTGGGCGAGCTCGCTCGACGCGACCAGCGAGGCGGGATCGCCCGGACGGCGGCCCTTCACCTCCTGGGGAATGGGGTGGCCGGTTACCGACCGGCAGGCCTCGATGACCTGGCGCACGGAGAAACCGGTGCCGCTGCCCAGGTTGTAGATCTGGTGCGAGCCCGGCTTGGCGTGCTCCAGGGCCAGCAGGTGCGCGTCGGCGAGATCCCCGACGTGGATGTAGTCGCGGATGCACGTGCCGTCGGCGGTCGGGTAGTCCTCGCCGTACACGTGGATCGCCTCGCGCTGCCCGAGAGCCACCTGCAACACCAGCGGGATCAGGTGTGTCTCGGTGGCGTGCCGCTCCCCGAAGCCGCCGTAGGCACCGGCGACGTTGAAGTACCGCAAACTCACCGCGGACAGGCCGTACGCGGTGGCATAGGAGGTGATCGCATGATCGATGGCCAGCTTGGAGGCGCCATAGGTGTTGGTCGGGCGAGTGGGCGCGCTCTCCGGGATCGGCACCTGCTCCGGCTGGCCGTACACCGCGGCGGTGGAGGAGAAGACCAACCGGGGAGTGCCGGCGTGCCGGACCGCTTCCAGCAGACGCAGTGAGGTGAGCACGTTGCCCGACCAGTACTTCGCCGGATCCTGCATCGACTCGGCCACCAGCGACTTGGCCGCGAAGTGCAGCACGCCGTCGAAGCCCTCGGCGAGCAGGTCGGCGGCGGCGTCGGCCAGGTCCGCCTGGACGAACCGGCAACCGTCGGGCACCGCGTCCGCGTGTCCGGTGCTCAGGTCGTCGAGTACGACGACCTCGTGGCCGGATTCGAGCAGCCGCGTCGCGCAGACACTCCCGACATATCCGGCCCCGCCCGTCACGAGCAGCTTCACCGCGGTCCTCGCTTCCTCTGGTTCGCGGGCCAGCGCCCGCCCGTTCGCTTCGTCGATCAGATGTCGCGGCCGGCCCCCGCCGAGGGCACCGCCGTGAACAGGCCGGGCGCCGGTAGTGAACGTTCGGCGAACGCCGCGATCACCTTGTCCCCGACCGTGTCCCGCTCCGTGTGGGGCACCAGGGCGATCGCGGAGCCACCGAACCCACCACCGGTCATCCTGGCACCCAGGGCTCCGGCCGCGAGCGAGACGTCCACGGCGACGTCCAGTTCGAGGCAGGACACCTGGTAGTCGTCGCGCAGGCTCTCGTGCGACGCGGTGAGCAGCTCGCCGATCTCGGCGAGCCGACCGGCGCGCAGCAACTCGACTGTGTGCTCCACCCGGTCGTTCTCGGTCACCACGTGCCGGACCAGCGGACGGAGTTCCTCGGGCAGCGCGGCCAGCGCGTCGTCGAGGACGGGCGTGCCGGTGCCGGCCGGGGACGTGTCAGCCGACCCGTTCGGGGCGCCGCTGAGCGAGACGTCGCGCAGCGCGCGCACCCCGAGCAGCGCGGCGGCACGTTCACAGCCGGCGCGGCGTTCGCGGTAGCCGGAGTCGCTGTGGGAGTGCCGTGCCTTGGTGTCGATCACCAGCACGTCGAAACCGGCTGCCGCGGCATCGAAGGGCACCTGCTCCATCCCCCCGGAGCGGACGTCGAGGAACAGCACGTGCGACTCGACGCAGCACAACGAAGCCGTCTGGTCCAGCAGGCCGGTCGGGACGCCGACGAAGTCGTTCTCCGACCGCTGGACCCAGGCGGCCACCTGGGACCGGCTCGGCGCGCCCTGGTGGTCCAGCTCGACCCCGGCCAGGCCGAGCAGCGCCAACGCGGTCGCGCACTGCAGTGCGTGGGAGGAGGACAGTCCAGCCCCGGCCGGCACGTCGCCGGCGATGAGCAGATCAGCACCAGAAGGGAAACCCTCGTGACGCAACACCCAACTCACCCCGGACGGGTACGCGGCCCACCCGGTCACCCGGCCCGGCTCCAGCGACTCGACCGGCACCGGCTCCGCTCGTTGCGGCCGGCCGTCGTCACCGACCGTGGTGATCGCCAGCAGGCCGTCGGTGCGGGCCCGCGCGGCCACCGCGATCCGGAACGGCAACGCGAACGGCAGCACGAACCCGTCGTTGTAGTCCGTGTGCTCGCCGATCAGGTTCACCCGCCCCGGTGCGGACCACACACCGGTGGGGGCGTGCCCGTGAACCCTGGCGAACTCGGACGCCGCGCGGGTCGGCACACCACCGGCTCGCGCGGACCCGGTCACTCGGCCCACCCGTGGGCGCGCTCCCGCCCGTGGTCGCCCGTCACTTGGCGCGTGCGAGCACGGCGTGCAGCACGCTGGGTGCGACCTGCGCCGTGGCGTGCTCGTTGCTGACCTCGATGGTGTTGCCGTCGCCCTTGGACGGTCCGACCTGGATGGTCTGGCCGGGGACGACACCGACGGTCTTGAGCTCGGCCATCAGATCGGGGTCGAGCTGGACGTGCTCGGCGATGCGGCGGATCTCGACCTTGCCGCCGCCGCGGCGGGCGACGTCGTCGACCCGGACGAGGCCGGCCTCGACCGGGGGTGCCGGCTCGCCCTCACCGAGCTTGTCCAGGCCGGGGATGGGGTTGCCGTAGGGGGACGTGGTCGGGTGGCCGAGGAGCTTCACCAACTTGCGCTCCACGGCCTCGCTCATCACGTGCTCCCAGCGGCAGGCCTCGCTGTGGACGTGCTCCCACTCCAGACCGATCACGTCGACGAGCAACCGCTCGGCGAGGCGGTGCTTGCGCATGACGGTGACGGCGAGGGCGCGGCCGTGGTCGGTGAGTTCCAGATGCCGGTCGCTGGAGACGATGACGAGCCCGTCGCGTTCCATCCGGCCGACCGTCTGGCTGACCGTGGGGCCACTCTGTCCAAGACGTTCGGCGATCCTGGCGCGCAGCGGGACGACACCCTCCTCCTCAAGCTCGTAGATGGTCTTGAGGTACATCTCCGTGGTGTCGATGAGCTCGTTCACGCCAATCCCCTTCGTCCGGTATCCATACTAGTCGTTCGCCCGGTTGGAGCATTCGCGCGGTCGCACAGGGTGAAGTGCCCGCGCGTCATCCGTCATGGGTGTCGCAACGCACTGACCCGAAAGGCTGAAAGGAGCATCCCACGGCCACAGGAACAGGCGCTGTCCCGGTGGCGGTCGACCACAATGGCGCCGTGATCTCACCGCTCGTGTCGTGTGCCGAACTCTCCGCGTCACTCTCCGCGTCCCCACCGCCCGCCCCGTCGTCGCCCCCGTCGTCGACGTCGTCGACGACGTCGTCCGGGGTACCGGCCGGCCGACGGTCGCCCGTCGTGCTGGACGTGCGGTGGCGACTCGGTGGTCCTCCTGGTCGGGAGGACTATGACCGGGGACACCTCCCGGGCGCGGTCCACCTCGACCTGGACGTCGACCTCGCCGGGCCCCCGGGGGCCGGTGGACGCCACCCGCTGCCCGGCCTGGACGTGCTGCAGGGGGCGTTGCGGGCGGCCGGCGTGCGGTCGGACCGGCCGGTCGTGGTCTACGACACGGACAACGGGTCGGTCGCGGCGCGGGCGTGGTGGCTGTTGCGCTGGGCGGGACACCGGCAGGTCAGCGTGCTCGACGGCGGGTTCGCGGCCTGGGTGGCCGAGGGCCTGCCGCTCACGACCGAGGTACCGACCCCCGAACCGGGCGACATCACCGTCCGGTCCGGCGGCATGCCCGTGCTCGACGCGGACGAGGCCGCCGACCTGGCGCGGCACGGTGTCCTGCTGGACGCCCGCGCCCCGGAGCGCTACCGGGGCGACACCGAGCCGATCGACCCGCGTGCCGGTCACATCCCCGGCGCGCGCAACGCCCCGTTCTCCGGCCACACCGGCGACGACGGCCGGTGGCGTTCCCCCCGGGAACTCGCCGGCCGGTTCGCCGGGCTCGGCGTTCCCGAGGCGGGCGGGACGCGGGTCGGCGCGTACTGCGGGTCGGGAGTCACCGCCGCCTCGGTGGTCCTGGCACTGGAGGTCGCCGGGGTCACCGGGCCGGACGCGCCCGCGGGCCTCTACGTCGGCTCGTGGTCCCAGTGGAGTGCCGACCGCGACCGGCCCGCCGCCACCGGCCAGGAACCAGGCTGAGCCAACAGCCGGTTGGGGCGTGTGGTCCGGCCCCGGAGCCGAACCCGGTCGTGATCGCGGTCCCGGCGGCGGGCACCCCTTGGCCCGTCGCGGCGTGACGCGTGCGCCGCCGGTCCACTTCTCGTGGGTGCGGTGGTGCCGGTGAGTTGGGGATCGGCCGGGTGGGGGTGGCGAGGTTAGGGTGATCGCATGGGTTTGCCGGCGGCGGTTGTGTGGGATTCGGCGTTGCTCGGGTACGACCTGGGCGGTGAGCACCCTTTAAACCCCATCCGGTTGGAGTTGACCGTTCGGTTGGCTTCGGCGTTGGGGGTGCTGGACGGGGTCGAGCTGTTGGTGCCCGAGTCCGCACCGGAGGAGGAGATTCGGCGGATCCACGACGCGGCCTACATCGCCGCGGTGCGGGAGGCGCCGATGGCCGGGTGGGACGTCGGACACGGGCTGGGAACCACCGACAACCCGATCTTCGACCGCATGCACGAGGCCTCGGCCATGGTGGTCGGGAGTTCCCTGATGGCCGCCCGGCAGATCGCGTCCGGCGCCACCAAACGGGCGGTGAGCATCGCGGGGGGACTGCATCACGCCATGCGGAGCCGGGCGGCCGGGTTCTGTGTCTACAACGACACGGCCGTCGCGATCTCCTGGCTGCTCGACCACGGATTCGAGCGGATCGCCTACGTCGACACCGACGTCCATCACGGGGACGGGGTGCAGGCCGCCTTCTACGACGATCCCCGGGTGCTCACGATCTCCCTTCACCAGAACCCGCTGACGCTGTTCCCCGGTACCGGGTTCGCCGACGAGATCGGGAGCGACGGGGCCGAGGGGACCTCGGTCAACGTCGCGCTGCCGCCGTTGACCGATGACCGGGCGTGGTTTCGGGCCTTCCACGCGGTCGTTCCCTCGCTGCTCAACGCCTTCCAGCCGCAGCTGCTGGTCAGCCAGTGCGGAGTGGACACCCACGACGAGGATCCGCTCGCGTCCCTGTCGCTCTCGGTGGACGGGCACCGGCGCATCTACCAGACCGTGCGGGACCTCGCCGAGCGCTACGCCGGTGGTCGGTGGCTCGCCGCCGGCGGAGGCGGGTACCAGCTCATCCGGGTCGTGCCCCGGTCGTGGACCCACCTGATCGCCACGATGCTCGACCGGGACGTCGACCCGTCGACCCCGCTGCCTCGCGAGTGGACCGACCTCATCGAACGGATCGCGCCGACCGCCGAACTCCCGGCCACCATGGGGGAGGGCCGCGGTACCGACCACGAGCCGTGGGACGGCACCGTGGAACTCGCCGTGGACCGGAGCATTCGGGACACCAGGCATGCCGTGTTCCCGCTGCACGGCCTGGATCCCGCCGACCCTCGGGACTGAGGAGACGGTCATGGACCCGTTCGACTACCCCAGGCGCTGGGAGGCGGACGTGGTGCTGTCCGACGGCGGTACCGTCCACTTGAGACCCATCGTGCCGACCGACGCCGACGCGTTGGTCGCCTTCCACGGGCGCCTGTCCCAGCGCACCCGCTACCTGCGCTACTTCGGCGCCTACCCGAGGATCCCGCAGCGCGACCTGGAACGGTTCACCACCGTCGACCACCACGACCGGGTCGCGTTCGTCGCGCTGCTCGGGGACGACATCGTCGCGGTCGCGCGGTACGAGCGGCTCGGGGAGCGGCCGTCGGCCGAGGTGGCGTTCGTGGTGGAGGACGCCCACCAGCACCGGGGGCTCGGGCCGATCCTGCTCGAACACCTCGCCGCCGCCGGCCGGGAAAGCGGTATCCGCACGTTCGTCGCCGAGGTGCTCGCCGAGAACTCCGCCATGCTGGGCGTTTTCCGGGCCGCCGGCTACCAGGTCGCGCGGGCCATGGAAGAAGGCGTGTTCCACCTCGAGTTCGCCATCGACCCCACCGAGGAGTCGGTCGCGGTCGCCTGGGCGCGGGAGCAGGCCGCCGAGGCACGCAGCGTGCACAACCTGCTTCACCCGCGTTCGGTCGCGCTCATCGGCGCCTCGGCCGACCGGGAGAAGATCGGCTACGCCGTCCTGGGCAACCTGCTGCGCGCCGACTTCACCGGGCCGGTCTACCCGGTCAACGCGGAGCGGCCGTCGGTGCGCGGTGTGCGGGCCTATCCGAGTGTGCTGGACATTCCCGGCCCGGTGGACCTCGCGGTGGTCGCCGTGCCGGCCGCCGGGATCGACGAGGTCATGGACGCCTGCCTGGACAAGGGCGTCAAGGCGCTGGTCGTCATCTCCTCGGGGTTCGGCGAGACCGGGCCGGACGGTCAGGGCGCCGAGCGGCGCCTGGCCACCGAGGCCCGGGCGCACGGCATGCGGGTCGTCGGCCCGAACGCGCTGGGCGTGGTCAACACCGATCCGTCGGTGCGGCTCAACGCCACGCTCGCCCCTGTTCTGCCTGGTCAGGGGCGTACTGGCTTCTTCTGTCAGTCGGGGGCGCTCGGCACGGCCATCCTCGCCGACGCGGCTTCCCGAGGGCTCGGGCTGTCGACGTTCGTCTCCGCTGGCAACCGTGCCGACGTGTCTGGCAACGACCTGCTCCAGTACTGGGAGACCGACCCGGCCACTGACGTCGTGCTGCTCTACCTGGAATCGTTCGGTAACCCGCGCAAGTTCGCCAGGCTGGCGCGCCGGCTGGGGCGGGTGAAGCCGATCGTCGCCGTGCGGTCCGGGCGCAACGCCGTGTTGCCGGCGCTGGCGGCGAACTCGGTGCCGGTCGACGAGGCCAGCGTCGCGGCGCTGTTCGAGCAGGCCGGCGTGATCCGGGTCGACTCGCTCGCCCAGCTCTTCGACACCGCGCTGCTGCTGGCCCACCAGCCGCTGCCGAGCGGCGGGCGGGTCGCCATCGTCGGCAACTCCTCGGCGATCGGTGTGCTGGCCGCCGACGCCGCGCTCTCCCGCGACCTCGAACTCGCCGGGTCCCCCGTCGACGTCGGCGCCGCCGCCGGACCGGACGCCCTCGCCGACGCCGTCCGCGACGCCCTGCGCCGGCCCGAGGTCGACGCGCTGGTCGTCGTGTTCGTGCCGCCGCTGACGACGCCGGGCGCGGCCTACGCCAGGGCCCTGCGCGACGCGGTCGCCGAACTGGACGAGCGCAAGCCGATCGTCTCGACGTTCCTGGCCACCGAGGGCATCCCGGCCGAACTGGCCGTTCCCGGGCCGGGCGGTGCGCCGGGGCGCGGTTCCATCCCGAGCTACCCGAGCCCGGAGCGGGCGGTGTTCGCGCTCGCGCGCGCCACCCGTTACGCCCGGTGGCGGGCCGCGCCACAGGGTGAGCTGGCCCGCCCGCAGAACCCGGACACCGACCGTGCCCGCGCCATCGCCACCGCCGCCCTGTCCGACGCGGCGGACGGTCGCGGAAGTGACCCTGTGGACCGCTCGCCGGACGATCCCGCGGGTGGTCGCGCAGGCGGTCAGGGTGGCGATGTGGCGACTGGTCCAGCCGGCGCACCAGCGGACGGTCGCGGAAGTGACGCTGCGGACCGCTCGCCGGACGATTCTGCGGGTGGTCGCGCAGGCGGTCTGGCGGGCGATGTGGCGACTGGTCTCGCCGGCGTACCAGTGGATGGGTCGGCGGATGGCTCTGGGGGCGGCGCGGCGGACGATCCGGCAAGTACTGACGGGGGCGACCCCTCGGATCACTCAGCGGGTGATGCGGCGGGTGACTCGGTGGACCGTCCGGCGGGCGCGGTGGGCGCCTCGGCGAGCGGGACGACCGCTGGTGGTTCGGGGAGTGCTGGGGTGAGTGGCCCTGCGGAGGGTTCGGTGGGCGGTTCGGCCGCGGGTTCTGTTGGCGACCACACGGGCGGTTCGGTGGGTGGTGTGGCGGCCGGTCGTGTGGGTGGTTGGGGGAGTGCTGGGGTGAGTGGTCCTGTGGATCGCTCGGTGGGCGGTCCTGCTGGCGGGTCGGTGGAGGGTGGTGGTCAGAACCAGTCGGGCAGCGACTGGGGGGATGGTCTGGTGGGGGGAGCCGGCGGCGGGCCGGGGGGTGGTCAGGTTGAGCTGGATGATGAGCGCACGGTTGCTCTCCTGGGGTGTTACGGGATTGACGTTGTCGCCTTTCGGGCGGCGCACAGTGCGGATGATGCTGTCGCGGCCAGTGTGGGGTTGGGGTTTCCGGTTGTGGTGAAGGCGATCGGGGAGCGGTTCTGGCGGCGGCCCGATCTTGTCGGGGTTCGGCTGGATCTGTCCACTGAGGACTCTGTGCGGGCCGCTTATGCCGAGTTGACCGAGCTTTCCGGGGTGGGCTCCGTGTACGTGCAGCGGATGGCCAGGCGGGGGACCGGGTGCGCCATCGGGGTTCAGGACGATCCCTCGTTCGGGACGTTGATCTCGTTCGGGCTTTCGGGGGTGGTCAGTGATCTCGTGGGGGACCGGGCTTATCGCGCCCTGCCGTTGACCGATGTGGACGCCGCCCGGTTGGTGCGGGCGCCGCGCGCCTCCCCGCTGCTCACCGGGTACCGGGGGAGTGAGCCGGTTGATCTCGACGCCCTGACCGATCTCCTGGTCAGGGTCGCCGCGTTGGCTGAGGATGTGCCGGCGGTTCGGTGGCTCACGTTGGAGCCGATCCTCGCTTCCCCGGACGGGGTCGCGGTGTTGCGTGGGCGGGTTCGGGTCGGACTGTCACCCTCCCGGCCGGACACCGGGCCTCGGCGGCTTCGGTCGCTGTCCTTCGACGACCTACGAAAGTAGGGTTTGTGCGGCGCTGTGCAACGCGCCGGCGCCGGCGGTTCGTCCTGAGAGCATGAGACGCCTAGGAACCGTTGTTGGCGCCGGTGTCCTGCTCTTACTGACGGCAGCCTGCGCCAACCAGCAGGAGAACCCGACCACCCCTCCTCCCACCCCGACCACGACGGCGCCGGCCGACACCGAGCCGGCCCGCCAGCCCGCGCGCACACCGCCCGCCGGCGGTGAGCGGGTCGCTCCCCAGCAGATCGACGCCACCGCCCTGCCCAAGGGCTACCCGGTGATGGTCTGGACCGAGGACGACGGCCGCACGCTGGGCGTCGTCACCCAGGAAGGCGGTTGCGGCAAGGCCAGTGTCGAGGTGTCGTCGCAGGACTCCGCCCGGGTCGCGGTGACGATGGTGGAGACGGTGCCCAGTGATCCGGCACCGTGCACGATGGACCTGCGGTACCCGAAGGTCACCACCGAACTCGACCAGCCGCTCGACCAGCGGACCGTCGTCCTGACCAACGAACAACGCAAGAGCTGACGCGTCCCGAGGTGTCCGGCCGTGTCTGCCCCCACGCCCCCGCACGGCCGGACACCACCTCCCATGCAACCTCGCGCCCGCCCGCTACCGTCCATCGACCATGAGGGCATTACTGATCGCGAGCGTGACCGCAGCGACACTCATCGGGCTCGCCGGGTGCGGCCAGAGCGACGACGGCGGCCAGGCCACCGACCAGCCCACCGACCAGACGTCCGTCGAGTCCGCGCCGGCCACCACCGAGCCCAGCCTCACGCCCACGCCGCCGAGCACCAAGCTCGACGAGCCGCCGCCCAGCACGAACCCGGCCGCTCCCGCACCGCCGGTCAGCATCGAGAACCAGGAACCCGTCGTGCCGCCCGGCGTCACCCAGGTGCCCGCCGCCCAGGTCGACGCGAGCGCCGTGCCCGAGTACTACGACCACCGTGGCCTGGTCTGGTCGTTCGACGACGGCCGTGCCCTGCAGACCTTCGCCATGGCCACCAGCGGCTGCGGCGGCGCGGAGGCCAGCCTCACCGGCGAGACCGAGACCGAGGTGCGGATCGAGCTGCGCCCGCTCGACCAGCCGCAGGGCGGGCCGGCCGACGGCCGCATGTGCACCACCGTCATGACCCCCCGCCCGGTCACCGTCGCCCTCGACGCGCCGCTGGGCGACCGCACGGTCGTCCTCGACGGCGGTCGCTGAACGGCGGTGACTCAGCGGCGGAAGGCGATCTGCAGGGTCGGCTGGGACGTGCCGGCGAAGAAGTCGTTGCCCTTGTCGTCCACCACGACGAACGCCGGGAAGTCGACCACCTCGATCTTCCAGACCGCTTCCATCCCCAGCTCCGGGTACTCCAGGACCTCCACCCGCTTGATGCAGTCCTGGGCCAGCCGCGCCGCCGGGCCACCGATCGACCCCAGGTAGAACCCGCCGTGGTTCTGGCAGGCCTCGGTGACCTGGCGGGAACGGTTGCCCTTGGCCAGCATCACCTGTGAGCCGCCGGCCGCCTGGAACTGCTCGACGTAGGAGTCCATCCGGCCGGCGGTCGTCGGGCCGAACGAACCCGACGCGTACCCGTCGGGGGTCTTGGCCGGGCCGGCGTAGTAGACGGGGTGGTCGCGCAGGTAGTCGGGCATCGGCTCGCCCGCGTCCAGCCGCTCCTTGATCTTGGCGTGGGCGATGTCCCTGGCCACCACCAGCGGCCCGGACAGCGACAGCCGCGTCTTCACCGGCAGTGTCGTGAGCAGCGCGCGGATCTGGTCCATCGGCTGGTTGAGGTCGACGTGCACGACCTCGTCGGTCAGCTCGTCGTCGGTGACCTCCGGCAGGTACTGGGCCGGGTCGCGTTCCAGCTGCTCGATGAACACGCCCTCGGCGGTGATCTTCGCCTTGGCCTGGCGGTCGGCCGAGCAGGACACGGCGATGCCGACCGGGCAGGACGCGCCGTGGCGGGGGAGCCGGATGACCCGCACGTCGTGGCAGAAGTACTTGCCGCCGAACTGGGCGCCGATGCCGAACTGCCTGGTCAGCTCCAGTACCTGCTGTTCGAGGTCGACGTCGCGGAACGCGTTGCCCAGCGGCGAACCCTCCTTCGGCAGGTCGTCGAGGTAGCGGGCCGAGGCGAGCTTGGCGACCTTGAGGTTGTGCTCGGCGGACGTGCCGCCGACCACGATCGCCAGGTGGTAGGGCGGGCAGGCGGCGGTGCCGAGGCTGCGCAGCTTCTCGTCGAGGAACCTGGCCAGGCGCGTGGGGTTGAGCAGCGCCTTGGTCTCCTGGTACAGGAACGTCTTGTTGGCGCTGCCGCCGCCCTTGGCCATGAACAGGAACTCGTACTCGGCCTTGTCGCCGTCCTTGTGGAACAGCTCGATCTGGGCCGGCAGGTTGGTGCCGGTGTTGCGCTCCTCCCAGAAGGTGACCGGCGCGAGCTGCGAGTAGCGCAGGTTCAGCTCCTGGTAGGCGTCGAACACGCCGCGGGCGATGGCCGCCTCGTCCGCGCCGCCGGTCAGCACGTTCTCGGTGCGTTTGCCCATGACGATCGCGGTGCCGGTGTCCTGGCACATCGGCAGCACGCCGCCGGCGGAGATGCACGCGTTGCGCAGCAGGTCCATGGCGACGAACCGGTCGTTGCCGCTGGCCTCCGGGTCGTCGACGATCGCGCGGAGCTGGGCGAGGTGCGAGGAGCGGAGCAGGTGCTGGATGTCGCGGATGGCCTCCTTGGCCAGCAGCGTCAGCGCCTCGGGCGCCACCTGGAGGAACGTCCGTCCGGCCGCCTCGACGGTGCTGACCCCGTCCGGGGTGACCAGGCGGTACTCGGTGTGGGTGTCCTGACCCAGCGGCAGCAGCTCTACGTGGTCGAAGGAGGCGGCGGTCACCGTGATGACTCCCTTGTCGGGTGGTGGGATCGTCCCGACGTTACCGCCCGGCCCGAACGGGTAATCCCCCGTGGTGGGCAACGCCACGGAGCCCCGAAAGCCGGAAGGCCGGGGCGGCCCCCGGCCGTCCCGACCTCCCGTCGCGAGCGATTACGCACCGTCGCTGACAGTCCGCACCGCGTAGTCTCGTGCATCGACCGTGCCGTCTGGGGCAGGTGAAGTCAATGGCGGTCCTGCTCCGTGGGAAGACGTAAGCCGCGCCGCGACAGGTTGCCTGGCTTCGCGACGCGGCTTACGTTCCTCTTTCGTCCCTGGTCAGCTGGCGTACGCGCGGAGGCGCTCCGCTCGCTCACCCTGGCGCAGCTTCGACATGACCTCGCGTTCGATCTGACGCACCCGCTCGCGCGAGAGGCCGAACCGCTTGCCGATCTGGTCGAGCGTGTGTGGCTGTCCGTCATCGAGGCCGTAGCGCAGCCTGATGACCGACTGCTCCCGATCGTCCAGCGTCGCGAGAACGCGGCGCAGGTCGTCGTGCAGCAGGCCGGAGATGACCGCGCTCTCGGCGTCGGTCGCCTCGCCGTCCTCGATGAAGTCGCCGAGTGGGGCGTCCTCCTCCGAGCCGACCGGCATGTCGAGGCTGACCGGGTCGCGGGCGTGGTCGAGCAGGTCGGAGACCTTCTCCGGGGTCAGGCCGACCTCCTTGGCCAGCTCGTCGTGGGTGGCCTCGCGGCCGAGTTGCTGGTGCAGGTCGCGCTTGATCCTGGCCAGCTTGTTGACCTGCTCGACGAGGTGGACGGGGAGCCGGATGGTGCGGCCCTGGTCGGCCATGCCACGGGTGATGGCCTGGCGGATCCACCACGTCGCGTAGGTGGAGAACTTGAAACCCTTGGTGTAATCGAACTTCTCGACCGCCCGGATGAGGCCCAGGTTGCCTTCCTGGATCAGGTCGAGCAGTGGCATGCCGCGGCCGGTGTACCGCTTGGCCAGCGACACCACGAGCCGGAGGTTGGCCTCCAGCAGGTGGTTCTTCGCCCGGTGTCCGTCGCGGACGAGTGCCTGCAGTTCGGTGGTGCTCGCGCCGTCGACGTCGGCGGCGTTGGACTCGAGCATGTGGTGGGCGAACAC
The DNA here is from genome assembly GCF_001921215.1 of Actinophytocola xinjiangensis. Lineage (GTDB taxonomy): Bacteria > Actinomycetota > Actinomycetes > Mycobacteriales > Pseudonocardiaceae > Actinophytocola > Actinophytocola xinjiangensis. The sequence goes on from NZ_MSIF01000002.1 coordinate 49,040, forward strand.
GCCCGCCTCGATGCGTTTGGCCAGCTCGACCTCTTGGGCCGCGGTCAGGAGCGCGGTCCTGCCAATGCCGTTGAGATAGACGCGGACCAGGTCGGCGGCGGGGCCCTGGGCGTCGAGATCGATCTCGCCGGGCTCCGGGTCGCGCTGTTGTGGGACCGTCATGCTCTCCCTCCCCCTGTTCGTGGGTCGGTGTGCTCTGTGTCACACACCGGCACCTGACGTCCGGTGAGCCTTCGACCGGGTGTCACGGGTCAGGCACTGACCACTCGGCTGGAGCCGTCGTGGGTCCGTCGTTGGCTGGACATTCTGGAAAACGTGCGTGTAGCTCGTTTCGTTCCCGACTTCTCAACCTGGATGACGTCATGCATGCCACACCGGTTGCTCAACTAAACCTGAGCTTTCCCTGAGAACCGGTGGGAGCGCACGGCTGTGACAGCGGGCGCTCCCACTGCATGGTTATGCACGAACGGGTGACACTCGATCAGGAACAGGTCACTTCGGACAGTTACCCGCTGGCGGGGTCACTGGTCGAGCGACTCCAGGTAACCCATCAGTCGCTCCCGCGCGTCCTGGGCGTCCGGCGGGATCTCCCGCGCCGCCGCGGTGAGCAGCTCCCGCGCCTCGGCGACCCGATCGCCGTCGGCCAGCAGCCGGGCCCGCAGCATGGTGGCGGCCACGGACTCCACGATCCCGCCCACCGCGCGGAAACCGTCGGCCGCCGCCGACGCGCGGGCCATCCCGTCGGCCGCGCGGCCGAGGTTGGCGTGGATGCGCGCGGCGTCGTAGTCCAGGAAAGCCTTCTGCCACGCCAGATCCGGGCCGTCGTCAGCAGTCAGCCGGTCTGCCAGTTCGGCCGCCATGGCATCCGCCTCGGCCAGCGCGTCCAGACAGCGCTGCTCCTCGGCGGCCCAGTGCCAGGACAACGCCGCCAGCCGCCGGTTCGCCAGCGCGGCGATCGGCTCGTCCGCCGCACCGAACAGCTCCGCCGCCACGGCGAACTCGGCCGCCGCCTCGTCGTCCCGGTTCAGCTCGTCGAGGATCTCACCGGCGATCCCGTGCATCTGGCCGGCGCCGGCCTGGTTGTCCTCGGCCGCGCACAGCTGGGCGATCTCGGCGCACAGCGGCAACGCCTGCTCGTGCTGGCCCAACGCCCGGTAGGCCCGAACCAGGACGAACCGGGCGTGCTTGCCCGGCTCGACGGCCTCCGGCGGCAACTCGGCCAGCGCCTCCTCCACCGCGTCGGCGGCCTCCTCCGGCCGCCCGGCGGCCAGGCTCGCCTCCGCGAAGGTCACCTTGGCGAGCGCGGTCGGCCGGCCGGCGGCGGCGAGGTCGGCGACCGCGGCGGCCAGTGGCCCACACGCCTCGTCCGCCCGGTCCTGGTCCAGCGCGACCTGACCGGTGAGGGTCCGCGCGTTCGCGCGGACCCCCGGGTCGGTCGTCCGCTCGGCCGCCGTGAACTGGGCGCGTGCCTCATCCCACTCGCCGAGGGAGGCGTGCAGCCGGCCGAGGAGGATCCGTGCCCCGGCCAGCGCGCCGCTGCCCGGCTCGGCCTCGTAGGCGGTCACCGCCCGCCGCAGCAGCGCCATCGCCGCCGTCGTGCGCGCGGGGGTGGCCTTGGCCTCTGCCATGGCCAGGGCGTACAGGGCGTCGCCGACCAGCATCGGATCGCCGTACTCCCGCGCCAGCTCCACCGCCGTGGTGAACGCCGCACGGGCCTGTTCGTCGCGGCCGGCGAGCTCGTGGACAGCGCCGAGGCAGAGCTGGGCACGCACCCGCTGCTGCTCGTCGCCGATGGTCATCAGCTCGGCGGTGGTCGCCGCCACCAGCTCAACGGCCTCCTCGACCCGACCGAGGTGACACCACACCAGGCCGAGCCGACTCCGGTTGACCGCCACCTGGACCGGGTCGCCGAGCTCCTCGTACAGCGCGATCACGCGCTCCACGAGCCGCCCCGCCTCGTCCGGGGCGACCTCGGGGACACGCGCGCTCAGCCGCTGGGCCAGCAGGTCCGACTCGGGATCGGGGCACACCTCGTCGAAGCGCCGCCACACGGCCGCCTCCGCGACGTGGTTGCCGGCCAGCCGCTCGCGGCGCGCCAGCGCCACGAGGTCGGCCGGAGACGCCGGCAGCTCCTCGACCGGCTCGGGGGCCGGGGCAGCGGCCCGGCGGGCCAGACCGGACAGCGGCAGCCGCGCCACGAGCGGCTCCGCCGCGATCGTCGCCTCGATCCGGTCGCCGACCGCCGAGGTGCCGTTGCGCTCGTCGAACCGCCGGGCCAGGCCACGGGCCCGCGCCGCCAGCTCGTCGTGCAGCTGCTTGGCCGGCAGGGTCGTGGCCGGCGCGTCGTCCAGCGCCGGGCGCCGGACCGGGGTGTCGCCGTGGCCGGCGTCGGTGACCAACCGCAGCACCAGCGCCGCGGCGGCGCTGAAGCACAGGTCGGCGTAGGGGCTCGGCGGCTCGGCCAGCCACCCCAGGTGCCGCTCCACCAGCTCCAGGCCCCGGGCGTGGTTGCCGGTCAGCGCGCAGAACGTCAGGTGGTCGCCCATCATCCGCAGCTCGCCCCGGTTGGCCTGGATCAGGCGGTAGGCCCGCCGGTGGGCGCCCGCCGCCTCCTCCAGCCGGCCGGTGCGCAGGTAGGGGACCAGCAGGCTCGTCAGGATCGCCTGCGGCTGTTCGAGACAGTCCAGCGACCCGTCCAGCACCGACAGCGAGGCCGCCACCGCCTCCTCGTCGCGGCCGTTCCAGGTCAGGAAGCGCACCTTCTCGGTCGGCTCGCAGGCCGCGCAGTCGGACAGGCTGCCGCGCGGCGCCGTGCACCACAGCCGGTACTGCTCGGCCGCGGTCTCCCGGTCACCGATGTGCCGGGCGACCGCCTCGCGGTTCTGGTGCACGGGGTTGAGCGTGTGGCCGCCCAGGCGGTACCGCCGCTCCATGTCGTCGAGCATGGCGTAGGCGCTGGCCAGCGGGATGTCCGGGAAGTCGGTCAGCTTGGTCATCCACTTGAACTGCCACAGCAGCTCCTGCTCGTCGTCGGGTCGCCCGCCCTCGCGGTCGAACGCCGCCAGGCACCAGGCGAAGGTGACGAACGCCTTGGCCGGCTCGCCGCCGAAGGTGTACGCGCTGGTCGCGACCATCCGCGCGGCGAACCGCAGCTCGTCCTCGCCCAGGGCGTCGGCGTGGCGGACGATCTCCTCGACGGTGGTGGTCTTGGTGCGCCCGTAGGGCATCCGGTGGGCGGCGCCGAGCCGGTCCCACAGCTCACGGTCGGTGCGGCTCACGGCAGGTCCTCGGTGGTCGGCACGGCCTGGTCGAGCAGGCCGAGGAACGAACGGTTCAGCAGCGCGGCGTCGGCCGGCCGGATCGGGTGGTAGCCCAGCAGCAGCGCCTGCCCGTAGAGCGACTCCACCGCCAGGCGCACCAGGTCGGGTTCGGTGAGCCGGCAGATGCGGCGCACCAGCGGGCTGCGGTGGTTGAGCACCAGCTGGGGGCGGTCCTCGGCCGGCTTCTCGAACGCCGAGAGCACCCCGGCCCACAGCTCGTCGGCCCGCTCGCGGGTGGCGCGCAGTTCGCTCTGGAACGCGGCGGCCCGGTCGACCAGGAACAGCACCGGCAGCGACGCCGGCTCGAACGCGCGCAGCACGACGTCGCAGCCGAACGGGTCCATGCCGCGCTGGGCGGCCAGCAGGAACGGGCGCAGCGCCAGCTCGGCGGCCGGTTCGAGCGCCTCGAACCGGGTGGCCAGGTCGCTGGGTTCGAGCCGGGCGACGGTCAGCTCGGCGTCGAGCGCCGGCAGCCGCTCGATGATCTCCGCGTCGTAGGTGTAGCCGCCGTTGACCAGCGGCAGGTTCTGCGCGGCGGCGACGGCGGCGAGCTGGCGGAAGTCGTCGGTGGTCGCCGAGTAGCGCACGGTGCCGTACCGGGCGCGGAAGTCGGCGAGGGTCATCTGGCCGACGTTGGTCTCCATCGGCCACCACTGGTCGACCAGCCGGAGCATCTCGTCGTCGTGCAGCGCGAGGGCCTTGACGCCGAGGTGGTGGATGCCGAGGAACTGGTTGAGCCGCGCGGGATCGGTGCGGCCCAGGTCGACCAGCCAGCCGCGCAGCGCGTCGCCGAGCGCCTCGCGGGTGCTGTCCAGCAGCGAGTCGGCGTGCAGGGCCTCCCGGCTGGCGGTGGGCCGTAGCTCGCCGGAGTCGACCACGCAGCGGGCGAAGAACGCCCAGTCGGGCAACAGGTCGGTGGCCGACTCGGACAGCAGCATCCGCTTGAGGTAGACGCGGTGGCCGGCGCGCGCGGCCGGGCTCGCGGCGAAGGGCAGCACGAACGCCAGCCCGGTCAGGCCCGCCTCGGGCACCGACAGCTCGACGACGTCGAACGGGGTGAAGCCGAAGGTGTCCTGCGCGTAGCCGACGAGGTCCGCGCGGCGCTGGCCCGGCGTGCGGTCGCCATCAGCACCGTCGGCGCGCCACGGCGGTTCACCGCTGACGGTCTCGCCGTTGACCGTGACCGGGTGGGGCAGCAGGCCGCCGTAGAGGCGGGCCAGCTCGATGACGGTCGGCACGGCGAACCACTGCTCGCAGCCCGGCCGGGCGGTGAGAGTGACGGTGGTGCCGGCGCTCGCCCGCTGGGCGGGGCCGACGGTGTAGGTGCCGTCCGCGCGTCCGACCCAGGCCACGGCCGGTGCGTCGCCGCAGCGGGTCACCACGCGCACGTCGTCGGCGACCAGGAACGCCGAGAGCAGACCGATGCCGAACTGGCCGAGGAACTCGTGGCGGGCGAAGCCGAGGTCGTCGCGCTTGGCGCTGCGGCCGATGGTCGCCAGGAACTCGTGCACCTGGGCCTCGGTGAGCCCGATGCCCGAGTCGCTGATGGTGAGCGTGCGCCCGTCCACCTCGACGGCGATGGTCGCGCCGTCGGTACCGGCGGCGGTGGTGGCATCGACGGCGTTCTGCATCAGTTCCCGCAGGTAGACGCGGGGGCTGGAGTAGAGGTGGTGGCTGAGCAGGTCGACGATGCCGCGAAGGTCGACCTGGAAGGTGCGGTTCACCGGTGGGGGTACCTCGTGTGTGCTGAGTCGGTGGCCGCACCTCACGCGTCCCGAGGGCGCGAGGGGGCTCGGTGGGGACCCAGAAGCATACGGGCCGACCGTCGGTGGCGGTGCGGGGTTTTCGAGGTTCAGACCTCGACGATGACGGTGAACGGGCCGTCGTTGACCGACGTGACGGCCATCATCGCGCCGAACCGGCCGGTCGCCACCCGCGCCCCGCGCCCGCGCAGCTCGGCGACGACCTTCTCGACCAGGGGCTCGGCCACCTCGGGCCGGGCGGCTGCCGTCCACGACGGTCGGCGACCCTTTCGGGTGTCCCCGTACAGAGTGAACTGGCTGACTACGAGTAGTGGTGCGCCGGCGGTGGCGCAGGACTGCTCGTCGCGCAGGACACGCAGCTCATGGAGCTTGCGGGCCATGGTCGCGGCCTGCTCGGCGGTGTCGGTGGTGGTCACACCCAGCAGCACCAGCAGGCCCGGTTCGTCGATCGCGCCGACGACCTCACCGGAGACCGAAACACTCGCCGAACTCACCCTCGCCGCCACCGCACGCACGGCGATCATGGTGGCAGGGGCGTCCTACACGCGGGCAACCAGGTGGAAGTAGCGCGCGGTGAGCAGCTGGGGCATCCGGTCGGCCAGGGTGATCTCCAGCCGGGTCAGGTCGGCGAGGAAGTCGGGGTCCTCGGCGTGCCCCAGGTCGATCAGGTCGGACACACAGCGCACCCCGTAGCGCACGACCTCGGTCACCCCCAGCTCGGCGAGCGCGGTGACGAGCTCACCGACCGGCGCCGGCCGGTCACTGAGCACCGTGCGCAGCGCCTCGTCCGGGTCCAGGTCGCGGACCACGGCGTGCAGCGGGTCGAAGTCGGGGTTGGGGCCCAGCAGCGACAGCAGACCGCCCTCGCGCAGCGGCGCGGTCACGGCCATCAGCACCTCGGCCGGGTCGTCCACGTAGTGCAGCAGGTTGTGGCACAGCACCAGGTCGAAGTCGCCCCGGCCGAAGACCTCGGGCGCGTCGGCCGCACCGGCCTGGACCACGTGCAGCCGCTCACCGACATCGACGCTCTCGGCGGTCTCGATGGCCAGGTTGAGCATCGCGCCGGCCGGGTCAAGGACGGTCACCTCGTGGCCAAGCGCGGCCAGCCGGACGGCCTCGACGCCGGTCCCACCGGCGACGTCGAGCACCTGTTGCGGAGCGGGGTCGAGGTGTCGCAGCAGGTTGGCCTCGGTGACGGTGTAGCGCAGACGTTCCAACGGACTTTCGAGCGGGCGTTGCCGGAACTGGTCCAGTCGGGGGTCGAGCCCGCTCAACGTCATGAGACCTTCATACCGGCTCGACCCGGTCGAGCGATCCATCTCCACCCGGATGGCCCAATCCTCTGGGAGGAGTGGGAGCATGGGTAGCAGGAGGTGGTGTCGTGAAATCCGAGCGGGACGACACCCCGGTGCTCATTACCGAGGCGGCGCGTTCGTACGAGGAAGAGTTCGCCGAGCGCAAACGCAAGTACCTGACGATGATGCTGTTGCGTTTCCCCTGTCTGGTGCTCGCCGGCATCTTCCACGAGACCTGGTGGCTGGCCGTGGGTTTCGTGGTGTTGTCGATCCCGCTGCCGTGGGTCGCGGTGCTCATCGCCAACGACCGTCCGCCGCGCAGGGCCGAGGAGGTCAACCGCTACCAGCGGCCGGCCAAGGCCATCGAGGGCGAGGGCCGCTCCGTCATCGAGGGCTAACGCGGGGGCTGTGCCCCCGTACGCCCCACGGCCAACGCTCCCGCGCGCACACCGGCCAACAGGCTGTCCTCTGTGGACTTTCCGGCGAGCCAGGCGCTCAACAGCCCGGCGTCGAACGCGTCCCCGGCACCGGTCGTGTCCACGCACGCACCCGGCGCGGCCGGCACCGACACCGTGCCGTCGCGGTCCACCCAACTGGCCCCCGCCGGGCCGGTGGTCACCGCGACCGCACCGAAGGCCCCCAGCAGCCGCTCCGCGCTCGCGGCGCTGCGCGAACCGGTCAGCGCCGCCAACTCGTCCAGGTTGGGCAGCAGCAGGTCCACCCCGGCCAACTCCTCGACGAACCGCGCCGGGTCGGTGATCAGGGCGGCGGCCTGCGGGTCGACCGAGGTGGTCAGGCCGGCGTCCCTGGCAGCCGCCAGCATCGCCAGCCCCGCGCCGAGCGTCGACTCGTCGAGCAGCACGTAACCCGACAGGTGCAGGTGCTCGGCGCCGGCCAGCAGCGCCGGGTCGAGGTCGTCCGGGGTCATCCGGGCGCTCGCCCCCCGGTCGGGCAGCATGCTGCGCTGACCCTGGTCGTCGACCAGAACCACGACGCAGCAGGTCGAGGCCTCGCCGTCGAAAGTGAATGCGCAACGCACCCCGGCGGTGGTTAGCTCCTCGAGTGCCTGCCGACCCGCCGCGTCCTCACCGACCCGCGCCACCAACGCCACCTCGGCCCCGCACCACGCCAGCCACGCCGCCGTGTTCGCGCCGGCACCGCCGGTCGTGAGGGCGATCCGCGCCCGCGAGTCGCCGCCGTGCACCACCGGTCCGGAATGGGCCGCGACCACGTCCACCGCCACGTCCCCGACCACGACCACTGTGTTCACGTGCGCACCACCAACTCGAACGATCTCCGACGGGCGAGGTTAACCGCGTGAGCGACACCAGCACCAGTGGGCTGCCCCGGATCCTCGCCGTGGTCGCCGCAGCGGGCTTCCGCCGGCACTCGACCTACCGGCAGGCGACCATCGCCGGGGCGTTCACCAACACCATGTTCGGCTTCATGCGCTGCTACATCATGCTGTCGGTGGTCGACGTCACCGGGCAGGCCGGCGGCTACGACCGCGCGCAGCTGGCGACGTTCGTGTGGGTCGGGCAGGGCCTGCTGGCGGTGGTCAACTTCTGGACGCCGCCCGAACTGGCCGAGCGGGTGCGCTCGGGGGACGTGGTGGCCGACCTGCTGCGCCCGGTCGACCTGATGGCGATGGTGCTGGCCACCGACCTGGGCCGCGCCGGCTACGCGCTCATCACCCGGTTCGTCGTGCCGGTGGTGGTGGGGATGCTGGCCTTCGACCTGTTCCTGCCGGCCGACCCGCTGACCTACGCGGCGTTCGCGGTGTCGGTGCTGCTGGCGGTGCTGATCAGCGCGACCTGTCTGCATCTGGTGGCGCTGACGGCGTTCTGGTTGATGGACGTGCGCGGCGTGACGATGGTGTGGGCGTTGCTGTCCGGTGCGGCCAGCGGGTTGTACTTCCCGCTGACGCTGCTGCCGGACTGGCTGGCGACGCTGCTGTGGGTCGGCACGCCGTTCCCGTCGCTGATGCAGGCGCCGCTGGACGTGCTGGTCGGCCGGGGGTCGGCGGCACTGATGGTCGCCGGGCAGGTGGCGTGGCTGGCGGTGGTGGTCGCGCTGGCGCGGGTGGTGCAGCGGCGGGCGCTGAACAGGCTGGTGATCCAGGGTGGTTGAGCCCTACCTCCGGCTGCTGGTCGCCCAGGTCCGCGGCCAGACCCAGTACCGCGCGTCGTTCGTGGTGGAGTTGGTGTTCAGCACGTTGATGACCGCGCTGGACGTGGTCACGGTGTTCGTCATCTTCAGCGTCAACGACCGGCTCGGCGGGTTCGGTGGGACCGAGGTGCTGATGATCGTGGGCATCGCGGCGTTCGGGTTCCCGGCGGCCGATCTGGTCGTGGGCAACGTGGAGCGGCTGCGGGTCTACGTGCGGACCGGGCTGTTGGACGCGGTGCTGGTGCGGCCGCTCTCGGCGCTGGGCCAACTGGTGGCGATGGACTTCTCGGTGCGCCGGGCGGGGCGGGTCGTCCAGGGGACGGCGCTGTACGTGGTGGCTCTGGTGGTCGCGCCGGTGGTGTGGTCGCCGGGGGCGGTGGTGTTGGTGGTGCTGGCGCCGTTGTCGGCGACGGTGTTCTTCGGCGCGATCTTCGTCGTCGGGGCGACGGTCGCGTTCTGGTGGATCGAGTCCGGTGAGATCGCCAACGCCTTCACCTACGGCGGCCGGGACTTCACCTCCTACCCGATGACTGTCTTCAGTGGACTGTTCCGCCGGGTTTTCGCCTATGGACTGGGATTCGCGTTCGTCGCGTACCTGCCGGCCCTGGCGCTGCTCGGCCGGTCGGACCCGATCGGCGCGCCGGACTGGCTGCGCTGGTGCTCACCGCTCGTCGCCCTGTTCGCCGCCGGGGTCGCCGCGTTGTTCTGGCGTACCGGCATCCGCCACTACCGGAGTACCGGATCGTGACCGCTGTCATCAAGACCTCCGCGCTGCGCAAGGACTTCACCGTCTGGCACAAGACCGGACGACTGCGCAGACAACGCCGCGTCGTGTCCGCTGTGGACGGTGTGGACCTGACCGTCACAGAGGGCGAGCTGCTCGGCTACATCGGACCGAACGGCGCCGGCAAGTCCACCACGCTGAAGATGATGACCGGGATCCTGAGCCCCAGCGGCGGGCAGGTGTCGGTCTGCGGGCTGACCCCGGTTCCCCAGCGGACCACGCTGGCGCTGCGGATCGGTGTGGTGTTCGGCCAGCGCTCCCAGCTGTGGTGGGACCTGCCGCTGTCCGAGTCGTTCTCCCTGCTGCGCCACGTCTACCGGGTCCCGGCCGCCGACCACGCCGCCCGCCTGCGGCGCTGTCGCGAACTGCTCGACCTCGACGCCTTCCTCGCCACCCCGGTCCGCCAGCTCTCGCTGGGCCAGCGGATGCGCGGCGAGCTGACCGCCGCGCTGCTGCACGGCCCGAAGGTGCTGTTCCTCGACGAGCCGACCATCGGCCTGGACGTGCTCAGCAAGCAGGCCGTGCGCGGCTTCCTCGCCGAACTCGACGCGCGCGGCGACACCACGGTCGTGCTCACCACCCACGACCTCGCCGACATCGAGAAGCTGTGCCGCCGGCTCGTGGTGATCGACCACGGCCGGGTCGTGCACGACGGCACGGTCGCGCAGCTGCACGCGGCCTACCGGTCGCGGCGGCGCGTCGTGGTCGACCTCGACGCGCCGTGGCCGGCGGACCTCGTCCTGCCCGGCGCGTCGGTGGAACGGGTCGAGGCCGACGGCCTGCGGGTCACCATCGCGCTGGAGGACACCACCGCCGGCGAGCTGCTCGGCCGGCTCGCCGGCAGCGTCGCGCTGCGCGACCTGTCGGTGCGCGAACCGGAGATCGACGACGTGATCGCCCGGCTCTACGCCGGCAGGTGAGTGGCGATCTCGGCGGCGACCCTGACGTTGGCCAGCACCAGCGCCTCGTTGGTGTCCAGCGACGCGCCCTCGCTGGCGGTGTGGAAGTGCTCCAGCAGCAGCGGGGTGACGTCCCCGCCCCGGACGTCGGCGGCCGCGACCATGGCCATGCCCTCGGCGAGCAGCCGGTCGTGCAGGTCGGCGTCCAGCTCGTGCTCGTGGGGCACCGGGTTGACCACCAGCACGCCCGAGCCGGGGCCGTCGGCCCGGTGCGCGGCGATGACCTCGGCGGCCGAGGCCGGGGTGTCGACCCGCCACGGCACCTCGAAGCGCGACTCGCGCCGGTAGAACGCGGGGAAGGTGTCGGTCCGGTAGCCGAGCACGGGCACCGAGCGGGTCTCCAGCACCTCGACCGTCGCGGCGATGTCGAGCACCGACTTCACCCCCGAGCACACGACCGCGACCGGGGTGGTGGCCAGCACGTCCAGGTCGGCCGACACGTCCCAGGACGACGCGGCGCCGGGGGCTGGCAGGTGCACCCCGCCCAGGCCGCCGGTGCCGAACACGCCGATCCCGGCGGCGTGCGCGATCAGCGTGGTGCTGGCGATCGTGGTCGCGCCGTCGCGGCGCAGGGCGATCGCCGGGCCGAGGTCGCGTGCCGAGAGCTTCGCCAGACCCGACGCCGGGTCGCACACCCGGTCCAGGGCGGCGTCGTCCAGGCCGACGCGCAGCTGGCCGTCGAGCACGGCGATGGTCGCCGGGACCGCGCCGGCCGCGCGCACCACGTCCTCGACGGCGGTGGCGACCTTGCGGTTGCGGCCGGCCGGTAGGCCGTGGGCGAGGATCGTGCTCTCCAGCGCGACGACCGCCCGGCCCTGGGCCAGCGCGGTCGCCACCTCCTCGGCAACCAGCATGTGCTCGCTCTCGTCGAGGGTGCGCACCGCGTCTACCTCCGCCTCACGGTCGTTCGGGTCGTCCACGCCCGAGGATAACCGCGGCCCGGTCAGTCGAAGATGCCGCGCGGTTTGGCCACCTCACGCAGCCAGCCCTCGATCCGCGGCTCCCAGTTCGTGCGCCCCAGCGCGGCGTACTCGACGACGAACATGCCGAGCATCGACTGGGTGCGTCCGTTGAGGCCGCCGCCCTTGGTCACCCGGACCCGCTTGTGCGCGTCCAGCACGATCTGCACGTCCCGTGGCCGGGCCAGGAAGGTGACCGCCAGCTCCTCGAACGCCGACGCGAACGCCGGCGACGGTGCGAAGTTGATCTCCTGGAAGAACGGCAGCTGCTGCTCGGCCCCGTTGAGCCGCTCCTTGACCAGGTTGGCCGAGCGGAACTGGAAGCCCAGCCGGCTCAGCGCGTCGAGGATGCGGTGCTGGGCGGGTACCGGTTCGATCGGGATGGCGTCGACGTCCTGCGGGTCGACCACGGTCTTGGCCAGGTCGAGGTTGGTTTGCAGGCCGACGGCCATCCCGGTGAGGTATTTGCCGAACACCGTGGTCACGGGGGTCTCCCACGGCATCTGCATCTCGAACGGGACCTTGATCTGGGCACCTGCCCTGACCAGCTCGTTCCCCGCGAGATGCACGTTCTGGAAAGGCAGGTCGACGAGGGTCGGCTGGGGGCCGTCGCCCTGTTCGACCCTCGCGAGCAGGGTCACTCCGAGTGACTCGACCTCCTGGTCGACCTGCCCGCCGGTGAGCAGCACCTCGCCGCGCAGTGTGCCGCCGGGGCGCACGTGCCGGTCGAGTATCCGGGCGTCGACGGTGGCGCCGCCCTGGCCGAAGCTGGCCATCACCTTCTGGAACATGGGCGCATCCTGCCAGCAGGTGCGCGGCCGGTGAGCCGTTTCCGGCATCATTGGCAGGGTGAGTACGCAAACGCTGCCCGAGGTCGACACCCGGCCGGAGGGAACAGACACCACGGGTGACGACACCCCGAAGATGTTCCACTACGTCCGCAAGGACAAGATCACCGAGAGTGCTGTCACCGGCAAGATGGTGGTCGCCCTGTGCGGCGAGGTCTTCCCGGTCACCCGCTCGCCCAAGCCCGGCTCGCCGGTCTGCCCGGAGTGCAAGCGCATCTACCAGAACCTGCCCGGCGACGAGTAGTCGCTAGTCGCGGGCGTTGGACCCGCTGGTCCGCTGGTCGGGTCCGGGCGGGCGGTGCTTGCGGGGCCGCCGCGTCGGCGAGGCCTTCACGACCCGGGGCGGCGGCGGTGGCCGCTCGCCGGGCGCGAGCTGCCTCGGCTGGGGCTGCTGGTCGGCCTGCGGCGCCTGGCCGTTGCCGGGCGGCGGCGGGGCCGGTGTGTCGCGGGGGGTGTCGTGCGGCGTGTCGCGGGCCCGGTCCATCTCCAGCCGGCGCCAGCGGCGGCGCTGACGGCGGGTCATCCTGGCCGGCCACATCTCCTGGATCGCGGCGTTGAAGTACGCGCCGATCACGATGGCCAGGCCGATGAAGAACGTGAACAGCAGGAACGCTATCGGCGTGGCCAGCGCGCCGTAGGTGTAGCCGGTGGTGGTGATCCACCCGATGTAGAGCCGTAACCCGATGCTGGAGAGCATGAACACGACCATCGCCAGCATCGCGCCCGGCAGGCCCCGGTGCCAGGGCAGCTTGCGCGGCAGGGCCACCTTGTAGAGGGTGGCCAGGGCCAGCACGATCAGCACCCCGAGAGCCGGGTAGTAGAACGTGTCCACCCAGAAGCTGATCTCCGCGCGCCACGCCACGGGGAACAGCTTGGGCAGCGTGTCCGGGCCGATCGCCAGGATCGGCAGGCCGACCACCAGGATGCTCAGCGACGCCAGGTACAGCAGCAGCGCGAAGATCCGCTGCCACACCTCGTTGCGGACCCCGTACTGGTCGTGCGCGACGGTGATCGCGTCGACGAACGACGACATCGCCGACGAGCCGGCCCACAACGAGATCAGGAAGCCGACCGTGAGGATCTCGCCCCGGCCGTGTTCGAGGATGTCGTCGACGGTCGGCTGGATGATCTGGTCGACGACGTTGGTGCTGAACGCGGTGCGCGACCATTCGATGATCGCGTCGTGCACCGACCGGATGACCTCCTCGCCGAACCAGCTGGCGACGTACCCGAGGCTGCCGAGCAGTCCCAGCAGCAGCGGCGGGAGGGAGAGGATCTGCCAGAACGCGGCCTCGGCGGCCTCGGAGAACAGGTTGCCCTCCCACGCCTTGGACCAGGTCCGGCCGAGCAGCCGCAGCGGCCCCCGGCGCAGCAGGGCGCCGGTACGCTGGGCCGCGTTGCGGTCGGGCTGCTGTGGTGGCGGGCTCATCTCGGCCTCAAGCATGGTCCATCGGACGATGATCGGCGCGACGCGTCCGAAGATCGTGATGATCGTGCTGGACGTGGCGCATCTGACAGGACCGACCTTTCAGCGTGGCGCACCCCGGCGGTGCGCCAGGCCCGAGGGTAGAGTCGTGACGCCCTCAACGGAGCAGGACTCCTCGCTTGAGGGCTTTGGTTTGCCCGGATTTCCCGGAGAGTTGTGCCCGGATCACGTGCCGGGGGAAGGAGCGACCAGCCGGTGACAGCCGAGCCGATCGTGCAGGGGACCGAGGACCGACCGGCCGCGAGGCCGTTGCGCGCCTGGCAGCGCCGGGCGATCACGAAGTACCTGGCCGGCGGGCCGAAGGACTTCCTGGCGGTGGCGACGCCCGGCGCCGGCAAGACCGTGTTCGGTCTGCGGGTGGCCGCCGAACTGCTCGCCGACCGGATCGTCGAGCAGGTCACGATCGTGACCCCGACCGAGCACCTCAAGCACCAGTGGGCCGGCGCGGCGGCCGGCGCGGGGATCGCCATCGACCCGAACTTCCGCAACGGGGCCGGTGCCACCTCCAGCGACTATCGGGGTGTCGCGGTCACCTACGCCCAGGTCGCGGCGCATCCGATGCTGCACCGGGTGCGCACGGAGAACCGCAAGACGCTGGTCATCCTGGACGAGATCCACCACGGCGGCGACGCCAAGTCCTGGGGCGACGCGATCCGCGAGGCGTTCACGCCGGCCGTGCGCCGCCTGGCGCTGACCGGGACGCCGTTCCGCAGCGACGACTCGCCGATCCCGTTCGTCAACTACGAGCCCGACGAGTCCGGGTTCCAGCGCAGCCGGGCCGACCACACCTACGGCTACGCCGACGCGCTGGCCGACGGCGTGGTCCGGCCGGTGATCTTCCTGGCCTACTCGGGTGAGGCGAGCTGGCGGACCAGCGCCGGCGAGGAGTTCACCGCGCGGCTGGGCGAGCCGATGACCGCCGAGCAGACCGCGCGGGCGTGGCGGACCGCGCTGGACCCGCAGGGCGAGTGGATCCCGGCGGTGCTCGGCGCCGCCGACGTGCGGTTGCAGCAGCTGCGTCAGGTCGTGCCGGACGCCGGGGGGCTGGTGATCGCCTCGGACCACGAGTCGGCCAAGGCCTACGCCAGGCTGCTGGAGGTCACCACCGGGTCGCCGCCGGTGGTGGTGCTCTCCGACGACCCGAAGGCCTCCGGGCGGATCGCCGAGTTCGCCGAGTCCGACGACCGGTGGCTGGTCGCGGTGCGGATGGTGTCCGAGGGTGTCGACGTGCCCCGGCTGGCGGTCGGGGTCTACGCGACCAGCGCGTCGACGCCGCTGTTCTTCGCCCAGGCCGTCGGCCGGTTCGTCCGGGCGCGCCGGCCGGGGGAGACGGCAAGCGTGTTCCTGCCGAGCGTGCCGGTGCTGCTGGATCTGGCCAGCCAGCTGGAGGCGCAGCGCGACCACGTGCTGGGCAAGCCGCACCGGGAGAAGGACGGCTGGGACGACGAGCTGCTGGCCGACGCGAACCGGACCAAGGACGAGCCGGGCGAGGAGGAGAAGGCGTTCACCTCGTTGGGCGCGTCGGCCGAGCTGGACCAGGTGATCTACGACGGTTCGTCGTTCGGCACGGCGGCGTTCGCCGGGTCGGCCGAGGAGCAGGAGTACCTGGGGCTGCCGGGGTTGCTGGAGCCCGACCAGGTGCGGGCGCTGCTGCGTCAGCGGCAGGCCGACCAGGTCAGCGACCGGTCCCGGCGGGCACGGGACGCGCCGGCCGAGCAGCCGGCCAAGCCGAGGTCGCAGACGACGGCCGAGCGGCTCGGGGCGTTGCGCAAGGAGCTGAACACGCTGGTGGCGATGTACCACCACCGCACCGGCAAGCCGCACGGGATGATCCACAGCGAGCTGCGGCGGGTGTGTGCCGGGCCGCCGACCGCGATGGCGTCGGTCGAGCAGTTGGAGGAGCGGATCGCGACCCTGCGTTCGTGGTGAGCCGGCGCTGAGGGCGACCCCGGGAACACCGGGCGGATGATCTGCGGATTACCTGTTCGTTGCCGAAACGTGTCGTAGGCGAGTCAGAATTTGCCCGTTCGCGGGTTCCCTCACCGTCCCTCGCGGCATATGTTGTGCACCGCAACATTTGCCGTGAGGACCGTGAAGGGACAGTTGATGCGCAGTACAAGGCTTGCTCTGCTCGCCGCGGGGATGGGTCTGACCCTTGCCCTCTCGGCGTGTGGCGCGAACGAGGAAGCACCCGAGGCCGGTGGCGACGACACGGGCACCACGAACGAGTCCGCCGGCGGTATCCCGGTCGGCGTGATCCTGCCCGAAACCGCCTCCTCCGCCCGCTGGGAGGGCTTCGACAAGCCCATGCTCCAGGCTGCCCTGGAAGCCGAGGGGCTCGACCCGCAGATCGAGAACGCCCAGGGTGACGTGCAGAAGTTCGCCACGCTGGCCGACGGCATGATCAACGACGGGGTCAAGGTCCTGATCATCGCCTCGATCAACAGCGAACTCGGTGGCACGGTCGCGCAGAAGGCCAACGCCCAGGGCATCCCGACCATCGACTACGACCGCCTCAACCTCGGCGGCAGCTCCGAGTACTACGTGTCGTTCGACAACGTGAAGGTCGGCGAGCTGCAGGGCCAGGGCCTGGTCGACGCGCTCAAGGACAAGCCGGACGGCGCCCAGGTCATCGAGATCGAGGGCGCGCCGACCGACAACAACGCCACCCTGTTCCACGAGGGCCAGCGCAACATCCTCGACCCGGAGTACGAGTCGGGCAAGCTCAAGCTCGTCCAGTCCCAGCCGATCGACAACTGGGACAACCAGAAGGGCGGCAGCACCTTCGAGCAGATCCTGACCTCCAACGGCAACAAGGTCGACGGCGTCGTCGCCGCCAACGACGGCCTCGCCGGCGCGATCATCACCGTGCTCAAGAAGAACGGCCTCAACGGCAAGGTCCCGGTCACCGGCCAGGACGCCACCGCCGACGGTCTCAAGGCGATCCTCGCCGGCGACCAGTACATGACGGTGTTCAAGCCGATCAAGGAGGAGGCCGAGGCCACCGCCAAGCTGGCCGCGGCCCTGGCCAAGGGCGACACGGCCGCCGCCGACGAGATCGCCACCCAGACCTCCAAGGACCCGGTCGGCAAGCGCGACGTCAAGTCCGTGCTGCTTGAGCCGTTCCTGATCACCAAGGCCGAGGTCAAGCGGGTCATCGACGAGGGCTACGTGCCGGCGACCGACGTGTGCACCGGCGAGCTCGCGGCCGTCTGCACCGAGCTCGGCATCTCCTGACGGGTCGTCCGGGTGGAGGTCCGCGCCGGTCGGTCACCGGCGCGGACCCTCCCCCGGGTTTGGAGCAACCATGACTGAGCCCCTTCTCGAACTGGTCGGCATCAACAAGAGCTTCGGCCCGGTGCACGTCCTGCACGACGTGGACTTCACCGTGCGGGCCGGCGAGGTCACCGCGCTCGTCGGCGACAACGGCGCCGGCAAGTCGACCCTGGTCAAGTGTGTCGCCGGGATCTACCCGACCGAGTCGGGCGAGATCCGCTTCCGCGGCGAACCGGTCACCATCCACAGCCCCAAGGACGCCGCCGACCTCGGCATCGAGGTCGTGTACCAGGACCTCGCGCTGGCCGACAACCTCGACGTCGTGCAGAACATGTTCCTCGGCCGGGAGCGCGGCTCGCGCTGGCTGATGGACGAGTCGAGCATGGAACGCGCCGCCCGCGAGACCCTCGCGTCGCTGGCCGTCCGCACGGTCAAGTCGGTGCGCACCCCGGTCGCCGCCCTGTCCGGCGGACAGCGCCAGACCGTCGCCATCGCCAAGGCCGTGCTCTGGGAGAGCAAGGTCGTGCTGCTCGACGAGCCGACCGCCGCGCTGGGCGTCGCGCAGACCCGACAGGTCCTCGACCTGGTCCGCCGGCTGGCCGAGAACGGCCTCGGGGTCGTGCTGATCAGCCACAACATGGCCGACGTCTTCGAGGTCGCCGACCGCATCTCCACGCTCTACCTTGGCCGGCTGGTGGCCGACCTGCCGGCGAAGGAGACCACGCACAGCCAGGTCGTCGAGCTGATCACCGCGGGCCGCTCCGGCGACCTCGGCCTCGCCCGGCCCGAGCAAGTCACCCTCTGACCAACACCGAGGACTCATTCATGACCGACTCCCCGGCCAGGACGGACACCGGCGCCAACAGCGGCGCGATCTCCGACTTCGGCATCGACACCACCTCCCAGTCCGCCGGCGAGGCCATCCGGGACTACGTCGCCAGGGTGCGCGGCGGTGAACTCGGCTCGCTGCCGGCACTGCTGGGCCTGGGCGTGCTGGTGCTGGTGTTCACCATGCTGTCGGACAACTTCCTGACGCTCAACAACACGGCCAACCTGATCGCGCAGGGCGCCGGCAAGATGATCATCGCGATGGGGCTGGTGTTCGTCCTGCTCCTCGGCGAGATCGACCTGTCGGCCGGCACGCTGTCCGGCGTGTGCGCCTCGGTGATGGCCATGCACTACGTCCGGGGCGGCAACCTGCTCGGCGGCATGGGCAGCACCGTGTTCTACGTGTTCATCATCGGCATGGTGCTCGCCGCGGCGCTCGCGCTGGTGATGCGGATCTGGGCCGGCGCGGTGCTGAGCCTGGTCGCCGTGCTGATGGCGGCCCTCGGTGTCCCGGCCAACGCGTGGCTGGAGATGGTGCTCGCGGTCTGCGTCGGCGCCGCCATCGGCTGCATCACCGGGTTCATGGTCGCCAAGGTCGGCGTGCCGTCGTTCGTGGTCACCCTGGCGCTGTTCATCACCTGGCAGGGCGTGATCCTGCAGTTCATCGGTGAGGGCGGCGTGTTCGGCATCCGCAACTCGCAGGTGCTGTTCAACGTGGCCAACGGCAACCTGTCGGTCCTCGGCTCGTGGATCCTGTGCGTGGTCGCCGCCGGCGGCTACGCGGCCGTCGTACTCGGCGAGCACTTCACCCGGCTGCGCAAGGGCCTGGTCACCCAGCCGACGCTGATCGCGCTGTTCAAGGTCCTCGCGGTCGCGGCGATCGCCGGCCTGTCGACCTGGGCACTGACCGTCAACCGCTCGCCCAACCCGGACCTGGTCACCATCCAGGGCGTGCCCTACGTCGTGCCGATCATCCTCGGGCTGCTGGTCATCGGCACCTACGTGCTCAACCGCACCCGCTACGGCCGCCACATCTACGCCGTGGGCGGCAATGCCGAGGCCGCGCGCCGCGCCGGCATCGATGTGAGCAAGATCCGGGCCAGTGTTTTCGTCGTGTCGGCCTGTGCGGCGGCGATCGGTGCGATCGTGTACTCGTCGAAGGCGGGATCGGTCGACCCGCAGGCCGGCGGGCTGAACACGCTGCTGTTCGCCGTCGGGGCCGCGGTCATCGGCGGGACGTCGCTGTTCGGCGGTCGGGGCAAGGTCGCTCACGCGGTGATCGGCGGGCTGGTGCTCGCCGCCGTGGAGAACGGCCTCGGGTTGCTGCGGCAGCCGGCGGCGGTGGTCAACATCGTCACCGGACTGGTGCTGCTCCTCGCCGCCACGGTGGACGCGCTGTCTCGGCGGAGGGCTGCCGTGACGACGCGTTGAGCGGGGGCGTTGACCAGACAGGAGCGAGGGGTTTGACCAGCACACCAACGGGTGGGCCCAACCTGGGTGCCCGGCCCGACGAGGTGCGCCGGCACAACCGCACGGTCCTGATCCGGCGGCTGCACATCGGCGGGCCGTGCACCAGGGCCTCGCTGGCGGCCGAACTCGGCCTCAACCGCAGCACCATCAAGGCGCTGGTCGACGGCCTGGCCGAGGCCGGCGTGGTGGAGGAGCGGGTGCCCCGCCAGCGCAGCGGCGCCGGCCGGCCCTCGCTGCTGGTCCTGCCCCAGGCGCACGCGGCCGTGGTCCTCGCGGTCGACGTGCGGGTCGAGCAGGTGGCGATCGCGCTGGTCGGCCTCGGTGGGGAGATCCTCGGCCGCAACAGCTGGAACCTGCGGGTACGCACCAGGGAGCCGGCCGAGGTGATCACCCACGTGGTCGACTCGGCCATCGTGCTCGCCGCCGACCTCGGCGTGCGGATGGTCGCCGCCGGGATCTCGGTGCCCGGCGTCGTGCGCCGCTCCGACGGCCTCGTGCACGAGGCCCCCAACCTGCACTGGACCGACGTGCCGCTGGGCGAGCGGCTGGGCGCGGTGTTCGACGTGCCGATCCGGGTCGGCAACGACGCCGAGCTGGGCGCGCTGGCAGAACACCTGCGCGGCACCGCCCGGGGCAGCTCCGACGCGGTCTACGTCACCGCCGACGTCGGCGTCGGCGGCGGCGTCATCTCCGACGGCTCGGCGCTGCGCGGCACCGCCGGCTACCTCGGCGAACTCGGCCACATGGTGATCAACCCCGGCGGCCGGTCCTGCTACTGCGGCAGCCGGGGCTGCTGGGAGACCGAGGTCGGCGAGCGGTCGCTGTGCCGGGCGCTTGGCCTGCGGGAGGGCGCGCCGCGCGGCGCCGTGGTGGCCGAGCTGCGGGCGCTGGCCGACCACCCCGACCTGGTGCGCTCCCGGCTCGGCGAGTTCACCGAGTGGCTCACGATCGGCCTGGTGAACGTGGTGAACGTGCTGGGTCCCGAGCTGGTGGTGCTCGGTGACCTGTTCACCGCCCTGCCCGGCTCGCTGATCGCCGACGTGGCGGCTGCGGTGCGTGACCGCAGCCTGGTTTCCCGGGCCTCCGGTGGCACCCGGATCGTGGCCTCCACGCTGGGTGCCGACGTGACTCTGCTCGGTGCGGCCGAGCTGGCCTTCGAGCCGGTGCTCGACTCGGTGTGATCACCGTCATGATCGCCCGGGCACACCCCGAACACGACGGCGGGCGGGACCCCGGTCACCCGGAGATCCCGCCCGCCGACGGAACGTGTAACCCTCAGGCCTGGCCCTGCTGGATGTTCGCGGCCAGCTCGCGCAGGCGCTCCTGGTGCTTGCGGGCGTGGTGCCCACAGAAGAGCAGTTCGCCTCCGGAGGGAAGAATGGCCCTCACCTGGGCGGCAGCGCCGCAACGGTCGCAGCGGTCGGCAGCGGTCAGGTCGGGGCGGGCGAGTGTGGTGTTCATGGTCGGTCTCCCTCCGTCCCGGCACCGGTTGTCCCGATGCCGTCTCCGGCTGCGATCACCGTGAGGTGTTCGCTGCCTCTACTCTTCCAGACGTTTGAGCTTCCGTCAGTGTTCCCGGGCCCGTTGAGAGTTCGCTCAACGCGAGATTTAACCCGCATGTCGTATCACTGGACCCGCGATGCAGGATCGATGAAGTGAGCACGTCAACCAGCACAGGGCGCCTGCCGCGCATCCCCGCGCCATTACTTTTCGTGACCGGCGGATTGTCGATGTATCTCGGCGCCGCGGTCGCGGTGTGGCTGTTCGCCGAGGTCGACCCCGCCGGTGTGGCCTGGCTGCGTACCCTCGGCGCGGCGCTGGTGCTGCTCGCCTGGCGTCGCCCGGGGCGCCTGGCGTGGCGCGGACGGGCGTTCTGGCTGGCCGCCGTGTACGGGGTGGTCACCGCCGGGATGAACGTCGTGTTCTACGAGGCCATCGCGCGCCTGCCGCTGGGCACGGTCGTGGCCCTGGAGTTCGTCGGCCCGGTCCTCGTGGCCGCGTTCGGCTCGCGGACCCGGCGCGACGTGGCCGCGCTGGCCCTGGTCGGCTGCGGGGTGTTCCTGATCGCCGACGTGCGGTGGGCGGGCAGCACGCTGGGCGTGCTGTTCGCGCTGTCGGCTGCCGCGCTGTGGGCCGGCTACATCCTGCTGGGCAAGCGGCTGGCCGACGACGGCCTCGGCCTGGACGGGATGGCCGTCGGGTTCACCGTGGCCACCGTGGTGCTGGCCCCGCTGGCCTGGGGCACCGGCCCGGTGTGGACCTCGCCGAGGCTGCTGCTGCTCGGGATCGGCGTCGGCGTGGCGGCCACCGTCGTGCCCTACGCGCTGGACCAGATCGTGCTGCGCCGCCTCGGCCAGGCGAGTTTCGCGCTGCTGCTGGCCCTGCTGCCGGTCACCGCGACGGTCGTCGGCCTGGTCGTGCTGCGACAGGTGCCGACGCTGACCGAGGCGCTGGGCATCCTCGCGGTCGTCGGCGGCCTGACGCTGCGGTCGCGGCGCCGCAACGCCAAACGCCCGCCGGCCTGAGGCCGACGGGCGTTTCGCGAGGGTGATCGGGTCTCACTCGAGGTAGTCGCGCAGGACCTGCGAGCGGGACGGGTGACGCAGCTTGGACATCGTCTTCGACTCGATCTGGCGGATGCGCTCCCGCGTCACGCCGTAGACCTGGCCGATCTCGTCGAGCGTGCGGGGCTGGCCGTCGGTGAGGCCGAAGCGCAGCCGCACCACGCCCGCCTCGCGCTCGGACAGCGTCGCCAGCACCGACTGGAGCTGGTCCTGCAACAGCGTGAAACTCACGGCGTCGACCGCGACGACCGCCTCGGAGTCCTCGATGAAGTCACCGAGCTGGCTGTCGCCCTCGTCGCCGATGGTCTGGTCGAGCGAGATGGGCTCCCGGGCGTACTGCTGGATCTCCAGCACCTTCTCCGGGGTGATGTCCATTTCCTTGGCGAGCTCCTCCGGCGTCGGCTCACGGCCGAGGTCCTGGAGCAGCTCACGCTGGATGCGCCCGAGCTTGTTGATCACCTCGACCATGTGGACCGGGATGCGGATGGTCCGCGCCTGGTCGGCCATGGCCCGGGTGATCGCCTGGCGGATCCACCACGTGGCGTAGGTGGAGAACTTGTAGCCCTTGGTGTAGTCGAACTTCTCGACCGCGCGGATCAGACCCAGGTTGCCCTCCTGGATCAGGTCGAGGAAGGCCATGCCGCGGCCGGTGTAGCGCTTGGCCAGCGAGACCACCAGGCGGAGGTTGGCCTCCAGCAGGTGGTTCTTGGCCCGCTCACCGTCGCGCACGATCCAGCGCAGGTCACGCCGCAGCTGCGGGACGAGCTTCTCCGAGGACTCCTCCTCGGCCTTGCGCACCCGCTCCGCCGCGTACAGGCCGGCCTCGATCCGCTTGGCGAGCTCGACCTCCTCCTCGGCGTTGAGCAGGGCGACCTTGCCGATCTGCTTGAGGTAGGCCCGGACGGAGTCGGCCGACGCGGTGAGCTCGGCGTCCTTGCGAGCCTGGCGCAGGGCCTCGGACTCCTCCTCGTCCCAGACGAAGTCGCCGTCCTTGGTCTCCTTGCCGGGCTTCTCCTCGGCGGGCTCCTCCTCGGTGACCGCCTCGTCGACCACGTCGATCTCGACGTCCTCAAGGTCCTCGAGATCGGGGGAGTCGAGGTCGGGCTCGTCGCCGTCGGGGCCGTCGCCCGCGGCGTCGGCCTTCTTGTTGGCGTCGGCGGCCTTGGTCTTCTTCGCGCCGGCCGCGGTCTTGGCGGTCTTGCGAGGCGCCCTGGTGGTGGTCTTGGCGGCCGGCTTCTTCGCGGTCTTCAAGGCAGGCTTCTCAGTCGGTTCGGTGTCCGGCTGAGCGTCCGCCGACTTGGCGGCGCTCGCCGAGGCGGTGGAGCGTCGGGTTGCGGTTCGTGCGGCTGCCACGTACGCCCTTTCGCTGCTGCGGTCGATCACGGAAACCAGATGGGGAGCCCTGGTTGTCCGGATTTCGGGGGAAGGCCCGGGCCGCTGAGGGCCGTGGGCACTGTTCCATTGTAACGACGATACTCCGCATCGGGTGCGCCCCCGGGCAAGATCGGCCGGGGCCGCTCGACCGGCTGATCGGCCAGCGCCCGGTCAGGGCGTGTTCGGTGCCCCGCCGGCGCGCTGGCGGCGCTCGGTCGAGCGCTCAGCCGCACTCAGCCGTGGTGGCCCTGACGGGCGGCCACGGCCGCGCCGACGATCCCGGCGTCGTTGCGCAGTTCGGCCGCGACGACCTTCGTGCGCAGCTCCAGCAGCGGCAACCACTTGTCGGCCTTCTTGCTGACGCCACCGCCGACGATGATCAGGTCCGGCCAGATCAGGTCCTCCAGGCTGCGCACGTACCGGGTCACCCGCTTCGCCCATTCGTGCCACGACAGGTCGTTCTCCTCCTTGACGGAGGCGGCCGCGCGGGTCTCGGCGTCGTGCCCGTCGACCTCGACGTGACCGAACTCGGTGTTGGGCACCAGCTTGCCGTCGCGGAACAGCGCGCTGCCGATGCCGGTGCCGAAGGTCAGCAGCACGACCACGCCCTCACGGTCCTGCGGCGAGCCGTAGTTGATCTCGGCGATCCCCGCCGCGTCGGCGTCGTTGAGGACCACCACGTCCTCGCCGCCCAGACCCAGCCGCTCGGCGAACAGCGCCGCCGCGTCGGTGCCCAGCCAGGACTTGTCGATGTTGGCGGCGGTGTGCGCGATGCCCCGCTTGATCACCGCCGGCAACGTGACCCCCACCGTGCCCGACCAGCCGAACTCGTCGACGATCTGCTTGACCACGTCCGCGACGGCGTCGGGTTTGGACGGATCCGGGGTCGGGATCCGCAGCCGCTCGCCGTGGAGCTTCCCGGCATCGAGGTCGACCAAGCCTCCCTTGATGCCAGAGCCGCCGATGTCCACGCCGAAGCCGAGGGTTGCGCCCATCCCCACGGATCCCTTCGTACTCGATTCAGTCCACCTTTCCACGGAGATTAGCCGGGTGTGGTCCGATAGGTCTTGTGGGTGTTGCCGAGGGAGACCTTCTCGATATCGCGACGTCGGTCGCGGTGGCGGCCGCGGAGCTGGCCAGGACCGCGCGCACGGCCGCGCTCGAGGACGACGTGGGTACCAAGTCCAGCGAGACCGACGTGGTGACCGCGGCGGATCTCGCGGTCGAGCGGCTGGTGCGCGAGCTGCTCGCGCGGGCGCGGCCGGGAGAGCCGGTGCTGGGTGAGGAGACCGGCGGGTCCGGCGAGCCGGGTGACGGTGTGTGCTGGGTGGTCGACCCGATCGACGGCACCGTCAACTACCTGTACGGACTGCCCTGGTACGCGGTGTCGCTGGCCGCCCAGGTCGACGGCGAGTCGGTGGCCGCGGCCGTGGTCGAGCCGGCGTCCGGGCGCCGCTGGACGGCGGTCCGTGGCGGCGGCGCCTGGCTGGACGGCCGGCCGCTGCGGGTGTCCGACGCGCGGCGGCTGGACCTGTCGCTGATCGGCACGGGCTACGCCTACCGCCCCGAGCGGCGGGTGCGGCAGGCCGACGCGGTGGCCGGGCTGCTGCGGCGGGTGCGTGACGTGCGGCGCCTCGGCGCGGCGTCGCTGGACCTGTGCGCGGTGGCCGCCGGCTGGCTGGACGGCTACGCCGAGCACGGCCTCAACCGCTGGGACTGGGCCGGCGGCGCGCTGATCGCCGCCGAGGCCGGCGCGGTCGTGCGGCTGCCGGCCGGTGAGGGCGGTATGACGTTCGCCGCCGCGCCCGGTATCGCCGAGCAGCTGCTGGTGGCGCTCGACGAGACCGGGTTCAGCGAGATCGACTGACGGCGTTCACCTGATGGCGTTCAGCAGCGGACCTGGCGGGCGCCGTCGAGCAGGTCGGCGGCGATGTCGGGCTGCGGGCCGTTGGCCTGGAGCCCGCCCCGGGTCTCCGGGTGGTCGACGGCCCACTGGGTCAGCTGTTCGAGCGCGGTGCGGGCCTGGGCGTTGGGCCGCAGGCTGTCGAACTCACCGCCGAGGACCATGTCGACGGTGCCGTCCTTGCGCTCGTCACGCACCAGCTCGGCGCACGGGTCGAGCAGGCTCAGGGTGCGGGCGGCCGAGGTGCCCTGCGGGCCGAAGCGGATCTGGGCACGGCAGGTCATGGTGTCGCCGTAGAGCGGGTCGTTGGTCGGCTCGGTCACCTGCTCGAAGCCCAGCTGGCGCAGGCTCTCGGTGACGATCCTGGCCGCGCCCTTCTTCGAGCTGGCGTTGACCACCCTGACCTGGATCTGGTTGGGCGGGGCCGGCACGGTGCGGTCCAGCGAGTCGTAGCCCATCGGCTTGCCGAGCGTGGTCGGCGCGGCCGGCGGCGCGGTCTGCTCGGTGCTCGGCTGCGGGCCCGGCGGGTCGCAGTGGATGTCGTTGGCGGTGGCGGCCTCGTCGGTCATGACGTTGAGCCAGACGACCGTGGCCGCCACGAACAACAGCAGGATGAGAATGAACGCGGGCAGCGGGCGCCGCTTGCGATAGCGCTGCGGACCGTCGTTCGGCCACACGTTCCCGGACGCCACCCGTCCCGCCTCCTCAGTCAGAAAGACCCCACGACACCCCAGTGTTGCGTCGCTGATCAGCCTAGGCGTTTCCGTGTCCATCGGCGGGACGGGGCTGGTGCTGTTCCCAGCATCGTTTCTCGATTGAGTCAAGACCGAGCGCGGATCGATGGTCAACCGGTAACCATCGCATACCGCGACGGGTCGAGCGCATACTGTCACCCCGACAGCCGGGTGAATCGCACCACGGACGGACGCGTCGGGCAAGAGTCGATCTCGGAAGGAGCCGGGTGAACAGCAGGGTGACCAGCGTGGTGGCCGGCCGTCTCGGTCACAACACACCCATTCGAGTGACGTGCTGGATGAGTGCTGGTCGATGGGCTACCCTCTGCGGGCTCCAGTCGTCGACGTCCGACGCGAATCGATTCCGAGGTGCGCCGCTGTCCGGGCGCGTCGTGCGAGACCTCCGTCACTCACCTGGCGGGCACAAACTGGAGCGCCTGAACGTTGACCAGCGGCACGAACACATTCTGAAGTGGGGGTGCTAGACCATGGCCACCGATTACGACGCGCCACGCCGCAGCGAAGCGGACGATCTCGCTGAGGACTCTCTCGAGGAGCTCAAGGCGCGTCGCAACGAGAACCAGTCCGGGGTAGTCGACGTGGACGAGTCGGAGACCGCGGAGAGCTTCGAACTGCCCGGAGCCGACCTGTCCGGTCTGTCCGGCGAGGACCTGACGGTCCGCGTCGTACCCAAGCAGGCCGACGAGTTCACCTGTTCCAAGTGCTTCCTGGTGCATCACCGCAGCAGGCTGGCCGAGGAGAACAAGGGGCAGTACATCTGCCGCGACTGCGCCTGAGCGCGTCAGCGCTCGCGCAGCGCCTCGACCAGCCGGTCGGGGTGGCGCGTGCTGAACACCCAGTACGGGGTCGGGTCCTCCGGGTCGGTCTGTCGCAACCGCACCACCGGACCCACCCAACCCCGGTGCAGGACGTGGGCGGCGGGGTCCAGATGGGGGCCGAGGACCTTGCGCTTGGTCTTCGCGTCGACCACCTGGATCTCGCCGACGTGTTCCAACGGCAGGTGGGCGCGGCCCACCCACAGTTCACCGTCGGTGACCTGGAGGCGGGTCGAGCCGGCGCGGTGGACCAGCAGCGCGGTGATCGGCAGCAGCACGACGTAGGGCAGCCACGCGCGTACCCCCGGGTAGCCGAGGTGGACCTCGGCGGCGAGCAGCCCGGCGGCGAGCAACGGCAGCAGCCACCAGTACCACGTGACGTACAGCCGTTCGGAGTACTCGGGGGCGGGTCGCCGGCCGGCGGGGGAGCCGGCGGTCTTCACGGCAGGGTCCGCACCAGGGGAAGTGTCGCTCACGTCGCCAGGGTAGTCTCGCCGCTCGTGCCCAGCGTGGAGGTCCTGTTGACCCGGCTCGACCCGGGTGTTCCCGTCCCGTCGTACGCGCGACCGGGCGACGCGGGTGCCGACCTGGTGACCACCTCGGACGTGACGATCGCGCCCGGGGAACGGGCCACCGTCGGTACCGGTGTCGCGATCGCGCTGCCCGGCGGGTACGCCGCGTTCGTGCATCCGCGTTCCGGTCTGGCCGCGCGGGTGGGGCTGAGCGTGGTCAACACGCCGGGCACGATCGACTCCGGGTACCGGGGCGAGATCCGGATCTGTCTGATCAACCACGACCTCCGCGAGCCGGTCGAGTTGCGCCGGGGCGATCGAGTCGCTCAGCTTGTGGTGCAACGGGTCGAGCACGCGGTGTTCCGTGAGGTGGACGAGCTGGATGACTCCCCACGGGGTTCCGGGGGCTACGGGTCGACCGGTGGGCACGCGGTGCTGACCGGGTCAAGGACCGCGGTGGAGGAGTAGGTCAAGTGGCACTGTTCGGGCGGCGCAAGCGGGACCTCGAGGACGAGGCCCCCGAGTTCGACGATGACGCCGACTACGCCGACGACGGGTACGACGAGGACGAGGACCTCGACGACTTCGACGACGGGAACCTCGGCGAGGTCGACGGCGAGGTCGGCGGCGACCTGTTCGACGACGCCGGTCCCTACGACGTCGACGACGCGCCGCGTGACGGTGTGCCCCGGCTGGACCTGGGCGCGCTGCGGGTGCCGGTGACGCCCGGCTCCTCGGAGCTCAAGGTGAAGATGAACCCCGACGGCACCGCCAGCGAGGTCTACCTCATCATCCCCGAGCTGTGCGTGATCACCGTCAGCGTCTTCGCCGCCCCGCGTTCGAACGAGCTGTGGCGCGAGGAGTGGTGCGGCGACCTGGCCAAGGACATGCGGGACAAGGGCGCCGACGTGCGCAGCGTGGCCGGGTCGTGGGGCCAGGAGCTGGTGGTGCACTTCCCGGGCGAGGTGCTGCGTTTCCTCGGTGTCGACGGCCCGAGGTGGATGCTGCGCGCGGTGGCCTCCTCACCCGCCGAGCGGGTGGACAACGCGGCCGCCGCGCTCTACGAGCTGGTGCGCGGCACGGTCGTGGTCCGGGGGACGATCCCGATGCCGGTGGGCATGCCGCTGCCGTTGCAGCTGCCGCCGGCGGTGGCCGCGCACATCCGCAACCAGGCCTCCGGGGGCTGAGCCGGCCGTGCCGACCTCGACCGAGTGGCTGGTGTTCCTCGGCGCGGCGGCGCTGTTCGCGCTGCTGCCCGGTCCGGGGGTGCTCTACGTGCTGGCCCGCAGCCTGCGCGGCGGCCGGGCCGACGGCGTGCGGTCGGTGATCGGCAACGGCATCGGCGCCTCGGTGCACGTGGTGGCGGCGGCGTTCGGTCTGTCGGCGGTTCTCGCGACCTCGGCGACGGCGTTCACCGTGCTGAAGCTGGCCGGTGCGGCGTACCTGGTCTACCTGGGGGTGCGGGCGTTGTTCGACCGCTCCCCGGTTCCGGTGGCGGCCGGCGGGTCGGGCCGGGGCGCGCTCGGCCAGGGGATCCTGGTGGAGACGCTCAACCCGAAGACGGCGTTGTTCTTCCTGGCGTTCCTGCCGCATTTCGTGCATCCGGAGCAGGCGCCGGCGGCGTTGGTGTTCGTGGTGCTCGGGCTGGTCGTGGTGGCGATGACGGTGGCGGTGGACCTGGTGGTGGCGGTGTTCGCCGGCGCGTTGTCGGCCAGGCTCATGGGTGACCCGCGGTGGCGGGTGCGCGAACGGGTGGCCAGCGGCCTGACGATGATCGGTCTCGGTGGGGCGCTCGCGGTGGCCGAGCGGGGTTAGGGCTCGTACCGGAGCAGGTCGCCTGGCTGGCAGTCCAGGGCCTGGCAGAGGCGGGTGAGGGTGGAGAACCGGATCGCCTTGGCCCGGCCGTTCTTGAGCACCGACAGGTTCACCACGGTGACGTCGACCAGGGCGGCGAGCTGGGTGAGGGTCAGGCCGCGGGCGGCGAGCAGGTCGTCGAGGTGCACGGTGATCGCCGTGTCCGGCGGCGGCATCAGACGGTGCCTTCGAGGTCCTCGCGCATCCGCACGCCGATCGTCAGGATGTGGGCGAAGGTGAGCGCGGTGATGCCGGCGGCCAGCGACCACCAGGGGAACCCGGCGCGCCACTCGGTGAACCAGCCGGCGGGCGTGCCGTGCAGCAGGCTGTCGCGCAGGGCGGTGCGGGACACGGCGTGCAGCAGCTCGGCGGCCGGCGCGCCGGCCAGGACGAACCAGCCCAGTGTGCTGAGCCGGCCGGGGACGGTGTCGGCGTAGGGGCCTTCCTGCCAGGCGGTGCGCAGGAACCGCACCAGCAGCGCCAGTGCCCCGAGCCCGAACAGGGCCTGCGGGACCTGGTGGCCGAGGCCGGCGATGCTCTGCGCGGTGGTGGGGTCGGTGGTGCAGACCCGTTCGACGCACACCGGGCTGGTTCCGGTGCCCGGCAGCCAGCCCATGGCGCTGAGGTTGGCGATCACGACGATCAGCGCGCCGGCCCCGATGACCCAGGTGGCGCCGCGGGCGAGCCCGGTGAGTGGCCGTAGGGGGGTCCAGTCCTGGCGGGTCATGCCGGCACCTCGATACATATCGTTTGTCGATATTATCGAAAAACGATAACACGTCAGGTCGGTGTGTCCAGCCCACCCGCGTCCACCCAGGCCAGCACGGCCGCCCGCCCCAACGCCTCCGGGTCGACACCGACCACGTCGAGCCGGGTACTCCGCACGGCCGAGCGCGGCAGCGCGGCGGCCCACCGCCGCGCGGCGGCGACCGGGTGGATCGGGTCGTCCACGCACGCGGCGATCCCGGCCGGCACCCGCACCGTCGCCAGCTGCTCCAGGGTCGGCGCCGCCCGCCCGGCCGCCAGCTCCAGCGACGCCACCAGCCCGTCGCCGTAGCCCGTCCACGCCCGCTCCAGCTCCCCGGCCAGCCACGCCGGGGCCGAGCCGGCGACACCGTCGAGCGCGCCGCGCAGGCCAAGACGCGCCACGTCGCCGGCCGAGGCCAGGGCGGAGAGCGCGGCCGGCGCGTCCCCTGGCGGCCCGTTCCAGGCCGGTAGCGCCAGCACCAGCCCCGCGCACCGGGCGGGATTGGCCACCGCCCACTCGGCGGCCAGGTGCGCGCCGAAGGACACCCCGCCGACCAGCACCGGGGCGTCGGCGGCGGCCGCGTCCAGGGCGGCGAGGTGGGCGCTGGCGAGCCGGTCGCCGGGCACCGGGGCGGGGGTGTGGGTCCGCACGCCGACGGCGGCCAGCGGGATCTCGAACACAGATCGGACGAAGACATCGTCAGATCCGGTGCCGGGCAGCATAATCGCGGTCCGTGGAGCGCGGTCCCCGGCCGACGGGCGTGCCGAGATTGTCACGTGCCAGATCCTCCACCCAGCGCTGCTGTGCGTGGTTACGCTGGTTTTGTACGGGTCGGAAGTTGGGGCCGGCCCCAGGCAACTGGAGCGTCAGTATGGGCAACGGAGCCGGTCGCGGTCCGCTACGCCGGCTGGTCAAACGTCTGACCAGCGATATCGACGAACTCGATGCCGAGAACCTGTCCGAGAACGTCGAGGCCGTCGGCGCCCGCAAGGCGTGTGACTGCCGGTCCGGCGACGAGGTGACGGTTCTCGGAAGACTGCGTACCGTCGAACTCAGCCCCCGTGACGCCGTGGCGACCCTCGAGGCCGAGCTGTTCGACGGAACCGAGGGTGTGACACTAGTCTGGCTCGGACGACGGCGAATTCCGGGCATCGAGCCGGGACGCACCATCAAGGCGCAGGGACGGATCGCGATGCGGGACGGCCGCAAAGTCCTGTACAACCCCTACTACGAGTTGCAGACGGCTACATGACCGAATCCGAGAACGGCACCACCACCGAGAGACAACCGACGCTGCTCGAACAGATGGGCGGCATCAGCGGGTTGGTCTTCTCGACGATCCCGGTGCTGGTCTTCGTCCTGATCAATTCGCTGTTCGGGCTCACCCCCGCGATCTGGAGCGCGCTGGGCAGCGCGGTGGCGATCACCGTGCTCAGGCTCGTGCGCAAGGAGCCGTTGCAGCCGGCGATCTCCGGTTTCTTCGGCGTCGCGATCGCCGCGTTCATCGCCTACCGGACCGGCTCGGCCAAGGGCTTCTTCCTGTTCGGGATCTGGGCGAGCCTGATCTACGGCAGCGTCTTCCTGGTGTCGGTGCTGGTGCGCTGGCCGCTGGTCGGCGTGATCTGGTCGTTCCTCAACGGGCACGGCATGATCTGGCGCGGCGACCGCCGGGCGGTCCGCGCCTACGCCATCGCCACGCTGACCTGGGTGGCGGTCTTCGGTGCCCGGTTCATCGTGCAGCGCTGGCTCTACGACGAGGACCAGACCGGGTGGCTGGCCTTCGCCAGGATCGCCATGGGCTACCCGCTGACCGCCGTCGCCCTGCTGGTGACGGTCTGGGCGGTGCGGGTCGCCGGGCACCGGCAGAAGGACCTTGAGGCGCTCGCGGCGGCCAAGGAGGCCGAGGAACGCGAGGCCGAGGCCCAGCTGCGCGCCAAGTACAGCGGCCGGCAGGCGCCGGAGAGCGCCTAGCCCGCTGCTCAGTCCGCCAGCCGGCGGGTGGCCTCGGACTCCTGGGCCATCCGCCGCAGCGCGCTCATCAGCGCGTCGCCGATGACCGTCAGGGTGACCACGGTCTCGGCCATCCCGTCGACGTTCGGTCGGCCCAGGACGAGGTCGACCTCCGGGTCGGCGAGGGTCTGCGCCGCGTCGGCGTAGCGTTCCAGCAGCGGTAGCGCGTCGCCGTGGCCAAGGCGGGTCAGGTGGGCCAGTGCCTCGGCCAGGCCGGCGCGGGCCGGGTTGGACTCGCGGACCAGCCAGCCGCGCCGCTCGATCAGCTCGTCGACCCTGGTCCGGGCGTCGGCCAGGGCGGCGTCCTCGTGCGGCTCGGTGCGCGGGCCGAGGGCGAACTGGGCCTTGCCGATCGAGTGCAGCTGGCTGTCGGCGCCGCGCATCTTCTCCAGCACCGCCCTGGTCGCCGAGATGGACAGTCCGCCGACCTCGACCAGCGCCCGTACCAGGCGCAGCCGGTGGACGTGCGTCTCGCCGTAGTGGGCCTGGTTGGGGCTGGTCAGCTCGCCGGCGGGCAGCAGGCCCGCGCGCAGGTAGTACTTGATGGTCGGGATCGGCACCCCGGTCCGTTGGCTCAGCTCGGCGACTCGCACCTGAGAATGATCTCAGACAGATAGTCCTACTATCCGTTTTCAGATAGCTGGACTATCCATAAGGAGGGCATTTCCATGGGCGAACAGGTTGGCCGACGGGCCGTTCTCGGCGGCGCGGCGGCCGGTGCCGCGGCCCTGGCCGTCGCGGCTGGCGCCGGCACGGCGTCAGCCGCCCCCAGGACACCGGGGCGCTACCGCGGCACGGTCGTCGCGATCACCGGCGCGACCTCGGGGATCGGCCGGGCGACCGCGCTGGCCTTCGCCAGGGAGGGCGCGAAGGTCGGCTTCTGCGGCCGGCGCGAGGACCTGGGCCGCGAGGTCGAACGGGAGATCCGCCGCGCCGGCGGCGACGCGCTCTACCTGCGGGCCGACGTGCGGGTGCCCGAACAGGTGCGGGCCTTCGTCGACGGAGTCGCCGGCCGCTACGGCCGCCTGAACATCGCCGTCAACAACGCCGGCATCCACCTCGGCACCCCGCTGCACGAGACCACGCTCGACGAGTGGGAGGACGTGCACCGCACCAACGCGCGCGGCGTGTTCCTGTCGATGAAGTACCAGGTCCCGCACCTGATCCGGGCCGGCGGCGGCGTGATCGTGTGCGTCGCGTCCTCCCAGGCCGAGCACACCCGCCCCGGCCACGCCGCCTACACCGCCAGCAAACGCGCCGTGCAGGGCCTGGTCCGCGTCGCCGCCCTGGACTACGGCGCCCAGGGCATCCGGGTGGTCAGCGTCGACCCCGGCACCACCGACACCCGCCTGGTGCGTCCGCCAGGCATCCCCGACGACCTGTGGGCCCAGTTCAAGCAGGCCTGGGGACCGTTGAACGTGCACGGCCTGCCGAGGATGGCCGAACCGGAGGAGATGGCCGGCGCGATCCTGGCCGTGGCCGCGCCCGAACTCTCCTACCTGTCCGGCACGTCGGTCCTGGTCGACGGCGCCATGAGCGCCGGCCGGCCGATGGTCATGCCGCCGGGCTTCCCCACCCCGCCCCAGTAACGCTCAGTAGCCCAGCGCGCCGCGGATCTCGTCCTCGACGTTCGCCGACGCCACGAACAGCAGCTCGTCGCCGGGCTCCAGCGGGTCGTCGGGCTGCGGCACGATCACCCGGCCGCCGCGCAGGATCGTCACCAGCGCGGCGTCCCGGGGCAGGTGCACCTCGCGGACCGGGCGCCCGGCCAGCGGGGTGTCCTCCGGCAGGGTCAGCTCGACCAGGTTGGCCTGGCCCTGCCGCAGCGTCAGCAGCCGCACCAGGTCGCCGACCGACACCGCCTCCTCGACCATCGCGGCGAGCATGCGCGGGGTCGACACCGCCACGTCCACACCCCACGCCTCGTTGAACAGCCACTCGTTGGCCGGGTCGTTGACCCTGGCCACCACCCGGCGCACGGCGAACACCGTCTTGGCCAGCAGCGCCACCACCAGGTTGACCTTGTCGTCGCCGGTGGCCGCGATCACCACGTCACACAGCTGCATGCCGGCGTCCTCCAGCGACGCCAGCTCGCAGGCGTCGGCCAGCACCCACTCGGCCTGCTCGACGGTGTGCGGCTCGAACTGGGACTCCAGCCGTTCGATGAGCATCACCTGGTGCTCGGCCGCGACCAGCTCGGCGGCGATGGAGCGGCCGACGGCGCCGGCTCCCGCGATCGCGACCCGCATCTAGGACGCCTCCTCGGGCGGTTGGCCGGCGGCGGCGGTGACGTCGCTGATCGTGCCGGACAGCGCCGCGACGTACACCTGGTCGTCGGCCTGGACGACGGTCTTGGGGGCGGGCAGCACACCGGTGCCGAAGCGCATCACGAACGCGATCCGCGCGCCGGTGGCCTGCTCCAGCTCGGCGAGCGTGTGCCCGACCCAGCCCTCGTGCACCGGCAGCGCGACGATCGCCACCTTGCCCGTCGGGTCCCGCCACGCCGAGGCCACGCCGTCGGGCAGCAGGGTGCGCATCAGCCGGTCGGTGGTCCACGGCACGGTCGCGACCGTGGGGATGCCCAGGCGTTCGTAGACCTCGGCGCGCTTGGCGTCGTAGATCCGGGCGACCACGTGTTCGACGCCGAAGGTCTCCCGGGCGACCCTGGCGGAGATGATGTTGGAGTTGTCGCCGCTGGACACCGCGGCGAACGCGCTTGCCCGCTCGATCCCGGCCTTGACCAGCACTCTTCTGTCGAACCCGCCGCCGACGACCTGCTGGCCGTGGAAGTCGGTGCTCAGTCGCCGGAACGCGTGCTGGTCCTTGTCGACGACGGCGACGGAGTTGCCGAGCCGTTCGACCGCGGCCGCGAGGGACGCGCCGACGCGCCCGCAGCCCATGATCACCACGTGCACGACCAGGCCTCTCCTTCTCTCGGGGCCCACCGTCGGGCGCAACCCGGGTAGAACCTACCCGTGGCTGCTCCAATCCGGTGACGGGACCGCATACCCTTGCGCATCGTGCCCAAGTTCGCCTCGATGGTGAAACGACTGCTGGTCGGCCGTCCGTTCCGCACGGACCGGCTGTCCCAGACATTGTTGCCCAAGCGCATCGCCCTTCCGGTCTTCGCCTCGGACCCGATGTCCAGCGTGGCGTACGCGCCGGAGGAAATCCTGCTGACCCTGTCCATCGCGGGGGTGTCGGCCTACGCGTTCACCCCGTGGATCGGCCTGGTCGTGGTGCTCGTCATGGTCACCGTGGTCGCCTCCTACCGCCAGAACGTGCACGCCTACCCCTCCGGAGGCGGCGACTACGAGGTCGTGACGGTCAACCACGGCCCGCGCTGGGGCCTGGTGGTGGCCAGCGCGCTGCTGGTCGACTACGTGCTGACGGTGGCGGTGTCGATCTCCTCGGCGGCGGCCAACATCGGCTCGGTGGTGCCGTTCGTGGCGACCCACAAGGTGGAGTTCGCGGTCGGTGCGATCGTGGTGCTCACGGCGATGAACCTGCGCGGGGTGCGCGAGTCCGGTACCTGGTTCGCGATTCCGACCTACGCGTTCGTCGCCGGCATCCTCGCGATGGTGGTGTGGGGCGCGACCAGGGTGTACCTGCTCGGCGACGAGGTGCGCGCGGAGAGTGCCGACTTCACCCTGTTGGAGGAAGGCGACCACCTGTCCGGTTTCGCGCTGTTGTTCCTGGTGCTGCGCGCGTTCTCCTCCGGCAGCGCGGCGCTGACCGGGGTGGAGGCGATCAGCAACGGGGTGCCGGCGTTCCGCAAACCGAAGTCGCGCAACGCGGCCACCACGCTGCTGTTGATGGGCACGCTGGCGGTGGTGATGTTCCTCGGTCTGATCATGCTGGCCGGGGTGAGCGGCGCGAAGCTGGCCGAGTTCCCCGCCCATCAGCTGGTCGACGCGCCGCCGGGCTACGAGCAGAAGACGCTGGTGGCGCAGCTCGCTGAGGCGGTGTTCGCTGGTTTCGACCCGGCGATCTGGTACGTCATCTTCTTCACCGGTCTGATCCTGGTGCTGGCGGCGAACACGGCGTTCAACGGTTTCCCGGTGCTGGGGTCGATCCTGGCCCAGGACCGCTACCTGCCGCGACAGCTGCACACGCGCGGTGACCGGCTGGCGTTCTCCAACGGCATCGTGGGCCTGGCGGCGTTCGCGGTGGTGCTGGTGATCGCGTTCGACGCCGAGGTCACCCGACTGATCCAGCTCTACATCGTCGGGGTGTTCGTGTCGTTCGTGCTCAGCCAGAGCGGCATGATCCGGCACTGGAACCGGCTGCTGCGGGGCGAGACGGACCCGTTGGCGCGCAAGCGGATGCGCCGCAAACAGATGATCAACTCGTTTGGTCTGTTCATGACGTCGGCGGTGCTGGTGATCGTGCTGCTGACCAAGTTCACCAAGGGCGCGTGGATCGCGATCGCCGCGATGGGCGCGATCTACCTGGTGATGACGGCGATCCGCCGGCACTACGACCGGGTGGCCCAGGAACTGAGCGAGGCGGAACTCAACCGCGAGCCGACGACGTTGCCCTCGCGCAACCACGTGATCGTGCTGGTGTCGAAGCTGCATCTGCCGACGCGGCGGGCGCTGGCCTACGCGCGGGCGACCAGGCCGGACGTGCTGGAGGCGGTGACGGTCAACGTGGACGACAAGGACACCCGGATGCTGGTGACGCAGTGGGAGAAGGAGGACTTCTCGGTGCCGCTGAAGGTGATCGAGTCGCCGTACCGGGAGATCACCAAGCCGGTGCTTGACTACGTGCGGCGGGTGCGCGGCGACAACCCGCGCGACGTGGTGACCGTGTACATCCCGGAGTACGTGGTTGGCCGGTGGTGGGAGCAGCTGCTGCACAACCAGAGTGCGTTGCGTCTCAAGGGAAGGCTGCTGTTCCAGCCGGGGGTGATGGTCACCAGCGTGCCATGGCAGCTGGCGTCCGCGCAGCGTGTCCGCGACCGCGACCCCGGCGTGGCGGCCCCCGGTGCTGTCCGCCGTGGACTGTCCGAGAAGGACTCGAAACGATGACGTCCTGGAAGGGCAGGCGTTTCGAGGTCACGGTGGGGGCGGTGGCCCACGGCGGCCACTGCGTGGCCCGCCACGAGGGCCGGGTCGTGTTCGTCCGCCACACCCTGCCCGGCGAACGCGTGGTCGTCGCGGTCACCGAGGACCGCGGCGGCTCCTTCTGCCGGGCCGACGCCGTGGAGATCCTGACGCCGTCCCCGGCCCGCGTCACCCCACCGTGCCCGTTCGCCGGCCCCTCCCGCTGCGGCGGCTGCGACTGGCAGCATGCGACGCTGGCCGAACAGCGGTCGCTCAAGGCGTTCGTGGTGGCCGAGCAGCTGTCCCGCCTGGCTGGTCTCACCGTGCCGGTCACCGTCGAGCCGCTCCCCGGCGACGGCCGCGACTGGCGCACCCGCACGAGAATGACCGTCGACCGCCAGGGCCGTCCCGGTTTCCTCGCCCACCGCAGCCACCGGGTGGTGCCGGTGTCCGAGTGTGTGATCGCCGCCCCCGGCACCGTCGACGAGGTGGTCGGCCGCCGCTGGCGCCCCACCGCGTCCCTGACCGTCGCCGTGGACGCCACGGCCCACACCCACATCGTCGAGAACGACCGGGTCGTCGAGGGTGGCGACCCCGTCGAGTTCGCGGCCCGCCGCCACTGGCACGTGGCACCCGACGGCTTCTGGCAAACCCACCCCGACGCCGCCGACCAGTACGCCGAGGTCATCGAGTCCTGGTCAGACGCGACCGAAGGCGAGTGCGTCTGGGACCTGTACAGCGGCGTGGGCCTGTTCGCCGCGGTCCTGGCGGCCCAGGTAGGTCCCACCGGCACGGTCCTGTCCATCGAGGGAGACCCCGAAGCCTCCCGCCTGGCGGCCGCGAACCTCGCCGACCTGCCCCAGGTCGAAACCCTCTCCGGCCCCGTCACGGCGATGATCGACAAGGCCCCCGCCCCGGCCGTCGTCGTCCTCGACCCACCCCGCAAGGGCGCCGGCCGCGACATCGTCGAGTCGATCGCCGCCCACCACCCCCGCCGAGTGGTCTACGTGGCCTGCGACCCGGCGGCACTGGCCCGCGGCGTGGCAACCTTCGCCCAGAACGGCTACACGCTGACCGACCTACGCGCCTTCGACGCGTTTCCGATGACGCACCACGTGGAGTGCATAGCTCTGCTCACCCGCACCGACACTGTCGGTGGTGCCGGGTAGCGTGGATTCCGGGGGGCCGGAGGCCGCCCACCCGGGCGGCTACGGCGTTCGGGTCGTTACCTGTCGGTGGGCCACTGGGGTTGTTGGCCCGGCTGCGCGTGGCTCGGTTGCCGTGTTCCGGTGTCGCCTTCGGGCTGGGCTCCGGTGGGTGGGGTGGCGTGGCGCTGGTCGAGCACGGACCGGTGCGCCTCGGGCGGGGTGAAGAAGAGCGAGGCGCGGTTGGTTTCGCCGGGTGGCGTGAAACCGGAGGCCGGGGGCTCGCCGGGACGTGCGTGTCCCGACGCGGGGCCCGCCGGTGGGTGACTCTCGGCGTCGCCGGGAGATGGCGTGTTGCTCGGCCACTGGGCGCCGGCCCGAGGTCCGTTGGAGGTGATGCGCTTCGGAAGCGGGTATCCGGCGGGCGGGGTGCCCGGTCGCTGTTCCCCAGCGGGCGCCGTGGCGTTGTCCGGTTGCCGTGGGGTGAAGACGTGCGATGGTCGCGGACCGGTTCCGCCTGATGGCGTGACGTGGCTCGGCTGCTGAGCGGGTGGCTCGCTGGGGTTCGGGTCGGTTCCGCTGCTCGACGGGTCGCGGTCGTACAGACGGAACCCGCCGGGCGAGGTGACTCGGTTCGGCTGCCGGGTCCCGGTGGAGGACGGCTCGTGGCGGGAACTGTCCGGTTGCCGCGGCGCGCTGGCCGTGTGGCCTGGCTGGCCGGTCGGTTGCTGGAACCCACCCGGCGGGGTGGTGCGACCTGGCTGACCGGTGACGGGTGAACCGGAACGGTCCGGTTGCTGGTGGCCGCCAGTGGGTCGGCCGGTGCCGGTCGAGTGGTCTGGTTGGTGTTCGCCGGTGGGTTGGCGGGTGCTGGTCGAGTGGTCTGGTTGGTGTTCGCCGGTGGGTTGGCGGGTGCTGGCCGAGTGGTCTGGTTGGTGGTGTTCGCCAGCGGACTGGCCGGTGCCGGTTGTCGCGGACTGGTCCGGCTGGGGGAAACCGCCAGCCGGTGTGGGTCCGGTTGGTGCCGGACGATCCCCTGGCCGGCCGGGGCGGGTTCCGGGAGGAACCGGTGTGGCGCCGCCCGGATGGAATCCGCTGGGCGGGGTGGGGTGCGGTGCTCCGGGAGACGGTTGGTGCGCTCCGCCTGACGGCGGATGAGCGGCGGCGTCGCCGGGGAAGGGTCGTTGAAAGCCGCCGGCGGGGGTGTGGCCGTGAGGCCCAGGGTGGTGGGCGCCGGCTTGTGCCGGGTTGCCGGGACGGTGGAATCCGCCGGGCGGTGTCGCTTGAGGGCCGGCGGGTGCCGACTGGGCGCCGGCCGGGGGCGTCGCCTGGCCCGGTGGTGTTGCCTGGCTCGGTGGTGTTGGCCGCGCGCTGCCGGCGTGGGCTGTGCCGGAGGGGGCTGT
The DNA here is from genome assembly GCF_001921215.1 of Actinophytocola xinjiangensis. Classification (GTDB taxonomy): domain Bacteria; phylum Actinomycetota; class Actinomycetes; order Mycobacteriales; family Pseudonocardiaceae; genus Actinophytocola; species Actinophytocola xinjiangensis. The sequence goes on from NZ_MSIF01000002.1 coordinate 88,328, forward strand.
GCCGGAGGAGGCCGTGTCGGAGGGGGCTGTGCCGGAGGGGGCGTCCGCTGGTGTTGCTCGCCGGAGGCCACCGGGGGGTGTCGCCTGGGGGCCGCCGGCGGCGGAGTGGTGGGGAGCGCCGGCCGGCGGTGCGGGGTGGCCTGGTTGGGGCAGACCGCTGGGGGGCGTTGCCCGGACGGGTTCGCCGTGGCTTGGTTGGGTGCCGGCGGGTGGAGTCGGGTGATGGGCTCCGGCGGGCGGTGCGGTGGTTCCGGGGTGGGTTTCGCCGGGCGCGGGGTGGGCTTCGGCCGGTGTGGGGGCGCCCGGTTGTTGGGTGCCGGTAGGCGAGGTTGCCGTGCCGGGTGCTGCGGTGCCGGGCGCTGCGGTGCCGGGTGTTGCCGTGCCGGGTGCTGCGGTGCCGGGCGCTGTGGGGCCGGGCGGTTGGGCGCCTCCGGCTGGTTGACCAGCTCCAGAAGGTTGGGCCGCTCCGGCTGGTTGACCGGCGCTGGAAGGTTGGGCTGCTCCCGCTGGTTGACCGGCGCTGGAAGGTTGGGCGGGGGCGGCTGGGTGGCCGGGTCCGGGGCCGCCGGTGGCTCCGGCTGGTTGGGTGAGTCCGGCGGGTGGGGTGGCGGCGGGCGGTTCGACTGGGGGCAGGCCGGCTCGTTGGCGGAACCAGTCGGGGATGTGTTCGTCCGCGCGGGGGAAGAAGCGCAACTCGTCGGCGAAGCCGATGGGGGGTGGGAGGCGGCGCCAGCGCGGTTCGGTGTCGGGCTCGAACTCGGCGTTGAAGGTGCTGGGCGGGTCCAGCAGGTACAGCGCCGACAGCCACGTACCCCGGCCCGGGCGGTACATGCCCTGGCGCAGCCGGCCCAGTCCCTCGACGACCTCCTGCGGCGGGCGCACCGGACGCGGCTCGCCGTCCGGGCCGCTGACCAGCACGTCGACCTCGATGTGGCGGCCGGCGGAGCGGTACTCGGTGCGTATGTGCGTCCAGTCCTGGCCGGCGACGGTCAGAAGTGCGCGCCCGATCTGTCGGATCAACCGATCCTGCTCGGCCTGATCCATCACCGGCTGCGGCTCGGTCACGACAAGATCCCCACCCTCATGCTCATCTTGGCGATTCGACCTTACCGGGTCGAGATCTCACCGAGCGTGGTTAGGGCCGAAGGACAGGCACAACATCAGCGGATGCACGTCCCACGTGGCCACCGCGAACCTCGTCAGGAGGCCCGCGGCCCGCAACGTCTGGTCAGTAGCCGGCGAAATCAGTGACTGACTGTTGCCGTTGACCGGTTGTTGCCCACTCCATATGGGTGCGCCAACCGGAACGGGTGAAGTTTCGACAACTGATTGCCACTCCTCCCCGTCGTCGGTGCGAAGCGTGATCGACACCCTCGGCGTCGGCGCCACTCCCCACCCGCCCGACTCGACCACCACGTACTCGTCCCGCTCGCCGGCGGCCAGCACGATCTCGCCCAGCCACCGGTACAACTCCGACGTCGCCCCATCGTCGACGGCGCCGAACGCCTCGTCCTCGGTCGCCTCGGCCAGACCCGTGGTGACACCGCCCAGCCGGCCACTCCGATCACGGAAACGGTTCGGAAGGAACAGTGTCCGCGCGTCGGTGTCGACCGTGGCGGTCTCCCGGAACCGTGACTCCTCGACCTCGGAGCGGAACCCGAGACCGGCGCCGAGACGGGCTCGGACGATGTCGGGTTCGGTCAGACGCCAGTAGCTGGGCTTGTCATCCAGCCACAGCGTGATGTGGTCGCCGACCGGGAGGCCGAGAAGAGCTGTGAGGGCAGCGTTGGTGGGGCGGGGCGTGGGGGATGGAGGTGTCCAGGTGGTGGCGCGGGGGCGGGCCGGTTCGCTGACGGCCGTCGTGGCTGGGGCTGTCGTGAATGGGGCTGTGGGGGTTGGGGCGGGTCGCGTTGGGGTGGCGGGGCTTGGTGGGACGGGGGAATTGGGCGTTGGGGAGGTCGAGCTTGTTGGGGTGGGGGAGTTGGGTGTTGGGGTGGTCGAGGTTGGTGGGGTGGCGAAGGTTGGTGCTGGGGTGGGGGAGTTGGGTGTTGAGGTGGCCGAGCTTGGTGTTGAGGTGGTCGAGCCGGGTGCTGGTGCGGTTGAAGGGGCGCCCGGGGCGGTCTCGGTGCCGAACTCGGCGACCACCTGCCGGTAGGCGTCCTCGACGTTGGCGGCGGAGGTTGGATGTGTCGGTTCGGTTGGTGCTGGGTGGGCCGGATGTGCTGGGTTGGTGGCCGTGGCCACGGCTGGGGCGGTGACCGGGGTGACCGTTGGTTCGGAAATTGGGGGCGCCGGGGCGGTGTCGGGTGTTGCCGTCGGCGCGGTTGGGGTGGTCACGGGGGTTGGGGTGGTCACGGGGCCGGTTGGTGCTGGGTGAGGTGGCGCGGCGGGTGTTGGCTGCGCTGGCTCGGTTGGTGGGCGTGCTGGTTCGGGCGGGGTTGGGTGAGTGGGTTCGGTCGCGGCGGCCGGAGTTGGGTGTGGTGGGCCGGTCGTGATGGCTGTGGGGGGCGCCAGGTCGGTTGACGGTTCGGGGGCTGGTGTTGGTTCGGTGGGGTGGGGTGGTTCGGAAGTGGTGGTGTCGGGCGGGCCGTCGGTGGTGGTGTCGGTGTCGGGCGGGCCGTCGGTGGTGGTGGCGAACTGGGTCGGGGTGTGGTGGGCCGAGTGCTTGGCCCGGTCCGCCGGTGGCTCGGGGTCCGGGGTCGCGTTCGAGGCTGGGGGGTGAGCTGTTGGTGGTGGGGCGGTGGGGGTTTCGGGGGTGGCGGCGGCGTTGGAGACCAGGGTCAGGATGGCGCCGGGGGCTGAGGGTTGGGGGACACCTCGGGGCGGGAGCGTGGCGTGGAAGGTCGCATTGGTGATCAGGGATGCGAACGCCGGGTCCGGCGGAATGTCCGATGTGGAGTGTCGAGCCGCGGCGGGTGTCACGTCGTCCCGGGGTTCGGCTGTGGTGGGCGGGTCGGGATCGGGTGCGGGGGTGTCGTCGGGCTGCGGGGTCACGTCGGGCTGGAGGGTGTCGTCGGGCTGGGGGGTGGGGTGGGACCAGGTGGTCGGGGGGTCGTCGGTGGCTTGGTGGGCCGCGCGCCGGCGACGGGGTGGGAGGCCGGTCGGGAACAGCGGGGTGGGTTCGGGGATGTCGCTGGAGGGCGAGGTGGTGTCGGGGGCCTGGTGGCGGCCCGTGGACGGGCCGGCTGGGCCGCCCACGGCGTTCACATCTGCGCTGCCAGGGCTGGCGGGACTGCCGGGGCTCGCAGGGTTGCCGGGGCTGCCAGGGCTGCCGGGGCTCGCAGGGCTGGCGGGGGTGGCAGAGGTGGTGGGGCTGGCAGAGGTGGCGGGGCTGGCAGAGGTGGCGGGGGTGAGCGGATCTGTGGCGGGGAGGTCGGTGTCGGCCGGCCGGTCACCGTCGGTCGGCGGGTCGGGGCGGGTGAGCGGGTTGCTGACCGTGGTGGGGATCCGGCCCGGCAGGTCGGTGGCGGTCGACGTGTCTACGTGGGTTGGGTCGGGGGCGCTGGGCCTTGCCAGGTCGAAGTAGTCGGCGAAAGTGGGGTGCGGTGCGGTGCCGTGGGAAGGGCCGGCGTGGCCGTCGTGGGGTGGCTCGGCGTGGGGTGGCTCGGTGAGGCCGTAGCCGGTGAGGTCGTTGCCGGTGACGTCGTGGGTCAGCGCGGTCGGACCGGTGTGACTGGGGTCGGTCGGGTCCGTGAAGTCGGGGCCGGGCGGGGTGCTGGGTGTGGAGATGTCGGGGTCCGCCGGGGCTGGTGGGTTGGCGGAGTCGGGGTGGGGTGGATCGGCGGCGGTGAGAAAGGCGAGCGCGGGAGAGGTGGCGGTCGCGAGAGGGGGGTTGGTGACGGTCGCGTCCGGTGGGGTGGCGGAAGGCGGCGGGGTGGGTTCGGTCGGGCTTTGAGGGCCTGCGGCGCCAGGGTTGGTGGGGCCGGGTGAGCCAGGCAGCTCGGTGTCGGGGCCGGCGCCGATGAGTGGACTGGGTTGGCTGAGGGGCGAGCTGGGCTGGTTGAGCGGGCGGCCGGGCTGGTTGAGCAGGGGGCTGGGCTGGTTGGACGGGGGGCTGGGCTGGCTGAGGGGCGAGCTGGGCTGGTTGAGGGGCGAGTCGGGCTGGCTGGCCGGGGAGCCGGGCAGGCTGAGCGGGGAGTTGGGCTGGTTGAGGGGCGAGTCGGGTTGGTTGAGCGGGGAGTTGGGCTGGTTGAGGGGCGAGTCGGGCTGGTTGAGCGGGGAGCTGGGCTGGTTGAGGGGCGAGTCGGGTTGGTTGAGCGGGGAGTTGGGCTGGTTGAGGGGCGAGTCGGGCTGGTTGGACGGGGAGCTGGGCTGGTTGAGCGGGGAGTCGGGTTGGTTGAGCGGGGAGTCGGGTTGGTTGGACGGGGAGTCGGGTTGGTTGGACGGGGAGCTGGGTTGGTTGAGCGGGGAGCTGGGTTGGTTGAGCGGGGAGCTGGGTTGGTTGAGCGGGGAGTCGGGTTGGTTGGACGGCGAGCTGGGCTGGTTGGCCGGGGAGCTGGGCTGGCTGAGCGGCGAGCCGGGCAGGCTGGCCGGGGAACCAGGCAGGCTGGCCGGGGAGCCGGGCTGGCTGAGGGGCGAGCTGGGCTGGTTGGACGGGGAGCCGGGCAGGGTGAGCGGCGAGCCGGGGTTGCTGGGTGGCGAACCGGGGTGGTCTGGCCGATCGGGGTGGACTTCGTCGGGTGGGTGTTGGCCGTTGGTGGTGGTGGTTCGGCCTTCGATGTCGGTGGGGGCTCGGGTGGGTAGGCCGGGGGTGGCCATGCCTCCGGGGCCGAGGGGGTCCGGGCCGCCGGGTCGGGTGGTCGACGCGCCGCCGGGCGGGATCTGCCAGACGGGCTGGGGGTCGGCGTCCAGCGGGGGGACGGCCCGCAGGCGCGACTCGCGCCGGGGGCGGGGGCTGGGCCGCTTGTCCTCTGGCTGGGTGTCACCCGAGAGGGGGACCAGGCGGGGGAAGGTCTCGGTGACGCCGGCGGTCGTCGGGTGGAACGGGGGGAGGCGGGCGAAGTCCGGGTCCACCCGGGCCGTGGCGATCATGTGGTGTGCCCAGGCTCGGGCGCGGGTCAACGGGTGGTCAGGGAACCGCGGGTCCCACTGGGCGTCGTCGGCCGGGTGGGAGGGGAGCAGGCCCGACACCTCCGGGGCGTACGGGTGGGGGCGTGCCTGGGCGGACACCGCAGCCTCGCGGACACCCGCCCACGTTCCGTCCTCGGCGCACTGGATCCTCAGCACGGCACTGCACGTCGCCTTGGGCAGGGTGAAGGCGGCGATGTACGCCTGGCCGGCCTCCTGGCCGGGGATCGGCACCTTGAGCAGCTGGAACAGCGCCGGCACCTGGTCCACCACCACCGCGTGGGCCTCGATCAGCGCGCCGATCTCGGACGTCTCGACCGCCAGGCGGTGGCGCAGCGGCCCCAGCTCGTCCAGTCCCGCCGGCAGGTCTGGTTCCATGCCGATGTACGACAGACTGACCTGGTCGCCGGTCCGCGGATCGAACCACGTCCGCTCGTCGTACTGCTCCATACCGGAGGTGTCGAAGGCAACAGGCACGCCGGGAGTCTAGGGCCGGCACTCGCCGTGACGGACGCTCGTAGACTGGCCGGAACCGCCAAACAGCCGAACGAACCAGAATTCGAGGTGACCAGCGGTGACCGACCATCCGAGCCTGCTCCAATCGCTGCACGGGCCCGTCGACCTCAAGCGGTTGTCCCCCGAGGACCTCACGAGGCTCGCGGCAGAGATTCGGCAGTTCCTGGTCGACAAGGTCACCGCGACAGGCGGTCACCTCGGGCCGAACCTGGGCGTCGTCGAGCTCACGATGGCCATTCACCGGGTATTCGACTCACCGCACGATTCGGTGATTTTTGACGTCGGGCATCAGGCTTACGTGCACAAAGTGGTCACTGGGCGTCAGCAGGAGTTCGATTCGCTCCGGCAGCGGGACGGGCTGTCCGGCTACCCCAGCCAGGCCGAGAGCGAGCACGACCTCGTCGAGAACAGCCACGCCTCCACCGCACTGTCCTATGCGGACGGTCTGGCCAAGGCCTACGAGCTGCGCGGGGAGCGCCGGCACGTCATCGCCGTCGTCGGTGACGGGGCGCTCACCGGCGGCATGTGCTGGGAGGCGCTCAACAACATCGCCGGCGGCAAGCACCGGCCGATGGTCATCGTCGTCAACGACAACGGGCGCTCCTATTCGCCCACCATCGGCGGCCTCGCCGACCACCTCACCTCGCTGCGCCTGACCCCCGGCTACGAGCGCGCCCTGGAGGGCGGCAAGCGTGTCCTGCAGGGCACCCCGGTCGTCGGCAAACCCATCTACGCCGCCCTGCACGCCGCCAAACGCGGCATCAAGGACGCGCTCAGCCCGCAGATGATGTTCGAGGACCTCGGCCTGAAGTACCTCGGCCCGGTCGACGGCCACGACTTCGTCGCTCTCGACGCGGCGCTGCGCCGGGCCAAGGAGTTCGGCGGGCCGGTCATCGTGCACGCGGTCACCCGCAAGGGCCGCGGCTTCCCGCTCGCCGAGAACGACGAAGTCGACCAGATGCACCAGACCGACCCGATCGACCCGGTCACCGGCAAGCCCACCACCGCCAAGGGCGCCACCTGGACCTCGGTGTTCGCCCAGGAGATGGTGCGGATCGGCGGCGAGCGTCCGGACGTGGTGGCGATCACCGCGGCGATGTTGCGCTCGGCCGGGCTGGAGCCCTTCGCCACGGCCTTCCCCGACCGCTGGTTCGACGTCGGCATCGCCGAGCAGCACGCCATCACCTCGGCGGCGGGCATGGCGATGGCCGGGCTGCACCCGGTGGTCGCGATCTACTCGACGTTCCTCAACCGCGCGTTCGACCAGCTGCTGATGGACGTCGCGCTGCACCGGCTGCCGGTGACCGTCGTGCTCGACCGGGCGGGCATCACCGGGCCGGACGGCGCCAGCCACCACGGCATGTGGGACCTGTCGATCCTCGGCGCGGTGCCGGGTATCCGGATCGCCGCGCCGCGTGACGCCGGCACGCTGTCCGAGGAGCTGGCCGAGGCCGTCGAGGTCGACGGGCCGACCGTGCTGCGGTTCCCGAAGGCGGCCGTCGGCGCGGACGTCGGGTCGCTGGAGCGCCGGGGGGTGGTCGACGTGTTGCGCCGGCCGGCGTCGGGCGAGGGCCAGCACGTGCTGCTGGTCACCGTCGGCGCGTTCGCCGAGCTGGGGTTGGCGGCTGCCGACCGGCTCGCCGACCAGGGCATCGGGGTGACCGTCGTCGACCCGCGCTGGGTCACGCCGGTGCCGCCGGAGCTGGTGGAGCTGGCCGCCGAGCACCGGCTGGTGGTGACCGTCGAGGACGGTGGGCGGCACGGCGGGTTCGGGTGGGCGCTGGCCGCCGCGCTGCGTGACGCCGATGTGGACGTTCCGCTGCGGGATCTGGGCATTCCGCAGGAGTTCCACGGGCAGGGCACGCGCGCGGAGGTGCTGGTCCGGCTGGGGCTGACCGCTCAGCAGGTCGCCCGCGCCGTCACCGAGTGGACGGTCGACCGGCTGGGTGACCTCACCGCGACCCGTGACGAGAAGGCGGTGCGTGGGGCCGACGGCGGCTGACGGCGGCGCGTGGCATCGTTGGTGCGGTGCGGATACTGATCGTCGAGGACGAGGAGCCCCTGGCCGAGGCCGTGGCCAGGGGGCTGCGCCGAGAGGGCATGGCGGTGGACGTCGCCCTGGACGGCGACGAGGGACACGAGAAGGCCACGGTCACCCGGTATGACGTGGTCGTGCTCGATCGTGACCTGCCTGGCATGTCCGGTGACGAACTGTGCCGGGAGATCGTCGCGTCCGGGCAGCTGACCCGGGTGCTCATGCTGACCGCGTCCGGGTCGGTCGCCGACCGGGTCGAGGGACTGTCGCTCGGCGCCGACGACTACCTGGCCAAGCCGTTCGCGTTCGACGAGCTGGTTGCCCGGGTGCGGGCGCTGGCCAGGCGGTCCACCCCGGTCACGCCGCCGGTGCTGCGGGCCGGTGATCTGGAACTTGACCCCGCGCGGCGCACCGTGACCCGGTCGGGCGCACCGGTCGAGCTGACCCGCAAGGAGTTCGGCGTGTTGGAGGTGCTGCTCGCCGCGTCCGGGTCGGTGGTGAGCAGCGAGGAGCTCCTGGAGCGGGTCTGGGACGAGCACGCCGACCCGTTCACCACAACCGTTCGAGTGACGGTGATGACGCTGCGTAAGAAGCTGGGTGAGCCGGGGATCATCGACACCGTCGTCGGGTCGGGGTACCGGGTGCCGGCCGCGGCCGCCGGCGCGTGACCCACCCCCGGCGCGGTCCCGGCCTGCGCGCCAGGATCACGCTGCTCGCGACCGCGCTGGTCGCCCTGGTCTCGGTGCTGCTGCTGTGGCTGGCCTGGGCGCTGGCGTCCGGGGCGGTGACCGTGCCGTCGCTGCCGGCCGGGACGACCGTGCTGGTCGACGGGGTGCCGGTGAAGGCCGAGAAACTGGCCGAGGTCCTGCGTGACCAGGCACGGACCAGGGTGCTGGTCGCCGGCTCGATCGCGTTCGTGTGCGTGCTGGTCGCGACGGCGCTGCTGGCGTGGACGTTCACCGGCCGCATGCTCAAGCCGCTGCGTGACGTCACCGGGACCGCGCGCCGGCTGTCGGCCGAGTCGCTCGGTGAACGCATCGCACTGCGCGGCCCGCGCGACGAGGTCGCCGAGCTGGCCGACACGTTCGACGCGATGCTCGACCGGTTGCAGGCGACGTTCGCCGCCCAGCGCCAGTTCGTCGCGAATGCCTCACACGAGCTAAGGACCCCACTTTCGGTTATTCGTACCGAACTCGACGTGACCCTCGCCGACCCGAACGCCGACGCCGACGAGCTGCGCCGCATGGCCGGCGTCGTGCGGGCGGCGACCCTGCGCGCCGGCCAACTGGTGGAGGCACTGCTCCTGCTGGCGAGGACCGACGGCATGGGGCTGGCCGTGGTGGAACCGGTCGACCTGGCCGCCGTGGTGGGTTCGGCGTGGCGCCCGCTCGGCCAGGACGCGGCCGGCCGGGGACTGTCGGTGACGTTCAACGACCTGCCGGCGCCGGTCAGGGGTGACCCGGCGCTGCTGGAGCGGGTGGCGGGCAACCTGCTGGAGAACGCCGTGCGGCACAACGTCGACGGCGGCTGGATCGAGGTGTGGACCGGCGCCGGGCCGGAGTGGTCGAGCCTGCGGGTGGCGTCGTCGGGAGCGGCGGTCGACCCGGAACGGGTGGACGAGCTGTTCGAGTCGTTCCGCCGGGGCGGGGTGGACCGGACGGCGCACACCGGGACCGGGCTGGGCCTGTCGATCGTGAAGGCGGTGGTGTTGGCGCACCGGGGAATGGTGGGCGCGGAGGCGGTCCCCGGTGGCGGGCTGACGGTGACCGTGCACCTGCCGGTCGCGCGCTGACCTCGCCCCGCGCCGCCGGGCCGAGGGGTCGTTACCGCCAGGTGGCGGTGTCGGGGTCGATGCCGTTGGCGCGGGCGGACTCGTCGATGATCTGGCGGAACCAGGTGGCGAGACCGTCGGCCACGCCGTTGTAGTGGGCGGCGAAACCGGGGTCGGACTCGAACAGGCGGCCCAGGCACACCTGCATCTGGCGGGTGAGCGGGAAGAAGTTCGAGAACAGCTCGCGGTGCCGGTCGACGAGGTCGTTCGCGGTGGGGGTGCCGGGGAGTGTGCCGGCGGTCAGGGCGGTGGCGAGGTCGGCCTGGAGAGCGTGCATCGCGTCGGCCAGGGACTGCCACTGGGGGCGGGTGCGGGCGGCGGAACGCTCGGCGAACCGCGCCCACTGCGGGGTGTCGCCCCAGGCCACGCGGGCCAGGCGGGTGTGGTCGGGGTTCCAGTCCTTGCCGAAGGTCTCCCGCTGTTCCTCGGCGGTGAGCAGGATGCCGTGTTCGTGGGCCTCGGTCATCCGGCTGAGGCGCTCGTCGAGCCGGTGGAGGTCGTGGATGCGTTCGGCCAGGTGGGCCCGCTGTTCGCGGAGGGTGGCGGTGATCTCGGTGGTGGCGTCGTCGAGGACCGTGCGGATCGCGTCCAGGCCGAGTCCGGTTTCCCGGTAGGCGACCACCCGGTGCAGGCGGTCCAGGTCCGGTTCGGTGTAGAGGCGGTAGCCCGCCGGGCTGCGGCCCGACGGTGAGGCCAGGCCGATCTCGTCCCAGTGGTGGAGCGTGCGGACCGTCACGTTCACGAGATCGGCGGCGGCACCGACCGTCACGCCGCCGGTCTCGTGGTCAACCATGAACACCAGTATCACTGCGCCGGGGCCGAGATCCCGACCGAGGTGAGGTACTGCCCTTCGGCGCTGTCGGGGTCGAAGACCCGGGCCGCGGTGAGCACCACGCGCACGCCCTCCGGGGTGGTCACCTCGACGTCACGGGTGTTCCACGGGGTGTCCCGCGGTTCGGTGACGTTCTCCGGGGCGAGCGCACGGCACGCCGAGGCGAGGGAGTCGAGCTGGTTGAGGACGATCGCGAAGCTGACACTCATTCCGGAGGTACTGATCGTCCCTGGCACGAGGAGCACGTCCTGGAACGCCCACCGGCGCAGGTGCACCACCCTGCCGGGGATGCTGAACAGTTCGATGAAGCCGAAACCCTTGGTCCAGAACTCGATCGACGCGTCCAGGTCGGGCGTGGGGATCGTCACGAACATCGGCATCCCGTAGATCCCCCGGAACGGTTCGGGGGCGACGGCGTCCGGACCCGGCGCGGGGACGGGGCTCGTCTCGAAGGCGTCGTAGAAGTCGTTCATGGGAACCACTCTCGGGCCTCACGTCGCGTGAGGGTCAACCTCGGGGTTTGTCCCACTGGGCGGCGAGGTGGTCCTGGAGGGTGGCGTGGCGGAACTGGTAGACCGGGCCGGCGGTGCGCAGGATCTGCCGTTTCCTGGCGTCCTCCAGGAAACGGACCAGACGCAGCGGGGTGCGCTCGGTGAGGGTCAGCTGGGCCTGGGCGGCGAGGACGGGCCAGGTCGTGGTGCTGGTGGGCCAGATCCACACCGCACCGGCCAGGCCGCCGAGGGCGGCGATGGCCAGGACGGTGAGCGGGGGGACGGCGAACTGGGAGGCGAAACCCAGGCCGATCACGAACGCGCCGAGGGCGGCCACGGCGGTGAACGCGACGCCGGTTCTGGCGTCCCGGCGCCAGGAGCGCACCGGGTCCAGGGCGGAGCTTTTCTCCTGGGTGCCGCTGAACAGGGATGCGCCCAAGCCCAGGGCCAGCCACACCACCACGCCCGTCGCGAGCCAGCCGAGGGGGCCGGGGAGGGCCGAGTCGAGCAGGGTGAGGACCAGGGCCACGGCGAAACCGGTGGGTAAGGCGGTCAGCAGCGCCGTGGGGCGCAGGGGGGTCGTCCACCAGTTCTTCGGGATGCGTTTGGGGGAGGCGGGCCGGCGGATGGTCATGTAGGCGCAGAGGTAGCCCACCACCAGTCCGACCGGCAGGCCGGTGAGGACGGGCTCTCCGGAGGCCAGCCGGTAGGAAAGGCCGAGCAGGCCGCCCACCAGGACGGCGACCACCGCCACGACGACGTGTCCGCGCAGGATCAGGCCAAGCGGCCTGTCTGTCCACTGTGGAACATGCCACCAGGCGAGGTCGCGGGTGGATCGCTGGTTGAGCTGGTGGGCCAGGTAGGTGAGGGTCCTGCGGGCGGTGCCCGGGGAGTACGGGAGGCGTTCGGGGCCCTCGGCGTAGGCCGCGTCGAGGGAGCGGTCGAGCAGGTGGGTCTCGATCTGCGTGGCCTTGCGGAAACGTTTGCCGTCCAGGAGTTCGTCGACCGGGCCGGCCGGCGGATAGGCGTCTCGGAGCAGGGTGAGCAGGAACGGGTTGCGCAGGGTGCGGGTGAGCGGGCCGGCGGGGTGGGTGCGCAGGTGATCGGCGACCGCCCGCCAGGCGGGCGGCGGCTCGGTGAAACGGCCCAGGAGATGGTCGGCGGCGGTCTCGGGGTCCAGTGGGCGGAGCTCGACGGTGACCGCGCCGGCCAGGGCGAGGCTGGCCGTGGTCAGCTCGGGGGGCCGACTGAGCAGTACCACGCGGAACGTCGCCTGGCGGCTCAGTTCGCGTAACACCTGGGGGCGTAAGGATTCCTCCAGCTCGTCGAAGCCGTCGAGGAACACCGCGAGCCGGGGGACCAGGTCTGCCGCGCCCCGGGCGAGGCCGGGGGTCTCGGCGATCTTGCCGGCCAGCCAGTCCCTGGCCGACGTGGCGGCCGGATTCCAGCCGTGCGGCGTGACCAGCAACGGCACCGGGTCGCTGGCGGTGCGCCGCTTGAGGGCCTCCACCAGCAGCAGAATGCCGGCGGCGGTCTTGCCGGCGCCCGGTCCGCCGGTGATCACCAACCGGTTCGATGGCAGGGCGGCGTACAGACGGTGCAGGTCACCGAGGTCCCCCCGGTCGGCGCCGGCGCGCCAGTGGATCGGCAACGGCGTGGTCAGATCCCGTTCCACCACGGCCTTCTCCCAGGTGTCGAGCATCGACAAGGCCAGAGTGTCCAGACGATCCGCCAGCGGCGGCAACGGATCGCGGCCGTGCCACCGGAGGGCCTCGCTGATCAACGCGATGAGCACTCCCAGCACGGTCAACGCCGTCTGGGCGAACCCGACGGCGGTGGTCTGCTCGGCGGGATCGAGCGTGGTCAACCGCACCAGCACCCACACCGAGCCACCGGCGAACACCACGATGCCCACGACCGTCAACCAGCGCACGGCCCTGATTCTGCCGAATCAGGGCGGCCAGGGGAGGTCAAGTCGACGACTCAGTGCCAGCGCGTCGGCGGGCGCGCGGACCTTCGCGTCGTTGTCGAAGTACACGTGGACGTCCAGGCCCTCGTCGGTCCAGCCGCGGATCCGGGCGGCCCACTCGTCCAGTGCCCGGTCGGTGTACCCGCTGGCGTACAGCTCGGTACTGCCGTGCAGGCGGGCATAGACGACGTCGCTCGTCACGTGGTCCAGCGACGGCCAGTCGGCGGCCGCGTCGGCCAGGACCAGGGCGATGTCGTGGGCGCGCAACAGGTCGGGCAGGCCGGGGTCGGTGAAGCTGGGGTGGCGGACCTCCAGCGCGTGCCGCAGCGGCATGTCCACCTCGGCGGTGGTCAGCGCCCGGTCCTCGACGCGTTCGTCGTGGTGGGTGGCCAGGGCGGCGGCCTCGGTCGTGGTGCGGGGCAGGGTGGCGAGGAAACCCGCCAGGGTGTCGGGGTCGTAGGGCAGGTTCGGGGGCAGCTGCCAGAGGATCGGGCCCAGCTTCTCGCCCAGGGCGAGCACACCGGAGGCGAGGAAGTTCGCCAGGGGAGCCGAGGTGTCGCGCAACCGTTTGAGGTGGGTGATGAACCGGCTGCCCTTGACGGCGAACAGAAAGCCCGCAGGTGTCTGCTCGCGCCACGACCGGTAGCTCGCCGGGCGTTGCAGGGCGTAGAAGCTGCCGTTGATCTCCACCGAGTTGAGCCGGCCGGACAGGTACTCCAGCTCGCGGCGGTGCGCCAGGCCCGGCGGGTAGAACGCGCCGCGCCACGGCGGGTACACCCAGCCCGACGTGCCGACGCGGACGGCCACCGAGCCTCAGCTGGTGCCGTCGAGCGCCGTGGACAGTGCCGTCGACAGCGTCTGGGCGGTCAGCGCGATCTGCCACTCCCGCGCCCCGCCGGAGCGCAGCGCCTCGGCCACCGAGTCCTCGTTCAGCGTCTCCGGCGGACGCCAGCAGGTGCGGCGGACCAGGTCGGGCTGGAGCAGGTTCTCGATCGGCAGGCGGTTGGCCTCGGCGACGGTCGTCAGCGCGGCCCTGGCCGCCGACAGCCGCGCCGCGGCGGCCGGGTCGCGGTCGGCCCAGCGGTTGGGCGGCGGCGGGCCGTCGTGCGGCGGTGACGGGTCGGGCAGTTCCGCGCGGGGCAGCGCCGCGGCGGCGCGCAGGGCGCGTAGCCAGGTGTCGGCGATCCGCCGCTGCGAGCGACCCTTGAAGACCGGCAGCTTCAACAGGTCGGTCTCGTTGTCGGGGGCGGCCACGGCCGCCTCGACGATCGAACTGTCCGGCAGGACCCGGCCGGGGGCGATGTCGCGTTGCCTGGCCAGGGCGTCACGGGTCTCCCACAGCGCCCGCACCGACGCCAGACCACGCGGGGAACGCACCCGGTGGATGCCCGAGGTGCGGCGCCACGGTTCGGCGCGTGGCGGCGGTGGCGGGGCCACCCGCAGCGCCTCGAACTCCTCCAGCGCCCACTCCAGCTTGCCCTGGGAGTCGAGTTCGGCCTCCAGCGCGTCACGCAGCGGCACCAGCAGTTCGACGTCCAGGGCGGCGTAGTCCAGCCAGTCCTGGGGCAGCGGCCGGCGTGACCAGTCGGCGGCGCCGTGGCCCTTCTCCAGGCGGTAGCCCAGCAGCAGTTCGACCAGCGTGCCGAGGGCGACGCGTTCGTAGCCGGCCAGTCGTCCGGCCAGTTCGGTGTCGAACAGGCGCGCCGGTGCCAGGCCCAGCTCGGCCAGGCACGGCAGGTCCTGGGAGGCGGCGTGCAGTACCCACTCGGTGTCGCCGAGAGCGGCGATCAGCGGGTCGATCCGGTCGTTGAGCGCCACCGGGTCGACCAGGACGGTGCCGGCGCCCTCACGGCGGACCTGCACGAGGTAGGCGCGCTGGGAGTAGCGATAACCCGACGCCCGCTCGGTGTCGACCGCGATCGGCCCTCGCCCAGCGGCCAGCGCGTCCGAGGCAGCTCGTAACGCCTCGTCCGTCTCGACCACATCCGGGGTGCCCTCCGCTGGCTGGGCCAGCAGCACCGGCTCCGGTTGGGTCTCCTCGTCTGTTCCCGTCCCCGATTCGCCCACGGCGGATGACCATACGGGACGACGGAACGAGACGTACGCCTAACGTGGCGTTATGGGATCGAGACGGGTCGGAACAGGGGTCCGAACACCGGCGGATCGGGGAGCGCACTGTGCCCCGCGCCCCGATCCGCCGCATGCTCGATTCAGCGGATCACACCGGCCCGCATGGCCAGCGCGACCATCTGTGCCCGGTCGCCGGTGCCCAACTTCCGGCCGATCCTGGAGAGGTGGCTCTTGACCGTCAGTGCTGACAGGTTGAGCCCCTCCCCGATCTCTTTGTTGGACTGACCGTCCGCGACCAGCTGGAGCACCTCGACCTCGCGAGCCGACAGCTCGCGTGGGGTGTTGTCGGTGCCAGGGACCCGCGTGCCCGTGGCGAGGATCGGAGCGACGCTCGGGTCGGCGTAGACGCCGCCTTCGAGCACGCGCCGGACCCCGTCGGTCACGACCACCGGCGAGGCCGACTTCAGCAGGTAGGCCTGGGCCCCTGCCTGGAAGGCCGAACGCACGGCGTACGGGTCGTCTGACGACGCCAGCACCACGATCCGCGGCCAGCCATGGCTGCGGAGCTCGGTGACCAGTTCAATTCCACTGCCGTCCGGCAGACCGAGATCGAGTATCGCGAGATCGCATGGCCCGGTGGCCAGCGCTCGCGCCCTCGCTTCGGCCACCGTGGCAGCCTCGTGGACGGTGCCCGCACCCATCTGGGTCAACCGGGCAGCTATCGCCTCCCTCAACAACGGATGGTCATCGACCACCAGCACCGAGAACAGCTCTTCCCGCGGGTGCGGGACCATGTTCGCCGGCAAGACGCCGGCTGGCGTGGTTCGAACGGCCTGACCTAAGCCGACGGCAGCCACGTCACTACCTCCCTGGAGTCGGTCGTGCCCCCCGACCTACACCGGGACCTTCGGCCAAACAGCCGCGCCGCCATTGGACCGAAAGTGGTGTCGACGTCCGCAGCCTAGCCCCCCAAGCGGGTTAGCGGGATGATCAATTCGTTATCTATCCAATCGAGACATCACTCAGGCGTGCGGATGTAACACGATCGGGTGACTCTTGGTTTGTGACGTAACGCATCAGAGTCGGCACACGATGAAACGGAGTCGTGGTTGTGGAGAACGCCAACACCTCGCGCGCCCGGGCCCTGCTCGGCACCACCCCGCTGGTCGACGGGCACAACGACCTCCCCTGGGCGCTGCGCTCCTTCCCCGGCGCCGACGCCTCGCGCGCGGACGGGTTCGGCGTCGACCTGACCCAGCACCAGCCCACCCTGCACACCGACCTGCCGCGACTGCGCGCCGGCGGCGTCGGCCTGCAGTTCTGGTCGGTGTACGTGCCGTGCCGGCTGACCGGCGACGCCGCCGTGACCGCCGTGGTCGAACAGGCCGAGCTGGTGCACACGCTCGCCGCCCGCTACTCCGACGACCTGCGGATCGTGTCCACCGCGGCGCAGGCCCGCGCGGCGTTCGCCGACGGCCGGATCGCCTCGATGCTCGGCGCCGAGGGCGGCCACTGCATCAACGGCTCCCTCGGTGTGCTGCGCGCGCTGTACCGGCTGGGCGTGCGATACCTGACGCTGACCCACAACGAGAACGTGCCGTGGGCCGACTCGGCCACCGACGAACCAGCCCACGGCGGACTGACCGACTTCGGCCGCGAGGTCGTCGCCGAGATGAACCGGATCGGCATGCTCGTCGACCTCTCGCACGTCGCCCCGACCACCATGCGCGACGCGCTGGACGTGAGCACCGCGCCGGTGATCTTCAGCCACTCCTCGTGCCGGGCGGTCACCGACCACCCGCGCAACGTCCCCGACGACGTGCTGGCCCGGCTGGCCGGCAACGGCGGCGTGTGCATGGTGACCTTCGTGCCCTCCTTCGTGTCCGACGCGCTGGTCGCCTGGGACAAGGGCCTGCAGGCCGCGATGGCCGGGGCCGGCGCCGACCACCGGGACCTCGACCAGCGCAACCGGTTCGCCGAAACCTGGGACGGGCCGCCGATGCCGACGGTGGGCATCGACGCGGTGGTCGAACACGTCGAGCACGCCCGCGAGGTGGCCGGCATCGACCACATCGGTCTCGGCGGTGACTACGACGGGGTGACCTCGCTGCCCGAGGGGCTGGAGGACGTGAGCCGCTACCCCGCGCTGTTCGCGGCGCTGCTGGACCGGGGGTGGAGCGAGCGGGACTGCGCCAAGCTCGCCGGTGAGAACGTGCTGCGTGCGCTGGCCGGTGCCGAGGAGGTCGCCGCGTCTCAGCCGTTGTGACGGTGGGTGAACATGGTTACCCCTACCGGGGGTAGCCCGACCACGCTGGCCATCAGGTCGCAGAACGCCTCGCCGTGCGGGGCGAGGTCCTCGTCGGACGGACTCCAGGACGCGCGCAGCTCCAGGTCGTCCGTCCGGCCGGGGCCGGCGATGTCGCCGAAGCGCACCGACGAGGTGTCGGTGACCGTGCCGCCGAGCGCGGCGTACGGGGCGCCGGCGGCCGACAGCGCGTCGGTCAGCCAGGACCAGGCCACGGTGGGCAGCAGCGGGTCGTCGGCGAGTTCGGTGTCCAGCTCGGCGCGGACGTAGGCGACCAGGCGCAGCACCCCGCCCCACGCCTCGACGCCGTCCGGGTCGTGCAGCAGGACCAGCCGGCCGGTGGCCAGCACGTCGGCCGGGCCGGTGACCTCGGCGGTGATCGCGTACGCCCACGGCGCGAGGCGCTGCGGTGCGCGCACGACCCCGAGCTGCACCTCAGACCTCGGTCGCAGCGACTTCAACGCGGCGACGGCCTGAGTGAACAGTTCGGGCGCTGCCGACGTACTGGTCACGACTCGTAACTGTAAGACCACCCGAGTCAGTGAGCGGGGACGCCGCGCCGGACACGTCGATGAGTTCCTGCGTACCCACAGTGGCGCGACGGTCCTCCGGCGCCCCGTGGCACGATCAAGGCGTTATGACACCAGCCTCCGAGACCGCCTCCCGCGTCCCGACAGCTCCGCTGTTGGTGGCCGCCGCCGGCGGCACCCCCGCCCACCCGCCGGTCTGGTTCATGCGCCAGGCCGGCCGGTCCCTGCCCGAGTACCGCGAGGTCCGCAAGGACGTCCCGATGTTGCAGGCCTGCTTCACGCCGGACCTGGTCTGCGAGATCACCCTGCAGCCCGTGCGCCGGCACGGTGTCGACGCGGCCATCCTGTTCAGCGACATCGTGGTGCCGCTGGTCGCCGCCGGGATCGACGTCGACATCGTGCCCGGTACCGGGCCGGTGGTGGCCTCGCCGGTGCGTGACGCCGACGCGGTCGCCGCGCTGCCGACGCTGGCCGCCGAGCAGCTCGACCCGGTGGCGCAGGCCGTCGGGCTGGTGCGTGCCGAGCTGGGGGACACCCCGCTGATCGGGTTCGCCGGGGCGCCGTTCACGCTGGCCTCCTACCTGATCGAGGGAGGCCCGAGCCGCCACCACGAGCGGACCAAGGCGCTGATGTACTCCCGGCCCGACACCTGGCACGCGCTGCTCGGTGCGCTCGCGGAGATCACCGCGACGTTCCTCCAGGTGCAGATCGGCGCCGGGGTGGCGGCGGTGCAGCTGTTCGACTCGTGGGCCGGGGCGCTGTCCGAGCGTGACTACCGGGAGTACGTGCTGCCGCACTCGACGCGGGTGCTCGGCGCGGTCTCCGGGGTGCCGAAGATCCACTTCGGGGTGGGTACCGGCGAGCTGCTGCCGGCGATGCGCGAGGCCGGCGCGGACGTCGTCGGCGTGGACTGGCGGGTGCCGCTGGACGAGGCCGTGCGGCGGCTGACCGTGCCGGGCGGGCCGGCGCCGGTCGTGCAGGGCAATCTCGACCCGGCGGTGCTGCTGGCCGACTTCGACGCGATCGAGCGGGAGGTCCGGCGGGTCGTCGCGCAGGGCCGCGCGGCCGGCGGGCACATCGTGAACCTGGGGCACGGGGTGCTGCCCAACACCGATCCGACGGTGCTCACGCGGGTGGTGGAGCTGGTCCACGGCCTGACGCCGTGAACGAGGTCGCCGTGAACAGGGTCGTCGTCGTCGGTGGTGGGGTGACCGGGCTGGTCGCCGCCTACCGGCTCAAGCGGGAGCTCGGGCCGGCGGTGCGGATCACGCTCGTCGAACAGTCCGAGCGGCTGGGCGGCAAGCTGTCGACCGTCGAGGTGGGCGGGGTCGCGACCGACGTCGGCGCGGAGGCGTTCGTGGTGCGCAACCCGTCGGCGGCCCGCCTGGCCGACGAGCTGGGGCTGGACGTGATCCACCCGGGTACCGCGTCGGCGACCGTGCGGGCCGGCGGGCGGACCGTGCCGTTGCCGAGGCGGACGTTCCTCGGGGTGCCGGCGGCGGCGGACGCGGTGCGCGGGGTGCTGTCCGAGCAGGCGGCCGAGCGGGTGGCGGCCGAGGAGTCGTTGCCGCCGCTGCGGATGCCGGCCGGCGGGGACGTGTCGGTGGGCGAGGTGCTGGGCGAGCGGTTCGGGCGGGAGCTGGTCGATCATCTGGTGGAGCCGCTGCTGGGCGGGGTGTACGCGGGACGCGCGGACCTGCTCGGGCTGCGGGCGACGATGCCGGCGCTGGTCGACGCCCTCGACAAGGCCGGCGGTTCGCTGACCAGGGCGGCTGCCCGGCTCCTCGGCGGCGCGACCGGCGCTTCGGGTGGCGGTGCTTCGGGTGGCCAGCCCGGTGCCGACGCCGGTCCGGCCACGCGGCCGGCGGTGTTCGGGGCGCTGCGCGAGGGGATGGGGTCGCTGGTCGACAACCTCCTGGGGCGGACCTCACAGACGGTGCTGCTGGGGTCGCCGGTGCGGGAGCTGGCCAGGGACGGGCGGCGGTGGCGGCTGGAGCTGGGCAGTCCGGGGCGGGGGCGGGCGCTGTACGCGGACGCCGTCGTGCTCGCGGTGCCGCCGCCGGCGGCCCGGCGTCTGCTGGCCGACGTCGCGCCGGGGGCGGCGGCCGGGTACGCCGGTATCGAGGTCGGTTCGATGGCGGTGGTGTCGCTGGCGTTCCCCGAGGGGACGGTGCTGCCCGACAGCAGCGGCGTGCTGCTCGCGGTGGGGGAGCGCCGGCCGGACGGGACGGTGTTCACCGCCAAGGCGTTCACGCACACCAGCGTGAAGTGGGGCTGGGGGCCGCCCCGGTTGCGGGCCTCGGTGGGGCGGGTCGGGGAGACCCAGCTGCTCCAGCGCGAGGACGAGGACCTGATGGTGGCCGTGCTCGACGACCTGCGGGAGCTGACCGGGCTGACGGCCCACCCGATCGACTGGCGAGTCACACGTTGGGGTGGAGCTTTGCCACAGTACGGAGTCGGGCATCTGGAGGCGGTCGCGGCGATCGAGACCGCGGTCGCGGACGTCGCCGGGCTGGAGGTCGCCGGGGCGTCGTTCCGGGGCGTCGGGATCCCGGCGTGCGTGGACAGCGCCACCGAGGCCGCGCGCCGTGTCGCCGCGCACCTTCGCGCGCTGCCCGCCGGTGGGTAGTGGGAGCATGGGCCCATGGCCCGCCTGAACTACGCCGAGCTGAACGACAAGATCGTCTACACCATGTGGTCGGTGTTCCGCGCCGAACCAGGCCGGATCACCGACCGCGAGACCGCCGCCACCGAACTCGCCGACTACCTCGACGCCCTGGCGGACAAGGGGGTCATCGTCCGGGGCGTCTACGACGTCGCCGGGCTGCGGGCCGACGCCGACTTCCTCGTCTGGTGGCACGCCGAGGAGATCGAGCAGCTCCAGGCCGCCTACAGCGGGCTGCGGCGCACGGCCGTCGGCCGCGCCAGTACCCCGGTGTGGAGCCAGGCCGCGCTGCACCGGCCGGCGGAGTTCAACAAGAGCCACCTGCCGGCCTTCGTCATGGGTGAGCCGGCGCGCAAGTACCTCTGCGTCTACCCGTTCGTCCGCTCCTACGAGTGGTACCTGCTGCCGGAGGGGGAGCGCCGGCGGATGCTCGCCGAGCACGGGCAGATGGGACGCGAGTTCCCCGAAGTGATGGCCAACACCGTGCCGGCGTTCGCTCTCGGTGACTACGAGTGGATTCTGGCCTTCGAGTCCGAACAGCTCGACAAGATCGTCGACCTGATGCGTGACCTGCGGGGCAGCGACGCGCGCCGGCATGTCCGCGAGGAGATCCCGTTCTACACCGGCCCTCGTGTGGAGCCGGCCGAACTGGTCGCGAACCTGCCCTGACGCGCGCCGCCACCCCGGACCCTCAGCGCAGCCGGTAGGCGTCGATCAGGGTCTGGGTCACCTGGTTGCCGTCCTGGTCGGCGGCCGTCGTGCGCAGCGACACCGACGTGGCGTCGGCCGGGTGCGTGACGGTCGCGACCAGGTCACTGATCGGCAGCGCGGTCCACGTGTCGCCGCCGTCGAACGACGCCTCCACCGTGATCGACCCCGGGGTGACCGCCTCGCCGGTGCCGTTCTCCAGGCGAAGCGGCAGCGCGAACTCCTCGCCGGCCGGGGCGGAGTTGTCCGCGTCCAGCTCGGGCAGGAACCGGACCACGTTCAGGGCGACCCCCACCGGATCCTCACCGTCCACATGGGACGACGTGAAGGTCCATTCGGCGGTCGCCGAGGTGGTCAGGTCGAACGCGGCCGGGCGGGTGGCGGTGGTGACCAGGCGGTACTCCTCGGCCTCCGGCGGCAGGTCAGCGAACCGCCCGGCGCCCGGGTCCGGGGTCTCACCGACCAGCTCCGAACCCCGGTAGAGCTTCGTACTGGCCGCCTCGACGACCGAGAAGCCGGTGTTGCCGGCGCCGTCGCCGAACAGCGGGACCAGCACGTCCAGGGTGTCGCCGACGCGGAAGCCCCACGGCAGCTCGGTGTCGGGCAGCGTCGGGCCGAACACCGCGTGGTTGAACCGGGCCGGGTACTCGCGGCCCGCCTCGTAGACGGTCAGCGGTGAGTCGAACTGGGCCAGCTGCGTGTCGCCGGCGGACACCGACAGGCCCGACGACCAGCCGATCCCGTCCTCGGTGGTGACGTACTCGGCCCGCGTCCCGGGCAGCGTGACCGGGGTGACCACGGCGAACACGAACGCGTCGCCGTCGGCGGGCAGCGGGTACGCCGAGCGGCCGCCGGTCTGGTCGCCGGTCACCGGGCCGAACTCGGCCCGCAGGGTCGCCAGGTCACCGTCGTCCACGGTCCGCTCGAACCCGGTCGGCACCTCGCCCTCGGTGAACCAGGACAGGCCGTAGAACGAGCCGTCCGCGCCGAGCCACTGGCTGTTGATCTTGCCGGTGATCGTCGTGCCGTCCGGTGCGTCGGCCAGTTGCGTGGTCGCCACCGTGGCCAGGTCCTCGGTCAGCAGGGCGCTGCCGAAGCCGGAGGTGCCGGTGCGCACCGAGTAGCCGACGTCGCCCAGCGCGAGGGTCAGGTCGGTCCCGGCCGGCGGGGTGACCGCCACCGGTTCGGCCAGCCGCGCGTCGACCTCGACGTCGAGGTCCTGGTCGACGACCAGACCCGGGTGCGGGACCAGGTTGAAATTCTCCCCCGCGCCGGTGACGACGGTGTTGTGCGCCAGGTACTTCCCCTTGGGCAGCCGGATGGTGACCGAGCCGTCCTCCTCGTAGGGGAACGCGAACGTGGGATTGTCCAGGCCCACGAGCAGCGCGTCGTAGTCGGGCGTGGGGGCGCCGGTGTCGTCCAGGAAGGTCAGCGTGACGTCGTAGCTCTCCACCTCGCGGGTGATCGCCACCGGTGTCCTGCTGACCACCTCGCCCGGGGTGCCCATCGATGCCACGACCGCGCCGGAGTAGACGCCGTCGGCGTTGCCCAGGGTGGTGTCGCCGGTGACCGAGACGGTCGCCGTGCCGCCGCCGGGGACGGTGATCTCGGTGGCGCTCAACGAGAACAGGTTGGCCGGGGAGCCGTCAGGGCCGGTCGCCTCGATCGCGAGCGACAGGACGACGTCGGGGTCGCCGAGGTTGCGGTAGGTCAGTTCCCTGGTGACGGGTTCGTCGTCGTCGTGTGGCCAGGCGACGGTGCCCAGGCTGACGTTGGTCGGCGTGCTGACCAGGGCCTGGTCGATGGCCCTGGGTACCTCGACGCGGCCGGCGCCCTGTTCGAACACGGTCGCGTCCGCGTTCGGGGTGGCCGAGGCGGACAGCGCGGCCTTGAGCTGCTCGCCGGTCCAGTCGGGGTGGCGTTGGGCCAGCAGCGCCGCCGCGCCGGCGACGTGCGGGGTGGCCATCGACGTGCCGGACAGTGCGGTGTACCCGTCGACGACCGGGTCGCCGATGGTGCCGGCGGAGTGCAGCGCGGCCACGATTCCCACACCCGGCGCGGTGATGTCGGGCTTGATCGCGCCGTCGCCGACGCGGGGGCCCCGGCTGGAGAACGGCGCGATGGTGTCGTCGCGGTCGACGGCGCCGACGGTCAGCGCGGCCTCGGCGCTGCCCGGTGAGCCGACCGACTCGGCGCCGGGGCCGGAGTTGCCGGCGGCGATGACGAACAGCGTGCCGTGCTCGGCGGACAGGGTGTTGACCGCCTCCTCCAGCGGGTCGGTGTCCGCGGTGTCGCTGCCGCCCAGGCTCAGGTTCACCACGTCGGCGCCCTGGGTCGCGGCCCACTCCATGCCGGCGACGATCCACGACTCCTGGCCGGAACCGTTGTCGTCCAACACCTTTCCGTCCAGGATCGACGCGTCCCAGGCCACGCCCCGGTACTTGCCGTCGGATTTGGCGCCGGTGCCGGCGACGATCGAGGCGACGTGCGTGCCGTGGCCGAAGTTGTCGACGTTGTCCGGCGCGTCGGTGAAGTTCTGCTCGCCGACCTCCCGGTCGGTGAGGTCGGGGTGGGTCTGGTCGACGCCGGTGTCGAGCACCGCGACGGTCACGCCCTCACCGGTGTAGCCGGCGTCCCAGGCGGCCGGCGCGCCGATCTGCCGGACACTCTGGTCCAAGATGGACTGACGTTTGCCGTCCAGCCAGATCCGGGAGACGCCGTCGGTCGCGCGCCGGGTGGCGGTGCCGTCGGTGAGTGTTTCCCAGGTGGCGCCGTCCTTTCCGGCGTTGACGGCGACCGCGTCGATGCTGGCCAGGGTGCGCGCGCCGGCGAGGGCGGGGGCGGGGCGGCCGGCGGGGTGGCTGACGATCAGCGGCACGTCGGCGCGGTGGGCGTCGTCGTAGCCGAACTCGATCAGTGTGCTGACGTCGAACAGTCGCCGGTCGAGTTGGCCGGTGCGCACGAGGTGGCGCGCGTCGGCCGGGATGACGTACGTGCTGCCGGAGTGGGTGAACGCGGAGAACGTCATGCCGTCGCGGCCGGGTCCCGGTTGGACGGATCTGGCCTGGCCGTCCTGGACGAGGACGCGGTCACCGGTGAGGAGGGTGACCGCGTTGGCCTGGTGTGCCTGTGGTTGTGCCTGTGGTGGTGATGGTGGCGCGGCGATGGCTACCGGGGATGCGCTGAGCACCATCCCCACGACCACGCCGCAGATCCCTGCTTTTCCGCCGATGTGCACCTGACACCTCCGGTCGGGGCTGGCGGCGGCGGTGCAACTATACACATGATGTATAGCCGCACGTGGTCGTGCCTGTCCTCCCGCGAGCTGGCCCCGACGCCCCAGCCGTGCATGCGTTCGAACGTATCGGTCACCTCTGTGGGTGACAACCATCGAGCGATCGGCCAAATGGGCGCAACCGTGCGCCGAGGGTGGGCAAACCGTTGACTTCGGGTAGCGACTGGGCAACTCTTGACCCAATCGATGCAAAAATCGAGCAACAGCCTGCAAATACAGATCACACCGCCGTTGTTTCACTGACGGCTCTCTGGGGGCAGATCACCCGGTCCGAATCGTGAGGGCACGCTAGGAGACTCGCTATGAGAGCGAAGCGCTTGGTGTCGTGGCTGACCGCCACGGCACTGCTGACCGGCCTACTCGTCGCGACCGGGCCACCGGTCGCCGCCGCCGCGGATCCCGACGACCTCGCCCACGGCAAGCCCGTCACGGCGAGCAGCGTCGCCTCCGGGGCGGCCGCCGACGTCACCGACGGTGACCAGAACTCCTACTGGGAAAGCTCGACAGCCACCCAACAGTGGTTACAGGTCGACCTCCAGCGGAAGGCCCGGCTCGGCGAACTGGTGCTCAAGGTTCCCGCCGACTGGGACGCCAGCAGCCAGATCCTCACCGTTCAGTCCAGTGTGGACGGTAAGACCTTCGGTGTCGCGACCGGCTCCGCCGCGCGCCGTTTCGACCCCGACGACGGCAACGCCGTCCGCCTGCCGCTGGGCGCCACCGAGGCCCGCTACCTGCGGGTCGACTTCCTGACCAACGGCGAGTCCGACACCGCCCGGCTGGCCGAGCTCCAGGTCTTCGCCGCCGAGGCCGGCGTCACCAACCTCGCCCGCACCGCCTCGGCCAGCAGCGCCCTGGGTGAGTACCCGGCCGCCAACGCCGTCGACGGAAACCCGGCCACCTACTGGGAGTCGGCCAACAACGCCTTCCCCCAGTGGATCCAGGTCGACCTCGGCTCGGTGGTCGCCACCAACCGGATCGTCCTCAAGCTGCCAGCGAACTGGGAGGCCAGGACCCAGACGCTGACCGTGCGGCGCAGCGACAACGGCACCACCTTCACCGACCTGGTCGCCTCCGCCGGCCACCAGTTCAGCCCCGGCTCGGGCAACACCGTCTCGATCGAGTTCGGTCAGACCAGCACCCGGTACCTGCGGTTGCAGATCACCGCGAACACCGGCTGGCCGGCCGGGCAGGTCTCCGAGATCGAGGTCTACGGCCCGGCCACCGGCGACACCGAGGCGCCCACCGCGCCGACCAACCTCGCCTACACCCAGCCGCAGACCGGCCAGATCCGGCTGAGCTGGAACGCCAGCACCGACAACGTCGGCGTCACCGGCTACACCGTCTACGCCAACGGGTCCCAGCGCACCAGCCTCGGCGCCGACGCGCGCACGTTCACCGACACCCAGCCGGCGTCGGCGACCGTGACCTACTTCGTGCGCGCCCGCGACGCCGCCGGCAACGAGTCGGCCAACAGCAACGCCGTGACCCGCACGGGCACCAGCCAGGGCACCAACCTCGCGGTCGGCAAACCGATCACCGCGTCGGGCCACGTGCACACGTTCGTGCCGACCAACGCCAACGACGACTCGCTGTCCACCTACTGGGAGGGCAACAGCGGCTACCCGAACACGCTGACCGTCAGCCTCGGGTCCAACGCCACGGTCACCTCGGTCGTCGTGAAGCTCAACCCCGACCCGATCTGGGGCCAGCGCACGCAGACCTTCCAGGTCCTCGGCCGCGACCAGGACGGCGGTGACTTCACCACCATCACGCCCTCGGCGCAGTACACGTTCGCGCCGGGCAGCGGCAACCAGGTCGCCATCCCGGTGACCGCGACCGCCGCCGACCTGCGTCTCCAGTTCACCGCCAACACCGGCGCGCCCGCCGGCCAGGTCGCCGAACTCCAGGTCATCGGCACCCCGGCACCCAACCCCGACCTGACCGTCACGGGGCTCACCTGGTCGCCGGCCACGCCGTCGGAGAGCGACCGGATCACCCTGTCGGCCACCGTGCGCAACGCGGGCGCCCGCCCGTCGCCGGCCACCTCGGTCGACTTCGCGCTCGGTGACACCGAGGCCGGCACCGCCCAGGTCGGTGCGCTGGCCGCCGGGGCGAGCACCACCGTCACCGCCGACATCGGCGGCCGTGACGCCGGCAGCTACACCCCCAGGGCCGTGGTGGACGCCGACGAGCAGGTCGTCGAGTCCGACGAGACGAACAACGCCTTCACCGCCACCTCGCCGCTGGTGGTGACCGCCGTGCCGACCTCGGACCTGGTCGCCTCGCCGGTGAGCTGGGCGCCGACCACCCCGCGCGCCGGGGACACGGTGACCTTCTCGGTGGCGATCCGCAACCAGGGCACGATCGCCGCCGCCAGCGGCGCGCACGGCATCACGTTGACCCTGGTCAACGCCACCACCGGCGCGACCATCCGCACGCTGACCGGTGCGCACACCGGCGCCATCGCGCCCGGCGCGGTGACCGCCCCGGTGACCCTGGGCACCTGGCCGGCGGCCAACGGCCGGTACACGGTGCGGGTGGTGCTGGCCAGTGACGCCAACGAGTTGCCGGCCAAGCAGGCCAACAACACCACCACCAACAGCCTGTTCGTCGGCCGGGGCGCCAACATGCCCTACGAGATGTACGAGGCCGAGGACGGCCGGGTCGGTGGCGGCGCCAGCGTCGTCGGTCCCAACAGGACGATCGGGCACATCGCCGGTGAGGCGTCCGGGCGGCGGGCGGTCACGCTCAACGCCAACGGTTCCTACGTGGAGTGGACCACCAAGGCGCCGACCAACACCCTGGTCACCCGGTTCTCCATCCCGGACTCGGCCGGGGGCGGCGGCATCGACTCGACGCTCAACATCTACGTCGACGGCACGTTCCACAAGGCGATCAACCTGACCTCGAAGTACGCCTGGCTCTACGGCAACGAGGCCAGCCCCGGCAACTCGCCGGGCGCGGGCGGGCCACGGCACATCTACGACGAGGCCAACGTCATGCTCAACGCCTCGGTCCCCGCCGGCAGCACGATCCGCCTGCAGAAGGACCCGGCGAACACCACGACGTACGCGATCGACTTCGTCAGCCTGGAGCAGGTCTCGCCGATCGGCAACCCCGACCAGGCGCGGTACACCACGCCCACCGGCACCGGGCACCAGGAC
This sequence comes from Actinophytocola xinjiangensis, assembly GCF_001921215.1. Taxonomy (GTDB): domain Bacteria; phylum Actinomycetota; class Actinomycetes; order Mycobacteriales; family Pseudonocardiaceae; genus Actinophytocola; species Actinophytocola xinjiangensis. The sequence continues at coordinate 115,806 of NZ_MSIF01000002.1, forward strand.
GTGCAGAACGCCCTGGACCGGGTGCGGATGGACACCACCGGGAACCTGATCGGCGTGTACCTGCCGCCGGGCGAGTACCAGTCGACCAGCAAGTTCCAGGTGTACGGCAAGCCGGTGCGGGTGATCGGCGCCGGGCCGTGGTACACGCGCTTCCACGCGCCGGCCAGCCAGGAGAACTCCGACGTCGGGTTCCGCGCGGAGGGCTCGGCGAACGGGTCGGTGTTCTCCGGGTTCGCGTTCTTCGGCAACTACACGATCCGCCAGGACGGGCCGGGCAAGGTGTTCGACTTCGGGACCCACTCCGGGTCGACGATCTCCAACATCTGGGCCGAGCACTTCGTGTGCCTGTTCTGGGGCATGAACACCGACAACATGACCATCAGGGACAACCGGATCCGCAACATCTTCGCCGACGCGGTCAACATGACCAACGGTAGTTCCGGGAACCTGGTGGCCAACAACGAGTCCCGCGCGTCCGGTGACGACAGCTTCGCGCTGTTCAACGCCCAGGACGGCGGCGGCGGGGAGGTCACCGGCAACGTCTACGAGAACCTGACCTCGATCCTGACCTGGCGCGCGGCCGGCATCGCGGTGTACGGCGGCTACAACAACGTCTTCCGCAACATCTACGTCGCGGACACGTTGGTGTACTCCGGGATCACGATCAGCTCGCTGGACTTCGGCATCCCGATGAACGGCTTCGGGGCCGACCCGCCGACGACGTTCGAGAACATCTCGATCGTGCGGGCCGGCGGCCACTTCTGGGGCGCGCAGACCTTCCCGGGAATCTGGGTGTTCTCCGCGTCGAAGATCTTCCAGGGGATTCGGGTGTCCGATGTGGACATCGTGGATCCGACCTACAGCGGGATCATGTTCCAGACCAACTACGTCGGCGGCCAGCCGCAGTTCCCGGTGGCGGACACGGTGTTCACCAACGTGTCGATCAGCGGGGCGCAGCGCAGCGGTGACGAGTTCGACGCCAAGTCCGGGTTCGGGATCTGGGTGAACGAGCTGCCGGAGCCGGGCCAGGGGCCGGCGCGCGGGTCGGTCACGTTCACCAACCTGACGTTGTCGAACAACGCGGTCGACATCAAGAACACGACCTCGACGTTCACGATCAACCGCGACTAGTCACGCAGGACCTCGGCGGGTGGCGCGCTCCGGTGCGCCACCCGCCGTCGTCTTTCTCTCAGCCGGTGAGCTCGTCGACGCGCAGCAGCAGCTGGCGGGACTCGTCGGTGGCGAAGGGGGTGTGCCACCCGCCGTCGTCTTTCTCTCAGCCGGTGAGCTCGTCGACGCGCAGCAGCAGCTGGCGGGACTCGTCGGTGGCGAAGGGGGTGTGCCACCCGCCGTCGTCTTTCTCTCAGCCGGTGAGCTCGTCGACGCGCAGCAGCAGCTGGCGGGACTCGTCGGTGGCGAAGGGGGTGTGCCACTCGTCGGGGTCGTGCTCGTCGAGCAGCTCGGTGGCCTCCAGGATCCAGGTGGTGGCGCCGGCGGAGGCCAGGCCGGGGGTCTCGGCGAGCGCCTCGATGCCGCCGGCGTTGCGCAGCTGCTGGAGGGCCTCGCCGAGGTCGGCGACGTCCACCGGCTCGTCGTCGGGCTCCCAGGTGTCGTGGTAGGCGTCCTTGCCGGCCTGGATGACGGCCTGCTCGTCGGTGACGACGAAGTCGGCGCGGTGCAGGACGGTCAGCTTGAGGTCGGGCTCGCCGTTGTCCTCGGTCGTCTCCTCCGCCGTGTCCTCGGCGTCCTCGACGTCCTCGTACTCCTCGTCCTCGTCCTCGTCGTCGAGGTCGTCGAGTTCGTCCTCGTCCAGGTCGTCCTCGTCCAGCTCCTCGTCCAGGCCGAGGGGCGGCACGGTGCCGCTGAACTCGAACTGGGCGTCCGCGTAGGCCACGGCGGCCGCTTCGAGCAGCTCGTCGGCCTCGGCGATCACCTCGTCGGCCGCCTCGGCGCCGGTCGTGGCGGTCAGCTCCAGCAGCATCGTGGCGTGCCGGTTGATCGCCTCGGCCAGGTCCGCCGCCGCGGTCCGGAACGACTCGCGGGCCTCGTTGGTCCAGCGAAGGTCGTTCTCGTCGATCTCCGTCATCTCCGCGCCCATCCTCACCTGCGGTCCCCCGGCGGGACCGCACCGCGCGGGAACGCTACCCGAGCGCCCGGAGGTGCCCTGGCACCGGTGCGCCGGTCCGCCGGTCCTCGGTGGACGGTGTATCGAGATCGTTTCGAGACCAACTAATGAGGTGAACCTGGAGGGTCATACCCCACTACTGTCCGATATGTGGGAATGTGCAGCTCGTCGCGTTATTGCTGTTCCGGACCACCGCTCCGGAACTTTCGGACGTTTTCCCGCGACGGCCGAACGGGTGATATTTGTCGGCCGTTCGGCTGGCTCTGCGTGGTCGTTGGTGGGCTGAGATGCCGTGACCAGCGTGTTTTCCGTGCGTAGAAGGGTGGTGTTCCTGCCCGTCGGTATGTGCGTTCCGTAGCCAACACCCAATTGTGATGTGCGGCCATTCCGCTACATCAAGTTACGACGTAATCTCATCGGCAGGTGACGTGTTGAAGACCAACAGAAAGGCCCCACCGGAGTCCGGTCCCTGAAACCGCCAGCCGATCCTGCCCTGCAAGTGCAACTTCATCCGCAAACGCACACGCAAACGCAATTGCCACCTCCCTCGCCGAGCGTCGCAGGACCCCGGCGGCGAACCCCTGCGCCCCCTCCAGCACCGCGGATCAGGTCGTCGTCTTGCGCACCAGGTCGTGTACCGGCCTGGGTCGCGTTCTGCCGCGCCCTGTGAGGCTGTCCCCGCTGGAGGCCGGCATGAGGCCGAACCATGTCGTCGGGCGGAACGTCCCGCCCTACCGAGTTCTTGTCCCGGCGCGACCGTCGGGTGCGGGTCTGCATCGGGCGGCGCACCGGCCGCCCGCGGGTGGGGTGCCGGTCGGTGGTGCCCGTCTCGCACTGTCGATCTCCGTGCTGCTCGCGATCCCGTTGCTCGCTCTCAATCTTCGCCCCGCCGTCACCAGCGTCGGGGCCGTCCTGGCCGACATCCGCGCGGAGTCCGGAATGTCGGCCGTGCTCGCGTCGATCGTGGTGGCGGCACCGGTGTGGTGCTTCGCCCTGGGTGGCGGGTTGGCCTACAAGTTGCGGGCGGCGTGGGGGACCTCCCGCACGGTCACCCTGTCACTGGTGATGCTGGCGGCGACGCTGGCCACCCGGGTCGTCGCCGGGCCGTACCTGTTGCTGGCCGGAACGGTGGTCGCGTGCCTGTCGATCGCGGTGCTCGGCACACTGCTGCCGGTGATCACCCATGCGGCGCCGACGAAGGCGTGGGCGCTGCTGACCGGGTGTTACGTGGCGGCGATGGGGGGTGGCAGCGGCCTGGGAGCGCTGATCACCCCACAGGTGTCCGGTGGGTGGACCTGGCAGTGGGGCGTGAGCGCGTGGGCGTTGCTCGCGGCGGCGGCGCTGGTCGCCTGGCGGGTGGCGGCCAGGAAGTTCACCGAACCGCCGATGGCGCCCGGTCCCCGGCCGAGCCCGTTCACCCTGCGGCCACCCAGTACGGCGTGGTCCACGACACTCCACTTCGGACTCACATCCGGGTTCACGTTCACCATCATGGGGTGGCTGCCCAGTATCCTGATCGACCATTCCCATGTGGACTCAGGCACGGTCGGCTGGATGTTCGGCGTCGCGATGGCGCTGGGCGTGCCGATCGCCCTGATGGTGCCGAAGTGGGCGAAGGCGACCCAGAGCCAGTCGGCGCTCGCGGTGGTGCTGTGCGTGCCGAACATGCTGGCGATCGCGGGTCTGTTGCTGTATCCCGAGATCACGCCGTGGGTGTGGGCGATCGCCCTGGGGCTGGGCATGCCGGCCGTCGGGCTCGGGCTGACCCTGATCTCCCTGCGCGCGGCCCCCGACGGCGACACCGCGGCGGCCCTGTCGTCGATGGTCCAGGGCTTCGGCTACGCCATAGCCGGTGCCACGGCGCTGGGGGCCGGTCTGCTGCACAGCTCGACCAACGGGTGGGAATGGCCGCTGATCGCGCTCCTGGCGATCCTGTGTGGACAGTTGGTGACCGGTATGCACGCCGGTCTGCCGACCACTGTGTACTCGGGCCGCCGGTTCGCGCCCACCGTCCACCGCCCGGAACCGGCACCCCGGGTTCCATGGCAGGGCACCGGCCCGCTGCCGATGTCGGGTGCCGGCGTCGGCTGGGGCCCGCCGGCGGCACCGGCGACCGCGGCGCCGGTCCTGCGGCCGCCACGGCCGTTCCCGTCGCCCCGCCCCGCTCCGGAACCGTCGACCGCCCCGGTCCGTCCGGTGGCCACGGCCCCGCCGCCGGACACGGAGACGATCGTGGTCCCCGCGCCCGTGGTCGCCGCCGCCGAGCCGCCGGTGGAGGTCCCGTTGTTGCTGGTGGAGCTGACGGAGTCGGTGGCGGCGCCGGACGTCTCGGAGCTGGCCGACCTCACGGCCGCGTTCACGGCCGCCGAGTCCACGGTGCCGATCCTGGCCACTCTGGGCTCCGCGCCCGGTGTGGTCGAACCGGCCGACGAGGTGGCGGCCACGCCGGTCGTCGCGCCGCCGGTGTCGTTGGCGGAGCCGTCGGTGTCGTTGGCGGAGCGGGTGGAGCTGGCGGCCGTACTGGGAGAGTTCGTCGAGCCCGCACCCGAAACGATCTCGACGGTGATCGACCTGGGGGACTGGGGTCTGGGGACGACTGGGGACGACGTGACGACCGACGATCCGGTCCTGTACCAGTACGGGGCCGATCCGCTGATGACACCTCGCCAGCAGGCGCTGTTCGAGGTCGCGGAACAGGAGGCACTGTTCGAGATCCCGCTGCCCAGGGTGCCGATCATCTAGGTGACGGGGTCGCGCACGGCGGCCGCGAGACGGCAGAGTTCCCACGACTCCGTTCGCCGCGGCCGTCGTTGCGGTGTCCGGGGTTGACAACGGCCGGCGCGGCCACGCAAGGTGATGAGAAATCGATTACCGGAGTGGGTGTCGGCGATGGTCAGGGTTCTGGTCGTGGTGTCACTGCTGATGTCCGTGCTCAGCGCCGCCGGCACGGCGACCGCCGAGCCGGCGGCGACGGTGTCGGCCGGGGCGTTCACGCGGGTCCACGACCCGTCGGTCGGGGAGACCGAGGACTGGTACTACAACGACCACACCCTCGTCCGGGACGTCGTGTCCGGCACCTGGCACGTCTACGCCATCACCCACGCCGAACCGGCGAACCCGTTGGACGAGAAGAACTTCGGGCACGCCACCGCGCCCTCCCCGCGCGGCCCGTGGACCAAACAGCCGTTCGCGCTCACCGCCGACCCCACCCAGGGCGAGAGCCACATCTGGGCGCCCCACGTCGTGCACGACGCCGGCACCTACTACCTGTTCTACGCCGCCGGCACCCCCGACCACGCCGCCTACCGCATGCACCTGGCCACCTCCACCGACCTCGTGCACTGGACGCGCAGCCCGGCCAACCCGCTGTTCACCGACGGCTTCGACGCCCGCGACCCGATGGTCACCCGCGTCGGCACCCAGTGGGTCATGTACTACACCGCCAACGCCACCCCGACCGGCGGCAACCACCAGGTCGCCTACCGCACCAGCACCGACCTGCTGACCTGGTCGGACAAGCGCGTCGCCTTCCAACACCCGGCCTCGGGCACGTTCGGCGGGCCCACCGAGTCGCCGTTCGTGTTCGCGCGCGGCGGCTGGTGGTACCTGTCGGTCTGCTGCGACGCCGGCTACAAGGACACCCGCGTCTACCGCAGCCGTGATCCGTTCCACTTCACCGTCGGGGACCTCGCCGGGCGGATCGACGCGCACGCCGCCGAGATCGTCACCGAGCCGTCGGGGACCACCTGGGTGACCGGCGCCGGGTGGGGGCAGGGCGGGCTGTGGCTCGCGCCGCTGGCCGTGAACTCACCCCAGGCGCACGTGTTCACCGGCTCGTCGGCCGACTTCGACGGTGACGGCCGTGACGACATCGTCACGTTCACCCACGGGGAGCTGGCCGACGTGTACGTCGCGCTCTCCGACGGCACCGCCTTCGTCGGCACCACCCGCAAGTGGCACGACCACTTCGCCCTCGACGGCGAGACCCCGCTGACCGGGGACGTCGACGGGGACGGCCGCGACGACATCCTCACCTTCACCCACGGCCAGCGCGCCGACGTCGTCGTCGCGCTCTCCACCGGCTCGGCGTTCGGCGCACCCGCGCTGTGGCACGACTTCTTCTCCCTCGACGGTGAGGTGCCGGCCGTCGGCGACGTCAACGGCGACGGTCGCGACGACATCATCACCTTCACCCGCAACGATCTGGCCGACGTCTACGTCGCGCTGTCCACCGGCAGCGGGTTCGGCCCGTCGGCCAAGTGGCACGACTTCTTCGGGATCGCCGGCGAATCGCCCGGGGTGGCCGACGTCAACGGTGACGGCCGTGACGACCTCGTCACGTTCACGCACGGGGAACGGGCCGACGTGTACGTCGCGTTGTCCACCGGGACCGGGTTCGGTCCGTCGGCGAAGTGGCACGACGCGTTCGCCGGGGGCCTCGCCGCGCCCCGCCTCGGCGACGTCGACGGCGACGGCGCCGCCGACCTGCTGGAGTTCACCAACGACGGCGCGGCCGACGTGTACGTCGCGTTGTCCACCCGCGGTGGCTTCGGCCCCCGTCAGCGCTGGCACGACTTCTTCGCCCCGGCCGCCGAGTTCCCCTATGTCGGTGACCACGACGGCGACGGCCGCGACGACATCGTCACCTTCACCCACACCGCCGGCGCCGACGTCTACACCGCGCTCTCCACCGGCTCGGCGTTCGGTCCCGGTGTGCGCTGGCACGACTTCTTCGGTCTACCAGGGGAAACGAGCCTCTAGGGGCTGGCGGCGGGAAGTTCGATGTTGCCGACGAACTCGGTCAGGAACGGCCACACGCCGGGCAGCAGCAGCACTCCCGCCACCACGCACACCGGCATGATCAGCCGTTTCTCCACCGGGCCACCGGTGCGGAAGCGCAGCCACTTCGGTGGCCGCAGCTCGTACCAGGTCTCGCCGGCGATGGGGATCGGCCACAGGAACGGGCACCCGGACTTCGTCATCGCGTCGCCGAGGCAGTGCATCACGCAGCCGACGGCGACCGCCACCCCCACCCAGCCGGTCGCCGGGGTCAACACGTCGTCGAGTTTCCCGTTGTAGGCGGTGAACCCGGCCGCGGCCAGCACGATCAGCAGCAACCAGTCGCCCAGGACGTCGGCGGCCAGCAGCAGGCCGAACGCCACGATCCCCCCGACCGCCCACGCCCCACCGAGTTCGGAGATCCCGGTGGCCGCCCACCCCAGCAGCAGCGCGAACACCACGGTGTGGGTGAGGTGGCGGTGCTGGCCGGTGTGTTTCTCGTCGCGCGGGCCCTTGGTGAGCGCGTAGATCCCGCGCGAGCACATCCGTAAGAACTTCGACAGCAACCCGGTCACCGGTCCGAGGAACTTGGACGCGGTGGCGTGCGGGTGGTCCAGGTCGGGTAACAGCGCGTATCCCGCGGACGCTGTCGCGAACGGCAGCACCTCGGGCAGGGTGTGTAACCCCACCATCGGCGCGGCCACCAGTCCGGCACACCAGCCCGTGAGGGCGTGGCTGTGACCCATCATCGTTGTCGGCTCCAAGGCAGGGTGGGCAGCCAGTTGATCTTAGAGACACACGTTCGACAGGCCGGCACGCCACGCCGCTGCTCGACGGGGTCGGGCACGGATGGCAGTATCCGGGCCGTGCCTGAGTTCCGTTCCCCGGCTGGGACACCTGTGCGAACCGGCCGGCGTATCGGTTGGGCGGTGGCGGCGGTGACCGTTGTCACGGTCGCGTTGACCGGCGCGATCAGCGCCTCGTCCGAGGACGACGCGGACCGGTTGCTGGTCTCCGTGGTGTCCAACCCCGATCCCGACCTGGTCAGCGGCGGTGACGTGCTGGTGCGGGTGACCGACCGCGCCGACGACGCGCCGGCGCCGGACATGTCCCGCAACGGCGCCGACGTGACCGAGGCGTTCGCCGAGCAGCCGGACGGGACGTGGCTGGGTCTGGTCACCGACCTGGAGCCGGGCCGCAACACGATCAGCGCGGACTCGGGCCTGCGGCGCACGACCCTGGAGGTCACCAACCACGACCGGTCGGGCCCGGTGTTCGCCGGCGCGCAGCAGAAACCGTTCTTCTGCCGGACAACGGAGTTCGGCCTGGCGGCGGCCGAGGAGTCCCGGTGCGCGGCGCCGACCACCGTCGACTACCAGTACCGCACCACCAGCAACGACTTCCGTCCGTTGCCCGACCCCGACGACCCGCCGGCCGACGCCGCGACGGTCACCGTCGGTGGCGAGCAGCGGCCCTACGTGGTGCGGGTGGAGACCGGCACGATCAACCGCGCGGTGTACGAGATCGCCGCGCTGCACACCGGGGACGGCCCGTCGCCGACCAGGCCGTCGGCCGAGCCGGCGTGGAACGGCCGGCTGGCCTACGTGTTCGGCGGCGGCTGCAACGGCGGCTACCACCAGGGCGACCGGACCGCCGGGGTGCTCAACGACCTGCTGCTCTCCCGTGGCTACGCGGTGGCGTCCTCGACGCTGAACGTGCTGGAGAACAACTGCGGCACGGTGCTGTCGGCGGAGACCGCGATGATGGTCAAGGAGCGGTTCGTCGAGGTGTACGGGCCGGTCACGCACACCATCGGCTGGGGAGGGTCGGGCGGCGCGATCCAGCAGTACCAGATCGCCGACGCCTACCCGGGGATCCTCGACGGCATCGTGCCGACCGTCGCCTACCCCGACCCGCTGACCGTGCTGAACACGGTGGCCGACTGTGGTCTGCTGAACACGTTCTTCGCCGGTCACGGCAGCGACTTCACCGCCGAGCAGCGCCGCGCGGTGTCCGGTTTCGGCAACTACGCGACGTGTGTGGAGTGGGCACGGCAGTTCCTCAGCCGCTTACGTCCGACCGACAGCTGCGCCACGGCCGTCCCGGAGGCGGCACGGTGGGAGATGCGCGGGAACCCCAAGGGCGTGCGGTGTCTGGCGGCCGAGCAGTGGGTCAACCAGCTGGGGCGGGACACGAAGACGGGGTTCGTGCGTTCCTGGATGGACAACACCGGCGTGCAGTACGGGCTGGCGGCGCTGGGGTCGGGGGCGATCTCCGGTGAGCAGTTCGCGCGGCTGAACGCGGCGCTCGGCGGCTACAACGTGCTCGGTGACCGGGTGGGCAAGCGGATGGTGGCCGACCCGGTGGCGCTGTCGTCGGCCTACGAGACCGACCTGTTCAACACCGCCGGGCTCGGCCTGCGCGACACCCCGGTGATCGACAACCGCACCTTCCTCGACCAGAAGGAGGGCGGGGACATCCACACCGCGGAGATGTCGTTCGTCATCCGTGAGCGGCTGATCGAGGCCAACGGCGACGCCGACAACCAGGTGATCATCATCGGTGGGCCGGAGCAGGACCGCCAGGACAAGGCCCTGGCCTACGCGCTGGACGCGATGGAACGCTGGCTGAACGCGATCGCCGCCGACCCCTCCGACGCCGACCGCGCGTCGAAGGTGGTCGCCAACAAGCCCGACGACCTGGGCGACGGCTGCTACCTGCCCTCCGGCGAGCGGGTCCGCCAGAAGCTGAGCTACCCGGGCGAGGGCCGCTGCGCGGAGTTGTACCCGCTGTCGGCCAACCCGAGGCTCGCGGCCGGCGCCGACCTGGCGATGAGCGCCCTCAAGTGCGAGTTACGGCCGATCGACTTCGGTGAGTACCCGGTGCCGTTCACCCCCGAGCAGCGTTCGGTGCTGCGCGACGCCTTCCCCGGCGGCGTGTGCGACACCGACCGGGCCGGGGTGTCCCAGTCCCGCGCCGAACACCGCTGGCTGCGCTACGACTGAGCCGGCTGCCGGGCCATGGCGGCCTGGGTGTCGGCCAGACCGGCGAGCGCCAGGGCCCGCTGGTGGCGGTGGCCGAGGTTCTCGGCGATGACCAGCGCCTGCTCGTAGTGCTCGACGGCGTCGGCGTGCGCGCCGTTCAGACGGTGCAGTTCCCCCAGGACCAGCAGCGGGTCGGCGGCCTTGAGCCGGAAACCGGCCTCGCGGGCGATGGCCGCGCAGCGCCACGCCCAGGCGAACGCCTCGGCGCGCATCCCCAGCCGCCAGTACACGGTGGCCAGCACGTGCAGCTGCGCCTCACCGATCCGGCTGCCCAGCTCGACGACCATCGCGCGGGAGCGTTCCAGGTGCGTGCGGGCGGCGTGGTCGTCGCCGGACCAGTGGTCGGTCTGGCCGAGCATGAGGTGGACGATCGACTGGAGGTAGGGGTTGTCGACCTCGGTGGCCAGGGCCAGGGCGGTGGTCAGGTGCCGGCGGGCCTCGTCGTGGCGGCCGAGGTGGGCGAGCACGTCGCCGATCCTGGCCTGGATGTGGGCGTGCAGGACCGTCGGCACGTCGTCGAGGCCGGACACCAGCTCGACGCAGGTCCGGGCGGCGGCCAGCGCGGCCCGGTGCTGGCCGAGCTGGGTGTGGGTGGAGCTGATGGTGATCAGCGGCAGCGCCGCGAACAGCGGCTCACCGAGGTCCAGGTACAGCGTGTGCGCGCGCTGGCCACTGGCCAGTGACTCCTCGACGCGGCCGAGCCGGGAGTAGGTGGCGGCCAGGACGCGGGTGATGTGCGCGTAGGCGAGCCGGTCGCCGCCGGTCACCGCGCGCAGCGCCGCCTGGCACAGGGCGAGCGAGTCGTCGAGGTGGGCGTTCTGCAGGTACCTGGCCAGGACGAGCGCCAGGTCGACGGTGACCGCCGGGCGCCCGGCGCCCAGCGCCACGGCCACCAGCGTGGCGCGTTCGGCCGCCAGCCAGGCGCGGGCCGCGCGCGGGGTGTCCAGCGCTGGCCGGGGCGGGTCGGCCGGGGGCGGGACGGGCCGGCGCATGACCTCCTGCGGCTCGACCTGCGCCACGGCCGTGGCCGCCGCGTCGAGGTAGTGCGCCTCCAGCCGGCGCGTGGCGGCGTCGCGCCCGGCGGCGGTCTCCTCGGTGGTGACCAGCTCGGCGGCGTAGGCGCGGAGCAGGTCGTGGGCGCGGAGCCGGCCCTCTGGGGAGCGTTCCAGCAGGTAGGCGCTGACCAGCAGGTCGACCGCGCTGCGGGTGGCGTGCAGGTCGGTGCCGGCGAGCGCGGCCAGCGCCACGGTGTCGGTGTCGGCGCCGGGATGCAGGCCGGTGAGGCGGAACAGCCGGGCGGCCGGGGCGGGCAGGCCCCGGTAGGACCAGGAGAACACCGCGCGCACCGACGAGTGGGCGTCGCCGTCGACGTGCAGCACGTCGAGCCGGCCGTGTTCGTCGGACAGTTCGGCGACCAGGTCGGCCAGCCGGGTCGCGGGGCGCGAGTTGGCCAGCTCGGTGACGATCCGCAGCGCCAGCGGCAGCCGCGCGCACTGCTCGACCAGCACGTCGATCGTGGCCCGGTCGGTGTCCGCGCGTGTGCGCAGCAGCCGGCCGACCAGCGCCGAGGAGTCGCGCCCGGACAGCGGGCCGAGTTCCAGCCGCCGCGCCCCGTCGCGGACCACCAGGCCGGTGAGCGCGTCGCGGCTGGTGACCACGACCGCGCAGGTCGGGGTGCCGGGCAGCAGCGGGCGGACCTGCTCGACGGTGCGCGCGTTGTCCAGCACGACCAGCAGCGCCCGCCCGGCGCACTCGCTGCGCAGCCGCATCGCCCGCCCGTCGGTGTCCGGTGGGAGCTGGTGGCTGGGCACGCCGAGCTGGTGCAGGACGGTGCCCAGCGCCTCGTTGGCGCGCAGTGGCTCGTCGGGGCCGTAGCCGCGCAGGTCGACGTGCAGCTGGCCGTCGGGGAAGCGGTCGGCGGCCAGCCGCGCCCAGTGCACCACCAGCGCGGTCTTGCCGACGCCGCCCGCGCCGGAGACCACCACCAGCGGCCCGGCGCCGGCTGCGGTGTCCAGTTCGGACAGCTCGACGTCGCGGCCGACGAAGTCGGCGACGACGTGCGGGAGCTGGCGGGGCACGGGGCGGCGGGCCTGCTCGGCGTCGAGGTCGGCGCCGGCGAGGATGCGCTGCTCGACGGCCCGCAGTTCGGGGCCGGGTTCCAGGCCGAGCTCGTCGACCAGGCGGCGGCGGGTGCGGCGGAACACGGCGAGCGCGTCGGCCTGCCGGCCGCAGCGGTGGAGCGCGGTCATCAGCTGCCCGCACAGCCGTTCCCGCAGCGGGTGCCGGGCGACGGCCTCGGTGAGCTCGCCGGTGATCTCGGTGTGCCGGCCGGCGCGCAGCTCGGCGTCGTAGAGCAGTTCCCTGGCCGACTCGCGACGCTCGGCCAGGCGCCAGGCCTCGCCGAGGACCCCCACGGCGTCGACGCCGTCGTAGGCCTCGCCGTACCACAGGGACAGTGCGCGGCGGATGGTGGTGGCGCGGCGGGCCGGGTCCGGTTCGTCACGCGCCCGGTCCAGCAGGGCCTCGAAGCCGACGGCGTCGACCTCGTCGTCGTGGGTGGCCAGCCGGTAGGCGCCGTGCTCGAACCGCAGCCGCGCCGGGTCGTCGAGCACCCGGCGCAGGCGGGTCACGTGGACCTGGAGGCGGCTGGAGCCGGGGGTGTACGGCTCGCCGGGCCACAGGGCGTCGAACAGCGCCTCGGTCGACACCCCGGTGTCCGGTCCGGACAGCAGCACCGCGAGCAGCTTGCGCTGCAACGTTCCCAGGGACACCACCGTGCCGTCGGCGCGCACGATCCGCACCGGGCCGAGAACCTGGAACTCCATCGCAGCCTCCTGGCCGGACCCTACCCACGGGCCTGGCGCGGACCGGCGAGTTTCGGTTCTGGCCGAACATGTAAGCGCGATGCAAGTGTTTGTTCGTACCGTCCGGTCCATGTCATTCTCCGTAGACACGGACGCCCTGTGGTCGTTCCGCGACCTGGTGGGCAACCTGAAATCCGATGCCATGGCGATGGACGCGTTCATCTCCGAGAACAGGGTGATGAGCCTGCACGAGGAGGGCCTGGCGAACCGGCTGGCCTTCGGCCACGAGGGCATCGTGCGGGACATGCAGTACCGGGTGGGCATGCTGCGCGACGAGGCGGGCAACTCCGCGAAAGGCGTGGAAAACACCGCCGTCCTCTACGAGGAGCAGGAGCAGGACAACGCCCAGACACTCGACGAGGCCTACCCTGACGCCGGGGCCTACGAGCAGGACCCGGACCGTGCGGGGGAGCCGGACTCGGCGGGCAAGTCCGGGTTCCCGCACTACCGGGCGGAGAACGCCCTGACGATGGGGGACATCCCGACCAAGGCCGAGATGATGGCCCACGACGTGGAGGACTGGGCGCGCACCGGCCTCGACGGGATCAGCATGATCGGGCTGTGCCGCATGGTCTGGGAGAACGCGGTCGGTTTCGACCTGACCGACTGGATCCGCAAGTGGTACTTCGGGGACTGGGAGGGCTGGGCGAGGTGCGTCCAGATGTGGAAGGCGTGCGCGGAGACCACCGACATCATCGCGGAGAACCTCTGGGCCGGTATCGGTGAGCTCGCCGAGACCTGGGAGGGGCGCGCGTTCGAGGACGCCGACACCTACTTCCGGCAGTTCCGCGACGCCATCTACGTCGAGCACGACGCGTTCTCCGCCCTGGAGAAGATCTACGAGCTGATCATGGAGGCGATCTTCGAGATCCACCTCCTGATGAACGACGTGATCAACACGGCGGTGGACCTCGCGATCCAGATCGCGACGTTGGGCACGGCCGGAGGGATCAAGGCGGCCATCAAGGCGGCGCTGAGCGTCGGCGCCTCGAACCCGGTGTCCACGCTCATCAACTGCGTCAGCTCGCTCGGCACGCTGCTCACGCTCGCCTCGGACGTGGTCAAGATCGTCGAGACGGTGTCCTCGGCCACCGATCTGCCGCAGGTCCCGGCGTGCGAGCTGGAGAAGTTCGACCCGGTGGGCCGGGAGTACGGCTACGAGTACCAGGAGCAGGAGCAGCCGCCGACCGATGTGGAAGGACCCTGAGATGACCAACCCGTTCCTGCGTGACCTGCCGCCGCCCCCGGTCAGCCGCGAGACGATGCGCGCCCTCGAACAGCAGACGCTGCACCGCATGGAGACCGGGGGCAATCCGGTGTTCGCCGAGCTGGCCCGCGAGGTGCGGGCCGGGCGGACGACGCTGCGCGAGGCGGCGACCAGCCTGGCCTACCGGGACGCCTTCGACGAGGCCGCCGCCAACCTGGAGAAGGCGTTGCGTGGCTTCAGCGTCGACGAGATCGCCCAGCTCGCCGACGGCCGCAACGTCGACGAGCTGCTGTCCCGGATCCCGGACGAGACGCCCGAGCCTTCGGCGGAGCCCGACCCGGAGCCGCCGGCCCGTCCGGCCGACGACGAGGACTTCGACGGCCCGATCATGACCAGCCCACTGCCGCCGGTCAGGGACGCCGATCCGGGTCAGCATCCCCAGCGTGCGCGCTGGAACCGCCGCTGGGACTAGTTGGGGTGCAGCCAGGCGACGAGGTCGGGGGTGGCCAGCTCGCCGACCCGGCGGTCGTAGTGCTCGGTGGCGCGCTCGTCGAGCACCGCCCGCCACTGTCCACTTGAGCCGGTACGGAAGAAGCCCTGGTTGTCCCGCCACAGTCCCGCGTCGACGCCTGGCGCGAGCTCGTCGGCGCGGCGGCGCATGCTGTCGAAGGTGGCGGCCTTGGCCAGTTCGGTGATCCGTTCAGGGGTGTGGTCGATCGACAGGGCCGCCGCCAGCCGGCCGAGTTCGCCCGGCAGGTCGGCCTTCAGGTCCTGGTAGTGGAACAGGGCGACGTTCGGGGCGTCGCGGCGGTCCCAGAACGTTCGTTGGTGGTGCACGATGTTCGCGAGTGTCACTCCCCGGGTGGTCGAGTGGAGCGCGAACTCGGCGTCGGCCCAGCGGTAGAAGCGTTCCAGCGGGTCGGCCGGCGGCGGGCCCTCGATGCGGGCCCTGGCCTCGGCGGAGAGGTTGGCGGTCGCGTTCTCGAACGACACCATGACGTCACGCGGATCGCGGCCGACACCCACATAGGTGACCTCCGGATGGTGGGGCAGGCCGTCGAGCGGGGTATGGGTCTTGATGAAACGCCTGTGCCGCTGGGCTTCCAGCTGCGCGTGGACATCGGTCACGTTGTGCGTGGTGGTGTCCAGCCACGGTGAGATCTCGGTCAGTGGTCGGTCGAGGTCGGGGGTGTCGAAGATCAGCAGGGCGCACAACATCTGCATCCACGTCGTGCCGCTTTTTGCCGGTGTGCTGATCACGACGTCACCCGGACGGACACGGAATCCGTTCCACAGGGCGCTGTCGCTGATCAGAGTTCGGTACCTCCGGGGCTCGGTCATCGTTCGAGTTTGCCACGGGTGCGACAATTTCTCCTGATTGCCAAGGAAAGGCTCTTTCGGGGAGGGCTCGTGAACGAGGCAGAAATCACCCGCCGCGAGGTTCTCGTCGGCGCCGGCCTGCTGGCCGGCACGACCGTTCTGGGCGGTGGTGCCACGACATCCGCGGCCTCCGCGCTGACCGAGGACCTCACGGTGGCCGAGGGCACCAACATCGCCGCGCACGTGTCGCCCGACGGCACGGCGGTCGCGTTGGACCTGGTGACCGCCATCTGGACGGTGCCGATCGTCGGCGGGCCGGCACGCCGGCTGACCGGCGACGACACCGACGCGACCCAGCCCTGCTGGTTCCCCGGCGGGCGCGCGCTGGCCTTCCAGGCCTACCGCGACGGCAACTACCACCTGTGGACGATCCGGCCCGACGGCACCGGCGCCCGCCAGCTCACCACCGGCCCGTTCGACCACCGCGAGCCCCGGGTGTCCCCCGACGGCGCGACGATCGCGTTCGCCTCCGACCGGGGCGGGACCGGCAGCTACGGCCTGTACACCCTGGAGGTGGCCACCGGCGCGGTCACCGCCCGCACCGACACCCCGGCCGAGGAGGCCATGCCGGCCTGGTCGCCGGACGGAACCCGCCTCGCGCACACCGTCGACGCCACCGCGATCGACGTGCTGGACCTGGCCACCGGCGCCACCACCCGCGCGGTCACCGCCCCGGCCGGCGCGACCCTGTTCGGCCCGTCGTTCGCGCCCGACGGCACCACGCTGGCCTATGTGCGGATCGCCGGCGCCACCGCCGAACTGGTCGTGGGAGACCGGGTGGTCAGCGACGACGGCGAGGACGTGTTCGGCTTCGCGCCGACCTGGCTGTCGGCCACCGAACTCGCCTACACGGCCGATGGCCAGGTCAAACGCCGCCGGCTCGACGGTGGCGCCACGGTGGTGCCGTTCGCGGCGCGGGTGCCGGTGGTGCCCCGCCCGCACTACGACCGCGCCGTGCCCGACCTCGACCCGACCCGCGAGCGCCCGGTCGTCGGCATCGCGTCGCCGGTGGCCTCGCCGGACGGCACCCGGGTCGCCTTCCGCGCGCTCAACGCGCTGTGGCTGCTCACGGTCGGCGACCCGACGCCGGTCACGCTCGTCGAGGACGGCTACTTCAACTCCGACCCCGACTTCGCCCCCGACGGCCGGTCGATCGTCTACGCCTCCGACCGCGCCGGTGACGCCGACCTGTGGCGCCACGACCTGGCCACCGGCGACCGGCATCGCCTCAGCGCCCTGCCCGGCGCGCAGCTGACCCCCCGGTTCTCCCCGGCCGGCGACCGGATCGCCTACACCGACCACGACGGCGCCGTGTGGGTGCTCGACGTGGCCACCGGCACCCCGACCCAGGTCGTCGCGCCGCTGTTCATGCCGGGCCGGCCGTCATGGTCGCCGGACGGGCGCACGCTCGCGCTGGCGGCGGTCAAGCCGTACTCGCGCCGGTTCCGCGAGGGCACCAGCCAGGTGCTGACCGTCGAGGTGGCCACCGGCGCCCTGACCTACACCGAGCCGCTGCCGCACGCGTCCATCGCCACGCGCGGCGACGACGGCCCGGTCTGGTCACCCGACGGGCGGTACCTGGCGTTCGTCGTCGAGTCGTGCGCGTGGGTGGTGCCGGTCGACGCGGCCGGCCGGTTCACCGGGCCGGCGAGGCAGGTCACCCGCGAGGTGACCGACTCGCTGTCCTGGCTGGGCGCGGACCGTCTGCTGTACCTGCACAACGGGACGCTGCGGTCGGTCCCGGTGGCCGGTGGGCGGCCGGCGGACATTCCGGTGAGGTTGCGCTGGCGTCCGGCGCGGGTCCGTGGGCGGGAGGTGATCCGGGCCGGCGCGTTGTGGGACGGCCGGTCGGCCGGTCTGCGCCGGTCGGTCGACATCGTGGTCGAGGACGGCCGGGTCGCCGACGTGCTGCCGCAGGGGAGTCGACCGTACACGGTGGACGCCCGGGAGCTGACCGTGATGCCGGGCCTGATCGACGCGCACAACCACTGGCACCTGCGCGGCCGGCAGTGGGGCGATCGTCAGGGCCGGCTGTGGCTCGCCTACGGCATCACCACGACCCGTTCGCCGGGCGACCCGGCGTACCAGCTGGTGGAGACCCGGGAGGCGCTGGCCGCCGGCACGCGGACGGGGCCGAGACTGTTCGGCACGGGCGAGGCGGTCGACGGTTCCCGCGTGTACTACAACTTCATGCGCCCCACCCGGTCGCTCGCCCAGCTGACGCTGGAACTGGAGCGGGCGCGGGCGCTGGGCTACGACCTGATCAAGACCTACGTCCGGCTGCCGGTGCACGCCCAGCGCAGGGTGGTGGGCATGGCTCACCGGGCGGGCATGCCGCTCTCGTCGCACTACCTGTACCCGGCCGAGCGCATCGGCATGGACGGCATGGAGCACACCGGGGCGACCAACCGGCTCGGCTACTCGCACACGGTGTCCCGCCTGGGCCGCGCGTACGCCGACGCGGTCACCCTGTTCGTGCGTTCGGGCATGTCTCTCACCCCGACCCTGTTCAACTCGAGCGCCATCTACGCGCAGGACCGCTCGTTGGTGGAGGACGCGCGGACCAGAACCCTGTTCCCCGCCTGGGAGTACCAGCGCTACGTGGAGAAGGCGGATTCGGCCGGCACGCCCGCCGGTGAGGCGGCGGCGGCGCTGCTGGCGGCCAACGTGGACATGGTGCTGCGGGTGCACCGGGGCGGCGGCTACGTCATCGCCGGCACCGACGCGCCGCTGGACAACGTCGCGGTGTCGCTGCACGCGAACCTGCGCGCGATGGTCCGCCACGGCTTCACCCCCCACGAGGCCCTGACCACGGCGACGGTCAACCCGGCCCGCTGGCTGGGCCTGCCGGGGCGGCTCGGCGAGGTGCGCCGGGGCGCGCACGCCGACCTGTCGTTCGTCACCGGCGACCCGCTGGCCGACATCCGCGCGGCGGCCGCCGTGGAGATGGTGATGGTCGGCGGCCGGCTGTCCACGGTGCCCGACCTGCTCGCCCCGTTCCCCGCGTCCTCGTCGTCCCCCGTCGCCCGGCCCGCCCACCGCCACGACGACCGTTTCTGGTGGCACGAACCGGAGTGGTCCCAGCACTACTGCTGCTGAGGTCCCGCCGGCAAGAATTCCGTTGCCACCCAACGGCCTGGGGCGGCCATACTCCGGCCGTGGACGGACGCGCGGGCATCGACGCGGCTCTGGTGCGGCGGCTGATCGCCGCACAGTGTCCACAGTGGAGTGATCGGCCGGTCCGCCCGGTCGACGTCGACGGCTGGGACAACCGCACCTACCGCCTCGGCGACGACCTGACCGTGCGGCTGCCGACGGCCGGCGCGTACGCCGCCGCCGTCGGCAAGGAGCATCGCTGGCTGCCCAGGCTCGCGCCGTGGCTGCCGGTGCCGATCCCGGAGCCGGTGGCGTTGGGCCGCCCCGCGTTCGGCTATCCGCACCCGTGGTCGGTCCGCCGCTGGCTCGACGGCGCCACCGCCAGCCCCGCCACGGTCGGCGACCTGACGGCGTTCGCCGTGGCGGTCGGGGAGTTCGTGGTGGCGCTGCAACGGATCGACCCCACCGGTGGCCCGACGGCCGGCGCCCACTGCTTCCACCGGGGCACCCCACCGGCCCACTACGACGACGAGACCAGGAAAGCGCTTGCCACGTTGGACGGCCGGATCGACACGGTCAGGGCCGAGACGGTGTGGACCACGGCCCTGACCGCCGACTGGCACGGCCCCCCGACCTGGTTCCACGGCGACATCGCCCACGGCAACCTGCTGGTCCGCGACGGCCACCTCGCCGCCGTGATCGACTTCGGCACCAGCGGCGTCGGCGACCCGGCCTGCGACCTGGTCATCGCCTGGACGATGTTCCACGGCCCCAGCCGCGACGCGTTCCGCGCCACCGTCGCCCAGGACGAGGGGACCTGGGCCCGCGCCCGGGGCTGGGCGCTGTGGAAGGCGCTGATCACCGCCGACCTCAGGGTGGTCGACGAGGTACTCACCGACCCCACCGGCTGACCAGCGCCGGCTGATCAGCCAGCCGGCCGCAGGTAGTACCCGGCGAGGTCGGCGAGCACGTGGGTCGTGCCGAAGTGCAGGACGGCGCCCAGACCGTACAGGTCGGTCAGCTCGTCGAGTTCGCCGGTGCGCAGGGTCTCCGGCGGGAGATACTCGATGGCATGCAACGGGTCCCGACGTGGTTGTAGATCTGGACCTTGCCGTCGGTGACCGGGTCGCCGTTGTGAGTGGCCGCTGGCTGCGTGGGTGTTGGCCGTGTGGTTGGTGGCCGGGTAGCCGCTCGCCCGGTGGCCGTGGGACGGAAGCCGAAACCAGGGCGCGCCCCGGGGGTCCCCCCGGTTTCTACTTTACCGGGTGGGGGTGTCGGGGGTGGGGGTGAGAGGTGGGTTGTCCACAGGGCGGGCGGGCCGACTGGAGTGATGTGGTCGGCCCGCCGCTGTGTTGTTGTCGTTGTTGTTGTGTTGGCGTTGTGTGGTCAGGCCCAGCAGTTGGTCTCGTAGGAGTAGCGCAGCAGGACGGGGACCGTCTGGGTTTCGGTGCCGTCGGTGGCCCAGACCTCGCCGATGTGGTCGCCTTCCGGGGCCGGCGCGATCGACACCTGGACGTAGCCGTTGATGTAGGAGCCGTCGTGTGAGCCGGGTGGGAACGTGGTGCCGCCGGTGCTGGTCGTCCCGGGCGGGAAGTTCCTGATGCCGGTGGTGATCGTGGTCGTCCAGGTGCCGGTGACCGGCGCCAGGACGTAGGCGCTGGGGTGGCCGCCGCCCGGCTGCAGGCAGATCCCCTGACCGTAGTCCTCCAGGGTCCACGTCGCCGTCGTTGTCGCCGTCGCTGTCGCGGCGCTGGCCGGGGCCGTGCTGGTGAGAACCAGCAGGGCCGCCGCCAGCATTCCCAGCGTGAGTCGGACACCGCGTCGGATCGATCTCATTCGAGACCTCCAGTTTCCGTTACCCCGCCTCAGTTCTCGCGCCGCGGCCGAGGCTGGGCGCGCTCCCGAAGCGTAGCCGGCCGCCGCTGTCGGACACCTCTGTTTGCCCGATCGGACAGCCAGACAGCGGCCGTCCGGCAGCGACCCTGTCGCCGCTAGAGCGACTTGAGCTGCTGGCGGAGGAGGTTGGTCGTCTCGTCCGGCGACATCGCGAGGGACGTCGCCTCATCGAACGTTGCCACGAACCGCTTCACGTCATCGGCGTCATCGATCCACGCACCGCCAGCCGGGTACTCCAGATACACGCCGGGCAGGGCCTCGGGTTCGGGATAGTCGACGAGGACGAACGATCCGTTCATCGTGCCGTATCCGCCAGCTGCGAAAGGGATCACCTGGAGGGTGATGTTCGGCCGGTCGGCGAGTCCGATGAGGTATTCGAGCTGTCCGCGCATCACTCCTGGGCCGCCGATCTGGCGGTGAACCACGGCTTCGTCGACAATCGCGTGCAGAGTCATGGGGTCGGCACCTTCGAGCGGCTTCTTCCGCTCCATGCGGGTGGCGACCGCGCTTTCTGGTCGCATATCCGGGTTGTGCAGTGGGCTGCCCGCGCCGATCAGAGCCTGTGCGTAGGACTTGGTTTGAAGCAGGCCGGGAAACACTATCGGCGCCAGCTCGCGTTCGCGTACAGCCTCGCGCTCGGCGTTGACGAGTTTGCGGAACGCCTTGGAAGCGCCGGCGGTCAGGCGCACGGATCGAGGTTCATCCTTGGCGTCGTCGTAGAGCCTGGCCGCCAGCGTCAGGTCCCCTGAGGTGACGTCGTAGTAGGTCAGGAGCATGTGCACGGTGCTCCACACCGGGAGTACTTCGCCGGTTTCGTAGCGGCTGACCGTGGGACGTTTGGTCCGCAAGTGGTCAGCCGCCTCGTCCATGGACTTGTCCGCGCGCCTACGTACGTCGCGCAGGAAAGCCCCGAGTCGCTTCTTGAGTCGTGTTGGTGTCGCCACGAACAGGACTCTATGCCGATCCCGCCTTTCGTGCGATCACACGAGTGGTTGTACTTGTTAGTGACGCAGCGTGTTCTCGCGGACGGCGTGGAGGAGGCCGCGCAGGTCGGCGAGAAGCACCGGTCCTTCGGGGTTCTTGCTGTCCCGGACGGCATCGAGGGTGCCGACGAGTTCGACGCACTCGTTGTTCTCGCCGCCGGAGAAGCTGCTCTTGCGCCACTGCATGCCCAGTTCAACGCAAGCGCTGTTCTCGCCGCCCGAGAAGCTGCTCTTGCGCCAGTGGAGGCCCAGTTCAACGCAGGCGTTGTTGCCGCCGCCGGAGAAGCTGCTCTTGCGCCAGTGAATTGCCATGATCGTGTGCCCTCGGTTCATGTGATGTGGGGTCGAACGTGGTGGTGAAGCGTCTTCCATTGTCCACCGGCCGGTGGGCCAGCGGTGCACCAGTCTGGGTGACGCACGGTGGCAGCCTACGTGATCTCCACTAATGGGTACGTACCCGATTGAGGGATCGACTCGTGTACGTACACGCCTTATTGTTCATGTGTCGGCGGGGTGGTGCCCGCTCGGGGCCGGGGGCGTTCGCGTGGTGGTGAAGCACCCCGAACCCCGCCGACCCCACTTCGACCAGCCGGGCCACGTGAAGGACGGACCAGATGAACCAGGCACAGCCGCCGCGTGTGTTTCGGCAGAGTAGTCCCCGCCCGTCGGTCAGAACGATGTCCCCGCCGGTGACCTCCGCGCGGAGGCGGCGGTGACCTGGAACGAGGTCGACGCGCTGTTGCAGGAGGCTGGCAAGCGCGGGTTCATGTGGCACCAGTACCGGGTCGACCGGCACGGCCCCGACGTCCTGGCAGGGGTCTTCCAGTGGGAGGGCTTCGCCGACGTCGTCGTGATCCTCGACGACACGCACGCCCACGCCTATCGCACGCCGACCGGCCCGGACACCGACGTGTTCGCGCCGACCCGGGTGACCTGGTGGTACGGGGACAACACGCGACTGTGGCAGTCCCGCCCCGGCCTGCTGCCGGTCACCGGAATCAACGGTGACAGTCTCGTGTGGACATTGCGTGCCCTGTTGACGCTGCCCGAACCCGGACACCCGCAGGCGCCGGTGACCGTCGTGCCCGCTCTTCCCGGTACCGGTATCTCGGGGGCCCGTGTGCCCGTCCGGATCCGTCGCCGGACCGTGACCCGTCCACCGCAGGAAACTCGACAGTTTGGAGCAACATCATGACCGTGACCCCGTTCGCCCTGGTCAACCCGGACGACCAGCGGATGGTCTTCGCCTACGGGATGGACATAGAGCTGCCCTCGGGTCGCGAGGCGGTCACGTTCCGCCGGGAGGCGTCCGGGCAGCCGATGATCGGCGTGCACGGCTCGGCCGAGGCGGCCCACCGCCGGTTCAGCATGGTCACCCCACTGGACCTGATCTGGGAACCCGGCTGCCGCTGCTGCCTCTGCTTCACCACCGGCCAACCCTGCGACGACACCACCTGCGACCCCGAACCCCCCTCCGGCGAGCACCCCAACCCCATCCTCCACCACTGATCGGGCTACGGGCCGGTCCTCAAGTTCAGCGCCACCCCGCGCCGATCAGTCGTGGACGCTTCTCCTGGGCGCCCCAGTCCACGGCATCGCGAATCTTCGCGGAAAGATTCGCGATGTCGACCCCTGAGTCGGCCAGGTCCACGTCGACGACGGTGGGGACTTCGAGGATGTCAGCGTCCTCGCTGGCAAATTCCAGTGTCAGCAGGGTCGCCTCGAGCCGCACGCTGCGCAGGCAGCCGTAGACCGTGAACCCCCGCTCGTTCGAGACGTTGTAGGAGTCCATTCCGGACAGCACCTCCTGTGCGTCCGGCTCGTAGGTGGATCGCTGGATCGAGAAGGATCTGCGAACGCCGGTCTCGTCAACCCCGCTGACCCCCACCTCAAGGGCCTGCTCATCCACGTGGTCCTCGAAGAACCCGACTTCGGTGCCGCTCAGTCTCATCCGCCCTGCCGTTCGAGTGTGGGAGGTCCGCCGCCGTTGAGGTCAACGATGGGCTCTCCGGTCGTCAGTTGTCCACAGGTTGATCTTCGCGTAGTCGGAACTGACGGTGTCGGGGACTATCCTTGACGCAGGGTTCTCGGGGTTCGCTCGCGGAACGCGGTGATCGTGTCCGTGACCCAGCCGGGGTCGTCGAGCCAGCAGAAGTGGCCGCTGTTGGGCAGCGTGGCGAGCGTGGCGTTCGGGAACAGACCGGCCAGTGCGGCGGCGACGTCGGGCGGCGTGTTCAGGTCGACACCTCCGGCGACGACCAGGACCGGGGCATCCATTGTGGACAGGGCGGCGCGGGTGGTTTCCGGCTGGAAAGCGCCTTCCGCGCCGAACGCGGCGGCGGCGGTCGCGTTGCGCAGCCGTTCGCAGTCGGCGTGGTAGGACCGGGTGGTCTCGTCCCAGTGGCGGAAGCCGAACGGCGCGATCGCGGGGAAGTCGTCCGGGCCGGCCTTCCCGGTGGCGATACGTTCGAAGGCGGCCGCCGCCGGGGCGAACCACGGCTCGTTCGCCCGCTGGGCCACCACCGCGCGCCGCGCGTCCGCGGTGACCTCCAGACCGACGGCGTGCGGGCTCGGGTTCAGCAGCACGAGGCTCGCGACGCGGTCGGGATACCGCGCGGCGTAGGTGAGGACGACGTTCGTGCCGGCCGAGTGGCCCAGCAGATCCAGCGCGGGCAGACCGAGGTGGCCGCGCAGGGCCTCGACGTCGTCGGCCAGGTGGTCGCAGCGGTAGGTGGCGGGGTCGGCCGGCGTCGCGGACCCGCCGGTGCCCCGGTTGTCGAGCAGGACCAGCTCGTGCCGGGCGGACAGACCGCCGAGGTCGCCGAGATGACCGGAGTCCAGGCCGGGGCCGCCGGGGACACAGATCAACGGATCACCCGCACCGCGCAGGTGGTAGGCGAGAGCGGTTCCGTCGCGCGCGGTGAAGGTCGGCATGCGCGGCATGGTCCTCGGCCTCCCGGCACGCCGGCAACCACATTTCGGCGCCGGGGCTCAGCTGTCGAGAGCGGACAGGAGGGCCGACGCGACCAGGGAGACGGCCGGGTCGGCGTCGTCGGCCAGCGTGCGCAGGAGCGCGCGGGCGTGGGCGGGAGGCAGGTCGACGAGGGCCTGGGTCAGGCGCAGGCGCACCTCACGATCCGCCCCGGCGGCGGTGAGTTCGTCGGCCAGGGCGCCCATGATCTGGTCCGTGCACGCCGGCTCCCGCGCCAGCGTCCCGAGAAGCTCGGCCGCCTCCACGTCCTTCCTGCCCTCGACGACCATGCGGATCAGTTCGGGCACGGCCGCGGTGTGGCCGCGCGCCCCCAGCGCCAGGGCGGCGTGGGCGCGGACCGACGGATCCGTGTCGCCCAGCGACTCGGTCAACGCGGCGGTGACGGCGTCGGCTGTGTCGGCGGCGTCGGCGGGGAGGGCGGTGAGGGCCAGGACGGCGCGCCGCCGGACCTCGACCTGGGGCGAGCGGGCCCCGGCGACCAGCGCCGGGACGGCCTCGCCGCCCGATCTGGCCAGTGCCCAGCGGAGGGCACCGGCGACGTTCGGGTCCGGCTCGGTGAGGACCGCCCTGGCCAGCAGCTCCGAGGGCAGATCCTCGTCCGGCGCCAGCACGGCCTGCTGGCGCCGCGACGCGTGCCGGGAGTTGAGGCCGTGGACCAACTCGACGATGCGCAGCACCCCCGCCCAGTCGAACGGCGCCGAGGCGTCGACGGTGCGCAGCCGGTCCAGCAGCTCCCGTTCCCGCGCCAGGCGCCGCTCGGTCTGGCGGATGAGGTCGGCGACCAGGGTGGCCGGTTCGAAGGCCGGATCGGCCAGCGCCCGGCCGATCTGGCGCAGGGACAGGCCCAGCGACCGCAGGCTCTCCACGTGGAAGATCCGGCGGATGTCCTCCTCCGAGTACTCACGGTAACCGCCGACCGTGCGGCCCGTGGGCCGGACCAGGCCCAGCGCGTCGTAGTGGCGCAGCATCCGGGTGCTCACCCCCGAGCGGCGGGCCACCTCACCGATCAGCATCACCGGCCCATGATGACGATCCGGTCCGCCTCCTCGACAGCCGCCTCGACATCGGCGTCCGGGTCACGCAGGAGACGCCGGGTCGCCTCGGCATGAGCGCGCACCGCCGGATCTGCGCTGGTCAGGGCCGCCTCCAGGACAGTCTCGTCACCCAGGGTGGCCAGGGCGCGGCTCAGACTCAGCCGGACCTGGCGGTCGCCCCGGCCGAGCTGGGCGGCCAGGTCAACGGCCAGCTGGTGGCGCGCGCCGTCGGGCACCAGGACCACCGCCGCCCGCCACGCGCTGCGCGCGACCTCGTCGTCGGCGTCGTGCAGCAACGCGCGGGTGATCACCGGCCAGGCGTCGCCGTCGCCGATCTTGGACAGGGTGTGCAGGGCCTGGGCGCGGGCCTGCGGCACCGGCGACGTCAGCTCGGCCAGCAGCGCCGGGAGCGTGGTGTCGGTGGGCAGGCGGGTCAGGGCCCAGGTCAGCATGTCGCGCACGAAGAAGTCCGGCTCGACCGCGCAGCGCGCCACGAGCGCGTCGACCAACCGCGGGTCGGGATGGGTCCCGGCGGTCAGGGCGGCGTGCAGGCGGGTCGACGATGCCTCGGCGTTCAGGGCCGTGAGCAGGCGCGTGTGCATGGGGATCACCTCCTGACCACAGTGAAGACCTTGTCACCGTGTCAGGGTCAAGGGCGCCCCGCTACTTCTCGCTCGCCTCGTCGTAGCGGTCGGCCATCGCCTGGTAGGCGTTCACCATCGTGACCTCGCGGAAATGTTTCGCGGCCTTCTCCAGGTCCCAGGACACCGTGTCCGCGTGGCGCCCGCGATCCAGGCCGCCCATCGTCAGCCGGAGCATGAAGTCACGTTCGGTGTCCAGGATGAACCCGCTGAGGGTCGTGCCGGTGCCGGTGTCGCCCAACAGGACGGTGGCCTCCTCCCACGGGCCGTCCTCGGTGCGCTCGGCCAGGGTGTCCGGCTCGTAGATGTCGCGCATGAGTTGCATCATCAGGTCGTAGCGTCCGGTCCTGGTCCGGTACTTCTCGTCGTGCAGCGTGTTGTTCGACATGTCGGCGCGACCGAAGCCGATCGCGATCGTCCCCTTGAGGTTGTTGATCGCGCGCTCGGGATCCTCGGCGTAGATGGCGCGGCCCTCGCAGATCCGGACCCCGGCCGTGTTCGCACCGTTCGAACTGAACAGCTCGCCGTCGAACCTCACGTAGTCCAGGTACTCGGCGAACTCGCGCACGTGGTCGGCGAACATGTCGCAGGCCTTCCAGCCCTCGATGGTGGCCGCCTTCACCTCCTCGAACGACCGGGTGCTGGGCGGCGTGGGGGGCTTGGGCCCGCCGCCACCGCCCCCGCCGAAGTCGCCGAGGCCGCCGTCGCTGTCGCTTCCGCACGCGGTGAGCAGCAGGCTGACGGCGAGGACCGCCGCGATGGCCAGCCGCCGCGGGTGAACAGGGGTGGGCATGACGTCCTCCGGAGCTCAGTGGGTCTGGGCACGCCGGTGCCCACAACTGAGCGTGACGCTAGGTCGCCGGCAACCCCACCGGGGTCCGGTGAACACCGGACAGGCGCTACACCCGCTCCTTGACGATCGCCGCGATCAGCTCCGGGCTACAGCCCACGGCGGTGGCCAGCGCGCGGTAGGACCACCGCCTCGGGTCGGACTCCCGCAGGCGGCGGACCAGCGCGTTGCGTTGCTGTCGATGTCGTTCGGCCAGGGCGAGGGCCGCCTCGGCCGCGCGATGGTGCTCGCGGGCCTGCTGCGCGGCGATGTCCGAGACGCCCACCGGTCACAGACCCCGGGCGAAGTCCGAGATCAGCGTCGGTACCGAGGCGTCGAACCCGGCGACGTCGAGCATGCCGGGATCGGTCGGGTCGGCGATCGAGAACCGGGTCGCCGTCATGCCGACCACCACCAGCTTCGCGTCGATGCCGGTGTGGTCGCGGTAGCGCGCCAGCGCCTGGTGCGGGTGGACGCTCCCGGCCCACGTCTCGTTGTCGGTGTAGCAGACGAACGTGTCCACCTCCAGGCCCCGGTCCAGGGCCGCCAGCATCGGCAGCGCGCAGTCCGTGGCACCGAACGGCAGGTCCGACACCGCGCGGACGGCGTCGTCCAGCCGCTGACCAGGGCTGATCGACAGCGTGCTGAGCGCCCCGAGCCCGCCGCCGGTGAAGCCGACGATCTCGTAGGCCGACTCCGTCGACGCGGTCACCAACGACAGCGCCGCCGACGCCTCACGCGGGGTGATCGGCAGGCCGCTGACCGGGTGGAAACTCATCGACCCGGACACGTCCAGCGCCAGCATCAGCCGCCGGCCCGACGGCTCCACCGCGCCGAACGCCGCGTAGAACGCCTGGTCCAGCGCGTCCACGACCGGGCGCGACGGCTCCCACCGCGACTCGCCCCTGGCGCTGTGGCCGGCGGCGTAGGTGCGCTGGGCGACCAGCACGTTCACCGGGTGCACCCTGGCCGCGCGCAGCCTGTCCGGATCGGACAGTCGGGCGGCGACCTCGGCGGTGCGGGCCGACAGCGGAGACAGCAGGCCCAGCCGGGTCAGGCGTGGCAGCTGACGCAGCAGCGCCGTCTGCGGCATTCCCCGCTCCAGCAACGCCTCCCACACCACCGGCGCGTTGAGGTGCTCGTCGGGCAGCATCTCCCACGACAGGCCGAACTCGGTGACCAGCGCCGCGACCTGCTCGGCCGACGTCGCCGCCCGCGCCCGCCGGAAACCGTCCACAACGGACAGCCCGTCGACCGGGGTGTCGTCGTGGCCCAGGATCCAGCGGAACAGGGCGGTACGCCGCTCGTCGTCGGTCCTCGGGTGGGCCAGGCGCAGCAGGTCGCGGTGCGACCAGCCCTCACGCTGGCGGTACTTCACCGCCTGGAACGCGACCTCGTCCACCGGCCGGTCCAGGTACCAGTTGGCCACCGCGCGGCGCAGGCCACGGCCCCAGCCACGGAACTGCTCGACGTAGCGGGCGAACAGGAACAGGTGCGTGCCGGTACGCGCCACCAGCGGCAGCGCGTCCAGCGCGGCCCGGCGGCCATCGTCGTCGCCCAGCGAACAGGCGGCGGCGAGCGCGAAGATCGCCGGGTTCTGCCGGGGCGCCCGCCCGCCGTGGGACACGGCGACGATCTCGGCCACCAGTTCGGTGGTCGCCGTGGTCGCCATCTCCAGCACGACACCGGCGTTGTCCCTGGTCAGGTCGGGGGCGTCGGTGTAGTAGGTGCCGCCGTCGGTGCCCAGGACGAGGAAGCGGCGCAGCCTGGTCGCCGCGTCGACGGTGAAGGTGTGGCCGCCGGCGTTGTTGGGGACCTGACGGGCGTCGGCCGGCTGGGACTGGGGGGTGGCGCGGGTGCTGATGGCGGTGAGCGGATCGGCCACGGCGGGCTCCTCGGGGGACGGGCGACCGGCAGGGCCGCGGGCGAGTGAGCGACGACCGGAGCTTTGACAGAGTTAACCGGCCGCCTCCGGCCCGCGGTGTCCTGCCGGCGTGAGCGGATCGCGGGCAAGGGTGTGACGACCGGGATTGCCCACCGCTCTACCCCAGAGCTCAGCACGGACGAGCCGTGCCGACGGGAGTCGAACCCGCACCTGTGGGTCCGATAACCGATCATCTTCGGCCCGCGATTGGCGAGGAGGGGGTGGGCAAGTGGTGCCGACCGGAGTCGTCCGGCAGGCCGGACAGTGCGGGAATCGAACCCGCGCACACCAGGTAACCGATCGTCGTCGGCCCACCCGGACCTCGCGCTGTTCTGTTGTCGACCTCGACTGTAATGGGTTACAGGTTGCCGCGCAAAGGAATTTCAGACCAGTCGCGGAAGCTCGCTGGCGACCTCGTCCGGCGAGGGCAACGCGGCGATCTCGGCGGCCACCGCCTTGGCCGCGTCCCGGAACTCACTTCCGTTGGGCGCCAACAGCGTCCGGGCCGTCTCGGTGATCGCCTCCGGCGAGGTTTCCTCGGGCAGCAGCCGCGCCCCGGCGCCGGCGGCCAGCAGCGCCTCGGCGTTGGCGAACTGGTCGGCCCCCTGCGGCAGCACCAACTGCGGGACCCCGGCCGCGAGCGCGCCCAGCGTCGTGCCGCTGCCGCCGTGGTGCACCACCAGGTCCACCCCTGCCAGCAGCCGCGCCTGCGGCACCCACGCCGAGGCGACCACGTTCGCCGGCAGGTCGACCAGCGTCGGCGCCATCGGGCCGGCCACCAGCACCGTCACCCCCAGCCGCGCCAGGCCGGCGACCGCCGTGGCCAGGACCTCCGTGGCGCCGAACGCGGTGCCCAGGGTCAGGTAGACCAGCGGGCGGTCCAGCGTGGGCGGCTCGCCCGGCTCGGCGAAGGGCACCGGGCGCACCGGGACCCGCCGCGCGCTGGCCAGGAAGTCCTTGTCCTGCAAGGACGGCGGGCAGATGTCCAGGTGCGTGCCGGTGGCCTCGGCGACCCGCGTCGGCAGTTCCAGGCCGATGCCGTCGGGGAACATCCGGCCGAAGCCGTGCCACAGGCCGGGGACACCGGCCCGGTGCGCGGCGATCGCCGCCCCCGGGACACCCCAGCCGTGGATCACCAGGTCGGGGGACAACCGCGCGATCTCCGGGGCCAGGTCCTCGGCGTAGATCTCGTAGAACACGTCCGCCGGGCGGAACGGGCGCAGGCCCGCCGACGCCAGCGGGGCGTGGACGTGCTCCCCGGCGGCGAACCACACCTCGTGCCCGGCGTCGCGGGCCGCCTCGGCCAGCGGAATCATCGGATACGTGTGGCCGACCGAGGCGAGGCTGGCGAACAACAGACGCATGCGGCGAAACTACCGCCTACAGGCTGAAGGCCACCGACCGCAGGATCAGTGCGGCGATGAACACCACGGTGAACGCCAGGTCGATCGCGACCCCGCCCGCCCGCAGCGGACGCAGCCGCCGCCGCAGCGGCGCGATCACCGGCTCGGTGGCCCGGTGGGTCAGGCCACGTGCCCGGCGCACCCACCGGGGACCGACCGAGGCCACCGCCATCCAGTCGAGCACCAGCCGGGCGAGCATCACCACGATGAACGCCGTCAACACGTACCCCACCAGGTCGCCCACGAAGTCCATAACGACCATCCTGACGGTTTCGTGCCCGGTTGTCAGTTCAGGATCGTGCGCCAACCTGCCGGATGAGGTGTTCGATCAGGGTCAGCAGGACGTTCTTGCTCGACTCCCGGTCGCGGGCGTCACACAGCCGGATCGGGACCGCCGGGTCCAGGTCCAGCGCGTCGCGGACCTCGTCGACCGTGTAGGTGGGGGCGCCATCGAAGCAGTTCACCGCCACCACGAACGGCAGGCCCCGGTTCTCGAAGAAGTCCACCGCGGCGAAGGAACTGTCCAGCCGCCGGGTGTCGGCCAGCACGATCGCGCCCAGCGCGCCCTTGGCCAACTCGTCCCACAGGAACCAGAACCGCTCCTGACCGGGCGTGCCGAAGACGTAGAGGATCAACTCGGAGTTGATCGTGATCCGGCCGAAGTCCAGGGCGACCGTCGTGGTCGTCTTGGCCTCCACACCGCTCAGGTCGTCGACGCGCTCGCCGGCGCCGCTGAGCACCTCCTCGGTGCGCAGCGGCGCGATCTCGCTGACCGCGCCGACCATCGTGGTCTTGCCGACCCCGAAGCCGCCCGCGACCAGCACCTTCACCGCCGCGACCGTCCCGGTCGGGTCAGAGTTTCCGGACACCATCAAGCACCGCCTGGAGGAGCTGGAGATCGGGGGCACGATCGGAGGTCGTGCTCGGTGGAGAACGGAACAGCAGGTAGCCGGCGTCGATCAGGTCACCGATGAGGATCTTGGTGACCGCCAGCGGGAGACCGACGTGCGCCGACACCTCCGCCACCGACGTCGGCGCAGCGCACCGCTCGACGATGCGCACGTACTCCTGCTCCATCCGCGCCAGGGGCTGGTCCCAGTGGGCCGCGACCACCAGCGTGATCATGTCGAGGTCGTGGCGCGCGCCGGTCCGGCCACGGGTCACCGCGTACGGGCGGACCAGGGGACCGGCCGCCTCGTCGAACCAGGGCTCCCGCCGGTTGGTCATGACGGCAGCGGGGGCGCCTGCGGCTCGAAGAGGCTGGGCCGCGTGGTGGTGCTCAGGAACTCACCGACCCGGAACACCATCTGGTTCATCTCGTAGGCCACCGAGCCCATGTTGGCGCTGTCGTCCGTCAGCAGCGCCAGACAAGCGTTTTCCCCGGCGGAGGTGACGAACAGGATCGCCCGGTCCAGCTCGATCACGCTCTGGCGCACGTCACCGCCGTCGAACCGGGTACCGGCGCTGCGGGCCAGGCTCTGCAGGGCGGAGGCCATCGCCGAGAAGTGCTCGGCGTCCTCCTGCGACATCTGGGTGGAACGACCGAGCAGCAACCCGTCGGTGGACAGGACCACCGCGTACCGCACGCCGGCCAGGCGCCGGACCAGGTCGTCGAGCAGCCAGTCCAGGCGGCGCGTGTTGGATGTCACCGTCGTCCTCCTCGTCGGTCATGGCTCGTCGGTCAGGGGGTCGGCCGGCCCGGATCGGGGCGGGTGCGCCCCCGGCGGGTGCCGGACTCGATCGCGGAGAACAGGTCCCGGGAGCTCGCCGGGGACCGCTCGCGCCGGGTCGAGGGCTGGGTCGAGGGCTGGGTGGGGGCCGACGGCGGCGAGGTCGACAGCTGCGGGGCGAGGTTGGCCTGCCGGCGGCGCCGGGGCAGCTCGGGACGGCCGGTGGTGGGGGCCGGCTCCGCCGCGGCCGGAGCCGGGGGCGGCGGCGCGGCACGCTCGACCCGTTCGGTGCGGGTGTCCTGGGCCACCGCCGGGACCTGGGCGTGCCGGGGTGCCGGCGGCTCCTCGGTCGGCCACTCGACGGCCGGGGCCCGGTGGCGTCGC
This sequence comes from Actinophytocola xinjiangensis, assembly GCF_001921215.1. Taxonomy (GTDB): domain Bacteria; phylum Actinomycetota; class Actinomycetes; order Mycobacteriales; family Pseudonocardiaceae; genus Actinophytocola; species Actinophytocola xinjiangensis. Next base: position 148,057 of record NZ_MSIF01000002.1, read on the forward strand.
GGGGGTGGGGTGGTGTGGTCGGGCCGCACGCCGTTCACCTCGCTTCTGACGGTCAGGTCGGTCGGGATGAGCACGATCGCGCGCACCCCGCCGTAGGCGGACTCGGTCAGCCGGACCGTCACGCCGTTGCGCGCGGCGATCTGACCGACCACCAGCAGACCCATCCGGGAGTCGCTGGACAGGGTGGTCGCGCTGAAGTCCGGCGGACGCGTGAGCAACTCGTTGAGCTGGTCGAGGTGCTCCTCGGTCATGCCGAGACCCTGGTCGACGACCTCCACCGCGACCCCCCGGCCCACGACGTTGCCCGCGACCTCCACCCTGGACTCCGGCGGGGAGAACGACGTCGCGTTCTCCACCAGCTCGGCCAGCAGGTGGATGAGGTCGGCCACCACGTTGCCCACGATGGACACGTTGGCCAACTGTCCGGTCAGGACCCGCGCGTAGTCCTCGGTCTCGGCGATCGCACTGCGCACCAGCTCCACCAGCGGCACCGGGTTGCGCCACTGCCGGCCTGGCTGCTCGCCGCCGAGGATGATCAGGTTCTCCGCGTTGCGCCGGGCGCGGGTGGCCAGGTGGTCGAGCTTGAACAGCAGCTCCAGACGCCGCGGATCCTCCTCGCCGTGCTCGGCGTGGTCGAGCAGCTCCAACTGGCGGTGCACGACGATCTGGCTGCGGTGGGCGATGTTGAGGAACAGCGCGTTGACCCCGTCGCGTGTGCGGGCCTCGGTGACCGCCGCCGCCACGGCACTGGACTCGGCGTGGTTGAACGCCTCGGCGACCTCACCGATCTCGTCGCCGCCGAAGTCCAGCGGCTGGATCTCGGTGGTGACGTCGACCTGCTCACCGGAACGCAGCCGGGTGATGATGTCGGGCAACCGCTCGTCGGCCAGGGTGAGCGTCTCGGACCGCAGTCGCCGCAGCCGGCTGATCAGCCGCCCGGAGATGCGCAGCGTCACCACGCTCGCGACCAGCGCGGCCACCAGCATCGCGATGCCGGCGATCAGCCAGCCGGTCGCGGTGCGCTCCCCGGAGTCGACCGCCGAGTCGACCACGGCGGTGTTCTGGCTGCGCCACAGCTCGATCAGCTCGGTGCCGACGGTCGCGGCGGCGTCCTGCCAGTCGGCGCGGCTGACCGGCAGCGCGTCGGTACCCCGGCCGACACCGCGTTCCAGCAGGGCGTTCTCCACACCCGTGAGCCGCTGCCACTCGGGGCTGGCGCGCAGCGCGTCCAGACGAGCGCGGTCGGCCTCGCGCAGCAGCGGGCCCACGGAGTTCAACGTCGACTGGTAGGAGCCGACCTGGCGGGAGTACTCGTGCAGCCGCTCGGCGGTCATGTCGCCCGCGGCCACCAGGGCCAGCGCGTTGCCGCGCGACATCGACTCGGCCGCCTCGAACAGTTCCACGGTCATCGCCCCGTCGGCGGCGGACTCGGCGTCGGGCATGTTGCCGGCCAGCGAGCGGGAGGCGTTGAGGATCCGGTCGACGATCTGGTTGTAGAAGCCGTAGATCTGGTCCGGTGGCGCGGCGCCGGCGTCCACACCGCCCCGGACCTGCGCGAAGGCGGCGATCGCGGTGTCCTGGTCGTCGGTGCTGCCGCCGCTGAGCGCGTTCTCCTGCGCGGCGAGCAGCGCGCCGGAGCTCAGCAGCTGGTCGACCCGTTCGCGGGCACCGGTCAGGCCGTCGGTCACCGACCGGTCGCCGGCGAGCAACATCATGCTCAGCCGGCGTTCCTCCTGGAGGACCTCGGCGAACTCGATGGCCGGTTCGATCGCCTCGCGCAGTTCGACGGCCTCGTCGCGGACCTCGTAGCCCTCGAAGGTCAGGAACCCGGCGAAGCCGACGCCGATGGCCAGCAGCGTCACACTGGGAATCAGTGCGATGGACAGGATCCGTGTGCGAACTCCGAGCCGGATCTTCCTCACCCGCAACCCCCGACCGAACCGTTTGTCTTCTCCTGGCAGGAAAAACGACCCTTGTGAGGTCGTGGCGGCCGCGACAGTAGCACGCGTCGGGTGGCGCAGTCGATCACTTCTCGCAGGTCAATTCGTTCCACTGTGGTCGCTTGTGACTCCACAGTGGAACGGATTCAGTCCACTGTGATGGCACCGGCCGGGCACATCTCGGCGGCCTCACGGACGGCGTCGTGGTGCTCCGGTGCCGGCGCCGGGGTCACCACCAGCACCGTGCCGTCGTTGTCGTCCTGGTCGAAGACCGCCGGTGCCACGAGCACGCAGTTGCCCGCGCCGCAACACTTTCCTCGGTCGGTGGTGACGTTCACCCGGCTTCTCCCTCGGTCGTGAACGGTGCCTGCCACAGGGCGACGATCGCGTCGACCAGACCGGTGGCCGCCGCGGTCCAGTTCGGACGCGGGGTCGGCCGGCCGGCGGCGACGGCGCGTTCCCGGTCGGCGATCGTGCACATGATCAGGAAGCGCGCCATCTCACCGCGTTCGACGCGGACGTGCGCCGGCATGTCCGGCAGACACCGGTTGATGCCGTCGATGGTCTCCAGCATCGCCGGCTCGGCGATCGCCTCCTCGACCATGATCTCGCCGTACTGCGGGCAGGCCAGCAACTGCGCGGTGAACCGGCCGAACCACGTTGTGCCGCCCAGGTTGTCCAGGTACTCGGCGAACGGGTGGACCAGGCAGTCGACCCAGTCGCGGGTGTCGGTCGAGCCCCGGATGCCGGAGACCCTGCGCTCCCGCAGGATCTCCAGCTCGGCGGAGTGCCGGCGCACGATCGCCCGCACCAGGTCGGCCTTCGTGCCGAAGTGGTAGTTCACCGCGGCGGTGTTGCCCTGCCCGGCGGCCTCGCTGATCTGCCGGTTGGACACCGCGACCACGCCCTGCTCGGCGAACAGCCGCTCGGCGGTGCGCAGGATCCGTTCCCTGGTCAGCCGGACCTGGTCAAGGCGCCTGGTCCTCACCACCTGACGGGGACCTCGCGTAGACCGCCGACCACCAGACCCTCCACCTTGTTCAGCTCCTCGGGGGCCACCGCCAGCTCCAATGTGGGCAGCCGGCGCAGCAGCACCTCCAACGCGACCTGCAACTCGGTGCGGGCAAGCGCCTGTCCCAAACAGGAATGCGCGCCCGACCCGAACGACAGGTGCGGGTTGGGGTTGCGGGTCAGGTCGATCGACTCGCCGTCGGGGAACACGTCCTCGTCGCGGTTGGCCGCACCCATGCTGCACAGCACCGTCGTGCCGCCGGGGAACGTGGTGCCGGCGACCTCGGCCTCCTCGGCGATGTAGCGGACCATGCCCAGGCCCGGGTTCGGGTCGTAGCGCAGGGACTCCTCGACCGCGTGGCGCACCAGCGACGGGTCGGCCAGCAGTTGTTCCCACAGCTCGCGGTTGGCCAGCAGCATCGCCACCATCTTGGCGATCATGTTGGCGGTCGTCTCGTGCCCGGCGACCAGCAGGCCGATGCCGGTCGCGGCAAGGGTTTCGTCGGACATGCGCTCGCCGGCGGAGTCGGTGGCCGAGATCAGCTCGCTGAGGATGTCCTCGCCGGGGTCGGCCTTCTTGGCGGCGATGTGCTGGCCGAGGTAGCCGAAGAACTCGCCCATCGACGCGGCGACCTCGTCCTCGCGGTAGCGGGTCAGGTTGAGGATCATGTCCGACCAGGTGGAGAAGCGGTCGCGGTCGCTGTCCGGGACACCGAGCATGTCGCAGATGACCCAGACCGGCAGTGGGAAACCGAACTTCGCCTTCAGATCGGCCGGCGCGCCGGAGGCGACCATGCCGTCGATCAGGGTGTCGGCCATCGCCTCGATCTCCGGGCGCAGCGCGTTCATCCGCTTGGCGGTGAACCAGCGGTTGATCAGCCGGCGCCAGCGCAGGTGGCCCTCACCGGACTGCGGGATCAGCTGGGCCATCGAGCTGTTGAACAGGCCGCCGGACTCGGTGTCGGTCAGCCGCGCGGCGTCCGGAGCGGACAGTTCGCGGGTGAACCGCGAGTCGGCGAGAACCTGCTTGACCTGGTCGTACCTGGTCAGCAGGGTTCCCGCGTCACCGCTGGGAAAAGTGATCGGGGCGACCGGGCACTCGGTGCGCAGCCGGACCCACTCCTGCGGGGCCTCCAGCGCCGACGGGCTTGGCAGGGGGTAGCTCAGCACCTGGTCGACACCGTGGTCCATCGCGCATCATCCTCCGAGGTTGATCGTCCACAATGGGTGAGCAGTCAACCGCCGAACGACGGAGTACGTCAAGGATTGGTCAAACAGGTGATTTAAGATCACACTTCGGTGAGGCTCCCGTCAGCCAGGTGCTCCTCGACGGACCTGGGCAGCAGATAGGCCGTTCCGCCGCCGGGTTGACCGTGCCAGGCAACGGTGTGGCCGGAGAGCGTCCGCAGCTCCCGGGAGACGCGGTACCGGTGTGGACCCTGCTGGGCGCGCTCGGCCCGCAGGGACATCGCGGTGAACTCCGTCCCGGCGGCGAAGGTCAGGTTCCCGGCCGTCGGTCCATGACGGACGATCTCCCGGCCCGGCATGAGAACGGCGAGATGCTTGTCCGCCAACAGGGTCAGCGGAGGCTCGCCGGGAAGAGGCTGAACCGGCCAGTCGTTCAGCGCCTGGGCGGTGTTGCGATCGCCCCGGCCGGCGCGCAGGCTCGACGGCAGAAGAGTGAGGGAGCCGAGCAGATAGGCGCCGGCGTTCCAGAGCTGACCGAACAGTTGCGGATCCCGTGGCTTGCCGCGATCGTAGCTGGCGACCTGCCACTGCGTGCCGACACGTTCCAGACAGAGGGCGCCTTCCTCGGCGGCGAGGAGGCGGTAGGCGGCGGGCAGAGCACCGGCCTCACTGATCTGCCGCTCGATGATGTCCAGGACCCGACGCTCCCTGGCGGTCAGCTCCGGCGGTTGCTGGGTGCCAGGTTGCTGCGCGGCGGGTTGCTGCGCGGCGGGTTGGGACGGGCCCGCCTGGAAGGGGATGGCGGCGGAGTGCGCGCCGGACCGGGGTGAGGTGGGTTCGGCCGGCGCGGTCAGGTCAGGTTGGTGCGCGCCGGACGGTGGAGTGGCCGGATACGTGCCGGGCTGGGATCCCTGCGCCGGAGGGTTCGTGCCGGGTGCGCCTGGGAAGCCGCTGGCCTGGTGGGTGGCTGGTTCGGCTTGGGCGCTGTGGTCCGGTGTGGCGGCGGCGTGGTGGGCGCCGGATTGGTCCTGTCCGCCGGGGTCGGGGGCGCCGGTGGGTTCGTGGGTGTGGGGTGGGGTCGGAGTGCCGGGCCGGTCCGGCCCGGCAGGGTCCGGGGCGCCGGTGGGTTGGTGGGTGCCGGAGGGGGCCTGGGCTTGCTGGTCCGGTGTGTTGGTGGAGCCGGGTGAGGCTGCGGAACCGCCGGCCTGGTGTGCGCCGGGCAGGGCTCCATCGGCTTGGGTGTGGGCGGCTTGGTGGGTGTGGGGTGAGGGTGGGGTGCCGGGTTGGTCCTGTCCGGCAGGGTCCGGGGTGCCGGTGGGTTGACGGGTGCCCGATTGGGCCTGGGCGCCGGTTTCGTGGGTGTTGTCCGGGTCGGGTCGCCGCTGGGCCGCAGCGGTGGTCTCGACGTGGGTGCCCGGTGGGGACTGCGTGCCGGGCCGGGCGGGCGTGTCCTGGGCCTGGTGGTGGGGGACCTCGCCGGTCAGGGCCGTGTAGGCGGCGTCCTTGGTCTGCTGGTCCAGCACCGGTGGGGTGAAACCGTTGGCGCGGAGGTGGGTGACCAGGTCCGGCTCGGGTGGGATGCCGTGTTTGGCCAGGTAGTGCGGCAGGGACGCGGGCCAGATCCAGGTGCCGTCGGTGTGGAACGCGGCGGGGACGTCGGCGGCGCTGGTCGGGTCGAACAGGTCGGGGTCGAAGCCCCGGCCGCCCATCACGACGTGGGCACCGTTCAGATAGGCCAGGATCGCGGCGCGGTCGGCCTCGGCGACCGGCGGGCGGTTGACCACCGGTTTTCCGGCGGCGTCGCGGTGGTCGAAGAGGCGGGCGTGGCGGAAGCGCCACGCCACCTCCGCCACCCGTTCCGCGTGGGGCAGGACGGTCTTCATCCAGGCGGGCACGGTGTCCGGGTTGCGGGGAAACGCTTCCAGGTCATCGAGGACGGCGGTGCGTGGCGGGAGCTGGCGCCACAGCGGATCCTCCTTGAACGTGAAGTTGACCGTCGTCCGGATCGGGTACTCGACGATCATGCTGGCCGACGACCAGGTGCCGGCGCCCTCGGCGTACATGCCGGCCCGCAGGCGCAGGAAGAACTCCGCCGCCTCCGGCGGGGCGTCCCACTCGCGCAGCTGGCCGTCGATGCCCATGATGTGGCCGACCAGCTCCTGGTGACCGCCGCACGCGCGGAACAGGACGCGGATCTGGTCACGGTCGGCGGGGGCGCGCACCACCAGCAGGTCGGCGATCTTGCGTTGCAGGTCGCGCTGTTCGTCCAGGCGCAGTCGGGGGTGGCCGGTCATGACGGGGAGCCTCCTGCCTGCTCGACCAGCCGACGCAGCCAGCCGGGGACCTTCTCCGCCGGGCGGGGAAAGGTCGCGAGATCGCGCTGGAACACCGCCGCCGGGATCGGCGGCTCCCACAGCGGATCGTGCTCGTAGTTGTAGAAGATGCGGAACTCGCCCGGCGGGTTGAGCACGTACCGCGCGGACAGCCACGCGCCACGCTCGGGCCGGTACATCAGCCGGCGCAGCTCGACCAGCGCCTGGGCCGCACCGGCGGGCGGGTCGACCTCGGCGTGGGAGAAGTCGGACATGATCACGGTGAGGCCGAAGTCCTGGACCCCCTCGGCGATCTTCGCTATCAGGTCGATCCGGCGCCAGCTCTGGGGCGCGGCGCCGATGAGGGCGGCGCCGGTCTGTTGGAGCAGCTCGTCATAGCGCTGCTCCTGGGTCTGTGCTGCCCACGGCTCGGACATGTCCTGGATATCCCCTGCTGGTCGTCGTGTCGCCGGAAGTGGGTTCTGATCCTGCCATTGGGTGGGCGTCGGGGTTGGGTGACCGTGGCCGGTTGGCCGACTTCGTGGGCCCGTGGCTGTTCTTCGGTCCGCCGGCCGAACCGCCGTGGCTGTGCGGCCATTTGACGGACTTCTGTCTGAAATCAGCCATCTTTCGTTGACCGTCAACGAAAGTCGTCGTACGGTCACATCGCGTTGTGAGCCAGGTAACAGAGGGTCTGGTTCGTGGCGCTTCTCCGTATGTCGAGTCCCCCCTGCTCACGGCTCTACCAGAGGAGAACCCCTTCGATGTCCCTGCCTGCCCGCCGGGCCAGATGGTTCCTGCCCGTGTTGACCGCGTCCCTGTTCGCCCTGTCGGCGCCCGGCGCCGCCGCCGAGGACCTGCCGCCGCAGGAGCCGGGGGTGACCTTGCGGGTGTTCGACCTGCAGACGTCCCTGTCCCGCCTCTGTGTGCTCAAAGCCGGCCAGACACCCAACGTCGACAAGCTCATGCCGACCATCAACTGGACCACGACGGCCGACTTCGGGATCGGTGACCACTTCCTGTCCGAGGTCACCGGGAACATCAACATCCCGGCCGACGGCACCTACGCCTTCCGGCTCATCAGCGACGACGGCTCCCGGTTGCGGATCGACGACGCGCTCGTGATCAACCACGACGGGCTGCACGGCGCCACCCCCAAGGACGGGTCCGCGCAGCTCACCCAGGGGTACCACTCGCTGCGGATCGACCACTTCGACAACGAGGTCGACCAGCAGATCACGTTGCAGTGGCAGCCGCCGGGCGCCTCGGGGTTCACCGTGGTGCCGAACTCCGTGCTGAGCACGGACGCCGACGTGGTTCGGGTGACCGCACCCGGGCGCAAGGAGTGTGAGGGCGGCGCGGACAGCCCGGGTGACGGGTTGCCGCTGACCGGCGTGCATCCCGGCTACACGCTGACCAACCTGCGGCCCAACGGGTTCGAGCCCCAGGTGACCGGGATCGACTGGCTGCCCGACGGGCGCGCGGCCATCACCACCTGGGGTGGCACGGACAACGAACTGGGCGAGGTGTACCTGCTCGGCAACGTCACGGGCGGCACCGACCCCGGCCAGGTCACCACGCAGCGGATCGCCCAGGGGCTCAAGGAGCCGATGGGGATCAAGTTCGTCGACGGGAAGCTCTACGTCTCCGAGAAGACCGGGCTCACCGAACTGAACGACACCAACGGCGACTGGGTCACCGACGACTACCGCACCATCGCCACCTGGCCCTTCGGCGGCAACTTCCACGAGTTCGCGTTCGGGCTCCTCTACCGGGACGGGTTGTTCTACCTCAACCTGTCCGTGGCCATCAACTACGGCGGGGAGACCACCAACCCCCAGCCGGCCCCCAACCGGGGGACCACCATCTCGGTGAACAAGGCGACGGGGCAGGTGTCCTACGTCGCCGGCGGGCTGCGCACACCGCACGGCATCGGGTGGGGGCCCGACGGCGACATCTTCGTGACCGACAACCAGGGGGCCTGGCTGCCGTCGTCGAAACTGCTGCACGTCAAGCAGGACCGCTTCTTCAACCACTACATGAACCCGGCGGGGCCGTTCGACGGGCGGGCCGTCACCCAACCCGTGTTGTGGTTGCCGCAGAACGAGATCGCGAACTCGCCGAGCAACCCCGTCCAGCTGACCTCCGGCCCGTTCGCCGGGCAACTCGTCTACGGGGACGTCACCTACGGCGGGCTGCAACGCGCCTACCTGGAGAAGGTCAACGGCGAGTACCAGGGCGCGGTGTTCCGGATGACCCAGGGCCTGGAGTCGGGCGTGAGCCGGATCAGCCTCGGGCCCGACGGCGCCATCTACACCGGCGGCATCGGCGCGGGCGGCAACTGGGGCCAGGAGGGCAAGCTCAACTTCGGCTTCCAGAAACTCACCCCCAACGGCACCAACGCCTTCGACATCCTCGCCATGCGCGCCGTCGAGGGCGGGTTCGAGCTGGAGTACACCCAGCCGCTGTCCACCCAGACCGTGACCGACCTCGCCGGCAAGTACCTCGCCACCCAGTGGCGCTACCAGCCCACCGCCAGCTACGGCGGCCCCAAGATCGACGAGCAGCAGCTGACCATCGCCTCGGCCACCCCCTCGGCCGACCGCACCAAGGTCACCGTCCTGATCAACGGGCTCCAGCCGGGACGCGTCGTACACCTGCAGTCGCCCCGGCCGTTCTCCTCGGAGTCCGGGGAAACGCTGTGGAGCACCGAGGCCTGGTACACGCTCAACGCGATGATCGGCGTCGAGCAGCGCGTCGGGCAGATCACCGGTATCGGCGGCAAGTGCGTCGACGTCGACAACTCCGGCACCGCCGACGGCACCAAGGTCCAGCTCTGGACCTGCAACGGCACCGGCGCCCAGCAGTGGACCCTGCCCGGCGACAACACCGTCCGCGCGCTGGGTAAGTGCCTGGACGTCGACAACTCCGGCACCGTCAACGGCACCGTCACCCAACTGTGGACGTGCAACGGCACCGGCGCCCAACAGTGGGTGCCGCAACCGGACAACACCCTGCGCAACCCGCAGTCCGGCCGCTGTCTGGACGCGGCCGGCAACTCCAGCGCGGACGGCACCGTGCTGCACATCTGGGACTGCACCGGCGCGGCCAACCAGCAGTGGCTGCTGCCCTGACACCCTGCGAAAGAAAGTGACGACAACGATGTTGAGTACCGCGCGCGGTCTCGCTCGCCTCGGAGCGGCCGCGTTACTGACACTGGGCGCCGCCTCGGCCGCGTCGGCGCAGCCGCCACCCACGGCGGCGGCCCCCACGTTCCAGCAGGTCACTCTGGCCAAGGGCGAACCCGAGATGGGTGAGCCGATGTCCATGGCCGTGCTGCCCGACCGGTCGGTGCTGCACACCTCCCGCGACGGCACCGTGCGGCACACCGACGCCGCCGGCACCACGAAGATCGCCGGCAAGCTCACCGTCTACTCCCACGACGAGGAGGGCCTGCAGGGCATCGCCGCCGACCCGAACTTCGCCAGCAACCGGCACGTGTTCCTGTACTACGCGCCCCCACTGTCCACACCGGCCGGTGACGCGCCGTCGGACGGCTCGGACTTCTCCGCCTGGGACGGGGTCAACCGGCTGTCCCGGTTCACCCTCAACACCGACGGCACGCTCAACCTCGGCTCCGAACAGCGGGTGCTGGACGTGCCGGCCAGCCGTGGCATCTGCTGCCACGTCGGCGGCGACATCGACTTCGACGCCGCCGGCAACCTGTACCTGTCCACCGGCGACGACACCAACCCGTTCGCCTCCGACGGGTACAGCCCGCACGACGAGCGCACCACCCGCAACCCCGCGTTCGACGCCCAGCGCAGCAGCGGCAACACCAACGACCTGCGCGGGAAACTGTTGCGGATCAAGGTGAACGCCGACGGCGGGTACAGCATCCCGGCGGGCAACATGTTCGCCCCCGGCACCGCCAACACCCGCCCCGAGATCTACGCCATGGGCTTTCGCAACCCGTTCCGGTTCAACGTCGACAAGGCCACCGGCACCGTCTACCTCGGCGACTACGGCCCGGACGCGGGCGCGGCCAGCGGCACCCGCGGCCCGGCCGGGCAGGTCGAGTTCAACCGGATCACCGGGCCCGGCTTCTACGGCTGGCCCTACTGCACCGGCCGCAACACCACCGCCGAGACCTACAACCACTTCAACTTCGCCACCGGCTCCTCCGGCGGCAAGTTCGACTGTGCCGGCGGGCCGACCAACAACTCCCCGCACAACACCGGCCAGCAGAAACTGCCCGCGCCCAAGGCCGCGTGGCTGCCCTACGACGGCTGCTCGGTGCCCGACCTCGGCTGCGGCAGCGAGTCGCCGATGGGCGGCCCGGTCTACCGCTACGACGCCGACCTGAACTCGTCGGTGAAGTTCCCGCAGTCCCACGACGGGCACTTCTTCGCCACCGAGTTCGGCCGGCGCTGGATCAAGGACATCACCGTCAACGGCGATGGCTCGCCCGGCACCATCAGCCCGTTCGCCTGGACCGGCACCCAGGTCATGGACTCGGCGTTCGGCCCGGACGGCGCGCTCTACGTCCTGGACTACGGCACCGGCTGGTTCAGCGGCGACGAGAACTCGGCGCTGTACCGGATCGAGTACACCGCCGACGGGCTCGCCCCGATCGCCAAGGCCGCCGCCGACAAGACCTCCGGGGCGGCGCCGCTGGCCGTGCAGTTCTCCTCGGCCGGCTCCACCGACCCCGACGGCGGCCCGCTGCGCTACGCGTGGGCCTTCGGCGACGGCGGCACCTCCACCGCCGCCAACCCGGCCCACACCTACACCGCCAACGGCGAGTTCACCGCGACCCTCACCGTCACCGACGAGACCGGCGCGACGGCCTCGGCGAGCGTGCGGATCACCGTCGGCAACACCGCGCCGAGAGTGACGCTGGACCTGCCCAAGGACGGTCAGCTGTTCGACTTCGGCGAAGCGGTGCCGTTCCGGATCACCGTGACCGACCCGGAGGACGGCACGATCGACTGCACCAAGGTCAAGATCAGCTACATCCTGGGCCACGACTCCCACGGCCACAAACTCACCGAGGCCACCGGCTGCTCGGGCACCGTGCAGACCCCGCAGGACGGTGAACACGACCCCAACGCCTACATCTACGGCGTGTGGGACGCCGAGTACACCGACGGCGGCGGGCTGACCACCCACACCCAGCACGTCACCCAGCCCAGGACCCGGCAGGCCGAACACTACGGCTCGTCGGCGGGCGTGCAGGTCGCCGACCACGCCAACGCGCACGGCGGCCGGACCGTCGGCTACATCGAGAACGGCGACTGGGTCGGCTTCGAGCCCTACGAACTGTCCAACGCGACGACGTTCACCGCGCGGGTGTCCTCGGCCGGCGCCGGCGGCACCATCGAGGTGCGGGCCGGGTCGGCGACCGGAACCCTGCTGGGGTCGGTCGCGGTGACGCCGACCGGCGACTGGGAGACGTTCACCGACGTCACCACCACGCTGGCGAACGTGCCCAGCGGCACCACCACGCTGGTACTGCGGTTCACCGGCGGCGCCGGGTCGCTGTTCGACGTGGACGAGTTCCGGTTGGGCACCGGCGCCGGCGGCGGTCCCCGCGTCGGCCCGATCACCGGTATCGGCGGCAAGTGCGTCGACGTCGACGGGTCGAACACCGCCGACGGCACGAAGATCCAGCTCTGGACGTGCAACGGCACCGGCGCCCAGCGCTGGACCGTCGGCACCGACGGGACGCTGCGCGCGCTGGGCAAGTGCCTGGACGTCAGCGGCGGCGGCACCGCCAACGGCACCGTCACCCAGCTGTGGACGTGCAACGGGACGGGCGCCCAGCGGTGGGCCGCGCAGTCCGGCGCACTGCGCAACCCGCAGTCCGGGCGGTGTCTGGACGCGTCCGGCAACTCCAGCGCCGACGGCACCGTGCTGCACATCTGGGACTGCAACGCCGCCGGCAACCAGACCTGGACCCTGCCCTGAGTTCCCCCTGCCCCAAGGAGTCTGCGATGTCCCGACTACGACAAGCGTTCGCGGCGGTCGCCGTGACCGCCGCGACGGTCCTGGCCCTGTCCCCGGCCACGGCGTCGGCCGACGACCCGGCCTACAAGGTGCTGGTGTTCTCCAAGACCGCCGGATTCCGGCACTCGTCCATCCCCAACGGCATCCAGGCCCTGCGCGATCTGGGTGCGGACAACAACTTCACCGTCGACGCCACCGAGGACGCGGCGGCGTTCAGCGGCACGAACCTCGCCCAGTACCGGGCGGTGGTGTTCCTGCTGACCACCGGTGACGTGCTCGACGACGGCCAGCAGGCCGCGTTCGAGTCCTACGTGCGGGCCGGCGGCGGCTACGTCGGCGTGCACTCGGCGTCGGACACCGAGTACCAGTGGCCCTTCTACGGCGGGCTCGTCGGCGGCTACTTCCACTCGCACCCGGCGATCCAGCAGGCCACCGTGCGGGTGGAGGACCGCGCGCACGCGTCGTCGGCGCACCTGGGCAACGACTGGGTGCGCACCGACGAGTGGTACAACTTCCAGACCAATCCGCGCTCGACCGCGCGGGTGCTCGCCCGGCTCGACGAGAGCACGTACTCCGGCGGGAACATGGGTGATCACCCGATCGCCTGGTGCCAGCCCTACGAGGGCGGCCGGTCCTGGTACACGGCCGGCGGGCACACCGAAGGGTCCTACACCGAACCCGCGTTCCGCACCCACCTGCTGGGCGGTGTGCGGTACGCGGCCGGCGTCACCAAGGCCGACTGTCGCGCCGAGACCGGCTACACCACGCTGTTCGGCAACTCCACCACCGGCTGGAGCCAGGCCGGCCCCGGCAGCTTCGCCCTCGCCGACGGCACCCTGACCTCCCAGGGCGGCATGGGAATGCTGTGGTACTCGGCCAAGGAGTTCGGCGCGTACTCGCTCAAGCTGGACTGGCGGATGGCCGGCGACGACAACTCCGGGGTGTTCATCGGCTTCCCGCCCAGCGACGACCCGTGGTCGGCGGTCAACAACGGCTACGAGATCCAGATCGACGCCACCGACGCCGCCGACCGCACCACCGGCGCGGTCTACGGGTTCCAGTCCGCCGACATCGCCGCCCGCGACGGCGCGCTCAACCCACCCGGCGAGTGGAACACCTACGAGCTGCTGGTCGAGGGCGAACGGCTGCAACTGTTCCTCAACGGCGTGAAGATCAACGACTTCACCAACACCGACCCGGCCCGCAGCCTCCTCCAGGGCCACATCGGTCTGCAGAACCACGGCGACGGCGACGAGGTGTCCTTCCGCAACGTCCGGATCAAGGAACTGTCCGGCGGCGGCGACGAGCGCGTCGGCCAGATCACCGGGCTGGCCGGCAAGTGCGTCGACGTCGACAACTCCGGCACCGCCGACGGCACGAAGATCCAGCTGTGGACGTGCAACGGCACCGGCGCCCAGCGCTGGACCGTGGGCACCGACGGGACACTGCGCGCGCTGGGCAAGTGCCTGGACGTGCAGAGCAGCGGCACCGCCAACGGCACCATCACCTGGCTGTGGACCTGCAACGGAACCGGTGCCCAGCACTGGGTCGAACAGGGCGACGGGACGCTGCGCAACCCGCAGTCGGGCCGCTGCCTCGACGCCGCCGGCAACAGCTCCGCCGACGGGACACAGCTGCACATCTGGGACTGCCTGGCCAGCGCCAACCAGCGCTGGGTCCTGCCCTGACGGTCCGGGGCCCGGTCACCGTTCGCGGTCGCCGGGCCCCGGGTCCCCGGCGTCCGCACGCCCGCCGGGCAGCGCGGCGACCAGGACGGCGCCGACCGCGAGGAGCGCCGCGGCGACCGTGAGCGCCAGGGAGTAACCGCCGTGACGGGTGGCCAGGGTGACCATCACCGCCACCCCGACGGCACCGCCGATCTGCTGGACCGAGGTGAACATCGCCGACCCGAGCCCGGCGTCGTCCCCGGTGGTGCCCGCGACCGCGGTGACCGCCAGGACCGGCAGGCTCAGACCACAGCCCAGGCTGGTCACCAGCATGCCCGGCAGCACCGCCGTCGCGTACTCCGACCCCGGCGCGATTCCGGACAACAGCAGCAGTCCGACCCCGCTGACCAGGAACGACACGACGAGCGACCAGCGCGCCCCCAACCTGGTCACCGCGCGCGAGGACAGCCACATGCCGGCGAGGATGCCGGCGCCGTAGGGCAGGTAGGCCACACCGGCCTGGAGCGGGTCGTAGCGCAGCCCGGTCTGGAGGTGGATCATCAGCAGGAACGCCATCGCGTAGAAGGCCGCCGAGAACAGCAGGGTCGCGCCGTTGGCGACCGCGCGGGTCCGGGCCAGCAGGAACGAGAGCGGCACCAGCGGCTCGCGCGTGCGTGACTCGACCACCACGAACCCGACCGACAGGACGACGGCCAGCAGCAGGGACACGACGACGGCCGGGTCACCCCACCCCGACTCCCCGGCCTGGAGCAGACCCAGGACCAGGCACAGCACCGCGGCGGTGCCCAGGACCGCGCCCGGCACGTCCAGGCGGGTCCGGCGGGCGGCGCGGCTCTCGGCGACCAGCCGGGGCAGCAGCACCAGGGCGACGCCGGCCACCGGCAGGTTGATCAGGAAGATCCAGCGCCAGGACGCCAGGCCGGTCAGCGCCCCGGAGATGACCAGGCCGGCGGTGGCACCCAACGCCGAGATGCCGCCCCAGACGGCCAGCGCCCGGGTGCGTTCCCGGGTGCCGGGGAACAGCAGGGTGATCAGCGACAGCGCTGCGGGGCTGGCCATGGCCGCGCCGGCGCCCTGCGCGAACCGTCCGGCCACCAGCTGCCAGGGCTGCTGGGCGAGCCCACAGGCGAGGCTCGCCACACCGAACAACGCCACCCCGGCGAGGAACACGCGGCGCCGGCCCAGCAGGTCGGCCGCGCGCCCGAACAGCAGCAACAGCCCACCGAAGGCCAGGAAGTACGCGTTGACCACCCAGGCGAGACCCGGCGCGCCGAAGCCCAGGTCGTCGCGGATGCTGGGCAGCGCGACGCTCACCACCGTGTCGTCCAGGACCAGCATGAACTGGACGAAGCACAGCACCACCAGCGCCGGGCCACGGCCGCGCACCGACGCCCGACTGGGGGAGTTGATCACCATGCGTCGACGCTAGGTCGGCCGTCAGGTTGGCCACAATCCGCGACGGGGCCAGATCATGTCGCGTTGGGGACATAGGCTGTGTGGCGTGACCGAAGTCGACCCCTGTGCCGCCCCGACCGGTGTCGGCGCCATCGTCGTCGGACACTTCCCGCTGACGTCAGGGGAGTGGATCGTGGCGCACAGCCACCCGCAGCACCAGCTGGCCTGGACCCGCAGCGGCGTCCTGGGCGTCGCCGTCGACGACTCGTACTGGGTCCTGCCGCCCACCCGCGCGCTGTGGCTGCCCGCCGGGATCGTCCACCGCACCGGCGCGACCCGCGACGCCGTGCTGTGCAGCCTCTACGTCGAACCGGACCGGTGCGCCCTGAACTGGACCCGCCCCACACCCGTCGGCGTCGACGGGCTGCTGGCCCACCTGATCACCCACCTCGCCCGCACCGACCTCGCCGACGACGCACGGCTGCGCGCCGAGGCCGTCGTACTGGACCTGCTGCGTCCCGTGCCGGACACACCCATCGACGTGCCCACCCCGGTCGACGACCGCGTCCGGGCCGTGGCCGACGCGCTGCACGCCGATCCGGCCGACCCACGCGGCCTGGACGCCCACGCCCGCGCCGTCGGCGTGAGCCGGCGCACCCTGACCCGGCTGTTCGTCCGCGACACCGGCCTGAGCTTCGACCGCTGGCGCACCCACCTGCGACTGCGGGCCGCGCTGCCCCTGCTCGCCGAGAAACACCCGGTGGCGGTCGTCGCCCGCGCCGTCGGCTACGCCACACCGAGCGCGTTCCTCGCGGCCTTCCGCCGAACGACCGGCACCTCTCCCCGGCGCTACCTCGGTGACTAGATTGTCCCCCCATGGGGGACACACCGGTCGAGATCTACACCGACGGCGCGTGCTGGCGCAATCCCGGGCCAGGCGGCTGGGGAGCGCTGCTGCGCCACGGGGTCCACGAGAAGACCCTGTGCGGCGGCCAGGCCGAGGAGACGACCAACAACCGGATGGAGCTGACGGCGCCGATCGAGGCCCTCAACCATCTGAAGCGGCCGTCGGTCGTGGCGCTGTACACCGACAGCACCTATGTGCGTAACGGCATCACCAAGTGGGTCGTCAACTGGAAACGCAACGGCTGGCTGACCACCGCGAAGCAGCCGGTCAAGAACGAGGATCTGTGGCGGGGCCTCGACGAGGCGACCGCCCGGCACACCGTCACCTGGCACTGGGTCAAGGGCCACGCCGGCCACCCCGACAACGAGCGCGCCGACCAGCTGGCCCTGGCCGGGCTGGAGGACGCGCTGCGCGCCGCCGGCCTGGACCCCGCCACCTACCGGTGACGGAAAGTCGCCGGGGGCGGGGTGTCCATCGGCGGGGGTCCCGTTCGTAGTCATGCTGTACCTGACGACGAACCCCGAGGGGACGCCCCACCATGAAGTACATGCTGCTGATCAACGCCGGTGCCGTCGACGAGAACGGCGGGGCGGCGGAGTGCACGGTCGAGGACTGGATGCTCTACGACAAGCAGGTCCGCGACGCCGGGATCCTCGTGTCCGGCGAGTCGCTGGCCGACCTGGTGACCGCCACCACGGTCCGCGTCGACCGCAACGGCGCGCCCACGGTGACCGACGGCCCGTTCGCCGAGACCCGGGAGGTGCTCGGCGGGTTCTACGTCATCGACGTGCCCGACCTGGACGTCGCCCTGGACTGGGCGGCGCGGTGCCCGGGCGCGCGCGGCAGCGGCTCGGTCGTGGTGCGCCCGGTCGCGACCTTCGGCGACTGACGTGGACGTGTCGGCCTCGGTCTCGACCTCGGCTTCGGTCTCGGCTTCGGTCGAGGCGGTGTTCCGGGAGGAGCGCGGCCGGCTGCTGGCCGCGCTCGCCCGGCGTTTCGGCGACCTGGACCTGGCCGAGGAGGTCACCTCCGAGGCGATCGAGGCGGCGCTGACACACTGGCCGGTCGACGGTGTTCCGCCCCGGCCGGGCGCGTGGCTGATGACCACCGCCCGGCGGCGCGCCGTCGACCGCCTGCGCCGCGACCGGACCTACGCCGCTCGCCTCGCCCTGCTCCAGGCCGAGGCCGACCTGGCCGCCCCGCCCCCGACGGTCGACGGCGACCTGCCCGACGAGCGGCTGCGGCTGTTCTTCACCTGCGCCCACCCCGCCCTGCCGACCGAGGACCACGCCGCGCTCACCCTGCGTTGCCTGGCGGGCCTCACCACACCGGAGGTCGCCCGCGCGTTCCTCGTCCCGACCGCGACGATGGCCAAGCGGATCGTGCGCGCCAAGACGAAGATCCGCGAGGCCCGCATCCCGTTCCGCGTCCCCGAGCCGCACGAGCTGCCCAGCCGGCTCCCCAGCGTCCTCCAGGCGATCTACTCGGTGTTCACCGAGGGCTACGCGGCCAGCTCAGGCCCCGACCTGCAACGACTCGACCTCGCCGAGGAAGCCGTCCGCCTGGCGCGGGTCCTGCGCCGGCTGCTGCCGACCCAACGCGAGGTCGCCGGCCTCCTGGCACTCCTGCTGCTGGTCCACGCCCGTCGCGACGCCCGCACCGGCCACCACGGCGACCTGGTCCTGCTCGCAGACCAGGACCGCACCCGCTGGGACCGCCCCATGATCGACGAAGGCCGTGACCTGGTGATCGAGGCGTTGCGCGGCGGCCCACCCGGCCCCTACGGCGTCCAGGCCGCGATCGCCGCCCTGCACGACGAGGCCGACGACGTGGCGGGCACCGACTGGCCGCAGGTGGTCGCGCTCTACGACGTGCTGCACGCGCTCACCCCTGGCCCGGTCGTCGCCCTCAACCGGGCGGCCGCCGTGGCCATGCGCGACGGACCGCAAGCGGGACTGGCCCTGCTCGACGCTCTCGCCGACGAACCACGCCTGCGCGGCTACCCACCGCTACCGGCCGCCCGCGCCGACCTGCTGGCCCAACTGGACCGCCTCGACGAGGCCGAGCACGCGTACACGGAGGCGCTGGAACTGGCCGGCACGGAGCCGGAACGCGCCCACCTCCGCCGCCGGCTCACCGCCGTCCGGTCAGCACCCGGCCGCCGCTCCCGGACCTGACCCACCGAGTTGTCCACAGGCACGGGCCGACACCCCCAGAACCGTCGGCCCTGCCGATTACGCTGGAAATCGGGGGGCCCCCGGGCGCCGGGAGGGTGAAAGAGAGGGTGCGGGGCGGGCTTCGGGGGCTGGGAGGCACCGGATGCCGGAGCAGACCGCGCCGGGTGGTGAGTGACCAGCTTTGCCGGGGCGGCCGGGCGGCGAGTGACCGGTCTGCGGGGCGAGGCTGCCGGGTGGGCGGCAGGGTGACAACTGGCCCTGGCGGGTCCGGCGCCGGGTGGGTCGGGAGCCGGGTGGCGACCGAGTCAGGAAGGCATGGCCGCCAGTGCCGAGAGGGCGCGCGATCCGGCGCCGAACGTCGAGGGACAGACCGGGCAGGCGCGGGGGAGACCTCTCCGGCTCCAGCGGCGGGAAACGGCTCACTGTTTCGGGTAGGGGCGAAACTGGCCCGGGGACGGCCGTCGGTGGGGGAGCGTACGAGGTGGACTGTCCCCTGGAGAGCGGAGTCGGGTCGATGCGTGTGGTGATCGTCGGGCTGGTCGCGGTGTTGGTGGTCGCCGCGGCGGCGGTGGTGGTGACGATCCAGGCCGAGCCCCAGCTGGTCAGTGGCCGGCCCTCGGCCTTTTCGGGCACCGGTGAGCAGGGCGATGACTCGGTGCACGAGCTTGAGGAGGTGGCCTCGTTCGAGGAGGGGCGTATGCCCAAGGAGTACGGGCCGCTCTCCTCGCCCGACCCGGCCCTGGTGGAGATCCACGACGGTGTCGGCTACGTCGCCTACACCACCGCGAAGTTGCTCCATGTGACCGCCATCGACCTGGATTCCGGTGAGGTCACCTGGAAACGCAGTCTGGGGGTGAGCACCGTGATCGGGTCGGTCGACATGACGGTGACCGACGCGGGGCTGCTGTTCGTGTTGAGTTTCTCGTCGTCCTACGCGCAGTTCAGCACGATGATCAGTCGGGAGGACGGGGAGGACATCTGGCACGGGTCGGAGCCCAACCTCACCGTCGGCGGTGTGGTGGCCGGCAACCTGGTGGTGTACGACCGGGAGAAGGACACCTCGAACCTGCATCCGCTGACCGCCGACGCGCCGTTGGCCGAACCGGCCTGGTCGGTGCCGGCCGACGGTGGCCGGACCAGCGAGGTCTACCAGGACACGACGGCCGACCGGGCGTTGCCCAGGGACGAGGCCGAGGTCGCGCAGGGCCTCGACGTCGGCACCAACCCCGACGAGCGGCAGTACATCGCGCACGTCGTCATGTACAGCGGGGCGCTGTCGGTGCGTGAGCTGGGGAGCGGGACGGTCGTGTCGGAGGGCAACGCCGGCGAGAAGATGGTCGACGTGGTGTTCTTCGACGACACCCTCTACGTCTACCGGCAGACACCGCGCACGTTGGCCGCCTACGCCGCCACCGACCTGACGGCTCCGAAGTGGACGGTCGAGACGCTGGCCGCGGTCGACGGCTCGCGCATCGAGATGTGCGCGGAGAACCTGCTGTGCCTGATGACCCAGACCCGAGGCGGCACCGTCCTGCACGGCATCGACACCGCCACCGGCGAACAACGCTGGAAGACCGCCGACCTCGTCGCGCCGGACCCGGTGATGGCCGGCGAGTACGTCGCGGTCAGCCACCACGGGGGCACGGCGCTGCTCGACCCGGACAGCGGCGAGCAGATCACCGGGTTCAGTGGCGCCAAGGCCGCCCTGCCCGGCGACGGCGTCGTCATCGGGTTCGACGACCCCGACATCCAGCTGCTGGCGCCGGGGGAACGCGAGCCGACCTCGCTGGGCAGCATGCCTGACGTGACGATGTCCAACGGGGGCTGCGAGTGGACCGACCAGGTCGCCCTGTGCGCCGGCCCCTCGACCTACACGCTGTGGCGCTACCGGGGTTGACGCACCGCCGAGTCCGTCGGGCTCGCCTCGGCGGTGCGGGAGGGTCGGTCCGTCAGCGGAGTTCCGCGATGACCTTGGCGAAGTCCTCCATGTCGGGTTCGAGGGCGGTGACGTAGTTGACGCCCAGCGTCTCGCGGGTGTGGCGCAGCTGGTCGGCGATCTGGGCGACCGTGCCCACCAGCATCCCGGGGATCTCCAGCAGCTCCTCCACCGACAGGCCGCCCCGGTCCACCCACTCCGCCACCGCCGCCCGACGGTCGTTGGTCACCCGGACCATCTGGAGGGGGAAGTTCAGCTCGACCTCCCTGGCCCGCTCACCCAGCAGCCCCTGGGCGTAGCGGATGCGTTCGGCGACCCTGGCCGCCGTGGCCAGCGGCGCCAGCTCGCCGTCCCTGGCCGGTTTCTCCACGCCGCTGAAGGTGATGATGTCGGCGTGCCGGGCCGCCAGGCGGAGCATGCGGTCACCTCGGCCGGCCAGCAGCAGGGGGATGGGTTTCTGCGCCGGCCTCGGCTCGTGGGCCGGGTCCGCCAGCAGGCGGCGGACCTCGGTGACCGTGCGTTCCAGGTGGTCGATGCGCTTTCCCGGTGAGGCGAACGGGAGACCCGCCTCGTCGAACTCCGCCTTCACGTAGCCCGCACCCAGGCCCAGTTCCAGGCGACCGTCGGTCAGCTGGTCGGTGCCGGCGATGTCCCTGGCCAGCAGCGCGGGGTTGTAGAAACTGGTGTTGATCACCAGCGTGCCCAGCCTCGGTCGTTCGGTCGCCTCGGCGGCCGCCACCAGGGCGGGGAACGGGGCCGGCATGCCCAGATGGTCCGGCACCACGATCACGTCGAAGCCGAGGGCCTCCGCTTTGCGGCACTTGGCCACCCATTCGTCGCGGGACGCCGGTGCCATCAGGTTCACCGCGAACCGGAAAGGGCGGTGGGGGCGTTGAGTCATAACTCCGACACTAGCCACGTCTCTTTTCCCGGAATCAGCGCGGACTCACAGAACAATGCGCCCGACGAAACGAGACACGGTCGTATCGGAATTCCCGCCCAGTAAATCGGCGTTGCTCGTTCCCGCGCACTCTCCTAAGATGAAAATTAGCTGGTTAACGATTGGGGTGCGGGGTGGACGATTCCACAATTCGGTTACGTGTACTCGGCTCTCTCGAACTCGACACCGGTGGCGAGTGGAACCGGGTCCACGGCCGGCGCAAGGGCGCGCTGCTCGCCCGGCTGGTCGCCGCCCACGGCCGCACCGTGCCCACCGCCAAACTCGTCCGCGAGGTCTGGTCGGTCGGCGTCTCGCGGCGAAGCCTGGCCGCGTTGCAGAGCACGCTGTCGCTGCTGCGGCGGATCCTCGAACCCGACCGCGCGCCCCGCGCCCGGCCCCGGGTCCTGGTCACCACCCCGTCGGGCTACGCGCTGCGGCTGCCCGACCCGTCGGTCGACGTGTGGCACTTCGAACGGCTCGTGCTCGACAGCGGCCGCCACCGGGACCGGCCCGGCCAGCTCGACCGGCTCGAACAGGCACTGGCGCTGTGGGACGGCCCGGCCTACGCCGAGTTCGCCGGCCAGGCCTGGGCCGGCGCGGAAACCGAACGCCTCGACGAGCTGTACCGCCAGGCCGTCGAGTACCACGCCGAGGCGTTGATCGCCGCCGGTGACCTCACCGGCGCGATCGTCGGGCTCACCACCCACACCGACGACCACCCGCTGCGCGAGGACGCCTGGCGCCTGCTCGCCCTCGCCCTCTACCGCGCCGGCCGCCAGGGCGACGCGCTCTCGGCGCTGCGCCGGGGACGCGGCGCGCTGCGCGACCAGCTCGGCGTCGACCCCGGACCCGCGCTGCGCCAACTGGAAACCGACATCCTCGCCCAGGACCGGCGGCTGATGACCGCCGGCCGCCACCCCGAAGCCCCGCTGGTCACCGGCCAGCAGCCCGGGGCGCCGTTCGTCGGCCGGGAACACGAACTCGGCCGGCTGCACGCGGCCGCCCAGCAGGTGGGCACGGCGACCTCCCCCGCGGTCGCCGTGCTCACCGGTGACGCCGGCATCGGCAAGACCGCCCTCGCCGCGCGGCTGGCCGGTGAGCTGGCCGACCGCGGCTGGCGCAGCGCCACCGGCCGCTGCCCCGACCCCGCCGCCGGCGCCCCCGCCGGCTGGGCGGTGACCGAACTGGTCCGCGACCTCGCCGCCCGTGTGCCGCCCGACCAGCGCACCCGCGCCCGGATGGCCCCGGTCCTCGACGAGCGCGTCGACCTGCCGTTCCCGCTGCGCCAGGCCGTCGCCGGCTACCTGCGCGGGCTGGCCACCGACGCGCCGCTGCTGCTGGTGGTCGACGACGCGCACGCCGCCGACCCGGCCACCCGCTCGCTGCTCACCGACCTGCCCGGCCTGCTCGACGGCGCCCCCGTGCTGCTGCTGGTGCTCTACCGGCCCGGTGAGCTCACCGGCGGGCTCGGCGCGCTCGCCGGCCACGTCACCGAACGCGTCACGCTGCGCGGCCTGAGCCGCCCGGCGGTCACCGGGCTCGTCGAGGCCGTGCGCGGCGCGGCCCCCGACCCGGCGCAGGCCGTCGCCGTCGCCGACCGCACCGGCGGAAACCCGCTCTACGTCAGGGAACTGGCCCGCGCGGTTGACCCGGGGACCGACCTGCCGGACGGCCTGCGTGACGTGCTGCGCCCCAGGGTCGCGGCGCTCTCGCCGACGGCCCGGCAGCTGGTGGAACGCGCGGCGGTGGCCGGTGGCGACGTGGACGTGGCGGTGCTCGGCGCGGCGCTGGGGGTCGACGAGGACACCACCGTCGCCGCCGTCGAGGAGGCGATGGCCGTGGGCATCCTGGCCGAGGCCGGCGGCACCCGCCCGAGGTTCGCTCACCAGATCGTGCGCGACGCGGTGCTCGCCGACCTGTCCTCGGTGCGGCGCGCGCGGCTGCGGGCCGTGCTGGCCCACCACTCAAGGGTGGCCGGAGACCGACTGGTGGGGGTGGCCACCATGGGATAGCTGAGCAGGTCAGCGCGTACGGCACCGGTCGGGCACGGGTTAACATGCCAGGTGTGCACCCCGGTGAAGACGTCTTCCTGGCTCGGATCAGCCTCGTGTCGCGACGGCTGAAGAGCGAAGCCCAACGGCGGCTCGGGCAGCACGGTGTGCACTCGGGCCAACAGTTCATCCTGGGCTGCCTGTGGGAACGGGACGGGATCACGCCCGGCGAGATCGCCACCAAGATCAACGTCGAGGCGCCGACCGTGACCAGGGCGGTACAGCGGATGACGACCTCCGGTCTGCTGTCGGTGGACGCCGACGAGCAGGACGGCCGTCGCGTCCGGGTCTGGCTGACCCCCAAGGGCGAACGGCTGCGCGAGGTGGTCCCCGCGATCACCAGGGGCCTGGAGGACGACGCGCTGTCCCTGCTGTCTCCCGCCGAACGGGAGACCCTCTACGACATGCTCGAACGCATCGGCAAGGCGCTCGACCACGGCGGCGACGGCGACGTCGTCCCGGAGGACGAACCGGTCTGACCCGGTCGGGCGCGCCGAGCCTGAACCGATGAGGGTGACCGCGTGCCAACGGACATGATGACCGAGCTCGACCTGCTGCCGTTCCTCCGCGCCCACGAGTGCTTCCGGCGTGACTTCGCCCGGCTGCGCGAACTGCTCAACTCGACCCGGCCGCTCGACGAGGACGAGGCCGCCGCGCTGGCCGAGCACTGGGCCGGCCTGTCGGCCGTGCTGGACCACCACCACGAGAACGAGGACCGGGCGATCTTCCCCCGGGTGGCCGAGGTGTTCCCGGCGAGCCGGGAGGCCATGCGCGCCCTCGAACACGACCACGTCCGCCTCGACGACCTGCTCGACCAGGCCGCGCTGGCGATGCCCCGGCTGCGCTCCGGGGCCGACCGGCGGCGGGCGGCGGCGCTGGCGGTGCAGCTGGAGGAGATCGTGCGCACCCACCTCGACGCCGAGGAACGCGAACTCGTGCCGCTGATCGCCGACTGTTTCTCCCGCGACGAGTGGGCCGGCATGGAGCTGCGCACGACCCGCGAGCTGGAGGAGGCCGGGCTGTTCCCGTTCCTGCTGCCGTGGATCGCCGAGGGGATGGACGCGGGGCTGGTCGAGCTGGCGCTCGACGGGTTCGGCGAGGCAGCGCGCACCGCCTACCACGGGGAGTGGCTCGGTGCCTACGAGCGGCGCCGCGCGACGTTGTGGCCGGTGGACTGAGGTGGCGGTTCTGGTCACCGGGGCGAGCTCGGGCATCGGGTACGCCTGCGCGGTGCGGCTGGCGGCCGCCGGCCGGGAGGTGCTGGTCCACGGGCGGACCCCGGAGCGTGCCGAGCGCGCGGCCGGGTCCGTGCGGGGGGAGGTCGACGGCGCGCGGGTCGTCCCGGTGCACGCGGACCTGTCGTCGCTGGCGGCGGTGCGGGCGCTGGCCCGGACGGTGGGGCGGCTCGACGGTCTGGTCAACAACGCCGGGCTGTTCGCCGGCAACGACGTCGAGCACGAGCGCCGGGTGTCGGCCGACGGGCACGAGCTGCACTGGGCGGTGAACTACCTGGCGCCGTTCGTGCTGACCGGTTTGGTCGACGCGCCGGTGGTGGTGAACGTCGTGTCCGGCATGCGCGCGTCGCTGCGCTGGGACGATCCGGGGCTGGTCGAGGGCTGGGACCGGGTGGTGGCCTACGGGCAGTCGAAGCTCGCGCTGACGATGTTCTCGGTCGAGCTGGCGGCGCGGGCGCCGCACCGGTCGGTGTTCGCGGTGAATCCGGGCTATGTGGACACCCGGTTGGTGCGGGAGAGTTTCGGCGGCGCGGTGAACTCGGCCGACTCGGGGGCGCGGTGGGTGGCCGCGCCGCTGCTGCCCGGGTTCACCGGGACCTCGGGCGGCTTCCTCGACGCCGGGGAATGGTCGGCGCCGCCGCCGCTGGCCGCCGATCCTGGCGCGCGGGCGCGCCTGTGGGAGCTGACCGGGACCCAGCTCGACTCGACCGTCCCCGGCTGAGCCACTCAGCCGGGGACGGCCCCGGTCAGGACAGGGCCTTGGCGAGCAGGGTGACCTGGTCGGGGTTGGCCGAGCACGGGTGCAGGACCAGCTCGTCGCAGCCGGCGGCGGTGAACGCGTCGACCGCGTCGCGGACCGCCTCGGGGGTGGTGAGGGCGTTGGCGGCGGTGAACCTGGCGAACTCGCCGAGGAAGTCGTAGTAGTCGAGCAGGTGCTCGCGCGCGTCGTCGGCGCCCTGGGCGCCCAGGGCGAAGTAGGCGATGGCGGTCATCCGGGGCGAACCGGGCCGGGCGTGGGCGGCCCAGGACTCGTGGACCTTGGGGGCCAGCGCGCTGAACATGTCGGCCCGGCCGCCGGTGGCGATCCAGCCGTCGGCGAGTTCCCCGACGCGGTGGATGGCCGGATCGGCGCGGGCGCCCAGCAGGATCGGGATCGAGGGCTGGGCGGGACCGATCTCCGGCGAGGACCAGGCGGCCCGCATTTCCTTGACCAGAGCGGGAAAACGCTGTCCCCGGTCGTGGTAGGACGCGCCGGTCGCCTCGAAGTCGTCGGCCCGGCCACCGACCCCCAGGCCCAGCGTGAGCCGGCCGCCGGACAGGTGGTCGACGGTCGCCGCCTGCTTGGCGAGCAGGGTGGCGCTGGGGCGGTAGGGGGCCACCAGCACGGTCGTGGCCAGTCCGATCCGGACGGTCACCGACGCGGCGGCGGCCAGCACCGTCAGCGGGTCGCCGTTGCCGTAGACGAGCCGGTCCAGGACGGCCAGCGAGGAGAAGCCCTCGGCCTCCGCGCGCCGGGACCACTCGACGACCTCGGCGCCGGTGAAACCAGGAATGGTCGAGGGCAGGCCAATACCGATGTCCATGACATCACTCCTTGAGTCGGGTAATCAACTCATCCGAAGTTACCGGCGCGGAGAGGTGACGGGCAAGTCACTCGAATACGGGTCGAATCCGTTTCAGGGTAGCGATCCGGGGGCGTTCCGTCCGTAACGGAATTTCTTGACACCGGTCAGCGACTCGGTAATTGTCGAATGCAGAAGAATCGCCAACCAATGGGCGCAGGGAGTTTCGACATGACTCGCGTGGCGATCATTTATTACAGTTCCGGCGGGACCATCGGTCGCCTCGCGGAGTCCGTGTGCGCGGGGGCCGCCGGCTCCGGGGCGCAGGTGCGGACCACCGAGCTGCCGGCCAGCGACTCAGGGTCACTGGCCGACGCCCTGGCCGCGCTGGAATGGGCCGACGGCGTCGTGTTCGGCACACCGGCCTGTTTCGGCAACGTCGCCACCCCGGTGAAGCGGCTCATCGACGGCGCGTGGCCGTTGTGGCAGCAGGAAAAGCTGTCGAACAAGGTCGTCGCCGGGTTCACCGCGGCCGGGTCGGAGCACGGCGGGCACGAGAGCACGCTGCTCGCCCTGTTCCAGAGCGTCTACCACTGGGGCAGCCTGATCGTCCCCGCCGGCTACGCCGACCCCGCCGTCCGCCGGGCCGGCGGCAACCCCTACGGCGTGTCCGCCAGGGCGCACCGCGACGGCTCGGTCGACGACGTCGCGCTGGACGCCGCGCGGTACCTGGGACAGCGGATCGCCGCGTTCGCCGCGCTGCTGTGCCGCGAGCCGGCCGGCGTCGCCGGCTGACATCCCCGACGAAACACCAAGGAGGACACGTGTCGAGTACCGTTCGGGTCGGCGTGCTGGGGGCGGGGTGGGGCGCGGGCCTGCACCTGGAGGGCTTCCACCGCACCGAGGGAGCCGAGCTGGTCGCCATCTCCAGCCGCACGCTGGACCGCGCGCGGGACCGGGCCAGCCAGTACGGCATCCCGCTGGTCACCGACTCGCTCGACGAGCTGATCGACGCGGTCGACGTCGTCTCGGTCGCCACCCCGCCCGGCGCGCACCTGGAAGCGGTGCGCCGCGCGGTGGCCGCCGGGCGGCACGTGCTGTGCGACAAGCCGCTGGCCGCCGACATCGGCCACGCACGCTCCATCGTGGACGCCGTGACCGCGTCCGGGGTCCGGCACGCCAGCGGGTTCATCTGGCGTGACGACCCGGGTCTGGTCCGGGTGCGGGAACTGGTGGCGCAGGACGCGATCGGCGCGCTGGTGGAGATCCAGTCGACCTGCCCGCTTGGCGTCCCGCAGCTGCCGGCGACCTGGATGTACCAGGCCGACGAGGGCGGCGGCGCGCTGGCCCAGCACGGCAGCCACGTCATCGACCGTGCCCGCTGGCTGGTCGGCGGTGAGATCACGCGGGTGCGCGGACGTCTGGCGCACGACCTCGCCGACGCCGCCGCGCCCCGCCGGTTCCACGACATCACCGAGGCGTTCGCCTGGGCGCGGGACAACGACGGCGCCGCGTTCACCGGCGAGCGGGTCCCGGTCACCGCCGACACCGGCTACGAGTTCAGCGCCGACTTCGACAACGGTGTGCGGGCCCGGTTCTGGGAGGCCTGGCACCTGCCGGGGCCGGTGGACGACGAGGTCACCCTCTTCGGCGAGCGCGGCGCGCTGGTGTGGCGCGGGCCGGCCGGGGTGTGGCTGCACCGCCACGGCGAGGACCCGGTGCGGGTCGAGGTCCCCGGCACGGCGGCGTCCGGGGCGAACACGCCCCGGGAGGTCGGGCTGCGCAAGTGGGCGGGGCTGGCCACCAGTTTCGTCGAGTCCATCACCAGCGGTGTCCACAACGGACACCCGACGATCCTGGACGCCTGGGCGGTCGCCGCCGTGTCCGACGCCGTGCACCGCAGCCACCGTTCCGGTGGCTGGGAACAGGTCGCCTGAGATCCCGGAGGTCATGATGAGTGAGGAACACGGTTACCGCGTGCTGTTCATGCTCCGGCTGCGGCCGGACTCGCAGCGGGAGTTCCTGCGCGCCTACGAACAGGTCCGCTGGCAGGTCGCCGCCGTGTCGGGGCATCGTGGCGACCAGGTCTGTCAGTCCACAACGGACCCCGAGCAGTGGGTGATCACCAGCCTGTGGCGGTCGGAGGCGGACTTCCTCGCCTGGGAGCGCACTCCCGAGCACCGCACGGCGGCCGCGCCGATGATGGCCCACGTCGCCGAGCGGCAGTCGCTGCGGTTCACCGTCCACCGGGAGACCACCGCGGCGGTGGCGCGGTGAGCGAGGTCATCGTCGCCGGTGCCGGTGTCGGCGGGCTGGCGGCGGCGATCGCGCTGCGCCAGGCCGGCCACCGGGTCACCCTGCTCGAGAAGTCCACACAGGACGGAACGGGTGGGGCGGCGCTGGGCGTGCAGTCCAACGCCGGGCTCGCCCTGCGGGCGTTGGGCGTGGCGCGACCCGTGCTGGCCGACGGCATCCCGGTCCGCGAGTACCTGCTGGTGTCCTGGCGCGGGCGGCCACTGGCCGGCTGGTCGCTGGAACAGGTCGCCGCACGCCTGGGCGTGCCGAGCGTGACCGTGCCCAGGGCCACGGTGATGTCCGCGCTGCGCGCCGCCGCGCCGGCCGCCACCACCGGCGCGACCGTCACCGGCGTCACCGAGGACGCCACCGGGGTGACCGCCCACCTCACCGACGGCTCGGCCGTGCACGGCGACCTGCTCGTCGGCGCCGACGGCCTGCACTCCGCCGTGCGCCCGCACGTCACCGGCGAGCACACCCCGCCGGTCGACGCCGGCTACGTCTCCTGGCGCGGCACCGCCGAGACCACCGTGGCTCCCGTCGCGGGCGGCACGGCCGTGCACGTCGTGGGCTCCGGCCGGTCCTTCGGCGCCTGGCCGCTGCCGGGCGGACGCACCTACTGGGTGGCGACCCTGGCGCGCGGCGACGACCCGTGGCGCGAGTTCGCCGGCGCCCCGCCGGTGGCCACCACCCTGCTCGACGCCACCGACCCCGACACCGTGCTGCGCACCCCCATCCACGACCGCGACCCGGTGTCCACCTGGCACACCGGCGCCACCGTGCTGCTGGGCGACGCCGTGCACCCGATGCAGCCGACCACCGGGCAGGGCGCGTCGCAGGCGCTGCTCGACGCGCTCGCGCTGGCCACCGCGCTGCGCGGCGTCGACCTGACCGACCCCCGGGCCCGGCGGCGCGCGCTGGACGCCTACCAGGCCCGCCGGGCGCCGGCCGCCGAGGAGATCGTCGCCGAGGCCCGCCAGCTCGGGCGGCTGCACCACCTGGACTCGCCGGTCGCCACCCGCGTGCGCGACCTGGTGCTGCGGGCGACCCCGCGCCGGGTGTGGCAGCGGCGCACCGAGGCCCGGCTCGACGAGCTGGAGCTGTTGGCGGACTGGAACTCCCCGACCACCGACCAGGAGGCGTTCTCATGGAACGACACGCACTGACCTTCGCCGTGCGGCCGGGCACCGAGCGGGCGGCCCGGCAGGTGCTCGCCGGCTACCCGCGCCCGGACACCGAGATCGACGGCGGCGCGCGGCTGCTGGGCACGTCGGTCTTCTTCTGGCGCCACCACGTGGTGCGGGTGATGGACGTCGACGGGCCACTGCCGCTGATCATGCGGCACCTGTCGACGCAGCCGGCGATCCGCGAGACCGAGACCGCGCTCAACCCGCTGCTGGCCGAACCGAGGGACCTCGGCGACCAGGACGCGGTCCGGGGCTTCTTCGCCCGCGCCATGATGACCAGGGTGATCCACCGGGTCACCGAACCCCGGCTGCTGCCCTCCTCCGGGGACCGGATCCGGATCGCGCTGCGCTACCCGGTGGCACCGGGCCGGGCCGCCGAGGCGGCCGAGGTGATCAAGGGAGCCCGGTCGCTGCTGGGCGCCGAGACCACCACGGTGCTGGCCAGTACGACCGTGTTCCGGCACGGTGACCTGCTGGTCCGGGTCGCCGACTTCGTCGGGACCCTCGACCAGGCCGCCGAGCACCTCGGCCGCACGGTCATCGGCCGGCCGGCCACCTCGGCGCTGACCCCGCTGCTCGAACCCGGCTGGGACCTGACCACCGAGGACGGGTTCGGCCGGTTCTTCGCCGAGCAGCGGCTGGCGCTGGTGACCCACCGCCAGGCCGAGACGGTCACCCGGTGAGCCCGCTGTCAGGGTGGACGGTCGCGGTGATCGGCCTGGGCACCATGGGCTCGGGCATGGCGCACCGGCTGACCGATCAGGGCGCCACCGTCCGCGCGTACAACCGCACACCCGGCCCGGTCGTCACCGCCGCGACCCCGGCCGACGCCGCCCGGGGCGCCGACCTGGTCCTGGTGTCGGTGGCCGACGACGACGCGCTGCGCGCGGTGCTCACCGGCCCCGACGGGGTGTTCGCCGCCGCGCCGCCGCTGGTGGTCAACGCGACCACGGTGGCGCCGGCGACCGTGCGGGAGCTGGGCGGGCCGCTGGTGGACGCCGGGGTGCTCGGCAACGGCCAGCACGCGCGCGACGGCCTGCTGCGCTGGTACGTCGGCGGCCCGGACTCCCTGGTGCGCCAGGCACAACCGGTGCTGGCCGCACTCGGCCAGCAGGTGCGCCACGTCGGTGCGCTGGGCGACGGGATGGCGCTGAAGCTGGTCATGAACCTGGTGATGGGCGTGGAGATGCAGGTCCTCGCCGAGGCGGTGGCCCTCGGCGGCGCCGCCGGCCTGGACCGCCAACTGGTCCTGGACACGATCACCGGCAGCGGGTTCGCGGCGCCGGTGATGCGGTTCAAGGCCGCCAGGATGGTTGGCCGCGACTACGAACGCCCCGACTTCCGCCTGCGGCACATGGCCAAGGACCTGGCGCTGGCCGTGGCCCAGGCCGGCGGCACCGACCTGCCGATGACCGCCGCCTCGGCCATCAGCCACGCCGCCGCCGTCGGCCGGGGCCTCGGCGAACAGGACTGTGCGGCCATCGTCGAACAGCTCACCGGCGCGCGGGTGGGGGCGCGGTGAGCGTCGACGTCCACGGGCACATCAGCCCGCCGGAGTCGATCGCCCGGTTCCCCATGCCGCGCAGCCTCGGCGACGTCGAGGGGATGATCGAACGCAAGCTCGCGGTGGGCATCGAGCTGACCGTGGTCGGCAGCCCCGTCGGGGCGGGGGCGATGGTCCCGGTCCCCGGCGTGGACAACTACGCCCAGACCGAGGACACGCTGCGCGAGTTCCACGACTGGCTCGCCGGGCAGGTCGCCGAGTACCCCGACCACCTGCGGGCGCTGGTGTACGTCAACCCGTTCGGCGGGGACAGGCACCTGGCCGCCGCGCTGGAGACGTTCACCGGCGGCGGGTTCGTCGGGTTCGTGGTGAACACCAGCGTCGCCGGGCGCTACCTCGACGACCCGGCCGCCGACGACTTCTTCGCCATGGCCGACGGGATGCGCGCGCCGGTCATGCTGCACGCGCCCGCCCAGCCGGCCGCCGGCGCCGGGCTGAGCGACCTGCGGTTCGTCGAGCAACTCGGCCGGTTCTGCGACGTGACCGTCGGCGTCGCGTGCTGTGTGCTCGGCGGCTGGCTGGAGAAGTACCCCGGCCTCGACCTGGTCGCCACCGCGGCCGGCGGCGCGCTCGCGCTGCTGCCGGAGAAGCTCGACCTGATCTACCACGCCCCGCACTGGGGGCGCGCCCCACGGCGCCCGCTGCCGTTGACCCGCCCGCCCAGCGAGTACCTGCGGCGGCTGTGGGTGGACACGTCCTCGCCCAGCGCGGTGGGGCTGCGGGCCAACCTGGAGGTCTTCGGCGCCGACCGGATCCTGCTCGGCACCGACTCCCCACCCCTGGCCGGCATGGAGTCGCCGGTCATCGCGGCGATCGACGACCTGCCCATCGGCGAGGGAGACCGCCAGGCCGTCCACAGCGGCAACGCCGAACGGCTCTTCCGGCTGTAGAAGGAGATCCAGCACATGGAGACCGACATGAAGACCGCCACCGACGCGGTGCACCAGCGGCCGGCCGACCGGCCGGTCCACCAGGTCCACGAGACCGACATCCCGGCCGACCGCCGCCGGGGCGGGGTGATCCGCACCCTGCTCAGCCCGCGCAACGCCGCCACCACCTCCGGGTTTATGGGCGTGGCCGAACTGGCGCCCGGCGAACGGATCGCCGAGCACTACCACCCCTACAGCGAGGAGTTCCTGTACGTGGTCGCCGGCGAGCTGACCGTCGACCTCGACGGCCAGGCCCGCACCCTGCGCGCCGGTGACGCGCTGCTCGTCCCGCCGGGCACCCGCCACCGGCTGCGCAACACCGGCCAGGTCGACGTGCGCGCGGTGTTCCAGCTCGGGCCGCTGGCCCCGCGCCCGGAGCTGGGGCACGTCGACACCGAGCCGGCGCGATGAGCAGGCGGGTCGCGGTCACCGGGATCGGCGCCGTCGCCCCCGGCGGCATCGGGGTCAAGGCGTTCTGGGAGCTGCTCACCCTCGGCCGCACGGCCACCCGGGGCATCACCCTGTTCGACCCCACCGGTTTCCGCTCCCGGATCGCCGCCGAGTGCGACTTCGACCCGATCGCCGAGGGCCTGCGCGAGCAGGACACGCACCGCGTCGACCGGCACGTCCAACTGGGACTCGTCGCCACCCGCGAGGCCGTCGAGGACGCCGGGCTCGACACCGCCGGGGCCGACCCGTGGCGCACCGCCGTCAGCATGGGCACCGCCGTCGGCTCGACCACCCTGCTGGAGGACGAGTACGTGGTGGTCTCGGGAGGCGGGCGGGACTGGCTGGTCGACCCGGCGCTCGCCCACCCGCACCTCTACCCCGCGCTGGTGCCCAGCACGCTGGCCGCCGAGGTCGCCACCGCGTGCGGGGCCAGGGGAGCGGTGATGACCGTGTCCACCGGGTGCACCTCCGGGCTCGACGCCGTCGGCCACGGCGCCGCGCTCATCGAGGACGGCCGCGCCGACGTGGTGGTCACCGGCGCGGCGGAGGCCCCGATCTCGCCGATCACCGTCGCCTGCTTCGACGCGATCAAGGCCACCAGCACCCGCAACGACGAGCCGGAGCGCGCCTCCCGCCCGTTCGACGCCACCCGCGACGGGTTCGTCCTTGGCGAGGGCGCGGCGGTGCTCGTACTGGAGGAACTGGAACACGCACGGCGCCGGGGCGCGACCGTGTACTGCGAGATCGGCGGGTTCGCCACGTTCGGCAACGCCTACCACATGACCGGCCTGACCACCGAGGGCGTCGAGATGGCCAGGGCGATCACCGCCGCGCTCGACCACGCGCACGCCAACCCCGACGAGGTCGGCTACGTCAACGCGCACGGGTCGAGCACCAAGCAGAACGACCGGCACGAGACGGCCGCGGTGAAACGCAGCCTCGGCGGGCACGCCCGCGCCACGCCGATGAGCTCGATCAAGTCGATGATCGGCCACTCGCTGGGCGCGATCGGCAGCCTCGAACTCGTCGCCTGCGTGCTGGCCATGGACCGGGGGGTGCTGCCGCCGACGGCGAACTACACCCACCCCGACCCCGACTGCGACCTGGACTACGTGCCCAACCAGGCCCGCGAGACCGCCACCGACCTGGTGCTCAGCGTCGGCAGCGGGTTCGGCGGGTTCCAGTCAGCGGTGGTGCTCGACGCGGCCGGACGGCGGGGTCGCTCGTGACCGGCGTGGTGGTCACCGGCCTGGGCGTGGTGGCGCCGACCGGGTCCGGGGCCGACCAGTTCTGGGCGGCGACCCTGGCCGGGGACAGCGGCGTCCGGCCGATCAGCCGGTTCGACCCGGCCGGCTACCCGGTGCGCGAGGCCGGCGAGGTCCGGGAGTTCGACCCGACGGGCCTGATCGACCCGAGGGTCGTCGTGCAGACCGACCTGTGGACCCAGTTCGCGCTGGTCGCCACCCGTCAGGCGCTGGACGCCGCCGGGCTGGACCCCGCCGCGCACGACCCGTTCGACATCGGCGTCACCACCTCGGCCTCCTCCGGCGGCAACGCCTTCGGGCAGCGGGAGATCCAGGCGCTGTGGGCCCAGGGGCCCCGGTTCGTCGGGCCGTACCAGTCGATCGCCTGGTTCTACGCGGCGTCGACCGGGCAGATCTCCATCGCGCACAACCTGCGCGGGCCGTGCGCGGTGCTGTCCACCGAGTCGGCCGGCGGGCTGGACGCGGTCGCGCACGCCCGCACCGCCATCCGGGGCGGCTGCCGGGTCCAGGTGTGCGGCGGCACCGAGGCACCGGTCAGCCCGTACGCGCTGACCTGCCAGCTGCCCTCCGGTCTGCTCGCCGAGACCGGCGGCTACCGGCCCTTCGCCCGCGACGCCGGCGGCTACCTGCCGGGCGAGGGCGGCGCGGTTCTCGTCCTGGAGGACGACGAGCACGCCGCGCGGCGGGGCGCCCCGGCGCTGGCGCGGGTCGCCGGCCACGCCGCCACCTTCGCCGGCGGCGACGACTGGGCACTGAGCACCGAGGCGCTCACCGCCGCCATCCGGCTCGCCCTGGCCGACGCGGGCGTGCCGGCGCGGGAGGTCGACGTGGTGTTCGCCGACGCCATGGGTGTGCCCGGCGCCGACGCCGCCGAGGTCGCGGCGCTGGCCGCCACGGTCGGCGCCGTCCCGGTCACCGCCCCCAAGGCTGGCCTGGGCCGGGCCTACTCGGGCACCGGCGCGCTGGACGTGGCCACCGCCGCGCTGGCGCTGGCCACCGGCCGGATCCCGCCCACCCCCGGCGTCACCGGCGCCGACCTCGACCACGACCTCGACCTGGTCACCGGCCGGGCCAGGGACGTGCCGCTGCGCCACGCGCTGCTGCTCGCCAGGGGGTTCGGCGGCTTCACCTCCGCGCTCGTCCTCAGTTCGCCAGCACACACCGACAACTGAAGGAGTCTCCATGCCTGACAGCGACATCAACGACACCGACATGACCGCCGCCGAACTGGCCGGGCTGCTGGCCGCGACCGGCGCCACCATCGACCCCGACGGCGTCGACGACACCACCACCTTCGACAGCGTCGGCGTCGACTCGCTGGGCCTGCTCGGCGTGATCACCGCGATCGAGCGCGGCCGGGGCGTCGCGCTGCCCGACGACGCCCAGCAGATCGAGACGCTCACGGTGTTCCTGGCCGTGGTCAACGACAGCCTGCGGAAGGTGGCCCTCTGACATGGCGCGCACCGACAACGAGGTGGTCATCGCCGCCCCCATGGACCTGGTGTGGTCGCGGACCAACGACGTCGCCGGCTGGCCGGAGCTGTTCAGCGAGTACGCCAAGGCCGAGATCCTCACCGAGCACGACGGCGTGATCCGCTTCCGGCTCACCATGCACCCCGACGAGCAGGGCCGGGTCTGGTCGTGGGTGTCCGAACGCGCGGCCGACGAGCGGACCCGCACGGTCAACGCCCGCCGCGTCGAGCCAGGTCCCTTCCAGCACATGAACATCCGCTGGACCTACCGGGAGGTCGACGGCGGGGTGCTGATGCGCTGGGAACAGGAGTTCGCGATGCGCCCCGACGCCCCGGTCGACGACGCCGGCATGACCAACCGGATCAACGCCAACTCCACGATCCAGCTCGACCTCATCCGCACCCGGCTCGAGGCGGAGGCGAACGCCACGTGACCGCGACGGCCCTGCGGCCGCTGACCGCGGCCACGGCGCTCGCCGGCGCCGTCACCGCCTTCGCCGCCCGCGCCGAGACCGAGCGGACGCTACCGGCCGAACTGGTCGAGCGGCTGCGCGAGGCGGGCCTGTTCGCCCTGGGCCTGCCG
Source organism: Actinophytocola xinjiangensis (assembly GCF_001921215.1). GTDB lineage: Bacteria > Actinomycetota > Actinomycetes > Mycobacteriales > Pseudonocardiaceae > Actinophytocola > Actinophytocola xinjiangensis. The sequence continues at coordinate 184,153 of NZ_MSIF01000002.1, forward strand.
CGCGCCCTCGGCGGGCTGGAAAGCCCGCCGGGGGAGCTGATCCCGGTGATCGAGGCGGTGTCCCGGGCCGACGCGTCGGCCGGCTGGTCGGTGCTCATCGGCAACACCTCGGCCTTTCTGGCCTGGCTGGACCCCGCCGCCGCGCGCGCCATCGTCGACCGCACGCCCTCACCGGTGCTGGCCGGGTCGATGGCGCCGCTGGGCACGGGCGAGCTGGTCGAGGACGGCACCGCCTACCGGGTCACCGGGCGCTGGCCGTTCTCCAGCGGCTGCCGGCACGCCGACGTGCTGATGGGCGGGTTCGTGGTCACCGAGGGCGGCCGGCCGGTGATCCGCGACGGCCGGCCGCTGATGCGCGTCGGGTTCTTCCTGCCCGACCAGGTCACCGTGCACGACACCTGGCACGTGGCCGGCCTGTCCGGCAGCGGCAGCCACGACGTGGCGGTGACCGAGGCGGTGGTGCCGGTCGGGCGCACGGCCGTGCCGTACTCCGAGCCGTCCCACCACCCCGGCCCGCTGTACCGGCTCTCGCCGTACAACGTGCTGATGGTGCTGTTCGCCGGGTTCCCGCTCGGGGTCGCGGCCAGGGCACTGGACGAGCTGACCGTGCTGGCCACCGGCAAGCAGCGGGTCGGCGCGCGCGAGACCCTGCTGGCCGACCCACTGGTGAACACCGACCTGGTGGCCGCCACCGCCGCGCTCAACGCCGCCCGGGCCGGCGTCCACGCCGTGGCCGACGAGGTGTGGCGCACGGTCGAGTCCGGCCGGGAGCTCACGCCGAGGCTGCGTGCGGAGCTGGCGGCGGCCACGATCCACGCCTTCGACGTCGGCCGCGACATCGTGAGCCGGGCCTTCCGCCAGGCCGGCGCGTCGGCGCTGTTCGACGACTCGCCGTTGCAGCGCTGCCTGCGCGACCTGCACGCCGCCGGCCAGCACATCGCCTTCTCCGCCGACTCCCGGGAACGGCTCGCCCGCACCTGGTTCGGCCTGCCCGTCCCCCCGGCGATCTTCCAGGTGTGAGAGGAGACCTGACTCGTGAACAACGCAACCGGTGTCGCCGCGTCCCCGCTGGACACCGCCCGGCTGGTGGCCGTCGAACTGGACGGGCGCGGCGCGGAGATCGAGCAGGCGCGCGGCCTGCCGCCCGACCTGGTCGACCGCTTCCGGGACAGCGGCCTGTTCGGGCTGGCGCTGCCCCGGACGCTGGGCGGCGCGGAGTGCGCGCCGCTGACCGTGGTGGAGGTGGTGGAGGAGATCGCCCGCGCCGACCCGTCGGCCGGCTGGACGCTGCTCATCGGGCAGGGCGCGGGTTTCCTGGCCTGGCTCGACCCGGCCACCGCCAGCGAGGTCGTCGCGCACACCCCGCGGCCGGTCGTCGCCAGCTCGATGGCCCCGGCCGGGCGCGGCGAACAGACCCCCGACGGGTACCTGCTGTCCGGGCGGTGGCCGTTCACCAGCGGCTGCGCGCACAGCGACTGGCTGATGGCCGGCTTCGTGGTCACCCGCGACGGCGTGCCGGTGACCGACGAGTCGGGCCGGCCGGTGCAGCGGATGGCGTTCGTGCCGTCCTCGGAGGTGACCGTCGTGGACACCTGGCGGGTCGCCGGGCTGCGCGGCACCGGCAGCCACGACGTCACCGTGACCGGCTCCCTGGTGCCCCGGGAGTTCACCGCCGACCCGTTCTTCGAGCCGGCGCGGCTGCCCGGCCCGCTGTACGGGGCGTCGATGTTCAGCTTCCTGATGACCATGATGGCCGGGTTCCCGCTGGGGGTCGGCCGCCGGGCGCTGGACGAGTTCCACGTGGCCGCGCACCGCAGGGTCAAGCAGCCGGCCGGCACATCGATGGCCGAGGAACCGGTGGTGCAGGCCGCGATCGTGCGCTGCGAGTCGCGGCTTCGGGCGGCCCGCGCGCTGGTCGTGGAGTCGCTGGGCCGCCTCACCGAGGTCGTCGAGTCGACCGGGCACGCCGAGCCCGCGGTGCGCGCGCGGCTGGCGGCCTCGGTGCTGCACGCGATGGAGACCGCGCGCGAGGTCGTGGAGACCGCGCTGCACTCCTGCGGCGCCAGCTCGATCTACGCGACGCACCCGTTGCAGCGCTGCTTCCGCGACATCCACGCCGCCGCCCAGCACGTCGCGTTCGGCCAGGAGGCGCTCAAGCGGCTCGGCCGGATCGAGCTGGGTCTGCCGGCGCCGGTCTTCCTTGTCTGACAACCGAAAGGGGGATCACGTGCACCGCACGCTGATCGTCGCGCGGATGGCCGAGGGGTCGGGGCCGGCGGTCGCCGGCCTGTTCGCCGCCTCGGACGCCACCGCGCTGCCGGCCAGGGTCGGGGTCCGCTCCCGGACCCTGTTCCGCTACCAGGACCTGTACTTCCACCTGATCGAGGCCGACGGCGAGGTCGCGCCCCGGGTCGACGAACTGCGCGCGGACCCGCTGTTCCGCCGGCTGTCCGACGACCTCGACGCGCACATCACCCCCTACGACCCGGCGACCTGGCGCTCGCCCGCCGACGCCATGGCGACGTCCTTCTACCACTGGGAAAGCTCGTGAGGAGAACGGCATGACACAGGTAGCCGACCGGTCGGTCATCATGCGCCTGATGTTCGGCGCCTGGCTGCAACAGGCGCTCTACGTCGTGGCGAAGCTGGACGTCGCGGACGCGCTGGCCGAGGGCCCGACCGACATCGACACGCTGGCCAAGCGGGTGGGCGCCGACCCGGCCGCGCTGGCCAGGTTCCTGCGCGCGCTGATCTCGGCGGGCGTGTTCGAGGAGCCGGAGACCGGCCGGTTCGCGCTCAACGGCCCCGCCGAGTACCTGCGCTCGACCGTCGCGGACACCCACCGCTACATCGCGGTGCTGCACGGCGAGGAGGCCTACGCCGCGTGCGCGGAGGCGCTGCACACCGCGCGGACCGGCAAACCGGCCTTCGACAAGGTGTACGGCCGGCCCTACTTCGAGCACATCGCCCTGGACCCGGAGGCCAGGGCGACCTTCGACGCCGCCATGGGGGAGCGCACGACGGTCCCGGTGGTGGTCGGCCAGTGCGACTTCGGCACCGAGGGCGTGGTCGTGGACGTCGGTGGCGGTACCGGCTCCCTGTTGGCACAAGCGCTTTCCGGGCGTCCGGGGCTGACCGGCGTGCTCTACGACCTGCCGGAGTCCTCGGCCGACGCGCGGGCCAACGTGGAGCGTCTCGGTCTGGCCGACCGGATCAGGGTGGTCGGCGGGAGCGCCTTCGACGAGGTGCCGGCCGGCGGCGACGTCTACACGATCTCCCGGGTGCTGCACGACTTCGACGACGAGCAGACGCTGACCATCCTGGGCAACCTGCGGCGGGCGATGACGCCGGGCGCGCGGCTGATGGTGTTCGACGCGTTGCTGGCCGACCGGCCGGGCTTCAACCCGGGGCGGATGGCCGACCTGGGCATGCTGATGGTCCTCGGCGGCCGCTACCGGACCGAGGCCGAACTGCGGGACCTGTTGGGGCGCGCGGGTTTCCGGGTCGTCGAGGTGCGCCACGCGCGGGGCGCGGACCCCCGGGCGGAGAGCGTGCTGGAGGCCGTGCCGCGCTGATCGTCGGTCATCTCCACAGGGAGAAGGGCCCGCCACCGGGAACCGGTGGCGGGCCCTTCGGGTGCGACACCCTGGGTCAGGAGGTGCCGCCGGTGACCCGCACGATCTCGCCGGTGATGCTCTGGTTGGCCTGCGAGGACAGGAACACGACGGTGTCGGCGACGTGCTGGCAGGAGGGCAGCCGCCTGGTCGGCAGGCGCGAGGTCTGCTCGTCCATGATGTCCTGCGGGATCTCGAAGGGCAGGTCCTTGCCGTCGATGACCCAGCCCGGCATCACCACGTTGACCAGCACGCCGTCGTCGCCGACCTCCCAGGCGAGGCTGCGGCTGGCACCGTAGAGGCCGGACTTGGCCGCGGTGTAGGCGACCGAGCCGACCATGCCGCGCTCGACCAGGGAGGTGGAGACGTTGACGATCCGGCCGCCGTCGCTGGCGCGCACCGCCGGGAGCGCGGCCCGCAGCACGTGCAGCTGCGCGGTCAGGTTGGCGTCGATCAGCGTCACCCAGTTGTCGTCGGGCTCGTCGGCGAACAGCCTCGGGCCCTCGACCGGGTTGTGGTCGGCCCAGCGGACCGCGTTGTTCACCAGGACGTCCAGTCCGCCCCAGCGCGTGGTGACCTCCTCGATCAGCCGCGCCGGCGCCTGGGCGTCCTCCAGGTCGAAGGCCAGGATGTGGGCCTGGCCGCCGGCCTGCTCGACCTGCGCGGCGATCTTCTCGGCGGCCTCCTTGTTGTTCTTGTACGTCAGGGAAACCCGTGCACCCTCACGGCCGAAGGCAACGGCGGTGGCCGCTCCGATGTTGGACGAACCGCCGGTGACGAGCACCGCGCGACCACGTAGTCCCAGTTCCATTCACGACTCCTCAGTGAAGTATTTACCCGGCTAACTATATGCTAGCGTGAACCTCGCCGTTGGTCAGCGGGGAAGGGGAGCGAATGGCGATCACCGTGCTGGTGGCCTACTACAGTGCGGGCGGCACCACCCGCCGGCTGGCCGAGGCGGTGGCCGAGGGCGCGGAGAAGGCCGGCGGTGAGGTCCGGCTGCGCCGCGCGGAGGAGACCGCCCCGGCCGAGATCGTCGCCGGCCGCCAGGACTGGGCCGACAACCTCGCCGCCACCGACCACCTCGCCCCGCCGACCCACGAGGACCTGCGCTGGGCCGACGCGATCATGCTCGGCACCCCCACCCGCTACGGCAACATCGCCACCCCGCTGATGCGGTTCCTGGAGACCACCGGCCCGCTGTGGTTCGCCGACGAACTGGCCGACAAGGTCGTCGGCGGGTTCGCCAGCGTCGGCACCGCCCACGGCGGCCACGAGTCCACGCTGCTGGCGCTGTCCCACGTGTTCCACCACTGGGGCGCCCTGTACGTCTCGCCCGGCTACCTCGGCGAGGCGTCGCGCGCGGCCGGCAACCCCTACGGCGTCTCGGCGCTGGCCTCGATCGGCCGGCCCGGCCCGTCGGAGGAGGAGCTCTCGGCCGCGCGCGCCTACGGCGCCAGGGTCGCCGCCACCGCCGGCCGGCTGGTGCGCGGCGCCCTTCGGGACGAATGACCACCGGCGAACCGGTCACCGCGCCGGCGGCCGACCGGTGGGGCGCGGTGGTGGCGGTCGGCCTCACGGTGTTCGTCACCGCCGCCGACATGACCATCGTCGGGGTCGCCCTGCCGACCCTGAGCAGGGACTTCGGCGTCGGCCCCGACGTCGTGCAGTGGGCGGTGCTCGGCTACGTGCTGCCGCTGGTCGCGCTCGGTCTGCCCGCCGGCCGGTGGGCCGACACCGTCGGCAAACGGCCGGCCTTCGGGTTGGCCGTGCTCGGTTTCGGCGCGGCGAGCGTGCTGGTCGCCCTGGCCGGCGGGCTCGCCACGATGGTCGCCGCGCGGGTGCTGCAGGGCGTGTTCGGCGCGCTGATCTCCGCGCTGGTGCTGGCGACCGTCGCCCGGTCGGTACGCGTCGAGGTGCTCGGCCGGGCCATCGGCCTGGTCGCCGCCCTCGGACCGCTGGGCGCGGCCGCCGGCCCACCCGTGGGCGGCCTGCTGATCGAGGCGTTCGGCTGGCCGTCGGTGTTCCTGGTCAACGTGCCGGTCTGCCTGCTCGCCGGCTGGCTCGGTATGCGCTCCATCCCGGCCGGCGGGGCCGGACTCACGCCGCCGAGGCGGTCCTGGTTGCTGGACGCCGGCCTGCTCGGGGCCGGCGGGGCGGCGCTGCTGCTCGCCCTCCAGGAACTGGGCCCGCCTCGGCCCCTGCCGCTGGCCGGGGTGTCGCTGCTGGTGCTGGCCGTGGTCGCGGTGGCCGTCTGGGCACGGCGACCGGACGCGCGGTCGGCGACGGCCGTGTTCGCCGACCCGGTGCCCCGGTACTGGCTGCTGGCCTCGTGCCTCGGCGGGATCGTCAGCGGTGCCATCGGGTTCCTGTCCCCGTTCCACCTGGCCGACGGGCTGCACACGAGCGCCGCGGTCACCGGGGTCGCGCTGCTGGCGTTCCCGGCGGGCATGGTGGCCTTCGCCCCGGTCGGCGGGTTCGTCGGCGACCGCTGGGGCCACCACCTGGCGGGCCTGGCTGGTACGGCGGTCATGCTGGCCGGCACGCTCACGCTGGTGGGCGCGGCGCCGGGGTGGGGGCCGGCCGACGTCGCCTGGCGGCTGGCGCTGGTCGGCGCCGGCACCGGGATCCTCGCCGGCCCCTGCCAGGCCGCCGTGATGGCCGCCGCCGGTCCCGGTCGGGAGGCGACCGTCGGCGCGACCTCCTCGCTCACCCTCAACCTCGGCTTCGCCATGGGCCCGCCGATCGGGTCGTTCTGCTGGCGGTGGGGCGGCGGCGATCCCGCCGATCCGGCCACCGGCTACGCGGCCGCCGCGGTGGCCGCCGCGCTCGCGCTGCTGGCGATCTTGCTGGTGTCGCGGCGTTCGCGTTGAATTTTTTGATCTTGTTGCCGCATCGTTGCTCTCGGCGCTAGCGTAATCAGCGTCGCTTGTTGACCCTGAGGTGCCGCCTCGCGGTCGGGGGGACATCCGACGGTGTTTCGGGGGACTGATGACCAGGCATGGGATCGGCGAGCAGAGCTACCAGATGACCGACACGGTGCTCTACCGCCTGGTCCAGCTGGCGAAGATCCACCGCAACGAGCTGGCGCGCGAGTTGGCCAAGCTCGGCATGTACATCGGCCAGGAGCAGGTGCTGCTCAACCTGTGGGAAGCGGACGGGGTGTCCCAGGCGGAACTGGGCGCGCGGGTGCAGGTGCTGCCGCCGACGCTGACCAAGATGTTGCAGCGGATGGAGCGTTCCGGGCTGGTGCGGCGCGAGCGCACCGGCACCAGGGGGCGGGCGAGCTGGGTCTACCTGACCGACCGGGGCTGGCAGCTGCGGGGTGAGGTCGAGGCGTTGTGGCGGCACGCGGAGTGTGCGCTGACCGCCGGTCTCGACGAGGACGAACTGTCCGTCCTGCACGGATACCTCGCCCGGCTCAAGGGTCTGGAGACGGCGCTGGAAACGGCCGACTTCGGTCCGGACCGTGGGGTCGACCTCGATTGACCAGGCAGAGCTGACTTTCTTTCGTATTCACTTGTCCAGCTTGTCCCGTGTGGAAACGACAGTTTTCGGACAAAGGAGACAGTGGCACATTTTGGTACCGTACAAATTAGTCAGCTAATTAGCTGGCAAACTTGTTGCCTGGGCGCAAAGTCGCAGGTGGTGACGGGTATTCGAGATCGTTTCGTTTCGAATTGGGTCGAACGAGTGACCGTTATAACACCCCTTGTGGCCCGCGATGGACCCTGGCTATTATGTCAATATATTGGTATTCGAGTTCACTCGAAAGGTGACTGGGAATTCTTTTCTTGAGAACGGCGTATTTCGGGGACATGTCGTTCATGGAACAGAAAAGATGGTGACATGGGGAATTCCACTACGCGGACCGAGGCAGGGGTGACGACGTGGCGGCGTTGTGACCGCTGCGACGAGATCTCCTACTGGCGAAAATGGCGGCGCGGGCACGGCCTGTGCCCGCTGTGCGGCCACCACGGCACCCTGACCCCGGCCGAGCGGCTGGCCTGCCTGACCGACGACGGCACGCTCACCCCGCTCCAGGCCGGTGAGGTGGTCGAGGACCCGCTCGACTTCACCGACACCCTGCCCTACCCGGCGCGGCTGCGCGCCGCCCGCGAACGCACCGGCGAGCCGGAGGCGGTGACCACCGGCGAGGCGGAGATCGGCGGCGTCGGCGTGGTGATCGCCGTGATGGACTTCCGGTTCCTCGGCGGCAGCCTGGGCGTCGGGGTCGGCGAACGGCTCACCGCCGCGGCCGAACACGCGCTCGCGACCCGTCGCCCGCTGCTGCTGGTGACCGCGTCCGGCGGGGCACGCATGCAGGAGGGCGTGCTGTCACTGATGCAGATGGCGAAGATCAGCCAGGCGATGGCGGCGCTGCGCGAAGCCGGCGTCGCCACGATCACGCTGGTCACCGACCCGACCTACGGTGGGGTCGCCGCGTCCTTCGCCACCCAGTCCGACGTGATCGTCGCCGAGCCGGGGGCACGACTCGGGTTCGCCGGCCCCCGGGTCATCCGCCAGACCATCGGCCGCGACCTCCCGCCCGGTTTCCAGACCGCCGAGTTCCTGGCCGACCGGGGCCTGATCGACCTCGTCGTCCCCCGGCCCAAGCTCCGTGACGTGCTCGGCGACCTGCTCGACCTGACCGGCCCGGCCCGCCGCCGGCTCCCGTGGGCGGCCATCGCCCACCCCCGCCCCGAACCCACGGCGACCGGCGACGCGTGGTCGGTGGTGCGCGCCGCCCGCGACCCCGGCCGCCCGACCGTGCGCGACCACCTGGCCCACCTCTGCGAGACCTTCGTCGAACTCCACGGCGACCGGCTGGGGGCCGACTCCCCCACGATCATCGGCGGCCTGGCCAGGATCGCCGGCCGCGCCGTGATGGTGGTCGGCACGCAGAAGGGCCACACCACCGAGGACCTCGTGGTCACGTCGTTCGGCATGGCCGGCCCGGAGGGCTACCGCAAGGCGCTACGCCTGTTCGACCTGGCCGAACGGCTGTCGCTGCCGGTGGTGACGTTGATCGACACCCCGGGCGCGCATCCCGGGACCGAGGCCGAGGAAGGTGGCCAGGCCATCGCCATCGCGGAATCGATCCTGAGACTCACGGCCCTGCGCGTCCCGGTGATCGCCGCCGTCACCGGCGAGGGCGGCAGCGGCGGCGCCCTCGCCCTGGCCGTCGGCGACCACGTCCTGATGAGCGAACGAGCCATCTACTCGGTGATCTCCCCCGAAGGCTGCGCCGCGATCCTGTGGGACGCCAGGCAGGCGCCGACCGCCGCCGCCGCACTCCGCCTCACCGCCCCCGACCTGCTCGAACTCGGCGTGATAGACCGCATCGTCCCCGAACCACCTGGCGGCGCCCAGACCGACCACGCGACCGCCGCGGACCACCTGCTCACGGCGATCGACGAGGCGTTGCGCGCCACCGTCGGCCTGCCGCCCGACGAACTGGTCGCCCGACGCAGAGCCCGGTTACGCGCGTTCGGCAGACCCGCCGAGATCCACCTGGAGGTGGCGACGTGAGTACTCCACCCACCGAGGCCGGGCAGCTCGTCGAGGAGCTCGGGCGGCAGGCGCGGCGACTGGCCGCCGAGGTGCCCGGCGGTCTGTGCCGGGTCAGCGTGCGTGCCGGGGACGCCACGGTCGAACTGGAATGGGCCGCGTCCCCCGACCCGCGCCCGGCGCCCGAGCCGGAACCGGAGGCCGGCGAGACCGACGAGACCGGCGAGACCGTGGACGCGCCGCTGGTCGGCACCTTCTACCACGCGTCGGAGCCCGGTGGCCCGCCGTTCGTGCGGGTCGGGGACGTGGTGGCGCAGGACACCGTCGTCGGGATCGTCGAGGCGATGAAGATGATGAACAAGGTTCTCGCCGGGCGGGCGGGGACCGTGACCGGTGTGCTGGTGCCCGACGGGGACCTCGTCGAGTACGGGCAGCCGCTGATCGCGCTGGCCTCGGGTGGGTGAGCGGGTGTTCACGAAGGTGTTGATAGCCAACCGGGGCGAGATCGCCCTGCGGGTCGCGCGGACCTGCCGGGAACTGGGGATCGCCACGGTGGCGGTGTACTCGACCGCCGACCGCGACTCGACGGTGACCGCGTTCGCCGACGAGTCAGTCCACATCGGACCTCCGCCGGCCGGGCGGAGCTACCTGTCCGCGCCGGCGCTGGTCGAGGCCGTGCGCCGCACCGGAGCGGACGCCGTCCATCCGGGTTACGGGTTCCTCTCCGAGGATCCCGACTTCGCCGAGGTCTGTGCCGAGGAGGGAATCGTCTTCGTGGGACCGGACTGGCCAGTGCTCGAACGGTTGGGGGACAAGGCATCGGCGCGGGAGCTCATGCTCTCCGCCGGTCTGCCCCTGTTACCCGGCAGCGGCGGCGTGTGCGCCACCGAGGCGGAGTGCCTGCGCACCGCCGCCCGGCTGGGCCTGCCGGTCATCGTCAAGGCCGTCGCCGGTGGCGGCGGCCGGGGCATGGCCATCGCCCGCGACGAGGCGAGTCTGCCGGCGGTGTACCGCGAGACCAGGGCCACCGCCCAGTCGCTCTACGGCGACGGCCGGGTCTACGTCGAGCGCTACCTCGACGGCGCCCGGCACGTCGAGATCCAGGTACTGGCTGATCGTCACGGCAACGCCCTCGCCCTGGGGGACCGGGACTGCTCGGTGCAGCGCCGCCACCAGAAACTGGTTGAGGAAACCCCCGCCCCCGGCCTGTCCCCGGCGACCCGGGAGGCGATGGCGCTGGCCGCGGTCCACGGCGTGCGCACCGCCGGCCTGGTCGGCGCGGCGACGGTCGAGTTCCTGGTCGACAGCGACGAGAACTTCTACTTCCTGGAGGTCAACGCGCGGTTGCAGGTCGAGCACCCGGTGACCGAGATGGTGACCGGGGTCGACATCGTGGAGCAGCAACTGCGCCTGGCCGCCGGCGAGCCGCTGACCCTGGGCGAGCAGGACGTGCGCGGCCGGGGCGCGGCCGTCGAGTGCCGCCTCAACGCCGAGGACCCCGACCGCGACTTCCGCGCGACCCCAGGCACCCTGGAGGTCTTCCACCTGCCCGGCGGCCCGTTCACCAGGGTCGACACCCACTGCGTCCCCGGCGCGACGATCTCCCCGTACTACGACCCCCTCCTCGCCAAGATCGTGACCTGGGGCGTCGACCGCCGCGCGGCCCTGCGCCGCATGGACCGCGCCCTGGCCGAGGTACGGATCGAAGGCCCCGGCGTCAGCGTGAACACCGCCCTGCTGCGCAGGGTGCTCGCGGACCCGGACTTCGCGGCCGGAACGTACTCCACCGCCCTGCTGACCGAGATGCTCACCGCGTCGGGAAGCGCCCGGTGAGCGCGGGAACCTCGGCCGCGGCCTACGCCGACCCGCCAGTGCCCCGCCGGTTCCCCGAGCCGCACCGCCGCCCACCCGGCCGCCCCCGCAGCGAACGAGCCAGCCGGGCCATCATCGGCGCGACCCTGGACATGCTGGTGGAGGGCGTGTCGATGGACTCCCTGTCGATGGAGGCGGTGGCCGCGAGAGCGGGTGTCGGCAAGGCAACCCTCTACCGCCGCTGGCCCAACAAACAGGCGCTGGTGTCCGACGCGCTGGCGTCCCTCTACGAGCCGCCGGTCCCCGTGGCCCGAGGCTCCGTCCGACAGGACCTGATCACGGCCCTCGACGACCTGCGCCGCTGGGCCCTGCGTTCCACGGCGGGCCGCCTGCTCCCGCATTTCCTCGGCGGTGTCTGCCCCTCCCCGGAGCTGCGCGACCAGTACGTCCGCGCCGTGATCGAGCCACGAAAGGCCGTCATCCGCGAGATCCTCCGCCGCCGCATCGCCAGCCGGGACCTCCACCCCGACGTGGACCCCGAAGCGACACTGACCGTCGTGTTCGGCTCGGTGCTGTTCCAGCTGGTCCTCACCGGCGACACCGCCGAACAGGACTTCTCACCCGAACACATCGTCGAACTGATCCTTCCCGGCATCCGCGCCTGCGCGAACTGACAACGCGAACCCGGCCATGGATCATGGCCGGGTTCGGGGTGTGGCGGTGGGCCACCGTGGGGGCAGGGCATCAAGCCCTGCCCCCACGTCCCGCCTCAGGGCGGCGGCGCGCGGAAACGCCGGAGAGAAGATCAACCGGGGACGGCCTCAAGCATGCTGTCGACCCGAGGGCTGGTCCCCACCGGCCCGTCCCACCGCGCCGTGACCGCGAACCCCGCCTCGGCCAGCAGCTCCTCCAGCTCCCGCTCGGTCCGGTCCTTGCCGCCCAGCACCACCAACATCTGCAGATCAGCCAGCAGCGCCGGATGGAACCCCTCCGTCTCCGGCAACAGGTGGTCCACCACCAACAACCGCCCGCCCTCGGGCAGCCGCGCCCGGATCCCACGCAACAGCGCCACAGCCTGCTCGTCGTCCCAGTTGTGCAGCACCCGGGACAGCACGTACGTGTCGGCCCCCGCCGGCACCGAGTCGAAGAAGCTCGCGCCGATGACGGTGCACCGGTCGGCCACCCCGTGCCCGGCGAGGTTCTCCGCCGCGCCCCGCACCCCTTCCGGCAGGTCCTGCAGGATTCCCCGCATCCCGGGGTTGTCCACGAGAACCGTCGCCAGCAGTGTGCCGATGCCACCACCGATGTCCGCGACGACCTTCGCGCGGCTGAAGTCGTACTCGGCGAGGACCTCCGGCGGGCGGTCGGTGACACCCATCGTCCGGTGGAAGATCTCGTTGTACTCGGGGTTGGTCGACAGGTAGTCGAAGAACGACCTGCCGAAGACCTGGTCGAAGGCCGGCTTGCCGGTGCGCACCGTGTGCAGCACCTCGCCCCACGCCCTGAACGTTTCCCCGCCGTGCAGCATGATGCCCCAGCGCAACGTGTTCGGCGCGTCGCTGCGCAGGGCGGCACCGAGTTCGGTGATGGTGAACGACCGGCCGGGGTGGGCCCGCAGAATTCCGAGGCCGGCCAGCGTCCGACAGAAACGGAAAAGCGCGTCCTCGTTGGCCTCGCAGGCCTTGGCCAGGACGGAGACCGGTTGTGGTTCGTCGCCGAGTTGGTCGGCGATGCCGAGGCTGGCGGCCACGTAGATGGACTGGTTGATCCACGGGCCACCCATCAGGTGCAGCCGAAGCAGCTGCTCGCCCGGGGTCTCGCTCTGGTCGATTCGCATGAAACCTCCCGTGCCGGCAATGAATTCAGCGTGGCAGCGCGGGAGGATTGTCGTCAAGCATTTCTGATTACTTGGTGGAACTGTGATTCGATACGGATCGGTGTTGTTGTGAATGGCGGTACGGATCACCGGCGAATCCGTACCGCCATTCGTCCGGGAAAACCCTAGAAACCGAAGGCCAGGAGTACCCGGCCGGGTATGCCGTAGTACTCGTAGTAGCCGGACTGCACGTAGAGCATGCCGTTGGCGATCACCGCGCCGCTGTTGCCGGAGATCGACCCGCCGGCCGCGGTCTGGGCGTTGACCCCGGTGTACTGGCGGATGGTGTCGTACTCCCACACCACCTCGCCGTCACCGGCGCGGTAGATGCGCATCTTGCCGTCGGCCGCGCCCTCGTAGACCAGGCCGGGCGTGGTGGACACCGCCGAGATGTGCGAGCGGCTGCACGTGCCGGGCGCGCCGACCGCACCGCCGGTGACACAACCGTTCTCCGGGGCCGGCGTGCGCCACAGGATCCGGCCGGTCGCCGGGTCGAGCGCGAACAGCGTCCCGGGGTTGGCCTGCCAGGTCGCCACGTACAGCCGCTGGCCGTCGTAGCTGGAACCCCACTGCACACCGCCCCAGCCACCGTTGGGCGAGGGGATGCCGACCTGCTGCTGCCAGACGATCTCGCCGGTGCGCGCGTCGAAGGTGTGGTACACACCGGACTTCTGGCCGACGCCGACGAGCGTGCGACCGCCGGCGGTGAACACGTTGGGCGACGCGCCGAAGTCGTAGTCGAGGTTGGTGCCGCCGTCGAGGCCCTCACAGTGCGGTTTGGGGTCGGGCAGCATGCAGCCGACGGTCCAGGTGTCCTCCTCGTTCATCTGCTGCTTCCACCGCAGGGCACCGGTCGTGGCGTCCAGCGCGATCACCGAGTTGTGGTCGCCGGCGTCCCCGGTGTAGGTCTGGCCGGTTCCGAAGTAGACGGTGTTGGAGCCGGTGTCGACGGCCGGGCTGTTCCACACCGGGGCGCCGGCCGGCGCGAAGCGCGGCGAGCCGTCCGGCCATTCGCCGTCGCGGGCCGAGGGCGGCATCGTGTGGTAGCGCCAGTCGACCTCGCCGGTGTCCAGGTCGAGCGCGACCAGCGCGCCGCGGAAGGTGCAGCACGGGTAGTTGGGGTCGCCGGACTGCTTGGCCTCGCTGCTGGACACTCCGATGTAGACGCGGCCGCGGTGCACCAGCGGCGAGCCGGTGAGCGCGGCGAGGTCGTGGTCGGAGACCTTGGTGGACCAGATCAGCGCGCCGGTGTCCTTGTTCAGCGCGTACACGTAGCCCCGGTAGTCACCGAAGATGACCTTGTCGCCGGAGACGGCCGGGCCGTCGCGCAGGGCGTTGGTCTTCGCCGCGTCGACCGGGCCGGAGATGGGGGTGACGTCGTAGACCCATTTGGTGGCACCGGTCGTGGCGTCCAGGGCGTAGAACTTCGCGTCCCGGGAGCCGACGTAGAGGGTGCCGTCGACGACCGCCGGCTGGCTGCCCGTCGCGCCGTCGACATCGGGGAAGACAAAGGACCACTTGAGTTCCAGGCCGGCCACCGACTGTTCGGTGAAACGGGTTTCCGCGGCATTGTGCCGGGAGCCGCTCAGGTCTTTCTGCCAGGTGGCCCAGTTGCTGGAGCGTTTTTCCGGTACGTTCTCCACCGAACTCGCCGGAGTCGCCAGGCCGAGGAGGCCGACGACGGCCGACAATGTGAGAAATAATCGTGGCAGGCGTCGCCGGGGCGACGCTGGTCGCGAGAGCATGACGGTCCCCTACAGGAATGTGCGCCGGATAGATACTTAGCCGGGTAATGAGGCGCAGTCTACACGAGCCGGTCGCGTTCGCAACGACCTCTGTGGACGTTCTTGCTCAGGCCTCGAAAGAGCCGTAGGTGACCGGTCCGGTCCGGCGGTAGTCGCAGATGAGCGCGCCGCCGGGAGTCACGCGCGACTCGGTCAGCGTCAGCCCACCGGGCGCGCATCCCTGCTCGAACAAGCGCTTTCCGCTGCCCAGGACCACCGGGAAGATCATCAACCGGTACCGGTCGACCAGGTCGTGGCGCAGCAACGTGCGCAGCAGCACCGCGCTGCCCACGACGTGGATCTCCCCGCCGGGCCGTGCGCGCAGCGCGGCCACCGCGCCGGGCACGTCCGCGCCGAGCAGCACGGAGTTCTGCCAGTCCAGACCGGACAGCGTGCGCGAGGCGACGTACTTGGGCATCGCGTCGAGCGTGCGCGCGCCCGTGGCCTCCGGGTGGTCGTCCGGGACGTTCGGCCAGTGGGCCGCGAACTTCTCGTAGGTCCGCCGGCCCAGCAGCAGCGCCTCGGTCGCCGCGATGCCCTCGCCGATGAACCCGGTGATCGCGTCGTCGAGGTGCGGTGCCTGCCAGCCGCCGTGGGGGAAACCGTCGTCGCGGTCCTCGTCCGGGTCGCCCGGCGCCTGCATGACCCCGTCGAGCGAGAGGAAGGCGTCGACGACGATCGTGCTCACGGTGACTCCGGGATCGGGGGCGGGCCGGGGATCGCGACCCTACGCGGCGCCACTCACAGCCGACTGAGAAATCAGCGTCGGCGCAGCGACGCCAGGTACTCGCGCAGCCCGTCGGCGGTCCGCCGGGAGGCCCAGATCTCGGCGACCCGAGGGTCGTCGGTCGCCCGGTGGGCGTCGATCCGCTCCAGCGCCGGCCGGCGCAGCTGCCGTTTGGCCAGCGCGTACACCTCGGCCGGCGCCTCGCTCACCGCGTTCGCCGTGCGCAGGGCGGCGCCCAGCAACAGGTCCGGCTCGACGATCTCGTGGACCAGGCCGATCGCCGCGGCCCGCTCGGGGGTGAGTCGGGCGGGGGACAGGACCATCCGCTCGGCGCCCGGCCCGACGGCGTGGCGCATGATCTCCAGCGGGATCGTCGGGAACGGCACCCCGGCGGCCAGTTCGGTCAGCCCGATCGTGCCGCCGGACATCAGCCGCAGGTCACCGGCGGCGGCCAGCACGCACCCGCCGGCCAGCGCGTGCCCGTTCACCGCTGTGACGACCGGCCGTTCGTGGACGAACAGCGCCAGTGCCGCGTCACTGAGCGCCGGCAGGAACTCCTCGACGTAGGCCCGGCCGCCGTCGACGATCCGGGTGAGGTCGACCCCGGCGGAGAACGCGCGCCCCCGCCCGGTGAGCACGACCGCGCGCGCGTCGGCGACCTCGGCGAGCGCGGCCGGCAGGGCGGTGAGCAGTTCCAGGTCCAGTGCGTTGACCGGTCCGTGGTCCAGCGTCAGGACGGCGACGCCGTCCTGGTCAGTCGTTTCTATCATTTACCTATTAGAACGTGGCGAACATCCGGTACGCGTGGTGATCTGAGCCCCATTTCGCCAGCCGGCTGACCTTCGTGTGGCTGATCGTCGACGGTGCGTACATGTGGTCGATCGGCACGCCGCTCGCGCCGATGACCGGCACGTACTTCACCGGCGAGGGCAGGGTCATCGCCCGGCCCCGGTTCATGTCGCCGAGAACGAAGACCTTCATCGCGGGGTGGTCGCGGCGCAGTTGGGCGACCTTGTCGCGCAGGACCTCGTAGTGCTTGTTCCAGCGGGCCTGGCGCTCCGGGTGGCCGCTCCACGCCCCGGAGATGAAGTGCGTGTTGACCACGATGAACCGGGTGTCGGTGCCGGTGATCCGCAGGATGACCCAGTTGACGTAGCGGGCGGGGGTCACACCGGCCTCGCCGCCGTGGGTGCGCACGCTGCCCGAGCCGACCAGCGAGAACCGTGGGGTGCGCCAGGAGATCGGCACCGCCTTGGCCGGGCCGTCGGGCGGCAGGTAGTGGGCGTAGCCGCTGCCGAGCCGGTTGCGCATCTTGTCCCGGTCGACCGGGTCGTTGACCTCCTGCCACCCGATCACCCCGGCGAAGCGCTCGAAGCTGCCGTCGCCGTAGTGGGTGTTGTGGGTGCCGAGCGAGATCTCCGACGCCGCCGACGCCGGCACACCGCCCGCCAGCATGCCCAGTACCAGTGCGCCGATCGCGGCGATCCGTCGAATCATGGCGACCTCCTTGTGATTCATCCACATAACCGCACCAGGACTTGGTAAACAAGTCCCCTGTCCGTTCCGGCGGCGCGGCTCCGACGTCTCGACGGCGAACACTCCGCCGAGAAGGAGGACCTACCGTGAAGAAATCCCTGTTGGTGCTGGTCGCGGTGCTGACGGCCGCGCTGCTGAGCACCCCCACCGCCGCCGCGCGACCCGCGCACCGCACCTACACCGGCACCCTCGACGGCGCCGAGTACCTGGTCGAGGTGCCCGGCGACTGGAACGGCACGCTCGTGCTCTACAGCCACGGCTACTACCCCGAGAACTATCCGCCGCCCCCCGGATTCGTCATGCTCTCCACCGCCGAGGCCACCGCCGGCTGGCTGCTCGACCACGGCTACGCGCTGGCCGCGTCGAACTTCGCCCGGCCGACCGGGTTCGCCGTCGAGGACGCGCTGACCGACCAGATCCGGCTGCTGGACTGGTTCACCGACACCGTCGGCCGCCCGCGCCGCACCATCTCCAGCGGTATGTCCATGGGCGGAGGCATCGCCACCCTGCTCGCCGAACGCCACCCGCGCCGCGTCGACGGTGTGCTCAGCCAGTGCGGCGAGTACGACATGCTCGGCGCCTGGAACGCCTCGCTGGACCTCAACTTCGCCGTGCACACCCTGCTCACCGACGGCACCACCGACCTGGTTCGCGCCCGCGACCCGCAGGCCACCGTGGACGCCCTGCACGCCGGCATCCAGACCGCGCTGACCAGCCGGTCCGGCCTGGCCAGGCTCTCGCTGGTCGCCGCGCTGGCCAACATCCCCGGCTGGAACTCCGCCCACGAGCCGGCACCGGCCGACCTGTGGGACCGGATCCGCGCACAGGCCTACTGGGTGGACGCCGCCTACGTGCAGGGCACCGGCGCGCTCGGCCGGGTCGACCTCGAACGCCGCCTCGGCGGCAACCCGTCGTGGAACACCGGCATCGACTACCGCCGCCAGCTCGCCGCCTCCGGCCAGCTCGACACCGTCCGCCAGGCCTACGCCGCCGCCGGCGGTGACCTGGCCGCCGACCTCGCCGCGCTGGGCGCCGCGCCGAGGGTGCGGGCCGACGCGCGCGCGGTGGCCAGGATGTACCGCACCGGCGTCGTCCGGGGCGTCACCCCGGTGCCGGTGGTGACCCTGCACAACACGGCCGACGGCGGCGCGGTCGCCGACCAGGTCGGCTGGTACGCCGGGCAGACCGCCGACCGGCAGGTCCGGCACCTGTGGTCGGAGCGGGGCAACCACTGCGCGTTCAGCACCGCCGACGAGGTGACCGCGCTGCGCGTGCTCGAACGGCGTCTGGACACCGGCAGCTGGCCCGACACCCGGCCGGCAGCGCTCAACGCCGCCGCGTCCCGCTTCGCGCCGGAGTTCCACGTGGTGAAGGACCTGACCACCTGGACCGACCGGCAGCGCCCGCCGGCGTTCACCGCGTTCACCCCGGCGCCCTCGCTGCGTCCCTCGCGCTGAGACCGGGACCCCTCCCCAGGGACCTGGGTCACCATGGCCCGCGAACCGAACCGAACGGATCGCAGAGTCAGGGGACGAGATGGACGGCTATCGCATCGGCCAGGACGGGCTCGGCGGGGTGGCGGGGGTCTGGGCGGAACTGCGCGCCGGGCTCGCCAGCGACGCCGCTGCGGCGGCGAGGCTGGTCGCGGTGGTGGCACCGGGCCACGAGCCGGCGAGCGGGTTCGTCGCCAGCGACCAGAACAACTCCGGCACCGCCCTGCAGGCCGCGATCACCCAGATGCAGGCCTTTGTGGACAGTTACCTGGACGGCCTCGGGCAGACCGAGTCGCAGTACGAGGCCGAGGAAGCCAGCGGCAGCCGGACCTACCAGAGCGGGAGTCGATGAGATGGGCGACATGGACGGCGACAGGGACGGGTTCATCAGGGGCGCCGCGATCGGCGGCGCGGCCGGGGCGGCGGTCGCCGGACTCCCGGGGATGCTGGTGGGAGGCGGCGCGGGCGGGCTTCTCGGCCTGGCCTACGCCCAGAAGCCGGTGGTCGAGAACTTCTCCACGTCGCTGCAGAACGATCTGGCGCCGGAGACGGTGACCCTGGACGCACACCAGATCTACGTGCGCATCACCACCGGCCCCGGCTCCGGGTCGCTGGTCGAGGCGAAGGCCGCCGCCGACGAGCTGGCGAGCAGCTTCGCCGAGCGGGCCGGCCAGGTCGCGCGGGCCCGCTCGGTGGCCGCCTCGGCGTGGGAGGGGCAGGCGTCGGCCGCGGCCTCGGCGGCGGCCACCCCGCTGGACGAGAGCTTCGCCGTCGCCCGCCAGCAGCTCGCCGCCAACGCGCAGGCGCTGGACGCCGAGATCGCCGCGTTCGACCACATCCGTTCACAGGTCGAGCCGGTGCCGCCGACGCCGCCGCAGAGCGGCGTTGCCAACGCCGTGAACCCGTTCCAGACCGACACGGACGCGGCGATCAACGCCTACAACGCCATGGCGGCCAAGAACATCCAGCTCTACGAGGGCTACGTTGCCGACACCGGCGCGGCGCGCGGCCAGGTGCCGCGCGAGTACGCGCAGCCGGCGCCGCTGCTGGCCTCGGCGGCGGCGGTGACCCGCACCGGGTCGCCGATCGGGAACACGGCGGCGCCGCCGCCGCAGGTCGGTGGCGGTGGCGCGGGGGAGCCGGCGGCGGCCACCGCCGCGAACGCGGCCGGCGGCTCCGGTGCCGGTGCTGGTGCTGGTGCTGGTTCCGCCGGTGCCGGTGCCGGCGGGGGTTCTGGTTCCGGCGGCGGCGTGTCCGGGGGTGCTGAGGCCGGCCGGCAGAGCCCCTCGCTGACCACGCCCTCGGCGACCGCTCCCGGCGGGGTGCCGCTGGTGCCGCCGGTGCGCGACGCGTTCACCAGCGCGCCGCTGGCCGGTCGCCCGCCCCGGACCACCGATACCCAGCGCGGCTTCACGGCCGGTGGTGGCGGCGGTGTCGGTGCCTTCGGTCCCGGGGTGGGGGCCACCGCCGGCCCCACCCCGCGCGGCCAGGTCGTGGCCCCCGGCCCGGTGGTCGGGCAGTCCCCCACACCGGCGCCACCGCCGCCCGGTCGTGGCCCCGGTGGCGCGCCGGTGCCGCCGGCACGCGGCGCGACCGGCCCGGCCGGCATGCCGATGGGTGCCCCCGGCGGTCGCGCCAACGGCGACGAGGACGAGGAGCACCGCCGCAAGTACCGCGTCGAACCGGACGACAAGGAGCTGTTCGGTGTGGACGAGCCGTACGTGCCGCCGGTGATCGGGGACCGCCGGTGATGGCGCTGAAGGGGTCCGTGCGCACCCTGACCCTGAACCTGACGACCCTGCACACCCTGATCCGCTGGCGCCAGGCCGAACCGCACCCGGTCCTCGCCACCGCCCCGACCTGGTACGACGAGGACACCCTGCGGGCGTTGGACCGCCACGCCCACGCGGAACTGGAGGCCAACGACCGGGCGTGGCGCGGCGGCCCCGACGACGAGCTGGCGGAGACGGTCGCCGCCATCCTGCGCCCGGACCGGGAGTGGTACGGCTGGATCAGCACGACGGTCGAGGGCCGCCCGTTCCGCTACGGGCTGCTGGCGGTGGCCGCCTACCAGGAGGCGGCGCTGGTGATCCGCAACCAGGACACCGACACCGTCACCCTGTCCACCTGCCGGCCCGCGGAGCTGCCGGAGGTGTTCCTCAACCACCTGCCGGCGGTCCCGCCGGCCTCCGACGCCCCGGTTTCCGCGCCCTACCAGGACTTCCTGGCCTCCACCCAACCGGAGGGCGACGGCTTCACCGGGTTCGGCACGCTGGCCGGCGGCCCGGAGGTCGGGGAACTCAACGAGATCCTCGCCCGCCCGCGCACCGGGGGCGGGAGCCTGTACACGGCCCGCCGGGCGGGCACCCTCGGCACGCGCCGCCGCTGCCCCCACCCGGTGAACTACCTGGACACGGTGACCGGACGGTGGCTGACCCAGCTGACCACGACGGCGCACGGCACCCTCGCCACCGTCCAACCGGCCGGGCGGGACCTGATCGCCGCCCACCTGGCGGACGCCGACCGCCACCTCGGACAGGGGGAATGACGGGGAGGTGGCGTGCCGTGGCGCGCCACCTCCCTCGCTCAGCCGTCGATCTCGCGTTGGTTGCGGCGCAGCAGGTCCAGGTCGACGTGACCGGCGGCGGCCGTGGCGACGGCGGCCTCGGCCGCCGCCACCAGCGGTTCGATCCGGGCGACGACCGGCTCGCGGGCCGACGGTGGGATGGCGGCGGCCGCGATCAGCTGCTCGTCGAGCTGGCGGAGTTGCTGGTCCAGCGCCACGCGGACCTCGATCTGGGCGGCGTCGCCCAGGGGGAGAGCCTCAAGGGACCGGGTGGCGGCGACCAGACGCCGGTGGAGCTTCGCCTCGGGGGAATGGGCGCCGGCCCACTCGGGCGGTGCGCCCGGGGTGAGGGTGGCCGCCGCCCGCTGCTTGCCCCGCGCGGCCAGGGCCACGACGAAGGCCAGCACGGCCAGGACGACGACCACCAGAACCACGATGATCACGGTGCCCACCGGGTCAGCCTCCCCGGGACTGGTACACGATGACGATCCCGGCCACGACCACCAGCGCCACCAGCACCGCGATGGTGACCTTGATCTTGCTGATCGGCCGGCGGCCCTGGACCTCGCCGGTCACACCGTTGATGCACACCTGGAACGGCCGGCCCTCGTAGACCACGGTCAGCAGCCACACCGGCAGCAGCAGGTACTTGAACCGCATGTCGCGCCAGTGCGAGTTCTGCGAGTGGACCTTTTGCACGTCCCCGCCGATGTCGCGGCGGACGGTGCGGTCGATCTCGGCCTCCATCCGCTCCTTGGCCGGCTCGAAGCACTGCTCGGCGGTGCGGTCGTAGGTACGGCTCAGGTGACCGGCCACGTACTCCGCCGAGTACGGGCGGGCCTGCTGGGTCGGCCACGGCTCCAGCGCCGCCACCTTCTTCTCGTCCAGGCCCGTGTTCGCCATCACCGGGATGTCGTCGAACACGTTGTGCACCCGGCCGGACCTGGGCGACCAGCGGATCCGGGTCTCCGTCCGCTGGTTGTCACCCGACCCGACGGTCACCGTGTACCGCGTGCCGCGCTCGCCCCGGTAGTCGGTGTCGGCGGTCGCGTCGAAGGTGAAGTAGGCGATGTAGACGCTCGCGAACGACCCCGCCTCGGAGTACTTCTTGAACTCCGTCGGCGCGAACCACCTGCTCTTGATCCACTTCTCGACGACCTCACGTGCCGCCGGCTCGGCCACCTGGAAGGGCAGCACCGCGTCCACCGGCAGCCGGTTCGGGGCGTCGTGGATGTCGTCGCGCTGGATCGGGGTCGCGCAGTACGGGCAGCGGGTCGCGGTCAGCGTGCCGCCGAACGTGGTGTGCCCACCACAGTTCTGGCAGACGATCTCCTTCTCCGCGCCCGGCTGCACCTGCGCGCGGGCCTGCGCCGAACTGATCCCGCGCAGGTCGTGCTCGACGACACTGCGGCCGGCGTCCTCGATGATCGGCTGCTCGTTGCCGCACGCCGGGCACTTCAGCAACTGCGCGGAAATGTCGAACACCAGCTGCGCGCCACACTGGTGACACGGGTAGGTCCTGGTCTGTTCGGTCGTGTGCAGGGTCGCCCGCACCACCTGCTGGGGCGCCGGTGGCTGCTGGCGCTGCGGCGGTTGCTGGTGCGGTGGCTGCTGCTGCTGGGGCGGGAACGGCGGCGGACCCTGTTGTGGCCCACCGGGAAACGGCGGCGGCCCACCCGGCCCCGGCAACGGCGGCGGACCCTGTTGTGGCCCACCCGGTCCGCCCGGGAACGGCGGCGGACCCCCAGGCCCACCCGGCAGCGGCGGCGGCCCGCCCGGCCCGGTCACGGCGTGTTCCCCGGCGCCGGACCCGACCCCGGCAGCGGTGGCGGTCCGGCCGGCGCGAACAGCGCCGCCAGCGCCGGCACCGTCTGGGCCGCCGCCCACCCCGCCATCCCGTTGGTCCACACCAGCGAGGCCGGCGTGACCTGACCGGC
The DNA here is from genome assembly GCF_001921215.1 of Actinophytocola xinjiangensis. Classification (GTDB taxonomy): domain Bacteria; phylum Actinomycetota; class Actinomycetes; order Mycobacteriales; family Pseudonocardiaceae; genus Actinophytocola; species Actinophytocola xinjiangensis. The sequence continues at coordinate 207,009 of NZ_MSIF01000002.1, forward strand.
CGCGACGAACCCGCGCAGCTGGTCGGCGGTGTACGGACCGGCGGCCTGACCGCTGATCTCCACGTGGAACTGCTGGGCCGCCGGCAACGGCGGTGGTCCGGCCGGCGGCGCGGCGGCCGGCGGCGCCTGCCCGGCGGCCATCATGGTGCCCATCTGCTGACCCAGCGCCATCCCCAGCCCGGCGCCCATCATGCTGCCGGCGCCGCCGCCGGGGTTGCGCGCCGCCTCGACCATCGCCTCGGCGGCCGCGCCCTGCTGGAGCCGGTCCATCGGGCCGACGTTGTCCAGGTAGCGGGCCTGCTCGACCCCGCGGGCGACCCCGCGGGTCATGGCCTCGGTGACCTCCTCCGGCAGGGTGATCGTCATGACGACGTCCTCGATCTTGAGGCCGAACTCGTCGTCGACGCGTTCCTGGACGTAGTCCTTGAGTCTGCCGGCCAGCTCGGTCTGCTTGCCCTGCAGGTCGATCACGCCGAGCCCGGACTCCAGCACCATGTCGGAGAACGCCTGGGTGATCACCCGGCGCAGCAGTTCGGAGATCTCGTCGGTGCTCACCGAGGAGTCGGTGCCGATCACCTCGCGCAGGAAGATCTCCGGGTCGGCGATCCGCAGTACGCACAGCCCGTTGGCGCGGACCTGGACCATGGTGAAGTCCGGGTCGCGCACGGTGACCGGGCTGGGCGTGCCCCAGCGCAGGTCGGTGATCGGGCGGGTGTTGATGAAGTACACCTCGCTGCGGAACGGGCTGCGGAACCCGTGCTCCCATCCCTGCAACGTGGACAGGATCGGCAGGCTCTCGGTCACCAGCTGGTAGTGACCCGGCCCGAACTGGTCGGCGAGCTTTCCCCGGTACACGAACACCGCGCGCTGGCCCTCACGGACGATCAGCTCGGCGCCGTTCTTGATCTCGTTCTCGTAGCGGGGAAAACGCCAGGCGAGCGTCGAGCGGCTGTCGTCGAGCCACTCGATGATGTCGACGAGCTCGCCCTTGAGCTTCGAGATGATCCCCATGCCGTTCCTTCCGGCCGCGATTGCACCAGAGGCGAGTCTAGGTGGGTGGCCGGTCCGCACGGGGCCGAAGGGGCGATGAAGTGGTGATGTCGCCACGGCCGGCGGGGGTGTCTGGGTAACATCCGCACACATGGTCGAACGTTTCGCCGTGACACGCCGTGTCGCTGCCGTGATCCTCGGTGCCCTGTTGACGCTCACCGCCTGTTCCTCCGGTGACTCCGGTGACGGTGATGATGGCGGTGGTGAGGGCGGCGGCGGGACCGCGCCCGCCACGGAGAACTCCGGTGTCTCGGCGCTGGAGAACGTCACCGGTGACCAGTTCTGTGAGCTGCTGCCCGCGGCGTCGGTCGAGTCCGCCCTGGACACCACGGTCTCGGGCAGCGAGAGCACCGAACGCGGCCGGGCGCCGGAGCGGACCACGCCGTACTTCCTGACCAGGGAGTGCGACTACGACACCGATACCTACAAGCTGTCCACCGAGGTCACCACCGAGTGGGACGAGAGCACCTCCGACGAGGACGTCCTGCAGGGAGTGTTCACCGACGCCGTCGGAGAGAACGCCGGTGGGTTCGAGCCGGTGGACGGCCTTGGCACGGTCGCGGGGTACGGAAAGGACGCGGCGCTGGCCGGGGCCGACGTCGCCGGCACCTACCTGGCCGTGGTGTTCACCGTCGGTGACGAACGGTTGTCGCTGACTCTGCACACCCTGGGCGACACCGAGTTGACGGCGCTGAAGCCGCTGGCCGAGGAGCTGCTGACCGGGCTGAGGGAAACCGGCTGATCACCCCGGATTTTCCTTCGCACAGATTCTCGTCCCGAGTGGAACGATCCCCTCCCGCCCGTGGTCGGAGGGCTGACTGTGATCACCGCGACATACTGGGGGCAACCCGATGGGCTATGAGGTCAACGAGGAGCAGCTGGGCGACTTCGGGCGTTACCTGGCCGCCGAAGCGGGCACCACGTTGCCCGCCATCGAGACGCTCGCCCGCGAGGAGGGGATGAGCTCCGACGGGTTCAAGGGCGTGCTCGAACCACTGGGGGACGTGGTCACCGGCGAGGCGTCGGTCCTGGTCGGTGAGGCGTTCAGCCTGATGCAGGAGAAGCTGTGCGATCTCGGTGACTCGGTCATCGCCGCGGCCAAGACCTACGGCTACGTCGACGAGGGCACCGCGTCGCTGTTCGAGACCAGCGGGCTGAGCGGGGACAACGGCGAGGACATCACCTTCGGGTCCGGCAACGAGAACTACGCCGAGGGCGGCTCGTCCTCGTTCCACGTCACCGCGACCGACATCGGTGAGGTCGACCGTCCCGAGTCGAGCTTCGCCGACGACGTGGACGCCGGCGCGGTGCTCGACGTGGTCAACTGGATCTGGTCGGAGTTCAACGTGGACGGCGGCAAGTCGTTCGTGGACTCCATCCTGGAGCCGCTGGCCGGCAACCCCAACAGCATCAAGGCCAACGGCGAGGCCTGGGTGAGCGTGGGCGGCAACTTCGGCCTGATGGCCTCGAACCTGCTGGACAACGCGCTCACCCTGGCGCGCGACGACTGGGGCGGCGACGCGGCCGACTCCTTCCAGGACTTCCTGTCCTCGTACTGGGAGAAGGGTGCGGTCTGGGCCGGCGAGAAGCTGGGCGAGTTCATCTCCAAGGGCTTCGAGAAGATCGCCGAGGTCTCCATCGCGATCGCGCAGCTCGCGGTCGACGCGATCAACAAGCTGCTGAAGGTCGCCGCCAAGATCGCCGCGAAGTTCATCCCGTACGTCGGTTGGGCGTGGACGGCCATCGAGTACGCGGCCAAGGCCGTGAGCCTCATCCCCGGTGTCGGCTTCGACATCGACGCGCTGCACGACAACATCATGGAGGTCATCGACCTCGCCCAGAAGATCTTCGGCCTGTACGAGTCGCTGGAGCAGGTCGTGGCGACCATGCAGGACTACTTCAACACCGCGCAGGACCTGGTCGACACCATCAAGTCGATCCCCGAGGTGAGCAACCTGGAGGACGCGGCCAGCACCCTGCAGACGATCAACGACAACATGGCGGCCCTGGAGGAGCAGCAGGGCACCCTGGAGGAGAACATCGCCGCCGCCGAGGAGTCGCTGACCGAACTCGACGGCGTGGCCGCCGACGCCGAGAACAAGTAGGGGGACCCGCACATGAACATGACTGCTTTCGGCACCCAGCAGATGATCCAGGCCGAGCGGGAGCTGGACGGCCGGATCGACTTCGCGTTCAGCAAGGCGGCCGAGCTCCGGGAGAAGATGGCCGAGGTCGACGAGAAGCTGGCCAAGGACAACGCGCCGCCCACGGCGCGGGAGGTCGAGCAGTTCCGCGCCTACATCCAGGGCCACGCCCAGACCGCGGAGTGGCAGGTCGTCCTGGAGCGCATCGCGCGCGGTGAGCTGACCTGGCGCAAGATCGTCGAGGACCTCGCCGAGAACCAGGTCGACCGGGACGTCTCGGCGGCGATGGCCTCGCTGTCGAAGGTGGCCAAGCCCTCGTTCGAGGAGTTGGTGGCCTCCGGCGTGCTGCCCGACCCGGCCGCGGTGACCGCCGAGGACAAGCCCAAGCCGGAGGAGTCGGCCAGGGAGTCGCGCCGGGCCCGCCCGGCCTACGGCGACAACGACGACGACTGGAACGAGGACCAGTCGATCTTCGTGCGGCGCTGATGCGGCGTTGATCACGGAAAACGTGTTCTGGAGACGCTGATTCCCTTGTAGGGTGGGAAAGCGGTCGGCCGAGGGTCCACTCGGTACGGATGGCTTTCACAGGGGGCGGTGCGCATGCCGGACGGGAACCCACTCCTCGCGCAGGCGCAGGACCAGACCACGGCGGTCACCGGGATCGGTATCGCGGAGTCGGCGCAGGGCCTGGCGAGCGGTATCAGCAACGGCGACTGGGTCGAGGCGGGCCTGTCGGCGGCCGGTGTGGGCCTCGAGGTCCTGTCGATGGTGATCGACCCGCTCGGCACGCTGGCCTCCTACGGGGTGTCCTGGCTGATCGAGCACGTGCGGCCGTTGAAGGAGGCGTTGGACTGGTTCGCCGGTGATCCGCCGGTGATCCAGTCCTTCTCGGAGACCTGGGGCAACGTGGCGGCCGAGGTGAACGCGGTCGCGGCCGACCTGTCGAGTCAGTCGGGTGCGGACACGGCCGGGTGGACCGGGGCGGCGGGGGACGCCTACCGGGGTCACGCGGCCGAGGCGGCCGACGCGATCGCCGGGGCCGGGACGCTGGCCGAGGGCATCTCCATCGGTGTGATGATCATGGGTGAGGTCGTGGCGTTCGTCCGCGAGTTCATCCGGGACATGGTCGGCGAGCTGGTCGGCCGGCTGATCGCGTGGGCGCTGGAGGTCGCGGCGACCCTCGGGTTGGCGACGCCGGTCGTGGTGGCGCAGGCGACCACGGCGATCTCCAAGGTGGTCAAGAAGATCACCGACGTGGTGCGCAAGCTGGTGAAGACCATCGGCAACGTCACGCCGCGCATCCGCAAGATCATTTCCAAGCTGGACGAGATCATCGCCAAGTTGGCGAAGTTGATGCGCCGGGGTGACACGCCGACCCCGAACAAGACCCCCGACGCCACCACCACACCGTCGAGCACCACCACTCCCAGCTCGACCACCCCGAGCACGACCCCGAGCACGACCCCGGACACTCCGTCCTCGACGACCCCGTCGTCGACCCCGGACACCCCGGGCACCCCGTCCTCGTCGACCAGCCCGTCCGGGACCACCAGCACACCGAGCGACGTGCGCAGCACGATCCGGGGCGAGACCGACAACCCGAGATCCACCGCCCTGGAGACCGACCGCCGCACCGGCTGCGCCGACCCGGTGGACGTGGTCAGCGGCCACATGTTCTTCACCCAGACCGACGTCAACCTGCCGGCCGCGCTCGCGCTGACCGTGCGCCGCACCCACATCTCCGCCTACCGGGTCGGGCGCCTGTTCGGCCGCTCCTGGTCCTCCACCCTGGACCAGCGGGTGGAGATCGACGACGACGGCGTGTGCTTCGCCGCCGAGGACGGCGCGCTGCTCGTCTACCCGGCGCCAACACCCGGCTCGCCGGTGCTGCCGCTGGAAGGCCCGCGCTGGCCCCTGGACCTCGACCCCGACGGCACCCTGACCATCGCCCAGGCCGACGGCCACACCCTGCGCTTCGCCGGTGTCGGGTTCACCGGCCGGGGCGCCTACCCGCTCAGCGCGATCACCGACCGCAACGGCAACCGGGTCGACGTGCTCCACGACGAGTCCGGGATGCCCACCGAGCTGCGGCACACCGGCGGCTACCGCGTCGCCGTCGACCACGACGGCCGCCGGGTCACCGCCCTGCGCCTGCTGCCCACCCAACCCGACGGCAAGGAGGTGCCGCTGACCCGCTACCGCTACGACGCGGCCGGCAACCTCGCCGAGGTGACCAACTCCTCCGGCCGCCCGCAGGTGTTCGGCTACGACGCCGACGCCCGGATCGTCTCCTGGCGCGACCGCGCCGACACCCACTACCGGTACCACTTCGACGCCCAGGGCCGGGTCGTGCGCACCGAGGGCTCCGGCGGCATCCTCAACGCCACCTTCCACTACGGCGAGGGCGTCACCACCGTCGAGGACTCGCTGGGCCACCGCTCCGAGTACCACCACAACGCGCTGCGCCAGATCGTGGCGACCGTCGACCCGCTCGGCGCCACCACCCGCTTCGAGTGGGACCGCTACGACCGGCTGCTCACCAGCACCGACCCGCTCGGCCGGGTCACCCGCTGCGGCTACGACACCGCCGGCAACCGGACCGACGTCGTGCGCGCCGACGGCACCGTGCTGCACGCCGAGTACAACGACCTCGGCCTGCCCGTGCTGGTCACCGACGGCGGCGAGGCGGCCAACCGCTACGAGTACGACCCGCGCGGCAACCTGGTCACCGTCACCGACCGCTCCGGCGCCACCACCCGCGCCGAGTACGACGAACGCGGCCACCTCGTCGGCGTCACCGACCCCTCCGGCGCGCGGACCAGCCTGGTCACCAACGCCGCCGGCCTGCCGATGGTCGTGGTCGACCCGATGGGCAACGGCCACCAGTACGTGCGCGACGTGTTCGGCCGGCCCACCGCCGTGATCGACCCGCTCGGCGGGCGCACCCGCTTCGGGTGGACCGTCGACGGCCACCTCGCCTGGCGCCGCGACGCCGACGGCGCGATGCACACCTGGCGCTACGACGGCGAGGGCAACCTGGTCGAACGCACCGACCCGGACGGGCGGCGCACCGTCGTCGAGGTCGGCGACTTCGGCCTGCCGCGCAGCGTGCTCACCCCCGAGGGCGTGCGGGCCAGCACCTTCACCTACGACACCGAGCAGCGCGTCACCTCGGTCACCAACGCCGCCGGCGCCACCTGGACCTACACCTACGACCCGGCCGGCAACCTGGTCGGCGAACGTGACTTCACCGGCCGGACCACCACCTACGCCTACGACGCCGCCGGGCAGCTGATCGCCAGGGGCAACGGCGCCGGCCAGACCGTCACCTTCACCCACGACCCGCTGGGCCGCGTCGTGCGCCAGCACGCCGAGGACGGCGACACCACCTACACCTACAACGCGAGCGGCCAGCTCGTCGAGGCGGTCAACGCCGCCGGCACCCTGTCGGTCGAGCGGGACACCGACGGCACCGTGCTGGCCGAGACGTTCAACGGCCGGACCCTGCGGTTCGGCTACGACCCCAACGGCCGCCGCGTCCGCCGGATCACCCCCTCCGGCGCGGTCGAGGACCTGGGCTACGACCCCAACGGGCACCTCGCCGTGCTGCGCACCGCCGGGCGCACCGTCGCCTTCGACCGCGACCCGCTCGGCCGGGAAACCACCCGCCGCCTGGACGGTCGCCCCGACGGCGGCCTGACCCTGGCCCAGACCTGGGACCCGGCCGGCCGGCTCACCGAACAGAACCTGCTCGGCGGCCCGCCGCTGCGCCGCCGTTTCCACTGGCGGCCCGACGGCGTCCTGGGCGGCGAGGACGACTCGCTGCGTGGCAACCGCCAGTTCGAGTTCGACCCGGCCGGGCGACTCACCGCCGTGCGCGGCCCCGCCCGCACCGAGCGCTACCGCTACGACCCCACCGGCAACCTGACCCACGCCGGCGGACAGCCCGACAACGACGCCCAGGGCGACCGCGTGTACGTCCAGGGCCTGGTCCGCGGCGCCGGGCGCACCACCTACGTCCACGACGGCAACGGCCGGGTCGTCGAGACGCGTCGCCGCACCCTGTCCGGCCGGACCAGGCTGTGGCGCTACGCCTGGAACGCCGAGGACCAGCTGGTCGAGGTCACCACCCCCGACGGGCACCGGTGGCGCTACCTGTACGACCCGCTCGGCCGGCGCTGCGCGAAGGTGCGGTACGCCGCCGACCGGGTCACCGAGCTGCTGCGCGTCGAGTTCACCTGGGACGGTGTGCACCTGGCCGAACAGCGGGCCGGTGGCGCGGTCACCACATGGAGCGTCGAGCCCGGCACCGCCCGGCCGGTCGTGCAGGTCGACCGGGGCGCCGAGGACCGCGCGGTGCGCTTCCACCACGTCGTCACCGACCACCTCGGCACGCCGAGGGAACTGCTCGACCCGACCGGGCGGGTGGCCTGGCAGTCGGCGACCACCGCGTGGGGCGTGCCGGCCGACGAGCGGCGGTCGGCGGCGTACTGCCCGCTGCGGTTCCCCGGCCAGTACCACGACGCCGAGACCGGGCTGCACCACAACATGTTCCGGTACTACAACCCGGACACCGCCCAGTACCTGACACCGGACCCGCTTGGCCTGGCGCCCTCGCCCAACCCGTACGCCTACACCGTCAACCCGCTGCGGTTCGTCGACCCGCTTGGCCTGACGGTGTGCGAGCGGTTCAACAACTTCCGCCGCCAGGTGACGCCCGGGGAACTGCACGGCGCGCCGCCGCCCTATCCCGGCGGGCGGCCGGGGCACGCCGGGTCCAAGCACGGGGTGAGCCCGCAGGTGCAGGCGTCGATCCTGAACAACCCGGACCGGGTGTTCAGCGGGCACTACGACGGGCGCAACCACCACACCAACCAGCCGTACTCGCGCGAGGTCGACATCTACTACAGCAACGGCTCGGTGGTGATCACCGAGGCCGGCAACAAGAATTCGGTGATCACGGCCTATGGCATGATCGACCAGCGGACGGCGAACCCGCGCGCGGTCGACCCGGAACAGTGGGCGGGCAACCCCAGATTCGTCGAGGTCAACCCGAGCGGCGGCGCCAACGAGGTGATCTACCCCAACCGCGAACGCTGGGAGAGGAACGACTGGCCGTGACGGGCGAGAACGCAGGGGGCCGCTGGCGCCCCACGATCGACGCGCTGGTCGCCGGCCTCGCCGAGCACTTCGGTGAGCCGGTGACCGTCGTCAACGCGAACGAGATCGACGACGGTTTCTCCTGCCTGGTGCGCGGTGCCGCGCCGACCGGCCCGTTGCGGGTGAGCTGGGAAGGTGTCCTTGGCCTGGCCGAGGTCGACGGCCGTCCCGACGTCAGCGTGTCGGTGTTCGTCTACAGCCACGGCCGTCGGGTGCGCCTGGACGACCAGCCGGGCAGCTACCTGGAACTGGTCCACGAGGGACCGCTCGACGGCGGCACGTGGCGTGAGGTGGGCTGGCTCCAGGACGACTTCGGCGAGTTCGCGGCGCACGACCGCTACGGCGGCTGATTTTCTTCATATTGGAAGAATGCCGGCGGGACATCGGACTTGACGCGTTCAGAATTGAGTTCGGGTGTTCCGGCGGTTCTCGTGGTACCGTTGTCGCTCACTATTTTCCTGTTCCGGGGAGTTCGTCATGCCGTCCGTCGATGACCAGTCGACTCCTGACGAGGAGAGTGAGCACGGCGATTCACCGGTGCTGGTCGAATTGGGCGTCGTCCGCACCGTGGTCCTCGGAAATTCGTCAAGCGGAAACAGCGACGCCAACACCCAGTACTACTGGTAGGAAACGATGGCGGCCGGCCCCGATCTGTTCGCCGTGTTCCCCCCTCCCGCAGCCCTCCCGGTCAGCCCCGGCTTCCGCACCACCGGGCACTGGCACCCCGGCGAACTCCGCACGGTCCGCGACGGCGAGGTCGCGGTCCTGGGCCGGTGCCTGGCCACCGACCAGGAGCTGTCGTCGGCCCCGCTGGCGGACTGGCCCGGTAGCTACACGGTCGTCGTGCTCACCCCCGCCGGGCTGACCGCGCGGGTCGACCTGGCCGGGCAGTACCCGCTGTACCACCGCACCACGGCCGGCCGCACCGTCCTGGCCGCCCGCGCGGCGACGGTCGCCGACCTCACCGGCCTGCCTCGCCGCCCGGACCCGCACGTCCTGGCGGCGCGGATCTTCTGCCCCGACGTGCCCGAGCTGACCGGCGCCCGCTCCGTGCTGTCCGGTGTGGACACCCTCGGCCCCGGCCAGACCCTCCAGGTCACCCACGACGGCGTGACCTCCTTCGCCGCGGCCGGATCGCCTCCGGCCACCGACGCCGCTGCCGCGTTGCGGGTCGCCCTCGACGACGCGGTACGTGCCCGGCTCACGGCGTCCCAGCGGGTCACGGCCGACCTCAGCGGCGGCCTGGACTCGACCACCGTCGCGTTCCTGGCGGTCCGGCACCGCACGCCGCCGCTGCCGGTGTTCACCTACCACCACCCCGACCTGCCGGCCGACGACCTGGCCCACGCCCGCCGGTTCGCCGCCCTCGACCAGCGCCTGGCACACCGGATCGTCACCGGAACCCGGGAAACCCTGCCCTACCAGGACCTTCCGCCGGCCGGCGACGCCCCCGACCCGTCGCTTCCCGGCAGCGCCCGCACCCGCCTGCGCCTGGCCGCCGCGGCGTCGGAGGGCAGCGACCTGCACCTCACCGGCGAGGGCGCCGACGCCCTGCTGACCGCGCCTCCCGTCTACCTCGCCGACCTCGCCCGCCACGGCGAGCACCGCACTCTGGTGCGCCACGCCTACGCGCACGCCCGGCCGCGCACCGTCCGCCCGTCCGCCGTGGTGGCCCGCGCGGTCCGCGTGGCCCACACGTCCCCCACCCGCGCCCTCGCCCACCTGGCCACCCAGCTGAGCCACCCCGACGGGCAACCCCTGACCTGGCTGCGTGACGGCGTGGCGTGGTGGCCCGGCCCCGGCGCCGAGGCCGCCTGGCTGACCCCCGCCCTGCGCCACGACCTGGCCGCCCTGTGCCGCGCGACGACCATCCCCCCGGACGTGGACGCCGCCGACCTGGCCACCACCCGCGAACTCCACCGGGCCGGGACCGTGGCCCGCCAGCTCGTCGATACCGCCAGGGAGTACGGAATCTGGCCGCAGGCGCCGTTCCTGGACCACCACGTGATCCGCGCCTGCCTGAGCGTCCCGGCCAGGCGGCGGGCGTCACCCCCGGCCCCCAAACCGTTGCTGGCCAAGGCGATGGCGGGTCTGGTGCCGGCCGAGGTCCTCACCAGAACCAGCAAGGGCAACTACCTGGCCGAGGACCACGCCGGCCTGAGCGCCAACCGCCACACCGTGACCGATCTGCTGACGGACTCACACCTGGCCGCCCTGGGCGTCATCGAGCCGGCCCGTGTCCTGCGGTCCCTGCACACCGCCGACCAGCGCGGCCTGGCCTTCGCGGCGCTGAACCGCCTCCTGGGCGCCGAACTGTGGCTACGAGCCAACGAACGGGTACACACGTGCTGAGAATCCCCGGTCACATCCACACCACGGCGGCCCCCAACGGGGGCAGCGTCGTCCTCGACCGCCGCACCGGCCGCTGCTACGCCCTCAACGGCCTGGCCGACCAACTCTGGCGAGCCTGGCACACCACCGGCGACTTCGACACCGCGCTCACGCTGGTCGCGGCCACCACCACGGTCGGGCCCCGATTCCCCACCCAGTCCCGAGAACTGGCCGACACCCTTGTCGCCACAGGCCTCCTCGCCACCGACGAACCGCACCAGCACCCTCGGGCCAACGCCCCCGACACGACCACCACCAGCCCAGCCGTCCCCGACGAGTCGGCGATGCCCGGCGCACCCGCCGGTCCTGTCCTCGGGCAGCCCGTGTCCGACTCCACGCCGACCACCCTCGCCGGGCCGGATTCCGCCGTGCCGGGTTTTCGGGTCGCCGCGCTGCTGGCGGTTCCGCTCACCCTGCTGGTCGTCCTGCTCCCGTTCCGGGTGATGGTGTCCCTGCTGACCTGGTCGCGCCAGCACTGGTGCCGGCGCACCGCCAGCGGCCCGCAGACCGAGGCCGCCCTGGCCGCGATCAGCCGCGCGACCCGCTACCACCCCGGCCGGATCGCCTGCCTGGAACTGTCCCTGGGCACCGTCGTCACCCTGGCCCTCGGGCGGCGGCACGCCCCGCTGGTCATCGGGGTGGCGCACGCGCCGTGCCGGTTCCACGCGTGGGTCGGGTCGCCGGAGGGCCCGGTGCACGACCGGCGTGGCTGGACCCCCGAGTTCCGGCCGATCGTCACCCTCTAGCTGAGCAGCCCGACCTGTCTGTGCAGGGTCTCCAGGTAGCGGCGCATCTCCTCGGGGCCGGGCGGGTCCGGTCGCAGAACCCGGTAGGTGACCGCGCCGGCCATCATGTCGATCAGCACGTCGAGGTCGGCGTCGGCGGCCACCGTGCCCTCCTGCTGCGCGTGTCGCAGCAGTTCCTTGGTGGCCTCGCGGCGGGGGAGCAGGTAGTGGCGCCAGTAGGCCGCCATCAGCGCGGGATGGCTGACCGCCGACCCGTAGATGCGGGCGACCAGTGCGCGGAACCGCTCACTGGCCGCCAGTTCGGCGGAGGCCGGCAGGACCTGGTCGACGATGTCGGCCGGTGAACCGGTCTCGATGTCCTCGTTGGACGGCCACTGCTCCTCCTCGACGACCGTCTCCACGGCCTGGGCCAGCAGCTCCTCCTTCGACGACCACCGGCGGTACACGGTCAGCTTGCCGACCCCGGCCCGCCGGGCGATCCGCTCCATGCTGGTCCCCTCGACGCCACCTTCGAGGAACAGTTCGAACGCGGCGTGCAGGATGGCCCGGTCCGTCCCCGGATCGCGCGGCCGGCCGGGCCCGCGTTTCCGGGGCCCGGTCACCTCGTCGGTCCGGTCGTCAGCGTCTCGGTCATCCACCGGGCAAGGCTAGCCGGGTCCCGGCCGCGCCAGGCGAGGTGCGCGTCGGGGCGGACCAGCCACGCCTCGCCGGGGCGGCCTTCGGTGAACCGCAGGGTGACGCCCCACTGGTTGGGGCTCCACCCGGGCGCGTCGTCGGGGACCAGCAGGGCGAAGCGGCCGCCGAGTTCGGTGTGCAGGCGGGTCGGGCGGCCGTCGGGGTGGGTGCAGGCCAGGTCGGGGACGCGGTCGCCGGGCCGGGGTTTGTGGCCGAGCCGGCCGGCGCCGAGTGGGCCGGTGCGGTAGCTGACCCACAGTTGCGAGGCCGAGTAGGACGCCAGGCGCTGGACCGGGGCGAGGTTGAGCAGCGGCGCGACCACGCGGTCGCGGACGAACCGGCCGACCGGGTTGGCGGCGATGTTCACCCGGGTGACCGCCGTCGTGCCGCGCAGGACCTGGGCCGCCAGTGGGCGCCGCTCGGCCTGGTAGGTGTCCAGAAGGGACTCGCTGGCGTGCTCGCGCACGACCAGGGCGAGCTTCCAGGCCAGGTTCTCCGCGTCGCCGAGACCGGTGAGCATGCCCTGGCCGCCGAACGGCGCGTGCACGTGGGCGGCGTCACCGGCGAGCAGAACGCGGCCCTGGCGGTAGGTGTCGGCCAGCCGGCGGTGGACGGTGAACACCGACGCCCAGGTCACGTCGCGGATGTGCGCGTCGGTGTGGCCGGTGCGTTCGGGCAGGATCCGCCGAAACCGGTCCATGATCTCCTGCTCGGTCGGCCGGCCCTGGGCGCTGGTCGGGTCGTAGGCCAGCAACCGCCACAGGTCCTCGCCGGGTCCGGGCATCGGCATCGCCCCGACCATCCCGGCCGGACTGACCCAGCCGGTCGTGCCGTCCCGGTCGAGGTCCCAGTCGATGTGCAGGTCAGCCAGCAGGTAGCGTTCGCTGATCCGGACGCCGGGAAAGCCGATGCCGGCCTGTTCGCGGGTGGCGCTGCCGGTGCCGTCACAGCCCACGACCCAGTCGGCGCGCACCGACTCGCCGGTGCCGAGCGTGACGGTGACGCCCGTGTCGTCCTGGTCGAGCCCGGTGAGACCGGCTTTCCAGTCGATCCGCCCGCCGAGGGCGGTGAGCCGGTCGCGCAGCGCGGCCTCCACCCTGGCCTGGGACACGACCATCGGCGCGGCGGCGGTGCGCAGCGTCGGGTCGCCGAACCGCACGGTCGCCAGCGGGCGGTCCCCGAGATAGGTGGTGACCTTCATGGCGCGCAACGACTCCGTTGGCAGGTCGCCCAGCGCGCCGAGTCGGGCCAGTACCTCCGAGCCGCGTGCGTGCACGAAGTTCGCCCGTGAGGTGACCGCCGGGCCGGCGGCCCGGTCGACCACCCGGACCGGGATCCCGTGCGAGAGCAGCCCGCACGCCAGTGCCAACCCCGTCGGACCCGCGCCCACGACGAGAACCATCGAGCCCACCTCCATATGTTAACGGACCAGTACCGTTAACATACTCCTTCGAGGGAAGGGGTCGACCGGTGCGCCGGCCGACCCCGGTGACTCCTCAGATCACAGCGATGAGCGTCCCGCGCGACCAGGCCAGCAGCACGACCACCAGGATGATCATGACCTGAACCCGCCTGATCTCAGGAAACACGCCCGCACACGAGAACTCGATCCCTAGCTTCACTTTCACGATGCCGCGTCCCTTGATCGATATTCCGCCTGTCCCTTCTCGGCGATGCGGCCAGTGTTCCACCGCCCCAGAATTCCCTCAACCAGCCAGAACGGTGTCCGAACCGGTCGGATCGGGCATTAGTTCAGGCCCTGGATTAAATTTCCCGGACCGGGCGCCCGACAACTGAAAACCACTGAACACGCCGCGCCCCGCCGACCCGTTCGAATTGAACGGCCGGCGCGTGCTCGTCCGGGGGCGGTCACCGCGATCCGCCCGGCGTCGCCGCCCGGTCGGTCCGCTCCCGTTCCTGATGGCCGGAAGAACTCCCGGCGGCCCTTGTTGTTGGAATCGAAGACGAACCCGCTCCGGCGGTCGCCAATTGCTTTCGTTCCATCTCCGGGGCAGTTGTCCGGCGGCCCCGAAAAAATCTTGAACAATTTCTCGGAACATCACCGGCACCACCATTCGGACGATTCCGGCCACGCCGTTTCCCGCGTAACGTCGAGTGAACGCAGCCGAACTGGTGGTGACGAAACGATGACGAGCCAACAGGATCTGACCGAACAGCACGCCGTGACCGAGGTCCCGGTCGAGGACGCCTCCCGGCTGGGCGAGGACCCCCGGCTCAGCGGCCCGGCCGCCGACCTCGTGCCGCTGCTGGCCGGCGCGCGCGTCTGGCACGTCAGCAGCACCGCCACCGGCGGCGGCGTCGCCGAACTGCTCTGGTCCTCGATCGCCCACCAGCGGGCGCTCGGGCTGCCCGCCGGCTGGCTGGTCGCCGACGCCGAACCCGAGTTCTTCCACCTCACCAAACGGATCCACCACGGTCTGCACGGCCGCGCCACCACCCCGTTCACTGCCGCCGACGACCGGCTCTACCGCGCGGTCACCGCCCGCACGGCCACCGCGCTGGCCGAGCACGTCCGCGCCGGCGACGTGGTCCTGCTGCACGACCCGCAGACCGCCGGGATGGCGCCGCACCTGCTCGACGCCGGCGTGCGGGTGGCCTGGCGCTGTCACGTCGGCACCCGCTCGGCCACCGAGTGGGCCGAGGCGACGTGGGAGTTCCTGCGCCCGCATCTCGTTGCCGTGCCACGGTTCGTGTTCACCGTCGCCGACTTCGCCCCGCCCTACCTCGACTCGTCGCGGGTGGCGGTGATGACCCCGTCGATCGACCCGGACACCGCCAAGAACCGGGAACTCACGCCCCGCCAGTGCGACGAACTGCTCGCGAGCGTCGGCCTGCTCGGCTCGGGAGCCGGCACCATCCAGGACCGCCCGCTGCCGCCCGAGGTCCCGCTGGTCACCCAGGTCTCCCGCTGGGATCCGTTGAAGGACATGGTCGGTGTGCTGCGCGCGTTCGCCGACCATGTGCCGCCGCCGGCGCACCTGCTGCTCGCCGGCCCCGACCCCGCCGACGTCCTCGACGACCCGGAGGGCGCCGCGATGTTCGCCCAGGTGCGGGCCGCGCGCGAGGCGCTGGCGCCGCCGCTGCGCGAGCGCGTGCACCTGACCGTGCTGTCGCTGGCCGACATGGCGGCCAACGGGCTGGTGGTCAACGCGATCCAGCGGCGGTCGACCGTGGTGGTGCAGAAGAGCCTGCAGGAGGGTTTCGGGCTGACCGTCACCGAGGCGATGTGGAAGGCGCGGCCGATCGTGGCGTCGGCCGTCGGCGGGCTGCTCGCCCAGATCGCCGACCGCGAACAGGGATTGCTGGTCGATCCGCTCGACCTGCCGGCGTTCGGCGCGGCGGTGAACGAACTGCTGAACGACCCGTCGCTGGCCGCGAGCCTCGGTTCGGCCGCGCGCCGGGCGTGCGCCGAGAAATTCCTGGTGACCCGTGAACTCCTGGATTATCTGGATCTTTATCGAACGCTGATCTGATATCGAATCCGCTGCCGCGCGCACCGAATCGTTGGAATTGAAGCCGGTTGTGCTAGCCTCGATCTCTGTTCTTCGTCTCCGAAGAGGTGTCGAGTGCTGGAGGCACGCGATCTGCTCGGCCCGATGAGCGGAACCCGGGTGACCAATCGCCAACGCATGATCATCGAGATCATGATCAAGGCCGATCGGCAGTCCAGGATCGCCCGGCGCAGCGGTGTTTCCCAGGCCCTGGTGTCCACCGCCGTCCAGGAACTCACCGAGCAGGGCGTGGTCGACGGCACCCGCAACCGCTCCGGCCAGGTCCGCCTCGCCCCGGCGCGCGGCGTCGCGATCGGCGTGGAGATCAGCCACAACCAGGTGGTCGTGGTCGCCCGCCGCGTCGACCAGCCCTACGACCGGTTCGTGCCGCGCCACCACGACGGCGGCGCCAACTGGGGCATGGAACGGCTGCTGCGGACGATCACCGACATGATCACCGAGGCCGTCGAGGAAACCGGCCAGACCATGGCGGACGTGGTGTCCGCCGGGGTGTCGGTGCCCAGGATGATCGACCCGCGCACCGGCCGGTTCACCCGCCCGGTCCTGCTGCCCTGGCACGACCACGACGACCCGGCCGCCGAACTGAGCGGCATCCTCGGCGTCCCCGTCGCGATCGACAACGACGCGAACCTCGGGGCGATGGCCGAACAGATCTACGGCATGGACGAGCCGGCCGAGACCGTCGTCTACGTGAAGGCCACCACCGGCGTCGGCGCCGGCATCATGATCGGCGACATGGTCTACCGGGGCCACCGCGGCATGGCCGGCGAGATCGGCCACCTCACCATCGACCGCGACGGCGACGTCTGCGAGTGCGGCGGCCGGGGCTGCCTGGACACCATCGTCGGCGCCGACGCGCTGATGACCCAGGTCCGCACCTCCCACCGGGGCACCGCCGCCGACGTCCCGCAGAACCTGCTGTCCCTGATCGAGAAGGCCCACGCCGGCGACGCCGTCTGCACCAGGGTCCTGCGCGACGCCGGCCGCACCCTGGGCATCGCCCTCGCCCAACTCTGCAACCTGGTCAACCCGCGCCTCATCGTCCTGGGCGGCGAACTCGCCAACGGCAAGGACCACGTCCTCACCCCGTGCGAACAGGAACTGCACCGCTACGCCCTGAGCGGCACGGTCGACCGCTCCGCCGGCTTCACCGTGCGGCTGAGCCAACTCACCCCACACGCCGAGGCCCTCGGCGCCCTCATCCTCGGCCTGCGCTCCCGCTCCAACGAGGACCGCCAACCCGCCTGACCGCGCCAACGGCTTTCGAATCGATGATCGAGGAGTTGACGTCATGAGAGCACTACCGGACATCAGTGCGCTCGACACGGTCACGTGGCGGAAGGCTTCGTTCTCGAATCCGGACAACGCGTGTGTGGAGGTCGGGAGGCCAGCCGCGCCGGTCGTCGGCATTCGGGACAGCAAGGCGCCGCACGCCGGCCGACTGGTCCTCACCCCCGCCGCGTTCGGGTCGTTGTTGGGGCTGCTCACGTCCTGACGAGTCAGCCGCCCGCCGAACGAGCACCGGACCGCTGGTCCGGGGCTCGTCGCGTTCGGATCGCGTCAACACCGGCGGCGACGGCGTCAAGGTCGCGTCAGGGACGGTCCGCCGGCGCCCGGCCGTGGGCAGAATGCGCTCGACGGTCACCGGCGGGGTGGCCAGCGGGGAGGGAGCGGGCGGTGAGCCACGGGCGGGTACGCCGGGGCGAGCTGCGGATCTATCTCGGCGCCGCGCCCGGTGTCGGCAAGACGTTCGCCATGCTCGGGGAGGCGCACCGGCGGGCCGAGCGCGGCACCGACGTGGTCGTCGGACTGGTGGAGACCCACGGCCGGGAGCGGACCCGGGAACGGTTGGCGGGCCTGGAGGTCGTGCCCCGGCGCCGGGTCGCGCACCGGGGGCGTGAGTACACCGGGCTGGACCTCGACGCGGTCCTCGCCCGCGCCCCCGAGGTCGTGCTGGTCGACGAGCTGGCGCACACCAACGTCCCCGGATCGCGCAACGCCAAACGCTGGCAGGACGTCGAGGAGCTGCTGGCCGCCGGCATCGACGTGCTGTCCACGGTCAACGTCCAGCACCTGGCGAGCCTCAACGACGTCGTCGAGCGGATCACCGGCGCCCACCAGCACGAGACCGTCCCCGACGAGGTGGTGCGCCGCGCCGAACAACTGGAGCTGGTCGACCTCACGCCGGAGGCGCTGCGCCGCCGGCTGGCGCACGGCAACGTCTACCCGGCGCACCGCATCGACGCCGCGCTGGGCAACTACTTCCGGCCGGGCAACCTCACCGCACTGCGCGAGCTGGCGCTGCTGTGGGTGGCCGACCAGGTCGACGTCGCGCTGCGCCGCTACCGCAGCGAACAGGACATCACCGACACGTGGGAGACGCGGGAGCGGGTCGTGGTGGCCATCACCGGCGGCGCGGAGAGCGAGACGCTGCTGCGGCGGGCCAGCCGCATCGCCGGGCGGATCGGCGCCGACCTGCTGGCGCTGCACGTGCTGCGCGGCGACGGCCTGAGCGGGGTCGGGCCGGCGGCGGTCGCCCGGCTGCGCCGGCTCGCCGAGGACGTCGGCGCGTCGTTTCACACGGTCGTCGGCGACGACGTGCCGACCGCGCTGCTGGACTTCGCCCGGGGCGCCAACGCCACCCAGCTGGTGCTGGGCACGTCGCGGCGTTCGCGGTGGGCGCGCGCGTTCGACGAGGGCATCGGCGCCGCGGTCATCGACCGGTCCGGGGCGATCGACGTGCACATGGTGACCCACGCCGAGTCCGCCGCCGGGCGCGGTCACCGGCGGGTGCGCGGCGCGCTGTCGCCCTCGCGCAAGGCGTTGGGCTGGGTGCTGGCGGTCGTGTTGCCCGGGTTGGCGACCCTGGCGGGGGTGCTGTGGAGCGCCGAGCTGACCACCACCTCCGACGTCGTCGACTACTTCCTGGCGCTGGTCGTCGTGGCGCTGGTCGGAGGGCTGGGCCCGGCGGTGTTCTCCTCGCTGCTCAGCGCGGTGCTGCTGAACTACTTCTTCGTGCCGCCGGTGCACTCGCTGACCGTCGCCCAGCCCCGCAACGCGCTCACCCTGCTGATCATGGTGGTGGTGGCGACGATGGTCGCGGTGGTCGTCGACCGGGCGGCGCGGCGCGCCGAGGCCGCCGCGCTGGCCAGGACCGAGGCGTCGCTGATCGCCTCCTACGCGCGCACCGTGCTGACCGGTACCGACCCGCTGCCGACGCTGCTGGGCAAGGTGCGGGAGAACTTCGCACTCACCTCGGTGGCCCTGCTGGAGGAGGCCGACGGCACGTGGACGCGGGTCGCCTGCGTCGGCGAGCGCCCGTGCGCCGACCCCGACGAGGCCGACCTGGACGTGCCGGTGACCGACCGGGTGCACCTGGCGCTGCGCGGGCGCCCCATGTCGGCGGCCGACCGGCGGGTGCTGGAGGCCGCCGCCGGCCAGGCGCTGCTCGCGTTGCGCCAGCAGCGGATGGCGGCCGAGGCCGCCGCCGCCCGCCGCCAGGCCGAGACCACGAACTTACGCACGGCGCTGCTCTCGGCCGTCGGCCACGACCTGCGCACCCCGTTGACCTCGATCAAGGCCGCGGTCGGCAGCCTGCGCGCCGAGGACCTCCACCTGTCCGAACAGGACACCCGGGAGTTGTTGCTGACCGTGGAGGAGTCGGCCGACCGGCTGACCGGCCTGGTGGACAACCTGCTGGACTCGTCGCGGATCGCCGCCGGGGTGCTGCGCCCGGTGCCCCGCCCGGTCGGCTACGACGAGATCGTCGCCCGCGCCCTGGCCGGCTCGGACCCGACCCGGCTGACCGTCGACGTCGACGAGTCGCTGCCGCCGGTGCTGGCCGACGCGGGGCTGCTGGAGCGGGTGGTGGCCAACCTGGTCGACAACGCGCTGCGTCACGGGCAGCTTCCGGTGCCGCGCCGGGTGGACGTCGACGGCGACGGCCGGATCAGCCCGGACGAGCCGACGGTCGCCCTCCGGGCGAGCGCGCACGCCGACCAGGTCGAGTTACGGATCGTCGACCACGGCAGCGGGTTGCCCCGAGGCGCGGCGGACTCGGCGTTCGCGCCGTTCCAGCGGCTGGGGGACCGCGACAGCACCAGCGGTGTCGGCCTTGGCCTGTCGGTGGCGAAGGGTTTCGTCGACGCGATGGCCGGCACGTTGCGCGCCGAGGACACGCCCGGCGGCGGCCTGACCATGGTCCTCAGCTTTCCGGCCCACCACCCGGAATGACGCCGGTCCGGGGGTGCGCCCGGGCGTTGGTGTGCAGGTAGCGGGTGCCGGCGACCTCGTAGAGCGCGACGGTCCACTGGTCGTCGGCCGGGCCGGTGACGAAGTGCTCGTCGCTCACCGCGAGCAGGTCGTGCTCGACGCGTTCGGGGGTGCCGGTGATCGCCGCGCGCGCCGGGTCGGTCACCAGGGCCAGGCGCAGCGCCGTGCCGGTGGACGACACCTCGTAGCGGGCGCCCGGCCGCTCGTAGACGCCGGTGTAGCGGGCCTCGTCGAGGGTGCGCGCCGGGTCCGGCGTGGGCGGCGCCGGCACGGTGCCGGCGCCGAGGATCTCGTCGAACACCGCACGGAAAAGGCTTTCCCGGGGTCCGCCGTTGGTCAGGACGGCGACCGCCATGCCCTCGTCGGGCAGCAGGCGCAGCCGGGCGTTCTGGCCGATCGTGGAGCCGTCGGTGGCGTACACGGTGCGGCCGTGCCAGTCGCAGACGATCAGGCCCAGCCCCCACGCCGGCCCGAACAGGTACGGGTCGGGCACGGGGACCCGCGAGTGCGTCATCTCGCGCAGGGCGCCGGCCGAGACGATCCGCCGCCCGTTCGGCGCGACGCCCTCGCCCAGCAGGACGTGGGCCAGCGTGAGCACCTCGCCGACGGTCGAGGTGAGGCCGCCGCCGGGCCCGAACGCGCGCGGCAGGTGGTCGACCGGGGTGCGGACCGGGCCGTGGTCGCCGAGCAGGTGACCGACGGCCCCTCGGGTCGGATCGACCTGGTCGGGCCGGGTGTTCGTGCTGGTCAGGCCCATCGGCGTGAACAGCCGGTCGCGCATGACCTGCTCCCACGGCTTGCCGTCGACGACCTCCAGGAT
Source organism: Actinophytocola xinjiangensis (assembly GCF_001921215.1). Classification (GTDB taxonomy): domain Bacteria; phylum Actinomycetota; class Actinomycetes; order Mycobacteriales; family Pseudonocardiaceae; genus Actinophytocola; species Actinophytocola xinjiangensis. Next base: position 227,800 of record NZ_MSIF01000002.1, read on the forward strand.
CCGCGCGAGGACGGCGTGGCCCAGCGCCGCGCTGTACCCGTGGGTGCGGCCGAGCGGGAACACCTGCGGCGCGTCGGCGATGGCCGCGACCATGCGTTCCAGCACGTCGTCGCCTTCGCCGGGGTCGCCGTAGGCCTCCTCGATCCCGTCGGTGTGGTGGAGCAGGTGGCGCGGGGTGAGGCGGCGCGTGGTGTCCGGGTCGGCGACCGCGAAACCCGGCAGGAGGGCGCGCACCGGCTCGTCCAGCCCGGCCTTCCCCTCGTCGACCAGGCCGAGGAAGGCCAGCGCGGTCCATGTCTTGGTCTGTGAGCCGCACTGGAAGACGGTGTCGGTGGTGACGGGCGCGCCGGTCGCGGCGTCCCGGACGCCGACCGCGTACTCGGTGACCTCGCCGTGGCGCAGCACCCCGACCGCCGCGCCCGGCACCCCGTGGGCGGCGAGCAGTTCGGCGACGCTCACCGGGGGAGCCCGACCGCGTTGGCGGCGTCGGCCTCGAAGTACTCGGTGGTGGCGTAAGCGCCGGCGTGGGTGTCGAGGAACTCCCGCACGGCGTCGACCGACTCGTGGGTGATGACGTTGACCGCGCGGGTGCCGTCGGTGCTGGCGACCGCGACCTTCCACGCGCCCCGGGGGAGCCGGGCGTGGGCCTTCCTCAGCTCGTTCCAGAACCGGTCGTTGTCCGCGACCGCCGACACCGCCACCACGTGCATGACACCCTCCGCTCTTTCGGTGGAGCGAAAGCTACGTTGCGTTTCACAATCTGTCAAAGCACTGCTCAGGCATCGTTGCAATGGACTTGTGCCTGAAGCAACGGCGCCGTTGCACTGTATTGTCGGTGAACGCAACCAGAGGAGGTGCCCGTTGCCCGGAGGCCGGCTCACCCACGACGACCGCCGCCAGATCGCCACGTGGCTCGCCGAGGGCCTCGGCTACGCCGAGATCGCCCGCCGGCTGGGCCGCCCGACCTCCACGATCAGCCGCGAGGTCGCCCGGGCCGGTGGCGGTGCCGGCTACCGCGCCGACCACGCCCAGCGCACCGCCGGCCGTCGCCCCCCGCGCCCCCCACGTCCCCCCGCGCCCGACCCGGCCGACCGTGCGTTCGTCGACCACTTCGCCGCCCTGCTCGCCGCCACCGGCCTGCCCCGCATGACCGCCCGCGTCTTCGTGGCCCTGCTCATCGCCGACGGGCTGACCTCCGCCGACCTGGTGCGCCGCCTGCGCGTCAGCCCCGCCTCGGTGTCCAAGGCGATCGCCCAGCTGGAAGGTCTGGCACTGGCGACCCGCACCCCCGACCCCGGCGCCCGCCGCGACCGCTACCGGGTGGACGACGACGTGTGGCTCCAGGCCTGGCAGTCCGACACCGGCGCCCACGGCCGGATCGCGGCGGCGGCCCGTGAGGGCGTGGACCTGTTCGGCGCCACCACCCTCGCCGGCACGCGCCTGCACGCGATGAGCGAGTTCTTCGGCCGCCTCAGCGAGCAGATGGCCGGCACCACCCTGACCGACCCGACGGTCCACGACGCCCTCACCGTGGTCGCCGCCCTGGTCCACACCGCCCACCCACTCCAGCCCGACGCCCTCGCCGCCGCCCTCGGCTGGAGCACCGCCCGCACCGGCTCGGCGCTCACCGCGCTGCACGAACACCCGGCGATCGCGGATCCGTTGGTGGTGCGGGTCGTCGGGTCCGGCGCGCTCGCTGTCGCGGCCCGTCCGGACCGTCTGACGTCCGCCCAGCGCGCGGCCCTCACCGGGCGGTGAGTCTGTTTCCCAGGCGCCAGGACAGTTCGATGAGGACGATCGCGGCGGCGGCGCAGACCAGGGCGACGCCGACCTGGCGGGTGTCGGAGGGGTCGAGCAGGAACAACGCCCGCGCGGGCGGGAGCACGAACATCAGCACCGACGCGCCGGCCATCACCGTGATCAGGGCGATCTTCCACCACGCGTAGGGGCGGGCGACGACCGCCAGCACCCACAGCGCGGACGCGATCAGGGTGATCAGCGCGGCCGTGCTGGCCCGCACCCGCTCGGCGTCGGTACTCGCGGTCCCGGCGTAGGCGAGCAGGTAGGACACGAAACACGCCACGGCGATCACCGCCCCGGCCGGCACCGCCATCCGCATCACGCGGCGGACGAAACCGGTGCGGGCGCGTTCGTGGTTGGGGGCCAGCGAGAGCACGAACGCGGGGAGGCCGATGGTGAACCAGCCGGTGATGGTGACATGGCGGGGCAGGAACGGATAGGGCAGCGCCTCCAGCCCGATCAGTCCGGGGATGCCGACCATGAGCGCGAGCAGTACGGAGTAGACGGTCTTGGTGAGGAACAGGTTCGCGACCCGCTCGATGTTGCCGATCACCCGCCGCCCCTCGGCGACCACGTGTGGCAGGGTGGCGAACCTGTTGTCCAGCAACACGATCTGTGCGACCGACCGGGTGGCGGGGCTCCCGGCGCCCATGGCCACCCCGATGTCGGCGTCCTTGAGGGCCAGCACGTCGTTCACGCCGTCGCCGGTCATCGCCACCGTGTGGCCGCGTTCCTGGAGCGCGCCGACCATGGCCCGCTTCTGTGCCGGGGTGACCCGTCCGAACACGGTCCCACTATCCACAGTGGAGGCCAGGTCTTCCTGTTCGGTTGGGAGGTTCCTGGCGTCGACCGGGTTCTCGGCACCGGGCAGGCCCAGCGACCCGGCGACCGCCGCGACCGAGCGCGGGTTGTCCCCGGAGATCACCTTGACGGTGACGTCCTGCGCGGCGAAGAAGTCCAGTGTGGACGCCGCATCCGGGCGGACGGTCTGCTCCAGCACGACCAACGCCACCGCCGTCACTGGACCCGGGGCGCCTTCACTGTCCACTCGGGAGTCAACGCGGCCGAGCAGCAGGACCCGTAGGCCGCGTGCGCCGATGGTGTCGGCGTCGGCCAGCGCCGGGTGTTCGGGCGTCAGCAGCACGTCCGGCGCCCCGAGCACCCAGTGCCCGTGTCCGCCGCCGAAGCTCACCCCGCTCCACTTCCTGGCCGACGAGAACGGCGCCACCGCCTCGATGGTCCACTGAGGACTGTCCGGGTGGGCCACCCGAACGGCCTCCAGGCTCGCGTTCGGCCGGGGGTCGGCGGCGGCCAGCGCGGCGAGCACCGGCGCGACGTCGTCGCCGGTGAGGCGGCGGACCTCGGCCAGGCGCAGGGTGTTCTCGGTCAGCGTGCCGGTCTTGTCGGCGCACACCACGTCCACCCTGGCCAGCCCCTCGATCGCCGGCAGCTCGTTGACCAGGCACTGCCGCCGCCCGAGCCGCACGACCCCGATGGCGAACGCGATCGAGGTGATCAGGACCAGGCCCTCGGGAACCATCGGCACGAGCGCGGCGACCATCCCGCGCAGCGCCTCGGGCAGGGCCTGGTCGCCGGAGAGCTGGTTGTAGATCGACAGCGCGCCCGCCGGGACCAACAGGTAGGTAATGACCTTGAGGATGGTGTTGATCCCGTTCCGCAGCTGCGAGTTGACCAGCGTGAACCGCCCGGCCTCCGCCGCCAGCCGGGCCGCGTAGGCCTCCCGCCCCACCTTCGTGGCCCGGTAGACCCCGTTCCCGGCGGCGACGAAACTCCCCGACATCACCGGATCCCCGACCTGCTTGACGACCGGATCGGACTCCCCGGTCAGCAGCGACTCGTCGACCTCCAACGCCACCGCCTCGACCAGCACCCCGTCGACGACGACCTGGTCCCCGGCCCCCACCTCGATCACGTCATCGGCCACGATCTCGTCCGGCGCCCGCTCGGCGGCCGTACCGTCCCGCCGCACCACCGGCCGCACCTGCCCGACGATCGACAACCGGTCCAGTGTCCGCTTCGCCCGCAACTCCTGCACCATGCCAACCACACTGTTGGCGACGATCAGCAACCCGAACATCCCGTCGAGCCAGTACCCGGTCGTCATGATGATCACGAACAGCACGCCGAAGATCGCGTTGATCCGGGTGAACACGTTCCCCCGGACGATGTCCCACACGCTGCGGCTGGCCCGCACCGGAACGTCGTTGGTCAGCCCGAGTTCCACCCGCCGCGCGACCTGCCCGGCCGTGAGCCCACGCCCCACGTCCACTGCGTCCCCACCCGGCGCGGCCTCGGTCACCATGACAGCCGACCTTAGCCACGATCCACCGTCACTACCGGCCGGAACGCCTGGGTCAGAGGACCGCGCGGAATCCCGGCAGGCGCCGCAGGAGTTCGGCGGCGGCGAACGAGACCGCGACGCCGGCGACGGCCGTCACCGCGAAGGAGGCCAGTGCGCCGAGCCCGCTGCCGGCGAGGGCGAACTGGACGGCCACGACCACCGGCACGTGCACGATGTACACGGTGAAGGAGCTGGCGGCCAGGGACCGGGTGAACCGGGTGCCGCGCCGGCAGAACTCCCGGAACAGCACCAGCAGGCCGACCGACAGCCCGGTGCACGACACGCTCTCGTACAGCGACCACAGCAGCGATTCGACGGTCGCGCCCCCGCCCGCGAACACCGGGGTGTCCGCTCCGGCGGCGAACAGCCCGGCCGTCAGGGCGGTGCCGGCGCCGAGCCAGACCCATCCGACGCGCGCCGGCAGCCGGGTCAGCCAGTCGTGGCGCGCGGCGAGGACGCCCAGGGCGAAGAACGTCGCGTACTGGACCAGTCGGGCGGGTTCGACCTGGAGGAAGTCCAGGACGGCCACCCATTCGTCCAGCGGGTACCACAGGCGGATCAGGAACGTGCCGACCGCGACCGCGCCGGTGAGGCCGACGAGCGCGAGGTGGCCGGGGACCCGCCGCGCCGGCCCGCGCGTGCCCCGGCGCAGCCGCTGGGCGAGCTGGTGGCAGACCAGGTACAGCAGGCTGTAGACGAACAGGTTCTGGATGAACCACAGGTGCGCGAACTGCAGATCCGGCCAGGACGGTCCGGTCCAGCCGGCCGGCCGCTCGCCGAACCCGAGGTAGACGTCGATGACGTAGGTCGGCAGGTCGATCGGCGGGTAGCCCCGGTACCGCGTGTAGTACGCGTACATCAGGCCGGGGACGATCGTCACGGCCCCGACCAGCAGGGGGATGACCAGTCGCCGCAGCCGGCCGGTGAGGAAGGCCCGTGGCCCGTGCCGGTCGAGGGCGGCCGGCGCGAGGAAGGCGGAGACGAAGAAGAACAGGCTCATGAAGAACGTGCCGTTGACCGCCGAGAACGTGGCCAGCGGGCCGGCGCCGGGCTGGTCCTGGACATACCACCAGTCGTCCGGGCCGTAGGCCTGGGCCGCGTGGTGGGCCACCACGAGCACGATCAGGGCGACCCGCAGGTTGTCCACCCAGTCGAGCCGTTTCGCGGGAAGTGTGTGCATGTGTTGAGTTTGGTAAACACGTGTACACACGTCACTGGGGCTGGCCCCAGTCGTGGAGGTGGGGCCAGCCCCCGGTCACGGCTCGATCAGGCGCCGCAGCAGCCGCTGGTTGGCCGCGCTGCGCCGCGCCAGCACCTCCGGGGCGAACATCGGTTCGTCCAGGTTGGGCTGCATGACCGGTTCGAGCAGCAGTGGCCCCAACACCAGACACAGCAACTGGAACGGCAGCCACTCCTGGTCGACGTCACCCCGCCCGGCCAGCCGGTCCAGCTCGGCCCGCGCGCCGGCCAGCAGCCGCCCGAACAACCGGGCGCTGGCGTCCCCGCCCTCGGTGAGCGCGTGCCGCAGATACCCGCGCAGCACGGGATCCGCCCCGAACAGCCGCGCTGACGCCTCGCCCAGCGAACCCATCAGGTCCCCCGACCCGCTCGGCACCGCCTCCAGCGCGGCACCGACCCGCCGCAGGACGTCCTCGTCCACCGCAGCCCGCAGCCCCTCCTTGGACCCGAAGTGCCGCGTGACCAACGCCGGGGACAGATCGGCCGCCGCCGCCACGGCGCGCGTCGAGGTCGCCTCGAAACCCCGCTGCGCGAACAACTCCAGCGCGGCGCGCCGCAGCCGGGCACGCCCGGTCAGATCGCTCACCGGGGCGTTCGCCACCTCGTCGTTCATGCCGGCAGGCTAGCCGGGGGAACGGTCAGTCGAACGCGCCGGAGTAGGCGTTGAGGGCCGGCTGGCCGCCGAGGTGGGCGTAGAGCACGGTCGAGGACGGTGCGATGTCGCCCGTGCGGACGAGGTCGATCAGGCCGGCCATGGACTTGCCCTCGTACACCGGGTCGAGGATGACGCCCTCCAGCCGGCCGGTGAGCCGAATCGCGTCCACAGTGGACTGGACGGGGATGCCGTAGCGGTCGCCGGCCCAGCCTTCGAGCAGGGTGATCTGCTCCGGGTGGGGGTGGTCGATCAGGTCGGCGGTGTGGGTGGCGATGCGGGTGACCTGGTCGCGGGTGCGGTCGGGGGTTGCGGAGGCGTCGATGCCGATGACGCGCCGGGGGCGCGGGCCGGCGGCGAAACCGGCGACCATGCCGGCCTGGGTCGAGCCGGTGACCGTGCAGACGACGACGGTGTCGAAGAAGACGCCCAGTTCCTCCTCCTGCCGCTCGACCTCGCGCGCCCAGTTCGCGAAACCCAGGCCGCCGAGCCGGTGTTCGGACGCCCCCGCCGGAATCCCGTACGGCTTCCCGCCGGCCGCGCGGACCTCCTCCAGCGCCCGCTCCCACGAGTCGCGCAGGCCGATGTCGAAACCGGACGGGTCCAGGGTCACCTCGGCGCCCATGATCCGCGACAGCAGGATGTTGCCGACCTTGTCGTTGACCGCGTCCGGCCAGTCGACCCACTTCTCCTGGACCAGCTTGGCCTTCAGACCCAGCCGGGCGGCGACGGCGGCGACCTGGCGGGTGTGGTTGGACTGGTACCCGCCGATCGACACCAGCGTGTCGGCGCCCTGGGCGAGCGCGTCCGGGACGATGTACTCCAGCTTGCGGGTCTTGTTCCCGCCGAACGCCAGGCCGGAGTTGCAGTCCTCGCGCTTGGCCCAGATCGCCGGGCCGCCGAGGTGGGCGCTGAGCCGGTCGAGCCGGTGCACCGGGCTCGGTCCGAACAGCAGTGGGTAACGCTCGAAGTCGTCGAGGGACACGGGGTGGGGCTCCTGCTCTACTCGGGGCGCAACGTCAGCCAGTTCTCCCGGTTCGCCCTGGCGGCGGCGTCGGCGTCGCCGGCCCTGGCCAGCTCGACGATCCGCGCGTGCTGGGCGACCGAGGCCCGCCCGGTGAGCGAGCTGAACCGCGCCCGCTCCATCCGGCGCAGCAGGGGAGTGACCTCGTCGAGCACCGACACCACCCGGCGGTTGCCACACACCGCGACCAGCACCTGGTGGAACGCGTCGTCGGCGGCGATCGCCGCGTCCGGGTCGGTGGCCAGCAGCGCGCGCCGGAAACGCTCGTTCGCCTCGGTCATCGCGCTGAGGTGGTCCTCGCCGAGCAGGGGGACGGCCTCCCGCGCGGCCAGCTCGTGCATCGCCGCGGCGACGGCCTGGGCCTCGATCGCGGTGCGCACGTCCAGCGGGCTGACGGTCGTCGAGCTGCCGGGGCGCACGGTGACCAGGCCGATCTGTTCGAGACGGGCGATCGCCTCGCGCACGGGGGTGCGGCTCACCCCGAGCCAGGCGCAGAGCTCGACGTCGACCAGGCGTTCGCCGGGGCGCAGCGTGCCGTCGACGATGGCGTGGCGCAGGGCGCGGAACGCCTGGTCACGCAGCAGCGTGCGCTGCGCCCGGCCACCGGCGGGAAGGGGCATGGGGGCACTGTATGCAACATATTGCATGTTGCCAAGGGGGTCTGCTCCGCGTCTGGGCGGTCGATCCGTTCTTGATGAGGTGCAGGGGATGGCGTTGACGAAATTGCTGTCGGTGGCGTCGATGACGGTCCCGCTCGCAGAGATTCCTCTGTAAAGCGCATTTTTACAGGGCTGATCGTGTGGGTGAAGAAATGCACTCGTTCGAGTGTTTCTGACTCGGGTTTCCTACCCAGGCAAGCGTTTCACGCTGCTCTGCTCCACCTGAATGGTCCTGATGATTAGCCGGCAACAGACCCTAGTGTTTTCTTCTGTTTCCACCAGGAACGGTGGCGCGAAGAAAGATCCTCCTCGATCGGAAAGGGTCCCGAAACACATGGTTGCCCGACATTCACGGCGATCCATCCTCTGTGGCCTGCTGACCGCGACCCTGGTCACCCTCGCCACGGCCTCACCCGCCACCGCCTCACCCGCCACCGCCGCCGTCCCGCCGGGCCCGGCACTGGCCTGGGGCGCCAACACCAGCGCCGAACTCGGCGACGGCACGACCACCAACCGCGCGACCCCCGTGCCGGTCTGCGCGGTCGGCGCGACCGCCCCGTGTGCCGCGACCCTGGAGAACGCGTCGGCGATCGCCATGGGCGACCGGCACACGCTCTGGCTGCTCGCCGACGGCACGGTCGCCGCCAACGGGTACAACGCCAGCGGCGAACTCGGCGACGGCACCACCACCAACCGGACCACACCGGTCAGGGTGTGCGCGGTGGGCGCCACCGCCCCGTGCGCCGAGGTCCTGTCCGGCGTCACCGCGATCGCCGCCGGGAACCGGTTCTCCCTGGCGCTGCTGGCCGACGGCTCGGTGGTCTCCTGGGGCGAGAACAGCGGCGGCTACCTCGGCGACGGCACCACCGCCGACCGTCCCGTCCCCGGCCCGGTGTGCGCCACCGGCACGGTGGCCCCGTGCCTGACCCACCTCACCGGCGTCGCCGCCATCGCCGCCGGCACGACCCACGCACTGGCCCTCGTGGACGGTGAGGTGCGGTCCTGGGGCTCGAACTACCGAGGCCGGCTCGGCGACGGCACGACCACCGACCGCACCGCCCCGGTGCGGGTGTGCGCGGTCGGCGCGACAGCGCCCTGCACCTCGTTCCTGACCGGGGCCAGCGCCGTCGACGCCGGCAACCACTCGCTGGCCCTGGTCTCCGGCGTCCCGCACGGCTGGGGCAACAACGGCGTCGGCGAACTCGGCGACGGCACCACGACCGACCGGTCGACCCCGGTGCGGACGTGTGCGGTCGGGGCCGGCGCGCCGTGCGGCACGGTCCTGTCCGACGTCACCACGATCAGCGCCGGCGACGGAGGCCACTCGACGGCCCTCGTCGGCGGGGTCGCCCACGCCTGGGGCTCGAACTTCCGTGGCGTGCTCGGCGACGGCACGGCCACCAACCGGAACACCCCGGTCCGGGTCTGCGCGCCCGGCGCGACCGCGCCCTGCGGCGCGTACCTCAGCGGTGTCGACGCCATCGACGCCGGCTACACCCACACCCTGGCCGTCGTGGACGGGGCCGCGTACGCGTGGGGCGCCAACAACGTCCGCCAGCTGGGTGACGGCACGACGACCGACCGGTCGACCCCGGTGCGGGTGTGCGCGGTGGGCGCGAGCGCGCAGTGCGGCTCGTTCCTGTCCGACGTGACGGCCGTCGACGCCGGCGTGTTCGACAGCGCCGCGATCGTCTCCGACCCCGGCGCGGACCTGGCCGTCGCCCTCGCCGCGACCGCCCCGCCCCTTGGCTCGGCGATCGACTACACGATCACGGTCACCAACGCCGGCCCGGACGCGGCGACCAGCGGCACGGTCACGCTGACCCTGCCGCCCGCCACGGCCAACGCCAGCTCCGCCACCTGCGCCTACGCCCCGACCACCGGAACCGTCAGCTGCCCGGTCGGCACGCTGCCGGCGGGGTCGAGCCAGACCCATGTCGTGCGCGCGAGCTTCGGCCCGCTGTCGCTGGGCCCGCTGCCCGCGTCGGCGGCCCGCACCGCCAGCGCCCCGGCCGACCCCAACCCGGCCAACGACACCGACACCGCGACCTGCACGGCGGTCACCAGCCTGGTCATCGCCTGCTGAGCGACTGACCACCGGCGTCGGTGTCGGGGGAAGGACATCGGCCAGGGACGCTGGGCGCCCGGCGCGGGCGCCCAGCGTCCCTGCACGCTCCGTAGCGCGCTGTCACCCGATCAGGGTTCATCACATCGCGTAACGAGACGATCACCTAGGGTTCCGCCTGCTGCTCGTGCACCGCGGAACCCTTGGAGGAAAACGTGTCAGGTAGTGCTGTCCGACGGGTCGTGCTCGGCCTGGTCGCGGCGATGACGGCCGGGCTGCTCGCCCCGTCGGTCGCGTCCGCCGCCCAGGCCCAGTCGCTGGAGTGGGTCGCTCTGGGTGACTCCTACACCGCCGGGGTCATCCAGGCCACCGGTGACGTGGTCGACAATCCGCCGGACGGGTGCGCCCGCACCACCGAGTCGTACCCGGAGGTCATCCGCCGCGACCTCGGCTCGCTGGTGAACCTGCGCAACGTCAGCTGCGGTGCGGCGACCGTCACCGACGTGTACCGCGACGAGCAGACCCCGCTCGGCCGGCCGCTGCCGCCGCTGGGCACCGACCCGGACGCCCCCTTCGCGCCGGTGCCGGTCCAGCTCGACGCCCTGACGCCGGGCACCGAACTGGTCACCGTCGGGGCCGGTGGCAACACCATCGGCTTCGGGCCCATCCTGGTCCGCTGCCTGACCCTGGGAGCCGAGAACCTGGGCGTGGGCACCCCGTGCGCCGACGAGTTCACCGCGAGCCTGCCGCAGCGGCTGGAGACCCTGCGCGCCGAGTACGACCAGATGCTGACCGCGATCCACGCGAAGTCGCCGTTCGCCAAGGTGATCACCGTCGGCTACCCGCACGTCATCCCCGACGACGCGACCGACTGCACGTACGGCGACCCGCGCCAGTTCGCCACCATGACCTCCGGGGACCTGGACTGGGCGCGGACCTCGGTCCTGGAGCCGCTGAACACAGTCATCCAGCAGGTCACCGCAGCCCACGGCGACACCTTCGTCGACCTGTACGCGCCCAGCCGAGGCCACAGCGTCTGCGACGACACCGGCACCGACAACTGGGCCGACGGCATCTTCACCAGCCTCGTCCCGCTGCGCTACGCCTACGTGCACCCCAACGCGCGCGGCCACGCCGACGCGGCGGCCCTGGTCGAGGACGCCATTCTCGGCGGCTGACGGCTCAGCGTCCGGCCGTCGGCGAAGTTCTCCCCGTTGTCGTAGCCGACCACCGCGATGTCGTCGGGAATGCGCTTGCCGCAGTCGGTCAGTGCCTGGGTGACGCCGGCCCCAGCCCTGGGACCACTCGCCGTACAGGGCTCGCCGGCCAGGGACAGGCCGGCCTCGGCGAGGACGGCGCACAGCGCCGTGACCCGGTCGCGAGCGGCGCGGTAACCGGCCGGGCCGGTGATGTGCGCGATGCGGCGGCGGTCGAGCGAGAGCAGGTGCTCGACCGCCAGCCGTGCCCCGCCCGCGTCGTCGGCCAGGATCGACAGGTCCTGAAATCTTGCTACGGGCTCTGACCGGGAAACGACGGCGATGTCGAGGTCTCGGCACCGGCTCCGTCCCAGGGTCGGGCACGATGACCTGACCACACCGGGAGGAACCACCCATGGCCACCGCCGATGACCTCGACCGCGCCGCCGACTCGCCCACCGACTGGGTCGCCGACCACACCCGCACCTACCTGGCCTCCGGCGGCACCGAGGGCCACGAGGCGCAGGGCGTGCGCAACCTCGTGATCGCCACCACCGGCCGGCGCACCGGCCAGCCGCGCCGCACCGCCCTGATCTACGGCACCTCCGGCGACGACTACGTCGTCGTCGCCTCCCGGGGCGGCTCCGACCACCACCCGGCCTGGCTGCTCAACCTGCTGGCCGAGCCGACGGTCGGCGTCCAGGTCGGCCCGCGCCGCTTCACCGCCCTCGCCCGCCTCGCCACCCCGGCCGAACGCGCCCCCCTGTGGGCCCAGATGGCCGGCATCTTCCCGCTCTACGACGAGTACGCCGCCGCGACGACCCGCGAGATCCCGCTCGTGCTGCTCGCGCCCCGGGAATGAGCCGTTCCCTGTCGGCGCGGGCCCCCGGTCGGAGATGATGGGGGAATGAGTGAGGGCACCGGGAATCCCCCGCGTCACAAGGGATCCATCTCCGCCAGGCTGGACGGGGAGGTGGCGCTGGCCGGCTACGGCGACCTGGTGCTCGTGGCCAGGGGCGGCGACGGTGTCGTGTACCGGGCGCGGCAGGACGGGCTCGGGCGCGACGTCGCGGTGAAGGTGATGCACCTGGACGATCCGGCGGCGATCGGCCGGTTCCAGCGCGAGCTGGAGATCACCGTGCGGCTGGGCCGCCAGCACCCGAACATCGTCACCGTGCACGACACCGGGGTACTGGACTCGGGGGAGCCGTGCCTGGTCATGGAGTACTACGACCGGGGTTCCCTGCACGACCAGCTGCGTGAAAACGGGCCGTCGCCGGTCGCCGAGGTGATCGCGGTCGGCGCGGTGATGGCCGACGCGCTCGCCTTCGCCCACGACCAGGGCGTGCTGCACCGGGACGTCAAGCCGCAGAACATTCTGGTGCTGCCGACGTCCTACGTCCTCGCGGACTTCGGGATCGCGCGGCGGGTGGACGCCGAGCACTCCGCGTCGCTGGAGCTGTTCAGCTACCGGCACGCCTCGCCCCAGGTGTTGGACGGGGAGGCGCCGACGGCGGCCGACGACCTGTACTCGCTGGGGTCGACGCTGTACACGTTGCTGGACGGGCGGGCGCCGTTCGCGGCGCAGGGCGCGGACTCCGACACGCCGCTGGCCTATCTGCGGCGGGCGCGCACCGCGGCGCCGCGTCCGCTGTCGCGCGACGACGTGCCCGCCGCCCTCGTCGAGATCATCGACCGCTGTCTGGCCAAGGGTCGGGCCGACCGCTTCGCGGACGCGCACGACCTCAAACGGGCTCTGGCGGCCGTACCCACCGCCCAGCCCACCGCCCAGGCCAGCGTCCCGACCCCAGTCCCGCCCGCCGCCGACCCGTGGGGGCCGCCGCCGGGCTGGACCCCCGGGGAGCCCCGGCGGACCGCCCCCGTCCCCACCCCCGTCGTGGAGCCCGGGCCGCGGCCGGCCGCCGTGCCCGTGGCGACCTCCGCACTGTCCCACCTGGACGGACTGCCCGAGCCGGTCGACCTGGACGACGAGGCGACGGCCGCCCCACCCGAGCAGGACCCAGCCCCGGAGCAACCGGCGCCACCCACCCCACCAGCGGCCCCGCGTCGGCGCCGGCTGCTCGTGCTGGGCGCGGCGGCGGTGGCGGTGGGTGTCGTCGTCGGGGTGGGGACCGCGTTGCTGCGCCAGGAGGATCCGCCCGCCGGCACCGGGGCGGACCAGACGGGTCCCGGCATCGAGACCTACACCGGCTCGCTGCCGGCGCCGACCGGCGATCCCCAGGTCGCCGTCGGCGACCCGAACCTCGCGCCGGAGATCACCGGCCTGGAGGACCGTTCGACCAGCGTGGTGCTGCGCTGGGACGATCCCAGCGACGGCGAGGCCACCTTCGTGGTCACCCGCCGCACCGGCGACCTCGCCGAACCCGTCGCCGAGGTCCGCCCCGGAACCACCCAGCACACCGTCGAAGGACTCGACCCCGCCGAGTCCCGCTACTGCTTCCAGGTCCTCGCCCTGGTCGACGGCGGCCGGGGCAAGGGCGTGTCCGCCGAGCGGTGCACACCGACCCGGGGCTGACCCGCTCAGCGCCGCCGCAGCGGGCGCGGATCGACCGGCCAGTGCAGCCGGCGGTACCACGGCCGCGCGCCGCGCACCGCCCGGCGAACCTGCCGCAGGGCCGCGCGGACGCGCGGATCGGGCGGGTGCGGACCCGGCCCGAACCGGACCCGGTCGGCCGCGTGCGCCAACCACACCACCGGGTGCGGCCCGTCGCCGATCGCCGGCCAGTGTCCGGCCAGAGCGGTGGCCGTCTCCGGGGCCGGCTGGCTGCGCGGCGCCGGCCTGCCCAGCAGTACGAGCAGGTCCAACACCTCCGACCAGGCGCCGGGCGCCCCGGCACGACGGTGCCGGGCCCGGCGCAGTGCCCGCGCCCCCGCCAGCAGCACGACCGGCACCAGCACCACGGCGCCCGCGAGCAGCAGCGTGCCTCGGCCCCACACACCGTCCGACCCGGACGCGACCACCTCGCGGTCGGTGTCCGGGGCCCGCGAGGTCGGCGGGGTCCTGGTCGGTGCGGTCTCGGCGGCCCGCTCCGGATCGGCTGCCGACAGCCGGGCCAGGATCGCCTGTTTGGCGACCTCGTCGGCGGCGTCGCTGGTCGTGCCGGAGGCCGGGGTCGGGTCGAAGGGCTGCCAGCCCCAGCCGGTGAAGTAGACCTCCGGCCAGGCGACGGCGTGCCGGCCCCTGACCACCCGCATGTCCTCGGAACCCGGCTCGCCAGGGTGGAAACCGACCACGATCCGCGTCGGCAGCGACACCGCGCGCGCCAGCACCGCGAACGCGCTGGCGAACTGCTCCGACGTGCCGGCCTGGGCGCCGGCCCCGGCGTCGGTGCCGGCGATGAACGTGGTCAGCCGCGCGTAGGAGGAGCCGGTGGGCGCGCCAGCGTCGAACTCGCGGCCCGACCGCACGGCGTGCTCAAGGGCGACCGCCTGCTCGTAGGGGGTGCTGGCGTTGCGGGTGACGAGCCTGGCGTACTCGGCGAGATGCCACGGCAGTTTCGGTGTCGCCAGGTAACGCCGCGCGAGAGCCGGGCCAGGGACCCCGGCCCCGGCCAGGTCCGCCGGTTCGGCGTCGTCGACCTGGCCGCGCGCCCGGTAGCGCAGCCCGGAGCGCAGCCCGTCGCGCACGGCGGTGGAGCCGGAGTCGGGGTCGACCGCGATGTCGTTGAGCGACACCGAGTCCGGCACACCGCCGACCGGCAGCCACGGCCCGGTCAGCCCGGTGACGCGGACCTCCACGTCGACGTCGGCCTGCCGTCGTCCCCGGGGGAGCGCCGAGTCGGAGACTGTCCTCAGTGGATGGTAGGTGTCGTCGGCCAGCCAGCTGGCGCCGTTGTACTCCGCGAGCACCACCAGCCGCAGCCGCCGCTGGGATCCGTTGACCCGCAGCAACTCCTCGTCCCCGGCGGTGGCCCAGGCGGCCAGCCGGGGCAGCGGGCTCGGCTCGGCGACCGTGAACGACGGCGGCGCGACCAGATGCCGTGGGTCGAACGCCCCGGCGGCCGGCACGGTCGCGGCGAGCACGACGACCCCGGCGCAGCACGCCAACGCCGACAGGCTCGCGCCGGTGGACACCACCCGCCGGCCGGGCCGGCCGAGCAACAGCCACCCGACGACGGTCGCCAGCAGCACACCCGCGCCGGCCAGGCCGTACGGGTCGCCCTCGCCCGAGGTCAGCAGCGCCCCGCCGAGGTAGAGCAGACCGGCCGCGACCGGTGCGGCCAGCATCGCCGACGGCCCCCGGACCACCCGCGTCCCCGTCCACAGACCGGCGAGCGCGGCGGCCAACGCGCCCGGCATCAACGCGTCGGCCGTGGCCGGCGCCGGACGCGGCCCGCTGAGCAGCCGGGGCACCGTGTCCCGCAACACCTCCACCGGGCCGGCGCCGGTGCCCCGCGCGGCCAGGTACGCGCCGGCCAGCAGCAGCACGAGCAGCACGACCACGGTCCGCCCCGTCGGCTGACGCAGCCGCGCCGCCAGCACCACCGCCGCCAGCGGCACCACCGCCGCCGCGACGATCACCAGCGGCGCCAGCACACCCGCCCAGGCGCTCGCCAGCTGCGCGGCACCGGCGGCCAGCACCAGCGCCGCCCACAGCGCGGTACCCAGCGGGGTGCGGTCCCGCGGTTCGGTCACCTCCGCGTTCATCCGACGATCACCCGGTCCCACAGCCCCAGCAGCTCCTCGGCGCGCGGGCCGCGCAGGGTGACCACCCGCCCCGCGCTGGTGACCGAGCCGGCCGTCCGCAGGTCGATCATGAGCACCACGGCGACCGGGGCGCCCGAGGCCACCAGCGCGAGCCGGTGGGGCTCGGCGGCGGTGCCGGTGATCACGGCCACGATGTCCCGGTCGACCACCGGCAACGGGTCCGGCTCGGCCGTCGAGTCGGTCACCACCAGGTCGGCCAGCGGTTCGGACACCAGCCGGGACGCCGCGCCGGCGGCCACCCCACCCATCGAGCCCGGCGCGTACACGTCCACCGAGCCGGACACCGTGCGCAGCCGCACGGGATGGCCCAGTTCGGCGGCGCGGGTCGCCAGCGACGTCGCGACCTCGATGGCGTCCTCGAAGTCCACCTCCGGGTGCCGGTAGCTGGCCGCCCGGTCGTCGAGCAGCACCGCCAGGTGCGGCCGTGCCGGGTCGGCGTCCTCACGGACGATCAGCGTCCCGGTCCGCGCGCTGGTCGCCCAGTGCAGCTTGCGCAGGTCGTCGCCGGGGGTGTACTCGCGCAGCCCGGTCAGGTTGGAGCCGCCCTGGTCGACCCGCTCCTCGGTGCCCAGCTGTCCCCGCCGCCCGCCGGCCGGCAGACCCCGCACCGGCAGCCTCCTGGGCAGCACCCGCACCTCGACCACGTCCCCGACGGCCACCTCGCGGGTGGCCAGCCCGGCCAGGCCGTGCCGGCGCAGCCGCAGCGGGCCGACCCGCAGGATTCCGCGCCGCGTCGTGGGAATCTCGTAGTCGACGCCCGCCCGTTCGCCCGCCCGCAGCCGCAGCACCCTGACCGGCAGGGCCTCGCCCCCGACCTGCTCCTCGGCGTCGAGGTGGACCGGCCAGCCACGGCCGGCGTGCCGCAGGCGCATCGTGCCGACGCACGGGCGGTAGCGCACGACCTCCGTCGGCGACACCGCCCGCTCCATCGTGATCTGCGCGCGGAACGCGACCGAGGCCAGGCCCACCGCGGCCAGCGCCACGAACCCGGCACCGAGCCCGACCACACCCGGGTAGCGCCACCACACGCCGGCCCCGGTCAGCACGGCACCGAACAGGAACGTGCCGGTGCCGCGCACCGTCCACCGCGCCCAGCGCGACGTGTCCTGGGCCATGACCTCAGTCCGCCGTCGCCGGTGGCACGTCGACCGAGGCGAGGATGTCGGTGACCACCTCGGTGGTGGTGGTGCCGGCGAGCTCGGCCTCCCTGGTGAGCAGCAGCCGGTGGGCCAGCACCGGACCGGCCAGCCGCTGCACGTCGCTGGGCACCGGGTAGTTCCGTCCCTGCGCGGCCGCGTGGACCTGGACACAGTGGACCAACGCGCGCAGGCCGCGCGGGCTGGCGCCCAGCCGCAGCCGCCGGTCCTTCCTGGTCGCCTCGCCCAGGCCACGGATGTAGAGCAGCAGCGGCCGCGCGACGTAGAGCCGGCGCAGCGACCGGATGTGGCCGGCCACCTCCTGCGGCGTGGTCACCGGCGACACCTCGCCGATCATCCCGGCGGTGCTCAACGGTTCCAGCACGCCGAGTTCGTGCTCCAGGTCGGGGTAGCCGAGCCCGGTGCGGACCAGGAACCGGTCGAGCTGGGCCTCGGGCAGCCGGTAGGTGCCGTCCATGTCGATCGGGTTCTGGGTCGCGACCACCAGGAACGGGTCGGGCACCAGGTGCACGGTGCCGTCCACGGTCACCGTCCGCTCCTGCATGACCTCCAGCAGGGCGGACTGGGTCTTGGCCGCCGCCCGGTTGATCTCGTCGGCCAGCACCACGTTGCCGAACACCGGCCCCTCGCGGAACCGGACCTCGCCGTCGCGCGGGTCGTACACCGAGGTGCCGGTGACGTCGCTGGGCAACAGGTCCGGGGTGAACTGCACCCGCCGGGACACCCCGCCGAACGCGGTGGCCACCGCGCGGGCCAGCGTGGTCTTGCCGGTGCCGGGGATGTCCTCCAGCAGCACGTGGCCGCCGGCGAACATGGCGGTCAGCACCAGTTCCACGACCGGCCGCTTGCCGCGCACGGCGATCTCCACGGCGTCGGCCAGCCGCGAGTGCAGCGCCCGGAAACCGGCGACGTCGGCGGGGGACAGCGCCGCTGGTGCGGTCGTGGTCACGACAGTCTCCTCTGGTTGAACGTTTCCTCGACGGTGATCGGCTCACCGGCGCCCGCCGCGTTGACCGCGACGACCTGGATCCGGACGTACTGGTTTGAGCAGTCCGGGTTGGTGCAGGGAAGCTGGATACCGCGCTTCTCGTACCCGGCGACCTCCTCGGAGACCGTGTACCCGGTCTCGGTGCTGGCGGTGATCACGTAGTGCGTGACCGGGCTGCCGTTGTCCTCGCCCGGTCGCCACCGGTAGGCGAACCACAGGCGGGGCGGATTGTCGAACCGGTCCACCTTGTCCAGCCACAGTCTCGACGGCGGACCGGGACGGGTGAACGTGGTGACCTCATTGGACAGTGGAGACGGCGGAAGTTCCTGCCCCTGCTCGTAACCGGGCGGCACACCGAGGACGAAGAACGTGGCGACGGTGGCGGGCGCCAGCCCGGACACCACGGCCGAGGTGGCCGTCCCCGGCACCTGCGCGACCAGCGGCGGCTCGGCCGCATCACCGGTCTGCCCGAACACGTTGAAGCGGTCCGGCAGCGCCGGTCCCGGGGTCCAGGACACCAGCACCGACCCGTCGCCGCGAGCCTGCGCGGTCACCTCGACCGGCACGACCTCCTCGGGGGTCGGCGGATCCGGTGGCGGCGGGGGCGGCGTGGTCGTGGTGGGTGGCGGCGGCGCGGGAACCACGTCGTCGACCACCGGCGGATCGACGGAAAGCGGCGGCCCGCCGGAGATCGGTGGCCCGACGGCGGGCGGGCCACCGGCCGTGGGCGGCGGGGAACTGGCCGGCGGCGGGCCGGCCGCCGGCGGCTCGACGGCCGGGGCGCGGGGATCGGCCGGCTCGCCGTCGGGACTGAACGTGGTGACCGTCCGGCTGCTGCCGTCCGGCTCGATCACCACCCCGGTGTCCGCGCCAGGGACGTTCACGATGATCCGGCCGTCGTCCACCACCAACTCCGGATCGCCGCCCTCGGGCGTGATGATGTCCGGCCGCGCGGACCGGCCGTTCTCGTTGAGCACGATCACCTTGCGGTCACCCGGGCACGGCACGTACACCAGCCGGCCGAGCACCGCCGGGGTGCCGGGGGCGTCGCAGCCGACCCCGGTCACGCTGACCTCCAACACCTCCTGGCCGCGCAACATCACCACCGTGCCCGTCGGCTCGACCGCCGCCGGCACCAGATCGGCGGGGCTGGTCGTGGCGGCGTGCAGCGGTGTGCCCAGCCCTGGCACGGCGATCGCCCGCTCGTTGCCGGTCTCGACCTGGACCATGACCCCGCCCTCCGGGCCGAGCACCGTCACGCCGCGTTCGTGGGACACCAGGGCCGACTCGGCGCCGGTGCCGTCCACGGCCCGCTCGCCCTGCTCGACGAACCGGTCGATGTCCTCGGTCCAGACCACCTTGTGCAGCGCGGCATCGCGGCCCAACGCCCACAGCACACCGGCGTCGTCGACGGCCACGTCGGCCAGGCCGTCCTCGGTACGCCACTGCTGACCGATCGTGCCGGCCGACACCGGGTCGATGTTGGTGATCGTGCCCTGCTCGCGGTCGGCCAGGAACGTCCGGTTGCCGGCGAGCAGAACCTCGGTGTCCTCACCGGGACTGACCTGACGCCGCCCGGTGGTCAGCAGGGTCGCCAGGTCGATCAGGCTCACCGTTCCGGTCTCCCGGTCGATGACCACGAGCAGGCCGTCCCGCTGCTGGATGTCCAGGTCGTTGCCCGGCGCCGCGACGTTCAGGCGGTTGTCCGGCTTCCCGGTGCGCGGGTTGACCTGCACGACGTCGCCGCGACGGTCGTCGCCCAGCCACGTCACGCCGTCGGACACCTCGACGACCGTGCGGGCGATCCCGTCGCCGAACAGCACACCGGCCACCAGCCCGGCCGCGACGACCCCGCCGATGGCGAGGTTGCCGCCGCGCCGGACAGTCGGCCGCAGTCGTGCGCGCAGGCCGGTAAGCCGTTGGAACATTCCTGAATCCCCCGTTCGGTCGCGCCGACGCGTCATGCGTCAACGGCGGTCCCCCCGGCGACCGACACCGGCCGGGTGGTGATCCACGGCCGTGTGTGGCGATCGTAGCGCCGGGCGACGAACTGTCGGCATCGTCCGGTCGGAGCAAGGGTTCTCCCGCGGGGACCGCGTCAACGCTAAACCGCTGGTACCGCTCGTGACGAGAGCCGAGGGTGCGGAAGATTCCGGGTTCAGCCCCTGGAACGCCGACGTTGCGCGGCGGCCCGCTCGACCCTGTCCAGGTCCTCCGCGGTGACCAGCCCGACCTCGGCGGCCCGGCGGCCCAACGCGAACCGCACGTTCTGCACCCGGCGGCCCCTCGGGTCGCGGAACGGGTCCTCGTGCCGCCCGAACGCCACCGTGGCGATCACCCGGATGGCGTCGTCGACCCGTTGGGAGCGTTCGAGGTTCCACGCGTAGCCGTGCCAGGCGAGGATCCGCTCGTAGATCTCCCGGTTGGACGGTGGCCGGGGATAGTCGTCCGACCCGGACAGCCACGGCTCGGTGAGGGCGAGCGCGACGAACCACTCGCGTTCGCCCGGTGTCAGGCCGGGGGCGGTGCCGGTCGCGGCGACGTCGTGCTCCACCCGCCCGGCCGCGACCTCCGGCACGTCGGTCACGTCCTCGGTGACCGTCACCTCGATCATCACCGACAGGTCGGTGAACGACCCGTCGTCCAGCTCGCGGCCACGGAGCACCTGCAGTTGGTTCTCGCCCTCGTCGAGCAGCGCGGACATGCCCTTGGCCAGGGTCACCCGGCGGGCCCCGCCCGGCGCGTCGAACAGGCTGGACAGCTGGGCGCCGGTGCCGCCGAGCCACCGCAGGCGCACCAGCTCGTCGGCGACCGTGAGCTCGCCGACCACCCGCGACACGTGCGCCGCGCAACGCGGCAGGGTCAGCGCGGTGTAGCGCAACGCGGCGTCGGGGTCCTCGTCCGGCAGACCGGCGGCCGGAGCCCGGCCGACGAGCAGTTTCTCCCCCGACCCGAGCACCACGGCCGGAACCCCCGACACCCGAACGACGATGCGCAGCATCCAGACTCCCTCATTCCACGATCAGTCGGTTCCCGACACCACCTGGGCGACCTGGGCCTGCCCCTCGGAACACCACAGGCCGCGCCCCGCCCCGGACAACGGCTCGACCGTGTGGGACGGAATCGTAATGCCCAGCCAGGATCCCTCGGCATAGTCCGGTTGGAGCAGGAATCCCCGCCGCCCGCTGGCCGCGACCGGCACCGGGCTGTCGAGGAACCGGTGGTTCTTCGACTCGTCCGGGTCGGTGGCCACCACCACCCCCAGCCGCAGTTCCGCCGCCCGCGCGGTCAGGTCGGCCAGCGCCGCCAGCGCGGGCTTGGCGTCACCGCCGGCCTCCGCCGCCTTCTCCCACAGGTGCGTGTCGTCGACGAGCACCAGTCGCCAGTCCGGCGACCGCCCGTCGAGCCGCTCACACCAGCCGGGCAGCCACCGCGCCAGCTCGGCGAGATCGTCGATCACCACGTCGTGGTCGCCGGGAACGTCCCGTGCGCGGGGCCCGAGCACCACGACCTCGGCCGGTGGCCGCTCCGAACGCCGGGCGAGGCCGGCGATTCCCGCCAGGGCACTGGTCTTGCCGGTCTTGGCGCGGCCGGTGAGCAGGACCGGGCAGTCGGTCAGCGGCACGACGATCCCGGTGACGAAGTCGGCCTCCACCGCCAGGATCAGGTCGTCGGCGGCCGGCGCGGGCAGCGCCGCCTGCGGCACCCGGTCGGGCATACGCGGCACCGGCACCGCGGCCGACCCGGTGTAGCGGTCCGCGACCACCGAGGCCAGCGCCCGCAGCCGGTCCTGCTGGGCGGGGGTTCCCGCACCGCCGAGCGTGGCCACCTGGATCTCGATCCGGCCGAGCAGACCGCGCCCGGGAGGGCTGTCGGCGGTCACCACCCCGCCGGGCGCGCCGAGCATCAGGTAGTCGTCGTCGGTGGTCATCCGCAGCACCAGCCGCTCGCCGAACGACGCCTGCTGCTGGGCGGACACCCCGGAGCGGCGCGGCGTCGTCGCGGTGACGTGCACCCCGCAGCGCCGACCCTCCTGGAGCACCGTGGCCAGCAACTCGCCGTGGCCACGGTACTTCGCGCCGCTGTCGAGCAGATCGTTGAGCGAGGGCAGGTTGTCGATCAGCACGTGCAGGCGCGGCAACGGGTGGCCGGCCTCGGCCAGCGCCGCCAGATCCGCCGCGCCGACCCCGGCGAGCGTGGCGTTGCGGTCGTCGATCGTGCGTTTGAGCATCCGCAGCAGACGCATCACCCGCTCCGGCTGCTGCTCGCGCACCACCGACCCGACCGACGGCCAGTCGTCCAGCACACCGAGACCACCGCCGGCGAAGTCGATGGCGTAGACGTAGGGCGCCGGCTCGCCGGCACCGGGCCCGAGCGTGGCCGACACCGCCACCGTGCGCAGGAACTCGGTCTTGCCGCTGCCCGACGTCCCGTACACCAGCACATGCCCGACCTGCGGGTAGTCCACCACGATCGGCGGCTGGGACTGCTGGCGCGGACGGTCGGACACTCCCACCGGCACGTGGCCCGGCGCCGGCGCCAGGCGCAGCACCCTGTCCGTCGAGCCGGGCACCTGCTCCTCGTCGACCGCGTCCGCGCCGACCAGCAGCTCACCCGGAGCCCGGCAGCCCAGCGCGAGCAGGGCCGGGATGGGCGGCAACCACGGCGGTTTCGGCGCCTGGCGCCCCGACCGGACGAACGCGCCGGCGATCGTGGTGACCAGCCGGTCCAGGTCGGTCCTACCGTGGCTGCGCACCCCGGCGGTGTCGCCGTAGCCCTCGTCACCGCGCACCTCCACCGCGGTGAACGGGCGGACGTCGACCCGCTGGCCGGCCGACCGCAGCTCCTCCCGCGCGCCGACCCACGCCGACTGGACCAGCTCGGTCGTGCCGTGCCCGGTGCGCCGGATCCACGCCCGGCCCGGGGTGCGGCGGGAGATCGACACCGCGTCACCGCGTTCGATCACGTCGCTGGAGTCGTCGGTGGAGTTGACCCGCAGCGCGATCCGCAGATCGGTGTTGGCCTTGATCTGCGCGGTGATCACCCCGGCGGGCCGCTGGGTGGCCAGCAGCATGTGCATACCGAGCGACCGGCCGCGCTGGGCGATGTTGACCATGCCGTCGACGAAGTCCGGGACCTCGGCGACCAGCGCGGCGAACTCGTCGACACAGATCAGCAGGCTGGGCGGGGCGGCGTCGGGATGCTCACGCTCCAACGCGATCTGGTCCTTGGCGCCGTAGTGCTCCAGGATCTCCTCGCGGGCGTTGACCTCCGCCGTCAGCGAGGTGAGCGCCCGGTGGACCAGGGCGGGTGTCAGGTCGGTGATGTAGCCGACGGTGTGCGGCAGGTCGGCGCACTCGCGGAACGCCGCGCCGCCCTTGTAGTCCACCAGCAGGAACGTCATCCGGCTCGGCGGGTTGTTCAGCGCGAGCGAGCAGATCAGCGTCTGCAACAGTTCGCTCTTGCCGGAACCGGTGGTGCCGGCGACCAGACCGTGCGGCCCGTCCTCGCGCAGGTCGAGCGTGACCGGGCCGTCCACCCCGAGACCGATCTGCGCGCGCAGACCCCGGCTGCGCCGCCAGCGCTCCAGCACCGGCTCCTCGTCGTCGGGATCGGTGAGGTCGCCGGTGATCTCGGGCAGCCGCACCATTTCCGGGATCGCCGTGTCGGCCGGCAGCACGGCCGCCTCGTCGGTGTGGTCGGTCAGGCTCCTGGCCAGCTTCCACGCCGTGCCCAGGTCGGTGGTGTCCAGGTCGGTCACCAGCGCCACTCCGGCGCGGTCCCGGTGTGCGACCGTGGCGACCGCGTGCGGCGGCTGTTCGCCGGGCCGGGTCATCGCCGAGGTGACCATCGTCGCCGGGACCGACGCCGTCAGGTCGACCAGCACGTCGGTTCCCGACGGCACCTGCCGGGGTTCGCCGCCCAGCCACAGCAGCCGCAGCCGGCGCTCCACGGCGATCGCGGCGACCGCCTCCACCACCCGGCGGGGAACCCCCGCCTGCTCGTCGACGACGCACAGCGTCTCGCCGGTGCCGTTCTCGGCGGCGGCCAGCAGGTCGAGCAGCGCCTGACCGTCGGTGGCGCCGATGGCGACCGGGGCCCGCCCGCCGACCCGGCGGGTGACCTGCGGCAGCCACCGCAGCCAGGTCTCGTGGTGCGCGGTGTTCCTGCCGAGCACGGCGGCCACCGACAGGTCGGCGGGGGAGTGGTCCACGCACAGCCGCAGCACCATCGCCCGCGCCACCGCGTCCACCCGTTCCCGGTCCCCGGCGATCGCCACCAGGGCGATGTCCGAGGCCGGCAGGCTGACCGGCATGTCCGCCAGCACCTTGCGCAGCGCCAGTTCCCGGCGCGCCGAGGACACCACCTCGCGCTCGCCGCCGTCCTTGAGCTCACTGTCCAGTGTGGCCGTCACGGGACCGAGACCGATGCGGTAGCTGAGGAAGTCGGGGTCGGCGCTGCGGCGGTTCCACAGCGCCGGGTGGCCGGTGAGGACCCGCCGGGGCAGCACGGCGAAGTCGGGATGGTCGTCGAAGGCCCGCTCGCGCTGCGCGGCGTTGTGCAGGTCGAGCTGGTCCAGGATCTCCTCGAAGTCCTCGCGCCAGGCGGCGAGCTGGCGCTCGTAACGCTTCTTGTCCATGCGCTGCTGGAAGAAGTGCGTCCCGGCCATCGCGAACGGGGCGATCACCAGGTAGAGCATGCCGTAGCCGCTCCGGCTGCTGAACAGCATGCCGATCGCCATCGCCAGCGGCATCAGCATCATCGCCCAGATCGGCATGTGGTAGTCGTTCCTGGTCGGCGGGCTCGGCACGTCGAGGGTGTCCTCGCGCAGCGGCTCACCGAACCTGGGTGGGCGCAGCACCGCCGCGCCGTGCTCCTGGTCCCCGACCGGTTCGAGCACCACCGAGGTGTCGCCGAGCTCGACCGGCGCGCCCCAGCGCAACGGCGTCGGCCGGCGCACCTGGACACCGTCCACACTGGTCCCGTGGGCCGAGCCGTCGTCGACGACGACCGGCGTGGGGGTGAGCAGGACCCTGGCGTGCACCCGGGAGATCAGCGGGTCGGTGAGCACGACCGTGCAGCCGGGGTCCCGGCCGATCGTGGCCGAGTCACCGGACACGGGGACGACCAGGCCGGTGTCCGGACCGGACACCACACGCGCCATCGCCCGGCGCCGCCCGGGAATCCCCGGCCGGTGCGCCCAGCTGGCCGGGACGGTGGCGACGTCCAGCAGCGTCCCGGGCCGCAGGCCGCACTCACCGAGCTTGCGGTCGGCCGGCCAGGACGTGCCGTTCTCCACCGGCACGACGAGCAGACCGGCGCCGTCGGGACGCAGGTGCCGGCCGAGGGCACCGGCGAGGTCGAGAACCGTCGCGTCGGGCTGCGCGCGGACCAGCACGTCCACCGGCGCGAGCCCGCTGTCGCGGGACGGCCGCACACTGATCGTCCACATGGAACGGTGCTCCTCTCGCACGGCCGGTGGGCCCCCGGCGCCGGCCAGGGGGCCCACCGACGGTCAGTGGCTCGCGCTGTGGGTGGTGGCGCCGGAGACGGCTTCCTGGTCGGCGACGTGCTTCATCAGGTCCATGGCCTGGTTGGTCAGCACCTCCTTGAGCGAGTCGAACAGGCGCTTGATGTCGCTGGCCCAGGTCTGGCGGAACGCCTCGCTGTCCGGGCCCTCCCACTCGAACCCGGTCATCAGACCGTTGTACTTGGTGTACAGCTGGAGGAACTCGCTCTCGGCCAGGTTCTCCAGCGTCTTCGCGGCGACCCGACCGTTGTCGATGTCCATACCCAGACGTGCCATGATGTCCTCCTGTTGTGGTGATGTCGATCGTTACGTGATCTGTTGGCCGAGCCGCATGTCCGGCTCGTCCGGCTGGCCGATCCTGTTGGCCAGAGCGTTCTTCGCGGCCAGTCCGCCGCCGGCGAGCAGCAGCCCGCCCGCGGCCACGGCGGCCGCCGTTCCCAGTGCCGGTTCCGGCGGATCGACGGCGATCCGGGACGTGGGCACCACCTCGCCGCGGTCGATGGCACCGGCGGCGATCGCGCCACCGCCGAGCCCGGTGCGGTCGACCCGCAGGTCGCCCGCGTTGTCCGCGACCCCGCCGCTTCCACCGCCGAGCCCACCGCCGCTTCCGCCGCTTCCGCCGCCGAGCCCGCCGCCCGCGCCGCCGAGTCCGCTGCTGTCGCGGGCCGCGGACGCCGTCAGACCGGCCGGTTCGGCCACGGTCGGTTCCCTGCCGGCCACCGGGTCGGTGGCCGGCTTCGGCGCGGTGGACCCGTCGAGCGAGGGCGCGGAGGTCTCGGGCAGCGGCTGGGCCGGCGCCACCGTCGCGGTGGAGGTGTTCTCGTCGGTGAACAGGTCGCCGAACTTGCCGAGCTCCTCACCGAGCTTGCGTGCCTCGCCGACCAGCGTGCCCAGCTTCTCCAGGGCGCTGCTGTCCTTCTTGTCGCTGTCCTTCCTGCCGTCGTTCTTCGCGGCACCGCCGCCACCGGCACCGCCGCTGCCGGTGCGACCGCTGCCACTTCCGCTGCCGGTCGCCGTGGTGCCCGAGGACTTCGTGTCGCTGACCTGGTCCTGCTCGTCGGCGTTGCGGGTCAACACCTCGGTGAACGTGCGCAACGTTTCGACGATCTTCTTCAACGCGGCGATCAGCACCCGGAGGTACTGCTTGAACGCGTTCGCCCACGGCCCGGCGGCCGACAGCGCGTCGAGCGTGCGCTGCGCGACCTGGAGGAACCGTTCGGCGATCGTGACGGCGTTGGTGAGCATCGCCGCCACAGCACGCATTCCCTTGACGTTCGCGCCCTGAAAGGACATTCCCGGTCTCCTCCTTCCCCGTTGGGATCAGCGGCTCGCGTCGCGTTGCCGCTGGGCCCGGCGCCACAGCTGCGTGGCCTTGTCGCCGGTGCCCTCGGTCTCGGTGAGCACGGCGGGCGCGAACTGTCCCCAACTGCCGCGAAAGGCGGTGGCGTCGGCGCCCTGCCAGTCCAGCTGGTCCAGCAGCCCGCTGATGTTCCGGGTGACCTCGCCGAGGTCGGCCGAACTGCTTGCCAGATCGAAGGACGCGGTCTCCGACTCGTCCGGATCCATTCCCTGCCAGGCCATCGCGGTCGTCCTTTGCCGTCGTTCACTGTTCGGGAACGACGTTAGGACGGCAGGCCGGCCGTGGTCGAGAGAAGACGACCCGGAAGGTTACGGCTTGTCCGGCATCGACGGCGAACCGCCGCGCTCCCTACCGTCGAGGCGACACGACGACACCACCGGAAAGGCGCGCGATGTCAGGTTTTCACGGCATGAACCCGGCCACGGTCAAGGACACCGCCGAGACCTTGTGGCTGGCCAACCAGGCGGCGACCGGGGCGCTGGCCGCGCTCAGCGCCGTCAGGGCGAGGAACGACGCGGTGACCGGCCCCGACGCGGATCGACTGCGGCACGCCCTCGGCCCGGAGATCCGGCGCACCGGCACGTCCGTCCAGGTCGCCAACGCGCTGTACCTCGACCTGTGCAACCAGATCGGTGTGCAGCACACGGCCAGCGGCGGCGCGGTGACGCCGGTGCGTGGCCGGGCGCTCGCGGCCCCCCGCCGCCTCAAGATCGCCGGTCTCGGCAACTCCTTCGGCGCGGGCGAGGGCGTCGGCGAGGGCACGGACGCCGGTCTGGCCAAGTACTTCGACGGGCAGGACCGGCGGCACCGCTCACCGTTCGCGGCGCTGCCCCAGGCACTGGAACGGCTCCAGCGGGCCAATCCGACGGTCGGGGTGGA
This sequence comes from Actinophytocola xinjiangensis, assembly GCF_001921215.1. Lineage (GTDB taxonomy): Bacteria > Actinomycetota > Actinomycetes > Mycobacteriales > Pseudonocardiaceae > Actinophytocola > Actinophytocola xinjiangensis. The sequence continues at coordinate 255,440 of NZ_MSIF01000002.1, forward strand.
CCTGTACTTCGCCGCGTCCTCCGGGGCGGTCGTGCGCGACCTGGTCTGCGACCAGACCGAGCAGCACGCGTTCGGCAACAAGCGGATGAACCCACCGACCTGGCAGGTCAACCCGGCCCAGCTGTTCCAGATCCCGGTGGACGCCGACGCGGTCGTCGTGGACCTCGGCGGCAACGACGCCGGTTTCGGGCCGATCATCCAGGCCGCCCACTCCTCGGGGTTCGACGAGGAACTGGCCAGGTACCAGCCGCTGCTGGCCGACAAGGGCCCGGACGGCAAGCCCTACACCGAGGCCGACTACCGCAAGCAGGCGGCGGAGGCGGAGGTCGGCCTGGCGAAGACGATCGTCGCCCGCTGGTTGCAGGCGATCGACGAGATCCGCAAGCGAGCGCCCGACGCGCAGATCGTTCTCGCCAACTATCCCGACGCGCTGGTGCCCTCGGTCCTCGCCAGGACCAGCTGGCTGGTGAACGAGGAGGACGCCAGGAGGATCCAGACCGAGCTGGCGGACCCGTTGAAGGCGGCTCTGGCCAAGGTCGCCGAGCTCGCCGGGCCCGGGGTGCGCCTGGCCGACGTGTCGACCACCCTGAAGGGACACGAGGTCTACACCGCACAGCCGTGGATCAACGGCCTGGACCCGTTCCTCAGCGACCGGGACACGCTGGTGGGCCGGGACAACAAGAAGATCGAGCACCCGGACGGGTTCGACACGGTCCGCGAGACCTGGGCGAAGAAGGAACCGTTCCACCCCAACGACAAGGGCTACGGGGCGATGGCCAACCCGATCGCCGGCGCCCTCGCGTCCTCGCTCGGCCTGACCGTGCCCGCGCCCCCGCCGCCCGGCACGGTCACCGCCCCCACGTCGATCACCATCGTCCAGGGCTTCTCCGACCTCGACGGCGACGGAATCCGTGACAAGAACGACCCGTCGCCCGGGAAACCGGCCTTCCAGGGCCTGGTGAACTGTCCGCCCCAGGCCAAACCGCTGCCGCCGATGTTCCCCAGAAAGGACCGCGACCACTGAGCGAAGGGCTCTCGGGTTCTCCCGGGAGCCCTCCCGGCCCGGCTCACCGGAACACGACACCGCCGCTGGCGATGTCCTGGCGCCGCCGAATCGACTCCAACTCGGCCGACCTGGCACGCAACGTGGCCTCGATCGCCCGCAGCTCGGCCAGGAACGCGAACCGGTCACTGTCGAACCTGGTCCGGTCCTCGCCCGTCCAGTCCAGCGCGGTGGCGCTCTTCTCCACCGCCGTGATCCCACTGGCCACCGAGTCGGCCGCCGCGGTCAGATCGTCGACGGACCTGCTGACGAACTCGGTGTCCTCGATTCCGGTGAGCATGAACCCTCCTCGCCTGGCGCGACTGACATCGAGGACAACGCTAGATCCGGCGGCCCGGCGGCGGCGAGGCGTCGGCACGCGGAAGATTCCGGCCTGTGGGCAGGGGCCGGTCACATCCGTGACGCCGGCGGGTTCACAGGGGTGACAGTGTCCCTTTCCCTCGAGGAGCCCTCCCGTGAGCCAACGGATGCCCGACGCGAACACCCACCTGCCCGAGATCCAGCAGCTGGCCGGCCTCATGGTCCGGTCGGTCGGCAACGGCTCGGTCCCGGCGACCACGACCAGCCTGGTCTACCTGCGGGCCGGGCACCTCGTGGGCAGCACCTACCAGGTGATCCGCCACTCCGCCGACCTGCGCAAGGCCGGCGAGTCGGAGCACAGGATCAACGCCGTGGCGACCTGGCCGGACGCCCCCTACTTCACCGAACCCGAGCGCGCCGCCCTGGCACTGACCGACGCCGTGTTCACCCCGGCCGCTCCCGGCACCGAACGCGTGCCGGAGGCCCTGTTCACCGAAACCACCAAGCACTACGACGACAAGGCGATGGCCACCCTGATGATGACCCTCGCCACCGCCGGTTTCTGGATGAACGTGGCCCTGGTCTCCACACCGGACCCGCTGCCGGCCTGACCCCCGTCGACCCGGTGGGCCGGCGTCCTCGTCACGACGAGGCCGCCGCGCCCACCGGGTGCCGGCGCGGGGTACTGGTCCAGGAACTGAACACGCACGCCATGGTCAGCGCGCGGAGTGGTCCTCGCGGAGGTAGTCGCCGACCGGCGCGGCTCCGGCCGAGGATGAGCCGGATTCCGCCCACGAGCAGCAGGAGCGAGCCGAGGCCGAACCCCGCCCGGAGCCGTTTCGGAATTACTTCTTCGTGTAGAAGCCGCCGTCGACGATCGTCAGGGTTTCGTCGTCGCAGTAGTACTCGCGGGCGCCCTGGGGGATCATTCTTCTGGGGTCGTGTCGCGGGTCGTCGGGCTGTTTGACGGTCCCTTTGAACAACTCCCTCGTCGCCTTGCCGTTCGGTTCGGAGGTGACGGTGAGAACGTGTCTGTCGTCGGCCTGTTCGGAGGTTTCGTAGTCCACGTTGAGGGTTCCGGACAGGCGCACGCTGTACGCCCCGTCCTCCGGGCGGCTGTACAGGCGCAGGTCCAGTGTCCAGATGGCTTTCGCCTTGGCGAAGGTCACCTCGACGGTCCCGGCGGCGTCGGCCTTGACCGACGTGTCGGCCTCCAGGCCGATGGAGCGTCCCGTCACGTCCTCGACCCAGGTGCCCTCCAGGCACTCGTCCGCCGCCGGCTGGTCGTCCTGGAGCAGGATCGGGATCACGATGCCGCCGGCCACCGCGACGACCAGGCCCGCCACGCCCAGCCACTTCGTGGTCCCGCGCGAATCGTCCTCGCCCACGCGCACGCTCCCCCTGACCGGTTGACCAACCCCAGTATCCCGTCCGGGAGGAGCCGCTGTCCCGGATTCAGACACTTAAGTGTCGACTTGACTTTCTGGGGGCGTGAGCTACAGTTAAGTGCATGCTTAACCATGAGCCGGCGGACCGGGTGTTCCACGCCCTCGCCGACGCCAACCGGCGGGCGATCATCGAGCGGCTGACCGCCGGCCCGGCCGCGGTCAGCGAGCTGTCGCGCCTGCTGGGCGTGACACTGGCCGCCACGGTCCAGCACCTGCGGGTGCTGGAGGACAGCGAACTCGTCCGGTCGGAGAAGGCCGGCCGCGTCCGCACCTGCCAGATCGATCCGGTCGGCCTGCGCCGCGCCGAGCACTGGCTGCACGCCCAGCGCACCACCTGGGAACACCGCCTCGACCGTCTCGGCGACATCCTCGGGGAGCCCGACCCGACCACCTTCAAGGAGCCAACGACATGAACACCGTCAAGCACAGCACCTTCACGCTGGAACGGACCTACGCCGCACCTCCCGCGCGGGTGTTCGCGGCCTGGGCCGACCGCGACACGAAGGCGAAGTGGTACGCCGCCCACGACACCGACTACACCCTCGACTTCCGGGTCGGCGGCACCGAGGCCACCCACGGACAGACCGACGACGGCGCGCGGATCGTCGCCACCTCGGTCTACCGCGACATCCGCGCCGACGAACGCATCGTCTACACCACCCTGCTCCACGGCCGCGACGTGCTGGCGACCGTGTCGGTGACCACCGTCGAGTTCGTGCCAGAGGGCACCGGCACACACCTGGTGCTCACCGAGCAGGACACCTTCCTCGACGACCAGGAACTGCCCGACTGGCGCCAGCAGGGCACCCGCGATTGGCTGGACGCGCTCGGGCGCGAGATCACCGGAGCATGATCTGGACCGCCGGGCAATCCGGGACCGCCCGCTGCTCCGAACAACCCGGGACAGGACAGCTGGGCGGGCCGGTAGGGACAGGTGGGCATGGGTGATCGGGCGCGGCGAACGCACGGGACCGGCGCCGGAGCGGGCGGTCCGGACGTGGGGGAACTCCTGGTCCGGGTCGGCCGGGGCGACGAGGCGGCCTTCGAACAGCTCTACGACGTGCTGAGCAAACCGCTCTACGGCGTGGTGCGCCGGCTCGTCCGTGACCCCGGCCAGTCCGAGGAGGTCACGCAGGAGGTGATGGTCGAGCTCTGGCGCTGCGCCGGCCGCTACTCCCCGGACCGGGGCAGTGGCCTGGCCTGGGCGATGACGGTGGCCCACCGCCGGGCGGTGGACCGGGTCCGCTCCGCGCAGGCGTCGGCCGACCGCGAGGACTACGTCGGCCGCCGCGACGTCGCGCGCCCGTTCGACGAGGTCACCGAGCAGGTCACCAGCCGCCTGGAACAGGAGCAGGTGCGGCGCTGCCTGCGGACGCTGACCGAGGCGCAGCGCGAGTCGGTACTGCTGGCCTACTACGGCGGGCGCACCTACCGGGAGGTCGGGGAGCTGCTCGCCACCCCGCTCGGCACGATCAAGACGAGAATGCGTGACGGCCTGATCCGCCTGCGCGACTGCCTGGGGGTGGCCGGATGAACACCCGTCCCGACGCCGAGATCCACGCGCTGACCGGCGCGTACGTCCTGGACGCGCTGTCGGACCAGGAACGCGCCGCCTTCGAGGAGCACCTCGGCGCGTGCGAGACCTGCGCGGTGGAGGTGAGCGAGTTCCGGGAGACCACGGCCCGGTTGGCGCTGGCCGCGTCGGCCCAGCCGCCCGCCGGCCTGCGGGACGCGGTGCTGGCCAGGATCGCCGACGTCCGCCAGGAAGGGCCGGGCACCGGCGAGAACGTCGTGCCACTGCCGAGATCCCGCGCGCGCCGGTGGCCGCTTCGGCTCTCGGTCGCGGCGGCCGCCGTGTTGTTGCTGGTCTCGACCACGCTCGGGGTGCTGCTGGCCCGCGAGCGGCAGAACTCCGACGACCTCCAGCAGCAGGCCCAGGCGGTGGCGGCGGTGCTGCGTTCCGGGGATGCCGACATCTCCACCAGCGTCTCGGGGGACACCCGGATGACGATGGTCAGTTCCCGTGACCAGGACCTGGTCCTCCTGCTGGCCGACGCCCTCCCGCCGGCACCCAGCGGACACGACTACCAGGCCTGGACCATCGGCGACGGCGTCCGGGCCGCCGGGCTGCTCGTTCCCCGCGACGGCAGGGCTTTCCTGGCGGTGCACGGGATCGACACGGCCACCGAGATCGGTATCACGGTCGAACCGGCGGGCGGTTCCGAGCGGCCGACGACCGATCCGATCATGCAGTTGGAGTTGTAGGGCGCGAAATATCACGAAGTGATCACGGCTGTGGATTGACCAATCCGGAGGACGCGACCCGACGAATTACGGGTAGTTGTCGCCTCGCAGGGCGAACCGAATCGGTCGAAACACACGGGAACGGGAGATCACTGAGATGAAGCGCAGTATTCGCCGGGGAGCCCTCGCCATCGGCGTCGTCGCCGTCGCCTTCCTCGGCACGGCCTGCGGCGAGGACGGTGGCAGCGGGGCCGGGGCCGACCCGGCACCGGCCACGACGACCACCACCGAGTCCGAGATGGACACCGCGACGGCCGACCCGGCCGCCGACCTGGTCGGCCCCGGCTGCGCCGCCTACGCCGAGGCCAACCCGGACGGCGCCGGCTCGGTGTCCGGGATGGCGCAGGACCCGGTGGCCGTCGCGGCGGGCAACAACCCGCTGCTCACCACGCTCGTGCAGGCGGTGTCCGGGCAGCTGAACCCGAAGGTCGACCTGGTCGACACCCTCAACGGTGACGAGTTCACCGTGTTCGCCCCGGTGGACGACGCGTTCGCCAAGATCGACGCGGCCACCATCGAGAAGCTCAAGTCCGACGCCGACCTGCTGACCACGATCCTGACCTACCACGTCGTGCCGGGGCAGACGGCTCCCGACGCGATCGCCGGCGACCACACCACCGTCCAGGGCGGCACGGTCAGCGTGACCGGATCGGGTGACCACCTGAAGGTCAACGACGCCAACGTGATCTGCGGCGGCGTGACGACCGCGAACGCGACCGTCTACCTGATCGACTCGGTGCTCATGCCGCCGGCCTGATCACCGGAACATCACGCCGCCGGGGGATTCCACCCCGGCGGCGTTCTTCTTTCTCCCCAAACTCTTACCCCGCCGGCAACGAATACCTCACATGGACGACGAGAACTCCCCGGCCGTGCTGTCCCGGTGGACGGCGATCCTGATCGCCGTCCTGGCGATGGTCACCGCGCTGGCGGTGGGCCACCTGGTCGCCGCCCTCACCGACCCGGACGCGTCACCGTTCGTCGCCGTCGGCGACAGCGTGCGGGACCTCAGCCCGCCGGCGGTCACCGAGTTCGCCATCAGCGACCTGGGCGAGGCGAAGAAACCGTTGCTGTTCGGCGGGATCGCCGCGATGCTGCTGGTGCTCGCCACGGTCGCCGGGCTGCTCTCCCGGCGCCGCCCGTGGCCGGGCCTGGCGCTGGCGACCGTCGTCGGCGTCGTCGGCCTGCTCGCCGTGCTCGACCAGTACGACGTCGACACGGTTGGCCTGCTGGCCCCGGTGTCGAGCCTGGTGGCCGGCGCCGCCACCTTCGGCTGGCTGCACCGCCTGGCCGCCAGCGGCCTCACGCGGCCGGCCGACACCTCCCGCCGCCGTTTCCTGTGGACCGGCGCGGGAGTCGCGGTCGGCGCCGCCGCCTTCGGTGGCCTCGGCCAGGTTCTCGCCGGCCGCGTCGACGTCGAGGCGTCCCGCGCGGGCGTCGGTGCGCTGACCCCCAGCGTCCCCGCGCCGCCCATCCCCGCCACCGCCGACTTCGGCACGCCACGGTTCATCACCAGCAACCGCGACTTCTACCGGGTGGACACGGCGCTGCTGGGCGTGCCGCAGGTCCGGGCGCAGGACTGGCTGCTGCGCGTGCACGGCCTGGTCGACGAGCCGAGGACGTTCACGTTCAACGACATCCGGGCTCGTCGGCTGGTCGAACGCACCATCACCATGACCTGTGTGTCCAACCAGGTCGGCGGCGGCTACGTCTCGACGGCGAACTTCGTCGGTGTCCCGCTGCGCGACCTGCTCGACGAGACCGGTGTGCGGTCCGGGTCCGACCAGCTGTTCTCCACCAGCGTCGATGGCTGGACCGCCGGCACCCCGGTCGAGGCGGTGCTGGACCGCGACCGGGGCGCCCTGCTGGCGATCGGCATGAACGGCGAACCGCTGCCCACCGAACACGGCTTCCCCGCCAGGATGGTCGTCCCCGGCCTGTACGGGTTCGTCTCCGCCACGAAATGGGTGGTGGACCTGGAACTGACGACCTTCGACGCCAAACGGTCGTACTGGCTCGAACGGGACTGGGCGCGGGAGGCACCGATCAAGACCCAGTCCCGCATCGACGCCCCCCGCTCCTTCGCCACCGTCCCCGCCGGCCCGGTGACGATCGCCGGCACCGCCTGGGCCCAGACCGTCGGCATCGACCGCGTCGAGGTCCGCGTCGACGGCGGAGCCTGGCGTCCCGCGACCCTGGCCACCAAGGTGAACGACCAGACCTGGCGCATGTGGCGCGTCGAGATCACCCTCGGGCCGGGCACGCACACCGCCGAGGTCCGCGCCACCGACCGCACCGGCCGAACCCAACCCCGGCAACGGGTCGCGCCGATCCCCGACGGCGCCACCGGCTGGCACTCCCGCCAGTTCACCGTCGGCTGATCATCCCCGCGCGTAGTACTTCGTCGCCCCGTCGCGGCAGCTGTTCCACGCCGGCCGGTCGGCGTCGTAGGCGCAGCTCTGGTACTCGATGTAGGTGTCCTCCGGCATGTCGAAGTTGACGTCCAGGCAAGTGTAGACGCCGTGGGTGTTGTCGATCCGGGTGAAGTACTCGTCGTCCGAGCCCCGGTACCAGGCGGACGCGCGGGCGCCGTCGGCCTTCGTGTCGCACACGAACATGTGCTCGCCGGTCGGGTTGAAACAGACCAGCGAGCGGTACTCCAGGTCCCACCGCTTGCTGTTGTCCGGACAGTTGGGCGGGTAGCCCACCACACTCGTCGGCGCGGCGACGGCTTCGGTGGCGACGATCGCGGACACACCACCCCAGGCCAACAGCCCCACAGCGGCGGCGATCGGGAACAGGGCTCTCATGACTGACCTCCGTACTCCGTCAACAGGAGTCCACAGTGTCGTGATCACCGCTTTCGCCGCGCTGTGCTCACCCTTGCCCGGACCGGTGATCGCGGGGCAGGCCGTGGAGGTGGCCGACCTGGATCGTGGTGCCGGTGTGGGTGCCGCCGCTGATGGTGTTGTTGACCCCCGCGGGCGGCGGTGCCGGCGGCGCCGGTTCCGGACCGGGCCGCCCGTCGACCCCGTGCGCGAGCAGCTCACCGCTGGGCGTGGGCACGTACAGATGAACCGTGTCGGCGAACTCCTTGACCCGCACCGCCACCGGGACCAGCCGCGACGTGGACAGCCGCGCGTACCCACTGGCCACCACGTCGTGGAACACCCGCTGGGACAGCGCGACCGCCAGGAAGGTCACCTCCGGATCCGAACGCGTCAACACGTCCCGGACGGCCGAAGCGTCCAGCATCCGGTGGGTCGCGATGACCGCCTGCCCCACGACACCGGCCCGGCCGCGCGGATCCGGCTCACGAACCGGACCGATGTTCAGACTGGCCCGCAACCGCAGTCGCAACCCCCGGCCACGCGCCCGCAACGCCCGGTCCCGCTCGGCCAGCACCGCCTGCAACGCGTCGAAGACATGGCTGACGACCCCGGGAAGATGCCGGGTGTCGAACCCGATCCCCAGCCCGTCACCGCTGTTGTGCGGGAACAACGCCTCCCGGAACACCTGTCCCAGACCGGCCCGTTCAAAGGCCAGGGCCACGACACCTGGGACGGCCTCGGCCAGAAGTTCCTGATCAGGATCGGAATTCCCACCGAAATCCTTGGCGTCCACCACCAGCACCGCTCGGTACGGCGGCAGTTCGGTCACCTCGCCGGGCTGGTCGGCCATGGCACACCTCCCTGAACCACCGGACCACACGGCCCGCCGCGCCGAACGTCGCTCGATATCGTATCCGACCAGGGCCTCTTCACCCGGCGACAGGCGCGCGGGAATGCGCGGCAGGCCGGCTTGACAAGAATCCGCTAGCTCATATCCCACTGGTTGATTGGCTGAAATGGTCGGATCTGCTCGGTAAAGATTTCGTGTCGTCGAGCGGGATCGGTGCTCGTGGGGTTCGCGGCACCGATGTCCGAGCGCGTCGCCAACAGGCTGCCGGCGGATGTGGTGACGTGACCGTGACGATGGTCCCTACCGCGCGTCGGAACTACTTGGTCGGGCAGCTGCCTATGGCCAACTCGTGGTACGGATCCCGTTTCCGGTGGAACTGCTGCCCGAGCCCGTGTACACCGGCACGGCCGAGCACGCCGATGCGGGGCGAGGTCAGTCGTCGGTGGGGACCGCGATCAGACTGATCATTCGCTGAGTGCGGCCGGGGGCGGGGTCGTTGCCGCTTCTGGCGGTGACCGCGGTGCGCAGTTCGGTGAGCAACTCGGCCAGTTCGTCGTCAGTCAGCCAGATGGCCGCCTGACGGTAGGTCACGCCGTCGGTGGTCGGGTCGGTCGGCTGGCCGGCGAGGTAGTGGTCGAAGTCGGCCAGCAGCCCGCCGACGAACGCGGTGAACGCCCGCCGGTGGTCGTCGGTGGTCATGGCGGCGCGGTCGGCCGGCGCGAGCTCGGCGCGGTCGAAGCGCACCTGGTAGGTCCGCTCCATGGTGCCGCGCACCCGCTTCTCGTCCACGACCTCCAGGATCCCGGCGGCGGTGAGCGTCGCGATGTGCCGGTACATCGTGGCCGGCGCGATGTCGGGCAACCGCTCGCGCAGTTGGGCCGTGGTGCCGGGTCGACCGTCCAGCAACGCGCGCAGGATGCGCAGCCGGACGGGGTGCAGGAGGAGGTCCAGGGTCGCCATGGACACATGATTCCTACATCTGATACTTTTCTCAAAACTGATAACAATGGAGGTATGGGATGACCGGCCGATCCACTGTCGGAACCACCCACTCGCGGGAGCTGGAGATCACGGCGACCGCGGATGACGGCGTCCCCCTCGGCGGCACCCTGACCCTGCCTGCCGGTCAAGGACCGCATCCGGCCGTGGTGTTCCTGCCGGGGTCGGGCCGGCTGGACCGCGACTCCAACGCGGGCCGGGTGCGCATGTGCCTCGGCCGGCCGCTGGCCGACGCTCTGGCCGCCCACGGCGTCGCGTCCCTGCGCTACGACCGGCGCGGCGTCGGCGCCACCCCCGGCGACTGGCGCGCGGTCGGTTTCCACACCAACCGCGCCGACGCGGCCGCCGCGCTCCGCGCCCTGCGCGCCCACCAGGAGATCCGGGCCGAGACCGTCGGCGTGGTGGGGCACAGCGAGGGCGCGGTGCACGCGATGTGGCTGGGCGCCCACGAGCCCCTCGCCGCGGTGGTGCTGCTCGCCGGCTACGCCCGGCCCGGGGTCGAGGCCGTGGAGTGGCAGTTCAGCCAGTTGGCCGGGAGCCTGCGCGGTCCGGCGCGGGTGCTGCGTCCGGCGCTGCGCCGGCTCGCCGCCCGCCATCTCGCCCGGCTGGCGGACACCACCGGCGACGTGGCCAGGGTCGGCGGCCTGCGGCTCAACGCCCGGTGGTGGCGCGAACAGCTCGCCCACGACCCGAGGGCCGACCTGGCCCACATCCAGGCTCCCGTGCTGGCCCTCACCGGTGAGAAGGACCTCCAGGTTGATCCCGACGACCTGGAGGTCATCGCCCGGCTGGTCCCCGGTGGGGCCGAAACCCACCGCGTCCCCGACCTCACCCACATCCTGCGCCGCGACCCCGGCCGGCCGTCGGTGTTGGCCTACCGCCGGCAACTGCGCAAGCCGGTGGAACCCGACGTGCTCAGCGGCGTCGCGCGCTGGCTGGCCGACCGGCTGCGCTGACACGTCACCATTCCCCGACCCGCGCCACGTTACTGATCGATCTTGCCGGCAGCGCGCCCCTGGTCGCGGTGATGCCGATGGTGGTGGTGACCGACGACCCGGGTGGGGCACGAGACCGGGTCGCGGCGAAGTACGGCGCGGCGGCCGACCTTCCCGTCTACCGCGCGATGCTTGACCGCGGCGGCCTCGCCGGACCCGCCGACGTCGCCGGCGACGAGGAAACCGTGCTGTGCGAAACTGCGCCGTTACCGGGACCCGGGGTGCGACCGATCTGATCGAACATCCGTTGGCACGGAGGCGGAACGGGAACGGACCCTGGCGACGCTGGTGGGTGTGGCGCGGAGGTGGTTCTGTGGGTGAGTTACGTCGTTGCGGGCCGCGCGCCGTGGATGGCCTCGGCGAAAGTCCGGGGTGGGCGGCCGAGGGCGCGCTGTACGCCGTCGGACAGGTGTGCGTCCTTTCCCCGGCGAAGTGACTCGGCCAGGGTGGCGAACGCCTCGGCGTCGGTGACCGGTAGGCCCTGCTCGACGAGTTCGGCGATGTACTCCCGTGTGGAGAGCGGCACGTAGCGGACGGTGCGACCGGTGGCCCTGGTGAGGGTGGCGGCCACTTCGGTGAGGGTGACGGCTTGAGGGCCGGACAGTTCGTAGGTCGCGCCGGCGTGGCCCTGCTCGGTGAGGGCCGCGACCGCGACCGCGGCGACGTCGTCGGCGTCGACGAAGCTGGCGGCGCCGTCACCGGCGGGCAGGCGAAGCTCACCGGCGCGGACGGCGGCGGCGTAGACGCCCTCGGTGAAGGTCTGTGCGAACCAGCCGGGGCGGCTGATCGTCCAGTCCAGTCCGCTGTCGCGTACGGCGGCCTCGCTGTCCAGCGCCGCGGCCCGGATTCCGTCGGTGTCGGTGATGTGGTCGGGATCGTCGAGGCCGCGGCCCGAGGCCAGGACAACGCGCCGCACTCCGTGGCGTGCCGCGCTGTCCAGGAACGGGCGAACGAGCCGGCTTCCGTTGAGCTGCACCAGGTAGAGCGCTCGCACACCGTCGAGTGCGGCGTCCCAGGTGCCGGGGTCGGTCCAGTCGAACGGGTGCTCGCCGGTGCGGGACGCGGCACGCACCGGAATCCCGAGGAGGCGCAGGCGGGCGACGATGCGGCGTCCGGACTTGCCGGTGGCGCCGGTGACGAGGATCGGTTGTGCGTTCATTCCCCGAGCCAACCGGCACCCGGCGCGTGGATCCATGCTCGGGACGATTCAGCCGATGTCGCGACGTCTACCCTTCGGGTTCGTGGATGCTGTGTCCGAACTGCTCGCGGACGTGTGGGGCCGGGGGGCGGTGTTCCGGCCGACAGTCCTGCGGCCGCCGTGGGCGTTGCGGATGTCAACCGGCGCTCCGCTGATGCTGGCCACGATGCTGCGCGGTCAGGCCTGGGTGGTGGCCAACGGGCGGGATCCGGTGCGCATCGCCGAGGGCGACATCGCCGTCGTGCGCGGCGACGTGCCCCATGCCGTGGCCGACACCCCGTCGTCGGCGCGGTCCTCGGCGCCGACGTGGACGGTCACCGCGGCCGACTACTGCCCCGGCGGCACCGGGCCCACGCGTTCCTGCGGCAGGACGATGGACGACACCCCGGACGACGGCCCCGTGCTGCTCAGCGGCGCGTTCGAACGTCGCGGCGGCCTCAGCGGACGCCTCCTGCACGCCCTGCCCGCCGTCCTGGTCACGACCGCCGAGGGAAGCGCCGTTCCGTCCGCGGCGGCGATGGCCGAGGAGGTGACCCGCACCCGGCCGGGGCAGACGCTGGTGATGGAACGGTTGCTGGACCTGATCCTTGTCTCGGTGCTGCGTGAATGGTTCGTCGACGCCCCCGGCTGGTGCCGCGCCATGGACGACCCGTTGGCGGGCAGTGCCCTGCGGCTGATGCACGACAGCCCGGCACAGCCGTGGACGGTGGCCGAACTCGCCGCGAGGACCGGGGTGTCGCGGGCCGCGTTCGCCCGCCGTTTCACCGGACTGGTCGGCGAACCGCCGATGACCTACCTGACGGGCTGGCGGATCGCCCTCGCCGCCGAACTGCTGCGCGACACCGACCTGACCGTTGACGCGATCGCCCGGCGGGTCGGCTACTCCGGTGCGTTCGCGTTGAGCGTGGCCTTCAAACGGGTGCGGGGATCGCGGCCAAGCGACCACCGCCGATTCCGATGAGGGACGTGCGCGACGGGTGGTGATGCACGTAGCCACCTGGCGTGGGCTCAGTTTCCAGGTTTACCGGTTCCGTACCACGGGTTCTTGAGGATTCGGATCGGAACCATCGCCGGTGATCTCGACGAGGTCGCCCACCGTCATGACGGGGCAGGTCAGTCCGTGGAGGCCAGGCGCAGTGAGAGGGAGTTGATGCGGTAGCGCTGGTCGGTGGGGGGTGTCGTAGCCCTCGCCCTCGACGTTGTCCATGTGTTGTGGGGCTTCCACCAGAACGCCGAGGGCCTCGCCGCGCGCGACGCGAACCAGCCAGCGGATGCCGCTGACTCCACGTTCATCCGGGGATCCGGCACCAGGTCACCCACAGGCACGCCGAACCACACAGGCCACAGCATGACTTCATGACCTTGCCGGGTCCCCAGCCACGCGGAGTGGGTCGATCGTGATCGCCGTACGGCAGGATTGTGCCAGGGGTCCACGACGACGAGGAGCGACATGCGACGTACAGGAGCATCCGCGGCGGTGATCGGCATGGTGATGTCGGTGACTGCCGCGGTGGCACAGGCAGAGGACGGACGAAGAACCGCGGCACCCGCCGCGGCACCGGCCCCCGCGGCGTTCGCCGTGGTGGCACCGCAGCGGGTGCTGGACACCAGGGAAGGTCTCGGGGCGACCGGCCCGGTCGGTCCCGCACGGACGGTCACAGTGGACCTGTCGGCGAAGGTGCCGGCGTCGGCGACCGCGGTGGTGCTGAACGTGACCGGAACCGCGCCTACCTCGGCCACGTTCGTGACCGTGTTCCCCGCGGGTACCGCACGGCCGACCGCGTCGAACGTGAACCTGGTGGCCGGTGAGACCCGGCCGAACCTGGTGACCGTCGCGGTAGGAGCGGACCGGAAGGTCTCGCTGTACAACAACTCCGGCTCGGTGCACCTCATCGCCGACCTCGCGGGCCACTACTCCACGGACCCGCAGGCGGCGACCGGCCGGTTCACCCCGTTCACCCCGGTGCGCGTTTTCGACACGCGGGAGCACTTCGATATCAGGCCGCCGGGGCCGATTGGGCCCGGCGGTGTCGAGACGCTCGACCTGAGCGTCCGCGTGCCCCCCACGGCCACCGCTGTCGTCCTCACCCTGACCGGCACCGGCGCCACGGCGGGCACGTTCCTCACCGCGTGGCCGGGCGGCACGCCGCGACCCACCGCGTCGAACGTGAACCTGGCTCCCGGCGCGACCACACCGAACCAGGTCGTGGTGGCGCTCGGAGCGGACCGGACGGTCAACCTGTACAACAGGAACGGGACCGCGCACGCGATCGTGGACGTGGCGGGCTTCTACTCCACCGACTACGGTGCCCTGTTCACCGCCGTGGCACCGACGCGGGTGCTGGACACACGGGCGGGCGCGGGACCGGTGGGTCCGGTGCGGTCGGTCGCGGTCGCGCTCGGCGCGAGCGTGCCGAGGAACACGACCGGCGTCGTGCTGAACCTGACCGGCACCCTCGGCACGGCGGGCACCTACGTCACCGCCTGGGCGCCGCCGGAACCGCGGCCGGACGGGTCCAACCTGAACCTGACCCGCGGACAGACCGCCGCCAACCACGCGACGGTCGGCCTCGGCACCGGCGCGACCGTGTCGCTGTACAACAACACCGGTTCCGTGCATCTGATCGCGGACCTCGCCGGGTTCTTCTCGCTGCCGCCGGTGACGTGCGCGGCGGACTGCGTGCTCGCGTGGGGAAACAACTGGTGGGGCAACCTCGGCACCGGCGACTACGAACCGTCCGCGGCCGTGGCCAAGCCGGTGTACGGGCTCTCCGGGGTGACCGCGCTGTCGAGCGGCACCGCGAACCTCGCGCTCACCGCCGACGGACAGGTGTGGGCGTGGGGCGCGAACTTCAGTGCCGAGCTCGGCAACGGCTGGTACGGCAGCGAGTCCTCGGTGCCGGTGCCGGTCCTCGGGCTCCACGACGTGGTCGCGATCGACGATCTGATCGCCCTCAGGGGCGACGGCACGGTGTGGACGTGGGGCACCCTGCTGGGCGGCGGTTTCACCGTGCCGGAGCAGGTCCCCGGGGTGACCGGCGCGGTCGCGGTCGCGGGCGGTGGCGGCTCCGCGTTCGCCCTCAAAGGCGACGGCACGGTGTGGGCCTGGGGAAGCAACTACGGCGGCGCGCTCGGGATCGGTGGGGACGACGCCTTCTTCACGGAGCCGACCCAGGTGCCCGGGCTGTCGGGTGTGCGGGAGATCGTCACGAGCGGCCAAGGCACCTTGGTGCGCAAGGACGACGGCACGGTCTGGGGCTGGGGCAACAACCGGCACGGCCAACTCGGCCACGGCACTGTCGGTGGCGAGGGCTGCATCGATTTCCCCCCGGTCGGGGAACACTGCCAGTACCGCACCCCGGTCCAGGCGGTCGGACTCACCGACGTGACCGCGCTTGACTTGAACGGCGTGCGGTCCTTCGCGGTGCGCGCGGACGGCACCGCCTGGGCATGGGGAAACAACCATGAGGGCAGCCTCGGCACCGGTGAGGACTGCCGGTACTGCGGGACCGGCACGCCGACGCGGATCACCGGTCTCCCCGCCGTCACCCAGGCCGTGGCGGCGAACGCGGGCGGGTACGCCCTCGGCGTCGACGGCCGCGTCTGGGCGTGGGGGACGAACGACGAGGACGCGCTCGGCGAGGTCGAGGGAACCGCACCCGCGTATTCGACCGTCCCGTTGCGCCTGCGGGCACCGGTCGGGGTACGGAAGCTCGAGGGCGGCTCCAACACCGGGTTCGCACTGAAGTGACCCGGGGCTACCGCCGCCCGCGTCTCCCGCGGGCGGCGGTAGCCGGGCACACCCGAGCGGATCGTCGTCGAACGCCGTGGTGGTCCAAGCGGTGCAGGACGTAGGCGAGCGCGCACGAGTTGGTCTGGTCGATCGGGTGGGGTAGTGGTCTGGGATGGAGGCGAGGTGGCTCCAGGTCGTCCGTGGCCAGACCGCGTCAGCGGTTTCGAGCCGCAGCAGGTTGTTGGCCAGTTCGGGCCAGAGCGCGGTCATCTGGTCGCCGGCACCGGGTGATCTTGAGGCCGACGGCGATGGTGCAGGCAGCTCGACACGCGGCCTGGTCCACGGCCGCGACGCCACGGATCGCATCGCTCGGCCTCCGACGGAATGCCGCCGTACACCTGGTCGGCCACCGGCCTGCCGAATGCACCACGCACCGCCGAGACGGCGGCCTGGCTCGGAGGACACGGCAGCTACGGCCGCCGCCGCACCGGCACCCTTGGGCAGACGACTTGGCCGGGACCTGGCAACGGGACCACGACGTTCGTGTCTTGAGCCGACGCCGGAAATGGTGACGGCGAGCCTCTGCCCGGCGCCGGCGTCACCTTCAGGCAGGCAGATCCAAGTGCCGGTGCCGAGACGGGACGGAGACCGCCTGGCCATCGCGTCCACGGTGAGCGGCTGGTCGAGGGTGCTCGCGGCCCAGTCCATCGCCAGGGTGTCGTCGTCGCCCTCGGGCACGGACAGGTCGACGAACTGCGCCTGCCCTCCTGGGCGGTGGCCGGCCACGACCATCCGTCGGGCCAGCTGACCGGCCACGTAGGCGCCCAGGTCGCGGCGAACCTGGTGCGGGCACAGGTCCAAGCCCGCGGTCAATGCCCGCGCTGGTGACAACGTCGCCCTCGTCGACGTAGAGCACGGCGTCCTCAACCTCGACCCGCGGGCAGCGCGCGGCCAGGTCGGAGGTGTGCATCCAGTGCACCTCGGTCGACGACGCGTTCGGGGCACGGTAGGTCCACTTCGGATCGCGGACACGCACGTCCCACCGGACGATGGTGGTCAGACGTCAGAGACGGCCACGCCGCTGACGGCGTTGGTCACCCACCTGATCGGGTGTCCGGGCAGTGGGCAGGCATCGGAAACGGACTGTCGTGGTGACGATCGAACGGTGTTTCCCGGTACCGGCCCCCGGCTGGTACGGGGCCGTGGACACCCTGGTTCTGCCAGGGTCCGACGGGACCGGCCGGGCCGCGCCCGGGCGCTGTTGCCGTCCGGTGAACCGCGAGCTCGCGCTGCTGCGCCACGCCGCGAGAGGGGACTGGCCCGGTGTCCTCGCCCCGCCGGAGGAACCCGAGCGGTTGGCGAGCTACCGGTGGTGGATCGGGCACCAGGCCACGTTCGCCGTGTGGTGGCTACTGGCCGAGACGTTGGAGGCCGTCGGGCGTTTCCGTACGCCACCGGACGGTGCGGTCACCGCCGCGGTGGAGTTGTTCGACTGCTCCACGCTCCTGTTCCTGTACACCGGCAGCTGCACCGCGGCGCATTACCACGCGGTGATCCGCCCGGCCATGCGGGCGTGCCACCCGGCCTTCAGCGGGACGTGGGCCAGGGACTACGCACCCATCCCGTCGCTGCTGCTCCGGATACGGCGCGTCGGGTCGAGGAACCTGGTCGACACCCTGACCGAGGCCGCCCGGCGCAGCGGCCGGGTCCACGTCGCGGTCGCCGCGCGACTCGTCCCCGAGGGCACGTCCCTGTTGAGGGCGGCGGGTCACCTGCCCGCGCGCGAGGTCGATGCCGCGCTGCGGGACCGCTACGACGCGTTCTTCCACGTGTCCCGGGGCGCGGTGTGCCGCCCGTCGGTCACCGCGCAGTTCCTCCGGCGGCTGTCCCAGATCGTCTCCGACCTGGCGGTCAACGGCGCGGCGTCGCTGGAGGTCCCGGCGCCGGGACGAGGCGGTCACCAGGCCGACGCGACCGTCGCGGCTCTCGTCGAACACCCCGCCCGGGCACTGTCCCGACTCGCCAACCGAGTGGCCGGCGACACCGACTGAGCCGCGTCCCTCAGCCGCACCAGTGCTCGGCGTCGGCGCGCAGACGTTCCGGTGACCAGCGCCCCACGAGCGCCATGGCCTCGGCCACCTCCCGCGCCGAGGGCAGAACGTCGACGACCTCCGCTCCCGCCTCGTGCGGTGACGTCACGACCGGCAGCACCTCGTCCACCGGCAGCACCACCACCGCCCGGTCGCGCAGGACCTTCCGGTACACCGCCACGAACACGTCCCGGCGGTATCCCGGCTCGTCGCCGGTCCCCGGCTCGTCGGCCAGCCCCGCGATCTCCTGCCACAGGTGATCCACGACCGCCGGCGCCGCGCACGCCCTCTCCCGCACGTGCCAGGGCTCGCGGGACTCCCGGCGCCGACTGTCCTCGATCACCCGCCGCACCCGCTCCGACGGCGCGGGCACCACGAACACCCCGCACCGCCGTCCCAGCAGCGCCTCGGCATCGTCGGGACGCACCCTGGCCAGCTCCGCCAACCGGTTGCCCACCAACGGCGCCTCCACCACCATCAGGTGCTGCTCACCCGGATGCGCGCGACCCCACGCGCCCATCGCCCGTCGCGCCCACCACCCCACCCCCGCCCTGACCCCCACATGGGTGACCCCGTCCACCGGCGGAAAACGCCGAGCGGCCGCACTCGACTCGAACACCTCGCACACGACGTCCCACTGCAACAGATGCACCCGGCGCCCCTCGGCCTCGGCGAGCAGCGAGACCTGCTGCACCCACAACGACTTGCCGGTACCCGGGATCCCGGCGAACACCACACACCGCCGCCCCCGCACCAGTTCCCGACACCGACACGCCAACGCCGAATCCGCTGCCAGCACAAGCCGCGACACCATCGCACCTCCCCGGCAGACGACGCGGTGCCCTGGCCCCACCTTCCCCCTCAGCCACGGGATCGGGCGACCCCAACCCCTGAACGGCTGACCGTGCCGTCGCGGCGGGGTCCGTTACTCCGTCGGCTCCAGGCGCAGCGAGATCGAGTTGATGCAGTAGCGCTGGTCGGTGGGGGTGTCGTAGCCCTCGCCCTCGAAGACGTGGCCGAGGTGGCTGTGGCAGTTGGCGCACAGGACCTCGACGCGGGTCATGCCCAGGGAGCTGTCCCGGCGCAGGATGACGTGGTCGGCGGCCAGTGGGGTGAAGAACGACGGCCACCCGCAGTGGCTGTCGAACTTGGTGTCGCTGCGGAAGAGTTCGGCGTCGCAGGCTCGGCAGTGGTAGACGCCGACGGTCTTGGTCTCGTTGTACTCGCCGGTCCAGGGGCGTTCGGTGCCTGCCTGGCGCAGGACGGCGTACTCGTCGGGGGTGAGCTGCGCCCGCCATTCCTCGTCGGTCTTCTGCACGTGGGGAGCCTCGGAACTCATGGTTCCACGGTAGCTCTACTTGGTGAACGTGGTGACCACGTACACCAACGCGTCCCACGCGGCGACGATCACACCGAGCAGGATCAGCAGCGCCAGCAGGCTCGCCATCAGCTTGCGGTGACCACCCAGGCGGTTCGCCGACGCGGCGAAGTCGCCCATGCCGGTGATGTAGCCCTCGACGGTGTAGCTCGGCTGCACCCGCTGTTGACGCTCCAGGTGCTCGGCGAACGCCCTGACCTCCGGGTCGGTGGGGTCCAGGCCCAGCAACTCGTCGTCGAGCCGGTCGGCCGCGGAGTCCGCGGGCCGGCGGTCGTCGTCGGGAGTCTGGAGGGGCATAGCACAACGGTAACCGCTGCGGGCGGTGATCGGGGGGTAGGTCGGTAGGCTGGCGCGATGGCCGAGGCGACGGAGATCACGGTGGACGGGCCCGACGGGCCCAGGTCGGTGCGGGTGTCCAACCCCGGCAAGGTGTACTTCGCCGACAAGGGGGTCACCAAGCTCGACGTGGTCCAGTACTTCCTGTCGGTGGGGGACGGGATTCTGGGCGCGTTGCGTGACCGGCCGACCACTCTGGAGCGCTGGCCCGGCGGCGTGTTCGAGGGCGCGCGACTCGTCACCCGCGCCAACCAGCGCGGCGACGCCTTCTTCCAGAAGCGGGTACCCCAGGGCGCACCGGACTTCGTGCACACCACGCGGGTCACCTTTCCCAGCGGGCGCCCGGCCGACGAGGTCTGCCCCACCGAACTCGCCGTGGTCGCGTGGGCGGCCAACCTCGGCACGCTGACCTTCCACCCGTGGCCGGTGCGCGACCCGAACGTCGACCACCCCGACCAGCTGCGCGTCGACCTCGACCCCCAGCCCGGCACCGACTTCCGGGACGCGGTCGTGGTGGCCGCCGAACTGCGCGGGCTGCTCGACGAACTCGGCCTGACCGGCTACCCGAAGACCTCCGGCGGGCGCGGCCTGCACGTGTACGTGCCGATCGAGCCGAGATGGACGTTCGTGGAGACCCGGCGGGCGCTGATCGCGCTGGGTCGCGAACTGGCGCGACGACTGCCTGAACGGGTGACCGTCGACTGGTGGAAGGAAGAACGCGGGGAGCGGATCTTCATCGACTTCAACCAGGCCGCCCGGGACCGGACCATCGCCTGCGCCTACTCGATCCGGCCCACCCCGCGCGCCCTGGTCTCCGCACCGCTGACCTGGGACGAACTCGGCGACATCACCCCCGAGGACTTCGACGTGCACTCCATGCCGGCACGGTTCGCCGACGTCGGCGACCTGCACGCGGCCGTCGCGACCGAGGCCTACTCGCTGGAGCCGCTGCTGGAGATGGTCGCCCGCGACGAACGAGACGGGCTTGGTGACCTTCCGTATCCGCCCGAGTACCCGAAGATGGCGGGGGAGCCCAAACGGGTACAACCGAGCCGGGCTCGTCCAGAGGACTGAACCTCAGGTCTCCCACCCTGCTCCGAGGATGCGCTGACCTCGGATTTCCACCGCCGCACGACCGGATTGCCAGCCCGCGCGGTTGATTTCCACCAACACAGCAGGAAGCATCGGAAGGGTCCGGACGCGAACCGAGCGGGAAGGACCGAGGTCACGTGACGAAGTCGTACGTCGTCCGCTATGTCGGCGGTCCACTCGACGGCCGGGTGGACACCCTGCCCGACCTGCCCGACGAGCCGCGCTCCACGGTCACCCACGTCCACCTGCACGAAGGTCCGAAGATCGTGCACCACTACGACCTGTGCTACGCCGTGGAGTACGGCTGCGAGTATCGCCTGCGGGCCGACGCCGACGCCGAGTGACCGGTCACGGAGGGCACACCGTTCCACTTCGGGGGACCTTCGCGTCCCTCAGGAACGCCAACGACGCCTCCGTCGCGCACGGCGAGTAGCCAAGGGCCCCGTGCCCGCCGCCCTGCCAGGACACGAACACCCCGGTCGCCAGCTGCTGCGCCGCCCGCTCCGAACCCTCGTGCGGAGTCACCGCGTCCGCCGCCGTCCCCAGCACCACGATCGGCGGCGCGTTGTTGGCCGTCGGCGTCGGCAGCGGCTGGTCGGGCACCGTCCACGGACCGCAGACAGCCAGCCAGCGCGCGGCCAACGGCCCGAACGTCGGGTACTTGTCCTGCCAGTCCGTGCCCAGCCGCTCGATCTGCTCGGGCGAGAGGCGAGTCCTGGTGTCGTTGCAGGTGATCACCAGCTCGGCGTCCATCGACGGCGGCACGCTGCGGCCCCCGCCGACCACCACCGGGTCCAGCAGCGCCGCCAGCCCGGACCCGTCACCGGTGCGGACCTTCGCCAGACCCGTCGCCAGCGCCGCCCACCGCGACCGGTCGGCCAGCCCGATCCGCACGGCCTGCAGCGCCGCGCCGGCCGTCAACTCGCCGGTCGCCACCTCCAGCGGCCGTTCGCGCAGCTGGCCGAGCAGTTCGAGCAGCGCCCGCTTCGGGTCCGGCGCCAGCTCGCAGTCACGCAGCACGCACTCGTCGGCGAACGCGCCGAACGCCGCCTCCGCACCCTTGGCCACGCCCTCCAGCGCGATCGCCGCGTCCTGGGTCGGGTCGGGCAGGCCGTCGAGGACCATCCGGCCGACCCGGTCCGGCCAGCGGTCGGCGTAGACCGACAGCACCCGCGAACCCTCGCCGTGCCCGATGCCGTTGAGCCTGGACTGGCCCAGCGCCTGGCGCAGCGTCTCCAGGTCGGCGGCCGTCCGCCACGAGTCCAGCGCCGGCAGCTGCTCCTCCAGCGTGATCGAGCACTGCTGGCCCGCGGTCTGCGCGTTCTCCAGCCACACGTCGATCGGCAGCTGGGCGGGGTCGGTCTCGATCAGCGACGCCCGGATCTCCGAGGGCAGGCACGAGGCCGGCTCGGAGCGGCCGGTTCCCCGCCGGTCCACGCCGATCAGCGAGAACTTGTCGAAGAACTCCTCGGGCAGGGTCGAGGCGAGCCGCGCGGCGTAGATCGTGCCGGGCAGGCCGCCGACGTCGTTGAGCACCGCGACCGGCACCGGGCCGTCGCCGGCGCGCAGCAGCTGGACCTTGGCGCTGCCCATGCCGGGCGCGTACGGCGAGTCCAGGACGGTGGTGATCTGCCCGCACTCGATCGGCAGCCACGGCGGCAGCGGCTGGTCGGTGAACTGGTCGGTGATCTCCTCGTCGCAGGAACGCCAGCCGCCGTCGGTGGCCATGTCCTCCAGCGGGGGAACCTTCGCTGGCCGCTCCTGGGGGGTTTCCTCGACGCGCGGCCCGTCGTTGACCACGATCTCGGGCCGCAGCGACGGCCCGGCGGTGCAGGACGTGACCAGCCCCGCGAGGACGCACAGCACGGCCGTTCGCCTACGCCAGCCCGTCACCTGCTCCTGCCTCGCCTTCCGCCGCGGTCGGTCGTCGCACGCAGCGTCGCATGCCACGGGTATGGCGTGCGTGAGTAAGAATGGCCAGGTGCAGCTGCCTGTGATGCCCCCAGTGCCGCCGATGCTGGCCAAGTCCGTCTCCGGGATCCCGGCCGGGATGTTCTACGAGCCGAAGTGGGACGGCTTCCGGTCGATCATCTTCCGCGATGGTGACGAGGTCGAGATCGGCAGTCGCAACGAACGCCCGATGACCAGGTACTTCCCGGAGGTGATCGAGGCCGTCAAGGCCAATCTGCCGACCCGGTGCGTGATCGACGGCGAGATCGTGGTCGCCAGTCCGGGCAAGCAGGGCCTGGACTGGGACGCGCTCGGCCAGCGGATCCACCCGGCCGCGAGCCGGGTGGCGTTGCTCTCCGAGCAGACCCCGGCCAGCTTCGTCGCCTTCGACCTGCTGGCGCTGGGCGACGAGTCCTATCTGGACCGGCCGTTCGGCGAACGCCGCGCCGCGTTGGAGAAAGCGCTTGCCCCAGCCAGGGCGCCGATCCACCTGACCCTGGGCACCACCGACCCGGCGGTCGCCGCCGAGTGGTTCCAGCTGTTCGAGGGCGCCGGGCTGGACGGGCTGGTCGCCAAGCCGCTCGACGAGCCCTACCAGCCGGACAAGCGGGTGATGAAGAAGGTCAAGCACGAGCGCACCGCGGACTGTGTCGTCGCCGGCTACCGGGTGCACAAGTCCGGGCCGGACGCGATCGGCTCGCTGCTGCTCGGCCTCTACGGCGAGGACGGCAAGCTCGCGTCGGTCGGCGTCGTCGGCGCGTTCCCGATGGCCCGGCGCAAGGAGCTGATGGTCGAGCTGCAACCGCTGGTCACCACGTTCGACGACCACCCGTGGGCGTGGGCGGCGCACGAGGCCGGCGAGCGCACGCCCCGGCGCAACGAGGTCAGCCGGTGGAACTCCGGCAAGGACCTCTCGTTCGTGCCGCTGCGACCCGAACGGGTGGTCGAGGTGCGCTACGACCACATGGAGGGCGCGCGTTTCCGGCACACCGCGCAGTTCGCCCGCTGGCGCCCGGACCGCGACCCGCACTCGTGCACCTACGCGCAGCTGGAGCAGCCGGTCCGGTTCGACATCGCCGACATCCTGACCTGATCCGGTGGACCGCATCCTGCCCGACCGGTCGGTTGGCGTCGACCTGCTCGACGCGTTCGCGCCGACCGGGGAAAGCCAGGTACGGCTGGGAATGGTGATGAGCGTCGACGGCTCGGTCACCGACGAGGAGGGCTGGACGAGCAAGCTCGGCGGCCCGGCCGACCGGCGGATGCTGCGCGCGCTGCGCGGCACCGCCGGGGTGATCCTGGTCGGCGCCGGCAGTGTCCGAACCGGACGCTACCCGCCGCACCGGCCGACCGCCGCGATCCGCGGGTGGCGCCGGCGGGCGGGTCTGCCGGAGGTGGCGCCGCTCGCCGTGATCACCAGATCGGGGGACCTCGACCGGGCGTTGCCGGTGTTCACCGAGGCGGAGGTGCCGACGCTCGTGGTGGGCGCGGACGGCCTGCGGTCGACGGTCGCCGGCCTGCGGGAGCGCTTCGGCGACGTGCTGTGCGAGGGCGGCCCGGGGCTGGCCACGGCGTTGTTCGACGCCGGGCTGGTCGACGAGGTGGTGCTCAGCGTCGCGCCGTCGCTGCTGCCCGGCGACAACGGCCGGCTGGTGACCGGCCTGACCACGCGGCGTGAGCTGACGCTGCGTGAGGTCTACGAGGAGGGCGGCGAGGTCTTCCTGCGCTACGGGATCTCCAGCAGCAGCGTGCCGGGGTCGGGGAAGTCGGGGGACACGACGCCGGCCACGTAGGCGCCGACCTGTTCGCCGGTGAGCCAGTCCGGTCGGGGCGGGTCGCCGTCCCAACGGTCTGTCACCACCGGGGTCATGATCGCCACTTCGTGGAGCCGGATCGTGCGACCGAGGTCACTCACCGCGATCGTCCGCAGCATCATGCGCTGCGCGGCCCCGGTGATCGAGATCGGCGCGGCGAACGGCTCCGGATGGTCGGCGGCGATACCGGCGAGCGTCACGTACACCGGCGCCGCGTCCTGGTCGAGCACCGGCAGGAAGGTGCGGGCGACCAGGAAGTGCGCCGTCAGGTTGTCGTGCAGGACCCGTTCCCAGGTGCTCGTCGGCAGGTCGGCGAACTGCTCGCCCTCCCACCAGCCGCCGAGCGAGGCGACGACCCCGCGCGGCCGGCCGTAACGCTCGACGATCTCGTCACGCAGTCGGGTGACCCCCTCCTCGGTGCCGACGTCGCCGAGCGCCAGGTGCAGCCGGTCCCGGACGGCCGGGTCGGTGCGGTCGGCCAGCGCCGTGAGTCGCGCGGGGGCGCGGGACGGGACGACGACGTGCGTGCCGAGGGCGAGCAGGGCCCGTACGACACACTCACCGGCGACGCCCGCGCCGCCCGCGACGAGAACGGTCAATGACTCTTGCCGGTGCGGTGCTGATTGACCAACGACCACACCGAGACTGTCTGGCTGGGTTCGTCGGCGGCTCGGGATCGTCGAGCGGTCGGCCGTTCGGCGCGTGCGCCGCCGGCCTCGAGCTCCTGGCGGATCTGGTCGTAGATCGGGGTGTCGGTCAACGCCATCCCTTCCCGTCGCAGGTAGCCCTCGCAGACTACGCAGCGTACAGCTTCGAATTCGTAGCGACGCACCGGCTCCCTACAACCTTTGGGCGAAATCCGTTCGCGTGACGGCGTCACATGCCGCACGATTTGTCGTATGGGCGCGGGTTTCCTTGAGGCGAACGGTGTCGGCTACCGACTCGACGACGGCCGGCGCCTGTTCGCCGACGCCACGTTCCGGGTCGGCGCCGGGCAGGTGGTGGCGCTGGTCGGCGCCAACGGCGCGGGGAAGACCACCCTGCTGCGGATCCTGGCCGGCGAGCTGACCGCGCCCGAGGGCGGGCTGACGGTCCAGGGTGGACTCGGCGTGATGCCGCAGTTCATCGGCTCGGTGCGCGACGACCGGATGGTGCGCGACCTGCTGCTGGCCGTGGCCCCGACGCCCGCGCGGGCCGCCGCCGCCGAGCTGGACGCCAGCGAACTGGCCATGATGGACACCGACGACGAGCCGACCCAGCTGCGGTACGCCAACGCGCTGCACGCGTGGGGCGAGGCCGGCGGCTACCAGCTGGAGGTGCTGTGGGACACGGTCACCGTCGCCGCGCTCGGCGTTCCGTACGACCGGGCGCGTTTCCGCGAGGTGCGCACGCTGTCGGGCGGCGAGCAGAAGCGGCTGGTGCTGGAGGCGTTGCTGGCCGGGGCCGAGCAGGTGCTGCTGCTCGACGAGCCCGACAACTACCTCGACGTGCCGGGCAAACGCTGGCTCGAACAGCGGCTGTCCGAGTGTTCGAAGGCGGTGCTGCTGGTCAGCCACGACCGTGAGCTGCTGGCGGCGGCCGCCACCCAGGTCGTCACCGTCGAGGGCGGGACGACGTGGGTTCACGGCGGCGGGTTCGGCACGTGGCACGAGGCTCGGGTGGCCCGGTGGGAGCGGATGGCCGAGCTGCGTCGCCGGTGGGACGAGGAGCATCTCAAGCTCAAGGAGCTGGTCCGCAACCTGCAACAGGCGGCGATGATCAGCGACGCGATGGCGGCGCGGTACAAGGCGTCCCAGACGCGGTTGCGCAAGTTCGAGGAGGCGGGCGCGCCGGCGTTGCCGCCTCGGGAGCAGTCGGTGCGCCCGAGACTGCGCGGCGGCCGGACCGGCCTACGGGCGATCACCTGCGAGAACCTCGAACTGACGGGGCTGATGAAACCGTTCGACCTGGAGGTCTTCTTCGGCGACCGGGTGTGCGCGCTGGGCTCCAACGGCTCCGGCAAGAGCCACTTCCTCCGCCTCCTGGCCGGTGACGATGTGACCCATGAAGGTGTCGCCCGATTGGGGGCGCGAGTGGTGCCCGGCCTGTTCGCCCAGACCCACCAGCACCCCGAGTGGACCGGCCGAACCCTGATCGACATCCTCTGGCAGGGCGACGACGAACGCGAGGGCCTCGACCAGGGCCGCGCCGCGGCGGCCCTGTCCCGCTACGGCCTGGCCCCGTCCCGCGAACAGCGGTTCGAGACGTTGTCGGGCGGTCAGCAGGCCCGGTTCCAGGTCCTGCTGCTGGAACTGTCCGGCGCGACCCTGCTCCTGCTGGACGAGCCGACCGACAACCTGGACCTGACCTCGGCGGAGGCGCTGCAGGACGCGCTGGAGGAGTTCACCGGAACCGTCGTCGCGGTCACCCACGACCGATGGTTCGCGAAGTCCTTCGACCGGTACCTGGTCTTCCGCTCAGACGGCATCGTCACCGAAACCGACACCCCCGTCTGGGACGAGACCCGGGTCCGCCGGGACCGGTAACCGCCAACCGAACCAGGCGTCCGTGTCGTGACACGCGGGGATCTCTCGACCCTTCGGCGACGACCGCTCGCGCGAGCGGTCAGGATCCGAACCCGCGACCGGATTGTTCCGTAACGCGTCAGCCGGCGAGGACTTCGGCGAAGGTGTCGATGCCGTGGTCGAGGTCGGACCGGGAGATGACCAGGGGTGGGGCGATGCGCAGGGTGGTGTCCTGGGTTTCCTTGCACAGCACGCCCCGGTCCATGAGCTTCTCGCTGAGGGTGCGGGCGTTGCGGCCGGGGGCGATCTCCACGCCGGCCCACAGGCCCCGGCCTCGGACCTCGGCCACGCCGTGGCCGACGAGGGCGTTGAGGCGGCGGTGGAGGTGGGCGCCCAGCGTCGTCGACCGCTCCTGGAACTCGCCGGTGGACAGGAGGCGGATGACGGCCCGGCCCACGGCGCAGGCCAGGGGGTTGCCGCCGAAGGTTGAGCCGTGTTCGCCGGGGCGCAGGACGCCCAGGACGGCTCGGCTGCCGACCACGGCCGACACCGGGAGGATGCCGCCGCCCAGGGCCTTGCCGAGGGTGTACAGGTCGGCCCGGATGCCGTCGTGGGTGGACGCCAGGAGGGTGCCGGTGCGGGCCAGGCCGGACTGGATCTCGTCGACGATGAGCAGGGCGTTGTGGGTGTCGCACAGGTGGCGGACCTCGCGGAGGTACCCGGTGGGGGGAACCAGGACGCCGGCCTCACCCTGGACGGGTTCGATCAGGACGGCCGCGGTGTGCGGGGTGATGGCCGCCTCCAGCGCCTGCGCGTCTCCGTACTTCACCACCTGGAAGCCGGGGGTGAAGGGGCCGAAGTCGTTGCGGGCCACCGAGTCCGTGGAGAACGAGATGATCGTGGTGGTGCGGCCGTGGAAGTTGGAGCCGGCGACGATGATCTCGGCCCTCCCGTCCGGGACGCCCTTGACCTGGTAGGCCCACTTGCGGGCCACCTTGATCGCCGACTCGACGGCCTCCGCGCCGGAGTTCATCGGCAGGACCATCTCGGTGCCGGTCAGCTCCGCCAGTTCCTGGCAGAACAGGCCCAGCTGGTCGTGGTGGAACGCCCGGCTGGTCAGCGTCAGCGTGTTCAGCTGCTCGACGGCCGCCGCGACCAGCGCGGGATGCCGGTGGCCGAAGTTGAGCGCCGAGTAGCCGGCCAGGAAGTCGAGATAGCGCTTGCCGTCCACGTCGGTCACCCACGCGCCCTCCGCCTCGGCCAGGACGACCGGTAGCGGATGGTAGTTGTGCGTGCTCCACGTCTCGTCGAGCGCGATCAGGTCCGCAGCGGAAAGCGACATGTAAACAGATTAGGTCCAGCCGGCGGCGGAATCATCCGCAGACCATTGCGCAGAACGTCCAATCGTTGCGCACATCGCGGGTGGGGACCACGAAACGTTGTGCCGACCTCGGTTCTGACGTCCGATTCCGCCGCCGATGGCTCAGAGCGCGGGGATGATCTCCTGCCCGTACGCGCGCAGCGTGTCCTCCTTCGCGTCGTGCATCAGGTAGATCGAGAACTGGTCGACGCCCAACTCGGCCAGCTCGGTGAGCCGCTTGACGTGCGCCTGCGCCGGTCCGACCAGGCAGAACCGGTCGACGATCTCGTCAGGCACGAAGTCGGTCGACGGGTTGCCGGCCTTGCCGTGGTGGGCGTAGTCGTAGCCCTCGCGCCCCCGGATGTAGTCGGTCAGCTCGTGGGGGACCGGCCCGGACTCGCCGTAGCGGGCCACCAGGTCCGCCACATGGTTGCCGACCATGCCGCCGAACCACCGCAGCTGGTCACGCTGATGGGGGATGTTCTCACCCACATAGGCGGGGGCGGCGACACACATGGTGATCCCGCCGGGATCGCGGCCGGCGTCCCGCGCCGCCGCCCGCACCGACTCGATCGTCCAGCGGGCGATCGCCGGGTCCGCTGTCTGCAGGATGAACCCGTCCGCCTGCTCGCCGACCAGCCGCAGCGCCTTGGGCCCGTAGGCCGCCATCCAGACCTCCAGCCGCCCGTCGCGCACCCACGGGATCCGCACCGGCGCGTCGTGGTGGACGACCTCCCGACCCTCGGCCAGCTCGCGGATCACGTGCATCGACTCGCGCAGCACCGCCAGCGACGCCGGCCGCTGACCGATCACCCGCCTGGCCGAGTCGCCCCGCCCGATCCCGCACACCGTCCGGTTGCCGTACATGTCGTTGAGCGTGGCGAACAGCGACGCGATGACCGACCAGTCCCGCGTGGACGGGTTGGTCACCATCGGCCCGACGACCATCTCCCGTGTGGCCGCCAGGATCTGCGAGTAGATGACGAACGGCTCCTGCCACAGCACGTGCGAGTCGAACGTCCAGCCGTACCGGAAGCCGAGGTTCTCGGCCTCGGTCATCAGCCGGACCACCTCGCTGGCCGGCGGGTCGGTCTGCAGTACCACCCCGAAGTCCATCCTGGGCACCCCCTCAGACGAGATACTGCGACAGGTCCCTGGCCAGGAACTTCCCGTGGCCGGCCTTGCCGTGGAACTGGCCGTCGGCGATGACCACCGACCCCCGCGACAGCACCGTCGACACCCCACCGGTGATCGACAGGCCCTCGTAGGCCGAGTAGTCGACGTTCATGTGATGCGTGTCGGCCGACAGGGTCTGGCGCAGCGCCGGGTCGTAGACCACCACGTCCGCGTCGGCGCCCGGCGCGATCACACCCTTGCGCCCGTAGAGGCCGAACATCCGCGCCGGGGTCGCCGACGCCACCTCCACCCAGCGGGCCAGGGTCAGCTCACCGGCGACCACGCCCTGGTGCAGCAGGTCCATCCGGTGCTCCACCCCCGGCATGCCGTTGGGGATCTTGGAGAAGTCGCCCCGCCCCAGCTGCTTCTGGTCCTTGAAACAGAACGGGCAGTGGTCGGTGGACACCACCGACAGGTCGTTGGTGCGCAGCCCGCGCCACAGGTCGGCCTGGTGGTCCTTGGTGCGCAGCGGCGGCGACGCGACGTACTTGGCGCCCTCGAAGTCCGGTTTGGCCAGGTCCTCGATGGACAGGTACAGGTACTGCGGGCAGGTCTCGGCGAACACGTTCTGCCCGGTGTCCCTGGCCTGCGCGACGGCCTCCAGGGCCTGGCGGGCCGACAGGTGCACGATGTAGAGCGGCGCGCCGGTGACCTTCGCCAGCTGGATGGCCCGCGAGGTCGCCTCGCCCTCCAGCTCCGGCGGGCGGGTGAGGCCGTGCTCGACCGGGTCGGTGCGCCCGGAGGCGATCGCCTGGGCCACCAGCTCGTCGATGGCGATGCCGTTCTCCGCGTGCATCATGATCATCGAGCCGGTCTCGGTGGCCTTGTTCATCGCGCGCAGGATCTCGCCGTCGGTGGCGTAGAAGACGCCGGGGTAGGCCATGAACATCTTGAAGCTGTTCACCCCGGCCGCGATGCAGGACTCCATCTCCTTGAGCGACTGGTCGTTCACGTCGGAGACGATCATGTGGAAGCCGTAGTCGACGGCGCAGTTGCCGTCGGCCTTCTCGTGCCACTTGTCCAGTGTGGACAGCAACGAGGTGCCCTTGGCCTGCACGGCGAAGTCGATGATCGTCGTCGTGCCGCCCCACGCGGCGGCGGTCGTGCCGGTCTCGAAGGTGTCCGCCGAGAACGTGCCGCCGAAGGGCATCTCCATGTGCGTGTGCGCGTCGATGCCGCCGGGCAGCACGTACTTCCCGTCGGCCTCGATGATCCGGTCGGCCTCGGTGAACACCCCCGGCGCGGTCACCGCGGCGATCGTCTCGCCGTCCACCAGCACGTCGGCGGCCAGCGCGCCACCGGCGTTGACCACCGTCCCGTTGCGGATCAGGGTGCGCATCGGCCTCACGCCCCGGTCAGCGAGTCGTAGGTGTCGGGGCGGCGGTCGCGGTAGAACTGCCACAGGTCGCGGACCTCGGTCAGCACGCCCATGTCCAGGTCGCGCACGACGACCTCGTCCTCGCCGTCGGAGGCCGCCTCCCCGACCAACTGCCCGCGCGGGTCGGCGAAATAGGACTGGCCGTAGAAGTCGTTCTCGCCCAACGGTTCCACGCCGACCCGGTTGATCGCGCCGACGAAGTACTCGTTGGCCACGGCCGCCGCCGGCTGCTCAAGGCGCCACAGGTACTGGGACAGGCCCCGGCTGGTGGCCGACGGGTTGAACACGATCCGCGCGCCGCCAAGGCCCAGTGCGCGCCAGCCCTCCGGGAAGTGCCGCTCGTAGCAGATGTAGACGCCGATCTTGCCCACGGCCGTGTCGAACACCGGGTAGCCCAGGTTGCCCGGCCGGAAGTAGAACTTCTCCCAGAAGCCCTTGACCTGCGGGATGTGGTTCTTGCGGTGCTTGCCCAGGTAGGTGCCGTCGGCGTCGATGACCGCCGCGGTGTTGTAGTAGACGCCCGGCTGCTCCTGCTCGTACATCGGCACGACCAGCACCATGTTGTGCTGGTCGGCCAGCTCGCACATCAGCTGGGTGGTCGGCCCGTCGGGGATCTGCTCGGTGTAGGAGTAGTAGTCGGCGTCCTGCACCTGACAGAAGTACGGGCCGTAGAACAGTTCCTGCAGGCACAGGACCTGGGCGCCCTGCGACGCGGCGGTGGCGATGTGGGCCACGGCGGCCTCGATCATCGAGTCCTTGTCCCCCGTCCAGCGCTGCTGGACCAGAGCGGCCCGAACGATCTCGGACATCAGCGTTCTCCTTCCGTTCGCTGCCCGGCGGCAGCCTCGTCGCGCCGGCCTGCGGTCAGCACCAGGTACACGAGGAATGCTGCCACGAAACCGACCAGCCAGCTGTAGTCGTACAGGTCCTTGAGGAACGGGATCAGGCCGTCCACCGGGAACGGTCCGGACTTGACTCCCTGGTCGTCGACGGTGGAGTAGGCGCCGCCGACGGCCAGCAGCGCGCCGACGACCGCGGCCACCAGCGCCGCCCAGTTCCATCCGCCGCGGTACCAGTACCGCCCCCGTTCGGCGTACAGGTCGGCCAGGTCCAGGTGGGTGCGGGCGCGCACCCAGTAGCCGGCGGCCAGCACCCCGGCGATCGGCGCGAGCAGCCCGCCGTAGGTGTTGAGCCAGGCGAAGATGTAGATGTCGGGGTCCTCGTAGAGCTTCCACGGCAGGATGACGACCCCGATGATCCCGGTGATCAGCCCGCCGACCCGGAAGCTGATCCGCTTCGGGAAGGCGTTGGAGAAGTCGTAGGACGGGCTGACGACGTTGGCCGCGATGTTGGTCGACACCGTCGCCAGGATGACCACCAGCAGGCCGACGAACACCGCCAGCCCGCTGTCGAACCGGTTGATCAGGTTCACCGGGTCGAACAGCGAGTTCAGGTTGTCGCCGAGCTCGTCGCCGTAGACCTCGACGGCGCTGGACGTGATGATGATCGACAGCAGCGCGATGAACGCCATGCTGGTCGGCAGCCCGAGGATCTGGCCGATGGTCTGCTTGCGCTGGCTGGCGGAGAAGCGGGAGAAGTCGGGGATGTTGAGCGAGAGCGTCGCCCAGAACGCGATCATCCCCATCAGTGAGGGCGCGAACACCTTCCAGAAATCAGCGCCCCAGCCCAGTCGGGACTCCTGGGAGAAGATCGAGCCGATGCCGCCGGCCTCGCCGACGATCCACACGGCCACCGCGATCAGGCTCAGCGCCAGGATCGGCGCCGCCCAGTTCTCCAGCCACCGGACCGCGTTCATACCGCGCCAGATGAACACCATCTGGCCGAACCAGAACAACGCGAAGCACAGCCACAGCGTCCACGGCTTGCCGGCCAGCGACGCGGCCTCGGTCCAGCCGTCGCCGGTCATCCTGCCGATGATCGAGTACATCGCCGAGCCGCCGATCCAGGTCTGCACGCCGAACCAGCCGCAGGCGACCAGGGCGCGCAGCAGGGCGGCCAGGTTGGCGCCGTGCATGCCGAAGAAGGCGCGGGCGTAGACCGGGAACGGGATGCCGTACTTGGTGCCGGCGTGGCTGTTGAGCAGCATCGGGACCAGGACGATCAGGTTGGCCAGGGTGATCGTCAGGAACGCCTGGAGCCAGTTCATCCCGAACAGGATCAGCCCGGCGGCCAGCGAGTAGCTGGGCACGCAGAACGCCATGGCCATCCACAGCGCCGTGTAGTTGTAGGTGTTCCAGGTGCGTTTCTCGATCGGCACGGGGGCCAGCTCGGAGTTGTAGAACCGGCTGTCGCTGATGCCCGAGTGGTCGGCGAGGTCGACCCGGCCGTCGGGATGGGTGGTGGCGGTGCTGCTAACCGGTGCCATCGCTACTCCGCAGGTGTCTGGGCCGATGGTGCGACAACGGGCATCGTTGAGTGTCCGGCTCGGACCAGGGGAGTGTCAGAGTGTCGGCCGTTGGCGGGTTCTGTTGACAGTCTGCCTCTTGACGATCTGTCCTGTGTAGACAGCGAATCAGAGCTGGTGCAGCAGCCAGCGGGGCCCGGTCACCTCGGCGCCGGCGGCCCGACAGCGGGCCTTGAGCTCCCGGTCGGCGGTCACCACCAGACACAGCGCGCCCGGGTCCTCGGCCAGGATCCCGCGGACCGAGGCGACGATCTGGTCGTCGCCGTCCCCGGCCGCCGACACCACGTCGACCGACGTCCCACCAGCGCCGATTCCACGCGCCTTACCCTCCACGACCAGCACCTTCTCCGGGAACGCCCGGTCGAACGGGCCCATCCCGGTGACCCCGCCGACGGCCGCCACCTCGTCCCGCAGCCGCGCCGCCGCGCCCGCCCGGTCCCGCCACCAGCCGTCGGCCCGCGACCCCATCACGTTCGCCACGTCCACCACCAGCACCGGCCGGCGCAGACACGGCCGCAGCCGGGGCCAGGCGTCGGCGAACGGCCCGAACAGGTCCTGGTCGGCCACCTCGTCCACCGGGACCCAGGCCGCGCCGGCCGACTCCCACGACGCCGGCCCGACCTCCGCCCGCCCGGCCACCGTGCCGATCACCGTGTCGTAGGCCCAGCCGCCGTGGTCCTCGTGCATCACCGCCCGCACGGTCACCGTCGAGACCTCCAATGTGGACTCCTCGGAGGTCTCCCGCAGCGCCGCCTGGACCGGGGTCTCGTCGCTGTCGCGGGCCCCGCCGAACACCCCCCAGGTGTCGCCGCCGATCGTCAGCTTCGCCCGGTGCTGGAGCAGCACGAACCCGTCGTGGTGAACCAGCAGCCCGGCCGCGCCGAAACGCCCCCAGTGGGTGTGCCCCTGTCCACACTCGACGAGGCCGTCACCGTCCCGCCTGGTCATGGCGCTCCGCTCTCGTGCACAAGCAGTGCCACGTGCAGCGACAGCACCGACTCCGGGTCGTCCAGGGACACGCCGAGCACCTGCTCGACCCGCGCCAGCTGCTGGTAGTAGGCCGTGCGGGACATGTGCGCGGCCGACGCCGCCGCCGACTTGTTGCCGCCGTGCTCACAGAAGTGTCGCAGGGCCGCCAGCAGCCTGCTCGCGTGCGCGGCGTCCCTGGCCAGCAGCGGCCCTAGCTCCCGCGCGGCGAACGCGCTCACCCGGTCGTCGTCGGCCAGCAGGTGCAGCAGCCCACGCAGCCGCACGTCGTCGAGCCGGTGGTAGGGCCGCTCGGCGGCCGACCGCAGCGCCGCCTTCGCCACGTGCGCCGCCTCGACCAGGCTGCGCCGCGCGTCGGTCACCGACTCGACGGTCGTGCCCACCGCCACCACCACCGGCGGCACCGAACTGGCCGTCTGGTGGATCTCCCTGGCCAGCCGGCAGACCACCGACGACTCGTCGGCCTGCGGGGTCAGCGACAGCAGCGCCCGCACCGAGATGTCGTCAACCACCCCGACCAGCGCCGCCACCCTGGCCCGGCGGGCGGCCAGCGCCGTCGCTTCCGCCAGGTCACGCAGCACCTCCTGGGTGGCCATCGCCGGCGACGCGGCCACCGTGCTCGGCCGCACCGACACGCCGATCAGCCGCCGCCGCAGCAGCGGCACGCCCAGCGCCCCGGCCCGCGCGTTCAGGTCGGCCGGGGTGGTCGGCGAGGACAGCAGCTCGGTGAGCAGCGTGCGGTGCGCGTGGCGCTCCAGGCTCTCCCGGTCGCGGGCCACCAGCCGGTGCACGGCCAGCGCCGAGGCCGCCCGCTCGGCGATCACCACCACCCGGTGCGGCGGCTCGGACGGGCACACCAGCACCAGCCGGCCCCAGTCGTTGCCGCGCGCGCCGACCACCGTGACCAGCCAGCCGGCGTCGGGGTCGTAGCTGGTGCGGGTCGTCGGGGTGACCGTGCGGGACCGCCCCGCCCAGTCGGCGACCAGCTCGCCGGGGTCGGCGCCGGCCGCGTCGTAGGCCAGCACGTCGTGGCCCAGGGTCTCCAGCACCACCGGCAGCCCGCACGAGCGGGCCACCTCGCGCAGCACCTCCGGCGGCTCGGCGCCGGCCACCGTCAGCGCGGTGAACGTCTCGTGCACCCGTTCGGCCGCCCGCAGCTCGGCGACCTGGGCGTCCACGATCAGCCCGATGACCGCCTCGGTGACCGCCACGAACCGGGTCTCGCGCGAGAGCGTCACCAACGGCAGCTCGTGCCGGTCGGCGGCGGCGACCAGCGCCGGCGGCAGCTCGCGGCTCCAGTGCCGGATCAGCTCGACGACCACCCCGACCACACCCGCCTCGGCCAGCTCGTCGACGTAGCGGGTCAGCTCGTCCGGGTCGTCGGACAGTGCGATGCCGGTGGTCAGCACCAGCTCGCCGCCGCGCAGCAACCCGGCGATGTCGGCGACCTCGGCGATGTGCACCCAGCGGACCCGCCGCTCCAGCCCGTCGGCGCCGGCGACCACGGTCGCCAAGCCCTGCCGGATCACCGGCAGCGCGAGCACGTCGGCCATGGTCGGGTACATGTTGTGCACACTCTACGGGCGTGCGGATACAGACTGTCCATGGCGCGCCAACGATCGCGCCGCCACACTCGGGACCATGGCCGAACCGCGTCTGATCGACCGCCACCGAGCCGTCATGCCCGACTGGCTCGCCCTCTACTACGACGACCCGCTGGAGATCGTGCACGGTCACGGGCGCCGGGTCACCGATGCGACCGGCAAGTCCTACCTGGACTTCTTCGCCGGCATCCTGACCAACGCCATCGGCTACGACGTCGCCGAGGTCAGCGACGCCGTGCGCAAACAGCTGGACTCGGGGATCCTGCACACCTCCACGCTGTACCTGATCCGCAGCCAGGTGGAACTCGCCGAGCAGATCGCGCGCCTGTCCGGCATCCCGGACGCGAAGGTGTTCTTCACCAACTCCGGCACCGAGGCCAACGAGACCGCGCTGATGCTGGCCACCCAGTACCGGCGCAGCAACCAGGTCCTGGCCCTGCGCAACTCCTACCACGGGCGGGCGTTCGCCACCGTCGGCGTCACCGGCATCCGAGGCTGGTCGGCCTCGGCCCTGTCGCCGGTCAAGGTGTCCTACGTGCACGGTGGCTACCGCTACCGGGGGCCGTTCGCCGGCTACTCCGACGCCGACTACGTCAAGGCGTGCACCGACGACCTGCGTGACGTGCTGCTCACCGGCACCTCCGGCGACGTCGCCTGCATGATCGTCGAGCCGATCCAGGGCGTCGGCGGGTTCACCTCCCCGCCCGACGGGCTGTTCGGCGCCTTCCACGAAGTCCTTGCCGAGCAAGGGATCCTGTTCGTCTCCGACGAGGTGCAGACCGGCTGGGGCCGCACCGGCGACACGTTCTGGGGCATCGAGGCGCACGGCGTCACCCCGGACATGATGACCTTCGCCAAGGGCCTGGCCAACGGCCTGGCGATCGGCGGCGTCGTCGCCCGCGGCTCGATCATGGACACCATCGCGTCCAACTCGATCTCCACCTTCGGCGGCAACCCGGTGTCCACCGCGGGCGCCCGCGCCGCCCTGGACTACCTGCTCGACCACGACCTCCAGGCCAACGCGGCGAGGCTGGGCGCGCGGCTGCTGGCCGGGCTGCGCGCCGTCGCGCAACGGCACCCGGTGGTCGGCGACGTGCGCGGCAAGGGCCTGATGGTCGGCATCGAACTGGTCGAACCCGGCGGCACCACACCCGCGCCGGCCGCGGCGGTCACCGTGCTGGAGGAATGCCGGCGGCTGGGCCTGCTGGTCGGCAAGGGCGGCCTGCACAACAACGTCATCCGGCTCGCCCCGCCGATGACCCTGACCGCCGAGGAACTCGACGAGGCGCTGGGCATCCTGGGCGAAGCCGTCGCGGCGGCGGACGGAGGTCGGTGATGGGCCGGATCAGCCACTGGATCGACGGCAAGCCCTGGGACGGCGTGCCGGCCCGGCACGGCGAGGTGTACGACCCGGCCACCGGCGAGGTCACCGGCCAGGTCGACTTCGCCGGCCCGACCGAGGTGGACCTGGCGGTCGACTCGGCCGCGCGGGCCTTCCCCGGCTGGCGCGACACCTCACTCGCCGCCAGGTCCCGCGTCCTGTTCGCGTTCCGTGAACTGCTCAACACCCACCGCGACGAGCTGGCGGCGATCGTCACCGCCGAACACGGCAAGGTGCTCGACGACGCGGCCGGCGAGGTCGGCCGGGCGCTGGAGAACGCCGAGTTCGCCTGCGGCATCCCGGCGCTGCTCAAGGGCGGTTTCTCGGAGAACGCCTCCACCAGGGTCGACGTGTACTCGCTGCGTCAGCCGCTGGGGGTCGTCGGCGTGATCTCGCCGTTCAACTTCCCGGCGATGGTGCCGCTGTGGTTCGTGCCGATCGCCATCGCCTGCGGGAACACGGTGGTGCTCAAGCCGTCGGAGAAGGACCCGTCGGCGTCGAACTTCGTCGCCGAGCTGTGGGCGCGGGCCGGGCTGCCCGACGGCGTGCTGAACGTGCTGCACGGCGACAAGGTGGCCGTCGACGGGCTGCTGACCCACCCGACCGTGCGCGGCATCTCCTTCGTCGGGTCGACGCCGGTCGCGCGGTACGTGTACGAGACCGCCACCAGCCACGGCAAACGCGTCCAGGCCCTCGGCGGGGCCAAGAACCACATGGTCGTGCTGCCCGACGCCGACCTCGACCTGGCCGCCGACGCGGCCGTCTCGGCCGGTTTCGGCTCGGCCGGCGAGCGGTGCATGGCCGTGTCGGTGGTCGTGGCCGTCGACCCGGTCGGCGACGAGCTGGTCGAGAAGGTGCGGGCCAGGATCGCCGACCTGCACGTCGGCGACGGCCGCCGGCCAGGCTGCCAGATGGGTCCGCTGGTCACCGGCGCGCACCGGGACAAGGTGGCGTCCTATGTGGAGACGGGGGTCGCCGAGGGCGCGTCGCTGGTCGTCGACGGTCGAGGCCACCCGATCGACGGCGAACCCGGCGGCTTCTGGCTCGGCCCGACCCTGTTCGACCACGTCAAACCCGAGATGACGGTGTACACCGACGAGATCTTCGGCCCCGTGCTGTCGGTGGTACGCGCCTCCAGCTACGCGGCGGCCGTCGACCTGGTCAACGCCAACCCGTACGGCAACGGCACCGCGATCTTCACCAACGACGGCGGTGCCGCGCGACGGTTCCAGAACGAGATCGAGGTCGGGATGGTCGGCGTGAACGTGCCGATCCCGGTGCCGGTCGCCTACTACTCCTTCGGCGGGTGGAAGGCGTCGCTGTTCGGTGACAGCCACGCCTACGGCCCCGATGGCCTGCACTTCTACACCAGGACGAAGGTGGTGACCAGCCGCTGGCTCGACCCGTCGCACGGCGGCGTCAACCTCGGTTTCCCCCGCAACGACTGACCTGATCGCCGCGTGCCGGCCGGCCGGGCGTCGTAAGGTGCCACCGTGAGACGAGGGGGCACCATGACTGATGCGATGACCGACGCCCGCCGCCGGGCGGCCGAGGCGGCGGCCCGCACCGCGACCGGGGCGGAACCGGACGCCGACACCGTCGACGGCCAGGAGCCGACGGCGCCGCCGCCACACGCCCCGCCCCGCCCGGCCCGGCGGGCGAGGCGGTAGCTGTCCGTGTTCACATCAGTCGGGGCGGGTTTGACCGGCGCGGAGATCTACCGCACCTTCCACAACGACACCCTGGCCATCGGCGCCGCCGACGCGTTCGAGGACGCGCGCCAGGCGGTCCGCGAGGTGCCGCCGGTGCCGGGCAGACCCGGACTGTGGGACAACCTGACCTCGGCGGCGGGTGCCACCCGCAGCCACGAAACCCTCCTCAACCAGATCAACGCGGCGAACGAGTTCAACGTGTCCGTGATGGAGCGTTACGAGGCGGCGTCCCGGCCGGTCGACAGTCCTGGTGGGACGCCCCCGCCCGCCCCGGCCTGGCCCGACCCGCCGGGGGACGGGGCCGGCGGGTCCGGCGGCGGGCCTTCGGTGGGGTGGCCCGAGGCGCCGGGTGGTTGGCCGTCCGGTCGGGACCTGTCCGATGTGGCTGGTGGACGAGGTGCGCCGGGTTCGTCCGGTGGCTGGAACGTGCCTGACGCGTCGGGTGGGTCGCCCAATGGCTGGCCTGAGGCGTCCGGTGGTGGGCAACCGCCTGATTCGCATGGTGGTCGTGGTTCGTCTGGTGGCCGGATCGTGCCTGATGCGTCGGGTGGGGCGTCCAACGGTTGGCCTGAGGCGTCTGGTGGTGGGCCGTCGTCTGATTCGCACGGTGGTCGTGGTCCGTCCGAGGTCCCTGGCGGTCGGCCTGTGCCGGATCCGTCCGGTGGCTTTTCTGAGCAGTCCGGCAGGTGGACCGCGTCCGATCGGCCTGGTGGCGGGAATCTGCCTGGGGCGCCGGGGAATCGGAGCGTTCCTGAGCCGTCGGGTGGGCGGAACTGGCCGGAGCCGGCCGGTGGTCGGAACGCGACCGAGGTGGCGGGCGGCCGGAACGGTCCGTCCGGTGGCTGGAACGCGCCTGGTCCGAACGGTCGTGGTGTGCCGCAGGGGAACGGAGTTCCCGGCGGCTGGCCCGACGCCTCGGGAGGCCGGGGCCGGCCGGGGCCGCCTGACGGCAGGAACGGTCCGACCAGGCCCGACCCGTCCGACGGACGTGGTCTCCCGAATGCGCCGGGCGGTCAGTTCCGGCCCGATTCCCAGAGCGGTCAGGGTTTTCCCGCGGTGCCGGGCGCGCGGACACTGCCGGAGTCGTCGAACGGCGCGCCGGCTGGCGGGAATCCGCCGGCCCGTCGACAAGCGCCGGGCGGCTTTCCCGAGGCGCCCGCGCCCGGTCGGGGATTACCTGATTCCCCGGCGGGGCCGAGTGCGCCGGCTGCCCGAGGCAGGCTTGACCGGCCGGGCAACCAGGGCCCGCCCGACGGTGCCCGTGCGGTGCCGGGCACCGGCGCCCCGGACCTGGGCGGCAGCCGGCCTCACCCTGATCCGGCGGCCGGCCGAGGCGGGCAGAATCCGCCAGGTGGCTGGAACTCACCCGCCGGTCCGGATGGCAGCGCCCGGAACCTGCCCGCGATGCCCGACGCGTCCGGCGATCGGAACCGTCCCC
This sequence comes from Actinophytocola xinjiangensis, assembly GCF_001921215.1. Lineage (GTDB taxonomy): Bacteria > Actinomycetota > Actinomycetes > Mycobacteriales > Pseudonocardiaceae > Actinophytocola > Actinophytocola xinjiangensis. The sequence continues at coordinate 295,786 of NZ_MSIF01000002.1, forward strand.
CGGACCCGCGCGGCGGACTGGGCGCGGCCGGTGGCGTGACTGGGCCGGGCCGTGCCCCGGCCGAGGGTGGACCCGGCGGCCTGAGCCGGCCCGAGTGGCCGGACCGGAACTTGCCCGAGTCGCCTGGTGGGCGTGGTGTGCCGGAGGTGTCTGGTGGCCTGAATCGGCCCGATGCGTCGGGTGGGTGGAACCTGCCGGAGTCCCCAGGTGGGCCGGATGGCCGTGGCGCGCCGGAATCGCCCGGTGGGCGTGGTGTGCCTGATGCGGCGGGCAGTGGGAACGAGGGGGCGTCGCGGGGTGGGCGGGGTGTGCCTGAGCCACCTGGTGGGCGGGGTCCGTCCGATGTGGTGGATGGTCGGGGCGTGCCGGGCGTGCCGGGCGTGCCGGGTGGGGCTGGTGGGGTGAATCGGGCCGATGGGACGGGTGGTCGGCTGGAAGTGCCTGGTGGGCCTCGTGGTCGGACCTTGCCTGAGCCACCTGGTGGGCGGAACCAGCCTGAGATGCCTGCCCGACAAGGCATCGGCGGTGTGAATCGGCCGGAGATGGCTTCGGGCGGCGGTGGGCGGAACGTGTCTGGGCCGGGTGGCGGACGGAATCCGGCTGGGCCGCCGCCTGGGTCGCCGGCTGGGTCGCCGCCTGGGCCGCCGCCTGGGTCGCCGGCTGGGCAGGGTTGGAACCGTGCGGGTGGGCAGCAGCCTCCGTCCATGCCGTTGCCTGTTCAGGCGGGGCCGGGTGCGTCTCAGTCGGCTTCGTTGGCGCAGTTGGATTTCGGGCCGGGGTCGCCGGCTCCCGTGCCCCCGTCGCCGCCACCGCCACCGCCGCCGGTGGTTCGGGCGGTGGCGCCGCCGCCCACGCCGATGGACTTCTCGGGCGGGTTCGGGCCTCAGGGGAGTGGGGGGTTCGGGCCGGGAGGTAGCAGCAGTTTCGTCGGCGGGTACGGGCCGTTGGAGACGACGCCGGCCGCCGACGCCGCTGACGGCGGGCAACCTCCGCAGCGGGTGGAGCAGGAGCGGCCCAGTTTCCTGCTCGAACCTGAACATCACGAGACCTTTGGCACCGACGCGGTCACCTCGCCGCCGGTGATCGGTGAGTAGAACCGTGGTTATCGCCAGTCCACTGACCCTGTCGGCCGACGCGTTGGGGCGGCTTGTCCGCGCCGAGCGGCTCGGGGACCTGCATGTCACGCTGCGGCCGTTGGCGCGGTGGCGGCCCCGACCCGACCAGGAGCAGCTCGAGGCCGACGAACGTGACGAGTTCCTCGGGCTCGGCCTCATCGACGACAGCGGCCGGCTCGACCCGGACGTCGCCGCGACGTTCGGGCTGTTGTGCCGGCCGGGGGCCGAGTTCTACGGGTGGATCAGCGAGGGCGAGCGGACCCGGGGGGTGCTGGCGGCCGCCTCCGGGCGGGACGCGGTGCTGGCCATCCGGGACCGGGACACCGTCACGATCAACCAGATCAGGGCGGACGCCTTGCCCGACGTCCTGGTCGCGCAGGCGCCGGACGTGCTGCCGGCCAGAGGCGACACGTTCGCGTTCCTGCGGTCGGAGGTGTTCGCCGCGTCCGGCGGGAGGCACCGCACCGACGACGACGGGCCGGTCCGCTCGGTCCACCAGATCATGGCCCAGCCCACCACCGGCGGCGGTGAACTCAACGTCGCCGTCCGTGACCGCACCGGGCGGCGACGGACCGCGCCCTACCCGCTGCGCTACGTCGACACCGACGCCGGCCGCTGGCTCAACCACATGACCGACGCCGGCGGCGGCGAACACAACGTCCTCGTCGCCCCCGCCACCCGCACCGACCTGGTCAGACGCCTCCAGGACATGCACCGGGCCCTCCTCGGCTGACCGGGTTCTTGGGCGACCCTTCGGCGGCGCACAGCTGATTCCCAGACAACGCGCCCACCGTGGAGGCATGACCAGCTACGAGCCACCCCAGCCCCACCAGCCGCCCTGTGAGCAACCGCCGCCGTGGTGGTCCGCCCAGCAGCCACCGCACCAGCCGGCGAGGTCCCGCCGGTTGAGTCGCAACGTCGTCGTTGTGGTGGCGGCCGCCGTCCTGGCCGGGGGCGGGGTCGGCGGCGTCGTGGGGGCGACGCTCGGCGGCGGCGACACCACCGCCACCCCGACCACCGCCACCGCCACGACCGCCAACGCGCCGACGGACGTCAGCTCCGTCGTGGCCAAGGTCCAGAACAGCGTCGTCCAGATCTCGGGGCGCACGGCCGGCGGCGAGGTCATCGGGTCGGGGGTGATCGTCAGCGGTGACGGCCGGATCCTGACCAACAACCACGTCGTCGCGGGCGCGGGGGAGCTGACCGTGACCCTGTCGGACGGGCGGACGGCCGGCGCGACCGTGCTGGACACCGCGCCCACCTCCGACCTCGCGGTCATCCAGGTGCACGGCCTGTCCGGGCTCACCGCCGCCGAGTTGGGGAACTCGGACGACGTCCGGGTCGGCGACGAGGTCATCGCGATCGGGTCGCCGGACGGCCTCCAGGGCACGGTCACCACGGGCATCGTCAGCGCGGTGGACCGGGAGGTTCAGGTGCCGGCGGGGCATGGGCAGAACAACCGGGTGAGCGACCAGTCGGTCAGCTATCGCGCGATCCAGACCGACGCGTCGATCAACCAGGGCAACTCCGGCGGTCCGCTGTTCGACGCCAACGGCCGGGTCATCGGCATCAACTCGGCGATGTACTCGCCGGTCGTCGGCGCCGACGGGTCAGCGGGCAGTGTCGGGATCGGGTTCGCCATCCCCAGCAACGATGCCCAGCAGGTGCTCGACCAGAGCTGACCCGCCGGCCACCACGCTCGCCCGCCGCGCCTCGGCGGCCGCCACCTCGGCCCGGGTGAGCAGCCACGAGGCCCGCCGCACCCGCGCCCGCATCCGCCGCGCCGCCACCAGCAGCGCGGCGGCGCCGGCGGTCAGCACACAGCTAAGGACGACGGTCAGCACGGTGCAACCGCACGTCCGCCCGCACCCCGGCGCCGGACAGCGCCGCCCGCACCCGGTCGATCAGCTTGCGGTGCACCACATCCCGCACGAGCCTGGGGGTCAGTGCGGTCAGCGGACGGGTCAGGGCGCTGTGCTGGTGAGCCAGCTCGAACAGGTTCAGCAGCTCCACGGTGATCAGGTGCCGCGCCCCGGTGCCGAACGCGCCGCGCAGCTCCGGCGGCAGCGCCTCGATCCGCTCGGCGACCTCCGAGGCCCGCGTGGTGAGCGTCGCCACCTCGCGGCGCAGCGCCAGCACCTCCCGCACGGCGATCGCCAGCACCCCCAGCCCGATGAGCACCAGAACCAGCCCGACGACCTCCATGCCCGGACACGCTACGGGACATAGGGTGCGGTGGTGACCAACGAGAGCTCATTCCTGCGCAGGCAGGCCAGAACACAGCGGTTCACCCTCGGCACCCCCCGTGGTTTCCAGGTCTCACCCGATGGCCGGCGGGTGCTGTTCCTGCGTTCGGCCTCCGGCGAGGACCGCCAGCACCTGCTCTGGCGACTCGACCTCACCACCGGTGAGGAGTCCCGCCTGGCCGACCCGGCACGGCTGCTCGGCGGCGACGGCGACGAGCAGCTCCCGCTGCAGGAGCGCGCGCGTCGCGAACGCAGCCGCGAGCAGGCCGGTGGCGTGGTCGGCAACGCCACCGACGCCGCCGTGCGCACGGTCGCGTTCGCCCTGTCCGGCAAGCTGTTCGTGGCCGACGCCGTCGACGGGACCGCGCGGGAGCTGCCGGCGGCGGCCGGGGTGATCGACCCCCGGCCCGACCCGACCGGCACGCACGTCGCCTACGTGTCCGGCAACGCGCTGCGGGTGATCGGGGTCGACGGCACCGGTGACCGGGCACTGGCCGAGCCGGCCGGACCCGACCAGGCGTGCGGGGTCGCCGAGTTCCTGGCGGCCGAGGAGATGGGGCGTTCGCGCGGGTACTGGTGGTCACCGGACGGGACCCGACTGCTGGTGGCGTTCACCGACGCCAGCCCGGTGCGCCGCTGGTACATCGCCGACCCGGCCAACCCGGAGGCCGAGCCGGCGGTGGTGTCCTACCCGGCCGCCGGCACCGACAACGTCGAGGTGCGGCTGGCGGTGCTGGGCCTGGACGGGTCCCGCGTGGACGTCGACTGGGACCACGCCGACCTGCCGTACCTGGTCGAGGCGCACTGGTCGGCGGGCGGGCCGCCGCTGCTGGCGTTGGCGCCCCGGGACCAGAAGCGGATGCAGGTCCGGTCGGTCGACCCGGACACCGGCGCCACCGAGGTCCTGGCGCAGGAGACCGACGAGCACTGGGTGGAGGTCGTGCCCGGGGTGCCGGCCTGGACGCCGGACGGGCGGCTGGTGCGGGTGGCGGTGGTCGACGGCGCGAACCGGATCGTGGTGGACGGCAAGGAGATCACGCCGCCGGACCTGTTCGTGCGGGCGGTGCTCGACGCCGGTGACGACATCCTGTTCACCGCCTCGGCGCACGACCCGACCCAGGTTCACGTCTACCGGGCCGGCGACACCGTCACTCGTGTGTCCACATCGGACGGTGTGCACGGCGCGTCCCGGTCCGGTGCGCACACCGTGCTGGCCTCGTGGTCGCTCGACCGGTCGGGGCCGGTGGTGCGGGTGCTGCGCGGTGACCAGGGAGGTGACGAGGAGATCGCGCGGATCGCCTCGCACGCCGTGGATCCCGGCGTCGCCCCCGAACCGCACCTGATGGTGCTCGGCGAGCGGAAGCTGCGCGCGGCGCTGCTCTACCCGGCCGGGCACGTGCCGGGCAGCGGCAAGCTCCCGGTGCTGCTCGACCCCTACGGCGGCCCGCACGCCCAGCGCGTGCTGTCCTCGCGCAACGCCTACCTTGGCGCGCAGTGGCTGGCCGACCAGGGTTTCGCCGTGCTGATCGCCGACGGCCGGGGCACGCCGGGCCGGGGATCGGTGTGGGAGCGGGAGATCGCGTTCGACTTCGCCGGCGCGACGCTCGACGACCAGGTCGACGCGCTGCACGCCGCCGCCGAACACCACCCCGACCTCGACCTGTCCACGGTGGCCATCCGGGGCTGGTCCTACGGCGGCTACCTGTCCGCGCTGGCCGTGCTGCGCCGCCCGGACGTGTTCCACGCGGCGATCGCCGGCGCACCGGTCATCGACTGGCGCCTCTACGACACCCACTACACCGAGCGCTACCTCGGCCATCCCGACGAGTACCCGGAGGTCTACGCGCGCAACTCGCTGGTCGACGACGCGCCGAACCTCAAGCGCCCGTTGCTGATCATCCACGGGCTGGCCGACGACAACGTGGTGGTGGCGCACTCGGTGCGGATGTCGGCCGCGCTGGTGGCCGCCGGCCGGCCGCACGCGCTGCTGCCGCTGCCCGGCGTCACCCACATGACCCCGCAGGACGACGAGGTGGCGGAGAACTTCATGACGATGCAGGTCAGCTGGCTCAAGGACGCGTTGGGGGTGGCGCGGTGAAGGTCCAACGCTGGGGCATCACGCTGCCGCTGACCGGGATCCCGCTGGCCGCGCACCGCGAGCTGGTGCGCGAGCTCCAGGGCCTTGGCTACACCGACGTCTGGTCGGCCGAGACCGCCGGCACCGACGCGTTCACCCCGCTGGCGCTGACCAGCGAGTGGGCGCCGGGGCTGCGGCTGGGCACGGCGATCGCCCCCGTCTACACCCGGGGGCCGGGCCTGCTGGCGATGCAGGCGGCGACGATCGCGGAGCTGGCGCCGGGTCGGTTCGTGCTCGGTGTCGGCACCTCGACGCCGACGATCGTCACCGGCTGGAACGCCGTGCCGTTCACCGACCCGTACGCGCGGGCCAGGGACACCCTGCGGTTCCTGCGCGCGGCGCTGGTCGGGGACAAGGTCAGCGAGGACTACCCGACGTTCGCGGTGTCGAAGTTCCGGCTGGAGCGTCCGCCGACACCGCCGCCGCCGATCCTGCTGGCCGCGCTGCGTCCCGGGATGCTGCGGCTGGCCGCGCGGGAGGCCGACGGCGCCATCACCAACTGGCTCGCGCCCGGCGACGTGCCCCAGGTGCGGGCCGAGCTGGGGGCGGCCGGTGAGCTGGTCGCCAGGGTGTTCGTCTGCCCGACCGAGGACGCGGAGGCGGCGCGCGGCCTGGGCCGGATGCTGATCAGCAGCTACCTGACGGTGCCGGTGTACGCGGCGTTCCACGACTGGCTTGGCCGGGGCGAGGTGCTGGCGCCGATGCACGCGGCGTGGGCGGCGGGCGACCGGGCGGGGGCCAACGCGGCCATCCCGGACTCGGTGGTCGACGACCTGATCGTGCACGGTCCGGTCGAGTACTGCCGCGAGCGGGTGGCCGCCTACCTGGAGGCCGGACTGGACACGCCGGTGATCTCCGTGCTGCCGACCGGCGCTGATCCACTGGAGCTGGTGCGGTCGCTGGCTCCGTGAACGCCGGCCGTATTCTGGCTCTGGTTAGGCAAACCTAAGAATGGGGTCAGCTTGTTCGAATCGGGCACCTCCACCGACCCGGCGTTGGCCGGTGGAGCCGCCGGCGCCCAACGGGTGCGGGAACTGGTGGGCGTGGCGCTGGACGCGGTGACCCGAGCCTCGGGGGAGCGCCCCGGCCCGATCCCGGCCGGCGGCCCGCGTGCCGTCGCGAACGTGCTGGCCGGGGCGCTGGCCGACACGGGAGTGTTGCCGGAGCAGGGGATCGGGTCGGCCTCGGCGCTCGGTGAGCTGACCGGGCTGCTCACCGCCGGCTCGGTCGACCCGGCCCACCCGTGGTGCGCCGCGCACCTGCACGGGCCGACGCTGGCCGTGGCCGCCGCCGCCGACCTGGTGGCCAGCATGCTCAACCCGTCGATGGACTCCTGGGACCAGGCGCCGGTGGCCAGCGAGCTGGAGCGGGAGCTGACGGCCGCGTTCGCCCGGCTGTGCTACCCCGACGCCGCCGTGCCCGACGCGGTGGTCACCAGCGGCGGCACCGAGTCCAACCTGCTTGGCCTGCTGCTGGCCAGGGAGGCCGGCGTCCGGCACGTGGCGCGCGGGCGGAACGCGCACCACAGCGTCGACCGGGCCGCGTGGCTGCTCGGCCTGCCGGCCCCGACCGTCGTGGACACCGAGGACCCGGACGGGATCCGGCTGCCGGCCGGCGCGGTGCTGGTCGCCACGGCCGGCACCACCGACACCGGCGCCATCGACCCGCTGCCGGCGCTGGCGGACGTCGCCGAACGGGCCGGGGCGTGGCTGCACGTGGACGCCTCCTACGGCGGCGCGCTGCTGTTCAGCCGCCGGCTGGCGCCGCTGCTCGACGGGCTCACCCGCGCCGACTCGGTGGCCGTGGACCTGCACAAGTTCGGGTGGCAGCCGATCGCCGCCGGGCTGCTGGCCACCCGCGAGCCGATCACCGCGCTGGACGTGCGTGCCGACTACCTCAACCCGGACGACGACATGGAGGCCGGCCTGCCCGACCTGCTGGGCCGGTCGCTGCGCACGTCCCGCCGGCCGGACGCGTTCAAGATCGCCGTGACGCTGCGGGCGCTGGGCCGCGCGGGCGTCGGCGCGCTGGTCGAGCGGTGCTGCCGCCGGGCCACCGACCTCGCCGAGGCCATCGACCGGCATCCCGGCCTGCGGCTGTGGGGGCGCCCGGCGCTCTCGACGGTGCTGTTCCGCCCGGCCGGCGCCACCGACGACCAGGCCGGCGACACGGCCGTCGCCGGGATCCGCCGCGACCTGCTCGACGATGGCCGCGCGGTGCTGGGCCGGGCGACGGTCGACGGTCGGGTGTGGCTGAAGCTGACCCTGCTCAACCCCGAGGCCGACGAGGCGGCGCACGTCGAACTGCTCGATCTCGTGGCCTCGGTCGCGACGTGACGGACCCGCCACTGGACCCACCGCTGGACCTCGCCGGGGTGGGGATCGGCCCGGCGAACCTGTCGCTGGCGGCGCTCGCGGCCCCGGTCGATGGCCTGCGCACGGCGTTCTTCGAGCAGTCCCCACGGTTCCGCTGGCACCCGGGGCTGATGATCGACGGCACGACGTTGCAGGTGCCGTTCCTGGCCGACCTGGTGTCGCTGGTGGACCCGGTGAACCCGCTGTCGTTCCTGGCCTACCTGCGCGACCGGGAGCGGCTGTTCCCGTTCTACCTCGCGGAGAACTTCCACATCCCGCGCGCCGAGTACGACGACTACTGCGCCTGGGCCTCGGCGCGGCTGCCGGCCTGCCGGTACGGGCAGCGGGTGCGTTCGGTGCGCTGGGCCGGGGACGTGTTCGAGCTGGACGTCGAGCCGGCGGGCGTGGTGCGGGCGCGCGCGGTGGTGCTCGGCGTCGGCACCGAGCCGGTGCTGCCCGCGCCGCTGGAACCGTTGGCCGGCAACGGGGTCGTGCACTCGGCGGACTACCTGCCGGCCCGGAGGCGGCTGTTGGCCGCGCCGGACGTGACGGTCGTGGGTTCCGGGCAGTCCGGGGCGGAGGTGTTCCTGGACCTGCTGCGGGCCAGGCCGTCCGGCCACGGCACGCTGCGCTGGCTGACCCGCACGCCGGCGTACGCGCCGATGGAGTACTCGAAGCTGGGGTTGGAGCAGTTCACCCCGGACTACGTGCGGTTCTTCCACGGCCTCGACGAGCCGACCCGTGACCGGCTGGTGCCCGCGCAGTGGCAGCTGTACAAGGCGATCAGCGCGGAGACCATCGCCGAGATCCACGACGAGCTGTACCGGCGCACGGTCGGCGGCGGCTGGCCGAACACCGCCCTGCTGCCCGGCGTCGAGGTCGTGGCGGCCGGCGAGGGAGACGGGCGGATCGAGCTGTCGCTGCGGCACGTCGCTCAGGGCGCCGCGGCGAGCGTGCGCACCGACGCGGTGGTCTGCGCGACCGGCTACCGCGAACGGGACACCGCCGCACTGCTCGCGCCGCTGGCCGACCTGGTCGAGCGGGACGCCGCCGGGCGCCTGGCGGTCGACGCCGACTACCGGGTACGGCTGCGGGCCGGCGGCCCGCTGTTCGTGCAGAACGCCGAGCGGCACACCCACGGGGTCGGCGCGCCCGACCTGGGGCTGGTGGCGTGGCGTTCGGCGCGCATCCTGAACACCGTGTGCGGGCGGGAGGTCCACCGGCTGCCGGCCCGCACGGCGTTCACCACCTTCGGACTCGGGGAGGTTCCATGAGTTCCTGGCGCGCGGCCGGCTCGCTCGTGGTGCACAAGATGCTGGGCGAGCTGAGCTACGAGGGCCTGTTCGAGCCGGTGCCCGACGGCGACGGCTGGCTGCTGGAGTTCCCTGGCGCCCGCTACCGCTTCCTGGCCAGGCGGGGCGCGTTCGAGTCCTGGCACGTCGAGCCGGGCAGCGCGACCCGTGACGGCGAGCCGGCGCACGACCCGCGCGTGCTGGTGGTCGACGCGCGCCAGCGCCTCGGCCTGACCGGCCTGCGCCTGGCCGACGTGCTCGCCGAGCTGACCGCCACGGTCACCAACGAGGCCACCCGGCTGGCCACCGCCCCGAACGCCACCGAGCTGTCCACACTGGACTACAACGTGGCCGACGGGATGCTCACCGGTCACCCCCGGCTGGTGCTCAACAAGGGCCGGGTCGGGTTCTCGGCGTCCGACCGCGACCGCTACGCGCCCGAGTCCGGCCGGGAGTTCCCGCTGCGCTGGTTCGCCGTGCACCGCGAGCACGCCTCGTTCCGCGCCGTCGCCGGGCTGACCGAACAGGGCCTGCTGACCGAGGAGCTCGGCGAGGACCTGGCCCGGTTACGCGCACCGCTGGCCGACCCGGACTCCTACGTCCTGGTCCCGGTGCACCCGTGGCAGGCCGACGAGATCATCGGCACCCTCTACGCCGGTGAGCTGGCGAACGGCGTGGTCGTGCCGCTGGGCGAGGGCACCGACCACTACCGTCCACACCAGACGATCCGGACGCTGGCCAACCGCACCTCGCCGCACCGCCGCGACGTCAAGACCGCCGTGTCGGTGCGCAACACGCTGGTCTACCGGGGGCTGGCCCAGGCGGCGACGCTGGCCGCGCCGTCGGTCACCACCTGGCTGCGGCGCATCGACGCCGCCGACCCGCTGCTGGCGCGGCGCTACCGGTTCGAGCTGCTCGGCGAGGTCGCCAGCGTCTCGGTGCGCCACCCGCTGCTGGGTCATCTCGACGAGTTGCCCTACCGGTTCCACGAGACGCTCGGCGCGTTGTGGCGCGAGCCGATCGGCGCGCGCCTGGCGCCGGGGGAGCGGGCGATCTCCTTCGCCGCGTTGCCCTACCGGGGCCCCGACGGCGAGGCGGTGCTCGTCCGGTTGATCCGCGAGTCCGGAATGGACACCGGGGTGTGGCTGGTGAGGCTGCTGGACCTGCTGCTCACCCCGCTGCTGCACTGGCTGCTGCGCTACGGCGTCGGGTTCTGCCCGCACGGCCAGAACCTGATCCTGATCGCCGACGAGCACGGCACCCCCCTGCGGGTGGCGATCAAGGACTTCGCCCAGGGCGTCGACCTGCTCGACGAGGACCTTCCGGAATACGCTTTCCTCGACGGCGACGCCAACGCCGACATGCTCCGCTGGCCCGGCCGGCTGCTCGCCCAGTCGCTGTTCAGCTCGGTGTTCGCCGGCCAGCTGCGGTTCTGGGCCGAACTGCTGCTCGACGACCTCGGCCATCCCCGGGCCGGCCTGTGGACGCCGGTCCGCGAGATCGTCGGCCGCTACCGCGACGAGCACCCCGACCTGGCCGCCCGCTTCGACGCCTGCCAGCTGTTCGCCCCCGACGTGGAGCGGGTGACGCTCAACCGCGAACACCTCGCCGGCCAGGGCTTCGACAAGGTCGACCGCGACGACGAGTTCGACGTCCGGTACGGCCGCGCCCGCAACCCGCTGGCCGGCGCCGACCCGGACGGCGCCTGGTGATCACCAACCGGCGCCCGCGCGGCCCGCGTACCCTCGCCGACCGCGCGGCGACCGCCGCCGACCTGGCCGACGCCCTGCGCTCCGAAGTGGACAGTGGGGCGGTGCGGTCGCTGGTGCTGCTGGTGCCCGACCCGCACGCCCGGTTCGCCTCGGTGGAGCTGGGCGCGCGGTTCTTCGTCGACACCGTGCTGGCCGGCGGATACGGGGTGTGCTCGTACGTGTTCGCCTGGAACCCGGCCCGCGAGGCGGTGAGCGCCGAGGTCTTCGCCCCCTACACCGCGACCTACGGCGACCTGCTGATGCGCCCCGACCTGGCCACGCTCACCCCGCTGCCCGGCGAGCCCGGGACCTGGCTGGTGGTCTGCGACGTCGAGTGGCCCGGCGGCGAACCGGTGCCGATCGCCCCGCGCACCGCGCTGCGCGGCCAGCTGGCGGCCGTCGAGGAACTCGGCCTGGTGCCGTCGGTGGGCATCGAGCACGAGGTCACCTTCACCGACGCCGCCGGCGAGCCGCTGGTCACCGACGGCCTCGACTACGCCACCCTGGACCGGCTGCGTCCCCTGCTGAACGCCGTCGGGTCCGAGGTGGACGAGGCGGGCCTGGACGTGGAGTCCCGGCGCGGCGAGTGCCACCCCGGCCAGTACGAGAGCGTGCTCGGCCACCGCGACGCCCTCGCCGCCTGCGACGACGCGATGCTCCAGCAGCTGCTCATCCGCCGGGCGGCGACCGCGCGCGGCGTGCGGGCCGGCTACCTGGCCGCCGAGACCGCCGGCGCCGGCAGCTCCTGCCACGTCCACCTCTCGCTGTCGCGGCGGGACGGTTCACCGGCCGACCTGGACCGGTTCGTCGCCGGCGTCCTGGCCGCCGCGGCCGACCTGACCGCGATCTGGGCGCCCACCTGGAACTCCTACGTCCGGCTGCGCACCGCCCCGTTCGCCCCCCGCGACCTGCGGGTCGGTGTCGACGACCGCACCGCGGCCCTGCGCCTGGCCGGCACCGGCGCGAACCGCCGGGTCGAGGTGCGGCTGGCCGGTGCGGACGCCCCACCGCACCTGGTGGTCGCCGCCCTGCTGGCCGCCGGCCGGCACGGCCCGACCGGCACTCCACCCGGGCGACTGCACGACACCCCGTGGGCCGCCCGCGCCGCCCTGCACGGCTCGGCCCTGGCCCGCACCCTGCTCGGGGACGCCATGGTCGACGCCCGGGTCGCCCTCCTGGACGAGGAGATCGCCGCCGGCCTGGACACGGTCACCGACTGGCAACGCCACCGGGGTGACCTGCGCGCCTGAGTGTCCAGAACGCGGCCGGGACGTCGGTGGAGAAAAAAAGCATGCACGCTTGCTTGGAACTGGTCCGGCGTGCCAGGGTGGAACCGTGGTTGAGCTGACAACGCTGGTCGCTGACCTGCGCGCCGAGGGGACCGAACTGGACGGTCTGGTCCGTGACCTGCCCGCCGCCGGCTGGGCGCGGCCGACACCCGCTCCCGGGTGGACGGTCGCCCACCAGATCGCCCATCTCGCGTGGACCGACCAGCGGTCCCTGCTGGCCATCACCGACCCGGACGCCTTCCACGCCGAGTTCGCCGAGATCGCCGCGACCACCCCGCTCGACCAGCTGGACAAGGTCGTCGACCAGGGCGCCGACGAGGGCGCGACGCTCCCGCCCGCCGACCTGCTCGCGCACTGGCGCCAGGGCCGCGAGGACCTGGCCACCGCCATCGAGGGCGTTCCCGCCGGCTCGAAACTGCCCTGGTACGGCCCGCCGATGTCCCCGGCGTCGATGGCCACCGCCCGGCTGATGGAGACCTGGGCACACGGCAACGACGTCGCCGACGCGCTCGACCACACCCGCACCCCGACCGGGCGGCTGCGCCACGTCGCGCACATCGCCGTGCGCACCCGGGACTGGGCCTACCTCGTACGCCAGGAACCCCCGCCCGGCGAGCCGTTCCTGGTCGAGCTGACCGGCCCGGCCGGCGACACCTGGACCTGGGGCCCGGCCGACGCCGCCCAGCGGGTCACCGGGCCGGCGCTGGACTTCTGCCTGCTCGCCACCCAGCGGGTGCACCGCGCCGACACCGCGCTCATCGCCACCGGCGCCGATGCCGACCGGTGGTTGGACATCGCCCAGGCCTTCGCCGGGCCGCCCGGTCAGGGACGGACACCGCGATGATCCGTATCGGCAACGCCTCCGGCTTCTACGGCGACCGGTTCGACGCCGTGCGCGAGATGCTCACCGGCGGCGACCTGGACGTGCTCACCGGCGACTACCTCGCCGAGCTGACCATGCTGATCCTGGGCCGCGACCGGCTGCGCGACCAGAACCTGGGCTACGCCAGGACCTTCCTGCGCCAGCTGGAGGAGAGCCTGGCCCTGGCGGTCGAGCGGGGCGTGCGGATCGTCACCAACGCCGGCGGGCTCAACCCCGCCGGGCTGGCCGCCGCGATCCGGGAGCTGGCCACACGCCAGGGCCTGGACGTGCGGGTCGCCCACGTCGAGGGCGACGACCTGCTCGGTGACGGGTTCCCCGGCGCGCTGACCGCCAACGCCTACCTCGGCTGCTGGGGCATCGTCGAGTGCCTCAACGCCGGGGCGGACGTCGTGGTCACCGGGCGGGTCACCGACGCGTCGCTGGTCGCCGGCCCGGCCGCCGCGCACCACGGCTGGACGCGCGCGGACCTCGACGCCCTGGCCGGGGCCACCGCCGCCGGGCACGTCATCGAGTGCGGAACCCAGGCCACCGGCGGGAACTTCGCGTTCTTCACCGAGATCGGCGACCTGACCCACGCTGGCTTCCCGATCGCCGAGATCGCCGCCGACGGCTCGTCGGTGATCACCAAGCACCCCGGTACGGGCGGCGCGGTCACCGTCGAGACGGTCACCGCGCAGCTGCTCTACGAGATCGCCGGCCCGCGCTACCTCGGCCCGGACGTCACCACCCGGTTCGACACGATCACCCTGGCGCCCGAGGGCCCCGACCGGGTCGCGTTGACCGGCACGCGCGGCGAGCCGCCACCGGAGACCGTCAAGGTCTGCGTGAACACCCTGGACGGCTTCCGCAACTCCATGACGTTCGTCCTGTGTGGACTCGACATCGAGGAGAAGGCCGCCCTGGTCCGGCGTCAGCTCGACGCCGCCGTCGGCCCCGACGGCCTGCACTGGACCCTGGCCCGCACCGACCACCCCGACGCCGACACCGAGCAGGCCGCCAGCGCCCTGCTGCACGTGACGGTCAAGACCCCCGATGCCAAGCGCGCCAAGGCGTTCTCCCGCGCGTCGGTCGAGCTGGCCCTGGCCTCCTATCCCGGCGCGACGCTCACCTCCCCGCCCGGCGACGGCACCCCCGTCGGCGTCTACCGCCCGGAGTTCGTGCCCCAGAGCCGGATCGACCAGGTCGCCGTGCTCCCCGACGGCACCCGCCGGCCGGTCGAGCCACCGACGGTCTTCGCCGGCCCGGTCGCCGACACACCCGCCGACCCGGCGTTCACCCCGGGCCCCACCCGCCGAATCTCGCTCGGGACGATCGTCGGCGCCCGCTCGGGCGACAAGGGCGGCGACGCGAACCTGGGCGTCTGGGTCCGTGACCCGGCGGCCTACCCGTGGCTGGTCCACGAGCTGACCGTCGAGCGCCTGCGGGAACTGCTGCCCGAGGCCGCCGGCCTGGACATCGACCGCCACCCGCTGCCCAACCTGGGCGCGATCAACTTCGTCCTGCACGGCCTGCTCGGTCAGGGCGTCGCCGCGTCGACCCGCTTCGACCCGCAGGCCAAGTCCCTCGGCGAGTGGCTGCGCTCCCGCCACGTCGACGTCCCGGAGGCTTTCCTGTGAGCGACCCGTTCCGGACCCCCGAGCGCATCGCGTTGCGGGAGACCACCCGCCGGTTCGTCGAGCGGGAGATCCGGCCGCACCTCGACGAGTGGGAGCGCGCCGGGGAGCTTCCGCGCGCGCTGCACCGCCGGGCCGGGGAGCTCGGCCTGCTCGGCGTCGCCTTCCCCGAGTCGGCCGGCGGCGGGGGCGGGGACGTCCTGGACGCGCTGACCGTCACCGAGGAGGTGCACTACGCCGGTGGGTCCGGCGGGGTGGTCGCCGGGCTGTTCACCTCCGGGATCGCGCTGCCGCACCTGGTCACGGCCGGCGACCGGCGCCAGCTCGACCGGTGGGTGGTGCCCACGCTGGCCGGTGAGCTGATCGGCTCGCTCGCGGTCACCGAGCCCGACGGCGGCTCCGACGTGGGCAGCGTCCGCACCACCGCCACCCGCGACGGCGACCACTACGTCGTCAACGGGGCCAAGACGTTCATCACCTCCGGGGCCCGCGCGGACTTCGTCACCACCGTCGTGCGCACCGGTGGGCCCGGCGCGCAGGGGCTGTCGCTGCTGGTCGTCGAGCGCGGCACGCCAGGGTTCACCGTCACCCGCACGCTGGACAAGATGGGGTGGCTCTGCTCGGACACCGCAGAACTGTCCTATGTGGACTGTCGGGTGCCGGTCGGCAACCTGGTCGGCGAGGAGGGCACCGGGTTCGCCCAGGTCGCGACCCACTTCGTCGGCGAACGGCTCGCGCTGGCGGTGCAGGCCTACGCCACCGCCCAACGCGCCCTGGACCTGACGCTGGACTGGTGCCGGCTGCGGGAGACCTTCGGCCGGCCGCTGATCTCCCGCCAGGTCGTGCGGCACCGGCTCACCGAGATGGCCCGCCGCACCGACGTCGCCCGCACCTACGTCCGGGACGTCGCCGTGCGGCACGCCGCCGGGGAGCAGGTGATCGCCCAGGCGTGCTTCGCCAAGAACACCGCCGTCGAGGCCGGCGAGTGGGTGGTCGACCAGGCCGTGCAGCTGCACGGCGGCCTCGGCTACACCCGCGAGTCCGAAGTGGAGCGCCACTACCGCGACATCCGGATACTGGGCATTGGTGGCGGCACCACCGAGATCCTCACCGACCTGGCAGCGAAGGTACTGGGATACACCGCATGACGACCCTCCGATCCACACTGGACACCCAGTCGGCCGAGTTCGGCGAGAACCGGCAGGCCATGATCGTCAAACTGGCCGCGCTCGACGACGAGTTCGCCAACGCCGTCGCCGGCGGCGGCGAGAAGAAGGTCGAACGCCACCGCGCCCGGGGCAAGCTGCTGGTCCGCGAACGGATCGAGCTGCTGCTCGACCCCGACTCGCCGTTCCTTGAGCTGTCCCCGCTGGCCGCCTGGGGCAGCGACTACACCGTCGGCGCCAGCGTCGTCACCGGCATCGGTGTCGTCGAGGGCGTGGAGTGCATGATCTGCGGCAACGACCCGACGATCAAGGGCGGCTCCAGCAACCCCTGGACCGCCAAGAAGTGCTTCCGGGCGGCCGACATCGCCGCGCAGAACCGGCTGCCGACGATCAACCTGGTCGAGTCCGGCGGCGCGGACCTGCCGACCCAGAAGGAGATCTTCATCCCCGGCGGCCGGATCTTCCGCGACCTCACCCGCGCCTCGGCCGCCGGCACCCCGACCATCGCGCTGGTCTTCGGCAACTCGACCGCCGGCGGCGCCTACCTGCCGGGCATGTCCGACCACGTGGTGATGGTCAGGAAACGCGCCAAGGTGTTCCTCGGCGGCCCACCGCTGGTCAAGATGGCCACCGGCGAGGAGTCCGACGACGAGTCCCTCGGCGGCGCCGAGATGCACGCCCGCACCTCGGGCCTGGCCGACTACCTCGCCGAGGACGAGCACGACGCCATCCGCCTCGGCCGGCGGATCGTCTCCCGGCTCAACTGGCGCAAACAGGGCCCGGAACCGGTCACCGACTACGGCGAACCGCTCCACAGCGCCGAGGACCTGCTCGGCCTCGTGCCGGCCGACCTCAAGGCGCCCTTCGACCCGCGCGAGGTGATCGCCCGGATCGTCGACGACTCCGACTTCGACGAGTTCAAACCCCTCTACGGCACCAGCCTGGTCACCGGCTGGGCGCGGATCCACGGCTACCCGGTCGGCATCCTGGCCAACGCCCAGGGCGTGCTGTTCAGCGAGGAGTCGCAGAAGGCCGCCCAGTTCATCCAGCTGGCCAACCAGGTCGACACCCCGCTGCTGTTCCTGCACAACACCACCGGCTACATGGTCGGCGCCTCCTACGAGCAGGGCGGGATCATCAAGCACGGCGCCATGATGATCAACGCGGTGGCCAACTCGAAGGTCCCGCACATCTCGATCCTGATGGGCGCCTCCTACGGCGCAGGCCACTACGGCATGTGCGGGCGCGCCTACGACCCCCGGTTCCTGTTCGCCTGGCCCAGCGCCAAGTCGGCGGTCATGGGCCCGGCGCAGCTGGCCGGGGTGCTGTCCATCGTCGCCAGGCAGGCCGCCGCCAGCCGGGGCCAGGACTACAGCGAGGAGCACGACGCGGCCATGCGCGCCATGGTGGAGAACCAGATCGAGGCGGAGTCCCTGCCGATGTTCCTGTCCGGCATGCTCTACGACGACGGCATCATCGACCCCCGCGACACCAGGTCCGTGCTCGGGATCTGCCTGTCGACCATCCACAACGGACCCGTCAGCGGCGCCGACGGCTTCGGCGTCTTCCGGATGTGACGGCCGTGATCACCAGACTGTTGGTCGCCAACCGGGGCGAGATCGCCCGACGGATCTTCCGCACCTGCGACACGCTGGGCATCGGCACCGTCGCCGTGTACACCGACGCCGACGAGCGCTCGCCGCACGTGCGCGCCGCCGACACCGCCGTGCGCCTGCCGGGCAACGCCCCGGCCGAGAGCTACCTGAACATCGAGCGGGTCCTGGAGGCCGCGCGGGCCAGCGGCGCGGACGCCGTGCACCCCGGCTACGGGTTCCTGTCGGAGAACGCGGCGTTCGCGCGGGCCGTCATCGAACGCGGCCACCGGTGGGTCGGCCCCCCGCCGGACGCGATCGAGGCGATGGGCTCCAAGGTCGAGGCCAAGCGGCTGATGGCCAAGGCCGGCGTGCCGGTGCTCGCCGAGCTGGAGGCCGAGCGGGTCACCGAGGCCGACCTGCCGGTGCTGGTCAAGGCGTCGGCCGGCGGCGGCGGGCGCGGCATGCGGGTGGTCACCGCGCTGGCCGACCTGGACGCCGAGGTGGCGGCCGCGCGGGCGGAGGCCGAGTCCGCCTTCGGCGACGGCACGGTGTTCCTGGAGCGCTACCTGCCTGCCGGGCGGCACATCGAGGTGCAGGTCCTGTGCGACGCGCACGGCACGGTGTGGGCGGTCGGCGAGCGCGAGTGCTCCATCCAGCGCCGGCACCAGAAGATCATCGAGGAGTCGCCGTCGCCGCTGGCCGAGCGGCTGCCCGACCTGCGGGAGCGGCTGTTCGGCGCGGCCCGCGACGCCGCCAGGGCCATCGGCTACGTCGGCGCCGGCACGGTCGAGTTCCTCGTCGAGGAGGACGGCCGGTTCCACTTCCTGGAGATGAACACCCGCCTGCAGGTCGAGCACCCGGTCACCGAGTGCGTCACCGGCCTGGACCTCGTCGGCCTCCAGCTGGGGATCGCCGAGGGCCGTCCGCTGCCGGCCGGGCCGCCGCCCTCGCTCGGCCACGCCATCGAGGTCCGGCTCTACGCCGAGGACCCGGCGGCCGACTGGCGCCCCAGCAGCGGCACCCTGCACCGGTTCGAGATCCCCGGCGTGGCCGCCGAGTTCACCGTGCCACTGGGCACCGGGCTGCGCCTGGACTCCGGTGTGGACAGTGGGACCGTCGTCAGCCCGTTCTACGACCCGATGCTGGCCAAGCTGATCTCGGTGGCGCCGACCCGCGACGTCGCCGCCAGGGCGCTGGCCTCGGCGCTGCGCCGGGCCAGGGTGCACGGCGTGACCACCAACCGCGACCTGCTCGTGCGGGTGCTCACCCACGAGGCGTTCCTGGCCGGCGACACCGACACCGCGTTCCTCGACCGGCACGGCCTGGACACCCTGGCCGCCCCGCTGGCCGACGACCGCGCGGTGCGGCTGTCGCTGCTGGCCGCCGCCGTGGCCGACTCGGCCGCCAACCGGGCCGAGGCCCGCGTGCAGGGCAGGATCCCCAGCGGCTGGCGCAACGTCCGCTCCCAGGGGCAGCGCAAACGCTTCACCCACGGCGACACCGAACACGAGGTGCGGTACTCGTTCACCAGTGACGGCCGTCTGCTGGGCGACGCCCCGGACCACGCGAACGCGACCGAGGTGACCCCCGAGTCCGTCGTCCTGGTGATCGACAACGTGCGCCGGACGTTCGCCGTCGCCCGCCACCCTGGGCTGTGCTGTGTGGACTCCGCGCTCGGTTCGGTGGCGCTGGTGCCGGTCGACCGGTTCCCCGACCCCACCGCCCAGGCCGCGCCCGGCTCGCTGCTCGCGCCGATGCCGGGCACGGTCGCGCATGTCGCGGTGACCGTGGGGGAGCGGGTGAACGCCGGCCAGCCGCTGCTGTGGCTGGAGGCCATGAAGATGCGACACCAGATCAACGCCCCGGCCGACGGTGTGGTCACCGAGGTGGGGGTCGAACCGGGAGATCAGGTCGAGGTCGGCCGCGTGCTCGCGGTCGTCGAGGCGGAGGAGACGTGATGAACGCATTCACCGAGTCGCAGGAGCGCACGGCGCTGCGCGCGGCGGTCGCCGAACTGGGCCGCCGCTACGGCGGCGACTGGTTCCAGGGCAAGGCCAGGGGCGGGGAGAAGACCGCCGAGCTGTGGGACGAGGCCGCCAAGCTCGGCTACCTCGGCGTGAACGTGCCCGAGGAGTACGGCGGCGGTGGCGGCAACATCGGCGACCTCGCCGCCGTGTGCGAGGAGCTGTCGGCCGCCGGCTGCGGCCTGCTGCTGATGGTCGTGTCCCCGGCGATCTGCGCGACGATCATCACCCGCTTCGGCACCGACGAGCAGAAGAAGACCTGGCTGCCGAAGTTCGCCGACGGCTCGCTGCGGATGGCCTTCGCCATCACCGAGCCCGACGCCGGCTCCAACGCGCACAAGCTCACCACCACCGCCCGCCGCGACGGTGACGACTGGATCCTCACCGGGCGCAAGGTGTTCATCTCCGGTGTCGACGAGGCCGCCGCCGTGATGATCGTCGGGCGCACCGAGGACGCGAGGACCGGGCGGCTCAAGCCGGCGCTGTTCATCGTGCCCACCGACACCCCCGGCCTGGAGTACCAGCCGATCGAGATGGACATCGTCTCGCCGGACAAGCAGTTCATGGTGTTCCTCGACGACGTGCGGCTGCCCGCCGGGGCGCTGGTCGGCTCCGAGGACGCCGCGCTGATGCAGCTGTTCGCGGGGCTCAACCCGGAGCGGATCATGGCCGCGTCCTTCGCCATCGGCATGGGCCGCTACGCCCTGGACAAGGCCGTCGGCTACGTCAACACCCGCAAGGTGTGGGACACGCCGATCGGCGCGCACCAGGGTGTCGCGCACCCGCTGGCGGTGGCCAAGATCGAGCTGGAACTGGCCAAGGTGATGACCCAGAAGGCCGCCGCGCTCTACGACGCCGGCGACGACGCCGGTGCCGGCGAGTCGGCGAACATGGCCAAGTACGCCGCCGCCGAGGCGTCGATCAAGGCGGTGGACGCCGCCGTCCAGGCCCACGGCGGCAACGGCCTGACCGCCGAGTACGGCCTCGGTGCGCTGGTCACGGCGGCGCGGGTGAACCGGATCGCGCCGGTCAGCCGGGAGATGATCCTCAACTTCGTCGCCCAGAACACCTTGGGCCTGCCCAAGTCGTACTGAGTCGTGACGACATGACCGAGGCCCTACGCGAGCCGAGGCAGGACCGCAGCCGCGCCACCCGCAAGCGGCTGCTCGAGGCGGCGATCGAGTGCCTCGCCGAGGTCGGCTGGTCGGGAAGCACGGTGGCGGTGGTGGCCGAGCGCGCGGGCGTGTCCCGCGGGGCCGCCCAGCACCACTTCCCGACCAGGGAGGACCTGGTCACCTCGGCGGTGGAGTACGTGTCCCAGGAGCGGCTCTCGCGGCTGCGTGAGCACGCCGTCGACCTGCCGACCGGCCCGGGCCGCACCCAGGCCGTGATCGACATGGTCGAGCACATGTACACCGGTCCGCTGTTCCGCGCGGCCATCCACCTGTGGGTGGCCGCGTCCTCCGACGAGCGGCTGCGCGAGCGGGTGCTGGTGCTGGAGGCGCAGGTCGGCCGGGAGACCCACCGGGTGGCGCTGGAACTGCTCGGGGTGGACGAGACGGTGCCGGGGGTGCGCGAGACCGTGCAGGCCACGTTGGACATGGCGCGCGGGCTGGGGCTGGCGAACCTGCTCAGTGACGACACCCGGCGACGGGCGCGGGTGCTGCGACAGTGGGCGACGATGCTCGACACCGCGGTCGGGGACGCGCGAACCGTGTGACTTGACATCCGGGTAATAATCGTAAGACCGACAATTTCTGGATATCGTCGGAAATGTCGAGTGTGGCGATTGTAACGGATGAGGGGCACTTTTGTCAAAGGCAGTGTCAGGCGCTCGGGGAACGCAGAAATGGCACGACATCGAGTTGGCGGCCGAGCGCCGGCACATCGAGTTCCTGTACGGCCGGCTGGACGCCGAACGGGCCGCCGTGAACAGCGAGATGACCGGTGTGCTGGCCAGGTCGTCCACCGAGACCACCGAGGACCTGTGGCAACGCGAGGTCGCGACCGGCACGTTGTCCGCGCGCCTCGGCCGGCTGCGGGTGGCCGACAGCGGGCTGTGCTTCGGCCGGCTCGACCGGACCGGCGGTGATCTGACCTACATCGGCCGAATCGGATTGTTCGACGAGGACGACGATTACCGGCCACTGCTCACGGATTGGCGGGCCCCGGTCGCCCGGCCATTTTACACCGCTACCGCCGCTAATCCGGAAGGGGTGACGCGCCGGCGCCATTTCCGCACCCGGGACCGCCGCGTCCTCGATTTCCACGACGACGTCCTCGACCACGGTGTCGCCGCCGGTGACGAGGCGCTGCTGGCCGCGCTCAACGCCCCGCGCGCGGACACCATGGGCGACATCGTCGCCACCATCCAGTCCGAGCAGGACGAGATCATCCGGCTCGGGCACACCGGCGTGGTCGTCATCGACGGCGGGCCGGGCACCGGCAAGACCGTCGTCGCGCTGCACCGGGTCGCCTACCTGCTGTACGCGCACCGCGAACGGATGTCGCGCCGGGGCGTGCTGATCATCGGGCCCAACACCGGGTTCCTGCGCTACATCGGCGACGTGCTGCCCTCCCTCGGCGAGACCGACACGGTGTTCGCGACCCCCGGCGAGCTGCACCCCGGGCTGGAGACCGACGTCGCCGACCCGCCGCTGACCCGCCGCGTCAAGGGCGGCCTGGCGATGGTCGACGTGCTCAAGGCCGCCGTGGCCGACCGCCAGGAACTCCCCGAAACCCCGATCGAGATCGAACTGGACGACGTCACCGTCGAGATCGACGCCGAGGTGGCGGCGCGGGCCAGGGCGCGGGCGCGCGCCACCGGCGTGCGGCACAACCAGGCCAGGCCGGTGTTCCGGGACTCGCTGATCCTCGACCTCGCCGAGCAGGCCGTCGACCGCATCGGCGGCGACTGGCTGGACACCCGCGAGGTGCCCGAACTGGCCGGTGACCTGCGGGCCGACGTGCGCTCGGAACTGTCCCGCAGCCGGGCGCTGTCGGTGGCGGTGAACACCCTCTGGCCCCGGCTGACGCCCTACGGGCTGCTGGTGGAGCTGTACGGGTCGCCCGCTCGGCTGGCCACGGCCTGCGCGGGGATCCTCACCGACGACGACCGTGACTCGCTGGCGCGCGAGGCCGGCTCGGCGTGGACGGTGTCCGACGTGCCGCTGCTGGACGAGGCCGTGGAGCTGATCGGCCCGCTGACCAGGGAGGACGGCGTCGCGGAGCGGTTGCGCCGGGCCGAGCGGCGCTACGCGCGCGGGGTGCTGGACATCCTGGACACCGAGGAGGACCCCGACGGGGAGGTGCTGCGGGCCGTCGACCTGATCGACTCGGAGCTGCTGGCCGAGAGGCAGGAGGAGCGGGACCACCGGACGTTGGCCGAACGCGCCGCCGCCGACCGCGAATGGACCTACGGGCACGTCGTCGTCGACGAGGCCCAGGAACTGTCCGAAATGGACTGGCGAGTCGTGATGCGCCGCTGCCCCAGCCGGTCGATGACGATCGTCGGGGACCTCGCGCAACGGGAGTCACCGGCCGGGGCGTCCAGCTGGGGACAGATGATGGAGGCCTACGTCCCCGGGCGCTGGACCTACCGGCGGTTGACCATCAACTACCGGATGCCGGCGGAGATCATGGACGTCGCCGGGCGGGTGCTGTCCGATCCGTCGATGGTGGTGCCGACATCGGTGCGCAGTACGGGAGTTCGGCCGTGGGCCCGGGCCTGTTCGCCGGAGGAGTTGGCGGAGGTCGTGCGGGCCGAGGTCGCGGCGGTGGACGGGGAGGGGACCGTGGCCGTGATCGGGCCCGCCGGGTTGGATCTCGGGGTTCCCGTGGTCACCCCCCGGGAGGCCAAGGGGTTGGAGTACGACACGGTGCTGATCGTCGAGCCCGCCGAGATCCTGGGTGGGGTGGCGGGGGAGGCCGATCTCTATGTCGCGTTGACCCGGGCCACCCAGCGGGTGGGGGTCGTGCACACCTCCGCGCTGCCGTCGTCCCTGGTTCCTGTTCTCGTTCCCTGGTCCTGACCGGAGGGGGCAGGGCGCCCGGCCCTGCCCCCTGCGCATCAGGCCGTCGCCTTCGTGACGAGGGTGGCCAGGGTCGCCTCGGTCTTCGGGGTCATCGAGGTGATGGCGAAGGAGACCGGCCACAGGTCGCCGTCGTCGAGCGAGGCGTTGTCGGCGAAGGTGAAGGTGGCGTAGCGGGTCTTGAACTTCGCGGAGTCCTGGAAGTGGCACAGGACCTTGCCCTCACGCGAGTAGGCGACCATGCCGTACCAGAGGCGGGGGACCAGCTCCGGGGCGTTCGTGGTGACGATCTCGTGGATGCGCTGCGCCAGTTCGCGGTCGGCGTCGCCCATCTCGGCGATGCGGGCCAGGACGTCCCTGGTGCCGTCCTCCCTGGCCTTGGCCGGGTTCCTGGTGGCCTTCTTCTTCAACTCCTTCGCGTGGTCCTTCATCGCGGCGCGTTCTTCGGTGCTGAAGCCTTCGTAGTTCTTGTCTGCCATGGTGGTCACCCCCACGCCCCGGCGATCTGTCGGGTCGTCGCGTTGAGTCGGTTGAACAGGTTGGTGGTGGCGATCGTCAGGACGATCGCGGCCAGTTGCTTCTCGTCGAAGTACGTCGCTGCCGTGTCCCAGATCTCATCGTTCACGGCGTCGGGGCGGTCGGCCAGTCGGGTCGCGGCCTCCGCCAGGGCCAGGGCGGCACGTTCCTCGTCGGAGAAGTACGGGGCGTCGCGCCAGGCCACGACGGTGGCCAGCTGGTCCTCGGTGGCACCTGCCTTGCGGGTTGACGTGACGCCACCGGCGACGCACGCGCTGCACCCGTTGATCTGGCTGACGCGCAGGTGCACCAGGTCCAGGATCGCCGGGGGCACGTCGCCCTGGCGGGTCGCGCCCATGATCTGCTGGATGCCCTGCATCGCCCCCGGGAGCAGTGCTGCCGGGTTCTGCATCCGTGACCTCATGCTGTCCTCCTGTGGGTGTTGCTCGGTGTTGTGACCAGCACAGCGCGGACCGACCTACGATGGCGAGGGCGGTGGGACACCCTGGGACAGGTGAGACAGCTCTGACCTGCTAGAACTCGACCCGAAAAGGTCCTGTCGCAGTGGGACGGAGGCACGGTGGGTACAGACGATCCACAGGACGAACTCGCCGCACGGTTACGCTTGGTGCACGAGCTGTCCGGGCGCGGTGTTCGCGCCCTCGCCCGCGACGCGGGGCTCAGCTCCTCGTCACTGTCGCGGTACCTCAGTGGACAGACCGTCGCGCCCTGGCCGGCGGTGATCGCGCTGTGCCACCAGGTGCGCCGCGACCCCCGCCAGCTGCGGGCGTTGTGGGAACGCGCCGCCAGCCCGCTGCCCGCGCCGCCGCGGGCCAGCCGGCAGGTGCAGCCACCCGGCGCGCCGCCGCGCAACGACCTGCCGCGTGACGTTCCCGACTTCACCGGGCGGGGCGCCGCGCTGGACGCCGTGCTGACCGCCGTGGAGCGGGACAGGGTGGTCGCCGTCGACGGGATGGCGGGCGTTGGCAAGACCTGCCTGGCCGTGCACGCCGCGCACCGCCTCGCCGCCGACTACCCGGACGCCCAGCTCTATGTCGACCTGCACGGGTTCACCGCCGGGCGCGAACCGCTGGGACCCGACCCGGCGCTGCGCACACTGCTGGCCGCGCTGGGAGTCGCCTCGGAACGCATTCCGCAGGACGGTGGGCTGGAGCCGCTGGCCGCGTGCTGGCGCGCCGAACTGGCCCACCGGCGGGCCGTCGTCGTGCTCGACAACGCGGTCGACGCCGAGCAGGTGCGGCCGCTGCTGCCGGGCGCCGGCGAGTCGGTCGCGCTGATCACCAGCCGCAACCGGCTGCTGGGCCTGGACGAGGTACCGCCGGTGTCGCTGGACGTGCTCAGCCCCGAGGAGAGCGCCGAACTGCTCGCCCGCGCCAGCGGTGACCCCGGCGGTGAGGACGGGCGGCTGGGCCGCGACCCGCAGGCCGCCGCCGAGGTGCTGCGGCTGTGCGGGCACCTGCCGCTGGCGCTGCGGCTGGCCGGCGCCCGGCTGCGGCACCGTCCTGGGTGGACGGCCGGGATCCTGGTGGAGCGGCTGGCGCAGGGCGCCACCGAGTTCGACACGGCCGTCGCGATGTCGGTAAGGCAGCTGGACCGGCCACGGCAGCGGCTGTTCCGCCTGCTGGGCCACCTGCCCTGCTCGACGTTCGACGAGTACGTCGTGGCGGCCCTGGCCGACCAGCCGCTGCGGGTGGTCCGCGAGATGCTGGAGGACCTGCTCGACGCGCACCTCGTGCAGCAGCCGGCCGCCGGCCGCTACCGGCTGCACGACCTGGTCCGTGGTCACGCCCGACGCACCGCCACCACCACGGACGAACCCGCCGAGGCCCTGCGGCGGGTGTTCGACTACTACCTGTACGCGGCGGCCGCCGCCGACGCCGTGATGTCCTACGTGACGCCCGTCCACGGCGTCACTGTCGGCACCCCGCCGGCCGAACTGCCGGTCTTCGCCGGCAAACACGCGGCGCTGTTCTGGTTCGTCACCGAGTACACCAACCTGATGGGCGTGTTCGAGGCCGCCGCGGCGGCCGGCGCCGACGGGCACGTCTGCGAGCTGCCCCGGTTCATGCGCGCGTACTTCGCCCGCCGCTGCGGCACCACCCACCTCAACGTCCTGTTCGAACACTCGCTGGCCGCCGCCACCCGCCTCGGTGACCCGACCCACCTGGCCGAGGCCCACAGCGACCTCGGTTTCGCCCGCTACAACGCCGGCCGGCTGGCCGAGGCCACCGCCGCCTACGACGCCGCCGCCCCGCTGATCACCGACCCGCGCGGCCGTGCCGAGCTGACCATGCGCCGGGGCTACCTGCGGTGGGACGAGGGTGGGGTCGACGAGCCGCTGGACCTGTTCCGCCGCGCCGGCCGCCTCTACACCGACGCCGACTGCCCGATGGGTGCCGCGCACGCCGCCGCCTACGAGGCGTGGGCCATGCTCCAACTGGGGCACCGCGACCAGGCCGCGGATCTCGCCCGCGCCGCCCTGGCCGTCCCGCACACCGACCCGGCCTGGCCGCCGACGATGACCGCCCGGATCACCCTGGGCCTGGCGCTGGCCCGCGACCGCCCCGACGAGTCCGTCGAGCACCTGGAGCGGGCACTGGCCCTGGCCGTGGAGGACGGGCACCGGCACAACGAGGCCTGGTGCCTGAACTGTCTGGGCGTCGCCCTGCGCCAGGCCGGACGGTACGAGGACGCCCTCGCCAGCCACGCCAGGGCCTTCGCACTGCTGGACGAGCTGTTCGAGGAACACTGGAAGATCCACTTCCTGGACGGCTACGCCGAGACGTGCCGGCTGGCCGGCGATCCCGACCGGGCGCTGGCCCTGCACCGCCAGGCCCTGGAGCTGGCCCCGGGCCTGGGTTTCCGGCACGCGCAGGCGTTGGCCCACGAGGGAATCGCCGCCGTGCTGGCCGACTCCGACCCGGCGACCGCCGACGAGCACCTGGCCGCCGGCCGCGCGCTGCGCGACCAGCTGACGGCATGAGAAAGGGTGGCCGCGCGGTCGGCGCGGCCACCCTGTCTCCGTGTGAGGTCTAGCGGAGCTGGTAAGCCCGCTGGACGGTCTGCTTCACCGTGTTCCCCTTGGTGTCAGAGGCTTCGGTGCGCAACCACACGTACCCGTCGGTCTTGGACAACCTCGGGTGCCACAGGAACGCCGCGAACTTCCCGGTGCCCACCGGCAACGTCAGGGCGCGGACCCACGTCCTGCCCTCGTCGGTCGAGTAGCTGACCGACAGGCGGTTGACCTTCCCGCC
This sequence comes from Actinophytocola xinjiangensis, assembly GCF_001921215.1. Taxonomy (GTDB): domain Bacteria; phylum Actinomycetota; class Actinomycetes; order Mycobacteriales; family Pseudonocardiaceae; genus Actinophytocola; species Actinophytocola xinjiangensis. The sequence continues at coordinate 323,073 of NZ_MSIF01000002.1, forward strand.
GCCGACCGAGCCGTGCGACGGCGCGGCCGACACCTCGATGGCGTGCGGCAGCCCGGCCCGCGCCCGGTTGTTCAGGTCCAGGCCCAGCGTGTACTGGGTCTGCAGCAACGGTTCCACCCGACAGATCAGTGCCGAGGGCCGCACGCACTCGTAGTCCGTGGCCGGCCCCGACGTGAACGTCCACACGTTGTCCACCCGGGGTGAGAGCGTGCGCACCGCCTTGCTGGGGACCTGCCAGTCGGACTCGGGGAGCACGAACGTGCTCTCCATCCGGTAGCGGGCCTGCTCGTCCGGCAGGTAGAACGACGGCACCGGCGCGCCGACCGCCGGAACCTCCGTGTCACCGTCCGGGCCCGTGCGGTACAGCTTGTGCCGCATCGGGTACGCGCCCCAGTCCACCGCGGTGTAGTGGCCTCTGGTGGAGTCGGTGAGGTACGGCGTGGAGTACAGCTCCCCGGTCCCGCTGCGCATGAAGCCCGCGTAGCCGTCACCGACACTCGCCGGGGACGTCGGCGCGATCGGGCCGGCGAACCAGTCCTCGACCGGGCCGTGGTACCCGAACTCCGACTCCTGGGAGAAGTTGCCGTCGCTCCCGTCGCCAGGCTGCAGGGCGCTGGTGCGGCTCCACTTCTGGTTCTCGACGATCGGGCCGATGAACGTGTCGATCTCGGCCGGGGCCTGCAGGTACATGCGCGGGTTCGTGCTCGACGACCCACGGTCACCGGTGCGGTAGCCCCACCACCACTGGTACAGGGCCAGACCGTCCACATCGGCGTGGAAGCGGCTGTTGGTCCGCTTGAGCGCCGACTTGTCCACCTGCCGGTTGACCTCCTTGCCGATCCCGTCGGTGGTCGCGTAGTTCAGCACGTACATCGCCGCCGGGTTGCGCTCCACCCGCAGGTCCAGGTCGGCGCCCCGGCCGGCCACGGCCCGCAGCTTCTCCCCGTCGGCGTTGGTGACCGACAGGACCGGGATCGGCACGGTCGTGCCCGGCCCGCGGGGGTACGGCGCGTCGGTGGCGAGACCGCCCGTCAGGTCCAGGTAGGGGACCAGGACGGTCGCGCCGGCCTCGGCGGCCCGGCGGGCGGCCGCCAGCGCCAGGTCGCGGGCCTCGTTGATGCCCTGCTGGTCGTCGCGCTCGGGGGTGGGCAGGCGCACCAGCGCGGCCTTGCCCCGGACGTCGACCGCCGCGAGGTCCTCGGCGGTGCCCGCGCCGGCGAACACCAGCGGCAGCTTGTGCCTGCCGGCCAGCCTGCTGGTGACCAGGTAGGGGTCGAACTGCGGCGTGAGCCGCACACCGCCGGCCGACATCGTCACGAACTCGGTGCCCAGCACGTAGTGCTGCTGGTAGAGCAGTCGGCCCCTGGCCGGGGCCGGCGCCGGGGTCACGTACACCTCGACGTCCTCCATCGGCGAGAGGACCACCGAGGACATGACGCCCGAGATGTTGTCGCCGTCCTGGGCGTAAACCTCCATCTGCCGGTCGTAGGCGTAGACCTTCTCCTTGGTCCGCGCATCGGAGGAGATGGCCTCGCGGGCGTCCAGGGTGACGGTCAGGTCGGCCGACATCGCGACGTTCGTCTTGGCCAGGATCGTCATCCGGTGCTTGTCGTGGCGGACGTCGCGCAGGGTGTGCAGGACCGTGTACTTGCCCTCCGGCAGCTGGAACACCCAGTCGCCGGACGCGTTCGCCTCGCCGCGGGAGACCGTCCTCGGGTCGAGGAACGGGTCGTTGGGCGTGTTCTCGGTGGCCGCCCCGTCGCGCATCGCGTACAGCGGCGAGTCCCACGGGTCGGCCTTGACCTGGTTGCCGTCGCTGTCGAGCACCCGCACGGTCATCGTGCCGGCGGTGGTCGCCGGGTAGGGCGTGTACCAGCTCACCGGGGTGCGCAGCGCGACGCCCTCGGCCTTGGCGGCCAGGACACCGCCGTAGAGACCCGGCTCACCGGCGGCCGGGTCGACGGTGAGCGTCACGTCCGCCTTGCCGCCGGCCGGCACGGTCAGCGTGCTGGCCGACAGGGCGGCGGTGCCGTCCCGGCCGTCCCAGCCGTTGGCCGAGTAGGACAGGGCCAGCGTCACGTCGGTGTCCGTGGCGTTGGTGTAGGTGATCGGGGTCGAGGTGGTCCCGGCGTCCCGCTCGACGCGGCCGACGCTGACCGCGGAGGGGCCGCTCACCCCGGACAGCGCCGCGAGCGCGGCGGGAACGGCGACCCGGCCGGCGCCCTGCTCGAACCACGAGCCGCCGACGTCCACGGCGCTGGAGGTCAGCGCGTTCTTCAGCTCGGTGGCCGAGGACCCCGGCTTGACCTGGCTGAGGATGGCGGCCGCGCCCGCGACGTGCGGGGTGGCCATCGAGGTGCCGGACAGGCCGACGTACTTGGCCTCCGGCGGAACCTGCGGGAAGCCGTCCTTGGCACGCGCGGCGAAGATGCTCACGCCGGGCGCGGTGATCTCCGGCTTGACGCCGCCGTCACCGAGCCGGGGACCCCGGCTGGAGAACGGGGCCTGCGCGTCGGACTTGTCGACCGCGCCGACGGTCAGCGCGGAGCGCGCCGCTGCCGGCGAGCCGATGGTCACGTCACCGCCCGCGTTGCCGGCGGCGACCACGAACAGCGCGCCGGTCTCCTCGGTGAGCGAGTCGAGAGTGGTGGACATGATGTCCGAGCCGTCGGAGGGCGCGTCGCTGCCCAGGCTCATGTTGATGATCGTGGCGCCGTTGCGGGCGGCCCAGGCCATGCCCTCCAGGATCCAGGACGTGACACAGGCGCCGTACTGGTTGCACACCTTGGCGTTGACGATGTCCGCTCCCGGCGCGACGCCCTTGTACTTGCCGTCCGACGCGGCGCCGGAACCGGCGATCGTGGAGGCGACGTGCGTACCGTGGCCGGCGAGGTCGTTGCCGTCGAGCTCGTCGGGCACGAAGCTCTTCGACTCGACGACCTGGCCGGCGAGGTCGGGGTTGGCGGCGTCGACGCCGGAGTCCACGACACCCACGGTCACCCCGGTGCCGTCGAAGCCGTTGGACCAGGCCTCGGGGGCGCCGATCTGCGGCACGCTCTCGGCCAGGTTCAGCTTCACGACCCGGTCCAGGTGGATCGAGGCGACGCCCCGGTCCAGGCGGGTGGTCGGCGCGCCGGCGGGCGCGTCGATGCCCCGCCAGAACTCCTCGGCCTTGTCGTGGTCAACCTCCAGGGCCGCGCCGTTGATGGCGGTCAGGGGTCTGGATCTGCCGGCGGCGGGCAGCGCGGCGGCGGTGCGCGCGCCCTTGCCGTAGGACACGATCAGCGGCAGCGCGTCGGTGCCGGAGTTGGTCAGGCCCTGCTCGATGAGGCCGCTGACGTTGAACAGCTCGCGGTCGACGGTGCCGGCGTCCAGGTAGGACCGCACGTCGCTGGGGATCACGTAGTGGGCCTTGCCGACCCGCTCGGTGACGAAGCTGATCGCCATGGTGTTCGGCCGGCTCGCCGCGCGGATGGTGATTTCCGGCTCGGCGCCCGCGCGCTCGGTGTAGGTGACGACGTCACCGGTGATCAGGGTCACGTCCTGAGTGGACGCCTCGGCCAGGCCGGCGGCCGGGAAGGGGTCCTCGACGGTCGGCGGACCGGACGCGGACGGCTCGGCCGACGCGGCGGCCATGGGTAAGGCGACGACAAAACTCGTCGCCACAGCGACAGCTCGCCACCGATGTGCGAGACGCATGGGGGAAGACCTCCGTGAGGGGGACGGGAGACGTTGCCTTGGCCAATCATGTGGTGCGGACCCCGGAGGCAGAAGATCTATAGTGGCGCGATCTGGACACTGACCACTATTCGCCAGCCAGGGAGGGGCGCATGCTCGACCTCCTCGACCTCACCCCTCATGACCAGGCCGTCTACGAGACCCTGATCGACGGGCCGGCCATGACCCACGCGGAGCTCGCGGCGACGGTCACCGCCAACGTCGAGGTGCCGTCGGTGATGGCCTCGCTGGAGGCGCGGGGGCTGGTGAGCCGGATCCCCGGCACCCCGGCGCGGTTCGCCGCCGTGGCGCCGGAGATCGCGCTGGAGGCGCTGTTCCTGGAGCGGGAGCGCCGACTCAAACAGGCGCGCGGCTACGTCCGGCAGCTCAGCGCCCGGTTCCAGCGCTCGGACACGCGCGACCCCGCCGAACTGGTCGAGATCGTCTCCGGCCGGCTGGCCATCCGCCAGCGGTCCGAGCAGTTGCAGGGCAGCGCCCGCGACCAGTTCCGGGGCGTGGACAAACCGCCCTACACCGTCGACACGGTGGACGCCACGGTGGTCGAGGACACGGTGGAGGCGCGGATGCTGCGCACCGGAATCCGCTACCGGGTGATCTACGACACCGCGGGCCTGGAGTCCTTCCACCAGCTGCGCCCCGACCTGGAGGCCGGCATGGCCCTGGGCGAGGAGGCGCGGGTGCTCACCAACACCCCCACCAAACTGATCATCATCGACGACCGGATCGCGATGATCCCCCTCGAACCGGCGTCGGCGTCGCTGGTCAGCATGATCGTGGTGCACCCGTCCGGCCTGCTCGACGCGCTGTGCTCGCTGTTCGAGGACCTGTGGCGCCGGGCGCTGCCGCTGGCCCTGCCGCAGGCGCGCACCGGCACCGGGGCCTCGCCCGACGAGCCGACCGACGAGGAACTGCGCCTGCTGAACCTGCTGGCCACCGGCATCACCGACGACGCCATCGCCAAGCACCTGGGGGTCAGCCACCGCACCGTGCAGCGCCGGCTGCGCGCGCTGCTGGACCGGCTCGACGCCGAGACCCGGTTCCAGGCCGGGCTCCAGGCCAACCGCCGGGGCTGGCTGTCCTGAGACCGCCCGCTCAGCGGCGGCGCAGGGTCACCGGCAGGCCGTCCTTGGGCAGCGGCAGCGCCATCGGGTCCCAGCGCACGTGGTAGTCGGCCGGCACCGACCACTCGAACCGCCGCACCAGCTCGTGGGCCAGCGTCTTGACCTCGTAGGTGCCGAAGTGCATGCCGATGCACTTGTGCACCCCGCCGCCGAAGGGCATGTAGGCGAAGCGGTGCGAGCGGTCCTCGCGCCGGTCCTGCGCGAAACGCTCCGGGTCGAAGCGCAGCGGGTCGCTCCAGTACTCGGGCAGCATGTGGTTGACCCACGACAGGGTCGTGACGATCACCCCGGCCGGCACGTGGTGGCCGAGCAGTTCGGTGTCCTTGACCGTGCGGCGCACCATCCACGGCACCGGCGCCACGAGCCGCATCGACTCCTTGAGCACCAGGTCCAGCGCCGGCAGCTGGCCCAGCGCCTCGACGGTCAGCGGCTGATCGCCCATCGCCAGTGACTCGGCGCGCACCCGGTCCTGCCACTCGGGGTGCTTGCCGAGGTAGTAGACGAGTGCGGAGGTGGCGATGGTGGACGTGTCGTGCGCGGCCATCATCAGGAAGATCATGTGGTTGACGACGTCGTCGTCGGTGAACGTCTCGCCCTCGTCGGTGCGCGCGTGGCACAGCGCCGCGAACAGGTCATCGGAGTCGGAGGCGCGCTTGGCGGGCAGCGCGGCGCGGAAGTAGTCCTCCAGCACGCGGCGCCCGCGCAGCCCGGCGCCCCAGCGGCCGACCGGCAGCCGCACCAGGGCGGTGCCGGCGCGGACGGTGTCGACGAACGCCGAGGTCACCCGGTCGGCGTCGGCGCCGACCGAGGACGCCATGAACACCCGGGTCGCCACGTCCAGGGTGAGCTGCTTGAGCGAGCGGTACACGGGAAAGCCCGTTCCCGGCGCCCAGTCGTCCAGTCCGGACCGGACGACCTCGCTGACCTGGCCCAGGTACCCGGACAGGCGCTCGGCGGTGAACGCCAGCTGCATGAGCCGGCGGTGGTAGAGGTGCTCCTCGAAGTCCAGCAGCATCAGGCCGCGGGTGAAGAACGGGCCGATGAAGTACTCCCAGCCCTGCTGGGAGTAGGCCTTGTCCTTGTTGGCCAGCACGGTCTGGGCCGCGTCCGGCCCGGTGGCCGACACCATGTTCACCCCGAACGCCCGCGCCCAGGACACCGGGCCGTGCTGCTCGTAGCGCTTCATGGCGTAGTTGATGCCCAGCCGCAGCAGCTCGATGCCGTGGCCGATGACCGGCAGGCCGGGGTCGCCGGGGACCGGGCGCAGCCCGCTGCCGGGCGGCGGCGCGGCGAGGTCGCGGACCGGCCGGCGCCGGTTGAGCAGCCACTCGTTGACGCGGGTGTGGTCCACGTCGTACGGCGGAGGGACCACGGTGGACTGTGCCATGGCGCGCACCTACTTCCTGGCGGACAGCACGGTCACCGCGAGCGAGGCCAGCTCGGCGGCGATCCGGGGGCGGGTGACGATGCGTGGCGTGCGGGCGAGGTCGTTGACGATGGTCAGGGCGGCGTGCACGGTCACCCGGGCGTCCGGCTCCGGCAGGTCGGGGGTGACCGTGCGGACCAGCCGGATCCAGTGTGCGACGTAGTCACGTTGCACCCGGACCAGCTCCTTGCGGTCCCGGTCGGGCAGGTTTCCCAGTTCGCTGGCGAAGGTCGCCATCAGGTTGTCCGACCGCAACACGGTGTCCACATAGGACTCCGCGAGCCGGGCGATGGCGTCGGCGGGGTCGGTGGCCTCGCCGATGGCCACCTCGGCCGTCCTGGCCAGCCGGTCGGCCATCCGGTAGCCGGCGGCCACCAGAATCGCGGCCTTGCCGGGGAAGTACCGGTAGATGCTCGGCCCGGCGATCCCGGCGGCGGCGCCGATGTCCTCCATGGACACCGCGTGGTAGCCGTGGTCGCGGAACAGCCCGGTCGCCGCCGCCAGCAGCTCCGCGCGCCGCGACGCCGGCGCGACCACCCGCTGCCAGGACGCCGGCCTGGCCGGCTCCGGGTCGGCGTCGGTGGCCAGCCCCGGCCAGTCGAGCACCGCCTGCGCGAGGTCGCTCAACAGCGCCTCGAACCGGCGTCGCGGCGGGCTCACGTGGTGCACCGAGACGCTGCCGAACACGCTCAGCGCCGCCCAGCACAGCAACCGGATCTCCGCCGGGGCCAGCTCCGGGCGCACGTCGCCCAGCACGCTGCCCCACCGGGCCATCAGCTCGCCGCCCCGGTGACGGATCTTGGTCTGGTCGGCGCGGTCGAGGTGGCGGCCCTCCCAGCGCCACAGCGCCGTCACCTCACGCCGCTCGACGGCCAGCGCGGCGACCGCGTGCAGCAGGCCGCCCAGCTGCTCGGCCGGGGTGCCCGGCTGGGCCAGTGCCTCGTCGGTGACCAGGCCGAACACGTCCATGCCGGAGAGCAGGACGTGCGCCAGGATGTCCTGCTTGCCGCGGAAGTGCCGGTAGACCGCCGGGCCGGTGACCCCGGCCGAGGCGGCGATGTCGTTGACCCCGACCTGGTGGTAGCCGTGCCGGCGGAACAGCTCGGCGGCCGAGTCGGCCAGCTGGGCCTTGCGGTTGCGCGGGCGGCGGGCCGGCACGCGTTCGGTACCCGTCAACTCCGATCCTTCCCCGGCGTGAAGCGTCACTAGCGACGTTAAACCAGGTCCAAGCCGTTGACAATCGGCCGATGTGGGCCGATAAGTGAACGAGCATTCGCGTACGGGTGAGATTGTTGTTGTCTGCGCCACTCTCGAGGAGCCCGACGTTGACAACGGCGCGAGAGGTGCCACGATGTTAACGAGGATTAGCGGCAGGAGAGGACCCTGAGCGTGCCTACCGAAGCTTTCGTCTACGACGCGATCCGGACCCCGCGCGGCCGGGGCAAGGACAACGGATCCCTGCACGGGACCAAGCCGATCTCGCTGGTCGTTGGCCTCATCGACGAACTGCGCAAGCGCAACCCCACCCTGGACGTCGACCGGGTGTCGGACCTGTTGCTCGGCGTGGTCACCCCGATCGGGGACCAGGGCAGCGACATCGCCAAGACCGCGGCCATCGCCGCCGGCCTGCCCGACACCGTCGGTGGCGTGCAGCTGAACCGGTTCTGTGCCTCGGGCCTGGAGGCGGTCAACATGGCCGCGCAGAAGGTCCGCGCCGGCTGGGACGAGGTCGTCATCGGCGGCGGCGTCGAGTCGATGTCGCGGGTCAAGATGGGCTCGGACGGCGGCGCGTGGGCCATGGACCCGGTCACCGCCTACGACACCTACTTCGTGCCCCAGGGTGTCGGCGCCGACCTGATCGCCACCATCGAGGGCTTCTCCCGCGAGGACGTCGACGCCTACGCGGTGTCCTCCCAGCAGCGGGCCGCCCACGCCTGGGAGCAGGGCTACTTCGCCCGCTCGGTCGTGCCGGTCGTCGACCAGAACGGCCTGACCGTGCTGGACCGCGACGAGCACATGCGCCCGCAGTCGACCGTCGAGTCGCTGGGCAAGCTGCCGGCGTCGTTCGCGGCGATCGGCGAGATGGGTGGCTTCGACGCGGTGGCGCTGCAGAAGTACCACTACGTCGAGCAGATCAACCACGTGCACTCGCCCGGCAACTCCTCGGGCATCGTCGACGGCGCCGGGCTGGTGCTGGTCGCCAGCGAGGCCGCCGGCACCGCGATGGGCCTCACGCCCCGCGCGCGCATCGCCGCCACCGCCACCTCCGGCGCCGACGCGACGATCATGCTCACCGGCCCGATCCCGGCCACCGAGAAGCTGCTGGCCGCCACCGGGCTCACCGTCGAGGACATCGACCTGTTCGAGCTGAACGAGGCGTTCGCGTCGGTGGTGCTGAACTACCAGAAGAAGCTGAACATCCCGAGCGAGAAGCTCAACGTCAACGGCGGTGCGATCGCCATGGGCCACCCGCTCGGCGCGACCGGGGCGATGATCCTGGGCACGATGGTGGACGAGCTGGAGCGGCGCCAGGCCCGCCGGGCGCTGATCACCCTGTGCATCGGCGGCGGCATGGGTGTCGCCACCCTGATCGAGCGCGTCTGAGTCCGCATCCCTTCGCACAGCGACAAGGAAAGACACTCAATGACTGAGAGCAGCACCATCCGGTGGGACAAGGACGCGGACGGGATCGTCGTGCTCACCATGGACGACCCGGACCACTCCGCGAACACCATGAACCGGTCCTACCTGGCGTCGATGGGTGCGACGCTCGACCGGCTGGAGGCGGAGAAGGACGACATCACCGGGGTGGTCCTCACGTCGGCGAAGAAGACCTTCTTCGCCGGCGGTGACCTCAACGAGATGGTCGTCGCCGGGCCGGAGGACACCGAGGTCGCGTTCGAGTTCGTCAGCACGGTGAAGTCGCAGCTGCGCCGGCTGGAGACGCTGGGCCGGCCGGTCGTCGCCGCGATCAACGGCACGGCGCTGGGCGGCGGCTGCGAGATCACGCTGGCCTGCCACCGGCGGATCGCCGCCGACGTGAAGGGCTCGCAGATCGGCACCCCCGAGGTGTCGCTCGGTCTGCTGCCCGGCGGCGGCGGGATCGTGCGCACCGTGCGGATGCTGGGGATCCAGAACGCCCTGCTGGGCGTGCTGTTGCAGGGCCAGCGGCACAAGCCGGCCAAGGCGCTGGAGATCGGCCTGGTCGACGAGCTGGTGTCGTCGGTGGACGAGCTGCTGCCCAAGGCCAAGGAGTGGATCAGGGCCAACCCGGACGCCGTGCAGCCCTGGGACACCAAGGGCTACAAGATCCCCGGCGGCACCCCGTCGAACCCGAAGTTCGCGGCCAACCTGCCGGCGTTCCCGGCGAACCTGCGCAAGCAGCTCAAGGGCACCAACATGCCGGCCCCGAAGGCGATCATGGCCGCCGCGGTCGAGGGCGCCCAGGTCGACTTCGACACCGCGCAGGTGATCGAGTCCCGGTACCTGGTCGAGCTGGTCACCGGCTCGGTGTCCACGAACATGATCAAGGCGTTCTTCTTCGACCTGCAACACATCAACTCCGGCGGTTCCCGCCCGGACGGCTTCGAGAAGTACACCGCCCGCAAGGTCGGCGTCCTGGGCGCCGGCATGATGGGTGCGGGCATCGCCTACGTGTGCGCCAGGGCCGGCATGGACGTCGTCCTCAAGGACGTGACGCCCGAGGCGGCGAACAAGGGCAAGGACTACTCGGTCAAGCTGTGTGAGAAGGCCGTGTCCCGTGGTCGGACCACCCAGGAGAAGGCCGACGAGCTGCTGGCCAGGATCCACCCCACCGAGCGACCGGAGGACCTGGCCGGCGCCGACCTGGTGATCGAGGCGGTGTTCGAGAGCCAGGAGCTCAAGCACAAGGTGTTCGCCGAGATCGAGGGCTTCGTCGAGCCGGACGCGCTGCTGGCGTCGAACACCTCGACGTTGCCCATCACCGGCCTCGCCGAGGGCGTGAAGCGCCAGGAGGACTTCATCGGCCTGCACTTCTTCTCGCCGGTGGACAAGATGCCGCTGCTGGAGATCATCGTCGGCGACCGCACCAGCGACGCCGCGCTGGCCAAGGCGTTCGACGTGGCGCAGCAGATCAAGAAGACCCCGATCGTGGTCAACGACTCGCGCGGCTTCTTCACCAGCCGGGTCATCGGCACGTTCCTCAACGAGGCCATCGCCATGGTCGCCGAGGGCGCCCACCCGGCGTCGGTGGAACAGGCCGGCTCCCAGGCCGGCTACCCCGCGCCGCCGCTGCAACTGATGGACGAGCTGACCCTGACCCTGCCCCAGAAGATCCGCAAGGAGACCAAGGCGGGCGTCGAGGCCGCCGGTGGCACGTGGGTCGTCCACGCGTCCGAGCCCCTGGTCGACCGCATGGTCGAGGAGTTCGACCGCAAGGGCCGCTCGTCCGGGGCCGGGTTCTACGAGTACGAGGACGGCAAGCGCACGCGCCTGTGGCCCGGCCTGGTGGAACACTTCACCAAGCCGGACGTGGAAATCCCGTTCGAGGACATGAAGGAGCGCATGCTCTTCGCCGAAGCCCTCGAAACGGTGAAGTGCTTCGACGAAGGCGTCCTGCGGTCCGTGCCGGACGCCAACATCGGATCCATCATGGGCATCGGCTTCCCACCGTGGACCGGCGGCGTCATCCAGTACATCAACAACTACCCGGGCGGGATCGCCGGCTTCGTCACCCGCTCCCGCGAACTGGCCGACCGCTACGGCGACCAGTTCCAGCCCCCGGCCTCCCTGGTCGAGAAGGCCGAGAAGGGCGAGATCTTCGAGTAAACCGGCGCACGACAACGCCGGCGGACCACCACGTGGTCCGCCGGCGTTGTGTTTGCCACTGCCACGCTATTGATTTTTGGCGAGCAGTGTCGCGTAGGAGAGGCCATCCCCGTATTTGGCGGTAACTCTCGCGATCAGGCGTATGCGCCCGGGTCGCACCGGGTCGATTCCATTGATCACGTTGCGCATCGTCCCTTCTGGGAATTCTTCACCGCTGAGGACGCTGCATTCATTGGCCAGACGTTTGACTGACCAATCGTGATCCTCCAGCCAGCGCCGAATTGTCTCTCGGTCGAGCTTGGGCATCCTCTATCCCACGGACGACCTGTAGGCGGCGGCCCAGACATCCGAGTCCCACACGATGTCCACGGGAACGATCTGGCTCCAACGCGCGCACGCGGCCTCGGCCGACGTGTGCTGTGCCAGAGTACCTGTGTCGTTCGAATTGTGGATGTAGACGATTGTCTTTCGGGTAGTTTCCGATGTTTCGGGATCCTCGGAGGTGATGATCTCCATCCCCCAGGCGAAAATCTGTTCGGGGTTGTCGACAGGAATCAGGCTGAACAGTGACGCATGCATGAGGTCAAATCCTTTCGCGGGTAGCTACAGGGTTTGGTTGGCTGTTTTCGGGTGGCTGGGTCGTAAGGCCATCAGGCAGAGCGGGCATCGAGGGCGAGGCGCGTGCTCCATGGGGGCCGGCAGGAACATGGTGTCGCACATGGCGCGGTACTGGCCGTGCCCGAAAGTGCGACCGATCACTGCCTCGTTGTCGGTGACCGCGTGGTCGTGGGCGCTGTTCTGGGCGGTGATCCAGGTGAACCACGCCTGGCCGACCTGCGGTGTGCTCGGCGGCATCCGCTGATCATGGGCAGTGCCTCGAACAGTCAACCCGGCGATCAGCCCGGCGGCGAGGATCAGTACTACAGCTACCACGACGGCAGAGAGTTCGTGCACAGGAGGACCTCGATGATGGACGAATATCAGGTGTCCACCGTCAGGTCGGAAACCGGGACGGGCCATGTCCCGTTCGGCATGACCTATCTCCTGGCGGGCATCGCGCCTGGTAGCCGCCCGGCTCGTTCGGACGCGTTCACCCGTTCGTGGATTCTGGTGGCGCAGGTACGCTGGTCAGAGCCAGATCGGTCGACATCGGCGGGGGCAGATGAGCGTGTCCGGACTGTGGAGAGGTGCCGACCAGGGCCGGCGTTGTGCTGGTTGCGGAACCATGCTGGCCGGTGACAACACCGCACGTCTGTGCGGTAGGTGCCATCGGGAGCAACGTGACCAACTACGGACACCGCCGACTCAGCTCAGGAACGAGTTCTTCGAGACGGACGAGTTCTGGCTGGCGTTCGAGAGCCGGCACATCGGAAAGATCTTCAAGGCGTTCCGTAACCACCCTCGTCATCTCCAGTTGTTCGGCAAGGCGTTGAACCAGGAGCTGCTCGGTCGATGGCTGGGTCTGAACCAGACGCAGGTCAGCAAGATTGAGAACGCCAAGCGGCCGGAACAGAACATCGAGACGCTACAGAAGTACGCGCGCATCCTCCATCTGCCGCAACATCTGCTCTGGTTCGACCTTCCGGGACGAAGTCGCCTGCAAGACCTGCGTACGCAGGGTGGCGAGAGCACGCCCGGGTCTCCGAACGAGGAGCTGATCGCGGCGACCGGTATGGACACTTTGGAACTGCTGCACCGCGTGCGCACGTCGGCCATCGACACCGCGACGGTCGACGCGCTGACCATCACCGTGGACCAGCTGTGCTGCGACTACCAGCACGCGGACGCCCGCACGCTCATCACCGCCGGTAGGGGATGGCTGGCCAAGGTCACCGACCTGCTCGGGAACCGACTCTCGCTCGCCCAGCACCGCGAGATACTCACCAACGCCGGGATGCTTGCGCTGCTGGTCGGCTGCCTGGAGTACGACCTCGGCGACGCGGTTGCCGCCGAGTCGACCCGGCGGATGGCGCTGGCGCTGGGCCAGGAGGCCGGTGATCCCGGCCTCGTCGGCTGGGCCCACGAGATGCTTGCCTGGTTCCAGCTCACGACCGGTCACCACCGTGCCGTACTTCCCGTGGCAGACGCCGGAATCCGGGCCGCGCCCACTCGCTCGGTGGCGGTGCAACTGCTCGGCCAGCAGGCGAAGGCCCACGCGCGGATGGGGAGGCCGGAGAAGGTCCATGAGGCGCTGGAACGTGGTCGGGCACTGCTGGACCAGCTGCCGTACCCGGACCGACCGGACCACCATTTCGTGGTCGACCCAGACAAGTGGGACTTCTACGCCATGGACATCTACCGCATCGTCGGCGAGGACCGGCTGGCCGGGCGCAACGCCGATGAGGTGATCCGCCGCAGTGTGAACTCCGACGGTGTCGTGGTCTCACCCATGCGCCGTGCCGAGGCGCAGCTGACGCTGGCCGTCATCGCCGCACGGCAGGGTGACCTGGACGAGGCGACGTCCCTGGGCCTGGAGGCGTTGCGGGAGGGCCGTCGAAGCCGCCCGTCCCTGCTGATGGTCGCCGGTGAACTCGAACGGGAGATCCGCTCCCACGGCTCGGGCGCTGGAACGGAGTTCACCGCACTACTGGCGGATCTCCAGCGTGCTCCCCTCACGTGAGGTTCCTGGGTCGGCCCGGTACTCCGGGGCGGGTTTGCCACGGGTGGGGGCCGGTCAGCGGTCGGTACTCGACTCCGAGGGCGTCGAGGCGGGGAAGGTGGTGGCGTTCCAGCCGACGGCGGAACTCGTCGTAGGAGCGGGGGCCGTCGGACCACACGACCTCGGCGAAGGCTGACAGGCGGGGGAACGCGGCGTAGTCGATCCGCCGGGGGGTGTCGAGGTGTTCGGTCCACAGCTGGGCCTGGGCGCCCAGCACCCCCGCCGCCGGTTCGTAGGCGTAGACGTCGGCCAGGGTGCGTAGGTAGCCGACGGGGATCGGCTCGTCGGGGTGGTCGGACTGGCGGTGGTCGAGGTAGGTGTGTTGTTCGGGGCACAACACCACCTCGCGGCCCGACTCGATGGCTCGGCGGCCGTTGTCGCGCCAGGCGCCGATGATGGTGGACGGGGGCAGCGGGCCGGTGTCGAGGAGTTCGTCCCAGCCCAGGGCGCGGCGGCCCAGGGTGGCCAGGTGGTCCACCAACTGGGAGACGAACCAGCCGTGCAGGTGCGCCGGGGACGGCAGACCCAGGTCGACGGCGCGTTGGCGGACCGCCGGGCTCGCGGTCCACTGGGTGGTGGGGACCTCGTCCCCGCCCACGCAGATCACGGGGGAGGGGAAGACCGACGCCACATGGGTGAGGACCTCGCGATAGAACTCCACCGCCTCGTCGGTGGGGTTGAGGATGTTCTCGCTGACACCCCACGCCGTCCAGACCGGCAGCTCCGCCCCGGTGACGCCCAGCCACGGGTACGCGGCGATCGCCGCCTGGCTGTGGCCGGGCACGTCGATCTCCGGCACCACCGTGATGTGCCGGGCCGCCGCGTAGGCGACGATCTCGCGCAGGTCATCGGTCGTGTAGTAGCCGCCGTGTGGTCTCCCGTCGTGGTCGGGCGTTCCGTCCGGTTGGCGGCCGACCCACGAACCCGCCCGCCACGCGCCCACCGACGTGAGCCGGGGATGGGCGGGGATCTCGATGCGCCAACCCTGGTCGTCGGTCAGGTGCAGGTGCAGGACGTTGAGGCGGTGGACCGCCATCAGGTCCAGGAAACGCAGCACCCCCGCCTTGGGCAGGAAGTGCCGGGCCACGTCCAGCAGACACCCCCGCCACCCGAACCGGGGATGGTCCTCGATCAGGCCGCAGGGCAACGTCCACTCACCCTCGTGGATGTCGGCGGCGCGGAAGGCGTCCGGACCCAGCAGTTGGCGCAGGGCGCCTTCGGCGTAGTACGCGCCGGCCGCGTCGGCGGCGACGGTGGTGACCGCGCTGGGGGTGATGGTGACGCGGAAACCCCGGGGGACGGCGACCGGGTCGACGGTCAGGACCGTCGACACCTGGGACGGCAGGCCGGTCAGGCGGTACACCCCGGCCGCCGGGTCCACCCGCACCGGGCGGGGAAGCAGGGCCTCGAACATGTGTCACCCCTTGAGTGCGCCGCCCAGGCCGGAGACCAGGTGGCGTTGGACAACGACGAAGAACACCAGCACCGGCACCGTCATCAGCGTCGCACCCGCCATGATCGCGCCCCAGTCCTGCTCCTCGGGCTTGAAGAACACCAACAGCCCCAACGGAAGCGTGCGGTTGTCGGTGCCGGAGATGAGGAACGTCCTGGCGAACAGGAAGTCGTTCCACGCGTGGATGAACGACAGCACACTCGCCGCCACCAGGCCCGGCGCCACCAGCGGGAACAGCACCCGCCAGGTGAACCGGAACCGCGACGCGCCGTCCAGCGCGGCCGCCTCCTCCAGCTCCACCGGCACCGCCGCGACGAAACCGCGCAACATCCAGATCGCGAACGGCAGACTGAACGCCAGATGCACCAACACCAGCGACCCCAGCTGGTTGAGCCCCACCGCCGGCACCACCTCGCCGAACGAACGCATCAGGAAGAACAGCGGAATCGTCAGCGCCTCCACCGGCACCATCTGCGCCACCAGCAACATCACCAGCAGCACCGTGCGGCCACGGAACCGGAACCGGGTCAGCGCCACCGCAGCCAGGAACGCCGCCACCAGCGACAGCGCCACCACCAGCAACGCCACCACCAGACTGTTCACGAAGTACAGCCCGAAGTTCTGCACGTCGAGCACCCGGCGGAAGCTGTCCAGCGACGGCGCCAGCGTCCACGGCCTCGGATCGGCCGACTGGATCTCGCCCGGCGGCTTCAGCGCGGCCAGCACCATCCAGTACAGCGGGAACGCCACCGCCGCCGCGATCAGCACGCACGCGGCGTTCGCCGCCCGCCGCCTCACCGGCGGATCCTCAGGTACACCACGGTGATCAGCATCAGCAGCACCGTCATCACCACACCGATCGCCGCGCCGAGGCCGTAGCGCTGTCCGGCGAACGCCTCCTGGTAGGCGAACACGTTGAGCACCAGGTTCTGCCCGGCCACCCCGCCACCGTTGGTCATCACGTAGATCTGGGTGAAGACCTTGAAGTCCCAGATGGTCGACTGCACGGTCGCGATCGCGATCAGCGGCCGCAGGATCGGCAGCAGGACCGAGGTCGCCGTGCGGGTCGCCGACGCGCCGTCCAGCGCCGCCGCCTCCACGACCTCCCTCGGGATCGCGCTGATACCGGCGTACATGGTCACCATGACGAACGGGAACGAGCACCAGATGATCTCCCCGGCGACCAGGCCGAACGCCGAGAACCGGCCGAAGGTCCACGAATGCCCGTCCACCGCCAGGCCCAGCGTCGAGAGCACCTCGTTGACCAGGCCGAAGTCCTGGTCGAACAGGAACAGCCACACGTAGGAGCCGGCCATCGCCGGGGTCGCCCACGCGCCGAGCGCCGCCAGGAACAGCAGCTTGCGCGCCCACGGGCTCGCCCGGGTGGCCAGCACCGCCAGCGCCGTGCCGACCAGCAGGCTGCCGCCGACACACACCGCCGCGAACAGCACGGTCGCGGCCAGCACGTCCCAGAACCGCGGGTCGCCCAGCAGCGACACGTAGTTCTCGAAGCCGAGGAACACCAGCGGCGCCGCGCCGGCCGCCTGCGGCTGGCCGTAGTCGTAGAGCGAGATGACGACCAGTTGGTAGAGCGGGTAGGCCAGCAGGCCGACCAACACCACCCCGGCCGGCACCAGGTACAGCAGCGCCGAGCGGGTCTCGCCTCGGTGGAGCCCCTGTCGCGCCGCACGGGTGCGGGCGTCCGGCGCGACAGGGGTGATCGGGGGCGCCATCAGCGGCCGGTCACCCGGCGAACGCGGCGTCCATCTCGGCCGCGGCGGCCGAGGTCGCCGTGTTCACGTCCAGCTCGCCGGTGGCGACCTGTTGCAGCGCGGTCGGCAGCACGGCCTGCGCGTCGATCTGGGTCCAGGCCGGGGTGGCCGGGACGAAACGCGTGCCGGCCTGAACGGTCTCGATGAACGGCACCAGGAACTCGTCGTCACCGGCGATGCCGTCCTGGACGTCGGTGAAGGTCGGCATGGTGCCCATCGCGTCGTACATGGCGCGCTGGTAGTCCTTGCCGCCCAACAGTCGCACGAACTCCCAGCCGAGCTGGCGGCGGTCGCTGGAGCGCAGCACGCCGAGCAGGTTGCCGCCGGCGAAGGCGGGGGCGATCTGGCCGTCGGTCGTGCCGGGCAGCGGGACCACCCCGTACTTCCCCTTGACCGCGCCCTCGTCGACCGCGGCCCGGTTGAAGTCGCCGCCGATGGTCATCGCCGCCTTGCCACCGGCGAACGCGGCCACCGACTGGCTGCCGGTGAGCTGCGCGCACTGGGCCGGCGGGCAGATGTCCGGCGTGATCAGCTCGGCGTACCGGGCGAAACCCGCACGCGCGGCCGGGCTGTCGATGGTGGCCGACCACGCGTCGCCGTCTCGTTCGGCGATGTCGCCGCCGTGGGCCCACACGTAGGGCAGCAGGGCGAACAGGTACTTGCCGCCGACCGCGATCCCGTACAGGTCGGGTTTCGCCGCGCGGATCGCGCGCGCCGTCTCGGTCAGCTCGGCGAGCGTGGCCGGCGGCTCGAGCCCCAGCTCGGTGAACACGTCGGTGCGGTAGTAGAGCGCGCGGGTGCCGGTGAACCACGGCACGCCGTAGACCTTGTCGTCGATCGTGGCGGTGTCCAGCACGTCGGGCACCAGGTCGGCGCCCTCGTCCCAGGCGTCGAGGTCGGCGGTGAGGTCGGCGAAGCCGTTGGACGCGGCGTAGCCGGCGAGGTCGGTGTTGCCGAACTCGGCGACGTCCGGGGCGCTCGCCGGGTCGTTGAACGCGCCGTTGAACCGGGGGGCGCGGCCGTCGACCGGCAGGTACTCGACGTTGACCGTGACGCCCTCGTGCGCCTGCTCGAACTCGGCGACGGCCCGGTCGACCACCGCCTCCTTCGGACCGTTGCTGGCCTCCTGGAACAGCCACACGGTCAGCTCGCCGGTGGTCTCCCCGCCGCCCTGATCACCGGTGTTGTCCGCCTGCGGCGGCGCGCACGCGGCAACGACGGTGACGACCAGGACGGTGGCGCAGGCATGGCGAAACCTCATCGGACCCCCAGCAGCCGCGACGCTCCGGACACTTCGGATGCTAGGCGCCACAAGGGGTCCGCACAAGGTCTAAACCAATGTCGTCAGCCTGCCTCGGCCACCGCCGCGACGAACTCCCTGGCCCGCTCGCCGATCTCGGCCAGCCGGGACTCGGCGGCCAGCGCGGCACCGACGACCCCGCTGCCGGCGCAGACCGCGAGCGCCCCGGCGGCCAGGTAGCTCGCCGCGTTCCCGGTGGTGACCCCGCCGGTGGCGACCAGCGGAACGTCCGGGTACGGGCCGTGCAGGTCGCTGAAGTAGGCCGGGCCCAGTCGCGCGGCCGGGAACACCTTGACCGCGGTCGCACCGAGGTCCACGGCGGCGGCGACCTCGGTCGGGGTCATCGCGCCGAGCACCACCGGCACCTTCTGCCGGACCGCCTCGGCGGCGACCTCCGGGCGCAGGCCCGGGGTGAGCAGGAACGACGCCCCTGCCGAGATCGCGTCCCGGGCGTCCTGGGCGGACATGACCGTGCCGGCACCGATCACGATTCCGTCCACTGTGGACGCCTGCTCGATGAGCCGGGGGGCGTCCGGTGTGGTCAGCGCGAACTCGACGATCGGCAGGCCGGCCCCGACCAGGGTCCCGGCGAGCCCGACCGGGTCCGGGATGGCCGGCGCGCGGATGATGCACAGCGTGCGGCGGGCGGTCAGTTCGGCGAGCAGGTCCATCGTTCTCCTTGATACTGATCAGAAGTAGGTGCGGACGAGGTCGACGACCATGCCGTCGTCGACCACCGGGATCAGCGTCCACTTGTCGAACGCCGTACACGGGTGGGAGATGCCGAGACCGACCCGGTCGCCGACCGCCAGCGAGTCGTGCCGGACGTAGGCGTGCTGGTCGTTGACCTTGAACACGGTCGCGGTCAGCGGCTCCTCGGTCGTGGCGCCGCGCCGCCGGACCACCTCCGGGTTGGGCAGGTCGGAGTCGAACGGTACGTCCCGGCGTCCGGCGGTGAGCAGCGCCAGCCCCGGCTCCGGCGCGGAGGTGACCTCCGCCCAGATCCGCACGGCCGGCCGCAGCGGCGCCGCGTCGCTGATCCGGGGTGACTCGCCCAGCGGCGACTGGCGGCGGTAGGTGCCGGCGTCGTGGGTGACGTAGGCGCCGCTGCGCACCACCGGCAGCACCGGCAGCCCGCCGGGCCACGGCCCGGCGAACACCTGCGCCACCTGGTCGAAGTAGGCGCTGCCGCCGGCGGTGACGATCACCTCGGCCACGCCGTCGAAGTGTCCCCGCCCGGCCAGTTCCCCGGTCAGCGTGCGCAGTCCGTCCAGCCACGCGTGCACCCGGCCCAGCGCCTCGGCGGTGGTGTCGTGGGTGACCGGGCCCTCGTAGCCGCCGACGCCGACCAGCCGCAGCGCCGGGCTCGCGGCCACCGCCTCGGCGACCGCCACCCCCTCGGCCAGGTCCCGCACGCCGGTCCGCCCGCCGGGGACACCCTGTTCCACCAGCACGTCCACCGGCCGGCGGGTGCCGCGCAGGCCCTCGGTCATCAGCTCGACGCCGCGCACCGAGTCCACCCAGCAGCGGAACCCGAATGACGGGTCGCGGTCGAGTTCCCTGCCCAGCCAGGCCAGCCCGGCGGGGTCGACCAGCTGGTTGGCCAGCAGGACCTGGTCGACGCCGAAGGCCCGGTAGACCCGCAGCTGGCTCAGGTTCGCGCAGGTCTGGCCCCAGGCGCCGTGGTCGAACTGCCGGGCGAACAGCTGCGGGGCCATCGTGGTCTTGCCGTGCGGGGCGTGTGCGAGGCCGTGGGCGGCGCACCAGCCGGCGAACGTGGCGAGGTTGTGTTCCAGCGCACCGGCGTCCAGCGTCATCAGCGGCAGGACGAAACCGCCGGTGGCCAGCTCGCGCCGCTCGGTGACCAGGTCGCCGATGGTCGTGCCCGGCGGCAGGTCCGGCATGCCCTTGAAGCGGTGGTCGACGGGTTCGTCGCGGATCGCGGCGACGGCGTCTCGGTCCAGCTGCCCGGCCATGAGGCTCCTATTGCGTCATATGCAACGGCTATTGCGCTATGTGCCGCACTGGTGTGTAGCATCTCGTTGCCCGACCAGTCAACGCGAGTCCGAGGAGGTCAGCGGCGTGGAGGTGCTCTGTCTGGGCGAGTCCATGGCGCTGTTCGTGCCGGCGCAGGACGGTCCGCCCGAGTCCGTTCGCACCTGGTCACGGACCGTCGGCGGCGCCGAGTCCAACGTGGCCTGCCACCTGGCCGGCCTCGGCGTGCCGTCGGCCTGGGTCAGCGCCGTCGGCGACGACGCGTTCGGCCGCGCGGTCACCGCCTTCGTCGGCGGCTACGGCGTGGACGTCTCCGGCGTGCTGGTCGACCCCGACCGGCCGACCGGCCTCTACGTCAAGGAGTCCGACGGCAGCCCGGTGCGCTACTACCGGCGCGGCTCGGCCGCCTCCGCGCTGGGCCCTGACCTGCTGCCGAAGCTGCCGCTGGACGGCGTGCGGCTGGTCCACACCAGCGGCATCACGCCCGCCCTGTCGGACTCCTGCCTGGCGTTGATGCGCGAGCTGTTCGCGCTCCCACGGACCCACCTGCTGTCCTTCGACCTCAACTGGCGCCCGGCGCTGTGGCCCGGCCGCGACCCCGACGTGCTGCGTGAGCTGGCCGCCGCCGCCGACATCGTGCTGGTCGGCGCCGACGAGGCGGCCACCGTCTGGGGCACCGACGGCCCGGCCGCGATCCGCGCCCTGCTGCCCGAACCCGCCACGCTCGTGGTCAAGCAGGCCGCCGACGGCGCGACGCTGATCGAACGCGACCCGGCCACCGGCGAGGACCGGCCCGAGGTGTTCACGCCCGCGCTGCGGGTGGACGTGGTGGAGGAGGTCGGCGCGGGCGACGCGTTCGCCGCCGGGTTCCTCGCCGCCACCCTGCACGGCACCGCCGGCCCCGGCCACCGGCTGCGCGCCGGCCACCTGCAGGCCGCCGCCGTGCTGCGCACCCGCGACGACGTCTGCGGGCCCCTGCCGGCGGACACCGTCGAGCGCCTGCTGGCCGCCGACGACGCGCAGTGGGCGGCGGCCCACATCCGGTGAGCCAGAGCCTGGACCGGGCGTTGGCCCTGCTCGACGAACTGGCCGACGGCCCCAAGAACCTCGACCAGCTCGCCGTGCGGGTCGGGGTGCACAAGTCGACCGTGCTGCGGCTGCTGCGCACGCTGGAGGCGCGCCGGTTCGTGCAGCGCGCCGACGCGCGCCACTACCGGCTCGGCCCGTCGCTGTTCGACCTGGCCTTCCGGGCCCTGGACGAACGCGACGTGCGCCGCGCGGTCGAGCCGGCGGCCAGGGAACTCAACGCCGCCACCGGACACACCGTCCACCTCGCGTCCTATGAGGACGGTGAGGTGATCTACATCGACAAGTACGAGTCCCGGCACAACGTGCGGATGTACTCGCGCATCGGCCGGCGCGCCCCGCTGCACTGCACCGCCGTGGCCAAGGTCCTGCTGGCCGCGCTGCCCGACGAGGAACGTCGCCGGATCGCCGAGGGCCTGGACTACCACCGGTTCACCGCCGCCACCATCACCGGCGCGCCCGCCTTCCTCACCGAGCTGGCGACCGTGCGCTCGCGGGGTTTCGCGGTGGACGACACCGAGCACGAGGACTTCATCCACTGTCTGGCCGCCCCCGTGCGCGGCGCGCGCGGCGAGGTGCTCGCCGCGCTGTCGCTGTCGGTGCCGGTGGTGCTGCTCGACCGCGACGGGCTGCTGGCCCTCGTCCCGGCGCTGCGTGCCGCCGCGGACCGGGCGTCGGCGGAGTGTGGGTACCAGAACGGTAACCAGGACGGCTGTCAGGACAAGGAGACGCAGTGACCAAGAGCGTGATCTCGCTGCCGGAGGACCGGCGGATCTCGGTGCCGTTGAGCCACGGCATCCGCAAGGGCAACATCCTGCAGGTCGCCGGGCAGGTGGCGCTCGACCCGGCCAGCGGCGAGGTGGTCGGCACCACGGTCGCCGAGCAGACCGTCCAGTGCCTGACCAACGTCGCGGCGATCCTGGAGGCCGGCGGCGCCAGCTTCGAGGACGTGGTGATGCTGCGCGTCTACCTCACCGACACCGCGCACTTCGCCGAGCTGAACGAGGCCTACGCGGCGTTCCTGCCCGAGCCCTACCCCGCCCGCACGACCGTCTACGTGGGACTCCCGGCCGGTTTCCTGGTGGAGATCGACGCGCTGGCGGTACTGGACTGACGGGCGGTGCCCCGGCCGGCGCGACGATGCGCCGACCGGGGCACCGGCCTCAGGCCTGGTCGTCGAGGAACGACGAGATCCAGGCGAGGGCGGAGTTCCAGTTGATCGCCACCTCGTTCGTCGAGTACGACTGGATGTCGTCCACGTAGCAGAACTGTGGCGCGCAGCCGTCCAGCAGGTCGGCGGCGAACGGGTCCTCCAGAGCGGAGTTCGCGCCGCCGGCCAGTGAGCCGGACGGCGGGTTGGGCGAGTTCGGGTCGAGCTGGCGGCCGAAGATCCGGCTGTGCTGGTTCTGCGGCGTCTTCGTTCCCCAGTCGGTGACGTAGGAGTGGTTGAGCGCGTTGCGGCCGAACACGTAGTCCATGCCCTGCAACGCCCCCGCCCGGTAGCGGCGGTCACCGGTCAGGTCGAACGCGGTCGCCAGCACCACCGTGTTGTTGATGATGTTGCCGTTGCCGCCCCAGAAGTAGCTGTCGGCCGCGCCGGGGATCGGCACCCCGTAGGCCTGGCCGGCGATGGTCGCCAGGTACTCGTCGGCCGCCGACACCACGTCCCTGGCCATCATCAGCCGCTTGAACCAGGACAGCCGGCTCGGCACGGTCGCCAGGTCCAGCTTGGCGAGCGCGGCGGTCGATGGCCAGCTGAACCCGTTGGGCTCGAACACCTCGCCGGTGTGGTGCGGGGACGCGGTGAGGTCGGCCAGGTAGCGCTGTTCGCCGGTGGTCAGGTACAGCTCGGCGGCGGCCCAGTAGAACTCGTCGGTCACGTCGTTGTCGCTGTAGGCGCCGCCGCCGATGCCGTCGGCCGGGTCGGCGTAGCGGGCCGGGTTGGCCTTCGCGGCGGTGTAGGCGGTCCGCGCGGCGCTCAGGCAGCGGCTGGCGAACGTGGCGTCGAAGCCCCGGTACAGCCGGCCGCACTGGGCGGCGGTGGCGGCCAGGTTCAGCGTCGCGGCGGTCGATGGCGCGTGCAGCTCACGCGGCTGCGGGTCGTCCTCGGGGGCCAGCGGCAGGCCGGTCCACGCGGCGTCGTGGATCTTGTGGTGGGCCATGCCGGCCAGTGGTTGGCCGGCCGGAACCTGCATACGCAGCAGGAACTCCAGCTCCCAGCGGGCCTCGTCGAGGATGTCGGGCACCCGGTTGCCGCGTTCGGGCACGCGCAGCGTGCTGTCGCCCAGGGCGCCCGGGGTGGCGCTGGGCGCGGTCCGGGTCCGCTCGAAGGTGCTGAGCAGCTGGTAGGTGGCGAGGCCGCCGTTCACGACGTACTTGCCGTGGTCACCGGCGTCGTACCAGCCGCCGCGCACGTCGAGCCGGTGGTCGCAGACCCCGGCCTGGCACGGCACGTCGGTGTCGCCCTGGTTGGGCGCGACGCCGAGGTGGCCGGCGGGGCGGGCGTACTCCTGGCCGACGAGCGCGCCGTCGATCGGGAGGCCGCTGCGCTGGATGTAGAAGAACTGCAACGAGTCCGAGCGCAGGTCGGCGTAGACGTCGCCGATGGCGAACGGGTAGCTGGTCTCGCCGTCGGCACTGAGCGTGTAGCCGGTGCCTTCGGCGGTGACGCGGGAGAAGTCGACGCTGTGTGTGTTCTGGCCCGAGGCCGGGTCGACGCCGCGCGGGGTGGTCTGCCCGGTGGCCACGGCCGTGCCGGACGCGTTGGCCAGGGTCCAGGCCAGCGGCTGGGTGGACTCGGTGACCACGGTGGCGTTCTTCGGGCCGTCGGGCAGGTAGCCGACCTGGTTGACCCGCACCCGTGGTCCGGTGTCCGGTTCGTAGACCG
The DNA here is from genome assembly GCF_001921215.1 of Actinophytocola xinjiangensis. GTDB lineage: Bacteria > Actinomycetota > Actinomycetes > Mycobacteriales > Pseudonocardiaceae > Actinophytocola > Actinophytocola xinjiangensis. The sequence continues at coordinate 347,319 of NZ_MSIF01000002.1, forward strand.
GTGGTTCGGCGCCGCCGGTGAGGGAGACGTTGTCCAGGCAGAAGGTCCACGGCTGGGCTGAGCCGCCGACCTGGAAGGCCACTTGGTCGGCGGCGCTGTCGGTGTCGGCGGTGAAGGTGTAGCTGAACGTCTGCGGCGCGGTGTCCAGGATGGTGGGCGCCGAGAGCCGTTCGGTCCACGGGTCGACCTGGAGCTGCACCTTGGCGAGCACGCCGACGGGGGCCGACGCCGAGGCGTCGAAGGTCAGCTCGTAGGTCTCGCCGGCCTGCAGGGCCAGGTCGTTCTGGCCGACGATGGCGTCCCACGGGTTCACGGTGCCGCCGGCGATCTGGGCGCAGAGTTGGCCGTCGACGACCGAGGCCGGCGCGTTGTCGGTCCACCACCAGGGTGCGGTGCCGGAGTCGAAGGTGCCGTTGTCGATCAGTTCGGGTGGCTGCGCGGCGGCGGCGGAGGGGAACAGGGTGGCGGCGACGAGCGCGGCGGTGCCGGCGGCGACGGATCTGGCCGCGCGACGACGGAACGGGCGAGACACGGCAGGGTCCTTTCCGTGGTGACGACGATGACGACCACGAGAATCTGGGAGCGCTCCCAGTTTTCGCCACCGATCGTGGCCACGCGATGCCGTCCTTGTCAACACGCGGGCCCCGATCGGCCCGAAAAGCCGCCGATTGGCGGGATGGAACCGGCGATCTCCCGGGTACCGTTGGGAGCGCTCCCAGTTCTCGCGACCCCCTTAGGAGCCCTCCATGTCGCGACGGCGCCGTCGCCAGGTGGCCCTGCTGGCCCCTCTGCTCGTGCTCACCCTCTCCGCCCCACTGCTGCCGGCCGCCCAGGCCAGCGACACCACCACCGACACCACCGCAACCACCGGCCCGGTGGCGTCACTGTCCGAGCTGACCGTGGTCAACGAACAGGTCGCCTTCGGCTTACAACGCCCGATCGCCCTCACCGGCCTGCCCGACGGCCGGCTGCTGATCGCCGAGAAACGGGGCACCGTCCGCGTCTACCACCCCGACACCGGACTGGCCGCCGACCCGATCCTCGACCTCACCGACAGGATCGACCCGTCGGACAACGAACGCGGCCTGCTCGGCCTCACCCCGGCGCCCGACTTCGCGCGCACCGGCATGCTCTACGTCTCCTACACCGCCCTGCCCGACGGCCGGCTCACCCTGTCCCGGATGCCGATCACCGCGCCGGACCGCGAACAGATCCTGCTCACCCAGGACCACTCCCAGTACGGCAACCACAACGGCGGGCAGGTCGCCTTCGGCATCGACCGCTACCTGTACTGGTCACTCGGTGACGGCGGCTACGCCAACGACCCGTTCGACACCGGCCAGGACCTGACCACCCTGCTCGGCAAGATCGTGCGCATCGACGTCGGCGGCCCGTGCGGGTCCAAGCCCTACTGCATCCCGCACGACAACCCCTTCGCCAACACCCCCGGCGCGCTGCCCGAGATCTGGGTCTACGGCGTGCGCAACGCGTGGCGCTTCTCCATCGACCCCGCCGACAACTCGCTGTGGATCGGCGACGTCGGCCAGGGCTGGCTGGAGGAGGTCAACCACGTCCGCCAGTGGCAGAGCGGCGCCAACCTCGGCTGGTCCTGCCGCGAGGGCACCACGGTGTTCGACGAGGCCCAGTGCCGCGACGGCCAGCGCTACGTCGACCCGGTCTTCGAGTACGACCACCTCGACGGCAACTGCTCGATCACCGGCGGTGTCGTCTACCGGGGCAGCCAGACCCCCGAGGCACGCGGCGTCTACCTCGCCTCGGACTACTGCTCGACCACCGCCTTCGCCGTACGCCCCAAGCACAACGGCTACGAGAGCGCGGTCGTGGGCACCCTGCCGATCCAGCCGACGGCCATCGCGCCGGACGCCAACGGCGAGTTGTACGTGCTCAGCGATCTGCCCGGCTGGCTCAGCCGCGTGCGGTTCGAACGGGTTGAGCAGGACTCCAGCGTCGGGGCGGCGAATCGCTGAACGAATAAGTACAGTTCCATGGATGTCCGACGACACGGGGCTGGCCCGGCTCAACCACGCTGAGCCGGGCCCGGCCGAGCGGGAGCTGCTGGCCTGCTGCGCCGCCCGTCGCTGGGCCGACGAGATCCTCGCCCGCCGCCCCTACCGCGACCTCGCTGAGCTGCGCGAAGTCTCCTCGACGGTGCTCGCGCGGCTGTCCTGGGGCGACGTGGAGCAGGCCATGGCCGCCCACCCCAGGATCGGCGAGCGGGCCGCCGGGGACGCCCGCGAGGCCGGGTGGTCGCGTGCCGAACAGTCCGGTGTCACCGGCTCGGCCGACGATCTGGTGGCCGGCAACCTCGCCTACGAGGAACGGTTCGGCCACGTTTTCCTGATCTGCGCGACAGGACTGTCCTCGGCGACGATCCTGTCCAGACTGCGGGAGCGGCTGGGCAACGACCGGGACACCGAGCGGGAGGTCGTGCGCGCCGAACTCGGCAGGATCGTGGATCTGCGACTGGGGAAGGCGTTCGCGACGTGAGTCTGTCCACCCATGTGCTCGACACGAGTGCCGGCCGCCCGGCACCCGGTGTCCCGGTGCGCCTGCAGGCCCGTACCGGCGACGGCTGGACGGCCGTCGCCGAGGGCCGCACCGACGCCGACGGCCGGCTGTCCGGCTGGGGCGTGGACGCCCCCGGCGTGTACCGGCTGGTCTTCTCGACCGGCGACCACTTCGGCCAGGAGTCGTTCTACCCGGAGGTGGTCGTCGCCTTCCGGATCACCGACCCGGCCGAGCACTACCATGTCCCGTTGCTGATCAGCCCGTTCGGGTACAGCACGTACCGAGGGAGCTGAGATGGACCTACGCCTTGGCGACAACCAGTACGGCAAGGCCGAGGTGCGGCTGGTGCGCGTCGACCGGGCCGAGGCCGGCCACACGGTCACCGACCTCAACGTCAGCACCGCGCTCGCCGGAGACCTGGACGCCACCCACCTCACCGGCGACAACAGCGGCGTCCTGCCGACCGACACACAGAAGAACACCGTGTACGCGTTCGCCCGCGACGGCGTCGGCGAGCCGGAGGAGTTCGGGCTGCGGCTGGCGCGCCACTTCGTCGACACCACCCCGACGATCACCAGGGCCCGGGTCCACCTGGAGCGCTACCGCTGGGAGCGGATCACCGTCGACGGCCAGCCGGCGCACCACTCGTTCGCCAGGGCGGCCGGCGTCCGCACCGCGACCGTCACCTACGACGGCACCACCGCGTGGGTCGTGTCCGGTCTGACCGACCTGACCGTCATGAACACCACCGGCTCGGAGTTCCACGGCTTCCACCGCGACCGGTTCACCACCCTGCCCGAGGCGACCGACCGGATCCTCGCCACCGCCGTGACCGCCCGCTGGCGCCACGCCACGGACACCGCGAACTGGGCCGAGTCGTTCGGCCTCGCCCGTGGCGCGCTGCTGGAGGCCTTCGCCGACACCCACTCCCGTTCGCTGCAGCAGACCCTGCACGCCATGGGCGAGCGGGTGCTGCGCGGCCAGCCCGACCTGGCGCAGATACGGCTCTCGCTGCCGAACAAGCACCACTTCCTGGTCGACCTGAGCCCGTTCGACCTGGACAACCCCGGCGAGGTGTTCTTCGCGGCGGACCGGCCGTACGGGTTGATCGAGGGCGAGGTGATCCGGGACGGCGCACCGGATCCCGGTCTGGCGTGGTGGTGATCGCGTGGACTTCCTGAGGCCAGGCTCGCTCGACGAGGCGCTCGCGATGAAGGCGGCGACCCCCGAGGCCGTCCCGATCGCCGGCGGCACCGACGTCATGGTCGAGCTGAACTTCGACAAACGCCGCCCGCCGGCCCTGCTCGACCTGGGCCGGGTGGCCGAACTGTCCGGCTGGCGCACCGACGACGGCCACGTGCGCCTTGGCGCGACCGTGCCCTACGCGCGGATCGTCGGCGAACTCGGCGACCTGCTGCCGGGCCTGGCGATGGCCGCGCGCACCGTCGGCTCGCCGCAGATCCGCAACCGGGGCGGCGTCGGCGGCAACCTCGGCTCGGCGTCCCCGGCCGGGGACGCGCACCCGCCGCTGCTGGCCACCGGCGCCACCGTCGAGCTGGCCTCGGTGCGGGGCGTGCGCACGGTGCCGGCCGACGAGTTCTTCCTGGGCCCCAAGCGATCCGTGCTCGCCGCCGACGAGCTGGTCACGGCGGTCACCGTGCCGAGCGCGGCCGGGCCGCAGCAGTTCGCGAAGGTCGGCACGCGCAACGCGATGGTCATCGCGGTCTGCTCGTTCGGCCTCGCGCTGGACACCGGCACGCGCCGGGTCGGCACCGGGATCGGGTCGGCCGGCCCGACCCCGCTGCGCGCGGCGGCGGCCGAGGACTTCGCCGCGGAGGTTCTGCCCTGGGACGACCCGCCGGCACTGACCGACGAGGTGGCCAGGGAGTTCGGCGAACTGGTCGCGGCCGCCGCGACCCCGATCGACGACGTGCGCGGCAGCGCGGCCTACCGCCGGCGCGCGTTGTCGGTTCTCGCCCGGCGCACGCTGCGTTGGGCCTGGCAGGACGTGAGGGTGAGGTAGCGGGTGCGGGTCAACATCGAGATCAACGGCGAGCGGCACACCGCCGACGACGTGTGGCCGGGGGAGAGTCTGCTCTACGTGCTGCGCGAGCGGCTGGGCCTGCCGGGGTCGAAGAACGCGTGCGAACAGGGCGAGTGCGGCTCGTGCACGGTGTACCTGGACGACACCCCGGTGTGCGCGTGCCTGGTCGCCGCCGGCCAGGCCGAGGGCCGGTCGGTGCGCACGGTCGAGGGCCTGGGCACCGAGGACGAGCTGGACCCGGTGCAGGAGGCGTTCGTGCGCACCGGCGCGGTGCAGTGCGGGTTCTGCACGCCGGGTCTGATCGTCGCCGCGCACGAGTTGGTGCACCGCTCCCCGGACGCCACCGACGCCGAGATCCGCGAGGCGCTGGCCGGAAACCTGTGCCGCTGCACGGGTTACGAGAAGATCCTGGACGCGGTCCGGTTGGCGGCCAAGGGGGTCCAGCGGTGAGGATCGTCATCGAGAACGCCGCCATCGTCACCGTCACCGGGGGCGAGTACCCGTCCGGTCACGTCGTCACCAACGACGGGCTCATCGAGTCCGTGGGCGCCGGGCCCGCCCCCGACGGCCCGGTCGACGAGCGGGTCGACGGCACCGGGTGCCTGGTCACGCCCGGCCTGGTGAACACCCACCACCACCTGTACCAGTGGGCCACGCGCGGCATGGCCCAGCAGGCCACCCTGTTCCAGTGGCTCACCGAGCTGTACCCGGTGTGGGCCGGCCTGGACGAGAAGGTCACCCACGCCGCCGCCGTCGCCGGAGTGCTGCGGCTGGCGAGGACCGGCTGCACCACCGTTGCCGACCACCACTACGTCTACCCGCGCCACGGCGGTGACCTGGCCGCCGCCGTGATCGACGCCGCCGCCACCGTCGGCACCCGGATGCACCTGGTGCGCGGCTCGATGGACCGGGGCGAGTCCCACGGCGGCCTGCCGCCGGACTCGGTCATCGAGGACACCGACACGGCGCTGGCCGCCACCGCTGAGGCCATCGACACCCACCACGACCCGTCGCCCCAGGCGTTCACCCGGGTCGCCGTCGGGCCGTGCTCGCCGTTCTCGGTGTCCACCGACCTGATGCGGCTGGCCGCGGAACTGGCGCGGGACAAGGGAGTCCGGCTGCACACCCACCTCGCCGAGACCGTCGACGAGCAGGACCAGTGCCAGGCCGAACACGGCTGCACGCCCGTCGAGTACGCCGAACGCACCGGCTGGCTCGGCGAGGACGTGTGGCTCGCGCACGGCGTGCACCTGTCCGACGACGCCGTCGCCCGCCTCGGCGCCACCGGCACCGGCGTGGCGCACTGCCCCACCTCCAACGGCCGCCTGGGCACCGGCATCGCCCGGATCGCCGACCTGATCGGCGCCGGTGCCCCGGTCGGCCTGGGCGTCGACGGCGCCGCCTCCAACGAGGACGGCGGCCTGGGCGTCGAACTGCGCCAGGCCACCTACCTCGCCCGGCTGCGCGGCGGTCCGGCCGCGCTGACCGCCCGGGGCGCGCTGCGCCTGGCCACCCTCGGCGGCGCGCGCTGCCTGGGCCGGGACGACGAACTCGGCTCGCTGGAACCCGGCAAGCTCGCCGACCTCGCTGTCTGGCGGCTCGACGGCGTCGAACACGCCGGCATCGCCGACCCGGTGGCCGCGCTGGTGTTCGGTGCCCTGCCGCCCCTGGCGCTGCTGCTGGCCGGCGGCCGGCCGGTCGTGCGCGAGGACACCGCCCTGAACGTGTCCGACGTGGACGTGGCGGCGAACCTGCGCCGGGAGAGCGCCCGGCTGCTCGCGGCGGTGGACCGGTGAGCGCCCCCACCCGCCAGGGCGGGTTGACCTCCACCGGCACCGGCGGCGTTGGCGACAGCCCGCAGCGCCCGGACGCGAACCTCAAGGTGCGCGGCGAGTTCGCGTACTCCTCGGACCTGTGGCACGAGGACATGCTGTGGGGGGCGACGCTGCGCAGCCCGCACCCGCACGCGCGGATCCGTGGCCTGGACACGAGTGCCGCGCTCGCCGTGCCCGGCGTGTACGCGGTGCTCACCCACGAGGACGTCCCCGGCGAGAACATCTATGGCCTCGAACACCCCGACCAGCCCGTGCTGGCCGCCGACGTCGTGCGCTACCAGGGCGAACCGATCGCGATCGTGGCCGCCGACCACCCGGAGACCGCCCGCCGCGCCGCCGCCAGGGTCCGCGTCGACTACGAGGTGCTCGACCCGGTGACCGACGCGGCCGCCGCGCTGCGCGCCGACGCACCGGTGCTGCACCCGCACAACCCCGGCGGGAACCTGGTGCGCCACGCCAGGATCCGCCACGGTTCCGGCCCGCTGACCGCCGACGTCGTGGTCACCGGCGAGTACACCGTCGGCATGCAGGACCAGGCGTTCCTCGGCCCGGAGTCCGGGATGGCCGTGCCGGCCGAGGACGGCGGCCTCGACCTCTACATCGCCACCCAGTGGCTGCACGCCGACCGCCGTCAGATCGCCCGCGCGCTGGGCATGGACGAGGAGAAGGTGCGGCTGCACCTGGCCGGGGTCGGCGGCGCGTTCGGCGCGCGCGAGGACCTGTCGATGCAGGTCCACGCGTGCCTGCTGGCGCTGCGGACCGGCAAACCCGTGAAGATCGTCTACGGCCGCGAGGAGTCGTTCTTCGGCCACGTGCACCGCCACCCGGCCGTGCTGCGCTACGAGCACGGCGCCACCCGCGACGGCGACCTGGTGTACGTGCGCGCGTCGATGATCCTCGACGGCGGCGCCTACGCGTCGACCACCGCCGCGGTCACCGGCAACGCCGCGACCCTGGGCGCCGGGCCCTACCAGGCGCCGACCGTCGAGATCGACTGCTACGGCGTCTACACCAACAACCCGCCGTGCGGTGCGATGCGCGGCTTCGGCGCGGTCCAGGCGTGCTTCGCCTACGAGTCCCAGATGGACAAACTGGCGCAGGCGCTTGGCATGTCGCCGGTGGACGTGCGGGTGCGCAACGCCGTCGAGCAGGGCTCGGTGATGCCCACCGGCCAGGTCGTTGACTCCGCCGCCCCGGTCGGCGAGCTGCTGGCGCTGGTGCGTGACCGGCCGCTGCCGCCCGAGCGCGGCGCGACGTTCGACCTGCGCGAGCTGCCCGGCGGGGTGTCGAACACAACCCACGGCGAGGGCGTGGTGCGCGGGGTCGGGTACGGCGTCGGGATCAAGAACGTCGCCTTCTCCGAGGGCTTCGACGACTACTCGACCGCGCGGGTGCGCCTGGAGGTCACCGGCGGCGAGCCGGTGGTGTCGGTGCACACCGCGGCCGCCGAGGTCGGCCAGGGCCTGGTGACGCTCAAGGCGCAGATCGCGCGGACGGAGCTGGGAGTGGCGCGGGTGGTGATCCTGCCCTCGGACACGGCCGTCGGCAGCGCCGGCTCCAGCTCGGCGTCGCGGCAGAGCTACGTGACCGGCGGGGCGGTGCGGGCGGCGTGCGAGCGGGTCCGGGCCGACGTGCTGGCGCTGGCCGGCGGCGCGGCGGCCGGCCTGGCCGGTGGGAAGGTCGTCGACGGCGCCGGCGTCGTGCTCGCCGACCTCGTGGAGGTCCTCGGTGAGGCGGTGGTCGAGCACACCGTGGAGTGGCGCCACCGGCCGACCGAGGCGCTGGACCCGGTGACGGGTCAGGGTTTCGCGCACGTCCAGTACGCGTTCGCGGCGCACCGCGCGGTGGTCGACGTGGACGTGGAGCTGGGTCTGGTGCGGGTGGTGGAGCTGGCGTGCGCGCAGGACGTTGGCCGGGCGATGAACCCGGACGCGGTGGTGGGCCAGATCCAGGGCGGGTCGGCGCAGGGGCTGGGGCTGGCGGTGATGGAGGAGATCCAGGTGGTCGGCGGTGTCGTGCGGAACCCGTCGTTCACCGACTACCTGATACCGACCGTGTTGGACATGCCGCCGATGCCGATCGACGTGCTGGAGCGGGCCGACCCGCACGCGCCCTACGGGCTGCGCGGGGTGGGGGAGCCGCCGACGCTGTCCTCGACCCCGGCGATCGTGGCGGCGATCCGGGCGGCGACCGGAAAGGCGCTGACCAGAGTGCCGGTCCGGCCGGAACACATCGTGGGCGATTGAGCCGTAAGGATTATTGGCGTATCGTCAATTCGGCGATCTGCGTCGGGCAGTAATCGCTATTTCCGGTGTTTCCGTTAACCGCGACGCCGTAACCGTCGGTAGTTCACCCGTTTGGCCCAGCGCCGACCACATAGGGTGTGCATCTGCGGGTGCAGGTGCACACCGTTTGGGTGCAGAGAGCGTGACAACCGGGCTGGTAGCGTCAACCCGCGGCTCACCGGACAAGGACGACGAGAATCCCGATGACATGGTCTATGGACGGCTCCGGTGGATCGACCTGAGTTGGTCGGCGATTGGGCGGGTGCGCTGGCTCAGGTCATCTACATCGCGAGGTCCAGGGACGCGATCGAGCGCGAGCTAGGGGCAGCGCTCGATGTTCTCGTGCGCACCGTCACGGCCGAGCCGTTCGACGAACAACCGGCGACGGCAGTCGCGGAACGACTGGTGGAACTGGGCTTGGTCAGTTCCGAGTGTTTCGAGATGTCGATCAAGGTACTGGGTACGGGCATGCCTCACTTACCTGAGCTCGACGGCAGGGGCGACACGGCCGACAGACTCGTGCGCCTGTTCAGCTCGATGGCGCGCGGCTTCAGCGAGGGGTTGCGGCGCAAGCTCTACGACGAGCAGGAGGACCTGACCAGGGCACTGGTCCAGGCCAGGGAGAACGCCGAGCGCGCGCTGTCGGACAGCGAGGCCCGGTTCGAGGAGATCTTCACCAAGTCGTCGACCGGCATGGCCATCAGCGACCTGGAGGGGACGCTGATCAGGTCCAACCGGGCGCTGACCAAGATCCTCGGCCGGGACCGGGAGAAGGTGCCCACGGCGCGCCTGGAGGACATGTTCCATCCCGAGGACGCCACGTACCTGAAGATGCGCTACCAGGTCCTGCTGGACGACGACACGATCCCGTTCCGCGAACGCCGCCGCCTGGTCCGCGAGGACGGCGAGGAGGCGCTGGTCTTCCTGTCAGCCTCGGTCCTGCGTGATCCGGACGGGACCGCGCGCTACTTCGTCACCTCCGCCGAGGACGTCTCGGACAAGTACCTGCTGGAGGACCAACTCCACTTCCAGGCCACCCACGACGCGCTGACCGGCCTGGTGAACCGCCCCCGGTTCATCGGCAGACTCGAAGAGGCACTGCGCGGAAGACAGTCGCACGACGACGTCACCGTGTTCCACCTGGATCTGGACGGCTTCCGGGCGATCAACAACGGCCTGGGCAGAGAGGTCGGGGACCGCCTGCTCCAGACCGTGGCCGCCCGCCTTCGCGACGTGTTCGGGTCCGAGAAGGCGATGGTCGCCCGCTTCGACGGCGACGAGTTCGGCATCCTCGTCGAGAACACCTCCGACACCCCCAGCGTGGAGAACCTGGCCGCCCGCATCAACGAGGACCTGGCGGAGCCGGTCTACCTCGGCGACCAGGGCGTGGCCGCGACAGCGAGCATCGCCGTCATGCACCGCCCACCCAGGGACTCCCTGCCCGCCAACGTCCTGAGAGCCACCGACATCACCCTCCAACGGCTCAAGACGACGGGCCGCCGCCAGTGGGGCATGGTCGACCTGGAGGCCAACGAACGCGACCGCGCCCGCTTCTCCCTGGCCAGTTCACTGCCCGGAGCGTGGGAGAACGGCGAACTGGAACTGGAGTACCAGCCACTCGTCGCGGTCAACGGCCGCGCGGTGGACGCGGTCCAGGCACTCCTGCGCTGGGACCACCCGGAGCACGGACGCCTCGACCACGAACGCTGCCAGGAGATCCTCGCCGAGACCGGCCTGGCACTGCCGATCGGCCGCTGGCTGCTGACCAGGGCCTGCGAACAACTCAGGTCATGGGCTGACCGGTTCGACGGCGGTTTACCCAGGCTGTACGTGGAGTTGAGCCGCGAGGTGGCTGCGGATCCCGACCTGGTGTCCAGCGTTCAGGAGGTCCTGACCGAGGCCGGTCTCGGCGCCGACCAACTGTGGCTGGGAATGCCGGTCCAGGCCCTGTGTATGAACGACGGGCTCGCCGAGGACAACCTGGAAGTGCTGGGGGACTTGGGGATTTCCGTTGTCCTGTACAACTTCGGCACCACCCGGGGAGACCTCGCCTGCCTGGAGGACCTGTCGGTCGCCGCGGTGAAGATGTCGGCGGCCGTCGTCGCCCGGGTCGCGCGGGAGACCTCGCTGTTCGCGCGGTCGATACGTCAGTTGGTGCCGCTGGTGCGTGAGGCGGGGACGCCGGTGATCGTGGGGCACGTCGACACGGCGGCGCAGTTCGAGTGGTGGGCCGGGCTCGACGTCGAGACCGTGCAGGGTGACTTCACGGGTGCCGCTTCGTCCTCCCAGGACGCCGAGCACTTCTTCGTGTGAGTGTCGTCGTGAAAACCGGATGACGACGCCGCGACCACCTGGCATCCTCACCACCATGTTCCTGGCATCCACGATCGCTACACCCGCGGGCATCGCCCTGCCGGGTGCGGTCGCGGATCGGCTGGCCGCATCCCGACGCTGACCCTCCTCACACGCGTCCCGGGGAACCCCCGGGGAGGGTCGGCCTCCCAGCGGTTCCCCCTTTTCCAGCCAGGCCAGAGGAAAACGAGATGCGCAAGGAATTCCAACGGACGAAGCCGCACCTGAACATCGGCACGATGGGTCATGTCGACCACGGCAAGACCACGCTCACGGCCGCGATCACGAAGGTTCTGGCCGAGTCCGACCCGGACAGCACGAGCTACGTCGCCTTCGAGGGGATCGACCGGGCGCCGGAGGAGCAGGCCAGGGGCATCACGATCAACATCGCCCACGTGGAGTACGAGACGGCCACGCGGCACTACGCGCACGTGGACATGCCGGGTCACGCCGACTACGTGAAGAACATGATCACCGGCGCCGCCCAGCTGGACGCCGCGATCCTGGTGGTGTCGGCCGAGGACGGGGCGATGCCGCAGACGCGCGAGCACATCGTGCTCGCCCGGCGGATCGGGGTGCCGCACGTGATCGTCGCGTTGAACAAGGCCGACGTGGTGACCGACGTTGACCTGCTCGACCTGGTGGAGCTGGAGTTGCGGGAACTGTTGTCCCACCACGGTTTCGACGGTGCGGCGGTGCCGTTCGTGCGGGTGTCGGGGCTGGGGGCGCTGCGCGGGGAGCCGCGGTGGACCCAGGCCGTGCGGGACCTGCTGGCGGCGGTGGACGAGCACGTGCCGTTGCCGGTGCGTGCCCTGGACCTGCCGTTCCTGATGCCGGTGGAGAACACGATGACGATCACCGGCCGGGGAACGGTGGTCACCGGCGCGATCGAGCGCGGAACGGTCGCGCTCGGGGACACGGTGGAGGTGTTGGGGTTCGGCGCCGGCCGGACCAGTGTGGTCACCGGTCTGGAGACGTTCGGCAAGTCGTTGCCGCGTGCCGAGGCCGGCGACAACGCCGCGGTTCTGCTGCGCGGTGTCCGCCGTGACGAGGTGCGGCGGGGTCAGGTGCTGTGCGTGCCCGGCAGCGTCACCGAGCACGAGACGTTCACCGCGCACGTGTACCTGCTCTCCGCCGGCGAGGGTGGCCGGCGCACCGGGTTCACGTCCGAGTACCGCCCGCAGTTCCACTTCCGCACGGCCGACGTTCCCGGCACGGTGACCCTGACCGAGACCCCGCTCGCCCTCCCCGGCGACTCGGTCACGATGTCGGTCCACCTCGGCAGGCCGGTCCCGCTGACCCCCGGCCAGGGTTTCGCCATCCGGGAGGGCGGCCGGACGGTGGGTGCGGGCACCATCGCCACCCTGCCCACCTGAACAGCGGGGGCGGTCCACCGTGGACCGCCCCCGCCTCCGGTCGTTCCCGGCGGGGGAGCGGCGCCGACCGGGGTGGGCAGGGCATGCTGGAGGGCATGGAGTTCCTGCGGAGTCGGATCATTGTGCGGCCGCGTGACCCGGAGCGGTCGTTGCGGTTCTACCGGGACACGCTCGGCCTGGCGATCTACCGGGAGTTCCCCGGTGGAACGGTCTTCCTCGCCGGTAACGGGCTGGTGGAGGTGTCCGGCACGGGCAGCGCCGGGCCAGGGCCGGACGTCGTGCTCTGGTTGCAGGTTCGGGACCTGGCCGCCACGGCCAGCGAGCTCACTGAACGTGGTGTGGACATCGTGCGGGAGCCCCGGCGGGAACCGTGGGGTCTGGTGGAGATGTGGATCGCGGACCCGGACGGGTTGCGGATCGTGATCGTGGAGATTCCGGCCGACCATCCACTTCGGGTAGACCAGCGCTCTATTGAGAAAACGGAGAAATAAAAGGGTCAGGCGGCCGCTGGGGCCAATGCGGCGACGCCGGCTTCGGTCAGTCTGGCCGGGACCAGGTCGCCGATCGCGCCGGTGGCCACGGGTTCGATCAGGCCGGCGTGTGCCAGTGAGTGCGCCATGTACTGGTCACAGCAGGCCACGTCATCGATGAACAGGTCAGGTTCGCTGCTGCAGCTGATGGTCGCCCGTCCGGCGACGACCGCGCGGAGCATCGAGAGTGCTCGGTGGTTCAGACCTTCTGGCAGTGGTACGACGAGGGCGGACATCATCTTTTCCCCGGTACTGTTGGCTTCCCCTGCGAGTCTGTTGTAGCACTCGTCCCTGACAGATCGTTGGATGCTCGCTGACCCCGATCGGTTTCATCGAAGTTTCCGAACGAGTTGTTACCCAACAGGAGTGCCCCTCGGCCCGGCCAGATACGCTTGGTCTTGACCAATCGTGACCTCGTCACCCGATTGATGTAGACCTGGCTTACCGATCGAGTTTTGCTCGCACCCACGTCGGCCACCCGCGCGGACGCCGGGCGAACGCACCGAGCAGTCGCAGACCGTCGAAGTTCGCGACGCGTTCGGCGATGAGGCCGTCACGGAGCACAATCTTGTCGACGGTGACCCACTCGATCGGGCGTCGCCCGAACGTGCCGGAGAGTTTGAGTTCGACAAACACGGTGTCCTCGCCGGTCGACGCCCACGTCAGCACCTCCCCGCGCAGGTCGGGGATGGTCTGGAGCAACTCGTCGAGGAAGTTCGACAGGCCGTCGTGCCCGCGCGCCGTCGTGGACAGCGGCTGGCTGAACGTGGCGTCGGGCTGGGTCAGCGCCACCAGGCCCTCGACGGTCGGCGCCGCCCACGCGTCGGCGAACCGGCGGACGAACGTCGGCGTGTCGGTCTGGTACATGGCCTCACGCTAACGGAACGTCAGGCCGGGGCCGGCGAGCGGTCGGTGGCCAGCCGGACCGCCAGCCCACCCAGCACCCCACCCATCACGTAACGCTGGGCGCGCAGCCACCCCGGCCGCCGGCGCAGGAACCCGGCGAGCGACCCGGCCCCCAGCGCCACCAGGGCGTTGACCAGCACCGCGACCACCACCTGGATCGACCCCAGGGTCAGGCTCTGCAACGCCACCGACCCCCGCTCGTGGTCGATGAACTGCGGCAGCAGCGCCACGTAGAGCACCGCGATCTTCGGGTTGAGCAGGTTGGTGACCAGGCCCATGGTGAACAGCCGGCGCGGCCGCTGCACCGTCAGCTCCCTCGGCTCGAACGCCGACCGCCCGCCGGGCCGCACCGCCTGCCACGCCAGGTACAGCAGGTACGTGGCGCCGGCGATCTTGAGCACCGTGTACGCCGCCGGCACCGCCACGAACACCGCCGTGAGCCCGGCCGTCGCGGCGGCCAGGTAGACGAGGAAACCGACCGCCACGCCGAGCAACGACACCAGCCCGGCGCGGCGACCCTGGGTGATCGACCGGGACACCAGGTAGATCATGTTCGGCCCGGGGGACAGGGCCATGCCCAGCGACACCAGCGCGATCCCGGCAGCGGCCGTCCAGCTCACCATGCGCCCAGCCTACGTTCGCGCTGGTGGGGCTCCCACCAGGTGGTCAGCGGCGGAACACGGCGTAGCCGAAACCGTCGGCCACCAGCCGGCCGCCCTCGTACCGCACGCCCTCGCCGAGCACCCGGTCGCCGGGCGCGGGGATGTCGGCGGTCGCCCGGGTGAAACCCGGGTTGATCGCCACGGTGAACTCGCCGCGCCGGTAGACCAGGGGCAGACCGGGGTTGACGATCTCCAGGCCGCCGCCGGTGCCCAGGGCGGGGTTGTCCCGGCGCAGCGCGATCAGCTCACGCACCAGGGTGAGCTGCGAGCCCGGGTCGTCGCGCTGGCCGGCGACGCTGGCCCGCTCCGGCGACGGGTCGGGCGGCAGGTAGGTGACGTCCGGGTCGGCGGCGTCCCACTGCATCGGCGTGCGCGAGCCGGCCCGGTTGTAGCCGGCGTGCACCGGGCCCAGCACGCTGCCCTCGAAGTCGGGCAGGCCCGGCTGGTACTGCATGCCGATCTCGTCGCCGTAGTAGATCGCCGGCAGGGTCTGCCAGGTCAGCAGGAACACCAGGGCGGTGCGGGCCTGGTAGGGCGTGCGGGAGCCGGCGACCAGGCGGGGGAAGTCGTGGTTGGCCGAGGGCAGGATGATGTGCCCGCCGTCACCGATGATCGTCCTGGCGGTGGCCCACTCGGCCAGGAAGTCGGCGATCGAACCCTCGCCGGAGGCGTCGAAGAAGCACGGCCGGGGCCGCCAGGTGCTGTCGTAGGCCGCGCCGTTGTGGAACAGCGAGCGGAACGCCCGGCTGGAGCCGAAGTGCAGGAAGAAGTCGGCGTGGAAGCCGGCGGGCACCGACACCTGTGGCTGGGCCCACTCGCTGAGCAGCGCCGCGTCCGGGTGGGTGGTGTCGATCCACGACCGCAGCTCGCGCCACAGCTTGGCGGTCTCGACCTTGCCGGCGTCGTCCTTGACCAGCGACGCCGCCATGTCCACGCGGAAACCGGACACGCCAAGGCGCAGCCAGTGGTCCATGATCTCGCGCAGTGCCTGCCGGTTGGCGCGCGGGCCGTCGGCGTCCACCGGCTGGCGCCACGGCTGGGCCTGGTCCATCCGCGCGTAGCCGAAGTTCAGCGCGGGCTGGACGGGGAAGAAGTTGGGCAGGTAGTAGCCCTCGCGACTGCCGGGCGAGGGCTGGAAACCCTCGGCCGGGCGGTCGGACCAGATGTAGCGGTGGTCGCCGGGGTCGTTGGCGGAGTGGGTGAACCACGGGTGCTGGTCGGAGGTGTGCCCGGCGACGAGGTCGAGCAGGACCCGGATCCCGCGTCCCCTGGCCGCCTCGACGAGGCTGACCAGGTCGTCGGTGGTGCCGTAGCGGGGGTCGATCGCCAGGTAGTCGGCGACGTCGTAGCCGGCGTCGCGCATGGGGGAGACGAAGCACGGGTTGAGCCAGACGGTGTTCACGCCCAGCCAGCTCAGGTAGTCCATCCTGGACTCGATGCCGGCGAGGTCGCCGATGCCGTCGCCGTTGCTGTCGGCGTAGCTCTGCGGGTAGATCTGGTACAGGACGGCGTCGGCCAACCAGTCGGGCATGCGAACCTCCTCGTCACTGCCGCCGGGTGAGGCGCAGGGATCGGATACCGGGCATGGGTAGCTCCACGGTCACCGTCGCGGTGCCCGTCGTCTCCACCCTGCCAAGGTAGTCGACACCGAGGGTGTCGCCGAGTCGCAGTGCCTGCCACTGGGTGTCGGTCGGCCAGGTGTGGCCGTCGAGGTCACGCCAGGTGCGGCCGATGTTGCCGTGCCGCTCGTCGACCCGCCGGGAGGTCAGCTCGTAGGTTCCCGGTGTCAGGCCCGATACCTCGACGTCGACCGTCCGGTCGAGAGCCGGGCAACCGTCGATTTTGGACTGGTCGAGGGTTCCGTTCCACACCAGTACGTCCACTGTGGACTCCGTGGTGGTGGCGAGCGCCTCGACCATCGCCTCGGCGCCGTCGCCGGTGACCGCCGCCGGGACCCGGCCGCCGGCCAGCCCGGAAAGCAGGGCCAGCGCCCAGAACCGGGGCTTGCGCAGGTTGCCGACGGTCAGCAGGCCGAACCCGCCGTGCAGCAGCTCCGGCGCCCAGCCCTGTTCCTCGAACTGGTCGGAGGCCACCCAGTAGGCCAGGCAGTCGGTGGTGTCCAACGCGCTCTTCATGCCCCGCAGCAGGAACGGCGCGGCGAAGACGGTGTCGTTGACCCGGTGGAAGTGGGTGGGCGTGACGCCCCACTCGGTCCACAGGATCCTCGGCTCCGGCCGCCCGGTGTGCTCGGCGAACGAGCGGGTCAGCGGCCGCAGGTCCAGCGGCGCGTTGCCGTAGGTGTGGGTGGAGACGAAGTCGACCGGGACCTCGCCCGCCCGGCAGTGTTCCAGCAGCGCCCCGACCCAGCCGGCGGCGGCCGAGGACGGCCCGCCGACCGGGATGCGCGGGTCGACGCCCTTGACCGCGCGGGCGGCGACCTCGTACAGGCGCAGGTAGTCGGCCTGGGTGCCGTTCCAGAAGACCGCCAGGTTGGCCTCGTTCCAGACCTCGAAGTCCCAGCCGGCGACCTCGTCGGCGCCGTAGCGCTCGCGCAGGTGCACGGTCAGGTCGCGCACCAGGTCGCCCCAGCGTGACCAGTCGGCCGGCACCGACACCTGCGCCCCGTAGGCGAAGACCGTGTGGTCGGGGTCCGCGCACAGCTCCCGTGGCAGGAACGACAGCTCGACGACGGGCTTGAGACCGAGGCCGAGGAACCGGTCGTAGACGGCGTCGAGCCCGGTGAAGTCGAACGTCCCGTCGGCGTTGACGGTGACCGTCTCCGGCAGGAACGTGCCGTGCGCGCGGACCGCCGCCACCCCGATCTCGTCACGCATGATCCCCAACGCCTCGGCGAACTCGGCGGCGACGTCCGAACCGCCGGGGCCGGGCCCGTCCCACAGCAGCAGGGACAGGTGCTCGGACCCGATCACCCGCCGCCACACGTCCGGCAACGGCCCCGGCGGCGCGCCGGCGTCGACGGCGACCCGCGCCCGCGACGGCAGCGGCCCGGCGGCCAGCGGGACGGCCGACGCGGTCGCCGACAGCGGCCCCGCCGAGCCGTCCGACCAGGTGGCGACCCGGTAGTGGTACCGAACACCCGGCTCGACGAGGGTGTCGGCGTAGGGCGGGTGCGGGACGGCGAGCACGTCGCCGCCGAGGTGGTCCAGCGGCGTGAACGGGCCGTCCTGGTGGCTCGCGCGGTGGACGAGGTAGCCGAGCGCGTGCTCCACCCTGGGCCAGTCGAGCCGGACCAGGCCGGTGCCGGCCGTGGCGGTGAGGGTGGCCGGCGGGGGGAGTTCGGTGGTCCCGGCCAGCGGGCGGGCGTCGGTCATGACGCGTGCCCCCGGGGTCGGCGTGGTGGTCGGTTCGCTGCGCAAGCCTGGCTCACGGCGGCCCCTCGTCGCGTGTACCCGCATCCTGTAAGCGCATACACTAGGCGGCCCGCGCGGCCACCGGCAAGGCACGAAAACCTCAGCGCAGCCACTCGCCTGGCATCAGCCGAGCCGGGACAGGCCGGCCTCCGGCGCCGGTGACGGGCACCCGCAACTCTCCCGCCGGGTCTGGGTCACCGGCAGCAGCATCGACCTCGGCGACCGGTTCGGCTCGCCCAGTCGCTCCACCAGCAGGTCCACCGCCGCCTCACCGAGCTTGCGCATCGGCTGGGTCACGGTGGTCAGCGACGGGCGCACCATGCGGCCAAGCGGGATCCCGTCGAAGCCGACGACCGCCACGTCCTGTGGCACGCGCAAACCCTGACGCTCCAACGCCTGCAACGCGCCGAGCGCCATCTGGTCGTTCGCGCACACCATCGCCTCCGGCGGCTGGCCGACGCGCTGGAGCAGCCGGTCGGTCGCCGCCCGGCCGTCGGCCTGGGTGAAGTTGCCGCGCGTGTCCGGTTCGTCCGGCACGGCCAGGCCGGCCGCCGCGCACGCCCGCTGGAAGCCGTGGAACCGGGCCTCCGCGTCCGGCGAATCCGTTGTGCCGCCGAGGAAAGCCAGCCTCCGCAGGCCGTGGTCCCTGATCAGGTGGGTCGCCATCTCGTACTCGCCGTCGGCGTTGGCGACCTCAAGGTGGTCGAGGTGGTCGATCTCGCGCGGCCCGGCGATCATCACCACCGGCAGTCGCCGCGAGATGATCTCCAGGTCCTCGGTCGGCACCGTCCGCGCCAGCACCGCGAACCCGTCGACCCGGCCGGCGACCTTCGCCACCAGGCTCTCCGGGCCGCCGGCCAGCGACGCGGCGATCAGCAGCGCGTACCCGTGCCGGCGCGCGGCCCGCTCCATGCCCCGGGTGATCTCGTCGGCGTAGAGCATCTGCTCGGGATCGTCGGCCGCGCCGTCGTCCTCCACCTCGGGGTCGGCGTAGTCGGGGAAGCACAGGCCGAGCACACCGGTGCTGCGGCTGGCCAGCCCGCGCGCGTTCCCGCTCGGCACGTAGCCGAGTTCGCGCGCCACCGCGAGCACCCGGTCCCTGGTCTGCGACCGGACCGTGTCGGGGTTGCGGTAGACGCGTGACACCGTGGCGATCGACACCTGTGCCCGCTTGGCGACGTCGTAGACCGTGGGGGCGCCCATCTGCCTCCCTGGAAGCGCATCGGAGCCAGGCAACCCTACCCGGCACCCGTCCAGCTCCGCCACAGTTCCGCGTAGCGTCCGCCGGCCGCCACCAGATCCGCGTGCGTCCCGGTTTCCACCACCTGACCGTGGTCGAGCACCAGTACCCTGTCGGCGAGTTCGGCCTGCGTCAACCGGTGCGCCACGATCACCGTCGTGCGGCCCTTGGTCGCGGCGACCGCCGCCCGCTCCAGGTCACGCGCGCCGGCACTGCCCGCCTCGGCCGTCGCCTCGTCCAGGATCGCGAC
This sequence comes from Actinophytocola xinjiangensis, assembly GCF_001921215.1. Lineage (GTDB taxonomy): Bacteria > Actinomycetota > Actinomycetes > Mycobacteriales > Pseudonocardiaceae > Actinophytocola > Actinophytocola xinjiangensis. The sequence continues at coordinate 366,699 of NZ_MSIF01000002.1, forward strand.
CGTCGGGTCGGCCAGTACCAGCCTGGCCAGCGCCACCTGCTGGGCCTGCGCCGCGGTCAGCCGGTGGGCGCTCTCGCCGACGACGGTGTCCAGCCCCTCGGGCAGCGCCCGCACCCAGTCCATCGCCCCGACCAGCGACAACGCCGCTCGCACGTCGTCGAGGTCGGCGTCCGGGCAGGCCAGCCGCAGGTCGGCGACCAGCGGCCCGGAGAACACGTGCACCTCCTGGCTGAGCATCGCCAGGTGCCGGCCCCGGTCCAGCTCGCCGACCGGCACGCCGCCGACCCGCACCTCGCCGGCCACCGGGTCGAGCACCCCGGCGACGATCCCCGCCAGCGTCGACTTCCCGGCCCCGGACGCGCCGACCACCGCCAGCCGCTCACCCGGCGCGACCCGCACCGACACCCCGGACAGCACCCGCGGCCCGTCCTCGTAGCGGTGCCCGACCCCGGTCAGCTCCAGCCCGGCGCCTTCCGGCTCGCGGACCACCGCCGGCGGTCGCGGACGGTCCAGTGACGCGACGCCGACCAGCCGCGCCAGGCTCGCCCCGGCCGACTGGATCTCGTCGAACTGCAGGATCACCGCGCCGATCGGGTTGAACAGCCGGTGGAAGTACAGCGCGGCGGCCGTGGTCGCGCCGACGGTCACCAGATCCGCGCGCACCAGCAGGAAACCGCTGGCCAGGATGGCCGCCAGGCCGACGAACTCGGCCCGGTTGAGTCGCCCGACCAGCCGGGTGAACAGCCGGAACACCCCGACCGACAGGTCCATCGCCGCCCGCGAACGCCGCTCGACGGCCGACGTGTGCTCGTCCTCCAGCCGGTAGGCGCGCACGGTCTGACCGGCCTGCAACGAGCTGACCATCGCCTGCGCCCGCTCGCCGACCGCGACCCGTTCCCGCGCGTAGAACGGGCCGGACCTGGGCAGGTACCAGCGCACGGCGAGCACGTACAACGGCGCGGCGACCAGCCCGGCCAGGCCCAGCCGCCAGTCCAGGGCGAACAGGCCGCCGGCGGTCAGCCCGATCGTCAGCAGCGCCGAGACCAGCTGCGGGCCGGTGGTGACCAGGGCGGTGGTGACCGACGAGACGTCGTCGCCGACGCGGGAGAGCAGGTCGCCGGTGCCGACCCGGTCGAGGGTGGCGCCCGGCAGGTGCAGCGCGCGGTCGAGCACCCGTTCCCGCAGTCTGGCCAGCACGGTCTCGCCGAGGCGGCTGAGCAGGGCCGAGGACAGGGCGGTGAGCACACCGGTGCCCAGCGCGGCGACCGCGATGATCACGGCGGCGGTGACGACCGGGCCGCGTCCGGCGCCGCCGGCGGTGTCGTTGATGCCGGCGCCGCCGGCGATGTCGTCGACCATCGTGCCCAGGACCCAGGGGGCGACCAGGCCGCCGGCGCTGGCCCCGATCGCGGTGACCAGCGTGGCGACGCCGAGCCAGCGCAGCGCCCGGACCTCGGTCCACAGCGCCGCCCAGGTCCGGCGGGGGGAGGCGATCGGCAGCAGTTCGCGGGTCATCGCAGCACCGCCTCCCGGTAGCGTTCATCCACTTCGGACAGTTCGGCGTGGGTGCCGGCGGCGGTGATCCGGCCGCCGTCGAGCACCAGGACCCGGTCGGCGACGGCGAGCAGCGCGGGGCTCGCGGTGACCAGCAGCGTGCACGCCGAGCCGCGTAACTGCGCGATGCCCCTGGCGATCCGCTCCTCGGTGACCGCGTCGACGGCGGTGGTCGGCTCGTGCAGCACGAGCACCGGCGGGCCGGTCGCCAGCGCCCTGGCCAGCCCGAGGCGCTGGCGCTGCCCGCCGGAGAGCGTGCTGCCCCGGTCGGTGACCGGGTGGTCGAGCCCGTCGGGGTGCGCGGCCACGATGTCCTCGGCGGCGGCCGCCGCCAGGGCCGCCTCGACGGTGTGCGCCGGGTGTTCGGTGCCGGCGTTGAGGTTGCTGCGCAGCGTTCCCTCGAACAGCGCGACGTCGTGCTGCTCGACGAGCACCATGCCCCGGCTGGCCGCGAGGTCCAGTTCGGCCAGCGGCACGCCACCGACCGACACCGACCCTCGGTAGTCCCCGGCCGGCACGGTCCCGGCGAGCAGTTCCAGCAGCGCGTCGCAGTCGCGCTGGTCGTAGCCGACGACGCCGACGGTCTCCCCGGGCGCCAGGTCGAGGTTCAGGTCCGCGAGCGTGCGGTAGCCGACGTCGTGCAGCGTGACGCCGGTGTCCGGCAGTGCGGTGCGGGTACCGGGGGCGACCACCGGCGGCGCGGTCAGCACCCGCACCAGCCGGTCGGCCGACGCGCGGGCCCTGGCCAGGATCGGCCCGGCGAAGCCGAGGACGCGCACCGGTTCGGCGATGAACTGGGCCAGCCCGACGACGGTGATCAGCTCGCCGATCGTGATCCGCCCGTCGAGCGCGAGCCAGCCGGCGAACCCGGCGACCGCCGCGAGGAACAGCCCGCTGACCGCCGCGGTGAGGCCCTGCTGGACGCCGGTGGTGGTGGCCGCGCGCAGGCTCGCGCGCAGCGCGGTGCGGCTGGAGGTGCGGTAGGCGTCGGCGGCGCTGGCCTGGGCGCCGATCCCGCGCAGCGCCCGCACGCCGCGCACCAGGTCGGTGGCCAGCGCGGTCGTCTCGCCGGCGGCGGCCTGGGCGGCGGCGGCGCGGCGGGTGAGCAGCGGGCTGAGCAGGTGCAGGCCGGCGACCAGCACCGGTACCCCGACCAGGACGGTGATCCCGAGCGGCACGTCGATCGTCAGCAGCGACACCGCCGACACGGCGAGCCCGGTGGTCGCGGCGGCGGCCATGGAGACGGCGTGCATGACCGCGGCGGCCTTCTCGGCGTCGGAGGTGGCGACCTGGAGGACCTCGCCGGTGCGCAGGCCGGTGCGGTGCCCGCGCGGGTCGAGCACCCGGGTGACGACCTCCATCCGCAGTTGGTGCATCTCCCGTTCCATGGCGATGACGCCGTGCCGGGCGCCGTGCCGCCAGCACAGGGTCAGCGCGGTGAACAGGGCCGCGAGGACCAGCACCCACAGCAGCAGGGCCAGCGTGTCGCCGGTGCCGACGGCCCGGTCGATGATCACCCCGATCATCACCGGCACCAGCGCCTCGGCGGCCTGGTGACCGGCCAGCAGGATCACCGCGGCGGCCATCCGGCGGCGGTGTCGGCCGATCGACCTGCGCAGCAGGCGGCCACCGGTCAGCTCGCGCACAAGGGCTCCTCCCCAGTTCGGTAAGGGGAGCCTAACCAATGAGCTGGAGTTGTCCCGTAACCCCATTAGGGGGTATATCTGGGTGTATGCCGAAGCTGAACGTGTACGTGCCGGACGACCTCGCCGAGAGCGTCAAGGAGACCGGCCTGCCGGTCTCGGCCATCTGCCAGCGCGCACTGGAACAGTCGGTCAAACGCGTCGGCGCCATCCGCGCCACCACCATCGGCGACCTCGACCAGGCCGACCCGACCGCCGGGCTGACCCAGTTCACCCCCAGGGCCAAGCAGGCCTTCCGGCTCGCCGTCACGCGCGCCCGCGACCGTGGTGCCGCCGAGATCGGCACCCGCGACCTGCTGCACGGCATCCTCACCGAAGGCGCCAACCTCGCCCTGCGCATGCTGGCCGCCCTGGAGGTCGACCCCGCGATCGTCCTGCGCGAGGTCGAACGGCTGCCCACCGAGGACACCGGCGGCGAGGGCACCCGCCTGGGCCGCACCGCCGCCAACGCGCTGGAGCTGACCGTCGTCGAGGCCATCCTCGCCGGCCACAACTACGTCGGCTGTGAGCACCTGCTGCTCGGCCTGGTCGCCGAACCGGACGGCGCCGGCGGCGAGGTGCTGCGCGGGCTCGGCGTGGAAACCCGGCGCACCAGGCAGATCGTGGCGGCGGCCCTGTCCGGGGCGGTGCACCTGCGGACCAACCACGACCAGGGCGACCAACTCGCGCAGGTCATGGACAAGGCGCTGGAGCAGATCCTGGCGCGCCTGGACCGGCTGGAGGACCGGGTCGGACGCTAGTCGTCCTCCTCGACCGTGGCGTGGGGCACGCCGTCCACGCAGCGCAGGCGGACCTCGATCTCCCGGTCGCCGGACTGGAACTTCACCGACGGGTGGTCGTCGAGGTCGTCGTCGTCCGCGTCGACCTGGAAACCCTGGGCCGGCACCGTTTGCAGCAGCCGCACCAGACCGCCCTCGCACCGGGAGATCACCGTGCCGCCGGCCGTCGTGGTCTCCCGGCTCGCCCCGCCGGGCGGCGAGGACGGCGGCGAGGTCGTCGAGGACGGCGGCTGTGACGTCGGCGACGGCGCCGTGCTCAGCTCGCTGTCCACTTCGGACTGGCTGAGCGGCGTCGGGCCGCTGCCGAAGATGTCCGTGCCGATCGCCGAGACCGCGGTCATGCCGACCGCGGTCGCCGCCGCCGCGGCCACCAGCCACAGCAGCACACCGGTGGTGACCCGTCCGCGCCGCATGCCCCGAGTATGCCCGCCGCCAGGGTTAACGTGGTCCTAACGCCGCCCTATCGGCCCCCTGTCGGGTACGTGCACGGCGGGTCCGTGCCTTAGTGTTCGACCACATGGCCCAGGTACTCGTGGTCGAGGACGACGCCACCATCCGCTCGTCGATCATCCGCGGGCTCACCGAACGCGGCCACGCCGTGGTGTCCGCGCCGACCGCCATGGCCGGCCTCGAACTGGCCGTCAGCGGCCGGCCCGACGTCGTGGTGCTCGACCTCGGCCTGCCCGACCTCGACGGCACCGCCATGCTGCGGATGCTGCGCGGCGTGTCGGCCGTGCCGGTCGTGGTCGCCACCGCCCGCGACGACGAGAACGAGATCGTCGCCGTGCTCGACGCCGGCGCCGACGACTACGTCGTCAAACCCTTCGGCGTCGCCCAACTCGACGCGCGCATCCGCGCCGTGCTGCGCCGGGGCCCCGACGAACCCGTCGACCAGACCGTCACCGTCGGCGGCCTGCGGGTCGACCCGCGCTCGCGGCGCGCCTCGCTCGACGGCCGCGTCCTGGAACTGACCCCCCGCGAGTTCGACCTGCTGCACTACCTCGCCGCCCGCGCCGGCGAGGTGGTCAGCAAACGCGAACTGCTCACCGAGGTCTGGCAACTGCCCTACGGCGGCGCCGACAAGACCGTCGACGTGCACCTGTCGTGGCTGCGCCGCAAGCTCGGCGAGACCGCCCAGCAGGCCCGCTACCTGCGCGCCGTGCGCGGGGTCGGTGTGCGGCTCGCGGCGCCGGGGGAGTGAGCGACGGTGCGCCGACGCGTGCTGCTGCTGGTAGCGGCCACCACCACCCTCGTGCTGGTCGCGTTCCTCGTGCCGCTGGCCATGCTGCTGCGCAACGCCGCCGCCGACCAGGCCGTGCAGCGCGCGACCGTGCAGGCCCAGGCGCTGACCGCGCTCGTGGTGACCACCGACCGGGAGGCGCTGGACCTGGCCGTGCGGCAGGTCAACGCGCGCACCGACCAGGACGTCACCGTGTTCCTCGACGACACCCGCCTCGGCGTCGCGGTCGATCCCACGCCGCTGGTCGAACTGGCGCGGCGCGGGCGCAGCGAGTCGGCCAGCGTGCCCGGCGGTCAGGAGATCGTGTTCGCCGTGCAGCGCCCGGGATCCACGACCGCCGTGATCCGCACGTTCGTGCCCGACGCCGACCTGACCAAGGGCGTGCCGAGGGCGTGGCTGCTGCTCGGCGGGCTCGGACTGCTGCTGCTGGCGGTGTCGCTGGTGGTCGCCGACCGGCTGGCCCGCACCTTCGTCAAGTCCACTGTGGACCTCGCGGCGGTGTCCCACCGGCTGGGCGCCGGCCAGCTCGACGCCCGCGCCGACGAGACCGCCCCCGGCGAACTGGGCGTGGTCGCCGGCGCGCTCAACGGCCTGGCCACCCGCATCGACGAGGCCCTGCGCGAGGAACGCGAGACGATCGCCGACCTGTCCCACCGGGTGCGCACCCCGTTGACCTCACTGCGCATGGACGCCGAGTCACTGTCCGAGAAGGACGGTGAACGGATCATCGCCGGGGTCGAGGCGGTGAACCGCGCGGTCACCGACGTCATCGGGCAGGCCCGCCGCCGAGGTGTGGCCCCCGAGGCCGCCGTCACCGACGCCGCCGCCGTGGTGACCGCCCGCGTCGCGTTCTGGGCGGTGCTCGCCGAGGACACCGAACGCGCGCTCACCGTCGACGTGCGGCCCGGCCCGCTGCCGGTCCCCCTCAGCCAGGCCGACCTTGAGGCGTGCGTGGATGCCCTGCTGGGCAACGTGTTCGCCCACACCCCGCACGGCACGGCGTTCGCCGTGCGGCTCGACCCGGTGCCCGGCGGGGCGCGGCTGGTGGTCGCCGACTCCGGGCCGGGCCTGCCGGCCGGACCGGTGCTGCGGCGCGGCGTCAGCGGATCCGGGTCCAGCGGCCTCGGCCTGGACATCGTGCGGCGGGCGGCCGAACGGACGGGCGGAGCGGTCGAGCTGTCGCCCGGGCGGCGCGGCGGACTGACGGTGACCGTCACGTTCTTAGGGTCGCGTTAACCGGCGGGCAGCGCGGCGCTAGGCCGGTGCCGGCGACAGTGGTGGGGTACGCGATCCCAGGAGGAAGGATCCACCATGAACCGCAGGACCATCATCGTCGCGGCCGCCGCGGGGGTACTCGTCGTGTCGGCCGGCAGCGCCATCGCGCTCGCGGCCAACGACCGTAGCGTGAACGCCGCAGACTCGCTGGCCCTCCAGCCGACCGTGACGTCCTCGACCACCACGTCCACCACCGGCGACACGTCCAGCACGTCGACCTCGCCGACGTCCTCCTCGTCCTCCTCCTCGGTCACGCCCGCCGGGCCCGGTCTCGGCCCCGACGACGCCGTGGCCCTGGTCCAGAAGCGCCTGGGTGGCGGCCAGGTACACGAGGTGGAGCGCGAGCACGAGCACGGCCGCCTGGAGTGGAAGGTCGAGATCACCAAGGACGGCGTCACCTACGACATCCGCGTCGACGCGAGCAGCGGCGAGGTCACCCGCGTCGAGACCGACGACGATGACAGCGATGACCGCGACGACGACCGCTACGACGACGACCGTGACGACGACCGCCACGGCGACGACGATGACTGGGACGACGACCGGGACGACGACAAGGGCGGCGATCGTTGATCGTTTCGCGGGGTTAACCTGCAGGTTGTGCACAGGGGCATCAGGGTGCGGTCGACCGACGCGATCCAGCTCGGCCGGCATGCCACGCGGCTGGACACGTTGTACCGCAGGTGTTTCACCGAGCCGCCGTGGCTGGCGTCGGCGCAGCGGCTCGCCGGTTTCCCCGCCCGCCTCACCGCCCACCTCGGCCGAAGCGGGTTCGCCGGCCTCGTCGCCGAGGCCGGCGACCAGCTCGTCGGCGCGGTCTACGGCTGGCCGGCGGGCCCGTACCTGGCCACCGGCTCGACCTTCGACGACGCCCTGGCCGAGGCGGTGACCCCGGAGGTGGCGGCCCGGCTCGTCGCCCCGGCGCTGATCGTCGCCGAGCTGATGGTCGACCCCGGCCACCAGCGGGCGGGCATCGGCCGGGAGCTGCTGGCCCGGTTCGTGGCCGACTGGCCCTCGGCGTGGCTGTGCACCCACCCCGACGCACCGGCGGCCCGCCTCTACCGCCACGACGGCTGGCGCGCGGAGGCCAACTTCGAGGTCGAGGAGTACCCGATGGTGCTGTTCACGCGCCAGGCGTGAGCGCCTCGTCGACCGGGGCCCCGGTCAGTCGGTTGGCCATTGTGGACAGTGTGTAGGCGCCGATCCCGAGGACGACCTCCAGTGCCTGTTCCCGGCTGAAGCCGTTGCCCAGGAAGGCGTTCAGCTGCTCGTCGCTGACTCCGCCGGCGGTGTCGAGCACGTCGACGGTGAACCGCCGAAGCGCCTCCAGTCTCGGAGCGGCGAGCGCTGCCCCGGTTCGTAGGCCGGCCACCAGCCCGTCGTCGGCCTCCAGCCGAACCAGCGTTGCCGTGTGCATGGCCACGCACACCGCACACTGGTTGCGCACCGAGACGGTCATGATCACCGTCTCCCGCTCCAGTGGCGCGAGCGAGGTCGCCTCGAACATCCCGCTCATCCGCAGAAACCCCTCCAGCGCCGCCGGTGACTCGGCGAGCCGCCCCACGGCCGCGGGCAGGTACCCCAGCCGTTCCGCGACGGCCGTCATGGCGCGGCGCGCGGCCGGCGGGGCGGAGTCGATGGTGTGGTCGACGAACATGGCGCACTCCCGCTAAGTTGGACAACGTGGTTGACGAGATAGTAAACCAGGTTGACGACAATGGGCAAGGTTTCGAGCTGCCGCTGCTGTTGTTCGCCGGCTTCCGCCTGCTCATCGACCGGCTGCACGCCGAACTGGCCAGACAGGGCCACCCCGAGGCCAGGCCCGCGCACGGGTTCGCGCTCCAGGCCATCGGCCGCCACGGCGCCACCGCGAGCGAGCTGGGCCGCCGCCTCGGCGTCTCCAAACAGGCCGCCGGCAAAACGGTCGACCGCCTCGAACGCCTCGGCTACGTCGAACGAGCCGACGACGACCACGACGCCCGCCGCAAACTCGTCCGCCTGACCCCCCTGGGGGTGGAGATGCTCACCCGCTCGGCCGCCATCTTCAACGACCTCCGCGCGGAATGGGTCAGAACCTTCGGCGCCCGACGAATCCGCGACCTGGAAGCGGTCCTGCGCGCCGCCGTCCCCGCCACGTTCTTCGGCCTCGACGCCGCCACCTGGCTCTCCTCGGAAGGCAACCCCTGATGCCCACCGCGCCGGAGGTCGGCCCCTGATGTCCGCGATCCCGCCCCGTGTCCGCTGGGCCGTCGACATCATCGCCCCGGCGGGCGATGACCACCGCCTGGAGCTGGGCTGCGGCCCGGGCGCCGCCGCGGCCCTGGTCTGTGCCCGTCTCACCACAGGGCACCTTCTCGCCGTGGACCGCTCCCCGGTGGCCGTCGCCCGTACCCGTGAACGCAACGCGGCCTCCGTGGCCGCCGGTCGCCTGACCGTCCGCCAGTCCACCATCGCCGGCCTGCTCACCCCGCGCGCCACGGATCCGTTGCCCGCTCCGGAGCCGCGCGTTGCCGGCCCACGCTCCGCTGACCCACGTGCCACCGACCCGCGTCTCGCGTCTCCGTCGCCTGCCCGCGATCCGTCGCCCACCCCTGTCGACACGGTGTTCGCCGTCAACGTGAACGTCTTCTGGACGACCGACGCCGTCCAGGAGCTGTCCGTCCTCCACCAGCTCCTGCGCCCCGGCGGCGAACTGTTCGTCCTCTACGGCGCCGCCCCCACCGGTTCGCGTTCCGCAACCCCCGTCGTCGCCGCCGCGCTCGCCGCCAACGGCTTCGGCGACCTCACCATTCTCCGAAACCACTTCAGGCTCCGGAGTCCGGGCCATCCGAACACCGTGACCTGCGCCTTTCTCGGTCAGAAGAAAACGGCTGAGGGCGCCCGGACCGATCGGGGGGCGGGGATCCGGGCGCCCACGGGGAAGCGAAGAAACCGGTGTGCGGCAATGTTTCCACTAGTGGCCACCGCCCCCGGCGAATCCGCCCAGCCTGTGATGATCAGCAGCACCTCCACCCTGTACTCCGGACAGTTCCGCACCTCGCGAAACCACTTTCGACGCTAGCGGAGAAAACCGGGACCTGTCGTTCCCCGGGCCGGCTGAACAAATTGTCGCGGCCGGTATCCCTGGCCCCCCGAAATACACGGGAATGGCCTAGCAGAGGTCTCGTTCAGGTGGAACTGTCGTCCCGCCGCCACCTGTCCTGGTATCGCGCCGCCTGGTCCGCGTTCGCCTCGGCGTCCGCCAGCCGGCGCAGTGCCGTGGCGTGTCCCTGTGGGAAACCGTACTTCGCGAGCCGCGCGTCCACGCTCTCCTGCGCGTTCGCGACGGCGAGCCGCAGGCTCACCAGCACCCCGAGCAGAGTCGCCCCCAGCGCGATCGGCCACGACCCCTCCAGCCCGGAGAGCACCACCAGCAACACCGCGAACAACGGTGCCAACTGGACCAGCACCCGCAGCAGCACCCGCACCAGCCACGTGCGGCTGGTGGCGTCGTGGCGCACCCAGTCGCGGTAGCGGCCGGGCAGCCGCCCGCCGAACTGGTAGTACACCCACAACACCGGGTTGGGCCGACGGATCATCGCGGCAGGGCGATCGTGCCGGTGGCGGTCGCCACGACGGTCTGCCCGCCGGGGCCGAGCGTGGTCAGCTCCGCCCGGCACTCGGCCCGCCGGCCGGTCGTCTCACCGGTCACGGCGTGCGCGCGCAGTGTCGTGCCGCGCGCCGGCCGCAGGTAGGAGATGTTCACGCCGCCGGTCAGCGCCCCGGCACCCAGCACGCTGCCGCCGGCGAAGATCAGCGCCGTGTCGGCGGCGAACGCCAGCACCCCGCAGTGCACCAGGCCGTCGTGCTGGGTGAGCTCCTCGCGGATGTCGATCTCGATGGTCGCCGCCCCGTCGGTGAACGCGGTCAGCCGCGCGCCGACGAGCACACTGAACGGCTGCGACGCCAGTAATCGCCTCGCCGCCTCGATCGATACCGCCACGGTCCCGATATTGCCACAGGCCCGCCCACCTGCTTGTCTCACTGGGTGCGCACTTTCACCCGGCTGCTCGCCGTGCTGTCGTTGGCCCTGCTCGCCTGCGTGAGCCCGACCGGTCCGGCGGCCTCGGCCGCGACCACCGTCCGCGTGCTCCAGCTCAACCTGTGTCACAGCGGCGCGGTGTCCTGCTTCAGCGGCGACGCGGTGATGGTCAAGGCGGTCTCGGTGATCGTCTCGACGCGCCCGCAGGTGGTCACGGTCAACGAGGCCTGCTCCGGTGACGTCGCCCGGCTGCGCACCGCGATGGGCCAGGCGCGGTCGGTCTTCGTCGCCGCGCAGCGGCCCGACGGCACCGCCGTGCGCTGCGCCAACGGCCAGGAGTACGGCAACATCGTGCTGGTCGCCGAGTCCCTCGCCGGCGGCGCGGCGGTCAGCGGCCGGTTCACCGCCCAGGACACCGGCAACGAGATGCGGGTGTGGGCGTGCCTGCCGGCCGGCGCGCTGAGCGCGTGCACCGGCCACCTCTCGGCCCGCAGCGGCACCACCGCGCTGGCCCAGTGCCGTGAGCTGCTGGCCAGGGCCGTCGGCTACACGGCCAACGGCCCGGCCGTGGTGTCCGGCGACATGAACCTGCGCTACGGGGGCAGCCCCAACGTCCAGGACTGCAACCCGAGCGGTTTCTACCGCAAGGGCGACGGGTCGGTGCAGCACGTGTTCGCCAGCAAGGACCTGGCCTTCGTCAGCGGCCGGACGATCAGCATGTCGGGCACCACCGACCACCCGGCCTGGCTGGTCACCGTCACCATGGCGTAGGCCCCTGACCATGGCGTAGGCCGCTTTCGGGTCGCGGTTGTCGGTGCCCGATGCGAACATGTGTTCGTGACCGGAGCGACCATCCTGCATGCCGACCTCGACGCGTTCTACGCCTCCGTCGAGCAACGTGACGACCCCCGCCTGCGCGGGCGGCCGGTGATCGTCGGCGGCGGTGTCGTGCTGGCCGCGAGCTACGAGGCGAAGTCCCACGGCGTGCGTACCGCGATGGGCGGTGGTCGCGCGTTACGCCTGTGCCCGCACGCGATCGTCGTGCCGCCGCGCATGTCGGCCTACAGCGCGGCCAGCAAGGCGGTGTTCGAGGTCTTCCGCGACACCACCCCGCTGGTCGAGGGCATCTCGATCGACGAGGCGTTCCTGGAGGTCGGTGGCCTGCGCCGGATCGCGGGGACCCCGCGCGAGATCGCCGAGCGATTACGCGGGGAGGTCCTCGAGCGGGTCGGCCTGCCCATCACCGTCGGCGTGGCCAGGACGAAGTTCCTGGCCAAGGTCGCCAGCGGGGTGGCCAAGCCGGACGGCCTGCTCGTGGTGCCTCCGGACGGCGAACTGGACTTCCTGCACCCCCTGCCGGTCGAACGGCTGTGGGGCGTCGGGAAGGTGACCGCGGAGAAGCTGCACGCGCGCGGCGTGCTGACCGTCGGGCAGGTGGCGGCCCTGCCGGAGTCCACCCTGGTCGGCATGCTCGGCCGCGCCTCCGGCCGGCACCTGCACGCGCTGGCGCACAACCAGGACCCCCGCCGGGTCCGCGTGGGCCAGCGTCGCCGGTCCATCGGTGCCCAGCGCGCGCTCGGCCGTTCCACCAGGACCAGGCACGACCTGGAGGCTTTCCTGGCGGCGCTGGTCGACCGGACGACCCGCCGGCTGCGTACCGCTCGCCGGGTCTGCCGGACGGTGGTGCTGCGGCTGCGCTTCGCCGACTTCACGCGGGTCACCCGCTCGCACACGCTGATCCAGTCGACCGACGACACCCAACTCATCCTCGACACCGCAAGGAGGTTGCTGCACGACGCCAGGCCGACGATCGACGAGCGCGGCATCACGCTCATCGGCGTCGCGCTGTCCAACCTGGACCGGGACAACGCGATCCAGCTCGCCCTGCCCTTCGACGGCACCCCGGCGGGCACGTTGGACGCCGCCCTTGACGGTGTCCGTGAACGGTTCGGCACGTCCTCGGTGACCAGAGCGGCCCTGCTCGGCCGCGACCCCGGCCTCTCGGTGCCCGTTCTGCCCGACTGACGAAAGGAGCCCTTCCCACAACTGAAGACGACTTCGCGTCCGATGTGGATGGTCGCTCGGCGGGCGACCGGCGGCGTTCTGGTGTTGGCTCTGTACCAGTGCGGTCGGACTCGAGGAGGTGCTGTGGTGACCGTTCTGGCCGACGCGGACCTGCGGCTGAACGCCAACGTGGTCGACTACATGCTGCTGGCGATGTACTTCCTCCTCGTCATCGGTATCGGCTACATGGCCAGACGCCGGGTCTCGACCAGCCTCGACTTCTTCCTGTCCGGGCGGTCGTTGCCCGCGTGGGTCACCGGTCTCGCCTTCATCTCGGCGAACCTCGGGGCGATCGAGGTCATGGGCATGTCGGCCAACGGCGCCGAGTACGGCATGCCGACCGCGCACTACTTCTGGATCGGCGCGGTCCCGGCGATGCTGTTCCTCGGCATCGTGATGATGCCGTTCTACTACGGCTCGAAGGTCCGCAGCGTCCCGGAGTTCATGCTGCGCCGGTTCGGCAAGACGGCCCACCTGGTCAACGGGATCAGCTTCGCCACCGCCCAGGTCCTGATCGCGGGCGCGAACCTGTTCCTGCTGGCGAGTGTGGTGAACCTGCTGCTGGGCTGGCCGCTGTGGGTGTCGGTCGTCGTCGCCGCCATGATCGTGCTCAGCTACACGGCGCTGGGCGGGTTGTCGGCCGCCATCTACAACGAGGTCCTGCAGTTCGTGGTGATCGTCGCCGCGCTGCTGCCGCTGACCATCGTCGGCCTGTACAAGGTCGGCGGCTGGCAGGGTCTGGTCGACAAGGTGAGTGCCGGCCCGGGCGGTCCGGAGCAGCTGTCGAGCTGGCCGGGCAACCAGCTGACCGGGTTCGAGAACAACTTCCTGTCGGTTCTCGGTCTCGTGTTCGGCCTGGGTTTCGTGCTCTCGTTCGGCTACTGGACGACGAACTTCGTCGAGGTCCAGCGTGCGCTGGCGGCCAAGAGCATGTCCGCGGCGCAGCGCACACCGATCATCGGCGCGTTCCCGAAGCTGCTGATCCCGTTCATCGTGATCATCCCCGGCATGGTCGCCGGCGTTGCCGTGACCGAGTTGCAGGGCGAGAACAAGGCTGCCCTGCTGGCCGGTGACCCGGCCCCCAGCGGAGCGACCTTCAACAACGCCCTGCTGCTGCTGATGCGCGACCTGCTCCCCAACGGCATGCTCGGCGTGGCGATCGCCGGCCTGCTGGCGTCGTTCATGGCCGGCATGGCCGCCAACCTCAGCTCGTTCAACACGGTGTTCACCTACGACATCTGGCAGACCTACCTGCGCAGGAACCGCCCCGACGACTACTACCTGCGCGTGGGCCGGGTGGTCACGGTGATCGCCACGGTGCTGGCCATCGGCACGGCGTTCATCGCGTCCACCTACGCGAACCTGATGGACTACCTGCAACAGCTGTTCTCGTTCTTCAACGCGCCGCTGTTCGCCACGTTCATCCTCGGCATGTTCTGGCGCCGGATGACCCCGGCGGCGGGCTGGGTGGGCCTCGTCTCCGGCACCGCGACGGCCGTCCTCGTCTTCGTCCTCACGGAGTCCGGTGTCTGGGTCCTTCCGGGGCAGGGCGGTGCGTTCGTCGGCGCCGGCGCGGCGTTCGTGGTCGACATCGTCGTCAGCGTCGCGGTCACCGCTGTGACGGCTCCCAAGCCGGCCGACCAGTTGGTCGGGCTGGTCTGGTCGCTGACGCCCAAGGAATCCCGCCAGCGGTCCACGACCGGTGAGGACGCGGGGTGGTACCGCAACCCCGGTCTGTTGGCGGGGATCGTCCTGGTGATCACGATCGTGCTCAACATCATCTTCTAGGAGTTGTTGATGACTACGAAGCGAAGTCGCGTTGCTGCCTTCGACATCCGATTGGTCATCGCTTTGCTGATCGGTGTCTATGGGGTTGTACTGACGGTGATGGGTGTGGCGTTCACACCGGATTCCGAGATCGATCGGTCGGCGGGCGTCAACATCAACCTGTGGGCCGGGCTCGGGATGATCCTGGTGAGTGTGGCGTTCACGTTGTGGGCCGTGTTGCGGCCGTTGCGCCTGCCGGAGGACTGAGGCGATCACCGCGGGTGTGAGGACCTGGGTCTCGGCGGCCGGTCCGGGGGTTCGGCTGCCGAGGCCCGGCTTTTGTTCTTTCGCGCCTTGGTTTCGTGCCTCAAGCCTTTCCCGCCGTGCCCCGCCGGCGCCCTCGCTCAAGCCTTCCCCGCTGGTGCTGGCAGTGGCTGCGGTGGCGCCTTGGTCACCGCACGACGCGTCGGTAGTGGCGTACTCGGCTGGGTAGTGCGAAGCGTCGGACCAGGTAGGTCAGCAGTCCGCCGATCGCCAGCCAGAGCAGCGCGGCCAGTCCCTCGTTCAGCAGGGTCGCGAGGTTCGCGTTGGCGGGTGTGAACAAACCGGTCAGGCCCAGGGTGATCCCGGAGGCCCAACTGTCCACGAAGGACGCGAAGCCGTTGCCCATGTTCGCCGACCCCAGGACCAGCACGATGTGTACGGCCAGCACCACGGCGAACAGCACGGTCACCACGTTGATCACGGTGCAGACGATGTTCACCGTGCGGATTCGGCGGTAGTCGGAGTTGACGACGCCCTCTTCGACGTACTCGTCCTCGTACGGGGGTGGCTCTCCCGTGTACGGGTCGAGTCGGCTGGTCCTGTCCGGGTCGTAGTCCATCGCTACCTCACATCGCCGGTCGTCGGCTGTTGTTCGGCTACCCGGGGGTGTCTTCGGTAAACCCGCGGCCCGGGCCGGGCGTTGCTAGCCTCGGAGTTCGTGCGGTTGGTGAGCAGGGCCAGGGTTCGGTCGGCGGGGCGCCGGCGGGTGCGCGCGCTGCGCTACATGGCCCTGCCGATCCTCCAGTGCGGGATCGCCGCCGGGGTCGCCTGGCTGGTCGCCACCAGGGTGTTCGGGCATGAGCGGCCGTTCTTCGCGCCGATCGCGGTGATCATCTGTATCGGGGTCGGGTTGGGGCAGCGGCGGCTGCGGCGCGTGGTCGAGTTGGTGGTCGGCGTCAGCGTCGGTATCGGGATCGGCGACCTGATCGTGCTGGCCATCGGGACCGGGCCGTGGCAGATCGCGCTGGTCGTCGTGCTGGCGATGACCGCGGCGGTGCTGCTCGACGGCGGGCCGCTGATCACCGTGCAGTCCGGCGCGTCGGCGGTGCTGGTCGCCGCGCTGCTGCCGGCCAACCAGTCCGGTCTCGACCGGATGGTCGACGCGCTCATCGGCGGGCTGCTCGGCCTCGCCGCCGTCGCGTTGTTGCCGGGGAACCCGCCGGAGGTCGCCCGCCGCCACGCCCGGCAGATGATCATGGCCCTGGCGAGCGGTCTGACCACCGCGGCCGACGCCATCGACGCGCGCGACCCGGACGTCGCCGTGCGGGAACTGCGGCGCATCCAGTCCCAACAGGCCATCGAGGAGTACCGGGACGCGCTGCGCACCGCCCGCGACATCCTGGCGATCGCGCCGGTCCACTGGCGGCAGCGTCAGCCGTTGCGCGCCTACATCAGTGCGGCCGAGCCGCTGGACAGCGCCCTGCGCAACGTCCGCGTCCTGCTCCGCAGAACCAGATCCGCCCTCGCCGACGACGAACCCGTTCCCGCCGCCATCCCCGCCGCCCTGCGCCAACTGTCCGCCGCCACCACCTCCTTCGGCGACCACCTCTGGCACGACCGCAGCGCGGTCCGGCAGGCCATCGGCGAAGCCGCGGCCTCCATCGACGCCGACGACCTGGCCGGCGGCGGATTCTCCGCCCAGGTCGTGGCCGCCCAACTCCGCTCGGTGGCCGTCGACCTCCTCCAGGCCACCGGCCTACGTCACGAGGAAGCCCGCGCGGTCCTCCCCCCGATCACCTAGCCCGCCCGGTCGGCCGCTCACCATCAGCACGCACGGCCCGTGGTCCCACGGCCCCGCCAGCCGCGGCGGCAGAGCCGGTCCAGGGGCGCTGTCGGAGCGTGGCGCCGGGGCGGGTGAACAGGGCCCGTGGCGGCGGTGCGGCGATCACGACAGGCGTGGCTCACGCAGCGCCGGTGGGGGGTGCGACCGGCGCCGTGGCGGACGGTCGGGGGCGAACGGGTGGTTACTGCAGGTAGTTCTCCACGACGTTTCCTGGGCGGGCCTGGGCCTCGTCGGGGTTCTCGCCGGCGGAGCGGCGGGCTCGGCGCTGGCGCAGCAGGTCCCAGCACTGGTCCAGCTCCACCGCCAGGTCGCGCAGGCGGGACTGGTCCGGTTCGTCGTGTTGTTCGAGGGAGTGTTCCTCCTTGATCAGGTCGGTGATCCTGGCTGAGATCTGTTGGTCGTCCATGGCATCCATGCTGGCACGGGGGTCAGAAGACCGCGAACGAGTCGGGCGCCAGGCGGACCCGCTGGTCCGTCGTCTCCACGTCACCCACCGTCAGAAGAGGGGGCGTGGGGGGCACGTCCAGGACGACCGTGGTCTCGTCCGGGCCCAGGTTGACCAGCACCCGGTGATCGCCCCGACGGAGGATCAGGCAGTTGTCCCGGGTGTGGACGCCGAACCGGTCCAGGCGGGGGTCGGCCAGGGCGGGATGGGCACGGCGCAGGGCGATCAGGGACCGGTACGTCTCGTACACCGCGCGGTGGGCCGGGTCGTGGAGTTCGGCCCACGGCAGGGTCGAGCGCACGACCGTGCGGTGGTCCAGGGGATCGGGCACCTCCGACTCGCCCCAGCCGTGGGCCGCGAACTCGGCTCGGCGACCGTCGCGGACGGCCGAGGCCAGGGCCGGGTCGGTGAAGGAGGCGAAGAACTGCCACGGTGAGCTCGCCGCCCACTCCTCGCCCATGAACAGCATCGGCGTGTACGGGGAACAGAACACGATCGCGGCGCCGCAGAGCAGGCGTCGCGGCGAGATCGTCGCGCTGAGACGGTCGCCCCGCGCCCGGTTGCCGATCTGGTCATGGGTTTGCAGATAGCACAGGAAACGGTGCCCGGAATGGCGCGACGGGTCGATCGGCCGCCCGTGCGTGCGCCCCCGGAACGACGACCACGTGCCGGCGTGGAAGAACGCGCGGCGCAGCGTGGTCGCCAGGGCGCCCGGCTGCGCGAAGTCCCGGTAGTAGCCGTCGGTCTCGCCGGTCAGTGCCACGTGCAGGGCGTGGTGCAGGTCGTCGCACCACTGGGCGGTCAGGCCGTAGCCGCCGGCGTCGCGGGAGGTGACCAGCTTGGGGTCGTTGAGATCGGACTCGGCGATCAGGTGCAGCGGGCGGCGCAGGCCGGCCGACAGCGCGTCGACCTCGGCGGCCAGCTCCTCGAGCAGATGGGTCGCGCCCCGGTCGACCAGGGCGTGCACCGCGTCCAGCCGCAGGCCGTCGACGTGGAAGTCGCGCAACCAGCTCAGGGCGTTGTCGATGACGTAGCGGCGGACCTCGTCGGAGTCCTGGCCGTCGAGGTTGAGCGCCGGGCCCCAGATCGTGCGCCCCGCGAAGTACGGGCCGAACCGGTCGAGGTAGGCGCCCGACGGGCCGAGATGGTTGTAGACCACGTCCAGCAGCACGCCGACACCCCGGGCGTGGCACGCGTCGACGAACCGCTTGAACGCCGTCGGCCCGCCGTAGGGCTCGTGCACCGCGCCCCACGCCACCCCGTCGTAGCCCCAGCCGGCGGTGCCGTCGAACGCGTTGACCGGCAGCACCTCGACGAAGTCGACGCCCAGGTCGACCAGGTGGTCGAGGTGCTCCAGCGCGGCGTTGAACGTGCCCTGCCCGGTGAACGTGCCGATGTGCAGCTCGTAGATCACCGACCCGGCCAGCGCCCGCCCGGTCCAGGCGCCGTCGCCCCAGCGGTACGCGCGGTGGTCGTAGCGGCGGGACGGGCCGTGCACGCCGGCCGGCTGCCAGCGTGACCTCGGGTCGGGCAGCGGGGTCGGGTCGTCGTCGAGCAGGTAGGCGTAGTCGGTGCCGTCGCCGGTGCCCGGGACGTGCGCGTGCCACCAGCCGCGCTCGTCGCGGGTCATGGGGTGCTCGGCGGGCCCGACGGCCAGCCGCACCCGGTCGCGGTGCGGGGCCCAGACCCAGAAGTGTTCGTCGGTCATCGCGGCTCCCTGACCAACAGCGCGACGGGATAGCGGGCGAGCAGGTCGGCCAGCGGCACGACCTGGGGGACGTCCCGGCCGGTGAGCTGGTCGGTCCACGGGCCGGGCGGCAACGCCAGGACGGTGTCGCGCCAGCCGGTGTCGGCCAGGGTGACCGGCAGCCGGGTGGCGACCGCGACGACGCCGGTGCGGGCGAAGGCCAGCGCGTGGCCGGCGGCCGGGCCGTCGGCCGGCAGCGGGCGATAGCCGGTGAACAGGTCGGGCCGGGCCCGGCGCAACCGCAGCACGGTCCGCACGACGTGCAGCTTCGCCGCGCCGGTGGCCTCGGCGGTGGTGTCCACGCCGGGCAGCCAGCCGGTCTCCAGCCTGGTCAGCAGGGCGTCGCGGGCGGCGAAGTCGACCGGGCGGCGGTTGTCCGGATCGACCAGCGACAGGTCGTACAGCTCGGTGCCCTGGTAGACGTCGGGCACGCCGGGGCCGGCCAGGTGCAGCAGCTTCTGGCCCAGCGCGTTGGACCAGCCGGGGCCGGCGATCCGGTCGGCGAACGCCGTGACCTCCCCGCGCACGACCGGGTCGGCCAGCACCGCCGCCGGCCAGGCGCGCACGGCGGCCTCGAACCCCTCGTCGCGGTCGACCCAGCTGGTGCGCAGCTTCGCCTCCTTGGCGGCCTTGTCCAGGTAGGCGGCCAGCCGTGCCGGGGTGATCGGCCACGCGCCGACCAGCGTCTGCCAGGCCAGCTGGGCCAGGGTCGGCTCGCCGAGCGGGTGCCGGGCCGACCAGCGGCCCACCGCCCGCGCCCACTCGTGCGGCAGCTCGGACAGGACAGCGAGCCGGGCGC
The DNA here is from genome assembly GCF_001921215.1 of Actinophytocola xinjiangensis. Taxonomy (GTDB): domain Bacteria; phylum Actinomycetota; class Actinomycetes; order Mycobacteriales; family Pseudonocardiaceae; genus Actinophytocola; species Actinophytocola xinjiangensis. The sequence goes on from NZ_MSIF01000002.1 coordinate 386,200, forward strand.
GGACGTCCTCGGAGCGTTTGGTGTCGTGGGTGGACAGCGTGGTCATCCCGGCCGGCCAGGTGGCCTCGCGGGCGGCGCACGCGGCGTGGAACTCGGCCGGGTCGACGCCGAACCGGGCCGGGTCGCCGCCGACCTCGTTGAGCGCGGTCAGCCGGGGGTAGCGGTAGAAGGCGGTGTCCTCGTCGCCCTTGGCCACGACCATGCCGGAGGTCTGCTGGACGCGGGTGGCCAGCTCGCCGTGCGGGTCGGCGCGCACCGCGTGGTCGAGGGCGTTGATCGGGCCGGCCAGGTCGGGGCGCCGGTCGCGGGCGAGCGCGACGGCGGCGTGCCAGTGCGCGGCGCCTTCCGGCAGGTACGAGCGGTAGACCGGGAAAGCGGCCAGCAGCTCGGCGACCGCCTCCGGTGGGACGTCCTGCGCGAGCGCGGCGATCCGGCGCACCTCGGCGACCAGCGACCGTTCGGTGATCAGCCGGCGGCTGCGGTGCTCCTCGACGGCGAACGCGGGCGTGGCGGCCAGCTCGGTGAGCACCGCGCGGCCCGCCGGGTCGACGAACACGCCGCTGAGCTGGCGCAGCGCGTCGTAGCCGGTGGTGCCGTCGACCGGCCAGGACACCGGCAGGTCCTCGCCCGGCGCGAGGATCTTCTCCACGACCAGCCAGCAGTCGGTGTGCTCGCGCAGCCGCCGCAGGTAGCCGCCAGGGTCGGACAGACCGTCGGGGTGGTCGATGCGCAGCCCGTCGACCTCGCCGGCCCGCACCCAGCGCAGCACCTCGGCGTGCGTGGCGTCGAAGACCTCCTGGTCCTCGACCCGCACGGCCGCCAGCGACGTGACGTCGAAGAACCGCCGGTAGGTCAGTTCGGTGTTGCCCCGCCGCCAGTCGACCAGCCGGTAGTGCTGGCGCTGGTGGATCTGGTCGGGGGTGCCGTCTCCGGTGCCGGGGGCGATCGGGAACTCGTGCTCGTGGTAGGCGAGCCGGCCCCCGCGCACCTCCAGCGGGGTGTCGTCGCCGATGACCGGCAGCAGGATCGGGCCGCGGGCCCAGTCGACGTCGAAGTAGGTGGCGTGGCGGGACTCGCGGCCGTGGGTCAGCACGTCCCACCACCACGGGTTGGCCGAGGGCACCTCGACCGACATGTGGTTGGGCACCAGGTCCACGACCAGGCCAAGGCCGTACTCGCGGGTGGCGGCGACCAGCGTGGCCCGGCCATTCTCGCCGCCCCGGTCGGGGTCGGTGCGGGTGGGGTCGACGACGTCGTAGCCGTGGGCCGAGCCGGGCGTGGCGGCCAGCAGCGGGGAGGTGTAGACGGCGCCGACGCCGAGGCGGTCGAGGTAGCCGGCGAGCCCGGCGGTGGCGGCGAGGTCGAAGGCCGGCTGGACCTGGACGCGGTAGGTGGAGGTGGGGATCATGCCGGGTCCCCGGTGCGGCGCAGGACCAGCAGGGACCGGGCGGCGACGGTGACCGTGGCGTCGGCGGTGACGGTGCGGGCGGGGCCGCCGACGCCGACCAGCGGGCCGCCGGACTCGTCGAAGACCTCGCCGGAGTCGGTGTCGATGGCCACGGTCCACCCGGTGCCGTAGCTCGGGTCGGGAACCTTGATGTCGATGGCGCCGTCGTGGGCGTTGAAGCACAACAGGAACGAGTCGTCGGTGACCCGCACGCCGCGCGGGTCGAGGTCGGGGATGCCCTCGCCGTTGAGGAACACGGCGATGCAGCGGCCGAAGCCCGACTCCCAGTCCCGTTCGGTCATCTCCTCGCCGCCGGGGGTGAACCAGGCGATGTCGCGCAGTTCCTCGCCGCGGCGGATGGGTCGTCCGGCGAAGAACCGGCGGCGGCGGAACACCGGGTGGTTGTGCCGCAGGGCGATCACCGCGCCGGTGAAGTCGACCAGCTCGCCGTGTTCGGCCAGCAGCGACCAGTCGACCCAGGACAGCTCGTTGTCCTGGCAGTAGCCGTTGTTGTTGCCGTGCTGGGTGCGGCCGAACTCGTCGCCGTGCAGGATCATCGGCACGCCCTGGGACAGCAGCAGGGTGGCGAGCAGGTTGCGCCGCTGGCGGGCCCGCAGGTCGCGGATCTTCTCGTCGTCGGTGGGGCCCTCGGTGCCGCAGTTCCACGAGCGGTTGTCGTCGGCGCCGTCGCGGTTGCCCTCGCCGTTGGCCTCGTTGTGTTTCTGGTTGTAGGACACCAGGTCGGTGAGGGTGAAGCCGTCGTGGGCGGTGACGAAGTTGATCGACGCGTAGGGCCGGCGGCCGTCGTCCTGGTAGAGGTCCGACGAGCCGGTGATGCGTGAGGCGAACTCGCCCAGCGTGGCCGGTTCGCCGCGCCAGAAGTCGCGCACGGTGTCCCGGTACTTGCCGTTCCATTCCGTCCACAGTGGAGGGAAGTTGCCGACCTGGTAGCCGCCGGGGCCGACGTCCCACGGCTCGGCGATCAGCTTGACCTGGCTGATCACCGGGTCCTGCTGGACGAGGTCGAAGAACGTGGCCAGCCGGTCGACGTCGTAGAACTCGCGGGCCAGGGTGGCCGCCAGGTCGAAGCGGAAGCCGTCGACGTGCATGTCGGTGACCCAGTAGCGCAGTGAGTCCATGATCAGCTGGAGGGTGTGCGGGCTGCGCACGTTCAGCGAGTTGCCGGTGCCGGTGTAGTCGAGGTAGAAGCGCCGGTCGTCGTCGACGAGCCGGTAGTAGGACTCGTTGTCGATGCCGCGCATCGACAGCGTCGGCCCGAGGTGGTTGCCCTCGGCGGTGTGGTTGTAGACGACGTCGAGGATCACCTCGATGCCGGCCTCGTGCAGTGAGCGCACCATCGCCTTGAACTCCGGCACCTGGCTGCCCGGCAGGTCGCTGGTGGCGTAGCCGTCGTGCGGGGCGAGGTAGGCGATCGTGTTGTAGCCCCAGTAGTTCGACAGGCCGCGTTCGGTCAGGCCGTGGTCGTCGAGGAACTGGTGGACCGGCATCAGCTCCACGGCCGTGACGCCGAGGTCCAGCAGGTAGTCGATCATGGCCGGGTGGGCGAGGCCGGAGTAGGTCCCGCGCAGTTCGGCCGGCACGGCCGGGTGCAGCTTGGTCAGCCCGCGCACGTGGGCCTCGTAGATGACCGTCTCGTTGTACGGGATCCTCGGCGCGCGGTCGGTGCCCCAGTCGAAGTACGGGTTGATCACCACGCCCCGGATGGTGGACGCCGCCGAGTCGGCGTCGTTGCGCTCGTCCGGGCGGCCGAACGGGTAGCCGAAGACCGACTCGTCCCAGCGCAGTGTCCCGGCGACGGCCTTGGCGTACGGGTCGAGCAGCAGCTTGTGCGGGTTGCAGCGCTGCCCGTACTGCGGGTCCCACGGGCCGTGCACGCGGAAGCCGTACTGCTGGCCGGGTCCGACGGCCGGCAGGTAGCCGTGCCAGACGAAACCGTCGACCTCGGGCAGCCGCACCCGTTTCTCCTCACCGGAGGAGTCGTACAGGCACAGGTCGACCCGCTCCGCGACCTCCGAGTAGAGCGCGAAGTTGGTGCCGGCGCCGTCGTAGGTGGCGCCGAGCGGGTAGGGGGAACCGGGCCAGGGTTGCACGGGTGCTCCTCGGTGGGGCTGAGGTGATCTTCCCTGTCCACGGTAGATGCTGGACGGGGGCCGAAACCGCGAACGGAACCTTTGATCGAATGATCATTCGATCGGGGTTGAGGGTCGCGCCTTTCGGAGGGCAGCCACCACGCGAACGACTACTGGGTGCTGGAGAAGTTCGTCCACCGTCACCGGAAGCGGGATCCGCCAGTTGGGGTATTGATCGATTGTCCCCGGTAGGTTCGGCTGCCGGGGCTCGCCGAGCGCGTCCTGCGGGGAGGTCAGCAGCAGCGTGCTGGCCGCCGTGGCGAGCAGTTCGTGCAGCGCGACGACGAGGTCGGCCTCGCTGGCCGGATCCGCCGGCGCCAGGTCGTGCGCGGCGAGTTCGGCGAGCAGTTCCGCGCGGTCGTCGTCGGCGCGTTTCCGTTCCGCCGCAGGGTCTTCCAGCAGTCCCAGCTCGGCGCGGACGGTCACGTTCTCGCCGCGCAGGAACCCGGCGGCGGTCGGCAGGTCGTGGGTGGAGACCGAGGCCAGCGCGTCGGCCGGCCACCGCGCCGGGTCCAGCAGCGGCTCGCCCTCGGTCTCCTCGTCGCGCTGGAACCACAGCACCGCCGAGCGCAGCACTCCCCGCTCGCGCAACGTGGTCCGCACTCCGGCCGACACCGTGCCCAGGTCCTCGCCGACGACGATCGCGCCCGCCCGGTGGGCCTCCAGCGCGAGCACCCCGAGCAGCGCCTCGGCGTCGTAGTGCACGTAGGTGCCCTCGCTGGCCGGGCGGCCCGGCGGGATCCACCACAGCCGCCACAGGCCCATCACGTGGTCGATCCGGATCCCGTCTGCCTGCGCGAGCACCGCCCGGATGACGTCCCGGAACGGGGTGTACCCGTTGCGCGCCAACAGGTCCGGTCGCCACGGCGGCAGGTTCCAGTCCTGGCCCTGCTGGCTGAACGCGTCCGGCGGCGCGCCGACGGTCACCTCCGAGGCCAGCACGTCCTGCAACGCCCACGCGTCCGCGCCGGCCGGGTCGACGCCCACCGGCAGGTCGTGCACCACACCCACGGCCATCCCGGCCTCACGCGCGGCCGCCCGCACCGACGCGAGCTGCTCGCGGCACAGCCGCTGCACCCAGGCGTGGAAGGCGACCCCGGGACCGGACCGGTCGGCGCCGCGCGGATGGCGCAGCGCCGGCGGCCAGGTCCGCCAGTCCGGCCCGTGCTCCTGCGCCAGCGCGCAGAACGCGGCGAACTCGGCGAGGTCCGGTTCGACGTCCCCGACGTCCGGCGCGGTGTGCCGCCACAACAGTTCGAGCGCGGCGAGCTTGGCGGCCCACACGGCGTCGTAGTCGATCAGCTCGGCGCCCGGGCGCGGCGCGAGCGCGGCGACCTCGGCCCGCACGGCCGGCGGCGCGTCGCGGAACGCGTCGGTCTCGGTGATCCGCAGGTACAGCGGGTTGGCGAAGCGGCGGCTCGACGGCGAGTACGGGGAACGTTGCAGCGGCGGGACCGGGGTGATCGCCTGCACCGGGTTGACCAGCACGACCCCGGCGTCCTGCGCGGCCGAGCGGGTCAGCAGCGTGCGCAGGTCGGCGAAGTCGCCGATGCCCCACGAGCCGGCCGAGTGCAGGGCGTAGAGCTGGACCATCCAGCCCCAGGCCGGCGGCACCGGCGGCAGCGTCGGCGGGGTGACCACGACCGGGATCCGCCGTTCACGGCGCCGGCCGACCGTGAGCGTGTGCCAGCCCAGCGGCAGGTCCTCGGGCAGCCGGCCGGAGACCGCGCGGACGGTGCCGTCCTCCAGGGTCAGCTCGCCCGGCTCGCCGAGCGCTGGGGTGCGGCCGGCGCGGACCACCAGCGGGTCCGGCACGGTGATCCGGCCGTGGCGGCGCAGGGCGTCGGACAGCGAGGTGCGCACCGTGGCCGGGGTGCTGGCGTCCACGCCGAGCTGGGCGAGCACGTCGGCGACGACGTCCGGCGCGACCTCGACCCGGCGGTGTTCGGTGTCCTCGTAGCTGGTCGCGACGCCGTGCGCGGCGGCCAGTGCGCGCAGTTGGTCGTCCATTCCCCGGCTGTTCAGCGGGCCACCGGAGGAGCGAGGTCCTCCCTGGCGGTCAGCAGCGCGGTGCGGGCGCCGTCGGGGTCGGCGTCGGCGAGGTGGGTCCTGGCGTCGCGCACGGCGTGCACGGCGTGTTCGATGCGGCAGGTGTCGCCGGTGGCCGCGGCCCAGGCCAGGCCGCTGACCAGCAGGTCGTCGAGGCGGTGGCGGGCCGGCCCGTCCGGGTTGCCGTCGGCGGCGAGCTCGACGAGGACGGTGTCGACGGCCTGGCGCAGCCGGTCGCCGGGGCGCGGGCGTCGCCGGGGCGTGGGGTCAGCGTGGGGTTGCCGTTGGACGTCTTCGGACAGTCGCTGTTTCGCCACGATGGCTCCCCGCACTGAAGTCGATTGGCAGGGCCGGCCGGTCCCCGCTGCCGGCGCGTTCCCTGATCCTCGCACGGTTAAACCCTTCAGCCCAGTCCCGGGATGTTCAGGTCACACCGTAGGCGGCAGCGACTCCGCTGTGCGGTCGGATCCCCGGTTGGCACCCTGGATCGGGTGAACCCGGACGAGTGGCCAACGGCCGGGCAGTGGAGCACCGCCCGGCCGTTGCCGGACCCTCAGGCGTTGACCGGCACCGAGGTCAGCCCGGCCCGGACCGCCGGGGCGTAACCGGAGGTGTGGCCGACGACCTTGGGGTGGTAGGACTCGATGATCGGGTTGGACAGGCCGTTGATCCACTCGGCGTCGTCGCACACCGCGTGCCCCATGAAGGCCTGGCGGACGTCGACGAAGGTGAAGCCGTGCGCGGCGGCGCGGGCGCCGATGGTGGTGGCCAGCAGGTCGGCGGTGGCGTTGAGCTGGGCCTGCTCGTTGGAGCTGATGCGGGCGCCGAAGTTGCACTCCTCGCCGTTGAACAGGCGCGGGTAGCCGACCACGGCGACCGTCGCGTTGGGGGCCTTCGTGCGGATCTGGGTGTAGAGGTTGTTCAGCAGGCCGGGCAACGTGCTGCGGATGAAGGTGTTGGCGTTGTTGATCTCGCCGGTGCACTGCCACGGCCACGGCAGGGCGCAGCGGGTGATGACGTCGGCGAAGCCCGCGTCGTTGCCGCCGACCGAGACCGAGACGAAGCCGGTGCTCGCGGAGAGGCTGCCGAGCTGGTTGAGCACGTCGGGGACGCGTGCGCCCGAGCAGGCGGCGAAGGTCAGCGGGGCGCCGATCTGCTGGGAGATCAGGACGGGGTAGGCGCTGGGGGAGCGCTTGCAGTCGCCGCTGTCGGAGTAGTAGGTGCGGGTGCCGACACCGGAGGCGTAGGAGTCCCCGAGGGCGGTGTAGGGGGCGGCGGCGGCCTGGGCGGCCTGGGCGCCGGTGAGGGCGAGGGCGGCGGTGAGGGCGGTGAGCAGGAGCGCTCTGAGTGCTCGCATGGGTCCTCCACACGGGTGTGCCGGGGCAGGGATCCGGGCTGTACACAGAGTGCGATGTCGCGTGTGGACAGAGCAATCACCCGTCAAGGTGGAGATTTTCACAGTATTGCCCCTACTCGACACTTTCTGTCAGCAACGTTTGCCGGAACGGGTGGCGGGGTAAGGCGCACGGGTGGCGCTGACCATGGGTGTCGAGGAAGAGTTCCTGCTGGTGGACGCTGATGGGGAGCTGGCGGGCCTGGGCGTGGAGGTGGTCGGTGCGGCACACGATCCCCAGGGGGTGCTGGAGACCGAGCTGACGTGCAGCCAGGTGGAGGCGGTCACCGGCGTCTGCGACACCCCCGAGGGCGTCCTCGGTCAGCTGACCGACCTGCGCGGCGAACTGGCCGGGGCGGCCCGCCGCCACGGGCTGCGGCTGGTGCCCAGCGGGGTGCCGGTCCTGCCCGAACGACGCCTGTCGATCACCCCCAAGCCCCGGTACCTGCTCATCGCCGAACACTTCGGCGCGGCGACCCGCGCCGGTGCCACCTGCGGCTGCCACGTCCACATCGGCATGCCCGACCGGGCGCTGGGGGTATGGGTGATCAACCGGGTGCGGGCGTGGCTACCGACCCTGCTGGCGGTCACCGCGAACTCGCCCTTCGACGGCATGGACACCGGCTATGCGAGCTGGCGCTACCAGAACTGGTCGCGCTGGCCGTCCGCCGGCCCACCGCCGCGGTTCGCCTCCCTCGACGAATACGACTCGATAGTCGACGGCCTGTTGCGGTCAGGGGCCATCCTCGACCGGGGAATGGTCTACTGGGACGTTCGGCTCTCCGAACACCAGCCGACAGTGGAGTTCCGGGTCTCCGACGTGGCCGCCACGGCGGGGGACGCGGCGTTGTTCGCGGCGCTGGTCCGGGGGTTGGTGGCCCACGTGCTCGACGGTGGCTCGGTGTGCTCCGACGTGTCGCCGGCGGTGCTGCGGGCCAACCTGTGGCGGGCCTCCCGGGACGGGTTGGGCGGGTGCTGCCTGCATCCGGTCACCGGGGAGGCGGTGCCTGTTCACGAACAGCTGGGGGACCTGTTGGCGATGATCTCCGGGGTTCTGGGGGACGACGCGGAGTTCGTTCGGGCCGGCTTGGCGAAACTGCGGGAACAGGGGGGCGGGGCCGATCGGCAGCGCCGGATCTACTCACGTCGTCGTCTGCTCTCCGACGTCGTGGATGACCTGGCGCTGCGGTGACCAGCCACGACCGGCCCACTACCCCCGTCGCGCGGCCATCCGGGCCACAACCTCGGGGCGCCGCAACGGCGGAACGGTCGTCGGCGGCTGGCGCCGGGCCGGCAACTCGGCGAGAACGGCGGCCGTAGCCTCGGCGACCGCCGCGACGGCGGCCTCGAACGGCCCCCGGGTGCTGTCGGACAGCGACTGGACCCCCGTCACCTTGCGGACGTACTGACGGGCAGCCGCCTCGATCTCCTCGGGTGTCGCGGCTGGTTCCAGGCCTCGGAGGGCGGTGATGTTTCGGCACATGCCACGAGACTACGTGCGGTTCGCACGGCCTGGGGCATGACAGATGCGTGGTCGTGGCATGACGTTGTGCACTGATGGTCGGGTCCGACCGTGACGCAGGATTGCCCCGTCCACTGTGGCCGACGAGCGGGGCGATGTCGAATGGAACAGGACTACCAACAGTTCTGCATGGCCGACCCGTCGTTCTACGACGCCATGCACTCCGAGCAGACCGCCGGCGAGTCCTTCGCGACCGCCTCGCGGACCCTGCCCGATGGCTGGACCATCAGCGACCAGGACGACTGGCTGGTCGTCGACCCCGCCCAGCGCCAGGACATCCCCCAGCAGGGCTGGAAGATCCACGCCTCCGCCACGGTGGACAACGCCGAACGTGTCCTGGGCGCCGTCTGGGACTACTGCGTCCCCCGGGGCATCTCCTTCAAGTTCCTGCGCTCGCTCACCGCGCTCACCGCCCGCGTCTCCAAGTACGCCCCGCGCGGCTACAGCGGCAAGCTCGTCACCATCTACCCCGAGAACGACACCGCCTGCGAAACCATCCTGCTCGAACTCGGCCGCCTCCTCGACGGCGAACCCAGCCCCTACATCCTCAGCGACCTGCGCTGGGGCGCCGGCCCCCTCTACGTTCGCTACGGCGCCTTCGCCAACCGCTACACCGTCGACGACCGGGGAGAGGTCGTCGAGGCGATCGAGGACCCCGACGGCACCCTCGTGCCCGACCGGCGCGACCCCGTGTTCCGTCCGCCGGCCTGGGCGACCCTGCCCGACTTCCTCGCCCCGCACCTCGCCGCGCGCAACGCGGTGACCACCACCGAGCTGCCCTACCAGATCGAGCGCGTCCTGCACTTCTCCAACGGCGGCGGCATCTACCTCGCCCGGGACACCCGCACCGACGAGCAGGTCGTGCTCAAGGAGGGCCGCCCGCACGCCGGGCTCGACGCCTGGAAACACGACGCCGTCCAGCGGCTCGGACGCGAGTACGACACCCTGCGCGCGCTGGCCGGCATCCCCGGCATCCCCCGGGTGCACGACCTGTTCTGGCTGGGGGAACACCGGTTCCTGGCCATGGAGTACATCGACGGGGACGTGCTCGGCAAGGCCGTCGTCTCCCGGTACCCGCTGATCGACCCGACGGCCACCCCCGAGCGGTACGCCGACTTCACCGAGTGGGCCGTGCGCATCCACGAACAGGTCACGCGGACGATCGAGCAGGTGCACGAACGGGGCATCGTCTACGGCGACCTGCACCTGTTCAACATCATCGTGCGCCCCGACGACACGATCGCCCTGCTCGACTTCGAGGTCACCTCGGAGGTCGACGAGGTCAGCCGGCCCGGACTGGGCAACCCCGGCTTCGCCGCGCCCTCCTCGGCCAGGGGGTTCGACATCGACCGGTACTCGCTGGCCTGCCTGCGCCTGGCGCTGTTCCTGCCGATGACCACCCTGCTCGGCCTGCACCGGCTCAAGGCCCGCCACTTCGCCGAGATCATCGCCGGGCACTTCCCCATCTCGCGGTCCTTCCTCGACCGGGGCGTCAATGTCATCGTGCCGCCGGACACGCCCGCCGCGCCCGACCCGCGCACCGACCCCGCCGACTGGACCGAGGTGCGTGACCAGCTCGCCAGGGCCGTGCTGGCCAGCGCCACCCCGCACCGCGAGGACCGGCTCTTCCCCGGCGACCCCCGCCAGTTCGCCGTCGGCGGGCTGGGCCTGGCCCACGGCGCCGCCGGCGTCCTCTACGCCCTGGACGTCACCGGCGCCGGCCGCTACCCCGAGCACGAGCGGTGGCTGCTGCGCGGCGCGGCGAACCCGCCCTCGGGCAGCCGGCTCGGGCTCTACGACGGGCTGCACGGCGTCGCGTTCGCCCTCGACCACCTCGGGCACCGCCAGCCGGCGCTGGACCTGGTCGAGGTGTGCCTGGCCGAGGACTGGGAGCAGCTGGGCCCCGACCTGTTCGGCGGTCTGTCCGGCGTCGGGCTCAACCTGCTCGAACTGGCCGACGCCACCGGCGAGACCGGGCTGCGCACCGCCGGCCTGCGGGCCGCCGAACTGGTCGCCGCCCGACTGGAACCACTGCCCGAACCGGACCCTGACGAACCCCGGCCGATCTCCGGCGGCGGCCAGCCACGGGCCGGGCTGCTGCGCGGGTGCGCCGGCCAGGCGATGCTCCTGCTGCGCGCCCACGACCTCACCGGCGAGCGGGAGCTGCTCGACCGCGCGGCGCTGGCCCTGCGCCACGACCTGCGGCGCTGCGTCGTCCGGGACAGCGGCACCCTGGAGGTCGACGAGGGCTGGCGCACGATGCCCTACCTGGACGGCGGCAGCGTCGGCATCGGCATGGTGCTCGACGCCTACCTCGCCCGCGATCCCGACGGCCCGTTCACCGACCAGTTCACCGAGGCCGCCGCCGGCGCCTGGCGGGCGGCACAGTCCACGATGTACATCCTGCCCGGACTGTTCACCGGCCGCGCCGGGATCCTGTTCTACCTCGCCGGCCGCGCCGCCACCGGTGAGCCGCTGGACCGGCAGGTCCGCAACCTCGCCTGGCACGCCCTGCCCTACGGCGGCGGCATGGCCTTCCCCGGCGACGGCCTGCTGCGGCTGTCGATGGACCTCGCCACCGGCACCGCCGGGGTCCTGCTCGCGCTCGGCGCCGCCCTGCACGACCGGCCGGTGCGCCTGCCCGGCCTCGGCCTCAAGTCTCCCGCGCCGACCGGTGCGGGTCTGTAGGAAACCCGATCCAAGGAGAGCATCATGGCGCTTCTCGACCTGCAAGGTATGGACAACGCCCCGCAGACCAACAGCGGTGGCAGCTCCTCGTCGGGCCACAGCTGCCCCAGCAACGTCAGCGCCGCGCTCTGCGGCGGCACCAGCGGCCTGAGCCTGCTGCTCTGCCACTGACGTCCGCACCGACGTCGGTACCGACGTCGGCACTGACGTCTGCGTGACGCGCTGAACCGAAGGCGGAACCGCGGTCCCGGACGACTGGCGTTCGTCCGGGGCCGCGGCCCGTACGCAGGAGTTTAAGCCTCGGGAGACTCGTTGACCGCATTCACCTCGATCGCTCGGCATGCCGGCCCGTGGTTGCCGGTGATCGGAGTCTCGGCGCTGGCCGGAACGCTGGGCATGCTGGCGCTGCCGATCGTGCTCGGCCGGGCCGTCGACGCCCTGGTGTCTGGTGTGGACAGTGGGTTGTGGATCGGGCTGGCCGCGGGGCTGGTCGTGCTCGGGCTCGCGACCGACCTGACCGACGCGTTCGCCGGGACCGCGTGCGTGGCCGGCACCACGGCGTGGCTGCGGGAACGGCTGGTGCGCCGGGTGCTGGCCGCCGGCGAGTCCGGCCGGCGCGGGCTGGACACCGGCGACCTCGTCGGCCGGGTGTCGGGCAACGCGGCGGAGGCCGCGCAGGCCGGACCGAGCGTGGTGACCGTCGGCACCGCGCTGCTGCCGCCGGTCGGCAGCCTGGCGCTGCTGACCTACCTGGACGTGTGGCTGGCCGTGGCGTTCCTCGCCGGGGTGGCGCTGGTCGGGGTGGTGCTGCGGACGTTCACCCGGCGAACCGCCGAGGTGATCACCGCGTACCTGGAGGTGCAGGGCCGGCTGGCCGCGCGGCTGAGCGAATCGCTGACCGGCGCCCGCACGATCGCCGCCGCCGGGACCGTCGAGCGGGAGCGGGAGCGGGTGCTCGAACCGCTGCCCGAGCTGCACGCGCAGGGCCGGCGCACCTGGCAGGTGCTGGCCAGCTCGGCCGCCCAGGGCGCGGTCGCCGGGCCGCTGGTGCTGGTGGCGGTGCTGGCCACGGGTGGACTCGGCCTTTATCACGGGCGGATCACGCCGGGGGAGTTGTTCGCGGCCGGCCAGTACGCGCTGCTCGGCGCCGGCCTCGGTGGCCTGACCGGGGTGTTCTCCCGCCTCGCCCGGGCCAGGGCGGGCGCGGCCAGGGCCGGCGAGGTCCTCGATGTGCCCGTACCCCCGCACGGCCAGGCCGTTCTCGGCCCCGGCGCCGGCCGGCTGGAGCTGCGCGGGGTGAGCGTCCGGGCCGGCGAGGTGGCGTTGCTGACCGACGTGGACCTGGACGTCGCGCCCGGGGCGACGGTCGCGGTGGTCGGCAGGTCGGGGGCCGGCAAGTCCGTGCTGGCGGCGCTGGCCGTCCGCCTGCGCGACCCCGACGAGGGCGAGGTCCTGCTGGACGGCGTGCCGCTGGCGGCCCTGTCACCCGGCGAGCTGCGGGCGGCCGTCGGCTGCGCGTTCGAACGTCCGGTGCTGGTCGGCGCCACCGTCGCCGAGGCCATCGACCCCGGTGCCGGGCCGGAGGAGGTCGAGGCGGCGGCGCGGGCCGTGCACGCCCACGACTTCGTCGCCCGCCTGCCCGACGGCTACGCCACGCCGCTGTCGTCCGCGCCGATGTCCGGCGGTGAACGCCAGCGACTCGGCCTGGCCAGGGCCTGGCGCGCGACCCGCCTGCTGGTGCTGGACGACGCCACGTCAAGTCTCGACATGGTCACGGAAATGCACATCACCCACACCCTGACCGAGGGCGACCGCACCCGTCTGGTGGTGACCCACCGGCGGGCGACGGCCGCCCGCGCCGACCTGGTCCTGTGGCTGGAGAACGGCCGGGTGCGGGCCCTGGCGCCGCACCGGACGCTGTGGGCGGACCAGGACTACCGGAAGGTGTTCGGATGAGACGGCGCTATCTCCTGGCGGCGCGATGAGGCGGGAGATCCGGTTCGCCGCCGGCCAGGTGCGGGCGGGGTCGTTGTGGCGGCTGGGCCTGTGGTCGCTGCCGGAGGTTCTGCCCACGGCGCTGTCCGGCATCGTCGTGGCGCGCGCGGTGGACGACGGTTTCCTCGCCGGCGACCCGGTTCGGGGACTGGTGTGGCTGGCGGGGCTGCTGCTGGTGTCGGCCGTCGGCGCGCTCGGAACCCGGATGGTGTTCGGCCACCTCGGCGACGTCACCGAACCCTTCCGCGACGAGCTGGTGCGCGGGGTCGTCGGTGGGGCGCTGGGCAACGCCGTCGCCGGACGCGGTGACGACGGCGCGCTGGCCAGGCTCACCCGCCAGGTCGAGATCGTGCGGGACACGTTCGGCGGCCTGCTGGTGGCCATCCGGGGGTTCGTGGTGACGGCCGTCGCCGTGGTGGTGGGGTCGTTGTCGGTGTCGCCGGTGATCGCCGTACTGATCGTGCCGCCGTTCCTCCTCGGGCTGCTCGCGTTCGCGGGGATGCTCGGCCTGGCCGCCGGCCGCCACCGCGTCGCCGTCCTGGCCGACGAGCAGCTCGCCGCCGTGACGTCCTCGGTGCTCGCCGGAGCCAGGGACGTGACGGCGACCGGAACCGAGGAACACGCCGCCGCCCTGGTCGCCGCGCCGATCGCGGCCCAGGCCAACGCCGAGCGCCGGCTGGCCGGGGTGGCGGCGCTGCGCACGCTGTGCTTCGCCATCGGCGGGTGGGCGCCGCTGCTGGTGCTGCTGTTCGCCGGCCGGTGGCTCGTCGACGGCGGCCTGACCGCCGGCGCGCTGATGGGCGGGCTGACGTATGTGCTGTTCGGCCTCCAGCCGGCCCTGCAGAACCTGGTCGGCGGGGTCGGCGGCAGTGGCCTGCGGTTCGTCGTCACCCTCGGTCGCCTGCTCGACGCCGCCGAACCGCCGCCGTCCGGGCGGCCGGGGGAGCGGGCAAGGTCGTCACCGGTCGCGAATCCGTCGCCGGGGTCCGGGGCGGGTCGTCGGGAGATCGAGTTGCGGGGGGTCACGTTCGCCTACGGGCCGAGGGCCGAGCCGGTGCTGCGGGATCTCGACCTGACCGTGCCCGCCGGGGATCACCTGGCGGTCGTCGGGCCGAGTGGGATCGGGAAGTCCACGTTGGTGAGCCTGGTGTGTGGGCTGGTGGAGCCCGACGCCGGGACGGTCACGGTCGGCGGGATCCCCGCCACCCGGCTGCCACCGGCCGATCGGGTGCTGATCCCGCAGGAGGCGTACGTCTTCACCGCGACCGTCCGGCGCAACCTCACCTACCTGCACGACGCCTCCCCCGACGAGCTCGACGCGGCGGTGGACGCCGTCGGCGCCCGGCCGCTGCTCGACCGTCTCGGCGGCTACGACGCCGACCTCGCGCCGGCCGGGCTGTCGGCCGGGGAGCGGCAGCTGGTGGCGCTGGTGCGGGCCTACCTCGCCCCGGCCCCGATCGTCGTGTTGGACGAGGCGACGTGTCATCTCGATCCGGCGGCCGAGCGGGTCGCGGAGGAGGCGTTCGCCGACCGGGGGCGGACGCTGGTCGTGATCGCGCATCGGATCAGTTCGGCGTTGCGGGCGGGGCGGGTGTTGGTTCTCGATGGAGCCGGGGCCGCGCACGGGGACCACGCGGCGCTCACCGAGAACTCCGCTCTCTACCGTGAGCTGGTCGGCCACTGGCGCCCGGCCGACGTCCCCGCCCACGCCGGTGGCTGAGGCGGTCACAACCAGCCGGACTCCCGCGCGATGCGGATGGCGTCGATCCTGGTGCGGGCGCCGGCCTTGCTCATGGCGCTGGACAGGTAGTTGCGCACGGTGCCCTGCGACAGCGACAGCTGCTTGGCGATCTCCGGCCCGCTGGCCCCGTCGGCCGCCAGCCGCAGGACGTGCCGTTCCCGTGGTGTGAACGGGTTGCGGGCGGCGCCGAGCGCGGCCACCAACAGGTTGCTGTCGATCACCGTGCCGCCCCTGGCGACCCCGCGGATCGCCGACAGCAGGCGGGCGGTCGGGGCGTTGCGGTCGATCAGGCCGGGAATGTCGGCCGCCAACAGGTGCTTGAGCAGCCCGGGCGGCTTGGCGGAGGTCAACGCCACGATCTGGCAGTCCGGCAGCCGCCGGCGCAACTCGTACACGGTCGACGGATCCGCGGACTGCGCGGCGTCGGCCGACACCACCGCCACGTCCGGGCGCAGTCGCTGCGCCACCGACACCACCTTGAGGTCACACTTCAGGTCGGCCACGACCTCGATGTCCTCCTCGTCGCCGAGGATGCTGGCCAGCGCCGTGCGCAGCAGCCGCATGTCCTCGGCGATCAACACTCGGATGGTGCCGGTGTGCGTCCGCGCCTCTGCGTGACGTAATGCCATTCGAACCTCCGTCGGCTGGATCACCTTCCTATTAATTGTCATCATCGCTCATATTCTTGTTACAGGATGTACTCAGTTGGAGTAGCGCTCATCCAGGGTATTTCTGCGATTTCTTGTTGCTGCTCCGGATGGAGTGGTTGTGCCGGGAATGGTTGTGGTGGCAGTGTTTTCGGCGCGTGCGAATTGGGTAATCTACTCCCCGCATGAGCCCGTTGTCGGGCGTTCACCCGAGTGGATCAATTCGGCAAGTCCTGCACTGGTTCCGTCATTGGAGACGACTGTGTCCGTGACGGTCGGGTCGCGCGGCGCGACAGGCCAGCGGACGCTGCTCGGTTGCGTCGGGGGGCGGACATAGACTGGCGGCTCCCCGACCCGAGGAGCGATCAGGCGTGACCCAGCCGAACCCCAACGGGGCTGTGCGTACCGGGCCTGACCAGGGCGAAGTCCCGGTGGGGCTGGTGGTGGGTACGGTCGCCGCCAGTCCGTTGGAGTTCTCGGTGGGGGTGGCGCCGGGGCAGTTCCTGCAGTTGGACGACGTGGTGGCCACCACTCGGGAGCTGCCGGACGGGACGCAGGTGCGGATCGCCGGTGTGGTGACCAACGTGGAGGCGGGGCATGAGGGGGCGCGGTTCGCCTCCGATGTTTTTCTCATCCAGCAGGGGGCGTTGCCGGCCGAGGTCAGTGAGGTGGCGGAGGTCACGGTCACCCGCGTCGAGCCCGAGGTGTACGTGCCGCCCCGGCCCGGGGCGGCGGTGCGGCGGGCCACCGGAGCGGAGCGGGACTCCGCCCTCTACTTCGACACCATGGCGGACGCGAAGTTGCCGGTGGGACTGGGGCGGGACGGGCAACCGGTTTATCTCAACTTCGAGTTCGTGGACGGCACGCGCGGTGGTCACGTGTCGATCTCGGGGGTTTCCGGGATCGCCACCAAGACCTCGTTCGCGACCTTTCTGCTGCACTCGATCTTCAACTCGGGGGTGTTGCACGGGGAGGCCCACAACACCAAGGCCCTCATCTTCAGCGTCAAGGGTGAGGACCTGCTGTTCCTCGACTACGGCAACTCCCGGTTGACCGAGGAGTTCCGGGCGCGGTACGGGCTGCTGGGCCTGCCGGCCACCTCGTTCCGCAACGTCCAGGTGTTCGCGCCGCCCCGGCCGGGGGATCCCAGCGGGACGCCCGACGTCCGCGCCCGCGACAAGGCGGTCTCTCCCTTCTACTGGACGCTCGCGGAGTTCTGTGAGCAGGAGCTGATGCCGTTCGTCTTCGCCGACGGGGAGGACGAGCGCAGCCAGTACACGATGCTCATCGGGCAGGTGGCGGCCCGGCTGCGCCGGGACCACACCAGGGTCGGGGCCGACGGGGCGGTCAGCATCTCCGGCGTCGACCCGGGGCGTGGGGGGCAGCTGCGCAGCTTCGACCAGCTCGTCGGGCTGATCGAGGACGAGCTGCTCGACGAGGACACGCGGCGGGACTGGGTCGCCGGCTCGACCTCCACCGGCAGTGTCAACGCGTTCCTGCGGCGGCTGCGGTCGGCCGTGCGCCCGCTGTCGACGATCATCCGGGCCGATCTCAAGGACCGGGGCGACCGGTCGCTGACCACCTCGCAGGCCCAGGTCACCGTGGTCGACCTGCACAACCTTCCCGACCGGGCGCAGCGGTTCGTCGTCGGTGTCTCGCTGCGCCAGGAGTTCCGGCGCAAGGAGGAGCAGGGCACCGCCCGCCCGCTCATGTTCATCGTGCTGGACGAGTTGAACAAGTACGCGCCCCGGGACGGGGACAGCCCCATCAAGCAGATCCTGCTCGACGTCGCCGAGCGCGGGCGGTCGCTGGGGGTCATCCTCATCGGCGCGCAGCAGACCGCCAGCGAGGTCGAGCGGCGCATCGTCGCCAACTGCTCCATCCGGGTCGCCGGGCGGCTGGACCCCGCCGAGGCGTCGCGGCCCGAGTACGGCTACCTGCCACCCGCCCAGCGGCAGCGCGCGACGATCGCCAAGCCGGGCACCATGTTCGTCTCCCAGCCCGACATCCCGGTGCCGCTGGCCATCGAGTTCCCCTTCCCCGCGTGGGCCACCCGCTCGTCGGAGAAGGGCACCTGGAACGGCGTCGACACCGGCCCCGCCACCCCCGACGACCCGTTCGCCGGGATCGACACCGACGACGACCCGCCCCCGTTCTGAGGAGGCACATGAAGATCCTGCACACCGCCGACTGGCACGTCGGCAAGGTGCTGAAGAACCAGCCGCGCATCGACGAGCAGAAAACCGTCCTGCGTCACCTGGTGCGCGTCGCGCAGGAGGAGGACGTCGACCTGGTCGTCGTCGCCGGGGACCTGTTCGAGACCTCCGCGCCGAGTCCGCAGGCCCAGGGCCTGGTCATGCACACGCTCATGGCACTGCGCGCCGAAGGGCGGCACGTCGTCGTGCTGGCCGGCAACCATGACAGCTCGCGGCTGGTGCACGAGGTGTACCGGCCGGTACTGGGCGAACTCGGCCTGCACGTCATCGGCACGCCGCAGCGCCCCGACCGGGGCGGCACCACCACCATCGACACCCGCTCCGGGGAGCGGGCCGTCGTCGCCGCGCTGCCGTTCCTGTCCCACCGCTACGCGGTGCGCGCCGCCGAGGTGCTGCTGCACGACCCGTCGCGGCACAACCAGGACTACGCCAACCGCGTGCGAGCCATCATCTCGGTGCTGTGCCAGGGTTTCACGCCCGACACCGTCAACGTCGCCACCACCCACGCCACCCTGCTCGGTGGCCGCTGGGGCGGCGGCGAACGCGCCGTGCAGACCCTGCTCGGCTACGAGATCCCGCCGGACACCTTCCCGGTCACCACCCACTACGCCGCGCTGGGCCACCTGCACCGCTACCAGCAGATCGACGGCCCCTGCCCGATCGCCTACTCCGGGTCGCCGATCGCGCTGGACTTCGGCGAGGAGGCCAACGAGCCGGTCGCGCTGGTCGTGCACGCCACCCCGGACAGCCGCGCCCAGATCCGCCCGGTGCCGCTGGTCGGCGGGCGGCCGCTGCGCACGCTGCGCGGCACCCTCGACGAGGTCGTCGCCGCCGGGGAGCAGGCCGGCGAGGCCTACCTGCGGGTCATCCTCACCCAGAAGGCCAGTGCCGGGCTCGCCGACCAGGTCCGGGACAAGCTGCCGAACACGCTCGACGTGCAGATCGACGAGAAGTTCCGTGCCCGCGCGGACACCAGGGTCACCCGCTCGCGGATCGGCCGCTCACCGACCGACCTGTTCGCCGACTTCCTGTCCGAACGGGAGATCGACGACCCCCGTCTCGGCGCCATGTTCGCCGAACTGCTGGAGGAGGCCTGATGCGCCCGCTGCGGCTGATGTTCGAGGGCTTCGGCAGCTACCGCGAGGTCACCGACGTCCACCTGTCCGATGTGGACTTCTTCGTCCTCACCGGACCGACCGGGGCCGGCAAGTCGACGGTCATCGACGCGCTGTGCTTCGCGCTCTACGGCACGGTTCCCCGCTGGGGCAAGAAGGACGCCATCCGCAACGCGCTCGCGCCGTCGGTCAACGAGGGCCGGGTGTGCCTGGTGTTCGAGGCCGCCGGCGGCCGGTACGCGGCGGTGCGGCTGCTGCGCCGCTCCGCGCAGGGCACCGTGCAGACCAAGGAGGCGCGGCTGGACCGGCTCGACGACGCCGTGGCGCCCGACGCCGAGCTGACCACGATCCTGGAGGCGGTCGCCGAGTCGGTCGCCGAGGGCGACAAGGTCACCGGCGCGGTCGGGGAGCTGCTGGGCATCGGCTACGAGCAGTTCACCCAGTGTGTCGTGCTGCCCCAGGGCCGGTTCGCCGAGTTCCTGCACGCCAAACCCGGTGACCGGCAGGACCTGCTGATCCAGCTGCTGGCCTACGCGGTCTACGAGAACGCCGGGCAGCGGGCGCGGGAGCGCGCCAAGGTCGCCACCGGCAAGCTGGAGATGGCCCAGAAACGGCTCGGTGAACTGGGCACGGTCACCGACGACGTGGTCGCCGCCGCCAGCCGCAAGGTCCGCGAACTCGCCGACCTGGAGTCCACCGTGGAGGAAGCGGTGGACCGGATGGCCGAGCTGCGCACGAAGTGGACCGAGGCGAACACCGTCGCCCTGAGGGTCCGCGACCAGGACCGGGCACTGGGCGAGCTGCGCCAGCCCGGCGACGTCGTCGACCTGGCCGCCCGGCTGACGCTGGCCGACGAGGAGATCGCCCGCCGCGCCGAGGAACGGGTCGCCGCCGAGAAGGTCGAGGCGGAGGCCGAGGCCACCCGCACCGGCCTGCCCGACCCCGCCGCCCTGCAACGGTGGCGCGCCGCCCACACCCGCTCGGCCACCCTCACCGGCCGGCTCGAACGCCTGGAGACCGACGCCACCGCCGCCGAGTCCGCCGAGGACACCGCCGCCGCCGGGTTCGCCGCCGCCGAACGCGCGCTGGCCGACGCCGAGACCACCAGCGCCGAGGCCGACCGGGCGCACCGCGCGGTCGCCCTGGCCGCCGACCTCGCCGAAGGCGAACCGTGCCCGGTGTGCCGCCAGCAGGTCACCGACCTGCCCCACCACGAGGTTCCGGCCGACGTTGACACCGCCCGCGACGCGGTGAGAACGGCGAAAGCCCAGGTCAGCGCCCGGCGCCGGGCCCACGCCGAGGCCAGCAAGGCCACCGCGTCGGCCCGCGCGGAACTCACCGCCGCGCACCGCCAGGCGCAGGACCTGGCCGCCGAACTGCGCGACGCGCCGCCCCCGGCCGAGGTCGACGAGGCGCTGACCCGCCGGGAGGCGGCCGACGCGGCTCTCGAACGGGCCCGCGCCGCGGTCCGCTCGGCCCGGCGCGCCGAGGAGGACGCCACCCGCCGGCGCACCGCGCTGGTCGAGGAGGAGCGGGCCGCCTGGTCGGCGCTGCGCGCCAGCCGCGACCAGTTCGTCGCGCTCGGCGTGCCGCCGGTGGAGGGCACCGACCTGGCCGCCGGCTGGCAGGGCCTGCTCGACTGGGCGCGGACCCAGCGCGCGGAGCTGTCCGGGCGGGTCACCGAGCTGGAACGGGCCGAGGACGAGCTGCGCACCGAGGGCAGCGCGGTGCGCTCGGCGCTGACCGAGACGCTGGACGCGCACGGCATCGTGCTGCCCCGCGACGGCAAACCGGACGTGCTGCTGGCCGCGCACCAGGCCGAGGCCCGCCGCGACCTCGACGACCTGGTGGCCCGCCGCTCCCGGTCGGCCGCGCTCGCCGAGGAGGTGGAGCGCTTCCGGGAGGAGGAGCAGGTCGCCCGGATGCTGGGGAACCTGTTGAAGTCCAACGGTTTCGAGGCGTGGCTGTGCGCGGAGGCGTTGGACTCGCTGGTGACCGAGGCGTCGGAGATCCTGTTGCAGCTCTCCGGCGGCCAGTACGAGCTGGTCCGCGCCGAACGCAACGAGCTGGTGGTGCTCGACCACAACGACGCCGGCACCCGCCGCCCGGTCAACACGCTCTCCGGCGGGGAGACCTTCCAGGCCTCGCTGGCGCTCGCGTTGGCACTGTCCCACCAGGTCGTTGGCCTCTCCGGCGGCAAGCGCGACCTCAACTCGATGTTCCTCGACGAGGGTTTCGGCACGCTCGACGAGGCCACCCTGGACACCGTGGCGGCCACCCTGGAGCGGCTCGCCCAGGAGACCGACCGGATGGTGGGGATCGTGACGCACGTGCCGGCGCTGGCCGAACGGGTCCCGGTGCAGTTCGCCGTCACCCGCGACGGCGCGTCGTCGCGACTGCGGCGGGTCGAGGTGTGATGGTGAGGCCATGACGGCGCTGCTGACGTCCACGACCTACACCGTGGACCCGTGGGACCCCGGCTACGGCGTGGCCAGGGGTGACGAGCTGGACGGCCGGGAGTCCACCGCCACCCTCGACCTCGACCTGGAGACCCCGGCCGTGCGGTGGCGCCCGGTGACCCCGGCCGGCGGAGCGCTGCCCGGCTCGATCCTGTTCCTCGACGGCGTGCGCCGCATCGACGCGCGGATCTGGGTGCACGGCGACGATCCCGAGCCGCAGCCGGGTGTGGTGGCCTCGCTCGCCGCCGGCCTGGTCCGCTGCGACGGCGCCGCCCAGCTCGTGGACGTGGCGGTCGACCGGAGCCTGTACGCGGCGACCGGCGGGGACATCGAGACCCGCCACGCGCGCTACACCTTCCGCCAGACCCCCGGCGGGCTGGACAAGCTCACCCTGGGTGTGCAGGGCCGGCTGGCCGCCCTGGAGGTGGAGCTCGCGAACTCGTGGCGCTCGACCAGCGACGTCGAGGACGACCTGCTGGTGGTGGACGGTCCGCTGCGCGGGCGGACCCACCTGGCCAGGACGGTCGGCTACGTCAAGACCCACCAGAAGTCCTACCTCGGACCGGACCAGGCCGCGGTGGTCGCGGCGCTGGAGCCGGGCCAGCGCAGCCCGGTGTTCGGCATGGGCACGACCTGGCACCGGCTGTCGTGGTACCTGCGGCTGCCCGGCGCGTCCGCCGCGCCCTGGTCGGCGACCGTGCGCCTGGAGTGCTCGGCGGAGCTGACCACCGACGAGGCGGTGGCGCTGGCCGACATCACCGCGCGGGTGCTGCCGGGGATGGCCAGCACCCCGCACAAGGACCCGCGCGCCCCGCAGAACCTGATCCCGATCGGTGGCCTGGAACGTCAGCTGCGCCACCGCCTCGGTGACGCGTCGCTGCTCTACCGCTCGCTGCGCGGCGCGCTGGGCGGCTGAGTCGTTTCGCGGGCGGCCGGGGCGGGTAGGCCCCGACCACGCGACGCGAGAGGAGACGGCCGATGCTGCGGATCACCCCGGAGGCGGGCCTGGCCATCAACCGGCTGGTCGAGGGCCAGGGCGGTGGCCTGCGCCTGGAGGCGAAAGCCGACGACCGTGTCGCCATGTCCTACGCCCCGGTGCCCGACGAGACCGACCTGGTGGTGACCGAGGAGACCAGCGGCGCTTCGGTGCTGCTGGACTCGCTCACGGCGGAGATCGTCGAGGAGGCGACGTTGGACGTCGACGACACGGTCGAGGGAACCGTCCGGTTCCGGCTCGGCGGTCAGGGTGTGACCGACAGCTGAGCCGGACGCGGTCAGAGCGAGCGGACGAACGCGCGGATGTCCTTGACCAGCAGCTCCGGGACCTCCATGGCGGCGAAGTGGCCGCCCCGCTCGAACTCGGTCCAGTGGGTGATGGTCGGGATGTCGCGGTCGGCCAGGCGGCGCAGCGGCAGGAACAGGTCGGCCGGGAACACCGCGACGCCGACCGGGACCGACTGCGGCGGCGGCGACGCGCCGGTGACCGCGCGCTTGATGTCCTCGGCGCCGTCGTAGTAGAAGTGCGCCGAGGTGCCGCCGGTGGCGGTCAGCCAGTACAGGGTGACCAGCGCGAGGATGCGGTCGCGGTCGATGGCGTCCTCGGGGACCTTGGCCGAGGCGTCGGTCCACGCCTGGAACTTCTCCACGATCCAGGCCAGTTGGCCGACGGGGGAGTCGGTCAGGCCGTAGCCCAGCGTCTGCGGGCGGGTCAGCTGGATCTTCATGTAGCCCGAGCCGTCGGCGTCGAAGGCGCCCAGGTGCTGCAGGCGGGCGACGTCGGTCTCGGACAGGTCGACCATCTCGGCCGGGTCGCCCGACGGGAAGGTCATCAGCATGTTGATGTGGATGGCCTGGACGTGCTCGGGGTCCATCAGGCCGAGCACCTGCGAGATCACCGAGCCGGCGTCGCCGCCCTGGGCGACGTAGCGGTCGTAGCCCAGTTGGGCCATCAGCTGCGCCCAGGCGCCGGCGACCCTGGGCACGCTCCAGCCGACGCTGCCCAGCGTGGAGAAGCCGTAGCCGGGGATGGACGGGATGACCAGGTGGAACGCGTCGGCGGGGTCGCCGCCGTGCGCGGCCGGGTTGGTCAGCGGGCCGATGACGTCGGCGAACTCCAGGAACCCGCCGGGCCAGCCGTGCGAGAGCAGCAGCGGGGTGGCGTCGGGTTCGGGTGAGCGGACGTGCAGGAAGTGGATCCGCTCGCCGTCGATCTCGGTGGTGAACTGCGGGTAGCGGTTGAACTCCTCCTCGACGGCCCGCCAGTCGAAGCTCGTGCGCCAGTACTCGGCCAGCTCCTGCAGGTAGGCGAGCGGAACACCGCGCTCCCAACCGAAACCGGACAACTCGGCCGGCCACCGGGTGTTCGCCAGCCGCTGGCGAAGATCGTCCAACTGAACCTGGGGAATGTTGATCTGGAACGGTTCCATGGCGGTCCTTCTTTTGTGCCGAAAGCGACGGGTGATCAGCCGCGCAATGTGTGTGTGGATCATCTCCGGTGTCGATTTCGGCATCAACTCCTGCTGTGCTTAGTGACTGCGCACGCGTAGAGAAGCCCAGGTGGGGGCGGGGAAGGCACGATCGATTCCGGTGGTGAAGCCGCCGCGAATTGATTCCCCGAATGCCACTACGGACACCTTGACGGGGTGAAGACGTGACTCTGCTTGAGAACGATGCTTCCGTTGACTTCGATGGCGAAAAGCTGGATATCGACAGCATCCGACGGGTCGCCGAGGACCGGACCCCCGTGACGCTCAGCGAGTCCACCTTGGACCGCGCGACGGTGAGCAGGAAGCAGTTCGAGGACACCATCTGGCAGGGCGTCCCCGTCTACGGCGTGACGACCGGCTACGGCGAGATGATCTACATGCTCGTCGGAACGTCCAAAGAGGTCGAACTGCAGACGAACCTGGTGCGCAGCCACAGCGCCTGCGTCGGCCCGCTGTTCTCCGAGGACGAGGCCCGCGCCATCCTGGCCGCGCGGCTCAACGCGCTGTCCAAGGGCTACTCGGCCGTGCGGCCCGAGCTGCTCCAGCGCATCGCGCTCTACCTGAACCTGGGCATCACCCCGGCCATCCCGGAGATCGGCTCGCTGGGCGCGAGCGGTGACCTCGGCCCGCTGGCGCACATCGCCTCCACGCTCATCGGCGAGGGCTACGTGCTGCGCGACGGCAAGCAGGTGCCCACCGGCCCGGTGCTCGCCGAGCACGGCATCGAGCCGCTGCAGCTGCGGTTCAAGGAAGGCCTGTCGCTGATCAACGGGACCTCCGGCATGACCGGTCTCGGCTCGCTGGTGCTGGGCCGGGCGATCAACCAGGTCCGCCAGGCGGAGATCGTCACGGCGCTGGTCGTGGAGACCATGCTCGGCTCCACCAGCCCGTTCCAGGCCGAGGGCCACGAGATCGCCCGCCCGCACAAGGGCCAGATCGACACCGCGGCCAACATGCGCGTGCTGCTCAAGGACAGCGGCCTGGCCGTCGAGCACGCCGACCTGCGCCGCCAGGCCAAGGAGCAGCAGGACGGTGACGTCTCGCGCACCGACGTCTGGATCCAGAAGGCCTACACGCTGCGCGCCATCCCCCAGGTCGTCGGCGCGGTGCGCGACACCCTGTACCACGCGACGAACGTGGTGGAGACCGAGATCAACTCCTCGAACGACAACCCGTTGTTCTTCGAGGGCAAGGAAGTCTTCCACGGCGCGAACTTCCACGGCCAGCCGGTCGCGTTCGTGATGGACTACACCACCATCGCGCTGACCCAGCTGGGCGTGTTCTCCGAGCGGCGCACCAACCGGCTGCTCAACCGCAACCTCTCGGGCCTGCCCGAGTTCCTGGTCTCCACCGGTGAGCCCGGCCTCAACAGCGGCTTCGCCGGCGCGCAGTACCCGGCGACCGCGCTGATCGCCGAGAACCGGACGATCGGCCCGGCCAGCACGCAGAGCGTGCCGTCCAACGGGGACAACCAGGACGTGGTCAGCATGGGCCTGATCGGCGCGCGCAACGCCCGCCGGGTGCTGGGCAACAACAACTACATCCTGGCCGTGGAGTACCTGGCCGCCGCCCAGGCCGTCGACGTCTCCGGGCGTCTGGACGGGCTCAGCCCGGCCGGCCGGGCGACCTACGACGCCATCCGGTCGCTGGTGCCCACCCTGGAGCACGACCGGTTCATGGCCGACGACCTGGAGACCATCGCCTCCGCGCTCTCGCGGGGCGTGTTCCTCGACGCCGTCCGCCAGGCCGGCATCGATCTGCGCTGACAAACCGCGATCCGAGAGGTACGACAACGATGAGCGACTCGGAGCGTTATCCGGTCTCCTTCGCCCAGCAGATGCTGTGCGTGTTCGACTCGGGTGACCCGAACAGCGGACCGTTCGGGCCCCACCACAACATCACCTGGGCGTGGCGGGTCGGCGGCAGCGTCGACACCGCGATCCTGGCGGCCTCGCTGGACGAGGTCGTGGCGCGGCACGAGGTGCTGCGCACCCGGATCGTCCAGGACGGCGAGGACCTCTACCAGCAGGTCGCGCCGCCGAGCCCGGCCGAGGTGTCCGAGGTGGACCTGTCGGGGGTCGCGGACGGGGACCGGGACCGGCGCTCCGAGGAGCTGGTGATCGAGCTGGAGGGACAGCGGTTCGGCATCGAGCCGCTGCCCCTGGTCCGCGCGGTGCTCGGCCGGTTCGACGACCAGGACTCGGTGCTGGTGCTGATCGCCCACCACGCCGCGGTCGACGGCTGGTCGATGCAGGTCATGGCCAACGACCTGGCCAGCGGCTACGCCCGGCGCACCGGCCACGACGTCCCGGCGACCCCGGTGCCCACCCAGTACCGCGACTTCGCGGTCTGGCAGCGCACCGAGCCCGAGGAGGCCCTGCCGGCCGCGCACCTGGAGTACTGGAAGAACAAGCTGGCCGGCGCGACGATGGTCGCCACGAAGATGGACTACCCGCGTTCGGCGAACCGGCCGGTGAGCACCTCGGTGCTGCGCTACCCGGTGGCCAGCGAGATCTCCGACGCGCTGACCACGGTCGCCCGGGAGAACCGCGCGACCAAGTTCATGGTGCTGCTGGCCGCCTACAACGTGCTGGTGGCCCGGCGGACCGGGATCACCGACATCACGGTGGCCACCATCGGCTCCAACCGCAAGCAGGCCAGGTTCCAGGACACGGTCGGCAACTTCACCAACTTCATCCCGCTGCGCACCGACCTGGCCGGCTGCGAGACGTTCCAGGACGTGCTCGCCAGGACCAGGACGAGCTGCATCGAGGCGTACTCCAAGGAGATCCCGTTCCTGGTGCTGCTGAGCGTGGCACCCGAGCTGATGTCCTCGGTCGCCACCGACAACGACGCGCTGATGGCGTTCCAGCCGATGCAGCTGCCCTTCACGCTGGAGGGTGAGCGGGTCGGTGACCTGGAGCTGCGCGGGGTTCCCCGCCGGCGGTCCCAGCAGGTCGGCACGGAGATCCCCGACGGCGCGCTGTGGCAGTTGGACGTGGCGCCGACCGGCGAGATCCACGCCTACCTCGGCTACAACACGCACAAGTTCACCGAGACCACCATGCGCGTCATGGCCGACGAGTTCGACCAGGTGCTCAAGGACACGGTTCTCGACCAGCACGGACCCCTGCGGATCTGAAGGGCGAGGAGACCCATGAGTGACACGGCAGGCGCGCCGGGGTTCGGGCCAGCCACCATCGAGGCCGGTGACTCGCGCTACGAGAGCATGCTGCGCGGGGCCAACCACCGGTTCGTCGCCAAGCCCGACCGGGTGAGCGTGGTGACCACCACCGAGCAGGTGGTGGCCGTGGTCGGCGACGCGGTCGCCAGCGGCCTGCGGGTCACGGTGCGCAGCGGCGGGCACGGCTTCGAGGGGTTCACCGCGGCCGACGGCGGCGTGCTGCTCGACATGTCGGAGATGACCTCGGTCTACTTCGACCAGTCGCGCGGCGCGTTCGCCATCGAGCCGGGGGCGACGCTCGGGCACGTCTACCGGGTGCTGTTCAAGGGCTGGAACGTGACGATCCCCGGCGGCGAGTGCTCCGAGGTCGGCGTCGGCGGGCACTTCGCCGGCGGCGGCTACGGACCGCTGTCCCGCCGCCTGGGCGCGGTCGTGGACTACCTGTACGCGGTGGAGGTCGTGGTCGTCGACGCGGACGGGACCGCGCGTGCCGTGGTCGCCACCCGCGAGCCCGACGACCCGCACCGCGACCTGTGGTGGGCGCACACCGGCGGTGGCGGCGGCAACTTCGGCGTGGTGACCCGGTACTGGGTGCGTTCGCCCGGTACCACCGCCACCGATCCGGCCGAGTTGTTGCCCCGGGCGCCGAGCCGCTGGCGGATCGGGTTCTGTCTGTGGCCGTGGGAGTCGATGACCGAGGAGGGTTTCACCACCCTGCTGCGCAACGTCGGCGACTGGTTCGAGGCCAACAGCGCGCCCGGTTCGATCCACGCCCAGCACTCCGCCTCGTTCTACGCCTCGCACCGCTCCGGCGGCGCGCTGCTGGTCCAGGCGATGGTCGACGACGACGTGCCGGGCGCGGAGGACCTGCTCAACGCCTACTTCGACGCGGTCAGCGAGGGCGTGGGCATCGAGGGGACCAGGGTGCAGTCGGTCAAGCCGTGGCTGTACTTCGCCTCCTACCCGAACTGGGGCGACCCCGGCACGCCGGACATCCGCCGCGTCAAGATCAAGGCCGCGTACCTGCGCAAGGGCTACACCGACCCGCAGATCGCGACCTGCTGGGAGCACCTGACCCGCGAGGACGGCGAGAAGAACCAGCTGATCCTCATCGGCTACGGCGGCCAGGTGAACACCGTCGACCCGGGCGAGACGGCCACCGCGCAGCGCGACTCGGTGCTCAAGGCGGCGTTGATGGCCGTGTGGGGCGACGAGAGCGAGGACGACGCGCACATCACCCGGCTGCGGGAGTTCTACCGCGACGTCTACGCCGAGACCGGCGGGGTGCCGGTGCCCGGTGAGCGCAGCGACGGGTCGTACATCAACTACCCGGACGTCGACCTCGCCGACCCGGCGTGGAACACCTCCGGGGTGGCGTGGTCCACGTTGTACTACAAGGACAACTATCCCCGGCTGCGTCAGGTCAAGCTGCGCTACGACCCGCGTGACGAGTTCCGTCACGGCCTGTCGATCGAGCTGCCCTGACGGTGGTCGCGATGCACCTGGCCGACTTACCGTCGCGCTCGGCGCTGGCCGGTCGGGCCGCCGGGCTGGTGGGCGTGCTGCGCGGGCTGCCGGCGTGGTCGCCGCACCGTCGGCGGCTGTCCGAGGAGACGATCCGCGTGCTGGCCGGGGCCGGCGTGTTCCGGCTGCGGGCGCCGCGCGCGTACGGCGGGTTCGACCGGGACACCGAGACGTTGGTCGGGGTCGCGGTCGAACTGGGCCGGGCCAGCGGTCCGGCGGCGTTCCTGGCGTGTGCGACCTGGGTGCCGACCTGGCTGGCCGCCGGATCCGGTGCCCGCGCGGAGGTCTTCGCCCGGCCGGACGTGGTGGTGTGCGGCCCGGTGTCGGCGCGTTCCCGGCCGGTGCCGGGCGGCTGGGTGCTCGACGGCCGGTGGGCCTCGGTGCCCGGGGTGCTGCACGCGCGGTGGCAGGCCGTCGTGACGGTCGCCGGTGGGCGGCCGTCGGTGGCGTTGGTGCCGGTGGCCGACCTGCGGGTGGTCGACGGAGCGGACGTCACCGACCTCACCGGCGCCGGGGCGGCGGGGGTGGTCGCCGAGGCGGTGTTCGTTCCGGC
Organism: Actinophytocola xinjiangensis; assembly: GCF_001921215.1. Taxonomy (GTDB): domain Bacteria; phylum Actinomycetota; class Actinomycetes; order Mycobacteriales; family Pseudonocardiaceae; genus Actinophytocola; species Actinophytocola xinjiangensis. Next base: position 415,369 of record NZ_MSIF01000002.1, read on the forward strand.
GCACCGGCTGTCGCCGCTGCCGGCCGGGTCGCTGGCCGGGGTGCGGGCGGCGTCCTGGGTGGGGCTGGTCGTCGGGCTGGCCAAGGACGCGCGGGACTGGTACCTGGAGGAGCTGGTCACCGACCACGGGCCGTCGTTCGCCGGCGGTCCGGCGGTGCCGGCGCTGCTCTCGCACGTCCAGGCCGGCCACGCGTTCACCGCGCTGTCCTCGGCCGAACGCGCCGCCAACGACCTGGCGTCCACCGTGGACTCCGGGGCGGTGCCGGCGCCCGACGCCGTCGACGAGATCTGCCGGCTCGCCGGCGACACGGTGCACCTGCTCGCCGCGATCAGCGGACCGGGCTCCTCGGTCCACCGGGTCGCGCGCGACCTGGCCGCCGTCACCGGCCACCTGCTGGCCGAGGAAGACACAGATGTCGGGGACCTGGCGGCCGGCCGGCCGTACCTGGTCGACCGTCCCGCAACACCGCCGCCGCCGCGAAAGGAAATCAGATGACCACCTACCCCACCGACGCGAAACCGGCCGACCAGGCCTCGGTCGCCGCCCTGACCCAGCAGATGCTGGCGTCCTGGGCCTACGCCGACGCGGACGGGTTCGCCGACCTGTTCATCGAGCAGGGCACGCTGATCCTGCCCGGCATCTACAAGCAGGGCCGTGAGGACATCCGGGTGTTCGCCAAGGACGCCTTCGAGAACCAGTACAAGGGCACCCAGGTCACCGGCAAGCCGATCAGCATGCGGTTCTTCGGCCCCGACGTCGCCCTGCTGATCACCAGCGGCGGCGTCATGGCCGCCGGCGAGACCGAGGTCTCCGACGCCCAGGCGATCCGCGCCTCGTGGTTCGTCCTGCGCGTCGAAGGCCAGTGGCGCCTGGCCGCCTACCAGAACAGCCCCGCCAAGCACCAGCTCCCCGTCCCCGGCTCCGACGACTGACCTGTCCGGTCACCGAAGGCCCAGCCTCGGGTTCCAGCGATCCCCGCGACACCCTGGACTTCAGGGAGTCGCGGGGATCGTGTTTCTCAGGACCTGAAGGCGACGTTCTTCACGGCATTGGGCCGGCATCTCGGGTGCTGCCATCGACCTCCTCGAGGTGGTCATGGGTGAGCACCGTGCGGGCGTGCTCCGGCACCAGGAGCAGGCCTTACACCAACTCGGTCGCGTGAGCGTGAACGCGGCCTCGTGTCGCTGGCGAGTCGGCTCACCGCCAACCACGGCGACCACATCCCCCTATGGAAACTCCTCGAACCAGATTCCGAACGCAGCTGCATCTGCGGATGCAGGTGCTGCTGACACCACCGCGACCCGGGCGAGAGGCTCGGGGTCTGTCGCCGTGCCGGTGAGGCCGGCCCGTTCGTGCTGGGAGGACATGGCCGGGTGATCGACCGGGTCGACCCCGTGGCCGGACCGGCGCGGCCGGCGCCGTGCCGGGGGCGCCGGGGCTCTCCGGCCGGTCGAGCCGACATGTGCCGAGATGAGCAGATTCGCTGGGGGCCCGGCTGCGGCGCGGGGAGATCGGCTCAGTGGCCGTGTTCGGGTTAGGCAGGTCGTCGGGCTTCGACGATGAGTGTTCCGACGTTGTCGGGTTCGGGTGCGGACTCGACGCGGGCGTTGACGTCGACGAAGCCGTGCTGGTGGAGCAGGTCGGACCAGGTGTCGGGTTCGTAGGCCCAGCGGTAGATCCAGGTTTGGCGGCCGGTGAAGCCGTTGCCGTACATGCCCTGAATGCCGTAACTGCCTGGCACGGCCGGGGCGTGGGAGAAGACGAGCTTCCCGCTGGGCGTGAGCCGGTCACGCACGGCAGGCAGGATGGCGTGGGGGTCGGTGAACCACAGGGCGCCCCAGATCGAGTACATCGCGTCCCACTGCTGGTCGGTGCCGGTGAGGTAGTCGAGGACGTCGCCGGCGAGGTAGTGGGCGTTGGGCAGGTGCCGCCATCGGTTGCGCGCGGTGGTCGTCTGCGCTGGGGAGATGTCGATACCGGTGGCGTCGATGCCCTTGGTGGCCAGGGCGGCGACGGCATTGCCGCAGCCGCTGCCGAGCTCCATCGTGCGGAGGGCGTTGCCGAGTATTTCGTCGCCGGGGCCGTGGCCGTCGTACTGGGTCCAGCCGAACGCGTTCTTCAACGCTTCCTCGGGGGTCTCGTCCTGGACGCCGGTCGCGTAGTGGTCCCAGTAGCCGATCGGGTCAGTGATGACGGGCATGAGCGGCGCCTCGCGAGGTGACGGGGGTCAGAAACCCGGTCACGCTATCGCTGGACGGCCGCGATCACGGGGAGGCAGTCCTCGTAGGCGCGTCAACGGGCAGGTCGCACGAGGTGATCCATTGTGGACTCCTCGTGCGACCTGCCAACTACAGGTGGAGATGGTCAATGGCAGTTGCTTCCGGGGTGGCAGGGAGTGCACTTGGCGAAGTCCTTCTCCCACAGTGGCCAGTCGATCTCGAATCCGTTGGCCTCGATGACCTCGGCGGTGCGCTGCACGGACCCGTCGTATTTGCGGTCGATCTCGGGGATGTGCTCCAGGAACTGTCCGCCGAAGTACTGGTGGCAGAACTCCCGGTAGTTGCGGGTGTCAAGGATGAACGCATGCACGGCGATGTCCACCAGCTCACCGCAGCCGATCTCCAGCTGCTGGCCATGCTTCTCCATCGCGGTGATCAGGTAGGCGATGGCCTGCCCGAACAGCCGGTTGGCCATCACGGTGTCGAAGGGGTAGTCACGGACCAGGAGCTTGATCTCCCGTTCCCACACCTCCGGTGCCACGAAACTCTTCGGGTCCCGCCGCGTCGTCGCCTCGTCCGGCCGGACCTTCACTGCTGTGGTCATGAGTTTCCCTCCCTTGGTTGGTTACGCTCCGTGCTTCAACTGTCGCTCGGGGCTGGTCTGCGGCGAGAGAAGGCGGCCCGTTCGGCTTGGTTACCGATCTCGATCGGCTCCGCCGATCGGCTTGACCGATCAGCTCTCTGCGCCGGGGCGGTTACAGCGCTACGGTGATCTCGGCTCAGCCGTGGAGGGACACCGTGAACGTCCTACCCGCAGACCAATCGTTCGACCCGCACCTGTGGGACCGCCCGCAGATGCGGGTCGCGCTCGCACGGCGCGATGTCAGCGAGGTCTACCGGTTACTCGGCGCCGTCGGCGTGTCTCAACGCCAGATCGCCGCGCTGACCGGGCAGAACCAGTCCGAGATCTCCGACATCGCCCAGGGCCGGCAGGTCCAGGCATACGACCTGCTCGCCCGCATCGCCGACGGCCTCGGGATCCCTCGCGGCTACATGGGCCTCGCCTACACCGACACGACGCAACGGCTCGCCAACAGCACGACAGCGCACCCGGAGGATGCCTGGATGGAACGCCGAACCTTCCTCGGCCTGGTCAGCAAGATCGTCATGGGTGCCACCCTCACCGCAGCCGAACTGAATCAGATCGCTATCGCCCCGCGCGAGACGCCCGTACCGCAGCGGATCGGCGAGGCCGAAGTCACCCAGCTCCGGGCGTTCACCCGCGCCCTGCGCACCCACGACGCCGCCCACGGAGCCGGGTCCTGCCGCGACGCAATCCTCGCCCACACCCACTGGGCCCAGTCCCTGCTCACTGCCGACTACACCGACCAGGTCCGACCTGACCTGCTCTCCGCGGTCGCCGAGGCGAGGACCCTCGCCGGCTGGACCGCCCACGACCTCGGCCTGGCCAGAGAAGCCCGCCAGTACCTCACCCAGGCACTACAGGACACCCAACAGGCCGGGCAGCCGGCGCACTCTGCGATCGTTCTCTACTACCTCGGCCGGGTGCCGCTGGACAACGGTGACCCTGTCGAGGCGCTCAAGCTGTTCCAGCTCGGGCAGATCGCCGCCCAGGACTCCCGCTTGACCACACCGGTCGCGTTCCTGCTGGCCAACGAAGCGGTCGCCTACGCACATCTGGGGGACGGCCGACAGGCTATAACCGCACTGCGCCGCGCCGAGGACGAGTACGCCCACACTGGCCAGGACGACGCGCATCCCGAGTTCACCCACATGTTCGACGAGGTCGCGCTCAACACGGCTGCCGCGCGGGTGCACAGTCATCTCGGACTGACGGACAGTGAGCATCGCGAGCAGGCCATCACCCGCCTCGCCCGGACCTTCGACCAGGACAACGGCGGCCGTGGACGGCAACGCGCCTTCAACCAGGCATGGCTTGCCACCTGCCACCTCGCCGACGGCGACCCTGCCACCGGCACCACCATCGGCATGCATGCCCTCGACGCCGCCCGCAGCATCACATCACCCCGACTGCTTGAAGCGCTCGCGCCATTGCAAGCCCAGACACGGCGCTACCCCCGCCACGACGAAGCTCGTGAACTCGCCCACACCCTGCAGGCCCTCCGCAACGCCGGCTGAACCGGGACCTCGGGGGGTCTGTCGTCGTGCCGGGGAGGCCGGCCCGTTCGTGCTGGGAGGACGTGGCGGGGTGACCAACCGGGTCGACCCGTGGCCGGACCGGCGCGGCCGGCGCCGTGCCGGGGGCGTCGGGCTCTCCGGCCGGTCGAGCCGACTGGCCGGGCGAGATCGCACGTGGCCGAGGTGATGCTCGACTTCTCCCGACCACAGGGAAACGGGCCCGCCCGCCGGGTGGCGGACAGGCCCGTTGGTTCCCGGGTGGGTCAGGGGTTGGCGGACACCCGGCGGGCCGGTTGCTCGCTGTTGAACGGTGCCAGCGCGTCGCGCAGTTGGGCCGGGACGCGGGCGGGGACGGTTTCGTTGTTGGGTCCCCGCATGCAGGCGATGCGTTGTCGTCCTCGGGCGACCAGGCTCTCGTGGTCGTTCCTGAGCAGGTAGTAGTCGAAGACGAACTGGATCTGGGTCTGGGTGAGCTCGTCGAGTCTCATCCGGATGGACAGGTCGTCGAAGGCGGTGATCTCGGCGAAGAACTCGCACTCGGCCTTGAGGGTGAACAACTTCAGGTCGTCGTGCATGATCTCGGCGAGCACGTCCGGGGCCACCTCGCGCAGGAAGGTCTCTCGGCAGTGTCCCTGCCAGCGCAGGTAGTTCACGTAGTAGACGTTGCCGACGAAGTTGGTCTCCTCGAAGCCGACGGTGTGGCGGATCTCGTAGTAGTCACTCATGCCCTACTCAGCTCTCCTTCCTCGCGACCGCGAACACCACCGGCTCCGGCTCGTCGTTGAGGGTGGTGACCCAGGTGGCCACCCGGACGTCTCCGGCCGCGAACACGACCCAGCCGTAGGGCTCGACCCGCTCCACGGTCAGCTCCGCGCCATCGGGCACGCAGGCCAGCGCGCTGGTCACCCGGGAGCCGGCGACGTCACCGTCCTCGTCGGCGGACAGCTGGTCGAGAACGGACTGTCCCACCAGGTCGGTCCACTCCCGCGCCGTGCGCCGCGCCACCGGGGCCACGTCACACGCCGACCACTGCTCGCCGGCCACGACCAGGCTGACGCCGGCGCCGTGGGCCGAGGAGATCGTGACGCCCTCGGCCGTCGCGCCGCCGTCCGGTCCGAACTGGACGGTCGCCGGTCCGCCGACCGCCCGGCCGACGGCCCGCTCGACCTGCTCGCGGTGCTCACCGCCCGGCTCGACGACGACCGCGCGGGTGCCGCCCAGGGTGGTCTCCAGGGCGCGCTCCAGGTGGCCGGTGAGCATGGCGGGGGTCCACGGCCCGCTGCCGTCGCCCTTGCGCACGGCGCGCAGGGTCAGGCCCTGCCACTGCTCGATGACCTGACCGTCCGGGTTGAGGACGTCGATGTCGTAGGTGTAGCTGTCGCCGTCCTGGACCCGCTCCCGGGCGTCCATGATCACGTACTCGGTCGCCTGGTCGGCCCGCGCGGACAGGTGCAGCCGCTCCACGCCCTGCGGCAGCAGGGTGGCGTCCGGGACACAGCACTGGATCGCGTGCATCACCGCGTCGCGGGTGCCCGGGTCGGCCAGCGTCAGGTCCGGCGGCAGGTACGGCGCGAACCACGGCGCGGGCGTCGTCGTCGCCAGCTCCGCCACCGCGTGCCGGGCACTGGCCCGGCGGTAGCTGAGCAGCCGCTGGAAACGCTTGCCCTGGAACAGGACCGAGCCGTACAGGTCGGTGATCGGGTCCACCGGGACGGTGGTCAGCTCGGTCGCCTCCCTGGTCAGGCCCTGGTCGGCCAGCTCGGGACGCGGCAGGCGCAGGGTCGTGCGGAAGTGGTCGGCGCCGAAGCCGGTGTCCTCCGCGCGGATCGTCACCGCGACCGTCTCCTCGTCCTTGACCAGCGCGGCCAGCCGGATCACCGTCGAGTGGCCCGGCCGCACCACGATCGGCCGCAGGAACTCCACGTCCTCCAGCAGCGGCGAGCCGGTCCGGCCGGTCACCGCCGAGGCGACCTGGGTCATCGCCTCCATGCCGAGCACCGCCGGGAACAGCAGGTCCCCGTCGAGCTGGTGGTCGGACAGGTACGGGTCACTGCCCGGCGACAGCTCGACCTCGGTGATCAGCTCCACGTCCGGGTAGTGCGCCAGGATCCGGTCGACGAACCGGGTCAGCGGCAGCTCCTGGCCGGTGTCCAGCGGCAGCGTCGGCAGCCCGCCCATCCGGCCGCTGACCGTCAGGATCGGGCCGGCGTTCGGGTCGGCGAGGACCTGGCGCAGCACGCTCAGGCCGTTCTCCAGGGAGATCGGCGTGATGCCGTCGCGCAGCAGCATCTGCACCACGCCCAGCTTCTCGCCCATGCCGGCACCGGACCAGACCGACCACTCCAGGGCCAGCGCCCGCGCGTTCGGGTGCGCGGCCTGGAAGTCGGCGGTGAGCTCGGACATCCAGTCGTTGGCCGTCGAGTAGTGCGCCTCGCCGTTGAGCCCGCCCCGGCCGATGATGCTGCCGAAGGTGACCAGCAGCTTGATCCGGTCCTGGTCAAGGCCGTCGAGGATGGTCCGCAGGCCGGCGATCTTGGGCGCCAGGGTCTGGTGGAACTCCTCCTCGGTCAGGTTGGGCAGCGCGCTGGGCACGTTGCGGCCGGCGCCGTGCATGACGGCGGTGACCGTGCCCAGGTTGGCCTGGAACCGGGCGATGGCCTCGGCGACCTGCGTCGGGTCGGTGACGTCCGCGCGCTCGTACTGGTACTCGATGCCCGCGGCCGCCATCCTGGCCAGGTTCTCCACCAGTTCCTCGTCCGCGTGCGCCTCGTCCCGGCCGATCAGCGCGAGCTTGGCGCCCGAGTCCAGCGCCATGACCAGCGCGCACTCGGCGGTGATGCCCTTGCCGCCACCGGTCACCAGCAGCACGTCCGTGGCGTCCAGCGGGGTCGCGGTGCTGGGCTGGGCCGGCGGCTGGAGCACGGTCAGCAGCGGGACCAGGCGCTGGCCCTGCTCGTCGTAGCGCACCTCGCTGAACTTCGTGGTCGCGGCGGCCTCGACGAGCACCCGGCGCACCGCCTCGTCCGCCTCGGCCGGGGTGGCCGGGGCGACGTCGGGCAGCGAGACGATGGTCGTCGGCGCGCCGCCGGACTCCAGGAACGCGGTGCGGGCCAGGCCCGACGCGCCGTACTTCTGCTGCACCACGACGAACCGGGTGCCCTCGGGAGCGGCGACGGCCGCCTTGCCGGCCGCCAGGAACAGCCCGACGTGCTCCTCACCGTTGGCCGGCAGGCACAGCAGGATGCCGTCGCCGATGCCGGCCTCGGACAGCGCCGCCCGCAGCCGCTCGGCCAGCGGGTGACCGGGGGAGGCGTGGACCTCCCACGAGCCCTCCGGCCCGGCGCCGATGGTGACCCTCGGCTCGCGTGCCGGCACGTAGTCCACCGAGAACGGCCGCACCCACGGGGCGACACCGGTGGCCTCGGCCGTTCCCCGGCTGCCGCCGCCCTGCTCGGACTCGGCCGCCTCGTCGATGATCTCGGCCAGCTCGCCGAGGGTGACGGTGGCGAAGCTGGTCGTCAGCTCCAGGGTCGGCAGGCCCAGCTCGCGGGTGACGTCGTTGACGATCTGGCCGACGGTGATCGAGCTCAGGTGCAGGTCGTCCAGCGGGTGGGTGTTGGCCGTGACCGTGTCCAGCGGCAGCTCGACCCGCTCGGCGGCCAACTTGCGCAGAAGGTCCAGTGTGGACGGACGGTCGCTCTCCTCCTCGCCACCGGTCTCGGTGCCCGCCGAGGCGTCCGTCGTGGACTCGGTCAGCGCGGCCAGCTGCTCGATGTCCAGCTCCGGCGCGGTCTCACACGGGTTGGTGAGGAAGTTGGGCGCCACGCTGATGTCCAGCGTCCGCTGCGGACGGTCGGCCAACAGCGCCTTGGTGTCCACGTCGGCGCCGACGGTGTGCGCGGCGGCGACGGCGTTGAGCAGCGGGGTGAGCGTGGGGTTGTCGGTGTCGGTGGGCAGGGTGTGCAGGTTCGGGTTGGTGTGGTGGGTGAGCCCGGTCAGCGTCGCGCCGGGGCCAAGCTCGATCGCCAGGACCACGTCGTCGGCCAGCTGGGTGGCGGCCTGGTGGTACCGGACCGGGTGGGTGACCTGGGTGGTGAGGTGCTCGGTCAGGTCGGTACCCGCGTCCAGCACCTGGCCGGTGACCGTGGAGATGACCGTCCCGGTTGGCGTGCCGAACGGGTTGTCGGCGGCCAGGTGCTCACGCAGGTGCGTGGCCGCCGGCTCGACCTGGGGCGAGTGGAAGGCGTGGCTGGTGTTCAGCCGCGTCGTGGTGACCCCCTGGTCACGGGCGTCGGTGGCGATCGCGTCCACGGTGGCCGTCGGCCCGGCGATGATCGTGTTGTGCGGGCCGTTGTAGGCGGCGATGACGACGCTGCCGTCGGTCGTGGTGGCGTCGATCAGCTGCTGGGCGATCTCCGGGGTGGTGGTCAGGCTCGCCATGGCACCGCCGGTGTGGCTGGCGTTGGCCATGGTCGCGCCCCGGGTGGTGGCCAGCGTGACGGCCTGCTCGGGGGTCAGCGCACCGGCCCAGGCCAGCGCCGAGATCTCGCCGAGGCTGTGCCCGATCGCGGCCGAGGCGCGGATCCCCAGCTGGTCCAGCACGTGCAGCGCGGCCAGCGAGCCGGCGACGATCCGCGGCTGGGCGACCTCGGTGGCGGTGAAGTCGCGGGTGTCGGTGGTGCCGTCGGTGACGGCCGGGAAGCCGGCCTGGGTGTAGATCGCGTCGGTCGCGGGAAAACGCTGGCGCAGCGCGCCGCCGGTGCGCGGGTTGGTGCTGGTGCCCTGGCCAGGGAACAGGAAGGCGATCTTGGGTGCGGGGGCGTCCGGCCGCGGCACGTTCAGGTAGGCGCCGGGGCTGAACAGGTTCTCGCCGGTCTCCAGCGCCGCGAGCAGGCGCTCGATCTTGGCGGTGGCGTCCTCCGGGCTGGAGGTCACGATCGCCGCCCTGGTCCAGCCGGGCGCACCGGTGGGCCGCTCCTGGGCCAGGGTGGTGGCCAGGTCGGCGATCTCCGCGTAGGACAGCTGCGGGGTCAGGGTGACCAGCTGGGTGAGCTTGTCGCGCAGGTCCTCGGGGGTGGCGGTGGTGAACAGCAGCAGCTCGGTGTCCTGGCGGGTGGTGACCAGGCTGGTGGCGCTGGCCGGCAGCGTCGTGGCCCGCGGGGTGTTCGGCGGCTGCTCCAGGGCGATGTGGGTGTTGATGCCCCCGAAGCCCATGGCCGACACACCGGCGCGCACCGGCATGTCGGCCGGCCACAGCCCGGCGGTGTCCGGGATGTAGAGCGGGACTTCCGACAGCGTCGGGTGCGCGGTGTGGTGCCCGGTGGCCGGCGGGATGATCTGGTGGTGGATGGCCAGCGTGGCCTTGATCAGTCCGGCGATACCGGCCGCGGCCTTGGTGTGGCCGATGTTGCCCTTGATGCTCGACAGCGCGGCCGGGCGGGCGGTGGGGTCGGCGTTGTGCCGGGCGGTGCCGATGGCGTGGATCTCGGTGGCGTCACCGACGGCGGTGCCGGTGCCGTGGCCCTCGAAGTAGGACACGGTGTCCACGCCGTAGCCGGCGCGGTCGTAGGCGCGGCTGATCGCCAGCTGGTGGCCCTCGGACTCGGGGCGGGTGATGCCGCCCTTGCCGTCCGAGGACATGCCCCAGCCGGTGATGGTGGCGTAGATGCGCAGGTTGCGCGCGATCGCGTCCTCCTCGCGCATGAGCACCACGACCCCCGAGCCCTCGCCGGGCCAGAAGCCGTTGGAGTCGGCGTCGTAGATCTTCATCTCGCCGGTGGCCAGCGCGCCGGTCTTGGCGAAGCCGATGACCTCGAACGGGTCGATCGACAGGTCGACACCGCCGGCGACGGCGACGTCGAGGTCACCGTCGACCAGGGCCTTGGCGCCGGTCACGATGGCCAGCAGCGAGGAGGAGCAGGCGCCGTCGACGGTGAACCCGCCGCCGCCGAAGTCGAAGTGGTTGCAGATCCGCCCGGCGATCGTGTTCGCCAGGCCACCGGCCAGGGTGTCCTCGTCGATGGCGGGGAACGGGGCCTTGTAGACCGGTTCGAGGTCGCGCAGGAACCCCTCGACCTCCGAGTCCGACCAGCCCTTGCCCAGCAGGGCGGCGCCGACGGTGCGGCGGACGTAGGGCCAGCGCAGGCGCATCAGGTTCGCCCGGGAGAACTCACCGGTGAGGCTGTTGCCCAGCACGACGCCGACACCCTTGCGGGGCAGGCCCTCGCCGCCGGGGAAACCGGCGTCCTCCAGGGCGGTCGCCGCGACGTCCAGTGCCAGCCAGTGGGTGAGGTCGGTGCCGCGGAAGGTGGATCCGGCGATCCGGAACTTGGCGCGGTCGAACTCCCAGTCACGCAACACAGCCGCCATACCGGAGTAGAACCGGTCCGGCGCGGCGGGGTCGGCGGACCAGTAGTCATCCCGGTTCATCCGCACATCGGGCAACCGCCTGAACGCACGTCGCCCTGCCAGAACATTCTCCCACAAATCCTCAGAACCCGTAGCGTCGGGATAACGCAACCCCAAACCAACAATCGCGATCCGCTCGGTGCTCAATCTAACCGCCTACTTTCGGAGAACTGGGACAGTCCGCGACATGCGCTTATGGCTAACCACCCAACTGTGCACCAGAGTTGCGGCGAACCAGTTCTTCTAGTGTGCCGTCCGCTGCTTCGCTTCTCCGACCGTGCGGTCGAGCGGTAAACGGGTTGTCGCCTACCGGCGGGCGCACTCGCAGAGATGCGCCGTGACCTCGACTGACCGGACTCTGGCATTTGTCCCACGGCGGTGGAGGAACGGATGCCATCTCTTATCGGATCACTGCGCCAGTACGTTCTGGCGCCCAAACTCTCCTCGGTCACGTTCGCCGAGCGCGGGTTCCCCGGGGCGTCCTCGCCCTCGGCCGAGCACCTGGAGGCCATCCCCCAGTCGGTCATCTGCGGCTTCGAGTGGGGGATCGCCGCGCGCGACCTGTGGGACGTGCGCCGGCGGCTGGACCTGGTGGTTCCCGAGCAGCGCGGGTTCGCCTACGAGGGCGCCGCGATGGCCTTCGCCGTGCGCGACTCGATGGCCGGCGGCAGCGGCAAACGCACCCGTGAGCTGCTGCTGGGCCCCGGCGCACCGCACGTGTTCCTCACCTACATCGGCATCGGCTTCGCCATGGCGCGACTGCCCCGGCCGCTGTGGCGCTCGATCATCCCGGACCTGTCCGGCTCGCCGTACTACCCGACGATGACCTGGCTCGCCGTCGACGGGTACGGCTTCGACCTGGCCTACTTCAACACCCGCCGCTACGTCGACGAGCAGCGCGTGCCAGCACCCTATCCCTGGGAGGGCTCGCCGGAGTACTTCCCGCGTGCGGTCGACCAGGGCATCGGGCGGGCACTGTGGTTCATCCACGGCGCCAACGCCGCCGAGGTCACCGAGGCGGTCAACCGCTTCCCCGAAGGGCGTCGCCCCGACCTGTGGAGCGGGGTGGGCCTGGCCGCGACCTTCGCCGGCGGCGCCAGCGCCGAGGGCCTGGCCCGAGTGCGGGCCGACGCCGGTGAACACCGCCCCCAGCTGGGCGTCGGCGTGGTCTTCGCGATCAAGGCGCGCACCTTCGCCGGGCACGTACCGGCGCACTCGGCGCTGGCCACCGAGGTGCTCGCCGGCCTGTCGGTGGACGAGGCGGTGGCCATCGCCGACCGCACCGAGGCCGACGCCACCGCGCCGGCCGACGGCGACGTCCCGCTCTACGAACTGTGGCGCGGCAGAATTCGATCGCATTTCGAGCGGGCGGAATCCGGCAAGCGTGGAGTCGTGCGCGGCCTGGGCATTGTGTGACCATTTCGAGGAAACATGAAAGCCGTTTCAAAGAGCGGACGGGGATTGAGTTGACCATTTCCTGGCGCGCACTACGGCGCCGTATACTGACACCCGACGTCGCCGAGACGAGTCTCGCCAAGCGCGGATTCCACAAGAAGTCGCCAGCGGCCAAGGAAAGGCTGGAGACGGTCGGAAAGACGTTCGTCGAGGGCTACGGTCAGGCGGTGGAGTCACGCGGTCCGGATGATCTGGAGCGCCGACTCGACGAGGTCCCCGACTGGCTGCGTGGATTCGCCTACGAGGGCGCCGGAATGGGCCTGGCGATCCTCGACGGTCTGCCCTTCGGCCGCTCGGACAACGTCGCCCGCCTCCTGGCGACCCCGGTCGGCGACACCTACCGCGAGCTGATCTACGTGGGGATCGGCTGGGCCATGGCCCGCCTGCCCCGGTTCCGCTGGCCCAAGCCGGCCCGGTTGGACGACCAGGTCCTGGTACCGCTGGTGCTCGACGGCTACGGGTTCCACCAGGCCTACTTCCACACCGCGCGCTACGTCGAGGCCCAGTACCGGGACCCCGGGTTCCCCTGGCCGGGCGGGCGGCACGGGCACTTCGCCAACAACGCCATCGACCAGGGCATCGGCCGCGCGATGTGGTTCATCGCCGGCACCGACCCCGAGCGGGTCGCCGACCTGATCGACGGCTTCGCCCCCGAGCGCCGCGGCGACCTCTACGCCGGCGCCGGCCTGGCCGCGACCTACGCGGGCGGGGTCGAGGAGTCCGAGCTGCTGGCGATCCGGCGGCGGGCGGGCGAACACCGGGGCAACCTGGCGCAGGGCAGCGCGTTCGCCGCGTTCGCCAGGGTACGCGCGGGCATCGTGCCCCCCCATTCGGCACTGGCCGCCAAGCTCCTCTGTGGAACGACTCCGGAGGAACTGGCCAGGGTCACCGGTGAGAACCGGCCGGACAACCGGGTCGAGGGCGACCAGCCGGCCTACGAGATCTGGCGGCAACGACTCGCCAACGAGTTTTCCCATGGAGGTGTCAACACATGAACGCGGTACGTGGCTTGCTGCGCAGGCAGCTGACCGGTGTCATCGCGCTCGTGGTCGTCGTCGGTTTCTATTTCGCGGTCGCGCTGCCCGAGACCTCGGCCGAGGAGAAGAACGACCTGGCGAGCGAGTACTCGTTCGTCGGCCACAGCGTGGCGCTGCCGGCGTCGGACAAACAGCAGTCGATCCGGGAGGTGAACCAGGCCTACAAGCACATCGACGCCTGGATCTCCTCGGTCGGCGCCTCGGTCGCGATGAACGACCTGGACGGCGACGGCCTGCCCAACGACCTGTGCCTGGTCGATCCCCGGACCGACCAGCTGATCATCACGCCGACGCCCGGCAAGAACGACCACCGGTACAAGCCCTTCGAGCTGACCCCGGACCCGCTGCCGGTCAACGACGTGATGGCGCCGATGGGCTGCGTGCCGGCCGACCTCAACGAGGACGGCCGGATGGACCTGCTGGTCTACATGTGGGGCCGTACCCCGGTCATCTACCTGGCCAGGGCCGACCACGGCACGCTGTCCCCGGCGGCCTACAAGGCGGTCGAGGCGGTGCCCGGCACGCACTCCGACGCCCAGGGTGTCTACAACGGACCGCAGTGGAACAGCAACGCGGCCACCGTCGGTGACTTCGACGGCGACGGTCACGACGACATCTTCATCGGCAACTACTTCCCGGACAGCCCCATCCTCGACGCCTCGCTCGACGGCGGCGTGACGATGAACCACTCGCTGTCCAACGCCCAGAACGGCGGCGGCGGTCACATCCTGCTGTGCGCCGGCGCCAAGGCCGGCAACGACCCGGAGGCCACCTTCAAGCTCCAGCCCAAGGAAGCCCTCCCCGAGGAGGCCCGTGGCGGCTGGGCACTGGGCGTGAGCGCCAACGACCTCGACGGCGACCTGCTGCCCGAGCTGTACATCGCCAACGACTTCGGCCCGGACCGGTTGCTGTACAACAAGTCCACGCCCGGGGCGATCCAGTTCGAGAACGTCACCACCACCCGCACCCCCGGCACGCCGAAGTCCAAGCGGATCGGTGCCGACTCCTTCAAGGGCATGGGTGTCGACTTCGGTGACTTCAACCACGACGGCCTCTACGACGCGTTCGTGTCGAACCTGACCGTCTCGTGGGGCATCGTCGAGAGCAACTTCTTCTACACCAACGTCGCCGAGGACCAGAAGGACCTGCGCAACCAGCTCCAGGACGGCGAGGCGCCGTTCAAGGACCAGAGCGGGGCCAACGGCACCGCGTGGTCCGGCTGGGCCTGGGACCTCAAGATCGCCGACTTCGCCAACACCGGCGAGCAGCAGATCGCCCAGACCAACGGGTTCATCCGGGGCGCCACCAACCGCTGGCCCCAGCTGCAGGAACTGGCCATGGCCAACGACGGCCTGGTCGCCAGCCCCTTCTTCTGGCCCAACGCCAACGCCGGTGACGACATCGCCGGCAGCGAGACCATGCGCTTCTACGTCAAGGGTCCCGACGGCCGCTACACCGACCTCGCCCCCGAGCTGGGTCTGGCCGTGCCGATCCCCACGCGCGGTATCGCCACCGGTGACGCCGACGGCGACGGCCTGATCGACATGGCGGTGGCCCGCCAGTACGGCGAGCCGATCTTCTACAGCAACGAGGCGCCCGACCCGGGCGGCCACCTGAACCTGACCCTGACCCACGAGCAGGACGGGATCGTCGGCAGTGCGCCGGCCCCCGGCTCGCCGGTCACCGGCGCCCAGGTCAAGGTGACCACCTCGGACGGCAAGACCTACATCCAGCGCGTCGACGGTGGCAGCGGCCACGCCGGGCGGCGCAGCAGCGAGGTGAACATCGGCCTCGGTGACGCACAGGGACCCGTCGAGGTCATGGTGTGCTGGCGCGACCGTGACGGCCAGGTGCACGAGGAGAAGCTCAAGCTCAGCCAGGGCCGGCACTCGCTCGTGCTTGGCGACCAGGTCAGGGAGAGGTGAGTAGGGAAATGGTTGTCCAGGAAGCGAAGACCGGCGGTGGCAAACCGCCCGCCGGTGGGCCGCCGAAGAACCCCAAGGTGGTCAAAGCGCTACGCAGGTTCGCCATCTCGATCACCATCTTCAACATCGTCGGGTACATCGTCCTCGGGTTCGAGCAGCCCTGGATCTGGCCTTTCGTCGCGGTGGCCACCGGCTACACCGTCGAGCTGGTCCTGGAGAAGATCGGCGCGCGGGTCGAGGGGCGCGACCCCCGCTACGCGGGCAACGGGTTCAAGGGCGTCATGGAGTTCCTGTTCCCGGCGCACATCACCAGCCTCGCGCTGAACATGCTGATCTACGTCAACGACCGCATCTGGGTGATGATGTTCGCCGTCACCCTGGCCGTGGCCGCCAAGTGGATCCTGCGCGCCCCGGTGCGCGGCAACCTGCGCCACTACATGAACCCGTCCAACCTCGGGATCCTGATGGTGCTGATCCTGTTCCCGTGGGGCAGCATCGCACCGCCGTACCACTTCACCGAGCACGTCAACGACGTGGTGGACTGGCTCATCGTCGCGATCATCATCACGACCGGAACGATGCTCAACGCCAAGCTGACCGGCCGGATGTGGCTGATCTTCGGCTGGCTGAGCTTCTTCGTGCTCCAGGCGTTCGTCCGGGGCTGGCTGTTCGGCACGTCGATCCCGGGTGCCCTGGGCGTGATGACCGGTGTCGCGTTCATCCTGTACACCAACTACATGGTGACCGACCCGGGAACCACCCCGTCCAAGCCGTGGGCACAGTTCCTGTTCGGCGCGGGCGTGGCGACCTTCTACGGGATCTTCATGGTCGCGCACATCGCCTACGGCCTGTTCTTCGCCACGGCGATCGTCTGTCTGATCCGCGGCATGTTCCTGTGGGGCCTGCACTTCGTCGACAAGTCCCGCGCCCAGTTCGCCGCGGAACAGCAGGCGAAGGCCGAGGCGGAGAAGGCGACACCGCCGGTCGCGGTGATCGGCGACGGTGGCTCCGAGACCGGTGGGCCGGCGGCCCGCCCGGCCGCGGCGTGACCGAGACCAGCCGCAGGGTTCCCCCGGGACCGCCCGCCTGGGCGGCCCCGGGGATCCTCCGCCAGCTACGCGCGGACCGCCTCGGCCTGATGAGCGGGGCGGTCCGCGAGTACGGCGACGCGGTCCGGGTGGCGATCGGCCCGAAGAAGCTCTACATCTTCAACCACCCCGACCACGCCAAGCACGTCCTGGCGGACAACGCGGCCAACTACCACAAGGGAATCGGCTACACCGAGGCCAAGCGCGCCCTCGGCGACGGCCTGCTGACCAGTGAGGGCGCGCTGTGGAAGGAACAGCGGCGCACCGTGCAGCCGGTGTTCCAGCACAAGCGGATCGCCGCCCAGGCCGACGTGATCATCGACGAGGCCCTTGGCCTGGTCGACCGGCTGCGCGCGCACACCGGCCGGCGGGTCGACGTGCTCGACGAGGTCACCGCGCTCACCCTCGGGGTGCTCGGCGCGACCCTGCTCGACGCCGACCTCGGCGCGTTCGAGTCGGTCGGCCACTCGTTCGAGGCCGTGCAGGACCAGGCCATGTTCGAGATGGAGACCCTCGGCATGGTCCCGCAGTGGCTGCCGCTCAAGGGCCAGCGGGCCTTCCGGGCGGCGCGCGCGGACCTGGAGCGGATCGTGGAGATCCTGGTCGCCCAGCGCCAGGCCGAGCCGATCGAGGCCGGCGACGACGTGCTGACCCGGCTGATCGCCTCCACCGCGAAGGAGACCGACAAGCGGGTCGCCGACCGGCGGATGCGCGACGAGCTGGTGACGCTGCTGCTGGCCGGTCACGAGACCACGGCGAGCACCGTCGGCTGGACGCTGCACGCCGTCGGCCAGCACCCCGAGGTGCGCCAGCGGCTGCACGAGGAGGCGCTGGCCGTCTACGGCGACCGTCGTCCGTCCTATGAGGACCTGACGAAGCTGCGATACACGAACATGGTGCTGCAGGAGGCGATGCGCCTCTACCCTCCGGTGTGGATCCTGCCCCGGCGGGCGCAGGCCGCCGACGAGGTCGGCGGCTACCACGTGCCGGCCGGCGCCGAGGTGCTGATCTCGCCGTACACCCTGCACCGCCACCCCCGGTACTGGCCGGAGCCCGACCGGTTCGATCCGCAGCGGTTCGACCCGGACGTGCAGACCGACCGGCCGAGGTACGCGCACCTGCCCTTCGGCGCCGGCCCGAGGTTCTGTGTCGGCAACCACCTCGGGATGATGGAGGCGACGTTCATCATCTCCACGCTGATGCGCGACCTGCGGCTGGACCCGGTGCCCGGTTTCCAGGTGAAGCCGGAACCGATGATGTCGCTGCGCCTGGGCGGCGGACTACCCATGCACGTCCACGCCTGGCCGGCGGCCGCCGGCCGCTCCGCGGCCTGACCAGCTCAACGTCACGGAAAGTCGGTGAACACCATGAGCAACCTCGCGGAAGACCTGTACGGCGAACCGGCGCGGCATCCCAAGGTGGCGGAGTTCGACACGCTGCGGGCCGCCATCGCCGACGAGCGGGTGCGCGAGCTGTTCCCCTACCGGTTCCTGGCGGCCAACGAGGCGTTCGCGCGCCTGGTCGACGCCACCGCGTACCGGATCCTCGACTCGATCGACGCGCTGCCCACGCCGACCGGGGCGAGCGTGGCGCGGGCGAAGAAGGAGCTGTCGATCCCGTGGCGCCGCACGGTCCCGCTGAAGTTCCTCTACGAGCGCCTCGCCGACTCCGGGATCTTCAGCCGGGGCGATGGCCGCTACTTCCCCGGCCCGGCGGCGGTCGAGGAGTTCGAGGCGGTCGCCGAGGAGCTGAAGGCGCGCGAGCCGGGCGCTGCGGTGGCCGTGGAGATCCTGCGCACCCTGGTCGACGAGGCCCAGACGTTCTTCAGCGGCAAGGCGACCGGCGACGAGATCCTGTTCTCGCCGCAGAAGCTACCGCTGTGGCTGAAGTACTTCTCCAACGACAACCTGCTGTACGCGATCAACAACGCGGTCGGCGCCGAGGCACTGTCGAGGCTGGTGCCCGAGGGCGGCGGCCGGTTCGAGATCCTGGAGATCGGCGGGGGCTGTGGCAGTGCGGCCGACCAGGCGCTGCGCAAGCTGGGGCCGGCGGTGACCCGCTACCGGTTCACCGAGGTCGCCGAGACCTTCGCCCGGCACGGTGAGCGCGCGGCCACCGCGGCGGCCTCACCGTCCACAGTGGTCGAGTCGGCCAGGCTGGACATGACGACGTCGTGGGAGGCGCAGGGTGTGGAGCCCGGCACCTTCGACGCGGTGTACTCGGTCAACTGCTTCCACGTCGCGCCGGACCTCGACTTCGTGGTCAACGAGGCGGCGAAGGCGCTGCGCCCGGGCGGGGCGGTCGTGGTGTCGGAGTGCG
Organism: Actinophytocola xinjiangensis; assembly: GCF_001921215.1. Classification (GTDB taxonomy): domain Bacteria; phylum Actinomycetota; class Actinomycetes; order Mycobacteriales; family Pseudonocardiaceae; genus Actinophytocola; species Actinophytocola xinjiangensis. The sequence continues at coordinate 433,981 of NZ_MSIF01000002.1, forward strand.
TGCGGCCGACCAAGCTGGCGCGGCCGATCCACGCCGAGATCATCTTCGACTTCCTGGACAGCTTCACCGACGTGATGACCGACCCGGTGAAGCGCCCGACGCACGGCTTCCTGACCCCCGCCGCCTGGCGCGCCACGTTCGAGGCCACGGGCCTGGACGACGTCACCGTGCTGCCGGACGTGGACGCCATCGCCGAGCAGTACCCGGACTTCGTCGTCGGCGCGGTCGTGGCCCGAGCGAAGGAGCGTGGATGATCCGCCCACTGGTCCGGTTCGCCGTACGCCGGTCGCTGACCCACGACACCCGGTACGTCGAGGTCGTCCGCCCCCGGCGGGCCCGGGGTCTGGTCGCCGAGGTCTACCGCCAGGTGGAGGACGAGTTCGGCACCCTGGCCCCGCCCACCGCGATGCACTCGGTGGCCCCGGACACGTTGGCCGCGTCCTGGATGATCCTGCGGGAGACGCTGGTCGCCAAGGGCGTGGCTCCCCGGCCGGCGAAGGAGGCGGTGGCCACCGGCGTTTCGCTGGCCAACAGCTGCCCCTACTGCGCGGATGTCCACGGGATGACGCTGGACGCCATCCCCGACGTTGGCCCGACCGACGAACTGGTGGCCTGGGCACGGGGAAGCGCGACCGCGGCCGGTGTCGTGGCGCCGCCGTTCCCGGCCTCGCAGCTGCCGGAACTGGTCGGGGTGGCGGTGGCGTTCCAGTACTACAACCGCGTCGTCAACGTTTTCCTGAGGGACTCGCCGTTCCCGGCCCACGTCCCGGAGTCGGCGAAACCCAAGGCACGCAAGGTACTCGGCCGCGCACTGCGTCCCCCGGCCGACGGTGGTCCGCCACCGGGCGGATCGCTGGACCTGCTCCCGGCCGTCGCCCGGCCCTCGGACCTGGCCTGGGCCGGGGAGAACGAGGCGATCGCCGGCGCGTTCGGCCGCGCCTACGCGGCGGTGGACAACGCCGGCGCACGGTCGGTCCCCAGGTCGGTCCGTGAGCTGGTCGCCGATCGTCTGTCCAGTTGGGACGGTCAGGCGCCCGGGTTGAGCCGTGCCTGGGTGCAGGACGCGGTCGCCGGCCTGGCGCCGGCCGACCAGCCGGCCGGGCGGCTCGCGTTGGTGGTGGCGATGTCGTCGTACCAGGTGGACGAGGGCCTGGTCGAGGCGTTCCGGGCCACGGCCCCCGGGGACGAGGTCCTGATGGAGCTGGTGTCGTGGGCGAGCCTCGCGGCGGCCCGGCGGATCAGCTCGTGGGTGGGGGCGGCCAGTCCGGCCGCAGCGGAGTGAGACGCATGTCGACCTGACCACCGGCGCGGGTGGTCAGGTCGACGTAGGCCATGGTGTCAGGCCATGGTGTCAGGCCATGGTGTCAGGGCGTGCGGGGCCGGTACTTGAGGACCATCGTTCCCTTGTTGCCCTGGACGGAGCTCGTGAGGTCCAGGCGGACCATCTCGGCGTCCTGGGGGAACAGGCGGTTGTGGCCGGAACCGGCGAGGACCGGGTGGACGAGCAGGGTCAGCTCGTCGAGCAGGCCCTCGGTCAGCAGGGAGCGGGTCAGCGTCGGGCTGCCGTACACGCCGATCTCGCCGCCGTCGCCCTCCTTGAGGGCGGCCACCTCGGAGAGGTCACCCTTGATCAGGGTCGTGTTCTGCCAGTCGACGGTGTCGAGAGTTGTTGACACGACGTATTTCGGGGTGTTGTTGATGAAGTTCGTGAACCCGATTTCCTGGGGCGCGGTCGGCCAGTAGTCGGCCCACTCCGCGTAGGTTCCCCGGCCGAGCAGGATGGCGTCCTGGCGTTCCTGCCCCGCGTTCAGGTCCGCGCTCATCTCGTCGTCGTAGTCGAATTGCCATTGGTCCGGCGAATCCACCGCGCCATCGAGCGAGTAGAACAGCCACGCGGAGATCTGTCGCATCAGGTGAAGGCTCCTCACGATTTTGGCAAGCCAGGTTCGTCTGAGCATTCAACCTGATCAGAACAATCCATGCCAGTTCGGTCGAGCGCGCGATCAGGCCGCGTCCATCCGACGAGGTCACGGCCTGACGCGCGTCACCCTCAGCGGGGACGTTGACCGACGAACAGCAGGTACCCCAGCTCCGGCACCAGGCCCGCCGGGTCGCGGAACACGTCCAGGATCGGCAGCACCGCCTCGCCGTAGGACGCCACCAGCTCGTCGGTGCGCTCGTCGACCGTTTCCAGGACGCGGATGCCGGTGAGGCCGGTGTGCGGGCTGAGGTCCAGGAACTCCACCAGTTCGATTCCCGACTCGTCGATCAGCGACCGGTAGGCCGGCTCGTCGAGCAGCTCGCTGGCGTGCATCGCGTCGAGGTGGGCGCGCAGCAGACGCTCGTTCTCCTCGGTCATCGGACCCAGTTGCAACTGGTCGGTGACCACGATCCGGCCACCGGGACGCAGGACCCGCAGGCACTCGCGCAGCACGTGGAGGCGGTCCATGTGCATCAGCGACTCGAAGATCCACACCACGTCGAACTCGCCGTCGGCGAACGGCAGGCTCGCGGCGTCGGCGTGTTCGAAACGCACCCGGTCGGCCAGGCCACGGGCCGCCGAACGCTGGTTGGCGTCGTCGATCTGGTCCTGGTTGTTCGAGATCCCCACGATCTCCACCGGGTGGGCCGCCGCGGCCTTGAATGCCGGCAGACCGACACCGCACCCGATGTCGAGCAGCCGGCCACCCCGCTCCAGACCGGACTTCTCGATGATCAGCTCGGTCAGCCGCTCGGTGGCCTCCTTGATCGGGGTCCGGTCGTCCTCGTCCTCCCAGTAGCCCTGGTGGAAGTTCTCCCCCCACAGGTCCAGCATCACCTTGTGGCTGAGCCGGTAGAACTCGTCGGTGTCAGACGATGTCGGCGCGCCGGAGTCGGTGCTCAACGGTGGCTCCTTCGTGGTCGTGGCGGAGATCAGCTCGAGCGTTGCGCGGTGACGAACACGAACGTCCCGGTGTCGGCTCGCAGGTCACGCACCACCAGACCGGCGTCGGCCAGCCACTGGTGCAGCTGCTCCATCTCGAACAGCAGGTGACCCGCCGGCCGGCTCGGGAAGAAGTGCGACGCCTGGAAGTACCGGGCGACCGGGTCGTCGCTCCACCGGAACGTCATCATCGTCAGCACGCCACCTGGCCGCAGACAGCGGCCGATCTCGGCGATGGCCTGCGCCGCGTCGTCCGGGAAGGCCTGCAGGGCGTTCCACAGGTTGATCGCGCCCACCGACGCGTCCGCGAACGGCAGGTTCAGCGCGGTGCCCATCACGGCCGGCACCTCGGGCAGCCGCCCGCGCAGCACGTTGAGCATCGGCACCAGCATGTCCACCGCGGTCAGGCGCTCGGGGCCAACGGCACCGGCGACGACCTCGGTCCACCGGCCGGCACCCGCCGCCAGGTCGACGACCGGGCCCTCGGTGTCGCGCAGGTGCTCGACGATGTAGGCGTCCTCGATCTCCGGGGTGATCTCGTGGCCGATGTTCGTGCCGGCCAGACGCAGGTAGTTCGGCCGCAGGAACGTCTCGTAGTACAGGCCCATCTTGGGCATCTCGGCCAGCTTCTGCAGCAGGTCGGCGGTCGCCGCGTCGTCCTCCTGGCCGTCGCGCACCCCGGCCGACAGGTCGAGGATGCCGTTGGCGCTCAGGTAGGTCGTCGCGCACGGGACACAGCGGGCGCTCTCGGCGTGCACCTCGATCGGGCCGTGGCAGGTCGGGCAGCGCAGCAGCCCGGCCCGGTCACCGAACGCCGAGTCCAGCGGACGCGCCGGCACCTGCGGGATCGTCCAGTCGGGGTCCTCGGGCGTCGGCACGACCGCCGGCGGGCCGTTGTTGACCGCCCAGTAGGCGATGTGTCCGGCGTAGGCCCAGACGGTGCGGGTGTCGTTCTCCCAGTTCGTCCGGATCTGCTCGGCGCTGAGGCTGCGCAGCGCGGCCTCGGCGTGCGCGTTGGCCTCCTCGTCGAGGTTCCACGCCGACGGGGCCGGCCACACCTTGCCCAGGTCGGGGCGCTGCGGGTCCAGCTCGGCCAGACCGCGCACCAGGCGGGTCCGCTCCTCGGGGGACAGCGTCAGCTCGTCGGTGACCGCCAGGATCCGGTCCTGGTCGGCGGGGAAGTGGGCCAGCAGGTAGAGCACCGCCAGCGTGAGCGGCTGACCGCTGACACCGCCACGCGCGATGTCCAGGTAGCGGTCGAGGCCGGCGCGCACCGCGGCGGCCACCGGGCCGTCGAGTCGAGGGTACTCCGCCTCGGCGAGCAGGCCGAGGAGGACGACGAGGTGGCCCTGGCGGTCCTGGCCGGCGTCGTCCAGCGCGGAGATCACCGCCGGGACGGCGTCGAGCGCGAGATCGGTCAGCTTCCCGTCGCTCCACACCGCGCCGACAAGCCGCTGATATGCCGCGTCCAGGGTGTCGTCGGTGGCCGCGGTGAACGAACGAACCAGGCCGGCGACATCGGAGTCGGCTGCGGAGTAACTCATTTTCGGGATACCTCCCAAGTACGGGAACAGGCAGACCGGGCCAGGAGCAGAATCGCATCGTGGCCTGCGGCAATGCATCTTCGGCGGTGCGGGCCGCGTCCGGTCAGCGCACGTTCGGAGAAGCGTCCACGGTCAGCCGGGGACAGAATGGACGCGCTCGAGTGTCACGATCCGGCTCGCGTTCGTCGCGGGGGAGAAGGAAGAAACTTCCGCCGAGGGTGTCGATTCGCCGCCGGTCTGGGCGACGCGTAGGTGAGGGGGCGAGGACCGCCCTTGCCAGACAGCTGCCATCACGACTTAGAGGTGATCTTTCATGGCGGAGAACAACCAGGGCACGACGCCGGTCGACCGGCTGCGCGCCTCGGTCGAGGGCCGGGTGCTCGTGCCGGGAGACGCTGACTTCGAGCAGGCGTGCAAGGTCTACCTCGGTGGGATGGACCAGCGCCCCGACGTCGTCGTCCAGCCGGCCGACGCGGCCGACGTGGCGCGGGTCGTGGCCATCGCCAGGGACAGCGGCGTGCCGTTCGGCGTCAAGAGCGGCGGGCACAGCCCGTGGGCGTTGACCAACGGCGGCATCGTGCTGCACCTGGCGTCGCTGCGTGAGCTGGACATCGACCCGGAGTCTCGGACCGCGTGGGCCGGGGCCGGCCTGACCGCGGGCGAGTTCACCAAGGCCGCCCACGAGCACGGCCTGGCCCTGGGCTTCGGCGACACGCCCAGCGTCGGCCTCGGCGGCATCACCGTCGGCGGCGGCGTGGGCTACCTGTACCGCAGGGACGGCCTGACCATCGACCACCTGCTGGCGGCCGAGATCGTCACCGCCGACGGGCAGGTGCGCGTCGTCGACGCCGACAACGATCCCGACCTGTTCTGGGCGATCCGGGGCGGCGGCGGCAACTTCGGCGTGCTGACCAGGATGAAGTACCGGCTGCACGAGCTGAGCACCGTCTACGCGGGACTGCTGGTGCTGCCGGCCACGCCCGAGACCATCGCCGGCTACTCCAAGCTGTCGCTGGAGGCGCCGCGCGCGCTGACCAGCATCGTGAACATGTTCGCGGCGCCGGAGATGCCGTTCATCCCCGAGGACAAGGTCGGCACGCCGGTCATGCTGACCATGTTCGTCTACGCCGGCGAGGGCGAGGCCGCCGAACAGGCGCTGGCGCCGTTCCGCAACCTGGCCGAGCCCTACGCCGACATGATCGAACAGATCCCCTTCCCCAACATCTACGAGGAGGAAGAGGACGACTGGCTGCCGATCGCGGCCGCCCGCAACCTGTTCATGGACGACATCGATCTCGCCGACGCCGAGATCATGCTGGAGCGGCTGGCCGCCTCGACCGCCGACATGGCGGCCGTGCAGATCCGTCCGCTCGGTGGCGGGGTCGCGGCCGACGTCGCCGAGGACGCCACCGCCTACGGCCACCGTGGCCGCAACTTCATGCTCAACCTGGCGTCCATCTACTCGGATCTGGAGAACGCCGACACGCACGCCGCGTGGGTCGACGACTTCACCGTCACGCTGCAGAAGGGCGTGCCGGGGGTGTACGTGAACTTCCTGGAGGACGACAGCGCCGCCAGGATCGGGGAGGCGTACTCCGAGCAGACCTGGGCGCGGCTGCGGTCGGTCAAGCAGACCTACGACCCCGGCAACCTGTTCCGCGTCAACAACAACATCCCGCCGTCCGGCGACAACTGAGAAGGGCCATCAGCACATGAGCACTGTGACGTCGAAGGACGGCACGACGATCGCGTTCGAGAAGGTGGGCCAGGGTCCGCCGCTGGTCGTGGTGGACGGGCTGTTCGTCTACCGGGCCATCGACCCGTGGTCGGTCGAGCTGGGCAGCAAGCTGGCCGGCAACCACACCGTCTACACCTACGAGCGCCGTGGCCGGGGTGGCAGCGGCGACAGCGACACCTACGCCAAGGAGCGCGAGATCGAGGATCTCGCGGCGGTGATCGAGGAGGCCGGCGGTTCGGCCTACGTCCTGGGTCTGTCCTCGGGCGGGGTGCTGTCGCTGGACGCGGCCGCCGCCGGGCTGCCGATCAAGAAGCTGGCGATCTACGAGCCGCCGTTCATCGTCGACGACACGCACCCGCCGCGCCCGGACAACTACCTCGCCGAGGTGAAGCGGATCCTGGCCGACGGTGGCAAGGGTGACGCGGTCGCCTACGCGCTGACCGAGACGGTGTTCCTGCCGGCCGAGATGGTCCAGGAGATGCGCAACGAGCCGTTCTTCGCCGGCATGGAGGCCATCGGCAACACCATGCCCTACGACGGCGAGATCATGGACGGCCTGATGTCGGGCAACCCGCTGCCCACCGACCGGTGGACCTCGCTGTCCGCGCCGACGCTGGTGCTCTACGGCGGGGCGAGCGAGCAGTGGGTGCACAACGGTGCCGCCGCGCTGGGCGAGCTGCTGTCCACGGCCGAGGTTCGTGGTCTGGCCGACCAGACCCACGAGGTCGCGGTGGACGCGATCGCGCCGGTGTTGCAGGAGTACTTCACCGACTGACACGACGGTTTCCCACCCTCAGGGTCGGCTCAGCGTGCTGAGCCGGCCCTGAGGTGCGTTCGGGGGCGGTAGGGGTCACCAACAAGGGCACGACCGAAGATGCCGACCCGCCACCCTGGTGTGAGGATCCCAGTGCACTGAAGCGGCCCTGGTCGCGACAGTCCTGTTGGAACTCACGCCGAGGAGCTGGCATGCGCGTCGACATCGTTGGTGGTGGCCCCGCTGGTCTCTTCCTCGCCTCGCGCCTGCGCGACGATGAGGTCGCCGACGACGTGCGCGTGTACGAGCGTGATCTGCCGGACGCGAGCGCGGGCTGGGCTGTGGTGTTCCCCGAGGGCTCACTCGACCAACTGTCCTCAGTGGATCCTAAGGTGTTCGCCGGGATCGAGCGGGTCGGCACGAGCTGGACCAAGGTGGAGATCCGCTGCCGGGGCTCGCGCTACCTGGTGGAGGGCAACCGGTTCCACGGCATCGGCCGGGACGCGCTGCTCACCGTGCTGCGCGAACGGGCCGAGGAACTCGGGGTGTCACTGCGCTACGGTCAGGAGTCGGCCGACCACACCGGCGCCGACCTGGTCGTCGGCGCCGACGGGCTCAACTCCACGGTGCGCGCGGCGCACGAGCAGGACTTCGGCCCGGCGATCGAGCAGGGCTCGTTCTGGTACGGCTGGTTCGGTGTCGAGGTCACCGCGCCGACCTTCGCCTACATCTTCGTCGACACCGAGTGGGGCCTGTTCCAGGCCTACGTCTACCCGTCCGGCCAGTCGTGGAGCTCGCTGATCTTCTACGTCTCCGAGGAGACCTGGCAGAGCTCCGGAATGTCCACGATGGACGTCGAGGAGACGATGCGGTTCTGCGAGCGGGTGTTCGCCGACCACCTCGACGGCCGGCCGATCATGCGCCGTGGCCCGGCCTGGAGCCGCTTCCGCCACCTGCGCTGCGCCAGCTGGCACACCGACGACACCGTGCTCATCGGCGACGCCGCGCACACCGCGCACTGGTCGATCGGCTCCGGCACCCGCCTGGCCATCGAGGACGCCATCGCCCTGGCCGCCCAGCTGCGCGACCAGCGCGACGACGTGCCCGACGCCCTGGCCAGGTACGAGAAGGTCCGCCGGGACCGGGTCGAGCAGTTCCAGGACGCCGCCCTGCTCTCCGAGCGGTACTTCGACAACGTCGGCCGCTACCTGGACTACGAGCCGATCCAGTTCGCCTACCAGCTGACCGCCCGCTCGTGGCGCATCACCTTCGCCGACATCGCCCGGCGCGACCCGGACTTCATCCGCCGGTTCAACGCCTGGTTCCACGGCCGGGCCACCGGCACGCCGACCGCCATCGCCCCGTCGCCGGTGTTCGCCCCGGCCAGGATCGGCGGGCTGGAGCTGGCCAACCGGGTCGTGGCGACCGAGCCGACCGAGGGCGTCGGCCTGCTGCTCGACGTGCCGCCGGCCCCCGGCCGGCCCAGCGCAACGGTCGTGGCCGCCACCGGCCTGGAGCCCGGCCTCGCGGCCGCGCGGGCCGCCGGCCACCACCTGGCGCTGCTGGACCTGTCGGCCCGTCCGGTCGGCGCGCTGCTGGCGCTGCCGCCGGCCGGTGAGCTGGCCGTGCTGCGCGCGCACTGGCCGGCCGAGCTGCCGGTGGGCACCGTGCTCGGCCTGTCCGCCGGCTGCGACACCGTCGCCGCGACCGAGGCCCTCGTCGAGCTGGCGAGGACCCTGCAACTGTCCGAGACCGACGTCGTGCTGTTGCGACCCACGGCCGGGGACCCACCCCGGCCAGGGCAGGTCCTGCAGGCCGCCGACGCCGTGCGCAACGAGACCGGCCTCACCGTGATCGTCGACGACGCGCTGCGCACGCTCGACGCCGCGGACACCGCGATCGCGGCCGGCCGGACCGACCTGTGTGTCCTGCGCTTCGACCTGAACTTATCCACCGTCCGGGAGGCGTGAATGAGCAACCTGCCCAGCGGCCAGCCGTACTGGAACCCGCGAACCGAGACCATGCCCCGCGAGGAACTTTCGGCCTGGCAATGGCGAAAGCTCCAGGTGGCCCTGGCGCAGGCGCGAAACTCGAAGTTCTGGTCAGACCGCATACCCGAGGACATCTCCTCGTTCGAGGACTACACCGCCCGGGTTCCGTTGGTGACCAAGAAGGACCTGGTGGCCGCCGAGGAGGTGTCGCCGCCGTTCGGCCTGCTGCCCTCGATCGACCCGGCCGCCGGCATCCGCTTCCACCAGACCAGCGGTACCAGCGGCAACACTCCACTGCGGACCTTCGACACGCTCCGCGACTGGACCTGGGCGGTCGACCAGTGGTGCACCCTGCTGCACGCCTACGGCGTCCGCTCGGGCATGCGCGGCATCGCCGCCTTCGGCTACGGCCTGTTCATCGGGTTCTGGGGGCTTCAGGACGCCATGATGCGCCTGGGCTGCACGGTCCTGCCGACCGGGTCGATGGACTCCGCCGCGCGCGTGCGGGTGCTCGTGGACTACCAGATCGAGGTCATGGGCTGCACCCCGACCTACGCCCTGCGGCTGCTGGAGACCGCCAAGGACATGGGCATCGACCTGGCCACCGAGGGCAACCTGCGGGTCGTGGTCACCGGCGCCGAGCCGCGTCCACAGGCGACGGTCCGGGCGATCGAGGAAGGTTTCGGCGCACGGGTGTACGACGTGGCCGGGATGACCGAACTGGCGACCGTGTTCACCTTCGAGTGCCCGGCCAACCGGAACAACTTCCACATCATCGAGCCGGCCGCCATCGAGGAGGTGCTGCACCCCGAGACCAGACAACCGGTCGGTTACGGGGAACGCGGCGTGCGGGTGATGACCGGCCTCGGCCGGGAGGGCTGGCAGATCTTCCGGTACTGGACCGAGGACATCGTGGTGCGGCGGCCGTGGCACGAGTGCCCGTGCGGGCGCACCTGGGACCTCTACGAGGGCGGCATCATCGGCCGCGCCGACGACATGCGCAAGATCCGCGGCATCTCGGTGACGCCGGTGATGGTCGAGGACGTGGTACGCGGCTTCGCCGAGGTGCGGGAGTTCCAGACCGTGCTGCGCGCCGACCGGGGACTGGACGTGATGGTGCTGCGGGTCGAGCCGTGGGACCTGGCCACCGCGCGGGCCGACCTGGCCCAGCGCATCGGCGCCGAGATCAAGCAGTCGATCGGTCTGCAACCGCGCGTCGAGCTGGTGGCGGCCGGCGCGCTTCCCCGTTTCGAGGCGAAGGCGGTGCGTTTCCATGACGAGCGGTGAGCTGACCGGCCGGGAGCAGCGGCAGTTGCGCGAGTGCTACGCGACGCTGCACGAGCTGGCCGAGAACTGTGCGGTGCCCTCGGTGCGCGCCGCGGCACGGGCCGCGGTCGCCGAGGTGCACGTCGCCATGGACGGGCAGGCGATGGAGTTCGAGATGTACAGCCATCGCTGGCTCGACGAGGGGGAAGAGAAGGGAGTGTCCAGTGTCAGTCATAACAGATGACCAGGTCGAGTTACCCGAGTGGTTCGAGGACTCGGACTACAACCTGTCGCGGCGGTTCCTCGACCCGATTCCCGGTGAGCGCACCGCGCTGCTCACCGCGGACGGGGCGACCAGCTACGCGGAGCTGCGCGCGCTGGTCAACCAGGTCGGCAACGCGTTGCGCGGACTGGGGGTCGGTCGGGGGGACCGGGTGCTGCTCGCGGTGCGCGACGGCATCGAGTACGTCGCGACCTGGTACGCCGCCCAGCGGATCGGCGCGATCACCGTCGACGTGTACAACTTTCTCACGCCGGCCGAACACCGCTACCACGTGAACTACCTGGAACCGTCCATCGTGGTCGTGGACGGCAGCCTGGTCACGACGATGCGCGAGGCCGGAGCGTCCACAATGGTCGTTCTGGATCCCGTCACGCCGCTGCGTTCCGGCGAGCACGACTTCGCCGCGCTGGTGGACGGTCGGTCGACGGAGCTGGAGCCCAGCCCGACCAACGCCGACGACGTGGTGATGTGGAAGCTCACCACCGGCAGCACCGGCAAGCCCAAGGCGTGCCGGCACGCCGCCCGCAGCCCGTGGCTGAGCTACCTGTGGTACGCCAGGGACGTGCTCGACCTCGGTCCGGACGACGTCGTCCTGCCGGTGCCCAAGTTGTTCTCCGGCTGGGCCCGCGACGTGGTCGCGCTCTACGCGATGGGCGCCGGCGCCTCCGGCATCCTGTTCCCCGAGCGTAGCACCCCGGAGCGGATCTTCGAGCTGACCGAGCGGCACCGACCGACCGTGCTGGTCAACGTGCCGACGATGATCAAGGCGATGCTCGCCCACCCGGACGCGTCCTCAGTGGACCTCAGCTCGGTGCGGATGTGCCTGTCCGCCGGCGAACAGCTGCCGCCCGAGCTGCACCGCCGGTGGCAGGACACCTTCGGTGTCGAGCTGCTGGACTGCGTCGGGTCGACCGAGTCGTTCAACGCGGTCATCTGCAACCGGCCGGGCGAGGTCCGGGTCGGCAGCCTCGGCCGGGTCATCCCGCACTACGAGGCCACGGTGACCGACGACAACGGCCACCCGCTGCCCGACGGCGAGGTCGGCGTCCTGCGGATCACCGGCGCCCCGGTGGCCATCGACTACTGGAAGGCGCCGGAGAAGACCGCACAGTCCTTTCCGGAGCGCGGGACGCTGCGGACCAGCGACCTGTTCACCCGGGACGCCGACGGCTACTTCTACTACCGTGGCCGGGCCGACGACCTGTTGAAGGTCAGCGGGCTCTACGTCGCGCCGTCGGAGATCGAGAACTGCCTGGCGACCCACCCGGACGTGGTCAGCGCCGCGGTCGTCGGCCGGCCATCAGCCGACGGTCTCATGGCGACGGTCGCGTTCGTCGTGGCCAGGAACGGGGTCGACGGCGACGAGCTGCGGCAGTTCGTGAAGGCCAGGCTCTCGGCGCGCAAGTGTCCCAAGGAGTTCCGGTTCGTGGACACGCTTCCCGAGACCCCGACGGGGAAGATCGATCGCAACGCTCTGCGAGCGGTCGAGTGAGGAACGCAATGACGAAGATGTGACGTACGGCCAGATGTACCAGTCTGTGGATCCGATCAAGATCCACTGACCGTACAACCTGGACCGGGTGGTAACGAATGGGAAAGATCGACTTCCTTGCGTACAACAAGCCGATCATCGAGGAGTTCCGCGCCAACAACGGCGTTGTCGGCGGGGACTACGAGGGCAAGCCGCTCGCACTGATCACCACCAAGGGCGCCAAGTCCGGCAAGGACCGGGTCAGCCCGGTGTCCTACATCAACGACGGCGACCGTGTCGTGATCGCCGCGACGAACGCCGGCCTGGACTACCACCCGCAGTGGTTCAACAACCTCCAGGCCAACCCGGTGCTCACCGTCGAGGTCCTCGGTGAGCGCTACGAGGCTCGGGCGACCGAGCTCGAGGGTGAGGAACGTACTCGGCTGTGGGCCGACCTGGTCGCGTCCAACAAGTTGCTCGGCCGGTACGAGTCCAAGACCACCAGGCGGATTCCCGTTCTGGTGCTGGAGCGCACCGTCACCTCGGAGCGTAGGACCGCCTGACGCGGAGGAGCGACGATGGCCGACCGATCCACCTCAGACAGAGGTCGCAGTCCGTTACTCGTGGTGGGACTGTGTTTCTTCATCATCCTGTTCGACGGTTACGACCTCATCGTCTACGGGTCGGTCGTGCCGGAGTTGCTCGCCTACAGCGAATGGGCGCTCACCCCGGCCGAGATCGGACTGATCGGCAGCTACGCGCTGCTGGGCATGCTGATCGGTGGCGTCGTGGTCGGCACGATCACCGACCTGGTCGGCCGGCGGCGCACGGTCATCGGCTGCCTGACGCTGTTCTCGGCGGCCATGCTCGCCTGTGCCGTGGCGCCCAACCCCGAGCTGTTCGGCGTGTTCCGGTTCATCGCCGGGGCCGGGCTCGGCGGGATCGCCCCGACGGTGATCGCGCTGACCATCGAGTCCGCCCCGGCCGGCCGGCGCAACCTGAACAACGCGCTGGTGACCTCCGGCTACGCCGTCGGCGGCATGACCGCCGCCGTGCTGGCGCTGATCTTCCTGGAGCCACTGGGTTTCCGGTTCATGTTCGCCATCGGTGCGCTGCCGCTGGTGACCCTGGTGCCGTTGGCCCTGTGGCTGCTGCCGGAGTCCCCGGCGTTCGTGCGCACCGACCGGACCGAGGCGGCCAGGCGTCGGCTGGCCGCGCTTGGCCGGTCGATGCGCGGTCGGGCGGCGGTGGCGCTCGCACTGTTCGCGGTCGCCAACTTCGCCGGCCTGCTGCTGTCCTACGGGCTGAACACCTGGCTGCCGCAGCTGATGCGCTCGGCCGGCTACGCGCTGGGCCCGGCGCTGGTGTTCCTGCTCGTGCTCAACCTCGGTGCGGTGGTCGGCGCGGTCGTCGGCTCGGCGCTGTCGGACCGGCTCGGGCCACGGTTCGTCACGCCCGCGGCGTTCCTGGTGGCCACCGCGTCGATCTTCCTGCTCAGCGTGAAACTGCCGATCGTCGTGCTGTACGTGGTGATCTTCATCGCCGGTGCCGCGACGATCGGCACCCAGATCGTCCTGTTCGGACACATCGCGACGCACTTCGCGCCGAACATCAGGGCGACGTCGATCGGCCTGACCTCCGGGTTCGGCCGGCTCGGCGGCATGGCCGGCCCACTGGTCGGCGGCTACCTCGCCCAGGCGGGCATCGGCTTCGCGGTGAACTTCCAGATCTTCGCCGCGGTCGCCCTGCTGGGTGCGGTGGCGGTGGTGCTCGTGCCGGTGCGGTCCCGGCACGTCAGTTCCGAGGTGCACGAGCTCACGCCCAGGACCGAGGAACGCGTCGTCCACGACGACGCCGCCTGAGACCGGCAGTCCCCAACACTCCCAGACCCCAGGAGGTCCGATGTACTTCGACGAGGACGGAAGCGCTGCCAAGTTGTGGTCGATGGCCGGGCTCGGCACACCGATGGCGATCCGGGTCGCGGCGACCTTACGGGTGGCCGACCACATCGCCGACGGCAAGCGGACCGCCGCCGAGCTGGCGCCGGTCTGCGACGCGCACGAGGGCACCCTGGAGCGGCTGCTGCGCTACCTGGCCGTACGCGGCGTGTTCGCCCGCGCCGAGGACGGCGGCTACGACCTCACCCCGCTGAGCCAGCCGCTGCGCGAGGACCACCCGGCGCGGGTGCGGGCCTGGTTCGACATCGACGGCATGGGCTGGGGCGAGCTGTCGTTCGTGGAACTGCTGCACACCGTGCGCACCGGTGAGGCCGCGTTCCCGGTGCGCTACGGCCAGCCCTACTGGGACGACATGGCGACCTCCCCGGTGCGCACCGCGTCCTTCCACGACCTGCACGGCGCCGACATGGCCGGCCGCTCACCGCACATCGTCACGGCGTTCGACTGGGCGTCGCTGGGGCACGTCACCGACATCGGCGGCGGCGACGGCTCGCTGATCACCGCGATCCTGACGGCCACCCCTGGGCTGCGCGGCACCGTCGTCGACCTGGCCGACGCGACGGCCGCCGCCAAGGAGACCTTCGCCGAGGCCGGCATCGACGACCGCGCCGACGCCGTCACCGGCAGCTTCTTCGACCCGCTGCCCGCCGGCGCCGACGCCTACCTGCTGTCGCTGATCCTGCACGACTGGCCCGACGAGGAGTCGGTGGCGATCCTGCGCCGCTGCGGCGAGGCCGCCGGCCCCGACGGCCGGGTCCTGGTCATCGAGTCCATCGGCGACGGCGAGGTCACCCACACCGGCATGGACCTGCGGATGCTGTGCCTCTACGCGGCCAGGGAACGCGGGGTCACCGACTTCACCGCGCTCGCCGAACGCGCCGGCCTGCGCCGCACGGCGGTGTACGAGGCCGGGCCGTCGGCGATCATCGAGTTACGGGCGGCGTGACATGGACGCGCTCGCGGCCTTCCAGGCGCTGGCCACGCCCGAGGGACGGGCCAACCCGTACCCGTACTACGAGGCGTTGCGTGGGCACGGCAACCTGGTGCCGGTGAAGGACGGCACGTTCGTCGCCGTCGGCTACCGCGAGTGTGCCCAGGTCCTGCGCGATCCCCGGCTCCAGGTGCAGGACGGGACCGCGTTCGACCGGGTGTACCCGCGGTGGCGGGAACACTCGTCGGTGCGGGCGTTCACCAACTCGATGCTCTACACCAACCCGCCCCGGCACGGCCGGCAGCGGGGGACGATGAACACCGAGTTCACGCCCCAGCAGGTGGCCCGGCTGACCCCGGTGATCGTCGAGACGATCTCGTCGCTGTTCGACCGGGTCGCCGAACTCGGGCGTGACGGGTCCCCCGTGGACCTGATGGCCGAGTTCGCCACCCGGCTGCCGATCGCCGTGGTCAGCGCGCTGCTGGGGTTCGACGGGGACCGGGTCACCTGGTTCCGTGACCTGGCCACGTCGATCGCGGTGGCGACCGACGGGTTCACCAACCCGCCGGGGCTGGCCGAGGCGGACGCGGCGATGGACGAGCTGGCCGGGTACTTCGTCGACCTGGTCTCGCGCAAGCGGGGCTGTCCGGCGGGGGACCTGGTCAGCGGCCTGGTGGGGCTGCACGACACCTCGCCCGAGGAGCTGAGCTACGACGAGCTGCTGGGCAACATGATGTTGCTGCTCACCGCCGGGTTCGAGACGACGGCGTTCCTGGTGGGGGACGGGGCGCTGCTGGCCCTGTCCCGCCCCGAGTACGCGCGGCGCCTGGCCGACGACGAGTCCTTCGTGGACGGGTACGTGGAGGAGGTGGCCCGGTTCGAGCCGCCGGTTCACGTGACCAGCCGGTGGGCGGCCAGAGATGTCACCATCGCCGGGGTGGACGTTCCGGCCGGTGCCCGGGTGGTGGTGGTGTTGGCGGCCGGGAATCGGGATCCTGGGCAGTTCGGTTCTCCCAACGTGTTCGACCCCGAACGGGCCGAGGGGCAGCCGTTGAGTTTCGGTGGGGGAGTGCATTTCTGTCTGGGGGCGGCGTTGGCGCGGTTGGAGGTTCGGACCGCGTTGCCGTTGCTGGTTCGGCGGTTCCCGGGGATCGCCCTGGGTGGGGTCGCCGGGTATCGGGATCGCTGGGTGATCCGTGGGTTGCGGACCCTGCCGGTGGTGGTGGGGGCCCGGCGGGCCGCGTGAGCGTTGGTACCGAGGGGCAGGGCGTTGGCCCTGCCCCTCGGTCCGGTTTCAGGCGCCGATGCGGAACAGGTCCACGAAGGTGGTGAGCAGTTCCCTGTTTCCGGTGACCGTCACCAGTTGCTCCGCCAGGGCCGCCTCGGGGGTGATGTCCGCGGCCATCAGGGCCCGCAGGGACAGCCCGGCCTCGATGACGAGGTCCGCGTCCGGCAGCGGGCCGGTGCCGACGGCCAGGTCGCCGTCGTCGATCCGGGCGTTGAGGACGATGTCGCCGACGTGGATCTCGTAGCTGACGTGGAGCCCGGCGGCGATCTCCTGGTGGAAGGTGGTGCGCAGGGCCATCACCAGGGAGGACGGGGTGACGATCTCCTCGCCCGACGGGGCGCCCAGCAGCGTCGCGCCCCAGCGGCCCAGGCGGACCAGGATGTCGTCGAGCTCCAGGCCAAGGGGGGTCAGGGCGTACACGAGGCCGTCGGGGGACTCGGTGTGGCTGACGACGCCGGCCGACTCCAGCTCGCGCAGCCGGGTCGACAGGATGTCCACCGGCAGCCTCGGCAGGCCGCGTTGGAGCTCGGCGTAGGTCTGGGACCGCACCAGCAGATCACGGACCACCAGCAGGGCCCAGCGCTCGCCGACGACCTCCAACGCGCGGGCCAGGCCGCAGTACTGGCCGTAGCTCCGACTGGTCAGCGACTCCAGTTCGGACATGATCGCCTCGAGTTGGGACGACTCGGCCAACTCGAACATCGAGTCGGTGCTCTGGACCTCGCTCATGCCTAACCTCCACTGGGTCGTACCGGTCAGGCGGCCTCGCGGGCCTGGTCCGTCACCGGTGTCTCGTCCTGCGAATCGGCCGGTTCGGTGCCGCCCGCGCCCAGCGGGGGCACGGCCCGGAGCTTGACCATGATCATGATCGCGGTGCCGGCCATGACCACGGCGGCGATCCAGGCCACCACGCCAAGGCCGGTGCTGAACGCGGCCCGCGCCGGGTCGAGCAACGCCCCGCCCAGGCCGGCGGCGCCGGCGACGCTGTCGTTGGCCGCCTCGACCGCCGAGGCCGGCAGGCCGGCCGGCACGGTGTCGGCCATCTGGGACCGGTAGACGGCGGTGGCCACCGTGCCCAACACGGCGAAGCCCAGTGCGGCGCCGATCTCATTGCTGACCTGGGGCATCGCCGACGCCGAGCCGGCCTTCTCCGGCGGGGTGGCGCCGATGACCAGGCCCATGCCCAGCGCCGTGAGCGGCGCGCCACCGGCCGCCCACAGGGCGAAGGCGATCATCGGGACCACCGGCGAGGTCCCCGGCCCGACGGTGGTGAACCAGACCAGGGCACCGGTCGTGACCAGCAGACCGACACCGATGATCATCGCGGGGCGGAAGCGGCGGGCCAGGATCGGGGCGACGGTCGAACTGAGGGAGGACGCCGCCATGCCGGGCACCAGCGCGAGACCGGCCTGGACGGGCGTCAGGTCGGCGACCGACTGGTACCACTGGGCCATCAACAGCATCACCGCGCCGGTGAACAGGCTGTAGGACAGCAGACTCAGCAGGCCGATCCGGAACTCCAGGATCCGGAACAGGGTCAGGTCAAGCAGCGGGTCGGCCAACCGGCGCTGGCGGCGCAGGAACAGCACCGCGAACAGCACCCCGACCGCCAGCGCCACCACCGGCAGCGGCTCGACCCCGACCTTGGCCAGCTCCTTCACCCCGTAGATCAACGGCAGGATCGCCGCCAGCGACATCACCGCGCTGATCAGGTCCAGCCGCCCGGCGTCGGGGTTGCGGTACTCCGGCAGCAGCGTCGGGCCGAACGCCAGCAGCGCCACCATCACCGGCACCGCCAGCAGGAACACCGAACCCCACCAGAAGTGGGTCAGCATGAAGCCGCCGGCGATCGGGCCGAGGATCGCGCCGACGGTGAAGAACCCGCCCCAGATGCCGATCGCCAGGCCGCGTTGGCGCGCGTCGTGGAACATGTTGCTGATCAGGGCGAGCGTCGAGGGGGCCAGCGTGGCGCCGGCCAGGCCGAGCAGGGCCCTGGCGGCGATCAGCATCTCCGGGCTCGTCGAGTACGCCGCGAGCACCGACGCCGCCCCGAAACCGGCGGCGCCGACCAGCAGCAGCCGCCGCCGGCCGATCCGGTCACCCAGGCCACCCATGGTGATCAGGAAACCGCCGACCAGGAAGCCGTAGATGTCCATGATCCACAGCTGTTCGATGCCGTCCGCGCCGAGGTCCGCGCTCAGGTGCGGCAGGGCCAACAGCAACGCGAACAGGTCGAACGAGATCAGCATCGCGGTCAGGGCCAGGACCGCCAGGCCGGTCCACTCCCGCTTCCCGGCACTGGCTGCTTGGGCGGTCATCCCCGATCCTCTCTGTCGGAGGCGGGCCCGGCCGCCCACCTCGATCACGTGGCTGCCGTCGGCGGGCTCGTTGGCGCGAGTCGGGCGGCGGAGGAGTTCACGACCACGACCGGTTGTTCCTGGCTGGAATTCTTGAGCGGTTCTCCGGCCAGGACATCTCCGGCTGTGCGAAGCCCTCCGCGCAGCGCACGCAGGGAGAAGACCGCCCGCGCGCGCCGGTGCCACCATCGAGTTCGGTGTGCCCGCGGGGACCCAGGGTGTCCGCCCGCCAGTGCCAACAGCAGCGACAACCGAGGAGACAGGTCCCATGGTTGACCAATCCCACGCCAACTCGCCCTGGCCGGCCGATCTCTCGGCGCTCTGCCTGGAAATGCCGCTCTCGGACGAGTCGATCCTGTTCGAGTCGGGCAAGGGGGTGCGGCTGTTCGACGCGGCCGGCCGCAGCTACCTCGACGCCATGTCCGGCGTGTTCGTCAGCTGCTTCGGCTACGACTGCCAGCCGATCATCGACGCGATGACCGCGCAGCTGCGCAAGCTCCAGTTCAACCCGCCGCTGCACGGCACCAACCGCAACGCCTACGCCCTGGCCGACGCGCTGGTCGACCTGGCGCCCGATGGCGTCAAGTCGGTCAAGCTGGTCAGCGGCGGCTCGGAGGCCATCGAGGCCGCCATCCGGCTCGCCCGGCTCTACCACTTCATCAAGGGTGCGCCCAGCAAGCAGCGGGTCATCAGCCACCACGTCAGCTACCACGGCCCGACCTTCGGCGCGATGTCGGTCAGCGGCCACCCCGGCATGAACGTGTTCGGCGCCGGCATCCCCGGCATGCTGCACAGCTGGACCCCCGGCGCCCTCGAGGCCGACATGGGCATCCCGGCGTCGGAGTCGGCCGAGATGGCCGCGACGCTGATGGACCAGACGATCCAGGCCGCCGGCCCGGACTCGGTCGCCGCGCTGATCGTCGAGCCGCTGAGCTACCTGCACGCCATGGCCCCGCCGCCGCCCGGCTACCTGGCCCGCCTGCGCGAGGTCTGCGACAAGCACAACGTGCTGCTGATCTTCGACGAGATCGTCACCGGTTTCGGCCGCACCGGCAACGCCTTCGCCGCCCAGACCTACGACGTCACCCCGGACCTGCTGTGCGTCGGCAAGGGCCTGTCCGGCGGCTACTCGCCGATGGCCGCGCTGCTGATCACCGAGCACATCTCCGAGCTTCTCCAGGGGCACAAGGGATCGCGGGCCTTCGCGCCCAGCCACACCTATGCCGCCAACCCGCTGACCTCCGCCGCCGGCCTGGCCGCGGTCACCCACTTCCGCGAGGGCGGGTTCCAGCGCAAGATCAACGACCTGGCCGCCGTGCTGCACCCGAGGGTGCGCGAGCTGGTCGGCGACCGGGGCACCGTGCACACCACCGGCCTGCTGATCGGCGCGAAGTTCCCCGACCCGGACAACCGGGGCGTCGGCGCGCTGGTGGCCCAGGCCTGCCTGCGCCGTGGCGTGATCATCCGCGGCGACGACGACTACCTGGCCATGGCCCCGGCCTACGTGACCACCGAGGCCGACGCCGACGAGCTGTGCCTGGTGCTCGGCGACGCCCTCGACGAGGTCTTCGGCTGAGTCTTCGGCTGACCCCGATAGGAGAACCGCCATGAAGGTGGGATTCGAGCTCGGAACGTTCGTCTGGGACGGTGGGCCGGCCGCCATGGGCCGCACCGTCGCCGACGTCGCCGCGATCGCCGAGGACGCCGGCTACGACCTGATCGGCGTCGGCGACCACGTCTGGCAGGGCCCGCACGCCGGCGGCCCGCAGGCCCCGGAGCTGGAGTGCTTCACCACCCTCGGGATGCTCGCCGGCCTGACCACGCGCTGCCGGCTCGCCCCGGTCGTGGCCGGCGTGCACTTCCGGGCGCCCGCGCTGCTGGCCAAGATCGTCACCACGCTCGACGTGCTCTCCGGCGGCCGGGCCATGCTGGGCCTGGGCGCCGGCTGGTACGCCGACGAGGCCACCGGCATGGGCTTCCCGTTCCCGTCGCTGGCGCGGCGCTTCGAGATGGTCGAGGAGACCCTCCAGGTGTGCCTGCGGCTGTGGGCCGGCGACGAGCGCCCCTACGAGGGACGGCACTACCGCCTGGAGCGCCCGCTGAACGTGCCGCAGAGCCTGACCCGCCCGCACCCGCCGATCCTGCTCGGCGGCGACGGCCGCAAGACGCTGCGCCTGGTGGCCCGCCACGGCGACGCCTGCAACGTCTACCCAGGACCGGACCTGGCGGACAAACTGGCGCTGCTGCGCGAGTTCTGCGCCGAGGAGGGCCGCGACTACGACACGATCGAGAAGACCTGTGTCTTCCCGTTCGCCGTCGAGGACGACGGCACCGGAGCCGGAGAGCTGACCGAGCAGCTGCTCGAATGGTCGGCGGCCGGCGTGGACACCGCCATCGGCATCGTGTCCGGCCAGAACCCCGTCCGGCAGCTGGAGATCATCGGCGACAAGGTCGTACCGGCCGTCGCGGGCGCGTAACCACTTTTCTTGGAGGGTCACATGACCACGGACAACACCCAGCCCAGCGCGGCGGATGTCTCCGGTTTCTACGACGTCGGCACCCAGGTCCTGATGACCATCTGGAGCGAGAGCTTCCACGTCGGCTACTGGCACGACGACGATGACGACACCCCCAACCAGCAGGCCGTCGAACGCATGGAGGACGAGCTGTTCGGGCGGCTCGGGGTGTCGGCCGGCAGCCGGGTGCTCGACGTCGGCTGCGGCATCGGCACCCCGGCGTTCCGGCTCGCGAGGACCACCGGCGCGCAGGTCCTGGGGATCACCATCGACCCCGGCGAGGTCGAACTGTCCAACCGGCGGGCCGCCGAACAGGGCCTCACCGGCCAGGTCGAGTTCGAACACGCCGACGCGCTCGCCCTGCCCTACCCGGACGACTCGTTCGACGCCGCCGTCGCCATCGAGTCACTGATCCACATGGACCGGGTGCCGGCCCTGCGGGAGATCGCCAGGGTCGTACGCCCCGGCGGGGCGATCGTCATCTCCGACCTGCTCCAGCGAGAGGAACTGGCGGCGGCCGAACAGGCCGAGCTGGCCAAGATCCTGGAGGCCATGGCACTGACCCCCATCAACACCCTGGACAGCTACCGCGACCTGGTGTCCGCGTCCGGCCTGACCCTGCTCGAACTGGCCGACATCACCCCGCACACCCACCGCACCGGCACCGCCATGGCCGAATCGGCCAAGGAGAACTACGACGACCTGGTCGGCCGCTTCGGCGACGAGGCCGTCGGCGTACTGGAACACATGATGAACCCGATGATGGAGACCGGCATGCTACTGGCCGTCGTCCGCTCCTGAGCCCGCACGGCCGCGAAGGGACAGTTCCTTCGCGGCCGCTGCTGTGTTCGGCGTGCCGGTCGCCCGAACTCAGCTCCGGGCCTCCGGCTTCGCTGTCAGACGACGAACGGTGACGCCGACAATTCGATGGGCAGGAGTTGGACCAGGCCGACTCGGTTTCCCGCATCTGCCTTGATGTCGGTGGCTCGAACCCTCCAGCGCCCGGCAGGCAGCGGGACCGGCGCCTGGGCGGGCATCCCGCCGCCGGGATACTCGGTGTTCAGGTCGGAGCCCGCTACGGCGGAGTCCATGAGCACGGCCGGACCGTCCGACACCCAGGTGCCGCACTCCTCCCATTCGGTGGCCGGGTCCGCGAGGCCAGCCTCTGCCGCGGCCTTCAGCTCGGCCTCGGAGTCGGCGGTGAGCCACCGCAGGAAGGTGCCGTGCTCGGACAGGTAGCAGCTGGTGGCCGGCTCGTCCGCCAGCACCACAGCCCGCGCTCCGTTCTCGCCCACGGGGATCACACCTGCCAGATCGTCCAGCGCACAGGCCCGGTCGTAGTCGTCCGGAGCAGTGGCGTCTCCCGCCATGACCCCGGTCTCGGTGCACCCGCGCCATGCGGCCAGCGCGGAGACGGGGATGACGATCAGAGGTCCGCCCATCGACTGCACCCAAACAGGGGAGGCAGGGGACGCATCGGCTGGGGTGGATGACGAGGCGCTCATGCCGTCAGTGTGCCCTCACCCACCGACATCGTCCGTGCCAGGGCGTGCGCACGTCGCGAGGTCAACCGGCGGCACACGGGAACGGGCCCTTCTCGCGGAGGGCCCGTTCCCGTGCGGTGGTCAGATGTAGAGGGTGTTGGGCTCCAGTCCGCACAGCACCCGGCCGTACAGCTCGGCGTTGGTGTTCGGGTTCATCAGCGCGTGCAGGTTGATGGCCTGGATGTCGCGGGCGAAGCGCTGGATCGGGACGCCCAGGTAGATCGACGAGCCGCCGCTGGCGCCGGCCAGGATGTCGATGGCCTCCTTGCCAAGGCCCACCACGGTGCCCAGGTCGACCCTGGTCCGCGCGCGCTCCTCCAGTTTCCACTCCGAGCCCTCGATGCCCTTGGTGTCGACCAGGTTCGCCAGGCGCTGGGCGTGGAACTCCGCCTGGTCGATCTTGGTGACCGCCTCGGCGACCTGGAAGTGGGTGATCGGCGCCTCGCGCTGGCTCTCGTAGCCGGTGTAGGTGATCTTGCGGTCGGGCAGGCGCTTGAGGAACGCGTCCCGCGCGCCTCGGGTGAGGCCCAGCACGGTGCCCACCGATGACGCGGCCGCCACCGGCAGCAGCGGCAGCCGGTAGATCGGCGAGTCCGCGTTGGCCCGCGACGCGGTCTGTCCACTGAGCACCACCGGCAGCGGCAGCACCCGCTCCTGGGGGATGAACAGGTCCTTGGCGACCGTGGTGACGCTGCCGGTGCCCTTGAGGCCCGAGGTCTGCCAGTCGTCGACGACCAGCAGGTCCGACATCGGGACCAGGGCCATCACCGGGTACGGGTCGCCCTCGGAGGGCACCAGGATGGAGATGATCTCCTGCCAGTGCGCGTGGTGCGCGCCGCTGATGAACTGCCAGCGGCCGGTGACCTTGATGCCACCGTCGACCTGGGAGGCCATCGCGGTGGGGCTCAGGGTGCCGCAGATGCGGGTGTCGGGGGTCGAGAACACCTCGTCCTGGACGTGGTCGGGGAACTGGCAGGCCATCCAGCCGGGGATCCAGTACACCGAGGCGACCCACGCCGCCGAGCCGTCGCCGCGACCCAGTTCGGCGGCGACCTCGGTCAGGGTGCGGGTGTCGGCCTCGTAGCCGCCGTAGCGCTTGGGGCGGCGCAGCTTGTAGACACCGGCCTCGCCGAGCGCGTCGACGACGTCGTCGTGCAGCCGGCGGTTCTCCTCCGACCAGGCCGCGTGCTTGGCCAGCAGCGGCACCAGCTTCGCCGCGCGGCCGACGAGTTCCTCCCGCGTCGGAATGACGGTCTCGGTCACCATGTCCTCCATAGAAAATAGCTGGACGGGAAAACGCGCCGGAGAGATTTCTCAACTCTGGCACCGTGATCAGGCCGAGGGCATCTCGTGACGTGCGAATACTGGGCAACGGCGGATAACCCGCCGCCGCGTTCCCGGTGAGACGATTGATCCGCTCCAGAGAGAGTCACAGGCATCCGCCCGGCGAAAGCGAAGAGAAGAGAGAATCCGATGACCGAGCATCGGGACGTCCCTGACCGCGCGCCCGGCGCGCGGCCACGCACCCGTCCGCTGACGGGCGCGGAGTACATCGAGAGTCTGCGCGACGACCGCGAGATCTTCCTCTACGGCGAGCGGGTCAAGGACGTCACGGCCCATCCGGCGTTCCACAACCCCGCCAGGATGGTCGCCCGGCTCTACGACGCGCTGCACGATCCCGCGCACCGCGACGTGCTCACCGCCCCGACCGACTCCGGTGGCGACGGCTACACCCACCGGTTCTTCACCACCCCGCACAGCGCTGAGGACCTCGTCGCCGACCAGCAGGCCATCGCCGCGTGGTCGCGGATGAGCTACGGCTGGATGGGCCGCAGCCCCGACTACAAGGCCGCGTTCCTCGGCACGCTGGGCGCGAACGCGGAGTTCTACGAGCCGTACTCGGACAACGCCCGGCGCTGGTACCGCGAGTCGCAGGAGAAGGTCCTGTACTGGAACCACGCGATCGTGCACCCGCCGGTGGACCGCAACCTGCCGCCGGACAAGGTCGGCGACGTGTTCGTGCACGTCGAGAAGGAGACCGACTCGGGGCTGATCGTCAGCGGCGCCAAGGTGGTCGCCACCGGGTCCGCGCTGACCCACTACAACTTCATCGCCCACTACGGGCTGCCGATCAAGGACCGCAAGTTCGCCCTGGTCGCCACCATCCCGATGAACGCCCCGGGCATGAAGCTGATCTGCCGGCCCTCCTACAGCGCGACCGCCGCGGTCATGGGCAGCCCGTTCGACTACCCGCTGTCCTCCCGGCTGGACGAGAACGACACGATCCTGGTGCTGGACAAGGTGCTGGTGCCGTGGGAAAACGTGTTCATCTACGGCCACCTCGGCAAGGTGCAGCTGTTCACCGGCCGCTCCGGCTTCCCAGAGCGGTTCACCTTCCACGGCTGCACGCGCCTGGCGGTGAAGCTGGAGTTCATCGCCGGCCTGCTGGCCAAGGCGCTGGAGATCACCGGTACCGCCGACTTCCGGGGCGTCCAGAGCCGGCTCGGTGAGGTCCTGGCCTGGCGCAACCTGTTCTGGGGCCTGTCGGACGCGGCGGCGCGCAACCCGGTGCCGTGGACCAACGGCGCGGTGCTGCCCAACCCGCAGTACGTGTTCGCCTACCGGTGGTTCATGCAGATCGGCTACCCGAGGGTCAAGGAGATCATCGAGCAGGACATCGCCTCCGGCCTGATCTACCTGAACTCCAGCGCCGAGGACTTCAAGAACCCCGACGTGCGCCCGTACCTGGACAAGTACGTGCGCGGCTCGAACGGGGTCGACTCGGTCGAGCGGGTCAAGGTGATGAAGCTGCTGTGGGACGCGGTGGGCACCGAGTTCGGCGGCCGGCACGAGCTCTACGAACGCAACTACGCCGGCAATCACGAGAACACCCGGGTGGAGCTGCTCAACGCGCAGATCGCCACCGGCCAGGTCGGTGACTACAAGGCGTTCGTCGAGCAGTGCCTCGACGAGTACGACCTCGACGGCTGGACGGTCCCCGACCTGTCCTCCTTCGACGACCTGCGTGCCCAGCGCAACAACCTGCTCAACGGCTGACACCGTCCACAACGGAAAGTACCGGCGACCGAATCGGTCGCCGGTACTTTCTCGTCGCAACCTCAGGCAGCGGCGGCGAGACCGGCGCCGGTTCCGCTGTCCTCTGTGGACTCCGGCTCGGGGGCCGCGTCCTGCCTGGCCAGCGGCGGGATGTGGCGCAGCTTGACCACCACCAGCACCGCGAGCCCCGCCAGGATGATCGCGGCGGTCGTGGCCACGGTCTGCAAACCGCTGTTGAACGCCTGGAACGCCGCGCCGACCAGCGGCCCGGCGACCTCGGGCGGCAGGGTGCCGGCCACGGTCAGCGCGCCGACGAGGCTGTCGCCGGCGGCCACCGCGGCCTCGGCGGGAACCGCGGCCGGCAGTTCGACCTGCGCGCGGTAGATCAGCGTGCCGACCACACCGAGCGTCGCGATGCCCAGCGACGCGCCGAACTCGTTGCTGATCTGGGGCATCGACGACGCGGACGCCGCCTTCTCGACCGGCACCGAACCGACCACCAGGCTGATGCCCATGGCCAGCACGAACCCGCTGCCAACACACCACACGGCGAAGCTGGTGATCAGCACCGCCGGCCCGGACGTCGGCTCGACCCTGGTCACCAGGAACAGGCCGAGCACCACGACGACCAGGCCGGCCCCGATCAGGTAGGCCGGGCGGACCCAGCGGGCCAGCACCGGCGCCAGCGTCACGCTCAGCGTGGACAGCGCCATGCCGGGAACCAGCGCGAGCCCCGACTCCAGGGCGCTCAGGCCGGCGACCATCTGGAAGTGCATGGTGACGAACATCAGCGTGGCGCCGGTGAGCATGGCGTAGGTCAGCAGGCTGCCCAGGCCGATGCTGTAGGCGCGGTTGCGGAACAGGCTCAGGTCCATCAGCGGGTTGGTGACCCGCCGCTGCCGGCGCACGAACACCACGCCCAGCGCCAGCCCGACGACGAGCGCGGCGACCGGCGTCAGGCCCCAGCCGTCGTGGGCGACCTCCTTGATGCCGAAGATGATCGGCAGGATCGTCGCCAGCGACAGCGCGGCGCTGGTCAGGTCGAGGCGGGCGGCGTCGGGGTTGCGGTGCTCTGGCAGCGAGGCCGGTCCGGCCACCAGGACGACGAGCAGGATCGGCACGGCGATCAGGAACACCGAACCCCACCAGAACTGGTCGAGCAGCGCGCCGCCGAGCACCGGGCCGACGATGGCGCCGACCGTGAACGAACCGGCCCAGAACCCGATGGCGACGCCCATCCGCCTCGGCTCGGGGAACATGGTGCGGATCAGGCCCAGGCTGCACGGCGGCAGTGTGGCGACGGCGATGCCCAGCAGCACCCGCCCGGCGATGAGGACCTCGGGGTTGGGCGCGTAGGCACACACGACGGAGGCGAGGCCGACGGCGGCGGAACCGATCAGGAACAGCCGGCGGCGGCCGATCCGGTCGCCGAGACCGCCCATGGTGATCAGGAAGGCGCCGACCATGAAGCCGTGGATGTCGAAGATCCACAGGGTTTCGGTGGCGCTCGTCGCGAGGTCGGTGCCGATGTGCGGTACCGCGAGCATCAGGACGAAGATGTCGACGGCGATCACGAGGTTGGCCAGACAGAGCACGGCGAGCCCGGCCCACGGGCGCCGCCCGGCTCCGGGTAACAGTTCGTTGACGGTCACAATGTCAGTCCTCTCGTCACGATGTCGTCCAATTGGTAGCTCTTTGTTGTTTGTTTACGCTTCTCCGCCGGTGCCCAAAGAAGTGGAAAAGGGGCCGGTGACGACCACTCCGGACGGATCGCGCATTCGTCGAGATGTCCCGCACGCCTTGTCCCGGCCACCATGGATCGGTCAGTTCCCGCGAGGTTGGGCGGACACATGAGTGACGCGGCCGACATCGGCGAGCACTACGACCGGCGATCCCCCATCGGGGACGAGTTGCGCGACGGCCAGCTGCACATGTGGTACTGGTACGACCGCGCGGACCCGGCGTCGTTGACCGAGGCGGTGCACCGGTTGACCCGCAAGGTCACCGACACCCTCGGCCTGCGCGCCGGCGAACACGTCCTGGACGCTGGCTGCGGTCCGGGTGAGACCGCCGTGCACCTGGCGACCGGGTTCGGGGCGCGGGTCACCGGGATCACCGTCAGCGACTACGAGATCGCCAGGGCCACCGAGCGCGCGGCCGACGCCGGTGCCGGCGAGCTGGCGAGGTTCGAGTACGGCGACTTCATGGATCTGTCCTTTCCGGACGACACGTTCGACGCCGTGCTGGCGTTGGAGTCGCTGCAGAACGCCCAGGACCTCGACCGGGTGCTGGCGCAGCTGTACCGGGTGCTGCGGCCCGGCGGCCGGATCTCCTTCTCCGACTTCAGCCTGGGCGCCCAGGGCGACCCGGTGCGGCTGGCGAAGTTCATGGACACCCTCAAGCTGCACCGGCTACCGACGCTGGCCCAGTGGCTCGAACACACCCGGGCGGCGGGGTTCGAGGTCGAGGAGTACACCCAGTGCGGGCCGAGGGTCTTCGGCAAGAAGGCCAAGTACGTCGAGGCGGCGCTGAGCCGCCGCGACGAGGTCACCGCCAAGTTCGGTGAGGACGCGGTGACCGAGTTCTCCCGGCTGCACCACGGGTTCTTCGCGCCGCGCAAGGACCAGGTTGGCTACGTGATCGTCTCGGCCCGCAAGCCCCTGTCGCGGTGACCTGGGAGCTGCTGTGCGCGGTGGCCGACCCCACGCTGGTTCGCCTCCGTGCCACCACGGTGGTCGGTCCGCGTCCCGGTGAGGTCCGGCTGACGGTCGAGCGGTTCACCGCCGACCTGGGCTTCGGTGACGTCTTTCCCGCCCCGCCAGGGTTCCGCCGTCCGGCGGTGTGGGCCCAGGCGCGGGTGGCGGAGTCCCGGGTCGCCGGCATCGCCGTCGGCGACCGCGTCCACGGCGTCGTCCCGGCCGGCAGCGACCACGTCCTGTCCGCCGCGCCGGCCGGGAACGGCTTCGTCGACACCGAGCACGCGTACCTGGCGCCGTTCCTGCCCGCCGAACCGGATCACGCCGACCTGCGCACGGTCTTCGGCGCGGCCTTCGCCACCGCGTTCCCCCTCGCGCTCGTCCTGGAGCGGGCGGCGTTGCGCGGCGCCAAGTCCGTCCTGCTCACCGGCGCTGACGGCGTGCCGGGCATCGTCCTGGCCGACCTGCTGGCCAGCGACACCGACCTGCTGACCGTCGGCCTGACCACCCCGGACGCCGTCGAGTTCACCCGGGGTCCCGGCGGCTGCGACGACGCCGTCACCCCCGACGACCTCGCCGCCGCCCCGCTGCTCGCCCCCGCGGTCCTCGTCGACCTCACCGGCGACCCCCGGCTGGTCGGCCGGATCCACCGGGTACTCCACGACGACCTGGCGCACACCGTGCTCGCCGGGCACGCCCGGCCCTCGGCCGTGCCGGCGCGGTGGCGCGACCGCTACCGCGCGTCCCAGAACCGGTTCCTGCGCACGGCCGCCGGCTGGGTGAGCGTGTCCCGCCACAGTGGACCGGACGCGGTGGCGCAACGGTACGGCGAGCCGGGGTTCGCCGACGTGTTCCTGCCGTGAGGGGTGGCACAGCCGAAGATGCGCGCGGCGGCGGGCCGGTGTGACGCTGTAGTCGATTCCCCACGCGACCAGGAGCGATCGTGACACAGAACATCGACAAGGTCCGGCCGTCGGCTCCTGAGCCGGCGGACTTACCACGACAGCGCACCGCGCCCCCGGCCACCCCGTTCTGGCGGCGGCCCTGGATGATTCCACTGTGGATCGTGACGGCGGCCTTCCTGTACCTCCAGGTGAACCCGTTCGTCGGGACCCCCGAGGCCGAGGCGCCCGTTCCGCCGCATGACGGGTTCCCCGCGTACTACCCGCTGCTGATCATCCACATCATCGCCGGGACCATCACCATGCTGGCGGTGTGTCTGCAGGTGTGGCCGAAGCTGCGCCGGCGCAACCCCGGACTGCACCGGTGGACCGGGCGGATCTACGTCGTGGCCTGTGTGATCGCGGCCGTGCTCGGGCTGATCCTGGTGCCGTTCGCGCCGGTGCCCGGTCAGGTCGGCGTGACCATGGCCACCGTGCTGTGGTTCGCGTTCAGTATCGCCGGGTGGGTGGCGGCCCGGCGCAACCGGTGGGCCAAGCACCGGCGGTACATGCTGTACAGCTTCGCGCTGGTGATGAACAACGTGTGGGGGTTGTTCATCGTGCGGTCGGCGTTGGAGATGGGGTTCACCGGGGACATCACGTACCTGTTGGAGACCGCCCGGTGGTTCGGGTGGGTGGTCAACCTGATGTTGGTGCAGTGGTGGCTGAACCGGACCGCGCGGCGGCCGGTGGAGCGGCCCGCCGATCGGGTGTTCGTCAAGGCCTGATCCTCGTCGACTGCCGGGTGCCCGACGGGCACCCGGCAGTCCTGTGTGCCTCACCGCTCAGGTGCCGACCCGCAGCCAGGTGGGGTCACGCTCGACACCGGCGAGACAGGTGGCGTTGTAGGCGTCCAGTGCCGCCTGGGCCTCGACCTGCGCCCGCGCGAACCGGGTCGCCGGGTCGGCGGCCCGCACCAGCACGTCCTCCATCGCCGCCATGATCGCCGTCTGCACCCCGTGGGAGCCGGGGATCACCGGCGCCGACACGGTGGCCCGCCGCAACTGCTCGACGGCCACCCGGTGCGCGGGATGGTTGTCGAACCAGCCCTCCTCCGCCAGCAGCGCGACAGCGGATTCCGTGACCGGGGTTGAGCCGCTGGCCCGGTGCCACTGCGCGGCGTTCTCCGGCGAGTTCAGGTACATCATGAACGCCAGCGCCCCGTCCCGGGCGACCGGGTCCAACCCGTCGGCCAGCCACATCGCGTCCCCGCCGATCCAGTTGCCCACCGGCGACACGCGGTCGTTGTGCGGCAACAGGGTCACGGTCTCCTCCAGGCCGTCGCGTTCCGGCCCGCCCATGAAGTTGATCGCGAACGACGAGTCGACCCGCAGGGCGACCCGTTCGCCGACGAACGCGGCGCCGTTGCCGGCCCAGTCCTCGAACGTTCCCGTGTACAGGTAGTAGCCGCCGCGGTTGAGCCGGTGCCACCAGTCGACCAGGGCCAGCAGTCCCGGTGACGTGAGGTCCACCCGGGACGCCCGGCCGGCCCGTCCGTTGTCGGCGTCCAGCATCGCCCCGCCCTGCTGGGTGATCCAGTGCTGGAACAGCTTGCCGTCGTCCGGCCAGGTGATGGGGTACGCCGGCCCGCCGGTCAGTGCCTCGCAGGCCGCGCTCACCTCGTCCCAGGTTCGCGGGGGCGTCGACAGGCCGGCGGCCCGCAGCATCGTCATGTTGCTGTACAACAACATCGTCGACAGGGTGAGCGGGACGGCGGCCAGGTCGTCGTTGATCCTGTAGAAGGTCTGGCAGGCCTCGATGAGGTCGTTCAGGATGACCGGCTCACCGAGGATCTCGGTGCGGTCGCCGACTTCTCGGCCCACCGAGGTGAACAGGGGGCGGCCGTCGGCCCGCACCGTGTCGATCGCCTGTTGGGACGCTCCCGAGTAGTACGACGCGATCGTCGGGGGGCGGCCGGCCAGCGTCCGGCGGGAAACCTCCGCCGGCAGGTCCTCGTAATAGCAGCCCTGAATGGTGATCTCGTACTCGGGATGCGCCTGCTCGAACTCCGCCGCCCGCTTTCGCACCGGTCCGAGGAAATCCGGAAACGGATACTCCGACAACACTACGTCGATCTCAACCCTCGGCGGCGACATGGATCCTCCACTGGTACGACAGCATGCGACAGCGCCGACGCACTCGGGGTGCGCCGGTCACCACGCTCATGGTGGGTCGCCGCCGCCCCGCCCCACATCTTCGGCAGTGCCCGGTCCCGCCGCCGGGGCAATCGCGGAGATGCGCCCGGTCACCAGCGAATGTGACGCTGGTCGAGCACATCGATTCCAGGTAAAGGACGTGCGGAACAATGTCAGTCGTCGCCGCGAATTTTCCCGAGCACGGCTTTCCGCTCCCGCCCGAGCCCGAGCTGACCCCGGCCGACGTGGTCGCTCGCGCGGAGGCCTTCGCGTCGGAGCTGGTGGAGCGTCAGGCCGAGACAGAGAACCGCACCTTCTACGCCACCGACACCCACGAGGCGTTCTCGAAGGCGGGTCTTTACCGGATTCTCGTCCCCCGCCGCTACGGCGGCTACGAGTTCGGTGTGGACACCTTCGTGAAGGTCGCCATCGCGCTGACCAGGGGATGCCCGTCGACCGGGTGGATGTACACCCTCGGCGCCGCGCACGCCCTCGCGGTCGCCACCGTCTTCCCCGAGAGCGCCCAGGACGAGCTGTTCGCCGGCGGCGACTTCCTCGCCCCGGCCACCATCATGCCCAGCGGCACCGCCGAGCGGGTCGACGGCGGCTGGAAGGTCAACGGCACCTGGGGCTACTGCTCCGGCGCCCCCTACGCCACCCACTTCGTCGGCCACGCCCTGGCGCCCGGCGCCTCCGGCCAACTGGAGCCGATGCTGTTCATCGCCCCGCGCGAGCAGTGGCGCCGCCTCGACGACTGGGGCCAGCAGCTCGGCCTGCGCGGCAGCGGCTCGCACAGCATCACCGTCGAGGACGCGATCATCCCCGACCACTACACGCTGCCCGGCCACATGAGCCAGTACTCGGTCGCCGACGGCACCCCGGGGCTGCGCCTGCACGGCAACGTCGAGTACAGCGGCGGCCCGCTGAGCTTCATGAACCTGGAGAGCGCCGTGCTCGCCGTCGGCATCGCCAAGGCGGCGCTGGACGCGTTCGAGGACCTCATGCGCACCCGCACCACACTGTTCCCCCCGGTCGTGACCCGGTTCGAGGACCCCGACTACCAGTACTGGTACGGCGAGGCCACCGGCATGATCGCCACCGCCGAGGTCGGGATCTTGGGCGCGGTGCGCCTGTGGCAGGAGGCCTGCGCCGCCGGTCCCGCCGCGTTCACCCGCGAGCTGGAGATGCGCCTGGCCGGGATCTCCCGCCAGGTCGAGCAGCTGTGCTGGCGCGCCGTCGAGGGCCACCTGCTGCCGACGGCCGGGTCCAGCTCGGTGCGCCGGGGCGAGCGCCTGGAGCGGATCTGGCGCGACATGTCCATGTTGCACACCCACGCCGGTTCGGCGGTGTTCCTGGCCGCCAAGGCCCAGCGTGAGCTGTCCAGGGCGCACTTCGGCCTGCCGGACGAACTCGCCGGCTGACCGGCCGGCGTCGGTGACCCGCTGGCCGCCCGCCAGCGACGAGCGAGGAGGTACACCCGTGGTGGATCACCTGGGTGATCGGGCGGTCGTGCTCGGCGGGAGCATGGCCGGACTGGTCGCGGCCAGGGTACTGGCCGAGTCCTACGCCGAGGTCGTGGTCGTCGACCGCGACGAGCTGGTCGGCGTGACCGCCGCCCGGCGTGGCGTGCCGCAGGGCCGGCACGTGCACGGTCTGCTGGCCCGCGGCCAGCAGATCCTGGAGGAGTTCTTCCCCGGCTTCTACGCCGGCGCGGTCGCCGCCGGCATCCCCACCGGTGACCTCGGCGGCGACGTGCGCTGGTTCTTCGGCGGCCGTAAACTCCAGCCCGCCGACGCCGGTCTGAGCTGCATCTCCGCCGCCCGGCCGGTGCTGGAGGGCCACGTGCGGGCCAGGGTGAACGCCCTGCCGAACGTGCGGTTCGTCGAGCGCACCGACATCGTCGGCATCGTCACCGACCAGGCCGGTGACCGGGTCACCGGCGTGCGGGTGCACCGCCAGGGCGAGAGCGCCGAGGAGGTCCTGGAGGCCGACTTCGTCGTCGACGCCACCGGCCGTGGCTCGCGCACCCCGGCGTGGCTGGAGGCCCTGGGCTACGAGCGTCCGCCCGAGGACCGGGTCAAGATCAACGTCAGCTACACCAGCCGGCTCTACCGGGTGCCCGACGAGTCGGTCTTCGACGGCGACCTGTCGATCAACCCGACGACCTCGCCGGTCACCCCGCGCGGCGGGTTCCTCACCCGCATCGAGGACGGTCGCGCCGTGCTGACCGTCTCCGGCGTGCTGGGCGACAGCGCGCCGACCGACCCCGAGGGCTTCCTGGACTTCGTCAAGTCGCTGGCGGTGCCCGACATCTACGACATCGTCAAGAAGCTCGAACCGGTCAGTGACATCGTCGGCTTCCGCTACCCGGCCAGCACCTGGCGCCACTACGAGCGGCTGGCCCGCTTCCCCGAGCGGTTCGTGGTGCTCGGCGACGCGGCGTGCAGCTTCAACCCGCTCTACGGCCAGGGCATGACCGTCGCCGCCATCGAGGCGACCGTGCTGCGTGAGCACCTGCGCCGGGGCGTCGTCGCACCGCGCCGGTTCCACAAGGACATCGCCAAGGTCATCGGCGGGGCGTGGGACATGTCGGCCGGCGGGGACCTCACCTTCCCCGAGGTCGAGGGCCACCGCCCGCTCAAGCTGCGGATCGCCAACGCGTTCGTCGCCAAGGTGCAGGCCGCCGCGGCCCGCGACGGCGAGGTCACCAAGGCGTTCATGCGGGTCGCCGGCATGGTCGCCGGCCCGGAGTCGCTGATGAAGCCGAAGATGCTGCTGCGCATCCTGCGCAACGCCAAGCCGGCCAGGACCACCGGCACCCCGGCGCCGCCGGCCGACCGGACCGACGACCCGGGGCTGCCGCGCGCCGCCTGAGGACACCGCGAAAGGACAGTCATGACCGAGAGCATCGCGAGGACGGCCGAGGCGATCTGGCGGGACGTGCTCACCATCCCCAGTGGACAGGACGACGCGTCGTTCTTCGAGCTGAGCGGCGAGTCGATCACCGCGGTCCGGCTGGTGTCCCGGGTCGAGGACGAGCTGGGCATCCTGATCGACGTCGGCGACATCTTCGAGGACGACCCGAACCTGGCCTCGTTCGTCGCCTCCGTGGTCGCCGCCGGGCGCGCCGCGGCCTGACGCCATGGACGCCTTCCTCTCCCGGCAAGGGGACCCGGCCTACACCTCGGCGACCAGGGTGTTCAACCTGGCCTCGCCGGCACGGCCGGCGCTCGCGGTGACCGCGCGGACCGTCGAGGACGTCCGCGCGGCACTGCGGCACGCCCGTGCCGAGGGGCTCGGCGTGCGGGTGCACAGCACCGGGCACTCCTCGGGCGGCGACGCGCCGATGACCGGCGCGCTGCTGGTCCGCACCCAGTTGGCCGGGCAGGTCGAGGTCGACCCGGTCGCCAGGGTGGCCCGGGTGCCCGCCGGCACCACGTGGGAGACCGTGCTCGCCGCGGTCGCCCCCTACGGGCTGGTGCCCCCGCACGGCTCGGCGGGCACCGTCGGCGTCGTCGGCTACCTGCTGCGCGGCGGGATCAGCTACTACGGCCGCAAGGTCGGCCTGGCCGCCAACAGCGTGCGTGCGGTCGAACTGGTCACCGCCGAGGGCGACACCGTCCGGGCGGACGCCGCCACCGAGCAGGACCTGTTCTGGGCGCTGCGCGGCGGCGGAGGCGGCTTCGGGGTGGTCACCGCGATCGAGGTGGCGCTGTTCCCGGCGAGCACGGTCGTCACCGGCGCCACGTTCTGGTCGGCCGAGCACGCCGGCCGGCTGCTGCCGGTGTGGCTCAAGTGGACCCAGGACGCGCCGCCGGAGGCGTCGACGTCCCTGCGGTTCCTCAACTTCCCGCCGCTGCCCGACGTGCCGCCGGTGCTCAGCGCCGGCCCGGTGTTCGCCGTCGACGGGGTCGTGGTCGGCACCGCCGGCGACGACCCGACCCGCGCCGAGCAGCAGGCCGCCGAGCTGGTGGAACCGCTGCGGGCGGTGGCCGAGCCGCTGCTGGACGAGTGGCAGACCACCTCGCCGACCTCGGTGCTCGGCATCCACATGGACCCGCCCGACCCGGTGCCCTACCGGGGCGACCACTTCCTGATCGACGAACCGGGCGAGGCCGGGACCGCCGAGCTGCTGGCGGTGCTCGGCGCGGATTCCGGCTCGCCGATGGTGGTCTCCGGGCTGCGTCAGCTCGGCGGCGCGATCGCCACCCCGAACCCGGACGGTGGCGTGCTCAACCACCTGGACGCGCGGTTCGTCTACTCCGGCACCGCCGTGCCAGAGGCCGGGCTGACCGACGCCGCCATCAGCGCGTACTTCGCCCGGGTGCGGACCGCGCTCGCGCCGTGGGACACCGGGCGGACCGCGCCCACGTTCGTCGAGAGCCACGAGCAGCCGCAGGGCCACCTCGACCCGGCCGACGTCGCGGCGGTGGACCGGGTCCGGGCCAGGATCGACCCGACCGGCCTGTTCGCCGGGGACATCACCCCGAACGCCAGTGCCGGGACCAGAAGGGAACAGTGGTGAGCACCGACGAGGCCGTCACGTCCAGCGCGCAGAACGGGCTGTGGTTCCTGACCGAACTGGCGCCCGGCGCGGCGGCCGACACGTTGCACGTGGCCTACCGGGTGCGCGGCGACCTCGACGCCGCCGCCCTGCGCGCGGGGTGGCGCGGCGTGCTGGCCCGCCACGAGAGCCTGCGGACCACGATCGTGGCGCGCGAGGGCGTGCCGCGCCGGCGGGTGGCCGCCGAGGCGTCGGTCGAGGCGTGCGCGTCCGGCCCGGTCGACCTGGCCGACGGCCCGCCGGCCCGGCTGTCGGTCACCACCACCGGCGAGGGCGAGCACCGCGTCGACCTGGTGGTCCACCGCGCGGTCTGCGACGAGGAGTCGCTGGCCGTCATCGTCGGTGAGCTGGCCGCGGCCTACGCCGGCCGGCCCCTGGGCACCCCGCCGCCCGGCTACCCCCGCCACGCCCGCAACCAGCACGAGCAGGACCGCGAGGAGCTGGTGCGGTGGTGGCGCGAACGCCTCACACCGCTGCCGCCGCCGCTGGACCTGCCGGTGGACCGCACCCGCCCGCGCACCCCGGCCGCCGAGGTCGGCCAGCTGCGGTTCTCCTGGCCCGAGCTCGCCGGTCCGCTCGCCCGGCTGTCCACCCAGGTCGGTGTGGCGCCGGGAACTGTGCTGCTGGCCGCGTTCCAGACGTTGCTGCACCGCTACAGCGGCGAGGAGCTGGTCGCCGTCGGCGTGCCGGCGGTGCTGCGCCCGCGCGAGTTCGCCGGCACCGTCGGCCAGTTCCGCAACCTGCTGGTGGTGTGCGCGTCGTTCGACGGGCGGCCCGCGTTCGCCGAGCTGGTGTCCCGGGTGGCGACCGCCACCGACGAGGCCCTCGCGCACGGCGAGCTGCCGTTCGAGGAGCTGGTCGGCGCCCTGCCGGTCGACCGCGATCCCCGGCGGGTTCCGTTCTGTGACGCCATGTTCGTGCTCAACGACGGCTCGGAGCCCTCGCTGGCGCTGCCCGGCGTCGAGGTCACCGCGGTGGACGTGACGCCGGGCCCGGCCCGCGCCGACCTCACGTTGACCGTCGACCGGGTCGACGAGGTGATCACCGGCGCGCTGACCTACCGCGACAGCCTGTTCGAGCCCTCCTCGGCCACCCAGGTCCTCGCCCAGCTGCACACCCTGCTCACCGCCGCGCTCACCGACCCGGCCCTCCCGGCCGTCGCGCTGCCGCTGGAGGGCGAGCAGGCGCTGCTGGCCGCCGCCCGGGCCGCCGACCTGATCGACGCCGGCCCGCCCGGCCAGGACGCGGTCAACGTGCTGGTGCACCGGGCCGCCGCCCGCAC
This sequence comes from Actinophytocola xinjiangensis, assembly GCF_001921215.1. GTDB lineage: Bacteria > Actinomycetota > Actinomycetes > Mycobacteriales > Pseudonocardiaceae > Actinophytocola > Actinophytocola xinjiangensis. Next base: position 471,220 of record NZ_MSIF01000002.1, read on the forward strand.
CCCGGACGCGCCCGCGTTGTCCTGGGCCGGCCAGCGGGTCACCTACCGCGACCTGGTGGCCAGGGCCGCCAGGATCGCCTCGGCGCTGGGCCCGGACGTCGCCGGTGAGCCGGTGCTGGTGCGGATGGCGACCGGCCCCGACCAGGTCGCCGCGGTGCTCGCGGTGCTCGACGCCGGCGCGCGGCTGGTGTGCCTCGGCGGTGGCGACACCGGCGACCGGGGCCGCTCGGTGCTCGCCGAGCTGCGTCCCGCGTGCCTGGTGCTCGACGGCGCGGCGGGGGAGGACACGCTGGCCACCTGGTACGCCGAGGAGCACGGCGGCCGGCTGCTGGACGTGGCCGACCTGCCGGCCGGCGACCCGGTGCGCCCGGCCACCCCCGGCCCGGAGGCCGGCGCCTACGTCGCCTACACCTCCGGTTCGACCGGGCGGCCCAAGGGCATTCCGCAGACCCACGGCACGCTCGCCCAGTTCGTCACCTGGTTCGCCGGCGAGTTCGGCATCGGCCCCGGCGCGCGGGTCGCGCAGTGGGCCGCGCCGGGCTACGACGCCAGCCTGGGGGAGCTGTTCAGCGGGTTGCTGGCCGGCGCGACGGTGTGCCCGGTGCCGGACCGGATCCGGGCCAACCCGGAGAAGATCGTCGACTGGCTGGAGGACGAGCGGATCACCGTCTTCCAGACGGTGCCCAGCTTCGTGCGGGAGATCCTGCAGGTCGTGCGCGGCCGGGGCCGCCCGGAGCAGCTGCGGGCGGTCAACCACCTGCTGCTGGCCGGCGAGCCGCTGCCCGGCGACCTGGCGGGCGGGCTGCGTTCGACGCTGCCCGGCGTGCGGCTGGTCAACCTGTACGGCCCGACCGAGCTGATCCTGGCCTCCTGGCACGAGATCGGCGGCCCGGTGCACGGCACCGCGCCGATCGGCCGGTCCATCCCGGGACGTCAGGTCCTGGTGCTCGACGACGAGGGCCGGCCCTGCCCGGCCGGGGTGACCGGCAACCTGGTCATCCGTGGCCCGCACGTCACCTCCGGCTACCTGGGGGCCGCCGCGGGGGAGCGCGACCAGTTCCGGGAGCTGGCGGGCACCGGCGTGTTCGGCCTGGACGGTCCCTGTTACCGGACCGGTGACCAGGGCCGGCGCCGCTGGGACGGCGCGCTGGAGTTCCGTGGCCGGGGCGACTTCCAGGTCAAGTTCAACGGGGTGCGGCTGGAGCTGGCCGACATCGAGACGGCGTTGGCCGAGCACGAGTCGGTCGCCGAGTGCGCGCTGGTGGCGGTGACCGACTCCGACCGGCTGGTCCGCCGCCTGGTCGCCTACGTCGTGCCCCGGCGCACCGAGGACGGGAAGACGACCGGCGCGGCGAACGCGTGGCGGGTGGCGTTGCGCCGGCGCTTCGGCAAGGCGATGCCGCCGGTGCTGTTCCGGACGATGATCGCCATGCCGCGCAACGTCGGCGGCAAGATCGACCGGCGGCTGCTGCCCGATCCCGGGCCGGTGCGGCCGGCCGCCGTGCGTGCCCCGGAGTCGGCGGTGGAGCAGGGCGTGGCCAGGATCTGGGCCGGCCTGGGGGTCGACGTGTCCACTGTGGAGGACCAGTTCTTCGCGGCCGGCGGCCATTCGCTGCTGGTGCCCCGGGTGCTCGACGCGCTGCGGGAGCGTTACGGGACCCGTGTCCAGGCGCTGGAGTTCTTCGCCAACCCGACGGTCGCGGGTCTGGCCGCGCTGGTCGAGTCCCAGTCCTCCTTCCTGGTCGGGAACGACCTCTGACCGGGGCGGCGGTCGGTACCGGCGGCACGAACTCGTGCGCGCTGGAACCCGCGCTGGGCCAGGGTTGTCTCGACCGCGCGACCCGTGCCCTCGCGGCCGGCGCGGAGTTCCCGTTGCGCGACGTCGTGACACACGTCCAGGCGTGTGGCCGCCCCGCCGTCGACCCCGCCCTGCTCGCCGCCCTGCGTGCCGTGGAGCCCACCGACCCGCTGCTGGCGGCGTGGTTGCCGTGCCTGCTCGACCACGAGCGTCCCGGGTTCGACACCTACGCCGCCGTCCCGGTCCTGGAGCAGGCGGCCGCCGCCCAGCGCGACCCGGAGGCGGCGTTCGACGAGCTGATCGCCGCCCTGCTGGCCGATCTGCTGCTGGTCGAGACGACAGCCCTGGCCGCGCGCCCGACGCCCGCCCAGCGCCTGCGCACCCTGGCGGGTGTGCGCGCGGTCGCCCGGTCCGGTGACCTGGCTCCCCGCGCCCGCGCCCGAATCCCTGACATCACCGACACCTCCGCGCTGGTGGCCACCGCCGCCGAGCTGGCCAGGACGGTCCTGCGCCGCACCCCGCCGGCGCTGCGCACGGCGGTGGGCGCGGCCGTGCTGCCGATGACCACCCTGCACGACGAGATCGTGGTCATCCGCTGTGCGCAGGTCACCGAGCTGCTGTACCGCAGGCTCGGCGCGCGCCTGAAACGCGCGGTGCACGCGCTGCGCCGGGGCGAGCTGGCCGAGGCCGTCACCCAGGTCGACGACGCGTCCGCCAGGCTGGCCGCCAGTGCCGTCATCGTGCGCCTGCTCGCGACCCTGCCCCGTGACCGGTTCCAGGTCATCCGGGAGCACACGCGCGGTCGGGGCGCCGCGCACACGCGGGCGGTCCGCGAGCTGACCGCACACCGCGCCCGGCTGTCGCCGCCGCGCGCGAGCGGGCTGGCCGACGCGCTGGCCGTGTTCGACCGGGCGTGGCGTGCCGTGTCGTCGGTGCGCGAACCGGAACCGGAGAACCGGTCCAGGATCGCCTGACCACAGTGGATTGACCGCACGCTCGAAGGTGTGCCGGGGTGCTCCCGGTTGACACCATAACTGTGTTATTCCATAACACCCGAGGAGAAATATGGAAGACCGCAGTCTGTACGAGGTGCTCAAGACGGCCCGGCTCAACGAGCGGTGCGCGGTGATGGCCGACGTGAAGTTCCGCTCCCCGCGCGACGGCGAACTGATCGCCCCGGGCAATCTGGACGGGTACCTCGACGCCCTCATCGAGGGCGGTGTCGCCGCGATGTCCACACCGACCGATCCGGTGTACTTCGCCGGCGGGATCGACCTGGCGGCCAGGATCCGCGCGCGAACCGCGCTTCCGCTGATGCGCAAGGAGTTCTTCAGCACCCTGAGCCAGATCGACGAGTCGGTGAACGCCGGTTTCGACGCGATCCAGCTGTCGCTGAACACGGTCGCGCCGGGCCAGGTCGAGCGATTACGAGACCGTGCCGTGCGGCTGGGCCTGGAGGTCGTGTTCGGCGTCCACAACGAGGACCACATCCGCGAGGCCGTGTCGTTGGGCGCGGTGGTGATCGCGGTCAACAACCGGGACATCGTGGCGCTGGAACTCGACACCGGAACCGTCAGCCGCACCGAGGAACTGATCGCCACCATCCCGCACGACGTGTTCGTGATCTCGGAGAGTTCGTTCTACACCAAGGCGGACGTCGCCAGAGCGGGCGAGGCGGGCGCCGAAGCGGTCCTGGTCGGTACCGCGCTGGCGCAGAGCGCGAACCCGACGGAGCTGGCCAAGGAACTGAACGGCGCCAGGCTGTGGCCGAGGTAGACCGCATCGGAGCGCGGCTGCGGCGGACGGCGGGGCGCGGTGAGCGGTTGCTGGTCGTCTACCTGACCGTGGGCGACCCGGTGACCCCCAACGACCTCGCCGTGGCCGTGGCACAGGCCGGCGCCGACGTGCTGGAGCTGGGGATACCAACCCCGTCGACCGCCCCGCGCGGCGCCGAGATCGCCCACTCCTTCGACCGCGCCCGGGACCACACACCACACCAGGCCTGGAAACTGGTGGGGGAGTTGCGCGCCCGCCTGCCCGACACCCCGCTGATCACCCTGGTGTACCCGTCGACGGTCACCGACCTCGGCCCGCACGGAGTCCTGTCGGCCTGCCAGGAGTCCGGGGTGGACGGCCTGGTCCTCACCGATCCCGACGGGGACCTGACCTCGGCGACCGTGGCGGACACCGACCTGAGCGCCATCCCCCTGATCCGCCAGGGAACCGGGTCACCGCACCGCCTGGAAGCCACGGCCAGGCACCTCACCTACCGCCCGCTCGCCCCCCGCACCGGCGATCTCCTCAACCGCACCGAGGCACACCGGGCGGCCGAAGCCACAGCGGCCACCGCCACCAGACCCTTCCTGGCGGGCTTCGGCCTACGCACCGAACACGACATCCGCGCGGTGGTGCCCCACGCGGCCGGCGTGGTCCTGGGCAGCGAACTGTACCGAGGCCTGACGACCAGGCCCCCACCGGAACGAACGCCCTGGGCTACCGGGGCCGTCCAGCGCTGGAAGACCGCCACGGCACTCCCGTGACCAGTCTCGGCGGGCCGAGGAGGGGGCAGGGCACCAGCCCCCTGTCCCCTCCGCACCGCCACGACTAGCCGGCCAGTCGTCGCTCCTGCTCGGTGTCCGCCGGCTCCCGGCCCATCACCGCGCTCAACTCGCCGACCATCCGCGACAACTCCCGCAGATCCTCGGCGATCAACGCCTGGGGCCCGTCACACAACGCCCGGTCCGGCTGCGGATGCACGTCGATGATCAACCCGTCGGCCCCGACCACGATCCCCGCCCGACTCAACGGCAGGACCAGATCCCGATGCCCACCCGAATGCGACGGGTCGATGATCACCGGCAGGTGCGACATCCGCTGCACGACCGGCACCGCCGAGATGTCCAGGGTGTTCCTGGTCGCGGTCTCGAACGTCCGGATGCCCCGCTCACACAGCACGATGTCCAGGTTGCCGCGCTGGGCGATGTACTCGGCGGCCATCAGCCACTCCTCGATCGTGGCGTTCATGCCGCGTTTGAGCATCACCGGCTTCCTGGTCGCCCCGACCGCCTGCAGCAGCGGGAAGTTCTGCATGTTCCTGGTGCCGATCTGCAGCATGTCCGCGTACGACGCGATCATGTCCACGTCCTCGACGCCGACGACCTCGGTGACGATCGGCAGGCCGATCTCGTCGCGCACGTCGGACAGGATCTTCAGGCCGCGTTCGCCGAGACCCTGGAACGCGTACGGCGAGGTGCGGGGTTTGAACGCGCCGCCGCGCAGCAGGGTCGCGCCGGCCGCCTTGGCCATTCTGGCCGCGGCCAGGGTCTGGATCGGGGTCTCCACCGCGCAGGGACCGGCGATCAGGGTCATGGTCGTCGGGCCGATCGGGACGCCGGCCACGTCGACCACCGACCGCTGCGGGTGGTGCTCACGACTGACCAGCTTGAACTTCGACGAGACCAGCGTGACCTTGGCGACCCCGCGCATCTCCCGCAGGTTCAGCTCCGCCAACTGCTCCATGTCGCCGACCAGACCGATGACGACCCGGGTGACCCGTACCTGCTCACGATCGGTGGCCGGGTCGAACACCCCGGTCACGCCTCGGCTGACGAACGCCTCACCGCCGGTCGACTCGACCAGCCGTACGACCGCGTCGATGTCCTCGGGTGTGACGTCCGGCGCCATCACGATCACCATTGTGGCGATACCTCATTCTTGTCGAACTCGTTCGGGTGGGCCGCCTCAGCCGGTCGCCGTTGAACCGCCGGGGCCACGGGTACCTGGGCGCCGCTCGCGCACCAGGTCGGGGCGGAGCTTGACGGCGCCGCGCAGGTAGACGTGCTCGACCATGGCCGGCGGCCGGTCGGTCTGGATGTGGGCGAGCAGCCGAACCACCCGTTCCATCGAGTTCGGCACGCCGATCTCGGTGGCGCACAGCATCGGGACGTCGGTGAGGCCGACCGCGCGGGCCGCCGCCGCGGGAAACCCGCTGGCCAGGTCCGGTGTCATGGTGAAGAAGATGCTGATGATGTCGTCGAGAGCCAGGTCGTTGCGCCGGATGACCTCCAGCACGAGCGAACAGGTCTCGTCGAAGATGACGTCGGGGTCGTCCCGGTCGACCTGGACGGCTCCGCGAACGGCGCGTACCGCGATCATGGCATCGCACCTTTCTCGTCGCTTCGGGTGCGGGCCCTCAGCTGCCGGAGAACTGGCCGGGGGTGCGGCCGGGGCCGGCGGGGCCTCGGTAGGCCTGCGCGATGTCCAACCAGTGGTCGGCGTGCTCACCGGTGGCCACCAGCGCGAGGTCGTCGCGGTGGCGCCGTCGGGTGACCAGCAGGCAGAAGTCCAGCGCCGGCCCGGAGATCCGCTGGTCGGCGTCCTCGGGGCCGAAGGCCCACAGTTCGCCCGACGGCGCGGTGATCTCGAAGCGGAACTGGGTGTCCGGCGGGGTCAGGCCGCGGGACTGGTAGCCGAAGTCCCACACCAGCGTGGCGAACAGCACCAGGTGCCACAGTCGGTCGGTCGGCTCACGGGTCACGCCGAGGGTGTCGGCGATGTCCTGGCCGTGCCCGAAGACCTCCATCAGGCCGGCGCAGGCCAGCACGTACGGGGGCAGCGGGCGCACCAGCCACGGGACGACCTGGTCGCCCGGCACCGCGGCCAGCGCCTTGATGGCGGTGTCCCGCTCGTCGCGCCACCGGGTGAGCAGCACCTCGGGCTGGTCGGGCAGGTACAGGTTGAGCGCGGCGTTGACCGCGCCCTCGAAGTCGTCGGCGGCCGAGGCGGTCATGGCCGTGAACAGTTCCGCGTCCGACGCCGCGGTGCCGGCGAGGCGGAAGATGAAGGCGAGGTGGGCGATCTGGTGGGCGACCGTCCAGCCCGGAGCCGGTGTGGGCAGTGCCCAGCCGGCCTCGTCCAGTTCGGACACCAGCTGGTCGACGACCCCGGCCTCGGCCGTCAGATCGGAAAAGACGTCTCGCTGCTCGGTCATTGCGTCTGTCCTCTCACCACGATTCACGCCCGCGCCACGTCCGGTGACCTTGGGACGGCGAAAATCAGGATGCCTCCGCCATTCCGCCGGTGTCTTCTCTCCCGGTGCGAAGACCATCCGGGGCGAGGACCGCACGATGGAAGATGCGCGGCCGCCGGCGGCGCGGATATCAATGGAGTCGGGTGCGCCGGCCATACGGTTGATGAGGGGGTGCTCGGCATTCGTCGTGCTGATCGCCCTCGCTGATGTTAGAGTACCCAGCCGGGTGTGAAACCACACAACGAGGAGATTCAGAATGCCGCAGTTCGCCGTGCTGATTTACGACAAGGAGATTCCGTTCGAGGAATTTCCGCCGGAGATTCTCGCGGGGCACGAGGCGGTCGAGGGCAAGGTCGACGGGGCCGGCGCCAAGATCGTGACCGCCTACGCGACCCAGCCGTCGGCGACGGCAAGGACCGTCCGTGGCGACAAGGTGAGCGAGGGCCCGTTCCAGTCCGGGAAGTCCCAGCTCACCGGCGTCTTCGTGATCGAGGCTCGGGACATCGACCACGCCGCCGAGGTGGCCGGGTTCGTCCCGATCATGGACGGTGCGGTGGAGGTTCGTCCGCTGCTCGGGGAGGAGTGACCGTCCCCACCGGCGCCTTAGAGCAGCCCGGTTGATCCGCCTGACGGCGGGTCGACCGGGCTGCTCCCTTGTGGAGGGTGGGAACCGCGCACGCGGGGAGAACACCGAATCTATGCGCATGGGTACCGTCCTGCATGAGAACCCAAACGACCATTAAAGGGGTTGCCATGCGCCTCAGTCGGATCCGTTCCCGCCGGCCGGTGACTCGATTATTTCTCAGTGTGTTGGTGGTGGGCCTGATGGTGGTTCTCACCGGATACTCCGTTCCCGCCCCGAATGCCGGCTCGGAATCGCACCGGCCGGCCGCGCGGGGCTGGTCGGCGCCCAACGCCGACAAGGCCAACACCCGCCACGTGCGCGGCCCGATCAACTCGCGCAACGTCGGCTCCCTCACGGTCGCCTGGAGCACACCGGTGCAGGTGCCGGCCCCGCCGGAGCGCTGGCCCGGCGTCTACGCCACCACACCGGTCGTGGTCGGCGACACCATGTACACCCAGGACCTCGACTCGAACGTCTACAGCATCGAACTGCGCACCGGCAAGGTCCGGTGGACGACCAAGTTCAACTCGCCGATCAACGGCCCCAACGGGGTGAACGTGGTCGACGGTCGGGTGCACGCCGCGACGACCTCGCACGCGTTCGCCCTGGACGCCCGCACTGGCCGTCAACTGTGGAGCCGCAAGCTCATCCGCAGTGACGTGGAGGGCATCAACATGACCCCGGGCGTGGACCGGGGCACCGTGTACGTGTCGACCGGCCCCGGTAACGCCGACGCGTTCTTCGGTGGCGGCGGCGCGGGGGTGCTGTGGGCGCTGGACGCCAGGACCGGCGCGACCAAGTGGAAGTTCAACACGGTTCCGCTGGACCTGTGGGGCCACCCGGAGATGAACTCCGGCGGCGGCGTGTGGTTCCCGCCGACCTACGACTCGCAGGGCAACGTGTTCATCGCGGTCGGCAACCCGGCGCCGTTCGTCGGCACCGACGAGTACCCGTGGGCGAGCAGCCGGCCCGGCCCGAACCTGTACACCAACTCGGTGGTCAAGCTGGACCGGCGCACCGGCGAGGTGATGTGGCACAACCAGGTCCTGCCGCACGACCTCTACGACTGGGACCTGCAGAACTCGCCGGTGCTGACCAAGGTCCGCGGCCGGGAGGTGCTGATCGCGTCCGGCAAGATGGGCTACATCTTCCAGATGGACCCGCGCACCGGCAAGACCCTGTGGAAGACCCCGGTCGGCAGGCACAACGGGCACGACGACGACAACCTGTACGCGCTCAACGGCGAGACCGACAAGTTGCCGCAGATGCCGTTCGAGGTGTTCCCGGGTGTGCTCGGCGGCGTGATCTCCCCGATCGCGGTGGACCGGGACACGATCTACGCGTCGGTCAACAACTACGGCGCGACCTGGGTGACCCAGGCCCCGCCGGCGGAGATGGCCGCGTTCACCGAGGGCACCGGTGAGCTGGTGGCGCTGGACCTGGCCACCGGCCGGATCAAGTGGAGCCACCCGCTGCCGGCCTCGCCCTACGGCGCCGCGTCGGTCACCAACGACCTGGTGTTCACCACGACCTTCGACGGCACCCTGCACGCGGTCAACACCCGCACCGGCAGGACGGCCTGGCAGGCGAAGCTGCCGGCGCACACGAACTCGGCCGTGGCGATCCACGACCGGTACGTGCTCACCGGTTCTGGCTGGCCGCAGGGTCCGGGGGAGCGGGCGGAGATCGTCGCCTACGAGCTGGACCGGAAGGGACGGTAGGTCATGGCCGCCACCGAAGGATGGACCAGGCCGGCGCCGGCGGTCGTCGCCGCCGGGCTCCAGTTCCCGACCAGCCTCGCCTTCGACCCGGGCGGCCGGATCTACGTCGCCGAGTCGGGGTTGCCCTTCGGGGGCGCCCCGGTCGGCGGCCGGGTGTGGCGGTTGGACACCGACCGGGGCCGGTCGCGCCGCACGCTGGTCGCCGAAGGGCTCGCCGGCCCGCTGACCGGCCTGTCCTGGCACGAGGAACGGCTCTACGTGTCCGAGGGCGGCGCCGGGCGGATCAGCCGGCTCGACCCGTACGGCGGTGCGACCACGATCGTCGAGGGGATGCCGGGGCCGGGGAACTACCACACCAACTCCCCGGTCGTGGGTGCCGACCGCAAGCTGTACTTCTCGCAGGGCGCGATGGCCAACCTCGGGATCATCGGTCTGGACGCCTACGAGATGGGCTGGTTGCGGCGGCTGCCGCACGCGCACGACCTGCCGGGGATGGACGTCGTGCTCGCCGGGACGGATGTGGAGACCGACAACCCGTTGCCGGACCTGGACGGCGACCGCGCCACGACCGGCGCGTTCGTCCAGTTCGGCACGCCGACCGAGGCCGGTATGCGGATCCCGGCGACGTTGCCGTGCACGGCGGCGGTGATGCGCTGTGAGCTGGACGGCAGCGGGCTGGAGTTGGTGGCGTGGGGCCTGCGCAACGCGTTCGGTCTCGGGTTCCTGCCCGACGGCCGGCTGTTGGCGCTGGACCAGGGGGCCGACGACCGGGGCAGCCGGCCGATCGGCAACGCACCGGACTTCCTGTTCGAGGTGCGCGACGGCGCCTGGTACGGCTGGCCGGACTATATCGGCGGGCGGCCGGTCACCGATCCGGAGTTCCGCCCGGAGCGGGGGCCGCAGCCGAGTTTCGTGCTGGCCAACCACGACGAGTTGCCGCCGCCGGAGCAGCCGGTGGTGACCTTCGAGCCGCACGTGGCGGCCACGAAGTTCGCCGTGGTCCCGCAGGACGCCCCGGCCCACGCCGGTCAGCTGGTGATGGCGTTGTTCGGTGACGAGGCGCCGATGTGTCTGCCGGCGGGCGGTCCACCGGTCGGCCGTGACCTGCTGCGGGTGGATCCTCGGGACTGGTCGGCGCACCGGATCCCGACGGGCCTGCCGTTGAACCGGCCGATCGACGTGGCGTTCGGGCCGGACGGCGCCCTGTACGTGTTGGATTTCGGCGAGTTCGAGATGTCCGACGACGGGGTGGTGGCGACGGCGGCGTCGGGTTGTCTGTGGCGCGTCGAGCACTGGGCGGGTTGAGGGTTCTTCCGCAGTGCCACACCTGGTGTTTTCGCCGGCCCACAGCATTGCCGAAGTAGGCGCGCCGTGGGCCGGTGATGCACGCTGAGTGCAGTATTTACGCGAGTCGGCGAAACGGGCGGTGACGTGTGAGTACCCCTGCGTCCACAGTGGATCATCAGGTGTCCACTCTGGACATCCTGCGGCGGCTGGTGGCCGAACGGATGGAACTGCCGGTCGAGTCGGTCGGCGCCACCACCCTTCCGCGGGACGATCTGCACCTCGGCCCGATCACCGTCGGCCGGATCGCCACCGAGACCGCCCGCCTGCTCGGTCGCCCGCTGCCGGCCACCACGAACCTCGCGACCGTCACCCTGGGCGAGCTGGCCGGGATCATCGACGGGCTGCCGGTCACCGGGCCCTGGGCCCCCACCGCGCTCGGCGGCCACCTCGAACGCGCCCTGGAGACCATCCTCGGCGGCACCCGCGCCGTCGCCGTCGAACCCGACCCGGTGGACGCGGTCGGGCCGGCCGGTCGCCGGGCCCAGACCGACCTCGCCGCCAGCCGTGCCCTTGGCCGGCCGGTGCGGGTGCGTCACCGGCCAGACGGCAAACCGGAGATCGACGGCGCCAGCGTGTCCGCGTCGCACTGCGCCGGGCTGACGCTGGTCGTGGTCACCGGCACCGGGCGGCTGGGGTGCGACCTGGAGACCGTGGTCGAACGTGACCGGCTGACCTGGGCGGGCCTGCTGGGCCGCGACCAGCTCCCGGTACGGGACCTGCTGACCGTCGAGGCCGGCGAGTCCGAGTCAACAGCCGGCACGCGGGTGTGGTGCGCGCTGGAATGCCTGCGCAAGACCGGTTCGACAACCCAGGCCCTCACGCTCGACCGGGTCGAGCAGAACGGCTGGGCGGTGCTGTCCGCGGGAGACGCGCGGATCGCCACCTGGGTGACCACCGTCAACGACGTTCCAGACCCGGTGGTCGTCGCTGTCCTGTCGGGAGAGGAGTGATCGACCCCATGGCCGGATACTACGAGGTCCGCCACACCGTCGGGTTCGAGGAGACGAACTTCGTCGGCAACGTGTACTACGTGAACTACCTGCGCTGGCAGGGACACTGCCGGGAGAAGTTCCTCCTGGAGGTGGCGCCGGACGTGCTCGCCGAGATCATGCACGACGACCTGAAGTTGTTCACCCTCAAGGCCGAGTGCGAGTTCTTCGCCGAGATCACCGCCTTCGACGACCTGTCGATCCGGATGAGTCTGGACGAACTGACCCAGACCCAGATCCAGTTCGTGTTCGACTACTACCTGCTCAGGAACGACCACGAGAGCCTGGTCGCCCGTGGGAGACAGCGCATCGCCTGTATGCGCGGACCCAACAACGAGACGGTTCCCGCCCGCGTCCCGGCCCAACTACGTGACGCGCTGGCACCGTTCACCGAGACCCAGGGCGCCCCGGTCCGGCAGTCGGCGGGAGGCTGACATGACATCCGAACGCCACCTGACCCCCGTGCCGTCACCCGACCTGCCGGCCACCCCGTCGCCGCAGGTGCTGCGGGACGTGATGTCCCACTACGCCACGGGAATCACCGTGCTCACCGCCGGCGGGGAGCACTGCCACGGCATGACCGCCAACGCGTTCAGCTCGGTGTCGCTGGACCCGCCGCTGGTGCTGTGCTGCATCGCCCGCACGACCCAGATGCACGAGGTCATCCTGCGCACCAAGCACTTCGGGGTGAACGTGCTGTCGGCCGACCAGGAGCGGCTGGCCCGCTACTTCGCCAGCCGCAGCCGGCCCAAGGGCCGCGCGCAGTTCGACGACGTCGACTGGTTCCCCGGCCGGGTGACCGGTTCGCCGCTGCTGGCGGGGGCGCTGGCCTGGCTGGAGTGCGAGCTGACCGAGGTCTACCACGGCGGCGACCACTCGATCTTCCTCGGCACCGTGCTGGACGCCGCGCGGCGCACCGGCGACGCGCTGCTGTTCTTCGGCGGCGGGTTCCACCAGGGAGTGCCGGCACCGCGTACCGCCTGAAGGGAGCTCCCATGCTGGTCAGCGTCACCGGCGGCACCGGTTTCGTCGGCTCGCACTCGGTGGCCGCGCTGCGCCACGCCGGCCACCGGGTCCGCCTGCTGGTCCGCGACGAGTCCACGGTGGAGCGTGCCCTGGGCCCGCTCGGCGTGGTGGACGTGGACCTGGTCGTGGGCGACGTGCTCGACCGGGCGGCGGTCGAGCGGCTGGTGCGCGGCACGGACGCGGTGCTGCACGCCGCGTCGGTGTACTCGTTCGACAGCCGCTCGCGGGCCGCGACCCGGCGCACCAACGTGGCCGGCACCACGATCGTGCTGGACGCCGCCCGCCGCGCCGGGGTCGGGCCGACGGTGCACGTGTCGACCGTCGGCGCGTTGTTCGGCGCCGGGTCCAGGGTGATCGACGAGACCTCGCCGGTGGGCCGTCCGCGCGAGGCCTACCTGGCCAGCAAGGCGAGTGCCGAGGCCGTCGCGCGGGGCCACCAGGACGACGGCGCGCCGGTCGTCATCAGCTATCCGCCGGCGCTGCTCGGGCCGCACGACCCGAAGCTCGGCGACCAGGCCACCCGGCTGCGCAACGCCCTGCGCGGGCTGATGCCGATCTGGCCGACCGGCGGGATGCCCATCGGCGACGTGCGGGACACCGCCGCGTTGCACGCCTCGCTGTTCGACCGGCCGGGCGCCAACCGCCATTTCGGACCGGGTACCTACCTGACGACCCGGCAGTACGTGCGGGTCCTGCGTGAGGTGACCGGACGGGCGCTGCCCACGGCCTACCTCCCGGCGCGGGCGATGCTGCCGCTGGGCCTGCTCACCGACCTGGTGCAGCGGGTGTGGCCCTGGCACATCCCGGCCGAGTACGGCGCCGTCTACACCTGCGCGTGTGCCACGCGGGTCGCGGACTCGGCCGGTACCAACGGGATCGCCGCGCGCCCGGTGGCGCGGACCTTCGCCGACACCGTGCGCTGGCTGCACCGCGACGGCCTGCTCTCGGCCAGGGCCGCCGGGGCGGCCGTCACCGAGCTGGAGCCGACCCAACCCATCTGAGCCGACACCTTGAGCCGACACCTTGAGCCGAAACCTACGGGGAGTCCGATGGACACCAACCTGGATCGCGCCGCGCAGCAGCTGACGGACGGGCGCGTGCCCAACCACGTCGCCTACCGCGCCGCCCGCCTCGGCGTCACCTCGCTGTTCGCCGGCCGTTCGGTGCCGGAGGACCTGCGGATCCCATCGTGTCCTGAGTGGACCGTGCGGGACCTGGTGGCGCACCTGGTCGGCATCTCCTCGCTGGCGATCGGCCGGATGTCGGGCTGGGTCAAACCCGAGCGGTCCTCGGCCGACACCGACGTCGCCGGGCTGGTGGCCGAGTGGGGCCGGATGGGCGAGCACGCCGAGTACCTGATCGAGGAGCGCGGCGGGCGCCGGGGCAGCCTCATGGTGCTCGACGCCTTCACCCACGAGCTGGACCTGCGCTACGCGTTGGGCGCGCCGCTGCCCGAGGAGCACCCGGCGTTCCTGCGGGCGTTCGAGGTGTTGCTGAGTGGTTTCTCCGCCGAGGTCGCCGCGCACGACCTGCCGGCGATCCTGGTCGAGGTGGACGGCCGGCAGTGGCAGGCCGGGATCGGTGAGCCGGTGGCGACGCTGAGCGGCGCCCGGTACGACATCTACCGCTCGCTGGCCGGGCGCCGCACCCACGAGCAGATCACCCGGCTCGGCTGGAGCCGGGAGTCCCACCGCTGGCTGCCGGCGTTCACCTGGGGCCCGTTCACCCCGCCCAGCCAGCCGGTGGAGGACCCGGTCACGGCGTGACGCGGCGGCCCCGGCGTTCGCGCTGGGGGATGACCAGGCCGGGGGCCTTGGCGGACGGTCCGACGTAGACGACGCCGAACGAGTCGAAGCAGTGCACGCGCAGTTTGAGTACGAGGTCCTCGCGCAGCAGGACGAAGAACTCGTTGAGCCGTTGGAAGTCGTCGACGATGCGGTGGGTGCGGAACAGCGACTGGTCGGTCATGGCGAACAGTGCCTGGTAGACCAGCGACCGGTCGTCCTCCTCGGAGTGGGCGGTCCACGTCTCCAGCACGTCGATCCCGGTGTCGAGGCGGAAACTCATCGGCTCGGCACCGTCGGTCGGGCGGTTCATGACGCCTACTTTCCCTGCCTGCCTCACGGGCGAATCCGTATGCATAACAGTGTTCAACAAGAACATAGCGCCGTTATATAACCATTGTCAAGATGCCTGAGCATCCTCGGAGAAGCCCGTTCCGTCCGACTACTGCGAGCATGTCCAGAACGGAGAAGTAATTACGGAGAGACGCGATGACCACGTTCGAGACCGGTCAGTTTGTCGTGCGGTCCCCATTGGCGGAACCGTTATCCAGTCGGCCGATCGGCTGACCAGCGACCAGGACTGAGCAGGGAGAGGAATCGGAACGTGAGCACAATCGACATCCCGGCACGGGCCGGCCGACGGGAATGGGCTGCACTGGCCGTACTGTCCCTGGCCGCCATGCTGATGACCTTCGACATGTTCGTGTTGTTGCTGGCGCTCCCCGACCTCAGCGCCGACCTGCGGCCGAGCACCGTCGAACAACTCTGGATCCTGGACATCTACGGCTTCGTCGTCGGCGGCTTCCTGGTCACCATGGGAACACTGGGTGACCGCATCGGCCGGCGCCGGCTGCTGCAGCTGGGCGCGATCTTCTTCGCCGTCGCCTCGATCATCGCCGCCTACGCGCCCACCGCCGAACTGCTCATCGCCGCCCGCGCGCTGCTCGGCCTCGCCGGCGCCACCCTCGCGCCCTCGACGCTCGCGCTGATCAGCAACATGTTCCGCGACCCGGCGCAGATGGGCCAGGCGATCGGCATCTGGGCCGGCTCGTTCGCCCTCGGCTCGATCCTCGGCCCGGTCGTCGGCGGGTTCATGCTCGCGCACTTCTGGTGGGGCTCGGTGTTCCTGATCGCCGTGCCGGTCATGGTGGTGCTGCTGGTGCTGCTGCCGATCCTCGTGCCGGAGTTCAAGAGTCCCGACGCGCCCAAACTCGACCTCGCCAGCGCGGCACTGTCCCTCGGCGCGATGCTCGGGTTCATCTACTTCATCAAGGAGCTGTCCCGCTACGGCCTCGAACCGCTGTCCACCGCCATCGGCCTCGCCGGTGTCGCGCTGGGCATCGTGTTCGCCAAACGCCAGCTGCGCCTGGCCAACCCGATGCTGGACCTGAGCATGTTCCGCAACCGCAAGTTCAGCACCATGCTGGTCGGGTTGCTGCTCTACGGCATCGTCGGCGCGTCCTGCCTGCTGTTCATGACCCAGTTCTTCACCTCGGTGTCCAACCTGAGCCCCCTGCAGGCCGCGCTGTGCCTGCTGCCGGGCATGGTCGTCGCCGTCGCCAGCTCCATGATCGCGCCGCTGGTCGCCCGCCGGGTCCGCCCGGCCTACCTCATCGGCTACGGCCTGTTCGGCGTCGCGGCCGCGTTCATCTGGTTCTCCCAGATCGACGCGACCTCCGGGCCGCTGCCGCTGATCATCGGCTACGCCATCATCGGGCTGTGCGACGGGCCGCTGGTGTCGCTGGGCACTGGGCTGGTCATCAGCGCGGCCCCGCCGGAGAAGGCCGGCCAGTCCTCGTCGATGGCCCAGGTGTCCAACGAGGCCGGCGCCGCGCTGGGCGTCGCCCTGCTCGGCAGCGTCGGCTCCCTGGTCTACATCAGCCAGCTCGATGCCACGATGCCCGCCGACGTCCCGGCCGCGGCCGCCGACGCCGCCCGGGAGAACGTCGCCGGCGCGGTCGCCGAGGCCGGCCAGCTCGCCGAACCGGCCCGCACCGACCTGCTCGACGTGGCCAGGGACGCCTTCACCTCCGGGGTGAACGTCTTCGGCTGGGTCGCGGCGGTCGTGGTGGTGGCCGCGGCCGTGTTCATCATCGGCACGCTCAAGCACGTGCCACCGATGAGCGAGGTCGAGGAGCAGGGCCAGGACCAGGATCCGGATGGTGCGCAGGCGGCCGAGGGTGCGGCCGTCGGGGCATCGGACCAGGTCAAGTAGGAGCGCTGGTCGTCGACGCCGGGCCCTGGTGGGGGCCCGGCGTTCGGCTGTTCCGGGTGGCCTGGGTGGACCGATAGCGAGGTGATAGCACCGTTATGTACCGTAAAAACGTGCCGAGGAAACCGGATCCGAACGTTCGTTCGACGCTCATCGAGGTCGCCGCGCGCCTGCTCGCCGAGGACGGCCCGCAGGCGCTGTCGACCAGGCGGGTGGCGGCCGACGCGGACACCTCCACCATGGCCGTGTACACCCATTTCGGCAGCATGAGCGGGCTGGTGCGGGAGATCGTCTACGAGGGCTTCGCCCGGCTCCAGGACTACTTCAGCCAGATCAAGGAGACCGACGACCCGGTCTCGGACCTGTGCGTGCACGGCCGGGCCTACCGGCGCAACGCGCTGGCCAACCCCCACCTGTACGCGGTGATGTTCGGCGGCGAGTCGCTGTCGGGCTTCGAGCTCAGCGAGGAGGACCGCCAGCACGGCCGGTACGTGCTGGCCAGCATCGTCGGCTGCGTCGGCCGCTGCGTCGAGCAGGGGCGCTTCCGCCAGGCCGACCCGGGGATGGTCGCCCACCACATGTGGTTCGCCATGCACGGGCTGGTCAACCTGGAGCTGGGGGACTACCTGATCGAGCCGTGGGGGGCCCAGGAGTGCTTCGAGAGCCAGCTCGTCACGCTGGTCGTCGGCGCTGGTGACGGCCTTGACCTGGCGACCCGTTCGGTCGCCGAGTCGGCGCAGCGGCTGGACGCGGAGCTGGGGATCAGGGCGTAGAATCGCGGCCCGTCGCGGGCTACTGTGGAGTAGTGAACGACGTCGACGTGCTGATCGTGGGTGCCGGGCTCTCCGGCATCGGCGCCGCCTGTCACCTGTCCCGCGAGTGCCCCGACCGCAGCTACGCGGTGCTGGAGGCCCGGGACGCGATCGGCGGCACCTGGGACCTGTTCCGTTACCCCGGGGTGCGCTCCGACTCCGACATGTTCACCCTCGGTTACTCCTTCCGGCCGTGGACCAAGTCCAAGTCGATGGCCGACGGTCCGTCGATCCGCGAGTACGTTCGGGACACGGCCCACGAGTACGGCGTCGACCGCCGGATCCGCTTCGGCCACAAGGTCGTCGCCGCGCACTGGTCCTCCGAGGACAACCGGTGGACCGTGCACGCGGTCCACCACACCCCCGAAGGCGACCGTGACGTCGTCCTGACCTGCACGTTCCTGTTCGTCTGCTCCGGCTACTACCGCTACGACAAGGGCTACACCCCCGACCTGCCCGGCCTCGACCGGTTCGCCGGCCCGGTCGTGCACCCCCAGCACTGGCCCGCCGACCTCGACTACACCGGCCAGCGGGTCGTGGTGATCGGCAGCGGCGCGACGGCCGTGACCCTGGTGCCGTCGATGGCCGACACCGCCGCCCACGTCACGATGCTCCAACGCTCGCCCAGCTACGTACTGTCACTGCCGGCGGTCGACCCGATCGCCAGGCTGCTGCGCGGCCGGCTGCCGCTGAACGTGCTGTACCCGATCGTGCGGTGGAAGAACGTGCTGTCCGCGCAGGCCGCGTTCCAGCTCTCCCGGCGCGCCCCGAAGGTGATGAAGTCGTTGCTGCGCAAGGCAGCCCAGCGGGTGCTGCCGGCCGGCTACGACGTCGACACCCACTTCCGGCCGCGCTACGACCCGTGGGACCAGCGCATGTGCTTCGTCCCCGACGGCGACCTGTTCCGCGCGGTGCGCGAGGGCCGGGCGTCGATCGTGACCGACCGCATCGCCGGCTTCACCGCCGGCGGCATCACCCTGGAGTCCGGCGACGAGTTGCCGGCCGACGTCGTCGTCACCGCCACCGGCCTGAACCTGCTGGCCATCGGCGGGATGTCGCTGACCGTCGACGGCCAGCCGGTGGAGCTGGGAGACACGTTGGCGTACAAGGGGATGATGCTCTCCGGCGTGCCGAACTTCGCGCTGACGATCGGGTACACGAACGCGTCGTGGACGCTCAAGGCGGACCTGGTGGCCCGGTACGTGTGCCGGCTGCTCAACCACCTGGCGGCCACCGGCCACCGCAGCGCGACACCGGCACCGCCGCCCGGCACGTCGGCCGAGGTTCCGTTGGTCGACCTGCACTCCGGCTACGTGCTGCGCAGCATCGACGCACTGCCCAAACAGGGCCGCTCGGCGCCGTGGCGCCTCTACCAGAACTACCCCCGCGACGTGCTGCTGATGCGGTACGGACCGGTCGACGACCAGATGGTGTTCGACCAGACCCCCGCCCGTGTCCTGAGTGGACAGACGCGGTGAGCACGCTCCAGGTCGACGGCCGGACCGTGCACTACCGGGACACCGGTGACGGCCCGCCGGTGCTGCTGCTGCACGGGATCATGCGCAGCCTCGACGACTGGACCGAACAGCACGCGCTGCTCGCCGGCCACCGGGTGATCAGCCTCGACCTGGCCGGCTTCGGCGAGTCCGACCCGCTGCCCGGGCGCACCACCCTGCCGCCGCTGGCCGACCACGTCCTGGCCTTCCTCGACGCACTGGGGGAGACCCGGCCGATGCACGTCATCGGCAACTCGCTGGGCGGGGCCGTCGCGATGCTGCTGTCGCTGCGCCGGCCGGACCGGGTACGCAGCCTGGTCCTGGTGGCCAGCGCGGGCTTCGGGCGCGAGGTGACCGTCGCGTTGCGGATCCTGGCGGTGCGGCCACTGGGACGTCTGCTGCTGCGGCCCTCCCGCACGGCGGCCTACCGGGCCGAGCGGGCGATCTTCCGCGACCGCCGGTACGTGACCGACGAACGTGTCACGCGTGGATACACGCTGGCCGGTCGACCGCACGGGGCGCGGGTCATGCTCGAACTCAGCCGTTCCCTCGGCACGATCCGGGGCGTGCGGCGGTTGTGGCGTGACGCGGTCCTCCGGGCGGTCGCCGCGGCGCCGGTGCCCACGCTGGTGGTGTGGGGATCCGACGATCTGATCCTTCCGGCCAGTCACCTGGACCACGCGCACGCCGCGTTGCCCCACGTGAGGACCCAGCTGTTCGCCGATACCGGGCACATGCCGCAGATCGAGCGGGCCGAGGAGTTCGCCGAGCTGGTCCGGACGTTCTGGGTCGAGGACGTCGGTCAGGGGAGTTCGCCTGGTCGCGCGGTGTCGTCCAGGTAGCGCAGGCCGTCGTTGAGCGAGTTGGCCGGGTCGCGTTGGAGGTGGCTGGCCCAGTCGGGCCAGCCTTCTTCCCGGAGCCAGGCGTAGCAGGCCAGGGCGTAGCAGAACTGGGGTTCCGACAGGAAGCCGATGCGGTCGATCTGGCGTCTGACGTCGATGTACTGGGGGAAGACGTTGACGTACTGCCCTGCCCTGTTCGGGTTGTCGCGGTCGGTGAACTGGATGATCGACCTGGCCTCGAAGCTGGCGTTGACACTGAAGACTCCGGCGCCGTAGTAGACGGTGAGCAGATCGGCGAGTTGTTCGTGGTCGCGGCGCCGGGTGGTGACGCGCTCCTCACCGAGTAGCCGCACGTGTGCCAACTGGTGGGCCAGGCGCGCGACGATCCGGAACGGGTCGGCGGCGTAGTAGCTGTCGACCTGAACCAGGACCAGGCCCTGCTCCCGCCGATAGCACTCCACCGGTGGGCGGGTCACCCCGACCGTCGAGATCAGCGCGGCCAGGTCCTCGTCCTGGAACGTCAACCGCACCACGGACGGATCGACGGACAGCCGTTCGCGCAACGCGTCGAACAGTGTGCGGACCTCGTCCGCTGTGCCCGAATAGTCCCTCGGGATCACGGCAGGTGTCGGCAACAGCGGGTCCGCGTGTAACGGATCGTCGCCGAACTCCTTGCGGAACCAGGCGAACGACTCCTCGATCCAGGTGCCGACCTCCGCGTCGATCGGGCACTTGCGACGGAACCACCCCATGCCGGCCGACGGTAACGCGCGACCGGGCCGCTCGCGGACGGTTCGGCGATACCGACGGTATTCCTCGCGGCGTTCGGCGGGTACGGTGCCCGCATGTCCCCATCCGGCCCGTACCAGGGCGAACCAGGGCGGCAGCCGTACGGCCGGCCGCCGGCGTACCCTCCGCAGCAGCAGTACGGGGGGTACCAGGAGCCCGGCTACCGCGAGCCCTACCAGCAGCAGGACCCCTACCGCCAGCCGCCGCAGAGACCAGCGGCGGGGCCGCCGCCGTCCTACGACGACGAGCGCGGCGGTGGCTTCCGGATCCCGGGTATCGGCCTGGTTCTCACGGTGCTCGGGCTGGTCGTGCAGGTGCTGTGCCTGCTGATCCTGCCGTGGGTGTCGGCCTCGGCCGCCGGTGGCGAGCCGATCTCGCTGCCCGAACTGTGGGACGCGGTCACCGACGCCGGCGCCAGCGGCTTCGGCGGCTGGTACGTCGTGCTGTTCACCTACCCGCTGGCGGCGCTCGGCGTGCTGCTCGCCCTCGTCTCGGTCCTCGAGTCGGTGGCGATGAAGTTCGTGTGGGCCGGGCTGGCGATCGTCGGGGTCGGCTACCTGGTGCTGCGCTACGGCCTGCTGGAGATGTTCGGCGAGGGCGGGGTCGACCTGTCCCGCCAGGAACTCACCACCGTGGTCGTCGCGGTCGCCGTGCTGGTGCTGGTGATCTTCATGCTGCGCACGGCGATGGTGTGGTTCCGGCGGATCGCCGGGATCGTGCTGCTGGTGATCGCCGGCGTGCACATCTACGCCGTGCAGGACTTCGCGCCCGAGTCCGAGTCGCTGAGCATCGGCGCCTACGGGCCCGCGCTGGGCTACGTGATCAGCGGCGTCGCCGCCATCATCGGCCCGCGCCGGCTCATCCCGGGCTGAGCACCCCGGTGCGGCCCCGTTTCTCCCGGGGCCGCACCGGCCCGTGTGGTATCGATGACCCATGTCGACACCCAGGATCGCACTGGTGACCGGCGGCGGCAGCGGTCTTGGCCGCCGGATCGCCACCACCCTGGCCGAGGCCGGCTACGAGGTGGTGGTGGCCGGCCGCCACGTCGAGACCCTGGCCGCCGTGCCCGGCACCACACCGTTCGTCGCCGACGTGACGTCCGGGTCGTCGGTACGAGCGCTGTTCGACCACGTCGCCACCATCCACGGCCGACTGGACGTCCTGGTGAACAACGCCGGCGTCTTCGGCACCGGCGGCCCCCTGACCGACGTGTCCGAACAGGACTGGCAACAGGTCGTCGACACCAACCTGACCGGGACGTTCCGCTGCGCCCAGGCAGCGTTCCGCCTGATGAGCACCCAGGTTCCGCGCGGCGGCCGCATCATCAACAACGGCTCGGTGTCCGCGCACGTCCCCCGCCCCGGCGCGGTCGCCTACACGGCGACGAAACACGCCGTCACCGGCCTGACGAAAGCGCTGTCGCTGGAGGGCAGGGCCCACGACATCGCCTGCGGCCAGATCGACATCGGCAACGCCGCCAGCGCCATGACCGCCGACTTCTCCACCGGAGTCCCCCAGGCCGACGGCACGGTGCGCGCCGAACCGGTCATGGACCCCCAACACGTCGCCGACGCGGTGCTGCACATGGCCGAACTGCCACTGTCGGCCAACATCCAGTTCCTGACGCTGATGGCCACCACCATGCCCTACATCGGCCGGGGCTAGGTCACAGGCGGGGGTCCACCGCCTCGGATTCCAGTGCCAGGACGGCGAACACGGGCTCGTGGACGCGCCACAACGGTTCGCCGTCGACGAACCGGTCCAGGGCTTCCAGACCGAGGGCGTACTCCCGCAACGCCAGCGAACGTTTGCGCCCCAGCGACCGTTGACGCAGCCGGTCCAGGTGGTCGGGATAGTCCGGCCCGTAGATGATCCGCAGGTACTCCGGCCCCCGGCACTTCACGCCCGGTTGCACCAGCCCCCGCTTCCCCCGCGCCAGCCCCTCGAACGGCTTGACGACCATCCCCTCGCCGCCGGTCGCGGTGAGTTCGGTCCACCAGTCGATGCCGGCGGCGACGGACGTCTCGTCGGTCACGTCCACGGACAGGCGTCTGGTCGGGCGGAACAGCTCGGGGTCGGCGGCGACCAGCGTGTCCAGCACGCGGTGGTGCCAGTCCCGGTCCTGTCCGGCGTACGCGCCGCCGGCACCGGCCAGGACGGCGAACGGGGCCAGCGCGATCCCGTCCAGGCCGTCGACCGGCCAGCAGTACCGGCCGTAGGCCCGCGTGTAAACCTGCGCATTGTGCAGTCGCCGGCTCTGGCGGGCCGCGAGGTCGTCCACGACACCGGGCCCCAGCCGCTTGGCTGTGGCCGCCAGGACCTCGTTGACCTGCGGTAACACCGTCCTGGCTGCCGCGCCGACGGGGGCGTACTGGTCGCGCAGCAGGGCGCCGGCCTTGGCCGACCAGGGGAGCAGTTCCAGGTCCAGCGCGAGCCAGTCGGTGTCCAGGTCCGACCACAGGGGCTCGGCGGCCCGGCGGACGCGGTCCAGCAGGCTGGCGGTCGTCGCCTCGTCGAAGAAGGGGCGGCCGGTGCGGGTGTACAGGGCGCCGGCGGTGCCGTCGTCGACGGCGAACCGGGTGCGGGCCGCGTCCGGGGTGCGGCACACGACGGCCACCGCCCGCGAGCCCATGTGCTTCTCCTCGCAGACGACCTTCGCCACGCCGGCCGACCGGTAGCTCGTGAACGCCTCCGCCGGGTGCTCCAGCATTCCGTCCACAGTGGAGGTTTGGGGCGGGGCCATCGTCGGCGGCAGGTACACCAGCCAGCGCGGGTCGACGGCGAAGCGGCTCATCACCTCCAGCGCCCCGGCCGCGTTCTCCTCCGGCACCTTCAGGTGGCCGAGCAGCCGCGTCTCGACCGTGCGCGCTCCCAGCACGTCGTCCAGGCGCAGCAGGCCCGGCGGGCGCTGCGGTACCAGCGGCGCCAGCGGACGCACCGGCGCGTAGTACTCGCGCTCCGCCGGCACCGACACCAGCTCGCGCTCCGGCCAGCGCAACGCCGTCAGCTCCCCGCCGAACACACACCCCGTGTCCAGGCAGATCGTGTTGTTCACCCACTCCGCCTCGGTCGTGGTGGTGTGCCCGTAAACCACGGCCGCCGCACCCCGGTAGTCCTGCGCCCACGGCAGCCGCACCGGCAGGCCGTACTCGTCGGTCTCGCCGGTGGTGTCGCCGTACAGGCAGAACGCGCGCACCCGGCCGGACGACCGCCCCTGGTACTGCTCCTTCAACCCCGCGTGCGCCACCACCAGTCGCCCGCCGTCCAGCCGGTAATGGCTGATCAGGCCATACATGAACTCCCGCGCCCGCGCCCGGAACTCCGCCGGCTCGGCCGCCAGCTGCGCCAGCGACTCCGCCCGGCCGTGCGCGATCCGCACCTTCCGCCCGTCCAGCGCCTGGACCAGCTTCGCCTCGTGGTTGCCGGCCACGCACAGCGCCGTTCCGGCCTCGACCATGCCCATCACCAGGCGTAACACCCCGGGGGTCGCCGGTCCCCGGTCGACCAGGTCGCCGACGAACACCGCCGTACGACCGCCCGGGTGGTACGCGCCATCGTCGGACACCACGTAGCCCAGCCTGGTCAGCAGCGCCCGCAGCTCGATCAGGCAACCGTGCACGTCGCCGATCACGTCGAACGGGCCGGTCAGCTCCCGGCGGTCGTTGTAGGCCTTCTCCCACTCGACCCGCGCCGCCGCCACATCGTCCACAGAGGACAGAACGTGGACCTTGCGGAAGCCCTCCCGGCCCAGCCCCCGGACCGACCGCCGCAGCGCGTCCTGCTGGCGGCGCAGTACCTGGTCGGGCAGCGCCCGGTGTCCCGCGTTGCGCTCCCTGGCCACCGACGGCGGCAGGTCGAACACCACCGCCACCGGCAGTACGTCCTGCTCGCGGGCCGCCGCCACCAGCCGCGCCCGGTCCTCCCGGTGCAGGTGGGTCGCGTCGACCACCGTCAGCCGCCCGGCCCGCAGCCGGAGCGCGGCCACCTGGTACAGCGCCGCGAACGCGTCGGCGCTGGCCGACTGGTCGTTCTCGTCGTCGGCGACCAGGCCGCGGAAGAAGTCCGAGGACAGCACCTGGGTCGGCGCGAAGTGCCGCGCCGCGAACGTCGACTTGCCCGACCCGGACACGCCGACCAGCGCCACCAGGCTCAACTCCGGAATCGCCAGCGTCGGCATCGCTACGCCCCCCTCGTGAACACGGCCAGCTGCGTCGGCGCCCCGACCCGCTCGTCCACCGGCCCGACCGGCACCCGCCGCACCCGGTAGCCGAACTCGGCGCCCACCCCGTCCGACCAGGCCGCGAACTCCGCCCTGGTCCACTCGAAACGGTGGTCCGGATGCCGGAACCGGCCCGCCGGCAGCGACTCCCAGCACGCGTTGTACTCGGCGTTCGGTGTGGTGACGATCACCGCCGTCGGCGCGGCCGTGCCGAACACCGCCGCCGCCAGCGCCCCCAGCCTCGGCGGGTCGACGTGTTCGACCACTTCGGACAGCACGACCGCGTCGAACCCGGCGAGCCGGTCGTCGGCGTAGGTCACCGAGCCCTGCAACAACCGCACCCGCCGCTGGTCGGGCAGCTCGTCCAGGCGCAGCCGCCGGTTCGCCGCACGCAACACCCGCGCCGCCACGTCCACCCCGACGATCTCGGTGAACGACCGGTCGGCGACCAGCTCACGCAGCAGGTTTCCCTCCCCACAGCCCAGATCCACCACCCGGGTCGCGCCGGCCGAGGCCAGCTCGGCCAGGATCGCCGCCCGCCGCGCCTGCGCCAGCGTCGGCACCC
This sequence comes from Actinophytocola xinjiangensis, assembly GCF_001921215.1. Taxonomy (GTDB): domain Bacteria; phylum Actinomycetota; class Actinomycetes; order Mycobacteriales; family Pseudonocardiaceae; genus Actinophytocola; species Actinophytocola xinjiangensis. Next base: position 496,474 of record NZ_MSIF01000002.1, read on the forward strand.
GCCGGTCAGCGGAGTCGTGCCCGTCCGGTTCCCGCTCGTCCGGTTCCCCCGGCCGGTCGTCCAGCGCGTCGAGCCTGGCCAGCGCCTCGGCGGCGTAGCCGCGCTGGTGGGCCAGGTAGCGGGCGGTGATCAGCTCCCGCTCCGGGTGGCCCGGCAGCCACGCGCCACCCGCGCGGATCAGCTTGTCGACCTCGTCGCCGGAGACCCAGTAGTGCTTGGCGTCGTCGAGCACCGGCAGCAGCACGTACAGCTGGGACAGCGCCTCGGCCAGCCGCAGCGTCCCGGCCAGCCGCAGGTCGACGTAGCGGGACACGCCCCACTCCGGGAACGCCGGGTCCAGCTCGACCGGGGTCGCGATGACCGCCCAGCCCAGCGGGGCGAACAGCCGCCGCACCAGGTCGGGGCCGCCGGGGCAGGGCAGCACCGGGACCCGGATCTCCAGCGGGATCGCCGTCGCCGCCAGTTCCGGGCGCGCGTCGCAGCGGCCCTTCATCGCCGTGGCGAACACCTTGCCCAGCGTGACCGCCAGCAGCGAGGACGCAGCGTAGGGCCGGTCGTTGACGTACTGGCCGAGCGAGAACCCCTCACCGGCCGTTCCCCTGGCCGAGCGCACCAGCTCCACCGGGTCGACCTCCAGCACCAGCGCCGCCGTGCACCGCGACTGGTCAGCCTCCGGGTACATGACGTGCGCCACCCCGGCGGCCACGTCGAAACACTGAACCCGGTCGGGGTGTTTGTGCAGTAGAAAGCCCAGGTCACTGGCGGGGCGGTGGGTTGTCGACAGGGTCACCAGCATGGTGATCAGTATGGCCGCCAGAGCAAATGCGTAGTCTTGTCGGGGCCTGCGGATACCCTCATCTACGGTGGTGCGCGCCGCGGACCGGGTTGGTCGATCATGGCGCGGCAATGGGACACAGGAGCTGAGGGTGACTGCGGAGACCTTCTACGGGGCCGACGATCTGACGCATCTCGAGGGACTCGAGGCGGTGCGTAAACGCCCCGGCATGTACATCGGGTCCACCGACAGCCGCGGCATCAACCACCTCGTCAACGAGATCGTCGACAACTCGACGGACGAGGGCGTCGCCGGCCACGCCACCAAGATCGTGGTCACCCTGCACGCCGACGGCAGCGTCCAGGTCGACGACGACGGCCGGGGCATCCCCACCGGCACGCACGCCAAGTCCAAACTCTCCGGCGTCGAACTGGTGCTCACCCGCCTGCACGCCGGCGGCAAGTTCGGCGGCACCGGCTACAAGACCTCCGGCGGCCTGCACGGCGTCGGCGCTTCCGCGGTGAACGCGCTGTCCCACCGCTACGACATCACCGTGCGCCGCGAGGGCAAGGTCCACCAGATGTCGTTCGCGCGCGGCGTCCCCGGTGTGTTCGACGGGCCTGGCCCCAAGGCCAAGTTCAAGAAGCAGTCCGGCCTCCAGGTCGAACGCCGGATGAAACGCGGCGAGCCGACCGGCACGTCCACCCGCTACTGGCACGACACGCGCTACTTCGAGAACAACGCCACGCTCGACATCGAGGCCGTGCGCAGCAAGCTGCGCAACACCGCGTTCCTCGTCCCCGGCGTCACCTACGTGCTGCGCAACGCCACCGACGGCGCCATCGAGGAGGAGACGTTCTCCTACCCCAACGGCATCGCCGACATGGTCGACTTCCTCGCCCCCGGCGACGAGAAAGCCGTCTCCGGCACCCTGATGATCACCGGCGAGGGCACCTACCGCGAGAACGCCGCCGACGAGAACGGCGTCATGCAGTCCAAAGTGGAACGCCGGGCCGAGGTCGAGGTCGCGCTGCGCTGGGGAACCGGCTACGACCGCACCGTCGAATGCTTCACCAACACCATCCGCAACGTCCACGGCGGCACCCACCGGCGCGGCTTCGACCGCGCCGTCCTCAAGTCCGTCCAGGACGCCATCGGCCGGACCAGGGGCCTGCTCAAACCCAAGGAGGACCCACCCACCCTGGAGGACGTCCAGGAGGGCATGACCGCGGTGGTGCACGTGCGCCTGCCCGAACCCCAGTTCACCTCCCAGACCAAGGACGAGCTGTCCACCGCCGGCATCACCAAGGTCCTGCAGGGCATCGTCGAACAACACATCAAGGCGTGGACCGAGAACCGCCGAACCAAGACCGAGGCCAAAACGGTCCTGCAGAAGGTCGTCGACGCCTCCCGCGTGCGCCTCACCCAGAAACAACAGAAGGACGCCGCCCGCCGCAAGACCGCCCTCGAGGGCGCCGCCATGCCCCCGAAACTCGTCGACTGCCGCGCCACCGGCATCGCCCGCAGCGAGCTGTTCCTCGTCGAGGGCGACAGCGCCCTGGGCAGCGCGCGGCATGCGCGGGTGTCCGAGTACCAGGCGCTGCTTCCGTTACGGGGCAAGATTCTCAACGTGCAGAAGGCGAGTCTCGCCGACACGTTGCGCAATGCGGAGATCGCGTCGATCGTGCAGGTGCTCGGGGCGGGCAGTGGGCGCACGTTCGACCTGTCGACCATGCGCTACGGCAGGGTGATCCTGATGGCGGACGCCGATGTGGACGGTTCGCACATCCGGACGCTGCTGATCACGTTGTTCGCCCGGTACATGCGGCCGGTGATCGAGGACGGGCGGCTGTACGCCGCGATGCCGCCGTTGCACAAGATCACCACCAAGGGGCGCAACGCGGAGACCATCTTCACCTTCACCCAGCGGGAGATGGAGACCACGGTCGCCCGGCTGGAGAAGGCCGGGCGGCAGATCATCACGCCGGTGCCCCGGTTCAAGGGGCTCGGCGAGATGGACGCCGACGAGCTCTGGGAGACCACGATGAACCCGGCGACCAGGTCGGTCCGCCGGATCACCCTCGACGACGCCGAGGCCGCGGAGGCGGCACTGGAGTTGTTGATGGGGGAGAAGGTCGAACCGAGGCGGGCGTGGCTGGTCGAGTCCTCCGCCAGGGTGGACCAGTCGGCGATCGACATCTGAGGACAGGAACGACATGGCACGCCGCAAGGCCCGCACGACCCGGGTCGACCCTGCCGCCTTCGACCGCGCGGGCGCCCAGGTCTTCGACAACTCGCTCAAGACCGAGATCGAGGACTCCTACCTGGAGTACGCCTACTCGGTCATCCACTCCCGCGCCCTGCCCGACGCGCGCGACGGCCTCAAACCCGTCCACCGCCGGATCCTGTACTCCATGAACGACAACGGGTACCGGCCGACCCACCCCTACGTGAAGTCCTCCCGCGTCGTCGGTGACGTCATGGGCCGCTACCACCCGCACGGCGACATGGCCATCTACGACGCCATGGTCCGCCTCGCCCAGGACTTCTCGATGAACGCCCCGCTCATCGACGGGCACGGAAATTTTGGTTCCCCAGACGATGGACCGGCCGCGAGCAGGTACACGGAATCCCGGTTGTCGCGGGAGGCGATGTTGCTGGTCGGGGAGCTCGGTGAGGACACCGTGGACTTCCGGCCCAACTACGACGGGTCGTTGGAGGAGCCGGTTGTGCTGCCGGCGGCGTTCCCGAACCTGTTGGTGAACGGGACGTCCGGGATCGCGGTCGGGATGGCGACGAACATGATCCCGCACAACCTCGGTGAGGTCATCGGGGCGGCGCGGTGGCTGATCAACCATCCCAACGCGACTCTCGACAAGCTGATGGAGTTCATCCCCGGCCCCGATCTGCCGACCGGCGGCATGCTGCTGGGCCTGGACGAGGTGCGGCGCGCCTACGAGACCGGGCGCGGCGTGGTCCGGATGCGCGCCAAGGTGGAGATCGGGCTGTTGGAGGGCAGCCGCGGCCGGCAGGCGATCACCGTCGTCGAGCTGCCCTACGCCGTGGGCCCCGAGAAGATCATCGAGAAGATCACCGACGAGGTGACGAAGTCCAAGCGGCTCACCGGGATCGCCGACGTCAAGGACCTGACCGACGGTGAGAACGGCACCCGGCTGGTCATCGAGTGCAAGGTCGGGGTGAACCCGCAGGCGTTACTGGCCGACCTCTACCGGCTCACGCCGCTGGAGCAGTCCTTCGGCATCAACAACCTCGTGCTCGTCGACGGGCAGCCCCGCACCCTTGGCCTCAAGGCGCTGCTCGAAGTGTTCCTGCGGCACCGCTACGACGTCGTCACCCGCCGCACCCGGTACCGGCGCCGCAAGCGGGAGGAGCGGCTGCACCTGGTCGAGGGTCTGCTGATCGCCCTGGTGGACATCGACAAGGTGATCCGGCTGATCCGCACCAGTGAGAACGCCGCCGAGGCCAAGGAAGGCCTGATGAAGCGGTTCAAGCTCACCGAGGTCCAGGCCACCTACATCCTCGACACCCCGCTGCGCCGGCTCACCAAGTACGACCGGCTGGAGCTGGAGGACGAGCAGGAGCGGCTGCGCGCCGAGATCGCCGAGCTGTCCACGATCCTCGACGACGACTCGGTGCTGCGCAAGGTCGTGTCCACCGAACTGGCCAAGGTCGCCAAGGACCTCGCCGGGGAGCGGCGGACCGCGCTGATCGACGGCGACCTCAAGGAGGTGCTGGCCGCGTCGAAGCCGGCCGGCCCGCTGGAGGTCGCCGACGACCCGTGCCAGGTCATCCTGTCGGCCACCGGGCTGGTGGCGCGCACGGCGGCCGAGTCCGAGGAGGCGACCGAGGCGCGCCGGCGCAGCGGGCGCGCCAGGCACGACGCGGTCGCCGCGCTGGTGCACAGCACGGCGCGCGGCCAGATCCTGGTGGTGACCAGCCGGGGCCGCGCGTTCAAGACCGACGTGCTGCCGCTGCCGGTGCTGCCCGAGCACGCCGGCACGGTGTCGCTGGGCGGCGGGATGGCGGCCAGCGAGCTGGTGCCGCTGGAGAAGGGCGAGCGGGTCGTGGGCATCGCGCCGCTGGGCGAGCGTGCGGCGGGGTCGCCGGGGCTGGCGTTGGGCACCCGCTCGGGGGTGGTGAAGGTGTGTGCGCCGGACTGGCCGGTGCGTTCCGACGAGTTCGACGTGATCGGGCTGCGGGACGGCGACGAGGTTCTGGGCGCGGTCTGGCTGGCCGACGGCACGGAGACGTGCGTGTTCCTGTCCTCGGACTCGTCGCTGCTGCGGTTCCCGGCGTCGCTGGTGCGCCCGCAGGGCCTCAAGGGCGGCGGGATGGCCGGCATCAACCTGACGGCGGGCTCGGAGGCGGTGTTCTTCGGGGCGCTGCGCACCGACGACGACGAGCACGGCGAGCCGATGGTGGTCACGGCGACGGGGCAGAGCGTGAAGGTGACGCCGTTCGCGAAGTACCCGGCGAAGGGGCGGGCGACCGGCGGGGTGCGGACCCACCGGTTCCTCAAGGGCGAGTCGCGGCTGGTGCTGGGCTGGGTCGGTCCTCGGCCGGCCGGGGTGGCGAAGAACGGGTCGTCGGTGGAGCTGCCGGAGCCGGATGTGCGGCGGGACGGGTCGGGGACGGCGCATCCCGGGCCGGACATGGTCGGCCGGCTGGTCGAGCGGGGTTAGCTGGTCGGGCGGCCGGTGCCGGGGGAACGGCACCGACCGCCCGATCGTCAGGGTCGGATCACGAACAGGCCGCCGCGCAGGGCGACCACATCGGACACGTCGGTGCGCCGGGTCGGCACGGTGACCCGCTGGCCTTCCGCGTCGAGGTGTCCCCAGCGCCACACCGAGCCGTCGGGGGCGACCGCCTGACCGGCCGTGACCTGCGTGATGCCGGTGAGCGCGATGCGCCGCGGGGTGGGCACGGTGCACGAGTCGGTGCACAGTTCGCCGTTGCCCAGGCCGCCGTCGCGGTTGTCGCCCCACGCCCACACGTCGCCGTCGGTGGTGCGCGCGAACACCCGCTGGTCCTTCGTCACGATCTCGGCGACCGGCTTGTCGATCGCGGTGACCCGGACCGGCACGTTCGACGATCCGCCGACGGTGCCGTTGCCGAGCAGCCCTCGGCTGTTGTCGCCCCACGCCCACAGCGCGCCGTCGGCGGCGACCGCGTAGGCGGTGCCGTAGTCGGCGGTGGTCACCGAGGTCACGCCGGTCAGGCCGGGGATCTGGGCGGGGGTGCCGGTCACCGCCGTCGATCCGGTGCCGAGTTCGCCGTCGGTGTTGAGGCCCCACGACCACACGGTGCCCTCGGCGGTCCTGGCGTAGATCGCGCGGGCGGCGTGCAGGTCGACGACGCCGGCCGGGCCGGGGATCTGGAGGGGTGTCCGCCGCAGGGGGACCTCGTTGTCCGGGAAGCCGAGTTGGCCGCCGTAGTTGACGCCCCAGGACCAGACCGTGCCGTCGCTCTTCGCCACGAAGGTCGTCTGGCGGCTGGAGTCCAGGGCGACGACGTCGGTCAGGTCGTGCACCCGGACGGGGGTGCGGTGGATGTGGTTGTAGTCGGTGCTGTCGTTGAACCGGTAGTAGCCCTGCTGGCCCCAGCCCCACAGGGTGCCGTCGGCGCGCCGGAGGATGATGCTGTCGCGCTGTTCGTCCTCCTGGTACCAGACCTGTTCGACGTCGCGGAACGGCGCGGTGGGCACCGGCATGGTGCTGCGGCCGTCGCGCCAGCCGACGGGTCCGGTGCGGCTGTCGGAGCCCCACTGCCACAGCTGCCCGACGGAGGTCAGCGCCCAGCCGTCACCGGCGTCGGTCACCGGGAAGTACAGGCCGGTGTTGCTCGGCGGGGCGGACGTGGTGGTGGTGCCGATGCCCAGTTCGCCCAGGTTGGGGCCCTCGGCGTAGGCGCAGTGGTCGACGCAGCCGGGGACCCAGCCGGTGAAGTAGCCGGTGAGGGCGGCGACGACGTGGGTGCTGCTGTCGCGGGTGTGGACGTAGGCGCGCTGGTTCGGGTGTTCGCGCAGGACGGTGGTCGTGACCGGACCGGGGGTGACCCGGCCGGGCTGCGCGGTCAGGTCCGTCGTGCCGGGGTCGGTGTCGCGTTCGTCGAGGGTCACGGCCGTCGAGCCGGTCGGGTCCAGGGTGGCCAGGGTCAGCTGGGCGGCGATGGCGGTGTCCGGCAGCGCGGTGCCGGGCAGGATCTCGGCCGGGGCGGCGGAGGTGACCGGGCCGACGCGGTGGTCGCGGGTGCCGACGCCGGACCGGGTGTCGAACACGACGGTCGGGGTGACGGGGACGTACTTGGCGCCGAAGCGGACGCCGTGGAAGCCGACGAGGTCGATGTCGAGGGTGACGGTGCCGGCGTGGTTGTAGATCGACACGAGGCGGCCGGCGTTGAGGACGACGGTCGCCTGGTTGGTGGCCCGTTGGGCGGTGTTGAGGCTGGACACCTCGGGCCGGGGGCCGCCGTCCCAGACCGTCAGGAAGGTCGACGCGCTGGGCGCGGCGGTCAGGCTGAGGGTGGCGGCGGTGGCGGTCTGGTCGACGTACTCGGTGAGGTCGACGGTGGTCGTCTGGCGGGGGCCGAGGGTGAGGGTGGTGACCCGCTCACCGTCCTGCGGTTGGAACAGGTGGCCGCCGCCGGTGCGGTAGTAGCCGAACAGGTCGCCGGTCAGGTCGAGGTTGCCGGCGTTGTTGTAGAGGCTGATCCGCCGGTCGGCGCCGACGGGCACGGTGACCAGGTTGCTGCGGATCTCGGTGCCGGTGAGGACCAGGTTGGGCACCGACGGCCGGGCGGTGCCGGCCTGGTGGGCCGTGACGAGGGTGGCGGCGCCCGGGGAGATCCCGGTGACGTTGAGAACGACGGCGGTGGCGTCGGTCGGGAGGTGTGTGGAGAGGTCCACGGTGAGGGTGGAGACCGGGCCGACCTTGCCGGTCGGCGCGCCGACGCCGGTGCGGGTGTCGAGGACCCGGGTCGGTGTCGTGGGTTGGTAGAGGGAGGCGGTGGCGGCCGGCGCGGGCTGGTGCGCGGTGGCCGACTGGCCGACGAGGACGAGCGGTGCCACGAGCGTGGCGATCAGGACGGATCTCAGCGATCTTCGCATGACGTGCCCCCAGGATGGCGTTTTCCCCCGATTTTACTGATCCCAGATGGACGAACCACGCGTCCGAACGGCCGAGTTCCCTGGTCAGCTGCGGCGGTACCGGGAGGCCATGGCGTCGAAGACGCGCCGGGGTTCCCAGTGGGTGTCGTCGAGCATGCGGACCACACCGTAGGAGCCGAGGGCGGCGTCCCCGAGGCGGCTGAACCCGGCGAAGGTGAACCACAGCGCGGTGTCGACACCTTCCTCGTCGAACAGGTCGAGGAGTTCGGTGAGGTAGCGGACCTGCTCGTCCTCGTCGGGGACGGCGTCGGCCGGGACGTCCCACGCCATTCCGCCGCGCAGCCCCGCGCCCCGGTAGGGGCAGGTGCCGAACTCGGTCACCGCGACGGGTTTGCCGTGCGAGCGGTGGCGGCGCAGCTCGTCCCGGAAGGAGTCGAGGTTGTACTCGGCCCGGTAGGCGTCCACCCCGACGACGTCGAACGGTTCCCAGTCGACGAACTCCCACGGCGCGGACGCGTAACTGATCCGGCCGCCGAAAACCGGACGTATCGCGGCCACGGCCGTTGCCAGAACGGTGTTGAGCCTGTCCTGAACCGGCCCGAGCGTCGACCACCACTCCAGGTCGGCGTTGGCCATCGCCGTCATCCGGTCGCCGTAGGTCCGTCCGGGAATGAACCCCTTCCCGAACGCCGACAACTCACACCCCGCGACGAACACGACGTCCGTGCCGCGCCGCCGGTGAACCTCGGCCCGCCGGGCACACTCGGTGAGGTAGGGGACAAGGTCGTCCTCCGCCAGGTCGACCGGGAAGGGCGCGTACCACACCTCCAGGCCGGCGTCCGCGGCCTGCCAGGCGGCGGCATCGAGCCGATCGGGTTCGCGCCCGGAGATCCGCACGGCGTCACAGTGCAACTCCCCGGCGATCACCGCCAGGTCATGCCGAACACCGTCGGCGGTGAACACCGTCCGGGACAGCTCGTCCCCGGGGAGGAAACCGGTGTCGTAGTTGATCCCGAGCGCACGCATGCCGCCGACGCTACCCGCCCTGATCAGCGCTCCCATCGAGTCGGGGCCGGTGCGGCGTTACGGTATCGGTATGACCGGTACGTCGCAGGACGCGGTGCGGGCGTTGGCCGCGCACTACTCCAGGAGTGCGGAGCACTACGAGCGGCGGTGGGCGGGGGTGCTGCACCCGGTGAGCCTCGCTCTGCTGGAGCGGTTGCCGTTGCGGTCGGCGGGGTCGGTGCTCGATCTGGGGTCGGGGGTGGGGACGTTGTTGCCGGCGTTGCGCCGGCACGCGCCGGACGCGGTGGTCGTGGGGGCGGATCGGGCGGTGGGGATGTTGCGGCGGGCGCCCGGCGATTTCCCCCGGGTGGTCGCTGATGGGGCGCGGTTGCCGTTCGGCGGTGGGGTGTTCGATGTGGTGGTGGCGGCGTTCATGTTGTTCCACCTGCCCGAGCCGGCGGCGGGGGCGCGGGAGGTGTACCGGCTGCTGGCGTCGGGCGGGACGGTCGGGGTCGCGGTCTGGGGGGCCGATCCGCCGGTGCCGGCGGTCGACGTGTGGACCGAGGAGTTGGACCGGGCAGGCGCGCCGAAGGACACGCTGGTCAGTCGGCACGTCGACGTCAACACGGTCGACAAGCTGACCGGTGTGCTCGCCGCCGCCGGGTTCGGCGACATCCGGGTCGGGCCGGTGGCGTGGTCGCATCGGCCCGGTGTCGAGGACTTCGTCGAGCAGCATCGGACGGTCGGCTCGTCGTCGCGGCGGCTCGCCGGGTTGGACGGGGCGGCCAGGGCGGAGTGCGTCCGGGCGGTGCGGGCACGGCTGGCGTCGTTTCCGCCGGACGCGTTCGTCGACCGTCGGGAGATCCTGGCGGGCACGGCGCGGGCCTGACGTACCGGGGAGTGCTTGACGGGCCGGCCCGGACCGGCGAAGGTGATAAGACCTCACCTTTACCCGGGAGTAGCAATGGTGCGCAGCCGGTTCGTGGGTCTGGTTCTGGTGGCGATCGTCGCCCTCGTGGCGGGGAGTACGCCCGCCGCGACAGCGGCCGCGCCCGAGTTGTCCGCCGCCGACGGGGACTGTGTCGCGCTACGCGCACCGTCGGGCAAGTTCGTGGTGCGCAACGCGCTCGGCGGCTACCAGGCCACCGGCGGCGACGCCGGCCAGCCCTTCCGGCTCCAGCGGACCGGGGACCAGACCTTCCTGCTCTACGGCACCGGCCAGGACTTCCTCGGCACCGGGCTCGGTGTCCTCGGGGTGCTGGCCGCGCCGGCCGCCGGGCCGCGCACCGACTGGCGTCTGGTGGCCGACGGGGACGGGGCGCGGGTCGCCGCGGTCGCCGACGGGCGGGAGGTCGCGGTCGACCCGATCCTGCGCACGCTCGCGCTGCGCTCGTCGGGCACGCGGTTCGCGCTGGTGCCGGCCACGAACTGCGCGCCCGCCCCGGAGGCGCAGCTCAACATCGAGGGGACCCCGTTGTCCGGCACCACGCCCGACGGCCAGGTGCGTGGGATCGTCGACCTGCACAACCACCTGACCTCGTTCGAGTTCATCGGCGGGGAGATCCACTGTGGACAGCCGTGGAGCAGGTACGGGATCACCGACGCGTTGACCGACTGTCCCGACCACGAACCCAACGGCCTCGGCGCGTGGTGGGAGAACATCGCCGGCGGCGGCTACCCCTCCTTCACCCACGACACCACCGGCTGGCCGACGTTCACCGACTGGCCCAAGCACAACTCCTGGACCCACGAGGCCTCCTACTACCGCTGGCTGGAGCGCGCCTGGCGCGGCGGCCTGCGTGTCTACACCAACCTGTTCGTCAACAACGCCGCCCTGTGCGAGATCTACCCGCTCAAGCGCAACGCCTGTGACGACATGTCCTCCGTGCGCCTGCAGTCCCAGCGCATCCGGGAGCTGGAACGGTTCATCGACGACCAGAACGGCGGCCCCGGCCGCGGCTGGTTCCGGATCGTGACCGATCCGGCGCAGGCGCGGACGGTGATCGAGCAGGGCAAGCTCGCGGTGGTGCTCGGGGTGGAGGTGTCCCAGCCGTTCGGCTGCGGGGTCCGCAACGGCACGCCGCTGTGCGACCGGGCCGACATCGACGCGGGGCTCGACGAACTGTACGGGCTGGGCGTGCGGCGGATGTTCGTCTGCCACAAGTTCGACAATGCGCTGTGCGGGGTGCGTTTCGACGGCGGCACCGCCGGGGTGGTCGTCAACGCCGCCAACTTCTACTCCACCGGACGGTTCTGGGAGGCCGAAACCTGCACCGGGCCGGCGCACGACAACACGATCTCGGTGGAGAGCGACATCCTCGCCGGGCCGCTGGCCGCGCTGCTGCCACCCGGGGTGACGCTGCCGGTGTACCCGAGCGCGCCGCACTGCAACATCAACGGCCTGACCGACCTGGGTCGCTACGCGATGGACGGCATGATGTCCAGAGGCATGCTGATCGACATCGACCACATGGGCGTCAAGGCCATGGACCAGGCGCTGGACGTGCTGGAGGCCAGGGACTACCCGGGTGTCGTGTCCAGCCACTCGTGGCTGGACCCCAGCTACTACCCGAGGGTGCTCGCGCTCGGCGGTATCGCCGGCCCGTACGGTCACGGCACCAGCCAGTTCGTCGGTGAGTGGCGCAAGGTCCGCGACGCGGCCGGGCCGAACGCCGACTTCGGCACCGGGGCCGGGTTCGACACCGGCGGGTTCGGTCACCAGCCGCCACCGCGGGGTGACGCGGCGGCGCATCCGCTGGAGTACCCGTTCCCGACCTTCGACGGCGGGTCCACGGTGGACCGTCAGCGCACCGGGGAGCGGACCTACGACCTCAACGTCGACGGCATGGCCCACTACGGTCTGCTGCCCGACTGGCTGGCCGACCTGCGGATCGCGGCCGGGTCCGACGCGGACGCCATCATGGACGACCTGACGCGGGGCGCGGAAACGTACCTGCGAACCTGGGAGCGCGCGGAGGCGTTCTGATCACCGCAGACATCTGACGAATCTGTGGGCTGGGTGACGGGCTCGGCGCACTGCGTTGCAGTGTGCTGTCAGAGCCAGCGATAACCTTGACGGTTAATACATCCGATGTCTAACCTCCCCGACGTGGCTCGCATCGTCGCGCTCCGGCTCGCCAGGTTCGAGCCCCACCGCGTCCTACCACCGGTCACCGCCGGGCGATACCGTGCGCCCGTCGCCGGCGTCGACCGAAGGGAGGCGGGGTGCTGACCCAGACGACGGAGTCCAGCGCCGACCGGCCGCCGTTGCTGGAGGTGGCGGGGGTCAACAAGTCCTTCCCCGGCGTGCGGGCGCTGGAGGACATGCGCCTGGAGTTACGCGCCGGCGAGGTGCTCGCGCTCGTCGGCGAGAACGGCGCCGGCAAGTCGACGCTGATGAAGCTGCTCAGCGGCATCCACACCGCGGACTCCGGCACGTTCGCGCTGGCCGGGCAGCCGCTGCGGATCACAGGACCCAGGCACGCCACCGAGCTGGGCATCAGCATCATCCACCAGGAGTTCAACCTGGTGCCGCACCTGAGCGTCGCGCAGAACATCTACCTCGGCCGCGAACCGCGCCGGGGGATGCTGCTCGACGAGCGCCGGCTGGTGCGCCGGGCCAGCGAGCTGATCGAGCGGCTGTCGCTGCCGCTGGACCCCAACGCCGTGGTCGGCAAGCTGACCGTGGCCCACCAGCAGATGGTGGAGATCGCCAAGGCGCTCTCCTACGACCCCAAGGTCCTGATCATGGACGAGCCGACCGCGGCGCTCAACGACGCCGAGGTCGCCACCCTCCACGAACTGATCCGACGTTTCGTGCTGCCGGACACCGGGGCCATCTACATCTCCCACCGCATGGAGGAGATCCGCCGGATCGCCGACCGGGTCACCGTCATCCGCGACGGCAACTACGTGGACACCGTCGACGTCGGGTCCACGACCACCAGCGAGATCATCTCGATGATGGTCGGCCGCACCCTGGCCGAGAACGCCGGCCCGCAGGGCGTGCGGTCGGGCCGCGAGGTGCTGCTGGAGGTCACCGGGCTGTCGACGCGGGCGGCGCGCAACACCACCCAGCTCAAGGACGTCACCTTCGACCTGCGCGCCGGCGAGATCCTCGGCTTCGCCGGGCTGATGGGCGCCGGGCGCACCGAGACCGCGCGGGCGATCGTCGGCGCCGACGCGGTGACCGGCGGCGTGCTCACGCTGCGGGGGCGGCCGGTGCGGATCGCCAACCCGGCCGACGCGGTGGCCCACGGCATCGGGTACCTGTCTGAGGACCGCAAGCGCTACGGGCTGCTGCTGGACAAGGACGTCAAGACCAACGTGACGTTGAGCGCGCTGCGCAGCCGCTTCGCCAGGGGCGGGTTCGTCAACGACCGGGCGGTGCGCGCCACCGCCCGCTCCTACACCGAGTCGTTGCGGATCAAGACCCCGTCGGTGGACCAGACGACGAAGTTCCTCTCCGGCGGCAACCAGCAGAAGGTCGTGATCGCGAAGTGGCTGGCGCGTGACTGCGACATCCTGATCTTCGACGAGCCGACGCGGGGCATCGACGTCGGCGCCAAGGAGGAGATCTACGCCCTGCTCAACGAACTGGCCGAGCAGGGCAAGTCGATCATCATGATCTCCTCGGAGCTGCCCGAGGTGCTGCGGATGTCCCACCGCGTGGTGGTGATGAGCGAGGGCCGGGTGACCACGGTCCTCGACGCCGACGAGGCGACCCAGGAGAACATCATGCACTTCGCGACGTTGCGTCCCGACGAGAACGCGCGGGACGCCGTCGAGCTCGGCCTCGATCCCGCAGAGACCGGCGCGGAGACCGGCGCGGAGACCGGCGCGGAAACCGGCGCGGAGACCGGCGCGGACGAGCGGTTGGCTGACAGGGAGGGTGGGGCATGACCTCGACGAGGACGCCTGCGCGGGGGTCGCTCGGCAGCGGGTTCGTGACGGCGGCGAAGGGGCGTCTGCAGCAGCTGCTGGCGTTCGCGAGCCTGATCGTGATCTTCGCGTTCTTCTCCATCGCCAGCCCGTACTTCTTCACCTACGACCGGTTCGTGGTGATCCTGTTCTCCACCGTGGTGATCGGGACGCTGGCGATCGGGACCACGTTCGTGATCATCACCGGTGGGATCGACCTGTCGATCGGCACCGGGATGGCGTTGTGCGCGGTCATGTCCGGCGTGTTCATCGTCAAGCTGGACCTGCCGCTGGGCATCGGTCTCGTTGCGACAGTCCTCTTCGGAGGGTTGATGGGACTGGTCAACGGGGTGGCGATCGCGGTACTGAAGATCCCACCGTTCATCGCGACGCTGGCGATGATGCTGGTGGCCGAGGGGCTGGCGCTGGTGCTGTCGGACAGCGCGCCGATCTACTTCTCCGACGAGCCCGGCTACACCAAGATCTCCACCGGCAACCTGATTCCCGGCGTCGAGCTCCCCAACGCGGTGCTGGTGCTGATCGTGGTGGCGATCATCGCCGGGGTCCTGCTGACCAGGACGGTCCTCGGCCGGTACACGTACTCGATCGGCAGCAACGAGGAGGCCACCGCACTGTCGGGCATCGACGTGCGGAAATGGAAGATCATCATCTACGCGTTCGCCGGCCTGTTCATCGGCCTGGCCGGCATCATGATCTCCGCGAGGCTCGGCTCGGCCCAACCGGCGACCGGCATGGGCTACGAACTGCAGGCGATCGCGGCGGTGGTCATCGGCGGCACGTCACTGTCGGGCGGCCGGGGCTCGATCGTGGGCACGCTGATCGGCGCGCTGATCATCTCGACGCTGAACAACGGGCTGCAGATCATGTCCATTCCCCAGGAGTGGCAGAGCGTCATCCTCGGCTGCGTGATCCTCGTGGCCGTCTACACCGACATTCTCCGGAAGAAAGAGGCCTGATCGATGAAGATGCACAGGGCTGGCGCGCTGCTGGCCGGCGCTGCCATGGCCGTCTCACTCACCGCCTGCGGCGAGTCCGGCGATGCCGGTGGGGGCGGTGGTGGAGATGGTGAGCAGCCGTACATCGCCATCGTGTCCAAGGGCTTCCAGCACCAGTTCTGGCAGGCGGTGAAGAAGGGCGCTGAGGAAGAGGCCGAGAAGCAGGGCGCCAGGGTGACCTTCGTCGGCCCGCCCACCGAGGCCGACGTCGAGGAGCAGGTCAACATGCTCACCAACGACCTGGCCAAGTCCCCCGACGCGATCGGCTTCGCCGCGCTCGACAGCCAGGCCGCCGAGCCGCTGCTCCAGCAGGCCAAGAGCCAGGACATCCCGGTGATCGCCTTCGACTCCGGTGTGGACAGTGACGTGCCCCTGACCACGGTGTCGACCGACAACAAGGCGGCCGCGGCCGAAGCGGCCAAGCGGATGGCCGAGCTGGTCGGCAACAAGGGCAAGGTCGCGATGGTCGTGCACGACCAGACGAGCCGCTCCGGGATCGACCGCCGGGACGGGTTCACGGAGTGGATGGCGGCCAACGCCCCGGACATCGAGGTACTGGACCCGCAGTACGGTGGCGGGGACCAGCTGGAGTCGGCCAACATCACGAAGTCGATCATCTCGGCGAATCCCGATCTGGTGGGGATCTACGCGTCCAACGAGGGTTCGGCCATCGGCGTGATCAAGGGTGTCGAGGAGAGCGGCAAGTCCGGTCTCCAGTTGGTCGGGTTCGACTCCGGCAAGGCCCAGGTCGACGCCATCCGGGACGGGGCGATGGCCGGGGCGGTGACCCAGGACCCGGTCAACATGGGTCGTGAGTTGGTCATCGCGGCGATGAAGGCCATTGACGGGGAGTCGTTGCCGAAGACGGTCGACACCGGGTTCCGGTGGTACGACAAGACGAACGTCGATTCCGAGGAGATCGCCGCGGTTCTTTACGAGTAAAGGGTTTTCGGGGCGGCCGCGGTGGTTGATCGCGGCCGCTTCTCCCCGTTCGGGTCACCCGTTGCCTGACGACTGAAGGGCACCGAACCGTTCGCCGGAGACCCGCACCGACTCCGACGCGGACTCGAACGAGTCGCCGGCGCCCACCAGCAACGACACCAGATGCTCGGCCAGCCCTCCGGCCACGTACCCCCCGTTCTCCAGCATCACCAACCCGTGCACCGATATCCACAGCTGGTGCGCGCACAACCCCGCGTCAACCTCGCGGAACCGGCCCGCCGTGACGCACCGGGACACGCACTCCACCACCCGCCCCATCGCGTACCGCCCCTCCACGCGCCCCGCGCCCCGGCCGAACATCACCGCGAACAGGTGCGGGTTGGTCAGGGCCGCGTGCCGGTACACCCGCCCGTAGAGCGCCAGGTCGGCCACCGGGTCCGACGTTCGCCCGACCTGGGCGAGCATGTCGGCCAGGCGGGCGAAGCCGTCGTGGACGATGGCTCGTACGACGCCGCCCATACTGCCGAAGCGCGTGTACACCGTGATGGTCGACGAGCCGATCTCCGAGCACAGTCTTCGCGCCGTCAGGGTGTCTCCCTGGGCGAGCAGTCGCGCCGCGACCTCGACCATCTCCGAGCGTGCTCTGTCCTTCTGATGCCGGGTGCTCACCTTGACAGTGTTTCATAACGCCGATATGTTTAATAGCAGAACATCGTTATGGAATCCAGGAGGGGTCATGCAGAACGAACCGAACCAGGTCAACCACCCCACCTGCTTCCGGCTGGAGACCGGGATCGAGGTCATCGAGCGGTGGGCCGAGACCGCCAGCCAGGCGCGCCGCAACGTCGTCTACGAGGCGCTGTTCGCCATGGTCGACCGGTCGCTGTTCAACCGTTACCGGGTCGTGGACGACTACCGCCGGCCCAACGAGTTCTTCGTGATCGTCAAGGACGACCTCGCGATGAAGATCCGGGTCAACTGCTACGACTCGTTCGGGGTCGTCGGGATCGGGCCCTGCGGCCGGCTCTCCGACCTCCAGTCCGCCCCCTGGCACGCCGCGTAACCCCTCTCCGGTCGTGCCCCAGTGCCACTCACGCGCCGTTTTCCCCGCTCAGGCGCATTCCAGGAGATTTGTGATCGCTCGCGGTCACCGTACTCTGCGTGCAGAGACGTGTAACGGAATGCGCCATAACGGGGACGTGAATACCCACGGCGAAATGAGTAGAGCATGCGTGCTGAAATCAAGGTACTCGGCGCACTCGAGGTGACGGTCGACGGCAGGTCCGTCGTCCCGTCGGCGAGCAAGCCGCGTCAGCTGCTGGCCATGTTGGCCATCAACGTCGGTCGGGTCGTCACGAGCACGACGCTGATGGAGGAGCTGTGGGGCACCGGTTCGCCCCGCAGCGCCCCCGGCACGTTGCAGACCTACGTCCTACAGGTCCGCAAGCTGATCCGCGAGGCGCTACCCGCCGGCCAGCAGAACCTGGCCCGCGAGATCGTCGCGACCCGGCACACCGGGTACGTGCTGCAGATCGACCCCGATCACGTCGATCTCGTCCAGTACGGCCGACTGGCCACCGCCGGGCGGATCGCCGGGGCCGCCGGCAGGTACGAGGAGGCCGAACGTCTGCTCTCCGAGGCACTCGCCCTGTGGCGTGGGCCGGTCCTGGTGGACGTCCCCGCCGGGCCGCAGCTGGAGATCGAGGTGATGCGGCTGGCCGAGAGCCGGCTGACCGACCTCACCCTGCGCGTGGACATCGACCTCTACCTGCGCCGCCACCACCAGCTGCTCGGTGACCTCGCCGCGCTCTGCGCACGCCACCCGTACATGGAGAACTTCATGGCGCAGTACATGATCGCGCTGTACCGCTCCGGACGGATGGGTCAGGCCCTCCAGGTCTACCGCGACATGTCGGCCAACATCCGTGACCACCTCGGGGTCGACCCGTCGCAGCGGCTCCAGCAGCTGCACCGGGCCATCCTGACCGGCGACTCCATCGTCGACGACCCCCGCTTCATGGTGAACACCTGGGCGCCGGACGCCATCGCCAGCTGACACGCTCACGCGGGGTCATTCGGGAACACCTCCCGAACGACCCCGCCGGGCGCAGAGTGGTCAGGCCCCCGGCAGGACGGCCTGGTCAGTCCTGCCGGCAGCCCGTGTCCTGGTGCGCGCGGCCCACATCGCGACGTCGAGCTGGGCGAGCAGCGCCGGCGGATCGAAGATCCGCCTCGGCCGCAGCCAGATGTCGATGTCGCGGATCGGGCCACCGGTGGGGGAGACCTCCACCGGGCCGAACGAGGCGACGTAGGGCTGACCGGCGTTCGGCGAGTCGTGGCCGACGTCCACCGAGTGCGCCAGCACGTGCCAGCTCCCGGCCGGCACCCCGGTCAGCTCGAACGGACCGGCGCCGGGGAGCACCACGTGGCTCACCGGCTGCCCCTGGGCGATCCGCCCGGGGAACAGTCCGACCACCACCTGGCCCGGCGCCCCGCCGCGGGACTGCCAGACGTGACCGCGCAGCACGGCGTCGCCGTCGTGCTCGGGCGCGGCCAGCGGGGCGACCATGCCCCGGCACTGGCGGTACTCGGTCGGCGAGACGCCGACGCTGCCCCGGAAGCGGTAGCTGAACGTGCCGATGCTGTTGTAGCCGACCAGGTGGCTGATGTCGGCCACCGTCATCGAGGTCGTCAGCAGTAACCGCTTGGCCTCCTGCAGGCGCAGGGCTGACAGGAAACGACCGGGCGAGATGCCCGTCACCCGGAGGAACATCCGTGAGAAATGGAACTTGCTGAACATCGCCGTGCGGGCCATGTCGTCCATCGTGATCTGTTCGCCCAGATTCTCCTGCAATGCGCAAATGACACGCTCGACGGCCTTCTCGATTACATCGCCCATTATCTGGCACCACTTAGGTAAGGGTTGCTCATGAGTACGATTCGATGCCAAGGTAGGCTCGGCCGAAAGCCTTGACAACTGTTCTCCTGATGGGCTCAATTTTCTCACCACCTACGGGTCACCTAGGGGTCAGTAGTAGTGAAGGTCCACGCAAGAAGTGGCGTAGACCCAGCTCAGAGCCGGTGCTCAGGACGGCAACGATGGAGATGCCCGCCCTCGGAGGCCGTTGCGACAATCGGTATGTCGAAATCTCTGCCGACTCTCTCGGTGACGTGTTGGAGGTTCGCGTGGATGCGACCCCGATATTCTCTGACGAATCTCAGAAAATGACTCTGGAGGCATTCGCCGACACAATCGTTCCGGGCGTCAAACGTTTCCCCGACGATCGGGCGATCGCCGGTGTCGTGGACGATCCGGGGGCCGTCGCGGCCGGTGCGCTTGACCTGCTGGTCGACCCGGCGACCGGGGTGGCCGCGGGCCTCGCGCCGCTGTCGGACATGCTCAACGCGCACGCGGGCGCCTACGCCGAACGCACCGGGCTGACGCTGGAGGACGACGTGCCCGCGTTCGTCGCGCTGCCCTACGAGCACCGCGCCGAGCTGATCAGCGAGCTGACCGCCCCGGGCAACCCGGAGCGTGACGGCTGGATCGTGCTGGTGATGTTCAGCAACATGGCCTACGACATCGTTCCCCACCGGCCGACCGAGGACGTGCTGGCCGAAGGTGTTCCCAGCCTGCTCACCCTGGGCTACGCCAAGCCGGACTCCGACGGCCTGTGGCGGTTCCCGGACTTCGGCTACAACCGGGAACTCGCCAAGCGCCACCCGAACACGACCGAATCGGGGAGCCCCGAATGACCACGGAAAGCACCGACGTCCTGATCATCGGCAGCGGGTTCGGCGGCTCCATCGCCGCCTACCACCTGGCCGCCGGCGGCGCGAAGGTGACCGTCCTCGAACGCGGCCCATGGTTGTCCGCCAAGGACTTCGACCACGACTACCTCCTCGGTTCCTCCTACACCAGGGCCTTCGACTTCGTCGCCGGCGACGGGATGAGCCTGCTCGGCGGCAACTGCGTCGGCGGTGGCTCGGTGGTCTACTTCGCCGCCCTGCCCCGGGCCCCGGGGTTCGTCTTCGACAGGCAGGGCTCGATCGGGCGCCGGGTGTGGCCGGCCGCGATCAGCCGTGAGGCGCTCAACCCTTGGTACGACAGGGTTTCCGAGGTGCTGCCGGTGACCCAGCAGGACTGGGGCGACATCACCTACTCGGGCGGGCTGTGGGCCGCGGCGTGCAACCACAGTGGGCACACCGCCAACCCGGTCCCGGTCGGCGTGGACGCCAGCCGGTGCACCAACTGCAACTGGATGATGGCCGGCTGCCGGTTCGACGCCAAGCAGTCACTGCTGCTGAACTACCTGCCGGCCGCGTTGCAGCACGGCGCCGAGATCCGTCCGCTGCACGAGGTCCAGAAGATCTCGCACGCCGGCGACGGCCGCTACCGGGTGCACTACAACACCCTCGACGACGTCGACTACCGGGTGGCCACCGGCTCCGGCGAGATCGACGCCAAGATCGTCATCGTGGCCGCCGGTGCCGGCGCGACCCCGCCGATCCTGCAACGCTCCGAGGAGACCCTCGGCACGATGCCGCACGCGGTCGGCCGCTACTTCTCCGGCAACGGCGAGCGGCTCAACAACGCGGTCATCAACGAGGAGCGGGCCGCCGAGCTGCTCGGCATCCGCCGGCCGAACGGGAAGGCCTACGAGGCCTACCAGATCGGCAAGGGCCCGGTCGTCGCGTGCTGGGACTTCCTGGACGCCGGCCTGCCGGAGTACGACCGGTTCTCCATGGAGCAACTGTTCTTCCCGCCCGGCCTCGGCACGATCCTCACCCAGGTCCAGGACGCCACCGGGCCGAGCTGGTTCGGCCGCGAGAAGAAGGAACTGCTGCGCCGCTGGAAGTCGTGGCTGACGATCTTCCTGATGACCGAGGACGACAACGAGGGCGTGTTCGGCGCCCCGCCGCCCACCGGCAACTCCTTCCGTATCTCCCAGCAGATGCTCGGCCGTGGTCCGCTGCGCTACGACCCGACCCCCAACACGCTGCGGGGCTGGGCCCAGGCCGACGCCAAGGTCAAGGAGATCCTGGAGAAGGACGGCCTGGCGACGGTCATGCCGTGGACCAACGACGTGGTCGGTGCCTACACCGTGCACCCCCTCTCCTCCTGCCGCATCGGGGACGACCCGGCGACCTCGGCCCTCGACGACCGCCACGAGCTGCGCGGCCACCCCGGCATCTTCGTCACCGACGGTTCCGCGGTGCCGACCGCGCTGACGGTCAACCCGGCGCTGACCATCGCCGCGCTGGCCGAGCGGGCGATCCCGGGCATCGTCGCGGCGGCGCGGGACCGCGGCGTCGACGTTACTTACGGTGCACCGCTGCCCAAGGCGGTGACGAACAGCGTCGCCCGTCCGGCGGCATGAGCGGCGGATGGAGCATTGAGGACCCGCCCTGCGTATGTCACGCTGGTTGAGGCTTTCTGATCAGGGGCTCAACGCGGTCTGTCGTTGTTCTTGTTTGGAGGTAGCGAATGTCTTCACTGGAGGTTCCAGGCCTGGACGTCGCGGGGCGGGTGCGCGCCAGGGACATCCAGATGGCCGGCGTCGCCGACGTGCGACGCCGGGTGCTGATGATCTCGGGGGCGATCGACGCCGTCGACTACGACGTCTCGGTGTCGATCAACCTCCCGGAACCGGGCCGGTGGCAGATCATCAAGTCCGAGACCAACCTGACCGACCAGGTGTGGGTCGCCATGCAGGTCACCACGGACGAGGACACGGTCTTCGTGGACGGCGGCGAGACGATGGTCATGTCCCGCCAGTTCCGCAAGACCTTCCTCACCCCCGACCAGCGGCGGCTCACCTTCTACGACGGTGAGGTTCGGCCGGGCGAGGCCGTGCTGAAGGTCTTCGAGATCGAGTCCGAGGGCCGGCGCCCGGCCTACGCCCACGCCCGGTACAGCCCGGTGTCGGCCGACAGTGCCGAGAAGTCCGAGGACCTGCTGCAGGAGATGATCTCCAACGGTATGCCGCAGCGTCCGGTCATCGAGGTGATCGTTCCGGTCACGGTCATCGGGTGACCACGTTCGTCCCCCATCCCCACCTGCTCGATTCGCCCCGCCACCGGGACTGGCCGCGCTATCCGGCGGCCACCCTCCCTGACCCGCCGCGCTGGCCGCCGGAGATCGCCGACGTCGTCATCGTCGGCGCCGGCCCGGCGGGGCTCGCGGTGGCCACGGCGCTGTGGCACGTCGGTGTGCCGGACGTGGTGGTCATCGACCGCGACGGCGAGCCGGTCTCCCGGTTCCTGGCGCGGATCGACCGGCTCGACCAGCGGGTGCTGCGGTCGCCCTACGAACACCACCCCGGCGTCGAGGGCTACCGCGACTGCGAGCTGCGGGACTTCGCGCGGCTGCACTGGTCGCTGCTGACCCCCGTGGAACGGCGGGAGATCCGGATGTCGCAGGCCGGGCACCGCTCGGTCGTCCCGGTCGACGTGTTCGAGGCCTACTGCCGGCACACCTCGGCGATCCACCAGGTGCCGCAACGGCTCTGGCGCGGCGAGGTCAGCCGGCTGGACGTCGGCGAGGACCGGGTCCTGGTGCGCGGCACGGACTTCACCGTCCAGGCGCGGCACGTCGTGCTGTGCCTGGGCGAGGAGCGCCGGGACGCGCCGGACCACTGGTGGACCGGCGGTCCGCCGGCCGGGGTCGACTACTGGGACGAGCCGGCCGGTGAGCCACCGGACCGGCAGATCGTCGTCGGCGCCGGGCTGACCGCCGCGCACCTGATCCGCAACGCGCTGGACTCCGGCACGCGGGTGGACTGGGTGCTGCGCAAGGACTCCGAGCGCTACCAGTGCTCGGACGTCAACGCGTCGTTCTTCCGGGCCGAGGGCCGCTCGCGGTTCGACGGGCACCGGGGTCCTGCGCCGTGGGCGGAGCGCCTGGCGCTGATGGCCGCCCAGCGGCGGGCATCGGTGATGTTCGAGTTCCGGCCGCTGCTGGAGGCGGCGGAGGCCGACGGGCGGCTGACCGTGCACCGGGGCCGGGAGATCCACGCGGTGTCGGACAAGTGCGTCGAGCTGGACCGGGGCGAGGTGGTGACCGGCGACCGGATCACCCTCGCGCTCGGCACGGTCCCCTCGATCGGCACCGGCCTGCTGCCAGACGAACTGGTCGGCGCCCGCGACGGCTGGCCCGACCTCGACGAGCGCACGCTGGCCTTCCGCCGCGCACCACGGGTGTTCGCGGCCGGCGCGGCCGCGGCGATGGTCCTGGGACCGGCGTCCCGCAACATCGACGGCCACCGGGTGGCCACGGCGCGGATCGCCGGCGTGATCGCCGCCGCCAGGACGCGGGAGGGTGCCGGTGCGCGGAACTGAGCCGTACGACACGGTGTTCTCCCTTCCCTCGGTGGACGACGACGCGGAGACCGAGATCGGTGTACTGCTGATGGGCCTTGGCCCGGAGCGGCTGCTGGCCGGGCTGGGCGTGGCGTGCCTGCGCGGCGACGCCGGCCCGGCGGAGGTGACGCTGGTCGTCGACCAGCTGCGCCACGACGCGGGCGGCGACCTGGCGCTGGCCGACGCGTTGCGCGCCGGGGCGGCGCGCTGGCGCGTGGCACACGCGGCGCTGGCCGGGGTCGTTCCCGGCGTCCGGTCGGCGTCACTGCGCCAGCAGTTGGCCGCGGCGAGCGCCGAGATCACCGGGATCGCCGGGAGCCCGGCGCAGCGGCTGTACCTGGTGGTGTGCTGGTTGCGGTGTGCCGAGATCACTCGAACGGCGGAGGAACACGGTGTCTTTCCTGAACTCCCTTCCTGAGAACCCGGTTCTGATGGACGTCTTCAGGCGGTTCCCGGACACGTCGCGGCCGCTGCTGGACTACCACGAGGTCCTGATGCGTGGTCCGGCGCCGTTCTCGGTGGCCGAGCGGGAGCTGATCGCCGCCTACGTCTCCGGCGTCAACTCCTGCGACTACTGCCACGGCGTGCACACGGTCACCGCCGAGGTGTGCGGCATCGAGCAGGGCGCGATCCCCGCCGCGCTCGCCGACCTGGACGCCGCGCCGGTCGGGGACACGCTGCGGCCGGTGCTGCGGTACGTCGGCAAGCTCACCCGCACGCCCTCCGCCCTGACGCCCGAGGACGCCGAGGCGGTGCGGGCGGCCGGCTGGGACGACAGCGCACTGCACTACGCGGTGATGGTGTGCGCGTTGTTCAACTTCATGAACCGGATGGTCGAGGGGCACGGGATCAGCGCGGGACCGGACTACTTCGCCGAGTCCGGCAAGCGGCTCAAGGAGACCGGCTACGCCGGGCTGAACCGCCTGCTGGATGACTGAACCCGGCGTTTCAGAAAACGATCAAGTGCGCACTCTGTGAGAAATCGCGGGCGCCCGAATGGCCTACAGTGAGCGCCACGATCACGACGTGGCTGGCGCCTACCGAGAACGCGCTCCCGGTAGACGCCGTGTGCCCCCTCGCCGTGATCAGCTGTTGAACACGAAGTTCGGGTCGTCGAGGTCGGCTCGTCCGGTCAGGATTCCGTGGTGGAGCTGGCGCACGCGCGTCGAGGGCTCGACGCCGAGCTGCTCCACCATGGCGGTCCTTAATCGCCGGAAGGCCTCCAGCGCCTGGCTCTGGCGGCCGGAGCGGTAGAGCGCGACCATGTGCTGGGTTGCGAAGTTCTCCATCAGCGGGTGCCTGGCGCACAGGGTCGCCAGTTCACCGAGCAGCTGGTGGTGGCGGCCAAGACGCAGGTCCGCCTCGATCCGCAGATGAAGGTCGCCGAGGCGGTTCTCCTCCAACCGCATCGCCTCGATCGCCAGCTGCGGGCCGGTCGGCACGTCGGCCAGGGCCGGGCCGCGCCACAGCCGCAGTGCCTCACCGAGCGTTCGGGACGCGGTCTCGTGGTCACCCTCGTTGACCGCCTTGTGGCCGGCGGCCGAGAGCCGGTCGTAGCGCACCGCGTCGACGTCGCTGGAGGCGACGTTGAGCAGGTAGCCGGAGCGGCGGGTGATGAGGATGTCCTTCGAGCCGACGTCGTTCTCGCCGGTCAGCGCCTGCTGGAGCTTGCGGCGCAACTTCAGGATGTAGGTGTGCAGGGTCGGGACGCCGCTGCGCGGCGGTTGGTAGTCCCAGATCTCCTCGGTGAGCGCCGCCGTGGTGACGACGTGTCCGGCGTTGAGGGCGAGCATCGCGAGCACCTGGCTCGGCTTGCTCGCCGTGGGCACGATCGACACTCCTCCGACGGAGACCTCCAGGGGGCCGAGAACCTTGATCTCAACTCGCATGACGAAACCTTTGCTGGGTGGTCCGTTGCATGGCAAAATGCCCACCCTCCACACCTGGAGGATGGGCATTTCGTCGTGGTCTGTGTTTGCTTGGACTTTCTCAGGGCGCGCGAATCCCGAGAAAAGCGTGACAGATCCTGGAGGGCGTGTCAAGCACGCTTCGACCGTGTGTCGAGCGCACCATGGGATGATGTGCCACTCCACCCGGAAAAGGGTGGTAAAAGGAGAATCGCCGGCATCCGTGAATGCCGTGCGGAAAACGGAGCCAGGAGCTTATCGCACGGTGTTTCGTCTCCTGGACTCGACGACCAGCTCGTAGAGCTCCTCAAGATCATACTCCGCGCGCCCGGGGCGTCCGTGGCGGGTGAGCTTGCCTCGGCTCGCCCACTTGCGGATGGTGGCCTCGGTGACTCCCGCGGCGAGCGCGGCGAGTTGCGTGGGCACGGTCGTCCGTGCCCGGCGCGAGGTCTCCTGAGGTAGGTGGTTCATTCCGCCTTCTCCGGGCGCGGTGATGCGCCGTTGCCGTTCGCGTGCCCCGTGCCGTTGGCAGTTCCGTTGACGGTGCCGTTGACACTGCCGTTGCCGTTGGTGGGCGCGCTGTCGTCGTGGTGGGTGGTGGGGCCATCGGACCTGGCGTGGGTGGCGCCGTTGCCGTTGGACCCGTTGGTGCCGTTCGGGGTCGTGCCGTTGGTGCCGTTCGTGCCGTTGGTGGACGGCTTTCCGCGCAGGGCCAGCCAGTGCTCCGGCGCCCACACGTGCCCGGCCTCGCAGGAGACCTCGTAGGGCTGGGCGCCCTCGCGGTGGGCCTCGGCGTGCACCGGGCGCCCGCACTCCTCGTGCAGGCAGGTGCCGACGGCGACCCGGAAACCGGTTTCCGGGCGCAGCGCGGCGTCGACCGCGGTCGACAGGTCGGTCAGCTCGTCGACCATGTCCGGGGCGGCCGGGTGCTGGCAGAGCCAGTGCAGGTGGATGGCGAGGAAGCCGACCAGCTTGCGGATGGACAGCTCGTCCGGGCCGTCGACCCCGCGTTCGGTGGTCACCAGCCCACACCAGGCGGCCAACACACCGAGGATCTCCGAGCGGACCGACACGACCGCCTCGCGCAGGATGATCCCGCGCGGCCGGTGACCACTGACCCGCTCCCGCATGCCCTTGGGGCGCAGATCCAGGTCACCGGTGGACAGGTCGAACAGGGTCGGCAGCTCGATCAGCGTCTTCTCGACGGTCTCGCGGCAGGCCGCGCACAGGCACAGGCCCGGCACCAGCGGCGCCGCCTCACCCGACTTGTGCAGCCGGCTGTGGCAGGTCTGCTGGCCGCCGTTGCCGCCAGCCGGTCGGTGTGTCCCGCTCTGCCTCGCCATGACCCTCTCCCAGTCCGTGCGCCCGCCGGCGCACACATAGGTCGTCTCAGGTGGAGATCCGCTCACCGAGACCGGTGCGCCGGGCGCCCTCGTAGATCCGGTAGGCCAGCTCCGCGTGCAGCTCGTGTGCGCCGAGAAGCTCGACCAGCAGGACGTCGTCGCCTTGGCGGCGGCCGGTGTGCCGGCCGGTGAGCAACTGGGCGAGGTCGGCGGAGATCCGTGGTCCGGCACCGCCGTGCAGGTTGGCCGACTCGGTGGTCGGCTCGGCGAGATGGGTGGCGACCACGCGCCGGTCGCGGTGGTCGTCGATCAGGTCGAACTCGTCGACGAACACGCCGTCGACCTGGTCGACCACCTGCGCCGGCAGGTCCTTGCCGGTGGTGTTGACCAGCACGGCCCCCCGGGCGAGCTGGTCGAGCCGCAGCTCGGAGACGTCCTGGTGGGCGGCGCTGTGGTTGGTGGCGACCACCAGGTTGGCGCCGAACACGGCCTCGGCCAGCGTCGGCACGACCGACAGGCCGATGCTGGTGAGCTCCAGCTGGTCGAGCAGCTTGCGTTCGATGGTGCGGCCGTCGGCCAGGCACAGCGCGACGTGGCTGATGTCGGGCACGTTCCTGGCGATGACCGACAGCTGGGTCTGGACGGTGTCGGCCGAGCCGAGCATGCCGACGGTGACCGCGCCGCCGACCAGCAGCTCGCGGGCGGCGACGGCGGTGAGCGCGGCGGCCAGCGCGTCACGCAGGCTCTGCGCGGGCAGCAGGCACGGCACGGCGTCGGGGTGTTCGAGCAGGACGAGCTCGCTGCCGTTGCGCCCGGCGCCCTCCCAGGCGATCAGCCGGCCGCGGGTGCGATAGAGGCGTCCGAAGCGCCCGACCGTGCGCCCGATGAGGTCCTCCGCGAGCACCGCGACCGGGTCGATGATCTCCAGCGCGCTCCACACCTCGTGTGCGCGAAGCCGGAGCAGGGCCTCGGTCATCTCGGAAGTCCTTCGCCTGCGCGAGTCATGTCGTCAATCTCGCGGAGCGGGCTTCCGAGCGTCTATCGGTCCGCTATCGCCGGGCGATAGCGGTTCTTAAATCCATCGAATGTCAACCAAAGGCGAGCGAGCGTTGAGTGGTTCTCGAGCGGGGTTCCCGCCAAACGAAAATCACCAAACACAGTCTCGGAGGCACAGCCATGTCTGCTCTTCGCAAGATCGCCGTCGCCATCGTCTCGCTGTTCTTCGGCCTCGCGGTGCTCCTCCTCGGTGCCGGCACGGCCACCGCCGACTGCAGCTGGCAGTCGCCCACCCCGTGCCTGATGTCGAACTGACGCGATAGTTCGGACGTGAATGTGGTGGGTGACCCGGCCGTTGTCGTGAGGGCGGTCAGGTCACCGGTGACCCGAATTCAGCGATAAATCGCACTGCCGCGATTGCGCTCGAGTTCCTCGCGCAGTCGCATGGCCTCGACGGAGCTCACCGTGCTGAGCAGCTCGATGGCCTGACGCAGATCCTGGGTCGCCATTTCGTCAGCGCCGTCACCCTGATGGATGTCCGAGCGCAGGATCAGTGTCTTGGCGTGCCAGACCGTCGACCCCAGCTCGACGAACAGTTCGTGCGCCGCCGCGACGTGGTCAGCGCCGGTTTCGGCCTTGCCCCGCGCCAGGGCGATCTCGGCGACCGCATAGTGCGCCATCCCGGCCACCATGCGGTCGCCGACCTGTTGGGCCAGCGACAACGCGTGCTGCAACGTGGTCTCGGCGTTGTCCAGCCGCCCGGTGCGCTGGCGCACCACGCCCAGCCGGTAGAGCGCGTAGGCCTCGCCGATGCGGTCGCCGATGTTGCGCACGATCAGCAGCACGCGGTTGAGTTCCTGGTGGGCCTGGTCGAGCTGGTTGGTGTACAGGTGCAGCTCGGCGAACCGGCTCAGCGCCTGCGCCTCGCCGCGCAGGTAGCCGGCCTGGCGGAAGCGGGTCAGCGAGGTCTCCAGCATCGCCGAGGCCTCCTCGGTCTCACCCTCGTCGATCTTCACCTTGGCCAGGTTCTGCAGGATGTGCGCCTCGCCGACCCGGTCGCCGACCGCGCGCATCTTCGCCAGGGCCTCCTCGTAGCGGCGCAGCATGTCGGCCCCCCGCGCCCGCATCCGGTCCACGGTCGCCTCGCCGCGCAGCACCAGCGCGGCGCCGTGCTCGTCGCCGATCTCGGTGAAGATCTCCAGCGCGGCGGCGTAGCAGCGTTCGGCCTCGGCCAGGCGGGTCTGCAACGAGTTCATCGCCCCGAGGGAGTAGAGCGTCGCGGCCTGCCCGCGCCGGTCGCCGGCCGCCTCGGCGGCGGCCAGGGCCCGGTCGGCGGTCTCCCGCCAGTCGTCGAAGTGGCCCTTGACCTCGAACAGGGTCACCGAGGTGAGGGCGATGTCCCAGCACGCCTCGGACAGCCCGTAGTCGGCGGCCAGGTGCACGGCGGTCACCAGCGAGCGGCGCTCGGCCTCCAGCCAGGCGATCTGGTCGCCGATCTCGTCCAGGTCCTCCAGCTCGCGGGCGCCGTCCCAGCGCGGCGCGTCGCCGTGCAGGATCGTGTAGTCCCCGCCGTACTCCTTGCGGTGCGCCTGGTCGACCCTGGCCAGCCACGCGCCGAGCAGCCGGCGGACCACCACGTTGCGCTCGGTGTCGGTCTCCTCGTCCTGGAGCCGTTCGATGGCGAAGTCGCGGATCAGGTCGTGGAAGCGGTAGCGCAGCTTCTCGCCCGGGTACTGCACGGTGTCCAGCAGCTGGGCCTCGACCAGGCTCTCCAGCACCTCGTAGGCGTCGAACGGGTCGATGTCGAGCAGCGCGGCCGAGGTCCAGGCCGGGAAGTCGGCGGTGGAGATCAGCGAGAAGCGGCGGAACAGGCTGCGCGCGACCGGGGTGAGCGAGCGGTAGCTCAGGCCGATGTTGGACCGCAGCACCAGGCCCCGGTAGGACAGCTCGTCGAGCCGGCGCACGCCGTTGCGCAGCCGCGCGGCCAGCACGTCGATGCGCCAGTGCGGGCGTGAGGCCAGCCGGGCGCCGGCGATCCGGATGGCCAGCGGGAGCCCGCCGCAGAGCGTGACCAGCTCCACGGCCGCGTCCCGCTCGGTCTCCAGCCGGTTCGCGCCGATGATCTTGCCGAGCATCTCCAGCGAGCGGTCGACGTCGAACACGTCGATGTCGACGGTGTGCGCGCCGGGCAGCCCGGACAGCGGCGCGCGGCTGGTGACGATGACCGCGCAGCCCGGCCCGGCCGGCAGCAGCGGGATGACCTGGTCCTCGTTGGTCGCGCCGTCGAGCACCACCAGCACCCGCCGGCTGGCCATCCGGCTGCGGTAGAGGTCGGCGCGCTCCTCCTCGTCGTCGGGGATCGCGTTGCCGTCCACGCCCAGCGCGCGCAGGAACCTGGCGAGCATGCCGCGCACCCGCTCCTGGCTGTTGGGGGACTCCAGGTCGCCGTAGAGGTGGCCGTCGGGATAGATGTCGCGCAGTTCGTGCGCCGCGCGCAGCGCCAGGGTGGACTTGCCGACGCCGCCCTTGCCGGAGATGGCGACAACCCGCATCCCGTAGCGGTCCTCGCTGTCGTCCTCGTCGCTGAGGACCCGGGTGATCTCCGAGAGCTGGACCTGGCGGCCGGTGAAGTCGGCGATGCTGGCGGGTAACCGGCGCGGCACCACGAACTGCTGTTCGGCCTGGGCGGCGGCCGGGGTGGCGCGCGCGGCCGGCGGCGGGTTGGACGGGGCGATGTCCAGCTCGGGGTCGCTGTTGAGGATCGCGGTCTCCAGCCGGCGCACGCCCTGGCCGAGCTCGATCCCCAGCTCCTCCATCATGGTGGCGCGGGCCCGCCGGCAGACCTCCAGCGCCTCGGCCTGGCGGCCGGAGCGGTAGAGCGCCAGCATGAGGAACTCGTAGAGCCGCTCGCGCAGCGGATGTTCCTTGACCAGCGCGAACAGCTCGCCGACGATCTCCTCGTGGCGGCCGAGCGTCAGGTCGAGCCGGATCCGTTCCATGATCGCGGCCAGTCGCTCGTCCTCCAGCTGGGCAGCGCCCCGGCGCACCAGCTCGGACTGGAGTCCGGCCAGCGCGAAGCCGCGCCACAGCGCCAGCGCGCTGCGCAGCGTGGCGACGGCCTCGGACATCCGGCCGGCGTCCACGTGGGCGCGCGCGGAGGTGACCAGGCCGGCGAACTGGGCGGTGTCCAGGTCGGACTCGGCGATCTCCAGCAGGTAGCCGGGGGCGCGGGTGCGGATCTTGGTGGTGCCGCCGGCGGTGCTCAGGATGCGGCGCAGGGCCGAGATGCAGATCTGGATCTGGGCCCGTGCGGTGGTCGGCGGCTCGGTGTCCCACACCGCGTCGATGAGCTGGTCGATGGGGGTGACCCGGTTGGCGTTGAGGGCGAGCATGGCCAGCACGACCCGCTGCCTGGTTCCCCCGATGTCGCAGACCGCGCCGTCGTAGGTCAGCTCCAGGGGGCCGAGTAGGCGCAGTGCGAGCACATGTCCCCCTCCAAGCCTAGGTGTGCAACTCGCCCGATGCTGTGCCACACGTCATTTCGACCCGATACAACACCGTCATCCTAGTGCTTGACCGGGTGGTACATGAGTTGCCAAGTGTCTCATGCGCGGGAACATTCCGTCCAGTTTGCGGCAAATGGACGACACCAATCGCTCCCGATGCCCGAACCGGTGCCGCAGCGCAAACCGGAAGATGCGTCTCGATCCGCTCGAGGCAGACCATTGAACTCGCACGAGTCGAGCCTGTTGCCCACCTGGCGCAGCGCCGCTACCTGGTAAGACGCCCTTTGGCACAGGTTGAGAGAGGGGACCGCTGGTATGACGGACTCCGGGTGGAAAGTCGTCATGGACGGGGATGGCCTGACCATCTCCGGCGATACTTTCTCGCTCACCACGAACGGTGCCGATCCGCGAAGCCTCGACACGGTCGTGTCGGAGTTGCAGGGCGTCGCCAGAGGAACTTACGGGCAGTACTGCGGCCTTTCCCGCGCCATCGAGGCGGTGGGGGAGCGCTGGGGCATGTTGATTGTACGGGACCTTCTGGTAAGTGCGAAATCCACATCCGAGCTGGCCAAGGGCCTGCCGGGTGTGCCGGAGAACCTGCTGTCCATGCGGCTGCGCGAAATGGGCTACTGCGGGATCGTCGAGAAGGCCGGCACCAGTGACACCTCCGGTAACCCACAGTACAAGCTGACCAGGTACGGCCGGGAACTGGAGGGGCCGCTGCTGGCGATGGGCCGCTGGGGCTCGGCCATGCTCAACGACCCCCGTCCCGAGGACATCATCACCGAGGACTCGATGATGGTGGCCATGCGGGCGATGTTCATCGCCGACGCCGCCGCCGGCCGCTCCGCCTCCTACGAACTGCACTTCGGTGACATCGTCATCAACGCGGTGATCGAGGACGGCCACATCGAGACCGGCCGGGGCCGCCTGCCCGGCGCCGTCATGATCGCTCCCGGCCCGTACCTCAAGGACATGGTGACCCGCCGGATGACCGTCGCCGAGGCCATGGCGACCGGCACCGTCACCGTCACCGGTGGTGCGGCCGTCATGGAGGAGTTCGTCTCGATGTTCGGTCTGCCAGATCTGGAAGCGCCTCGGCCTTCCCGTGACTGAGGGCCGTCCAGCAGGATGGGGACCCAGGAGCGAGTGTTCCGTCTTCGACAGCGAGGAGTCGTGATGCCCGCCAACGCGGCCGTCCAGCAGGATCATCAGCGGTTGCTCGGACCAGGTGGTTCGCTCAACACCCGGTACCACAAGCTCATGCTCTACGCGTTCACGTTCATCGTGGTCGCGCACTGGGCCGAGCACCTCGCCCAGGCCTGGCAGATCTACGTCTCCGGCTGGCCGCGCCCGCAGGCCGGCGGGGTCCTCGGCCTGGTCTTCCCGTGGCTGGTCACCTCCGAGTGGCTGCACTACGGTTTCGCGATCTTCATGCTCGTCGGGTTCGTGGTGTTGCGCCACGGGTTCGTCGGCGGCTCGCGGACCTGGTGGAACATCGCCATGTGGATCCAGGTGTGGCACCACTTCGAGCACCTGCTCCTGCTGCTGCAGGCGCTGACCGGCGCGAACCTGATGGGCAAGCCGGTGCCGACGAGCATCGCCCAGCTGGTCTTCCCCCGGGTGGAGCTGCACCTGTTCTACAACGCGATCGTGTTCGTCCCGATGGTCGTCGGGATGATCAAGCACCTGTGGCCCAAGCCGGCCGAGCGCGCGCTGATGACCTGCACCTGTGCCGTGAGCCAGCGGGTTCCGGCCGGCGCCGCGGCCTGACCGGTGCTGGCGGCGGGCGGCGGGCACGCCCACCTGGACCTCGGGGACGGTATCGGCTCCCTGCTGTTGCGGGTGGTGCTGCTCGCCGCGGTCGCGGCGGTGTCCGCGTTCGCGCTGCTGCGCGGCTTCCTCGGTGAGCCGACCCGGTTCGCCAGGGTCGCGGTCACCGTCCTGGCCAGCTCCGCGGCGACCATGCAGCTGCTGGTCTCCGGCGGCCTGAACCTGCCCGACCAGGTCGTGCCGCTGCTGCTGGCCGCCCTGGCCGCCCCGATCTACCTCGTCCTGTCCCGGGACGAGCGGTTCGCCCCCGCCGTCGGGTTCGGCCGCCGCGCGGCACCTCTGGTGTTCGCCGCGGTGGCCGTTCTCGCGCTCGTCCAGCTCGCGCTCGCGTGGCTGACCGGCGCCGGTGACGTCCGCACCTCGGTCGTACTGCACACCGGCGTGCTGTTGGGCCTGGTCGCGCTGGTGTGGTTCGCCGTCGCCGCGCCCCGGGGCCGGTGGGCGAGCGCCGCCCTGCGCGTGGGCGCCGCGCTGCTGGCGATGGCCATGCTGGCCGGCACCGCGCAGGCGGTCACCCTGCGGCGCCCCGAACCGACCCCCGGCGTGGCGAACGCCGTGCGCCTGGAGGTCGGCGGGCGGGTGGTCGACGTGACCGTGGTGCCCAACCTGCCCGGCTGGAACCTGGTGCACGTCGACGACCCGGACGCTTCCGTCGGCCTGAGTGCCGGGGCCCACCAACCCGTCTGGCCCAGGGCCGGGACCACCGGTGGCTGGGTCAGCGTCGACCTGCCGCCCGGCCGCAGCGACCTGTGGGTCCGCTCCGGCGCGGCCACCGCGACGTTCTTCACCACCACCGGCGACACCGGCCGGTCCTCGCCGGTCCTGGCCGGCGCCGACGGCCCCGAGTGCGCGAGCGCGCTGCTGGGCCGCATGCTCGTCGCCGGCACGGCCACCGGCGGCGAACCCTGCCCGTCGGACGGCCTGGACCCGATCGACGCGGCCGCCCTGGTCGACCTGGTCGACGCCGTCGAGGCCGACCGGGCGGCGCTGATCACCGACAGCTCACCGCGCGGCGTCGAGGCCGCCGCCGCCGTGCGGGTCGCCGCCAGGGCCACCGGTCTCACCCTGGTCCCACCGGACACGCCCGGCGTGCCGCTGGTGATCACCTCCGGCTGGACCGACGCCGCCACCGACCGCGACCGGCCCGTCTACCTGGCCCCCTGGCTGCTGACCGAACCGCTGCTGGCCGACGGCCAGCACATCGCCCTGCGCTACGACCCCAACGGCGAGTCGTTCCGCCGCTACCGCTACGAGCTGAGCGAGAGCTACTCGACCCAGTCGGCGTCGGCCGCCGGCTACCGTGCCTGGCTCGCCGAACGCCGCGAACCCGAGACCGGCCCGGTGCGGGTTCAGGCGACCTCGCGACTGGACCGCGACGGCGTCAGCCTGCCGTAGTCGGCGACCAGACGGGGCATGAGATAGCGGCGGGTGACCGACTCGGCGGCCCCGCGCCCCAACCGGCGCCGCAACAACGGGTCGTCGAGCAACGTGCCGACCGCCGACGCCAGGGCGTTGACGTCGTGCGGATCCACCAGCAGTCCACTGTGGCCAGGAGAGATCTGCTGGCGCAGCCCGCCGACGTCGGCGGCCACGACCGCGCGCCCCTTGAGCATCGCCTCGGTCACCGCCAACCCGAACCCCTCGGCGACACTCTTCTGCAACACGATGTCCGCGCGGCGCTGAAGCGCGTTCACGGTCAGCGCCGAACGCACGGGGTCCTGAGTGGACAGCAAGGCCAGGTGCACCCGGCGCCGGATGTCGACCGGCAGCTGCGCCCGCAGCTCACGCACCTCCTCGTACACCGACCAGCCGTCCGGGTCGTCGGGCAACTCGTCGGGATCGTTGCCCGCCAGAACGAGATGGGCGTGCGGCGGGAGCGCGGGAAAGGCGCGCAGGACACCCCGCATGTCCTTGAGCCGCTGCCAGCGCGCCAGTTGCAGGACCATCGGCGCCTCGGCCGGCAGCGGACGGTCCTGCTCGACCAGGCCCTGGTCGAGCGTGAGCCCCAGTTCGGCGAGCAGCGTGTCCTGCTCGTCGGTCGACAGCGGCCGGTTGCGCAACGAGTGCGGATCCACCGCCGGGGAGATCACCCGCCGCCGGGCCATCGGAACCGTCTTCGGGGCGTACTCCGGCAACGTGCTGAGAACAAGGTCGACGCTGGCCAGGTCGTCGTGGAACATCCGCCACACGGCGGCCGGGCCCGAGGCGTCCTCCTCGGTGGTGCCCGCGTGGCAGTGCCAGGCCGTGCGCAGACCGGCGGCGGACAGGACCGGGGCCAGGCCGAGGGTCTGGATACCGTGCAGGACCACCGTGTCGCCCGGGGCGAGCTGGGTGGTGAGCCAGTGGGCGTACGGGGCGAGCGTGGCCCGGTAGTGCGGGGCGGAGCGGGTCAGCCAGTCGTCGGTCATCGGGTCGGCCGAGCCGTGGAGGAGCTGGTGCAGGTAGCCGGTGAAGGTGTGGAACTCGCTGTCGGCGGTGATCGTCGCCCACGCCGAGGGTGAGGTCCTGGTGAGGGCCCGGAGGGTTTCGGCGATGCCGTCGCCGTGGGTCGTGGTGGAGATGTGGGTGAGGCGGGTCGGGCCTGGGGGTGTTTCCCAGGTTGGTGTCGGCATCGGAACTCCCGGGTCGGCGGCGGTGTGGCCGTTTCTACCCGGTCGTTCCGTGCCTCGCGTCTTTCGTCTTGCTGTGTCAGGCGGCGATGGCCAGTTGGCCGGAGATGCCGAAGGCGTGGTAGTCGGCCACCAGACGGTCCATCAGGTAGCGCCGGCTCACCGACTCGGTCGCGTTGTTCCCCAGACGCCGGCGCAACATGGGGTCCTCCAGCAGCATCTCCAGGGCCTCCACCACCGCGGTGGTGTTCCGGGGATCTGCCAGCACTCCGTTGTGGCCGGGGGAGATCTGTTGGCGTGGTCCGCCGACGTCCCCGGCCACCACGGCCTTCCCCTTCAGCATCGCCTCGGTGACGGGGAGCCCGAAGCCCTCGGCCAGACTCTTGTGCAGTACCACGTCCGCTCGGCGCTGGACCGCGTTCACCAGCAGTGCGCGAGCCTGCGGATCCTCCTGCGAGGTCAGCACCAGATGCACCCGGGACCGGTCCTGTTCCGACAGGCGGGCGCGCAACGATCGCACCTCGTCCAGTACGGCGCGGCTCTCCGAGGAGTCCGGGTGGTCGCCCACCAGCACCAGGTGTACGTCGGCGGGGAGCTTGGGCAGGCAGCGCAGCGCGCCGGGCATGTCCTTGAGGGCGTCCCACCGGGAGACCTGGGCGACCGTGCGCGCCTGCGCCGGCAACGCCAGCCCGGCCTCGGCCAGCACGGTCTCGATCTCCCGGGAGGACAGGGGGCGGTTCTTGGGGGCCGACGGGTCCACGGCCGGGGCGAACACGTGGCGGCGCGCGGCCGGGACGCTCTGCGGGGCGTACTCGGGCAACGTCGTCACCACGGCGTCCAGGCTGGCCAGCTCGTCGTGGAAGTGGTGCCAGACGGCCGCCGGGCCGGAGGCCTCCTCCTCGGTGGTCCCCAGGTGGCAGTGCCAGACCACCCGTAACCCGGCCTCCGCCAGCGGCGGGGCCATGCCCAGGGTCGCCGGGTCGTGCAGGACAACGACGTCCTCCGAGCCCAGTTGCTCGGCCAGCCAGGCGGCGTGGGTGGCGAGCAGCTCCCGGTAGGGCTTGGCGCCCTCGCCAAGACGCTCGCTGGTCAGCGAATCGGCCCGGCCGTGGAGCAGCCTGTCGAGGTAACGGGTGAAGTCGTGGAAGTCCTCCCCGGCCTCGATCACCGCCCACCCCGCTGGCACCCCCGCCGCGATCTGTGCCGGCACCAGGCCAGCCAGCAGCTCGGCGACGCCGCCGGTGGCGGCGGTCGCGCTGACGTGGACCATGCTCGGACTGGTGTTCGGGCGACGTACCCAGTTCGGTGTCACCATGTCCTCCTCACGACCGGCTTCGGCTTCATCTCTGTCTACCGACGGCCGCCGCTGACCAGCAACTTTGCCCTTGCGCTACTGGGGAGGCGCCGCCAGCTGGATGTCGTTGGCACTGGCCCACGTGGTGAGGTCGTCGCGCTGGATGGCGGCGGCGATCAGGTCCGGGAACTTGTCGGGGGTACACGCGAACGTCGGGACGCCCATCGCCGCCAGGGCCGCCGCGTTGTCGTGGTCGTAGGCTGGGGCACCGTCGTCCGACAGCGCCAGCAGGCAGACGACCTGGACGTCGCTGGCGACCATCGCCCGCGCCCTGGCCAGCATCTCCTCCTCGTCCCCGCCCTCGAACAGGTCGCTGATCAGCACCAGGATCGTGTCGCGCGGGTTCTGCACCAGGGTCTGGCAGTACGCCAACGCCGCGTTGATGTCCGTGCCGCCGCCCAACTGCACACCGAACAGCAACTCGACCGGGTCGGCCACCGCGTCGGTCAGGTCGGCCACCGCCGTGTCGAACGCGATCACCCTGGTACGCAACGACCTCACCGACGCCAGCACCGCGCCGAACACCCCCGCGTACACCACCGACGACGCCATCGACGCGCTCTGGTCAAGGCACAGCACGATCTCCCGGCTCACCTGCGGCAGCCGCCGGCCGTAGCCGACCAGCCGCTCGGGGATCACCGTGCGGTGTTCGGGCTGGTAGTGCTTGAGGTTGGCCAGGATCGTGCGCGGCCAGTCGATGTCGCCGGCACGCGGGCGCCGGGTGCGGCCCGCGCGGTGCAGCGCACCGGTGACCGCCTGGCGGGTCGGCCGCGCCAGCCGCTGCTCCAGCTCGTCGACCACCCGGCGCACCACCGCCCGCGCCGTCTCCCGCGAACGCTCCGGAATGGCCTGGTTGAGCGTGAGCAGCGTGCCGACCAGATGCACGTCCGGCTGCACCGACTCCAGCAGCTCCGGTTCCAGCAGCAACCGGCGCAACCCGAGGCGCTCCATCGCGTCGCGCTGCATCACCTGGACCACCGACGCCGGGAAATAGCCCCGGATGTCGCCCAGCCAACGAGCCACCCTCGGCGAGGACCCACCCAGCCCGCCCCGGCGGCTCTGCTCGCCGTAGAGGGCGTCCAGCGTCGCGTCCCGCTTGATGTCCACACCGGACAGCTCGGCGCCGGTGCCGTCGGCGTCCTCACCACCGAGGATCAGCCGCCAGCGGCGCAGGTGGTCCTCGTCGTCGGTCACGGCCGTTCCCCCAACAGTTCCAGGACGCGGGGCAGCACCCGCGCCGCGCGGTCGTGGTCCAGGTCGGGCTCGCGGGCGGTGACCCGGCCACCGCCCCGGCGCAACCGGGCGACCTGCTCGCCGATCCCACGCCGCTCGGCCGGGGCGAACCCGGCGAACGTCCTGCGCAGCAACGGAAGCAGCCGGTCGAAGACCTCACCGTCCACACCGGAGGCCCACCGGTCGACCACCGCCAGCAGCTCCGGCTCGTGCACCAGCAGCGCCGCCTCGCCGGAGAGGAACCCGTCGAGCCAGCCCGCCGCGTCCACCGCGTCGGCCGCCGGGGACAGCCGCGCCGACAGGCGCCGGCCGGCCTCGGCCACCTCGATCAGCCCCGCGTCCAACAGCAGCCTGGTCGCCCGGCCGGCCACCAGCCCGTGCACCCCCGGCTGCTCGGCCACCGCCCCCAACGCCCGCTGCCACTCCCGGCGCAGCGGCGGCTGGTCGAGCAACGCCACCCCCCGCTGCACCCCGTCGACCAGGTCGCGCACGGTCACCGCCGCGTCGTCGTCCAGCGCCGCGCACGCCGACGGCAGACCCACCGCGACCCTGGTCAGCACCCCGGCGAGCACCCGCTGCACCAACTCCGTGTCCGCGCGCCGCACGTTGCCGTAGCGGCGCACCCGCGCCAGCGGCTCCACCGCCGCCATCAGCCTCGTCGTGTCGTGCTGGCGGGCCGCCCGCTCGGCCAGCGCGTCCAGCACGGTGCCCAACGCGTCCGGCAGATCGGCGGTCAGCGTGGTCTCCACCAGCGACGCCAGCACCCCGACGTCCGCGCCGGCCGCCCGGTGGGTCACCACCGACGTGGCCGCCGACGGGATCGTCGTGCCGTGCACGCTCGCCTCGATCAGCGCCACCTCCAGGTCGGGCCGCCACTCCACGGTCCACGCCTCACGGAAGGTGCCCCTGGTCCGGCCCGACTCGGCCGGCTCGCCCCACGGCACGTCCAGCAACCGCAACCGGTGCAGCAGCTTGGACCGCTCCAGGTGCGACTCGGTCCGCAGGTCGAGGTCGAGGATCGCCGAGGCCGCGCTCTGCCGCATCCGCAGACGTTTGCGGGTCGCCTCAAGGTCCCTGGCCAGCGGCACCATCGGCGTGCGCTCCGGCACCCGGCCCAGCACGTCACCGACCAGCAGCTTCCTGGCCACCAGCCGCATCGGCACCGGCGAACCGCCGGAGAGCACCGCCTGCGCCGCCTCGGACACCTCCGCGAGGCCGGGGAAGGGCCGCCCGCGCAGCCCGGCCAGCGCGTGCGCCAGGCGGACCGCCTCGATCACCGACGCCGACGACACGTCCAGCCGCTCCGCGCGCAACAACCGCGCGACCCGCACCAGCCAGCGGGTCACCACCTCGTCCGGCGCGGTGAACAGGTGGTGGTACCAGCCGGGCGACTCGATGCCGGCGCCGTAGCCGCTGACCTTCGCCAGCCGGTTGGACGTCCACGGCACCCACGTCGCGGCGACCTTCGCCGAGCGCAGACCCTTGAGCAGCGCGCTGTCCGAGGCGATCGTGGGGAAGGTGCCCGGCACCAGCACCGGCGCGTGCCAGGCGCCGCAGACCACCGCCACCGGCCCGCTCGCCGTGCGCATCGCCGCCCGCAGCACCCGGCGCATCGCCGCCTCCCGCCGGCGGGTCACCTCGTCGACCGCCAGGTCCTCGCGCAGCGTGCGCATCGCGTCGAGCACCGCGTCGAACACCTCCAGGCCGTGGTAGCGCAGCTCGATCGCGTCCTCCCACCACCGCTCCGGGTCGTCGTAGCCGGCGGC
Organism: Actinophytocola xinjiangensis; assembly: GCF_001921215.1. Taxonomy (GTDB): domain Bacteria; phylum Actinomycetota; class Actinomycetes; order Mycobacteriales; family Pseudonocardiaceae; genus Actinophytocola; species Actinophytocola xinjiangensis. The sequence continues at coordinate 536,167 of NZ_MSIF01000002.1, forward strand.
GCGGGCGAGGGTGGCGATCGGGTCGAACCGGTCGCGCTCCTGGTCACCGAGCACCAGCGCGTTGGCCGCCGGCAGGTCGAGGAACCGGGCAGCCCGGCCACGGTCCAACGCCCAGCGCAGCGCCACCCACTCCGGGGAGAACACCGCCATCGGGTAGAACGCGGCCGTCGCCGGGTCGTCGACCGCGTAGACCAGGCCGGCGACCGGCGGGCGCATCCCGGCCTCGGCCGCCAGCGGTGCCACCGCGTCCAGCTCCGGCGGACCCTCGATCAGCACCAGCTCCGGGTCCAACTCGTCCAACGCGGCGCGCACCGCCCGCGCCGACCCCGGCCCGTGGTGGCGGATCCCCAGGACGTGGACGTCGGTCACCCGAGTTCTCGGCAGGCGCGGTACAGGTCCTGCCACGGCTTGCGCTCGCGCACGACGGCCTCCAGGTACTCCTGCCACACCAGCCGGTCGGCCACCGGGTCCTTGACCACCGCGCCCTGCAACCCGGCGGCGATGTCCGCCGCCCGCACCACACCGTCGCCGAAGTGCGCGGCCAGGGCGATCCCGCTGGTCATCACCGAGATGGCCTCGGCGGTCGACAGCGAACCCGACGGGGACTTGATCTTCGTCCGGCCGTCGGCGGTGACCCCGTCGCGCAGCTCGCGGAACACCGTGACCACGCGCCGGATCTCGTCCACCGCCTCCAGCTCGGTCGGCAGCGACAGCGCCTCGCCGAGCTGGCCGACCCGCAGCCGCACGATCTCCACCTCCGAGTCGGTGTCCTCGGGCAGCGGCAGAACCACCACGTTGAACCGGCGCTTGAGCGCGGCCGACAGGTCGTTGACACCCCGGTCACGGTCGTTGGCGGTGGCGATCACGTTGAACCCGGCCAGCGCCTGCACCTCGTCGTCCAGTTCGGGGATCGGCAGGGTCTTCTCGCTGAGCACGGTGATCAGCGCGTCCTGCACGTCCGACGGGATGCGGGTCAGCTCCTCGATGCGGGCGATGCCGCCGGTCTCCATGGCGCGCAGGACGGGGCTCGCGACCATGGCGTCGCGCGACGGGCCGGCCGAGAGCAGGCGCGCGTAGTTCCAGCCGTAGCGGATCGACTCCTCGGCCGTGCCGGAGGTGCCCTGCACGAGCTGGGTCGAGTCGCCGGACACGGCCGCCGCCAGGTGCTCGGACAGCCACGTCTTGGCGGTGCCGGGGACGCCGAGCAGCAGCAGCGCGCGGTCGGTGGCCAGGGTGGCGACCGCGACCTCCACCAGCCGGCGCGAGCCGAGGTACTTGGGCGTGATGACCGTGCCGTCCGGGGTCTGGCCGCCCAGGACGTAGGTGACCACGGCCCACGGCGACAGGTGCCAGTTGGGTGGGCGCGGCCGGTCGTCGGACCGGGCGAGCGCGGCCAGCTCCTCGGCATGCTGGTCCTCGGCGTGCGCCCGCAAAACCGTTGTCATAGAGGGAACTCCTGCTCGATGGTCTGGCGGATGGTCAGGGCGTGCGCGAGGCCGCGCAGGGTGCGGCGGCGGGCGCGCTTGTCCGGTGGGGTGTCCTCGATCCAGGACTCGACGGCCGGCAGCGCCGTGTGGTGCAGGTTGCGGGCGAGGGCGGCGAAGGCGAGGGTGAGCGCGCCCTCGGTGCGGGCGCCGCGCAGCCGCACCACGATCCTGGTGGAGAACTCCGCCGGCCACGGCCCAGGGCAGGCGGCCAGCAGCCCGGCGAACCGAGCGTCCACCGTGGACTCCCGGTCGACGACGGCGATCGCCTCGGCCGTCGGCAACGCGGCCACGACCTCGGGCGTTGGCCGGGCGCGGGCCAGCGCCACCAGCCACCGCTCGTCGCGCTGGCGCAACGCGGCCATCGTCCAGCCGACCACCACCCAGGAGTCGGCGGTGGACAGGTCGTCGGGCACCGGCCCGAGCGGGGCCGCGCCGAGCAGCTGGATCAGCCAGGACGCGCGGCGCCCGTGGCCGTGCTCGCGCTGGTCGGTGATCCCGTCCCGCCGGGCCGAGGCGTCCAGCTCCTCCGGCGGTTCGAGGTCGCGGACCCGCTGGGCCATCCGCGCCGCGCGCCGCGAGCGCGGCAACCGGTCGAGCAACGCGGCGGCGGCCGCGCGGACGGTCACCGCCCGGTCGTCCAGTGTGGACTCCAGAAACGGTTCGTCCTCATCGGACAGGTTGACGCCCAGTACGTCGACCATCCCGGCCCGGGTGGCGGCCGGCTCCTGCTCCCAGGTGGACTCCACCAGCGCGCGGGCCCCCGCCGGATCCGTGCGCCGCAACGCGGTCAGCACGGCCTGGCGCTGCGCCCACGTCCCGGTCGCGAACCGCTCCTTGGCGTCGGTCGCCGCCACCGGCGCCGCCCACGCCCAACTCGGGTTCCGCCTGGCCAGCCACTCGCCGCGCGGCCCGGCGATCGCGGCGACCTCGTCGCGCAACCCCCGCGTCGCGGTCGCCAACCGCAACAACAACACGACCAACCGGGCCGGCGGCCGCTGCCCGGCCCGCGCACAGGTCGCCAACCAGTGCCCGATGAGCAACTCGTTGCCACCCTCGACCCGGATGTCCCTGCTCACCAACAACTCCAGCACCTGCGCCGCCGCCGGCGAACACACCGGCCGCTCGTCGCGCGCCGCCGGCTCCACCACCTCCCCGCCCCAGGCCGGCGGCGTCCACCCGGCCCGCCGGTAGGCCCCCAGCACCGCCGCGGCCGCCAGCACCGTCGCCTCCGGCCCCTCGGCGCTGACCGTCGCCACCCCGTCCAGCACGTCGGCCGGCAGATCCCGCCGGCCGGTGCCGACCATCGCCGTGCCGAGCAGCCCTTCCCAGTTCACAGCGAGATCAGCTCGCCGTCGACCGCGACGCTGCAGGGGTGGAGGCGTTGGCCGATCCACTCGCCGAACAGGTCGACCGGGTGGCCGCCGCTGAGGGCGAGCAGGGGCCAGGGGTCGAACTCGCGTTCCAGGGTGACGGTGGTGCCGTCGCGGTCGACCAGGACGGTGTCGTCGCCGGGGATGACGGTGACCGCGCCCAGCGACATCGGGAGGCGGTCCAGCCAGGGGTTGCCGGCCTGCCAGGTGGTGGCCAGGTCGAGGGCCGCCAGCACGGTGTCGGTCACCGGGAGGCCGTCGCCGACAGTGGTGGTGGGGTCGCCGGCCAGCAGGACCCGGCGGGGGGCGGAGCCGGGGTAGAGGGCCAGTTCGCCGTCCAGGACCGAACCCAGGACGTGCGGCACGCGCAGCGACCCGCCGGCGGCGGCGAAGTCGAGCAGGACGACGGTCTCGCCGGTGTGCTCGCCGTGGAGCCAGGTGCGCTGGGACAACAGCCGCTCGTCCTCGTCCTGGCGCAGGCCGAGCACCCACCAGCGGTCCCGCAGCCGCTCGCCGGCCAGGACCTCGTCGGAGCGGCGGGGCCAGCCGAGCACGGTCCGCAGGTCGCCCATGCTCGCCGGTGACAGGCCGGCTCGGCCGCGCCACGCGCGCACCGCCAGGTACCAGCGGCCCAGGTGGGTGAGCAGGTGCTGGGCCCAGTCGGCGCGCACGTGGACCGCGCTGCCCATCGACCGGACCCGTTCGGCCAGGCCGGGGACCTGGGCGTCGACCAGGCGGGCGGCGGCGGTCTCCCAGAACGTGTACGGCTGGCCACGTACACCGGCCAGGCCCTGGCGGACCAGGTCGAACAGCCAGCGTTCGAACTCGTCGAGGCCGGCGGTCATCAGGCTCTCCCGCTCGGCCAGCCGTTTGGCCCGTGCCTCGGGGTCGGGCTCGCCGGCCCGGCGGGTGGGCCTGGCGGCGCGTTCGTCGGCCCAGGCGGCGGCGAAGTCGGCGGCCGTGTCGAGGTCGGCGACCGACCCGTCGCCGGCCGCCCACATCAGCAGCAGTGCCAGGCCGTGCTTGCACGGGTGCTTGCGGCTGGGGCAGGTGCAGCGGAACGCTGGCTCGTTCAGGTCGACGGTGACCTGGTAGGGGTCGCGGGCGCTGCCCTGGCACTTGCCCCACACGAGCGAGTCGTTGCTGCCAAGGTCCGACCAGCGGCCGGGCCGGGCGAGTGACCGGGCGGCACGCGCTGACCCGGCGTCGGGCGCGAGGGCGAGCACCCGCGCCTCGGTCCACCGCGCACCCACGCGCCGCACCTCCCGATCGTGTTGGACACCGACCGCCAACACTATCCGCCGGCACCGACAACGTCCGCCGACGCGGCAATTCCGGCACGCTGGGAGTGGACGAAAGGCGTGAATTCGGGATGCCGGCAAATCCCGCCTGAGACATATCTCCGCGGGTTGACGGGGTCTGTCGTAGACGGTGAGGTGTAGCCATGGCGAGCAGGAGTACGGAGTCACGGGACGGGGTCCCGCTCACAAACCTCGACCAGGAAATGTTCGACGGTGCCGGTGCGACCAAGCGCGATCTCGTCGACTATCTGGACGCGGTGCGCGATCGGATCCTTCCCGGCCTGGCCGACCGTCCACTGTCGGTGGTGCGGGTCCGGCCGGGGCAGGAACCCTTCATGCAGAAGAACCTGCCGAAGTACACCCCGGACTGGATCCGCCGGACCGACCTGTGGGCCGAGGCGTCGCGGCGCACCGTCTCCTACGGCCTCTGTGACGACCGGCGCACCCTGATCTGGTTCGCCAACCAACGTGCGGTCGAGTACCACGTCACGCTTTATCAGACCGAGGTCATGTATCACCCGACGCACCTCGTGCTCGACCTCGACCCGCCGGAAGGTCAGGTCGAGAACGGTTTCCGGGCCGCGGCCAACGCCGCCAAACTCGTCCGCCAGGCCCTGCTCGACCTCGGTCTGGACGGCGCGCTGAAGACCAGCGGCGCCAAGGGCGTGCACGTGTTCGTCCCGGTCGACCCGACCACCGACCCCGACGACGCGGCGGCCGCCACCCGGGCGATCGCCGCGCGGGCCGCCGGGCTCGATCCGGGCATCGCCACCACCGCGTACATCAAGGACGAACGCGAGGGCAAGGTCTTCGTCGACTCGACGCGGGCGCACGGCGCCACGGTGATCGCCGCGTACAGCCCCCGGCTGCGCCCCGGCGTGCCGGTCTCGTTCCCGGTGAGCTGGGCCGACGCCGACGACGTCGTGCCGGCCGACTTCACCGTCCGCAACGCCGCGGCGCTGGTCGCCGGGACCGACCCGTGGGCGGCCGCGCTGCCGGCCCCGCAGCGGCTGCCGGCCGACCTGGTCGCCGAGGGCCACGAGATCCCGGTGGCCCGGGTGGTCGCCATGCACGAGGGCAAGCGCCGCAAGCGTGCGGCCGAACGCGCCGCCAAGGCCGGCGAGGAGTAATCGCGCCCGTTGGTCGGACGTCAGCGTTCGTTGAACGGCCGACCCGCACTCCGCGATACGCCCGCTCGGCCGGTCCCGGGACCGGCCGAGCGGAGGTTTCGTCACGGCCGAACGGCCGGTTCGATCGCCCGATGATGATCACATAGGGTTATCACTCAAGTGGGTACCTGGCCCCCATCGGTGCCAGTCAGCGGCCTGAATGCTCCACAATGGACGGTCTGCGGCCGGTTACCCTGCGCATATGATCCGAGACGAGGTGTGGACACCCGTCCGACGCTTTGATTACATGTCCCCGTCGCATGCGCCGCCCCGGCACCGCACCCGCTAGTGACAGAAACCGTTGGGACACAATGACGACCCGAGCCAGACAAATGCTCCAGCGCTCCCGCGATCTGCTCGAACGGTCCCGGGTGGCGGCCGTACGGGTACTCGACCCGCCCCGTGGACCGGCCCCGGTGCTGCCCCGCGTCATCGAGGGCGCGCGCGGCGAGATGGTCCACCAGGAGCCGGAGGGCGCGGTGGTCGACATCTGCGCCAGCATCGCGCTGCGTGACCTCAACCTGGTCGACTCGCTGCTCGCCCTGCTGGAGCGGCTCGAGGAGAACGAATCCGACCCCGAGCGCCTCGCCGAGCTGTACAAGCTCGACCACCTCGCCGCCCGGCTGCGCCGCAACGCCGAGAACCTGCGGGTCCTCGCCGGCCGCGACGCCAACGACGCACAGTCCGACTCGGCGTCCATCGTGGATGTCGTGCGGGCGGCGATGTCCTCGATCGACGGCTACTCCCGGGTCTCCATCGGCCGGGTACTGGCCCTGGGCGTGACCGGCATCGCCGCCGACGACCTCAGCCGGCTGCTGGCCGAACTGCTCGACAACGCCGCCAAGCAGTCCCCGCCGGAGTCCTCGGTGAGGGTCAGCGCGCACCTCACCGACTCCGGCAGCGTTCTGCTGCGCGTCGAGGACGACGGCATCGGCCTGCCGGCGCAACGCGTCGAGCAGCTCAACAGCCGCCTGTCCGACGAGCCGAGGCTCACCGATGACTCCGTGCGCCACATGGGCCTGGCCGTCGTCCGCCGCCTCGCCGCCCGCCACGACATGCGCGTACGGCTGGCCAGGCGCTCGCCGCACGGCACCACCGCGACCGTCCTGCTGCCCCCCGGCCTGCTCTGCGAGCTGCCGGACAAGGCCTGGTCGGGCTCGCAGACGGTCACCGTCACCGCCGCGCCCACCGCCGCCGACCCCGACCGGGTCACCACGGTCCCGGTACCCCCGGCACCCCGCCGCCCTCCCATCACCCGCCAGCGCACCACCCCGGCGGCCCCGGCCGGCGAGCGGCGACGCGGCGGCACCGTCACCCGGCCCCGCCCGCAGGACCCCGACGAGGGCGGCCAGACGGCCAACGGCCTGCCCCGCCGGGTCTCGCGCAGCATCAAGAACCCCGGCGACGGCGCGGCGGCCGAACCGCCGGCGGCCGAACCGCAGCCGGACCCGAACGGCCACGAGAAGCTGCTCGCCGACCTCGAGGCGTTCACCGCCGGCGAGGCCGAGGCGAAGTCGCGGACCGACGCGGAGGACACCCGCTGGCCCCAGGACTACGACCTGCCGCCGGAGGGATCCTCGTCGTGACCGCCGCCTCCCACAAATCGGCCAGCGACATCACCTGGCTGCTCAACGACTTCGTCGGGAAGGTGCACGGCGTCACGCACGCCCTGATCACCTCCTCCGACGGCTTCCCGCTGACCGCGTCCGCCGAGGTGCGCTCCGACGACGCCGAACAGCTCGCCGCCATCGCCAGCGGCCTGCTCAGCCTCGCCGGCAGCAGCGCCGCCCTCTACGGCAAGGGAAACTGCGAGCAGATCATCATCCGGCTGACCAGGGGTTACTTCCTGTTCATGGGGATCGGCACCGGCGCGGGCCTCGCCGTGCTCACCGGTCCCGACTGCGACATGCGTGTCGTGGCCTACGAGATGACCCAGTTCGTCACCAACGCGGGACACGCGCTGACACCCGAACTGCGCGCCGACCTGCGACGGGTGCTGACCGCCCGCCGGCCCCAGGCATGACCGGCCCCGCCAAGGACGTGATGACGGTGTCCAGCGACGACCTCCACGACGATCCCACCGACGGCGGCAAGCGGATGCGCAGCAAGCGGATCCGTCCGTACGCGCTGACCGGCGGGCGCACCAGGGCACGCCACCACCTGCTCGTCGAGACGCTGATCTCGGTCCCGGAGTTCGACCCGGTGCTCGCCGACTCGCTCATGCCCGAGTCGCGGATGCTCTACACCAGAGCGTGCCAGCGGATGTCGATCGCCGAGCTGTCGGCCACCCTCGACCTGCCGCTGGGTGTCATCCGGGTGCTGATCAGTGACCTCGCCGGGCAGAACGCCGTGTACATCCACCCGACCGCCTACGCCTACCAGAACAACCCGCGAGTGCTGGAGAGGATCCTCGATGGACTCAAGCAGCTCCCCGTCTGACTCGGGTCTGCTGACGATATCCGCGAAGATCGTCGTCGCCGGAGGGTTCGGGGTCGGTAAGACCACGCTGGTCAACTCGGTCTCCGAAGTGGCGCCGCTGAACACCGACGCGTGGATGACCGAGGCCAGCGAGGGCGTCGACGATCTTCCCCCGGGGACCACCAAGTCGACCACCACGGTCGCCATGGACTTCGGCCGGATCACGCTGCACCGCGACCTGTTGCTCTACCTGTTCGGCACCCCCGGTCAGGCCAGGTTCTGGTTCCTGTGGGACGACCTGTGCCGGGGGGCGCTCGGCGCGGTCGTGCTCGTGGACACCAGCCGGATCGACCAGTCGTTCGCGGCGGTGAACTACTTCGAGAACGACTCCGAGCTGCCGTTCATCGTGGCGGTCAACCGCTTCGAGGGAAAGCCCCGGCACGACGTCGACGAGGTCCGGGACGCGTTGGCGCTCACCGAGTCCGTCCCCCTGATCGAGTGCGACGCCCGGAGCCGGGCGTCGGCCATCGACGTGTTGCAGGAGGTCGTGACCCACTCGCTGTCGCTGTCCCGGGTCTCGGTGCCCGGTTAGCGCGCGTGGTCCCCGTCCCCCCGTCCCCGTCCCCTGTGAAGGAACGTGCTGATGCGCAAGGTGTTGATCGTCGGGGCAGGCCAGTCCGGTCTGCAGCTCGCGTTGACCCTCCTCGACCACGACTACGACGTGACGGTGATGTCCGCCAGGACCCCGGAGGAGATCCGCGAGGGCCGGGTGATGTCCACGCAGGGCATGTTCCACAACGCGTTGCAGCACGAGCGCAACCACGGGCTGAACCTGTGGGAGGAGGAGACCATCCCGTTCGAGGGGCTCGGGGTCTCGGTCGCCGCGCCGGACGGCTCCCGGGTGCTGGACTGGGTGGCCCGGCTCGACCACTACGGGATGTCGATCGACCAGCGGGTGAAGATGGCCGGCTGGCTGGAGCTGTTCGAGGAACGCGGCGGCCAGCTGGTGATCCACGGCGTGACCACCGCCGACCTGGACAAGCTGGCCCGGATGTACGACCTGACGGTCATCGCCGCCGGCAAGGGTGAGCTGGTGCAGCTGTTCGACCGCGACCCGAGGCGCTCGCCCTACAGCGCGCCGCAGCGGGCGCTGTCGCTGGCCTACACCCACGGCGTCGAGCGCCGACCGGAGCACCCGGAGTTCGCCGCGGTGCGGTTCAACATCATTCCCGGTGTCGGTGAGCTGTTCATGATCCCGTGTTTCACCACCAGCGGGAACTGCGACATCCTGTTCTTCGAGGGAGTTCCCGGTGGCCCGCTGGACGTGTTCGGCGACCGTCCGACGCCGGCGGAGACCCTGCGCCGGATCCTCGAACTGATGCGCACCTACGTGCCGTGGGAGTACGAGCGTTCGCGCCACGCCGAGCTGACCGACCAGGGCGGCACGCTCGCCGGCGGCTACCCGCCGGTGGTGCGCCAGCCGGTGGGGGAGCTGCCGTCGGGCGGGGTGGTGCTGGGGATGGCCGACGTGGTCGTGGCCAACGACCCGATCACCGGCCAGGGCTCGAACAACGCCAGCCACTGCGCGCAGCTGTACCTGGAGCAGATCGTGGCGCGCGGCGACCGGCCGTTCGACCGGACCTGGATGTCCACGACGTTCGAGCGGTACTGGGACTACGCCCAGCACGTGACGCGGTGGACGAACACGATGCTGGCGCCGCCGCCCCCGCACGTGCTGGAGATCATCGGCGCGGCGGGGCAGTTCCCGGAGGTCGCCCGGCGTTTCGCCAACGGTTTCGCCGACCCGACCGACTACCAGCACTGGTTCTTCGAGCCGGACCGGGCCGCGGAGTACCTGCGCCGGGTCGGGACCTCGGTCACGACGTAACACGCCCGGAGCGTGGACGGACACACTCCGGGCGTTTCTCCCGGCAGGCGGTAGCAGTGCCACTGGAGCAGCACAGCCGAGCCGGGCGAGATTCGGTTATCGAAATCCACCATTTCACCCGTCCGAATCGATTCGCAAGCCCCTTCCCAGGTGATTCTGACGACCATGTGATAACCGTCATCTATCGTTGCTCGGGGTCGGCTCGAGTCGCCCTCGGGAGTAGGACGGGTGTCGCCTCAAGGATGACGTCGTGGCCGGTCCACTGCGGCATGATCTTGGGCGATGCCCTTCTACCACTGGCCGCTGTCCGTCGCGCTGAGCCTGCTGCACTGGTTGTTCTGGCGGCGCGTGGTCAAGCCCAGCGTCGCGCCGGGACCGCGTCGCCGTGCCGTCGCCGTCCTGCTGATCGTCGGCGACGTCTTCATGGTGGCCACCCTCCTGGCGACCACCCGGCTGCCGCGCGAGTGGTCGGCGCTGTACTCGTGGCCCGGCTACATCTGGTTCGGCCTGTTCTACTACCTGATCATCGTCACGCTGGTGCTGGAGATCCCCCGGTTCGCGCTGCGCTGGTGGATCAAGAAGGACCCTCGGCCCGAGGACGGTCCGGGGATCTCGCGCCGCACGTTCGTGGCCCGGTCGGTCGGCGTGGTCGCCGGCGTGACCTCGCTCGGCGCGGTCGGCTACGGCATGCCGGTGGCCCTGGGCGACCCGGACCTCAAGGACGTGGCGATCCGCCTGCCGCGCCTGGACCCCCGGGCGGCCGGCTGCCGGATCGCCCTGATCAGCGACCTGCACCTGGGGGCGCTGCTGGGCCGGTCGTTCACCGAACGGGTGGTGGAGCTGGTCAACTCGACCCGCCCGGACCTGGTGGCGATCTGCGGGGACCTGGTCGACGGCCGGGTCGAGCACCTCGCCGAGGCCGCCGAGCCGCTGCGTGACCTGCGCAGCACCCACGGCACGTTCTTCGTCACCGGAAACCACGAGTACTACTACCGGTACGAGGAATGGGTCGATCACGTCCGCTCGCTGGGCATCACCACGCTGCTCAACGAGCGCACGACCATCGAGCACAACGGCGGGTCGTTCGAACTGGCCGGACTGATCGACGCGAACTCCACGGTCGAGGGCATCGAACCGGGCCCGGACCTGCCCAAGACCCTGCGGGGCTGGGACCGCGAGCGGGCCATGGTGATGCTCGCCCACCAGCCGGCGCCGATCGACGAGGTCGCCGCCGAGGGCGTGGACCTCCAGCTGTCCGGCCACACCCACGGCGGCCAGATCGCCCCGTTCAACCTGCTGGTCAAGGCACTGGAGGGCAACGTAGCCGGGCTGTCCCGGCACGGCGACACCCAGCTCTACGTCACCCGGGGCGCCGGGTTCTGGGGGCCGCCGGTGCGGGTCGGGGCGCCGCCGGACATCACCGTCGTGGAACTCACCCGCTGATCCGCGCGAGTTGCCGGCCGGCCCGGGTGGGCCGAGGATTCAGGCATGCTCGAACTGATGACGCGCCGGTGGCAGGTCGTGGTCCTGCGCGGCGTACTGGCCGTCCTCTTCGGACTGATCGCCATCGTCTGGCCGGGGATCACGGTGCTGGCGCTGGCGATCCTGTGGGGGGTGTTCATCCTCGTCGACGGGATCGCCGCGACCGCGATGGGCGTCGGCAAGGACGTCGGGTCGGGCTCGGACCGCACCTATCTCATCGTGCTCGGCGTGCTGGGGATCATCGCCGGGCTGATCACCTTCATCTGGCCGGGGATCACCGTCGTGGTGCTGCTGGTGGTGATCGCGATCTGGGCGATCATCGCCGGGATCATGCAGATCGTGGCGGCGTTCCGGCTGCGCAAGGTGGTGCGCAACGAGTGGTTCCTGGCGGTGTCCGGCCTGGTCACGCTGGCGCTGGGGATCCTGCTGATCGTGCAGCCGGTGACCGGCGCGGTCGCGCTGGTGATCGCCATCGCGACGTTCGCCATCGCCTGGGGGATCGTGCTGATCGTGTTCGGGTTCCGGCTCCGCTCGCTGCGCCCCCGCGACCCGGCGGCGCCGGAGGCGGTGACCTGAGGAGCTGGCCTGAGGAGCTGACCTGAGGGTCAGCTCCGGCCCCGGCGGGGGAGCGCGGCGCGGATGACGCTGTCCTCGCCGACCTGGCGGACCAGCGGGTGCTCGGTCTCGTTGCACCAGTGCCCGCCCTCGCCGAGGTAGCGGAAACGCACGTCGGCGCCCTCGGGCACGGTGACCGACACCGACCGGGTGCCGTTGCTGCGCGGCCGCAGCTCGTGCTCGCCCGGCCGCCAGTCGTTGAAGTCGCCCACGACGCTCACCCGCCCGGCCGGTGTGTCGGGCAGCAGGACGAACGTGAGGCGGGCCCCGCCCGCTCGGTCGCGATCGATCCGGATCATGGCCAAGGGCTCCCTTCCGCCCGGTGACGTCGACGACAGAATGGCGCACCGGAGGCCGGCCCGCGATTCGGCGGGGGCGCCTGTTGAATGGGGCCCATGGATCTTCGCGTGATGATCGAGCCCCAGCAGGGCGCGAGCTACGACACCCAGCTGCGGCTGGCGAAAGCCGCCGAGGACCTCGGCTACAGCGGGTTCTTCCGCTCCGACCACTACCTGGCCATGGGCGAGGGCGACGGCCTGCCCGGCCCCACCGACGCCTGGGTGACGCTGGCCGGGCTGGCGCGGGAGACCGAGCGGATCCGCCTCGGCACGATGCTCACCGCCGGCACGTTCCGGCCGCCGGGGGTGCTCGCGATCCAGGTCGCGCAGGTCGATGAGATGTCCGGCGGGCGGATCGAGCTGGGTCTGGGCGCCGGCTGGTTCGCCGCCGAGCACACCGCCTACGGCATCCCGTTCCCCTCGGCGCGGATCGGCCGGCTGGCCGAGCAGCTGGAGATCGTCACCGGGATGTGGGCGACCCCGGTCGGCTCCACCTACGACTTCGCCGGGAAGTACTACACGCTCACCGACTGCCCGGCGCTGCCCAAGCCGGCCCAGTCGCCGGTGCCGATCATCCTCGGCGGGCTCGGTCCGACCAGGACCCCGGACCTGGCGGCGCGTTTCGCCGACGAGTTCAACGTGCCGTTCGCGTCGGTGGCCGACAGCGCGGCCCAGTTCGGGCGGGTGCGCGCGGCGCTGGCCGAGCACGGCCGGCCGGAGATCGTGCTGTCCAACGCGCTGGTGCTGTGTGTCGGCCGGGACGACGCGGAGCTGGCCCGGCGGGCGGCGGCGATCGGCCGGGAGGTCGACGAGCTGCGCACCAACGGTGTCGCCGGCTCACCGGCCGAGGCGGTCGACAAGCTCGGGCACTACGCGCAAGCCGGCTCGGACCGGGTGTACCTGCAGGTCCTTGACCTGCATGACCTCGACCACCTGGCGCTGGTCGCCGACCAGGTCCGCCCGCAGCTGTGAGCGGGGGTGGGGGCGGGCGACCGCCCCCACCGTGTCCCTCACCACGCGCTCAGAAGCGGACGACCATCTTGCCGGTGTTCTCGCCGCGCAGCATGCCGAGGAACGCGTCCACGGCGGCGTCCAGGCCGCCGTCGACGACAGTCTCCTCGGCGACCAGCTGGCCGTCGGCCAGCCAGCCGCCGACCTCGCGGATCATGTCGCGGGTCCGCGCGGCGTGGTCGGTGACGATGAACCCGCGCAGGCTCAGTCGCTTGCCGACCGCCAGGCCCAGGTTCTTCGGGCCCGGCTTGGGCTCGGCGTCGTTGTACGCCGAGATCGAGCCGCACAGCGCGACCCGGCCGTGGTCGTTGAGCACGCCGATGGCCGCTTCGAGGTGCTCGCCGCCCACGTTGTCGAAGTAGACGTCGATGCCCTCGGGCGCGGCGGCCGTGAGCTGGCGGTACAGGTGGCCGTCGCGGTAGTCGAACGCGGCGTCGAAGCCGAGCTTGTCGCGCAGCAGCGCCACCTTCTCCGCCGACCCGGCGGAGCCGATCACCCGGCTCGCGCCGCGCAGCCGGGCGATCTGGCCGGCGACGCTGCCCACCGCGCCGGCCGCCCCGGAGACGAACACCGCGTCGCCTGGCCGGAAGCCGGCGATGTCGAGCAGGCCGACGTAGGCGGTCAGGCCGGTGGTGCCGAGCACGCCCAGGTAGTGCGACGGGGACACCCCGGCCAGCGGTTCGAGCTTGCGCGGCCGGTCGACGACCGCGTGCTCGCGCCAGCCCAGCCGGTGCACCACCAGGTCGCCGGGCGCCAGACCGTCCACACGGGACTCCAGGACCTCGCCGACGGCGCCGCCGTCGAGCGCCTCGCCGACCTGGAACGGCGGGACGTAGGACTTGACGTCGTTCATCCTGGGCCGCATGTACGGGTCGACCGACATGAACACGTTGCGCACCAGTACCTGACCGTCGGCCGGTGCCGGGAGTTCGCGGTCGACGACGGCGAAGTTGGCCGCGGTCGGCCAGCCGTCGGGGCGCGCGGCGAGGTGGATCTCGCGGGTCGCGGTCATCACACCACTCGCACGTCGACGGGGATGTTGCCCCGGGTGGCCCTGGAGTACGGGCAGGCCTCGTGGGCGCCGTCGGCCAGAGTGCGCGCGGTCGCGGCGTCCACGCCGGGAATCGACACCTCCAGCACCACGGTGATGCCGTGACCCTGGTCGTCGCGCTCCAGGCTGACCTGGGCGGTCACCGACGAGCCGGTCGCGTCGGCCTTGGCGCGGCGGGCGACGCCGAGCAGGGCGCTGTGGAAACACGCGCTGTAGCCGGCGGCGAACAGCTGCTCGGGGTTGGTGCCGGGACCCCCGGCGCCGCCGACGCCCTCCGGGATGCTCAGGTCGGCGGCCAGGCGCCCGTCGTCGGACTCGACGCGGCCTCCCCGGCCGGAACCGGTCGACGTGGCCTTCGCCGTGTACAGCGTGCTCATGTGGTTCCCTTCTCGGTGCTCTCCTGCTTGTCGATTCTCCGGGGCACGAGTTCAGGTGAGAAGTGATAACGATCTCCTGCTACCGGCTTGGCAACTTAGGGAAGCCTTCCTTAACGTACCCGTGTGCTCAGCATCCCTGGTCCCCGCGACAGCGTGACCGCGCACGAAGTCGACATCGCCTACGGAAACGATGTCGTCGTGCACGCCGCCTCGCTGTCGTTCGACGCCGGCACCGTCACCGCGCTCATTGGGCCGAACGGTAGTGGCAAGTCGACGCTGCTGCGCGCGGTCGCCCGGCTGCACCCACCCAAATCGGGTTCGGTCACCTTCGCCGACGGCACCGAGCTGCGGCTGCTCGGCAGCCGGGACCTCGCCCGGCGGATCGCCATGCTCTCCCAGAACCGCACCGCCCCCGGCGGGCTGAGTGTGGCGGAACTGGTCGAGTTCGGCCGCCACCCGCACCGCACCCGCTGGGGCGGGCGCGACCCCGACGGCCCGGCGGCGGTGACCCGCGCGCTGGAGCTGACCGGGCTCACCGAACTGGCCGACCGCCCGGTGCAGGCACTGTCCGGCGGCCAGGTGCAGCGGGTGTGGCTGGCCAGCTGCCTGGCCCAGCGGACCGGGCTGCTGCTGCTCGACGAACCGACCAACCACCTCGACCTGCGCTACCAGGTCGAGATTCTCGACGTCGTGCGCCACCTGGCCGACAGCGAGGACGTCGGCATCGGGCTGGTGCTGCACGACCTCGACCAGGCCGCCGCGGTCGCCGACCGCGTGCTGCTGCTCGAAGCGGGCCGGGTCACCGCCGACGGCCCGCCGGCCGACGTGCTCACCGCCGAGAACCTCAGCCGCGCCTACGGCATCCGGGTCGACGTGCACCGCGACCCCGCCGACGGCCGAATCCACACCCGCGCCGTCGGGCGCTACAACGACGCGGCGCTGCGCGCCCGTTGATCATTTCAGAGCAACAGGAGAACCCATGCGCAAGCTCATCGCCCTCTGCCTGGCCGCCGTCCTGGCGACGGCCGCCTGCGGCACGACCGAGGACCCGGCGGGTGAGCGGGACACGCCGGCGGCCGGCGGCGAGAAGATCACCGTCACCGACTCGCGCGGCAAGGAGATCGTGCTCGACGGCCCGGCGAAGCGGATCGCCGCCACCGAGTGGAACTCGGTGGAACACCTGGTCGCGCTGGGCGTGATGCCGGTCGGCGTGTCCGACATCAAGGGCTACGGCCAGTGGGTCAGTGCCCAGAAGCTCGACGACACCCCCACCGACCTCGGCACCCGGGGCGAGCCGAGCATGGACACCCTCGCCCAGCTCGACGTCGATCTCGTCGTGGCCACCGACTCGCTGGTCGAGGGCGCGCTGGAGCAGATCGAGGAGGACACCCCGGTGATCATGCTCGCCGGCGGTGACGCCAACGACAGCATCGGCGAGATGTGGAAGAACGTCGGCATCCTGGCCAAGGCCACCGGCACCGAGGACCGCGCCAAGGAACTGCGCACCGAGTTCGACGCCAAGCTCGCCGAGGGCAAGGCCGCGATCGCGCAGGCCGGTGCCGCCGGCACCACGGTCGCCTTCTCCGACGCCTGGACCGAGTCCGGCTCGGTCAGCATCCGCCCGTTCGCCAAGGGCTCGCTGGTCGCCGACGTGCTCGCCGAGCTGGGCCTGGAGACCGCGTGGACGATGAAGGGCGACGAGGTCTACGGCCTGGCCGACATCGACGTCGAGGGCCTGCGGGAGCTGCCGGCCGACGTCCGGTTCTGGTACATCGCCAACGACGCCTTCGGTGACCCCTACGTCGACGACCTCGCCGACAACGCCATCTGGAAGAACCTGCCGTTCGTGAAGAACGACCAGGTGCACCGCTTCCCGGACTCGCTGTGGATGTTCGGCGGCCCCAGCTCGATGGCCCAGTTCGTCGACGCCGCCGTCGACGCGGTCAGCTGACCGGCCCTCGATGACCTCCCTGCTCACCCCGACCGAGGCGCCGCCGGCGCCACCCGCACCGGCCAGGTCGGCGCGGCTGGCGGTGCTGGTCGCCGCGCTGCTGGGCGTGGGCACGGTGCTCGCCCTGGTCCACCTCACCCAGGGCACCTCGTCCATCGGACCCGGCGACGTGCTGGGTCTGCTCTGGGGCGGGCACGGCGACGGCACGGTCGACGTGGTCGTCGCCGCGCGGCTGCCCCGGCTGCTCGCGGCGATCGTCGTCGGGGTGGCGCTGGGACTGTCCGGCGCGGTGCTGCAGTCGGTGTCGCGCAACATCATCGCCTCGCCGGACACGCTGGCCGTCAACGCCGGCGCGCACCTGGCGATCGTCGCCGTGGCGGCGTTCGGGGTGTCGCTGCCGATGTTCGGCGCGGCCGGTGTCGCGTTCCTCGGCGGTCTCGGCGCGGCCGCCCTGGTGCTGATGCTCTCCGGCGCCGGCGGCACGGGCACGGCGCGGCTGGTGCTGGCCGGCACGGCCATCGCGCTGATGATGGTCGCCCTCAAGACGACCCTGCTGCTGCTGTTCGCCCAGGAGACCAGGGGACTGTTCGCCTGGGGCGAGGGCTCGCTGGAACAGAACGGCCTGTCCGGCGTGACCACCTTCGCCCCGGTGGTGGCGGTCGTGCTGGTGGCGCTGCTGGCGATGTCGCGCCGGATGGACCTGGTGTACGTCGGCGACGACCACGCGCGGGCACTGGGCGTGCGGGTCACGGCCGTGCGCGCGACGGCCGTGGTCCTGGCGGTGCTGCTGTCGGCCTCGGCGGTGGTGCTCACCGGACCGATCGGGTTCGTCGGCCTCGCGGCCCCGGCCCTGATCCGGCTGCTGGCCACCGCCGTGCCGAGGCTGCACCGGCACGCCGTGCTGCTGCCGGTGGCCGGCCTCGCCGGCGCGGTCGTGATGATCACCGCGGACGTGTTGCTGCGGGCGCTGATCGGTTCGCAGCGGGCCCTGGAGATCCCGACCGGCGTGGTCACCACGATCCTCGGGGCGATCTTCCTGGTGGTGCTGGCCAGGACGCTGCGGGTGTCGGGCTCGGCGGCCGAACCGCCGGCCGCCGGGGTACGGGCCGCCACCAGCAGGACCCGGTACCTGGTCCTGCTGACCGGTCTGGTGGTCCTGGCGGTCGTCGTCGCGGGCGGCGGGGCGTTGCTGGGAGACGCGAAACTGCTGCTGGGTGACCTGGTCAACTGGGTGAGCGGGCAGGCGGGGCCGATCGTGTCCGGGGTGATGGACAACCGGCTGCCCCGGGTGCTGGCGGCGTTGCTGGCCGGGGCGTCGCTGGCGCTGGCGGGGGCGGTGTTCCAGAACGTCAGCCGCAACCCGTTGGCCGAGCCGGGGATCATCGGTGTCACCGGCGGCGCGGGGATCGGCGCGGTCGTGGTGATCACCCTGGTGCCGCTGTCCGGGTTCTGGCTCCAGGCCGGCGCCGCCGGGATCGGGGCCGGGGTGGCGGCCGCGCTGGTGTTCCTGTCGGCGGCCCGGCGGGGGTTCGCCAGCGACAACCTGGTGCTGATCGGGTTCGGGGTGTCGGCGGGGACGAACGCGATCATCGCCATGCTGATCACGCTGACCGATCCGTGGAACGAGTCCAAGGCGCTGACCTGGCTGTCCGGGTCCACCTACGGGCGGACCTTCGAGCACCTGGTGCCGATGATGGTCGCGTTGGTGATCGTGGTGCCGGTACTGACCTACCTGCGCGGCACGCTGGACCTGCTCTCGCTCGACGAGGAGACGCCCCGGCTGCTCGGCGTCCGGGTGCCGGGGGCGCGGCTGGCGCTGCTGGTGTGCGCGGTGGTGCTGACCGGGGCGGCGGTGGCCGGCGTGGGCGTCATCGGGTTCGTCGGGCTGGTCGCCCCGCACGCCGCGCGGGCACTGGTGGGCCGCCGGTCGGCGCGGGTACTGCCGGTGGCGGCGCTGCTGGGGGCGATCCTGGTGTGCGTGGCGGACCTGATCGGCCGCAGCGTGATCGCGCCGGCCCAACTGCCGGCGGGGTTGGTGACGGCGATCGTGGGGACGCCGTACTTCATCTGGCTGCTCTACCGAGGGCGGAGGTGAGCAGCACCGCCAGCCAGAGCGCGCCGACGAGCCAGCCGGCCAGCACGTCGGTCGGCCAGTGGACTCCCAGGTAGACGCGGCTCGTTCCGATCGCCACGATCACCAGGCCGGCGATCACGGTGGTCGCGGTGTTCCTGGCGAGGACGATCAGCAGGCCGATGATCGCCATCGAGGTCAGGGCGTGTCCCGAGGGGAAGGACTCGCTGTGGACCTCGGTCAGGTGGTTCGCGGCGGGGCGGGCGCGGTCGACCACGTTCTTCAGCGCGTACCCGATGACGGGGGCGGTGACGGCCGTCGCGGCGATCAGCAGGGCGCGCTGACGCTGACCCTTCACGGCGAGGACCAGGGCTGCCAGCAGCGCGGCCGGGATGAGGACCAGCGCACTGCCCACGGTGGACGCCGCGGACGCCAGTTCGGTCAGGACCGGGGACCGGTGGGCGATCAGCCACGTTCGCCAGGTGGTGTCCACGTCGGAGAGATAGGCCGCGGTGATCAGGGCGGCGGCCACCAGGGTCACCGCGACGGCTGGTTTGTGCATGGTTCCCGGGATTTAGTTCAGGCCGGCGTCGTGGGTCAGGATCGCTATTTGGGTTCTGTTTCCCAGATCCAGTTTCGTCAGGATTCTGGTGATGTGTGCCTTGACCGTCGCCACGCTCAGATGGAGACGTTCGGCTATTTCCGCGTTGGTGCTTCCCGAGCCTACTGCCAGGGCCACCTCGTGTTCCCGGGCGCTCAGTGATCCCAGCGCCGCGCGGGCCCGGTCGTGGGCGCCGGCCTCCACAGCGGCCCGGTCCATCAGCTTGCGGGTGATCCTCGGGGACAGAATGGGCTCCCCGGCCGCCACCAGGCGCACCGCCTCGGCTATCCGGGCGGGCGGCGAGTCCTTCAGGAGGAACCCGCTCGCGCCGGCCCGCATGGCCCGCAGGACGTTCTCGTCGGAGTCGAACGTGGTCAGGACGATGACCTCGGGCGGGTGGCTGCGCGCGCGGGCCAGCCGGGTCGCCTCGATGCCGTTGACCCTGGGCATGCGCAGGTCCATCAGCACCACGTCGGTGGGGTGGGTGTCCAGCGCCTCGGTCACCTCCGCGCCGTCGGCTGCCTCGCCGACCACGGCCACCCCGTCGGCGCCGTCGAGCATCATGGTCAGACCGGCGCGGACCAGCGCGTCGTCGTCGACCACCAGGACACGGATCGTCATGCCGGCCACGGTAACGATGCCGTCAGCCGGAACTCGGTCGCGGTCGCCCGGTGGTCGAGTTGCCCGCCGGCCAGCCGCACCCGCTCGGTGAGGCCGACCAGGCCCCGGCCGGCGCTGGGCAGCGGCGTCACCGGGGTGCGCGGGAGCGGGTTGCGGACGTCGATGCGCAGGCGGTTGCCGGGGGCGCCGTCCAACTCGATGCTGACCGGCTCGCCGGGGGCGTGTTTGCGGGCGTTGGTCAGGGCCTCCTGGACCACCCGGTACGCGGTGCGGCCGGTCGGGCCGGCCGGTTCCGCCGGCTCGGCGCGCACGTCCCGGATCTCCACCGGCGTGCCGATGGCGCGGGACTCGGCCACCAGACCGGGCAGGTCGGTCAGCGCGGGCATCGGGCGGTCGGGCTCGGTGGCCTCGTCGTCGTTGAGCAGGGTGATCACGTCCCGCAGCTCCTCCAGGGCCTGGTGGACGCTGGAGCGGATCACGCCCGCCGCGGCCGACAGGCGCTCCGGAGGGTGGTCGGGGCGGTACTCGAGCGCGCCGGCGTAGGTGGCGACCAGGGACAGCCGGTGGGCCAGCACGTCGTGCATCTCGCGGGCGATGGCGGCCCGTTCGGCCGCCCTGGCCTCGGCCACCCGGCGGCCCTGTTCGGCCTCGGCCCGTTCGGCGCGCTCACGCAGCGACCCGATCAGCGCGTGCCGGGTCTGGGTCAGCGCGCCCATGGCCACCAGCGCGGCGTGGCAGACGACCGTGAGCACCAGCCACCAGCCGTAGGACAGGCCCGGCATCGGCAGCCACAGGCCGCGCAGCGCGTGCGCCGCCGTCCCGGCCATGGCCACGCCGATCGCCACCGGCAGGCGTTCCCGGGTGGCGACGTGCAGGGTGCCGACCGTTGAGGTGGGGGTGACCGTTGGCGCGACGGCGGCCAGCACGGCCAGCGTCAGCGCGCCGCGCACCGGGCGGTGGAACATCCACGGCAGCAGCGCCAGGCCCACCACCCCGAGCACGAGTTCCACGCCCAGCAGCCACCCGCGCACCCCGGCCGCGTACTGCCCGTAGGCGGTCGCCGCGACCAGGACCGCGACCGTCACCAGGCCCAGCGGGGCCCCCAGTCGGCAGATCAGCTTGCTGTTCACGTGTTCGAGCGTAATCGCTGGTCAGAGGGGGCAACAGCGACCAAGGTCGACATCGGGGGCCACTGTGGTCGACCCGTCGGCAGCCCGTCGGACGATGTGCCGGACCGGGCGCCGAAACCATGATCAGGAGGTCACCGACGAAAGGGAGACCATCATGAGCACCACCACCGTCGAGGCCGGCGAGTACCGCGTGGACGCCGCCGCGTCGACCATCTCGTTCACCACCCGGCACATGTTCGGGCTGGGCGCCGTGCGCGGCACGTTCGCGCTGCGGGAGGCGCGGGTGGACGTCGCCGACGACCCGGCGAGGTCCTCGGTGCGGGCCGTCGTGGACGCGGGCAGCGTGGACACCGGGATCGAGGCGCGTGACCGCGCGGTGTCCTCGGCCGTCTACCTCGACGCCGCGCGGCACCCGGACATCGTGTTCGTGGCCGGCGGGGCGCAGGGGGCGGGGGAGGACTGGGTGCTGCGGGGCCAGTTGACCGTGCGCGGCGTCAGCGCGCCCCTGGACCTGCGGGTCGAGCAGGTGCGGGTGGACGGGTCCCAGGTGCGGGTGGTCGCCACGACGGTGGTGGACCGGTTCGCCTTCGGGATCACGGCGGCGCGCGGGATGACCGGGCGGCGTCTGCGCCTGCGGCTGGAGGTCGTCGCGCGGCGCTGAGGCCGCACCGGCGTGTCGGAAGGTCACGACCACCTGACGAGGTGTCCATTTTGCCGGCCTAGGCTGGCATCCGGCGGGACGACCTGCTTTCCTACTCACCACTGTCCCGGGATGACGAAAGGTCGGGGTGACTGGCGTATGGCGCTGGCCGCAGACGCGGGGACCACGGAGCACTCACCGCGTGAGGTGCGCCCCATCCATGGTCCGCCGAGGGGGCTCGCCCCCCACATCGCGACCTACTTCTTCATCCTCGGGCCGTTCGTCGCGCTGATCGCGGCCGTGCCGCTGGCGTGGGGCTGGGGACTTGGCTGGGTGGACGTGGCGCTGGCCGCGATCTTCTACACGGTCACCTGCCTGGGGGTGACCGTCGGCTTCCACCGCTACTTCACCCACCGCTCGTTCAAGGCGCGCCGGCCGCTGCGGGTGGCGTTGGCGATCGTGGGCAGCATGGCCCTGCAGGGCCCGGTCACCCACTGGGTGGCCGACCACCGCCGCCACCACGCCTTCTCCGACCGCGACGGCGACCCGCACTCACCGTGGGCGTTCGGCACCTCACCGATCGCGCTGGTCAAGGGCTTCTGGCACGCGCACATGGGCTGGGTGTTCGACCGGAACCTGACCAACGCCGAGCGGTTCGCCCCCGACCTGCTCGCCGACCGCGACATCGCCAGGGTGCACCGCCAGTTCGGCCTGTGGACCGCGGTGACCCTGCTGGCCCCCGCGGTTCTCGGCGGCCTGCTGACCTGGTCGTGGTGGGGCGCGGTGACCGCGTTCTTCTGGGCCGGGCTGGTCCGGGTGTCGTTCCTGCACCACGTCACGTGGTCGGTCAACTCGATCTGCCACATGATCGGCAGCCGGCCGTTCGCGGCGCGCGACAAGTCGGCGAACTTCTGGCCGCTGGCGATCCTGTCGATGGGCGAGTCCTGGCACAACCTGCACCACGCCGACCCGACGTGCGCGCGGCACGGCGTCAAGCGCGGGCAGATCGACATTTCGGCGCGGATTATCTGGATGCTGGAGAAGTTCGGCTGGGCGACCGATGTGCGCTGGCCGACCGAACGGCGGCTGAACACCCTGGAAAAGCGGCGCGCGACCAGCTGAATTTCCCGGGTCACCGGTGTGTTGTTCCCGGATTTCCCTGTAGAACAGAGGGATGCGAACACTCCCCTTCTACTCCAGGAAATCCGGGTTCACCGCTGTCGGCGCACACGCCGAGAACATTCGCCGGCTGCCCGGCGAGGTCGCCGCGCTGTCGGCGGTCGCCCAGGGAGTGTTGATCCACGAGCACCTCGCCGAGTCCTACGGGGTGACGCTGGCCGACGAGGACCGGGCGCCGGTGCACCTGCGGGCCGCCGCCGACCTGATCGACCGGATCCTGGCCGTCGACCCCCGGCCGCTGGAGGTGGCCCGCGAGCCGGCGGCGCGCGTGGCCGCCAACTGCCGGCAGTTCACCGTGCTGGTGGTGGCGATGCTGCGCGAGCACGGCGTCCCGGCCAGGGCGCGCTGCGGGTTCGGCACCTACTTCGGCGGCGAGATCGTCGAGGACCACTGGGTGGTCGAGTACTGGCTCGACGGCCGGTGGCGTCTGGCCGACGCCCAGATCGACGACCACCAGCGTGAGCTGTTCGGCATCGACCTGGACCTGACCGACGTCCCGCGCGACCGGTTCGTGGTGGCCGGGGCGGCGTGGGCGGCGTGCCGGGCGGGCACCGCCGACCCGAACCGGTTCGGTCTGAGCATCACCGGCGAGGTCGGCTACTGGTGGATCGCCGGCAACCTGGTGCGCGACCTGGCGGCGCTGAACAACGTCGAGATGCTGCCCTGGGACGCGTGGGGTGTGATGCCCGGCCCGGACGACCGGATCGACGAGGAGCGGGTGGCGCTGTTCGACCAGCTCGCCGAGCTGACCACCGCCCCCGACGACCACGTCGACGCGCTGCGCCGCCGCTACGACACCGACGAGCGGCTGCGGGTCGGGCCGACCGTGCACAACGTGCTGCGTTCGCGCAACGAGCGGATCAGCCTGGACTTCGCCGGAGCTTGACCCGGTAGGAGTAGTGCTCGGGCAGGAAGTAGCTGATCGCCAGTTCGACCAGCTGCCCGGCGGTGGTCAGGTAGGTCCGGTCCACCCGCAGCAGCGGGGTGCCCGGCGCGCAGCGCAGCCGCTCGCCGATCTCCCGCCCGGCGGCCACCGCCGTGATGCTCTGCTCGGCCTCGGCGATCGGGTGCCCGGTGCGGGTGTCGACCATGGCGATCACCGTGACGTCGCTGACCGCGCCGGTCGTGGTCAGCTCCGGCAGCTCCGCCAGCCGGGTGCCGATCTCCGGCGGCAGGTGCACGGCGGTCACACAGAACGGGGTGCCGTTGTGCCGGCGGCGGAACAGCACGCTGTGCACCAGGTCGCCGTCCAGGCGCAGCCGGCTGGCGGCCTCGATGTCGACCTGGCGGCGCAGCGGCTCCACGATCTCCAGCTCGGTGTCCAGCGACAGGCCCATCAGGTCCTCGATGGACCCGAACTGGCGCAGGTAGGGGCCCTGCGGCGTGGCGAAGGTGCCCCGGCCGGCGGTGCGCCGCACCAGGCCCTCGGCGACCAGGTCGTGGAAGGCGCGGCGCACGGTCTGGCGGCTGACCGAGAACTCCCGCGCCAGCTCGGCCTCGGTCGGCAGCCGCACGCCGCCCGCGTAGCGCCCGCGCCGGATCTCGCCGCGCAGCGTGCGGGCCAGGCGCTGGTAGGCGGCCTCGGTGCGCACCGGCATCATGTCGGCACCCCCCGGGCGACGAGCTGGGCGGCGATGACGTTGCGCTGGATCTCGTTGGTGCCCTCGCCGACGATCATCAGCGGCGCGTCCCGGAAGTACCGTTCGACGTCGAACTCGGTGGAGTAGCCGTAGCCGCCGTGCACCCGCACCGCGTCGAGCGCGATCTCCATCGCGGCCTCGGAGGCGAACAGCTTGGCCATGCCGGCCTCCAGGTCGCAGCGCTGCCCGGCGTCGTGGCGGCGCGCGGCCAGCAGGACCAGCTCGCGGGCGGCGGTGTACTTGGTGGCCATGTCGGCCAGCAGGTTGCCGACCGACTGGTGGCGCCAGATCGGTTTGCCGAAGGTCTCCCGCTCGGTGGCGTAGCGCAGCGAGTCGTCCAGTGCGGCGCGGGCGACGCCCAGTGCCCGTGAGGCGACCTGGATCCGGCCGGTTTCCAGGCCGGTCATCATCTGGGTGAAGCCCTCGCCCTCGCGCCCGCCCAGCAGCGCCTCGGCCGGCGCGCGGTAGCCGGCGAAGGACAGCTCGCAGCTCTCCACACCCTTGTAGCCCAGCTTGGGCAGGTCGCGGGAGACGGTCAGGCCGGGCCCGTGTTCGACGAGCAGGACGCTGATCCCGGTGTGCCGGGGGCTCGCGGCCGGGTCGGTCCGGCACAGCAGGGCGATCAGTTGGGAGCGGCGGGAGTTGGTGATCCAGGTCTTGGTGCCGTCGACGACGTAGCTGTCGCCGTCGCGACGGGCGGTGGTGGTGATGGCCTGCAGGTCCGAGCCGCCGGCCGGTTCGGTCAGCGCCATGGTGGCGCGGATCTCGCCGGTGGCCATCCGGGGCAGGTAGTGGGCGCGCTGGTGGTCGGTGCCGAAGCGGTGGATGAGCTTGGCGACCACGGTGTGCCCGCCCATCGCGCCGGCCAGGCTCATCCAGCCGCGGGCCAGCTGTTCGGTGACCTGGACGTAGCACGGGGTGGAGACGGCGACCTCGCCGTAGGGCTCGGGGATCGCCAGGCCGAAGACCCCGAGTCGTTTCATCTGCTCGATGAGGTCGGTGGGGTAGGTGTTGGCGTGTTCGAGTTCGCGGACCACGGGGCGGACCTCGCGGTCGACGAACGCGCGCACGGTGTCCACCACGGCCTGCTCGTCGGGGTTCAGTTCGGTCATGCCATGGCTCCTCAGATCGCCCGCGTGGCGCGGAGTTCGGCCAGGTCGTCGTTGGTGCGGCCGAGGGCGCGCAGGATGGCCGCGGTGTGTTGGCCGACCGAGGGCACCGGGCGCAGGACCGGGTCGACGCCGTCGAGGTCGGCCGGCGGGCGCAGGACGTCGATCGCGCCGTGCGGGGTGGCGACCGAGGACCAGCGGTCGCGGGCGGCGAGCACCGGGTGGTCGAGGAACTCCCCGACGGTGTTGACCCGGCCGTTGGCCACCCCGGCCTCGTCGAGCAGTCGCAACACCGTCTCGGTGTCCATGGTGGACAGTCGGTCGCGCAGGACGTCGTTGAGCGCCGCGCGGTGGGCGACCCTGGCCGGGTTGGTGGCGAACCGGGGATCGGTGGCGATCGACGCGTCGCCCAGGACCAGCCGGCACAGGCCGGTCCACTCGCGCTCGTTCTGCACGGCCAGCACGACCGTGTCGCCGCCCGCGGTGACGTACGGGCCGTAGGGGGCGATGGTCGCGTGCTCGGCGCCGGTGCGTCGCGGCTGGGCCGGGCCGTAGCGCGTGTAGTAGGCGGGGGAGCCCAGCCACTCGGCCAGCGCCTCGAACAGCGACACCTCGACGGTGGAACCCCGGCCGGTGGCCGTGCGGCGCAGCAACGCGGTGAGTATCCCGGAGTAGGCGTACATCCCGGCGGCGATGTCGGCCACCGAGATGCCGGCGCGGACCTGGTCGGTGTCCGTCCCGGTCAGCGACACCAGCCCGGTCTCGGCCTGGACGATCAGGTCGTAGGCCTTGCGGTCGGCCCACGGCCCGGTGGTGCCGTAGCCGGAGACCGTGCAGTGGATCAGCCTCGGGTGCCGGGCGCGCAGCGGCGCGGCGTCCAGGCCGAGGCGCCCGGCGGCGCCGGGGGCGAGGTTGTGCACGAACACGTCGGCGCCGGCGAGCAGGTCGTGCAGCGCGGCGAGGGCGGCCGGCTGCTTGAGGTCGAGGGTGAGCGACTCCTTGGACCGGTTGAGCCAGACGAAGTAGCTGGACTGGCCGTGCACCGACTCGTCGTAGCGGCGGGCGAAGTCGCCGCCGCCCGGCCGCTCGACCTTGATCACCCGGGCGCCGAGGTCGGCCAGCTGTCGGGTGGCGTAGGGCGCGGCGACGGCCTGCTCCAGGCTGACGACCGTGATGCCGGCGAGCGGCGGCTCCTCCATGACGTCCCTTCGGGCGGCAAATGTACGGCCAATATCGCCGCCCACTGCCCGGCCTGTCAAGCACTTGCTCGACCCTTTGGCCGGACCAATCGCCGGCGTAACGTCGGGCGCATGACCGAACACGATCCACGGCTCTACGGCGCCCGCTGGGCCGACATCTACGACGAGTGGCACGACGGGCTGATGGACGACGAGGGCGCGGTCACCGCCCTGGCCGACCTGGCCGCCGGGGGAGCGGTCCTCGAACTGGCCGTCGGCACCGGCCGGCTCGCGCTACCCCTGGCCAGGCTCGGTGTTCCGGTGTCCGGAGTGGACATCAGCGAGGAGATGCTGGCCAAGCTCGCGGAGAAACCGGACGCCGACCGGATCGCCCTGACCGTCGGCGACATGACCACGACCAGGGTCGATGGCGAGTTCGCGCTGGTGCTCGTCGCGTTCAACTCGATCTTCATCCTGCCCGACCAGCGTTCCCAGGTCGCGCTGTTCCGCAACGCCGCCGCGCACCTGGGCCCCGGCGGCCGGTTCGTGCTGGAAACCGCCGTCCTGCGCGGCGACGGGCCGTCGAGCAAGCTGGACGTCGTCAGCGTCGAGTCCGACCGGGTGACGCTGAGCGCCGGTGTGCGCGACGCGGTCGCCGGGACCTACCAGGGCATGTGGGTCGTGCTCGGCGCCGACGGCACCCGCTTCTACCCGATCAGCGGGCGCCAGGTCACCCACCACGAGATGGACCTGATGGCGCAACTGGCCGGCCTGGAGCTGGAGAACCGTTGGGGCGACTGGAAAGCCGCCCCGTTCACCAAGGACTCCACGCTGCACGTGTCGGTCTACCGCAAGCCGGGCTAGACCTCAGACCGGCACCACCAGCAGCGGCTCGGTCCCGTCGCCGTGGATCTCGAAGCGGCTGATGTCGTGCTGCGGCAGGGCCGAGACCCCGGTCGTGCGGACCGACGGGCTGCCGTCGGCCTTCCAGGTGGCGACCTGCTCGCGGTCACCGAACCGGGACACGACGAAGACCTCGCCCTGCTGCGGCGCGGCGACCTCGTAGAGCGCAACGTCGATCTGGGTGCCCTCGGCGACCGGCTCGATCGTGATGATCGCGGTCACCCCGGACGTGGGGTCGGTGCCGCTCACCACGTGCGCGCCGGCGACCGCGCCGGAGGTCGGCGCCGGCGGCGTCGAGGTCGCCGGGTCGGCCACCTGTTGTCCGCCACCGGAACCACCGGACGTCACGCCGATCACCACGCCGACCGTCGCCAGTACCGCGACGACCGCCGCCGCCAGCCAGACCGGCCGACGGCGACGGCCGCCGGGTCCGGCGGCCCTGGCTGGTGCCTGGGTGGGTGGTCCGGCGGGTGGCCGGCTGCTCCCGGGGGACCGGGTGCCTTCCGGTCGCCGGGACACCGGCGCCGACCGGCCGGTGCTCTCGGCAGGCCGGGCGACCGGCGCTGAGCGGCCGGTGTTCTCGGCCGGCCGGGGGATCGGACGGTTCGGGCGGGTGACCGGCGTGTGCCGGGTGCCCGTGGCGGCCGGGCGGCCGTTGACGTGGGGGCCGTTGACCTGACGGCCGTTGGTCGGGGGGATCCGCTGGGGCTGGGTCGCGCCCGCCGGGCGGAGCTGGGGCGGCACCGAGGGGCCGGGCGGTGTCCGCTCGCCGGCCAGCTCGCGGAAGTTGATCAGCGAGTCCAGCGGCGGAAGTGCCGGCTGGGGGCCGGGATCGGCCTTGGCCGGCTTCATCGTGTCCAGGATCGCCGGCAGGTCGGCCAGCTCGATGTACTCCCGGCGGCACTGCTCGCACTGGGCGAAGTGCTCCTCGTAGGACGCCTCGTCCGGCTCGTCGAGAATGCCGAGCACATAGGCGCCGACGTCAACATGTCGCGGTGCGGTCATCGTCGGTTCACTCCCCGTCCCGAAGCTGTTGCCGCAGCGCGCGCAGCGCGTAGTACACCCGCGACTTCACCGTGCCGGGCGGTATCCCCAGTACCGCCGCCGCCTCGTTGACCGTCCGGTCGCGCAGGTACGTCTCGGCCAGCGCCTCCCGGTGTTCGGCGCTGAGGCCCTGCAACGCGTCTGCGATGACCATGGCGGACAACGACTTCTCCGATCCGTCGGGTACCGGCATGGCTTCCAGCGGCGCGGCGTCCACCTCCTTGGGACGGGCACTGTGACTGCGCCGGCCGTCGATGACGATACGGCGGGCCACGGTGTACAGCCAGGCACGTAACATGCCTGGCTCCCGATCCAGTCGATCGGCATTGCGCCAGGCACGGACCAGGGTCTCCTGCACGACATCCTCTGCCCACTGCCGGTCGTTGCCGGTCAGATGCAGCACATGTCCGAACAGCGCGCCACCGAACTCGCGGTAGAGCATCCTGACCAACGCCTCGTGTCTGTCCGAGACGTCGTCCGCGCCGGCGAGATCGATTCTTGAACGCCGGCTCACGGCGCACATCGTGGACCCCCTCGCCTCGCCTTGTCGAGTGACCCACGTCACATCTGATGATCTGACCGTGATTGAACCGTGACTCCGGGCTTTCCGTATCTGCTGGTGACCGCACGTGCTGGTGACGAAGAAACTCCTTGCTGAAGAAAGGAAATCTCCATGAGCACCCGATGCGACCACCCGGTCGCGCCCATCCCGTACACCAGATCCGGCGGGCGCGTCCGGGGCGACGAGTTCTGAGTCCACAATGGACCTACGAGTTCGTGGTCGCATCCCGGCGGTGACGTCGCCGGTGCCGCTCGTCCCGCTGGCTGCTGCGGTCCACGGGACGAGCGCACCGGTGTCGTCCGGCGCGGGCAGCGCCGAGCCGAACCCTGACCCTGGTGGAGGACACCGGACCGGTCACCATCACCGAACTGCCAGCGGAGACGCCGGCGACCGGCACGACGGCCCACCCGGGCCGCGCCCCGGCCGGCCACCCTCCGCCGCGCCGATCGAGCCGCCACCGGCTCCAGCGACAACGATCCGCCAGGGCGCCTCGATTCCGGCCTGGTCCCGTCCGGGACCGGCTGCGGGAACGGCGTCGACCCCGGCCCGGCGGTCGTCCTCCGCGTCGCACGGATCGGCCTGACCCTCCCCGAACGCACACACCGAACTGCGAGGCACACAGCTATGGCACGACACCAGATACCGCGACATCTACGCCGGCGGCTGGTCGCCGCCGGCACGGCCGCGGTCTGCATCCTCGGCGCGGCCGTGGGCATCGGCATCTACGGCGCCGCCCAGGCGGACGACGAGCAGGCCCGTCCGGTCCAGTGCCTGCCGGAGATCCCCCCGACCAGCGAGGCGCCGCCCCCGGAAGCCCCGCCGTCCGAGGAACCGCCGGCCGAGGAACCCCCCGCGTCCGAGGAACCTCCGGCCTCGGAGGAACCCCCGGCGTCCGAGGAGCCCCCGGTCTCGGAGGAACCCCCGGCCTCCGAGGAGCCCCCGGCGTCGGAGGAACCGCCCGCGTCGGAGGAGCCGCCGGCCGGGACCGCGCCCCAGAGCCTGCGCGGCGACTCCCCGCTGAGCGCCCGCCCGCGCGGCCAGCAGCCGACCGAGGAGCAGCCCCCCGCCTCCGAACAGCCCCCCGCCACCGAGGAGCCGCCCGCGTCGGAGGAGCCCCCGGCCACCGAGGAGCCGCCGGCGTCGGAGGAGCCACCCGCCGAGGGTGACGAGGAAGGGCCGCCGCCGCCCGAGACCGTTCCGCCGGTCGACGACGACGCCCCCGAGGACGACTTCGGCGACGACGAGTGCACCGACGAACTGGGCCCCTTCGCCCAGGACTTCGTCAGCATCCTCGAGGTCGACCGCAACAACCTCGCCCGGGGCCCCCGGCCCAACCGCAACGGCTCGCGCGGCACCTTCACCACCGACTGCGGCAACAACGAGAACGGCAACTTCAACTCCGACAACCTGATCGCCGCGCCCGGCAAGGTCAACGCCGCCGAGCACACCCACGACTACGTCGGCAACCAGGACGTCAACGCCGAGGCCACCGACGACAGCCTGGCCGCCGCCGAGACGACCTGTGAGAACGCCGCGGACCAGTCGGCCTACTTCTGGCCGGTGCTGCGCGCCCGCAACGCCGACGGCACCGGAGCCGTCGACGAGGTCAACGCGCACAACACCGGCACGATCCTGCGCCCGACCGTCCAGCTCCAGTTCCGCGGCAACGCGCGCTCCGACGTCGTCGCGATGCCCCGCTTCCTCAAGGCGCTGACCGGCAACTCCAAGGGCCAGACGGCCGGCGGCGTGAACGTCAACGCCAAGTGGACCTGCACCGGGTTCGAGAACCGGATCACCGACAAGTACCCGCTGTGCCCCCGGGGCAGCCAGGTCACCCGCATCGACGACTTCCCCAGCTGCTGGGACGGCGCCAACACCGACAGCGCCAACCACCGCGACCACATCGTGTTCCCGGACCGGCGGGGCGCGTGCCCGGCCGGGACGCAGGCGGTGCCGCAGCTGCGGGTCACGCTGACCTGGGAGGTGCCGCGCGGGCGGGTGTTCGCCCTGGACGCCTTCCCCGCGGAACTGCACAGTCCGGTGACCGCACACAACGACTTCATCAACGTCATGTCCGAGGACCTGATGAACGAGGTCGTGGAGTGCGTCAACAACGGCCGGCGCTGCTGATCCTCCCGCGTCCGCGGTAGCCGGCGGGCGGGCAGGTCGGGGCTCCGCCGACCTGCCCGCCGTCCCCGTTCCGATCCGAGGAGTCCTGGTGTCCCTTTACCTGGCGGCCGATGCCGGACACGACAGCGGCGTGCTCGAGGTGTCGACGCTGTCCGCCCGGCTGGCCTACGCGCTGATGTGCCTGACGCTGGTCTGGGGCGTGCTGACCAGCACCGGCTGGGTGAACCGGCTGACCGGGCGGGACGCGTTGCGCGGCAGCCACCAGGTGCTGGCCACGCTGACCCTGGCGTTCGCCTTCGTCCACGGCACCACGCTGCTGATGCTCGACAGCGGGGCGTGGGAGCTGGTGGAGGTGGTGGTGCCGTTCAAGGAGACGCTGCGCTACACGTTCGGCGTGCTCGCCTTCGAGGGCATGCTGGCCGCGTCGATCGCCGTGGGGCTCAAGCGGTTCATGACCTACTGGCGGTGGATGTGGCTGCACCGCCTCGCCTATCCGGCGTTCGTGCTCGGTGTGCTGCACGCGTTCTTCGGGGCGCTGGCCGCCGGCAGCCTCGCCACCGTGTGGATGCTCGGGATCACCCTGCTGGTCCCGGCGGTGACGGTGATGTTCCTGCGGTTCCTGCCGGCGCGGACGCTGGCCACCGCCGGCCTGGTCGAGGACCTGTGATGGGCGCGAGGAAGTCGAGGTCACGCACGACGGTCAGCGTGAACAACGACCGCTGCCGCCGGTACGGGATCTGTGTCGCCGAGGCGCCGTCGCTGTTCCGGATGACCACCGACGGCGGCCTGCGCTACCTGCGCACGGTGCCCGGCGAGCAGGTGGAGCAGGCGAAGGCGGCGGTGCGCAGCTGCCCGATGCTGGCGATCGAGCTGGACGAGAGGCGTTGAATGGGCCGGGAGCGAATCGTTGTCGTCGGTGGCGGGGCCGCTGGCCTGCGCGCCGCCGAACGGCTCCGCGAGCTGAACTTCGGCGGTGAGCTGGTCGTGGTCGGCGAGGAGCCGTACCGCACCTACCACCGTCCCGGCCTGACCAAGCACCTGATGACCGGGGTGGCGCGCCCGCGTGAGCTGGTGCTGCCGGTGCTCACCGACCTGGACGCGGTGTGGCGCTACGGGGTGCGCGCGTCGCACCTGGAGCCCGACGAGCACGTCCTGCACCTGCCGGGCGGCGAGGAGATCGTCTACGACGGGCTGGTGATCGCGACCGGTGCGCAGGCGCGGCACCTGCCCGGCGCGCCCCGGCACGACCCGCGCGTGCACGTGGTCCGCACGATCGCCGACGCGGTGGGCGTGCAGAAGAGTCTGCGGCGCGGCAAGGGCCGGCTGGCGGTCATCGGCAGCGGTTTCCTGGCCTGTGAACTGGCCTCCGCCGCCCGGGCGATGGGCCGCGACGCCACGATCGTCACCCGCGACCACGGTCTGCTGACCGGCGTGCCCGGCGGCGACCTCAGCGAGACGGTCACCGCGCTGCACGACGCCCACGGCGTGCAGATCGTGACCGACGCGCAGGTGCACCACTGGGTGCGCCAGCAGGACGGCGTCGCCCTGCACCTGACCACCGGCCAGGTCGTGGTGGCGAACTGTGTCGTGCTGGCGGTGGGCGCGGTCCCGGCGGTGAGCTGGCTGCGCGG
The DNA here is from genome assembly GCF_001921215.1 of Actinophytocola xinjiangensis. Classification (GTDB taxonomy): domain Bacteria; phylum Actinomycetota; class Actinomycetes; order Mycobacteriales; family Pseudonocardiaceae; genus Actinophytocola; species Actinophytocola xinjiangensis. The sequence continues at coordinate 569,064 of NZ_MSIF01000002.1, forward strand.
CTCCGGCCTCATCCTCGACGACGGCGTCATGTGCGACGCGACCTGCCACGCGATCGGCGCCCAGGACGTCGTCGTGGCCGGCGACGTGGCGCGCTGGCCGAACCTGCGGTTCGACACGGTGCCCCGGCGGGTGGAGCACTGGCTCAACGCCGTGGAGATGGGTCGTGCGGCCGCCGAGAGTCTGGTGGTCGGTTCGGCGTCGGCGGCGCCCTACACGCCGCTGCCCAGGTTCTGGACCGACCAGCACGGCCTGCGTATCCAGGGCGCCGGTCTGCCGGCGCTCGCGCAGGGCACCGTGCCGTTGACCAGTTCGGTCGACGTCGGCCAGCGCGTCACCGGCTATGTCAATGACGGCGAGCTGGTCGGCGTGATGGCTTTCGACAGTCCCCGGGGCATGCTCGGCTGGACCGCCGAACTGGAGTCCCGCACCACGGAGGCCATGCGGACGCGTCCGGTCCGCGTGCGGCGGCCCGAGCCGGAGCCGAACCTGGCCGAGCCGCACCCGTCGGTCGCCGCGATGAACTCGACCGCGCGGACGCAGGCCACCGACGCCGCCCCACCGACCCAGGCCATCCCGGCCTTCGCGATGAGCGCCATGGAGTCCGCGGCGGCGATGGACGCCGCCGTGGCCAGAGCGCTCGAGATGTCCGACAGGAGTTCGATGGAACACCCGTCGATGCCCCCGGGCGGTTTCGCCCCGCTGGGTGGTTTCGCCGCGCAGGGCGGTTTCGCCGCGCAGGGCGGTTTCGCCGCGCAGGGCGACCAGGCCGCTGGTTCGTGGTCGGCCCGTTCGGTGCGTGGTGGTGACCACGGACCGGCGACACCGCGGTTCGGCCCGCTGGACTCGCCCCCGCTGGGCCCGGAGGACTCGTGGCCGTCCCTGCCGGCCGCCGGCGGGAAGTCCTGGCCAGAACTCCCCTCGGTCCAGGCGATGGACTCGTGGCTGTCGATGCCCGCGGTGGATTCGTCCCCCAGGCTGCCGGTGGTGAGCCGCCCCGACTCCCCGCCCGGCCGCCAGACCCCCTTCGATTCCGCGCCCGGCCATGGAACCCACCCCGACTCCCTGCCCGGCCGTCAGGCGCCCCCAGATTCCGCGCCCGACCGCCGAGCCCATCCTGATTCCGCGTCCGGCGGCCAGGCGCACCCTGATTCCCCGTCCGGTCGCCGGGCGCGTGCGGACGACACCCCGCCGTCGGGGACCCTGGCCGACGCGCTGGCGAAACGGTCCGGCCGCCGGACCCGCCCCGAGGAGGTGACGAGCTCGATCCCGCCCGTCCGCGGTTCGAGACCAGAACGCGACGACACCCAGGCGATCCCGCCGGTCCGCGAAACCAGAGCCCAACGACGGGCGAGGGCGGCGGTGGAGGAGACCACCGCGATCCCGCCGGTGGACTCCCCGAAACGCCCGGTACCCGCCGACTACTCACCCACCACCCGCCGCCCCACCTACGACGAGTCCGGTCCAGCGATGGCCTCCATCCCGTCGATGCCCGCCGTGGGCCGCCACGCCGAACCGGAACTCCCGCAACTGCCCCCCTCCCCGCCCACCGGCTCCGCCTACACCGGCTCGGCCCCGGCTACCAGGCCCGCGTTCGCTGGTTCGGGTTCGGCTGGTGGGCCCGCGTTCGCCGGCCCGACGTCGGCGGAAGTGACGGCTGTTCGGTCTTCGCCCGCCGGTCCCGCGTTCGCCGGGCCGCCGCTTCCGGCGGAGGTGACGGCCGCGGGGCCGTCGACGGGTTTCCCGACGGCGCGGCCCCTGCCCGTGTCGCCGGCGGCGCGGCCGCAATCGACGTTCCGGCAGCCGACACCGCTGGAATGGGCCGAAACCGGCGAGATCCCGCCGGTGCGGTCAACGACTCCGGCGGCCCCTCCGGTGTTCTCCGCACCGGGCGGGCCGCCGGGCCCTCCGGTCCGTCCGACGTTCCCGCCGGCCGCGGGCTCCCGCGCCACCGGCTGGCCGACATCGTCCGCACCGGACTTCCCGCAGTCCGCCTACCCGCCGCCGGGAGCACTGGGCCGCACCCGCCCCTCAGGCCCGCAGGCCGGCGGACCCCAGTACCCGCCGACCCCACCCGATTCCGCACCATGGAACCCCGTCAACCGCTACCCACACCCCACCGCCTCGTCGCCAGGCATGCCTCCAGTGGTTCCGACGGACTCCTCACCAGCCATGCACCCGGTAGCCCCGGCACAGTTCTCGCCCAGAACACACCCGGCCGCTCCGACACACTCCTCGTCGGGCCCACGCCCGGTCGGCCCGACGGCCTCTTCGTCGGGCCTACGCCCGGTCGGCCCGACGGCCTCTTCGTCGGGCCTACGCCCGGTCGGCCCGACGGCCTCTTCGTCGGGGATGCGTCCGGTTGGTCCGGTGGATTCTTCGGCGGGCCTGCGTCCGGTTGGCCCGACGCAGTCCTCATCCGGCATGCGCCCAGTCGGCCCGACGGATTCTTCGGCTGGCCTGCGCCCGGTCGGTCCGATGGATTCTTCGGCTGGCCTGCGTCCAGTTGGCCCGATGGACTCCTCGGGCGGGATGCGGCCAGTCGGTCCGATGGGGGCCGCGCCGGGAAGGCCGGCCACCGCCACCCACCCCGGGATGCGGCCGGTGGGGACCTCACCGGCCAGGCGTCCGCCCGGCCCGGCCGATTCGTCGGGCGGCCTGCGGCCGGTCGCCCACCACCCCAGTTTTCCGGCGCCACCACCGCACCCCACCGACTCCGCGCCGCGTCCCGTCGGCCCGCCCGGTTCCGCGACCTCCACCGGGACCCGGCTGGCCCAGGTGCCCCAGAGGCCCACCACCCCGAGCCTGCCCGGCATCCCCGCCATCGCCAGTGGTGTCAGCCCGTTGGCTCCCGTCCCCGAGACCCCGCCCAAGGAACGGGTCTTCGCCGATGTTCCGCCAGCCCCGACCTTCCGCCCTGCGAGCAGCCGCGCGGCCGGTAACCCCCCAGCCGGCCGCGCGGCCCCACCCGACCGTGAACGTCACCCCGACGCCAAGAAGCCCAAGGCCACCTCCCGCCGCCGCCGGGCGGCGATGCCGCCGCAGGGCACGGTCTCCGCCGTGCCTCCGGCGGTACCGGGGATAGAGGACCCGTCCCGTTACGAGGAGATCACGCCGATGGGCTGACCGGGCAGGCTGACCGTCACCGCGAGTCCACCTTCGGGCCGGGCCTGTGCCGACGCGGAGCCGCCGTGGGCCAGGGCGACCGAGCGCACGATCGACAACCCGAGCCCGGAGCCCTTCGCCGAGGTGAGACGGTCGGGCAGGCGGCGGAACGGTTCGAACAGCGTCGGCACCTCGTAGGGCGGGATCGCCGGCCCGGTGTTGCTGACCTGCACCTCCACCCGCCCGCCGGCCGTCCGGCTGGCGACCCGCACCCACCCGTCCGGCTCGTTGTACCGCACCGCGTTCTCCACCAGGTTGTGCACCATCCGTTCCAGCAGCAACGCGTCGCCGGTCGTCCACGCCTCCCGCGCCGCCAGTTCGACCGGGTGCTCGAACTGGGTCACCACGTGGCTCACCACGTCCGCGAGGTCCACCGGCCGCCGCTCGGTGATCTCGTTCTCCGAGCGGGCGAGCACCAGCAGCCCGCCGATCAGCCGCTCGTGCCGGGAGTTGATCTCCAGCAGGTGTTCGCCCAGCCGGATGACGTCCGGTGACGCGCCGCGGCGGTGCATGGCCATCTCGACCAGCGAGCGGCCCAGCGTCAGCGGTGTGCGCAGCTCGTGCGAGGCGTTCGCGACGAACCGGCGTTGGCCGTCGAAGGACCGGTCGAGCCGCTCGACCATCGTGTCGAACGTGTCGGCCAGGTCCTTGACCTCGTCGTCGCGCCCGCGCAGGGCGATGCGTTCGTGCAGGCCACGGTCGGCGGCGGGTGCCAGCGAGATGCGCCGCGCGGTGTCGGTGACCCGGTGCAGCGGCGCCAGCACCCGGCCGGCGACCAGCCAGCCGAACCCGGCCGCCGCCCCGCCGACCAGGCAGAGCGCGATGGAACCCTGCGCCAGCAGCGAGGTCATCGCCGCCGCACGCACCTGCCGCTGCTGTTCGAGCATCCACTCCTGGGCCTCGTCGGGCGGCTCGCCGGTCTGTGTCCAGGTGCGCTGGCCGTCCGGCTGGACCTGGGCGATGACCTTCATCCCGGACCGGGACAGCTGCTGGTTGAACAACGCGTAGGTAACGCCGAGCAGGACGACGCCGGCCACCAGGAACAGCCCGCCGTGGAGCAGCGTCAGCCGGGCGCGCAGCGTGACCCGCCTGGGCCGCGAGCGCTTCACGGGATCCGGTACCCGACGCCGGTCACCGTCACCACGACCGACGGCTCGCCGAGTTTGCGGCGCAGTTTGAGGATCGTCAGCCGCACGACGCCGGTGAACGGGTCGGCGTGCTCGTCCCACGCCTTCTCCAGCAGGTGTTCGGCCGACACCGGCGCTCCCTGCGCCAGCAGCAGCTCGGTCAGCACGGCGAACTCCTTGCGGGACAACGGAACGTAGTGCCCGTCGCGGAAGACCTCGCGGCGGCCGGGGTCGAGGGTGATGCCGGCGCGGCGCAGCACGGGCGGCGCGGCGGGGCGGGCGCGGCGGCCCAGTGAGTGCACCCGCGCGGCCAGTTCGGGGAACGCGAAGGGTTTGGTGAGGTAGTCGTCGGCGCCCAGGCCGAGGCCGGCGACCCGGTCGGTGATCTCGGCGGCGGCGGTGAGCATCAGGATCCGGGTGGTCGCCGCCGAGTCGACGACCTGCCGGCACACCTGGTCGCCGCCGACGACGGGCAGGTCGCGGTCGAGGACCAGCACGTCGTAGGCGTGCACGCCGAGCCGGTCCAGTGCCGCCGCGCCGTCGTGGGCGACGTCCACGGCGTGGGCCTCGTCGCGCAGCCACTCGGCGATCGCGTCGGCGAGCAGCGGCTCGTCCTCCACCACCAGTACCCGCATGGCGGAATCATCGCCGAACACCATGTTTCCTTGCCGTTAGCGACCTCGGAAACGACACAGAAACGGCGCGGCGCTGTCAGCTCGGTTGACCCGGCTCCCGCTTGAGGGCGTTGAGGATCCGCTTCATCACGTCGTCGCCGAGATCCGCCTCGTTCTCCTCCTCGGGAGGACGCACGGCAGCGGCCTTGGTGGTGCCCCGACGCGGAAGCGGGACGACGGTCGCGTCCATGCCGCTGGGGAGTGGGATGTCCGACCAGATGAGTTGCTGGCCGCCGCCGAGGATCTCGACACCGCTGGTCGACTGCGGCAGCTCCGGCGGCACGGCCAGCCGAGGGCTGGACCGGTCATCCTGGATCTCGATGGACAATCGGCTGCCCGACAGGCGCAACCGCACAGTGATCATGGCAGGGGGCGCCGACTTGTCCACCTCGCCCACCACCGCGCGCACAAGACTCCTGGTGGTGTTCGCGACGTCCTCGATCATCGTCGCGACCCGCCACTCGGTCAGGGTGAACCGCACGAAGAGATCGGCGCAGTTCATGGCGCTTGGCAGCGCGACGAGCCGGAGGTCGTCGACCTGCACGGTCTGGTCGTGCACTGGATCCTTCCACCCGTTTGCAGCAGGCAACTGACGCCAGATCTTGCCTCTAATCCGCCCCGTTTTGCAAACCCCCTGTCGTCCGTCGGCCGCCCTGCCGCGACGAACGGTCGGCGGGTGAGAGCCATGCCACATTTCCTCCGTTCGGGTGGTGTGTGGCGGTGTGGGTCCGGGGGTCCTCCTGACCGTGAGCCGAAGGCCCGGCGATGGGGGTTGAGCCTGGGTCGGTCCGTCGGAGGCCTGGGCCGTCGAGGGGAGGGGTCCGCACCCCCTCAGCACCCCACAACCCAACCCGCCACACCAAAGAAACACGATCGAGTGATCACCAAGCGCGTCACGAACAACCCGTCGCCACACCATCGATAACTTCCCGGAATGCGCCGTTTCCTCACCCTCATCGCCAGCGCAGCGCTGGCCTTCTCCCTCACCGCCCCGGCTCACGCCGCTCCGATCGTCGACACCGGATGTTCCACCGACTTCTACCGTGAGGACCGACGGCTCGGGCCCGACGATCTCCCCACCGACGGGCCGGTCGGCGGTCAGCTGGTCGGGTACGACCGCACCGGGCACCGTCCTGTCGACACGTTCCTCGACACTTTCTACGACGACGCCACCGATTCCTGGCGTTACCCGCCGAACGACGGCTATCTCACCGGCCCCGACGGCGAGCCGGTCCGTTCCGAGCTGATGCTTCTCGACGGCGCCAGGATCGATCGCTACGGCAGCGAGTTCGGCGCTTTCCTCGCCCCCGCCGGCAGTTCCTACACCACCCGCGCCATTCCGCCGTCCAATCTCGTCGGTGAGCCGGCGGCTGACTGCAACTATCACGCCTACGAGGTGCTGCGCCCGTTCGAGGTGAACTCCGGGCCGATCGCGCCGTGGTTCTTCCAGACCGGCGGCGGGATCCAGTACCAGCTCGACGGCGACCTCGTGCCGGGCGCGCCCGACCGGTTGTCGGTGAAGTGGTTGCTGGACAACGGGTATCTCGTCGAGGAATGAACAAAACGACGCGCCGGCCCAAGGGGGAGGGAGGCCGGCGCGTCGTACGGGGCGGGTTGGGGGATCACCGCCTTGCGGACGCTCGGTGCGTCACGACCAATACTCGCAGGTCGGGGTCTGGTTGGCGTCGGATGGACGAAGGCTCCCGGTCTACGCCCCAGGGCGTAGACCGGGAGCCTTCGCGTACGCCGATCGGGGTCAGACCACCGCCCCGGTTCCCTGGCGTTCCCGCTGGCGGGACGGGGTGCGGGACTTGCCGGCCCCGGGCCACCGCTTGTCCAGCAGGATCGCCACCGGCCCGGCCGTCACCACTGTCGACAGGGTGCCGACCAGCAACCCGAGCAGCAGCGCCAGCGCGAAGTCCGCGAGCGAACCGTCGCCGAGGAACAGCAGCGCGCCGAGCACGAACAGCACACCGATACCGGTGTTCACCGTGCGGGGCAGCGTTTGCAGGATCGCGCCGCCGACAACCCGGTGGAACGGTTCTCGTCGTTTCCTGCCGCGGAGCTCGCGCACCCGGTCGAACACGACCACCGAGTCGTTGACCGAGTAGCCGATCACGGTCAGCAGCGCCGCCAGGAACACGCCGTCCATGGTCTTGCCGAGCCAGGTGAAGATCCCGAGCACCAGCACCACGTCCTGCGCGAGCGCGATGACCGTCGCCAGGCCAAGACGCCAGTCGAAGCGGATCGCCAGGTAGGCGAGCTGGGCCAGGACCGCCAGGCCGAGCGCGATCAGCGCCTGCACCCGCAGTTCGGCACCGAGGCTCGGGCCGATCTGCTCGTCCCGCACCTCCTCCGCACCGCCGGCGACGTCCGCGACGGCCGTGCGGATCTGCTCGGCCTCCTCGTCGGTGGCCGGCTCGGTGCGCACCGACACCCCGCCGTCACCGGCGAGCTGGACGACCGCGCGCGGGAACCCGACCTCGGCGACCGCGTCGCGCACCTGCTCGACGTCGACCGCCTGGCCGGTGTCGTACTCGAGCTGCCGGCCGCCGGTGAACTCGACACCGAGGTTCGGCCCGACGGCGAACAGGCCGGCCAGCGCCAGCACCACCGCGACCGCCGACCCCAGCAGCCACCGCAACGGCCGCGACACCCAACCCCAGTCGCGCCGCTCCACCCACGTGCGCACCCGGCCCTGGTGGGCCAGCCCGCTCAGCGCGGGGCGACCCAGCGGCGAACGCAGCACCATCTCCAGCAGGGCCCTGGTCAGCACCAGGCAGGTGAACATGGAGGCGAGCACACCGATGGTCAGCGTCACGCCGAAGCCGCGCACCGGTCCGGACGCCAGCCAGAACAGCAGGCCGGCGGCGAGCAACGTGGTCACGTTGGAGTCCACGATGGCCGACAACGCGCCCCTGAACCCCCGGTCGGCGGCCTTCGGTAGCGAGCCCGTGTATTCCTCGCGGGCCCGTTCGAACACAAGGACCGTCGCGTCCACCGCCATCCCGATGGCCAGGACGAACCCGGCGAGGCCGGGCAGGGTGAGGGTGGCGCCGATCGCCAGCAGCGCAGCGTAGGACACCCCGGCGTAGCCGGCGAGCGCGAGGACCGCGACGAACCCGGCGAGCCGGTACACCACGATCAGGAACGCCGCGATCAGGGCGAGCCCGATGATCGCCGCGCGGGCGCTGGTGTCGATGGCTTCCTCGCCGAGCGTGGGGCCGACGGTCCGCTGCTCGATCACCTCGACCGGGACGGGCAGGGCACCGGCGTTGACCAGCAGCGCGAGGTCGGCGGCCTCCTCCTGGGTGAACTGCCCGGTGATCTGGGTACTGCTGCCGATGATCCCGACACCGCAGGTGATGCTCGGATCGACCTGCGGTGAGGAGATGGCCTCGTCGTCGAGCACGATCGCCACCCGGCGCGACGGGGTACCCGGCGGGGAGCACGCCGCGTCGGCGGTGAGCTTCTCCCACGCCTGCCCGTCCCGGAAGTTGACCGACACGATCCAGCCGGCGCCCTGCGGGTTGTTGCCGGCCCGGGCGTCCTCGACCCCGTCGCCGCTGAGCGCCGCCGGCCCCAGCCGCAGCTGCTGGCCGGACTCGTCCGGCACGATCCGCTCACCCTCGGCCGGCTGCGCCCCCGGCTCGGCGACGCCGACCACCGGGTGGAACGTCAACGCGGCCGTGCGCCCGATGACCTCCACGGCCTCGGCCGGGTCACGGACGTCCGGCAGTTCGACGACGATGCGCCGCTCCCCGGACCTGGCCAACGTCGGCTCGGCGACACCGAGCGCGTCGACCCGCCGCCGCAGCACCTCGATGGCCCGGTCGGTCGACTCGGCGTTGGCCTCGACGGTCGGTGAGTTGTTGGTCTCCAGAACGATCTGGGTGCCGCCACGCAGGTCGAGACCGAGCCGGGGGGCGGTGGTGAGCAGCAGGTAGGCGGTGGTGGCGAGGACGGCGAGGGAGAGCAGGGCTCTGATGAGCAGACCTCGCTGCGCGGGTGTGCGCGGCACGGGGTTTTCCTCCAGCGGAAGGGACGGATGCGGGGTGTGAGGCGTCCGTCAGGCCGGGGGAGCGCGGTCGCCGGCGGTCCGCAGATGAGCACGTGACGTCGCCTGCTCGTCCTCGGCCGTGCCCGTCGCGGTCACCGAGGGCACCTGGTCACGCGCGGGCGGTGGTGCGGCGTCGGCCAACGGCAGGTCAGGCGGGCCGGGAGAATGCGCGAGCCCCGAAGCGGGCGGGGTGGCGACAGCCAGAACCACCGCGCCGTGACTGGGATCCTCGGGGGTCTGGGCGTTGGCGGAGGTCCCCATCCCGAACACGGCCAACACGGCGACGAGTAACGCCGCCGCTACCAGGCGGCGGTCTCTGGCCGTGTATCCGTGCACGTCCGCACCGTAGCCGGTTGGCCGGGGTGCTGGCGAGAGCTGGTCGGTGACCGGGCGCTCGACCACCCGGCTCTGGGGCAGGGCGCGGCCCTGCCCCAGAGCGCACACCGGTCAGATCAGTCCAACCGCCGAACCATGGGCAGCCGAGAACGCGTGGACACCATCGCGACCCCCACCGCCAACAACGGCACCACCACCACGGTCACCGCGAGGTTCTCCCAGGGCATCGCCACCTCCAGCTGCCCGGTCAACGGCACCACGGCAAATCCGAGCGCCCCACCGAAAACCAACCCCGTCGCCGTTCCCAACAAGCTCAGCACCAACGCCTGGGCACCGGCCAGGAACCGCCGGCGTCGTGGCTGCGCACCGATCGCCGCCAGCGTCGCCAGGTCGGCCCGGCTTTCCGCCCCGGACAGCGCCACCGTGATTCCGACGCCGAACAAGGTCACCAAGCCGGCCCCGGCCGCCAGCGCCAACGAAATCAGGTTCGCTTCGTCGGCGTGGTCGGTTTCCACCGTGGCGGTCAGACCACTGTCCTCGGCCGACGTGATGGCCGCGTCGATCTGGTCCTGGGTGGCGTCCGGTGAATGGACCACGGCATACGAGATGGTTCGTACCGTCCAGCCGTTGGCGCGTGCGGTTTCGGCGGAGACGAACGCGTCGGGCAGATCGTAGAAGGACGTCTGGTCGCCGAGTTTCTGTGGGAGGTGGTGGGCCGGGAGGCTGACGGTCTCGCCGCCCTCCGATTGCGGGATGGTGGTCGCTTCTCCGTCAATGATCAGGCATTCGTCGGTGATCAGGACGTCGCCGTTGGCCATGGCGGTCAGCGCGGCCGGGTCGGGGCGTTGGCCGGTCGCCAGCTCGATCAGTTCCGGGGTGGCTACGCCAAGACGGTTGGACTGGTGGGCGCAGTCGATGGTGGAGATGCTGGTCTGGCCGAAGTTGATCGGGAACGGATACGAGTCGGTCTCCTGCTCGACGAACTGGATCTCGTGGGTGACCGCCCCTGGCAGCTCGGCCGCGGCCGCGGTGGTGCCTTCGGCCAGCCGCTTGTCGACGTTGTCGTCGGCCAGCCACGGGTCCTCGCTGACGAGGATCGTGTGGTCGGGGACCGTGCGGTAGTCGTTGGCGGTCACGGAGGACAGGCTGAACGCCAGCGTCACCGAACCGGTCACCACGACCATGATCGCCACGATCGCCGGGACGGTGCGGTGCCGGTGACGTCCGGCGTCGCGCAGAGCCAGGCGACTGGTCAGCGGCAACCGGGATCCCACCCGGCCGAGGACACCGACCAGGCCCGAGACCGCCAGCGCCATCCCGGCCACCAGCACCAGCGAGCTGACCAGCACCCCGACCATCGCCGGGAACACCTCCAGCGACGGGTACTCGGTGGCCGTCGACGACTCCAGCGCGGCGTTGTAGTCCCGCACCGCCGCCCTCGCCACCAGCGCGGACACGATCAGACCGCCGATCCCCACCCCCAGTAGAGCCATGCCGAGGACCGGCCGCCGGGACGTGCCCGTGGTGTTGCGGAAACGTTGGGCCAGCGCGTCCACCGGCCGCATCCTGGCCGCGCCGATCGCCGGCAGCAGCGCCGCCGCGGCGCCCGAGGCCACGCCGATGGCGGCCGCAACGGACAGCTCGATCCAGCCCAGCGTCCAGCCGTCGATGAGATTGTTGGTCGCCCACTCCCACGTCGACGTGCCGGCGACCAGCACCAGCCAGCCGAACACCAGGCCGGACGCGGTGCCGATGACCCCCAGGAACAGGCCCTGGGCGAGCACGATGCGCCGCACGTGCCGGGCCGTGCCGCCGTTGGCGCCGACCAGCCCCAGCTCACGGATCTGGCGTCGGGCGCCGACGGCGAACGCCGCGCCGGCCAACAGCACGACCTCCAGCAGCCCCAGCGCGACGATCAGCACGACCGGGGCCGCGGTCTCCATCAGGTCGACGAACGACGACGTCGGCAGGTACTGCCCGGGATCGGTGTAGAACGCGCGGGGACGGAACTCGACGCCATGGTCGGCCAGCAGCGGCCACACCGTGTCGCCGTCGGTGCCGGCCGGCAGGTCGACGTAGTAGTTGAGCAGGGGTTTCAGGTCGTCGGGCTTGTCGTCGACCAGTACGGAGCCGGGCAGCACCTGGGCCGCTTCGGAGTCGGTCATGTACGGGTGGACCGACACGCCGGTCACGGTGATCGTCGGCCCGTCGTCGGGGGTGATCGTGGCGCCGGCGCGGAGTTGGTCGTCGTCGAGCAGGCCGAGGCGTTCGGCCAGCGGTTCGGTGACCACGGCCTCGGTCGGGGAACTCGGTGGACGGCCGGAGAGCATCCGGGCGAACTGCGCGGTCAGCGGGTCGCCGACGGCGAAGATCGACAGTTCCGAGCGCACGATCCGGTCGCCCTCGCGCAGCCGCAGGGCCTGTGAGTCCGGGGAGGCGACGATCCGCGAACCGGGCGGCAGCAGGCCGAGTACGTCGACCGTGGCCGGGTCGCGGGTCTCGTCGGGTGTCGCCTCGGGCATCTCCGCGTAGTCCGAGCGGCCCGGTTCCCAGCCGGGCAGCGAGGGCCGGTCGGTGACCGAGACGAAACCATCCGCCTGGCCGAGGAACCTGTCGGCTTGGTACTCGTCGCCGGTGACCGTGCGCAGCAGCCCGTCGACCACGGTCGCGCCGGCGATCGGCACGGCGATCAGCGACGCGACCAGGATCGAGCGTTTCAGGTTGCGCCGCACGGACCGCCGGGCGATCCGCAGCGCGGGCCGCCAGCCACTCACTGCGCCCCCTCCAGCAGCGAGTCGGGCGCGCCGAGGGTGCCGGTCTCGTCGACGACGCGGCCGTCGCGCAGGAACACGATCTCGTCGGCCCACGCGGCGTGCCGGGCCTCGTGGGTGACCAGCACGCCGGCGGCCCCGGCGTCGCAGCGAGCGCGGATGGTGCGCAGCACGGCCTCACCGGTGTTGGAGTCCAGGGCGCCGGTTGGCTCGTCGGCCAGCAGCAGCCGCCGGGGGCCGACCAGCGCGCGGGCGATCGCGACCCGCTGCTGCTGCCCGCCGGACATCTCGTCGGGAAAGCGTTTGGCCAGGTCGGCGACGCCGATGTCGGTCAGCGCTGCCATGGCGTCTTCCCGTGCCTGCGCCAGCTTCACGCCGTCCAGTTCCCGGGGCAGCGCCACGTTCTCCACGGCGGTCAGCGCCGGGATGAGGTTGAGGTCCTGGAAGACGTAGCCGACGCTGCGGCGGCGCAGTTCGGCCAGCCCGGCACGGCTCAGGTCGCCCAGGCGGCGGCCCTCCACCACGACGTCGCCCTCCGACGGCGTGTCCAGCCCGCCGGCCAGTTGCAGCAGCGTGGACTTGCCGGAGCCCGACGGCCCCATCACGGCGACCAGCCGCCCGGGGGCGACCTTCAGGTTCACCCGGTGCAGCGCGGTCACGGCGGTCGGGCCGCTGCCGTGGACGCGGGTGACGTCACGTAGTTCCAGTGCCAGGTCGGTCATCGCCGGGCCTCCTGCTGGTGCGGGGTGACCGGCGCTCGGGGCGCGGCGGCCGGGGGCGGTTCGAGGCGGGCCAGCCGAGTCTCGGAGTGGTCCAGCCAGCGGACCTCGGCCTCCGCGCGGAAGAGCATCGAGTCGAGGACCAGTAGCCAGGCGGTGTCCGCGTTGTCGTCGGCCCTGGTCTTGAGTCGGGTGAGTTCCTGCAGGTGGCGCACGGTGGCGGTGCGTTGGGCCTGGACGACGGCGCGCGCGTCGACGCCCGGCGTGGTGACCGCGAGCGCGATCTTGATGGCCAGCTCGTCGCGGGGGCGGGCGTCCTGGGTGACCGGCGTGGTGAACCAGCGTTCCAGCTCGACGCGCCCGGCGTCGGTGAGCTGGTAGACCACCTTGCCCTGGTCGTCGGCCTCGCCGGTCTCGGCGACCAGGCCGTCGCGGTGCAGGCGGGACAGGGTGGTGTAAACCTGCCCGATGTTCAGCGGCCAGGTGGCGCCGGTCGAGCGTTCGAACTCGGTGCGCAGCTGGTAGCCGTACATGGGCTCGCGTTCGAGCAGCGCCAGCAGGCCGTACTTGATGGACATGGATACGGAGTATGCATACTCGGTATCTATTGCGCAAGCGGAACGCTCAGCCGCGGGTCAGCTCCGCCAGTGCGAGTGCGGGCTCGACCGCCCCGGCCTCGGCCAGCGGCTCGCCCTCCGGGTGCCACACGCCGGTGCCGGCACCCCGGTGCGCGGCGAGCACCGCGAACAGGCCGTTGTCGGTGGCCAGCCGGGTCAGGGTGGCGGCGGCGCCGGCGGGCCAGCGCCCGGCGACCGCGTAGACCAGGCAGCCGTCGCGGGCGGCGGCGCGGGCGTGCTCGGGGTGGTCGAGGTCCTCGCCGATGGCCAGGCCGATCCGCCAGCTGTCGAGGGTGACGGTGTGGCCGTGCTCGCCGGGGCTCAGGCCGGCGGCCCGCTCGGTGGCGTTGAGGTGCTGCTTGTCGTAGCGGCCGGCGGGTTGGCCGCCGCGCCCGATGACGTGCAGGGAGTTGAGGATCTGGCCGTCCTCGGCGATCGGGGCACCGAGGACCGCGGCGGTCCTGGTCTCGGCGCACGCTTCGGCCAGCGGGTCCAGGCGGCTGTCGGTGTCGTTGACCGTGTACTTGGCCGGTTCGACGACCACGGCGGTCAGATCGTGGCCGGTGAGGAACAGTTCGGGCAGAACCAGCAGTTCGGCGCCCTGCGCGGCCGCGCGCCGCACGAGGGTCGCCGCCGCCGCGACGTTCGCCGGGACGTCCAGCGCGACGCAGGGTGCCTGTCCGGCCGCCAGGACGAGGGGTGCGTTCATGACCCCGCATCATCTCGGACGGCGTTGCCCCGGTTTCCTTGGCTCCCTTGAGTCCCGCGGACGCGGCCGGCCCGTCCCCGTTGCCGGGTTCGGGCCGGTCCCTGCGCGCTCCGTGGTGTCGCTTCGTGCTCTCGCTCAGCGGTGTACGGTCCTGCGCTGCTTGCCCGCGATCGCCTCCGCGCCACCGATCAGCAGGACCGAGGCGACGACGGCGAGGATGAAGCCCAGGACGTTGAGTTCCCAGATGGATCCGGTGCCCAGCAGCCACGCTATGGTCCCGCCGATGATCGAGCCGACCAAGCCCAGCAGCAGGGTCGCGAGGATGCCGAGGTTCTGTTTACCCGGTTTGATCAGCCGGGCGAGCGCGCCGATGATCAAGCCGGCGATGATGAATCCGATCATTCGAACCTCCTGAGAGTGGCTGTACCCCGCAAGGATGCCCGGTGTTCGGCAGGTCAAACCACGGGGTCACTCCTTGTGATGGGTTGACTCCGGGTCTTTTTTGGTCTAGACCATAAGGTGTGGTCTGGACCACATCCCGGAGTTGTTCCCTGCCCTCACGGGAGTTGACATGAATCTGAAGCGAAAACTCGGCATCTTCACGGCCGCGGCGACGCTCGCTCCGCTCGGCCTGTTCGTGTTGCCGGCCGGCACCGCGACCGCGCACGGTTACATTTCCTCGCCACCGAGCCGTCAGGCCCAGTGCGCGCAGGGCACCGTGTCGTGCGGGTCGATCAAGTGGGAGCCGCAGAGCGTCGAAGGCCCCAAGGGCCTGCGCAGCTGTCACGGCGGCGTCGGCCGCTTCGCCGAGCTGAACGACGACAGCCTGCCCTGGCGGGCCACGTCGGTCGGCTCGTCGGTGACGTTCACCTGGACGTTCACCGTTCGGCACGTCACCGCGAACTTCGAGTACTACGTGGGCAACACGCGCGTGGCGTCGTTCTCCGGCAACAACCAGCAGCCGCCGCCCGGACTGTCGCACACGGTGAACCTGAGCGGGTTCTCCGGCCGGCAGAAGGTGCTGGCGGTCTGGAACATCGGTGACACGTCCAACGCGTTCTACGCGTGTGTCGACCTGCAGATCGGTGGCGGCGGTGCCCCGGCGCCGACCGACCCACCGACCAACCCGCCGGAGACCCCGGGTGGGTCGTGGGCGTCCGGCACCGCCTACACCGCCGGCTCGACGGTGACCTTCGGCGGTAGCACGTACCGCTGCCTGCAGAACCACACGGCACTGCCGGGCTGGGAGCCGGCAAGCACACCCGCACTGTGGCAACCCGTCTAGTGGCAACCCATCTGGAAGCTGCCGGCCGGCCCGTACTCCACACGGGCCGGCCGGCCGCCCGGGGGCGTTCGATGCATTACCTGATCGTGGTGTTCGTGTTCCTGCTGTCGGGGTGCGACAGCGCGCTGTTCGCCGGCAGCTCCGAGCCGGCCGTCTCCGAGTCGGCGCCGCCGCTGGACGGCTCGTTCAACGACACCGACGTGATGTTCCTGCAGATGCTGGTGCCGCACCACCAGCAGGGCCTGCGGCTGGCTGAGCTGGGCAGGTCCAAGGGTCGAACAGCCGCTGTCCGCGACTTCGCCGCCGCCGTGGTGGCCACCGAGGACGACGAGCTGGACGCGGTGCGGACGTGGCTGACCGACTGGAACCAGCCGATCGAAGCCGATCCCGATCCGGGTGCGCACCACGGGCACGGGGACGGGCTGCACGCGCCTGATCCCGAGGTCGTTACCGCTCTGGAACAGACCGAACCCGCGAAGTTCGATGCCACATTCGTGAACCTGTTCACCGGGCATCAGCATGGTGCCGTGAAGCTGGCACAGATGGAGTTGGCGAAGGGGCGCCATCCGGAGGCCCGCGACCTGGCCGACCGGATCGTGAAGTCCCGTACCGCGCAGGTGCGACAGATGGCTTCCCTGGTCGGTTGAGTCCGGGTGGAGCACCGGGGCAGGGCGGACGCGCCCTGCCCCGATCCGTTTCTCGTGGGCGGGGCGCCGGTGGCTGGAGTTCGGATCGGGTGACCGGTGGCGGACGGCGCCCCGGGCGGGGGTGTGGCGTGCTCGCGGGCTGACAGGGCGCCGAAGGTGGGGCACAGTGGCCACGAGCACCTCACGGGAAGGAACCCAGATGTCGGATCTGGCACAGATCGGTGTCAGCGGGCTCGCGGTCATGGGCCGCAACCTCGCGCGTAACCTCGCTCGCAACGGCTTCTCGGTCGCGTTGCACAACCGCACGTCGGCCAAGACGAAATCCCTGGTGGCCGAGCATGGCGACGAGGGCACCTTCGTGCCGACGGAGACGTTGGAGGAGTTCGTCGCGGCGCTGGAGCGTCCTCGGCGTGTGGTGATCATGGTGAAGGCCGGCGCGCCGACCGACGCGGTGATCGACGAACTGGTCCCGTTGCTGGACGAGGGTGACATCGTCATCGACTGTGGCAATGCCCACTACGCCGACACCCGTCGGCGCGAGGCCGACCTGCGGGAGCGGGGCCTGCACTTCGTCGGCGCCGGCGTGTCCGGCGGCGAGGAGGGCGCGCTGCTCGGCCCGAGCATCATGCCGGGCGGCTCCAAGGAGTCCTACGCCACGCTCGGCCCGATGTTCGAGAAGATCGCCGCCCAGGTCGACGGCACGCCCTGCTGCGTGCACGTCGGGCCCGATGGTGCCGGCCACTTCGTCAAGATGGTGCACAACGGCATCGAGTACGCCGACATGCAGCTCATCGCCGAGGCCTACGACCTGCTGCGCGACGGGCTGGGCGCCACCCCCGCCGAACTCGCCGAGATCTTCGCCGAGTGGAACAGCGGTGACCTGTCCTCGTTCCTGATCGAGATCACCGCCGAGGTCCTCGGGCACACCGACGCCGCCACCGGCTCCCCGTTCGTGGACGTCGTGGTCGACGAGGCCGAGCAGAAGGGCACCGGCCGCTGGACCGTGCAGACCGCGCTGGACCTCGGCGTGCCGGTCACCGGGATCGCCGAGGCCACCTTCGCCCGCGCGCTCTCGGCCCACCCCGACCAGCGTGCCGCCGCGCGCGCCGCGCTGCCGGGCCCGTCGGAGGCCGCCCAGAAGGTGCCCGCCGAGGAACGCGACGCCTTCGTCGACGACGTGCGCAAGGCGCTGTACGCGTCCAAGGTCGTCGCCTACGCGCAGGGCTACGACCAGATGGCCGCCGCGAGCACCGAGTACGGCTGGGACATCGACCTCGGCGCGATGGCCACCATCTGGCGCGGTGGCTGCATCATCCGCGCCCGCTTCCTGGACCGGATCAAGGACGCCTACGCCACCGAACGCCCCGCCTCGCTGCTGGTCGCCCCGTACTTCCGGGACGCGGTGGCCGACGGTCAGCAGGCGT
Organism: Actinophytocola xinjiangensis; assembly: GCF_001921215.1. GTDB lineage: Bacteria > Actinomycetota > Actinomycetes > Mycobacteriales > Pseudonocardiaceae > Actinophytocola > Actinophytocola xinjiangensis. The sequence continues at coordinate 586,596 of NZ_MSIF01000002.1, forward strand.
GGCGCCGGGTCGTGGCCCACGCGGCCCGCGCCGGTATCCCCACCCCCGGCTTCTCCTCGGCACTGGCCTACTACGACGCCCTGCGCGCCGACCGTCTTCCCGCCGCCCTGATCCAGGGCCTGCGTGACTACTTCGGCGCCCACACCTACCGCCGCACCGACCGCGACGGCAGCTTCCACACCCTGTGGGCCACCCCCGACCGCTCCGAGGTCGAAGCCTGACCACTCACGGTGACCGGATGCCCCCGGGTATCCGGTCACCGTGGGGTGTCGGAGTCCGAGGGGCCGTCAGGTGGTGAGGACGACGCGGCCGGCGGAGGTGCCGGTGGCCTGGCGGGTCCAGCCGGTGGCCGCCTCGGTCAGGGGCAGGGTCTCGTGGTCGACCGCCAGTTCGTTCGCCGCCGAGTGGGTGGCGATCACGCGGATCGCCTTCGCGCGTTGGGCGGGGGTCAGTTCGTTGTTGGTGTAGCCCAGCAGGCGCAGCGAGTACGCGCGGATCGTGGACGACGTGAGCGGGGTCGTCTCGGCGGCCGACGAACCGAGGTTCACCAGGCGTCCGCCGGGGCGCAGGGTCGCGGCGGCGGCTGCTGCCGGGACGCCGAAAAGGGGGTCGATGACCAGGTCAACCGGGCCGTCGGCGGCCTCGGTCAGTGCGGCGGTCAGTTCCGGCAGGTCTCCGGTGGTCAGCGGGACCACGGTGTCGGCGCCGGCGCGGGTGGCGCGTTCGCGTGCCCGAGGTGAGCGGGCGGCGGCGATGACGTGGGACGCGCCGTAGAGCCTGGCCAACCGCACGGCGGCCTGGCCGACGACGCCGCCCGCGCCGAGCACCAGCACGCGTTCGCCAGGAGACAGTTCGCCTCGGTCGGTGAGGGCCATCAGCGCGGCGACGGCGGACAGGCCGAGGGCGGCGAAGGCGACCGGGTCGGTGCCGGCGGGGAGGTCGACCAGCGAGTCGGCCGCGACCGCCGCGTACTCGGCCATCGCGCCGTCGCCGGGAGCCATGCCGGCCGACGTGGGGAACCATACCGGACGGTCGGTCAGGAGGCCGACGCCCTGGACGCCGGGGACGTACGGGGTGGCGGGACGGCCGAAGTAGGACGTGCCGCTCGCGCACAGCAGGTCCAGCGGGGTGATCGGGGCGGCGAGGACCCGCACGAGCGCCCGGTCGCCGGCCGGTGACGGGGTGGCGCGGTCGACGACCACCGGCGCCTGGCCAGGGGTGCGGATCTCGGCGGCGCGCATCAGGTCGTGATGTCCGGGTAGGGCAGCGAGAAGTGCGCCAGCCGCCGCGCGTACTCCAGCTGGAAACCGAGGCCGTCGTGGTCGCGTTCGAACATCGCGATGAACAGGGTGAGCGTCAGGAACGGATGCGCGCCCAGCTCGAACAGCGCCGGATAGTCGTGGGTGGACAGTGCGGTGCGTTCGGTGTCGTCGAACCGCAGCCAGGTGGAGGACTCGGCGCCGTGGCAGTTGAGGATCCGGTTGGCCTGCTCGTCCTCCCACCAGCGCACGGTGTCCGCCGGGTCGGCGCGGTAGCGTTCCACCAGCTCCGGGTCACGGTCCACGGTGAACAGGAACTTGTTCAGCAGGTAACGGCTCACGACAACCCTCCCGGATACCAGGTGAAGTAGGCCTCCATCGTGTGGAACAGGTCGTAGGTGTCGACGTAGTCGGCCGGGCGACCCTCGCCGGCGACACCCATCATCAGCATGAAGTCCATGAAACCGTGGGTGGCGTTGCCCGGCGCGTGCAGGCTGTCCAGCGTGACCTCCGACAGGCAGCCCTCCAGGTCGCCGGTGGAGATCCACTCCACGGCACGCCGGTCGAACTCCGGGTCGGGGCCGTGCGGGCCGAACTGCCGCGGGCCACCCAGCTCCAGCGACAGGTGGCCGGTGCCGATGATCGCCACCCGCTGGTCCGACGGCCACGACTCCACCAGCTCGCGCAGCGTCTGTCCCAGTTGGACGAACCGTTTCGGGCGGGGCAGCGGCGGGGCGAAGATGTTCGTGTAGACGGGGACGATCGGCAGATCGTTCTGTGGCCGAAGCGTGATGATCGGACAGGTGATCGAGTGGTCGATCCGCAGCTCGTTGGAGAACGCGAGGTCGAAGCCGGCGTCCAGGCCCTCCCGCAGCACGTAGGCCGACAGGTCCTCCTGGCCGCGCATGACCATCCTCGGCAGGCCGAACTCGCGCTCCTCGTTGTACCAGTTGGCGTCGTAGAACGGCGCCTTGCCGACGAGGAACTGCGGCATGTTGTCCAGCCACAGCTGGTGGAAGTGGTCCGAGCCGACCATCACCAGCACGTCGGGGCGGGCACGGGTCAGCGTCTCCCGGAACGCGGTGACCTTGCGGACCCATTCGTCGGCGAAGGGCGGGCGGTCCTCGCCGGTGGCCGTGCTCGCCTTGTAGTAGAACGGGTGGTGGGTGGACGCGATCACCGCGACCAGCTCAGCCATGCGGACCTCCTTGTTCGTACGGCCGAGGCGGGACGGACCGGTTGTTCAGGTCGACCGACAGGAAGATCTCGTTACCGACGGGGTCGCGCAGTTCCTCGGCGAGCTGCCCGATCAGACCGGCGGTGCGGGCCAGCAACGCGAACCCGCGCAACAGTTCCAGCGGCAGGCCGAGGTCGGCGAGCGCTGCCCCGCACACGCCGGCCCCGTTGAGCGGCAGCGTCCGGCCGAGCACCCCCGGATGCACCCGCCCGATCGCCGCGAACAGCGACAGGTGCGGTCCGACCAGGCCTTCCTCGGCGGCGATCGCGAACAGCCTCGGGGTGCGCGGGTCGCCGTCCTTGTGCACGTGGTGGCCGAGGCCGGGGACGAACTCGCCCGCCGCCCGCCGGGCGGTGAGCACCTCGAACGCGATGGCGTCCCAGCCGTCGTCGTCGGTGGGCAGTTGGCGGCCGGCGAGCACGTCGTGCAGGAACCGGCCGCAGTCCTCGGTGACGCCGAGGAACCGGGACCCGCCGCCGAGCAGGCCGGCGGCGAGCGCCCCCTGCACGGAGTCCGGCGCGGACAGGTAGGTCAGCCGGGTGACGATCGCGGTCGGCGTGAACCCGTGGTCGGCGAGCGCGGCGAGCACCGCCTCGAACACCCGCGTCTGGCCAGGGGTCGGCCGGCGCTGGGTGGCCAGCCAGAACGCCAGCTCGCCGAACCCGACCTCGCCCATCACGTCCTGGGCGAGATCCTTGCCCAGCAACGTGATCCGGTCGCGGGAGGACGCGCCGAGCGCGGTCGGGTAGTCGGTCACGGGGTGTCCTTGTCGGTGCTCAGCCAGGCACGCAGCTCGTCGCCGTGCTCGTCGAGGGCGGGGGGTGGGAGGCGGTAGCTGGCGGGGGTGGCGGACAGGCGGATCGGGTGGCGGGTGGTGGGGATCGCGCGGTCGCCGGTGCCGACCTCGACGATCGGGTCCAGGCCGAAGCGCTCGGCCATGGCGAAACCGCCGTCGATGGTGTTGATCGGACCGCACGGCACGCCGGCCTCGACCAGGAGGTCGAACCATTCGACGGCGCCCCGGGCGGCGAGGCGTTCCACGAGCAGCGGGCGCAGCTGCTCGCGGTTCTCGGTGCGGTCGGCGTTGCGGACGAAGCGCGGGTCGTCGGCCAGCTCGGGGACGCCGAGGACCTCACAGAGCTTGCGGAACTGGGAGTCGTTGGCCGCCGCGACTATCAGGTCGTTGTCGGCGGTGGGAAGGGGCTCGTAGGGGACGACGCTGGGGTGGGCGTTGCCCATCCGGTAGGGCACGACGTCGCCGGCGGCGTAGGCGGAGCTGTGGTTGACCAGCCCGGTCAGGGCCGAGGACAGCAGGTTCACCTCGACGCGTTGGCCCTCGCCGGTGGCGTCGCGGTGGCGCAGCGCCGCCAGGATGCCGATGACCGCGTGGTTTCCCGCCATCACGTCGAAAACCGAGATGCCGGCGCGGTAGGGCGGGCCGTCCGGGTCGCCGGTGAGGCTCATCAGGCCGGAGATCGCCTGGACCATCAGGTCGTAGCCGGGGACGTGCGCGCCGGCGCCGGAGCCGAAACCGCTGATCGAGGCGTAGACCACGCGGGGGTTGCCGGCGCGCACGGTGTCGAAGTCCAGGCCGTAGCGGTTCAGGCCGCCCGGTTTGAAGTTCTCGATCAGGACGTCGGCCCGCGCGGCCAGTTCCCTGGCCAGCTCGGCGTCGGCCGGGTCGCGCAGGTCCAGGGCGATGGAGCGTTTGCCCCGGTTGATGCCCAGGTAGTACGTCGAGACGCCGTCGCGGACCGGGGGTGTCCAGGAGCGGGTGTCGTCGCCCCGTGGGCCCTCGACCTTCACCACCTCGGCACCGAGGTCGGCCATCAGCATGGTGGCGTAGGGCCCGGCGAGGATCCGGGAGAAGTCGGCGACAAGTACGCCGTCGAGCGGTCCGATGATGAGCCTCCGTCCGTGTGGCGGACAGCTGTCCGTGAATCCGATTCTCACACGGCGGTCAAGTCCTCACTCGCGCGTCACGTGCGGGACCTCGGCGAGCAGGGCGAAGTCGGCGCTGATCTCGCCGGCGGCGTGCAGCAGCAGCGGCAGGTGGTGGTCGACCAGGCGCTCCAGCGAGGTCTCCGCCGCGTGGGTGTTCACGTTCAGCGCGGCCACGACCCGGCCGCCGCCGTCACGCAGCGGGGCGGCGACCGAGCGGATGCCCAGCGCCAGCTGCTCGTCGGTCAGCGCCCAGCCCCTGGCGCGGACCTCGCGCAGCGCCGCGTCGCGCTCGTCGCGGTCGGGCTGCCAGCGCGGGGTCAGGCCGGAGCGGCTCGGCTCGGCGAGCACCGCGTCGAGGTCCTCGGGGCACAGCGCGGCCAGCAGCACCTTGCCCAACGACGTTGGCAGCGCGGGGAACCGGGTGCCGATCTGCACGCTCAGCGCGACGATCCTGGGCACCGCGACCCGGGCGACGTAGACGATGTCCGAGCCGTCGAGCTGGGCGACCGAGCAGGACTCGCCGGTCCGCTCGGAGAGCCTGGTCAGGTGCGGGCGGGCGACGTCCCACAGGCCCATCGACCGGACGTAGGCGACGCCGAGGTCGAGCACGCGCGGGGTGAGCGCGAAGCCCGAGCCCTCCGCGCGGACGTAGCCGAGGTCCCGCAGGGTCAGCAGGATGCGCCGGGCGGTCGGTCTGGCCAGGCCCGCCGCCGTCGCCACGTCCGACAGCGACATCACCGGCTGGTGGGGCCGGAACGCCGCGATCACGTCGAGGCCCCGGGCGAGCGCCTCGATGAAATCCGGACCGGTGCCTTCGCGCGGCATGGGCGACTCCTTGACTTCCCTCGTCCTGCGGATGAGAGTAGCTGCTGTCAACCGCCGCCATGCGGACAATCGTCCGAAGGAGTTCGCCGATGACCGAGATCGCGGAAGGGCGTCCGCTGGTGTTCCGCGGTGGCACGGTGCTGCCGATGGACCGCTCGCGCCAGGTACTCGCCGGCGCCGACGTCCTGGTGGTGGACGACCGGATCGCCGAGGTCGGCCCCGGCCTGGCCGTGCCGGACGGCACGGTCGAGATCGACGCGACCGACGGGATCGTCCTGCCCGGCATGATCGACACCCACCGGCACATGTGGCAGACCGCGCTGCGCGGCTACGGCGCCGACTGGACCCTGACCCAGTACTTCGTCTGGTTCTACCTCGAACACGGCAACCGTTTCCGTCCCCAGGACATCCACGCCGGCAACACCCTGGCCGCGTTGGAGGCCATCGACGCCGGCGTGACCACCGTCGTCGACTGGTCGCACGGCCTGCGGACCGTCGAGCACGCCGAGGCGGCGGTCGACGCGCTGCGGTCGGTGCCCGGCCGGTACGTCCTGGCCTACGGCAACATCCAGGCGCCGCCGGCGGAGTGGACCGGCACGCCGGAGTTCCGCGCGTTCGCCGACCGCCACGTCGGTGGGGACGACCTGCTCGGCTTCCAGCTGGCCTTCGACGTCACCGGCGACCCGTCCTTCCCCGAACGCCCCGCCTTCGAGGTCGCCCGCGACCTCGGTGTCCCGGTCAGCACGCACGCCGGTGTCTGGGGCGCGACGTCCGACGACGGTATCCGCCTCATGTACGACCACGGCTTCATGGACGAGCGAACCGTGTACGTGCACGCCGCGTCGCTGTCGACCGACTCGTACCACCGGATCGCGGCCACCGGCGGCTCGATCTCGGTGTCGACCGAGAGCGAGCAGAGCGCCGGGCAGGGCTACCCGCCAACGTGGGCGATCCGCGCGCACGACATCCCGGTGTCGCTGTCCATGGACACCAGCGTGTGGTGGAGCGGCGACCTGTTCAGCGCCATGCGCACCACGCTGGGCGCCGACCGTTCCCGGTGTCACCTGGAGGCGCACGCCAACGGCGAGACCGTCACCGAGTGCCGGCTGCGCGCCGACCAGGTCGTCGAGTGGGCGACCAGGGGCGGGGCGGCGGCGCTGGGCCGCACGGACCTCGGTTCCCTGGAGCCGGGCGGGAAGGCGGACCTGGTGTTGATCAAGAACGACCGGTCGCCGGTGTCGTTCCCGCTGCTCAACCCGTACGGACACGTCGCGTTCCAGGCCCAGCGCGGTGACGTGCACACCGTGGTGGTGAACGGGCGGGTGGTGAAGTACGCGCACGAGTTGGTCGGGGTGGACCTGGCCGCCGCGCGCCGGGAGGTCGAGGAGACCGTGTCCTACCTGCGGGCGGAACTGGGGGAACAGGCCTGGGAGCAGGGCATGCACCCGGCCGTCCCGGAGAGCAAGATCCTCGACAACCCGTACACGTACACGGATTACCGCAGCTCGGCCACCCGCACCAGCTCTCGCTGACGCCCGGGACTGTCGGGGCTCGGCCGTAGGGTCGGGTCGTGATCAGTACCCGGGTGCTCAACCGGTCCGTCCTGGCCCGGCAGTCGTTGCTGGAGCGGGTGGAACTGCCGGTCGTCGACGCCGTCGAACGGCTGATGGGGCTCAACGCGCAGAGCCCGAACCTGCCCTACCTCGCGCTGTGGGCCAGACTCACCGGCTTCGGGATCGACGAGTTGACCGAGGCCATCGTCGACCGGAGGCTGGTCCGGTCGGTGTTGATGCGGGGCACCCAACACCTGGTCAGCGTGCCGGACTTCCGGTTGACGCGGCCGGCCGTCGCCGCGTTGCTGGCACGCGCCCGGCGCAACGTGTTCGGGCGGCGGACCGACGGCGTCGACCTCGACGCGATGGTCGCGGCGGCCAGGGAACTGCTCGCCGACGGCGCCGTCCTGACCCGACCGGAGCTGGGACGCCGGCTCGCCGAACGGTTTCCGGTGGCCGAGAGCGGGGCGCTGGGGTGGAGCGTGCAGTACCTGGAACCGGTGGTGCACCCGGCGCCCAGCGGCACCTGGAACGTCTACGGGCCGACGCCGTTCGCCAGCGCGGACTGGACCGGGGCCGGCGAGCGGGCCGACCTGGCGGAGTTGGTTCGCCGGTACCTCGCGGCGTTCGGGCCGGCGACCGTCGCCGACGCGCGGGCCTGGTCGGGGGTCTCCGGCCTGCGGGAGGTGTTCGACGCGTTGCGGCCCACGCTGCGGGTCGACCGGGACGAGGCCGGCCGCGAACTGTTCGACCTGCCGACGGCGACCCTGCCGTCGCCGGATGTGCCGGCGCCGGTGCGGTTCCTGCCCGAGTTCGACGCGCCGCTGCTCGCCTACGCCGACCGCACCCGGATGATGACCGACGAGGTCCGGGCGCGGGTCTGTGTCGGCTCCGGTGTCGCCGCGACCGTGCTCGTCGACGGGACCGTCGCGGCGATGTGGTCGCTGTCCTACGACTCCGGCGCGGTGGCGCTGATCGTGACACCGTTGCGCCGGCTGTCCTCCTCGGACGTCGAGGCGGTCGAGGCGGAAGGCGCTCGGCTGCTGGACTTCGTCGAGCCGCGGGCGCGGCACGACCCCCTGGCGTGGGCGGAGTGAGGCGGCGTCAGCGCACGGTGTACGGCCCGGTCGACTCGGCGTGGTAGCCCTTCGCGCCGACCGCCCTGGCCAGTGGGCTGCGGAAGTCCTCGCCGGCGCGCAGCAGACCCAGCACGTGGGCGAAGTCGTAGCGCGGACGCCAGCCGAGGACCTCGCGGGCGCGGGCGTTCACGTACACCCGGTCGATCTCGCCGAACATCCGCCAGCCCCGGCGCGCGTACTCGGCCGGCTGGTCGGGGAACAGGCGGGCCACCACGGCCGGCGCGTCCCGGTGCAGTTCGGGCAGGTCGGCCTGGGTGAACGGGGTGGTGGCGCTGACGACGAACCGGTCGAACCCGAGGTCGGGGGCGTGCTCGGCGGCCAGCAGGTGCGCGTCGACGAGGTCGTGCAGGTCGGCGCGGCGGTAGAGGTACTCGGTGGCCTTGATGTTGGCGTCCTCGTAGGCGTCGCGGATCTCGTCGCGGTCGTCGGCCTCCGGGAAGAACCGGGACGTGCGCAGGACGACGACCGGCAGGCCGAGGTCGCGGTGGGCCAGCTCGCACAGGTTCTCGGCGGCGGTCTTGGTGACGCCGTAGATGTTGCGCGGGAGCGGGGCGACGTCCTCGGTGATCCAGGCCCCCGGCTCGCCGGGGCGCGGGGAGAGCGCGCGGCCGAAGGCGCTCGTGGTGCTGGTGAACACGAACCGGCCGACGCCGGCCGCCGCGGACTCCTCCAGCAGGGTCAGCGTTCCCGTCACATTTGTGTCCACAAAGGACTGTCGCGGGTGGGAACCGACGTGCGGCTTGTGCAGGGTCGCGGTGTGCAGCACCATGGTGACCCCGCGCAGCGCCGCGCGCACCACGTCCCGGTCGGCGACGTCACCGACGACCGTCGTGTACGGCGAGGCGAGCAGATCCAGGCCGACCACGTCCCGGCCCTGCTCGGAGAGCACGCGGACCAGTGCCTCACCGAGATGCCCGGAGCTTCCGGTCACCAGTGTTTTCTCCTTGACCACCCCGCCAATGTACGGGCCAGGCGCTACCGTTTTTCCATGCGGGCGAAGCGACCGGGCCGGTTCAGCAGGCAGTGGCAGCGTCAGCGGGCCGAACAGGCCGACGCCGAACACGCCGATCGCGTCGCCCGGCTCCAGTGGGTGGCGCGGCGGTTCTCCCGGTTCCCGTTCTACGCGCCGCCGAGGAGCCCGGCCAGCGAGCATGTGCGGCCGTACCGGGGTTTCCGCAACGGACGCGCGAGAATGGCGCCGACCGACACCGGCTACGAGGAGCCGGTCGAGCGACAGCCCACCGTGCCAGGCAACGAACACCCGTGGCTGACCGGCCTGACCGACGAGCCGACCAGCGAGTCGGTGATCGGCGCCCCCGACCACCGCCGGGACGACCAGGTCCCCGACGGCGAGCCGACCGTCGGCCCGGTGATCGGCGAGGACGACCGGAGCTAGTTCCGGGGTAGCCGGGTGCGCGACCAGCGGCGGCGGCGAAGATGGCCGTTGGCGGTGAGCCAGGTGGCGAAGGTCTCCAGGTCGGCGCGGAAGGAGACGCCGCTGCGGCGGGGATGGGCGCCGGCCCATTCGTCGAACAGCGGGCGGAAGCGGTCGCCGAGGGCGTCGGTGAGATCGGGGCGCAGGTGTTGGGCGACCGAGCGGCGTTTGGCGTGCAGGGCCGCCGCTTCCAGGTGGACCCGGGCGGGGTCGAAGCCCGGGGGGACCGGGCCGCCGGCCAGCAGGGCGCGGACCAGTGCGGCCTGGCGGCCGGCCAGGTCAGACATGGCGCTCGACGATCTCACGGATCGCCGACAGTTCGCCGGCCAGTTCGGTGTCGGCGGGATAGTCGTCGTCGCGTTCCAGCAGGACTCCCGGCGGGGTGACGCGGGCACAGAGTTGGTCGAGGACGTCGAGGACCTCGGGGGTGACGGCGTGAGCGTGGGTGTCGTGGTAGACGCCGTCGTGGTGGACGCCGCCGGCCACGTGGACGTAGGCGATGCGCTCCAGCGGGATCTCGTCGAGGAAACGGGCGGCGTCGGTGGCCAGGTTGACGGAGTTGGCGTAGAGGTTCGCCACGTCGATCAGCAGGTCACAGTCGGTGCGGTCGACCAGCTCGGCCAGGAACTGGCCCTCGGTCAGGTCGCTGTCCGGCCAGTCGAGCAGGGCGGCGATGTTCTCCAGCGCCAGCGGCGCCGGCAGGTCCTGGCGCACCGCGCGGACGTTGGCCACCAGCACGTCGAGCGCCTCCCGGGTGCGCGGCACCGGCAGCAGATGACCGGAGTCCAGCCCGCCGGCGCCGGTGAACGCCACATGCTCACTGACCAGCGGTGCCGAGACGGCGTCGGCCACCGCCGCCAGATGCGCGACCCGCTTCGGGTCGACGGGGTCGGTGCCGCCCAACGACAGCGACACCGCGTGCGCCACCACCGGCAGCCCGCGCCCACGCAGCACCCGCAGCGACTCGGGCAGCGGATCCGTCGGCACGTTCTCCGCCAGCACCTCCACGAAGTCGACCGCCAGACCCTCGACGGTCAGGTCGATCTCCGCCCGCCAGCCGACACCGACCCCGAGCCGGTTCACCCGCCGCCACCCCCGCCGCAGCCGCCACCCCCGCCGCCGCAGCTGGAGCCGCCCGAACTGCCGCAACTCGACCCGCCGGAGGACGTACTCCCCCCACAGGACGCGATGTACACGCCCGGGGCGTAGCTCCACGAGCTGCTCGAACCCGACGACACCCTGGCCTTCCCGCCGGCCGACAGCGCGCTGCGCACGGCCTCGTTGGGGAACATCGCCAGTCCGAACAACGCGACCAGCCCGAGGCCGTCGGCGATCGTGGTCCGCGCCGATTCCAGGGCGCGGTCACCGTGCACGGTCCTGGCCCGGATCGGCCGCTTGAGCAGGATCACGATCAACGCGAGCGTGGCGATCAGCTCGAACGCCAGATAGGACACCGGTAGCGACTTCACCGCACCGTTCACGAAACGCACCGCGCCGATCACCAACACCAGAACCAGCCCCAGAACGGCCTTCCGTCGCGCACTCGCCGCCACGCGCGGCGTCACCACGAGCTGGTGGGCCGCCAGCTCGTCAGCGATCCGCTCGATCCGCTCGGACGAACGGATCGAGGAGATCACGGTGCGGACCTGGCGCGAACGTGCTGCCACAGCGCCGAGCACCGCGGCCTCCACCGGATCGTTGCCCTGGCTGCCCTTGACAGCGGAGATCGTGCCTGAGCGGTTCGCCCTGAGCGCGCCCGCTTCGAGCAGCCGGCCGATCGCCAGTTCGATCACCCGCCGGGAGCCGCCGGAGAGAAAGGCGACCGACTCCAGGTCCAACGGCGGGGTCGGCTCGATCTGACGTGGGCGACGGGCTCGCGTCCTGGTGACGATGAGCCAGGCCAGTGCTACGGCCAGGCCTGCGGCGTAGAGCCACAGGAACTCCGGGCCGGAGATCCCCCATGGGTGTTCCATTGCTCGCTCCCTCCCTGGTGACAGCATTTTGGCTGATGTGGGGGGTTGGGGGGAGCGGAATGCTCCGATTCTGGTTTGTCGCTGGTTGGTGGGTGGTGTGGTTGGTGTGTCTTGGGGGTTGGTCGTGTGTCTTGGTGTGTGTCTTGGGGTTGTGGGTTCTTGGGGTGTGGGTTGTGGGTTCGCTGGTGGTGTGGGTTGTGGGGTCCTGGGGTGTGGGTTGTGGGGGGTTTTGTCTGTCTTGCCCGGGTCTGGCGGTGGATTTTACGGGCGGCCACTCACGCCTCAAGAGGCCCTGAGCTGGGCTTTGTCTGGGTTCGTGTTCACCTGTGGGCCTCTTGACCCGTGAGCCTCCGCCGCCCTGAGGCAGGGCCTTGAGGGGCAGGGCTGCGCCCTGCCCCTGGCGGTGTCCACCGCCAGACCCGGGTGGGCGAGGGCTCTGTGGTGGGGGGTTCTGGTTTGGCCTGTGTCTGTCCGTTGGAGGCTGGGTCGTGACGGGGAGGCTCCGGGGGTGGTGGGTTGCGGTCGTGACCGGGGGTCGGGGTGGTGGGCAGGGGCTTGGCCGCTGTGGCCCTGCCGCATCGAGGTTCGCCACCAATCCCAACCGCAGTTCCCCGCAACCCATCCCCGCCGAAGCCCGCAATCCCAGCCTCGCCGAAGCCCACGGCGCCAACCCGCCGAAGCTCAGAACCCAACTCGCCGAGGGTTCGCAAACTCAGCTACCGGAGAACCCGCAACCAGCGACGACCAAAAATGATCAAGAAACATGGCCCCGCGAGAAAACGATCACTGAACCGCTTCACTGAACGTTAAGCACTCGCAACTGGTAACGAAAGTCTGGTGTTCTGAACAAGTCTCCGCGTATGGTGTGGCCATTCGCCCGTCGGAGATCTTCCACACTGATCCGGTTCAGTGAACGCGTGCGGACACACAGGAGGCGAAGATGCTTCTGACCGGCGGGGCACCCTGGCTTGGCGCGAACTTCTGGTCGCGCGCCGGCGGTCCGCTCATGTGGCGTCGCTACGATGCCGAGCTCATTCGGCAGGAGTTACGGGTTCTGCGTGAGCATGGCATGAACCTCACGCGTTCCTTCTTCTACTGGCCGGACTTCATGCCCGCGCCTGACCGGATCGACGAGGACATGGTCGCCCGTTACGCGGACTTCCTCGATCGGCATGTCGAGGCGGGTATGGCCACGATCCCCACCTTCCTGGTGGGGCACATGTCGGGGGAGAACTGGGATCCTTCCTGGCGCGGTGGGCGCGATCTGTACACCGATGTGTGGCTGGTGGCCCGTCAGGCGTGGTTCGCGCGGGAGATGACGGCGCGGTTCCATCAGCATCCGGCCGTCGCCGGGTGGCTGGTTTCCAACGAGATGCCGATCTACGGGGAGCCGGCCGCTCGGGAGCAGGTGACGGCGTGGGCCGAGATCATGGTGCAGGCGGTGCGCGCGGGCGGCGGTACCCAGCCGGTGTCGATCGGGGACGGGGCCTGGGGGATCGAGGTCAGCGGGGTCGACAACGGGTTCTCCGTGCGGGACCTGGCCCGGTTGACCGACTTCGTCGGGCCGCATGTCTACCGCATGGAGAACGACGTCACGCGCCAGCACCTGGCCGCCGCGTTCGTCTGTGAGTTGGCGGGAACGGCCGCGGGATCCGGGAAACCCGTGGTGTTGGAGGAGTTCGGGGTCACCGACAACTTCGTCTCCGCCGAGCACGCCCGGCACTACTACCGGCAGATCCTGCACAACACGCTGCTCGCCGGGTCCACCGGCTGGATCGCCTGGAACAACACCGACTACGACGACCTCTACGACCAGGACCCCTACCGCCACCACGCGTTCGAGATGCACTTCGGGGTCACCGACGCCCACGGGCGGCCCAAGCCGCAGTTGGAGGAGTTCCGGGACTTCGCCCAGGTACTCGACGACGTCGACTTTCCCCGGTGTTCCCGGCCGGCCGCCCGGACGGCCCTGGTTGTCCCGTCCTATTTGGAGCACGAGTACCCGTTCACCGAGCCGTCGGACCGGACCCACGTCTACGACGTGCTGCGGCAGGGCTACGTCGCCGCCCGCGCGGCCGACCTGCCGGTGACGTTGGTGCGTGAGCGGGACGGGATCACCCCGGGCATGGCGCTCTACCTCGTCCCCTCGGCCAAGCAGCTCACGGCGCCGGCCTGGCACGTCCTGTCGCGCGCCGCCGAGAACGGCGCCGTCGTGTACGTCTCCTACAGTCCCGGCGGCAACGGGGTGCAGCGCGGCCCCTGGTACGCCGACCTGAACGGGATGTTCGGGGTCGAGCACCAGCTGCGGTACGGGCTGGTCGACCCGATCGCCGACGACACCGTCACGGTCACCGTGACCAGGGACTTCGGCACGCTCGCGCGCGGCACCGAACTGGTCTTCCCGGTCGGCGGCAACGAGCACTCCCGGGCCTATCTGCCGGTGCGGGCGGCGGGCGCGGAGGTCGTCGCGACAGATCAGCACGGGCGGCCGGTGTTGTTGGAGCGGCGTACCGGCAGTGGGCGGATCGTGCTGTGCACCTATCCGCTGGAGTCGCTGGCCGCCGCCCGGCCGATGGCCAACCCGGAGCCGACGCACGCCGTCTACGACGCGCTCGCGGCGCTGGCCGGCGTCGAGCGGCCGGTGACCGTCGCCGATCCGCTGGTGCACGCCGCGAGCATGGTGCACGCGGACGGGCGGCGGTTCGTGTGGCTGGTCAGCCAGTCGCCGGAGGAGATCGAGGTCGTGCCGGAGGTCGTGGGGAAGCTGACCGGTCTGGGCGGGGGTGAACCGGTCGGTCGGGTGGCCCTGCCGCCCTTCGGGGTTCGTGTGCTGCAACTGACGCCTGACTCGTGAGTCGTGTGTCGAAGAAGGAGAGATCCATGCGAAACCGGTTGAGGTTTCTGATCCTGCTCCTGTCGGCCGGCCTGACGGCTGCCGCCTGCACGGGCGCGGACGGTGCGAACGCTGGGGGTGATGCGGCCGGCGGCAGCTACCCCCGGGCGGAAACCCTGTTCACCAGCGGAACCCAGTGGGGTCCACCGTCCAACTGGAACCCGATCATGAACTGGACCTACGCCACCGGAACGGTCGGACTGCTCTACGAGACGCTGTTCCTCTACGACCCACTCACCGACGAGTACGAGCCGTGGCTGGCCGAGAACGGTGACTGGACCAACGACACCACCTACGAGGTGACCCTGCGCGAGGGCCTCACCTGGAGCGACGGCAAGCCGATCACCGCCGAGGACGTGGTGTTCACCGTCGAGCTCGGCAAGATGGAGTCGGTGCCCTACCACAACCTGTGGGACTACCTGGACAGCGCCGAGGCCGTCGACGAGCACACCGCGCGGTTCACCTTCGGTGAGCCCCGCTACCAGCAGTGGGCCAACTGGGTGTACTTCAACCCGATCGTGCCCAAGCACCTGTGGGAGGGCAAGTCGGAGAAGGACGTCACCGCCGGCGCCAACGAGAAGCCGGTCGGCTCCGGGCCCTACAAGTACGAGACGCACGACCAGGACCGCCAGGTCTGGGTGAAGAACGACGACTGGTGGGGCAAGGACACGCTCGACCTCGACGTCAAACCGCGCTACATCGTCGACCTCGTCAACTCCTCCAACGAGGCCGCGCTCGGTCAGCTGCTCGCCGGTGACATCGACCTGAGCAACAACTTCCTGCCGGGCATCGCCTCGCTGGTCAAGGGCGGCTACAAGCTGCAGACCTACTTCCCCGAGGCGCCGTTCATGCTGGCCGCCAACACCACCTGGATGATCCCCAACACCACCAAGGCGCCGCTCAACGACGCCGCGTTCCGCCGCGCGCTGGCCTCCTCGGTCGACACCGGCAAGATCGTGAACTCGGTGTACGGGCAGATCGTGTCCGCCGCGAACCCGACCGGGCTGCTGCCGATCTGGGACAAGTACGTCGACCAGGCCACGGTCGACCGGCTCGGCTGGACGTTCGACACCGGTGAGGCCAAGCGGCTGCTGGCCCAGGCCGGCTACCGCGACACCGACGGCGACGGCCTGGTGGAGAACAAGGATGGCTCGCCGCTGGAGCTCAAGCTGGCCACCCCGTCTGGCTGGACGGACTGGAACGAGGCGGCCAGGGTGATCGCCGAGGGCGCGAAGGCCGCCGGGATCAGCGTCACCTCCGAGACCCCGGCCGACACCGTCGTGCAGGACATGCGCGAGTCCGGCGAGTTCGACCTGATCCTGAACAACGAGCGGCAGATGGACAACACGCCGTGGCGCTACTACGAGTACATCTTCAACCTGCCGATCCAGGACCAGCAGACGACGATGAACTTCGGCCGCTACGAGAACCAGCAGGCCTGGGACCTGGTCAACCAGCTCGACGCGACCAAGGTCGACGACCTGGAGGGGATGAACAAGATCATCTCCCGGCTGCAGCAGGCCCAGCTGACCGATGTGCCGGTGATCCCCCTGTGGTACAACGGATTGTGGTCCCAGGCCAGTAACAACGTCTGGACGAACTGGCCGTCGGCCGAAGGCGGCGCACCCGCCTACGTGCCGTCGATGTGGCACGGCTATCTCCAGCGCGGTGCCATCAAGATGCTGACCGAGCTCCGGCCCGCCGAGCAGCAGTGACCACGCCGCTCCCGCCCGCGCGCCCCCTACGCGCCGGGCGGGAGCGGCCCCCCAGGAGGGCCGGATGGGCCGATACTTCTCACGCAAACTGCTGATCTACGCGCTCACGTTCGTGGTCGCGGTGACGATCAACTGGCTGATCCCGAGGTTCATGCCGGGCGACCCGGTGAGTGCGATGGTCGCCCGCGCCGGGTTGCAGTCCCCCGAGGGCGTCGCCGCCATGCGGGAGTACTACACGGGCCTGTTCGGCTTCGACGTGCCGGTCTGGCAGCAGTACCTGAACTTCTGGGGCGGGCTGTTGTCCGGTGACCTCGGGGTGAGCCTGTGGGCGTTCCCGCAGCCGGTGACCTCGATCATCATGGCGGCCGTGCCCTACACGCTGGGCCTGCTGATCCCGGCGATCCTGCTGAGCTGGTGGGCCGGCAACAAGTTCGGCGCGTACGCGGCGCGCAAGAAGGTGCTGGACAACACCGTCCTGCCGATCTGGTACGTGCTGACCGCGACCCCGTACATGTGGCTGGCGATCCTGCTGGCCTGGGCCCTGGGCAAGGTCGCGGGGCTGTTCCCGGTCGGCCGCAGCTTCAGCGCCTCGCTGCGCCCCGATTGGTCGTGGCTGTTCATCAGCGACCTGATCAGCCACTGGTTCCTGCCGTTCCTGTCGCTGTTCCTGGTGGCCTTCGGCGGCTGGGCGATCGGCATGCGCAACCTGATCATCTACGAGCTGGAGGCCGACTACTCGCACTACCTCGGCTCGCTCGGCGCGCCGAGCAGGCTGGTCCGCCGCTACGCCTTCCGCAACGCGCTGCTGCCGCAGGTGACCGGGCTGGCGTTGCAGTTGGGGGTGATCGTCGGCGGCGCGGTGGTCACCGAGATCGTCTTCGACTACCGGGGCCTCGGGTACCTGGTGCTGGAGGCGATCAAGGCCAGCGACTTCTTCCTGTTGCAGGGCATCTTCCTGTTCATCGTGATCGGTGTGCTGGTGGCCAACTTCATCATCGACATCGTCTACGTCCTGGTCGATCCCCGGACCAGGGCGGGGATGGGAGGCGGGGCATGAGCGAGGTCGACGGGTCGGCGCCGGAGCCGGCGGCGGTGCCGGGGGTGGCGACCGTGCACGGCACCGGCGTGCGCCGCGAGGCCCTGTACTTCGCGCTGCGCAACCGCAAGCTGGTCGGCGGGCTCGCGGTGGTGGTGGCGTTCCTGCTGGCGGCGATCGTCGGCCCGTGGTTCGTGACCGAGGACCCGCTGACCTACGTCGGGCCGCCGGCGGCCGGGCCGTCGGGGTCCTACTGGCTGGGCACGACGACGTTCGGCCAGGACGTGTGGGCGCAGTTCCTGTACGGGCTGCGGGCGACGTTCTTCGTCGGGTCGGTGGCGGCGCTGATCGCCGGGGTGATCGGCATGGTCGTCGGGTTCACCGCCGGCTACCGGGGCGGGCTGGTCGACGAGGTGCTCAACATGATCACCAACGTGGTGCTGGTGCTGCCGGTGCTCGCGGTGCTGATGATCATCGCGGCGTACCTGGAGGTGCGCAGCATCGAGGTACAGGCGGTGATCATCGGGTTGTTCTCCTGGCCGTGGGTGGCCCGCGCGGTGCGGGCCCAGACGCTGTCGCTGCGGTCGCGGGAGTTCGTCGACCTGGCGCGGCTGTCCGGGCTGCCGGTGCGGCGGATCATCTTCCGGGAGATCGCGCCGAACATGGCCTCCTACCTGTTCATGGTGTTCATCCTGTTGTTCGGCGGCTCGGTGCTGTTCGCCGCGACGCTGGACTTCATCGGCCTCGGCCCGACCGACGGCATCTCGCTCGGCCTGATGCTCAACCACGCCAAGCAGTGGAGCGCGATGAACCTCGGCCTGTGGTGGTGGTTCATCCCGCCCGGCCTGGGGATCACGGTGATCGTGGGCTCGCTGTACATCATGAACGTCGGCCTGGACGAGGTGTTCAACCCGAAGCTGCGGGAGATGTGATGCTGAAGGTGGAGGACCTGCGGGTCTACTACCGGTCGCTGCGCGGCGACGTGCAGGCGCTGGACGGGGTGAGTTTCTCCCTGGCGGACAAGGAGATCATGGGCCTGGTCGGCGAGTCGGGGTGCGGCAAGAGCACCTTGGGCAAGAGCCTGATCCGGCTCGACGGGCGGATGCGCCACGTCGGTGGCAGTGCCGAGCTGGACGGCGAGACACTGCCGATCGCCGACGACGCGCGGATGAACGAGTTCCGGTTCAGGAAGGTCTCGGTCATCCCGCAGTACGCGATGAGCGCGCTGAACCCGACCCGCCGGATCGGCCGGATGGTCCGGGAGCTGGTGGAGTCACGCGGGATCCGGTTCCCGACGGTGCGCGCGGAGCTCGACCGGCGGCTCGCGCTGGTCGGCCTGGACCAGGACGTGCTGGAGCGGTTCCCGATCGAGCTGTCCGGCGGGATGAAGCAGCGGATGGTCATGGTGATCTCGACGCTGCTCAACCCGTCGTTGCTGATCGCCGACGAGGTGACCTCCGCGCTGGACGTGTCGACCCAGAAGGCGGTGGCCACCGCGCTGGCCGGGTTCCGCGACCACGACCTGGTGCGCAGCATGATCGTGATCACCCACGACGTGTCGCTGGTCTACCAGATCGCCGACACGATCATGGTGATGTACGCGGGGAAGCTGGCGGAGAAGGCGGCCACCGACGTGATCGTCAGCCGGCCCAAGCACCCGTACACCCAGCTGCTGATCTCGGCGCTGCCGGAGGTCGGAGTCCGCTACGACGGCAAACGGCTGGTGGGTATCCCGGGCAGCCCGCCGTCGCTGCGTCCGGCGCCGACGGGCTGCCGGTTCCGTGACCGCTGCCCGCTGGCGTTCGACAAGTGCGCCGAGCAGCCCCCGTTCGTCGAGGTCGAACCGGGGCACTCGGTGGCCTGCTGGAAGGCATCCTGATGTTGAAACTTGAGGGTGTTTCGAAGACCTACAAGGTCGGGGCGTTCGCGCGGCAGGACCTGGCGGCGGTGCGGGACGTGAGTTTCGAGCTGCGGCCCGGCGAGGTGGTGTCGCTGATCGGGGAGAGCGGCAGCGGGAAGTCGACGATCGGGCGGATGATCCTGCGGCTGACCAGCACCACCAGCGGCACGATCACCTTCGGCGGCAAGGACATCGCGACCCTGCGGCGCGGGGCGCTGCGCGACTACTACCGCGAGGCGCAGGGCGTGTTCCAGGACCCGTTCTCCACCTACAACCCGGTGTTCAAGGCCGACCGGGTGCTGACGATGATCCGCCAGTCCTACTTCCCCGACGTCGGCGACGCCGACTGGCGTACGCGGGTGCGCGAGGCGCTGGCGGCGGTGAGCCTCAACCCGGACCTGGTGCTCGACAAGTATCCCCACCAGCTCTCCGGCGGGCAGCTGCAACGGCTGCTGATCGCCCGCGCGCTGCTGCTGGACATCAAGCTGCTGGTGGCCGACGAGGTGATCAGCATGCTCGACGCGTCCACCCGCATCGACGTGCTGAACCTGCTGGCCGACCTCAAGGAGCGCGGGCTGGCGGTGCTGTTCATCACCCACGACCTGTCGCTGGGCAACTACCTGGCCGACCAGACGGTGATCCTGCGGCGCGGGTCGATCGTGGAGCGCGGCGCGACCGCCGAGGTGTTCGGCGACCCCACCCACCCGTACACCAGGACCCTGCTGTCCTCGGTGCCCCGGCTCGGCGAGCGGTGGACCGACACCGAACTCGAGCACGGGCCGTGCCGCTACCACCAGCTCCACCCCGACGGCACCGATCCCGCCGGCCCGGCGCTCGCGGCCGTCGGCGATGACCATTTCGTCGCCTGCTTCGCGCTGGGCGAGGACCGGAAGTGCGGGCAGCCGTGACCAAACGAGTGACGATCGCCGACATCGCCGAGCGCGCCGGGCTGTCCAAGGGCGCGGTGTCCTACGCGCTCAACGGGCAGCCCGGCGTGTCCGAGGCGACCAGACAACGGGTGCTGCGGATGGCCCTGGAGATGGGCTGGCACCCCAACAGCGCGGCCAAGGCCCTCTCCGGCGCCCGGTCGGGCGCGTTCGGCCTGGTGATGGCCCGGTCCCCGGCGACGCTGGGCATCGAACCGTTCTTCATGAAGCTGATCTCCGGCATGGAGAGCGCGATGGCGCAGAGCCAGACGGCGCTGTTGTTACAGGTCGTGTCCGACCACGACCGGGAGATCGCCACCTACCGGCGCTGGTGGGCCGAGCGCCGCGTCGACGGCGTGTTCCTGCTCGACCTGCGCTGCGAGGACCGGCGGGTCCCGGTGCTGGAGGAGCTGAAGCTGCCGGCCATGGTCGTCGGCGGGCCCGGTCACCACGGCAGCCTGCCCGGCGTGTGGATCGACGACGTCGGCGCGATGGTCGTGGTCATCGAGTACCTGGCGGCGCTGCGCCACCGCCGGATCGCCCGGGTCGCCGGAGTGCCCGGCATGCTGCACACCGAACTGCGCACCCAGGCGTTCAACGAGGTCACCCAGCGCATCGGCATCGAGGCGACGACCGTCAGCACCGACTACACGCCCGACGAGGGCGCCCAGGCCACCCGCCGCCTGCTCAGCGCCGCGACCCCGCCGACGGCGATCGTCTACGACAACGACGTGATGGCCGTCGCCGGGGTGTCGGTGGCCCACGAGATGGGGGTGGACGTGCCGGGGGAGCTGTCGATCATGGCGTGGGACGACTCGGTGCTGTGTGAGATCGTGCACCCCGCGCTGAGCGCCGTGCGCCGCGACATCACCGCCTACGGCACCCACCTGGCCGAACACCTGCTGGCGCTGCTCGACGGCCAGCAGGTCAGCGACTTCGAGAACGCGCCCCCGCGCCTGGTGGTCCGGGGGAGCACGGCACGGCCTACTGTGGGCCCGTGACTGTGTTTGTCGACGTGTGGTCGGACATCGTCTGCCCGTGGTGCTACATCGGCAAGCGCCGGTTCGAGTCGGCGCTGGCCGGGTTCACCCACCGCGACGAGGTGCGGGTCCGCTGGCGGGCCTTCGAACTCGACCCCAACGCCCCGAAGGTCAGTGACCTGACCGTCCCCCAACGCCTCCAACGCGACCACGGCCTGAGCGCCGAGCAGGTCGAGCAGATGTTCGCCCACGTCACCGAACTGGCCGCCGCCGAGGGCCTGACCTACCGGCTGGCCGAGGCCACCGGTGTCAACACGTTCGACCTGCACCGCCTGCTGGCCCTGGCCGCCGAACGGGAGGCCGGCGACACGCTGCTGGAGTCGCTGATGCACGCCCAGCACTGCGACGCCGCCAACCTGGGTGACCGGGACACGGTGCTGGCGCTGACCTCCGCCGCCGGACTGGCCGACGACGAGGTCACGGCCGTGCTGGACGGCGACGCGTACGCCGACACCGTCCGGGCCGACGAGGACCAGGCCCGTCGGCTCGGGGTGACCGGGGTGCCGGCGTTCGTGCTGGTCGACCGGTACCTGGTGTCCGGCGCCCAGTCGGTCGAGGTGCTGGGCGCCGCACTGAACCGGGTGTGGCGGGAAGCCGCCTAGCAGCGGTGCCCGCACAGGGCTCGTTCCAGCAGGGGGAACGAGTCGTGCAGGGCGCGTTCCCAGTAGGGCCAGGCGTGCCGGCCGGGACCGTAGAAGTCGGTGGTGACCGGGATCCTCAGCGCGCGCAGGCGCTCGGCCAGCGCGACGGACTCCTCGCCGAGGAACCGCTCCAGGCTGTCCGGCTGGGCGTCGGGCGGGTCGAGCGGGCCGGGCTGGCCGTTGCCGGTGGACAGGTAGAGCGGCGTTCCGCGCAGGCGCTTGGCCAGGTCGTAGGGGTTGTGCGCGGCCCAGGTCCCGGCGTCGGCGACCGGGTCGCCCCACAGGTCGTCCGGGTCGAGGCCCCAGCCGGAGACCAGGCCCTGGACCAGGTCCGGGCCCTGGTAGGTGGTGTGCACGACGCCGCTGTAGGAGGCGGCGGCGCGGAAGAAACCGGGGTGGCGGGCGGCGTAGGACAGGGCGCCGAAGCCGCCCATGGACAGGCCGGCTACCGCGCGCCGGTCGTCGGAGCGGTACTGGCGTTCGAGCAGCCGGCGCAGCTCGGTGAGGTGGAAGGTCTCCCAGGCGGGGCCGGAGCGCCAGTCGGAGTAGAAGCCGGCTGGGCCGGCCTCGGGCATGACGACCAGCACGTTCGACCGCGCGGTCAGTTCCTCGACGTCGGTCTTGTCGGTCCACGAGCGGTAGCCGGTGTCGCCGTCGCAGCAGCCGTGCAGCAGGTAGAGCGTTGGCCAGTCGCGGCGCGGCTGGCGGTCCCAGTCGCGGGGCAGCAGCAGCCGCACGCCGATGTCGTGGCCGACGGCCTCGGAGCTGACGGTCAGCTCCAGCAGCCGGTCGCCGAGGCGCTGTTCGTCGACGACCCAGGCACCTCGGGTCGCCGACGCGGGTGGGGTGAGTACGAGACTGAACAGCAGAACCAGGGTGAGCAGGAGTCCCCGGGTGCGCATGCCTGACCTCCAGTGGCCGGTGTCAGCACCCATCGTGCGCATCCGATCGCCGAGTGTCCACCGTCAGGGCGCGGGGTGGCCGATCAGCGGGCGGGACCGCGCCAGCGGCCCCGGCATCCCGATCGCCGCGACCCCGGTGACGACGCCCTCGCGCCGGAAGTGGGCCAGGAACTTGCCGGATTCCAGCGACCCGTCGACCACGACGAACTCGTCGGTCGGGGTCGGTAGCCCGAGGGCCTGCAACCGCCGGCCGTACTGGTCGGTCCAGAAGTAGGGGACGGCGGTGAGCGGCGTCGGCTCGTCGGCCAGCAGGTTCGCGGCGACGGTGTTGGCCAGGTCGATGGCGCCGGTCCAGTGCTCGAAGCGGACGGTGCCGGGCGCCCACGGGTGCGGCAGCCGGGCGATGTCGCCGGCCGCCCACACGTGGGGCGTGGCGGTGGCGCCGGTCCGGTCGCACAGCACACCGTCGTCGAGGGCGACGCCGGTGAGCCACTCGGTGTTGGGCCGGGACCCGACGGCGACCACGACCAGGTCGGCCGGCAGGACCGTGCCGTCGGCGAGCTCGACCCCGGCGACCCGGCCGTCGCCCTTGAGGGCGGTGACCTCGGCGCCGCAGAGCACGCGGACCCCGGCGGCCCGGTGCAGGCCGGCGACGTGCGCGCCGAGCGCGTCGCCCAGGACGGGGGCCAGCGGCTGGTCGAACCGTTCGACGAGGGTGACGTCGAGGCCGAGCCCTCGGGCGGTGGCGGCGATCTCGCAGCCAAGGACCCCGGCGCCGATGACGACCAGTTGGCGGACCGTGGCGAGTTCGGTGCGCAGGGCCGCGCAGTCGTCCCAGGTGCGCAGGGTGTGGACGCCAGGCCGGTCGAACAGCGCCGGCCGGGCGGGGCGCACGCCGGTGGCGATGACCAGGTGGTCGAAGGTGACGGCGCCGGTGGTGAGCACGACCCGGTCACCGTCGAGGGCCTCGGCGCGGGTGCCCAGGCGCAGGTCGAGATCGAGGTCGGCGTAGTCGGCCTCGCGCAGCGGGGGCCGGGGGGACTCGGGGTCGGCCAGGACCGTCTTGGACAGCGGGGGACGGTCGTAGGGGTGGTGCGGTTCGGCGCCGATCAGGGTGATGGGGTCGGTGTGCCCGAGGTGGCGCAGGCGTTCGGCGGTACGCAGACCGGCGAGTCCGGCACCGGCGATGACCACGCGTCCTATGCCCATGGGGTCATGGTCTCGTGGCGGGTGGTGGCTTGGCCAGTTCGGATCGGGTGGTTCTCCAGGGCCGTTCTAGTGGTTCTGCACGGGCCGCGCGCCGACCAGAACGGGCCGGGCCGGGGCCATCAGCACGGCGCTGATCGGGACGGCCAGGGCCACCACGCCCAGCACGAACACCGGGAACAGGAAGCTGAACACCTCCACGCCGCCGGGGTCGGGGGCGGCGGCGTCGAGCGTGACCCGCATCGCGGCCATGCCGGTGTAGTGCATGCCGGTGACCGCCACACCCATCACCAGGCCGGCCGCCGCCTGGGACACCAGGCGGTTGGTCACCACGGTGAACAGCAGCGCGGCCGTCGCCGCGACCACGGCGATCAGCACCGACAGGGCGACCAGGCCGCCGACGTAGGAGATCGTGCCCTTGATCCGCAGCGCCCACATCCCGCTGTAGTGCATGAGGTTGACGGCCAGGCCGGTGATCACGCCGCCGACGAGCAGGCGCCACCGGGAGAAGGTGTCGGTCCTGGCGCCGAAGACCAGCAGGCCGCAGTAGACGGCGCCGACGGCCAGCACGGCGGAGAACACGGTGCGGGGGATGTCGTAGCGCACGGGGAAGCCGGGGGTGTCGAAGCCGAGCATGGCGATGAAGTGCATCAGCCAGATCCCGACCCCGCCGATGGAGACCGCGGCCAGGGCCAGCCAGCCGTGGCGGGAGCGGCCGGTGGCGTGCCTGGCCTGCCGGGTGCAGGCCAGGCCGACCGTGCAGCCGACCACCGACGTGGCGTACGCGAACACCAGCAGCCACGTACCCAGGTGGAAGTGGTTCATCGCCGGGCCCTTTCGATGGGACGTCGGGGGAGTGCGGGTGGGCCGAGACGGGACAGGGCGTGCTCGCTCGCGGCGATCAGGACCTGTGTGGCCGACTCGGTCGAGCGGGCGTCGCACGGCATGATGGCCACGTCCTCGCGCAGGGCCAGGGCTTCGCGGACGTCCTCGACGCCGTGTTCCAGTTCGCCGTGGAACTGGTTGAGGGCCACCAGGAACGGCAGTCCCCGGGACTCGAAGTAGTCGATCGAGGGGAAGCAGTCGGCCAGGCGGCGGGTGTCGGCCAGGACCACCGCGACGATCGCGCCGCGCACGATGTCGTCCCACATGAACCAGAAGCGGTGCTGGCCCGGGGTGCCGAAGACGTAGAGGACCAGGTCCCTGGCCAGGGTCAGCCGGCCGAAGTCCATGGCGACCGTGGTCGAGACCTTGCCGGTGTTGCCACGGAGTTCGTCGATGCCCACGCTGGCCCTGGTCATCAGCGCCTCGGTGCGCAGCGGGACGATCTCCGAGGTCGAGCCGACGAACGTCGTCTTGCCCACGCCGAAGCCGCCGGCCACCACGATCTTCGCCGACGTGATCCGGTCACCGCGCACGAAGTCCACTGAGGACCCTCTCGATCAGTTCGCGGCGCACGTCCACCTCCGCGTCGTCGGTCAACGTGGCCTGGACGTGCACCAGGTCGTCACTGAGCAGATCGGCGACCAGCACCCTGGCCACGCCCAGCGGCACCCCCAGGTGCGCGGCGATCTCGGCGACCGACCTCGGCTGGAAACACAGCTGGGTCACCGTCCACGTGGCGCTGGCCCGGCGTTCGGGCAGCGCGGCACCCCGGTCGGTGGTCAGCACCCTGGCCTCCACCGGCAGGTCGACGGTGGGCTCGGTGCGGCCCTCGGTCCAGGAGTACGGCCGGGCGAGCGCCGGCCCACCCTCGTCGTCGGTCACGGCACCGGGCGGGAACCGCGTGCCGGGGTCTCGACCATCCGTCCGACCCGGTCGACGAGCAGCGTCATCTCGTAGCCGACCAGGCCGATGTCGCAGCGCGGGGAGGCCAGTACCGCCAGGTGCGAGCCGTCGCCGACGCTCATCAGCAGCATGAAGCCGCCCTCCATCTCGATCACCGACTGCACCACCCGGCCCGCGGTGAACAGCTGCGCCGCCCCGACGGTGAGGCTCGACAGCCCGGCGGTCAGCGCCGACATCTGGTCGGCCCGGTCGCGCGGCAGACCGTCGCTCGCGGCGACCAGCAGGCCGTCGGCCGACACCAGCACGGCGTGCGTGACCCCCGGGACCTCCTGGGTGAACGCGGACACCAGCCAGCCGAGCGACGGCTCGGTCGCGGTGGTCTCGCTCGTCATCGATTCCCCTCCCTCTGGTCCTGCCTGGAGCGCCGGGCGGCCTGCATGCCGCTGTAGTGCCGGGACAGGTTGCTGCGAATGGCCTCCGGGTCCCGGAAGTCGGCGCGTGGCGCGGGTTCGGGCTCCGGTGCCGGCGGCGGGGCCGGTACCGGTCGCGGTGGTGGTGGCGCGGCCCGGCCGGCGGGGCGGCGCATCGGCAGGCCGGCGGCGGTGACCGGCTCGGGGTCGGGTGCCTCGGTCGGCCACAGCGGTGGTGGGTCGGCCTCGACGACCGGGGTGAACCAGTCGACGGGCTCGGCCGGCGCGGCGCCGGCGGCGACCAACTCCGGGACCGGCGCCGGGGCCAGCGCGGGCGGCGGAGTGCCGTCGGCGATCACCAGCGTGCCCGGCACGTGGAGGCCGGCGGTCACACCGGCCTGCGTGGCCGAGTCGTGGGTCGGCCGCAGGGTCACGGTGATGCCGTGCCGTGCGGCGAGCTGGCTGACCACGAACAGGCCCATCCGCCGGGTGGTCTCCGGGTCCACGACGTCCGGTGTGGACAGCCGGTCGTTGGCGGCGGCCAGGTCGTCGGCGGCCATGCCCAGTCCACTGTCGACGACCTCGAACAGCAGGCCGCCGTCGCTGCCCCGGTCGGCGGTGAGCACCACCCGCTGCTCGGGCGGGGAGAACCGGGTCGCGTTCTCCAGCAGCTCGGCCAGGATGTGCACGACGTCGGCCGCCGCGCTCGCGCGGATCGCCGCGCCGGGCGCGTTGCCCAGGGAGACCCGCTGGTAGTCGGTGATCTCCGAGGTGGCCGCGCGCAGCACCTCGACCACGTCGACCGGGCGGGACCCGCGCCGGGGCGGGGTGCCGCCGGCCAGCACCTGGAGGTTCTCGCCGTTGCGGCGCAGGCGGGTCGCCAGGTGGTCGAGGCGGAACAGGCCGGCCAGCCGGCGCGGGTCCTGCTCGTCGGACTCCAGCTCCTCGATGACCGTCAGCTGTGACTCCACCAGCGACTGGCTGCGCCGCGACAGCGTCATGAACATCTCGCTGACCTGTAGCCGCAGCTCGGCCTGCTCACCGGCCAGGCGAACGGCCTGGCGGTGCATGTCGTCGAACGCGCGGGCCAGCTGGCCGACCTCCTCCTCGGTGTGCACCGGCACCGGCTCCACCGACCGGTAGTCGACCTGCTCGCCGGCCCGCACCCGCTCCACGGTCTCGGGCAGCCGCTCGTTGGCGGCGTGCAGGGCCGCCGAGCGCAGCCGGTGCAGCGGCGAGAGCAGTGACCGGGCCACCGCCAGCGCGATCGCCAGCGCCGCGAGCAGCGCGCCGAGCACGACCGCGGTGTCGCGCAGCGCATCGGCGCGGGCCTCGTCGGTCCTGGCCGACACGGTGGTCGACAGGTCGGCGACCACGTCGTCGAGCAGGGCCGCCATGCCCTCGGAGGTGGTGTCCAGGCCCAGCAGCAGGGTCGGCAGCGGGGCGATCCGTTCGCCGGCGACCGCCGCCCGCAGCACCGACTGGCGCTGGGCGACCGAGAGGGTCGCGTCGTCGAGCCGGGTGACCCAGGCGCCGGTCAGCTCCGCGCGCAGCTGCTGGCCGCGCACGACCTCCTCGGTGACCGCCTGCTGCGCGGCGGCGATCATCGCCGACCGGCGCGCACCGTCCACCCCGGACCTGATGAGCGCGGTCTCGCTGGCGAGCGCGGCCCGCAGCATCGACAGCGACGCCACCGCGCTGGCCCGGTCGTCGAGTTCCTCGTTGCGGGCCAACGAGACCACGGCCGGCACCAGGTCGGCCAGGGTGGCCAGGACCTCGCGGTAGCCGGCGCTGACCGCGACCGGGTCGTCGGCCGGCAGTGCCCGCAGGGTGGCGAGCCGCTCCAGGGCCACGCGCAGGTCCTCGGCGACGGTGTCGGGCAGGCCGGCGAAGTCGGTGGCCGAGCGCAGCACGGCGATCTGCTGGTCGACCCGCGCGACGCTGGTGTCCAGGCTGTCGCCGGCGCCGCCGACCGCGGCGTCGACCATCTCCACGCCGATCAGGTCGGCCAGCGTGAGCGACTCGGTGAGCACGGTCAGCCGGTCGCGGACGGTGCTCAGGCCGGCCGCCTCGTCGAGTTGGGACTGGACCCGCAGCCCGCCGAGGACCAGGGCGACCACGGCCGGCACCACCAGCACGACGGCGACCTTGGTCCGCAGCGGCCAGCCGGAGACCTGCCAACGCGATACGTCCCGCCGACCCGGCTCCGACACAGCTCTCCCCACCCGCCCCGCACCCGAAAAGGGAACCCGTCGCGTCCGGCACAAGAGGGTGCGCGGTTATCAGCGGAACGGATTCACCGGGGATGAAAGTCGATGGAAACGCAAAAGTCAAGGCAGGCGCGACCGGTGACACAACGGTTTGCGGAAAATGGCGGAATGGTCGTTCGAACTATTCGCTCATTTCCACACGGAGCGAATTCGGTCGAGTACGGATTCGGACTGGACGACGCCCGAGCGGGCCGCCGCGCCGCGCCGGGCCGGGTCGAGGACGTTGCGCCCGATCGCCCGCAGCGCGCCCCGGTCCGGGCTCACCAGCTCCACCCGCGACCGCGCGCGCAGCGCCTCGACCTGGGTGGCGGCCGGCGTCATCCGGCCGAGTCCGCGTGGCAGCGGCGCCAGCACGACGACCCGGTCGTAGCCGGCGGCCAGGTCGGCGTTGGCGCCCGACCGCATGCCGCCGTCGACGTAGCGGCGGCCGTCGATGGTGACCGGTGGCCAGACCCCGGGCACCGCGCAGCTGGCGGCGACCGCGCGGGCCAGCGGCACCCCGGCGTCCCGGTCGAAGGTCGCGAACGCGCCGGATCCCGCGTCCACGGCGGTGACCAGCAGCGGACGGTCCGGCCAGGTCTGCACCGGCAACCGGGACTCGATGACCGCGACCCGCTCGGCCTCGGGCATGGTGGCCGTGCGCAGGGCCAGCCGGCCCAACCGGGCGCGGGTGCCCTGCGGGCCGCCCGGCCCGAACTGGGCCAGCGCGTAGCGCAGGATCGTGGCCGGACCCAGGGCCGCGGCGACCTCGCCGTTGGACGGTTCGAGCTGGGTGGCGTAGCACCGCTCGACGTCCAGCCCGCTGGCGACCTGCGCGCCGACCACCGAGCCGGCGGAGGTGCCGACGACGAGGTCGGCCCCGGTCAGGTCGACCCCGGCCCGCGCCAGGCCCGCCAGCATCCCCCATTCCCAGGCGATCCCGGTGATTCCGCCCCCGCCCAGGACCAGTGCGCGCCGAGTCATGGGTTCATGATGCCGTCGATCGGCCTCACCCGACAGGGTGATTTTCGGGCGGGAAGCCGGCGCCGGTCATCGTTCGCTAATGCACCGGTTGTCCCAGGAAATCAAAAACACGTGGCCGATCCGTAACGTTTTCGTGCCGCAAACGAGGCCCTCGGCGAATGGTTTCGAAATGCGCTTCGTAGTCGTCCGATCTCAACCGCGCAGGTTCGTCAGGCCGCGCAGCACCCGGTGCAGCAACTCCACGTCCGGGCCGTCCTGCGCACCGGCGGCCGTCTCGTGCACCGCCACCAGACCCAGCGCCGCCATGTCCGCCAGCAGCACCCGGACCACCCCCAGCGGCACCGACAGCAACGCCGCGACCTCGGCCACCGACCGCGACCGCCGGCACAGCTGGGCGACCGCCTGGTGCTCACTGCGCAGCCCGTCCGCCGCCTCCGCCCGCGGCGTCGTGGACACCAGCGTCTCGATCTCCAGCCGGACCCGCGCCCTGGTCCGGCCGCCGGTCCAGGCGTAGGCCCGGACCATCGCGGCGTTGTCCGCCACCGGCTCGTCCACCGGACCCGGCTCGGCCGTGGGCGGCAGCGGGTCCACCCGGTCGGCGGCCGGCCGCGACCGCCGGGACCGGGTCAGCCCGTTGAGCACGTCGGCGAAGGTGACCTCCTCGGGGTCCTCGGCGCGCACGGGCTACCCGGCGGCCAACGCCGCCCGCAGCTGCGGCGTCAGGATCTGCCCGACCTGGTCCACCAGGACCGTCATCTCATAGGCGACCTGCGTGATGTCGGTGTCCCGGTCGGCCAGCACAGCCAGGCACGAACCGTCCTTGACCGACATCAGCAACAGCGCGCCGTGGTCCATCTCGATCACCGAGCGGATCACCTTCTCCGCGCCAAGGCACTGCGCCGCCCCGAGGTTGAGG
The DNA here is from genome assembly GCF_001921215.1 of Actinophytocola xinjiangensis. Lineage (GTDB taxonomy): Bacteria > Actinomycetota > Actinomycetes > Mycobacteriales > Pseudonocardiaceae > Actinophytocola > Actinophytocola xinjiangensis. The sequence continues at coordinate 616,567 of NZ_MSIF01000002.1, forward strand.
CTCACGATGCCCGCCGCGATCGCCGACATCTGCTGGGCCCGCTCGGCCGGCAGACCGGCCGAGGACGTCAGCAGCAGCCCGTCCACCGACACCACCACCGCGTGCGCCACCCCGGGCACGCTGTCGGCGAAGTTGTTCACCAGCCAGCCGAACTGCCCCATGTGGTGCGCCTGCTCGGAAGTTCCGGTCATGCCTCCCCCTTCTGGTTCTGGCCATCACGAACGCCCGCCTGGAAGGCACTGAGGAACCCGCGTGCCCGCGCGGGGTCCCGCGCCGGGGCACCACCGGACGGCGGCGCGACCGGCGGTGCCGGCGGGGCGAGCAACTGACCCTTCGGTACCCGCTTGGGCAACCCGTTGGGCCCCAACGCCACCGGCGCGGCGGCCGGTGCGACCGGGGCGACCCCGGGCGCGCCGGCCGGGCCGCGCAGCCAGGTGAACCCACCGGCCGCCGGCGCCGGCGAGTCGACCGGGGTGTGCGCGGTGAACAGGATCGACGCCGGGGTGCGGGCCGACGGGAACTCCGGCAGCCGCACGTGGATCCCGGCCAGCTCCAGCCGGTCGGCCACCGGCCCGGCGTGCGCCGTCAGGGCCGGCACCGGTTGTTCGTCGTGGGTCACCAGCGTCGCCGGCACGGTCACCGCCGCACACAGCCCGGCACCCTCACGGCGCCCGAGCGCGACCGTGATCCCGTGCCGCGCGGTCAGCCGGCCGACGACGAACAGGCCCATCTGCCGGGAGATCGGCACCCCGGCCCCACCGCCAGCGGCCACCCGCTCGTTGGCCGTACGCAGCTCCGCGTCGCCCATCCCGACACCCTGGTCGAGGATCTCGACGCGCAGCGACCCGTCGGCCCGCTCGGTGGATTCGATCACCACCTGGCTCTGCGGCGGGGAGAACGTGGTGGCGTTCTCGATCAGCTCGGCCGCCGACCGGATCAGGTCACCGGCCGCGTAGCCGACGATCCGCAGGCCGGGTGCGGACCGGATCAGCGCGCGCTGGTACTGCTCCACTTCGGACACCGCGGCCCGCAGGACGTCCGAGAGCGGAACGGGTTCGGTGAACCGGCGGGACAGTGTCGCGCCGGAGAGCACCATCAGGTTCTCGTTGTTGCGGCGCATCCGGGTCGCCAGGTGGTCGATCCGGAACAGGTTCGCCAGCTGGTCGGGGTCGTCGGCCTTCTGCTCCAACGCCTCCAGCTGCCGCAGCTGCCGCTCCACCAGCCCCTGGCTGCGCCGGGACAGGTTCTGGAAGATGTTGCTCAGGTCGCGGCGCAGGTTCGCCTCGTCGGCCGCCGAACGCACCGCCTGGGAGTGCACCGCGTCGAACGCCCGCGCCAGCTGGCCGAACTCCTCGGTGGTGCGCAACGGAACCGGCTGGATCGCCGCCTGGCCGGTGTCGCCGGCCCGGATGGCCGCCACCGCCTCCGGCAGCCGGGTGGCGGCCACCTCCAGCGCCGTGCGCCGCAGCGTGCCGAACGAGCGCACCAGGTACCGGCCCAGCCCGCCGCCGATCCCGGCCGCCAGCAGGACCAGGGTCAGCAGCAGCACCGACTCCGCCCCGGCGCGGTTGCTGATGTACTCGGCCAGCCGCCCCGACTCGGCACGCAGCCGGCGGGCCTCGTCCTCGCTGACCTGGCGCATCAGGTCGCCGGAGGTCGACAGCGATGCGTGCCACTGGTCGGTGTCGAACCGCGCGGTGCCGGCCCGCACGGCGTCGGTCATCACCCGCCGGTCGGCCAGCGCGCTGCCGGTGACCGTGCGCCCGTAGCGGCCGACCATCGCCGGCGGGGCGACCGCCTCGAAGTCACCGAGGTTGTCGTCCAGCCGCAGTTCGGCCTCGACGATCGGCGCGCCCTCGACGGCGGTCAGTTGGCCGTCGGCCAGGCCGAGCAGACCGGTGGCGTGCTGCACGCCGATCTGCTCGCGCATGCCCTGCAACTCGTTGAGCGCGATCGAGGTCCCGGTGAGCTGCTCGTCGGGGAACCGGCCGACCAGCGCCCGGTCGAAGTCCAGGATCGCCTGGGTGACGGCGTTGTAGGCGTTGAGGATGACCGTGCGGTCACCGCCGTTGATCATCCGGTCGCGGGTGTAGTCGAGCAGCCCCAGGGTCCCGGTCATCGCCCGGTACCGCAGCGACACCTCCTCGGCCAGCTCCGGCGCGCGCCCCAGGGTGTCCCGCGTGCGGTCGATGGCCGCGTCGGTGGTCTCGGCCAGCAGCGCCATGTTCGGCCCGCCGCGCGCCGCCTCGGTGCGCTCCAGCTGGACGGCGGTCAGCGTGTGGCCCAGGTCCACGCGCAGCGCGGCGACCCGCTCGATGTCGCGGTAGCTCTCGGCCAGCCGAACGTCCTGGTAGACCCGCAGCACCCCCAGCACCAGCGCGCCGACCACGGGCACGACGAGGACCACACCCAGCTTCACCAGCAGCGGCCAGTTGCGCCACTGCACGACGGCGGCCCACCATGCCCCGTTCACGAGCTGCTGCACCTCGCGGGAGATCCACCCGGCCGGACGCGTGGCCGGTGCGACGATTTTCATAAACCTAGGGAGAGCGTGACAATGAGTACAAGAGCTGATTACGCCACCGGTCGAACACACTCCGTTGCCTACCGATAGTAGGGCTCCCGATCAGGGTCTTCCGACCCTGAGCCGGCCTTGACGTCGTGGCTACGCTTTCGTCGCCACACCAGGTTGGCGCGCTGGAGATCATCGCGGAGGCACCTGCATGACCCGAATGTCTTCCTTTGCCCAGGTGCCGGAAAAGGATTACCTCGTCGACGAGTCCGGCGAACCGGACTTCGCCGCGATCCACGCGCACCCGGAATTCCTGGCGCTGCGCCGCCGGGTACTCCGGTTCGTGTTTCCGCTCGCCGCGTTGGTCCTGTGCTGGTACCTGACCTACGTCCTGCTCGCCGCCTACGCGCCGGACCTCATGGCCACACCGGTGTTCGGCTCGGTCAACGCCGGTCTGCTGCTCGGCCTGTCGCAGTTCGCCAGCACGGTCCTGATCATGTCGCGGTACGCGCGTTTCGCCCGCAGGAAGGCCGATCCGATGGTCGCGTCGCTGCGGGAACGGGCCGGTGTCGACCGGTGAACGGCGACCCGATCCTCAACGTGGCGATCTTCCTGGCGATCGTCGCGGTCACCCTGTTCGTGGTGTACCGGGTCAGCAGCGCCAACACCTCCACCGCCGACTACTACGCCGCCGGAAGCGCTTTCACCGGCGTGCAGAACGGCGTCGCGCTGTCCGGGGACTATCTGTCGGCCGCGTCGTTCCTCGGGGTCGCCGGCGCGATCGCGGTCCACGGCTACGACGGATTCCTGTACTCGATCGGATTCCTGGTCGCCTGGCTGATCCCGCTGCTGCTGATCGCCGAACGGTTCCGCAACGTCGGCCGGTTCACCATGGGCGACGTCGTCAGCTTCCGGATGCGCCAGCGCCCGGTCCGCGCCGCCGCCGCGTACTCGACGCTGGTGATCTCGGCGTTCTACCTGATCGCCCAGATGGCCGGGGCCGGCGTGCTGGTCTCACTGCTGCTGGACGTGCGTTCCACCGGCGGGCAGGCGCTGGTGATCGCCGGTGTCGGCGTCATCATGATCGTCTACGTGCTGGTCGGCGGGATGAAGGGCACCACCTGGGTGCAGATCATCAAGGCCAGCCTGCTGCTGGTGTGCGTGCTGATGCTCAGCGTGTTCATCCTCGGCAAGTTCGGCTTCAGCCTGACCACGCTGCTGGACCGGGCCGCCGCCGGCAACGGCCACGGCGCCGCCATGCACGCCCCCGGCACCCAGTACGGCGCCAGCCCCACCAGCCGGCTCGACTTCGTCTCCCTGGCGCTCGCGCTGGTCCTGGGCGCGGGCGCGCTGCCGCACGTGCTGATGCGCTTCTACACCGTGCCCGACGCCTTCCAGGCCCGCCGCTCGGTGCTCTCCGCGCTCTGGGCGATGGTCCTGTTCTACCTCGCCACGCTGGTCATCGGCTACGGCGCCAGCGCGATCGTCGGCTCGTCGGCGATCATCTCCGCGCCCGGCGGGGAGAACGCCGCGGTGCCGCTGCTGGCCTTCGAGGTCGGTGGCGCGGTCCTGCTGGCGATCGTCGCCGCCGTCGCGTTCACCACGATCCTGGCGGTGGTCGCCGGCCTGACGCTCACCGCCTCGGCCTCCTTCGCCCACGACGTGTACGCCAACGTGCTGCGCGGCGGCCGGCCGAAACCGGGCGCGGAGCTGCGGGTCGCGCGGATCACGGCGGTGGTCATCGGCTGCCTGTCGATCCTCGGCGGCATCCTGGCCCTCGGGCAGAACGTGGCCTCGCTGGTGGCCCTGGCGTTCGCGATCGCCGCGTCGGCCAACCTGCCGACGATCCTCTACACGCTGTTCTGGCGCCGGTTCAGCACCACCGGCTCGCTGTTCTCGATGTACGGCGGGCTCGGCTCGTGCCTGCTGCTGATCGCGTTCTCCCCGGTGGTCTCCGGCGCCAGCAACTCGATCTTCACGAACGTGGACTTCCACCTGTTCCCGCTGAGCAACCCCGGCCTGGTGTCCATCCCGCTGTCGTTCCTGCTCGGCTACCTCGGCACCGTCCTTGGTCGCGACCGCCCCGACCCCCGGCTCGCTGACCAGCTGGAAGTCCGCTCGCTGACCGGCATCGGCGCCCGGCCGCGACCCTGAGCGGGGGCCACTAGCATGGCTCGGGTGTGGACACACCTGGACTGGCTGGAGGCCGAGAGCATCGACATCATGCGCGAGGCGGTGGCCGAGAGCGAGAGACCGGTGCTGCTGTACTCGATCGGCAAGGACTCCTCGGTGCTGCTCCACCTCGCCAGGAAGGCCTTCTACCCCTCGCGCCCGCCGTTCCCGCTGCTGCACGTCGACACCACCTGGAAGTTCCGGGAGATGATCGAGTTCCGGGACCGGGTCGTGGCCGAGCACGGCCTGGACCTGATCGTGCACCACAACCCGGAGTGCCTCGCCCAGGGCATCAACCCGTTCACCCACGGCTCGGCCACCCACACCGACCTGTGGAAGACCCAGGGGCTGCGCCAGGCCATGGACAAGCACCGCTTCGACCTGGCCTTCGGCGGCGCGCGCCGCGACGAGGAGGCCTCCCGGGCCAAGGAGCGGGTGTTCTCCTTCCGCACCGCGGACCACCGCTGGGAGCCGCGCGCCCAGCGTCCTGAGCTGTGGCGGCTCTACAACGCGCGCAAGGCGCCGGGGGAGAGCATCCGGGTGTTCCCGCTGTCCAACTGGACCGAGCTGGACGTCTGGCAGTACATCGAGCGGGAGTCGATCCCGGTCGTGCCGCTGTACTTCGCCGCGCCGCGCCCGGTCGTCGACCGTGACGGCACGATGATCATGGTCGACGACGACCGCCTGCCGCTGGAGTCCGACGAGACCCCGCGCGTGGTGACCGTGCGGTTCCGCACGCTGGGCTGCTACCCGCTCACCGGCGCCATCCCCAGCACGGCGACCACCGTGCGCGAGGTCATCGAGGAGACGGTCGGCGCGACCACCTCCGAACGCCAGGGCCGGGTGATCGACCGCGACCAGTCGGGGTCGATGGAACGCAAGAAGCGGGAGGGCTACTTCTGATGAGCGGAGCTTGCGTAGCGAATCATCAGGCGCAGGGCGACCGCGAGCGGCAACACCGAGCCTGCGAGGGGTTGTCATGAGCCTCCTGCGCTTCATCACGTGTGGCAGCGTCGACGACGGCAAGTCCACGCTGATCGGCCGCCTGCTCTACGACACCCGCCAACTGCACGCCGACCAACTCGCCACCCTGGCCGCCGACTCGAAGCACCGTGGTTCGGAACTGGACCTGTCGCTGCTGGTCGACGGCCTGCTCGCCGAGCGCGAGCAGGGCATCACGATCGACGTCGCCTACCGGTACTTCGCCACCGAGGCCCGCACGTTCATCGTCGCCGACACCCCTGGCCACGAGCAGTACACCAGGAACATGGTGACCGGCGCGTCCACGGCCGACGCGGCGGTGATCCTGCTCGACGCGCGCAAGGGCATGCTGCGCCAGACCCGCCGGCACAGCCACATCGTGTCGCTGCTGGGCATCCGCCGGGTCGTGCTGGCGGTGAACAAGATCGACCTCGTCGGCTACGACCAGAAGACCTTCGAGGACATCGCCGCCGAGTACCGGACGTTCGCCACCGGGATCGGCATCGACGAGGTGGCCTGCGTGCCGGTCTCGGCGCTGGACGGGTCCAACGTCGTCACCCCGGCCACGACCATGCCCTGGTACGACGGCCCGACCCTGCTCGACTGGCTGGAGCGGGTGGACGCCGAGGACCTGCGGCGCGACGCGGCGTTCCGGATGATCGTGCAGTGGGTCAACCGGCCCGGCCCGGACTTCCGCGGCCTGTCCGGCTCGATCCTGGGCGGCACCGTGCGCGTCGGCGACACCGTGCGGGTCTACCCGGGGGAGCAGCGGACCACGATCGAGCGCCTGGTCACCTTCGACGGCGACCTCGACGAGGCGGGCGCGGGCCAGTCGGTGACCGCCGTGCTGGCCGACGACCTGGACGTCAGCCGGGGCGCGGTGCTCACCGGCGGGGACGACCCGTCGGTGGCCGACGCCTGCCAGGCCGACCTGATCTGGATGGGCGAGCAGGAGATGCTGCCCGGCCGGCGCTACCTGGCCAAGATCGGCGCGCGGACCGTCGGCCTGACGGTGGAGGCCCCCCGGCACCGCGTCGACGTCGACACCGGCGCTCACCTGGCGGCCAAGACGTTGCACCTCAACGAGATCGGCGTGGCGAACGTCCACTTCGATCAGCCGATCGCGATGGATCCCTACCGGGACAACCGGGATCTGGGCGGGTTCATCATCATCGACCGGCTGACCAACGCCACGGTCGGCGCCGGGCTGGTGCGGTTCGCGCTGCGTCGCGCGACCAACCTGCGCTGGCAGGACCTGACGGTCGACAAGACCAAGCGTGCCCAGCTCAACGGGCACCGGGGCTGTGTCGTGTGGTTCACCGGCCTGTCCGGGGCCGGCAAGTCGACGGTGGCGAACCTGGTCGAGCAGCGGCTGCACGCCCAGGGCCGGCACACGTTCATCCTCGACGGCGACAACGTGCGGCACGGCCTGAACAAGGACCTCGGCTTCACCGACGCCGACCGGGTGGAGAACGTGCGCCGGGTCGGCGAGGTCGCCGGGCTGATGGTGGACGCCGGGCTGATCGTGCTGGTCTCGTTCATCTCGCCGTTCCGCGCCGAACGGTCCCTGGCCAGGGGCATCGTCGCGGCCGACGAGTTCTGCGAGGTGCACGTCGACGCGTCGCTGACCGTGGCCGAGTCCCGCGACACCAAGGGTCTGTATGCCAAGGCCCGCCGGGGTGAGCTGCCGAACTTCACCGGCATCGACTCGCCCTACGAGCGGCCGCAGGACCCGGAGGTGCGCGTGGACACCGGTGCGTGCAGCGCCGAGGAGGCCGCCGACGCGGTGCTGGCCAAGCTGGCCGAGCTGGGGGTCTGCTAGGGCAGGTACTCGCCGCCGTTGACGTCGAGCACCGCGCCGGTGACCTCGCGGGCCAGGTCGGAGAGCAGGAACAGGATGGCACCGGCGCAGGCCTCGTCGGTGGGGATGCGGCCCAGCGGGTTGCGCGCGGCGATCTCGTCGCGCACCCGCTGGGCGCTCACGCCCCGCTCGGCGGCGGTCAGCTCGACGTAGTACCGCACGCCCGGCCCGTCGAGCCAGCCGAGAACGGCCTGGTTGACCCGGATCCCGCGTTCGCCGAGCTCCAGGGCGAGGTACTGGCTGGCGCACGCCATGGCGGCCTTGGCCACGGCGTAGCCGGCCTCGCCGCGCAGCGGCCGGCGGGTGGACATGGTGCCGACGTTGACGATCGCCGACCCGGCCGGCATGTGCGGCACGGCGGCGCGGGTCATCCCGAGGGCGCCGTGCAGCACGATGTCCAGCGAGCGCCGCACCTGGCGGTCGGGGGTGTCGAGCAGGTCGTGGAAGCCGGGGTGGGAGTAGGCAGAGTTCACCAGCCCGGTGACCTTGCCGAACCGGTCGACGCAGGTGTCCACGACCCGCGCCACGTCCTGGGCCCGCCGCACGTCGCAGGGCAGGCCGATGGCGGTGCCGCCCCCGGCGGTGATCCGGCCGGCGACCTCGCCGGTCACGTCGGTGGAGCGCGCGGCCAGCACGACCGTCGCGCCTTCGGCGGCCGCGCGGGTGGCCAGCCGTGCGCCGAGTCCGGCGCCGACCCCGGAGATGATCACGACCTGCCCGTCGAGAATCACGACGTCCCCTCCCGGTAGCCGGCGAAGTCCCTGGCGAGTTGGTGGGCGCTGAGACCGAAGTCCTCGGCGGTGTAGGTGTGGGCGGCGTGCCGGGTGGCACGGTCGCGGTCGAGGTAGGCGGCGAAGGCGGCGCGGTCGGCGTCGTCGGCCGGCAGGCCGAGGTCGTCGAGCAGGCCGGCGGCGCTGGCGGCGGGGTCGGCGACCAGGTCCCGGTACCGCAGGTCGACGTAGCGGTCGGGTCGGGTGTCGCGGGTGGCCGCGTAGCGGGTCAGGGTGGCGGCGAACCGGTCCGACCAGTAGGGCCCGACGGTGTGCGGGTCGACGTGGTCGCTGTACTGGCCGCTCATCGACACGACCATGGAGGCGTAGGAGGGGACGGCCCGCACCGGGGAGCGGTGGGTCATGACGATCCGGCTGCCGGCGAAGGTGTCCAGCACGGTGCCGGTGGCCATCAGGTGGTGCGGTGACTTGAGGATCCACCGGCGGCCGGCGCGGGCCGGGTCCTGCCACCGCAGCAGCGCCAGCCACTCCCGCAGTTCGCGGTAGGCGGGGGTCTGGTCGGCGCGCCGCAGCCAGTCGCCGTAGCTGGGGACGTGGTAGAAGGAGTCGAAGCTCATCGAGGTGAAGGTGCGGTCCAGAAGGAGGACGTCCTCCTCCGGACCGTTCCATTCGATCGTGTGAATGTCGGCGAACTCGGGTGACATCTGGAGGAACAGGGCGGCGCGTTCCCGCGCCCGCCGTTTCCGTTCGGCCGCGTCGCTGCCCTCCCCGGGGAAGGGCACCGGGTAGGAGGTCTCCCAGGACAGGGTGGCCGTGAGCCGGGGGGAGGAGGCGAGCAGCCGGTGCAGCAGGGTGGAGCCGGTCCTGGGCAGTCCGCAGATCACGGCCGCGACGGTGACCTCGACGTCGTCGATCTCCGGGTGCCGGCGGCGGGTTCGTCCGGCGCGCAACCGGTCGGCGAGCAGCGCGACCAGCCGCCGCCTGGTCAGGTCGAGTCCCAGCGGGGAGAGTCGGGCCTCGGTGGTCAGGGCGTTGGTCAGCACCGAGAGCGGTTCGACGAACCAGTCGTCGCCGAACTCGTCGAGGCCGGTGCGGGCCCGCGCGTCGGCCAGCAGTCCGTCGACCGCGAGCGCGTTCACCGGGTTTCCTGGCGGACGATCCGGCAGCGGGGGACCGGGTGTTCGGTGGCGCCCAGCCAGCGCAGCAGGGCGGTGCCGCTGGTGTGGCCGCAGGTGTCGATCCAGTTTCCCCAGCCGGGGTCGTTCGCCGCTACCACGATCGTGAGTCGTCCGTTCGGGTCGAGGGTTGCGGTGTGTTTGTTGACGGTGATTCGGCGGTCGTGGTCGAGGGATTCCATCCACCAGTTGTCGAGCTGGAAGTTCCAGTAGGGGCAGTCGGGGACCTCGGTCTCCACGACCCAGGCCTCGCCGGGCGCCAGGCGCCAGTAGCCGTGCAGGTAGTGGATTCGGGGATCGCCGCCGGCGCGTTGGAACAACTCCTGGCCGAAGTCGGGCAGTTCGTTGGGCCGGGACATGAACAACTCGGTCCACCCGGCGAAGGTGGCGGCCGTTCCGTGAACGGCCCTGGCCGCGCGGCGTAACGCGGTGGCCAGGAATCGCGGATCGAGCGGCGGCGCGGGCGGCGGGTCGTCGAGGCACTCGATGTGCCAGCTTCCCGGTTCCTCGCGGGTGCGGTCGAGAAAGGTCTGCCGGATGACGACGTTGGTCGAGTCGGGCGCGAGCGGCAGCCAGTTCCCGGGGCGCCGCTGGGCGCTCGCGACGATCGTGACGGTGCCGTCGTCATTGACGGCGAGATCGGCGTCGGAGAGTTCACCGGTGGAGGCCATCGTGCCGTCCTTGGCATAACGATTCGCCTTCGAACCGACGCTGAAGTAGGCGATCGAACCCCGGCGCCCGGTGATCCGATAGGCCCGGTCGCCACGGATAGTGGCCGAGAGGTAGACGTTGTCCGGATTATCGGCCCCGATCTTCGCCAGGTCCGGTTGCCGCAGCCGGGGTCGGTCGGGATCGGCGTTCTCGACCGTCGCGTAGAGGGTTTCCCTGAGCAGTCGGGTCAGATAGCGGTAACCCTCGGCCCGGTCGAGCGGGGTGGCCGGCGCGGTGTCGCGCAGCACGACCTCCCCGGCGCGTTCCAGGGCGCGGCAGAACTCCGCCCACACCTGTCCGTCGAGCACGTCATCGGGGGTGTCGGTCACGGGACCTCCTCGCGCCGCAATCTAGAACACGTTCTACCAGATTGGGGCGTTCCGGAGCAGCCCCGGCGTTTCCGCCGGCGACCGTCGTGACCTCGGCCGCAGCCGTCTGACCAGGCACTCCGTCCACGTCGCTGAAACATAAAGAGGATCTGTAACACCCCCGCGCTCCCCGGCGATGTCCCTGTTGCCCCCGTGGTGCTGGCGGACCCCCGACCTGGCAGCACCCCGGGGGCTTCCCTTTTCCCACCCCGCGCCGCGCGCGGGAGGCCCCGGCGCGGAATACCCGCCAGGGGCCCGGGTCAATGGGTGGCCGGCGCCGGCATTCGGGCGCGGATTGGTATGGCGGCCACGGTCGTTGCCGGTGGTCATTGGCTGGTCGAGCCCGGGCATTGCGTCGCTCGACCCGCCGCGCGCGGGGGATTGGTTCGCCGGGTCGGGACCGAACCCGGGGAAAACGGCGCCAGAATCCGGTTCGGTGTGACGAGCGATACCGTCCGTGTCACGCTGGAGCCTCGATTTGGGCCCTCCGCGTCACGCTCCGAGCGCAAACGGAACAAGTCGCCCAGACGCCGGGACTGTCCGGGAAACCACGGACGAACCGGGCGCGGCCCCCGTGGTCCGAACGAGGGAATCGGGAAACCAACCACCCCGCGTGCGGGCCCATTCAGGCTAACGGCATCGGCCGATGAGCAGGAACGACTGGTCAAGGCAGAAAACCAGTGGCATCATCGAACCCTGGTGTGCTGTCCGGTCACCGGACGACAACGCCGCCGGACCCGCTGGAGCCGCTCGATTCCTCGATCGTATTGCCCCGCGATGGTCCATCTCGGACTGTTGCACTCTCCGTAGCCACCGTGACGTCAAATCGTTGAACGGCTAAATAAAATCCTGGCTCTTGATCTTCGTCCCCCTGCTTGGAATACTGCCGGGCGCTTGCTAATGTTGCGCAACTGATAGTCGCATTCGCGACAGCATCTCAGAAGGGCTCCCTCGATGGCGCAGAAAGTTCTCGTCCAACTGGTAGACGATCTGACCGGTGTGGCTTCCGACGACATCTCCACCGTCCTGTTCGGACTGGACGGTGCCAACTATGAGATTGATCTCACGGAGGAGAACGCCGAGCAGCTCCGCACCGCCCTCGCCGACTATGTCGGCGCCGCCCGGCGCACCGGCGGGCGAATCAAGCGTGGCAGCCGCCCGGCCAACGGCAGCGCCGCCAATGGGGAAGCCGGCCAGGTCCGCGAGTGGGCCCAGGAGAACGGCTTCGAGCTGTCCGCCCGCGGCCGCATTCCCGGCCACGTCCTAGAGGCCTACAAAGAGGCGCAGAGCGCCGAGAAGGCCCCCAAACGACGCACCCGCAAGAAGAGCTGACCCGAGATTAGCGCCGCGCACGAGCCGGGCCGGAGAATGACGCCTCCCTGAGGGACACGGAACACCGCCGCGTCCCTCAGGGAGGGGGATTCACCGCTGCGTCACCGCTGCGTCACCGCTGCGTCACCGCGCCCGCCGCCACCTCGATCCGGCGGTTCGTGTGCACCGCCGCCAGCATGCGCCGGTCGTGGGTCACCAGCAGCAGCGTCCCCGGATAGTTCGCCAGCGCCGACTCCAACTGCTCGATCGCCGGCAGGTCGAGATGGTTCGTCGGCTCGTCGAGCACCAGCAGGTTCACCCCCCGCGCCTGCAACAGCGCCAGCGCCGCCCGGGTCCGCTCCCCGGGAGACAGGCCACCGGCCGCGCGCAGCACGTGCGCGGCGGTCAGCCCGAACTTCGCCAGCAGCGTGCGGATCTCGCTGGGCGCCCACTCGGGCAGCTCCGCCTCGAACCCGGCCAGCAGCGTCCGGTCGCCGGTGAACAGCCCCCGCGCCTGGTCGACCTCGCCGACCCGCACCCCCGGCCCGAGCGAGGCGTGTCCCCGCGTCAGCTCGACCCGGCCGAGCAGCGCCGCGAGCAGCGTCGACTTCCCCGCCCCGTTCGCCCCGGTGATCGCCACCTTGTCCGCCCAGTCGATCTGCAGGTCCACCGGCCCGAGGGTGAACCCGCCGCGCTCGACCACCGCGCCACGCAACGCGGCCACCACCGCCCCCGCCCTCGGCGCGGCGGCGATCTCCATCCGCAGCTCCCACTCCTTGCGCGGCTCCTCGACGACCTCCAGCCGCTCGATCAGCCGGTCGGTCTGGCGCGCCTTCGCCGCCTGCTTCTCGGTCGACTCGACCCGCTTGTTCCGGCCGATCTTGTCGTTGTCGGTCGCCTTGCGCCGGGCGTTGCGCACGCCCTTGTCCATCCACGCCCGCTGGGTCCGCGCCCGCAGCTCCAGCGACGCCTTGGTGTCGGCGAACTCCTCGTAGCGCTCACGCGCGTGCCGCCGGGCGACCGCCCGCTCGGCCAGGTACGACTCGTAGCCGCCGCCGTAGGTGTTCACCTGCCGCTGCGCCAGGTCCAGCTCCACCACCGAGGTGACCGTGCGGGCCAGGAACTCGCGGTCGTGACTGACCAGCACGGTCGCCGCCCGCAGCCCGGTGACGAACGCCTCCAACCGGTCAAGGCCGTCGAGGTCGAGGTCGTTGGTCGGCTCGTCGAGCAGGAACACGTCGTAGCGCGACAGCAGCAGCGAGGCCATCCCGGCGCGGGCGGCCTGCCCGCCGGACAGCGAGGTCATCGGCGCGTCCAGGTCGACGGTCAGGCCGAGTTCGGCGGCCGCGCCGGCCATCCGCTCGTCCAGGTCGGCGCCACCCAGCGCCAGCCAGCGCTCCAGGGCGGCCGCGTAGGTCTCGTCGGCGCCGTCGAGCCCGGCGGCCAGCGCCTCGGTCGTCTCGTCCAGCGCGGCCTGCGCGGCGGTGACCCCGGTGCGCCGGCCGAGGAACGCGCGCACCGTCTCGCCGGGCCGGCGGTCCGGCTCCTGGGGCAGGTAGCCGACGTTCGCCGACGGCGGGCTCAGCGAGACCACGCCCTCCTCCGGGGCGGTGACCCCGCCGAGCACCCGCAGCAGCGTCGACTTCCCGGCGCCGTTCGCGCCGACCAGCCCGACGACGTCGCCCGGCGCCACCACCAGGTCCAGTCCGGAGAACAGCACCCGGTCACCGAACCCGGCCGCCAGTCCCTTGGCCACCAGCGTCGTGGTCACGAGTGCACTCCGTCCACATAGACCCAGCGGCCGTCGTCACGGCGGAAGCGGGACCGTTCGTGCAGGACACCCGCGCGGCCGCCCTGACGGTAGTGCGCGCGGAACTCGACCGTCCCCTCGGCGTGCAGCAGGCCCCCGCCGACCGTGTCGACGATCTCCAGCCGCTGCCAGCGCTGGTCAGGGTCGAGCGTCACGGTCGCCGGTCGGGTGCTCGGGTCCCAGGTCAGCAACAGGTACGTGACATCACCGACGGCGAACGCGCTGTAACGCGAACGCATCAACGCCACCGCCGTCGGTGCCGTGATGGCGCCGGAATGCAGGCGGCCACAGCATTCCTCGAACGGCTGGACCGTTCCACAGGGGCAGTTCACGCTCCCATTGTCACGGTTTCCGTCCGACGCCCGCCCAGAGGCCGGCATGACTGGGTGACGGGAACGTGATGGTACGGACCGTCGGGCCGGTCTCCTCGGGATGCCACTCGGGCGTCCAGCTCCAGCCGGGGTCGAGCATCGGCCAGCCGTCGAGCAGCGCGCTGATCTCCGCGCGGCTGCGGAAGATCAGGTCGCTGCTGCTGGCCAGGTCGTAGGAGCGTTTCAGCTCGGTGAAGCTCTCGGCCAGGTCGGGCGGCACACCGTCCTGGGTGGCGTGCGAGATCGCGATCAGCGACCCCGAGGGCAGCAGCTCGCGGAACCGGGCGACCGACTCCGCGCCGACGTCGGCGCCGTGGCGGCCCGGCTGGTGCACGTGCAGCACGGCGATCAGCAGCACCGCCACCGGCGCGTGCGGGTCCAGCAGTTCGGTGTCCAGGGCCTGTTCCCAGACGTCGTCCGGCTCGCGCAGGTCGGCGGTGATCACCGCGTGCCGGTGCGGGTCGCCCTCCTGGTCGAGCAGGATCTCCGCGTGGGCGACGGCGACCGGCTCGTTGTCCACGTACACCACGCGGGTGTCCGGGCGGCGGCACTCGGCGCGGCTCAGCTCGTCGCAGACCTCGTGGGTGTTGCCCTCGGTCGGCACGCCGGCGCCGATGTCGAGGAACTGCCGCACGCCGTGCCGCGCGAGGTGACGCACGACGCGGTTGAGGAACATCCGGTTGGCCAGCGCGATGTCGCGCAGCAGCGGGAAGGTCTTCAGCACGCCGTCGGCGAACTCGCGGTCGACCGCCCAGTTGGTCTTGCCGCCGAGGTAGTAGTCATAGATCCGGGCGACGCTCGGCCGTTCCAGATCGACACCGGCCGGTGGGGTCGGACCGGAATTGACTCCAGGCATAACTCGCCTTCCTTGGCGTGTCATTGGGAGGTGTTCGACCAGGCCACCCGGGCCTCGTCGACCAGGTTCTCCAGGAATTTCCTGCTGTCCTCGACGGTGAGTGCGGCGCTGCGCAGTCGATTCCAGTAGAGCACGCGGTCGGCGACGGGTTTCGCCGCCCGGAACATTCGCCCCTCGGTGGCGTACTCGACGTAGGCCACGTCCTTTTCCTGGCCGGCGAAGCGCAGGACGGTGAAGTCGGCGTCGAGGTAGGGAATGTCGGCGTCGAAGGTCAGGATCTGGATCGAGACGCGCTCGTGCCGGCGGCCCAGTCGCAGCAGGTGTTCGGCCTGGTCGATGACCCGGGACGGGGTGCGTCCGCCGGGCATGCGGTGCAGCGAGGACTCGCTGAGCAGCGCGCGGTAGTGGGGCGGGTCGTCGGCGGTGAACATCCTGGCGCGTTCCTGCCAGTCGAACAGCAGTGACGTGAGATCGGCGGATTCACCGGATCGTGTGAACTGCATGAGCATGTACGGCTCGGACTGGAGCGGCCGGGGGATGCGTTCGCTGTGCAGCGCGAGGATCTCGCTGGCCTGTTGTTCGAGTTCGAGCAGCCGCAGGTAGGAGGGGCTGGGCCGGGTGTCGGCCGGGTGGCCGGGGCCGGCGGAGACCGCCAGCGACCTGATCCGGCTCGCCGTGTCCTCGCTGGTGCCGTAGATCTGCAGGAGCTGGTTGAGGTCCTTCGGGCTGATGGCGCAGTGCGTCGTCTCGATCTTGTTGATCTTGCCCTGGCGGCAGCCGAGAGCGGCCGCGGCCAGGGCCTGGGTCAGGCCGGCGTCCCGGCGCGCCTCACGCAGGGCAGCGCCGAGTCTGGTGCGGCGCGCACCGAGCCTGCCTGTCATGATCCACCTATCGAACGAGTCCCGTCACGAAAGCGGTCCATCGCTCGCAGCCGAACTTCAGCGGTACCGCGTCGACGTTCTTCGAGTCCCGCACTCCGACGGAGTTGGCGTCGAACCTGATTTCTACACAGTTGTTGTGCGGAGTGCAACGACTCGATCGTGCCCACGAGGTGGCGAAGGCGCCCAGTCTCATGATCAACTCCTGGTGTCCGGATTAATCGTGATACGGCGGTAATGGGATACCCGGCGAGCGGGAAACAGCTCGCCGAGAAATGCGCTGGGGAAGCGGTAACGGGCTGGGGTCAGCCCCGGGCGAGCCGGTCGAGCGCGGCCCGGCCGGGACGGCCGGTCAGGTCCCAGTCCACCGCGCCGAGCAGGAACGCGATGATGGCGTCGGCCAGAATGCTGGCGCCCTTCCACCGGAAGCTGGCGTAGTCGTCGGGGTGGACCCGGTGCCGCAGCAGGAAACCGTCGAGCAGAGCCTGGAGAACGGCGGCCATCCGCTTGAACGTCCACTCAGGACGCATGACCAGGTCGAGCCCGTCGGCCAGGCTGCGGTACAGCTCCAGCCACACCCGCGTCGCCGGGCGGGAGTTGGGTAACAGCGCGTCGGCGAGCTGCGGGTCCCGGGGCAGCAGCGGCCCGAGGTGCAGGATGAGGTAACTCCTCGGGTGCCGGGTCAACTCGGCCAGCAGATCGTCCGCGGCGCCGGAGATCAGCCGGGACACCGAGTTCGCCGGTGCGGGGACCAACTCCTCCTGCTCGCGCAGCAGCGTGTACACCACCGCGTCCGGCAGGAACTCCGCGCGCGTGGGCCACCGGCTGAAGAACGCCCGCCGGCTCGCGCTCTCTCCCGTCCACGACTGCGCCAGCCGAATGACGTCCTCGGCCTGCAACCAGTCCAGCGCCATCGGGAACCGGACGTGGCGCAGGCGCCGGGACTGCGCCGGGCGTATCGGCTCCTCCTGCAGGTATGCCTCGATCAGTTCGGCCGCCACGGCGAGAAAGTGCTGTGCCGTGGCATCGTGGCGCGAGGGAAGCGTTCGCATACCCACGATGGCGTTCCTCCAGGGGCACGTGGACACGACAAGTGTGGCCGCACAAGGAGATCGAACGCTGCCCGGCAGAAGAGTGACGCGGGTTACTCACTCTCGGTGATGGTTCGGGGCTGTTCCGGCGACCTCGTTCGGCGGCCGGTCGCGGGTGTCGGTGCTCGCTCATAGGGTGCCGCCATGACCAACTACGTGCTCATTCCCGGTTACTGGCTCGGCGGATGGGCGTGGCGCCCGGTGGCGCGGATCCTGCGTTCGGCCGGCCACGAGGTGTATCCGGTGAGTCTCACCGGAATGGCCGAGCGCGTCCACCTTTCCGGCCCAGAGGTGGGTCTGGAGACCCAGGTGACCGACGTGCTCAACCTGCTGCGCTACGAGGACCTGACCGACGTGGTGCTCGTCGGCCACAGCTACGCCGGGGCGACGCTCGTCAGTTCGGTGGCCGACCGGATGCCCGAGCGGATCGCGGAACTCGTGTTCGTCGACTCCGGCCCGCTGCCCGACGGCATGGCGATGTCCGGCTTCGACCCGGACGAGCACGCCGCCAACGCCGCCCTCGTCGAGTCGGCCGGTGACGGCTGGCGCCTGCCGCCACCGCCGTGGGCCGAAATGGCGGCGGCGGTCCCCGACCTCGACCCCGGCGTCGTCGACCTGCTCACCGACCGCTCGGTCCCCCAACCGTGGGCGACGGTGCTCGACCCGGTGTCGTTGACCGGGGCGTGGGAGTCGTTGCCGCGCCTGGGGGTGCTGTGCGAGTTCACCGAGGAGCGCGCGCGGGCGATGGCCCCGGTGTTCCCGCCGTTCCGGCACATGGCCGACGAGCAGTGGCGTTACGTGGAGTTGCCGACCTGGCACTGGCCGATGCTCAGCGAACCGGCGGCCCTGGCCGAGATTCTCCTGAAGGCCTGAGAAAACGGGAACTTCCGCCTCGCGGCGTTCGTATCGAAGAGTGGATCACGCCCGAGCCGGAGGAGAAACCCATGGTGCGCCTGGTCGCGACGGTAGCGGTGGCGGGGGCGGCCGTCGCGGTGGCGCTCCCCGGAGGGCCTGTTCGCCCGGTTCGTCCGGACCTGTCGATGCTGGCCGGCGCGGCCGTGTTGGCGGTGGTCGCGGTCCTGACCTACGTCGACCGCGCGTCCGCGAGGGTGGCGGCGGCCGCGCTGGCCACCGTGGCGCTGGGCTGGTCGGGCTACCTGGTGTTCTCCGACCTGTCCAGCGGCCTGCCCGGCCCGTCGACCGCGGTCCTCGCGGTAGCGGCCCTGGCCGCCGCGGCCGGCACCGTCGCCGACGCCCTGCGCCCGGTCCGCCTGTCCTTCGCCGCGCCGCTGATCGTCGTCCTGACCGCCGTCGCCGTCGCCGCGGGACTGCTGGCGCCCCGATTACCGGTCCGCGCGAGCGAGACCGAGGCGGTCGACCCGCCCGCGCTCGCGCGGGAACCAGGAGAACAACGCTGGTCGTGGCGTACCCCCGACGCGGTCCTGGGCGTGGTCGCCGCCGGCGCCGGCGTGGTGGTGGCCGTCGAGGGCGGCGAACTGACCGCGCTCGACGGATCCAGCGGCGCCGTGCGCTGGCGCTACGCCCGCCCCGGATCCGTGGTCGGTGCGCTGTCGTCCACACCGGACCGGACCGCCGTGGCCGCCACGTTCCTCCCCGGCGGCCGAACCACCGGCGTGGCGCTGTTGGTGGTCCTGGACGCGATCACCGGCTCCGTCCACAGGGAGTCCATCGTGGACTCGCTGAGGACGTTGAGCCCGACCAACACCGCCCTCCCCGACCGTGGCACCGAAAACCGTGTGCGGGCAACGGACCTGCGCACCGGCGACCCCCTGTGGACCTGGTCCCCGCCCCAAGGCTGCGAACTCCCACCAACCCTGCCCCCCGCCGGTGTGGACGTGGTCCTGGCCCCCCTGCGCTGCGCCACCCACACCCGCCTGGTGGCCCTGGACGACCGAACCGGCACCCCCCGCTGGGAAAGCCCGTCCGACCCCGAGATGACGGTCAACCCCGACGGCACCCTGCTCACCACACGTGATGTCGTCCTCCACACCCGAGACGGTTCCGAACTGACCCGGGTGGACCGCCGGATCGATGTCACCGCCGGCACCCACCCCCTGCTGACCGGCGCCGCCACCGACGAGATAGGCCCGGAAGTCGTCGACCCCACCACCGGCGACCGCACCGAACTGCCCAGGATCACCTGCGACCACCCGCGTGCCGACACCACCACCGCCTCCGCCTACCTGAGACTCTGCGACGAGGACGCGCAGGCAACCCTCACCTGGCAGAACACCACCGGTGACAGCCAGGTCAGCCGAACACCCCTGGACTGGGGCCCGTCAACCTCACCCACGGCAAGGATGCTCGGCGGCCGGGTCCACGCCCTGATCCTCCCGTCCCCCGGGGCGATCGTCGTGGCGCGCGCAGGCGACCTGACCGTCACCGGCTACCCCGACTAGCTCGCGTACCTGCCGAGAACGTGGCATCGGTAGGAGATCCCGCCGTCACGTCCGTCGACGTGCAGACCTGACCAGCGACGTCATGTCGACCGGACAGGACCGGAAACCCCTGCCTGCCCCACCCTCCCGCCGGACGGGACACAGGTCCGCCACAGACCGGACCCATGAGTGCGAATGCGAACACCGCTGCCCACACCCTTCCGCCGCCGCCAAGGGGGACCCCTTGTCTTGAGGATAGCCAAGGGGACCGACGGTTCTGGGGGATGGCGGTGGGTTGTCCACAGGTGGGTGTCAGCGGGTGGTGCGGTTGGTGCGGGCGGTGGGGGTGGCGGTTGTGGGGTCGGTGGGCCAGGGGTGTTTCGGGTAGCGGCCGCGTAGTTCGGCGCGGACCTGGTGGTAGCCGTCGCGCCAGAAGGAGGGGAGGTCGCGGGTGACGGCGACCGGGCGGCCGGCGGGGGAGAGCAGGTGCAGCAGCACCGGGATCCGCCCGTCGGCGACGGTGGGGGTGGTGGTCCAGCCGAACGCCTCCTGGACCTTGACCGGCAGCACGGGCTCGTCGGCGGAGTAGTCGACGCGGTGGTGTGCGCCGGAGGGCACGCGCAGCCGCTCGGGGGCGAGTTCGTCGAGCCGGGACGCGGCCGGCCACGGCAGCAGCCGCGACAGCGCGGCCCGGGTGTCGGTCGCGGCCAGGTCGGCGCGCCGGCGGGCGGTGGCGAGTTCGGGGCCGAGCCAGTCGTCGAGACGGTCGAGCAGGGCGGGGTCGGTGACGTCGGGCCACGGGTCGCCGATCGCGCGGTGCAGCAGGGCGAGCCGGTCCCGCAGGCGGGTGGCGGTGTCGGTCCAGCGCAGCAGCGTCAGGTTCGTCGCGTGGAGACCTTCTGTGAGCGCGGCGCGCACGGCGGCCGGATCGGGGTCGCGCAGGGGGCGGTCGGTGAGCACGATCGCGCCGAGGCGGGTGATCCGTCTGGCCACGACATCCTCGGCCCACGCTACTTCGTCCACTGTGGACAGCATGGTGGCGCCGACGGTCTCGGCCAGTCGCTGGTCGGCGCGGGCGGCGAGTCGGATGCGGCCTTCGGTGTGGCCGGGTCGCCGGTCGGCCCTGGCGATCGCCAGCCATTCCGCGTCGGCCGCGCCGTCGAGGTCGGCCGCTGTTCCGCCGACCATCAGATAGGTCCGCGATCCCGGGGACCGCCGCCGCGCCAACCATTCCGGGAACGCCAGCGCCACGACCCAGGCCACGTCCCCGGACGCCGGCCGGGACGCCGGGGTGGTGGCGTCGAGTTGGCGGGTGAGACGGCGGGCCTCGCGGCGCCAGCGGTCGGTGTTCGGGTGGCCGGCGCGCAGCGCGCGGAGGGCGTCGCTGACGTCGGGGTGGGGGGCGAGGGTGTCGTCGTCGAGGAGGGCGACGACGTCGGCGGCGGTGCGTGGGCCGACCGCGTCGGCGCCGTCGAGCAGGGCGCGGGCCAGACGGGGGTGCAGGCCCAGTTCGGCGAGGCGCCGGCCCCGGTCGGTGACGCCGTCGGCGGTGACGGCGCCGAGGGTGGTCAGCACGGCCCGGCCGGCGGCGAGCGCGCCGGGCGGCGGGGGATCCCACCAGTCCAGGCCGGCGCCGTCGGGGGTGCCCCAGCACGCCAGTTCCAGCGCCAGCCTGGTCAGGTCGGTGGTGCGGATCTCCGGGTCCGGCTGCGCCGGCAGCGTCGGGTGCTCGTGCTCGGGCCAGCAGCGGTACACCCGCCCCGGCGCCTCCCGCCCGGCCCGGCCGGCCCGCTGCTCGGCGACCGACGCCGACACCCGGGTGGTCACCAGGCCGGCCAGGCCGCGCCGGTGGTCCATTCTGGACACCCGCGCCAACCCGGCGTCGACGACCGCGCGGACGCCGGGCACGGTCAGGCTGGACTCCGCGACCGCCGTCGCCAGGACGACCCGTTGCCCGTCGCCTGGGCGCAGCGCGGCGTCCTGGCGCGCGGTGGGCAGCCGGCCGTGCAGGGGGACCACCGGCACATCCCCCAGCAGGGCGGCGGTGCGGGCGATCTCCCCGGCGCCGGGCAGAAAGACCAGCACATCACCGTCCCCTTCGGACAGTGCGCGGCGGGTCGCGCGGGCCACGCACGCCTCGACGCGTTCGCCGCGCAGCGGTGGGACGTGGACGGTCGTCACCGGATGGGTGCGGACCGTCGCCCGCACCACCGGGGTGCCCTCGCCGAGCAGGCCGACCAGCCGGTCGGTCGCCACCGTCGCCGACGTGGCCAGCAGTCGCAGGTCCGGGCGCAGGCCGGCGCGGGCGTCCAGCGCCAGGGTCAGCAGCAGGTCGGCGTCCAGGTGGCGCTCGTGGCACTCGTCGAGCAGCACCGTCGACACCCCGGGCAGCGACGGGTCGTGCTGTAGCCGCCGGACCAGCAGGCCGGTCGTCACCACCTCGATCCGTGTCGCCCGGGAGACCTTGCGGTCGCCGCGCACGGCGTAGCCGACGGTGTCGCCGACCTGTTCGCCCAGCAGGGACGCCATGCGCGCCGCCGCCGCCCGCGCGGCCAGCCGGCGCGGTTCGGCCACCACGACCCGGCCCCGCGGCCACGCCTTGGCCAGCGCCAGCGGCACGACCGTCGTCTTCCCCGTGCCGGGCGGGGCGACCAGGACGGCCGCGCCGTGCCCGGTCAACGCCGCCAGCAGCTCGTCCAGGACCGCGCGGACCGGCAGGTCGGGCAGGTCGGGCACGTCAGCGGGGGGAGATCAGCGCGCGCACGGCCGACTTCGCCCGCCGGTACCCGCGCAGCAGCACCTTGGCCTTCGGATGGTCCTCGTACCGTTCGAGCAGGACCCCGCGCACGCTGGTCGCACCCTCCGGCCACGCCGCCCGGTCCTCGGCGAAGCGCCGCCGCTCCTCGTCGACCAGTCGCACGGTCGCCGCCAGCGCGTAGACCGACGCGTCGAGCAGGTCCTCGGTGCGGGCGCTGTCGGGGTGCACCGCCTGGTCGCCGCGCCACGCCGGCAGCAGGTCCGCCAGGTCACCGACGACGTCGTAGCCGGCGGTGCGGATCGACTCGACGGCGTCCTTGCTCCACTGCTCGACCCACGGCCGGTCCTCGACCGGCAGGCTCAGCGGGACCGAGCCCGGCCGCTCGGCCAGCACCTCGACGGCCAGGAAACGCTTGACCAGGCTCTCGTAGGCGCCCCAGTCGAGGTCGTCGCGCAGACCGGTCCGGTTGAGCAGGCGCAGCAGGTTGGTTTCCACCACGCCGGTCGACGGGTTGCGCACCTCCATCCGCGCCGGGCAGGACAGCGGGTCGATGCCGATCACCCTGGCGAAGCGCTCCCACAGCTCGTCGCGGCCCGCGCCCCTGGCCAGCGGCAGCACGTGCACCCGCTCCGGCGGCAGGTCCGCCGACCAGGTGCGCAGGATCGCCGGCAGGTCCTGGTAGCCCCAGAACGTGTTCGCGAAGTACGGGTCGATCGTGTCGTCCGCGCCGCGCAGCGAGCGGCTGAACTCGTCGAAGGTCAGGGTGCCGGTGTTCTTGACGTCCTCCTGCCACACCGCCGGCAGCTGCCGGGCGAGGTCACGGGCCGTGCACACCAGGTGCACCTCGGCGTCGCCGAAGGACCCCACCGCGCGCCGGACCATCTCCGGCGTCGCGGCGGCGAGCATCTCGTGGGAGATCACCGACGTGCCCGGCCAGGCGCGGGCCTCGCCGGTGATCCGGTCCCACGCACCTTCCGTGGCGGGGTCGCGCACGTTGTGGAAGGTGCGTTCGAGCAGGTCCAGGGTGGCGAGGAACTGCTCGTTCGGCTGGCTGGCCGGGTACTTCACCCCGGTGTCGGCCAGGCTGTCTCTGTTGTGCCACATCACTTCCTGCAGGTAGGTGGTGCCGCTTTTGGGCGTGCCGATGTGCAGGAAGACGCGGTGATCGCAGACAGCCATGACGCCTCACCATAGGTGAACACGGTCAGTCGCTTCTCGGTACGGGTCAGATGACCTGCTCCAGCCTCGTGGCCAGGATCTTCGCGAACTTCGCCGGGTCGGGCAGGTCGCCGCCCTCGGCCAGCAGCGCCAGGTCGTGCACGAGCTGCGCGGTCTCGGCGAGCCGCTCGTCCTGCCCGCCGCGTTCGGCGTGGGCCGTGCGCAGGCCGGTGACCAGCGGATGTCCCGGGTTCAGTTCGAGGATCCGCTTGACCGGCGGCAGTTCCTGGCCCATCGCCCGGTACATCTTCTCCAGCTGCGGCGTCAGGTCGTGGTCGTCGCCGACGATGCAGGCCGGGGAGGTGGTCAGGCGGGTGGACAGGCGGACCTCCTTGACGGTGTCGCCAAGGGCGGTGGTCATCCAGCCGAGCAGGTCGGCGAACTCGCTGGTCCGCTCCTCGTCGGCCGGGGTCGGGTCGAGGTCGATCTGGCCCTTGGCGATCGACTGGAACTGCCTGCCGTCGAAGCCGCCGCCCTCGACCCACATCTCGTCGATCGGGTCGGTGAGGACGAGGACCTCGTAGCCCTTGTCGCGGAACGCCTCCATGTGCGGGGAGTTCTCGATGGCGGTGCGGGACTCGCCGGTCAGGTAGTAGATGTGCTCCTGGCCCTCCTTCATCCGCTCCACGTAGGCGGACAGGCGGGTCTGCTCGTCGGCGGAGTGGGTGGAGGGGAACGAGCAGATCTCCAGGATCGCGTCGCGGTTGTCCTGGTCGGCGACCAGGCCCTCCTTCATCACGCGGGAGAACTCCGACCAGAACGTCTGGTACTTCTCCTCCGGCAGCGCCTTGATCGTGGAGAGCACCTTGCGCACCAGGCGCTTGCGGATCAGCTGGATCTGGCGGTCACGCTGGAGGATCTCCCGCGACACGTTCAGCGACAGGTCCTGGGCGTCGACGACACCCTTGACGAACCGCAGGTACTCGGGGACCAGCTCCTCGCAGTCCTCCATGATGAACACGCGCTTGACGTAGAGCTGGATACCGCGCTTGGCCTCGCGCACGAACAGGTCGAACGGCGCGCGCGAGGGGATGAACAGCAGCGCCTGGTACTCGAAGGTGCCCTCGGCCTGGAGGCGGATGGTCTCCAGCGGGGCGTTCCAGTCGTGGCTGACGTGCCGGTAGAACTCGGTGATCTCCTCCTCGGACACGTCGCTGGCCGAGCGCGCCCACAGCGCCTTCATCGAGTTGACCGTCTCCGGCTCGCCCTCGCCGGACTCCGGGGCCATCCGGATCGGCCAGGTGATGAAGTCGGAGTAGCGCTTGACGATCGACCGCACGGTGGCGGGGGCGGCGTAGTCGTGGAGGTTGTCCTCCTGGTCCTCGGGCTTGAGGTGCAGGGTGACCGAGGTGCCCTGGGGCGCGTCCGGCGCCGGTTCGATGGTGTAGGTGCCCTCGCCGGTGGACTCCCAGCGCACGCCCTCGTCGGTGCCGGCGCGGCGGGTCACCAGGGTGACCTTGTCGGCGACCATGAACGTCGAGTAGAAGCCGACGCCGAACTGGCCGATCAGGTCGGCGGAGGCGGCGGCGTCCTTGGTCTCGCGCAGCTTGCCGAGCAGTTCGGCGGTGCCGGACTTGGCGATCGTGCCGATGAGCGCGACGACCTCGTCGCGGCTCATGCCGATGCCGTTGTCCCGGACGGTGAGCGTGCGGGCGGTCGGGTCGAGGTCCAACTCGATGTGCAGGTCAGCGGTGTCGGCCTGCAGGTCCTTGTCCTGGTAGGTCTCCAGGCGGAGCTTGTCCAGCGCGTCGGAGGCGTTGGACACCAGCTCGCGCAGGAAGACGTCCTTGTTGGAGTAGATCGAGTGGATCATCAGCTGGAGCAGCTGGCGGGCCTCGGACTGGAACTCGAGCGTCTCGGTCACGGGATTTCCTTCTGTGTAGAGCAATTCCTGGCCGATCGTAGCCAGCCGTTTACAGCGGGGGGAGCGCGGCGCTACCCTGCAAGATGTTTCACCTTCTTGCGCAAAGCATGACTCCCGACGAGTTTCGAGGAGAGCGGTATGCGCCTCACCCTGCTGCGTTCGACCATCCTCCCCGCCGTCGCCCTGCTGACCGTCGGCGCCCTGTCCGTTCCCGCCGCCGCCGTGGCTCCACCGGCCGCCCCACCGGCCGCCCCACCGGCGGCCCCACCGGCCGCGGCCGACACCGGCGTGCCCAACGGTGACGTGATCGCCAACCTGTGGTCGTGGAACTGGCGTTCGGTCGCCAACGAGTGCACCGCCACCCTGGACCCGGCCGGCTACGGCGCGGTGTGGGTGGCGCCGCCGTCGGAGTCCCTGCGACATCCCAGCGGGGTGTGGTGGGACGTGTACCAGCCCTACAGCTACCGGCTGAACAGCCGGTTCGGCACCGAGGCTGAGTTCTCGGCGATGATCGGGGCGTGTCACGGGGCGGGCATCAAGGTCTACACGGACGCGGTGGTGAACCACACCGCGGCCCAGACCGGCACCGGCTACGACGGCACGGTCGTGTCCGACAAGTACGACCCGCCGATGTACGACCGGGGCGAGTACAACGTCGACGTGTGTGACCGCGACATCAGCAACTGGGGTGATCGCTGGGAGGTGCAGCACTGTGAGCTGCTGGACCTGCCCGACCTGAAGACGTCGTCCGACGGCGTGCGGGCCAAGCTGGCCGGCTACCTGAACTCCCAGCTGGCCCTGGGCATCGACGGGTTCCGCGTCGACGCCGCCAAACACATGCCGAGCACCGAGCTGGCGGACATCGTGGCGCGCCTCAACAACACCACGTCCGGCGCGCGCCCGTACGTGTTCCACGAGGTCTTCCCCGGTGAGCCGCCCGCGCCCAGCGAGTACTACGGCAGCGGCGACGTGCTGGACTTCTTCTACGCCGACAAGCTCAAGGGCGCCTTCCAGGGGGACATCGCGACCCTGTCGACGTTCGGCCCCAGCTGGGGAATCCTGCCCGCGGCGAACTCGGTGTCCTTCGTCACCAACCACGACACCGAACGCAACGGCCGCCACCTGTCCTACAAGGACGGTGCGACGGCCGTGCTGGCCAACGTCTTCCAGCTCGCCTGGAAACACACCACACCCACGGTCTACGCCGGCTTCGAGTTCAGCAACCCCGAAGGCGCACCGCCGAACACGAACGGCCACGTCACCGACACGACGTGCGGCAACGGCTGGTACTGCCTCAACCGCGACCCCGACGTCGCCGGCATGGTCGGCTGGCGCGCGGCGGTCGGCAACGCCGACATGACCAACTGGCAGTCCCCCACCGGGAACGTCATCGGCTTCACCCGAGGCACCGGCTTCGTGGCGATCAACAACACCGGCGCCGCCCACACCGCCCAGTACACGACCGGGCTGGCCGACGGCACGTACTGCGACGTGACGCTGCCCGGCTGCACCGCCACGGTGACCGTGGCCGGTGGACGGGCGAGCATCACCGTCCCGGCCAAGGGCGCCGTCGCCGTCCACACCGGCAGCACCGGCACCCCCACCCCAGGCCAACTGGCGGCCTCGTACACGGTAAGGGCGACAACGGAATGGGGCCAGAACGTCCACGTCGTGGGCAACATCCCCCAACTGGGCAACTGGAACCCGGCGAACGCCGTACCCCTGACAACCGGTGACGGCACCTACCCCACCTGGCAGGGAACGGGCGTGGTGCCCGCCGACACCACCATCGAGTTCAAGTTCATCATCCGCCAGGACGGCCAACCGGTGATCTGGGAAACCGGCGCGAACAGAACACAGCGAACCCCGGGCAGCGGAACCTTCGTCGTGGACGGCGGCACCTTCCGCCGCTAGGACACCGACCGGTCCCACGACCGGGTTCGGGGGTTGGCGGCGGCCGCGAAGGGGCTGGTCGCCAACCCCGAGCCCGGCCAGGCCCCTCGCGGAACCAGCGTCAACGCCGGGCGCCGGTCGAGCCCCGGACGACCAACTCCGGCAGGAAGACGAACTCGGCGTGCGGGGCCGGTGTCCCGCCGATCTCCTCCAGCAAGGCGTTGACCGCGGCCCGCCCCATGGCCTCGACCGGCTGTCGCAACGTGGTCAGCGGCGGGTCGGCGAACACGATCAGCGGCGAATCGTCGAAGCCGACCACGGACACGTCGCCGGGCACCGCCAACCCCCGCTGTCGCGCCGCCCGGACGGCTCCGAAGGCCATCAGGTCGCTGCCGCACACGATCGCCGTGCATTCCTTGTCCAGCAACGTGTTCGCCGCCGCCTGTCCGCCCTCGACGGTGAACAACGAGTGTGCCACGAACGCCTCGGCCTGTTCGGCCGTGTACGGCAACAGTGTCCGCACGGCCTGCACGAAGCCCTCGATCTTGCGCACCACCGGGACGAACCGCCGTGGCCCGACGGCCAGCCCGATCCGTTCGTGGCCCAGTTCGACCAGGTGTGCGACGGCCAGCCGCACCGCGGCCCGGTCGTCGGTCGAGACGAACGGCGCCGAGACCTTCTCGCTGTAGCCGTTGATCATGACGAACGGGACGCCGCGGCCGGCGAGCTTGACGTACCGGTCCATGTCGGCGGTCGAGTCGGCGTGCAGGCCGGAGACGAACACGATGCCGGTCACGCCCCGGTCGACCAGCAGTTCGGTCAGCTGGTCCTCGGTCGAGCCGCCGGGGGTCTGGGTGCACAGCACGGGGGTGTAGCCGCGGCTGGTGAGGACCTG
Organism: Actinophytocola xinjiangensis; assembly: GCF_001921215.1. Classification (GTDB taxonomy): domain Bacteria; phylum Actinomycetota; class Actinomycetes; order Mycobacteriales; family Pseudonocardiaceae; genus Actinophytocola; species Actinophytocola xinjiangensis. The sequence continues at coordinate 644,422 of NZ_MSIF01000002.1, forward strand.
TTCGATCACCTGGGCCAGCGCGGGGAAGATCGGGTTGTTCAGCTCGGGCGTGATCAGCCCGACGAGGCCGGCGCTGCGTTCCCGCAGCCGCGCGGGCCGTTCGTAGCCGAGGACGTCCATCGCGGCCACCACGGCGAGCCTGGTCGTGGCGGACACGCCGGCCCGCCCGTTGATCACCCTGCTGACCGTTGCCTCGCTGACCCCGGCCTGGGCGGCGATGTCGGCCAGGCGGGCGGTCATCCTGGCGGAATCCATGCCCTCAATGAAAGACCTTTCGGAGACTTTCAGCAAGGGGGTCAGCGGCGGGGTGCCAACGCGTCCTCAAGCCGGTCCAGTTCCGCCGAGATGCCGTCGCGTAACGAGTGCAGGCGGTCGACGATGCCGGCGACCAGCGCGACGCTGTCGGTGCGCACCAGGTGTTGGGCGTTGGTGGCGGCCACCCGGCGGATCTCCTCGGCCGACGCCTGGGCGGCGGCGACGATCGCGTCCGCCCGTGCCCTGGCGTCCTGCTCCCACGCCTCGGTGACGCGTTCCATCGTCCCGGTGGTCTGCCGCCAGTGCTTGAGCCGGTCGATCTCCTTCCGCTGGGCGGCGATCGTGCTGTTCAGCGCGTGGATGGAGTGCACGACGTCGTCGAGGAAGTCGTCGACCTGGTCCTCGTTGTACCCACGAGACGGGAAACGTGCCTGATCGAACCGCACGTTCTCGACGGCGTGCGCGGTCAGCACGGGAGAATCCTTGGCCACCCCCGCACCTAACTATCATCACGGCCCCGGTGTCCAGACCGGCACGCGGTCGGCGATCAGCGCGACGGTCGTGTAGCGCACGGTGAGTTCACCGCCGAGCGCGTCGATCGCGGCGCCGATACCGGCGAGCAGCTCGTCGAGTTTCTCCTGTTCCAGCAGGGTGTGCGCGCCCTGGGTCGGCAGCACGTCCAGCCATTCGTCGCGGGTGTGGGTCTGGTCCCGCTCGATCCGCGAGCGCACCGGGTCGCCGAATCCGCCGGCGGTGGCGATCCCGTCGGCGGCGCTGTCGAGCATCTGGCCGTACGGGTCGGCGGTGGCGGTCATCGCCCGCAGCGCCATCGAGTCGGGCAGCACCCGGCGGTAGACCTCGGCGAACGCCTCGGCGGCGGCGGGCGGTGGCTGGGCGGCGTTCCAGAACACGGCGAGCCGCCCGCCGGGGCGCAGTACCTCGGCGGCGCGCGCGGCGCCGGCGACCGGGTCGACCCAGTGCCAGGCCTGACCGGCGGCGACGACGTCGAAGTGCCGGCCGGCCGGATCCCACGTCTCGAAGGTGCTCACCTCGACCTCCAGGCCCCGGTCGCGGGCGAAGGCGGCCATCCGCGCGTCCGGTTCGACGCCCAGGACGCGGGCGCCGGCGGCCTGGAACTGCCGGGCGTCGATGCCGGTGCCGCAGCCGACGGACAGGACGTCCAGGCCGTCACCGGCGATGGCGGCGATGAGTTCGGCCGGGTAGCGGGGGCGGGTGCGGTCGTAGCGCCCGGGGTCGATCCCGAACGACTCGGCCATGGTCCGGTGTTCGTGCGGCGGTAGAGTGGGCATGTGCCCACCTTAAGTGGGCGCTTGCCCACTATGCAAGGGGGACGTCACCGTGCCGACCGGAGTGGCCATCCGCGCCGCACGTGAACGCCTGTTCGCCGCCGCCGAACGGATCCTGGCGCGCGAAGGCCCGAGCGGTCTGACCAGCCGCGCGGTCACCGTCGAGGCGCTGGTCGCGAAGGGCGTGCTGCACCGGCACTTCACCGACTTCGACGCCTTCCTCGCCGAGTTCGTCCTCGACCGCGTCGAGCGGATGGACGCCGACGCGGCCGCCCTGCGCGAACGCGCGGGTACCGGCACCGTCGTGGACAACCTGACCGAGTCGATCACCGCGCTGTTCGGCTCGGTCGCCGTGTCGGTCGTCGCCCTGATCACCTTCCGCGACGGCCTGCGCGAGCGGCTGCGCGAGACCTACCCCGCCGGGATCCCGGTGCTCACCGACGCCGTCGGGGTGATCGCCGAGTACCTGGACGCGGAGCGGACGCTGGGCCGCCTGGCGCCGGAGGCCGAGATCGACGCGCTCGCCCCCACCCTCATCGGCGCGTCCCACCTGCTGTTCGCCGACCGCACGACCGGCCAGCCGACCGCCGACGCCGTCCGCCGCACGGTCGCCACGGTCATCGGCGACAAAGTGCTCAGTAGATGAGCACTTCACCGGTCAGGATGGTCCCCATGGACACCGTGATCACCGACAGCGCGACCCAGTGGCGCGACTGGCTCGCCCGCAACGCCACCACCGCCACCGAGGTGTGGTTGGTGTTGCGCCACAAGGATTCCGACGCGCCGGGCCTGGGCTACCCCGAGGCCATCGAACACGCCCTGTGCTACGGCTGGATCGACAGCGTCCACGTCCGGCGCGACGAGCACACGTCGCGGCTGCGGTTCACCCCGCGCCGGGCGCGCAGCACCTGGAGCCGGGTCAACCGCGACCGGGCCGCCCGCCTGATCGACCTCGGCCTGATGACCGAGCACGGGCAGGCCGCCATCGACCTGGCCAAACAACGCGGCACCTGGCAGATCGTCCCCGACGAGAACACCGTCCCCCCCGACCTGGCGCGCAGCCTGGACCGGAACCCGGTCGCCCGCGCCAACTTCGACCGTTTCCCGCCGTCGTCCAGGCGCCTGATCCTGACCTGGATCGCCACCGCCAAACGCCCCGAGACCCGGCGCCGTCGCATCGACCGGACCGCCACCCTGGCCGCGGCCAACGTCCGTGCCAACCACCCGGCCGCCCGCCGCTCCTGACCCCCACGCGCCAGCCGCCGATCGTCGCGACCGTCGGCGGCGGGACCGGTTCGGCGGCGCCAGAGGTGGGGTGGTCCGGCTCCGTGTCGCGCGGTGGTGCGTCAGCTGGTGGAGTCGGTGTCGCCGGGGGTGACGAGGCCGGTTTCGTAGGCCAGGACCACGGCCTGGGCCCGGTCGCGGAGGTCGAGCTTGGCGAAGATGCGGGCGACGTGGGTCTTCACGGTGGCCTCGCTGAGGGTGAGCGCCGCGGCGAGTTCGGCGTTGGAGTGGCCCCGGCCCATCAGCGTCAGCACCTCGCGTTCGCGGGGGGTGAGGGCGGTCAGGTCGCGGTGGATGGCCGGTGGGCTGGCGCCGGCGGACGCGAAGCGGCGGACGAGGCGGCGGGTGATCGACGGGGCCAGCAGCGCGTCGCCCGTGTCGACCAGGCGCACGGCGGCCACCAGGTGCTCGGGGGTGACGTCCTTGAGTAGGAAACCGCTTGCCCCGGCGGCCAGCGCGGCGTACACGTACCGGTCCAGGTCGAACGTGGTCAGCATCAGGACCCGGCAGGACGTCGCGTGGTCCAGGATCCGCCGGGTCGCCTCCAGGCCGTCCATGGTCGGCATGCGGATGTCCATCAGCACGACGTCGGGCCGCAACCGACTGGTCAGGGTGACGGCCTCGGCGCCGTCGGCCGCCTCGCCGACGACGTCCAGGCCGCCGGAGGCGAGGATCATCCGGAAGCCGGTGCGCACCAGCGCCTGGTCGTCGGCGATCACCACGCGCGGGTTCTTCACGGGCGCTCCAACGGGATCCGGGCGCGCACCCGGAACCCGCCGCCCAGTCGGCGCCGGGCGTCCAGTTCGCCGCCGAACGCGGCCACGCGTTGGCGCAGGCCGAACAGGCCCCGGCCCTCGCGGCCGGTGCGCTGCGGCCGGTCGCCGGACAGCACGCTGGGGCCGGTGTTGAGCACCTCGACCCGCAGGTAGTGGTCGGTGTAACGCACGGTGACCTCCGCCCTGCGCCCGTCGCCGTGTTTGAGGGCGTTGGTGAGGGCCTCCTGGATGATCCGGTAGGCGGTGAGGTCGACGCCGGAGGGCAGCGCGCGGGGTTCGCCGGAGATCCGGACCTCCACCGGCAGGCCGGCGAACGCGATCCGGTCGACCAGCGGGCTGAGACGGGCCAGCGTCGGCTGCGGCGCGAGGTCCGGTTTGTCCTTGTCATCCGGTTCTGTGCCGTCGGCGGGGGGTGCGAGGACACCGAGCAGGGTGCGCAGTTCGGTCATGGTGTCCCGGCCGGCGGCCTCGACCGCCAGCAGCGCGGCGGCCGCCTGCTCCGGTTCGGCGTCGAGCACCCGGCGCGCGGCCCCGGCCTGGACGAGCATCACGCTCACGTTGTGGCTGACGATGTCGTGCAGTTCGCGGGCGATGCTGGCGCGCTCGTCGTGGACGGCCTGCCTGGCGGCGGTCTCCCGTTCGCGTTCCAGCAGCCAGCCGCGTTCCTCCAGCGCCCGGGTGAACGCCCGCCGCGACCGCGCCAACCGCACACCGAGGACGGCGGCCACCAGCACGGCCGCCGCCGCGACCAGCCAGACCGGTAGGGACTGCACCACCCGACCACTCTCGCACCGTGCCACGCGGACGCGCATCATCCCCCCGGGGGCAGCACCTACATCCCCAGGATGACCCCCCGCCCCGGTTACCTCCCCCGACCGATGCCCCCTCCACGGCCGGTGAGTCAGGATGCCACCGTGACCAGTGAGAACGTCGTGGAGCTGACCGACGTGCACAAGGAGTACAGCGACTCGGTCGCGCTGGCCGGACTGTCGCTGACGATCCGCGCCGGCGAGGCGGTCGCGGTGATGGGGCCCTCGGGCAGCGGGAAGTCGACCCTGCTCAACATGGTCGCCGGCCTGGACCGGCCGACCGCCGGGACGGTCGTCGTGCACGGCGAGGACCTCGGCCGCCTCAACGAGACCGGGCTGGCCCTGTTCCGCCGGCGGCGCATCGGCATGATCTTCCAGTTCTTCAACCTGCTCGACGACCTGCCCGCGCTGGACAACGTCGCCCTGGCCGCGCAGCTGACCGGCACGTCGGCCGCCCAGGCCCGGCGCCGCGCCCTCGAACTGCTCGACGAACTCGGCATCGCCGACCGGCGCGACATCTACCCCGCCCGCCTGTCCGGCGGGGAACGTCAGCGGGTCGCCGTGGCCAGGGCGCTGATGAACCGCCCGGCCCTGCTCCTGGCCGACGAACCGACCGGCGCTCTGGACAGCCGCGCCGGCGAGCAGGTGATGGACCTGCTCCTCGACCTCAACCAGATCGGCCAGACCCTCCTGCTGGTCACCCACGACGAGCGCCTGGCCACCCACTGCGCGAACCGCCTGGTCCACCTGGTCGACGGCCGCGTCGCCAGCGAGACAGGACTGGAGCGAACCCGGTGAACACGTCGAATCGGGTTGTGGGTCAGCGGAAGTCACCGGGCGGTCACGGGAGGTGGTCGGGCCTGCTCGACCGCGCGTGCCCACCGGAGGGTCCGTTGACGGGCGCTGTGGGGAGGTCGCACCGCGATCGGGTCGGGGCCACCGGGGGGTGGGTCGGCCGGCTGGTCGTGGGTGGTTCGGGATGCGTGGCCGCCGGTGCTCGGGAGGTGCCGGCCAGCGCCTGTCGGGTTGGGTCCGTTGAGGGGCGGCGACGCCTCGGTGCGGGCTCGGTGCGGTGTCGACCCGCCGGCCAGTGGTGTTCGGGACGCGCTGGTCGGGAATCCGTTTCCTGGCGTGTCGAGCCGCGACCGCCGGTCCGGGGGCCGGGGAGTGGGCGGTCGCGAGCGGTGAGCCCGGCGGCCGTTCTCCGTGGACCAGCGCCGGGAAGTGGTGTCCCAGGTGGCGGAACGTCACGAGGCGGGCGCGGGGTCCGTGGGGGGCTGTCGTGAGTGCGTTGGGGAGGGTGGCGCGGGCGGCGGTGCGCCGGCGGCGGTTGCAGACGATCGTCATCGGGGTCGTCGTGGCGGTGTCGACCGGGACGATCGTGTTGGCGTTGGGGCTGTTGGCGGCGGCGTCGGGGCCGATCGAGCGGGCGCACGAGCAGCAGGCCGGGGCGCACCTGGTCGCCGCCTACGACAGCGCGGTGGTGTCGGCCGACGCGCTGGTCCAGGCGGCCGACCGGGCCGAGGTGGCGGCGGTGGCCGGCCCGTTCGGGCAGGCGGTCGTCGACACCTCCGTCGGCACGTTGAGCGCGTCGGACTCGCTGGTCACCGTCGGACGGGCCGATCCGGGAGGGCCGGTGGACCGCGTCGACGTCCGGCAGGGGCGGTGGGCCGCCGCGCCGGGGGAGATCGTGCTGAACGTGCGGCCGGCCTGGGACGATCCGCCGGAACTGGGAATGCGGGTCACCGGTGCCGGCGAGCCGGAGCTGACGGTGGTGGGCCTGGCCTACTCGGCCAGCGGGTCGGCCGACGCCTGGGTCATGCCCGAGCAGATCGCCGAACTCGGGTCGGACGCGTGGCAGATGCAGTACCGCTTCACCGACGCCGGCACCGCCGCTGCGCTCGCCGAACACGAGAAGGCGCTGGTCAGCGAGCTGCCAGCGGGCGCGCTGCTCGGCTCGCAGTCCTACCTCGCGCAGCGTCAGCAGCTCGACTCCGACCTCGCGCCCTACATTCCGTTCCTGATCGGGTTCGGGGTCCTCGGGCTGACCGTCTCGGTGCTGATCGTGGCGAACGTGGTCAGCGGCGCGGTGGTCGCCGGCTTCCGGCACATCGGCGTGCTCAAGGCGCTGGGCTTCACCCCGAACCAGGTGATGCTCGTCTACCTGATCATGGTCTGCGTGCCGGCGGTCGTCGGCGCCGTGGTCGGCACGGTCGCCGGGAACATCGTCGCCGCACCGCTGCTGGCCGACACCTTCGCCGCGTTCGGCGCCACCGGGGTCGGCATTCCACTGTGGACTGACCTGGTGGCGTTGGTCGGCCTGCCCGCCGTGGTGGCGCTGGCCGCGCTGGTGTCCGCGCTGCGGGCCCGCCGACTGCCGGCGACCGAGGCGATCAGCGCCGGCAGCGCGCCCCGCGCCGGCCGGGGACTGCGGGCGCAGCGCTGGCTCGCCGGACGGCGGCTGCCCCGGTCGGTCAGCCTGGGCGTCGGCGTGCCGTTCGCCCGTCCGGCGCGCAGCGCGCTGACCCTGGCCGCGATCGTCCTCGGCGCGACGACCGTGACGTTCGCGATCGGCGCGATGATGTCGATGACCGAGTACCAGAACGCGATGCGCCCGGTGCATCCCGACCGGCTGGAGATCGCCGCCGGTGTGCCGGCCGACCTGCCGCCGATGCCCGACGTCGTGCCGGAACCCACGCTCGGCGACGCCGAGGACGAGGCCCTGCTGCGCGCGCAGCCCGGGGTGCGGCACGTCAACGCCATGGCGCAGCGGGAGGTGCAGGTCGTCGGCGGCCAGGAGACCGTCGCGCTCCGCTTCTACCGCGGGGACACCGCCGAACTCGCCCCGAAAGTCCTCAGTGGACACTGGCCGGACGGCCCGGGGCAGCTGGCGGCCTCGACCCGGTTCCTCAACCAGCGCGCACTGGGCGTCGGCGACGTCGTCACCATCGACCTCGACGGCCGGCGCACCCGGCTGGAGATCGTCGGCGCGGTCGTGGTCAACAACGACACCCTGGCCTTCGCCGACTGGTCGACCCTGGCCGCCGCCGGCGGGTACACCCGCGCCCACCACTACACCGTCGAACTCGAACCGGGCGCCGACCAGCAGGCCTTCGCCGACGCCGTGACCAGCGGCGACCCCGGCCTGGAGGTCATGGAGCCGGACACCACCTCCGACAGCACCCTGGTCGTGATCGGCTCGACGACCGTGCTCACGGTGCTGCTCGGCGCGGTCGCCGCGCTCGGCGTGTTCAACACCGTCGTGCTCAACGCCCGCGAACGCCGCCGCGACCTCGGCATGCTCAAGTCGATCGGGATGACGCCCCGGCAGGTCACGGTGATGATGGTGACGTCGATGGGCGTGCTCGGGGTGCTGGGCGGACTCGCCGGCGTGCCGCTGGGGGTGGCCCTGCACCAGCTGGTGGTCCCAGCGATGCTGCGCGCGTCCCAGTCCGAGGTGTTCGACTTCGTGGTGGAGGTCTACCGCGCGCCGATGCTCGCCCTGCTGGCACTGGCCGGGGTGGCGATCGCCGTGCTCGGCGCGCTCATCCCGGCGCGCGGCGCGGCCAGGACCCCGATCGCGGCGGTCCTGCACAACGAGTGACCGCTACCTGGCGAGGGGGAACTCCGCCATCGTGCGCCACGAGCCCGGCGCGTCGGTGCCGGTGAGCAGGGACACCTGGTCGACGCGGGCGTGCACCGGCAGCCGTGGACCCACCTGTTCGGCGGCCCGGCGCATCCCGTCCAGGGTGCCGGCGGTGGCGCTGCCGACCGTCAGGTGCGGCACGACGTCGTCGTGGCGGCCCCGGTAGGGCGGGCAGTCGGGGAAGCGGCGCCAGAGCGCGGCGGTGATCGCGCGGAACGGGCCGGCCGGCTCGGGCGCGAGCCACACCGCGTCCTCGCCGAACCACCTGACCTCGGCGAACACACAGTCGAACGCCGCGACCCGGTGCACGATCGCGGCCACGCCGGTGAGCACGTGGCTGGTGAGCCGCTCCGGAGCGAGGAACGGGTACAGCACGGTGACGTGCGCCGGCACTCCCCAGGCCGCCGTGTGGTCCAGCACCCGCCGCGACTCCCCGACGACGGTCTCCACCGCCGGCACCGGCACGACGAGCGCGGAACTGGTGGGAGCGGTCATCGGCCCTCGACCTCCCGGGGTGCCCTCCGGGGTGTTGGCCGGGTTCGGGTGTGGCCTGCCGGGCGGGTGGGTCACTGGCCGCCGCGGAAGCGGTCCAGGACGCGGCGTTCGCGTTTGGTCGGGCGGCCGGCGCCCCGGTCGCGGCGGGCGACCGGGATGCCGGCTTCCGGCGGTGGCGCGGGTGTCCGGTCGATGAAGCAGGTGGCCGCGTCGGCCGCGCCCACCCGCTTCTGGATCACCCGCACCACCTCGACGATCCGGGTGCCGGAGCCGACCCGCGCGCGGACCTCGTCGCCCGGGACGACCACGGTCGCGGGCTTGGCGGGGCGGTTGTTGATGCGGACGTGCCCGGCCCGGCACGCGGCGGCCGCGTCCGGGCGGGTCTTGGTCAGCCGGACCGCCCACAGCCAGCGGTCCACACGCGTCGACTCCACAGCACTACATGATGCCCGACTCAGCCCACCGGCGGCTTGCGGCCGACCCCGGCGTAGAGGCCGTCGGTCTCGCTGTCGTCGTTCTCGGGGGTGCGTTCGGGGCGCCACAGCGACGTGGTGACCAGGCCGGGCTCGGCCAGTTCGAAGTCGCCGAAGAACTCGAGGACCTCGGGTTTGGTGCGGGCGCGCACCGAGTTCTGGGACTTGCTCATCATCTCGGTCAGCTCGTCGCCCTTGATGACCGCGAAGTCGTCGGTCAGGTGGGTGAGGGCGAGGTAACTGCCCGGTGCCAGCGCTTCCCGGTACTCGGCGAACACACCGGCCGGGTCCTGGTGGTCGAGGACGTAGTGGCCGATGGTGATCGCGAGCAGCCCGATCGGCTGGTCGAAGTCCAGCATCCGCTGGGTCTCGCGGTCGTTGAGCACCAGGCCGGGCTTGGTGATGTCGGCCTGCAACATCACGGCGTTCTCGCTGCCCTCCAGCAGCAGCTGGCTGTGCGCGACGGCGACGTGTTCGTTGTCCACGTACACCACTCGGGTGTCGGCGTCGACGTCGCGGGCGATCTCGTGCACGTTGCCGACCGTCGGAATACCGGAGCCGAGGTCGAGGAACTGGCGGATTCCCTGACGCACCATGAACAGCACTGCCCGCCGCAGGAACGCCCGGTTCATGATGGCGAAGCGCCTGGTCTCCGGCTGGACCCGGAGAATCTGTTCGATGAACGACCGGTCGACCTCGAAGTTGTGGTTCCCGCCGAGTAAGTAGTCGTACATCCGCGCCGCGCTGGGTTTTTCAATGTCCACAGTGGACGGAATCCAACTGGTCTGTTGCGACACCGCGTACCCCTGCCTGTTGTTGTGGTGATTCCTGACGCGACACGCACCTTATCGATACCGTTGCCCGTTCGAGACCGGCTTCACCCGTATAGCCCAAACCATGGTCACGCTCCGAAGGGCCCTGGCGCGAACGGGGGTCCGAGAGGGACTATGGTGCCTTGCACTTCAGCCCGCCCGTTCCGTGGGGGAGACCATGACCTCAACGAAGTCACCGAGCCAGGTTCCGGTCGGCGTCGACCCGACACGGCCGAGCATCGCGCGTATCTACGGGGGATTCCTCGGCGGCAAGGACGTCTACGAGGTCGACCGGCAGGTGATGCGCAAGATCAACGACGCGGTGCCAGAGGCGGTGCACATCGCGAGAGGAAATCGCGCTTTCCTGAATCGCGCGTGCCGTTTCCTGTCCCGTGAGTCGCGGATCGACCAGTTCCTCGACTGCGGTTCCGGCTTACCGACGGCCGAGAACACCCATCAGATCGTGCAGCGCTTCAATCCCGAGGCGCGGGTGGTCTACGTGGACAACGACCCGGTGGTGCTCGCGCACGGACGCGCCCTGCTCACCGAGAACGAGAACGTGCTGATGGTGTCCGCCGACATCTTCAACGCGCCGGAAGTCATGGAGAACATGGTGGTCGGAAACCACCTCGATCTCACCGAGCCGGTGGTGTTGTTGCAGGTCGGCACGATGCACCACGTCGAGGGCGACGCGGTGGCGGTGATGCGCCGCTACATCGACGCGCTGGCGCCCGGCAGTTATGTGGTGTTCTCCCACTTCTTCGACCCCGAGGAGCCGGAGCTGACCCGCATCGCCCGGCGGATCGAGAACGTACTGGTCAACGGGCCGATGGGCGCCGGGCGGTTCCGCACCCGCGCGGAGATCATGGAGATGCTGGAGGGTCTGGAGCTGGTGCCGTCCAACGACCTGGGCGACTCCGGGCTGGTGGCCTGTGACGAGTGGTGGCCGGACGGGCCGGCGCTCACCCCGCTCAGCGGTGCCGCGCGGTGCATCGTCGGGGCGGTCGGACGCAAGCCGTAGAACGTCACGGCAAGTCACGGCAAGCCGTTTGCGTGGCGCGGATCTCAACCGAAGCAGCAGGTAGGCCGGGTGTGTCCCACCTGTTGGGACGATTTCGTCGGATGCCGGGCACGTTGCTTACGCTCCGTTCGAGGTTGCGCCGATCGGGCGACCTCTGATCGGTGTGGAGGGACTGTCATGACTCCGAGGCCTCGGCTGCTGGGTCTGCTGACCATCGGCGTGCTGCTCGCCGGCTGCAACGCGGCCGCGAACGATGGCGGCGACGGCGGCGGCAGTGATGGTGGCGGCGGTACCGACGGGCCGTCGCTCGTGCTGGTCACGCCCAACCCGGTCGGCGTCAACGACTTCCTCAAGCTCGCCGTGGCCGGGGTCGAGGACGCCGCGAAGGAGCACGGCGGCAGCCAGAAGGTCTACCAGAGCACCGACCCCGCCTCCCTCCAGCAGAACGTCGCCGCCGCGGTCCGCGACAAGCCGGACGTGATCGTCGCCGTCGGGTTCAACTTCGCCGACGTGCTCGCCCAGCAGGCCGAGCAGAACCCCGACCAGCAGTTCCTGTTCGTCGACTCGTGCACCGAGAAGGCCTACCCGAACGTCACCTGCGCGGTGTTCCGCGAGTACGAGGGCGTCTACCTGGCCGGCGCCGAGGCCGCGCTGCTGTCGAAGTCGGGCAAGGTCGGCGCGGTCGTCGCCCTGGACACCCCGCAGTTCCGCCGCTACTCGACACCCTTCGGCGAGGGCGCGGCCAAGGTCAAGCCGACGACCACGCTCAGCCCGCTGTTCATCGGCGGCGCGAACCCGTTCAACGACCCGGGCCGGGCCAAGCAGCTGACCGCGACCCTGGCCGGTCAGGGCGTGGACCACGTCATGGGCGCGGCGTCCGCGTCGGGCAACCTCGGTGTGTTCGAGGCGGCCAAGGAACACGGCATCTTCGCGTTCGGGGTGGACGCCAACCAGTGCCCGGCCAGCCCCGGCCAGGTGGTGGACAACGTGATCAAGCGCACCGACGTGGTGATCACCGACGGTGTCTCGGCGATCCTCGACGGTGAGCGCGGTGAGGCCCGCTCCTACGGCGTCAAGGAGGAGGGCATCTCGCTGACCGGCCTCCAGCAGGACGCGGCGTCATCGCAGTGCGTGATCGTCGATCACCCGGACGTGATCGAGCAGGTCGGCACGCTGCGGGACGACATCGTCGCCGGCACGATCACCGTCGCCGACCCGGCGCAGGGCTGACCGGCACGTGACCCAGCCAGCGGTCCAGCTCACCGGGATCGTCAAGCGGTTCGGTGAGCTGCTCGCCAACGACCACGTCGACCTGACCGTCGCGCGTGGCGAGATCCACGCGCTGATGGGCGAGAACGGTGCCGGCAAGTCCACCCTGATGTCGATCCTCTACGGACTGCTGCGCCCCGACGCCGGCACGATCGCCCTCGACGGCGAACCGGTGGTGTTCGACTCGGCGGCGCGGGCGATCGCCGCCGGAATCGGCATGGTGCAACAGGGTTTCGCACTGTTCGACTCGATGCCGGTGGTGGACAACGTGATCTACGGTGCCGAGCCGACCAGGCGCGGCCTGCTCGACCGGCGCGCCGCCACCGCCGCGGTCAGCGAGCTCGTCGAACGGCACGGCCTGCGGCTGGCGCCCACCGACCGCGTCGGCGACCTGCCGATCGGGGTGCGCCAGCAGGTGGAGATCCTCAAGCTGCTCTACCGCCGGGCGCGGGTGCTGATCCTCGATGAGCCGACCGCCGTGCTCACCCCGGCCGAGACCGAGCAGCTGTTCACCGTGCTGCGCGACCTCGCCGCCGACGGCCACACCGTGCTGCTGGTCACCCACAAGCTGCACGAGGTCACCGCTGTGAGTGACACCGTGACCGTGTTGCGTGACGGGAAGGTCACGATGACCGGCCCGACGTCGGCCACCGGCCGGGCCGAACTGGCCAGCGCGATGACCGGCCGCGAGGTCGACCTCGACCGCGTGTACCCGGCTGGTCAGCCCGGCGCCGAGGCGCTGACGGTCACCGGGCTGACCGTCGACGGCCGCGCCGCCGGCCGGCCCGCCGTCGACGACGTGTCGCTGTCGGTGCGCGCCGGGGAGATCGTCGGGATCGCCGGGGTCGCCGGCAACGGTCAGACCGAACTGGTCGCGGCGATCGCCGGCCTGCTGCCCGCGCGCGGCTCGGTCACCGTGGGGGAGCGGGAGCTGTCCGGGCTGGGCGTGGCGCGGCGGCGGGCGGCCGGGCTCGCGCACATCCCCGAGGACCGCGCCGAGGTCGGCGCCGCCCCCGGCGCGCGGCTCACCGACAACCTGGCCACCGGGTTTCACCGGCGGCCTCCCTTGCTACGCAAGGGTTTCCTGCGTTCGGGTGCGATGCGCACGCACGCCGAGCGGATCATCGAACGGTTCGGCGTGCGCGCACCCGGCCCGTCGGCCCCGATGCGCACCCTGTCCGGCGGCAACCAGCAGAAGGCGATCCTGGGCCGCGAGCTGACCCACGAGGCGCCGGTGCTGCTGGTCGAGCAGCCGACCCGGGGTGTGGACATCGGTGCGGTTGTCGGCATCCACACCGAACTGATCGCCTACCGCGACGCCGGGCACGCCGTGCTGCTGGTCTCCGCCGAACTCAGCGAGGTCCTGGGCCTGGCCGACCGCGTCCTGGTCATGTACGAGGGCCGGGTGGTCGCCGAGTTCCCCAAGACCGAGGCCGACCCGCACGCCATCGGCCTGGCCATGGCCGGCGGCGCGCCCCGGGGTGTGGCTGGCGGCACGGCAGAGGATTCGGCTGGTGGCGCGGCAGGTGGTGTGGCTGGCGCTGCTGGTGGCGATGAGGCCGATGTGGTCGGTGACGCCACTGGCCATGCGTCCGAAAACATGGCCGGAGACACCGCCGGGGACACAACCGGCGATGCGGCCGAGGACAGCGGCGGAGGGGCGGCGTGAACCGCCTGGGGCGGTGGCGTGGTGCGCTGACCGTCGGCGTCGCCGTGGCGGCGGCGCTGGTGCTGGGTGCGATCCTGTTGGCCGCGACCGGGGCGAATCCGCTGGAGGCCGCCGGGGCCATCGTCACCGGGGCGTTCGGTCCGGACGGTATCCAGGACACCCTGGCCTACGCCGTGCCGGTCGCCGGGATGGCCACGGCGCTCGCCATCCCGCTGCGGGCCGGTCTGGTCAACCTCGGTGGTGAGGGGCAGTTGGTGCTCGGCGCGATCAGCGCGGTCGCCGTCGGTCTGCACGTGCCGGGGCCGTTGGGGCTGGTCGCGGCCCTGGTCGCCGGGATGCTCGCCGGCGGACTCTATGCGGCGGCCGCCGCGTTGTGTGAGACCCGACTCGGGGTTCCGCTGCTGGTCACGACGTTGCTGCTGAGCTACCCGGCCATGTCGCTCGCCGCCTACCTGGTGCGCTTCCCGATGCGTGACCAGGGCTCCAGCCTGCCGCAGAGTGCCCAGCTGCCGCCGGACGTGCGGCTGCCCGCGCTGGCCGGCAACGGCCTGACCGTCGGCCTGTTCCTGATCGTGGCGGCCGTCGCCGTGTACGCGGTGGTCGACGCCCGCACGCCGGCCGGGTTCGAGGCGCGGGTCACCGGCTGGGGCCCGCGTTTCGCCCAGTACGCCGGTATCGACCGGCCGCGTACGACGCTGCGGCTGCTGGCCTGCTCCGGCGGCCTGGCCGGCCTGGTCGGCGCGATCGTGGTGCTCGGCTTCCCGTACCGGTTCATCGACGGCGCGCTGATCACCCCGCAGTACACCTGGATCGGTCTGCTGGCCGCGTTGCTGGCGGCGGCGAGTCCACTGGGGACGCTGGTCGCCGCGCTGTTCTTCGCCGCGTTGACCAGCGGAGGGTTCGCCATGGAACGCGAGACCCAGGTACCGCGCGAGCTGACGGCGGTACTCCAGGCGGTACTGATCATCTTCCTGGCGGCCACGACCGGGCTGCTGCGCAGGCGAAGGAGCGCGGCGTGATCGACGCGGCACTGTTCTCCTCCGCGCTCGGGGCGCTGACCCCGATCCTGCTCGCCGCGCTCGCCGGGGCGCTGTGCCAGCGGGCCGGGGTGTTCAACATCTCGCTCGAGGGCACCATGCTCGTCGGCTGCTTCGCCGGGGTCGCCGGCAGCTGGTACTCGGGCAGCGTGTGGGTCGGCGTGCTCACCGCGCTGCTGGCCGGCACCGCGTACTCGCTGATCCTCGCGGTCGGCACGGTCACCTTCGCCGGTGACGCGATCGTGCTCGGCGTCGCGGTCAACCTGCTGGCCGTCGGTCTCACCAGCTTCCTCATCCAGACCGTGTTCGGCACCAGGGGATCGTTCAGCGACCCGACGCTGCCCGGGCTCGACCCGGTGGAGATCCCGCTGCTGCGCGACGTCCCGTTCCTCGGTGAGGTCCTCTCCGGACACTCCGCGCTGGTCTACGTGTCGTGGATCGCGGTCCCGGTGCTGGCGCTGGTGCTCTACCGGCTCCCGGTCGGTCTGCGGCTGCGCGGTGTCGGTGAACGGCCGGAGGCCGCCGCCAGCCTCGGGGTGGCCGTCGACCGCTACCGCTACGGCGTGATCCTGGCCGGTGGCGCGCTGTGCGGGCTGGCCGGGGCGCAGCTGGCGCTGGGCAACGTGACGATGTTCTCGGAGAACATGACCGCCGGCCGGGGCTGGATCGCCGTGGTCGCGGTCATGCTCGGCCGGGCGCTACCGTGGGGTGTGCTGGCCGCGTCGGTCCTGTTCGGACTGGCGGAGGCGTTCGGGTTCCGGTTGCAGGGCATCGGGCTGCCCCAGCAGGCGACCGACGCCGCACCGTACGTGGTGACCCTGCTCGCCCTGTTCGTGTTCAGCGCGCGGCTGCGATCCCGCCGCGCCACCAGGAGGACGACCGTCACATGAATGATTTCCTGCCCATCACGAAGATCCCGCGCACCGGGTTGCCGCAACGCGCGCTGGTCGTCGGCGATCCGGAACGGGCCAGTGCGGTCGCCGGCCTGCTCACCGACTCCGTCCTCATCGGACAGAACAGGGAGTACCGCAGCTTCACCGGCACCTGGCGCGGCGTGCCGGTGGTGGTGTCCTCGCACGGGGTCGGCGGGCCGGGCGCGCTGTGCCAGCTCGGCGAACTCGCCGAGGCCGGCGTGCGCACGTTCCTGCGGTTCGGCACGGCCGGCGCGCTGCGCGCCGACATCGCCGACGGTGACCTGGTGATCGCCGAGGCCGCGGTGCGTGACGACGGCGTCACCGCCCAGCTCATCCACCCCGAGTACCCGGCCGTGGCCACCCCGGAGGCCGTGCTGGCCCTGGACCGGGCCGCCGCCGCGCACCAGCGCCACGCCCACCGGGGCGTGGTGTGGACCAGAGCGGCGTTCAGCCCGATGGTCCTGGAACTGCCGATGCGCGACTACCTCGCCGCGCGCGTGATCGCCATCGAGATGGAGCTCTCGACGCTGCTGGTCTTCGCCGGGCTGCGCGGACTGGTGGCCGGTGGTGTGCTGGTGATCGACGGGAACGCCACCGTCGACAACGACGACCCGACCAGCTACGACCCGCACCGCCAGGTGGTGGCCGACGCGGTCGCCGCCGGCAGCGCCGTGGCCCTCGACGCACTGGTGGAGCTGACATGACCGAGGACTGGCGCGACGCCGCCGACCAGCTCGCGCGCACCCTGCGCGCCGACGCCCCCCACCGTGAGCAGGCCGCCGCCGAACCCGAGGCCGAGGTCGCCCTGCTGCGCGCCTCCGGGCTGCTGACCCTGCTGCTGCCGGCGTCGGCGGGCGGGCGCGGCGCCGGGTGGCTGGCGGCCAACGAGACCGCGCGGACGGTGGCCGCCGCCGACGCGTCGGTCGGCCACCTGCTCGGCTACCACTACCTGCAACTGTGGCGTACCGAGCTGTTCGGCCGGCCCGACCTGGTGGAGCGCCTGCACCGCGACACCGTCGCCGGGAACCTGTTCTGGGCCGGGGTGAGCAACCCGCTGGACGCCGCGCTGGAGCTGACCCCGGTCGAGGGCGGGTTCCGCGTCGAGGGGCGCAAGAGCTTCGCCACCGGCGCGAGCGTGGCCGACCGGCTGGTGGTCAGCGCGACCCGCGTCGACAGCGGCCAGAAGCTCACCTTCGTCGTCGACGCGCACGCGCCGGGCCTGAGCTACCTGCACGACTGGGACAACCTCGGTCAGCGGCTGACCGCCAGCGGCGGCGTGGTGTTCCGGGACGTGCACGTGCCGGACGAGGACGTGCTGGGGGTGCATGACGAGACGTCGGTGCGCGCGTCGCTGGCGGCCCTGGGTTTCCAGCTGATGCTCGCCCAGATCTACGTCGGCCTCGCCGAGGGCGCGCTGACCGAGGCCGCCGAGTACACCAGGACCAAGACCCGCGCCTGGACTCTGTCCGATGTGGACGAAGCGGTCGCCGACCCGTACATCCTCGTCGGCTACGGTGAACTGGTCGCCCAGACCAGGGCGGCCGGCGCGCTGACCGACCGCGCGGCGGCGGCGCTCGGCGCGGCGTTCGACCGGGGCGACGCACTGTCCGAACAGGAGCGTGGGGAGGCCGCGGTGACGATCTCGGCGGCCAAGGTGGTGGCCACCAGGGTCGCCAACGAGGCCGGCTCGAAGATCTACGAGTTCACCGGGGCCAGGGCCAGTGCCAACAAGTACGGCCTGGACCGGTTCTGGCGCAACGCCCGCACGCTCACCCTGCACGACCCGGTGGCCTACAAGGCCCGCGAGGTCGGCGCGCACTTCCTCACCGGTGAGCCGCCGCGCCTGTCGGGGTACAGCTGATGCCCGCGCCGACGCTGGCCGACAGCGTGCGTCTGGCCGACGACGGGGTGCACATCCTGGACCGCCGGGTGTTCCCGGCGCGCCGGGAGTGGGTGCGCTGCGCGGGTGTCGAGGACGTGGCGAAGGCCATCGAGGACATGGTCACCCAGTCCTCCGGCCCGTACTTCGCCGCGCTGTGGGGCATGGTGCTCGCCGCCCGTGAGGCGGTGGAGCGGCCCGACCCGCTGGCCCACGTCCAGGCCGCCGGCGCCCGGCTGATCGCCACTCGGCGCACCAACAACCACATCGGTACGGCCGTCCGAACCGTACTGTCCAGAATGGACTCTTCGGATCTGGTCGGGTCGGCGCTCGCCGGTGCGCGCGAGGGCGACCGGCGCTACCGCGACCGCAGCCGCGCTCTCGGTGAGCACACCGCGACACTGTTGCCGGACAACGCTTCCCTGCTCACCCACTGCTGGGCCGACCTGTACCTCGTCGGACTGGTGGACGCCCTGCGCGCGGCCGGCAAGAGCTTCACCGTGCACTGCACCGAGACCCGACCGTACCTGCAGGGCGCCAAGCTCACCGCCACCACGCTCGCCGAGATGGGCGTGGACACCACGCTGATCACCGACGGCATGGGCGCGGCCGTGCTGGCCGACGGCCGGATCGACGCGCTGGTCACCGCCGCCGACCGGGTCACCCTGGACGGTCACGTGGTGAACAAGGTCGGCACACTGGGCCTGGCTGTCGCCGCGCACACCTTCGGCGTGCCGTTCCTGGCCATGGTCCAGGCCCCCGACCGGGCCGCGCCGACCGCCGCCGACGTGCCGATCGAGTACCGTAACGGTGCCGAGGTGCTCACCGCGGCCGGCGTCACCGAGCCGGGAATCCGTGGCCTGTACCCGGCTTTCGACATCACTCCGCCCCGGTTCGTGTCCACTGTGGTCACCGACAGCGGGGCGTTCGACCCGACCGGACTCGCCGACTACCCCCAGGAGGAACCGTGACGATCGCCGTCGACTGGGTGGTCCTCGACATCGAGGGCACGCTCACCGCGACCAGCCAGGTGCACGTCGTGCTCTACGACTACGCGCGACCCCGGCTCGGCCCGTGGATCGACGGGCACGGCGACGACCCGGTCGTCGCCGACGCGGTCGCGCAGGTCCGTGAGCTGGGCGGGCTGTCCGCCGACGCCGGCACCGACGAGATCGTGCGGGTGCTGCACGGGTGGATGTCGGCCGACCAGAAGATCGCGCCGCTGAAGACCCTGCAGGGTCTGATCTGGCAGCGCGGCTACGCCGAGGGCGACCTGACCACCGAGTTCTTCCCCGACGTGGCGCCCGCGCTGCGTGCCTGGCACGCGGCGGGTCTGCGGCTGGCGGTGTTCTCCTCCGGCTCGGTCGCCGGCCAGGTCGCGTCGTTCTCCCGCACCACCGACGGCGACGTCACCGGCCTGTTCGAGCAGCACTTCGACACGGTCAACGCCGGCCCCAAGCGCGAGGAGCCGTCCTACCGCACGATCGCCAAGGGCCTGGACGCCGAGCCGGACCGGATCGTGTTCCTGTCCGACGTGCCGGCCGAACTGCACGCCGCGGCCGCCGCCGGCTGGCACACCGTGGGCCTCGCCCGCCCCGGCGAGCCGTTCGGCGACGCCGACTTCGGCCCGCACCAGGCCATCGCGTCGTTCGACGAGCTGACCCTGGAGCGGGCGTGACCGCGCTGGCCGAGGCCGGGCGCGCGCTGGCCGCCGAGGCCGCCCGGTACGCGGGGATGGGCTGGATGCGCGGCACGTCGGGCAACCTGTCGGTGGTGCTCGACCGCGACCCGCTGCGCCTGGCGGTCACCGCCAGCGGCCTGGACAAGGGCGAGCTGACCGAGACCGACGTGGTCGAGGTCGACGCCGAGGGCGGCGCGGTGTCCGGCGGCGTGCCGTCGGCCGAGGCCGGGCTGCACGCCCGGATCGCCGCGATCTCCGGCGCCGGTGCGGTCGTGCACGTACACGCGTTGGCCCCGGTGTTGGCGGCGCAGCGCTGGCCCGGTGGGGTCCCGCTGCGCGACCTGGAGATGCTCAAGGGCTTCGGCCGGGCGGCCCACGACGACCTGGTCACCGTCCCGGTGATCGACAACGGCCAGGACATGCGGGTGCTGGGCGAGGCGTTCCAACGCGGCTACCGGGCCGACACGCCAGCGCTGATCGTGGCCCGCCACGGGATCTACGTGTGGGGCGCGGACCTGCGCGAGGCCCGTCACCGGCTGGAATGCCTGGAGTGGTTGCTCAGGTTCACCCTGGGGACGATCCTGGACGGTAGTTGAAAGGGGACTGTGATGACGCTGCTCACCGTGTGGGACGACACCGAGCCGCAGGTGCCGCTGCTGCGCACCGAGGACGGCGAGGAGATCGCCGCCGAGCTCAAGGAGCTGGGGGTGCGCTTCGAACGCTGGCCGGTCGTGGAGACGCTCTCGCCCGAGCCCACCTCCGAGGAGGTCCTGGAGGCCTACGCCGACCGGGTGGCCCGCGTGGTCGAGTCCGAGGGCTACATCCTGGTCGACGCCCTGCACATGACCCCGGCCGACACCGACGAGTGGGCCGAGAAGGCCGCCACCGCCCGCCAGAAGTTCCTCGCCGAACACACCCACGACGACGACGAGGACCGCTTCTTCGCCCGTGGCGCCGGCGTGTTCTACCTGCACGCCCAGGGCAAGGTGTACGCGGTGCTGTGCGAGGCCGGTGACCTGCTCAGCGTCCCCGCCAACACCACCCACTGGTTCGACATGGGCACCCGCCCCGACTACGTCTCCATCCGCTTCTTCCACGACGACGACGGCTGGGTCGGCAACTTCACCGGCAACCGCCTCGCCGAGACCTTCCCGGACTTCGACACCCTCATGGCCTCCCGCTCCTGACCCTCACCCCTCCAGCGGCGAAACCCACCGAAGCCGGGTGAACCTGGCGAATCCCCGATCGGCGCTCAGCCAGGTCGCGTTGTTCTCCAGCGCGTAGGCGGCCAGGGAGGCGTCGGGGACATCGTTGCCACACGCGTCGATGTCGGTGGCGAGTTGCCGGAAGTGATCCCAGTGGCGTGGTCCGGGAGTGATCCGCATCGCCGCCGGTGCGGCGAGCAACTCGTCCACCGCACGCCACGCGTCGTCGAGAGCGGTCGTCGGCGGCATCTAGGTGTTTTCGCTGGTCACGGGGTCACGTTCGTGAGGAACAGGGAGGGGGCGTCGTCGGTGAGAGAGGCGTCGACGCCGCCGCCGTCGGTGAAGTCGGTGGTTTCGTGGCCGGCCCAGTCGTCGATCGGGGTGCCGCCCGTGGACAGGTGCTCGTAGGCGGTGCCGTTCCAGCCGAAGCGCAGGACCGTGCCCGGCGCGTCGAGGTACGGGACGAACTCGCCGTCCTCGGTCTCCTGCTTGGACAGGGTGTTGTTGAACAGCACGTTGCGGGGGCCGGTGGCGCCGGACCACTTCACGGCCTTCCTCCCCGCGCCCCACCACACCGGGTACCAGGCAGAGTCGTCCTCGGTGGCGCCGCCCTCGCCGCCGCAGTTGACCGTGCAGTTGCCGGGGCGGTGGGCGTAGGGCACGGCGACGGTGTTGCGTTCCACCAGGTTGTGGCGCTCCCAGCCGCCGTGGAAGTTCACGTCGGCGTCGGTGTCGTTGCCGGTGAACACGTTGCCCGACGCCGACCACTGGAACGTGAAGTGCCGCAGGCCGCGCAGCACGTTGCCCGCGTACACCGAGTCCCACACCCGTGACCCGCGCAGGTAACCGTTGCCGCCCTTGCCCTTGTTCCACGAGCCGACGAACCGGTTGCCCTCGACCTGGAGGTTCTTCGCCTTCTCGGTGACCAGTGGGTGCGAGCCCGTCAGGTACGTCGTCACGCCCCGGACCCAGCCGTTGACCACCCACTTGAACACGATGCCGTGCAGCTGGTCGGCGGGGGAGAGGTTCGCGTAGTCGTGCACCGCCTCGGCCGGGGTGTGGCCCTCGACGACCTGGGTCAGGTACAGGTTCTCGATCCCGACGCCCAGGACCGGGTCGACCAGCGGCGCGGCCTTCGACTCGTAGACCTTGCCGTCGATCTCCTCGGACCCGTCGGACACCGAGCTGACCGGCACGTCGAACTCCAGCGGCCGGTCCAGGGTGATCGTCCTGGCGTCCTCGTCGACCTCGGTGATCCGGAAGATCTGCTGTCGCATGTGGAGGTTGCGCAGGTCGTGGTCGGTCGGCAACGCCTGCTGCTGTTCGTAGAACGCGACGGTGTTGGCCGCGCGGATGTTCACGTACCCGCCCTCGGTGAAGTCCTTGGGGCGCTTGGCCAGCGGCACCACCGTGTCGCCGGTCCGCGCCGCGAAGCCCGGGTCCTCGGCCAGCCCGGCCAGCTCCGCACCGGACTTCCAGTGCACGTTCACCGTGCCCTCGAACAGGTCCCGACGGTTGGCCGGCGCCGACTCGTGGTCCTCGGTGTAGTCCTCGTGCACCTGACGCGACTGCACCCGGAACAACCCGCGCCCCGGCCACAGCCAGCCGCCCTTGCCGCTCTCGTAGGTCATGCCGTCCTCGTCCCAGTCCCCGTCGGACACCGAGTCGTAGCGGGTGTTCTCGTCGGGCCGGAACACGATCCTGGTGCCGGTCGCCGGGTCGCCGCCCGCGCCGCGCAGCACCAGGTAGTCGGCGTCCACCGCGAGCTGGCGGGACACCGCCAGCTCGCCGGCCGGCAGCTCGACCAGCGACAGCGACTCGTAGTCCGCGTCCGGTGAACAGTCGTCCCGCACGTCGTCGATGACCTGCTGCAATCCCGCCGAGTCGTCGCGCTCGTCGTCGGGCCGCACGTCGTAGTCGGCCGCCAGCTCCCCGGCGGTGACCACGCAGTCCTCGTCGGTGGTGATCTCGTCGTCGCCGGGCAGGCCGGCGCCCTCCCGGTAGCCTGCGTGCGACCAGTCGGGCAGGCCGTCGACCGGCGCCCGCCGGTTGGCCGCCGACAGGTCCAGTGCCGGCGGGACCTCGGGCAACGCGTCCGGCACGGCCGCCGGTGCCCCCGCCGACACGCCCGGCGGCGGCGCCGACTCCGCCGGTTCACCCGAACAGGCGGCGAGCATCCCCGCCGCCGCCACCACCGCGACCACCCCGAACCGCATGACTCCCCCTCCGTGACGTCCGAACACGGTCCCACCCTGACCGGGGGCCGCAACGGCTGCGTAGCGCGCCGGTAGCGCGCCCGGTGAATCGTCCCGTTTCGACTGTCCGTTCGACGCCTTTCACCGGCAATTCGAAGCGCTTCGACGACATTCACCGGATTACTTGCACACGTTCCGCTAATCCGGTACCACTGTGCGTGAAGCCATTTCCACAGAGCCGTGGAGGCATCTCATGAATTCCCTGCGCACAGTTCTCCGGATATTCGTCATCGCCATTGCCGCCGTACTCGCACTGCCCCTGCTCCCGGCCGGGGTCGCGTTCGGTCACGGATCGGCGATCGGTCCACCATCACGCCACTACGGTTGTTGGGACCGTTGGGGCTCCGATTTCCAGAACCCGGACATGGCCACCGAGGACCCCATGTGCTGGCAGGCCTGGCAGTCCGACACCAACGCGATGTGGAACTGGAACGGCCTCTACCGCGAGAGTGTCGACGGTGACCACCAGGCCGTCATCCCCGACGGCCAGCTGTGCAGCGGCGGCCGGACCGGCGGCGGCCGCTACGCCGCCCTCGACGAGCCGGGCCCGTGGGAGGCGGCACCGGTCAACAACCAGTTCACCTTCCGCACCCACGACCAGGCCCGCCACGGCGCCGACTACTACCGCCTCTACGTCACCCGTCAGGGATTCGATCCACTGACCGACGAACTGGGGTGGGGTGATCTCCAACTCGTCGCCGACACCGGGGTGATCCCACCCGGTGAGGGAACGCCGGAAAACGATCCCGTACTGAATGGCGTCACCGTTTCGATCAACGTCAACGCCCCCGGTCGCACCGGCCGCCACATTGTGTACATGATCTGGCAGGCCAGCCATTTCGACCAGACCTTCTACTCGTGCAGTGACGTGGTCTTCCCCGGATGATCTCGTCCCCTAGGATGTAGCGATCACACATCCTGAGGGGGAGTGATCGTGACAGCCGAGGCGATCGAGGTACGCGGACTGCGCAAGACCTTCGGCGCGGTGAAGGCGGTCGACGACCTGACCTTCACCGTGCCGGCCGGCACGATCACCGGATTCCTCGGACCCAACGGCGCCGGCAAGACCACCACCCTGCGCTGCCTGCTCGGGCTGGTCGGCCCGACCGCCGGCACCGCGACCATCGGTGGCGTCCGGTACGCCGACCTGCCGCGCCCGGCCACCACGGTCGGCGCGATGCTGGAGGCGTCGAGCTTCCACCCGGCCCGCAGCGGCCGCAACCACCTGCGGGTCTACTGCACGGTCAACGGCTTCCCCGACCGCCGCGCCGACGAGGTGCTGGAGCTGGTCGGGCTGAGCAAGGCCGGCGGGCAGAAGGTCCGGGGCTACTCGATGGGTATGCGCCAGCGCCTCGGCCTGGCCGCCGCGCTGCTCGGCGACCCGAAGGTCCTGATCCTCGACGAGCCGGCCAACGGCCTGGACCCCGAGGGCATCGCCTGGCTGCGCGGGTTCCTGCGCGGCATGGCCGACGAGGGCCGCACGATCCTGGTGTCCAGCCACGTCCTGAGCGAGGTCGAGCAGACCGTCGACACCGTGGTGATCATCAACAAGGGCACGCTGGTCCGCCAGGGCACGATCGCCGAACTGGCCGACAGCGCCGGCCAGACCGTGCTGGTCCGGGGCCCCGACCTGGACCCCCTGATCGCGGCACTGCCACGCGACGCCGGCGCCGAACGTGTCGAGGACACGCTGCGGGTCACCGGCCTGAGCACCGACGAGGTCGGCCACCTGGCCTTCACCGCCCGCGTCGAACTGCACGAGCTGACCGCGCGGACCAGCGACCTGGAACAGATCTTCTTCGCGCTCACCAGCGAGTCCGGCCCGGTCGAGCACTTCGGCGGCGAGGGGGAGACCCGATGATCCGGCTGGTTCGGGGCGAGTTCCGCAAGCTGTTCACCACGAAGCTGTGGCTGTGGATGCTGCTCGGCGGCATCGCCATGACCGCGATGTTCCTCGGCTTCACCATCGCCTTCGACGGCGCGGAGGGCAACCCGCAACCGCCACTGTCCACACCGGAGGGTCAACGCAACCTGTTCGGCTCGGTGTCCGGGGCGGGGGTGCTCGCGCTGATCCTGGGCATCATCGCGGTCACCGGCGAGTTCCGGCACCAGACGGTGACGCCGACGTTCCTGGCCACGCCGCACCGGGGCCGGGTGGTGATCGGCAAGCTGATCACCTACGCGCTGGCCGGGATCGGCTATGGCGCCGTGGTGCTGGCCTTCGCCATCGGGTTCGCGTTCGTGTTCACCTCGGCCAGGGGCATCGACCTCTCGCTGTCGGCCGACGGTGTTCCCGAGGCGCTGGCCGGTGTGGTCGCCGGGATCGCGGTGTACACGGTGCTCGGTGTCGGCGTCGGTGCCCTGGTGCGCAACCAGATCGCCGCGATCGTCGGGGCGCTGGTGTACCTGTTCGTCATCGAGGCGTTCGTGGCGGCGCTGCCCACGATCCGCGACTACTACCAGTACTTCCCCGGCGGTGCCAACGCGGCCCTGACCGGGACGTCCCAGCCCGGCGTGGAGTTGTTGTCCCCGTGGCAGGGCGGGTTGCTGCTGCTGGCCTACGGCGTGGTGTTCGCCACCGCCGGCACCCGGCTCGCCGTGCGCCGGGACGTCTCCTGACCTCGCCGGGCGGTCCTGGACGACGACCCTGTTCGGCCCGGAGCAGGCCGGCGCACCCGGTGGTGCGCCGGGCACTCGGACAGGGCTGACCGACCGCGAACCACCCAGGTCCGGGGATCGCGGGACGCTCTCTCAGTCCATTGTAGACGTTCGAATCGGCGGATGTTGGGCCGATTCCGGGACGCTGGAGGACAAGCAGCAGTATGCTTGGCGGAATGGGTGCCGGTGACCAACCGCGGGTGATCGCTGACAGATACGAGTTGCTCGACCGGATCGGCAGCGGGGGCATGGGCACCGTGTGGCGGGCCACCGACCAACTCCTGCGCCGCACCGTCGCCGTCAAGGAGGTGCACCTGCTGGCCAGGGGCGAGGAGCTGACCAAGCGGCGCCGCCGGGCCCACCGCGAGGCACGCGCCATCGCCAGGATCAGCCACCCCGGTGTGATCGACATCTACGACCTCGTCGACCACGAGGACCGGTTGTGGATGGTGATGGAACTCGTCGACGGGCCCTCTCTGGCCGACGTCCCCGCCGGGTCGATGTCCCCGGCCCGGGTCGCCGACATCGGTGCGCAACTGCTTTCGGCCCTCGACGCGGTGCACTCCACCGGGGCACTGCACCGCGACGTCAAACCGTCCAACGTGCTGCTGCGCGCCGACGGCCGGGTCGTGCTGTGCGACTTCGGCATCGTCGCGCTGGCCGACACCGAGTCGATCACCCAGTCCGGCGCGCTGGTCGGCTCCCTCGAGTACATCGCCCCCGAACGCCTCAGCGACCGGCCCGCCGGACCGGCCAGTGATCTGTTCTCCCTCGGCTGCACGCTGTACTCGCTGCTCACCGGTCGTTCCCCGTTCTCGCGGGCGGAGGCGTTCGCCGTGATGCATGCCGTGCTCCAGGACCAACCGGTCATCCCCCAGAACGTGGGGCCGCTCGGCCTGCTGCTGGAAGCGTTGCTGCGCAAGGATCCGGCCCAACGCCCATCGGTGGCCGAGGCGATGCGCCTGCTGGGCCCGGCCACGGCCGTCGCGACGGTTCCGGGACATCCCGGCCTGGTCCGACGTGGCCGGCGTCAGGTGCTCCGCTGGGCGGCGGGCCTGGCCGTCCTGGTGCCCGGGGCCGTCGCCGTCGGGCTGGTGCTCAACGGCTCGTCGGAAGGCACCGGGCCGCCGGCCGACCCCGGGGACACCGCCTCCCCGGCCGGCCTGACCGGCATCGACGCGGCGATTCCGATACCGGGCGTGTCGGACTGGTTCTGGGTGTTCTCCGGTGACCGGTACTGCCGGGTCGCCACCTCGGCCGCCGGCCATCCGATCGGCGAGCGGGCCACCGAACTCACACCGATCACGAACTGGGCAAACACCTTCGGGGTGTTGCCGGACTTCCGTGGCGGGATCGACGCGGTGCTGCCGGTTCCGGGTCGGCGCGACGAGTACTGGGTGTTCGCCGGGGACCGGTACGTCCGGATCGGGGTCGCCGAGGTCACCTACGAGGACACGCTCCTGGCCGAACCCGCACCGGTCAGCGACTGGGCCACCGCCTTCAGGTCCCAACCGGGGTTCCTGACCGGGATCGACGCGGTGATGCCGACCCCGGACTCCCCGGACCAGTTCTGGGTGTTCTCCGGGAAGGAGTACGTGCGGATCCTGCTGGCCGGCGACCAGCTCGATGGGCACAGACTGCTCTCCGGCCCCGCCGAACTGGAGAGCTGGGAGAACACCTTCGGGGTGTTGCCGGACTTTCGTGGCGGGGTCGACGCGGTGCTGCCGGTTCCGGGCCGGCGCGGCGAGTACTGGGTGTTCGCCGGGGGCCGGTACGCGCGGATCGGGGTCGCCGACGGCACCTACGACGACACGCTGGTCCGCGACTCGAGCCCGCTGTCGGACTAGCCGACCATCCGCAACTCGGCGAGCTGGTCGAAGCGGGTGTGGAAGCGGGTGGCCTGGGTGGGTGGGAGGCCCCACAGGCGGCCGATCCTGGGGAGGGCGTTGGTCATCTGGCGGGACTGGGTGTGGAGGTGGGTGAGGAAGCGTAGCTCTGGTTTGAAGAACCACCACCACAGGCGTTGGCGGACGTCGGCGGGGAGGGTGGAGCGGACGATGCCCTGCAGGGTCGCGACGTCGTCGGGGAGTTGGGGTGGGGTCGCCCGGGTGAGGCGGCCCACGACCTGGGTCACCAGTTCGTAGCCGAAGCCGAGGAGGTCGGTCAGGCGCAGGGCCTCGCTCTGGACGGCGGAGAGCAGGCGGCGGGAGGTGGGGGAGACCTGGCCCAGCGACAGCGCTTCGTCCAGTTCTGTCCGGTGGCGGCGGAAGCCCTTGGCGGCTCGGCGCAGGTCGGCCAGGTGGGTCCAGATCTCCGTGGGGCTGCTCGCTCGTGCCAGTGCCACGGCCAGGAACACCGGGAGTACCAGGTGGGTTTCGCCGGCGAGTTGACGGTAGGCCTCGGTGGCGGCCTCGCCCGTGCGCAGGCGGTCGTCCAGTTCCCAGCTGCGTTCGCAGAAGTAGTAGCGGAACGGCATGCGCGCGGTGGCCGGGGCGTACGGGACGCCGAGCAGGTTGGCGAAGGTCTGGCTGGCGTACGCGCGGTAGGTGATGTCACCGAGTACCGGCTGGCTGTCGGTGCCGGCCGCCAGCGGCAGGTCGTCGCAGTACGGGTCGGTCAGGACCTGGGGGCGGTCGGAGTGCCAGCGGCGGGCCTCGCGGGGGACCAGGGCGTGTTCGGGCGTCAGGTCGCGGCCGGTGAGCAGGGACCAGGTCTCGGTGACGCGGTGGACCGCGTCGGCGCGGTAGGAGCCTTCGGGGGCCGGGGTCCACAGGTTGTCGTAGCGTTTCAGGTTGCGGGCGTACAGGTTCGCGGGTGTCCCGGTGTCCGAAAGGGACAGTGGGGTGACGGGGACGAAGACGGTCTCGCCCAGGCGTTCGTTCAGGGCGGCGGCGGGCGCCAGGTGGTCGCCGGTGTAGTAGACGCGGTCGGCGGTGACCACGCGTTCGGCCACGGCCGACAGGTCCCACAGGGTCAGCGGGGTGAGCCAGGTGCGTTCGCCGGCCAGCAGGCGCTCGACGGTCACGACCGTCGTGGAGTCCAGGTACACGCTGTTGGCCCGCTCGGCGGCCGGGGGACGCCACGCCGCCACCGTCGCCAGGTCCTCGTCGCGCACGTCGTCGAGTACCGCGAGGCCGGCGTCGAGGGCCTCGCGGACGGTCTCCTCAGGGGCGCTCCACCTGGCGATCCGGGAGGCGACCTTCGCGGCGACCGGTTGGCAGCTCCTGACCAGCTCGTCCGGGTCGCGCGTGGAGAGCGGGTCGAGCATGGTGGCCCTTCGACGGGGACGGACGGTCCCGTCATTGTCGCAGGGACGGTGGGTCGGCCCGGGGCGCACACCGGGCCGACCCACCTCACCGGCCTACGTCGCGGCGCAGGCCGGTGTCACCCCGGTGCCGGTCCCGGTGCCCTGGTAGCCGAACTCGGTCGACCCGCCGGCCGGGACCGTGCCGTTGTTCGGCGTGTTGGTGAACTGGACCGCGCCGCTGCTCGCACCGCGGTTGGCGTTCCAGTGGTTGACGATCGTCGCCCCCGCCGGCAGGGTCAGCGACACCGTCCAGCCGCGCAGCGCGGCGCTGCCGGCGGTGACCCGGACCGTGGAGACGAAACCGCCCGGCCACTGGTTGGTGGTCACCGTCGCCGTGCAGTCCCCGTCCGGCGGCGGGTCGGTGGGGGTGCCGCCGCCCAGGTTCGGCGTGGTCCACGTGCGCCACTCGGCCAGGTTCGCCGGCTTGCGGCTGGAGATCCGGATGGTGCCCGGCGCGCTGCCGGAGTTGAGCAGGAAACGCTGGATGCTCTGCTGGAGCGGCGTGCGCCACTCGGAGCGGGTCGCGCAGTGGGTGCCGTCCTGGACGTCGGACCAGTAGCTGATGTTGGCGGTCTCGCCCAGCGCCCGGTAGATCTCCGCGCCGCCCAGGGCCGACACCGCGCCCGACCGCGCGCCCAGCCAGTCGATGTGCGGGTTCTCCATGATGAACAGCCCGCGCGGGGCGATCATGCCGATCACCTCGTGCATGTCCACCGGCAGGCCGGCCGGGTTGCCGGTGTACGCGCTGAACGCGTCGCCCAGCCACGGCTGCTCGCCGTAGGCGCTGCTCAGCGGCTGTGCGCCGGACTCGGTGGCCACCCCGCGCAGGATCGGCGCGCCCGCGCTGCCGGACTCGATCGGCATGGTCAACGCGATCCGCTGGTCGAACGCGCCGACCGCGAACGCGCCCTTGCCGTAGCGGGAACAGCCGGTCACGCCGACGCCGTCGGCGCGCAGCACGCTGCCGCCGGACTGCTCGATGACGTCGATGATCCGGCTGGCGCCCCACGACCACGCGGCGAGCAGACCGGTACCGCTGGTGTTGCCGTAGATGCTGTAGAAGGCGCCCTGCTTGTTGTTGCGTGGTGTGCCCTCACGGCCGACCGCCAGTGGGTCGTAGCTGATCACGGCGGCGCCGGCGGCGCGGATGGTGGCGGTGTCCGCGCCGAACCCGCCCAGCACGATGACCGACGGGAACGGGCCCGAGCCGCCGCTGGGCAACTGCACGCTCGCGGAGAAACTGGCGCTGCGGCCGTTGTGCGAGACGTTCACCGTGATGCCGGTGCTGGACACGGTTCCGGTGACACCGCTGGGTTTGGCCGGCTTCTCACCGTAGATGGTGCGTTCGGCGAGGCGTTTGATCTCCGCGCGTCGGCAGCGCCAGTCCGACGTGGTGGTGATGCGCTGGCCGTCGATCTTGGTGAACGGATCGGGCAG
Source organism: Actinophytocola xinjiangensis (assembly GCF_001921215.1). Taxonomy (GTDB): domain Bacteria; phylum Actinomycetota; class Actinomycetes; order Mycobacteriales; family Pseudonocardiaceae; genus Actinophytocola; species Actinophytocola xinjiangensis. The sequence continues at coordinate 674,611 of NZ_MSIF01000002.1, forward strand.
TCGCGAGTTGGCGGGGAACGAGCCGGGCAGGGTCACCTGGCAGTCGGTGCCGTCGTCCTCGACGCCGCCGGCCATCGGCGTGGGGTAAGGGCTTTGCGCTGACACCGGCGTGTTGCCGACCAACGCGAGCGCCGCGGCCAGCACGGCGACGACACATCTCTTACCGACCGACATTCGCTGGCTCCTCTCAGGCGGAGCGGGCGCGAGCCCCCGAAACTATCGGAAATGTGTCGGAAATATCATAAAGTGATTCGTCTTCGTTGGTCAATGGCCCCGGGAATGTCCGGTGAACTACCGAAAAGTCACCGAAAAGAAAGCGCCGGCCGTGGCGAGCCACGGCCGGCGAGAGAGCGTGCGGGTCAGGCCCGGAAGGAGCCCGCCATCGTGACGTGCATGGAACGGCCGGGCTCCAGGGTGGCCAGCGGCTCCAGCGGCACGAAGCACAGCGGGTCGCCGTAGACGGTGATCGGGCCGTCGGTCTCGTTGAAGATGACGTGCGAGCCGGCCGGCAACGCGGTACAGCCGCTCGGGTTCTCGAACCGGGTGACCGGTAGCAGGTCGGCGACGAAGGCCACCACCTCGCCGGTGGCGGCCGAGGCGGGCACCACCGAGGACGCCCACGCGGCGGCGGTGACGATCGCGAGCGTGGCGAAACGGCGAATCGACATCTGTTCTCCTTGTGCGGTAACGGTTTCCGGTCAGGTCTGGCGGCGGTTGCCGCGCTCGTCGCACGGCAGGCGGTCGGCGCCGTACTCGGCGGTGAAGTCCTCGCTGACGTCGGCCTCGGTGGCGCTCATCTCGGTCGGCTCGATGCTGATCTGGCCGGAGAACGGCGTGTCGACGTCGCGGATGATCAGGATCGAGCCGACCAGCAGCACGGTCAGCACTCCCACGGCGATCAGGTGCACGAGGCTGTCGTGCAGCCGGATCGAGTAGGCGTAGCCGGCGACGGTGACCGCGAGCGTGATCGCCATGAACCAGTACACGATGTCCGGAATGGCCGGCGACGCCTCGCTCTTCCTGGCCTGCCTGGCCTGCGACCGGTCCCGGTCGGTCTCCACCAGGATCTCGAACACCGTGCCGTCGTGGGTCCGTGACATGGCCTTGAGATGGGTACGCAGGTCGGTCGTCCAGATGCTCGGCACCGACGAGTCCTCACCCGCCGCCATCGCCGGCCACGAATGGTGCACCACCGCACGGGCGTAGCAGACCGTGTCGGCCTGGAGCGGCTCGCGGTACGGATCCGGTGCGTAGTCGGCGGTCTCGAACAGGTGGTCCACAGAGGACGCTTCGAGGGCGGCCGCGTCCTCGGCCCCACTGTAGGACTCGGCCGCGCCGACCAGCACGAACGCCAGCACCAGCACCGCGAGCGTCTCCAGCGGGCTGATCAGGTCGGTGACCGACGGACAGTCCTCACCGCCGCGCCGGCGCAGGAGCCGGTTGCCGACCAGGCCGGCGACCAGGGCGAGCAGGATGATTATCGACGCGACGACCACCGCACGAAACTAGCCAGTCATTCCTCGGGCCCGCCGCGCCCCGGCATTGTCCGGTCACCCTGTGTACGGGTCTCCGTGGCTGAATCACCCCAACGCGTCAGACGGAACGCGGTCAACGCGAGAAACCGGAATCCCTGTGTTCGCCGAATCTCCCGACCGAACTACCGGACGGTTCCCGAACGAACACCATCAGGTGCAGTGCGCATCCGTACAAACAGTCGGCGCCATCCCGCTGGTAATTTCGACACCGCCAGCGAAACCACGAATTCGGGAGACCTTCATGCGTGTTGTCCGGTCGATGTTCGGGGTCGTGGCGGCCACCGTTCTCGTCGGCGTCCTCGCCACGCCGGCGCAAGCGCAGGAGACCCGCGCCGAGGGCTCCGTGCTGGTCTTCAGCAACGAGCTCACCGCCTCGACGCGCTTCGCGGACCCGGCGGGCTGCACCCGGCTCCCGGTCGACGCCCACCTGCTGACCAACCTCACCGACGCCGACATCAGGGTCTTCGGCGACCCGTTCTGCCGGACCGCCAGTCTGGTCGTCGCACCCGGCACGGGCGCGCACATCCAGACGCCGATGTCCAGCTTCTCCGCTTGATCCCGCCAGCTGGCGAGGAGCCGACGATGACCAGGCCGGACCCCGGGGCGTCCTTCGACGCGGTCGTCGTCGGCCTGGGCTACGTCGGACTTCCGCTGGCCAGCCGCGCCTGTCAGGCCGGGCTCACCGTCGCCGGGCTCGACATCCGCGCCGAGGTCGCCGCCGGCCTGAGCGCCGGCCGCTCGCACGTCGCCGACGTGCCCGACGCCGACGTCGCGGACATGCTCGACAACGGCTTCGTGGCCACCACCGACCCGGCGGTCGTCGCCGAGGCCGACACCGTCGTGATCTGCGTGCCCACCGGCCTCGACGAGCACGGCCGGCCCGACCTCGGGGCCGTGCGCGCCGCCGCCACCGCCGTCGCCGCCCACCTGCGGGTCGGCGCGCTGGTGGTGCTGGAGTCGACCAGCTACCCCGGCACGACCGACGAGGTGGTCCGGCCGATCCTGGAGCGGGGCACCGGCTGGCGCGCGGGCGAGGAGTTCCACCTCGCGTTCTCCCCCGAGCGGATCGACCCCGGCAACGGCCGGTTCACCGTGCGGAACACGCCCAAGGTCATCAGCGGGCACACGCCGCTGTGCGCGAAGAACTGCGCGGCGTTCTACGACCGGTTCGTCGACACGCTGGTCATCGCGCGCGGCACCCGCGAGGCGGAGCTGGCCAAGCTGCTGGAGAACGCCTACCGGTACGTCAACATCGCCCTGGTCAACGAGCTGGCGATGTTCTGCCACCACCTGGGCATCGACGTCTGGGACGTGCTGCACTGCGCCGGCACCAAGCCGTTCGGGTTCGCGCCGTTCTCACCGGGGCCCGGGGTCGGCGGGCACTGCATCCCGGTCGACCCCCGCTACCTGGCGGCCAAGGCCGCCGCCGAGGGGTTCGGGTTCGGTCTGCTGGACGCCGCGACCAGGGTCAACACCCGCATGCCGGCCTACGTCGCCGGGCGGGCGGGCGCGCTGCTGGCCGAGTACGGCCGGCCGGTGGCCGGGGCGCGGGTACTGCTGCTGGGCCTGACCTACAAGCCCGACGTCCCGGACGCGCGCGAGTCGCCGGCCGCCGGGGTCGCCGGCGCGCTCGCCGACCACGGCGCCACGGTGGCGCTGCACGATCCGCACGACGCGGTCGTGGCCGGTTTACCGGCCACCGCGGAAAAAGTCGGTGAACTGTGGCCGGCGGTCCGTTCGGCGGACCTGACAATCCTGCTGCAGGATCACCAGACCTATGACCTCGGCCGGTTGGCCGCGGAGGCGAAACTCCTGCTCGACACTCGCGGAAAAGCATTCGGCGAGCGAGTACGGCGCCTGTGATTCACAATTGAACAGCTCCACCTGTGGGTCCTTTGTTTCACATAATCCAGGAGGATATCGATGACCACGGCCGTGCGGAACGAGCGTCTCAAGCAGCGTTTCCAGAAATGGGACGTCAACAACAACGGTTACATCGAGCGCTCGGACTACGAGGCTGAGGCCCAGCGCATCATCAAGGCCTTCGGTGAGGCCCCGTCCTCGCCCAAGGCGCGCGCGCTGCTGGACGCCTACCTCGGCATGTACGACCAGATGGCCCGCAAGGTCGGCGCCCGCCAGGGTGTCACCGAGGACCAGTTCATCCAGTACGTGAGCAGCCAGATGTTCGAGCAGGGCGACGCCGGCTTCAACCGGGTCCTGCGGCCGACCATCACCGCGATCGTGAACCTGTGCGACACCGACGGTGACGGCAAGGTCAGCCCGGCGGAGTTCAAGCGTTGGCTGGGTGCGGTCGGCGTGCCGCCCACCGAGGCCGACAGCTCCTTCCGCAAGCTGGACAAGGACAACGACGGCCACCTGAGCGTCGAGGAGCTCACCCAGGCGGTGCGTGACTTCCACGCCGGCACCAGCGATGTCAACCTGCTGGGCGGGCGCTGACCCCACGCGCACGACGAGAAAGGGCCGGTCGCCGAGGGCGACCGGCCCTTTCTCGTCGGGGTCTCAGTAGCGGTCGGGCTGGCGGAACACGATCCGCTGCTCGGGCAGCAGGCCCAGCTCCGGGCCGGTGCGCGGGGCCGGGGTGGCGACCAGGATGTTGTAGTGGTTGGGCAGGTGGCAGCCGTCGAAGCCGAGAACGGTGCCGACCGGTCGGCCCTCGACGTGCAGCACGTCGCCCCGGTCGATCACCCCGGCGGCGGTCACCTCCAGGAACCCGAGGAAGCCGACACGGTCGATGCGGGATCCCGCCGCGGTCTCGTCGTGGTCGGTGGTGACCAGTTCGTGCACCTCGCCCCGGCGCACACAGCGGCTGGCGAAGGGTTCGAGCACCATGCCGCGGTCGTCGCGGCGGTGGACGAGCACCTTCACCAGCACGCCGGTGACCGAGCGTTTCGGGCCGTTCTCACGCATCGAGCGGTACCTCGGTGTCCGACATCCGGTAGCAGGCGTCCACAAGGGACAGTTCGGGCAGGCCGTTCCTCGGCGCGGTGCCCCGGCCGGTGACCGCCGCGACGAAGTCGTCGAGCACGCCGGCGTACTCGTGCCACAGCGAGGCCTTGAACCGTTCGTGGCCGGCGAGCATGTCCGCGCGCAGCACGGTGCCGTCGGCCAGCCGGACCTCCACCTCCTTGACCTCACCCGGGTAGGACCAGTCGAGCTCGACCGAGACCGGCACGCCGTCGACCGACCGCAGCCTGATGCTGGCCTGCCGGTCCACGCCCTTGTCGTCGCGGGCGATCTCGGCGGCGGTGGCGGTCACCGGGCCGAGCAGCAGGTGCGCGAGGTCGAAGGCGTTGGGCCCGTTGTCGGCGACACAGCCACCGCCGCAGCGCTCCGGTTCCAGGTACCAGCGGTCGTCGCCGGTGTGCTCCTCGATGCGCTCCAGGTAGCGGATGCGCACCGACTCGATGGGCCGCCCGGCCAGTTCGCGCACCAGCGCGGTGACGTTGTCGTTGTAGCGCCGGTGGAACGCGCACAGCAGCGGCAGTTGGCGTTCGGCGGCGAAGCGGACGAGGTGCTCGCCCTGTTCGACGGTCAGCGCCAGCGGCTTCTCCACGCACACCGGCAGGCCGGTGGCCAGCGCGTCGTGGCAGACGACCAGGTGCGCGTCGTTGGGGACCGCGACGATCACCGCGTCCAGCGCGGTGCCGGCCAGCATCGACCGGTGGTCGCGGTAGCAGGCGACGTTGCCCCGGTGCGGCGAGAGCGCCGCCTCGTCCTGGTCGCACACCGAGGTCAGCCGGACCGAGGACTTGCCCTGGATGGCCGAGAGGTAGAAGCGGGAGATCACCCCGAGGCCGATCAGGCCCAACCGCAGCGGCCGCATCACGCCACCGCCTCGGGGGCCGCCACGCCGGTCCGCTCGGCCACCGCACGCAGCTCGTCGTACAGCTCGGCGGAGAGCGGAACGCCCTGGCGCCGGTAGAGTTCCGCGCGCTCGGCCTCCGGCCAGCCGGGATAGCGCACCGGTTGTCCATCCTTGGTGGACGGACAGTCGGCGAGCGTGCCGAACAGCACACCGGCGTCGCGCGCGAACCCGCCGCCCGGGCGCAGCAGCTCCGGGGAGATCGCCAGCAGGAACAGCCCGATGTCGTCGTCGCGGCCGGCCGGGCGGCCGTCCCCGAGCAGCGCGTCGCGGTCGGGCCCGAAAGCGGCGCCGGACAGCAGCGCGGACAGCACCTCGACCATCAGCCCCAGGCCGAAACCCTTGTACTCCCCGTTCTCCGGCGTGCCGCCCAGCCAGCGCAGGTGCGCCTCGCCCTGGTCGAACCGCGTCGGGTCGGTCACCGGGAAGCCGGCCTCGTCGGTCAGCCAGCCCAGCGGAACCTCCCGCCCGGCGCGCGCCGCCTCCCGGACCCGCCCGGTCGGCACCACGGTCGTGCTCATGTCCAGGACGAACGGCGGCCCGGCCGGCACCGGGACGGCGACACTGAGCGGGTTGGTGCCCAGCATCGGCAGCCGCCCGCCCGGCGGCCGGGCGATCCGCTGACCGCCGCAGTTGGACGCGATCAGCCCGACCAGGCCGTGCTCGACGGCGCGGGCGGCGTGGTAGCCGGCGCACCCGATGTGCGTGGCGTTGCGCACGCTCACCAGGCCGACGCCGTGCATCCGCGCCCGGTACACCGCCAGGTCCATGGCCGCCCCGGCGGCCCACAACCCCAGCGCGCGGTGCGCGTCGAGCACCACGCACGCCCCGAGGTCGCGCAGCACCTCCAGCTCCGCCCTCGGGTCCACCCTGGACTCGGCGAACAGCGGGAGGTAGAGGCGGGTCAGGTTGGCCAGCCCGTGCGAGCGGGTGCCGGTGAGGTCGCCGTGGCACAGCGCGCCGGCGGCGTCGGCGGCGCGCGGCCCCGGCATTCCGTGGCCGGTGAACACCGCCGTGGTGAAGCCGACCAGATCCGGGTAGGCGACCCTGACCGTGGTGGCGCGCATGGTGGACCGCGTCATCGTGCTCCTCTTCCGTGTGCGGTTCGGTCGCTGGCGAAGCAGCGCAGGATGGCGGCGACCGTGGCGGCGAACCGCTCCAGGTCGTCGAGTTCGACGTACTCGCCGTACGCGTGGGCGTTGTTGCCGGCGAGCGTGCCCGGACCGAGGACCACTGTGGACACTCCGGGCAGGCCGTGCAGCCAGATGGCGTCGCAGGTGAAGGCCGGCTCGTCGGCCGGCCAGGCCGCCACCCCGGCCCGCGCCAGCAGCGCGGCGCACCACGGGTCGTCGCCGGACAGGGCCGGCAGACCGCGTTTGTGCCACTCCAGGGTGGTGACGACGGCGGCGTCGCGGGCGGTGCGGGCGAAGCCGTCGACCCCGGCGAACCGGGCGGCGAACTCGGCGATGCCCTCGTCCAGCGCGGTGTGCACCGCCGACTCGAGGCGGGCGCCGGCCGGGGTGGTGGCGTAGGCGAGGTTGAGCAGCAGTTGCCCGGTGCCGTAGACCCGGTTGTGCATCAGCCCGGTGTGCAGGCCGGCGACACAGACCCGGGTGTCGGTCGTGGACAGTGTGTGGGCGAGGTGCTGGGCGAGGAAGCCGAGCAGGACCGTGGCGTTGTGGCCGGCGCCAGGCTGGTCGTCGACGGCGTCGCTGCCGCGCGCGGACACGCAGGCGGTCATCGCGGCGGTGGCCCGGGTGAGGTAGCGCAGGCCGGTCGGCTCGCAGAACACGTTGAGCCGCCCGTAGTGGCCGGCCTCGACCAGCGGCCGGGTGCCGATGGTGCCCATCGCGCCGCCCTCCTCGCCGGCCACGGCCTGCACCAGGACCCCGACGTCGCGGCCGATCGCCGGGTCGGCCTCGACCGCGGCGCGGATCCCGGCCAGCAGCGCGACGGCCGGGCCCTTGGCGTCGACCGCGCCCCGGCCGGTGAACCGGGCGCCGTCGAACCCGACCGGCTCGTCGCCGTCGACGGTGTCCAGGTGGACGTTGAACATGACGGTCGAGGCGGTCGGGCACCGGCCGAGGCGCAGCACCAGGTTCGGCTGCTCCGCGAGGAAAGCGCTGTCCTGGGCGGCGGCCCGGCGCACGGCGAGCGGCACGTCGGCGCGGGTGGCGTACTCGGGCTGCGCGGGCGCGTGGTGGGCGACGGTGAGCCCGAGACGGGCGGCGGCCTCGGCGTAGGCGTGCTGGGCAGGCCACAGGCCACCAGGCCGGCCGTTCTCCAGCGGGTTGACCGTCGGCTCGGCCAGCAGGCGCAGCAACAGGTCCCGCTCGTGGTCGAGCAGCCGAACCCGAGGTCCGCCGGTCATCCCCGCTGCCCCGCGAACAGGCCCGCGACCAGCCCGTCGAGCGCCCGGCCGGCGGCCACGAACCGGTCCGCCGCGTCCCCGGCGACGCCGCCGCCCTCGTGCGGCACGCACGCCAGGTGCGGTTCCAGCGACAGCGCGCCCCGGTAGCCGTGGTCGAACAGCAGGCCAAGGCAGTCGGCGACCCGGGCGTCGCCGTCGCCGGGCAGGGTGTAGACGGTGTGCTCGCCGCCGCCGGTGGCGTCCTTCACGTGGACGTGGGCGACGTGCGCGACGACCTCACGCAGCAGGTCGAGCGCCGGGTAGCCGTGGGCGATCCCGTTGCCGGTGTCGAACAGCAGGGCGAGGGCGGGGCTGGCGACGGCGTCGAGCAGGTCCAGCACGCGTTCGGCGTGCGAACCGGCCCAGCCGGAGCAGTTCTCGTGCAGCAGGACGATCCCGGCGCGTTCGGCGCGGCCGGCCAGGACCCGGACCCGCTCGACGACCCGGTCGCGCCAGTCGCGCTCGCCGAGCCCGGCGTTGGGGTAGGACATGATCCGCAGGTAGCGGCAGCCCAGCGTGGCGCAGCGGCGGGCCAGCACGTCGAACTCGGCCAGGTCATCGCCGAACGGGTCGGTGACCGTCCGTGCCCAGTTGCCGATCCGGGAGTCGACGCAGACCACCTCCAGCCCGGCCACCGCGTCGGCGACCCCGGCGAAGGTCCGCTCGTCGAGGTCGGCCAGCGCGACCCCGCCCACCGACCGCAGCTCGATCGCCGTCCAGTCCAGTGTGGACAGCGCGGCGAGCTGGTCGGTGAGCGCGGCGCCGGCCTCGTCGCCGATACCGGCGAGAGTCAGTGGTTGTTCAGGCATGGCGGATCGCGTCCCTCCCATGCCACACCATCCTGCCGGCGGTGGCGACCAGGCCACGGTCGCCGGTGATCTCCGGGCGGGACTTGGCGGCGGCCAGGAGACGGACCACGTCCACGGCCAGACCGAGGTCGGCGGGGCGGACGTCGCCGGGGGTGGCGAAGGCGCGGTAGGCGTCCAGCAGGTAGCCGCCGAGCGAGTCGTCGGGGAAGACCGTGTGCTCGTGGTGGCCGTCGGCGGCGACCATCAGCTGGGCGTGGTCGTCGTCGGCGGCCACGGCGTAGTTGCCGGTGGCGGTGCCGTGCTCGAAGCGCAGCGTGATCCGGCGCTCCCGGACCGGGGCGGCCAGGTCGGACATCAGGTGGGTGCGCACCCCGCTGGCGTGGCGCAGGCGGACGCCGGCACCGCCAAGGCGCGGCACCCGGCGGTCGGGCAGCACCAGGTCCGCGCAGCTGGCGGCGAACACCTGCGCCGGGCCGGCCAGGCGCAGCACCACGCCCAGCGAGTGGGGCAGTTCGACGTCGAAGGCCGTGGGGTGGCCGGTGGTGGACAGCGAGCGGCGGAAGCGGGGCTTGCTCTGCACCACCGACACCGTGCGCAGCCGGCCCAGCCGCGCGTCGTGCACCAGGGTGGCCAGGCGCCGGGTCAGCTCGGAGGCCAGCCACGGCGCCACCACCGCCAGGCGCAGGCCGTGGCGCTCGCGCAGGCGCAGGATCTCGTCCAGGTCGTACTCGTCGGCGGCCAGCGGCTTCTCCACGATCACGTTCCGGAAGCCGTACCGGGCCAGGTCGGTGAGCACCGCCACCCTGGCCGTCGGCGGCGTGCAGACATGGGTGACGGTGACCGTCGGGTCGAGCAGCGCGGCCGCCTCCGCGACCGAGGTGACCCACGTGACGTCCTCCGTGCGGCGTTGCCCGGCCGGGTCACAGCCCACGATCGGCGCGTCGGCGAACAGGCCGGGGCCGGCCGTGGCCCGCAGCCGGCGCAGCACCGGCAGGTGCAGGCCAGCGCCCGACCTGCCCAGGCCGATGACCAGCGACCGCATGTGTCTCCTCGGTATTGGACGAATGACGCGCAATTGCGTCCGACCACCGACATTTCCTTCCCGGGTGCGGGGTGTCAAGGGCACGACTCGCGGCCGTCGCTGGAAAGAGTGAACTCTGCGCGGCGCTGTCCCCGGTAGGCGCGATAAGTCGACTGATCGTGCTTACCATCGGGGCCGACCGATGCGAGACGCGTGAAGTGGGGAGCGGCGGCGTTGTTGTCCGGAAATAAGACGGTCCCGTTCTTCTCGCAATCAGCGACCTTCGCCGAGCTCTGGCCCGATATTTGTCAGCAGGTCGACGACGTGATTCGCGTAGGGAAATACTCCCACGGGCACAAGGTCGCCGAGTTCGAGCAGGCGCTGGCCGACTACACCGGCGCGACGCACGTGGTCGCGGTCAACAGCGGTACCGACGCCCTGGTGCTGGCCCTGCGCGCGGCCGGCCTGGCCCCCGGCGACGAGGTGATCGTGCCGGCGTTCAGCTTCGTGGCCTCCGCGTCCTCGGTCGTGCTCGCCGGCGGACGCCCGGTGTTCGCCGACATCGAGCCCGACACCTACGGCCTCGACCCGGCCGCCGCGGCCGACGCCGTCACCTCTACCAGCGGTTTCGTCATGCCGGCCCATCTGTTCTGCCAGCTGGCCGACCTCGGCGGGATCGGCGCCCTCGCCCGCCGGCACGGCCTGACGGTCATCGAGGACAGCGCCGAGGCCATCGGCATGCGCTGGGACGGGACCCACGCCGGGCTGGTCGGCCGGGCCGGCGTGCTGTCCTTCTTCCCGTCCAAGACCCTCGGTGCCCTCGGCGACGCCGGCGCCCTGCTCACCCACGACGCCCGGGTCGCCGAAACGGCGGCGGCGCTGCGTCACCACGGCCGGTTCGGGGCGACCCTCAACAATTTCCCCGGCATTTCCAACACGACCACTCTCAGTGGCATGAACAGCAAGATGGACGACATTCAGGCGGCTGTTCTGGTGGCGAAGCTCACTCGGCTGGAGGCCGACATAAAACGGCGGGCGCTGTTGGCCCAGGCATACCGGCAACGATTGGCCGGTATCCCTGGTGTTCTTCGGCTACCGACCGTGGTGCGTCGCGATGTGCCGACCACCGACGTTTTCTACGTCTTCGTCATCGAGGTCGAACAACGTGTTGAGTTGATCGAATACCTGGCCGGTGAAGGTATCGGGACCGAGACCTACTATCCCGTTCCGCTGCACCTGCAGCCCTGTTTCGCCGGCCTGGGTCACCGGCCGGGGCAGTTCCCGGTCGCCGAGCGGGCCTGCCGGCACACGCTGGCCCTGCCGCTCTACCCCGACCTCGGCCTGGACGGCGTCGGCGCGGTGTGCGACGCGATCGCCCGCTTCTACACCGGGCGGGCGGCATGAGCGCGCCGCCGGCCGTCGTCCATCTGCCGTTCTTCCCGCCCGACCTGTTCGACGACGACCGCGACGTGCTGCTCGACGTGCTCCGCGAGGTGGGCCTTGACCCCGAGCAGCGGTTCATCCTCGGCGGGCGCACCGCCCGCTTCGAACGGGCGCTCACCACCTGGCTGACCCGCGACACCACTGTGGACCGTCCGGTCGAGACGGTCGCCTGCGGCAGCGGGACCGGCGCGCTCGGCCTGGTGCTCCAGGCGATGGGCGTCGGTCCGGGGGTGGAGGTCGTGGTGCCGGCGTTCGGCTGCGCGCCGCTGGCGGCCAGCGTGGTCAACCTGGGCGCCACCCCGGTCTTCGCCGACATCGACCCACTCACGATGGTGATCGACCCGGACGACGCGCGATGCTCGGTGACCGGGCGCACCGGCGCGATCGTCGCCGCGCACATGTTCTCCGTGATGGCCGACATGCCCCGCTTCCGGGAGATCGCCACCCACCACGGCCTGCGGCTGGTCGAGGACGCCGCCGTCGCCCAGGGCGCGGCGCTCGCCGGCCGCCCGGCCGGGCTGTGGGGCGACGCTGGGCTGTTCTCCTTCGTCCAGGTCAAGACGTTCGGCATGCCCGGCGAGGGCGGGGTCGTGGTGACCGGCGACCCCGCACTGGCCTCGGCGGTGCGGATGCTGCGCAACCATGGCCAGGACGGCAGGCAGCGGTTCGTGCACCACCGGGTCGGCCACAACAGCCGCTTCGACGAGATCCAGGCCGCCTTCCAACTGCACCGCCTGCCCGCGCTCGCCGGCCGGCTCGCGCGGCGGGCGGCGATCGCCGAGTACTACACCGAACGGTTCGCGCCGCTGCCCGGCATCACGCCCCCACCGCCGGGCCGCGAGGGCCGCGGCTACTACGTGTACTCGCTGCTGGCCACCGACCGGGACGCGCTGCGCGACCACCTGGCCGGCCGGGGGATCGGCGCGCACGTCTACTACCCCGACCCGCTGCCGCACCAGCCGGCGTTCGCCGGGTTCGCCCCGCCGGGCCGGCGCTGGCCGCACGCCGAGCAGGCCGCCGCCACCACCCTGGCCATCCCGGTCTACCCGCACCTGAGCGACGCCCAGGTCGAGTACGTCGCCGACGCGGTGGCCGAGTTCGCCCGCCGCTGACCGACACCCCCCAACCCCCCGAGAGGAGAACCCGTGCGGCCACACACCGAGCAGGTCCAGCGCACCATCCCCCAACCGAGGCACCGCATCCCCGGCCCGGCCGAGATCGTCGAGGAGTGGCGCCGACGCTCCGCCCGCCCCGGCCTGACCAGCGTGATGCGCGCCTCCCAGCCGGTGGAGCTGGCGGCCGGGGTCACCGAGGAGACCCGCCGGCTGGTCGGCGACCACCTGCGGGCCACCTCGTCGCTGCTGGGCCGGCCGGTGTCCTCGGCCGTGGAGATCGGCTGCGGCATCGGGCGGATCACCCCGACCATCGCCAAGCACGCCGAGCACGTGCTGGCCCTGGACCTGACCGAGGAGATGATCGCCCAGGCCCGCGCGGCCTGCGTGGACCTGCCCAACGTCGAGTTCCTCCAGCGCCCGGCCCAGCGGCTGCCGATCGGCGGGCAGCGGGTGGACGTCGCGGTGTGCGTGTGGGTGCTGATGCACGTGCTCGACGACGCGCTGCTCGCCGCCGCCTGCCAGGGCATCGCCCGCTCGGCGCGGTACCTGTCGCTGGTCGAGTACGAGCACGCGGCGGTCCCGGTCGGCCCGTTCTCCCGGCTGCGCAGCATCGGCCAGTACCTGGCGCTGCTGCCCGGCTCCGAGCTGGTCGAGTGCCGCGAGCTGGGTTACGGCGGCGACCGGTCGTTCGCCGCGCTGATCGCGCTGGACCGGTCGTGACCGCCGTCTCGACGCCGCCGGTCACCGGCAGACCGGGGGCCTACGCGCGGCTGGCCAAGCTCGACGTCTTCGACTACTACCTCAGCGCCGTGCTGGTGTGGACGCTGCTGGTGCCGGCGGCCCGGTTCGACGGCCAGGTGCTCGGCGTGCTGGTGGTGTTCCTGGCCGGCGAGGTGCTGCTCATGGCCGCGCTGGTCGCCCTGGACGACCTGACCGGTTACCGCGACGGCAGCGACCTGGTCAACTACGCCCCGGACGCGCCGGCCCGCCGCGCGTGCCGCAAGCCGCTGGTGGCCGGCACGCTGACCGAGGCGCAGGTCGTGCGCTTCGCCGTGGTGACCACGGCGCTGGGCGCCGCGTTGTGGCTGGTGGCGGTGATCGCCGCGCCGTTCGAGCCGACGTGGGCGCTGCTGGTGACCGGCGTGACGCTCGTGCTGTACCCGCAGTACTCGTGGGGGCTCAAGCTGAGCTACCGGGGGTTCCAGGAGCTGTACATCGCCGCGTTGGGCTGGGCGCTGGTGCTCGCCCCGTACGGGCTGCTGGCCGGTGACCTGCCCGGCTTCGTGCTGGTGCAGGCCCTGCTGTTCGGGCTCGGGCCGCTGCTGTTCGGGGTGTACTCGAACACCAACGACATCGCCGGTGACCGCGCGGTCGGCCGGCCGACGGTCGCGGTGCTGACCTCCCCGCGCGGCAACGCGGCGTTCGTCGCGGCCGTGTCGCTGGTGGAGTTCGCGCTGATCCTGGGGGCGCCGCTGGTCGGCGCGCCGTGGTGGTTCCCGCTGGCGATGCTGCCGACGATGGTGTTGCGCGCCAACCAGTACGCCCTCGGTTTCCGCCGCCGCGACATCCTGCGCGCGCGCCGGCTGGGCATCGGGATCCACCGGGTCACCGTGGTCTGCCTGCTGGCCGTGAACCTGGTGGGAGGCAGCTGATGGACACCGACCTCGACGTCGCCGTGGTCGGTGCCGGTGTCGCCGGGCTCTCGCTGGCCTACCGGCTGCGCCACACCGGCCTGTCGGTGCGGGTGTTCGAGGCGGCCGGGCACGTCGGCGGGCGGATGGCCAGCTTCCGTCACCACGGCTACACCGTGGACACCGGCGCCGAGCAGGTGCCGACCCACGGCTACGAGCAGACCTGGCGGCTGCTGCGCGAACTGGGCATGTCGCCGGCCGAGGCGCCGAGGGTCGGCGGTCCGATCGCCGTGTGGCGTGACGGCCGCGGCCGGCCGGGGGTCACCCAGCCGCGCGGGCTGCTGACCGGCGCCGGGCTGTCCCCGCGTGCCCGGCTGGACCTGGCCCGGCTGCTCGCCGCCACGGCCCGGCAGGGCGCGCTCTACGACCCGGACCGGCCGGAGGACACCCCGCTCGGTTCGCGGACCGTCGCCCAGCTCGCCGCCCGCTACCACCCCGACGTCGGCGACTACCAGCTCGGGCCGGTGGTCTCGACGTTCTTCGGCTGGAACCCCGCCCGGTCGGCCGCCGCCCCGTTCGTCAGCCTGATGAACGCCGCCGGGCCGGTCTCGACCTGGCGCACCTACGCCGGCGGCATGGACACCCTGGCCCGCCGGCTGGCCGGGCGGGTCGACGTGGTGACCGGGGCCGGGGTGCGCGAGGTGGTCGCCGGCACCGACAGCGCCCTGGTGCGCACCGACCACCAGACGCTGTGCGCCCGCGCGGTGGTGCTGTGCGTGCCGGCGCCGGTGGCCGCGCAGCTGTACGTGAACGCCCCGGACGGGGAGCGGGAGTTCCTGGCGGCCTGCGGTTTCACCCCGGTGCTGAAGGTCAGCTGCCTGCTGGACCGGCCGCTGGCCCCCGGCCCGCGGCGCCGGACCTACGCGCTGCTGGTGCCGGAGGTGGAACGCGGCGCCGGTGACCCGGTCGGCGCGATCCTCGCCGACCACGTCAAGCACCCGGGCCGCGCGCCGGCCGGGCGGGGGCTGCTCACCGTGATGGCCGCGCCGACGGCGATCCCGGCGCTGTTCGACGCGCCCGACGAGGAGGTCGTGCGGGTGCTGACCACCGCGGCGCAGCGGTACGTGCCCGGCCTCGCCGACGCGACGGTGGTCAACTTCGTGCACCGGTTCCGCCACGGGCTGCCCGAGGCGACGCCCGAGGCGCTGGGGTTGCGCCGCGCGTTCGCCGCGCGCCCGCTGCGGCCGGTCGACTACGCGGGGGACTGGCTGGTGCTGCGGCCCAGCAGCGAGGGCGCGATCCGTACGGCCGCGACGACCGCGGCCAGGATCGCCCGGCTCACCGCCGCCCGGCCCATCGACGTGAAGGAAGCCGTATGAAGCCCACCGACATGGGGACGCTGTTCGAGCAGTGCGCCGAGCGGGGTGTGCGGACCACCGTGCACCTCGACCGGCCGTTCGACATCGCGCCGGAGCGGGGCGTTGACCACGACGTGCCGGGACTGGCCTCGCTGGTCCGTCAGGCCGCCGGCTGGCTGGCCGCCGCCGGCGCCCGGCCCGGTGAGCGGGTGGCGATCGTCAAGGCCAACCACTGGGACAGCGTGCTGCTGGCGTGTGCGGCGGTCCGGCTGGGCGCGCTGCCGGCGCTGGTCGCCGCGTCCCTGCCGGCCGAGACCGTCCAGCTGCTGCTCAAGCGCCTCGACCCGGCCGTGCTGGTCACCGACGCCGCCACGCTCGCCCGCACCCGCGAGGCGGGGACCGACCTCACGGGTCTGGCCCGTCGCACGCTGTGCCTGGACCGGCCGGGTCCCGGCCCGGCGGCCAACATCCTGACGGTGGCCGACGTCCGGGGCTTCGCCGTGCCGCCGCCCTACCGCCGTCACGACGACGAGCCGATGGTCGTGAGCCACACCTCGGGGACCACGGGTGTGCCCAAGCTCGTCGTGCACTCCACCGAGACGCTGGTGCGCCGGCTGGCCCGGTTCGAGGCGGTGCGTTGGCCGGCGCTGGGCGTGCGGCCCAACGACACGGTCGTGCAGGCCGCGTCGTTCGTGCACGGGCGGGCGTTCTGCTGGACGGCGAGCGCGTTGTGCCTGGCGCCGAGGAGGATCGGCATCGTCACCGACTTCGATCCGGTGCGGGCCGAGACGTTCCTGCGGGCGCATCCGCCGACGACGCTGGAGGCCCTGCCGTCGGTGTTCGTCGGTTGGCGGGACCTGGCCTCCGGTGGGGCAAGCCCTTTCCGTGACGTGCGGCTGTTCGCCAGTACCTACGACGCGATGCACCCGCCGGTGGTACGCGCTTTCCTCGCCGCGTCTGCCCGCCGGTTCCCGGTGTGGATGCAGGGGTGGGGGCAGACCGAGACCGGTCCGCTGTCGTTCCGGTTCCTCACCCGGCGGTCGGTCGCGCGGATCGGGGACCGGCACCCGACGACCCGCGACCTCGGCCGGCCGCTGCCGGGACGGGTGGCGCTGCGGGCGGTCGACCCGAGGACCCACCGCCCGGTGCGCGCCGGCGAACCGGGGATCCTGGTGGCCCGCACCAGGTCCCGCTGCCTGGGCTACCTGGGCGAGCAGGAGCGGTGGGCGGCCAAGGTGCGCGACGGCTGGTGGAACACCGGCGACCTGGGCTCGATCAGCCGGACCGGGGCGGTGCGGCTGCTGGACCGGGAGGTCGACGCGGTCGAGGACCTGAGCTGTATCGAGCTGGAGGACGTGATCGAGGACCGGCTGCCCGAGGTGGTCGAGTGCCTGATCGTCGGCGCCCCGGGCCAGCGCCCGCTGCCGGTGGTGATCACCGGGGACGGGCGGCTTGACCCGCCGGCCTGGCGGGCGGCGGTCGCCGACCTGCCGGCGCTGGCCGAGCCGGTCGCGTTGCGCTGGGCCGACGTGCCGCGCACCGGCACCGGCAAGGCCCGCCGGCACGAGCTGGCGCAGGCGCTGCTGGACGCGTCCGGCACGCCGGGGTCGGGCAGGTGGACGTGAACCTGGCGGCGCCGGCCTACGTGTTCGGCCGTGGCGACGCCCGGGAGCAGCACCGGCTGCTGGCCGCCGCGCACGACCCGCTGACCCTGCCCCGGCTGGCCGAGACCGGTGTCGACAGCGGCTGGCGGTGTCTGGACGTGGGCACCGGCGGCGGCACGGTCGCGGCGTGGCTGGCCACCCAGGTCGGCCCGGCGGGGTCGGTGCTGGCGACCGACCTGTCACCCACCTCGGACACCGTGCTGCGCCACGACATCACCCGCGATCCGTTGCCGGACGGCCACTTCGACCTGATCGTGGCGCGCCTGGTGCTGCGCCACCTGCCGGAGCGCGCCGAGGTGCTGGCCAGGCTGGTGGCCGCGCTGGCGCCGGGCGGGTGGTTGCAGATCGACGAGACCGACACCACCTACCAGCCGTGCCTTGACGCCCCCGACCGGCACGCTTTCGCGCTGTACCAACGGTTCATCGCCGCGCGGGACGCGGTGATGGAGCGCGCCGGGGTGGACGCCGGGTACGGCCGGCGGGTGGCCCGCGCGATGCGGTCGGCCGGGCTGGTCGACCTCGACCCGGTGAGCGGTGTCGAGGTGTGGGGGCCGGGGTCGCCGGGGCTGGCGCTGCTGGCACACACCACGGTGCGGCTGCGGGACGGGCTGGTCGCGGTCGGGATGACCGACCGCCAGCTGGCCGAGGTCCGGGAGCTGTTCGAGCAGCCGGGGTTCCGGGCGTCGTCGAGCGTGTACTACTCGGTGCGCGGGCGGCGCGCGTCGTGACCGGGGCACTGACCAGGACGACCAGGACGTCGGTGGCGGCCGGGGTGGCCGCCCGGCTGCTCCGGCCGGTCGCCGACGTGTCCGACGTGGACTGTGAGGTGGACTGGGCGGGTCCGGTGCGGCTGCCGCTGGCCAACGAGGCCGACGTGCAGGCGGCGTGCGGGATCAGCCACGTCCACGGCCGCCGCTACGGCCGGCCGACGCCCCTGCGGGTGGACTACGCGTCGGTGGTCGCCGGGGTGCTGGCCGCCCAGGGCGTGCTGGCCGCGCGGCTGGCCGGCCTGCGGTGGGTGTCGACGTCGGTGGCCCAGGCGGCGCTGCTGTCGGTCTCCCAGTACCTGGCCGGCGCGTCGGTCGGGGAACGCCCGCACGGGCCGGGCGGGCCGCCGTTCACCACCGCCGACGGCCTGCGGTTCGAGCTGGAGACCCTGGACGCCGAGCCGTGGCAACGGTTCTGGTCGGGCCTGGGGGCGCCGTCGGCGGCCGTGCGGGACGGGTGGCGACCGTTCCAGCAGCGGTTCGCCACGGCCTGCTGCCCGCTGCCGCACGCGCTGCACGAGGCCGTCGCGGCCGTCGGGTACCACCAGGTCGTGGAGGCGGCCCGGCAGGCCGGGGTGAGCATCGTGGCGCTGGCCGGCGAGCTGCCGCCGGTGGACCTGCCGCCCTGGCGCGGCACACCGTCCTCGCCACCGACCGGCGCGCCCCGGCCGGAGCGGGCGGCGGGCAGGCGCTGCGGCGACCGGGTGGTGTAGAACGCCTGGCCGTCGGGCGCGTGGTGCTCGGCGAGGTCGGCGACGAGGTTGATCGCCCC
>NZ_MSIF01000020.1 GCF_001921215.1 Actinophytocola xinjiangensis
CGCCCGGTGGCGACGGCGGCGTCGAGCAGGGCCAGCCCGTCGGCGGCGGTCAGCGGCACGAGGCCGCCCCGGGCGAGGCGGGTGCGGTCGGCGCGCCCGGTCAGCCTGCTCTCCCGCTCCCACAGGCCCCAGGCGATGGCGGTGGCCGAGCGGCCGGCGGCGACCCGGCGCCGGGCGAGGGCGTCGAGGTAGGCGTTGGCGGCGGCGTAGTTGGCCTGGCCGGGCGACCCGAGCACGGCGGCGGCCGAGGAGAACAGCACGAACGTGCCGGCGTCGGCGGCGAGCTCGTCGAGGTGGGCGGCGGCGTCGACCTTGGGGGCGAGGACGGTGTCGAGCCGGTCGGGGGTCAGCGAAGCGAGCAGCCCGTCGTCGAGCACCCCGGCGGCGTGGAAGACGGCGGTCACGTCGATCCCGGCCAGCAGGGCGGCGAGGTCGTCCCGGTCGGCGACGTCGCAGGCGGCGACGGTGACGGTGGCGCCAAGGGCGGTCAGCTCGGCGCGCAGGTCCTCGGCACCGCCGCGTCGGCTGACCAGCAGCAGCCGCCGCACTCCGTGCGCGGTGACCAGGTGGCGGGCGACGAGCCCACCGAGGGTGCCGGTGGCGCCGGTGACCAGGACGGTGCCGTCCCCGAACGCGGGCGCCGTTCCATGGGCGTCCACCTTTACGAGGGTCGGCACGTGGACGGTGCCGGCGCGGACGGCGAGCTGTGGTTGCCCGGTGGCCAGGGCGGCGGGCAGCGCGGCGACCGACGCGGGGTCCTCGTCCAGGTCGACCAGCACGTAGCGGTCGGGGTTCTCGGACTGGGCGGAGCGCAGCAGACCCCAGACGGCGGCGGCGGCGAGGTCGGTGGCGTCGACGGCTCCCCGGGTGACCACGACCAGTGTCGGCCACGAGTCGTCGAGCCAGGTGTGGGCCAGGTCGAGGGCCTGGCGGAGGGCGGCGCGCACGGCGGCCGGCGAGCTGTCGGTGGGGGCGAGGCCGAGCAGGACGGCCTGCGGGTTGTGGCCGGTGTCCAGTTGGGCGTCGAGGCCGAGCGCGTCGGCGTCGTCGACGGCCAGGCGGAGGGGTTCGCCGGTGGCGGGGTGTTCGGTCCAGCGGGGTTCGAGCAGCGGCGGCCGGCGGTCGGGGAACGCGGCCCGCAGCTGCTCGGTGGTGACCGGGCGGCCGGTGAGGGCGCCGATGGTGGCGACCGGGTGGCCGGCGGTGTCGGTGAGGTCGACGCGGGCGGTGTCGCCGGTGGTGGTGAGCCGCACGCGCAGCGCGGTGGCGGCGGTGGCGTGCGGGGTGACGTCGCGCCAGGAGAACGGCAGGCGCGGGTCGCCGGACCGGCCGGCGAGACCGGCGTGCAGGGCGGCGTCGAGCAGGGCCGGGTGCAGGGTGAACCGGTCGGCGTCGGTGGGGTCGGGGAGGTGGACGGTGGCGTAGGTGTGCTCGCCGTGGCGCCAGGCGGCCCGCAGGCCCTGGAACAGCGGGCCGTAGTGGTAGCCGGCGGCGGCGAGCCGGTCGTAGAGGTCGTCGACGGGGATGGGTTCGGCGTCGGGCGGCGGGGTGGTGTCGGCGGTGGGGGTGGCGGCGGTGTCGGTGAGGGTGCCGGTGGCGTGCCGGGTCCACGGCTGGTCGTCGCCGGCGCGGGAGTGGACGCGCAGCGCGCGGCGGCCGGTGTCGTCGGGTTGGTCGACGGTGACGTGCAGGTCGAGCGGGGTGTGGTCGGGCAGGACCAGCGGGGCTTCGAGGGTGAGTTCCTCGACGGTGCGACAGCCGACCCGGTCCCCGGCGTGCAGGGCGAGTTCCAGCAGGGCCGTGCCGGGGGCGAGGACGGTGTCCAGGACGGTGTGGTCGGCCAGCCACGGGTGGCTGTCGAGCCCGATCCTGCCGGTGATCAGCAGGCTTCCGGTGTCGGGCACGGTGGCGTCGGCGCCGAGGAACGGGTGCCCCGACCGGGTGGTGGGCGTGAGCCAGTACCGGTCTCGCTGGAACGGGTAGGTGGGCAGCGTTGTCGGGTGCCCGTCGATGCCCCACCGCACGGGGATCCCGTTGACGTACGCCTCCCCGAGGGAGGCCAGCAGTCGCCGCAACCCGCCCTCGTCACGCCGCAGCGTGCCGATACCGGTGGCGTCGATCGCGGGTACGAGCACGGGGTGCGGGCTGATCTCGATGAACACCGAATGCCCGTCCGCCACCAGCTTGTCCACCGTGGGCGCGAACTCGACGGTGTTGCGCAGGTTCCGGAACCAGTAGTCGGCGTCCGGTCGTCCACCACCGGGAACGGTGGAGTGGAACGGGATCCCACCTTCCAGCGGCGTCACCGGGGCGAGCAGCCGCAGCACCTCGTCGCGGATCGAGTCCACCTGGGACGAGTGGGAGGCGTAGTCGACCGGGATCTTCTTCGCCCGCTCACACCGGGACATCAACACGTCCAACGCAGCCACGTCACCGGACACCACTGTCGCGGCCGGCCCGTTCACCGCCGCGATCGACAGACCCTCGGTCAGCAGCTCCCGAACCTCGCTCTCGGGCATGGGAACCGACACCATGCCACCGCGACCGGCCAGCGCACGGATCGCCTGGGAGCGCAACGCCACCACCCGCGCGCCGTCTTCAAGGGACAGAGCACCCGAGACGCACGCGGCGGCGATCTCACCCTGCGAATGGCCGACCACCCCAGCGGGCTCGACACCGTAGGACCGCCACACGGCGGCCAGCGACACCATCACGGCCCACAACACCGGCTGGACGACGTCCACCCGGTCCAGGTCGTCCAGCACGTCGAACAGCGACCAGTCGACGTGCGGAGCCAGTGCCTTCGCGCACTCCTCCATGCGGGCCGCGAACACCGGGGACGACTCCAGCAGTTCGGCCGCCATGCCAACCCACTGGGAACCCTGGCCGGGGAACACGAACACCGGAGACGTCACCGGACCAGAACCGGTGACGACCTCAGCCGACCGCAGCTCGTCGAGCGTCGAACCCACCACGACCGCGCGGTGCTCGAACAGGGAACGGTTCGTGAGGGTGAACGCCACATCCGCCGGGTCCAGGTCCACCGCACGGACCCGGGACACCAACTCCCCCAACGCCTCCGGGGTCCGCGCCGAGAACGTCCACGGGACCACGCCGCCGGACGGGGACGACGGCTCGGCCGCCACCCCCTCCAGGATGACGTGGGCGTTCGTTCCGCTGACGCCGAAGGACGACACGCCGGCCCGGCGCGGCAGGTCCCAGGCGCTCGGCTCGGTGGCGAGGGACACCGAGCCGGCCGACCAGTCGACGTGCGGGGACGGCTCGCCGGCGTGCAGGGTCGCCGGTATCACGCCGTGCCGCAGCGCCTGGACCATCTTGATCACTCCGGCCACCCCGGCGGCGGCCTGGGCGTGGCCGATGTTCGACTTCACCGAACCCAACCACACCGGGCGGCCGACCTGACCGTAGGTGGCCAGCAGGGCCCGCGCCTCGATCGGATCACCGAGGCTGGTGCCGGTGCCGTGCGCCTCGATGACCCCGATGTCCGAGGTGGACAGTCCGGCGCTGGCGAGGGCCTGGCGGATGACCCGTTCCTGGGAGGGGCCGTTGGGGGCGGTCAGGCCGCTGGACGCGCCGTCGGAGTTCACCGCCGAGCCGCGCACCACCGCCAGCACCCGGTGGCCGTTGGCGCGGGCGTCGGACAGACGTTCCAGGACCAGCACGCCGGCGCCCTCGGCGAGCCCGAAACCGTTGGCCGACGCGGAGAACGCGCGGCAGCGGCCGTCCGGGGACAGCGCGCCCTGCCGGCCGAACTCGACGAACAGGCCCGGCGCCGACATGACGGCCACCCCGCCGGCCAGCGCCAGCGTCACCTCGCCCTGGCGCAGCGCCTGGCACGCCAGGTGCAGCGCCACCAGCGACGACGAGCACGCCGTGTCGACGGTGAACGTCGTGCCCTCCAGGCCGAGGGCGTAGGCGATCCGCCCGGACACGACGCTGGTCGCGATGCCGGTGACCAGGTAGCCGCCGACCTCGCCGGAGGCCTCGTGCATGCGCGGCCCGTACTCGGCGGCGACCGAGCCGACGAACACGCCGGTCCGGGTGCCGCGCAGGCTCTCGGCGCGCAGGCCGGCGGACTCCAGGGCCTCCCAGGACACCTCCAGGGCGAGCCGCTGCTGGGGGTCCATGGCCAGCGCCTCACGCGGGGAGATGCCGAAGAACCCGGCGTCGAAGTCCCCGACGCCGTCGACGAAACCGCCGTGGCGCACGCCGGTGGTGAACAGGCCCTGGTCCCAGCCCCGGTCGGTGGGGACCTCGCCGATGACGTCGCGGCCGGCGGCGACGACGTCCCACAGGTCATCGGGTGAGGTGACGCCGCCGGGGAAGCGGCAGCCCATGCCGACGATCGCGATCGGTTCGGCGCGGCGGTCCTCGACCTCGCGCAGGCGCTGGCGGGTCTCGCGCAGTTCGGCGGTGGCCCGCTTGAGGTAGTCGAGGTAGCGCTGGTCGTCGGTCACGTCCTCACCTGCCCAGTTCGTCGTCGAGCAGCGCGAACAGTTCGCTGGCCGTCGCCGATTCGAGGTCGTCGTGGGCCTGGTGGGTGTCCCAGGTCGCGAGCAGTTGGCGCAGGGTCGCGGCCACCCCGGACGCTTCGGCGACGTCGGCCGGCAGGTCGCGCAGGACGACGGCGAGCCGGTCGAGGTCGGCGGCCACGGCGGCGGCCGGGTCGGCGGGGCCGACCCCCAGCGCGGTGTGCAGGTGGGTGGCGACGGCGCTGGCGTTGGGGTGGTCGAACACCAGGGTGGTGGGCAGCCGCAGCCCGGTGGCGGCGGCGAGCCGGTTGCGCAGTTCGACGGCGGTCAGCGAGTCCAGGCCGAGGTCGAGGAACCCTCGCTCGGGCGGGACGGACGCGGCGCCGGCGTGGCCGAGGACGGCGGCGAGGTGGGTGCGGACCAGGTCGAGCAGCGCGGCCCGCTGGTCGGGTTCGGACAGGCCGGCGAGCCGGGTGGTCAGCGCGGCGCTGTCGGTGGCGGCCGGGCGGCGTGACCGGCCTCTGGCGAGGTCGCGCAGCAGGTCGGGCAGGGCGGGGGCGCCCAGGTCGAACCGGGCGGCGACGACGGCGGTGGCACCGGTGGCCTGGTCGAACAGGGCGAGCGCGTCGGCGGTGGGCAGCGGCCGGACGCCGGTGCGGTCCAGGCGGGCGCGGCTGGCGGTGTCCAGGTGGGTGGTGAGCCCGCTGTCCTGCTCCCACAGCCCCCAGGCGATCGACGTGGCGCCGCTGTGGACGGCGAACGCGTCGAGGAAGGCGTTGGCGGCGGCATAACTGGCCTGCCCGGGACTGCCGAGCACGCCGGCCAGCGAGGAGAACAGTACGAACGCCGACAGATCGGGCAACAGCTCACGCAGGTTCACCGCCGCGTCGACCTTGCAGGCCAACACGTTCGCGATCCGTTCCGGGGTGAGCGACTCCACCGGCCCGTCGTCCAGGACCCCGGCCGCGTGCACCACCGCGTCAACGTCCACACCGGACAACACGTGGGCCAACGCGGACCGGTCGGCCGCGTCACAGGCCACGACGGACACCGCCGCGCCCAGAGCCGTCAACTCATCGCACAACGCCGGCGCCGAACCGGTACGGCTCAGCAGGACCAGGTCGCGGACACCGTGGACGGTGACGAGATGACGGGCCACCAGCGAACCCAGGGTGCCGGTGCCGCCGGTGACCAGGACCGTCCAGTCGGGATCGATGGGGGTGGGGTCGGCGGTGGCTCTGGTGAGGCGGGGCACGTGGACGCGGCCCTCGCGCAGCACGAGCTGGGGTTCGCCGGTGGCCAGGGCGGCGGGCAGGTACTGCCAGGACGCGTCGTCGACGTCGGCCAGGACGAACCGGCCGGGGTGCTCGGACTGGGCGGAGCGCAGCAGGCCCCAGACGGTGGCGGCGGCCGGGTCGGTGATGTCGTCGCCGGCCGCGCCGGTGGTGACGACCACGAGCCGGGACGCGGCCAGTCGCTCGTCGGCGAGCCAGGACAGCACCAGGTCCAGGGCGGCGCCGGCCAGCTCGTGCGCGCGGCCGGCGATCGTGTCCGACGTGGACACGCAGCGGGCGAGGACGACCTCCGGGGCCGGCGCGTCCCAGGGAAGTGCCGCGAGGAACGCCTCGTTGTCCACGAAGGACTCACCGGGCAGGTCCGGGCCGATGGCCACGAGACCGCCGGGATCGGCCGGGGTGACCGGCGGCAGCGGGGTCCAGGCGAGGGTGTGCAGGGGGCCGCCGGGGCGGCGGAGCTGGTCGGCGGACACCGGCCGGGACGCCAGGGCCTCGACGGTGGCGACGGGCCGGCCGGTGGGGTCGGTGAGGTGCAGCCGGCCGTCGCGGACGTGCGCGTGCACGGTGGTGGCGCCGGTGGCGTGCAGGGTGACGCCGGCCCAGGAGAACGGCAGCAGCAGCGGCCCGTCGGGGTCGATCAGGGCGTGCAGGGCGGCGTCGAGCAGGGCGGGGTGCAGGCCGTAGCCGGTGGGGTCGACCGTGTCGGGCAGGGTGACCTCGGCGTACACGTCGTCGCCGTGGCGCCGGGCGGCGCGCAGCCCCTGGAAGGCGGGGCCGTAGTCGTAGCCGGCGGCGGCGAGCCGGTCGTAGTCGACGGTGACCGGTTCGGCCCCGGCCGGTGGTCGGGTGGCGGGGCCGGGGGGTTGGCCGGCGGGGGCGAGGGCGCCGGTGGCGTGCCGGGTCCAGGTGTCGTCGGTGCGCGAGTGGACGGTGACGGGCCGGTGACCGTCCTGTCCGGCCTCGCCGACGGCGACCTGGACGGTCACGCCGCGGTGGACCTGGTCGTCGGGCAGGACCAGCGGGGCTTCGAGGGTGAGCTCGTCGAGCAGGTCGCAGCCGGTGAGCCGGCCGGCGTGCAGGGCGAGTTCGACCAGGGCGGCGCCGGGGGCGAGGACGGTGTCCAGGACGGTGTGGTCGGCCAGCCACGGGTGACTGTCGAGCCCGATCCGTCCGGTGAGGACACAGCCCCCGTCGGCCAGTGCCACCGCGGTGTCGACCAGGGGGTGGTTCCCGTCGGACGCGGGGCGCCGGCGCTGCCAGTACAGTTCCCGCTGGAACGGGTAGGTCGGCAGCTGAACCACCCGACCGGCGTCCCACCGGACGGGGACCCCGTTGACGAACGCCTCCCCGAGCGAGGCCAGCAACCGCCGCAACCCGCCTTCGTCACGCCGCAGGGTGCCGACGGCGGTGGCGTCGATCGCGGGGATCAGCACGGGGTGCGGGCTGATCTCGATGAACACCGAATGCCCGTCCGCCACCAGCTTCTCGACCGTGGGTGCGAACTCGACGGTGTTGCGCAGGTTCCGGAACCAGTACTCGGCGTCCAGCCGACCGCCACCGGGAACGGTGGAGTGGAACGGGATCTCCCCCTCCCGGGGCTCCACGGGAGCGAGCAGCCGCAGAACCTCGTCCCGGATCGCGTCCACCTGCGACGAATGCGAGGCGTAGTCCACCGGGATCCGCTTCGCCCCCTCACAGGACCCCAGCAGCGCCTCAAGCTCCGCGACATCACCCGACACCACGGTGGCCGCCGGCCCGTTCACCGCCGCGATCGACAGACCCTCGGTCAGCAGCTCCCGAACCTCGCTCTCGGGCAACGGAACCGAAACCATGCCACCCCGACCAGCCAACGCACGGATCGCCTGCGACCGCAGCGCCACCACCCGCGCGCCATCCTCAAGAGACAGAGCGCCCGACACACACGCAGCGGCGATCTCACCCTGTGAATGGCCGACCACCCCAGCGGGCTCGACACCGTAGGACCGCCACACAGCGGCCAACGACACCATCACCGCCCACAACACCGGCTGAACCACATCGACCCGGTCCAGGTCGTCCAGCACCTCCAGCAGCGACCAGTCGACGTGCGGGGACAGTGCCTTCGCGCACTCCTCCATCCGGGCCGCGAACACCGGAGACGACTCCAACAACTCCGCCGCCATACCGACCCACTGCGAACCCTGACCCGGGAACACGAACACCGGAGACGTCACCGGACCCGAACCCGTGACGACCTCCGCCGACCGCAGCTCGTCAAGGGTCGACCCCACCACGACCGCGCGGTGCTCCATCACCGACCGGGTCGCGAGCGTGAACGCCACATCCGCCGGATCCAGATCCACGGCACGGACTCGGGACACCAACTCCCCCAACGCCTCCGGGGTCCGCGCCGAGAACAACCACGGGACAACGCCCCCGACCGGGGACGACGGCTCGGACTCGACCTGTTCGAGGATGACGTGGGCATTCGTTCCGCTGACACCGAAGGACGACACGGCCGCCCGGCGGGGCGCGTCCCACGGGTGCTGTTCGGTGGCCAGGGAGACCGAGCCGGCCGACCAGTCGACGTGCGGGGACGGCTCGTCCGCGTGCAGGGTCGCCGGCACGATCCCGTGCCGCATCGCGAGGATCGTCTTGATCACGCCGGCCACCCCGGCGGCGGCCTGGGCGTGGCCGATGTTCGACTTCACCGAACCCAACCACACCGGACGACCGGCCCGGCCGTAGGTGGCCAGCAGGGCCTGCGCCTCGATCGGGTCGCCGAGACTGGTACCGGTGCCGTGCGCCTCGATGACGTCGATGTCGGCGGGGGTGAGGCGGGCGTCGCGCAGGGCGGCCAGGATGACGCGTTCCTGGGCGGGGCCGTTCGGGGCGGTCAGGCCGTTGGACGCGCCGTCGGAGTTGACGGCCGAGCCGCGGACCACGGCCAGGACCTCGTGGCCGTTGGCGCGGGCGTCGGACAGGCGTTCCAGGACCAGCATGCCGACGCCCTCGCCGAGGCCGAAACCGTTGGCGGCGGCGGAGAACGCGCGGCAGCGGCCGTCCGGGGACAGCGCGCCCTGGCGGGTGAACTCGGTGACCAGCGCCGGGGTCGCCATGACCGTCACCCCACCGGCCAGGGCCAGTGAGCAGTCGCCGTCGCGCAGGGCGCGCGCCGCGAGGTGCACGGTCACCAGGGACGACGAGCAGGCCGTGTCGACGGTGACGGCCGGGCCCTCCAGGCCGAACGCGTACGCGACCCGGCCGGACACGACGCTGCCGGCCGAGCCGAGGCCGGTGTCGCCGTAGTCGGTGGTCATCACACCGGCGAACACGCCGGTTCCGGTGCCGCGCAGGCTGTCGGCGGCGATCCCGGCGGACTCGACGGCCTCCCAGGTCACCTCCAGCAGCAGGCGCTGCTGCGGGTCGGTGGTCAGCGCCTCACGCGGGGAGATGCCGAAGAAGCCGGCGTCGAAGTCGCCGGCGGCGTCCAGGAAACCGCCGGGGTGCTGGTCGGGCCAGCCCCGGTCGGCCGGCACCTGGCCGATGGCGTCGCGGCCGGCGGCGACCAGGTCCCACAGCTGCTCGGGGGAGGTGACGCCGCCGGGGAAGCGGCAGCCCATCCCGACGACGGCGATCGGCTCGACCCGCTCGTCCTCCACCTGCCGCAGCCGGGCGCGGGTCTGGTGCAGTTCGGCGCTGACCTTCTTCAGGTAGTCGAGGTACTTCTCTTCGTTCGTCATCTGGGTCACCCGTCAGGAGATTCCGAGTTCGTTCTCGATGAAGTCGAAGACCTCGTCGGAGCTGGTCGCCGCCAGGACGTCCGCGTCGCCGTGCTGGCGGGCGGTGGTCCACTTCCGCAGGATGTCCTGGAGGCGTTCGGTGACGCCGGCCCCGGCGGTGGGCGCCAGAGCGGCGAGGGTCTGGTCGAGCCGGTCGAGTTCGTCCAGGACGGTGGGTTCGGCCGCACCGGCCGGGGCGAGCCGGGCGAGCAGCAGGTCGGTGACCGCCTCCGGGGTGGGGTGGTCGAAGACCAGCGTGGCGGGCATCCGCACGGTGGTGGCGGCGCTGAGCCGGTTGCGCAGTTCCAGGGCGGTGATCGAGTCGAGGCCCAGGGCGGTGAACTCCTGGCGCGGGTCGACGGTGTCCGGGCCGGGGTGGCCGAGGACGGCGGCGACCTCGCGGCGGACGGCGTCCAGGACCAGCCGGCGGCGCTGGTCGGCCGGTTGGCCGGCGAGCCGGGCGGTCAGGGTGGCGCCGGCGGGCCGGGCGGGTGCCCTGACCAGGCCGCGCAGCAGGTCGGGGACGGTGCCGGCGGCGGCCATCGTCCGCAGGGCGGCCCGGTCGAACCGGGCGGCGACGACCGGCCGGCCCGCGCCGAGGGTGGCGTCGAACAGTCCGAGTCCCTCGTCGTGGCCCAGGGCCCGCACGCCGTGGCGGGCGACCCGGGAGCGGCCGGCGTCGCCGAGGTGCGCGGTCAGCCCGCTGTCCTGCTCCCACAGCCCCCAGGCGATCGATGTGACGCCCCGCTGAGCGGCGAACGCGTCGAGGAAGGCGTTGGCGGCGGCATAACTGGCCTGCCCCGGACTGCCCATGACCCCGGCCAGCGAGGAGAACAGCACGAACGCCGACAGATCGGGCAGCAACTCACGCAGGTTCACCACGGCGTCGACCTTGCTCGCCAGGACGGCCGAGAGCCGTTCGGGCGTCAGCGAGTCGACCGGCCCGTCGTCCAGGACCCCGGCGGCGTGGACGACCGCGTCAACGTCCACACCGGACAGTGCCTGGGCCAACGCGGACCGGTCGGCAGCGTCACAGGCCACGACGGACACCGACGCGCCCAGAGCCGTCAGCTCATCGCACAACGCGGGAGCTTCGCCGGTACGGCTCAACAGGACCAGGTCGCGGACACCGTGGACGGTGACGAGATGACGGGCCACCAGCGAACCCAGGGTGCCGGTGCCGCCGGTGATCAGGACCGTCCAGTGCGGATCCAGGGTGGCCGGGGTGGCGGTGGCGCGGACCAGGCGGGGCACGTGGACCTGGCCGGCGCGTACGGCGAGGTGGGGTTCGTCGGCGGGGAGGGTCGGGGTGTCGGTGTCGGTGTCGAGCAGGACGAACTGGTTCGGGTGCTCGGCCTGGGCGGCGCGCACCAGTCCCCGGGCGGCGGCGACCGCCGGGTCGCCGGGGTCCCGGGCGACCAGGACGAGCCGGGCGGTGGGCGGGTGGTCCCCGGCGAGCCAGTCCTGGAGGGTGCGCAGGACGTGGGCGGTGACCTGGTGGGTGCGGGTGACGAGGTCGCCGTCGCCGGGTCCCAGGTGGACGAACGTGGGGTCGAGGTGGTGTGGGGTCGGGGTGTGGGGCACCCAGTCCAGGTGGAACAGTGCGTCGGCGCCGGTGACCAGGTCGTCGGGGGCGACCGGCCGGGAGGCCAGGGAGCCGACGGTGGCGACCGGGGCGCCGGTGTCGTCGGTGATGACGGCCGACGCGGCGCCCTCCCCGGTGCGGGTCAGCCGGACCCGCAGCGCGGCGGCGCCGGGCGAGTGCAGGCGCACCCCGGCGAAGGCGAACGGCAGGCGCACCGGGGCACGCTCGGCGAAGAACCCGTCGGCCCGGGTGGCGTGGAAGGCGGCGTCCAGCAGTGCCGGGTGCAGGCCGAACCGTCCCGGTGGGACGTCGTCGGGCAGGCTGACCTCGGCGAACAGTTCGTCGTCGCGCCGCCAGGCCGCGCGCAGACCCTGGAACAGCTGGCCGTAGTCCAGGCCGGCGTCCGCCGCGTCCGCGTACAGGGCGGCCACGTCGACGGGTTGCGCGCCGGCCGGCGGCCACGGGAACGGTTCGGGCACGGGTGTGTCGGCTGTCGACAGGCGCCCGGTGGCGTGGCAGGTCCAGGTGTCGTCGGCGTCCCGGGTGTGGATCCGCAGGTCGCGGTGGCCGTGCTCGTCCGGCGCCCCAGCGATGGCCTGGACGGTCAGCGGGCCACGGACGACGACGGGGGCTTCGAGGGTGAGTTCGTCGAGCAGGTCGCAGCCGGTGTGCCGGCCGGCGTGCAGCGCCAGGTCGACCAGCGCGGTGCCGGGCAGCAGCGGCGTCGCGCCGAGGGTGTGGTCGGTCAGCCACGGGTGGGTGTCGACGGCGATCCGTCCGGTGAGGACACAGCCGCCGTCGGCCAGCGTCACGACGGTGTCGACCAGTGGGTGGTCGCCGCCGGCGGATGGCCGGTGGTGCAGCCAGTACCGTTCCCGCTGGAACGGGTAGGTCGGCAGCGGAACCAGGCTCCCGCCGACGTCCCACCGGACGGGGACCCCGTTGGCGAACGCCTCCCCGAGCGCGGTCAGCATTCGCCGCGACCCGCCTTCGTCGCGTCGCAGGGTGCCGATGGCGGTGGCGTCGATGCCTGGAGCCAACACCGGGTGCGGACTGATCTCGATGAACACCGAATGCCCGTCCGCCACCAACTTGTCCACCGTGGGTGCGAACTCGACGGTGTTGCGCAGGTTCCGGAACCAGTACTCGGCGTCCGGTCGCCCACCACCGGGAACGGTGGAGTGGAACGGGATCCCACCTTCCAACGGCGTCACCGGAGCGAGCAGCCGCAGCACCTCGTCCCGGATCGCGTCCACCTGCGACGAATGCGAGGCGTAGTCCACCGGGATCCGCTTCGCCCCCTCACAGGAGGCGAGCAGCGCCTCAAGCTCCGCGACATCACCCGACACCACGGTGGCCGCCGGCCCGTTCACCGCCGCGATCGACAAACCCTCGGTCAGAAGTTCCCGAACCTCGTTCTCGGGCAACGGAACCGACACCATCCCACCGCGACCGGCCAGCGCCCGGATCGCCTGTGACCGCAACGCCACCACCCGCGCGCCATCCTCAAGGGACAGTGCACCCGAGACACACGCGGCGGCGATCTCACCCTGGGAATGCCCGATCACCCCAGCGGGTTCGACACCGTAGGACCGCCACACAGCGGCCAGCGAGACCATCACGGCCCACAACACCGGCTGAACAACGTCCACCCGGTCAAGGTCATCGAGGACGTCGAGCAGTGACCAGTCGACGTGCGGGGCGAGCGCGGCGGAACAGTCCGCCATCCGGGCAGCGAACACCGGGGACGACTCCAACAACTCCGCCGCCATACCAACCCACTGCGAACCCTGACCCGGGAACACGAACACCGGAGACGTCACCGGACCAGAACCCGTGACGACCTCCGCCGACCGCAGCTCATCGAGCGTCGAACCCACCACGACCGCGCGGTGCTCCATCACCGACCGGGTCGCGAGCGTGAACGCCACATCCGCCGGATCCAGATCCACCGCACGAACCCGGGACACCAACTCCCCCAACGCCTCCGGGGTCCGCGCCGACAGCACCCACGGCACAACACCCCCGGACGGGGGCGACGGCTCGGACTCGACCTGTTCGAGGATGACGTGGGCATTCGTTCCGCTGACACCGAAGGACGACACGGCGGCGCGGCGCGGCCGGCCGGACGACGGCCAGGCGGTCGGTTCCGTCACCAGCCGCACCGCGCCCGACGACCACTCGACGTGCGGGGACGGCTCGTCGACGTGCAGGGTCGCCGGGACGAGCCCGCGACGCATCCCGTGCACCATCTTGATCACCCCGGCGACCCCGGCGGCGGCCTGGGTGTGGCCGATGTTCGACTTCACCGACCCCAGCAGCAGCGGCACCTCCCGGCCCTGACCGTAGGTCGCCAGCAGCGCCCCGGCCTCGATCGGGTCACCCAGCTTGGTTCCGGTGCCGTGCGCCTCCACCACGTCGACGTCCGCCGTGGACAGTCCGGCGACCGACAACGCCTGGTGGATCACGCGTTCCTGGGACGGGCCGTTCGGGGCGGTCAGGCCGTTGGACGCGCCGTCGGAGTTCACCGCCGAACCGCGCACGACCGCCAGCACCTCGTGCCCGTGGCGGCGCGCGTCCGACAGGCGCTCCAGGACCAGGACGCCGACGCCCTCGGACCACGCGACCCCGTCGGCCGAGGCGGCGAACGAACGGCACCGGCCGTCCGGGGACAGGCCGCGCTGGCGGCTGAACTCGACGAACGTCTGCGGTGTCGACATCACCGTCGCCCCGCCGGCCAGCGCCAGCGCGCACTCCCCCTGCCGCAGGGCCTGGCTGGCCAGGTGCAGGGCCACCAGCGACGACGAGCACGCCGTGTCGACGGTGACCGCCGGGCCCTCGAACCCGAACACGTAGGACACCCGCCCGGAGGCGACGCTGCCGGCGCTGCCGTTGCCCAGGTAGCCCTCGAACGCCGCCACCGACTCGGGCGAGTGCAGGAACCGGGCGCCGTAGTCGTGGTACATCACGCCGGTGAACACGCCCGTGCGGCTGCCGCGTACCGCGTCGGCGGGGATCCCGGCCGACTCCAGCGCCTCCCACGACACCTCCAGCAGCAGCCGCTGCTGCGGGTCCATGGCGGCGGCCTCACGCGGCGAGATCCCGAAGAACGCGGCGTCGAAGTCCCCGGCGCCGTCGAGGAAACCACCGTGGCGCACCGACGACTTCCCCGGCGCGTCCGGGTCCGGGTCGTACAGGTTCGCCAGGTCCCAGCCCCGGTCGGTGGGGAACTCGGTGATCGCGTCACCGCCGCCGGCGACCAGGTCCCACAGCAGCTCCGGGCTGGTCGCCCCGCCGGGGTAGCGGCAGGCCATGCCGACGATCACCACCGGGTCGTCGTCCACATCGTCCACCTCGGACCGGACGGGAGCGGCGGGCACGGCGGCGCGGGTGCCGGACACCAGGTACTCGGCGAGCGCCGCCGGGGTGGGGTGGTCGAACACGACGGTCGCCGGCAGGCGCAGGCCGGTGGCGGTGTTGAGCCGGTTGCGCAGTTCCACGGCGGTCAGCGAGTCGAACCCCAGCTCGCGGAACGCCCGCGCGTCCGGCACGGCCGAGGGGTTCGCGTGCCCGAGGACCCGCGCGGTCTCGGCCAGCACCAGGTCCAGCGCCGCGCGCGGCGAGGTCAGCTCAGCCGTGCGCGGCGAGGTCAGTGCCGCCGCGCCGGACGGGGACGGGCGCAGGGCCGGGGCGGCGAGGTCGAGCCGGGCGGGGACCAGCGCGGGCCGGTCTCCGTTGACGGCGGCGTCCATCATCGCCAGGGCCTCGCCGGCCGACAGCGGCAGGACGCCGGTGGTGCGGGCCAGCCGGGCGCGGGCGTCGGTGTCCAGGGCGCCGGCCATGCCGGTGTCGGTGTCCCACAGGCCCCACGCCAGCGACGTCGCCGGCAGGTCCCGGGCGCGCCGGTGGTGGGCGAGCGCGTCGAGGGCGGCGTTGGCGGCCGCGTAGGCGGCCTGGCCGGGGCCGCCGAGCACCCCGGACGCCGAGGAGAACAGCACGAACGCCGACAGGTCGCCGGCCAGCTCGTGCAGGTTCAGCGCGGCGGTCACCTTCGGTGCCAGCACCGCGTCGAGCTGCTCGGGGGTCACCGATTCCACCACCGCGTCGGCCAGCACCCCGGCGGCGTGCACGACCGCGCCGACCGGATGCCCGGCCAGCAACGCGGCCAGGGCCTCCCGGTCGGCGACGTCACAGGCCGCGGCCGTCACCGAGGCACCGAGCCCGGTCAGCTCGGCGCACAGGTCCTCGCCGGGGGCGCGCCGGCCCACCAGCAGCAGCTCGCGCACCCCGTGCGCGGTGACCAGGTGCCGCGCCACGAGCCGGCCCAGGGCGCCGCCGGCACCGGTGACCAGCACGGTTCCGGACCCGAACGGGGAGGGCTCGCCGCCGCCGGGGACGCGGCGCAGCCGGGGCGCGAACAGCTGCCCCGCGCGGATCGCGACCTGCCGCTCACCAGCGGACACCGCGGCGGACACCGCGCCGGCCGACGCCGGGTCGTCGTCCAGGTCCAGCAACACGAACCGGTCCGGGTGCTCGGCCTGGGCGGAGCGCACCAGCCCCCACACGGCCGCGCCGGCCAGGTCGGGGACGTCCGTGTGGACCGCGCCCCTGGTCAGCACGACCAGCCGGGACGTGGGCGGCTCGTCCCGCAGCCACGCCTGGACCAGGGCCAGCGCGCGGTGGGTGGCCGCGCGCACCGAGGCCGCGTCCGGCGCGGCCGGCCCGAACTCGGCGAACTCCACCGGGCCGGCGCTGCCCGCCCCAGGGTCGATGCCGACCCAGTCGAGCGCGTACAGGGTCCGGGCGCCGGTGTGTGGCCGCAGGGTCACGGCGTCGACGGTCGCCACCGGCGCGCCGGTGTCGTCGGCGAGGGTGAGGGCGACGGTGTCCTGGCGGGTGCGGGTGAGCCGGACCCGCAGGGCGGTCGCGCCGGGGACCGGGGCGGTGACGCCGCGCCAGGTGAACGGCAGGCCGACGCTGCCGTCCAGGGCCAGTGGGTGCAGGGCGGCGTCCAGCAGCGCCGGGTGCGGGCCGAACCGGCCGGCCGGGACGCCGTCGGGCAGGCGTACCTCGGCGAACAGCTCGCCGTCGCGTTCCCAGACCGCGCGGACGCCCCGGAACGCCGGGCCGTACTCCAGGCCCTGGGTGGCGAGCCGGTCGTAGAGGCCGGTGACGTCCACCGGGGTCGCGCCCGTCGGCGGCCAGGCGAGCGTGGCCGGGGGCGCGGGCGCCTGGTCGGTCAGGGTGGCGGTGGCGTGTTCGGTCCACCGGTCGCCGTCGGCCGGTCGCGAGTGGATGGTCGCGGTGTCGCCGGTGACGACCAGCTGGACGACGACGTCGGTGTCCACCCGCAGCGGCTCGTGCAGCACCAGTTCCTCAAGGTGGGAGCCGGTGGCGGTGAGCAGTTCGACGAACGCGGTGGCGGGCAGCAGCGCGGTGCCGGCGATGACGTGGTCGGCCAGCCACGGGTGGGTGGCGGTGGACAGGCGGCCTGTGTACAGGGCGCCGTCGGGCAGGCTGGTCCAGCTGTCCAGCAGCGGGTGGCCGGACGGGGTGAGGGTGGCGCCGGCGGTGGTGGCCGGCAGCCAGTAGCGCTCGCGCTGGAACGGGTAGGTCGGCAGCGGGGCCCGGCGGGCGCCCAGGCCGTCGAAGGTCGCCGCCCAGTCGACGGGGACGCCGTCCGTCCACAGTGTACCGAGAGCGGCGAGCAGGGTTTCCGGCTCGTCGCGGTCGCGGCGCAGGGCCGGGACGGCCAGCACCGGGTCCGGAGCGCACTCGCCGACCATGGCGGTGAGCACCGCGTCCGGACCCAGTTCCAGGAACCGGGTGACCCCGGCGGCCAGCAGCGTACCGACGCCGTCGGCGAACCGGACCGGGTCGCGCGCCTGGCGCACCCAGTGATCCGCCGTGTCCGATGTGGACAACTGGCCGGTGAGGGCGGAGACGACCGGCAGGGACGGTGGCGCGTAGGCCAGGTCGGCGGCGACGGCGGCGAACTCGTCGAGCATCGGGTCCATCAGCGGCGAGTGGAACGCGTGGCTGACGCGCAGCCAGGTGGTCTCGGTGAACGCCCCGGCGACCTCGGCCAGCGCCGCGCGGTCACCGGCGAGCACGACCGCGCGCGGCCCGTTGACCGCCGCGAGCGCGACCCGCGCGGACAGCAGCGGCGCCACCTCGTCCTCGGTGGCCCGCACGGCGAGCATCCCGCCGCCGGCCGGCAGGGCCTGCATCAACCGGCCGCGCGCGACCACCAGCCGGCACGCGTCGGCCAGCGACAGCACCCCGGCGACGTGCGCGGCGGCGATCTCACCGACCGAGTGCCCCAGCACGAGGTCGGGCCGCACGCCCCAGGACTCGACCAGCCGGAACAGCGCGACCTCCAGCGCGAACAGCGCCGGCTGGGCGTGCTCGGTACGGTCGAGGTCGCCGTCGGGGGCGGCGCCCAGGGCGGCCAGCACCTCGTCGTGGGCGTTCCGGAACACCGGGAACCGCGCGGCCAGCGCGCGGCCCATCCCGACGCGCTGCGAACCCTGGCCGGAGAACAGGACCGCCGTGCGTCCGGCGCCGGCCGCCACCCCGGACACCCGCTGCCCGGCGACCAGTACCGCCCGGTGCTCGTGCACGGCCCTGGTGGTGGCCAACGAGAACCCGACGTCCACCGGATGCTCCACAGTGGACTCGACGGCGGTGGTCAGTGCGTGCAGCGCCGCCGGTGACCTGGCCGACAGCGGCCACGCCACCACCGCGCCGGCCGGCTCCCCCGCCGGCTGGACCGGCGGCGGGGCCTGTTCGAGGATCGCGTGCGCGTTGGTGCCGCTGATCCCGAACGAGGACACCGCCGCGCGGCGCGGGCGGCCGGTGTCCGGCCACGGCCGCGCCTCGGTCAGCAGGGCGGCGGCGCCGGCCGACCAGTCGACGTGCGGGGTCGGCTCGTCGACGTGCAGGGTGCGCGGCGCGAGGCCGTGGCGCAGCGCCTGCACCAGCTTGATCACGCCACCGACCCCGGCCGCGGCCTGCGCGTGCCCCAGGTTGGACTTCAGCGAGCCGATCAGCAGCGGGACGTCCCGGTCCTGGCCGTAGGTCGCCAGCAGAGCCTGCGCCTCGATCGGGTCGCCGAGCGTGGTGCCGGTGCCGTGCGCCTCCACCACGTCGACGTCCTGTGTGGACAGCCGGGCATTGGCCAGTGCCTGGCGGATGACCCGTTGCTGGGACGGGCCGTTGGGCGCGGTCAGGCCGTTGGACGCGCCGTCGGAGTTGATGGCGCTGCCGCGCACCACCGCCAGCACCTGGTGACCGTCGCGCAGCGCGTCGGACAGCCGGGCCAGCAGCAGGACACCGACGCCCTCGGCGAAGCCGGTGCCGTTCGCGCCGGCCGCGAACGCCTTGCATCGCCCGTCGGGCGCCAGCCCGCGCTGGCGGCTGAACTCGACGAACAGGCCGGGGGTCGGCATGACGGCCGCGCCGCCGGCCAGCGCCAGCGTGCTCTCCCCCTGCCGCAGCGACTGGCAGGCCAGGTGCAACGCCACCAGCGACGACGAGCACGCCGTGTCGACGGTGACCGCCGGGCCCTCCAGGCCGAGCACGTGCGCGACCCGGCCGGACACGACGCTGGTGGTGCGGCCGGTGACCAGGTAGCCGCCGGTGTGCTCGGTGCCCTCGTGCATGCGCTGGCCGTAGTCGTCGGCGACCGCGCCGACGAACACGCCGGTCGTGCTGCCGCGCAACGACTCCGGCCGGATCCCGGCGCGTTCCAACGCCTCCCAGGACACCTCCAGCGACAGCCGCTGCTGCGGGTCCATGGCCAGCGCCTCCCTCGGCGAGATGCCGAAGAACGCGGCGTCGAAGTCGGCGACCCCGTCCAGGAAACCGCCTTCCCTGGCGGTCGACGTGCCGGGGGCGTCCCGGTCGGTGCCGGCCAGGCCGGCGAGGTCCCAGCCCCGGTCGGTGGGGAACGGCCCGACCGCGTCGACCTCGCCGGCCACCAGGTCCCACAGCGCCTCGGGGGTGGCGACGCCGCCGGGGAAGCGGCAGGCCATGCCGATGATCGCGATCGGTTCGGCGGCGGCGTCGGTCAGCGCGCGGTTGTGCTGGCGCAGCCGCTCGTTCTCCTTGAGCGAGGTCCGCAGCGCGGCGACGACCTTGTCCCTGGCGGTCATCCCTGCGCTCCCATGACCGCGCGCACGAGGGCGTCCTCGTCCATGTCGTCGATCGACTCGCCCGGATCGGACCGGGCATCGCCACCGGCGGCCAGGTCGAGCAGGCCCGGCAGCAGACCGGACTCGCGCAGCCGGTCGAGCGGGATGGCCGCGATGGCCGCCCGCAGTTCGGCGTCGGCGTCGTGTTCGACGGGCGGGAACAGGTCTGCGCGCAGGTGTTCGGCCAGTCGCGCTGGCGTGGGGTGGTCGAAGATCAGCGTCGGCGCAAGCCGCAGACCGGTGGCCCGGCCGAGCCGGTTGCGCAGCTCCACGGCGGTCAGCGAGTCGAACCCGAACTCCTTGAACGCCCGCGAGGCGTCCAGGTCGGCGGCCGAACCCCGACCGAGGATGGCCGCCGCGTGCCCGCGCACCAGGTCCAGCAGGGCGGCGTCGCGCTCGGGCTCGGCCAGCCCGGCGAGCCGGTCGGCGAACGAGCCGGCGTCGGCGGCCGGCTGGGCGGCGGCCACCCGGCGCGCCGGCGCCCGCACCAGCCCCCGGAACAGCGGCGGCACGTCACCGGCCAGGCCGGCCAGGTCCAGGCGGGCCGGCACCAGCTCGGCGCGTCCGAGCAGCAGGGCGGTGTCGAACAGGGCCAGGCCCTCGCCGGTGGGCATCGGGGCGATGCCGGCGCGGCGCATCCGCAGCCGGTCGGTGTCGCCGAGGTGACCGGTGAGTCCGCTGCGCTGGTCCCACAGCCCCCACGCCAGTGAGGTCGCCGGCAGGCCGGCGGCGCGGCGGTGGCGGGCCAGGCCGTCGAGGTAGGCGTTGGCGGCGGCGTAGTTGGCCTGCCCGCCGGTGCCGATGGTGGCCGCGACCGAGCCGAACAGCACGAACGCGGCCAGGTCGTGGCCGGCGGTCAGCTCGTGCAGGTGCCAGGCCGCGTCGGCCTTGGGCGCGAGGACGCGGTCGAGGTGGTCGGGGGTGAGCGCGGTGAGCACCGCGTCGTCGAGCGTCCCGGCGGCGTGCACGACGGCGGTCAGCGGGTGGTGCGCCGGGACGGCGGCGAGCAACGCGGCGAGCGCGTCGCGGTCGGCGACGTCGCAGGCCGGCAGGTCGACGGTGGCGCCGTGCGCGGCGAGTTCGGCCGCCAGCTCCGCCGCGCCGGGGGCTGCGGCACCGCGCCGGCCGGCCAGCACCAGGTGACGCACGCCGTGGGTGGTGACCAGGTGGCGGGCCAGTTCGGCGCCGAGGGTGCCGGTGCCGCCGGTGACCAGGACCGTGCCGTTCGGGTCGAGGCCGCCGGGGACGGTGAGCACGACCTTGCCGACGTGCCTGGCCTGGCTGACGAACCGGAACGCCTCCCTGGCCCGCCGCAGGTCGTAGGTGGTGACGGGGACGAACTCCAGCGCGTCCCGCTCGAACAGGTCGAGCAGCGCGCCGAGGATCTGGCCGACGCGCTCGGGGTCGACGACCGCCAGGTCGATCTCCCGGTAGTCCACGCCGGGGTGCGCGGCGGCGACCTCGGCCGGGTCCCGCAGGTCGGTCTTGCCCATCTCGACGAACCGGCCGCCCCGGGGCAGCAGCCGCAGCGACGCGTCGACGAACTCACCGGCCAGCGAGTTGAGCACGACGTCGACGCCGGCGCCGCCGGTGGTGTCGCGGACCCGGCCCTCGAAGTCGAGGGTGCGTGAGGAGCCGAGGTGCGCGGTGTCCAGACCCAACCGCACCAGGGTGTCCCACTTGCCCTCGCTGGCCGTGCCGAACACCTCGGCGCCGAGGTGGCGGGCCAGGTGCACGGCGGCGATGCCCACGCCCCCGGCGGCGGCGTGCACCAGCAGCGACTCGCCGGCGCGCAGCCCGGCCAGGTCGACCAGGGCGTGGTAGGCGGTGAGGTACACGGCCGGCACGGACGCGGCCTGGGTGAACGTCCAGTGCGCCGGCATCGGCGCGATCATCCGCCGGTCGGCGACCGCGACCGGCGCGAACGAGCCGGGCACGAGCCCGAAGACCCGATCGCCGGCCGCCAGCCCGGTCACGCCGGGCCCGACCTCCAGCACCACCCCGGCGCACTCCCGACCCAGCGGCCCGGCCTCGCCGGGGTAGAGGCCAAGGGCGTTGAGCACGTCGCGGAAGTTGAGTCCGGCGGCGCGGACGCCGACCCGGACCTGCCCGTCGGAAAGCGGCGCGCCCGCCTCGGGGCAGGGCAGCACGGCGAGGTTGTCGATGGAGCCCTTGGTGGTGATGCCGACGCGCCACGGGCCGGGGATCGGGGCGAGGTCGCCGTCGTCGCGGACCCGGGTGAGCCGGGGCGCGGTCAGCCGCCCGGCCCGCACGGCGACCTGTGGTTCGCCGCAGGCCGCGGCGGCCGGCAGGGCGGGCGGGGAGTCGTCGTGGTCGTCGAGGTCGACCAGCACGAACCGGCCGGGGTTCTCCGACTGGGCGGAGCGCACCAGCCCCCACACGGCGGCGGCGCCCAGGTCGGGTCGTGGTGCGGTGGCGCCCTGGGTGAGCACGACCAGCGGCGGCCCGTCCCCGGCGAGGGTGTCCTGGAGCAGGGCGAGGGTGTCGACGGTGAGGGCGCGGATCGCGGCGGGGTCGCCGGGTCCGCGCAGGACGCGGGTGAACCGGTGGCCGGGGGTGGTGGGGGCGGGGGTGTCGACGGGGACCCAGGTCAGCTCGTGGAGCGCGTCGGTGGGGGTGGCGCGCAGCTGGCCGGGGTCGACCGGGCGGGTGGCCAGGGCGCTGACGGTGGCGACGGGCTGGCCGGTGGTGTCGGTCAGGTGCAGGGTGTCGCCGGTGACGTGGACGCGCAGCGCGGTGGCTCCGGTGGCGTACAGGGTGACGCCGCTCCACGCGAAGGGCAGGGCGAGCGGGTCGCCGGGGGTGATGGTGGCGTGCAGGGCGGCGTCGAGCAGGGCAGGGTGCAGGCCGAACCCGCCCGCCGGCAGGCCGTCGGGGAGGCGGACCTCGGCGTAGGTGGCGGTGTCGCCGGCCCACAGCGCGCGTAGGCCCTGGAAGGCGGGGCCGTACTCGTAGCCGGTGGCGGCCAGGTCGGCGTAGCGGTGCTCGACCGGAACGGGTCGGGCGCCGGGCGGTGGCCACGGTGTCAGGCCGGGCGGCGGGACGGCGGTGGCGGTGAGCGCGCCGGTGGCGTGCCGGGTCCAGGGCTGGTCGTCGCCGGTGCGGGAGTGGAGGCGCAGGAGGCGGCGGCCGGTGTCGTCGGGCGCCTCGACGGTGACGGTGACGGTGGTGTCGGTGTTCTCGGGCAGGGTCAGCGGGGCTTCGAGGGTGAGTTCGTCGACGGTGGGGCAGCCGGCCTGGTCTCCGGCGTGCAGGGCGAGGTCGAGCAGCGCGGCGCCGGGCAGCAGGACGGTGCCGGTGACGGCGTGGTCGGCCAGCCACGGGTGGGTGCGCGGCGAGATGGTGCCGGTGAGCACGAGGCCGCCGGTGTCGGGCAGGGCGGCGACCCCGGTGAGGAACGGGTGTCCGGCGGTGGCGGTCTGGGGGGCCGGCCGCAGCCAGAAGTGCTCGCGCTGGAAGGGATACGTGGGCAGCGGGACCGTCCGGGCCCCGTCGAACGCCGTGTCCCACCGGACGGGGACGCCGTTGACGAACGCCTCCCCGAGGGAGGCCAGCAGTCGCCGCAGCCCGCCCTCGTCACGCCGCAGCGTACCGATACCGATGGCGTCGATCGCGGGCACGAGCACCGGGTGCGGGCTGATCTCGATGAACACCGAATGCCCGTCCGCCACCAGTTTCTCGACCGTCGGCGCGAACTCGACGGTGTTACGCAGATTCCGGAACCAGTACTCGGCATCCTGCCGCCCACCCCCGGGAACCGTGGAGTGGAAAGGAATCTCGCCCTTCAACGGCGTCACCGGGGCGAGTAGCCGCAGCACCTCATCGCGGATCGCATCCACCTGAGACGAATGAGAGGCGTAGTCCACCGGGATCTTCTTCGCCCGCTCACACCGGGACATCAACACGTCCAAGGCAGCCACGTCACCGGACACCACCGTCGCCGCCGGACCATTCACCGCCGCGACCGACAAACCCTCGGTCAGCAGCCCCCGAACCTCACTCTCCGGCAACGGAACCGACACCATGCCACCGCGACCGGCCAACGCCCGGATCGCCTGCGACCTCAGCGCCACCACCCGCGCACCATCCTCAAGAGACAAAGCACCAGCGACACACGCAGCGGCGATCTCACCCTGCGAATGCCCGACCACACCAGCGGGTTCCACACCGTAGGACCGCCACACAGCGGCCAACGACACCATCACCGCCCACAACACCGGCTGAACCACATCGACCCGGTCCAGATCGTCCAGCACGTCGAACAGCCACCAGTCGACATGCGGCGCCAACGCCGCCGCACAGTCGGCCATCCGGGCCGCGAACACCGGGGACGACTCCAACAACTCCGCCGCCATACCAACCCACTGCGAACCCTGACCCGGGAACACGAACACCGGAGACGTCACCGGACCCGAACCCGTGACGACCTCCGCCGACCGCAGCTCGTCGAGCGTCGAACCCACCACGACCGCGCGGTGCTCGAACACCGAACGCGTGGTCGCCAGCGAGAAACCGACGTCGGCCGGATCCTCCACAGTGGACATGACGCGGTCGGTCAGTGCGCGCAGGGCGGGCTCCGAGCGGGCCGACAGCACCCACGGCACCACCGGTGCGCCCGTCGACCGTTCGGCCGGCTCGGCGGCCGGCGGCTGCTCCAGGATGACGTGCGCGTTCGTCCCGGAGACCCCGAAACCGGAGACGCCGG
Source organism: Actinophytocola xinjiangensis (assembly GCF_001921215.1). GTDB lineage: Bacteria > Actinomycetota > Actinomycetes > Mycobacteriales > Pseudonocardiaceae > Actinophytocola > Actinophytocola xinjiangensis. Next base: position 24,056 of record NZ_MSIF01000020.1, read on the forward strand.
CCCGTCGGGGGCGGCCCAGCTCCGGCCACGGCACGGTCTCGGTCGCCACCCGGACCGCGCCGGCCGACCAGTCGACGTGCGGCGACGGCTCGTCCACGTGCAGGGTCATCGGCACCACGCCGTGACGCAGGCCGTACACCATCTTGATCACCCCGGCGACCCCGGCGGCGGCCTGCGCGTGCCCGATGTTCGACTTCACCGACCCCAGCAGCAGCGGCACCTCCCGGCCCTGGCCGTAGGTCGCCAGCAACGCGCCGGCCTCGATCGGGTCACCCAGCTTGGTTCCGGTGCCGTGCGCCTCCACCACGTCGACGTCCGCCGTGGACAGTCCGGCGACCGACAACGCCTGGCGGACGACCTTCTCCTGGGACGGGCCGTGCGGTGCGGTCAGCCAGGAGCTCGGGCCGTCCTGGTTCACCGCCGAGCCCCGCACCAGCGCCAGCACCTCGTGCCCGTGGCGGCGCGCGTCCGACAGCCGCTCCAGGGTCAGCACGCCGACGCCCTCGCCGATGCCGAAACCGTTGGCGTCGGCCGAGAACGCCTTGCACCGGCCGTCCGGCGCGAGCCCGCGCAGCCGACTGAACTCGACGAACATGCCCAGGCTCGCCAGCACGGTCGCCCCGCCGGCCAGCGCCAGCGAGCACTCGCCCTGCCGCAGCGCCTGCACCGCCAGGTGCAGCGCCACCAGCGACGACGAGCACGCCGTGTCGACGGTGACCGCCGGCCCGTCGAACCCGAAGGTGAACGACACCCGCCCGGCCGCGACGCTGCCGGTGCTGCCGGTGAACAGGTAGCCCTCGTACTCGGCCGGCCCGCCGTCGATCCCCGGGCCGTAGTCCTGGGTCATCAGTCCCAGGTAGACACCGGTTTCGCTGCCGCGCACCGCGTCGGCCGGGATCCCGGCCGACTCCAGCGCCTCCCACGACACCTCCAGCAGCAGCCGCTGCTGCGGGTCCATGGCGGCGGCCTCACGCGGCGAGATCCCGAAGAACGCGGCGTCGAACGCGGTCGCGCCGGTCAGCAGCCCGGCCTCCCGCTGGTAGTAGTGGCCGGCCTGGTCGACGTCGGGGTGGTAGCGGCCCTCGACGTCCCAGCCCCGGTCGGTGGGGAACGCGCCGACCACGTCCCGCCCGGCCGCCACCACCTCCCACAGCTGGTCGGGGGTCTCCACCCCGCCGGGGAACCGGCAGGCCATGCCGACGATCGCCACCGGGTCCTGTTCCGCCGGGCGGGCGGTCACCTCGGCCCTGGCCACCCGCCGGCCGCCGGCGAGCGCGTCGAGCACGGCGGCCAGGTCGGCCGGGGACGGGGAGTCGAAGATCGCCGTGACCGGCACCCGCAGGCCGGTCGCCGCCGCCAGCCGCTCCCGCAGCTCGACCACCAGCAGCGAGGTGAGGCCCAGGTCGCGGAACAGTCCCTTCGGCGTGACCTGGCCGAGCGGGCGGCCGAGCACGGCGGCGACCTGCTCGCGCACCACCCCCAGCAGCGACTCGGCCGGCCGGCCGCCGAGGATCTCCGGCCAGCGCACCGGCACCCCGCGCACGTGCAGTTCGGCGGCCACGGTCACACACCGGTCGAGGCCGCCGTCGTCGCGGCGCAGGGTGCCGGTGACGAACACGTCCGCGCCGGCCGCCTCGGCGGTCTCCCCGATGCCCAGGGTGAGCACCGGGTTCAGGCTGACCTCCAGGAACGTGCCGTGGCCGGCGTCGAGCGCGGCCGCGACGGCGGCGTCGAACCGCATCGGGTCGCGCAGGGTCGACACCCAGAACGCCGGGTCGAGCCCGGTGGTGTCCAGCCGCCCGCCGGTGGCCGTCGAGTAGTAGGGCACGGTCGACGCGCGCGGGCGGACCGGCGCGAAGTCGGCGAGCATCCGCTCCCGCAGGGCGTCGATCCGGTGGGAGTGGGCGGGCAGCGGCACGGCGATCACCTGCGCCCAGCCGCCGCCGGCCCGCACCGAGGCGACCACCTCGGCCACCGCGCCCGGGTCGCCGGAGACCACGGTCTGGGCCGGCGCGAGCGTACCGGCGACCTCGACCCCGAACCGGCCGGCGACCTCCTCGGCGCGCGGGCCGGACAGGGCGAGCACCGCCATCGAGCCCGGGGCGAACACCGCGCACTCGGCCTGGCTCATCGTGGCCATCACCCTGGCGGCGTCGGACAGGGACAGCGCGCCGGCCACACAGGCGGCGGAGATCTCGCCGATGCTGTGCCCGACGACGGCCGCCGGGGTCACCCCCCAGGACTCCCACAGCGCCGCCAGCGACACCTGCAGGGCGAACATCACCGGCTGCACCACGTCCAGGCGGTCCAGCCAGGACTCGTCGTCGCCGGCGACGACCTCGGTCAGCGACCAGTCGGTGAACGGCGCCAGCGCGCTGGCGCACGCGTCCATCCTGGCGCGGAACACCGGCGAGGAGGCGAGCAGCTCGCGGCCCATGCCGGCCCACTGCGTGCCGTGGCCGGCGAAGACGAACACCGGGCCGTGCTCCGGCGTGGCGGCCCCGGTCCGCACCTGCTGGCTGAACTCGCCGCCGGCCAGCGACGCGAGCCCGGCGGCCAGCCCGTCGCGGTCACCGGCCAGCACGGCCGCCCGGTGCGCGCCGCCGGCCCCGGCGACCAGGTCCGCCGGTGCCAGGTCGTCCACGATGGACAGCAGGTGGGCGGCGCGGGCGCGTAGTTCGGCGTCCGTGCCGGCCGACAGCAACCAGGGCACGATCGACTCGGTCATCTTCAACCCTCTCCACCGAGCAGCCCGGCGACGCCGGCGACGGTCGTGGTCTCGAACAGGGTCGTCACCGGGACGGTCACGCCGAACTCCTCGTCCAGGCGCACACACAGCCGGGCCACGCCCAGCGAGTTGCCGCCGAGGGCGAAGAAGGACGCGGCGCGCGGCACCTCGGGCAGGCCGAGCAGCTCGGCGAAGATCCCGGCGACGCGTTTCTCGGTCACGGTGCGCGGCAGGTCGGCCCGCCCCGCCAGGTCCCCGGCGACCAGCGCCGCCAGCTCCCGCCGGTCGACCTTGCGGTCCTCGGCCACCGGCAGCCGGTCCAGGCGGCGGACGTGGTCGGGCACCAGGTGGCCGGGCAGCCGCCGCTCCAGCTCGGCGCGCAGCCCGTCGGGGTCGGCGCCGCCGGGCAGGCTCACGTAGAACAGGCACAGCGCCTCGCACGCGCCGTCGTCCTCGCCGACCGGGACCACGGCCGCGCTGCCGACCCCCGCGACCTCCTGGGCGGCGCGCTCGATCTCCTCCGGCTCGACGCGGTACCCGCGCACCTTCACCTGCCGGTCGAGCCGGCCGTCGAAGTGCAGCAGGCCGTCGGCCGACCAGTGGCCGGCGTCGCCGGTGCGGTAGACCACCGTCGGCTCACCGTCCACGGTGACCGTCACGAACCGGCGGGCGGTCAGCTCCGCGTCGCCGAGGTAGCCCAGCGCCAGGCCCGCGCCGGACAGGCAGATCTCCCCGGTCTCGGCCACCGCGCACGGCCGCTCGCCGTCGAGCACGTGCACCCCGGTGTCGGGCAGCGGCCGGCCGATCGGCACCCCCGCCCGGCCGGTGCTGTCGGCGGGGCGCACCACGTGGTCGGTGGCCGCGATCGTCGACTCCACCGGGCCGTACATGTTGACCAGCGGCAGCTCCGGGTGGCGGGCCAGGAACAGGTCGGCGTGCCGGGGTGAGAGCCGCTCACCGCCGGTGCCCACGACCCGCAGGCCGGCGAACGCGTCCAGGTCGGTCTCCACCACCAGTTGGAAAACCGCGGTGGGCAGGAACACCGTGTTCACGCCCTCGGCGACCAGCTCCCGCAGCCGCGAGGCCAGCTCCAGGGTGCCGCCGTCGAGCAGGACCACGGTCCCGCCGCCGAGCAGCACACCCCACGAGTCCAGCCCGAACGCGTCCCAGCTGGCCGCCAGTGACTGCGGCATCACGGTGCCCGACCCGACCGGCGCGAACGCCCAGTCGTCGAACAGCCGCACGGTGCCCCGGTGCGCGCACACCACCGCCTTGGGCCGCCCGGAGGACCCCGAGGTGAAGAACACCGCGCTCGGGTCGTCGCCGCTGACCGGGACGTGGGTGGGGACGCGGCGGTCGCCCCGGGGGTTGGTCGGGCGCCACACCGGGCGCGGCGAGCCGGTGTCCGAGGTGGTGACCACCACCGGGGCGGGCAGCGCGTCGACCATGTCGTGCAGCCGGGCCGCCGGCCAGCGCAGGTCCAGCGCGGCGTAGGCGGCGCCGCGCTTGAGCACGGCCAGCAGCACGGCCAGGAACTCCGGGGAGCGCGCCAGCAGCACCGGCACGACGTGCCCCGGGCCGACGCCCAGCGCCTCCAGCTCGGCGGCGTAGGCGTCGGACATCGCGTCCAGCTCGGCGTAGTCGACGTCGCGGCCGTTGTGCCGCACCGCGATCGCCGACGGCCAGCGGTCGACGCACCAGCGGAACAGGCCGTGCACGGTGTTGGCCCGGCGGCCGGTCTGCCGGGGGGCCATCACGCGCCCCGCAGGTGGGCGGCCAGCGCACGCGGCGTCGGGTGGGCGAAGAACTCGGCGAGGGTGAGCGGCACGCCGGTGGCGCCCTCGGCGAGCTGGGCGAGTTTGGCGGCCAGCAGCGAGTGGCCGCCGCTGTCGAAGAAGTTGGCGTCCGGCCCGAGGTCGGTGCGGCCAAGCACCTCGTGCCACAGCCCGACGAGCCGCTCGACCAGCGCCTCGTCGACCGGGCCGCTCCCGGCGACGGCCACGGCCGGGGCCGCCGGGGCGACCGTCCCCCAGGACGGCAGGTCGCCGATCGGCAGGTCGGGGTCGGTGTCGACGGCCAGCAGCAGGTGCTCGTAGCGCTCCAGCAGGGCCACGACGTCGGCCTCGTCGTGCACCTCGGTGGCGTACACCGCGCGCAGCGCCAGCCGCTCGGGGGAGGCGAGCAGGAAGAACTCCAGGTCGAACTTGCTGTAGGCGGCGTCCAGCTGGACCACTTCGGCCGGGGCGCCGCCGAACTCGAACGTGGTCGCCGCGCCGACCGGGACGTAGTTGAACACGTGCCGGAACACCGGGTTGCGCCACACCGCCGGCCGATCGGCCGGGACCTCGACCTGCTCGGCGCGGTGCTCCAGCCCCGCCAGGAACACCTCCCGCACCCGGCGGGTCAGGTCGCGGAAGCTCGCCCGCTCGTCGACCGACACCCGCAGCGGCGCGACGTTGACGTGGAAGCCGACCGCCTTCGCCGTTGACTCGTCGCGGGTGGTGAACGGGGCGCCGACGACCAGGTCAGGGCCGGCGCCGTGGCGGGCCAGCAGCAGGTAGTAGGCGGCGAGCAGCAGCACCCCGTCGGGGGCGCGCAGCGACTTGCGCAGCCGGGTGATGACGTTGGCGATCTCCGGGGTCAGCTCGTGGGTGACCTGCGCGCCGGCCAGCGTCCAGGTGGTGGCCTCGCGGGTCGCGATGCCCAGTGCCAGTCCGGCCGGGTCGAACCCGTCGAGGTGCCGGCGCCAGAACTCGCCACCCGAGGCGGCCGTCCTGGCCGGCGCCGGCGCGGGCGCGGGCAGCGGGGTGCCGGCGAGGACCGCGTCGTAGGCGGCGGCCAGGTCCGCGCCGAACAGGAACGCCGACAGGGCGTCGAACACCAGGTGGTGGGCCACCACGCACACCAGCTCGCCGGCGACACCGACCCGCAGCAACGACCCACCGTCCACGGTGAACGGGCGGGTGGCGAACTCGGTGACCTCGCCGGTGATGTCCTCCAGGTCGACCGTGTCCGGCTGGCCGGCCGAGATGACCAGCCGGGCGTCCTCGACCAGGAAACGCCTGCGCAGCACCGGATGCCGATCGAGGACGTGGCCCAGTGCCGTCGCCAGGACGTCACGGCGCAGGCCGCCGGCGACGCGGAACGCGAAGGGGACGTTGTTGACCCCCGTCCCGGGAACGCATCTTTCCAGCAGCCACAGGGATTGTTCGTTGTTCGTGGCCAGGTTGTCGTGTTCCACGGCGGTCTCCTTCGCCGGACGGTGCCCTCAGCCGTTGGGCACCGGGCTGAGTAAGCCGGACAGGACGCCGGCCACGGCGTCGGCCCGCAACAGGTCGACGTGCTCGACGTCGACACGCAGCTCCCGGCCACCGAGGTCGGTGCCGCCCCTGGTCGCCGAGCCGACCACGGTCGCCCGCGCCCACGCCGGGGTGGGGTCGAGCTGGTCGGCCGCCACGACCCAGTTCACGAACGAGGTGAACGTGGCCGACAGCTCGGCGCGCCGCACCGGGTCGAGCCCGACCCGTTCGAACGCGGTGTCACCGGCCGACACGTACAGCTCGCTGAGCGCGGGCCCGAAGACCTGCACGTCGTCGTTGGCGTGCAACAGTTCCTGTCCCCGGCGCAACACGTCGGCGACCTCCTGCGGGGAGAGCACCGAGCCGAACAGCTCGGCGCCCCGGTGGTACTGGGCGTACAGCGCGCCGGCGGTCGGGCGTTCCGGGTCGAACAGCACCAGCTCGGGGGCGTCGGCCTGCCACCGGGCGACCCGGTCGGCGACGGCGGCCGCGAACACACTCCCGGCACAGAACCCGAGCACCGCGCTGATCCGTGCTCCCGTCGCCGGCAGCCCGTCCAGCCACCCGGCCAGGTAGTCCCGCGCGGACCAGCCGCGTTCGGCGCCGGCCGGGGGTGGCAGCGCCTCCCACACCGTACGGGCCGGACGCAGCCGCGAGGCGAGGTCGGCGAACGTGGCCTCGGGTCGGATGGGCGTGGGGAAGTCGCATGCCAGTACAACCTCTTCCTGGTCTCCGGTGCTCAGAACCCGCCAGGACCCGGGCGCGGCCGGGGCGCTCACCTCGGCCGCCGGGGGGTCACGACGATCAGGCTGCCCTTGGCCGGGATCTGGGTGACGTGCCGCGAGGTCGGCCGCTCCGGGGCCGGCCGGGTGACGTGGATGTCGTAGCGGCGCAACGCCTCGCCGAGCACCACCGCCGACTCCTGCAACGAGAACCCCGCGCCGATGCAGCGGTGCACCCCGCCGCCGAACGGGATCCAGGTACTGGCCGCCGGGTTGCGTCCGACGAACCGCTCCGGGCGGAACTCCTCCGGGTCGTCGTGCACGCCGGGATTGCGGTGCACCTCGGAGATGATCGGCGCGACGATCGTGCCGGCGGGCAGCTGGTAGCCGGCGACGTCGGCGTCGCGCTGCAACCGGCGGCCCACGTTCTGCACCACCGGCCGCAGCCGCATGACCTCCTTGTGCACGCCCAGCAGGTACTCCTCGTCGCCGCTGTCGGCGGCGTGCTGGGCGGCGCGCTGGACGTCGGGGCGGCGCGCCAGCTCGTGGAAGGTCCAGGCCAGCGCGGTGGAGGTGGTGTCGTGGCCGGCGATCAACAGGGTGATCATGTGGTCGCGCAGCTCAACGTCGGACACCTCGGTCTCGTCCGAGTCGATCAGCCGGGACAGCACGTCACCCCGGCCGGACAGGTCCGTGGCCGCCCGCCGCTCGGCGATCTCGGCGTAGAGCAGCCGGTCGGCGGCCAGCAGGTTCTCCCGGTTGCGCTTCCACGGCCAGTAGCGCTCCAGGTTCGGGTAGGCCCAGCCGAGGAAGGTCAGCGGGCCGACGTTGGAGATCTTGGCGATCAGGTCCCGCAGCTGGGTCAGCCGGGCGCCGTCGACCATGCCGAACACGACCTTGAGGATGACCTCCAGGGTCACCGCCGCCAGCCGGCGGTGCACCGGGAACGTCGTGCCGATCGGCCAGCTCGCCACCTCGGCGACGGCCAATTCGGTCATCATGTCGCCGTAGCCGCGCAGCGCGGCGCCGTTGAACGCCGGCATGAGCTGCTTGCGGGCCCTCAGGTGCGGGTCGCCGTCGAGCAGCAGCAGCGAGTTCTCGCCGGCCACCGAGAGCAGGATCTTGTTGGCGTCGCTGGCGTGGAACACGTCCGACGGCCCGGTGAACACCTCCCGGATGTGCTCGGGCCTGGTGACCGCGACGACGTTGCGCCCGCCGGTGATCCGCATGGTGAAGGTGTCGCCGTAGCGGCGCTGGAGGTTGGCGTAGAAGGTGCTGCGGGCCACCGTGTACAGGAACGTCTGGACGACTCTCGACGTCGTCGGCCCCGGGGGGAGGGAGCCGGCCGTGGCGGCCGGGTTCACGTCAAGCGTTGCCATGATGCACTGCCTCCTACCAGGCGGGGAACCAGTCCACCGCGGGCTCGGTGCGCTTGGGCTGCCAGCCGGTCAGGTCGCTGAACCTGGCCGAGCTCAGCCGCTGGGACCTGGCCAGGATCGCCAGGAAGCCCCTGGTGAGCACGCCGGGCAGGGTCCGGGCCTTGGCGGCCCCGGCGACCTCGGCGATCACCGCGCCGAACTCGCGCTTGCGGATCGGGGTGGCGCCGAGGTTGTAGACGCCGCTGGGCGCGGTGAGCGCGGCGACGATCCCGGACGCGGCGTCGGCGGGGTGGATGGCGGTGAGCCAGCCGTCCGGGTCGCCGAAGTAGGCGGGGCCACGGCCCTTGGCGCCGTTGATCATCCAGCGGCTGATCGGGTCGTCGCCGTGCACGGTGGCGATCCGCAGCCGGACGGCGGATCGGCCCTCGCCGGCGAAGGTCTCGGCGTTGACGTGCGCGGCGACCGACGCGCGGGTCGGGCCGACCGGGTCCAGCGGCGCGCGCTCGTCGAGCACGGTGTCCCCGCCCTCGGCGTAGGCCAGCGACACGCCCTCCTGGACGAGCACGCCGACGCCGGCGGCCAGCGCGGCGCGGGCGAGCGCGCGGCTGCCCTCGGCGCGGAGCCGGTCGTTGTCGGCCCAGTTGCGGTTGCGCATCAGCCGCCGGCCGACCGGGACCCTGGTCGCCACGTTGACGACCGCGTCGTACTCGCGCAACACCGGCACCAGCGAGTCGGCGTCGAACACGTCGGCGGCCACCGGGTCGATGCCCAGGGCACCGATCGCCGGTAGCCGGTGACGGCCGCTGGCCATTCCGCCCACGTGGTGGCCGTCGGCCAGCAGCGCGGGTACCACCTCGCGGCCGAGTACCCCGGTCGCTCCGATCACCAGCACACGCACGGACCTCACCCTTTCTCGTCTACAGTGGACGGCCTCAGGCCGCGGGGCGGCGAGCACCGCCGGCGGCCAGGCGGCCGTGGTCGAGCACGCCGACCCGGTCGCACACCGCCCGCACGTCCTCGGCGGCGCGGCCGGCGTAGAGCACCGACCGGCCCTGGGCGCCGATCCGGCGCACGATGCCCAGCAGCCGCTCGGCGTCGGGCCGGTCGACCCCGGCGGTCAGCTCGTCGACCACCAGCAGCCGGGGGTCGGCCAGCAGTGCGACGGCCAGGCCCAGCGCGCGGCGCACGCCCAGCGGGGCGCGGTCGACCGGCGCGTCGGCGTTGTCGATCAGCCCGGTGACCGCCAGGGCCTCACCGGCCAGCTCGCTGCCGTGGATCCTGGCCCAGAACTCCAGGTTCTCCAGTACGGTCGCGCAGGGCAGCACGGCCGCCTCCTGCAACGTGTGTCCCACCAGGCCGGTGCGCACCGGCGACATCACCGAGTCGAGCCGGTGCCCGTCGAGCAGCACCATGCCGGCGTCAGTGGGCAGCAACCCGCACACGGCGTGCAGCACAGTGCTCTTGCCGCTGCCCTCGGCACCGGTCAGACCGAAGATCTCCCCCGCCCGCACCTCGAACCAGACGTCGTCGACCAGAACCGTGCCGTCGACCGACACCCGCATTCCCTGGCAGGAGAGCAGGACGGCCGTCTCGCGGGGGTCCGGTCGGGACCTCGCCGCCGTCGCGGCCACATCGACCACCGCGTGTGGTGTCATCCGGACACCTCCCGTGTTCCGCGCTGTCAGTGTCTGTGCTGTCGAAACCCTTTGCTGCGCACAGAATCACAGGTCGGCGAAGGCCAAACCAGGGAACAGGACACGGTCGGCGATGTGAAATCCTCATGCGGTGACGGCGGCCAGCAGCAACCCGTCGCCGGCCAGCCAGCGACCGGTGAAACCACCCGGTCCGCCGGGCGCGCGCACCACCGCGCGGAAAGCGCCGGTGGAGTCGAACTCCACCGTGGCGTCACGGAAACCCAACCAGGTTCCGGTAATCGGGAACCATGCCTTGTAGACAGCTTCCTTGGCACAGAACAACAACCGGTCCCAGTGCACGCCCGGGGCGAGCGCGGCCAGCGCCGCGCGCTCACCGGGCGAGGTCACCAACCCGAGAACGCCGTCGGGCAACGGAATCGCCGGCTCGGCGTCGATCCCGAGCACGCGCACCCGCTCGCACCGCGCGACGACAGCGGCACGATAGCCGGCGCAGTGAGTGAGGCTGCCCAGCACCCCCGGCGGCCAGGCCGGCGCGCCACCCGGCCCGCGCAACAGCGGTGCCGGCGCGATTCCCAGCTCCCCCAACGCATCGCGCGCACAGCGGCGCGCGGTCGCGAACTCCCCCCGGCGTTTGGCCTTCGCCCCGGTCAGCAGCCGCTCCTCCGCCGGGAACAACGGCGCCGGCACCGCGTCGTCGAACGCCTCGGCGTACCGCACCCCGACCGGCAGGATGCTGGCGATCAGTGCGGTCACCGTGGCCCTCCTACACCGCGCCGTAGGCGATCAGCGCCCAGCACAGGGCACCGAACGCGCCGACGTGCAACCAGCCGCGGACGTTGTTCAGCCGCGTCCACGGGCGTTCGTACCGCTGACGCGCCACCGCCGGGTCGGTGGCCGCGCCGGCCTCGTCGAGCTGCCGGTTGAGCGGCACGTTGCCGCCGCCGGTGACCATGAACGCCACCAGGTTGAGCCCGAAACCGATCGCGGCCGGCAGCAGCACCGAACCCCGGTCGCCGCCGAACATCAGCACCATCGCCGCCGCGCTGAACACCACCGAGCCCAGGAACGACAGGAAGAACTTCGGGTTCTGGATCACCCGGTTGATCCGCTGGTTGACGTCCACATAGGTCCGGTCGTCGACCTCGCGCAGCGCGATCAGTACCGATACCTGAAACCCGTAGAACACTCCTGTCACCAGTCCTGTGGTGACAGTCGCCGCGACCAGCGCGGCGATCCGCACGATGTCCATTCCCACTCCCCTGACCGATGCGTTGACCATCCCAAGTGGAGACCTCCGCCGAGGATCGGCGGAGGTCTCCTTACCCACTGGGTGCCTGACAGCCTGCCATGAGGCGGCATCGGTGACCGGGCGTGCCGTGGCGGCTACCCGGTGACGAGGCTGGCGATGGCCTTGGCGACGGCGTCGGGGGCCTCCAGCGGGAGCATGTGGCCCTTGTCGGCCAGCTGCTCGTACCGGGCGTTGGGCAGCTCGGCGGCCACCACCCTGCCCAGCTCGGGGTCGATCACGGTGTCGGCGGTACCGGCCAGCACGACCGCCGGCACCTCGACCGAACGCAGACCCTCCCGCAGGTCCATCCCGCGCGAGGACCGGAAGCAGTCCGCGCGCACCTGGCGGGGGGTGGCCGCGAACAGCCGGCGGTTGGCCTCCAGCGCGGCGGGCTCCGGCTTGGGGCCCATCGTCTGGCCCAGCATCCGGCGCCCGAGCGGGCCCCGGGCCACCGCCCAGCTGAAGACCGGGTTGCCCATCAGGCGGACCTCGCCGTCCGGGGTGTCCTGGTCGTGCGCGGCCGTGGCGACCAGGGCCAGCGCGCCGAGCCGCGTCGCCGCGTCCGCCGCGTGGTTGATCGCGTAGGACATCGCCGCGAAGCCCCCGCCGGAGTGCCCGGCGACGACCGCGTCCCGTGCGTCCACCGCGGCCAGCACGGTGGCCAGGTCGTCACCGAGCCGCTCGATGGAGATCGGCTCGCTGCCCAGGGTGGAGTCGCCGTGGCCGCGCTGGTCGTAGGCGTAGACGGTGACGCCCTGGCCGGCCAGCCGCCCGGCGACCCCCAGCCACGCCTTGCGCCCGGCCGCCCAGCCGTGCGACAGCACGACCGTCCCGGTGCCCTCGCCGGCCGGCGGACCGAACACCGACACCGCGAGCTGGGCTCCGTCGCTGGTCCGCACGGTGCGCACGGCACCGTCCTCGCCGACCGGGTCACCGGCGCCGACGAGCTGGTTGAGCCGGATGAACGCCGCCCTGGTGGCCTGCGAGTGCTCCAGGCCGACGTCGGCGACCTTGCCCAGGACCTTCGCTATGCCCTTGGGCTCGGCCTTGAAGTGCATGGACAGCCGGGTGCGGCGGCCACCGGCGGCGGGTTCCAGCAGGAACTCGCAGGTGCCGAGGAACGCGCCGGACACGTAGTCCGCCTTGAGCCGCCGGCCCGGCTCGACCTCGGTGGTGCGGGCCAGGAAGCGCAGCTTCGGGCCGCCCGTTCCCACACCCCGGGGGTGCACCGTGACCAGCGTCTCCCCGCCGACCTCGTCGGGGGAGACCGGTCCGGGTTCGAAGGTGTTCTTCGGGACCCACCAGCCGGCGCCGCCGCTCAGCTCGGCGACCAGTTCCTTCCACACGACGTCCGGCGAGGTGTCGACGAACGCGGTGTCGATGATGTCGAAGCCACTCAATCTGGCCACTCCTCTCAAGGTCGAGCTAGCCGAAGAAACCCTGGCCGGGGGTGAGCACGTGGTCGGGGTCGTAGGCGCGCTTGGCGGCGACCAGCCGGAACCAGTCACCTCCGAAGTGCCCGCGCCACTCGCGGGGTGTCATGTCGGGGATGGCCCCGATCAGGTACCGCGTGCCGCCCAGGGAGACCGCCAGGTCGTAGAACCGGCGGTTCTGGGCGAGCATGCCGGCCACTCCCGGGTCGTCCGGGAAGGGCAGCCGCAGCAGGTCGAACAGGTAGACCACCGGCTCGTCGGGCACCTTGAACAGCGGCTTGGTCAGCTTCGAGGTCAGGAACGGGTACAGGAACGAGAACCCGACCCCCAGGTCGGCCGAGGTCAGCTCGGCCATCACCTGCCGGGTGAACTCGGCGACCGTCGAGCGGGGCAGCACCAGCGACAGCCACGGGTGCGGCTGGTCCCAGAACCCGCCCTCCTTGGCGGCCTGCTCGATGGCGTCCAGGCGGAACACCCAGTCGCGGAAGGGCAGGTCGTCGAAGGTCGCCGAGGCGCGGTCGTCACGCAGCCCGGCGAGCAGCGCGGCCCGGTCGGGCGGCGTGCCGTCGTGGTAGGCCACCACGTCGATCAGGTACCGCCACGCGGTGTCCTCGGCGTTGCGCACCGGGCCACCGGCCTGGTAGTCGAACCGGCCGTCGCGCAGCAGCTTCTCCTGGTCGGCGAAGTACACCGCCGGGTCGTCGTAGTACAGGCTGAACAGCGCGGCCCGCGCCGGCGCCGCCACCAGCCGAACCCTGGCCTTGGTGATGATGCCGACCTGGCCGCCGCCGGCGAGCGCGGCGTTGAACAGGTCGGCGTTCTCCCTGGCCGAGGCGCGCACGACGTAGCCCCGGCCGGTGACGATCTCGATCTCGCTGACCGTGTCGACCTGCAGGCCGTACTTCTGCACCTGGCCGCCGACCCCGCCGACACTGAGCGTGCCGCCGATCGACAGGTGCTGGTAGTCGGTGTGCGACGGGGGCATCAGACCGCGGGGCAGCGTGGCGTCGATCAGCTGCGCCCAGGTCACCCCGGTGTCCACCCACGCGGAGTTCGCGCCGATGCTGTGGATCGTGGACAGGCTCTTGGCGTCGATCGAGATCCCGCCGGGCACCGCGGCCTGACCGTAGTTGGAGTGCGACTCCAGGTCGTCGGCGCCGTTGCCGCCCTGCCCGTTCACCGCGATGGTGAGCCCGTTGATCCGCGCGTAGCGGACCATCTCGACGATGTCGCCGACCGAGCCGGGCCGCAGGACCGCCCAGGGGCTCTCGGTGACCAGGTGGCCGAAGTCGTGGCTGAACCGGGTCAGCACGGCCGGGTCGGTGACCAGGGTGCCGTCCAGCCTCGGCAGGCGCGCCACACCGGTGGTGTCGGCGCCGGCCACGGCCCATTCGCCGCTGGCGGTGCTCCAGCCGACCACCGCCGCGCCGACGGTGATCCGCTTGAGGACGTTGCGTCTGGTGAACGTGACGTTCTTGTTCATGTCGCGTGCCCCGTTCAGCGCTGCGCGGCGGTGACGTACTCGGCGCCGGACAGCGTCGTCACCTGGTAGGCGGACAGGTCGAACTTCTTGAGCTGCTTGCGGAACTTCCAGGTGAACGACGGCCAGATCGACGGGTTGTTGCCGTTGTCGTCGAGGTACCAGCTGGCGCACTGGCCGGAGTTCCAGACCGTGGTCTTGAGCTGCTCCTGGACCGACTCGTTGTAGGCGATCTGCGCGTCCTGGTGGACCGACACACTGGACAGTCCACGCTTGCCCATGCTCGCCAGGGCGTCGGCGACGTAACGCACCTGCGCCTCGATCATCACCGTCTGCGACGAGTGGCCCAGGGTCGTGTTCGGACCGAGCAGCATGAACAGGTTGGGGAACCCGGCGACCGTGGTGCCCCGGTAGGCGGCCATCCCGCCGGCCTCCCAGGTCTGGGCCAGCGACACGCCCCGGTCGTTGATCACCCGGCGGGCGATCGGCCGCTCGGTGGCCGCGAAGCCGGTGCCCAGGATGATCGCGTCGATCTCCCGCTCCTGGCCGTCGGCGGTCACGATGGAGTTGGCCCGCACCTCGCTGATCCCGTCGGTGACCAGCTCCACGTTGGGCTGCTGGATCGCCGGGTAGTAGGTGTTGGAGAACAGCATCCGCTTGCAGCCGATGGTGAAGTCCGGGGTGAGCTTCGCGCGCAGCTCCGGGTCGGGCACGCTCTTGTTGAGGTGTTTGACGAACATGCCCTGCACGGTCTTGGCCGCGATCTGCGGCTTGCCGAGCAGGAACGCGAGCACCTCACGGCCCCACTGGTTGAACCCGCGGCGGAAGCCCTGCACGCCCGGCACGTTGCGGAACAGCCACTGCCGGAACTTCCCGTTGGGCTTGTCGCTCTTGGGGCCGATCCACGCGGCCGTGCGCTGGTAGATGTCCAGCTGACCGACCTTCGGCTGGATCTTGGGCACGAACTGCAGCGCCGAGGCACCGGTGCCGATGACCGCGACCCGCTTGCCGTCGAGGTCGTAGTCGTGGTCCCAGGTGGACGAGTGGAAGATCTTGCCCTGGAAACCGCTGATGCCCTTGATGTCGGGCACGACCGGGTCGGACAGGTAGCCGCTGCCGGTGACCAGGACCTGGGCGGTGTAGGAGCCCTGGCTGGTCTCGATCTCCCAGCGCCGGACGTTCTCGTCCCAGCGCGCGGAGACCAACTCGTGGTTGAACCGGATGTAGGGCCGCACCCCGAACCTGTCGGCGCAGTCGTTGAGGTAGGCGTAGAGCTCGGGCTGCTTGCCGTAGGTGCTCTGCCAGTCGGTGCGCTGGGCGTAGCTGTAGGAGTAGAGCAGGGCGGCCACGTCGCACTCGGCGCCGGGGTAGGTGTTGTCCCGCCAGGTTCCGCCGACCTGGCCGGCCCGCTCGAAGATCAGGAAGTCGTCCTCTTCGGACTTGAGGAGGCGGATGGCCATCCCGAGGCCGGAGAACCCGGCGCCGATGATGGCCACCCGGACGTGCGGGACACGGTTCCCGCCACCGCCGGCCTGGCGCACGTCGCCCAGTGTTGGATCGGTGATCGTCATGGGAGCCTCCTCAGGCGTTGCGCGACAGCACGATGCGGAAGTTGTTGAAGATCTTGTCCTCGAGGGTGTACGCGAAGATGTCCAGGTAGCGCTCGAACCGCTGCACGACCTCCTCGCCCTGCATGGCGACGGCCTCGTCCCGGCGGTCGGCCAGGTTGGCCAGCCACGCCCGGCAGGCCCGGCTGAAGGTCTCCCGCTCGTTGCGGATCTCGATGATCTCGAACAGGCTCTCGGCGGCCTGGACGAGCTCGTTGGTGTGCGGGATGTAGCAGCCCTGGAACTCCTCGCGCTGCAGGAACTTCAGGTCGTCGATGAGCCGGCGGCTGAGCTTGGGCTGCTCGATGGTCATCATGTGCAGCACCAGGCGGCCGTCGACCTTGATCAGCGAGTGGCACTGCTTGAAGAAGGCGCGGAACCGGCCGACGCGCTCCTTGGGCGGCAGCGACGCGAGCACGAAGTGCTCCAGCGCGTTGACGCAGAAGGCGGCGTCGTAGGGCTCGTCGGTGCGGTGGTCCTCCCAGCTCTCCACCTTGATCTCGATCTTGTCGTTGCCCAGGGAGTCGACGAACTCCTTCTGGGTGCGGCTGAGCGTGACACCGACGGCCTTCTTGACGCCGTGCGTGGTGGTGGCGCGGTCGAGCATCGTGCCCCAGCCGCTGCCGATGTCGAGGACCTTGTCGGCGCCGACGGCGTTGGCGTTGGTGATGAACGCGTCCAGCTTGCGGTACTGGGCCTCGTCGTGGGCGGCCCGCAGGTCCTCGCCCTCGTTCCAGTAGCCGCCGGAGTACATCATGGCCGGCCCCAGCAGGAGGCGGTAGAAGTCGTTGCCCACCTCGTAGTGGTGACGGATGGCGTCGACCTCGGGGTTCACCGGCTTGTGATCGAGCGTGGTCATTCTCGCCTCATTTCTCCTCATGCTCCGCGGGGCCTGCAAAACACCTCACCTGTCGCGGACGAGGTAATCGTGTCGACCGCAACAGTCCCGCAAGAACGAGCGCGGGCCGCCGGCGATTGCGCTCCCGTTGCGCTGGTGGCGATTACCTGTCAACCACGACATGCGGACCCCACAGTCGAGAGGAGCCACGCTCATGGAACTGCCCACCGTCGAGGAACTGGCGACCCAGTTGCAGGATGTATCGGGGGCGGAGTCGATCGATGTCGACGCGGCGCTGCAGAAGATCTCCGACGTCGATTCGCTCGACCTGATGGAGTGGCTGTACAGCTTCCAGTCCAACTACCCGCACATCCCCGCGGACGAGTCGCTGTTCAGTGACATGGACGACACCACGACCCTGCGGGTCGTGCACGGTCGGATCCAGGCGCTGGTCTCCCAGACCTCGGCTCAGAACTAGAGAACGGCCGTGACTGGCTTCCAGATCACCGGTTGGGGCAAGGCACTGCCCGAGCGCGTGGTGACCAGTATCGAGATCGCCGAGCGGTTCGGCGTGGACGAGGACTGGATCGTCAGCAGGTGCGGGATCCGTGAGCGGCGGTTCGTCTCCCCGGGGGAGACGACCGCCAGCCTCGCGGTGGAAGCCGGCCGCCGCGCGCTCGAGAAGGCCGGGCTGACCGGTGAGGACATCGCTCACCTGATCGTCGCGTCGGCCACTCCCGAGCAGCTCTCCCCGGCGACGTCGGCGTTCGTGCAACACGACCTCGGCGTCGCCGGGAGCGCGCACGACGTCAACGCGGAGTGCTCGGGTTTCGTGTACGGGCTCATCACGGCCGCCGGCCTGATGACCCTGGACCCGAGGCCGATCCTGCTGATCGGCTCGGACACCCACTCGCTGACGATCAATCCGCAGGACAGGGATCTCGGGATCCTGGCCGGTGACGGGGCGGGCGCGGTCGTGCTCACCCCGACACCGGACAAGTGGTTGCAGGCCTGGAACCTGGGTGCCGACGGCAAGTGCACCGGCAGCCTCAAGATCCAGGCCGGCGGCAGCCGGATGCCCACGACCGAGGAGACGGTCCGCCAGGGCCTGCACTACTCGGAGATCAAGGGCAACGAGATCTACCTGAACGCGGTGCGGTTCACCGTGCGTTCGGTGCGGGCGACGCTCGAGCAGGCCAAGATCGACCCTGACGAGATCGACCACATCCTGCCGCACCAGGCGAACATCCGAATCATCAACTCGATCCTCAACCACACCGGTCTCGACCCGGACAAGCTGATCACCAACCTCGAGAAGTACGGCAACACCGCGTCGGCGTCGATGCCGATCGCACTGACCGAGGCGTTGGAGGCCGACCGGATCAACGACGGTGACCTGCTGCTGCTCGCGGGCTTCGGCGCGGGCATGACCTGGGGGTCCGTACTCCTGAAATGGGGAGGCGAACAGTCGTGAGCGGAGCTTGCGGAGCGAACCATCGAACACAGGGCGACCGCGAGCGGCGCCACCGAGCCTGCGAGGGGGCGTCGTGAGTAAAAAGGCGGCTGGTGTTCGGCCCGATCAGCCGGTCGCGCTCGTCACGGGCGCGTCCGGCGGGTTGGGCCAGGCGCTGGCGATGGAGCTGGACGGGCTGGGTTGCCGGGTGGCGGTGCACTACAACCGCTCGAAGGACGCGGCGCTGGCCGTGGCGGACAAGCTGGAGAACGAGTCCGTCGTGGTCACCGGCGACGTCGGTGACTGGGAGGCCGTTGTCGCCCTCAACGCCGAGATCGCGGAGAAACTGGGCCCGATCGACGTCCTGGTGAACAACGGTGGTATCCGCAAGGACGCCCTGATGGCCATGCAGTCCCCCGAGGACTGGCACGAGGTCATCCGGACGAACCTGCTCGGCACGTTCCACACGTCGAGGGCCGCGGTCGGGGGCATGCTGCGCAAGCGGTGGGGCCGCATCATCAACATCGTGTCCCCGTCCGGTCTGATCGCCTCGTCCGGCCAGACCGCGTACTCGGCGTCCAAGGCGGGCATCATCGGCTTCACCAGGTCACTGGCGGCGGAGGTCGGCCGCCGGGGTGTCACGGTCAACGCGCTGTCGCCGGGTTTCATGGAAACGGCCATGACCAGCGGCCTGTCCGACGCGGTGACCGCGAACATCCTGGAGAAGTCCCCGATTCCCCGGTTCCCGACGACCGAGGAAGTGGCCGCCAGCCTGCGTCTGTTCCTGGACGGCGACTGCATCACCGGCCAGGTGGTAAGCGTCGACGGCGGCGTGGCCATAACCTGAGCCGCAGTCGAACCCCAGGGCGGGCCCGCGTGCACCGGCATGCGAGCCCGCCCTGTTCGTTTCCCCAGGAAACAGCGACACGACCATGAAAAATTCATACCGGACGACGTGAACAATTCCCTGGGGCCAGACAAATCCGACTGCGACCCTGGACAAGCCGCCCAGCCACCGCCAGAGGAGCCGATCGTGTCGAACACCCTGGACCACCGGCAGACACCGGTGACCGCGCCTCGGCCACAACGCCGCCCCAAACGCCCCAAGGGCCTCATCGCCCTGGTCGTCCTGGTGGTGGCGTTCCTCGCCGCCTCCCTGCCGCCGTACGTGACCCTCGACCCGAGCACCTCGATCATCCCGATCAACGCCCAGATCGCGCTGCACTACCCGATCCTGCTGGGCCACATCCTGTTCGGCACGATCACGCTGTTCACGGTCTGTCTGCAGCTGTGGCCGAGGATCCGCCGGAACCGCCCGAAGATCCACCGCATCAGCGGCCGGACCTACGTGTTCGCCGGCATGATCCCGACCTGTGTGCTGGCCCTGGTCGTCGTCCCGATGGGTGAGCTGAACCTGATCGGCGCTTCCGGTGCCACGGTCTGGGCCTCGCTCGGCCTGTTCTTCACGATCCGCGGCTATCTGGCCGGCCGGGCGCGCGACACCCGGGAGCACCGCCGCTGGATGATCTACAGCTTCGCGACCGCCATGGGTCTGGCCACCGGCCGCGTCATCGCGGTGGGTGTGCCGGCGATCCCTGGCGTGCCGGACTCGCCGGACGTGTTCTTCCCGCTGGGTGGTTTCTGGCTCGGCTGGATGGTGAACCTGGCGATCGCCTACTGGTGGCTGAACATCAAGCCGGCACGCGCCAGGGCCAAGGCGAAGGCGAGTCGCGTACCGGCCTGAACCTACAGTCCACATCGGACTTCAGCCTGGGGAAGGATCGACATGTTCACTGGAGCCAGGTCGAAACCGGCGCTCGTCGCCGTGTTCGCCAGCTTCGACCGGCGCGGCAATCGCTACGTCCGGGAGATCTCCCACGCCGGCCTGTTCACCGGAGATCTCACCGGCGCGCTGATCAAGGTCGGCCGCGACGGGAAACACCAGATCGTTACCACCGATCTCACCGGGCCGGCCGGCCTGCTGATCAGCGGCGACAACGCCTATGTCAGCGACTGCGGCGTCTGCCCGGGAACCGGACGTGTTCTGCGTATCCCCCTTCGCTGACAGGGTGGGAACATGACACGGGAAATCCTGGTACTCCAGCCGAACGGCAGAACCGGACGGCGAATTGTCCCGCGCCTGCTCGCCCACGACGTCGCCGTGCGCGGCGCCTCCCGCACCACCACCCCGCCGTTCGACTGGCGGGAACCGCGCACCTGGCACGCGGCTCTGGCCGGCGCGGACGCCGCCTACGTCGTCTACTCCCCCGACATCGCCTTCCCCGGGGCCGCCGACGCCATCGGCGCGTTCACCGAACTGGCGGTGCGCTGCGGGGTCGGGCGGCTGGTCCTGCTCTCCGGCCGCGGTGAGCACGAGGCCGAACGCGCCGAGGACCTGCTGCGCGACAGCGGCGCGGACTGGACCATCGTCCGGGCGGCCTGGTTCACGCAGAACTTCAGTGAGGGTTTCCTGCTCGACGCGGTCCGGTCGGGGGTGATCGCCCTGCCTGCCGGCGACATCCCCGAGCCGTTCGTCGACGTCGACGACATCGCCGACGTGGTGGTCGCCGCGCTCACCGACGACCGGCACACCGGCCAGCTCTACGAGGTGACCGGACCGCGGCTGCTCACCTTCGCCGACACCGCGCTGGAGATCGCGCGGGCCACCGGGCGCGATGTCCGGTACCTGCCGGTCACCATGGACGCCTACCGCGAGGGGGCGGTGGCCGCCGGGGTGCCGCCGGCCTCGGCCGACCTGCTGATCGGGCTGTTCACCGAAACCCTCGACGGGCACAACGCCCGGCTCACCGACGGAATCGAACGGGCGCTCGGGCGGGCGCCCCGGGATTTCTCCGACTACGTGAAGGCGACCGCCCAGACCGACGTCTGGACCCCCGCCTGAGAAACCGGCCGGGCGGCGAAACGCACAACCCGCCCGGCCGGAACTCAGGCGACGTCCAGATGGTTGTTGTTGGTCATTCTGGCGACGATCTGGTTGCGCATTCTCGCCGGAATGGTGTCGGCGAACCGCGTCAGATAGCGCTCCAGGTGCGGCTCGGACTCCAGGAAAGGCAGGTCGAACACCAGCAGCTGACGCACGGCCAGCAACGGGATCGGCGAACGCAACGGCCGGAACGTCCTGCTCCACAGGCCCGGTTCCGGGCACACCGGGTGGAACTGGCCGATCATCAGGCCCTCGGCGACGAACTCGTCCTTGGCCTTGCGCTGCAACTCGTCCAGCTCGGTGGAGTCCGTGTGGTCCAGGTGCGGCAGCACCACCAGCAACGCCACCAGCTCGCGGTCGGCCTCGCTCAGCTCGGCGGTGAGCCGCGCGTGCCAGGTCCGCAGCTGGGCGATCACGGCGGGCATGTCCAGTCCGCCGCCGTCGTCGACCGCCACGCCCAGGTAGTACAGGTCCTTGCGCAGCGACGGCGCGGTGTACGGGCAGACCGGGCCGGTGCGGCCCAGTGCCGGGTTGGAGGTGACCAGGAACTCCTCGCTCCAGTCCAGGATCTCGTTCAGCGGGCCACGATGCTCCGCCGGCACGGCACCGCTCCTGACCTGGCTCGCCGGCCAGAGCAGGAGCTGGTCGTCGCCAAGCGCGGCACTCATCGTGGCTCCCTCCACAGGGGACGAAGGGAGGGGCCGCCCGGCAGCACGATCTCGGTCCCGACCGGCGTGAACCCCTGACGCAGGCACAGCGCGGCGCCGGCCACCGAGCTGGCCTCGGTGTACACGCCGACGTGCTCGCGGTCCGCGCGCGCCAGCAGCTCACCGCTGAGCGTGACCATGGTGCCGGCGCGACGCGCGTCGGGCAGCACGGCGCCGAAGGACGGGTAGTAGTGCTCGCCGGCCGGGTGGTGGTGGGCCTGGAGACCCATGATCGTCAGCAGCGCCTGCCGGTACTCGCCGGCCAGCTCACCGAAGCGTTCGGTCAGCTCCTCGTCGCGCGCCTCCAGCTTGTCCCACGCGCCCGGTGGCAGGAACAGCAGCGCGGCCTGGCGTCGCTCGTCGGTGAGCACGCCGTCGTAGTCGAGCGAGATCTCCAGCTGCGCCAGGAAGAACTGGGGCAGGATCTGCGCGCGCCGGGTCTCGTCGGGGAACGCCCAGAGCATGAGCGGGTCCGTGAAGAACGAGTTGACGAGTACGTCGACGAGCCGGTCGGTGTCGGCCTCGGTCCCCCGCACGATTCCGGTCGGGGTCGCCCGGTGAATACCCTCGGATCGCAATGCCTCTCCATCCGCCGTGTGTTCGCTGCGGTGTCCCGCCGGCAGGTCGGCTCCGGCGGCGAGTTCGTGCACCCGGTCGTGCAGGTGATCCAGGTAGGCCTCCGCCTCGGGCTTGATCAGCACGCTGCGCAGGACGTGCGCCGTGGGCGCGTCGGGCACCAGGTCGGGGTGGCGGTGGCCGAAGGCCTCGGCGTCGGCGCGCACGACGCTGAGGAACACCGGTTCCTCGGCAGCGCCCATCCCGTCGCGCAGCAGCCGGTTCGACGCGGCGTCCACGGCGCTCAGGGCCGGGTTCGCGGTGGCGGGGAAGTAGGTCACGATGTCCAGCTCGGGGCGCTGGTAGAGCCGCAGGGCCGGGGAGGCGTCGATCAGGTCGGCCCAGCGCAGCGCGGCCCGGCGGCTGGCCGACAGGGTCGCGCCGAAGCCCTGGGCGGTCAGCGGGACCAGTTGCAGCGTCAGCCACAGCGCGGCGGCCGAGGCACCGGGGCGCGAGCACTCCAGGCTGATCTCGCCCAGGTGCAGCTCGGCGTCGGTGAAGTAGGTGTAGGGCGAGTCGTGGGCGAAGTGCCGCCCGTCGCTGGGGTCGTTGAACAGCACCGCACCGCAGCCGTAGGGCTGGAGGCCGTGCTTGTGCGGGTCCACGACCACCGAGTCGCAGCCGGCGATCGCCTGCCAGGGCCGGGGGTCGATCGGCTCCGGCGCGTCTGGCCGGGCCAGCAGGGTGAAGAACCCGCCGTAGGCGGCGTCCACGTGCACCCGCGCGCCGTACCGGCGGGCCAGCGGCAGCACCTCGTGCACCGGGTCGACCGCGCCGAGACCGGTGGTGCCGGCGGTCACCACGACCGTGCCGACCCGCCCGGTCGCCAGCTCCCGCTCCAGGGCGTCGACGTCGAGCCGGCCGGCGGCGTCGACCGGCACCGGGTGGCCGTCGACGCCCAGTACGTCACACATCCGCTGGTGGGTGTAGTGCGCCTCGGTGCTGAACGCGACGCCCCGCCCCGGATGGGTCTGGCGGGCGACGTAGAGGGCCTCCAGGTTGGCCATGGTGCCGCTGGTGGTCAGGTGTCCCAGCGCCGAGCGCAGGCCGAACATGCCGGCCAGGGCGTCCACGCACTCGCGTTCCATCTCGGTGGTCGCCGGGCCGCCCTCGGCCGCGTGGTTGTTGGGGTTGTACAACATCGCGGTGAGGTAGCCGACCACGGCCGCGGGGTGCGGCGGCTTGACCATCTGGCCGGCGTAGCGCGGGTGGAAGAACGGGTAGTTGTTCGTCATCCGCGCGGCGAACAGGTCGAACACCGGCGCGAACTCGGCGTCGGGCAGCAGTTGGGACGGGTGGCGTGGGTAGGGACCGAACCGCTCGCCCCATCGTTCGACGACGTCGACCGCGCGGGCGAGCCAGTGCCGCAGGTCCATCGCGTGCCCCCTTTGTCTGGTTCACCTCAGGTATACGGCCGGCTACGCAACAACCGCGCAAACCCGGTGCGCCAGCCCCGCCTCCACCAGGGCCGTGTTCGCCTCGGTGAGCAGCGTCCGCGCGCTGCCCCGGTCCCCCGCCCGCGCCCGGCCGGCCAGCGCCCGCGCCAGCGACTGCTTGGCCAACGCCACCCACGGCCGCGCCCCCCGCACGGTCAGCCAGGCCACCGCGTCGGTCAGCTGGCTCTCCGCCTCGTCCCAGTCGCCGGTCACCACGGCGAGCTGGCCCAGGTGGAAGGACACCTGACCGGCGAAGGTGCGGTAGCCGACCCCGCAGACCAGGCCGCCGTAGGGGGCGAGCCGGGCGCGCAGCGCCTCGGCGGTGGTCGGGTCCCCCAACTCCACCGCGCCCAGCGCCAGCACGCCCATCAGGTGCGCCCACTCGTCGCCCGAGGGCAGCGGCTCGGCGCCGGTGGCGAACGCCCGCACGGTCAGGTGCGGCCGGCCGCGCACCCCGCCGGCCAGCTCCCGCAGCGACCGCTCGGCGGCCTCCGGCCCGGTCCTCGGCGCCGCTCCCGGCTCGGGCCACAGCCCGGTGCGCAGCAGCCCGGCGACCAGGAGTTGGCGCTGGGCAAGGGTTCCCGGCGGCGGGGACACCGCGGCCCAGCCGGGACCGGAGCCGGTGACGTTACCGGCAAGGCGGGCGACGACGGCGGCGTCGGTGAACCGGCCCCGGGTGACCGCCTCGGCCACGGCGTGTTCGAGCAGCAGCGCGTCACCCAGCGGGTTGGCGTGCGCGGCGGCGGCCAGCGTGGTCAGCGCGGCCTGCCGGCCGGCGAGGTCACCGCGCAGCTCGGCGGCCATCGCCTGGTGGTGCGCGGCGACGATCCGCCCGTCGGCGTCGTCGACCGCGGTGGCCACGGTGAGCAGCTCCCCGGCCAGGGTGTGCCGGCGGGCGACCATCCCCGGGCCCTCCAGCAGGCCCAGCTCCCTGGTCAGCTCGGCCAGCGCGGTGTCGGTCACCGGGCCGGCCCCCAGCGGCGAGCCCAGCCGGACCTGCCGGGCCAGCATCCGGCCGAGGGTCACCCCGTCGATCCGGTCGTTGCCGCCGCGCTGGCCCCAGCGCGCGGAGTCCTCGGCCACCAGCAGCTCGATCAGCGCGGCGGCCTCGGCCCGCAGCTCCGGGCGGCTGCCGACCGCGTCGGCCAGTCCCAGCGCCGCCCGCGCGGCGACCGGCAGCCGTTCGCTGTGCATGGCGTGCAGCGCGCCGTCGAGCAGGGTCTGCCCGCACTCGCGGTGCCCGGCGGCCAGTTGGGCCAGGCCAAGGTTGGTGACGGCCTCGGCGCGCAGCCCGTCGTCCTCGCCTGGCACGTGCCGCAGCGCCTCGCGGTGCAGCCGCACCGCCTCCTCCAGCGCGCCGTCCCCGCCCGCCTGCGCGGCCGCCCGCCACACCCAGCGCACCGCGTGCTGGTCGCCGCCCTCGGTGGCGCCGGCGGTGCGGTGGTGGGCCAGTGCCCTGGTGTAGCGGCCGAGGTCCCCGGCCCGGCGGCGCTCGACGACCTCGGCGTACCGGGCGTGCAGGCCTCGGCGGCGGGCGGCGGAGAGCTGGGTGTAGGTCGCCCGGCGCAGCACGTCGTGGGTGAACCGGTAGCGGCCCCGGCCGGCCTCGGACACGATCCCGGCCGCCAGCAACAGGTCCAGCGCGTCCATCGCCCGGTCCAGGTCGAGCCCGGCGGCCTCGGCGACCAGGTCCAGCTCGAAGATCCGGCCGGCGACCACCGCGCCGCGCAGCAGCCGCCGGGGGACGGCGTCCAGGCTGGTGAGCTGGACGGTGGCGTACTCGTGGATGGCCGGCGACAGCTCGGCCCGGGAGCCGACGCTGCCACGCTCACAGGGCCACTGGAGCATCTCCAGCAGCAGGTAGACGTTGCCGCCGGTGTCGGCGACCAGCCGACGCGGCGCGGGCACCTCGTCCAGGAACGGCTCCGGCACGACCTCGTCGGCCAGCTCCCGAACGTCCTGTTCGGACAGTCCGGGCAGGGTCAGCCGGTAGAGCCAGCCGTCCTGGTCGAGCTGCTGGACCAGCGTGGTCAGCCGCTCCTCGCGGCGGGCCGGTAACCCGGCGGTGGCCACCACCAGCAGCGCGCTGTCGGCGCGGCGGCGGAACACCTGGCGCAGCACGGCGAGCGTGTCGTCGGCGGCCTGGTCGAGGTCGTCGAGGATCAGCAGCAGCGGGTGCTCGCGGGAGATCCTGGCGAACAGGTCGGCCGCCTGCTCGACCGCGCGGGTGTGGTCCGGCTGGTCGGTGCCCAGCGTGTCGCGCAGCGCGGTCGCCCGGCGGGCCAGCCGCTCGTCGAGCCCGGCGGCCAGCAGCGCGCCGACGGCCTCCACCACCGGCTGGAACGGCGCGGCCGGGGCCAGGTCGCAGCGCGCGTGCGCCACCACCCCGCCGGCCAGGCTGATCTGGTGGGCGGCCTCGGTCACCAGCCGGGTCTTGCCGACCCCCGGCTCGCCGGTGACCAGGACCATGTGGCTGGTGCCGCGCTCGGCCCGCGACCACGCCTGGGCCAGGGCACCGCGCTCGCCACGCCGGCCGACGAACGGCGCCGGGGCGCGCGGGCCGGAGCGGGACGCCTCCTGGGGCTGCGGGACCTGCTCGGCCGGGGCGCCCAGCAGCTCGACGTAGGCGGCCTGGCTCTCCGGTGACGGGTCGATGCCCAGCTCGTCGGCCAGCGTCGCGCGCAGTTCGTGGTAGCAGCGCATCGCCTCGGCGCGGTTGCCGGCGGCCACGTGGGCGGTCATCCGCGCGCGGTGGGTGCTCTCCCGCAGCGGCGCGCGGCGCACGGCCTCGTCGGCGAAGCGCAGCGCGCCCGGCCCGTCGCCCAGCGCGGACGCGGCCAGGCTCGCCGTCTCCAAACCGGTCACCAGCGTCTCGGCCAGCCGTGCGCGCACCTCCCCCACCCACTCACCGTCGTGGTTGGGCAGCAGCGGTCGGCGCAGGCAGGCCACCGCCGACTCGGCCAGCCGCAGCGCGTCGTCGAACTCGCGGGCGGCGTGCGCGGCGACCGCGTCGACCACCTCCGCCTCGGCGCGTTCCAGGTCGATCACGGCGCCGGCCGGCAGTCGCAGCAGGTAGCGCCCGCCCCGGGAGACCACCGCGTCCTCGGTGCCGGCCACGAACGACCGCACGCGGCTCACCACGCTGCGCAGCGCCGAGGCCCAGGTGTCGGGCAGCCCGTCCGGCCAGACCGTGTCAGCCAGCTGGTCACGGCTGGTGCCGCCGGCACGTTCCATGGCCAGCCGCGCGAACGCGACCTGGGCCTGGGCGCTCGACAGATAGCGGGCCGCCTCGCCGTTCCCCTCGCCGGCGTCCTCGATCGAGACGAGGCCCGCCAGCCGGATCAGCACGCCGGCAGCCGCCTGGGGGTCGGTAATCCGGACAGCATCTTCCCCTCCTCTCGACATAAACCCTGCGAGCAGCCGTTTGTGCTGTGGTCGCGTATGGCTTGAGCAACCGGTGGCGGAGTTGACGCCGATGATGTTGCGCCCCGCTTGCGCGCGCCCCCGTAGAAATCGGAACTGCCGTGACCGTGGTACTTGGGTGAGGAGACGCATGTGAACGCTTCAGCTGCCTGGCAACACCTTGAGCCGAAGGTTGTGGCGATCAACCGGCGAATCGCGGAACTCGAATGGGAACCCAGTCGCCGCAACAACTTCGTCGCCTACAAACCCGAGCGGGACAGTTCCTATGTGGAGGTCGACGGCGACCGTCTCCTGATGATGTCCGGCTACGGCTACATCGGCCTCAACGGAGACCAGCGCGTGGTCGAGGCCGCCAAGGCCGCGGTCGACGAGTACGGCACCGGGACCCCCGGCGTGCGGGCCCTGGCCGGCACCATCCCGCTGCACGAGGAGCTGGAGGCCGAGGTCGCGAAGTTCACCGGGCGGGAGAGCTCGCTGGTGTTCAGCTCCGGCTACGCCGCCAACGTCGGCACGGTCGGCGCGCTGTGCGGGGCCGGGGACACGATCCTGCTCGACAAGCTCGACCACGCCAGCATCGTCGACGGCGCGCAGCTGTCCGGCGCGACGGTGACCCGCTTCCGCCACAACGATCCCCGCCACCTCGACCGGCGGCTGGCCGGCACCGACCCGGACACCACCCGGCTGGTCGTCGTGGACAGCGTGTACTCGATGGACGGCGACATCGCGCCGCTGCCGGAGCTGCGTGAGGTGTGCGACAGGCACGGCGCGCTGCTGATGGTCGACGAGGCGCACTCGCTCGGCGTCATCGGCGCCACCGGCCGGGGCATCGAGGAGCACTTCAACAACGAGGTCAGGGCCGACATCAAGGTCGGCACGCTGTCCAAGGCGGTGCCGTCCAACGGCGGCTGGATCGTGGGCAACGAGCAGTTCCTGCAGTGGCTCAAGCGCCTGGCCCGCCCGTTCCTGTTCTCCGCGGCGCTGGCCCCGGCGCAGGTCGGCGCGGCCCTGGAGTCGCTGCGGATCCTCGACCGCGAGCCGGAGCGGGTGACCCGCGCGCAGGCGGAGTCCGCGCGGTTCCGCCAGATCATGTCCGAGGCCGGGATGAACACCGGCGACTCGCAGACCGCGGTCGTGCCGCTGATCGTCGGCTCGGACGAGAACGCCTGGGACTACGCGA
Organism: Actinophytocola xinjiangensis; assembly: GCF_001921215.1. Classification (GTDB taxonomy): domain Bacteria; phylum Actinomycetota; class Actinomycetes; order Mycobacteriales; family Pseudonocardiaceae; genus Actinophytocola; species Actinophytocola xinjiangensis. The sequence goes on from NZ_MSIF01000020.1 coordinate 52,240, forward strand.
CGGCCTGCCGCAAGGCCGGCGTGATCGGCCTGCCGGTGATGACCCCGGCCGTGCCGCCTGGCCTGGCCAGGCTGCGGATCGCGATCACCGCCAAGCACACCCGCGAGGAGATCGACTTCGCGATCGACGCCTTCCTCACCGCCGCCCGCCAGTGCCGGCTGATCGGGGAGTGACGACATGGCAGGGAAAACCGAGATCGCGATCACCGGTGCCGGGGTCGTCACCCCGGCCGGGTCGACGATAACCGACTTCTGGTCGACGCTGCTGGCCGGCAAGTCCATGGCCGCCACCCTCGACACCGATGTGGACATGAGCAACCACGGGACCCGGTTCGGCTGTGCGGTGCGTGGCCTGGAGGACGTCGGTCTGCTCACGCCCAAGGAGTCCCGGCGAATGGACCCGTTCGCCAGGTTCGGCGTCACCGCGGCGCTGAGCGCGTTCCGCGACGCCGGTGAGCCGGTCGCCGACCCGCACCGCACGGCGATCGTCGTCGGCAACGCGGTGGGCGGGCGGCAGACCACCGACGCCGAGGTCGGCAACTACTTCCTGCACGGGCCGCACCGGGTGAACCCGCTGCTGCCGCTGGTGAGCATGCCCAACGCGGCCGCCGCGCTGCTGGCGATGCGCCTTGGCTGGCACGGGCCGGCGCTGACCATCGCCACCACCTGCGCCAGCGGCGTTGACGCCATCGGGCACGCGCTGCTGATGCTGCGCGACCACCGCGCGGACATCGTGATCGCCGGTGGCGCGGAGTCGACGCTGAGCCCGGTGACCCTGGCGGCGTTCAACAACCTCAACGCGGTGTCCTCGCGCAACGACGCGCCGGAGCTGGCGAGCCGGCCCTTCGACGTGGACCGGGACGGCTTCGTGATGGGCGAGGGCGCCGGGTTCGTCGTGCTGGAGCGCAAGGCCGACGCCGACGCGCGCGGTGCCCGCACCTACGGCCTGGTCGCCGGCTACGGCAGCACGGCCGACGCCTACCACCTGGCGATGCCGCTGCCCGACGGGTCGGCGGCGGTCAACGCCATGGAGGCGGCGATCGCCGACGCCGGGCTCGGACCGTCGGACATCGCGCACATCAACGCGCACGGCACGTCGACCCAGCAGAACGACCGGGCCGAGGCCAACGGGCTGGCCAAGGTGTTCGGGCCGGGCGGGCCGCCGGTCACCTCGACCAAGAGCGTGATCGGTCACCTGATCGGCGCGGCCGGCGCGGTGGAGGCCATCGCGACCGTGCTGTCCAACCAGCACGCGGTGATCCCGCCGACGGCCAACCACGAGCGGCTGGAGCCCGGGATGGAGATCGACGTCGTGGCCGGCGCGCCGCGCACCATCACGCCCGGTCCCGCGCTGTCGAACTCCTTCGGGTTCGGCGGCCACAACGCCTGTCTGGTGGTGACCCCATGACCCCGGTCGCGACGCTGGTCCGCACGATCACCGTCGGCGAACTGGCCGCCTACCGCGACGCCGTGCGGTCGGTGGTCGGCTCGCCGGCGCCGGACGGGGCCAGCCCCAAGGCCTCGCCGGTGCACACCTTCGTCCTCGCCCACCAGGCGTTCGACCTGGCGTTCGGCAAGATCGACGCCGCCGGCCCGAACGGCGAGGAGCCGACGCGGGTCCACCTCAGCCAGGAGATCCGCGCCGACCGGCTGCTCACGCCGGGCGAGACGGTGACCATCGAGGTCGACCTGCTCGGTGCCCGCAAGGAGGCCGGCGGGGTGCGGGTGGCCATGCGTGCGGTGCTGGTCGGCGCCGACGGCGCGACCTTCGCCGAGCTGGTCACCGGGGCCCTGTTGGGCGGCGCGGTCACGCCGGAGCCCTTCGGTGAGCTGCCGCCCTTCCCGGCCCACCGCACGAAGAACCCGCCAACCGTCCACAACCGACAGATCGCGGTCGAGGACGTGCGGCGCTACGCGGCGGCCTCCGGGGACACCAACCCCATCCACCTGGAGGACGCCGCCGCGCGGGCCGCCGGGTTCGACGGGGTCATCGCGCACGGGATGAGCCTGCTGGCGGTGGTGTGTGAGGAGGTCGTCGACCACCACGCCGGCGGGGACGCGTCGCTGGTGCGTGAGGTCGGTGTCCGGTTCTCCTCACCGGTGCGTCCCGGCGAGCCGATCGACATCACGCTGGCGCCCGACGGCGGCGACACCGTCTGCTTCAGCTGCCGGACCCCGCAGGGCCTGGCCTTGAAGGGCGGCTGGGTGACCCTTGGTCAGGCGCCCGCATTACCCGTGACCGAAGGCACGATTGCGAGTATGTGATGGCAGAGGTCCCCGGTTTCCAGGAAGCGTTTCTCGCTCAGGTCGACACCCAGCCCAACGCCCCGGCGCTGCTCTGGCACGGCGAGCAGACCTCCTACCGCGAGCTGTACGAGATGGCCAGCAAGGCCGGAGCACAGTTGGTGGGGCTCGACCTCGGGCCGGACGAACCCGTTGGCGTGCTGGCCAAGAAGTCCCCGTCGGCGGTCGCCCTGGTGCTGGCCTGTGTGCTGGCCGGCCGGCGGTTCCTGCTGCCCTCCCCCGCGTTCGCCGAGCGGACGCTGACCGCCCTGTTCGCCAGGGGCGGCTGCCGGTACGCGCTGGTGCCCGACGCCGACCCGCTCTCGATCCCCCCGGCCGACGGTCCGCCGGCGCTGCGGGTGGTCGACCAGACCGACGTCTCGTTCATGCTCACCACCTCCGGTTCCACCGGCCTGCCCAAGGTCGTGCCGCTCCCCCAGTCCGGTGTGGACCGTTTCTCCGGCTGGGCGGCGGACTCGTTCGGCATCGGGCCGGGGCGATCGGTGCTCAACTACGCACCGCTGAACTTCGACCTGTGCCTGCTGGACATCTGGACGACGCTGGCCAGGGGCGGGCGGGTGGTGCTGGTCGACCCTGCGTTGGCGGCCAACGGTTTCCACCTGCTGAACCTGCTGGCCCGCGAGGAGGTGCACGTTCTCCAGGCGGTGCCGATGTTCTACGGCCTGCTGCTGTACGCGGTGATGGCCAAGGAGCCGGAGCGCACGTTCAACTCGGTGGAGCACGTGATGTTCACCGGCGACGCCATGCCGGACTGCACCCTGGAGCAGCTGCCGGCGGTGTTCCCGTCGGCGCGGCTGTACAACATCTACGGCTGTACCGAGACCAACGACAGCTTCATCCACGAGGTCGAGCGGGAGACGGCCGGCACGACCGGCCCGCTGCCGATCGGCACCCCGCTGCCGGGGGTGAGCTCGGCGATCGTCGGCGCGGACGGTGAGGCGCTGACCGGGTCGGGGCTGGGTGAGCTGTACGTGTCGACCCCGTTCCAGACCGGCGGCTACCTCAACCGGGCCGACCAGGACCACCGGTTCACCGGCCACCCCAACGGCTGGGACGAGCGGCGGTACTTCCGCACCGGCGACCTGGTCCGCCGCGACGAGTCCGGTCAGGTGTTCCTGGTGGGGCGCAGCGACTTCCAGGTGAAGGTGCGCGGCGTGGCGATCAACACGGCCGAGGTGGAGCGGGTGCTGATCGAGCACCAGGACGTGCTGGAGGTCGCGGTGGTCACCCGGCACGACGACCTGACGGGCAGCGAACTGCTGTGCGCGGTGCGGCGGGCACCGGACAGCGGTCTGAACAACCTCGGGCTGCGCAAGCACTGTGCGCGGCGGCTGCCCCGGGCCGCGATCCCCACGGTGATCCGGATCGTCGACGAGCCACTGCCGAAGACCTCCACCGGCAAGGTCGACCGCAACGCCATCAGTTTTCCGGATGTATCGCCGAACGCTCGAGGAAGGGTGTCATGAGCAATATTGAGGCAATCAAGAGGTTTCTGATCGAGGAGTTCCTGCCGGACGTGAACTCCAGCGAGCTGGACGTGGACCACGACCTGCTCGGTGACGGGCTCATCGACAGCCTCGGCGTGCTGAAGCTGATCACCTGGCTGGAGGAGAAGTTCAGCCTCACGATCGGCGACGCCGAGCTGGACCCGGACAACTTCCGCAGTGTCGCGGCGATCGAGCAGTTCATCGCGGTCTCCGGAGCGACGACAACCAGGAGCTGAGGTCATGGGCGCGGTACTCGAAGGACTGGTGAACCAGCGCGCCGGGGTCGGTCTCGACGACTGGCGGTCCTTCTGGGACCGGTTGGAGTCCGGTGAGGTCGAGCGCGGCGAGGCGGTCGCCGTGCTCTCCTCGCTGGCCACCCGGCTCCCGGACCACGACACGCTGTGCGGCCTGCTGGCCTCGTTCGACGAACGGCGCGAGCAGGCGCCGTCACACTGGGCGGGAGCGGTCAACATCGTCGGCACCGGCGGGGGTCCACGCACGTTCAACATCTCCACCGCGTCGGCGTTCGTGGCCGCCGCGATGGGGGTGCCGGTGGTGAAGACCGGGTCGCGCGCCTACACCAGCAAGCTGGGGTCGATAGACCTGTTGGAACGACTGGGGATCGGACTCACCAAGTCCCACATGGACACCGAGGACTCGTTGGACCGCTTCGGTCTGGCCTTCGCCGGGCAGTTCGTCTACCCCCGGGTGCTGACCAGGCTGGCCAGGGTGATCGTGCCGACCAGCATGCGCTGGTTCGGCCGGTTCCTGAACACCGTCGGGCCGTTCATCGCGGGGCTGCCGGTGGCCGCCCAGCTGACCGGGGTGTCGGCGGCCGCGCCGCTGCCCCGGCTGCGCCAGCTCGCCGGCGCGGTGTCCGACCGGACGATCTGGCTGTGCACCAACGACGCCGGCGCCGACGAGCTGCTCGGCTTCGCCGAGAACATCATCTACACGCCCGGTGGCGAGCAGGCGTTGCCGCGCGGGAAGTACACCTCCGGCGCGGGGACGCTGGACTCGGTGGCGCCGGCCGATGACCTGGAGTCCACGCTGACCCAGTTCCTCGACGTGCTCTCGGGGTTGGCCGGGGACATCCCCACCGAGACGATCAGCATCAACGCCGCGGCGATGGCGGTGGCCAGTGGCCGGTTCGAGGACTGGCCGCCGGCGGTCGCCGCGGCACGGCTGGCCATCCGCGACGGTCTGGCCCGCGACCTGGCCGAACGCATGCGCTCGACCGCCAGCGGCCGCCGGGCGGTGGCGAATGGCTGAGTTCTTCCCGAACCGGGGTGGCGACGGGTACGGCCTGGCGTTGTTCCTCAACGCCGGCGACCCGCCGCTGCCCGTGCTGGCCGATCTGGTCCAGATGCTCGACGAGTCCGGGGTGGACTGTCTGGAGCTGGCGGTGCCGTTCCCCAACTCGGTCACCGACGGCCCGACGATCCGCCGCTCGGCCGACCGGGCGCTGGCCCAGGGTGTCGGTCTGGCCGAGGTGCTGGCGTTCGTGGCCAGGGTCCGGCCGACGCTGCGCCGGTTGCGGATCGCGCTGCTGGCCGACTGGGCGTACTCGATCCGGGGACGTTCGCTGGCCTCGGCCACCGGCGAGATCCTGGAGTCCGGTGTGGACGGACTGCTGCTGCACGCGCTGCCACCGAAGCTGCGCGCGGAGTACCACGAGGTCACCGCCGAGGCCGGACTGCCGATCGTCACCACCTGCTACCACGGCAAGTCCTCGCCGCAGGTGCTGGCCACCGCCGCGGCCAACGCCTCGGCCTACCTCTACCTCGTCGCGCACTACGGCAAGAGCGGCACCACCGCGGCCACCGATCACCCGGCGCTGGCCGCCACCATCACCGGCCTGCGCGCCCACACCAGTGCCCCGATCGCCGTCGGTTTCGGCGTGCGGGACCGGCGGGGCGCCCAGGCGGTGGCCGCGTGCGGGGCGGACGCGGTGATCATCGGCTCGGCCGGCGTCGCCCGGGTCGAGAGCGCACTCGCCGACGACCGCGACGTCGTCGACGAGTTCAGGAACTTCGTTCGGTCCATCGGTGCACCTGACGAGGAAATCTCAACAATCACGACCGGAGGTTGATCATGATCGTTCGCCAGAGCGACAGCGTGCCGACCGTGGAGTGGGGCAACGGCACGAGCCAGCGCTTCCTCGTCGCGGCCGACGGCGTCGGCTACACCGTGACCAACACCCTCGTCCGCGCCGGCACCAAATCGAGGCTGGAGTATCGCAACCACCTGGAGGCCTGCTACTGCTACGCGGGTTCCGGCGAGGTCATCGAGTTGGACGGCACCTCCCACCCGATCGTGCCGGGCACCCTGTACGCGCTCAACGAACACGACGCGCACTTCCTGATCGCCAGCCCGCACGAGGACATGCACCTGGTGTGCGTGTTCACCCCCGCGCTCCGCGGAGACGAGGTGCACAGCCTCGACGAGCACGTCTCCTCGGCGTACTAGAAGGCGGTTCATGTGACCCGATGGAACGCGGACCAGCGCGCGCTGCGCGAGGGGCTGGCCCGGTGGTACGACGACCTCAGCGACGGGCACGTCGAACGGGACGAGGAAGGAGGGTTCGCCTGGGACAAGTGGAAACTGATCCGGGAGACCGGCATTCTCTCGCTCCCGTTCGAGGAGCGCTGGGGTGGGCTCGGCCAGGACGTGCTCACGATGATGTACGTCCTGGAGGGCCTGGGCGAGGGCTGCCGCGACAGCGGTCTGAGCTTCTCGCTGACCACCACCATCTGCAGTACCGGCGTTCCACTGGAGAAGTTCGGTACCGACGAGCAGAAACAGCGGTACCTGCCGCGGATCTGCTCGGGTGAGGCGATCGGCGCGCACGCGATCACCGAGGCGAGCGGCGGGTCGGATGCCATGCGCATGCTGACCAAGGCCGACCGCGACGGCGACGAGTTCGTGCTCAACGGCAGCAAGACCTTCGTCAGCAACGCGCCGGTGGCCGACGTGATCGTGGTCTACGCCAGGACCCGTCCGGACGCCGGGGCGTTGGGCATCACGGCGTTCCTGGTCGACGCGGACACGCCGGGGCTGTCGGTCGGCAAGCCCATGAAGAAGATGGGCCTGCGGACCTCACCACTGTCGGAGCTGTTCTTCGACGACGTCCGGGTGCCGAAGTCCCAGGTGCTCGGTCGGGTCGGTGGCGGGTTCATGGTGCTGGACCACGTGATGAAACGGGAGATCCTGTACTCGTTCATCGTCAACGTGGGCGAGATGCAGCACCGGCTGGACCGCTGCATCGAGTACGCCAAGTCCCGCGTGCAGTTCGGCAAGCCGATCGGCGCGCACCAGTCGGTGGCCAACCGGATCGTGGAGATGAAGATCAAGCTGGAGACGGCCCGCAAGTGGCTCTACGACACCGGTCAGCGGCTGATGGACGGCGAGAACGTGACCGTCGATCTCGCCATCGCCAAGCTGCTGACCAGTGAGAGCAACCTGGAGTCGAGCCTGTCGGCGGTGCAGATCTTCGGTGGGCACGGCTACATGTCCGAGCACGGCCTGGAGAAGGACGTGCGCAACTCGGTCGCCGGCACGATCTACTCGGGCACCACGGAGATCCAGTACAACCGGATCGCCTCGATGCTGGGACTGGGCAAGTGAGCGCGCTGCTCAAGGTGTGCGGGGCGACGTCCACGGCGGACGTCGCCCTGCTCACCGGCCACGGGGCCGACCTGGTCGGGCTCTGGCACGGGATCCCCGGCGGCCGGGCGGAACTGTCGCTGCCGGCGGCGGTCGAGCTGGCCGCGGCGACCAGGGCGGCCGGTGCCGAGCCGATCCTGGTCACCTTCAGCAAGGACGTGGCCGTGCTGCGCGCGGTGCTGGCCGAGACCGGGATCCGCTGGGTGCAGCTGCACGCCTACCAGCTGCCGGCGACGGTCGCTGGCCTGCACGCGGCGCTGCCCGGGGCGCTGACCGTGGTGAAGGTGCTGCACCTGCGTGGCGGCACCTTCCTGGAACGCCCGCTGGTGGCCGCCTACGAGCGGGCGGGCACCGACCTGTTCCTGCTGGACACGCTGACCGACGACGGCCAGGTCGGCAGTACCGGCCAGGCGCTGGACGCCGGCGACGCGCTGGCCGTCGCCGACCGGCTCGACCGCCCGTTCCTGCTGGCCGGCGGCCTGTCGGCGACCAACCGGGGCGACTACGACGCGGTGGTCGCCCACCGGCACTACGCCGGCATCGACGTGGACACCTCGGCCAGGGACGACGCCGGCCGGTTCGCCGCCGGCGCGGTGGGCGCGATCGCCGCCGCCTGGCACACCGCCCGGTACCGCAAGGAGGTCGCGTGAGCCAGCCCGACAACGCGCTGCGGGACGCCTTCGTCGCCCGCAACGCGCGCAAGGCGTCCTTCACCGGTTCGCTGCTGGAGGCGCGCCGGCCGCTGATCATGGAGGTCAAGCGGCACGACGGCGACGGCACCGACCTGCTCGGCGGCCGCACGCTCGCGCAGGTCGTCGCCGGCTACGAGGCGGCGGGGGCGCCGTGCGTGTCGGTGGTGACCGGCCGCTGGTTCGGCGGCACCGAGTCGATGCTGACCGAGGTGGCCGAGCTGACCGACCTGCCGATCCTGCAGAAGGACTTCATCACCCGTCGGGCGCAGGTCAGCCGGGCCAAGGCGCTGGGTGCGTCGGCGGTGCTGCTCACCGCCGGGCTGCTGGCGAGGTCGAGCCTCGCGACGCTGGTCGACGCCTGTCTGTCGGTGGGCCTCACACCGTTCGTCGAGGTGACCACCGAGGCCGAGATCACCTCGGTGCCGCACCCGGAGCACTGCGTGATCGCGGTGAACAACAAGGACATCAAGACCCGGGAACGGGAGCCAGGCGATCTGGGGCGCAGCCAGCGGCTGCTGCCGGCCGTGCTGGACACCGGCACCCCGTGCCCGGTCAGCGCCAGCGGCATCGGCGCCCCGGAGGTCGCCGCCGGTCTGCTGCGCGCGGGCTACGCCGGCCTGCTGGTCGGCACGACCCTGCTGCGCACCGGGAATCTCGACGACTATTTGTCCACATTGGACGCCGAGTTGGCTCGGCAGGGGGACGCGAGATGAGCGACTGGGTCCGCCGGCTGGGACCGGGACAGGACGGCCACCGGCTGGTGTGCTTCCCGTACGCGGGCGGCACGGCCAAGTACTTCCGGCCCTACGCCCGCGCGCTGGCGGCCGGCGCCGAGGTGCTCGCCGTGCAGTACCCGGGACGCCAGGAGCGGCGCGACGAGCCGCCGATCGACGACCTGGGCGAGCTGACCAGGCTGGTGGTGGACGCGGTGCTGCCGCTGGCCGACCGGCCGGTGACCTTCTTCGGCCACAGCATGGGCGCCGCGCTGGCCTTCGAGGTCGCCCGCCAGCTGGAGGACAAGGGCGTGGTACTGGCCGGCCTGTTCGTCTCCGGGCGCCGCGCGCCCTCACGTCACCGGATCGAACGCACCCACCTGCTCGGCGACCACATGCTGCTCGGCTCGGTACGTGCCCTGGCCGGCCCGAGCGCGAAACTCCCCGGCTTCGACACCTTCGCCCGCAACGCGTTGCCGCTGATCCGCGTGGACTACCGGGCCGCGGAGACCTACGAGTACGTGCCGGGCCCGCCGCTGTCCTGCCCGCTCACCGCGCTCACCGGCGACGCCGACCCGCTGGCCGCCGTGGACGAGGTCGCCTCCTGGGGCGAGCACACCACCGGCGAGTTCCGGCTGCGGGTCTTCGGCGGCGGCCACTTCTACCTCGACGAGCACCGCGCGCCGATCGTGGAACTGCTCGCCGAACACCTCGCGGCCGGAACCTGACTCCCTACGCGGACGCGGTGGTCAGCAGCTGACCGCTGGTGTGCTGGCGGTGCAGCACCGGGTCGGAGTTGAGGATGGCGCGCTGGATGCGCTGGATCCACACCGACGGCTCAAGGCCCAGCTCGTCGACCATCGTGGTGCGCAGCTTGCGGAAGATCTCCAGCGCCCGCCACTGCCGGCCCGAGCGGTACTGGGCGATCATGTACTGCGCGCACAGCCGCTCGTTCATCGGGTAGCGCGCGGTCAGCTCCGCCAGCTCGCTGAGCAGGTGGTGGTGGCGCCCCAGCCACAGGTCGGCGTCGACACAGTCCTCCACGACGCCCAACCGGCTCTCCTCCAGGCGGTTGACGTGCACGCTCAGCGGGTGCCCGGCCGCCACGTCGACCAGCGCCGGCCCGCGCCACATCGCCAGGGCGCGGCGCATCGAGTCCGACGCCGCCTGGTAGTCGTCGCGGGCCATCTCCTGCAGTCCCTTGCGGGCCAACACCTCGTAGTGGCCGGCGTCGAGGTCCCGGCGGTTGATCCGCAGCGAGTACCCGGTGTGCCGGGTGACCAGCAGCGTCTTGCCGACGTCGGACTTGCTCATGCCCATCGCGTCGCCGATGCGTTGGCGCAGGTGCAGGATGTAGGTCTGTAACGTCTGTTGCGAGGTCTCCGGGGGTTCGTTGCCCCACAGCTCCTCCAGCAGTACCCGCACCGAGACGATCTCCCCGGCGTGCAACGCCAGCAGGGCGAGCACCTGCCGGTGCTTGGCCGCGCTTGGCGTGATCGCGTCGCCGTTCACGTAGGTCTCCAACGGACCCAGCACATTGATCTGCATGGCCATGACCTCCCAAGCTCGGCCGGGTTGGCGTGTCTGGCGACTGGCCGAAGCACTGGGGCAACGCTCGCAGATCGATCGAGCCACCGGCAGTGACCACGGCACGAACGACGATGTGAAAACTCTGGGGACAAGACATGAGAAACGCATACCCCACTCATGATCCGGGCACTGGTCGCGTACGCGCGTGGTACCGACACTTTCCTTCAGGGCCGTTGAGGTCGTACCACTCGAGTCCAGAGGGAGCCACCCATGATCAACTGGAACGAACCCTTCACCCTCGTGGGGCGTGCGGCATGACCGGCATCGAGGTGGGTTCGGAGCGGGTCGGCTTCAAACGCCACCTACGGGCCGAGGTCGGCAACGGCATCACCTACCTGTTCTCCGAGCGCGGCATGACGACCCTGCGCGGCGCGGACATCTCCTCGATCACCCCGCTGCTCGACGGCACCCGCAGCCTGGAGGAGCTGCTCGACGACACCCCGCAGGACATGCCGAGGGAGAAGGTCGAGGCGGTCGTCAACCAGCTCAACGAGGCCGGCCTGATCTCGGTCCGCCGCTCGGACACCGAGCTGAACGCCGACGAGCCCACCCTCGCGTACTGGGACACCGCCGGCCTCGACGCCGACGAGGCGGTCGCCAGCACGGTGACCAAGTCCATCGCGGTGTTCACCGTCGGCGAGGTCGACACCGTCGCCGCCTGGTCGGCCTTCCGCGCCGCCGGGCTCGCGGTCACCGCCGGCATGCCGCTGGACCCCGCCCACCTCGACGTCGACCTCCCGGTCGTGATCTGCGACGACTACCTCAACCCGTGCCTTGGCGAGATGGCCGACGCGATGCAGGTCGTCGGCATCCCGTGGCTGCTGGCCAAACCGGCCGGCGCGCAGCTGTGGATCGGCCCGTTCTTCGAGCCCAAGGGCAGGAACGCCTCCTGCTGGTACTGCCTGGCCGAGCGGCTGCGCAGCCACCGCCTGGCCGAGACCTGCGCGGTCGACGAGCTGGGCCGCCCCGGCCCGATCAGTCCGCCGATGGCGTCGGTGACCCCGCTGTCCAGCGCCGCCATGGACCTGGTCGCGTTGGAGGCCACCAAGTGGCTGGCCGGCCAGCGCTACGCCGGCCAGCGCGCGGTGTGGGTGATGGACAGCCTCGACCTGACCTCCCGCCACCACGAGATGCGGGGCCGCCCGCAGTGCGGGCTCTGCGGTGACCCGGACCTGATGCGCGAGCAGGTGTCCCGCCCGGTGGTGCTCTCCTCCCGGACCAAGGCCGCCGGCGGCTGGCACCGCGCGCTCACCCCCGAGGAGACCCTGGCCCGCTACCAGCACCTGGTCAGCCCGGTCACCGGCGTGATCAAGGAGATCCACCGCGACCGGCGCGGCCCCTCGCTGTTCCAGTCCTACCGCTCCGGCCAGAACTCGGCGTCGAACGTGCGCTCCCTCGACGTGCTGCGCGCGACGCTGCGGATGGAGAACGGCGGCAAGGGCGTCACCGGGCTGGAGGCCGAGGTCGGCGCGCTGTGCGAGGCCGTCGAGCGTTACAGCGGCACCTACCAGGGCGACGAGACCCGCATCCGGGGCAGCCTGGAGTCGCTGGGCGAGAGCGCGGTGGACCCGCGCACGGTCCAGGGTTTCCACGACCGCCAGTTCCGTGACCGCACCGGCTGGAACGCCAACCACTCGCAGTTCCAGCACGTCTGCGACCCGTTCGAGGACGACGCCGAGCTGGACTGGTCGCCGGTGTGGTCGCTGACCGCCCAGACCCATCGCCTGCTGCCGACCGGGATGCTGTACTTCGGCGCGCCGGTCGAGCCGGGCCCCCGGTTCGTGCAGGCCGACTCCAACGGCAACGCCGCCGGCTCGTCGATGGAGGACGCCGTCCTGCAGGGGATGCTGGAGCTGGTGGAGCGCGACTCGGTGGCGCTGTGGTGGTACAACCGCACGCCGGTGCCGGGCGTGGACCTCGACGCGTTCGGCGACCCGTGGCTGACCGAGGTGCGCGACACCTACGCGGCCATCGACCGCGACGTGTGGGTCCTGGACGTCACCGCCGATCTCGGGATCCCGACGATGGCCGCGGTGACCCGGCGCCGTAGCGGTGACCGCGAGGACATCATGTTCGGTTTCGGCGCGCACCTGGACCCGAGGGTCGCGTTGCGGCGGGCGCTGACCGAGCTGAACCAGCTGATGCCGGCGATGATCGCCAAGGGTGACGGCGACCGGTACGAGTGCGACGACCCGGACGCCCTGCGCTGGTGGCGGGAGGCGACGGTGGCCAACCAGCCCTACCTGCTGCCGGCGGAGAACGTGGCGCCGCGCGGTCCGGCCGACCACGCCTACCAGCCGAGCAACGACCTGCTGACCGACGTCACGCGGATCCAGTCGCTGCTGGCCGAGCGGGGCATGGAGGTGCTGGTCCTCGACCAGACCCGGCCCGATGTCGGCATGCCGGTGGTGAAGGTCATCGTGCCGGGTCTGCGCCACTTCTGGGCGCGGTTCGGTCCCGGCCGGCTCTACGACGTTCCCGTCCAGCTCGGCCGGCTCGCCGCGCCGACTTCCTACGAGGAGCTCAACCCGTTCCCACTCTTCATGTGACATCGCCGCACAGGGCACCCGGCGAGATCGCCGGGTGCCGTGTCATGCCATGGCCGGTGCCAGTGTCGGGGCCGGCGTACGCCAAGGAGTACACAGTCATGCCGACCGAGGCCGATCAGCCACCGCCCGCGCGGGTCCATCTGCGGGCGCTGAGCGAGGACGTCCTGATCGAGCAGCCGGACGATGACGAGTCACGCCTGCGCGCGGTGACCAGATGGGGTGAGTTCGTCATCGAGGACGTGACCACCGCCATCCGCCACGCGCTGGTCCGGATGAGCATGGGCCCGAGCTCGGTGGCCAACATCGAGCCGTCGGCCCCGGTCGAGCGGGCGACGCTGGCTCGGATCCTGGACACCGTGAGCGGTTCGGTGATCCACACGCTGCACCTGGACGACGGCGGCGGCGAGCTGCTCTCGGTGGTCCCGACCGCCGAGCACGCCCGGTTCCGGGTGCACCCGGTCGAGGAGAACCAGCCGCTGCGGCTGTCGCGGTTCGCGGCCATCCGCACCGGGCGTGACGAGCTGGTGCTGGAGTCGTCGGTGGCGCCCTTCCAGATCGCGCTGCACCGGTCGCTGGCCTACCGGGTGGTGATCTCGCTGGGCATCGCGACCTCGATCGAGGAGCTGGCGGCGGCGCTGCGGGTGTCCAGGGCGGTGGTGGCCGACCTGGTCGGGTACCTGGTGGCGGCCGGGGCCGTGCTGATCGGGCGGTGGCTGCCCGGTTCCCCGCCGGTCGCGGTCTTCGGCGAGGACACCGATCCGGCGCTGGCCCAGTGGTCCCACCACGACCTGATGTTCCACACCCGTTCCCGCAACGGCCTCGACCAGCTCACGCCGGCGCCGGCGCCCAGCGGGGACCCACCGCCGTCGGCCAAGCAGGTACCGCCAGGCAAACGTTTTCCGCTTTACAAACCGGACGCCGGGGAGCTGTCGGACGGCGAGCCGTCGCTGACCGAGGTGATCGAGTACGACCGGGTCGGCCAGGACGTGTCGGACCGGCCGCTGGCCGAGCGCCAGATCGGCGAACTGCTCTACCGGGCGGCCAGGGTGCGGACCCAGTCGGGGGCGGCCCCCGAGACCGCGCAGCGGCCGTACCTGAGCATGGCCGGGCTCTACGAGCTGGAGCTGTACCTGACGATCAACCGGTGCGCCGAGCTGCCGCGCGGGATCTACCACTACGATCCGACCGGGCACTTCCTGACGCTGGTCAACGACTCGGAGAGCGATCTGGTCCGGTTGCTGGACAACGCGAAGGTGGCCGCCGGCCGCGACGAGCGACCCTCGGCGCTGATCACGGTGACCGCCAGGGCCGACCGGCTGCTGGCCCTGGCCAGTGGATCGGGGTACGCCACGACGCTGATGCATCTCGGTGCGCTGCAACAGACATTGCACCTGGTGGCGACGATCGCCGGGCTCGCGTCGTGCCCGCTTTCGCTGGACACGACCGACTCCACCGATCGGGCGCTCCGACTCGACTGGCCGACGGAAGTCGGCATCGGCGAATGCATCATCGGGCACCGTGAGCGGCCCTAATTGGTAACCTCTACGCGGTATCAATTTCGGATAGCTTCCGTATACTGTGGTAACGAACGTTACAGAGGACGGGCGCACGACAGGGGAACCTTCATGGAGGACGACTTACTGTCGTCGAAGGTCGACGGCAGCTCACGGGTGCACAACAGATCGAATATGGCCCCACTGCTGGCAAACACGGTTCTGGTAACCGTGTTTATCGGTTTCTGCGTGATGTCCTCGATCGGCATATTGAGTACCAGCAATCCGCCGATCACAGTGGCATTGTCGCTCGCCTACACAGTTGCTCTGCTCGCCCTGCAACTCGCCTATTTCAGCAGGGCCTCCTACCGCCCCAAACCACCGTGGTCCTATGTGGCCCTGCTGGCCCAGGCGTGCCTGGTGTACCTGCCGCTGCTGCAGTACGGCCAGGCCTGGGTGAGCCGGCCCGGCTTCCTGGCCGGCAGTGTCCTGTTGGTACTGAACGCCAGCGCCGCGGTGCCGCTGTTCGTCCTCGTCGTGGCCAGCATGGGGTGGATCCAGGGCCAGCTGAGCGGTTCCGGCGCCGACATCGCCTACACCACCGTCTCCACGGTGATCACCGGCCTGGTCGTCTTCGGCCTGAGCCGGCTGACCAAACTGGTCAACGAACTGCACGCGGCCCGCAACGAGCTGGCGCAACTGGCGGTGGCCAAGGAGCGACTGCGGTTCGCCCGCGACCTGCACGACCTGCTCGGCATGAGCCTGTCGGCCATCACCCTCAAGAGTGAGCTGACCAGCCGGCTCATCGCCGACCACCCGACCAAGGCCAGCGAGGAGCTGGCGGCGATCCTGACCGTGTCCCGGCGCGCGCTCGCCGACGTCCGCTCGGTCGCCAGCGGCTACCACCGCCTCTCGCTCAACGAGGAGTGCGACTCCGCCGAGTCGGTGCTGCGCACCGCCGACGTCGAGGTCGTCCTGCGCCGCGAGTACGACGAGATGCCGGCCAAGGTCTCCACCCTGCTGGCGACCGTGCTGCGCGAGGGCGTGACCAACGTGCTGCGCCACAGCAAGGCCGAGCGCTGCGACATCGTCATCGCCCAGGAGTCGCACTCGGTGCGGATCGAGATGGTCAACGACGGCGCGGCCCGCGAACCGGGCGGGGACCCCTACGGCACCGGCGGCAGCGGTCTGCGCAACCTGTCCGAGCGGCTGGCGGCGGCCTGCGGCGAGCTGGCCACCGAACAGCTCGACGACGACCGGTTCCGGCTCGTGGCCACGATCCCGCTGCTGGAGTCCGCGCCGAGGGACGGCGACGACCTGTTCACAGCCAGCCGGCGTCCTTGGCGATTCGGATCGCGTCGACACGATTCCGTGCGTTGAGCTTGGTGACCACGGTCGTCATGTAGTTGCGCACGGTCCCGGCGGACAGGAACAGCCGGGCGGCGATGTCCACGGCGTTGGCGCCGCTCTCGGTCATCCGCAGCACCTCCAGCTCGCGGCTGGTCAGCGGGCACTCCTCGGAGTCCCAGGCGGCCAGCGCCAACTCGCTGTCGATGACCCGGCGGCCCACCGAGACCTCACGGATGGCGTTGGCCAGCTTCTCGGCCGGCGCGTCCTTGAGGATGAACCCGTTGACCCTGGCCGACAACGCCCGGCGCAGCGTGCCGGGGCGGCCAAGGCTGGTGAGGATGAGGGTGCGGCAGGAGGGCAGTCGCTCGTGCAGCTCCATGGCCGCGGACAGGCCGTCCTTGCCGGGCAGGTCGATGTCGATGACCGCGACGTCGGGCTTGTACTCCAGGGCCGCCGGCAGGATGCCGGTGCCGAAGGCCACCTCGGAGACCACGTCGATGTCCGGTTCGAGGACGAGCAGGGCTACGAGCGCGCCTCGGACCATGTGCATGTCCTCGGCAAGCAACACCTTGATCACAGGTCGCCCCCAGCTGGAATCCGCCTCCGCAGCCCAGCCAACCTTAGCGCGCACGATGGGAGAAGTGTTGCCTCTTTCGCCATCGGTCGCTGGAACGTTCAGAGCAATCCGAACGCAACCAACCGACCGGTAGGAATTCGGCGTTGACCTCGGGGGACGCGCTCCTCGGCGGCGCGGGGGTGCCCGACCGGGCACACCACGCGCCACCAGTTCCTCCGTCGGCTACCCAGCGTGTACCGGTCAGCCCAGAGTGATCACGTTGTGTGCCACCAGGCCGTCGGTGAGGGTCAGCTTGACCTGTCCCCCGCCGGAGCCGTCGGCCCACTTGAAGTTCACCTCGTGCACCCCGCCCACGGTGCTGGTGTCCACCACCCTGATCTCCCCGTACGGCGGGTTGGCGCGGTAGCCGGCCTCGATCTCGGCCCGGCCCCGCATCGGCGGCGCGGGGATGCCGTTCAGCTCGATGACCCCGTCCTCGGCGTGCGCGGCGGCGAGCTTGGCGAAGTCACCGTCGCGCACGGCCTCGTTGAAGATCTTCACGTAGTTCTCGATCGCACTGTCCATGCCTGTTGTGTAGCCAGCGCGGCGACCTCGGAGCAACGTTCCCCACCCAGACTTCACCGCCGCCCGAACCGGACGAAACCGGCCCGCCAGGCACCGCGCGCTGCGCTCGCGGTTTGCCTCAACCGGCCGCCGGCACGATCATCGGCGTCCCGGCGACCGGATCCGGCACCACGACACAGTCCAGGTCGAACACCGCACCGACCAGCTCCGCGTCCACCACGTCGGCCGGCGCGCCCTCGGCGACCACCTGACCGTCGCGCATCGCCACCAGGTGGTCGGCGAACCGGCACGCCTGGTTGAGGTCGTGCAGCACGGCCACGACCGTGCGGCCCTGCTCGCGCAGCCGGCGCAGCAGCCGCAGCAGCTGGAACTGATGGGTGATGTCGAGAAAGGTTGTCGGTTCGTCCAGCAGCAGGTACCGGGTCTGCTGGGCGAGGACCATCGCCACCCACACCCGCTGCCGCTGACCGCCGGACAGCTCGCGCACGGGCCGGTCGGCCAGTTCGGCCACCCCGGCCAGCTCCATCGTCTCGGCCACCACGGCCTCGTCACCGGCCGACCAGCTCGACAGCAGCGACTGGTGCGGGTATCGGCCACGCGCGACGAGCTGACCGGCGGTGATCGAGTCCGGCGCGCTCAGGCCCTGCGGCAGGAACCCGAGCGTGTGCGCCACGGCCCTGGTCCGCCACCCGGCCAGGTCCCGGCCGTCGAGCACCACCGAGCCCTCCGCCGGGGCCAGCAGCCGCACCAGCGCCCGCAGCAGCGTGGACTTCCCGCACGCGTTCGGCCCGACGATCGCGGTGAACGCCCCCTCCGGCACCTCCAGGTCCAGCCCGCTGGCCACCACCCGACTCCCGTAGGCCAACGTCAGCCCCCGCGCGGACAGACTCACGACCGTCGCACCTCCTTGACCAGCAACCACAACAGGTACGCGCCGCCAACCGCGGTGGTCACCACGCCCACCGGCAGCGCCACCGGCGCGAACAGCGACTGGGCGACCAGGTCGGCCCCCAACAGCAGCACCGCGCCGGTCAGCGCCGCCGGCAGCAGGGCCTCACCGTCGGCCCTGGCCAGGCGGCGGGCGATGTGCGGGGCGGCGAGCGCGACGAACACGATCGGCCCGCAGATCGCGGTGACCGTCGCCGTAGCGCCAACACCGGCCAGCAGCGCCAGCACCCGCAGCCGGCCGAGGCGCACGCCGGTGGTCACCGCCAGTTCGTCGCCCAGCCCGGCCTGGCGCATCGCGCCGGAGAGCACGGCCAGCAGACCGGCCAGCACGCCGATGACCAGGAACGGCAGCCGCACGTCGGCCCAGTCCAGTCCGTTGAGCGAGCCGGTGCTCCACGACCCGGCGGCCATCGCCACCTCCAGCTCGGCCCGCAGCACCAGCCACTGGTTGACCGCGGTCAGCACCGCGTGCGTGGCGATCCCGACGACCACCAGCAGCATCCGGTCCAGGCCAGAGCGCAGCGACAGCAGGTAGACCACCGCCGCGGTGAGCACCCCGCCGGCCAGCGGCGCCACGGTGAGGTGGGTGGCGCTCCCGCCGGCGACGGTCAGCACCAGCAGCGCCCCGGTGTAGGCGCCGGCGTCCAGGCCGAGGACGTCCGGGCTGCCCAGCGGGTTGCGGGTCAGGTGTTGGAGCACCGCGCCGCCCAGGGCCAGCGCCGCGCCGAACACCAGCGCCGCGACCACCCTCGGCAGCCGCCACTGGGTGATCACCAGGACCTGGTCGCCGCGACCGGTCAGGGCGGCGAGCACCTCGCCCGGCGGGGACCAGGTGGCGCCCCGGGCGAGGCCGGTGAACGCGAGCGCGACGGCCAGCACCGCGAGCACGACGGTCACCGTCAGCGCCCGGCGACCGACCCTGGCCGAGAACCGGCCGGCGCGCAGCACGATCACGGGACCAGCACCCCCGGACGGCGGACCACCGCGATCAGCACCAGCCCGCCGAGCACGGCGGTCACGATCGCCACCGGCACCTCGCCGGTCGCCAGCAGCACCCGCGAGCCGATGTCGGACACCAGCACCAGCACCGGCCCGAGCACCGCCGAGAACGCCACCAGCCAGCCGACCGTGCCACCGGCCAGCCGGCGCGCCAGGTGCGGCACGATCAACCCGACGAACGCGATCGGCCCGGCCACCGCCGTCGCCGCGCCGGCCAGCACGGTCACCGTGGCCAGCGACCCGAGCTTGGTCGCCGTCACCCGCGCGCCGAGCGTGCGGGCCACGTCCTCGCCCAGCGCCAGCGCCGAGAGCGGGCGGGCCAGCAGCAGCGCGCCGGCCAGCGCGGCGGCGATCACCACCAGCGGCACGACCTGCGGCAGCTGTTCGCGGCCGGCCAGCGAGCCGACCGCCCAGAACCGGAACCGGTCGAACGCGTCGGGCATCGTCAGCCGCATCGCCAGCGAGATCCCGGAGAGCAGGAAGGTGAGCGCGACCCCGGCGAGCAGCAGCCGCAGCGGCGAGGTCCGCCCGACGGCCTGCACCGCCAGCGAGGCCACCGCCGCGCCCAGCACCGCCGCCACCAGCTGGGAGTACTGCGAGCCGGTCAGTCCGAGCACGGTGCCGAGGGTGATGGCGAAGCTCGCGCCGGCGGTCACCCCGAGGATCCCCGGCTCGGCGACCGGGTTGCGGGTGGTGGTCTGGACCAGCGCGCCGGCCACGGCGAGCGCAGCGCCGACGGCGACCCCGAGCACCATCCTGGGCACCCGCACGTCCCGCACGATCAGCAGCGTCTCCCGCGCCACCCCGCCGTGCGGCGCGACCAGCGCCTGCCACACCTGCCCCGGCGCGATGGCCTGGGCGCCGAACCCCATGCTCACCACCGCGACCGCCACGAGCAGCACGAGCGCGCCGGCCAGCAGCGCGCCCCGGCTACTCCCGCTCAAGGGCGACGACTCCGCGCTTCCAGTAGCCGGTGACCGAGGACAGCTCCCGTGGCCAGCGGCGCAGCGGCCGGATGTCGCCGGCCTCGCCGGCGGCGAACAGGAACGTGCCGGCCGGCGCGTCGAGCGCGGCGACCGCGTCGGCCAGCCGGGAGGACCCGCCGTCGCGGACCAGCCGCACGACCTCCAGTCCGTCCCGCTCCGGCAGCGGGTAGTCGTGCTCGGCGAGCACGTCGGTCTCCACCACCAGGTGCACCGGCGGGCCGGCCGGCGCGTCCTCCAGCCAGCGCGCGGCGGCCGGCAGCCCGGTGGCGTCCACGGCGAGCACGTACCGGTCGTGGGTGTAGCGGAACGCGTGCCCGCCCGGCGGCCCGGCGACGGTCACCCGGTCACCGGGCGCCAGCGCGTCCAGCCACTCCGAGGCCAGCCCGCCGGCGTGCCGCACGACGTCGAGCACCAGGGTGTCACCGGTGTGCCGGCGGATGGTGTAGTCGCGGCCCCGGGGGTGCGGGTGCGGCCAGTCGAGCATCTGCCGGTCGTTGGGCACCGGCGCGCGCATCGTGCCGTCCTCGTCGGGCAGCACGATCTTGACGTGGTCGTCGGCCTGGTAGGTGTGCAGCGCGGTCAGCTCGGCACCGCGCAGGGTCAGCCGCAGCATGCGCGGGGTCAGGTCCTCGCGGGCGGCGACCGGGACGGTCCGCACGCCGATCGGGTAGGCGAAGCGGACCGGGCCGACACCGGTGCGCTGGTGCTCGGCGACCCGCTCGGGGAAGTCGGGGTGGACGACGCGGCTCATCGGTCCATCAGCGGCGCGAGCGCCTCGTCCAGGGAGTCGAGGGTGCGCAGCGCGGCGTCGTAGGTCGCGGCCTGGGTGTGCATCACGGGCAACGCCAGGCCGGCCTTCACCGCCGGCAGCTCGGCCCACAGCGGCGAGTCGAGCACGTACTGGACCGACGGGCCGGGCGAGCCGTCCGGTTCGAGGGTGTAGGTGATCACGTCGGCCTCGCCGAGGCTGGCCGACAGCTCCTCGATCGCGGGGGTCTCCGACACCGCGGCCGAGCCCGGGCCCTTCTCCTTGACCTCGCCGTAGTACTCGACGCCGACGTCCTGGGCGATGTTGGTGCCCCAGGAGCCGGCGAACTCACGCTGGAAGGTGCCGGCCGACACGTCGCCGTAGCCGCCGACGTGGCCGAAGGACAGTCCACTCAGCGCCTCGGCGTAGGTGTCCTTCAGCTCGGCCGCCTTCTGCTCGTAGGTGGCCTTCAGCGCCTGGAGCTCGTCGAGCCGCCCGGCGGCGTCGGCCTGCCTGGCCGACAGCTCCCGCCACTGACGCGGCTCGTTGGGGCCGATGGCGACGACCGGGGCCAGGGTCTCCAGCCGCGCGAGGTCGATGTCGGCGAGCACCGGTTTGGGCACGCCGATGACGATGAGGTCGGGGTCGACGTTGGCGATGGCCTCGTAGTTGGTCTCCGCGGCGACGTCGCCGGCGATCTTGTCCAGCTCGTCGTAGGTGGCGCGGTCCTGCTCGTTCATCGTCGTCAGGCCCCGGCTCCAGGTGGAGATGCCCACCAGGGGCGCGTCGACCTCGATGAGCGCCGGGACGGCGTAGCCGGTGGCGACCACCCGCTTCGGGTCGACGGGAATGGTGATCTCGCCGTTGTCCGCGGTGAACACGCGGGTCTCACCGGAGGACTCGGCCGACTCGGCGGCGCCGCACCCGGAGGCGAGCACGACCGTGGCGGCCAGCGCGCCGACCAGACGCACGGGGAAACGGACGGACATCGACAGACTTCCTTCATCACGGGAAACAGGGGATCGCGCACCGCGTCGTCGCAGGTAGCGGGGTTTAGGTTAGCCTTACCATCCCCTGTGGAATGTCGATGAGAGGTCACCTGATGCGGCTCACAGGCCACTCCGGACAGGATCCGGTGCGCTGCGAGGAGTACGCCTACGGGCTGGGCAGCCCCGGCGGGATCCTGGTGCTCGCCTACCGGTGCGCCGGCCGGGTCGACTTCGGCGAGCGCCGCGAGGACTTCCTGCACCAGCTGTACTGGTCCCCCGACGGTGTGCTGTCGACCGTCGGCGGGTTCGTCGCGCCGAGGGAGGCGCTGTGGGTGCGGCGCGCGGTCACCCACGAGGTGGCCGTCGCCGGCGGGCAGGCGGTGTACCGGGTGTGCCTGCGCGAGGTGCCGCCGGCGCTGGTGGGCCTGCGCACCGGGGCGGTGTCGGTGTCCCCGGAGGCGGCGCGGGCGCTGGTCTCGATCGCCAGCGCCGGGGTCGCCGAGGCCGACGCGCTCGCCGCCCGGGAACGGCTCATGGCCGGGCTGGCGGCCTCGACCCACGAGTTCGTCGACCACCACGCCGTGGGGGCCGGGTTCGCCATGACGATCGCCAGGGCGTTGACCCGCGACCCCGGCGACCCGACCCTGCTCGACGAGTGGGCCGCCCGGCTGCACGCCAGCGTCAAGACCGTGCAGCGCGACTTCGAGCGCGAGTTCGGCATGTCGTACTCGCGGTGGCGCACGCTGACCAGGCTGCGGGCCGCCCGCGCGCTGCTGGAACTGCATCCGGTGCACCAGGTCGCCTCGCGGGTCGGCTACGCCACGTCCTCGGCGTTCGTCGCGGCCTTCGCCAAGGAGTTCGGCCACACACCAGGTGGTCGGGTGCGGGTTCGGCCGTAAGGTCCTCCCTGTCCACCCTGGACGGTCGCGGGAGGTGGCGCATGCTGGCGGAACTCGGGGCGAGCCAGGAGGAGGACCAGGTCTACGGCCAACTGGTGACGCTGGTGTCGGCCAGCGAGGCCGAGCTGGCCGAGACGACGGGGCTGTCCGGCGAGCAGGTGCGGGCCGCGCTGGCCGGGCTGATCGAACGCGGCCTGGCGACCCGCACCCCGGACTCGCCGGTGCGGTTCGTCGCCGCGTCGCCGAGCGTGGTGGAGTCGCTGATCGCCGAACGGATCCGCTCGCTGCGCGCCGCGCAGACCGTGCTGGACCGGCTGGCCACCCAGTACCGGGCCAACACCCTGGCCAGGGTGGCGACCGGGGTGTTCGAGATCGTGCGGGGCCTGGACGAACTGCGTGACTGCTCGATCGGGCTGCTGCGCTCGGCCAAGGCCGAGGTGATCAACATGGTCAAGCCGCCGGTGATCGCGGTGCGGACGAACGAACGCGTCCGCCCGGCGAACGCCACCCGGGGCCGGTTGATCTTCGAGACCAGGGCGTTGGAGGAGCCGGGCAACCTCGCCGTGCTCCAGCAGGACCTGCGCCCGCAGGACGAGGCAAGGGTGCACACGAAGCTGCCGGTCAAGATGCTGGCGGTCGACCGGCGGATGGCCCTGGTGCCGATCGCGCAGGACGACACCACCCCGGTCGGCGTCCTCGTCCGGGAAAGCGCGGTCCTGGACGCCCTGCTGGCCCTGTTCGAGCACGTCTGGGCCACCGCCGTCCCGATGCGGGTGGACGAGGGCGCCGGTCCGTCGACGGTCCTGTCCCCCGACGACCGGCTGCTGCTGTCGATGCTGCTGGCCGGCCTGACCGACGAGGCGATCGCCGCGCACCGGGGCACGAGCGTGCGGACCGTGCAGCGCAAGGTGCGCTCGCTGATGGCGGTGGCGCACGTGCGCACCCGCATGCAACTGGCGTGGGAGGCGGCCAAGCAGGGCTGGATGTGACAGGTCGCCCTCAGCTGACCCGCACGACCAGGCGCAGACCGAGATGGCAGGTCGCCGTGTCCACGGCGTGGGCCATCCTGGCCGCCGGCCGGTAGCGCCGGCAGTAGTTCGGCGCGCACAGGAACGACCCGCCCTTGAGCACCTTCCGAGGCACCGCCGGGCCAGGAGCCTCGGTGTCCACACTGGACCGCGCGGCCGAACAGCAGGACTCCTGGGCGGCGCCGTGCGCGCCGTACCAGTCCGACGTCCACTCCCACACGTTGCCGATCATGTCGTACAGGCCGTACCCGTTGGGCGGGTACGAGCCGACCGGTGCCGTGCCGACGTGCCCGTCCTCGCCGGTGTCCCGGTACGGGAACCGGCCCTGCCAGGTGTTGGCCAGCCACCGCCCGCCCGGGGTGAGTTCCGCGCCCCACGCGTACGGCTCACCGTCCAGCCCACCGCGCGCGGCCCGTTCCCACTCGGCCTCGGTCGGGATCGACTTGCCGGCCCAGGCCGCGTAGGCCGACGCGTCCTCCCACGCCAGGTGCACGACCGGATGGCCCGCCAGCCGGCGCACCGAACTGCCCGGCCCCTGCGGACGGCGCCAGTGCGCGCCGGGGACGTAGGTCCACCAGTTGTGGATGTCGCCGAGGTCGACCGGCCGGTCGGGCGCGCGGAACACCACCGACGACGGGAGGAGTTTGTCCGGTTCGGCGTCCGGGTAGTCCGCCGGGTCCGGCGCCCGCTCGGCCACCGTGACGTGCCCGGTCTCCTTGACGAACCGGGCGAACTCACGGTTGGTCACCGTGTGCCGGTCCATCCAGAAACCGGCCACGGTGGCGTCGTGGACCGGGGCCTCCTCCGGGTAGTGGTCGGCCGAGCCCATGGCGAACGTGCCGCCGGGAACCCAGACCATGTCCTCGGTGGCGGCCACGGTGGCGGTCATATCCCTGGTCATGTCCCTGGTCAGGTCGCTGGTCAGGTCGCTGGTCAGGTCGCTGGTCATGGCGTCTCGGCGAACACCGTCGACCAGTCGTCCCGGACGCTGATCACCGGCCAGCCCCGCTTCGCCGCCTCGTCCAGGGCCTGCTCGGAGCCGGCGGTGTAGGCGAACTCGCGGTCGGCGTCGTCGTGGCGGACCAGCATCCGCAGCGCCGGCAGGTCGCGCCCGCCGGTGAAGCGCAGCATCGGCAGGTCGCCGTTGGCGTTGCCGACCGACAGGATCGGGCGCTGGCCGGTGCGGCTCCAGATCCGCACCGGCTTGACCGGGCCGTCGTCGAAGAAGTCCGGGCGGGACTCGTAGACGACCGCGCCGCCGTGGTCGTCCTCCTCGTAGCGCAGGGCGTTCGAGCTGCCGATCACCCGTTCGGGCGGGATGCCGTACATCGGGTTGCTGATCACCCGCATGAAGTCCCGGTCGCCGGCCGAGGCGATGTAGCAGGTGAAGTCGTGGTCGGCGAGGTAGCCCAGCAGCTCGACCATCGGCAGAAAACCGCAATCCCGGTAGTCGCGGTCCAGGCTGGGATGCCGGGCGTGGTCGAGGAACACCGTCGCGCGGTCGACGTACTCCTCGACCGGCATGCCGTCGAACGCCTTGAGCAGCCCGCCGATCAGCACCTTCACCCCGCTGTCGTCACCCTGGTAGTGATCGGTGACGACCTTGCCCAGCCAGGCGTGGTCACCCTCGTGGGCGGCCTTCCACGGTTGCTGGTCACGCAGTGTCGGGTCCTGGTCGGCCATGGCGGCCAGGCGCTGGAGGATGAACCCCAGCTCCACCGGCATGGGTTTCTCCGTCCACAGGGTGCCGTCGTTGTCCAGCACGGCCACCCGCCGCTCGACCGGCACGTGCCGGGGCCCGTCCCCGCTCACCGCCTCGACGAACTCGACGATCGCCGCGCGGGTCGGGGTGTCGCGCCACGACGCGAGCGCGGTCATCGGCCGGAGGTGATGGCGGCTTCCAGCTTGGCCATCGCCTGGTCGACGGTGAAGGTCGCCGCCTTCTGCCGGGGCGGGAACTCGCGGAAGGTCTCCAGGAACCGCGAGGTCAGCGCCTGGGCACCGAAGATCATGAAGTCGTTGTCCAGCAACCAGTCGTAGTAGGTGTTGGACGTGACGTCGGCGCGCTCGAACGGGTCGGTGCGCAGGTTGAACAGCTTGGGCACGCGCAGCGACACGAACGGCTCGGCCCACAGCCGCAGCGTTCCCGGCGCCCGCTGTTCCATGAACACGACCTTCCAGTTGTCGAACCGGATGGCCAGCAGGTCGCCGTCGTCGGAGAAGTACATGAAGCCCGGCCGTGGGCTGCTGCGTTCCTCGCCCAGCAGGTAGGGCAGCAGGTTGTAGCCGTCGATGTGCACGTGGAAGGTCTGGTCGCCGACCTTGTGCCCCGCGCGCAGCTTGTCCATGATGTCCGGTTCGCCGGCGGCGGCGAGGAACGTCGGCAGCCAGTCGTGGTGGCCGACGATCTCGTTGCTGACGGTGTTCGGCGCGATCTTCCCCGGCCAGCGGATCAGCTGCGGCACCCGGAAGGCGCCCTCCCAGTTGGTGTTCTTCTCCGACCGGAACGGGGTCATGCCGCCGTCGGGCCAGGTGTTCATGTGCGGGCCGTTGTCGGTCGAGTACACGACGATCGTGTTCTCGGCGATCCCGAGCCGGTCCAGCTGGTCGAGCAGCGCGCCGACGATCTTGTCGTGGTCGATCATCGTGTCGTGGTAGGGAGACTGCCAGCGGCCGGCCTGCCCGAGGCTCTCCGGCTTGGGGTGGGTCCGCAGGTGCATGTGGGTGGTGTTGAACCACAGGAAGAACGGGGTCTTCGCCTTGGCCTGCCGGTCGATGAAGTCGGTGGCGTGCTCCAGGATCTCGTCGTCGATGGTCTCCATCCGCTTCTTCGTCAGCGGACCGGTGTCCTCGATGCGCTGGCGGCCGACGCGGCCGTAGCGGCCGTGCTCGGTCGGGTCGTCCTCGTCGGTGGCCCAGCTGTGCAGCACGCCCCGGGGCCGCGCCTGTTCGTTGAACCGCGGGAAGTCCTCGCGGGACGGGTAGTTCGGCGATTCCGGCTCCTCCTCGGCGTTGAGGTGGTACAGGTTGCCGAAGAACTCGTCGAAGCCGTGCACCGTCGGCAGGAACTGGTTGAGGTCGCCGAGGTGGTTCTTGCCGAACTGCCCGGTCGCGTAGCCGAGCGGTTTGAGCAGCTGGGCGATCGTGGGGTCCTCGGCGCGCAGCCCGACGTCGGCGCCCGGCATCCCCACCTTGGACAGTCCGGTGCGGAACACGCTCTGGCCGGTGATGAACGACGACCGGCCGGCGGTGCAGCTCTGTTCACCGTAGGAGTCGGTGAAGCGCATGCCCTCGCGCGCGATGCGGTCGATGTTCGGCGTGCGGTACCCCATCAGGCCGTCGCTGTAGCAGCTCAGGTTGGTGATACCGATGTCGTCGCCCCAGATGACCAGGATGTTCGGCTTCGCACTGGCTGTCATGACAGCACCATCCACAAGGGATTTTCCGCCGGCCTCATCCGATCCGGGTGAGATTGTGGGGTGATCACCTGACAGGCCCGGTGGGGCGCTGGTTATAGTTTCGCCGCCGCGGCCCCCTGCCTCGGCCGCCGTCCTGGGGGACCACACTTCAGCCAGCAAAGGGGACAACGGGGATGCCCGACGGTTACGACGTCGATCCACAGGTACTGACCAGCAGCGCGACCGAGATCCTGGAGTGCCTGGACCCGCTGGCCGAGCTGCGCCTGGACAGCATCTGCGGCAGCGACGCGCAGGCCTACGGCCACGACGACCTGTTCGCGGCGTTCGGCGAGTTCTGCGTGACCTGGCAGCTCGCGACCTCGGTGCTCGGCTCCCGCTCGATGTCGGCCGCCGGCATGCTCGGCGCCGCCGCCGAGTCCTACGCCCAGTCCGAAGTGGACAGCGTGCAGGCGCTCGCCGGCGCCACGGAGTGACGGGGAGCGACCGGACATGGCAGCAGAGCTGGGCGAGACGACCGACCGAACGGCGCTGGTCCCCGGATCACCGGAAACCGTGCACGGGGCGGCCAGCACCCTCACCACCCGTGGCGCCACCCTGGAGGCGATCGGCGAGGCCATCGGCCGGGTGGACACCCCCGGCTGGTTCGGCGAGGCGTGCAGCGCCTTCTGGGACACCTTCGGCCAGGAGAAGGCCAACTGGTTCACCGCGGCCGACGCGCTGACCTCGGCCGGAACCACCCTGACCGGTTACGCCGAGACCCTGAGCTGGGCCCAGGACCAGGCGCAGGAGGCCATCGACCTGTGGGAACAGGGCGAGGCGGCCACCGCCACGGCCAGAACCAGCTACAACGAGACCCTGGCCGAGTACCGGAGCATGGGCTTACCGGACACCGAGCTGGCGCCCTTCGACGACCCGGGCACGGCCAAGCGCACCGAGGCCCAGACGATCCTCACCGAGGCCCGCACGACCCTGGTCGAGGCCGGCGACTCGGCCGCGGCGGCGTTACGCGCGGGAGCCGGCGGCGAGGCTGGCGCCCCGGAGTGGCTGGCCACCGCCAGCCAGGTCGCCCAGGACGCGATCGACGAGTTCGGCCTGAGCGTCACCCAGGACTCCTGGGACATCGGCGACGACGGCCCGGTCGGCGACGACGACATGCGGCAGTGGGGCGACGACACCGGCGACGACGACGACCAGAACAAGGGCCCGAACTGGAGCGTCGCACTGTGGGAGGCCGGCGCGGACGTGGCCCTGTGGGAGGCCAACGCCGAGGGTGAGATCCAGCTGGGCGACGCCACCCTGTCGGGCAGCGCGGGTGTGCAGTTCCTCAGCGCGGAGGCCGGCGCGGAGTTCTCCATCGGCTCCGACGGGCTCACCATGGGCGCCAACGCCGGGGCCTACCTGCTCCAGGCCAACGCCGAGGGCTCGATCCAGTACGGCATCCTGGAGGCCGGCGCGTCCGGCGAGGTGATGGTCGGCGCCGAGGCGTCCGGCGACCTGTCGATCGGTGCCGACGGCCTGCACGCCGGCGGCGAGGCGTTCGCCGGCGCGAAGGCCGAGGGCACGCTGTCCGGCGACGTCGGCGGGGTCGGCGGCGCGATCACCGGCGAGGCGTGGGCCGGCGTTGGCGTCGCCGCCGACCTGGACATCGGCATGGAAGACGGCAAGTTCGTGATCGGCGGTGAGCTGGGCGCGGCGATCGGCGTCGGCGGCTCGATCTCGCCGGAGATCACCATCGACCCGGGCGAGGTCGTCGACACGGTGTCCGACGCGGCCGACGCGGTCGGCGACATCGCCGGCGACGTTGGCGACTGGGCGGGCGACACGTTCGGAGGGTTGTTCTAGGCTATGGCACCGACCATGACACTTCCGGTTCCGATCTCGTTCGAGCTGCCGAACGGCTGGTTCCCGGCCGACCCCGCCGAGGCGGGCGCGCCGGGGATGCTGTTCGTCGCCAAGCACCCGTCCTCGTCGATGGGTCCGGACCGGGTCTCCACCAACATCAGCATCAGCGGCTACCGCCGCGACGGCGTCGACCCGGCGACCATCGCCGACGAGTCCCTGGAGCGGCTGCGCACCGGCGCGACCGTCGAGGTGATCAAGCGGACGCCGGCCGGGTCGTCGCGCGCCCCGGGCTTCACCCAGCTGCTGGGCCTGGTCGTCAACGACAACGGCCGCGAGGTGCGGCTGCTCCAGCAGCAGGTCTACCTGTCGATGCCCGACGTCGACGACCCGCACAAACGGGCGACGGTGGAGTTCATGTTCACCTGCGCGCCGAGGCGCTACCAGGAGCTGATCGGCGACTTCGTCCAGTTCCTGCGGACGGTGACGCCGGTGACCCGGCGGTAGGGTGCCGTGATGGACACCGGCCTGCTCACCCCGGTGTGGGCCGCGACGGCGTCGTCGTTCGACGACCGCGCCTGGCTCGCGGCGATGCTCGACGTCGAGGTGGCGCTGGCCAGGGCCCAGTCCCGGCTGGGGGTCGTTCCGGCGCCGGCGGCGCAGGCCATCGCCTCGGCCGCCGACCCTGACGCGTTCGACCTGTCGGCGCTGGCCGTGGCCGCCCGCGACGCCGCCAACCCGGTCGTCCCGCTGGTCAAGGCCCTGACCGACCGGGTCGCCCCGGCGGCCGCCGAGTACGTCCACCGGGGCGCCACCAGCCAGGACGTCCTCGACTCGGCCGCCATGCTGCTGGCCACCCGGGCGGTCGCCACCGCCGGGGCGGACCTGACCCGCACCGCCGACGCCCTGGCGGAGCTGACCGCGCGGCACGCCGGGACCCTGATGGCCGGGCGCACCCTGACCCAGCACGCCGTGCCGGTCACGTTCGGTCTCAAGGCGGCCGGCTGGCTGATGCTGGCCCTGGACGCCCGGGATCGCCTGCGCGCCCTGCGTCTGCCGGCGCAGCTGGGCGGCGCGGCCGGGACGCTCGCGTCCTACGTCGAGTACGCCGGTCGCGACCCCGCCCACGGCCCGGCGCTGCTGGCCGCCTTCGCCGCCGAGCTGGGCCTGGCCGAGCCGGTCGTCCCGTGGCACACGGTGCGCACCCCGGTGGCCGACCTGGCCGCCGCCACGTCGTTCACCGTGGCGGCGCTGGGCAAGATCGCCCTGGACGTGCAGGTGTTGTCCCGCACGGAGATCGCGGAGGTGGCCGAGCCGGCGGCCGCCGGGCGGGGCGCGTCGTCGGCCATGCCGCACAAGCGCAACCCGGCGCTGGCCACGATGATCGTCGCGGCGGCCCGCCAGGTCCCGGCGCACGCCACGGTCCTGCTCGGGTCGGTGCTCGCCGAGGACGAACGGCCGGCCGGCGCCTGGCAGGCCGAGTGGCACCCGCTGCGCGAGTCCCTGCGGCTGACCACGGGCGCGGCGGCGACGGCCGTGCGGCTGCTGTCCGGTCTGGAGGTCTTCCCCGACCGGATGCGCGCCAACCTGACCCTCACCGGCGGCGCGGTCCTCGCCGAGCGCCTGGCCGCCGCCCTGACCCCGGGGTTGGGCCGGGCGGCGGCCAAACAGCTGGTCGCCAGGGCGTCGGCGACCCCCGGTGTGTCGTTCGCGCAGGCCCTGGCGGCCGAGCTGACGTCGGTCGAGGTCGACCTGCCGGCGCTGCTGGACCCCACCGGCTATCTCGGCGCCACTCCCGAGCTGATCGCCAGGGCGCTGGCCCGTCACCCCGCGCGGGTCGAGCCCTGATCGCGGCGGCGCAGCCGGACGGGGACGCGGTCGCCGGGCACCCCGAACCCCGACGGCACGACCAGCAGGGGCTGGTGGTGGTGGCCGGTCGGCTCGGCGAGCGTCAGCAGCGCCCGCAGTGTCCACACCGGACTGGCGACGTACCACCAGCTGACCAGCGCCGGCGCGAGGACGTCCGTGCCGGCGCCGGTCGGCACCCGGTAGGCGTGCGCGCTCTCGTCGCCGGTCAGGACGACGACGTCCGCGCACCCGGGGTGTTCGAACACGCCGGCGAGCACCTCGGGCCCGTACCGGTCGGCGCGGAACAGGTGCCAGGTGAACCCGCGACGGCCCACCTCCGACAGCAACGCGTCCAGCTCGCTCATGGCCACTCCGGGTGGTCGTGTCGGTCTCCTTCTCCCGAGTGAACGTGGCGGCGGCGCGGGCCGGCAGATCGCGCCCCGTCCACGTTGCGTTGGCTAATGCCTGGTCACGCGCCTGGCTAAGGTGGTGAGATGTCCCCGGATCTGTCGCGCCGCGCCATGACCGACTCCGGCGAGCTGGACCTGCGGCCGTTGCCGCCCGGGGTCGAGGTGCTGTTGACCGACGTGCGGGCCGCACCCCGGCTGGTCGCGCACCTGCGCGCGGTGCACGACGTGGCCTGCCAGCTGACCGAGTGGATCCGGCGACACCACCCGGGCGTGGCGTTCGACCGGGCGGCGGTGGAGTTCGGCGCGGCCGTGCACGACATCGGCAAGGTCGAGCACCTCGACGAGTTGTCCGGCCCCGGCTCGGCCCACGAGCACGCCGGGTACGAGCTGTTGCTGGCCCGTGGCGTCGAGGAACCCCTGGCGCGCTTCGCCAGGACCCACGCGTCGTGGACCGCCGCCGGCGTGGGGGTCGAGGACCTGCTGGTCAGCCTGGCCGACAAGGTGTGGAAGGCCAAGCGGGTGCCCGAACTGGAGCACCTGATCACCGAACACCTGGCGACGGCCAACGGTCAGCCGACCTGGGAGGTCTTCATGTCCCTGGACGACGAACTCGACCGGATCGCGGCGGACGCCGATCGC
The DNA here is from genome assembly GCF_001921215.1 of Actinophytocola xinjiangensis. GTDB lineage: Bacteria > Actinomycetota > Actinomycetes > Mycobacteriales > Pseudonocardiaceae > Actinophytocola > Actinophytocola xinjiangensis. The sequence continues at coordinate 83,976 of NZ_MSIF01000020.1, forward strand.
AGACTGGCCTTCCAGGCGAGCTTTCCGATCACGCCGTGAGCCCGGTCAGATCGTGTACTCATCCGGCGTCGGCAACTGAGTCGCGCGGTTCCTCGCCGGCCGAGCAGGCGCAGTCGGGCTCCCACACCAGTTCCAGCGGCGTCAGCATGTTGTAGCGGTCCTGGGCCCGTTCCACCGACTGGTGAACGGAGAACGTGGGCTGGCCGCCGGGCTCACGCCGGAAGGTGATGACGTCGTGTCCCGACGGCAGGTCGATGTCGAGCCCGTAGGCGACAACCTTGGTCCGGTCCTCGACGCTGATCAGGGCGAACGGTGTGGCACTCATGATGTTGCTCCTTGTTTCGTGTGCGGCCTGCGGCGCAGGCTGACGGGGACGCGATCGCCGGGCACCCCGAACCCCGACGGTGCGACCAACGGGTCCGGGCGATGCCGGTCGGTCGGCTCGGCCAACGTCAGCAGGGCCCGCAGTGTCCATACAGGACTGGCGACGTACCACCAGCTGACCCGAACCGGGGCGAACACGTCGGTGTCGACACCGGTCGCCAGCCGATAGGCGTGTGCGCACTCGACATCCGTCAGGACGACGACGTCCGCGCAGCCGGAGTGCTGGAACACGCCGGCGAGCACCTCGGGCCCGTACCGGTCGGCGCGGAACAGGTGCCACATGAACCCGCGACGCCCCACCTCCGACAGCAACGCATCAAGCTCTGTCATGGCTACTCCGGGATGTTGAACCTGCCGCCGACCGCCTACCCAGGTACGGTTCTCCGCGATCGCGCTGGACCCGACGGTACCGGTATTGCAATCCGGATTACAATCCCTCGATCGGGTGGCGCGCTCCGTGTCTCGACCGGAGTCAACATGGAGGTAAGTTCGTGGCGGCAGATCGCAACCCATCGGCGTTGCGTTGGCTGATCGGCGTGGAACTGGGGAACTACCGCAGGCGGGTCGGCCTCAAGCAGGCCGACGCGGCCAAGGCGGCCGGCATGAGCATCGGCAAGCTCTCCCATCTGGAGACCGGCGAACGCCAGCAGAGACCCGCTGACATCGCCAAAGTTCTGGAGTCCTACAACGCACCCCAACACGATGTCAACCGACTGACCTCCCTCGCCGAGGTCCCCGACCAGTCGAACTGGTGGGGCGCGTGGCGCGACGCCGTCCCGGACTGGATGACCACGATCATCGGGCTGGAACGGTTGGCCTCCAGGGAGTTCGTGTTCGAGCCGATCGTGATTCCCGGCCTGTTGCAGACCGAGGACTACGCCAGGGAACTCAGCAGGGCTGGCCGACGAGTGCGCGACGACCGCGCGGAACAACTGGTGGAGGTGCGCATGGGACGTGCGCGCCGGCTGACCTCCGACAACCCACTGCACCTCCATGCCACAGTGAACGAGCAGGCACTGAAACTGCGGGTCGGCACTACCGAGATCATGAAAGCCCAGTACGAACACCTGTGCGCGATCGCCGACCGGCCGAACGTCACGATCCAGGTCGTCGTCCCGGATCGAGGACCGCACGCCGCCGTCACCGGACAGTTCGTCGTGCTCGACTTCGAGCAGGCCCGACCGATCGCCTATGCCGAGGTCCAGGACGGAGCCGTGTACATCCAGCAGCCCGGCGAAGTGGATACTTATCGCGACACCGCACGAAGTCTGGAGGAGACCGCCCTCCCGCCCGACGACTCGGTTCATTTCATCGCGAGCCTGATTGACCAACTCTGAGGAGCGCACGTGACCAGGCCAAGTCTCGACGGCGCCACGTGGCGCAGGAGCAGCTACAGCGGCGAGAACGGCACGTGCGTCGAGGTGGCGTTCTTACCGTCACTGGTGGGCATTCGCGACTCGAAGGACGTCGGTGCCGGGCAACTCACTGTCGCGGTGTCGCGGTGGCGTGGGTTCGTCGACGTGGCCAGGCGTGACGGGTTTCGCTGATCAGGTCAGGGCGCGTAGTAGGGACATGATCGGCTCGCGTAGCGACGGCAGGTCGTCGGGGCGGCCGGCGGCGAGGGTCGCGGTCACCAGGGAGCTGATGCCGCCGACGAGCAGTCGGGCGGCGAAGGTCGGGTCGGGGAGGCGTTGCCAGGCCGGGTCGTCGGCCAGGGTGGTCGCGACCTCGGTGACGAAACGCTCCAGCACGGCGAAGCGGCGCGCCCGCGCGGCCTCCCCCGCGCCGACGCTCTCCAACAACACCACTGTCGCCACGGTGGACTCGGCCGCCATCGCCGACAGGTAGGTCGCGAGGACCTGGGCGAAGCGGTCCAGTGGGGTGCCCCGCGCCTCGTCGAACCGGGCGCGCAGGACCAGCGCCATCAGCTCGGCGCCGCGGTCCAGCGTGGCCAGGAAACAGTCCTCCTTGTCGGTGAACTGTTCGTAGAACGTCTCCCGGGACACCTTCGCCCGACGCAGTACGTCGGCGACGGTCGTCGCGGCGTAGCCGCGTTCGGCGACGGCGTCGGCCATGCCGCGCAGGAGGCGGTCGCGTTGGGCCTGCGCCACCTGCTCGCGGGTCAGGCCGTGCCGGCCACGGGGTAGTGCCACGGACCGAACCCTAGCCCGAAAGATCTGCGAACATTCGTGTTCGCCGATGCTACGGTGAGTCATGCGCAGCACAGCCAACCGCCGGATCCTGATCACCGGCGCCGCGCGGGGCATCGGCGCGGCGCTCGCCCGCCGACTGACCGAACGCGGCGCCCGGGTCGCGCTCTGCGGCCTGGAACCCGACCTGCTCTCCGCCGTCGCCCAGGAGTGTGACGCCCCATGGCGTGAATGCGATGTGGCCGACCGGGCCGCCGTCGACCGGGTCGTCGACGAGCTGGCCGGGGAACTCGGCGGCCTGGACGTCGTCGTCTCCAACGCCGGGATCGCCCGCCAGCTCGCCCTCGTCGGCGGCGACCCGGACGTCTTCGAGCGAACCCTGCGGGTCAACACCCTGGGCACCTACTACGTCCTGCGCGCCGCCGGCCAGCACGTCGCCCACCCCGGCGGCTACGCGCTCGCGGTCGCCTCGCTGGCCGCCGCCGTGCACCTGCCGCTGCTGGGCGCCTACAGCACCTCCAAGGCCGCGGTCGAGGCCCTGGGCAACACGCTGCGTACTGAACTCGCCCCCACCGGCGCCCGTGTGGGGGTCGCCTACTTCGCGGAACTCGACACGGACATGACCAGCCGTGGTTTCGGCACCCGTGCGGCCGAGGTGCTCACCGGCGGCGGCACGATCTCCGGTGTCGCCCCGCTGGCCGGCGCGGTGGACGCGCTCGAACGCGGCATCGCCCGCCGGGCGCGGCGGATCGTCTCGCCGCGCTGGGTCGCGCCGGTGCTGCCGCTGCGGATGCTGGTCCAACCGGTGGTCGAGCGCCGCGCCCGCTCCCGGGTCACCGAGGCGCTGGCGATCGCCAGGACCGAGGACACGCCGTTCACCACCCCGCAGCCGGGAGCCGGGGCATGAGGGTGGCGCCCGGGCGGCGCAGGGACGTCGGGCTGGGGATCTGGGCCTTCGCCGGCCTCGCCGGGCGCGTCGCCGGCACCGCGCCGCCCAACCTGTTCCTGGTGCTCGGCCGCCACCGCCGGCTGTTCCTGGGCTGGCTGCACTTCGCCGGACGTCTCATGCCGGGCGGGCGGCTGCCCCGGCGGGAGACCGAACTGGTCATCCTGCGGGTGGCGCACCTGCGCGCCTGCGACTACGAACGCGAGCACCACCAACGGCTCGGCGCCCGCGCCGGTCTGTCCACAGAGGACTTCACGCGCATCGCCGACGGGCCGGCCGCCCCCGGTTGGTCACCACGGGAACGGGCGCTGCTGGCCGCGACCGACCTGCTCCACCACGAACGCGACCTCGACGACGACGCGTGGACGGCCCTTCGCGAGCACCTCGACGAACGCGAGACCATCGAGCTGACACTGCTCGTGGGTCACTACGAGATGCTCGCGACGGCCATCACCACGCTGCGGATCGAACCCGAGGAGCTCAGGCAGCGGCGATGATCTTGAACCAGGGTGACTGCGCGGCCAGCCGGTCGATCAGGTCCTGACCCACCAGCGCGGCCAGCCCGTTGCGCGCCGCCACCAGCTCGGCCCGCCCGGCGTTGCCGCCGAGCAGCTGCTGGATCTGCCACGGCGTGCCGATCGGCAGCGGCAGCGGCGGGCCGTGCTGCACCCGCTGCGGCTGGCGGTGCAGGATCGTGCCGTTGCCGAGGTCCCGCGCCGGGTTCAGGTCGTAGCCGTGGTCACCGCTGGCATAGCCGACCAGACCGTTGGCGAACGCCGCCAGGTTCGTGATCATGTTGGTGGAGTTGCAGATCCCGTCGTTCTCGTTGCACACGTTGCGCACCGCGATGCCGGCGTGGCGCTGCCCGCCGTACATGGTCACGCCCGGCAGGATCGTCGGCACGTTGGTCTCGATGCCACCGGCCACGCCGCCGGCACCACCGTCGCCGAAGTCGCGGCGCGGGTTGCCGTAGAGCACACCGTTGAGCTGGTGGTGCGGGATGGCCGAGCCACGCGCGAAGCGCTCCAGCACGTCACCGGCGACCACCGCGCCCTCGGAGTACCCGGCCAGCACCAGCCGCGTACCGGGGCAGGCGGCGTGGAAGTCGAGCACCGCGCGCTCCAGCTTGGCCACCCCACCGGCGACCGACTCGTCCAGCGCGAGCCGGTCCACGATCGGGAACACGCCCGCGTAGTACGGAACCTGGACGATCTGCCACCCGGCCGGCGGGTTGGCGTTGAAGCCCGACCGGTTCCAGTTGGCGAGCGACTCGCCGTTGCCGTAGCCGTCGGTCTCGAACACCGCGGTGCCGGGGCACGCGGCGGCGGCCGGCTCGGCGCTCGCCGAGGGCACCACCGCCAGCGTGGCGGCGGCCGCCAGGGTCGTCACGGCGGCCACCATCCGGGCCCCCGATTTCCGGAACAGGCGCATCCAGAACCTCCTGGAAATAACTAGACGTCGTCGAATGATGACTCATCGTGCCGGCGCGAGGACGGTAAAGCCAGGTCTTGTGGTTGGCTCACCTGCGCCATCGCACAAAAGCGCCATACCTAGAGCCAGCCCCGCCGGGCGGCCTGGACGCCGGCCTGGAACCGCGTGGTCGCGCCGAGCCGGTCCATCAGCACGGCGATCCGCCGGACCACGGTCCGGCGCGAGAGCCGCAGCCGGCGGGCGATCGCCTCGTCGGTCACCCCGGCGGCCATCAGCGCGATGAACTGCCTGTCCTGCTTGGACAGTTGCTCGTCGGCGTCGCCCGCGGTGAGCGGCACGCCGAGGGTCCAGAAGGTCTCGAACACGCCGATCAGCGCGCCGAGCAGCCCGCCGGAGTGCACGACCAGCGCGCCGACCACCCCGGCGTGCTCGGGGTTGGGGACCAGCAGCGCGGTGTGGTCGTCGCCGATGGTGAGCTTGACCGGCAGTTCGGCCAGGACCCGAGCGTCCTCGCCGCGTTCGACCATCCTGGTCATGCTGGCGAACAGCGCGGGGTCGTCGTAGACGGCCTGGTGGTAGACGGTGCGGTAGCGCAGGCCGGCGGCCATCCGCCGGGTCTGCAGCTCCTCCTGGTCGGAGAAGTCGCGCGGGCTGCTGCGGTAGGGCGGGCGGTCCAGCCAGCGGACCTGGTCGCCCGCGCGTTCCTGGAGCTGGCGGGTGAGCGAGATCAGCTCCAGCGGGTCGTCGACGACCTGGAGCTCCTGGCCGTCGCGGGCCTCGCGGCGGGCGGTGCGGTAGAGCCGGTCGAGTTCGGCGCCGGCGTGCCACAGGCCGTCGCGGCGGATCTCCTCGGTGCGCAGCAGCTGGGCGAGCACCTGGCCGGGCGGCTGGGCCTCCCACTCACCGGCGACCTCGACGACGATGCCGTGCTCGCCGAGTTCGGTGAGGACGGCGGCGACGGTGTTCTCGGGCAGCGTCAGCCGGGCGGCCAGCCGGTCGGGCCGGCACCGCCCGTGCTCGACCAACGTCCGGTAGACCCGGCCACGGTCGCTGTCGGTCGAGAGCACATCCAGCACGAGGTACTTTCGGTCACGCCACGGGATCGCGCGTGAGCGTAGGGCAGCCCGGGTACCAGGTCAACGTGTGGCCACTTCCTGCCATCGGGTGTGAATCGGTCGACCCTGGGGGCTAGAGATCTAAATGATTAAAGTCCTATCATCCCCCTTACCAACCAGTTGGTGGGTTACGCCGGACGAGGAGGTTCGGGTGGGCGAGAACGACGAACTCCCGTTGGGCGACCACTGGCGCGAGTGGACCGACCAGGCACTGCGCCACACCCCGGCCGGCTGGACCGAACTGGTCGACGAGCTGACCGCCCTCCAGGACACCGTGGCCACCAGCGGCCCGCCACCGCAGACCGTCGAGACGGTCACCGGCCTGCTGGCCAGGGCACGGGAACTGCTCGGCGCACACGCCACCACCTACGACCGCCAGGTCTTCGGCCGGCTGCTGCACCTGCCGGGACGCGGCCAGTCGCTGACCCCGCCACTGCACGTGATCTCCTGGAGCGGCACGGAGTTGGTCGCCGAGACGGTGTTCGGCGCGTTCCACTCCGGCAGCAACCAGGTCGTCCACGGCGGTTCGGTGGCGCTGTTCCTGGACGAGGCACTCGGCCGGGTCGCCGATCTCGGCGAGCGCGTCCGCTCCCGCACCGCGTCGCTGCGGGTCGACTACCGCAACCCCACCCCGATCGGCCGGCCGCTGGGGGTACGGGTGACGGTCGGCGAAACCTCCGGCAGGAAACGGAACCTGCACGCCGTCCTCACCGACGGCCCGACCCTCTGCGCCGAGGCACACGGCCTGTTCGTGGAACTGCGCCCCGGCCAACGCTGAGCGGAGCCCTCACAGTGAACCCGACCGACCGGTCAGGAACAGTCCGGACGACACGCGTCGACACCACCCTGCTCGTCGAGCTGAACCGCCCGCACGCGCTCAACGCCCTGGACACCGTCCTGCGCGACGACCTGGAGGACCTGTGGGCGCGGACCGCCACCGACCCCACCGTGCGGGCCGTGGTCCTGACCGGCGCCGGGCGGGGTTTCTGCGCGGGCGCGGACGTCGGCGACCTCGCCGGTGAGCGGGCGCCGCGCGGCCCGGACGTCGACGCGGAGCTGGCGTTCCTGCCCGGCCCGGCGCTGGACGTCCCGGTGATCGTCGCGGTCAACGGCGTGTGCGCCGGCGGCGGCCTGCACTTCGTGGCCGACGCGGACATCGCCATCGCCAGCGACACCGCGACCTTCCTGGACCCGCACGTGTCCGTCGGCCAGGTCACCGCGCTGGAGCCGGTGTCGCTGGCGCTGCGGGTCCCGCTCCCCCGGCTGCTGCGGCTGGCCCTGCTGGGCCGCGCCGAGCGCCTCGACGCCGCCGCCGCGCTGGCGGCGAACCTGGTCACCGAGGTCGTGACGCCCGGCGACCTGCTCGACCGCGCGCTGGAGCTGGCCGAGGTAGTCGCCGGGAACTCGCCGGCCGCCGTGGCCGCGAGCCGGCGGGCGCTGCGCGAGCTGGATCGCCGGCTGCTCGGCCCGTCGATGGTCGCCGGCTGGGCGGCGGTGCGCGACCACTGGACACATCCGGACTCCTCGGAGGGCCCGCGCGCGTTCGCGCAGCGCCGCGAACCGAGGTGGGCACTCCCCGACACCATGGAGGAACAGTGACATCAGTGATGCGACTCGCGGCGGCGGCCGCGGCGGTGCTGGTGGTCGGCGCCGGCTGCGGTGAGCCGGCCGACCAGGGCGCCAGCGACACCCTCAGGATCGACGCGCTGGCCGCGCTCAGCGGCCCGTCGGCGGCGGTCGGCCAGGCGATGAGCCAGGGCATGAAGGCCGCCGTGGCGGTGATCAACGACGGCGGCGGGGTGTTCGGCAAACCCGTGGAGCTGAACCTGATCGACTACGGCAGCGGCCCGACCCAGGCGGTGGCCAAGGCCCAGGAGCTGGTCAGCCAGGGCACGCCGCAGGCGGCGATCCCCGGGACGCCGGGCAGCGACATCGCCGCCGCGATGCCGGTGTTCGCGAAGGCGGGCGTGTTCGTCAGCCACCACGACACCAACCCGGACCTGACCGACGTGGCGAAGTACCCGCTGTCGTTCACCAACGCCTACCCGGTCGACAACGCGACCGCGAGCCTGGCCGAGCGGCTGGCCGGCGAGGGCTACCGCTCGATCGCCTACCTGACCGCCGACGACACGTCCAGCCGCTCCAACGCCAGGTCCGCGCAGGCGGCGTTCGAGGAAGCCGGGATGTCCACAGAGGTCGGTTATGTGCCGACGACGGCCGTGGACGGGACGCCGCAGCTCCAGCAGCTGCTGGCCTCCGAGCCCGACGCGTTGGTGCTGCGGGCCTACGGCGCGCAGGCGCCGCCGATCATCAAGGCCAGGCAGAAGCTCAACCCCGACCTGCCGACCTACGGCACCCAGGACCTCACCGCGTCCAACCTGGACGACCTGGCGCCGGCCAGCGCCTACGCCGGCATGACGTTCCAGTCGATCTCGCTGGCCGTGGAAGGCTCCCCCGCCACCCAGACCCCGGCGTTCACGACGTTCTACGAGGCGCTCAAGGCCGAGACGGGCGGCGAGCTGCCGTTCACCATCTTCACGTACCTGGTCGGCTACAACGACGTCATGCTCGCCGCCGCGGCGGCGGAGAAGGCGGGCAACACCGATCCGAAGGAGATGGCCGCCGCGGTGGAGTCCATCACCGCCGAGGACATGCCGAACTACGTCGGCCCGGTGAGCTTCTCCCCGGACCAGCACTACCCGGAGTACGACTCCGAGTGGTGGACCTACATCTCCTACGGCCCCAAGGTCGACGGCCTGATCCAACCACAGTCCTGAGTGGACACGGCGGTGCCGGCGGGCCCGGCACCGCCGACGGTCAGCCGGCCGCCGTGTAGGCGGCGCGCAGCCGGTCCAGCAGGTCCCGGGTGCCCGCGTGGTCGGGCGGCAGGCGGGGAACGATCCGGAAGTCCCGCACCCCCGCCGCCCGCAGCGCCGGTACCGGCGCGAACATCGCCGGCAGGTCCAACTCGCCCGCGTCGGTGACCACCGTCGGCAGAGGGTGGGAGATCTCGACGCGGTCGAGGTCCCCACCTTCCTGGGCGACGAGGTCCCGCATCCGTGAGATGGTGTCGGTGATCGTGTCCACACCGGTACCCCAGGGGTTCCAGCCACTGGCGTGGCGGGCCACCCGGCGGGCCACGCCACGGATCGCCCGACCGCCGACCCACACCGGCAGGTCGTCCGGTTTGGGCATCATGTGCAGGTCGGTGAACGACACCCGGTCGCCGTGAAAGGTCGCCGCGCGGTCGGTCCACAGGGTGGCGCACACGTCGAGGACCTCGTCGAGGACCTGGCCCCGGGTGTCGAAGTCGACGCCGACCGCGTCGTACTCGGCGCGCTGCCAGCCGACACCGACGCCCAGCTCGAACCGGCCGTGGGCCAGGGCGTCCAGGGTGGCGACCGTCTTGGCCAGCACCACCGGGTGCCGCAGGCCCGCGACCAGGATGTTCGTCGCCAGGCGCACCCGGGTCGTCACCGCCGCCACGGCCGAGAGCACGGTCAGTGGCTCCAGCCAGTCGCCGTCCGGGCCGGTGGGCTGGCGCCCGCCGCGCAGACCGCCGGTGCCGGGGTCGCCGTAGGAGCTCAGGTCCGGTCCGAACGCCAGGTGGTCCACGACGAACACGCGGTCGATGCCGGCGTCGTCGGCCGCACGGGCCTGGTCGAGCAGGTGCCGCCAGTCCGGCGGCGCACTCGCGGCGAAGTTGCGCAGGCCGATGGTCAGGGTCATGGGACTCCTTTCAGCGTCCCGATGATCTCAACCAGGTCACCGGGGCACCGCCAACCGAGTCACACACCACACCCGGGCCGCTCGTCGGTGAACCGCTTCTTCTTCGCCCCGCCACCGGTGAGCGGATCGAGTTCGCCGACGGCCACCACCGCCACGTTGATCCGCAACCCGAGGTGGGTCTTCAGCTCGCCGGCCAGCGCGGCGGCGACCTCGTCGCGCCGCCGAGGGTCGCACGGGGACTCGACCCGGACGGTCAGCTCCTCGCGGTGGTCCTGTCCGTGCGCGGTGACGTGGTACTCGCCGTTGCTGTCCTGGCAGGCGGCGACGTACTTGCCGATCGCCTCCGGCCAGACGTTGGTACCGCGCAGCTTCACCATGTTGTCGGCACGGCCCTGGAAGTAGTCCATCTTGCGCAGCCAGCTGCCGCAGGCGCACCGCTGCCGGGGCAGCAGCCGGCTCAGGTCACCGCTGTCGAACCGCACGGTCGCCCCGCCGCGCCGCCACAGCGACGTCACCACGACCTTGCCCAACTGCCCGTCGGGCACCGGGTCCCCGGTCTCCAGGTCGACGACCTCCACGACGAACGCGTCCTCCTGGATGTGCAGCCCACCGCGCGCCGGGCACTCGATCCCCAGGTAGGACACCTCGTTGAACCCGTAGCTCTCGTACGCCTCGACGCCCCACGCGGCGGAGATCTTCGGCCCGAGCCCGGCCGACGGGCCGGGGAAGGCACGCAGCGTGAAGTCCGCCACCGGATCCAGCCCCATCCCGGCGGCGGCCTCGGCGAGGTTGAGCAGGTGCGTGCCGAAGGTCAGCACCGACCGCACCGGGTAGTCGCGCATCAGCTCGACCTGTTTGACCGTCGGGGTGACCGCGCCGCTGCTGGCGGTGATCTGCACGCAGCCGACCCAGCGGGCACCGGCGTCGGCGAACGGCGCGGCGGCGTGCGTGCCGTAGGTCCACGAGTTGAGCACCAGGTCACCGGGCCGCAGCCCGGCCAGCCACAGCGCGCGGCCGGTGAGCACGCCGTACATCTCCGCGTCCCACGGCACGTTCACCGTCGGCCGGGTGCGGCCGGTGGTGCCGTCGCTGAAGTACACCCGGGCGCCGGTGGACCCGTCGAGCAGGAAGTTCTGGTGCTCACCGAACGGCGGGTGCGCCTCGATGCTGGCCCGCACGGCCGCCACGTCGTAGAGCGGCGCGGCCGGCAGGTCGGCGGCGGTGCGCACCGACGCGGGGTCGAACCCGGCCCGCGCCCAGCGCCGGGCGTGGAACGGATTGGCCGACGCGCGGCGCAGTTCGGCACGCAGCCGGGCGTCGCGCAGGGCCTCCAGCTGGTCGGGTTCGGCCAGCCAGGTCGTGTCGAAGAACGTCTCCGGCGGAGCGAACAGCTCCGTCATCTCCCGCAGGTCGATCCCACGCACCGCGCACCTCTCACTCCGAATCATTCTCCGACGAACTCCGGCACCGTCCGCGAACCGAACGCCGCCAACCCGATCCGCACGTCCCGCGAACGCAGGTGCTGGCCGACCAGCACGCGTTCGACCTCCAGCGCCGCCTGTTCGCCGCCGGCGGCCAGCCCCATCCGCACCGCGCGTTTCATCGCGGCGGTGGCGACGGGGCTGCGCCGGGCGAGCAGCGCGGCCATCTCCCGCGCGTGCGCCAGCACCTCGCCGGCCGGCCGCACCGCGTTGACCAGCCCGGCGGCCAGCGCCTCGGCCGGGTCGATCGGCTCGCCGCTGAACAGCAGCCACTTCGCGCGGCGCTCGCCCACCAGCCGGGGCAACCGCTGGGTTCCGCCGCCGCCGGGCAGCAGTCCGTGCACGGCGTGCGCGTCCCCGATCCGCGCGTCCTGCGCGACCACGGCCAGGTCGCAGGCCTGCATCAGCTCGAACCCGCCGGCCAGCGCGGCCCCGTGCACGGCGGCGATCGAGGGCAGCGGGGAGCCGGTGAGCCGGTCGAAGACCCGACCCCACAGCCCCATGAACGCCGTGAGCAGCGCCGGGTCGTCCAGGCTCGCCCCGACCGAGCCGAGGTCCGCGCCCGCGCAGAACACCGGGCCCTCGCCGCGCACCAACAACACCCGCACCTCGGGCGTGGCCTCGGCCTCGTCCAGGCACCGCTCGAAGTCGTGCAACATGGCCTGGTCGACGGCGTTGCGCCGCCGCGCCCGGTCCAGCACCAGCTCGGCGACCCGGTCTCGCCGCTCCCACCGCACGGTCATGACGCGCCGGCCAGTCGCTCGGTGGCGGCCAGGTAGTCCTCGGCCATCGCGCGGACGACCTCGGCCGCCGGCGCCACGGCGTTCATCAGCCCCACTCCCTGCCCGACGAAGTACGTCACCAAGGCCATCGCCTCCTCGTTCCCCTTGTCCGCCAACGTGTCCAGTCGCCGTAGGACGGGTTCGGCCAGCAGTCCCTGCACCGGCATCGGCAGCGCCGCCGGCCCCGTGGACCACGCACTGGTCCACGCCGACGCCAGCTGGCGGGCGGGTTTACCGGTCCGCGCGGTCGAGCGCACGGTGTCCCGGGAGGACGCCGCCAGCAGCTTGCGCACGGTCGAGGCCGGCAGGCCGGCCTCGCGGGTCGTGAGCCACACCGATCCGGTCCACGCGCCGGCCGCCCCCAGGGCCACGGCCGCGGCGACCTGCCGGCCGGTGACGATCCCGCCGGCCGCCAGCACCGGTACCGGCGCCACCGCCTCGACGACCTCGGGCACGAGGACCATCGTGGACACCTCGCCGGTGTGCCCGCCGGCCTCGGTTCCCTGGGCCACCACCACATCGACGCCGGCGCGGACCTGGGCCAGCGCGTGCTCGCGCGACCCGACCAGCGCCGCGACCGGCACACCGGTGGCCTTCGCCCGGCGGATCATCGACGGCGGCGGCACGCCAAGGGCGTTGGCGACCAGCCGGACCGGGTGGTCGAACACGACGTCGAGCAGTTCCTCCCCCAGGCCCTCACGCACGGTCGGGCGGCCGGCGAGCAGGGCGTCGTCGACGGTCAGGTCGATGCCGTGCGCGGCCAGCAGGTCCGCGACGAACGCCCGGTGCCCGGCCGGCACGACCAGCTCGGGTCCGCTGGCGTAACTGGTGGGGATGATCACGTCCGCGCCGTAGGGCCGGCCGCCGACGTGCTCGTCGATCCACGTCAGCTCCTGGTCGAGCTGCTCGGGGGTGAACGTCTGCGCGCCGAGCACCCCGAACCCGCCGGCGTTGGTCACCGCCGCGACCACGTCCCGGCAGTGGCTGAACGCCACCAGCGGGAAGTCCACCCCCAGCAGCTCGCGCAGGCTCACGACCCCTCCAGCAGCGCCGCCGGCAGCTCGACGGTCCCGGCGCGCAGGAGTTCACCGAGGCTCTTGGCCTGCGGGTCGAGCGCCGGGTTGGCCGACGCGCCGCCTCCGAGCAGCCCCCGCACGACGAAGTTCAGCGCGAACAGCCGGGGCAGCTCGTGCCGGTGGACGGTCAGGCCACGGGTGCCGGGCAGCAGCGCGGTGAACCGCTCGACGGTCAGGTGGCCGGCCAGCCAGGCGTAGGCGTCGGCGTCGCGGCCCCACACGCCGACGTTGGCGTCGCCGCCCTTGTCGCCCGACCGCGCGCCGAACACGGTCCCGAGCGGCGCGCGGACCACCGGCCCGCCCGGCGGGTCGGCCGGCGGCGGTGGGGTGAGGTCGACGGTGAACGGGTCGGCCGGGTGGGCCAGCGGCACGGTCGTGCGTTGCCCGCCGGGCCCGACGACGACCTGCTCGACGGTGTCGGCCGCCACCAGCACCGACCGGGTCACCGTGTAGGCGCTGGCCGCGCGGGGCGGGTCGAGCAGGAAGAAACCGGGGTAGCTCGCCAGTCCCAGTTCGACGGCGGCGGCGGTGAACGACCGGCCGACGGCGGCGGGGTCACGGCCCTGGACGGTCACCCGCAACCCGGTCCCGGACACCAGGTCGACGTGCACGGCGTCGAACAGGTCCCTGTCGAGCCGGGCGAACAGCCCGCGTTCCACGAGGTCGGCCTTGCGTTCGATGTCCAGGCCGACGAGCGGGAAGGTGATCGTGTTGCGGTAGCCGCCCTCGACGTTGACGCAGACCTTCGCCGTCGGGGGCGGCGGTTCGCCGCGCACGCCACGCACCCGTACCCGGTCCGGACCGTCCTGGGTGAGGTCGACGGAGTCGAAGCGCGCGGTCACGTCGGGGGTGAGGTAGCGCGGGGAGTCGATCTCGTAGACCAGCTGGGAGGTGACCGTGCCGACCGAGACCAGGCCGCCGGTGCCCGGGTGTTTGGTCACCACGAACTCGCCGTTCTCGGCGATCTCGACGATCGGGAAGCCGGGGTCGATCGGGTCACGGACCTCGTCGAGGAACGGGTAGTTGCCGCCGGTGGCCTGGCAGCCGCACTCGATGACGTGGCCGGCGACGACCGCGCCGGCGAGCCGGTCCCAGTCGGTGCGGCCCCAGCCGTGGTGGAAGGCGGCCGGGCCGACGGTCAGCGCCGCGTCGGTCACCCGGGGGCAGACCACGACGTCCGCCCCCTGGCGCAACGCCTCGACGATCGCCCACGATCCCAGGTAGACGTTCGCCGTGAGGACGTCCCGACCGTCCACAGTGCCCAACCGACCGGTCAGGTCGTCACCCTCGATGTGGACGATCGTCGCGGTGAGACCGAGGCGGGCGGTCAGCTCCCGCAGTCGTGCGGCGAGGCCGGCGGGGTTGAGGCCGCCGGCGTTGGCGACGATCCGCACGCCCTTGTCCAGGGCCGTACCGAGAACCTGTTCCATCTGCCCGAGGAAGGTGGTCGCGTACCCGGCCTCGGGGTCGCGGCGCCTGGCCTTCCCGAGGATCGCCATGGTCAGCTCGGCCAGGTAGTCGCCGGTGAGGTAGTCGATCGGGCCGCCGGCGAGCTGCTCGGCGGCGGCGCCGAACCGGTCGCCGTAGAAGCCGGAACAGTTGGCGATGCGCACCATTCAGTCCACCACCCAACTCGGGTCCCGCTTGTCCGCGAACGCCGCGAGCCCCTCGGCGACCTCGGCCGAGCGGAACCGTCGCCGGGACAGCTCGGCCATCTCGGCCAGCGCGCGTTCCAGTGGCAGCTCGCCGATCCGCCGGATCATCGGTTTGATCCCCGCCAGCGCCAGCGGCCCGCCCCGGCGCAGCATGTCCACGTACCGCGCGACCTCGTCGTCGAGCGCGTCGCCGGGGACCGCGCGGTTGACCAGCCCGACCTCGGCCGCGCGGGCGGCGGTGACGTTCTCGCCGGTCAGGAACAGTTCGAGGGCCGCCCTCGGCGCGAGCCGGGGCAGGCAGGTCACGGCGATCATGGCCGGCAACGCCCCGATCCGAACCTCGGCGAACCCGAAGGTGGCGGTGTCCGGGGCGACCGCGATGTCACAGGCGCTGACCAGCCCGAGTCCCCCGGCGCGAGCGTGCCCGTTGACCCGGCACACGACCGGCTTGGGCGAGTCCCAGAGCCGGGTCAGCGTGTCGATCATCAACTCCGGCCCGAGGGCGTTCCCGGCGCGCTGCTCGGCGAGATCGGCGCCCGAACAGAACACCGGACCGGTGCCGGTGAGCACGACGACCCGCACGGCCGGATCGGCCAGCGCCGCACGCAGCCCGGCGTTGAGCTGGGTCTGGAGTGGGGCGGACAGGGCGTTGCGGTTGTGCGGCGAGTCGAGCGTGAGCGTCCCGACCCCACCCACCGACCGGTAGCCGACCAGCTCAACCACCGTGACCTCCCGGTGCGCGGCCCGACCCCGGCGGGCCGGCGAACGCCTGCGCGATCGGCAACCACCGCCGCGCCACCGGCCCGGTCACGGTCAGCCCGGCGTCGTCGACGTGTCGTCGTTGGGTGACGACCAGGCAGAAGTCCAGCGCGCGTCCGGTGACCCGGTCCTCGGCCCCGTCCGGCCCGAACGTGACCACCGCCCCCGACGGCAGGTCCAGCTCGACCCGCACCGGCGCGTCCGGCGGCGCCTGCCCGTGCGCGCGGAAGGCGTAGGGCAGCGCCCGCACCCCCAGGCGCGCGACGTGTCGCAGCCGGTCGGTCTCCTGTGCGGGCAGTCCGAACGTGTCCCGGACGTCCTGGCCGTGCGCCCAGGTCTCCATCACCCGCGCCGACACCATCGACAGCACCGACATCGTCGTGTCGTGCCAGGCGATCCGGCCAGGGCCGGCGGCCAGCGCGGCCTGCCGGAACCGCAGCGACCACTCGCGCCAGTGGGCCAGCACCTCGGCGGGTTCGCGTTCCCGGCCGCGCCGGACCACGTCCTGGGCGTAGGCCGGCACGTCCCGCAGCGCCCGCGCGTTCTCCTCGGCGTAGACCTCGGGCTCCGCGCACGCCCTGGCCGCCTCCCCGTCGAACCACCCCAGATGCCAGACCTGGTCGCGCACGTCCCAGCCCCGGGCCGGCGTCGGCCGCGACCACTCCCGCGCCGGCAGCCCGGCCAGCACCACGTCCAACGCGGCGCACTCGTCGCGCAGGTCGGCGAGCAGCTCCTCGAACGGGGCGGTCACGCGTCACCGACCGGGACCAGCACGGCGAGGACCTCGTCGGTGGCGACCGTGGCGCCCGGTGCCGTCAGCACCCGCTCGACGACCCCGTCGGCCGGGGCGGTGAGCCGGTGCTCCATCTTCATCGCCTCGATCACCACGATCGTCTGGCCCTCCCGGACCCGGTCGCCCTGCGCCACCTCCAGCGCGCTGACCAGGCCGTGCATCGGCGCGGTCAGCCCGCCCGGCACCACCTGCGCCTCCCGGCCGGGGAACCGGGGCAGCACCACCAGCTCGACCTCGTGGTCCCGGTCGGCCACCCACACCCGGTCACCGTCGGCGACCACCGAGCGCACGTCGCGCACGCCGTCGATCTCCACGTCCAGCAGCGGCGGCGCCCAGCCGTGCACCCGCGCCCGCAGCTCCCGCCCGTCGACCTCGGCCACCACCGTGCCGTCGCGGCCGGTCCACAGGCTGGTCGTCAGCTCGGTGTCCCTGTGGCGGTAGCCGGTGACCTGGCCCTGCGACCGGTTGTTGCGGTACCCGGCCGGCAGCGACCTCGGGATGGCCCGCCCGTCGGGCAGCCCCGCCAGGTGCCGCTCCCGGTCGGCCAGCGCCGCGCTCAACGCGGCCGCCCGCAGCTGGTCGGCCGACGGGGTCGCCACCCGCGCCGGGCGGTGGGTGTCCAGGAAGTCGGTGGTCGTGTCGCCGGCCAGGAACGCCTCGTGCGCCAGGATGGCGACCAGCAGGTCGCGGTTGGTGGCCACGCCGTGCACCCGCAGTCGCCGCAGCGCCCGCTCCAGCCGCCGCACCGCCTCGCCCCGGGTCGGCCCGTGCGCGATCACCTTGGCCAGCATGGGATCGAAGTGCGGGCCGACCACCGAACCACGCTCCACCCCGGAGTCCACGCGCACCCCGTCGGGCTCGGCCCACTCGACGATCGTTCCGGTCTGCGGCAGGAAGTCGTGGTCCTCGGCGTAGAGCCGCACCTCCACGGCGTGGCCGCGCAGCGGCACCCGCGCCGGCAGTTCCAACGGGTCGCCCTGGGCCACCAGCAGCTGTTGGCGCACCAGGTCGACCCCGGTGACCAGCTCGGTCACCGGGTGCTCGACCTGAAGCCGGGTGTTCATCTCCAGGAAGTGGTAGGACCCGTCGGCACCGACGATGAACTCGACGGTCCCCGCGCCCTGGTAGCCGACCGCCTGCCCGGCCGCGACCGCCGCCGCGCACATCGCCGCCCGCAGGTCGGGGTCCACGAACGGCGACGGGCACTCCTCGACGATCTTCTGGTGCCGGCGCTGGATCGAGCACTCCCGCTCGTGGAGGTGGCGCACCGTGCCGTGCGCGTCGCCCAGGATCTGCACCTCGATGTGCCGCCCGCCGGGCACGAAACGTTCCAGGAACACGGTGTCGTCGCCGAACGCGCCGGCCGACTCGCGCCGCGCCGCGGTCACGGCCTCGGTCAGGTCGTCCTCGCTGGTGACGATCCGCATGCCCTTCCCGCCGCCGCCGGCCGAGGCCTTGACGATCAGCGGGTAGCCCACGGTCCTGGCCGCCTCCACCACGTCCGCGCCGGCCGCCGCCCTCGGCAGGGTCGGCACGCCGGCCGCCGCCATGGTCTCCAGCGCGGTCAGCTTGTCGCCCATCGCGGCGATCGCCGAGGGCGACGGGCCGACCCAGGTCAGCCCGGCCTCGCCGACGGCCGTGGCGAACGCGGCGTTCTCCGACAGGAACCCGTAGCCGGGGTGGACGGCGTCGGCGCCGGTGCGCCGGGCGGCGGCCAGCAGCTTCGCGGAGTCCAGATAGGTCTGCGCGCCGGTGGACCCGCCCAGGGGCACCGCCCGGTCGGCCTCGCGCACGAACGGCGCGCCGGCGTCCGGGTCGGCGTAGCCGACGGTGGTGTCGATGCCCATCCGCCGGGCGGTGCGGATGACCCGCCGGGCGATCTCGCCCCGGTTGGCGACGAACAGGGTGCGGATGATGCTCACGCCGTCACATCCGGAACGGGCCGAAGTCGGTGGTGCCGCGCACCGGCCCGTTGTGGGCGCACGACAACGCGATGCCGACGACGGTGCGGGTGTCGCGGGGGTCGATGATCCCGTCGTCCCACAGCCGGCCGGTGGCGAACAGCGCGGTGGACTCGCGTTCCAGCTGGGTCTCGATCGCCTCCCGCCGGCGCCGGTCCTCGTCCTCGTCGAACGGCACGCCCCGCGCCGCCGCCGCACCCCTGGCCACGATCGACAACACCCCTGACATCTGTTTCGGGCCCATCACGCCGATGCGGTGGTTGGGCCAGGTGAACACGAACCTGGGCTGGTAGGCGCGCCCGGACATGCCGTAGTTGCCCGCGCCGTAGCTCGCGCCGGTCATCACGGTGACGTGCGGGACGGTGGAGTTGGCGACCGCGCGCACCATCTTGGAGCCGTTCTTGGTGATGCCGCCGCGCTCGTACTCGGTGCCGACGACGAAACCGGTGGTGTTCTGCAGGAACAGCAGCGGGGTGTCGATCTGGTTGCACAGCGCGATGAACTGCGCTGCCTTCTCCGACTCCTCGCTCATCAGCACCCCGTGGTTGGCCAGGACGCCGACCGGGTAGCCGTGCAGCGTCGCCCAGCCGGTCACCAGCTGGCGGCCGTAGAGCGGTTTGAACTCCTCGAACCGGGAGCCGTCGACGATCCGGGCGAGGACCTCCCTCGGGTCGAACGGGACCTTCAGGTCGTGGGAGGCGATGCCGAGCAGGTCGGCCGGGTCGTGCACCGGTTCGTCGGCCGGGCGGGTCGGCGGGCCGCCCTGCTTGCGCCAGTTGAGGTGGCCGACGATCGTGCGGGTGACGCGCAGCGCCTCGTGCTCGTCGACGGCCAGGTAGTCGGCCAGGCCGGACACCGTGGCGTGCATGTCCGCCCCGCCGAGTTCCTCCGGGTCAGCGTCCTCCCCGGTGGCCATCTTGACCAGGGGTGGGCCGCCGAGGAACACGTGCGAGCGCTGTTTGATGAGCACCGCGTAGTCCGACATGCCCGGTTGGTAGGCGCCGCCGGCGGTGGCGTTGCCGAACACCACGTCGACGGTCGGGATGCCGGCGCGGGACAGGCGGCTCAGGTCGCGGAAGAACCGGCCGCCGTCCACGAAGGACTCCGCCTGGGCCGGCAGGTCACCGCCGCCGGACTCGGTCAGCTGGATCACCGGCAGTCGGTTCTGTTCGGCGATCTCGAACGCGCGCAGCGTCTTGCGCATGGTGTACGGGTTGATCGAGCCGCCCCGGACGGTGAAGTCGTTGCCGACGAACACACACTCCACACCGGACACCACGCCGACGCCGGTGACCAGGCTGGCGCCGTCGGCGTAGTCGGCGTCCCAGGCGGCGAGCGGGCTGAGCTCCAGGAAGTACTCGTGCGGGTCCACCAGCAGCTCCACCCGCTCGCGGACCAGCATCCGGCCGCGTGCCCGGTGCCGCTCGACCGCGCGCGCACTGCCGCCGTGCCGGACGGCGGCCGTCAGCCGGTCGATCTCCTCCAGCCGTTGAACCATGACTCGGCGGTTGAGATCGTGTGATTCGTGCCGCCGGTCGACCCGGGTCGCCAGGACCTCCACAGTGGACCCTTTCTCAGTGCCGGCCGGGCAGTGCGGGGGCCGTCCCGCGCCGTTCGTCGCGCGGCACGACCAGGCCCAGCGCCTCCAGGTCCCAGCAGTCGGCCGGCACACCCTCGTCACGCAGCGCGTTCTTCATCACCCGCCGCAACGCGTTGGTCGGCAGCGTCTCGTGCAGGTGCACGTACCTCGGGATCGCGAAGTAGGCGACCCGGTCGCGCAGGTACTCGAACACCGTGCGCGGGTCCAGCGCACCCGGCTCGTCCTGGACCACGCACGCCTTGATGTCGTCATCACCCATCCGGCCGGGGACCGCGCACACCGCGACGTCGGCCACGCCCGGCAGGCCGCGCAGCACGTCCTCCAGGTACATCGAGGAGACGTTCTCGCCGCGCCGGCGCAGGCGGTCCTTCATCCGGTCGACGAAGGTGAGGAACCCGTCCTCGTCCACCTGCCCGAAGTCGCCGGTGTGGTGCCACAGGTTGCGCCACGCCTCGATCGTCTCCGCCGGCTTGTTCCAGTACCCGCTGTACATCGTGTAGGGGTCCCTCGGCCGGACGACGATCTCACCCGGAGTGCCTACCGGCAGGGGGGCGTCGTCCTCGTCGACGATCCGCACCTCGTAGAGCGGCGATGGCCGGCCACAGGTGGCCCGGTCGCGGCGGCCGGTGACCGGGCTGCGGGTGATCAGCAGGCTCTCGGTCTGGCCGAAGCCCTCGGACATGACCGGGGTGCCGAAGCGTTCCTCGAACTCCTGCTGGCGGTCCACGGGTAACGGGGTCCAGATGGCCAGCCGGAACGGGTGCTCGCCGTCGGTCGGGCGGACCGGCTGGTCGAGGATGGCGTTGGCGAACGCGCCGATGCCGACCAGCATCGTGGCGTCGAGTTCGGCGGCGTGGGCCATGAACGTGGACGCGTGGAACTCCGGGGTGACCACCAGCGAGATCCCGTGCACCAGCGCGGTCATCACACCGATGATCTGCCCGGCGGAGTGGAACAGCGGGAACGGCGTGCACAGACGGTCACCGGGGACGACCCAGTCGTCGAGCCCGTAGGCCTCGGCGATCCTGACGTAGTAGCCGTTGCTGAGCATGCAGCCCTTGGGCTTGGACGTGGTTCCCGAGGTGTAGACGATCGACACCAGGTCGCCCGGCGCGGCGTCGACCGGGTCGACCGGGTCGGCGGCGCACAGGTCCTCGTAGGCCACGCCGCCGGCCGGTGGTTCGCCGTCGAGCAGCACGACCCGTTCGATGCCGGTGCCGGCCAGCAGTGGGGCGGCGGTCTCCAGACCGGCCCGGTCGGTGATCAGTACCCGGGCGCCGCAGTCGTCGAGCTGGTAGCGCAGGAACTCGCCCCGGATCCAGTAGTTGAGCGGGACCTGGATGGCGCCGAGGCGGACCAGCGCCAGGAAGGCCTCCATCACCTCGACGCGATTGGGGGCCAGCAGGGCCACCCGGTCGCCGCGCCCGACGCCGAGCCCCGCGAGACCGCCGGCGAGGCGGGCGGACCGCTCGTCGAGCTGCCGGGGCGTCACCCACGGATCCGTCGTGGCACCACAGTGGAAGAACGGATCGTCCGGCGCCTGACGCACCCGTTGCTCGAAGACTCCGCTGACGGTAGAGGTCCGCATTGATCTCTCCTCGATCCGGCCGAGACGTCATCGGACTGTATCATATAGATGATTAAATCTACGGTTGTTCTCAACCGAACGGTCGGTTACGTGAGGAGTTCCCTTGATCGGCACCGTCCTGAACCGAACCCGAGGCACCGTGACCGCCCGCGACTTCCAGCGCTGGGCGGCCGCCGTGAACGACCTCAACCCGCTCTACTTCGACCCCGACCACGCGCGGGCCAACGGCCACCCCGACGTTCTCGCCCCGCCCCTGTACGTCCAGTACGCGCCCCTGGGCGTGCCGACCCTGGACCAACTGCGCCCCGACGGCACCCCCGACCGGCCCGCCCTGCCCCTCGACGGCTACCCGCGCCGGATGGCCGGCGGCCAGGACGCCGTCTTCCACCACCCCGTCCACGACGGCACGGCCATCACCGCCACCACGACCCTCACCGCGATCACCCCCAAGACCGGCCGCTCCGGCCCGTTCCTGCTGGTGACCACCCACACCACCTACACCACCGACGACGACACCCTGGTCGCCGAGATCACCGACACCCTCATCGCCCTCCCCTGAAGGACCGCCGATGCGCCCCCCCCCCCCCCCCGGTGACCCGATCCCGGCCCTGACCGTCACCCCCACCCCCACACAGCTGTTCGCCTTCAGCGCCGCCACCCACAACGCCCACCGCATCCACTACGACCGGCCGTGGGCGGTGGACGTCGAGGGCCATCCCGACCTGGTGATCCACGGCCCGCTCCAGGCCGCGATCCTGACCAGGGCCGTGCTCGACTGGGCCGGACCCACCGGCCGGCTGCACCGCCTCACCTTCCAGCACCGGGGGTCCGCCTACGCCGGCGACACCCTGCACTGCACCGGCACGGTCACCGCGGCCCGACCCACGGCCGTCGACCTCGCCCTGGCGATCACCAACTCCCGCGACGAGGTCCTCCTGCCCGCCACCGCGACGGTGGTCTTCCCGACCTGGTGACCCCGGGAGCACCGGGTCAGAGCCGTTCCAGGATGGTCCCGGTCGCCAGCGCGCCGCCGGCGCACATGGTGATCAGCGCGAACTGGGCGTCCCGGCGTTCCAGTTCGTGCAGGGCGGTGGTCAGCAGCCGGCTGCCGCTGCACCCGACGGGGTGGCCCAGCGCGATCGCGCCGCCGTTGACGTTGACGGTGTCCGGGTCGGGTTCGTGGACCCGCGCCCAGGACAGCGCCACGGCGGCGAACGCCTCGTTGACCTCGAACAGGTCGATGTCGGACAGGCTCATCCCGGCCTTGCGCAGCACCGCGTCGGTCGCGTTCACCGGCCCGTCGAGGTGGTAGTACGGCTCGGCGCCCACCAGGGCCATCGCCCTGATCCGGGCGCGGGGCCGCAGTCCGTCGGCCTCGGCGTGCGAGCGGGACATCCAGAGCAGCGCCGCGGCGCCGTCGGAGATCTGGGAGGAGGTGCCGGCGGTGTGCACGCCGCCGGGGACGACCGGGGACAGGGCCGCGAGCCCGTCCAGCGTGGTGGGCCGCAGTCCCTGGTCCCTGGTCACGACCGACCCCCCGACCTCGACCGGAACCGTCTCGCGGTCGTAACGCCCCTCGTCCCAGGCCCGCCGCGCGTTGTGCTGCGAACGCACCCCGAACGCGTCCACGTCCGCCCGCCCGAGCCCCCGCCGGGCCGCGATCCGTTCCGCGGCGACGAACTGGTCGGGCAGGTCGATCGTCCAGTCCTCGTCGCGGGGCGTGCCGGCCCCCGCCAGGTTCGCCCCGAGCGGTACCCGCGACATCGCCTCGACACCACAGGCGATCCCGACGTCGATGGCGCCGCCGGCGATGAGCCCGGCGATCAGGTGGTTGGCCTGCTGGCCGGAGCCGCACTGGCAGTCGACGGTCGTCGCCCCCGTGGTGTGCGGCAGGCCGGCGGCCAGCCACGCGGTGCGGGTGATGTTCGAGCTCTGCTCCCCCGCCTGGGTCACACAGCCCCCGATGACCTGCTCGACCCGGTCGGCCGCGACCCCCGCGCGGTCGACGACCGCCCGCTGGGCCGCCCCGAGCAGCTTCGAGGCGTGCAACCCGGCGAGCACGCCGCCGCGCCGCCCGATCGGCGTCCGCGCGGCCGCCACGATCACTGGTTCCGTCATGATCACCGTTTCCTCACCACTGACTGGCTTCGCCGTGAACGACCAGGGCATCGTGCAGTTCACGCAGGCGCAGCGCCCGCGTCCCGGTCCGCGACCGCATGGCCTTGGCCCGGCGGAAATGGTGGTGCAACACGTGTTCGGTCGTGGTGCCGACGGCGCCGTGCACCTGGGCCGAGGTGAGCACCAGCTCCACATAGGACCGGGCGGCGGTGAACGACGCGACCTCCGCGACCGCCGGCTCGGCCAGCCGCTCCAGCGCGTCGTCGACCATCAACCGCGCCGCGTCGGTCGCGATCACCATCCGGGCCAGGTGGTGGCGGACCGCCTGGAAACCCCCGATGGGCCGGCCGAACTGGACGCGTTCGGTGGCGTAGCGGGCGGTCCGCTCCAGCACGTCGGCGCACCCGCCCACCATCAGGCTGGCCCGCAACAGGTTCGCCCCGGCCAAGGCCAGTCGCGCCGCGCTCGCGGGGACGGTCACCGCCTCCCGGACGACCGCCCCGTGAAGCGCCACCCGGGCGATCCGCTCGTTGTCCACGCTGGGCACGGCGCTCACCCGACCGTCCAGCGCGTCCCGTCCCAGCACCCCGACGACCCAGTCCCCACCGGCGGGAACAAGCAGGACGACCTCGGTCGCCACCTCCGCCCATTCCACGACGACCGGCTCCCCGGCCAACCGGAACCCACCGGCGACCGGCGTCGCGGTCACGGTGCGGTCCGGCGGAGCGACCAGCGTGGCCGGCGCCCCGGCGGCGATCCGCGCCACCAGGGCATCGAAGTACCCGGCACCACCGGAAGCCACGACGGTGGCGCGCATCGTCGCCAGCAGCGGCGAGGCGTAGGCCGCTCGACCGATCTCCCGCGCCACGACGCACGCCTCGGCGAGGGTGGCGTCGCCGCCGCCGAGGTGGTCGGGGATGGTGACGGCGTGCCAGCCGAGATCGCGCAGCTGGTCCCAGCGCGTGCTCTCGTACCCGTCCGCCGAGGCCTCCTGGGCGTTGAGGTAGGTGTTGTCGACGAAGTCGGCCAGCCAGCCGCGCACCGCCTGCGCCAGCAGCGCGTCGGCGGTCATCGGGGCATTCCCAGGCCGCGTTGGGCGATGATGTCGAGCTGGATCTCGTTGGTGCCGCCGCCGAAGCGCCACACCGGCGAGGACCGCAGACCGTGTTCGAGGTGTCCGTGGGCTGGCCCGGTCGGGCCGGCGACCGTGCCGGCCTCGCCGATCAGGTCCAGGCCGGTGTCGCAGATCCGTTGCCGCAGCTCGCTCCACCAGACCTTGTTCGCCGACGCCTCGGCGTAGGGGACCTGGCCGTCGGCGAGCATCTGGGCGCCGCGTTGGGCGAACAGCCGGCAGATCTCGACGTCCACCGCCAGCTCGCCCATCGTCTCGGCCACGACGGGATCGTCGAGCAGGCCGGCCGACGCCGCCCAGTCACGGAGTTGGCGCAGCTCCCAGCGGGGCTCGTTGTGGTAGAACATCCGCTCGTAGTTCAGGGCCGTGGTGAGCACCCGCCAGCCCTCGTTCTCGGCGCCGATCCGCGCGCCGGCCGGAACGCGGACGTTGTCGAGGAACACCGTGTTGGTCTGTTCGCCGCCCTGGGTGAGGATCGGGGTGATCTCGATGCCGGGGGCGTCCATCGGGAGGATGAACATGCTGATGCCCCGGTGGCGGTCGGCCTGCTCGCCGGTGCGGGCGGCCAGCCACAGGTGGGTCGCGACGGTCGCGCCGGTGGTCCAGATCTTCTGGCCGTCGATCACGTACGCGTCGCCGTCGGGCCTCGCGCGGGTGCGCAGGGCGGCGAGGTCGCTGCCGGCGTCGGGTTCGCTGTAGCCGATCGCGAACTCCAGCTCGCCGGCGATGATGCGCGGCAGGAACTCGGCCTTCTGCTCGTCGGTGCCCACGGCCATCAGCGTCGGGCCGATCGCGTTGAGGGTGAGCAGGCCGTTGGGCAGGCGGCGGTCGCACAGTTCCTCGGCGAACAGCCACTGCTCGACCGGGCCCCGGCCCTGCCCGCCGTACTCGGCCGGCCAGGACACGCCGAGCCAGCCGTCGGCGCCGAGGCGGGCGAGGAAACGGCGGCCGTTGACGCGCGGCTGCATCGCGTCGGCGATGTGTTCGGCGCGGGTCGCCGCGACCAGATCCGGGTCGAGGGCGTCGAGGTAGGCGCGTAACTCGCCGAGGAATTCGAGGTGTTCGGCTTTCACCAGTCGGTCTCCTCACCGGTGTGTCGCTCCGGTTGGGACGGTAGGCGGGCCGGCGAAGGTAGTCAACCGTCCGGTTGGTCACGGTGTGCCCTATCATCTTCGCGTCACCAAACGGAAGGACACCAGTTGCCCCGGCCATCCAAGCGCGCTGAAGTACGCGCCACCGCCGCTCGCCTGATGCGCGAGCACGGGTACGACTCAGCGACCATGGACCGCATCGCCGACGAGGTGGGGCTGAACAAGGGCACGCTGTACCACTACTACCCGTCCAAGAGCACGATCCTCTACGAGCTGCTCTCCGACCAGCTCGACGCGACGCTCGACCTGATCGGCCAGGTCCCGGCCGAGGGCACGGCCACCGACCGGCTGCGGGAGTTCCTGCGCCTGCAGGTCGAACACGTGTCGACCAAGCAGGACGAGCTGGTGGTGTTCTTCCAGGAGATCCCGTGGATCGGCCGGCACCTGCCCGCCGACCAGGTCGCCAGCCTGCGCGAACGCGTCGACCGGTACGAGAAGTTCACCCGCAAGCTCCTCAACAGCGGCATCCGGTCGGGCGAGTTCCGCAAGCTCAACGTGACGATGGCCCTGCACACGACCGTCGGGGTGCTCGCCTACGTCCCCAACTGGTTCCGGGCCACCGACCGCCGCTCCCGCACGGCCCTGGTCGACGAGCTGACCGAGTTCGTGCTGTCCGCGGTGGTGCGCGCTGGCACGTGAGGTCACCGGTCACGGGGCAGGCCAAGGACCTTCTCGCCGATCAGGTCGCGCTGGATCTCCGAGGTGCCGCCGTAGATGGTGGCGCCGAGCGACTCGACGAGGTCGTCGAACAGCGCCGGGCTGGTGAGGCCGTGGACGTCGAGCGCGAGCTGGGCGGCGGCCTGGGCGGCCTCCGAGCCGAGGAGCTTGAGGACGAAGAACTCCGGCACCGGCGCGCCGGCGGTACGGCGCAGGACGGTCCGCAGCCCGGTGAACCGCAGGGCTTCGGCGTCGGCGAGCAGCCGCCCGGCGCGGGCGGCGAGGTCGGGGGCGAGTTCGCCGGCGAGGACCGGGGCGAGTGAGCGTTCCACGTCGACCCAGTTGTTGATCCAGATCATGTCGCGTTCGTGGGCGAGGCTCTCGGTCGCCACCCGCCAGCCCTGACCCTCGGGGCCAAGGAGGTTGGCCGCCGGCACCCGCACGTCGTCGAGAAAGACCTCGCAGAACGCGTCGACCGACTCGGCCGCGCGGCGGATGGGCCGGATGTCCACGCCGGGGGCGTGCAGGTCGAGGATCAGGCAGGAGATGCCGGCGTGGCGCGGGGCGTCGGGGTCGGTGCGGACGTAGAGGGTGCACCAGCGTGACTGGTGGGCCTGGGTCGTCCAGATCTTCTGCCCGCTGACGACGAACACGTCACCGTCGCGGCGGGCGGTGGTCCGCAGGGAGGCGAGGTCGGAGCCCGAGCCGGGTTCGGACATGCCCAGCGCCCACCACTGCTCGCCGCGCAGGACCGGCACGAGCAGGCGTTCCCGCTGCTCGGCGGTGCCGAACCGGCGCAGCGCCGGTGCGACGACACCGACGCCCTGGACGTTGAGCGTGCGCGGGGTCTGCCGGCGGGCGCCCTCGATCCGCACGGCGAGGGCGTCCAGCGGTGACAGGCCGTGGCCGCCGAGTTCGGGTTCCCACTCGGGCACCAGCCACCCGGCCTCGAACGCGGCGACCTGGTAGTCGGCCCGGAGCCGGTCGTCGTGGCGGTAGTGGTCGAGGCGCTCGGCGTGGTCGGCGGGGAGGGTGGCGTCGATGAAGGCGGCGAACTCGCCGACGGCGTCGCTCATGCGCCACCGCCCCGCAGGGCCACGGCGCGGCGGTAGCACTCGTCGGGGGTGCCGAGGTAGGGGGCGGTCTGGCGGGCGCGGCGGAAGTAGAGGTGGGCGTCGGCCTCGAAGGTGACGCCCATGGCCCCGAGTACCTGGACGAAGGCGTCGGTGGCGGCCAGCGCGGCCTCGGCGGCGGCCGCCTTCGCCAGCAACGGCAGGACCACGGCGTCGGCGTCGCGCGCCGGGGCCGCCGGGGCGGCGGACAGCGCGGCGGCGACGGTCAGTGACCTGGCGCGTTCCACGGCCAGGTAGACGTTGGCCAGGCGGTGCTTGACGGCCTGGAAGGCGCCGACGGGTCGGCCGAACTGCTCACGGTCCAGGGCGTGCCGGACGGCCAGGTCCAGCGCGCCGGCCGCCGTCCCGACCAGGTCGGCGGCGACCGCCACCCGTGCGGGGCCGAGCAGCTCCTCCACAGTGGACTCCACGTGGTGGGTCTCGGCGGGGGTCCCGTCGAGGGGGACCAGCGCCAGGGGGCGGGTGGGGTCAACGTGGGTGAGGGACTCGCGGGCCAGGGGAGTCAGCTTCACCAGGGTGGTGCCGCCGTCGGCGGGGACGAGCAGGACCACGACCCTGGCGGCCACGCCGTCCAGGACGGGCAGGTGGCGACCGGCGACGGCGACGGCCAGGGCCGACGGGGAACCGACCGAACGTTCGGTCACGGGCAGGCCGGCGGCCAGTTCCGTCTGGACGGCGGCCGCGGTCGCCAGCAGCGGGACGGGGAGCAGTGCCCGGCCCGCCTCCTCCAGCAACGCCGCGAGGTCGGCGAGCGAACCGGCGCCGACGGGCTCCGGGACACCGACCAGCGGGTAGCCGGCGGCGAGGACCTCCGGCCAGTCCGGCAGGCGGGGCCGGTCGAAAAGGGTGCGGTCGAAGGGGAAGCGGGTGGCGAAGTGCCGCCTCGCGGAGGTGGTCAGTTCGGTCTGCTCGGCGCTGGGCACCAGGCCCTGCCAGCGGGCGGTGTCGTGCATCGCTCACTCCCGTCCCGGTCTCATGGACAACACCGTAGCCGACCAACCAGTCGGGCGGGGCGAATTGTCATATCATTTAGTTGATTTGCCAGATCCCGCTCGGTAGCGTGAGCCACACCCGACGAGCGGGAAGGGGCCATCGAAGTGACGATCGTCTGGTCAGGACTGGCGGTTGGCGCGGTCTACGCCCTGGTCGCCATCGGCTACAACCTGCCCCTCTCCCAGAGCGGGGTCTTCAACTTCGCGCACGGACAGTTCGTCGTGCTCGGGAACTTCCTCGCCTGGTTCGCCATGGTCGAACTCGGCCTGCCCTGGTGGTCGGCCGCCCTCGCCGGCGCCGCGTTCTGCGCGCTGCTCGGATTCGCCGAGGAGGCCGTCGCCATCCGGCCGGTCATCGGCAAGCACGGCGGCCACGGCGCACTGGTCACCACCGTCGGCGCCTCGGTGATCATCCAGGGCGTCCTGCTCGCCACCTGGGCCCAGACCCCCAAGTCCGTGACGTTCTTCGGCGGCGGGGACGCCTTCACCCTCCTCGGCGGCCGGCTCGAACCGGTGGACCTGTGGCTGCTCGGACTCGCCGTGGTCACGGCGTTGTCCCTGCACCTGGTCTCGCGGCGGACCTCGTGGGGAATCGCGGGCCGGGCCGCCAACGACGACCCGGACGCCGCCAAGGCCAAGGGGATCAACGTCACCGCCCTGCGCGCCACCGCCTTCGCCCTGGCCGGCGGGCTCGCCGGCCTGCTCGGGCCGGTCACCGCCGCCAAGATCGGTGTGGACGTCGGCAGCGGCATCACGCTGACCGTCTTCGGGTTCGTCGCGCTCGCGCTGGGCGGGTTCGGCAGCTACACCGGGTGCCTGGTCGGCGGGTTGTTCGTCGGGCTCGTCCAGGCCGTGACCAACCGGTACCTCGGGGTCGAGTTCGCCGCGCTGATCCTGTTCGCCGTGCTGTTGGCGGTGCTCGTGTTCAAACCGACCGGCCTGCTCGGCCGGCGCGCACTCCGGGTGGTCTGATCATGAAATCCCTCGCCCGCACCCCGGCACTGGCCCTCACCGGGTTCGCCGTCGTCGCGCTGCTCCCCCAGTTCGGGCTCGCCGACTACTGGCAGCGGCAGATCATCCTGGTCGCCATCTACACGCTCATCTGCAGCGGCCTGAACCTCAGCTTCGGCTACGCCGGTGAGCTCGCCCTCGGGCAGGTCGCGGTGTTCGCCTCCGGCGCCTACGTCAGCGCGATCCTCTACAACCACGGCCACACCGACATCCTGCTGGCCTTCGGCGCCGCCGTGGCGGTCGCGGCGGTGGCCGGGCTGGTGTCGGGGCTGCCTGGCCTGCGGCTGAGCAAGTGGTCGCTGGCGCTGGTCTCGTTCTTCTTCGTCCTGCTGATCCCGGGCCTGGTCACCATCTTCGAGAGCGAGACCGGCGGCTCGATGGGCCTGTCCGGCATCATGAGCCCCACCCTGTTCGGCCAGGAACTCGACGCCACCGGGCTCTACCTCACCGCGATCGCCGCGACGCTGGTGTGGATGCTGGTCTTCCGCAACCTCATCGTCTCCCGCTTCGGCCGGTTCCTGCGCGTGCTGGCCGCCGGCCCGACGCTGGCCAGGTCGCTGGGCGGATCGGTGTACCAACTGCGCATCCAGGCCTACGTCATCGGCGCGCTGCCCGCCGGGCTCGCCGGCGTGCTCTACACCTACCTCACCGGGTTCGTCAGCCCGGAGGCGTTCACGCTGGAAGTCCTCATCGCCGTGCTCGCCGCGACCGTCGTCGGCGGCGCGAACAGCGTCTGGGGCGCACCGGTCGGCGCGGCGATCCTCGTTCTCGGCCCTCTGCAAGCGCATTCCTTCGAGCTGTACTCGACCGCCATCTACGGCGTGTTCCTGCTCGTGGTCGGCGCGGTGTTCTCCGGCGGCCTGGCCGGCATCGCCCGGCGGGTCACCCGGCGACTGCGGGCCACCGGCCCACCGGCCCCACCGGGAGACCAGCCGGCGCTAACCATCCCCGGCGAACGGCTGGTCGTCTCCGGTGTACGCAAGCGTTTCGCCGGACTGACCGCACTGTCCGGAGTGGACATGACGATCGAGCCGGGTACGGTCACCGCCGTCATCGGACCCAACGGCGCCGGCAAGACCACCCTGCTCAACATCGTCTCCGGGCTGCTGCCCGCCGACGAGGGACACGTGGAACTGGCCGGACGCCCGCTCACCGGCCTGCCCGCACACCAGGTCAGCCGGCTCGGTGTCGGGCGCACCTTCCAGACCCCGATCGTCCCCGACCACATGCCGGTCCTGGAGGTCGTCGAGTGCGGCCGCCTGCGCCACCGTGGAATCGGCTTCCCCCAGGCCGTCCTGCGACTGCCCGGCTTCTACCGGATCCGCCGCGAGGACCGGGCCGCCGCCCTGGCCGCGCTGTCCTTCGCCGGCCTGGAACACCTCGCCAGTGACGACGCCAGCGCGCTGCCGCTGGGAACCCGCCGGCTGCTGGAGGTGGTCCGCTCGGTCGCCGGGCGCCCCAACGTCCTGCTGCTCGACGAACCGGCCGCCGGTCTGGACGACGACGGCCTGCGGGAACTGGGCCAGCTCATCCGGGCCACCCGGGACGCCGGCGGCACGGTCGTGCTGGTCGAGCACAACGTGCCGTTCGTGATGGACGTCGCCGACCACGTGTTCGTGATGGAACTCGGCACGGTCATCGCCGGCGGCCCGCCCGAGGTCGTGCGCACCGACCAGCGTGTCATCGACACCTACCTGGGCCGGCGCGGCCAACACAGCGACGAGGTGAGTCTGCCGTGAGTGAACTCGAGGTCAGTGGTCTGCGCGTGGCCCACGGCGACCTGGTCGCCGTCTGGGACGCGTCCCTCGACCTGCTGCCCGGCCGGATCACCGCGCTGGTCGGGCGCAACGGCGCCGGCAAGACGACCCTGCTGTCCGGGATCTGCGGGCTGCTGCCGGTCACCGCCGGGCAGGTGGTGCTGGCCGGCGAGGACGTCACCGCCCTGCCGCCGTGGCAGCGCGCCCGGCGTGGGCTGGCGATCGTCCAGGAGGGCAAACGCGTGTTCCGCGAACTGACCGTGCGGGAGAATATTCTGCTCGGCCACCGAAGCCGCCGCGGAAAAGGGGAACGCGAGGTGACCGACCTCTACGACCGGTTCCCGATGCTCGCCCAACGCCGCGAGGAACGCGCCGGGGCGCTGTCGGGCGGCCAGCAGCAGATGCTGGCGATCGCCACCGCGCTGGCCGCCGGACCGAGGGTGCTGCTGGTCGACGAGCCGTCCTCCGGACTGGCCCCGGTGGTGGTCGACCAGGTGTTCGACCTGCTCCAGGGCCTGCGCGCGGAAGGACTGGCGATCCTGCTCGTCGAGCAACTCGTCGACGAGGTGCTCAACGGGATCGCCGACGACGTCGTGGTCCTGGACCGGGGAAGGGTCACCGCACGGGACAGTGCAACGAATCTCACCGCCAGCGCGGTGGCGGGGAGCATCTACTCCGTCGATCCGTAGTATCGGTGAAGGGCTAGCATTCACGAGCAAGCCGGACCGCACAGGCAAAATGATTCGAAGGGGCGTTGTGATCCGCCGTGGCTGAGCGAGGGGCAGGGGCCATCCGAAACGGTCCACGACGACTCAACACACCGACAGTGGCCGAGGCGATCGCCTCGGAGCTGCGCGCGAGGATTCTCGACGGAGACCTCACCGACGGTGCCGAACTTCCCACCGAAGCGGTGCTGCTCGAACAATTCCCGGCGAGCCGCCCGAGCCTGCGCGAGGCGTTCCGCATTCTGGAGACCGAGGGCCTGCTCAGCGTGCGGCGCGGCAAGCGCGGCGGCACGGTGATCTCCCACCCGACGGCCGACACCGCCGCCTACCACGTCGGACTGCTGGTCCACTCGCGCGGCACGACGCTCGAAGACCTGGCCACCGCTCGACATCTGCTCGAACCGTTGTGTGCCGAGTTGGCCGCGCGCCGCCGCGACCACGTCTCGGTCGGCCGGGAACTCGGCGCGTTGAGTGCGGCCGAGGCCGAACAACTCGACGACGGTGTCGCATTCACCACGCGGGCCTCGGAGTTCCACGAACGCCTGGTAATGGCCGCGGGAAACGAAACCCTGCAGATCCTCGCCGGGATCCTGGAGAGCATCTGGAACACCCAGGAGCTGAGCTGGGCGCAGTCGGCGGTGGACGAAGGAAAATACCCGGCCGTCAAACTGCGGCGCGACGCGGTGCGGGCCCATCAGCGGATCAGCCAGGCCATCGAGGCCGGCGATCCGGACGAGGCGGTGCGGGTCACCCGCGCCCACCTCAAGGCCACGTCCCGCTACGTCGCCGCGCATGGCGGCCGGGTACGGATCCTGGACGACTACGGCGGCCGGCGCCACCGCACGTCCTGAGCGATCAGGTCACGGCGCCTTTCCCTGGTAGTAGGCGACGGTGACGGCGCTGTCGGCCGGGGCGCTCACCGCCGCGACCACCGCCGCCCCCGCGACCGGCGCGATGGCGAGGGCGAGGACGGCGACGAGGATCCGGCGTTTCACACGGGACATGGTTGGCATGCCGGAACGTTATTGATCTTGGCCGGCCGGTCGTGTAGGGCGATCACCCGACATCGCGGGGCGCCACCGGGAACAACGCGTCGAACCCGTGCCGGTTCACCTCCGCCAGCAGCAGTTCGGTGGTCCGCTGTGCGCCGGCCGGGCGCAGCAGCACCGGCGTGAGGTGCCGGTCGATCACCGCGAGGTCGTGCTCCTCGCACAGCCCGATCGCGCCGAACACCTGGTGCCCGTTGCGCAGCACCACATCCGCCGCGTCCTGGGTCGCCACCCGCAGTGCCAGCGCGTCGGCCGGGGTCGCCCGGCCCCGGCGCGCCAGGTCCCAGGTGTAGGCGGACAGCTCGTCGAGACCGTCGGCGGCCACGGCCATGTCCGCGATACGCCACCGGATCTCGCCGAACGAGGCGATCGGCCGGCCGAACTGGCGGCGGTCGGCGGCGTAACCGGCGGCCAGGCGGGTCACCGACCCCAACGCCCCGGCCGTCCAGAACGCGTCGAGCACCGTGGCGCGGGTGAGTGCCCCGGGCACCGGCGCCGCGACCAGGCTCTCCAGCGCGACGGCCACCCGGAACGGGTCCAGCGGCGCCCGCTTGGGCCCGCCCAGCGCCCGCACGCGGTGCACGCGGTCACCGGCCACCGGCACCGCCACCGCACGGCCGACCAGGTCGGCGTGGTCGAGGTGGGTCGGGGTGCCGTCCACGACGAACACCGCGTCGACCTCCGCGCGGGCCGCCGGGGGGACGGCCAGCACCCGGGTCACCGGCCACGGCGCGACCACCGCGCCGCACGCCCGCACGGCCAGCACGGCCGCGCCGGCCTCGTCACCGTCGGCGCCGAACGCGTCCAGGTCGAGCACGCCGGTCGAGTCCAGCACCGGGGCCAGGCGCGCGGCCCGCACGGCCGGGTCGGCCTCGGCGGCCCGCGCCAGGTCGACCCCGCCGAGCCCGGCCAGCGCGGTCCGCAGCGTCGCCGCCATCTCCTGGGCGGTGGCGGTCCAGGCCCGGTTCACGTGGTCTCCTCGCTGGTGAGCGCGCGTGCGACGAGCATGCGCTGGATCTCGATGGTCCCGGAGGCGATCGTCGCCGACCGGGCGTAGCGGTAGATGTCCTCGGCGTGGCCCAGCAGCTCGCCGCCGCCGCTGGGGGCGATCCCGTTGGGCCCCAACGCGTTGAGCGCCAGCGAGGCCACCTCCTGGTCGAGCTGGATGGCGGCCATCCGCGCGGTGGAGGCCTCCCGGTCGGTCAGCGTGCCGGCCTCCCGGCGGGCCACCGCGCGGTAGCTGAGCAGCCGGGCGAGACGGGCGTGGACCAGCGCGCGGACCAGTTCCAGGCCGAACGCGCCGCCCCCGGCGCCGTCGAGACCGGACAGCTCGGCCAGCAGCCGGTCGTCGCGGGCGTAGCGGGGGATGCCGATGCGCTCGTGGCCGAGGACGAACTTGATGACCTCCCAGCCGTGGTCGACGGTTCCCAGCACGTCCGCGCCGGTCACCCTGGCGCCGTCGAAGTACAGCTCGTTGAGGTGCAGCACGCCGAGCATCGAGTCGATCGGCCGGACGGTGACGCCGGGGCGGTCCATCGGCACCAGGAAGATCGTCACGCCGTGGGTCTTCGCGCCCTCGGCGCGCGCGGTCCGCGCGGCCAGGAAACACCAGTCGGCGATCGGGGCGTAGGAGGTCCAGATCTTCTGGCCGGACAACAGCCAGCCGTCGCCGTCGCGGGTGGCGCCCAACGACAGCGAGCCCAGGTCGCTGCCGGCCTCCGGCTCGCTGAAACCCTGACACCACACCACCCGGCCGCCGGCGATCGGCGGCAGGTGCTCGCGGCGCTGCTCCTCGGTGCCGAACCGCATGATCGTCGGGCCGACCCAGCTCAGGCCCATGTACTGGGCGCCGCGCGGCTCCAGGTGGGCCCACATCTCCTCGCGCAGCACGGTCTGCTCCCACACCGAGGCCCCGGCCCCGCCGTACTCGGCGGGCCAGTCGATGGTCAGCAGCCGCTCGCGCGCCAGTCGCTGGCAGACCCGGTCGGCGACCGCGCGGACCCGCTCGTCGTCGGAGAACGGGCCCGCCCAGTTCTCGGGCAGCATCTCGGCCAGCAGCTCACGCAGCCGCGTGCGCAGGGCCTCGGCCTGTTCGCCCAGTTCGAACTCCACGTGTCCTACCCCTCGACCAGGGCGACGCCCCGCGCGTGCCGCACGGCCAGTTCGCGGTAGGCCACCGGCTGGATCGCCAACATCTGCTCCACGGGCGTGCCGGCGATCTCCCGGCGCACCGTGGCCGGCGAGCCGGCGACCAGCACCCCGTCGGGGATCTCGGTGTTGACCGCGACCATCGAGTGCGCGGCGACCAGCGAGCCGCTGCCGATCCGGGCGCCGTCCATGACGACCGCGCCGTTGCCGATGATCGTGCGTGCGCCGACGACCGCGCCGTGCACGACACAGCCGTGGCCGACGGTGGCGTCCTCGCCCAGGTCGGTCGGCGAGTCGGGCGGGCCGTGCAGCACGGAGTTGTCCTGCACGTTGGCCCCGGCGCGGATGTGGATGGCGCTGTAGTCGGCGCGGAGCACGACGTTGTACCAGACCGAGGCGCCCTCCTCGACGATCACGTTGCCGACGAGCGTGGCGGTCGGCGCGACGAAGGCACCGGGATGGACCGACGGGGCCACCCCGTCCAGTGAGTACAGCGGCACGGTCTCTCCTTGACAGGTAAGGGAATTCAGCTGGTCGGGGCGTCGTGGAAGCGGTTGGCCCGCAGGGTCAGCTCCTCGACGGTCACCGACGGGTCCAACTCGGCGAGGTACCGGGCCGCCTGGGCGACCTGGCGTGGTTCGAGCAACGCGACGCCGGGCGGGCCGGCGTCGAACATGCTGGTGTCGACCGGTCCCGGGGTCAGCACGCTGACGTTGACGCCGTGCGCGCCGACCTCGCCGGCCAGGGAGCCGGCCAGCGCGCGCAGCCCGCCCTTGGACGCCGCGTAGGCACCGAAGCCCGGCAGGCCACGCGCGGCCGCGGTGGACGACACGAAGATCATCCGCCCGCCACGGGTCATCCGCGGCAGCGCGGTCCTGGCCAGCAGGAACACCGAGCGCAGGTTGTCCGACAGGATGGCGTCGAACGTCGCCGGGTCGGTGTCGGACACCGGGGCGCGCGCCGGGTTGACGCCGGCGCCGGCCAGCAGCACGTCGATCCGGCCGGCCGCCTCGGCGATCCGGCGCGCGCCGTCCTCGTCGGCCGAGTCGGCCGCCACCCAGGACCGGGCGCCGACCTCGGCGGCCGCCGCCGCGAGCCGGTCCGGGTCGCGGGCGGCGAGCACGACCTCGAACCCGGCCCCGACGAACGCCAGGGCGCAGGCGCGGCCGACTCCCCCGCTGCCGCCGACCACCAGCGCGGTGCGCACCTCGGTGCCCACTACATCGCCGCCAGGGTCACCGACGGGTAGAACTGCCGCGCCCACCGGCGGAACTCGTGCACCGGGGACTCGTTGGCCGCCAGGCGCGGACGCGGCTGGTAGATCTTGTTGTCCCAGATGAGTTTGTCGTTGCGGAACTCCTCGACCAGCCCCTCGCCGATCCTGGCCACCCACTCCGGGCTCTCGGCGGCCGGGTCGGCGCTGCTGAGGCGGCGCACGGTGACGTGGAAGCGGACGCTGATCCGTTCCTCGTCGATCGGGGTCTGGAGCATCTGGTAGATGATCGACAGGAAGTCCGAGCGCATCCGGGCGATGTCGATGCCCAGCCCCCAGAACTCCGAGGACACGCTGGCGTCGAACGGGCCGCGCTCGCTGCGCAGCTTCTGGTCGGGCATGTCGGCGACGAAGTGCGGGCCGTCGTTGACCAGCACGTTGACCGTCGGCATGCCGTAGGCGCGGTGCACCGAGACGAAGTGCGCGGCGTCCACACCGTTCTCCATCACGTCCTGGAGGGCCACCCTGACCTCGACCGGGTCGCTGCGCCAGGTCGGCGGGTAGTCGGGGGAGTCGAACTCGGGCACCGGCGTGGGCTCCCAGTCGGGTTCGCCGCCGTGCGCGTGGTACCAGACAAACACCTTGCCGTCGACCTCACGGGTCGGCCAGCTCCGCAGGCGCGCGTCGGGATCTTTTGGGGCGTACGGGATGTGGATGTTGGTGCCGTCCGGTCCCCAGCGCCAGCCGTGGAACGGGCAGACGAGGTCCTCGCCGTCGACCCGGCCGCCGACGCCCAGGTGCGCGCCCTGGTGCGGGCAGTACGGCTCGGTCGCGCGGACCGCGCCGCTGGCTCCCCGCACCAGGACGATGTCCTGGCCGAAGTAGTGCACCCGGTGCACGGCCGCCCGCTCGACCTCGTCGGCGAAGGCCACCAGGTACCAGCCGGTCGGGTAGGGCTCGATCTCGTAGGTCTCCACGTCTGGTCCTTTCATCGCGACGACTCGTGGAACGTGGCCAGCAGTGCGGTCCCGCGTGCCCGGGTCTCGGTCAGGGTGGCGTCCTTGATGTCGCCGTAGCCCCGCACGTGCTCGGGCAGGCTGGCCAGTTCGACGGCGATCGCGTAGGTGTCCTGCGTGACCGAGGGCAGGATCTCGGTGATCAGCCGCTCGTACTCCCCGACCAGCGCCCGTTCCCGCCGCCGGTGTGCGGTATGTCCGAACAGGTCCAGTGGTCCGCCGCGCACGACCTTCAACGCGGCCAGCACCCGCAGGGCTGGCAGCGCGAGCCGGCCGGGGATGGCGACCTTGCGCGGCCGGCCGGTGCGCCGGTCACGCGGGAAGAACCGTTGCGGCGCCAGGTTGATCGCGATCCGCCGGTGGCTGGTGAACTCGCCGCGCAGCTGCTCGGCGAACACCCCGTCGGTGTAGAGCCGGGCCACCTCGTACTCGTCCTTGTAGGCCATGACCTTGAAGAAGTAGGTCGCCACGGCCCGCGACAGCGCGCCGTCGCCGGGGTCGGCGGCGACCGTCGCGTCGACCAGCGCGCGGTAGCGCCGGGCGTAGGCGCTGTTCTGGTAGGCGACCAGGCTCGCCGCGCGGTCCTCGGCGATCTCGGCGGCCCCTGGCTGGTCCGGCTCGGCGGGCGGCCCGGTGAGCGCGCCGGGGTCGGTGGCCAGCAGCCGGCCCAGCGCCAGCGCACGCCGGTTGGTGTCCACGGCGACGCCGTTGAGCTCGATCGCCCGGTCCAGGGCGGCGGGGGTGACGCCGAGCAGGCCGCGTTGCAGCGCGTGGCCGAGCATGAGCATCGTGGCCTCGACGTTCGCGCCGAGCGCGGCGCCGGCCAGCGCCTTGAACGGCAGCGCGACGGTGTGCGCCGCGCGGTCCCGGATGGTGGCGACCACCGGCGCGGCGCTCAGGTCGAGGTCGGGGTCGGTGGCCAGGGCGGTGGTCGGCGCGACCGCGAGGTCCACCAGCGCCTGGGTGCGCTCGGCGGAGAGCAACGCGAGGATCGCCGGGTCGGCGGTGGTCAGCGGGTCGGCGGCGACCAGCACGTCGGCCGGGCCGACCTGGCGGGCGTGCGCCGGCAGGTCGGGCCGGATCCGGATGTGGCTGCTCACCGGGCCGTTCTTCTGCGCCAGCCCGGTCTGGTTGAGCACGGTGACCTGCCGGCCGTCGAGGTGGGCGGCCATCCCCAGCACGGCCCCGGCGGTGGACACGCCGGTGCCGCCGATCCCGGTGATCAGCACGTCCGCGCCGCCGGTGGGCTCCGGCGGCGCCGGCAGGGCGGCGATCCGCCGGTCGAGCGCGGCGGTGTCGATCGACGGCGTGTCGGCCGGCGCGGCCACGCTCGGCACACCGCCGGTGACCGTGACGAAGCTGGGGCAGTAGCCCTTCACGCAGGACAGGTCGAGGTTGCACGCCGCCTGGTCCACGCGGCGTTTGCGGCCGTGGGCGGTCTCCACCGGCGCGACGGCGATGCACGACGAGACGTGGTTGCAGTCCCCGCAGCCCTCGCAGACCCGTTCGTTGATCAGCACGCGGCTGGCGGGGGTGGGCAGCCGGTCACGCTTGCGCAGCCGGCGGGCCTCGGCCGCGCAGAACTGGTCGTAGACGACGGCGGTCACGCCGGGGACGGTCCGCAGCCGTTCCTGCACCTCGGCCAGACGGTCGCGGTGCACGACGGCGACCTCGCGGGGCAGCGCGCCGCGCGGGTAGCCGTGGGTGCCGTCGTTGACCACCACCACCTCGCCGACGCCCAGCGCCCGCAGCTGCGCCACGATCCCCGGCACCAGCTCGGCCCCGTCCTGGGACTCGCCCTCGATCGGCTGCCCGCCGGTCATGGCGATGGCGCCGTTGGCGAGGACCTTGTAGGTGATGTTCACCCCGGCGGCGACCGCCGCCCGCACGGCCAGCAGTCCGGAGTGGAAGTACGTGCCGTCGCCGAGGTTCTGGAACACGTGCCGCTCGCCGACGAACGGCGACATGCCGATCCAGGTGGCGCCCTCGCCGCCCATCTGGGTCAGCGTCAGGGTCTCCCGGTCGGGCATGCCCACGGCCATGCCGTGGCAGCCGATGCCGCCGAGCGCGACGCTGCCCTCGGGCACGGTGGTCGACAGGTTGTGCGGGCAGCCGGCGCAGAACCCGGCCTGGCGGGCCGGGGTGAGCAGTCGCAGCGGCGGCGGGACCGCGCGGCTGTGCGGCGGCGTCCAGCCGGGGGCGACGGTGGCGAGCCAGCGGGCGAGCAGCGGGCGGAGGGTGGCGGCGGTCAGCTCGCCGGTGGCCGGGACGAGCGGGCGGCCGTCGGTGTCGAGCTTGCCGGCCAGCCGGGGCCGGTCGGCCTGCCCGTAGAGCTGGCGGGCGAGCTGCTGTTCGATCAGCGGCTGCTTCTCCTCCACGACCAGCACGTCGCGCAGGCCATCGGCGAACTCCCGGGCGCCGGCCGGTTCCAGCGGCCAGCTCAGCGTGATCCGGTACAGGCGCAGGCCGAGGCGTTCGCGGGCGGGTTCGTCGACGCCGAGCCGGTCGAGGGCCTCCCGCAGCTCCAGGTAGGTGCGGCCGGCGGCGGCGATGCCGATCCGGTCGCCGGCCGACGCGCGGTGCACGCGGTCGAGGCCGTTGAGCCGCCAGTACTCGCCGACGCGGGGGAGCCGGCGCTCGACGAGGCTGCGTTCCATCGCCAGCGCCGGCTTCGACCAGGCGACGTGGTCGCCGTCGGGCAGCGGGGTGTCGGGCAGCCGCACGTCCAGGCCGGTGGGCAGCTCGACCGAGGCGAAGCTGTCCATCAGGTTGGTGACGACCTTGAGGCCGACCCAGCAGCCGCTGGCCCGGGACATCGCCCATGCGTGCCGGCCGAGGGTGAGGACGTCGAGCAGGGTCGCCGGATTGACCACCGGGATGCCGGCGGCCATCAGCGTCGGCTCGCTCTGGTGGGCCAGCGACGAGGACTTCGCCGCCGGGTCGTCCCCGGCGACGACCAGCACGCCGCCGTGGCGGGCCACCCCGGCGAGGTTGCCGTGCTTGAGCGCGTCGCCGGAGCGGTCGACGCCGGGGCCCTTGCCGTACCAGAGGGCGAACACACCGTCGCGGCGGCTGCCGGGCAGCAGCGGGGCCTGCTGGGTGCCCAGGACGGCGGTGGCGGCGAGGTCCTCGTTGACCCCGGGTTCGAAGTGGACGTCCTCGGCGCTGAGCTGGGCGCGGGCGCGGCCCAGCTCCAGGTCGAGCCCGCCCAGCGGGGAGCCCCGGTAGCCCGAGACGTAGCCGCTGGTGTCGAGGCCGGCGCGCCGGTCGGCCCGGCGCTGCTCAAGGAGCAGGCGTACCAGTGCCTGGTCTCCGTTGAGCTGCACCCGGCCGGCCGGCCGTTCGTAGCGGTGCTCCAGCCGATAGGCCTCGTCCATACCAACCCCTTGGTCGGGAACGAAGCCAACTTATCATATAGATGATTTGGACTGCAGCAGTTCGTCTGACGTCAGACCACGCCGATCAAGCTCCGGCCGCACCCCTTCGGCGAACCAGTAGGCCTCCTCCAGGTGCGGGTAGCCGGAGAGGACGAACTCGTCGATGCCCAACGCGTGGTACTCGGCGATCCGCTCGGCCACCTCCGCGTGGCTGCCGACCAGCGCGGTGCCGGCCCCGCCGCGCACCAGCCCGACCCCCGCCCACAGGTTCGGGTGGATCTCCAGCCCGCGCACGCCCCGGTCGAGCCCGCCGCCGTGCAACGCGACCATCCGCCGCTGCCCGACCGACTCGCTCGCGGACAGCTGCTCCTGGGCCCGGCGCACCTGCACGGGGTCGAGCGCGGCCAGCAACCGCGCCGCCTCGGCCCACGCCTGCTCGGCGGTGTCCCGGGTGATGACGTGCAGCCGGATACCGAAACGCACCGTGCGCCCCGCCGCCTCCGCCAGCGCCCGCACCGAGCCGATCTTCTCCGCGACCTGCTCCGGCGGCTCACCCCAGGTCAGGTACACGTCGGCGTGCCGGGCGGCGACCGGCAACGCCGCCGGCGACGAGCCGCCGAAGTAGATCCCCGGCACCGGGTCCGGCGGCGCGAGCACGGTCGCGCCGGCCACCGTGAGGTGCTCGCCGGCGAAGTCGAACGGCTCACCGCCCCACGCGCCACGCACGATGGTCAGGAACTCGTCGGTGCGGGCGTAGCGGGCGTCGTGGTCGTGCCAGTCACCGAAGCGGCGCTGCTCGACCGCGTCACCGCCGGTGACCACGTTGAGCAGCAGCCGGCCGCCGGAGATCCGCTGGTAGCTGGCCGCCATCTGGGCCGCCAGCGTCGGCGAGACGATCCCGGGCCGGAAGGCCACCAGGAACTTCAGCGTGCGGGTCTCGCGGATGAGCGCGGCGGTGGTCAGCCAGGCGTCCTCGCACCACGTGCCGG
This sequence comes from Actinophytocola xinjiangensis, assembly GCF_001921215.1. Lineage (GTDB taxonomy): Bacteria > Actinomycetota > Actinomycetes > Mycobacteriales > Pseudonocardiaceae > Actinophytocola > Actinophytocola xinjiangensis. Next base: position 125,894 of record NZ_MSIF01000020.1, read on the forward strand.
TCGGCGTGAGCACCCCGGCGAACCCCAGCCGCTCGGCCGCCGAGGCGACCTGGGCCAGGTAGTCGATGTCCGGACCACGGGCGGCGGCCGGCCCGAGCGACTTGTTGGCGTGGAAGCGTTCCACGATCGTGCGACCGTCGCCGGAGGTCGGCAGGAACCAGTGCAGGCGCAGCGTCACCTGGCCACCTCCCCGGCCAGCGCCGCGACATAGCGCCGGTCGACGAACGCCGCGAAGTCGACCTCGCCCGGCAGGACCTTCGCCCCGGTGAACGCGTCGGCCAACTCCTGCTGGGAGGCGACCACCTCGTCGTCGAGCGGCACCGGGACGTCCGGCCCGTTGTCCACCGCCGCCCGCGCCACCGCCGGATCGAGCCCGGTCTCCCGTGCCCACACCCGCGCCCACTCCTGCCGGTGGCCGTCGGCCCACCGCTCGGCCCTGGCGTGCCGCGTGACGAACTCGGCGATCGCCGTGTGCCGCGCCGGGTCCGCCAACGACTCCCGACCGGCCGCCAGGAACGAGTACCCGTTGGCGATGCCCTCCCCGTCGGCCAGCACCCGAGCCCGCGCCTGGCCGATCGCCTGCGCGGTGTAGGGGTCCCACACGGCCCAGGCGTCCAGCTCCCCCTGCCGGAACGCCCCGTAGGCGTCGGCCGGCTGCAGGAACGAGAACGTGACGTCGTCGACGGACAGCCCCGCCCTGGTCAGGTTCAGCAACACCTGGCCGTGCGCCGAACTCCCCTTGGCCACGCCGATCGTCCTTCCCCGCAGATCAGCCACCTTTCGCAACGGCGACCCGTCGGGCACGAGAACCGCGTCCCCCCGCACGCCGCCCCGCGAACTGGCGACCACCGCCAGCTTCGCGTTCGCGGCGGCCGCGAAGATCGGCGGCGTGTTACCGACCCGGCCGATGTCCGCGCCGCCGGCCGAGATCGCCTCCAGCAACGGCGGCCCGGAGGTGAATGTCGACCACTCGATCTCGTAGGGCAGGTCGTCCAGCAGCCCGGCGGCGGTCAACAGGGCCTGCGAGCCTCCTTTCTGGTCGGCCACCCGCAACGTGACCCCCGCCAGTTCCCCGGCGTCGACCTCGTCCGGCACACCCTGGTCCACGGGCGTCGTCCCCGCCCCACACGCGGTGATCGCCACGGTCAGCAGTAACAGCCCGGCCGCCTCACGTACTCGCACGTTCGGTCACTCCCAATCCGTTCAGTACCAGTCCACGCACGTCGGCGTGGTCGACCGCCCGGCGGGGGCGCCGGCTGGTCAGGATGTGTTCGGCGGTGATCACGCCACCGTCGAGAATCAGCACACGGTCGGCGAGCAGCAGGGCCTCGTCGACGTCGTGGGTCACCAGCAGAACGCCGGGCCGGTGGCGTTGCCACAGGTCCACCACCAGCTCGTGCATGGCGATCCGGGTGAGGGCGTCCAGGGCGCCGAACGGTTCGTCGAGCAGGAGGAGATCGGGTTCCCGCACCAGGGCCCTGGCCAGCGACAGTCGTTGCGCCTCACCGCCGGACAGGGTGCGCGGCCAGGCGTCGGCGAGGTGCCCGAGCTGGACCTCGTCCAGTGCCCGCTCGGCCAGCGCGCGGTCGGTCCCCCGGCCGCGCAGCCCGAGCACGACGTTGCGCCACACCCGCCGCCATGGCAGCAACCGGGGCTGCTGAAAAGCGACCGAAACCCGCCCCTTCACCGAGATCCGCCCGTCGGCGGCCGGATCAAGCCCCGCCAACACCCGCAACAACGTCGACTTCCCGGAGCCGCTGCGCCCCAACAGGGCGACGAACTCCCCCGCCCCGATCGTCACGTCAAGTCCCGACAGGACGGTCCGATTCCCGAAGCTCCGAACGAGCCCGTTGACCTCGACGGTCAGCTCTGCCGCCACCGCAACGCCCTCCTCTCCACCAGACGGACCACAGCGTCGGTAACCAGCCCCAGCACGGCGTAGACGATCAACCCCACGACGATCACGTCGGTCCGCAGGAACTCCCGCGCGTTGTTGATCAGATAGCCCAATCCCGCGTCGGCGTTGACCGTTTCCCCGACGATCAACGCCAACCAGGCGATCCCCAACGACTGCCGCAACCCCACCAACGCCTGCGGCACGGCGGCGGGAAGGATCACGTGCCAGAGCCGCTCGAACCGGGTGAACCCCAACGCCCGGGAGGCCTCGACGAGCTGGTCATCGGCGTTGCGAATCCCGGAGTGCACGTTGAGGTAGAGCGGAAAAGCCACGCCCAACGCCACCAGAACGATCTTCGGTGCCTCCCCGATCCCGAACCACAGGATCAGCAGCGGGATGAGCCCGAGGAACGGCAGGGTGCGCAGCATCTGCACCGGCGGATCGATGAGCACATTGCCCCAACTGGACAACCCGGCGACGATCCCCAGCAGGAGCGCGACACCGGCGCCCACCAGGAACCCGAGCCCGACCCGCCCGATCGACACCACGAACGCCTCCCCGAGTTCCCCGGAGCGCGCCGTGTCCACACCGGCGCGCAGCACGGTGAGCGGAGAACTGAGCTTGTCCTCGGTGAGAAGCCCGGTGGCGCTGGCGGCCTGCCACAACAGGATCAACGCCACCGGACTGATCCATCGCCGCAGGTCCGGCAACCGCGCCCGCCGCTCCCGAACCTCCGCCGGAGCCACCGCCGGCACCTGAGTGGTGATCGACACGACCCCTCCCGTCCTCTGCCCTGGGTCCCCCGACGCTAGAGCCCACGAAGACAATGTGGGAACCCATTCCACATAGTGGAGCAGTGGGGATGACGAGGAAGGTCGTCGTCAGGTCGCCACGGCTGGCGGCCCGCGCGGGAGATTCGGGGCGCGCCCCGTGGTTCAGGAGGCGGCTCGCGCGGGGTTCGGCAGACCGACCCGCCTGCCCACCGCCGCCCAACACAGGAACCCCAACGCGGCAAGCAGATAGCTGTTCCCCAGCACGTGCTGCCACCACACCCAGTCCAACTCCCGGTCCCGCCCGTAGGGCAGGTACCGATGCCCCACCGCGAACACCGCCGCCACCACCACGGCGCCGTACCACCGGTCCCCGCGCAACCCCCAGGCCACCACCGCCGGCACGACCCACACCCAGTGGTGCGACCACGACACCGGCGACACCGCCAAACCCGCCGCCGCCACCACCAGCAACGCCGTCACCGGTTCGTCGGCCCGCCGCGCCCCCTGCCAGGCCAACCCCAACACCGCCACGGCCAGCAACAACCACGCGGCCTGCGTCAACCCGGCCGACAGGTCGAACCGGCTCAACGCGCCCCGTAACGACTGGTTGGTCGCGAAATCCGCCCCGCCGATCCGGTTGGGATCGAACACCGTGGTGTACCAGTAGACGACACTGTCCCGAGGTGCCACCAGAAACCCGACCCCGGTCACCCCCACGAACGTCCCGACCGCCGTCGCCGCCGGCACGTACTGGCGCCGGGCCAGGAAGTACAGCACGAACACGGCCGGCGTGAGCTTGACCGCCGCCGCGATCCCGATCAGCAGTCCACGCGGGTAACGCGTGCGGGGTAACAGACAGTCGAGAGCCACCAGGCCCATCAGCAGCAGGTTGACCTGCCCGTAGGTCAACGTCACCCGCACCGGTTCGACCAGCAGCGCGGCGGCCACCACCGCCACGGCCACCAGCGGCCCGGGTAACCGCTCACCGACCGTCCCCGGCACGGCGAACAGGGTGGAGACCGTCAACGCCACCAGCCCCACGACCGTCAACACCAACGCCGCCACCACGAACGGCATGACCGCCAGCGCACTGAACAGCACCGCCGCCACCGGCGGATAGGTGAACGGCAACCAGGACGGAAAATCCTGGGTGTACAAGGAGATCCCCCGTAACCACGCCGAGCCGCCCGCGCGGTACACCTTCAGATCCGGTAACGCCCCCGGAATGGTCAGACAGGTGACCAACACGAACACCAGAACGGCGACAACCCCACCGCACCACCACCACACCGTCGGGCGGCGGGTCACTGCCCTCACCAGCGGACCTCCGGCAAACAGGGAACGGACGGCCCGGAAAAGCCTACGGCGTCGGCAGTTCCGCGCCGGAGGGACCCGAAGTCAGGTCCGTCGGCCGAGCATCACCAGCACCAGCACCGCGGTCCCCACCAGTACCGCGGCGCTCGCACCGGACACCACGCCCATACCTGACACGAACGCCTCGCGGGCCACCGCCAGCAGCCGCTCGCCCACCGGGGCCGGCAGATCCGCCACCACGGCGAAGGCGCCGACGATGCTGTCCCTGGCCTCGGCCGCCACCTCCGCCGGCACCTCCGGAGGCATCGCGGCGGCGACCTCGGTGCCGTACACGGTCGTTCCGAGCGTGCCGAACGCGGCGATGCCCACCCCAGCGCCCAACTCGCTACCGGACTCCGAGATCGCCGCCGCCGAGCCGGTCCGGTCGGGTGGGGCGGACCCGACGACCAGGTCGGTTCCCAGGACCAGCAGGGGGTTGATGCCCACACCGATCGCCACCCCCGCACCGATCAGCGTCGGCAACCCGGCCCCGGTGTCCGACACCGCCAGCGCGACGAAACCCACCGAGGCGACGACCAGACCCCCGGCGATCACCCGCTCCGGCCGGAACCTGCGTGCCAGCAGCGGCGACACCGTCGCGGCCACCACCGTCGCCATGGCCAGCGGCACGAACCACAACCCCGCCCGCAGCGGCGAGAGACCGTCGACCAGTCGCAGGTGCTGGGTGAAGTAGAACGTGAACGCGTAGAGCGTCACCGCGCCCAGCATCAGCCCCACCAACGCCCCGGAGAACCTGCGGCTGCCGAACAACGTCAGGTCCAGCAGCGGGTCGGCGATCCGGCGCTGACGACGCACGAACACCACCCCCGCGACAGCACCGGCCACGATCGCCGCCACCGGCACGACCCCCAGCCCGGAGCGGGCGATCTCCTTCACCCCGTAGATGACCGGCAACAGCGCGGCCAGCGACAGCGCGACGCTCACCAGATCCAGACGGCCCGGTCGCGGGGCGCGGTACTCCGGCAGCAACAGCGGGCCGGTGACCAGCAGCACCACCATCACCGGCACTCCCAGCAGGAACACCGAACCCCACCAGAAGTACTCCAGCAGGATGCCGCCGACCGCCGGGCCCAGCGCGCCGCCCAGGGAGAACGCGGTCAGCCACAAGCCGATCGCCAGTGAGCGTTGCCGTGGGTCGCGGAACATCGTGCCGATCAGGGACAGGGTGGACGGGCCGAGGGTGGCGCCGGCGAGTCCGAGCAGCGCCCTGGTGGCGATCAGCATCTCGGGGCTGGTGGAGTACGCGGCGAGCACCGACGCGGCGGTGAACGCGGCGGCGCCGATGAGCAGCAGCCGCCGCCGCCCGATCCGGTCACCCAGTGTGCCCATGGTGATCAGGGCACCGGCCACCATGAACGCGTACACGTCGGTGATCCACAGCAGCTCGGTGTTGCTGGCGCCGAGATCGGCGCCCAGGTGCGGCAGGGCCAGGTGGAGCACGGTCAGGTCGAGCGCCAGCAGGACCGTCGGCAGGGCCAGCACGGCGAGGCCGAGCCACTCCCGGAGTCCGGCGCGGGTCGAGGTGTCGGTGGACATGCCGCGACCCTCACCGGACCGGGTCGTGGTCGGATGGCGATCGGGTGTCGGTGGCCGGGCTACCGTGGGCGACATGCGGTTTGGCGTGCTCGGCCCGCTGACGGCGTGGACCGGGGACGGCACGCCGGTCACGGTCCCGGAGGTGAAGGTCCGGCTGCTGCTGGCCCTGCTGTTGGGCGAGCAGGGCCGCCCGGTCCCCGTCGACCGGCTCGTCGAGGCGCTGTGGAGCACCGCCCCACCGGCCGACCCGCCGGCGGTGCTGCGCGGCAAGGTGTCCCAGCTGCGCCGGGCGTTGGCCGTCGAGCCGGGTGGCCGGGAGCTGGTCGTGTGGCGTCCGCCCGGGTACGCGCTGGTCGGTGCGGACACCGACGCCGGGTGGTTCGCGCTGCTGGTGGAGCAGGCCAGGGCCGGTGCGGACGCCGCCGAGCGGGGTGCGCTGCTCGGGGAGGCGCTGGCGCTGTGGCGCGGGCCGGCGTTCGCCGAGTTCGCCGACGAGCCGGCCCTGCGGGAGACCGTCGCCCGCCTGGAGGACCAGCGGCTGGCCGCCACCGAGGAGTACGCGGCGGCCGAGCTGGCGTTGGGTCGGCACGAGCACCTGGTCGGCCCGCTCGCCGACGTCGTCGGCCGACATCCGTTGCGTGAGCAGTCCCGCGCGGCCTACATGCGGGTCCTCTACCGCGCCGGCCGGCCGGGTGACGCCCTGGCCACCTACCAGGACCTGCGCGAACGACTCGCCAGCGAGCTGGGTGCCGACCCGTCGCCCGAGCTGGCGGCGCTGCACCGGGCGATCCTGCGCCACGACCCGTCGCTCGCGCCGGCCCGCCCGGCCCACGGCGCGCTGCCGGTGCCGCTGACCGAGATCGTGGGCCGCGACGAGGATGTCGCCGCGACCGGGGCGTTGCTCGACGCCGGGCGGCTGGTCACGCTCACCGGGCCCGGCGGGGTCGGCAAGACCCGGCTGGCGATCGCGGTGGCGGGCACGCTGGCCAACGACGTGCGGCTGGTGGAGCTGGCGACCCTCGACCACCCCGCGCGCAGCGAGCGACCCGTCGGGGTGGACGACGTCGCCGCCCTGGTCGCGACCGCGCTCGGGGTCGACGCCGCGCCGGCCGGGCCGCCCGTGCCGGTGGTGGAGCGGGTGGTGGCGGCCGTGCGGGAACGGGCGGTGGTGCTGGTGCTCGACAACGCCGAGCACGTCGTCGGGCCGGTCGCCGAGCTCGCCGCGCACCTGCTGGGCGCCGCTGCCCGGCTGCGGATCCTCGCCACCAGCCGCGAGCCGCTGCGGATCGCCGGTGAGCGGGTGCGGGCCGTCGGGCCGCTGGCACCCGACGCCGCACGCCGGTTGTTCACCGCGCGGGCCACCGAGGCCGGGTACACCGGCGACCGGAACGAGGACGGGGTCGCCACGATCTGCCGGGAGCTGGACGGGATCCCGCTGGCGCTGGAGCTGGCGGCGGCGCGAGTGCCGTCGCTGGGGGTCGGTGAGGTGGCCCGCCGGTTGGACGCCCGGTTCCGCCTGCTCTCCACCGGGCGCGGACCGGCCCGCCAGCAGACCCTGCGCGCGGTCATCGACTGGAGCTGGGAGCTGCTCACCGAGGCCGAACAGGTGGTGCTGCGCCGGCTCGCGGTCTTCGTCGGTGGCTGCACGATCGACGCGGCCGAAGCCGTGTGCGGCAGCGAGGTCGGTGGCGAGAGCACCGTCGATCTGCTCGGCCGGCTGGTCGACCGCTGCGTGGTGGTGGCGCGGGACGGCCGGTTCACGCTGTCCCGGTCGGTCGCCGCGTACTGTGCCGAGCGGCTCGCCGAGGGCGGGGAGCTGGCCGAGCTGGAACGGCGCCACGACGCGTACCTCACCGCGCTCGCCGAACGCGCCGACCCCGGCCTGCGCGGCGCCGAACAGGGCCGGTGGCTTCGCCTGCTCGACGCCGAGACCGCCAACCTGCGCGTCGCGCTGCGCCGCGCCACCGACGACCGGCTGGGCGAGGCGTTGACGTGGTACTGGTTCCTGCGCGGCCGGTTCGAGCACGGACACCACGCCCCACCGGCCGCCCGGGCGGCGTTCGCCGTGCTGACCGGCGCGTCCCGCCACGACGACCCCGGTCCGCTGACCTGCCGGCAGCGCTGGTTCCTCGGCGCGTGCCTGTTCGGCGTGGACGGGCCCGCGAGCGAACGGCTGGTCGCGGAGGCGCTGGCGCAGGCGCGGGCCGGCGGCGACCGGTGGGTCACCGCCGCCGCGCTGAACACCACCGCCTGGCACGCCCAGACCAGGGGCGACCTGGCCGCCGCGCGAGCGGCGGCGTCCGGGAGCCTGGCGGCGTTCGAGGACCTGGGCGACCAGTGGGGGCAGCTGCTCGCGGCCGAGACGCTGGCGTCGCTGGCCGAGTCGGCCGGCGAGTACGAGCGGGCGGCCGCGCTGTACCGGCGCGGTCTCGGGATCGCCGAGCGGCTCGGTTTCCTCGGCGAGATCCCGTTCAAGCTGTGCGGGCTGGCGTCGGTGCACGCGGCGACCGGCGAGTACGACCGGGCCGCCGAACTCTACGACCGGGCCGCCGGGCTGGCCGCCGAGAGGTCGGTGCGGCTCGGCGAGACCTACGCCCGCCTCGGCCTGGGTGAGGTCGCCCTGCGTGCCGGGCGGCTGGACACCGCGCGCGCCCACCTGACCCGCGTCCTGGCCGGCGGCGGGCACGACCCGGAGGTGACCGTGCGCGCGCTGGTCGGCCTGGGACTGACCGAGCACGCCGCCGGCCGCCCGGCCGGGACGACCCTCGCGCGGGCGTGCCGGGTCGCGCACGCCAGCGGCCACCCGGCGCTCATCGCCCGGTCGACCCAGGCACGGGCGCTGGTCTCGGGCTAGGCGTACTCGCGGGTGTGGTGGCGGCCGATGGGGACGACCATCGGTGTTCCGGACACCGGATCGGGGACGACCTGCGACGGCATGCCGAACACGGTGCTCACCATCTGTTCGGTGACCGACTCCGCCGGCGGTCCCTGGGTGACGATCCGGCCGTCCTTCATGGCGATCAGGTGGTCGGCGTAGCGGCAGGCCAGGTTCAGGTCGTGCAGGACCAGCACGATGGTCTTGCCCTCGGTGTGGTTGAGGTCGGTGAGCAGGTCCAGCACCTCGACCTGGTGACCGACGTCCAGGAACGACGTCGGCTCGTCCAGCAGGAGCAGGTCGGTCTCCTGGGCCAGCGCCATCGCTATCCAGACCCGTTGTCGCTGGCCGCCGGACAGTTCGTCCACCGTGCGGGCGGCCAGGTCGGTGGTGTCGGTGGCGGCCAGGGCACGCGCGACGGCCTCGTCGTCGCCGGTGGTGTGGCGGCGGAACCAGCCGTGGTGGGGGTAGCGGCCTCTGCCGACCAGGTCGGCGACCACGATGCCTTCGGGGCTGGCCGGCGACTGGGGCAACAGGCCAAGGCGCAGGGCCACGGTTCTGGTCGGCAGCGAGTGGATGTCCCGACCGTCCAGGGTCACCGTGCCGGACTCGGGGGCCAGCAGCCGCGCGAGGCCGCGGAGCAGGGTCGACTTGCCGCAGGCGTTGGCGCCGACGATCACGGTGATCCGCCCGGTCGGCACGTCGATCGACAGGTCGCTCACCACCCGCCTGCTGCCGTACGCCAGCGACAGGTCATGCCCTCGCAGTTCGCCCATGGTCACCCTTTCTCAGTCCCCCCGGCCCACCCGGTTGGTGATCACCAGCAGCCACAGCAGGTACGGGCCGCCGATGATCGCGGTCACCACGCCCACCGGGAACTGGGTTCCCGCGATGGCGTGCTGGCCGACGACGTCCGCGGCGGTCATCACCAGCGCCCCCACCAGGGCCGCCGGGACCAGGCCCGGACCGCCGCCGCCGGCGAGGCGGCGGGCGATGGGGCCGGCGACGAACGCCACGAACGCGACCGGGCCCACCGCCGCGGTCGCCACGGCGGCCAGGGCCACCGCCACGGCCAGCAGGCCCAGCCTGGCTCGTTCGACGTGGACACCCTGTACGCGTGCCAGGTCGTCGCCGACCTGCAGGGCGGTCAGCCAGCGACCGGCGACCAGGGCCGCCGGGGCCAGGATCGCCACGCCGATCCCCAGGGTCGTGGCGGTGTCCCAGGACTTGGCGTTCAGGCTGCCGGTCAGCCACGCCAGCGCGTCCCGCGCCAGGTGCACCTCGACCCTGGTCAGGCAGTAGGACACCACGCTGGTCAGCATCGCGGCCATCGCGACGCCGGACAGGACGAAGCGGTAGCCGCTGACCCCTCCCCGCCAGGCCACCGCGTAGATCACCGCCGCCGAGCCGAGCGCGCCGGCCAGGGCCGCCAGCGACACCCCGGCGCCACGCACGTTGAACACCAGCAGCGCCACCACCGCCGCCGCGCTCGCCCCGGCGGTGATGCCGATGATGTCGGGGCTGGCCAGCGAGTTGCGGGTGAGCGACTGGAAGATCGCGCCGGACAGCCCGAACGCCGCACCGGCCAGCACCGCGACCAGCCCGCGCGGCAGCCGCAGTTCGGTGACGATGTAGCCGGCGCCCGCGTCCCCGCCGCCGAACAACGTCGCCACGACGTCGAACACCGGGATGGTGACGTCGCCGAGGGCCAGCGACACGCACAGCACCGCGAAGCACAGCACGGCCAGCGTCAGGCACACCGCCGACGCCCTGGCCCGCCCGGCCCGCCGCGTCCGCACGACGACCTCCAGCGCCATCACAGCTCCCGCAGTTTCCTGTTGCGCAGCAACACCATCAGGAACGGCGCGCCGACGAACGCCAGCACGACGCCGACCTGGATCTCGCCCGGCGGGGCGACCACCCGGCCGAGCACGTCCGAGCCCAGCAGCAGGACCGGCGCCAGCAGCATCGAGTACGGCAGGATCCACCGCTGGTCCGGGCCGGTGATCCGGCGCGCCACGTGCGGCACCAGCAACCCGACGAACGAGATCGGCCCGGCGATCGCCGTCGCCGCGCCGCACAACAGGATCGTCGCCGCGCCGGCCAGTGCCCTGGCCGACCCGACCCGCTGACCAAGGCCCCGCGCGACGTCGTCGCCGAGGGCCAGGACGTTGAGCAGCCGGCCGGCGACCAGCGCCAACACCACACCGGCGAGCAGGAACGGCGCCAGTTGCGCGACCAGGTCACCGCGCCGGCCGGCGATCGACCCGACCGTCCAGAACCGGTGCTGGTTGAACGTCGCCGAGTCGGTCAGCAGCACGGCCGTGGTCACCGACAACAGCACGGCGTTGACCGCCGCCCCCGCCAAGGTGATCTTGACCGGGGTCGCGCCGCCGCCCCCCATCGAGCCGACCGCGTACACCGCCGCGCCGACCACCGCCGCCCCGGCGAACGCGAACCACACGTAGCGCAGCGGCTCGTCGACGCCGAACCACGAGATCGCCGCCACCACCGCGAACGCCGCCCCCGCGTTCACCCCGAACAGGCCGGGATCGGCCAGCGGGTTGCGAGTCACCCCCTGCATGACCGCACCCGCCAGGCCGAGCCCGGCCCCGACCAGCAACCCGGCGAACAGCCGGGGCAGCCTCGCGGCCACCACCTGGTGGTCCGACGAGCCGGAACCGTTGCCGCCCACCACGTCCAGCACGACACCCAGCCCGACCGACCGGGCACCGACGGCGATGCTGACCACCGACACCACCGCCAGCACCACGGCCAGCGTCACCAACCCGAACGCGAGCCGCCCGTTCGGCGGTGCGGTGGTCCGCTCAGGCGCCGCCACCGCTGGCTTCGGCCAGCTTGGGCCGCAACTCGTCGAGCACGTAGGGGATCGACAGCGGCGATGGCGTGTTCAGCCCGACGACCGTCGGGTAGTCCAGCAGCGCGACCGTGCCCGGCAGGTCGGCGAAACCGGGGATGTCGGCCAGGTCGCTCTCGTCACCGCCGTTGACCAGGAACACCAGCAGGTCCGCGCGCAGCAGGTCGGCCCGCTCGGTGCCGACGTTGACCCGGGTGTCGCCGGTTTTCCTCCCCTCGGCCAGCACGTCCGGGTTCAGCCGCATCCCCAGGCCGCCGAACAGCAGGCTCGACCCGTCCTTCTCGTCGGCCACCACGTAGACCGCTTCCCCCACGATGTACTGGGCCAGGGTGAAAGTCCTGTCCTTGAGGCCGGTGAACTCGGTGGCGGCGGCGGTGACCTTCTCGTCGACCGAGCCGATCACCTCCTCGGCCCTGTCCGACCGGTCGAGGAACTTCCCGGCCGTGCGGACCAGGTCCTGCCACGGCGTCACCTGCGTCTCGTCCTTGGGGCCCACGATCGTGGGGACCCGGTTGGCGAGCAGCGAGTAGGTCTCCTCGTCGTTGAGCGAGTAGGTGCTCAGCACGAGGTCAGGTTCGAGCGCGAGGATCTGCTCGACCGGGACGCCGTCGTCGAGTGCCAGGGCCTTCGCGCCGCCCGGCAGTTCCTGCCACGGCGGGCCGGACTCGGGCATCAGGGAGTCGACCGAGTAGGCGACCGGTTCGACGCCCATGGCCAGCATGACGTCGGTCCACTGCAGATCGATGGTGACGATCCGCTTCGGGACCTCCTTGATCGTCGTGGTGCCGAAGCGGTGCTCGACGGTCACCGGGGAGGCGAGCGCCTCCCCGGAGCCGGACGAGGAGCCGGCGCCGTCGCCCTCCCCTGACGAACAGGCGCCGGCAAGCAACGAAGCCGCGGCCAGCAGCGCGGCAAGACCTAAGGAGGGTCGCATTAGGTTAGTCTAACCTTAGCCGCTGTTCGGCAATCAATATGGCCGAGGTCTCACGACCACTGTGGACCGTCGCTAGGCTGCCGGGAATGGCGGCGACGACACCACCGACGACGACGACACTGAACGACCAGGTGAACGAGTTGCTGGCGGAGCTCGCGGCACTGGCGGAGGACCGGATCCGCGAGGTCAACGCCCGCCACGGCGACGACCACGCGGTCAACCTCACGAAGCTGCGCGCGGTGGCCAAACGCCTGCGGACACAACAGGATCTGGCCGTCGCGCTGTGGGCGACCGGGGACTCCGCCGCACGCCTGCTGGCCCTGCTGATCTGCCGTCCCAAGGCGTTCCCACGGGACGAACTGGACACCATGCTGCGCGCCGCCGCCACCCCCAAGGTGCACGACTGGCTGGTGAACTACGTGGTGCGCAAGAGCCCGCACGCCGAGGACCTGCGGCAGACGTGGCTCGCCGACCCGGATCCGGTCGTCGCCAGCGCCGGCTGGGCGCTGACCACCGACCGGGTCGCCCGCGACCCCGACGGGCTCGACGAACCGGCCCTGCTCGACACCATCGAACGGGACCTGCCCGACGCCCAGGACCGGTTGCGGTGGGCCATGAACCACTGCCTCGCCCAGATCGGCATCGAACGCGAGGACCTGCGCGCCAGGGCGATCGACATCGGCGAACGCCTGGAGGTCCTCAAGGACTACCCCACCGCGCCGGGCTGCACCTCGCCCTACGCCCCGGTGTGGATCGCGGAGATGGTGCGCCGCAAGGGATGAAACTCGGTGGCCGGCCACCGCCGCCGCGAACTACCGTCGCCCCGGTGATCCACGAGCATCCCCTGGCCTACCTGATCGGACTGGAGGGGCTCGCCCTGCTGCGGGCCCACATCGGCGAGTACGACCGCGCGTTCGTCGAGTCCAGGATCGCCGAGGTCCGCGCTCTGCTCGACGATCCCGCCCTCACCGGGGCCGTCGACGTCGACCGGGTCGACACCGTCGAGGGCTACCGCGCCTGGGCGAGCACCTACGACCAGCCGGGCAACGCCGCCTTCGACGTCGACGGCCCGGTGATCGCCGAACTCGTCGACCCGCTGCCCCCGGGCGCCGCCCTGGACGCCGCCTGCGGCACCGGCCGCTACGCCCGCCTGCTGGCCGACCGGGGCCACCAGGTCATCGGCGTCGACAGCTCACCCGACATGCTCGCCAGGGCCCGCGCCCGCGTGCCGGCGGCCCGCTTCGAGCAGGCCGACCTCGCCGCGCTGCCCGTGCCAGACGACTCGGTCGACCTGGTCACCTGCGGTCTGGCCCTCACCCACCTGCCCGACCTCGCCCCGGCGATCGCCGAGTTCGCCCGCGTCCTGCGCCCCGGCGGTCACCTGGTCATCGCCGACATCCACCCCGAGGCGGTGCTGCGCGGCTCGCTCCCTCCGGTCCGCACCGCCACCGGCCGCCCCGGCCGGCTGGCCACCCACCGCCATCTCGTCGGCGACTACCTGCGCGCCGCACTTCCCCTCGGCCTGATCCCGCTGCGCTGCGAGGAACCCGTGCTGCCGGTCGCCGAACCGACCGGTCCGCCGCCGACCGGCACCGGCCCGTGGGAGGTGTGGCCGTGGTCGCTGGCCGCGATGGTCCCCGACGCCAAACGCGGCGCCAACCACGGAGTCCCGGCGATGCTCATCTGGCAGTTCCGGCTCACCGATCACTGACGCCACCCGGCGTGGATCGTCAGCCAAACGTCAGGCACGAACGTGCTGGCCAGCGGTGACAATCGGGTTCTGGTCCCCGCCGGTCGTGTCAGGAGTCCGATGCGCGTCCCCACCCTCGTCGTGACCGACGTGCTGATGCTCTGGCCACGGGAGATCGGGGCGCCGGCCACCGTCGAGGAGGCCGGGCTGTGGCCGGTGTTCGTGCTGGTCGTCGAGGAGCCGGCCGAACCGCGCGCCGCCGGGCCGCTGTTCGAGTTACTGGCCAGGCCACGGCCGGACGGGGAACTGGCCGTGGTCTCCGCGCGCTGCGACTGGTCGATCCTCGACCGGGACAACGCGCTGCTCAAGGCCTCCGTGCGCGGCAGCGCCGGGGCACGGTTCGCGGCGAACCTGATCGTCCCGGCGCGCCAGGTGCTCGGCGTGCTCGACGTCGTCGCCCGGGGCGCGACGATCGGCGTGGCCACCGGCCGGAGCGCGGTCCGGCTGGGCGGGCGGGTCGACATCCGCTCGGCCCTGCACGAGGTCGTGCTGCTCAGCTGCCAACCGTCGGCGGATCTGGCGACGTTGGCGGATCTGCTGGGCGCGACCGCGGGTCGCTGACCGGCGGGTCACTGGTCGGCGAGTCACTGGTCGGCGGGGCGCTGGGCGGCGGCGCCGGCCCGGACTCCACGCTCGGCGTCGCCGGCGGCTGCTCGACCGAACTCTGCTCGATCGGCTGCGGCTGGTCCTCGCTGCCCACCCCGCACGCCCCGGCCAGCGACACGGTCAGCGCCACGGCCGCCAGCGCGGTCGCGACGGCGGCACGGTTCACTCGCTCACCTCCGGCAACTCCACGACGAACCGCGCGCCGCCACCCGGCCGCGCCTCGACCCAGGCCCGGCCGTCGTGCAGGCGCACGTGCTGCACCACCAGCGCCAGGCCGAGCCCGGCGCCGCTGTCGGAGGTGTCCCGGTGGGCCGGCGACCCCCGGGCGAACCGCTCGAACACCTGCTCACGCGACTCGGCCGCCACCCCGGGGCCGGCGTCGTCGACCTCGATCCTGGCGTGCCCGTCCACGGCCAGCACCCCCAGGCGCACCAGGCCCTTGCCGTGGCGCGCGGCGTTGTCCAGCAGGTTGGCCAGCACCCGCTCCAGCCGGCGGCGGTCGGCCAGCACCCACGGCCGGCCGGCGATCTCCAGCGCCCCGGCCGGCACCGAGCCGTGCTGCTCGGCGGTGGCCAGCACCAGCGTCGCCAGGTCGACCAGCTCGAAGGTCGACCGGTCGGTGTCCTGGTCGCCGCGCGAGATCTCCAGCAGGTCGTCGACCATGCGGCGGAACCGGCGCAGGTCGGTGTCCAGCAGGTCGACCGCCTCGCGGGTGCTCGCCGGCAGTTCGTCGCTGCGGCGTTGGAGGATCGCCATGGCGTTGAGCATCGTGGTCAGCGGCGAACGCAGCTCGTGGCTGACGTCGCCGGCGAACTGGGTGTCGCGCGCGACCCGCTGCTGCAACCGCTCGGCGGTGCCGTTGAACGCGGTGGTGAACGGGATGAGGTCCGGGTCGCGGGTGGGTGGCAGCCGGGCGCTGAGGTCCCCGGCGGCGGCCACCGCGGCCGTGTCGGTCAGCCGGCGCAGCGGTCGCAGCGCGTGGAGGGTGGCCCAGCGGCCCAGCAGCGCGCCGGCCAGGCCGCTGGCGACGGTCCCGCCGAGCAGGATCCAGCTCAGGAAGCGGAACGTGCGGTCCAGCTCGCGCATCGGCGAGACCTCGACGTAGGTGGCGGCCTGGTCCAGCAGCGGCAGGCCGACGGCCATCACCGGCACGCCGTCCACGACCGTGCGCTGGTGGGCGGGGGTGCCGGCGCGCACCATGTCGAGGAATCCGGTCGGCAGGCGGGTCGGGTCGACCATGTTGCCGCCGCTGATCCGCACCCCGTCGTCGACCAGCAGCACCGCCGACTCGACCTCGGCGCCCAGGCCGGTCATCAGCTCGTCCAGCCCGCCGGAGTCGCGGCGCATCACCGACTCGACCAGCCGGGCGTTGCCGGTGGCCTGCCGGACGGCGCTGCGCTCACGCTGGCCGAGCATGTACCCGGTCGACAGGTGCCAGGTCGCCAGCGCCAGCGTGCCCGCGGCCAGCAGCGACACCAGGCTGAACGCGACCATGACCCGCGCCCGCAGCGGCAGTCTTCTCACGATGACCTCACGACGACCTCACGACGCCGCCTCGATCTCCGCGCGGTAGCCGACACCACGCACGGTGACGATGAGGGTCGGCTGGGCGGGGTCGGGCTCGACCTTGCGGCGCAGGCGGCGGATGTGCACGTCCAGCAGCCGGGTGTCGCCGAAGTAGCCGTAGTCCCAGACCCGTTCCAGCAGCTGTTCCCTGGTCACCACCGCCCCCTTGGCGGCAACGAGCGTGCACAGCAGCCGGAACTCGGTCTTGGTCAGCGCGATCTCCTCGCCGCCCTCGCGCAGCACCCGACCCTCGGCGACCCGCACGGTCAGCTCACCGAGAGTGAGCGTGTCGTCCTGGTCGGTGGTGCGGGTGCGGCGCAGCAGCGCACGGATCCTGGCCGCCAGCTCCCCCGCGTCCACCGGCTTGGTCACGTAGTCGTCGGCCCCGGCCTCCAGCCCGGCGATGACCTCGTGCGAGGCGGTCCGGGCGGTGACCATGATGATCGGCAGGTCGCCCAGCTCGCGGATACGCCCGCAGACCTGTAAGCCGTCCATGCCGGGCAGCATCAGGTCCAGCAGCACCACGTCGGGGTCGGGGCGGGGGTCGGTGATCAGCTCCAGGGCCTGCTCTCCGGTGGCCGCCTCCAGCACCCGGTAGCCCTCGTCGGCGAGCGCGAGCCGCAGCGCACCACGGATGCGCGCGTCGTCCTCGACCAGCAGCAGCGTGGTGGTCATTCCCGGGTCGTACCGCATGAGCTGGGACGAAGACTACATCGCCGGCGCGGATTGTCAGGCACTCGTCAGGTTGACCTGGCGGAAAACCGCCGAAGATGGCGGGGAGCCGACCCACCGGAGAACACCCGTGTTCATGAACCGCGACGACGACGCGACGCTCGTCGTGCCGACGGAGACCGACCCGCCCACCGAGGTGGTGGACGCCTGGATCCACGCCGCCCTGCGCCGGCTGCCCGCCCCGGCCCGGCTGCGGGCCGCCCTGGTGGCCAGGGAGCTGGTGGCGGACGCGCGCGGCAGACGGGCCGCGCCCTACGTGCTGCGCCTGTCGGTGCTCGACCGGCGCTCGACGCTGGCCGTCGCCGTGGACTGCGCCACCGCGGCCGACGAGCCGATGGTGACCTCCACCGAGCTGCTGGTGTCCGGCCTGTGCACCCGCTGGGGCGTCGAACGCCGCCTGTCGGCCCGCACGACGTGGGCCGAGCTGACCGTTGACGCGTCCGGCCCGCTGCGGCTGCACGCCCCTGACCAGCCCCGACCCGGGTTCCGCTTCCCGGACAGGAGGTCGCGGTGATCCCCGAGCAACGCGCCACCCGGATCCTGGGCGAGGCCCGGTTCGAGGCCACCGACCACGCGTTCCTCACCGGCCTGCGCGGCTGGCTCGAAGGGCCGCTCGACGGCTGCACCCCCGGCGTGGTCAAGGAGGTGACGATCGTGCTGGGTGAGCTGGTGGCCAACGCGTTCCAGCACGCCCGCCCGCCCTTCGCCGTGCGCCTGACCCTCCCCCGCCCGGGTCACGTCGTGCGGATGGAGGTGCACGACGGCACGGTGCCCGCGCCCACCGCGTGGCCGGCCGGTAAGGGCCTGTTCGTGGTGCGCGGACTGTGCCCGGACTGGGGTGTGGAACCCCGCCCGGAGGGCAAGGCCGTGTGGGCCGAGTTGCCGATTCTCGTGGCGCCGACAGAAAACTGACCCGGCGTTGTAACGACGGCCGTTTCCGCGCGATTCACACGAACATCAGCGGTCCTCAATCGACTGGGGTGCTCTCGTGGAGAACTCGTCCCCGGGTATGGCCATGTTCGCTTCCGAGGTGGCGGTCACCGTCACCGGGGAGATCGACCACCAGGCCGTACTCACCCGCCACCGTCCCGGCGCGACCGTCGCGGTGGAACTGGGCTGGTGCACCATCCGCACCGGCAAACACAGTGGCGAGCAGGCGATCGAGGTCCTGCTCGACGGCCAGCGGGTCGGCGAGCTGACCCACGCGATGTCGCGACGCTACGGCCCGGCGGTGTCCTGGGTGCTCACCAACGGCGGCCGCCCCGGCTGCTGGGCGAGAATTACCACCAGCGCCAAAGGCACGGAGATCGTTCTGCGCCTGCCCAAGGATCCCACCACCATTCCGAATTCCCTCGAACCGGCCCAGGCGATCATTGTTCCGCCCACTCGAAAAGCCCGCCCGTGGATGATCGCGGCCGCCGTGTTCGCCCTGATCGTCTTCCTGATCTCCGTGTCCGACACCGACGATCCGCCGGCCGCCGACAACGCCGCGAACACCGCGCCCGCCACCACCACGACGACCACGACGACCACCACCACGCCGCCCCCGACGACGACCACCACGACCACGACACCCCCGCCCACCACCACGACGACGACCACACCGCCCCCTCCGCCGCCGCCCTCGCCGAGGCGCGTGATCACCGAGGAGCCCGTCCCCCCGCCCCCGCCGCCGCCCGCCCCCAAGCCCAAGCCGGCACCGTCCTGCGACCCGAACTACAGCGGCTGCGTGCCCGTGGCCAGCGACGTCGACTGCGCCGGCGGGAGCGGCAACGGCCCGGCCTACGTCCAAGGCCCGGTGCGCGTGACCGGTGACGACATCTACGACCTGGACAGGAACGGCGACGGCGTGGCCTGCGAAAGCTGAGAGTGTTTGTCGTTGGTCACACCCGTTCCGCCCTCATCGCCGGTACGTGCCAGCTAGGCTCGCGAGGAGCGTTCCGGTGTGACGGCCGCCGGGCCCTCGGAGTCACCGGGTGAGCCGAGAGGTTGAGCGACCGCCAGCATGACCGATTTGATCATCACCATCGCGCTGTGCGTGGCGGTAGCCATCGCCTACGCGACGGCGGCGCTCATCCAGGCGCGGTACGCACACCTGACGATTCCGCAGCTGCTCCGGCTGCCGCAGCTGTGGCTGGCGATCGGGCTCAACGCGCTTGGCGCCGCGCTGCACGTCACGTCGCTGGCGTTCGGGCCGCTGTCACTCATCCAGCCGTTGGGGGTGTTGACCCTGGTCATCGCCGTTCCGTTGGCGGCGATGGGGGCCAAGCGGCGGATGACCCGCCTGGAGATCTCCGGCATGGCCAACACGGTCATCGGGCTGGCCGGTCTCACGATGATCATCACGACCACCGGGGTCGCCGACACCCTCACCTCCACCGAGCTGATCAGCCTGGTGGGCGCGACCGTGGTGGTCGTGGGATCACTGGGGGCGATGGGGCATCGGCCGGGGGCCTCGACGTTGTGGGAGGCCGTGGCCGGCGGGATCGGTTACTCCGTGTGTTCCGCGTTGTGCCAGACGGTGGTTGTCACGGTCGGGGAGGGCGGGGTGTCGGTCCTGCTGGAGCCGATCACCGTGTTGGCCGTGGTGGCGATCGCGGTGTTCGCCGTGACGGCGACGATCCTGACCCAGCGGTCGTACCGGGCGGGGTTGGCGGCGCCGCTGGCCGTGACGAACCTGGTCAATCCGGCGACGGCCACGACCATCGGGGTCGTGTTGTTGGGCGAGCACGTGGCGGCCGGGCCGCTGGGGTTGGGGTTGGCCGGGGTGTGTGGGTTGCTGAGCGGGTACGGCGTGGCGCAACTGGCCAGGGCCAGGGACACGGACCGTCCGGTGGCGCCGGTCCCCGAGGAGATCGACGCCCGGGCCTGACCGCGGTGTGCGGGCGTGACCGTTCCCGCACACCGCGACGATCACCTCACGGCAGGAAGACGGTGACCTGGTTGCTGATCGGCGAGGCGTTGCGCAGCTCGTCGATGGCCTGGAGGCTTGTCGCCCGGCGCGAACGACGCGGTGATCACGTCGCTGAACGCGACGTTGCCCGACGGGTCCTCCAGGGCCCGACGCCACCAGCGCGGCCAGCGCGGCACCCACGACGGTCAGTGTTCGCGATCTCCTCATCGTCACTCCTGTCCCTTTTCCGCTCATCGCGGCACTTCGGCGACCCGGCAACCGGATCGCCGATGGGACTACGCGGGCAGCCACCCCGAGGTTCAGTGGTGGGCGAACAGTGAGTCGTCGTGCGGGATCGGCGACGGGGCCAGCACCTCGACGGTGCCGGCGTCGCCGTCGATCCGCACGGTCGTGCCGGTGGTCAGGCGGACCGACGCGTCGCCGGTGCCGACGACACACGGCACGCCGATCTCCCTGGCGACCACGGCCGCGCCGCTGAGCACGTCTCCGACGTCGGTGACCACCCCGGCGGCGGTGGCGACCATGGCGGTGTGCCATGGCCCGGCGACCCGCACGACGAGGATCTCGCCCTCCTCGGCCCGGGTCTCCAGCGTCGCGGTGACCACCCGCACCCGGCCCTCCACGACCCCGGGCGACGCGCCGGTGCCGGTGAGCCGTTCGCCGTCGGCCGGCGGCTCCGGTTCGGCGGCGGGGTGCCACGAGCCGTTGACCGTCGCCGGCAGCCGCACGCCGCGCAGCCGCTCCAGTTCCGAGCGGCGGCGTTCGATGCGGGCCAGGGCGTCGGCCGGCGGGACGAGCAGTTCGTCGAGGGTCAGGTGGAAGACGTCGTCGGCGTGGATGAGCCGGTTGGCGGCGACCTGGCGGCGGCCCCACTCCCACGCCAGCCGGCGCAGTTCGTCGGTGTAGCGCAGGGTGGCGTCCAGGGCGACGGCGTGGTGGCGGCGGCCGGCGGCGGCCAGCTTCCCGGCGATCCCGCGCCGCACCTTCACCGGCTTGTCCACAGTGGACTCTTCGGGCTCCTCGGCCGGGGTTTCCTCGACGGGCTTCGCCTGCTCGTCCATCGGGTCCTCGGCCCACTTCTCGGTGGGCGGGTCGGCCGGAGGGTCGGCCGACTGAGCGGTGGCGTCGCCGGTCCCCTGGGAGAACCACGCACCGGCCAGCCCGTAGGCCGTCGACTCCCCGGCCGGCGGCGCGGCGGGCTCCTCCCGCGCCGGCGGCTCCTCGGAGGTGGCCGCCTCGGGCGTCCGCGGGGCCTCGCGGGACATGCCCACCGCGATGGCCAGCAACAACTCCGGGCGCTCGGCGAAGGTCGCGCCGCTCAGCTCGGTCTCCCCCGGCCCACGGTGCCCGATCCGCTCCAGCGCCTCGGCCAGCGCCCCGGCGAACTCCGGGAAGCGCTCGCGCACCGCGTCCAGGTCCCCCGCCTCGGCCGCCGCCCGCAACCGCGCGTCCGCCGCCAGCGCCGACGCCAGCGCACCCGCTTGCGCGAACACCGGCTCGCCGGCCGCGTCGGCACCTCGGGCGAGCACGGCGACCTCACCCCTGGCCCGCAGGCGCAACGGCGTGCCCATCGCGCGTTCGACCAGTTCGCCGAGCCCGCACAGCACCCAGCCCTGGCTGATCCGGTCCCGCAGCAGCCGCGCCCGCGCGTCCAGCGCCGCGTCGCCCAGCCCCGCCAGGAAAGCGTCGTCGACGTGCTCCCCGGCCGAGGTCACCGCGAACTGGCGCACCGAGGACCGGTACCGGCGCAGCACCCCGAGGAACCGGTAGCGCGCGCCGACCCGGGCGACCAGCCGGCGTGGGCCGGTCGGCAGGCCGGGCCGGTCCTCGTGGTGCAGCTCGATCTCCCCCGGGCCCTCACCGGCGAACGCCCGCGCCACCACGGTCTTCTCCGACCAGCCCGGCACGACCGGGGCCACGGCCACCGCCGCCGACACCCCGGCGTACACCCGGTGGCCGAACACGGCGTGCGCCCGCACCTCCCACTCGCGCGCGAGTGGCCCGTGCAGGCCGATCAGCCGGCCGATGACCCGGTCCGCCGCGCGCAGGCCGGCGGAGTGCACGTCGATCGACAGCGGGGTGAGCGGTTCGGGGAACGTCTCGATCGTGCGGTTGGCGTCGAACACGGCGAACCGGGGGTCGACCCGGTCGTCCAGTTCGGCCGCGATGCTGGGCAGCGACACCGAGTTCAGCACGGTGTCGTCGGCCGGCGGGCGCCCGCGCGGCGCGCGTTCGATGGGCAGCGGCAGCCGGCCGGGCACCTCGGCGGCGCCGTCGCGGCCCAGGGCACGACCCCGGGCGCCTCGGACGAGGTCGTCGAGCACCTCCTCGGTGGTCCAGCCGCACTCGAAACCCCAGTCCCGCGCGGAGTTCTTCCTGTCCGATGTGGACATCTCGGGCCAGCACGGGATCCCGCGCACCGACCGGCCGGTGACCACCGAACGCAGCGTCCCGCGCGCCTGTGCGCCGCTGATCACGCCGGGCGCGACCAGCGACACCCCACCGGTGCGGTCACCGGCCACGGCCAACAGTAGGAACCGCACCAGGTCGTCGGTGTGCAGCAGCCGCCAGCTGGTGTCCCTCGGCGCGGACAGCAGCGTCGCGTAGGTGCGGCAGGCGTACCAGTCCAGCATCCGCCCGCCCAGCGGCGCGGTCCGCACGACCACGTGCTCGGCGCCGCTGTCGCGCACCACCCGGTCGGCGTCGGCGACGTCCGGCCCGTGCGCCAGCGGCACGACGAACCGCACACCGGCCCGCGAACAGGCGGCGGCGAGCTTGCGCAGCACGGGGATCCCGCCCGACTCCGGCGCGTCCCGCTCGACCGGTACGAGGTGCACGACCACGTCACGCCCGGGGATCAACGCCTCCGCGTCCGCCGGTTCGCCGATGGTCAGCGCGACCGCCGGGTCGAGGTCGTCGTGGTCGTGCGTGGCCGTTCCGGCGACGTCGTGACCGGACGCGACCGCCGCCCTGGCGAACGCCCGGCCGAGGTCGGAGGTCACCGCGCTGATGAGAATCCGCATCCTGGCCCCTTTCCCGGCGAACGGTACACGCGGGTCATCGGCGGCTCCGGAACACCTGTGCCAGGTGCTCGGCCAGCCGCGCGTGCCGGAACTGGTACACCGCACCGGCCCTGCGCAGCACGCCACGCCGGTAGGCGTCCTCCAGGAACTCGGGGACCGCCCACGGCAGCCGGCCGTTGAGCGGCAGCCACAGCCGCCCGACCACCAGCCAGTGGCCCCACGCGCTCACGCTGGCCACGCCCAGCGCCACCGCGATTCCCAGGACCAGCCCGAACGACAGCCCGTTGACCAACCCGTGCCACGCCCCGTGGACCACGCCCACGGCGGTGGCGTACCCGGCGCCGAGCACCAGCCCGAACACCACCGACTGCACGGTCACCGTCCGCCGGTTGGTGGTGAGCAGTTCGGTGGGGCTCGCCGCCGAGCGCAGGTCGACCGGCACCTCGAAGCTGGCCATCAGCCCCCACACCAACCCGAACACCAGGCCGAACGCGAGCCCGAACAGCAGCCCGGTCATCGTCGTCGTCCCGATCCGGCCGACGATCCAGAACGTCGCCCCCAGCTCGCGCGCCAGCCCGAGGCCCACGCCGAGCCCGGACCCGACAGCGAGCCCGACGGCCAGCCGCCGCAGGAACGGCGCGCCGAGCCGGCGGGCCGCGCGGCGCTGGATGCGCACCCGGGACGGCTCGAACACCGTGCGCCCGCCGAAGGCCAGCACCGCACCGTGTCCGAGGCCGACGGTCAGCGCCATGGTCAGCGCGTCCAGCGGCCCGGCGCGCAGGCCGGCGGACAGCCCGTCGGCGAACCCGGAGCCGGTGCCGCCGGCGGTGCCGACGCCGAGGGTGTGCACCAGTCCGGTGACCACGCCGGCCACCACCCCGGCGAGCAGGCCGACCGAGGTCCCGGCGACGACCATCCGCAGCCAGCGGGGCATCCGGTCGCCGAGCTGCCACCAGGCGAGGTCGGGGGTGCCGAGGCGGTGCAGGTGGTGGGCGAGGAAGCCGAGCCAGTGCTGGACGCGTTCGGTGTCCAGGTCGGGCGACCCAGGTCGGTAGACGGTGGGCACGAAGTTGGCCAGCAGGTGCCGTTCGATGGACTCCTGGGTGGGGAACCGGGCGGTGTCGAGGAGTTCGGCCGGGTCGTGGTCGGGGGTGTCGCTGTAGAGGGTGCGGGCCAGGCCGACCATCAGCGGGGTGGTGAGCACGGTGGCCAGGTGGTCGGGCGGGGCGGCGAGCACCGGTTCCCACAGACCGTCGCGGTGGGTGGTGCGCGGCAGGTAGTCGGCGACGTCGGTCGGGGTGAGGCCGGTGAGGGTGACGCAGGCGGCGGCGGTGAGCACGTCGGTCTCGGCGACGGCGGCGCGGTACTCGTCGGGGCGGCTGGTGAGCAGCAGCGGCAGGGTGGTGGCGTTGAGCGCGGCCAGCGCGGCGCGGTGCAGGCCGGCGGCGATCTCGTCGAACCCGTCGAGCACCGGCAGTACCCGGCCGCTCTCGACGAGCGCGGCGGCCAGTGTCGAGCCGGCGGGGCCCCGGGCGGCGAGGCCGGGGTGGTCGCGCAGGAGCTGTTCGGTGAGCCAGTCGCGCAGGTCGGTGGTGGCCGGGTTCCACGAGCCGAGGCTGAAGACCACCGGGACCGGGTCGTCCTCGCCCCGGCCGGCGAGCTGCCCGAGGACGAAGCGGGTGGTCAGGATGGTCTTGCCGGACCCGGCGCTGCCGAGGATGACCAGCCGGCCGGACGGGATCCGCCGGTGGACGCCGACGATCTGGTCGAGGCTGCCGTCGAGGTCCAGCGGCCCGGCGGTCTCCCCGGCGCGGGCGCGGCGGACGTTGGCCCAGGAGTCGGTCAGCCCGGCGGGGCCGGTCCGCCAGCGGACCGGCAGCGGGAACGGGTCGTGGACCTGCCGCTGTTCCTCCTCGCGGGTCAGCCGCGCGCCCAGTTCGAAGGCGAGCTGGTGGGCGGCGTCGACCAGCGGTGCCGGCGCGGCGGGGGCGGGGCGCACGGCGTGGCCGGCGGCGGCGAGCAGCTCGACGCGTTCGTCGTCGGACAGGTCGAGGGCGTCGGCGAGTTGGCGGACGGTGCCGACCCTGGGGTCGCCGCGTTCGCCGGTCTCCAGGCCGCGGATGGTGCGCACGCCGAGGGTGGAGCGTTCGGCGAGGGTCTCCTGGGTCAGCCCGGCCCTGGTCCGCAGCCTGCGCAGCAGCGGACCGAACTGGCTCGGCACCTGTCTGACCCCCGATCGTCGCTGCCCAGACCCTAGTTGACAGCGTCTCCGGCCCGAGATAGCTTCGCTATCAAAATAGCTTTGCAAACAAAGGAGTCGACGTGACGATTCTCGTGACCGGCGCCCGGGGCTCCCTCGGCGGCCGGGTACTGTCCCGGCTCGCCGGGGCCGGCCACCCGGTACGCGGCACGGCCAGGGACGCCGGCGCCCTGGACCTGCCCGAGGGCGCCGAGCCCGCCGAACTCGACGTCACCGCGACCGGCCCGTGGCCCGCGCTGCGCGGCGTGACCGAGCTGTTCCTCTACACCGTGCGCGGCGACGCCGGGCCGTTCCTGGCCGCCGCCCGCGAGGCCGGCGTGCGGCACGTCGTGCTGCTGTCCTCACCGGCCGCCTACGACGTCGGCGAGTTCGACCAGCCGATCGGCCTGATCCACCGCGCGATGGAACGGGCCGTGGCCGACTCGGGCCTGCCTCACACCGTCGTGTACCCCAGCTGGCTGGCCACCAACGCCCGGCGTGACTGGGGCGACCAGCTCCGCGCCGAGGGCCGGATCGCCATGGCCCACCCCGACGCCCAGGTCAACCCGGTGCACCCGGACGACGTCGCCGAGGTCGCCGTCGCGCTGCTGACCGGGACCCGGCACCGCGCGCGCCGGCTGGTGGTCACCGGACCGGCCTCGGTGCGTCAGCGCGACCTCGTCGAGGTCCTGGGAAAGGTTCTGGGCAAGGCCATTCCCGTCGACGAGCTGACCCGGGAGCAGGCCATCGCCGCCCGGCCGCCGTGGCTGCCGGAGGACATCCTGACCACCCTGCTCGACGTCAGCGCGCAGGCCGTCGGCGTGCCGGCGGCGGTGACCAACACCGTCGAGCGGGTCACCGGCCACCCGGCCCGCCCGTTCGCCGACTGGGCCCGCCAGGCGGGGTTCACGATCGGGTGACTGTCCGCTGTGGACCATCGCTGAGTCCGGTTACGCTGCTCGGGGTGCCGATCCCGGAGGGCGCGCATGACCGTTCCTGGCTACGTGTGGGCGCTCACCGTCGCCGGCATCATCGGCCTGCTGCTGTTCGACTTCGTGTTCCACGTCCGCAAGGCCCACATCCCGACCCTGCGTGAGGCGGGCGTCTGGTCGACCCTCTACATCGGCGTCGCCGTCCTGTTCGGCGTCGGCGTGCTGCTGGTCGGCGGCACGACGATGGGCGCGGAGTACTTCGCCGGGTACGTCACGGAGAAGGCGCTGTCGGTCGACAACCTGTTCGTGTTCCTGGTCATCATGTCCAGCTTCAAGGTCCCGCGCGCCGACCAGCAGAAGGTGCTGCTCATCGGCATCGTGATCTCGCTGGTCGCGCGGACCGGGTTCATCCTGCTCGGCGCCGCGCTGATCGAGGCGTTCGCCTGGGTGTTCTACCTGTTCGGCCTGATCCTGCTGATCACCGCCGGCAACCTGGCCCGGCCGTCGGGCGAGGAGAGCCGCTCGGCGGACAACCTGATGGTCCGCATCGCGCGGAAACTGTTCCGCACCACCACCGAGTACGACGGCGACCGGATGTTCACCATGCGGGACGGCCACCGGGTGATGACGCCGATGCTGCTGGTCATGGTCGCCATCGGCGGCACCGACCTGCTGTTCGCGCTGGACTCCATCCCGGCGATCTTCGGCCTCACCCAGAGCGCCTACCTGGTGTTCACGGCGACCGCGTTCTCGCTGCTGGGCCTGCGCCAGCTGTACTTCCTCATCGACGGGTTGCTCAACCGCCTGGTGTACCTGAGTTTCGGGCTGGCGGTGATCCTGGCGTTCATCGGCGTGAAGCTCATCCTGCACGCGCTGCACGAGAACAACGTGCCGTTCATCAACGACGGCCAGCCGGTGAACGTCGCCGAGATCAGCACCGGCCTGTCCCTGGTGGTGATCTTCGGCGTGCTGGTGGTGACCATCGTGGCGTCGCTGACCAGCCGGTGGGGCCGCGCGCAGAACGTCATCTACGCCGCCCGCCGGCACGCCACCGAGTACCTGGAGATCGAGAACGACCCGACGCGCCGCGCGGAGATCTTCGGCCTGCTCGCCGCCGAGGAGCAGACCCTCAGGGCGCTGCCGGAGAAGTACCGCGCGCGCATCCGCGAGGAGGACAAGCTGATGTCGCTGCTCCACCGCGCGCACACCGAACGCGACCGCGAGCTCAGCCGCTGACCTCAGCCGCTGACGGCCAGCCGTTCACTCAGTGCGGTGCTCAGTGCCCGTGCCTCGGACCCGGTGACCGTCTCGGCGAACCGGGCCAGCGCCGCCTCGCGGTCGCCGGCGAGGTCCAGCGCGTCGAGCATCTGCCGGGCCACGAACGAGTCCTGGCTGGCGACCGGCTCGTAGCGCCACGCCCGCCCGTCCCGCTCCCGGCGGACCACGCCCTTCTTCTCCAGGCGGTCCAGCACGGTCATGACGGTCGTGTACGCGAGGTCGCGTCCGGTCAGCGCCTCGACGACGTCGCGTACCAGACACGGCGATCCGCTGTCCCACAGGACGTCGAGCACCGCGCGTTCCAGCTTGCCCACGCCAACTCCCTCAGTCGTGGTCGGGTGTGCCGGACACCCGGTGGTCGGCGGCACCGAGGGCCTCGGTGAGCATCCGCCGCACGTGTCCGCCCTTGGCCCGGTACACCGCGCGCCGGCCGTCGCGGTGGGTGCTGACCAGCCCGGCGAGGCGGAGCTTGGCCAGGTGCTGGGACACCGCCGGGCGGGCGATGCCGACCTCGGCGGCCAGGCTGGTGACGTCGTACTCGCCGCCGCAGAGCAGCCACAGCATCCGCAGGCGGGTCGGGTCGGCCAGCATGCGGAACGACTCGACCGCGACCGCGACGTGCTCGGGCGGCGGGAGCTGGTGCGGGCCGACGTCGACGCCCGCCTCGGGTGCGTGCATGGGCACATCCTCCCAGGCATCGGCCGCAGTCGCCGGTGGTTGGCAGTTGCAGCGTTGTCGCGTGCGCACTTGAGCACGTATTGTGCGAGCCATGGGAACCGGACACGGTCATGGCCATGGGCACGGGCACGGCGTGGTGGACACCAGCGCCCAGGGCCTGCGCGCGCTGTGGATCTCCTTCACCGTCCTGCTGGTCACGGCGGTGGCCCAGGCCGTCCTGGTCGCCGTCACCGGCTCGGTGGCCCTGCTGGGCGACACCCTGCACAACGCCGCCGACGCGCTCACCGCCGTCCCGCTGGGCATCGCGTTCCTGCTCGGCCGGCGCGCCGCCACCCGCCGGTTCACCTACGGCCTCGGCCGCGCCGAGGACCTGGCCGGGCTGGTGATCGTCGCGGTCATCGCCGCCTCGGCCGTGCTCGCCGGCTGGCAGGCCGCGCAACGCCTGGCCAACCCCCAGGACCTCGACCACGCCGGCTGGGTCGCGGCCGCCGGTGTCGTCGGCTTCGCCGGCAACGAGTGGGTCGCGCGCTACCGGATCTCCGTCGGCCGGCGGATCGGCTCGGCCGCGCTGGTCGCCGACGGCCTGCACGCGCGCACCGACGGGTTCACCAGCCTCGCCGTGGTCGCCGCCGCCGGCGGCGGCGCACTGGGCTGGCGGTGGGTCGACCCGGTCGTCGGCCTGGCCATCGCGGCGGCGATCGCCGTCGTCGTGTGGGGCGCGGCCCGCGAGGTGTTCGCCCGGCTGCTCGACGCCGTCGACCCCGACCTGGTCGACCAGGCGGAACGGACCCTGCGCGCCACGACCGGCGTGCGCGGGGTCGACTGGGTACGGCTGCGCTGGGTCGGCCACGACCTGACCGCCGAGGTCGGGGTCGCGGTCGCCGCCGACCTCACCGTCAGCGCCGCGCACACCATCGCCGACGACGCCCGGCACCGGCTCGCCGACGCGCTGCCCCGACTGACCAGGGTCACCGTCCAGCCGACCCCGACGGCGCCGGCATGAGAGTCTGCGGGTATGGCCAACGACAAGCGCGTACGCCACCCGATCTTCTCCCGCTACTACCCGAAGCTGATCGCGAACCTGGAGAAGGCCGGTATCGGTGAGCACCGCAGGACCCTGCTGACCGGACTGACCGGCGAGGTCGTCGAGGTCGGCGCGGGCAACGACGCGAACTTCCGGTACTACCCGCCGACGGTGACCAGGGTCCTGGCGGTCGAGCCGGAGCGGCGACTGCGGGGCCTGGCCGAGGCCGCCGCCCGGGACGCGCCGGTGCCGGTGGAGGTCGTCGACGGCCTCGCCCAACGCCTGCCGGCCGCCGACGACTCGGCCGACGCCGTGATCTGCGCGCTGGTCCTGTGCTCGGTCGGCGACCAGGCTCCGGTGCTGCGGGAGATCCGCCGGATCCTGGCGCCCGGCGGCGAGTTCCGGTTCTTCGAGCACGTCCGGGCCGACACCCCGGGCATGATCCGCGCCCAGCGGGTCCTGGACGCGACGCTGTGGCCGCTGCTGGCCGGCGGCTGCCACATGGGCCGCGACACCACGGCCGCGATCCGCGACGCCGGCTTCACCGTGACCCGGCTGGACCGGTTCCGGTTCCCGGACGTCGCCTCGCCGTCGGCCAGCCACGTCCTCGGCTCCGCCACCCTCTGACCACGGGACAACCATGGATCTCCAGGCCGCCGCGTCGTTCCTCGCCACCCACGGCCGCCAGCTCGACCGCCGCCGGTTCGAGTACCTGCTGGCCGGCCCGGGCGCCGACCCCGGCCCGGTGCTGGCCGCCGTCGACGCGTACCGCAACGCCGACGGCGGCTACGGCTGGGGCCTGGAACCGGACCTGCGGGCGCCGGAGAGCCAGCCGGGCGGGGCGCTGCACGCGCTGGAGGTCTTCGCCGAGGCCGGGCCGACGCCCCGGTCGGTCGAGGTGTGCGACTGGCTGGGCCGGGTCGCGCTGCCCGACGGCGGGATGCCCTTCGCCCTGCCGGTCGCCGACCCGACCGGCTGCGCGCCGTTCTGGGTGGACGCCGACCCTGGCGTGTCGTCGTTGCAGAGCACCGCGTTCGTCGCCGGGGTGGCCCACCAGGTGGCCGCCAGGGACCCGGCCGTCGCCGCGCACCCGTGGCTGGCGGCCGCGACCCGCTACTGCCTGGACGCCGTCGCCGCCCTCGACGCCCGGCCGCACGCCATCGAGCTGAGCTTCGCCATCGGCTTCCTGGACGCCGTCCACGACACCCACCCCGAGGCGGACGCGTTGCTGGACCGGCTCGCCGCGTTCGTCCCACCGGACGGGCTGGTCCCGGTGGACGGTGGCAGCGACGGCGAGACCATGCGCCCGCTCGACTTCGCGCCGCTGCCCGACCGCCCGGCGCGCCGGCTGTTCACCCCCGAGGTGATCGCCGCCGATCTGGCGCGCGTGGCCGGGGGTCAGCAGGACGACGGTGGCTGGCGGGTCGACTTCGCCAGCTTCTCGCCAGCGGCGGAAATGGAGTGGCGCGGCTACGCTACCGTCGGGGCCATGAACATGTTGACAGCCAACGGTATCCGTTGATGACGTTCCTGCACGACTACCTGCGTTCCGGGCGCGAGGCGCTGCTCTGGAAGCTCGACGGCCTGTCCGAGTACGACGTGCGCCGACCGATGACCCCGACCGGGACGAACCTGCTCGGCATGGTCAAACACGTGGCCGGCTGTGAGATCGCCTACTTCGGTGACACCTTCGGCCGCCCGTTCCCCGGCGCGGACTCCCTGCCGTGGCTGGCCGAGGACGCCGAGCCCAACGCCGACATGTGGGCCACCGCCGAGGAGTCCCGCGAGTACATCGTGGACTTCTACCGCCGGGTCTGCACGCACTCGGACGTGACCATCACCTCGCTGGACCTGGACGCCCCCGGCCGGGTCGGGCACTGGGCGCCCGAGCGGCAGGCGGTGACCCTGCACCGGATCCTGGTGCACATGATCGCCGAGACTCACCGGCACGCCGGCCACGCCGACATCATCCGCGAGATGATCGACGGCGCCACCGGGATGCGCCTTGGCAACGACAACATGGCGCCGGGCGACCAGGCGTGGTGGTCGGACTACCACGATCAGCTGGAGCGGGTGGCCCGCGAGTTCTCCTGAGCGGCCAGGGTCCGGCGGCACACCTTGCCCGTCGGGCCCACCGGAAGTTCGGCCAGCACGACCAGCCGCTCGGGGAGCTTGCGTCGCTCCAGGCCGCGTTCGCGTTCCAGGAAACCGGTCAGCCCGGCCAACGTCAGCTCCTCTGTGGACTGTCGCAGTTGGACGTAGGCGCAGACCCGCTCGCCCAGGTCGGCGTCGGGCACCGGCAGGCACACCACCTCGACCACCGACGGGTGGCTGCCGATGTGCCCCTCCACCTCCGCCAGGCTGATGTTCAGCCCGCCGCGCACGGCGACCTGGCGCAGCCGGCCGGTCACGTGCAGGACCCCGTTCTCGTCGAACTCGCCCTGGTCGCCGGTGCGCACCCAGCCGCCGGGCAGCCGGTGGCGCCCGTCCAGCTCGATGGACCCCACGTAGCACAGCGGGGTCATCGGCCCCAGCGCCTGGATCTCCCCGTCCACCACCCGGATGTCGGTGACCGCCGGGTCCGGCACCCCCACCCCGGCGCCCCTGGTGTGGCAGTTCACCCCGTCCGACGAGCCGTACACGTTGGTCAGCGGGCACCCGAACCGCCACCGGCACTCCTGGGCCGTGTCGTGGGACAGCGCGGCGCCGCTGGCGACCAGCCCCCGCAGCGACGACAGGTCCTCGCCGTCGACCCGCGGCGCCGTGGCCAGCCGCCGCAGCATCGTCGGCACACCGAACACGTGCGATGGCCGGTGCCGGCTGATCGCCGCCAGCGCCCCCGCCGGGTCGAACCGTCCGATGAGGACCAGCGTCCCGCCGTGCGCGGCGATGGTCGCCGGCACCCCGAACGAACCGAACGCGGAGGCCAGCGGCACCAGCACCAGGTCCCTCGGCTCGGGCCCGCGCACCGCCCGCAGGTAGTTCGCCCGCCCGCCGACCAGCGCGTTGTGCGAGTAGGCCACCATCTTCGGCTCGGCCTCCGACCCGGAGGACACCAGCACCCTGGCCGGCGCCTCGGCGTCCACGGGCACCGGCGTGAACCCCGGCCCGTCAGGCACCTGGCCGGCCACGAACACCTCCCGCAGCCGGGGCAGCTCGTGGCGGACCGAGCGCACGGCGTCGGCCAGCTCACCGGTCCCGGTGATCACCGCCCGCGCCCGCGACCGGCCGAGCAGGCTCACGGTGTCCCGGGTTCCCGGCCCGGCCACGAACGGCAGCGCCACCGCCCCCAGCGCGGCCACCGCCAGCTCGGCGACCACCGCGTCCCGCCCGTTGACCAGCTGGAGCCCGATGACGTCCCGCGACCCCAGGTCCGCCGCCGCCAGCCCGGCGGCCAGCCGGCGGGCGGCCGCGTCGAGTTCGGCGTAGGTCAGCTCCCCGCCGGTGTCGATGCCGACGTCCGCGACCGCGACCCGGTCGGGGTGCTCGGCCACCCGCGCGGCGAACGTCGTGTACAGGTCGACGTCGGGACAGTGCCCGTCGCGGACCCAGCGGCGACGCAGGTAGCCCGGCACCAGGTCCCGCAGCACCAGCCCGTCGCGCGACACCCACACCCCGCTCACCCGAACCGCCACGGCGGCCGGACCAGGCAGCACCCGTCCCACTCCAACGCGCCGGCGAAGTCGGGGTCGGCGGCGAGGGCGGCCAGGTCGTCGCGGGTCCCGACGGCCGGCTCGGGCCGCGGGGCGACCGGCGCGTCACGGCACAGCAGGGCCGAGGACAGCAGGGAGGAGTCCACCCGCTGGCCCGCGCCCGTGCGGTCCCTGGCCAGCAGCGCGGCCAGCACCCCGGTCGCCGACACCAGCCCGCCGAGCACGTCGGTCAGGGTCATCAGCGACGGGTCCGGCCCGACCGCCGCCGCCAGACCGCTGTGGGCCTGCACCACGTAGTCGGTGCCCAGCGGCGGACGCGGCCCCAGCAGCTCACCCCAGCCCGACGCCCACGCGTACACCAGGTCCGGCCGGGTCGCCCCGAGCGCGGTGACGTCCAGCCCGAGGGCTTCCGCCTTGCCCGGCGCCCAGTTGTGCAGGAACACGTCCGCGCCGGCCACCAGCTCCTGCACCCCGCGCCGCCCCGAGGCCGTGGTGATGTCCAGCTCCACGGCCCGTTTGCCCCGGTTGAGCGCCACGAACCGCGCCGAGGTCCCGCCGGCCAGCGGCTCGACCCCGCGCGCCGGGTCGCCCCCGGGGGGCTCGATCCGCACGACGCTCGCGCCGAGCAGGCCCAGGACGTGCCCGGCCAGCGGCCCCTGGACCCGCCGGCACGCCTCGACGACCACGATCCCGGCCAGCGGCCCGCCGCCGCCCGCCGCC
>NZ_MSIF01000021.1 GCF_001921215.1 Actinophytocola xinjiangensis
CCGGTCGCCGTGCTCCCGCCGCCGCCGGCCGCCACGGCCACCGCCGCGCTGCCGACCGCCGCCGTCGCGTCACGGCCGGTGCCCGGCCCGAAGGCGGCCCCGCAGCGCAACCTGATGATCGTCGCGGTGTCGGCCGTCGTGGTGCTGGCGGCGGCCGT
Organism: Actinophytocola xinjiangensis; assembly: GCF_001921215.1. Classification (GTDB taxonomy): domain Bacteria; phylum Actinomycetota; class Actinomycetes; order Mycobacteriales; family Pseudonocardiaceae; genus Actinophytocola; species Actinophytocola xinjiangensis. The sequence goes on from NZ_MSIF01000021.1 coordinate 159, forward strand.
GACCACGGTCCTGATGATCAACTCCTCCGGTGACGGGAACGACCGGCAGGCGGGTCCGCCGCCGTCCTCGGTGAGCTCGTCGGCGCAGCGGCCGGCGGAGTCCTCGGAGTCGCCGACGCCCACGCCGACGCCGATCCCGCCCAGCGCGCCGATCGGCTGGAGCGAGGCCGGCCAGCTGGTGATCAACTACTACGGCACGTTCACCGACCCGGCGGCGCGCTGGGCGATGCTCTCCTCCAACGCGCAGAACCTCTTCGGCAGCCGCGAGGCGTTCGACGAGTACTGGTCGACCTACACCAACGTCAGCTCCCGCAACGCCAACGGCGTCACCCCCAACGCCGACAACTCGCTGAACGTGCCGGTCGACGTCACCTTCACCAAGGGTGACGGCTCCCAGCAGATCAAGCGGCACGTGCGGGTCACCAGGGAGAACGGCAAGCTGGTCATCGACTCGCTGGCGCAGTGAGCGCGTCGAGCACCCTGGCGCGGTGCCAGGACCGGGTGCCCCACGCCTCGCGCAGCGCCCGCACCGCGAGCAGCCGCCGGGCCAGGTCGTACTCCTGGGTGTAGCCGAGCGCGCCGTGCACCTGCAGGGCCGTGCGGGCGGCGAGGTAGGCGGCGTCGGCGGCGGCCACCTTGGCGGCCGAGACGTCGCGGGCGGCGAGGGTCCTGGCGGCCTCGAACACCAGCGGCCGGGCGAACTCCAGGGCCACCAGGACGTCGGCCAGCTGGTGTTTGACAGCCTGGAACTCCCCGACCGGCCGGCCGAACTGCCGCCGCGCCCGGACGTGGGCGCAGGCCAGGTCGAGCATCCCGTGACCCAGCCCCAGCAGCCGCGCGGCGACACAGACCACGCCGAGACCGAACCCGTCACCGGCCGGCCCGAGCGCCTCCCCCGGTGTCAGCGCGAACAGCCGCCGCGCGGGATCGACGGACTCCGACCGCTCCCCGACAAGTCCTGTGTAGACGGTCGAGCCGATGACCAGCAACGGCGTGGCGACGTCGGCGTCAGGCGCGAGGCCGGCATCCACAGCCCCCGGCCTTCCCGACGAGAACTGTCGGTGCCCGCCGCTAGACTGGAAAACGGGGGGATCCCCGCGGCCCGACCCGGGAAACTGTGGAATCGGTGCCATCGTCGGTCGTTCGCGGTTGTCCACAGGAGTCTTGTTCGTGGCCGGGAACTGTCGGCCCTGGTCGGTAGACTGGAAAACGGGGGGATCCCCGTGGCCTGGCCCCGGTAGAGCTCGGGAATCGGTGCCAGCCGCCAGCTGTTCGCCGTTGTCCACAGCCGCCCCGTCCAGGGCCGGGAACTGTCGGGGCCCGTCGGTAACGTGGTCACCGGGGGCCGGAGGCCACGGGGGCAGCACCGGCAGCGCCGGCAGGGCCACCGTCGCCAGCTCGCCGGCGACCAGCCGGGGCAGCAGCCCGGCTGCGACCGGCAGCGCGGCCACCACCGCCGGCACCACGGCGAAGGACTCCACCAGCGGGCCGGGCACGGCGTGGCGGCCCAGCGTCTCGAACACCACCGCCAGTTCGACCGCCCCGGCGCCCAGCCCGCCGAACCGCGTCGGCACGGCCAGTCCGCACGCGCCGAGGTCGGCCAGCCGGGCGAGGAGGGCCAGCCCGGCGGCGTGCTCGCCGGCGGCCCAGTCGCGGGTCAGGGCGGCGGTGTCGGTGTCGGACAACAGGTCGTGCAGGCTGGCCGCGAGTTGGCGGTGCTCGTCGGTGGGCGTCATCGGGGCAGGCCGAGCAGGCGTTCGGCGATCACGGTCCGCTGGATCTCGTTGGTGCCGGCGTAGATCGGGCCGGCCAGGGCGAACAGGTGGGCGTCGCGCCATGGCGCGTCGAGTTCGGCGTCGGCGCCGAGCAGGCTCAGCGCGGTCTCGTGCAGGGTCAGGTCCAGCTCCGACCAGAACACCTTGGTGAGGCTGGCCTCCGCGCCCGGCGCGGCGTCGGAGTCGAGGCCGGCGAGGGTGTGCAGGTGGTAGGCCCGCGCGCCGATCCACGCGTCGACGACGTCGTCGCGCAGTGCCGGGTCGGGGCGGGCGCGCCACAGGTCGAGCAGGCGGTCGGCGGCGGCCAGGAACCGGCCGGGCGCCCGCAGGGTCAGGCCGCGTTCCCGGCCGGCGGTGCTCATCGCGATCCGCCAGCCGTCGCCGGGTTCGCCGATGACGTCGCGGTCGGGCACGAACACGTCGTCGAGGAAGATCTCGGCGAAGCCGGGGGTGCCGGTGAGCTGGGTGATCGGGCGGACGGTGACGCCGGGGGCGCGCAGGTCGAACATCAGGTAGGTGAGGCCGTGGTGGCGCCGCGCCCCGCTGCGGAACAGGCCGAACGCACGGTCGGCGAAGGCGGCGCGGGAACTCCAGGTCTTCTGGCCGGACAGCAGCCAGCCGCCGTCGGTGCGGGTGGCGGTGGCGCGTACGGCCGCCAGGTCGCTGCCGGCCTCCGGTTCGGACCAGGCCTGGGCCCAGATCTCGTCGGCGCGCGACATCGCCGGCAGGATCCGCGCGCGCTGCTCGGCGGTGCCGTGGGTGAGCAGGGTCGAGCCGAGCAGCGCGATGCCGTTGCCGCTGACCCTGGCCGGGGCGCCGGCCGCCCAGTACTCCTGTTCGACGGCCAGCCATTCGCGCACCGAGGCGTCCCGGCCGCCGTAGGCCGCCGGCCAGGACACTGTGGACAGTCGGGCCTCGGCGAGGCGGTGTTCCCACGCGCGGTGCGCGGCGAAGCCGGCCTCGGTGTCCATCGGCGGCAACGGTTGGGCCGGCACGTTGGCGGCCAGCCACGTGCGGGCCAGCGCCGCCAGCCCGGTCACCGGCGCTCGCGCATCGCGCGGGCGTCGAGCCCGGCGAGGGCGTCGGTGGAGGTCTCGGCGTTGTGCGCGTGGGCGAAGTGGTGCAGGCCGAACACCGACTCCATCCCGGTGCGCAGCCCCATCTGGTCCTCGGCCTGGTTGACCGCGCGTTTGGCCAGCGCCAGGCCGAACGGGGGCATCCGGGCGATCCGGCCGGCGAGTTCACGGGTCCGCGCGGTGAGTTCCGCGCGCGGCACGACCTGGTTGACCATGCCGAGTTCGCGCGCGCGGTGGGCGTCGAACCGGTTGCCGGTGAACAGGAACTCCTTGGCGGCGCGCGGTCCCAGCTCCCACGGGTGGGCGAAGTACTCCACGCCGGGGATGCCCATCGCCACCACCGGGTCGGCGAAGAACGCGTCGTCGGCGGCGACGATCAGGTCGCACACCCAGGCCAGCATGAGACCGCCGGCGATGCACGCGCCGTGCACCATGGCGATGGTGGGTTTGGGGATCTCCCGCCAGCGCCGGCACATGCCGAGGTAGACCTCCATCTCCCTGGCGTAGCGCTGGTCGCCGCCGGGTCGGCCGACGTGGTCCCACCACAGCACGGCGCGGCGCGGGAAGCTGGTGTCGACGTCGCGTTCGGGGGTGCCGATGTCGTGGCCGGCGGAGAAGTGCTCGCCGGCGCCGGCCAGGACGATGACCGCCACCTCGTCGTCGTCCACGGCGCGGGTGAACGCGTCGTCCAGGGCGTAGGTCATGGCGGAGTTCTGGGCGTTGCGGTACTCGGGGCGGTTCAGGGTGACGGTCGCGACCGGACCGTCGCGTTCGTAGCGGACGACCTCGGCCGGCACGTCGACCACCTCCAAAGCAATTGCTTGGTAGGGTAGCACTTATGGGCCTCGCCGAGTTCCGCGCGACGGTGCGCGAATGGCTGTCCGACAACCTTTCCGGCGAGTTCACCGACCTGCGCGGGCGCGGCGGCCCCGGCCGCGAACACGAGTCGTTCGGGCGGCGCCTGGCCTGGGACCGGCACCTGGCCGCCGCCGGCTGGACCTGTCTCGGCTGGCCGGCCGAACACGGCGGCGCGGACCTGGACCTGGCCCACCAGGTCGCCTTCCACGAGGAGTACGCGCGGGCCAGGGGCCCCGCCAGGGTCAGCCACCTCGGCGAGGAACTGCTGGGCCCCACGCTCATCGCCCTGGGCACCCCTGCCCAGCGGGCCCGGTTCCTGCCGCCGATCCGCGCGGTCGGCGAACTGTGGTGTCAGGGCTGGTCCGAACCCGAGGCCGGCTCGGACCTGGCGTCGGTCACCACCGCCGCCCGCCGCGACGGCGACGAGTGGGTGATCGACGGCCAGAAGGTCTGGACCTCGCTCGCCCACGTCGCCCAGTGGTGCTTCGTCCTGGCCCGCACCACCCCCGGCTCGCGGCGCCACGCCGGCCTGTCCTACCTGCTGGTCCCGCTGGACCAGCCCGGCGTCACCGTCCGCCCGATCACCCAGCTCACCGGCGGCGCCGAGTTCAACGAGGTCTTCTTCGACGGCGCCCGCACCGCCGCCGACCTGGTCGTCGGCGAACCCGGCGACGGCTGGCGGGTCGCCAGGCGCACCCTCGGCTTCGAACGCGGCGTGTCCACCCTCGGCCTGCAGGTCGGCTTCCGCCACGAACTCGACGCCCTGGTCGACCTGGCCCGCTCCACCGGCGCGGCCGACGACCCGCTGCTGCGCCACCGCCTGGCCAGGGCCGCCCTGGACCTGGACGTGCTGCGCTCGCACGCCCTGCGCACCCTCGGCGGCACCGGCCCCGAGTCGTCGGTCACCAAACTGCTGTGGGCCACCTGGCACCGCGCCTTCGGCGACCTGGCGATGGACGTGCTCGGCACCGCCGGCCTGCTCACCGCCGACGACGGGCCGACCGACTGGCAGCGGCTGTACCTGTTCAGCCGGGCCGACACGATCTACGGCGGCGCCAACGAGATCCAGCGCAACGTCATCGCCGAGCGGATCCTGCGCCTGCCCCGCGAGGTGATCGGATGAACGCGCCCGCCGGCCGGAACCTGTTGTCCGGCAAGGTCGTCGTGGTCACCGCCGCCGCCGGCACCGGCATCGGGTCGGCCGTGGTGGACCGCTGCCTGGCCGAGGGCGCCCGGGTCGTGGTCAGCGACCGGCACGAACGCCGCCTGGCCGACACGACCGCCGGGCTGCGCGCCGGGCACGGGGACGCGGTGCACGCCATCGCCTGCGACGTCACCGTCGAGGACCAGGTCCAGGCGCTGGTCGACGGCACGGTGGCGCACTTCGGCCGGCTGGACGTGCTGGTCAACAACGCCGGCCTCGGCGGGACGGCGTCGGTGCTGGAGATGTCCGACGAGCAGTGGTCGCGGGTCATCGACGTGACGCTGACCGGCACGCTGCGCGCCACCCGCGCCGCGCTGCGCCACCTCGTCGAGCAGGGCGAGGGCGGCGCGATCGTCAACAACGCCTCGGTCGTGGGCTGGCGCGCCCAGCGGGGCCAGGCGCACTACGCCGCCGCCAAGGCCGGGGTGATGGCGCTGACCCGCTGCGCGGCGCTGGACGTCGCCGAGCACGGGATCCGGGTGAACGCGGTGGCGCCGAGCCTGGCCGCGCACCCGTTCCTGGCCAAGGTCACCAGCGAGGAGCTGCTGGCCACGCTGGCCGCCCGGGAGGCGTTCGGCCGCGCCGCGCTGCCGTGGGAGGTGGCCACCGTGGTGGCCTTCCTGGCCAGCGACTACGCCTCCTACCTGACCGGCGAGGTCATCTCGGTGAGCAGCCAGCACCCGTGACCCGCCTCGGGCTACCCTCACCGCCAAGGAGGTGCCCGATGGCCATCATGCCCGTGACGGACTCGATGTTCCTGCTCGCCGAGGCCCGCGAACACCCGATGCACGTCGGCGGCCTCCAGCTCTTCGAGCTCCCCGACGGCGCCGGCCCGGACTACGTCAGCGACCTGCACCGCCAGCTGCTGGAGACCGTCGACGTCCGGCCGCTGTTCCGCCGCCGACCGCGCGGCCCGGTCGGTGTGCTCGGCCAGTTCGCCTGGACCAACGACGACCAGCTCGACGTCGAGTACCACGTGCGGCACTCGGGTCTGCCCCGGCCCGGCCGGATCCGCGAGCTGCTGGAGCTGACCTCGCGGCTGCACGGCACGCTGCTCGACCGGCACCGCCCGCTGTGGGAGTTCACCATCATCGAGGGCCTGGGGGACAACAGGTTCGCCACCTACAGCAAGATCCACCACGCGCTGCTCGACGGCGTGTCGGCGTTACGCCTGCTCGGGTCGACGCTGTCCGAGGACCCCGACGACCGCGGTGTGCGCCCGCCGTGGTCCCCGCCGGTGCGCACCGACGTGTTCGACCGCCCCGGCCGGCGCGACGCCGACCCGCCCGACCCGTTCGCGGCGGTGTCGGCGTTCGTCAAGGAGGTCGCCGGGCTGGGTTCGGCGGCCGCGCGGGTGGTCAACGAGGCGTTCCGCGAGCAGTCGGCGACCCTGGCGTTCCAGGCGCCGAAGTCGATGTTCAACGTGCCGATCACCGGCGCCCGCCGGTTCGCCGCGCAGGGCTGGCCGCTGGAGCGGATCCGGGCCGTTGGCCGCGCCTCGGGCACCACGGTGAACGACGTCATGCTGGCGATGTGCTCGGGCGCGCTGCGCCAGTACATGATCGACCTGGGCCGGCTGCCGGACAGGCCGCTGGTCGCGGCCGTGCCGATGTCGCTGCGCACCCGGACACCGGCCGGCGAGACCGCGCTGGGCGGCAACGCGATCGGCCTGATCCTGTGCGACCTGGCCACCACCGACCCCGACCCCACCGCCCGGCTGCGGACCATCCACGAGTCGATGCTGCGCGGCAAGGCCGTCTACCACGGCATGAGCCGCCTCCAGGTCACCGCGCTGAGCGCGATCCCGTTGGTGCCGCTGGCGATCGGGACGATCCCGGGCCTGACGACGGTCACCCCGCCGGCGTTCAACGTGATGATCTCCAACGTCCCCGGCCCGCGCCGGCCGCTGTACTGGAACGGCGCGCGGATGCAGGGCGTGTACCCGCTGTCGATCCCCTACGAGGGCCAGGCGCTCAACATCACCGTCACCAGCTACGCCGAGAGTCTGGAGTTCGGTCTGACCGGCTGCCGGCGCACGGTCCCGCACCTGCAACGGCTGCTGGGCCTGCTGGAGGAGTCGCTCACCGACCTGGAGAAGGCCCTGTGCTGAGCCCGGCGATGATCGCCTCCGCGTCGGCCACGATCCCGGCGACCAGTTCGGCGCAGGCGGGCAGGTCGGTGATGGCGCCGCTGACCTGACCGGCGGCCAGCACCCCGGCGTCGGTGCGGCCCTCGACCAGCCCGGCGCGCAGCAGCATCGGGGTGTTGGCGGCCATCAGGACCTGCGCCCAGCTCAGGTCGCGGCCCCGGCGCATGGCTCGGCCGTCGCGCAGCAGGTCCGCCCAGGTCAGGCCGGTCAGCCGGCGCAGGCGGGCGGCGTTGCGCAGCGCGCGGGGCAGGCCGGTGAGCCGGCCGGAGCGTTCCAGGGCGGCCACCAGGTCGGTGCGCAGCACCCGGTGCGGCACGCCGTCGACGCGGGTGGTGACGACCGTGCCGGTCAGGTCGCTGTCCAGGTAGGCCTGTTTGACCTGGTCGGGGACGGTGCTCTCCTCGGTCAGCAGGAACCGGGTGCCCATGGCGACCCCGGCGGCGCCGTAGGCCAGGGCGGCGGCCAGGCCCCGGCCGTCGTAGAAGCCGCCGGCGGCCACCACCGGGAGGTCCACGCTGTCCACGACCGAGGGCAGCAGCAGGGTGGTGGCCACGCCGCCGGTGTGTCCGCCGCCCTCGCCGCCCTGCACGATCACCGCGTCCGCGCCCCAGCCGGCGACCTTGCGCGCGTGGCGCACCGCGCCGACCGACGGGATCACCAGCACCCCGGCGTCCTTGAGCCGCCCGACGAGGGACTCCTGGGGCGCCAACGCGAAGGAGGCCACCGCGACGCCCTCGTCGATCAGCAGGGCCACCCGGTCGGGGGCGTCGGTGGCGTCCGCGCGCAGGTTGACCCCGAACGGCGCGGTGGTGCGGGCCTTCGTCTCGGCGACGGCGGCGCGCAGTTCGTCGAGGGTCATGGTGGCCGAGGCGAGGATGCCCAGCCCGCCGGCCCGGGCGACGGCCGACACCAGGCGCGGGCCGGCGACCCAGCCCATCCCGGTCTGCACCACCGGGTGCCGGATCCCGACCAGGCGGGTCAGCGCGGTCTCCATCAGCCGGGCACCGCCCGGTCGCGTTCGCCGGCCGGGTCGAGGTCGCCGATCAGCGCGATCTCGGCGGCGCTGGGCTCGCGGGTCACCGCGACCTCGTCGACGTGCGGGGTGAAGCCGGTCGCGGCCAGCACGTCGTCGACGGTGACGCCGGGGTGCACCGAGACCAGCCGCATGGTGCGGTCCGGCCCGCCGAAGTCCAGCACGGCCAGGTCGGTCACCACCCGGTACAGGTCGTGGAAGGGCCCGCCGTCGCGGTCGTGGCCGACGCCGCAGACCACGTCGACGGCCGGCACGAACACCCGGGGCGTGTGCCGGGGTACCCAGTAGCTGGTGCGGTGGTTGACGGTGTTGCCCGGCGCGCCCCGGAACCCCAGCAGTGCCCGGGTGGGCCGGGCGTGCGGGCCGATGCCGGAGATGTTCTGGTTGCCGTACCGGTCGAGCTGGTTGGCGCCCATGACGACGTGCCGGCGCCCGTGGGCCACGACGTCGAACACCGCGCGGTAGGGCAGCCAGCCCTCGGGGGTGCCGGCCGGGTCGAGCAGGGTGGCCTCGCCGTCGGAGAGCAGCAGGTCCGGTGCGGTGGTGAGTCTGGCCAGCCGCGCGCCCAGTGCCGGCACGGGTCCCATGGGGCTGGCCAGGATCTCGCCGTCGCCGGCGAACAGGTCGGCGCACGCGGTCACACAGACCTCGGCCCTGGTCACGACACGGCCGCCTGGTAGGCGGCCTCGTCGCCGGCGAGGTAGCGGTCGGCGAACGCGGGCCAGTCACCGGCGGCGGCCTGGGCGTAGGCGCGCTGGAAGTGCTCGTCGCGGCCGTAGTCGGGCACGCAGCTGGTGAAGTGCGCGCCGCCGGGGGTCTCGACGACGCCGTCGACCATCATCCGGTTGAGCAGCAACGACTGCGGCGGTCCGAGACCGGCCAGCTCCGCTGTGTCCACAATGGACTCACAGGACAGGTAGCGGCGGGTGGCGGCCAGGCAGAACAGGTCGTCGAAGTACGGGTCGGGCCCGAGGTAGCGGCCGTTGCCGTACCGGTCGGCCCGGTTGAGGTGCACCAGCGCGACGTCCAGCGGGATCGGCGGCATGGCCAGCACCTCCTCGTCGCCGTAGGGCGAGCGGACGGTCCGCAGGCCGGGATCAACGGCGAGCACGTCCGAGCCGAGCCCGGCGCGGATCGGCAGGAACGGCAACCGGTGCGCGGCCGCGCGGAGTCCACACTGGAGCATGCCCTCGTCCATCTCCCGCGCGCGCACCGCGCCGGTCTCCCGCGCCCGGCGGAACCACGGGTCGTAGGGGATGGAGTCCAGCGACACGAACCCGTACACCACCTCGGCGACCTTGCCGGCCGCGCACAGCAGCCCGACGTCCGGGCCGCCGTAGGACACGACCGTCAGGTCCCGCACCGGCGACCGCAGGATCGCGCGCACCAGCGCCATCGGTTTGCGCCGCGAGCCCCAGCCGCCGATGCCGACGGTCATCCCGTCGGTGAGCGTGCCGGCCACCTCGTCGGCGGTCATCCGCTTGTCCCTCACCGGTTCTCCCTCACCGCTGCTCCAGGAACGCCGCCCTGGCCGCCCCGGCGGCACCGGTGAGGTTGAGCTCGTAGGTGAAGCCCTGCTCGTAGCGGTAGCTGCGGTGCACGTCCTGCGGATCGATGCCGTTGAGCGCCGCCTTGGCCGCGCGGATCACCCTCGGGTCCTTGGCGGCGATCACCCCGGCCAGCGCCAGCGCCGCACCGTCCAGTTCGGACGCCTCGACGACCTGGTACACCGACCCGTGGTGGTGCAGCTGCGCGGCGGTGACCGTCGAGGCGGTGAGGTACAGCGCCCGCATCAGGTGCTGGGGCACCAGCCGGGCGAGGTGGGTGGCCGCGCCCAGCGCGCCCCGGTCGACCTCGGGCAGGCCGAAGGTGGCGTCGGTGGCGGCGAGCACGACGTCGGCGTTGCCGACCAGCCCGATCCCGCCGCCGAGGCAGAACCCGTGCACGGCGGCGACGACCGGGACCGCGCAGTCGTAGACCGCGCCGAAGGCCGCGTGGCAGCCGGTGTTCGCGCCGACGATGGCGTCCTCGCGCTGGATCTCCTTGAGGTCGACGCCCGCGCAGAACCCGCGCCCGGCCGCCCGCAGCACCACGACCCTGGTGTCGGGGTCGTGGCCGGCGGCGGTGACCGTGTCGGCCAGGTCGTACCAGCCGCGCACCGGCACCGCGTTGACCGGCGGGAAGTCCAGGGTCACCACGACGATTCCCGGCCCGCCGGAGCCGCTCGACACACCCATGCGACCGCCTAACCTAGCCGCCTAACCTAGCATTTGCTTGGTTGAGCCTAGCACCTCTCGATGACCGTCCCGGTCGCCAACGCCCCACCCGCGCACATCGCCACCAGCGCCCGCGACCCGCCCCGGCGCTCCAGCTCGTGCAGCGCGGTGGTCAGCAGCCGGGTGCCGGTGCCGCCGACCGGGTGACCCAGCGCGATCGCCCCGCCGTTGACGTTCACCCGGTCCGGGTCCGGCTCGTGCACCGACATCCAGGACAGCACCACCGACGCGAACGCCTCGTTCACCTCGAACAGGTCCAGGTCGCCGATGGCCATCCCGGTCCTGGCCAGCAGCCGCTCGGTGGCCGCGACCGGCCCGTCCAGGTGGTAGTGGGTCCGCGCGCCGACCAGGCACTGGGCCACGATCCGCGCCCGGGCCCTCAGCCCCAGCTCCCGCGCCCGCCCTTCCTCGACCAGCAGCACGGCCGAGGCGCCGTCGGAGATCTGGGAGGACGTGCCGGCGGTGTGCAGGCCGTCGTCGAGGACCGGGCGCAGGCCGGCGAGCCCGTCCAGGGTGGTCGCGCGCAGGCCCTCGTCCCGCTCCACCCCGGCGACCGGCACGACCTCGGCGGCGAAGTGCCCGGCGTCCCAGGCCAGCGCGGCCAGCCGCTGGGAGCGTTCGCCGAACCGGTCGAGGTCGGCGCGGGACAGCCCCCGGTGGCGGGCGATGCGCTCGGCGGCGGTGAACTGGTCGGGCAGGTCGACCGTCCACGAGTCCGGCCGGGGCCGGCCGACGTCCACGCCGACGTTGGACCGCAGCGGCACCCGGCTCATCGCCTCGACCCCGCAGGCGATGCCGACGTCGATGGCGCCGGCGGCGATCAGTCCGGCGACCACGTGCGCGGCCTGCTGGGCCGACCCGCACTGCGCGTCGACGGTCATACAGCCGGCGGCGGGCGGGAGTCCGGCGTGCAGCCAGGCGTTGCGGGTGACGTTGCCGGCCTGCTCGCCGGCCTGGGTGACGCACCCGCCGACGACCTGTTCGACGATTTCTTCCGGTACACCCGACCGGTCCAGGACGGCGCGTTGCGCGGCGCCGAGCAACTCCGCCGCGTGCAGTCCGGACAGGACACCGCGCCGACGGCCGATCGGGGTTCGTACGGCCGCGACGATCACCGGGGTGCGCATCTACCCAAAGTAGAACCAGTTCCTTTACCGAACAAGGCGCACTTCACTTACTGGCTGAGCCTGTGTTTCAATCAAATAGAACGCGTTCTACTATGCTGGAGGCATCTGTGGCGCGACCGCGGCTTCCCGACGGCTTCGACTTCACCGACCCCGACCTCTACGCCGAACGCATCCCGGTCGCCGAGTTCGCCGAGCTGCGCGCCACGGCGCCGGTGTGGTGGAACGCGCAGCCCCACGGCGTCGCCGGCTTCGGCGACGACGGCTACTGGGTGGTCAGCCGGCACGCCGAGGTCAAGGAGGTCTCGCGCAACAGCGAGGTCTTCTCCAGCGCGGAGAACACCGCGATCATCCGCTTCACCCCGGACATGCCGAGGGAGAAGATCGAGGCCCAGCGGATGATCATGCTCAACATCGACCCGCCGCAGCACTCCAAGGTGCGCGGCATCGTGTCCCGGGGCTTCACCCCCAAGGCGGTCGACCGCCTGCGCGAACGGCTCGCCGAACGGGCCGAGCGGATCGCGGCCGAGGCCAGGGCCAAGGGCGGCGGCGACTTCGTCACCCAGATCGCCTGCGAGCTGCCACTGCAGGCGATCGCCGAGCTGATCGGCATCCCCCAGGGCGACCGGCACAAGATCTTCGACTGGTCCAACCAGATGATCGCCTCGGACGACCCGGAGTACTCGATCGACCCGGAGGCCGCCTCCGCCGAGCTGATCGGCTACGCCTGGCACCTGGCCGAGCAGCGCAAACAGTGCCCGATGGACGACATCGTCACCAAGCTCGTGCACGCCGACATCGACGGCGACGCGCTGGGCTCCGACGAGTTCGGGTTCTTCGTGCTGCTGCTGGCGGTCGCCGGCAACGAGACCACCCGCAACGCCATCTCCCACGGCATGCACGCGTTCCTGACCAACCCCGAGCAGTGGGAGCTGTTCAAACAGCGGCGCCCACCGACCACCGCCGACGAGATCGTGCGCTACTCCACGCCGGTGATGTCCTTCCAGCGCACCGCGACCCGCGACACCACCCTCGGCGGCGTGGAGATCCGCCGGGGCCAGCGGGTCGGCATGTTCTACAGCTCGGCGAACTTCGACACCGAGGTGTTCGACGACCCACAGCGCTTCGACATCCTGCGCGACCCCAACCCGCACCTGGGTTTCGGCGGCACCGGCGCGCACTACTGCATCGGCGCGAACCTGGCCAGGGTGGAGATCGACCTGATCTTCAACGCCGTCGCCGACCACCTGCCGAACATCCGCGCCGCCGGCGAGCCGCGCCGGCTGCGGTCGGGCTGGATCAACGGCGTGAAGGAGCTGTTGGTCCGCTACTGACCGAGCGCCTCGGCCTCCCGCCCGCCGGCGGCCGCGACCTGGGTGAGGAACCCGGCGATCAGCGCGAGCTGCTCGGGGTCGAGGTCGGCGCAGATGTCATCGACGGCGGCGCGCATCCCCCCGAACAGGCGGTACAGCTCGCCGCCGCGCTCGGGTCGCAGGACGATGGTGACGGCGCGGCGGTCGCGCTGGTCGCGTTCCCTGACCACCCAGCCGTCGCGTTCGAGGCGGTCCAGGATGCCGGTCATGGTGGCCGGGTGCAGGCCGGCGAGCCTGGCCAGGGCGGTGGGGCTCTGCGATCCGTTGCGGGCGAGCAGGTCGATGCAGTCCAGGTCGACGTCGCGCAGCGCGAGACGCAGGCCGACGTGGTGGTTGAGCAGGGAGAGCTGGCTGTTCATCTCCCGCAGCGCACCCATCACGTCCACGACGCCGCGCCGCCACCGCCCCTCTGGTACGTTGTTCATATAGTATGACTTTCATATTGTATGTGTGGCAGAGCCCAATGTACCCGCACGGGAGTGACCCATGAGGCTGACAGTTTTCGGCGCGACAGGCAGGATCGGCGGCCACCTCGTGCGCCAGGCCCTGGACGAGGGCCACCAGGTCACCGCCGTGGTCCGCGACCGCTCCCGGTTCACGGTCGGTGACCACGAGTCCCTGACCGTCGCCGTCGTCCCGGCCCTGACCGACCCCGCCGCCCTGGTCGGCGCCGTCGACGGCGCCGACGCCGTCCTGTCCGGCATCGGCCCCGCCGGCCGCCGGGACGCCGGAATCACGACGGTCGCCACCAGAACGATCCTCGCCGCCATGGCCACGACCGGCGTGCGCCGGATCGTCGTGGTCAGCGCCATGCCGGTGGGCCCACCCCCGAAGGGCGAGAGCATCGTCGGCCGGTGGATCGCCTACCCCCTGATCACCCGCGTCCTGCGCCCGGTCTACGACGACCTGGCCACCGTCGAGGCCGACCTGCGCGCCAGCGGCACCGACTGGACCGTGATCCGCCCCCCGCGCCTGACCGACAAACCCCTGTCCCACCACTACCGCACGACGATCGGCGCCAACGTCCCCAACGGCCTGTCCGCCAGTCGCGCCGACGTCGCCGACGCCATGCTCGCCGCCCTCACCAACCCGGCCACCGTCAGCCAACCAGTCGGTATCGCCCGCTGATCAGCTCCGCCGGAATGTCGCGGCCGCGCGGTCGGTCTCCCAGAACGCCCGCACCGACAGCAGCTTCCCGGCCTCGTCCACGCGGTAGGTGAACACGCCCTCGGTGTCCACGACGGACCCGCCGGGCAGGTGGGCGGTGATCGTGCCGACGTTGGCCACCTCGTTCCCGGCGGCGAACGAGTCGCGGATGACGAACTCGAACCGCTCCACACCGGCGATGGCCCTGTCCCAGAACGCGCCGATGGCCTCGCGGCCGTGATGGCCGGTGCCCTCGGGGTCGAACATCGACACGCCGATCGGGTCCTCGACGACCGCGTCGTCGGCGAACAGGGCGAGCCAGTCACGTTTGGCGCCCCGGGACACCGCGTCCATCGACCGGCGCGCCGCCGTGCGCGCCGGATGCGCGGCCTGCGGGCCGTTCCAGGTCACCGCGCCCTGAGTTGGTGGTTCGCCCACACGCTCACTCACAGCTTCTCCATGATCTGTTCGGCGAACCGCTTCATGCCGTCCTTCTTCTCCCGCAGCGGGCCGTCGAGGCCGACGCCGTGGAACACCCACGGCACGACGATCGCGTCGGTCACGCCGAGGTCGGCCTGTGCGCGGTACCCGTCGACGCCGAACCGGTCGACGCACACCGCCTGGATCTCGAACGGCTCGTCGGCGCGGCCGTACTCGGCGCGCAGCGCCCGCAGCCGTTCGACGGTCTCGCGCAGGTCGTCGAAGCGGATCATCGCCGAGGTCCAGCCGTCGCCGGTGCGGGCGGCGCGGCGCAGCGCGGCCTCGGTGTGCCCGCCGACGTACACCGGCACCGGTTCGGTCGGCGCGGGGCTCATCCGCAGGCGGTCGAAGTCGTGGAAGCGGCCGTGGTACTCGACCATCCCGCCGCCGAGCACCAGCCGCAGCACCTCGACGGCCTCGTCGGCGCGGGCGCCTCGGTGGTCGAACCGCCCGCCGCACCACCGGGACTCCTCCGGCGACCAGCCGAGGCCGACCCCCAGCCCGAACCGGTTGCCGGTGAGCACCGCGACCGAGCCGACCTGGCGGGCCAGCAGCAGCGCGTTGCGCGGGTTGAGCTTGAGGACCTGGGTGTAGAAGCGGATGGTGGACGTCACCGCGCCCATCGACGCGGCCGCCACGAACGGGTCGACCCACGGGGTGGTCTCGTCCCAGAACCGGCTGCCGTCGGCGGTGTACGGGTAGGACGCGGACACGGCCTCGGAGTAGAACAGCGAGTCCGGCAGCGCCACCGACGCGAACCCGCACTCCTGCGCGGTCCGCGCCAGCTCGCCGAGCTGGTCGAGCGGGCTCATCGCGACGGCGACGGTGAACTTCATGGCCTCTGCGCTCCCACGACCCACATCGAGAAGTACTGCGACCCGCCGCCGTAGGCGTGGCCAAGGGCCCGCCGCGCGCCGTCGACCTGGTGGTCACCGGCGCGGCCCATGACCTGCATCGCCGCCTCGGCGAACCGCAGCATCCCGGAGGCGCCGATCGGGTTGGACGACAGCACGCCGCCGGACGGGTTGACCGGCAGCCGCCCGCCGAGGGCCGTCTCGCCGGCCTCGGTGAGTTTCCACCCGGCCCCTTCGGCGGCGAAGCCCAGGTTCTCCAGCCACATCGGCTCGAACCAGGAGAACGGCACATACAGCTCCGCGACGTCCACTTCGGACAGTGGGTCGGCGATGCCGGCCGCCCGCCACAGCGCGGCGGCCGCGTCCCGCCCGGCCCGGGGGTTGACCTGGTCGCGCCCGGCGAAGGTGGTCGGCTCGGTGCGCATGACGGTGGCGTGGATCCACGCCGCCGGCCGGCCCCGCGCGGCCGGCTCGTCGCCGATGACGACCGCGCAGGCGCCGTCGGAGGACGGGCAGGTCTCGTCGTAGCGGATGGGGTCCCACAGCATCCGCGACGCCCGCACGGACTCGAGGGTGATGTCGGCCTGCCGCAGGTGGGCGTAGGGGTTGAGCGCGCCGTTGCGCCGGTCCTTCACCGCGACCACGGCCCCGACGTGGCCGGGCGCGCCGGAGCGGCGCAGGTAGGACCGCACGTGCGGCGCGAAGTACCCGCCGGCGCCGGCACCGACCGGCAGGCTGAACGGCGGCGCGATCGACAGCGCCCACATGGCGTTGGACTCCGACTGTTTCTCGAAGGCGACCGCCAGCACCCGCCGGTGCTCCCCCGCGTGCACGAGGCTCGCGGCGACGTTGGCCGTCGAGCCGCCGACGGAACCGGCGGTGTGCACGCGCAGCAACGGTTTCCCGGTGGCGCCGAGGGCGTCGGCGAGCATCAGCTCGGGCATCATGACGCCCTCGAACAGGTCGGGGGCCTTGCCGAGCACGACGGCGTCGATGTCGTCGAACGTCAGGTCCGCGTCGGCCAGCGCCCGGTCGACGGCCTCGCGGCACAGCCCGGCCATCGACACGTCGGTGCGCCGCGCGCGGTGGTGGGTCTGCCCGACCCCGATGACGGCGGCGAGGTGGCGGGTCATCTACTCGCCCTCCAGTACGCACACGAGGTTCTGCTGGAGCAGCGGCCCGCTGGTGGCGTGGGCGAGCGCCCGCTGTCCCGGCGCGACCCGCCGCGCCGCCTCACCGATCCGCGCCAGCCCGGCGGCGAACATCGGGTTGGCGACCAACGCTCCCCCCGACGGGTTGACGTCGACGTCACCGGCGATCCCCAACGCCCGCCGCAGAATGATCTCCTGGTGGGTGAACGGCGCGTGCAGCTCGGCCAGCGCGACCCCGTCCACCCCGGCCGCCCGGGCGGCGTCCACCGTGGAGGGTGAGGCGGTGAGGTCCCGGGCGCCGAGGTGCGCGGTCTCCACGCGGTGGGCGAGCCCGGTGATCCGCGCCGGGTGGTCGGTGAGGTCACGCGCCCGCCCGGCCTGCGCCAGGACGACGACGGCCGCGCCGTCGGTGACCGGCGGGCAGTCGTGCCGGCGCAGCGGGTCGGCCAGGTAGGGCCGGCGCAACAGTTCCTCGGCCGTGACCCGCTCGTGCACCGGCGCCGCCGGGTTCGCACCCCGGCTGCGGGCGGCGACCTCGGCCAGGTCCCGTTCGCTCCACAGTCCCCGGTCCAGGCCCAGCCGCGCCTGGAGCCCCGCGAGGCTCACCGGGTCCGGCCACAGCGGGGCGACGGTGTACGGGTCGAGTTGCAGGCTCAGGACGCGCCGCAGCTCGCCGGCCGAGGACTTGCCGAAGCCGTAGACCAGGGCGGTGTCGACCTCCCCGGTCCGGATCTTGATCCACGCCTCGTAGAGCGCCCAGGCCGCGTCGGCCTCCACATGGGACTCGTTGATCGGCGGATACGCGCCGATCGCGTCGACGGCGGCGATGAACGAGAACGCCCGCCCCGCCAGGTAGTCCGAGGATCCCGAACACCAGAACCCGATGTCGTGTTTGGTGAGGTTCGCTGCCCGCAGCGCCTCGCCGATGATCGGTACGAGCATCTCGACGCCGTTGGTGGTCCCGGCGGTCTCCCGCACGTCCGGCGCCGCGGCGTAGGAGACGACGCTGACCTCACTCACAGGTGCCCCGCATAGGTTTCGTAGGGGGCGTCGGGTTCGCCGGTCGGCCGGAAGTGGTCGATGTTCTCCAGGGTGGTTCCCCACTGGTCGCGGGGTTTCCAGGCGGCTTCGACGCGCAGGCCCATCCGCACCTCGTCGGCCGGGCACCCGAGAACCAGGTGCAGGAACGCGATGTCCGCCCCGTCGAGCAGAACGTAGGCGGCGACGTAGGGGGGTGTGATCCGCTGCCCGAGGAACGGCACGTTGACGATGCAGAAGGTGGTGACGATGCCCCGGTCCGGCAGTTCGACCTCGTCCACGGTGGGCACGCCGTCGGTCGGGCAGGCACCCCGGGGCGGCAGGTAGACCTTGTCACACGCAGGGCAGCGTTGCCCGAGAATCCGCCCCTGCGCCAACCCGCGCAGATACCGGCTCTCCTCGGGCGAGGCGGAATGCCGGTACCGCAACCGGATCGGCGTGGTGACGGTCGTGACGACCTCCGCCTGCCGCGTCCGCACGTCACCTCGACCGCCGCCCTGACCAATGCCCTGACCGCCGCTCTGACCGTCGCCTTGACCGTCGCCTTGACCGTCGTCGGGAACGAAGTAGGCCAGGTCGCGGATCCCGTTGCCCTGGGTGTCAGCCCAGTGCGCCCGTACCCGCATCCCGGTGGCGACGCGCGGTGCGTCCACGGCGTGCACCAGTGGCGTGTCGGCCCCGTCGAGCCGGATCATCGCCCAGCAGAACGGATGCCGAAGTGGTTGCCCCTCAAGGGGTTGCGGCTGCGCGGCCCAGGTGACGACGGTGCCGACCTGCCCGACCTCGACCAGTTCGGTCAACGGCGCCCCGGTGCCCGGATCGTACTCGGGCGGCGGGACGTGCACCCGCCCGTCGCTGCCCCGGGCGCCCAGCACACGCCGCTGGGCCAGCCCGGTCGCGAACCGCCCCAACGTCGACCCGAGCGACCGGGTGTAGTCGAACTCGATGTCCAACGGCGCGGACAACGGCGGCAGACTGGACGTCACCCCTCAAGTGAAACAGGTTCTACTTTGACGGGCAAGGGCCGATCACGTCGTCACCCCGACAACCCCAGCTCCACCTTGAGGTCGTCCCACGACACGGCACCAGCTATCGACTCCCCGGTGCGCAGGGTGCGCTCGGCACGTTCGAGCATCCGCCGGTAGCCGTCATACCCCAACTGGGAAGCGAGCACGGCTCGACGACGCCCGGAGTCCAGTACCCGCGACACCTCCACCGGATCACCGATCTCCACCGCCCGGCACCACTGACGCTCGAACTCCGCCCGCTCCTCCGGAACGAGGGCCACCAGAACCTCGCCGGGTGAGGCAGCCCGAAAATCGTGCGACCGCATCAGCAGCCCAGACGCGCCTTGGTCACCACGAACGGCTCAGCCATAGGCACCTCCTTTCCCGCGTAGGCAGCGGCCGCACGCCGCCACATCTCGCGATAGTCATGATGGCCCGACGACACCGTCAGCCAGGCGATGCGCCGCCAGTCGTCGAGGTCCTCGCCGCCGGACCGGTCGAACTCCGCCCGCTCCTCAGGGATCAGTGCCGCCCGGACCTCGTCAGGCGAGGCGGCGTGGAAATCGTGACGAACCGACGGATTGGGGACCATGTCCACAGCCTAGGTGACCAGCCCGAACAGGTCACGGTATCGAACGGGTGAACTATTCGGGTCGCCGTGTCCCGCCCTACCATGCCCGCATGAAACTTGGACTTCAGCTCGGGTACTGGGGTGCCGGCCTGCCGCCGCACGCGGCCGAGATGGTGGTCGCCGCCGACGAGGCCGGGTACGACGCCGTGTTCACCGCCGAGTCGTGGGGGTCGGACGTGTTCACGCCGCTGGCCTGGTGGGGGTCGGCGACCACCCGGGTGCGCCTCGGGACGGCGGTCGCGCAGCTGTCCGCCCGGGCGCCGACGGCCACGGCCATGGCCGCCCTGACGCTGGACCACCTGTCCGGCGGGCGGGTCGTCCTGGGGCTGGGCGTGTCCGGACCGCAGGTCGTCGAGGGCTGGTACGGGGCGCCGTTCGGCCGGCCGCTGGCCAGGACCCGGGAGTACGTCTCGATCATTCGGGACGTGCTCGCCCGGGAGGCTCCGGTGACCAGTGCCGGCCCGCACTATCCGTTGCCCTACAACGGTTCCGGGGCCGACGGGTTGGGCCGGCCGTTGCGGGCGATCACCCACCCGCTGCGGGCGGACCTGCCGATCTGGCTGGGCGCCGAGGGGCCGCGCAACGTCGCGCTGGCCGCCGAGATCGCCGACGGGTGGCAGGCGGTGTACTTCACCGCGGCGCTGGCCGAGGAGTACAACACCTGGCTGGACGACGGGTTCGCGCGGGCGGGCGCGCGCCGGTCGCGCGCGGACTTCGAGGTGGCGGCGTGCGCGACGGTCACCGTCACCGACGATCCGGCGGCGGAGTACGACCGGCACCGGCCGGTGATCGCGCTGTACGCGGGCGGGATGGGCGCGGCGACGAAGAACTTCCACGCCGACCTGTTCCGGCGCATGGGTTACGGCGAGGTCGTCGACGAGATCGGGGCGCGGTTCCGGGAGGGGCGCCGCGCCGAGGCGGCGGCCGCCGTGCCGGACGAGCTGGTGGCGCAGACGACGATCATCGGTGACGCGGCGACGATCCGGCGGCGGGTCGCCGAGTGGGGAGATCTCGGCGTGACCATGCTGATGGTCGGCGCGCGCGACGCCGGGCAGGTCCGGGAGATCGCCACGGTCCTTGCCGAGAACTGAAACGCGTTCTAGATTGGGGCGGTGGCCTCGATCGGACTGTGGAACATCGCCCGCGATCGGCCCGACCACCCCGCCGTGGTCGATCCCGGCGGGCACACCGCGACCTACCGTGACCTCGCCGGGGCCGCCGACCGGTACGGGCGGGGCTTCCAGTCGCTGGGCCTGCGGCCCGGCGACTGTGTGGTCGTCATGCTGCCCAACGGGTTCGACCTCACCTCCGTCTACTTCGGAGCGTTCCAGACCGGGTTGTACGTCGTCATGGTCAACTGGCACCTGGTCGGCGCCGAGGTCGCCTATCTGATCGAGGACAGCGGCGCGAAGGCGTTCGTGGCGCACGAACGCCACGGCGAGGTCGCGACGGAGGCCGCCGCGCGCGCCGGGTTGCCGGCGGGGGCCCGGTTCGCGGTCGGCGACGTGCCGGGGTTCGCGCCGCTGGCCACGCTGGGCGAGGGCGAGACCGGCCGACCGGACGTGCGCACCGCCGGGTCGCCGATGCTCTACACTTCCGGCACGACCGGGCGGCCCAAGGGCGTGCGCCGGGCGCTGTCGGGCGCCGACCCGGACGAGGTGCCGCCGGCGGCCACCTGGTTCTTCGGGATCTTCGGCCTGCACCCCTTCGACGGACACGTGCACCTGTGCGGGTCGCCGATGTACCACACCGCCGTGCTGAACTTCGTCGTCAACTCCGTCCAGTTGGGACACACCGCGGTGCTGATGGACGGCTGGGACGCCGAGCGGATGCTCGCGCTGGTGGCGCGGCACCGGGTGACCCACAGCCACCTGGTGCCGACCCAGTTCCGCCGCCTGCTGGCGCTGCCCGAGCAGGTCCGGGCGGCCTACGACGTGTCGTCGCTGCGGGTCGCGATCCACGGCGCGGCACCGTGCCCACCCGAGGTGAAGCGGCGGATGCTCGACTGGTGGGGCCCGGTCGTCACCGAGTACTACGCCGCGACCGAGGGCGGCGGCACGGCGATCACCGCCGACGAGTGGCTGGCGCGGCCCGGGTCGGTCGGCCGGGCGTGGCCGGGTTCGGTGGTCCGCGTCCTCGACGACCAGGGCCGCGAACTGGGCCCCGGCGAGCCGGGCCTGGTCTACCTGCGCATGGGCACCTCGACGTTCGAGTACCACCAGGACGAGGCCAAGACCCGCGAGTCCCACGTCGGCGACCTGTTCACCCTCGGCGACCTCGGCCACCTCGACGAGGACGGCTACCTGTACCTGCACGACCGCAAGGCCGACCTGATCATCAGCGGCGGCGTGAACATCTACCCGGCGGAGATCGAGAACGAACTGTCCTGCCACCCGAAGGTCGCCGACGTCGCGGTCATCGGCGTACCGAACGCCGACTGGGGCGAGGAGATCAAGGCCATCGTCGCGCCCACCCCCGACGCCACCCCGGGCACCGCGCTGACCGAGGAACTGCTGGCCTTCGCCGCCACCCGCCTGGCGCGGTTCAAACTCCCCCGCACCGTCGACTACGTCACCGAACTCCCCCGCGACCCGAACGGCAAGCTGTACAAGAGAAAACTCCGCTGAACAGCCCGCCCCACACCCGATACCAGCGGCCGCGGTCCTCTGATTTCCCCAGGTCAGGCCACGGGGATCCCCCCGTTTTCCAGCCTATCGCGCAGCACCGACAGTTCCTGGCCAGGAACAGGGCGGCTGTGGACAACCGCGAACAGCGCTGGCGCCCCGCGCCCGCCGTCCGTACCCGTCGGCGACCGCAGGCAGCCAGCACCGATTCCAGAGCTTGACCGGGGTCAGGCCACGGGGGATCCCCCCGTTGTCCAGTCTACCGACCAGCACCGACAGTTCCCGGCGACGAACAAGCCCACTGTGGACAACGGCGAGCAACTGATTCCACAGTTTCCCTTGCCAGGCCACGGGGATCCCCCCGATTTCCAGTCTATCGCGCAGCGCCGACAGTTCTCGGTGGTGAGCGAAGGGGGTGTGGACAACTGAGGTGGCGGGTCAGCGGTCGTGGAAGTTCGGGGGGCGTTTCTGGGTGAAGGCGCGGGGGCCTTCGCGGGCGTCGTCGGTGGCGAAGACCGGGAGGCCGATGCGTGACTCGATCGCGAACGCCTCGGTTTCCGGGAGGGCTTCGGTGTCGCGCATGGTGCGCAGGATCGCGCGGACGGCCACCGGGCCGTTGGCGGCGATCGAGCGGGCCACTTCCAGTGCGCGGCCCAGGGCGTGGCCGTCGGGGACGACCTGGCCGATCAGGCCCATCGACAGGGCTTCGGGGGCGGTGATGTGGCGGCCGGTCAGCAACAGGTCGGCGGCCAGGGTGTAGGGGATCTGGCGGGGTAGCCGCACGGCGGAGCCGCCCAGGGGGAACAGGCCCCAGCGTGCCTCGGACACGCCGAAGCGGGCGGATTCGCCGGCGATGCGGATGTCGGTGGCCTGGAGGATCTCGGTGCCGCCGGCGATCGCGGGGCCTTCGACGGCGGCGATCAGTGGCTTGGTGAGGCGGCGGCCCTTGAGCAGGGGTTCGATCACCGACAGGTCACGGGTGGGGGTGTCGCCGGGGTGGGTGGCGCTCATGGCCTTGAGGTCGGCGCCGGCGCAGAAGGCGCCGCCGGCGCCGGTGAGGACGCAGGCGCGGATGGCCGTGTCGCGGTCGACGCGGTCCCAGGCCTCGCGCATGACCGTGAGCATCTCGGCGGACAGGGCGTTGCGGGCGTGTGGGCGGTTCATCGTCACGACCAGGACGGGTCCGTCCTGCTCCACCAGGCAGTCCTGCGGCATCGGCGGCTCCGGGAGAGGGGATTGCCAGGAACGATAACACGTTCTAGTTTGGTCTGGTGGCACTCAACATCGCTGACCTTTTCGAGCATGCCGCCGACGCTTTTCCGGAGCGGGTCGCGATCGCCTGCGGAGACCGGACCGCGACGTTCGCCGAACTGGAACGGCGATCCAACCAACTCGCCCATCACCTGGCAGCACAAGGGTTCGGGGCCGGTGACCACCTCGGGCTCTACAGCCGGAACTCGATCCAGGCCGTCGAGACCATGATCGCCACCTACAAACTGCGGGCCGTGCCGGTCAACGTCAACTACCGGTACGTCGAGAACGAGTTGCGCTACCTGTTCACCGACGCCGACCTCACCGGCCTGGTCCACGAACGCCGCTACGCGCCGCTGGTCGAGGCCGTCGCCCCGGACACCCCCGCCGTGCGGCACCGGATCGTCGTCGAGGACGGCACCGACACCGCCTGCGCCAGCACCCCCTACGAGCCCGCGCTCGCCGCCCAGCCCGGCGGACGCGACTTCGGTGAGCGCAGCGCCGACGACCTCTACCTGCTGTTCACCGGCGGCACCACCGGCTACCCGAAGGGCGTGATGTGGCGCCACGAGGACGTCTGGCGCACCCTCGGCGGCGGCATCGACTACGTCACCGGCGAGGTCCTGCCCGACGAGTGGGCCCAGTCGCGGCGCGGCGCGGCCAACCCCGGCCTGACCCGGCTGGTCTGCGCGCCGCTGATCCACGGCGCCGCGCAGTGGGCCGCCCTGCCCTCGCTGTTCAGCGGTGACAAGGTCGTCCTGCTGCCCCGGTTCGACCCGGACGCGGTGTGGCGGGCGGTCGGCCGCCACCGGGTCCAGGTGATGACGATCGTCGGCGACGCGATGGGCCGGCCGCTGATCGAGGCCTACGAACGCGGCTCCTACGACGCCACCACCCTGGTCGCGATCTCCAGCCACGCCGCGCTGTTCTCGCCGTCGGTCAAGGACCAGTACCTGGCCCTGCTGCCCAATGTCGTGATCACCGACGCGATCGGCTCCTCGGAGTCCGGGTTCAACGGGCTGGCGATGATCACCAGGGACTCGCCGCGCACCGGCGGCGGCCCCCGGGTCCGCGGTGGACCGAGCACGATCGTCATCGGCGAGGACGACCGGCCGGTCGCGCCCGGCGAGGTCGGCCGGATCGCGCGCGGCGGGCACGTCCCGCTGGGCTACTACAAGGACGAGGCCAAGAGCGCGCGGATCTTCGTCGAGGTCGACGGCGCCCGCTACGTCGTGCCAGGCGACTTCGCCCGGCTGGAGACCGACGGCTCGATCACCTTGCTGGGCCGGGGAAACGTCAGCATCAACACCGGCGGGGAGAAGGTGTTCGGCGAGGAGGTGGAGGCCGCGCTCAAGTCCCACCCCGACGTGTTCGACGCGCTCGTGGTCGGTGTGCCC
The DNA here is from genome assembly GCF_001921215.1 of Actinophytocola xinjiangensis. Lineage (GTDB taxonomy): Bacteria > Actinomycetota > Actinomycetes > Mycobacteriales > Pseudonocardiaceae > Actinophytocola > Actinophytocola xinjiangensis. The sequence continues at coordinate 24,606 of NZ_MSIF01000021.1, forward strand.
GACGACCGGCTCGGCCAGCGGGTCGCCGCGCTGCTCCAGCCCCGCGACGGCGCGGTGATCGACTTCGCCGCCCTGGACGCGCACGTCCGCGAGCGGATCGCCGGCTACAAGACCCCGCGCAGCCTGTGGGTCGTCGACCGGGTCGGCCGGGCGCCGAGCGCGAAACCCGACTACCGCTGGGCCAGGGCGCACACCGAGACCCACCCGCCCGACTGGCGGGCGAGCAGCGGAACGACGGGCGGTGGCGTCCATGCGCAACTCCCTGGCTGACCGGTTCGGCATCGAGCACCCGATCTTCGGCTTCACCCCCTCCGAGCACGTCGCGGCCGCCATCAGCCGCGCCGGCGGCCTGGGCGTGCTGGGCTGCGTGCGGTACAACGACCCGGCCGACCTGGACGCCGCACTGTCCTGGATGGACGAGAACACCGACGGCCGCCCCTACGGCGTGGACGTCGTCATGCCGGCCACGGTCCCCGACGAGGGCACCCCGACCGACCTGGCCGCGTTGATTCCCCCCGGCCACAAGGACTTCGTGGAGCGCACGCTGCTCGCGCTGGGGGTCCCGCCGCTGCCGGGGACGGCCGGGTCGGGGGTGCTGGGCTGGCTGCACTCGGTCGCCCGTTCGCACGTCGACGTCGCGCTGGCGCACCGGCCGGCGCTGATCGCCAACGCCCTCGGCCCGCCGCCGCCGGACGTGATCGGCCGCGCGCACGACGCCGGGGTGCCGGTCGCGGCGCTGGCCGGGCGGGCCGACCACGCGCTGCGCCACGTCGAGGCCGGCGTGGACCTGGTGGTGGCGCAGGGCTACGAGGCCGGCGGGCACACCGGCGAGATCGCGTCGATGGTGCTGGTGCCCGAGGTGGTGGACGCGGTCGGTGACCGGGTGCCGGTGCTCGCCGCCGGTGGGATCGGCAGCGGCCGGCAGATCCTGGCGGCGCTGGCGCTGGGCGCGTCCGGCGTGTGGCTGGGTTCCTACTGGCTGACCACCACCGAGTACCGGCTGGGCGACGGACCGGACACCGTGCAGCGCGCGCTGGTCAGGGCCGGTTCCGGCGACACCGTCCGGTCGCGGGTGTACACGGGGAAACCGGCGCGGCTGCTGCGTACCCGGTGGACCGAGGCGTGGGCGCAGCCCGGCGCGCCGGAGCCGCTGCCGATGCCGTTGCAGAACCTGCTGGTCGGCGAGGCGCACCGGCGGATGATGCTGGCCAGCGACCCGGACGTGGTGGCGATGCCGGTGGGGCAGGTCGTCGGCCGGATGAACGAGGTGCGTCCGGTGGCCGAGGTGATGGCGAGGCTGCTGGCCGAGGTCGAGGACGCGCGCTCGCGGGTGTGGCGGGCACACTGGGGCGGTGACTGACCAACCCGCCATCCGGACCCTGTCCAGCCGGCTCGTCTACGAGAACGCGTGGCTGGCCCTGCGCGAGGACCGGATCGAGCGCGCCGACGGCACGCCCGGCCTCTACGCCGTGATCGACAAACCCGACTTCGCCGTGGTGATCCCGTTGGAGGACAACGGTTTCCACCTGGTCGAGCAGTACAGGTACCCGCTGGGCACGCGCCGCTGGGAGTTCCCCCAGGGGGCGTTCCCGCAGGGCCGCGACGGCACGCCGGAGGAGTTGGCGGTGGCCGAGCTCGGTGAGGAGACCGGGTTCACCGCCGGGCGGCTGGAGCGGCTGGGCTACCTCAACTGTGCGCAGGGATTCACCGGCCAGGGGTATCACGTCTTCCTGGCCACCGATCTCACGCCGGGCACGCCGCACCGCGAGGTCGAGGAACAGGACATGCGTCAGCAGTGGTTTCCGCGCGCGGAGTTCGAGCGGATGGTGTGCGACGGCGAGATCACCGACGACTCGACGCTGGCCGCCTACCTGCTGCTGACGATGCGGCGGCCACCGTCGGATCGGTGAGGGGTCAGCCCGACTTGCGGCGGAAGGTGCGCTTGGCGGAGACCGGACCGTGCGCGTCGCGCACCTTGGACCTGGCGTCCGCGTGCTCCTCACCACTGCGGGTCAACGCCTGCTTACGCTCCAGCGCCTCACGGAAGCGCTGCTTCACGTCGGCCTCGGGCTCGTTGTCGTCCTCGATGGCGGGCTCGGGTGTGTCAGGCATACCGTCAGCGTCGCACGGATCGGGCGCCCCAGTCGAGTCTAATTGGGTCGCTGGCCGGCGTGAGTGGCTCGAATCGCAGGTCGTCACCGGGGCGCCACCACACCTGGTCAGGGGTTCGCCAGTGCTGGGCGGTGAGCGTGCGCTTGAGCACCTTGTAGGTGGCGGTGCGGGGTAACCGGGTGGTGACGCGGACGAACCGGGGCACCTGCCGGGGCGCGAGGTCGGCCTGCCCGGTCAGGAACGCGGCGAACTCGGCCGCGTCGAACTCCAGGTCCTCGCGCAGGACGAGAGCGGCCATCACCTGGTCGCCGGCCCGCGGGTCGGGCACGGCGTAGACGGCGACCTCGGCCAGGTCGGGGTGGCGTTGCAGGATCCGTTCGACGGGCGCGGCGGCCAGTGGTTCGCCGTCCACGCGCAGCAGTTCGGCGGTGCGGCCGGCGTAGTAGCAGTGGCCGTCCTGGTCGCGGTAGGCGAGGTCGCCGCTCCAGAACAGGCCGTCGCGCAGCCGGTCGGCGTCGGCCTCGGTGTCGCCGTAGTAGCCGGCGAACAGGCCGGTGCCCCGGGTGTTGACCAGTTCGCCGACGGCGTCGGCCTCGTTGGTGAGCCGGCCGTGTTCGTCGTGGACGGCCGGCGGGCAGGGCACGCCGGTGGCCGGGTCGAGCACGGCGAGGTCGGCGCCGAGGCGGCCGATGGCCTCGGCGGGCAGGCCGGGTGGGCGTTCCAGGACGATGCCGCCCTCGGTGGAGCCGTAGGCGTCGTGGACCTGGCAGGCGAAGCGGTCGGCGAACGCGGCGATGTCGTGGCGGGTGCCTTCGTTGCCGAACATCACCCGCAGCGGGTTGTCGGCGTCGTCCTCGCGCGGCGGCGTACTGAGGATGTAGGAAAGCGGTTTCCCCAGGTAGGTGGCGTAGGTGGCGCGGAGCCGGCGGATGTCGTCGACGAACGCGGAGGCGGAGAACCGGCGGCGCAGGGCGATGGCCGCGCCGGCGGCCAGGCCGGTGGCCCAGCCGGCCATGACCGCGTTGGAGTGGAACATCGGCATCGAGACGTAGGCGGTGTCTCCGGCGCCGAGGCCGTAGCGGTCGGCCAGGATCCGGCCCGGTCCGGCGATCTTGGCGTGGGTGCAGCGCACGGGGACCGGCTCGCCCTCGGTGCCCGAGGTGAACAGCAGCATGAGCAGGTCGTCGGGGGTGGCGGGGACCGGGTCGAGCGGGCTGTGGGTGTGCCGGAAGGAGGTGACGTGCCAGGCGGCGGAGTCGATGTCGAGCACCCTGGCGCCGATGTCCAGGCCCTGTAACAGCTCGACGTAGCGGCTGTCGGTCAGCACGATCTGGCAGTCGGTGCGCCGGATGTCGCTGACCAGCGCCTCGCCCCGGCGGCTGGTGTTCAGGCCGACGAGGACCGCGCCGGCCAGTGCCGCGCCGCCGAGCAGGAAGGAGAACTCGGGCACGTTGTCGAGCAGGACGCCGACGTGGAACGGGCCGGGGCGGCGCAGTTCGTTGAGCAGCGCGGCCCGGTTGGCGCTCTCCTGGACGTGGTGCGCCCAGGTCCATCTGATGTCCTCGTAGATCAGGCCGGGGTTCACGTCCTCCGCACGGGCGAGCAGCAGCTCGGTGACGGTGGGGAACGTATCCCCTGGCGTGGCCATCCGGACCTCCTGTGGTCAGGCGGGTTCCACGCTCAAGATGGCGCCGATCCGGCGCAGGTGAGTGGTGGACCCGCCGAGGCTGAACTCGTTGCGTTTCGCGGCACCAAAGAATCGGTGGAGCGGGTACGCCACGTCAATACCCAGGCCGCCGTGAATATGTACCGCCGTATGAGCGACTCGGTGTCCGCCATCGGACGCCCAGTACTTCGCGGTGTGAATCTCTTTGTGGGAAGGAAGGTTTTCCGACACTCGCCAGGCGGCCTGCCAGAGCGTCAGCCGGATCGCCTCGACGTCGATGTAACAGTCGGCGAGCCGTTGTCCCACCGCCTGAAATGTCCCAATCGGTCGTTCAAATTGCACTCTGCGATTTGCATACGAGGCCGTAAGCTGCATCGCCGCCTCGCAAACACCCAGCTGGTGGGCGCACAGTCCGACCGTGGCGTGTGCGGTGAGCCACTCGACGACCCGCGCGCCCTCCCCCGGCCGGCCGAGCACCCGGTCGGCGCCGAGAGGCACCTGGGCCAGCTCCAGGAGCCCGTCGACGCCTCCGTCGGAGACGGTCTGCGGGTGCACGGTGACGCCGAAATCATCCGGAGTGATAAGAAACACAGTCAGTCCGTCGGCCGTCCGCGCGGGCACCAGGAAAAGGTCGCTGACCGTTCCGAACGGCACGACCGCAAATGCGCCTTGCAGATGCCAAAGTGCAGATGCACTTGCAGATGCCCGTTCAGCCCGGATCGGCGAGGCTTCGGCGAGTGCCGCCGTCAGTGCCGCCGTGAGTGCCGCCGTCACCACGAGTGACCCCGCGGCGGCCGGCACCGCCCACCGCGCGCACTGCTCCTCGGTGCCGAACTCGGCCAGCGCGGCCGCGCCGACCGCGACCGAGGCGAGATAGGGCACCGGCGCGACCACCCGTCCCAGTTCGACCAGCACCGCGCACCGGGCGAGCACCCCCAGCCCGCTGCCGCCGGCCCGCTCGGGCAGCGCGGCGGCCAGCACCCCGGCCCCGGCCAGGTCGCTCCACAACGCCCGGTCGAAGTGGACCGGTCCGGTGGGCGTGTGGTCGGCGGCGATCGTCGCGGCCAGCGCCGCCAGTTCCCGGTCGGCCTCGTCCAGTTCGAAGTCCATCGTGGTCAGTCCCTTCCGTTCACCGCTTGGCCACCGGCAGCCCGAGGCCAACGGCCGCGACGATGTCGCGCTGGACCTCGTTGGTGCCGCCGCCGAAGGTGAGGATCAGCGCGGTTCGGTGCAGCCGCTCGACGTGGCCGGCCAGCACGGCACCGGGCGAGCCGGCGCGGACGGTGGCGGCCGGGCCGAGGACCTCCATCAGCAGCCGGTAGGCGTCGATGGCGAACTCGGTGCCGAAGACCTTGGTCGCCGAGGCGTCGGCCGGGCTCAGGCCCTGGCCGACGCCCCAGGCGATCTTCCAGTTGATCAGCTTGAGGAACTCGGCCTTGGCGTGCACGCGGGCCAGGTGCACCCGCACCCACTCCTGGTCGATCACCCGGCCGCCCTCGGGCGCGGGGGTCCGGCGGGCCCATTCGGTGACCTGGCGCAACGCCGAGCGCACCGGCGCGGACGAGGTCAGCGCGACCCGCTCGTGGTTGAGCTGGTTGGTGATCAGCGGCCAGCCCCGGTTCACCTCGCCCACCAGGTTCGCCGCCGGCACGCGGACGTCCTGGTAGTAGGTGGCGCTGGTGGTGACGCCGGTGAGCGTGTGCACCGGCGTCCACGACAGGCCCGGCGCGCTGGTGGGCACGATCAGAATCGACAGGCCCTTGTGCTTGGGCGCGTCCGGGTCGGTGCGAGCGGCCAGCCACACGTAGTCGGCGTGCTCGATCAGGCTGGTCCACATCTTCTGGCCGTTCACCACGTACTCGTCGCCCTCGCGCACCGCCCGGGTGCGCAGCGACGCGAGGTCGGTGCCGGCCTCCGGCTCGGAGTAGCCGATCGACAGGTGCAGTTCCCCGGCGGCGATCCTCGGCAGGTAGAACGCCTTCTGGTTCTCGGTGCCGTAGCGCATGATCGTCGGGCCGATGGTGTTGATCGTCAGGAACGGCACGGGGGCCCCGGCGGCCGCCGCCTCGTCGGCGAAGACGAGCTGGTCGAGCATCGGTCTGGCCTGGCCGCCGTACTCGACCGGCCAGCCGAGGGTGAGCCAACCGTCCTTGCCCATCTGCCTGATCGTGTCCTTGTAGACCCCGCCCGAACCGTCGCCGGAGCCCTCACCGCCTTCCAGGGCGAGCGCCTCGCGGCGGTCGGGGGTCATCAGGGTCGCGAAGTACTCGCGGAGCTCGGAGCGCAGCCGCTCCTGCTCGGGTGTGTAGCCGACGCGCATTCGTCCTCCCGACTAGAGCTAGAACGCGTTCTAGAAATGTACTAGAGTCCGAGCGGGACGAGGAGGTCGCGCGATGAAGGCAGCCGTGCTGAACCAGGTCGGGGACACCACCCTCGAACTCCGCGACGACGTCACCACCACCGACGTCGGGCCGCGCGAGATCCGGGTCAGGGTCCGCGCCACCGGGGTCTGCCACAGCGACCTGTCCGCCATGGACGGCACGCTGCCCGCGCTCGCGCCGGGGATCATCGGCCACGAGGGCGCCGGCGAGGTCGTGGCCGCCGGCGATCAGGTGGAGCGCCTGGCGGTCGGCGACCACGTCGCCCTGACCTTCGTGCCGCCCTGCGGGACCTGCGTGAACTGCGTCGGCCGGCGCCCGCACCTGTGCTCGATCCACGCCATCGCCGCGTTCGTCACCCCCCGCTTCCTCGTCGGCGACACCCCGGCCTTCGGCTACGCCGGCACCGGAACCTTCGCCGAGGAACTCGTGGTGCCGGCCGACGGCGCGGTGAAGATCCCCGCCGACGTCCCGTTCGAGATCGCCGCACTGGTCGCCTGCGGGGTGATGACCGGGGTCGGCGCGGTGGTCAACACCGCCCGGGTCGAACCGGGCGCGACCGTGCTGGTGCTGGGCTGCGGCGGGGTCGGCATCTCGGCCATCCAGGGCGCGCGGCTGGCCGGCGCGGCGATGATCGTCGCGGTGGACCCGGTGGTCGGCAAGCACGGGACCGCCCGGCACTTCGGCGCCACGCACGCCATCACCCCCGACCAGCTCGCCGAGACCCACGCGACGCTGACCGGCAGCCAGGGCTTCGACCACGCCTTCGACGTCGTCGGCGCGCCGGCCACGATCCGCTGCGCCTGGGACAACGCCCGGCGCGGCGGCACGGTCGTCGTGGTCGGCGCCGGGCGCGGCGACGCCATGGTGTCCTTCTCCGCCCAGGAGCTGTTCCTGCACGACAAGCGCCTGCTCGGCTCGTTCTACGGCGGCGCCGACGTGCACCGCGACTACCCCCGGCTGCTGGCGCTGTGGCGGGCGGGCCGGCTGGACCTCGACGGCATGATCAGCCGGCGGATCACCCTCGACGAGATCAACGACGGGTTGGCCGCGCTGCGCACCGGCGGGGACCTGATCCGCCAGATCGTCACGTTCGGCTGAGCCGCGTGGATCCGTTGAGCCTGGCCGGTACGGCCGCGATCGTGACCGGGGCCGGCGCGGGTCTGGGCCGGGCGGAGGCGCTGGCGCTGGCGGCGGCCGGCGCGGGGGTGGTGGTCAACGACCTGCCGGGGCGCGCGGCGGACACGGTCGCCGACGTCGAGGCGCTGGGCGCCCGGGCACTGGCGGTGGAGGGGGACGTCGGGGACGCGGCCACCGCGCGGGCGCTGGTGGACGCGGCGGTCGAGCACTTCGGCGGGCTGCACGTGGTGGTGAACAACGCCGGCCTGACCCGTGACCGGATGCTGTTCAACCTCAGCGACCAGGAGTGGGACGAGGTGCTGCGGGTGCATCTGCGCGGCCACTTCCTGCTCTCCCGGGACGCCTGCGCGTACTGGCGCGACCGGGCGCGGGCCACCGGCGGGCCGACCTACGGCCGGGTGGTGAACACGTCCTCGGAGGCGTTCGCGCTGGGCCCGCCGGGGCAGGCGAACTACGCCGCGGCCAAGGCCGGCATCACCGCGCTGACCCTGGCCACCGACCGGGCGATGGCCCGCCACGGCGTGACCGCCAACGCGATCTGCCCGCGCGCGCGGACCGCGATGACCGCGCACGTGTTCGGGCCGGCCCCCGAGGGCGCCGACCCGCTCTCGCCGGACCAGGTGGCGCCGCTGGTGGCCTATCTGGCCTCGCCGGCGTCGGCGGGGGTGCACGGCCAGGTGTTCCTGGTCCACTCCGGGATGGTGGCGCTGCTCGCCCCGCCGACGGTCGAGCGCCGGTTCGACAGTCCTTCGTGGACACCACGGGAACTGCACGACACGGTCGGCGCGTACCTGGCCGGCCGCGAGGCGACGTTCGCCGCGACCACCCTGACGGCCACGGAGGAGGAGCAATGACGCTGAGCCTGCGCCAGCACCGCGACGAGGTGGGCCTGACCGACGGGCAGCTGCTCGTCAACGGCGCCTGGCGCCCGGCCGCCGACGGCGCGACCTGGTCGCACCGCCACCCGGCCACCGGCGAGGTCATCGGCGAGTTCCCGGTCGCCACCGGGTCCGATGTGGACGACGCGGTCCGCGCGGCCCGCGCGGCGTTCGACGGCTGGGCCAACTCCCGGGCCACCACCCGGATCCAGGTGCTGCACCGCTTCGCCGAACTGCTGCGCGACCACGCGCCCGAGCTGCGCGCGGTGCAGGCGCTGGACAACGGCGTGCCGCTGTCGTTCAGCTCCGGCATCTACGCCACCTCGGTCGGCGCGGCGGCCGACGTGTTCGACCACCACGCCGGCTGGGTCGACAAGGTCGGCGGGCAGACCCTGCCGCCCTACCAGGGCGGCGACCACCTGGCGATGACCTTCCGCGAGCCGATCGGCGTGGTGGCCGCGATCCTGCCGTGGAACGCGCCGTTCCTGCTGTTCGCGCAGAAGCTCGCGCCGGCGCTGGGGGCGGGGTGCACGGTGGTGCTCAAGCCGTCGGAGTTCGCGTCGTTCACCGTGCTGCGGATGGTCGCGCTGCTGGCCGAGGCCGGCCTGCCCGACGGCGTGGTCAACGTGGTCACCGGCCCCGGCACGCCGACCGGCGAGGCGCTGATCACCCATCCCGGCGTGGACAAGGTCTCGTTCACCGGCAGCCGCGCGGTGGGCCGGCGCATCGTCGAGGCGTCGGCCGCCACACTCAAGCGGGTGTCGCTGGAGCTGGGCGGCAAGAGCCCGACGCTGGTGTTCCCGGACGCGCCCGACGTCGGCCTGGCGGCGATGACCACGATGGGCACGGTCACCATGGGCCTGTCCGGCCAGGCCTGTGTCGCGCACACCCGCGCGCTGGTGCACCGCGACGTCTACGACCAGTTCGTGACGGCCGCGCAGCTGATGGCCGGGCTGATCACCTACGGCGACCCGTTCGAGCCGGGGACCACCTCCAGCCCGCTGATCAACGAGCGGCAGCTGGCGCGGGTGCTGGGGTTCATCGAGCGCGGCCAGGCGGCCGGGGCGCGGCTGGTGTGCGGCGGCGAACGGGCCGACGGTGACCTGGCGGCCGGGAACTTCGTGCGCCCGGCGGTGTTCGCCGACGTCGACAACGGCATGGAGATCGCCCGCGAGGAGGTCTTCGGGCCGGTGCTGGCGGTGGTGCCGTTCACCGACGAGGACGAGGCGGTGGCGCTGGCCAACGACACCGACTACGGCCTGGGCGCCGGCGTGTACACCGCCGACGCCCGGCGCGCGTTCCGGCTGGCCAGGCGGATCCGGGCGGGCACGGTCGGGATCAACGGCTTCCAGGTCGAGCCGCACCTGCCCTTCGGCGGGTTCAAGCAGTCGGGCCTTGGCCGCGAGGGTGGGCGCGGTGCCTTCGAGGCCTACACCGAGCTGAAGACCGTGCTCATGCCGTTGACCGACGAGCTGATGTGAGGCGGGACATGGGACGGCTGGCGGGGAAGGTCGCGCTGGTGACGGGGGCGTCCGGCGGGCAGGGCGCGGCGGCCGCACGCCGGTTCGCCGCCGAGGGCGCGACGGTGGTGCTCGCCGACGTCGTCGACGAGCCGGGCCGGGCGCTGGCCGACGAACTCGGCGCGCACTACCGCCACCTGGACGTGTCGGCCGAGGCGGGCTGGGCCGAGGTGGTCGCCGGGATCGCCGGGGAGCACGGCCCGGTGACGGTGCTGGTCAACAACGCCGGGGTGCTGCACCTGGCGCCGCTGGCGGAGACCACGCTGGCCGACTACCAGCGGGTGATCGGGGTCAACCAGACCGGGGTGTTCCTCGGTATGCGCGCGGTGGCGCCGGGAATGGTGGCGGCCGGCGGCGGCTCGATCATCAACGTGTCCTCTGTGGAGGGTCTGGGCGCCGGGCAGCTGCTGACCGCCTACACCGCCAGCAAGTTCGCCGTGCGCGGGATGACCAAGGTGGCGGCGCTGGAGCTGGCCGGGGCCGGGGTGCGGGTCAACTCGGTGCACCCGGGGGTGGTGGCGACCCCGCTGCTGCCCACGGCGCTGGGCGGGGTGGACGTCGACCTGTCGTTCGTCGCCAAGCGGGTGCCGCTGCGGCGGGTGGCGCAACCGGCGGAGATCGCCGAGCTGGTCCTGTTCCTGGCCAGTGACGAGAGTTCCTACTGCACCGGCGCGGAGTTCGTGGCCGACGGCGGAGTGACCGCGGGCCACGCGTTGTCCAGTTTCGGGTAACCGAGCAGGCGCTTGGTCGTTTGTCATGACGGGTGATGCTCATGGTCCAGCGTCCGCAACCGGCGCCGGTGCGCGGCCTCGCCCAGGTCGGCCGGCTGGCCACGCTCGCCTGGGAGGTTCTGCGCCACCTGCCGCGCCGGCCCTTCCAGTTCCGCGAACTCGTCCAGCAGTGCTGGTTCTTCGCCAGCGTCACGATCCTGCCGGCCGCGCTGGTGTCCATCCCGTTCGGCGCGGTCATCGCGTTGCAGCTCGGCTCGCTGACCACCCAGATCGGCGCCCAGTCGTTCACCGGCGCGGCCAGCGCGCTGGCCATCGTGCAACAGGCCAGCCCGCTGATCACCGCGCTGCTGATCGCCGGCGCCGGCGGCTCGGCGATGTGCGCGGACCTGGGTTCGCGGTCCATCCGCGAGGAGATCGCCGCGCTGGAGGTGCTGGGCGTCTCGCCGGTGCAGCGGCTGGTCGTGCCGCGCGTGCTGGCCGTGATCGTGGTGGCGGTCCTGCTCAACGGGCTGGTCAGCGTGGTCGGGGTGGTCGGCGGCTACTACTTCAACGTCGTCATGCAGGGCGGGACCCCCGGCGCGTACCTGTCCTCGTTCAACGCGCTCGCACAGCTGTCGGACCTGTGGATCAGCGAGGTGAAGGCCGTTCTCTACGGGTTCGTCGCCGGGATCGTCGCGGCCTACCGGGGCCTGCACCCCGGGCGGGGCCCGCGCGGGGTCGGCGAGGCGGTCAACCAGACCGTGGTGATCACCTTCCTGCTGCTGTTCCTGATCAACGTGGTGATCACCGGGATCTACCTGCAGATCGTTCCCCCGAAGGGAATGTGACGCCGTGGCCAACCGGGTGATCGCCGCCGGCGAGCGGCCGCTGACCATGCTGGCCACCCTCGGCGAACAGCTCGCCTTCCACGGCCGGGTGCTCGCCTCGGTGCCGCACACGCTGGCCCGCTACCCCCGGGAGGTCCTGCGGCTGCTCTCGGACGTGTTCTTCGGGTCAGGGGCGCTGGCGGTCATCGGCGGCACGCTGGGCGTGATGATCGGGATGACCGTGTTCACCGGCCTGATCGTCGGACTCCAGGGCTACTCGGCACTCAACCAGCTGGGGACCTCGGCGCTGACCGGGTTCATCGCCGCCTACTTCGACACCCGCGAGGTCGCCCCGCTCGCCGCGGGGCTCGCCCTGTCGGCGACGGTGGGCTGCGGGTTCACCGCCCAGCTCGGCGCGATGCGGATCTCCGAGGAGATCGACGCCCTGGAGGTGATGGCCGTCCCGAGCCTGCCCTACCTGGTGACCACCCGGGTGCTGGCGGCGGTGGCGGCGGTCGTGCCGCTGTACCTGGTCGGGCTGCTGTCCTCCTACATGGCGTCCAGACAGGTGACCGTGTGGTTCTACGGGCAGTCCGGCGGCACCTACGACCACTACTTCCACCTGTTCCTGCCACCGCAGGACGTGCTCTGGTCGTTCCTCAAGGTGATGGTCTTCAGCGTGGTGGTGATCATGGTGCACTGCTACTACGGCTACACCGCCACCGGCGGGCCGGCCGGCGTCGGCGTCGCCGTCGGCCGCGCGGTGCGGGCCGCGATCGTGGTCCAGATGCTGCTGGACTTCTTCCTCAGCCTCGCCATCTGGGGCGCCACCACGACGGTGAGGATCGCCGGATGAAGGTCAGGTACCCGCTGTACGGGGTCGTGTTCCTGGTGATCGCGGCGCTGTTCGTGGCGCTGTCGATCGCCTTCTACCGCAAGACGTTCGTCGAGGTCGTGCCGGTGCGGCTGGAGACCTCGCACGCCGGCAACCAGCTGCGCGTCGGCTCGGACGTGAAGTTGCGCGGGGTGGTCGTCGGCGAGGTGCGGGCGGTGCGGGCCGAGGGCGACCTCGCCGTGCTCGACCTCGCGCTGGACCCGGACACGGTGGCCGGTGTCCCGGCGAACGTGACCGCCCGGCTGCTGCCCAAGACGCTGTTCGGCGAACGGTACGTCGCCCTCCAGGCCCCGGCCGGGCCCGCGCCGCCGATCGGGGCGAACGCGGTCATCGGCCAGGACCGCAGCAGTACCGCCGTCGAGCTGGAACAGGTGCTGGACAACCTGATGCCGCTGTTGCGGACGGTGCGCCCGGACAAGCTCGCCAGTGCGCTGGGTGCCGTGTCGACCGCGCTGGACGGTCAGGGCGCGCGGCTGGGCGACACGATCGCCAGCCTCGGCGACCACCTGGGTGAGCTGGAACCGGCGCTGCCCGACCTGCGCGCGGACCTGCGGGCGCTGGCCACGGTCGCCGACACCTACGCCGTGGCCGGCCCCGAACTGGTCACCGCGCTGCGCGACCTCACCACGACCACCGGCACGATCGCCGAGCAGCGCTCCACCCTGGCGTCGCTCTACGGCGAGGTCACCAACGCCTCGGTCGACCTGCGCTCGTTCCTGGCCGCCAACCAGGACAACCTGATCGACCTGGTGGCCACCGCCCGACCGACCCTGGAGGTCCTCGCGAAGTACGCGCCGGAGTACCCGTGCGTGCTGGGCCAGCTGGTGGACGCGATCCCGGCGGCCGACCGCGCGTTCGGCAAGGGCACCGCGCACCCGAACGTCACCCGGGTGACCATCGAGATCACCGCCAGCCGGGGCAAGTACGTGCCCGGCCGGGACACCCCGCGCTACGACGACCGCCGGGGCCCGCGCTGCTACCCGGTCGCCAAGCCCCCGGCGCGGTTCCCGCAGTACCCGGCCGGGGGCCCGCTGGCCGACGGCTCGACCAAACCGCCGCCGCCCCGCTCGGACCGGCCGCAGGACTTCCTGCCGACCGGACCCCAGGCCGCCGCGTCCGCGCCGGCGCTGGCGAACTCCCCGGCCGAGCGGGACCTGCTGGCGGCGCTGCTCGCGCCGCAGTTGGGGGTCGAGCCGGCGGCCGTGCCGCGCTGGGCGAGCCTGCTGGTCGGGCCGCTGTACCGGGGGGCGGAGGTGGAGCTGCGATGAGGGGCTGGGTCGCGCCGCTGCTCAAGCTGGCGGTGTTCGCGGCGGTCACCGTGACGCTGACCGCGTTGCTTGGTCTGACGATCGCCAACTCGACGGTCGGCGCGACCGCCGGCTACGCCGCCCGGTTCACCGACGTCACCGGTCTGGGCGAGGGCGACGACGTGCGCATGTCGGGGGTGCGTGTCGGCCAGGTCACCGGGATCGAGGTCGCCGGCTCGCACGCGCGGGTGCGCTTCGAGGTGGAGGCCGGGCGCGTGCTGCCGGCGTCGACGACCGCGACCGTCAAGTACCGCAACCTGATCGGCCAGCGCTACGTGTCGCTGGCGGTGGGCACCGGCGACGACCCGGCGGCCACCCTGGACCCCGGCGAGGAGATCCCGCTCGCCCGCACCAGCCCCGCGCTCAACCTGACGGTGCTGTTCAACGGGTTCCGGCCGCTGTTCGAGGCACTGGACCCCGAGCAGGTCAACCAGCTGGCCGCCCAGCTGATCCAGGTCCTGCAGGGCGAGGGCGGCACGATCGACAGCGTCCTGGCCCACACGGCCTCGCTGACCAGCACGATCGCCGGCAAGGACGAGGTGGTCGGTCGGGTGGTGGACAACCTGAACACCGTGCTCACCACCGTCAACGACCGCACGGCCGAGGTCACCGGCCTGATCGACCAGCTCCAGGCGCTGGCCACCGGCCTGGCCGGGCAGCGCCAGCCGATCGGCGACGCGATCGCCGCGCTGGGCGAGCTGACCGACGCCACCGCCGGCCTGCTCGGCGTCGCCCGCCAGCCGCTGCGCGAGAACATCACCGAACTCGGTGCCCTGTCGAAGAACCTGGCCGACCACGGCGACACGGTCGACCGGTTCCTGGCCGGCCTGCCGCACAAGCTGCGCACGATCAACCGGGTCTCCAGCTACGGCGGCTGGTTCAACTACTACCTGTGCTCCGCGTCGGGCCGGGTCGGGGTGTCGGACCTGGGGATCGTCGTTGACCTGCCGTTGCTGCCGCTGGCCGGCACGCCGATGGTGGACCGGTGCCGGCCATGACACCGTTGCGGGAGCGGAACCAGGCCGGGGTCGGCGCGGTCACCCTGGTGCTGCTGACGTTGTCGGTGCTGGTCGCGTTCAACGCCGACGACCTGCCGATCATCGGCGGCGGCACCACCTACACCGCCGAGTTCACCGAGTCCGCCGGGCTGCGCCCTGGCAACGAGGTGCGGCTGGCCGGGGTGAAGGTCGGCGACGTGCGCTCGGTGGAGCTGGCCGGCGCGAAGGTCGTCGTGGACTTCCGGCTGCGTGACACCCCGCTGGGCGACCGCAGCCGGGCGTCGATCGAGATCAAGACGCTGCTCGGCGACAAGTACCTGGCCGTCAGGTCCGAAGGGGACGGTCCACAGAGTCCGGACGAGCCGATCCCGACCGACCGCACCGCCACCCCGTTCGACATCGTGCCGGCCGTCGGGGAGCTGTCCCGGACCGTCGAGAAGATCGACACCGGTCAGCTGGCGGACAGCTTCGAGGTCGTCGCCGACACCTTCGCCACCAGCCCCCGGCACCTGTCCGACGCCCTGGGTGGACTGAGCGCCCTGTCCCGCACACTGTCCACACGCGACACCGAGCTGCGCAGGCTGCTGGCCAACACCGCCGGCCTGAGCCGCACGGTCGCCGACCGCGACGCCCAGCTGCGCGCCCTGTTCGCCGACGCCTCGCTGCTGCTGGCCGAGCTGAACACCCGCCGCGAGGCCGTGCACCGCCTGCTCACCGGCACCACCGCGCTCGCCCGCGAACTGTCCGGCCTGGTCGCCGACAACCAGCGGCACCTGAAACCGGCGCTGGACGAGCTGGGCAGGGTCACCGACATCCTGTCCCGCAACCAGGAGAACCTGAGCGCCTCACTCGCCGCGCTCGCCCCGTACGTGCGGATGTTCAACAACGTCGTGGGCAACGGCCGCTGGTTCGAGGGCTACATCTGCGGGCTGATCCCGCCGCCGACCGACGTCGGGATCATCGACATCAACCCGCAGGGCTGCTCGGTCCCGCTCACACCCCAGGGAGGTGGCCGGTGACGTTCCGGACCAGGACCCAGCGCGACGTGTACCGGATCGCCGTACTGGCCAGCGTCCTGGCGCTGGTGCTCACCGGCGCCCTGTGGTGGCTGGCCGCGCCGGCCGCCGGCACCACGATCACCGCCTACTTCACCAAGGCCGTCGGCGTCTACCCCGACTCCGAGGTGAAGGTCCTGGGCGTGGGCGTGGGCCGGATCAGCGCGGTCGAACCGGCCGGCGACCGGGTGCGGGTCACGATGACCGTCGACACGGGCGTGCCGATCCCGGCCGACGCGCACGCGATGGTGGTCGCGCCGAGCCTGGTCAGCGACCGCTACGTGCAGCTGGCGCCGGCCTACGAGTCCGGCCCCCTGCTGGCCTCCGGCGCGCGGATCCCGTTGGCGCGCACCGACACCCCGGTCGAGCTGGACGACCTGACGGCCAGCGTCAACGACCTGGCGACCGCGCTGGGGCCGACCGGCGCGAACGCCGACGGCGCGCTGTCGGACGTGCTGGACACCGCCGCGGCGAACCTGTCCGGCAACGGCGAGCTGTTCAACGCGACGATCCACGAGCTCAGCGCCGCCACCGAGACCCTGGCCGGCTCCAGCGGCGACCTGTTCTCCACGGTCGACGACCTGGCGCGGTTCACCGAGGCGCTGGCGGCCAGCGACCAGCAGGTCCGTTCGTTCAACGACGAGCTGGCCGGGGTGAGCGACTACCTGGCCGCCGACCGCGACGAGCTGGCCGACGCGTTGGGCGCGCTGGGGCCGGCGCTGGCCGACGTCCAGGGTTTCGTCGAGGCCAACCGGGGCGCCCTGTCGTCCAATGTGGACAAACTGGTGGGGATCACCCGCGCACTGGTCGACCAGCGCGCGGCGGTCGCCGAGGTGCTGGACGTGGCGCCGCTGGCGATGTCGAACTTCCTGTCCACCTACGACGCCGCGTCCGCGTCCTTCGCCATCCGGGGCAACCTCAACGAGCTGAGCTACCCGCCGGTCCTGATGCTGTGCCGCACCATCGCCGCCGGCACCCCCACCCAGCTGCCCAGGACACTGTCCGACCTGTGCCAGCAGCTCGCCCCCTACCTCGACGGCACCCTGAACCTGCCCACCGCCGCCGAGATCCTCGCGGCCATCAGCCGCGGTGAACTGCCGCCGCTGCCCCTGCCGCTGCTCAACCCGAACCTGGCCGGTGTCCGGTGAGGCGCCTGGTGGTCACGCTGGCACTGCTGGCCACCGGCTGCACCTCGGGCCTCTACGAGGTCCCGCTGCCCGGCGGCGCGGACCTCGGCGAGCACCCGTACCGGGTGGTGGCGCACTTCGGTGACGTGCTGGACCTGGTGCCCCAGGCCGGGGTGAAGGTCAACGACGTGGCCGTCGGCCGGGTGGAACGCATCGAACTGGCCGGGGACAACACGACGGCCGTGGTCACCATGCTGGTCAACGGGGACGTTTCGCTGCCGGCCGGGGCGGGGGCGGAGCTGCGCCAGTCGAGCCTGCTCGGCGAGAAGTTCGTCGAGCTGAACACCGGCGGGTCCACGGCCGGGCGGCTGCGCGACGGCGCGGTGATCCCGCTGGCGCGCACCGGCCGCAACCCGGAGATCGAGGAGGTGCTCGGCGCGCTGTCGTTGCTGCTCAACGGCGGTGGGGTGGAGCAGCTGCGGACGATCGTGGGCGAGCTGAACGCCGCCCTGGACGGCGACGAGCAGCGGATCCGCGCCGCGCTGGCGAACCTGGACACCGTGGTCGGCGTGCTGGACGAGGAGAAGGGCACGGTCGTCGCCGCGATCGACGCGATGGACCGGCTGTCCACCGCCCTGGCCCGCCAGACCGACGACCTGGCGCGGGCCATCGAGCACCTGGGCCCCGGCCTGCGGGTGCTCAACGAGCAACGCAACCAGTTGGTGACCATGCTCGGCGCCCTGGACCGGCTGTCCACGGTCGCCGTCGACACGGTCAACCGGAGCCGCGACGACCTGGTGGCCGACCTGCGCGCGCTGGCCCCGACCCTGCGTGAGCTGGCCGACGCGGGCGCCGACCTGCCCAACGCGTTGCAGTTCCTGGTGACCTACCCGTTCACCGACTACTTCCTCAACGCCGTCAAGGGCGACTACGTCAACGTGGACGTGACGTTCGACCTGGACCTGAGCGTGCTGCTGGAGAACGTGGGCAACGCCAGCACCCCGGTCCTCCCGCCCGCCGGGGCCCCGCCACCGGCCACCTCGACGCCGGCCGCGCCGCCGCTGCCGGTGCCGGTGGTGGCGCCCCGGCCCTCCGGCGGCCTCACCGGGTGGCTCGGCTCGCTGCTGGGAGGTGCGTGATGTTGTCGCGGCCCACCAGGATCCGGCTGCTGGTGTTCGTGCTGATCGCCGTGGTCGGCGTGGTGTACGTCGGCGGGACCTACGCCGGCCTGGACCGGCTGTTCGGCCAGCGGGGCTACCGGGTGACGGTGAACCTGGCCGACTCCGGCGGCGTGTTCCCGAACGCCGAGGTCACCTACCGGGGTGTGGCGGTGGGCCGGGTGGCGGCCCTGCGCCTGTCGCCCGACGGGGTCGACGCCGTCCTCGACCTGGAGGACTCCCCGCCGATCCCGGCCGACGCGCGGGCGTTCGTGGCGAACCGGTCGGCGGTCGGCGAGCAGTACGTCGACCTGGTCCCCGACCGGCCCGGCGCCCCCTACCTGACCGACGGCTCGGTCATCCCCCGCTCCCGCACCCACCTGCCGCCGGCCCCGGAGACCCTGCTGGCCAACCTGGACTCCCTGGTGGCCAGCGTCCCCCGCGAGTCGCTGCGGGTCACGGTCGACGAGCTGGACAAGGCGTTCCGGGACACCGGCCCGGCGCTGCGCCGGCTGCTCACCAACGCCACCACCCTCACCGAGGCCGCCGTCGAGCACCTCCCGCGCACGCTGTCCCTGCTGGCAGGCGGTCGCACGGTGCTGGAGACCCAGGCCGCGCAGTCCGACCTGATCACCGCCTACGCCCACGACCTGCGCCTGTTCGCCGCCCAGCTCCGCGAGTCCGACCCCGCGCTGCGCCAGGTCATCACCACCGCCCCCGGCGCGGCGGTCCAGCTCAACACGTTCCTGCGTGACTCCGGCCAGGCGCTGAGCGAGGTGACGGCCAACCTGCTGACCACCACCAGGGTCGCCAGCACACGCACCAGCGCCCTGGAGCACCTGCTGGTGGCCTTCCCGATGATCACCGCGACCGCCCCGGGCGCCAACCCCGACGGCACCGGCCACCTGGGGCTGGTGCTGACGTTCAACGACCCGTTCTCCTGCACGCGCGGCTACGAGGGCACCCGCCAGCGCCCCGGCGACGACGTCCGGGACGTCGCCCCGAACTCGCTGGCCTACTGCGCCGAGCCGCCGGGCAGCCCCATCGGTGTGCGGGGTTCGCAGAACGCGCCCTTCGGTGGCCGCCCGGTCGAGGTTCCCCCGCCGGCCACCACGCCCCGCACCCGCCCCGAGGTGGCGGCCTTCCCGGGGACCCTCACCGCCTCCGGTCTGGTCCCGCGTCCCCTGGCCGATCTCCTCGGCCTGTCACCGGGATAGCACCAGGCCGCTGGTCGGCACCCCGGTTCCGGCGGTGACCAGCACGTGCTCGGCGTCGCGGATCTGGTTGGCGGCCGTGCCGCGCAGCTGGCGGACGGCCTCGGTGATGCCGTTCATCCCGTGCACGTAGGCCTCGCCCAGCTGGCCGCCGTGCGGGTTGAGCGGCAGCCGGCCGTCCAGTTCCAGGGTGCCGTCGGCCAGCAGGTGGCGGGCCTCCCCGCGCGCGCAGAACCCCAGTTCCTCCAGCTGTACCAGGACGAACGGCGTGAAGTGGTCGTAGAGCACCAGCGCCGACAGGTCCTCCGGGCCGATCCCGGAGCCCGCCCACAGAGCCCGCCCGACCAGGCCGAGTTCTGGCAGGCCGGTCAGGTCGTCGCGGTAGTAGCTGTGCATGGTGAACTGGTCGGCCGCGCTGCCCTGGGCGGCCGCCGCGATGACCACCGGGTGTCGCGGCAGGTCCCGCGCCCGGTCCACGGTGGTCACGACGAGCGCGACGGCGCCGTCGGTCTCCTGGCAGCAGTCCAGCAGCCGCAACGGTTCCACGATCCAGCGGGAGGCCTGGTGGTCGGCCAGGGTGATCGGGCGGCCGTGGAACCAGGCGTTCGGGTTGGTGGCCGCCGCCCGGCGGTCCAGGACCGCGACCCGGCCGAAGTCCTCGCTGGTGACGTCGTACTCGTGCTGGTAGCGCCGGGCGAACATCGCCACCGAGGCCGCCGGGGTGACCAGGCCCATCGGGTAGTGCCAGCCGTTGTCCACGCCGTCGGGGGTGTGCACCTGGCCGAAGCGGCGGCCGGACCGCTCGTTGAACGCCCGGTAGCACAGCACGGTCGACGCCGCCCCGGTCGCCACCGCCATCGCCGCGTGCGCGACGACCGCGCAGGCCGCGCCGCCGCCGTAGGGGACCCGGCCGAAGAACGTCAGCTCCGGCACGCCGAGTTCGCGGGCCAGGGCGGTCTCGGCGTTGGCGTCCATGGTGAACGTCACCATTCCGTCCACATCGGACGGCCGGAGGCCGGCGTCGGTGATGGCCGCGAGACCGGCGTGCGCGGCCAGCGCCAGCTCGCTGCGGCCGGAGTCCTTGGAGAACTCCGTCGCGCCGATCCCGGCGATCGCGGCGGTCACCGGCGCACCACCCACACCGTGGCGGTGACGTGGTCACCGAGGCTGTTCGCGCCGACGACCGACACCTCCCAGCGGTCCTCGCCGTCGGCGACGGCGTGCCCGGTGACCCGGCCGGTGAGCCGCAGCGTCTCGTGCGCGTGGCAGGGCACCCCCAGCCGCAGCGAGATCCGGCGCACCAGCGCGTCCGGGCCGGCCCAGTCGGTCACGAACCGCGACACCAGGCCGGTGTCGGTGAGGATGTTGAGGAAGATCCCCGCCGACCCGCGTTCCCTGGCCAGCTCGGGGTCGTGGTGCACGTCCTGGAAGTCGCGGGTCGCCAGGGCGGTGCTGATCACGAACGTCGGAGTCACCTCGATCACCAGCTCCGGCAACACCTCCCCGATCCCGGTCATCGCCGCCGCCAGACCGGCAGCGTCAGCTCACCGTCCACACGGGAGAACCCGACCCGCACCTCAAGTCCGATGTGGACCTCCGAGGGCGGCACCCCGACCAGCTCCGCCAGCATCCGCACACCCTCCGTCAACTCCACCAGCGCCACCACGAACGGCGCCGCCCGCCCCGGCACCGGCGGATGGTGGTGCACCACGTAGCTGTACACCGTGCCCTCCCCGGCGGCAACCACGTACCCGGGCCGCGTCTGTCGGCACGACGGGCACATCGGCCCCGGCGGGTGCCGCAGCCGCCCGCACCCGCCGCACCGCTGGATCCGCAGCTCGCCCAGCGCCGTACCGGCCCAGAAGAACTCGGTGTCGGAGCTGACCGCCGGCCGGATCGCCGTGCCGGCCACCCCCGACGGCCGGAACTTCAGCACCCGGAACATCATCTCCGCCACCGGCTCGTCGCCGACGTACCAGGTGCTGCGGGTCGTGACGAACCAGCCCTCGCCCAGCGCCGTCCTCTTCGGACCGGTCACACCGTCCAACCGGGACGACACCTCGACCGTCTCACCGGGACTGAGGTAGCGGTGGTAGGTCTGCTCGCTGTCGGTGGCCACCACCGAGGTGTAGCCGGCCTCGTCGAGCACCGCGACCATCGCGCCCAGCGGGTCGTCGGCCGGCCGCTGCCCGGCCAGCCCGGGCATCGTCCACACCTGCGCCATCGCCGGTGGCGCGTAGTGCTCGTAGGTGGGGTTGTCGTCGCCGATCGCCTCGGTCCAGTTGCGGATCATCGGCAGGTTCACCGGATCCCGGGCGACCCGGCGCGCCGACTCCCCGCGCGCGGCCAGCTCGCGGGCGGCCTCCTCGATCATCGCGGCACCCTCGGCAGGTCAAGACCGGCCACGGCGATCAGCTCCCGCTGGATCTCGTTCACCCCGCCGCCGAAGGTCAGCACCAGGTTGCGTTTGGCGGCCACGTCCAGCCAGCCCAGCAGCGCGCCGGTCTCCGGGTCGGCCGGATCCCCGTGCGCGCCAACGGCTTGCTCCAGCTCCCGGCCGATCCACTGCGCCCGCTCGGAGGAGAACACCTTGGTCGCCGACGCGTCGGCCACCGACACCGCCGCCCCGGTCGACGCGACCTGCCAGTTCAGCAGCTCGTTGACCCGCAGCGACGCGTAGGTCCTGGCCAGCGCGCGGCGCAGCTCCGGCCGGTCGAGCAGGTCCCGGGCCGCGGCCCAGTCCAGCACCCGGTGGTACAGCGCGGCGATCCGCCCGGCCGGGCCGAGCATGACCCGCTCGTGGTTGAGCTGGGTGGTGATCAGCCGCCAGCCGGCGTTCTCCTCGCCGACCAGCGACTCGGCCGGCACCCGCACGTCGGTGTAGTAGGTGGCGTTGACGTGGTGGGCGCCGTCGCAGGTGATGATCGGTGTCCAGGTGAACCCGGGGTCGCGGGTGTCGACGATCAGGATGGAGATCCCCCGGTGGCGCGGGGCGTCGCGGTCGGTGCGGGCCGCGAGCCACACGTAGTCCGCGTCGTGCGCGCCGGTGGTGAAGATCTTCTGGCCGTTCACCAGATAGCCGCCCTCGACCCGGGTGGCCGTGGTGCGCAGCGCCGCGAGGTCGGTGCCGGCGTCGGGCTCGGTGTAGCCGATGGCGAAGTGGGTCCGGCCGGCGAGGATGGCCGGCAGGAACCGTTCCCGCTGCTCGGGAGTACCGAAGGTCTGGAGGGTGGGGCCGACGGTCTGCAACGTGACGTAGGGCAGCGGCACGTCCGCGCGCGCAGCCTCGTTGACGAAGATCTGCTGTTCGACCGGCCCGAACCCGCGCCCGCCGTACTCGACCGGCCAGCCGACGCCGAGCCAGCCGTCACCGCCCAGTCGCCGCACCAGCGCCCGGTAGCGCTCACCGTGCCGGTCGGTCACCAGCTCCGCTCTGTCCGCCGTGGACAGCAGGCCGGCGAAGTACGCGCGCAGCTCGGCGGCGAGCGCGCGCTGGTCGGCGGTCAGGTCGATGTGCACGTGTCACCCCGCGATCCGGTCGGCGAGCCTGGCCAGCCGGTGCTCCACGCCGCCCACGAACCGCACGAGGTCCTTGGTGGCGCTGGAGAACCGGTGCAGCGGGTACCCGGCGTCCACACCGAGCCCGCCGTGCAGGTGGTGGCAGGCCTCCATCACCGGCGGCGCCTCCTGCGCCAGCCAGTAGGCGGCCACGTCCAGGTCGGCGTCGGCGTCGGCGTCGGCGTCGGCGTCGGCGTCGCGCCCGGCGCCCAGCCGCCAGCACGCCGACCAGGTCGCCAGGTGCAGCGTCCGCACGCCGACGTACACGTCGGCGATCCGCTGGGCCACCGCCTGGAACGTCGCCAGCGGCCGGCCGAACTGCTCGCGCCCGCGCACGTGTCCGGCGGTCAGCGCCAGTGCCCCGGCCACCAGCCCGCCGCCCAGCGCGCACGCCCCGGCCAGCGCCAGCCGCCGCAGGTCGGCGGCGGCCCCGTCGACCCGCTCGGCCGCGACCCCGCGCACGGTCACCGTGCACTCGGGCTCCCCGCCGGAGGTCCCGGTCGCGGTCAGGGTGGCGTCGGCCGGGTCGACCAGGTACACGTGCTCGCCGGCCGGCACCAGCACCCGGTGGGCCCGCTGCGCGTACCGCACGCCGACCAGCGTGCCGCTGACCCGGTCCCCGGACACCGTCACCTCGCCACGGGTGCCGGCGGTCAGCACCCGGTTCCCGGCGACGACCCCGTCCAGCAGCCGCTCGCACTGGTCGCCGGTGCCGTGCCGGGCCAGGGGCAGCACGCCCAGCGCGAGGGTCTCCAGCACCGGCAGCGGCGCGGCGACCCGCCCGGTCTCGGCCAGCAGCACCGCCACCTCGACCGGCCCGAGCCCGTCGCCGCCCAGCCGCTCGGGGACCGCCAGCGCCAGCAGACCCGCCTGGGCCAACGCCTTCCACGCCGACTCCGGGTCGGCCTGGCCGGCCAGCACGTCACCGGCCAGCCGCGCGACCGCCTGCTGCGTGTCGTCGAACCCGAAGTCCATCACGACTCCCTCGGTAGCCCGAGCACCCGCTCGCCGACCAGCGTGAGCAGGACCTGGGTGGTGCCCCCGGCGATGGTCAGGCAGCGGGACAGCAGCAGCTCCCGCAGCCGGTCGCCGGTCTCGCCGGTCACCGCCGCCCCCGCCGGCCCGAGTACCTCGACGCCGAACTCGGCGACGTCCTGGCGTTGGCGGGTGGCCAGCAGTTTGCGCACGCTCGCGCCCGGCCCGGGTTCCCGCCCGTCGACCTGGCGTTCGGTCTCGCGCAGGTCGACCATGCCGACCGCGAGGCCGCTGGCCACCAGCGCGCCGAGCCGTTCCCGGTCGGCGTCCGGTGTGGCCAGCGCGACCAGTTCGTCGACGGTCGAGGTGCCCAGCGCGACCCGTTCGGTGGCCAGGGTCGCCCTGGCCAGCCGCCACCCGCCGCCGATCTCGCCGACGACCCGCTCGTGCGGCACGAACACGCCGTCGAGGAACACCTCGTTGAACCGGGCCTCGCCGGTGATCTCGCGCAGCGGCCGGGTGGTGATCCCCGGCGCGCGCATGTCGACCAGGAAGTAGCTGATGCCGGCGTGTTTGGCGGCGTCCGGGTCGGTGCGGGCCAGGCAGATCGCCCAGTCCGCCTCGCGGGCCTGGGAGGTCCACACCTTCTGCCCGTCGAGCACCCAGCCGCCGTCGGCCGGTCGGGCCCGGGTGCGCAGCGACGCCAGGTCCGAGCCGGCGTCGGGCTCGGAGAACAGCTGACACCAGCGCAGCTCGCCGCGCAGGGTCGGGCGGACGAACCGTTCCCGCTGCTCGGGCGTGCCGTGCGCGAGGATCGTCGGCACCGCCCACGCGCCGACGACCAGGTCCGGGCGCCGGATCCCGGCGGCGGCCAGTTCCTCGTCGATCACCAGCTGGGCTCGTGGTGTGGCGTCCAGGCCGTAGGGCCTCGGCCAGTGCGGTGCCAGGTAGCCGGAGTCCGCCAGCCGCACCCGGGTGTCCTGTTCGGACAGTCCGGCGACTCCGGCGACGAACTCCCGGACCGCGCGCCGGGCCGGCTCGTCCTCGGCGGCCACCCCGGGGGTGCGGCGCTCGCCGGCCAGCGCGCGGGCGGCCACCCGCCGCCGCCACAGCGCCGTGCCGCCGGCCAGCTGGCGGGTGGCCAGGGCGCGCCGCAGGTACAGGTGGGCGTCGTGCTCCCAGGTGAAGCCGATCCCGCCGAGCACCTGGACGCAGTCCTTGGCGTTGGCGACCGAGGCGTCCAGCGCGAGCGCGACGGCGGCCGGCGCGGACAGCGACTCCGGCTCGCGGACCGCGTCCCAGACCAGCGCGGCGGCCCGTTCGACCCGGCAGAGCATCTCCGCGCACAGGTGTTTGACGGCCTGGAACGCGCCGATCGGCCGGCCGAACTGCTCGCGCACGGCGGCGTGGGCGACCGCCGTGTCCAGGCACCAGCGGGCCACCCCGACCGACTCGGCCGCCAGCAGCACCGCCGCCGTCCCGGCCAGCTCCGGCACGGTCCGTACCGGCACGCCGTCGAGGTCCACCGAGGCCAGCGGGCGGGAGAAGTCCAGTGGGGTCAGCGCCTCGACGGTCCGGGGTTCGACCACGGCCCACACCGTCCGGTCGCCGTCGCGGGCGGCCAGCAGCAGGTGGGCGTCGTCGTGGGCGCCGAGCACGGCCTCGGCCCGGCCGCTGATCCGCCCGCCGGTGACCGTGAGCGTGCCGGGTTCGAGCGCGACGCCGGCGCTGGCCCGCCCGGCGACCAGAGCCGGGACGAGGTCCTGGGCGTCGGTGCCGGTCAGGGCCAGCGCGGCGAGCACGGTGGGCAGGACCGGGCCGGGGGCCAGGCTCCACGCGGCCCGTTCGAGCGCGGCGGCGGTGTCGGCCAGGTCGCCGCCGGCTCCGCCCAGGCGTGCCGGCACACCGGGGCCGAGCAGGCCGAGGTCGGCCAGGCCGGGCCAGTGTGTGCGCCAGTCGCCGCCGGCTCCCGGTTCCAGCGCGCGCACCGCGCCCGGCAGTCCGGCGCGGGCGCAGGCCGCCGCCACGGAGTCCCGGAGGGCGTCCTGGATGGCCAGTCGCTCGGTCGTCGCCACGCCGCCGAGTATAGAACGTGTTTCAGTTTTGCGACCAGAACCGCCCGCAACGCCGTGGACACACGTCTGCCACATACCGCCCGAGCCCATCGGATAAACTACAGCTCACAGGCTGGAACACGTTTCGACAGGGGATCCCTACCCATGGCACGACCGCGCACCTCGGGGGCCAACGCGCTCACCGTCCTGACCGACGACGAACTCGGCTCGGCGGCCCAACGCGACCGCCGCAAGCGCATCCTGGACGCCACCATCGCCCTGGCGTCCAAGGGCGGCTTCGAGGCCGTCCAGATGCGAGCCGTCGCCGAGAAGGCCGACGTCGCGCTCGGCACCCTCTACCGCTACTTCCCGTCCAAGATCCACCTGCTGGTCTCCGGACTGGCCCGCGAACTCGAACGCGGCCAGGAACGCTCCGAACGCAGCCCCATCCCCGGCGACACCCCCTACGACCGGCTGCTGGCCGTCCTGGGCCGGATCACCCGCGCCATGCAGCGCGACCCCAACCTCACCGAGGCGATGACCCGCGCGTTCATGTTCGCCGACGCCTCCGCCTCCTCCGAGGTGGACACCGTCGCCGCGCTCATCGAACGGATCTTCACCCGGGCCCTGCATGACGGCGAGCCGACCGACGAGGACCGCGCCATCGCCAGGGTCATCGGCGACGTGTGGCTGTCCAACCTGGTCGCCTGGGTCACCCGGCGCGCCTCGGCCTCCGACGTCGCCACACGACTGGAGCTGACCGTACGGCTACTCATCCAGCACCCCGGCGCCTAGATCACTACCCGGATGGTCGGTGGACGCGGCCGCCACGAACGGGGGACGATGCGTTCGTGGGTACGGAAAAAGCCGCCGAGGACGCCGTCGCGTTCGACCTGATCGGTCGCCGCTACGACGACTCGTTCGTCGAGCGGGACGCACAGCTGACCGAAGGGGCGTGGCTGGTCGACCAGCGCCCCGCCCGAGTCCTCGACCTCGGCTGCGGCAGCGGGCTGCCAACCGCCAAACAACTGCTCGACGCCGGCATCGAGGTCGTCGGCACCGACGAGTCGGCGGTGATGCTCGACCTCGCCCGCGAACAGGCCCCCGGCGGCACCTACCTGCACCGGGACCTGCGCCAGATCGACGACCTCGGCGAGTTCGACGCGGCGGTGGCGTTCTTCTCGCTGCTGATGCTGCCCAAGGCCGACATCCCGCCGCTGCTGCGCCAACTGCGCGGCCAGCTGCGCGGACCCAAGCTGCTGCTGGTGTCGATGGTGCTCGGCGACTTCGACCTGCTGCCGATCAGCTTCCTCGGCGTGCCAACCCGGGTCAGCGCCTACCCGCCCGACGAGCTGCGCGGGGTCCTCACCGACGCCGGGTTCGACCAGTTCGAGCTGCGCGAGGTCAGCGCGGAGGCCGAGCCCAACCGCATCGAGGTCCAGCTCTACCTGCGAGCCCGCGCGTCATAGAACGCGGGGGTTGACCGACGTCACACCCACTCGTGCCGTTGAAGGGCCGTCCGCAGTTTTGCCAGGGCGCGGTGCTGGGTAACGCGGACCGCGGTGGGCGTGAGACCGACGGCGGTCGCGGTCTCCTGGGCGGACAGGCCGACGACCAGCCGCAGACGCAGGATCTCGCGCTGGCGCGGCGGAAGGGTGTCGAGCAGTCCGGCGAGACGGTCTCGCAGGTCGGCGGCCATGATCTGCTGCTCGGGGCTCGCGCTCACGTCCACGCCGTCCGGCACGTCGGCGGCGGGGTCCGACCGGTCCCGCCCCGCCCGCCGGTAGTGGTCGGCGACCTTGTGCGCGGCGATCCCGTACACGAAGGGCAGGAACGACTCCGGTTCGTCGCGGTAGCGGCCCAGCGCGCCGAGCACGGCCACACAGATCTCCTGGGCGACGTCGTCGGCCGAGGAGTACGCCGAGCCGCTGCGCCCGATACGTGAGCGGCAGTACCGCACGATCGCCGGCCGGATCCAGGTGAACAGGGTCGCGATCGCGTCCCGCTCGCCGGCCATGGAGGAGACGACGAGCTCATGGAACGCCGCGCTCTTCAGCCTCGCGAAGATTTCCGTGGCATCGGACGAGATGGCCTGCATGTGAGTGATACTCGTAAATGTGGGCGGATCTCCACCAGGGTCCAAAGGCCCTACGTCGATAGTGCGGTTGCACCGGCACTCACCCCGAAGTCGACCGCGCCCGCGGAGCGACTCGCGCGGATCCGAATTGAATCACCGTGATCGACTATCGAACTCTGGCCGTGTGGCAATGTATCGCAGAGTACGCGTCCGCTCACAACGGTTCCGTCTCGATCTCCACGGTGTGCGGGGCGTGTGTTCAACGGGTGGGGATGAGCGGCGCGTGGCTCGCGTGGGGTAACCCGCCACGGGATCGTCCGCACGCCACCGATCCGGTCGCCGCGCGACTGGCCGACCTGCACGTCCTGCTCGGTCAGGGCCCCGGGACCGACGCCGTCCGCGAGGGTCGACCGATCCCGGTGGCGGACCTGGGTTCGGTGGCCGCACACCGGTCCTGGCCGGTGTTCTCCGCGACCGCCCAGGCGACCGGGGCGCGGGCGGTGGCGGCCTTCCCGTTACGGGTGGGACGGTCGGTTGTCGGACTGTTCGGTCTGTACTCGACCGACCCGGTGGCCCTGTGCGACCTGCGACGACGAGAGGTCGCGGTGTTCGCCGACCTCGCGCTCGGGTTGTTGCTCGACCGGGAACTCCCGCCGCACGAGGACCTGCCGGGCTGGTTCGCGGCCGAGGCGCTGGTCCACCAGGCGAGCGGAATAATCTCCGTACAACTCGGTGTCGATGTCGACGAGGCACTCGACCGATTGCGCGCCCACGCCTTCTCCCGGGGCCGGCCGCTAATGGAAATCGCCGGCGAGGTCGTCCACCGACGGCTACGTTTTGAACAGCTTTCGCAAACCGGCCCGAACGACGCACCTAACTCATAGTGTCGGTCGTAGGCTTATCCCGTGACCAGCACACCAGTGGAAGAGCTGGCTGAAACCTTCGTGGAGCTCTCCGACGCCGTGGCCGTCGAGCCCGATCTCGATCACGTCCTGATCCTGTTGGCCGACCGCTCGGTTCGGCTGCTGACCATCGCCGCGGCCGGGCTGCTGCTGGTGGACCAGGCCGGCGTGCCCCAGGCCAGCGGCGCCTCCGACGACCGGGTCGCGGCCCTGTGCGAGCTCGACGGCCCGCTGCGGGAGTGTTGCCGGGCCGGTGCGCCGGTCGCCGTCGACCTGTCCGCCCCGGCCACCGCGCACCGCTGGCCGGAGTTCACCGCGGCCGCCGTGGCGGTCGGTTTCGCCTCGGTGCACACCCTGCCGCTGCGCCTGCGCGACCAGGTCCTCGGGGCAACGTCGCTGTTCCGCACCGAACCCGTCGGCCCCGACGAACGCACCCTGCGGGTGGCCCAGGCGCTGGCGGACGTGGCGGCCATCGGCCTGTCCCAGGCGCGCTCGCTGCGCCGGCAGACCGATCTGGCCGCGCAGCTCCAGCACGCGCTGACCAGCCGGGTGGTGATCGAACAGGCCAAGGGGATCATCGCCGAACGCCTCGGGATCGGCGTGGACGTCGCGTTCACGGCGCTGCGGCACTACGCGCGCAGCAACAACAACCGCATCGCCGAGCTGTCCGCGTCGGTGGTGGCCGGCGAGTTCGACGTGGCCCTGCTCCGGCGACGCCGACGCTAGGCGGGCCGCAGGCGCACGATCGAGTCCCGCATGTGCGACTCGATCAGGCCGAGCAGCCGTTCCTCGTCGCCGTCGGCGATGGCGTCGACCAGGATGCGGTGCTCGGCCACCAGGTCCTGCGGTCGCGGGTAGTGGTCCTGTAACGCCGCGAGGCACATCCTGGTCTCCACCAACAGGGTCTGGGCCATCCGCTCCAGCCGCGAGTTGCCCGAGCAGGTCACCAGCGCGAGGTGGAAGGCCTGGTCGGCGTCGCTCATCGCGTGCCGGTCACCGGACTCGGCGGCGGTGACCAGCTCGGTCAGCGCCTCGGTCAGGTGCGCGACGGCCTCGCCCCGGTTGCCGTGCATGATCAGCTCGCAGGCCATCCGCTCGATCGCCAGCCGCGCCAGGTAGATGTCGGCGACGTCCTGCTCGTCGAGGTCGATGACGAACAGGCCCCGGTGGCGTTCGCCGCGCAGCAGGCCCTCCTGCACCAGCCGCTGCATCGCCTCGCGCAGCGGCCCCCGGCTGACCTCGAAGCGCGCCGCCAGTTCCGCCTCGGCGAGCTGGGTTCCCGGGGCGAACACCCCGTACATGATCGCTGAACGCAGCTGGTCGGCGATCAGCTCAGCGGTCGACTGCCTGGCAACCGGCTCCAGCTCGCCCAGCTCGCTCATCCCCAGTGATCCTCCGTTCAGGCGAACAAGGTGCCCAGCCCGGGTCGCGGACCGGCGTCGCCGACCAGCCGCAGACCTTCCCACACGCTGACCTGGTTGGCGGTCAGCACGGGCTTTCCCAGACGCTGTTCGAGATCGGCCAGCCAGGCCACCGTGTGCAGTGCGGTGTCGGGCACCAGCACTGCCTGCGCGTCGGCGTGGTCGTTCGCCGCGACGAACTCGATGACGTCCTCGCGGCCCAGGGTACCGACCTCGGCCGCGGTGATGATTCCCTTGCAGGACAACGAGACCACGTCGATATCAGCGGTCGCCAGGAATTCGGCGAACCGGTCGGCCACATCCCGCGGATAGGTCGCCGCGACCGCGACCCGGCGCAGCCCCAGATGCCTGGCCGCGTTGACGAACGCGAACGACGTGCTCGACGCCGGCACCCCGGCCGCGTCCCGCACACCGTCCACTTGGGACTTCGCGCCGTCCCAACCGAACACGAAACTGCCGCTGGTGCACGCCCACACCGCGGCCTGGACCCCCTGTTCGCGCAACGCGCGCGCCCCGTCGGCGAGCACGTCCGCGCCGCCGATGTCGAGCAGCGCGTCCACCCGGTGGGCGTCCTCGCGCATCAGGGTGTGGACCACCGGCAGACTGGCGGCCCGGCCAGAGGCAGCCAGCAGCCGCTCCATGGTCGGGTACTCGTCCTCCGCGCTGTAGCCCGGATAGAGGAAACCGACGACGTGACTCATGAGTGAGACAATCCTACCCGTCAGGCCGCGTGCGTCCGCGTCGTCTCCGCCAACCACTGGCCGGTGGCCATCATCGGGGAGCCGATCGCCGACAGCGCCGACCACATCGTGACCTGGTTCGCGGTCAACACCGGCTTGCCGAGCCACCGCTCCAGCGGGCCGATGATGTCGTAGGTCGGCACATTCGTGCAGCTGATGAACAATCCCTCGGCCTCCGCGACATCCACCGCGGTGACCGCCTGCACGATCTCGGCGTAGCCCACCTTCCAGATGTGGTCCAACAGACCGAGACCCACACTCGAGACGACCTCCACCCGATGCTCGTCGAGGAAGGTCAACAGTCGTTCGGTGACGCTGTCGATGTACGGGGTCACCACCGCGATCCGGCGCAGGTTCAACGCGCGCAGCGCGGCGATCAGCCCACCGGAGGTCGTGGTGGCCATCGGCGCCCCGGCCGAGAGCATGCTGGCCGACAGCGCCTGCTCGCCGACCGCGCCGTCGATGAAGCTGCCCGACGCGCAGGCGTAGGTGACCACCAGCGGCTCCGGCGCCAGCACGTCGGCGGTCGCCCGGCGGACCCGGTCCGGGTCGCTCAGCTCGCTGGCCATCTCGATGGTCACCGGCACCGGCACGAACGGCAGCCGCGTCAGGTAGAGCGAGATGTCGTCGGGCGCCCAGCGCCACAGCTCGCGGTCGAGCGCGAAGTCGAACGGCGCCACCACGCCGACTCCGCGCTGGGTGACCAGTTCCGGGCCGATGATCTCCACGGCCCTGTCTCTCGGGTACATGCCGCCCGCCCGTCAGCCGGCGTCGGAGTGCGAGGGGTGGCGCTGGTAGACCAGACGTTCACCGACACTGCCCGAACGCCAGACGTCGTTGCACGCCTCGGCCATGGCCGGCAGGCCTTCGATGATCGTCGCGTAGACGTTGCCGGGGACCCAGCCGACGTCGCCGTTGAGCAGGATGTTGTTGCGGCCGTAGAAGATGGCCAGGTCGATCACGCCGGGGAGCGCCTCCAGGCCCTTCTCCTCCTTGAACTCCCGGTCGAGCATGCCGCCGTGGAAGTCGAAGAAGACCACGTCACCGGGAATGGGGGTGACCGTCGGGTTCTCCAGGCCGATCGGCTCGTCGATGAACCGCTCGACCATCGTGTACACCTCGTTGCGGGCGTACTTGGCGTGATGGACGGGCCCCGCGTGGGGCAGCGACCGCCACACGGCCTCACACGTGCGCGGCGCGTCCTTGTCGAGCAGCTGTGCCACACAGGAGACGCCGCGGCGCTCCAACGTGATCGTCATCAACCTGGACATCAGCATTCTCCACGGTCATGCAGCACCTGTAGTTCGTTGTCTAGCTCTCCCGCGGGCTGCAGCGACCGCGCCGATTGTTGACAATCATACGAGCGACTTCTAGCGTGTCAATCCCTCGCGGCTCCCCGCGACAGCTTCATTCGAAGAGGGGAGCATCAGGGCATGAGCCCAACACGTTCCGCAACCATCGTGGTCCTGCACGCCGAGTCCGGCGGCACGGGCAAACCCCCCGCGACCGACCAGATCGAGGCGCTGGGCACCGTCCGGTACGTCACCGAGGACGGCCTGACCGACGCTCTTCGTGACGCGGACGTGCTCCTGGCCTGGGACTTCCGCTCCCAGACCGCCTCGGCGGCGATCGAGCGCGCCGAGAACCTGCGCTGGGTCCACGCCGCGAGCGCCGGGGTCAACCACCTGCTCTCCGCTGGCGTTCGGGCGAACGACGTCGTCATCACGAACTCACGCGGAGTGTTCGACGAGCCGATGGCCGAGTACGTCCTGGCGCTCGTGCTGGCCATGGCCAAGGACCTGCCCAGCACCCTTCGACTCCAGCACGAGCGCCGCTGGCACCACCGCGAGAGCGAGACCCTGGGGCGCTCCCGGGCGCTGGTCGCCGGCACCGGCCCGATCGGCCGGGCCATCGGCCGCAAGCTCACCGCCGTCGGCGTGCGGGTCACGGGCCTGGGCCGCACCGCCGTGGACCGCGACCCCGACCTCGGCTCGATCCTGCCGACCGAACGGCTGGCCGAGGCCGCCGCCGACGCCGACCACGTCGTGCTGGCCGCCCCGCTGACCGACACCACCACCGGCATGGTCGACGCCGCCGCGCTGGCCGCGATGAAGCCGACCGCCCGGCTGGTCAACGTCGGCCGGGGCGGGCTCGTGGTGCAGGACGACCTGGTGGCGGCCCTGCGCGCGGGTGAGATCGCCGGTGCCGCGCTGGACGTGTTCGCCGAGGAACCGCTGCCGCCCGACTCACCCCTGTGGACGATGCCGAACGTGATCGTCTCCCCGCACATGTCCGGGGACGTGGTGGGGTGGCGGGAGGAACTGGTAGCACTGTTCGTGGACAACCTCACCAGGTATCTGGACGGCCGCCCGCTGCGCAACGTGGTCGACAAGCAGCACGGCTACGTCCGGGAAGGAGCACGATGACCGGCACGTCGGAGCTGTCCGCGACCGAGCTGATGGAGCGGTACCGCGCCGGCACGCTCTCCCCGGTCGAGGTCGCGCGGGACGCGCTGGACCGCATCGAGCGCGTCGACGGCGCGGTGAACGCCTACTGCCTGGTGGACCGGGAGGCGACGCTGGCCATGGCCGCCGCCGCGCAGGCCCGCTACCGCGACGGCGAGGCGCACGGCCTGCTCGACGGTGTCCCGGTGTCGGTCAAGGACATCCTGCTCACCAGGGGCTGGCCGACGCTGCGTGGCTCGCGGACCGTCGACCCCGACCAGTCGTGGGACGCCGACGCGCCGGCCGTGGCCCGGCTGCGCGAGCACGGTGCCGTCCTGGTCGGCAAGACGACCACGCCCGAGCTGGGCTGGAAGGGCGTGACCGACAGCCCGCTCACCGGCGTCACCCGCAACCCGTGGGACACCGACCGCACGGCCGGCGGGTCCAGCGGCGGCGCGGCGGCCGCGGTGGCCACCGGCACCAGCCCGATCTCCATCGGCACCGACGGCGGCGGCTCGGTGCGCATCCCGGCGTCGTTCAGCGGCGTGTTCGGCATCAAGCCGACCTATGGCCTGGTCCCGCTGTTCCCGGCGAGCCCCTACGGCACGCTCGCGCACGTCGGGCCGCTGTCGTGGACGGTCGAGGACAGCGCGCTGGCCCTGGACGTGCTGTCCGGCCAGGACAACCGCGACTGGACCGCCGGCCAGCGCCAGGAGCGCTCGGTGACCTCGACGCTGCGGGCCGGGGTGGCCGGCATGCGGATCGCGTTCAGCCCGACGCTGGGCTTCGCCTCGGTCGACCCGGAGGTGGCGTCGATCGTGGCGTCGGCGGCCCGGTCGTTCACCGAGCTCGGCGCGCGGGTGGAGCTGGCCGACCCGAAGTTCGACGACCCGGTGGAGGCGTTCCACGTGCTGTGGTTCGCCGGGGCGGCGGCGTCGGTGGCGGGGCTGTCGGCGGAGCGGCTGGCGATGCTCGACCCCGGCCTGCGGGAGGTCTGCGAGCAGGGGGCGCGGTACTCGGCGCTGGACTACGTGGCCGCGACGGCGGTGCGCGCGGAGGTCGGCCGGATCATGGGCGAGTTCCACGACCACTACGACCTGCTGGTGACCCCGACGATGCCGATCGCCGCGTTCGAGGCGGGCGTCGAGGTGCCGGCGGGGTCGGCGGCGCACCGGTGGACGGAGTGGACGCCGTTCACCTATCCGTTCAACATGACCCAGCAGCCGGCGGCGAGCGTGCCGTGTGGGTTCACCTCGGCGGGGCTGCCGGTCGGGCTGCAGATCGTCGGGCCCAAGCACGCCGACGCGCGGGTGCTGACGGCCTGTCACGCGTTCGAGCAGGCGCACCCGTGGCAGTCGACGCGGCCGGGCGTCGCCAGCGGCTGAGCCGTGGCCTACTCTAGGGTAGCTCCGTAACTACTCCCGAGTAGGTTGAGGTGATGCACGGTGTCAGGTGAGGGCCTTGGCGCCAGACCACACCGGCAGGGCGCCCTGGGCGTGACGATGTCGGTACTCAACCGGGTCGCCGGGTCGCGGCTGGTGGCCAGACTCGGCGTGAAGGCGCCGGTGGACCGCGCGCTGTACCAGGTGACGAGAACGGGGTTCACCGCGGTGAACCGCACGTTCGCCGCGACGCGGACACTGTCGGCGCCCCGGCGCCTGCCGGCGGCACCCGAGCGGGCCGTGTTCGACCTGACGCCGACCGAGGAGCAGGCGATGATCGCGGACACGGTCCGCGAGTTCGCCGCCGAGCGGCTGCGCCCGTCGGCGTCCGAGGCCGACGAGAAGTGCGCCGCTCCCCCGGAGCTGCTGGCCACGGCGGCGGCGCTGGGCGTGACCCTGATCGGCGTCCCGGAGGACCTGGGCGGCGTGGCCACCGAACGCTCCACGGTGACCAACGTGCTGGTCGCGGAGGCCCTGGCCCACGGCGACCTGGGTCTGGCGGTGGCGTGCCTTGCCCCGGCGGCGGTGTCCAACGCCCTGGTCCTGTGGGGCGACCAGACCCAGCAGGCGACCTACCTGCCGTCGTTCACCGGTGAGGACGTGCCGGCGGCGGCGTTGGCGGTGCAGGAGGCAAGGCCGCTGTTCGACCCGTTCGCCCTGCGCACCACGGCCCACCGCACGACCGGCGGTTTCGTGCTGTCGGGCGAGAAGTCGATGGTGCCGCTCGCGTCGTCGGCGGAGCTGTTCGTGGTGGCGGCGGAGCTGGCGGGGCGTGGCCCGGCGCTGTTCCTCGTCGAGTCGTCCAGCCAGGGCCTGTCGGTGGATCCGGAGCCGGCGATGGGGTTACGCGCCGCCGCCACCGGCCGTCTCACCCTGTCGAAGGTGGCGGTTCCGGCGACGGCGCTGTTGGGTGACAGCGCCGCGTACGCCGACTGTGTCCGCCTGTCCAGGCTGGGTTGGTGCGCGTTGGCCGTCGGCACCGGCGCGGCGGTCCTGGCGTATGTCACGGACTACGTCAACACCCGGGAGGCGTTCGGCGAGCCGGTGTCCCACCGGCAGGGCGTGGCGTTCCGGGTGGCCGACATCGGCACCGAGCTGGACGGCATGCGCCTGGCGACCTACCGCGCGGCGTCCCGGGCGGAGCAGGGAAAACCGTTCGCCCGCGAGGCGGCGCTGGCCAGAACCCTGTGCGCCACCAAGGGAATGACCATCGGCAGCGACGGCGTCCAGCTGCTGGGCGGTCACGGGTACGTCAAGGAACATCCGGTCGAGCGCTGGTACCGGGACCTGAGGGCGGTCGGTGTGATGGAAGGCGCGGTGCTGGTGTGATCAACCTGGAGATCTCCCCGAAGCTGGCCACCCTGGTGGACCAGGCCCGGCAGGCAGCCCTGGCGTTCCTGCGCCCGAACTCCCGCAAGTACGACCAGGCCGAGCACACCTACCCGACGGAACTGGACACCCTGGCGTCGTTGCTCGACGGCCTCAGCGCGTCGGGCGGCGGCGCCGGAGCCGCCGGCGTCCGCAAGGCGAAGAAGACGTCGAAGGGCGTGGTCAACGGCGCCAACATGTCCCTGGCCGTCGGCACCATGGAGATGTGCTGGGGCGACGCCGGCCTGCTCCTGGCGATGCCGAGGCAGGGCCTGGGCAACGCCGCCATAGCGTCGGTCGGCAACGACGACCAGGTGGCCCGCTACAAGGGCAAGTGGGCGGCGATGGCCATCACCGAGCCGGACACGGGTTCGGACTCCGGCGCCATCCGAACGACGGCGGTCCGCGACGGCGACGACTACGTCCTCAACGGCGAGAAGATCTTCGTCACCTCCGGAGAACGCGCCGACTGCGTGGTCGTGTGGGCCACCCTGGACCGCACCAAGGGAAAAGCCGCCATCAAGTCGTTCGTGGTCGACCGCGACACGCCGGGTTTCGAACTGGTCCGCCTGGAACACAAACTCGGCATCAGAGCCTCCGACACGGCGCACTTCCGCCTGACCAACGCCCGAGTCCCCGCCAGGAACCTCCTGGGCACCCCCGACATCCTCCCCGACCAGGGCTTCGCCGGCGTGATGCAGACGTTCGACAACACGCGGCCCCTGGTGGCCGCCATGGCCGTCGGAATCACGAGGGCAGCCCTCGAAAAAACCCGAGAACTCCTCACCGAAGCCGGCATCACCATCGACTACGACCGTCCGCCCCACACCCAGCCAGCCGCGGCCGCCGCCTTCCTCACCATGGAAGCCGACTACGAATCGGCCTACCTGCTGACCCTCCAGGCCGCCTGGATGGCCGACAACGGAAAACCGAACTCCCTCCAGGCCTCCTACGCCAAGGCCAAAGCCGGCCGCAGCGCCACCGACATCACCCTCCGCTGCGTGGAACTCTGCGGCACCGTCGGCTACAACGAACAATCCCTCCTCGAAAAATGGTCCCGCGACGCGAAAATCATGGACATTTTTGAGGGCACCCAACAGATCCAACAACTCATCATCGCCCGCCGGCTACTCGGGAAGACCTCCGCAGAGCTTAAGTGACCTGCGACAACAGACCCGGTCATCGTCATCAACATCGGACCTGATGACCGGGTCCGCCACGTTCTTGTCGATCTCCATCGGCCGGATCTCCAAGATCAGGCCGCCTCCAGGTCGTGAGAGGGTGGGGACGACCGAGAATCAGGGAGAACTGTTGGACGACGTCGAGGCAGGTCAGCGGCTCCCAAGACCGAGCGACAGGCCGGTGACGACCCTGCGCGAGACGATGGGCATTGTCGTGGGTGTTCGAGAGGTCATCGCCCACCGTGGTTCGGCGGAACTCGGATGAGCGCCGTCATCGTTGTCAGCG
Source organism: Actinophytocola xinjiangensis (assembly GCF_001921215.1). GTDB lineage: Bacteria > Actinomycetota > Actinomycetes > Mycobacteriales > Pseudonocardiaceae > Actinophytocola > Actinophytocola xinjiangensis. The sequence goes on from NZ_MSIF01000021.1 coordinate 62,038, forward strand.
GGCCGCCCGGGGCGGGTAAGTCCACGACCGCGCGGGCGCTGGCGCGGACGTTCCCCCGGGGCGTGCACCTGCACACCGATGACTTCTGGCACAACATCGTGTCCGGGGCGATCCCGCCCTACCTCCCCGAGTCGAACGACCAGAACCAGACCGTCCTCGGGGTGATCGCCGTTGCGGCCTTCCGCTACGCCGAGGGCGGTTACACGGTGGTGGTCGACGGGGTCGTCGGCCCGTGGATGCTGGGCCATTTCCGTACTGGGCCGCCGGTTCACTACCTGGTGCTGCGGCCCGACCGCCAGGAGACGCTGCGGCGGGCGCAGGCGCGTACCGGGTCGGACGCGTTGGTGGACGAAGGGCCGGTTCTGTCGCTCTGGGACCAGTTCGCGGACCTGGGCGACCTGGAACGCCACGTGATCGACACCAGCCGGCACTCGCCGGCCGACACGCTGCGGGCCGTCGCGGACGCGGTGGCCGGTGGGGACTTCCTGCTGTGAGTCTCAGCGTTTCAGTTCGCGGATGACCCGTGCCGGGTTGCCGGCGGCGAGGACCCCGGGCGGGAGGTCGCGGGTGACGACGCTGCCGGCGCCGACGACCGTGTTGTCGCCGACCGTGACGCCGGGGCAGACGATGACGCCGCCGCCGAACCAGACGTTGTCGCCGATGGTGATGGGTTCGGCGCGTTCCCAGCGTTGGCGGCGCAACTCGTGGTCGTCGAGCGGGTGCAGGGCGGTGAGGAGTTGGGCCCGCGGCCCGATCGACACGTCGTCGCCGATGGTGATCGGGGCGCAGTCCATCAGGATCGCGTCGTAGTTGAGGAAACTGTTGTCGCCCAGGCGGATCAGGTACCCGTAGTCGCACTGGAAGCGGGGCATGATCCAGGACGACGGGCCGATCCCGCCGAGCAGGTCGCGCAGGATCGGCTGGCGGTCCTCGGCGTCCGCCCGGTTGAACCGGTCCAGGAGTGACTGGCACCGTTGACGTTCGGCCACCAGCACCGGGTCGCTGTCCTGGTACCACTCGCCGCGCAGCATGCGGGTGCGCTGGTCGTTCACGGGCGCCGGCGGGACGCGAGCAGTTCGTAGCAGCTACCGAAGACGGTCATGGCGAGCATGCCGTGCTGCACGGTCCGCAGCCGGCGTTCGGCGTCGGGCTGGTCGGTGGTGCGCCAGCCGCGGAACAGCAGCGCGGCGCCGGCCAGGTTCGTCGCGGCCCAGACCAGGTTGGTGCGTGGGGACGACCCCGGGCCGCCGAGAGGCGTGAGCAAGCGTTTGCCGGCCAGGCCCATGACGGTGTGCGGGATCGTGTTGACGAGCAGAACCCCTGTCAGGAAGTCACGTTTCATCGCGGGCCACCTATATGAACGGTGTACATTAAGGGCGACACGACACTATATGAACGGTGGTCATATGACAAGGCGGGGCGCCCCACCGGCCGGAGAACGGCTGACCAGGGACACCGTGGTCGCCAGGGCGAGCGACCTCATCGAGCGCGACGGCGGCGACACCTTCAGCCTGCGTGCCCTCGCGAAGGACCTGAACGTCCAGCCGGCCGCCCTCTACAACCACGTCACCGGCCTCGCCGACCTCCTCGACGCCGTCGCGGGCCGCTTCGTCGCCGACCTCGACCTCCACCTCACCGAGCCCGACACCCACTGGGCCGACTGGCTCAGGACCGTCGCCTCGACGCTCTACCAGCGGATGTCGGCCCAACCGGAGCTGACCGGGCTGGTCCTCGCCAGGGCACCGCGGACCGCCGCCGGCCCCGCGCTCCTGCACGGCGTCATCGACCGGCTCGAAGCCGGCGGGCTGACCCGCGCGGTCGCCCATCTCGCCTGGCACGCCGTCCTGACCACGGTCGTCGGCTCCCTGTCACAGGAACGCGCCAGGAACCGCCACCGGACCGACACGTTCGACGCCGTCCTCGCCGTCGTCATCACCGGCCTCACCGGCGCGTCCACCCGGGACGACGACCAGGTCACCCGGCTGCTCGTGGATCACGGTTGCTGACCACGACCGGCCCGGTGCTTCGCGACGTTGCGAATCTTCCTGGTGCTGCCGTGCTCGGTGAGCACCGGCAGCGAGGTCGACTCGTCGGCGAGAAGGCGTTGCATCCAGTCCGTGACGTCCCCCAGATCCGCCGGGACCGGCGTTCGACCGTCCTTGATGGACAGCCAGAACACCCGGTCCCGGACGCGGCGCCGGAGGAACTCGCGGTTGCCCTCCGACCGGAGTTCGTCCAGGACCGGCTGTAGTTCGGCCGCCCACCGCCGGAACCACGCGGCATCGGTCGCCCCGGTCGCGATCCTGTCGACGAGATCGACCACCGCCGTCCTGGACACCGATTCGACGGGGTCACGCAGGATCGTGGCCACGACCACGCGGTCGTCCTCGCGGCTCGCCGCATCGGCGGTCGCCTCGACGACGCGCCGGTACACGGCGGACCGCACGTGCTCGTCCGCCACGGCATCGTCGACGTTCACGTCGTCGACACCGACCCGCGCGACCAACCCGATCAGGTCCGTACGCAGCGTCGTTGGCTCAGTCGTTGGCTCAGTCGTTGGCTCAGTCGTTGGCTCAGTCGTTGGCTCAGTCATTGGCTCATCACCCGTCACAGGGCCGGTTCCTGGCCGCCGCACGCCGTTCCCGTTCCTCCCGCTCGGCTCGCACCTGCGCCTGGTTTCGCCTGCCGAGCCCGCGGACCGCGCTCCTGATCTCGGACCTGAACTGTTCCACGGCCTGCCGCTGCGCGCGCGACAGCTCCGGTTGGCCATCGATGGGATGGTCCGATCCTGACCTCACGAGGGGGACCACCGCCGGTGACGTGCGCGTGTGCCGGCCGGTCTTCGTGGCCCGACGAGGCCGGTTCCGCGCAAGCCACGACCCGCTGTCGTGCCCGGGACGGCCTTGGGGCGTCAGGGTTTCCCGGCGTCGTGGCCGGGCGGCCGGAAGGGCCAGCCTCGGCCGACCGAGTCACGGCAGGTGGCGGGGGTGTCGCCGGCGTCGACGAACAGGGCGACGAGCATGGGGGCGCCGAGGGCCAGGGTGTCGTGGGGCAGCGGGCCGGTGGCGACCAGGGAGACCAGTCCGTGGCCGATGGCCCAGCACTGGGTGGCCAGGGACCGGGCGTCGGCGCCCGGGGCGAAGCGGTCGGCCTGTTGGGCGCGCTCGATGGTGGTGACCAGGATGTGCAGGGTGTCGTCGGCGGCCGTGGGGTTCTCCAGGTCGACGGTGGCGTCGAACATGACGCGGTAGAGGTCGGGGTTGGCCAGGGCGTTGGTCACGTACGCGGCGCCCAACGCCGTGAGGTCACGAACGGGGTCCTTCGTACGGGTGACGGTCCCGAGTTCGGCGGCCAGTCGGGTGAAGCCCTCCTGGCGCACGGCCTGCCACAGGCCCTCCATGCCGCCGAAGTAGGTGTAGACGGCCATGGTCGACAGGCCGGTGTCCCGGACGACCGAGCGCAGGGTCACCGGCTCGCGGGCGCGCAGCATCTGGGCGGCGCGTTCGATCAGCCGGGTGCGGACCGCCGGGTTCTTCGTCCTGACCACCTGTGCCACAATACATGGCAACGCTATGTTTAGGAGGATGCGATGGCCGTGGAACTGGTCAACCCCGACGGGCTGCCGAAGCCGGACGTCTACCGGCAGCTGTCGATCGCCACCGGGTCGAGGCTGGTGTTCCTCGCCGGCCAGGTCGCGCGGGACGGCGACGGGAACCCGGTGGGCGCCGGTGACCTGGCGGCGCAGGTCGAGCAGGCCTACCTCAACATCGGCACGGCCATGGCCGCGGTCGGCGGCTCGTTCGACGACGTCGCGAAGCTGACCGTCTACGTCGTGGACTGGACACCCGACAAGATGCCGCTGCTCGGCGAGGGCATCGGCCGCGCGGCCACGGCGCTGGGCTGCGACCCCGTCAAGCCCATCACCCTGTTGGGTGTCGCCGCACTGGGTGAGCCGGATCTACTCGTTGAGGTCGAGGCCACCGCTGTCCTGGACTGAGTCCCAGGTCAACGGATCCAGGTGGAGGTAGAACCGCTGCCGCTCGGTGTCCAGCGTGACGCCGTACCCGTCCGCGAAGACCGCGTCCGCGGCGACCGCCTGGCTCTCGTCCCCCCAGATCTCCCGCGCGTTGGCCAGCAGCAGCGCGATGTCGGCATACCGATCCGCCCGCCCCAGCCGACCGAGATCGATGAACCCGGCGACGGTGACCGTGTCCGGATCGAGAACGATGTTGGGCAGACACAGGTCGCCGTGGCACACGACGCTGTCAGCGGCCTCCTCCGCCACGCGCTGACCGACCTGCGGCGCCAGCCGCCCGAGCAGTTCGGCCGGCGAGGTCCGCTGCTGGTCCACCGGCAGGAACTCCGGATCGACGGCTCCCCGGGCGACGACGTCCTCGGCGATCGCGAACATCTCCGTCAGATCACGGCTGAACGGGCAGTCCTCGACCGGCAACGAGTGCAACTGGCGCACGGCCTCGGTAATCGCCGGCCACGCCCGCCACAGCGTCTCGGCCGGCAACGCCTCGGCCGACACCCCCCGCACAGCACTGGTCACCACACACGCACCGTCGTCGCCGGCGATCCACTCCAGCACCGACGGCCCCGGCACGCCGGCGTCGCTGAGCCACTGGATCCGATCCCGCTCCCGCGCCAGCGGATCGGCCTGGGCGCACTTGGCATAGCGCGAACCGTCGACGCTGCGAAACACCCGAGCACCGGACTCGCCGCTCGTGACCGGCACCCACTCACCGGGAGCACACCGCGCCAGCAACGACTCAGGTGACACACCCATGGACGCACCCTCCACTCGACACCGGACAAACCGTACCCATCACCACCAGCCGCTGGACGCGGCCACCGCGCCCGCGACCGGCGCGGCGGCACCAGGGCGACGACAGCCGCCAGCCCCGTTCCGGGCCAACGGGCCGCGCGTGGCCGATCGGTCAACGACGAGCCCGTCGGATCACCGGCTGCCGGTCCGTCAGCGGCGGGACCGTCACCGGCCGAGGCCGGCGACCACGGGGAACCGGCCGGCCGTCTGGTGCGTTGGGCGTGCATGGGCTGGCTGTGGGCGATGTCGATCCCCGGGATCGTGTGCCTGCTCGTCGTGCTGGCCGCGTTGGAGAGGTTCGGGCTGTGGGGCGGCCGGCGGAGCTGGTTGCCCGGGCGGGGAGACCGCACCCGTTCGTCGATCTCCGGGGTCGGCATCGAGGAGTTCGGCGCCTTCTTCTACGCCGGCAAACGCGACGAACTGGAACACCGGAAATCCGAGCTGGTCCTGCCCGAATCGGAGACCAGCGGGGACCCGCCGGAGATCTCCGTCGACCCGGAAACCGGCGAAACCGTTTACCGCCCGCGCCGAGCTTCCACTACCGGTTAAACCGGTCGGGGGATAAATCTCGGACGTGGCTACTATGCGTATATGTCGTCCACGGAACGGCCCAGTTGGGCGCCGGAATCCATCGACCTTGACCTCCCGAACGCCGCGCGGGTCTACGACTACCTGCTCGGCGGCGCCGCCAACTTCGAGCAGGACCGCATCTTCGCGGAGAAGGTCCTCGAAGCCATGCCCGAGGCCCGGTCCGCTGCCCGGCTGAACCGGGCCTTCCTCCGGCGCGCCGTCCGGTTCTGCGTGGAGACCGGCATCCGGCAGTTCATCGACGTCGGCTCCGGGATCCCCACCGCCGGCAACGTGCACGAGATCGCCCAGGCCCTCGACCCGGACAGCCGCATCCTCTACGTCGACAGCGAGCCGGTCGCCGTCACGCACAGCGAGCTGATCCTGCGCGGCAACGCCAACGCCGAGGCCATCCGCGCCGACCTGACCGACCCCGAGTCGGTCCTCGGCTCCGACGCCGCCCAACGCCTGATCGACCTCAGCCAGCCGGTGGCCGTCCTGATGGTCGCCGTCCTGCACTTCATCCCCGACGACGCCCAGCCGCACCGGGCCGTCGCCCGGTACGTCGAGGCCATGGCGCCCGGCAGCCACCTGGTGCTCTCGCACGCCGTGCGCCAGGACAGCACCCGCGCGGACACGGTCAACGAACTCTACGAGCGCAGCACCAACCCCGGCATCGGCCGCCCCCCGGAGGAGATCGCCGCGTTCTTCACCGGCACCACCCTGGTCCCGCCCGGTCTACTGTGGACACCGCAGTGGCGCCCGGAGACCCCCGGGGGCGCCGGCGACCACCCCGAGACCTCCCTCGTCCAGGCCGGCGTCGGTCACAAACCCTGAACGAACCCCGGCGGTGGCCCCAGGGCACCTCGCTGCGACACGATCAACGACGGCACCTCGGGTGTTCACCAGGTCGGGCGCAGGGGCATGTCCGCGTCCGACCCGTCCAGCCGTACGCCGAGAACCTGGTGCAACTGCACGGTGTTGCGCTCGAAGCCCAACCGCGACGCGGCCATGTACAGCCGCCACACGCGTGCCCGTTGCGATCCGACCTCGCCGACCGCGTCGGTCCAGTGGGCGTCCAGGTTGGCGCACCAGGCGGTGAGGGTGCGCGCGTAGTGCTCGCGCAGGTTCTCCTCGTGCCGCACCTCGAAACCGTTGTCGTGCATGGCCGAGACCAGGTGTCCCGGGCTCTCCAGCTCACCGTCGGGGAACACGTACCGGTTGAGGAAGCCGCCGACCCTGGTCGGTTCGAGGTTGGACGGCCGGGTGATGCAGTGGTTCAGCAGCCGGCCGCCGGGCCGCAGCTTGTCGTGCAGTGACTGGAAGTACGCGCCGAGGTTGGCCTTGCCGATGTGCTCGGTGAGACCGATCGAGCTGACGGCGTCGAACCCGGACTCGGCGACGTCGCGGTAGTCCAGGTGCCGGATCTCGGCCAGTTCGGTGAGCCCCGCCTCGGCGATCGCCTTCTGGCCCCACTCGGCCTGCTTGCGCGACAGGGTGACGCCGAGGGCCCGAACGCCGTAGTGGCGCGCGGCGTGCATGACCATGCCGCCCCAGCCGCAGCCGACGTCCAGCAGGCGCATGCCCTCGCCGAGGCCGAGCTTGCGGGCGATGAGGTCGTGCTTGGTCCACTGCGCGTCCTCCAGCGAGGAGTCGGCGTGCGGGTAGACCGCGCAGGTGTAGGCCATCGACGGGCCGAGGACCCACTCGTAGAACTTGTTGGACACGTCGTAGTGGTGGGAGATCGCGTCCTGGTCACGGGACTTGGAGTGGCGGCGGCCGTGGATCCTGGCCTCGGCCGCCGGCCGGCCGGTCGGCCACCACAGCCGGTAACCGCCGAGGCGGGCGGCCATCTCCACCCGCAGCGACACCGGAACGTGTTCCAGCGTCGCCGCGGACATGCTGCGCAGCGCCTGATAGATGTCACCGTCGATGTCCAACGTGCCCGAGATGTAGGCCCTGGCCAGACCAAGCTCGCCCGGTGCGGAGGCGAGGTGCGACATCGCCAGCGGCGATCGCACGACCACCCGCGCCGGGGCGTCCGGATCACCGGCCCGGCTGCCGTCGAAGGCCTTGAACTCCAGCGGAGCATCACGACCGATCGCGCGTTCGAAGATGTCAGCCAGCTGCATGGTCACTCCTTCCCGTCTATTGGTTGCCGACGCACTTCGCGTACAGGTCAGGAAGCCGACCGCGCGGGTCGTAGATCTCCTTGAGCTTGCGGTAGGTCCCGCCGTCGTACCGCAGCCAGAACTCATCCTCGGTGAAGTACGAATCGGAGTACAGCGACTTGTGACCCCCCAGCTCGGTGACCTTCCTCTCGATCAGGCGATTGTGGTGCCCCGGCCCCTCCCCGTGTCCTAACGGGACGGTTGCCCAGAATCCGACGTTGACAAACAGCTCCCCGGGTGGCATCGGGTAGAGCGGCCAGCCGTGCGACTCGCGCAGCCGGACCGGGCACAGCCAGACCGGTCGGATGCCGATCTCGTCATCGAAGAACTCGAGGAACTCGGCCAGCCGGCCCAGCGGCACCTCGATGTCCTGGATGACGGGCTCCCGCACCGGTCGCCCGAGCACCCGGTCCACCCGCGCGGACAACTCGTACCGCCGGTCGAGGGCGACGATCCGGCGGTAGACGTCCGACCGCAGGTACCGCCGGGGCCACAGACGCCGGACCAGCGGGTGCTGCGCCCCCAGCGCCTTCGAACACCAGAACCAGTCGGTGTCCCACCGCCAGAGATAGTCACGCGTGGTGAGGTAGTCCTCTGCGCGGTCCCGGACCGAGTGATAGTAGATCCGCCCACCGGTGTAGTCGGACACCCTCGGTGCCGAGTCGGTGAACCGGCCCAACGTCAGGTACATCTCGTTGCCGGCGAAGACCGTGCCGTCCACGAAGTCGATCTCCGGATCGGCACACACCTCGTCGATCGCGGACGCGCACTCCGCCGCCGATCCGTACCCGATGTGCCGCAACGCGACGAACGGCCGGGTCGGCGCGAGCTCGATCCGCAGCCGCAGTGCGTAGCCCAGGGTGCCGTAGGAGTTCGGAAATCCGAAGAACAGGTCACGGTGCTCGTTGTCCGGAGTGGCCAGGACGATGTCCCCGTCCGGCGTCAGGATCTCCAGCTCCAGGACGGCCTCGTGCGGCATCCCGGCCCGGAACGACGAGGACTCGATGCCCAGGCCCGCGACCGCGCCCCCGATCGTGATCGTCCGCAACTGCGGGACGACCGTCGGCATCAGCCCGTGCGGCAACGTCGCGTCGACGAGGTTCTCGTAGGTGGTCATGCCGCCCACGTCGGCCGTGCGCGTGGTCGGGTCAACGTGCAGGACCCGGGTGAAGGCGCTCACGTCCAGCGCGTTGACCGGGGCCGGATCACGGAAGCGGAACAGGTTGGAGGTCGGCTTGGCCAGTCGGATGGGACTACCGTCGGGGAGGCCCACGAGCTGTGCCCGCAAGACGCGCAGAGCATCGTCGTGGGTTATCAGTGCAGGTGAGCGGCTCACACCTCGATGCTAACCCCGATTTGAGAAAAGTTCGCGTCGCTAACCAGTGGGGGGTGGGGTGGTGGTGTCGTCCGGCCAGCTCGGCGGGTGGCCCTAGCCGTTCGGGCCGGACCCGACCGGCCTGGGTGGGTGTTGGCCGGCCGGGGTTGGGACACCCTCCGCCGAATACGCCTCGAACAGTGACGTCACATAGGAAAGGAACAGTCCGGCGAACCCGAACACACCCTCGATCGGATGCAGCTGGGCGAAACCGTAGGCCATCTCGCACCCACGATAGGAAGGCGCGGACTCCCGGACATCGGTGAACCAGTCGTAGAACGGAATCCGCTGCCCCGCCAGCCCGGGATCGATCAGCCACCCGTAGACCAGCAACAGATCCAACCCCACCGGCCGGTTCCGCAGCGCCCACCGGTAGGTCTCCGAGAACAGGTAGAACCGTTCCTCCACGGCCGTCGCGTACTGCCCGTGCCCCTCGGCCAGCGCCACCCCGTGCTCGGTGGAAGCCTGCTCCGCCAGGCTCCACGCCCGGTCGTGGGCGGCCCGGTTCGGGTGTGATCCGGTGATGTAGTCCGCCCACAGCTGTGAGCCGGGGTTGCCGAAATCGTCGGCGGAGGGATCCCGGGCGATGGCCAGGCCGCGTTCGATTCCTTCCACGATTCCGGCGTCCACATAGGAGACCCAGGTGCCGGGCGCGCCCAGGCCCTTGTCGCGGAAGAAGGTGATGACGCCTTCGATGTTTCGCCAGCTGTCACTCACGCCCAGTTCGGCGCCGTGGCCGGACTGCATCGCGCGGACGAACGTCAGTCGTTCGTTCATCGTCATCCGGTTGATGTCCTCGGCCGTGCAGTCCAGGGTGACCGCGCAGGAGGTCGGGGTGTCGGCCGCGGCGGGCGCCGCCGGCAGCGCCAGGGCGAAGGCCAGGGTGAGGACCGCCAGGCGCTTCATCGCAGCCCTCCGGCGATCGGCAGGGTGATGGTGCTCTTCGACGGGTTGACCGTCAGCGCCGTGCCGGGCAGTGGGCGCAGCGTGAACTGCTGGTCGGTCGACGCGATGACCAGGCCGACGCGATGTCCGGCGGCGAAGACGTGGTCGTCGGGTTCCAGGTCCCAGGTGAACGTGTACTCCTTGCCCTGGCGGATCGGGGTGCTGCGCTCGTCCGACAGGCGGTTCTGCACGTCCATCCACCCGCGCGTCACCATCACCGGCCCGGACGGACCGTAGTCGACCAGGACGGCGGTCAGGTTGGCGGCGTTACGGTTGTCGACCGACGCGCGCAGCGACACCGACGGCGTTCCGCTCAGCAACGCGTCCTCGGTCAGCGGGGCGGTGGTGTACACGAGACGGTGGGGGTTGGCGGTGTCCGGACCGGGCAGCAGCGCGGTGTCGATCGCCAGTTCGCGACCGGCGTCCACGAACGACTGGCGCGGGCCATTCGTCGGACGTGTGGTGAGGGTGCCGGGGTCGGTGGCGTTGGTCGCACCGAGGCGCAGGCGGGTGTCGCGGGCCTGGGGGGCCGGCCAGTCGGCGTACTGAACGTAGGCGCCGTCGGGGCGCTGCACGTCGGCCATCGGGTCGTCCATGACGCCGTTGTCCACACCGAACAGCCAGTGGTCCATCCAGCGGTTGAGCGTGTGCTGGTAGTTCGTCACGCCTCGCGGGCCGCCGTGGCCGTCCTTGTGCAGCCAGATCTTGCGCGGCACGTCGTTACGCTCCAGCTGCGACCACCAGGACGCGAACGCCCTGGGCATCACGTTGTAGTCCTCCAGGCCGTGCACCACGAACACACTCGCCTCGATGCCGCCCGCGCGGTGCAGGTAGTCCCGCTCGTGCCAGTACTCGTTGTAGTCACCGGTGGTTCGATCGGAGTACTGGAGCATCGGTTCGGTGATGAAGGAGCACTTGTCCCGCCGCTTCTCACCCTCGATCAGGTAGGCGAGGACGTCGAGGTCCTCCCCCTGGTACCGGTTGACGCCGACGGCGCTCCTGGCGGAGTGCGGCGCGCGGACGAGGCCGTTGGCCCGGTAGTAGTCGTACCAGCTGGCGATGGCCGAGATCGGGACGATCGTGCGCAGGCCGTCGACACCGGTGGTGGCGACCTGGTTGGGCAGCGTCCCGTTGTAGGAGACGCCGGTCATCGCGACGTCGCCGGTGGTCCAGTCGGCGTCGACCGGGTCGCCGGCCTCGGTCCAGGCGCGCGCCCGGCCGTTGAGCCAGTCAATCACCGCCTTGCCACCGAGCGTCTCGCTCATTCCCCCGACCGACGGACACCCGTCGGAGTAACCGGTGCCGATGCTTTCGCCGAGCACGACCGCGTACCCGCGCGGTACCCAGTCGTCGTCGAGCACGCTGTCCAGGTCCGGGCGGGGGCCGGTGGTGGCCGAGGCGGCGGCGACGCTCCTGCCCTGGAGCCCTTCCTGCGGCAACACCGTGAAGTCGACGTTGTGGTTCGGCTCGTCGCCGAGGTCGTACCGGTAGGGGCTGTGCTCGAAGATCACCGGGACCTTGATGCCCTCGGTCTCGGTCTCCCCCGGCCGGGACAGCTGGATCCGCACCCGGTCACGCTGCCCGTCGTGATCACTGTCCACCTCGGTCTCGACGAACAGCGTCTCCTCGACGGCGTCGGCGAGGTCGAACTGGGGGGCGCTCACCCCGTCGGCGAACCGCAGCCACGACGGTGTCTCCGGTAGGTCCGAGCCTCGGGGCTCGGCGCTGGCCGGTGTCGCGACGACCAGGGGGACGACCAGGGGCACGACAGCCGCGACAAGAACAAACATCCGACGTGACCGGCGCATGGGGGCCTCCGGGGGAGCGCAGGGCAAGTGACGATCATCCTAAGCCTGGATTCACACCAGATGGTGATTTCCCGTCCACCCGTTGGTCCCGGGACCGAATTGGTCTAGCATTGCCAACGCAAACCCGGCCATCGGCCGGCGCTGCACCGGCCTCGGCGGCCGCCACCGCCGGGGCCCTCATATCGTCACCCCGGTGACCATCGCCGTCGGTGTCTTCGACCTGTTCGCCTACTCCATCCCCGGGTCGCTCTACCTCTCCTTACTCGGCTATCTCGCCTTTCGGCTGAACCTGCTCGAACCGGCCGCGGTGCTGGGCCTGCCGGGTTTCCTGGTGGTCGTCGGCGCCGTGCTGCTGAGCTACCTGCTCGGCTACCTCGCCTACCCGCTCGGCGCGCTGGTGTCCCGGCTCGTGCCCAACCGGCGCCGCCACGACGCCCTGGCCGAGTTCATCGGCCGCACCCCGGCCGCCCGGGACCGTGACTACGTTCGCGCCGACCCGTTCCTGCTGCTCGCCGCCCTGCAACTGCACGACGACGAGGCCGCGACGCACGTGAACCGGACCCGCGCCACCGGCGTGATGCTGCGCAACTGCACCCCACCGCTGCTCGCCGGCGCCGTGGCGGCGGTGGTCGAGGCCGTCGCCGGACCCCGGCCGGCGGTCGCCGCCGTGTGCGCGGCGCTGTTCGTGGTCACCGCCGTCGTGCTGGTGACCCAGAGCCGCAAGCACGCCCGCTGGGCCACCATCAAGACCCTGGAGCTGTGCTTCTGGCTGCCCGACATCGACGACCGGCTCCGCACCGCCACGTCAGCCCCCTGACCAGCACGGCCAGCACCGACAGGGGTTCTACCGCCGGGCCCGGGGAGGGGTCCCTCAGCCGACGCCCAGGCCCAACTCCCTGGCGATCAGCATGCGCTGGACCTCGCTGGTGCCCTCGCCGATCTCCAGGATCTTGGCGTCGCGGTAGAAGCGGCCCACCGGGTACTCGTTCATGAAGCCGTAGCCGCCGAAGATCTGGGTGGCGTCGCGGGAGTTGTCCATGGCCGCGTTGGACGCGGTCAGCTTCGCCACGGCCGCCTCCTTCTTGAACGGCTCGGAGCGCCCCATCTTCGCCAGCGCCGCGTAGTAGGCCAGCCGCGCGGTGTGCGCCCGCGCCTCCATGTCGGCGATCTTGAACTGGATCGACTGGTACTCCCCGATCTTGTGCCCGAACGCCTCCCGCTCGTGCACGTACCGCAGGCACTCGTCGACGCAGCCCTGGGCCAGACCCACCGCCAGCGCGGCGATCGCGATCCGGCCCTCGTCCAGGATGGACAGGAACTGGGCGTAGCCCCGGCCGCGCTCGCCGAGCAGGTTGGCCGCCGGCACCCGGCAGTCGCTGAACGACAGCTCGCGGGTGTCCGAGGCGTTCCAGCCGACCTTCGAGTACTTCCTCGACACGGTGAAACCGGGGGTGCCCGACGGCACGATGATGGTGGAGATCTCCTTGCCACCATCGGGTTTCGTGCCGGTGACGGCCGCCACGATCACCAGCGCGGTGATGTCGGTGCCGGAGTTGGTGATGAACGACTTCGTCCCGTTGATCACCCACTCGTCGCCGTCCAGGCGCGCGGTGGTGAGCATGGCGCCGGCGTCCGAGCCGCTGCCGGGCTCGGTCAGGCCGAAGCCGCCGAGGCGTTCACCCGAGCACAGTCGCGGCAGCCACTCGGTCTTCTGCTCCTCGGTGCCGAAGCGGTACAGCGGCATCGCGCCCAGCGACACGCCGGCCTCCAGGGTCACGGCGACCGACGAGTCGACCCGGCCCAGCTCCTCCAGGGTGACGCACAGGGCGGTGAAGTCGCCGCCCATGCCGCCGTAGGTCTCCGGGAACGGGAGGCCGAACAGGCCCATCCGGCCCATCGTGGCGACCAGGTCGTACGGGAACTCCTCGCGCTCGTAGAAGCCGCCGATGACCGGCGCGACCTCCTCGTGCGCGAACTCCTCGACGGTCTTGCGCAGGGTCTCGTGCTCGTCGTCCAGCCGAAAGTCGATCATGGCTTACTCCTCCGGTGGGGTCACCACGGCAAGGGGTTGGTTGAGCGCGACCTGTTGGCCGGCGCGCACAGCGAGTTCGGTGAGCACACCGTCGACCGGTGCGGTGACGGTGTGCTCCATCTTCATCGCCTCGACGACCACCAGCGGGGTGCCCGCCGTGACCAGGTCGCCGACGGCGGCCTTGACCACCAGCACGGTGCCCGGCATCGGGCTGGTCACCGGGCCGCCAGCGGCCGACGCGGCCGACTCGCCCTCCAGCAGCGAGTGCTCGGCCACCGCCCAGGTGTGTCCGCCGGCGGCCAGCCACAGCGTGTCGCCCGACTGGGCCCGGCGGAACGTGGTCGTGCGGCCGGCGAAGGACACCTCCAGGACGTCGCCGTCGCGGCGCGCGGAGGCCGGGACCGGGTCGCCGCCGTCGACCTCGACGGTCCCGCCCCGCACCAGCACGGTGACCTGACGGTCGCCGCAGGCCAGGCGGAACGGGATGCCAGCGCGTGCGCCGAGGCGCCAGCCGTCGGGCACGGTCCACGGGTCGACGACCGCGCCGGTCGGGCGCAGGTCGAGCAGTTCGTCGAGGGCGGCGGCGGCCAGCACGATGTCCGGGACCTCGGCGCGGGTCAGCCGGGGCAGGCCGCGTTCGACCAGGCCGGTGTCCAGGCGGCCGGCGACCACGTCGTCGTCGGCGAGCAGGGCGCGCAGGAACGCGATGTTGGTGCCGACGCCGAGCACGGTGGTGTGCGCCAGCGCGACGGACAGCCGGCGCAGCGCCGAGGCCCGGTCGGGGGCCCAGGCGATCACCTTGGCCAGCATGGGGTCGTAGGCCGAGCCGACGACCGTGCCGGCGGCCAGCGCGGAGTCGACCCGTACGCCGGGGCCGGTCGGTTCGGTCAGGGCCAGCACGGTGCCGCCGGTGGGCAGGAAGTCGCGGGCCGGGTCCTCGGCGTAGACGCGGGCCTCCACCGCGTGCCCGTCGAGGACGACGTCGGACTGGCCGAAGGCCAGCGGGTGGCCGGCGGCGACCTTGAGCTGCTCGGCGACCAGGTCGAGGCCGGTGACCAGTTCGGTGACCGGGTGCTCGACCTGGAGGCGGGTGTTCATCTCCATGAAGAAGAACTCGTCCGGCCGGTCACCGGCGACGATGAACTCGACGGTCCCGGCGCCGGTGTAGCCGACGGCGCGGGCCGCCTCGACGGCCGCCGCGCCCATCCGTTCACGGTCCACATCGGACAGCAGCGGGGACGGGGCCTCCTCGACGATCTTCTGGTGGCGCCGTTGCAGGCTGCACTCGCGCTCGCCGAGGTGCACGACCGTGCCGTGGGCGTCGGCCAGGACCTGGATCTCGATGTGCCGGGGGTTGCGCACGAACCGCTCGACCAGCAGCGTGTCGTCGCCGAAGGCGCCACGGGCCTCGCGCCGCGCTGACTCCAGCGCCGCCGGCAACTCGGCCGGGTCGGTGACCCGGCGCATGCCCTTGCCACCACCGCCGGCCGACGGCTTGACCAGCACCGGGTAGCCGATCTCGGCGGCCGCCTCGACCAGGTCGGCGTCGGACATGCCGGACAGCGTGCGGCCGGGCACCACCGGCACCCCGGCCTCGGCGACCGTGCGCTTGGCACGGATCTTGTCGCCCATGGCGTCGATCGCGCCGGCCGGCGGGCCGACGAACACCAGCCCGGCGGCCGCGCAGGCCCTGGCGAACTCGGCGTTCTCGGCCAGGAAGCCGTAGCCGGGGTGCACCGCCCGCGCGCCGGTTTCCCGTGCGGCGTCGAGGATCGCCTCGATCGACAGGTAGCTCTCGACGCGCACCGCCTCGTCGGCCTCACGCACGTGCCGCGCGCCGGCATCGGCGTCGGTGTACACCGCGACCGCGCGCACACCGAGGCCGGCGAGGGTCCGGTGGACCCGCACCGCGATCTCGCCCCGGTTGGCGACCAGCACCGTGGAGAACACCATCGTCACATCCTGAAGACGCCGTAGCGGACCGGTTCCAGGGGAGCGTTGGCCGCGACCGACAGCGCCAGGCCGAGCACCTGGCGGGTGTCGGCCGGATCGATCACGCCGTCGTCCCAGAGCCGGGCGGTGGAGTAGTACGGGTTGCCCTGGTCCTCGTACTGCTCGCGGATCGGGTCCTTGAAGGACTCCTCGTCCTCGACCGGCCACGCCTCGCCACGCGCCTCGAGCTGGTCGCGGCGCACGGTGGCCAGCACCGAGGCGGCCTGTTCGCCGCCCATCACCGAGATCCGCGCGTTGGGCCACATCCACAGGAACCGGGGCGAGTACGCGCGCCCGCACATCGAGTAGTTGCCGGCGCCGAACGAGCCGCCGACGATCACGGTGAACTTCGGCACCCGCGCGCAGGCCACGGCGGTGACCATCTTGGCGCCGTGCTTGGCGATGCCGCCCTCCTCGTAGGCGCGGCCGACCATGAACCCGGTGATGTTCTGCAGGAACACCAGCGGGATGGAGCGCTGGTCGCACAGCTCGATGAAGTGCGCGCCCTTGAGCGCGGACTCGCCGAACAGCACGCCGTTGTTGGCCACGATGCCCACCGGGTGGCCGTGGATCCTGGCGAAGCCGGTGACCAGCGTGGTCCCGTACTCCTTCTTGAACTCCCGGAACCGGCTGCCGTCCACGACCCTGGCGATCACCTCGCGCACGTCGTAGGGGGTGCGTGAGTCGGTGGGGACCACCCCGTAGAGCTGCGCGGGGTCGACGGCGGGTTCCTCGGTGGGCGCGACCTCCCACGGGCGGGGGGCGCGCGGGCCCAGCGTGCTCACGATCGAGCGGACGATGCGCAGCGCGTGCGCGTCGTCCTCGGCGAGGTGGTCGGTGACCCCGGAGCGGCGGGCGTGCACGTCGCCGCCGCCGAGGTCCTCGGCGCTGACGACCTCACCGGTGGCGGCCTTCACCAGCGGTGGGCCGCCGAGGAAGATGGTGCCCTGGTCGCGGACGATGACCGCCTCGTCGCTCATCGCCGGGACGTAGGCGCCACCGGCGGTGCACGAGCCGAGCACGGCGGCGACCTGCGGGATGCCGCGCGCGGACATGGTGGCCTGGTTGAAGAAGATGCGGCCGAAGTGCTCGCGGTCGGGGAAGACCTCGTCCTGGCGGGGCAGGAACGCGCCGCCGGAGTCGACGAGGTAGACGCACGGCAGGTGGTTGTGCAGCGCCACCTCCTGCGCGCGCAGGTGTTTCTTGACCGTCATCGGGTAGTAGGTGCCGCCCTTGACGGTGGCGTCGTTGGCGACCACGACGCACTCGCGGCCGCTGACGCGGCCGATGCCGGTGATGATCCCGGCACCGGGCGCCTCGTCGGCGTACATGCCGGTGGCGGCCAGCGGGGACAGCTCCAGGAACGGCGATCCCGGGTCGAGCAGGGACTCGACCCGGTCGCGCGGCAGGAGCTTGCCCCGGTCGACGTGGCGCTGGCGGGCCTTCTCGCCACCGCCGCGTGCGGCGGTGGCGGATCGGGCCGCCAGGTCGTCGACCAGGGCAGCGTGCTCCTTGACGTACCGCTGGAACGCGGGGTCGGCCGGGTCGGCCGCGCTGCGCAGGACGGGTGCGTCCATCTCGCTCCACAGGTTAGTCATCGTTAACCTACGGAGGCAATGTTAGCGGTCTCTAACGTGACCGTCCACCCGGCTCCAGCACCGTGCGAGCCGCACCGAAACGCTTTTCGACCCTCACGCCACCCGGTTGAGCGCGGCGTAATAACCGTCGCGGTGACCGGCCACGTTCGGGTGATACGAGTCGCCGATCGGCCAGGTGAGGCTGTGCAGCCACCGGGTGCCGCTGGCACAGATCTCGTGACCGTCGAAGGCCGTCCGACCGTCCAGGAAGGTGAACCCGTAGGCGCCGGCCCGCGCCGAGATGACCTGCGCGAGCACGTCGGCGGAGGAGTTGATGGCCGCGCGCTTGGTCTCGGACAGGCCGACCGAGCAGGAGCCGCCCAGCTCGTAGATGTGCGGGTAGCCGAGCACCACGACCTGCGCGTTCGGCGCCCGGCTGTCGATCTGGGCGTACACGTTGTCCAGCCGACCCGGCAGCGTGTTGCGGGCGAAGGCCTGCGCCTCGTTGTTGCGGCTCACGCAACTGGCGTCGGAGCCGAGGTTGCAGTCGGTCATCACGTCGGCGAAGCCGGCGTCGTTGCCGCCGATGGAGATCGTCACCAGCGCGGTGTCCGAGGTCAGGGCGCTGACCTGGTTGTTCAGCACGTCCGAGGTCACCGCGCCCGAGCAGGCGACGAACGAGAAGGCCGACGGGGAGTTGGCGTTGGCCCACAACTGTGCGTAGGCGTTGGCACTGCGCTTGCAGCCGCCGGAGTCGCCGTAGCTGCCGGCACCGGTGCCCGAGGCGTAGGAGTCACCGAGAGCGACGTACTTTCCGGCGGCCTCGGCGGAGGCCGGCGCGGCAATTCCGACTAACGAAAGGGCCGCGAACACAGCCACGGCGAGTGAACGAGAGAGGCGCATTATTACCTCCAGCAGGGAATCCCGACCCCTCATCTCACCATTCGCACACGAAGTAGGAAATTAGTTCGTTAGTCGTTAACCGTTGCCAGATGGGCGCGTTCGGCCCAGCTCACTGCTCCGCCCAGCGGCAGGCCGGTACCGCCTCGGGGTTAGCGGTCGTTAAGGGGGTCGGTAGGCTGGGCGGATGGTGACTCGCCGGGAGCAGATCCTCGCAGCGGCGGCGGAACTGTTCGCGCGCCACGGCTTCCACGGTGTCGGCATCGACGAGATCGG
Source organism: Actinophytocola xinjiangensis (assembly GCF_001921215.1). Taxonomy (GTDB): domain Bacteria; phylum Actinomycetota; class Actinomycetes; order Mycobacteriales; family Pseudonocardiaceae; genus Actinophytocola; species Actinophytocola xinjiangensis. Next base: position 80,512 of record NZ_MSIF01000021.1, read on the forward strand.
TGCCGCCGTCGGCGTCTCCGGCCCCGCGCTCTACCGACACTTCCGCAGCAAGGACGCCATGCTCGGCGAGATGCTGACCTCCATCAGCGAGACCCTGCTCGACGGCGGCCAACGCCGACGCGACGCCGCCGCCCCCACCGACGTCCTGCGCGAACTGATCCGCTTCCAGGTCGACTTCGCCCTCGACAACCCGTCGCTGATCACCGTCCAGGAACGCAACCTCGGCAACCTCACCGACCCCGACCGGCGCCGGGTCCGTGCCCTGCAACGGCGTTACGTCGAGGTGTGGGTGCGGGCGATCCGCGACGCCTGGCCCGATCTCGACGAGCCGACCGCCCGCGCCGCCGCGCACGCCGCCTTCGGCCTCATCAACTCCACCCCGCACAGCCGCCATCTCGGCCGCGACCGGATGGCGACGATGCTGCGCGAGATGGCCACCGGCGCCCTGGCCGGGATGGCCACCGGACTGCCCGACTCGGACCTGTCCACCGCCAGCTGACCCCCGCCATCAGCACCGATCCCGACCCGGCTCCGCCGCGCCGAAACGCTGGTACATCCGAGTGAACCCGCCCCCGGGCGGCAGGCACCGGTCAGTAGTGTTTCGGTCACGGATCCGAAACGGAGAGGTGAACGGTGGCACAGCAGACCGACTGGGTTCCGACCACTGTCGACCTGGAGAAACCCAGTGCGGCACGGTCCTACGACTACCTGCTCGACGGGAACCACAACTTCGCCGTCGACCGCGCGTTCGTGGAGAAGATGCTGGCCGTCCAGCCGGAGGTGAAGCGGTTCGCGCAAGTCAACCGCGCGTTCCTGCGCCGGGCCGTGCTCTTCATGCTCGACCAGGGAATCCGCCAGTTCCTCGACCTCGGCTCCGGCATCCCCACCGTCGGCAACGTCCACGAGATCGCCCAGGAGATCGACCCGGCCACGCGCGTGGTGTACGTGGACAACGAACACGTCGCCGTCGCGCACAGCCAGCTCATCCTGAAGGACAACGAGAACGCGGCCATGGTGCACGCGGACATCGTCAAGCCGCTGCTCGTCCTGCAGGACCCGCGCACCAGACAGTTACTCGACTTCGACCAGCCCATCGGCATTCTGGCCATCACCATCGGGCACTACGTCCTGACCGAACACGACCCCGACGGGGTGTTCGGGGCCTACCGGGACGCTGTCTGCCCGGGCAGCTGTCTGGCGATCACCCACCTCACCAACGACTTCCTCGAACTGACCAACGTCACCGAGGGTATGAAGCAGTCACAGAACCGGATCATGGCGCGCGACCGGGACGAGGTCACCGCACTGTTCGGTGACTTCGAACTCGTCGAGCCGGGACTGGTGACCACCTCCCAGTGGCGTCCCGAGCGGGCGTCCGACGCGCAGACCCCGGACAAGGACGGGCTCTACGCCGGCGTCGCCCGCAAGGTGTGAGACCGCCCGGATCGGTCGGTGAGTGGATCGACCACTGTCGGGATCGGCGCCCTCCTAGTACCGTCGTGATCTCAGAGTGATGGACAGGAATCCAGTACCAGCCACCCAACCCCCGGCCGCGCGCCGGGAGGAGCTGGCGCGTGCGTGGGTGACCGCGGCGACCGCGTCGGCCTACATCCCCCGCTCCGTCGACGACCTCGAGTCCTCCCTGCTGGACCTCGTCGACGAGATGCTGGTGGCCCTGCGCCAGGACGACGAGGACGCCCAGCAGAACGTGGGGACGAGCATCGGCGGCCGGCTGGTCGGCGAGGGCTTCATCGACCCGTACGCCATGCGCGCCACCATCGACGTGCTCGCCCGGGGACTGCTCGGCGACCTGCGCGACTCGCCCGACAGCGAGCTGGCCAGGCGGACCGTCGCGCTGCTCGGCGCGATGTCCGCCGGGTTCGCCGACGGCCTGCGCAACTACACCCTCAGCCAGCAGGAACGGCTCAAACAGGCGCTGTTCAACGCGATGGTGCGCGCCGAACACAACCTGCGCGCCACCGAGAACCGCTTCCGCGAGGTGTTCACCGCCTCGGCCGTCGGCATCGCGATCACCGACCTCAACGGCATGTGCGTGGAGACCAACGCGGCGCTGAGCCGGATCCTGGTCTGCCCGCCGGTGCGCCTGGCCGGGCGCATGCTGCCGGAGTTCTTCGTCACCGAGGACCCGATGCCCACCGCCGGGCTGTCCGGTCCGCGCCCGGTGCCCGGCGACCTGGCCGAGTCCTACCGGCGGGTGCTCGACGGCGAGGTCGAGCGGGTGCACGAGCAGCGCCGGCTGCGCACCGGCGACGGCGAGACCGCGTGGGCCTACGTCGCGATCTCCTTGCTGCGCGACGGTTCCGGCGCCCCGGCGTTCTTCGTGACGATGGTCCAGGACGTCAGCGAACTCCAGCTGCTCAGCGACCGGCTGGGCCACCAGCTGCTGCACGACGCGCTGACCGGGCTGCCCAACCGCCAGCACTTCCAGTCCAAACTGGAGACCACGCTGGGCCAGGCCGCGCCGGACGCGCCGGTGACGCTGTGTTTCGTGAACCTGGACGGCTTCGCGATGGTGAACAACGCCCTGGGCCACGAGGCCGGCGACCGGTTGCTGCGCACGATCGGCCGGCGGCTGGAGGCCGCGGTGTCCGACGAGCGGGCGATGGTCGCCCGGCTGGGCGGCGACGAGTTCGCGGTGCTGATCGAGGACCGGCCGGCCACCCCGGACATCGGCGAGCTGATCGAGCGGATCAACGAGGAGCTGGCCGAGCCGGACTACCTCGACGGGCGCGGTGTGGCGATCGGCGCCGGGGTCGGCGCGATCCGCTGCCGGGCCGGTGACCTGGCGCCGGCCGAGCTGTTCCGCGCGGCCGACACCGCGCTGCGCAAGGCCAAGGCGACCGGCCGCCGGCAGTGGGCCGGCTACCACGAGCAGGAGGACCGGCAGGCCCGTGAGCGGGACGCGCTGGCCGCGGAGCTGCCCTCGGCGTGGGAGACCGGCCAGCTGACCGTCGGCTACGAGCCGGTGGTGGCCCTTGGTCCGGAGGTCGGCAGCGGCCCGGTGGTCGCCGCGCGGCCGGTCCTGGTGTGGGAGCGCGGCGAGGACGTCGTGTACGACCACCGGTTCTGTACGGAGCTGGCCGAGCGCACCGGCCTGTCGCTGGCGCTGGGTCCGTTGCTGCTGGCGCAGGCGTGCGAGCACCTGCCGCGGCTGCGGGAGCTGTTCGGTGACGTGACCGGGCCGCTGGTGCGGGTGCAGCTGACCCGCGCGCAGTCCGGCGACGCGGACCTGTCCCGCGCGGTGGACCGGGCGCTGCGCGGGGTGGACGCGCCGAGCCTGCTGGAGGTCTCGCTGCACACCGGCGCGCTGCTCGACGACGTCGGCGACGCGCGGGACAACCTGGACGTGCTGGCCGACATCGGCGTGTCGACCGGGCTGTGCGGGTTCCAGGGCGGGCCGAGGGAGCTGGAGCTGATGGCGGCCTCGCCGGTGCGGTCGGTGACGCTGTCGCGGGTCGGGATCGGGGACGCCGGCCAGGTGGGGACGAGTGAGGTTCTGCGGACGGAGGTGGCGCGGCTGGTGCGCACGATCGTCGAGAGCGGACGTGAGTGCTCGGTGCTCGACCAGCGGGTCGCGGCGGAGGTCCGCTGGTGGACCTCGGTGGGCGCGGTCACCGCGCAGGGCGGCCTGTTCGGGGCCGCGGTGAGCGCCGAGGACCTGGCCACGCTGCCGGACCCGAGCAAACGCGTCGTCACCAGTTGAGTCCAGTTCGACCGACATTGATGGAAGATGGGGCAGTGGACCCGCAACCCGATCCGGAGAACCGGCAGCGCATCGTCGACACCGCGCGCCTCGCGCTCGCGGCGATGAACGCCGGTTCGGAGGAGGGCGCGGTCGACCGGGTCTCCGAGGCTGTCGCGGCGAACCCGACACACCAGGCGGACGCGCAGGACGTGATGCTCCTGCTGTTCCAGGAGTGCAGCGCGATGGTCACCGCGCTGAACAAGGACGGCCTCGGCCCGCTCGGCGGCCCACCCCCGGTCAAGATGCAGGTCTACGACGACTACGGCCGAGAGATCCCGATCGACGAGGCCGACCCGCCGGTGCGCACGGCCGTGCGGACCCTGCTGGCCGAGGTCCACGGCGACCGCGAGGCCGCGCGGACCCACATCGAGATCGCGCTGGCCAACGCGGCCCCGGCGGAGATGGTCACGCTGATGATCCAGGCCCTGCGCTGGACGATCCGCCTGTTCGAGGAGTGCGACACCCGCGACGTCCCGGTCGCCGGCTGGATCACCAGCGCCCTGTCCTGAGCCACCCGGTTCCGATCGGTGCCTCTTGACGCCCTGAGGTTTGCAATGCAAACCTGTGTGCATGACAAGCAAGTTGGGGGAACAATGACCGAACCCCAGGAACTACTCGGTGACCTACGCACGCTGCGCGACCGCACCCGGGCCGACCGGCGCGGCTTCGCCTTCCCACTGCTGCTGTTCGGCGGCCTGATCCTGGTCGCGCCGGTCCTCTACAGCCCGTTCACGACGGTGATCCAGCAAGGGGACGGCAGCTACTTCATCCCCGCCCCGACCGGCCCGTTCCCGCAGTTCACCCCGGCCCCCACCAACGTCGAGGACCCGTGGCTGGTCGGGTACTACTGGGTCACGGTGATCGTCGGCGGGTTCGCCGCCACCGCCTGGTGGTACCGGCACCGGGCGCGCCGGCTCGGGGTCGAGGCCGACCTGTCGGTCACCCTGATCGCCGCCGGGGTGGCGCTGGCCGGGCTGCTGGTCGGACCGGACCTGCTGCGGCTCACGCTCAGCGCCGACCTGGGGCTCTACTCCGCACCCTGGCTCAACCTGCCGATCCTGTTCGGCGCGGCGGCGCTCTCGGCCATCACGTTCCGCTGGGGCTCCCGACCCGCCCGGCCGGCCAGGTCGCGCAGCGTGGCGATGGCCGCCGGCACCCTGCTGGCCGCCGTCGCGTTCGCCGCGCTGTGCGTGTACTTCAGGAGCTTCACCCAACTGATCGTGATCGCCGTCGGCCTGCTCGCCCTGGCCTGGTGGGAACGCAGCGTGCTGCTCGGCGTGGTCGCGACCCTGTTCACCATCGCGTCGGTGCCGGCCAACCACTCCCTGTGGTACTGGGACCTGCCCAACCTCTTCTCCGACCTCGGCTGGCAGACCCCGTACGGCCCCGCCGGCCACGACGCCCGGGTCCACGCCTGGCAGACACTGCTGATCCCCGGCCTGCTGCTGGTCGGCGGCGGCGTGATCGCCCTGCTGACCCGCCACGGAACCCGCCGATGAGCGAGCACCCCACCAACGGACTCAACGACGTCGTCCACCAGCGCCACCGGCTGGGCATCCTCACCATCGCCGCCGAGTCCAAACGGGTCGAGTTCGGCTACCTCAAGGAAGCCCTCGACCTCACCGGCGGGAACCTGTCCCGCCACCTGACGGTCCTGGTCGACGCCGGCCTGCTCGACATGGAGAAGGGCTACGACGGCCGCCGGCCCAGGACCTGGGTGAGCATCACCCGCGCCGGCCGCACCGCGCTGGCCGACGAGATCGCCGCCCTGCGAGCCCTGGTCGCCCGGCACGACGACTGACCACCTGGGGAGAACACATGCGCATCGTCATCACGTTGACCGCCGCCGCCGTCGCCCTGTCCGGCTTACCGGCACCCGCGACGGCCACCACCACACCCACCGGCACCGTCACCCTCATCACCGGCGACCGGGTCGTCCTCGGCGAGCACGACGAGGTCCTCGACGTGCTGCCCGGCGCCGGGCGCGAGCACGTCCCGATCCACGTGCTGCGCCGCGACGGCACCACCCACGTCGTTCCGGACGACGCCGCCCGCCGCCTCGCCACCGACCGGCTCGACCCCCGACTGTTCGACGTGGCGCTGCTACGCGCGTCGGGCTACCGCGACACGGTCCCGCTGCTGGTCGAGGGACCGACGGCCGGGCTCACCGTGCACCGGCGGCTGCCGGGGCTGACCTCGGTGCACACCGACGGCCGCGACTGGTCGGCCCTGGGCGCCGCACGCAAGGTCTGGCTCGACGGCCGGCGGCACGTGAGCCTGGACCGCAGCGTGCCCCGGATCGGCGCGCCGGCCGCGTGGGCGGCCGGGCTGACCGGCGCCGGCGTCACCGTCGCCGTGCTGGACACCGGCGTCGACCAGACCCACCCCGACCTGGCCGGGCGTGAGGTCGCCGAGGCCAACTTCAGCGACTCGCCGGACAACACCGACCGCGCCGGGCACGGCACCCACGTCGCGTCGACCGTGGCCGGCGCCGGCGAGCGGTACCGGGGCGTCGCGCCGGGCGCGCGACTGCTGGACGGCAAGGTCCTCGACGACAACGGCTGGGGCAGCGACTCGTCGATCATCACCGGGATGGAGTGGGCCGCCGAGCACGGCGCGCGGATCGTCAACCTGAGCCTGGGCGGCGAGGACACCCCCGGGATCGACCCGCTGGAGCAGACCGTCAACCGGCTCTCCGCCGAACACGGCATGCTGTTCGTGACCGCCGCCGGCAACTCCTACCGGCCGCGCACGATCGACTCGCCGGCCAGCGCGGCCGCCGCCCTGGCGGTCAGCGCGGTCGACCTCGACGGCGTCGTCGCGGACTTCGCCAGCCGGGGCCCCGGTCTGGACAACGTCGTCAAACCGGAGATCACCGCCCCCGGCGTGGACATCACGGCGGCGGCGCCCGGCGGCGGGTACGAGACCATGTCCGGCACCTCGATGGCCGCCCCGCACGTGAGCGGCGCGGCGGCGCTGCTGGCCGAGAAGCACCCCGGCTGGACCGGCGAGCGGCTGCGCACCGCGCTGACCGGGTCGGCCGTGCCGACCAGCGACGCGGACGTGTTCTCGCAGGGCGCAGGGCAGGTCGACGTGCCCCGGGCGCTGTCCGCCGGCGTGTACGCCACCCCGGCGACGCTCGACTTCGGCGTCGAGCGCTGGCCCCACGACGGGCCGGTCACCCGGACCCTGACCTACCACAACGACGGCGACACCGAGATCACCCTCGACCTGGCCGTCGCCGGGTTCGCCCTGGGTGCCGAGCGGGTGCGGGTGCCGGCCGGCGGGTCGGCACCGGTGACCGTGACCGCCGCGCCGGGGACCTCGTCGGGGACGATCGTCGCGTCGGCGGACGGGATGTCGGTGCGCACGCCGGTGGGCGTCGAGTGGGAGCCGGAGAGCTACGACGTGACGATCGAGGTGATCGGGCCGGACGGGCGCCCGGCCACCAACTACGACGTGCTGCGGATGGGCTTCGGCGAGATCGGCTTCGAGTTCCTGTACGACCCGGACGGCACCGTCGAGACCAGGATGCGGGCCGGGCTGACCCCGGTGAAGGCAACCGTGCGCGACCCCGAGACCGGCCGCTACCTGCTGGTGACCCACCCCGGGCTGACGGTCTCGCGGGACACCCGGATCACGCTCGACGCACGGACCGCCCGACCCGTCGACGTCACCCTGCCGGAGGACGTGTCGCCGGACGGGTTCGACATCGGCTACGCGGCGAAGCGGCCGAACGGGGAGTCCAACTCGCACTCGGTGATGTTCGGCTCGCCGGCCGACCTCGCGGTCGCGCACGCCGGCCCGGTGCTCGACGACGACTCGGTGATCACCTGGATGACCGGCCAGTGGGGCGACCTGCGGTACAACCTGTCGTGGTTCCTGCTGGGTCGCGCGTCCACCGGGCTGACCGAGACCGTGCGCCGGAGCGACCTCGCCGAGATCACCCTCCGGCTGGTCCCGGCGGCCCCTGGCGCGCTGGGGGCGCTGCTGCTGCGGCCCTCGCCGCCCGGCGGCTTCGACCCGATCCACGACGGAGCGCCCATGGGGGTGCGGGTGGACCTGCCGGAGCTTCCGGCCGACCGGGTCGTTCACGTCAACAGCGGCGCCGAGTGGAGCGCCTCCCTCGACCAGGAGACCTCCGGCGGCGCGACCGTCCTGACGACCGGCGAACGGCACTACCTGGCCGGCCGGGCGTACCGGCTGACGCTGGGCCACCCGGTGATCGGGCCGGCGCTGCCGCCCTCGCGCCACGCCATGCCCGGGGTGTCCCGCACCGGCGACTGGCTCACCGCAGCCATCCCTCTTTTCGGTGATACCGCCGGGAACACCGGTGACTCCACGTACGACTCCGGCCATTCGGCGCTCCACCGCGACGGCTCACTGATCGACGAACAGCCGTGGGCCGGCGGTGGGCAGTACCTGGTGCCGCCCGAGCCGGGCACCTACCGGCTGACGACCACCGCCACCCGGTCCGGGTTCCCGACCAGCACGCGGGTCGACGCGGCCTGGACGTTCCGCTCCGCGCACACCCCCGACAGCCGGCGGATCCCGTTGCCCACCCTCGGTTTCCGCCCGGCGGTGACCGAGGACGGGACCGCCCCGGCCGGCCGGTTCACGGTGCCGGTCGTGCTGACCGGCGCCGACGGCCGCCCGGTCCGGCCACACCGGCTCACCGTCGCGGTGTCCCACGACGACGGCGCGTCCTGGCGGGCCGTGCCGGTGGTCGGCGGCGCGGTCCGGCTGGACCAGCCGGCCGGCGGCGCGGTGTCGCTGCGGGCGTCGGCCCGCACCGGGGACACGAGCGTCGAGGTGACGATCGTGCGCGCGTACCTGGTGGCCGGCGGGGCAGGATGAACCGGTGATCACCGTGCAGGGCGTCGTGGACCGGGTCGGCCCGACGCTGCTGCACGTGCGTCTCGGTGGCGCCGACCAGCACGTGAGCGACGTGGTGATCGCCGAGCCGGGGCGGCGGGACCAGGTCGGTGACGGCGACCTGGTCCTGGGCGTGTCGGTGCGCACCGCCCGGGACGCGGTCGAGCTGGTCCGCCACTGCGGTGCGCAGGGCGCGGCGGCCGTGCTGCTCAAGCCGCCGCTGCCGACCAGGGCCGCGGTCCGTGACGCCATCCGCACCTGCCAGCTGGCGCTGGTCGAGGTGCACACGAGCGCCGCCTGGGCGCAGGTCGTGTGGCTGCTGCGGTCGGTGCTCGACGCCGCCGCCGACGAGTCCGAGCTGGGGGACGCGCCCTCCGGCGGTCTCGGCGACCTGTTCCGGCTGGCCGACGCGGCGGCCTCGGTGATCGACGCGCCGGTGACCATCGAGGACGCGAACTCCCGGGTGCTGGCCTACTCGGCGCGCCAGGACCGCACCGACCCGGCGCGCGTCTCGACGATCATGGGCCGCCGGGTGCCCGACGACGTGCTGGCCAGGTTCCGCTCGCGGGGCGTGTTCCGCGAGCTGTCCCGGGGCCGCACGACGATCTTCGTGCCGGCGCAGAAGGACGGGACGCTGCCCCGGCTGATCGTGCCGATCCGGATGGGCGGCGAGCTGCTCGGCTCGATGTGGGCGGTGGTCCCCGGCCCGGTGTCCGACGAGCGGGCCGCCGCGTTCGCCGACACCGCACCGGTGGTGGCGCTGCACCTGCTGCGCCGCCGGGCGACCGAGGACGCCGAGCGCCGCCGCTCGGCCGAGCTGGTGCGTTCGGTGCTCGACGGGCAGGGCAGTGTGCGGCTGGCGGCGGCCGAGCTGAACCTGGCCGACGTGCCGCACCGGGTGGTGGCCATCGCCGCCCAGACCCAGGACACGCTGGGCGCCGAGGGCCAGCGGCTGGCGCTGTGGGAGCGGATCACCACCGGCGTCGGCCGCCACCCGGCGGTCGCCGAGCTGCGGGACGTGCTCTACGCGGTGGTCCCCGACCGCGACGGTGACGGCGGCTGGCCCTCGCTGCGGGCCGCGCTCGCCGGGGACCGCACGCCGCCGCTGGTCGCGGCCGGTCCACCGGTGCGGCTGGCTGACCTGGCCGAGTCCCGGGCCAGGGCCGAGGAACTGCTGGCGCTGCTGCGCGCCGGCCTGGTGCCCGGCCCGATGACCAGTCACGAGCAGGCCTGGCCGGTGCTGGTGCTGCACCGCGCGGCGGTCGCCGCCACCGGGGCGGGCGCGATCGAGTTCGGCCCACTGCCGTTGCTGCGCGCGCAGGACGAGGGTTCGGGTACCTCCTACGTGGACACCCTGTACGAGTGGCTGCGTCACCCCGGGGATCCGCGGGCGGCGAGCCGAGCGCTGCGGATCCACCCCAACACGCTGCGGTACCGGGTGGCCCGGCTGACCGAGCTGGTGGCCGTGGACCTGGAGGACCCGGACGTCCGCCTGGCGCTGCTCACCCAACTGACGGCGTTGCGCTGGGGGTAGGTCTCCAGGCCGGCTGTGCCCGTGGCACGAGCGAACCAGCGCATCATGGTGCCCTCAGGACGATGACGGTGGACACATCGTTACTCCACTGTGGTCTGAGACACCCATCTGGCGCAATCGGGAGGAAGTCGTGAAGGTCGCCGTTCCCCGCGAGATCAAGAACAACGAGTACCGGGTGGCGTTGACCCCGGCCGGCGTGCACGAGTTGGTGACCCACGGCCATGAGGTCCTGGTCGAGGCGAACGCCGGCCTCGGTTCGGCGATCTCCGACGACGAGTACCAGGCGGCCGGCGCGCGGGTGCTGCCGCACGCCGACGACGTGTGGGCCGAGGGCGACCTGGTGTTGAAGGTGAAGGAGCCGGTGGCCCAGGAGTACCCGCGACTGCGGGCGGGCCAGGTCCTGTTCACCTACCTGCACCTGGCCGCCGACGAGCCGCTGACCAGGGCGTTGATGGAGTCAGGGACGACGGCGATCGCCTACGAGACGGTCCAGACGGCGTCCGGCGCGCTTCCGCTGCTGGCTCCGATGTCCGAGGTCGCCGGCCGGCTGGCCCCGCAGGTCGGCGCGTACGCGTTGATGCGCCCGTCGGGTGGGCGGGGTGTGCTGCCCGGCGGTGTGCCCGGTGTCCTGCCGGCGCGGGTGGTGGTCATCGGCGGCGGTGTGGCCGGTGTCAACGCCGCCGCGATGGCGGTCGGGATGGGCGCCGACGTCCAGGTCCTGGACACCAACGTCGACCGCCTGCGCCAGATCGACCACCAGTACCGGGGCCGGCTGCGCACGGTCACGAGCAACACCTACGCGGTGGAGGAGGCCGCGACCGAGGCCGATCTGGTCGTCGGCGCGGTCCTGGTTCCCGGCGCCCGGGCCCCCAAGCTGATCAGCAACGATCTGGTCAAGCAGATGCGTCCCGGCTCGGTGCTGGTGGACATCGCGATCGACCAGGGCGGCTGTTTCGCCGACTCCCACCCCACGACGCACGACGCGCCGACCTACGAGGTCCACCAGTCGGTCTTCTACTGCGTGGCCAACATGCCGGGCGCCGTTCCCCGCACGAGTACCTACGCCCTCACCAACGTCACCCTCCCGTACGCGCTGGCGATCGCCGACAAGGGCTGGCACCGGGCCCTGTCCGACGACCCCGTCCTCGCTCCGGGCCTGAACACCCACGCCAACGCCCTGACCAACGCCCCGGTGGCCGAGGCCCACGACCTCCCCCACACCCCGTTGACCAATTTCCTCAACTAATCAACATTCCCACCCCGCCACCCGAAACACTTCCCCCCATTCCCCAAAAATCTCAGGAAATCGCTTACCCCACCCCAAAACCCCTTTCTTTCCCCTGTAGCACACCAGAAAACCCACCCCCGTCTCCCAACCCCGGCCACCGAAACCCCAGGTCAACCGGGGTTGGGACACAAACAATCACGCTCCCAGCAAATCAGACAACACCCCCATAACAGACATCTAAAATTACTCACCCAGCGCACACAAACGTCCGCCCACCGAACTGACCAGCACAAACACTTCACCCCCACCACACCCGACAGAATCGATCAAGCGCTCCACCCACCCTCAACCCAAACTTCAGCCAAACCCCTCAAAGGAGACACCCAGCCCCCCATCCACTACCACTTACCGAGTAGGGGGTACGCCCCCGTCCCCCATTACCTCGACCCCACCACCAACCCCCACAACCACCCCAGACACACCGGTCTCTTTTCACCCACACAACACGACAGCCACAGCGACAGAAGCACCCAACCCACGGGGAAGACGGTCGCTGAAAGGTCGCTGAGCGGCAAGAACCCGCTGGTCAAAGCGATGACAACCACGCTGGGTCAGCAGAAGCTCGCACCGTGGGGGTCTGGGGGGTCGCCCCCCAGGTCGTACAAGGAGAGGGGGAAAGTCGTCACAACGACTGAACAGGCGGAGCTAGGCGGCGGCCCGCTCAACCAGCCTGGGGGTCACTGGGAGCGGGCCGCCACGTCAAGGATATGCGATTGCGGGCCTGTCGACACATACCGGGGGTCGGCGAGTTTCGTTTCTTTGGACCGAATGAGGCCCGGATCCCGAGGATCGTTCACGAGTATGCGATCAGCAACTTGCTACCGGAGTGGAGACACGACCGCTCGATCGAGTGAGAATGCCGGCATTGGAGTGAAGCTCGTCGTTACCACTTCGGTCGATCACGGCGGGGGCCGATGGGGGTACGTGACTGAACCACGATGGTCCGTTCGCTGCCACGACCCGTTCGGTCGGGACCGCGCCCTGACCCTGCTGGTCGAGGACGAGCACGTGGTGCTGGTCCCGCCGCCGGGGGCAGCCGCCGTGCTCTCCGCCAACCAGGCCAGGGGCCTGAGCATCGCCCTGGACCAGGCCGCCACCCGCACCCGACGAGCCCGTCGGGCCAGCTGACCCGTGACCTCCCTGCTCCCGGCCCCTGGCGGCTCCCCCGGCAACGACGTCCTGCGCGCCGCCGTGCTGCACCGGCTCGACCTGCTCGACCGGGCCGCCGGCCACGCCGACCCCGCCACCCTGCTCCCGCTCGCCCGCGCCGAGCTGAACCGCCTAGCCGACGGCTGGCGCCGCCTGCTGCGCGCCCACCACGCCGACGAGTCCGGCCGTTGCGCCGCCTGCCGGCCCGGCCTGCTGGCCCGCCGCTGGCCGTGCCCGGTGTGGCGCACCGCCCACGAACAACTGCTCGGCGAGAGCCTCCCGCGTCGCACCCGACGCGGCCCCGCCTGACACCGCCGCCCACCCCGTCGGCCCGGGCAGGGCGCGACGGTCACCGCGGTGGACACCACGCTGGACATCACGCTGGACACGGTCGGGCGGGGCGTCCTGGGCGGGCGCCCGTCGGCGTTCCCCGACCCGCCCGCCGGCCTGCCAACACCGATGTCGTGTCGAACCGACCGGTTCACCCCACCGGACGAAACCCATGGGGCAAGATGGCCCGCACGACTCGGCAGGCAGGAGGGGCCAGTGCACGACGGAAGCGGCCGCATCGTGGTACAGAACCTGACCAAGAACTTCGGTCCGGTGGCCGCGGTACAGAACCTGAGTTTCCAGGTCGAGCCGGGCTCGGTGACCGGGTTCCTCGGCCCGAACGGCTCCGGCAAGACCACGACCCTGCGGATGATGCTCGGCCTGGTCACGCCGACCGCCGGCTGGTCGACCATCAACGGCGCGCCCTTCCACCAGCTGGGCAACCCGGCCCGCGTGGTCGGTGCCGTGCTGGAGGCCCAGGGGTTCCACCCGACCCGCAGCGCGCGCGACCACCTGCGGGTGTACTGCGCGGCGATGGGCGTGCCCCAGCACCAGGCCGACGAGAAGCTGAACCTGGTCGGGCTGGGCGCCGCCGGCACCCGCGCGGCCGGCGGGTTCTCCCTCGGGATGAAGCAGCGCCTGGCGCTGGCCACCGCGCTGCTCGGCGACCCGCAGGTCCTGGTGCTCGACGAGCCGGCCAACGGCCTTGACCCCGAGGGCATCGCCTGGCTGCGTACGTTCCTCAAGGCCTTCGCGGCCAGCGGGCGCACGGTGCTGATCTCCAGCCACCTGCTGGCCGAGGTCGAGCAGACCATCGACCAGGTCGTGATCATCAGCCACGGCCAGACGATGTACTACGGCAAGCTCGACGACCTGCGCAACTCGCAGGAGAGCCGGGTCATCGTGCAGCCGGGTAACCCGAACAAGCTGGTCGCGGCCCTGTACGAGGAGAAGATCACCAACGTCACGCCGCTGCCGGACAACAAGGTGTCGGTCGTCGGCGCCACCGTCCAGCAGATCGGTGACATCGCCGCCAAGGCCGGCGTCGCGCTCTACGGCGTGCAGGAGGAGCGGGCCGACCTCGAACAGCTGTTCTTCCGCCTGACCAGCGGCCAGTACGCCGCCCCCGGCCTGGCCCAGCAGCCGCCGCCCGGCTACGGCGCCGCCCCCGGCGGCTACGCCCAACCCGTGCAACCCCAGGGCTACCAGCAGCAGCCCTACCAGCAGCCGGGTCAGCAGTCCGGGTACACCGCACCGCCGCCCGGCTACCAGCAGCAACAGCCGATGGCGCCGCAGCAGGGCACCCCGCCCGGCGGGTGGGGTCAGCCCCAGCAGCCCAACCCGTGGGGCCAGCCCCAGCAACAGCAACCGCAGCAACCTCAACAGCCGCAGCAGCCCCAGCCGGTGCAGCCGCCGCAACAGACCCCACCACCCCAGCAAACGCAGCCACCCCAGGCCCCTGAGCCACCGCAGGACCAGCAGCCCGGTCAGGGTGGAATCGGAGGTAACGCCTGATGGGCAACCTGATCAGGGCCGAGTTCCTCAAGATCCTCACCACCCGGCTGTGGTGGGCGCTGCTCATCCCGGCCATCGCGCTGGCGCTGGGCTGGGCCTGGCTGTCCTCGCTGGCCTTCACCGACATCGCCAACGACATCGGCGACGCCCTCAACGTCTCCATCTCCGAGACCGAGATCGCGGTGAACTCGATCGCCCTGACCAGGGCGATGAACTTCGCGACGCTGTTCCCGATGGTCTTCGGCGCGCTCGCGCTGGCCAGCGAGATCAACCGCAAGACGATCACCACCAGCTTCCTGACCGCCGCCAGCCGCTCGTCGGTGCTCGGCGCCAAGGCCATCGTGTACACGCTGTGGGGCGTCATCTACGGCCTGGTCGTCGCCGGTGCGGCGAGCCTGGGCGTGCTGATCGGCAGCGGCGGCGACCTGGTGCCCGACGCCGGCGACTGGATCCTCATCCTGCTCACCGGTGTCCTGGCCTGCATGCTGTGGACGCTGCTGGGCATGGGTGTCGGCGCGCTGCTCGGCTCGCCGGTGGCCACCCTGGTCATCCTGCTGCTGTACGCGGCGCTGGTCGGCCCGGTCTCCGAGCTGATCCTGTGGGTGTCCAGCGAGGGCTCCAACGTCGCCGGTGTGCTGCCCAACGGCTCGGCCAACGGGCTGACCGGCTCCACGGCCGCCGAACTGCTGTACAACCAGATCGTCGAGATCGGTGGCGGCAACCCGAGCGAGACCGAGAAGGAGGCCTTCGACATGGCGGTCCGGGCGGCGGCCGGTGCCCCCGGCGCGTTCTCCACCTGGATCTCCGGGCTGATCTTCCTGGGCTGGACCACGCTGTTCTTCGGCTTCGGCATCGTGCGCAACAACAAGCGCGACATCACCTGACGCACCTCTGACGCCCGTTCGGCGTCACCCCTGTGGACAACTCCAGAGGCTTGTCGGGGGTTCGACCTAATCTGGATCCCGTGCCAGAGACGACCGTCGAACCCTCGCCAGGCTGGATCCGCCGGCTGACCGCCACCTGCTGGCGGCACCGGCGGCTGGTCGTGCTGTCCGTGCTGTCCTCGGTCGTCGGCGTCGGCTTCCAGGCCGCCGGTCCGCTGCTGGTCAAGTTCGTCGTCGACGACGCCGTCGACGGCGTGACCTCGCGGCTGGGCTGGCTCGTGGCCGCGCTGCTGGTCATGGAGCTGTCCACGTTCGGCACCGCGTTCGTCCGCCGCTACCTGGGCGGGCGGCTGGCGCTGGACGTCCAGCACGACCTGCGCCAGCAGGTGTTCGCCGCCGTGCAGCGCCTCGACGGCGCCAAACAGGACGTGCTGCGCACCGGCCAGGTCGTCTCCCGCTCCATCACCGACCTGCAACTCGTGCAGGGCCTGCTGATGATGGTCCCGCTGTCCATCGGCACGGTCGTGTTCGCGCTGTGCGCGCTCGGCGCGATGCTGTGGCTCTCGCCGCTGCTCACGCTGATCGCGCTGGTGATCACACCGGTCGTGGCCATGGTCGCGGTGCGCAGCCGGCACACGCTGTTCCCCGCGTCCTGGTCCGCCCAGCAACGCGCCGCCGACCTCGCCCAGCACGTCGAGGAGACCGTCACCGGCGTGCGGGTGGTCAAGGGCTTCGGCCAGGAGTCGCGGGAGATCCGCCGCCTCGAACGGACCGCGCGGGCGCTGTTCGGCGAGCGGATGCGCACCGCCGCGCTCACCTCCCGACCCGCGGCCACGATGGTGGCGATGCCGGCCGCCGGGCAGGTCGCGGTGCTGGCCCTCGGCGGCTTCCTGGCGATGAACGGGCAGGTCACCCTCGGCACGTTCCTGGCCTTCGCCAGCTATGTCGCCAACCTCGTCGGCCCCACCAGGATGATCTCCAGCCTGCTGGTCAACGTGCAGCTGGCCAGGGCCGGCGTCGAACGGGTCTACGAGCTGATCGACTCCAACCCCACGGTCACCGACAAGCCCGACGCGGTCGACGTGCCGGCCGGCCCGGTCGAGGTCCGCCTCGACGACGTGCGCTTCGGCTACACCCGCAGCGAGCCGGTGCTCGACGGGATCTCCCTGCGCGTGCGCCCCGGCGAGACGCTCGCCCTGGTCGGCACGGCCGGCTCCGGCAAGTCGACGGTCTCGCTGCTGCTGCCGCGCTTCTACGACGTGCACGGTGGCTCGGTGTCCGTCGCCGGGGTCGACGTGCGCGACCTGCGGATGGCGTCGCTGCGCGGCACGGTCGGCGTGGTGTTCGAGGAGGCGTTCCTGTTCTCCGACACCGTGCGCGCCAACATCGCCTACGGCCGGCCCGGCTCCGGCGACGAGGAGGTCCGGGCCGCCGCCCGCGCCGCCCAGGCCGACGAGTTCATCTCCGCCCTGCCCGACGGCTACGACACCGTCGTCGGCGAGCGCGGCCTGACCCTGTCCGGCGGGCAGCGCCAGCGGGTGGCGCTGGCGCGGGCGCTGCTGTCCGACCCGAGGGTGCTGGTCCTCGACGACGCGACCTCGGCGGTCGACACCGCCACCGAGGCCGCCATCCACGACACGCTGCGCGCGGTCACCCGCGACCGCACCACGCTGCTGATCGCCCACCGCCGCTCCACCCTGGCCCTGGCCGACCGGATCGCCGTGCTCGACAAGGGCACGGTCGTGGACACCGGCACCCACGAGGAGCTGACCGACCGCTGCGAGCTGTACCGGGCCCTGCTGGCCGGCCCCGGCGAGGCCATCGAGGACCCGACCCGCCGCGCCGCCGCCGACCTGACCCCGGGTCCGGAGGGCTTCACCCCGGCGCTGTGGCCGGCCCCCGACGACAACCCCGACGAGCCCGAGGTCGCGGCCAGTGCCGGGGCCGGCGCCCGGACCGCCGCGACGTCGGTGACCGGGCCCCGGCCCGGCCGTGGCGGTATGGGCGGCGGCGGGCTGTCCGGGGCCCTGTCCGGCGCGGCCGCGACCCCCGAGCTCCTGGCACGGGTACGTGCCCTGCCACCGGCCGGCGAGGTCCCGCACCTGCACGGCGAGGACCCGACCGCCCCCGACCCCGGCTTCCGGCTGCGCAAGCTGCTGACGCTGGTCCGCCTGCCGCTGGCGGTGGTCGCCGCG
Organism: Actinophytocola xinjiangensis; assembly: GCF_001921215.1. GTDB lineage: Bacteria > Actinomycetota > Actinomycetes > Mycobacteriales > Pseudonocardiaceae > Actinophytocola > Actinophytocola xinjiangensis. The sequence goes on from NZ_MSIF01000021.1 coordinate 98,048, forward strand.
CTGGTCATCCTCGACGCCGTGCTGACCATGGCCCTGCCGACGCTGGTCAGGGCCGGCGTCGACAACGGCGTGGTCCACCGCGACGCCACCGCCCTGTGGACGGTCACCGCCGTGGCCGCCGTCGTGGTGGCGATCGCGTTCGTCAACACCGCCGCGTCCACCGTGCTCACCGCGCGCCTGGGCGAACGGCTGCTGTACCTGCTGCGGGTGCGCAGCTACGCCCACCTGCAACGCCTGGGCCTGGACTACTTCGAGCGCGAGATGGCCGGCCGGATCATGACCCGGATGACCACCGACGTCGACGCGCTGTCCACGTTCCTGCAGACCGGGCTGAGCAGCGCGCTGGCCAGCATCCTGACCGTCGTGGCGATCACCGTCGCCCTGCTGGTCACCGACCCCGGCCTGGCGCTGGTGGCGCTGGCCGTGCTGCCGGTCCTGGTGATCGCCACCGTCATCTTCCAGCGACTGTCCACAGTGGCCTACACGCAGGCCAGGGAACAGGTCAGCGCGGTCAACGCCGACATGCAGGAGAACGTCTCCGGCCTGCGCGTCGCCCAGGCGTTCACCCGCGAGGAGCACTCGGCCAAGGCGTTCGAGCAGCGCAGCGACACCTACCGCCGCACCCGGCTGCGCGCCCAACGCTACGTGGCGACCTACTTCCCCTTCGTGGCGCTGCTGGCCGGGGTCGCCCAGGCGGCCGTGCTCGCCGTCGGCGCCACCCGGGTGGCCGCCGGCACCCTCACCCCGGGCATCCTGCTGGCCTTCATGCTCTACCTGAACCTGTTCTTCGCGCCGGTACAACAACTCTCCGGTGTCTTCGACGGCTACCAGCAGGCCCGCGTCGGCCTGCGCCGCATCGCCGACCTGCTGGCCACCCCGTCGTCGGTCGAACCGCCGGCCCGCCCCACCCCGGTACCGGCCACGCTCACCGGCGCGGTCGCCCTCGACGACGTGTCCTTCCGCTACGCGGGCGCCACGACCGACGCCGTCACCGGCCTGACCCTGTCGGTGTCCCCGGGGGAGACCATCGCCCTGGTCGGCCCGACCGGCGCCGGCAAGTCCACCGTCGTGAAGCTGATCGCCCGCTTCTACGACCCCACCGGCGGCCGGGTGCTCGTCGACGACGTCGACATCCGCGACTACGACCCGACCACCTACCGCCAGCACCTCGGGGTCGTCCCGCAGGAGGCCCACCTGTTCACCGGGGACGTGGCGAGCAACGTCGCCTACGCCTACCGCACCGACGCCCACACCGACGTCCGCACCGGTTCAGAGAACGATTCAGTGGGCGAGCGGGACACCGACACCGACACCGACACCCCTGCCGATCCGGCGGCGGTCGAGGCGGCGGTCCGCGCGGTCGGCGCGCTGCCGATGGTCGCCACGCTGCCCGCTGGCTTCCGCCACCAGGTCGGCGAACGTGGGCAGGGACTCTCGGCCGGGCAACGCCAACTCATCGCCCTGGCCCGCGCCGAACTCGTCGCCCCGGACATCCTGCTGCTCGACGAGGCGACGGCCGCGCTCGACCCGGCGACCGAGTCCCTCGTCCTGGCCGCGAGCGAACGACTCGCCCGCCCCAGAACGACCTTCGTCGTCGCGCACCGGTTGGCCACCGCCGCCCGCGCCGACCGCATCGTCGTGCTCGACGGCGGCCGGATCGTCGAACAGGGCACCCATTCCGACCTGCTCGACGCGGACGGGCGCTACGCGCGACTGTGGCGCCACGGCACCGAGACGCTACCCGCGTCGTTACCCGCACCAGCCAACAACAACGGAGCCGGTGACACTGTCGACACGGCCACCGCCGACCCTACCAACCCGGTGTCCGCTTCGGGCGGTTTCGACCGTGGCGGAGTACTTGATCCGGACCGAGTGCGGGTACGTTCATCGGAAGTGCGAGTATCTGGCGACAGTTCAATGGGGGGCGTCACCGATCACCCATGAGGACTAGCCTGAACATGCAGCGGTTAAGTAACAGATCGAGATAGATAGAGGCGAGTGCCTGCCGTGTCCAGCAGCAGCCCTGCGTCGCAGTTCGGCCCCAATGAGTGGCTCGTCGAGGAGATGTACGAACAGTTCCTCGCCGACCCGTCGTCCGTGGACGACGCGTGGCACGACTTCTTCGCCGACTACAAGCCGACCCAGCGAGTCGCGACACAGGCCCCGAGCAAGGCGACCACCGACACCACCGTGACCAAGCCCACAACAGTGGCCCAGTCCGGTTCGGCCAACGGCCAGGCCACCAAGCCCGCCGGCGGCACGACCACCAAGCCGACCCGGACCGACGGCAAGGCCGACGGAGACGGCAAGGCGGCCCCCCGGCAGACCACCGGATCCACCGGATCCACCGGGACCACCGCCAAGGCCGGCACCGGCGCCGCCGCCAAGCCGCCCGCCGCCACCAAGGCACCGGCGAAGACACCACCCGCCAAGACGCCACCGGCCAAGGCAGCCGCCAAGGCCGACGGCGAGCAGAGCAAGCCGCTGCGGGGCGCGTCGGCGATCATCGCCAAGAACATGGACCTCTCGCTCACCATCCCGACCGCGACGAGCGTCCGTGCCGTGCCGGCGAAGCTGCTGTTCGACAACCGCATCGTGATCAACAACCACCTCCGCCGCACCCGGGGTGGCAAGGTCAGCTTCACCCACCTCATCGGCTACGCGGTCGTCCGCGCGCTGGCCGACTTCCCCGGCATGAACCGCCACTACGGCGAGGTCAACGGGAAGCCGGCGCTGCTGACCCCCGAGCACGTCAACCTCGGCCTGGCGATCGACCTGCCCGGCAAGGACGGCATGCGCAACCTGGTCGTCGCGTCGATCAAGCACTGCGACGGGATGAGCTTCACCCGGTTCTGGCAGGCCTACGAGGAGATCATCCGCCGGGCCCGCAACAACGCGCTGACCACCGACGACTTCGCCGGCACCACGATCTCGCTGACCAACCCGGGCACCATCGGCACCAACCACTCGGTGCCCCGGTTCCCCCCTGGCCAGGGCGCGATCGTCGGCGTCGGCGCGATGGAGTACCCCGCCCAGTACCAGGGCACCAGCGAGCGCGCACTGGTCGACCTCGGCGTCAGCAAGATCATCACGCTGACCTCGACCTACGACCACCGGATCATCCAGGGAGCGGAGTCCGGCGAGTTCCTGCGCCGCATCCACCAGCTGCTGCTCGGCGAGGACAACTTCTTCGACGACATCTTCACCTCGCTGCGCCTGCCCTACGAGCCGGTGCGCTGGGTCGAGGACATCCCCGAGGGCGACATCGACAAGACCACCCGCGTCATCGGTCTGGTCGACACCTACCGCACGCGCGGCCACCTGATGGCCGATGTCGACCCGCTGAACTACCGCCAGCGCAAGCACGAGGACCTCGACATCCTGTCCCACGGGCTCACCCTGTGGGACCTGGACCGCGAGTTCCCCGTCGGCGGCTTCGCCGGCAAGGAGCGGATGAAGCTGCGCGACGTGCTGGGCGTGCTGCGCGACTCCTACTGCCGCACGGTCGGCGTCGAGTACACCTACATCCTCGACCCGACCGAGCGCCGCTGGATCCAGGAGCGCGTCGAGGTCCGGCACGAGAAGCCGCCGCAGGCCGTGCAGAAGTACATCCTGTCCAAGCTCAACGCGGCCGAGGCGTTCGAGACCTTCCTGCAGACCAAGTACGTCGGCCAGAAGCGGTTCTCGCTGGAGGGCGGCGAGTCGGTCATCGCGCTGCTGGACACCGTGCTGGACAAGGCCGCCGAGTACGAGCTCGACGAGGTCGTCATCGGCATGCCGCACCGGGGCCGGCTCAACGTGCTGGCCAACATCGTCGGCAAGCCGATCTCGCAGATCTTCCAGGAGTTCGAGGGCAACCTCGACCCGGGCCAGGCCCACGGCTCCGGCGACGTGAAGTACCACCTGGGCGCCGAGGGCAAGTACTTCCGCATGTTCGGCGACGGCGAGACCAAGGTGACGCTGACGGCCAACCCGTCGCACCTGGAGACCGTCGACCCGGTCCTGGAGGGCATCGTCCGCGCCAAGCAGGACCTGCTCGACAAGGGCGGCGCCGGCTTCACCGTGCTCCCGGTCGCGCTGCACGGCGACGCCGCGTTCGCCGGCCAGGGCGTGGTCGCCGAGACGCTGAACCTGGCGCTGCTGCGCGGTTACCGCACCGGCGGCACCGTGCACGTGATCATCAACAACCAGGTCGGTTTCACCACCGCGCCGGAGCACTCGCGCTCCTCGCAGTACGCGACCGACGTGGCGAAGATGATCCAGGCGCCGGTGTTCCACGTGAACGGCGACGACCCGGAGGCCTGCTACTGGGTCGCCCAGCTGGCCATGGACTACCGGCAGACGTTCAACAAGGACGTCGTGATCGACATGGTCTGCTACCGGCGGCGCGGCCACAACGAGGGCGACGACCCCTCGATGACCCAGCCGGCGATGTACGACATCATCGACGCCAAGCGCAGTGTCCGCAAGACCTACACCGAGGCGCTGATCGGCCGCGGCGACATCTCCGTCGAGGAGGCCGAGAAGGCGCTGCGGGACTTCTCCAGCCAGCTGGAGCACGTCTTCAACGAGGTGCGGGAGCTGGAGCGGCACCCGATCACGGTCAGCCCGTCGGTCGAGTCCGAGCAGCAGGTCCCGGCCAAGCTGCCGACCTCCATCACCCAGCAGGTCCTGGAGCGGATCGCCGACGCGCACGTCAACCTGCCCAGCGGGTTCACCCCGCACCCGAGGGTCAAGCCGGTCCTCGAACGGCGCGCCAAGATGGCCCGCGACGGCGACATCGACTGGGCGTTCGCCGAGTTGCTGGCGTTCGGTTCGCTGAACCTGGAGGGCCACCTGGTCCGCCTCGCCGGCCAGGACTCGCGGCGCGGCACGTTCGTGCAGCGGCACGCGGTGCTCATCGACCGCAGGACGGGTCGGGAGTATCTGCCGTTGCAGAACCTGTCCGGCGGCCAGGGCAAGTTCATGGTGTACGACTCGGCGCTGTCCGAGTACGCGGCGCTGGGCTTCGAGTACGGCTACTCGGTGGCCAACCCGGACGCGCTGGTGCTCTGGGAGGCCCAGTTCGGCGACTTCGTCAACGGCGCGCAGTCGGTGATCGACGAGTACATCTCCTCCAGCGAGGCCAAGTGGGGCCAGCGTTCGGACGTGGTGATGCTGCTGCCGCACGGTCACGAGGGCCAGGGCCCCGACCACACGTCGGGGCGCATCGAGCGCTGGTTGCAGCTGTGCGCCGAGGGTTCGATGACCGTCGCGGTGCCGTCGACGCCGGCGAACTACTTCCACCTGCTGCGCCGCCACGCCCTCGACGGGGTCGCCCGGCCGCTGGTGGTGTTCACACCGAAGTCGATGCTGCGCAACAAGGCCGCGACGTCGTCGGTGGCCGACTTCACCGAGGAGTCGAGGTTCAACTCGATCATCGACGACCCGGCGATCACCGACCCGTCGGCGGTGCGCAAGCTGCTGCTGGTGTCCGGCAAGCTCTACTACGAGCTGGCGGCCGAGCGGGCCAAGCGCGGCCTGACCGACGTGGCGCTGGTGCGCGTCGAGCAGCTGTACCCGGTCCCGCTCAAGCGGCTCGGCGCGATCTTCGAGCGCTACTCGAACATCACCGATCTGCGCTGGGTCCAGGAGGAGCCGGCCAACCAGGGCGCGTGGCCGTTCTACGGCCTGCACCTGCCGGAGCTGTTCCCGGAGGTGCCGAAGCTGGCGCGGGTCTCGCGCCGGGTGATGTCGGCGCCGTCGGCCGGTTCGGGCAAGGTGCACGAGGTGGAGCAGCGGGAGCTGATCGAGAAGGCGTTCTCCTGACCCATGTACTTCACCGACAGGGGCCTGGAGGAGCTGGCGGACCGCCGAGGCGACGAGGAGGTCACGCTGGCCTGGCTCGCGGCCAAGCTGCGTGACTTCGTCGACACCAACCCGGAGTTCGAGACCGCCGTAGAACGCCTGGCCACCTACCTGGCCAGGGACGACGAGGACGACGACTGACGAACGGGGCGCCCCAAGCGGGGGCGCCCCGTTCCTCGTCACCAGGCGTAGGCCTCCGGGGCTGGCTTGGCGCCGTGGGGGCCGGGCGGCGGGAACAGGTCGTCCAGCCGGGCCAGGACCTCCGCGTCCAGCTCGATGTCCAGTGCGCGCAGCGACCCGTCGAGTTGCGCCATGGTCCTGGGTCCGATGATCGGCGCGGTCACACCGTCCTGGTGCAGCAGCCAGGCGACGCCGAGGTCGGCCGGGTCGACCCCGAGGTCGGCGGCGAGTTCCTCGTAGGCCTCGATGGCCGCGCGGTGGGTTTCCAGCGACTCCGCCGACCGCCCGGACACCCCGCGTGACGCGCTGCCCTCGCGTTGTTTGCGCAGCACCCCACCGAGCAGCCCGCCGCCCAGCGGCGACCACGGGATGACCCCGATGCCGTAGTGGCGGGCGGCGGGCAGCACCTCCAGCTCGATCCACCGGTTGAGCAGGTTGTGGATCGACTGTTCGCTGACCAGCCCGAGCAGGTGCCGTTCCCGCGCGTACTCCTGGGCCTGCGCGAGATGCCACCCGGCGAAGTTCGACGAGCCGAAGTACAGCACCTTGCCCTGCTGGCGCAGCACGGTGAACGCCTCCCAGATCTCCTCCCACGGCGTGCGCCGGTCGACGTGGTGCATCTGGTAGAGGTCGATGTGGTCGGTGCGCAGCCGGCGCAGCGAGGCGTCGGCCGCGCGCCGGATGTTGAGCGCGGAGAGCCGGTTGTCGTTGGGCCAGTCCCCCATCGGCCCGTAGAGCTTGGTGGCGAGCACGGTGCGGTCGCGCCGCCCGCCGCCGAGGTCGAACCAGCGTCCGATGATCTGCTCGGTGACGCCCTCACCGCGCCGCTGCCCGTAGGTGTTGGCGGTGTCGAAGAAGTTCAGGCCGCACTCGTGCGCCCGGTCCATGATGGCGTAACTGTCCTCTTCGGACGTCTCGGGCCCGAAGTTCATGGTGCCGAGTACGAGCCGGGACACGGACAGACCACTACGGCCGAGTTGGGTGTACTCCATGATGCCAACATAGGCCCGGACCAACTCCCGCCCCGGAGGTCGACGACGTGAGCCGCCTGTTCCCACCCGATCTCGTCACCGGCGTGTGTGCGCCGGCCGCCGTCCTGTCCGCCCCCGACGGGCAGCTGCGCCGGTCCGGTGTCCAGGGCTGGCTGGTGGCCGACGTCCGCCACCTCTGCGAGCTGACGGCCACGGTCGACAACGACCCGCCGCACCCCCTTGGCCACTGGCAGCCCTCCTCGGCGACGCTGGTGTTCGTCGCCACCACCGGCGACCAGTCGGTCCGGCTGGAACGCCACCGCACCCTCACCCCCACCACCCTCACCGAGACGTTCCGCCTGCACAACGACACCGCCGCCCCCACCCGCAGGACCCTGCGCACCGCCCTGGCGGCCGACCTCGCCCCCATCCTCGCCATCCGCCACGACCACCCCACCCCAGCCGTCACCCCAGCCACCCCCACCGGCGCGGTGGTCGCGCAGTGGGCCGTGGGGGCGGTCACGACGTCGGTCGCCGTGGATCGGGGGGCGGATCGGGTGGAGCCGCACCCGGACGGGGTGGTGGTGGAGTGGGAGCTGGTGGTTCCGGCGCGGGGTGCGGTCAGTGTGACGCTCACCTGCCGGGCCACCAGCGCCACCGAGGACGCCGTGGTGGCGGCGCCGCGCACGCGGGATCTCGGGGCGTTACGGGTCAGCGGCCGGGAGCCGGAGTTGGCGCTGCTGGCCGCGCGGGGGCTCGACGACCTGCGGGGGCTGCTGCTCGCCGACCCGGCCGCGCCGGCCGATCGGTTCGCCGGGGCCGGGGCGCCGTGGTATTTCACGTTGTTCGGGCGGGATTCGTTGTGGGCGGCCAGGTTCGCGCTGCCGTTGGGGACCGGTCTTGCGGCCGGGACGTTGCGGGCGTTGGCCCGCCGCCAGGGCACGCGGCACGATCCGGAGACCGCCGAGGAGCCCGGCAAGATCCTGCACGAGATCCGCCAGCTGGCCACCGGCCTGCCCCGCCAGCCCGGGCTGCCGCCCTGCTACTACGGCACGGTCGACGCCACGCCGCTGTGGATCAGCCTGCTGCACGACGCGTGGCGTTGGGGTCTGCCGCCGGCCGAGGTCGAGCCGTTGCTGCCGGCGTTGCGTCGCGCGGTGGACTGGGTGATCGCCCACGGCGACGGGTTCCTCACCTACCGCGATGTCACCGGTCGTGGCCTGGCCAACCAGGGGTGGAAGGACTCCCCTGACTCCATTCAGGACAGTACGGGCACCGTCGCGGCCCCGCCGATCGTGCTGTCCGAGGCGCAGGCCTACGCCCATCGCGCGGCGCTGGACGGCGCGGCGCTGTTGACGGCGTTCAACGAGCCCGGTTCCGGGGCGGCGGTCGCGTTCGCCGACGGGCTGCGGGAGCGGTTCCGGCGGGAGTTCTGGGTCGACGGGTTCCCGGCGATCGCCCTGGACGGGCACGGGCGGGCGGTCGACACGTTCGCCTCGAACGTCGGGCACCTGCTCGGGACCGGGCTGCTGGACGCCGTCGAGGAGTCCACCGTGGCCGGTCGGATCGGCTTGCTGGACAGTGGTTTCGGTCTGCGCACCATGGATCCGGGGCACCCGTCGTTCAACCCGGTCGGCTACCACACCGGCTCGGTCTGGCCGCACGACACGGCGATCGCGGTCGACGGGCTCGTGCGCGCCGGGCATCCCGGGCCGGCGGCCTCGCTGGCGCGCGGGTTGGTCGCGGCCGGCACCCGTTTCGGCCACCGCCTGCCCGAACTGTACGGCGGCTGGCCGGCGCAGGCCGGCCCGCCGCTGGCCTACCCGTCGGCGTGCCGGCCGCAGGCGTGGGCCGCGGCGTCGGCGGTGGTGCTGCTGCGGGCCGCGTTGGGCCTGTCGGCCGACGTGCCGAACGGGCGGCTGCGGGTCGCCCCGCCGGCCGAGTTCGCGGCGTGGTTCCCGCTGCGGGTCGAGGGGCTGTCGGTGGCCGGGCACGACCTGGCGGTCGAGGTCGACGGGGACGGGCGCGCGCGGGTCCACACGTCGGCCCACCTGGAGATCGAGGGCTGATCTGCGCGACAATGCCAGGCGTGGCCGACACCGATCCGAACGACGAGTGGCTTCCGCTGGACGCCAATCCGCACGCCGACGACAAGCGTGACGTGCTGGATCCGTCGGGTGAGGGTCTGCCGTTCCGCCGGCTGATCCAGATCGCCCTGGGCATCGGGGTGGCGGCGGTCCTGCTGGTCGTCGTGGTGGTGCTGGTCGGGCGGTAGGAACAATCGCGGCGGCTGACTCGTTTGACCGGGTACGAGGAGGTTGCGCGATGGCCAACAGAGAACTGTCCAGGCACCAGCACTCCGACACCCCGGATCCCGTCCTGTTCGGGACCGATCCGTTCGCCGGTCAGCCGGAGAGCGACTGGGACGACGACGAGCCAACCTACGGTCCGCGTCCGCGCTGGCCGGTGATCGCCCTGATCGTCATCGTGGTGACGATGATGGTCGCGGCGATGGGGGTCTACGTCTTCTAGCGGTCTTCTAGCGGGCTCGCCGCCCGGCCCGCCACACGGCGTGCGTCAGCGGCACACCCGGCCGGTAGGCCAGGTGCGTCACTGACGGCGCGTCGAGTACGTGCACGTCAGCGCGTGCACCTGTGCGCAGCAGTCCGACCTCGTTCTCGCGTCGGAGTGCACGCGCCCCGCCCCAGGTGGCGGCGCGCACGGCTTCGGCCACTGACATCCGCATCTGCAGCACGGCCGTGGTCACGCAGTAGGCCATCGACGACGTGTAGGACGAGCCGGGGTTGCAGTTCGACGCGAGCGCGACGGTGGCGCCGACGTCGAGCAGGGCGCGCGCGTCGGGCAGCGGCTGGCGGGTCGACAGGTCGCAGGCCGGCAGCAGGGTGGCGACCGTGTCCGACTGCGCCAGGGCGTCCACGTCGGACCGCGTGAGGTAGGTGCAGTGGTCGACGCTGGCCGCGCCGAGTTCGACGGCCAGCCGCACGCCGGGTCCGTAGCCGAGTTGGTTGCCGTGCACCCGCAGGCCGAGGCCGCGCCGCGCGGCGGCGGTGAGCACCGCGCGCGAGGCGTCCTCGTCGAACGCGCCGGTCTCGCAGAACACGTCGGCCCACCGCACGTGCGGCGCGACGGCGTCGAGCATCGGGCCACGCACCAGGTCCACGTAGTCCTCCGTGGACTCTCCGGGGGGGACGAGGTGCGCGCCGAGGAAGGTGACCTCGTCGGCCTCCCGCGCGGCGATCTCGGCGCAGCGCAGTTCGTCGGCGACGGTCAGGCCGTAGCCGGTCTTGGTCTCCAGGTAGGTGGTGCCCTGCGCGAGCGCCTCGGCGACGTGCCGGCGCAGCACGCCCGCGAGCTGCTCGTCCGACGCGGCGCGCGTCGCGTCCACGGTGACCGCGATTCCGCCTGCCGTGTAAGGCTTTCCGGCCATCCTGGCGGCGAACTCGGCGGTCCGGTCACCGGCGAAGACCAGGTGGGTGTGGCTGTCGACCCAGCCGGGCAGGACCGCCCGGCCCTCGACGTCGACCCGGTCGTCGGCCGCCGGTGCCTGGCCGGCCTCGCCGATCCAGGCGATCCGGTCACCGTCGATGACCAGCGCCGGGTCGGCCGGCGGCGGCTCGTCGTTGGTGGTCAGCTCGCCGATACCGGTGATCAGGGTACTCACCACAGGTCTCCGATCGCCTCGTCCAGCAGTGCGCCGACGTCGCCGAGTGTCTCGTGCCGCCCGTCGACGGCGATCACCCGCCCTCCGGCGACCACGGTGCCCACGTCGGCGGCGGTGGCGGCCAGGACGATCTGGTCGAGCCGGCAGCCGGCGGTGCGCACCGACCGGGTGCCGAGCGCCACCAGGTCGGCCGGTGCGCCGGGTTCCAGGCGTCCCCCGCCCGGCCAGCCGAGCGCGTCGTTGCCGGCGGCGGTGGCGGCGTCGACGAGTTCGCCGGGGGTGAAGTGCCCGCGCCGGCCGGTGCGCAGACGCTCGCCGAGTTCGAGGGATCTGGCTTCCACCAACGGGTCCACGACCGCGTGCTGGTCGCTGCCCAGTGACAGCGGCGACCCGGCGGCCCGCAGGTCCCCGGCCGGCCCGAGCCCGTCGGCGAGGTCGGCCTCGGTGGTCGGGCACAGGCAGACCGCCGTCCGTGACCGTCCCAGCAACCCGATGTCCTGTGTGGACAGATGGGTGGCGTGTACGGCGGTGGTGCGCGGTCCGAGCGCCCCGGCCTCGTCGAGCAGTTCGACCGGCGTGCGCCCGTAGGCGGCGAGACAGGCCTCGTTCTCCGCCGGCTGCTCCGACACATGCACATGCAGGGAATGCCCCCGGGCGGCCTCGACGACCGTGGCCAGCGCGCCCCGGGGAACCGCCCGCACCGAGTGGATGGCCGCGCCGACCCGCACGCCGCCCCGGTCGACACCGGGCCGGGCACGGTCGGCCCAGGCGTGCGCGTCACCGTCGCTGAACCGGGCCTGCTCGGGTCCGAGCGGGGTGCCGATCCCCCCGGCCAGGTAACAGGTGTCCAGCAACGTCAACCGGATCCCGGCGACGGCGGCGGCCTCGGCCAACGCCTCTCCCATGGCGTTGGGCTCGGCGTAGCGCCCGCCGCCCGGCGGGTGGTGCAGGTAGTGGAACTCCCCGACGACGCTGACCCCGGCGACGGCCATCTCGGCGTAGGCGGCCGTCGCGAGCCGCAGGTAGGAGTCGGGATCGAGCCGGTTGGCGAGGGTGTACATGGCGTCACGCCAGGTCCAGAACGTGCCGCCGCCGCCGTGCGTACGGCCCCGCAGGGCCCGGTGGAAAGCGTGCGAGTGCACGTTGGCGAACCCGGGCAGCACCAGCCCTCGCAGCACCCGCGCCCCGGCCGGCGCCGTCTCGGCCAGGGACACCTCGACGATCCGCCCGTCCGCGCACCGCACGACGACCCCCGCCACCGGCCCCGCCGGCAGCCACGCGTACTCACACCAGTACGCGGCGCTCATGCCGTCAGGTCCGTGAGGACCGTGGCCAGGGCGGTGACACCGGCCGCGCAGTCCCGTGGTTCGGCGTGTTCGGCCGGCGCGTGGCTCACGCCGGTCGGGTTGCGGACGAACAACATCGCGGTCGGCACGGCGCCGGCCAGGATGCCGGCGTCGTGCCCGGCGCCGGTCGGCAACGCCGGCACGCCGCCGAGCGCGCCCGCCAGGCGGTCACGCAGAGCCGGGTCGAAGTACACCGTGTCGCCGTAGGACTCCTCGGTCACCGTGACCTCGCAGCCCTCGTCGGCGGCTGCCGTGGTGGCCAGCGCGGTGATCTCGTCGACCACGGCCCGCGCGCGCGGGGTGTCGGCCGCCCTGGCGTCCAGCCACACGTCCACGGTGGACGCGATGACGTTGCTGCCACCGGGGTTGGGGACCAGGCGCCCGACGGTGGCCCGCGCGCCGTCCACCGCCCGCGCGGCCCGGCGAGCCGCACCGACCAGCGCCGCCGCCGGCAGCATCGGGTCGCGGCGGTCACCGATCGGGGTGGCGCCGGCGTGGTTTCCCTCGCCGGTGAACCGGAACCGCCAGCGGCCGTGCGCCAGGATCGAGCTGGCGACCCCCACCGGCGCGGCCAGGTCGACCAGGCCCTTGCCCTGTTCGACGTGCAGCTCGACGAACCGGCCCAGCCGGCCCAGGGCCTGCTCGTCACGGCCCAGGCGGGCCGGGTCGAGGCCGGCGGCGGCCACCGCCTCGGCGAGGGTCACGCCGTCGGGGTCGGTGAGCCGGCGGGCGGCGTCCGGGTCGATCGTGCCGGCAAGCAGCCGCGACCCCAGGCACGGCACCCCGAACCGGCCGCCCTCCTCCTCGGCGAACACCACCACCGCGAACGGCCGACCGGGCGTGAACCCGTTGGCGCGCATCAGATCCACGGCCTCCAGGGCGCTCACCACGCCGAGTGGACCGTCGAACGCGCCGCCGCCGGGCACCGAGTCGAGGTGGCTGCCGGTGACGACCGCGTCCGGCCCCGGCGCCCCCCACCACGCCCACAGGTTGCCGTTGCGGTCGGTGTGCACGTCCAGGCCCCGGCGGGTCGCCTGCTCGGTGAACCACTCGCGCAGCTCCAGGTCGGCGCGGTCGAACCCGTGCCGGGAGTACCCGCCGCGCCGGGGGTCGGCGCCGACGCCGGCCAGCGCGTCCAGGGACCCGGTCATCGCATCGGGACGCGGACGTCGCGGGCGTCGGCGACCTCGACCGCCTCCGGATAGCCGGCGTCGACGTGGCGGATCACGCCCATGCCGGGGTCGTTGGTGAGCACCCGCTCGATCTTCTGGCCGGCCAGCGGCGTGCCGTCGGCGACGGTGACCTGCCCGGCGTGGATCGACCGGCCGATGCCGACGCCGCCGCCGTGGTGGATCGACACCCAGCTCGCGCCGGACGCGGTGTTCACCATGGCGTTGAGCAGCGGCCAGTCGGCGATCGCGTCCGAGCCGTCGGCCATCGCCTCGGTCTCGCGGTACGGGGAGGCGACCGAGCCGCAGTCGAGGTGGTCGCGGCCGATGACGACCGGCGCGGACAGCTCGCCGCTGGCGACCATCTCGTTGAACCGCAGCCCGGCCAGGTGCCGCTCGCCGTAGCCGAGCCAGCAGATCCGCGCCGGAAGTCCTTGGAAGGCAACGCGTTCGCCGGCCAGCCGGATCCACCGGGCGAGGGAGTCGTTGTCCGGGAACAGGTCCAGGATCGCCCGGTCGGTCGCCGCGATGTCGGCCGGGTCGCCGGACAGCGCCGCCCAGCGGAACGGCCCCCGGCCCTCGCAGAACATCGGGCGGATGTAGGCGGGCACGAACCCGGGGAAGTCGAACGCGCGCTCGCAGCCGCCGAGCTTGGCCTCGCCCCGGATCGAGTTGCCGTAGTCGAACACCTCCGCACCCGCGTCCAGGAAGCCGATCATGGCGTCGACGTGCTCGGCCATCGAGTCGCGGGCCCGGTCGGTGAACTCGTCGGGCTTGCGCGCGGCGTAGTCGTGCCAGTCGTCGAGGCCCACGCCCTTGGGCAGGTAGGCGAGCGGGTCGTGCGCGGAGGTCTGGTCGGTCACGACGTCGATCTCCACGCCTCGGCGCAGCAGTTCCGGCAGCACCTCGGCGGCGTTGCCGATGACCGCGACCGACAGCGCCCGCCCGGCCTGTTTCGCCTGCTCGACGCGGCGCACGGCGTCGTCGAGGTCGTCGGCGACCTCGTCGAGGTAGCGGGTCGCCACCCGTCGGTGCGCCCGCGCCGGGTCGACCTCGACACACAGCGCGACGCCCTCGTTCATGGTGATGGCCAGCGGTTGCGCGCCGCCCATGCCGCCGAGGCCGGCGGTCAGCGTGAGCGTGCCCTTGAGGCTGCCGCCGAAGCGTTTGGCGGCGACGGCGGCGAAGGTCTCGTAGGTGCCCTGCAGGATGCCCTGGGTGCCGATGTAGATCCACGAGCCGGCGGTCATCTGCCCGTACATGGTCAGGCCGAGCGACTCCAGGCGGCGGAACTCCGGCCAGGTCGCCCAGTCGCCGACCAGGTTCGAGTTGGCGATGAGCACGCGCGGCGCCCACTCGTGGGTCCGCATCACACCGACGGGTTTGCCGGACTGCACCAGCAGCGTCTCGTCCTCACTGAGTGTGGTCAGCTCGCGGGTGATGGCCTCGAAGCTGCCCCAGTCGCGGGCGGCGCGGCCGGTGCCGCCGTAGACGACCAGGTCGTCGGGGCGTTCGGCCACGTCCGGGTCGAGGTTGTTGTGGAACATCCGCAGCGCGGCCTCGGTCTGCCAGGACTTCGCGGTCCTGGCGGTGCCCCTGGCGGCGCGGACGGGTCGTGGTCCTGGCGTGGTCACGGCAGGTTCCCCTCTCGGATGAGGTCCTCGGCGGCGGCGATCTCGGGGGCGAGGTGCCGGTCGGGTCCCGGCCCCGGCACCCGCTCCCGGAGTGCGGCGACGACCCGCGCGGTGGCCGGCGCGGGGGTCAGCGGTGCCCGCAGGTCCAGCGCGCGGGCGGCGGTGAGCAGTTCGACGGCCAGGACGGTGGTCAGCCCGTCGATGGCGGTGCGGAGTTTGCGGGCGGCCGACCAGCCCATGGAGACGTGGTCCTCCTGCATGGCCGAGCTGGGGATGGAGTCCACGCTGGCCGGGACGGCCAGGCGCTTGAGCTCGGAGACGATGGCGGCCTGGGTGTACTGGGCGATCATGTGTCCGGAGTCGACACCGGGGTCGTCGGCCAGGAACGGGGGCAGCCCGTGACTGCGGGTGGCGTCGAGCATACGGTCGGTGCGCCGTTCGGCCATGCTGGCCAGGTCGGCGACCGGGATGGCCAGGAAGTCCAGCGGGTAGGCGACCGGCGCCCCGTGGAAGTTGCCGTTCGACTCCACCCGCCCGTCGCCGAGCACCACGGGGTTGTCGATCGCCGACGCGAGCTCCCGGTCCGCCACGACCTGCGCGAACGCGACCGTGTCCCGCGCGGCCCCGTGCACCTGCGGCGCGCACCGCAGCGAGTAGGCGTCCTGCACCCGGTTGCAGTCCGGCCCCCGGTGCGAGGCGACGATCGCCGACCCGGCGAGCAGGTCGGTCATCCGCCGGGCGCTGGTGGCCTGGCCGGGGTGGGGCCGCAGCCGTTGGAGGTCGTCCCCGAACGCGCGGTCGGTGCCCAGCAGGGCCTCGACGCTCATCGCGGCGGTGAGGTCGGCGATGTCGATCAGCCGGGTGAGGTCGTCGAGGGCGAGCACCAGCATGCCGAGCATGCCGTCGGTGCCGTTGATCAGCGCCAGCCCTTCCTTCTCGGCCAGGGTGACCGGCGTGATCCCGTTGTCCCGCAGCGCTTCGGCCGCCGGTCGCGGCCCGTCGGGGGTGAGCACCTCGCCCTCCCCCATGAGCGCGAGCGCGACCGAGGACAGCGGCGCGAGGTCGCCCGAGCACCCCAGCGACCCGTACTCGTGCACGACCGGGACGAGGTCGGCGTTGAGCATGCCGGCCAGCGCGGTCACCGTCGCCGGCCGCACCCCGGTGTGTCCGGTGGCCAGGGTGCGCAGCCGCAGCAGCATCAGCGCCCGCACCACCTCCGGCTCGACCATCGGCCCGGCGCCCGCCGCGTGCGAGCGCACCAGCGAGCGTTGCAGGGCCGCGCGCCGCTCCGGCGGGATGTGGCGGGTGGCCAGCGCCCCGAAGCCGGTCGACACCCCGTAGGTGGGGGTGACCGCCTCGGCCAGTTGTTCGATGTGGGCCCGGGCCTTGGCGATGCCGTCCAGGGCCGCGTCCCCCAGTCGCACGGGCACCCGCCCCCGCACCACGGAGACGACCTGTTCGCGGGTGAGCGGCCCGCCGTCGATCACGACCATGCGTCCATCACAGCGCGATCGAGCCGCTGGCACGACCCGGGAGGCGCGGACAGGGTCTGGTATCCCAGACTGTCCCCATGGGATCCAGTACCGACGTCCCCGCGCTGCGCAGAGGCCTGGCGGTCCTGCGCCTGCTGGCGACGCGCCCCGGCCCGGTCACGGCGGGTGCCGTGGCCCGCGAACTCGACCTGCCCCGGTCGACGACCTACCACCTGCTCGCGGAGCTGGTGGCGGCCGGCTTCGTGACCCATCTGCCGGAGGACCGCCGGTACGGCCTCGGCCTGGCGGCGTTCGAGCTGGGGACGGCGTACCTGCGCCACGACCCGCTGGAACGGTTGGCGCGGCCGGTGCTGCGGGCGTTGATCGCCCGCACCGGGCAGACCGCGCACCTGGGGGTGCTCCACGGCCGGGAGACCCTGTACCTGCTGCGGGAACAGCCGCCCCATCCCCATCCGACGGTGGTGACCGACGTCGGGGTGCGGCTGCCGGCCCACCTGCCGGCGTCGGGCCGGGCGATGCTGGCGCTGCTGCCGGCGGCTCAGGTCCGGGCGTTGTTCCCTTCGCGGGAGACGTTCGTCGATCGGACGGGCCGGGGGCCGGGGCACCTGCCGGCGCTGCGGAGGTTGCTGAGTGCGGGGCGGCAGCGGGGGTGGGCCGTGGAGGACGGCTACGTGACGCCGGGGTTCGCCTCGGTGGCGGTGGCGGTGGTCGATCGCGGCGGGCATCCGATCGCCGCGATCAGCACGACGTTCCGGCACGAGTGCGCGGACGAGTGCGGGGAGAGCTGGGCCGGGTTGGCCGGGGACACCGCGTGGGCCGCCGGGTTGTTGAGTACCCGATTGGGCGGTTGAGCCCCCGCCCGCCGACGTACCCTGTCGCGATGGAGTCGTTCGCGTGCGACGGGTGCGATGCCGCGCTGACCGCCCCGCTGACGCGGGTCAGCTTCCCGAGCCACGCCCACCAGACAGTGGGGAACGGGCTACTGCTCCCCGTACTCATGCGGTCCGGAACCTACGCGGTCGACCCGGAACCGTTCGGACCGCCCTGGCATCCGTGGACCGAGGTCGATTCGCCCGAGGCCCACGGCGTGTACGCACCGGTCCCCGCCTTGTCCTTCGGCCCGGCGGGAGCGATCGTCATCGCGCCCGGTGACGCGCGCGGCACGGTCCTGATCCCGAGACAGCTCGACGGAGGCTGCTGCGGACTCGACGAGCGCAGCGGACCCAACCTGGCCTGCGCCCGGTGCGACCGGGCGGTGGCCACCCGCGTCGACGACTGCGCACGCTGGCAGGCGGTGTGGCTGGACCCGGGTGCGGTCCACCGCATCCCCACCGACGCCCCCACCAGCCCGGACCTCGTCCCGGACGACGTTCCCCCCGTCGACCCCTCCGGGGAATGGAGCCCGCGCTGGGCGGCCGAGGCGGGCAAGGCGTTGGCCCACCTGGTGGCCCTCTCGTCGGGACGACCCGTCACCGTTCCCGACGGCCTCGTCGCGACGATGCTCCGCCACGTCCTCGAGGCACTGCTTCCCCCTGGCCCACCGGCGAAGCGGGCGGCGCTGGCCGGCCCTGGCCTGCCCGCGCCCGATCCCGCCGTCGACCTGGCCCTGGTTCCCCGGCATCCGTGGACAGGGCAGCCCTGGCGGTCACCAGGCAGGGCCGACACCGTGCCACTGGCGTTCGAGATCTGGACGGTCCTGGCGTTTCACCGCGAACGGCCGTCGATTCCGGCGACCGTCGACCACCCCCGCGACGCACCGCGACCGCTGCTCCCCCGCACGGCCTTCCGACCCGACGGGGGAGTTTTCCTGCACAGGCTCGCGCGCCTGCCCGCCGTCCGCGAGCCCGCTCTCCGCGCGATCCACGACCAGGTGAGCAGCGCCCCGTACGCTCACCCCTTCTAGCGGACACGGCCGTGGCCGTCCCTTGTGGACGGTCCACGGCCGTGTCCTGGTCCTGCCCGTCAGGCGGGACGAACGATCAGACCCCGATCTCGGCCAACCACTCCTCGGCGACGTCGGAGTAGTCAGGCTTGTCCTCGGCGTTCAACCGCGCGTTCAGGTCCAGCAACGTCTCGGTGTCCAGCTTCGCCGAGAGGGCGTTCAACGTGTCCGTGACCACCGCGCTGGCCTTGTCCTTGTTCACCAGCGGCACCACGTTCTGCGCGGCGAAGTTGTTCTTCGGGTCCTCCAGCACGACCAGGTCGTTGGCCTCGATGGCCGAGTCGGTGGTGAAGATGTCGGCCGCCTGGACGGTCCCGTCCACGAGCGCCTTGGTCGTGATGGCACCGGGCTGCAACGCCTTGAAGCTCTTGAAGGTGCAGCCGTAGGTCGACTGGATGCCGGGAATACCGTCGGGCCGCTGCTGGATCTCCGTCGGGCCGCCGAAGACGACCTCGCCGCAGTGCGGGACCAGGTCGTCGATGGACTTGAGGCTCCACTTGTCGGCGGTCTCGCGGGTGACGACCACGGCGTCCTTGTCCTCGGCGGTGGCCTTCTCCAGCACGATGAGGTTCTCCGGCAGCGCCGTCTGCAGCGCCGCGTACACCTCCTCGGACTCGACCTCCTTCGCGTCCTTGTTCACGAACTGGAGCAGCACACCGGTGTATTCCGGAATCAGGTCGATCGACCCGTCCTTGAGTCCGTCGAAGTACTTCTCCCGGCTGCCGAGGTTGAACTGCCGCTCGACGGTGACGCCTTTGCCTTCCAGGGCCTGGGCGTAGATCTCCGCGAGCAGCTGGCTCTCCGGGAAGTCCGCCGAGCCGATCGAAATGGTCTCCTTCGAGCCGGAGTCCCCGGAATCGCCGGAATCCTCCGCCAGGGGGTCGGAACTACCGCAGGCGGCCAGTACCAGCGCCGTCGCCGCGGTCGCCAGGCCGGCGAGTACGCGCTTCATTCCCAGTCTCCTCACGTGTTCTTCCCTACCAAATTCGTGGCCCGCAGGCCGGGTGAGACGACCAGACGCTGCGCGAGCGCCAGAACGCCTTCGACGGTCAACGCCAGGGCGGCCACCGCCACGGCACCGGCCGCCATCTGGGGGTAGCCGTCGGGCGACCCGGGGCCGGCGTTGTTGCCGTCGATGACGAACCGGCCAAGGCCGCCCAGCGACACGTAGGCCGCGATGGTCGCGGTGGCGATGACCTGCAGCGTCGCCGATCGGATGCCGCCGACGATCAGCGGCAGGGCGTTGGGCAGCTCGACGCGCCAGAGGACCGACGGGCCGCGCATGCCCATGCCGCGCGCGGCGTCGACGACCGAGCGGTCGACGTTGCGCACGCCGGCGTACGTTCCGGCGAGCACCGGCGGCAGCGCCAGCACCACCAGCGACACCACCACCGGCAGCAGGCCCACATAGGTGAGCAGCACCAGCAGGGTCAGCAGGCCCAGTTCCGGCAGGGCGCGCAGGCCGTTGGACAGACCGGCGACCAGGAAGGTCCCTCGGCCGGTGTGGCCGATGACGGCGCCGACGGGCACCGCGATCAGCGCGGCGATGAGGACCGACAGGCCCGTGTAGCCGAGGTGTTCGAGGATCCTGGCCGGGAAGCCGGTCGGCCCGCTCCAGTGGTCGGGGTCGAACAGCCAGTTGAACGCGGAGTTCACGCCTTCACCCCCCGGCCGGCCCTGGTCCATGGCGTGATCACGCGCCCGGCCAGCAGCAGCAACGCGTCGATGAGCAGCGCGATCACCACGATCAGCACGATCGCCACGACCAGCTCCACCCCGTTGTTACGCAGGAAACCCTCGGTGATCAGCTGGCCGAGGCCGCCGATGCCGACCAGGGCGCCGACGGCGGTCAGGCTCATCGCCGAGACCACCGCGACCCGCAGGCCGGCGATGATCACCGGCACGGCCAGCGGCAGTTCGACGGACAGGAACTGGCGCACCGGGCGGTAGCCGATCGCGGTGGCCGCCGCGATGACGTCACCCGGCACCGCGCGCAGCGCGTCGGACACCGAGCGGACCAGCAGCGCGATCGTGTAGATGGCCAGCGGGACCTGCACGTTGAGCGGGTCGATGATCTTCGTGCCCAGTGCCAGCGGCACCAAGGTGATCAGCGCCAGCGACGGGATCGTGTACAGCACGCCGGCCAGCGGCACCAGGATCCCCCTGGCCAGTCGCCACCGGCTGGCCGCCCAGCCCAGCGGCACCGAGATCACCAGTCCGACGAGGACCGGGAGCAGTGCCAGGTACAGGTGCTGCCCGGTGGCCTCCGCGATGTCGTCGAGATTGCGTTCCAGCCAGGGCCACGGCCAGTCGATGTTCATCCGGGGACCTCGCCGGAGCTGCGCGCGTCGGCCAGCGCCGAGAGCACGGTGTCGGCGGTCACGCCGCCGACGACCGCGCCGGTGCCGTCGACCGCGATGCCCACGGCGGCCGGGGAGCTCAGCGCCGCGTCCAGCGCGTTGCGCAGCGAGCCGGCGGTTCCGCCGGCCGAGGAGTCCACTTCGAACAGTGAGCCGCCGGACACCAGGGCTTCGGTGTCGACCGACTTGTCCATTGTGGACAGAAGGTCCGCGGAAACCCAGCCGAGTGGGCGGTTCTGCTCGTCGACCACGACCGCCCAGCCGTCCACGAGCGCCTCCCGAGCCCGCTCGGGAGCGTCGCCGGCGCGCACGGTCGCCACCTCGCCGACCGGAATGCCCGTGGCGGTCAGGAAGCCGAGCGCACGGTAACCCCGGTCCCGGCCGACGAACGAGGACACGAAGTCATCGGCCGGCTTGGCCAGCAACGCCGACGGCGAGTCGTACTGGGCGAGCCGCCCACCGACCCGGAACACCGCGACCCGGTCGCCGAGCTTGATCGCCTCGTCGATGTCGTGGGTGACGAACACGATCGTCTTGTCCAGTTCGGACTGCAGGCGCAGCAGCTGCTGCTGGAGGTCGTCGCGCACGATCGGGTCGACCGCACTGAACGGCTCGTCCATCAGCAGCACCGGCGGGTCGGCGGCCAGCGCACGAGCCACGCCGACCCGTTGCTGCTGGCCACCGGACAGCTGCGCCGGGTAGCGCTTGGCCATGGTCGAGGGCAGCCCGACCAGCTCCATCAACTCCGCCGCCCGCGAGCGGGCCGTGCGCTTGTCGACGCCACTGAGCAGCGGCACCGTCGCCACGTTGTCCAACACCGTGCGGTGCGGGAACAAGCCGGCGTGCTGGATCACATAACCGATGCCACGACGGAGAAGCGGTGGGTCGGACTCGCGAATGTCCTTGCCGTTCAACAGGATCGTGCCCGACGTCGGATCGATCATCCGGTTGATCATGCGCAGCGACGTCGTCTTGCCGCAACCGGAGGGACCGACGAACACCGTTATCCTGCCGTCCTCCACCGTGAGATCGAGGCTGTCGACCGCGACGGTTCCGTCGGGGTAACGCTTCGTCACGGCCTGGAACTCGATCACGCTCGAGACTCCTACGGGTCGGAACGGCCACCTGCCGGCCGTAGGTCGACGACCTTAGCCTCTGGCACCGACACCGGCAGTCGATCTCACCATGTGACGGCGCCCGTTCGGATCAACACCCTAACCCGTTTGCCGCATTTGTTGCCAAGTCGAGATTATCCGCACACTTCACCGAGAGATCAGGACCCGCTCGGAATGGCCACCGGACCCCGGCGCATCAGCTCGTGGAACTCCGGCGCCGGCAACGGCTGGGACAGCAGCCAGCCCTGGTAGGCCTCGACACCGAAGCTGCGCAGCACGTGGAACTGGGACTCCAGCTCCACGCCCTCGGCCACACACGCCCGGCCCATCGCGCGCGCCATGTCGACCAGCGCGCGGACCACGGCGAAGTCGGCCGCCTCGGTCGCCACGCCGGACACGAACGCGCGGTCGATCTTGATGATCTGCGCCGGCAGCTCCTTGAGCCGCGACAGCGACGAGTACCCGGTGCCGAAGTCGTCGACGGCGAACCGCACGCCCCGGTCGGCCAGCTCGGCCATCGCCGCGCGCGAGCGCGACGGCAGGTCGATCAGGCTGGTCTCCACCAGCTCCAGCACCACCCGGTCCCACTCGATGCCGGCCTCGGCCACCGCCGCCGACACGATCTCGACGAACTCCGGGTCGCCGGGCACCAGCCCCGCCAGGTTCACCGCGACGCCGGGGCCGCCGCCGATGACGTTGCCGGCCAGCATCGACCAGGTCGACGCCTCGCACAGCGCCGTGCGCAGCACCCACCGGTCCAGCTCACGCAACAGGTCGCCCTGCTCGGCGACCGGCAGGAACTCGCCCGGCCCGAGCAGCCCGCGCTCCGGGTGCGGCCAGCGCACCAGCGCCTCGGCCGACAGGATCGAGCCGTCCGGGCCGACCACCGGCTGGTAGTGCAGGACCAGGCCGTCGTTGGCGATGGCGTCGCGCAGCTGGCCCTCCAGCAGCATCTGGCTGTTGGCGGTGTGGATCAGCTCGGCGCTGGCCAGCGCCACCCGGCCGGTGCCCTGGCGCTTGGCGTGGAACATGGCCGCGTCGGCGAACCGCAGCAGGTCGGCGGCCGAGGTGTCCGGTCCGCTGGGCACCGCGGCGCCGATCGTCGCCGAGACCCGCAGCAGCTGGCCGCGCACCGGGACGGCCGTGCGCAGCAGGCGCGCCACCCGGTTGGCCAGCGCCTCGACCCCGTCGACCTCGGTGGCGTCCGAGCAGATCACCACGTACTCGTCGCCCGACATCCGCGCCGGCGTGCAGCAGGGCGGCAGCCCGCGCTCCAGGCGCCTGGCCAGGGCGATGATCAGCTCGTCGCCGACGTCGTGGCCCAGGGAGTCGTTCACCCGTTTGAAGTTGTCGACGTCGCAGAACAGGACCGCGACACTGTCCGCCTCCGGGCCGCCGAGCAGCTGACCGAGCAGCTCGTTCACCGCGACCCGGCCGGGTAATCCCGTCAGCTCATCGTGGGTCGCCTGGTAGCGCAACCGCTCGGCCGTGCGGCGACGGTCGGTGACGTCGGAGAACACCACCAGCCAGTACCGCTGGCCGTCGTCGGCCACCGAGCCGGTGACGCTCAGCTCGCAGTACACCGCCTTGCCGGACGCGGTCGCCAGCATCCGCTGACCGACCCGCAGGTCGCCGTTGCGGCCGAGCCGCTCTGCGGTGGTCAGCAGCGGGTGCGCGCGGTCGGTGGGGTGGGCCAGGTCGGCCGCCTCGGTGCCGCGCAGCCGGTCGAGGTCCATCTCCAGCAGCCGGCACAGCGCCTCGTTCGCGTCGACCAGGCGCTCGTCGTCGTCGAACAGGGCGATGCCGACCGGGGCGATGGCCACCAGGTCGGTGAAGCGCTGGCTGGAGCGCAGCATCCGGGTCTCGGTCGAACGCTGCTCGGTGACGTCCTGGGCGGTGCCGATCAGGACGTGCGGGTGCTGGGCGTCGCGCAGGACGCCCCGGCAGCGGAACACCCGGCGGGTGCCGTCGGGCAGCACGGCCCGGTGCTCGATCTCGACCGGCTGGCCATCGCTGGCCAGCCGGCGCCAGCGGGCCTCCAACCAGCCGCGGTCCTCGGGGTGGACCAGGCTCAGGTAGTCGGTGAAGGTGATCGGCGAGCCCGGCTCGATGCCGAACAGCTCGTAGAGCATCGTCGACCACACGCACTCACCTGTCTGGGTGTCCCACTCCCAGGTACCGAGCCGGGCGACGCGCTGGGCGTCGACGAACAGCCGGCGGTCGTGCAGGGCGCGCCGCTCCAGCTCGCGTGAGCTGGTGACGTCCTGGATGGTGCCGTGCACGCGCACCACCACGCCGGCGGCGTCGTACTCGGTGCGGGCCCTGACCTGGAAGGTCCGGTCGCCGGTGACGCTGCGCACCTCGACCTCGCTGCGCGAGTCGTCCGGCGGGGCGAAGATCCGGGTGCGGAACAGGTCGAGCGCGGCCCGGTCGTCGGGGTGGACCAGGTCGATCGCCTCGGACACGGTCGTCTCGCTGGACATCCCGCACAGCCGGCGCATGCCGTCGGAGATGTAGACGTGGCCGGCGGCCAGATCGATGCTCCACACGCCGAGCTGGGCGATGTCCTCGGCGTCGGACAGCCGTAACGAGCGGGGACCGTCGGACACGACGGTTTCGACCCGGGGCCGCTGCGAGGCGAGCGTCACCGCGGGTGCGTCTAACCCGCCGGTCACACCCCCTGGGTGTAGGCCGGCGCGCAGGACATGCTCGGCCACCGCGCCTTCCTCTCGCCCGCAGCCGGCGGGTCGAGGGCAGCCGCCGATCATTCCCGCCGGAGCACAGGGTACCCCGGGGATTAATCGAAATTGGTCGGTGCGTGGTTCCGTCGCCAGTCTGGAATCATCCACTGGCCCGTGACCAGCGACGGAACCGCTCCCCGAGACCGTGATATCCGTGATTTCGGCGTCGTGGGTGACGCTTTCGTGACCCGGTGAAACCGGATCAGCCGGTCACCCCGTCCTCGGCCGCCGCCTTCGCGACCGCCGTGGCGACCTCGGGCGCGACCCTCGGGTCGACCCCGGAGGGCACGATGTGGTCGGGCGCCAGGTCCTCGGACGCCACCTGGAAGATCGCCTCGGCCGCGGCCAGCTTCATCCGCTCGGTGATCCGCCGGGCACCCGCGTCCAGCGCACCCCGGAAAACACCCGGGAACGCCAGCGAGTTGTTGATCTGGTTGGGGAAGTCACTGCGACCGGTCGCCACGATCGAGGCATGCCGGGCGGCCACCTCGGGGTGAATCTCCGGCGTCGGGTTCGACAGCGCGAACACGATCGACTCCGGCGCCATCGTGGCGATCAGCTCCTCCGGCACGGTCGAACCGGACAGGCCGACGAACACGTCGGCGCCCTGGAGCGCCTCGGCCAGGCCGCCGCGCAGACCGGAGGTGTTGGTCCGCGTCGCCAGCTCGGCCTTCACCGGGTTCAGCCCGTCACGACCGGCGTGGATGATGCCGCGCGAGTCGAGCACGGTGACCTCACCGGCACCGGCGGAGAGCAGGAAGTTCGCGCACGCGATGCCGGACGCGCCGGCCCCCGCGATCACCACCCGCTCGTTCTCGATCGGCCGGTCGAGAACGGCGTTCGCCCCGCGCAGCGCGGCCAGCAGGATGATCGCGGTGCCGTGCTGGTCGTCGTGCATGACCGGGCAGTCCAGCGCCTCGATCAGCCGGCGCTCCAGCTCGAAGCAGCGCGGCGCCGCCACGTCCTCCAGGTTCACCGCCCCGAACGAGGGACGCAGCCGCACCAGCGTCTCGACGATCTCGTCGACGTCGGTGGTGTCCAGCACCAGCGGGATCGAGTTGAGCCCGCCGAAGGTCTTGAACAGGGCGGACTTGCCCTCCATCACCGGCAGCGCGGCACGCGGGCCGATGTCGCCCAGGCCGAGCACGGCGGTGCCGTCGCTGACCACGGCGACCAGCCGGTTGGTCCAGGTGTACCTCTTCGCCGCCTCGGGGTCCTCGGCGATCGCCAGGCTCACCTTGGCGACGCCGGGCGTGTAGACGATCGAGAGCGTGCGCGCGTCGGCGATCGGGCGGGTGGCCGCCAGGTCGAGCTTGCCGCCCTCGTGGGCCTCGAAGATCTCCTCGTCGGTGACCGGGGTGTTCAGATCGGAGTGCACGAGCGGATCGTTCACGGTGGTCATTGCGTCCCTCCAACGGGCCGAAGCGGGGATCGCGAAAAGGTAGCCCCGCCGGATCTCGGCACAATCGAGCGACGATCGGGGTGGCATCGACGCGTTTTCGTGTGCCGGCCGATCGGCCGCGCGCGGGAATGTTGGCGTGCGACCGCGGACGCTGCGGTGTCTCACAGTGTGGCAGGTCCGCGTCCACAAGGGGTCGGGTGGGGCAAGTACTGTGCGTCACATGGACGTTCGGGAACTGGCGGTACCTGGCGCGTTCGAGTTCACCCCCAGGGTGTTCCCGGACGATCGTGGGCTTTTCGTGTGCCCCTTCCAGGAGGAGGACTTCGTCAAGGCGGTGGGCCACCCGCTGCGGCTGGCGCAGACCAACCACAGCAGGTCCCGACGCGGCGTGATCCGCGGCCTGCACTTCGCCGACGTGCCGCCTGGCCAGGGGAAGTACGTGTACTGCCCGCAGGGCGCGCTGCTCGACGTGGTCGTCGACCTGCGGGTCGGCTCGCCCACGTTCGGCGCCGTCGACGTGGTCCGCCTCGATCCGGTCGACTTCCGCGCGGTGTACGTCGCGGAGGGCCTTGGCCACGGCATCATGGCCCTCGAGGACGACACGGTGATCTCGTACCTGTGTTCGACCGGTTACAACCCGGGCGCCGAACACGGCCTCAACCCGCTGGACCCCGACCTGGGCATCCCGTGGCCGGCCGAGATCGAGGCCGTGCTGTCCGACAAGGACCGTGACGCACCCGGCCTCGCACAGGCCCGCGACTCCGGCCTGCTCCCGTCGTACGAGGACTGCCTGGCCCACTACCAGCGGCTACGCGCCGCCGCCGCCGACTAGCCGCCCCGGCCGGGGCCAGGCCCGACACAGCACGACCCCGTGCACCACCGCCGGCCCCAACTCTCGCGAGTCGGTCGAGGCCAGGTCGTTGTCCCCGACGACGAACCAGCGCTCGCCGTCGGCCCGGACAGCACGCTTGATCGACAGCTGCCCGGGCCGCTGCGGCCACGTCACCACCACGACATCACCGGCCCGGGCGACCCCCCGCCGGGCGACCACGACGTCGCCGTCACGCAGGGTCGGTGCCATCGACGGCCCCCGCACACGGATCCGGCGCAACGGCAGCCGACCGAGCGGGTTGGACTCACGTGCCAACGATCACCTCCGTCATGAAGCCCCAGCATGCCGGTAGTAAGGTCCGAACGGTCGGAGCGTCAACCTGTTCAGGATCTCAGGAGGAAAGATGCGACTCCTGTCGCGCATTCTCGGCCCACGCCTGGAGGCGACCGCACACTGCGACCTCCCCTGCGGCGTGTACGACCCGGCGCAGGCCCGCATCGAGGCGGAGTCGGTCAAGGCCATCCAGCAGAAGTACCAGGACAACGAGGACCCGGAGTTCCGCACCCGCGCGATCCTGATCGCCGAGCAGCGCAGCGAACTCGTCAAGCACCACCTGTGGGTCCTGTGGACCGACTACTTCAAGCCGCCGCACTTCGAGAAGTACCCGCAGCTGCACGAGCTGGTCAACCAGGCCACCAAGGCCGCCGGCGCCGCCGGCACCAAGGGCTCCATGGACCCGGCCTCCGGCCAGCGCCTCCTCGACCTGATCGCCGAGATCGACAAGATCTTCTGGGAGACCAAGAAGGCCTGAACCCCGGCCTTTCACGAAACGGCGTCGACTGTCCACGGTCGACGCCGTTTCGCGTTCACCGACGTCGAACGGTGGGATTCAGGCCGCCGATCTCCAGCTCGGTGGATGCCTCGGATCTGAGTGCACGGCCATGATTGAGTTTCGGGGCCGGTGCGTCGGGATCACCGTGGTAAACCTTGCGTGCCACACTCAGCCGTCCTTGCCGCTGGACATCGCGGCGAGTGCGTTCACAGGGCGTTGACGAGCGTCAACAGCGAATCCGCGATTCCCCGGTCCGGAGGTCGGCGCCGTTCCACGGTTCTACAGGTCGAAGTCGAACCAGATGTGGTGGGTGCCGTCCTCGGTGATGGTGATGCCGCCGGTGCCGGACAGGCCCGCGAGGTCGGCGGTGCCGCTGGCGGGGACGATGACGAAGAAGTCGCCTTCGCGGTTGGTGCCGGTGGTGCTGGCGGAGTGGGCGAAGTTGAAGGTTCCCCGGCGGCCGGCGAGGGTGCCGTCGAACGATTCCATGGCGACGTAGGTGCCGGCGCCGGTGGTGTGGTCGAAGGCCGCCGTGAACAACGTCGACGAGCGGCCGTCGACCTCGCCGGTGTACGTCTTCTCCATTGTGGACACTCCGACGGGGAGGGCCGTCGTCACGGGTGGGGTGGGGGTTACGTCGGTGGGGTCGAAGGTGACGACCGTGAAGGTTCCGGCTGCTCTCATGAGGGCGACGGTAGCGGCGGGCACCGACAGTTTCGGCGCACGGCGAGCGGCGCGGCGCGGCGGCGGTTAACCTACCTGACGGTAGTCAGAAGGGGTGGGCATGACGGCGCTGTACCTGTTGCGGCACGGGGAGACCGAGTGGTCACGCACCGGCCGGCACACGAGCTACACCGACCTGCCCCTCACCCCCACCGGCGAGCGCCGGGCCGGGGACGCGGGCCGGCTCCTCGGCCACCTGCGGGGCGCGCGACGACCCGCGCTGGTCGCCAGCAGCCCCCGCGTGCGGGCGCTGCGCACGGCCGAACTCGCCGGGCTCACCGCCGACCTGGTCACCGAGGAGCTGGCCGAGTGGAACTACGGTGAGTACGAGGGCCTCTCGACCCCCCAGATCCGGGAGACCGTTCCCCAGTGGACGGTCTGGACACACCCCAGTCCGGGCGGGGAGTCCGCCCACGACGTCGAGGCGCGGGCGGCCCGGGTGGTCGCGCGCGCCAGGGCCGCGCTCGACGACGGGGACGTCATCCTGGTGGGGCACGGGCATTTCAGCCGCGTCGTGGTCGCCACCTGGCTCGGGCTCGCCGCCACCGCCGGTGTCCACTTCGCACTCGACGCGGCCTCCCTGACCGTCCTCGGCGACGAGCGGGGCACCCCGCGGATCACCCGACTGAACGTTCCGCCGGCCCTCGACCAGTAGAATCGCGGGCATGTCCGACGCCCGCGTCCGCCGAGCCGTCGAGTCCGATGTGGAGGCCATGGTCGGGCTCGTGTACGAGCTTGCCGAGTACGAACGCGCCCCCGAGCAGTGCCACCTCACCGCCGAGCAGTTGCACCGCGCGCTGTTCGGGCCCCGCCCCGCCCTGTTCGCGCACGTCGCCGAGGCCGGTGGGGAGGTCGTCGGCTGCGCACTGTGGTTCCTCAACTACTCCACGTGGGACGGTGAGCACGGCATCTACCTGGAGGACCTCTACGTCCGGCCCACCGCGCGCGGCGGCGGGCTGGGTCGGGCCCTGCTCGGCGCCCTGGCCCAGGAATGCGTTCAACAGGGCTACACCCGGCTCCAGTGGTGGGTCCTCGACTGGAACGAACCCGCCATCGGCTTCTACCACTCCCTGGGCGCCGTCCCGATGGACGACTGGACCGTCTACCGCGTCACCGGCGACGCCCTCGACCAGCTGGCGGTAAATCCGTCGCGGCCCTGACCCCGGGAGCCATAACCTTCGGGGCATGCGCAGGACACCGCAGGAGAAGAAGGCGCTGAGCTACGCGCGGGACCGGCGCAGGAGCTACCTCCAGAACAACAAGGGCGCCCGGCGCACCATCCGGCGGCGCAAGCGCTTTCCCCGGCGCGCCGACCGGCACCGGGAGCACCAGGTGTTCACCTCGGCGCTCGGCGCGGTCGACACCGAGCTGGCCGAACGCGCGGAGAACAGGCTGAATGCCGCGCGGCCCCGGCGGTGGCGGAAGTGGCCGGACCAGCCCCTCGGGACCTTCGTCACCGGCAGGCTGGAGCGCCGCGTGGAGATCGGCATGATCAACCCGGAGCACCTGGACCGACGTGTCCGACGTGGACAGTCGGTGCCGGGCAGGTGGCGGTAAACCCGTCGCGGCCCTGACCCCGCGAGCCATAACCTTCGGGGCATGCGCAGGACACCGCAGGAGAAGAAGGCGCTGAGCTACGCGCGGGACCGGCGTAACGCCTACGGCGAGAACGACAAGAGCTCCCGACGCAACGTCCGGCGCAGCAAACGCTTTCCCCGGCGCGCCAACCGGCACCGGGAGCACCAGGTGTTCGCCTCGGCGCTCGGCGCGGTCGACCCGGAGCTCGCCGAACACACGGAGAACAGGCTGTACGCCAAGGCACCCAAGCGGTGGCGGAAGTGGCCCGACCTGCCCCTCGGTACCCACGTCGCCCAGACGCTGGCACACCGCGCGAAGGTCGGCATGGTCAGCCGGGACCACAGGTCGGTCCCCGGGTGGTGACCGACGCGGAGGTCGCGATCCGCGCGGCCCTGGCGGCCGGCGAGGAGATCCGGCGCCGCTACGGCACCCCGCTCGACCGGGTCGACAAGGGCGGCGGCGACTTCGCCACCGAGGCCGACCTGGCCGCCGAACGGGCCGTCCGCGAGGTCCTGCGCGCGCAACGGCCCGGCGACGCGGTCCTCGGCGAGGAGTACGGCGCCGCCGGCCGCGGCACCCGCACCTGGCTGGTCGACCCGCTGTGCGGCACGCTGAACTTCGCCGCGAACACCCCGCTCGTCGCGGTCAACGTCGCGTTGCGCGACGGGGACCGGGTCACGGCGGCGGCGTCGGCGGATCCGCTGTCCGGTGAGGTCTTCTGGACCGACGGCACCGGCGCGTACCTCGGGGAGCGGCGGCTCGCACCCGCCGCCGGGGACCGGCTCGTGGACCTGAACCTGGATCCGCCGTTCCCCAACGGCGCGGACTTCCGGGTGGCGACGCTGCTGACCGACGACGCGTTCGCCGGGCCGTGGCGGCCCCGGGTGGTGTCCTCCTCGGTGGCGCTGGCCTGGGTGACGGCCGGGCGACGCGCCGGCTACGTCACCGACGGCCGGCTGCGCGACAGCGTCCACTTCGCCAGCGGCATCGCCCTGTGCCAGGCGGCGGGCGCCGTGGTGACCAACCTCGCCGGCGGCGAGGTGCACACGGGCGTCGAGGGGCTGATCGCCGCCGCCGACCGGGTCACCCACCGCGCGCTGGCCGGTCTGGTGCGACGCCACTGGCGGTAAATGTGGCGCCGACCAGGGAATCGGCGTGCGATGCTGCGCGCATGGGGACCTCGTGGATGTTCGGTCTGATCGACCAGGACGACGCCGGGACCGACGCCGTCGAGCTGGTCCTCACCGCGCTGCGGCGGCCCTACCGGTGCAAGGACTGGGCCTACGCCCTGTTGGCGCGCCACGTCATCGACCTCGGGCTGCGCGAGCCGGTCACCGCCCTCACCGGCGACGACGATCCGCTCGTCGTGCTGCGCGCGCGGTTCGTGCTGGACGTGTCCGCCGATCCAGGGCGGACGATCACCAGAAGGACCTGGACGCGCTGGCTCGAACGGTAGGGTGGAAGGAGGGATCTGGGGAGGGACTGTGGCCAAACGGGTGCTCACCGGCTGCGGCAACTGCAAGCGCTGCACCAACTCGGCGGTCGGCGAACTGGGGCGCCGGCAGGGCAAGCTGCTGGCCAACATCGCCACCGTCGGCGGCGTGGCGCTCATCCAGGCGTTCACCCGGAACTGCCGGGGCTGCGGTCACAAACTGCGGCTGCACGCCCGCCGTTAGGGAACGCGGTTGGTGATCTGCTCGCCGCGTTCGAAACGGGCGATCGAGCGGTAGTCACCGAACGTGGGAATGGGTTCCCAGTTCGTGTCGATCGGCACGTCGTTGTACTCGACGGTTTCCTGGAAATGTTCGACCTTGTTCTTCACGAGCCTTTTCACGTAACCGTCCTCGCGATAGGTGACGGTTTCGTTGGTGGTCGCGTCCGACAGGCGCAGGCCGGGTTCGTCGGTGGCGTAGGTCCACATACTGACCCTGGCCAGGAAAAGGCTCTCGTCGGTCTTGCGCATGAACGTGTACTCGGTCGCCTTGCGGCCGGGGTCGTCGAGGAACGTGACGGCGACGACACCGGACTTCCACACCGGCGTGACCAGCACCGGAGACGTCGTGCCGGCGCGCGGCGGCATGATCGCCGTGTACTCCTCGCCGGCCGCGTCGCGGGTGGCCGCCTCGTCGGCGGTGAGCGGTTCACCGGGGAGGTTGTCCGCGTAGTTCCATTTGAAGCAGTAGTCGACCATCAGTACGTGTGTCCGTTCTCGTCCCGGATGATGATACCCAGGCGTCGCGCTTCGGCGAGAACTGCCGGCGGCACCGCACCATTCTGCACGGGGACCTCGAGAACCATGTCCCCGTCCATCGGCAGGCCAATGGCGTCGTCGCCCAGGTCGCGTCGGTTGGAGGGGGTGTCGGCGACGATGGTACCGGGGCCATAGGTGTTGGCAAGTTCCCGCAGATAACCGACCGCGGTGCTTTCCCGCACATCAGCCAGCTGCGTGTACTTGCGGCTGACGATCTGCTCGCCCGGCACGTAGGAGTCCACCCTCGGGTACTGGCCCTTGTCTGACCTCGGCTCGACGTGCACCTCGTTGGCGCCACCCTCGGCCTCGTAGTACGGCTCGCGGCGGCGGTTGAACTCGTTGCCCTCCTCCAGCCGTTGGGTCAACCACTCGGGGCGGCTCGACGTCTCGCCGGTGGTCTGGTCGCCGGACCCCGTGGTGCCGCCCGTTCCGCCGGAGCCACCGGGACGGCCCCGGGCGGCGATGTCGCCGGTGGTGCGCTGGGCGGTGGCGATGCTCGACGACGCGTCGACGTCGCCGGAACGCCGGGAGGGCCGCCCGTGACCGGAGTCGCCGCCCGGACGTCGTGGTCTTGGGGTCATGGCGCGCTATCCGTCCAGCAGCAGGGAAAGGTTGGTGATGCTCTCGACCAGCGACGTCGTGTAGTTCAGGACGCGGCCCGCCCACTTGGTGACCGCCGCGACGATCTGCGCGGCGATCACCGGGATGGTGACCACGAGCAGCGCCTCCACCGCCCACACGATCACCCTGGCGACCAGGTCGGCGATCAGGTCGCGGACGATCTCGCGGGTCATCTCGACCAGGCCGCCGGCGCCCTCGGTGGCCGCGGCCATCCCGGCCGACACCGCCGCCAGGCCGCCGAGCGCGTCGACGTTGTTGGCCATCAGCGAGCGGTAGGACTCGGCGGCGCCGCCGGTCCACCCCGGCAGGTCGTTGCCAAGGTGGGTGCCGAGGTCCTGGGACATGGCCTGCAGCTCGCGGGCCATGTTGTTCCAGGTCGCGGCGTGCGCGCGGACCACGTCGGGGATGCCGGTCAGTTCGTCGAGGGCCTCGCGCAGCGGGTCGAAGTACTCCATCGCCCAGCCGAGGCCGTTGGCCAGCAGCGCGCTGAACGGGTCCATCACCGTCGCGGCGCCCTCGACGGCCAGGCCGGCGCCGGCCAGCGCGCCGGTGACCCAGTTCTCGCTCTTGATCGCCTCGACGAGGTCCTCGATGCCGTCGGCGAGGCTGGACCCGGTCCACGGGTCGCGGGTCGACTCGACGGGGGCGACCAGGGAACCGTCGCTCATCTCCGCTCCACCGCACCGATCCTGTCCAGGCGGTCGGCACTGTCGTTGTCGACGGTGTCGTAGGCGTCCGCGGTCGACTCCAGTTCCTGGGTGACCAGGTCGAGGTTCTCGGCGACGTAGCCGATCAGCTCGTCCTGCCTGCGGTGCCGGCCTTCCAGCACCGAGGAGATCCACCCGCACAGCAGCCCGTAGGCCTGGTCGTTCTGGGCGATGCCGGCGCTGGCGCCGCGTACGGCGTCGAAGCGCTGGCGCACCGCCTGCACGTTCTGCGCGTGGGTGCGCAGTTGTTCGATCTCGACCGTGAACTGGTCGCTCACACTGTCACCCCCATTTCGTCACCGCCACAGGTCGGAGCTGACGTCGTAGCCGTCGTCGTTGCTGGTCGCGCTGGCGCCGCCGCGCGGCGACTTGGGTGCGGGGGCGAGGTCGCGGCGCAGGTGGGTGTCGACGCTGGAGGCGATCGCGCGGGCGGCCGGCGACTCGGTGCCGACGGTGTCGGCGATGATCTGCTGGGACCGGTCGGCGAGGGTGTTGCGCGCCTGGCCGAGGGTCGTCATGATCGCGCGCGCCACCTCGTCCGGGGGGACCTGGGCGATCCGGTCGGTCAGCCGCAGGTCGACCAGCGCGCCGGTCGAGTCGACCGAGACCTGGCTCAGCCCGTTGGGGTCGCTGGCGGTGACGCGTAACTCCCGCAGGCGCTGGCTCATCGCCTCGGTGTCCTGGGCCATCCGGTCGATGCGGCCCTTCCACGAGGCCAGATGGTCGCGCGCGCCATCCGGGTCGAGGATCTTCCCGTCCATGGCGGAAAGACTATGGGGACGATCCCCCGGCAGGGCCAGGGAAATCCCGGGAAACGTGGCATGTGCGAACGTGCGACGCGGGGCCGACGGTCCGTCGGCCCCGCGTCGAATCCCGTTACACGCCCGCGATGCTGGCGATCCAGTCGCGGTACTGGGTGACGTTGCCGTAGGCGGTGAAGGTCTGCCGGTCGCTCGTGGAGGCCACGCCGACCTGGTAGTAGCCGCCGTCGACGGGGCTGGTGGCGAACATCGGGCCGCCGGAGTCGCCGCCGGCGGTGATGCCGTCGATCCGGTTGGCGCACACCGCGACGCCGCCCCGGTAGTCCGAGCAGGTCGTCGAGGAGACACCGACGTCGGCGACCTTGAGGTACTGCGACTGGCAGTTGATCTCGGGCTGGTCGGTGCAGGTCGCGCCCCAGCCGTAGACCTGGACGGTCTGGCCGACGGCCACCGCGTCGGCGGTGCCCAGCGGCGAGTAGGTCGCGTCGACCGGGTGGTCCAGTTCGGCGAGCGCGAGGTCGGCGGAGTCGTGGGTGTGGATGTTGATCGCGGTGGCGGACTCGCCCTGGGTCTGGTCGAGGCTGCCGATGTTGAACGACACCGTGCCGCCGCCGGCGACGCAGTGTTCGGCGGTCAGGATCCAGGTCGGCGCGATGATGGTCGCCGAGCAGTTCTCCTGGCCGTTGACGAAAAGGCGCGCCGCCCACGGCGCGTTGTCGGCGAAGTCGCCGTCGATGATCGTCGGCCCGACCGTTGGTGGTTCGTCGGCCGAGGCCGATGTGGTCACCAGGCCCAGCACGGCCGCCGCCGCACCAAGGAAGGCCGCCCCGACACGTGCGAAACGCATGCGAATCTCCTCGTAGTCGCGACGGAAAGCATCGCGAAGCAGGGACAAGGAACCCTTTCAGGGTCACTCGATCGAGGTAGATCCACTACCCGCCGTTAGTCGGAAATCCGAACTACCGGGTGCCGGTCTCGCTGCCGGAACCCTCGTCGGAGTCCTCACCGAAGGACCATTCCCGGGACCGGTTGGTGAACAGCAGGTACAGCACGAGCGCGCACACCAGCCCGATCGGAACCCCGAACTCGGGCCGGCCGGACGGGCCGGCGGCGTACCAGGCGACACCCAGCAGCAGCAGTTCGACGACCACGGCCGGGCTGCGCGCCCAGTGCTTGCCCAGCACCAGCGCCATCCCGACGGCCACCACGGCCGCGCCGATCACGCCGAAGTAGGCGGCCTCGCCGTAGATGTTGTTGCCCTCGGTCGACGCGCCGCCCAGCGCCCGGACCAGCAGGGCCACCGCGAACCCGAGCCCGGCCAGACCCTGGAGCCCGACCAGGGCACCGGCACCTCGGACGGTGACCGGGGCGTCGGAGGCGATGCGCACGCGTGGTCCTTCGTGGGTCGTCCGGCTGTGATTCGTCCGGGGTGTGAGGTTCGACTGGATGGTAGCCCGGCACCCCGGCCGGCTCGCCTACCCTGCCGTCATGCGTGCTGTGCTGGTGGTGAACCCGAAGGCGACCGCGACCACCGCGGCCGGGCGGGACGTGCTGGCGCACGCACTGGCCAGCCAGCTGACCAAGCTGGAGATCCTGGAGACCGACTACCGGGGCCACGCGCTGGCCGCGGCCGCCCAGGCGGCGACCGACGGCGTCGACCTGGTCGTCGCGCACGGCGGCGACGGCACGGTCAACGAGGTGGTCAACGGCCTGCTCACGCACGGCGTCGGGCCGACGGTGCCGATGCTGGGGATCGTGCCCGGCGGCTCGGCCAACGTCTTCGCCCGCTCGCTGGGCCTGCCGCGCCATCCGGTCGAGGCGACCCACCAACTGCTGCACGCCCTGGCCGACGGCCGGTCACGCAGAGTAGGGCTCGGGCGGATGACCTCGGACCGGGCCGGCGACCCGGCGCGCTGGTTCACCTTCTCCGCCGGGGTCGGCCTGGACGCCGACGTGGTGGCCGAGGTGGACCGCAAGCGGGGGAAGAAGGCGAGCCCGGCGCTCTACATGCGCATGGCGCTGTTCCAGTACCTGCGTCCCAAGCACGGGAAACCTCAGCTGACGGTGTCGATTCCTGGCGAGGAGCCGGTGACCGGGTTGCGGCTGGCGTTCGTGTCCAACACCGATCCGTGGACCTATCTGGGGGCCCGGCCGATTCATCTGAACCGGGGTTGTGGGTTCGACGGGGGCCTCGGCGTGTTCGCCCTCCAGAGCCTGCGGCTACCGACAGTAGCCAGGCACCTTCGGCAGGCGGTCAGCCGGACGGGTGAGCAGCACGGCAGGAAGTTGTTCCGCCGCGACGACGTCCCTGAGCTGACGATCACCAGTGCCGAGCCGGTCCGGGTGCAGTGTGACGGTGATCTCATCGGCGAGCGGACCTGCGTGAAAGTCACGTCCGTGAGGCATGCCCTCGCCGTCGCTGGGTAGTCCCTCCGGCGACCCCGGAAGGCGCCGGGGAGGCACTTGAGGGGCGAGATGTAGACGTGACCT
This sequence comes from Actinophytocola xinjiangensis, assembly GCF_001921215.1. GTDB lineage: Bacteria > Actinomycetota > Actinomycetes > Mycobacteriales > Pseudonocardiaceae > Actinophytocola > Actinophytocola xinjiangensis. The sequence continues at coordinate 134,725 of NZ_MSIF01000021.1, forward strand.
AATCGTTACACTCCGTCCGGATAGGCCTCTGACGTCGATCTTTCGGGTGAGTTCACGCACTGGCCGATGAAGAACCCTTGACATTCGGCTGGTTCGTGAAAGCATTCACAAGCACCCCAAACGACCGGATGACGACTGAGGCGCTTCCGAACGCGCCCAAAGCGAGGAGCACGTAGAAATGGACTGGCGCCACCGCGCGGCCTGCCGTGACGAGGACCCCGAGCTGTTCTTCCCCGTGGGAACCAGCGGTCCTGCCATACTGCAGGTCGCCCAGGCGAAGGCCGTTTGTCACCGTTGCACCGTCGCTTCCAACTGCCTGACGTGGGCCCTGCAAAGTGGCCAGGACGCGGGCGTGTGGGGCGGAATGAGTGAGGACGAGCGTCGTGCGCTCAAGCGGCGCAACGCTCGTACGCGGACTGGCAGCAACGCCTGATTCTCAGCCTGAACTGTAACGCCTGAAAATTTAGCAAGACGCCGAAAGGCCCGGATCCTGATCGCAGGGAACCGGGCCTTCGTGTTTCCGGATTTCCGGATTATCGACAGCGCAGGTCACTGCCGGCGGTGGGAGAGCGGAACGCGCAACACCGCTTCCGTTCCCCCGCGCGGCCGGTTCCGCATGGAAAGCGATCCGCGCAGTTCCGACTCGACCAGGGTCCGCACGATCTGGAGCCCGAGACCGTTGGACCGCTCCAACGAGAAACCCTTCGGCAGACCCCGCCCGTCGTCGGACACCACCACGTCCAGCCAGCGGGCGGTGCGCTCGGCGGAGACCTCCACCTCGCCGCTCACCCCCGACGGGTAGGCGTGCTCGATCGCGTTCTGCACCAACTCGGTGAGCACCATCACCAGCGGCGTGGCCACCTCCGCGGCCACCACACCGAACTGCCCGGTCCGCCGCACCCGCACGTGGTTCTCGGCGACCGCGACGTCCCCGACGACCGGGATCACCTTGTCCACCAACGAGTTCAGGTCGACCTTCTCGTCCACCGAGGTCGACAGCGCCTCGTGCACCATGGCGATCGCCGCGACCCGGCGCACCGACTCGGCCAGCGCCGCCCGCGCCTCCGGGCTCGCCGTACGCCGCGACTGCAACCGCAGCAGCGCCGCCACGGTCTGCAGGTTGTTCTTCACCCGGTGGTGGATCTCCCGGATCGTCGCGTCCTTGGACATCAGCGCCCGGTCCCGGCGGCGGACCTCGGTGACGTCACGCACCAGCACCAGCGCGCCGGCCGCCTTGCCCCCCGGCCGCAGCGGCAGCGCGCGGAACAGCACCCCGGCGCCCCGGTGGGACTCGGCCTCGGCGCGCATGCTCGGCTGGCCGTCCAGGGCCGCCAGGATCCGCTGGGCGATCTCCGTCGCGTCGAACGGGTCGGCGATCAAACCCCTGGTCAGCGGGGCGAGCCGGACCCCGACGAGCTCGGCCGGGTGGCCCATGCGGTGGTAGGCGGACTGGGCGTTGGGCGAGGCGAAGACCACGGCGCCGGAGGTGTCCAGGCGGATCAGCCCGTCGCCGACGCGGGGGCTGGTGTGCACGTCGGCGGCCGGTTCGGAGGTGGGGAAGGTGCCGTCGGCGACCATCTGGCACAGGTCGGCGGCGATGCCCAGATAGGCGATCTCCAGCGAGCTGGGGACCCTCGGCACGGCCAGGTCGGTCTCCCGCGACAGCACGGCGACGACCTTGTCGTCGAAGGTCACCGGGATGACCTCGCGGCGGACCGGGACGCCGTGGAACCAGCGCGGGTCCTCCTCGCGGCAGATCCGCCGCTCCTCCATCGCCCGGCGCAGCTGCGGCTGGTCGGCCACCTGCTGGATGCTGCCGACCACGTCCTCGGGATGCGCGGTCGGCGCGGTGGTGGCCCTGGCCTGGGCGACGCACAGGTACTCGGCCTCGGTCTGCGCGGGAGTCGGCGGCTCGCCGATCGGCACCCACATCAGCAGGTCGGCGAAGGACAGGTCGGACAGCAGCTGCCACTCGGCGACCACCATCTGCAGGTGGTCGACCTCACCACCGGAGAGCTTGGTGTGCTCGGCAAGCAGGTCGGAGAGCGTCGACACCTAACCGATCCTGCCACGCATGTGTTTCCGACCTGTTTCTGTGCACACAAGTCCGGCGCTACTCAGCGCAACCTCAGGGGAACGTGAAGCAACCCAGCCACCAACCATCCACCCAACCGCACCAACAATGCCCAGCGCGACCAACACTCAGGAAGTTCGGGGAGGCGGAGCAGCCTGCCGGATCTTGTCCCTCAGGCGCTGCTTGAGGGTTTCGGGGGCGTGTTCGCCGCCGCACTTGCTCCTGAGCAGGACCTTCAGGTGCTCCTCGATGCCGAACTGCTCCAGGCACGGGCTGCACTCGTCGAGATGCTTCTCCAGCAGCTCACGGCGGCCCTGGTCGCACTCGTGGTCGAGGAAGAGCCAGACCTCCTCCAGGACCTCCGAACAGTCCGTCTCGTGTGGTTCGCCGCAGCTCATGACCCGGTCACCTCGTGCTCGGACGAACGCAGGAACCCCCGGTCCCGCGCGACCCCGGCCAACAGGTCGCGCAGCTGCCGGCGGCCACGGTGCAGCCGGGACATCACCGTGCCGATCGGCGTGTGCATGATCTCCGCGATCTCCTTGTAGGCGAAGCCCTCGACATCGGCGAGGTACACGGCGAGCCGGAAGTCCTCCGGCAACTGCTGCAACGCTTCCTTCACATCATTGTCCGGCAACCGGTCCATCGCCTCGATCTCGGCCGAACGCAGGCCGCTGGAGGTGTGGCTCTCGGCCTGCGCGAGCTGCCAGTCGGTGATCTCCTCGGTCGGCGACTGCTGCGGCTGGCGCTGCTTCTTGCGGTAGCCGTTGATGTAGGTGTTGGTGAGGATCCGGTACAGCCACGCCTTGAGGTTCGTGCCCTTGGAGAAGGACGCGAACGCGGCGTAGGCCTTCAGATAGGTCTCCTGGACCAGGTCCTCGGCGTCGGCCGGGTTACGGGTCATCCGCAGGGCGGCGGCGTAGAGCTGGTCCAGCAACGGCATGGCATCCCGTTCGAACCGCTCAGCGCGCTGCTCCTCCGTCTCGACCGCGTCGACGTCGGCGTCGGGGTGGGTATCGGTGCGTGGCACCGTGCTCCCTTCCATTTGGAACCGTCCCACCATCGGATGGGACATCACCGAGGATACGCGGCGGGGCTTGGTGAGCACGTCAGCTGGCACACCTGTAGGAACGACGGCTGGTCACCGCACATTCCCGGCCGTCAGTCCAGCGGACGCAGGATGCGGCCCAGCCACTCCTCGACGGTGCGGCCGATGCCGTCGGCGTCGCGGCGCAGCGAGTGGTCGCCGGGGAAGACCACGATCTCCCGGTGATGGCCCTGGTCAGGCATGCCGAACGGGTCCGACCTGCCCTGCACGACCAGTGTCGGCACGGTCACCGCGTCCAGCTCCGGCATCCGCGTGCGGTCCGGTTTGCCCGGCGGGTGCACCGGGAACGCCAGGCACAGGACGGCCACCGCCTGCCCGTCGGCGGCCGTGCGGCAGGCCACGCGCGCGCCCGACGAGCGCCCGCCGAACACCAGCGGCAGGTCGTCGAACCACTCCCGCGACAGCACCTCGGCGACCGCCAGCCACGCGGTGTCCAGCTGGCCGGCCGGGGCCGGCGCGCGGCGCCCGGCGACCCGGTAGGGCTGCTCGACCAGGGCGACGTGCACCCCGGCGGCCTGCGCGCCCCGGGTGGCGGCCACCAGGTCGGGGGCGCCGACACCGCCGCCGGCGCCGTGGCCGAGCAGCAGCCCGGCGCGGCCCTGTTCGGCGCAGTGCAGCTGCGCCCTGGCCGGGCCGTGCGGGGTGTCGATCTCCATCGCGGTCATTGGTCGAACAGGGTCGGCTCGTCCAGCGCCACCACCGGCTCGGCGCGCTCGACCAGGTCGGGGCCGTTGTTGCGGACGCTGTTGACCCGGCTGGACACCGGGCGCAGCTCCAGCGAGCCGATCAGCTCCAGCGGCGGCGAGACCAGCAGCTCCCCCGGGTCCTCGACGTCCGGGTCCAGCCACGCCGCCCAGTGCTCCGGGGTCATCAGCAGCGGCATCCGGTCGTGGACCTCGGCGAGCTGGCCCAGCGCCTCGGTGGTCAGTACGGCGGCGCTGACCACCGGCGGGGCATCCTCGGGCGCCCGTGGGTCACGCCAGGTGGTCCACAGGCCGGCCATGGCCAGGCTGTGACCGTCGGGCGGGGTCATGAAGAACGGCTGCTTGTGTCTGCCCTCGCGGCGCCACTCGTACCAGCCGTCGGCCGGCAGCAGGCAGCGGCGGCGGGCCAGCGAGGACTTGAACGCGCGGCTGGTGGCGGCCGACTCGGACCGGGCGTTGATCATGCGGGCGCCCATCGAGCGGTCCTTGGCCCACGGCGGGATCAGGCCCCAGCGCATCACCCGCAGGCTGCGCACGGTGGTCGACGGGTCGGGCGTGCCGTGCTCGTCGCGGGGGTGGCGCTGGACGACGGCCACCACGTCCTTGGTGGGCGCCACGTTGTGGTCGGCCGGCGGCGCGTGGCCGTCGGTGGCGTCCAGGGCGTCGAACTCGGCGGCCAGCCGCGCCGGGTCCTTCGACGCCGAGTACCTGCCACACATGGTCGGGCGCACCTCCTTGAACGGGTGGGCGATCGTGACACGTCCTACCGACAGTCTGCACCGACGGGGCCGTGATGCGGGAGGATCACGGGTATGACCCAGCCCTGGCCCGCGCCGACCGCGACCGGACCCGTGCACGCCACCGTGGCCGTGCCCGGCTCCAAGTCCATCACCAACCGCGCGCTCGTGCTGGCCGCGCTCAGCGAGGGCGGTGGCACGCTGACCGGCGCGCTGCGCAGCCGCGACACCGACCTGATGGTCGACGCGCTGACGGCGCTGGGCCTGACGGTGACCGTCGACGGCACGACCGTGAAGGTCGAGCCGCACCAGGGTCTGTCCGGGCCGGCGACGGTGGACTGCGGGCTGGCCGGCACCGTCATGCGGTTCGTGCCGCCGGCCGCGGCGCTGGCCGACGGCGAGGTCGCCTTCGACGGTGACCCGAGGGCCCGGCAGCGGCCGATGGGCACGGTCCTGGGCGCGTTGCGGGCGCTGGGCGCCGACGTCGACGGCGACGCCCTGCCGTTCACCCTGCGTGGCCGGGGACGTGTGCCCGGTGGCGCGGTGACCATCGACGCGTCGGCGTCCTCCCAGTTCGTCTCCGGGCTGCTGCTGGCCGGCGCCGGCTACGACCGGGGCCTGACCGTGCACCACGACGGCAAGCCGGTGCCCTCGCTGCCGCACATCGACATGACGGTGGCCATGCTGCGCGAGGCCGGTGTCGAGGTCGACGACAGCGAGCCGAACACCTGGCGGGTGGCGCCCGGCCCGATCGGCGCGCGGGAGTGGGCGGTCGAGCCGGACCTGTCCAACGCGACGCCGTTCCTGGCGGCCGCCGCCGTCACCGGCGGTACGGTCACCGTCACCGGCTGGCCGGAGCGCACCACCCAGCCGGGGGACGCCATCGGCGAGATCGCCGAACGGATGGGCGCGACCGTGACCAGGGACACCCGTGGGTTGACGGTCACCGGCCCCGACCGGCTGACGGGCCTGGACATCGACCTGCACGACGTGGGTGAGCTGACGCCGACGGTGGCCGCGATGGCGGCGCTGGCCGCCGGGCCGTCGGTGCTGCGGGGCATCGCCCACCTGCGCGGGCACGAGACCGACCGGCTCGCCGCGTTGGCCGCCGAGATCAACGGCCTGGGCGGTGTGGCCACCGAGACCGACGACGGCCTGGCGATCGAGCCGGCCGCCCTGCACGGCGGCGCCTGGCGCGCCTACGCCGACCACCGGATGGCCACCGCCGGCGCGATCGTCGGCCTGGTGGTGCCCGGTGTCGAGGTCGACGACATCGCCACCACCGCCAAGACCCTGCCGGACTTCCCGGCGATGTGGCGGCGGATCGTCGGCGGGACATCAGCAACACCCGGGCCGGAGGGGACGGGCGGCACGTCGTGAGCCGGCGCGGGCGGGCCCCGGACTGGGCACGACTCGACGAGTCGGACGTCCGGGTGCGTCCCGGCAAGGGCACCCGCCCCCGCAGCAAACGCCGCCCCGAGCACGCCGACGCGCGCGCGGCGATGGTCGTGGGCGTGGACCGGGGCCGGTGGACCTGTGCGCTGGACGGCCGCCCCGACCAGCAGGTGGTGGCGATGCGCGCCCGGGAGCTTGGCCGCACGCCGATCGTCGTCGGTGACCTGGTCGACCTGGTCGGCGACACCTCCGGGCGCCCGGACACGCTGGCGCGGGTGGTGCGGGTGGCCGACCGGTCCAGCGTGCTGCGGCGCACCGCCGACGACAACGACCCCTACGAGCGGGTCGTGGTGGCCAACGCGCAGCAGCTGCTGATCGTGTGCGCGCTGGCCGATCCCCCGCCGCGCACGGGGTTCATCGACCGCTGCCTGGTCGCCGCCTACGCCGGCGGGTTGAAACCGTTGCTGTGCCTGACGAAGTCCGATCTCGCCTCGCCCGACGAGATCGTCGCCGCGTACGCGGAGCTGGCCCTGCCGGTGCTGGTGACCCGCAGCGACCGCGAGCCCGACGAGGTCCGCGAGCGGCTGGCCAACCAGGTTTCCGCGCTGGTGGGCCATTCCGGTGTCGGGAAGTCCACTTTGGTCAACAAGCTGGTGCCCGACGCGGACCGCGCGGTGTCGGCGGTGAGCGCGGTCGGCAAGGGCCGGCACACCTCCACCACGGCGGTGGCGCTGCCGCTGCCGGGCGGTGGCTGGGTGGTCGACACCCCCGGTATCCGCTCGTTCGGCCTGGCGCACATCGAACCGGGCGACATCGTGGCGGCGTTCGACGAGTTCGTCGAGCCGGCCGAGGAGTGCCCGCCGCACTGCGGTCACCTGGGGCCGCCGGAGGACCCGGAGTGCATGCTGGACGTGGTCACCGCCGAGGGGCAGGCCTCACCCGGGCGTCTCGAGTCGTTGCGCCGACTGTTGTCCTCCCGTGCCCGGCTGGACGAATACGCCGATTAGCCTGTAGGTCGGACGACCGGAGGTTAGGCTCTGTCCGGACCAATCGAACTTAGGGGTGATTCAGGGATGCGCAAGCTGACAGCGGGGCTGTCCGCCTTAGCGTTGGCCGTGACGCTGGGAGCCTGCGGCAGCAACAGCGTGCCGGGCACCGGGTCCGGTACCGGTGGCGGTTCCGGCGACGGGGGCAGCAAGGAGGCGGCGACCAACCTCGCCGCGCTGACCCAGCAGATCGGTGAGAAGACCACCGAGAAGAACTCGGCGCACATGACGCTGGCGGCCGAGGCGGCCGGTCAGGAGATCAACGCCGAGGGTGACGTCGAGTTCAGCGCCGACGACATCAAGATGACCATGGACATGGAGATCCCCGGCCAGGGCAGCATCAGCATGGTCTTCGCCGAGGGCATCATGTACATCGAGATGCCCCAGGAGCTGGAGCCGGGCAAGTCCTGGATCAAGATCGACCCCAACGGCGACGACGCGATGTCCAAGTCCCTGGGCAGCACCTTCGACGAGATGCGCAAGAACGCCGACCCGCGCGCGTCGCTGGAGCAGATGAAGGACGCCGGCGAGATCACCGCCGAGGAGCAGGTCGAGCTGAACGGCGAGCAGACCACGCACTACTCCATCGTGCTGGACGCCAAGAAGATGGCCGAGCAGCAGAGCGACCCCGAGGCCAAGAAGGCCATGGAGATGATGGACGTCACGGAGCTGCCGGTCGAGCTGTGGGTGAACGAGGACCAGCTGCCGGTGCGCATGACCATGACGATGGCCATGTCCAACCCGGCCTCCGGTGAGGCCATCGAGTCCACGTTCCAGATGGACTACACGAACTGGGGCGAGCCGGTGGAGGTCACCGCGCCGTCCGAGGACCAGATCGCGGAGATGCCCGGTATGTGACCGGGTACCAGCGCGACGACGCCCCCGCCGGGTTCGGCGGGGGCGTCGTGTTTTTTCTCCCGGGTGATGTCGAATGACGCCGGGCCCGTTCGTAGCCAGAGTAGGGAGACCGGCAGCGGGCCGGTCACACCGACGAAGGAGTTCACCATGGCGCGGTACCTGCTCGCGGTCCAGTACGACGAGACCTCCCAGCACACCGAGGAGGAGGTGCAGGCCCAGATGGCCAGGACCGGCCGGGTCACCCACGAGATGAAGGCCGCCGGCACGTGGGTGTTCGTCGGCGGGCTGCGCCCCTCGCACGCCACCACGCTGGTGCGGCCGGGCAACGGCACCACCACGATCACCGACGGCCCGTTCGCCGAGACCAAGGAGCAGCTCGGCGGGTTCTGGGTGATCGAGTGCGCCGACCTGGACCAGGCGCTTGGCTGGGCGAACAAGGCCGCGTTGGCCTGTGGGGAGCCGATCGAGGTGCGCCCGTTCGCCGACGACTCGGGACGCTGAGCACCGATGGAGCTGGCCGGTGTCTACCGGGCCGAGTACGGCCGCTGTGTGGCCACGCTGACACGGCTGCTCGGCGACCTCGGCCTGGCCGAGGAAGCCGTGCAGGACGCGTTCGCGGTGGCGGTCACCGCCTGGGCGGACGGCCCACCACCCAACCCCGGCGGGTGGATCGTCACCACCGCCCGCCACCGGGCGATCGACCGGCTGCGCCGGGAGTCCACCCGCAAGGACCGTCAGACGCAGGCCCAGTTGCTGCACCAGCCCGAGGAGCGTGAGGACGTGGGACCGGTGCGCGACGACCAACTGCGGTTGATCTTCACCTGCTGCCACCCCGCGCTGTCCCCGCTGGCGCGCACCGCGCTGACCCTGCGCCTGCTGGGCGGGCTGACGACCGAGGAGATCGCCCGCGCCTACCTGGTGCCGGAGACGACCGTCGCCCAGCGGATCGTGCGGGCGAAGAAGAAGATCCGCGACGCCGGCATCCCCTACCGGGTGCCGGGCGAGGCCGAGCTGCCGGCGCGGCTGTCCTCGGTGCTGACCGTGCTGTACCTGGTGTTCAACGAGGGCTACGCGGCCACCTCGGGTGAGCTGCTGCGCGCGGACCTGTGCCGGGAGGCGATCCGGCTGACCAGGGCGCTGGCCGGGCTGATGCCCGACGAGCCGGAGGTCGACGGGCTGCTGGCGTTGCTGCTGCTCACCGAGGCCCGCCGCCCGGCGCGGGTCGGGCAGGACGGCGAGCTGGTGACCCTCGCCGAGCAGGACCGGTCACGCTGGGACCGGGAGCTGATCGCCGAGGGTCACGCTCTGGTCCGCCGCTGCCTGCGCCGCGACCAGCCGGGGCCCTACCAGCTTCAGGCCGCGATCAACGCCGTGCACACCGACGGCCCGGCCACCGACTGGGACCAGGTGCTGGCGCTCTACGACCAGCTGCTGGCCCACGAACCGACGCCGGTCGTGGCCCTCAACCGGGCGGTGGCCGTGGCGCAGGTCCACGGTCCGGCGCTGGCGCTGGCACTGGTCGACGAGCTGGACCTGCCCGGCTACCACCTGCTGCCGGCCACCCGCGCCGACCTTTTCACCCGCCTGGGCCGCACCGCCGAGGCGGCCACCGCCTACGACGAGGCGATCGCCCTGGCCACCAACGACACCGAACGCGCGTTCCTGCGCACCCGACGAGCCCGACTGGGAGAGCAGCGATGAAACTCACCACCGTCACCATGGTCACCGTCGACGGCGTCCTGCAGGGGCTCGGCGGCCCGGAGGAGAACCGCCGGGGCGGCTTCGAACGCGGCGGCTGGCAGGCCGCCGCGTGGGACGAGCAGGCCGGCACGGCACTGCGCCACATCTACCAGCGCGCCGACGCGTTCCTGTTCGGCCGGTGGACCTACGAGCTGTTCGCCGGCTACTGGGGCCGCACCGCCGACCCGGCCAACCCGATCGCCGCCGCACTGAACGGCACCCCGAAGTACGTGGCCTCGACCACGCTCACCGACCCGACGTGGGCCGACACCACCGTGCTGGGCGGCGACCTCGCGGCGGCGGTCGCGGAGCTGAAGGCCCGGCCGGGCGGCGAGGTCCAGGTGCACGGCAGCGGTGTGCTGGTCCGCTGGCTGCTCAGCCAGCGGCTGGTCGACGAGATCACCTTGTTCGTCGCGCCGGTGGTCCTTGGCCAGGGCGCGCGGCTGTTCCCCGAGGACGGCGAGGACTTCGCGCTGGACCTGGTGTCGTCCCGGACCACGCCCCAGGGCGTGACGATCCAGGTGTACCGGCCGGGCGGGCGCCCGGTCTACGGCCGCGCCGACGCGCGGCCGTAGACCGTTCCCCCTAGCGCAGTGCGTAGGCGTGCAGGATCGTCTGCCTGGCCGTGTTGCCCCGACCGTCGTCGACCGACGAGCGCAGCGACACGAACTCCGCGCCGCGCGGGTGGGTGACCTCCGCGCACCACCCGCTGCCGGTGCGGGCCACCTTCGCCGCGCGCCAGGTGGCGCCGTCGTCGTAGGAGACCTCGATCCTCGGCGCGGCGACCCGGGCCGGGTCGGGCGAGCCGTTGCGCTGCACGTGGACCGGGAGGCGGAACCGGCCGGCCGGGGCGCTGTTGTGCTCGTCCAGGTCGGGGGCGAACCGCACGGCCAGCGCGGGCACCGGGATCCCCTCCACCTCGTCGTCGGAGTGGCCCGAGGTGAACGTCCACTCCGCACTGATCTCGGTGGACAGCCGGCCGGGCTGGGTCGAGGTGACCCGCAGGGTGTAGTCGGCGGGCTCCGGCGGCAGGTCGGTGATCAGCTCACCGGCGGCGTCCGGGTTCTCCGCGATCACCTCGCCCTCGCGCAGCAGTTGGGTGGTGCCCGGTTGGTTGTGCTGGGCGTTCTCCCGGCCGAGGTTCTGGTCGGCACGCAGCGGGATCCCGACCATCAGTGTGTCGCCGAGGCGGCTGAGATAGGGGAGCCTGAACGCCTGGTCCCAGGTCCGCGGCACCGGGAAGCCCGGGGCGAACACCCCGGCGTTCCACCGCTGCTCGGTCGTGGTTCCCCGCGAGTAGGACACCGGTTCGACCGTGAGGCCGCTCATGCCGTTCAGGACGAACAGCTCGGCGGGATCGACCTCGTAGAACATGGGGAACCAGTCGACGTCGGGCGTGTAGTACTCGGTCATCGTGAACGGCAGCGACATCGTGACGACACTGTCGCGCACGCCGACCCGGCCGGGGGTGGCCGAGGCGTGGGTCGAGCGGACCGTGGCCAGCTCGTCGTCGGTCACCCGGAACTCCAGCTCGGCCGGGATGGCGCCGTCCAGGGTCTCCCGCAGGCTGTACTGGTAGGGGCTCTCGTGGAACCCGGCCCACTGGCCGGAGTCCTCCGGCTCGGCCAGGTAGGAGTCGATGCTGGCGGTGAACCCGCCGGGCAGCGCCGTGGCCGACGGGGTCAGGCCGTAGAAGGTGTACTTGGAGACGATCCCGTGGAACCCGGTGCGGCCCCAGGCCGTCTCCACGGTGTAGTCGAGGAACGACGAGGTGGGTGCGGCGTTGGGCCGGTCGACGACGAACGTCGGGGTGATCCCGTCGCGGGCGTCGAAGGTGTACTCGGCCGGGCCGTCGACGACGATGCTCGGTTCGACGAAGTCGGTGCGCCGGGTTTCCCAGTCGCCGTAGTTGTTCTGGACGGTGACCTCCACGAAGTACTCGCCCCTCGGCAGGCGCAGCGCGATCGTGCCGGACGGGTCGTAGGGCGTGAACTCCTTGGGGTTGTTGAGATCCACCAGCCGCACGTAGTACCCGTCGGTCGGCGTGCCCTCGTGGTTGAGGAACTCCAGGTCCACGTCGAACACCTCCGCCTCGCGGTTCACCGAGATCACCGTGCGCAGCGCCGCACCGTCCCCGGTGGCGGTGACCGTGCCGGCGTACACCCCGTTGTCGGCCTCGACGCTGGTGTCGGCGGTCACCGTGACCTCGGCGGTGCCGCCGGCGGGCACGGTGATCTCGTCGGCCGACAGGGTGACCAGGCCGGCCGGGGCCGGCTCGCCCTCCGGCCCGCGCACGTCGGCGGCCAGCGCGAGGGTGACCGGCTCGGTGCCGGAGTTGGTGTAGGACACCGTTTTCGCCACCGGCTCGTCGTCCTCGTGCGGCCAGGCGGCGACGCCGAGGAACAGGTTCGCCGCCGACACCGACACGGTCGAGCCGACCGCCGCCGCCACGTCGACCCGGCCGGCGCCCTGCTCGAACACCGACGGGCCGTCACTAGGCCGCGCGGTCGACACGAGTGTCGACTTGAGACGGTCACCGGTCCAGTCGGGGTGGGCGCCGGCGAGGATCGCGGCGGCCCCGGCGACGTGCGGGGCGGCCATCGAGGTGCCGTCCAGGGCGACGTAGCCGTCCTCGACGGGGTCGCCGATCATGCCGTTGGCGGCCCGCGCGGCGACGATGCCCACGCCCGGCGCGGTGATCTCCGGTTTCACCGCACCGTCGCGCGGGCGCGGGCCACGGCTGGAGAACCCGGCGAGCTGGTCGTCGCGGTCCACGGCGCCGACGGTGAGCGCGGCGCCGGCGGTGCCGGGCGAGCTGACCGTCTCCGCACCCGGACCGTCGTTGCCGGCGGCGGCGACCACCAGCGTGCCGGTCTCGGCGCTGATCCGGTCGACGGCGGCCGACATCGGGTCGGTGCCGTCGGTCGGGCCGGACCCGAGGCTGAGGTTGATCACGTCGGCGCCGCTGCCGGCGGCCCACTCGATACCGGCGATGACCCAGGACTCCAGACCCTCACCGGTGTCGTCGAGCACCTTGCCGTTGAGCAGCGCCGCGTCCGGTGCGACGCCCCGGTGCCGCTGCCCGGCCCCGGTGACGATCGACGCGACGTGCGTGCCGTGGCCGAGGTGGTCGTCGGTGCCGGTCTGGCTGCCGGTGAAGTCCCGCGCGCCGGTGACCGCGTCGGCCAGGTCGGGGTGGGTGACGTCGATGCCGGTGTCCAGCACGGCGACCGTCGCGCCCGCGCCGGTCAACCCGGCCTCCCAGGCGGCCGGCGCGCCGATCCGCGGCACGCTGTGCTCCAGCGAGGCCCGCACCGGCCCGTCGAGCCAGATCCGCTCGGCGTGCGCGGCGCTCCAGAACCGCTGGTCCTTGGCGGCGCGCAGCGCGGTGGCGCCCATGGTCGGCAGCTCGCGCACCGCGCTGGCGCCGGCGGTTCTCGACAGGGCGCCCCGGTGGTCGACGATCAGCGGCAGGTCGGCGCGCGCGTCGTCGCCGTAGCCGGTGCGCACCAGCTCGCTGACGTCGAACAGCCGGGGGTCGAGCCGGCCGGCGGACACGCCGGTCAGCGCGTCGTCGGGGATGACGTGCACGTCGCCGTCCACGTCGGTGTGGCTGCGGAAACCGATGTGCTCACGCCCGGCGCCCGGGGTGAACCGGACGCCGGCCGGCCCGCCGAGGGTGACGACGTCGCCGGTGACGAGGGTGACGGTCGAAGGCGGCCGGGCAAGCGGTTTCCCCGCCGGTTCCGCGACGGCGGAACCGGCGGGGAGCACCACTGCGCTCGCGACCGCGACCAGCGCCGCGAGAACGGCTCTGGCTCGTGGGTGGGTCATCAACGCTCCTGGAGTCGCGGCAGCGCCTCACCCGCTGCCTTGTCTCCCGTAACCACCCCACCCACGCCGTGCGGGTTGCGAGGTTTTCCAGGTTTTCAGTTCATGTGCGGGTAGCCGACCTCGGTCGGCGGCACGAACGTCTCCTTGACCGAGCGGGGGCTGACCCACCGCTGCAGGTTGTAGATCGAACCGGCCTTGTCGTTGGTGCCAGAGCCCCGGCTGCCACCGAAGGGCTGCTGGCTGACGACCGCGCCGGTCGGCTTGTCGTTGACGTAGAAGTTGCCGGCGGCGAAGCGCAGCGACCGGTGCGCCTCCTCGATGGCCGAGCGGTCGGTGGCGAACACCGCGCCGGTCAGCGCGTAGGGCGTGGAGCTGTCGACCAGTTCGAGGACCTTGCCGTAGTCGGTGTCGTCGAACACGTGCACGGCCAGGATCGGCCCGAACCACTCGGTGGTGAAGATCTCCTGTGTCGGGTCGGTGCCCAGCACGACGGTCGGCGAGACGAAGTAGCCCACCGAGTCGTCGCAGGTGCCGCCGGTCAGCACCTCCAGCGTCGGTGTCGCGGCGGCCATCTCCAGCACGCCCCGGTGCTTGGCGAAGGCCCGGGCGTCGATCACCGCGCCGCCGAAGTTGGCGAAGTCGGTGACGTCGCCGTAGGTCAGCGAGGCGGTGGTGTCGACCAGGCGTTCCCGCAGGCCCGACTCCCACAGCGTGCGCGAGACGTAGGCGCGTGAGGCCGCCGAGCACTTCTGCCCCTGGTACTCGAACGCACCGCGCACCAGCCCGGCCACCACCGCGCCGGGTTCGGCCGAGCGGTGCGCCACGACGAAGTCCTTGCCGCCGGTCTCGCCGACGATGCGGGGGTAGGCGCGGTAGGTGTCCAGCCGCTCGGCCATCGAGCGCCACAGGTAGCGGAAGGTGGTGGTGGAGCCGGTGAAGTGCAGCCCGGCGAAGTCCGGGTCGGCCAGCGCGACGTCGCTGACCGCCGAGCCGTCGCCGGTGACCAGGTTGATCACGCCGGGCGGCAGGCCGGCGGCCTCCAGCAGACGCATCGTGTGGTGGGCGGCGAGCTGCTGGGTGGGCGAGGGCTTCCAGACGACGGTGTTGCCCATCAGCGCGGGCGCGGTCGGCAGGTTGCCGGCGATGGCGGTGAAGTTGAACGGGGTGATCGCGGTGACGAACCCGTCCAGCGGCCGGTGGTCGAACCGGTTCCACACGCCGGGGCCGGAGTTGGGCTGCTCGGCGAGGATCCGGTTGGCGTAGCCGACGTTGAACCGCCAGAAGTCGATCAGCTCGCAGGCGCTGTCGATCTCGGCCTGCTGCACGGACTTGGACTGGCCGAGGATCGTCGCGGCGTTGAGCGTGTCCCGCCACGGCCCGGCGAGCAGGTCGGCGGCGCGCAGCAGCACGGCGGCGCGCTCGTCGAAGGGCAGCTCCCGCCAGGCGGGCGCGGCCTGCTTGGCGCTGGCCACCGCGTCGGCGACGTCCTTGCCGGTGGCCTGCGCGCTGTCCCCGAGGACGTGACGACGGTCGTGCGGCTGGACGACCGCGATCGGGTCGCCGCCGGCCATCCGTTGTTCGCCGCCGATGGTCATGGTCAACTCGTGCCGCTCACCCTCGAGCTCGGCGATGCGCCGTTGCAGCGAGGCGCGCTCGGGGCTGCCCGGCGCGTAGGAGCGGACCGGCTCGTTGACCGGCGGTGGGACGGACGAAACGGCGTCCATGATGTGGCTCGCCTCCCTGAGGTGTCGGGTCGCCGGACGGCTTGTGACCGATCGCCGGCCTGTGCCGTCCATCCTGTCACGGTTCGCTATTCCCACCAGGCGATCAACGCCTCGACCTCCGCCCGGTAGAGCAGGCCCGGGTCGAGGCCGGTGAGCGAGAACTGGCCGGCGACCTCCAGGCTGAGCACGCCGTGCAGGCGGCTCCAGACGGTCATCCCCCAGTGCTGCTGACGCTGCGTGAGGTGGTTGTGGCCGAGTTGTTCACCCCATTCGGAGAG
Source organism: Actinophytocola xinjiangensis (assembly GCF_001921215.1). GTDB lineage: Bacteria > Actinomycetota > Actinomycetes > Mycobacteriales > Pseudonocardiaceae > Actinophytocola > Actinophytocola xinjiangensis. Next base: position 150,223 of record NZ_MSIF01000021.1, read on the forward strand.
CTGGCCATACAGCGGTTCGGCCACGGTGGTGGGCCCCGGGTCGGGCGGGGCGGTGGCCAGCAGGGCGGTCATCGCGCGGTTGGCGGCGTCGAGGGTGTGCGCCGGGGCCTGGTAGCCGGGGATGGGGGTGCCGAACAGCAGCAGGTAGCGGTGCGGGACGGCGACCGCCCAGTCCCGCAGGGCGGTGGCGACCGCGCGGGTGCGCTCGGCCGGTGGGGCGGCGGGGTCGATCGCGGCCTCCAGGGTGTCGGCCAGGCCGTGGTAGCCGTCGGCGATCAGCTCGGTGAGCAGCGCGTCGCGGTTGGCGAAGTAGCGGTAGATGGCGGGGCCGGTGACGCCGAGCCGCTTGCCGATGGCGTTCACCGAGATGCCGGCGATGCCGTGCTCGGCGAGCTGTTCGAGCGCGATGCGCTTGACCTCCTGGCGGGTCTGTTCCCGGTACCGCTGCCGGCGATCCATGCCTCTCCCTCCGCTTGACACGAGAAGAGTAACACCTTCTAATGTGAGTTAGAGGCTATAACAACCGAAGGGGTGGACGAGATGGAGATCGTGCTGACCGGCGAAGGCGGCCCGGAGATGCTGCGCGTCACCGAGGGTGACGCTCCGATGCCCGGCCGCGCCCGGGTCCGCGTACGGGTCGAGGCGACCGGCGTGAGCTTCGCCGAGGTGCAGATGCTGCGCCGCCGCTACCCCCTGCAGCCGAAGTACCCGTTCGTGCCCGGCTACGACCTGGTCGGCACGGTCAGCGAGATCGGCCCCGGCGTCGAGGGCGTGCGGGTCGGCGACCGGGTGGCGGCACTGACCAGGACCGGCGCGTGGCGCACCCACGTGGTCGTCAAGGCCGCCCAGATCGTCCCGGTCCCGGCCGACCTGGACGCCGGCGTGGCCGAGGCGGTCGTGATGAACGGCGTCACCGCCTGGCAGATGCTCCACCAGGTGGCGAAGGTCCGGCGCGGCCAGACGGTGCTGGTCCACGGCGCGTCCGGCGGGGTCGGGACCCTGCTGGTGCGCCTGGCCGTGGCCGCCGGCGCCCGGGTCATCGGCACCGCGTCCGCCGCCAAACGCGACCTGCTGGTCTCGGCCGGGGCGGAGCCCATCGACTACCGCACCGAGAACGTCCCCACCCGGGTCCGGCAACTCGCGCCCGGCGGGGTGGACGCCGTGTTCGACCACCTCGGCACCGCCAGCGTCACCGAGTCCTACGAACTCCTGGCCGACGGCGGCATCGTCGTCAGCTACGGCTCGGCCACCACGGTCAACGACCAGGGCCACTGGACGACCCCGTACTTCGGGATGATCGCCCGAGTCCTCGGCTGGCAGATCCAGCGGCTGCGGGGTCGGGGCCGGGGCCGCCGCTTCAGCTTCTACTACGTCAAGCCCGGCCCCCGGTTCACCGAGGCCCTCACCCAGCTCTTCGCCCTGGTCGCCGCCGGCACCCTCGACCCCCCGATCACCGCCCGCTACCCGCTGGACAAGGCCGCCGAAGCCCTCCGTGTCCTCGCCGAGGGTCACTCCACCGGCAAGGTGGTCCTGGAAGTGTGACCATTCGTCAACGCGGCGGGGTAGGGTGACCAGTGAGTGCCCGGGACCCCGGTCTGATGACATCCGACCGAGGGATGCGATCTCCATGGCGCGAACCAGTTCAACCACCGGGCTCGACCACCTCACCGCGACGGACGCCGGCCCGCTGATCCCCCGCGACCACGGCACCTCGGTCCTCGCCAGGGTCGCCGGTGGACAGTCCCGGACGGACCTCCAGAAGGCCACCTCCTCGGTGGTGCGCACACCGCCGGATTCCTGGACCGCCCGGCGCGGCACCACCCGGGAAGAGCCAGCAACGATCGTCCCACCGGACCAGCGGCCCAGCACCCAACTCCTGACCGTCACCGCACGGCCGACCCCGTCCGGCGCGGTGGTGGTCACCGCGTGCGGGGAGGTGGACTACCGCACCGGTCCGCTGCTCCAGGACGTCGGCCTCGCCAACCTGACCCCCGCCGGCCCGCCGCTGGTCATCGACCTCACCGGGGTGACCTTCCTCGGCGCCGCCGGCCTGAGCGTGCTGGACATCCTCGGCAGGGCGGCGACGGCGGCGAACGTGCGGCTCTCACTGGTCGCGCACGCCCGGGTCGTGCTGCGCCCGTTGACGCTCACCGGGCTCGACCGCGAGTTCGACATCCACTCCGCGCTCGCCGACGCACTGCCTTTACCGGGAGGCGGTCCCGATGGATAGCGGCCAACGGCGCGAGCCGAGGGTCGCGGAGATCCTGTCCGTGCTCGCCCGGGGCGGCGGCCAGGTGTCGCTGCCGTCCCGGCTGTGCGCGGCCTGCCTGTCGGCGTTGCCGGTCAGCGGGGTCGGCGCGGCGCTGATGACCGTCGACGGGCCGAGCGGGGTGGTCCTCGCCGCCACCGACCACCGGGCAAGACAGGTGGAGGAGTGGCAGTTCGCGCTCGGCGAGGGCCCGTGCGTCGAGGCGTCCAACGGCAGTCAGCCCGTGCTCGAACCCGACCTCGCCGGGTCCTCCCGGTGGCCCCGGTTCGGCGCGGCCGTGCGCGACGCCGGAATCCGCGCCCTGTTCGCGTTCCCGTTGCGGGTCGGCGCGATCCGCGTCGGCGTGCTGGACCTCTACCGGGACACCCCCGGGACGCTCGCCCTCCCCGACCTCACCGAGGCGCTCGCCTTCGCCGACGCCGCGACGGCCGTGATCCTGCACCTGCGGGACGGCAGCGGGGACACGGCGCTGCTCGGGCCGCTCGACGGCCGCGCCGAGGTCCACCAGGCAACCGGAATGATCACCATCCAGTTGGGTGTCGGCCTCACGGAGGCCCTGCTGCGGCTTCGCGCGTACGCGTACGCTTCGGGACGTACGGTGTCGTCCGTCGCCGCCGACGTGGTTGCCCGACGCCTGCACTTCGATGACAACCAGGCCGGCACGTCACGGCACGACCGGCCCTGACGCCCCAACAGAAACCAGGCGGTGGGCTCACGATGAGCCGAGAACAACTTCTGGCCACCACGTTCGTGGACCTGGCCGACACACTGGTCGCGAACTTCGACCTCATCGACTTCCTGCACACGCTCACCAGCCGCAGCGTGGAGCTGCTCGACGTCGACGCGGCCGGCATCATGCTGGCCGACCCGAACGGTGGCCTGCACGTGATGGCCTCCTCCGCCGAGGAGGCCCGCCTGCTGGAACTGTACGAACTGCAGAGCAACGAAGGCCCCTGCCTGGACTGCTACCGGTCAGGACGTCCCGTCGCCCGTGACGACCTGACGGCGATGAGCGCGTCGTGGCCGGCCTTCACCGAACAGCTGCGGGGCGTCGGGTTCCATTCAGCGCAGGCACTTCCGATGCGCCTGCGGGAGGAGACCCTCGGAGCGCTGAACCTGTTCCGCGCCGAACCCGGCCTGCTCAGCGAGGCCGACCTGCGGGTCGGACAGGCCATGGCCGACGTCGCCACCGTCAGCCTGATCCACGAACGCACCATCGCCGCCGGTGAACTGCTCGCCACCCAGCTACAAACCGCCCTGACCAGCCGCATCCAGCTGGAACAGGCCAAAGGGGTCCTCGCCGAACGCGTCGGCCTGCGGATGGACGAGGCGTTCGAGGTGATGCGCTCCTACGCCCGTGGCCACAACCGCAAGCTCACCGACGTCGCGGCGCAGATCATCGAGGGCACCCTCGTCGACGAGATCCTGCGCGCGAAATGACGCCGGGGCCTCCCTCAGCTCGGCCGGGTGGGCGGGTGGTGGCCCTCCGGTGCCGCCCGGTTGTGGTCGGCGATGCGCAGCCGGAACACCTGCAGGTCGACACCGAAGTACTTGGTGGTCTCACCGACCCAGTACATGCCGTTGTTGCGGACCGTGGCCGCCGCGCGGACGTTGCCCGGCGCGACGACGGCGAACACCTCGTAGACGTCGTTGCTGAACGCCCAGTTGGCCAGGGCATGGGTGGCTTCGGTGGCGTAGCCGTTTCCCCAGGTGTCGGGGTGCAGCTGCCAGCCGATCTCCAGATCCTCGCGGCCCGGGGGCAGCGGGAGCAGGATGGCGCCGCCGATCACGTGGTGGTCGCTGGTGCGTTCGATCGCCCACCGGCCCGCCGGGGCGGACAACCGGGCGTCCTCGGCGATCCACTGCCGCAGCAGCAACCGCATGGCCGGCAGGCTCGGCACCCGTTCCATCAGCGGGCTGAGCCACCGGGTCACCTCGGCGTGCCCGTAGATGCCGAACGCGGTCGCGGCGTCCTCCAGGCTCCAGGGGCGCAGGGTCAGCCGCTCGGTCGTCAGTACCTCGGTCGTTGTCGGTGAGTCCGTGTTCGTGCGCATGTCAGTGCTCCGCTGGTCTCGGTCGCCCCTGGTCAGAGGGTGGACGGGGACGCCGGAGGGCCTTGCGCCTGATGAAGCCGATCACGGCGGTACCGAGGAACAGTACGACGCCGATGATGCCCAGCCAGATCAGGCCCTGGATGGCGAAACCCAGTATCGAGACGATGAGCCACGCCACCAGCAACACGACGACGAAGATCAGCATGTCTGCCTCCACGGTCTGTCCGGGCGGTGGGTGCACGGACTCCACCCGCCGAGGTCCAGGGCGGCTCAGGAGCAGGATGCCCGCTGACCAGCGGGCCAAACGTGTTCCCCGTCGCGTCCCGCGAGCGGACGCCAGGGCCCGTAGGGGTCGGGGCCCGGCCGGCAGGGGAAGTTCTTCCGCGCCGGCCGAGCCGGGCTGTCAGAGGACGCGCAGGACCGCGCAGTGCCAGCGGCCCTTCACCAGTTCCAGGCGGAGGGCGGCCGCACGGACACGTCTGGGCCGGCCGCGTCGGACGGCGCTGTCGACGACCTCGAGGACGGCGCCCAGTTCGACCGATTCCGACGTGGGTGCGCAGGTGTGCAGCCGCAGGAGGCGGTGGCGGCGGCCGGGTCTGGAGGTGCGCAGTCTCGTCAGAAGTGCCTCGTAGGCCGCGTCGGAGAGCATGGCCCGGAGTTGGGCCACCGGGCGGCGGGCGTCGAGGGCCTCGATCAGGTGCAGCACCAGGCGCCACAGCACGTCGGCCGGCGGCGGGGTGGGTTCGGTGGGCGGCGCGACCAGGGTGAGCTGGGAGCCGCTGGCCGGGCGCAGGCTGGACCAGCGCGGCGGCGGGCCGAACTCCTCCGGCTCGTGCGGCGGCTCGTAGTCGGGTAGCGAGTACAGCACGAAACCGCCTGGTGTCGGCTCGTGCATCGCAGGTACGGACATGCCCTAACAGGGCAGGTTCCCGGCCAATCGGGACAAACATCACCCGATCAGGAAGGTGAAAGCGGAGAGTGACTGCCGGCTAGAGGAGTTCCAGCAGGAAGGGCAACTCGTCCGTGGCATACCACGCCAGTTCGTGGTCCTCGGCGTCACCGAGTGTGAACTCGGCGTCGGCGTCGCCCAGGTCGGCTGCGTCGATCACCTCGGCGGCGGCGCGGACGGCCGACTCGGCGTCCTCGGTGTCCAGGTGGACGGCGGCCACCGAGGACAACGGGACCGGGCCGGGCAGCCGCACGACGCCGTAGTCGAGGTCGGGGCGCAGCTCGACGCCGTCGACGTCAGCCGAGATCACCCCGCGCCTGGCGAGCGTGCCCTCCGGGTCGTCGGACAGCTCACCGGCCAGCAGACGCAGCGACGCCCGCGCGGCCTCGCTCATCGCCGCGTACTCGAGTTCTTCCGCGCTGCCGGTGGCGTAGGACTCGCGCAGCGCGGGCGTCAGCGCGAACGCGGTGTCGTTCACCGCCGCGACCTCGCCCTTGGCGGTCAACGCGCGCAGCATGGTCACCGTGGCCGGGATGTAGACCCTCACGGCTAGATCCTGACACACCCGGCGCCCGGCGACGTGGAATGCTCTCGCCCGTGGACGCTGGATCACCGAAGGACCGGTTCGTGACCGTCTTCGGCCGCAAACCCGTACTCGAAGCCCTCGGCGACGGCGACCTGCGCGTGGACAAGGTGGTCCTCGCCGACACCGCCCGAGGACCGGCCGCGAGAGAGATCATCGACGCCGCCGCCGCACGCGGCGTGCCCGTGGAACGCGCGAGCCCCCACCGGGTCAAAGTCCTCGCCGGCAACGGAAAACAGGACCAGGGCGTACTCGCCGACATCATCGCCCCCCGCATGCGCCGACTCTCGGCCGCCCTCGCCGACCCCACCCCACCCGCGACGGTGCTGCTCCTCGACGGCATCACCACCCCCGCGAACGTCGGGATGATCCTGCGCACCGCCACCGCCGCCGGCATCGACGGCATCGTCGTGCCCCGGCGGGGAGTGGCGAGCATCGACCCGCTGGTCGTGAAGGCCTCGGCCGGTGTCGCGTTCCACGCGCCGGTACTGCGCTGCTACACCGCCGAGGAAGCCGCCACCGACCTGCGCGCCGCCGGCTACCCCCTGTTCGCCCTGACCGGCACAGCCCGCCGAACGATCTTCGACGCCGACATCCCCCGCCGGGCCGCCTTCGTCCTCGGCGCCGAAACCGCAGGCGTCAGCGCCGAGGTCGACGCACGCGTCACCACCCACCTGTCGATCCCGATGGCCGGCGGCGTCGAATCGCTGAACGTGGCCAGCGCCGCCGCCGTCCTCTGCTTCGAACTCGTCCGCCGCAGCCGCTGACCTCCACCAGGCCCGACCCGTTGATCACGACCGGTTCAGGGTTGGCCGCCGACCACAGCCATTGATCACGACGGGTTCGGGTCGGGTGCCCACGATGAGGCACGGCGCCACCCCTGCCTTGAGCGGGGCGGCGGAAGCTCACGGGACAAGAAGCCAGCTGCTGGCCGCATGAGGCGAGGGGCCACCCGGACCATCCGCCCCTGACCCAGACCCCGCCCGCACACCCAAGAACCCCAGCCAAAGACCACGACCCCAACACCCACAGCCAAGGTCAGCAACCGCGCCCAACTGGTAGGTAGACCCCCACCCTCCCGGGGGCTCCCCTCAGGGCCATTCTATCCGGAGTAGCAGTTGGGGAGGTCTTTCGCGTTGACTCATCAAAAATGCCCGGGAAGGTGAGTCGTTGCCTCACGAAAGGATGCCCGCGTAGCGGCGTGGCATC
>NZ_MSIF01000022.1 GCF_001921215.1 Actinophytocola xinjiangensis
GTGGTGCCGGCGCCGGCGGCGGTGTGGCCGCGCGGTGTCGCGGGAGCGCGGTCGGACCCCGGGAGGGCGGCGCCGGGCGCGTGGTCGGCCGGGTGGGCACCGGCGTTGCCGGTGGCCCCGGGAACCGGGGCGTTCGGCGCCGGCCGGGTGGGGGTGTCGGGGACCGCCGGCTCCGGGGAGCCTCGGTGGGGCCGGCCGGTCACGTAGGCGCGTTCGGTCGCGGTGCGCTCGGCGACGTGCTCGGGGCTGTGCTCGGCGACGGTGTCCTGACCGGCCTGACGGGCCTGGCCGGTCTGGTCACCGGCGGCGGTCACGGACGGGGCCGTGGCCGGTTCCGGGGTGGGCGCGAGCGGCCCGCCGGTCACGCCCGGACTGGCGACGGCCTCGACGACGTCGCCGACACCCGCAAGGCCGACGAGGTCGTCGAGGCCGCCATCGGGCAGCACCTCGACACGCGAGGTTGCTTCGGTGAGCTGGTCACCGACGTGGTCGAGCGAGAGCGCCGGCGACGCCGCCAGCGTGTCGAGCGCGCCACCCAGCGGTGCGACCGCCTCGGACAGCACGGGGCGTGCGTCGCCGAGGAGGTCGACCGGCGTGTTGACCGGCAGGTCCTGGGTCGGGTCGGCCGAGGCCGTGCCGGTGGACAGGAACCAGGCGAGGGCGGTGCCGGCGGCGGCGCCGCCGACGATGGTCAACGTCCGGCAGACGACGCGCCGTGCGACGGCGGCCCTGTCCCGTCCGTGCCTGACCTGATCCACCTGTGGACAACCTCACCTGGGTCGAGTCGCGAGTGCGTGACTGACGGTGAGGAAATCATCACGGGGGCTGAACCGCACGCCTCAGCGGCTGTTACCGCTCAATCGTGTGACGAACACTCTGTGTCTCCACACATCGCGTTCGGTAGTCGTCGCTGGCGGTACCGTTCGCGGCCGGAATTTGTCCACAGGCTCGCCGGACCCGTTCCCGAATGTCCGACTCGCTCGATAACGTTTCGGTTGTGACTAGTACCGACGAGCGCAAGCCCGCACGTAAACCCCAGCGCAAGCCCCCGGCCGACGTGACCCAGCTCGTCCCGACCGGTCTGCGGGTGAGTGCCGCGCTCGCCTGGCGGTTCCTGTTCGTGATCGCCGGGCTCTACGTGCTGATCTGGCTGGCCGGCTACTTCTCGCACATCATCGTCCCGCTGGCCATCGCCCTGCTGCTGGCCGCGCTGATGGCCCCCGGGGTCGACCGGCTGGTCCAGTGGCGGGTGCCGCGCTCGGCGGCCGCGGCGCTGGTCATGGTCAGCGGTATCGCCGTGGTCGGTGGGCTGATCACGTTCGTCGTCATCACGTTCACCAACGGCCTGCCCGAGTTGCAGGAACAGGTGTCCAACTCGCTGGAGCAGATCCGCAAGTGGCTCACCGACGGCCCGCTGCACATCTCCGGCGACCGCATCGAAGGCTTCATCGACGACACGATCGACGCCATCCAGAGCAACCAGGCGGCCATCACCGAGGGCGCGATCACCACCGCGACCACCATCGGCGAGATCCTCACCGGCTTCCTGCTGACCGTGTTCATCCTGATCTTCTTCCTCTACGACGGCCCCGGCATCTGGCGCTACCTCATGCGCGGCGTCCCGATGCGGGTCCGCGACCGGGTCGACGTCGCCGGCCGGCGGGGGTTCGCCGCGCTGGTCAGCTACGTGCGGGCGACCGCGGCGGTGGCCATGGTCGACGCGGTCGGCATCGGCATCGGCCTGGCGATCGTCGGCGTCCCGCTGGTCATCCCGCTGGCCGCGCTGGTGTTCCTGGCCGCGTTCATCCCGATCATCGGTGCGGTCATCGCCGGCACGGTGGCCGTGCTGGTCGCGCTGGTGGCCAACGGGTTCATCGCCGCGCTGGTCGTGCTGGCGATCGTCATCGGGGTGATGCAGCTGGAGAGCCACGTGCTCCAGCCGTGGCTGCTCGGCCGCGCGGTGCGGTTGCACCCGCTGGCCGTGGTGCTGGCCATCGCCGCCGGGTTGATCGCCGGCGGGATCGCCGGCGCGCTGCTGTCGGTCCCGCTGCTGGCGGTGCTCAACGCCGGCATCAAGTCGCTGGTCAACGAGCGCGGCACCGACCCGTCGGAGATCGACGTGCTGCACCAGGCCAGCGGGCACCACGAACACGAAACCGAGCACGAGCCCGAGCGCAAGGACGGGCCCGACCGGTCAAGGGGCGAGGACGGGGAGATCGATCCGGAGACCGGTGAGCCCCGGGCGACCTGGGAGCGGCCGTGACCCCTGCCGGCTTACCCGCCGGAGTCCCTTCGGTCCCGAAGGACCCGACCGTCCCGCTGTGGCGCGCGGCCGTCCTGCTGCGGGTGATCACGCTGCTGTTCGCCGCCGGGGTGGTGCTGACCTACCTCGACGGCTACCAGCGGCCGTGGCTCGCGCTGACCGGCGTCGGCGTGATGACCGCGTGGACCGTGGTCACCTCGCTGCGCTACCTGCGCCCGCACGACCGGCTGCTCGGCTTCACCGTCGGCGACCTGGTCGTGTGCTGCGCGCTGATGACCCTCTCGCGACTGGTGCTCAGCCACGAACAGCTGCGCCTCGACGCCGTGCCGCTGCTGCCCACGATCTGGGTCACCGGCGTGGTGGCGGCCGGCGCGGTGTGCGGCGGGCCGACCGTCGGCGCGGCCTTCGGCGGCGTGGTGGCCGCGTTCAACTACGGCGTGCGCGGCTACGTCGACACCGACCTGACCCGCGACCTGTTCCTGCTCGTCGGCGTCGGCTTCGTGCTGGGGCTCGCGGCCTCGGCCTCCCGGCAGTCGGCCGAGCGGCTCGCGCGGGCGCTGCGCGCCGAGGCGGCCACCGCCGAACGGGAACGGCTGGCCAGGTCCATCCACGACGGCGTGCTCCAGGTCCTGGCCAGGGTCCGCCGGCGCGGCACCGAACTCGGCGGGGAGGCCGCCGAACTCGCCCGGCTCGCCGGCGAGCAGGAGATCGCGCTGCGCACGCTGGTCTCCACCGCGCCCGAGCCCACCGACGAGAACGACAACGCCGACCTCGCCGGTCGGCTGCGGCTGCTGGCCACCGACCGGATCTCGGTCTCGGTGCCGGCCACCGCCGTGCGCCTGCCCGGCGCGCTGGCCCGCGAGCTGGAGTCGGTGGTGGGTGAGGCGCTGGCCAACGTGGTACGCCACGCGGGACCCCAGGCCCGGGCCTGGGTGCTGCTGGAGGACCTGGGCGCCGACATCGTGGTGAGCGTGCGGGACGACGGCGTCGGCATCCCGCCGGGCCGGTTGGACGAGGCGGAGCGGGAGGGACGTATGGGGGTCGCGTTGTCGATGAGGGGACGGGTCGCCGAACTGGGCGGCAGCATCACGGTGGAGACGGCACCGGGCGCCGGGGTGGAGTGGGAGCTGCAGGTCCCGCGCCCCGACGGGCCGGCGGGGCAACGACAATGACGGTCACCGTGATGGTGGTCGACGACCACCCGATGTGGCGCGACGGCGTCGCCCGCGACCTGGCCGAGCGCGAGTTCGACGTGGTGGCCACCGCCGGCGACGCGGCCGCCGCGGTCCGCATCGCCGGCACCGTCCGCCCGGATGTCGTGCTGATGGACCTCAACCTCGGGTCGGTGTCCGGGGTGGAGGCGATCCGGGAGATCACCGGCGCGCTGCCGGCCACCCGGGTCCTGGTCCTGTCCGCCAGCGGCGAGCACGGCGACGTGCTGGAGGCGGTCAAGGCCGGCGCCTCCGGCTACCTGATCAAGTCGGCGTCGGTGGCCGAGCTGGTCGACGCGGTCGAACGCACCGCGGCCGGCGACGCCGTGTTCACCCCTGGCCTGGCCGGCCTGGTGCTCGGCGAGTACCGGCGGATGGCCGCCGAACCCAAGGACGCCGACGGGCTGCCCAGCCTCTCGCAGCGGGAGACCGAGGTGCTGCGGCTGGTGGCCAAGGGGCTGACCGCGCGGCAGATCGCCGCCCGGTTACAGCTGTCGCACCGCACGGTGGAGAACCACGTGCAGTCCACGCTGCGCAAGCTCCAGCTGCACAACCGGGTCGAGCTGGCCAGGTACGCCATCGAGCACGGCCTGGACACCGACCCGGAGACCGACCCGGACGCCGCCACCACCACGGAGGTCCCGCCACGGGGATAACGTGGAGTGGTGACCGACACCCCCTTCGACCCCCGCGCGCTGCGCGTCTCCGACGCGGAGCGGATGCACGTCGTCAGCGTCCTGCAGAAGGCCATCGGCCACGGGATGCTCAACCTCGACGAGTTCACCGCGCGCACCGACCAGGCGCTGGCCGCCAAGACCCGCGGTGAGCTGAACGCGCTGCTGGCCGACCTGCCCGGGGTCACCCACCGGGACACCAGCGCCCCGGTCCAGCCACAGCCGGTGGAGATCCGCGCGGTGATGGCCTCGATCGTGCGCAAGGGCCAGTGGACCGTGCCACCCGATCTGGTGATCAAGAACCGGCTCGGTTCGACCGACCTGGACTTCACCGAGGCCAGGATCGACCACCCCGAGGTGCGGATCCGCCTGGAGGCCGGCGGCGGCACGGTCACCCTGCTGCTGCCCGAACGGGCCTCGGTGGACACCGGCGAGTTACGGATCAACGCCGGTGTGGTCAAGGACAAGGTCGGCAAGCCCTCCGGCGGCCGACCGCACTTCGTCCTTTCTGGCACGATGACCGCCGGCTCGCTGAACCTGCGGCAGGCCAGCTACGTGCGGATCGGGCGCCTGTTGGTCCGGTCGCCGTGGAAGGTGTCGTGGGACAACACGGAGTAGCGCGGAGGCTTGTTGTGAAGGCGTCACGGTGAAGGCCCTGGTCAAGGTCGCCCGGGGTCCGGGGCTGGAGCTCACGGAGGTCCCGGTGCCCGTCCCCGGGCCGGGCGACGTCCTGGTGCGGGTGCTGCGGACCGGGATCTGCGGCACCGACCTGCACATCGACGCGTGGGATGAGTGGGCCGCGGCGACGATCGACCCGCCGCTGATCCTGGGCCACGAGTTCGCCGGCGAGGTGGTCGAGATCGGCTCGTCGGTCACCAGGGTCCAGGTCGGCGACCTGGTCTCCGGCGAGGGCCACCTGGTGTGCGGCCGCTGCCGCAACTGCAAGGCCGGCCGCCGCCACCTGTGCGCGAACACCGTGGGCCTGGGCGTGCACACCAACGGCGCGTTCGCCGAGTTCACCGTGCTGCCCGAGCAGAACGCCTGGGTGCACACCCACCGGGTCGACCTGGACGTGGCGGCGATCTTCGACCCGTTCGGCAACGCCGTGCACACCGCGCTGTCGTTCCCGGTGCTCGGCGAGGACGTGCTGATCACCGGCGCCGGCCCGATCGGCCTGATGGCCGCCGCGGTCGCCCGGCACGCCGGCGCGCGGCACGTGGTGGTCACCGACGTGAGCGAGCCGAGGCTGGAGCTGGCCCGCAAGCTGGGCGCCGACCTGGCCCTGGACGTCAGCCAGCAGTCGGTCGGCTCGGTGTACCCGGAGCTGGACATGTCCGAGGGCTTCGACGTGGGCATGGAGATGTCCGGGCAGCCCAGCGCGCTGCGCGAGATGATCGCGAACATGACCCACGGCGGCCGGATCGCCATGCTGGGCCTGCCGGCCAGCGAGATCGCGGTCGACTGGAGCCGCGTGGTGCTCAAGATGCTGACCATCAAGGGCATCTACGGCCGGGAGATGTTCGAGACCTGGTACGCGATGTCGGTGCTGCTGCAGGCCGGTCTGGACATCTCACCGGTGATCACCCACCGCTACGCCCACACCGACTTCGCGGCGGCGTTCGCGACCGCCCGCGACGGCCGGTGCGGCAAGGTCATCCTCGACTGGACGGAGAGCTGATGTACGGCGCGATGCGGGAGAACCTGCTGGCCGAGCTGGCGGAGATCCGCGAGGCCGGCCTGTTCAAGTCCGAGCGGGTGATCAGCACGCCGCAGAACGCGGCGGTCCGCGTCGGCGACGAGCCGGCCGTGCTGAACTTCTGCGCCAACAACTACCTCGGCCTGGCCGACCACCCGGCGCTGGTGTCGGCGGCGAAGGAGGCGCTGGACCGCTGGGGCTTCGGGATGGCGTCGGTCCGGTTCATCTGCGGCACCCAGGAACCGCACAAGGAACTGGAGTCACGCCTGTCGCGGTTCCTCGGCACCGAGGACACGATCCTCTACAGCTCCTGCTTCGACGCGAACACCGGCCTGTTCGAGACCATCCTCGGCCCGGACGACGCGATCATCTCCGACGAGCTCAACCACGCGTCGATGATCGACGGCATCCGCCTGTGCAAGGCCAAGCGGCTGCGCTACCGCAACCGTGACCTCGCCGACCTCAAGCGCCAGCTGGAGGCGGCCGCCGGCGCCCGCTACCGGCTGATCGCCACCGACGGCGTGTTCTCCATGGACGGCTACCTGGCGCCGCTGGACGAGATCTGCGCGCTGGCCGACGCCCACGACGCCCTGGTGATGGTGGACGACTCGCACGCCGTCGGGTTCGTCGGCGAGACCGGTCGCGGCACCCCGGAGCTGTTCGGCGTGACCGACCGGGTGGACCTGGTGACCGGCACGCTGGGCAAGGCGCTGGGCGGGGCCAGTGGCGGGTACACGTCGGGCCGTGCGGAGATCGTGGCGATGTTGCGCCAGCGCTCGCGCCCGTACCTGTTCTCCAACTCGCTGGCGCCGGCGATCACCGCGACCGCGCTGGCGACCCTGGACCTGCTGTCCTCGTCGAGCGAGCTGCTGGTGCGCCTGCGCGCCAACACGGCGCTGTTCCGTGACCTGATGACCGACGCCGGTTTCGACCTGCTCCCCGGCGAGCACCCGATCATCCCGGTGATGATCGGCGACGCGGCCAGGGCCGGTCGGATGGCGGACCTGCTGCTCGAACAGGGCATCTACGTGATCGGCTTCTCCTATCCGGTGGTGCCGCACGGCAAGGCCCGGATCCGCACCCAGATGTCGGCGGCGCACTCGGAGGCCGACGTCCGCCGGGCCGTCGACGCCTTCGTCGCGGCCCGCGAGAAACTTGAGGACGCAACGTGACCTACACAGCGGATTCGGACGAACACGCCTTCCGGGAGTTCGTGCGCAACTGCTAACGATTAGTCAGCGCAGGCAGGCGTCGATGCCACAATGTTCGTCAACTCTGACAGGTGCCAAGACCGGGAGACCGGTAGCGTCACAACATCAGAGCCCCAACGCCGGCGAGAGTCGTGCGTCGGGGCCCGGCCGCTGAGGCCGGGCTTCGCGCCGCCGGCACCGGTCGCGTAGCCCCCCGAGCGATCGGTGCCGGCGGCGCGGTTCCGAAACCCGGACCGCACCGCCGGCGCCCGCCTAGAGGACCACGTTCACCAGGCGGCCGGGGACCACGATCACCTTGCGCGGCTCGCCGGTGACCAGGGCGGCGATCTTCTCCTCGGCCAGGGCGGCGGCGCGCACGTCGTCCTGGGTGGCCGAGGCCGGGACGGTGACCCGGGAACGGACCTTGCCGTTGACCTGGATGGGGTACTCGACGGTGTCCTCGACCAGGTAGCGCTCGTCGGCCGTCGGGAACGGGCCGTGGGCCAGCGAGCCGTCGTGACCCAGGGCCGCCCACAGTTCCTCGGCGATGTGCGGGCACAGCGGCGCCGTCATCAGCACCATCGGCTCCAGGACCGCGCGCGGTACCGGCTTGCCGGCGTAGGCCTTGGTCACGTGGTTGTTCAGCTCGATCAGCTTCGCGCCGGCGGTGTTGAACCGCATGGCGGCGTAGTCGGCGTGTACGCCATCGACCGTGCGGTGCAGGGCGCGCAGGGTGTCCTCGTCCGGGTCGGCCTCGGTGAACCGGGCCTCGCCGGTGGTCTCGTCGAAGACGTTGCGCCACATGCGCTGCAGGAACCGCTGGGCGCCGACGACGTCCTTGGTCGCCCACGGGCGGGAGACCTCCATCGGGCCCATGGACATCTCGTAGAACCGGAAGGTGTCCGCGCCGTAGCGGTCGCACATGTCGTCGGGGGTGACGACGTTCTTCAGGCTCTTGCCCATCTTCCCGTACTCCTGGCGTACCTCCTCGCCGTTGTACAGGAATTTGCCGTCCACTTCGGACACTTCCTCGGCCGGGACGTACACGCCCCGGGAGTCGGTGTAGGCGTAGGCCTGGATGTAGCCCTGGTTGAACAGCCGCCGGTAGGGCTCCCACGCCGACACGTGCCCCAGGTCGAACAGCACCTTCTGCCAGAACCGCGAGTACAGCAGGTGCAGCACCGCGTGCTCGATCCCGCCGATGTACAGGTCCACCCCGCCCGGGTCCGACGGCCCGTGCAGCTCCGGACGCGGGCCCAGCCAGTAGGCCTCGTTCTCCGGCTCGCAGAACCGCTGGTCGTCGGTCGGGTCCACGTAGCGCAGCTGGTACCAGCACGAACCCGCCCACTGCGGCATCACGTTCGCGTCCCGGCGGTAGCGCTTCGGGCCGTCGCCCAGGTCCAGCTCGACCTCGATCCAGTCCGTCGCCTTCGCCAGCGGCGGCGAGGGCTCGGAGTCGGCGTCGTCGGGGTCGAACGTGGTCGGCGAGTAGTCGTCCACCTCCGGCAGCTCCACCGGCAGCATCGACTCCGGCAGCGCGACCGGCAGGCCGTCCTCGTCGTAGACGATCGGGAACGGCTCGCCCCAGTAGCGCTGGCGGGCGAACAGCCAGTCGCGCAGCTTGTACTGCAGCCGGCCCTCGCCGTGGCCGTTGGTCTCCAGCCAGTCGATCATGGTCTTCTTGGCCGAGGCGATGTCCAGGCCGTCCAGGAAACCCGAGTTGATCGCCGGGCCCTCCCCGGTGAACGCCTCGCCGGTGAAGTCCTCGCCCGGCTCGACCGTGCGCACGATCGGCAGCCCGAACGCCGCCGCGAAGTCCCAGTCGCGCTGGTCCTGGCCGGGCACGGCCATGATCGCGCCGGTGCCGTAGCCCATCAGCACGTAGTCGGCGATGAACACCGGGACGCGGGTGTCGGTGACCGGGTTGACGGCGTACGCGCCGACGAACACCCCCGTCTTGTCCTTGTTCTCCTGCCGGTCCAGCTCCGACTTCTGGGAGGCGGCCAGCCGGTAGGCGGCCACCGCCTCCGCCGGGGTCGCCGCGCCGCCGGTCCAGCGCGGGTCGGTGCCCTCGGGCCAGGCGTCGGCCAGCAGCCGGTCGACCAGGTGGTGCTCGGGGGCCAGGACCATGTAGGTCGCGCCGAACAGGGTGTCCGGGCGGGTGGTGAAGACCTCGATCCGCTCCTCGCCGGCCGGGAACCGGACGTGCGCGCCGGACGAGCGGCCGATCCAGTTCCGCTGCATGGCCTTGACCTTCTCCGGCCAGTCCAGCTCGTCCAGGTCGTCCAGCAGGCGGTCCGCGTAGGCGGTGATCCGCATCATCCACTGGCGCAGGTTCTTGCGGAACACCGGGAAGTTGCCCCGGTCCGAACGGCCGTCGGGGGTGACCTCCTCGTTGGCCACCACGGTGCCCAGGCCGGGACACCAGTTGACCGGCGCCTCGGACTGGTACACCAGCCGGTAGGAGTCGATCACCTTCCGCCGCTCGGTCGCCGACAGCGCCGACCAGGCCCGCCCGTCCGGGGTCGCCCGCGACCCTTCCACGAACTCCCGCTCCAGGTCGGCGACCGGCCGGGCCTTGTTCACCCGCTCGTCGAACCAGGCGTTGTAGATCTGCAGGAAGATCCACTGCGTCCAGCGGTAGTAGGTCAGGTCGGTGGTGGCGATCCGGCGGCGCTCGTCGTGGCCCAGGCCCAGGCGGCGGATCTGGTTCAGGTACCGCCCGATGTTGTCCTCGGTGGTCTTGCGCGGGTGCTGACCGGTCTGCACCGCGTACTGCTCGGCCGGCAGGCCGAACGCGTCGAAGCCCATGGTGTGCAGGACGTTGCGCCCGGTCATCCGGTGGTAGCGGGCGAACACGTCCGTGCCGATGAAGCCCAGCGGGTGCCCGACGTGCAGCCCCGCGCCCGACGGGTACGGGAACATGTCCTGCACGAACAGCTTGTCCGACGGCACGTCCCCGGCCAGCGGCCCGACCGGGTTCGGCGCGTGGAAGGTGCCGTGCTCCTCCCAGTGCTGCTGCCAGCGCGACTCGATCGAGTTGGCCACCGCGGCCGTGTACCGGTGGGCCGGTGTGGACTCGTCACTCATCGGGGGTCCTTCCGTGGGCACGCTCTGCGGACATAACAAAACCCCTCCGCCACGTGGGCATGAGGGGTCTGCCGCGCCGACCGGTCGGTCAGCGCGGCCAAGTAAGGAGCCGGCGCCCGATGCTCATGGCACCCAGGATAGCGCGGGGGCCGTTCGACGTTCACCTACCATCGGGGCGTGCATCTTCTCTCGCTCGTGCCGTTGGTCATCGGGCTGGCCATCGCCGCCGTCGGGGTGCTCGGGCTGACCGAACGGCTGCCGCGCAACCGCTTCGGCGGCGTCCGGACCCCGGCCAGCATGCGCACCGACCAGACCTTCGCCCTGGCCAACAAGGTCGCCGGGCTGCCGCTGGCGGTCGCCGGGGCGGTCGGGATCGTCGGCGGGATCGCCGGGCTGCTGGCCGCCAACCTGCTGTTCGCCGGCCTCGGGCTGGTCGGCCTGGCGGGCATCGCGCTCGGCGGCGGGGTGCTCGGCCACCGCGCGGCGCAGACCGTGCCGGACGAGGCGCCGCCGCTGCCCGCCGGCTGCCAGGGCTGTGCCTGCGGCGGCTGCGAGCTGACGAAGTCACTCGGCGGGCCGGCCGGCGGCTCAGTTGGTGCGAACGTCACCCGGGTGGGTGGCCAGTAGCGCCAGCGGCATCCCCTGGCGCCGCAGCACCCGCCCCCACAGGTCCTGGTCGGGCGGGGCCACCACGTCGCTGGGCAGCGCCGGCACCACGATCCAGTCGCCGCGCTCGATCTCCCCGGCGACCTGGCCGACGTCCCAGCCGGCATAGCCGGCGAACACCCGCAGGCCGCGGAACTTGGGCACCAGCGCGGCCGGGTCGGCGTCCAGGTCGACCAGCGCCACCGGGCCGCGCACGCCGATCAGGCCACGCACGCCGTTGGCCTGCTCACCGGTGCGCATCGCGGCCAGGCACAGGGCGGTCTTCTGGTCCACCGGTCCGCCGACGAACACCGAGCCGGGAGTGGTCACGTGCGGACCCCAGCTGGGCAGGACGTCGTCGACCGGAACCTCACTGGGCCGGTTCAGCACGACACCGAGCGTGCCCTCGCCCCGATGGTCGATCACGAACACGACCGTGCGGCGGAAGTTGGCGTCGGTCAGGCTGGGGGCCGCCACGAGCAGCGTTCCCGGCTCCACGGCCGCATCGGGGGCTGCATCGGAAGGCTCGGATCGCACAAGCGACATGATCCCACCCGTTGAGTCGGAATCCAGCAGCCGTATGGCTTCTGGGGAACAATGGAGGGTGCCGGCTCGTTGTAGCCGGTGGTCGGAACGCCGCTGTGTCCCCCGGGCTCAACCAAGAACCGCCTTTGTGGAATACCAGTTCGGCTGGAGCCACACTGCGCCAACCGCCGAGAGGCGACCGGGCGTTCCACCACCGAACGGCGTGCGCCCCGGGTCGACCGGGACGCACGCCGTTCGGACTTCTCACCGTCTCGCCGTAGGCTGGGTGGTCGTGAGTAGCACCGTCGGAGTCGACCCGGGTGGCAACCCGGAGTCGGCCCACCACCTCCGGATCGGGCCGCGGCGCCTGCTCGGCTTCGCCGGGTACCGCAGGCTGCTGCTGTCGCGGTTCCTGTCGCAGTGGGGTGACGGGCTGTTCCAGGGCGGGCTGCTCGGAGCGGTCGTGTTCAACCCGGAACGCGCGGTCAGCCCGGCGGAGATCGCCGGCGGGTTCGCCGTGCTGCTGCTGCCGTACTCGATCGTCGGGCCGTTCGCCGGGGCGCTGCTCGACCGCTGGGACCGCCGCCGGGTACTGGTCGCGGCCAACGTCGTACGCGGGGTGCTGGTGCTGGTCACCGCCGGCTGTGTGGCCGCCGGGGTGGCGGGGCTGCCGCTGCTGATGCTCGCCCTGGTCGTGATGGGGATCAGCCGGTTCATCGGGGCCGGGCTGTCCGCGGCGCTGCCGCACGTGGTGCCGGTGCGCAACCTGGTCGAGGCCAACGCGCTGGCGGTGACGATCGGCGCGATCGTGTCGGTGTTCGGCGCGGCCTGCGCGTTCGGGCTGCGGTCGGTGTTCGGCGAGGACGATGCCGGCTCCGGGATCACCACGGCGGTCGCCGTGGTCGGCTCGGTGCTGGCAGCGGTGGCGGCCGCCCGGTTCACCAGGGGAGCGCTGGGCCCGGACGCGGTGGACGAGCCGTCGACGGCGGTGGCGGCGGTGGCCAACGGGCTGTTCGACGGCGCGCGGGTCGCGCTGCGCACACCGAGCGTGGCCGCCGGGTTCTGCGCGTTGCTCGCCCACCGGGTGTCCTTCGGCATCTCGCTGCTGCTGACCGTGCTGCTGATGCGTTTCAGCTTCGAGGACTGGGGGCCGGTCACCGCCGGCGAACCGGGGCTCGGCCTGGTGCTGGGCTTCGGCGCGGCCGGCATCTTCGTCGCCGGGGTGACCACCGCGCGGGTGGTCACCGCGCTGGGCCGCAAGCGCGCGGTGCTGCTGGCCCTGGGGCTGGCGGCCTCCGCGCAGCTGTGCCTCGGGCTGCCGATGGTCCTGCCGACGGCGTTGCTGGCCGCGTTCCTCATCGCCTACGCCGGGCAGGTCGTCAAGCTGTGCGTGGACGCCGCCGTGCAGCGCGACATCGGCGACGAGGCCCGCGGCCGGGTGTTCGCCCTCTACGACATGCTGTTCAACATCACCCAGGTGTTCGCGGTGGGCATCGCGGCGACGATGATCCCGGCCAACGGCGAGTCGGTCCCGCTGATCGTCATCGCGACCGTGGTCTACCTGATCGGGATGGCCGGCTTCGAGTTGGTCACCCGGCGTCACCAGCGGCGGGAGACTCCCCACCCGGCGTGATGCCTTGCTCGGCGGCCCACCGGCGCAGTTCGGCGACCGCCTCGTCGTGGTCGAGCGGGCCCCGGTCCAGTCGCAGGTCCTTGAGGAAGCGCCACGCCTGGCCGACCAGCGGGCCGGGCGGCAGCCCGAGCAGCCGCATGATCTCGTTGCCGTCCAGGTCGGGCCGCACCCTGGCCAGGTCCTCCTCGGCGGCGATCCGGGCGATCCGCTCCTCGAGGCCGTCGTAGGTGCGTTGCAGGGCGGCGGCCTTGCGCCGGTTGCGGGTGGTGCAGTCGGCCCGGACCAGCTTGTGCAGCCGGGTCAGCAGCGGGCCGGCGTCGGTGACGTAGCGGCGCACCGCCGAGTCGGTCCACTCGCCCCGGCCGTAGCCGTGGAAGCGCAGGTGCAGGTACACCAGCTGGGCGACGTCCTCGATCACGTCCTTGGGGTAGCGCAGGGCGCGCAAACGCTTGCGCACCATCTTGGCGCCGACCACCTCGTGGTGGTGGAAGCTCACCCCGCCACCGGAGATGTGCCGGCGCGTCGGCGGCTTGCCGATGTCGTGCAGCAGCGCCGCCAGCCGCAGCACCAGGTCCGGCGAGTTGTCCTCGTCCTCCAGGTCGATCGCCTGGTCCAACACCACCAGCGAGTGCTGGTAGACGTCCTTGTGCTGGTGGTGCTCGTCGATCTCCAGGCGCATCGCCGGCACCTCCGGCAGCACCGTGGCGGCCAGCCCGGTGTCCACCATCAGCTCGACCCCGCGCCTCGGGTACCGCCCGCACAGCAGCTTGGACAGCTCGACCTGGATCCGCTCGGCGGTGATCCGCTCCAGCTCACCGGCCATCGCCGTCATCGCCTCGACCACCCGGGGAGCCGGGGTGAACCCCAACTGGCTGACGAACCGGGCGGCGCGCATCATCCGCAGCGGATCGTCGGCGAAGGACTCCTGCGGGGTGGCCGGGGTGTCCAGCCGCCGCGCCGACAACGCCGCCAGCCCGTCGTAGGGGTCGACGAAGGTCCTGTTGACCAGGTCGACGGCCATCGCGTTGACCGTGAAGTCCCGCCGCACCAGGTCGTCGATCACCGAGTCGCCGAAGCGGACCTCGGGGTTGCGGCTGGTCCGGTCGTAGGAGTCCGCCCGGAACGTGGTGATCTCCACGTCGACGCCCCGGCGGCGCGCGCCCAGCGTGCCGAACGCGATCCCGGTGTCCCAGATGGCCTCGGCCCAGCCCGTGAGGATCGCCCGTACCCGCTCGGGGCGGGCGTCGGTGGTGAAGTCGAGGTCCTGCGCCGGGCGGCGCAGCAGCGCGTCACGCACGCTCCCGCCGACCAGGTACAGCGAATGCCCGGCCGAGGCGAAGCGCTCCGCCAGCTCCTCGGCCACGGGGAAGCGCAGGCTTTCCAGCACGGCATCGGGTTGGGTCAGGTTGGACACGGGGAACGAGCGTATCGGGGAGCGGCACCGCACTACGATCGCGTTCATGCCCTCGACGTCCGGCCGGCCCCGGGGCGCCCGTTCCGGGCGCCGCGGTCGCCGCCGTGGACGTCGCCTCGCCTCGGTCGACGAGACGTCGGCCGGCGGCGTGGTGGTCAACGTCGACCGGGACCGGGTCGCCCTCATCGGCCGGCTCGACCGGCGCGGACGACTGCTCTGGTCGCTGCCGAAAGGGCACATCGAGGAGGGTGAGACCCCCGAGCAGACCGCGGTACGGGAGGTCACCGAGGAGACCGGCATCCTGGGCGAGATAATGCGCCCGCTCGGCACCATCGACTACTGGTTCGTCGCCGACCGCCGCCGGATCCACAAGACCGTGCACCACTACCTCATGGAGGAGCGCGGCGGCGAGCTGTCCGACGACGACGTCGAGGTGACCGAGGTCGCCTGGGTCCCCCTCGACGAGTTGGAGGAGCGGCTTGCCTACGCCGACGAGCGCCGCCTGGTGCTGCGCGCGCTCGAACTGCTCGCGACCCCCGACGGGTCCGGCGAACCCGACCGTGCCGAGACGGGCCGCACCTCGGACGGGAGCTGAGCCGGCGTGACCAGATGGACGCGGGCCGCCGGCCTGCTCGCCGTGGCGCTGATCACAGCGGGCCTCGCCGCCCCGGTCGCCGGCCCGCTCGCCACCGCCGACCCGATCGGCGCCCCGGTCGCCCCCAGCGGCGGCGGCCGGGAGCTGCTGCGGCTGGAGGTCGACTCGCTCAGCCCCCGGCTGGTCACCGCCGGCACCACGAAGGTCACCGTCACCGGTCGGATCACCAACGTCGGTGACCGCCGGGTCGACGACATCGACGCCAAGCTCCAGCGCGGCGACCCGGTGCGCGCCGACGGCGACCTGTGGAACCTCCCCGGCCGCGCCACCGACACCGCCGACACGCCGTTCGTCGAGGTCAGCGAGTCGCTCGACCCGGGGGACTCGGTCGAGCTGAGCCTGGACGCCGCCCTGCGCGGCCCGGACTCGCTGGACGTGTCGACCCCGGGTGTCTACCCGCTGCTGGTCAACGTCAACGGCGAACCGGACTTCGGCGGCCAGGCCAGGCTCGCCGCCGTGTCGCTGCCGCTGCCGGTGCTGGAGGTCGACGGCGCCCCGGCGGTCCGGCCCCGGGACGACCCGCCGGCGATGACGGTCATCTGGCCGATCCTGGACACCGAGCCCCGCCGGCTGCCGGTCAGCCGCGAGGACGGCCGGCCGGTACTGGGCGACGACCAGCTCGCCGAGTCGGTCTCGGCCGGCGGGCGGCTGTTCGGCCTGGTCAACTCGGCCGCCACGGCCACCGCCAGCAACGGCGAGCTGGCCACCTCGCTGTGCTTCGCCCTGGACCCCGACCTGCTCTCGACCGTGTCCGACATGGCCAAGGGCTACTACGTGCGCGACGAGAACGGCCGGCTGGTCGCCGGCGGCGGTGACGAGGCCGCCGCCGACTGGCTGACCAGGGTCGCCGAGCTGACCAGGGGCCGCTGCGTGATGTCGGTGCCCTTCGCCGACGCCGACCTGGTCGCGCTGTCGCGCTCCGGCGCCGTCGACCTGGCCACCGTGGCGCTCGCCAGCTCCTCGACGGTCGCCGAACTGCTCGCCCCGGTCCAGCCGGTGGCGGGCCTGTTCTGGCCGGCCGGCGGCTCGTTCGACAAGCGCACGGTCGTCGACCTGGCCGCGATCGGCCCCACGACGGTGATCGCCGACCCGGCCCACCTGCAGAAGGTCAGCGGCGCGGCCCCGTACTCGGTCACCGGCACCACCCAAACCGCCTACCCGGTCCGCGCGCTGGCCACCGACCCGCTGCTGTCCAGCTCGCTCAACGTCGCCGCCCCGCGCTCGGGCGGTGACCGGTCGCTGCAACGCGGACTGGCCGCGTTGACCTTCCGCGCGCTGTTCGACCAGAAGGCGGCCGGCGCCCAGGTGCTGGTCGCCCCGCCGCGCCGGTGGACCGCGTCGACCAGCGAGCTGACCGGCTACCTCGACCTGGCCCAGCGCCTGCTCGACGGCGGCTACGTCGAGCCGGCCTCGTTGCAGGCGCAGGCCGCCGCGCCGAGCGCCGGCACGGCCGGCGGCCTGACCTACTCCCCGCAGGACAGCGCCCGCGAGGTCCCGGCGTCGGTGAGCGCCCAGGTCGCCCGGCTCAACACCACCCGGCGCGACCTGCTGGACGCGATGAGCGGCGACAACACCAGCGACGTCGACCCGAACACGCTGCTCGCGCCACTGCAGAACGGCCTGCTGCGGGCCACCTCGACCGCCTGGCGCGGCGACCCCCGGGCGGCGGGCGACGCCGTCGAGGAGGTCCGCGAGCAGCTCGACACGCTGCGCGCCCGGGTGACGGTGACCAACCCGGACCGCCCGTTGCAGATGGCATCGGGCGACAGCCCGATCCCGGTCAGCGTGCACAACGAGCTGCCGGTCGGCATCACCGTGCGGGTGCGGGTCAGCGCCCCGCCCGGGCTGAACATCGAGCCGATCCAGGACGTGCCGGTGCCGCCGCACCACACCCGCAACGCCTACGTGCCGGCCGAGGTGACCCGCGCCGGACGGTTCAAGGTGGAGGTGTCGCTGACCACCCCCGGCGGCACGCCGCTGGGCGAGGACGCCCGCCTGGAGCTGAGCTCGACCTCCTACGGTGTCATCACGGTCGCCATCACCGGCACGGCCGGTGGCGTGCTGGTGATCCTGGTGGCCTTCCGGATCTTCCGCAGGATCCGGGGCGCGCGGACCGCCGCGAGGAAGGATGGCCCGGCTGATGGCACGGTCGATGGCTGAGGCGAAACGCACGCCGGTGCCCTCCCTCGCCAAGGCGAGCGGCTCGATGGCGATCGCCACACTGATCAGCCGGATCACCGGGTTCGCCTGGAAGGTCATGCTGGCGTGGGCGGCGAGCCTTGGCGTGGTCAACGACTCGTTCACCGTGGCCAACACGCTGCCCAACATCGTCTTCGAGCTGCTGTTCGGCGGGGTGCTGGCCAGTGTCGTGATCCCGCTGCTGGTGCGCGCCCAGGACGACGAGGACGGCGGCCTGGCCTACACCCAGCGCCTGATCACCATGGCGATGACCATGCTGGCGATCGGCACGGCCGTGGCGGTGGCGCTGGCCCCGCTGTTCACCCGGCTGTACATGGACGGCTCGACCGGCGAGGCCAACCCCGAGCTGGCGACCGCGTTCGCCTACCTGCTGCTGCCGGAGATCCTGTTCTACGGCCTGTTCGCGGTCCTCTCGGCGATCCTGCAGGCCAAGCACGTGTTCGGCCCGCCGGCCTGGGCGCCGGTGATGAACAACCTGATCGTCATGGCGACCATCGGCGTGTACGCGATGCTGCCCGGCGAGATCTCGCTCAACCCGGTGCGGATGGGCGACGCGAAGCTGCTGACGCTGGGCATCGGCGTCACCCTCGGCATCGCCGTGCAGGCGCTGGTGCTGCTGCCGGCGCTGCGCCGGATCGGCTTCCGCTTCCGCTGGAACTGGGGCCTGGACGAGCGGTTCCGCGAGTTCGGCGGCCTGGCGATGTGGATCATCGGCTATGTGGCGATCAGCCAGGTCGGCATGGTCTTCACCACCCGCGTGCTGACCGCCGGGGCGCCCGGCGGCGCGGCCATCTACGCCAACGCCTGGCTGCTGTTCCAGCTGCCCTACGGCGTCATCGGGGTGTCGCTGCTGACCGCGATCATGCCCCGGCTGAGCCGCTCGGCGGCCGACGGCGACACCGCCAAGCTGGTCGGTGACCTGTCGCTGGCGAGCCGGCTGTCCACGGTCATGCTGGTGCCGCTCTCGGCGATCCTGACCATCGCCGGCTCGGCCATCGGCATCGCGCTGTTCGGCTACGGCAACGCCGACGTCGCCGACGCCCAGCGCCTGGGCGACGCGCTGGCGTTCTCCGCGTTCGGCATCCTCCCGTACGCGCTGGTGATGTTGCAGCTGCGCGTGTTCTACGCGATGAAGGACGCCCGCACCCCCACGCTGATCATGATCGTGATGACCGTGGTGAAGATTCCACTGCTGTACATGTGCCGCGACCAGCTGCGCGCCGAGGACGTGGTGATCGGCGTGCTGCTGGTCAACTCGCTGACCTTCGTCGTCGGCGCGGTGCTCGGCCAGATGTGGCTGTGGGTGCGGCTGGGCCGGCTGCAGAGCATGCGGGTGGTGCGGGTGATCGTCCAGTGCGTGGCCGCCGGGGTCGCCGGCACGCTGGTCGCGCTGGGCGCCGGGCTGCTGATCGACAGCGTCCTCGACTCGTCCGGGCCGACCCTGGTGGCGTGGATCAAGGTCGTGGTGCAGTCGGTGGTCACCGGTGTGGTCACGTTCGGGTTGCTGGCCGTGTTCAAAGTGCCCGAACTCGAACCGGCGAGGCAACGAATCACCCGACTGGTACGTCGAGGGTAGGGAAGACAGCAGGAAGAACCCCGGCCGTTCACGTAGGCTCGTTTCAATCGGCCGAACACGTCATAGGACCGTGTCCACCTCGCTGGGGCTGGGAGCGGGGAGAGTGCAGTGACCACGAGGCGAACCGAATCCCTGACGGGTCAACTTGCCCACGGCGGCGGCGCCGGGGAGCACTTCCTGCTGCCCGGAGCCGTCATCGGGGACGGCCGGTACCGGCTGCTCGCGCAGTTCGGGGTCGACGAGCGGGCCGGCGCCCACCTGTGGCGCGCCCGCGACGGGCAGCTGCGCCGCGACGTGGCGCTCACCGTGCTGGTCGGCCGGTCCAGCGACGCCCAGCGGGCCCAGGACGCCCGCCGGACGCTGGAGCGGGCCGCGCACGCCGCCCGGTTCACCCATGCGGGTATGGCTCGCGTGCTGGACGTGCTCACCCTGGGGAACGGGGTCGACCCGAACGAGGGGTTACTCGGCATCGTGGTGGCCGACTGGTCCACCGGCACCGACCTGGTCGACCTGGTCGCCGAGCACCCGCTGCCCGCCGCCAACGCCGCCCGGCTGCTCGAACCGCTGGCCGCGGCCGTCGAACGCGCCCACGTCGCCGGGCTGGTCCTGGGCGTGGACCACCCGCAGCGGATCCGGGTCACGCCCGACGGCGCGCTGCGCCTGGCCTTCCCCGGCCCGCTGCCCGAGGCGGTGCCGCGCGACGACGTCAAGGGCCTCGGCGCGATCCTGTACCTGCTGCTCACCGGCCGCTGGCCGCTGCCGGGCGGCCCGGCGGCCATCCCCGGCGCGCCGATCTCACCGGCCGGGGCGATCGTGCCGCCGGAGGCGCTGCACAACCACGTGCCGCACGAGCTGTCGGCGGTGGCGATGCGCAGCCTGGAGGACACCTCCATCGGCGGCATCCGCACCAGCGCCACCCTGCTGACCGTGCTCGACCAGGCGGCGGAGTCGGCCGAGCAGACCGAGTTCATGCGCCCGGTCGTGCCGGGCACCGAGGACGACGACGGGCCGGTCTGGACCACCCGCCCGCCGGTGCGCGACAAGTCCCGCCGGCGCAAGCTGGCGGTCGGCGTGACCGTGCTGGCGATCGCCACGGTCGGCGTGCTCGCCTGGGTCGGCATGACGCTGATCGACTTCTTCGGCGACGAGGGCGGCTCCGGCGGCACGGTCGTGGTCAGCGCGTCACCGGAGACCGGGAGCCAGACCGAGAGCCAGCCGCCACCCGCGCAGCCGGCCGGCCCGCTCAAGCCGGCCGGGGTGACCGAGTACAACCCGGAGGGCGAGGAGGACAACCCGGAGGACGCCGGCAACGTCACCGACGGCGACCCCGAGACCCTCTGGAAGACCGACAAGTACCAGCAGCAGTTGCCGGCCCTCAAACCCGGCCTCGGCGTGCTGGCCTCCTTCGCCGAGCCGGCCCGGTTCACCTCGGTGGCCGTCGAGTCGCCCAGCCCGGGGACGTTCGTGGAGATCCGCACCGCGTCCTCGCCGGATCCGGAGCTGGCCGAGACGACGGTCGTGGCCAAGGGTGAGCTGCGGGGCGGGCGGACGGAGTTCGAGCTTCCGGACGACGTCGAGCCCTCCCAGTACCTGGTCGTGTGGATCACCAAACTGGGTGAGGGCAACCAGTCCTCGATCGCGGAGGTCGAGTTCATCCGGGCGAAATGACCCCGATGGGTCGTGGCCCCGCACACACTTCGGAGTCGCTGTAACGCGACCGATATCCTCTTGCGCGTGACCACAGCCGCCAGCTCGGACGCCGACCTCATCTCGGCGCACGCAGCAGGTGACCCGCGTGCGTTCGCCGAACTGGTCCGCCGCCACCGGGACCGCATGTGGGCCGTAGCCCTGCGTACCCTCCGTGATCCGGAGGAGGCCTCCGACGCGTTGCAGGAGGCGTTCATCTCCGCGTTCCGCGCGGCGGCCTCGTTCCGCGCGGAGTCACAGGTGACCACCTGGTTGCACCGGATCGTGGTGAACGCCTGCCTCGACCGGGTGCGCCGCCGCCAGTCCCGCCCGACGGTCCCGTTGCCGGAGACCGGTCCCGGCGAGCCGGCCGCCCCGAGGGACTCGATGTCCGAGCGGGAGACCAGGCTCGTCGTGCAGAACGCCCTGAGCCAACTCTCCGAGGATCAACGCGTACCGATCGTGATGGTGGACGTGGAGGGCTACTCGGTGGCCGAGACCGCCAAGATGCTGGGGATCGCGGAGGGCACCGTGAAGAGCCGGTGCGCGCGCGGACGGGCCAAACTGGCCAAAGTTCTCGGGCATCTCCGGAACCCGGATGCAGATGCGAACGTCCCAGATGGCGCAGTTGAAGGGCGAGGTGTGCCGGCAAGGCGCCGCGGGGAGGGACGATGACAGACAACGTCAGGGGCTCGTTGGGCCCGCCGTGGTCTGTCGACCTGCTGGCCGACCTGCATGCCGGCGCGCTCGACCTCGACGAGTCCGAACGGCTCTGGCCCCAGGTCAACGCCGATCCGGACGCTCGGGCGGTCATCGAGGCCCTGGACTCGGTCCGGGGCGACCTCGGTGACCTGAGCACGGCCCCGGTCGAGCCGATGCCGGCCCAGTTCGCCGCCGGCCTCGACGCGGCCCTGGCCGCCGAGGCCCAGCGGCACTTCGCCCGGCCCCAGGCACCGGTCGCGACCGCCCCACCGGCACCACCGACCCCGCCACCGGCACCGGTGATCGACCTGGCCGCCGCCCGCAAGCGGCGCAACCGAATGGCCGCGTGGGGCGCCGGGGTGCTCACCGCGGCGGCCGCCGCCATCGCGGTCGCCGTCGTCGCCGTGCCGAGCAACTCCACCGACGGCTCCGGCATCGCCGGGGACGCGCCGAAGAGCACCCAGCAGGACAGCGAAGGGGCGAGCGCCGCGCCGCCGCTCGCGCTCTCCAGCGACAACCTCAACCAGGCGATCCCCCTGCTCGGCGGCAAGACCGACTACGGCGATCTCCAGGACGAAGCCGGCCTGCGAGCCTGCCTCGACCAGAACGAGATCCCCTCGGCCGGCGTGGCCGGCGTCAGCCCGGTGACCTTCGACGGCACCGAGGCGGTCGCCGCGCTGTTCGGCGCCGGGGAGACCGGCCAGGCGGGCAAGTTCCGGCTCGTCGTGCTCACCGCCGACTGCGAGGTACTCGCCCAGTCACAACTGCCCAGCTGACGACTCTCGCGAGAAGGGCCGTGCGGACACCGTCCGTGCGGCCCTTCTCGCAGAGTGGCGTGCTGGCCGTCACCCGAGTGGGACGGAACAACGGGCCCCTACGATCGTGTTGAGCACAGTGCGACGCACTCGCACCGAATCCGGAGGTCTGATGCCCGCCACCGAATCCACGCCGGTCCGCGACGTGATCATCATCGGCTCCGGCCCGGCCGGCTACACGGCCGCCGTCTACACCGCCCGCGCCCAGCTCGAACCACTGGTGTTCGAGGGCACGACCTACGGCGGCGCCCTGATGACGACCACCGAGGTGGAGAACTACCCCGGCTACCGCGACGGGATCATGGGCCCCGACCTGATGGAGCAGATGCGCGCCCAGGCCGACCGCTTCGGCGCCGACATCCGCACCGAGGACGTCGAGGACGTCGACCTGTCCGGCCCGGTCAAGTACGTCACCGCCAACGGCGTGCGGTACGCCGCCAAGGCGGTCATCCTCGCCATGGGCGCCGCTGCCCGCTACCTGCACGTGCCGGGGGAGCAGACGCTGCTCGGGCACGGCGTGTCCGCCTGCGCGACCTGCGACGGGTTCTTCTTCCGCGACCAGGACATCGCCGTGGTCGGCGGCGGCGACTCGGCGATGGAGGAGGCCACCTTCCTCACCCGCTTCGCCCGCTCGGTCACGATCATCCACCGCCGCCAGGAGTTCCGCGCCTCGCGGATCATGCTGGAGCGTGCGAAGGCCAACGAGAAGATCCGCTGGCAGTTGGACTCCGAGGTCCTGGAGGTGCTCGGCGAGGGCGCGGTCAAGGGCGTGCGCCTGCGCGACACGGTCACCGGCGCGGAGTCCACGCTGGAGGTCACCGGCCTGTTCATGGCCATCGGCCACGACCCGCGCAGCGCCCTGGTCAAGGGCCAGGTGGCCACCGACGACGAGGGCTACGTGCTGACCCAGGGCCAGACCACCTACACCGACGTCGACGGCGTGTTCGCCGCCGGCGACCTGGTCGACCGCACCTACCGGCAGGCGATCACCGCCGCCGGTTCCGGCTGCTCGGCCGCCATCGACGCCGAGCGCTGGCTCGCGGAGCACGGAGAGTCCAAGGCCCACGAGGCCCCGGAGCTTGTCGGCGGCGGCTACGCCCCGACGCAGAACTGAAGGAGAGACCATGGCCGGAACCCCCGTCACCGTGACCGACAGCTCGTTCGCCACCGACGTGCTGAACAGCGACAAGCCAGTGCTGGTGGACTTCTGGGCGACCTGGTGCGGTCCGTGCCGGATGGTCGCCCCGGTGCTGGAGGAGATCGCCAAGGAGCATGACGAGATCACCATCGCCAAGCTCGACGTGGACGCCAACCCGACGGTGGCCCGCGACTACCAGGTGCTCTCCATCCCCACGCTAATCCTGTTCAAGGGCGGCGAGCCGGTCAAGCAGATCGTCGGCGCGAAGCCGAAGGCGGCGCTGCTCGCCGACCTCGCCGACTACCTGGGCTGACCGGGCAACCCGACACCCGGGTCGGACCGTCCTTCGGCTGGGCCCGGGGTGTCGGCGGTCACCGGTCATGCTCACGACGTGACCCTCCGCGCCGGACTCAGATTGGCAGGGCACAATGGTTTGGCAGATGTCCTGCTGCCGTAGACGTCATTCGCACCGGCTCGACGCCGGTGCCCGACCCGAGCGAGGGGTGCATGCGGGTACTCCGCCGCGGTGATGTTGGTCCGACCGTTGCCGAGGTTCGTGAGATGCTCGCCGGGTTCGGGCTGCTGCCGACGAACCCGCCGCCCAACGGCTCGGTCGAGATGTTCGACGAGCTGGTGGAGCACGCGGTCCGCACCTTCCAGCAGCAGCGGGGGCTGATCACCGACGGTGTGGTCGGCCCCGCCACCTACCGCGCCATGCGCGACGCCACCTACCAGCTGGGCGCCCGCCCGCTGGCCTACCTGGTCTCCGCCCCGGTCTCCGGCGACGACGTGACCGCCCTGCAGGAGCGCCTGTTGGAGCTCGGCTACGACGCCGGGCGGCCCAACGGCGTGTTCGCCTCCCAGACCGAGGGCGCGCTGCGCAACTTCCAGCGTGACTACGGCCTGACCGTGGACGGCATCTGCGGCGCGGAGACGATCCGCGCGCTGCGTCAGCTGTCGCCGCGCGCGCGGGGCGGGTCGCCGGTGCTGCTGCGTGAGCAGGAGCGGGTGCGCAAGGCCGGCCCGAGGCTGCGCGGCAAGCGGATCGTGGTCGACCCCGGCCACGGCGGCGCCGACGGCGGCGTGTCGGTCGCCGGGATCCGCGAGGCCGACCTGATGTGGGACCTGGCCCGCCGGCTGGAGGGCCGGATGGTCGCCACCGGCATGCAGGCGCTGCTGTCCCGGGGCCGCGACCAGTGCCCGTCGGACGCCGACCGGGCCCAGTTCGCCAACGAGGTCGGCGCCGACCTGTTCCTGTCGCTGCACTCCGACGGCAACTCCTCGGCGCACGCCCAGGGCGTCGCGAGCTTCCACTTCGGCACGGCCACCGGCAACACCTCGACCATCGGGGAGACGCTGGCCGGGTTCGTGCAGCGGGAGCTGGTGGTGCGTACCGGCCTGCGTGACTGCCGCAGCCACCCCAAGACGTGGGACCCGCTGCGGTTGACCCGCTGCCCGGCGATCCGCCTGGAGATCGGCTACCTGACCAACGCCGAGGACCGGTCCCGGCTGTCGGACCCGTCGTTCCGGGACGTGGTGGCCGAGGGCATCGTGGTCGCGGTCAAGCGGCTCTACCTGCTCGGCGAGAACGACCAGCCGACCGGCACGTTCACCTTCGCCGACGTTCTGCGCCACGAGCTGGCGAAAGCCGAGTAGCCCACACCCTGTCCACAGGCTGGGGGTACCGCCTGTGGACAACTTCCGTCGGGCGGGTGGCGCGCCTCAGCGCTGGAGTGCCGGGCTGGGGTTCGCCGTGGTGACCGTAACGGTGCCCAGGAGCCTCTCCAGCGCCGCCTCGACGTCTTCCTTCCATCCCAGTGCCGAACGCAGCTCCAGGCGCAGACGGGGCCAACGAGGGTGCTGTCGGACGGTCTTGAATCCGACGGACAGGAAGAAGTCGGCCGGCAGGACGCAGGTCGGCTCCTCGTCGAGGGACTGGGCGTCGCCGAACGCCTCGACGGCCTTCACGCCCCGGCGGGTCAGGTCCTTGGCCACCGCCTGCACCAGCATCCGGCCCAGCCCGCCGCCCCGGAACTCCGGCAGCACGTGGAAGCCGGTGAGCAGGACCGCGTCCGGACTGGGCGGCGAGGTCGGGAAGGCCGAGGCGCGGGGGACCGCGTTCGGCGGGGCGTAGAGCGCGAAGCCCACCGGCAGCTTGTCGCTGTAGACGATGCGCCCGCACGACCCCCACTCGAGG
This sequence comes from Actinophytocola xinjiangensis, assembly GCF_001921215.1. Classification (GTDB taxonomy): domain Bacteria; phylum Actinomycetota; class Actinomycetes; order Mycobacteriales; family Pseudonocardiaceae; genus Actinophytocola; species Actinophytocola xinjiangensis. The sequence continues at coordinate 25,310 of NZ_MSIF01000022.1, forward strand.
AGCACGCTGGAGACCCAGGCCTCCTTCTCCAGGTCGGCCGTGCCGAACTCGTCCGCCTGCTCCCGCAGGTGGGGGGCGACCTCCCAGAACACACACTTGCGTGAGTGCTTGGGAAGGTCCTCGAGGTTGTCCAGCGTGACGCCCGTGACGCGTCGCGACACCTGACCTCCCCTGCCGTGTTGCGCGTACCCGATCGTCAGGATAAGCCCCGGGAGGGGCGCGCGGAAACCACGAGGTGCCGACAACGGCGGCGGTTACACTCGATCGATCTACCTGCCCCATCCGCGCTGGAGCCAGCATGACCTCGGTGCAACCACCGGACAGAACCAGCCGAAGCCTCGACCCGCACCTGAGCCGATATGCCGCCCGAGCAGCCGGAATGACGGCCTCGGAGGTACGGGCGCTGTTCGCGGTGGCCAGCCGGCCGGAGGTCGTCTCGCTCGCCGGGGGCATGCCCAACCTCACCGCGCTGCCGCTGGACTCGCTGTCGGCCGAGGTGGCCGGGCTGATCAGCGCCGACGGGCTGGTCGCGTTGCAGTACGGGTCGGCCCACGGCCTGCCTGAGCTGCGGGACCAGATCTGCGAGGTGATGGCGCTGGAGGAGATCAGCGCCCATCCGGACGACGTGGTGGTGACCGTCGGCTCACAGATGGCGCTGGACATGGTGACCAGGATCTTCTGTGATCCCGGTGACGTCGTGCTGGCCGAGGGCCCGTCCTACGTCGGCGCGCTGGGCACCTTCGCCGCCTACCAGGCCGACGTGGTGCACGTCGCCATGGACGACGACGGCCTGGTCCCCGAGGCGCTGCGGGAGGCGCTGGCGGCGACCAGGGCGGCCGGGCGCCGGGTGAAGTTCCTGTACACGATCCCGAACTTCCACAACCCCGCCGGCGTGACGATGAGCGTGCCGCGCCGGGCCGAGGTCCTGGAGATCTGCGCGGCCAACGACGTGCTGGTGGTCGAGGACAACCCGTACGGCCTGCTGGGCTTCGACGGGCAGACCTACCCGGCGCTGCGCTCGCTGGACCCGGACAACGTGGTCTACCTCGGCTCGTTCTCCAAGACGTTCGCCGCCGGGCTGCGGGTCGGCTGGGCGCTGGCGCCGCACGCGGTGCGCGAGAAGCTGATGCTGGCCGCGGAGTCGGCGACGCTGTGCCCGCCGACGCTCAACCAGATGATCGTCTCCCGCTACCTGGCGACCCACGACTGGAAGGGCCAGGTCAAATCGTTCCAGCAGACCTACCGGGAGCGGCGTGACGCGCTGCTCTCGGCGCTGGAGCAGTACCTGCCGGCGGGGTGCACGTGGACCGTGCCGGCCGGCGGGTTCTTCGTCTGGCTGACCGTGCCCGAGGGCGTGGACACCAAGGCGATGCTGCCCAGGGCGGTCACCGCGCGGGTGGCCTACGTCTCCGGGACCGGGTTCTACGCCGACGGGCTGGGCAGCCGGCAGATGCGGCTGTCGTTCTGCTACCCGACGCCCGAGCGGATCATCGAGGGCGTCCGCCGCCTGGCGGCCGTGCTGTCCGACGAGCTGGAGCTGGCGCGGACCTTCGGCCCGGTCACCCGCCGCCCGGGGTCGGGCCCCCAGGTGCCCGCGCCGGACACCGCGTAACTTCCTTGCCGGTCAAGGAAGTGTCCCGGTCGTTGGAGGAGTGTCTCGTGTCCGATCGTTGTGTCGTCGTGCTCTCGGGCGGGCTCTCCCACGAACGGGACGTCTCGCTGCGCTCCGGGCGGCGGCTGTCGGCCGCGCTGCGCTCGGCCGACGTCATGGTGGAGGAGTGGGACGCCGACTCGGCGCTGCTGTCGCGGCTGCGTGAGCACCGCCCGGACGCGGTGGTGATCGCGCTGCACGGCGCGGAGGGCGAGGGCGGGTCCATCCAGACGGTGCTGGAGATGTTGGACGTCCCGTTCGTCGGCGCGGACTCGCACGCGTGCCGGCGGGCGTGGGACAAGCCGACCGCGAAGACCGAGCTGGCGCGGGCGGGCCTGGCGACGCCGGACTGGGTGGTGCTGCCGCACAGTACGTTCCGCGAGTTGGGGGCGCGCCCGGTGCTGGACGCGATGGTGGACCGGCTGGGGCTGCCGATGATGCTCAAGCCGGAGCAGGGTGGTTCGGCGCTGGGCGCCCAGGTGGTGCGTGAGGCCGCGGAGCTGCCGGCGGCCATGGTGGCGTGTCTGGCCTACGGCGAGACGGTGATGGCCGAGCGGTACGTCGAGGGCGTCGAGGTGGCGGTGACGGTCGTCGACGGGCCGGGCGGGCCGGCGGCGCTGCCGGCGGTGGAGATCGATCCGTCAACCGGGGTCTACGACTACACCGCGCGCTACACCGCCGGGTTGACGACCTTCCACACCCCGGCGCGGCTGGACGCTCGATCGGCGGCGGCGGTCGCCGAGGTGGCGGTGGCGGCGCACCGGCTGCTCGGGTTGCGCGACGTGTCCCGCACCGACGCGATCGTGGCGGCCGACGGGACGGTCCACTTCCTTGAGGTGAACTCCTCGCCCGGGCTGACCGAGACCTCGCTGTTGCCGATGGCGGCGGAGGCCGGCGGGCGGTCGCTCGCGGACATCTACACCGGTCTGATCGAGCGGGCGGTGGCCCGGGCGAACCCGGTCACCGCCCCGCACAATCCGTAGCCGATCGGGCACTTCTGGTCATCGTCACCGTGACGTTAGTACCCGGGGTGATCCCTAGTCGGAATTCAATGTCCGATTTGCCCCGTTTTTGGCCATCAGATCGACGATCCGCTCCAGATCGTCCACCGAGCCGAACTCGACCACGATCTTGCCCTTCCGGCGGCCGAGTTCGACCTTCACCCGGGTATCGAACGTGTTCGAGAGCCGGTCCGCGACGTCCTGCAGACCCGGCGCCTGCATCGGCCGGCGCGGCGCCGCCTTCGGCTTGGGCGGCGCCTGGCTCTTCAGCAGGGTCACCGCCTCCTCGGTGGCCCGCACCGACAACCCCTCGGCCACGATCCGCGCCGCCAGCTCCTCCTGGGTGCCCGCGTCCTCCAGACCGAGCAGCGCCCGCGCGTGCCCGGAGGACAGCACCCCGGCGGCGACCCGACGCTGCACGGGGAGAGGAAGCTTCAGCAGCCGGATCGTGTTCGTGATGGCCGGCCGGCTGCGACCGATCCGCGCGGCCAGCTCGTCGTGCGTCACGGCGAACTCGTCGAGCAGCTGCTGGTAGGCCGCCGCCTCCTCCAGCGGGTTGAGCTGGACCCGGTGGATGTTCTCCAGCAACGCGTCGCGCAGCATCGCGTCGTCGGCCGTCTGCCGGACGATGGCCGGGATCGCGGCCATCTCCGCGCGCTGGGCGGCCCGCAGCCGGCGCTCGCCCATGACGAGCTCGTACCGGTCGCCGCCGAGCTCCCGCACCACGATCGGCTGCATGAGGCCGAACTCGCGGATCGAGTGCTCCAGCTCGGCCAGCGCCTCCTCGTCGAAGACCTGCCGCGGCTGCTTCGGGTTGGCCTGGATCGACCCCGTCGGGATCTCCCGGTAGACGGCCCCGGCCACCGAGCCGCTCGGCGGCGCCGGAGCGGCCGGGCCGCCCCTGGCCGCTGCCGCCGGTCGGGCGGACGGTGCCGGTAGCTTCACCGCGCCGTCGGTGCCGCCAGCCGGTCCCTGTGGAATCAGTGCGGCGAGGCCGCGACCCAGCCCACCCTTGCGTTCACTCATGTTGCTGCTCTCTACTCCCCGCCGAACCCGCGCTCGGCCATTTCCCGAGCAGCGTCAAGGTAACTCATCGAGCCCCGGGAACCCGGGTCATACGCCAGCACGGTCTGTCCGAAGCCGGGTGCCTCGGACACCTTCACGCTACGGGGGATGACCGTGCGCAGCACGGTGTCGCCGAAGTGCTTGCGGACCTCGGCGGTCACCTGGTCGGCGAGCTTGGTGCGACCGTCGTACATCGTCAGCAGGATGGTCGACACCTGAAGGTTGGGGTTCAGGTGGTTCTGCACCAGCTCGATGTTGCGCAGGAGCTGGGACAGCCCCTCCAGCGCGTAGTACTCACACTGGATCGGGATCAGCACCTCCTCGGCGGCCACCATCGCGTTGATGGTGAGCAGGCCGAGCGAGGGCGGGCAGTCGATGAAGACGTAGTCCGGGTTCAGCTGGTCGAACGCGCCGGTGGGCAGCGCCTCCTTGAGCCGCGACTCCCGGCCCTCCATACCGACCAGCTCGATCTCCGCGCCGGCCAGGTCGATGGTCGCCGGGACGCAGTAGAGGTTGTCCGACTGGTCGCTCACGGCGGCGGCGTCGGCCAGCGACACCTCACCGAGGAGGACCTCGTAGATGGAGGGGACGCCGGAGCGGTGGTCGACACCGAGGGCGGTGCTGGCGTTGCCCTGCGGGTCGAGGTCGATCACGAGCACCTTGAGCCCGTGCATGGCGAGCGCGGCGGCCAGGTTGACCGTGCTGGTCGTCTTGCCGACGCCGCCCTTCTGGTTGGCCACCGTCATCACGCGGCGGCGGGCGGGTCGGGGGAGGTTCGTCTTGGGATGGAGCATTCGCGTTGCCCGTGCCGCTTCCTCCGCGATGGGCGTCCATCCGGACACCGCCGCCGCGGCTTCGACGTTCTCGTGCATGACCGCTTCTGAGCGCTGCTGGTGCCGTCCACCTCGCGAGCGCGGTTCGCTGGCTAGTTCACTCACGACTGTCCTCCGCCGGCTCGACGTAGCCGCAGTTTCACGTGAAACATGGTCGCTCCGATCGTTGGGTTAGCGGGCCCCTGCCGGCCATCGACGCCGGCTCGGGCCGTCAGTGTCCCTGATCCTTCTTCGCGCGCCGCGAGCCGGTGTGGCCCCGTCGACCGCGGTTTCCCTCGCGCCCCGTGGCGGTCATGCGCTCGACCTCAATGATGGTCGTCGGCACGTCCAGGACGCCGACGCCACACCGTTCAACCGCCAGATGTCCCCCACCTGTGCGAGTCACCGCCGCGCCGTCCCGGGCGAGTTCGGCCTCGGCGCTCTCTCCCTTGAGGGCGACGAGGCGACCACCGGACCGGAGCAGGGGAGCGCTCCAGCCCCAGAGACGGTCGAGGGGTGCCACGGCACGGGCGATGACGACATCGGCACCCGCGAGGCGTTGCTTGATGGCCGGCTCCTCGGCGCGCCCACGGACGACGGTCGCCGACAGCGAGAGCGCGTCGACAACTTCCTCAAGCCACGCCACCCGCCGAGCCATCGGCTCCAGCATCGTGACGTGGAGGTCGGGCCTGGCCAAGATTAGCGGTATGCCGGGCAGTCCGGCACCCGAGCCCAGATCGACGACCCGGGCGTTGCCCGGAATCCGTTCGCCGACCACGGCCGAGTTCAGCAGGTGCCGATCCCAGAGGCGGTCGACCTCGCGCGGACCGATCAGTCCGCGTTCGACGCCAGCGGCGGTGAGAAGCTCGACGAACCGCTGCGCCTGCGGCAGTGCCGCACCGAATACAACAGAAGCGGGCCCCGGGGGAGCCGGCTCGTGTGCCTTCTCATTCATCCCGGGGCCCGCTTCGTCAGTTCCTGGTTTCACGTGAAACGAGCGACTCAGGTCTGACGGAACACCACGACGCGACGTCGGGGGTCCTCGCCTTCGCTCTCGCTGTGCACGCCGTCGACGGCGGCCACGGCGTCGTGCACGACCTTGCGCTCGAACGGCGTCATCGGCTGGAGCCGGATCCGCTCCTCCTCGCCGGAGAGCACCCGCTCGGCCGTCGCTCGGCCGAGGTCCCGGAGCTCCTCGCGACGGTCGGCCCGCCACCCGGCGATGTCCAGCATCAGCCGGCTCCGGGTACCCGTCTCCTGCTGCACGGCGAGCCGCGTCAGCTCCTGGACGGCCTCCAGCACGTTGCCGCGGGGGCCGACGAGCTTCTCCAGATCGTCACCGCCGTCGATGCTCACGATCGCCCGGCCGGCCTCGACATCGAGGTCGATGTCCCCGTCGTAGTCGACGAGGTCCAGCAGGCGCTCCAGGTAGTCACCGGCGATGTCCCCCTCGCGCACGAGCAGGTCCTCCGCCGAACCCCCGGACCGCTCGTCGCCGTCCTCCTCGGAACCGCTGTCGGAGTCGTCGCCGGACTCGACGTCCGCCTCCGGCTCCGCGTCGGCAGACACCTCGCCGTCCGCGATCGGGGCGACCGCGACTCCTTCGGCGTTGTCCTGCTCGGTCCCCGATTCCTGCACCGTCTCCGGCACGACTTCTCCTCTCCAGGTCCCGGAACGCCTCAGCGGTTCTTCCGGCCTGTGTTCTTCTTGCGGGATCGGTCTGCGCTCAGACCGGAAACCTTGTTGGTGTCACCGGACGACGCGTCGGTCGTCCCGTTGGTGGTGGACTTGGTGGTGCCCGTGGACTTCGTCCCGGGCTTGGCCGCCGGCTTGGCACCAGGCTTGGCGGCCGGCTTCGCGCCTGGCTTGGGCTTGGTCCCCGGCTTGGCGGCGGGCTTGGTGGCCCCGGACTTGGGCGCCGCCTTGGCGTCGGACCTGGTGCCGGACTTGCTGTCCGAGTCCTCGGAGGCTGACTCGGTGCCGTTCGTGGCGTCGGCGTCAACGGTCTTCGGCTGGGCGGGGCGCTTCTTGGCCTGCGGGCGCTGACCGGGCTTGGGCGCGAGGTTGCTCCGCTTCTCGATGGCGGCGGCCTTCTTGGCCTCCTCCTCGGCGTCGATCTTGCGGTACACCAGACGCTGCTGCATCAGGGTCCAGGTGTTGTTGGCCAGCCAGTAGATCAGCAGACCGATGGGGAAGAACAGACCGAAGATCAGCACACCCATCGGGAAGATGTAGAGGGTGAGCTTGTTCATGATCGCGGTCTGCGGGGTGGCCGCGTCCGGGTTCTGCCGGGCCACCGAGTGCCGCGCAGTGAGGTGGGTCAGCACGCTGGCGAGGATCATCAGCGGGATCGAGACGATGACGACCGAGGCGCGGTCGGCGCCGAACTTGTCGAGGATCTCCGCCGGCTGGGTGATGAAGTTCGACAGCCGGGCGCCGAAGATGTTCGCCTCGAGGTAGGACTTCACGCCGTCGGCGCCGAAGAAGTAGTTCTCCTCCATGCTGTTGCCGAAGGACCGCAGCACGTGGAACAGACCGATGAACACCGGGATCTGCAGCAGCATCGGCAGACAGCCGCCCAGCGGGCTGAACCCGTGTTCGCGCTGGAGCTTCTGCATCTCCTGCGCCTGGCGCTGCCGGTCGTTGGCGTACTTCTTCTGAAGCTTCTTGATCTCGGGGGCGAACTCCTGCATCGCCCGCATCGAGCGGACCTGCTTCACGAACGGCTTGAACATGATCGCGCGCAGGGTGAAGACCAGGAACATGATGCCCAGCACCCACGAGATGCCGGACGCCTCACCGAAGACGTGCCCGAACACCCAGTGCCAACACCACAGAATGAACGACACGGGGTAGTAGATGAAGTCGAGCACGGAACTACTCCTTGGGGAGGTGGTCACGAGCCGAGGTGTCCGACCCCGACCCTTCGGTCACGTCGTGGCGCCGTGCGCGGCGCGGGCGGCGAGGTGGCACCGGGTCGTAACCACCGGGATGCCACGGGCCGCAGCGGAGCAGCCTGCGCACGGTCAGGAAGAAGCCGCGCAGTGCGCCGTGCGTGGTCAACGCCTCGACGGCGTATGTACTGCAACTCGGCTCGAACCGGCAGCTCGGCGGGAGCACCGGTGAGATCCAGGCACGGTAGAAGCGGACCGGCGCCAGCAGCACCCGGGCCATCGGCCCGGGGCGGCGCTCAGGGTCCTGGGACGTTGAGTCCGACGTTGAGTCCGACGCGGAGTCCGATGGGATGTCCGATGGGATGTCCGCCGGGGTGGTCACGGCACCGGCCTCGTCGCTGATGTCGCCGAAGTCGCCGCTGGTGTCGCCGCGGACCTCATCGTCACGCGTGAGCGTCACGACGGCCCTCAGGACGGCCCTCGCAGGCTCCACTCACACCGTCACCACCAGCGTCCGAACCGGAAAGGCGCAACCTCCGCAACGCGGCGTCGAGATCGCCCCCGAGGTCGGCGCTCACCGCCGCCGCGGCGGGCGGGAGCGCACGGACGACCAACGTGCAACCGGACGGCAGGGTTCCCAGCCGGTCGCGGACCAGGTGCCGCAGACGGCGGGTGACCCGGTGCCGGACGACGGAGTTGCCGACGGCCTTGCTGACCACGAAACCGACCCGCGTCGGACCCTGGCCGACGCGGAGCTGGGCCCCGGCCGTGGACAGGTCGAGCCGAGCGACCTCCCCGGCCGTGATGGCGTGCACGACGAGCCTGGACCGGCCGGCTCGGCGGCCCTTCCTGGTCACGAGCCGAAAGTTGTCGCTACCCGTCAGCCGAGCGGTCGCGGGGAGCACGCAAGTCAGGCCGACAGGCGCTTGCGACCCTTGCCCCGGCGAGCCGCGAGGATGGCCCGGCCGGCACGGGTGCGCATGCGCAGCCGGAACCCGTGGGTACGCGCGCGGCGGCGGTTGTTCGGCTGGAAAGTACGCTTGCTCACGGTGGATCTCCCGGTTACGGCTCGCCAAGTGTCACTGTCTCCACCGACGGCCGGCGCGCGGAAACCACCCACACCTCTCGGGAGACCTTATGAGAGTACGCACCGCCGGAGCGACCCTTCAATCCGGGTGTCCCCAGCGGTCCCGCGATCACCGTCCGGCGACACGCCGCGCCGGCCAGATCCTTGCTCCCCAACACGTCTTGTGGCATGGCCCGGGGCTTGTTAGCGTGCGTGCTCCGGTTGGCCAGTCGGGGAGTGGGAGCCCCTCCTGAGCCAGGGATGAGGGTCGGTCGAACCGTGCGTCGCACAACCGATGCGCTCTGCCGTACCTTCGTGCACAGTTGTGGACAACCCTGTGGATGCTGCTCGTGCGGTGGGGCGATCAGGCCGGCACGAGCCGCGACCGAGTCCACCTCAGCGGTGGGCGGTTTTCGGGGTGGGTCACACAGCGGCAAGGGGTTGACATGTACATGGCCAACGAGGGGAGGGGAGCTCGTAGGTGTCCGAACAGCAGGTGAACCTGGGCGTGGTCTGGGAGCAGGTCGTGCGGGAACTGTCCGCGGGCACCCTGTCTCCCCAGCAGCGGGCGTGGATGCGGGTCACGCGACCGATCGGGTTGCTCGACGGCACCGCACTGCTCGCCGCTCCGAGTGACTTCGCCAAGGACGCGATCGAACGAGCCCTCCGCGAGCCGATCACCGACGCGTTGTCCCGCCGGCTCGGCCGCCCGGTCTCCCTGGCGGTCAAGGTCGACACGGTCACCCCCTCGGCGACCGCGACCCCGCCCACCCCGCAGCCACCCACCAACCCGATGGGGATCGGAATGGGCGGCATGGGTATTGGCATTGGCAACGGAGATGGCCGCGTCGACCGCCCGGTCGGCGACCCTGCGCGGGGCCCGATGATGCCGCCGGTGCACCCGAGCGAGCCGGGCATCGGCATCAACCTCGGCCACACCCTGGGTCACACCACCGACCACAGCGGCGGCCACCCCAACAGTCACAGTGGTAACCACACCGGCGGGCACTCCGGGAACCACACCGGGAACATCGGTATCGGCGGCGGCGTCAGCGGCTCCATGACCGGCAACCTCGGTCCCGGCCTCGGCTCGGGCATGGGGCCCGGGATCGGGCCCGGCGTCGGCCCGGGGATCGGTGGCGCCATCGGCGCCGGACTCGGCAGCGGCCTGGACGGCGACACCGACAGCGACGAGGTGGACGAGGAGGGCGACGCGCTCGCCACCGTCCACGAGATCTGGCCGACCTTCTCCGGCCGGCCGACCAGCGGGCAGCCGTTCACCGCGCCCGCCCAGCCGCAGACCTCCAAGACCCGGCTGAACGAGAAGTACACCTTCGACACGTTCGTCATCGGCGCGTCCAACCGCTTCGCCCACGCGGCGGCGGTCGCGGTCGCCGAGGCGCCGGCCCGCGCGTACAACCCACTGTTCATCTGGGGTGAGTCCGGGCTGGGCAAGACCCACCTGCTGCACGCGGTCGGTCACTACGCGCAACGACTGTTCCCGGGGATGCGGGTGCGCTACGTGTCCACCGAGGAGTTCACCAACGACTTCATCAACTCGCTGCGCGACGACCGCAAGGTCGCCTTCCAGCGGCGCTACCGCGACATCGACGTCCTGCTGGTCGACGACATCCAGTTCCTGGAGGGCAAGGAAGGAACCCAGGAGGAGTTCTTCCACACCTTCAACACGCTGCACAACGCCAACAAGCAGATCGTGGTGTCCTCCGACCGGCCGCCCAAGCGGCTGGAGACCCTGGAGGACCGGCTGCGCACGCGGTTCGAGTGGGGTCTGATCACCGACATCCAGCCGCCGGAGCTGGAGACGCGGATCGCGATCCTGCGCAAGAAGGCGGCGCAGGACCGGCTGGCCGCGCCGGCCGAGGTGCTGGAGTTCATCGCCGCCCGCATCGAGCACAACATCCGCGAGCTGGAGGGCGCGCTCATCCGCGTCACCGCGTTCGCCTCGCTCAACCAGCAGCCGGTGGATCTGGGCCTGGCCGAGATCGTGCTGCGGGACCTGATCCCCGACTCCCAGGTGCCCGAGATCAGCGCGGCGACGATCATGGCGGTCACCGCCGAGTTCTTCAGTGTCTCCCTCGACGACCTGTGTGGGCCCGGCAAGACCAAGGCGCTCGCCGGCGCCCGGCAGATCTCCATGTATCTGTGCCGGGAGCTGACCGACCTGTCGCTGCCCAAGATCGGGCAGACCTTCGGCGGCCGCGACCACACGACGGTCATGCACGCGGAGAAGAAGATCCGCAAGGAGATGGCCGAGCGGCGCCGGGTCTACGACCAGGTCCAGGAACTCACCTCCCGCATCAAGCAGCGCGCCAGGGGCTGAAATCCGGCCCGTCGGGCCGGTTCGTGTCCCCGTCGGGCCGGGAACGGCCGTTCTCCGGGTCTTCCCCCGGTCTTCCACCGCTTCTCCACGGGTTCGGCCCGGTTGTCCACACCGGGACCCCTGGTTTCCACAGCGACTCCACAGTTTCTCCCCAGGTTCATCCCCGGAAAGGGGGACGCGTGGCGCTCACCGTGCCTGTGGAGGAACTGGGTACGAACCAGGCCGAGACTGGGGAATGTCCTGTGCGCAACTGTGGGTGGAATGTGGACAGCTCATGCACACCCGCGAGTTGTCCACGGGGTGGCCGAGTTGTCCACCGGTTGGGGGTGTGGTCCATCCCCATGCCGCCGCCCGGCGCGACGTGCGCGAACGAGGGGTATCCACACAATCCACAGGACCTACTACTACGGCTGTTTTTATCTCTTCTAGTTGTTCACAAAACAAAAACAGGGCGCCGCGAGTGGGGTACGGCCCGCGCCGCACCCGACCTCGCGCGCAACCAAGATCGCCTCGAAGAAGGCACGGAGCCCCGTGTGTCGCCCTCGCCCACGAAGCCGTACCGTGGCGAGGGACGAGAGCACGCTGGAGTGGGATCCCGAGCACTCGCGGCTCCACCTCGTGTCTGGAAAGGACAGTCATGAAGATCCGCGTCGAGCGCGACGGTCTCGCCGACGCCGTCGCCTGGGTGGCCCGCTCGCTGCCGTCCCGTCCCCCGGTTCCCGTCCTGGGCGGGATCCTGTTGGACGCCGGCAACTCCGAAGCACTGACCATCTCCGGATTCGACTACGAGGTCTCGGCGACCGTGGGTGTCGCGGCGACCGTCGCCGACGGCGGGCGCACGCTCGTGTCCGGCCGGCTGCTCGCCGACATCACCCGATCCCTGCCGGCGCAACCGGTCGAGATCATGGTCGACGGGGCGCGGGTGTCGATCACGTGCGGCAGCGCCAAGTTCAGCCTCCCGACGATGCCGGTCGAGGACTACCCACAGCTGCCGTCGATGCCCCCGCACGCGGGCGAGCTGACCGGCGAGGTGTTCGGCCAGGCGGTCAGCCAGGTCGCCGTCGCCGCCGGCAAGGACGACACCCTGCCGATGCTCACCGGCGTCCGGGTCGAGATCAACGGCGACAAGCTGACGCTCGTGGCCACCGACCGCTTCCGGCTCGCCATGCGGGAGTTCACCTGGCAGCCCGCCCCGAGCCTGGCCGACTCCGGCGAGATCGCGGTCCTGGTCCCGGCGCGCACCCTGGCCGAGGCGGCCAAGGCGCTGGGCACCGCCGGCGCGACCGTCGAGCTGGCGCTGGCCCCCGGCGACGGGCTGATCGGCCTGTCCGGCGCAGGCCGGCGGACCACGAGCCGCTTGCTGGACACCGAGTTCCCGCGCTACCGCCAGCTGCTGCCGACCGAGCAGACGGCCACCGCGATCATCGAGGTCGCCCCGCTCGTCGAGGCGATCAAGCGCGTGTCGCTGGTCGCCGAGCGCGGCACCCAGGTGCGGCTGGAGTTCGCCGACTCCGGCCTCAAGCTCTCCGCCGGCGGCGACGACGAGGGCAGCGCGGAGGAGGAGCTGGCGGTCGAGTACACCGGCGACCCGGTCACCATCGCGTTCAACCCGTCGTTCCTGCAGGAGGGGCTCGGCGCGCTGCACGCCGACCGGGCCGAGCTGTCGTTCACCACCCCCAGCCGCCCGGCGCTGATCAAGCCGGTCGACGACGAGGGCAACGTGACGCCGGGCTACCTGCACCTGCTCATGCCGGTGCGCCTGCCGGGCTGAGCCACCCGGGTCATCGGCTTTCGAGGAGGGGGCGCCAGTGCCAACCAAGGTCCAGCTCGGTCTCGTCGGTCTCGGCAAGATGGGCTTCAACATGCGGGAGCGCATCCGCGCGGCCGGCCACGACGTGGTCGGCTTCGACCGCGACCCGGACGTCACCGACGCCGCGTCGCTGGCCGAGATGGTCGAGCGGCTCGCGGCGCCCCGGCTGGTCTGGATCATGGTTCCGGCCGGTGACCCCACCCGGCGGACCGTCGCCGAACTCGGCGAGCTGCTCTCCGCGGGCGACCTGGTGATCGACGGCGGCAACTCGCGGTTCACCGACGACACACACAACGCCGAACTGCTCGCCGGCAGGAAGATCGGCTACCTCGACTGCGGGGTGTCCGGCGGCGTGTGGGGCCGGGAGAACGGCTACGCGCTGATGGTCGGCGGCGCGGCCGACGACGTCGAGCGGGCGATGCCGGTGTTCGACGCGCTGCGCCCGGAGGGGCCGCGCGAGGAGGGCTTCGCGCACGCCGGCGCGGTCGGCGCGGGCCACTACGCGAAGATGATCCACAACGGCATCGAGTACGGCCTGATGCAGGCCTACGCCGAGGGCTTCGAGCTGCTCGAGGCGGCGGACGTGATCAAGGACGTGCCGGCGGTGATCAAGGCCTGGCAGCGCGGCACGGTCGTGCGGTCCTGGCTGCTCGACCTGCTGGTCCGCGCCCTGGACCACGACCCGGAGCTCGACGACCTGCGCGGCTACGTCGACGACTCCGGCGAGGGAAGGTGGACGGTCGAGGAGGCCATCAACCTGGCCGTGCCGGCGCCGGTGATCTCGGCCGCGCTGTTCTCCCGGTTCCGTTCCCGCCAGGACGACTCGCCGGCCATGCGCGCGGTCGCCTCGCTGCGCAACCAGTTCGGCGGGCACGCGGTCCACCAGGCGGGCCCGACCTCTGGCTCGGGCAGCACCCAGGGCTGAGGACGTGCGGGTCAGACACCTCCAGGTCCAGGACTTCCGCTCGTGGGAGCGCGCCGACCTGGAGCTGGAGCCGGGAGCGAACGTCATCGTCGGGCGCAACGGCGGAGGCAAGACCAACCTGATCGAGGCGATCGGCTACGCCGCGACGCTCGGCTCGCACCGGGTCGCGGTCGACCTGCCGTTGATCCGGCACGACTGCCCGAGGGCGATCGTGCGGGTGGCGGTGGTCAACGCCGGCCGGGAGCTGACCGTCGAGCTGGAGATCACCTCCGGCAAGGCCAACCGGGCGCGGGTCAACCGCGGGCCGGTGCCCAGGACCCGCGACGTGCTGGGCATCCTGCGCACGGTGCTGTTCGCGCCGGAGGACCTGGCGCTGGTCCGCGGGGACCCCGGTGAGCGCCGCCGGTTCCTCGACGACCTGCTGGTGCTGCGCGTCCCCAGGTACGCGGGGGTGCGCGCCGACTACGACCGGGTCTTACGCCAGCGCAACGCGCTGCTCAAGTCCTCGGGGCACGCCCGGCGCGCCGGCTCGAAGGGGGATATCGGCACGCTCGACGTCTGGGACGGTCACCTCGCCCGGCACGGCGCGGAGCTGCTCGGCGCCCGGCTGGACCTGGTGGCCGACCTGGCCGACGACGTCACCGCCGCCTACGCGGGGGTCGCGCCGGAGTCGCGGCCGGCGACGATCGGCTACCGGTCGGGGATCGCCGGCTCGATCCCGCCCGAGTACGGCACCCCGGGCTCCCGCGCGGACGTCGAGGTGCTGCACGACGCGCTGCTGGCGGCGATGGTCGCCGGCCGGGACGCGGAGCTGGAGCGGGGGGTGAGCCTGGTCGGCCCGCACCGCGACGAGCTGGAGCTGACGCTGGCCGGCGCCCCGGCCAAGGGTTACGCCAGCCACGGCGAGTCGTGGTCGTTCGCGCTGGCGCTGCGGCTGGCGTCCTACGAGCTGCTGCGCGCCGACGGCAACGAGCCGGTGCTGGTGCTCGACGACGTGTTCGCCGAGCTGGACCGCCGCCGCCGGCAGCGACTCGCCGAGGTGGCCGTTGCGGCCGAACAGGTCCTGGTGACCGCCGCGGTGGAGGAGGATGTTCCGGACGAGCTCGACGGCGTGCGGTTCGTCGTGTCCAACGGGGAGGTGGCTCGTGCCGGGTCGTCCGTCTGACGATCACCAGAGCGTCACCAACAGTGAGGTGAGTTGTCCCACATCTGGGGACAACCCTGTGGATAGTGTGGATAACACGAGCACCCAGGGTTCAGCGGACGCCCAGTTGGGCCTGTTCGGCCCCGACGGCAACTACCCACAGTTGCGAGGTTCGGATCTCGCGAAGGCCGCGTTGCAGGCGGCCAAGGACGCGGCGGCGACCGCGGGGCCGAGAAGATCCCCTCAGGTCAAGCGCGGTTTCGGTACCTCCCGGCGGCGCCGCCGGTGGTCGGGGGCCCAGCCGGACGAGCGCGACCCGCAGCCGTTGGGCCGGCTCGCGTCCCGGATCGCCACCGAGCGTGGCTGGGGCGGCCAGCTCGCCACCGGTCAGTTGTTCGGGAAGTGGAGCGCGATCGTCGGCGCGGACGTCGCCGAGCACGCCCAGCCGGTGTCCCTGCGCGAGGGTGAGCTGACCGTCCAGGCCGCGTCCACCGCCTGGGCCACCCAGCTGCGGTTGCTCCAGCGCCAGTTGCTGGCCAAGATCGCGGCAGGGGTCGGCAACGGCGTGGTGACCACGTTGAAGGTGCACGGGCCGTCCGCGCCCAGCTGGCGGCACGGCACCCGGCACGTGTCCGGAAGAGGGCCGAGGGACACCTACGGGTGAACGGCGGCTGGATGCTCTCAGATCACCCCCGCGAGCAACCGTCCGGTACCCGGTCTCGTGGTCGTTCGCGGGAGCGCCTCTGTGACCGAGCTAGGGGTGTCCTTGGCCCACTTCTGGGCTAGTGCACCCGTACAATTGACGTAGGGGAGATTCACGCCCGTCCTGACGAGGGAGACACCACGCCCGTGGCAGCCACAAACGACCATGAATACAACGCGTCCTCCATCACCGTTCTGGAAGGACTCGAGGCCGTCCGCAAGCGGCCCGGTATGTACATCGGCTCCACCGGCGAGCGCGGCCTGCACCACCTGATCCAGGAGGTGGTGGACAACTCGGTCGACGAGGCGATGGCGGGCTACGCGACCAGGATCGTCGTCACCCTGCTCGCCGACGGCGGCGTCCGGGTCTCCGACGACGGCCGGGGCATCCCGGTGGAGACCCACCCGGTGCACCAGCGCCCGACCGTGGAGATCGTGCACACCGTGCTGCACGCCGGCGGCAAGTTCGACAGCGAGAGCTACGCGGTCTCCGGCGGCCTGCACGGCGTCGGCGTGTCCGTGGTCAACGCGCTGTCGACCGCGCTGGACGTGGAGATCTTCCGCAACGGCAAGCACTGGAGCCAGCACTACGACCGGTCCGAGCCGGGGCAGCTGGTGGAGGTCGGCCCGTCCGAGCTCACCGGCACGACCACCACGTTCTGGGCCGACCCCGGCATCTTCGAGACCACCACCTACAACGCCGAGACCGTCGCCCGGCGCCTGCAGGAGATGGCCTTCCTCAACAAGGGCCTGACGATCGTGCTGCGCGACGACCGGGTCGCCGAGGAGGAGACCGAGGCCGACGCCGACGGCAAGTCGGCGCGGATGAAGGAGCGCACCTACCACTACCCGGGTGGTCTGGAGGACTTCGTCCGGCACATCAACCACACCCGCGAGGCGATCCACAAGAGCGTGATCTCCTTCGAGGGCAAGGGCGACGGCGTCGAGGTCGAGGTCGCGATGCAGTGGAACACCGGCTACAGCGAGTCGGTGTACACCTTCGCCAACACGATCAACACGGCGGAGGGCGGCACCCACGAGGAGGGCTTCCGGGCGGCGCTCACCCGCGTGGTGAACGTGTACGCCAGGGACAAGAAGCTGCTCAAGGAGAAGGACGCCAACCTCACCGGCGACGACATCCGCGAGGGCCTGGCCGCGATCATCTCGATCAAGCTGGCCGAGCCGCAGTTCGAGGGCCAGACCAAGCAGAAGCTGGGCAACACCGAGGCGAAGACGTTCGTCCAGACCACCTGCAACGAGTGGCTGGCCGACTGGTTCGAGCGCAACCCGTCGGACGCGCGGACGATCGTGACGAAGTCGGTCTCCTCGGCGCAGGCGCGCATCGCCGCCCGCAAGGCCAAGGAGCTGGTCCGCCGCAAGGGCGCGCTGGACATCGGCGGCCTGCCGGGCAAGCTGAAGGACTGCCGCTCGACCAACCCGGAGGAGTGCGAGCTCTACATCGTCGAGGGTGACTCCGCCGGCGGCTCGGCCAAGGAGGGCCGGGAGTCGATGTACCAGGCGATCCTGCCGATCCGAGGCAAGATCATCAACGTGGAGAAGGCCCGGATCGACCGGGTGCTGAAGAACACCGAGGTGCAGAGCCTGATCACCGCGCTGGGCACCGGCATCCAGGAGGACTTCGACCTCTCCAAGCTGCGCTACCACAAGATCGTGCTGATGGCCGACGCCGACGTCGACGGCCAGCACATCCGCACGCTGCTGCTCACGCTGCTGTTCCGTTTCATGCGCCCGCTGGTCGAGGCCGGGCACGTGTACCTCGCCCAGCCGCCGCTGTACAAGATCAAGTGGCAGCGGGTCGAGCCGGAGTTCGCCTACTCCGACCGCGAGCGCGACGGCCTGCTCCAGGCCGGTCTCGAATCCGGTAAGAAGATCAACAAGGATGACGGGATCCAGCGCTACAAGGGTCTCGGCGAGATGAACGCCGACGAGCTGTGGGAGACCACGATGGACCCGGCGCACCGGCTGCTGCTCCAGGTGACCCTGGACGACGCCGCCACCGCCGACGAGCTGTTCAGCGTCCTGATGGGTGAGGACGTCGAGGCCCGCCGCTCGTTCATCACCCGCAACGCCAAGGACGTGCGCTTCCTCGACGTCTGAGGGTCGCTCGTTCGCCTCCCACCCGTTCTGACCAGCACAGAAGGAATCTTCACGTCGTGACGGAAACAACCGTGCCGCCAGAGGGAGACCGCACCGAGCCGGTCGACATCCAGCACGAGATGCAGCGCTCCTACATCGACTACGCGATGAGCGTGATCGTCAGCCGGGCGCTGCCGGATGTCCGCGACGGGCTCAAGCCGGTGCACCGCCGGGTGCTGTACTCGATGTACGACACCGGCCTGCGGCCCGAGCGCAGCCACGTCAAGTGCTCGCGCATCGTCGGCGATGTCATGGGCAACTACCACCCGCACGGCGACTCGGCCATCTACGACGCGCTCGTGCGGCTGGCCCAGCCGTGGTCGCTGCGGTACCCGCTGATCGACGGCCAGGGCAACTTCGGCTCACCGGGCAACGACCCGCAGGCCGCCATGCGCTACACCGAGGCGCGCATGACGCCCCTGGCGATGGCGATGCTCCAGGACATCACCGAGGAGACCGTCGACTTCACGCCGAACTACGACGGCAAGACCCTCGAACCGAAGGTCCTGCCGTCTCGGATCCCGAACCTGCTGGTCAACGGCAGCGGCGGGATCGCGGTGGGCATGGCGACCAACATCCCGCCGCACAACCTGCGGGAGGTCGCCGCCGGCGTGATCTGGGCGCTGGAGAACTGGGACGCCGACGACGACGAGACCCTGGCCGCGATGATGCTGCGGATCAAGGGCCCGGACTTCCCGACCCACGCCCAGATCCTGGGCACCCAGGGCATCGAGGACTGCTACCGCACCGGCCGCGGTTCGATCAGGATGCGGGCGGTCGTCGAGGTCGACGAGGACGCCAAGGGCCGCACGATCCTGGTGGTCACCGAACTGCCCTACCAGGTGAACCCGGACAACCTGATCGAGAACATCGCCCAGCTGGTGCGTGACGGCAAGGTCACCGGCATCTCCGAGGTGGCCGACGAGTCGAACAAGCGGCTCGGTATGCGGATCGTGATCACCCTGCGCCGGGACGCGGTCGCCAAGGTCGTGCTGAACAACCTGTACAAGCACACCCAGCTCCAGCACAACTTCGGCGTGAACATGCTGGCCCTGGTCGACGGCGTGCCCAGGACGCTGCGCCTGGACCAGATGATCCGGCACTACGTCAAGCACCAGGTCGAGGTCATCGTCCGGCGCACCCGCTACCGGCTGCGCAAGGCCGAGGAGCGTGCCCACATCCTGCGCGGCCTGGTCAAGGCGCTGGACGCGCTGGACGAGGTGATCGCGCTGATCCGCGCCTCGTCGACGGCCGACATCGCCCGCACCGGCCTGATGGACCTGCTCGAGGTCGACGAGATGCAGGCCAACGCCATCCTCGAGATGCAGCTGCGCAAGCTCGCCGCCCTGGAACGCCAGAAGATCGTCGACGAGCTGGCCGAGATCGAGACCTACATCGCCGACCTGCAGGACATCCTGGCCAACCCCGAGCGCCAGCGCACGATCGTGCGCGACGAGCTGACCGAGATCGTCGACAAGCACGGCGACGACCGGCGCACCAAGATCATCCCGTATGACGGTGACGTGTCCATCGAGGACCTGATCGCCGTCGAGGACGTGGTCGTCACGATCACCCGAACGGGTTATGCCAAGCGCACCAAGACCGACCTGTACCGCGCGCAGAAGCGTGGCGGCAAGGGCGT
Organism: Actinophytocola xinjiangensis; assembly: GCF_001921215.1. Classification (GTDB taxonomy): domain Bacteria; phylum Actinomycetota; class Actinomycetes; order Mycobacteriales; family Pseudonocardiaceae; genus Actinophytocola; species Actinophytocola xinjiangensis. The sequence continues at coordinate 44,520 of NZ_MSIF01000022.1, forward strand.
GCAGGGGGCGGGGCTCAAACAGGACGACATCGTCGCGCACTTCTTCGTGTGTTCGACCCACGACTGGATCCTGTTCTTCACCAACAAGGGCCGGGTCTACCGGGCCAAGGCCTACGAGCTGCCCGAGGCCAACCGCAACGCGCGCGGCCAGCACGTGGCCAACCTGCTCGCCTTCCAACCGGACGAGACCATCGCCCAGGTCATCCAGATCAAGGACTACGAGGTCGCCCCGTACCTGGTGCTGGCGACCCGCAGCGGCCTGGTGAAGAAGAGCCGGCTGTCCGACTTCGACAGCAACCGCGCCGGCGGCCTCATCGGCATCAACCTGCGCGAGGACGACGAGCTGGTCGGCGCGGTCCTCTGCGGCCCAGACGACGGGTTGCTGCTGGTCTCGGCCGGCGGCCAGTCGATCCGCTTCCAGGCCTCCGACGAGGCACTGCGCCCGATGGGCCGCGCCACCTCGGGCGTGCTCGGCATGCGCTTCAACGAGGGCGACGAGCTGCTGACCCTCGGCGTCGTCCGCGACGGCACGTTCCTGCTGGTCGCGACCGACGGCGGGTACGCCAAGCGAACCGCCATCGAGGACTACCCGGTCCAGGGCCGCGGCGGCAAGGGCGTGCTCACGATCCAGCACGACACCAAGCGTGGGAGGCTGGTAGGCGCACTCATCGTCGACTACGACGACGAGGTGTACGCGATCACCTCCTCGGGTGGGGTCATCAGGACCAACGCCAGGGAAGTGCGCAAGGCGGGCCGGCAGACCAAGGGTGTCAGGTTGATGAACCTGGGCGGGGGCACCACCCTGGTAGCCATCGCCCGCAGCGCGGACGAGCCCGTCGAGAACGGCGGCGTGACCGAACAACCGGCAGACTCTGCGGAGGCAACCGAACCGACCGGCCCGGCGTCAACGGACACGAGTCCGGCCGACCCGACCGACAACGGCCAGGAACCACCGCAGTAGCTCGCGACGACACGGAAGACACGTAGGGGATCCTCGTGACACCAGCTGACAAGTCCGGAAGCACTGGCCACACCCCGGAAGGCGAGTCGGAACGAACGTCCGGCGTCGCCACCGAGAGCCAGGAGCAACCGGCCAAGGAGGCGGCCAAGAAGACCCCCGACGCCAACGGCTCCACCACCCCCGCCGGCTCAACGCCGGCCACGCCCGGCGCCGGGTCCACGGGGCCGACGAGCCAGGCGGGGTCGACCAGCTCGACCGGTTCGGCAGGGGCCGGTGGCTCGGCGGGCCAGCCGAGTCCAGGTGGTCCGGCCGGTGCCGACCGGGCCGCCGCGAGCGGCCCGGCGGGGTCGAGCGGTCCCGCGGCCGGGTCGGACGGCCCGGCGGGGACCGGTGATTCCGGTGGCGCGGCGGGGTCGAACGGACCGGTAGCCGCGAGTGGTTCCGCTGGTGCCGCCGGCTCGGGTGGCCCGGCGGGTTCCGCCGGCCGGCCGGCGTCGAGCGGCGCGGCCGGTGCGGCCGGTGCGGCCAGCTCCAGTGGCGGGCCGGCGTCGAGCGGTTCCACCGGTTCACCTGGTCCGGCGGGATCGAGCGGTGCGGCCGGCCAGTCGAGTTCGAGCGGTCCGGTGGGCCAGGCGGGGTCGAGTGGTTCGGCCGGTGCCAGCGGGGTGACCGGCTCCAGCAGTTCTGCCGGGCTCACGGGTTCCAGCGGTCCGGCGGGTGCCGGTGGACCGCCGGGATCGAACGGGCCGGCGGGACACGGCAGGTCGGTCGGCGCGGCAGGCTCCAACGGATTCGCCGGCGAACCCGAGAGAGCCACTGCCGACTCGCCCACCAGTCGTATCGCCGGCGAAACCGCCGCCGAGGCCGTCGCGGCCTCGTCGGAGCCAGGCCTCGGCACGCCGCCGCCCTGGCAGCGCGTCGCCAACGAACCGGCACCCGGCCAGTCCACACCGCCGACCGCCGCGTTCCCGTCAGCCCAACAGCCCGGTCAGCGCACCATGCCGGTCATGCCCGGCGCCGGCGAGGCCACCGTGTCCGTCGAACGCCCGGTCGTCACCGGCGCGGCCGCCGCACGGCTGTTCGCCGAGGGCATGCCGACCGCCAGCACCGTCGGCGGCCAGAACCGCACCACCGTCCACCTCGACGGCAGCAACCCCAGCGCCGGCCCGCTGCGCATGGGCGCCGCCGCCGCACCCAGCGCCCTGCGCCGGCCCGGCCGGGGACCCCGCCGGGCCAACCTCCAGATCAAGCGGTTCGACCCCTGGTCGGTCCTCAAACTGTCGCTCGTGCTGTCCGTCGCGCTGTTCTTCGTCTGGCTCGTCGCCGTCGGTGTCCTCTACGCCGTCCTCGACGGCATGGGCGTCTGGGACAAGCTCAACGGCATCTCCAGCGAAATCCTCCAGCCCGCCGACGGCGGCGGCGAACCCCTGATCAGCGCCGGCCGCGTCTTCGGCGTCGCCGCGATCATCGGCGCCGTGAACATCGTGCTGTTCAGCGCGTTGGCCACCGTCGGCGCCTTCATCTACAACGTCTCCGCCGACCTCGCCGGCGGACTCGAGGTGACCCTCGCCGAACGCGAATGAGGGGTGCTGGTGCGCACCAGTGCCCCTTGGAACGCACCAGGGGGTACTGGTGCGCACCAGCCAGCAGCAGTGCGATAGTCTTCGTTCCGTTGGGGCCTATAGCTCAGGCGGTTAGAGCACTTCGCTGATAACGAAGGGGTCGGAGGTTCAAGTCCTCCTAGGCCCACCGACTTTGGGTGACGTGTGCCTGCGGAGAGCGCAGGCCGGGGCGTCGGTCATCATGTTGGGGGGCCGAGCCCCCCAAACCCCCGACGGTGCGGGCTTCTGCTGATCCGGCGTGGTTCCTTTTGGGATTGACCAGCTGACCAGCTGGTCGGCTGGTCGGCTGGTCGGTTGGCCTGGTGACTGGTGGTCAACCGGTCCACCTCTTCCACCTCTTGTTCTCTCTTCCACCCTTTGTCTCCCTGTCACCTCCTTCTCCTTCTTCCCGTCGCCTTCTTCTTCCTCGCTTGTGGTCTCTTGTGGCTTCGTGGGTCTTGGGTGTTCTGGTGGTGTGGCTTTGGTGGGTGTTGGGGGTTGGGGGCTTGGGGAGTTGGGTTGTGGCAGACTTGTGTTCTCGCTGCGGGGCTTGCAGGGGTCGCGGCGGTTGGATCGTTGGTGTTTGCCGAAGGAGGCAATGGACGTGAAGAAGCTTCTCGCTCTGGTGGCTGTGGCTGGTGGCGTGCTGTTCGTGGTGCGTCGCAACAAGTCGGCCAAGGCGCAGGCTGACCTGTGGCGCGAGGCTACCGCTCCGGCTGGCGCGAACAACGCCAAGAAGGCCTGAGCAAGCCGTTCCGGGACCACGGGCACGGCGGGGTCGCCCCAGCGGGCCACCTCGGCGGTTGTACCGGCGCGAGCTGCTGTCGTACGCGCTCCGCCGGGTTGGGGACGTAGCTCAATTGGCAGAGCACTGCCTTTGCAAGGCAGGGGTTAGGGGTTCGATTCCCCTCGTCTCCACCTGACGTGCTGCCCGCCGCACGGCGGGAAAGGCACGAATCTCGCACACTCCGCCCCGGTGCGCCGCAGGCCCGGGGTAGCGTGACCGCGTACTGACGTGGCGCGATCGTGAGGGCTACATACTGATGGTCATTCGGCGTGGTGGTTCGGGGTTCGTTGGTGCGGGCGCGGTCGTGGCGCTCGCCCTGTTACTGAGTGGCTGCTCCGACGACGGAGGCGGCGACTCCGGCGGCAGCCTGGGCGACCCCCTCGGCGGTGGCGAGACCACCGAGGAGCAGGCCGCACCGGAGGAGACCACCGTCGACCTCACCGTCGGCGGCCAGGACGTCGACCTGTCCGGGGCGACGCTCAAGTGCTACGACTTCGAGGACCACCTCATGGTCGAGGCGAACACCGACGACCCGGACGCCTCCCACTTCCTCATGGACAACTACAACGACTCGGTGTCGCTGAGCCTCACCGTCGAGGGCGGCCAGTCCGGCGTCTACTCGCAGGATGAGGGCGGGGTGAGCGCCGAGGTCACCCGGACCGACAACTCCGTGAGCGTCACCGGGACCATCGACGGCGACGAACCCGTCGAGTTCTCCATCGAGGCCAGCTGCTCGGAGTTCTTCGAAACCCCGCCGGACAGCAGCAAGGTCGACGGCTCGGGCGGCGCGCCCAGCATCCCCTCGTCCTGCCCGCCGGGAGAGGTCGTGTGCATCCCGGGTGGCTGAGTTGTCCACCGCCGTCCACAGGTTGTGCACAGCGTGATTCTCGTGGTTTTCGCAGGTCGCGGGTGGTTCGGCGGGTGGTTGTCCACAGCTGGGGGTGACTGTCCCCAGGGGGCTTGTGGAGAGTTCTCGGGGATGCTAACGGCCGTCTGCGAGCGCCGTGACACCCTCTGTGATACTCCCGGGCCATGAGACGCGTTTCGTTTCTGGTCGCTCCCCTGGTGGTCGTGCTCGCCGCGTGCGGCGCGGAGAACATCGCCGGACAGCCGCAGGTGATCGGGGCGCCGGACACCGGGACCAGCGAGACCACCGGCGAGGCGGCGCCCACCGCCGCGCCGCCCACGGTGGTCGAGCCGACCGAGGGCGGACCGTGCCCGTACCTCGACGCCGCGTTCGTCGAGGAGACCAACGGGCAGCGGGTCGCCGAGACGAAGACCTCCACCGACGACCCGCCGGCCTGCTACTTCTACCGCGCCGACGGCGACGTGCAACTCGCCATCCAGATCTACCGGGGCGAGCCGGACGTGGCCAAGGCGTTCGTCGACCAGGCGGCGCCGGTCGACTCCGCCAACCCGGCCGAGCTGGCCGGGGGCTGGGCCGGCGGCGCGCAACCCACCGACACCGGTGCGGTCTACGCCGTCGCCAAGGAGGGCACGGCGGTCGTCGTGGCCACCAACCAGGAGCAGACGCTCAAGGCCAAGCTGGTCGCCCAGGAGGCGATCACGGCCCTCGGGCTGTGACCCGAAAGAATCAGGGCCCCGTCACACCGACGGGGCCCTGACGCGTGTCTGGAGTTACTGGGTGTGCGATTCCTGGGTCGGACGCCCGTTATGGGTGACGTTGGTGGATTCCGAGGATTCCTGGCCGTTGGTCTCGGCGCGGTTGCGGGGCGGCGGAACCGGTGCCGGTTCCTGGGACCGCGTCCGGCCGCGCACCACATAGGCGACCCCACTGGCCACCACGATCAACAGGAACACCTTCGGCCAGCGGCGGCGCTTGTCCCGCACCTGCTCCGCCTTCATGGCCTTGGCCTCCCGCTTGGTCCGGGCGGCGAGCTTGGCCGCCTCGGCCCGGGTTCGCTTGGCGGTCTTCGTGGCCTTCGTCACGGGCTTGCTCCGTTTCGCGTCCCTGCGGGCCTGCTCGGCGGCCTTCGCCAGTTCCTTGCGGGTGTGCTTGGCGGTTCGGGCCAGCCGCTTGCGGGTGCGGCGGGTCGTCCTCGCTACCTCCTGGCGGGCGAGACCGGCGCTCTCGGCCAACGCGGCCCCCAGTTGCTGGGGGGCGACGCCGCGCTCCGTCAGCTTCTGGTCGGCCGCCTGTGCCGCCCGGATGGTCGCCTCCGCACTCGCCTGGCCGGCGCGCCGTGCTCCGCGCCGTACCGCGAGCCAGCCGGAGCCAACCGCCTTGCCGACTGTGTCGCCGGCCCGGGACATGGCCTTAACATCGTCCATCTTCTGCTCCAAGGTGGCTTTGTCGGACCCTTACCATCCTGCCCCTTCCCGAGCGATCCTGCTGCGGATGGCACGATGACCGGGTGGCAGACAGCAACGGATCTCTCGTAGGAGTGAAGGTGACGGCAACCCTGCACACCTCGAAGGGGCCTATCCGGATCAACCTTTTCCCTGATCAAGCGCCCAAGACCGTGGCGAACTTCGTCGGTCTCGCCGAGGGCACCAAGCAGTACACCGACCGCAACGCCAAGGGCGAGGTGAGCGGCCCCTACTACGACGGCATGATCTTCCATCGGGTGATCGACGGTTTCATGATCCAGACCGGTGACCCGACCGGTACCGGGCGCGGTGGCCCCGGCTACACCTTCGCCGACGAGTTCCATCCGGAACTCCAGTTCAACCGGCCCTACCTGCTCGGTATGGCCAACCCGGGCGTCGCCGACTCCAACGGGTCCCAGTTCTTCATCACGGTCGCCCCGACGACCTGGCTGAACTTCAAGCACACCATCTTCGGCGAGGTGGCCGACCAGGAGTCGCGCAACGTCGTGGACGCGATCGCGCACACGCCGACCGCGCCGCCGCACGACAAGCCGGTCGAGGACATCGTCGTGGACCGGGTCACGGTCGAGCGCGCCGAGGGCTGAGTGTCGGCCAACCGGCAGCACGACCTGCCGCCCTGCGCCCGGCACCCGGACCGGCCGACGGGGCTGCGGTGTGTCCGCTGCGAACGCCCGGCCTGCCCGGACTGCCTGCGGGAGGCGTCGGTCGGCTACCAGTGCGTCGACTGCGTCTCCGAGGGGGCGAAGTCCGTCCGCGCCCCGCGCACCGTCAGCGGTGCGCGGGCGCGGCCCCCGGGGGCCCGGTCGCTGGTCGTGGTGCCGTCGCTGATCGCGGTCAACGTGGCCGCGTTCATCGCGACGGCGGTCCAGGCGCGCAGCATCACCGAGAACGAGGGTGCGCTGTTCCTGCACGGCATGCTCATCCCTGACCTGATCGCCTCCGGTGACTGGTGGCGGCTGTTCACCTCGGGGTTCCTGCACTTCGGCGGCTACGGCGGCTTCGGGCCGGTGCACCTGCTGTTCAACATGTTCGCGCTGTGGGTGCTCGGGCGGGACATGGAGGTGGCGCTGGGTCGGGCGTGGTTCCTGACCGTCTACCTGCTCTCGCTGGTGGGTGGGTCGACGGCGGTGATGCTGTTCGGCAACCCGATCGGCGGGGTGGCCGGCGCGTCCGGCGCGGTGTACGGCCTGTTCGGCGGGATCGCGGTGATCGTGTTCAAGCGCAAGCTGAACCCGACGCCGGTCCTGGTGCTGATCGGGGTCAACATCCTGCTGAGCGTCACGCTGCCGGGGATCTCGCTGCTCGGCCACCTTGGCGGGATGGTGGTCGGTGCGCTGGCGACGGCCGCGCTGGTCTACGCGCCGGCGGCGCGGCGGCGACAGTTCCAGGTCGGCGCGTGCGTGGCGCTGGTGGTGGTGATGGCGGTGGCGATCGGCGTGGCGGTCGCGACGCTCGACGGCGGCTGCTCGATGGACGCCGGCGGCAACCTGTGGTGCGTACGGAGCCAGTACTGAGCCAGTACTGAGCTGGTACGCGCCCGGTCAGGTACGCAGTTCCAGGAGGCTGTCCACGACGTCGCGCGGGTCGGCGCCGAGGTCGAGCCAGCCGAGGACGACCAGGTCGGGGACCTCGGCGTTGTCGGCGTCGATCTCGATGGCGGTGGTTTCCCGGCCGAGGCGGCGGGTGCGCACCAGCCGCACGTTCACCTCGGCCCACGGCCACGCCCGGGTGCCGCCGACGCCACGCACGGTGAGACCGTGCTGGTCGGCGGCCAGCCGGGGGCGGACGAGCGTGCCGTACAGGCCGGCGGCGACCAGGAACAACGCCACCGCAGCGAGCAGGACCCGTCCGGGTGGATCGGTGGACAACGCCGCCCACACGCCGGCCGCGACGGCAAGTGCCCAGGCCAGAGCCACCAGCTCGGCCTGGGGAGCCCAGGTTCGGGTGATCGGCGGTGGCACTGGTGCGTCACGCTCCGGATCCGTGAACGTCGCTCCTCGAGAGTTATCCACAGCGGTTATCCACACTGGGGATGACTTACACCCGTGTGGTTCAATCACACTGCGCTGAACGGGTGTATCGACGGGTCTGGGGTCAACGCCAGCGCATCGTCATCAGCAGGCCGCCGATCATCAGCGCGAACCCGATGGCGAAGTTCCAGTTCTGCAGATCCGCCATGAACGGGATGCTCTCGCCGGCGATGTAGTTGACCACCAGCCAGGCCAGACCCAGCAACATCACGCCGAGCATGACGCCGACGTAGATAGGATGTGACGGGCCGGCGGCCTTCACCTTGACCGGGGTACGGCGGTCGGCGGGGGCCGTGTATACCGCCTTCTTGCGGACCTTGGACTTAGGCATGTCGTCCTCACCTGACGTGTAGCTTGGTCGCAACCGTGTTCACGTCGAACACCGCCACTGTGCAACACGTTAACGTAGCCGAGTGCACCGGCGAACCAACAGGTCGGGGATCGAAAGGAGCGCGTTGTGGGCACCGCCGATCATCACGCTCGCGGCGCGGGCCGGATCTCGGGGGATCTCAACGACCTCATGCCGACGACCCGGTTCCGCCCGGTGCCCAGCCCGGGTCCGCGGTCCAGGCCGGCGTTCGAACCTGGTCCCGACCGTACCCGCACGATCGTGCGGACCGTCGGCGAGGTGCTGATCACCCTCGGCATGGTCGTGTTGCTGTTCGTGGTCTACGAGGTCTACATCACCGACCTGCTCTCGGCCGGCAAGCAGCGGGAGGCGACCGCGCAGCTCGACGACCGCTGGCACGACGAGCCGGCGGCCGGCCCGGAGCGCACCGACCACTTCGAGGGTCTTGGCGAGGGTGACGGCTTCGCCAAGATGTACATCCCGGCGTTCGGCGCCGACTTCGAGTTCACCATCGTCGAGGGGACGACGGCCGCGAGCCTGGAGGTCGGGCCGGGGCACTACCCCGACACCGCCTACCCCGGCCAGCCGGGCAACTTCTCGGTCGCCGGGCACCGGGTCGGCAAGGGTGCGCCGTTCAACGACATCAACCTGATCCAGTCGTGCGACGCGATCGTGGTGGAGACCCAGTACAGCTGGTTCACCTACCGGATGGTGCCGCTGGCCGAGGAGAAGGCCGGCTGGGCCGAGACCAAGGGCAAGGACCCGCGCTGCGAGGGGGTCGGCCCGCTGGGCGGACCGTACGCGGAGCTGGTCGGCCAGGAGATCGTGCTGCCGACCAACGGTGGCGTGATCGCGCCGGTCCCGCACCAGCCAGGGGTGACGGCCAGCAGTGGTGAGATGGCGTCGCTGATGACGCTGACCACCTGCCATCCGCGCTTCTCCGACAAGGAGCGGTTGATCGTGCACGCGGTGCTCACCGAGCAGCTGCACAAGGATCCGGCCAAGCCCGACGAGCGGCCGGCGGCGTTGCGGGAGACCGGCTGATGTACGGCTGGATCTGGCGTAACCTGCCGGGCCCGACAGCCGTGCGGGTGGCCCTCGCCGTGGTCCTGGGGCTCGGGGTGGCCGCCCTGTTGCTGTTCGTGGTGTTCCCCTGGCTGGAGCCGCTGCTGCCGTTCAACAACGTCACGACCGACTGAGAATCGACAGTCCACTTCGGACGTCCCTTGTGGAGCTACTGCGGGAAAGTAGGGTGTTATGCGGGTTCTGGTGGTCGACAACTACGACAGTTTCGTCTACAACCTCGTCCAGTACCTCGCCCAGCTCGGCGCCGAGTGCGTGGTCCTGCGCAACGACGACCCGGCCCTGACCACGCCGGACGCCCTCACCGGGTTCGACGGCGTCCTGGTCAGCCCCGGCCCGAGCACCCCGGAACGGGCCGGGCACAGCATCGAGATCGTCCGCCGCTGCGCCGCCGAGTCGGTGCCGGTGCTCGGCGTGTGCCTGGGCCACCAGGCCATCGGCGTCGCCTGGGGGGCGACCGTCGACCGCGCCCCGGAACTGTTGCACGGCAAGACGAGCGTGGTGCACCACCACGGCGCGAGCGTGCTCGCCGGCCTGCCCGACCCGTTCACCGCCACCCGCTACCACTCGCTGACCGTGCTGCCGGAGACCATCCCCGACGAGTTCGAGGTCACCGCCCGCACCGAGGGCGGCGTGGTGATGGCGATGCGCCACCGCGAACTGCCGGTCGACGGCGTCCAGTTCCACCCCGAGTCGGTGCTCACCGAAGGCGGCCACCGGATGCTGGCGAACTGGCTGGCCAGCTGTGGCCACCCCGTGCCCGAGCACCGCATCGACCAGCTGACCCGCCAGATGCGCTCGCTCACCGACGCGGCCAACACCCCCTGACCGGGACCCGGCCAGGGGGTTCGGGTCAGCCGCCGCCCCGGTTGCCGTTCCCGAGCTGGGTGGCGATCGTGACGCCGATGGTCTGGTCCTTCTTGAACTCCTGACCCTGGCCGACCTGCTGGTCGACGATCCGGCCCATCTGGCTCGGGTCGTTGGTCTCGCCGCCGGACTGGACGTCCAGGTCGCCCTCCCAGCCGAGCTGGCGCAGGGTTTCCTGCGCCTCCTGCGGGGTCAACCCGTCCAGGCTCGGCATGGTCAGCTTGTCCTTGTTCTCGCCGTTGGACACCTTCAGCGTCACCGTCGAGCCGGGCTCGAGCTCACCGCTGCGCGGGTTCTGGTCGATGACCGTGCCGGCGTCCTGTTCGGAGTCGACCTCCTCGACCACCACCTCGAACCCGAGGTTGGTCAGGTTCGCCCGCGCGGTCTCCACGTTCTGCCCGGTCATGTCCAGCACGTCGACCGTCTCCGGCTCCTCGCCGATGGTCAGCGTGATCTGGCTGCCCCGGTCGACCGGCTGTTCGGCGGCCGGGCTCTGGTCGATGACCTTGCCGACCTTGTCCTCGTCGTCGGTCACGCCGGTCTTCACCTCGGGCGAGACCGTCAGCCCGGCCTCGGTGAGCAGCTTGGTCGCCGCCTCGGGGGTCTGGCCGGTCACGTCCGGCACCTTGACCTTCTCCGCCGGCGCGCCGACGAACAGCGTGATCCGGTCGGTGCGCTTCATCTTCTCGCCCGGCCCCGGCGTGGTCTCGATGACCTTGCCGATGTCCTCGGTGGTGCACGGGCCCGGTGAGCCGTCCGGCTCGGGCTGGCACGGCTTCTGCGACTGCACGACCTGGATGCCCTCGTCGGCCAGCGTGCGCTGGGCGTCGTTGGCGTTCTGCTTGATCAGGTTCGGCACGGTGTACTCGTCGGAGGGCGCCTCGGTGTTGAACGCGCTGCTCACCAGCCAGATGATCAGGCCGATGATGGCGATCCCGAGGACCGCGAACAGCGCGATCAGCCAGCCCTTCTTCCGCCGGCGGCGCCGCTCCTCCTCGTCGTCGTCGTACGGGTCGTAGTCGTCGTACTGCTTGGCCAGGGTCTGCGGGCGGTGCCGCCCCCTGGTCTGGTCGGGGCCCCCGCCCCGGCCCTGGGACATGATCGTCGTGCGGTCCTCGTCGGTCATCACCATCGGCGCCAGCGGCCGCTGGTTGGACAGCACGCGGACCAGGTCGGTGCGCATCTCGGCGGCCGACTGGTAGCGGTTGGGCGCGCCCTTGGACATCGCCTTCAGCACGATCGCGTCCAGCGCCGGCGACACCCTCGGGTTCAGCGCCGACGGCGGCTTCGGGTCCTCCCGGACGTGCTGGTAGGCCACCGCCACCGGCGAGTCACCGGTGAACGGCGGCTCCCCGGTGAGCAGTTCGAACAGCACACAGCCGGCGGCGTAGACGTCACTGCGGGCGTCGACGGCCTCACCGCGCGCCTGCTCCGGCGAGAGGTACTGCGCGGTGCCGATCACCGCCGCGGTCTGGGTGACCGCCGCCTGGCCGTCGGCCACCGCGCGCGCGATACCGAAGTCCATCACCTTGACCGCACCGGTCTTGGTGATCATCGCGTTCGCCGGCTTGACGTCTCGGTGCACGATCCCGTGCCGGTGGGAGAAGTCCAGCGCCGCGCTGACGTCGGCCATGATCTCCATCGCGCGCTGACCGGGCAGCGGGCCCTCGGTCTTCACGATGTCGCGCAGCGTCCGCCCGTCGACGTACTCCATGACGATGTAGGGCAGCGGGCCGTGCTCGGTGCGGGTCTCGCCGGTGTCGTACACCGCGACGATGGCCGGGTGGTTGAGGGCGGCGGCGTTCTGGGCCTCGCGGCGGAAACGTTCCTGGAACTGGGGGTCGCGGGCCAGGTCGGCGCGCAGGACCTTCACCGCGACGTCCCTGCCGAGGCGGACGTCCCGGCCCTTGTGCACCTCGGACATGCCGCCGTAGCCGAGCACCTCGCCCAGCTCGTACCGGTTGGAGAGCAGTCTAGGACTGGTCATCGGTCTGTCGTCTCGATCCTCGTCAGCGGGTGTGCGGCGCTCGGACTGATCGTGTCGGCCGGAGGTTCCCACGTGTGCGGACTCACGGTGATCCCTCTTCCTCTGCACAGCGGACGAGCACCGTCGAGCCCGTCGGTACCGGTCCGTCCTCGTCGACGTTGACGACCATGCACCGCTCGGGGTCCTCCGGAGGCCGGCCATCCTCGGCCTCCACCACCGGCTCGAGATCGAGCCGCTGTAGCCGGTCGGACACCGCGGCCGCTGACAAACCGACGTAGTCATTGCTGTCAACGACGACGAACTCGTTCGGTTTCTCGGAATCGCTCTCGGAGCCGCGGGTCGGTATCGGTTTGTCTGGGGCACCGGCCTCGTCGCCGGTACCGGAATCGCTGTTGTCGCTGTTGCCCTCGGCCGGGGCCGACGTCTGCGGACGCGACTGGCCACCGGTGTCCCGGTCGCCGTCCAGCAGCGCCGCCAGCCCCAGCCCGGCCAGGGCCAGCAGCACCACCACGAGCACGATAACCAGCACCCACAAACCGGTCCGGCTCCGGCGTGGTGGGGGAAACAGTCCGTTGGGGAACGACCCGGTGCCCTGCGTCGGGTGCGTCGCGCTCGGCGGCCCGACCGCCAGCATCTGCGGGTTGCTGGCGCTGGCCTGCCCGTGGTGGGCCAGCGCGTGCCCGGACGGCGCCGGCAGCGGCAGCCCGGCCCGCACCGTCGCCACCGCGGCCGCGAACTCCCCGCCGCTGCCGTAGCGCTGCGCCGGGTCCTTCACCAGCGTCGCCTCGACCACCGCGCGCGCGTGCGGCGGCACGTCCGGCGGCAGCGGGGGCGCCAGGTCGCGGATGTGCATCATCGCCACGGTCACCGCGTTCTCCGACAGGAACGGGCGGTGCCCGGCCAGGCACTCGTAGCCGACGACCGCCAGCGAGTACACGTCGCTGGCCGGCTCGGCCTCGTGCCCGAGGGCCTGCTCGGGGGCGATGTAGTGGGCGGTGCCCATCACCATCCCGTTGCGGGTGACCGGGGCGGCGTCGGCGGCCTTGGCGATCCCGAAGTCGGTGAGCTTCACCACCACCCGGCCGTCGGGCTGCGGGGTGACCATGATGTTGCCCGGCTTGACGTCGCGGTGCACGTAGCCGCGTTCGTGGGCGGCCTGCAACGCGTGCCCGGCCTGCTCCAGGATGTCGAGCGTGCGGTCGGCGCTGATCCGCCGCTCCTTGGCCAGGATCGCCGCCAGCGGGTCGCCCTCGACCAGCTCCATCACCAGGTAGGCGGTGTCCTTGGGGCCGTCGACGATGGCCGCGGTCTCGCCGTAGTCGTGCACCGCGGCGATGCCGGGATGGTTGAGCGAGGCCGTCGTGCGGGCCTCGGTGCGGAACCGGTGCAGGAACTCGGCGTCCCCGCACAGCTCCGGCTTGAGCACCTTGACCGCGACCCGGCGGTCCAGCCGGGTGTCGGCCGCCTCCCAGACCTCGCCCATGCCGCCGACCGCGATCCGGCGGGAAAGCCGGTACCGCTCGGCGAGAAGCTGGCCTGAGGTGAGCATCTGCGTTCAGTTCCCCCTGGCCAGCGCCGCGTCGATGGTTGCCCTGCCGATGGCTGCGGACAGCTTGCCACCGGTCGCCGCGACATCAGTGCTTTCTACCACCACGGCGACCGCGATCTGCGGGTTGTTCGCTGGGGCGAAGGCCACATACCAGGCGAACGGCGGGGTGTCCTTCGGGTTGGCGCCGGTCTCGGCGGTACCGGTCTTGGAGGCCACCTCGACGTCCTCGCGCTTGCCGTCGCCGCCGGTGTGGTTCTCCGAGAGGATCATCATGTCCCGCAACGCCTCGGCGTTGCCCGAGGACATCGCGTCGCCCATCTCCTCGGCCGAGTACTCGGTGATCACCTCGAGGTCGGGGGCGAGCACCTGCTGGACCAGCTGCGGGCGCATCCGCACGCCGCCGTTGCCGATGGTGCCGGCGATCACGGCGTTCTCCAGCGCGGTGATCCGCACGTCCTTCTGACCGATGCCGCTCTGGTACAGCGACGCCTTGTCCTCGATCGTCATGCAGTTCCCGCTGGCCACCGGCCCCAGACAGGACGGGACGACCGACATCGGGATCTTCAGGTCGGTCTCGCCGACCCCGAACCGGGCCGCCTGCTCGACGATCTTGTCCTCACCGAGCTCCCCCGCGAGCTGGGCGAACGCGGTGTTGCACGACAGCTCCAACGCGGTCTCCATGGACGCGGTCTGCCCACTGCCGCACGTGTTGTCGTTGTAGTTGCTCATGCACCGGGTGCTGCCGTCGGACGGGTCACACGGCTCACCGTTGATCACGTCGATGCCCGGCGAGGCCATCAGCTGGGTGTTCTTGTCCCGGCCGTCCTCCAGCCCGGCGGCCGCGGTGATCAGCTTGAACGTCGACCCCGGCGTGTAGTTCTCCGAGATCGCCCGGTTCAGCATCGGCTTGGCCGGATCGTTGGCGTCGCTGTACTTCGTGAACGTCTCCTCCTGGACCTCCGGGCTGTGGCTGGCCAGCCCGCTCGGGTCGTAGGACGGGGTGGACACCATCGCCAGGATCTGGCCGTCCTTCGGGTTCAGCGCGACCACCGCGCCCTTGAACCCGTTGCGCGTCATCGCCTCGTAGGCGGCGGCCTGCACCTTGGAGTCGATCGTGGTGACGATGTTGCCGCCGCGCGGGTCCCGGCCGGTGACCAGGTCGGACAGGCGGCGGACGAACAGCCGGTCGTCGGAGCCGTTGAGGATCTCGTCCTCCGAACGCTCCAGGCCGGTGGCGCCGTAGCGGACCGAGTAGAACCCGGTGATCGGCGCGTACAGCGGGCCGTTGGCGTAGGTCCGCTGGAAACGGAGGTCGTCGTTGGTCGCCTCGACGTTGGCGATGATCTTCTCGTCGGCGGTGAGGATGCGGCCACGCTGACGCGCGTACTCCTCGTAGAGAACCCGCTGGTTGCGGGCGTCGTTGCGGTAGTCGTCGGCGTCGACCAGCTGGATGTAGGTCGTGTTGGCCAGCAGCAGCACGATCATGCCCAGCATGACCAGGCCGACCCGGCGAAGGGGAGTGTTCATGACGGTCTCTCCACCATCACCGTGTGCGCCTCCGCGATCGGTGCCTGCGCGACCGGCTTGGGTTTGGCGGCGGCCTGCGGGCGGCGGGCGGCGTCGGAGATCCGCAGCAACAACGCCACCAGCACGTAGTTGGCCAGCAGCGACGAGCCACCGGCCGACAGGAACGGCGCGGTGATACCGGTCAGCGGGATGAGCGTGGTCACGCCGCCGATGACCAGGAAGATCTGCATCGTCAGGGTGAACGACAGGCCGCCACCGAGCAGCTTGCCGAAGCTGTCGCGCACCGCGACCGCGCTGCGCAGCCCGCGCATCGCCAGCAGCATGTACACCAGCAGCAACGCGGTCAGCCCGATGAAGCCCAGCTCCTCGCCGATCGCCGCGGTGATGAAGTCCGAGTTGGCCTGGAACAGCAGCATCTCCGGGCGCCCCGAGCCGAGGCCCGTGCCGAACATCCCGCCGGTGCCGAACCCGAACAGCGCCTGGGCCAGCTGGAAGCCGCCCTCGGTGTAGTTCCCGAACGGGTCCAGCCAGCTCTCCACCCGGCCCTGCACGTGGCTGAACAGCTGATAGGCGACGAAGCTGCCGCCGGCGAACAGGACAAGGCCCACGCCCACCCAGATGAACCGCTCGGTCGCCACGTACAGCAACGCGAGCACCACACCGAAGAACAGCAGCGCGGTACCGAGGTCCTTCTCGAACACCATGATCGCCACGCAGATGCCCCAGGCGAACAGGATCGGCCCCATGTCCCTGGCGCGCGGCAGGTCGATCCCCAGCACCCGGCGCCCCGCCACCGTGAACAGGTCCCGCTTGGAGACCAGGAACGCGGCGAAGAACACCATCAGCAGGATCTTCGCGAACTCACCCGGCTGGATGGAGAAGATGCCCAGCCGCAGCCAGATCTTCGCCCCATTGACCTCGGACAGACTTGCCGGCAACATGCCGGGCAACGCGAGCAGGATCAGGCCGGCGAGGCCGAACATGTAGGCGTAGCGGGACAGCGTGCGGTGATCGGGCAGGAACTTCAACACCATGACGAACATGGCCAGCGCGATCGCCGTCCACAGCACCTGCTTGGGCGCCGCGTCCGCCCAACGGTCCTCGTAGCGTTCGGCCAGCGCCAGGTCGATCCGGTAGATCATGACCAGGCCGATGCCGTTGAGCAGCGCCACACACGGCAGGATCAACGGGTCGGCGTACGGGGCCCACTTACGGACGGCGACGTGCGCGCCGGCGAAGAGCACCAGGTAGGCGAGGCCGTAGTAGACCAGGCGCATCGTGAGCTGCTGCTCCTGGTTCACCTCGACCAGCATCAACGCGCCGGTCACCAGGCCAGCCGCGAACGCGAGCATCGCCAGTTCGGTACCGCGCCGGGTCGGAGTCGAACTGCCTGGCGGCTCGCTTCCCTGTGCCAACGGAACCGCTGGCCCCGGCTGCGTCATCAGCCACCGCCCTCGTCCCCGCGCGGCTCGCGGCAGTTGACCCCGGGCTCCGGCGCGTCGGCCGCCGGCGGCGTCGAGGTCCCCGACGGCGGTGCGGCACCACCGCTGGGCGGCGGCGTCGTCGTCCGCGGCTGGGACGTGCCAGGCTGCTCGGCGCGGCCCGTCTCCTGCGGATCGCTCAACGACTCACACACCGGCAGCGGGTACTTCGTCCGCAGGTCCTGGATGAACTGCCGGGCGTCCGGGATGTTGTCGAAGCTCTCGGTGCCCGAACGGACCGCGTCCCGACCCAGCTGCCGCAGGTCGTCGACGTAGAACTTGTCGCAGGTCGACACCTCGGGGTCACAGGAGCCCTGCACCTCGGTGTTGAGCGAGACACCGAAGATGTTGCCGCGCACACCCTGGAAGATCGCGATCTCGCCGTCGTCGGACTCACCGACGAAGTACTGCTTGTTGACCACCACCCAGGTGGCCAACGCACCCCCGGCGAGCACCACCAGGACCAGGAAGAGAATCACTAAGAGCCTGATCCGCTTGCGCCGCTTGACCTTCGGGTCCGGCGGCGGCTTCACCGGCTCCGGCCGGACCGGCTCCATCCTCGGCGCCGTCAACGCCCCCGCGCGCGAGGCCGGCGAGTCCGGCTGCGGCTGGGCGTCCTGCCCGTTGCCGGCCGCCCCGCCCACGATCGGCGCGTCCTCACCGAAGTCGATGTCCACCACGTCCGCCACGATGACCGTGACGTTGTCCGGACCGCCGCCCTTGAGCGCCAGCTCGATCATCCGGTCGGCGCAGGCCTGCGCGTCCGGGATCTTGATCGTCTCGGCCAGCGTCTCGTGCGTCACCACACCCGACAGGCCGTCCGAACACAGCAGGTACCGGTCGCCCGCGCGGGCCTCCCGGATCGTCAGGTTCGGCTCCACCTCGTGGCCGGTGAGCGCCTTGAGCAACAGCGAACGCTGCGGATGGGTCGCCGCCTCGTCCTCGGTGATCCGGCCCTCGTCGATCAACGACTGGACGAACGTGTCGTCATGGGTGATCTGCGCGAACTGGCCGTTGCGCTGCAGATAGGCCCGCGAGTCACCGATGTGCACCAGACCGATGCGGGTACCGGCGAACAGGATCGCGGTGAGCGTGGTGCCCATGCCGTCCAGCTCGGGATCACTGGCCACCAGCTCCGCGATGGCACCGTTGCCGGCCGCGGTGGCCTCCCTGAGCTGGCCGAGGAGGTCCTCGCCCGGTTCGTCGTCGTCCAGCGGCGCCAACGCCGCGATGACGACCTTGCTGGCCACCTCGCCCGCGGCGTGACCGCCCATACCGTCAGCGAGCGAGAGCAGGCGTGGGCCGGCGTACACGGAGTCCTGGTTGTTGGAGCGGACCAGGCCTCGGTCGCTGCGGGCCGCATAGCGAAGGACGAGGGTCATGACCGTAGCTCGATCACCGTCTTGCCGATTCGGATCGGGACGCCAAGAGGCACCCGGAGGGGTGCCGTGACCTTAGCCCGGTCGAGGAAGGTGCCGTTCGTCGAGCCCAGATCTTCGACGTACCAGTCGGTACCCCGCAGCGAGATCCGGGCGTGCCGGGTCGACGCGAAGTCGTCGTCCAGCACCAACGTCGAGTCGTCCGCGCGGCCGATCATGATCGGCCGGCCGTCCAGGGAAATCCTGGTACCGGCCAGCGCCCCATGCGTCACGACCAGCTGCCGGGGCGCCTTGCCCCGGGATTTCTTCTCCGCCGACTTGCGGAACCCCGGGACCGAAACACGAAGACCGGCCGCCGCGTACAGGTCGGAGCGAACGACCCGTAAAGCGGCCAGCACGAACAACCAGAGCAGGGCGAGAAACCCTGCTCTGGTCAGCTGCACAACCAGCTCTGGCACCTGCTGCGAACGCTCCCGCCGTGAAGAGATGGGTGAGAACCGCGCGGCGGTTTGCCTGCGGTCGGGCTCCGGTGCTGCTGATCAGCCCTGGGTGCGGAACACCAGCGACGAGTGCCCGATACGGATCACATCGCCGTCGGCGAGCTGCCAGGTCTGGACCGGGGTGCCGTTCACCGTCGTCCCGTTGGTGGAGCCCAGGTCGGCCAGTGTCGCACTCTGGCCGTCCCACGTGATCTCCAGGTGCCGCCTGGAGACACCGGTGTCCGGCAGACGGAAGTCGGCGTCCTGCCCACGGCCGACGACATTGCCGCCCTGCTTGAGCGAATAGGTGCGGTTCGACCCGTCATCCAGCTGCAGGCTCGCGTTCAGCTGCCGGGGGCCCGTCTGCACCGCCGGCGGGGCATAACCCTGCTGCGCGTACGGATCGCCACCGCCCTGCTGCTGACCGTAACCACCCTGCTGGCCGTAGCCCTGGTCATAGCCGCCCTGCTGGCCGTAGCCCTGCTGCTGGCCATAGCCCTGGTCGTAGCCCTGCTGCTGGCCGTACCCCTGGTCATAGCCCTGCTGGCCGTAGCCCTGCTGCTGGCCGTAACCCTGGTCGTAGCCCTGCTGCTGGCCGTACCCCTGGTCATAGCCGCCCTGCTGCTGGCCGCCGTAACCCTGCTGGTTGTAGCCCTGGTCGTAGCCCTGCTGCTGGCCGTAACCCTGCTGGTTGTAGCCCTGTTCGTAACCTTGCTGCTGCTGCTGGCCGTAGCCGTACTGCTGACCGTACGGGTCGCCCTCAGGCGGCTGGCCGTAGCCGGGAGGCTGGCTCATGGATCGGTCTCCTGCGTTGCGGGGTGGTGCTGACCGAGCCCCGGGAGCCCTGGCGGAAGCCTTGACATCCGGGTCGACGGCCGAGCGTATTCGAAACTGTCCGGTGTGCAGCGCGTCGGAGCGCTCCAGGGAGACTACGACGTCACCATAGGTGTCCCAGTGGTGCTCGGAGAGATACTCCTCCACACAGTCCGCCAGCAGCGCTGTCGTGCGGTCCTCGTCCCCGGCGAAGTTCTCGTGGTCGTTGGCACCGAGAGTCACCACGTAGTGGTTCGGGGCGAGCAACCGGCCACCAGCCAGCTCGCGGACGTTGGCCTCACCTTCACGCAGCAGCGCCTGCGCCACCTCCTGGGGCACCACGTTGCCACCGAACACACGCGCGAACGAGTTCCCCACGAGGTTCTCCAACTTGCGGTTGAGCCGCTGCCCGATCCCCACAGGTACCTCCTTCCACACGCGTGCTCCTCGTCCGATCGTATCCGTGTCCACGCCGTAGGACAGTGCGATGTGCAAACCCGCCTGCAAACCCCGCCAGCAACCGTGTAGGCTTCCCCCCGTTCCACTCGGGCGAGTGGCGGAATGGCAGACGCGCACGGTTCAGGTCCGTGTGTCCGAAAGGACGTGGGGGTTCAACTCCCCCCTCGCCCACCTTGTTCGTTGGCGCTTTGCGCCTCCTCCCGGCGGTGGGGGATCGTCATTGTGTTGGGGGGCCGAGCCCCCCAAACCCCCACGGTGCGGTTTCTTCCTGAACCAGCCGTTCCCCTGAACCCAGCCGCCACGTTGACACCCGGACCAAGTTGACTTTGGGCGTTGGCGTTGGCGGAGGCTAGGAAAGACGAACCACCACCGGAACGTTGATCACGGCTGGGTTCGGGGCTGGTGGCGGGCCACTACCAAGGGGCAGGGCGCAGCCCTGCCCCTTACGCCTGTCCCCAGGGCGGCGGAGGCTCACGGGTCAAGAGGCCCACAGGTGAACACGAACCCAGACTTTGCCCAGTTCAGGGCCTCTTGAGGCGTGAGCTTGAGTTTTAACCTCCGGTTTCCCCGGTGCCGGTGCCTCAGCCGGCCTGCTCGCGGATCCACACTGCCCTCGCGCTACTGCCTGGCCGGTGTTCGTGCTGATCAGACACGTGTTTGCCCTGTCCGCCCCCGCGTGCTACCCCTGCTGAGGGCCACCGACCCCCAAGACCGAATAAACGTGCGCCCGCCGGACAGACCCCACATCCGTGGGCGCACGTTAATTACCCGCCAACGGCCACCACACCCCCCACCAACTCGATGACCAGCCACAACACAGGTCAAGCACCCCCTACCGGGACACCACGAGGTTAAAACTCAAGGTGAGGGGCCGCCCGTAAAATCCGCCACCAGACCCGAACCCACCCCCCACCCCCAAGCCCACGACCGAACCCCTCACCGAGACATCCCACGACCCGAACCCACCCCGCCGCCAAGCCCACAACCGAACTCCTCACCGAGACATCCCACGACCCGAACTCACCCCGCCGCCAAGCCCACAACCGAACCCCTCACCGAGACACCCCACAAACCGAAGCGATCCCGCCAAAGCCCACAGCCCCAGCAGGTCCCTCCGCCCACCCCGAACCCGGCAGAACAACGAACTCGGGACACCGTGAGTGTGGGCTGGACTCACCCAGACGGCGGCACTGTGGGGCTGAAGTCCGGATGCCGGTCGTCGACCGGTTATCGACGGGGGTCTGCCGTCGGTCGCAGGGGGTGGTGCTTCGTCTGCGTCTGCACGTGCAGCAACTGGTAGGCCAGACATGTACCAAAAAACGCCGCGCTTGGCAGGGGATGGCGAAGCCGATGGCGCGACGGTAATCGAGAGGGCTGAGTTCGTGACGGGCATTCCAGGGCGCGCGGCGGCGGCAGTGGACAACCTGACGGCGGTGCCGTCTCCTCTTGTCCCACCCGTCGAGCTGCCCGCATCGGTCGACGAGCTGGCCGCGGCTGCGGCACGACAGCTCGGTTGGCAGGGGGTTGTGTTGCCGGAGATGAAGCTGCTCGGCCGCCGGGTCTGCCTGGTGGCGCAGCTCATGCCGGACGCGCATGCCGAACGTATCTGTCTTGGGCAGGGGCCGGAGGTCGATCGGGCCACCGTCTCCACCTGGGCCTGGCCGGAGTTCTCCGGGCGGGTCCCCGAACCGGCGGTGCGCATCGTGGGAGCGCTTGCCGTCGCGCGGCACTGGCGGACCGGGCTGGTCAACGCGGTGCCGTTCCTGCGGTGGTGCGACTCGGCGATGGTGCTGCCGATGTCGGTCGTGCTCACCAACGACTACGTCGTCAACTGTCTGCCCCGGGCCAGGGCCTACGGGGTGGGCGTGGTCAGCGCCGAGCCGGGACCGTCGGTCGACCTCGACCTGCCAGGGCGGTCCGAACGGGCCGCGGCACCGGTCGACGGCACCCAACGGTGGCTCACCGAACTGGCCTACGAACAGATTCTCTGTACCGTGGCCTGAATGCGGATCATGATCGCCGGTGGGCACGGGAAGATCGCCCTGCTGCTCACCTCCCGGCTCGCCGCGCGCGGCCACACCGTGGTCGGGATCGTGCGAAATCCCGACCACATCGACGACGTGCGGGCCGCCGGCGGGCAGGGCGTTCTGCGTGACCTGGAGTTCGCGACGCCAGGGGATCTCGCCGGTGATGTGCGGGGGGCCGACGCGGTGGTGTTCGCGGCCGGCGCCGGGCCGGGCAGCGGAGTGGCCCGCAAGGACACCGTGGACCGGGCCGCCTCGGCGGTCTGCGCGCAGGCGGCGCAGGACGCGGGGGTTGCGCGGTTCGTCCAGATCAGCGCCATGGGGCTGAACCGGGCCCAGGACCCGTCGATCGATCCGGTGTTCGCCGCCTACCTCAAGGCCAAGGACGACGCCGAGCACGACCTGCGGGGACGCCCGCTGGACTGGACGATCCTGCGGCCGGGGCGGCTCACCGACGACCCCGCCACCGGGCGGGTCACCCTCGGGGTGAGCGTGCCGCCGGGCTCGGTCAGCCGCGACGACGTCGCCGCCGTGATCGTCGCCCTGCTGGACGCGCCCGGCAGCGTCGGACGGACCTACGAACTCGTCGGCGGGCCGACGCCGATCGACCAGCTAGACCTTTCCTAGGACCCGCTCCAGATACGGGTTGGTGAACGTGCCGGCCGGGTCCAGTTCCGCCCGCAGCGCAACGAAATCGTCGAACCTCGGGTACCGGGTGCGCAGCACCGCCGCGTCCAGCGAGTGCATCTTCCCCCAGTGCGGGCGACCGCCCGCCGCGCCGGCCACCGACTCGAACAGGTCGAAGTACTCCCGGTAGGGCATGCCGACGAACTGGTGCACCGCGATGTAGGCCGAGTCGCGCTCGTAGGCGGTCGACAGCCAGATGTCGTCGGCCGCCGCCACCCGAACCTCCACCGGGAACATCACCGGGTTCGCCAGCCGGGGCACCCGCTCCCGCAGCTCACCCAGCACCTCGGGCAGCGCCCCCCGGGGGATCGCGTACTCCGACTCGACGAACCGCACGTCCCGGTTGGTGGCGAACACCCGGTGCGAGACGTCGGAGTACGAGCGCTGAGACAGCACCGACGCCGAGAACCGGTTGAGCGCCGGCACCAGCGCCGGGACCGCCCGGCCGATCCGGCACAGCGCGCCGAACGCGGTGTTCTCCACCAGCCGGTACTCCACGAACTGGCGGGCCGGCGACAGCGGCGCGGGCACCGCCCCGGCCGGCAGCCGGTTGTTCCGCTTGGTCAGCGCGTTCGCCGCGTAGGGGAACCAGTAGAACTCGAAGTGGTCGTTGGCCGCGCAGTTGTCCTCCAACGCCGCCAGCACCTCGGTCAGCGGCTCCGGGCGTTCGGTCGCGGCCAGCACGAACGACGGCTCCGTGTGCAACGTCACGGTGGTGACCACGCCCAGCGCGCCCAGCCCGACCCTGGCCGCCGCGAACAGCTCCGGCCGCTCGCCGGCCGAGCAGCGCACCACCGACCCGTCGGCCAGCACCAGCTCCAGCGCCGCGACCTGGGTGGCGATGCCGCCGAACCGGGCGCCGGTGCCGTGCGTGCCGGTGGCGATCGCGCCGGCGACGGTCTGCGCGTCGATGTCGCCGAGGTTGGTCATCGCCAGGCCGAGGCGGTCCAGCTCGGCGTTGAGCGCGCGCAACGTCGTGCCGGCGCGCACGGTGACCAGACCGGTGGCGGGGTCGGCGTCGGTCACGCCGGTCCAGGCGGACAGGTCGAGGGCGAGGTCGTGGGCGGCGCCGACGGCGGTGAACGAGTGGCCGCTGCCCCTGGCGCGGACCGTGCGGCCCGCCCGGCCGGCCCCGGCGACCACCGAGGTCAGTTCGTCCAGGCTCGTGGGGCGGGCGACGCTGGTCGCGACGGCGGCCTCGGTGCCGGCCCAGTTGCGCCAGGCGGTGGATGGGGCTGCCATTGTTCCTCCCGAGTCGTACCGTTGGCCCGTGCCGGACCAGACGAGCCTCGACCCCGAGCGGCTGAACAGAGCGACCAAACACCTCGACCCGCCGCTCGCGGTCGTCGACCTGGACGCATTCGACCACAACGCCGACGACCTGGTGCGTCGTGCCGCCGGCCGGCCGATCCGGGTGGCCAGCAAGTCGGTGCGCTGCCGGGCGCTGCTGGAGCGGGTGCTGCGCCGGCCGGGGTTCGCCGGCGTCATGTCCTACTCACTGCCCGAGGCGCTGTGGCTGGCCCGCGAGTGGGCCGGCACCGACCTGGCGACCACCGACATCCTGGTCGCCTACCCGACCACCGACCACGCCGCGTTGCGTGACCTGGCCGGCGACCGGCACGCCCGGTCGCGGATCTCGATCATCGTGGACTCGGTCGACCACCTGAACCTGGTCGACGCCGCGCTCGGCTCCGGGCACCCCGACGTGCGGGTGTGCCTGGAGCTGGACGTGTCCTGGCGGCCGCTGTTCGGCCGGGACCTGGTGCACGTCGGCACCCGCCGCTCGCCGCTGTTCAGCGCCCGGCAGGCCGGCGCGCTGGCCGACGCGGTCACCGCGCGGCCGGGGTTCGAGCTGGTCGGGCTGATGGGCTACGAGGGGCAGATCGCCGGCCTCGGTGACTCGCCGCGCGGCAGGCCGGTGCTCGGCGCGCTGCTGCGGTTCATGCAGGACCGTTCGGCGACCGAGCTGGCGGCCCGCCGGGCGGCCGCGGTGCGGGCGGTGCGGCAGGTGGCGGACCTGGAGTTCGTCAACGGCGGCGGCACCGGCAGCATCGAGACCACCGGCGCCGACCCGTCGGTCACCGAGGTGGCGGCCGGCT
Source organism: Actinophytocola xinjiangensis (assembly GCF_001921215.1). Lineage (GTDB taxonomy): Bacteria > Actinomycetota > Actinomycetes > Mycobacteriales > Pseudonocardiaceae > Actinophytocola > Actinophytocola xinjiangensis. Next base: position 69,034 of record NZ_MSIF01000022.1, read on the forward strand.
CCGGCCTGGTCGGGCCGACGCTGTTCGACAACTACCGCCGGTTCAGCCCGGCGCCGGCCGTGCTGTTCGCGCTGCCGGTGGTGCGCCGCCCGGCGCGCACGATCGCCACGCTGTTCGGCGGCGGCTACATCGCCTCCGGGGTGGCCGGCAAGGACCGGTTGCCCAGCCCGTACCTGCCGGAGGGGCTCACGCTGCTGCCGCTGGAGGGCGCCGGTGAGGTGCAGACGCCGGTCACCGGCCGGGCGGCGCGGGACCTGCGGGTGGGCGACCGGGTGTGGTTGCGGCACACCAAGGCCGGCGAACTCGCCGAGCGGTTCACCGAGTACCACCTGCTCGACGGCGACCGGATCGCCGCGACCGTGCCGACCTACCGGGGCGAGGGGCGCTGCTTCGGCTAGAGCTCCCGCGCCAGGTACGCGCGCACCACCCGCTTGGCCTCCTCGACCATCTCCTGCTCGTCGAACAGCCGGCGGCGGAAGGCGAGCGCCAGGATCGAGTCGCCGATCTCGTTGGCCACGGTGATCTGCCGGAACAGGCTCTGTGCCGGCATGTTGGTCTTGGCGGCGATCAGGCCGGCGAGTTTCTCCGCGATGACCGTGTTGTTGTCCCGTTCGTCCTCGATGAACCGCAGGTCGATGACGTCACCGAAGCGGACGCGGGCGAAGCCGGGGACGGTGCGGTACATCTCCACGTAGATGTCGATGATCTCGTCGACGCCGTCCCACCAGTTCGCGAGGTGTTCCCAGTCAAGCCGGCGGTCGATCTCGGCGGTGAAGTGGTCGAGGTTGCGCTTGGTCAGCGCCTGGACGACGGCGCGCTTGTCGGGGAAGAACTGGTACAGCGAACCCACGGCCACCCCGGCCCGTTCCGCGATCAGGGTGGTGGTGACGCCGTCGTAGCCGAGTTCGTCGATGAGTGCGGCACAGGCCTCGAGCATCTGTTCGACCCGTTTCGCACTCCGCTGCTGCACTGGTTGCTTTCGCAACGTCACAGAGGATGCCACGTGTTCTCCTTGGACCCTGGGCTTCCTCCATGGTGCCCAAGAACGGCCGGCTCATCCACATTTCTTTGACCAGCGGAAACGAACATCGGAAACGACTGTCGGCGTGGAAGCGCGTACATGCCACGGCCCCCGCTCCGGAACTGAGCGGGGGCCGTCGCCGAAATGGAGCCGCGAACCGATGCTGGTCGGGGGAGGGGGAGTACAACAGCACCGGTTCGCGGAGTCTGTGGTTACCGGGTCGGCCTCACCTGGCGTTCGCCAGCCGGCCGGTCGCCGAGTTCGGGCGCTTGGCCTTCTTCTCGGCCAGCGGCCGACGCGCGTTGGACGGGCTCGGCGCCAGACCCCCGGCCACCAGGTGCTCGTAGGCGGCCTGCCACACCGAGCACGGGGCCTTCTGCTGACGCCACCGGGTCGAGCACACCGGGCAGTTGCCCTTCTCGTCCGGTTCGTGGGCGGCGAGCATCGCGCGCCAGCCCTCGGTCAGCCTGGGGAGTTCGGAGCGGGCCACCGACAGCAGGGACGGCGCGTCGGCGCGGTTGGCGAGCTCGGAGAGCATGTCCAGCCGCTCCCACACCGCGTTGCGCAGTACCTGCCCCAGTATCTCGTCCATCGGAGGAGTCACCGTTACCTTTCCGCCTGTTCGGCGGCCTCACGAAGCGCGACCCGCAACTGGCCGAGTTGGCCGGTCGTCAGGACAGCGGTTTCGCCCGGCGGTCCGACGAGGACCACCCGATTGCGTTCGACGAGCACGGTCAGGCAACGCTCGCGGTTGACCACGTCACCGCAGTTGATCCGCCACACCTGGCGGCCGAGCGCGGAACCGTGCAGGTCCCCGAGGTGCTCCTGGCGCGCTTGGGTCGCCTGGACCGGGTTCGGGGTCTTGACCAGTTCCACCGTCTCGGAATCCCTCCGTGCTCGTACGCTTACAAGGAACTACATTGATGCCTGAGAACCGGGATTGGTGCGTCACAGCGCCGATCGGCGGCCGTCCCACGGTAAGCGGTCGTCGAAGTTCGGTCGGACCGATCAGGTTCGCCGATCCGGACTTCTCGCGGCTTGTGAAGTGCGCATACATTGCTGCTGACGCCCAGCGGACTGTGAGGGGGCGGAATGAACTCCATCGGATCTCAGGGTTCCTCCGTTACACGAGATGTGTGGGACGACCAGGAGATGCGGGGCGCGCTCGCCGCCCGGGAGGTCAGCACGATCTACAAGCTGCTGCGACGCAAAGGCGTGTCACAACGCCAGATCGCGGCGATGACCGGTCAGTCACAGTCCGAGGTGTCGGAGATCCTCAAGGGTCGTCAGGTCATGGCCTATGACGTCCTTGTCCGGATCGCCGACGGCCTGGGTGTCCCACGGGGATACATGGGCCTCGCGTACGACGAAGTCACGGCCGCCAGAGTGGCCGTGACGCGCGAAGCCCCGGACGCTGAGGAGCCGGAGATCGTGAAGCGTCGGAAGTTTCTTGCGCACGCCGCCGCGGTGGCGGTCGGTGCGCACGTGCTCGGCGCTGACTCAGGGACATGGGTGTCCAACCCGGTGTTGACACCCGCTCCTGGTCGGATCGGGATGACCGACGTCCGTCAGGTCGAGGCCGCCACCAGGGCGCTTCGCTCGCTGGACTACCAGTACGGCGGCGGTTTCTGCCGCGACGCCGTGGTCGCCCAGTTGTCCTGGGGACAGCAGATGCTCAGCGCGTCCGGGTCCGAGGTGGTCAAACAGCGGCTGCACGTCGCGTTGGCCGACCTGCACAACCTGGCGGGCTGGACCTCGTTCGACATCGGGCTGATCGACTCGGCGCGCAACCACTTCGGCCGCGCGCTGGAACTGGCCAAGGCCGGGGACTCCAACCAGCTGGTGGCCAACATCCTGTACCGGATGGGCCGGGTCTACCTGCACAAGGAGGCCCCGGACGACGCGCTGAAGATGTTCCAGCTCGGGCAGATCGCCGCCCAGGAGTCCGGCTCGGAGCTGGCGGTGGCGGTGATCTGCGCGAACCAGGCCTGGGCCTACGCGATGATGGGCCACGAGGACCAGACGATGAAGCTCATCGGCCGCACCCGCGACGAGTTCGCCAGGGCGAACGCCGGTGAGGCCGAGGACTGGGTCAAGTTCTTCAACGAGGACGACGTCTACGCGATGATCGGCACGGTGCACACCGTGCTGGCCCAGCAGGTCGACTCCCGGCACACCAAGTACGCGATTCCCGCGCTGCACCGGGCGATCGGCTCCTACGGCGACGAGATGGCCCGCAGCAAGGCGTTCAACCTGAGCTTCCTGGCCACCAACCACCTGCTCGACGGCGACATCGACCACGGCGCCAAGATCGGCCACCAGGCCGTTGACCTGGCTCAACACCTCAAGTCGCGGCGGGTGCGGGACCGGCTGCTGCCGTTGAAGGCCGAGGCGGACAAGCGCCGCAACTACACCGACGCCCGCGAACTGTCCGAGACGATCAGCAGGCTCCACGAGGCTGACGCCTCCTGAGGCGGGCAGGCGCCACGATGACCGCGACGTCCATGGACATGGCCCCGCGCGGTGGTCAGTTCTCCCAGGCCAGCCTGGCCGAGGCGCTCGCCGCGGTGTGCGCGGCCGCCGGGCTGGACCCGACCGGCGCGCGGCTGCTGCGGTGCACCAACAACGCGGTGTTCCAGCTGGCCGGCCAGCAGGTGGTGGTGCGGATCGTCGCGTCCAACGCGCTGGCGCACCGGGCGGACAAGGTGGTCCGGGTGGCCACCTGGCTGGCCGAGCACGAGGTCCCGGCGGTGCGGTTGCTGTCGGGGATCGTGCAGCCGGTGCGCGCCGGGCGGTACCTGGCCACGGTGTGGGAGACGGCTTCGGCCGGCGGGCGCCGCCAGCGGGGCCGCGACCTGGCGAAACTGTTGCGGCGACTGCACGAGCTGCCGGAGCCGGCGTTCCGGCTGCCGGTGTGGGAGCCGTTGGACGACGTGCGCCGGCGCATCGGGGAGGCCGACGGGTTGGCCGGCGCCGACCTGGCCTTTCTGCTGAATCGATGCGACGAGGTGAGCCGGCGGCTGGCGGACGTGGAGTTCGACCGGCCCCGGGTGTTGCTGCACGGTGACGCGCATCTGGGCAACCTGATCCCGACCTCGGCCGGGCCGGTGCTGTGCGACTTCGACTCGGCCAGTATCGGGCCGCCGGAGTGGGACCTGACGCCGTTGGCGGTCGGGGTGGTGCGTTTCGGTGAGCCGGCCGGCCGGTACCGGGAGTTCGTCCGGACCTACGGCCTGGACGTGACCCGGTCGCCGCTGTTCGGGGTGTTGCGTGAGGTGCGGGAGCTGAAGCTGATCACCAGCGTGCTGCCGATCCTGTCCAGCCGGCCCGAGGTCAGGCCGGAGCTGTTCCGCCGGCTGACAGACGTACGCAGAGGTGACACCTCCGCGCGGTGGGCCCGTTATACGTAAGCCAATCGGGTGAATGGCCGTAACGCTCCGCAACAAGCCGGCGAGACTTCGGTAGGGCGTGCCGCGCCCTCGGTTCATCTGTGCAGGTCGTCGGGGTCGTCGACGGGGAATTGACCATCCGGGTGACAGGCAGCAGGGGGCTGTCCGCCCAAACGCGCTACGCTCCGTCGAGCTAGCCCAATTTCCTCCCCGAACGAGGTGGCCATCCTGGTGGCTAGGCGCAGGGTAGTGATGGTGCCGCGACGACGTGCGCGTCGGGCGTTGGCGTCGGCTCGGATGCTGGACCAGGTGGTGGCCGCCCAGCTGCCGCTGGTGGCCCGACTTCCCGAGGCCAGCAGACGCCGGGCCGCCGACTTCCTCGCCGAGCTGGTGATGCTCTCCCAGGCCTACCGCCACCACGCCGCCGGCTGGATCTCCCGGGAGGAGCTGGCCGAGCGCGGATCCGGTGCGGTGTCCCGCATCGCGGTCATCCGGCGGCGGTCAAGCCTGTCCTCCACGCAGTTCACCGAACAGGACTGACCACTCGCCGTTGGGGTCTGCGCGGTGGTTGACCGGAGGTCCGTCGACCGTCCCCCGGTAGTGCGCGCGGTGAACGGCCCAGGCGGTCCATTCGTCGTTTCGTGTGGACAGAAATGCAACCTGAACACCCCCGTGGTCCGTGCGGCCGGTCAGCTCACCGGGGCGCGGGAGAGCACGACGGCGAACCCGATCGCCAGCCCCATCACCGCCAGCTCCAGGCCGGCCCAGGTGACCAGCGCCGTCGGCCGCTGGCGCACGATCGCCGGCAGCAGCCGCCAGCGGATGTTCGCCCCGGCGGCGGCCAGCAGACACAGACAGCTCAGCTTGAGCAGGACCAGCGCGCCGTAGCCGGTACCGAACAGCGTGTCCACCAGCCCGCTCGGCCCGTCGAGCTCGACGAACCCGTTGAACAGGCCGGTCACCGCCACCACCGCCAGACACACGGTCGCCAGCCGGGAGAACCGGGGCAGCGCCGTCGCCAGCAGCGAGCGGTTCGCCGCCACCAGCACCACCAGCGCGCCCAGCCCGCCGGTCCACGCGGCCGCGCCGAGCACGTGCAGTTCGAGGGAGACCATGGTGAAGTCGTGCCAGCGGAAGTTCGTCGCGTGCCCGGTCACCGGCAGCGGCAGCAGCCCGAACATCGCCACCGCGGCCCGCAGCTCGGCCGGGACCCCCTCGCCGGCGCGGATCGCGCCCAGCCCGAGGGCGAAGGACACCAGCGCCAGACCCGCCACGAACACCAGCGCCTTGCCGGCGCCGACCTCCTCGACGTAGGCGATCACCGCCGAGGGCGACACCCCGTTGCCCGGCCGGACCTCCTCGGTCTGCAACACCAGCGTCACCAGCGCGCACACCGCCCACACCAGCGAACTCGCCGCCGCCAGCCGCCGCGCGACGGCCAGCACCGGCTCGGCCCGCGCCGGCCGGTCGTAGCCGACCAGGATCGGCAGCAGGCTCAGACCCACCGTGGCCACGGCGGACACGGTGAGCAGTACCCGCACCACCGGAAGCCCGAAGCGGACCACCGCGTCCGGTTCCGCCACGCCGGCGATCGGCACGGCGGCGGTGACCGCCAGGCCGATCAGCGTGCCGGTGACGGCCGCCGCCACGAGGGCGGCGGCCGGCCGGACGGACGCGGTGGTCCGCGAGGGCGCCATCAGGCCGTCGTGCTCATCGGGTCGGCTTGCCGCCGATGCGCAACGCCACGGTCAGCCCCGCGCCGAGCACGACCACCGCGCCGAGGATCCACACCCAGACCGGCAGCCCGCCGCCGTCGGTGTCCGACCCGTCGGACGCCTCGCCACCGGCGGTCGACGCCGGTGCCGGGGTGCCGTCGCCGGCCGTGGCCAGGGTGAACGTCAGCTCGCCGCGCACCGGGTGGCCGTCGGCCGACAGGATCCGGTAGCCGATCGTGTACTCGCCGGCCGGGCCGAGCGCGTCGACCGGCGCCGACACCACGTTGCTGGCAACCTCGGGCGCGCCGACCGTCCAGGTGGTGCCCTCCGGGCCGGTGATGGCGATGCTGTTGAGGCCCTCACCGTTCTGCACCGGCTGGTCGAAGGTCAGCGCGACGGTGGCCGGGCTGGTCTGGACCGTGGCCTTGTCCGCCGGGTTGCTGGCGACCAGCTGGTTGTGCGCGAGCGCCGGGGTGGCGAAGCCGGCCAGGGCCAGCATCGCCACCACGACGACGACTGCCGCCCGCCTCACGACTGGTCGCCGCCGGAGCGCCGCGCCCGCAGGGTGGCGCCGACCCCGAAACCGAGGCCAAGCGCGCCGACCACCAGGCCGGCGCCGCCCAGCCAGCGGGCGGTGTCGTCGGACCCGTCGGCGGCGGCCGCCGTGTCGGTGGTGTCGGCGACTTCGCCGTCGGCCGGCTGCTCGTTGGCGGCCGGGGCCGCGTCGTGGCCGCCGTCCTCACTGGCCGGGGACAGCGCGATCACCGGCGCCGGGCGCTCGGGCTCCTCGCCGCCCTCGGGGGTCTCCTCGTCCCACGCGACGACCTTGCCGCCCTCGTAGGTCTGGATCGCCGGCAGCACCAGCTGGTCGACCTCGGGCAGCGGTCCGACCGCCAGCTCGAACTCGCCGAACTCGCCGGGCGCGATCCGGGTCCCCCGGTTCGCCGTCCAGGTCACCGAGCTGGCGGCCTCGGTGATCTCGGTGCCGTGCGAGTCGATCGGCTCGGCCAGTGTCGACTTGACGACCTGGGCGGTCCAGCCGGGGATCGGCTTGGGCCGCACCGAGCTCATCGGCGCGTCGGCGGGGAGCTTGACCTCCAGCTTGACGGTGCCGGCGGCGTCGTCCTCGTTCGGCACCCGGAAGGTGATCTTGCTGTAGCTGCCCTGCTCGGCGGCCTCGCCGAGGATCTTGGCGCTGACGTGCGCCGAGGCGGCGCCGGTGCCGAGCAGCAGGGCGGCGCCGGTGGCCACCGCCAGGACGGCGGCGCGCTGATATCCGTTGATGGACATGATGAGGCGTTCTCTCCTGAATGTGGGGGAAGCCGGTCTGCCGTGGTGGCAGCCGGTGTCGGACCGTGTACGTCAGGAGAGAACCGGCGGTCCCCGGCGGGGGCTGACCCGCCGCAACACGATCTCGAGCAGCACCCCGGGCCGGGCGGGCACCCGGGCGGGAACGGCCCCGGCCGGGCCGGCCGAGGGGCCGGGCACCAGCAGCTGGAGCCGGCCGACCAGCCAGCGCAGTGACGCCGCGACCGAGGCGACCGCGCCGCCGGCCCGCACCAGCAGGACCGCCGAGGCGACCGTGGCCACCGCGTGCGCGCCGAACATCAGCCAGCCGTCGACCGTGGGCGCCGGCTGGTGCACGTGGGCGATCTCGGTGAGCAGCACGTGCTGGGCGGCCTGGGTCACGGCCAGCACCCCGACCAGCGTCGGCAGCCCGCCGCGCCGGGCCAGCGACGCGCCACCCCAGGCCAGGACGGTGGTGAGCAGCGCGGTCAGCGAGGAGTCGGCGACCGTGCCACCGGCGGCGCCGTGCGCGGCGATGGTCAGGGCGGCGACGCAGCACGCGAGCAGCCAGCCGGGTACGCCGTGCGCACCACGACTCGCACCACGGCTCGCACCCCGACCGGGGGTCGCCCGTCTGCCCATGGCTACCAAGAGTAGGCCGAGGTACGTCCGGCGGACCAGCGGTCCCGTGCTGCATGGTTGACCGTATGGACCTCCAGGGCCTGCGTCAGCGGCTGTCCGAGACCGTCAACGGCCACGTCGGCTTCGACGCCGCCGACAGAGCCCTGTACACGATGGACGCCTCCAACTACCGGCAGGTGCCGCTCGCGGTGGTGGTGCCCGACACCGAGGACGACGCGGTCGCGGCGGTCGCCGCGGCCAGGGAGTTCGGTGTGCCGCTGGTGCCGCGCGGCGGCGGCACCAGCCTGGCCGGCAACGCCTGCGGCGGCGGCCTGGTGCTCGACCTGACCCGGCTGAACCGGATCCACGAGCTGGACCCCGACGCCAGGACCGCGCGGGTCGGCCCCGGCGTGGTGCTCGACGACCTGCGGGCCGCGGCCGCCGGGCACGGGCTGACCTTCGGCCCCGACCCGTCAACGCACAGCCGCTGCACGCTCGGCGGCATGATCGGCAACAACTCCTGCGGCGCGCACTCGGTGGCCTGGGGCACCACGCTGGACAACGTCGTCGAGCTGGACGTGCTCTGCTACGACGGCCGGCGGCTGACCGTCGGCCCCGGCCTGGCCAACCCCGAGATCGACGCGGCGCTGCACGCGCTGGCCGACGCCGACCTGGCGGTGCTGCGCACCGAGTTCGGTCGCCTCGGCCGCCAGGTGTCGGGTTTCCCGCTGCACCACCTGCTGCCCGAGCACGGCCGGAACGTGGCCAAGGCGCTGGTGGGCACCGAGGGCACCTGTGTGGTGGTGCTCGGCGCGACCGTGCGCCTGGTGCCGGTGCCGCCGGCCAGGGCACTGGCGGTGCTCGGCTTCGCCGACGACGTCGCCGCCGCCGACGCGGTGCCGGCGATCCTGGCGCACTCCCCGCTGACCGTGGAGAGCCTCGACGAGCGGATCGTCGCGCTGTGGGCCGACCGCAACCCCGATCCGCCGCCGGTGCTGCCGGCCGGCGGCGCGTGGCTGTTCGTCGAGTTGGGCGGTGGGGATCCCGGTGACGCGGCGGGGAAGGCCGCGGCGCTGGCCGCCGAACTCGGTGTGCCGCACCAGGTGCACGCCGACCCGGCGGCCCAGCGGGTGCTGTGGCGGCTGCGTGAGGAGGGCTCGGGGATCTCCACCAGGATGGCTGATGGCTCCGAGGCGTGGCCCGGCTGGGAGGACACCGCCGTTCCGCCCCGGCGCCTTGGCGCCTACCTGCGGGAGTTCCGCGCGCTGCTGGAGCGGCACGGCCTGCGCGGCCTGACCTACGGCCACTTCGGCGAGGGCTGTGTGCACGTGCGGATCGACTGGGACCTCACCCACGCCGACGGGGTCGCCGCCTACCGCGCGTTCATCGAGGAAGGCGCGGACCTGGTCGCCGCGCACGGCGGGTCGCTGTCGGGCGAGCACGGCGACGGCCAGGTGCGCGCGGAGTTGTTGCCGCGCATGTACTCCCCGGCGGCGATCGCGTTGTTCGCGCGGTTCAGGCAGGTCTGGGACCCGCTGGGACGGATGAACCCCGGCATGGTCGTCGACCCGTACCCCATCGACCAGAACCTGCGCTTCGCCGCCGTGAGGGAACTTCCGCTGACGACCGCGTTCGGCTACCCGCACGACGGCGGCGACTTCGCCCGCGCGGCCCGGCGCTGTGTCGGGGTTGCCAAGTGCCGCAACCACTCCGGCTCGGTGATGTGCCCGAGCTTCCAGGTCACCGGCGAGGAGCGGCACTCGACGCGGGGCCGCGCGCGGCTGCTGTACGAGATGCTGGCCGGCGAGGTGATCACCGACGGCTGGCGCTCCACCGAGGTGCGCGACGCGCTGGATCTGTGCCTGTCCTGCAAGGGATGTCTGAGCGACTGCCCGGTGAACGTGGACATGGCGACCTACAAGGCGGAGTTCCTGTACCACCACTACCGGGGCCGGCGGCGGCCGGCGTCGCACTACTCGCTGGGCTGGTTGCCGCTGTGGCTGCGGGCGGGCTCACCGGTGAGCGGCGTGGCGAACGCGGGGATGCGCTCGCGCCGGTTCTCCCGCCTGGTGCGGCGGATCGGTGGGATCGCGCCGCAGCGGGCGCTGCCCGAACTGGCCGCGCGGCGGTTCTCGACGCTGGCGCGGGGCAGTGGCCAGCCGGGTGGGCGGCGGGTGGTGGTGTGGCCGGACACGTTCACCGAGTTCTTCGCTCCCGAGGTCGGGCTGGCCGCGCTGCGCGTGCTGCGGGCGGCCGGCTTCGATCCCGTGCTGCCCAACGGTTCGGTGTGCTGCGGGCTGACCTGGGTGTCCACCGGTCAGCTGTCGGTGGCGCGCCGGGTGATGCGCCGGACCCTGCGGGTGCTGGCGCCGGAACTGGCCGCCGGCACCCCGGTCGTCGCGCTCGAACCGAGCTGCCTGTCGGCCCTGCGCGGCGAGGTCCCCGACCTGACCGGTGATCCGCTCGCGGCCGAACTCGCCGCCAACAGCCACACCCTGGCCGGCCTGCTGGCGACCCACGCTCCACAGTGGACTCCGCCGGCGGTCGACCGGGAGGCGATCGTCCAGGTCCACTGCCACCAGCACGCCACCCTCGGCTTCACCGACGAGACCCGGCTGCTGACCGGGGCGGGTGTGCGGATCGAGTCGCTGCCGGCCGGATGTTGTGGCCTGGCCGGCAACTTCGGCTTCGAACGCGACCACTACGAGGTGTCCCAGGCACTGGCCGAGCGTGCGCTGCTGCCCGCCGTCCGCGCCGCCGGCCCGGAGACGCTGGTGCTGGCCGACGGGTTCAGCTGCCGGACCCAGATCGTCCAGGGCGCCGGCCGGGCGGCCGTGCACCTGGCGCAGGTCCTAGATCCCCAGGCGGGCCAGTAGCCGCTGCTCCAACTCGTCCAGCTCGGTGCCGACCGCGCGGTGCGCGGCCCGGCGCCGGCCGGCCGGCATCCGCTCGGCCGCCCGCACCACGGCGGCCAGCTGTTCGAGGGTGCGCCGCGAGGTGTCGGCGAACTCGCGGTCGGCGCCGGTGGCGCCCTCGCGGTCGCGCAACTCGTCGACGGACCGGGCGGCGCCGGTGATCCTGGCGTGCAGCGCCCCGCCCCGCCCGGAGAACGCGGCGATCTCCTCGACCGGGACGCCCAGCCGGCGGGCCCGCAGCCGGTCGATCCGCTCGCGCGCCTCGCCGAAGGCCCGCACCGCGATCGGCGCGACCACCGGGATCACCGCCGGGCCGATGATCTTGGCTACCCCGAGCGCGTTCTTCGCCTTCTTCGGTGTGACCTTGGGATCGCCCGGTGCCGGTTCCCGGGCACTGCGCTTCCAGAGTGCCATGGGGAGAACCTACCCGGGACCGCGACGGCCCGGCGCGTTCTGTCGGTGCGTCGGCCTAGACTTTGAAACGTGACAACTTCGGTGCTGCTCGACGCGGGCGTGGTCAACCGCTGCAGGCGTCGGGTGCACCTCGAGCACGATCCGGCGATGGCGCAGGTGGCGACCGCGCCCCCCGACCCGACCGGTGAACAGCGCAAGGCCGACGCCACCGCCCACCGCCGCTCGATCGCCGACGAGATCGCCGGCCTGGTCGGCGAGGGCTGGGTGGAGATCGAACGCGGCCCCGACCTGCGCGGCACCGACCGGGAGCAGGCCACGCTGGACGCGATGGCCGCCGGCGCCCGGTTCGTCTGGGCCGCCCAGCTGCCGCGCGACCTGCCCGGCAACCGGCGCGGCCAGATCGACCTGCTGGTCGCCACCCCCGGCGGCTACGTTCCGGTGCTCGTCGTGCGACACAAGGTGAGCGACCCCGGCTCCGGCGCGCGGACCTCGCCGCTGGCCGACCCGGTGCCCGGCGCCCGCGCGGTCGACCAGCGCCGCCGGGTGCGCCCCCAGCCGCGTGACCAGCTGCGCCTCGCGCACGCCTACCGGCTGCTGGAGGCCTGCGGGCGGTCCGACGGCTCGGCGCTGGGCGGGGTCATCGGCCTGGACGGCGACGTCGTCGTCTGGCACGACCTGAACGCGCCGACCTGGCCGGGCAGCCGGGGCGCGCTGGCCGAGTACGACGCCCGTTTCGCCGACCGGCTGGCCATCGCCAACGCCGCGGCCACCGGCGGCGAGGCGCTGGCCGCGCCGTCACGGATCGTCGAGTGCCGTTCCTGCCCGTGGTGGCCGGTGTGCCGGGTGGAGCTGGAACAGACCCGCGACGTGAGCCTGGTGGTGCGCGGTGAGGAGGCCACGACGCTGCGCGCGGCCGGCGTGCGCACGGTCGACGACCTGGCCGTGGTCGACCCGGACGACGAGTCGCTGCCGCCGACCGGTATCCCGATGGCCGACGCCGTCGGCCTGGCCAAGGCGTGGCTGGCCGACCTGACGGTCGTGCGCCGGCTGCCCGAGGTGGTGGTTCCGCGCGCCGACGTCGAGGTCGACGTCGACATGGAGAGCTTCGGTGACTCCGGGGCCTACCTGTGGGGCGTGTGGCTGTCCGGCGCGGACGTCGGCGAGCCGCACGGCTACCGCGCGTTCGCCACCTGGGAGCCGCTGCCCACCGACGACGAGGCCCGTTCGTTCGCCGGGTTCTGGCAGTGGCTCACGATGGTCCGGCTCCGCGCCCGCGCGCGGGGGCTGACGTTCCGCGCCTACTGCTACAACGAGCTGGCGGAGAACCGCTGGCTGCTGGCGTCGGCCAAGCGGTTCGCCGGCAAGCCGGGCATCCCGACCACCGAGCAGGTGCAGGCGTTCATCTCCTCGGACGCCTGGTTCGACCTGTTCGGCTCGGTGCGCGACTACTTCCTGTGCTCGCGCGGCAAGGGCCTCAAGACGATCGCCCCGGCCGCCGGGTTCGCCTGGCGTGACGCCGAGGCCAGCGGCGAGAACTCCATGCGCTGGTACCGCGACGCGGTCGGCATGGACGGCGCCGCCCCCGACCAGGGGCAGCGCCGCCGGCTGCTGGAGTACAACGAGGACGACGTGCACGCCACGCTGACGCTGCGCGGGTGGATGTCCTCCCCGGCGGTGAACGAGATCCCGTACGTGGGGGATCTCTAGCGGTGACCTAGCGGGGGGCCATCCGCAGGGCGCCGTCCATCCGGATGACCTCGCCGTTGAGGTAGTCGTGGTCGATGATCGACAGCGCCAGCTTGGCGTACTCGGTCGGGTCGGCCAGGCGCTTGGGGAAGGGCACCCCGGCGGCCAGGGTCTCCCGGAACTCCTCGCTGACCGTCGCCAGCATCGGGGTGTCCACGATGCCCGGCGCGATCGTCATCACCCGGATGCCGTGCGAGGCCAGGTCACGCGCGGCCGGCAGGGTCAGCCCGGCCACGGCGGCCTTGGACGAGGTGTAGGCCACCTGCCCGATCTGGCCGTCGAACGCGGCGATCGACGCGGTGTTGATCACCACGCCGCGCTGGCCGTGCTCGTCGGGCTCGGTCGCGGCGATGGCCTCGGCGGCGACGGTGAGCACGGTGAACGTGCCGACCAGGTTGACCTCGATGACCTTGCGGTAGAGCCCGAGGTCGTGGCGGCCCTTGCGGGACAGGATCCGCGCCGAGGGGCCGATGCCCGCGCAGTTCACCACCACCCGCAGCGGTACCCCGGAGCCGGCGGCGGTCGCCACGGCCGCCTCGACCTGCTCGGTGTCGGTGACGTCGGCGGCGAGGTAGGTGACCCCGTCGACCGCCGGCGCCTGCTCGATCGCCGCCGGCAGGTCGAGGGCGAACACCGACGTCCCGCCCTTCGCAAGCGCTTGCGCGGTCGCGCCGCCCAGGCCGGAGGCCCCGCCCGTCACGATCGCCGCGATGTCCCTGATCCGCATGCCCGTCCCTTCCTCGTACCGGTCACCGGGGAGAAGGTTAACGGGCGTTCAGCGCAGGTCGGCCGCGAGCAGGTCGAGCAGCAGCCCGTCGTGCCACCCCGAGCCGTCCGCGTCGCGCTCGTAGTCGCGCATGATCCCGACCCGCCGGAAGCCGACGGCCTCGTAGCAGCGGATCGCCGCGACGTTGTCGGCCGCCGGGTCGATCACCAGCCGGTGGTGGCCCAGGTCGTGCAACAGGTGCCTGGCCAGCGTCCGGATCGCGTCCCGGCCGACGCCCCGCCCGTGCACCGCCGGGTCGACGAAGATGTCGATCGCCGCGTGCCGGTAGTCGGGGTCGGCCTCCTCGCCGTACTGGACCAGGCCGCGCACCGCGCCGTCGAGCAGGATGCTGTAGCAGGTCAGGTCGGGGTCGTCGAAGGGCCACTCCGGCCCGAACTCGCCCCAGCGTTCGCGCACGGCCACCGTCTCGCCGATCCGCCGCAGGTCCGCGACGTGCGCGGCGACCACCGGGACGAGCGTGACCTGGTCTCCCTGAAGGGTTTCCACCCGCCAACCCTAGTCAGCGGCGGCCGGGCGGACAGATCTCGTCGAGCGCCTTGAGGTCCTCGGACCCCGGGTGCCACTGGGCGGCGGCCGCGTTCGCGACGACCTGTTCGGGGGTGGTCGCGCCGGCGATCACCGAGCCGACCGGGCGCTGGGCGGCCAGCCAGCCGATCGCCACGCTGGTCATCGGGACGCCGCGCTCCTCGGCGTAGGCGCGCAGCTTCTCGATCCGGTCCCACGGCGCCTCGGCCAGCAACCGCGAGCGGCCGGCGAGCCGGGCGCCGGGCGGCGGGTCGGCGTCGCGGTGGTACTTGCCGGTGAGCAGGCCGTTGGCCAGCGGGAAGTAGGGCAGCAGGCCCACGCCGAACCGCTGGCAGGCCGGGATGACGTCCCGCTCGGCCTCCCGTTCCAGCAGCGAGTAGTGGTTCTCCACGGCGATCGGTCCGACCACGTTCCTCGTCCTGGACAGCCACACGGTGTCGGCGATCTGCCAGCCGGCCAGGTTGCACACCCCCGCATAGCGGATCAGGCCCTCGTGCACCAGGTCGTCCAGCGCGCCGAGGGTCTCCTCGATCGGCGTGCGCGGGTCGGCCCGGTGCAGCTGGTACAGGTCGATCCAGTCGGTGCCCAGCCGGCGCAGCGACGCCTCGACCGCGCGCCGCACGTAACGCCGGGAGCCGCGCGCCCCGAAGTCCGGGCCGTTGGCGCCCTGCATGTCGACGCCGAACTTGGTGACGATCACCGCGTTGTCGCGGCGGCCGGACAGCGCCTGGCCGAGTAACTCCTCGCTGCGCCCGCGCGGGGCGCCGTACACGTCGGCCACGTCGAAGATGGTGATCCCGGCGTCGATGGCGGCGCCGATCAGCGCGCGCGAGCCGGCCAGCGACTCCGCCGCGGTCCCCGGCCGGCCGAGGTTGTTGCAGCCGAGACCGACCGCACTGACGACCAGACCGGATTCCCCGAGGTGTCGCATGTCCACCGGGCCAGGCTAGTGAGCCGACTGGACGGCAACCATCAGCCGAACGGTGGGTGTCCACTGGGCCGACCCGCCCACGGCCCCGCCGTGCTGTGGCCGGGCGGCGCGTGCGGCACGCTGGTGCCATGACCAGTGCGATCGACGGGGAGAAACCCGCAGCTGCCGAATGGGTGGCCGGGCACATCTCCCGGCAGGTACGAAGAACCGTGGTGGTGACCGGCGGGAACAGCGGCCTGGGGCTGGAGACCGTCCGCGCCCTCGCCGGCCTCGGCGCCAAAGTGATCATGACAGCGCGCGACCGGGAACGCGGTGAGCGCGCGCTGGAGCGACTGCTGGCCGAACAACCGGCCGGCACCATCGAACTGCGCGAACTGGACCTCGCGGACCTGGACTCGGTGCACCGGTTCGCCGAGGGCGTCGAGGAACTGGACGTGCTGGTGAACAACGCGGGCGTGATGATGCCGCCGCTCGGCCGCACCGCCCAGGGCTTCGAGCAGCAGTTCGGCGTCAACCACCTGGCGCACTTCGCGTTGACCGGCCTGCTGCTGGACAAGCTCGCG
This sequence comes from Actinophytocola xinjiangensis, assembly GCF_001921215.1. Taxonomy (GTDB): domain Bacteria; phylum Actinomycetota; class Actinomycetes; order Mycobacteriales; family Pseudonocardiaceae; genus Actinophytocola; species Actinophytocola xinjiangensis. The sequence goes on from NZ_MSIF01000022.1 coordinate 84,948, forward strand.
CTCGCCGACGAGGACCCGAGGGTGGTCACGGTCAGCTCGGGCCTGCACCGCCGGGGCCGGATCCACTTCGACAACCTGCACGGCGAGCACGGTTACTCGCCCAGCGGGTACTACTCGCAGTCCAAGCTGGCGAACGTGGTGTTCGCGCTGGAGCTGCACCGGCGGCTGCGTGCGGCCGGATCGCCGATCAAGAGCGTGCTGGCCCACCCCGGCTACGCGGCCACCAACCTCCAGTCGGCCGGCCCGAGCGGGGTGGCCAGGGTGATGCTGAAGGTCACCAACCGGCTGATGGCCCAGGACGCGGCGATGGGGGCGCTGCCCCAGGTGTACGCCGCGGCCGGGGCGGACGTGCGCGGCGGCCAGTTCTGGGGGCCGGACGGGCGCGGCGAGTCCAAGGGCTTCCCGACCCTGGTCGAGCCGCTGGACTCGGCCAGGGACCGGGAGCTCGGCCAACGCCTGTGGGCGGTGTCCGAGGAGCTGACCGGCGTGCGGATCCCGCTGGCGCCCTAGGCGTACCCGGCCGTCGCGCCGGCGCAGGGAGGGTTCTCGGCCGGTACCTCGGCTAGTTCCTCGGCTTGGAGGCCGAGGTCTTGGACGGCTGGTCGCACAGGGCGGCCACCAGGCGCACCAGGAACACGGTCGAGACGATCACGAGTGCCAGAACCTGCACCCACATGCTGTCCTCCGGGGTCGGTCGGTGCGTGACCCGTCAGATAGTGGGCCCGGGGCGGCCGGGGGTGCGGTGAACGACACGGCCACGCCGGCCAGAATCACTCGTTAGAGGCGTAACGCCTGCTCAGGTGGTGCGGTGACGCCCGCCGCCGTCCGGGTCGTCGCCGTCGTCGGGCCACGGGACGGCCGCGCGTTCGGGGGCGCGTTCGGGGGCGCGACGGCGTCCGCCGGCCGATCCGTTGAGGAAGTCCTCGGCGCGCCGCCGGCCGCCGCCGTGGGGGGCGGGCGGCTCGTCCCGGTCCTCCAGCCGACGGCGTCCCCCGGAGGGGCGGGCGGCCGGACGCTCTGGCTCGGGCCAGTGCGGGCGGTCCTCGGCCCGGCGGCGTCCACCGGCCGGCTCACCCTCGGGCACCGGCCGGCGGCGTGGGGGCGGGTCGAGGGTGCCGTTGCGGGGCTTGTCGAGGTCCCCGGCCGGCGGCGCGCCGTTGACCGGGACCCCGTTGCGGGGCTCGCGGCGCGGCAGACCGGCGGGCCGGGCCTCCTCGGCCCGCCGCGGTGGCACCTCCCGGGCGGGCTGCCCGTTGCGAAGCGGTTGGCTGTCGCGCCCGGGCTGACCGTCGCGGCCAGGTTGACCGTCGCGAAGCGGTTGGCTGCCGTGGCCGGGGTGGCTGTCTGGGGCGGGTCGGCCGTTGCGGGCGGGTTGGCCGTTGCGGGCGGGTTGGCCGTCGCGAAGCGGTTGGCTGTCGCGGCCACGTTGACCGTCGCGGAGCGGTTGGCTGTCGCGGGCGGGGTGGCTGTCGCGGGTGGAGCGGGCGTCGCCGGTGGGGTGGTCGTTGTGGGGCCTCGGTGGCGGGGTGGGCAGGACGCCGTCGTGGCGTCGTGGCTCGCGGGCGGGTGGCCGGGATTCGGTGCCACGACCGGGAAGTACGCCACTGTCCTGGACCGGAGCGTCGTCCCGGGCGCGGAGGGGTTCGCGGGATCCGTTGCGGCCGGGCGGAAGGGGCGGGCGGGGAGCCAGATTTCCGTTGCGGTGGTGGGGTTCGCGTTCGCCGGGGGGACCGGGATCGGGTCTGGCTCCGTGGTGCGGGGCGGGCGGCGGGGGGGAGGGGGGGGGGGGGGGGCCGGTTTCCGGGGGGGGGGGGGGGGGGGGGGGGGGGGGGGGGGGGGGGGGGGGGGGGGCGGGGGGGGGGGGGGGGGGGGGGGACGGGCCGCTGCCCGCCGGGGCCGGCCGGTCGCCGGGCCGGCGGTTCGCCGCGGTCCCACGGCGCGGGCCGGCGCCGCTGCGGCGGCAGGGGAACCGGCGGGGTCTTCTCGGTCGGGGCGTCCTCGGGGGACTCCTCGTCCTCCGGGTAATCGTCGTAGTCGTCGACATCGTCGTTCTCGTACCGGTCGTCGTACCGGTCGTCGTCCTCGTCGGGTTCCGGTTCGGGTTCCGGTTTGGCGCGGCGGGACAGGCGTCGGGCGAGGTTGTGGCTCGGGCGCTCGACGAAGCGGTACGACACCTCGGAGGCCAGCCCGGTCGCGACCACCGCGATCAGCACGGTCAACCACAGCGGAAGGCTGTTGAACAGCCAGTGCATCAGCGGGAACGCCACCACGCCGTGCAGCAGGTAGATCGAGTACGTGCGTTCCGACAGGTCGGTCCAGAACCGCCGCTGCCGCAGGTACGGCTCGGCGAACAGGCCGATCAGGAACAGCATCATGGCGATGGCGATCGGGAACGGCCGGGGAATGTAGTTCGGGTCGACGTTGAGGTGCCCGGCCCACACGAACATCAGCCACGCGACCGTCACGAACACCCCGGCCAGCCACGCCGGGATCTTCCTGGCCCACGCCGCCCACACCGCCTGGCCCATGATCGGGATCAGCGTGTACACCATGTTGATCACCAGCGCGCGGTACTCGTCGCCGAAGGCCCGGTAGGTGATCAGCAGGACCAGCACGACCTCGAGCTGCACGGCGATCGCCAGCCACGCCCGCTTGCGCAGCAACGGAAGGACCGCGATCAGCATCGCGTAGAACAGCACCTCGACGGCCAGCGTCCAGGCCACCGCGACCCACGAGCCGAACGGCCGGTCGATGAAGTTCCACAGCGACACGTTCGACAGGAACGTCCAGACGTTCACCTCCTGCGGCCTGGTCGAGAGCAGCCCCTGGCCGAGCGCGATCAGCACGGCGGCCAGCGCCACCACGAACAGCAGCAGCGGGAAGATCCGCAGCCCCCGGTTGATCCCGAACCGCTTGGCGCCCATCCGCAGCGCGATCGGGGTCACCACGAAACCGCTGATGATGAAGAAGATCGGCACCGAGATCGCGCCGATGCCCTGGTCGTCCAGGCGCAGCGGCACGACCAGCGCGTTGTCCAGCGCGTCGGTCGGCGGTGTGGTCACACCCTTGTGCTCGTTGATGAACACGTTGTAGATGTGCGTGTACACGACCAGGATCGCCGCCAGCGCGCGGGCGACGTCCAGGAACGCGGTCCTGGTCTTGTCGGGCACGACCTCGGGACCGAGTTGGTCGTCGGCGGGATTGTCCCTGCCCATGTACCGCCCCCGGCTGTCGGAACCTGACCTACCTGGCACCCTAGCGGGATCCACGCCGGGTCAGGGAGGTCGCCAGTTTCGAGAACGGTTGCTCCACGGCCCGGTGCACCAGTTCGGCGACCAGCAGCGTGGCGACGATCGAGATCCCGACGGCGGCGCTGGAAGGCAGGTCCCGCCACAGCCACGCCAGGAGACTGAACGCGATCGTCTGGTGCACCAGGTACACCACGTAGCTCCGGGACGACAGGTAGGTCACCACCCGCCACCGGGGAATCCGATGACTCGCCACCACCGCCAGGATCACCAGCAGCGTGGCGAGCGTGAGCGACACCATGTACCCGTCGTCGTACCGGCCGTACCCGAGCACGTCGCCCCAGTTGAACACCAGCCAGCAGGCCAGTCCGAGCAGCAGGCCGGCCCACACCGGCGTCTTCTTCATCCACACCAGCCAGATCACCTGGCCGAGCACGATCGCCGTGCCGAACGCGCCGATGTTGCCGACCGCCGCCGCGCCGAGGCCCTGGAAGTTCGGCACCACCGACAGGATCACCGAGCACACGGTGATCTGGATGGCCACCGCCAGCCACGGCGTGCGCCGGTAGGCCCACAGCAGCCCGGCGATCATCGCGTACACGGACAGTTGGGTGACCAGCGTCCACGCCACCCCGACCAGCGGCTCGAAGCCGTCGACGAAGAAGTTCAGCAGGAACATGTTGGCGAACATGTCGCCGAGGTCGACCGACTTCGCGCCGCCGGGGATGGAGTAGGCGCCGGCGTTGACCAGCGACCACGCCAGGACCACGCCGACGATCAGTGACGGCAGGATCCGCAGCGCGCGTTTGACGCCGAACTCGCCGGCCCGTTCCTTGGTCGCCACGTGCGCCATGACGAACCCGCTGATCAGGAAGAACAGTGCGACACCGAGGAAGCCGAGCTCCTTGTTCAGGTGCAGCGGCCCGACCAGCATGTCGTCGATGACCTCGCTGATCGGCATCGGCTCTTCCTTGTACCGGTACCAGGTCGAGATGTGGGTGTAGAAGACCAGGCAGGACGCGATGGCGCGCAACAGGTCCAGGCCGTTGAGCCGGCCGCGCCGGCGACCGGGCGCCGGCGGCGCGGCCGGCGCCGGCACCGGCGCCATGACCGGTACCGTCGGCGGTGCCGGCGCGGGCGGCGGTGCTGGCTGTTCGGCGCGTGGGGGCCGGCCGACGACCGGCAGGGTGGGGATCGTCGGCGGGTCGACCGGCCGGGACGTGAGCTGCTCGCTCATCCCGACCTCCCCTCACGGACCGCTGATCACGCCGGTCACCCCGCGCGACAAGCTACCCGATCAGACTGAGGGCCGTAGCCAAAGCGTGACAAAACCCTCTGCCGTGCCCCGGGCCAGCTCCACCAGCGCCTCGTCCGAGTCAACCACGTCCGCCGCGCGGAACTTGCCGTTCTCGGCGGCCTCGACGACCTCCTCGGTGACCGGCACCAGCTGGAAGCCCCACCCCCGGTAGGCGGCCAGCACGTCGACCGGCCGCGCGCCGGCCTGCTCGATGTCGTCCGGGTCGAACTCGGTGAGCACGTGCGGGCGGCCATCACGCAGCGCCGTCGCCATCCCGGCCAAGGCGCGGTGGTCGCGGCCCTGCGCGTCGCACTTCACCACGTCCACCCGCCGCTCGCCGAAGCCGGCCAGCCCGTCCAGGCGCAGGCCGGGCACCTCCAGCGCGCCGGTCGGGTCGATCCGGTTGTCGCCGGTGTTGCCCTCGCCGGACAACGCCAGCCGCAGCGCGGTGTCCTCGTCCCAGGCGGCGCCGTCGACGACCGTGAGCCGCGCGGCGACCTCCGGCGCGACGTTGGCCGCCACGTTGAGCTCCAGCAGTTCCCGCACCGGCGCCCACGGCTCGACCGCGAACACCCGGCCGGCCGCCCCGACCTGGCGCAGGGCCCGCACGGTGAAGTAGCCGACGTGCGCGCCGATGTCGACGAACACCCCGCCGGGCGGCAGCAGCGCGTCGACCAGCCGCGACTCGGCGGCCTCCCACGTGCCGTAGCGGCGCAGCCACGGCAGCACCACCGTGTCGTCGGCCGGCAGCCGCAGCGGGCCGACGTCGGTGACCACGGTCTGGCTGGCGCCGGCCGGCGCCGGGCTGACCAGGTCGTGGTGGCGCAGCAGGCCCGTGCGCAGCAGCGGCAGCTCGGCGGTCAGCTCGGCCGTGGTCGCCTCGACCACCGCCATCCACTCGGCCCGCTCGTGGAACAGGCTCATCATCCGGTGTTCCAGCTCGGCGAGCCGGCCCCCGAGTTCGTTGGCCTGGTCGCCGATCCGCTGGTCGACCTGCGCCTGCGTCGGCCGCTCCCACAACTGCGCGAACTCCCGCAGCGACTCGCCGACCTCGGCGTTGACCGCCTGCTGGGCCGCCCGGTCGGTGGCCTGGGACCGCTCCAGCCGCTCCACCCTCGCCAGCAGGTCCGCCTGACCGGCGGCGACCTGGGCGAACGTGGCGCCGACGCCGTCCATCAGCTCGGTGAGCACCGCCCGCTGGTGGTGGTCGTAGTGGTCGAGCACCCGCAGGATGCCCCGGCGCAGCGCGGCCGCCATCGGCACCCGGCTCGCCGCCGCCGGATCGGCCCGCCAGCGCAGCGCCTCACGGCTGTGCTGGAACGGGGTGAGCGGGCTGTCCGGCGCGACCCCGCCGGCCCGCCGGTGGCGCCAGACGCCGTGCGCCCGCTCCACGGCGGTCCGCACCCAGGCGGCGGCCGAGGCCATCGACCGGCTGGTCAGCACGTGCCGGCGGGCGGCCGCGCCCCGGCGCGCCGCGGCGTCCGGGTCGTCGGCGACCTCGCGCAGCGCGGCGGCCATGGCGTCGGTGTCCGGCTGCGCCCAGTGGGCGTCACGTGGATAAGGTTCGTTGCCGGCACCCACCCTGACCAGCTGGTACGGGATGGGCCAGCCGGTCTCGGCGGTGAGGAACTCGGCCGTGCCGCCGTAGTCGGTGGCGATCACCGGCAGGCCGTGGGCCATCGCCTCGGCGACCGTCAGACCGAAACCCTCACTGCGGTGCGGCGAGAGGTAGCAGTCGGCCGACTCGAACAGCTTCGCGACCTCCTCGGCGCTGAGGTACTCCTCGATCAGCTCGATCCGGTCGTCCCCGGCGGCGGCCATCCGCAGCCGCTCACGGTCGCCCGGGTGCCGCTTGCCGTTAATGGTCTTGAGCACCAGCCGCACGTCGTCGCGGCCACCGAACGCCTCGCGGAACGCGGTGATCGCCGCGATCGGGTTCTTGCGCTCGAAGATGCTGTTGTGGTCGAACACGAACAGGAACCGGGTGAGCCCGTCGCGGCGGCCGGTCCTGGCCGGCGCGTCGGGGGCCAGCGGGTCGCGCACCGGCACCGGGAAGGTGTGCACCGGCACCGGGGAGTGCTCGCGGATGGCCCGCGCGCAGAACTCGCTGATCGTCCAGATCTCGTCGACCTGGCCGAACGCCGGGTGCATGGCCGGCGGGAACGAGTCCAGTTCCCAGGACCACACGCCGACCACGTACCGGTCGCGATCGAGGTCGGGGTGCATCCGCAGGGTCGCGGCCGTCATGTCGGCGTTGACCACCAGCACGCTCACGCCGTACCGAGGGTCGCCGGCCGCCGCGCCCGACGGCAGCGGGTGGTCGGTCCGGCTGACCACCGTGAACTCCTCGACGGCGGTGGCCACCGGGACCCCGCTGTCGACCACGGCCCGGTGCAGCAGCCGGCCCAGCTCACCGACCCCCAGCTCGGCGGTCAGGTAGCCCAGCACGTTCACGCCCAGGTCCTCGACCACCGGCACCGGCTCGCGCGCCGGCCGGTCGGCCACCGCCGAGGCCGGCAGCTCACGCTCGTTGGCGCCCGAGGTCAGGCACCAGTGGCGGTAGCCCTCGGCGTCGGTGTGCAGCGGGTCGGGGTAGACCCGCCGCAGGTCCTCGCGGGAGTGCCACAGCGCCTCGGCCCAGCGCGAGAGCCCGGCCCGCTCCTGGGCGGGGGTCGCCGGCTCGACGGCCCAGGCCAGCAGGTCCCGCGCGGAGTCACCGCCGAACGGGTTGGGCGGCGCCGGGGTGCCCTTGCGCTCGGAGTCCACCCACGCCGAGCGGTACACCCGGCGCAGCGACGGCGACACCGCGGTGCCGTCGGGCAGGGTGTTCCACCGGTAGGGGATGTCGTCGAGCGCCTGGCGGTAGCCGGCGGCGAACAGCTGGTCGCGGTAGCCGGCCGCCAGCTCGGCGAACACCGGGTACTCGGAGAGCAGCACCCGCGGCCTGTCGGCGTAGTGGGTGGTGGCCAGCCACGGCTTCTCCGGGCGGTAGCCGGAGTAGTGCACGAACCGCAGCGGGTGCCCGGCGGCGGTCACCGTGCCGTCCTCGGCGCGGACCAGCGGACGCTGGTAGACGTTCCAGTAGGCGACGTTCCAACCCGGGTCGCCGACCACGGTGTTGCCGAACAGCGCCGGCACGTTGTCCACCCAGCGCTGGTCGGTGAACAGCTGCTCGGTGACCGAGGAGATCGCGTCCTGGCGCAGCCGCTCGGCCCAGAAGTCCAGGAACGGCGTCGCCTCCCGCGACATGCCGACGAAGCCCAGGTTGAACACGCCCGACGCCATGATGTCGGCCTCGCTGGGCCGCAGGCCGTCGCGCGGCATCGGCTCCAGCACGTGCGGGGTGAGCACGATCTCGTGCGCCGAGGCCAGCACCCCGACCTCGGTGGCGAACGACCCGAACACCTCGATGTCCGGGTCGAGGTAGATGGCGATCTCGTGCGCGTCGAGCAGCGTGCGCAGCAGCCACGGCTTCACCGCGGTGCTCAGCTCGGTCACCGAGTACGCCAGCGCCATCCGGCCGAACTCGCCGGCGTCCAGCGAGATGTCGCCCGGGCCGAGGAAGCGGATGCCGGGCACCCGCTCGGTGAGGTCGGCCAGCTCGTCGGCGTCGGCGTCGATGACCAGCACCGCGAACGCGGCGTCCGGGTGGTGGCGGGTGAACGACTCGGCCAACACCCTGGCCGCCGGCACGTAGTTGCGCGCGACGATCGTCCCGGCGCAGATGCCGGCGGCCCCGAAATCAGCCATCCGCCGGCAACTTCTCTAGCTGGCTGGCCAGCACCTCGTCGAACAGCGCGTTGGTGCCTTCCTTGTCCTCGCCCTGGGCCTGGAGCCGGATGACCTGGTTGCCCGAGGAGTAGTGCGAGCGCAGCAGCGGGCCCTTGCTCGCTTCCTGGTTGGCGGCCGAGAGCACGTTCTCCGGGCCCTCCCGCTCGCTGAGGCTGAACCGCAGCTGCAGGGCGCCGAGCTCGTCGCGGGCCGTGGCGGCGGCCGCCTCGTCGGACATGGTGACCACCAGCACGATGACCCGGATGCCGTTGTCGTTGGCGATGGCCACCGCGGCCTCGCCAGGACCGCCGGCCTCGTAGAGCCCGATCTCCTGCGGGGTCAGGTAGTCGATGCCCTTGACCTTCTCGAACGAGTCGATCTGCGACATGTTCTGCTGCTCGCCCGGCAGCTCCACGATCGGGCCCTCGGGGACCTCGGAGGTCGGCGGGGCGCTCTGCGTCTGCTGCGGGTCGTCACCGCCGCCGCCGGGGGGCGGGTCGGCGGTCTCGTTGTCCGGGCGGAACATGAAGTAGGCGCCGGCGGCGATACCGATCAGCACGACGACGATCCCGATGATGCCCAGCACCTTGCCGGTGCTCGACTTCTTCTCGGTCTCGAAGACCTCGGGCCCCTGTCTGGCCCAGTCCGGGGTGCCGGCGGCGGCCAGCGGCGGGAACTCCTGCCCGGCCCACGGCGGCGCCAGGTCCTCCTCGGCGCCCCACGGCGGCTGGTTGGGCGGCGGCTGCGGGAACCCGCCGGGCGGCGAGGGCGCCGGCCGGGGCGGGTAGGAGCCCTGGGCCTGCGGCGGCACCCCCGGCACGACCTGCGTGCGGTTGGGGTCCTCCGGCGGGGTGGCCCGCCAGCCGCCGACGGCCTGGGTACGGTCGGAGTCGCCGAGGTCCTGGCCGGACACGACCTGGGTCCGGTCGGCGTCGTCACCGCCCGTGTTCGCGCCACCCTGCTGCTGCGGCGGCGGCTGCACGGCCGGCATCATCGTGGTCGACTCGGCGGCCGCGTCCTGGCCGGCGCCCGGCTGCGCGCCGGGGGAGACCGCGGTGGACAGGATCTGGTCGCGCCGCGACCGGTAGTCATCGGCCGAGATTCGCCCGGCGGCGAGCTCGTCATCGAGCTTGCGGAGTTCGTCCTGCCAGGACACCCTGGCCCCCTTCCATATGACCGGCCGCCGACACGGCGTCAGATCTGCACTCGCCCCGAACCTGCATATTGTGCATGGGACCTGCCGGTCGGTTTCAGTCGGCCGGAAGCCGCTCGGTCAGCTCGGTGAGGATCTTCTGGAACTCGTCCCGCAGCTGCTGCTCGTTCCCGTCCGGCTGGGTGGACACGTTGAGCTGGACCCACACGTCGCCGGAGTTGTACACGGCGATGAACGTGCGGAACTGGTCGTCCTGGCGGGTGATCACCGGCGGGTCGTCCGGCGAGACCTCCTGCGCGGGGGTGAAACCGGCGCGCTGCAGGTGCTCGCGGGCCAGCACCGCCACCCCGTCCGCGCCGTTGGCCGGCGGGATCGGCGAGGCGACCACCAGGTAGCCGTAGCCGGGGCGCACCGAGCCCCGGTAGACGACCTCGCTGGAGCCGTTGTCGGCCAGCATCGCGCCGTAGGGCTTGGTGAACAGCTTCAGCTCGCGGGCCTTGTCCAGCGACATCGTGCCGTTGTTCTCGTTGGCCCTGCCCGGCAGCTCCGGCATCTTGCCGTCGATCTCGTCGGTGCCGGTGGTGGCCGGTTGCTGCTCGGTGGTGGTCTGTGGCGGCGGCCCGGCGGTGTCGCCGCCCCCCTCGTCACCGCGTAACACGAACCACCACACGCCACCGCCGACCAGCGCCAGCACCAGCAGCGGCACCAGGAAACGCAGCGCGGTCGAGCCGCCACCGGAGTTGTTCTGGGTGAACACCTCCTGGCCCTGGATGGGCGCGGCGCGGTAGGGCGTCGGGCGCACCCCGGGCGGCCCGACCGGCATCGGCGGCAGTGGGCCCTGCGGGCCCTGCTGGACCGGTGGCGCCGGCGGGATCTGGTCGGCGGAGACCACCTGGGTGGTCTCGTCCTCCTTGGTCACCACCGAGGTGTTGGCCTCCGGCTCCGGCGCGGCCTGCGCGGTGGCGTCGACCGTGACGACCAGCGTGGTCTCGGCCGCGGACGCGTCGTCAGCGGCGGCGGCGGTGTCAGCGGCGGCCGTTCCGGAGGCGCCGTTGGTGGCGGGGTTGGCGGCCGCCCACAGGTCCTCGCGGGCGCCCCGGCCAGGGTTGGGCGAGCCGCTGGAGGCCTCGGCGAGGATCTCGTCGCGGGCCTTGCGGTACTCCGCGGCGCCGATCTCTCCCTTGGCCAGGCGCGCGTCGAGCTGGCGAAGGCTGTCCTGCCACGTCATCAGTTCAGGTCTCTCCACTAGCGGATCGGGCGTTTCTGCAGTTCTTCGCGAACGAGGTCGATGAAGGAGTCCTCGAGCAGGTTGAGGCTGCCCCGGGCGATGTTGCGCTCGACGATCTCCAGGATGACCACCTCGTTGTCGCCCATCGTCCGTGCGACCAGGCCGGGGTCGGGTTCGACGGTGCTGTAGTACAGCTGGGTGACGTCGGAGAACGCGGCCGGTAGGTAGGACGAGATCGGGAGGGTGAAGGAGTCACCGAGCAGCAGTGTAGGGCGCTGGATCATCCCGTCCAGCGGGTCGGAGGTCCGTCGCACCGGTTCGCGCAGGTCGTTGACGGCCGAGGCGGTCCGGTCGGTCTGCCCGTCGGGACGCAGCCGGTAGCTGGTCGAGTCGTTCTTGCCCTCCTGGCCGATCAGCGGCGGCAGGTCGGCGGTGGACTGCCGCTCGCCGCGCCTGCTGATCTCCCAGTCGTCGGTGACGCCCGGCTCGAGTTCCTCGGCGATCTGCTCCAACATCGTCAGCGCGCCCTCGTTGGTCCAGTGCGAGTCCTGCGGGAAGTAGACGGGCTTGTCGTACTCCTCGGCGGCGGCCGCCAGCGGCGGGCGCATGTCCAGCGCGTCGGCGGTGGCGGCCAGCTGGCTCCACAGGGCGGGGGTGGCCTTCTCCGCGCAGTCCCGGCCGGCGTAGGAGTCGGGCAGGTTCTCGGGGATCATCGTCGTCTTGTCCGGCACGGCGACCAGCACGAACTCCCGCCCGGACGCCTCGACCGCGGCACGCAGCTTGACCAGCTGGCCCATGGTCTCCTCGACCGGCCGTCTCGGCTGACACTTGGCGATGACGTCCTGGCCGAGGTAGAGCCAGCCGTCGTCGCCCTCGATGACCCGGCGGTACCCGGCGGCGTCCGGCTCGTTGGCCGGGTTGTCCGGTTCGGTGGTCCGCTCGTCGCCGGGGTTGCCGGGCAGCGGCCCCGACGGGGTGGAGGTGCCCTGGTCGAACGGCGCCGGCTCACCGAAGAAGGTGCGGCTGACCCAGTCGGCGGCCGAGATCGCGCCGCCCCGGAAGACGAGGTTGTCGGTGGCCCACGGGTCCATGCCGGTGAGGAAGTCCCAGCCGTCCCAGACGCTGGGGAAGGAGGCCAGCTGGTGGTTCTCCAGCTCGGCGGGACGCATCCCGAGCAGCCACATGAACGTCGGCGTGGTGAAGAAGACCAGGGCACTGATCAGCGCGGTCAGCTGCCGCCCACCGTGACGGGGCCGGTGCAGCGAGTGCTCACGCGGGAGCCACGCCTCGTGCACCGGGGGTAGCCCGTCGACCGGCCGCCGATCGTCCAAGGTCACGGCGGCTACGTTAGCCGTCGGCCTCGGGAGGTGTCCCCGGGTTGCCGACAGTGGCGGCGGCGGATCGTTGCACCTGTAATTCGGCGGTCACGTCGGCGCGGGTCGCCGGGCGGATCTCCAGCACGTCACGGGTGGTGGCGACCAGGTAGCGGCCGTGCGCGGAGTCCACGTAGCTGACCGGCGCCCGGCCGCCCACCGGGTACAGCTCGCCGGCCCCCGTGGTCGGCGCGGCCACCAGCGCCGCGGCCCGGCGCACCTGCGGCCCCACCCGGCGCAGCCCGGCACCGCCCTCGGTCGGCCGTCCCCCCGACGGATCGGTGGCCCGCAGCTCCGCCAGGTCCACCCGCAGCGGCGGCCCGGCCCCGGCCGGCACGTCCGGCAGGTGGGCGGCCAGCCGCTCGGCCAGCCGCTGGCGGTGCACGCTGCGCACGGTGACGTCGTTCCCGGAGCGCACCGCCAGCACCGCCTCCCGCCCGATCGCCCCGGCCAGCACCGAGGTGGTGCGGTGCTCGTGGGTCAGCCACCCGTGGAACCCGACGTCCGGCCGGCACACCACGGCCAGCGCGGCCACCACCTCCCGGTCGATCTCACCGTCGCGGCGCCGCCAGCCCAGCCGCGTCAGGTGCCGCTCGACCAGCCGCCCGAACCGGCCGGCCGCCGCCGGGTCCCGCCACAGCGGTTCGGGCGTCAGCCCCAGGTGCGGCTCGCCGAGCCCCAGCCCGGCCACCAGTTCCGCCAGCACACGCACGGGAAGTCGCGCCGGCGCGGGCAACACCACGGCTCAGGCCTCCGCCGGTCGGTCCACCAGCCCGATGATGGCCGGCGAGACGATCTCGTCGTAGCCGAACAGCTCCTCGGGGTCGTGCTCGGCCAGGTAGGCCGGTGCCCGCCGCTGTCCGTCCTCCTCCCGCCGCGCCCCGCCGGTGGGCACCCCGCCGAGCGGCCCGGCGGCGGCGCGGTGGGAGGTACCCCACTGGCTGGCGCGGGCGGCGGTCCGCTGCTCATCGCCCCGCCCGGGGACCGCCGCGCCGGGCGTGCGGAACCCGCCGGCCCCGCCCGGTCTGCCCGCCGTTTCCGGCCTGCCGACCGGACCGCTGACCGTTCCGGGCCCGCCGATCGGACTCGTCCCGTCCACGGGCCTGCTCCCACCCGTTCCGCTTGTCCCGTTGGTCGCGCCGGACCTGTCCGCCGCGCCCGTCCAGCCGGCGATCTCGGTCGGCCGCGACTCCTCCCCACCCGGATCCGCCGCGCCGGGAATCACCGGGTCAGGACCCACGCCCGGACGCGCCGTGCCCGCCGCCTCGCCGCCCTCCGCCGTCGCCTCCGCCGTCGCCTCCGCCGTCGCCTCCGTCTCGCCGCCCGCCTCGCCGCCCGTGTCACCGCCGGCCCGGAGCGACCCCGTGCCACGCGGTCCGCCCTCCACCGACGACCCGCCCGCACCGACCTGGACGTCGACCGTCGCCAACGTCCCGTAGGACCGGGGGAGGTGCACGGTGTTGTGGTCGCTGGCCCCGGTGTACCCGACCATCACGTCGACGTTGTTCCGCGCCGCCGTGAGATGCGCGGTGACCTCCCGCAGGAACGTCCGCGCCGTGTCCGGCGAGTCCAGCACCCACGGCCGCACCTCGGTCGGCGCCGGCGGTACCGGCACCACCCGGTTCCGCGCCTCGACGAACGACTCCGCCTGCCGCGACACCAGATCCTCCGCGGTCGCCAACTCACCCGCCGCGAACTCGTACTCGGCGATCACCGGCCGGGTGGCCCGCTGGGCGGCCTCGGCGGCGTCACCCTGCCACGCCGACTCCAACTCCCGCGCCAACACGTGCGTCCGGGACGCCAGGTCCCGATAGCCCTCCGCCACCGTGCGCACTATGTCGGCGCTGACATTCAACCCGTCCGGGCCAGGCCCTTTCTGGAAATTCTCGTAGATCTCCTGGCCGGTGTACTGGATCGTCACGAGGCCCCCTTCCGCAATGTCGTGACAACGGCTTCGGCGACATTTTTCGCTCTGGCGCAGGACCGTGTCGCATCCGTGTCGCCGTACTCCGAAGTCCGAAAGAACAGCGTGTTCGAAATCCCCACCGAGATGTTGCAAATGCCGTCGGCGCGCTGGTCGGCATAGCTGTGGAAGACGGCGGGGTAGTCCCCGACCGTGGTCTCCTCGAAGTACGCCTGCTCGTCGCGCAACGCGTACAGCGTCGCGAGTCCGACCTGGTCGCGGACGACGAAGCCGACACCGATCGTGCTGTTCTCCTCCGGTGAGGTCTGCCAGAAGCACTGCGGCCCGACCGTGTCGGCGAGCGTGCTCCCGGTGTCGGCCTGGCCGGGGCCGACGACCCCGAAGCCGGCCAGCTGCTCGCGGCCGAGCACCGCACAGGGGTCGTTGAGGTAGCGGGCCGCGTCCAGCGGCTCGTCCACCCGTGGCGCGTCGTGGGAGTCCGGTGCGGTCGAACCCGGTACCAGGGTGTCGCCTGGCAGGGGTTCCCCGGCGCTGGTGGACGTGCACCCGACCACCAGCGCGGCGACGACGAGCACGTTCGCGACCGTCGCCCGGCGCATCAGCGACCCGTGAGCCGGATGGTGTTGCCCGCCTCGGTCTCGTCGTAGGTGGCGCGCGCGGCGCTCAGCCGCTCGACCTGCGCCGTCGCATGGTCGAGCAGCGTCCTGTTGTGCATCGCCGCGATGCCCATCGAGTCCACGAAGGTCCGCGCCTGAAGGGAGCTGGGGCGGTCGGCCGCCGGCGCGTTCGCCACCAGCGCCACCTGCTCCAGGTTCGACCCGTGGGTCCTGATCTCGGCCTGAATGTCGTTCCAGCGGGCGATGATCGTGTCCAGGTGGGCAAGATCGGCGAAGAAGTAATCACTGGGTGTTTGCTGATCAGAATTTCCGGACGGGCTCGTCACGGCGTCCCTCCCCAGGGTGTTTCCGACGATGCGGACAATACTGGGGATCGGGAATTGGCGTAACCAGAGTTCGTGGAATTAGCTCGAACTGACCACTTTACTGACCCGTTGATGCGGAGTGGACACGATCTCGTTTCATCCGCACCAGCCCGTACCGTAATGCCAGCAGCATGTCCGCCACCGTGTGCGCCACCCGCAACACCAGGCTCACGGTCGTCGCGGCGGCGACACCGAGCAGGGGGGTCAGCGCCAGGATCAGCACGGCCTCGCGCGCCCCGACACCGGCGGGCGCGATGAACACCACCAGCCCGACGATCCAGCCGAGCGCGAACGCCCCCGTGCACACCAGCGCCAGCGTCACCACCGAGTCGGTGAACGGGTCGGCCAGCAGGTAGCCGCCGACGCCGTAGCCGATCCACGCCGGGAACATCCACGCCAGCGGCGCCACCAGGTCCGGCCAGCGCAGCACCGGCGGCTCGATGCCCGAGCGGCCGGCGAGCTTGCGGGCCAGCAGGTTGATCACCTTGGGGTGCAGCAGCACCAGCGCCAGCGGCAGACACACCCACGCCCAGCCGAACCGGCCGACCAGGTCCGGTTGGCTGATCAGCAGCAGCCCGCCGACCAGCACCGAGGTCACCGCGTGCACCACCAGGAACACCGATCCGGCCAGCAGCGCCATCCCGCCGGGCACGCCGTGCTCGCGGGCGAAACGCACCTGCGCGAGGAACGGCCAGATCGACCCCGGCAGGTACTTGCCGACCTGGGCGGGGAAAAAGATCTGCCGGGCCGCGCCGGAGGTGACCCGGGAGCCCAGCGCGGCGAGGCAGTGTTTCCACACCTCGGCGGTCGCCAGCAGGCCGAGCACGATCGCGGCCAGCGCCAGCGGCAGCCGCCACCAGTCGATCGCGCCGAGGGAGTCGACGACGTCGGGCAGCTGGTCGCGCAGTGCCCAGCCGGCGAGGCCGACGGCCACCACCACGAACACGATCGCCAGCAGGTCCGCCCGCCGGCTCGGTTTCGGTGGTGGGGGGAGTTCGTCGGCTCCCGCCTGGTCAGTCACGCCAGATCAGCCCGGTGGTGGTGGGGTAGGGCAGGGTCGGCGTGCCGCCCTTGAGCAGCTCGATGCGCAGGCCGGGCAGCGCCGAGATGACGTCCCAGTACCGCTTGCGCTTGATGTTGTCGAACACCACCACACCGTCGTCGGCCAGGTGGTCCATCGCCCGGCGGAACGCGTCGACGCGGGCCCGGCCGTCGACCACGATCAGGTCGAACGGGCCGCCGACCTGGTCGATGGTGGACACGTAGTCGGCGAAGTCGAGGTCGGTGTGCCCGACGCGGCCCGAGCGCACGACGGTGTCCTCGGTGGCGGCGGTCGGCGCGACGGCGTGCAGTTCCACCCCGGGGGTGTCGCCGAGCATCTCGCGGACGAACTCGACCCACTCGGTGTCGTGTTCGACGCTGTCGACCTTGCCGGCGCGCTTGGCCAGCCACACGGTGCTGGCGCCGGCGCCGTACTCGAAGATCCGCGCGCCGGGCCGGTCGGCGAGGAACGCCTCGACGCGGCGCATGGCCGGGTAGCTCCACCACGCGAGGTCCATCTTGGCCATGTCACCGGCGTCGAAGATGGAGAACAGCGTGCGCAGGTGGCGGACCTTCGGCGAGTCGCTGCGCTCCAGGCGCTCCAGCAGACCGGCCTTGTCCGCGGCCTTGCGGACGGTCTTCACCCCGGTGACGTACGCGCCCCGGATGCCACTCATTTCGCCCCCAGCGAGGTCTTCTCGGTCGGTTCCGTCAGGTCGGCCGGCTCCAGCGTTCTGGTCCGGTCGGCGATCAGGTCGGTCGCCTCGCGGCGGTTGGCCGTTCGGTGCAGCACGATCTCGGCGATCAGCCCGATGGAGATCATCTGGACGCCCAGGATGACCAGCAGGATGCCCAGCATCAGCAGCGGCCGGTCGCCGATGGCCTCGCCGCCGAAGATCTTCACGATCGTCAGGTAGGCCAGCACGAGGAAGCCGAGCATGCCCGAGGCCAGGCCCAGGCCGCCGAACAGGTGCGCGGGGCGGCGGCCGTACTTGGTGATCGTCATGACCGTGAGCAGGTCGATCGCGCCGCGCACGTAGCGTTCGAAGCCGTACTTGGACTTGCCGTGCTCGCGCGGGCGGTGGTGGACGGCCAGCTCGTGGACCTTGTACCCGGTCTGGTGGGCCAGCGCCGGGATGTAGCGGTGCAGCTCGCCGTAGAGCGGGACCCGGCGGTAGACCTCGGTGCGCGCGGCCTTGAGCCCGCAGTTGTGGTCGTTGAGCTTCAGACCGGTGATCACGCCGGTCATCATGTTGAAGAACTTGGACGGCAGACGTTTGCCGAGCGGGTCCTTGCGGTCGGCCTTGTGCCCGCTGACCAGGTCGGCGCCGTCGTCGAGTTCGGCGAGCAGGCGCGGCACCTCGGCCGGGTCGTCCTGCAGGTCGGCGTCCATGGTGACGATCCGGTCGCCGCGCGCCTCGTCGACGGCGGCGGCCAGCGCCGCGGCCTTGCCGAAGTTGCGCCGCAGCCGCAGCGCGCGCACCCGGCTGTTGGCCTGCGCCAGCTCGCACATGACGTCCCAGCTGCGGTCGACGCTGCCGTCGTCGACGAAGATCACTTCGTACTCGACCTCGGGCATCGTGGCGAACGCGGTGCCGATCTCGTCGATCAGCGTGGCCAGCGTCGCCTCTTCGTCCTTCACCGGGATCAGGACGCTGACCCCCACGGTGGGTACCTGTTCGATAGTCACTGTTCGTCTCCGGTTTCGCTGACCGTCGGCGGGAGCCAGCGCATGTCGCCGCTCTCGTAGATGATCACGATTCGTGTGTCGTCGGTGACCGGGCCGAGCACCTTGAAGCCTACGTCCGGCGGCAGACCCCAGTACCTGTTGGTGACGTCGGCGCGTGGCAGCTGGCTGACGCCGCCGCCGACGACCTTGTCGTCGCCGTCCACGACGACCGTGCACAGTACGTGGTCGGCGTTGCGGTTGGTGCCGCCGGTGGCCCAGCCGGTGATCAGGTCGGCCTCGCCCCGGTCGTCGACCGAGTTGAGCATGCCGACGCGTTCGGTCGGGCTGCGCGTTCCGGGTTGGGGCAGTTCGGTGGCCTGCGACAGGTCGATCGTGGAGCCGAGTTCCGGGCCGCCGCAGCCGAGGGAGAACGAGTCGTTGAACGGGTAGTGCTCCAGGACCCGCAGGTCGGGTTCGAGTTCGTGTTCCTTGGGCAGGACCGGGCCAAGCGCGTCGCCGTAGCCGGCGCGGATGGCGACGGCCTCCAGCGGGTGTTCCTTGATCGCGTTGCGCAGGTCGGCGGCGGTCGGCAGGCCGAGGGTGAACCCGACGACGCCGATCCCGATGACGGTGACGGCGATCTTCTGCCCGTTGCGCCGCACCCCCTTGTAGAGGACCGCGGCCAGCAGCACGAGCAGCGGGATGGCGACCATCACCGCGAGCGAGGAGTACCGGCTGGTCAGGCCGAAGTCGGCGCCGAAGTCGATGCGCGCGGTGGCGATCATGCCGCAGGCGAGGATGCCGTAGGTGCCCAGCGCCCACCAGAACCGCAGCGCCCGGTCCTGGGCGGCCTTGTTGCTCATCAGCACGACGTAGAGGACCAGCGTCAGCGCCCCGGCGACGACGGCGAAACCGGCGTTGTCGGCGGTCCACATCTTGCCGACGACGGTGAGGAAGGTGAACAGCAGCGAGCCGAGGTCGTTGGCCGGCTGCCCGCCGATCCAGGTGTTGGGCTTGAGGATGTACCAGATGCCGACGACCACGACCCCGATGCCCAGCGGGGCGATCCGGTAGGCCCAGCGTTCCTTGCGCAGCACCGCCAGCACGGCCAGCGCCGGCCACAGCGCGAACGCGGTGCCGTAGCTGGCGGTGGCCAGCAGCCCGGCACCCCACGCCGCCCACCACTTGCCCCGGCTGGCGAGGATCAGCGAGATGACGACGATGAGGTTGGCGGTCAGCCACGCGGAGCCGCTCATCGAGCGCACGAACATGTGCATGCCCTGCAGGCTGAAGATCAGCGCGGACGCGCCGACGACGAGCCCGGCCCGCACCAGCGGCGGCAGCGACCGGGGCAGCACCGACCGCAGCAGCGCGACGGTGGCGGCGGCGATGACGATGACCAGGTACCCGAGGACCCGGTTGTCGCCGTCGGCGAGCTTGGCGTCGAGCCAGTAGAGCAGCGACGGGATCATCAGCGGGTGCTCGTTCTGCGGGGTGAAGATGCCCCCGAGCTTGAACGAGCCGTCCGGGTTGGTGATCCGGATGAGGACGTACCAGTAGTCGAGCCACTGGAGCTTGCCCGCCCGGGAGACCTCGACGACCATCGCGAGCGCCGGAACCAGGGCGAGCAACTCGACCAGGCGGGCGACTCTGGTGTCGGTCAGCCGGGCGCGCCACCCGGGCGCGGTCGAGGGCTGTTCGGCCTCCTCGTCACCGCGCGGCTCGTCCGCGTCCTTCCTCAACACCGTGCTGGTCACGACAGGTTTCCCTCCGCGCGTTTCGTCTGGTCCCGCCGAACGGCGACGGTCAATACCATTCCAAAGCCGTTTTGGCGACAGACGCGCGGCCTACTTGTCCGGTTCGTTCTCTGTGTTCAACGCGTCCGCGACCGGCCGTCCGACCAGCGTCGTCTCGTCCCGGGTGCCGACGATCTGGGTCATCTCGCCCGAGGGTGCCTCCCAGGCCGCCGAGCGCGGGATGTGCACCGTTTCCCGCTGGGTGTCGCGCTGCCTGGTCGGCTGGGTCGTGTCCGCCGCCTCCCGGTCGGCCTCGGCGAGTAACGCCTCGCTACGCGCACGGTAGTCGTCGGTGCTGATCTGTCCGGACGTGAGCTGTTCGCCCAGCTCACGGAAGCGCTCCTGCCACCCCATGGGAAGTTGTTACCACGCGCCGGCGTTGTTCTCGGAGCGTGGACCGGTCACGAGGTCTCCGTAGAGTGGAGGTATGGCGTTGTTCGGGTTTGACAAGTCTTCGATGGTCGACCGGTCCCGGTCGCTTCCCGGTCGGGAGGACCGGATGCCGGTTCCCGCCGCGCACGCGGTGTTCACGGACCGTCCGATCGCCCCACCGTTCCCCGAGGGTCTGGAGACCGCGGTCTTCGGCCTGGGCTGTTTCTGGGGCGCCGAGCGCCTGTTCTGGCAGACCCCCGGCGTGTACACGACGGCGGTCGGCTACGCCGGCGGCCACACCCCCAACCCGACCTACGAGGAGGTGTGCTCGGGTCGGACCGCGCACACCGAGGTCGTCCTGGTCGTGTTCGACCCGGCCCGGATCACCTACGACGGCGTGCTGAAGGTCTTCTGGGAGGGCCACGACCCGACCCAGGGCATGCGCCAGGGCAACGACCTGGGCACCCAGTACCGCTCGGCGGCGTACTACACGTCCGAGGAGCAGCGCGCCGCGATCGAGGCCTCCCGCACGGCCTACCAGCAGGCCCTCACCCGCGACGGCCACGGCGAGATCACCACCGAGATCGCCCAGTTGCGCGACTTCTACTACGCCGAGGACTACCACCAGCAGTACCTGAGTGACGCCAAGAACCCGAACGGCTACTGCGGCCTTGGTGGGACCGGGGTCTCGTGCCCCGTGGGGTTGAGCACCACATCCGCGGACGATTGACCAATCTGTATAGGTTTCTGTACAGTTGAGGAATGGTCGTTTTGAAGGACGCCCACGAGCTCAGTGTCACGGATGCGACGAAGCGTGGTGTCGCGGGGCTTGTCGCTGATGCGGAGAGTGGCGCTGACCTTGTGGTGACCCGGCGTCAGCAACCGGTGGCGGCAGTCATCGGGGTTCGTCGGCTCACAGAGCTTGAGGAGGCCGCTGCCGACCTACGGGACTTGGCGCTGGTGCTCTCGCGAGCGGTGACCGATACCGGGCGGCGCACGTCGCTGGACGAGGTCATCGCTGCCTTCGGGCATACTCGTGAGTCGCTCGCCGCGATCGAGGACGACGAATAGGTAGATGACCGAGGTTGTCTTCACCGACGCGGCCATCGACGACCTGCGTCGCCTGGGGCGCGCTGTCGTACCCAAAGTCCTCAAGAAGGTTCTGATCCTGCTCGACGACCCGGAAGCGGGTCATCCGCTTGGCGGGCAACTCACGGGCTTTCGAAAGTTGGTTGTCGGGCGAAACCACTGGCGAATCGTCTACCGAATCACGGAAGCCGGGGCGGTTGAGGTTTGCGAGGTCTGGTGTGTCGGTGCCAGGTCTGACTCAGAGGTGTACGCGGAGGCGTCGACGAGAGTTGCGGATGCGGTCGGGCGAAACCCCGAGGTGCAACGGCTCGCGACGGTGATCGAGCAGCTCGGACGGTTGGCCGGCGATGTCGTCGTCGAAGAGGTTCCGCGTGGAGACCCGGTTCCTGACTGGCTCGCTCGGCGCCTCACCCATACGGCTGGTGTTTCGCCTGAGAAGGTTGCCTCGCTCGATCTCGAACAAGCTGTTGACCTTTGGACTGCTTTCACCAGTGGGCGCCTGTGATGCGCTCCAGTCAACCGGGCCTTCTGTGTGATCGGCTCAACCGCTGCCACCAGCAGTACCTGACTGACGCCAGGAACCCGAACGGCTACCGCGGGTTGGGTGGCACCGGCGTGAGCTGCCCCATCGGCCTGGCCACCAAGGAGTCCTGAGCCGGGCGTCGCTGGTGGCGCGACCTTCTCCACGTTTTGTACAATTTGGGTATGACTGAGTTGCCCATCAGTGAGGCGCGCGACCACCTGGGTGAGGTGGTCGCGAAGGCCGAGCACGCACACGAGCGGGTGGTCCTGACGCGGCACGGTCGTGCGGTGGCGGCCGTCGTGTCGATCGAGGACCTTCGCGCCCTGGAGGCGGCGGAGGACGCGGCCGATCTGCTGGCGGCGCGCGAGGCGCTGGCGTCCGAGGAGCGTCGCGTGCCGCACAGTGAGGTCCTCGCCGAGCTGGGTATCCGCTGATTCGTGCCGTACGCCATCGAGTGGACGGCGCCAGCTGTTCGCGAACTCCGCAAACTGGACCATCAGGCACGGCGTCGAGTCGCGCGCGCGGTGACGGCGCTCGCCCTGGATCCGCGGCCCCCGGGGTCACGGTCGTTGGTCGGTCAGCCCGCCGGCGTGATGCGACTTCGGGTTGGTGATTGCCGCGTCGTCTACCAGATCGAGGACGACCGCGTGATGGTGACGGTCGTGCGCGTCGCGCATCGCCGCGAGGTCTACCGCGACCTGTGACCTTCGAAGGACATCACGAAGGCGGGCCAGGAATCTGGCCCGCCTTCGTGATGGAGCGGACGACGGGACTCGAACCCGCGACCCTCACCTTGGCAAGGTGATGCGCTACCAGCTGCGCTACGTCCGCGTTGCTGGGAGGAGTCTATCCGACGCACCGACGGCGCCGTCTTCTGGACCGCCTGCGCGACTCCATTGAGCCGAACAGTCTAATACCTTCGTCGGTATCACTTTCCCGTTCTTAACGTTTGCCGTCCATACCAAACGTTCCTGTGGCATGTTGAGCCAATTCCCGTGGCGGCCGGGAGGAGGTGCCGGGTTCCATGACCGGCGAGGTTCCGAGAGTGTCTGGGGCGGACGATTCGGCATCGGAGGATCGTGCGCTCCTGGCCAGGCTTCGCGCAGGTGAGGACGCGGCTTTCGGGGAGTTGTTCTCCCGGCACTCGGCCGCTGTGCACCGGCTCGGGCTCGGTCTGGTCAACGACCGGGCGGAGGCCGACGATCTCACCGCCGAGGCGTTCTTCCGTGTCCTGCAAGCGATTCGACGTGGGTCGGGTCCGGTGGACAACGTCCGGGGGTACCTGCTGATCGTCGCGCGGCGGGTGGCGTGGGAGTGGAGTCTGCGGCGGCGTGACGTTCCGGTCAGCGACGAGGAACTGACCCACCGCGCGCCCTCCGACCCGGACACCACGGGCGCGTTCACCGAGCGCAACCTGATCCGGCGGGCCTTCACGAGTCTGCCGGAGCGGTGGCGGCGGGTGCTGTGGAAGATGGAGGTCGAGGGCGAGCGGCCGGCGGCCGTGGCCATCAACTTCGGGCTCAGTCCCAACGCCACCGCCGCTCTCGCGCGCCGCGCGCGGCAGGGGCTGCGGGCGGCCTACCTGCAGGCGCATCTCGCGTCCGAGCGCAGTGCCACCGGGTGCCGGTCGGTGCTGGAGAAGCTCGGCGCCTACACCGCCGGCAGCACCAGCGGCATCGAGCACCGGCGGATCCGCGCCCACCTCGCCTCCTGCGCCTCCTGTACGGCCATGTACGCCGAGCTGCGTGACGTCTGTGCCGGTCTGCGGGCGCACGCCTCCTACGTGGCCCTGCCGGTCACGGTCGCCACCGGCGCGGTCGCGGCCCAGCTGGCGACGGAGACGGCGGCGACAACGGCCGCGACGGCCGCGGGCGGGATCGGGTCGTCGGCCGGCGGGGTCGGGCTGGCGGTCAAGGGTCTGTTGGCCACGGCCAAGGCCCAGGTGGGTCTGGCGGTCGGCTCGGCGGCGGCGATCGGGGTCATCGGGCTGAGCACCGTCGGCGTCATCGGCGGCGACGGGGCCCAGACGCCGGTGGACTTCGCCGGCAAGCGGGCCGTGGAGCTGAGGATCGGCGAGACGTCCAGCGCCACCACCACGACCTCCTCGACCCTGCGTGCGGCCGAGGGTGAGCTGACCACCCACGCCAGGACGACCAGCACCCCCCGCGAGCGCACCTCCGAGCCGGGGCCGGTGACCGAGCAGCCGGTCGTGCCGACCTCCTCGCAGCCTCCGTCGCCGGACGGCGGGACGACGATCGCGGCGGCGCCGCGCAGCACGTTCGACGAGAACGCGCCGATCGTGTACCGGGCGACGACCGTGGAACGCACCACCGAGCTGGCCGGCGAGCTGACGATCGTGCGCGAGACCACCACGATCACCGAGAAGAACTCGCTGGACCAGACCCGGACGACCGTGGACACCGTGACCTACACCCAGACGCCCGCGCCGGCACCGAGCCCGAGCAGTGAGGCGCAGACGGCCAGAACGGTCGAACCTACCGCGTCACCCACGGAAACGGACGGCCCCTGACGGGTGCGCGGCACGGGTCCCGTGCGTCATCATTGACGTGATGTTCCCGACCAGGCTCGGCGCCGGGAGGCCTCAATGACGCGCATCGTGCGTGGCGCGGACGGACGTGTCTGGACCGTGCACAGCCAGCTGGAGTGGCGTACCGAGGACGACGACGACTTCGAGCACGACGTGGCCGGCGGCAACGCCTCTGCCTACGTGCTGTTGTTCCTGGTCGTCGCGCTGGGTGCGGTTCTGGTGTTCTGGTCGCCGGACGGGCTCGTGGTTCCGGTGTGGGTGGGGCTGTTGGTCCTGCTGGCGTTCCTGTTCTTCCCGACCCGCTGGGCGCTGCGGCGGCCGTGGCGGGTGGTCGCCGAGACCGGCGACGACGGCGAGGGCGACCCGACCGAGATGTGGGAGGGCAAGGTCCGTGGCGTGTTCAACGTCCGCGCCCAGATGAAGCTGATCGCCAAGAACATCGCCGTCGAGTCGCGGCCGGGGATCGAGGGCCCGCTGCAACTCGTGGCGTGATCGGCGGAATCGGGCAACACTGGCGACGTGCCTGAACTTCCCGAGGTCGAAGCGCTCGCCCAGCACCTCCGTGAGCACGGCGTGGGACGCACCGTCACCAGGGTGGACGTGGCGTCGCTGAGCGTGCTCAAGACTGTCACCCCACCGTGGACCGAACTGCACGGTCGGACGGTGACGGCCGCCGGTCGTCACGGCAAGTTCCTGGACGTGGACTGTGACGGCCTGCACCTGGTGATTCACCTGGCCAGGGCCGGCTGGCTGCGCTGGGCCGACACCATGTCCGCCGCCCCGCCCAGGCCCGGCGGCAAGGGGCCGCTGGCGCTGCGGGTGCACCTCGGCCCGCCCGGCCAGGGCCCCGGCTTCGACCTCACCGAGGCCGGCACGAAGAAGGGCCTGGCGGTGTGGATCGTGCGCGACCCGGCGCAGGTGCCGGGCATCGCCGCGCTCGGACCGGACGCGCTGGCGATGACCCGCGACGAGTTCGCCGCCGTGCTCGCCGGCCGCTCCGAGCGGCTCAAGACCGTGCTGACCACGCAGAAGATCATGTCCGGGGTCGGCAACGCCTACTCCGACGAGATCCTGCACCTGGCCAAACTCTCGCCCTACGCCACGGCCGGCAAGCTGTCCACGCAGGCCGTCGACGACCTCTACGGCGCGCTGCGCACCATCCTCACCGACGCGGTCACCCGCTCGGTCGGTCAGCACGCCGCCACCCTGAAGGGTGAGAAACGATCCGGGCTGCGGGTGCACAACCGCACCGGCATGCCGTGCCCGGTCTGCGGCGACACCGTGCGTGAGGTTTCCTTCGCCGACAAGGCGTTCCAGTACTGTCCGACCTGCCAGACGGGGGGCAAACCGCTCGCCGACCGGCGGTTGTCCCGGTTGCTCAAATAGGGGGTGGCTTGCCACCAGCCACCCGGACGGTCGAGCATTGACGGGTGACCGACCTGTTGACCGAGCGAGCGCTGGTGGGTGTGCTCGCCATGCTCGTGGTCGGCGGCTTGTTCGCGCTGCTGATCCGACGCCGCAAGTCCGAGGGTTCCGTGGACGACGCGGTGCTCGACGCCGTGCAACGCCTGTCCAAGGCCGCGCCGGCCATGCGCAGCGGGCTGACCGAGGAGGCCGCTGACCAGGCGGCGAAACACCTGGTCGAGATGCTCAAGTGCGTGGCCATCGGGATCACCGACGCCGGCGGCAACCTGCTGTCCTGGGACGGCGGTGCCAACGAGCACTACGACGACCTGACCGACGCCATCGAGGTCGCCATCCGCAACGGCCAGCGCGCGCACATCCACCACACCAACCTGACCTGTGACCACCGGGGACGCTGCCCGATGCGCACGGCGGTGATCGTGCCGCTGATCCCCGACGGGCACGTGGAGGGCACGCTGATCGTGGTCGGCGGGGTGAACTCCAAACGGCTGATCCGCGCGGCCGACGAGGTGGCGAAGTTCGTCAGCATCCAGCTGGAGCTGGCCAAGCTCGACGAGTCCAAGCAGGCGCTGGCCAAGGCCGAGGTGCGGATGCTGCGCGCGCAGATCTCCCCGCACTTCCTCTACAACGCGCTGAACTCGATCTCGTCGCTGATCCGCACCGACCCGGAGCGCGCGCGGGACCTGTTACAGGAGTTCGCCGACTTCACCCGCTACTCCTTCCGCACGTCCGGCCAGTTCACGACGCTGGCCGAGGAACTGCGCAACATCGACCGGTACCTCACGATCCAGGCCCAGCGCTACGCCGACCGGCTCAACGTCCGGATCAAGATCGCGCCCGAGGTGCTGTCGGTCGTGGTGCCGTTCCTGGTCCTGCAACCCCTGGTGGAGAACGCCGTCCAGCACGGCCTGTCGCCCAAGCCGGGCGGCGGCACGGTCACCGTGGTCGCCCAGGACAACGGCAACGAGGCGCTGATCAGCGTCGAGGACGACGGGGTCGGCATGGACGCCGACCGGCTGTTCGCCGACCTGCGGGACGCGCACAAGACCGGCTCGCACGTCGGCATCGGCAACATCAACCAGCGCATGCGGTCGGTGTTCGGCGACGAGTACGCGCTGATGGCCGAGACCGCCCCGGGCGCCGGTATGAAGGTCATCCTGCGGGTGCCCAAGTACTTCCCCGGGGTGCGCCCCGATCTTCCCAAGTTCGGTCTCAACGACGACGAGGAACAGCGGGAGTCGCCGGAGATCCCCTCCCAGGTGTTGCCCTGACGGGTGACACCGGCTGCCGGGTGGTGTGAGCGCGCTTAGCGTGCGATCACATGAGAACCCCGAGGCGGTTGCTGGCACTGGGAGTGTTGACGCTGGTCGGCCTGACCGGCCTGGTCACGACGCCGCCCGGGCAGGCACAGCCGCCGGGCGACGTGCTGGTCGACGAGACGTTCACCGGCGCGACCGCCCCGGACTTCGACGCCGTCGGCACGGCCTGTCTGAGCGGCGCCCCGGCCTCGGCGACGCCGCCGCCGGCCGGGTCGCACCCGGTCGGCGGCTGTCCGGAGGTGCCGGACGCGCCGGTGCCCCAGCCGCCGACCGACGCCGCCGACCTGGGCTACCTCCAGCTGACCGACGCCTCCCGCGACCAGGCGGGCGCGGTGCTGTCCCGGACCCCGATCCCGTCTGGCCAGGGCGTGGAGATCTCCTTCGAGCAGTGGCAGTACGGCTCGACCTCCGCGCCGCCGATCGGGGGCGCCGGCGGTGCCGACGGGATCTCGTTCTTCCTGGTCGACGGCGCGGCGGAGCTCGACGCGCCGGGCGCGTTCGGCGGCAGCCTCGGCTACGCGCAGAAGCAGCCCGACGACGTCCCGACCAACCCGTTCCTGCCGGGCGTGAACCACGGGTACCTGGGCATCGGCCTGGACGTGCTGGGCAACTACTTCGGTGACTGGGAGCGCCGGGGGGAGGGCTGTGAGACGCGCTCGCCGGCCGGCACCGCCTTCCACGTGCCGGCGCCGGGGTCGAACATGGTGACCGTGCGCGGGCCGGGCAACGGCACCATCGGCTACTGCTTCCTCACCGCCACCACCTCGAACTTCTCCACGACCGGGCCGTGGCCGAGCACCCTGCCGGGTCTGCTGCGCGGGCCGCTGGCGACGTTGCCGGCCTCGCCGACCCCGGCCACCGCCGACCAGCTGCTGGAGCCGTCCCGGCGCACGGTCACCGTCCGGATCACCCCGGCGCCGAACCCGGAGGTGACCGTGGACGTCGACTTCAACGACGGCGACGGCGCCCAGCGGGTGCTCGCCTTCGACGCGCCGACGCCCGTGCCCGACACCTACAAGCTGGGTTTCGGCGGGTCGACCGGGCTGTGGACCGACGTGCACCTGATCCGCAAGCTGCGGGTCACCTCGATCGACCCGCTGCCGGCGTTGAACCTGGTCAAGCAGGTGCGGGTGGATCCGCCGCTGCCGGCGGTGCTGGGCGTCGGCGACGAGGTGACCTACCAGTACACGGTCACCAACTCGGGCAACACGCCGTTGACCGACGTGACGGTCACCGACTCGAAGCTCTCCGACGTCACCTGCGCGGCGACCACCCTGGAACCGAACCAGACCACCGTCTGCACCGGCACCTACGTGATCACCGAGGAGGACGTGATCAACGGCGAGGTCACCAACGTGGCCGTCGCGACCGGCACCGGGCCGGACGGTCCGGTCGACTCGCCACCCTCGACGGTGACCGTGCCGATCGGCGGGGAGACCGGGCTGGCGCTGACCAAGGAGGTCGACGACGCCGGGCCCTACGAGCCGGGCGAGACGGCCAGCTACACGTACACGGTCACCAACCTGGGTGACGGGCCGGTGTCCGACGTGGAGATCCTCGACGACCGGCTGACCGACGTGGTCTGCGAGTCGACCGAGCTGACCCCGGCCGGCACTGACGGCGACAGCACCACCTGCACGGCCACCTACCTGGTCGAGGAGGGCGACGTCGAGGCCGGCACGGTGACCAACCGCGCGGTGGCGCTGGGCAACGGCGGCGCGCTGCGGTCCGACGAGGCGGAGGCGACGATCGAGGTCGTCGGCCCGACCCCGCCGACGACCACGACCACCTCGCCGACGACCACGACCACCTCGCCGACCACCACGACCACCACCTCACCGTCGACCTCGCCGAGCACCACGCACCCGACGAGCAGCTCACCGGCGCCGCGGCCCAAGCCCACGGGGCTGGCGCAGACCGGCGCGTCGGTCGGCACCCTGGCCATCGCCGGCCTGCTGCTGCTGGTCGCCGGGCTCACCACCGTGGTCACGACCAGGGCGCGGCGACGCTGAACCCCGTTGGTCCCTCAGCGGCCGGGTCGTCGCCAGGCGACCCGGCCGTCGACCAGTTCGGCGTCCAGACCCGGTGCCGGGTCCAGCTCCCAGGTGGACCCCCGGTACCGGCCGAGGTCGATCGACCCGAAGACCGAGCTGCCGGGACACGCCGTGGTCGAGGCCAACCGGCCCTCCACCCATGCCTTGGCCGATGACGCGGACGCGAACTCGGCGACGTCGAGCTGGGTCATCGACGACCCGTCACCCGTTCCCAGCCAGGCACGCCAGGTGCGCCGGCCCGAACACTCACTTCTGACCATCTGCGGACCCCCTTGTACAAACAGGAGGCGTCAGCACCGAACGGGATACGGTGGGAAATATGAGGGAGCTCGTATCCGAGAAGCTGACCGCGCGCCTGCCCCTGTTCGGTGACCGGGGCAGCGGCAAGCCCGTGGTGGCCGTGGTCAAGCTGCACGGCGTGATCACCCCGACGCCGTCCCCGCTCGCACGCGGCACCATCAACATCAACACCGTGGAGTCCGCGCTCACCCGCGCCTTCGAGCACGACCGGCTGCGCGCGGTCGCCGTCGTGATCAACTCGCCGGGCGGGGCGCCGACCCAGTCCGCGCTGGTCGCCGAGCGGATCCGGGAGCTGGCCGACCGCAAGAAGGTTCCGGTGCTCGCGTTCTGCGAGGACGTCGCGGCCTCCGGCGGTTACTGGCTGGCCTGTGCCGGCGACGAGATCTTCGCCCACCGCTCGTCGCTGGTCGGCTCGATCGGTGTGGTCAGCGCCGGCTTCGGCCTGTCCGGCCTGCTGGAGCGGGTCGGCGTGGAGCGCCGGGTGTACACCGCCGGCGCGCACAAGGTCCGGCTCGACCCGTTCCGTCCGGAGAAGGACGAGGACGTCGAGTGGCTCAAGAGCCTGCAGAGCCAGCTGCACGACCAGTTCGTCGACTGGGTGCGTACCCGGCGCGGCGCGCGGCTGGCCGACGAGGACCTGTTCTCCGGCGAGGTCTGGACCGGTGCGAAGGCGAAGGATCTTGGTCTGGTCGACGGGGTGGGCAACCTGCGCGAGGTGATCGAGCAGCGCTACCCGGACGCCGAGCTGAGCGTGGCCGAGCCCAAGCGTCCGCTGCTGGCCAGGCTGGGTCTCGGTGGTCCCGGCGCGGGCCTGTTCGGGGGGCTCACCGGTCCGGCCGAGCGGGCGCTGGCGGCCGTCGAGGCGGTCGAAGTTCGTGCCACATGGTCACGATTCGGCCTGTGACGGGGCTTACCATCACCCGGTGGAGGTAAGCGTGACGGGGACCATGGACAACGGGTTATCCCCATCGGCAAGATGCAGCTCACCGTGAGTACTTCATCGAACACCCCTGGCCTCGTCGTCCTGGCCGTCGACGACGAGAAGGACGGCATGGACCTCCTGCTGGAACGGTTGGACGCCAACCGCTACGTGCGCCGCGTCCTGCCGGCCTTCGACGCCACCGAGGCCCTGCGTCAGCTCGGCGGCGACGACCCGGAGCTCAACGCGCGCCGCAACTCCGGCCTGCCGATCGTCGACGCCGTGTTCTCCGACCTGAAGATGCCCGGCCTGACCGGCATGGAGATGGCCAAGGTGCTCGCGGGCTTCAAGCCCTCCCCGGTGCTGGTGTTCATCACCGGCCACGGCGAGGGCAACGACGCGGTCGAGGCGTTCGAGCTGGGGGCGGTCGACTTCATCCCCAAGCCGTGCGACCAGAACCGGATGGACCGCGCGGTCCAGCGGGTGATCTCCAAGCTGCGCGGCGACGGCCTGGTCGGCCAGGCGCCGACGGCCGCCGGCCCGGAGCCCGGCGACGACGAGGTGATCCCGGTCGAGCTGGCCGGCAACACCAAGCTGATCCCGCGCTCGTCGGTGCGCTGGGTCGAGGCCCAGGGCGACTACGCGCGGCTGTTCACCAGCGAGGGCTCGCACCTGGTGCGCATCCCGCTCGCGCAGCTCGAGGAACGCTGGGAGAAGGCGGGTTTCGTGCGCATCCACCGGTCGTACCTGGTGCCGATCAACCTGATCACCGAGCTGCAGCTGGGCGGCAACGGCTACCACGTCGTCATCGGCGACGAGGAGCGCAAGCTGCCGGTCAGCCGCCGGCGCACCAGAGAGCTCAAGGACCGCATCACCCGGCGCGGGGGCGTGTGAGTGAGCCGGCACGCCACCGGACCGGGCCGCGAACCCGGCAGGAGCGGCGGCGGCGCGGACGACCAGACCGGTCGCCCGCGGCGCAAGCGTGTCGTGCTCGCCGACTCCCGCGCCCCGGTGACCGTGCTGCGCACGGTGGTCGAGCTGGAGGAGCAGACCAGCTACGGCGAGGCGCTGGTCAACCAGTTCGTCCGCACCCAGTGGCGCACGGCGCTGGTGCTGGGCGCGGTGGCGATGGTGCCGCTGCTGGTTCTGCCGTTGCTGTTCTTCGCGGTGCCGGACCTGGCGGAGGTGGCGCTGGCCGGGGTGCGGCTGCCGTGGCTGTTGATCGGCATCGTCCCGTTCCCGTTGTTGTTCGGCGTGGCCTACTGGTACAACTCGGTGGCCGAGCGACACGAACGAGACTTCGTCGCGATGGTGGAGAAGTAGCCGCTCTCGGTAGGGACACCCGCGGTGGACGCAAGGATCTGGGCGCTTGCCGGGGTCGTGCTGGTCAGCGCCGCGACCTTCTACCTCGGCTACGTGTCGTCCCGGTCGGCCTCGACCACCCAGGACTTCCTGGTCGCCCGGCGCACGGTCCGGTCCCGGCGCAACGCGGCCGCGGTGTCCGGCGAGTACCTGTCGGCCGCCTCGTTCCTCGGCGTGGCGGGGCTGGTGCTCAAGGACGGTGCGGACGCCCTGTGGTACCCGGTCGGGTTCACCGCGGGCTACCTGGCGTTGATGCTGTTCGTGGCGGCGCCGCTGCGCCGCTCGGGCGCCTACACGCTGCCCGACTTCTGCGAGGCGCGGCTGGGTTCGCGCACGCTGCGCAACCTGGCGGCGGCGTTCGTGGTGTTCATCGGGATCCTCTACGTCGTCCCGCAGTTGCAGGCGGCGGGGCTGGCGTTCACCAGCATCACGACCCTGCCGAACTGGGTCGGCGCGCTGCTGGTGACGGTGATCGTGATCGTCAACGTCTTCGGTGGCGGCATGCGGGCGATCACCGTGGTGCAGGCGTTCCAGTACTGGCTCAAGCTGTTCGCGATCGCCGCGCCGACGTTCATCATGTGTGTGTTGTTCATCGGCAGCGGCGGCCCGAGGGGCGGGGAGATCGCCGGGCTGAGCGAGCCGCTGCCGCCGGCGTTCACCGAGAACACCACGCTGCACGTGGAGACGCCGGTGCTGCTGGAGGTGCAGGACACGGTCAAGCTGGTGGCCGGTGGCGTGGTGGACGGGGAGCGGGTCGGCGGTTCGGCGTACTGGACGCCGCTGGGCAGCCCCTACGAGGTGGACGCCGGCACCGAGCTGACCTTCTTCCAGGGCTCGGCGGTTCCGGTGGTGGTCGGGGCGCCGCCGACCAACGACCTGTGGCTGGTGCCCGGCGGCGAACCGGACGACCTGTTCGGCACGTATTCGCTGATGTTCGCGCTGTTCCTGGGCACGATGGGCCTGCCGCACGTGCTGGTTCGCTTCTACACCAACCCGGACGGGCGGGCGGCGCGCCGCACGACGCTGCACGTGCTGATGCTGCTGGGCCTGTTCTACCTGTTCCCGATCATGCTCGGGGCGCTGTCGCGGCTCTACGTCCCGGAGTTGCTGGTGACCGGCCGCACCGACGCGGCGGTGCTGGAGCTGCCGATGAAGATCGCGTCGGGGGTGTGGGGGGAGATCCTGGGCGCGATCACCATGGCCGGCGCGTTCGCGGCGTTCCTGTCGACCTCCTCGGGCCTGGTGGTGAGCGTGTCCGGGGTGCTGTCGACCGACGTGCTGCGCGGGCGGGTGCGCGACTTCCGGTTCGCGACCGCGCTGGCCGGCGGGGCGCCGCTGGCGCTGGCGATCGTGCTGCGGCCCCAGGACATCACGATGTCGGTGGGGATGTCGTTCGCGCTGGCGGCCTCGACGTTCTGTCCGGTGCTGATGCTGGGCGTGTGGTGGCGGAAGCTGACCTGGGTGGGCGCGGCGGCGGGCATGGTGGTCGGCGGTGGGCTGGTGCTGACCTCGCTGCTGCTGGACACGGTGAGCACGTTCACCGGCGACTGGGCGCCGATGATCTTCGGCCAGCCGGCGCTGATCACCGTGCCGGTCGCGTTCCTGACGGTGGTGCTGGTGAGCAAGGCGACGCAGAACCACCTGCCGGGCGACGTGGCGCAGATCCGGCTGCGGATGCACGCGCCGGACGGGCTCGGGTTCATCCGCGACCGGGCCGTGGCCCGCTTCGGCACCCCGGAGGAGCGCGCGGGGTTGTCCGACGGCCGGCACCGCAAGTGAGATCGGTGTGAAGCCGTGGCATTACCATGCACCCCAGCCCCAGCCGCCGACGATGGGAGCGCTGATGGCGGTGTCCGCCGACCGAGCGTCTGACGCGGTCCGCCAGCCGGCGAGGACGCGGCGTCCCTGGGCCAGGACCGACCCGGTGGCGGTGCTCAGTGCCGCCCGGCACATCGCCGACGAGCTGCGCGACGGTCTGGGCGGCTCCGGCGCGCGGGCCGCCGCCCGGGGGGTGCGCCGGCTGCTCGACGTGGACTGCGTCGGCATCGCCGACCTGTCCGGCCGGCCGATCTGGGCCCCGGCCGCCCCGCCCGGCGAGGGCTCGGCGGCAGCCGACGAGCTGGTCGAACAGGTCCTGCACACCGAGGCCAAGGGCGGCCGCCCGCCGCTGCTGGCGCTGCCGCTGCACGTGCACCACGAGCTGGCGGGCGTGCTGGTGGTGTTCGGCAACGCCCGCCGCTCGGCGGTTCGCGAGGCGGCCCGGTGGGTCGTCGAGTCGCTGGAGCGCGCCCGGCTGGAGGCCTCCGCCGAGCAGGCCGCGCAGGCCGAGCTGCGGGCGCTGCGCGCGGAGATCTCGCCGCACTTCGTGTACAACGCGCTGACCGTGATCTCGGCGCTGGTCAGCTCCGAGCCGGACCGCTCCCGCGAGCTGATGATCGACTTCGCCGACTACATCCGCTACAGCCTGGCCCGCCACGGCGAGTACACCACGGTCGCCGACGAGTTCCACGCCATCGAGACCTACCTGGCGTTGCAGCGCGCGGTGCTCGGCGAGCGGCTGGCGGTGCAGGTGCGGGTCGCGCCGGAGGTGCTGGCCGTCGCCGTGCCCTACCTGGTGCTGCAACCGTTGGTGGAGAACGCGATCCGGCACGGCATCGAGCCGAGGGCGGGCACCGGGCAGGTCACCGTGCGCGGCGAGGCGCAGGGCAACGACTGCGTGATCAGCGTCGAGGACGACGGCCTCGGCATGGACCCGGCGCTGGCCGAGGACATCCTGGCCGGCCGGGGCGGCTCGCACAGCGTCGGGTTGGCCAACGTGGACCGGCGGCTGCGCAACGTCTACGGCCCCTGGTACGGCCTGGTGGTGGAGACCGCGCCCGGCGAGGGCACCCGCGTGGTGGTGCGGATCCCGAGGTTCCAGCCGGGGGTGATGCCGGGATGAGCGGTCTGACCGTGCTGGCGGTGGACGACGTCCCGCCCGCGCTCGACGAGCTGTGCCGGCTGCTGCGCGAGGCACCGGAGGTCGCCGACGTCGCCGGCGCCGGCGACTCGACGGCCGCGCTGCGGATGATCCAGTCGGGCCGCTTCGACGCGGTGTTCCTGGACATCTCGATGCCCGGCCTGGACGGCCTGGAGCTGGCGTCCTTACTGGCCAGGCTCAACGAGCCGCCGGCGATCGTGTTCGTCACCGCCTACGAGCAGCACGCGGTGGCCGCGTTCGGCATCGGCGCGGTGGACTACCTGCTCAAGCCGGTGCGCGCGGAGCGGCTGGCGGACGCGCTGGCCAGGATCAGGCGGGTGCTGCCCTCGCGCGCGCGGCCGGCCGAGGAGTACCCGGCGACCCCGGACGCGATGGCGGCGTTGCCGGTCGAGTCGGCGGGGCGCACGCGGTACGTGCGGCGCGGCGAGGTCCGGTTCGTCGCCGCGCACGGCGACTACGTGCGGCTGCACGCGGTGTCGGGCGTGCACCTGGTGCGGATGCCGATCTCGCGGCTGGAGGAGTACTGGGGTCCGGCGGGGTTCGTCCGGGTGCACCGGGGCTACCTGGTGTCGCTGGACGCCGTGCGCGAGCTGCGCAGCGACTCGGTCGGCGGGCTGCTGGCCCACACCGACCTGGGCGATGTGCCGGTGAGCCGCCGGCACGCCCGCGAGCTGCGGGAGCGCTTACTCGCGGCGGCCAAGCGCGGGCAGCTGGAACGGCGGCCGTAGTGCCCGGTCACCGGCGGGTGGCGGTGATGAGTCCGCAGACCAGGCTCGCGCACTCCCGTCGCCGCGCGCGCGGCCGGTGGCGGGTGCCCAAGCTCGACCCGGCGGGGGCGGCGCGGGCGGCCGAGTTGTACCGCCGCCAGCGCGCGCTGGCGATCGCCCCGCTGGCCCTGCTGTTCGCCGGGATCCTCGGCCTGCCGTTGGTGTTCGCCCTGTTCCCGGGGCTGGACCAGGTGCGGCTGCTGGGTGTCCCGGTGTCCTGGCTGACGCTGGCGGTGTTGCCGTACCCGGCGCTGACCCTGTTGGCCCGCTGGCAGTTGCGGCGCGCGGAACGCGCCGAGGACACCCCGTGATCCTGGCCTTCGCGGTGGCGCCGGTGGTGCTGGTGACGTTGCTGATCGGTCTGCGTGGGGTGGCCGCCATGCGGACGACGTCGGACTTCCTGGTGGCCTCGCGGCGGGTCTCGCCGCTGCTGAACTCGGCGGCGGTGTCCGGGGAGTACCTGTCGGCGGCCAGTTTCCTGGGGGTCGCCGGGCTGATCGTCAAGGACGGCATCGGCGCGCTGTGGTATCCGGTGGGTTTCACCGCGGGCTACATCGCGATGCTGGTGCTGGTGGCCGCGCCGATGCGCCGCTCGGGGGCGTTGACCGTGCCGGACTTCGCCGAGGCCCGGTTGGCCTCGCCGGCGCTGCGGCGGATGACGGCGGTGGTCATCCTGGTGATCGGCGGGTTGTACCTGGTGCCGCAGTTCCGCACGGCCGGGCTGGTGCTCAGCGCGGTCAGCGAGACGCCGTACTGGGTGGGGGTGGTGGTCGCCGGTACCGGGGTGGCGATCACGTTGGCGTTGGGCGGGATGCGTGCGGCGACCTATGTGCAGGCGTTCCAGTTCGTGTTGAAGCTGGTGTTGTTCATCGTGCCGGCGGTGTGGTTGCTGGTCCAGGTGGGTCCGTCGGTGCGCCACGACGCGGTGCACCCGGCGGAGTTCACCGAGTTCGAGCGGGACACCCGGGTGGTCTTCCGGGTGGGCACGACGCTGGACTTCACCGAGCCGACGACCGTCCACGTCGGACAGGAAACCCGGGTCGTCGACGGCACCTGGGACGTCCCGCAGGGCGCGAAGGTCGTCTTCCCGCGCGGCGCGACGGTGCCCGAGGTGGCCGGCGAGGCCCGCCCGGGCGGCACCGAGTGGGAACGGCCGCTGCTGGACATCTCCGACGCCGGTCACCCGCTGCTGTCGACCTGGGCGCTGGTGGTGGCGCTGGCCCTGGGGACGATGGGGCTGCCGCACGTGATCATGCGTTTCCACACCAGCCCCGACGGCCGGGCCGCGCGGCGCACGGCGGCCATCACGGTGGGGCTGCTCAGCGTCTTCTACCTGTTCCCGGGGATCTACGGGGTGCTCGGCCACGTGCTGGTGCCCCAGCTCTACCTGTCGGGCGCGACCGACACGGCCGTGGTCGCGCTGCCGGCGCAGGTCGACGCCGGTTGGCAGGGCGGCCTGTTCACCGCGTTGTTGACCGGCGGCGCGTTCGCGGCGTTCCTGGCGACCTCGCTCGGGCTGGTGCTGGTGGTGTCCGGGGCGATCTCGCACGATCTGCTGCCCGGCGGCCTGAGCCGGCTGCGGGTGACCGTGCTGATCGTGTCGGCTGCGGTGGTCCTGTTGGCGCTCTCGGCGATCCGCCTGGACGCGGGCGTCCTGGTGACCTGGGGTTTCACCGTGGCGGCGTCGACGTTCTGCCCGTTGCTGGTGCTGGGGATCTGGTGGCCGAGGCTGACCGTGGCGGGGGCGATGTCCGGGGTGCTGGTGGGACTGTTCGCCTCGTCGGGGGCGATCGCCGGCACGTTGTTCGGGCTGCCGGTGCACGGGTGGCTGGCGATCCTGGTGGCCCAGCCGGCGCCGTGGTCGGTGCCGCTGGCGTTCCTGACGATGGTCGTGGTGTCGCTGCGCGGCCGGCCGCCGTCGTGGGCACGGACGGCGATGCTGCGGCTGCACCTGAACGAGGACCGTCCGGTCACCGAGGCGGACCGGTTTCGCGAGTTGCGCGACGGTCGAGGCTGATCAGCGGCCCGTTTACCCGGTTGGCCGCCGTGTAATCACCCGGACGGAGTAGACTTCCGACAGTCACCTGGGGTTGATCAGAACGTGACGTGCGCCACTCGACGCGCCAAACATGCCGTTCGTCGACCGTTCGTCGTGGCTGCGAGCGGTTGATCTGTCGGCGATTCAGCTAACAAGATCACCTCCATAGGGTCGAATGAACGTTTTTCTCGTTCACCCGGCCGCAGGAGGCACAGTGAGTAGTCCGGACCAGGAGCCGCCG
The DNA here is from genome assembly GCF_001921215.1 of Actinophytocola xinjiangensis. Lineage (GTDB taxonomy): Bacteria > Actinomycetota > Actinomycetes > Mycobacteriales > Pseudonocardiaceae > Actinophytocola > Actinophytocola xinjiangensis. Next base: position 122,367 of record NZ_MSIF01000022.1, read on the forward strand.
CCGACGTCGGGTCCCGATTGGGCGACGATCCAGGACAGCGCGGAGTTCGTCGAGCTGCGGAAACGGTTGCGGGGCTTCGTTTTCCCGATGACCGTCGCCTTCCTCGTCTGGTACCTGCTGTACGTGTTGCTGTCCGACTACGCGCACGACTTCATGTCGACGAAGGTCGTCGGGAACATCAACATCGGCCTGATCTTCGGCCTGCTGCAGTTCGTCTCCACGTTCCTGATCACCAGCCTGTACGTGCGCCACGCCAACCGGAAGCTCGACCCGGTGGCCGAGAAGATCCGTGAGGACATCGAGGGGGACCAGCAGTGAGCGACACCATGGTCCTCGCCCAGAGCGTCGAGGGCAGCAACCCGTGGCTGAACATGGGCATCTTCGCCCTGTTCGTCGTGGTGACCCTGTTCATCGTCTTCCGCGCCAGCCGCACGTCCAAGACCGCCGTCGACTACTACGCCGCCGGCCACTCGTTCACCGGCGCGCAGAACGGCATCGCGATCTCCGGTGACTACCTGTCGGCCGCGTCGTTCCTCGGCATCGCCGGGGCCATCGCGCTCAACGGCTACGACGGGTTCCTCTACTCCATCGGCTTCCTGGTGGCCTGGCTGATCGCCCTGCTGCTGGTCGCCGAACTGCTGCGCAACACCGGCAAGTACACGATGGGCGACGTGCTGGCGTTCCGGATGCGCCAGCGCCCGGTCCGCGCGGCCGCCGCGACCTCGACGCTGGTCGTGTCGTTCTTCTACCTGCTGGCGCAGATGGCCGGCGCGGGCGGTCTGGTCGCGCTGCTGCTGGGCATCGACAGCACCGCCGGCCAGGCACTGGTGATCGCCGTCGTCGGCGCCATCATGATCGTCTATGTGATCATCGGCGGCATGCGCGGCACCACCTGGGTGCAGATCATCAAGGCCACGCTGCTGATCATCGGCGCGTTCGCGATGACCGTCTGGGTGCTGGGCAAGTACGGCTTCAACCTGTCCAGCCTGCTCGGCGACGCGGTCGCCAAGGTCGGCGAGGGCGGCCAGCGGCTGCTCGACCCCGGCGGCCAGTACGGCCTGACCGGCACGACCAAGCTGGACTTCGTGTCGCTGGCGCTGGCCCTGGTGCTCGGCACCGCCGGCCTGCCGCACATCCTGATGCGCTTCTACACGGTGCCCACGGCCAAGGAGGCCCGCAAGTCGGTCGTCTGGGCGATCTGGCTGATCGGCATCTTCTACCTGTTCACCCTGGTCCTTGGCTACGGCGCCGGCGCGCTGGTCGGCCCGGAGACGATCGCCAACGCCCCCGGCGGCCCGAACTCCGCCGCCCCGCTGCTGGCCTACGCCCTGGGCGGGACGGTGCTGCTGGGCATCATCGCCGCGGTGGCGTTCGCGACGATCCTGGCGGTGGTCGCCGGCCTGACGATCACCGCGTCGGCCTCCTTCGCCCACGACATCTACGCCAACGTGATCAAGAAGGGCGCGGCAGACGACAAGGCGGCGGAGGTCCGGGTCGCCCGGATCACCGCGCTGGTCATCGGCGCGGTGGCGATCGTCGGCGGCATCGTGGCCAACGGCCAGAACATCGCGTTCCTGGTGGCCCTGGCCTTCGCCGTGGCCGCGTCGGCGAACCTGCCGACGATCCTCTACTCGCTGTTCTGGAAGCGGTTCAACACCCAGGGCGCGCTGTGGAGCATCTACGGCGGCCTGATCATCTGCATCGTGCTGATCGTCTTCTCACCGGCGGTCTCCGGCGGCAAGACCCCGATGATCAGCGGCGTGGACTTCCACTGGTTCCCGCTGTCCAACCCCGGCATCGTGTCGATCCCGGCGGCCTTCCTGCTCGGCTACCTCGGCACGATCCTGTCCAAGGACCGCGACGACGCGAAGTACGCCGAGATGGAGGTCCGCTCGCTCACCGGCGCCCACGCCGAGAAGGCGGTCAACCACTAGACCGGTCCCCTGAGCCCCCACTCCCGTTCACCCCCGGGAGTGGGGGCTCGTCGGTGTTCCTGGCAAGTTCACGGGCGTCCTACGGGCCGGCGTGGCAGCATCGGGAGCGTGATGCCATCGCAGGTGCCTTCCGTGTCCGTGCCCGAGCTGCCGGCCGAGCTGCCGGCCGAGACCACCCTGCTCGACGTCCGCGAGCAGGACGAGTGGGACGCCGGCCACGCGCCCCAGGCGCTGCACATCCCGATGGGCGAGCTGGCCGGCCGCCTCGGCGAGCTGCCCGAGGACCGGGACGTGCTGGTCATCTGCCGTTCCGGCGGACGGTCGGCGCGGGTGACCGAGTACCTCAACGCCAACGGCTGGGACGCGCGCAACGTCGACGGCGGCATGCGGTCCTGGCAGTCCGCCGGCCGCCCGCTGGCCGCCGACACCGGTACCCCCGAGGTCATCTGACGTGCTGACCAGGTGGGTGGCGACCGTCCCGGGGGGCGTTCGCCGGCGTCAACGGCGCCGGCGGCTGCCCTACCTTGGCCCGCCCGCCTACGGTTCGACTCCCCGCTGGGGCTTCCCGGCCCTGGCCTGGCGCTGGCCGACGACCGTCCCGGGCACCAGTTCGGAGGTCGACCGTCCGGTGACCGTCGACCGGGTCCGGCTGGTCGCCGGGAACGCCTCGGCGATGATGTGGGCGGTCGCGGCCCTGGCGTTGCTGGCCGCCGGCGGCGAGGTGTGGCGCTACGTGCTGATGGTGCGCAGCCTGGACGGCGCGCTGTCCAGCCGGCTGGTCGCCACCTCCGACGCGGTGGTCACCACGGCGGCGGTGCTGGCCCTGGCGTTCGCGGTGCTGGCCGTGGTGGTCGTGGTGTGGTGGCTGCTGCTGGCCCGCCGGGTGGCCGCCGACATCGTGCACCGGACCCCGGCCCGCCCGGACTGGCAGGTGCTGGTCTACCTGGCCGTTCCCGGCGTCAACCTGGTCATGGCCGGTGTCGTGCTGGCCGAGTTGGAGCACCAGGTGCTGCGCCGTCCGGCCGGCGGGCGGCCTCGACCCAGCCGCGCCACCGTCGTGTGGTGGGCGGCGTGGGTCCTCAGCGGTCTGCTGTTCGGCGCGACGGTGGTCTGGCGTTTCCGGGGCGGTGCCCAGGCCCAGGCCGACGGCATCGTCCTGACGGCCGTGACCGACCTGGCGGCGGTCGCCGTCGCGGTGCTCACGGCGCTGGCCGTGCGCCGCCTCACGGCTCTGCTCAGCCCGATGGACCCGGACCGGGTCCGTCACCTGCGCGTGGTCAGCGTGTCCGGCGCCCCGGAGCCCGCGCTGCGCGCGACCCGCACGGTCCCGTCCCGCCGCTGACCCTGGTCACTGGGCGGTGACCGGGAGGTCGGCGAAGCCGCGGATGACGAACTCGCCCCGGCGGGTCGGTTCGCCGGCCAGGCGCAGCCCGGGCAGCCGGGTCACCAGGGCCTTGAGCGCGGCCGCGACCTCCACCCTGGCCAGCGGCGCGCCGACGCAGTAGTGGATGCCGGCGCCGAAGCCGAGGTGCGGGTTCGGTGTCCGCCCGATGTCGAGCCGGTCGGGGGACGCGAACACCGCCGGGTCCCTGGCCGCGGCCCCCAGCAGCGCCGCCACCTTCGTCCCGGCGGGCACGGGGTGGCCGGCGACGGTCACGTCCGCCACGGCCGTGCGTTCGAACAGCTGCAACGGCGAGTCGAACCGGATCAGTTCCTCCACGGCGGTGGCCAGCAGCTCCGGGCCGGGGTCGGCGACCAGGCGGTCCCACTGGCTCCGCTCGCGCAGCAGGGCGTGCACCCCGTTGCCGATGACGTTCACGGTCGCCTCGTGGCCGGCCATCAGGAGCAGGACGGCGGTGCCGACCAGTTCGTCCTCGCTGAGACGGTCGGTGCCGTCGCGGACCGACACCAGGTCGCTGATCAGGTCGTCGCCCGGGTCTGTGACGCGGCGGGCGGCCAGTGACCGCAGGTAGTCGACGAACTCGGCGGACGCGGTCTCGGCGGCGGCGGCCAGCGGCGCCGGCAGGCCGTACTCGTACATCTTCACGATGGCGTTGGACCACGGTTGCAGCAGCGGCCGGTCCTCGGCCGGCACGCCGAGCAGTTCGGCGATCACCTCGACCGGCAGCGGCGCGGCGAGGTGGCCGAGCAGGTCGGCCGACCCGTGTTCGGCGATGTCCCGCGCCAGGCCGGCCACCAGCGACGACGCCAGCTCGGCCACCCACGGCGACAGGCGAGCCACGTGGCCGCGGGCGAACGCCGAGGAGATCAGCCGCCGCAGCCGGGTGTGCCGGGGCGGCTCGTTCTCCAGCAGCGAGTTGCGGTGCAGCAGGTTGAACGCGGCGAAGTCCGACTCGGGCGTGCGGTCGGTCCACAGCCGGCCGGCCGACCGGTCGCGCAGCACGGCCGAGCACGCGGCGTGCGAGACCGCGACCGGCAGGCCGAGTCCGGGATGGTCGTGCACCTCGCCCCGCTCGCGCAGCCGCGCGAAGGCCGGGTACGGGTCGGCGATGAACGTGGGGTCCTGGGTGTCGAACACCTGCCGACGGTAACCCCGCCGGACGCCGGGGCATGCGAGGATCCCGCCGTGCAGACCGCAGTCGTCGCGCACCGTGGGGCATCGGCATACCGTGCCGAGCACACGGTCGCCGCCTACGCACTGGCCATCGAGCAGGGCGCCGACGGGCTGGAGTGCGACGTCCGGCTCACCCGCGACGGGCACCTGGTGTGCGTGCACGACCGCCGGGTCGACCGCACCTCCAGCGGCAGCGGCGCGGTGTCCACGCTGACCCTGGCCAGCATGGCCGAGCTGGACTACGGCCGCTGGGACGCCACGATGCCCGAGCACGCCGACGACCTGGTCCGCGAGCCGGTCGCCACCCCCGGCCGGCACGACCGGGGTCTGCTGACCCTGGAGTCGCTGCTGGACCTGGTCGCCGACTCGCCGGGCACCCGGCTGTTCGTCGAGACCAAGCACCCGGTCCGCTACGGCGGCCTGGTGGAGACCGCGCTGATCGAGCTGCTCGGCCGCTACGGCCTGGCCAGCCCGAAGTCCAAAGAGGACTCCCCGGTGGTGGTGATGTCCTTCTCCACCATGGCACTGCGCCGGGTACGTCAGCTCTCGGCGACCCTGCCGACCGTGCTGCTGCTCAGCCAGCTCGGCACGCTGCGCTGGGACGGCACGCTGCCCCGCTCGGCCGACCACACCGGCCCCGGCGTGCACCTGCTGCGCACCGACCCGGACTACGTCGCCCGCGCGGCCGCGTTCGGCCACCACACCTACACCTGGACCGTCGACGACGACGCCGACATCGACCTGTGCCGGCGCCTGGGCGTGCGCTGGCTCGCGACCAACTCCCCGGCCGCCACGGCGGCGCGCCTGACCCGGTAGCGTCTGGCGACATGGCCAAGCGAACCGCCGGAAAACCGCGTAACACCGACGGGATCAACCCGCGCCAGCCCTGCCCCTGCGGCTCGGGCAAGCGCTACAAGGCGTGCCACGGATCCTCCGGCGGGCCGGTCGAACTGCCCGTCGCCCGGCCGTTCGAGGGCCTGGCCGGCGAGTGCGAGCTGATCGCGCTGCGCGAGTTCGTGCCGTCGGCCACCGCGCCGTTGACGCTGGCCAAGCCGGGCGAGCGCGCGGTCACGCTGGCCACCGTGCTGCCGATGGCCTCCGCCGCGCTGGTCCGCGCGGACGGCACGGCCTTCCTGGGACTCCAGGTCCAGACCCGGTCCAGCGACATCAGCCGCGACCTGGCCCGGGCGCTGAACTGGGCGTTGGCCGCCGAGCCAGGCGCGGTGCTTGCGGTCGTGGGCCCGGAGACCGACGAGTCGACCGAGCGCGAACGTTTGCAGGACCTGGTGGACCTGGCCGCGCCGCTGGAGCCGACGCTGCACACCGACTTCGGCTGGTGGATGCCCGAGGGCGAGGAGCCGACCGGCGAGGTCGCGCTGTCGCTGGAGCGCGCCAACCAGGCGATCATGCCGACCGAGCGGATCGGCCCGGCCGCGTACTGGGTGGACGCCGGGGACCGCGCGCACCTGCGCTGGGTGCGTCCGGAGCCGGAGGGCGCGCTGCTGCTCGCGCTGGCCAGGCTCGCCGCCCGCGGCGAACTGGGCCTGGGCGAGGGGTCGCGCTACGCCGGCTCGTTCCGCGCGCACGGCCTGCTGGTCCCGGTGTGGGACCTCGACCACGAGTCGCACGCCCGCGAGTGGACCGACCAGGCCGCCGACCTGGGCAAGCGTCTGGAGGACGCGCTGGCCTCGCTGGAGGACCAGCCACTCACCGGTGAGGAGCGCCGCGCCCGCGACGGTCTGGTCGGCCGTCAGGTCACGCTGCGGTGATCCTGCACATCTGTGTCGACGGCGACTGGCGGCCGGGTGCCGCCTACCGGCCGGCGTCGCTTGACAGTCAGGGTTTCGTGCACTGCTCGGACCTGGGCACCGCGCACCTGCCGGCCAACCGCCTGTTCGCCGGGCGCACCGACTTGGTGCTGCTGTGCATCGACCCGGAGAAGCTGACCTCGCCGCTGCGCTGGGAGGAGGGTGATCCGCCCGACCCGGCCGGCATCCGCTTCCCGCACGTCTACGGCGAGATCAACCCGGAGGCGGTCGTCGCCACGCACGCCTTCCCGCCGGCGCCGGACGGCACCTTCCACCTGCCGGCCGTGCTCGCCGAGCGGGGCTGACCCGCTACCGGGCAGGCACCAGCCGCGCGAGCGCGACCGCCGCGAGCGCGCAGCCGGCGGCCAGCAGCGGGATCGCGCCCGGCCCGCCGGCCAGCAGGCCACCGGCGGCCGATCCGGCCGCCGCGCCGAGGTAGACGGTGCTGCTGGTGAGCGCCATCGCCGGGGCGGCGGCGTGCCGGCCGGCCCGGGTGAGCATCAGCGACTGGATGGCCGGCGGCACCGCCCACGCGGTGGCCGACCAGACCAGCAGCAGCGGCACGACCACCGCCAGCGGCGCGGGCCGCGCGGCCCAGCACACCGCGAACCCGGCCATCCCGGCGGTGAAGGCCAGGCCGGCGCCGGTGAACGTGGGGCCGGCGCCCCACCGGTCGACGGCCCAGCCGGCGGCGTGCGTGCCGCCGATGCCGGCGATCCCGGCGGCGGCCAGCAGCACTCCCAGCGCGGTCGGCGCGACCCCGGCCAGGCCGTCGAGGAAGGTGGCCAGGTAGGTCTGGAAGGCGATGTTGCCGGCGACGGCGAGCACGGTCACGCCGAGCACGCCGGCGACCGGTCCGGTCAGCAGTTCCCGGCTCACCACCCGCACGGGCGCGCCGCGTTCGTCGCCGTCGGCGGGCAGCCACACCGCGACGGCGACCAGCGCGGCGAGCCCGAGCAGCCCGCCGAGGACGAACGTGGCGGGCCAGCCCCAGGCGGCGCCGACCCAGGTGCCGGCGGGGACGCCGAGGACGAACGCGCCGGTGAGCCCGGCCATGACGGCGGCGAGGGACCGGCCGCGGGCGTGCTCGGGGGCGCGCTGGGCGGCGACGGCGAGGGCGACGGGCAGCGCGGTGGCGGTGCCGAGCGCGGCGAGCACCCGCAGCGCCATCAGCGCCGGGTAGCCGTCGACGGCCGGCACGGCGAGGTTGGCGGCGACGAACAGGGTCAGTGCGGCGAGCAGCACACGTTTGCGGGGCAGCCGGGCGAACAGGGTCGCCGAGAGGGGCGCGCCGAGCGCGTAGACCAGCGTGAACACGGTGACCAGTGCGCCGGCGGCGGCCTGGGGGACGTCCAGGCCGGCGGCGATGGCCGGCAGTACGCCGATGATCACGAAGTCGTCGGTCTGGACGGCGAAGCCGGTGAGGACCAGGGAGAACAACCACATGGCCATAAAGGTAACAGTCGTTACCTTTATTAGGGTGCCGGGTATGGCACGCACCGCGGACCCGGCCCGCAGGGTCGAACTGGTCGACGAGATCATCGACCGGCTCGCCGAGTCAGGCCTGGCGTCGTTCTCCCTGCGTACGCTGGCCGCCGCCCTCGGCCGCTCGACCCGGGTCCTCACCCACCACTTCGCCGACAAGGAAGCGCTGCTGCTGGCCGTGCTGGAACGCCTCGACGAGCGCCAGCACCAGGCGCTGGCCGCCACGCCCGGCTGGGACGACCCGGCCGTGGGCATCGGCTCGATCGTGGCGGCCGCGTGGGACCGGCACCTGGACCCGGCGGAACTGGCGAGAACCCGGCTCGTGCAGGAGATCGAGGGCCTGGCCGCCGCCGGCCGGCTCGCCGGGCACGTGCCGGCGTTCGTCGCCGGCCGGGCACGGTTCGTCGCCGACGCGCTGGTACGCCGGGGCCTGGACCCCGACGACGCGCTGACCAGGGCCACGCTGCTCAACAACGCCTACGCCGGCCTCCAGGCCGACCGGCTGACCACCGGCGACCAGCAACGCACCGGCGCGGCGCTGGAGATGCTGTGCGCGCTGGCCGACAGCTGGACCGACTAGAGCGCGCCGCCGGCCGCGCGCGGGGCGAGCGGGTCGCCGCCGGCGTCCCCGACGGTCTCGCGCGCCAGGTAGTTCTCGATGTCGAACAGGTTGCCGTTGGCCCGGCCGACCACGTTGAGCAGGGTGGTCATCTGCGCGACCTCCTCGACCTGCTCCTTGAGGAACCACTGCATGAACTGCTCGCCCCGGTAGTCGTCCTCGTCGCGGGCGATCTTGGCCAGGTTGATGATGTGCTCGGTGTACTCCTTCTCCTGACGCAGCGCGAGTTCGATCAGTTCGGTTACCTCGGAGAAATCGTTTCGGATGGCGTCCACACCGGAAATCAACGGCTGGATGTCGTTGTCGAGCAGATACTGCACGATCATCATCGCGTGGTTGCGCTCTTCGAGTGACTGGCGGTAGAAGTGCTTGGCGAGCTGGGGGAGATCCTGCCCGTCGAACCACGCCGCCAGGGCCACGTACTGCTGCGATGCCGTGAACTCGTACCGCACCTGCTCCTGGAGCGCGGAATGGAACTTGGACAGGTTGCTGGTGTTCGCCATGTCAGTGAGAATACGCTGAAATAGTAGTGATCGCCAATTCCGTTGTATTTAGGCAAGCCTAGCTGAAATACGATTCAGGTAAGGCATTCCTAACGAATCGGCGGTGACAACTCCGTTGCGCGACGCGACCGGCCGGTCGACCATGGGCCGATGGCCGAACCCCGCGTGTTCCCCGACGACGTCCCCGTGCTGGTCGACCGGGAGGTGAGCCTGCGCGCCCACCGGCCGACCGACCTGGACGAGATGGTGGTGCAGTGCACCGACCCGCTCAACATCCGGTGGACGACCGTCCCGGTCCCGTTCACCAGGCAGGACGCCACCTTCTACGCCACGAAGGTGATGGCCGGCGGCTGGGCCGACGGCACCGAGTTCGGGTTCGCGATCGAGGCCCCGCACCCGGATGGCGTGCACCGCTTCTGCGGCACGGTGAGCCTGCGGTGGATGGGCGAGAACGTCGCCGAGGTCGCCTACGGCCTGCACCCGGCAGCCCGGGGCCGGGGGATCGCCAGGCGCGCGGTGTCGCTGCTGCTGGACTGGGGGTTCACCGAGCTGGGCCTGGACGTGGTGGTCTGGTACGCCGAGGTCGGCAACTGGCGGTCGCGGCGGGTGGCGTGGGCGCTGGGCTTCAGCCACGACGGCACGGTCGCCCGGCTGCTGCGCCAGCGCGGCGAACGCAAGGACGCCTGGGTCGGCTCGCTGCGCGCCGGCGAGCCCCGCGAACCGGTCACCCGCTGGCTGTCGCCGGCGGTGCTGGAGACCGAGCGGCTGCGGCTGCGCCCGCTGGCCGACGAGGACGCCGAACGGCTGTTCGAGATGCTCAACGACGAACGGGCCCGGCACTACGGCGGCCGGACCCGCAGCGTCCGCGAGCAGCACACCGGCGAGCAGGTGCTGCTGCGCGCCAGGGAGGGCGAGGCCGAGGGCAAGCGGTACCACTGGGCGGTCACCGAACGCGGCGACGACCGGATCATCGGCTACGTCCAGGTGTTCGAGCTGGACGGCCTGGACGAGACGGCCGGCAAACTCGGCTACACCCTGCACGCCGACTCCCGGGGCAAGGGCTACCTGGCCGAGGTCCTCACCGCCCTCACCGACCACGCCTTCGACGACCTCGGCCTGCGCCTGCTGTCCCTGCGCACGGCGGCCAGCAACACGGCGTCGCGGCGCGGCGCCGAACGCGCCGGCTACGCGCACGTGGCGACGGAGCCGGCGGCGTTCACCATCGGCGACTCGGACTTCGACGACCTGGTGGTCTACCAGCGGCAGAACCCGAACTGGGTCAGAGCCGATCCCGCGTGATCGGGCAGGACATGCACCGGGGCCCGCCCCGGCCGGTGCCCAGCTCCGAGCCGCCGATGCGCAGCACCTCGATGCCGGCCTCCTCCAGCCGCGCGTTGGTCTCCACGTTGCGCTCGTAGGCCACCACGACCCCGGGGGCGACGGCGAGGGTGTTGTTGCCGTCGTCCCACTGCTCGCGTTCGGCGGTGACCGCGTCGAGCCCGGTGTCGATGACCCGCAACCGGTCGATGCCCATGGCCTGCGCGGCGGCGTCGAGGAACGGCACGGGCCCGCTGACCCGCACGCCGCCGCTGTCCTCGTCCGGCCGCAGCGGGTAGGCGACCAGCGTGTCCCGCACGGCCGGGTACATGACCACGGCGTCCTGGTCGACCATCGTGCACACGGTGTCCAGGTGCATCGTGGCCCGGTCCTGCGCGATCGGCACGGCGAGCACGGTGTGCACCAACCCGTCCGCGAACGCCGACCGGGCAAGGGACTCGGCCCCGGCCGGCGTGGTCCGGTCGCCGACCCCGATGGCCAGCACCCCGGGGGCCAGGAGAAGCACGTCCCCGCCCTCGACGGGCGCCGAGTGCGCCCCGTACGCGCGCCCGGCCGCCCGGAACCGGGGGTGGTAGGCGTAGATGAGGTCCATCAGCGCGGTCTCGCGCTTGCGCGCCGGCAACGCGAGCGAGGCGATCGCCACCCGGTTCCCGATCCACACCGACGAGTCCCGGGTGAACAACAGGTTGGGCAGCGGATCGACGACGAAGTCGTGCGGGTGGTGCATCTTGCGCACCAGCGAGGCCCCCTCGGCCGCCGGCAGTTCCTCGAACGTCATCCCCGCCATCAGCACGTCGGCCAACGCCTGGTTGTCCAGTGTGGACAGATGGGAGCTGAGCGCGTCGGCGAGCTCGTGCCCCACCCGCCGCCGGTCCACCGCGGTGTCCGCGGCCGCCGCGTGCGCCCGCTCGTCGGCCAACGCGGTCACCAACGCGTCACCGAGAAGAAGGACGTCGGCCTCCCGCGACTCCAGGATCCGCGCGAACGCGTCATGCTCCTCCTGCGCGCGGTCGACCCACGGGATGCTGTCGAACAGCAACTGGTCGTTGTTGCGCGGGGTGAGCCGCCGAAGCTCGTCACCGGGGCGGTGCAGCAGGACCGCACGCAGCGGCCCGACCTCGCTGTCCACCCTCGGGGCCGGCAGGTCGTGCACGGCCAGGTCAGGTGCTGGTTGAGCAGTCACCCGACCGAGCGTAATCAACTCCCGAGTCCCGTGCCTCGCCGAGTCGACGCCCGGCTACGACCTTCACCGTCACCGAGCCAGCCGCCGGTCCCTGCCCGAGGCCAGCGGTGGAAGCCGCCCGGCATGGGTCGTACTTCCGCCGCTGGCCTCCGGCGTTGGCAACCGCCTCAGGAGGCGGCGTCAGCCTGGGGTGTCGACTCGGACGGGGTGTCTTTCAACAGTTCATCAGCCAAGCTGGACGTGGATGGTGACCGCTACGACGAGATCATGACGTTGGCCTACGGCACCGGCGAACCGCAATGGGTGGCCACCACGCTGCCGGAACAGCGTCAGCAAATGTCTGCTTACATCGACTGGGAGCAGAACGCCGACCGTATCGTCGAGGTCGCGCCCCTTCTCGTTCCTGGACTGTTGCAGACGAGCGACTATATTCGGGCCATCATGACAGCTGGCGGCGTTCCGACCGGTGAAATCGCCTCCCGAATCACATCACGGATCGGGCGTCGGGAGGTGATCATGAAGCCGGCCCCGGCCGACCTGGTGGTGCTGCTCGGGTGTGGCGCCTTGAACCAAGGGGTCGGTGGGGCCTCGGTTGCCCTCGGTCAGGTGCGACATCTCATTGAGATGGCTGCGCGACCCAATGTCGAGTTGCGCATCGTTCCTGATCATCGTGGTTGGCATCCGGGCTTGGAGGGCGCGTTTGCGCTGATCGAGTCAAGTTCGACGACCACCGCTGTGCGGCGAAACCAGGCTGATCGGGCATCGATTGTATTTGTTGGGACGCGCCGGTCGGTGCTCATGCTGCATCAGGATGACGATGTAGGTGCCTATGCGCGGGCAGTGGAGAAAATTGTCAAGGTCGCATTGTCGTGCGATGAATCCTTCAAATATCTTGATTCCCTGCGAAACAGAATGGAGAATGCACAGTGAACCTGAACAATGAGTGGCGCAAGTCCCGTCGCAGTCAGAATGACGCCAACTGTGTTGAGCTGCGCAGCACCCTCGACCAGCTGCGTGACTCCAAGAACGCGGCCGGTCCCATCCTCCGGGGAAATGTTCGCGCCCTGACCCGCGCGATCAGGGATGGTCGGTTCGACCGGTGATTCCGACGCCGGCCAGCGGCTGTTCCGGCTTGTCGAGCCGGGGTCCGGTCGAGTCACCGGCGGTGCACGTTCCACTGGTTGGTCTCCACGTCGTAGAGGACGAGGTAGCGGTCGGACAGGGCGATCACCGCTCCCGGCAGGTCGTCGGTCACCAGCGTGCCCGACCCGTCGACCACCCGGCCGTCCCGGAAGGTGACATAGCCGTGCCAGGCCGTGTCCAGCTGGGGCGCGCCGGACACGGTGAAACGGCGCACACTCCGCTCCTCGACGTCGAACACGGCGAACTGGCCCGTCGTGGCGCCGGCGCAGACGATCAGCCGTTCCTGGTCGCTGACGCACTGCCGACCCGCGCCGAGTTCGGCGACCGTGGCCCCGGTCCCCGCGTCGATCACGACCAGGGACGGGTACTCCCGCGGCGACACCTGGGCGAGGACGGCGAAGCCCGCCAGTGTCAGGAACACCTTGGAGTCGGGATACCGCTGCCCGAGATCCCACGTCCGTTTCCCGGTCAGCGCGTCGATTCCGACGACGGTCGCGCCCCGCCTCGGCTCGATTTCCCGTGGCTCCGCGCCGACCTCACCGACCTCGCCCGCCTGCGCCAGCAGGGTGTCGCCCACGACGAACTGCGGCCAGATCCCCGTGGCCTCCCACAGGCGTCGCCCCGTCGCCGAGTCGTGCGCCACGACCTGGGTGGGTGTCGCGCCGCCCGACTGCCGGACGCCGTTGGCGACGACCCGGTCACCGGCGGCCACCGACTGGAGCTGGATGGGGCTGTGAGGTGTCCTGACGGCGACCGGCGTCTCCCACAAGAACTCTCCATCGGCCCCGGAGACCGCCGCGACACCGGACGTGTCGTCCGGCGCGACATAGGGAAGGAAGGCCGTCCAGTCGTCCTCGGTGCCCACGATGGGAATGGTGCCCGGCGTATGGCCCAGGCGGCGGTCCTCCCGGCCGGACATGGCCCGCAGTCGGTCCACCCGCCAGCGGGTCCGCCCGGTTTCGGCGTCCGCGACGAGCAGTTGGCGCTCGAGTTCGTCGGCGGTGTTCCCGAACACCAGCACCGAGTCCCCCCGGATCTCGATGTCCGGTGGGGTGTTGCGTCGTCCGGTGCTGCCCCGCCACAGCGCCTCCGCCGTCGCGGTGAGCGGCGCGACCGACGGACGTCGCGGTGGTGGTGGCGGCGGTTCGTCGGTGCACGCGGATCCGACGATGGCCACGGTCAGCAGAACCGCGCCGAGCGACTCCCGGTTCATCGCGCCGGCCAGGCCGGCGCGGACATCCAGTTCCGCCGGACGAACAGCATGCCGTGCTCGGCATCGGTGATCAGCTTCGCCACGGCATCGGCGGCCTCCCAGCAGACCAGGTCGCCGGCCCTGATGAACGACTCGAACATTCGGTAGTAACCGAGGTGGATGTCCGTGGTGTCGAATCCGAAACCGGAGTCCTCTGTCGATTTGGTCGCGGGTTCCATCGCCGAACTGATGGCGTCGGAAACGAAGAGGACGGCATCCTTGGCCGTATCCGGCGGATTGAGCGCGAAATTGAGGATCCTGTCCAGCGTGGAGACGGCGAAGGAGAGCCCCTCCTGAGCGGATCTCGCGGTCACGCTGTCGAGGGTCGCGACCAGCTTTCCCATCAGTTCGTTGACGTCCTGTCGTGCCTTGAGAATGATGGCGGCGTACTTCACCAGGTACTCGTTCATGGAGTTCAGCCCGGGATTGCGATGATTCTCGTACCACTGCTTCAGTTGGATGAAGCGATCCCGGGCGCGGTCGGCCGCGCCGCTGTCCCAGTTCTCCCGGGACACCACGGCATCGACGTTGGAGGTGAGTCGCATCCACATGTCGACGCTGTGTTCCGGTCGGGTGGAGTCGGTGGCCTTCTTGCGGAAGGTCTCCTCGATGAGGTCGTAGGTTCGGCCGAGTTCGACCGTGTTGGAGATCTCGCCGTCCGGGGACAGGGTCCCCACGCGTTGGCCGGACAGCACGTCCGCGTGGGCGAAGAACCGGTCGACGGTGAGGTCGCGCAGCACGGTCCGTTCCAGTAGGTGGCCGGCGACGTCCGGATCCGGTTTGCCGTTCGACTCGATTCCCGAACCGTCCGAGAACTCCAGCACCCGGGGGCCGGTGTTCTCCTCGGGATGGGCGAGGTACTCCAGCCATCCCGCCAGTGCCGGCGCGTTGCCGCCGGGGCCGGCGAAGGCCGGGTCCAGGTTCGTCACCAGGGCGTGGTCTGGCTGTGGCTCGTTCGACGAGGCCATGGTGCTCACCGCTCGCCGATGGATCGTGAGATGTTCTCGAAGACCTCCGCGTGCCGCGCCTCGGTCGACTGGTACTCGCCGCGGGTCTGTTCCAGGCGTTTGGCGAACCCTTCGAGAAACGTCACGAAGGCGCGTTCCTCCTTGACGAACTCCGCCATCGTGGCGAGCCATTCGTGGGAGAACTCCGCGAGCAGGCCCTGGAAATGGCCGGTGGCCCCGAAGCCGCCGGTGAGTGATGTCGTGTCGCGCACCGACGTGAGGTCGCCCTCCAGTGCGTCGGCCAGGGAACGGTAGTGGCCAACGGCCTGCTCGACGGCGGCCGTCGCGCCGCTGAACGCGGTGAGTCCGACGGTGAAACCCTCTGCCATGTCACACCCCCAGGTGCTGACCGTGATCGGGTCATCACGCTGACGGTAGCAAGACCTGGTGATCGTCAGGGGTCGTTCTGGCCGGGGGACAACGTCAGGGGAGTTCGGGGAGGGCGGGGCGGTCGGGGGTGAGCAGGCCGGTGAGCAGGTCGCCGTGGTGGTCGAGGCGGGTGAGGACCTGGGGGGCGGTGAAGACGAGGTCGTTGGGGTGGCGGCAGCGTTGCACCTCGGTCCAGGTGAGGGGGGTGGAGACGGTGGGGGACGGGCGGCCGCGCAGCGAGTAGGGGGCGATGGTGGTTTTGTAGCGGTTGTTCTGGCTCCAGTCGATGAAGACCTTGCGGGGGCGCAGGTCCTTGGCCATGCGGGCGACGATCAGGTCGGGGTGTTCGCGGGCGAGGTGTTCGGCGACGGCCTTCGCGTACTCGGAGGTGCGTTCCACGGCGGTGGTGGTGATGGCGGCGTAGAGCTGCATCCCTTTGGAGCCGCTGGTTTTCGCCAGGGCGGTGAGGCCGTGGGTGGCCAGGGCGTCGCGCAGGAGCAGGGCCACCTGGCAGCATTCGACGATGGTGGCGGGTGGGCCGGGGTCGAGGTCGAAGACCAGCAGGTCGGGAGTATTGCGCGAGCCGGCGCCATCCACTGTCCACTGTGGAACGTGGAGTTCCAGGGCGGCCATGTTGGCCGACCAGACCAGGGACGGCAGGTCGTTGAGCAGCACGAAGTCCAGGGTGTCGTTGCCCTTGGTGCTGCCGGGGGTTTCCAGGCGCACGGTCCGCAGCCAGTCCGGCGCGCCGCGGGCGGCGTTCTTCTCGTAGAACGGTTGTGCGGTCACGCCGTCGGGCCAGCGGCGCAGGGTCACCGGACGGTCCCGCAGGTGGGGCAGCAGCACCGGCGCGACCCGGCTGTAGTAGTCGATCACCTGGGCCTTGGTGAACGCCGCGTCGGGGTAGAGCACCTTGTCCAGGTTGGACAGTCGCAGGCGCCTGCCCGCCACCTCCACCATCACGTTCTGTGGACGCGGCTCGTCGTCGTCGTCGATGGCCGGTGGGGTGGGCGCGGCGGTGTTGGCCTCGGGTTCCAGGTCGGCGGCGTCCTTGTCGGCGCGCAGGCCCCGCCAGGACGGGGCGCGCAGCCGCCCGTCGGGCGTCCAGTTGCGGAACACGACCTCGCCGACGACCTCGGGGCGCACCCACGTCGCGCCCTTGGCCCGCTCTCTTGGCACCTCGTCGACGAACGGGGAGTCCTTGTCCACCAACGGGGTCAGCTTCTCCCGCAACAGCGCGAGGGCCTCGTCGGTGAAGCCGGTGCCGACCTGGCCGACGTAGCGCACGCCGTCGTCGGTGGGGATGCCGACCATCAGGGAGCCGATCATGCCGGTGCGTCTGCCCTCGCCGGGGCGCCAGCCGCCGACCAGGACCTCCAGCGTCAGCACTTCGGTGATCTTCACCCAGTCGGCTGTCCTTCGACCGGGGTAGTAGCGGGAGGACCGGCGCTTGGCGATGACGCCCTCCAGCCGCTGCTCGTGCGCGGTCCCCACCACCGCCTGGCCGTCGCCGACGAAGCTCGGGGACGTGTTCCACGACGGCCCGCGCAGCTCAAGGCCCTCCAGCAGCTCGCGCCGCTGGGCGTAGGGCAGGTCAAGGCACGACCGCCCGTCCAGGTGCAGCACGTCGAACACCAGGTAGGTCACCGGCACCGAGTTCGCCAGGCTCCGCGCCTGCCGGTCGTTGTGCACGTGCATCCGCTGGCCGAGCGCGGCGAAGCTCGGCCGCCCGTCGACCAGCGCGACGATCTCCCCGTCGAGCCACACCTGGGTCGAGCCAAGCTCCTCGCCCAGCGCCCGCAGCTCCGGGTAGGTGACGCTGATGTCGTTGCCCTTGCGGGAACGCAGCTCCAGGCGGCCACCCTCGACCCGCGCCAGCGCGCGCACCCCGTCCCACTTGAACTCGTAGGCCCACTCGTCGGGGTCGCCGCCGGTGGGCAGGGTGCCCGGCTGGGCCAGCATCGGCTCCACCAGCTCCGGCAGGCGCACGAAGTCGGGGTCGGTGGGCGGCTGCGACCGGCGGACCATCCAGTTCTTGCCGTCCCGGCCGCTGCGGAAGAACGTGTAGTGACCCTTGGTCCGCTCGCCGTCGAACACCACCGCGACCTCGCGGTCCGACCACTTCAGCGTCTCGTAGCGGCCGCGGTCCCAGAGGACCATCCGGCCGGCGCCGTACTCACCCTTCGGAATCACCCCGGAGAAGGTCGCGTACTCCATCGGGTGATCTTCGGTGTGTACCGCGAGGCGGATGTCACCCGGCACGTCCGGCAGGCCCTTGGGCACCGCCCAGGACACCAGGACGCCGCCGCGCTCCAGGCGGACGTCCCAGTGCAGGCTGGAGGCGTGGTGTTCCTGGATGACGAAGGTGTCGTCGTCCCCGGTCGGCAGCGCGCCGGGCGCGGGCACCGGCTCGGGCGTACGGCCGGGGTCGCGCTTGTTGCGGTACTCCTCAAGGTCACCCATCGCGCTCCATTCTCACCCGTCAGGGCAGCCACGACACCTTTCCGCGCAGTAACGCGTAGCCGACGAACGCCACCACGTCCAGCAGGGTGTGCGCCACCACCAGCGGCCACAGCCGGTTCGTGCGCTGCCACACCCGGCCGAACACCAGGCCCATCACCACGTTCCCGACGAACCCGCCGAAGCCCTGGTACAGGTGGTACGAGCCGCGCAGCACCGACGAGACGACCAGCGAACCGTTCTCGCCGAGCCCGAGCTGACGCAACCGGGTGATCAGGTACCCGACGACCAGGACCTCCTCGGCCCACGCGTTGGCCGCCGCCGCGATCGTCAGCACGATCGGGCGCCACCAGGTGTCGTCCAGGGTCGAGGGCAGCACGGTCAGGTTCATCCCCAGCGCGCGGGCGACGAAGTACAGCGCCAGGCCCGGCAGGCCGATCAGCGCGGCCAGCCCGGCGCCGCCGAGGGCGTCGCGGCCGGGCCGGTCGCGGTCCAGCCCGACCTCCCGCAGCCGGATCCCGGCGCGCCACAACAGGTACAGGCCCAGCGCGCCCCAGGCGAACAGCTGGGTGGCGCTGAGCAGCTGGCGCAGCAGGTCGATCAGCTCGAC
The DNA here is from genome assembly GCF_001921215.1 of Actinophytocola xinjiangensis. GTDB lineage: Bacteria > Actinomycetota > Actinomycetes > Mycobacteriales > Pseudonocardiaceae > Actinophytocola > Actinophytocola xinjiangensis. The sequence goes on from NZ_MSIF01000022.1 coordinate 140,653, forward strand.
CTGGGCCTGCCGCACGTTCAGCGCGACCTGCTGGTCGGACAGGCGCTCTGGCCGCAGCAGCGCGTCGAGCAGCGAGAGCAGGCTGCGCACACCGGACAGGCCCAGCGTCACGGTGAACACGATCACCAGCTCGACGACGATCGCCCGCCGTTCGCCCGGGTCGGTCACCGGCCGGGTCGGCCGTGGGGGCGTCAGCCAGCCGCGCAAGGAGATCACGGCCGCACGCTACCGCCAGTCGTACAGTGGCCGGGTGCCACGAATCGCAACCACCGAGCGGGTCGACCGGGCCGCCCTCGAGGACTTCGTCCGCCCGCGCCACCACGCCGTACTCACCACCCACCGGGCTGGCGGCGGCCAGCAGCTCTCGCCGGTGACCTGCGGGCTGGACACCGCCGGCCGGCTGGTCATCGCCAGCTATCCCCGGCGCGCCAAGGCGGTCAACGCCCGCCGGAACCCGTCGGTGTCGGCCCTGGTGCTGTCCGACGACTTCGACGGCGCCTGGGTCCAGCTCGACGGCACCGCCGAGGTCCTCGACCTGCCCGACGCGGTCGAGCCGCTGGTCGAGTACTTCCGGGTGATCTCCGGCGAACACCCCGACTGGGACGAGTACCGCGAGGCGATGCGCCGCCAGGGCAAGTGCCTGATCCGGGTCACCATCACCCGGTGGGGGCCGATCGCCACCGGGGGTTTCCCGCCGGAGCTGGCCTAACCGCCGGTCTGGGAGGCCAGGAAGGGGCAGCCGACCAGCCGCCGCAGCTCGGTCGACAGGTCGGTCAGGGTGGTGATCGGCCGGTCGAACGCCAGCCGCACGTCGTGGTCGACCTCGACCGCCTCGACCCGCAGCCGCAGGCCGAACCGGTCCAGGCCCAGCGGGCGCAGGTGACCGCCGCGCAGCTGGTGGGGCAGGTGGCGGCGCAGGGTGTGCAGCACCTCGTGGTGGGACAGTTCGAGGTGGCGCAGCCAGCCGGCCTCCTCGTGGCAGAACGGGTCGGGTTCGGCGTCGGCGAACTCCGCCGGGGTGACCGGGTGGGTGCCGTCGGCGTCGGCGACCACCATCGACACGGGTTCGAGGGTCAGCATGACCGCGCCGTGGCCGAGGTCGAGCAGGCGCGGGTCCGGCCGCTGCCCGGCCAGGGCGACGGCGGCCTCGCGGGCCTGGTCGGTCGGCAGCGGGCAGAGCCGGCCGGTGATCCACAGCAGGCCGCGCACCGGCTCGCGCAGCGACACCGGGGACACGTCGACCAGCTCGATCATCGTGGTCACCGGGGCGTCGGCGACCAGCGTGTGGTCCTCGGGCAGCAGCACGGTGACCGAGGCGTCCGGGTGCACGTGGTGCAGCGTGGGCGTGACCCGGTCGAGCTGACGGTCCGGCCCGGCCGGCACCGCGCTGGGCAGCGGCGGCAGCAGGGTCGCCGGGCCACGCGCGGCGATCGTCCTGGCGCGCTCGCCCGGTCCCGGGATCGGCGGTCGGTCCGTCACGGGGTAAGGCTAACCTAACCTGGTCGGAGTTCGGTAGTCCGTGGCCGGCGCGTCAGCAGTTGTACAGGCACAACTGGTAGTTCGCGCGGTAGGTCGCGGGGGCCGCCGGGGCGATGAAGTTGTGGCTCTGCTCGCCGCCGTCGGACCAGCCGGTGAACTGGTGACGCAGCCCCTGGGCCAGGGTCTGCGGGCTGGGCGCGCTGATCGTGTTGTTCGAGCCGGCGATGAACGTCCTGGTGAACGGCGCGGCCTGGGTGACCGTGCCGACGGTCAGCTGGGCTCCTGGCGGGTACGAGGTGAACTCGAGGTTCACCGTCGCGGGGTCGAGCCGGATGGTGGTCGTCCCGGTGTTGCCGTCGGAGTCGGTGGCGGTCAGCCTCAGGTCGAGGAACGACGGGTACTCGTGGTCGGGGGCCACGAAGCTGCCGGACTCCACGCCGCGGAAGGACTGCAGGTTGTGGGCGTGGCAGCTGGTGGAGCTGGTGCAGTGCTGCAGGGTCAGCTGCCAGTCCATGGCCGAGGCGGGCAGCGGGCCGTCCTGGGCGTCGGTGGCGGTGCCGGCGAAGGGCACGGTCTGGCCGACCGACCAGCGCAGCGCGGCCGTCGGGTCGGCGATGGTGACGACCGGGTTCTCGCCGGGCACACCGGCGGTCACCCGCACGGTCGTCGTCCCGGTCAGCCCGCCGTCGTCGGTGACCTTCAGGCCGACGTCGACCGCCTGCGGCGTGGTGTACGTCCACTGGGGGCGGTCGGCGGTGGAGTCGTCGTACTGGCCGTCGCCGTCGAGGTCCCAGGCGTAGGTCAGCGTGGTGTCCGGGTTCGGGTCCGACGAGCCGAGGCCGCTGAACTCGACGGTCAGCGGCACCGGGCCACCGGTCGGATTGGCCGTGGCCACCGCCGTCGGCTCCAGGTTGCGCCCACCGGGGTAGCTGACCCGACGCAGCTGGCCCGAGCCGAGCGCCAGGTAGAACAGGTCGCCGCCGGGGCCGGTGAGCAGCTGCACCGGCACGTTCACGCCGGTCACGAACGGCTCGATCCGCGTCGGGTCCGGCAGGCCGTTCGCGCCCGCGCGCATCACCCACACACAGCCCCGCGAGCTGTCGGCGAAGAACAGCGCCCGCCGGTAGGTGTCCGGGTAGCCGCTGCCCGACTCGAACGCCACGCCGCTGATCGACGAGCCGCCGGTCGGGCAGCCGTCGTTCGGCGCGACCGGGTCGGGGTGGAAGTACGAGTGGTACGGCACGGCGTGCCCGCCGCCGGTGTAGAGCGACTCGCACGCGGTCAGGTTGGCGTCGTCGTAGGCCGACACCGTGGGTGTGCCCTCGTAGCAGGGCCAGCCGAAGTTCTCCGCGACCGCGTCGGTGGCGTTGGGGATCCGGTTGATCTCCTCCCAGCGCACCCAGCCGACGTCACCGGCCCAGATCTCGTTCGTGCCGGGCCGGAAGGCGAACCGGAACGGGTTGCGCATGCCGTAGGCGATGACCCGCTTGGCGTTGGCGTCGGCGCTGCCGGCGAACGGGTTGCCGGCCATCCCGGCGCCGGTGTCCGGGTTGATCCGGATGATCGTGCCGTCCAGCGAGACCGGCTCGCCGGCCGGCCGGCGCGGCGACTGGGTGCGCAGCGCGCCGCCCCGGGCGTTGGGCGGGCTGAGGTTCACGCCGGCCGCCGACGGCGGGTCGGCGCACGGGTTGCCCTGCTGGCCCCAGTCGGCGGAGTTGAAGTTCGCGCCGTCCCCGGCCCCGGCGTACAGCGCGCCGTCCGGGCCGAAGGTGATCGTGCCGATCGAGTGCGACGGGAACTGCTGGCACCAGTCGGTCACCAGTACGTGCTCGGACCCGGTGGCCACCCCGGTCGCCGGGTTGACCGTCAGCCGCGACAGCCGCCCGGTGACCACACAGCCGTCCTCGGTCGCGCCGGGCGGGGTCGGGCACTCGTCACCCCAGCGCGGCGCGGCACCGCCGGGCTCGGCGTCGTGGGTGTAGGCGACGTACACGTAGGGCCGGGTGGGGTAGGCCGGGTCGACGGTCACGCCCAGCAGACCCCGGTCCCAGAAGTCCTGGACCTGCGGCTGGAGGTCGGCGGTGACCGTGGGGGAGGTGTCGGTGAGCGTGTCGTAGGTCTTGAGCAGCCCGCGCTTCTCGGTGATGAACACCCGCCCGTCGGGCGCGAACGCCACGTTGGTGGGGCTGTCCAGGCCGCCGACGACCAGCGAGTCGGTGAACCCCGACGGCAGCGCGGCCGCCGCGCTGGGCGTGGAGGACACCGTCGTGGTGACCAGCCCGGCGACCAGACAGACCGCCAGCAGGCCGGCCGTCCTGGCGGTTCTCGGGCGCACCGACTCTGGCTTCGTGTGCAACGGAGCTCCCCCATCCTGACGCGACACCGTCCCATTCAGGGGGACAGCATGTCAGGCTCATCGGCGACCGGCAGCGCCCCGTTTCACCGGCGGAGGTGATATCCAGAGGTCAGGAGCCTGGACCTCGTCCCGACCAGGACCACGCGTAGCCCGGGTCCTCGCAGTCGACGGCGCCCTCGCCCATCTCCAGCGGGCGGAAGGTGTCGACCATGACCGCGGTCTCGTCGAACCGGTCGGCGCCCAGCGAGGCCTCGGCCGCGCCCGGCTGCGGGCCGTGGGTGAAGCCGGAGGGGTGCAGCGACAGCGAGCCCAGTCCGATGCCCGAGCCCTTGCGGGCCTCGTAGTCGCCGCCGACGTAGAACATCAGCTCGTCGGAGTCGACGTTGGCGTGGTTGTAGGGCACCGGGACGGCCAGCGGGTGGTAGTCGACCTTGCGGGGGCAGAACGAGCACACGACGAAGTTCGGGCCCTCGAAGGTCTGGTGCACCGGCGGTGGCTGGTGGACCCGGCCGGTGATCGGCTCGAAGTCGCGGATGTTGAACACCCACGGGTAGAGGCAGCCGTCCCAGCCGACGACGTCGAACGGGTGGTTGGCGTAGGTCAGCCTGGTCAGGCCGGCGCGGTGGCGGACCAGGACGGGCACGTCGGTGCCCTCGGTGGTCAGCGGCTCCGCCGGGCCGCGCAGGTCGCGTTCGCAGTAGGGGGCGTGTTCGAGGAACTGGCCCTTGGCCGACAGGTAGCGCTTGGGCGGGCCGATGTGGCCGCTGGCCTCCAGGATGTAGAGCCGCGCCTCGCCCTGGGGCAGGACGCGGTAGGTGGTGGAGGTCGGCAGGACGAGGTAGTCGCCTTCTGCGATGTCCAGGGCGCCGTACACCGTTTCGACGGTCGCTGAACCGTGTTGGACGTAGATCAGTTCGTCACCGACGGCGTTGCGGTAGAGCGGGCTGGGCTCGGTGGCGACGGCGAAGCAGATGGTCACGTCGCTGTTGCCGAACAGGGTCCGCCGGCCGGTCACCGCGTCGGCGGCCGGCTGGCGGTCCGCCGTGAGGTCCTGGGTGCGGAAGTGCCGGGGTTTGAGCGGGTGGTTGGGGGTGAGCGGGCCACGGTGGTCGGCGACGGCCTCGGCGTTGACGATCGCCGTCGGCAGGTACCGGTGGTAGAGCAGGGCCGAGTCCGAGGAGAAACCCTCGACGCCCATCAGCTCCTCCGCGTACAGGCTGCCCGCCGGGGAGCGGAACTGCGTGTGCCTCTTTCGGGGGATCTCCCCGACGCTGCGGTAGTAAGGCATTGCCCCCTCCGGAGTGTCCGCATGTCGAACGTCTTTGTTCAGTTGCCGGTACGCTACTAGCGTGTCAGCCGTGTCAAGCGCCGCACCCGTGCCCCCGCAAGGTCAACGCGATGTTCCTCCCCTACTCGCGCGACTCGTCGACGACGCCGCACTGTTCCCGCCCGGCAACGCCCCGATGCCGGACGCGATCCGCCTGCATCTGGACGGCAGAACGAACAACCGGTCTGATCTGGTCGGTCTGTTCCTCTGCCCAGCTTCCCGGCTGCCGGAGCTGATCACCGACCTGATCAAGGTGAAACCGCCCAGACCGGTGGAGTTGTCGCTGGTCATCGACACCGGGCTGGGAGGTGTGCCCAAGGCGCTGTCGATCGTCGAATCGCGCGCGGAGCTGCTGGCGCTGCGCATGGTCGAGATGCCCGCACCGTCCGATGTGGACGAGGTGTGGCTGGAGCGGGTCTCCGAGTTCGTGCCGGAGGACGTGATCCGGGTGATCGAACCCCGGCGCGGCGGTGCCGGCTGGCTGGACGGCCTGCGCCGGGTGATCGAGCACGGCAGCTGGCCCAAGATCCGCTGCGGCGGCGTCTCCCAGCAGAACTTCCCGAGCGTGACCGAGGTGGCCGACTTCCTCGGGGTGATCAACGAGGGCAACGCGTCGTTCAAGGCCACCGCCGGCCTGCACAACGCCGTGCGGCACGTCGACGAGGAGACCGGGTTCACCCACCACGGCTTCCTCAACCTGCTGATCGCCACCGCGCGGCTGATCGCCGGCGGCGTCGGCCCCGGGGTCCACGAGGCCCTGGAGACCACCGACGGCAAGGCGCTGGCCACCGAGGCCCAGCACCTGAGCGAGGACGAGCAGCTGGCCGTGCGCAGCATGTTCGCCTCCTACGGCTCCTGCTCGCTGACCGACCCGGTCAACGACCTCGAGGAGTTGGGTTTGCTGTGAGTTGGGTTCACGATCCGGCTTTCGCGGCTGACCAGCCCTTCGGGCCGCAAACGCTTCCCTATGGGGTCGTCGACGACGGGTCCGGGCCTCGGGTCGCGGTGCGGGTGGGGGACCACGCGCTGCCGCTGCACACGGTCGCCGACCACCTCGGGGACGTGGCCGAGCTGGTCACCGGCGCTTCGCTGGACCCGCTGCTGGCCGCGACCCGCACCGAGTGGAGCGAGCTGCGGTCACGGCTGATGGACCTGGTCGGCGCGTCGGCCACGCCCGGGAACGCGCGGCTGGTGCCGCTGACGCAGGTGCGCACCCCGCTGCCGTTCACCGTCGGCGACTACGTCGACTTCTACTGCTCGCGCCACCACGCGGAGAACGTCGGCCGGATCATGCGCCCCGACGGCGAGCCGCTGCTGCCGAACTGGACCCACCTGCCGGTCGGCTACCACGGCCGCTCCGGCACGGTCGTGGTCTCCGGCACCGACGTGGTCCGCCCGCACGGGCAGCGGCGCGGCAACCCGCTGCCGCACTTCGGGCCGACCGGGCGGCTCGACGTCGAGGCCGAGGTCGGCTTCGTCTGCGGCGGCCCGGTGTCCCGGCGGGTGAAGACCTCCGACGTCGCCGACCACATCTTCGGTGTCGTGCTGGTCAACGACTGGTCCGCGCGCGACATCCAGGGCTGGGAGTACCAGCCGCTCGGCCCGTTCCTCGGCAAGTCGTTCGCCACCTCGGTCTCGGCCTGGGTGACGCCGCTGGACGCGCTGGCCGTCGCCAGGGTCGCGGTGCCCGACCCCGGCCACCCCCGCCTGCCCTACCTGGTCGAGGACTCCCCGTGGGGCCTGGACCTGCGGCTGTCGGTGTCCTGGAACGGCACGGTCGTCGCCCGCCCGCAGTTCGCCGACATGGCCTACTCGTGCGCCCAGCAGCTGGCCCACATGACCGTCAACGGCGCCACCGTGCGTCCGGGTGACCTGTTCGCCTCCGGCACGGTCTCCGGCGCCGAACGCGACCAGCGCGGCTGCTTCCTGGAGCTGTCCTGGGGCGGGCGTGACCAGATCACCCTGGCCGACGGCGTGACCAGGACCTTCCTGGAGGACGGTGACACGGTGGTGATCAGCGCGTCGGCGCCCGGCGAGGACGGATCGGTCGTGGGCCTCGCGGAGGTCGCCGGCACGGTCCTCCCGGCGGCCGAGGACTGACGGTGTCCCGACCGATCCGACCGATCACGCCGTCCCAGCGCGCCGGCGGCCAGCGTCCGCCGGCCGCCGCCGGGCGGGAGTCGTCGCTGACCCTGGACCGGGGTCTGGCGCTGCTGCAGGCGGTGGCCGACGCGGAGTCGGAGGCGCCGACGATCAGCGAACTGGCGACGGCCATCGGCGCGAGCCGCGCGGCGGTGTACCGGCTGCTGGTGCCGCTGGCCGAACGCGGGCTGGTGCGCCGGGACGGGTCGAAGGTCCGGCTCGGCCTGGGGTTGCTGCGGCTGGCCGCGCGGGTCACCCCGCAGCTGCGGCTGGCGGCCATGCCGGCGCTGCGGGAGCTGGCCGAGGCGGTCGGCGCCACCGCCCACCTGACGGTGGCCGACGGGGACGAGGCGCAGGCCATCGCGGTGACCGAGCCGTCGTGGACGACCTACCACGTGGCCTACCGGGTGGGCACCCGGCATTCGCTGCGCCGGGGCGCTGCCGGCAAGGCCATCGGGCTGCGCGACGAGGACCCCGGCTGGATCGCCACCGCCGGTGAGCTGCAGTCGGGCGCGTCCGGGATCGCGGCGCCGGTGCGCGGGATCCCGGGGCTGCGGGCCAGCGTCGGGGTGATCACCTTCCACGAGTTGGACGGGCCGACGGTGGGTCCGAAGGTGGTCGCCGCGGCCGCCTCGGTGGCCGACGCGCTGCGCTGAATTTCCCCGCCGGTGGTGTCGCGGAGGCATTCCGGTATCTTTGTGTCGTGTCCCGCGGGTTCCGGCGTGATAACCCTGTCGTGGTGATCTGCACTGCTCTTCCGATGGAATACCGGGCCGTTCGCGAACATCTCGACGGCACGCTGGTCGAACACGAAGAACGCGGCACGCTGTACGAGGCCGGCACGTTTGTCGGCGAACTGGACACCTGGAAAATCGTGCTGGTGGAGACCGGCGCCGGAAACACCTCGGCCGGTGTCGAGCTGGAACGGGCCATTTCGGTGTTCGCGCCGCAGGTGGTGTTCTTCGTCGGGGTGGCCGGTGGCCGCAAGGACGTCGGCCTCGGTGATGTCGTCATCGCGAACTGGGTGTACGACTACGAGTCCGGGAAGGACACCGAATACGGCTACATTCCCCGGACGAGGTCCTACGCGTCGTCGCACCGGCTGGTGCAGCGGTCGAACGCGATTGTCCGGCAGGGGGAGTGGTCGCGGCGTATTCGCCACCGCGGCGATGTCACGCCGGTGGCGATCGTCAAACCGGTGGTGGCCGGGGCCAAGGTCATCGCGCACGAGGGTTCCCCGGTGGCCGAACTCGTCGACCGGTTTTGCGACGACGCGGTCGCCGTGGAGATGGAGGGGCACGGTTTTCTGTACGGCGCGTATGTCAATGCCGGGGTCGAGCCGCTGATCGTCCGGGGGATCTCCGACCTGCTCACCGACAAGAACGCCGATGCCGACCGGTACTGGCAGCCGGTGGCCGCCGCGCACGCGGCGGCGTTCGCCTTCGAACTGCTCAACCAGTTGCGCCGCACCGACATCGCCGCGCGCCCCGCGCGTCCCCGCCGACGCCACGATGTGGTCGGCGCCGGGCCGGCCCGGTGGCGCAAGACGGTGCTGCGGGCGGCGGTCGTCGCGGCCTGCGTGGCGGTGTTCACCCCGGCGTCGGCGCCGCTCGCCGGAATCACCGAGGTCCCCGCCGTGGAATCCGTGACGAAAACCCCGGTACTGGGCGAACCGGTCGTTCTCGATACCGGTCACTTCGGTTCCCTTGGGGTGGCAGAAATAGATTACAGCCCCGACGGACGGTTTGTGGTGACCTCCGGGAACGAGGTGTTCGACTCCACCACCAGAATCTGGGACGCGAACAGTCTGGCGTCGATCAAGGTATTGCCGGATGCCGGCTACCCGGCAATGTTCAGCCCCGACGGGAAAACTCTCGTCACCGGCACCTACGATTCCGAGGTCCGGTTCTGGAACATGACCGACTATCACGAGTTCGGCACGTTCTTCGCCGGTGACCTGACCTCGATGTTCTGGCGCCCGGGAACGGACGCGGCGGTCGGCGGAAGCAGTTCCGGGCGGCTCCAGCAATGGAATTCCACCACCCCGAGCCTGCGCCGCTCCGTCCGCGCGCCCGGCCCGATCGAGGCCATCGGCAGCAACGCCGCGGGCGACCTGGTCGCCGCCGTCCTGCAGGTGGGCCTCGACGGCGACAGCCACGTGATCGTCTGGAACGCCACGACCGTCCGCGCCGTCGACCGGTTCGACGAGCTCAACACCCCGGTGGCGTTGAGCGCCGACGCGACCCTGCTGGTCGGCGGCGCCGCCCGCGACAGCGCCGGCATCCCCCGCGAACTGGAGTTCTGGAACCTGCCCCGCCGCGAACGCCTGGCCACGATGTCCCTGGACACCCCCGCCGCCAGCTACGTCTCCCCGGTGATCCACGAGGACGGCGACCTGGTCGCCGTGCCAGAACGCCAGCGGGTCAACCTCCTGCGGGTCACCGACTCCGGCGTCGAACTCCTCGCCCACCTCACCGGCTTCGCCGACGGCGAGATCACCAGCCTCGCCATCAGCCCCGACGGCACCACGGTCGCCGCCGGCGACCACACCGGCCGCCTCCTGTTCTGGGACCTCGCCACCGTCAACGGCTGACGAGGCCCGGCTTCGTCAGCACGGTCGTCGAACGAACGGTGCCCGGACTTCCGGACGGTCGGATACCACTGGCAGCAGAAGCCAAGAAGGCGTCATGGTGACCGAAGCGGCCGCGCCCGCGACACAGCCCTGGCGTGCTGGGGCGGGCGTCGCCGGTCCGTGCGGCGCGGCCCGCTGACCCGGCACCACAGTTCGCCCAGCACAGAGGCCGGACACGCCATCAACCCCGCCATCAACCCCGCCATCAACCCCGCCATCAAACCGCCGTCGACAGACCCCGTACACAAACCCCCACCCTCCCGGGGGCACCCCTCAAGGCCATTCTATTCGGGGGAGGGGCGGGTACGGCGGTTGTCGGTGGGGCTGTGGACAACTGGGGGAGCGAGTGGAAGGGGCGGGTGTCAGCGGGGGCGGCGGTCGAGGGCGCGGCGTAGGGCGCCCTTGGCGCGTTCCACCCGCCGGGCCTCGTAGGCGATCGGGAAGTAGCGCAGGCGTTCGGGCAGCAGCGGGACCACGGTCGCGACCACCCTGCCCAGCCGCCGCAGGCGTCGCTCGTCCCGGTCGGTCCAGGTCAGGCCCAGGATCTGTCGGGCCGGTTCGGGCAGGGTGCCGACGGTGACGAAGTGCTGGACCCGCCCGGGCAGGGCCGTGGCCGCTCGCCACAGTGGGCGCAGCGCTGCCGGCAGGGCCGGCGGCGGTGGGATTCGGCGGCTGGCGTGGAGGAACTCGTAGACCGTGGGGTGGGCGACCAGCGTGTTGGCCAGCATGTCGTCGAATTTTGCCTGGTAGGCGGTGTAGGTCGGCGGGATCTCCTTCTCCGCCACGTGCAGGTTGCGCATGAGTTGGCGTAGTTCGGCGTAGAACGCCTCGGCGTCGGCCGGGGTCAGGGGGTGGCGGGAGAAGTAGCGCGCGCCGGTGCTGTACGCGTAGGGCGCGGTCAGCAGGATCCACGCCCACGGGCCGGACGCGAGCGCCCGGTGCCGGACGCCGTCGGGGGCGGTGGTGGTCAGGGGGGCGTGCATGGTGCGTAACCGGTCGGCCTCGCTCAGTGCGTCCTGGCCGCCGTACACCCAGGTCATGACGGAGGCGATGCTGCGTCGGGCGCGGCCGACGGCGTCGGTGCGGAACACCGAGTGTTCGCCGACGACGGCGCCGACCGACGGGTGCATGACCTGCAGGGCGAACGCGGCGCCGGTGGTCAGCGAGAACGTGATCAGGCCGGTTTCCTCCCACAGCCGGGTGCCGGGCTGGATCGGCCGACGGGTCTCGGTCAGCGTGCTCACCACTCCAGTGTCCTCCCGGCGGTGCCCGGGCTGCCAGGTTCGGCGGGACCTTGGTCCCGCCGTTACCGGGACCGCCAGCGCTGGCGGCCCTGCCGGGGGCGCACCAGGGTGGTGGTTGTGGACGTACTCGACCTCGCGCGGTGGCAGTTCGGCATCACGACCGTCTACCACTTCCTGATGGTGCCGTTGACGATCGGCCTGTCGGTGTTGGTCGCCTGCATGCAGACGGCCTGGGTGCGCACCGGCAACCGGCGTTATCTGGCGATGACGAAGTTCTGGGGCAAGCTGCTGCTGATCAACTTCGCGATGGGGGTGGTCACCGGGATCGTCCAGGAGTTCCAGTTCGGGATGGCGTGGAGTGAGTACTCCCGCTTCGTCGGGGACGTGTTCGGGGCGCCGCTGGCGATGGAGGGGCTGATCGCGTTCTTCGTCGAGTCGACCTTCCTCGGGTTGTGGATCTTCGGGTGGGATCGGTTGTCGAAGCGGGTTCATCTGGCCTGTGTGTGGGCGTTCTCGCTGGCCACCGTGGTGTCGGCGTACTTCATCCTGGCGGCGAACTCGTGGATGCAGCACCCGGTCGGGGTGGAGATGGTGGACGGGCGGCCCCGGCTGACCTCGATCTGGGAGGTGTTGGGGAACTCGACGGTGCTGGCCGCGTTCCCGCACGCCGTCGCGGGGGCGTTCGCGGTGGCCGGCGCGTTCCTGGTGGGTATCGCCGCCTGGCACCTGTGGAGGTCAACGAAGGACGGCTCCGCGAAGGACGGCTCCACGAAAGACAGTGACGTGTGGCGCGCCTCGCTGCGGCTGGGGACGCTGGTCGGGGTGGTGGCCTTCGCGGGGCTGGCGGTCAGCGGGGATCTGCAGTCGCGGTTGATGTTCGAGCAGCAGCCGATGAAGATGGCGTCGGCGGAGGCGTTGTGCCACACCGAGCAGCCGGCCGGGTTCTCGGTGTTCGCCGTGGGTGACGTGTCCAGCCCGGACTGCGAGAACGTCAAGTCGATCACCGTGCCGGCGCTGTTGTCGTTCCTGGCCAACGGGGATCTCGACTCGGAGGTGCTCGGCGTCAACGACCTGGTCGAGCAGTACCGCGAGCGCTACGGCGAGTTCTACCCGGTCGACGAGCGGCTCGGTGAGCTGTCGGGCCAGCCGATCGACTACGTGCCGAACCTGCCGGTCACCTACTGGGGTTTCCGGCTGATGATCGGCTTCGGGGCGATCGGGGCCGCCGTGGGGGTGCTGGCGTGGTGGGTGACCCGACGCGGGCGGGTGCCGCGAACGCGGTGGTTCCCCCGGCTGGCGCTGGCCGCGATCGCCACCCCGTTCCTGGGCAACAGCTTCGGCTGGATCTTCACCGAGATGGGCCGCCAGCCGTTCGTGGTGGCACCCAATCCGACCGGTGTGGACGGTGTGTGGATGTTCACCGCGCAGGCGGTGTCGGGGCTGACCGTCGGCGAGGTCCTCGGTTCGCTGATCGCGTTGACGCTGGTCTACGGGCTGCTGGCGGTGGTCGAGGTGGTGCTGATCCGGCGTTACGTGCGCGGCGGGGTCGACGCCGTGCTGCCGCCCGAGGATGAATCCACAAAGGACGACAAGGACGACGACGTGCTGTCGTTCGCCTACTGAGCCGGGAGTTCGTGATGGATCTCGCGACGCTGTGGTTCGTGCTGATCGCCGTGCTGTGGCTGGGTTACCTGTTCCTGGAGGGGTTCGACTTCGGGGTCGGCATGCTGCTGCGTGTGCTCGGCCGCGACGAGCGGACCAGGCGGGTGCTGGTGAACACCATCGGCCCGGTGTGGGACGGCAACGAGGTGTGGCTGATCGTCGCCGCCGGGGCGACGTTCGCGGCGTTCCCCGGCTGGTACGCGGGCCTGTTCAGCGCCGCCTACCTGCCGCTGTTGCTGGTGCTGCTGGCGTTGATCGGGCGCGGCGTGGCCTTCGAGTACCGGGGGAAGATCGACTCGGCGCGCTGGCGGGCGCTGTGGGACACGGTGATCACCGGCGGCTCGGCGGTGGCGGCGCTGGGTGTGGGGCTGCTGCTGTCGTGGAACGTGCTGGGGCTGCCGCTGGACGCCCGGGGCGACCGGGTCGGCTCGGCGTTCGCCGCGCTGCGGTGGGAGACGCTGGTCGGGGCGCTGGGCGTGGCCGGGTTCGCGTTGCTGCACGGCGCGGTGTTCCTCGCGCTCAAGACCGAGGGCGAGGTGCGGGAGCGGGCGCGGCGGCTGGCGCTGCGGGTCGCGCCGGTGGCGCTGGCCCCGCTGGCGGCGACGCTGGCGGTGGTGCAGGTGCGCGAGGGGTCTGGCTGGACGCTGGTGCCGCTGGGGTTGGCGGCGCTGGCCGCGGTCCTGGGCTGGCTGCGGTTGGCCGCCGGCCGGGAGGGGCAGGCGTTCGCCGCGCTGGGGGTGGTGATCGCGGGCACCGTCGCGACCTGGTTCGGCGCGCTGTACCCGAACGTCCTTCCCTCCACAGTGGACCCGGCGTTCTCGCTGACGATCGCCGACACCGCGTCGAGCCCGTACACGCTGACGGTGATGACCTGGGTGGCCGCGTTCGGCACGCCGGCGGTGCTGGTCTACCAGGGCTGGACGTACTGGGTGTTCCGCCGCCGCATCGGCACCCGGCACATCCCGGAGGTGCACGCGCCGTGAGGCTGGTGGTGTCGGGGGTGACCCGCCGGGCGCTGGCCGGCTGCGCGGTGCTGGCGGCCGGGCACGCGGTGGCCCTGGTCGTGCAGGCCTTCGCGGTGGCGACGCTGCTGGCGGGGGTGGTGGGCGGCACGGGGGAGCCGGTCGCCGGTCGGCTGGCGCTGCTGGCCGGCGCGGTGGTTGCCCGGGCGGTGCTGGGCTGGGCGACCCAGGTGGTGGCGGCCCGCGCGGCGGCCGGCGCGAAGGAGGAGCTGCGGTCCACGCTGACCGACCGGGCGTTGGCCGCCGGTCCGGAGTGGATCGTCGCGGCCGGTCCGGCGCGGTTGACGACCGTGGCGACCCGGGGCCTGGACGCGCTGGACGAGTACTTCACCGGCTATCTGCCGGCGCTGGTCAACGTGGCGGTGCTGCCGTTGGGGGTGGGCGCGGCGCTGCTGGTGGCCGACTGGCCATCGGCGGTGGTCGTGGCGTTGACGTTGCCGCTGGTGCCGGTGTTCGCCGCGCTGGTCGGTCTGCACACCCGCGACCGGGTGGCGGCGGCCGCCGACTCGACGGCGCGGCTGTCCGGCCGGTTCCTGGAGCTGGTCAGGGCGCTGCCGGTGCTCACCGCGTTCGGTCGGGCGCCCGCGCAGGCGGGGGTGGTCCGCGCGGTCTCCGACGCCCACCGGCGGTCCACGATGGACACCCTGCGGGTGGCGTTCGCCTCGGCGCTGGTGCTGGAGCTGATCGCGACGCTGTCGGTGGCGCTGGTCGCCGTGATCATCGGCGTGCGTCTGGTGTCCGGGGATCTCGGGCTGTGGGTCGGCCTGTTCGTGCTGCTGCTCGCCCCGGAGTGCTATGCGCCGCTGCGGGCCGCGGGCGCCGCGCACCACGCCGCGCAGGACGGGCTGGAGGCGGCCCGCCGGGTCGCCGAACTTCCGGTGCCCGCCCCGGTGCCGACCACGCCGCCGCCCCGGGGCGAGGTCGTGGTCAGCGGCCTGCGGGTGCGCCGCCGCGAGGTCGACGCGCCGGCCGGGCTGTCGTTCACCGCCCGCCCAGGGCAGGTCACGTACCTGCGCTCGCCCAGCGGCACGGGGAAGTCGACGGCGCTGGCGGTCCTGCTGGGCTATGTGACGCCCACGGCCGGCACGGTCGAGGTCGCCGGTGTCCCGCTGCACACCCTCGACCCTCGGGCCTGGCTGGCGACCGTCGCCTGGGTCCCGCAGCATCCGACGCTCACCGCGCCGACGGTGCTGGCCGAGCTGCGCCAGGCCGCCGACGCCGATCCCGGGCAGGCGCGGGCGGTGCTGGCCGAGGTGGCCGCCGAGCATCTGGCGGACCGCCCGGCGGGCGGCCTGTCGGCGGGCGAGCGGCAGCGGGTCGCGGTGGCCCGCGCGCTGCTGCGGGTTCGCCGTGGCGCGACGCTACTGCTGCTCGACGAGCCGACCGCGCACCTGGATCCGGTGACCGCCGGCCGGGTGATGGCCGCCGTGGAGCGCGCGGCGCGGGCCGGCGCGGCGGTGGTGGTCGCCAGCCACCACACCGCGGAGCCCGCGGTGGACGTCGTGGGGCGGGCGGTCAGGGAGACGGTCGAGGTTCCCGCCGGCACCGGCCGGGCCCGCCTGCGGACCCTGCTCACGCCCCGGCTGCTGGCCGGCGCGGCACTGGGCGCGGCGGCGCTGATCGCCGGGGTGGCGCTGACCGTCACCTCGGCCTGGCTGATCGCCAAGGCCTCCCAGCAGCCGCCGATCCTCACGCTGTCGGTCGCGGTCGTCGGCGTCCGCGCGTTCGGCCTCGGCCGGGCGGTCCTGCGCTACGCCGAACGCCTGGTCACCCATGACGCCGCGTTCCGCGCGGCCGGTGAGCACCGGGTGCGGCTGTGGCGCCGGCTGCGTCCGGCCCAGCGCGCCGACGGCCTGGCCCACGACGTGGACACCGTGCGCGACCTCACCCCCCGCGTGCTCACCCCGCCGCTGACGGCGGGGCTGGTGATCGTGGCGGCCGTGCTCGTCCAGCTGGCGATCCTGCCGGCGGCGGCGATCACGCTCGTCATCGCGGCCGCGGCGGCCGGACTGGGTGCACCGGCCGTCGCGCTCGCGCTGGACCGCCGCGCCGGCGCGGCCATGGCGCGGGGCCGCCGGACGCTGGCCACCGGCAGCCTCACCCTGCTCACCTCGGCCGCCGAGCTGATCGCC
>NZ_MSIF01000023.1 GCF_001921215.1 Actinophytocola xinjiangensis
GGACATCAGCAATCACATGATCAACGAGACCGTGCCCGCCCCATCAACTGGGTGATCGACTTTGCCGACCCCCTGCCGGAGTGGGCGGGGGTTTGTGTACCGGGGTTTGTGTTTGGGTTGTGGATTTGTGAGGTGTGGGTGACTGGTGGCGGCGGTTCCCGACAAGAGCCCACCGCCACCTGGAGCTTGTCTCCTGTTATTCCTCGGCCAGGGGTTCCGCCCGGACTCGGCGTAGGGCGGGGGAGCAGACCGAGGCCGCGATCAGTGCCACCAGCGCGCCGAGGGCTATGGGGGCCGCCAGCCAGGGGCTGAGGACCACCGGGGCGCTGGACACCAGGCCGAACAGGCCCACCCCGACGATGGTGCCCAGGGTGCCGGCGCCGATGGTGGCCACCAGGGCCGGTAGGGCGGCTTCGGCTCGCAGGGCTCTGGCCAGTGTTCGGACCGGTGTTCCGGCGGCCATCAGTGCTCCGAAGGTGCGGCGGCGGTCCATCACCGAGCCGGCGGTGGCGATCGCGGCGCTGACGCCTGCCAGCAGCGACGCCGTGACCAGGCCGATGATCGTGACTCGGCGGAGGTCGGACAGCTGGGTGTTCTCGTCGCTGCGGTCCATCTCTCGGCTGATGACCTGTTCGCCGTCCGAGCCGGCCAGCAACGCGGTGCGGATGGCGGTTCGGGTGGATTCGGTGGCGGGGACGGCGACGCTCACCGCCAGTCGCGGCGTCGACTCGGGCCACAGGGCGGGGTCGATGAGGGTCAGGCTCGTGTCCAGCGGCACCACCGGGGCATCGGGGGGCAGTTGGCCTTCGGCCAGTTCCACGGTGGGACCGCCGGTGTAGATCGCGGGGGTGTCCTGGCAGGGGAGGGACTCCAGGCCGTCGAACACCCTCTTGGCGTCCTGGCAGGTGGCGATGGTGGCGACGCTGCCGTCGGCCAGTTGGCCTTCGTCCACTCTGGACACCTGGGTGTTCAGGGGGGCCAGCCGGTCGTTGACCGCCGCCACGATCTGGGGGGCGCGGTCTTCCGTGGTGTTCAGGTAGGTGACGTCGTCGCGGAACTGGCTGTAGTAGCCGGCCTCGTTCTCCAGGTTCGGCATGACCGTGAGGGCCATCGAGCCGGCGAACGTGGCCAGGACCACGCCGGCGGACGCGCGGTAGGCCGCCTTCGGGTCGTCGCGCAGGCGGCGACCGGCCAGCAGCGCCGACGGGCGGCGCCAGACGCGGACGAACACGCCGCCCAACGCCGAGGTCAGCCACGGGCCCACCACGGTCGGGGACCACATCAGGACGGCCAGGGCCGCCAGTACCGGCAGGATCGTGCTGGACTCGCCGGCATAGGTCAGGGCCAGGAAGAACAGGGCCACGGCCACCGGGACGATCAACAGGCGCCACACCGACAGGGGGCGGCGGGTGTGGCCGCCGGCCGCCATCAGCGGAGTGCGGACCACGCGGCGCAGGCCGGCCACGGACGCCGCCACCACCAGGGCCACCAGCAGCACCGCGATCAGCGCGACGGTCAGCGGGCCGAGGGCGAAGTCGCCGGGGTACCAGGTGCCGCCGCTCCACGGGACCAGGGTCGCCAGGCGGTGCAGCAGGGGGGAGATCGCCACCCCCAGCACCGCGCCGGCCACGGCGGCGAGGCCGGTTTCGGCGGCCACCATGCCGGTGACCTGGGCAGGGGTCGCGCCGGCCAGGCGCAGCGCCGCCAGCCGGCGTTCGCGGCGGGCGGCGATCAGGCGCGACGCCGAGGCCACCAGCACCAGGCTGGGTACCAGCAGCACCACCAGGCCCACCCCGGACAGCAGGGACAGCAACGGGTCCGCCTGCGCGTCGCCGCCGGTGAGCGCGGTCAGGTTCGCCGGGTAGGACGGCATGGTGGTGGGGGTGTGGCCCACCAGCACCACGAGCTGTTCGGGGAAGCGCAGGGCCTCGTCGCCGAGCAGGCCGACCGGGGTGGCGGCGACACGGTCGGCCAACTCGGTGGCCGGGCGGTTGTCGGCCAGCTCGGCCAGGGCGGGGGAGCGGAGCATCTCGCCGGGGCCGGGGAGACGGTCGACGCCGGGCGGCAGGTCCACGTCGGCCACGTCCACCAGGGGGGCCACGTCGACCCGGGTGATCGGCTGGCCGTCGATCTCGTCGGTGGTGGCGCGCCAGCTGACCTGGCCGCCGTCGGCGGAGTACATGTCCGCCGACGGGTCCTGCCACAGTGCGCGTTCGGCCCGGGTCTCGGTCGCCGTCGGCAGGCTCGCCAGCAGCAGCACCAGCGCGGTCGCCACGGCGACCCCGGCGGCGGTGAGCAGCGTGGCGACCTGGGTACGCCGGTCGGCGCGCAACACCCGCAGGGCAAGGGCGACCGGGTTCACCGGGCCGCCACCGGCTGGGCCTCGATCCGCCCGTCACGCAATGACACCGTGCGCGGTAGCGACGCCGCCAGCTCGCGGTCATGGGTCACGATGATCACCGCGGTGCCGGTGACCCTGGCCGAGTCGATCAACGCGCTCACCGTGTCCTTGCCGGTCCGGGTGTCCAGCGCGCCGGTCGGCTCGTCGGCGAAGATCACCTTCGGGCGGTGGGTGATCGCCCGCGCGATCGCCACCCGCTGCGCCTCGCCGCCGGACAGCTCGCCCGGCCGGCGGTCCTCCTTGCCGCGCAGGCCAAGACGCTCCAGCCACTCGGTCGCCGCGGCCATCGCCGTCTCCTTGGGGCGCCCGCCCAACAGCAGCGGCAGCGCCACGTTCTCCCGCGCGGTCAGCTCGGCCACCAGCATCCCCGACTGGAAGACGAAGCCGAACTCGCTGCGCCGCAACTCGCTGCGCCGGGTCTCGCCCAGCTGGTCGATGCGTTGCCCCGCAAGGCTGATCTCGCCCTCCTCGGCACGCAGGATGCCGGCCAGTACGTGCAGCAGCGAGGTCTTCCCCGAGCCGGACGGGCCGACGATCGCCAGCACCTCACCGGCGGCGATGTCGATGTCGACGCCGTCGAGGGCGCGTTGACTGCCGTAGCGCTTCACCAGCCCCCGGCCGCTCAGCAGCGGCGGTTCCGTGTGCACCTTGCTTCTCCCCTTCGCCAATGGTCCGATGTCCGTGGGGGCACAGCCTGGAGTAGTGCGGCACCTCGGCACTTCGGGCAGATGGCCACTGGGACCCGGTGCGCCTCGGCCGATCGGCCGATCATGCACAAGCCGAATGGCCAGGAGTCTTACTTGCGTATGTAAGTCGCATTCTTACTATGAACGCATAGACTTCTTGCGGATATCGGGGCTAGGCTCGACGTAATCGTTCGGCTGTCCGTTCCCCTGCACGAAGCCGGAGACCTTCATGCTGCGACACAGACGTCGTATCCGCCCCCGCATACATCCGATCGCCATCCTTGCTCTGGTCCTGACCCTCGTCCTCACCCCGAGCCAGTTCGCCGCCGCGTCGGCCGCGCCCCGCGCCGCCTTCTCGGTCCTGGTGTTCAGCAAGACCGCCGGTTTCCGGCACGACTCCATCCCGACCGGCATCGCCGCCATCCGGCAGCTCGGCGCCCAGAACGACTTCACCGTCGAGGCCACCGAGGACGCCGGCGCCTTCACCGACGCCAACCTCGGCCGCTTCGACGCAGTGGTCTTCCTGTCCACCACCGGCGACGTGCTCAACGGAACCCAGCAGGCCGCCTTCGAGCGCTACATCCGCGCCGGCGGCGGCTACGCCGGCGTGCACGCCGCCTCGGACACCGAGTACGACTGGGCCTGGTACGGCGACCTCGTCGGCGCCTACTTCGCCTCCCACCCCGCCAACCAGAACGCCACCATCGACGTCGAGGACCGCCAGCACGCCTCGACCGCCCACCTGCCGGCCCGCTGGACCCGCCACGACGAGTGGTACAACTTCCGCGACAACCCGCGCGCCGACGTGCACGTGCTGGCCAGCCTGGACGAGTCGACGTACTCGCCCGGCGGCGGCGCGATGGGCGACCACCCGATCGCCTGGTGCCACGGCCACGACGGCGGCCGCTCCTGGTACACCGGCGGCGGCCACACCCAGCAGTCCTACGCCGAACCCGAGTTCCTGACCCACCTGCTCGGCGGGATCCGCTCGGCGGCCGGCCAACCCGGCGCCGAGTGCGGTGGCGCGCCGCGCGCCGAGGGCTTCGAGAAGGTCACCCTCGACAGCAACACCAACAACCCGATGGAGCTCGACGTCGCGCCCGACGGCCGGGTCTTCTACGTCGAGCGCGACGGCCGGCTGCGGATCATCAAGCCGGACACCAACACCACCGTCACCGCCGGCACCCTGCCGGTGTTCACCGGCAACGAGGACGGCCTGCTGGGCATCACCCTCGACCCCGGCTTCGCGTCCAACAAGTTCGTCTACCTCTACTACGCGCCCGCCGGTGGCGCGCCCAGGAACCTGTTGTCCCGCTTCACGATGAGCGGCGACACCCTCGACCTGGCCAGCGAGAAGGCCCTGCTGACGGTCACCACCCAGCGCAACACCTGTTGCCACGCCGGCGGCACGATGACCTTCGACACCCAGGGGAACCTGTACCTGGCCACCGGTGACAACACCAACCCGTTCGAGTCCGGCGGTTACACGCCGATCGACGAACGCTCCGGCCGCGCCGACTTCGACGCCCAGCGCTCCTCGGGCAACACCAACGACCTGCGCGGCAAGGTGATCCGGATCCACCCCGAGCCCGACGGCACCTACACCGTGCCGGCCGGGAACCTGTTCGCGCCGGGCACCGCGTCGACCCGCCCGGAGATCTACGCGATGGGCTTGCGCAACCCGTTCCGCATCGGCGTCGACCCGGGCACCGACACCCTCTACGTCGCCGACTACGGCCCGGACGCCGGCCAGGCCAACCCCGACCGGGGTCCCGGCAACACCGTCGAGTGGAACATCGTGGACCGGCCCGGCAACTACGGCTGGCCCTACTGCACCGGGAACAACGCCGCCTACCGGGACTACACCTTCCCCGACGGCCCGTCCGGCCCGGCGTTCACTTGCGCCGCGCCGGTGAACGACTCGCCGAACAACACCGGCCAGCGCACCCTGCCGCCGGCCATCCCGGCGACCGTGCACTACGACTACGACGGCAACCCGGACTTCCCGCAGATCGGCGGGGGCGGCGCGCCGATGGCCGGCCCGGTCTACCGCTACGACCCGAACCTGTCCTCGGACCGCAAGTGGCCGGCCGACCTGGACGGCAAGGCGATCTTCGGTGAGTGGAACCAGTCCAAGCTGTACGCGCTGGACGTCGGTGACGACGGCACGACGCTGGACGGCATCGAGCGGCTGCTGCCCGACATCTCCACCATCCGGCCGATGGACTTCGACTTCGGCCCGGACGGCGCGCTGTACCTGATCGAGTGGGGCACCGGTTTCGGCGGCAACAACGACGACTCCGGCGTGTACCGCATCGACCACAGCAGCTCCGACCGGTCGCCGGTCGCGGTCGCCACCGGTCAGCCGACCAGCGGTTCGGCGCCGCTGGCCGTCCAGTTCTCCAGCGCGGGCTCCGGCGACCCGGACGGCCAGCCGATCACCTACCGCTGGGACTTCGGTGACGGCGCCACGTCGACCTCGGCGAACCCGTCACACACCTACACCGCCACGGGGACCTTCACCGCGCAGCTGACGGTGACCGACCCCGGTGGGCTGACCGGCGTGGCGAACGTGCCGATCACCGTCGGCAACACCGCGCCGGCCGTGCGGCTCACCGCACCGCCCGACGGCGGGTTCTTCGAGTGGGGCGACGAGGTCGCCTTCACGGTGGACGTCACCGACCCCGAGGACGGGCAGATCGACTGCTCGCGGGTGCTGGTGCAGTACTTCCTCGGCCACGACGAGCACGCCCACCCGATCCAGCAGGCCCACGGCTGCTCGGGCACCATCGAGACCTCGATGGGCGACGGGCACGGCGCCGACGCCGACCTGTTCGCCGTGCTGGAGGCCAGCTACACCGACTCCGGCGGCCTGCCGGGCAGCTCGCTGATCCGGTTGCAGCCCAAGCGCAAGCAGGCGGAGTACTTCACCGACACCGGCCGGGTCGACGGCTCGGGTGCCGGCGGGGACCCGGGCGTGGTGGCCGAGGCGACCGGTGACACCGCCGGCGGCGGCCAGAACATCGGTTTCGTCGAGGACGGCGACTGGTGGTCCTTCGCCCCGGCGAACCTGTCCGGCGTCACCTCGGTGCGGCTGCGCGCGGCGTCGGGCAGTGTCGGCGGGCGGGTGGAGATCCGCTCCGGTTCGCCGACCGGGACCCTGCTGGGCACGGCGACCGTGCCGGTCACCGCCGGCTGGCAGGTCTACGCCGACGTGATGGCGAACCTCACCGCCAGCACGGCCTCGGCGCCGGTGTACTTCGTGGCCCGGCCGCCGGAGGGCACGCAGAACGGCGGCGGGCTGTTCAACGTCAACTGGGTCGACTTCGTCGGGCCGGGGGTGACCGCCCCGGAGGAGCCGGCGGCGGAGCTGTCGCCGAACGTGCACTTGTTCTACTACCCGTGGTACGGCAGCCCGCAGGTCAACGGTGGCTGGCGGCACTGGCAGCAGGGCGGGCGCACGCCCCCCGACGACATCGGCGCGGACTTCTACCCCACGGCCGGCCCGTACGACTCCGGGGACTTCACCGGGGTGGTCGAGCGGCACATGGAGTGGGTGGTCCGCTCCGGTGCCGGGGTGATCGTGTACAGCTGGTGGGGTCAGGGGTCCTATGAGGACGGTCTGGCCCGGGGCGTGATGGACGCCGCGCAGCGCCACGGCATCAAGGTCGCCTGGCACCTGGAGCCCTACACCGGCCGGTCCGCCGCGTCCACCGTGGACGACATCGAGTACATCAACGCCACCTACGGCAACCATCCGGCGTTCTACCGGTCGGCCGAGCACGGCGACAAGAACGCCTTCTACGTGTTCTCCAGCCTGTCGGTGCCCGACGCGGACTGGGCGGCGCTGGACGAGGTCACCGACGAGGCGGTGGTGCTCGCGCAGACCACCGACACCTCCCGGATCGCCCACTTCTCCGGCCTGTACACCTACGACGGGATCGCCGGCGCGACCGCGCCGGGCTGGGAGAACGCCGGCGAGTACGCCAAGGCCAACGGCCTGGTCTGGTCGCCGTCGGTCGCGCCCGGCTACATCGACGACCGCGCGGTGCCCGGCAACACCACGCCGACCGTCGGGCGGGCCAACGGTGGGATGTACGACCAGCAGTGGGGCAACGCCCTGGACCCCACCAAGGGCGGCGTGCCCACCTGGGTCTCGGTGACCTCGTTCAACGAGTGGCACGAGGGCTCGACGATCGAACCGGCGAGCAGCACCCCGCCGGCCGGCTTCGGGTACCAGACCTTCGAGGGCGCCTACGGCAGGACCGGTGCCGAGGCCGAGACCGCCTACCTGGACCGCACGGCCTACTGGACCGAGCGGTTCGAGCAGGCGAGGGACGACGCGCCGGCGGTGGTCAACCTGGCGCTCAACCAGCCGGCGACCGCCGACAGCGCGTGTGCGGCGTCGGAGGGCGCGGCCAAGGCGGTCAACGGCAGCGTGTCCGGTGGCAACGCCGACAAGTGGTGCTCGCTCGGGGCGTCGCCGTGGCTGCGGGTCGACCTCGGCGCGGCCCGCGAGGTCGGGCGGTTCGTGCTGCGCCACGCCGGCGCGGGCGGTGAACCGGCGAAGTTCAACACCCGGGACTACGACCTCCAGGTCAGTACCAACGGGACGGACTGGACGACCGTGGCGGCGGTGCGCGGCAACACCGCCGACGTGAGCACGCACGCGGTCACCAGGACCAGCGCCAGATACGTGCGGGTCAGCGTCCTGGATCCCACCCAGGACACCGATCCCGCGGCGCGGCTCTACGAGTTCGAGGTCTACACGTCGTGACGTTTCGCCCAACCTCCTGTCGGGTAGTCCGCCGAGTGCTTGACGCTTCGGCAGCTGGACGGCTCGGCAGGAGGTTGGGCCGTACGCACCGGACCGCGGACGCGGCCGCTACGGCGGTTTCGGCACGCTCGGCGGGTTCACCCTGGGTGCGACGCTCGCGTTGGTCACCGAGCGGATCGTCGGCACCCTTCTGGCCAGAGAACGGGCCGCGCGGTGTCTACCTGATCGAACACCGGATTCACTCCGCCGTCCACAGTGGTCGGCGCCTCTGCCGCCTGACACTCGACGTGTTCGAACCGAACCGTCCGCCGGTGGGAACGCTCCCCGGCGGAGAATTCGCGAAGGAAAAACGTGATGTCCTTGAGTGTTCGAGGTTTCGCCGTCGCGGTGGTCACCGCGGCCGCCGCCGTCCTGCCCGTCCTGGTGGCCGCCCCGGCCAGCGCCACCACGTCGGACTGCCTGGAGTACCTGGAAGGCGCAGGGTTCCGCCCAACCAACCCCGCGTCGACGCCTGCGACGCGGCAGAACAGGGGAATCAGGATTTCTATCGCAACCTACTGACGTGGACGCAGGTTCCCCCGGCCACCGCCCGTGAGGCGTGTGTCCGCGCCGAACAGGACTGACGTTGTTCGCGTGACCCGCGCGCACCGGGCCGTCCGGCCGTCATGCCGGACGGCCCGCTGGTCGATCTCGACTTCCTCGACAGCGCCTAGTCCCGTTTTGGTCGGGCGCGGACGTGCATGCGTTCGCCCTGCTTGCCGAACAGGCTGAGGATCTCCGCCGGGGTGTCGTCGGCGGCGCCGAACCAGTGCGGCAGGCGGGTGTCGAACTCGGCGGCCTCGCCCGGGGCGAGCACGACGTCGTGGTCGGCGAGGATCAGCCGCAGCCGGCCGGAGAGCACGTAGAGCCACTCGTAGCCCTCGTGGGTGCGCGGCTCGGGCGCGGTCCGGCTCGGCGGGATGATCATCTTGTATGCCTGGGGCCCGCCGGGTTGCCTGGTCAGCGCGACGACCGTGCGGTCGCCGACCCGGCGCGGGTCCATCCGGACCCTCGGGTCGCCGACCTTGGGCGCGCCGACCAGTTCGTCGAGCGGGACCTGGTGGGCGGCCGAGATCGGCAGCAGCAGCTCCAGGCTGGGCCGGCGCTGGCCGGACTCCAGCCGGGAGAGGGTCGACTTGGAGATGCCGGTCGACGCGGCCAGTTCGGTGAGCGTGACGCCGCGTTCGGCGCGGATCCGGCGCAGCCGGCGGCCGACCTCGGCGAGGGTGTTCTCGATCTGGTCCATGTTCCCAGTATCGGCAACAAAGGTTGTCATTGTCGAAACGGGTGGCGCAGGGTGTCGGTGGAGGTGATCGTCGATGTACGACGTACTGATCGTGGGTGGCGGCCCCGCGGGCCTGTCCGCCGCCCTGATGCTCGGCCGGGCCAGGCGACGGGTGGCGGTGGTGGACGCCGGCCACCCGCGCAACGCCCCGGCCACCGCCATGCACGGCTACCTGTCCCGCGACGGCCTGCCCCCGGCCGACCTGCGCGCCATCGGCCGCCGCGAGGTCGCCGGCTACGGCGTCGATCTGATCGACGACGAGGTCGTCGGCGTGATCGTCGGCGAGATCGTCGGCGAGATCGACGGCGAGATCGACGCCGTGTCCGAGGGCTTCACCGTCGACCTGGGCGCCGGGCCGGCGCTGACCGCGCGCCGCCTGCTGGTCACCACCGGCCTGCGTGACGACCTGCCCGACATCCCCGGTCTGGCGCCGCTGTGGGGCACCGACGTGGTCGCCTGCCCGTACTGCCACGGCTACGAGGTCGCCGACCAGCCGCTGGGCGTGCTGGCCAGCGGGCCGCAGGGCGTGGACAAGGCTGTCCTGATCCAGGGCTGGTCGCGCGACACCGTCCTGTTCACCGACGGCTACCAGCCCGGCCCCGACGACCTGGCCCGCCTGGCCGGCAAGGGCATCGCCGTCGAGACCGCCACGGTGACCCGCGTGGTCGCCGCCGGCGGACGCCTGCGGGCCGTCGAACTGGCCGGTGGCCGGCTGGTCCCACGTACCGCGCTGTTCGCCGCCCCGACCTTCGTCCCGGTCGACGGCCTGCTGCGCGCCCTGGGCTGTGCGGTCACCGACCGTGGCTGGGTCGAGGTCGACTCCGTGGGCCGCACCTCGGTCCCCGGGGTCTGGGCCGCGGGCAACGTCGTCGACCCGATGGCCAACGTCATCTCCTCGGCCGGTGCCGCCGCGACCACCGCCGCGATGCTCAACACCGAACTGGCCCTGGGCGCCCTGCCGATCCCCGCCTAGCGCGGGTCCATGCCCCCGGCACCGCCGCGACCCCGGGGCACCGACTCGTCCGGGCCCTCGGTCGACGGCTCGTCGGCGAAGGTCGGGCGGCTGTGTTCCTGGGCGAAGTCGTCGTCCCCGGCCGACCGTCGCGGCGTGTCGGCGGGCAGGTCACCGGACCCGCCGCCGAGTCGCCGGCGGAGGCGGTCGAGCAGGTTCCTGATCATGTCTCCTTCTCCTGTTGTCGCTCTCCTGTTGTCGCTGCTCGGTGGTGCCGCCTAGTGCCGCGCGGCGCGGGTGGCCTTGCCCGTTCCGGCCGGGAAGCCGTGCTTGACCAGGCGGGCCTCGGTGAGTTCGTCGGCGCTGGTGATCGTGAAGTACAGGGTCGTGACCAGGGCGATCGCCAGCGCGCCGAGGATCAGGCCGGCCGGCAGCGGCGTCAGCAGCTCCAGCAGCACGAACCCGGCGACCAGCCACGGCACGGTCTCGGCCAGGACCCGCACCACGAAGCGGACCACCCAGGTGCGGGAGGTCGTGTCGTGGAGCACCCAGTCCCGGTACCGCTCGGGCAGCCGGCCGCCGAAGGCGTAGTGCACCCACTGGAAGGCGTTCGGTCGCTCCATACCGGTCGGGTACCCACGACCGGGCCGCATAGTCACGGCCCGCACCGGGTAGCCAGCCGGCTTGGACGGGAGGTTTCCGATGGGTACCACGGTGGGCGACTACCTGCTGGAGCGGTTGCGGGACTGGGGTGTCGAGCAGGTGTTCGGCTACCCGGGCGACGGGATCAACGGCATCGTCGTCGCGTTCGGCGCGGCGGGGGACCGGCCCCGGTTCGTGCAGACGCGCCACGAGGAGACGGCCGCGCTCGCGGCCGTGGGCTACGCCAAGTTCTCCGGCCGGGTGGGGGTGTGCGTGGCGACGTCCGGGCCGGGGGCGATCCACCTGCTCAACGGTCTCTACGACGCCAAGCTCGACCACGTCCCGGTGGTGGCGATCGTCGGCCAGACCGCGCGCAGCGCCATGGGCGGCGCCTACCAGCAGGAGGTCGACCTCCAGTCGCTGTTCAAGGACGTGGCCAGCGAGTACCTGGTCGAGGTGAACGTCGCCGAGCAGCTGCCCAACGCGCTGGACCGGGCGATGCGCACCGCGCAGGCGGCCCGCGCGCCGGCCGCGTTGATCATCCCGGCCGACGTGCAGGAGCAGGAGTACCAGCCGCCCCGGCACGAGTTCAAGCAGGTGCCCTCCAGCCCGCCGAGCCACCCGTCGACGGTGGCGGTGGCCGCCGAGGACGAGATCGGGCGGGCGGCCGAGGTGCTCAACGCCGGCAAGAAGGTCGCGATCCTCGTCGGCCAGGGCGCGCGCAACGCCGCCGACGAGGTGCGCCAGGTCGCCGAGCTGACCGGCGCCGGGGTGGCGAAGGCGTTGCTGGGCAAGGATGTTCTGCCCGACGACCTGCCCTACGTGACCGGCGCCATCGGTCTGCTCGGCACCCGCCCGAGCTGGGACCTGATGTCGGGTTGCGACACGCTGCTGATCGTCGGCTCGAACTTCCCGTACTCGCAGTTCCTGCCGGAGTTCGGCTCGGCGCGCGGCGTGCAGATCGACGTCGACGGCCGGATGGTGGGAATGCGCTATCCCACCGAGGTGAACCTGGTCGGTGACGCCAAGAGCACGTTGACCAGGCTGGTCCCGCTGCTCGCCCGCAACGAGGACCGCTCGTGGCGCGACCGGGTCGAGGCGAACGTGGCCCGCTGGTGGGAGGTCCTGGACCGCCAGGCGATGGTCGAGGCCGACCCGGTCAACCCGATGCGGATCGTCGCCGAGCTGTCCCGGCGGGTACCCGACAACGCGGTGGTGACCGCAGACTCCGGATCGGCGGCCAACTGGTACGCCCGCCACCTGCGGATGCGCGGCCGGATGCGCGGGTCGCTGTCGGGCACGCTGGCCACCATGGGCCCCGGCGTGCCCTACGCGGTCGGCGCGAAGTTCGCCGACCCGACGCGCCCGGTGATCGCCCTGGTCGGCGACGGCGCGATGCAGATGAACGGCCTCACCGAGCTGCTCACCATCCGCCACCACCAGCACCTGTGGGCCGACCGCCGGCTGGTGGTGTGCGTGCTGCACAACAACGACCTCAACCAGGTCACCTGGGAGCTGCGGGCGATGGGCGGCGCGCCGAAGTTCACGCCGTCGCAGGCCCTGCCGGACATGTCCTACGCGGACTACGCGCGGGCCATCGGCCTGGTCGGCATCACCGTCGACGACCCCGACGACCTCGGCCCGGCGTGGGACCGCGCGCTGGCCGCCGACGGCCCGGTCGTGCTGGACGTGCACTGCGACCCGAACATTCCGCCGATCCCGCCGCACACCACCATGGACCAGCTGCGCGCCACCACCGAGGCGGTCCTGCGCGGCGACCCGGACGCCTGGGAGATGATCACCAAGGGCCTGCGTACCAAGGCGATCGAGCTGCTCGGCGGCCGCTAGGCTCGTCGGCGTGGCGGTACTGGTCGTCGGAGCGGGCATCGTCGGCGCGTCGGTGGCCTACCACGCGGCCAGGGCGGGTGCCGAGGTCACGCTGGTCGACGCCGGCCGCCCGGGGGCGGGCGTGACGGCCGACTCGTTCGCCTGGATCGCCGCGTCCCGGGTGCGGTCGGGCCCGGCCTCGGCCGTGCGCGCCGCCGCGACCGTCGAGTACCGCCGCGTCGAGGCCGAGCTGCCAGGACTGCCTGTGGCCTGGTCCGGCGCCCTGAGCTGGCGTCCCGGCGCCGCCCCGGAACCGGGCCCCGGCCAGCACATCGTGGACGCGCTGACCCTGGAGCCGAACCTGCGCCGGTCCCCGGACTGGGCGCTGTGGACCCCCGGCGAGGGCGCGGTCGACCCGGTGGGTGTGACCGAGCGGCTGGTCGCCGGCGCGCGCGAGCACGGCGCCCGCGTCCACCTGGACACCG
Source organism: Actinophytocola xinjiangensis (assembly GCF_001921215.1). Taxonomy (GTDB): domain Bacteria; phylum Actinomycetota; class Actinomycetes; order Mycobacteriales; family Pseudonocardiaceae; genus Actinophytocola; species Actinophytocola xinjiangensis. Next base: position 13,095 of record NZ_MSIF01000023.1, read on the forward strand.
GGGTCACGGCCGTGCGCCGGGACGCGGCCGGTCGGGCCGCCGGGGTCGAGACCCCCTCGGGTCCGCTGGCCGCCACGACCGTGGTCCTGGCGGCCGGGGTCGCGACGGCCGCGCTGGGCGCGTCGGTGGGGGTGCCGGTGCCGGTCGAGCCGTCGCCGTGCCCGCTGTTCGGCCTGCGGGCGCCGGCCGGGCTGGTCCGCACGGTGGTCAACACCGAGGACTTCGACCTGCGCCAGGTCGCCGGTGACCGGCTGATCGCCGCCGCCGACTCGGCGCGGCGCACCGTCGACGCCGTCCGCGCCACGTTCCGGGGTGAGGTCGACCTGCTCGACACCCGGATCGGCGTGCGCCCGATGCCGGCCGACGGCGAACCGATCGTCGGACCGGTCGCCGAGGTCCCCGGCCTGTACGTGGCGGTGATGCACGCGGCGGTCACGCTGGCCCCGGCGATGGGCCGGCTGATCGCCCGGGAGGTGGTCGACGGCGTGGCGCAGCCCGCCCTGGCCGGCTGCCGCCCCGACCGTTTCTAGACCCGGGCGCCGGCGACCGCCCGCAGCGCCCCGGGCACCGAGTGGTACGTCGGCAGTCGCTGGCGCAGGCCAAGCAGGTCGAGCGGGCGGATGACCGGGCGGGTGTTGGCGACCAGGGCCCAGACGAGGTGTTCGCGGCGGGCGCGGGTCTCGGTGTCGGTGAGCACGGTGAGACCGGAGGCGGCCAGGAAGTCGACCCGGCCCAGGTCCAGGACCAGGCCCCGGTCGTCGTCGAGGTTGTCCTCCAGACACAGGCGCAGGGCGGGCGCGGTGAGCAGGTCGACCGGGCCGACGACGTGCACCACGACCGGTTGGCCCGGCCGCCGTTCGACGTCGATCTCGAAGAACCGCGGGTGGCGCGACCCGGGGTCGCGCGGCGGGGGAACGTGGGCGTCACGCAGTGAGCTGTCGTGCATCGCGAACGCCTCTTCTCGTTGGTGACGAGCAGCGATAGACGCACTCTGCTGGGGTGCGGCCGGCAGCGGCCGCGCTGCGCTCCACGGTAGGCGCCCGGTGTGGACAACTCAAGTCCGCCAGCCGATCGAGCGACTCCACTCAGGACTGTCAGCTGGGTTCGCGGACGACGTCGGTGGCCGGCCGGTCACCGCGCAGGCCACCGAAACGCGGGTGGCGCAGCCGTCCCTGCGTGGTCCACTCGCTGAATCCGACCTGGATCACCAGTTCCGGTCGCACCCAGTGCGCGGTCGGTTCGCGGGTCTCGTCGGCGAAGGGGCTCTCGGCCTGGGCCATCAGGTCCAGCCGCGCCCGCAGGGTACGCAGCGTGGCGTGGTCGTAGCCGGTGCCGACCTTGCCGGCGTAGCGCAGCCGGCCGTGCTCGTGGTAGCCGACCAGCAACGCACCGAAACCGGCCCGCGATCCCTGCGGGTCGGTGAACCCGCCGACCACGAACTCCTGGCCACGCACGCACTTGAACTTCAGCCAGTGTTCGGACCGGCCGCCGAGGTAGGGGGAGTCGGCGCGTTTGGCGATCAGTCCCTCCCAGCCCTGGGCGCGCGCGTACTGGTAGTACGCCTCACCGTCGCGTGCCCGGTGCTCGCAGTAGCGCAGCGGGTCGTGGAAACGAAAAGCGTTGCGTAGCAACGCTTTGCGCCGGATCAGTGGCTGGCTCCTGAGGTCCTCGCCGTCGAGGGCGAGCAGGTCGAACAGGTAGTAGTGCACCCGCCTCGGGGTGTCGGTGACCGTCACGATCTCACCGTCGGCGACGAACCGGGGGCCGCCGAACTCGCTGAGGGCGTCGACCAGCTCCGGGAACTCCAGGTCGATGGACCGCTGCTTGCGGTTCCACAGCCTCGGCCGCCAACCGTCTCTTGTGGACAACGTGCGGAGGCCGTCCAGCTCGCGCTCGAAGATCCAGTCGTCGTCGGTGAAACGGCGGTCGGTCACTGTCGCGAGCATGAGACTCGGAAAGTCAGCGAAGCGCACATCCGTGTCAACGAGCGCGTCCGGTCCCGGGTTACGGGGACGCCCGATGATAGTTGCTCGTGCACACACCGGCTCAGGCCGGGTCGGCCGAACTGATCCCCGGAATTCCGCCACCACGGAAGGTGTCGACGAAAAGCCGGTGGTCGTGGCGGGTCTGCTCGGCGTAGGCCATCCCGAACTCGGTCACCGCGCCGACGAACGCGTCCTCGTCGTCGATCACCGCGGCGATCGCCTCCTCCACCTGGAAGTCCACAAGGGACTGTTCGGAGTCGGAGTCGGAGACACAGTGCATCTTCGCGGTGGCCCGCCCCAGGTAGGACAGCACCGGTGCCATCTCGGCCGGCTCGGTCAGCTCCGACCAGTCCAGATCGGCGGTGTAGGGGGACAGCTCGCTGACCACGAAACCGACCCCGCCCAGCTCGGTGTGCCCCAGCCACGGGTCGGCGTGGGCCTGCAACGCCCGCTGGGACACCGCCGTGCGGTGACCCTCGTGCGCGAAGTACTCCCGGATACGGGCCTCGTCGACGATCCGGCTCGGCGCGGCCACGTTGCCCTGCTTCATCGACAACAGCACGTCGTTCTCCAGCGCCTGGGTGCGGCCCTCGACCAGCACGCTGTAGGCCGGCAGGCCGGCCGAGCCGATGCCGAACCCGGACCGGCCGACGATGTCCTTGACGTAGTAGGTGCTCGCGCCGAACCGCTTGGCCTGCGGAATCGTGTCCAAATAGGACTCGAAGGCGGCCTGGGCGGCCGCACGCTCGGCCTCGTCCAGCTCCCGCACCCCGACACCCCTGGTGAACCGGCGTTCGTAGTCGAGGACCGTGGTCATCGTGTCCAGCAGCTCGATCCGGTTGCGCAGCCGCGCGCGCAGCAGCACGTCGTGGACGATGCCGTCGGTCGAGCCGAGGTGCAGGCGGACCTTCTCGTCGCCGGGGTTCTCGGCGAAGGCCCGCACCTGGCTGACGTAGGTCCGCAGGAAGGTGCCGATCAGTGCGGCGATGTCCCGGTCGGAGATCGCCTTGCTCCACGCCATCAGCGCGACACTCGCGGCCAGCCGCTTGAGGTCCCAGGTGAACGACCCCAGGTAGGCCTCGTCGAAGTCGTTGACGTCGAAGACCAGGGTGCCCGAGGAGTCCATGTAGGTGCCGAAGTTCTCGGCGTGCAGGTCGCCCTGGATCCACACCCGGCTGGTCCGCTCGTCGGCCCACGGGTCGTCGTCGTGGACCATGTCGGCGTAGAACAGGCAGGCGGTGCCCCGGTAGAACGCGAACGGCGCGGCGGCCATCTTGCGGAACTTGCGCCGGAAGGCGACCGGGTCGGCGCGCATGAGCTCGTCGAAGGCGTCCACCAGCACCTCGACGATCTCCTTCGCGCGCGCCCGCTCGCCGCGTTCCCGGATCCGTTCGACCGCCGACGCCATGTGTCCTCCAGTTCGGGTGGGCCAGGAGGATTCTCGCGCGCCGACCAGCCTGCCCGTCAAGGTGCCGGCGCTCGCGAGCGGGCGGCGGCGACCAGGTTCCCGGCGGCGACCACGACCAGCACCCCCAGGCAGAACCACAGGCCGATCCGGCTGCCGATCGCGTCCCCGAGGTAGTCCTCGCTCAGCACGCCGGCCAGGTTGGACCCGGTCGACTGGCTGATGACCTCGGCGTTGTCGGTGATGCTCGACGCCAGGTTCGACTCGGCGAACAGCTGGGTCAGCGCCAGCAGCAGCGCGGCCAGCGCGGCGGCGGCGCCGGCGGCCAGCAGCCGGGTCCTCGGCCGCCTGACCAGGGCGCTCGCCGCCCCGGCGATCAGGGCGAGCAGCACGAACACCGCCGGCACGACCACGCCGGTGGTCGGCATCTCGGCCTGGTCGGAGGCGACCATGTCGGCGATCGGGCTGGTGGTCTCGAAGGTCGGGTCGCCGTTGGTGATCAGGTCGAACCCGGTGTACTCGGCCTCCATCGATCCGAGTTCCCCGGTCGAGCAGGACACGCCGACGAACGGCAGCAGGAAGAGCAGGACGACCAGGGTGAAGCCGGCCGGGCTCAGCAGTCTGGACAGCACGCGGTGAGCCTAGCGGCGGCCCGGCGGGTCGGGTGGCGGAACGTTCCTGTGTCCACAAAGGATTCATCAGGCCCGGCGGGCCTTCCTGGCCAGCGGGGTGGCCCCGACCGGCGCGAACCCCACCAGCGCCGACCGCAGGTCCGTCACCGTGCCCAGCGGCTCGAACTGGCCGGTGATCCGCAGTACCCGGCGGACCGCCCGGTCCGGCGCCACCGCCCGCAGCGTCCCGCCCCGCCCGGCAAGCTCCGAGCGCGCCTCGGCGAGCGCGGAAACCCCCGTGCAAGCCAGGAAGTCGACCCCGGTCAGGTCACACACCAGCAGCGCGGGCGCCGGATGGGCGATGGCTCTGGCGAGCCCGCCGGCCAGCTGGGACCGGGTGGCGAGGTCGACGTCACCGATCACCTTGACGACCACGATGCCCTCGGCCAGCCCGCAGGTGCGCAGCACCAGTGCCGGTAACCGGGCGTGATGGGACGGAAACGGAAACGGAAAAGCAGTCATGCCGACCTCCGGCGAACGTCGCGAGGACACGGCTGACTGCGTAACCGTGAGAATGACACCACCCTAGCCTCTCGTCGCGGCGCCCGGTAGGCCGTGGGTTTGCCCAGGTGCCCCGCGCGAAGCAGACTGCGGTGTGATGGCAGAAGACATCCTGACGATGGCCCGCGAACTCGCCGAGGTCACCCGCCTGGTCGAGGCCGACGACTTCGGCGCGACGCTCGACCGGTTCGTGACGCGCATCGTGCGCACCATCCCCGGCTGCTCCGGCGCGACGATCACCGTGCGCTCCAAGGGCGCGGTGGAGACCGTCGCCGAGCACGCCGCGCCCACCCTCGACCCGCTCGACCCGGGGCCGATGGTCGAGGCGCTCACCTTCGTCGAGCCCCGCCGGCTCGAGGACGCCCACAACGACCAGCGCTGGCCGGCGTTCTCCGCGCGACTGCTGAACTCCGGGTTCGGCGGCTGCCTCGCGCTGCCGTTGTCCACCGGCGGGGACGACAACGCCGTTCTGACCCTGTTCTCCCCCGAGTCGAACCAGTTCGGTGAACTCGGGTTCGACGTCGTCATGCTGCTCACGCTGCACGCCGGCGTGGTGTTCGACAACGCGTCGCTGTACAACGACAGCAGCCAGGTGGTCACCCAATTGCGGACCGCGCTGCGCACCAGGGCACTGGTCGGCCGGGCGCAGGGCATGCTGATGCGCCACTTCGGCTACGGGTCCGACCACGCGTTCGACGCGCTGCGCGGCACGTCCCAGAACGCCAACATCAAGCTGCGCGACCTGGCCCAACAGCTGGTGGACGCCCACGAGGCCGGCACTTTCGACGCGGTGCTGGAGCGGTTCTCGCTGACCGGTTGACCGTGGACGGTCCACTACCTCATCGGAGCCGTTGGCGCACGTCCGCTGTACCGAGACTTGAGGGATGCGCGAGAACGCCGCCCTAGCGTCGGAGGTCGACCAGCCAACGGAGGCCGACATGGCAACGTCGTTCCGGCACGTGCTGTTCCTCAGCCGTCCCGACACCGACCACCTGTACCTGACGCTCGCGGTCGCGGAGGAACTCGGCCGCCGGGGCCACACGGTGACGTTCGCGACCAGTGACCCGTTCGCCGACGAGGACGCCGAGGGCGGCGTGGTGCTGTTGCGCTACGGCAGCGACCCGCGCACCCTGCGGGACCGCCCGGTGTTCCGCGCCCAGGGCCCGGTCGACCTGGTCGTGTGCGACCCCGACAGCCAGGACGCCGCGCGCGGCTGGGGCGCCCCGGTCGTGCTCGCCCACACCAACCTGGCCTGGCCCGACCAGCGCACCCCCGGCCAGGACGACTACGTCTACGTCAACCCCACCGGCCGGGGCACCGTGTTCGGCGAGTGGTCCCCGGCCGACTCCCGCCCGGTCCTCGCGGTCGCGCACGACGCGTTCCCCCTGGCGGCGCTGGCGGACTTCGCCCACGACTGGCAGGTCGTCCTGTGCGACCGCGACACCGACACCGACACCGACCGCGACACCGACACCGACAGCGACACCGCCGGTCTGCCACCCCACGTCACGGCCGCCGGCCCCGGCCTGGCCCCGGTCGCGGCCGCCGACGTCCTGCTCACCGACGGCCGCCTCGCCGGCATCACCGCCGGCCTGCGCCACGCCACCCCGATGGTCCTGGTGCCCGGCACCCCGGCCCAGCGCCGCGACGCCGCCAGGGTCGTCGCCCTGGGCGTGGGCGTGCTGCTGGACCGGACCGGCCTGACCCCGCAGTCGGTGCGCCGCACGGTGTCCCACCTCGCCGTCGACGAACCCACCCACGCCGAGGCGCGGGCCGTGCGCGCCCTGGTCACCGACGCCGGCTCCCCGGCCCGCGTGTCCGACCTGCTGGAGTCGGCGGCGGTCGACGTCGGTGCCAGGGCGGCCTAGTACCAGACGGGGCCGTCGGTCTCGTGGACCCGGCCGTCGCGGGTGAAGTGCAGGTAGCGGTCGAAGTCGGCGGCGAACCAGCGGTCGTGGGTGATGGCCAGGACGGTGCCGGTGAACTCGCGCAGGCCCTCCTGGAGGGCTTCGGCGCTGGCGAGGTCGAGGTTGTCGGTCGGCTCGTCGAGCAGCAGCAGGGTGGCGCCGGTCAGCTCCAGCAGCAGGATCTGCAGGCGGGCCTGCTGCCCGCCCGAGAGCGTCTCGAACGGCTGGTTCCACGCCGGCGCCAGCTCGTAGCGCGCGAGTGCCGCCATGCCGTCCTCCTCGTCCAGTGAGCGAACCAGCTCCGCCGCGGTGGTGCCGTGCAGGTCCGGCCGGGTGTGGGTCTGCGCGAAGTGGCCGGGGCGGACCCGGGCGCCGGTGGTGACGCCGCCCTCGTGCGGGACCGGCTCACCCGCCAGCAGGGACAGGAAACGGGACTTGCCGGTGCCGTTCGCGCCCAGCACGGCGATCCGCTCGCCGAACCACACCTCGAGGCCGAACTCCCCGGTCAGGCCGGTGAGCGACAGGCCGTCACAGGTCAGCGCGCGTTTGCCGGTCCGGCCGCCGGACAGGCGCATCCGCACCCGCTGCGGTTTCGGCGGGCGGCGCGGCGGCCCGGCCCGCTCGAACCGGTCCAGGCGGGTGCGGGCGGCCCGGTAGGCGGAGGCGACCGAGTCGTTGCGGGCGGCGCCGCGGCGCAGGGTGTCGGTCAGCGCGCGCAGCCGCCGGTGGTCGTCGGTCCACTGGCGCCGGCGGGCGTCGATGCGCGCGACCCGCTCGGCCCGCGCCTGGGCGAAGGTGGCGAAACCGTCGCCGTGCACCCACACGTCGCGGTCCTCGACCGACACCACCCTGGTCGTCGCGTTGGCCAGCAGGGCGCGGTCGTGCGACACCAGCAGCACGGTCTTCGCGCACGTCGCCAGCGCCGCCTCCAGCCACTCCTTGCCCGGCACGTCCAGGTAGTTGTCCGGCTCGTCGAGCAGCAGCACCTCGTCGGGCCCGCGCAGCAGTGCCGCCAGCACCAGCCGTTTCTGCTCGCCGCCGGACAGCGTCGACACCGTCCGGGCGGCCGCCTCGCCGTAGGGCAGGCCCATCGCCAGCGTGGTGCAGGTGTCCCACACGACCTCGATGTCGTAGCCGCCGGCGTCGACGTGCTCGGCCAGCGCGGTGGCGTAGGCCAGTTGGTCGCGTTCGTCGTGCTCGTTGACGGACAGGGCGCGTTCGGCCTTGGCCAGCGCCAGCGTCGACGCGCGCACCCTGGCCGGCGCGACCGACAGCAGCAGCTCGCCGACGGTCGTCGACGGCCCGGCCACGAACTGGCGCAGCACGCCGACCCCGCCGCTGACGCTGATCTCGCCCTCGGTCGGCGTCAGCTCGCCGGCGATCAGCCGCAGCAACGTCGTCTTGCCGGCGCCGTTGGGGCCGACCACGCCCGCGACCACCCCGGCGCCGACGCGCAGGGACACGTCGTCGAGCAGCGGGCGGCCGTCGGGGAGCGTCTGGGTGAGGTGGGAGACCTCGACATGACCCACGAACGTTGGTCCCTTTCTCGAACGTTGGTCTAGTAATCGAGCGTAATACTAGACTTGAGGAGTGAATGACGCACGGGTCGGTGGTCGCGGAGGTCGGAGCAGTGGGGTCGCGGGAGAGGTCTGGCTACGCACACCGCGTCCCCACCGCGCGGCTCCACCGCTGACCAGGGACCGGATCGTCACCGAGGCCGTGGCCCTGCTCGACGAGGACGGCGCGCTCGGCCTGACCATGCGCCGGCTCGCCGAGCGCCTCGGCGCCGGACCGACCACTCTCTACTGGCATGTGCGGACCAAGGACGACGTACTCGACCTCGCCCTCGACACGATCTTCGGCGACGTCGGCCTGCCGGCGGCGTCCGGCGACTGGACGGCCGACGTGCGTGCGCTCATCGGCGACTGGTACGCGGTGATGCTGCGCCACCGCTGGGCACCGGGCCTGCTCGGCCGGCCGATGCTGGGCCCCAACGTGCTCGCCCGCACCGAGTTCCTCCAGGCCGCGCTCGCCCGGGGCGGCTTCGCCGGCACCGCGCTGGCGGTCGCCACCCACGGCCTGGCCAACTACGTCATCGGCTCCGCGCTGACCAGGGTCGGCGGCGGCACGCTCAACGCCGCCGACCAGCACGTCCGCGCACACGCCGAGGAGTATCCGACCCTGGCCGCCACCGGCCACCTCGCCGAGCAGGACTGGGACGCGCTGTTCGACGCCGGCCTGGACAGCTTCCTCGCCGGTCTGATCGCGAGCCGCCGATGAACCGCCTGCTGACCTGGACGACCTACGTCCCCGCGCTGGCGATCGTCGCGCTCGCCCTGACCTGGGGCCGCACGCTCACCATCATCCCGATCATCGTCGTGACCCTGCTGCTGGCGGGGGCGGTGCTGGCGGCGGTGCACCATGCGGAGGTCGTCGCGCACCGGGTGGGGGAGCCGTTCGGTTCGCTGGTGCTGGCGGTCGCGGTGACCGTGATCGAGGTCGGTCTGATCGTCACGCTGATGGTCTCCGGCGGCCCGGAGACCGCGTCACTGGCACGGGACACTGTCTTCGCCGCCGTCATGATCACCACCACCGGCATCGTCGGCCTGTCGCTGCTGGTCGGCTCGCTGCGCTTCGGCACGACCCTGTTCAACGCCGAGGGCTCGGGCGCGGCCCTGGCCACCGTGGCCATGCTGGCCACGATGAGCCTGGTGCTGCCCTCCTTCACCAGCAGCCAGCCCGGCCCGGAGTTCTCCCCGGCCCAGTTGACCTTCGCCGCGCTGATGTCGCTGGTGCTCTACATCGCCTACGTGCTCACCCAGACCATCCGCCACCGCGACTTCTTCCTGCCCGTCGCCCAGGAGGGCGAGCGGATCGACGAGGAGGCGCACGCCGACCCACCGAGCAACCGGGACGCCCTGTACAGCGCGGGGCTGCTGATGGTGGCGCTGGTGGCCGTGGTCGGGCTGGCGAAGGTCGAGTCGCCGACCATCGAGGACACGGTGTCGGCGGTCGGCTTCCCGCACTCGTTCGTCGGCGTGGTGATCGCCTTGCTGGTGCTGCTGCCCGAGACACTGGCCGCCGTGCGCGCGGCCCGCCTGGGTCGCATCCAGACCAGCCTGAACCTGGCCTACGGCTCGGCCATCGCCAGCATCGGCCTGACCATCCCGACGATCGCGACGCTGTCGATCTGGCTGGACGGCCCGCTGGTACTGGGCCTCGGTCCGACCCAGCTCGTGCTGCTGGCACTGACCGTCGTGGTCAGCGTGCTGACCATCGTGCCCGGCCGGGCGACCCGACTACAGGGCAGCGTGCACCTGGTGCTGCTGGCCGCGTTCCTGTTCCTGGCCGTCAATCCCTGATCGGTAGGTCCCCATGATCATCGTCGCCGGACACCTCGCGGTCGACCCCGCCGGACGCGACGCCTACGTCGCCGGCTGCCGCCCGGTCGTCGAGGCCGCCAGGGCCGCCCCCGGCTGCCTGGACTTCACGATCACCGCCGATGCGGTCGACCCCGGCCGGGTCAACGTCTACGAACGCTGGGAGTCCGGCGAGACCGTCGAGGCGTTCCGGGGCGCCGGCCCGCCGGCAACCCAGCAGGCCGAGATCCTCGACGCCGACGTCGCCCGCTACGTGATCTCCTCGGTCGAGGCGCCGTGACCGTCTACGTCGCCCTGTTGCGCGGGATCAACCTGGGCAGCCGGCGGCGGGTGGCCATGGCCGACCTGCGCGCCTGGCTCGACGACCTCGGCTACACCGACGTCCGCACCCACCTCCAGTCCGGCAACGCCGTGTTCGGCACCGGCCGGTCGGCGGCGACCGTGCGGCGTGAACTCGAGACGAGGCTGGCCGAGGGCGCCGGTTTCGCCGTGGACTGCGTGCTGCGCACGGCCGGTGAGCTGGCCGAGGTCGCCGCCCGGGACCCGTTCGGCGCGGTCGCCACCGACCCGTCGCGCTACCTGGTGTCGTTCCTGCACGGCCCGGCGACCGCGCCGGAGTTCGCGGCCGACGCGTACGCGCCGGAGCTGTTCGCGGTGGGGGAGCGGGAGGTCTACTTCTGGGTGCCCGACGGTATCCGTCACTCGCGGTTGCTCACCGCGTTCCCCCAACAGAAGGGTGACGTGGCCACGGTGCGCAACTGGAACACGGTCACCAAGCTCGTCTCAATGTCGCGTCCACCGGCCTGACCAGCACGTTGAGTGATCAACTGGCGCGTCGGGTGGCGACCGGACACGGAAGTGGACGACGGTCACCTCTACCATTTGGCCACATGTCCGGTCTCAGCCTGATGACCTTCAACATCGGCAGCCCCTCCGAGGAGCGCGCCCACCGCCAGCTGGCCTGGCTCGCCACACGGCACGAGGACGTGTTCGTGCTGACCGAGACCCGGCAGTCCGACGGTTGCCGACACCTGGCCGACGCGTTCCGGATGGCCGGCTGGGAGGTCGTCTACCCCAAGCCCGGCCCGTCCGAGTACGGCGTGATGCTCGTCAGCAGGCTGCCGATCCTGCTGGACCCGATGGCCGAGAACCTCTCGTTCCTGCCGGAGCGGGTGACCAGCGTGCTGATCTCCACCGCGCTCGGGCTGGTCCGGGTGGTCGGCGTGTACGCGCCGACCCGCGACGCCACCGCCGAGCGCACCGAGCGCAAACGCCGCTGGCTCTCGGAGTTCTCGGTGGCGCTGGGCGCGAGCGGGCTGGCCGAGTCCGGCACGGAGACCGTGGTGCTCGGCGACCTGAACATCATCGAGCCCGACCATGAGCCCAGCTACACGACCTTCCGCTGGTTCGAGTACGACTTCTACCGTGGCCTGACCGACCGCCACGGCCTGGTCGACGCGTTCCGCCACACCGAGCCGGACCGGATCGAGCACAGCTGGATCGGCCGCACGGGCGACGGCTACCGCTACGACCACGTGCACTGCGGCAAGAAGCTGGCCGCCGAGATCGAGGAGTGCGAGTACGTGCACGAGCCGCGCACCACGCGGCTGTCGGACCACTCGGCGCTGTCGATCACGTTCAGCCCGCTGCCGACCTCCGAGCTGAACACGATGGACCCGTTCGAGGCGGCCAGCCCGCCGACGCTGTTCTGAGCCGGCGGTAAATACCGTGCTGGGGTAGAGTACGACCGTCTGATCTGCTCTGAACACGGGAGTTCGTGGTGACCACCTCCACCTACACGGTGACCGGAATGACCTGCCAGCACTGCGTCGGCGCCGTGCGCGAGGAACTGGGCCGGCTGCCCGGCGTCAGCGACGTCACCGTCGACCTCGACTCCGGCCAGGTCACCGTCACCAGCACCGACCCGCTCTCGACCGACGACGTGCGCGCCATGGTCGACGAGGCGGGCTACGCCCTGGCCAGCTGACCCGTACCGCCGGCCGCCCCCGGTGGGGCCGGCCGGCGGGGTCGGTCAGGGCCGGCCGGGAAGGCGGTAGTTCGTTCCCAGCGCGGCACCACGGTGGGGCTTGTACTGGTCGTAGCCACGCGGGTCGCACTGCAGGCCGCCGTTGATGCAGTGGCTCACCAGGGCGGCGAGCGTCGGCTCGTCCCACGCGTTGAAGAAGTCGTAGTGCCAGGAGAAGCCGCGTCCGCTGGCCAGCCGCACCTGGGAGGTGTCACCGTCGGCCGGGAAGGCGATCTTGAACTCCAGCATCGGCACCGGGCGCGGGTGGCTCGTCGGGCAGGAGCCGTTGACCGGGTAGGCCATGTGGCTCTTGTGGTCGGCGGTGTCCAGGTGCACGCCGTCCCAGCAACTCGGGGCCTGGTAACGGATGTTGAGCTGGCTGCCCTCCAGGCAGTGGGTCGGGAAGTCCCAGTTGAAGAAGCTGTTGCCGCATTCCCAGCCCTCGACCCGGCCGGGGGTGGTGCGGAACTCGTCCAGGGACGCGACCGGGCTGCCGACGACGTAGCGCAGTCCCGGCGGGAACGGGCGCACGGTCGTGTAGTCGAGCACGCCGGACTTGTAGTAGATGACCTGTTTGCCGATCGGGATGACCGGCTCGTCGCCGTCGAACATGGTCGGGAACCAGTACGCGGACAGGTCGTCGGGCGCCAGGCAGGACGTGGCGCCCAGGCCGGCGTCGCGCAGTGAGTCCAGGGTGGTGTGGGCGTTGGTGGTGGTGTTGCCGGTGAAGCTGTGTTCGTGCGACGCGCCCGGCAGGTTCGGGAACACGATCGGGTCGTCGGGCAGTCGGTGGGTCACCGAACAGTTCACCTGGAACTCGTGGTGGGTGACCTCGTCGGCGGCCTGACTGGCCGGGGCGACGGTGAACAGCGCCGCGGTGACCAGACCGGACACCGTCAGTGCGAGTGGGGTTCTCACGGTGGGACTCCTCCTCGGCAGGGGTTCGAGGGAGAGCGCTCTCCCAGGCAGCGTGACGAACCGGGCGTCCCCTGTCAAGGCCTCCCTTGACACGCCCGGTCAACGTCGAGACACTCGACGTGAGTGGGAGAGCGCTCTCCGAACCCACTCGCCCCTGCTGAGGAGACCGCAATGACGCGCGTTCGCGCCACCGTCCTGGTGGCGATCCTTGCTCTGCTGTTAGGCGTTCCCGCCCTCTCCGCCCAGGCCGCCGCGAGCGTGGTCCGGGTGACCGGCTCCCAGGGCGACTGGACCCTGACCGTCGACGGAGCCCCCTACACCGTCAAGGGCCTGACCTGGGGCCCACCGATCGGCGAGGCCGCCACCCGGATGCCCGACCTGCGCGCCATGGGCGTGAACACCGTGCGCACCTGGGGCACCGACGGCACCACCCGCCCGCTGCTGGACGCGGCCGCCGCCAACGGCATCCGGGTGATCAACGGCTTCTGGCTCCAGCCCGGCGGCGGACCCGGCAGCGGCGGCTGCGTCAACTACGTCACCGACTCCACCTACAAGACAACCATGCGCACCGAGTTCCTCCGCTGGGTCACCGAGTACCGCGACCACCCCGGTGTGCTGATGTGGAGCGTCGGCAACGAGTCCATCCTCGGCATGCAGAACTGCTTCTCCGGCGCCGAACTGGAGACCCAGCGGGTCGCCTACACCCGGTTCGTCAACGAGGTCGCCGAGGCGATCCACGCCGCCGACCCCAACCACCCGGTCACCTCCACCGACGCCTGGACCGGTTCCTGGCCCTACTACCGCGACCACGCGCCCGCCCTTGACCTGTACGCGGTCAACTCCTACGGCGCCGTCTGCGACATCCGCCAGACCTGGATCGACGGCGGCTACACCAAGCCCTACATCCTCACCGAGGGCGGCCCGGCCGGCGAGTGGGAGGTTCCCGACGACGCCAACGGCGTGCCGGCCGAGCCAACCGACGTGCAGAAGCGCGACGGCTACCCGGCCGCCTGGAACTGCCTGATGGCCCACGACGGCGTCGCCCTCGGCGCCACCCTGTTCCACTACGGCACCGAACAGGACTTCGGCGGCGTCTGGTTCAACCTGTTGCCCGGCAACGAGAAGCGCCTGTCGTACTACTCGGTGGCCCGCGCCTACGGCGGCGCCCAGCCGGCCAACACCCCGCCGGTCATCACGTCCATGTCGGCCCCGCAGGACGTCCCGGCCGGCGGCCGGTTCACCGTGGACGTCGCCGCCAGCGACCCCGACGGCGACCCGATCGCCTACTCGGTGATGCTCAACGGCAAGTACATCGACAACTCCGGAGCACTGGTGCCCGCCTCGTTCACCGGCACCGGGCCGTTCACCGTCACCGCCCCCGACCGGCTCGGGGTGTGGAAGCTGTACGTGTACGCCAGGGACGGCCGGGGCAACGTCGGCATCGAGTCACGGTCCATCCGGGTCGTCCCGCCGACCGTGCCCGGCACCAACCTCGCCCAGGGCCGGCCGACGACCGCGTCGTCCTACCAGGCCCAGGGCGACGGCGCCCCGTTCCTGCCGACCCTGGCCACCGACGGCTCGCTGACCTCCCGCTGGGCGTCGGACTGGAGCGACCCGCAGTGGCTGGCCGTCGACCTCGGCTCGGTGACCGCCTTCGACCACGTCCAACTGGTCTGGGAGACCGCCTTCGGCCGCGCCTACGAGATCCAGACCTCCGACGACGGCGCGAACTGGCGCACGGTCACCGCCACCACCACCGGCGACGGCGGCGTCGACTCGATCGACGTGTCGGGCTCGGGCCGGTACGTGCGCGTGCACGCCACGGCGCGCGGGACCGGCTGGGGCTACTCGCTCTACGAGTTCGGCGTCTACCGCCGCTGAACGTCCGCCAACGGGAGAGCCCCGCGAGATGACCTCGCGGGGCTCTCCCCGTTCTCAGCTCCCGCGCACCCGGCGGATCGTGTCCCGATACCACAGGGCCGACTGCTTGGGCGTGCGCACCTGGGTCTCGTAGTCCACGTGCACCAGCCCGAACCGTTTCGCGTAGCCGTAGGACCACTCGAAGTTGTCCATCAGCGACCAGGCGAAGTAGCCGCGCACGTCCGCCCCCCGCTGCCGGGCCGCGGCCACCGCCGCGAGGTGGGCCGACAGGTAGGCCTGCCGGTCGGCGTCGGCGACGACGCCGTCGGTGGCCGCGGTGTCGTCGAACGCGGCGCCGTTCTCGGTGATCACCATCGGTGTGCCGGGGTAGTCGCGGGACAGGCGCACCAGCAGCTCGGTGAAGCCCTCGGGCACGATCTCCCAGTCCATCGCGGTCACCGGTCGTCCCATGGGGACGATCGTCTCCACCGGGTTCCCGTCGTCGCCGACGGTTCGGCCCTGGTCGTCCACACCGGACACCTGGTGGCTGGAGTAGTAGTTCACGCCCAGCACGTCGATCGGCTCGCCGATGATCTCCAGGTCGCCGTCGAGCACCGGCAGGCGCACGCCGCGCGCGGCCAGGTCGGCCACCACGTCCTCGGGGTATCGCTTGCGCAGCAACGGGTCCAGGTAGATCCGCACGCCCAGACCGTCGGCCCGCCTTGTCGCCTCCCGGTCGGCCTCGGAGTCGGTGGCCGGCGTGGAGGTCCCCATGTTGAGCGTGATCCCCAGCTGGATCGACGGCTCCGCCGCCCGCATCCGCCCCGCCGCCAGCCCGTGGCCCAGCAGCAGGTGGTGCACCGCGTGGATCGCGTCGCCGAAGTCCTGGCGGCCGGGGGCCTGGCGGCCCTCGTAGTAGCCGAGCATCGCCGAGCACCACGGCTCGTTGAGCGTGGTCCAGGTGCTGACCCGGTCGCGCAGCGCGTCGAACACCAGCATCGCGTAGTCGGCGAACCGGTAGGCGGTGTCCCTGGCCGGCCAGCCGCCGGCGTCCTCCAACCGCTGGGGCAGGTCCCAGTGGTAGAGCGTCACCCACGGGTCGACGCCCCTGGCCAGCAGCTCGTCGACCAGCCGGTCGTAGAAGCCCAGCCCGGCGGCGTTGCCAGGGCCCCGGCCGTCGGGCTGGATCCGGGGCCAGGCCACCGAGAACCGATAGGCGTCCACCCCGAGCGAGCTGATCAGCTCGACGTCGGCCGGCATGCGGTGGTAGTGGTCACACGCCACGTCACCGTTGTCGCCGCCGTCGACCATGCCGGGCACCCGGCAGTAGGTGTCCCAGATGGACTGTCCGCGTCCGTCGGCGGTGGTCGCCCCCTCGATCTGGTAGGCCGAGGTCGCCACCCCCCAACGGAATGACGCGGGCAGGCCGGAGATCAGATCCGCCTCCGCCGCGGCCTCCATCGTCGCTGTCGTGTCCAAGATCCATCCTCCGTCGTGTCAGGTCATGGCCCGGTCGGCTGTGTGCAGCCAGCAGGCCACTGTCCGGTTCTGGTCCTCCCGCCCGTCCGGGGCCAGCAGTGTCGGTGTCCGCTCGGCGCACGGGTCGAACGCCTTCGGACACCGGGGATGGAACGCGCACCCCGACGGCATCGCCCGCAGGTCGGGCGGCGAACCGGGGATGCCGGTCAGCTCGCGGCGCGGGCCGCGCAGCGCGGGGAACGAGTGCAGCAGGCCGTCGCTGTAGGGGTGCAGCGAGTCGCGGTAGAGCTGGCCGGCCGGCGCGTCCTCCACGATCCGACCGCCGTACATGATCGCGATTCGGTCGGAGAACTCGACCAGCAGCGACAGGTCGTGGGTGATGAACAGCACCGAGAACCCGATCCGCTCCCGCAGCTCCACCAGCTTGGCCAGGATCTGGCGCTGCATCACCACGTCCAGCGCGGTCGTCGGCTCGTCCATGACCACCACGCGCGGCTCCAGCGCCAACGCCATCGCGATCATCACCCGCTGCCGCATGCCGCCGGAGAGCTGGTGGGGGAAGCTGCCGAGCCGGTCGGCGTTGATCCCCACCAGCGTCAGCAGCTCCACCGCCCTGGCCCGGCGCGCGGCCGGCGTTGTCCTCGGCTCGTGCGCGGCGATCACGTCGGTCAGCTGGGTCGCCACCGTGTGCACCGGGTTGAGCGAGTTCATCGCCCCCTGGAACACGATCGCCACCTCGGCCCACCGGAACCGGCGCAAACGCTTGGCGGACAACGACATCAACTCGACCGGCTCGTCGTCCCCCGGGTGGTAGAAGACCTGGCCCGAGCGCACCACCCCGGGCGGGGGCAGCAGCCGCAGCATCCCGTAGGCCAGGGTGGACTTCCCGCTGCCGCTCTCCCCGGCCAGGCCGAGGACCTCGCCGCGGTGCAGCGTCAGGCTCACGTCCCGCACCGCGTGCACGGCCGCGTCCCCCAGGCCGTAGTCGACCGACAGGCCCCGGATGTCCAGTACCGGCTCGCCGCTCATCGTGCCTCCTCGGGCAGGACCGGGGTGAACCCGACCCGCATCCGGACCCCGCGCACCCGCTGGTGCCCGCCACGCAGCCGGGGGTTGACGTACTCGTCGATCCCGAAGTTGACCAGCGCGAGCCCGGTCCCCAGCAGCGCGATCGCCAGGCCGGCCGGCACGAACCACCACCACGCGCCCTGCGCCAGCGCCTGCTGGCTCTGCGCCCAGAACAGGATCGCGCCCCAGTTCCACTCCGACACCCCGGGCACCCCGATGAACGCCAGGGTGATCTCGGAGAGCACCGCGAAGATCACCGTCGAGACGAAGCTGGCCGCGATCACCGCCGTCAGGTTCGGCAGGATCTCGAAACCCAGGATCCGCCAGGTCGACTCGCCGGTCGCCCGCGCCGCCTCCACGTAGTCCCGCCGGCGCAGCGACAGCGTCTGCGCCCGCAGCACCCGCGCGCCCCACGCCCACGACGTGAAACCGATGACCAGCGCGATCGTCAGGTCGTTGGTCTCCGGCAGGGACAGCGTGATGATCAGGATCAGCGGCAGCGCGGGGATCACCAGGAACACGTTGGACAGCGCCGAGAGCCCCTCGCCGCCGGTGCCGCCGAAGTACCCGGAGCTGACCCCGAACACGATCGCCAGCACCGTGGCCACGAGCCCCGCGACGATCCCGACGAGCATCACGCTGCGGGTGCCGTCGAGGATCTGGCTGAGGATGTCCTGGCCGAGGTGGGTGGTGCCGAACCAGTGCTGGGCGTTCGGCCCGACCAGCAGGTCGTCGCCGCGTTCACCGGGGTCGTAGGGGGCGATCCACGGGCCGATCACCGCGAACACCGTCAGGAACCCGAGGATGACCAGGCCGGTGACCGCCTTCCCGTTGGCCAGCAGCCCCGAGCGGCGACGCCGCCTGGCCGGCGCCGGGACGGTCAGCACCTCCGAGGTGGGCAGTGCCACGCCTCAGCCCTCCTTCCTGGTGCGGGGATCGAGCAGCAGGTAGACCAGGTCGGCCACCAGGTTCGCGACCAGCACGGACAGCGTGATGATCAGGAAGATGCCCTGGATGAGCGGATAGTCCTTGGCGCCGACGGCGGAGAACAGCTGGAAACCGATGCCCGGGTAGGAGAACACGATCTCCACCAGCAGCGTGCCGCCGACGATCAGCCCCAGCGACAGCGCGAACGCCGACACGTTGGGCAGCAGCGCGTTGCGGGCCGCGTAGCTGACCATCACCCGCCGCTGGGACAGGCCCTTGGCGTGCGCGACGGTGATGTAGTCCTCGGCCGCCACCGTCAGCATCATGTTCCGCATCGACAGCACCCAGCCGCTCATCGACGTGATGAGGATGGTGATCGCCGGCAGCAGGCTGTGGTGGATGGCGCTGCCGATGAAGTCCAGGTCCCAGCCGGGGACCACGCCCGGGTCGTAGCCGCCCGAGGACGGGAACGCGCCGCCCTGGTCGGCGAACAGCGTGATGGCGATCAGGCCGAGCCAGAAGTAGGGGATCGAGGACAGGAACGTGGTGACCGGCATCAGCAGGTCGGCCCACGTCCCGCGCCACCAGCCGGCCACCACGCCCAGCGCGGTGCCGAGCAGGAAGCTGATCACCGTGGTGAACCCGACGAGCGCGAGTGTCCACGGCAGACTGTCGGCGATCACGTCGGACACCGGGCTGGGGAAGAACGTGAACGACAGCCCCAGATCGCCGCTCAGCAGCTGGCCCCAGTACTCGAAGTACTGGGACACCAGGCTCTGCTCGTCGTCGAGTCCGAACAGGATGTACAGCGACTGGATCGCGTCGGTCGACAGCTGCCCCTGCGCCCTGGCGATCAGCGACTGCACCGGGTCGCCGGGAATGGCCCTCGGCAGGAAGAAGTTGATGGTGATCGCGGCCCACGCGGTGAACGCGTAGAACCCGATCCGCCGCAGCAGATAGCTCACACGCGTCCCCTCCCGGCGGTCACGACCCGGCCCCGGCGTAGAGCCAGCACGCCGCCCAGTGCCCGGAACCGTTGTCGCCCACCGCGAAGCTCGGCGGGGCCTCGGTCGAACAGCGGGCCATCGCGTGCGGGCAGCGCGGGTGGAACCGGCAGCCGGCCGGCGGGTCGATCAGGCTCGGCGGCTCGCCACCGGCCTGCGCGGCGTCCTCGGTCTGCTCGCCGGCGATCCGGTCCGGGTCGGGCGCCGAGGCGATCAGCAGCCGCGTGTAGGGGTGCGCGGCCCGCTGGGTCACCGCCTCGCCGTCGCCGCCCTCGACGACCTGGCCGGCGTACATCACCAGCACCTCGTCGGCGAAGTAGCGGGCCGAGGCGATGTCGTGGGTGATGTAGAGGATCGCCAGGTGCAGCCGGTCCCGCAGGTCCCGCAACAGGTTCAGCACCCCGAGCCGGATCGACACGTCCAACATGGACACCGGCTCGTCGGCCAGCAGGACCTCCGGGCCGGCGGCCAACGCCCGCGCGATCGCCACCCGCTGGCGTTGTCCGCCGGACAGCTCGTGCGGGTACTTGGCCAGGAACTGCTCGGGCGGGGTGAGCGAGACCCTGGTCAGCAGGTCGTGCAGGCCCTGTGTCAGGTCGCCGTCGCGGTGGTGGATGCGCAGCGCCCTGGTCAGGTGGTAGCGCACGGTGTGGATCGGGTTCAGCGAGGCGAACGGGTCCTGGAAGACCAGCTGCACCCGCCGGCAGTGCGCGCGGAACCGCCGGCCCCGGCGCGCGTCGACGACCTCGTCGTGCAGCGTGATCCGGCCGGCGGTCTGGTGCACCAGCTGGGAGAGCAGCCGGGCCACGGTGGACTTCCCGGAGCCGGACTCGCCGACCATGGCGGTCACCCGGCCCCGGCGCAGCACCAGGTCGACGTCGTCGACCGCGCGCACGGCCCGCCGCCGCCGGGACAGCAGCTCGGCGGCCCGGCGGCGGACCGGGAAGTGTTTGGTGAGGCCGACCGCCTCCAGCACCACGTCGGTGGTGCCGGAAGCGGCCGGTTCGGTGGGAGCGACCATCACGCGGCGGGACGCAGGTGCAGCACCACGTCCAGCGAGTTGAGCAGCGTCGGCTGCGGTGGCGCGTACTGGGCCTCCTCGCTCGGCCAGCCGACCCAGTTCTTCGTGCTGTACTCGGCGCCGGCGTTGGCCGCACCGGTGATCAGCACCGGCTGCTCCTCGACGAAGATCCGCTGCAGTTCGTGCATGGCCTCGGTGCGGGCCTCGTCGGTCTCGGCGTTGGCGTAGGTCTCCAGCGCGGCGGTGGCCTCCGGGTTGCGGTAGCGGCCCCAGTTGCCGTTCACCCCGGCGGTGCCCACCGGCTTGTACAGCGCGCCGTCCATCACCGACTGGTAGATGTCGAACGGCGTCGCGCCGGAGTTGGTCCAGTGCATGGCGCCCTCGAACTGACCGGTGTCGACGTTGGTGGTCCACGCGTCGGCGTTGGCCTTGTCGACAGTGGCGGCGATGCCGATCTCGGACAGGTTGTCCTTGATGATCTCCAGCGTGGTGATGTAGTCCGACCAGCCGGCCGGGTTGGACAGCGTGATCTTCACCGGCTCGCCGGCCTTGTCGAGCAGGGTGTCGCCGTCGTAGCGGTAGCCGGCCGAGGTCAGCTCCTGCTTGGCACCCTCGACGTCGACCTCGTGCTCGGTGTCGGCGAACTCGTCGGCGATGAACGACTCACCGGCCGGGGTTGGGATGCCGGTGACGGAGGTGATCTCGGGGTAGAAGTAGCCGGCCTCGGCCTGTTCGAACACGTCGCCCCGGTCGATGACCTTGCTCATCGCGCGGCGCAGTGCCGGGTCGTCGAAGGGCTTGTGCTCGGTGTTGAGGAACAGCCCGTGCACGGCCAGCGTCGCCGGGAACCACAGCTTGTGGTGCTCGGGGTCCTTGTTGACGTAGACGGTCTCGTAGTTGGAGATGAAGGTGAACGCCCACTCCGACGAGCCGTTGGCCAGCGCGGTGGTCTGCGCGTTGTTGTCGTTGTAGGAGGTGTAGCGCAGCTCCTTGACCTCGGGCAGGTCCTGCCAGTACTCGCTGCGCCGGGTGAGGGTGACCGTCTGCGGGGTGAAGGTCTTGAGCTCGTAGGGCCCGGTGCCGATCGGGGTGGCGACGGTGTCGGTGGCCGGGTCGGTCATCTGCGACCACAGGTGCTCGGGGACCACGATCGTGCTCAGGATGTCGACCTGGTTGACGAACTGGGACTTCTCGAAGGTCACGTTGACCTTGTTGCCCTCGGCGGCGATCGTAGCGAACGGGATGGCGTTGATGTTCAGCGCCGGGGTGTCCTTGAGCAGGGTGTAGGTGTAGGCGACGTCGGCGGCGGTCATCGGCTTGCCGTCGGCCCAGGTCACGCCGTCGCGGATGGTGAGTTCGAGGGCGCGGTAGTTGTCCGACCAGGTCCATTCGGTGGCCAGCCAGGGTTTGCCCTCCTCGGCGGGCTTGATCTGGCTGGTCATGACGAGCGGTTCGTAGATCATCCAGCGGTAGCCGAGCGAGGCGCCGGCGGAGGAGGGCAGGAACGGGTTGTGGTTCTCGGTCTGCGGCCCGTTGGGCATGCCGACGTTCAGCACGCCGGCCGCGTTGCCGGGCTCCCCGCTCTCGCCGCTGCCGCACGCGGCCAGGGTGGACAGGGACATCGTGAGCGCGGCGACCAACGCGGCGGTGCGCTTGAGTCGCATCAGATCCTCCTCGGGGACAAGGGAAACGACCGGACGACAAGTTCAGGCCGCCAACGAGTCAACCGGGGTGACCACCATCACGTCAATAACACCCAGATAACGAATTTAGACTAATTTTAAGCCGCGAATTAAGCCGTGCGGTGAACTATCGTGGCCCGTGGTTAGGCTGTGCCGGTTGGCGCGGGAGTCGCCGTTCGGTCTGAAGTGGAGGGACCTGTGTGATGGAGGTGAAGCGCGCCACCGTTCGCGACCTGCGGCGACGCAATCGGTCGACGCTACTGTCGACACTGTTCTTCGAAGGCCCGCTGAGTCGTTTCGAGCTGGGCCAGCGCACCGGCCTGTCCGCGGCGACGGTCAGCAACGTGGTCGGCGAGATGGTCGACGACCACCTGGTCGTCGAGGCCGGCCTCGTCGAGTCCGACGGCGGGCGCCCCCGGGTGCTGCTGCGCGTCAACCCCTCCTACGGCCACGTGATCGGCGTCGACGTCGGCGAGACCGGCGTCACGATGGAGCTGTTCGACCTGGGGATGACCCGCCTGGCCGCCCACGCCCGCCCCCTGCCCCCACCGCGTCCGGACCCGGCCCTGGTCGCCCCCCTGATCGCCGAAGGTCTCGCCGAGTTGCTCGCCGGCGCCGGCGTCACCCAACAGGACCTGATCGGCATCGGCATCGGCGTGCCGGGAACGGTCGAACAGGGCGACACCGTGCGGGTGCACGCCCAGGCCATCGGCTGGGACGGCATCGCCGTGGCCGAGCTGCTGGGGGCCAGCGGCGTGACCGCACCGCTGTTCGTCGACAACGGCGCCAAGACCCAGGGCCAGGCCGAGATGTGGTTCGGCGCCGGCCGGGGGGCGCGGCACGCGGTGATCGCCCTGATCGGCTCCGGCGTCGGCGCCACCGTGATCACCGACGGAACGACCTACCGGGGCGCGACCAGCAGCGCGGGGGAGTGGGGCCACACCACCCTGATGTTCGACGGCCGAACGTGCCGCTGCGGCGCGAAAGGCTGCCTGGAGGCCTATGTCGGTGCGGAGGGGATCCTGGACCGGTTCCGGCGTGAACGCGGTGGCCGGGCGGTGCCCCGGCCCGACGAGCAGTCCCAACTCGACTTCCTGCTCTCGGCGGCCGAACGCTCGACCACGGCGCGACGGGTGCTGGAGGAGACCGTCGGCTACCTGGGCGCCGGGATCGCCAACCTGGTGAACCTGTTCAACCCGGAACGGATCGTGCTCGGCGGGTGGGCCGGGCTGGCGCTGGGAAGCCGGTTGCTGCCCGAGATCCGGGTGGCCACCGCGGCGCACGCGCTCAGAC
The DNA here is from genome assembly GCF_001921215.1 of Actinophytocola xinjiangensis. Classification (GTDB taxonomy): domain Bacteria; phylum Actinomycetota; class Actinomycetes; order Mycobacteriales; family Pseudonocardiaceae; genus Actinophytocola; species Actinophytocola xinjiangensis. The sequence goes on from NZ_MSIF01000023.1 coordinate 36,222, forward strand.
ACGCCTACGAGCAGACGAGCATCGTGCTGTGTGAACTCGGATCGGACGCGGTCGCCGTCGGCGCCGCGACCCTCCCGGTGGAGGCCCTGCTGAGCAGCGGCGCCGACTCCCGGGCCCGCCGCGTCGTCTCCTGACCACCGCCACCGCCACACCGCCACCGCGACTGGCACCGCCGGAACCGCCACCGCCGCCGCCGGGACCGCCGCCACCGCTGGGACGGCCGCCGCCGCCGCCGGCACCGGGACCCACCGCCGGGACCGCCGCCGGGACCGCCGGCACCAACGCCGCGACCGGGACCGCCTGCCACCGGCACCGGGACCACCGCGACCGAGGCCGTCCCGCACCGCGGACCGCGCGCTCCCGACCGCCGGACACCCGCGCCGATGCCGCGATTTCCCCTGTTTTGCCTGGTCAGGGCCGTGGGGATCCCCCCGTTTTCCAGTCTATCGAGCGGTACCGACAGTTCTGGGGGCTGAGCGGGTGGGCGGGGTTCAACGGCGTCATCGGTGGCAGTCGGGGCCTGGTGAAACGTGCCGGCCGTAGCGAGTAGTCCCCAGGGAGAGCGCTCTCCCGTACCATGTCGCCATGACCGACGCCGCCCCAACGCTCGAGGACGTGGCCAGGGTCGCCGGGGTCTCCCGGGCGACCGTCTCTCGCGTGATCAACGGCATCCGCAACGTCGACACCGAGATCCAGAAGATCGTCCGTGCCGCCATCGAGCAGACCGGCTACGCCCCCAACCGCGCCGCCCGGTCCCTGGTCACCCGGCGCACCGGTGCCATCGCCCTGGTGGTCTCGGGTGCGGGGTCGCCGGCCGACCAGGTCTTCGGTGACCCCTTCTTCGGTCGGGTCGTGTCCGGGGTCGTCGACTTCCTCCGGGGGCATCGGATGCATCCGTTGCTGATGCTCGCCGACACCGAGGACGCGCGGGCCGACGTGATCGCCCATCTGCGGCAGGGCGGGGCCGACGGCGCGCTGCTGGTGTCGACACATGCCGATGACGATCTGCCGGCCCGGTGTGTGCGGGCCCGGTTGCCGGCGGTGTTGTTCGCCCGGCCGGCCTCGTCGTTGCCGATCAGCTATGTCGATCTCGATCACCGTGCCGGCGCCCGGCTGGCGGCCCGGCGACTGCTGGAGCAGGGCCGGAAGAATCTCGGCACGGTCTCGGGGCCGTTGGGGGTGCCGGCCAGTCGGGATCGACTGGCGGGGTTCCGGGACGTGGCGGGCGCCCGGGTTCCGAACGAGGAGGGCAACTTCACGCACGAGAGCGGGGAGGCGGCGATGGCCCGGCTGCTGGCCGCCCATTCCGATCTCGACGGTGTCTTCGTCGCCAACGATCTGATGGCGGCCGGCGCGCTGGGGGTGTTGCACCGCGCGGGCGCGCGGGTGCCCGAGGACGTCGCCCTCGTCGGGTTCGACGACTCCAGCCCGGCCCGGTCCTGTCGGCCCGCGCTGACCACCGTGCGCCAGCCGGTGGAACAGATGGGCGCGGAGATGGCCCGCCTGCTGCTCGCCCGGATCGAGGACCCGGCCCGCGCGCCGACGCCGGTGATCTTCGAGCCAGCCCTGGTGGTGCGCGGGTCCGCCTAGGATGGCGTGGTGCCAAGCCACAAGGAAAACATGCTGGCCGGCGAGCTGTATCTCGCCGAGGATCCCGAGCTGGTCGCCGACGCGCGGCGTGCCGCGCGGCTCAGCGAGCGGTACAACGCCACCGGCGACCGGGACGTCCTCGCCGAGCTGATCGGCGATCTCGGCGAGGACGTCGCCATCCGGCGGCCCTTCCAGGTCGACTACGGCTACCAGATCTCGATCGGGCCGCGCACGTTCGTCAACTGGGGCGGGATCTTCGCCGACGTCGCGAAGATCACCATCGGCGCTGATGTCCAAATAGGACCGAACGTGCAGCTGCTCACCCCGACCCACCCACTCGACCCGGAGACCAGGCGGGCCAAGTGGGAGGCCGGCGAGCCGATCACCCTCGGCGACAACGTGTGGCTCGGCGGCGGGGTCATCGTCCTGCCCGGCGTCACCATCGGTGAGAACACCGTGGTGGGCGCGGGCGCGGTGGTGACCAAGGACCTACCGCCCAACGTCGTCGCCGTTGGCAACCCGGCGCGGGTGATCAAACAGCTGTGATCACGGGTAGTTCTGCACGTAGCTGACCTGGTGCGGCTGGTTGACCGTCTCCCCGGTGTCGTTGATGACCCGGTTGATCGTGCCGACCCCGCCGAGCGACACCGTCACCAGCCCGTGGAACCGCACCCCCGACCGGTTCGGCGCCTCGAACCCGCGACTGGCCACGACGGAGGGATTGGTGTTGAAGAAGCAGTACACCCCAACCCCCCACGCCTCGTGGCTGGTCACCGAGTCGGCCACCTTGTAGGCCGCCCACCCGAGGTTCCCGCCGCCGGCCGACCACGACGCGTTGTTCGGCGGGTCGTAGGGCATCTCGTTCTGGTAGAAGTACGTCCGGCCGCCGTTGCCGTTCCAGATCGTGTTGTACTCCTGGTAGTGCTCGACGAACAGCCCGTACATCGTCACGTTGTCGCCGTTGACCACCAGGCCGTTGGCGGCGGTGTTGGTGTTCCAGCCGATGCCGGTGCCGTGATCGCCGCGCCACAGCCACATGTGGTCGCCGATCACGTCGTCGCTGTTGATCCGCAACGACACCGACGCCTTGCCGGCGTGCGCACCGCCGACCCGGAAGAACACGTCGTGCAGCGAGGTCGGGTTGGCGGCGTGGCTCGCCGAGGACCCCGACGGCCCGATCTCCATCAGCACCGGCGAGTTCGTCGCGCCGGCGTCGACCAGGAAACCGGCCAGCTTCACACCGTCCACATCGGACACCGTGAGCGCCGGCAGACCGGTGTCCGGGACCAGCGTGGCGATCCCGAGCCCGAGGACGACCGTGTTCGGGTTGGTCACCCGGATGGTGTCGTTGAGGTGGTGCACGCCCGGGGTGAACAGCAGGTGCTTGCCCTCGGCCAGTGCGGCGTTGATCGTCGCCGCCGGGGTGCCCAACTGCACGACGTAGAAGTCCGCCAGCGAGATCGACTCACCGGCCGGTGCGCCAGCGCCCCAGGATGTGCCGCGCGCGTTGGTCCGCAGCGCCGGCACGAACACCCGGTACTCGCCGCCGCCGGTGATGTACAGGAAAGGCTTTTCCCGGATCTTCGGGGTGTTGTCGACGACCGTGTGCGACGGGTTCGGGAAGTTCTGCGGCGGAGTGCCGGTGCTCCCGGTGAACACCATGTTCCACACCGAACCGGACCAGCCGCCGCGCAGTTCGCTGTTGCGGGTGAAGAACTGTTGCTGCGAACCGGATTCGACGACACCGTCGATGCGCGAGTCGGCGATCAGCCCACCGGAGGCCCAGCCGTCGCCGCCGTTCCAGAGCTGGACCTGGCCGCGTAGGTGCATCCGCCGGTAGGGCGCGGCCTGGGACACGGCCCACCGCTCGATCTGCCCGGCCGGCAGGGTGACCGACAGGTTCTCCGCCGAGCGCCAGAAGTTCTGCGTGGCGTTGCCCAGGTTGTCCGGGTTGTCGCCCTGCTGGAGCCAGTCGGCCTCGACCCTGATGTGCCCGTTGAGGTTCACGTCGTCCGGCGACAGGCCCAGCCCGGCGACCTGGGTGTAGAAGCGCAGGTTGACGTCGGCGTTGTAGTTGCCGGGCTTGAACAGCACCGCGTGTCGCTGGGTGCCGAACTGGTTGGTCTTCATCTGCGCGGCGATCTGGTCCAGCCGGCTCTGGATGGTGCCCGCCGGGGTGGACGGGTCGTAGACGTAGGTGTTGGGCCCGAAGTTGGGGTTGTACGGGTCGGTGTCGGGGACGCCGGGGCCGGTGTCGTCGCTGGTGGTGAACACGCTCAGTTCCCACAGGGAGTAGCCGTAGCCGGTGGCCCGGACCGTGCCGTACACGCGCAGGTAGCGCCCGGTCCCGGTGAGGTCGATGTTCTGCGTGCCGCCGGTGCCGGTGGTGGTGGAGTGGACGGTGTTCCAGGTGGTGCCGTTGTCGGAGACCTGGAGCTGGAAGGAGCGGCCGTAGGCGGCCTCCCAGGTGAGGCCGACCCGGCAGATCTGCTGGGAGGAGCCGAGATCGACCTGGAGCCATTGCGGGTCGCTGAAGGCGCTCGACCAGCGGGTGCCGGCGTTCCCGTCGACGGCGGCGGACGCGGGGGTCCCAGCGTTCTCGGTCGAGGACGCCGTCGCCGGCCGGGACAGGGCGACGTTGGTCGACCCGCAGGCCGCCGCCGTCGCGGTGGCGGTGGTGGCGGCGGCGCTGGTCACGGGGGTGGCGCCTTCGGTGGCGGCGCTCGCGGTGGGCAGGGTCAGGGTGGTGGCCAGGGCGGCGATGACGGTCGCCGTGAGCCAACTCTTCGGGGGTTTCGGTGGGCGCAGGGTGAGTTTCATGCGGGGTCCTAGCTGTCGACGCCAGCGGGATGGATCGATCCAGACATTCCGGAACCGGTTCCGGAACCGGTTCCGGACTTGTGATGGATTTAACAGACGCGTTACGGCGACGTCAAGCGCTCACGCCGGCGCGGACTCGCGGACCACCAGCGACGTGGGCACGACGTGCGGCGCGTCGGGCAGCGCCGTGCCGGTGAGGTTGTCCAGCAGCATCGTCGCGGCGGCCTCACCCATCTCGCGGGAGGGCTGGCGGACGGTGGTCAGCGCCGGCTGGGTGTGCGCGGCGATGGAGATGTCGTCGAACCCGATCACGGCGACGTCCTCGGGCACGGCGCGCCCGGCGGCCCGCAGCCCGTCGAGGACACCGACGGCCATCAGGTCGTTGTGGGCGAACACGGCGTCGAACGGGATGTCGCGGGTGAGCAGGTCGCTCACCGCCGCCTGTCCGCCGCCCCGGGTGAAGTCGCCCTCGACGAGCAGGCCGGGGTCGAGCGGATGGTCGGTGCTGGCGAGGTGGGTGCGCAGCCCGGCGGCGCGGTCGCGGACACAGCCGAACTCGGTGGGCCCGGTGACCATGGCGATGCTGGTCCGGCCGGTGGCCAGCAGGTGCGCGGCGGCCTCGGCGGCGCCGTCGTGGTTGCTGGTCGCCACCGACGGGAAGCCGGGGTGGTGCCCCCGGTCGTCGATCATGACCACCGGCAGCCCGGACTCGTGCAGGCTGGTGATGTAGCTGAGGGTGTCGGGCGGCTCGACGAGCAGCAGCCCGTCGAACGCGTTGGCCGACACGTGCCGGGCGAACTGGGCCAGCGAGTCCGGCCCCCGGTTCATGGTGTTGAGCAGCAACCCGTAACCCCGGGCCTCCAGCACGTCCGCGACGCCCTGGAGCACGTCGCCCATCCAGGGCCAGGTCAACCCGGGCACGAGCATCCCGACGGTCTGGGTGCGCCCCCGCGCGAGCCCGACCGCGCCGGCGCTGGGCGTGTACCCGGTGGCGGCGATGACCTCCCGGACCCGGATGGCGGTGGTCGCGTCGACGTCACCCTTGTTGTTCAGTACCCGCGACACCGTCGTCTTGCTGACCCTGGCCCGCCGGGCGACTTCGGCGATCGTGACCCGCATGTTCCCGCCTCTTCGCTGACTCCGTCCCGCCAGAATACGGTCAGCCGACGACGATCAGCACCAGACCCAGCACACCGAGTAGGACGGTGGCACCGGTCATCAGCAGGGCCGGGAGTGCGAAGTCGACCGGTCGTTCCTCCCGCAACGCCCGCACCGTCCGGCGGTACCGGTCGTGCGACCACCCGAGCGCGCCGAACGCCAGGGCTCCGGCCGCCAACGCGGCGATCACCGCCCACGGCGAGTCCCGCACGATCGCGAGCCGTCCGGCCAGCAGCGCGCAGGCGGCCAGCCCCAGCGCGGTGCGGACCCAGGCCAGTGACGTCCGTTCGTTCTGGTCGGCGGGCGGTGTCATGCCGCCCTCACAGGTTGGCCACCATCACCAGGACGAACACGGCCAGGGCGAGAACGGCGACCCCGTAGGACAGCCACGGGGCGACGCGGGGCGGGGGCAGCGGCCGGTGGTCGCGCATGGCGGCCTCGCTGCGCAGCCAGCGGCGGAACGCCAGGGCGCTGGTGGTCACGCCGGCCAGGACCAGCAACGCGGCGATCACCTGGCGGGCGCCGGGAATCGCCAGCGGCGGGGCGAACGCCTCCAGGCCGATGCCGCCGGCCAGCAGGGCCAGCGCGGTGCGGATCCAGGCGAGGAACGTGCGTTCGTTGGCGAAGCTGAAGCGGGGGTCGGGGTCCTCGCCGGACTCGCGCAGCCGGGTCGGCCAGCTCATCCTGCCCACTCCCCGGGCGGCAGGCCACAAACCCCTGGGGCGCAGGCGAAGACAGCACCGGCTTTGTCGTCCATATTGGACAGTCCAGTTCGCGCGGTGGTGATGTAGAGGGTGGACAGGTCCTCGCCGCCGAAGGCGCAGCTGGTGACGCGTTGGGCCGGTAGTTCGACGGTGGTCAGCAGTCGGCCGTCGGGGGCGTGGCGGCGTAGGCCCCAGCCGTCCCACAGCGCCACCCACAGGCAGCCGTCGGCGTCCACCGTCATGCCGTCGGGGGACCCCCGGTCGACGTCAACCAGGCGGCGGCGGTTGCTCAGCGTGCCGGTGTCCGGGTCGTGGTCGAAGGCGTCGACACCGCCGGTCGCGGTGTCCACGTAGTACAGCGTCGCGCCGTCGGGGGACCAGCCGAGGCCGTTGGAGATCGACACGCCGGTCAGCACCCGGTGCAGCGACCCGTCCGGGTCGAGCCGGTGGAGGGCGGCGCCGGTCGTGCCCTCCAGCATCGTGCCGGCCCAGAAACGGCCCCACGGGTCGGCCTTGCCGTCGTTGAACCGGCCGCCGGGCGGGTCGGTGTCCACTTCGTACCGGCGGACCCGGTCGCCGCCGTCGGCCGCGCTGGTCCACAGGCCGCTGCGGGTCGCCAGCACCAGGCCGCCGCCCGCCCGCGCGGCGACCGTGCCGACCGGCTCACCGAACTCGAAGGCGGTGTCCTCGCCGGTGGCCGGGTCGAACCGGTGCACGAGGCCTGGTTCGATGTCGACCCAGCGCAGGACCCGCTCGCGCGGATCCCAGACCGGGCCCTCACCGAGGACCGCCCGGGCGTCGAGTACCACGTCCGTCATCACGATCACGAACCTACCCCGCGCCGGGTCACGCGCCCCGGCCGGCGATAGTCCGTTCGGGTGGTGGTGACGGGAAGTGGTTGCGGAAATGACCCGAATACCGGCGGTCGGTAATTGTCCAGACCACCCGGATGGACGCGGCCGTCCGGACCACTGATCTACGGCGAACGAACCAACTCGTTGCCGGTAGGGGAAATATCCAGTCCGTCTACTGTGGACGTACACGTTCGGATGCCGTTGAATTCCGGACGCCGAGGGTGAAGCCCTGGTCACCCATCGCTAACATGTGCTGGTGGCAGCAACAGGCGCGGGCAACGCGGCGACGCCGCACAGACCAGTCAGGCGTGGCGACAAGGTCTCTGAGGCGATCGCGCGGGATATTGTTCGGCGGATTGGAGCGGAGGGGCTCTCTCCTGGTACGCAGTTGCCGCCCGAGGCCAAGATGCTGGAGGAGTATCGGGTCGGGCGGGGCTCGTTACGGGAGGCCCTGCGCATTCTGGAGGTACACGGGCTGATCTCGATCAAACCGGGCCCTCGGGGCGGACCGACCGTCGACCAGGTCGACACCCGCAGCTTCGGTCGGATGGCCTCACTGTTCTTCCAGATGGACGGGGTCACCATCCGCGAGCTGATCGAGGCCCGCCTGCACATGGAGCCGATGCTCGCGCGGGCCGCCGCCCAGCAGCAGGACCCGCAACTCGTGCACGAACTGGCACGGTTCGACGGAAGCGGCCACGGCGACGACGAATATGCACGCAACGCCACCGACTTCCACCAGCTGGTCGCGGTCATGTCCGGCAACCGGATCATGAGCCTGTTCGGCCAGTCGCTGGCCGACGTGTTACGCGACCGGCTCCAGGACACGCTGTTCCCGAAGTCCCGGCGCCGCGAGATCCTTACCGTCCACAGTGATATCGGGACGGCCATCGCGCAGGGCGACCCCGACCGGGCCGAACGGTTGATGCGTTCGCACATGGAGGACTACGTCGCCCAGGTGAAACGCCGCCATCCAGGACTGATGCAGGAAGTCGTCGACTGGCGCTGATTCACCCCGTAACGCCGGACCCCTTTCACTCGTTCACGTTTCAACGGGACAAAACCGTGTTCGGGTCCGAAAGGGAGTTCGGTGACGGAGGCTCTCGGTCAACAGGCGGACGCGGAATTGATCGCCGCGGTCCGGCAGGGCGACATCGCGGCGTTCGGAATACTGTATGAACGTCATCTGACCTCGGCGAAACGCGCGGCCAGCTACCTGGCCCGCACCCCGGCCGAGCGCGAGGACCTCGTCGCCGAGGCGTTCACGCGGGTGCTGAGGATCCTGCGGGAGGGGCGCGGCCCGGTCGAGGAGTTCCGGCCCTACCTGCTGGTGACCCTGCGCAACACCGCCATCCACAGTGCCACGCGTGGGTTACCCGTCGCGCTCTACGCGGACCTGCCGGACAGCATCGTCGTCGCCGAGGACGGCGGCGATCCGGTGATCGACCGCTGGAACGCCGGGCTGGCCGCGACCGCGTTCGCCAGCCTGCCGGAGCGGTGGCGGGTGGTGCTCTGGCACACCGAGGTGGAGAAGGAGTCGCCGGCGCAGATCGCGACGCTGCTGGGCATGCGCCCCAACAGTGTGGCCGCGCTGGCCTACCGGGCGCGCGAGGGTCTGCGGCAGGCCTACCTGCGGATGCACGACGGGTCGACGCCCCGGCCGCAGTGCGCGCAGACGGTGAAGAAGCTCGCCGGGTTCGTGCGCGGGAACCTGCCGTCGCCGCTGTCGGACAAGATCGGCCGGCACCTGGCCGAGTGCCGCGACTGCCGGGCGAGGGCGGAGGTGTTGACCAGTATCAATTCCGAGATCGCCGGCCTGATCGCGCCGCTGGTGCTCGGCGCGCCGCTGGCCGCGGCCTACCTGCAGGCCACTCCGGCGGTGGTGACGGCGGCGATCGCCGCCGCGGAGTCCGGGCTGACCGGCCTGACGACCGGCGTGCTGGCGATGAAGGCGACCGTCCTCAAGGCCGGCGCGGCGGCGCTGGTGGCGGTGACGGCACTGACGACGACGGCGGCCGGCCCGGCCCTGGTGCCCGCTCGCGAGCCGACCAGGATACGAGTCGTCGACGGCGAACGAACGGCGACCCTCACTGTGCCGACGCCGCCGACGCCCACGGTTCTGCCTCCATTGCCAACGATCGGCATCGATGCCGAAACCGCGAAAAAAACCGGCAACGGAACCCCGAATCGCGGGCCTGATGCCAACGCATCGGAAAATCGCAACACCAATGGCAACGGCCCCGAGACCATCAGCCGCCCCTGGCCAAAGGACTCACCACCAGAAACGGGTAAGGGAAAATCACCAACCACCAAACCCGGCAAAGGTCACGGCCGTGGAAAGAAACCCCAGCACAGCACCCGGGACCACCCGCCGACAGGTGGTCAGGCAGGCCGCGGATCCTGAACCGACCACCGATTGCCGTCCGGATCGGCGAAGAAGACGAACGCGCCACCGGGCCCGGTCGACACGTCGCTCACCTCGACCCCGCGCCCAGCCAACTCGGCCCGAGCGGCCTCGATGTCCTCGACGACGAGCTGAACCCCCGCCAACGACCCCGGCTCCGAGTCGACGATCCCCTTGCCCAGGGCGATCGAACAGGCCGACCCGGGTGGGGTGAGCTGCACGAACCGCAGATCGTCGCTCACGGTGTGGTCATGGTCGAGGATGAACCCGACCTTCTCGGTGTAGAACGCGATCGCACGGTCCACATCGGTCACCGGAACGGCGACCAGCTCCAACCGGTAGTCCATGGCCCCGACCCTACGCCGACCCACCGAGACCACCTGGTTCATTTGTTTCCGCAGGTAGCGACGTTCGGGTAGTCCGTTGTCGACGACAACAGAAGCCGATCACCGAAGCCCGGACCGCACCAACGACAGCCCACCTCGAGCCAGGCCAGAACGACCATCTCCCAGCCGCCCACTTCATCCACACCCCACCCGCTCACCCCCAGTTTCTGTCGGCCCTCCGCAGTAGCCTGGAAAGCGGGGGGCCCCCGCGGGTCCGGGGTCGGCGGGGTGGCTGTGGATCCCGGGTTGCGGCCGTGTTCAGCGGTGCCTGGACCGTCGTGACCGGGGCGTCCTGCTCGGGACCAATGAGGTCATGGCATGCGATCGGCGTGGCGGTAGTGACCGGGGTGTGCGGTTCGGGGGCGATGGGGTGTTGGTGTGCGGTTGGCGTGGTTGTGGTGGTTGGGGTGTGCGGTTCGGGCGGTGGGGTGTTGGTGTGCGGTTGGCGTGCCTGTGGTGATCGGGGCGTGCGGTTCGGGGGCAATGAGGTCATGGCGTGTGATTGGCGCGGCCATCGTGTCGGTCCGCCGGCTCTAGACGTCAGATCGGCCGGCTCCCGACGCAGCCGCCCACCCCATCCACAGCCCACCCGCTCACCCCCAGTTTTTGTCGGTCCTCCGCAGTAGCCTGGAAAGCGGGGGGCCCCCGCCGGGCCGAGGGCTGCAAAAGGGGCGGTTGTGGGCCCGTGGTTCGGGGGCTGGCCAGGTCCTAGGCGGGTTCCGCAACCGGGCGATGGCGTGGACGTTCGCCGGTGGTCGGCTCGATCGATCGGTGCCAGCTCCGGGTCACACGCCACGGAAACGTTACGCCGGCCCGTCGTCACCGCAGCGGTTGGCGCGTTCTCGCAGGTAGCGGCGTTCGGGCTCGCTGAGGGTGCCGTTGGCGGCGGTGAGGTACGCGGTGCGGGCGGCGGCCGGGTCGCCGGCCTGTTCGAGGAGGTGGGCGCGCACGGCGTCCACCCGGTGTTGGCCGGCCAGGCGCGGGTCGTCGGCGACTTCGGCGATGAGGGCGAGGCCCGCCGGTGCGCCGTGCACCTTGCTCTCGGCCACCGCCTGGCTCAGGACGATCACCGGGTTGTCGTGGAGGGCGCGCAGCAGTCGGTAGAGGCCGAGGATCTGTCGCCAGTCGGTGCGGGCGTCGCTGGGGGCCTCGTCGTGGACGGCGGCGATCGCGGCCTGGAGCAGGAACGGGCCGAAGCGGGGGGTGGCGGCCAGGGACGCCGCGACCAGGCCGGTGCCTTCGGCGATGGCGTCGCGGTCCCAGCGGGTGCGGTCCTGCTCGGCCATCGGGACGAGTGAGCCGTCGGGGGACAGGCGGGCGGGGCGGCGCGCGTCGGTCAGCAGCATCAGCGCGAGCAGGCCGGCGACCTCGTGGTCGCCGGGCAGCAGGCGGTGGACCAGGCGGGTCAGCCGGATGGCCTCGGTGGTCAGGTCGGGGCGGTGCAGGGCCTCGCCCTCGGTGGACGTGTAACCCTCGTTGAAGATCAGGTACAGCACCTGCAGCACCGCGGACAGGCGCGCGGGCAGTTCGGCGGCGGGCGGGGTGCGGAAACCGATCCCGGACGCGCGGATCCGCTGTTTGGCCCGCGTGATGCGTTTGGTCATGGTCGCCTCGGGCACCAGGAACGCGCGGGCGATCTCGGCGGTGCTCAGGCCGCCGACCGCGCGCAGCGTCAGCGGGATCTGCGCCGCCGGGGCCAGCGCCGGGTGGCAGCACAGGAACAGCAGCGTCAGCGAGTCGTCGGCCGGCGCGTCGGGGGCGTCGGCGGGCGGGGCGAGGTACTGGTCGCGCGGGATCCGCACGCCTTCGGTGTCCTCGCGGCGCCGGCGGGCGATCTCGCTGCGCAGGTGGTCGGTCATCCGCCGGTGGGCGACCCGCACCAGCCAGCCGCGCGGGTTGTCCGGCAGGCCCTCGGTCGGCCACTGCATTGCGGCGTCGAGCAGCGCCTCCTGGACGGCGTCCTCGGCCGCGGCGAAGTCGCCGAAGCGGCGGACCAGCGCACCGAGGACCCGCGGCGCCAGTTCGCGCAGCAGGTCCTCGATGGCCGTGTCACGCACGGTCAGGAACCGAACCCGGCCGAGGTGGGGCGGATCTCGATCGTGTCGCCGGTCGCGTCGGCGATCCTGGCGCCGATCTCGACGGCCCGGTCGTAGCTCTGGCAGTCGATGATCGCGTAGCTGGCGAGCACCTCCTTGAGCTCGGCGTACGGGCCGTCGGTGACCTCGGGGCCGTCGGGGCGCTTGCGGATGGTCTTGGTGTGCGACGGCTGTTCGAGACCCTCCGTAGTCACGAATTCACCCGATTCGGTGAGTTCCTTGCCGAGGACCTCGTAGAACTCGCAGGCCTCCTGCACGTCGGCCGGCATCGGGGCGTTGGGGTCCCAGTTCGTGACCGCGTCCTCCCAGGCCTGGGCGTTGGTGTAGGCGAGCATCAGATACCTCATGGTCAACTCCTTGTTCGACTCGGTTGTACTGGGACGTCGGAGCCGACTCGCCGGCGAGGACACCCTCCCAGCGGAAATCTAACCGAGACTTTCGGCGGGCTGCGGGCCAAGACCGGGGACCTGCTGGGGAAAGGGTTTTCCTCAGGGGGCGGGCGGCCGTTGAGGTCTTGCCAGGCGTCGGATCCGCTCGTTACGCTCCGAATACATCCCGACGCAGGGAGTGCGACATGGATCGGTGTGACCGTCCCGTCACTTCGGTGGACGCCTGCCCGCGATCAACACCGCCACGGTGGTGTCGCTTTCTGTCCTGACGCGACGGTTCGGTGCGTTCGTGGTCCGTTCGGGAGGGAGTACGCGATGCGCAGGACGTTCCTGATGGCGATGGCGGCCGCGCTGGTGGTCGGGGCGTGCGGGGCGCCGGAGGACAACACGCCGTCGGCCGACGCGCCGGGGGAGGTGCCGGACAGGCCGTCCGCGCCGGTGGAGCTGAACATCCTGGACGTGGCCGGCAACCTGCAACTGACGCAGGGAATGATCGACGAGTTCGTGGCGGAGAACCCGGACATCGTGTCGAAGGTCAACTACACCAAGGCGACGGCGCCGGAGATGCCTGGGAAGTTACAGGCCGAGCAGCGCGGCGGAACGTCGCAGACCCACCTGGTCCTGACCGGCACCGACGGCCTGGCCTCGGTGATCGAGCAGGAGTTGGTCCTCACGCTGCTGCCCGAGTTCGACGCCCGGTTCCCCTCCCTGGAGGAGAACTACCTCCCGGCGGCGGCCGACATGCACGCGCTGGCGCAGGGGCAGGGGATCACGGTGACGTTCTACCCGTCCGGTCCGCTGCTGGAGTACGACCCGGAAACGGTGTCCGATCCGCCAGGATCGGCCGAGGAACTGCTGACCTGGGCCAAGGCGAACCCGGGCAAGTTCCAGTACGCGCAGCCGGCGAACTCGGGGCCGGGCCGGACGTTCATCATGGGGCTGCCCTACCTGCTTGGCGATTCCGATCCGAAGGACCCGGTCAACGGGTGGGACAAGACGTGGGCCTATCTGGCCGAACTGGGGAAGTACGTCGACTACTACCCCACGGGAACCACGGACACCATGAAGAACCTGGCCAACGGAACCGTGTCGATGGTGGCCACGACCACCGGTTGGGACATCAACCCTCGCGTTCTGGGAACGGTCCCGGCGCGCATGTCGGTGGCGACGATGGAAGGTTTTCACTGGGTCACGGACGCGCATTACGCGGTGGTGCCCCGGGGGGTTTCGCCGGATGTGCTGTCGGCCGACCTGGCTCTGATGCGGTGGATGCTGCGCCCCGAACAGCAGGCGAAGGCTTTCGACAGCGGGTACTTCTACCCCGGCCCGGCGGTGGACGGCGTGACACTGGAGATGGCCCCCGAAGAATCACGGAAGGTCATCGAGGAGTTCGGCCGGGACGAGTACGACGAGTTGATCGCGGACAATCCGCAGGAGACCTCGTTGCCGGCGCCGGCGCAGGTCGCCGCGTTCCAACGCTGGGATCGAGAAATCGGAAGCGGGAAGACCCGGTGATTCCCGGTAGGTACCGCAGCAGTCCGCCGACAACCCCCAACCCACCCCGCGCAACACCCACCACCAAGACCCTCAAACACCCACAATCCCAACAAACCCAACCCCGCCCAACAGGTAGGTAGACCCCCACCCTCCCGGGGGCACCCCTCAGGCCCATTCTACTCGGAAGGCGGTCTTGGGGGCCCGCTTCGGGCTCTGCCTGTGGACAACTCGAAGCACCCGTGACCCACCTCGCGAAGAGTCCGCGACCCAACCTGAACCCACGACCGAGGACCAGGCCCGACGTGCCACGACCAAACCCGAGATCGTGTCCTGTCGCTCCGTGAAAGGCGGTGGTAGGGGTGAGTGATGGGTTCGCCTCGTTGCGGATGGAGAACGTCCGACGGGTCTTCGGGGAACAGACGGCGCTACGAGGACTTGACCTGAGCATCTCGGGCGGCGAATTCGTCGCTCTGCTGGGCCCTTCGGGCTGCGGCAAATCGACCGCGTTGAACTGTCTGGCCGGCCTGCTGCCCCTGTCCGGCGGCCAGATCTTTCTCGACGAGCGGCGGATCGACCTGTTACCGCCCGAGCGGCGGGATTTCGGAATGGTGTTCCAGAACTACGCGCTGTTCCCGCACATGTCCGTCCGCCGGAACGTGGGTTTCGGTCTGGTGATGCGACGGGTCGCGCGCGGGGAACGGGAACGGCGGGTCGAACAGGCACTGCGGTTGGTGCGGTTGACCGACCACGCCCACAAGTTCCCGGCCCAGCTCTCCGGCGGCCAGCAGCAGCGGGTGGCCATCGCCAGGGCGATCGTGGTGGAGCCTCGCGTGGTGTTGATGGACGAACCGTTGTCGAACCTGGACGCCGCGCTGCGGCTGGAGATGCGGACCGAGATCCGGCGGCTGCACCAGGAGTTGGGGCTGACGACCGTGTACGTCACGCACGATCAGGAGGAGGCGCTGGCGCTGGCCGATCGCCTGGTCGTCCTGCGGGAGGGCGAGGTGCAGCAGATCGGGACCCCGGAGGAGGTCTACGCGTCGCCGGCCAACCGGTATGTCGCCGGGTTCATGGGCTACCGGAACGTGATTCCGGCGGCGGTGTCGGCCGTGGCCGGCGGCGGGGTGGTGGTGCGGGCGGCGGGCGCCCTGCTGCGGGGCGTCGCCCAGGGCGGGGTCGGGGGTGGCGTGGACGTGGTGGTGGCCGTTCGACCCTCGGACGTGGCGGTGGGGGAGGGGGAGAACGCGCTGCGGGGCGTGGTGGAGATCGTCGAGTACCACGGGCGGGAGCAGGCCGTTCAGGTGCGGTTGGACGACGGCACCGCGTTTCACGTGCGCACCGGGACACGGTTGGCGCCGGGGGATCCGGTCGCGTTGACCGTGCCGGCCCAGCGGGTTCTGGTGTTCGCGTCGTGAAGGGGCGGCACTGGTTGGCCGAGCGTGGCGTGGACCGGGTGCTGCTGTTGTTGGTGCCCGGCCTCGTGTTCGTGGTGGGATTGTTCGCCTATCCGGTGTTGTACGGGTTGCAGCTCTCCTTCCAGCCCAAGGAAGGCGGCGGGTTCTTTGAGAACTACGTCCGGTTCTTCGCGGATCCTTATTTGCGGGACACGATCTGGATCACGTTGCGGTTGGCGTTGCCGGCGGCGTTGATCAATGTGGTGGCTTCTGTTCCGGTGGCTTACCGGTTGCGCGGACGGGTGCGGGGAAAGCGCTTCCTCACCACTGTTCTCGTGGTGCCGATCACTCTCGGGACCGTGTTGACGGCCGAAGGGTTGATCGGATACCTGGGGCCGGTGGGTTGGTTCAACAAGATCCTCCTGGGGATCGGGCTGATCGATGAACCCCTGCGGTTGGTGCACAACTACTGGGGTGTGCTGTTCTCGCTGATCATCACCGGATTTCCGTTCGCGTTCCTGTTGACCCTGTCCTATCTGTCGGGAATTGATCCGTCGTTGGAGAAGGCGGCGGCCACGTTGGGCGCGGACTGGTGGCGCCGATTCCGGTACGTGACGCTTCCGCTGCTCGCCCCCGGGCTCGCCATCACGTTCTGTCTGACGTTCGTGCTCGCGTTCTCCGTGTTTCCCTCCGCCTATCTGGTGGGCCTTCCCCAGGGGGAGACGCGGGTCATCTCGATCGCGGCCTACGAGTCCGCCTTCCGGGACAGTGACTACCCGCTCGGCTCGGCGATCGCGATGATCATGGCGGTGGTGATGGTGGTCGTGGTGGGGCTGGTGCTGCTGTGGCGGTCCACGCTCTACCGGGGAGCGACGGGAGGCAAGGGATGAGGCCCGGTGCCTGGCTCGTCTGGGGGCTGGTCGGGTTCTTCCTGGTCAACCTGCTCGGGCTCGTGCTGGCTGTCGTGGTGAACTCGTTGTCCGTCGAGTGGTTCGGGACGTGGTGGCCCAACGGGCTCACCACCGCCTGGTACGCGACCGCCTGGCGCGAGATGAACCTGCTGGAGGTGCTGGCGGTCACCGTGCAGGTCTCGGTCGCGGTGGTCGTCGCGTCGGTGGCGATCGGGGTGCCCACCGCCTACGCGCTGGCCCGGCGGAACTTCCCCGGCAAACGTCTGGTCACGCTGCTGTTCCTGCTGCCGATCATGCTGCCGCCGATGACCTACGGGATTCCGCTGGCCACCGTGCTCTACAAGTTCGACCTCGCGGGCGGGATCGTCGGCGTCATCGTCGCGAACCTGGTGCCGTCGGTGCCGTTCGTGGTGCTCACCATGACGCCGTTCATCGAGCAGATCGACCCGAGGATCGAGGCCGCCGCCAGGATGTGTGGCGCGCGCACGCTGTCGGTGTTCACCCGCGTGCTGGCGCCGCTGCTGGTCCCGGGCATCCTCGCCGCCTCGATCCTGGTGCTGGTGCGCACCGTCGGCATGTTCGAACTGACCTTCCTCACCGCCGGGCCCGGCAGCCAGACACTCGTCGTGTCGCTCTACGAGGCCATGTTCTCCGCCGGGATCCGTGCCCAGCAGGCGGTCGACGCCAT
Organism: Actinophytocola xinjiangensis; assembly: GCF_001921215.1. Taxonomy (GTDB): domain Bacteria; phylum Actinomycetota; class Actinomycetes; order Mycobacteriales; family Pseudonocardiaceae; genus Actinophytocola; species Actinophytocola xinjiangensis. Next base: position 53,113 of record NZ_MSIF01000023.1, read on the forward strand.
GGCCGTGATCTACACCGGCTCGATGCTGGTACTACTGGTGATCGCGCTGCGATTCGTGAACCCGACACAGCTCGTCACCAGGCTGAAGGAGCCAGCATGACCCAACGCGTCCTGATCACCGGAGCCGCCGGCAGGGTGGGCGCGATCCTGCGCCCGCGCCTGGCCAGGGACGGCCGGGTGCTCCGGTTGCTCGACCGCCGACCCCTGGAGGCCGGGGCCGGCGAGGAGGTCGTGACGGGCTCGGTCACCGACCCCGACGTCATGCTCGAGGCCAGCGCCGGGGTCGACGCGGTCGTGCACCTCGCCGGACACCCCGGCGAGAACACCTGGCCGGAGATCCTCGCCGTCAACATCGACGGCACGCACACCGTGTTCGAGGCCGCGCGGCAGGCCGGGGTGCCGCGCGTCGTGTTCGCCTCCAGCAACCACGCCGTCGGCTACCACCCGGCCGGCCAGGACGCCCCCGACGACCTCGTGCCCCGCCCCGACACGTTCTACGGCGTCAGCAAGGCCGCCGGCGAGGCGCTCGGCAGTCTCTACCACGACCGCCACGGCCTGGACGTCGTCTGCCTGCGGATCGGCACCTGCGCCGAACACCCGGGCGACGAACGCGGCCTGGGCACCTGGCTGTCCCCCGACGACTGCGGGCGGCTCGTCGAGGCCGCGATCAGCGCGCCGAAGCCCGGTTTCCGTGTCGTGTGGGGGATCTCGGCGAACACCAGGGCCCGGTGGTCGCTGGACGGGGCGCGCGCCCTGGGCTACGAGCCGCGCGACGACGCCGAGGTGTTCGCCGACTCGGTCACCCCGGCCACCGCCGCGCAGAAAACCTTCCTGGGTGGCGACTTCTGCGCGTTTGGGCCGGAGGCGAAGTGATCACCGGACACGCTTATCCCTGGGACGTCCTCGGCGACCCGTCGTTCGCCGGCCGGGCGATCGCCGCCGGGGTGTCGGCGGTGGCCCTCGCGGCGGCCTACCACTCGACCCGCGCCGCCACCCCGCTGCACCCCGACCACCAGTTGGTGCACGCCCGCTACGCCGCGCTGTACCGGCCGGTCCGCCAGCAGGTCTGGGCCTCGCGGCGACTCCGGCCACTCGGTCCTGAGTGGATGTCCACACAGGACTCCTTTGCTGAGGCGGCGGAAACCTTACGTGCGGCCGGGTTACGCGTCTCGGCGTGGGTCGTGCTCACGCACAACACGCGGCTGGGCACCGAGTTCCCGGACCTCGCCGTGGTCAACTGCTTCGGCGAGCCCTACCCGTACGCGCTGTGCCCGTCCTCGGCGGAGGTCCGTGAGTACGCCGCGACCCTCGCCAGGGAAGCCGCCGCCGGCGCCGACGCGGTGTCCCTGGAAGCCTGCGGCCAGCTGGGCGTCACCCACCTGTCCCACCACGAGAAGACCGACGGCGCGTTCTCCCCGGCGACCGAGCGTTGGCTGTCGGTGTGCTGCTGCCCCGCGTGCCGTCAGGCGTGGGCGGCGCGGGGCCTGGACCCCGACGAGGTCACCGCCACCCTGCGGCACGCCATCCGCACCCGCGCCGAGGTCCCCTTCGCCGCCGAACTGCTCGCCACCCGCCACGCGGCGACCGACGCCCTGCGCGCCGAGGTCCTCGCCGAGGTGGACGTGCCGGTCACCCTGCACGCCCACCCCGACCCGTGGGCCACCGGCGCCGCCCCCGGCCTCACCCCGTCCACCGCCGGCGACGTCGCTGCCCTGCTGGTGCCCGCCTGGCCCACCGACCCGGCGACCACCGACCTGATCGTGCGCGCGCGCCGCACCTCGGCGCCGGTCGAGGCGTACGTGACGGTGCTGTCACCCACCGAACCGGCGGCACTGACCGACCACTGGCGACGGTTGCGCGCGGCCGGCGCCACCGGCGCCGCCGTCTACCACCTGGGCCTCGCCCCGTCCTGGCGACAACCACTCTTCCGTGGGTTCGGCTGACGGCCGCCCACCCGAGACCGTCGCACCTTCCACCCGCACCCCGGTCCCGCCTGGCCGGCCCCGGCCCACCAGGCATTGTGGGTGTGGGCTGACCGTGTGCGATGCTCGGGCCCATGGCGGTTGACACTGGTGAGTGGCTCGACACCCATCGGGTGGAGCTGACCGGTTACTGCTACCGCATGCTCGGCTCCGGGTTCGAGGCCGAGGACGCCGTGCAGGAGACCCTGGTGCGGGCGTTGCGGGCCGGCTATGACCCGGCGCGGGGCTCGCTGCGTGCGTGGCTGTACTCGATCGCCACGAACGTCTGTGTCGACATGCTGCGGAGTGCGCAGCGGCGTGCGCTGGCGATGGATCTCGGGCCGGCCAGTGAGCCGGGGCCCGATCTGGGCGCTCCGTTGCCGCAGGGCGCGTGGGTGCAGCCGGTGCCGGACGGTCGCGCGGTGGCGGGCGATCCGGCGGAGGTCGCGGTGCTGCGGGAGACGGTCCGGTTGGCGTTCGTCGCGGCGCTTCAGTACTTGCCGGCGCGGCAGCGGGCGGTGTTGATCCTGCGGGAGGTGTTGCGGTTTCCGGCGGCCGAGGTCGCCCGGCTGTTGGACACGACGGTGGCGTCGGTGCACAGCGCGTTGCAGCGGGCGCGGGCGACCCTGTCGGTGCGGGCGCCGGCGCCGGCGGAGCCGTTGGGACCTGAACAGCACGAGTTGTTGGGTCGGTATGTCGCCGCTTTCGAACGCTACGACGTGCCCGCGCTGGTGGCTCTGATGCATGAGGACGCGACGATGTCGATGCCGCCGTTCGCCTGGTGGCTGCGGGGCCGTGAGCACATCGCGGCGGCGCTCAGCCACAGTGACGGTACGTGTGACAACGCTCGGTTGGTGCCGACGATGGCCAGCGGGTCGCCCGCGTTCGGCCAGTACCGCTGGACGGGCGCCGAACACGAGCCGTTCGCGCTGGTGGTGCTGGAGGTCACCGCCGAGTCGATCACCTCGTGCACGACCTACCTCGACCTGGCGCACGCGTTCCCGCTCTACGGCCTGCCGATGAGTTTGCCGGCGCCGATCCGTACCAACGAGCATGAGTGATTTCGTGGAACGACCCGAGCAGCACTACGCGGCGATCCCGATCCGGGCGACGCTGCGGGAGTGGGGTTCGGTCAACGCCCTGATCCCCGAGGTGTACGGCTGGCTGGCGGAGCGGAACATCCCGCCCGCCGGCGCCCTGTTCTACCGGCACGTGGTCGTGGGCGGTCTGACGGAGAAGTTCGAGGTGGAGGTCGGGGTGCCGGTGGCCGCGCCGGTCGTGGCCGACGGGCGGGTCGTCGCGGGCCGCAAGCCGGCCGGGCGGTACGCCGTGCGGATCCACCACGGACACCCGGACGGGGTGGCGGCCACCCACGAGGACCTGGTGGCGTGGGCCACCGGCCAGGGGCGCCCGCCGGTGCGTGACGGGGACGTCTGGGTGGGGATGTTCGAGTCCTACCTGACCAACCCCGACGACGAACCGGACCCCGACCACTGGCGCACGGAACTGGCCTACCTGGTCTGACCCGGGTGCGGGCCGCCCGGCGCGGCCCGCACCCGCGTGACTACGGCGTGCAGCTGTCCAGGTAGCGCGCGGCGTACAGCCCGCTGTTGAGGTAGGTCAGGTAGCTGTCGAGGGTTCCCGCATTGAGGGCGGTGTCGGCGGCTGCCTGCACGTGGGGTCCGACCTCGTCGGCGATGGTGCGGACGGTCGCGATGCGGAGGTCGACTGCCCAGGGGGTGGTCCAGGTCGTTCGGACGAAGTCGCGGAGGTCGGCGGCGGTTCCGTTGCGGAGGAGGTCCTGGGTGGCCTGGAAGAGGCTGGTGAGTGATTCGTTCCGGGCCACGGAGGACATCTGGTTGACCAGTATGCGGATGTCGAGGTCGGTGGCGGTGTCCGGGTCGACGAGGAACTCGCGGATGTCCCGGAACGTCGTCACCGGCCAGCCGGCGTCCAGGGCACGGGCGACGTGCAGTTCGTGGTTGAGGTAGGTGAGGTAGCTGTCGAGGGTTCCCGCGGTGAGGGCGGCGTTGGCGGCTGCCTGCACGTGGGGTCCGACCTCGTCGGCGATGGTGCGGACGGTCGCGATGCGGAGGTCGACTGCCCAGGGGGTGGTCCAGGTCGTTCGGACGAAGTCGCGGAGGTCGGCGGCGGTTCCGTTGCGGAGGAGGTCCTGGGTGGCCTGGAAGAGGCTGGTGAGTGATTCGTTCCGGGCCACGGAGGACATCTGGTTGACCAGTATGCGGATGTCGAGGTCGGTGGCGGTGTCCGGGTCGACGAGGAACTCACGGATGTCCCGGAACGTCGGCGCCTCGCACGCCGCCGCGTTCGGTCTTGGTGATTCCGGTTGGGCTGAGGCCGGTGAGGCCGGGATCAGCAGGGCGAGTACCAGCAGCAGACCGGTCGAGATCTTCCATCGCATGTGTTGTGCTCCCCAGTTTCAGTTGTCGGAAAGGTTGATCTCCACGAGGGCCGTCGCCGCCTCGGCGGCCGCCCTGGCCAGCAACTCGCCGACCCGGGCGTCGCCCACGAGGTTCCGGTTGCCGGTGGCCACCAGTGCCGCCGCGAGGTCGGCGACCTCGGTGGCGGCCGACGCGACCGTGCGGGGCACCTCGATCGCCGAGGCCATCGCCGAGGCGATCCGCGCCGGCCGCTCCGGGTCGTCGCGGGGCAGCCGCCGGGCGGCCAGGACCGCCGTGTACGCGGCGGCGTCGGCGTCGGCCAGCGGCTCCAGCAGCGCACGCAGCTCCTCGGCCCTGGTCGCCGACTCGCCGCTGAACCGGGCCGCCATCGCCACGAGCGCGGCGGCCGACGCGGCCGTCAGCGCCGCCACCGCCCCGCCGCCCGGCGCGGGTGTGCGCGCGGCGACCCGTTCCAGCAGGCCCCCGACCGACACCTGCAACAACGTCACGACAGCCCGACAATCTCGCCGTCGTCGTCGAAGTCGATGCGGGTGGCCGCCGGGGAGGAGCCCAGGCCGGGCATCGTTCGCATGTCGCCGCAGATGGGGTAGACGAAACCGGCGCCGACCGACGCCCGGACCTCGCGGACCGGCAGCGTCCAGCCGGTCGGCGCGCCCAGCAGCTTCGGGTCAGACGAGATCGACAGGTGGGTCTTGGCCACGCAGATCGGGAGGTCGCCGAAGCCGTTGCGTTCGTAGGTGTCCAGCTGGCGGCGGGCGGTGGGGGAGTAGGACACGTCGTCGGCGCCGTACACCTTGGTCGCGATCGCGTTGATCTTCTCCCGCAGCGGCGCGGCCGACGGGTACAGCAGACGGAACTCCGTCGGCTCGTCGGCGGCCTCGGCCACGGCCTCGGCGAGTTCGGTCGCCCCGGCGCCGCCGTCGGTGAAGTGGGTGCTCACCGCCACCCGCGCGCCCATGGACTCGGCGACCTCGCGGATCGCGGCGTGCTCGGACGGGTGGTCGGTGGGGAAGGCGTTGATCGCCACCACGGGGGACACGCCGTGCAGCCGGATGTTCTCGATCTGCTTGCGCAGGTTCGCCGCGCCGGCGTGCACGTCGTCGGGGTTCTCCGCCAGCAGGTCCTCGGGCAAGGGTTTTCCCGCCACGATGCGGAACTTGCCGGAGTGGGCCTTGAGGGCACGCACGGTCGCCACGAGCACGGCGGCGTCGGGGGCCTGGCCCGACACCCGGCACTTGATGTTGAAGAACCGCTCGGCGCCCATGTCCGCGCCGAAACCGGCCTCGGTGATCAGGTAGTCGCCGCAGCGGATGCCGATCAGGTCGGCGACCACCGACGAGTTGCCGGTCGCGATGTTGCCGAATGGTCCACAGTGGACTAAAACGGGCGTGTTCTCCAGTGTCTGCATCAGGTTCGGCTTGATCGCCTCCCGCAGCAGCACCGTCATCGCACCGGCCGTGTCCAGCTGCTCGGCGGTCACCGGCTCACCGGACCGGGTGTAGCCGACGACGATCCGAGCCAGCCTGGACCGCAGGTCGGCCAGGCCCGTGGTCAGCGCGAGCGCGGCCATCACCTCCGACGCCGCGGTGATGTCGAAGCCGGTCTGGCGGGTCACGCCGTCGGCCTTCGGTCCCAGGCCCACCACGACGTTGCGCAGGGCGCGGTCGTTGAGGTCGATGACCCGGCGCCAGGTGATCGAGTCGATGTCCAACCCGAGCTTGTTGCCCTGGTGGAGGTGGTTGTCGACCATCGTGGCCAACAGGTTGTGCGCGGCGGTCACCGCGTGCATGTCCCCGGTCAGGTGCAGGTTCAGCAGTTCCATCGGCACGACCTGGGCGTACCCGCCGCCGGCCGCGCCGCCCTTGATGCCCAGCGTCGGACCCATCGACGGCTGGCGGATCGCGATCGTCGCACGCTTGCCCAGGTGCTTGAAGCCCTGACCGAGACCGACCGTCGTGGTCGTCTTGCCCTCGCCCAGCGGCGTCGGGGTGATGGCGCTGACCAGCACGTACTTCGCCTTCGGGGCGTCGCCCAGGAGTTCGGCGGCCTCCAGGTCGACCTTCATCACGTCGCGCCCGTACGGTTCGAGCACGGCCGGCGGCAGGCCCATGTCGGCGGCGATCTCCTCGATGGGCTTGAGCTTCGCTCCTCGGGCGATCTCCAGGTCGCTCGGAAAGGCCATGGACACTCCCTCGTCTCGATCCGGCGCGCGGGGTCCCCGCTGCCCGCGCGAGACGCTACCTCACCAAAAGTGTGTTCCGGCTGAGTCCGCTCACACCGAACGCAGGCGCCGCGCGACGTCCTCGGGCAGCACGTCGGTGATGAACACGCCCATTCCGGACTCCGACCCGGCCAGGTACTTCAGCTTGTCGGCCGACCGCTGGATCGAGCTCAGTTGCAGGTGCAGGTAGGCGTGCTCGGCGCCGGGCCCGGCCGGGGCCTGGTGCCAGGCGGCGATGTAGGGCAGCGGCCGGTCGTGGAGCGCGTCGAAGCGGCGCAGCACGTCCAGGTACAGCAGGGTGAACGCGTCCCGTTCGGCGTCGGACAGCGCCGGGATGGCCGGCACGCGGCGATGCGGGTACAGGTGCACCTCGACCGGCCAGCGCGCCGCGGCCGGCACGAACGCCGTCCAGTGCTCGTTGGCCGCGACCACCCGGGTGCCCGCCTTCCGTTCCCCGGCAAGGAGATCGGCGAACAGGTTGGTTCCGGTGCGCTCGGCGTGCGCGGCGGCGGAGGCCAGCATCTGGCGGGTGCGGGGCGTGACGAACGGGTAGGCGTAGATCTGGCCGTGCGGGTGGGCGAGGGTGACGCCGATGGCCGCGCCCCGGTTCTCGAAGCAGAACACCTGCGCCACGCCGGGCAGCGCCGACAGCTCGGTGGTGCGGTCGGCCCACGCCTCGACGACCAGCCGGGCGTGGGTGGGCGAGAGGGTGGCGAACGCGGCGTTGTGGTCGCTGGTGAAGCACACCACCTCGCAGCGGCCGATGCCCGGGGCGGAGGCCACCAGCTCGGGCAGCACGGCCTCGACCGGGTCGGCGTGCGTGGACAGGCTGGGGAAGCGGTTCTCGAACACCACGACGTCGTAGTCGGGCGACGGGACCTCGGTGTGCCGGCCGTCCCGCGACGGACACAGTGGACATTCGTCGGCCGGCGGCAGGAAGGTGCGGTTCTGCCGGTGGGAGGCGAGCACGACCCACTCGTCGAGCGCCGGGTCGTGGCGCAGCTGGGAGGCGGTGGACACCGGGTCCAGTTCGCGCGGGTCGGTGAGCACCCGGTCCGGCGCGCCGGGCAGGTCGAAGTAGAGGATCTCGCGTCCGTCGGCCAGTGTCGCGGTGGTGCGCCGCCCCACGACGCCGCTCACGCGCCGGGCTCCACCGGGACCAGGCGCAGGTCCGCGACCTGGTCCTCCAGCACCGCGCGGGCCTCCTCGGGCAGGCGGTCGTCGCTGATCACGGCGTCGGCGTCGCCGAGGCGGGCGATGGTGGACAGGCCGACGACGCCCCACTTGGTGTGGTCGGCGAGCACGACCAGGCGGCGGCCGGCGGCGACCAGGGCGCGGTCGGTGTCGGCCTCCAGCAGGTTGGGGGTGGTGTAGCCGGCGGTCTCGGCCATGCCGTGCACGCCGAGGAACACGATGTCCAGGTGCAGTTGGGCCAGTGCCGAGACGGCGATGGGGCCAACCAGCGCGTCCGAGGGCGTGCGGACACCGCCGACGACGACCACGTTCTGGTCGGTCGACGGGCGGGCGTGCAGGACGTCGGCGATGCGCATCGAGTTCGTGACGATAGTGAGGCCCTCGACCTGGCGCAGGACGTGCGCGAGCGCCCACGTGGTGGTACCGGCGGACAGGCCGACGGCGGTGCCGGAGCTGACCAGTTCGGCCGCGGCGGTGGCGATGGCCTCCTTCTCCGGCTGCTGGCGCAGGGACTTCGCCTCGAAGCCGGGTTCCTCGGTGGAGGCCGAGCGGCGGGTGGCGCCGCCGTGCACCTTGTCCAGCAGGCCCTGTTGGGCCAGCGCGTCGAGGTCGCGGCGGATGGTCATGTCGGAGACACCGAGCATCTGCGCGAACTCGATCACGCGGACGGCGCCCCGTTTGTGGATCTCCTCCACGATCCGGGACTGCCTTTCCGCTGCCAGCATCGCCACTCCCCACTCGGACCCGAATCCGATCGCTATTCAACCATAAATTAACGCAATCGAACATCGGTGCTCGTCGCCGGACGGGTGAGCGACCCCGGAAAGACCGAGAGCGACGGATGGCGCACCAGCGCCACCCATCGCTCCGGCCAGGCCCTCGGGTGAGCGGTGATCACCCGGAGCCGAGCTCGGCCCCAGCATACTGAAGGGTCCCGGCGATCCGTCGGCGGCACATCGCTCCGACGTCCCTCCGGTGATTCGGACGAACCGGACGCAGGTCGGACGCGTGCGGGGGACTCAGGTCGGATGTCTCGGGCCGTTTGGGCGGGTCGGGTGTGGGATCACGATCCGGGCATCGGTTGACCGCCGACCTCTTGACAGGCCCGCCTGGTGTTGGTCAAGGTTTCGTTTCTGAGAGGTCGCGTTCAGTACTGTTCGACTTCTGCCTGAGGAGGCGCGCAATGAGGAGCCCTCGATCCTTCGGCGTCGGCGGCGTTCCGGCCCTGTCCATCCAGCGGCGGACCCTGCTGAAAGGGATGCTCGGCGCCGGTGCCCTGGCCGGGTTAGCCGGCTGTGGCGGTGGGGACGGTGACGGCGGCGGGGGCGGCGGCGGTGCCGTGACGTTCGGGTCGAACTGGTCCGACGAGGTCCCCAAGAACGCGATCGCCGCGATGATGAAGGGCTTCTCCGGCGGCGAGGTGTCGATCAACACGGTCGACCACAACTCGTTCCAGGAGAACATCAACAACTACCTGCAGGGCGGCCCGGACGACGTGTTCGGCTGGTTCGCCGGCTACCGGATGCGGTTCTTCGCCGAGCAGGGCCTGGTCGGCGACATCTCCGACGTGTGGTCGGACATCGGCTCCGGCTTCTCCGAGGCGATGAAGCAGCAGTCGACCGGCTCGGACGGCAAGCAGTACTTCGTGCCGCTGTACTACTACCCGTGGGCGGTGTTCTACCGCAAGAGCCTGTGGCAGGAACGCGGCTACGAGCCACCGGCCACGATGGACGACCTGGTCGCGCTGTCCAAGCGGATGCAGGGCGACGGCCTGGCCCCGATCGCGTTCGGCGACTCCGACGGCTGGCCGGCGATGGGCACCTTCGACTACCTGAACCTGCGGATCAACGGCTACGACTTCCACGTCGAGCTGATGGCCGGCGAGAAGCCGTGGAACTCCCCGGAGGTCAAGGCGGTCTTCGACGCGTGGCGCGAGCTGCTGCCCTACCACCAGCCCGACTCGCTGGGCCGGACCTGGCAGGAGGCCGCGCAGTCGTTGCTGCGCAAGGAGTCCGGGATGTACACGATCGGCATGTTCATGGGCCAGCAGTTCCCCGAGGGCGCCGAGCGTGACGACCTGGACTTCTTCCCGTTCCCCGAGATCGACCCGGCGATCGGCACCGACGCGATCGAGGCGCCGATCGACGGGTTCATGATGTCGGCCCGGCCGCGCAACGAGGACGACGCCAGGGAACTGTTGCGCTACCTGGGCACCGCCGCCGCCGGCGACGCGTACCTCGAGGTCGACCCGAACAACATCGGCGCCCACGACGACGCCGACACGGGCGGGTACAACGCGTTGCAGAAGAAGTCCCAGGAGCTGGTGGGCGCGGCCAAGTCGATCTCCCAGTTCCTCGACCGCGACACCCGCCCGGACTTCGCCTCCACGGTGATGATCCCGTCGATCCAGGAGTTCATCCGCAACCCGAACGACGTCGACGGGCTCACCAAGAGCATCGAGGACCAGAAGGCGTCGATCTTCGGTGGTTAGGCAGGAACGGGAGTGACCAGAAGGCAGGCCCGTCGCCCCAAGCAGGTTCGGACGCTTTCCGGGATCGATCGGCTCACCGTTGTCCTGATGGTGGCGGTGCCGACCCTGGTCGTGGTCGGGTTGGTGTGGGGGCCGGCGCTGGCGACGGTGCTGTTGTCGTTCACCGACTGGAACGGGATCGGGAACCTCGCCGACATCAACATGATCGGCTGGGAGAACTACCAGAACGCGACCACGAACTACCCGCCGTTCGGCCCGGCGGTCCAGCACAACGTGATCTGGCTGGTCGTGTTCTTCTTCGGACCGACCCTGCTGGGCATGGTGCTGGCGGTGATGCTCGACCGGGAGATCCGGGGCAGCCGCGTCTACCAGAGCATCTTCTTCATGCCGGTGGTGCTGTCCCTGGCCCTGGTCGGCTTCATCTGGCAGCTCATCTACTCGCGCGACCAGGGCCTGCTCAACACCGTCCTGGGCACCGACACCGACTGGTTCGGCGACCCGGACATCAACCTGTGGGCGGTGCTGGTCGCCGCCGGCTGGCGGCACACCGGCTACATCATGTTGCTCTACCTGGCCGGTCTCAAGGCCGTCGACCCGGCGCTGCGTGAGGCGGCGGCGGTCGACGGCGCCGGTGAGGTGCGCACGTTCCTGCGGGTCATCTGGCCGGTGATGCGGCCGGTGAACATCGTCATCCTGGTGATCACGGTGATCGAGTCGCTGCGGGCGTTCGACATCGCCTGGGTGATCAACAAGGGGCGCAACGGCCTGGAGCTGATCTCCACGCTGGTGACCCAGAACGTGATCGGCGAGGCGTCCCGGGTCGGCTTCGGCTCGGCGCTGGCCACCATCATGATCGCGTTCTCCACCGTGTTCATCGTGATCTACCTGGTCCAGGTCATGCGGGAGCGGCGATGACGACCGTCCACACCAGAGGCAGGCCGGTGCGGCCGGCGCGCGTGGTGCTACGCGTGTTCCTGACGGTGATGGCGTTGGGGTGGCTGTTCCCGATCGCGTGGGCGGTCTACAACTCGCTGCGCGACTTCGACTACACGTCGGTGAACGGCTACTTCTCCTTCGGTGGCTTCACCTTCGACAACTACCTGGAAGCCTGGACGCGCGGCAACTTCGGCCAGACCTTCTACAACACCGCCGTGATCGTCATCCCGTCGGTGCTGATCACGTTGCTGCTGGCGTCCTCGGTCGGGTTCGTGCTGGCGCGGTTCAGCTTCCCGTTCAACCTGACGTTGCTGGCGTTGTTCACGGCGGCGAACCTGTTGCCGCAGCAGGCGTTGCTGGTGCCGCTGTTCCGGCTGTTCCTCAACGTCGAGCTGCCCTACGAGGTCAGCGACTCCGGTTCGCTCTACGACACCTACGTCGCGGTGATCGCGGTGAACATCGCGTTCCAGACCGGGTTCTGCACGTTCGTGCTGAGCAACTACATGAAGACGTTGCCCAAGGAGCTGACCGAGGCGGCGCTGGTCGACGGCGCCGGCGTGCTGCGCCAGTACTGGCAGGTCGTGCTGCCGCTGTGCCGCCCGGCGCTGGCGGCGCTGGCGACCCTGCAGATCACCTGGGTGTACAACGACTTCTTCTGGGCTGTGGCGTTCATGCGCACCGGCGACAAGCTGCCGGTGACCAGCTCGTTGCAGAACCTGCGGGGCCAGTTCTTCACCGACTACAATCTGCTGTCGGCCGGCTCGGTGATCGTCGCGATCCCCACGCTGGTCATCTTCTTCCTGCTGCAACGCCACCTGCGTGCCGGCCTGACCCTGGGAGCGACCAAGGGATGACGATCGTCCACCTCGCCACGGACACCGTCAGTGTCGTGCTGGACGCGCGTGGCGGCCGGCTGCCGACGGTCGTCCACTGGGGAGCGCCGCTGGGCCCGCTGTCCGATGAGGACCTGGCGACGCTGGCGGACACGGTCGTCGGCCCGGCCGCCAACAGCGCGGTGGACGAGCCGGTCGGGGTGGCGCTGGTGCCCGAGGCGACCGCCGGTCACCCCGGCCGGCCGGGGCTGCGCGGCCACCGCGCCGGGCAGGCCTGGGTGTCGACGTTCCGGGTGGCCGACCTGCGGGTGGACGCCTCGTCGGTGACGGTCGTCGCCGAGGACCCGTACGCGTTGCTGCACCTGGAGATCACCGTCGAGCTGACCCCCTCGGGTGTGCTGCGGTTGCGGTCCGGGGTCGCCAACGACAGCGACGAGCCGTACACGGTGGACGGTCTGGAGGCGGCGCTGCCGGTGCCGGCGCACGCGGTCGAGCTGCTGGATCTGACCGGCCACTGGGCCCGTGAACGCCACCCGAACCGCCACCGGTTCGGCCTGGGTACCTGGGCGCGGGAGTCGCGGCGCGGGCGCACCGGGCACGACGCGACGCTGGCGCTGCTGGCCGGCACCGAGGGCTTCGGTTTCCGCCACGGCGAGGTGTGGGGCCTGCACGTCGCCTGGTCGGGCAACCACCTGACCTACGCCGAACGTCTCCCGGAGGGCGGCGCGGCGCTGGGCGGCGGCGAGCTGCTGGCCTCCGGCGAGGTGATCCTGGCGCCGGGCGAGGAGTACGTGTCGCCGTGGCTGTACGCGGCCTACAGCGGCCGGGGCATCGACGGGTTCAGTGCCGCGTTCCACGCGCACCTGCGCTCGCGCCCCGGGCATCCGGGCCGCCCTCGCCCGGTCGTGCTGAACACGTGGGAGGCGGTGTACTTCGACCACGACCTGGACCGGTTGCGCCGGCTGGCCGACGTGGCCGCGCGGGTCGGGGTGGAGCGGTTCGTCCTGGACGACGGCTGGTTCCGGCACCGCCGGGGCGACCACGCCGGGCTGGGTGACTGGTACGTCGACGAGACCGTGTGGCCCGACGGTCTTGGCCCGATCGTGGAGCACGTGCGGTCGCTGGGCCTGGCGTTCGGTCTCTGGGTCGAACCCGAGATGATCAACGAGGACTCCGACCTGTACCGCGCGCACCCCGACTGGGTGCTGGCGCCGGGCGACGGGTCGCTGCCGCCGCGCGCCCGCCACCAGCAGGTCCTGGACCTCAACGTCCCGCAGGCCTACGCGTACGTCCTGGAGCGTCTCGACGAGCTGTTGTCCGCCAACGACATCGCGTTCCTCAAGTGGGACCACAACCGTGACCTGGTGGCCGCCGGCCACGCCGGGCGGTCCGGGGTGCACGGCCAGACCCTGGCGGTCTACCGGCTGATCGACGAGCTGCGCCGCCGCCACCCGGGGGTGGAGATCGAGTCCTGTTCCAGCGGTGGCGCGCGGGTGGACCTGGAGATCCTGGAGCGCACCGACCGGGTGTGGGCCAGCGACTCCAACGACGCCCTGGAGCGCCAGACGATCCAGCGTTGGACGGCGTTGCTGCTGCCCCCGGAGCTGGTCGGCGCGCATGTCGGCCCGGCGACGGTGCACTCGTCGTGGCGCACCCAGCACCTGTCGTTCCGCTACGCGACGGCGTTGTTCGGCCACTTCGGTCTGGAGTGGGACATCTCCGCGCTGTCCGACCACGAGCTGGACGCCCTGTCGGCGGGAATCGCGTACTACCACCAGGTTCGCGACCTGCTGCACACCGGCGAACTCGTGCGTGCCGACCACCCCGACCCGTCCGCGTACGTGCACGGCATGGTGACCCGGGAGCGGGCCCTGTTCGCGTACGTGCAGCTCACGACGTCCGAGCGGTCGGTGCCGGCGGCGATGCGCCTGCCCGGCCTGGACCCGGACGCCCGCTACCAGCTGACCCCGGTCGCCCCGGTCGGCCAGCCGCTCACCATGGGCCGCGCGGGACCGGAGTGGGAGCCCAGGGTCCTCACCGGCCGGGCGCTGGCCGAGGTGGGGGTGCGCCCGCCGCTGCTGGCCCCGGAACAGGCGTGGCTGGTCGAGGTCAACATAATGACCGGATGACACCGGAGATCCGCCGGTTCCTGCCGGACGACGAGCCCGCGCTCTACGACATCTGCCTACGCACCGGCGACAGCGGCGAGGACGCGACCGCGCTGCACGAGGACCCGGCGCTGCTCGGCCACCTCTACGTCGGTCCCTACCTGTCCCTCGCGCCGGACCTGGCGTTCGTGGCCGAGGACGAGCACGGCGTGGCCGGCTACGTCCTCGGTGTCCGCGACACGCGGATCTTCGAGCACGAGTGCGACCGCGACTGGTGGCCGGACCTGCGTGAACGCTACCCGCTGACGACGTTCCCGCCCTCGGGCCGCGACGCCGGCCTGGTCCGCCTGATGCACGACCCGCCGCGCGCCGCCGACGAGGTGGTCGCGGAGTACCCCGCGCACCTGCACATCGACCTGCTGCCCCGCCTCCAGGGCCGAGGCTACGGCCGCCGCCTGATGGACACCCTGTTCACCGCGTTACGCGCGGCCCGGGTGCCCGGCGTGCACCTGGGCGTTGGGCTGGCCAACGAACGCGCCACGGCCTTCTACCACCACCTTGGCTTCACCGAGCTGCGCCGCGACCGCTGGGGCCTGACGCTGGTTCAGTACCTGTGAGGTGAGCGCCGCACCAGCGAGCGGATGGGGTTGTACTTGCCCGAGGTCGTCCGCCTGATCGCCGGCACCACCGCGATCGACACGTCGAACGAGCTGCCGAAGGTGTGCCGGAAGCTGGACGCGATGAGCGGGTTGGCGCTGGGCCGGTCGTAGTCCGGGGACACCACGAGCGCCACCTCGACGTCGCGGGTCGTGCGCTGGGTGACCTGGAACTCCTGGACGCCGAGTTGGTGGGTGAGGATCAGGTTGTAGGTCCAGTCCAGGATCTGCCCGGAGGGCACCTCGACGTCGTCGCGTCGCCAGAACGAGTCGTTCTTGCGCCCGACGAAGGTGTCCAGTACCGGGCCGTCGCGCCCGCAGCCGCACCGCCGCGCGCGCAGGGACGCCAGGTCGCCCTGGCGGTACCGGATGACCGGCATCGCCGCGTTGATGAGGCAGGTGCCGACGATCTCGCCGAGCTGCCCGGCCGGCAACGGCGTGTCGGCGGTGGGGGAGAGCACCTCGACGTACGAGGAGTCCTGGGTGAGGTGGTAGGTCTGGTGGCGGCACTGGTGGGCGATGCTCGACAGTTCCTCGGAGGAGAACTCGTCGTGGACCGCGCAGCCGAGTTGGTCGGCGAACTCGTCCCGCTCGGCCTGGAGCGACTGCTCGGAGTTGGTGATGACCGCCTGGAGCCCGGGGGCCGCGCCGCGCAGGTCGCCCAGCCGCAGCAGGTCCCGCAGGATCGACGGGTAGGCGGCGATCACGGTGGGCCGGGTGCGGGCGATGTGGTCGGTCATCTGGTGGGTCGGGCGCAGCGTCGGCAGGTGGGTGGTCCGGTACAGACCGCCGATCGAGGAGTACGGGTACTCGGAGGTGTAGATCAGCAGCTCCCGGTCCAGCGGCCCGTGGCCCGGCGCCATCTCCCTGATCATGCGCACGGCCTGGACGGCCTGGGTGGTCATCGCCTTCGCGTCCAGGTAGACCGACACCAGTTCACCGCTGGACCCGGAGCTTCTCGACACGAACAGGTGGTCCGGGTTTCGCCGGCGGTCGACCGCGCCGGTGCCGGACTCGATCAGTTCCTCCTTCGTCAGGACCGGGACCGACCGGAAGTCCTCCCAGGTTCTGACGTCGCGCGGGTGCACGCCGGCCGCGTCGTATTTCTTCCGGTAGAGGTCGGTGTGGTGGTAGGCGATGTCGAGGAGCCGCTGTATTCGCCGGAACTGCCAGGAAAGGATCTGTTCCTGGCCGCGGAAAGGGAAATCCCGGATGATTCGGTAACGGGTCGCGAATTCGAGGGCAAGACGAGCCTTTTCGGTTCTGGTGAACCTCCGCATCGTCGCCGTTCTCCTCTTTGTGTGGTCCACGGGAGGGCCGCGTGGGCGAGCAGGAGCACGCATCGATGCTACTGTAACTTCTTCGGTGGATCCCAGGATCTCTCTGGAGGGGCCTGCATGCCAAGCAAGATCATCGAGCTGGGGGACGGCACCCTCGTCGAGGTGGCGGCCGCGCCCGGCGAGTCGCGGGAAATCAGCGGTGGTTTCACCGAAAAGGTCAACTCGACGCTGGAGCAACTCCGGCCGGTTCTCGCGAAGGCCTGCGAACCCGTGCTGGAGATGTGCCGTGACTTGAAGGCCGACAACCGGATCGACTCGGCCGAGGTGGAGTTGGGCTTCAGCTTCGCGGCCGAGGGAAACCTGTTCATCGCGAAGGCGACCTCCAACGCCAGCGTCGTGGTGAAACTCCAGATCAAGAACTAGGACGCCACGTCATGTCGACCCCCGCGTGGGTGAACTCGATCGTTCGCCTGGCCAGCACCGACAACGCCAACACGCGCTTCGGGACCGGTTTCGTGATCCACTGCGACGCCACCTCCACCTACGTGATGACCTGTGCGCACGTCATCACGGCGGTCGGCGGCCCCGGCCAGCTCACCGTCGACGGCCAGCGGGCCCAGGTGATCGCCTCCGGCGAGGACGTCGACATCGACCTGGCCATCGCCCGCGTCGACGTGCCGCTGCACCGCGAACCGGTGATCCTGCAGGCCTCCGGCGTGCGCGGCACGGCGATCAGGACGGCGGGTTTCCAGCACGTCGTCGGCCGCGAGTACGTGATCCGCCAGATCAGCGGTGAGCTGGGCCGCCAGGTCGGCCTGGAGTCCCGCAGCCGCAACGCCCGCGTCGACGCCTGGGACATCACGGTCGACGACTTCGCGCTGCGCCCCGGCCAGAGCGGCTCGCCGATCATCGACGAGCGCAGCGGCGCGGTGGTGGGGATCCTGCGCATCGGCCACGGGGAGGGCGAACGCGGCCTGGCGGTGTCGGTGAAGGCGGTCCACGAGCTGTGGCCCAACCTCTCCTCGCTGTTCCTGGCCCAGGCGTCGCGGGAACGCCGCTACGTCGACTGGGGCAGCGCGCCGGACGTGGGCAACCTGTTCGGGCGGCAGACCGAGCTGACGACCCTGCGGAGCTGGATCGTCAACGACCGTTGCCGGGTCGTGACGATCGTGGGGCTGCGCGGCATCGGCAAGACCACCACGACGGTGGCGCTGTGCAAGGGTGTCACCGGCCGCACCGACCTGCCCTCCTCGTTGACCAGGGGCGTGCGCGACGACTTCGAACTGGTCATCTGGACGAGCCTGCTCAACGCGCCACCGCTCTCGGAGGTGCTGCACGGGGTGCTGGCGTTCGTGTCCGACCAGCAGGAGGTGTCGGCGTCGAGCACCGTGGCCGAACAGCTCGCCAGCCTGGGGCAGCAGCTGGAGCGCCACCGGTGCCTGCTGGTGCTGGACAACCTGGAGAGCATCCTGCGCAGCGGCGTGGACGAGGCCGGTGTCTACCGTGACGGCTACGAGACCTACGGCGACCTGATCCGGCTGTTCGGCACCTCGACCCACCAGAGCTGTCTGATCATCAACAGCCGGGAGAAGCCGGTCGACATCGCGTTGATGGAGGGCCGCAACCGCCCGGTCCGCGTCCTGGAGATCAGCGGTCTCGCCCACGACAGCGGGCGCAGGATCATGGACCAGATCGGCACCTTCTCCGGCTCGGGGACCGACTGGGCGGAGCTGATCGGCACCTACGGCGGCAACCCGCTGGCCCTGGAGCTGGCGGCCAAGCACATCGGCGAGGTCTTCTTCGGTGACATCGCGAAGTTCCTCGGCTCGGGCCGCCCGGTCTTCCACGACCTGCGCGACCTGCTGGACTGGCACCTGGACCGGCTCTCGGCGCTGGAGCGGGAGGTGATCTCCTGGCTGGCGATCGCCCGCGAGCCGATGATGCTCTCCGAGCTGGAGTCGAGCATCCTCAAACCGGACTCCCGCAACCGCCTTCCCTCGACCGTGCAGTCGTTGCAGCGCCGGCTGCCGCTGGTCCGCGCGTCGTCGCGGTTCGGCCTGCAACCGGTGCTCATCGAACACATCACCAACCGGGTCATCGGCACCGCCACCGACGACCTGCTCGCCGGCCGGCCCGGTGTTCTGGAGACCCACGCCCTGATGCAGGCGCTGGCCAGGGACTACGTGCGCGTGGCCCAGGTCCGGCTGATCGTGGTGCCGGTGCTCACCGCCCTGGGCAACGCCCTCGGTGGCCCGGACGAGGTGCGCCGCCACCTGGCCGACTACACCGCGACGCTGCGCTCCACCAGCGGCCGCAAACCCAGCTACGCGGCCGGCAACGTGATCAACCTGCTGTGCCAGTCCGACGACGTGGTGGCCGACAGCGACTTCTCGCACCTGGACATCCGGCAGGCCTACCTGCAGGAGGTCCGCCTGCACAACGTGAACCTCGCGCACTCCAACGTGGAGGACTCGGTGTTCACCCAGACCTACGGGCCGATCTCGGGCCTGGCGCTGAGCCCGGACGGCGAGCTGGTCGCCGGCAGCGAGTCCAACGGCGACATCCACGTGTGGCGGCTGTCGGACTTCGCGGTGGTCACGATCCTGCGCGGGCACGTCAACTGGGTGTTCGCGCTGGCGTTCAGCCCCGACGGCCGCACGCTGGCCAGCGGCGGGGAGGACAAGGTCATCCGCCTGTGGGACCTGGAGACCGGCAGTTGCGTCACCGAGCTGCGCGAGCACACCAACTCGGTGTGGGCGGTGGCGTTCAGCCCCAACGGGAAGGTGCTGGCGACCGGCAGTGAGGACCGCACGGTCCGGGTGTGGAACCTCGCCACGGCGACCGCGGTCGCCACGATGGCCGACCACCAGCAGAAGGTGTTCTGTCTGGAGTTCAGCCCCGACGGCCAGCGGCTCGCCAGCGCCTCGGCCGACCGCACGGTGAAGGTGTGGGACATCTACGACTGGGCCAGCCCGCGGACCCTCACCGGCCACGGCGGCCCGGTGCGGGGCGTGGCGTTCAGCCCGGACAGCCAGGTCGTGGCCAGTTGCAGCTGGGACCAGACCATCAAGCTGTGGAACGCCGACACCGGCGAGTGTTTCCAGACCCTGAGCCGGCACACCGACCCGATCCACGCTGTGGCCTTCCACCCCAGCGGTGAGCTGCTGGCCAGCAGCGGGGAGAGCGGCACGATCCGCATCTGGGACGTGCGCCGCCCGGAGCTGCTGACCTCGTTGCAGGGCCACGACGGCGAGGTGTGGAAGGTGGTGTTCTCCGCCGACGGCCAGACCCTGGTCAGCGGCGGCTACGACGGCGCCATGCGCGTGTGGGACACCCGCGACTGGAACTGCCGCAACACCTTGCAGGGCTACATCGACTGGGTGCAGGCGGTGGCGTTCCACCCGTCGGGCACGATGCTGGCGGCGACCAACGGCGACTTCTCGGTGCGCGTGTGGGACGTGGACAGTGGCGAGTGCCTCCAGCGGCTGGAGGCGCACACCGGCTGGATCTTCTCGGTGGCCTTCAGCCCCGACGGCCGACTGATGGCCACCGGCAGCGACGACCGGTCGATCAAGCTGTGGGACACCGACACCTGGCAGGTCGTGCGCACCCTGACCGGCCACGGGATGTGGGTGCAGGCGGTGGCGTTCAGCCCGGACGGCCGCACGCTGGCCAGCGGCAGCGACGACCACACGGTGAAGCTGTGGGACGTCGCCACCGGCGCGGACCCGCGCACCCTCGACGCGAACGGCGACGGCGTGTGGTCGCTGGCGTTCTCGCCGGACGGCACGATCCTGGCCAGCGCCAGCGAGGACTACACGGTCACCCTCTGGGACGTGGCCGGCGGGTCGCTGCTGCGGACGTTGACCGGGCACGAGGACCGGGTGCACGGGGTGTCGTTCCACCCCGACGGCCGGCGGCTGGTCACCTGCGGCGAGGACCGGACGGTGCGGGTGTGGGACGTCGCCACCGGTGCCTGCGACCGGGTGCTGACCGGGCACGAGTCCTGGGTGATGTCGGTGGTGGCGGAGGCCACCGGCCGCTACCTGTGGAGCGGCGGCATGGACAGGGTGCTGCGCGTGTGGGACAGCGACACGGGGGAGGAGGTGGCCGCGCTGGGTGGTCACACCGGCGGCGTCTGGTCGGTCGACCACAACGAGAGCCGCCAGTTGGTGGCCACCGCCGGCGAGGACGGGGCCGTGCGGCTGTGGGACGCGGAGAACCCGCGCTGTGTGAAGGAGCTTCGGCAGGTGAAACCGTACGAGAACACGAACATCTTCGGGGTTTCCGGTCTGACACCGGCGCAGAAGGCGTCCCTGCTGGTGCTGGGCGCCGCCGAGGTCCCCGACTCCCCGGCGGTGACCCACGACTACGCGAAGTACGCCGGGGAGTACTCGACGCTGGGGTTCAACGGAACCTACTACCTGGGTTTCCGTGACATTCCCCTGCTGATGGACAAGCACGTGCGGGGGCGCAAGGCGCTGGACTACGGCTGCGGCCCCGGCCGCTCGACCCGCTACCTCAAGCGCCTCGGTTTCGACACGGTCGGCGTCGACATCAGCTGGGACATGCTGCGGGAGGCGGCCCAGCAGGACGAGAACGGGGTGTACCAGCACATCCGCAGCGCCGAGCTGCCCTACGACAACGGCACGTTCGACGTGGTCTTCTCCAGTTTCGTGTTCCTGGAGGTGTCGTCGCGGGAGGAGATCGAGCGGATCGCGAAGGAGATCCGGCGGGTCCTGAACCCGAGGGGCCGGGTGGTCCTGGTCACCGGCGCCATCAACGGAATCCACGGCGACTGGGTCTCGTTCTCCTACGACTTTCCCGAGAACAGCGGCGAGATCGCCAGCGGCGGCATGGTGAAGCTCCAGATCAGCGGCACGTCGGTGATCCTCTACGACTACTACTGGGCCGACGACGACTTCCGTGGCGTGCTCGCCGAGGCCGGCCTGTCGGTGGTGGAACTGCACACGCCGATGGGCCGCGCCGACGACCCGATCGAATGGCGGGACGAGGCGCACAAGCCCTACATCGGGGTGTACGTGCTGGAGGCCGTTTGATGGACCCCCGGCACCTGGAGCTGCTGTCCCGGTTGGACGGTCCGTGGGTGGAGGACCCACTGCTGCTGCGCTCGGCGGAGCTGATGCGCCAGGTGGCCCTGGAGCGCTGTTCTTCCGACGGCCGGGAATCCACCGACGGCTGCCGCAGTTACCACGCCTGGTGGCAGTACTGGCGGGCGATCGGTCTGGTGTCCACTCCGGACTGGCACGTCGCGAACTACGCCGACGTGTTCGCCGGGGACCGGGACGCGCGGGTCCTGGTGTCGGGAACGGCCGACCACGGGGTGCTGCGGCACCTGGCGCAGGCCGGGGCGCGGGGCCCGATCGCGGTGCTGGACCTGTGTCCCACGCCGCTGGAGATGTGTTCCTGGTACGCGTCCGAGCACCTGCCCGGTCCGCTGTCGACCCACCGCGCGGACGTGCTGGCGGCGCCGTTCGGGGAGGCCGAGTTCGACCTGATCACCACCTACGCGTTCCTGTCCCGGTTCCCCGACCCGGTCAAGGAGCGGGTGGTGGCCGGCTGGCGCGCGATGCTGCGGCCCGGCGGCCGGGTGCTGACCACGATCCGGCTGGAGCCCGAGGTGCCGATGTCGGTGCCGGAACTGGACGAGCTGTCGCCACGACTGCTGGCGGCGGTCGACGATGGGGATCCCGGGATCCTGCACGAGGTCGCCGCCGCGTACGTGCGGTCGGGCAGCACGAGCCATCCGCTGCGGTCGGTGGAACACGCCCACGAGCTGTTCGCCGGCTTCGACGTGACCGTGGAGATCGGGGTCCTGAGGAACCGCTTCTACGAGGACCGCGACTACGCCGTCATCTCGGCGCGGCTGTAGGACGCCGGGGTCACGCGCCGGCGCGCACCAGGCCGCATTCGTAGGAGAAGATCACGGCCTGGACCCGGTCCCGGAGAGCGAGCTTGCTCAGGATGCGGCTGACGTGGCCCTTCACGGTGCCCTCGGTGAGGAACAGGCGGCCGGCGATCTCGGCGTTGGACAGGCCCCGGGCGATCAGTTCGAGCACCTCGCGTTCCCGCTCGGTGAGGACACGGAGCTCGGCCTCGGTGCGGGGCAGCGGGTCGCCGGAGGTGCCGATGTGGCGTTCGATCAGCCGCCGCGTGATCGGCGGCGCGACGATCGCGTCGCCCTTGGCCACCACGCGGATCGCGGACAGCAGATCCGCGGCGAGGGTGTCCTTGAGCAGGAACCCGCTGGCGCCGGCCCGCAGCGCGGAGTACACGTACTCGTCGAGGTCGAAGGTGGTGAGGATCAGGATGCGCGGTCCGTCCGGCAGCGACGCGCGGATGCGACGGGTGGCCTCCAGCCCGTCGACCTCGGGCATCCGGATGTCCATCAGGACGACGTCGGGCGTCGTGTCGACCGCGAGGACGGTGGCCGCGGCACCGTCCTCGGCCTCGCCGACGACCGCCATGTCCCCGGCGTTCTCCAGGATCATCCGCAGGCCGGCGCGGAGCAGGGCCTGGTCGTCGACCAGGAGCACATGGATCATGCGGTTTCTCCCGGTGTGAGGGGGATGCGGGCCCGCACGACATAGCCGCCGTCCGGCCCCGGGCCGGCGACCACCTCGCCGCCCAGCAGCGACACGCGTTCACGCATACCCCGGAGCCCGTTGCCGGTGCTGGTTGCGCCGGAGCTGGTGCCGGTGCCGTCGTCGCTGGCTTCGAGCCTCAGCTCGTCGTCCCGGTAGGACACCAGCACCTGGGCGCGGGCGCCCGCCCCGGCGTGCTTCATGGTGTTGGTCAGTGCCTCCTGGACGATCCGGTACGACGAGACGTCCACGCCGGCGGGCAGCGGTGGCGGTGACCCGTCGACGCGCAGCTCGACCGGGGTGCCCGCCCGCCGCACCTGGTCGACGAGGCTGGGCAGCTGGGCCAGGCCCGGCGTCGGCCGTGCGGAGTCGTCGACCTGTCCGGACGCGGACAGCACGTGACGGATGTCGGCGAGCGAGGCACGGCCGGTCGCCACGATGGTCTCCAGTGCGGTGAGGGTGTCCGAGGGGCGGGTGGCGAACGCGGCGGCGCCGCCCTGCGCCTGCATCACGATGACGGCCAGGCCGTGGGCCACCACGTCGTGCAGGTCGCGGGTGAGCCTGGCCCGCTCGGCGGCCGCCGCCAGCGCGGCCCGCTGGTCACGCTCACGTTCCAGGTCGCGCGCCCGCGCCCGGAGTTCCCCCAGGTAGGCCCGGCGGCTCCGCACCCCCCACCCGACCGCCCAGGCGACGACCACCAGGGAACCGAGGACGGGGATCCCGCCCCAGGCGGTCGGGCCCAGGGCCGCGGGTACCTCGCCGTGCCGCATCGGTACGTCGTCGTCGTGCGCCGGCTCCGGCGGCGGCCCGGTGGCCCCGGGCGGGCGTTCCTGTCCGCCGCCGAGGGGCCCGTCGTAGAGCCAGCCGTTGGGCTTGCCGTCGAGGGACACGTACACCGACCAGGCCGCCGCCACGGCGAGGGTGGCGCCGAGGACGGCGAGCGACACCGGGCGCCGTCGCGTGACGGCGATCGTGTAGAGGACGATGGGAACGGCCAGGTCGGCGGGCACCGGTCCGACCGCCAGCGCCATCCGGGCGACGACGGCGAGCGTCGCCACGGCGAGCGCCGGGATCGGCCACCGGCGGCGCACCGCCACGGCGGCGACGCAGAGCCCGACCAGGACCCAACGGGCCACCGGCTCCGGCAGCCACGGCAGGCCGGCGATCCACCCGCCGCTCACCGCCGGCGCGCCGGTACCCGCCCATGTGCCAACCAGCAGCAGGGCGGCGAGGGCGGCGTCCTGGACGCTCGGCCGGCGCGGGGCGCGCCACAGCGTCGCCAGGTGAGTTCTCATACAGGCGCCACCCTAGGCCGCCGCGCCGCCGGTCAGAACCCGTCGGAGGTCAGGGTCGGGAACATGACCAGGGACAGGCGCGCGGTCGACCCGCCAGCGCGCAGCCTGCTGACCCATGACAGGCATCTCCCGTGCCGCCCGCCACCGGGCGTTGAGCGCGGCACTTCCGTTGTTGGCCGTCCTGGGCCTGGTGCTGGCCGGCTGCGACGCCCCCTGGGCCGCGAAGTCCATGGAGTGGAAGCGGATCGTGCCCACGGCCGACTGCGACTGCGCTGACGGCAGCGAGTTCGCCTTCTGGGAACGGCGGGCCGACCCGACCAGGGTCGTGTTCTTCCTGAACGGCGGCGGCGTCTGCTGGGACGCGAACAGCTGTGCGTTCACGTCCACCGCCGGGGAGCAGGAGGGCGAGAGCGAGTTCTACGACTGGAACCTGAAGGGGACGAACCCGGAGAACCGGAGCGGGATGTTCGACGTCACCCGGTCGGACAACCCGTTCGCCGACCACTCGTTCCTCTACGTGAGTTCCTGTACCGGTGACGCGCATCTGGGCAACGTCTCCCAGAAGTACTCGGACACGTTGACCGTCGAGCACAACGGCTACGCGAACGGCACCGCCGCCGTGGACCACCTCGCCAGGAACTATCCGGACGCCACCGAGGTCGTCGTCATCGGCAAGACCGCCGGGTCGATCGCCGCCCCCCTCTACGGCGGGCTGGTCGCCGACCGGCTCCCGGACGCCCGGGTCACGGTGCTCGGCGGTCAGTCCGGTGCCTGGCCCGACAACCCCGACTTCAACACCGACGTCCTCGACGCGGCCTGGGGCGCCTACGACACGATGCCCGACTGGGCCGTCCGGGGACTCACCGCCCGGGAGTGGGGCGTCCCCAGGTTCTGGACCCAGGCCGGCCGGCACGACCCCGACCTCGTGCTGTCCCGGTTCGACTACGCCCACGACCCGAACGCCGCCGTCGAGATCACCGAATGGGAACACGGTGACTCGCCGAGCCTCGACCCCGTGCCGGGCTTCGACGAGCTG
The DNA here is from genome assembly GCF_001921215.1 of Actinophytocola xinjiangensis. GTDB lineage: Bacteria > Actinomycetota > Actinomycetes > Mycobacteriales > Pseudonocardiaceae > Actinophytocola > Actinophytocola xinjiangensis. Next base: position 78,152 of record NZ_MSIF01000023.1, read on the forward strand.
GCCGTCATCGACGCCAACGAGCGGGCCATCGAAGCCGGGGGCGTGAACCTGCGCAGCTACACCGCGCCCGGTAGCGGCCACGGCATCTTCGAGCACAAAACCTTCTACGAGATCGAGGTCGACGGCACCCGGCTGGTCGACTGGCTCGACGCCCTGGTCACCGATGACCCACCCGAGGACGTCCACTGCACCGAGTGCGGTTCGTAGCGGTGTCCGGGCACGGCCGCGATCAGGTGGTGCGGAGGTGGTGGACGAAGCGATGGAGTGCCGTGGGGGTGAGAAGGACGATCGGGCCGGTGGGGTTCTTGGAGTCCCGTGCGGCGGCGTGGTGACCGTCGTTGGCGATCTCGACGCATTCGCCGTTGGCACTGCTGTGGGAACTCTTCCGCCAGGCGGCATCGGGGACGTGGTCATCGGACTTTCTCCCTCAGACCGCGGGCGAGTCCGCGGCGGGTCCGTCGAGTGTGGTCCACGCGCCGCTGTTGGCATGGATCGTCTACGCCGCCGACTGATCACGGGGAACAGCCCGATGATCATCGAGCAGACGTGAGAGTCGTGCGGTCGGCGCGCGACGCGCTGCGGGCATTCTACGACCGGTCGCGGAACCACTCGCGGACGTGGTGATCGATGCAGATCTGCGGAAACCGCCAGAAGGCCCGCGCCTGGCGGGAGCGCACGGGCCACTGACGCACCTCAACGGGTGAGTGCGAAATCTCCCCACAGGAAGGAATGCCCCGAATAGAAGTGGTCAATCGCGAATCCCGTGAACGCGGTCACGACGCCTCCGGAGCAGGTCACGCCCTGGTACTCGGCGTGAAACTCCGTCCAGAGGATCATCGACTCCGGCGGAGCCGGGATATTCCACCTCAGCCGGTCCAAAATCACCGCCCCGCCGGAGGACGCGGTTCCTTCCAGTTCGGTGGTCACCCTGAGTTCGCCGGCCGCATCCAGTGTCACCTCGATGGACATCGGAAGGGTGCCGCCGGCCAGGTCCGGGACGAAGTCGCCGTGGAAGCTGCCGAGCCACTGCTGCTCCGTGGATCCGCACACCGGCTCCGCCTGGGCGAACGTCGGCGCCACCAACAACAGGGACGCCAAGGCGGCGACCACGGAAATGATGAGTCTGGTTCTCAAAAGATACTCCCGTCGTGTCGACAAAAAGACTTGGCAAGTCAACAACGACAGACTCAAGAACGGTTAGAACCAGCAGCTAATGCGGAACGCGGTCGGGGTTGGATGATCAGCTGGGCGACAGTGTGGATCAATAGGCCGGCCAGGGCACCGACCACCGTGCCGTTGATGCGGATGAACTGGAGATCCCGGCCCACTTGCAGCCGGTTGGCCGCCGCGCTGGAGGCCGTCGCCCAGGGCGTCACGGTGTTGTGCGAGCACGGCCGCCGGATCGCCTGACCCGGCGGCCCGCTCGGTGTCACCCGGTCGTCGATGCCGCTCCCAGCCGGCGACGCCGCCAATCGACTGGGGCTGACGGCAGCCACGGATCCACGTACGTGACTGGGCGGAGGAGGCCGTCGTTGGCGACCCGTGGTCCCAGCGACGCCCTGGTGCTGGGAGGGTCACCGTGTGCGGAGGTGATGGCTGAGGGTGTGGGTCAGCCGGAGGAGTGCGGCCTGGCCGTCATCGCCCGTCTCAACCAGTCCGCCGTTCCGTGCGGTCCGGATGATGCGCTGGATCTGATGCGGTAGCCGCTGAACCTCGGCGGCGGTGAGCGCGGTGCGGAATGCTTCTCGGGCGCTGTCGCGGTCGCCGGACTGGAGGTGGACCTGTCCGGCGGTCACCTGCTCGATGATGTGCCACTGCGGGGCAGTGTGCGGGTCGGCCAGACAGGTCCGCATGACCCGGGCCGCCTCCGTGGCGCGCCCGGTCGACGCGAGACCGCGTGCGCGGATCTCGCGGAACGTGAACGGGTTGACCAGCATTCCGGGTGTGTGTTCACGGTCGAGCAGGTCAGCGAACCGCATGATCGCGCCGTCGAACGTCCTCCGGTCGCCATGTTCCCCGGCGGCACGGGCGAGAAGCGCCAGCGCGGCGCCTTGCCCTTCGTTGTCGACCGACAGGGCAACGGCACGGCATAGTCGCGCGATGGCCGCGGGGAGATGGTTCGCCTTCCGGAGTTCGTTGCCGTGCATTCTCAGCGTGTGCGCGAGGAAGATGGGGTCGTCGAGTTGGTCGGCGATGAGCAGTGCTTTGCCGGTCCACCGTGCGGCGGAGGACAGCCGTTCCTCGGGAAGAATCGTACCCAGTGACACGCCAAGTGAGACACGTGCTCGCGCCAGCAGGACAAGGACGTCGCGTTCGGTGTGTCCGTCGGCGGCTCGTGCTTCCAACCGGGCGACCAGTGGCCACAGTTCGTTCACGGCGTCAACCGCACGGCCAGCCTGGCGGGCGATCTCAGCGAGACGAATCGTGGAGTCCCCGAACTGGACCAGGGCGGCGAAATCCGCGTCGTCGTCATCGGTCACGCCGAGCACATGCGCGGGCAGGCCGAGTATGCGCGCGATGTGCCGGCGCGCACCGATGTCGTTGATCGAGCGGCGGCGTGTCTCGATCATGGACACGTAGGTCTTGTCGTATCCGAGAATGCGCGCCAGCCGGTCCTGGCTGACTCCGTTGAGATGTCGGTACGTACGAAAGATGATGGCCAGATCCCGACTGCCCAGCGCGATGGCTGCCTCAGGTGAGGACCACAGCCATACCGTCGGTACCGGACGGCGCATTGGCACGACCGGTGTCGCACGGCCCGCGCTCGTGTGACAGGCGGGGCAGACCAACTCGGTGGTGACCGTGCTCAACGCCGCTCCGCATGCCTCGCACCGTCCGCTGCCCACGGTTGGGCTAGGTGGTCGCGGCTGAGTTGCTGTCGCGGAGCCTGGCGTACCAGGTCGCGATCGAACGCTTGTAGCCTTCCGGCATGGTCAGCGCCGGGACGTCGCGTTCGTCGAACAGGCCGACCTCTTTGTGCTCGTGCGAGACCACAGGGACGATATCGCCGATCGGGTCGCATCCGTAGGTCACGATGAACACGTGCTTCTCGGCAGCGTTGATGTAGTACATCCAGCTGTCGAGGATCGGGCCGGTCTCGACCTGCCACTGAGTTTCTTCCAGAATTTCTCGGGCGACGCATTCCTCCGGTGTTTCACCGATCTCGATGCGGCCGCCGGGGAGCTCCCATTCTTCGCGTTCGTTGCGCAGGAGAAGCACCTTGCCGGCGCGTACCACGACCCCCTTGATCGAGATCGAGAACGTTGGCGGTGTGTACACGTCCTGGCCCTCCGGTCATCGCTGTGATTGGCGTACTGAGCAACGTAGCGCATTCGGCGGCGGCCAGGTGCGGTGTAACTGTTGACAAGTTGTCACTGGACATTGCTGGTGGACGCTCCTTTCCTTGGCCATGGAGTGATGGCTGTGGTGATGGGGAGGTCAGGCATGAGATCCGAGTCGTGGACGCGGTACCGGGTTGGCGGTGACCGGAGCACGGATGCGGCGAGCGAGCTGGCTCCGGCACTGGCCCAGCAGGGCTTGGTCCTGATCGACGATCTACGCGGCGGGAATGACCTGCTCCGATTGGCACGCTCACTGACCACTGTCACGCCGCACCGGGACAGCGACGCGGCGGGTCTCACCACGATCACCGATGTCGGCGGTCCGGTGCGGCGCGGCTTCGCCGGTTTCAGCGCCTGTGCTCTCAATCCGCATACGGACCGGTCGGGGGTCGCGAACCCGCCGGGTCTGCTCATGATGTCCTGCGGACAACCCGCGAACCTGGGTGGTGAATGTGTTGTCATCGACGGAAAGGCGGTCTACGACGAGCTTGCCCAAACCTGTTCGCGAGCACTTCGGGCATTGGGTGGTCCGCGATCGGTCCTGTTCGGCGGAGCCGCAGGATATCTCGGATCAATCTTCACGAGAGTTGGTGATCGGATCACGATCCGTCTTCGCCTGGATGACCTCGCGCGGTTCTCGCCCGAGGTCACCCGCTGGTTGCCGATCCTGCGCGCCACGATTGACCGACATGCCGTGATGTTCGGTCTCGATGCTGGACAGGGCTATGTTCTCGACAACTGCCGATGGTTGCACGGTCGGCGTGCGTTTTCGGGTCAGCGAGTGATGTATCGGGTGAACGGGCACCCGCGGCCGAGTTCGGGGCTGATCCCAGGATTTCTTCCAGGCGGTGCGCGGCTGCCCTGACCCGCTTGTTGGACGCCTGGCCACCGCGTTGGCGGTGACCAGGCAAGCGTGTGACGGCGTGCGGAGGTGGTGGATGAGGGTGCTCGGGGCGAGGACGATGCTCGGGTCCTGGGAGGGCTTGGAGTCGCGTGCGGCGGCGTGGTGGCCGTTGTTCGCGATCTCGACGCATTCGCCGTTGCCTGTGCTGCAGGAACTCTTTCGCCAGGCGGTGGGGTCCATGGTCATCAGGCTGTCTCCTTCAACTTGCGTGAGAGGTCGGCGAGAAGTGACGCCGAGTCATAGGGGCTGGCTGCGACAGCGACGTCCTCGAAGCTGATGTAGGCGGCGTACTCCCATCGCCGCACCCACCGCTGTCGGCGACACAGCTCCCGGCGGTCACCCGATGCGGTGTAGTGCTGCCTCGACGGCGGTCTCGACCCGGGAGGTCATGCCGGGTACGTCGACGGGACGGCGTCCGGCGACCTGGGCACAGATCCATTTCGGCGCGCTGTCGTCGTGGTGCAGCAGGGCGTACAGGTCCCACCACGGATCGAGGGGCGTGCCGGTGATCGACTCGTAGAGTGACCGGAGTTGTTCGGACCACTCGGGTGAGTGGAGTGCGGCCAGGTAGCGCCGGCAGTGCCCGACGTCGATCGCGCGCGAGCCCCGGTGGAGGGAGTTCCAGTCGGTCAGGCCGGTGATCCTTTCGCGTGACCACAGCAGGTTGACCGGGAGGAGATCGCCGTGCAGGAAGACGGCGGTGTCCTCGGGCGGTGGCGCCGCCATGACAGCGAACGCCGCCTTCCACACCGACGGCCGCTGTGCGCCGGACGGCACCCGAAACCCGCCTGGGGCAGCGATCCAGGAATCCGCCCACGGTCTGAACCTTGTCGCGGGGAGATCGAGGGAATGCAGCAGGGCGGCGATCTCCGCGATCCTCGTCAGCCACGGCCGAGGATCCGACGGACTGAGGTGAACCCGCCCCGGCAGGTGGGTCATCAGCAACGACGGCGAGCCGCCCGTCGAGGCACCGGCGACGTCGGTGGCCAGGACGCCGGGAACCGGGAGCCCGCTTCCCGCCACCACACCGAGGTTGGTGATCTCCTTCTCCAGGCTGCGACGCAGGCCCAGCTCGCCCGGGTACTGCCGCAGTACGACGGACGTCCGCGTTCCACGTCGTTCGACGGTCAGCCGGTGCACGGCGGAGCAGACACCACCGGTCAGCCGGCGACAGTCAACGACGCGACTGCCCCGACCCAGCGACGCCGCGACCCACGCGAGAGTCTCCGCGCAGGGCCGACGCTGTCGGAACCCGCCGTCCCGCCAGTCGCCGCCGGTCATGTGCGTGAACGTACTCGTCACGGGACTGCGTGACGGATCCCGGCTCGGTGAGTGATTCCGTGAATATTCCGTGAGGATTGCGCCGGGGTGTGCTGAGTCGTGCCTGGTGAACCGACTTTCGGCGGCTGCGGTGAAGATCTAACGTTGCTGGTCTAATATCGCACTGCTTACCTGCTCGCGGTGTCAGCGAGGCTCCGGACGCTGTGACCAGCGTGGGGGAGCGCCGAAATCGGCGATCGGAACGGGAAGAGGGAGTGGTCGTGGAATTGGTGATCACGGCTGGCGACGAGACGGGTGACCTGTCGACGTGGCTCGCTCGGGAGAATGACCTGCGGGGCTACGTTCGCAGTCGGCCAGGGCCACTCTCGGAGCACACGCTGGCCGCCGAAGTTGTGATCATCGCGGCGATCGCGGCGGTGTCCGCGCTGGCCCGGTCCATCTGCGGCTATCTCATCGAGCGGGAGCGCGCTCGACGGACCGACCTCGAGTTCGCGATCACCAGGAAATCTGGAAACGTCGACCATTTCGTGGTCAACGGAACAACGGATCCGCTGCGGCTCGTCGAGTTGCTGTTGGGGGAGGACGGGCCGAGCGATCAGATCGGGGACGGCGACTCCGATGCCTCTTCGTCTGCCGTATCCTAGTCAGTCGCGGGCCGTGCTGATCGGCACCTCGACGTACACGGGCATGCCTGGCACCGCGACCCTGCCGGGCGTGCGCAACAACATCTCGGACCTGATCAACGTTCTCGCGGATCCGGTCAACGGTGGTTTCTCCCGGGACAACTGCATCTCGTTGATCGACGAGCCCGATCCCGAGGTCATTCTTCAGAAGTTGGACGAGGCCGCCGAGCAGGCGCAGGACGTGCTGTTGGTCTACCTGGCCGCGCACGCCACGCCGAAGGACAACGTGAGCAACGAACTCGCCATCCTGCTGTCCGGCACGGACACGACGAAGCGCAGGTGGTGGCGTGACGCGTTGTCGTACAACGACACCCGCCAGGTATTACGGGAAAGTCGGGCGCGGAACACGATAGTCATCGTGGACACGTGTTTCGCCGGGCGCGTCCTGCCCGAGGTTCTGGGAACGGACCTGTTCGACGTCGGTGGCGCGTACACGTTGGCGGCGGTCGGGCCGAACGGGCGGGCGTCCGCGAAACACTGGAGCAGACAGAACACCGCGTTCACCGGCGTACTGCTGCAGTTCCTGTCCGAAGGTGTGGCCGGGCCCGACCCGCTGTTGTCGCTGCCGCGAATTTACCCGCTTCTCCGGGCTGAGCTCACTGCCCACGAATATCCTGTGCCGCATCAGCACCAGACCAACGAGATCGAGCAGATCGCGATCGTCCGCAACCGGTCCCAAGTGACCGACTGGACCGTGCCGAAGGAAATCGCCGAGGGGCTCAACAGCCTCATCCCCACCGTCCGGCGCGAAGCGGTCGCCGCGCTCGGTGCCCTCGGTCGAGGTGTGGGCGGTGTCGCTCGGGACCAGGTTCGGACGATCCTGACCGGCATGGTCGCCGACGACAGCAACCTGGTCCGCGACGAGGTCAGACATGTTCTCGACGCTGTCGAGAACGGTGTCGCCCGACCCGCGCACCCCGTGTGGCCCCGGGTCCCCGAGGTGGACCTGGACCCGCGCATCTGGCCCGAGCGGACCCGATCGCGTCCGGCGCGGTGCTGGCTGCCGGTGGGGGTGGTCGCGTGGGTCGCCGCCGCACTGTTCCTGTGGTGGCGGGACTGGATCATCTGGCAGGCGGCGATCGCCGGTCTGGCCATCGGTGTGCTCGGCTGGCTTGCCGCGTTCGCCGGGGCCAGGCTCGCCGAGCCGGCGGCCGGTCCCACCCAGGGGGAGGAAGAATAAGGATGGCCTTCGCACGCCTGCTGCGTTCGCGCGTGGTGCCGCTCGCCGCGGCTGCCCTGGTGGTCGTGGGTGCCACAGCGGTGGCCGACCGGTACCCGTCACTGCGCTATCTCTCCGGCGAGGTGAGAATAGGGATCAACGGGAACCTGCCGGGCTGGAGCTACGTCCCTGAAGGCGCCTCCGAGCATCAAGGGTTCGACCCCGAGTATCGGGGGTTCGACGTCGAGTTGGCGAATTTCCTTCAGGCTAAATATGGCTTCGATCTTGAACTGGTCACACTCCAGCCGAACGACCGTATCACCGCGCTGCTGGACTACAAGGTTGACCTCGTCATTTCCAACTTCTCGATCGAAGGGCCGAGCGGATTCGGCCCGGACGTGCGCCGGCAGGACGTGCTCGACTTCGCGGGCCCATATTTCCAGGACGTGAGCGGTTACATGTACTCTCGCGTCAAGCCAGCATGGCGGGATGACGACGAATTTTACGCACGTTCATGTGTGAGCGAGGGTACCACTGCCGAGGAGTGGCATCTACCCATGGGCGGTGTTAAGGAAACTCAGCGCAGGTGTTTTGAGCGGTTCGTCGACCGCAATGACGTCGATGTTGTTGCTGTGGCGACCGATTTTTCGATCCTGGCCGCGTACGTGGACGACCTTAAAAACAAAGGTGACGATCTGGAACCTCCAGAGGTATGGAAAGAGGGCGAGGAGAAATTCGTCCGCGAAGAAAAGTATGGGATCGCCATGAGGGAGAACAGTCCCGGGCTCTGTGGTGAGCTGAACCGTGCCATCCAGGAGTTCCTGGACGGCAACGGCTGGGATGAGGCGTTCCGCCAGGAATTGCGGATGCTCAACCGTGACGGGAAGAAGCCGGACGCGGTCGATTCAGAAGTGTGCGGGCGATAACCGCCGCCACTGTTACGGCGTGCGGAGGTGGTGGAGGAAGGTGCGGAGGGTGGTCGGGGCGAGGATGAGGATGGGGCCGAGGGGGTTCTTGGAGTCCCGGGCGGCGGCGTGGTGGCCGTCGTTGGCGATCTCGACGCACTGGCCGTTGCCGCTGCTGAGAGCACTCTTCCGCCAGGCGGCGTTGGGAACGTTGGTCATCGGACATTCTCCTTCATCTCGCGTGCCAGGTCAGCGATCAACGATGCCGAGTCGATGGGGCTCGCCGCTACGGCCACGAGCGTGTCGAAGCTCGTGCGGAAGTGGCTGATCTTGACGTCGGACTCAAGGAAGAAGTCGCCGGCCATGCTGTCGACGTAGATCAGGTCGGTGTCCATCGGGTCGGCGAACTCCAGGATCGAGAACTGGCCGGGCATGCCGGGGTGCGCACCAGCAGAGTACCGGATGACCTGCAGGGTGATGTTGGGTTCGTTCATCGCGCTGGCCAGGTGGTTCAGTTGGTCGAGCATCACCTCGGGGCCACCGACCATGCGATGTAGCGAGGCCTCGTCCACCACCGCCCACAGCTTGAGTCGTGACTTCTTGGTCAGCACCGCCTGGCGCTCCATCCGCGCGCGGACTCGGTCTTCCACTTCGGCGTCGGTGGCCGTGGGTAGAACGCCACGGATGACCGCTCGCGCATAGCGTTCGGTCTGGAGCAATCCCGGCAACAGCAATGACTCGTAGTTCCGAACCCGTTGGGCTTCGTCCTCGAAGCTGATGTAGGCGGCGTACTCCTCCGGCAACTCGGCGTGGTATTGGCGCAGCCAGCCCTGAATGGCCGCGTCTCGGCACAGTTGGATCAAATATTCACGATACGGTTCCTTGACCTTGTACAACCTCAGCAACGTGGCCAGGGTGCGCGCCTGCGGCCGGGCCTTCGCGCTCTCGAGACGATACAGGGTCGCGATGTTGAGTCCCGTTCGCTCCATCACTTCTTCCCGTGGCAGCCCCGAGTTCTGTCGAAGTCTGCGAAGTTCTGCGGCGAGCCGGCGCAGGCGTACGGTGGGCGTCTGCTTTTTCTGTCCCATGTGGCGATCTCCCGACGAGTTGGCCGGCCAAAAAACAAAGTTGACCCGCGATTGTGCAATGTTGCGGAATGGGGATTGTGGCAGGCATTATTGCCCTCCGAGGAGGAATGGATCAAGTCCCGCTGTGGACCGTTGTCCACGAACAGTGATCTCCTCAGTCACCCATTCGAGTGAAGGAAGAACGATGATGTCTGAGCCGCCCGAGGTCAGCTCGCTCGTGTTGGAGATCCCCGACAGTTGCCGCATGCGCGGTGAGTTCACCGAACTTGAGCAGGTCACCGGGGAGTGGACCATCCGGGTGGTCTTCGGCAACTCCCAGGACGCCGTTCAACTGCGGTTCGAACGTCCCGCTCTCGTGCGCTTCGTCCAACTCGGCGTCGACCTGCTCTCCGGCGGCCCGCCGGACGAGGATCGGTGACGCTGCGCCAGCTGGTCCTGGAGGCGGGCGTGCCGGAACCGGCACACCGCGCCCGCCCGCCGCGGGACCCGACGTGCGCCTACTTGAGGTTCGCGACCTCCACCCGGATGTCGTCGGTGTTCCTGAGCAGGGAGACCGACATCCGGTGACGGGGGGAGTAGTGGCCGGTGAGCAGGAACCAGGTTCCCTCGTCGTAGGTCAGGAGCAGGGCACCGGTGTAGCGGTAGTGCGGCTTCTTGTCGGGCCCGACGTACTGGCGCAGCTGGGTTCGGCTGCCCGGCAGGTCGAGATAGCGCTCGCTGAACACGGTGACCGTGGGGCGTTGCTCGGGGTGCGCGGCGACCAGGTTGGCGGCGTGTTCGCCGGTGCCGCGTGCGTACCTGTCGCCCATCCAGAACAACGCCACCAGCACGACCATGCCGATTCCCACGGCCAGTACCCGGCCGGCGTCGGGCGGCGTGAGCTCCAGGTCCGGTCCGATTCTGAGCAGGCCGCAGGAGCCGGTCAGCATGACGACAGCCACCCACGCGCCGGACAGGCCGGTCCAGCCGAGCAGGCCCAGCAGGTACAGCGGGCCGATGAGGACCATGGCCGCGCTCAGGGCCAACAGGGACCACCGGAGCCAACGCGGTGTGTCCGCTTCCCGCACGAATCGGCGGTACAGCACGTCCAGGACGAACAGCGCCAGCAGCAACGACAGCGACTGGACCACGATGCCGAAGGCGATGTCCACGCCGTTCAACAGGTACACGTCCAGCGACGGTCGAAGAATCCGGTGTCGGTCCCGGATCGGCGGTGTCGGGCAGCGGGGTCACGCCGAGGATCGGTGACGCCGCGCCAGATGGTCCTGGAGGCGGGCGTGCCGGAACTGGTACACCGCGCCCGCCCGCCGCAGGACTCCCCGCCGGTACGCGTCCTCCAGAAAGCCCGGCAGCGTCCACGGCAGCCGGCCGGTCAGCGGCAGCCACACCCGCGCCAGCACCAGCCACCGCCCCCACGCCGTCAGGCACAACACGTACGCCAGACCACCGCCGAGACCACCGATCAGGCCGACCGCCACGCTGTGCTTCCAGCGCCACGGGAACTCGACCTGCCACACCAACTCCGGCGGCAGCTGCGCCCACGCCACCGTCGTCAGCCAGTTCACCAGCACGAACACCACCGTGAACACCGGCGCGAACACCGCCAGCTGCACCGCCACCGTCGTCCGGTTCGCGCGCAGCAGCTCCGCCGGGTCGCTGGCCGAGCGCACCGCCACCGGGGTCTCGAACGCCGCCATCAGACCCAGCACCACCGCCGCCGTCCCGCCGAACATCCCGGCGAACACGACCGCGTCGGTCACCACCAGCACCGGGGTCGGGACGTAGTCGGGTCCCAGCGCGCGAGCCAACTCGCGGATCCCGCCCAGGCCCAACCCGACCAGCGCCCCCACCACCACCCCGACCGTCATCCGCGTCGCCACCCGGACGCGGGTCTGGCCGGTGCCGCGCCGCAACCGCAGGCGCACCCGCGCCGGGTCGAGCACGGTCCCGTGCCGGCGCAGCACGATCCGCTGCGCCAGCAACCCGGCCAACCCGAACGCCGTGCCCAGACCGGCCGACACCGCCAGCGACGCCCCGGTCAACCCCAGCAGGTACACCTCCAGCACCAGGTCGACGCAGGTCACCGCGAGCGCGGCGGCGACGGTCAGCACCACCGTGCTCGCCGGCCCGCCCAGCCGCCACCACGCCAGGTCGCGGGTGCCGAGCCGGTCGAGGTGGTCGGCGAGGTGACCCAGCCAGCGCCCCGCCCGCTCCGGGTCAGCGTTGCGGTACACGGTCGGCACGAAGTCCCCCAACAGGTGGTCCTCGATCGCCTCCGCCGTGGGGAAACGGACCTCGTCGAGCAGCTCGGCCGGGTCGTGGTCGGGGGTGTCGCTGTAGACGGTGCGCGCCAGGCCCACCATCAGCGGCGTGGTCAACACCTGCGCCAGCGGGTCGGGCAGCGCCGCGAGTACCGGCTCCCAGCCGGCCTTGCGGGTGGTGCGCGGCAGATAGTCGGCCAGGTCGGCCGGCGTGAGATCGGCCAGCTCCACACAGCCGGCGGCGGTCAGCACGTCGGTGCCGGCGACCGCCGCCGCGTACTCGTCGACCCGGCTGGTCAGCACCAACGGCAGCGCCGTGGCGTTGAGGGCCTCCAGCGCCGCGCGGTGCAGGCCGTCGGCCAGCTCGTCGAACCCGTCGAGCACCGGCAGCACCCGGTCGGCCTCGACGAGCGCGGCGGCCAGCGTCGAGCCGGTCGGGCCGGGGGCGGCCAGGCCGGGATGGTCGCGTTCCAGGCAGGCGACCAGCCAGTCACGCAGGTCGGTGGTGGTGGGGTTCCACGTGCCAAGGCCCACCACCACCGGCACCGGGTCGGTCGGCGCCCGCGACGGCAGCAGGCCCAGGACCAGCCGCAACGTGAGGATCGTCTTGCCGGACCCGGCGCGGCCCAACACCACCAGCCGCCCGGACGGGATCCGCCGGTAGACCTCGACGACACCGTCCAGGCCGCCGGTGAGGTCCAGCGGGGCGGCCCGCTCGCCGGCGCGGGCGCGGCGGATGTTGGCCCACGAGTCGGTCAGCCGCGCCGGGGCCGGTGTCCAGCGCACCGGCAGCGGATACGGGTCGTGCACCCGCCGCTGCTCCTCCTCCCGCAGCCACCGCGCCCGCACCGCGTGGGCCAGCTCGTAGGCGGCGCCGGCCAACGGGTCCGGGGCGGGGTTGTCCACATGTCCGGCGGCGGCCAGCAGCGTGACCCGCTCGCCGGTGTCCAACGCCAGCGCGTCGGCCAGCAGCCGGACGGTCGCGACCCGCGGTTCGGCGCGCTCACCGGTCTCCAGGCCGCGCACGGTCCGCACACCGAGCCCGGACCGGTCGGCCAGGGCCTCCTGCGTCAGCTCGGCCTGAAGACGGTGTTGACGCAGGAGAACCCCGAACCGGCTGGTCACGAACGCCGACCCTAGCGGGGCGGGTCAGCCCGCCCGGTTCAGCTCTCGCACAGGGCGGCGTCGATCACGTCACCCCGGGTCGGCTCGGCCGTGTTGTTGACGAACGTGTTGGTGACCAGCGAGGCGAACCGGCCGTCGTCGGTGACCATGGTGACCGAGGTGTGCCCGGTGGTCAGGTCGCCGGGATGGCCCCACGCGGTGCCGCCGCAGGACAGCTCCCAACTCATCAGGCCCAGGCCGTAGTCGGGCTGGTGGGCGGAGGTCTGACGCATCTGCGCGAGTGAGGCGGGGGAGACCAGGTCCCCGGCGGCCAACGCCTGGTGGAGGGTGACCAGGTCGGGCATCGTCGAGTTCATCGCGCCGGCCGAGCCGATGAGCGTCGGCTCCAGGCTGAAGGTGTTGTCGTACCAGAAGAACACCGGGCCGAGCCGGCCGCCGAGGTAGCCGCGCAGGAACGGCTCGGCCAGGGTGCGGTCACCGGAGGACGGGTAGCTGGTGTCGTCCAGGCCGAGCGGGGTGATGATCCGCGCGGTGACGGCCTGCTGGTAGGTCTGGCCGGTGAGGCGTTCGACGAGCAGCCCCAGGGTCTGGTAGCCGACGTTGGAGTAGGCGAAGTCGGTGCCCGGCGGGAACAGCGGCGCCTGGGTGAGCCCGGAGCGGACCAGCTCGGCCAGGTCGTAGCCGCCGTCGGCGTTGGCCGCCGGGTTCCTCGGGTCGCGGGCGATACCGCTGGTGTGGTTGAGGATCTGCCGCACGGAGATCGCGTTGCCGTCGTAGCCGTTGCCGGCCACGACGCCGGGCAGGTACGTCTCGATCGGCGCGTCCAGCTCGACCAGGCCCTCGTCGACCAGCTGTAACACCATCACCGAGGTGAACGTCTTGGTCTGGCTGGCGGCGCGGAAGTGGTCCTGCGGGGCGATCGGGCGGCTGGCCGGGCTGGTGGCCGAGCCGCTGGTCACCGTCCACGGGCCGTTCTCGTCGCCGGCGAGGACCGCGGCGCCGGGCCCGGCGTGCGGAAGGTACTGGTCGAGGGCCTGCTGGGTCAGGGGGTGGTCGGCCTGGGCCGCCGCGTTGACCGCCGGGGTGGCGGTGAGCAGGCCGGCCGTGAGCAGGAGGGTGGCGAGGGTGGCGCGCATCGAGTCTCCTTCCGCCGGCTCGGACAAGCCGGCGGAAGAAGACTCGGGGCGCGGTCGGGGTGCGGGCCAGGCCAGCGGGCGGCCACCCGTGGCCGGTTACAGCCCGATGAGTTCGGCCAGTCGTTCGACGTGGCTGTCCGGGTCGCCGAAGGCCAGCGCGCAGGCGATCGCGTGCCGGGTGTGCACGTGCAGGTCGTGCTCGGCGGTGAACCCGATGGCGCCGTGCACCTGGTGGCCCAGGGCGCACACCCGCTGGTAGGCCTCGCCGACCCAGCTCTTGGCGACCGCCACTTCGGTGTCGGCGGTCCAGCCGCGCCCCAGCCGCCAGCACGCCTCGTAGGCGGCGAACCGGGAGCCCAGCACGTCGATGGCCATGTCGGCGCAGTGGTGCTGCACGGCCTGGAACGAGCCGATCGGCTTGCCGAACTGGTGGCGCTGCGTGGCGTACTCGACGGTCTGGTCGAGCACCGCCTGGGCGCCGCCGACCATCTCCGCGCACACGATCGCGGCGCCGAAGGCCGCGACCCGCGCGGGATCCACGTCCAGCGGCACGCCCTCACCGAAACGCACCCGGTACTTCGGGTCCAGGCCGATCACCTCGACCCGCTCGATCTCGTCGGCCTTCTCGACCAGACGCACGCCGGTCTCGGTGGTCACGACGAAACCGTCGGCGATCTCGGCGTAGGGAACGAGGTCGGCGACCCCGGCCACGGCCGTGGCGGGCGTGTACACCCGCCCGGCCGCGACCCGCTCCCGCAGGTCCGGGACCGCCATCGCGCACGTCAACGACACCGTGAACGGGCTGGGCACGGCGAACCGGCCCAGTTCCTCGGCCAGCAGACACGCCTCCAGGAAGCCGACGTCGAAGGCCACGCCGGTCCAGCCCAGCTCGACGATCTCCTTCCACAGCTGTTCGGAGAAGCCCTCGCCGGGCCGGGCCCGGCCGGCGAGGAACTCGCGGGCGGTGCGCTGGACCAGCTCCTGGTCCTCGGTGAGAGTGAGGTCCATCAGCGGCTGCCCGGGGGGATCTTGTCCGAGCGCACCCACACGCCCGGCCGCTGCTCCCAGAACAACTGCACCAGCACCCCACCGGTCTGCTTGGGGTGGACGAAGGTGTGCTTCCACGCGGCGCCGTCGGTCACGCCGGTCTCCTCGTCGAAGGTGTTCAGCCCGTGGTGCTCGCACGCGGCCAGCGCCGCGTCCCAGTCGGACACCTGGAAGGTGACGTGGTGGGCGGCGGCACCGTTGCGGGACAGGAACTTCTCGATGAACGAGTCCTCGCCGCGCGGCATGATCACCTCCCAGCAGATGCTCGACCCCGGCACGTTGAGCACCAGGTCGGCCATGTCGGGGTGCTCGTCGTCGGCGGTGCGCCACACCTGGACGAAGCCGGCCAGGTCGGCATACCAGCGGGCCAGCTCGTCGCGGTCACCGAAGGCCTGGCAGATGTGGTCCAGGGCCACGATCCCCAGCGTCGGACCATCCACATCGGACGCCTCGACGGGGGTGGCGTCCTCGTCGCCGGCCATGGCGAGGGTGCCCGGGCCGCGCAGGCGCCACAACACCCCGGGTCCGTGCTCGGGCGGGGTCAGCGACGCCTCGGTCCACCGGCCCGGCACACCGTCGGTGACCTTGAGGCCCCGCTCCTCCAGCTCGACGATCGCCGCGTCCAGGTCCGGGACCTCCGCCCCCACGTGGTGCAGGCCCGGACGGCCGCCGTGGTCGTCGAGCCAGGTGGCCAGCGGCGAGGAGTCGCCGGAGGGGGCGAGCACCAGCCAGGCGTGGCCCCAACTGCCGGGGATCTCCAGGCGCACGCCCTTCGTCCCGGCCGCCGGATTGTCCCATTGGGACACCGGGCGGAAGCCGAACACCCGCGACAGGAATGAGACCTGCGCGTCGAGGTCGGGCACCACCTGGGCGACGTGGTCGATCCGGTAGATACGCATGCGGGTCTCCTCAGCTGGGGTGCGGCTCGATCCAGTCGTACTCGTTGTCGACCAGTTCCTTGACCAGCCGCAGGTTGTAGCGGTTCATCGCGGCGATCCGCTCGGCCAGCGCGGACACCTGCTTGTCGAACTCCTCGGCCGGGAACACGCTGTTGACCAGGCCCAGCTCCAGGGCGCGCGCCGGGTCCAGGCGGATGCCGGTGAACAGCATCTCCTTGGCCCGCGCCTTGCCCACCCGCCGGGGCAGCCGCTTCACCCCGCCCCAGCCGGGCGCCGACCCGCCGAACGCCGGCTGGTCGGGGTCGGGCTTGCCGTCCATGAACTTCGGCTGGTACGGCGGGCGCGCCGACAGGGTGATCTCCACCAAACCCATCTTGGCGTTGTCGGCGCAGACGATGAAGTCCGCCGCCAGCGCCAGTTCCAGGCCGCCGCCGACCGCGTAGCCGTGCACGGCGGCGATCACCGGGATCGACGTGCGCTCGATCAGCGCGAACGTCTTCTCACCCAGCCGTCCCTGCTCGATCCGCTCGGCCGGGGTGAGACCCTCCGACCAGGCGACGTCCATGCCGGCGCAGAACGCGCGCTCCCCGGCGCCGCGCAACACCGCCACGTGCACGTCGGTGTCCTCGTCGAGTTCGGTGAAGACCGTGCGCAGCTCCTTCATCGACGACGGGGTCAGCGCGTTGAGCTTGTCCGGCCGGTCGAGCGTGACCCACGCGATGCGGTCCTCGATCCGGACGTCCAGGGTTTCGTAGGACATGTGCTCCTTCTCCCGACAGGGGATCTTCCGACTGGTCAACTTCTGGGGAGGCCGAGGCCCCGGGTGGCGATCACGTTGCGCTGGATCTCGGTGGTGCCGCCGAGGAAGGTGGCGGCCACCGAGTCCAGCCGCAGATGGGTGAACGCGGCGTTCATCGGTGAGTCGGTGCGCTGCCACAGTTCGGCGAACGCGCCGAACGCCTTCGCGCCGGTGCGGGCGATCCGCCCGGCCAGCTCCGCGCCGAACAGCTGGTTCACCGACGCCTCGTAGCCGGCGACCCCGCCGGCGGCCTGGGTGGACACGGTGTAGCGGGCCAGGTTGTAGAGCACTCGCACCTCGGCGTAGCGGCGGGCGATCTCCTGGCGCAGCACGGCGGTGTCCGGCCGCAGGTAGGGCTTCGCCGCGTCGCTGTTCACGTAGTCGACCAGCGAGGACAGCGCGTGCTCGAACTTGACCGTCGCACCGATCCCGGCCCGCTCGAACGACAACGCGGTCATCGCCACGTACCAGCCCCGGTTCTCCTCGCCGACCCGGTTGGCCACCGGCACCCGCGCGTCGTCGAAGAACACCTCGGCGAACGGGGCGTCGCCCCGCAGGTCGGTGATCGGCCGCACGGTCACCCCCTCGGTGGCCGTGTCGACCAGCAGGAACGTGAGGCCCTTGTGGCGGTGCGCGTCGGGGTCGGTGCGGACCAGCACGAACAACCAGTCCGCGTACTGACCCAGCGAGGTCCACACCTTCTGGCCGTTGACGACGTAGTCGTCGCCGTCGCGGACCGCGCGGGTGCGCACCGAGGCCAGGTCCGACCCGGACTCCGGCTCGGAGAAGCCCTGCGCCCAGGTGCGTTCACCGCGCGCGATCGGCGGCAGGTGCTCGGCGCGCTGCGCGTCGGTGCCCTCGGCCAGCACCGTCGGGCCGAGCAGGAACGCGCCGATGCCGTTCACCGTCGGCACCCGGGCGCGCATCATCTCCTCCTGCAACACGAACTCCAGTGCCGCCGGCAGCCCGGCGCCGCCGTACTCGGCCGGCCAGTGCGGGGTGATCCAGCCGCGTTCGGCCAGCGCCGCCGCCCAGCGCCGGGCGCCCTCGCGGCGGTCGGGGTCCTCGCTGAGGCGGTCGGCCGGCCAGTTGTAGCCCCACACGTCCTCCGGTTCGAGGCTGTGCTCGGCGGCCGGGTCCGGCCGGTAGGCCGCCGGGAAGTGCTCGGCGACGAAGGCCGCCACCTGCTCGCGGAACGCGGCCTCCTCGGGAGTGTCCTCCCAGTTCATGGTGTCCTCTCTACCCTGCCTGGGACCGGTCGGCGGCCTCGCGGTCCCATGTGGACGGTGTGATGCCGCGTTCGCCCTGGGCGCGCAACCGGTACTTGGCGACCTTGTCGGTCGGGGTGCGCGGCAGCGCGTCGACGAACTCGACGTAGCGCGGCACCATGAACCTCGGCAGCCGCTCGACACAGAACTCGATCAGCTCCTCGTGACCCAGGGTGGCGCCGGGGCGCAGCACCACGGCCAGCTTCACGTCCTCGTCCTCCAGCTCCGATGGCACCCCGATGGCGGCGCTCTCCAGGATCGCCGGGTGCAGGTTGACCTCGCACTCCAGGTCGAACGCGGAGATGTTCTCCCCGCGCCGGCGGATGGAGTCCTTCATCCGGTCGAGGAAGAAGAAGTAGCCGTCCTCGTCGCGCCACACCTTGTCGCCGGTGTGGAACCACAGGTTGCGGAAGGTCTGCGCGGTGGCCTCCGGCGCGCCGTAGTAGCCGGAGGTGATCACGTGCGGCTGCTTGGGCCGCAGCACCAGCTCACCCGGCTCACCGGGGCCGACCTCACGGTCGTGCTCGTCGACCACCGCCGCGTCGAACCGTTCGGAGTGGACGGTGCCGCAGGAGCCGAGACGCCACTGGCCGTAGGGGCTGGCGATCGCGATACCGGCCTCGGTGCTGGTGTAGGTCTCCACCGACCGCACGCCGAACCGCTCCCGCAGCGGCTCGTCGAGCACGGACTTGCCCATGTAGAACATCTCCAGCGGGTGGTCGCGGTCCCGCGGCGTCGGCTCGCGGTTGAGCAGGATCGGGATCATCGAGAACACGCTCATCGCGACCTTGGCGTCGAAGAACCGCACGTCGTCCCAGAACCGCGACGCGCTGAACTTCTCCACCACGGCCAACGCGCCGCCGCCCAGCAACGCCGACATCATGCCGTCCCACAGCCCGGCGGCGTGGAACAGCGGCAGCGGGCAGTAGATCGTCTTTCCCCACCGGTCCAGGAAGTTCAGCGAGTCGTAGGCACAGGTGAGCGCGAGCGCGTGCGAGCACATCGCGCCCTTGGACGGCCCGGTCGTGCCCGACGTGTACATGATCGCCTGGAGGTCGTCGAACGCGACCCCGGCGCGCGGTTCCTCGTCGCCGTGGTCGAGCAGCGACCGGTAGGACACCACCGGCCGGCCCGCCACCGGCTCGCCGTCGTCACGCACCACCAGCCTGGTCAACGCGGTCAGCTGGTCGATCACCGGCGGCAACCTGTCCACAAAGGACGAGTCGATGACCAGGGTGGTCGAGTCCGAGCTGGCCAGCACGTGGCGCAGCAACTCGCCGCGCAACGCCGTGTTGACCGGTACCGCGACCGCCCCGATCCGGGCGAGCGCGAAGATCGTCGGGACGAACTCCGGACAGTTCGGTAACATCACCGCGACGTGGTCACCCTTGCCGACACCGAGCGAGATCAGCCCCTGGGCCACCCGGTTGGACATCGCGTGCACGTCGCCATAGGTCAACTCGCCGTCGCGGAACTTCAGGAACGGCTCGGCCCCATGGGTTTCCGACCTTGACCGGAGTACGTCGCCGAGTACGAAGCTCTCCAACGTCTCCTTGCGCATGACACCTCCGCCTGGCGCCCCCGCACGCCAGACGCGGCGCGGCCAGGTGTGCACCGCGCTGGCAGCCGAGGCTTGCACCGTCACTCCATCCGAACACGAAACGGACGGCGGCGCCACCCTCGGGTGATCTCTGCCTCCTACCGGCAGAGTGATCGCCGCAGGTCAGACGGGCGCGCGTCGCCCGGTCGCGCTCACCATCAACCACGTGTAGTCGACGAAGGAAGGGTTGTCGTAGGCCGCGTACGCCTCGCTCAGGTCCTGCTCGGTGACCGCGCCGGTCTCCAACGCCGTGGTCTCGACCAGCCCCAGCGTCGCCGCCATCCACGCCGCCATCGGCGAGCCGCCCCGGATGGCCGCCAGGTGCCCGTCGGCGTGACAGTCGACCAGGCCCGCGGCCTCCAGCGGCAGCGGCAGCCGCCGCGCCCACAGCGAGTCGGTGCCCACCGTCTCGCCGAGCACCGAGGACACCGCGCCCAGGCAGCGTGCCACCGCCGGCACGCTCGACAGGTCCGGCACGGGACTGGCCGACTCGACCAGCAGCCAGCCCCCGGGCCGCAGCCAGGAAGCCAACCGGGCCAACGTCCTCTCCCGCTCCACGACGTGTTCGAGCACCAGCCGGGTGTGGATCAGGTCGAACTCGCCCGGCTGCTCGTCGACGGTCACGTCGTGGCGCAGCACCCGGATGCCGGTCTCGGCGAGCGGGGCGAGGAAGTCGGTACTGAGGTCGGTGGCGGTGACGTGCGCGGCGCCGGCCCGGCGCGCCAGCGACCGGGCCACCGAACCGGCCCCGGCGCCGACCTCCAGGCAGTCCCACCCGGGTCTGACCCCGGCGCGGTCGATCAGCGCGACGCTCCCCGGGTCGAACGCCTCCTGCAACAGTCGCAGCCGTTCGTGTTCGGTTGGCTCGGTAGTGGCAACGTAGGTAGCCCAGTTGGGGGTTTCGGTCTGTGACATGAGCGCCGATGGTAACGCTGATGACCAGTCAGTTGTCTACAACGGGCGACCGAATGATTGCGGCTCGTACCCGTCCCAGGTCACGTTTACATCCGATGTCTTACTGCTTAGAGTCCGAGATCAGGAGAGATTAGGGTTGAGGCGCCACGGCCGGTGGTAGCCGGGTTCCTGGACGAGGAGCGTATGTCTTGCGGTTGATGCGAGTGGGCGCCGCCGGCGCCGAGCGCCCGGTGGTGCTGGACGACCTGGACCGGGCCTTCGACCTGTCCGGCCTGACCAGCGACCTCGACGGGGACTTCCTCGCCGTGGACGGCGTCGCCAGGACCCGCCAGGCCCTGGCCGCCGGGTCGCTGCCCGAGACCACGATCGACGGCGAGCGGATCGGCGCGCCGATCGCCCGGCCGCCGTCGGTGGTCTGCGTCGGCATGAACTACGCCGCGCACGCCGCCGAGTCCGGCGCCGAGCCCCCCGCCCAGCCGGTGCTGTTCTTCAAACACCCCAACACCGTGGTCGGCCCCTACGACCAGGTGCTGGTGCCCCGGGGCGCCACCAAGGTCGACTGGGAGGTGGAGCTGGCGGTGGTGATCGGCCGCCGCGCCCGCTACGTCGACCTCGACGACGCGCTCTCCCACGTCGCCGGCTACACCGTGTCCAACGACGTCTCCGAGCGGCACTTCCAGCTCGACCCGGCCGTCTCGGGCGGACAGTGGGGCAAGGGCAAGTGCTGCGAGACGTTCAACCCGCTCGGCCCCTGGCTGGTGCCCGCCGACGAGGTCGACCCGGCGGCGCTGGGCCTGCGCTCGTTCGTCAACGGTGAGCCGCGCCAGGACTCGACCACCGCCGACATGCTCTTCGGCGTCGCCGAACTGGTCGCCCACATCAGCCAGTTCATGGTGCTGGAGCCGGGCGACCTGCTCAACACCGGAACCCCGCAGGGCGTCGCGCTCTCCGGCCGGTTCCCGTACCTTTCCGTCGACGACGTCATGGAGATCGAGATCGACGGGCTCGGCAGACAGCGTCAGGTACTCGCCAAGGCCTGATCCCGGCGTTCCGACAGGGCGTTCCGACAGGGCTGAGGAGGCGCGGGTGACCACGCGGGTGGCGTTGATGGCCACATGCCTGACCGACACGTTCTACCCGGACACCGCGCGCGCGGTGGTGCGCCTGCTGGAGCGGCTCGGGTGCGTGGTGGACTTCCCGAAGGGCCAGACCTGCTGCGGCCAGATGCACTACAACACCGGCTACCGGCGGGAGGCGGCCACGCTCGCGCGCCGCACCGCCAAGGCGTTCGCCGGCCACGACGCGGTGGTCGCGCCGTCGGGCTCGTGCGCCGGCATGGTCCGCGACCTCTACCCCGGCCTGTCCCGGCTGACCGTGGGCGTGGCCGACCGGACCTACGAGCTCTCGGAGTTCCTGGTCGACGTGCTCGGCGTGACCGACGTCGGCGCCTACTTCCCGCACCGGGTCACCTACCACCCGACCTGCCACTCGTTACGGGTCCTCGGGGTGGGTGACAAGCCGCTGCGACTGTTACGCGCGGTGCGCGGGCTGGAGCTGGTGGAACTCTCGGCGCCGGAGTCGTGCTGCGGGTTCGGCGGCACGTTCGCGGTGAAGAACGCCGACACCTCGACGGCGATGCTGGCCGACAAGATGCGCGACGTGCTCGACACCGGTGCGCGGGTACTCACCGCCGGTGACAACTCCTGCCTGATGCACATCGGCGGTGGCCTGTCCCGGCTCAGCACCGGGGTGCGGGCGCTGCACCTGGCGGAGATCCTGGCCAGCACGGAGGAGGAGCCATGGGCCGCAACCCCGTGACCTGGCTGGGCAGCCCGGCCTTCCCGTCCGCCGCGCGCACCGCGCTGGCCGACGTGCAGCTGCGCGGCAACCTTGCCCACGCCACCGGCACGATCCGGGGCAAGCGGGCGGCGGCGGTGGCCGAGCTGCCGGACTGGGAGCGGCTGCGGCTGGCCGGCGAGGCGATCAAGGACGACGTCCTGGCGAACCTGGACACCTACCTGACCAGGCTGGAGTCGCAGGTCAGGGCGCGTGGGGGAGTGGTGCACTGGGCGCGCGACGCCGCCGAGGCGAACGCGATCGTGCTGCGGTTGGTGCGCGAGGCGCAGGCCTCCGAGGTGGTCAAGGTCAAGTCGATGGCCACGGCGGAGATCGGGCTCAACGAGGCGTTGGCGGAGGGCGGCGTCTCGGCCATCGAGACAGATCTCGCCGAGCTGATCGTGCAACTCGGTGACGACCGCCCCTCGCACATCCTCGTCCCCGCCATCCACCGCAACCGCGCCGAGATCCGCGACATCTTCCGGGCCACCATGCCGCACGCCGCGCAGGTGTCCGACCGCCCGGCCGACCTCGCCGAGGCCGCCCGCGCCCACCTGCGGAGCAAGTTCCTCACCGCGAAGGTCGCCATCTCCGGCGCCAACTTCGCCGTCGCCGACACCGGCTCGGTCGTCGTCGTCGAATCCGAGGGCAACGGTCGGATGTGTCTGACCCTGCCGGACACGCTGATCACCGTCATGGGCCTGGAGAAAGTCGTACCGACCTGGCGCGACCTGGAGGTCTTCCTCCAACTGCTGCCCCGCTCCTCCACCGCCGAACGAATGAACCCCTACACCTCCGTGTGGACCGGAGTCACCCCCGGCGACGGGCCCCGCGCGTTTCACCTGGTGCTGCTGGACAACGGCCGCACCGCCACCCTCGCCGACCGCGTCGGCCGCCAGGCCCTGCGCTGCATCCGCTGCTCGGCCTGCCTGAACGTGTGCCCGGTCTACGAACGCACCGGCGGCCAGGCCTACGGCTCGGTCTACCCCGGCCCGATCGGCGCCATCCTCACCCCCCAGCTGGGCGCGGGCACCGACGACGGCCCGACCGGCAAACTGCTGCGCTCCCTGCCCTACGCGTCGTCACTGTGCGGGGCGTGCTTCGAGGTGTGCCCGGTGCGCATCGACATCCCCGAGGTGCTGGTGCACCTGCGCAACAGAACCGTCCAGGAGAAACCCGCCTACGACCCGGAGGCGGTCGCCATGGCCGCCGCGTCCTGGGTGATGGCCTCCCCGCGCCGCTTCCGCCTCGCCCAGCGCCTGCTGGGCCCGCTGCGGCTGCTGGCGCGCGGCGGACGGATCCGGCGGCTGCCCTGGCCGGCGTCGCGCTGGACCGACTCGCGGGACGTGCCGGCGCCGCCGAAGGAGACGTTCTCGGCGTGGTGGCGGAGGACCCGTGGCTGACCCGCGCGAGGTCGTGCTGCGCCGCATCCGCGCCGCCCTGGCCGACTCCCCGCCGGTGCCGCCGGTCGTGCGCGACTACGAGGTCGCCCGCGACGTCGGTGACGTGCTCGACCTGTTCGCCGAGCGGGTCGCCGACTACCGGGCGGTGGTCCGGCGGGTGCGCGTCGAGGCGCTGCCGGTCGAGATCGAGGCGTCGCTGCGCGCCCGGGGCGCCCGGCGGCTGGTGGCGCCGGTGGACCTGCCCGGCTGGTGGCGCGGCGGTGAGGTGGTGTGGTCGCTGGACGGGCCGGCACACCCGCTGTCGGTGCGGGCGCTGGACCGGGCCGACGGGGTGCTCACCGGGTGCGCGGTGGCCATCGCCGAGACCGGCACGATCGTGCTCGACGCCGGGCCGGCACAGGGCCGGCGGGCACTGACGCTGCTGCCCGACTACCACCTGTGCGTGGTGCGGGCCGACCAGATCGTGGGTACGGTCCCCGAGGCGATCGCCCGGTTGGACCCGGTGCGTCCACTCACGTTCGTCAGCGGACCCTCCGCGACCAGCGACATCGAGCTGGATCGGGTGGAGGGCGTGCACGGCCCCCGCAACCTTGAGGTACTGATCGCCCACTGATCGTCTACTGATCGGATCAATGCTTGGTCCGTCTGGTGGGTGCGCTGGATTCTGCGGCCCGGATCGGGTATACATCGGATGTCTGATCGAGGGTGTGTGGAAGGGGGCGCGGCCCGTGGCGCGCATTGTCGGTCTGGACGTACTCGACGTACGGTTCCCGACCTCTCGGGAACTGGACGGCTCGGACGCGATGAACCCGGACCCGGACTACTCCGCGGCCTACGTGGTGCTGCGCACCGACGAGGGCCCCGACGGCTACGGCCTGGCGTTCACCATCGGCCGGGGCAACGACGTGCAGGCCGCCGCCATCGGCGCGCTGGCCCCCATGGTCGTCGGACGGTCCACACCGGACACCCCGGCCGAGCTGGCCGCACTGTCCGCCGAACTGGTCGGCGACTCCCAGTTCCGTTGGCTTGGCCCGGAGAAGGGCGTCGCGCACATGGCCGTCGGCGCCGTCGTCAACGCCGCCTGGGACCTCGCCGCCCGCCGCGCCGACAGTCCACTGTGGAGCTTCCTGGCGGCGATGACACCGGAACAGATCGCCGGCCTGGTCGACTTCCGCTACCTGACCGACGTCCTGTCCGAACAGGACGCACTGGACATCCTGCGCGCCGCCGAACCCGGCCGGGCCGAACGCGCCGCGCACCTGCGCTCGGCCGGCTACCGCGCGTACAGCACCAGCGCCGGCTGGCTCGGCTACTCCGACGAGAAACTGGTGCGCCTGGCCAAACAGGCCGTCGCCGACGGCTTCGGCATGCTCAAACTCAAGGTCGGCGGCTCCCTCGACGACGACGTGCGGCGGCTGCGCCTGGCCCGCGAGGCCGTCGGCCCCGACGTGCGGATCGCCGTGGACGCCAACCAACGCTGGGACGTGCCGGTCGCCATCGAGTGGATGCGCGCCCTGGCCCCCTACGACCCGTACTGGATCGAGGAACCCACCTCGCCCGACGACGTCCTCGGCCACCAGGCGATCGCCGCCGCCATCCGCCCTGTCCGGGTCGCCACCGGCGAACACGTGCACAACCGGGTGATGTTCAAACAGTACCTGGCGGCCGGTGCCCTCGACGTCCTCCAGATCGACGCCGCCCGGGTCGGCGGCGTCAACGAGAACGTGGCCATCCTGTTACTGGCAGCCAAGTTCGGCGTCCCCGTCTGCCCACACGCCGGCGGCGTCGGCCTGTGCGAACTGGTCCGCCACCTGTCGATGTTCGACTACGTGGCCGTGTCCGGCACCGACGCCGACCGGGCCATCGAATGGGTCGACCACCTGCACGAGCACTTCACCGATCCGGCGATCGTGCGAGGTGGCCGATATCTCGCCCCGACCCAACCGGGTTTCTCCGCCAGGATCCGTGATGAGAGTCTTGAGCGGTACGCCTTTCCCGACGGTCCGGAGTGGAGGGACAATCCCGCATGAGCGACGACTTCGAGGGTTTGCGAGCCGTGGTCACCGGCGGCGCGTCCGGTATCGGCCTGGCCACCGCCAGTGAACTGGCCGCCAGGGGAGCGCGCGTGGCCGTGCTCGACCTGAGCCCCGACGTGTCCCCGCCGCTGACCGGCGTCCGCTGCGACGTCTCCAACGACACCGAGGTCGTGGCGGCCGTGGCCACCGCGGCCACCACCCTCGGCGGCATCGACATCGTCGTCAACAACGCCGGCATCGGCGCCCAGGGCGACGTCACCGCCAACGACGACACCGAATGGCACCGGGTCCTGGACGTCAACGTCCTGGGCATGGCCCGCGTGACCCGAGCCGCCCTCCCGTACCTGCGCGCGTCGACGTCGGCGGCCGTGGTCAACACCTGCTCGATCGCCGCCTGGCAGGGCCTGCCCAACCGCGTCCTCTACTCCGCCAGCAAAGGCGCCGTCCTGGCCATGACCCTCGCGATGGCCACCGACCACCTCGACGACGGCATTCGCATCAACTGCGTCTGCCCCGGCACAGCGGACACCCCGTGGGTGGGCCGCCTCCTCGACTCCGCCACCGACCCGGCCGCCGAACGCGCCGCGCTGGCCGCCCGGCAGCCCATGGGCCGCCTCGTCACCGCCGACGAGGTCGCGAAGGCCATCGCCTACCTGGCGAGCCCACTGTCCAGCTCCACCACCGGCACAGCCCTCGCGGTGGACGGCGGAATGTACGGCCTGCGCCCACGGCCGAGGTCCTGACCCATGCCCGAACCCGGAGGCCCCACCCCGGCATCCGGACCCGCCACGACACCGGCCGCTCCCCGGCACCGCCCGCCCCCTGACACTCGCGGCCGAAGTTGTCCACAGCCGCCCCACGACCCCCCCAAACCGTCGGTCTCCTCGACTAGCCTGGAAATCGGGGGGCCCCCGCGGGCCAGGGCGGAAAGTAGGCGGTCAGTCGGCTCGGCCTCGGTCGTCGGTGGCGGTCTGGTGGAGGCGCCCGTTCGCTCGTCGGCCAGCGCCTGGCAGCGCTGTGCTTGTGGTGGTGGGTCTTCCGTTCGCGGCCGGAGTTGTCCACAGCCGCTCCACGACCCCTCCGAACCGTCGGTCCCTTCGACTAGCCTGGAAATCGGGGGGCCCCCGCGGGCCAAGGCGGAAGGAAGCCCGGCGGCTGGCTCGACTTCGGTTGGGGACGGCGGTCGGGTGGGCGTGTTCGTCCGTTGGGGTCGCTCGTCAGCCAGCGCCTGGCAGCCCGGTGCTCGTGGTGGTGGGTCTTCCGTTCGCGGCCGAAGTTGTCCACAGCCGCCCCGCGGCCCCTCCACACCGTCGGTCCTCTCGACTAGCGTGGAAATCGGGGGGCCCCCGCGCCCCGAAGGCGAACCAGGGCAGCTCGCGGGGACAGGTGGCCTGGTCGGAGGGCTTGGTGGGCCGTCAGCTCCTGCCCCGGACACCCCGCCCCCGGCAGCCGCCAGCCCGGGTCGGCTACTCCTCCTCCGCGACCCCCAGCGTGTCCCGCAGCCACTGCTCGACCCCCGCCACGTGCACCGTCGCCCACGAGCGGGCCAGTTCGGGCTCCCGGGCGGCGATGGCCTCGTAGATCGCCTGGTGTTGTTCGCGGGTTTTGGCGACGGCGCCTTCCTGGGTCACCCCGCGCCAGATCCGGGCGCGGGTCGTGGGGCCGGAGAGGCTGTCGATGAGTGAGCACAGGACGGGGTTGCCGGAGCCGAGCGCGATGCGGCGGTGGAACTCCAGGTCGTTGGCGACCAGCGCCTCGACGGTCGGCGACTCGTCCAGGCCCTCCAGCAGCGAACCCAGCTCGGTGATGTCGGTGTCGGTCATGCGCAGCGCGGCCATCGCGGTGGCCGCCGGCTCCAGGATCCGCCGCACCACCAGGAAGTCGAGCACGGTGTCGTCGCGGTGGAAGTCGACGACGAAGGTCATCGCGTCGAGGAGGAGTTTGGGTTCGAGGCTGGTGACGTACGTGCCGTCGCCCTGCCGGACGTCGAGGACCCTGATCAGGCACAGCGCCTTGACCGCCTCCCGCAGCGAACTGCGCGACAGGCCCAGCCGGCTCGCCAGGTCCGCCTCCTTCGGCAGCCGGTCGCCCGGCGCCAGCTCGCCGGAGATGATCATGCCCTTGATCTTGTCGATCGCTTCGTCGGTGACCGGCATGGCACGACCCTTCCGCAGACCTCGGATGTTTCTCCCCGCTCAGAGTGCCACGAATGGAGGCCCGATGCGTGTTGCTCTGCACACTCGGCTCAAGCCCGGCAAGGAAACCGAGTACGAACGGGTGCACGCGGTGATCCCAGGCGAACTGGACGTCGCCCTGCGCGACGCCGGCGTTACGTCCTGGCGGATCTGGCGTGACGGCCTCGATCTGTTCCACGTCGTCGAGGTCGAGGACTACGCGGCGATGCGCGCCGCGCTGCGTGAGCACCCGGCCAACGTCGCGTGGCAGGCCACGATGGCCGAGCTGCTCGACGTCGAGGACGACTACTCCGGCAACGACACCGGCCTGTCGCTGGTCTGGGAGCTGCCGTGATCACCCCGCTCGGCCTCGGCTGCGCCCAGCTCGGCAACCTCTACCGCGCGATGTCCGACGACACCGCCGCCGCGATCGTCGACACCGCGTGGGCGCGCGGCATCCGCTACTTCGACACCGCCCCGCACTACGGCCTCGGCCTGTCCGAACGCCGCCTGGGGGCCGCGCTCGCCGCCCGGCCGCGCGACGACTACGTGCTGTCCACAAAGGTCGGCCGGCTGCTGGTGGACAACCCGGGCGGCGAGTCCCGCCGCGACACCGAGGGCTTCGACGTGCCGGCGACCCTCACCCGCCGCCGCGACTACACCCGCGACGGTGTGCTGCGTTCCCTGGAGTCCAGCCTGACCCGCCTCGGCGTCGACCGTGTCGACATCGCCTTCGTCCACGACGCCGAGAACCACGTCGACGAGGCGTTACGCGGCGCGTTACCCGCCCTCGTCGAGCTGCGTGACCAGGGCGTTCTCCGTGGTATCGGCCTCGGCATGAACTTCAACGACGTCCTGAGTCACTTCGTCCGCAACGCGGATGTCGACACCGTCATGATCGCCGGCCGGTACACCCTGCTCGAACAACCGGCCCTCGACGACCTGCTGCCCCTGTGCGCGGAGCGCGGGGTGTCGGTCGTGGCGGCCGGCGTGTTCAACTCCGGCATCCTCGCCTCACCCACCCCCGGCCGCACCTACAACTACAGCGACGCCCCGCGCGACCTGCTGGACCGCGCCACCCGCATCGCCGAGGTCTGCGCCCGCCACCACATCACCCTCCCCGAGGCGGCGATCGCCCTGCCCGGCGCGCACCCGGCCGTGACCAGCGTCGTCCTCGGCGCCAGCTCCCCGAAACAGGTCGAGTCGAACGCCGACCGCGCCGCCGTCGGGGTGCCGACACAGCTGTGGCGCGACCTGGTGGCGGAGGGATTGCTCCGCGCCGACACACCGGTGCCGGAGGAAGTCGGATGATCCGCCGCCGCCCGTGGCCCGACCCGGCCGCGGGGCTGGTTCTGGACAGTGCGCGTCGCGTTGAGAACGGAACGTCCGTGCGTGCGGGTGCCGGTCGCGGGGGCTGCGCAACGGCACCCGAGCAGCCGCCCCCGCGGCGCCTCCACCGACTGTCGCGGCGGGGTTTCCGTTCGTCGGTTCGGAGTCGCGGTGTTGTTGTCGGTTGTGCCGGCGGGGGTGTGACCGACTGTCGCGGCCGGGTTTCCGTTCGTCGTTTCGGAGGGGTGGGGTATCGGTCGGTCTGGCGGGGGTTGCCGTCCGTTGCGCCGGCGGGGGCTCTACCCACTGACGCGACAGGCTCTCCGTCCCTCACTTCAGCGCAGTGGCCATCAGCCGACCGACCGACGCTTCCGCCAGCCACTCTGGCAGGGCCTCCACCAGCTGACCCGACAGCCACCCGCCCCGGATCTCCACCAGCTGACTCGGCGGCGCCTCCATCAGGTACCCCCGAAGCCACCCCGCGACTCCAGCAGCCGCCTCGCAGCGTCTCCACCCTCCACCCCGCGGCTCCAGCAGCCGCCCCCGCCGCATCTCCACCCTCCACTCCGCGACTTACGCTCCCCCTGGCGCGGGGATCCCCCCGATTTCCATTTTAGTCGTGTGGAGCAGGGATTTTGCGGTTGTTGTTGGTGGCTGTGGACAACCGCGGTCGCGAGTGGAAGGACGGGTCGTGTCCGTCGGGGCGTCTGAGGAGGGTTTGTGAGCATCGTTGACGCGCACCATCATCTGTGGGATCCGGCGCGGCGGGACTATCCGTGGATGGCCGGCGACGCGCTGGCCCCGCTGCGCCGCCCCTTCACCCTTGATGACCTGCGGCGGGAGGCCGCCCGACCACCGGGGGTGCGGGCCACTGTCCTGGTGCAGACCGTGTCCTCGGCCGAGGAGACCGAGGAGTTCCTGGCGGTTGCCGACGCGTCGGGCGGGCTGGTCGCCGGGGTGGTCGGCTGGGCCGCGCTGACCGACCCGGCCCTCGGGGAGCGGCTCGCGCGGTTACGCACCCTGCCCGGCGGTGACCGGCTCGTCGGGCTGCGGCACCAGGCCGAGGACGAGCCCGATCCGGGTTGGCTGGTGCGGTCGGACGTCCGGCGCGGGCTGGCGACCGTCGCCGAGGCCGGGTTGGTGTACGACCTGCTGGTCCGGCCGCCGCAGTGGGCGGCGGCGGTGGAAGTGACCGGATCGTTGCCCGAGGTCCCGTTCGTGCTCGATCACGCGGGGAAGCCGCCGGTCGCGAGCGGCGAGTTCGGGCCGTGGGCGGCGATGATCAGCCGGCTCGCCGAGCGGCCCAACGTGTCCTGCAAGCTGTCCGGCCTGGTCACCGAGGCCGACTGGACGTCGTGGCGGGTCGCGGAGGTGCGGCCCTATGCCGAGCACGTGCTGTCGTGCTTCGGGCCGGAGCGGGTCATGTTCGGGTCCGACTGGCCCGTGTGTGAGCTCGCGGCAAGTTACGGTCAGGTCACGGCCACGGCCGCCGACCTGACCGACGCCCTCACCCCGACCGAACGGGAAGCCGTGTTCGCCACGACCGCCACCACCGTCTACGGCCTGCGATGACCCCGGACCTGACCCCCGAGGACGTCACGCTGGACCAGCTGACGACCGACCCGCACCCGGTGCTGGCCCGGCTGCGCGCCGACCACCCGGTCGCCTGGGTCCCGGCGCTGGGCGGCTGGCTGGTGACCAGCCACGACCTGGCCGTCGCCGTGATGCGCGACCCGTCGACGTTCACCGTCGACGACCCCCGGTTCTCGACCGCGCGGGTCGTCGGCCCCAGCATGCTCTCGCTCGACGGCGCCGAGCACACCCGCCACCGCGCGCCGTTCCTGCCGCCGTTCCGCCCCGCGCCCGTGCGCGACCGGTTCACCCCCTTCCTCGACACCACCGCCCAGGCCCTCGCCGACGCCCTCCCCCCGAACGAGGCCGAACTGCGCTCCGCCTACGCCGGCCCCCTGGCCGTGGCGGTCGTCGCCGACGCCCTCGGCCTGGTCGGGGTGGACGCCGCGACCGTCCTGTCCTGGTACGAGACGATCGTCGACTCCGTGTCGGCCGTCACCGCCGGCGGCCCACCGACCGACGCCGGCGAGTGCGCCTACGCACAACTCCGCACCGCCGTCGCCACCTCGACGACACCACCGGCCGTCGGCCCTGAGCCGACCGCGGACTCGCGCACGACTCCGGCCAACGGTCCTGAGCCGGCCGCCGACGCGCGTGCGACTCCGGCCGACGATGCGCCCGGCGGCGAGGCTCCCGGAGAGGGTGATCCGCGGACAGGTTCGCTGGCCGGCGGTTCGGAACCGGGCTCGTGTCCGCGAGGCGCCGGTCGTCCGTCCGGGGCGGGGGAGAGCACGCCGGGGGGCGCCGGCGCGCATTCCGTTCTGGTCGCCGCGTCCGCCACGCTCACCGAGGCCGAGGTCGTCGCCAATGCCGCCGTGCTCATGTTCGGTGGGATCGACACCACCGCCGGCATGATCACCAACCTGGTCCGGCATCTGCTGCTGCACCGCGCCGAACTGACCCCCGGTGCCGTCGAGGAGTCGTTGCGGCTGGAGCCGGCCGCCGCCGTCGTCGACCGGTACGCGACCCGGGACGTCGAACTCGGCGGCGCGTCGGTGAAGGCCGGGGACCTGGTCGTGGTCTCGATCGCCGGGGCCAACCGTGATCCGGCGGTGTTCACCGACCCGGACACCTTCGATCCCTTGCGCCCCAACGCCCGGCAGCATCTGGCGTTCGCGCAGGGGCCGCATTTCTGTCTGGGCGCACGGCTTGCCCGCGCCGAGACGACGATCGCCGCGCGCACACTGTTCGACCGGCTTCCCGGGCTTCGGCTGGTCGCCGACGACCCGCCGCGCGGGCTGGTGTTCCGCCGGCCGCCGGCGCTGCGGGTCGGTTACGACCGTTAGGCGGCGGCGGACATCGCGCGGAACAGGACCTGCTGGTTGCCGTCGACCCAGCTGAGTTTGTAGACGATCGACCGGATCCGCCAGCCGGCGGCGGTGCGGGTCAGCGCCATGTCGTAGGTGCCGCCGGAGGTCCACAGTGGGGAGCCGTGCGGGTTGGTCAGCCGGTGGACGCCGACGACGTTGGACGTCGCCCGTCCCTCATCGCCACTGACGGTGACCAGGACGTTGGTGATCAGGTGTTGGGTGGCCTCCAGACCGGACATGGTGCGGCGCCAAGAGCCCTGGGCGGTCGTGCTCAGCAGCTGGTCGACGGTCCCCGAGCGCGGTTCGCCGCCCCAGAGGTCGGTGTAGTCGGTGTACACCTGCTCGGTGAACAGTCCGCGCAGCCCGTCCCAGTCGCGGCGGTCCAGGTACCAGCCCATGCGGACCACGGTGTCGGTGATCTCCGCCCGATCCTCAGGAGTCATGCCGCCAGTGTGCGGCAGGTCGCTCGAAACCCGGTCAACGCCGCGGTTTCCCCACCGGCCGGCCCGTAGGGTGGGCGGGACAGGGCGCGAGGACAAGGAGCGGTGATGGTGTTCGCTGGACTGGCCGACGGCGGCGGGCGGCCCGCGCTGCGTTTCCCCGACGCCGAACTCACCTACGGTGAGCTGGCTTCTCTGGCCGCCGGTCTCGCCGACGCGCTGGCCGGGTGCCGTCGGGTCGCGGTCTTCGCCACCCCCACGATCGAGACGTGTGTGGCGGTGGTCGGCGCGCTGGTCGCGGGGGTCGCGGTGGTGCCGATCAACCCGCGCAGCGGCGAACGGGAACTCCAGCACATCGTCACCGACAGTCAGCCTGACGCGGTGCTGTCCGTCCCTGGGGAGGAACTTCCGGGGCCCCTGGGTGACCTGCGGCGACTGCCCGTGACGCTGGCGGCGGCGCCCGGCACGCTCACCCCGGTCGACCGTGACGGGGAGACGCCCGCGTTCGTCATCTACACCTCCGGCACCACCGGCCCGCCCAAGGGCGTCGTGCTGCCGCTGCGGGCGGTCACCTCCAACCTGGACGCCCTGGCCGACGCGTGGGCATGGACAGCGGCCGACGTGCTGGTCCACGGTCTGCCGTTGTTCCATGTACACGGCCTGATCCTGGGGGTCGTCGGGCCGCTGCGGCGCGGCGGAACCCTGCGCCACCTGGGCCGTTTCGACACCGCGGCCCTCGGCGCCGCGCTCGCTGGCGACGCCACGATGGCCTTCGGTGTGCCCACCATGTATCAGCGCTTGGTCGCCGACTGCGAGGCCGACCCGGACCTGGCGCGCGCCGTCGGCGGCGCTCGTCTGCTGGTGTCCGGCTCGGCCGCGCTGCCCGCCACCGTCCACCAGCGCCTCACCGCCGCCACCGGCCAGCGTGTGGTCGAGCGCTACGGCATGACCGAAACCCTGATGAACACCGCCGTGCGCGCCGACGGCGACCGCCGGCCCGGCACGGTCGGCGCGCCACTACCCGGAATTTCCCTGCGCCTGCTGGACGACGCCGGCACCGAACTGTCCGAGATGGACGGTGAAACGGTCGGCGAGATCCACCTGCGCGGCCCCAATCTGTTCCTCGAGTACCTCAACCGCCCCGACGCCACCGCCGCAGCCCTGCGCGAGGGCTGGTTCGCCACCGGCGACATGGCCGTGCGCGACCCCGACGGCTACGTGCGGATCGTCGGGCGCCGGGCCACCGACCTGATCAAGAGCGGCGGCTACAAGATCGGCGCCGGCGAGATCGAGAACATCCTGCTCGAACACCCCGCCGTCGCCGAGGCCGCCGTCACCGGCGAACCCGACGAGGACCTCGGCGAACGCATCGTCGCCTGGATCGTGCCCACCGCCGTACGCCCCTCGCCCGACGAGATCGCCGACCACGTCGCCCGACAGTTGGCCCCGCACAAGCGTCCCCGGGTCGTGCGCTACCTGGATGCCCTGCCCCGCAACGACATGGGCAAGATCATGAAACGCGCCCTGACCAGCGCACCTCCCGGCCAGGCCGGGACGCCGCTGCGCCCCGGGGCGTAGTCGCCGCTGGCCCGCTACCCCGCCGGGCGTCGCCGTCCCGGCCCCGCCCGGCGTAGTGGGTCCCGGCCCGGCTCACCCCGTTTGAGCAGGGCGAATGACGCCGCTGAACGGACGCGTCAACCCCCTCCCGACCGCCACTCTGGTGGCGGAGCGAGAGGAGATCCACCGATGACCACGACGCAGGAACGCCCCAACGTCCAGGAGCGGACCCCGACCCGCCGCCCGAACATCATCGTCCGCATCGAGGACGCGTTCACCACCCTGGCCACCCGCATCGGCCACCCCGCGCTGCGCCTGACCCTCGGCCTGACGTTCCTCTGGTTCGGCGCCCTCAAGATCACCAACGACACCCCGGTCGCCGAGTTCGTCGACAACACGGTCAACTGGATCCCGCTGCTGGACGGTGGCTGGTTCGTCCCGTTCCTGGGGGTGGTCGAGGTCCTGCTCGGCGCCGCGCTGGTCGTGAACCGGGGGATGCGGGTCGTGCTGCCGCTGCTGTTCGCGCACCTGTGCGGCACGTTCCTGGCGCTGCTGACCCAGCCGGAGGTGACCTTCAAGGACAGCAACGTCCTCATGCTCACCACCGAGGGCGAGTTCGTCATCAAGAACCTGATCCTGCTCAGCGCCGTCGTCGTCCTCTACGGACTGCGCCGCCGGCCCGCCAGGTGAACCAGCCCGTTCCGTGAGCCCCGCTCGGTCGAGCGGGGCTCACGGGTTTTCCGGTCAGATGTTCTGGCGTCCCTTTTCCGGGGGAGGCGTCGTTGACTGGTCAGTGGATTACCTCTCCGGTCGATTCCTGTGCGGTTCTCCGGGGTGAGCAGTCGATCAGTGAGGTGTGTTGGTAACGACCCTGACCAGGCTCACCGGTGCTGAGTCCTCGTCGGCCCTCGAGTGGCCTCCAGCGCGCCTTTGACGTGCCTCCGCCGTGCCTCCGCCGGGGCCCTGGTGGGCCGCTGACGGGTCTTCGGCGGGTCTGAGGGCGCTCTCAGCCAGGAAGGGGGATTATCAGAACAGGATCTCGGCGGACAGGGAGGGAAGCCGATGCGCTTCGGTGAGGTGATGCGGCGCTCCGCGCTGCTGGTACCGGTGGGAGCGGGGGCGGCGCTGGTCGGCGCGGGCTGGCAGGTGCCGGCCGCGGTCGGGGGTCGTCCGGCGGGGCAGCGGCTGGCGAGGATGCAGGCCTCACCCCAGTTCCACGACGGTGTCTTCCACAACCCGGTCCCGGCCGGGATGGCCGAGCCGTCCGGCGGCATGATGCGCGAGTTGATCGCCGGCAGGCAGCGTCGCCGGCCCGCCGCGCCGATCCCGCTGCGGGTCCCGGACTTCACCCAGCCGACCGACGGCCCGCGCGCGACCTGGCTCGGCCACGCGACCGTCCTGGTGGAACTCGACGGGCGGCGGATCCTGTTCGATCCGATGTGGAGCGAGCGCGCGTCACCCTCGACCGTCGTCGGGCCGCGTCGGCTGCACCCCGTGCCGGTCGCGCTGGCCGACCTGCCGCCGGTGGACGCCGTGGTCATCTCGCACGACCACTACGACCACCTCGACATGTCGACAATTCGCCGGATCGCCGCGTTGTGGCCGGCGACCCGGTTCGTCGTGCCGCTGGGGGTGGGCGCGCACCTGGAGCGCTGGCGGGTGCCGGTCTCGCGCATCGACGAACTCGACTGGGACGAGTCGGCGACCGTCAACGGTGTCGAGCTGACGGCGACGGCCGCGCGGCATTTCTCCGGGCGGCTGCGGCCCGGCGGCAACAACACGCTGTGGGCGTCGTGGGTGGTCACGCGCGCCGGGCACCGCGTCTTCTACACCGGCGACTCGGGATTCTTTGACGGCTACCGGGAGATCGGCGAACGGCACGGGCCGTTCGACGTGACCTTCATTCAGATCGGCGCCTACTCACCGTACTGGCCGGACATCCACATGACACCCGAAGAGGGCATTGCCACGCACCGAGCCGTTCGCGGCGGTTTGCTGGTTCCGGTCCACTGGGGGACGTTCAACCTGGCGATGCACGCCTGGTCCGAACCGGTGGAACGACTCCTGGCCTCGGCAGGAGACATCCAGGTGGCCGTTCCGCGCCCCGGCGAGCCCCTGTCCGTAGCGCACGCCCCTGACCCGGACGGGTGGTGGCGAGAAGTCGCCTGATCGGGTGTTCCCCTGGCCCAGTGTTGCTGTCTACCTAGGGGGCTAAGTAGAGTTAAACAATGCCTGGGGCGCGCTCCAACCTGCGAATGACGTTGCCGACACAGCTCGTGCTGCGGACGCTGCTGGAGGAACCGTCCCGCGAGATGTACGGCCTGGAGATCTGTGCCGTGGCCGGGCTGCCCAGCGGCACGATCCACCCGATCCTCGCGCGCCTCGAACAGGCCGGATGGGTCCGCAGCCACTGGGAGAACGTCGACCCGAGAGCCGAAGGCCGGCCGCGCCGCCGCTACTACCGGCTGGACCCGAACAACATCGCCGCCGTCCAGGCCGCCCTCGCCCGCGCCGACGCCGCCGTGGCCCGGCTGCGGCTGCGCCCCGGACTCGCCGGGAGGGGCCAGTGATCGGCGTCCGCCTCCGGTACACGATGTCCGGCCTGGGCCTACGTTTCCTGGGCCTGATCCGCTACAGCGCCTTCCCCCACGGCGACCGGCACACCGACGCGTTCCGATCGATCAGCCGCCTGAGCTCCTTCGTCGACCTGGACGACCCGAAAGCCCGCCGACGGGCCAAAACCCTGGCCGTCGTCCTGGCACACTCCTATATTCGGGCCCACCAGCTGACCAGCGCGATGGCCCGCCACATGGGCACCGGCCGCTACCGCCTACGCCACCTGGTGGAAGCCGACCTGGTCATCGACCGCCTCGTCGGACTGTCAGATGTGGACGACGCCTGGGAACTGACGTTCCGGATAGCCAGAATGCGCGACCTGGCCGACGGAATCCCCGACGCCGCCGTCCTCACCCGAACCCTCGCCGACGCCCACGACCTCGCCCGCGACCTCGCCCTCTCCGGCGCCGACTTCACCATGCGCGTGCTGGTCGTCAGGCTGAGCCCCCTGTCGCGGATGCTGTTATCCGCCTCGGTCTCCCTGCTGCCCGCCGAACACCGAGACCGCTTCGGCGCCGAGTTCCGGGCAGAGCTGTACTACCTACGGCCGTCACGAAAACGCCAGGTCATGTACGCGGCACGGCAGTTGCGGCACGCCCTGCGCCTGCGCCGCTCCCTCAGAGCCCCCAACGGCCAAGCCGAACACGAACGCCGCAGCGACCCGTAAGGTGCGGGTCCCCTGGGGCTGCGTCGGCGGTCTGTCCCTACCGGCCAGCGGCACCAGCAGCCAGTACACCGCCGCGCGGCTCGCGCCGATGGCCGTCGCCAGTTCGCCGCGTCCACAACCCAGCTGACCAGGCGGGCTTCGGTCTCCTCCAGCCGCAACCGGTTGCGTTCGCGTTCGATCAGCCCTGCTGACCCTGTTGACCAGCCCAAACGACTGTCATCGACCGTCATTCGCCGTCCCCGGCCGATCCGTGCCTGATTCGTCCTTGCCCCTCAGGTCTCGGGGATCCCCCCGATTTCCAGTCTAGTCGACTCGAACGGCGGGTTAGGCCAGTCGGCCGTGTCCTGTGGACAACTTCGGTCACGAGCGGATCCCGTCAGCGCTCGGGTCAACTCCCACGCATCGCGCTCGCTGTGCGGAGGTCACTATGCGCAACGCCGCCCCGGGCGCCAGGACCCTCAAGGTCATCCGCACAGAGCGTATGCCCGACCGCCATGAGCGGCATCCACCGGTCACGGCGCTGGCAGCCACTCCAATGACAAGCCCGACCGCCCACTGAACGACGACCGATGTCCCAGTGCAATTCAACATCCGAAGAGAAGATGTGAAAGTGAAGCTGAAACGGGGATTGAGGCCGTATCATCGCAGTTCAGGAAGTGTCGTCCCCGCGCGAGCGGGGCTGGTCCCGAATGTCCGCTGACAGCGACATCCCACCAGGCGTCGTCCCCGCGCGAGCGGGGCTGGTCCCGACTGCGTGGTGTGCCACAGCCTGTGGATGACGTCGTCCCCGCGCGAGCGGGGCTGGTCCCCGCCATGTACCTCGGAACCCCCCTCCATCCCGGTCGTCCCCGCGCGAGCGGGGCTGGTCCGACCGAGACGCTCAAGCAGATGGCGCTGGCGATGTCGTCTCCGCGCGAGCGGGGCTGGTCCGGACAGCACCACTCGGCCGGTCGTCGAGGCCGCGTTGTCCCCGCGCGAGCGGGGCTGGTTCCTGCGGGGTGCCGTTGACGAGGGCCCGGAGGTGGTAGTCCCCGGCGGGGGGGCTGGTGCGGCCAGCTCTGGAAACAGGCAATCAGCCGATCCTGCCCACAGGTCTCCCGGCCGCCACGCAGGAGTGACCATCGGCCGGAGCGTCAGGGACATGAGGCCGAATGCCGTCAGATCAGGATCCGGGCATGTGCCACAGCCTGAGCATCCGGCGACCGATCCCGCCCAGCCACGGTCAGCGCCGGGCGGCGTCCAGGTGGTTTCGGGCGGCGGCCTCCAGGTGGGCGATGTCCGAGGCGATCGACGCGAACGTGAAGCCTTCGGCCAGTCGGCGGGCGGCTGTTTCGCCGTTCGGGGTGTGGATGCCGGCGGCGATGCCGGCGTTGGCGGCGGCCTCGCGGACGGTGGTCACGGCCTGTTCGAACTTGTCGCTGATGGCTGGGTCCAGGGGGAACGCGCCGCCGACGGCCAGGCTCAGGTCCGACGGTCCCACATAGACACCGTCGAGGCCCGGTGTCGCGCAGATGGCGTCCACTTCGGACAGGGCGCCGGGGGTCTCGATCATCGCGATCACGACGTTCACGGTGTTCTGGTCGGCGGGTTTCGAGCCATGGCGCAGTGCCGCGCGGGTCGGTGCGTAGGAACGGCGGCCCAGCGGTGGGTAGCGCACTGAGGCGACCGCGTCGGCAGCGTCGGCGGCTGTCTCAATCAGTGGGATGATTACGCCGCACGCGCCGGCGTCCAGCGCGCGGCCGATCGGCGTGATGTCGTTGGCCTCCACCCGAACCAGGCCGACCGTGTCGCCGCCGGCCGCGTCGACCGCCATCAGCGACGAGAGCAGGCCGGAGTAGCCGAGCATGCCGTGCTGGCCGTCGAGGCAAACGTAGTCGTAGCCGAGGCGGGCGATCCGCTCGGTCGCGGGCGGCGCGTCCAGCGCCGACCAGTAGCCGATCACCGGTTCGCGGGCACGGAGTTTGGCGGCGAACTGGGCAGCGGTCATGATGGGCTCCTCCCGGTGCGGCTCTGGCAGTGCCATCCTCTCGTGCTGTCGAGTGACACGCCGGGCGCGGTCGGGGCGACCCCACGGTGGGAGGTGCGGATTGAGACGCGATGGATACGTTCGATCGGTCAAGGACCCGGTGACCGTCGGCGTGCACCGGACGGCGGGTGGTCCCGCCCCCTACGTTCGCCGCGACCGGCACAGCGACCTCGCCGGCCTGCTGCGGCCGGGACGGTTCGTGCTGGTCGTCGGGGATGCGGCCGCTGGCAAGACTCGGCTCGCGTGGGAGGCGGTGTCGGCCGCGCTCGGACGCTACCGGCTGTTCGCGCCGGCGCCGCCGCAGGTCGAGGAGACCGTCGCCAGGGTGGGCGAGGCGCGGCGGTCCGTGCTGTGGCTCGACGACCTCGAACGTTATCTGGACGTGTTGTCGCCGACCCTGATCGACGAGGTGCTCTCCGGTGGCCAGCGGGTGATCGTCGCGACCATGCGGTTGCAGGAGTTCGACCTGCTCAGCACCGAGTCCGACCGCACCCTGGCCGAGAGCCGTGGCCGCGTCATCGCCTCGGCCGAACACATCCGGATCGAGCGACAGTTCTCCGCCGCCGAACTGGCCCGGGCCGACCGCCGCCACCCCGCCCTGGCCGCCGCGCTCGCCGACACCGACGCCGTCGCCGAGCACCTCGCCGGGGCGCCCGCACTGCTGTCCCGCTGGCGCGACCCCGACCACCCCAGGGGAACGGCGCTGGTCACCGCCGCCGTCGACTGTCGCCGCGCCGGCCATCTCGCCCCGCTTCCCGTGGCGCTGCTGGAAGAAGTACACGAGCACTATCTGTCCGAACGCGACACAGCAGAGTCCCTGGTGGACGCATGGGCATGGGTCACCACCCGAGACCCGTCTGCCCTCCTGGAACGCACCGGCGACACGGTGACGGTCTTCGACTATCTCGTCGACCACGCCCAACGCACCCACCCGTTCGACCACGTGCCCGACGAGGTCCTGCGTGTCGCGGCCCGGCACGCCTCGGCGGCCCAGGCCCGCTCCATGGGCTACGCCGCCGCGAAGGCCGGCCGTTACGAACTGGCCCTCGGCCTCCACGCCAGAACCCTCGACGGCACCGCCGACGTGCGCGAGAACCTCAACCGCCGCAACAGCTACGCCGTGACCCTCGCCCACTTGGGCCGCCTCGAAGAAGCCCTCGAAGAACACCGAGCCGTCCTCACCGCCCGCCGCCACATCCTCGGCGACGACCACCCCGACACCCTCGTCACCCGCACGAACGTCGGCAACGTCCTCAACTCGCTGGGCCGCTACGAGGCCGCGCTGACCGAACACCGAGGCGTCCTGTCCGTGCGCGCGCGACTGTTCGGCCGAGAACACCCCGACACCCTGACCAGCCGCGACAACGTCGCGCGGGTCCTCAACAACCTGGGCCGCCAGGACGAGGCCCTGGCGGCCAGCCGCGAGGAGCTGGCCGCGTGCGTGCGCGTGCTGGGCCCCGAACACCCGGACACGTTGATCAGCCGCCACAACCTCGCCGCGGTGCTGATGGGCATGGGCCGCTTCCGCGAGGCCGCCACGGAGTTACGGGAGGTCGTCCACCGCCGGCGCCAGTGCCTCGGCCCCACCCACCCCGAGACCCTCGCCGGCCGGAGCGACCTGATCACCGTCCTGCTGGAGAACACCCGCTACTCGTGACCCAGCCGCACCGCCGAGAGGGTGTGCGGTCGTGATTGCGCGGCCCCCTTTCGGGACCAGCCCCACTCGCGCGGGGAACGACAAGATCGCGTTCCAGAGCAGCCTGGGCGAGGCGGGACCAGCCCCGCTCGCGCGGGGACGACAGCCGGATCCCGCGGAGTGCCGCGAGGGCCGGGGGACCAGCCCCGCTCGCGCGGGGACGACCTCCAGGGTCTGGCGTTCGACCACGACCACATCGGACCAGCCCCGCTCGCGCGGGGACGACCGGCACAAGCGGATGACGGACACGTTCTGGGAGGGACCAGCCCCGCTCGCGCGGGGACGACCCGTTGCTATGCCACCAATGTAGGCCACCGTTGGGACCAGCCCCGCTCGCGCGGGGACGACCACGCGGACGCGCCGGATGAGGAGCACTGGAACGGATCAGCCCCGCTCGCGCGGGGACGACACTTGTTGAGCTGCGATGATACGGCCTCAATTGCCGTTCTGGCTTCACTTTGTCAACTTTTCCTCGGGTGTTGAATTGCTTCGGAATCGGCTGGGGTGGCGGGTTCACAGTGGCGCGTGGCTGGTCGTGCCTCGGTGGGTCGTTGGATCAGTTGTTCGTACGGTAGGCCGTTTCCGTACTTGGCCAGTACTCTGCAGATGACCTTGATCCGGCCCGGTCGCATGGGGTCGATGCCGTTGGTGACGTTGCGCATCGTGCCTTCGGCGATGGTGTCCTCGGTGAGGGTGTTACATTCCCTGGTGAGGCGGGCCACGGTCCAGTTGTTGTCCTCCAGCCACGCGCGGATGAGATCACGGTTCAGTTTCGGCATAGGTCTGCTGGGTCGATGAGGGTGCATTCCTGTAGTTGGCGCACCAGGTTGATCGCTCGTACCCAGCGGGCGCGCGGATCGTCGTAGGTCACGGTGATGTCGTCGGTCGGGTGGGGCTCCGAGGATGGGCCTCGGCTGTGGAGGGCGCCTCGGACGCCGGCGATGGGGGCGCGTCGTACTCGCACCGCGACCGCTCCCCGGCGCAGGGCCGGGCACAGACGGGTCGACAACCTCACGCACGGGACGCAGATCGGTGGCTCGATGGCGCCGACGTTCTCCGGCCAGCCGGGCCAGTCGTCGCGGAAGTCGCGGAGTAGCCACAGGGTGCCGTCGGCGGTGTGGTCGGCTGGGTTGGCGCAGACGTTGCAGAGCAGTCGGCGCATCGCTCGGCGTTGGCGCAGCGGGTGGACCCTGGCGAACAGCGGCTCGCCGTGGGCGGGGCGGTTCGGCGTACGGAACCACAGCACGCCCTGGTCGTCGCGGTCGGTCAGGGTTTCGTTGAGGTAACCGATGCCGCGGCCGGGTCGTTCGATGAGCGTGAACTCCGGTTCACGCTCCCCGCTCCATTGCGTGATGTACGGGGTGTGCGGGGTCAGGGCCTTGTGGTTCTTGCGGGATTTCGGTGTTGTCCCGATGTCGCCGTGAATCATGGTCACAGCCAAACGAGGTGTGGCGTCGCGGGACCAGTGCGGTCACGCAGCGTTGATGTCGCGGAAATGTCGCAGCGATCATGGACAGCGGGGCCGTCCGCTACCACTGGCACTATCGTTGATGGTGAGTGGAAGGGGCAAGCCCGTGGTGCTCAAACGGCGCCTTCTGGTGCAGCGACGTAAGGCGCTCGGCCACAGCCAGGAGGATCTGGCCCGGCTGGTCGGCGTGGACCGATCCACGATCATCCGGTGGGAGCGGGTGGAAACCGATCCGCAACCCTGGCTGCGGCGCAAGTTGGCCGCCGCGTTGCGGGTCTCGGCCGACGAGCTGACCGGATTGCTGGAAGCCGTCAGCGAGGTTCCGGGTCGGGCTGACGGCTATGTCCTCCGTTCGTCGGTTTCTGTGGATTTCTCCGGGGCGGCGGCGGTGCCACAGGCTGAAGGGTTCTCCGCGCATGATCTGGTCAGTCGTCGTTCTGTTCTGGAGCAGTTGTCGGTGCTGAGCAGCGTGGCGTTGGTTCGACCGATTCGGGAATGGGTCGCGTCGGTGCCGATGGAGCGGAACGAGATCATTGGCTCGGATTCTCTTGAATCGCTTCGGGGTGCGGTGAAGGTGTTTCGACGGTGGGACGCGGCTGGGGTCGGAGGATTGAAGAGAAAAGCTGTGGTTGGGCAGCTCAATGCGGTGGCGGAGAGCGTGCGCGACGCCGGCGACGCCGCGACCAGAACCTCGCTACTGCCGATCATGGCCGAGTTGGCGCAGTTGGCCGGCTGGATGGCCTTCGACCACGGGCTGGCCGGCGCCGCGCAGCGCTACTACCTGCTGGCCCTGCACGCCTGCCGGGAGGCGGGGCCGTCGGAGCTGGCGTTGGGGGTCAAGGTCATCGGTGACATGACGCAGCTGTCGACGAAACTCGGCAACTACGACGACAGCCTGAACCTCGTGCGGACTGGGCTGGGGGCGTTGCCGAGATCGGCGAATCGTCGGGTTCGGTCCGAGATGCTCGGGTTGGAGGCGCGGGCGTATGCGCAGCTCGACGAAGCTCCGGCAGCCGCACGGTCGGCGCAGGCGTCGGTCGAGGTGTGGCAGGAAGCCGCTGGTGACGAGCCGGCGCCGGACTGGCTGTACTACCTGAATCAGGCGGAGGTCGACTGTCTCGCGGCCAACACCTACACCCAGCTCGCCCTGAGGACCAGCGACCACACCCGGCGGCGCGCGTACGCCGCACGGGCCGAACATCACACCCTGCAGGCCCGTCGGAGCAGGGAGAACGGGTTTGATCGGAGTCGTGTGCTGGATGAGATCCGGCTCGCCAGGGTGCGGTTGAGTCAGGACGAGCCGGCGGAGGCGGTGCGGGTGGCGAACGAGGCTCTCGCATTGGCCGAGGGTGTGCGGTCCTCCGTGGTTGATCACTGGTTCGCGCGGTTTCGTGGTGAACTGGTCGCGCGGCACGGTGACGACACCGCCACCGCCGGCTTCGGAGATCGGCTGCGCGAAAGGGTGACCTGATTGACGACGGACATTGAGTGTGTGGTCGTGGACGGCGCGCGGGCGGCGGGGCACGTCGACGAGATGGCCGCGCTGTACACCGAGGTCTACGCCGAGCCGCCGTACGAGTGGGGCGCCGAGCACACGGACCTGTTCACCGAGCGGTTCGACGTTCAGCGGCGGCAGGACGGGTTCACGCTCGTCGAAGCGCGGGCCGGTGGCCGGCTGATCGGGATGAGTTTCGGGGTCACACTGCTGCCGGACACGCCGTGGTGGGACAACGTCATCACGCCCGTGGCGTCGTCGGTGACCGACGAACGTCCTAATCGGACGTTCGCCCTGGTGGAGTTGGTGGTTCGGGCGCCATGGCGCCGGCGCCACGTCGCCAGGACCATGCACGACCGCGTGCTGGGACGGCGTTCGGAGGAACGGGCCACGCTGACAGTGGCGCCGGCGGCGCAGGCCGCACAGGCGGCGTACCGGGCGTGGGGTTGGCGGCAGGTGGCACAGACGCGGAATCCGCTGCCGGGGGCGCCGGTGTTCGACGTACTGGTCAAGCAGTTGGACTGAAGGCGGACTCTTTCTTCCTCGGGTGAGGGCGACCCGGGGTGGATGAGAGTTCTGGGACTGTGGGATCGGCTGGTCGGCGGATCTGGGGACGGGCTGACGTCGCACTTGTGGGTTTACCCCCGCTTGCGCGGGGACGACGCTTCTTGAGCTGGGACGATACAGCGCCGGGCCGTGTTCTGGCATCACTTTGGCGATTTTGCATCGTCTGTTGGATTGATGTCGGCTGGGCCTGGGT
Organism: Actinophytocola xinjiangensis; assembly: GCF_001921215.1. Taxonomy (GTDB): domain Bacteria; phylum Actinomycetota; class Actinomycetes; order Mycobacteriales; family Pseudonocardiaceae; genus Actinophytocola; species Actinophytocola xinjiangensis. The sequence goes on from NZ_MSIF01000023.1 coordinate 123,008, forward strand.
GGCATGTCTGGAAGTGGATGGGTCCGGGGTGGGGCACTTGGAGTCGGGTGCATGGGGAAGCCCCCGCCGGGGTGGAGCCGGCGGGGGCGTTCCTGGGTTATGTGGCTTCGCCGGTTAGGGCGAAGGAGCGTAGGCGCAGGGTGGCGCCTACGGTGCCCACCGCGACGAAGACTGCGGCGATGATCATGGCTGTCACTACCGGGACGGTGTCGTTGAGCATGGGGGACTTGGCGATGGTGTTGGCGAAGGTCGTGGCGTGTTGTTGGACGCTGAAGACCTTTGCGCCGTCGACGAAGCCGACCAGGAGGTTTTCCCACAGCATGATGTAGACCAAACCTACCGCTACCGGGCGTTTGGTGATCAGGCTCAACGCCAGGAACAGGGCTGTGTAGGCCAGGGAACCCAGCAGCGCACCCGCTACCAGGCCTGCGGCCAGAGCGGGGGAGCCGGCTATCAGGGCGGAGATCGCCAGGGGGACGCCGACCGCGACCGTCGTCACCAGCCAGGCCACGCACAGTTTGGACAGGACGATTTCGCTGCGGGGCAACGGTTTCGTCAACAGGTGAGTGATGGTGCCGTCGTCGATCTCCAGACCCAGGACGCTGCTGCCCACGATCAGCGCGGTCAACGGCAGGACCACGGCCAGGCCGAGACCGCCGAAGACTAGCGGGCCCCAGCCGTCCGAACCCGAGCCGCTGGTGACGCCGATGAGGGTCAGTCCGATCAGGACCAGGGGCATGGGGAGCAGGAGCAGGATTCGACGCCTGCCCAGAAGCGCCCGTGTGGTCAGGGCCATGACTGTCGTGTTCATGTTGCCACCAGGTAGGAGAAGACCTTCTCAAGGGACTCGTCGGCGGGGAGGATGCTCGTCAGGCGGATGTCGGACGTTCGGGCCAGTTTCGCCAGGGCTCGGGTGAAGGTGCCGTAGTCGCTGGCGTGCACCTGGAGTGAACCGTCCGTCATGGACACTCCGGAGACCGACTCTTGTCCGATGAGGACAGTCGCCAGGCGGCGGTCGTCGGATGACGAGATGGTGAAGACGTGGGGGCGGTTGGTCATCAGGCGGCGAATATGGCGGTAGTCGCCCGAGGCCGCCAGGCGGCCGGAGACGATCACCTGGACCGTTCCGGACAGCTGCTCCACCTCCTCCAGGATGTGGGAGCTGAACAAAATCGTCCGGCCCTCGTCGGCCATCCGGTGCAGCAGGTCCATCATGTGCATCCGCTGGCGCGGGTCCATGCCGTTGAACGGCTCGTCCAGCAGCAGGACCTTCGGGTCGTGCACCAGAGCCGCCGCCACCCGGGTGCGTTGGCGCATTCCCTTGGAATACGTGGAGATCTCCCGGTCCTGGGCCGCTTCCATCTCGACGATGCCCAGCGCCCTCCGGGTCGCCGCCTCCGGGTCGGGGAGCTTGTGGAGCTTGGCCGAGGCCAGAACGAACTCCCGCGCGGTCAGGAAACCCGGCACGCTTTCCCGCTCGGTCACCAGACCCAGCTGACGGTACATCTCCGGGTTGCGCCACGCCGACTGGTCGCCGACGGTGACCTTGCCCTGGGACGGCGCCAACAAACCCGCCATCAGGTGCAGCACCGTGGTCTTGCCGGCGCCGTTGGGCCCCAGCAAACCGGTCAGACCCGGCCCGACCGTCAACGTCACGTCGTTGACCGCCACCACGTTCCCGTACCAGCGCGACACCTCGGTCAGCTCAACAGAAGTCATGACTTGACCTTTCGGTAGCGCCACAGGGTGCAGCTGGTGCCGACGGCGATGATCACCAGCGCGCCCAGGCCGTAGACCGGGCCGTAGGGGCCGACGTCGAAGATGCCGCCGTCGAACAACCAGCGGTCGACGCCGTTGAGCAGGCTGACCGGGTCGATCAGGCCCGCCAGCTGACGGCCGGCGCCCTCACCGAGCGCCTGCAGGACCCCGCTGATCGGCGCGGTCAACAACGTCACGCCGATGATCATGCCGGTGGCGAACACCCGACGGCCGGTCAGCGACGCGAACGGCAACGCCAGCGACGCCAGCACCGCCGCGTGGATCGCCGCGGCCAGCAGACCCTGCAACAGGCCACCGAACTCGGAGAACACGCCGGCGATGCCGTTGTCCGTGCTGAACGCCATGCCGACGAACAGGATCAGCATCGGCCCGCCGAGCATCACGAACGTCGCCGTCGCCAGGGCCGCGAGCTTGGTCAGCGCGTAGTCCGTGCGGGTCATCGGGCGCGACAGGTACAGCGACAACAAGTTCGTGCGCAGGTCGACCGACACCAGCTCCGGCGCCACGACCGCCACGAACACCGTCGCCGCGTAGGTGAACGTCGAGGCCATGCCGACGTAGTCGATCACCTCGACCGGCAGCTGGGTGTTCACCACCACCAGGATCAGCGCGGCGACCGACGCCGCCGCCAACAGCCCGATCGGCAGTACCTTCGCCCAGGCGCTGCGACCCAACCCGTACGCGCCGCGCACACTCTGGGTGAACAGCGAACGCGCCGAGTAGCCGCGGCCCAGGCGCACGCCCTCGTAGCGCTGGTAGCCGATGTCGTGGATGACACCGGTCGCGCCGTTACCGTTCTCAGGCATGGGACGCCTCCGAGGTGGGCAGGTCCCGGAACAGGTCGGCCACCTGGTGGCGGTGGCGCTCCAGCCGGTGCAGGGACAGGTCGAGATCGGCGATCGCGTCGCGGATCAGGTCATAGGTGGCGTCCGGGTCCTCACCCATCCGCACCAGCAACGCGCGCTTGTTCTCCCGCACCTCCAGCCCGGCGCGACCCAACAACTCGGCCAGGCCGGCCGGGTCCTCGTCGGTCTCGACCATCAGCAGATCGCTGTGCTGGGTCATCGCCGAGAGCGTCGCCGACCGCAGCAGCCGGCCGGCGTCGATCGCCACCAGCGACGTGCAGATCCGTTCGATCTCGCCGAGCAGGTGCGAACAGACCACCACCGAGATGCCGAACTCGGTGCCGATGCGGTGCACCAGGTCGAGCATGGCGCGCCGGCCCTCCGGGTCCAGGCCGTTGGTCGGCTCGTCCAGCAGCAGCAGCTCCGGGTCGTGGACCAGCGCCTGGGCCAGCTTCACCCGCTGCTTCATGCCCGTCGAGTAGCCGCCGATGCGCCGGTACCGCTCCTCGTAGAGGCCAACGTGGCGCAGCGTCTCCGAGGCGCGTTCCCGCGCCGTCGCCGCCGGCAGCCCACTGACCCTCGCCAGATGCGTGACGAACTCCGCCGCGATCTGATCCGGCGGCAGGCAGTCGTGCTCGGGCATGTAGCCGACGCGGGCGCGGACCGCCTGCGCGTCGGCGATCGGATCCAGCCCCAGAACGCGGATCCGCCCGTTGGTCGGCGCGAGCAGGCCGAGCGCGAGCTTGATCAACGTGCTCTTGCCGGCCCCGTTCACCCCGACGAGGCCGACGATCCCGGGCTCGATCGCCACGGTCAGGTCGGCCAACGCGGTGACCTGGTTGTCGTATCGCTTCTCCAGCGACTCCGTTTCGATGAGAACCACAACGCAGACACTATGGGGGGACAGATGCCCGACACATCCGGCCCGATCCCTGAACTCCTCCCTGAGGGGGAGTCAGGGTCGTGGCAGGGTTGAGGGATGCGGATCAGCCTCAACGTGACCGATTACTCCTGGTCGGGGCCAACAGGCCAGCGGCTCACCGACGTCGCCCACGCCGCCGACGAGGCCGGGATCGACACCGTCTGGGTGTCCGACCACCTCCTCCAGGCCGACCCGACCTCGACTGTCGACGCGGACATGCTTGAGGGGTACACGACCCTCGGCTTCCTCGCCGCCGCCACCACCCGCGTCCGGCTCGGCACCATGGTGACGGCCGCCACCTACCGGGCACCCGCGCTGCTGGTCAAGGCGGTGACGACGCTGGACGTGCTCTCCGGCGGGCGGGCCTGGCTGGGAATCGGGGCGGGCTACCACGAGGTCGAGGCCGCCGCCTACGGACTGGACCTGCCGCCGAAGCGGGAACGGTTCTCCCGGTTGGAGGAGACGCTGCGGGTGGCGTTGCGGATGTGGGAAGGGGACGAATCGGCTTTCGTCGGGTCGCACTACTCACTGGAGCGGCCGATGAACCACCCCAATTCGGTGCGGCGGCCGCATCCGCCGGTGTTGGTCGGGGGGATGGGGGAGCGGCGGACGCTGCGGTTGGTCGCCCAGTACGCCGACGCGTGCAACCTGCCGGACATTCCGGACGGCGGGGTGACGGTTCGGCGGAAGCTGGACGTGTTGGCGGAGCACTGTGAGGCTGTCGGGCGGGAGTTCGGGGCGATCGAGAAGACGTTGAGCACCCGGTGGGTCGCGGGGGAGTCCGCGGAGTCCTTTGTGGACAGGTGCGGGGTCTACGCCGGCTGGGGGATCGGGCATGTCGTGTTGATCACCAGCGGGCCGTGGGAGGCCGACGGTGTCGCCGTGCTGGGGGAGGCTGTTCGGGCACTGGGCACGCCACGGACTTGAGCTGGAGCACGCTCCAGCACCTACCCTCCTCAGCGTGCACCTTGGAATCCACATCGTCGAGTTCACCTTCTCCGGTGGCGCCCCCGCCATGGCCCCTGAGCTGGCCCGGATAGGCGCCGCGGCCGAGGGAGCTGGCGTGAGTCACCTGTCGGTCATGGACCACTACTTCCAGATGGAGCAGATCCGGCCACCCACCGACCCCATGCTGGAGGGCTACACGACCCTCGGCTTCCTCGCCGCCCACACCTCGACCGTCAGGCTCGGGGTGCTGGTCACCGGCGTGACCTACCGCCACCCCGCCCTGCTCGCGAAGATCGTGTCCACACTGGACGTGTTGTCGGAGGGGCGCGGCGAGCTGGGGATCGGTGCCGCCTGGTACGAGCGGGAGCACCGTGGGCTGGGGGTGCCGTTCCCGCCCGTCGCCGAGCGGTTCGAGAGGTTGGAGGAGGCGCTGCTGGTCTGTCGGCAGATGTGGGACCCGAACAACGAGGGTCCGTTCGACGGCAAGCACTACCAGCTCGCCGAGACGATCTGCCGGCCGCGGCCGATCAGCGCGCCGCCGATCCTCATCGGTGGGGGCGGGGAACGCAAGACCCTGCGGCTGGTGGCCCAGTACGCCGACGCGTGCAACCTGTTCGCCGCGAGCCCGGCCGAACTGGCGCACAAGCTGGACGTGCTGCGGCGGCACTGTGACGACGTGGGGCGCGACGAGTCGACCATTCACAAGACGGTCACCGTCAGCCGGCGGCCCACCGACGTCGACGAGTTCACCCGGCAGATGGCCGAGTACGCCGAACTGGGGTTCGGCACCGTCATCCTCGTGCCGCCGGGGGACGCACCGGCCGCCTGGATCGAGGAGACCGGCGGTCGGATCGCCGCGCGGCTCGCCGAACTGCCGTGAGCGTCAGCTCAGGCGCGGTCCACCGGGATGTGGGCGCCGCTGATCGGTGAGCTGTCGCCGCCGCACAGGAACAGGATCGTGCGGGCGATGTCCGCCGGATCGACCCAGTCCTTCCGGTCCGAGTCGGGCATCGCCGCGCGGTTCGCGGCGGTGTCGATCACGCCCGGCAGTACCGCGTTCGCCCGGATGCCCGCGTCGGCGTACTCCACGTTCAGGCTGTCCACCAGGGCCAGCACAGCGGCCTTGGCCGTCACGTACCCGGCCGCGCCGGAGAACGGGCGTTTCGCCGCCCGGCTGGACATGCACACGATCGACCCACCGCCGGCCTTCATCAGGAACGGCAGGGTCGCGTGGCAGGTCAGGTACGTCGCGCGCAGGTTGAGCAGCAGCTGGTTCTCGAACTCGTCGATCGGGGTCTCGTGCACCCGCCCGCCGGCGGCGAAGCCACCGACCAGGTTGATCACCGCGCGCAGCGGGGCGTCGGCGGTCGACGCGGCCACCGACGCCGCCTCCAGCGCCGACTTCTCGTCGAACAGGTCCGCCCGCACGAGCTTGAGCCGGGGATGCTTGGGCATCCGCGCCAACTCACGCTCCACCACCCACGGCACCACCACCCGCCACCCGGCGTCCAGGAACGCCGAGGTCACCGCCGTGCCCAAACCGCCGGTTCCGCCGGTCACCAGCGCCGACCTCGCCATCAGACCTCCAGGAGCTTGTCGCGCAACCGTTGCACATCCTGCTGGCCGAAGCCGTGTTCGGCCAGCCAGCCGAGGACACCGCCGTGTTCGCCGTCCAGCACGTCGAGGAACGCGGTCATCGTCGTCGCCCTCGGGCGGTGTTCGTCGGCGGGGCGGCGGTCGACGTCGGCGCTGTAGGTCGGGGTCGAGCGCAGCCGGCCCAGGACCAGGTCGATGCGGTCGCCGGTCGCCACGTAGTCGGCGACCACCACCTCGCGGTGCACCCCCGCCACGCTCAGTGCCAGCGCCGACAGCACGCCGGTCCGGTCCTTGCCGGCCGCGCAGTGCACCAGCGCCGCACCCGGAGCGCCGGCGATCGAGCGCAGCGCCTCGACCACGTTCTCCGGGCGGTCCCGCAGGTAGCCCAGGTAGTAGACCAGCAGCGGGTCGGTCGGGTACCGCTCCAGCGCGTCGCGGCGGCGCACGGCCAGCGCGTCGGCGGCGGCGTCGGTCAGGCCGGAGCTCTCCGGCATGACCGACAGGTGCAGGTGCCGCACGGCGCTGACCCGGGTCAGCGGACCGGGGCCCTCGGCGGTGCGCTCCTCGGGGCTGCGTAGGTCGATCACCGTCGTGACGCCGATCTCATCGACAAGTCGAGTGATGTCGGCGGAGGACAGATCCTGCAGGTTGTCCGACCGGACCAGCCGGCGGAACTGCGTCTCCACCTGGCGATCCGTCGGGAGGCCGCCGAGGTCTCGGACGTTCACGGCGTTGTCCAGCTCGATCCATGCCACGGACTCATCTCACCAGATCGGGTGGTCGCCCGGACGGGTGGGCGGAGGCGTTGCTGTGACCACGATCGTGTGACAGCGTGATCCGGTGATGGTCGTGAGGTCTGCTAAGGACCAGGGCGTGGGGCGGCGGGTCCTGCTGATCGCCGGGTTCCTGCTGATCGCCGCCAACCTGCGCACCGCGCTGACCTCCGTCGGGCCCGTGCTGGAGACGCTGCGCCGCGACCTCGGGCTCACCGCCGGCGAGGCCGGGTTCATCGGCACCCTGCCGCTGCTGACCTTCGCCGCCGTCTCGCCGCAGATCCCCCGGCTGGCCCGCCGCTTCGGCGTCGACCAGCTGCTCTGGGCGGCGATGATCGTGCTCGCCACCGGCATCCTGGCGCGCTCGCTGCCGGTGCCCTGGCTGCTCTGGGTGGGCACCGTGCTGCTCGGCGCGGCCATCGCCACCGGCAACGTGCTGCTGCCCAGCATGATCAAACGGGACTTCCCGGACCACATCGGCGCGGTCACCGGGGTCTACAGCGCGGTGATGGGGATCGCCGCGGCCGTGGCGGCCGGGTTCGCGGTGCCGCTGGCCGGGGTGCTGCCCGGCGGCTGGCGCACGTCGCTGGGCCTGTGGGCCGGGTTCGCGCTGGTCGCGCTGGCCGTGTGGAGCCCGCAGCTGCGTCGCCACGTCCGGCCGGAGCCCACGGCGACCAGGCCAGGGGCGCTGTGGCGTTCGGCGCTGGCCTGGGAGGTCTCGGCGTTCCAGGCGTTGTCGGCCTGCTGCTTCTACACGATGCTCGCCTGGTTCCCGTCGATCGCGCAGAGCACCGGGGCCAGCGAGGAGTACGCCGGGTGGCTGCTGTTCGCCTACCAGCTCGTCGGCGTGGTGATGAGCATCGTCCTGCCGCCGCTGCTGACCCGGCTGCCCGACCAGCGTGGCATCGCCGTCGGCGGTGGCATCCTCGCCTTCGCCGGCTACCTGGGGCTGATGGTGGCGCCCGGCCCGGTGCTGTTGTGGGCGCTGGTCACCGGGATCGGCGCGGGCACGATGTTCTTCCTGGCGTTGACGTTCTTCAGCCTGCGCGCGGCCGACCCGACGTCCTCGGCGTCACTGTCGGGGATGGGCCAGTCGATCGGCTACCTGTTCGCCGCGGTCGGGCCGGTGGCGATCGGCGCGCTGCACGACGTCACCGGCGGCTGGCGGGCGCCGTTGGCGGTGCTGGTCGTGCTCGCCGCCGTGCACACTGTCGTCGGGTTGCGCGCCGGCCGGGACGCGCACGTCCAGGTCTGAGGGGTGTGGCGATGCGGGTACTGGTGATCGGCGGCTGCGGGACGGTGGGCTCGATCGTGCTGCCGCACCTGGCCGGGGACCACGAGATCCGGGTGCTGGACCTGACGCCGCCGCGCGTGCCGGTGCCGGGCGTGGAGTACCACACCGGCGACCTGCACGACGTGGACCTGGTGGCCGCGCTGGCGGACGGGGTCGACTCGCTGGTGTTCATGGCGATGGGCCCGGCGCGGGACTGGGGGAGTCCGGCGACCGCGCGCGCCCACCTCGACGTCGCCGTGCCCGGCCTGTTCTCGGCGCTGACCGGCGCGCACCGGGCCGGCGTGACGCACCTGGTCTACACCAGCAGCATGTCGGTCCACCCGTTCCCGCTCGGCGGCCCGGATCCGGCGTCGGGCCAGGAGATCGTCGACGAGGGCCGGCTGGGGCGTTATCCCGACGAGTCGACCCCGCCGGAGGCCACGGACTTCTACGGGCTGGCCAAGCGGCTGGGCGAGGAGGTGTGCCGCACGGCGACGGCGGCGGTCGGGATGGACGCGGTGTGCCTGCGGCTGTGCTACCCGGTGCCCGACGACCAGTGGCCGCGCGCGGGCGACACCATGCGCCGGGCCATGTCGACCTCCGCGCGCGACGTCGCCCGGGCCATCGACGCCGGTCTGCGCCGGCGGGGTCACGGCTTCGACTGCTACGCGATCAGCGGCGACGGCGACGAGCGGACGATGAGCCTGGCCAAGGCCAGGCGGGAGTTGGGCTGGGCGCCGCTGGACAACACGGCGGCCGTCCAGTGAGCCTGACTCCCGGCCTGGTGTCGGTGACTTTCCGGCAGTTGACCGTTCCGGAGATCGTGGCCATGGTCGGGCGGGCCGGGCTCGCGGCGGTGGAGTGGGGCGGCGACGTGCACGTCCCGGACGTCGCGGCGGCCAGGGACACGGCGGCGCGCTGCGCGGACGCGGGGATCGAGGTCGCGGCGTTCGGGTCCTACTACCGGGCGGGGGCCGGGGAGCCGTTCGAGGGTGTGCTGGCGACCGCGCTCGCGTTGGGCGCGCCCCGGATCCGGGTGTGGGCCGGGCGGCTCGGGTCGGCCGGCGAGCCGGACCGGGCCGGGGTGGTCGCCGATCTCGCGCGGGTCGCGGAGATGGCGGCGGCGGAAGGGGTGACGGTGTGCCTGGAGTACCACGCGAACACCCTGACCGACACTCTTGAGTCCACTGTGGACCTTCTGGTCGAGGTCCCGGCGGTGCGGCCGTACTGGCAGCCGCCGATCGGGGTGTCGGCGGCGGACGCGCTGGCGGCGGTGGTCGCGCTGCGACCGGTGACCGCGCATGTGTTCACCTGGACCGACACCGGTCGGCGGTTGCCGCTGGCCGCCGGCGAGGCGCTCTGGCGGCCCGTCCTGTCGGCGATGGGCAGCGGGTACGCGTTGCTGGAGTTCGTTCCCGACGACGATCCGGCGGCCTTCGCGCGGGACGCGGCGACCCTGCTCGACTGGCTCGACGTTGGGCTGAGAGGGTCTTGACGGTTAATCTCCAACATGGTCAAGTAGTTCGGCATTCAACCACAAAGGAGCCGAACCATGGTGCTGAAGCGATTAGGAGGCCTGCTCGCCGTCGCGATCCTCGCCGCGGCCGGGTTCGTCGGCTCGCAGGCCGTCGCCACGCCGGAGGCCAACGCGGCCGCGTGCGACAGCTGGAGCCGTGACCTCTCCGAGGGCATGTCGGGCGCGGACGTGCGCGAACTCCAGATCCGCCTTGCCGCGTTCGACGGCCGGGCCGGCCTCGCGATCGACGGGAAGTTCGGACCGGCGACCGCCCGCGCGGTCAAACGGTTCAAGAAGGAATACGCCATCGGTACCACCTCGGGGACCGCCGGCACCCGCGTGTTCTCCAAGCTCAGGTCCCTGACCAGCTCGGACTGCACGCCGATCCACTTCACCTACAGCGAACTGAACCGCTGCAACTCCACCTGGAGCGGCGGCGCGGTGTCCGCCGCGACGGCGAAGTCCAACGCCCGCAGGCTGATGTGGAAGCTCGAACACCTGCGCCACGCGCTGGGCAACAAGCCCGTCCGGATCACCAGCGGCTTCCGCACCGGCGGCAGCGGCGCGTGCTCGTCGACCTCCTACAGCCGCCACCGCTACGGCGACGCCGCCGACCTGGGCAACCTGAACCACTCGTTCTGCACGATCGCGGTGAAGGCCAAGAGCTACGGTTTCTACGGAATTCTCGGCCCGGGCGTGCCCGACCACAACGACCACGTGCACGTCAGCGGCATCAACGACGGGAACGCCACCCGCCGCGCGCCGAACTGCTCCGGTTTCTGAGATCCCGCGCCGGTGCACCCACACGGGTGTACCGGCGCTCGCCGGGCTTTCCGGGCGCCCCGGCGAAATAGGATGGGCCGATGGCGAGCCGGATGGAACTGCGTGAGGCCGGGGTCGGACTGGTCGAACTGTCCTTCGTGGACAATGCGGGCATCACGCGGGTGAAGACCGTTCCCCTTGACCGGCTCAGCGCCGCCGCGACCACCGGTGTCGGGATCGCCCCGTGCTTCGAGGGCGCCGGCGCCGACGACGTCTTCGTGACCGCCCGCCACCTCGGCGGCCCCGACGGCGACCTGCGGCTGATCCCCGACCTGGACCGTCTGGTGGCCCTCTCGGCGATGCCCGGCTGGGCGTGGGCGCCGGCCGACAAGGTGACCAAGGCCGGCGAACCGTGGGTCGCCTGCCAGCGCGGCTTCGCCGCCCGCCAGACCGAGGCCGCCGCGCGCGTGGGCCTGCGGCTGCTGATGGCCTTCGAACACGAGTGGACCCTGGCCCAGCGCGGGACCGGCTTCGTGCCCGCGTTCGACGGGCCGGCCTACGGCCAGATCCGCCTGGAACAGGTCGCGGACTACGCGGTGGACCTGGTCAACGACCTCACCCGGCAGGGCCTGGAGGTCCAGCAGTTCCACCCCGAGTACGCCACCGGACAGCTGGAGATCTCGGTCGCGCCCGACACCCCGGTCGGCGCGGCCGACGACGCGGTGCTGGTCCGGCACACCGTGCGGGCGCGCAGCCTCGCCCACGCCTGGCGCGCGACGTTCGCGCCCAGCGTCGATCCGGCCGGGGCGGGCTCCGGCGGGCACCTGCACCTGTCGGTGCACGACGAGACGGGCAACCTGTTCGCCGGGCCGCGACCGCGCGGCGAGGCGTTCCTGGCCGGGGTGTTGCGGGAACTGCCGGCGCTGGTGGGGATCGGCGCCGGGCACCCGGCGAGCTTCCTGCGGCTGGTGCCGTCCCGGTGGGCGGGGGTGTGGCAGTGCTGGGGCCACGAGACCCGGGAGACCGCGCTGCGTCTGGTCGACGGGGACGAGCGGAGCGCCAACGCCGAGGTGAAGTGCTTCGACGCCACGGCCAATCCCTATCTGCTGGTGGGTTGTGTGATCGCGGCCGGGCTGGCCGGGGTCGCCGACGACGCTCGGCTGCCGGAGCCGGTGACCGGAGATCCGGCGCTGCTCACCGACGCCGACCGCGCCCGGGCCGGTGTCGCCCGGTTGCCGGCCACGGCGGTCGAGGCGGCCGACGCGCTGGCGGCGTCGCGGGTGTTGGAGCGGGCGTTGGGAGAACAACTGCACGACGCCATCGTGACCGTGCGCCGGGCCGAGGCCGCCCGGTGCGCGGAGCTGGGGCCGGAGGAACTGGCCGCCGCCACCCGCTGGCGGTGGTGAACGCGGCCGGTGTAACGGACCGCCGCGCCCGCGCGACCTGGTGAGCACGACAGCTCGACGCATTGTTGGGCAATTACCAGGTGTCGGGGTAATTGGGGAGTTCGGATGTTGGTCAGAACCAAACGCGGCAGTGTCGAGTTCGACGGATCATCGGTTACCCTGCGACCGCCCCGGGGGCTCGGCGGAATCATTGGTGGAAAGTCCGCGATGTCCGTTCCGTTGCGGGCCATTCGGTACATCGAGTTCAGTGAACCGGCCGGAATGAAAAGCGGCTACTTCCGGGTCAACACCGGCCAGCCGCCGCTGTCCGGGACCGCCATGCGGCCGGCGTTCATGGAGGCGGTCAGCGACCCGCACTCGATCGTCTTCACCCGGGGCGAGGCGCCATCGTTCGCCGAGCTGCGCAACGCGATCGAGGCGGCGCTGGGCCGATGAGCGGCGACCGGCCCGACGCCGACGCGCTGAAGGCCCTCGCGCTGGCCGTCGTCGGGCTCGGGCTCGGGATCGTCGCGTTCCGCCTGCAACTGACCGGTGGGGACCAGCACCTGTTCACCTGGGGCCTCGGGCTCGCCTGCACCGGCGTGTGCTGCGCCAGCGTCGTGCGGCTGGTGAAGGCACTGCGGGTGCGGGTGGACCCGCACACTGGCGCGCCCGGCACCGGCCGGGTGCTGGGCGCGGCGGTGGCGATGACGGTCGTCGGGGTCGCGGTGTTCGTGCTGAGCAGCGTGCTGGCCGCCTACCTGGATTCGATCGGCCAACTCGGCGCGGTCGGACTGGTGGCCTCGCTGCTGTCGCTGCTGGGGCCGGCGCTGCTCGGCGGGATGTATTTCCACTGGTTGCAGCAGGCGTTGTGTGAATCGGGCTGGAATATCGGTGCCGCGTTGCTGGTGGGCATTGTCTGTGCCGGTGGATCGATTTACCTGTGGTACGCGCTCAACGTTCTGTACGGCCCTCGGGTGTACCAGCTGATAATGTCGTGAAATGGCGGTCACCGACGACGTGGTTCTCGTGGACCAGCACTGTCACGGGGTCCTCGTCACCGACGTCACGGCCGAGGAGTTCGCGGCCGGGCTCACCGAGGCGGACACCGCCGGCCGGCCCGACCGGTGGCGGTCGATGCTGGGGCTGGCCGTGCGGCGCTGGTGCGCGCCGGTGCTGGACCTGCCGGCGCACGCCACGCCGGCCGAGTACCTCGCGCGGCGCAACGACCTGGGCTGGCGGGAGGTCACCCGCCGGCTGCTGCGCGCCGCCGGGGTCGGGCACTGGTTCGTCGACACCGGGTACGCCACCGACACCTCGCCCACCGAACTGGCCGACCTGGGCGGTGGCACCGGGCACGAGGTCCTGCGCGTGGAACAGGTGCTGGAGGACACCACCGCCGGCTCGGCGACCGAACTGCTCGACCGGGTCGGCGCCGCGCTGCGGGCCAGCGCGGCGGTCGCGTTCAAGTCGGTCGTCGGGTACCGGGGCGGACTGGGACTGCCGGCGCGGCGACCGTCCGAACGCGACACCCGGCAGGCCGCCGAACGGTGGCTGCGCGGCGGAACCAGGCTCACCGACCCGGTCCTGCACGCCTGGCTGGTGCACGAGGCCGCCACGGTCGGCGCCGAGACCGGCCGGGCCCTCCAGTTCCACACCGGGTTCGGCGACGCCGACCTGCACCTGCACCGCGCCGACCCGCTGGCACTGACCGACTTCCTGCGCGCCCGCCGGGACGTCGACGTCGTGCTGCTGCACTGCTGGCCCTACCACCGGGGCGCCGCCTACCTCGCGCACGTCTTCGACACCGTGTCCGTCGACCTCGGACTGATGGTGCCCTTCGCCGGCGCGCGGACCGGGGCGGTGATCGCCGAAACCCTGGAGCTGGCGCCGTTCGAGTCCGTGCGGTACTCCTCCGACGGCAACCTGCTGCCCGAGATCCACCACCTCGGCGCCGTGCTGTGGCGCCACCACCTCGGGCGCCTGCTCGACGAGTGGATCGGCGACGGGGTGCTCACCGCCGCCGACGCCGAACGGCTCGCGCACGACGTCGGCGGCGGCAACGCCCTGCGGTCAGCCCCACACCTCCTGGGCGACCTCGACGATCAACGCTAGCTTCGCGAACTGCTCGTCGTGGGTCAGGGCGTTGCCCTCGACCGTCGAGGAGAACCCGCACTGCGGGGACAGGCACAGCTGCTCGATCGGCACGTACTTCGCCGCCTCGTCGAGGCGGCGCTTCAGGTCGTCCTTGGACTCCAGCTCGCCGCGTTTGGTGGTCACCAGACCGAGCACGACCATCTTCCCCGGCGGCACGAACCGCAGCGGCGCGAACGAACCCGAGCGCGGATCGTCGTACTCCAGGAAGAAACCGTCCACCGCCAGCTCGGAGAACAGGGCCTCGGCGACGAAGTCGTAGCCGCCCTCGGCCGCCCACGAGGAACGGAAGTTGCCCCGGCACATGTGGGTGGTCACCCGCAGGCTCTCCGGGCGCCCGGCCAGCGCGGAGTTGATCTGCCGGATGTAGCGCAGGTGCTGGTGCTCGGCGTCGTCGCCGCGCGCGGCCAACTCCGCGCGCTGGGCGGGATCGTTGAGGTAGGCCAGGCTGGTGTCGTCGAGTTGCAGGTAGCGGCAGCCCAGTTCGGCGACGGCCGCGACCTGCTGGGCGTAGGCCGCCGACAGGTCGGCCCAGAACGCCTCCTCGTCGGGGTAGACGTTCGGGTCGAGCGCGGCCAGGCCGCCCCGGTAGTGGACCATGCTGGGCGAGGGGATGGTCAGCTTCGGGGTGATCGCGTCGCCCGCCACGTCCCGCAGGAACGCGAAGTCGTCGGCGAACACCGTCTCGGTCAACCGGATCGGACCGTCCACCCGTAACGCCGCGCTGGTGAACTCCAGGCCGCCCGCGGCGTTGCGGAACTTCACCTTGATCGACTCGTCGGACGCGCTGATCCCGCCCAGCCGGTAGATGAAGTCCATGTGCCAGGACGTGCGGCGGAACTCGCCGTCGGTGGCGGCGGACAGGCCGGCGGCGCGCTGGGCCGCGACGACCTCGCGGATCGCGGTGTCCTCCACCGACCGCAGCTCCTCCGGTGAGATCCGGCCGGCGGCGCGGTCGGCGCGCGCGGTGAGCAGGGCGGCCGGACGCAGCAGGCTGCCGACGTGGTCCGCGCGGAACGGTGGGCTGGTCATGGGACTCCTTCCGGGAACGGCAGGCCGACGTAGTTCTCCGCGAAGGAGGTGGCGGCAGCGTGCGAACTGGTCAGGTAGCGCAGTTGGGACAGGCGCAGCCGCCGGGCGAACGGGTCCTCGTCCGGTGGCCGGTGCAGCATCGAGGTCATCCACCACGAGAAGTGCTGTGCCCGCCACACCCGCGACAGGCAGGTCGCCGAGTACGAGTCCAGTCCGGACTCGTCGCCGTCGGCGTAGTACCGCGACAGCGCCGAGGCCAGCACCGCGACGTCGACCACCGCCAGGTTCAGGCCCTTCGCGCCGGTGGCCGGCACGATGTGCGCGGCGTCGCCGGCCAGGAACAGCCGGCCGTGGCGCATCGGCTCGACCACGAAGCCGCGCAGCGCCGTCACCGCCTTGTCGACGATCTCGCCGGTGCGCAGCGCGAACCCTGAGCCGCGCGCCAGCCGCGTCCCCAGTTCCGTCCACACCCGACTGTCCGGCCAGGACGCCAGGTCCTCGTCCGGGGCGACCTGGAGGTAGAGCCGGGTGACGGTCGGCGAACGCATGCTGTGCAGGGCGAACCCGCGCTCGTGCGCGGCGTAGACCAGCTCCGCCGACGAGGGCGCGACGTTGGCCAGCACACCCAGCCACGCGTACGGGTAGGCGTGGTCGATCGCGGTCAGCGCCCCGGCCGGCACCGACGCCCGGCTCACCCCGTGGTAGCCGTCGCAGCCGGCCACGAAGTCACACCGCAGCTCCACCTCGCGTCCCTCGTGGACGTAGCGGACCACCGGGGAGCCGGTGTGGTCCTCGACCGCGACGACCGGGGCGTCGAACAGCAGCGGTTCGCCGGTCGCCAGCCGCGCGGCGACCAGGTCCTTCACCAGCTCGTGCTGGCCGTAGATGGTCAGCTCGCGGCCGGCCAGTTCGGTCAGGGGGATCCGGTGGCCGGTGCCGTCGAACAGCAGCTCGACGCCGGTGTGCACCAGGCGCTGGGCGAGCAGCCGGTCGGCCAGGCCCACCGAGGCCAGCAGGTCGACGCTGCCCTGCTCCAGCACCCCGGCCCGGATCCGGCGCTCGACGTGCTCGCGGGACTGGCGTTCCAGCACCACCGAGTCGATGCCGCGCAGGCGCAGCAGGTGGGCGAGCAGCAGCCCGGCCGGGCCGGCGCCCACGATCGCGACCTGGGTTCGGGGCATCAGAACGGGTACTCCGGAATGTCGCCGCGTACGGTGATCCACCGGGTGTCGGTGAACGCGTCCACATTGGCCGCCCCGCCGAACCGGGCGCCGGTGCCGGAGTCTAGCACCCCGCCGAACGGCGCGACCGCCTCGTCGTTGACCGTCTGGTCGTTGACGTGCGCGATGCCGGTGGGGATCCGTTCGGCCAGCGCCAGCCCGCGCATCGCGTCGCCGGTGAGGATCGACAGCGACAGGCCGTACTCGCTGTCGGCGGCCAGCGCGACCGCCTCGTCCACCGACGAGAACCGCACCACCGGGGCGACCGGGCCGAAGACCTCGTTGGCGTAGGCCGGCATCGCGGGGTGCACGCCGTCGAGCACGGTCGGCCGGTAGAACAGGTCCTGGTAGGTCCCGCCGGCCGCCAGCCGCGCCCCGGCGTCCACGGTGGACGTGACCAGCTGGTGGACCTTGTCCCGCTGGCCGGCGTCGATCAGCGGGCCGAGCGCGACCTCGCCGGTGGCCGGATCGCCGACCGGTAAGGCGTCCGCGTGCGCCGCCAGAGCCTCCACATAGGACTCCGCGACCCGCTCGTGCACCAGGTGCCGGCCGGTGGTCATACAGATCTGGCCCTGGTGCAGGTAGGAACCCCAGGCCGCCGCCGACACCGCGCGGTCAACGTCCACGTCGTCGAGCACCAGCAGCGCTGAGTTCCCGCCCAGCTCCAGGTGCACCCGCTTGAGGTGGTGGGCGGCCAGTCGCGCGACCGCGCGCCCGGTCGCGCTGGACCCGGTGAACGACACCACCCGCACCGGTTTCGCCTCGATCACCGCCCGTCCCGCGTCGGCGCCGCCGGGCAGCACGTGCAGCAGGCCCTCGGGCAGCCCGGCCCGCGCGAACAGCGCCGCCAGCGCGTGCCCGCCGCTGACCGGCGTGCGCTCGTCGGGCTTGAGCACCACCGCGTTGCCCAACGCCAGCGCCGGCGCGGCCGAGCGGATCGACAGGATCAGCGGCACGTTGAACGGCGAGATCACCCCGACCACCCCGACCGGCACCCGCCGCAGCAGCGAGAGCCGGGGCTCGGTCGTCGGCAGGACCTCGCCCAGTGGGCGCGAGGCCAACGCCGCCGCCTCGAAGCACTCCTGCGCGGCGACGCCCACGGCGAAGGCCGCCAGCCCCGGCACCGCGCCGGTCTCGCGCACCACCCAGCCGGCCAGCTCCTCGGTGTGCTCCTCGATCAGCGTGCCGGCCCGGCGCAGCACCGCGGCCCGCTCGGTGTAGCTCGCCCGCGCCCACTCGCGCTGCGCGGCGGCCGCGGCCTCGGCGGCGCGGTGCACGTCGGCGGCGTCGGCCAGGCCGGTGGTGCCCAGGTGCTCTCCGGTGGCCGGCGCCAGGATCGGCGCGCTGCCCCCGCCCAGGCTCGTGGTCGCCCAGGCGGTGGGGTCGATCAGGGTCACGTGGTTCTTCCTTCCAGTTTGGCCTTCTGGATCTGGGCGTACACCCGCCCGCGCAGCTCGGCGAAGCGCGGATCGCCGCGGGTGGTCAGCTGGTCGCGTTCGTCGGGCAGGTCGATCGGCAGGTCCTCGGCGACCCGCGTCGGCGAGGACGTCAGCATGATCACCCGCTGGCCGAGGTAGACCGCCTCGTCGATGTCGTGGGTGACGAACAGCAGCGTCATGCCGAAACGCCGCCACACGTCACGGATCAGGTCCTCCAGGTCGGCGCGGGTCTGCGCGTCGACCGCGGCGAACGGCTCGTCCAGCAGCAGCACCCGGGGCTGGTAGGCGATCGCGCGGGCGATCGCCACCCGCTGCTGCATGCCGCCGGAGAGCTGCCACGGGTACGCGCGGTGCGCGTCGGCCAGCCCCACCGCGCCCAGCGCCTCACCCACCAGCTCCCGCCGGGTGGCCTTCGCGACCCCGGCCGCGCGCAGCGGCAGGTCGACGTTGTCGGCCACCCGCAGCCACGGGAACAGGCTGCGGCCGTACTCCTGGAACACCACCGCGAGCCCCTCTGGTGGCCCGGTCACCGGCGCCCCGGACAGCGTCACCGTGCCCGACGTCGGCGCCAGCAGACCCGCGCAGCACCGCAGCAGCGTCGTCTTCCCGCACCCCGACGGGCCGACCACGCACACGAAGCTGCCGGCCTCGACCTCGAAGGTGAGGTCGCCGATCGCCTCGACCCGACGGCCCCGGCCGTCGTAGACCTTGTGCAGTTCCTCGACCGCCAGCATCACCGCTCCCTCGGACCGTCGCGGCTGCCGTGGTACCAGCCGAGCACCCGGTGCTCCACGATCCGGAACAGCACCGAGAGCAGGACCCCGAGCAGACCGAGCAGGATCACCCCGCTCCACATCTGCGGGATCCGGAACCCGTCCTTGAACTGGATCACCGCGTAGCCAAGGCCGCTGCTCGCCGCGAACATCTCGCTGATGACCATCAGGATGATCCCGACCGACAGCGCCTGCCGAGCCCCGGTCACGATCCGGGGGCTGGCCGAGCGGATCACCAGGTGCCACCAGCGCCGCCCGCCCCGCACCCGGTAGGTGCGGCAGGTGTCGGCGAGCACCGGGTCGACCGCGCGCACCCCGTCGACGGTGTTGAGCAGCACCGGCCACAGGCAGCCGGAGACGATCACCAGGACCTTCATCGTGTCGCCGATCCCGGCGACCAGGATCAGGATCGGCACCAGCACCGGCGGCGGGATCGCCCGCAGGAACTCCAGCAGCGGCTCGGTCACCGCCGCCACCACCCGGTTCGAGCCGATCGCCAGACCGAGGGCGACCCCGGCCAGCAGCGCGACGCCGTAACCGATGCCCAGCCGGGTCAGCGAGGGCAGCACGTCGTCGGCCAGCCGCGAGGACAACCACGTGTCCGGGAACACCGCGACGATCCGCGACAGCGGCGGGAAGTAGAAGTCGGTGCTGCCGGCCGAGGCGAACCACCACACCGCCACCAGCACCACCGGCAGCGCCAGCGCGTACCCGACCCTGGCCAGGATCCCGCTCATGCCGCGACCTCCGCGCGCAGCGACGGGTGCCAGTGCAGCACCCGGCGTTCGGCCGCCCGGGTGGCCACGTTGGCCAGCACTCCCAACAGTCCGGTGACCACGGTCAGCGCGTACATGGCCGGCACCGCGCCGGAGGTCCGCGCGGTCGCGATCTCCTGGCCGAGGCCGGGTGAGCCGATGACCAGCTCGCCGGTGATCGTCAGGATCAGCGCGACGGTCGCGGCCAGCCGCACGCCGGTGACCACGTAGGGCAGGGCCGTCGGCCACACCAGGTACCGCACCCTGGCCAGCCGGCCCAGGCCGTAGGTGCGGGCGGTGTCCCGCGCGACCGGGTCGACGTCGGCCACGCCGTGCATGACCTGGACCAGCACCTGCCAGAACGCGGCGTAGACCACCAGCACCAGCGTCGAGGTGACCGTCGAGCCGTAGAGCACCACCACCAGCGGGATCAGTGCCACCGACGGGATCGGGCGCAGGAACTCGACGGTCGAGGCGGTGGCGCGGCGCACCACCGGCACCGTGCCCAGCGCGATCCCGACGGCCACGCCGAGGGCGACCGCGATCAGCAGGCCGAGCAGCCACGTGCGCAGCGTGTCGGCAACGGCCAGCCAGAACCGTGACTCGCCGGTCCGCTGGGCGAGGGTGACCAGGATGGTGCTGGTCGGCGGGGCGTAGCGGTCGGACACCAGCCCGACCCTGGGTGCCAGCTCCAGCAGCGCGCCGAAGCCGAGCAGACCCGCCACGCCCAGCAGGATCCTCACGGCAGCAGGGCGTCCACATCGGCGGCCTTGCTGAGCAGGCCGTCCTCCAGTGCCAGGTCGGCGAGGGTGGCCACCGACTCGCGGTTGACCTCGGGCGGGAAGGTGGGCAGCGTGAGCTTCTCGATCACCTCGGGCGCGATCTCGGTGTAGCTGGCGATGATCGTGCGCACCTCGTCCGGATGACTGTCCGCATAGGACAGTGACTCGGCCATGGCCTCGGTGAACCGGGTGGCCAGGTCGGGGTTGTCGGCGAGCAGCTGCTGGGAGGTGAAGTAGGCGGCGACGGTGAGGTTCGGCGCCGCGTCGACGTAGCTGGAGGCGATCGCGCGCCCGCCCTCGGCGAGCACCGCCTGCTGGAAGGGTTCCACCACGAACACCGCGTCGACCTGGCCGGAGGCCAGCGCGGCCGGCTGGTCGGGGAAGGGCAGCGCGGTGAACCTGACCTTGGTCGGGTCGCCGCCGGCCTTGCGCACCGACTGGCGCACGCTGGTGTCCACGATGTTCTGCAGGGTGTTCGCCGCGACCGTCTTACCTTCCAGGTCGGCGGCCGTCCTGATCGGACTGTCGGCCTTGACCATGAGCGCGGCGAAGTCCTCGCCGTCGACCCCGGTGGAGTTGTTGCCGTTGCTGACGACCTTGACCGGTAAGCCTTCCGAGCTGGCGATCAGCAGCGAGACCATGTTGCTGAAGCCGAACTGGTACTGGCCGGAGACCACCGCCGGCACGATCGCCGCGCCGCCCTCGGCCTGTTCGAGCGTGATCTCGATGTCGCGCTCGTCGAAGAAGCCCTGTTCGATGCCGAGGTAGATCGGCGCCACGTCGAGGATCGGGATCACCCCGACGGTGACCTTGTCGGGTTGGCCGGGGGCCGGCTCGTCGGCGCCGTCCGCGCCGCACGCGGCCGACGCGAGCAGGGTCGGGGCCAGCAGGAAAGCGGCGAGGTGTCGGCGCATCGGCGGACTCCATCTCGGGATTCAACAACGTTGTTCGGAGATCGCACGCTCGTTCTCAGGGAGAACGTAGAGCGGAGTCCTTGACGCGTCAACCGTTGACCTGGTCGCCGGTGCCTCCCTATCGTTCGACAGAAGAACGGACGTTCGTCATGCGAACGGAGACGTGCATGGCCGAGCTGGTCGATCTGGCCGGCGGCATCGCCGAGCTGGTCAGGGACGGGGACACCGTCGCGCTGGAGGGGTTCACCCACCTCATCCCGTCGGCGGCGGCGCTGGAGGTCCTCCGGCAGCGCCGCCGGGACCTGACGCTGGTCAGGATGACCCCCGACCTCGTCCACGACCAGCTCATCGGCGCCGGCTGCGCCCGGCGGCTGGTGTTCTCCTGGGGCGGCAACCCCGGCGTCGGCTCGCTGCACCGGCTGCGCGACGCCGTGGAGAACGGCTGGCCGGCGCCGCTGGAGATCGAGGAACACAGCCACGCCGGCATGGCCAACCGCTACGTCGCCGGCGCGTCCGGCCTGCCCTTCGCCGTGCTGCGCGGCTACCAGGGCACCGGTCTGGGCGCGCACACCGACACCGTCGCCACCGTGACCTGCCCGTTCACCGGCGAGAACCTGGCCGCCGTGGCCGCCCTGCGCCCGGACGTGACCGTCATCCACGCCCAGCGCGCCGACCGGCGGGGCAACGTGCAGCTGTGGGGCCTGGTCGGGGTGCAGAAGGAGGCGGTGCTCGCGGCCACCCGCTCGCTGGTGACCGTCGAGGAGATCGTCGACGAGCTCGAACCCCGGCCGGACGCGGTCGTACTGCCCTCCTGGGTGGTGACCGCGGTGGCCGTGGTGCCCGGCGGCGCGCGACCGTCCTACGCGCAGGGCTACTACGAACGCGACAACGACGCCTACCGCGCGTGGGACGCGGTCAGCCGCTCGCGGGAACGGTTCACCGACTGGCTGGCGGAGGTCTCGTGAGGCCGACCGCCGACGAACTGATGACCGTGACCGCCGCGCGGGCACTGGCCGGGCACGTGTCCTGCTTCGTCGGCATCGGCCTGCCCAGCACGGCCGCCAACCTGGCCCGCCGGGTGCACAACCCGGACCTGTCGCTGATCTACGAGTCCGGCGCCATCGGCGCCAGACCCAGCCGGCTGCCACTGTCCATCGGGGACGGTGAGCTGGCGGAGACGGCCGACGCGGTGGTGTCGGTGCCCGAGGTGTTCAACTACTGGTTGCAGCCCGGCCGGATCGACGTCGGGTTCCTCGGCGCCGCGCAGCTGGACCGCTTCGCCAACCTCAACACCACCTTCGTCGGCGGGACCTACCAACGCCCGACGGTGCGGCTACCGGGCTCGGGCGGCGCCCCGGAGATCGCCGCGTCCTGCCGCGAGGTGTTCGTGATGGTGCGGCACAGTCGCCGCGCGTTCGTGGCGGAGGTCGACTTCGTGACCTCCGCCGGCCACGGCACCGGGCCGGGTTTCCGCGCGGCGTGGGGCCTGCGCGGCGCCGGCCCGGTGCTTGTGGTCACCGACCTCGGTGTCCTGGAACCGGATCCGGTGACCAGGGAGCTGACCCTGACCCGCGTGCACCCCGGAGTGCCGGTGGCCGACGTGCGCGCCGCCACCGGCTGGGACCTGCGCGTGGCGCCCGACCTGGGGACCACCGAGCCACCGACCAGCCAGGAGCTGAGCGTGCTGCGCCGGCTCACCGAAGGGAGTTCGCCGTGAGCACCGCCTACGCCCGCGACCCCGGCGGCACGCACCCGCCACTGGCCTCACCCGGCTACCGCTCGACCCTGCTGCGCGCCCCCAGCCAGCCGCCGGTCTGGTTGGAACACTCGCTCACCGAGGTCACCGGGCCGGTCCTCGGCGAGGGTCGGGTGCTGCCCGGCGACCACGACCTGACCACCCAGCACGCCGGGGAACCGTTGGGGGAGCGGATCATCGTGCACGGCCGGGTGCTCGACAGCGACGGCCGGGCCGTGCCGGACACGCTCGTGGAGCTGTGGCAGGCCAACGCCGCCGGGCGCTACGCCCACGTCCGCGACCAGCACCCCGCGCCGCTGGACCCCCACTTCACCGGCGTCGGCCGCTGCCTGACCGACTCCGCCGGCGGCTACCGGTTCGTCACGGTCAAACCCGGCGCCTATCCGTGGCGCAACCACGAGAACGCCTGGCGCGCGACCCACCTGCACTTCTCGTTGTTCGGCCGGGCGTTCGTCCAGCGGCTGGTGACCCAGATGTACTTCCCCGGCGATCCGCTGTTCGGCCAGGACCCGATCTTCCTGGCCGTCCCGGAGGCCGCGCGCCACCGGATGATCTGCGCGTTCGACCTGTCGGCGACCGTGCCCGACTGGGCGCTGGCCTACCGGTTCGACATCGTCCTGCGCGGCCGCGACCAGACCCCGACGGAGACGTGACGATGCTGGGCCTGACCCCGTCCCAGACCGTGGGCCCGTTCTTCTCCCACGCGCTGACCTGGCCCGACGGCCCGGTCGTCGACGAGGGCCCTGACTCGTTCTGGTTGCGCGGCACGGTGTTCGACGGCGAGGGCGCGCTGGTGTCCGACGCGCTGATCGAGACCTGGCAGCCCGACGGCGCCGGGCGGTTCAACCACCCCGGCTTCCGGGGCTACGGCCGCTGTGGCACCGACGACCACGGCCGGTGGGCCGTGCGTACCGTGCTCCCCGGCGTTGTCCCGGCCCCGGACGGGCGGCCCCAGGCTCCGCACATCGCGGTGTCGGTGTTCGCCAGGGGACTGCTCGACCGAGTGGTGACCAGGGTGTACTTCGCGGACTCCACTGTGGAGGATCCGGTACTGTCCGCACTGCCGGCGGACCGGCGGGAAACCCTGCTGGCGCGCCGGTCGGCGGACGGGTACGAGTTCGACATCCGGCTGCGGGGCGAGCGGGAGACGGTGTTCTTCGCTGTCTAGGCGGGAGTGAGCGGTGGCCGGGCGCGGGTCGGACTTCGTGCAGTCGCTGGAACGCGGGCTGGCGGTGATCCGGGCGTTCGACCACGACCATCCCGAGCTGACCCTCAGCGAGGTCGCGGCGGTGACCGGCGTGACCCGCGCCGTCGCCCGGCGTTTCCTGCTGACGCTGGCCGACCTGGGTTACGTCCGCAACGACGGCCGGTTCTTCTCCCTGACGGCCAAGGTCCTGGAGCTGGGTTACGCGTACCTGTCGAGCCTGTCGCTGCCGGAGGTCGCCGAGCCGCACCTGGAGGCGCTGGTCGGTGAGGTCAACGAGTCCTCGTCGGTGTCCGTTCTGGACGGTCACGACGTGGTGTACGTGGCCAGGGTCCCGGTCAGCCGCATCATGACGGTGTCGATCAGCGTGGGAACACGCTTTCCCGCCTACGCGACGTCGATGGGCCGGGTCCTGCTCGCCGGCCTGCCCGACGACACCCTGACCGAGTACCTCTCGACCGTCCGGCTGGAACGCCTGACCGGGCGGACCGTGTCGTCGGTGGCCGCGCTGCGCGGCGAGCTGGTGCGGGTCCGGGCCCAGGGGTGGTCGATGGTGAACCAGGAACTGGAGGAGGGCCTGCGGGCGGTGGCCGTCCCCGTCCGCGACCGTTCGGGCCGGGTGGTGGCGGCAATCAACGTGTCCACGCACGCCAGCCGGACCTCGCTTCCGGCCATGCGGCGCGAGTTCCTGCCGCCGCTGCTGCGCGCCGCCGCCGCCGTCGAGGGCGACCTGCCGTGGTCGCGGGCCCGGCGCGCCTGACTGTCGAGCGAACGCCTGACAGCCCACCCGCCCCGGGAACGGTTGGCTCGCCCACGGGAGAGGGCCGTGGACACGAAAGGAACACCGATGTCGTTCACCCGAAGGGTTCTCGTCGGGCTGCTCGGGGCCCACCATCACCCACGGGACCACGGCGCACGCGGTCGGCATGGCCGCCGGGCGCTACCTCGGCACCGTCTATGCCTGAGTCGGGCTGTCGGCTGAATGCCTGACAGGGGGGCCGGGGGCGGGCACCTAGGTTTCCGGCATGGGGATTCGAACAGGGAAACTGGTGGTCGCGGTGCTCGCGGCGTTGGCCGTGGCGAGCGGGTGCGGCGCGGAGAGCACGGCCGGCAGCGGCAGTAGTGGCGGCGGCAGTGGCGACGGTGACGGTGAGGCCACCGCCGAGACCATCAGCAGCGCCGACGAGGTCATCAAGATCGTCGATCAGGGGTTCCGCAACCACGAGCCGCCGGCCCCCGGCATGGTCGAACTGTACGTCGGCTACGGGTATGTGGTGGAGAACGTCTCCGACAAGGTCGCGATCGGCGTCCAGTTCCAGGTCGACTTCAGCGACGAGGCCGGCAAGCCCGTCGGGAAGAGCGGCGACGCGGTCAGCGTCCTGCTGCCGGGCCAGAAGTTCGGCGTCGGCGACCTGGAGAACGTGGAGGGCGAGGCGGCGGAGATGGCGGTCCGGGTCACGATGATCACCCACCTGGACACCCCGGACGGCCAGCTGCGCAAGCCGAAGGCCGACTACGCCGAGCTGACGACCACCGGGCCCGAGACGGTCAGTGGCGGCAGCGGCGACCGGCGCAAGGCCACCGTCGAGGTTGCCAACACCTACGACATCCCGGTCAAGCCCCGGGTCACCGCCGTCGTGCGCGACGCGCAGGGCGCGCTGATCGGCGGCGGGGCGAGCTTCGGGGAGCGGCAGGAGATCGCGGCGGGGGACAGCGGGCCGGTCGAGGTCTCCGTGGACACCCGCATCGACGACGGCGCCACGGGCGCCGTCGAGTACTTCACCGACCCCCAGTTCACCGCGCCGCTCACCAAGAACCCGGTCTGGCAGGACCTCTGATCTACCCGGTCTCGTCCCGGACGACGAACTCGACCGACTGCCCGAGGATGCCCGGCACGTCCTCGGTCAGCCGGGCGAAGTCGACGGCCTGGGACAGCAGCCGCGCGGGATCGTTCTCGATGGCCGACCAGGCACGCTCGCGTTCCTGCTCGCTGGCGAACCGGCCGTAGTCGAACGCCCGCCGAGCCGCCGACCGCAACGCGTCCAGGTCGTGGACGACGATCGAGAACGAGGCGTCGATCCGGAACCGTGATCCGGGCCCGGCCGACCTCGTGATGGCGCGCACCTCGGCGGCTGACAACTCGTGACTCATGCCTCCATGGTGCGCCCGCCTCCGCGCCGCTACCAGGTGAAACAACCCAGATCGGGACAATCTCCTGGATCGCCCCTAGGGAGCCGGGTGGATGTCGTGCTCGGCCAGCGCGGTCGTCAGCTGACCCAGCACCGCCGTGGGGGCGACGAGGAACGAGGACTCCCGCACCCGCAGGAACCGCCAGCCGCACCGCTCCAGGTCGCGCTGGCGGGCCAGGTCGCGTTCGTAGGCGGCCGGGCCGTCCCACGTGTCGCCCTCGCACACGACGCGTACCCGGCCCCGGGCGCCGACGACGACCAGGTCCGGTGTCACCGTGTAACCGCGCCGCAGCAGCTGGTTGGCCAGCCGCTGCTCGAACAGCGACCCGAACGGCTCGACCAGCCGGTCCTCCGGCGCCACCCCGCTCAGCACGGGCTCACCGCGCCCGGCCAGGCCGTAGCAGTGGTCCAGCAGTTGGAAGCGCATGTCCTCGGGGTTGTCCAGCGCGTCCTGCGGCACGGAGTGGAACAGCCACAGCTGGTCACGGGCCCGGGAGGCCGCCACGTTGTACCGCTGCACGTACACGTCCCTGGTCAGCGGGACCTGGGTCGGGCCGGCGGCGACCATCGACAGGAACATGACGTCCCGCTCGGCGCCCTGGAAGTCGGCGGAGTCGCCGCACTGGAGCCGCCGGGCGGCCCAGTCCTCCGGGGCGATCCGCTCCAGCAGCCGCTTCTCGATGGCCTTGGCCTGCGCCGGGCCGAGCAGCGAGATCACCCCGAAGGTCAGGCCGTCGTAGCGGGGGTCGGCCACGCACTTCTCCAGCTGGTCGACGATCGCCGCGACCTCGACCGGGTTGACCTTGTTCGTCGTCCCGGTGACGTACCCGTCCGGCAGGTACACCGGGCGCAGCGGCTCCAGGCGGTCGGCGCCGTACTGGCGCACCGGGACCAGCCGGATGCCGTCGGGCTCGTAGGCGACCCGGTTGGCGAAGGCGATGATCTCCGGCACGCAGCGGCGGTGCTCGGTGAGCGTGATCAGGCCCTGGAAACGCATCTTGGCCTCGTCGAACAGGCTGCGCTGCGGGTCCTGCCACGCCGAGCGGTACGGGTCGTCGGCCAGGTACTGGCCGGCCAGGTCACGCAGCCGCTGCTGGTCGACGCCCACCGCCGAGGGCGAGACCTGCTTGTCGTCGCCGATCACCACCAGGCGCGGCGCCAGGTACTGCAGGAACGTGGCCTCCAGGCCTGCCTGGGACGCCTCGTCGACGATCACCACGTCGAACATGTCGCGACGGATCCGCAACTGTTCGGCGATCCGGTAGATCGGCATGATCCAGACGGGGACGGCCGGCCGGCAGCGGTCCATCGCCTGGCGGACCTCGACCCGGCGCTGCGCGGCGTAGCGGCCGGTGCCCTTGCCCAGCCGGCGCACCAGGTACGCGTAGTGCTCCAGGTTCGCCCTGGCCTGCCCGGTGAGCCGGTCGGGGGACACCGCGTGCCGCCACGCCCTGGTCGCCGCCAGCCGCTCCACCTCCGACCGGATGCGGTTCTCGGTGAGCCCGATCTCCGACTGCACCGCGTTCACGTCGGTGACGCCCTGGGCCAGCACCCACGTGCCGGCCGCCGCCCACTCCCAGGCCTGCGTGAACCCGGCCAGTGGCCAGTCGTGCGGGGACCGTTCGATGGCGGCGCGCAGCCTCGGGGCGGCCCGGCCGAGCCGGGCGCCGAGGTCGTCGCGGCGGGTGGTGCGCCGGCGGACCTCGTGCAGCCGCTCGATCCGGCGGTG
>NZ_MSIF01000024.1 GCF_001921215.1 Actinophytocola xinjiangensis
CCGCGCGGCACTGCGCGAGCTGCTCGGCGCGGCCGGCGTCGACGCCGCGCCCGGCGGGTTCGTCGTGCCGGCGACCGGCCGGCGGGTCAGCTGGGCCGAGCTGGCCGCGCTGCTCGTCGAGGCCGGCCGGCCCGGCCTCGACGAGGTCCACACGTTCGCCCCGCCCACGGTGACCTGGACGATGGGGGTGCACGCGGTGGCCGTGGTGGTCGACACCCTGACCGGTGGCACGTCGGTGCGCCGCTACGGCGTGGCGCACGAGACCGGCCCGTCGCTCAATCCCCGGGTCGTCGACGGCCAGCTGCGCGGCGGTGTCGCCCAGGGCATCGGCGGCGCGCTGCTGGAGCGGGTCGACCACGACCCGGCGGCCCAGCCGCTGTCGGCCACGCTCGCCGACTACCTGGTCCCGGAGGCGACCGACGTGCCGGCGATCCGCCTGGCCCACCTCGACGCGCCGAGCGGGCTCAACCCGCTGGGCATCCGGGGGGTCGGCGAGAGCGGGATCATCGCCAGCGGGTCGGCCATCGCCGCCGCCGTGGACGACGCGCTGGAGGAGTTCGGCGTGCACGTGGCCCGGCACCCGATGACCAGCGACCACCTGCTGGGCCTGATCGAGGAGGCCCGCCGGTGAAACCCGCCCCGCTCACCCTGGTCCGGCCGCCCGACGTGGCGGGCTGCCTGGCGGCGCTCGATCGGCACGACGGGACGGTGGCCAAGGTCATCGCCGGCGGCCAGAGCCTGATGCCGTTGCTGGCGCTGCGCATGGCCACCCCGGACGTGCTGGTGGACCTGGGCCGGGTGAGTGAGCTGACCGAGGTGTCGGTCCGCGACGACGAGGTCGAGCTGGGTGCGCGGGTACGCCACCGGGACCTGGCCGCCGGGACCGCCGGGCCGCTGCCCGCCGTGCTGGGCCTGGCCGCCGCGCACATCGGCCACGACGCCATCCGCAACCGGGGCACCCTGGGCGGCAGCCTCGCGCACGCCGATCCGGCAGCCGAACTGCCCGCCGCGATGGTCCTGCTCGACGCGCGGCTGGTGTGCCGGTCGGTCGGGGGCACCCGCACCGTCGCCGCCAGGGACTTCCTGGTCGGCCCGTACCTGACGGCGCTGCGCGAGGACGAACTGCTCACCGGCGTGCGCGTTCCCCGGGCGGCGGCCGGCACCCGGTACGGGTTCGCCGAGTTCTCGCCCCGGCACGGTGACTACGCCCGTGCCGGGGCGCTCTGCGCGGTCGGCGTGACCGGCGGGACGGTGCGCTCGGCGCGCGCCGTGCTGTTCGCCGTCGGCCCGGTGCCGGTCGACCTCGGCGACGCACTGGCCCCGGCGATCGGCCGCCCCCTCGACGGGTGCCCCTGGGACGAGCTGGCGTGGGCCGCCGTGGCCGGCCTGCCGGTCGAGGACCCCGCCCGGCGCCGTCTGGTCGCCACCGTGCTCGCCCGGGCCCTGGCCGGGGTCGGCGGAGAGGAGGACCGGTGACCGAACCGCGCAACGCCGTCGGTGTCCGGGTGAACGGCGAGCCGGCCCGCGACGTCGTGCCCGACCGGCTCACGCTGGTCGACTACCTGCGCGACCGACGTGGGTTGACCGGTACCAAGATCGGCTGCGAACAGGGCGTGTGCGGTGCGTGCACGGTGCTGCTCGACGGGTGTTCGGTGCGGTCGTGCCTGGTCCTGGCCGGTCAGGCGGACCAGGCCGACGTGGTGACCGTCGAGGGCCTGGCTGCCGCGTCGCCCGCCGTCGGGGAACTGCGCGCGGCCTTCGACCGGCACGACGCGTTGCAGTGCGGGTTCTGCACCCCGGGGTTCCTGGTGGCCGCCGTCGAACTGCTCGCGCGGGAACGGCTCGACGAGCCGACCGTGCGCGCGGCGCTGTCCGGGAACCTGTGCCGCTGCACGGGGTACGGCGGGATCGTCGCCGCCGTGCTGGAGACGCACGAACGCCTCGGCCCGGTCCCGCTCGCCGCCCCGCCACCCGCTCCGGAGCCCCCGCCGCCGGCCGGGCGCCGGTCGCTCGGCCCGCCGCTCGCCGTGGCCGGGGTGCTGCTCGCCCTCGGTCTGCTCGTCCGCCGGCTGGTCGCCCGCCGGTCCCGAACGGAAGGAACCGCATGACATTCCCCGACCCGGTCGCCCAGGCCAGGCACCTCACCCAGCGCTTCGTCAGCAACGGGGTCCCGCTCGACGATCTGCACACGATCACCGGGTCCCTCGACGACTGGCCCAGCTGGTACGCGGCCTGGGAGCGGATGGGGGACACCCAGCTGGCGCACGCGGCCGACGCCGAGCGGGCCGGCGCGACGCTCACCGCCGCCGAGCTGCGGCTGATCGCCGCCCTGGAGTTCCACTTCGGCAAGTTCCTGTTCGTGCACGACCAGGGCGCGCTGCGCGCCGGTACCGCGAAGTCGGCGCTGGCCTACCGCCAGGCGCTGCCGCACCTGCCGTGGCCGGGCCGGATCGTGGACGTGCCGCACGCCGGCGGCACGCTGCCGGGGGTGTTCCGCGCCCCGCACGGGCCAGGTCCGTGGCCGGCGATCGTGCTGGTGCCCGGCCTGGACGCGGCCAAGGAGGAACTGCATCTGTTCAGTGAGGTGTTCCTGCGCCGGGGGATGGCCACGTTCGTGGTGGACGGCCCCGGGCAGGGCGAGTCGGAGTTCGACAGCCGGCTGCCCTCGGCGTGGGAGGACGTCGCCGCGTCGGTCCTCGCCACGCTCACCGGGATCGCCGGGGTCGACCCGGGTCGGATCGCGATCGTCGGGGTCAGTCTCGGCGGCTACTACGCGGCGCGCGCCGCGGCCAGCACCCCTGGCCTGCGCGCCGGGGTCTCGCTCGGCGGGTGCTACAGCATGGCGCAGGCGTGGCCCAGTCTCGCTTTCCTGAGCCGGCAGGCGTTCCAGGTGCGCACCGGCGCGGCGGACGAGCCGGCGGCGCTGGCCAACGCCGAGGAGTTCAGCCTGGCCGGTCATCCGCCGGAGCGCGACATCCCGTTCCTGGTGGTGCACGGGGAACGGGACCGGTTGTTCGACCTGACCCAGGCCAGGCGGCTGACCGAGCACTTCGGCGACCGCGCCCGGCTGGTCCTCGAACCGGAGGGCAACCACGTCCTGCACAACCTGGGCTACCGGGTCAGACCGCTGGTGGCGGACTGGGTCCTGCGCCTGCTCGGCGCGCTGCCGGTTGCCGCCTGACCACCCTGACACATCACACGTCAGAACCGCCCCTGTGTGGGGCATCGACAGAGAAGTCGAGAAGAGAGAAGGCCTGACATGCGCACACTCATGGCATCCCTGCTGGCGGTGACCACCGCCGTGACCCTCGCCGGCTGTGGCTCCGACGCCGGCGAGGACGGCGACGTGACCCGGATCAAGATCGGCTACCCGTCCGACACCGCCTCCTACGGCGATCTCTACGTCTGCCAGGACGAGGGCATCTTCGACAAGCACGGCCTGCAGGTCGAGCTGACCCTGCTCAAGACCAGTTCCCAGCTCGTCGCGGCGCTGTCCAGCGACGCGGTGCAGATCGCCGGCGGCGACGGCCGCGCGATCGCCACCGGCGCGCTGCAGGGCGCCGACCTGAAGATGATCGAGCTGAAGCTGCCCAAGTACTTCGTGGAGATGTTCGGCGACCCGTCGATCAAGACCGTGGAGGACCTGCGCGGCAAGAAGGTCGGCGTCACCGCGCCCGGCTCGGTCACCGACGCGGCCACCCGGCTGATGCTGGAGGACAAGGGACTCAAGGACGACGTGCAGGTGTCCAACCTGGCCTCGCTGCCCGCGCTGATCGCCGCGGCCAAGAGCGGCGAGATCGACGCGCTGGTCACCGCGCCGCCGCAAGGTGTGTCCACGGAGGACCAGGGCTGGCACAAGATCACCGACATGACCGAGTACGAGACCGCCGGCAGCGTCTACGCGGTCACCGGTGAGTACGCGCAGGAGAACAAGGACACCGTGTCGAAGTTCGTCCGGGCCAACGTGGAATGCCTGGCGTTCCTCAAGGACGAGGCCAACCGGGACGCGAGCATCGACGCCATCCAGAAGTACACCAAGACCGAGAACCGCGACATGGCCGCCTACGCCTACGACTTCTTCACCAAGGTCTGGACCACCGACCCGGTGGTGGACGAGGACATCGTGCGCGAGGCGTTCGTCGACGCGGCCAGCGGCGGCGAGGTCCCCGACGACATCTCCCAGTTCATCGACAACAGCTTCCTCGACGCGCTGCGCGACGAGGGCGTCATCGAGAAGTCGGACAGCTGATGACGCTCACCAGCGACCTCTCCCCGGCGACCCGCCGCGCCGCCTCGGGAATCCGCGAGCACTACGACCTGTCCATCGGCGGGGAATGGGTGCCGGCCGCCAGCGGCGCGCGCACCCCGTCGATCGACCCGACCACCGAGGAGCAGGTCACCGAGGTGGCCGAGGCCGGCCCGGCGGACGTCGCGCGCGCGGTCGACGCGGCGACGCGCGCGGCCGGTCCGTGGGCGGCGCTCGGCTGGCAGGCCAGGGCGGCCGCGCTCACCGAACTGGCCGACCGGGTCGCCGCGCACGCCGGCGAACTGGCCAGGATGGACGCCGTCGACGCCGGTATCCCGGTGGACGGCATGGCCAAGGACGTCGACAACGCGGTCGCCACCCTGCGCTACTTCGCCGGCCTGGCCAGCGAGCTGAAGGGCCAGACGATCGAGGTCCCCGGCGTCGGGCTGAACCTGACGCTGCGCGAGCCCTACGGCGTGGTCGGGCGGATCGTGCCGTTCAACCACCCCATCCAGTTCGCCGCCAGCGGCATCGCCGGCCCGCTGGCGGCCGGCAACGCCGTGGTGCTCAAACCCGGTGACACCACACCGGTGTCGGCGCTGCGGCTGGCCGAACTGGCCGACGGTGTCCTCCCACCCGGGGTGCTCAACGTGGTCACCGGCGGCCGGGAGGCCGGCGCGGCGCTGGTCGCGCATCCCGGCGTGCCGAGGATCGCGTTCACCGGCGGCGTCGAGTCCGGCCGGGCGGTGGCGCGCGCGGCGGCCGACCGGCTCAAGGCGGTGACCCTGGAGCTGAGCGGCAAGAACCCGCTGATCGTGTTCCCCGACGTGGACGTCGCGGCGGCGGCCGAGGCCGCGACCCGGGCGATGAACTTCACCAGGGGACAGGGCCAGTCCTGCGGGTCGCCGTCGCGGATGCTGGTGCACGAGTCGGTGCGCGCGGAGTTCGTGGCCGAACTGGTGGCCAGGGTCGAGGCGCTGAGCGTGGGTGACCCGCTGGTCCCCGGCGTGGAGATGGGGCCGCTCGCGTTCGCCGGGCACCACCAGCGGGTGCTCGGCCACCTCGAACGCGGCCTGGCCTCCGGCGCCCGGCTGGTGACCGGCGGCGGCCGGCCGGAAGGTCTCGGCCCGGCCGGGTACTTCCTGGCCCCGACGGTGTTCGACGACGTCACCCCGGAGATGGCGCTGGCCACCGAGGAGATCTTCGGGCCGGTGGTCAGTGTGCTCGGCTGGACCGACGAGGACCAGGCGCTGCAGATCGCCAACGCGCTGCCGGTCGGTCTGACGGCCAACATCTGGACCAACGACGTGACCACCGCGCTGCGGTTCGGCCGCGCGGTCCAGGCCGGCTACGTGTGGATCAACGGCGCCGGTCAGCGGCCGCTGGGCGCCCCCTTCGGCGGGCACAAGCTCAGCGGTATCGGTACGGAGAACAGCCTGGAGGAACTGGTGAGCTTCACCCGTGTGAAGAACCTGTCGATCGGTCCGGGGAGCCGGCCGTGAACGGGCGGGTGGCCGTGATCACCGGCGCCGCCCACGGTCTCGGCCGCGCCTACGCGGTGCGGCTGGCCGAACAGGGCGCCTCGGTGGTGGTCGCCGACCTGGACGGGGCCGGCGCGAAGGCGGTGGCCGAACAGATCACCGCCGACGGCGGCCGGGCGCACGCGGTCGCCGTCGACGTCGCCGACGAGGAGGCGACCGCGGCGATGGCCGCCGAGGCGGTGGGCGCGTTCGGCCGGATCGACGTGCTGGTCAACAACGCGGCGATCTTCCTGACCGTCGCGATGGCGCGGGTGCCCTTCGACGAGATCACGGTGGCCGACTGGGACCGGATGATGGCGGTCAACGTGCGCGGCACCTGGCTGGCCTGCCGGGCGGTCGTCCCGGCGATGCGCGAGCGGAGCTACGGCAAGATCGTCAACGTGTCCTCGGACACCGCGCTCAAGGGCTCGCCGTCGCGGGTGCACTACGTGGCCAGCAAGTCGGCCATCCTCGGCCTGACCCGCACGCTGGCCTCGGAGCTGGCTCCCGACGGCATCCGGGTCAACGCGATCGCGCCGGGCATCGTGCTCAGCGAGCCCGATCCGACGCCCGAGCGGCGAACCCGCGCGGCGGCCAGCCAGCTGCTGGCCGGCGCGCTGGTCCCCGACGACCTGGTCGGCACGGTGGCCTTCCTCGCCTCGGCGGCGTCGGACCCGATCACCGGCCAGATCCTCGCGGTCAACGGGGGCGGCTACATGTGAGGTGTCTCAGCCGCCGACGCGGCCGTCCCACGGGCGTGGGGCGGCCGCGGCCACCCCGGCCCGCACGAGCGCCCGGCGCACCGAGTGGTCGACCAGGTCGTCCACGGTCGCGGGCAGGGTGTAGAAGGCGGGCACCGGCGGCATGATCACCGCGCCGGCCTCGGTCGCGGCGGTCATCGCCCGCAGGTGGCCCAGGTGCAGCGGGGTCTCCCGCACCATCAGCACCAGCGGCCGGCCCTCCTTGAGGCACACGTCGGCGGCCCTCGGGATGAGGTCGTCGGCGTGGCAGTGGGCGATGGCCGAGAGCGTCTTGATCGAGCACGGCGCGACGAGCATCGCGTCGACCGGGTAGGACCCGGAGGCGATGGTGGCGCCGACGGCCGACGGGCGGTGTGTGACGTCGGCGAGGTCGGCGACGTCGGCCGGGGTCAGCCCGCCGCACTCCTGGGCGATGGTCAGCGCCGCCGACCGGGAGATCACCAGGTGGGTCTCGACGTCGGGCAGCTCGCGCAGCACCCGCAGCATCCGGACGCCGTAGGGCGCCCCGCTGGCCCCGGTCATGGCGACGACAACCCGCATCGTTCGTCCTCGGTTTCCTCGGAAGTGTGGACAGAAGTCGACACTTTCTCTTCATGGGCTACCCGTTCAGTATGCCCTAAAACTACAACCAACAGCGACGATGCTCCGAACTGGACATCACGTCGCCGCGTCTGATTCACTGAGGTGTCGACACTTTGCGGTCGACCGGACCAAAGGGGTGAAGCTCGATGGGTGTGTCCCTCGACGAGATCGTCGACCTGCGGACCTGGCTGACGGCCGTGCGGGACATCGGCGACCTGCGCGACGTACACGGCGCGGACTGGAACCTGGAGATCGGCGCCGTCTCCGAGGTCAACTACCGGCTCCCGTCGCCATCGGCGCTGCTGTTCGACCAGATCACCGGCTACCCGGCCGGCATGCGGGTCCTCACCAGCAGCATGTCCAACGCCCGCCGCCTCGGCCTGACCCTGCGACTGGGCACCGAACTCGACGACCACGCGCTGGTCCGCGCCCTGCGCGGCAAGCCGGCGCAGTGGCTGCGCGACCACGAGCACTACCGGGCGCGCACCGTCGACACCGGACCGGTGATGGAGGTCGTCGAGCGCGACGAGGAGATCGACCTGCTCAGCTTCCCGGTGCCGTTCTGGCACGAGCACGACGGCGGCCGCTACATCGGCACCGGCTGCGCGGTGTTCACCACCGACCCGGACACCGGCTGGGTGAACGCCGGCTCGTACCGGATGCAGGTCCAGCACGCGCGCGGCGCCACCATCAACATCGAGGCCGGCAAACACGGCGCCATGCACGTCCGCGAGTGGTTCGCCCGGCACGGCCGCGCCCCGGTCACCGTCACCCTCGGCGGCGACCCGCTGATGGTCGTGGCCGCCGGGACCGAGGTACCGGCCGGGGTGTCCGAACTGGACTACGTCGGCGCGATCCAGGGCCGGCCGGTGGACGTCATCCCCGGCGAGGTCACCGGCCTGCCGGTGCCGGCCAACGCGGAGATCGTCGTCGAGGGCTGGCTGCGCCCGGAGGTCACCGCCGAGGAGGGCCCGTTCGGCGAGTGGACCGGGTACTACAGCGGCGGCGCCGGCCAGGTGATCATGCTGGAGGTCGAGCGGGTCTACCGCCGCCGCGACCCCATCCTGCTGGGCACCCCGCCCGGCAAGCCGCCGCACGACTACTCGTACATGCGCAGCGTCATGAAGTCGAGCATGATCCTCGACGCGCTGCTGGCCACCGGACTGCCCGAGGTGCGCGAGGTGTGGGCGCACGAGGAGGGCGGCGGGCGCCAGCTGCTGGCGGTCTCGATCGACCAGAAGTACGCCGGACACGCCCGCCAGGCCGGCCTGCTCACCTCCCAGCTGCCCGCCGCCGCGTACATGAACAAGTTCGTCATCGTGGTCGACAGCGATGTCGACACCCGCAGCCTCAGCGAGGTCATGTGGGCGGTCTGCACCCGCACCGAACCGGCCGCCGACATCGAGATCCTGCGCAAGACGTGGGGCAGCCGGGTCGACCCGCTCGCCGACCCCGGCGCCCCGCGCTACAACACCCGCGCGGTGATCGACGCGTGCCGGCCCTTCGAACGGCTCGCCGACTTCCCGGTCGTCGCCGAGGCCAGCCGCGAGCTGTGCGACCGGGTCGTCGCCAAGTGGCCCGACCTGTTGGGGGGACGGTGAATCCCGAGCCGGCCGCCCGGCCGGGCGACACCAGCCGCGCGGAGCTGCTGCGGGTGCTGGGTCGCGAACACGGCGCCGGTCTGGTCGACGAGATCGTGGTGAAGGTCGGCGCCGACATCATCGAGGGCCGCTACGAGCCGGGCGACGACCTGAACTCCGTCGAGCTGGCCAGGGTCTTCGGCACCAGCCGCACCCCGGTCCGCGAGGCGCTGCAAGCGTTGCAGCGCGAGGGTTTCGTGGACATCTCGGCCCACCGGCGGCCCCGGGTCACCACCCAGTCCCTCGCCGAGGTCCGGGACATGTACCAGGTGCGTGCCCACCTGTACCGGATGGTCAGCCGGTGCGTCGTGGACGTCGCCACCGACCGGGACCTGGCGGGGCTGCGCCTGGTGCAGACCAGGCTGCACGACGCCGCCGAGGCCGGCGACGTCGACGGCTACTTCTGGACCAACGTCGAGTTCCGCAACACCGAGGCCCGGCTGACCGGCAACGCCACCCTGTGCCGCCTGCTGGACAACCTCGGCCTGCGGATGCTGCGGCTGCGCCACCTGAGCCTGTCGATGCCGGGCCGGATGGCCGAGTCCGTGGCCGACCACGAGCGGCTGCTGGCCGCCTACGACGACCGGGACGCCGACGTCGCCGCCGCCCTGACCGCCTCCATCGTGCTGCGCGGGCTGCGGGCCATCGAACGCTCCGGCTGGATGACCTCGAGGGGGACCGTCACATGATCGTCGACTGCCACGCGCACGTCGTTCCGGAACCACTGCTCGCCGAGGTGGCCGGCGGGGCCTGGGACGGGGTCACCGCCCGGCACACCGACAACGGCTGGCTGGTGTCCCTGCCGGGCACCGGCGAACGGCTGGTCCGCGAACGCATGTGCCGCGCTGAACGTCGCCTGGAGTACCTGGCCGGCACCGGCATCGACCGCCAGGTCGTGTCGCCGTGGCTGGACGTGCAGCCCACCGCCGGCATGTCGCCCGGCGCCGCCCGGTCGTGGGCCCGCCGGCTCAACGAGGCGTTGCGCGAGCACACCGGCGAGGGCACCGCGGGCCGGCTGGCGACCGTCGCGCTCGACGACCCGGACACCGCCGCCGCCGACCTCGCCGAGGAGATCACCCGCCACGGCATGAGCGGGCTGGTCCTGAGCACCGACCCGGCCAACGCCACCACCCTCGCCGACCCCCGGCTGGAACCACTGTGGACGGTGGCCGCCGAGCTGGGGATCCCGGTGCTGCTGCACCCGTCGGCCGACGGGCCGTCCCGGGTACTGCCCGACAGCGACGAGTTCGCCAACGCCTACTGCCGGCTGGTGGACACCAGCTTCGCCCTCGCGCGGCTGCTGCTGTCCGGGGTGCTCGACCGGCACCCGGCGCTGCGGCTGGTGACCGTGCACGGCGGCGGCCTGGTCCCGTTCCAGAGCGGGCGGCTGGACGGCGCGCACCGCGCCGACCGCCTGGCCGCCCACCGGATCGAGCGCGACCGGCCGTCGGACTACCTGGCCGACCTGTACTACGACACGGTCGCCCTGTCGGCGCCGGCCATCCGGTTCCTGGTCGACCTGGTCGGCCCCGACCGGGTGCTGCTGGGCAGCGACTACCCGTTCGCGCTCGGCGACCCCGACCCCGTCGGCACCGTCACCGCCGCCGGCCTGACACCCGCCGCGACGACCGCCGTGCTCGGCGGCACCGTCACCGGCCTGATCCAGGGGAGCGTTCGTGCCTGACTTCGTCGACGGCCCCGGTGGCCGGATCGCCTACCGGCGCCGGGGCAGCGGGCCGCCCCTGCTGCTGTTGCACCCGCTGGCCCTGTCCGGCCGGGTGTGGGAGCCGCTGACCGACCGCCTCGCCGCCGACTTCGACGTGATCGCCCCGGACGCGCGGGGCCACGGCGAGTCCGGGTGGGACGGTGCGGAGTTCGGCGTCACCGACCTGGCCGACGACGTCGTCGCGCTGCTCGACGGGCTCGGACTGGCCAGTGCGCACGTGCTCGGCATGTCCATGGGTGGCAGCGTGGCGCTCACCCTCGCCGGCCGCGCGCCCGGCCGCGTCGACCGGCTCGTGCTGGCCGACTCGACCGCCTGGTACGGCGAGGACGCCGTGCCGGTGTGGACCGAGCGGGCCGGGCGGGTCGCCGCCACCGCTCGCACCGCCCAGATCCCGTTCCAGGTGGACCGCTGGTTCACCGACGCCTTCCGCCGCACCCACCCGGCCCAGGTGAACCGGGTCGTCGGGATCTTCCTGGCCACCGACCCCGCCGCGCACGCCCAGGCCTGCCTGGCGCTGGGCCACCTGGACAGCCGGGAGCTGCTGGCCTCGGTCACCGCGCCGACGCTCGCGTTCGCCGGGGAACAGGACTACGCGACCCCGCCGGCGATGAGCGAGTACCTCGCCGCGCACGTCCCCGACGCCACCGCGCTGACCCTGCCCGACCTGCGTCACCTGTCGCTGGTCGAACGCCCGGAGCTGGCCGGCCTGGTCCGCGCGCACCTCACCGGCGCGCCGCCACCGGCCGAGTTACCTGGCCAGGACTGCGGTTGCCACGCCGAGGCGGTGGCGTCGTGAAGCCTCGCGCGTTCGCCTACCACGCCCCGGCCTCGGTGCCCGAGGCGCTGGCGCTGCTGGCCGAGCACTCCCACGACGCCAAGGTCCTCGCCGGCGGTCAGAGTCTGGTGCCGTTGCTGAACTTCCGGATGTCGGCGCCCGAGCACCTGATCGACGTCAACCGGCTGCCCGGCCTGGACACCGTGGTCCGCGAGGCCGGCGGCTGGCGGATCCCCGCCCTGGTGCGGCAGCGGACCGTCGAGCGCTCACTCGAGCTGGCGGCGGCGTTCCCGTTGTTGCCGGCCGCGCTGGCCCAGGTCGCGCACCCGCAGATCCGCAACCGGGGCACGGTGTGCGGCAGCGTCGCGCACGGCGACCCGGCCGCCGAGCTGCCGACCGTGCTGACCGCCCTGGGCGCCACCATGCACGTCGCCTCCACCCGGGGTGTGCGGGCGGTCCCGGCCGACGACTTCTTCCTGTTCCACTTCACCACCGCCCTGGAACCCGACGAACTGCTCGTCGGGGTCACGCTGGCCGACCTGCCGCCCGGCACGGCCACCGGTTTCGCCGAGTTCGCCACGCGCAACGGTGACTTCGCGCTGGCCGCGGTCGCCGGGGTGGTGCACCGCGACGACGACGGCGTGGTGCGTTCGGCCCGGCTGGTCGCCGCCGGGGTGGCCGGGACACCGGTGCGCCTGGCCGCCGCCGAGGCGGCCCTGGTCGGTTCGGCGCTGACGCCGGCCGCGTTGGTCGCCGCGCAGCACGCCGCGCGGGGCGAGGTCGACCCGTCGGGGGACATCCACGCCCCCGGCGCGTACCGCAAGCAGCTCGTCGGCGTGCTCACCCGCCGGGTACTCACCGGCCTGACCAGGCAAGGAGGTGTCGCTCGTGCCGGAGAACACGGTCGGTGAGGACACACACCGCATCACCACCACGGTCAACGGCGTCACCCAGGAGTCCGTTGTGGACAGTCGGCTGTCACTGGCCGACTTCCTCCGCCACCGGCTGCGGCTGACCGGCACCCACGTCGGGTGCGAGCACGGCGTGTGCGGGGCCTGCACGGTGCACCTGGACGGGGCCGCCGTCCGGTCCTGCCTGATGTTCGCCGTCCAGGCCGACGGGCACACCGTCGACACGGTCGAGGGCCTGGCGAACGGGGACGAGCTGTCCCCGTTGCAGGAGAGCTTCGCCCGCCACCACGCCCTCCAGTGCGGCTTCTGCACCAGCGGTTTCCTGATGAGCGCGGCCGAGGCGCTGCGCGAGGGACCGGTGGACACCCCGGAGCGGGCGCGCGAGGTGCTCTCGGGCAACCTCTGCCGCTGCA
The DNA here is from genome assembly GCF_001921215.1 of Actinophytocola xinjiangensis. Lineage (GTDB taxonomy): Bacteria > Actinomycetota > Actinomycetes > Mycobacteriales > Pseudonocardiaceae > Actinophytocola > Actinophytocola xinjiangensis. The sequence goes on from NZ_MSIF01000024.1 coordinate 12,575, forward strand.
CCGGCTACGCCGGCCTGGTCTCGGCCGTGGTCGAGGCGTCGGACGGGGGCGAGGGCCGTGGCTGAGAAGATGATCGGCGTGGCGGTGCCCCGCCGCGAGGACCGCCGGCTGCTCACCGGCGCCGGCACCTACCTCGACGACCTCGACCTGCCCGGCTGCTACGAGGCGGCGTTCCTGCGCAGCCCGCACGCCAGCGCCAGGGTGCTCGCCATGGACACCACCGCCGCCAAGGCTCTGCCGGGCGTGATCGGCGTGTGGACCGGCCGCGACCTGGCCGACCTGGTGAAGCCGATCCCGCCGAAGGTGACCAACCCCAAGCTCTACGACGTTCCCCGCTACCCGCTGCCGCCGGAGTACGCGCGGTTCGTCGGCGAGCCGCTGGCGGTCGTGGTCGCCACGTCCCGGCACATCGCCGAGGACGCCCTGGAACTCATCGACGTGGACTACGAGGTGCTGCCGGCCATCGCCTCCACCGGGGCGGCGCTCGCCCCGGACGCCCCGTCGGTGCACGACGAGGTGCCCGGCAACGTCGCCGTGCACCTCACCCAGACCGCCGGTGACCCGGAGACCGCGCTGGCGACCGCCCCGCACCGGCTGCGGGAACGGTTCGTGGTGGCGCGGGGCGGCGGGCACTCGATGGAGACCCGGGGGATCGCCGCCAGCGTCGACCGGGCCACCGGTGAGATCGTGGTGTGGCCGTGCACCCAGTCACCCCACTACACCCGCAACCTGATCGCCTACTTCTGCGACGTGACCGAGGACGAAGTCCGGGTCGTCGTGCCGAGGGACAACGGCGGCGGCTTCGGCCCCAAGGCCCAGTTCCACGGCGAGGACGCGGTCGTGCCGTACCTGGCGCGGCTGCTGGGCCACCCGGTGAAGTGGATCGAGGACCGGTCGGAGAACTTCGTGGCCACCATGATGGAGCGCACCCAGGTGCACGACGTCGAGGTCGGTTTCGACGACGACGGCCGGCTGCTGGTGGTGAAGAACGTCTTCCAGCACGACCAGGGCGCCTACTGCGCCGGGCTCCAGGTGCCGACGATCACGCTGAGCACACTGCCCGGCCAGTACCGCATCCCGAACATCCACACCGAGCTGATCGCCTGCTACACCAACATGGTGCCGACCAGTTCGGTACGCGGCGCCGGGCGTCCGCAGGCGGTGGTGGCGATGGAGCGGATGATGGACCGCATCGCCGAGCACCTGGGCGCCGACCCGGCGCAGGTGCGCCGGGTGAACCTGGTCCAGGCCGACCAGTTCCCGTACCAGGTCGGCCTGACCTTCCGCGACGGCTCCCCGCTGACCTACGACAGCGGCGACTTCCCGGCGCTGCACGAGGCGGTCCTCGACCGTTTCGACTACGCGGGCGAACGCGACCGCCAGCGGGCCGCCCTGGCCGAGGGCCGGCTGGTGGGCATCGGCCTGGGGGCCTATGTGGAGGGTTGCGGTCTCGGCCCGTACGAGGGCGCGCGGCTGCGTCTGCGCCGCGACGGCACGGTCCTGGTGACCCTGGCCGCCACCCCGCTGGGCCAGGGCTACGAGACGGTGTACGCCCAGATCGCGGCCGACGGTCTCGGCCTGGACATGCGCCACATCACCGTGGCGACCGGTGACACGGCCAGCATCCCGTTCGGCCAGGGCAGTTTCGCGTCCCGCACCACCGTCACCGCCGGCTCGGCCACCCTTCAGGCGGCGCGGCGACTGCGGGAACGGATCCTGGACGTGGCCGAGGTGCTGCTCAAGACCAGTGCGGCGAACCTGTGCTTCGTCGACGACCGGGTGTGCGTGGTCGGCGAGCCGGACCACGGCCTGACGCTCACCGAGATCGCCCAGGTGGCCAACATCGGCAAGCACGGGATCACCCTGCCCCCCGGCGTGAACCCCGGCCTGGAGACGACGTCGTACTTCGCGCCCGAGCGGGCGGCCTACGCCAGCGGCATGCACGCCGCGACCGTCGAGGTCGACCCGGAAACCGGCCAGATCCGCATCCTGCGCTACGTCATCGGCCACGACTGCGGCACCGTGATCAACCCGATGCTCGTCGACGGCCAGGTGCTCGGCGGTTTCGCCCACGGCATCGGCAACGCGCTGTACGAGGAGCCGCACTACGACGCCGCCGGCCAGCCCCAGACGACGAGCTACCTGGACTACGCGCTGCCGTCGGCCGTCGAGGTGCCGCCGGTGGAGCTGGTGCACCTGTACACCCCGAGCCCGCTGAACCCGTTGGGGGTCAAGGGGGCGGGGGAGGGCGGCACCATCCCGGTGCCGGCGACGGTCGCCAACGCCGTCGAGGACGCGTTGCGGCCCTTCGGTGCCCGGATCACCAGCCTGCCGCTCACCCCCGCCAAGATCGTCGCGGCCCTGACGGCCGGCTGAGAGGAGTCCGAATGCAACTCACCAACACGTTCACCGTCCCGGTCCCGGTGGACACCGCCTGGACGACGCTGCTGGACGTGGAACGCGTCGCCCCCTGCATGCCCGGCGCGTCCCTGGACAGCGTCGACGGGGACGACATCACCGGCAGCGTCGCGGTCAAACTGGGCCCCATCATGATGCGCTACCACGGCACCATGACCTTCACCCACCGCGACGACCAGTCCCACCGCGTCGTCCTGACCGCCAAGGCCAAGGAGGTCCGGGGCGGCGGCTTCGTCAGCGCCACCGTCACCGCGAGCCTGGTCGCCGCCGCCGAAACCACCGAGGTCAACGTCACCACCGACCTGGAGGTGACCGGCAAGGCGGCCCAGTTCGGCCGCAACGTCCTGGCCGACGTCAGCCACCACATCGTCAGCCAGTTCGCCGCCAACCTGGCCAAGGAGATCCAGACCGTCGCCGCCCCGTCCACTTCGGACACCCCGGCCGTGGCCGCCCCCGCTGCCGCGTCGGTCGTCGAGCCGGCGGAGTCCAGCCTCAACGGCCTGTCCCTGCTGGCCGCCCCGGCCCGCCGCCTCCTGCCGCCGGTCCTCACCGGCGTCCTCGTCGGCCTGGTCATCGGCCGGGTCACCAAACGCTGACGCCCTCCCTACCGGGAACGGCCGCCGAGCAGCGCGCGGGCCAGGATGCCGGGGCGGGTCAGGGCCGTCGGGGGTTCCAGCAGGCCGATGACGCGGATGAACGCGTTCGCGACGACCGGGTCGTGTTGGGCGATGCGTTGGAGGCGGGCCACGTAGCGGTTGGTGAGGCGGGTGCGCAGCGGCCGGTCGCCCTCGATCTCCGGGAGGGCGAGGTCACCGCCGGCGTTGAACTGCCAGACGGGGTCGACGATCGTGGCCGCCTCGGCGAAGAAGCGGTGGGCCAGGTCGGTGTCGCCGGTGGCGAGGCAGCGGTGGAGGGCTTCGGCTTCCAGGCAGGCCACGGTCATGCCCTGGCCGTAGATCGGGTTGAAGCTGCAGATGGCGTCGCCGGTGACGATCAGGCCCTCGGGGAAACGGCGGAGGTGTTCGTAGCGGCGGCGCAGGCTCGCCGGGAACTTGTGCACCTTGGGGTCACCGATGGGTTCGGCGGCCTTGATGGTGTCGAGGACGTCGGGGGGCGCGGAGCGTGCGACGAACTCCAGCAGCGCCTCGGGGTCGGCCGGCGGGTGGTCGCCGGCCATGCCCACGACGGTCAGGATCCAGCGGCCGCCCTCCTGGGCGGCGTAGACGAAACCGTTGGGGCGCCCGGGAACCGGGCCGACGAGAATCATGTCCTGCGCCGGGCGCAGGTTCGGGTCCAGGCGCAGGAGTTGGGTCACGTAGGCGATGCCGACCTTGATCCGGTCCTCCGCCGGGGCCGGGTAGCCCTGCTCGGTGAGCCAGGCCACCGCGCGGCCCGACCGGCCGGTGGCGTCCACCACCAGGTCGGCCTCCAGCAGGTCGGGGCGCCCGCCCGCCCGGTACACGACGTTCGCGCCGGTGACGCGGCCGTCGGTGAAGTGCGGGCCGGTGGTCTCGCAGTTGTCGACGATCTTGACGTTGGTCAGGGCGGCGACCCGGGCGCGGACCATGCTTTCCAGCAGCGGCCGGCTCAACTGGATCGCCAGCGAACCGGTGTCCACTGTGGCCAGTTGGTAGCCACCGAGGCGGAACCTGGCCTCCAGCAACAGGTTCGGCATCGACGCACCGGCCTCGACGAACTCGTCCACCAGGCCGGGGAACAGCGAGTCGAGCACCTGGCCGGCCCGCAGCAGCACCGTGTGGTAATGCCGGCTCTGCGGAACACCCTTGCGGTGCACCGGCCCGGCGGGAAGTTCGTCCCGCTCGACCACGATGACCCGCTCGTAGAAGTCCGCGAGTGCCCGCGCGGCCAGGAGACCGGCCATACTCCCGCCCAGCACCACTGCCTGTTCCCGCCCAGTTGTCGTCATACGACCCAGTTTCCGGTCGCCGCCCGGTCGAATCAACGGCCGAAAACGGATACCTTACCGGCGCTCCAGTGGATGCCCGGCGCCATTTCACAATTCAACAATGCGGTGACCAGGAGTTTGGTGCCTGTTCGATCATCACATCAAGTGGAAATGATCTCGAATTCTCCGACTGCGGGTCGGTCGTTCATTTCGGATGACCATTTCCCGGTCGCGGGGCGTCGGTGTTCACATTTCGGGCGGCTGTGTCGTCGTACCCGGGGACAGCGACCCACCCCCTGAGGAGGACACGGATGAGCAACCTCGCGGCCATCGTCGACCGCGTCGAGATCGAGGCGTTGCGCGGTGAGCACGTCGACGCCCCGCTGAGCGGCGACTACGACCGGTTCGCGGCACTGTTCACGGACGACGCGGTCTGGCGGATCCCGTTCGCGAACGTCGAGCTGGTCGGGCGCGCGGAGATCCGCGCCGGGATCGAGCGGCTGCAGAACGCGTGGGAGTTCTGGGTGCAGAACACGCACACCGGCATGATCCGGCTCGACGGCGACACCGCCACCGGCCGGGAGTACGTCTTCGAACTCGGCCGGCAGGGCACCGGCACGTCGGTGGTCATGTACGGCGTGTTCCACGACCGCTACCGGCGCACCGAGGACGGCTGGCGGTTCGCCGAACGCGTCCTGCGGCCCCGCTACCTCGACACCACCCCGCTGACCGGCGGACCGCCGCGGGGCTCCTGGTCCGACGTCTGATCAGCGCGGTTTCCGTGCCACGGCACGGAAGAGGACGTGGCTGTGGTCGAGCAGGTTCGGGTCGGCGAACGCGGTCCGCGCCGAGGCGAGGTCCTCGGCGGTCAGGATGCCGGCCGCCACCAGCTGCGGGCTGAGCCGTTCGAGCCCGAGTTGGCCGAGCCGGGCCGAGGGGGTGCCGCCGCGCACGGTCATGGCGGTGGCACCGACCTCGGCGTCGGTCAGTCCGGCCTCCTCCAGCGGCAGCGGCAGTGTCGACGCCCACGTCGAGAAGTCGCTGCCGACCCGCTCGCTGAGCAGCCGCACCACGCCCGCCCGCGCCGCGCGCACGGCCGCGCGGTTGATCAGGTCCGGGCTGATGTGCGCGTCCTCCACGACCAGCCACCCGCCGGGCGCGAGCCAGGACACCAGCCGGTCCAGCACCGCCCGCCGCGCGGGCAGGTGCACCAGCAGGTGACGGAGGTGGATGAGGTCGAACGCGTCCCCCGGCGCCGGATCGGCGACGACGTCGTGGCGCAGCACCCGCACGCCCCGCTCCGCGAGGTCGTCGAGGAACCGGACGTCCACGTCCGTCGCCACCACCGATCCCGCCCCCGCCCGGTCGGCCAGCCACCCGGCGATCGACCCGGCGCCGGCGCCCACCTCCAGGCACCGCCACCCGGGCGCGACCCCGATCCGCTCGAACGCGGCGACCGTGCCGGGGTCGGCGGCCCGCTCCAGCAGCCGGAGGCGGTCGAGTTCGGACGCGTCGACGTCGAGGACCGTCCCGTAGGGATCCGGTTGGTGCTGGCTCAGGCTCACAGGGAACTCCCTCCGGCGCATGCGGACCACCCCCAGCGTGCCCCGGCCCACTGGAGCACCGATGATGTCGGCGGTGAAGCCGAAACCGTCCCATCAGGAGTTTCCACCAGGAACCGGACCGTGAGGACGAATGCCCCAGGGGAAGGACATTTCCTGTCCGGCGCGACGAGGCGACCTACGAGAGCGTCGCCAGCGTGGGAGCGGCTACCGATGTCAGTCCGATGTGGACGAAGAGAGGTCCTCGGCCACGTCGGACCGAGGCCGGGCGAGGACGCAGAACTCGTGACCTTCCGGGTCGGACAGGCAGGTCCAGGAGACGTCGTCGCCCTGGCCGACGTCGAGGTCCGTGGCGCCGAGGTCGCGCAGGCGGGCGACCTCCGCCGCCGAGGTGGTGTCGCCGTGGGGGAGTAGGTCGAGGTGGAGGCGGTCGGGGGCCGTCCTGCCCACCGGGGAGCGGTGGAACTCCAGGGACGGGCCCGAGGCGCGGAGGACCGCGTGCTCGTCGGTCACCTCGCGCAGGGGCCAGTCGATGGCCCGGGACCAGAAGTCGGCCATGGCGCGGGGGTCCACGCAGTCGAGGGTGATCGCCGACACCGGGGTGGGGTCGCCGTCGCGGACGGGGAACTCGTTGCCTTCCGGGTCGGTGAGGGTCGGGCCGTCGCCGGTGGACAGCCGCAGGCGCAGCCGGGTGCCGGCCACGGGGGCCGGTACCCCGACCACGTCGATGCCGATGGCCGTGGGATGTGGCCAGCGCAGGCCGCCGGTGGGGCCGACGTAGGTGGTTTCGCCGGGGTAGGCCGTCCAGCCGAGGGCCCGCGCCCAGAACCGGGCGACGGCCGGCGGGTCGACCGCCTTGATGTTCACCTGCACCGGGCGCAACGACATCCGATGATCCTAGTTCCACCCTTTGGGCGCTGACCGGGAGTCCGCCACCGTGTCACGATGCGCCGTCCATGATCGATTGACGGTGAAGGAGACAGGCCCATGGAGGAAACCACCAGGCGAACCCTGTTGCGCTCCGCGGCTCTGGCCGGCGCGGCGGTGACGGCCGTGGCCGCCGCCCCGGGCACGGCGTCGGCGAGCACGCCGCCGTGCAACTGGACCAAGGAGGAGCGCGAGGACCGCGAGCGGGTCATCAACGTCGGCTTCACCGACGCCGAGGCCGACGCCTGGCTGCACCTCAACCGGGGGATCGCCGCGATGCTCGCCCTCCCGGTCATCCACCCCTCCTACAACGCGGAGGTCGTGGTTCTCGCCCACGGTCTGCAGGAGAAGCTGATGATGCGGCCCTCCTACCGCGACTACGTCGCCCAGTGGCCGCAGGGCGCCGCCCCCACGACCGTGCCCGAGTGACCCTGTCGACACCTCCGGTCCCCACTGACCCCCGGGAGGTCTGCTGACGCGGCGGCGCGAGCCCGGTGCCGGGCCCTCGACCGGCGCCGGGTGTCGTTCGTCCGGGTGTCCGAGGTTGTCCGCACTCCCCGGAAACGCGGTCGCGTGCTCCCCTCGGCTGGTTACCTCCGGCCACCGACCGAGCGAGATGAGGGGATGACCCATGGGAGGATTCCGCGTCGACGACCAGGCCGTCGACGGGTTGGCCGGCCAGCAGGGCCGGCTCGGTGAGGACGCGAACGCCGGCAGGACCTACCTCGCCGCGCACACCGACCTCGCCTGGAACGGCGAGGGCCTGATCAACCTGCTCGCCGGTGGGCACCGGGACGCCAGGGCGCTGGCCGAGCGGTTCCACGAGACGCTGAACCTGCGGTCGGCCACACCGGGCCAGGAGGCGTTCCGCGCGGCCGCCGCCTACTACCGGCGCACCGACGGCGAGTCCGCCGAGCGCTACGACCGGACCTACCCGCCGCGCGACCCGGCGCAGGCCAGGAAGGGACTGCCGGACCTGCGGCTGGCGGTTCCGCCCAATCGCGACCCGCACGAGCCGACCGCGCGGTACACCACGCCGCCCGACCACAACGCGGAGTTCCCGCACGAGCCGGCGATCACCGACCTGCTGAGCCCGACCGCGCTGGCCAGGGACGCGATCTGGACGGTCACCGACCTGGCGGCCAAGCTCGGGTTCCTCGACCGGGCCTACGATCCGCTGGACTCGTTCGTCAAGCCGATCTCGGGGGACTGGGCCGCGCTGCGGGGCTGCGCGGACGTCTACCACAACGTCGCGGCGGCCCTGGGGGACATGGCGGAGAACACCACGTGGGCCGGTGACCGGCTCGACGACTTCTGGGAGGGCAACGCCGCCGACGGCGCGCAGACCTACCTCTACCAGCTGGCCAGGTCGGTCGGTGTGGCCCAGGCGCCCTTCGACGAGTTGGCCGAGCAGTACAAGGCGGTCGCCCAGGGCGCCGCCGACGTCGGTGACCTGGTCGGTGGGCTCATCTGCGACCTGATCGACGCCGTGCTGATCGCCATCGCCGCGGCCGAGGGGGCGGCGATCTCGGCCGGCACGATCGTCGGCATCCCGCTGGCGGTCGTCATCGCCGACGTGGCGCTGGTGGCGGAGATCATCAAGTGTGTCCAGATCGTCCTGAAGATCCTTGAGGTCATCGACAAGGTGAACAAGGTCATCGACGTGTTCAACCTGGCCGCCGGCAACTTCGGGCGCGTCGTGGTTCCGGAGAACCTGCGGCAGCTCTCGCCGCAGGGCGCCCCGGCGAACCTTCCCCGTTGAGACCCGAGTGGACGGACGAGAGAGATGACCGAGGAGCGACCGACGGCCGCGCAGCGGGCCCAGGAACTGTTGGCACGGCTGGCCGACTCCCCACTGGGCGCCGGCCTGCGCGACGAGAACCAGCGCCGGCGCGCCGTGTTCGACCTGCTGGCCACCAGCGACACCCCGGTCGTGCGCGAACTGGGCCACGAACTGGGCGCGGGCAACATCGGTGTGCGCGCGAGCAGTGACGTGCCGGCCTACCGTGAGGTGCTGGACAGCGGCCTGCGCCGCCTGGCCGCCCTCGACCTCGACGCGGTCACCACCCGCATCGAGCAGGCCATGGCCGCCGTGCCGCCGTCCGTGCAGCCGTCCGAGCCGCCTCCCCAGCCGCCGGTCGACGACGACGAGGAGTTCCAGCGGCCCATCATGCGTGACTACCGGAACTGACCCGTTACACATCCACTAGGGTTGCCACACCGCGCGGGCGGGCGCGACGAGGGATGGTGTGGGGGTCTGGATGGGACAGTCGCCGGAGTTGGCGCGTGCGGACGGTGACACCGCCACCGGCCCGGGACCGATCGCGACCCGCGCCGAGTTCGGGGCCCGGCTGACCGGCCTGCGCGACCGGGAACGGTTGAGCATCAACGCGGTCGCCGGCCGCACCGGCATTCCCCGGTCGACCGTCGCGGACTGGTGCCGGGCGCACCGGCTCCCGCACGCCGGCCAGCACACCCAGTTCGAGTCGATGCTGCGGGTGCTGGGCGTCGAGGACACCGGGCCATGGCTGACCGCGCTGGCCAGGATCCGCGCCGGGACACCCCGCCCGGAACCGGGAGCGCCCTACCCGGGCCTGGCGAGCTTCCGGATGGCCGACGCCGAGTGGTTCTTCGGCCGCGCGGAGCTGACCCGCCAGGCGGTGGCGCGCTGCCACGACGCGCTCAGCTCCCCGGACCGGCCGGCGGTGCTCGTCGTGGTCGGACCGTCCGGGGCCGGCAAGTCCTCGCTGATCCACGCCGGACTGTGCCCGGAGCTGACCGGATCGGGGTTCGCGTGCGTGTCGCTGACCCCGGGGGCGACGCCGCTGCGGCGGCTGGACGACCATCTCGCGGCCGCGCAGGGGCGGCCGGTCGTGGTGGTCGACCAGCTGGAGGAGCTGTTCACCGAGTGCGCCGACCCGCGTGAGCGGGAACGGTTCCTCGACCGGCTGGTGGCGTTGGCCGACGGGCCGGTCGAGGACCGGACGCTCGTGGTCCTCGGCCTGCGCGTCGATTTCTACGCGCGGGCCGCGGCCCACCGGTCGCTGGCGCGGGCACTGGAACGCTCGCAGCTGGTCGTCGGCGCGCTGACCAGGGACGAACTGGTCGACGCCGTCGTGGAACCCGCGCGCCGGGCTGGTTTCTCGGTCGACGAGGACCTGCTTGCCATGGTGCTCAACGACTTCGTGCCCAGCGGCGCGGTCACCGGCCTGCACGACGCGGGGGCGCTGCCGCTGCTGTCCCACGCGTTGCGCGAGACCTGGCGGCGCGCCCGGCGCCAGCGGATGCGGGCCGCCGACTACCTGGCGGCCGGCGGCATCGACGGCGCGATCGCCCAGACCGCCGAGGAGGTCCACGACGGTCTGGACGCCGCCGCCCGGGACGTGGCGCGCCAGGTCTTCCTGCGGCTGGTGCGGGTCGACGGCGATGGTGACGGCGACGGCCCGGTCACCCGGCACGAGGCCCGGCTCTCCGAGCTCACCGGCATCGGCGGGCGGGACGTGGTCGCGCTGTTCGTGGCCGCTCGTCTGCTGACGGCCAAGGCGGACACGGTGGAGATCACCCACGAGGCGCTGGTGGTGGCCTGGCCCAGGGTCCGGTCGTGGATCAGCGGTGCCCGCGAGCAGTTGCGGCTGCACGCCCAGGTGCGTCAGGCCGCCCGGTACTGGATCGACAGCGGCCACGACGGCGCGGCGCTGCTGCGCGGCGGCCGGCTGGCGGCCCTGCGGGTGCTGCTGGAGGACAGCGCGCCGAGCCTGGAGCTCAGCGCGGACGAGCGGGCCTTCCTGCTCGCCGGGATCGCCGCCGAGCGACACTCCGAAGTGGACAGACGGCGCCGGGACCGGCGGCGCCACCAGCTCTCGGCCGGGGTGATCGCCCTGGTCGTCGTGGTGGTCGGGGCGATCGTCGTGGCCGTCCAGACCCGGGCCGCCGCCGACCGCGTCGAGCGCCTTGCGCGCTCGGGCGACATCGCCGGCAAGGCCGAGCGGCTGCGCGAGCACAGCCCGGAACTCGCCGCCCAGCTGGGCCTGGTGGCCTACCGGGTCGATCCCACCGTCGAGGCGCGCTCGGTGCTGCTGGACGCCACGGCCCAGCCGCTGGCCACCCGCCAGGTCGACGAGCGGCGCCCGGCCGACCTGGTCGTCCCGGTCGGCGATCTCCTTGCCGTGGCAACGGAGAACGGCGGGGTCCTGCTGCGCGACCGGTCGGGCGCGAGCCCACCGGTGACGGTCGTGGCCGAGGGCGGCGAGGCGGTCACGGCGATCGCGGCGAGCGGGACCAGGCTCGCGGTCGTCACCGAGCGCGGCGCGCTGCGGCTGTGGGACCTGCGCGACCCGGCGACCGTTCCGCCGCCGGTGGAACTGTCCACGCGGGCGGTCGACGTGTCCGCGCTGGCCTTCGCCCCCGACGGCCGGACCCTCGCGGCGGGCGGCGACCGGCAGGGCGAGCCGGGCACGGTGACCCTGTGGCCGCTGACCGGCCCCGCGCGCGAGCCGGTCCGGCTGACCGGGCCGACGATGGGCGTCACCGACGTGGCGTTCGCCCCCGACGGTGCCACGCTCGTCGCCGCCAGCCGCGACCGCCGCGTGTACCGCTACCGGCTCGCGGGGTCCGGTGCCCCGGTGGCGTTGCCGCCGCTGGCCGGCCCGGACGGCCAGGTCCACGCGGTGGCCTACGCGCCCGACGGGCGGACCGTGGCCGGCGGCGTCGCGGCCGACCACGCCGTGTACCTGTGGGACGTCACCGACCCGCGCGGCCCCCGTCTGGTCGCGAAGCTCGACCAGCCCAAGAGCTGGGTGAACGCCGTGCGGTACAGCCCCGACGGCCGCCGGATCGTCGCGGCGAGCGGCGACGGCAAGCTGTGGGTGTGGGACGCGGGGACCCACCGCGTGCTCGGCACGTTCGCGCACCCGGTGGCCGTCGAGTCGGTGGACCACGTCGACGGGCGCACGATGGTCACCGTCGCCGGCGACGGCGTGGTGCGCACGTGGACGATGGACGGCCCGGTGTACACCGACACCCTGGACGCGGTGTTCACCGTGGCGTTCACCGGTTCCGGCGACACCCTGCTCGCCGTCCCGAACCTGCACGACAACCGGCTGCACCTGCTGGACGCCGCGAGCCAGGCCCGCCTGTCCCGCGTCCGCACCCTCACCCACTCCGGCCGGTTCGACGGCCTGTCAGCGACCGGCGTGTTCTCCCCGGACGGCCGCTACCTCGCCGCCGGAGCACGGTACGGCGGCCTGTACGTGTGGGACCTCGCGGCGAGCCCGCCGGTGGAGATCGGCGCCGCCCAGGTCGCCCAGGACGGCCTGACCTGGCTCGACCACCACCCGACGAGGCCGCTGCTGGTGGCCAGCGCCGGCAACGACGCCGCCGTGGTCGTCGACCTGTCCGACCCGCGCCGCCCCCGGTCGCTTGCCCGCCTCGACGACACCGACGCCCGGCTCAACGAGGCCAGGTTCAGCCCCGACGGTTCCCTGCTGGTCACCGCCGACGCCGAGGGCGGGGTGCGGCTCTACCGCGTCGACGACCCGTCCCGCCCGAGCCTGGCCGGCACGGTCACCGTCGACAGTGCGATGAGCCCGGTGTTCGACCCCCGGGGCCGGCTGCTGGCCGTGGGGTCGGGCGACGGCCGGGTGCACCTGTGGGACGTCAGCGACCCCAGCCGCCCCCGGGCCGTCGGCCAGCCACTGGACGGCCCGGTGTCCGACGTCTGGCAGATCGCCTTCCACCCCGACGGCACCCGGCTGGCGGCGGCCAGCACCGACGAGTCGGTGTACGTGTGGGACGTCGCCGATCCGGCCGAGCCCCGGCCGTTCGCCGTCCTGCGCGCCACCACGGACTCCGTCCGCTCGGTGAGCTTCGCGCCGACCGGCGACACCCTGGTCGCGGGCGCCGGCGACGGCTCCGTGCGGCGCTGGATCACCGATCCGGACGCCGCCGCCCGCTGGATCTGCGCCACCGTCGGCACCCCCATCACCCCCACGGAGTGGACCCGACTGCTGCCCGACCTCCCGTACACCCCACCCTGCGGTTGACCGTCCGCGTCTGATGCCCGTGGCACGAATGGCGGATTGGAGCCGCTTGCCCACTCTGCGTAATGTGAAAGGTTGCTAGTAAGTACCCAACGGAAGCGGGATGCTGTGAATATCGCGCGAAGACAGGCTGTTGTGTTCCTGTTGGCCGTTCTCGTATCCGCACTGGTTGCCGTGCCCGCCAGCGCGACCGATCGTGGTTCTGGCCCGGAGCCCGCCTCGGTGACCGGGCCACCACTGCTGAACCAGCCCGTGTTCAACGACCCCACGGTTACCGTCGCCGGGGGTGGGCCGAGCGTCGAGCAGAGCGCCATTATGGACCAGCTCATCAGGCTGATCCGTGCGGTCCCCGGCGACGGCTGGATCCATTTCGCCATGCATGAGTTCGCGCCTGGTGATCGTTCCTCTGAGGTGGTCGACGCGCTCATCGAGGCCCACGACCGAGGCGTCGGGGTTCAGGTGATCCTGGACGGCCAGGAGGACGGCAACAACAACGCGGTGTTCGCCCTGCTGGCGGCGGAACTCGGTTCGGTGGAGTTGGCCAGATCGTGGGTGATCACCTGTGACGAGCCCCTACTGCCAGACACTCGTGGCTGTATCGCCAGGAACTACCTGCATTCCAAGTTCGCGCTGTTCTCTAGTGTCGTCATTGACGGGACCGAACATTCGAACGTCGTCTTCCAGACTTCCTCGAACTTGGACGACTGGTACCTGTACAACTCCTACAACGATTCCTACACGTTTACCGATGCGGCCGTGTACCAGGATTACCTGACGTACTTCGGGGACCTGCGGGTCGGCCGGAACCAACCGGTCAACCCTGGCTACTACTGGAGTTCGGCGACTGGCACCCGGCATCGCGGGATCTTCCTGCCCAGGGAGCAGAGTTCCGGCGACACGATCGTCAGCATCCTTCGCCTGGTGGAATGTAGCTACACGGATGCCGACGGCGTCACCCGGCAGACCGACATCAGGATGGTGCTGACCGCGTTCAATCAGCATCGCGCCGACATCGCGAGGGAGTTGCTCCGGCTGCGCGGGGAAAACTGCTGGATAGACATCGTCCACCTCGAGGACGCCAAGGAGCCACCGTCCAGTGTCGACACGGCGATCAGGACGATTCTCGGTATGCCGGCCTCGAATGGAAAGCTGATCCAGATGACACCGTGTCGATTCCAGGTGCCGACCAATTCGCTCTGGGTCGTGCCGCACACGAAGGTGATGATGGTGGACGGCTTCTACGACGACGACATCGTGCCTCGGGTCTATACCGGAAGTGCCAACTTCGTGCACCAGGAGAACTCCGACGACTCGTTCGTGAGGATCATGGACCGGGGCATCCACACCCAGTACCTCACCTGGTTCTACAAGATCAGGAGTGCGTGCCAGTCGAACGGCTGACCGTGTTGAGTACTGACCCACCGTCCGCCCATCCGGAAAGTCTTTACTAAACCTTTACTTACGGCCGGGGTGGCGTGACACTGGCTGGGAGGGGAGTACTTCCGTAGGGCTTACCCGGTCAGTACGGACATCCCGATCGGTGTCCTCGGGAAGCCGCCCGGTGGGTGAAGGAGACCTCGAACCCGAGCGTTCGAGGAGGTCCTGTGCCTGACACGACCATTGGCTCACCCGCGTTGTGGGCCGTGAGTATCGCGGTGCTGCTGGCGCTGCTGGTCGCCGACTTCGTCGTGACCCGCCGCCCGCACGAGGTGTCGATGCGCGAGGCCGTCGGCTGGTCGGTGTTCTACCTGACGCTGCCCGTGCTGTTCGGACTGTGGCTGTGGTCGGCCTTCGGTGGCGGGCAGGCGTTGGAGTTCATGACCGGCTTCGTGGTGGAGAAGTCGTTGTCGGTGGACAACCTGTTCGTCTTCATGTTGCTGCTGACGGCGTTCGCGGTGCCGGTGGCCGTCCAGCAGCGGGTGCTGCTGTACGGGATCGTCGGCGCGCTGGTGCTGCGTGGCGTGTTCATCGCCGCCGGGGCCGCGTTGCTGGCGGCCGGCACCTGGGCGTTCCTGGTGTTCGGCGTGGTGCTGCTCGCCTCGGCGGCCAAGATCCTGCACCAGGCCGGTTCCGAACCGGTCCGGGACACCTCGCGGATGCGGTCGGTTCGCCTGCTGCGCCGGCTGATGCCGGTCACCGACGACTACCGCGGGGCCCGGCTGACCGTCCGCGAGAACGGGCGGCGCGCGCTCACCCCGCTGGCGGTCGTCGTGGTGGCGGTGTTCGCGACCGACGTGGTGTTCGCCGTCGACTCGGTGCCCGCGGTGTACGGCATCACCGAGGACCCGTACCTGGTGTTCGCCACGAACGCGTTCGCGCTGCTGGGTCTGCGGGCGCTGTACTTCGTGCTGCACTCGGCGCTGGCCAAGCTCGTGCACCTCAACCACGGGCTGGCGGTCATCCTCGCGTTCATCGGCGTGAAGCTGGTGCTGCACTGGGCACACGAGGTGTGGCCGGCGGTCCCGCAGATCCCCACGCCGGTCTCGTTGCTCGTCATCGTCCTGGTTCTGGCCACGGTCACCGTCACCAGCCTGCTGGCCCGCCGCCGCGAGGCCGCCAGGGTCGACGCCCCGGGGAGCTGATCGTGATGACCGCACTCGTCGTCAACGGCCTGGTCGAGCTGTTCACCACCCTGCTGGTGATCGCCGCCCTGGTGATCGCCTGCGCGGCGATCACCCCGCCCCGGCCGTGACCGAACGCACCCGCAGCGCGTGGTACAGGTCGTAGCGCGCCGACGGGCCGCGTAGCAGCGCGCGGCCCAGCAGGTCCTCGACCCTGGCCAGGCGCTTGCGCAGGCCGTGCGCGGAGATCCCCAGTTCGCTGGCCACCGCGGTGGTGCGCAGGTCGTGCCGGAACCAGGTCGACACGGTGGTCAGCAGCGTGCGCCGGTCCTCGCCCAGCAGCGGGGAGAGTTGGACCTCGGCCCAGCGGCGGATCTCCGGGAGCGTGAACAGCTCGTCGAACCCGAGCGGCTCCGGCGGGTTGCCGGGGTGCGGGCGCTCGTCGATCAGTTGCAGGGCCAGGTTGAGCTCGGCCTGGATGGCGAAGCGTGACAGGTCCCGGTCGAGTTCGGTGCCGATGCGGGTCAGGCGCGCGGACAGCGTGTTGCGGTGGATCTTCAGCTGGGACGCCGCACTGGCCCCGAAGTCCAGCCACGACAACAGGGTCGCGAGCAGTTCGAACGCGTCCGGGTCCTGGGGCCGGGCCGGCCGGTAGGCCAGCAGCGGCGCCAGCGTGCCCCTGGCCCACGCCTGTCCCGCCTCGCCGAGCAACTCGCCCAGCTCACCGTGCGGCGAGAACCGGGCGAAGCGCTCCGGCCGGTTGCGGGCCACCGACAGCGCGTGGAACGCCTGCTTGTAGCCGACCGGCAGGTCGCGCAGCGCCACCCGCAGGCCGACCCCGACCGTGGTCTCCGGCACGGTCGCGGTCAGCTCCTCGACCAGCGCCGCCGGGGTGTCCTCGCCGCCGGGGGCGATCACGATCACGTGCCCGCCGTACACCGGGCAGGGCACCACCCACGCGCGTTCGCCGAACACCTCACGGCAGCGCGGGGACAGCCGGTCCCGCGAACCGGGCGTGCCGGAGACGATGTACACCCGCGCCAGGTCGGGCAGTGCCGGACGCAGCGCGGCGGCGGTCCGCCGGGCCCCGGACACCTGCCCGACCATCAGCAGGTGCAGCACCGCCTCCCGGACGGTCGCGTCGGCGGCGTCGAGGCGCGCGGCCCGCCGCTCGGCGACCGCCGCGCGCCAACACAGCCACAGTGGACCCACCGCGGCGGCGACCAGGCCACGGTGCGCGCTGGTCAGCGACCCCTCCCGGGCGAGGACCAGCACCGGGCGCTCCGGCGCCGGCCCGACCGGCAGCACGGCCACGTCGTACCCGCCGGCGTGCACCGCGACCGACCCGACCTGCCCGGACCGCACCCGCGCGAGGTCGCCGGCGAGTTCCCCGGCGACCAGCCGCGAGAGCCGCCCGGCGCCCTCGGGGGCCACGACGGTCGGCTCGCCGGCCGGACCGGCGAGCACCGCCTCCCCGCCGAGGCGGCGGGCGAGCAGGTCGAGCACGCGTGCCACGCCGTCCGGTCCCGACGCCTCCTGGTACACGAGGCGTAACTGACCGTCGTCGGTGTCGCGGGTCGGCATCCCGGGGCAGCTCCCTGTCTCTCCGCCTGATCGACGCGCCTGGCGCAGCGGAGAGTGACCCCAACACCAGGCGCACTGTGCACACCAAAACTGGGGTGACTCGCCCTCCCAGTCTAGCGTTGCCGGTGACCGTGAGTGACTCGCGAGGGTTGCGCACGGGCGCCCGTTCCGGGGGGACACGGGCGCGACCGGGGAAGGGGTGTCCCGGGCACCGGCGGGGAGTGCCCGGGACGGCCCGGTGTGATTCCGAGAGTGGTTCCGGTGTGGACGGTGCGTGGTCAGGTGGTGGCCGCGCAGGCCCGCCGGCGGTAGCTGTCGAACACGGTGGCCGCGTTGTCGCCGAAGTCCTCCCACGGCCGGCCGGCGGCGTCGGTGCCCAACTGTGCGAACAGCGGCACCGCCTCGGCGCCCCGGCCGGAGCTGACCAGGCCGTAGGCCGCCCAGCTCCGGTCGCTGTTGGCGTGCACGCCCCGGCCGCCGGTGGCGCTGCCCAGCCAGGTCAGCAGCACGTCCAGCGCGCGCCGCACCCTCGGGTCCTGCCAAACCCGCTCGTCGTGGTCCTCCAGGTCGTAGGCGACCTGCACGACCAGGAACGCCAGCGACGGGGACGCGGCCGCTGCCCGCTCGGCGAAGGCGAACAGGTGCTCGTAGGACCCGTTGCCCTCGGGCGACAGGTACATCAGGGCGAACTCGTGCCCGGTGCGGTGCAGCGGATCGCGGGCCTGGAGTTCCTTCCAGATCGCGGCGAAGGCGATCGGGTCGTAGCCCTGGGCGCGGGCGAGCGTGACCAGCGTGCACCACGGGGTGGGGTCGTTGGGCGCCAGTTCGGTGGCCCGGCGGGCGGCGGTCTCGGCGCGTACGACGGTCTCGTGGAACGCGTCGTGCTGGTCGGCGCGGGTGGCGGCGCCCGGCTTGTTGCCGCGCAGCTTCCACGCCAGCCAGAACAGCGCGTGCGCGTCGAGCACCGCCAGGTGCGGGTCGTACTCGCCGGTCACCGCGCGCCAGGACCGCACCCAGGTGTCGTCGTCGGCCGCGGCCTCGCCCAGCGCGTGCACCGCGACCGAGCGCAGTGCCCAGTCGCCGGCGCTGCGGGTCAGCAGGTCGACGGCCGGGCGGTGGTCACCGGCCCGCGCGGCCGCCACCGCCGCGCTGACCACCGGGATCCGCCGGGACAGGCTGGTGCTCAGTGTCTGCTCGGGCGGCAGGCCCCACCGGGTCACGTCGACCGCCGGCAGGTCGGGCAGGCCCGGCACGATCTCGGCCGGGTTGACCGCCGGGTCGACCTGGCGGATCAGCGCGATCAGCGTCTCAGGCGGGGCGGCCTCCATGTAGGCCGTCACCGACAGGCCACGGCGCTTGGCCTCCTTGCGCAGGGCCATCAGCACGCGGGTCTTGGTTCCCAGCAGCAGTGCCACGATGTTCTCGCCTTCCGTGTGGTGGTGCGGCCGCGTCGAGCAGGGCGCGCAGGGCGGTCGTGTTCGGCGGGCTGGCGACCGCCGCGTCGACCAGCCCGCGCAGCGACGCGCGGAACCGCTGGTCGAGCACCATCCGGCCGACCGAGGGCCAGGACTCCTGCCAGCGGATGGCACCGGCGTCGGTGAGCGTCGCCACGACCGCACCAAACAGTCCTTTGTGTACGTACAGCCGGGCGCGTTCGGCCCGCACCCGTGGGCTGTCCGGCTGGCCGGCTGGGTCCGGCGCGAACTCGCCCAGCCGGCCGGCGTCCAGCGCGTCGAGCAGCGTGCGCAGCCGTGGGGGCCGCCCGGTCAGCCGGGCGGCCGTGGCCAGTACCTGGTCGGTGTTCCCGGTCAGCGCGGCGACCCCGCCGACGCGCACCAGCGTCGGCCAGTCCACCCGCCGCTTGCCGTGCGCCTCGGGCACCAGCCCGTCCAGCAGCGCCGCGTCCAGCAGTGGCAGTGGGTCGCGCAGCAGGCCCAGCGCGTTGCCGGCCGGCACCCGGACCGTGCCGGGCGCGGCGAGCGCCTCGATGGCCGCGATCCGCTGGGCCAGCGGCGGGTGCGTGTCGTACGGGTCGGACTCGGCCGGCGGGTCGGCGCGCAGCCCGGCTAACTCGTCGTGCAGCGCGGCACACAGCCTGCGGTACCCGCTGAACGCGTCGGCCGGCAGGTAGCCGGCGTCCCAGCCGACCACCAGGTGGTTGTTCACGAACACGTCCCACGACTCGGCGATCGGCGCCAGCTCGCGGAACGCGGCCACCGTGGCCGCCGACCCGACCGCGACGGCCGCCGCCTCGTCCGCCGCGCTCTCCTGACGCCGGCTCAACCTGGTCGACGCGCGCAGCGTCACCCCGCCGGTGTGCCGCAGCAGGAAGTGCAGCCCCCGCTGGAGCAGGTCGTCCCGGTTGATCGTGCCCAGCGTGTGCACGAACGCCCGCCGGCTGCGGTAGGCGATGCCGGCGAAGCGGGTGTCCCGGTTGCTGTAGTGCGCCAGCTCGTGGGTGAGCACCGCGGCGAACTGGGCCGAGGTCAGCTCGGCGACCAGCGGGGCCCCGATGAACAGGTGTCGCCGGGTGGCGATCAGTCCCAGCAGCCGGGTGTCCTCCCGCACGGCGGCGTTGGCCTGCGCCACCAGGTGGATGTCGTCGGGCGGGGCGGTGCCGGCGACCTCGGCGAGCCGGCGGACCAACGCCCACAGCTCCGGCTGCTCGTGCTCACGCACCGGCACGCCGTGCACCGGGTGGTCGATCCTGGCCGCCAGCACCCACAGCCCACGGCCCAGCACCAGCACCGTGGGCACCACCCCGATCGCGATCTTCACGGCGGTGACCGGGGACTCGGTGAAGGCCCAGACGTTGAACCCCACCAGCCCCACGATCAGCACCAGCATCCCGAGCGGGACGACACTGACCAGCACCACCCAGGTCACGGTGCGCGCCAACAGTTTCACGATGTCCACCCAGGACGGATCGGCCGTGTCAGTTGGACCAGACGACCGGGCTGTCGCTGTAGTCGTCTCCCTCGGAGAAGGTGGCGCCGGTGACCGGCGTGCCGTTGGACGCGGTCAGCGAACACGTCTCGTAGGACGCACCGGCGGTGGTGAAGTCCTTCGACGCGGTCTCGTTGTCGCACTTGCCGGGGATGTCGCCGATGAGCACGACTCCGGTGCCGGAACCGCCTTCCAACTGCCCGCGGAGCTTGAGCGAGGCGTAGGACAGGTCGGTGCCGCCGACGTTCTCCACCGTCATCTTGATGAAGTAGGGCGTCATGCCCTTCGCCCGCTCGCCGAACGCGGCCATGTCGGCCTCGGTGCCCTGCTCGATCGCCGTGACGGTGACGGCGATGGTGCCCTCCTTGTCGGCGGTGTACCGGAACGGCAGCACGGCCCGGTCTCCGACCTTGAGCTCGGTGCCCGGCGCGGTCACCTCACCGCCGGCGGCGGCGTCGTCACCGCTGGTGGTGGTTTCCTCGCTCGACTCGGAGGTGACCGGCGCCTCCTCCTCGGTGGTGGCGGCGGTAGTGGTGGTCTCCGCCGCCTGCGCGCTGCCGTCCTCCTCGCCGCCACAGGCCGACAGCAGCAGCCCGACGGTGGCCATGCCGGCCGCGAACACGATACGTCCCTTGTGCACTTCCCCAACCTCACTGATCCCCGAGAGAGATGTTCGACGGAAGCAACCTTCCAGGCCCCGGTACACGTCCGGAACATTCCCGGAACACTCCTCAGTGGATCGTGGAACGCACGCCGGCCGCCTCACCTCCCAGCCGCGCCGCCTGCTCGTCGTGGCCGGCGGCCGCGTGCAGCCCGGCGAGCTTGTCCAACACCCCGGCCAGCAGGTACGGGTAGTCGATGCCTCTGGCGATCTCCACGGCCCGCTCACCCTCACCGATCGCCGCCGGCAGGTCGTCGCCGTGCAGCCGGGGGTCGAGCAGGTCGACCTGGACGCGGATCTCGAACATCGGGTCGTAGAGCACCCGCGCGATCTCCAACGCCTCGGTCAGCCGCCGCCGCGCGCTGTCGTACTCGCCGGCCGCCAGGTGCAGGCAGCCCCAGGCGTGGCCGGCGTAGAACGCGCCGGAGGGCCCGATGTCCCCGGCGCGGGCGGTCAGGTCGGTGAACGCCTCCCGCGCCTGGTCGTGCTGGCCCAGGGCGAGCCAGGCCTGCCCGAGCCAGTAGGTGTCCCGCGCGATCAGCGTCCGGATGCCCTGCTCCCGCGCCCGCGCGACGACCTCGGCGAGCACCGCCACCGCCTCCCGGGGTCGCCCGGCCTGGAGATGCGCGAGCCCGACCTGCGAGTAGGCGTGCAGCGCGGCGGCGGTCTGCCCGTTGGCGGTGAGCCGCTCGTTGGCCTCGGTCCCGGCCGCGATCGCCTCGGTCAGGTGTCCGTTGGGCACCAGGAAGAACGGCGCGTTGCTCAGTGCCTCCAGGTAGCCGCGCTGGTCGCCGATCCGCTCGAACAGCCGCATGGCCTCGGCGTTGGACTCCTCGGACGGGCCGTAGCGGCGGCGCGTGTAGCGCAGGCCGGCCATCGAGATCAGCAGCCTGGCCTGCCCGCGCAGGTTCCCGGCCTTGCCGGCCAGTTCCATGGCGGTGTCGTAGCACTCCTGCCAGTCGTCGAAGTACCGCTCGGTCTCGAACAGCGTGTGCCCACCGACGGCCAGTTCCCAGCACAGCTCGTCGCTGCCCAGCCCGGCCGCCTGTCGCACCCCGGCGACCAGCGCGATCCGCTCGGTGTCCAGGATCGTCATCGGCGGCACCGACGCCGGCAGGCTCGCCTCGACCAGTTCCGGCCGCCACCGCGCCGCGTCCCGCTGGAACATGTTCTGTCCCATGTGGTCCCGGTCGGCGATGTCGGTGAGCGCCAGCAGCGCCCCCAGCGCGCGCCCGACGGCGGCGTCCCGGTCCCGCGGGTCGTCCTCCTCCTCGGCGCGTTCCCTGGCATAGGCCCGGATCAGGTCGTGGAACCCGTAGCGCGCCTGCCCGTGCGGCGAACCGGTGACGTCCAGCAGGTGGACGTCGACCAGGTCGTCGAGCAGGTCCTGCGCCGCCCGCAGGTCGGTGTCGAGCACCGCGGCGGCGGCCCACAGCGGGAAGTCGGGGGCCTCCAACAGCCCGAGCGCCCGGAACAACGCCCGGGCACGCGGCCGCAACCCCTCGTAGCTGAGCCCGAAGCTGGCCCGCACCTCCAGGTCGCGGTAACGCAACGCGTCGAGCCGGTGACGTTCGTCGGCCATCCGTGACACCAGGTCCGACACCCGCCAGTGCGGCCGCGACGCCAGCAGTGACCCGACGATGCGCAGCGCCAGCGGCAGCCGCGCGCACTGCCCGACCAGCGCGGCCAGATCGGCGGGGGTGGCGGCGGCCAGTCGCTCGTCCATGCCGCGCAGCAACGCGAGCCCGTCGTCCTGGGCCATCTCCCGCAGCTCGAACCGGCGGGCGCCGCCCAACGCGCTCAACCGCACCCGCCCGGTGACGATCACCCCACAGGTCCCGCTGGCCGGCAGCAGCGGCGCGATCTGCGCCTCGTCCAGGGCGTCGTCGAGGACGACGAGCACCCGCCGCTGCGCCAGCAGACTGCGGTAGAGCGCCGCCCGCTCCTGGGCGTCGTCCGGCACCGCCGTGGCCGGCACTCCCAGTGACCGCAGGAAACTCCCCAGCACGATCGTCGGATCGACGGGCTGCGCCCGGGTCCCGGCCAGCACGGCGAACAGCTGCCCGTCCCGGTAGACCGCCCCCAGCCGGTGGGCGGCCTGCACCGCCAGCGCGGTCTTTCCCGTGCCACCCGGCCCCGACAGCGTGACGATCGGCGGGCCGGCCTCCCGCCCGGTCCGCAACACCGCTTCGATCTCGGCGAGCTCACGGCGCTGCCCGGTGAAGTCCCCGACACCGGGCGGCACCATCCTCGGCGCGGCGGTGTCGTCGACGTGCTGGTCGTGCGGGGTGGGGCCGAGGGCGGGGTCGTCGTCCAGCACCGCCTGGTGGAGGTCGCGCAGCTTCTGGCCGGGTTCGAGCCCGGTCTCCTGGACCAGGACGTCCCGGGCGCGCAGGTAGGCGTGCAGGGCGTCGGTGCGGCGCCCGCAGCGGTGCAGGGCGAGCATCAGCTGGCCCCACAGCCGTTCGCGGAACGGGTGCTCGGTGGTCAGGGCGGTGAGTTCGCCGAGCAGCTCGACATGCCGCCCCAGCCGCAGGTCGACGTCGACCCGCTCCTCGACGACACACAGCCGCAGCTCCTCCAGCCGGGCGACCTCGGGAACCAGCTCGGGAACGTCGACCGTGCCGGCGAACGCCGGACCGCGCCACAGGCCGAGGGCCTCGCCGAACAGCCGCCGCGCCCGCTCCAGCTCACCGGCGACCAGCGCCGTTCTGGCCAGCGCGGTCAGATCCTCGAACCGGGCGGCGTCGAGTTCGTCACGGTCGACGCGCAGCAGGTACCCGGAGTCGTCCCGGGTGATGCGGTCGCCGAGGGCCTGACGGAGGCGGTGGACGTAGCTGTGGACGTTCTTGGTGGCGCTCTTGGGCGGGTGGGTGCCCCAGATCGCGTCGGCCAGGGTGTCGGGCGGGACCGAGCGACGGGTGAGCAGGATGGCGAGGACCAGGCGGGTCTTGGGGGTGCCGAGGTCGACCGGGGTGCCCGCCTGCCAGACGGCCAGGGGGCCCAGTACACCGAAGTCCATGTGGTACTCACTCCTTGGCTGTACTGTATCTGGCGCTGTGGAGTGGATGTCGGTTCCTGGCGCGCGGTTCCGTGAGTGGTCAGTGGCTCAGATCTCGGGGCAGTGGGATCTGGTGCGTCTCCACCCCGGTATCGTGCGGCGGCACGCGAGAGGTGAGGGAGGTAGATGAATATGGCTGTCAGTGGCCGTCTTCAGCCTGCCCTTTTCCGTTCCGCGCGAGGATAACGCGCGGTCACGAAACCGGAGTATCGCGTGTCTCTGATCACCGACCGTCTCATTCTGCGGTCATGGAGCAACCCTGAGGTCACCGCTGTCCTGGATGGTCAGCGTCCGCCGCACTGGGCGGAGGACTTTCCCGCCGAGGGGGACCGGGTCATCGCCGGTCTGTTCGCCGAGCATCCGCTGTGGCTGGGGGAGTTCGGCCACCGGCAGGTCATCGAACGGCACACCGGGCTGGTGGTCGGGTCGATCGGTCTGTTCTGGCCGCCCAGTGACGGCACCGTCGAGATCGGTTACGGCATCGTCGCGTCGCGGCGGGGGCTCGGGTACGCCTCGGAGGCCACCGGCGCGCTGACGGCCTTCGTTCTCGGGAACGCCGGGGTGCACACGGTCGAGGCCGAGGTGGAGTTGTCCAACCCGGCCTCCGTGCGGGTGCTGGAGAAGGCCGGGTTCCGGCGCTCCGGTGCCGACGAGCGGGTCGCCCGCTACACCAGGCGGTAGGCAACGGGGGGGCCGGCGGTCACTCCGCCGGCCCCGACACTTTGTGTGGGCGCGGGTTCCGTCCGCCCCGGCGGTGATATACATGCACGCATTGCAATGTGCGAATGTATAGGAGACACGATGGCCAGTCGCCTTCAGTTGCTGTGGGACACCCGGGTGGCCCACCGTCAGGCCCCGGACGCCATCGCCCGGCGCCAACGTGACCGCCTGGCCGCCCTGGTCACCCACGCCCGAACCCGTTCACCCCACTACCGCGCCCTCTACCAGCACCTGCCCGCCGTCGTGACCGATCCCGGGCAACTCCCGGTCACCAGCAAGGCCACGCTCATGCCCCATCTCGACGACTGGGTGACCGACCCCGCAGTGACCCGCGCGGCCCTCCAGGACTTCGTCGGCGACCCCACCCGGGTCGGCCAGAAGTTCCTCGGCCGCTACCCCGTCACCACCACCTCCGGCACGACCGGAACGCCCGGCATCTTCCTGTCCGACCGCCACGCCGTCGCGGTCACCTCGGCGCTGGCCACCCGCATGCTCGCCGCCTGGCTCACGCCACGGGACGTTGTCCGGGTGGCCAGGCGCGGCGGCCGGACGGCCATGGTGATCGCCACCGGCGGACACTTCGCCGCCGCGTCGGCCGCCGCGGCTCTGCGGTCAAACCCTGTGCACCGCAACAGGATCGGTGTCTTCGGTGTCCACATGCCACTGCCGGAACTCGTCGACGCGCTCAACGGGTTCCGGCCGGCCATCCTCTCCCCGTACGCCAGCCTCGGCGCCCTGCTCGCCACCGAGCAGCAGGCCGGCCGGCTGCGCATCGACCCCGCCCTGGTCGCCCTGTCCGCCGAAGGGCTGCCGGCGGGGGAGTACGCGCGGATCGCCGACGCCTTCGGTGCCCCGGTCCGCCACGGGTACGCGGCCAACGAGTGCCCGTTCCTCAGCTACAGCTGCCCGCACGGCTGGCTGCACGTCAACAGCGACTGGGTCATTCTCGAACCGGTCGACGCCGACCACCAGCCCGTCCCGCCCGGGGAGCGGTCGCACACCGTCCTGGTGACCAACCTCGCCAACCGGCTCCAGCCGATCCTGCGTTACGACCTCGGCGACGCCGTCCTGGTCCGCCCCGACCCCTGCCCGTGCGGCGACCCGCTGCCGGCCCTCCAGGTCCAGGGCAGGGTCGCCGATCTGCTCACCTTTCCCGGCGGGGTCACCATCGCGCCGCTCGCCCTGAGTCTGGCGCTGGAACGTGTCCCCGGCGTCGAGCGGATCCAGATCGTGCACGCGGCGCCGGCCGCCCTCACCGTCCGGCTGCGGCCGCGGGAGGTCTGGCCGGCGGTGCGCACCGAGCTGACTGGTGTGCTCGCGCGGCACGGGCTCGGTGACGTCGCCGTCACCTGCGCCGACGAGCCGCCGCGACAGTCGGCCGGGGGGAAGTTCCGGGCGGTGATCCCTTTGAGTTGAACGGTGCTACATTGAATATATGCATAGTAAAGTGAAATCATGACCGCGCTCGCGGGCATCGCCGGTCTGGGGTTCGCGGTGATGCTCGTCGCCGTCAACCCGGTGCTGCTGCGCGCCGGGCTGCCGCTGCCGGGATCCACCCGCCCCCTGGCCGAGATCAGCGACTCGCTGGCCTGCGCGGCCAGCCGGATCCGGGCGCCGTCGGTGATCGTGCCGCTCGCCTGGTTGTGCACCACGGTCTTCGCCGGGGGACTGGTGGCGACGCTGTGGGGCGACGACCCCGGCACGAACACCCTGGCGCTCATCGGATTCGCGGCCTTCCTCATGCAGAGCGCCGTGTTCGCGGTCGTCGAGGCGCTGCGGTTCGGGCTGGTCTCGGCGGCCACCCGCGCCCCCGGCTCGGTCGCCGGACTCTGGACCATGGCCAACGTCCTCGGCGGGTTCAACCGGGTCTTCCTCACCCTCGCCCTGGTCGGCTTCGGCGCGGCCGGCGAACGCACCGGCCTCATCCCCGGCTGGCACGCCTGGCTCGGCCACCTCTGCGCGGCGCTGCTGCTCGCCCTGGCGATGCTCACCCCCTACAGCCTCGGCGGTGACCGACACCCCACCGCCCGCCGGATCGACTCGCTCGGCTGGCTCGCCGGCGGACTCGCCTGGATCACCTGGATCGTCGCCTTCAGCGTCCAGCTGCTGGCCCACTGACGAAAGGACCCGTCGTGACGACCTATCGGCGAAGCCGCGCCCTGCGCGTCGGCGACACGATCGTCGGCTGGCTCATCTGGACCGGGCTGGTACCCAACGGGTACCTGCTGACCACCGTCGGACGACGCACCGGCCGGGAACGCACGACACCGGTGGCCGTCGTCGCGCACGAGGGCCGGCGCTGGCTGGTGTCCCCCTACGGCGCGGTCGCGTGGGTGTTCAACGCCCGCGCCCACGGGAGCGTGGTCCTGCGGCGGCGGTTCACCCGCCGCGAGTACACCGTCCGCGAACTGCCCGCCCAGGAGGCCGGTCCGGTGCTCCGGCGCTACTACGTCCTGTCCGCGCCGTCGCGCCCGTACATCAACGCCACCAAGGACTCCCCGGTGGAACGGTTCGTCGCGCAGGCGCCCCGGCACCCGGTGTTCGAGCTGACGCCGCGCTAGTCGACCGGGCCGCGCAGGGTCAGCACGACCCGCAGGACGTACTCGACGGCCGTGCCGAACGCGGCACCGCGCAGCTCACCCCGGTCCGACAGGTTCCTGGCGGCGAACTCCAGCATCCGCTCGGTCCCGCCCCGCCGCACGACCAGCGCGGCGATCTCCTCCAGGTCCAGGTCCGGGTGGTCGCCGCGCGCCAGGGCGAACTCGACGACCAGCTCCTCGACCGTCATGTCCGCCTCCCTCCGCCACCGCCCAATCTACCCGGCGGGGGTCCGCACGAGCAGAGATGTGGGCCGCCCGCCCGGGTTCCAGTATGGAACGCGGTTGCGCGGACACGGACCAGTCGCGGCCCCGGTCACTGCTCAGGGAGGTTCTGTGGAAACCACGGATGTGCCGACGCGGGAGGAAATGCGACGCCGCGCGTCTGAGTTGGTCCCGGTGCTGCGGGCGAACGCGGCCTGGACCGAGCAGAACCGGCAGCTGCACCCCGAGTCGATCGAGGCGGCCGCCGACGCCGGCATCTTCCGGATGCGGGTGCCCAAGCGCTACGGCGGCTACGAGTGCGACGCCCAGACCCTGGTCGACGTGAGCATCGAGCTCGGTCGGGGCGACGGCTCCACAGCCTGGGTGTTCTCGGTCTACTGGATCCCCGGCTGGATGGTCGGCATGTTCCCCGACGAGGTCCAGGACGAGGTCTTCACCAGCCCCGACGTGCGGGTCTGCGGCACCCTGAGCCCGTCCGGGATGGCCGCGCCGGCCGACGGCGGCATCGTCGTGAACGGCAAGTGGGGCTTCATCAGCGGTGCGCTGCACGCCCAGTGGCAGGAGATCATCGCGATCCTGGTGCCCGAGCAGGGCGAGCCGTACCCGGTGATGGCGCTGGTGCCGATCTCCGAGCTGGAGATCGTCGACGACTGGCACGTCGGTGGCCTGCGCGGCTCCGGCAGCGTCACCACCGTCGCCAAGGACGTCTTCATCCCGCAGGCGCGGGTGCTGCCGCTGCCCTCGGTGATGACCGAGCAGTACGCCTCGGTGCTCAACGCCGAGAGCCCCGCGTTCCGGGTGCCGCTGCTCGGCGCGGCCAACTCGGCGTCGGTCGGCGGCCCGGTCGGGCTGGCGAAGGCGGCGCTGGAGCTGTTCTACGAGCGGATGAACCGCAAACTCACCTACACCAACTACGAGAGCCAGGCCGAGGCGCCGATCACCCACCTGCGGGTCGCCGACGCCGCCGTCAAGATCGACCAGGCCGAGTTCCACGCCCGCCGGGTCGCCGAACTGGCCGACCGCAAGGGGCTGACCGGTGAGCCGTGGACGCTGGAGGAGCGGATCCGTTCCCGCGCCGACATCGGCACGATCTGCAAGCTGACCAAGTCGGCGGTGGAGACGCTGGCCATGTCCAGCGGCGGGTCCTCGCTCTACGACACCTCGCCCATGCAGCGGATCCTGCGCGACATCCAGGCGATCAACCTGCACGCGCTGATGGCCCCGGACGCCAACCACGAGCTGTACGGGCGGATGATCTGCGGC
The DNA here is from genome assembly GCF_001921215.1 of Actinophytocola xinjiangensis. Lineage (GTDB taxonomy): Bacteria > Actinomycetota > Actinomycetes > Mycobacteriales > Pseudonocardiaceae > Actinophytocola > Actinophytocola xinjiangensis. The sequence goes on from NZ_MSIF01000024.1 coordinate 41,044, forward strand.
CTGGAACCCAACACGACCTACGTCTGACGGCTGTTCCCGAGCGAGGCGGGTGACGCGGCGGCGGTCGGCCGGTGACGGCCGTCCGACCGGCGCCGCCGCCATCCGCCCCTGGACCAAAGGACACGCGTGATGGCAGTCCCCGCGATCGTTCCGGAGTTCGGTCACCCCCAGCCGCCCGAGCCGGGCCTCACGCCCGAGGAGGTCATCGCCCGCGCCGAGACCATCGCGGCCACGCTGGTTCCCCGCCAGCACGAGGTCGAGGAGCGCACCTTCTACGGCCTCGACGTGCACGAACGTTTCCGCGAGGCCGGCTTCTACCGCATCCTCGTCCCCCGCCGCTACGGCGGCTACGAGTTCGGTGTGGACACGTTCATCCGCGTCTCGATGGCGCTGTGCCGGGGCTGCCCGTCCACCGGCTGGATGTACACGCTGGGTGCGGCGCACGCGCTGGCGGTGGCGACCCTGTTCGATGAGCGGGTGCAGGACGAGGTGTTCGCCGGCGGTGACTTCATCTGCCCCGCGACGGTGCTGCCGGCCGGCACGGCCGTGCGCGCGCCGGACGGCGGCTGGACCATCAACGGCACCTGGAGCTACTGCTCCGGCTCGCCCTACGCCTCGCACTTCCTCGGCCACGTCCTGGTGACACCCGAAGAGGGCGCCGAGCCGGTGCCGATGATGTTCATCGCGCCGCGCGACCAGTGGCGGCGGCTGGACGACTGGGGCGCGCTGATGGGCCTGAAGGGCAGCGGCTCGCACAGCATCACCATCGAGAACGGTCACATCCCGGCGCACTACGCCATGGACACCCACCTGAGCCTGCTGTCGGTCACCGACGGCACCCCGGGCGCCGCACTGCACGGCAACCCGATGTACGGCGGCGGGCCGATGAGCTTCATGGTGGTCGAGTCCGGCGCGCTGGCCGTGGGCATCGCCAAGGGCGCGGTGGACGCCTACGAGGACCTGATGCGCAGCCGCAACACCCTGTTCCCGCCGATCGTCCCGCGCACCGAGGACCCGGACTTCCAGTACTGGTACGGCGAGGCGAGCGGTCTGATCGCCACGGCCGAGGCCGCGATCATGAACACGATCCACGAGTGGCAGCGGATGTGCGAGGAGGGCCCGGCGGCGTTCACCCGGGAACGGGAACTGCACCTGGCGTCGGTCGTGCGGGAGGTCGTGCGGCTGGCGTGGCGGGCGGTGGAGCACTACGCGTTCCCGACGGCCGGGTCGAGCGCGGTGCGCACCGGCGAGCGGATCGAGCGGCACTGGCGCGACCTGTCGACGGTGATGAGCCACGGCGGCATCGCCATCTTCCTCAACGCCATGGCGGTCCGCGAGTACGCCAGGGTGAAGCTGGGCGTCGAGCACTGAGCCCCGGCGACGTGACGAAGGCGCCCCTCGCGAGGGGCGCCTTCACCGTGTGCTCCTCAGCCGGCGTTCCAGGCGGCCCGCACGACCCGGTCGTAGTCGGGCTGGGCCTCGATGGTCGGCACGTACTCGGCGTGCACCACCGTGTCGTCGGCGTCCACCACGAACACGGCCCTGGCCAGCAGCCGCAGTTCCTCGATGAGGACCCCGTAGGCCAGCCCGAAGGACAGGTCACGGTGGTCGGACAGCGTGCGGACGTGGTCGAGGCCGGCGGCGCCGCACCACCGCGCCTGGGCCGTGGGCAGGTCCACCGACACGGTCAGTACCGGGATCTCGCCGTGCTCGGCGACGACCTGGTTGAACCGGCGGGTCTGCGCGTCGCACACCGGTGTGTCCAGCGACGGCACGGCGGAGATCACCCGCACCGCTCCGCCCAACGAGGAGAACGTCACCGTGGACATGTCGGTGGCCACGACCGTGAAGTCCGGTGCCCGGTCGCCGACCCGGATCTCGGGACCGACCAGGGTGACCGGACGGTCCCGGAAGGTCGTGACCGCGCGCCGTCTCGGCTGTGTCGCCGGCTGTGTCGCTGTCATCGCCGTCAGCCCGCGACCGGGCTGGTCTGCTGGGAGAACAGCCGCCACTGGCCGTCGTGGCGCACCGAGACCCACGTGGCACGCACCGCACCGTACTTCCCCAGATCGGTCTCGCCGGGCGGCAGCACACCGCCGTCGGTGATCACGACGGCGACGTCGGGGGTGAGGACCTTGACCTCGATCGGGTCCTGCACCAGGCGCGTGCCACCGAACCGGCCGGCGAACGCGTCGCGCAGGTAGTCGCGGATGGCCTCCCGGTCGGTGAGCTGGTCGTCGTCGAACAGAATGCTGCCGTTCTCGACGAATCCGTCGGCGAAGGCGTCGGCGTCGTTGTCGTCCCATGCCGTCCCGGCGCGCCGCAGGGCGGCGAGAACCGCGGACTTCTCGCCATTGTACTCGGACATTCGAGCCTCCCTGGAGTGTGCGGATGTGGCCATTGTCCAGACGTCATGGTCCCGTGCGCCATCATGGTTCGCCATCTTGTGCGGTGCGGGATTTCTTGATTATTTATCGCAAATGTTCAGCACTGGTGGAGATGGGTTGACCACCGGAATTATGTGACGATATCTCCCGCGCACAGGCGATGGAAATTGGATGGCACGGTTCGATTCGATCTCGACTAAGGAGTCAGCGTGGTCACACCAAGCACCGAAGTCGAAGCCGCGGCCGAGCAGGCTGGCTACCACGGCGAGTTCCTCGACGAGTTCTACGGTTCCTTCACCAGCGAGCGGGAGAAGGAGGTCCTCAGCATCCCGCTGCGTCTGGTGACCTCGTGGGCGAGCTGGGACGCCGAAGCCGTCGCGAGCGTGTTCACCAAGGACGGGATCCTGATCCTGCCCGGTGACGTGCTCAAGAAAAGCCGTGACGAGATCCAGGCCTTCATGACCGCCGCCTACGCCGGCCCGTTCAAGGGCAGCCGGGTCGTCGGCAAGGTCGTCGACGTCCGTTTCGTCTCCGAGGACGCGGCGCTGCTGCGCACCCACGGCGGCATCCTCGGCCCCGGCCAGACCGAGATCGATCCGGCGATGGCCGTGCGCTCGACCTGGGTCGTCGTGCGCTCGGAGGACCAGTGGCAGCTGGCCGTCTACCAGAACAGCCCGCGTGGTGCCGGGGCCACGCTGCGCTGGTGAGCGCCACCGACACGTCCTGGGGTGCGGCCTCGGCGCACCTCGCGGCGCTGGGGGTGCCCGAGGACACCGGGTTCTACGGCGAGTTCACCGGCGAGGACGAGAAGGCGGTGCTGACGATCCCGCAGCGGATCACCCACGCCTGGGCGACCAACGACCCGGACGCGTTCGCCGACACGTTCACCGAGAACGGCAGCGTGCTGCTCCAGGACAACCAGCTCACCAGCCGCGAGGAGATCCGGGAGTACCTGCGCCGGGCGTTCGAGGGTGGTCTGGCCGGTGCTCGGGTGACGGGTGTTCCGCTCGACGTGAAATTCCTCGCCCCCGGGGTCGCGATCGCGATCACCGAGGGCGGAATCGTGCTGCCGGGCGAAACCGAGATCGCCCCGGAACGCCGGATTCGCGCGGTGTGGGTGGTGGTTCGCGGCACCGACGGCACGTTGTCGCTGATCTCCCACCAGAGCAGCCCGATCGCCAGTTGACGTGAATTCCAGAGAAATCGGACGGTGAGCGATGAGTACCGAGTCAGCGGACCCGATCCCGCTCTCATTCAGCCAGGATTTCATGGTCATGTTCGACCAGGGTGACCAGCAGGGCCCGTTCGGTCCCCGCTACCACGTCGTGTACGGCTGGCGGGTGCGCGGCGGGATCGACGTCGCGACGCTGCGCGCCGCGCTGGCCGACGTGGTCACCCGCCACGAGATCCTGCGCACCGTGCTGGTGCGCGACGAGCAGTCCCGGCACCCGGAGCTGTTCGCGCCCAGCCAGCCGGAGCTGGAGATCCGCGACCTGACCGGCACCGAGGTGTCGGCCAGGGACCGGGCGGCGGAGGAACTGCTGATCGAGATCGAGGCGAGCGAGTACAGCTTCGCGCGGGCGCCGATGCTGCGCGGCGTCCTCGGCCGTTTCGACGACGGCGACTCGGTACTCGTCCTCATCGCCCAACACATCTCGGCCGACGTGTGGTCGATGCAGGTGATCATCAAGGAGCTGGCGGAGTACTACGCCGCGCGGTCGGCCGGCCGGGAGCCGGAACTGCCGCCGGTGGTGCAGTACCGCGAGTACGCGACGTGGGAGCGGGCCGCCATGGCCGGCGAGTCCCTGGAACGTTCCCGCGCGTACTGGCGCGAGACCCTCGACGGCGCGAAGCTGATCCCGACGCCCAGCGACTTCTCCCGGTCGGCGAACCTGCCGAAGAACACGTCGGTGGAGCGGTACCTGGTCGGGACGGACGTGACGACCGCGACCCTGGAGCTGGCGCGGGCGACGCGCAGTTCGCCGTTCATGGTGCTGTTGGCCGCCTACAAGGTGATGCTGCGGGAGCTGACCGGCGAGACCGACATCACGGTGACCACGATGATGTCGGGCCGGGGCCAGTCGCGCTTCGAGAACACGGTGGGCTCGTTCTTCAACTTCATCGCGCTGCGGACGTCGCTGGCCGGGTGCGAGAGCTTCCGCGAGGTGGTCGAGCGGGTGCGCCGGACGTGCCTGGGGGCGTTCTCGCACGCGATCCCGTTCCCGATGATCATGGGTGATGTTCCGGACCTGGCCCAGGCGTTCTTCGCCGAGGACTCCCAGGTGTTCGCGTTCCAGGTGTTCCAGTTCCCGTTCGTGATGTCGGCCCAGCGGGTGGGGGACCTGGAGTACTCCGAGATCCGCCGGCGTCTGCTGCCAGCGTCGGTGAGTACCGACATCCCCGACGGTGCACTGTGGACGCTCGACATCGACCCGACGACCAACGAGATGATGGGCCAGTTGCAGTTCAACAGCAACCGTTTCGAGGCGAGCACCGTGGGGGGCCTGGTGGCCAGGTACCTCCAGGTGCTCAAGGAGTCGGTGTCCACACCGGACTGAGGAGATAACGTGGTCAGCATGTCGTTCGCCCCCGTGCCGTCGGGGGTCACCGCCAAACCGATCCCCGGTGAACGCGGCCTACCGGTCCTCGGCGTGTCCGGCAAGATGATGCGCGACCCGTTGGGGTTGCGTCAGGAACAGTACGAACGCCACGGTCCGGTGAACTGGTTCCAGGCGTTCGGCATGCGCCAGGTGGGCCTGTTGGGTCCGGACGCGGCCGAACTGGTGGCGATCAATCGGGACAAGGCGTTCGGTCAGGGCTGGGAGCCGATCCTCGGCACGTTCTTCCCGAAGGGCGTGCTCCTGCTGGACTTCGAGGAACACCTGCATCGGCGCAGGCTGATGCAGAACACGTTCTCCCCGGAGCGTCTCGGCGGCTACCTTCGCCGCATGCAGACCGGTATCACCCGGGACGTGCGGGGCTGGCGGCCAGGCGCCCGTTTCCTGGCACGGGAAGCGGTCCACGACACGCTGCTGAACGTGTCGACCGGGACCTTCCTGGACATCGGGAACCCCGGGGACGCCGCCCGGGTCGGCGAGGCGTTCGTCAACACGGTCCGCGGCCCGTACACGATGATGCGGTTGCCGCTGCCCGGCACCCAGTGGAGCAAGGCGCTGCGCGGACGACGCCTCCTGGAGGAGTACACGGCCAGCCAGATCCCCGCCAAACACGCCGGCGACGGGGACGACGTGTTCAGCGCCCTGTGCCACTCCCGTGACGAGCAGGGTCATGGCCTGTCGGAGGAGGACCTGGTCAACCAGATCATCTTCCTGATGATGGCCGCGCACGAGACCACGACCAGCGCCCTGTCGTCGATGATCTACTTCCTGGGCCGGCACCCCGAGTGGCAGGACCGCCTCCGCGAGGAGTCGCTGTCCCTGGACGAACAGCTGGACCTGAAGGACCTGGACCAACTGGCCACCTGCGACATGGTGATGAAGGAGTCGGTGCGCCGCTTCCCGCCGATCAGCGAACTGGCCCGGCGCACGGTGAAGGACACGGAGGTCCACGGCCACTTCATCCCGGCCGGGACGGCGGTGAGCGTGTCGGTGCTGTTCAACCACCACATGGAGGAGTACTGGCCGGACCCGATGACCTGGGACCCCGGCCGGTTCGCCGCCGACCGGCGGGAGGACAAGAGCCACCGGTTCGCGTGGACGCCGTTCGGCGGGGGAGTGCACAAGTGCATCGGGTTGCACTTCGCCAGTCTGCAGATCAAGGCCGTGATGCACCAACTGGTCCGGAACTTCTCGTGGCGCCTGCCGGAGGGATACCGGTTGCGGACCGACTGGTCCGGTCCTCCCGCGCCCAAGGACGGGCTCCCGGTGGTCCTGTCACGGATCGGTTAGGGGTCTGCACGCCGCTGCCCGCCGCAAGGCGGGCAGCGGCTTTTTCCTGGTGTCACGACAGGTTCGGGGTTGGCGGCGGACCGCCAACCCCGAACCTGGTCGTGAAGAACCCCAACCCTCAGGCAGCCACCGAAGACTCCGAAGACGACGAGGACGACGAACCCAACGGCCCGACATGCCGCAACCTCACCATGATCAACACAGCGACGGCGGCCAACAGCACCCCAGCGATCCCACTGGCGACCTGAAGCCCCTCGGTGAACGCCCCCCGGGCCGACTCGAGAACGGTCTCCGGCACCCGGTCAGCGACCGTCACCGCACTGGCCACACTCTCCCGAACCTCCTCCGGCGACGCTCCACTCATCTCCCCCCGGTACACCACCGTCGCCACGGTTCCGATGACCGCGAACCCGACGGCGGCCCCCAACTCGTTCCCCACCTGGGGAATGGCCGCCGCGGCGCCGGCCTTGTCCGGCGGCGTCGCACCGAGCACCAGACCCATGCCCAGCGCCACCGTGGGCCCGCCACCCAGACACCACACGCTCCAGCCGACCACCAACACCCCGGGTGAGGTCTCCGGCCCGATCTGGGTGAACAGCACCAGAATCACCGCGACCACCAGCAGGCCGACACCGATGATCACCGCCGGTCGGATCCGGCGGGCCAGGATCGGGGCCACCATCGAGCTCACGGTGGCCATGGCCATGCCGGGCAACAACGCCAGCCCGGCCTGGAGCGGGGACAGGTTGGCCACGGACTGGAACCACTGGGCCATCAGCAGCATCACCCCGCCGGAGAGCAGGGCGTAGGCGATCAGACCCACCATGCCGATGCGGAAGTCCGGGATTCGGAACAGGTTCACGTCCAGCAGCGGATCCGCCAGCCGTCGCTGTCGGCGGATGAACAGCACCGTGAACAGCACGCCGACGATCACGGCCAGGGTCGGCACCAGCTGGAGGCCGTACTTGGCGATCTCCTTGATTCCGTAGATGCACGGCAGGATCGCGGCCAACGACATCACGGCACTGACCAGGTCCAGGCGCCCGGCCTCCGGGTTGCGGTACTCGGGCAGCAGCACCGGGCCCAACACCAGCAGCAGCACGATCACCGGCACGCCGATCAGGAACACCGAACCCCACCAGAACTGTGACAGCAGGATCCCGCCGGCCACCGGGCCCAGGATCGCGCCGGCGGTGAACGACGCTGCCCACACGCCGACCGCCAGTCCCAGCTGCTTCGGGTCGCGGAACATGTTGCTGACCAACGACAACGTCGACGGGGCCAGGGTCGCACCGGCGACACCCAGCAGGACCCGGGCGACGATCAGCATCTCCGGGCTCGTGGAGTACGCGGCCAGCAGGGAAGCGGCTCCGAAGGCCGCCGCACCGATCAGCAACAGCTTTCGGCGGCCGATCCGGTCACCCAGGCCACCCATGGTGATCATGAAGCCACCGACGAGGAAGCCGTAGATGTCCATGATCCACAGTTGTTCGATGCCGTCGGCGCCGAGGTCCGCGCTCAGGTGTGGCAGCGCCAGCACCAGCACGAAGAAGTCGAACGCCACCAGCATCACGGTCAGCGCCAGGACGGCGAGGCCGACCCATTCCCGTTTTCCGGCCTTGGTCGGTAGGACGTCAGCGGTCACGGTCCGATACCTCCTCGCCTCGCGCGTGATTACCCAGCGTCACCAGGGTGCGGGGTCGGCGGGCTTCGCAACATCTTTGGCAGTGCGGAGCCGAACTCCGGTACCGGGAATCGCGCACGCGGCGAGATGTGCGCCGCGTCTCGTCCGGCCCACGATGGCTTCGCCGCGGAAAGGTCGCCAAAGGAGAGCCTTGATGACCACAGTGGACACTTGGGAACTGCTGACCAGGAAGGACGACCTGGCGGTCCGCGAGGTCCGCCCCGCGCCACGGCAGCGACTGGCCGACGGTCAGGTCCTGCTCGCGGTCGAGAAGTTCTCCATGACCATGAACACCATCACCTACACCAGGATGGGCGCCAGCGAGCTGCCCTTCTGGGAGGCCTTCCCCTCCCCGGACGGCTACGGCCGCACCCCCGTCTGGGGCTTCGTCCGGGTCGAGGACTCCCGCCACCCGGACATCACCGCCGGCGAGCGGTACTACGGCTGGGTCACGGCCGCGACCCACCACGTCGTCACCCCCGAACGCACCACGCGCGGGTTCGTCGACACCGCCCAGCACATCGCCTTCATGCCCACCTGGTACCGGACCTTCCAGCGCGTCGCCGAACCCGACGGTCTCGATGACCGGCGCGTGGTCTACCGCCAGATCTTCCCCGCCTCGTTCAACCTCGCCGACTTCCTCGTCGGGCAGGCCGCGGGCGGCGCGAAGTCCGTCCTGGTCACCAGCGCCTCCAGCAAGACCGCGATCGGCCTGGCCGAGGAGCTCATCGCCCGCCGCGCCCGCCTGCCGGTCAACGCCGTCACCTCCGCGCGCAACGTCGACTTCGTCCGGGCCCTCGGCTGCTACGACACCGTCTCCAGCTACACCGACCTCACCACCGCCTCGGTGTACGCGCCGGCCGTGTTCGTCGACTTCACCGGCGAGCACCGCAAGATGGCCGCCGTCTACGACCGGTTCCCCGGCGAACTGGCGCACACCGCCCTCGTCGGCTACACCCACCCGCTGTCCGAGCAGCAACCCCCGCCGCTGACCGAGCCGGAGCCGGAGATCTTCTTCACCCCGATCGTGGAGGAGCAGGCCGCCGCCGAGGAGGGCGAGGAGCGGTTCTACACCCGCTACCACGCCGCCGAGGACCGGTTCCTCACCTCCACCGAGCGCTGGCTCACCGTGCACCGTCACAGCGGCCCGGACGCGATCGTGGCGGGCTTCAACGCCCTGCTCGACGGACCCCAGCCGCCCGACGAGACGCACGTCTTCACACCGTAGGAGCAGCCCGTGACCCAGAACATCGAGCGGACCCCGCCGGCCGCCCCCGACGAACGGCCGGGCGGCGGGTTACCCCGCCAGCGGACCGTGACCGCCCGACCGGCGACGCCGTGGTGGCGCCGGCCGTGGATGATCCCGCTGTGGGTGATCACCGCGGCCTTCCTGTACCTGCAGATCAACCCGTTCGTCGGCACCCCGGAGGCGCAGGCACCGGTCCCGCCGCACGACAGCTTCCCGCCCTACTACACCCTGCTGATCGTCCACATGATCTTCGGCACGATCGCCATGCTGACGGTGTGCCTGCAGGTGTGGCCGTGGCTGCGCCGCCAGCACCCGGCCGTACACCGGATCAGCGGCCGGTTCTACGTCGGCGCGTCGGTCGTCGCCGGCATCTGCGGGCTGGTCATCATGCCGTTCGCCCCGGCGCCCGGCAAGATCGGCGTCACGATGTCCACCACGCTGTGGGTGGTCTTCACGGTGGTCGGCTACTGGGCGGTGCGCAACGGCCGCTACGCCATGCACCGCCGCTACATGCTGTACAGCTTCGCGCTGGTGATGAACAACGTGTGGGCGCTGTTCGCGTCGAAGGTGGTCTTCGGCCTGGAGCTGAGCTTCGACTTCACCTACTTCGCCGAGGGCGCGCGCTGGGTCGGCTGGGTGGTCAACCTGATGGCCGTGCAGTGGTTCCTGTACCGGACGGCGCGGCGCCCGGTGGAGGGCCCGGTGCGCTGACCCCCGGGACCGAACGACCAACGCCCGGCCGGGAGAACCCGGCCGGGCGTCCGGTGTCCTGGCTAGGAACCGACGGCGGTCCAGCCGGGGTCGCGGGGACCCTCACCCAGACAGGTCGCGGTGTAGTGGTCGAGTGCCTTCTGCGCCTCGGCACTCGCCCTGGCGAACCGCGCGCCCGGCTCGGCGCCCTGCTCCAGCACGTCGGCCATCGCCTCCATGACGGCCCGCTGGATGCCGTGCGAGCCGGGGTAGACCGGGGTGCTGGCGCCCGGCGACCGGTCGGTGCGGTCCAGCTGGCGGGTGGCCACGTGGTGGACGGGGTGCTCGGCGAACCAGCCCTCGCGTTCCAGCAGCGCGACCGCGCCCTTGGTGACCGGCGTGGAGCCGATGGTCCGGTGCCACTCGGCGGCGTGCTCGGCGGTGTTCAGGTACTGGATGAACGCCAGCGCACCGTCGCGGGTGGCCGCGTCGAGGCCCTCGGCCAGCCACAGCGCGTCACCGCCGACCCAGTTGCCGGCCGGGGCGACCCGCCCGTTGTGCGGCAGGACGCTCACCGCCAGCTCGAACCCGGCCTCGGCGGCCGCCTGGCCCATGAAGCCGCTCTCGAACGAGGAGCCGACCCGGAAGGCGACCTTGCGTTCGACGAACGCCGTGCCGCTGCCGACCCAGTCCTCCAGGCCGCCGGTGTGCAGGAACAGCCCGCGCTGGTGCAGGTCGCGCCACCACTGGACGTAGGCCATCAGCTCGGGCGTGGTGAGGTCGACGGTGGTGGCCCGCCCGGCGCGGCCGTTGTCGTTGTCCAGCAGCAGCCCGCCCTGCTGGGCGACCGCCTGCTGGAACAGCTTGCCATCGTTGGGCCAGGTGATGGCGTGGGCCGGTCCGCCGTCGAGTCGGGCGACCGCCTCGCAGGCCGAGGTCAGCTCGTCCCACGTGGACGGAATGGCCGCCACACCGGCGTCGCGCAGCAGCGAGGCGTTGGTGTAGAGCAGCATGGTCGAGAGCGTGAGCGGGACCGCGACGATCTCCCCGCCGATGCGGTAGAAGTCGTCGCAGGCGTCGACGAGGTCGTCGACGACGACCGGGTGCCCGAGGATCTCCGTGCGTCCGCCGATCTCCCGGGCCACCGAGGTGAACAGCGGGTGCCCGTCGGCGGTGACCGTGTCGATGGCCTGTTGGGAGGCGCCGGAGTAGTAGGAGGCGATGGTCGGTGGCCGGCCGGCCAGCGTCTCCCGGGACACCTCGGTCGGCAGGTCCTCGTAGTAGCAGCCCCGGACGTTGATCCGGTACTCCGGATGGGCTCGTTCGAATTCCGCCGCCCGTTTCCGAACCGGGTCGAGAAAGCCGGGGAACGGATACTCGGACAGCAGCGCGTCGATGACGATCGGTGGTGTGGCGGCTGCGGAGCTGGACGGCATGGGATCTCCAGTCTCTCGTCGGCATACGGATTCATGATGTGCGCCGGCCCGAGCGGGTCACATCTCCCGGGCTGCTGATCCGCCGTGCCCGAACGGGCAGCGGCGCACCGGTCGTTGACCCCAAAGGGTGGCTTTTGCGGACGGTCGATTGACGACGGTCCGTCCGGCGAGGATGCTGTCCGCACCGGCAGGCCGATTCCCGGCAGCCGCTGGATGATCATTTGTTCATCGAGGTGATCCCGTGGCCTCCGAGGAAATCAGAAATCTACGACAACGGGTCTCCCGGGAATTTCTCGGACGGCCCGGAATAATCGGCGTCGGGGTGGGCGCGAAGCTCGTCGGCGGCGACCGACCGGGCAGGCGGCCATCACGGTCTTCGTCCGGGAGAAGGTTCCGGTGGCCGCACTCGCCCCGGCAGACGTCCTCCCGCCGGACGTCGACGGGGTGCCGACCGACGTCCTGGTCATGCGCGACCCCCGCCCGGCCGGCGAACCGCTCGGCGCGGTCTACCCCGCCACCGACGACACCTTCGTCGACAACGCCCGGCACCGGCCGCTGACCGGCGGCGTCGCCATGCGCGGCAGCCTGGTCGAGGGCAACATCGGCACGCTGGGCTGCCTGCTGCACGCGGTGGGCGACCCCAACGCGGTCTACGCCCTCACCTGCCACCACGTGCTCGCCAGCGTCCTGCCGCGCTACAACGGCGACCGGGTCTACGACCTGACCGTGGCCCACGAACCGCAGGTCGGCACCACGGTGTGCGGGCAGAACGACCTGAAGACCCACTCGACGTGTTCCGAGGGCATCTTCGGCCGTTACGCCGGGGGCGTCGAGGACGCCGACTGCGACGTGGCGGTGGCCAGGGTCGACGGCGGCACCAGCTACTGCTACGACCTGCGCCAGGCCAGCGTGCCGGCCAGCGGCGACCCCGGCGACGACGACGTCGCGGTCACCGGCATCGCGCCGATGCCCACCAACCAGCAACTTGCCGACCGCAGTTACCTGGTCCGCAAACGCGGCGCGCGCACCGGCCTGACCGGCGGCTACGTCGTCGCGGCACACACCGAGGTGCTGTTCCCGGCCCCACCGCCCGACGGCGGCCCCGTCCGGGTGTGGGCGCGCGACGCGCTGGTGTTCGCGCCGCACCCCAACCCGGCGGTCCCCGCCGGCGAGCACACCCACTACCTGGCCGAGGGCGACTCCGGTTCGGTCACGGTGGACACCGCCAACCGCGTGCTGGGCCTCAACTTCGGGCGCGCGCTCGCCGGAGTGCTCCGCCCCGAGCTGCCCAACCCGCCGCCGAACGTCTACTTCGGCGTGGCGTTCCCGATCACGACGGTCATCGCCCGGCTCGGCGGGCTGGGCCTGACCCTGGCCGTCGGCACGGCCACCGAAGCGGGCGACTCGCACACCGTGCCCGGCCGCCCGACGGTCACCACGCTGGTCGACGGGGAACGGGTGGTGGTCCCGGTGCCCGAGCCGGTCGCGGTGACCACCGCCGCCGGGCCGCCGCCGGCCGGCGCCGACCGGCTCGGCGCCGACCTCGAACGCAGCGCCGGCGGGCGCGCGCTGCTGGCGTTCTGGCACACGCACGCCACCGAACTGCGCCAGCTGGTCAACTCCGACCGCCGGGTGGCGGCCGTCTGGCACCGCAGCGGCGGCTCGGCCGTCTACCAGGTGCTGCTGCGCGGTCTGCACGGCGGCACCCTCACGGTCCCGGCGACGGTCAACGGCCAGCCGCTGGGCCACTGCCTCGACCGGCTGCACGACGCGCTGCGTGCCGCCGCCGGGGAACCGCTGCGCGCGGCGCTGGACCGGCTGCGGCGCCGGCTGCCCGACCTCGCCGGCCTGACCTACCCGCAACTGCTGGCCGCGCTGGCCGACGAGTCCGAGGGAGAGCCGGTGCGCCATGGACACTGACGCCGAGCTGTACGCGGCGGCCGCGCGCGCCACCGAGCGGCTGCTGCGCATCCCCGGGGTGAACGCGGTCGGCGTCGGGCCGAAACGGGTGGGCGGCGTCGCCCAGGGCGTCGGCGCGATCCAGGTCCACGTCGACCACAAACGCCCACTGTCCGAAGTGGACAAAGTGGACCGGATTCCGGCCGAGATCGAAGGCCACCCCACCAACGTGGCCACCCTGATCAACCGGCGGTACGCCGCGCTGCCCGACCCGGCACCGGGCGAGTGTTACGGCAAACGGCAGCCACCGCCGGACATCGACACCCAGTTCAAGGACGCGGTGCTCGCCGGCGGCGGCCCGATCTCCGGCCGGGTCGACGAGACCCACCGGGGCACCATCGGCCTGCTGATGGAGGACGTCGCCGGCACCAACAAGAAGATCTACGCGCTGACCTGCTACCACGTGCTCTGCAAGCTCAGCGGCACCGGATCCGACCAGACGGTGGTGGCCGGCCCGGTGCGCGAGAAGGCGATCGTCGGGCAGGTCGACCCGAACGGGAGCTGCTCCTGCTCACACTGCTGCGACGACGGCTTCGGCGAGTTCGTGCAGGGCGAGGTCTTCGGCCACAGCTGGCGGGACATGGCGCTGGTGCGGCTGCGACCCGGCACGAAGTACATCGGCGGCATCAAGGCCCTCGGTCCGGTGGCGGGCATCGCGCCCAACCCCACCGTCGACCAGCTGAACAAGGACACCTACCTGGTCCGCAAGTACGGCAACGTCACCGGGAAGACCGGCGGGCGGGTCGTCTCGTCCATCATCGACCCCGGTGCGGGGGACCCGGTCGCGCACTTCGTCGTCGTGCCGCACATCCCGAAGGGCGCGGCCCCGGACAGCCTGCACTTCGCCGTCGAGGGCGACTCCGGCGCGGCCGTGGTCACCCCCGACACCCGGGTGATGGGCATGCTGACCGGCATCGGGACCTACGAGGCCAAGGAGTTCTTCCCCGGCACCGACGGCTTCGTGAACGCCACGCTGGTCGCGCCGCTGAGTGCGATCCTGATCCGGTTCCGCCAGCAGCTCGACCCGAAGTTCGACGTCACCCCGGTCCTGGCCACCAGCCCGAACGACATCCGCACCGTGCCGCCGAACGCGACCGCGCTGCTCGACGGCGAACAGGTCGCCGTGCGCATGCCCAGCGCAGCCGCCGTGGCCCAGGGACTGGCCCAGGGCCCGGGCGAGGCCGCCCGCCGCCCGCACGAGGTCCGCGACCGGGTGCGCGCCGACCTGTCGGCGAGCCCGTTCGGTCAGGAGCTGGTCCGGCTCTGGCTGCGTCACGGGCCGGAGGTGGTGGACCTGGTCAACCACGACCGGCAGGTGCTCACCACCTGGCACCGCAGCGGCGCCTCCGCCGTCCACCAGCGACTCGCCCGCCTGCCCGACACCGCCGCCCTGACCACCGCGCGGTTCCCCGCCACGGTCAACGACGCGCCGGTGGCCGACTGCGTGGCCAGGATGCACGCGGTACTCGCCCGCCGGGGAAGCCCCGCACTGCGGGCCGCGCTCGACTGGCTGGTCCCACGCCTGCCCGACCTGGCCGGCCTGACCTACCCGCAACTGCTTGACGTGTTCGACGGCACGAGGGTCTGAGGAGCGTCCATGGTGGACAGCGCGGGAACCGTGGAGCGGCTGGGACTGGAACTGGCCAGGGCGATCGGCGCCCTCGGCAACCGCCTGTCGGGCAACCGGCTGCTCGACCTGCTGGCCGAACTGGGCACCGTGTTCCCACCGGCGCTGGTGGCCAACCCGACGGTGAAGGCCGCGCAGCAGGCCGTGGCCACCGCCACCGGCGCGCTGGAACCCACCGCCACCGCGCTGCGCGACGCCGTCACCGCCGGCGACACCGCCGGGATCCTCGCACGCGGCGCGGAACTGCTCACCCGCTGCGGCCAGCTCGGCCCGGCCTACCAACAACTGGCCGGCGCCATCGGCACGGTCGGCCCGACCCTGCCCGGCGTGCCGGCCGACCAGGTCGCCGACCTGGTCGCCGACCTGCCGCGCAAGCTCCTCGACCTCGCGGTGCTGCACGTCGCCGACCCGGCCGGCCGGCTCACCGGCGTGTTCGGACTGTTCGGCCTGGCCGAGGTGACCAGGGTCGACGCCGACCCGGCCAACCCCGCCGGCGTGGACCACCAGCGCGTCGAGCTGCGCCTCGACCAGCTGCCGGGGCTGCTGCTCGACCCGATCGGCCAGCTCGGCCGCCGCTACGGCTGGGGCGGAGCGCTCGACGGCGAGAAACTGCTGGCGGCACTGCGTGACCTGCTGGAGGCCGCCCGGCTGCCGGTGCTGTTCGAGCCGGCCACCGGCGGGCAGCCGGCCCGGCTGGAGGCCTGGGCGGTCGACCTGACCGTCGACGGCGACGGCCTCGCGGTCAGCGTGGTCCTGCCGATCGGCGTCGAGGCCGACACCACCGTCGACGTCGTGCCGCCGCACTGGGTCCTGCACGTGACCGCCTCCGGCCTGATCCCGCCCGGCACCACCGGATCGCTGCGGCCACCGTTCCAGCTGGAGCTGACCCCACCGGACGGCCCGGCCGCGCTGCGCGGCGAACTGGCCCTGCTGGCCACCCCGCCCGAGCCGATCGTCCTGGTCGGCGTGGCCGGCGGGAGCCGGCTGGAGATCGGCGGCGTCGAGGTGCGCGCCGGCCTGGACCTGGAGTTCGCCGACGGCCGGCTGACCGGCGTGCCCACCATCGACGGCGAGCTGACCGGCGGGAAGCTGGTGATCGACGCCGGCTCGGCCGACGGGTTCCTGGCGACCCTGCTCGGCGGCGCGCGGCTGGAGGCCGGGTTCGCCGTCGGCTTCGCGTTCGACCCCGAACACGGGCTGCGTTTCCACGGCGGCGCCGGGCTCCAGGTCCAACTCCCGCTGCACCTCGAACTCGGCCCGGTCGACCTCACCGCGCTGCAGCTGGTCGCCATACCGGGGCCGGACGGGGTGCCGCTGGAGCTGTCGGCCAACCTCACCGCCGCGCTCGGCCCGCTCACCGCCGCCGTCGAACGCGTCGGTCTACTGGCCCAGCTGCGGTTCCCGGACGGCGGCGGCAACCTCGGTCCGCTGGACGTCACGTTCGGCTTCAAGGCGCCGACCGGGGTGGGCCTGTCGGTCGACGCCGGGATCGTCAGCGGCGGCGGCTTCCTGTACCTGGACCCGGAACGCGGCGAGTACGCCGGCGCGCTGGAGCTGACGTTCGCGGGGTTCGTCCAGGTCAAGGCGATCGGGCTGATCACCACCAGGATGCCCGACGGCTCCCAGGGCTTCTCGCTGCTGATCGTGCTCACCGCCGAGTTCGGCACCGGTCTGCAACTCGGGTTCGGGTTCACCCTGCTCGGCGTCGGCGGCATCCTCGGGCTCAACCGGCGGATGGACCTCGACGCGCTGACCGAGGGCGTGGTCTCCGGCTCGATCGACTCGGTGATGTTCCCCAAGGACGTGGTGGCCAACGCGCCCCGGATCATCAGCGACCTGCGCAGGTTCTTCCCGCCGGAGGACGGCACCTTCCTCGTCGGCCCGATGGCCAAGATCGGTTGGGGCACACCGACCCTGGTCAGCGTCTCGCTCGGGGTGATCGTCGAGATCCCGCCGGGCACCATCGCGATCCTCGGCGTGCTCGAATGCGTGCTGCCGAGCAAGGACGTGCCGCTGCTGGCGCTGCGGGTCGAGTTCGTCGGCGCGCTGGAGGTCGACCGGTCGCGGCTGTGGTTCTTCGCGAAACTGTTCGACTCGCACATTCTCACCCTGACCATCGACGGCGGCATGGGCCTGCTCGTCGACTGGAGCGCCGACCCCGACTTCGTGCTGACGGTCGGCGGGTTCCACCCCGCGTACACGCCGCCGCCGCTGCCGTTCCCGGTGCCGCCCCGGCTCTCGATCGACATCCTCAACGCGCCCGGCCGGCTGATCCGGGTGTCCGGCTACTTCGCGGTCACCAGCAACACCGCCCAGTTCGGCGCGAAGGCCGAGCTGCGGCTGGGTTTCGACGACTTCGGACTGACCGGCCACCTCAGTTTCGACGCGCTGTTCCGGTTCTCGCCGTTCTCGTTCGTCGTGGAGATCTCCGCCGGGGTGTCGCTCAAGGCCTTCGGCGTCGGCCTGTTCAGCATCGACCTGTACCTCCAGCTGGAGGGCATCTCGCCGTGGCGGGCGCACGGCCGGGGCTCGATCTCGTTGCTGTTCTTCGAGATCTCCGCCGACTTCGACATCACCTGGGGCGAGCAGCGCACCACCACCCTGCCGCCGGTCGAGGTGCTCGCCCTGCTGGAGGGGGAGGTCCGCAAGACCGAGGGCTGGCGGACCCGGCTGCCGGCCGGCGGCGGCGACCCGCTGGTGACCCTGCGCCAGCTCCCGCCCGGTGACCTCGTGCTGCACCCGCTGGGCAGCCTGTTCGTCCAGCAGCGGGCCATCCCGCTGGACGTGCGCCTGGACCGCGTCGGCGGGCAGCGGCCAAGCGACGGCAAGCGGTTCACCCTCGCCCCGGTGCCCGGCAGCGGCCTGGCCCAGGCGTCGGTGACCGGCGACCAGTTCGCGATGGCCCAGTTCCAGGACATGGACGACGCGACGAAGCTGTCCCGGCCGGCCTACGAACACCAGGACGCCGGGGTGGAGCTGGTGGCCGCCGACGGCGCCCTCGCCTCACCCAGGGTGGTCCGCCGCAGCGCCCGCTACGAACTGTCCATCATCGACACCGAGGCCCCGTCGACGCCCGCCGCGCGCGGGTTCCGGGTGCGGGCGGCGGCGACCCGACCGTCCCGGTTGTACAGTCCGCCGCCGGCCGTGTTCACCCAGCTGCTGGCCGGCAGCAGCACCGCGCGATCCCCACTGTCCCAACAGGAGTCCCGGCAGCGCCAGCCCTTCGCCGCCGAGCAGACCGTGCGGATCACCGGCGACCGCTACGTCGTGGCCCACCTGCGCAACAACCTCCAGGCGTTCCCGCCGGCCACCGCCAGCGCGACCTCGTCGAGCTTCCGCAGCGTGGCCTCCGCCGAGGACGCCCTGGCCGACTGGGTCGCCGCCGACCCGACCCTGGCCGGGCAGCTGCACGTGTTGCGCCAGGCCGAAACCGGCGGCGGTGAGCTCGCCGAACCCGGCCGGTGGTCGGCCGCCGGGTCGCCGCCGGTCGCCGTGTCCGGCACCGACCCCGTCCGGCTGACCGGCGGCACGGTCCTGCTGGCCGGCGGCGCGGACGCCACCGGCGCCGCGGTCACCACGACCGCCCTGTTCGACCCGGTGGCCAGGACCTGGGCCGGCGGCACCGCCGCCCCCGGCCCGCTGACGACCGCCCGCCGCCGGCACACCACCACCCGGATCAGCGGCGGCCGGGTCCTGGTCGCCGGCGGGCTGGGCACCGCCGCCGCGCCACTGTCCTCGGTCGAGGTGTTCGACCCGGCCACCGGCACCTGGACCACCCCGGCGACCGGGCTGACCGCCGCGCGCGCCGGCCACACCGCCACCTACACCGGCGGCACGCTGCTGGTCGCCGGCGGTACCGGCGGCCGGGGCGCGGCCCTCGCGGCGGCCGAACTCCTCGACCCGGCCACGCTGAGCGCGACCCCGACCGGGCCGCTGAACCACGCCCGGACCGGGCACGTCGCCGTCGCCCTCGACGACAGCGGCACGGTGCTGGTCGTCGGGGGCTCGGCGGGGGAGCGGGCGCTGGCGTTCTGCGAGCTGTACGACCCGGCCACCGGCACCTGGACCGCGACCGGCGACCTGCACGACCCGCGCGCCGGCCACCAGGCGACCCTGCTGCCCGACGGCCGGGTCCTGGTCACCGGCGGCGACGCCGTGCCGGCCGTCCCGTACCGGGTCGAGGCCCTCGCCACCGCCGAGGTGTACGACCCGGCGACCGGCGCGTGGACCAGGGTCGCCGACCTGCCCGGCGGCGGACGCAGCGGCCACCGCTGCGTGCGCACCCCGCGCGGCGCCGTCGTGCTCGGCGGGGTCGGCCGGCCGGGCGCCACCGCCGGGTACCGGGCCGCCGCCGTGTTCGACCCCCCGACCGGCACCTGGACGGTGACCGGCGCACTGGACACCGGCCGCTGGGACGCCCCGGCCGTGGACCTGGCCGACGGCCGGGTGCTGGTGGCCGGCGGCCGGGCGCTGGCCGGGCCGGCCGCCCCCGGCCAGGACGAGCTGGCCACCACCGCGGAGCTGTACCTGCCATGACCGGAAAGGCATCACGATGACCAGCACCCTCGCCGACGAGTGGTCGGCCGCCCCCGATTACGCCGTCGCCGCGAGCTGGCAGGGCCAGCACGACACCGCCGTGACACTGACCGGCGGCACGAAGATCCTCGTCGCGGGTGGCGCCGACGCGGCCGGGGTGAGCGTGAAGCAGAGCGCCGTGTTCGACCTGGCGCAGGGCAGCTGGCAGGCCACCGCCCTGCTCGGCGCCGCCCGGCAGCTGCACGCGCTGACCCCGCTGGCCAACGGCCGGGCCCTGGTCACCGGCGGGCGCGCCGGACCGGCGGGTGCCCCGCTGCGCACCGCCGAGATCTTCGACCAGGCCACCAACACCTGGACCGCCGTCACCGCCCAGCTGGCCGTCGGCCGCTTCGCGCACAGCGCGGTCGCCCTGTCCAACGGCAAGGTCCTCGTCGCCGGCGGTATCGGCGCCCGCCCGGGCGGCGGGCTGATGGCGTTGCGCTCGGCCGAGCTGTTCGACCCGGCCACCACCACCTGGACCACCGTCGAGCGGGACATGGCCGACGCCCGCGCCTGGCACACCGCGATCGCGTTGCAGAGCGGCGCCAAGGTCCTGGTGTGCGGCGGTCGCGTGCCGGTCGGCCCGGACGAGGACGCCGACCTCGCGTTCTGCGAGCTGTACGACACCGCCACCGCGACCTGGCAACCCACCGGCAGCCTGCGCCACCCGCGCAGCGCGCACGCCGCCACCGCCACCGGCGCCACCACCGCCCTGATCACCGGCGGGCGCGCGCCAGGACCGGCCGGCGACGGCTACGACCCGTTCGCCCGCGCCACCGCCGAGGCCTACGACCTGGCCGCCGGCGCGTGGCACGACGTGGCCGCGATGCCGGCCGGCCGGGCACTGCACCGCGCGGTACCGCTGGGTTCCGGGGCGGTGCTGGTCGTCGGCGGCGCCGACCACGAGACCAACGAGACCGGTTACCGGGGCGCGCTGCGGTTCGCCGCCGGGGCGTGGACGCCCTACGCCGGCCTGGACGAGGGCCGGTGGGCGTTCGCCGCCGCGTCCTCCGGCGCGAAGGTCCTCGTCGCGGGCGGCGTCGCCCGCACCGGTCTCGCGGCGGCGGCCGGTCCCGTCGAGCTGACCGGATCGGCCGAACGGAGCGGAACGTGAGCGCCGGCGCCTACTCGTTCCTGCCGTGGCTGCGGGCCGGGCTCTCGACCAGGATCGCCGGCCCGCCGGGGATCGAGCGGGCGACCGTCCCGGTGCGCCTGGACCTGACCGGCGACCCGCTGACCGCCGGCGCCCCGCCACCGCACCGGCTGGTCGAACAACCGGTGCGGCTCTACGGGCCGGGCGACGTGCTCGGCGTGGACCCGCGGGCGATCTCGCGGACCGAACCCCGGCCCTTCGCCACCGACTTCGAGCCGAACTACCTGGCGCACATCGAGTTCTACCAGGAGGACTACGCCTGGCGGTACAGCCCGGCCGCGCCGGACGCGGCCACCCGGCGGCTGGCCCCGTGGCTGGCGCTGGTGGTGTTGACCGACGGCGCCGAGACCGGGGTCGCCGAGTTCGAGGACGGCGTGGCGGACGGCCGTCCGCTGCCGTTCGTCACCGTCACCGCCCCGGAGGCGCTCCAGCCGCCGGGCGAGCTGGGCGCGTGGGCGCACGTGCACGTCAACGGCGCGCTGGACACCCCGCTGGCGATCGACGACCCGCTCGCGATGGGCACCTCGCTGAGCGCCCTCGCACGGGTGTTGCGCGACGAGCCGGACTCGGCGTGCTGCCGGGTGATCTGTCCCCGGCACCTGCGGCCGAGCACCACTTACCACGCGTTCCTGGTGCCGGCGTTCGAGACCGGGCGGCAGGCCGGGCTGGGTCTGGTGCCGGCCGCGATCCCGGCCACCACACCGGCCTGGGGCCAACCGGGAATGCCCTTTCCCGGCCAGCTGCCCTACTACCACCGCTGGTCGTTCGTCACCTCCACGACCGGCGACTTCGAGTACCTGGTGCGGCTGCTCAAACCGGTCGAGGCGTTGGACCCGATCGGCCTGCGGGACATGGACGCGCACCGCTCCCCGGGGTTCGGCCTGCCCGGCCTGACCACCCCGACCCAGCCGGACGGCGTGCTGCGCCTGGGCGGCGCGCTGCGGCTCACCGACTCCGACGCGGTCATCGACCTGTACGAGAACTGGGACAACTACTACGGTCCCCAGCCGCCGCCGACGCCCGCGCCCGTGCCGCCGGCCCCGCCGTACCCGAACCAGTGGCAGCGCGCGCTCGCCGGACTGATCAACCTCGCCGAGGCCTACCAGCACCAGACCACCGCCGAGGCGAACACCGCGCTCGCCACCGGTGCCACCGGGTTCGCCGACCTCGCCGACCAGGTCGACCCGGTGATCACCCCACCGCTGTACGGCCGCTGGCACGCGCTCACCTCCACCCTGATCACCCGCCCCGACGGCACCCCCGTGCCGCCGGCCCAACTGCACAACTGGGTGCACCGGCTCAACCTCGACCCGCGCTACCGGGTCGCCGCTCACTTCGGCACCAAGGTCGTCCAGGCGCGCCAGGAGGAGCTGATGGCCGCCGCCTGGCAGCAACTCGGCGAGGCGCAGCGGGCCAACGCCAGGATCCGGGCCGCCCAGCTGGCCAGGGAGATCGGCACCGTGTTGCACGCCAAGCACTTCCAGCCCCAGTCGGGAACCGTGCCGGGAGTCGCCGACGACGAGCCGCTGGCCAACGGGCGGGCGCTGACCCTCACCGCGCCCGCCCACCCGACCGTCCTCGACCGCCCGGAGACGGCCGGCGCCGACGAACTGCTCGCCGTCGGGTTCAAGGTGTCCCGCAGCCGGGTCGCCGCCGCCCCGGTGTCCCCGCCCATGCGCCGGATCACCCGCCCCGGTGCCCGGCTGATGAAGACCCTGCGCGTCTCGCTGGACACCCTGGTGACCCGCATCGACGAACAACGGATCGCCGCCGCGCCCACACCGGCCACCCCCGCCGGCCTGGTCACCCCGGCGATGCTGGCCGCCCGCCTGCCCGCCGGCACCCTCGCCGAACCGGACGAGGTGCTCGCCGGGGCGCTGCGCGCCCTGGACGAGACCTTGCGGGCGGCGGCCGTCGACGACGACGAGGACCGGCCGAAGCTGGAGGTCGCCGGCACCACCACCTCGGTGTTCACCGGGCTGAACGCCGACACGACCGTCCTCGACGAGATCCTCGCCTCGGTGAACCTGCCGGACCGGTTGGCGCCCAAGGACAACACGCTGACCGAGGTGATGGCCTACCCGGTGTTCGACACACCCATGTACACCGAGCTACTGGCGATGTCGACCGACACGTTCGTGCCCAACCTGGGGCTGCTGCCGCCGAACTCGGTGACCCTGCTGGAGAACGACCGCCGCTTCATCGAGTCCTACCTGGTCGGCCTCAACCACGAACTGGCCCGCGAGATGCTCTGGCGCGAGTTCCCGACCGACCTGCGCGGCACCCCGTTCCGCCAGTTCTGGGACCCGCGCGCCGCACCGGCCCTGCCCGGCGAGTCGGCCGACCAGCGACGCGAACGGCTCTACGACATCCCGCCGATCCACCGGTGGGGCCCGACCGCCCTGCTCGGCAACAACCCCAACCCCCAGCCCGAACCCGACGACCCGCCGCCGCCGGCGAACCTGGTGCTGGTGATCCGGGGCGACCTGCTCCGCAAGTACCCCACGACCGCCGTCTACGCGCACAAGGCCGCCTGGCCGGACAAGCCGAACCAGCCCGGCGTGCCGGACACGAGCGGCGAGCGGGAGCTGGCGCCGCTGCCGACCGGCGAGGACCCGCCGCGCACGCTGGTCCGGCTGCCGATCTACGAGGCGAAGGTCGAGCCGGACATCTACCTGCTCGGGTTCGACCTCGACGCGCCCACCGCCCGGGGCGACAACGGCGACCTCGGCTGGTTCTTCGTCCTCAAGGAACGCCCGGGCGACCCCCGGTTCGGGGTGGACGAGGACCCGCCCGGCGGGCCGGGCCCGGTCGAGGTGTGGAACGACCTGACCTGGGGCCGGGTCGACCCGCCGCCGGCACGCGGGTTCATCCGGTTCGACAGCGGCGCGCGGGTCACGCTCGACCCGTTCAACCACGACCCGGACGACCAGGAGAAGACCGAGCAGCGCGCCGACGACGACCACGTCCGGGCGTGGCAGTCGGACATCAGCTCCGCCGACGTCGCCTACATCCTTTTCCAGGCACCGGTTCTGGTGGCCATGCACGCACAGGAGATGTTGCCGGATGCCCCCACTCAGCCTTGACTTCCCGGTGCTGCTCGGACCGGTCCGGGTGGAGACCCGGTACACCCCCACCGAACTGCTGATCCGGGTGTTCCCCGACGAGTGGTCGGTGAACAAGTTCGAGCCGCGACCCACCGCCGCCGAACTCGCCGCCCTGGACGCCTACTGGACCGGGCTGTGGGCCAGCGGCGGGTCGCCGGTGGGGGAGCAGGCCGCCTGGCACCAGCTGGTCACCCGGGTACCGGCCGGCCGCGCGGGCTGGCTGCTCGGGGCCCGTGCCCCGGCGAACCCGGCCGACCGTCCGGTCGGCGTCCCGGCCGGCACGGCCGTGCTGGTGATCGTCAGCGAGCAACCGCCGGCAGCGGCCGACCGGCCGGCGACCGTCGCCTACTGGACCGCCGTGTGGCGCGCGCACGGCGACCGCGCCGCACTCGCGAACGCCGAGATCGCCCTGCTGGCCGCCGTCGGCGCGACCAGGGCCACCGCCATCCGCGCCCGCCGGCCCTCCGGGGTGGACGCCGCGCCGGCCACACCGGGTGACGCGGTGGTGGTGGCGTTCCTGGTCCTGCCGGCGGTGCCCGGCGACCAGATCGCGCCACGGTCGTGGACGGTCGCCGCGACCGCCGCGCTGCTGCCCGACCGGTTCACCTTCTACGGCTACGCCGGCGGCACCCAGGTGTTCGCGAGGACCGGTGAGCCGGTCCGGCCCGGCCTGGCCGTCAGCCCCGACCCCGGCGAACCGTCGCCGACACAGCTGCGGGTCGACGAGACCGCCGGAACCCTGTTCGTGCCACCGAACCTGCGCTGGCTGACCGAGTTCCAGGAGGCCGTCACCGCCGGCATGGGCATCCGGATCACCCGCACCGCCGAGTTCCCCGGCGGCCTCGACCGGCTGGTCGTGGTCGGGCTGCGGGAACAGGCCACACCCGCGCAGACCGCGACCGCCCTCGCCGGCCTGCTCACCGACCAGCTGCACAGCCCGGCCGGGTTCGCCTTCCTGCCGCAGGGCACGCCGACCAACAACTCCGAACAGGCCCCCGCCGGCCAGGACCGCTTCGCCGAGGCCGACTCCGGGCTCGCCGCCGCCGGGTTCACCGCCACCACCGACGAGACCACCAGGACCGACGGCCAGTGGTTCGCCGACCTCCTCGGCCTCGACCCGGCCGTGCTGACCGGCGTGCCGGGCGCCGGGGGCACCGACCGGCGCGACGCCCGCGCCGCGCACACCGTGCTGTGGCCGGCGACCTGGGGCAACTACCTGCCGGCGCTGCTCAACGGCGTGCTCACCGGCGACCAGATCGCCCAGACGCGGGAGTTCTTCCTGGCCAACGTGTCCGGCCGGGGCCCGCTGCCGGCGGTGAAGATCGGCCGCCAGCCCTACGGGATCCTGCCGACGACCGTGTTCTCCCGGCTCGTCTTCCCCGCCACCGCCCCGCACCGCGCCGCCCTCAACGCCGTGCTCACCGACCTCGCCGCAGACTGGACCGCGGCCCTGTCCCAGGTCGCCAGCCTCGACGACCCGGGACCCGACCGGCAGCAGACCCTGCTCGACATCCTGGCGCTGCACCCCACCTCGGCCGAGTACCGCTTCCGTTACGCCCAGAGCGTCGAGGCGCTCGCCGGCCCCGCCACCAACGGTGAACTGGACGGCGAACTGGCCGGCCTGACCGCGCCGCTGCGCGCCGTGCTCACCCGGCTGGGCGCCGGCACGGCGACCGACCCGGACCTGCTGCGCCGCCTGTTCGCCGCCGACGCCCACCCGCTGCTCGTACCGGTGGTCGACGACCGGCCCCTGTCGGAGACCAACCTGATCCGCCCGTACACCGCCGACGGCCACGACTACCTGACCTGGCTCGCCGACAGCGACCTGGACACCATCCGCGACGAGCGGGGCTTCACCGACGACCTGCCGCCGGAGTCGCTGCTGTACCTGCTCGCCCGGCACGCCGTGCTGCTGGCGTGGGCGGAGTCCGCGCGCCGGCTCGCGCTGGCCACCCCCGGCGCCGAGGTCCCCGACACCCGCGACGCCCCGTTCGTCCACGTGCGCACCGCGACGGGGCGCCAGCCGATCCCCAGCGAGAGCCGCTACCGCACGCTCTACAGCACCGACCCGGCACTGACCGGCGGCCAGGACCTGCTGGTGCACCAGTACCTCCGCGACGTCCTCGACATCCACCCGGCCGCCGCCGACCAGGCCGAGCAGGCGGCGGCGCTGCGGGTCCTGGCCGGACTGTCCACGGCGAAACTGGAGCGGGTCTTCGCCGAGCACGTCGACTGCGCGACCTACCGGCTCGACGCCTGGCGCCTGGGCCTGGCCAACGAGCGCCTCGCCGAGCTGCGCTACGGCCAGGACGGCACCGCGACCCCCACCCAGGGCCTGCACCTGGGCGCCTACGGCGTGCTGGAACACCTCACGCCCAACGACGAACCGACGCGGACGGCCACCGTCCCACCCGACCTCACCGCCGTGTTCGGCACCGACCCCATCCCGATCGACCCGCACAACGACGGCTACGTGCACGCCCCGTCCCCGGCACACGCCCGCACCGCGGCGGTCCTGCGCGCCGGCTACCTCGCCAACGCCGCGCGGGGAAGCGAGAACGTGTTCGCCGTCAACCTCAGCTCCGAGCGGGTCCGGCTGGCGCTGACCATCGCCGACGGGATGCGCCAGGGCCAGTCGCTGGCCGCGCTGCTGGGCTACCGATTCGAACGCGGGCTGCACGACCGCCGCGCCGGCCTCGACGCGCTCATCGCCGCCCTGCGCCTGAAGTTCCCGTTGCGTGCCAACAAGATCGACGAAACCGCGCCGACCCCGGACGACCCGGCCGTGCCCACCAGCATCGACCAGGTCGAGGCCCGCAACGTCATCGACGGGCTCGCACTGCTGCGGCGCGCCAACGACCTGCGCGCCGCCGACCCCACCGAGGGCGCCGACGACTACCCGTACGGCTACGACGACCTGCCCGACGCCACCGGCCAGCAGGTCCTCGACCTGCGCGCCGAGGTGCTGGCGCTGCGCGACGTGCAGGACGCGGTCGCCGACCTCGCCGTCGCCGAGGGCACCCACCAGGCGTTGCAGGGCAACACCGAACGGGCCTCGGCCGCGCTGGACGCCTACACCAGGGAGGGTCTGCCGCCAGCGCCGTCGGTGGTCGAGACCCCGCGCAGCGGCACCACGCTCACCCACCGGCTCGCCGTGCAGTTCACCCCCGGTCTCGGCCCCGACCACGGCGCCCCGCTGCTGCGCCACAACCCTCCCCGCGCGCAGGCCGAACCCGCCGTCAACGACTGGCTGCCGGCCGTGCTGCCCAAGCCGGCGAACGTGGTCGCCAGGGTCAGCTGGACCAAACCCAACGGCACCGCCGACCACCGCGACGTCAGCCAGGAGGAGGCCGGCCTGTCGCCGATCGACCTGCTGTCGACGCTGCGCCCCACCGACGACGCGGCGATGGCCGACCTGGACGACCGGATCATCGGTGTGGTCGTCGCGAAGTCCAACCCCCGACCGGACCGGGTCCTGAGCATCGACTACACCACCCGGGTCCCGGACAAGGTCACCTTCTTCGAGCTGTCGCCGCTGGTCGCGGCCGTGCGCACGCTGCTGACGACCGCCCGGCCGCTGCGCGCCAGCGACCTGACCCCCGCCGCCGGCGCCACGGCCGTCGACCGTGCGGCCGACGACGTCGTGTCGCTGTCGCGGGACCGGCCGGCCGCCGTGCTCGCCTCGCTGGACGACCTCGCCGAGGACGTGGCCGATCTCGTCGCCGACCTCGGCGAGCTGTACCCGGAGGGCGCCCCGCCGGACCGGCCCGACGTGCTCGCCGGCATCGACACCTACCTGACCCGCTACGCCGTGCTGGCCGCGACCGCCGGCGGGTTCGGTCTGCCGCGCAGCGGCTGGAGCGAGCTGACCCTGTGGCGGCGCGCCCAGTTCACCGAGCTCCTGGCCGCCGTCGCGGCACTGGCGGCGCGGATGGCCGGCGCGCTGGCCAAGGCCAACGCTCTGCTCGACCAGTACGACCGCCTGCCGGCCTCGACGCCGACCGAGGACCGGTTCCTGCTGTTGGAGCGGGCCGAACGGCTGCTCACGACCACCACCGCGCCGCGCCCGGCGACCCCCACCCAGCTGCGGACCAGGGTGCGGACCCTGCGGACCGCGTTCACCAGCCGGGTCACCGGCCTGACCCAGGTCGCCGGCACCACCAGGACGACCATCAGCGGCCTGCTCACCGAGGTCGCCGGCAAGCTCCCGCCGGCCGACTACGACCCGATCGGCCTGGACCTGACCCCCTACCAGGACCGGATCGTCGCCCTCGGCCTGGACCTGCTGACCAGAGCCGGGAAACTCGCCGGTGAGCTCGACGCCCGGCGCGCCGCCGCGACCGCCGCCCTGGACCGCTACGACCAGGCGGCCACCGGCCCCGACCGGGTCCGCGCCGGGACCGACGCGCTGACCGGCCTGCTCGGCGAGGACGTGCTGGTGGTGCCCGAGTTCACCCCGCCGACGCCGGTCATGCAGCAGTGGCGCCGCGCCCGCGACGACAGCGACGACCTCGTCGAGCACCTGCGCGCCACCCGCGACTTCCCGGTCGACGACTGGCTGCACGGCCTGGCCAGGGTCCGTGACAAGCCCAGGCTCTGGGAGCGGACCATCCTGCTGGCCGACGCGCTGCTCGGCCCGGGAGGGCTGCTCGGCACCGGCATCCTCGGCTGGAAGGAACCCCAGCTCACCCCCATCCAGCTGCCCAGGGTCGAGGGCGACCACTGGCTGGGCCTGGAGTTCGCCCACGACCCGAACCTGCCCGACCCGCTCGACCAGGACCGCCTGCTGTTCACCGCGCACTACGCCACCGGCCTGACCAGCGGCCGGCAGTGCGGCCTGGTGCTCGACGAGTGGACCGAGGTGGTCCCGGCCGAGCGTGAGACCACCGGCATCGCCGTGCACTACGACGGCCCGGACTCCGAACCGCCGCAGACGATGCTGCTGGTCGTCCCGCCGGAACGGGTGCCGGGTGGCGCGTGGGCGCTGACCGACCTGGTCGAGGCGGTCACCGAGACCCTCGACCTGGCCAGGACCCGCGCGGTGGAGCCCGAACACCTCGGCGGGAGCGCGCTGGCGCACCTGCTGCCGGCCACCGTCCTGTCGGCGACCCGGCGGCAGGTGACCGTCGGCACCGACCTCGCCACCGCCAACCTGCGCTGGAAGGCCCGCCGATGAGCTTCGCCGACGACCTCGCCGCCCGCCGCGACCCCACCGTCGGGGTGTGGAACCGCCTGGAGGGCCGGCCGCGCACCACCGACTTCACCCGCGCGCTGCGCGCCGAGGTCCGCGACCCGCTGTGGCTGCTGACCCGCCAGTGGCAGCTGGGGGAGTTCCGGGGCACCGACGGCGGTTCGCCGGTGACCGCGACCTACTCGCTGGCCCAGTCCCGGCCCTCCCGGTTCCGCCCGCACGGTGGACCGCCGACCGACCTGCCGACCGACCGTCCACTGGAGACCGTCGCCGAGCGGCGCCGGCTCCCGTTCACCTACGGCCAGGAGAAGCTCGGCTTCGACCTGCGGCTGGCGATCGGGCACCGCTGGTTCAAGCTGCTCGACCGGTTCGGCCTGCTGGGCAACGTGGTCTTCAAGTTCGAGCAGCAGTACGCCAACCGGTACCCGATCACGCTGCCCACCGACGCGGACGCCACCCAGCGGGCCAACCCGACCGTGTGGGCGACCATGCAGGCCGTCGCCGGGCGCCGCATGGACGGCTACCCGCTGTACCTCCACGTCAAGGGCGGCGGTCAGGCCGACGACGGCATCAACACGATCCCGCTGCTGCACCACGCCGCGTTCGTCGACGCCGGCAAGCGGCTCGTCGCCTGGTTCGACGCGCTGATCGACCAGCCGGGTGGGGTCACCCCGGACCGGCCCGACGGTGACACCGCCTGGGACCCGAGCCGGCTCGAACACCGGTTCTCGGTGTCGCTGGCCGCGTCCGGCGGCGGCGAGAAAGTCGTGACGGCACAGGAGTATCCGGGCGGCGAACTGGACTGGCACGCGTTCTCGGTCGACCAGGACGGCCCACCGCTGGGAGGCGTCGCGCCGGCCGGGCCGACGCTGTCCAGGACGGTGTTCCCGGCGCCCGTGCGGTACTCGGGGATGCCGCTGCCCCGGTGGTGGGCGCTGGAGGACGGCCGGACGAACTTCGCCTCGGTCCGCCCGTCGAGCACCGACCTGGCGCGCCTGGTGTTCCTGGAGTTCGCGCTGGTGTTCAGCAACGACTGGTACCAGCTGCCCTGTGATCTGCCGG
This sequence comes from Actinophytocola xinjiangensis, assembly GCF_001921215.1. Classification (GTDB taxonomy): domain Bacteria; phylum Actinomycetota; class Actinomycetes; order Mycobacteriales; family Pseudonocardiaceae; genus Actinophytocola; species Actinophytocola xinjiangensis. The sequence goes on from NZ_MSIF01000024.1 coordinate 71,072, forward strand.
CCGGCACCATGGCGCGGGTCCGTGCCCTGGTGGTCACCGACGTGTTCGGTGCCCGGGAGTGGCTGGTGCCGGCCGGCGCCGGGGCCGACCAGGACTGGCAGCGCTGGTCGATGTTCACCCTGGACACCATCGGCGACCGGGACGTGCCGGCCGACACCGACCTGTTCCTGCCGCCGAGCGTGCCCCAGGTCGCCGTCGGGCCGGCGCTGGAGGAGGTGGCGCTGATCCGCGACGAGAACGCGAACCTGGTGTGGGGCATCGAACAGACCGTCCGCCAGCCCACCGGTGACCCGAGGCGGGGAAGCGAGGCGGCGGCCGAGATCGTGGCCTACCGCCGCCGCCTCGTCGACCCCACGCCACCCGCCGACGACGACGACCCGCCGCGCGCTGCCCTGTCCTACCAGGCGATGAACAGCATCCCGGAACACTGGATCCCGTTCATCCCGGTCCGCGTCCCCGGCGACAACCGCGAGATCCGGCTCCAGCGCGCCGCCCTGCCCGGCGTCGTCGACGGCGAACCGGTCCGGCCGCGAACCTCGTTGCTGCGCCAGGGATTCGACCGGGGCGAGCAGTACTTCGTCAACGAGGAGGAGGTGCCGGCCGCCGGCACCCGCCTGTCGCTGGCCTTCAACCGCACCCGCTGGCGCGACGGCCGGGTCGCGGTGTGGCTCAGCGCCAGCCGGGGCCAGGGTCGGGGTGAGGGCTCCAGCGGCCTGGGTTTCGACCTGCTCGTCGACACCCCGCTCCCGGAGTGACCCCTCAGCTCCGGAACACGACCCTCGGCGCCGGGTGCTGGGCCGCCTGCCGGTGCCGCACGTGGACCACGTCCGGCTTGCCGTCACCGGGACTGCGCCGGTCCAGATCGAACAGCCCGGTCGCGGCGAGCAGGTCGCTGAGCTTGACGTGGCCGTAGTCGCGGGCGTCGAAGTCGGGGCTGGTGTCCAGGATCGTGTTGCCGATGGTCGCCAGCGACGCCCAGCCGTCGCTGCCGGCGGTCGCGTCGACCGCCGCGCGCAGCCGGTCGGCCACCGCGCCGTCGACGTCGAGCCGGCGCGGGCGACGCAGCCCTTCGGTGCGCACGAACCGGTCACAGGCCACCACGAACGCCCGGGGCGTCGACCGGTCACCGAAGCCGTAGACGGTCAGGCCCGACTCCCGCAGCCGCCCGGCCAGCCGGGTGAGGTCGCCGTCGCTGGTGACCACGCAGAACGCGTCGAACCGTTGGGAGTGCAGCAGATCCATCGCGTCGATCACCATCGCCGCGTCGGTGGCGTTGCGGTCGGCGTCGTGCACGAACTGCTGGACCGGCTGGATCGCCCGCTCCAGCAGCTGGCCCGTCCAGTGGCCGAGGTCGGGCCCGGTCCAGTCGCCGTAGGCGCGCCGGACCTGCGCCGTGCCGTAGCGGGCGATCTCGGCGAACAGCCCGCCGACGACGTCCGGTGGGGTACTGGCCGCGTCGATGAGCACCGCCAGCCGGCTACCGCCGGACATGGTCACGCACGCGAACCGTCATGTGCCAGCTCCATCCTCGTGGACACACACAGTCGTCCTCGGTCGGTATCCTGACTCCCGGATCGCCGCGCGGCCCGCTGCCTTCCCGACTTCCGTCGGTGGCGTGCGTGCGGACCGCACTCCCCGGTCACAGTGGCGGGACCGTGCCGGATTCACACCGGCTTCCCCGTACCTCGGACCTGCGGCCAGCGTAGGCCAGCCCGTCCGAGCGTGTCGAGTGCCGGGTTTCGGTCAGCGGCGGCGATTGTCCGAATTCTCCCTGGTGGGTGTCCCCGCGGGACGGGGTGGAACGGGCGTCGAGGACGGCTTGAGATCGGTCGACAGTGGCCTCGAAGCCTGAATACTCTCGCCACGATTCACAATCGGGAGGAGATTCGCCGATGACGACCGATGTCGAAACCAGCGCCGCAGCCGGGGAATTCTTCCAACCGCATTCCGAGGTGTTCACCCCGGAGTTCTTTCGGAACCCCTATCCTTTCTACGCGATGCTGCGGGACAACGCCCCGGTGATCCCGGTTCCCGTTCCGCCGGCGAACGTCCGGGTGTGGGTGGTGAGTCGTTATGCCGACGTCCGCGCCGGTTTCGCCGACCCGAGGCTGAGCAGCGACTACCGCACGGCGCTGCCGGACTTCCTGGCCGCCGGTCTCGCCTTCGGCGCGGGCACCGTCGCCGAGCGCACCATGCTCAACCTGGACCCGCCCGACCACACCCGCGTGCGGGGGCTGGCCGCCGCCACCTTCACCTCAGCGCGGATCTCCCAGTGGGACGCGGCGATCCGCGCCACGGTCGGCGACCTGCTCGACGCGCTGCCCACCGGCGAGCCCGTCGACGTGATGGCGCACCTCGCCGCGCCGCTGTCGGTCCGGTCGATCTGCATGGTCCTCGGCGCGGACCCCGGCGACGAGGCCGACCTGCGGCGCTGGGGCGACCTGGTGTTCACCGCCGACCCGGCCGAGCTGCCCCAGGTCCCCGAGGCCGCCGCCCGGCTGCTCGGTTACGCCGAGGAACTGGTCGTCCGCAAGCGCGCCCGGCCGGCCGACGACCTGCTCTCCGCGCTGGTCGCCGCCAGCGACGAGTCCGGCGCGCTGTCCGCCGACGAGCTGCTGGCCACCACCATCGGCCTGGTCGTCGCCGGCTACGAGAGCACGATCCGGCTGGTCGGCGACCTGCTGGTGGCGCTGCTGGACCACCCCGACCAGCTGGCCGCCCTGCGCGCCGGCCGGTACACCACGGCCGACGCCGTGGAGGAGACGCTGCGCTACGACGGCCCACAGTCCAGCTCGCTGTGGCGGTTCGCGACCGAGGACCTGGAGATCGCCGGCACCACCATCCCCGCGCACGAGCCGGTGCTGCTGCTGGTCGGCTCGGCCCACCGCGACGGCCGCCACTACCCGGACCCGGACACCTTCGACCTCGGCCGCGCGGACAAGCGGCACCTGGCGTTCGGGCACGGAATTCACCACTGTCTGGGGGCCGCGCTCGCCCGCCTGGAAAGCCGGATCCTGCTCGAGTCGATGCTCGCGCGCTATTCCCGGACAACCCTCGCCGGCGCGCGCGACGAAATCCCCTACAAACCGTCCCTGGTGGTTCGCGGACCCGATGTCCTGCCGCTCGTGCTCCACCGCTGACATGGCTCGAACAGTCACCAGGAGGATTTCGTGATCATCGCGATCGGTCTGTACCCCGGTTTCACCGCGCTGGACGTCATCGGGCCCTACCAGGTGTTCACCACCGTCCCCGACGCCCAGGTGGTGCTCTGCGCCGCCGAGAGGGGCACCGTGGCCGACGATCACGGCCTGCTGCGCGTCGAGGTCGACACCACGTTCGCGCAGGTGCCCCGCCCGGACGTCCTGCTGGTCCCCGGCGGCCCCGGCTCGATCGCCCAGGCCAGGGACAACGGCCCGGTCGTCGACTGGGTCCGGGACGCGCACCCGCACACCCGCTGGACCGTCGGGGTGTGCACCGGGACGCTGGTCCTGGCCGCCGCCGGCCTGCTCGGCGACCGCCCGGCCGCGACCCACTGGCTGTTCCGCGACGACCTCGCCGGGTACGGGGTGGCGCCCAGCGACCAGCGCGTGGTCACCGGCGACCGGATCGCCACCGGCGCCGGCTCCTCGGCCGGCCTGGACCTCGCGCTGGCACTGGTCGCCGAGCTCACCGTCCCCGAGCTCGCGCAGGGCATCCAGCTGGCCCTCGAGTACGACCCGCACCCGCCCTACGACTCGGGCACCCCGGAGAAGGCGGCCGACCCGGTCGTGGACGTCGTCTCGTTCATGATGCGCGAGTTCGAGCAGCAGTGGTCGCGGAAGAACGCGCCGGCGCCGGCGCGGCCGGCCTGACATCCCGGAGGCGGGCGAGATGGAACACGTGATCCTGGTCGACGACGCCGGCACCCCGGTCGGGACGGCGGACAAAAGCGCGGTCCACGGCCGGGACACCCCGCTGCACCTGGCGTTCTCCTGCTACGTCTTCGACTCCCGCGGCCAGTTCCTGTGCACCCGCCGGGCGAGCGGCAAGCGGACCTGGCCGGGGATCTGGACGAACTCCTGCTGCGGCCACCCCCAGCCGGGGGAGACCATGGAGGGGGCGATGCTGCGTCGCCTCGCCGACGAACTGGGCCTGACCCCGAGCCGGTGGGGCATGGTGCTGCCGGACTTCCGGTACCGCGCGGTCATGGACAACGGGATCGTCGAGTACGAGATCTGCCCGGTCTTCGCCGCGTTCGTCGACACCGACCCGGTGCCCGACCCGGCCGAGGTCGGCGACCACGCGTGGATCGACTGGCGCGGTTTCCGTGCCCTGGTGGACACCGGGGCGTTGGACATCTCGCCGTGGTGCCGCCTGCAACTCGACGGCCTGGCACACCTGCCGGCGCAGCCGCGCGACTGGCCGCTGTCCGAGCCGCCGGCGCGCTGGCGTGAGCCGCTCGCCCCGCCGGCCGCCGTCCCGACCGCGTCCGGAGGCGCGTGATGACCAGGACCGTCGCCCTGCCCCACCCCGGCCCGCCGGACACCGCCGACCACGGGGTGGCCGACCGGATCCTGCGGATCGTGTTCCGCCGCCGCCGGGCCGCCGACCCGACCGACCCGTGCGCGCTGTCGCCGTGCCGGGACTGCTTCGCCCCACACCGGGAGACCATTGACCGCTATGTGGCGGCCGGCAAGCCGGTGCACTTCGTGATCCCCGCGTTCCCGGCCAAGTCGCGCAACCGGCGCAAGACCGTCGGCCGGCTGCCGGACCTGGGGGAGTACCTGGCCCTGGAGTCGGTGCAGGGGTTCTGCGAGCAGATCTCGGCGGTGTACGCGCCGGGCGCGGTGGTCACCATCTGTTCGGACGGGCACGTGTTCAGCGACGCCCTGGGCATCGACGACGCGCATGTCGACGAGTACGGCGCGGAGCTGCTGCGGATGATCCGTTCTCTGGGCGGCGGCGCCGTGGGCCTGTACGGGCTGCGCGACGCCATGCCTGGTCTGACCCTGGACCAGCGGCGCGCGCGCCTGCTCGCCGAGTACGCCGAGCCGGTCGACGAGATCCGCGACGCGGTGCGCTCCCGGGCGCCGGCGAGGAGGATGTTCAACGGGATCCACCGGTTCATCACCGAGGACCACGCGGTGCTGCTGGCCGAGCTGAGCACGACCCAGCGCCGCAACCGCGCGAAGCTGACCGCCTACGAGGTGGTGCGCCGCAGCCAGGCGTGGAGCCGCGTGGTCGAGGAGGTCTTCCCCGGGGCGGTGCGGCTGTCGATCCACCCGCAGGACCCGCACGACACCAAGATCGGCTTCCACCTGCTGCGCACCGCCGACAGCTGGCTGACCCCCTGGCACGGCGTGGTCCTGGACGACGGCCGCTGCCAGACGCTGGTCAAGCGGTCGTACGCGGAGCGGTTGGGCGCGCGGCTGGTGTGGCGCAACAGCCGGCCCAGCCATTTCGTCACCGACGAGCCGATCAACCCCGGCCGCATCGACCCGGCCACGCCGGAAGGAGAATCGTGAACCCGCGACTTCGGGAAGCTCTGCTGGAGGGCACCGACCTGGCCCCGTTCGGCCGTCTGGTCGACGCCCCGGCCGAGGGAATGACCCTGGCGGACGTGCCGGTGGAGCGCCTGCTGGCGACGACCCTGTCGGCGAAGGTGCTGGTCCTGCGCGGCTACGGCCTGCTCGACGTGCCGGAGCTGGAACGGTACTGCGAGGCGGCCGGCGAGCTGATGCGCTGGGAGTTCGGCACGATCCTGGACCTGGTCGTCCAGGACGATCCGAAGAACTACCTGTTCGACTCGGGCGATGTCCCGTTCCACTGGGACGGTGCCTGGTCGGAGCGGGCCCCCAGGTTCTTCCTGTTCCAGTGTGTCCAGGGCTGCGACCCCGGCGCGGGCGGCGAAACCGTGTTCTCCGACGCGACAGCCGTCTACCGCGATGCGCCGCCGGCCCTGCGTGACCTGTGGGCGCGGACCACGGTGACCTACCGCACCGACCACTTGGCCCACTACGGCGGCACGATGTCCCACCCGGTGCTGGCCGAGCACCCGACGACGGGCGAGACCACGATCAGGTACGCCGAGCCGCTGGATCCCGCGCAGTACCGCAACCCGCTGTTCCTGACGGTGGAGGGCCCGTCGTCGGAGGAGGCGGTCCAGGTCATGGCGGAGCTGAGCGAACGCCTGCACGACCCGAGGTACTGCTACGAGCACGCGTGGCGCACGGGAGACATCGTGGTGGCCGAGAACCACGCCCTGCTGCACGGCCGGAACCGCTTCACCGGTTCGACGAACCGTCACATGCAACGCATCCAGATCATCTGAGTGATGGGAGGCGTCACGATGGTCGACCTTCTTTCTCCCGTGACGAGGTCCGTGCGGGCCTACGCTCACCTGTCGAACATCTATTTCCTGGACTACAACCTGGGCCATCTCCTGGTGGTGACCCTGCTCCCGGCGGCGGTCGTCACCGACGCGACCACGTGGCCGCTGCTGGTCCTGATGGCCGTCGGCTACTTCCTGATCCACTGCGCGGTCATCGCCTTCGACGACGTCACCGGTTACCGGGACGGCACTGACGCGAGGAACTATCGGGACAACCCGAGCGCCCTGCGTCGTCTGCGCTGGAAGCCGCTGGTGACCGGTGAACTGGACCTGCCGCAGGCACTGCGCTTCGCCTGGGGCTGCGTGCTGGTCGGCCTGGCCCTGCTGTTGACCGGCATGCTCGCCGCCCCCCACCATCCACTGTGGCTGGTCGTGGTGGCGGTGGCCGGGGTGGCGGTGTCGTTGCAGTACTCGTACGGTCTGAAGTTCAGCCACATCGGCTTCCAGGAACTGGTCCTGTTCCTGTGGACGGCGGAACTGGTCGTCGTCCCGTTCTGGTCCCTCACCGGCGGCGTGACCCTGACGCTGGTGGTGGAGGGCGCGCTGTTCGCGTTCTGGCTCATGATGGTGTCGTTCTACTCGAACCTCCGCGATCTGCACACCGACAAGAGCGTGGGAAGGATCAACCTGGCGACCCTGGCCGGGGAACGCGCCTACATCGGCATCCTGGGCGTGCTGGCCGTCGCCGACCTGATCGCCGTGGCAGCGTTGGTGGTGGCCGGCGTCGTGCCTCTCCTGCTGGCCGTGGTGCTGGCTCCGGTCTTCGCCGCCAGGATCGTCCAGTTCCGGGTGGCTGCCCTGCGCCGCAACCCCCTGCTGGGTCGTCTGATCGGCCGCCGCCTGGCGTGGGCCGGAGCCGCGTTGATGGCCGCCGCCAACGTGATCAACTGAGCAAGCACCCGAATCGACGATAGGATGCGGTGATGGTGGAAGCCCGCGCGCAACAGACCATGGCATGCGAACCCGAGGAGTTCCTGGAGTTCGTCCTGGACGTGGAACGCTACTCCCAGGTGGATGACAAACTGGGCAACTTCGACTGGGTGCGCCGGGACGGCAACCGGGTGGAGTTCAAGTTCCACCCCGGCATGCCCGGAATCCCCAGCCCGTCGCCCAAACTGGTTCCCACCATGGTCGCCGAGGCGGTCCTCACCCCGGGCAAGCGTGTGGACGTGGGGTTGGCCCCGCTGCCCAAGAGCAAACTCTGGCACCGCCTGATGACGTTCAACGCCAGCTTCGCCTGCGAACCAGTGGACAACGGCACCCTGGTCACCAGGACGATGACGATCGAGCCGGCCCGAGCGTTCCGCTGGCTCCTCAACCCCATCCTCCGTCGCAAACTCCAACCCAACATCGAGTCCGAGGTCGAGAACGCCAGGACCTACATTGCCGAACACGGCCTGAGCCACCCGGAACCCCGAACAACCGACTGACCCACGACAGTCGCCCTCCGGGAGAACTCGACACCGCCGCAGGCCGGGCGTCGTCGTGCGGGCGGGGCAGCCCGGCCTCGCCCTGCTACTCCTGGGATGCGATGCGTCGTCCGCCGTGCTTGTCCGGTGTCCTGACGAGGGTCGCACGCGTTGGCAGCCTGGGCGTCAGCCAGCGAAGTCCTACCAATCCCACCCCGGCGGCGGCCGCGACGACTGGCCATGGTGTCAGATCGCCGACGGCGAACAGACCGGTACACCGCCGAACCCGGAGTCGTCCCCGAGCCGACTGCCGCTCACGCGACCGCTCTCACCGATCTGCGGCTTCTCGGTCGCCTTACCCAGACGTCCCCCACCCGCTCCGGAGGCACCCCTCAAGGCCATTCTACTTCGGGAAAGTGGGTGGGGAAGGGGGTGTCGGATGGGGTGTGGACAACTTGGGGGCGGGTCGTGGGATGTGTGGGGGTGTGAGGAGATGAGTAGCCGATCGGGTGAAGCTGCGACTCGCCGCGTTCGACCTGACCACGGACACACCTGACGTGACGGTGGCGGGTCTGCCCCCCACCGTCCGACGCGGTCTCCCGCAACGGCAACCGCCAGCGCCCCGCGACCGAGTCGGTGTCACCGCTTGGGCCTGGACAGGCCTTCCCCCGTGGCCCGGACAAGCGCGGTACCTGGCCGGCGCGGCGGTCGCGACACTGCTCGCCGGCGAGCGGGTGCGGCGCTGACCTCAGTGGTGGAAGGCGACCTGCGGTGACCATGCACAGCACCGCAACGACTCGATGGGCAACAACTCACCGGGCGACGACAAGTCGAAAACCGGCATCCCATTCCTCCAGGGCGAGCAACGCGGCGTGCTCCTCGTGCCACCGCCCCGACTCCAGATCCGCCCGCAGCCGCCCCAGGCCTCGGCTGACGGCCGCAGGGTCGGTCTGCGCGAGCGCCGAGCACGATCGCCGGACCTGGGGGTCCAGATAGGCCTCGGGCCGCCGCCAGTACGCGGGGAAGACGCCGTCAACGAAGTCCCACGGGACAGGCAGCACCGTCACGCTCCGCGCCCCCAACTCGTCGGCGATCTCCGAAGCCGAGGGACGGCCGCGTTCCAGGGCCGCGATCTCGGGCACGTACTCGCGCACGAACCAGAACTCGGCATGCGGTTCCGTTTCGTACGCCAGGACCACCTGACAGGGCGCCACCCGCCGAAGCTCGGCGAGGCCGGCACGCCAGTCGGTCCAGTGGTGCACTGTCAGCACGGCCAGCGCCGCGTCCACCCCAAGGTCCGGGAGCGGCAACGATTCCGCGACCGCCCGGACCGCCGTGGCGGCCCCAGACGGTCGCTGTCGAAGCATCTCGGTCGAGGGTTCCACGGCCAGCACCACGCGGTCCGCCGGCTCGTAGGAACCGGTGCCCGCGCCGACGTCGACGATGCGTTCAGCCGTCCCCAGCGCGTCGAGGACGGGCGTCATCCAGCGAGGGTCGGTGCGCCGGCCCAGCGAGTACCCGGAGCCGATGGTGTCGTAGAGGGCTGTGCCGTCCATATGTGCCTCCTGCCGGTCCACCCCTTTTCGCAGGATATACGCGATGACGGCAGGTGCCCCGGGTAGTTGCCTGGACGCAGCGAGGACCGGAGTGGGTTCGGGCGGCGGTAGGGCGTGCCGTTGCGCGGCATCGCGTGGAGGTGTCGCGGCGTCGGCTGGCCAGGCAGATGATGGCGGCCTTGTGCTTCGTGCCCTGGTTGTATGAGGCCATGGGGTTGGTGACGCCGGTGTGGAGCCGGGTGGCTGGTTTCCGGCGGTGGTGTGCTGTGGTCGATGGTAGTTGTAGTGCACGTTCCAGACGTGTAGTGGTTCTGTTCTGTGTTGTTCGCTGGTCCAGACGTGGGCGTAGAGGAGTTCCTCGGCCAGGATGCGGTGGTAGCGCTCGACTTTGCCGTTGTGGCGGGGTGTGTGTGGCGTGATCCGTTGGTGGCGGGCTCGGCGCAGGACGGTGGCGAAGTCGGGGGCGCGGTAGCAGGCGCCGTTGTCGGTGATGGTCCGGTGGACACGCCGGATGCCGTGTTGGGCGAAGGAGGCGCGGGCGCGGTGGGTGAAGGCGATCGCGGTGCGGGTGGTCTCGTCGGGCAGTGCTTCGGTGTAGGCCAGGCGGGAGAACCCGTCGATCGCGGTGTGTAGGTAGGTGTAGCGGGCCTGGCCACCGCGTTTGCGGCCGCGGAGTGACTGTTTGGCCTGCTCGCTGCCGCGGCCGTGGACTCGCCAGCCTCCCCTCGTCGGGGATGACACCGACTTTTCTTGACGTCGAGGTGGATCATGTGACCTGGCCAGCGCGCGTGGATCCGCTGGGGTTGGCGGTTGTTCTTGCCGGCGGGGTCGAGGAACCGGCGTCGGTTCAACCTGTTGCGGGCGTCGACCGGCGTGTGGAAAGGCATGCGGCGCGAAGGAGAGGACGGATCAGCCAACCCCGCCGTGCCCTCATCCGGAACCGTCGTACCCACCGATGCGCGCACTGCCGTGACACACCCAAGTCTTTCGCGACATGAGCGACCGGTCTACCAGCAGCACACCTGGGACAGGGCAGATTCGTCGCTGGGGTGGGCGGAGTGGCGACCGTGGGGCGTGTGGAGGGTGGAACTCACGTCAGTAGTCGATGATTCCTTTCAGGACGGTGGAGATGACGGACTCGACGGACGGGGTGGCGGTCGCGCGTGGGGTGTGTGACAGCATCATGGACAGGACCGTCTCGTGGCAGATGCCGACGAGGAGGGCGGCGGCCACCTCCGGTTCGGCGTCAGGGGTGATTCGGCCGAGGGTTTGTTCGGAGTCCAGGTAGCTGGTGAGATGGTCGCGCCACTGGTGGCCGCCGGTGAGGTCGCTGAACCGTGCCAGGACGGCCGGCTGGTTCGCCAGCCCCACGAACGCGGGCAGGATCGCCTCGTGCAGGGCCAGACCGTGGGCCAGGTAGGCCGTCAGGTTGGCCTCGACGCTGGCCGTCCCCGGTTTTGGCAATGGCTCCAGTCCACCTTCGACGGTGTCGATGTGGGCGAGCAGCGCGTTGGCGAGTAGTTCCTCCTTGTCGGTGAAGTGGTTGTACAGCACGCCGTCGGCCACGCCGGCCTCGCGGGCGATGGCGCGCACGGTCAGGCCCGACGTGCCGTGGTCGGCGATCATCCGCTCGGCCGTGTCGATGAGGTGTTCGCGCAGGCTCCGGTCGCCGTCCCGGAGAGCGGCGGCCTTCCTCGGTGCCACTACGCGGACGCCGTGACGAGTAAGGCGGTGCCGCGCAGCCGCACCCCGTCCGGGGTCGCGTACCGGCCCAGGGCCTCGGCCAGCGCCTGCCGTGCCCTCGCGGCGGCCTCCGGGCCCGCGAGCCCGAGGTGGTACCGGACCGGACCCCAGGCGGCGAGGAACCCGGTCGCGTCGGCGACGTCGCTGCCCCAGTGCTGGGTGGCCTCGACGCGTGTGCAGCTGACGCCGGTGAAACCGGCCTCGCCGAGGATCGCGCTGGTCCGGTCCGGGTCGGCCAACGAGGTCGGACCGGTGCCGTCCCTACCCGTTGGCTGGGGGAGATCCATCGACGCGAACACGGTGCCCAGGTCGGTGCCGGCGAGGGCGGTCATGCACAGGAACGCCAGCCGCCCGCCGGGCGCGAGAGCCCGGTGCACGTTGGCGAACGCGGCCACCGGATCGGCGAAGAACATCACCGCGAACCGGCTCACCGCGAGGTCGAACGACCCGTCGCGGAACGGATGGACCTGCACGTCGCCCTGCTCGAACGACACGTTGGGCACGCCCTCGGCGCGTTCGCGCGCGGTGGCGAGCATCGGCGCGGACAGGTCGACACCGACCGCGCGCTCCGCCCGGCCGGCGGCGAGTCTGGTCAGTTGACCGTTGCCGCAGCCGATGTCCAGTACTCGGTCGCGGTCACGGACCTCGTTGAGCAGATGGTGGTTGAAACCGCTGTTGACCGCGTCGTACCGGTCGGAGTTGTCCGCCCAGTGCTGACCCTCGTACCCGTTCCACGCCTCGGACTGCGCCGTGTTGACGATGTTGACCATGACCTCACCTCTCGTGATGAACGCTTGTTCATGAACGTACGTTCATGGTGCGAGGTCTGTCAACCGGCTTGGCGGTTCGGGTCACCACTGGATGGGCATGTGGGTGATGCCGTTCTGGAAGTTGGAGCGCAGCCGCGCGATCTCCCCGGCGGACCGGACCTCGCCGAGACGGTCGAACACCGCGGTGAGCATCGCTCGCATCTGGACCCGCACCAGGTGCGCGCCGAGGCAGTAGTGCGGCCCGTTGCCGAAACTGAGGTGGTCGCGCTGGGGGCGGGTGATGTCGAAGCGGTCCGGCTCGGGGAACACTCGTTCGTCGCGGTTGCCCGAGGTGAACCAGACGATGACCTTGTCACCGGCGCCGATGCGCTGCCCACCGAGTTCGGTGTCCACCGTGGCCGTGCGGCGGAAGTGCATGATCGGCGACCACCAGCGCAGCATCTCCTCGATCGTGCCAGGCAGCAGCGAACGGTCCTCTCGTACGGCCCGGTAGGTGTCCGGTTCGGACAGCAGGGTGTGCAGCCCGCCGGGAAGTCCGTTGCGCAGGGTCTCGATGCCGGCCAGCGGGAACAGCCAGAACATGTTCTCGAACTCGGCGATCGGCAGGTCGGCGCGCACGAGGTTGCTCAGCACGTCGTCGCCGGGATGGTCGCGTTTCCACTCGACGAGGTCGCGCGCGTAGGCGAACAGGTCGGGCATGCCGGCCCGGGTGCGCTGGTTGGGCAGCCGCCCGTCCGCGTCCGGTTCGGGGCGCAGCACCATCGCCCGCCTGGCCATCGCGGTCGAGCCGCCGGCGTTGGCCTTGGCCCTGGTGGCGTAGTCGGGGTCCTGGTAGCCGATGATCCGGTTGCTCCAGTCGTTCATCAGCCAGCGGTCCTGGTCGGGCACGCCGAAGATCTCGGCGATGGTCCGCAGTGGCAGGTCGGCGACGAGCCAGGAGAAGTCGCACGCGCCGTCGCCGGCGACCTCGTCGACCAACTGGTTGGCCCAACTGGTGATCCGGTCCTCGAGTTGGGCGATGGCCTTGGCGGTGAACGCCCGGGAGATCAGCTTGCGCAGTTCGGTGTGCCGGGGCGGGTCCTGGTTGAGCAGTGACTGTCTGATGAACGTCAGCGCCCGTTCGTTGGGCGGGTCGAACATCTGTGTCGCCTTGGCGTACGAGGAGTACGTCGTGGTGTCCCGGAGGACCTGCTTGATCTCCTCGTGCCGCAGCACGCCCCAGAACCCGGTTCCTGGCGCGGGTTCGTCCATCCAGACCACGGCGTGCTCGGCGCGCAGCCGGGCGAACGACGCGTGGGGAACGCCGGTGAGGTAGGTGGCCGGGTCGACGATCAGTTCGGTGTCGGTGGACACGCTCGTCATCGTGGTGGCTCCATCGGGGTGGCCACTCCGCCGCGTCGGGATGCGCACGGAGTGTGATTGGACCGTTCGAATGATATCCGCTCCGGAGTGGGTGAATATGGCTTGACGGGATTTCCCGGAGGTCAATGGTCGTGTAACCGTCGGAGAGTTCTCTTCCTGATGTCGGGGGTAGCATGCGGAATAATCGGCAGATCATTGAGGAGTTCCGCGCCAACAATGGCCGGGTGGGTGGTGATTGGCAGAGTACTCGACTGCTGTTGTTGACGACCACTGGAGCGGGGTCGGATTTTTCCCACACCGTTCCAATCAGGTATCTGCCCGACGGCGGCGGTCGGGTCCTGGTCGTCGCCTCCGCCGGCGGGTCGCCCCGGCACCCGGCCTGGTTCACCGACCTGGTGGCCCGGCCCAGGGTCGTGGTCGAGGACGGCGTGTTCGTCTACGACGCCGAGGCCACCGTGCTCACCGGCGCCGAGCGGGACGCCGCGTTCGCCCGCGCCGTCGAGGTCGACCCCGGCTGGGGTGTCGACCAGCGGTCCACGGCCAGGGTCATCCCGGTCGTCGCGCTGCGCCGGCTCGCGCCCGGACCACCGAAAGCGAGCTCGCCCGGAGCGGGATTGTGCCTGGTCCACGACGCTTTCCGCCGTGAGCTGCGGCTGGTGCGCGACGAGGTGGCCAGGTCGGGATCGGTGCTCGGGGCGCAGCTGCGGATGAACTGCCTGACCCTCTGCCACGGGCTCGACACCCACCACCGCACCGAGGACGCCCGCATGTTCGCCTTCCCCGGCGTCGACGATCCGGAGCTGGCGCGGACCCTCGCGCGGGTGCGGGTCGAACATGACGCCATGGCCGCGCTGCTCGACCGGCTGCGCGCGGCGGTGAACTCCGGGGCGCGCGACCTGCTCACCACGGTGGACCAGCTGGTCGCCGAGCTGGAATCGCATCTGGATTTCGAGGAACGAGAACTCGTCCCGTTACTGGACGCCCCCGAAAGGCACCGGTTGGTGCCCGGATCGGCGCCCTGAGGAACGACTGCCCGGTGTCGGAGAGTAAAGGGGAGCCACAGACAGGTGGGGCTCCACAGGAACCTGATGAATCATTCGCTGCGCCCTGGATCGCGGCGGCATGATGAGTCGGTCGGAGCGCACGAGAATCACCGTGTGAAGGGAAATCGCGTTGAGTACCCAGGCTTATGAAAAGGATTCCAGATCCGGTTCGACAGGCGACGACGAGGTGGATTCCGGACCGAGTTGTCCCTTCCGTCACGACAACGCCCTGGAGCCGGATCCCTTCATGACGCGGATGCGGGACGAGGCTCCGGTCGCCAGGGTGCGCATGCCCTACGGGAAGGGCAACGCCTGGCTGGTGACGCGCTACCAGGAGGTCAAGACGGTCACCTCCGACCGGCGGTTCAGCCGGGCGGCGCTGGTCGGCATGGACTTCCCGCGGATCACGCCGGCGCCCATCGCCCAGTCCGAGGCGATCAACCTGATGGACCCGCCCGCGCTCAACCGGGTGCGTCGGCTGGTCACCAAGGCGTTCACCACCCCCCAGGTCGACGCGCTGCGGCCGTGGACGACCGCGACGGTGAACACGTTGCTCGACGAGATGGAGGAGCACGGCCAGCCCGCCGACGTGGCCGACTTCCTGGCGGGCAGGCTGCCGCTGATGACCATCTGCCAGCTGCTGGACGTGCCCGAGCCGGACCGGCCGCAGCTGCGCCAGTGGGCGATGACGATGATGTCGATGAGCGCCGTCGACAAGGACGCGGCCGCCGCCGCGAAGGCCGGGCTGCGCGGGTACTTCGACGAGCTCACCGCGCAACGGCGCGACAATCCCGGCGAGGACCTCATCAGTGCGCTCACCACTGCCCGTGTGGGTGACGAGAAGCTGAGTCCGGCGGAACTGTCCGTGTTGGTCATGCTGCTGGTGATCACCGGTCACGACACCACCACCTACGACATCAGCAACATCGTCTACACGCTGCTGACCTCGCCGGATCACCTGGCCAGGCTGCGGCGCGAACCGGAGCTGCTGCCCAGGGCGCTGGAGGAACTGCTGCGCTACATCCCGTTCCGCCAGGGCGTCGGCATCCCCCGGGTGGCGACCGAGGACGTCGAGCTGGGTGGCGAGACGATCAAGGCCGGGGACGCGGTCCACGTGTCGTACCTGACCGCCAACCGCGACGAGCTGGCCTACGAACGACCGGACGAACTGGACTTCGACCGGGTGGATCCCGTGCCACACATGGCGTTCGGCTACGGGAGCCACCACTGTATGGGGTCGCACCTCGCCCGGATGGTGCTCCAGGTGTCCATCGGCGGACTGCTCACGCGGTTCCCGGCACTGCGACTGGCCGTCGCGCCGGAGGAGGTGCGCTGGAACGAGGTGTCGATCTGGCGCTACCCGCTGGCGCTTCCGGTCGCGTGGTAGGGGGCGGATCATGTCAACTCTGTGCCGGCCGGCGATCGCGGTTCCCGAGTACCGCATCACGATGGAACACACGCTCGAACTCGCCAGGACCATCCACCGCGACCACCCGCAGCTCTCGCTCGCCCTGCGGCTGATCGGCAACACCGGCGTCAAGACCCGCCACATCCTTCAGCCGATCGAGGACACCCTCAAACACCCCGGCCTCACTGTCCGCAACGATCTGTACGAGGCCGAGGCCAAGTCCCGGATGCCCGACGTCATCCGGCGGGCGCTGGACCACGCCGAGCTGACGGTCCGGGACATCGACATGATCGTGTACGTGTCGTGCACCGGTTTCATGATGCCGTCGATGACCGCGTGGCTGATCAACACGATGGGGTTCCGCGAGCAGACCAGGCAACTCCCGATCGCGCAGCTCGGCTGTGCCGGCGGGAGCGCCGCCATCAACCGCGCGCACGACTTCTGCACCGCCTACCCGAAGGCGAACGTGCTGATCGCCGCGTGCGAGTTCTGTTCGCTGCTGTACCAGCCGACCGACCTCGGTGTCGGCAACCTGCTGTCCAACGGCCTGTTCGGTGACGCCGTCGCCGCCGCTGTCGTCCGTGGTGAGGGCGGTGAGGGCGTGCGGCTGGAGCAGAACAGCTCGCGTCTGGTGCCGGACACGGAGGACTGGATCTCCTACAAGGTCAAGGACACCGGCTTCCATTTCCTGCTGGACAAACGGGTTCCGGGCACCATGGCGATGCTCGCTCCCGCCATGCGGGAGGCGGCCGAGCCGCACGGGTGGGACATCGCCGGTCTGGACTTCTACATCGTGCACGCCGGTGGTCCCCGGATCCTGTCGGACCTGGGGAAGTACCTGAACCTGCCGCCGGAGACCTTCCGCTACAGCCGGGCCACGCTCACCGAACGTGGCAACGTGGCGAGCGTCGTCGTGTTCGACGCGCTGGAACGGCTGTTCCAGGAAGGCGGCGCCGCCAACGGCGCCACCGGGGTGATCGCCGGCTTCGGCCCGGGGATCACCGCGGAGATCGCCCTCGGCACGTGGACCACACCGGCCCGCCGGACCGAGGAACGAACCGAGGAACTGGCCGCCGCCCAGGGTGTCGCCGTGGGCTGACCGCGCACCGCGGGCCGGGTCCACCGGACCCGGCCCGTCGCGGTGACGCAACCCGCCGCGCCGGCCGCACGTCGTAGGGGCTGTGTCCTCACGGCGTGCGTTCCTGGCCGGTGGTCTGGGCGTGGCCGTCCCGGCGGTGGCCGGCGTGCTCACCGGGGTCCTGCCCGACGGTCCGGCGCTGCGCCGTTTCCTCGGCCTGACCGGGCCGGCCGGCGAGATCCCGCGGGTCACGCCCGGCCCGTCGACGGTGGAGCGGGTGTCGTCGGTGGCCCGTGGCCGGACGCTCGACCTGGTGATCACGCGTCCGCCCGGTGCGCCGACGGACCTGCCGGTCTGCCTGGCCCTCCACGGTCGTGGCGTCGGTGCGCGGTGGTTCCTGGACCTCGGCGTGCCCCAGTTCCTCGCCGCCGCCGCGCTGCCCTTCGCCGTGGTCGCGGTGGACGGCGGCTCGTCCTACTTCGTGGCCGCCACCCCGGGCGACGACCCCCAACGGATGCTGGCGCGCGAACTGCCGGGGTGGCTCGCCGAGCGTGACCTGCCGGCGCCGTCGGCGGTCCTGGGCATCTCGATGGGCGCGTTCGGCGCGTTGAGCCTGGCCCGCACCCGCCGGGACCTGCGTGCCGTGGCGGTCGCCGCCCCGGCACTGTTCACCACCTGGGCCGAGGCCAGCGGCCGCGACGCGTTCGCCTCCCAGCGGCAGTGGGCCGAGGAGGAACCCCTGCGCCACACCGACGCCCTCGCCGGCACACCACTGGGGATCTGGTGCGGCACCGAGGACCCGTTCGTCGACGCCGCCCGCACCCTCGCCGCGCGCACCCGGCCCGCCCTCGCCGCCGTCACCAGCGGCGCCCACGACGAGGACTACTTCCGCCGCGTCCTGCCGGACATGCTGGCCTTCGTCGGCGAACACGTCACCGCACCACCGAAACCTGGTGGCGGTGGGTGATGTACTGACGGGATGGCTGATCTCGCCCGGCCGGTACCGGTCGTGGGCAACCGCGTCCTGCTGCTGATCTACGTGGCTGTGTTCGGCGGGTACACGGGAATGCAGGTGCTGACACCGATCCTGCCGCCGCTGGCGCGCGAGTTGCGGCTGACGGAGTCCAACTCGGGCTCATCACCAGCGCGGCGGCCGTCACGGTCGCGGTGGTCAGCCCGCTGTGGGGCCGTCGCAGTGACCAGTGGGGCCGCAAACCCGTGTTCGTCGCCGCGCTCGCCGGGACGTCGGTCGGCCTGGCGGCGTTCGCGGTCACCGCCCACCTGGGTTTCCACGCCGTCCTGGCGGCGCCGCTGTTGTTCGCGCTGCTGGTCCTCACCCGCGCGGTGCTGGTCGGCGGTGCGGTCGCGGGCCTGCCGGTCGCGGCCCAGTCCTACGTCGCCGACGTGACGGCCGACGAGCGGTCACGGGTTCGTGGCGTGGCCAGGGTCGGCGCGTCCGTCGGGCTGGCCCTGGTACTCGGTCCGGCGCTGGGCGGGCTGCTCGGCGGTGTCGACCTGCTCGCCGCGCTGTACATCGCGCCGGCCGTGCTCGCGGTGACCACCGTGGTGGTGCTCGCGGTACTGCCGAGCCAACCGCGACGGTCGACGAAGGAGAAACCGCCCCGGCTCAGCCCGTTCGACCATCGGCTGTGGCCGTTCCTGCTGACCGGGTTGGGGATCTACCTCTCGATCAACCTGTTGCAGCTCAGTCTCGGGTTCCTGCTCCAGGACCGGCTGGGCCTGGACGCCACGGGGACCGCCGGCCTGACCGGCCTGGCCCTGCTGCTCGGCGGTGTGCCGATGCTCGTCATCCAGGCTGTCGTGATCCCGCGACTCGACTGGTCACCGCTGCGGCTTCTCCGCGTGGGCCTGCCCATCACCGCTGTCGCCTTCGTCGTGATCGCCGTGGGGACCGAGGCGCCGGTGATGCTCGCCGGTGTGGCCCTGTCCGGAGTTGGTCACAGTCTCAGCGTCCCCGGCTACACCGCCGCCCCCACCCTGCTGGTCACCCGCGACGAACAGGGTGGTGTGGCCGGGTTGATCGGCTCCACCAACGCGATCAGCCTCATCGTCGGCCCTCTGGTCGCGACCGCGCTCTACGGTGTCTGGCCGCCGCTGCCGTTCCTGGTCGGGGCGGCGGAGTTGGCGCTGGTGACGCTGTTCGTGCTGGTCCATCCGGCCGTCCGACGGGCCGTCGCCTGACGCGGCGCGGTCTACCTGTCGCCGGCGAGGGCGTTGGCCGATGGCGCCGTGGGGTCCGGGGTGTTCGGCGGTGTGTTTGTCGCGTTCCCGGGAGACCTCGAGGGCGTGGTCGGTGGGTTGTGGTCGAGGTAGAGGAAGTCGTCGTAGGCGAAGGTGGGGCTGTGGATGTCGGTGGAGGCGGGACGACGTCCTGCGGGTCCACCTCCGGCGTCCGCCGGAACACCTCGACGTCCATCGTGTCCGGGACACCGATCACGTCCGGGCCGATGCCGTTGCGGTCACACATGATCAGCATCGAGTGCGCCAGGCCGAACGCCGCCGCGTTCAGGTCGGTGTCGGTGACGAAGTTCGCCATCGCTCGGCCCTGCCCGTCGACTCGCCGGTACAGCGCGTCGGCGATCCCCGGCGGCGCGGCGACGTAGGCCTCCAGCTCCGCGACGTTGGTCTGGAAGCCCTGACCGGGCGATGGTCCCATGACGTCCCCCCTGATCCCTCGATGGACCAGGTCTGCTCCGGGCTCGCGGGCGGCCTGGCGAACCCGACCAGAATCCTTCGCAGCCCACCGATCCTGTCCGCAAGAGGCCAACGCCGCGTCCGTCCGCACCGGTTCGGCAGGATGATCACGTGATGAGGGGATTGCGGACGACCGACCCGAGGCGGATCGGGCCCTACCGGCTGCTGGCCGAACTGGGCCAGGGCGGGATGGGGCGCGTTCTGCTCGGCAGCGGACCGGACGGGCGGCTGGTCGCCGTGAAGGTCGTGCACGAGCAGTTCGCGCACGACGAGGAGTTCCGGGCGCGGTTCCGGCGGGAGGTCGAGGCCTGCCGGGCGGTCTCCGGTGCCTACACCGCCGCCGTGGTCGGCGCCGACCCGGACGCGGAGGTGCCGTGGCTGGCGTCGGTGTTCGTCGCCGGGCCGTCGCTGGCCGAGACCATCGCCACCGTGGGGGCGTTGCCCGAGGCGGCCGTGCTGCGTCTGGCCGCCGGACTGACCACCTCGCTCGCGCACATCCACGGCGCCGGGCTGGTGCACCGGGACTTCAAACCGGCCAACGTGTTGATCACCGACGACGGTCCGAGGGTGATCGACTTCGGGATCGTCCGCGACAGCGTCGGCGACGAGCTCACCCGCACCGGCTGGCTGGTCGGCTCGCCTGCGTTCATGTCACCCGAGCAGGCCGACGGTGGCCCGGTCACCCCGGCGAGCGACGTGTTCTCCCTCGGCGCGGTCGTGGTCGCCGCCGCCACCGGCACCAGCCCGTTCACCGGGACCTCGACCTTGCGCACCCTGTCCAACGTCGTTGGCCTGGACCCGGACCTGGACGGCGTGCCGGCGGCGGTCCGCCGGATCGTGCTGCCGTGCCTGGCCAAACAGCCGGGGGAGCGGCCGACCCCGGCGGAACTGCTCGACGCCATCGGGCAGATCGCGCCGTCGGGCCGGCCGTGGCCCGAGCCGGTGCACGAGCTGATCGCCCGCCGCCAGGCGGAGGTCGCCGACGTCCTGGAGCCGGGGCGGGACGCCACCGTCGTGGTGTCCGGGCGCCCGGCCGGCTCCACCCGGGTCGAGCCGAGGGCCGTCGAGCGGGCCCGGCGCTGGCTCCCGCCGGTGGCGCTGGTCGTCGCGGTCGTGGCCGCCGTCCTGGTGGGCTGGATGCTGTGGCCGTCGGGGACCACGCCCTCCACCGCCGAACCCGGCCCGACGACCACACCGGCGACGTCGACGTCAACCCCGGCACCGGTGCCGGGGTTCGAGCGGCTCGGGGAGATCGCCGGAACGTCCCCGGCCGAAGGGCTCGGCTTCAGCCCGGACGGCAGCGTGCTGAGCGTCCGGTTCGAGGACGACACGATGCAGTCGTGGACGGTCGCCGACGGCCAGCAGGTCGGGCAGATCATCGGTTCGTTCACCGGCGGCGGCCTCGGCCCACCGGTGTTCGACGCGGACGGTCGCACGGTCAGCGTTGTGCGCACCGAGGAGGGCGACGCCGTCGTCGAGCAGTGGGACGTGCTCAGCGGCCAGCGGCGCGGCACGCCGTTCGTGGCGCGGGTGGGCGAGGACGTCCGCGTGGACCCGATGCTCGGCCCCGGCGGCCGGACCATGGCCGCCACCCTCGGCCCGTACTCCGAGGACGCCACCGTGCACGCGTGGGACCTCGCCGGTCGCCGGGCGATCGCGGCCCCGGCCACCGGCTACGTCGAGGGGTTCAGCCGCGACGGCCGCGTCCTGCTGGTCAGCGAGTCCATCGAGCACCTGCACCACCTGACGCGCTGGGACGTGGCCGCCGGACGGCGCCTGGGTGACCCGGTCATCCTGCCCGAGCACGAGTTCCTGCGGGCCTTCACCTTCGAGGCCGGCAATAGGGTGCTGGTGACCCTCAGCGAGACCGGCCACCTGCGGTGGTGGGACACGACCAGCGGCAACCAGACCCGCCAGCCGGTCACCATCGCCACCGATGCCGACAGCGGCGACATCGACCTCGCCGCCTTCAGTCCCGACGGCACCTACCTGGTCACCCTGACCGAGACCGGCGCGGTGACCGCGATCGACGTGGCGACCGGCGAACCCGCCGGCGCCCCGATCCAGGACGTCACGGTTCTCGCGTTCGCCCCGGACGGCACGCTGGCCACCGCCGGCACCGACGACCGGATCAGCCTGTGGCGGCTCCCCGCGCGCTGAGGGTCACCCCACCAGACCCCGGCGCTGGGCCAGAATGCCCGCCTGGAAACGGGTTCTGGCGCCGAGCGCGGCCGACAGCTCGCTGGTCCGCCGGTGCACCGTGCGCAGGCTGACACCCAGCTGGCGGGCGATCGCCTCGTCCTTGAGTCCGGCGGCCAGCAGCGAGAGCAGACGGTCGTCGGGGCCATCGCCGGCCGGCGGCAGGAACGGTTCGGCCACCTGCCAGAGCAGGTCGAACAGCTTCACCAGCGCGTCGAGCAGGGTGGGGGCGTAGACCACGAGCGCGCTGTCGATCATGCCGCTGGTCTGGTTGGTGAACGGCAGGATCGCGGTCGCCCGGTCGGCGATCGCCAGCTTGAGCGGCACGTCCGCGTAGATCCTGGCCTCCTCGCCGCTGGCCACGGCCTCCCGCAACAGCGTCAGCGCGCCGGGCACCTCCAGCGCCTCCGGGGCGTAGATGCCGCGCACCCGCACCCCCCGGTCCAGCAGCGGGTCCTCGGCCGGGTTGGGCTGGTGCGGGTCCTGCGCGTACGGCGGCCGGTCCAGCACCCGCACCTCGCCGACCGCCGCCTGCTGCAACTGGAGGAACTGCGCGGCCACCGCCTCCCGACCGACGACGATCCGCAGCTGGTCCTCCGGCCGGTGCTCGGCCGGCAGCTCCGAGGCCAGGGCCGCGGCCGCCCGGCGGATCGCCGCGACCTCGGTCTCCCGGCGGGCCACCAGGACGTCCACGGCGGTGTCCGGTGGGGTGGCGACCAGACGGGCCGGGCGTCCGGGAAGACGGCTGACCAACCCGAGTGACTCCAGGGTCGCCGTGGTGGAGCGGACCGCCCGGGGGCCGCGGCCGGCGAGCGCCGCCAACTCGGCGACCGTCTGCCTGGGGTTACGCAGCAGAACGCGGTAGAGGCTCTCCGCTTCCGGGGGCACGCCAAGAGGCTCCAGCATCTGGCCTTTATATGTCATGGCGGTTCTCTGCCACCACATCCACCTGTTCTGGCGCCCGGCGGTGGGTTATCAATTGCCGAGACGTTCAGTTGACCTTGTTTCAGGAGGAGGACCTGGTGAGACGCATCGGAGTGGTCGCGGTCGGGGTCGCGCTGGCGCTGGGACTGGCCGCGTCGCCAGCGGGCGCCACCGGCGGGGCGGGCGGGTGGCAGTCGCCGAGGTGTTCGGTGGTCGAAGGCGACGGATCGGTCAGCTTCACCAGCGACGAGGGCGCCACCATCACGCCGACCTCGATGCCCCAGCAGCGCCTGCAGTACCTGTACGGCGTGGTGCCCGCCGGGCGTAACACGCTGCTGGCCGTCGACCACCGGGGCACCGTGCAGACCTCGACCGACGCCGGCTGCTCGTGGGCGCCGACCGCCTCGGTGAGCGGGCTGGACGTGCCCCGGCTGACCGCGGCCGCCGACGGGTCGGCCTACGTGTGGGACCAGAACGGGCTGGCGCTGCACCGGGTGCGGGGCAAGACGGTCACCGCGCTGCCGCCGGTCGCCACCGGCACCAGCACCGGGGTCGCGGCGCTCGCGGTCGACCGGTACGTCCCCCGGCACGTCCGCGTCGTGCTCGGCGACGGCACGGTCCGCGACTCCTACGACTCCGGCGCCACCTTCCGCACCACCGGCCGGGCGCCGGCCGCCGACCTGTTCGTCTACAGCGCGGCGATCGACCAGACCAACCTCAACCACATCGTGGTCGGCACGATGAGCCAGGGCGTCTACACGACCTGGCTCGGCGGCTGGGTCTGGTCCCACGCGACGCTGGGCCAGCCGGGCGACCGGATCAACGCGTTCTCGGTGGCCGTGTCGCCGGCGAACCCGTTCGTGGTGTGGGCGCAGGGCATCAACCAGACCGAGAACGACGCGCACGTACCGTCCGAGGGCCGGCACGTCTACCGGTCCACCGACGGCGGTCACACGTTCCG
This sequence comes from Actinophytocola xinjiangensis, assembly GCF_001921215.1. Classification (GTDB taxonomy): domain Bacteria; phylum Actinomycetota; class Actinomycetes; order Mycobacteriales; family Pseudonocardiaceae; genus Actinophytocola; species Actinophytocola xinjiangensis. The sequence goes on from NZ_MSIF01000024.1 coordinate 94,610, forward strand.
GGTCGCGGTGGACCACAAGCCGGGCGAGGTCACCCTGGTCAACGGGGCGCTGCTGGCGCCGCACCCGACCAACCCGGCCCTGCTGTACTTCGTGTTCGGCACGTCCTACGCCAACTACGGCACCGACCTGTTCCGCTACGACGCGCGCCGCGACGCGCTGTCGGTGCGGCACAACGACCACCACGGGATCAAGTCGATCGCCTTCAACCCGCGTGACCCGTCGGTCATGTACCTCGGCTTCGCCGCCGAGTAGGGCCGAGCAGGTCAGGCGAGGACGTCGACGGGCACCCAGCCGGAGTGCTTGCCGCCGCGGTCGTCACCGGAGGACCGGCCGCGCACCCGGCGGTTGAGCCAGGGCAGCACGTGCTCGCGGTAGTAGCGGGCCTCGGCCAGCACCCCGTGCCCGCCGGGCGGCGCCGGTGCGACGGCGTGCGCGGTCACCGGGTGGCCGAGGGCGGCAAGCACCCGGGACGCCACCCGGCGGTGCCCGTCGGAGTTGAGGTGCAGGCGATCCGCGGACCAGTACCCCGGTCCGCGGATCTCCTGGTCGTTGAACATGTCGACGAACAGCACGTCGTGCCGGGCGACGAGCGTGGCGACGGCGGCGGTCAGCGCGCTGCCCCGCCGGTGGATCATGCGGCCCAGCGGCAGCCGCGCCGACGGGTCGGCCCCGCTCAGCAGCACCAGCCGAACCCCGGCGTCGGCACAGCGCCGGATGACGTGCTCGGTGAGCCGCACCAGCCTGGCCAGGTCGACGCCCGGTCGCATCATGTCGTTGCCGCCGCCGTTGAACGACAGCAGGGACGGCGCCGGGGACAGCGCGAGCGCCGCCTCCAGCTGGGTGGTCGCGATGGGCTCCAGCAGCCGGCCGCGTACCGCGAGGTTGGCGTAGGACACGGTCTGCCCGGTCGCCCGCGCCAGCCCGTCCGCCACGAGGTCGGCCCACCCTCGTGACACTCCGTCGCCGCTCTCGTCACCGACACCTTCGGTGAAGCTGTCGCCGATCGCCACGTACCGCACGTCCACCCCTGTCGCTCGCCCGGAACCGCCCGTCCGACGGTACGCCGCGACCCCGACGAGGATCGGCGCCCGGGCGCCGATGTGGCCGTGATTACCTCAGCCAGCCGTGTTCCCGGCTGCCCAGGTGGAACGGGACGTCGACCACCACGACACCGGGCACCCGCAGCAGGTGGGCCTTGAGGCGCAGGGCCGTCTGGTTGTGCAGCAGGTTCTCCCACCAGTGCGCGACGACGTACTCGGGGACGAACACCACGACGACCCCGCGCGGTTGCGCGGGCCGCTCCCGCAGGTAACGCACCAGCGGCGGCCCGACCGTGCGGTACGGCGCGTCGACGATCCGCAGCGCACAGTCCGCCAGCCCCAGGCGTTCCCAGCGGGTGCGCAGCGCGGTGGTCTCCTCCTGGCTGGCGGACGCGGTCACCGCCTCCAGGCTGTCCGGGTTGAACGAGCGGGCCAGGGCCAGCGCGTGCAGCACCGGCTGGTTGACCCCGGCGACCAGCACGACGGCGTGCACGTGCGCGGGTCGGGCCGGCCGGCCGGTGGCGGCGAGCTCGGCGTCGAACCGGTCGTAGTGGTGCCGCACGCCGCCCATCGCCAGGTAGGTCAGCGCCATCGCCACGATCGCCAGCCACGCGCCCTCGGTGACCTTGGTGGCGAACACGACCGCCAGCACCACCGAGGTCAGCACGGCACCGGTGAGGTTGATCGCCCGCGAGCGGCGCGGGCCGGCGCGGGCGCCGTCGTCCGGGTCGAGGGCGGTCAGGGCCCGCGACCAGTGCCGGACCATGCCGGCCTGGGACAGCGTGAAGCTGGTGAACACGCCGATGATGTACAGGTGCGGCAGGCTCTCCAGGTTCGCGTCGCCGCGGCGTTGCGGGTCCTCGGCGGCCGGAACGCCGGAACCCCGTTGCTGATCGCCTCCACCCCGGTCAGCGCGGTGCACCCGGACGCGAACGCCCGCAGCACGAGCACCGCGCCGAGCAGGCCGGCGACCGAGGTCGTCTGCTCGACGGGCAGGCTCGCCGACTCGGCGTCGGGCAGGTCGGCGAACACCGCCCGCCCGCCGGCCACCAGGAACAGCAGGTAGGTCAGCGCGATGAACAGGTAGGTCGGCACCGCGAACGCGCGCCCGGACTCGCGCAGCCCGCGCAGGTTGACCAGCGCCAGCAGCACGATCACCACCGCCGAGATCACCGCCGCGTGTGGGATGAGCGAGCGGAACGCCGAGGTCACGGCCACCACGCCGGAGGTGACCGACACCGCGACGGTCATCACGTAGTCGACCAGCAGCGCGCTGGCCGCCACCAGCGCCGGCCGGCGCCCGAGGTTGTCCCGGCTCACCACGTAGGCGCCGCCGCCGTTGGGGTAGGCGGCGATGGTCTGCCGGTAGGAGGCGACCAGCACGACGAGCAGCACCGCCACCCCGCCGGCCACCGGCAGCGCCAGCGACAGGAACGCGGCCCCGCCCAGCGCCAGCACCAGCACGATCTGCTCGGTCGCGTAGGCCACCGACGAGATCGGGTCGGAGCTGAACACCGGCAGCGCCAGCCACTTCGGCAGCGCCGTCTGCCCGAGCCGCGCGTTCGTCAGCGGACGCCCGACGAGCTGACGCTTCAGCCAGGTCACGGCGATCACGCTAACGTCGGGCCGGTCACCGGGCATCCGGTGGCGAACCGGGGTCGCGTCGAGGGGACGGCGACGCTGACCGTGCCGCCGGTGCCCTGCTGACGTTGACGCTGTGTCACCGACCGGGGTGGCCACGCCCGGCACCGTGCGGCCTCGCTGGGGTGCCTAGCCGGTCGCGCCGGCAATGCGCAGGGCCAGGTCGCCGTAGTGCCAGACGATCTGGTCCTCGCTCAGCTCGCCGTCCTCGCGGTACCAGTTGGCCACGCCCATCCCGAGGTCGAGGATCGCGTAGGAGGCCAGGCGGATCGACGGCACGTGGAACCGGTCCTGCTCGGTGCCCCGGGTGATCAGCTGGCGGAAGCCGTTCTCGTAGCTGGCGCGGCGGCGCAGCACGGCCCGGCGGTGCCCTTCGGTGAGGCCGCGGATCTCCCGGTTGCCGACGAAGGCCTCCAGGCGGTGCCGGGCGTGGTAGCGGACGTGGGCCTCGGTGGCCCGGCGCAGGGCGACGGTCACGTCGTCGACGCCGAGCAGCGCGACCCGGTGGGCGTCGAGCAGCGCGTCCATCGTGCCGACCATGATCCGCGCCAGGATGTCCTGTTTGGACGCCACGTGCTTGTACAGGCTCGGGCCGCGCATGCCGACGGCCGCGCCGATGTCGGCCATCGTGGTGGCCTCGTAGCCGTGCCTGGCGAACAGTTCCAGGGCGGCGGCACGGATCGACGCGGACCGCGTACCGTCCTGCCCGACACTGCGAACCACACCCGGCATGCTATCAGCCGGTAGCGGCGGGAATTCCTTGGCAACACGGTGTTCCAGCACTAGAGTCCGCCTGAGCTAATGACTGTTAGCCAAGGAGGAGCCGTGCCCGTCCAGTTCGACCCCGCGCCGGCCGTCGTCGACCTCGTGCGACGCACCGAGGCCCTGGTCGCCGACGTCGCGCTGCCCGCCGAGACCGCCCACCGGGGGTCCGCGCACGACGCGCCGGAAGAACTGCGACGCACGCTGCAGGAGGCGGCCCGCCGCGCCGGGGTGTTCGCCCCGCACGCCGACACCCGCTTCGGCGGGCTCGGCCTGGACCTGCGCGACCGCGCCCCGGTCTTCGAGGCCGCCGGCTACTCGCTGTTCGGCCCGCTCGCCCTCAACTGCGCGGCCCCCGACGAGGGGAACATGCACCTGCTGGAACGGGTCGCCTCCGACGCGCAGCAGCAGCGCTACCTGCGGCCGCTGGTCAGCGGCGAGACCCGCTCGTGCTTCGCCATGACCGAGCCGGCACCGGGCGCTGGCTCGGACCCCCGGGCGCTGACCACCACCGCGCGCCGCACCTCCGCCGGCTGGCTGCTCAACGGCCACAAGTGGTTCATCACCGGGGCGCGCGGGGCCGCGTTCGCCATCGTCATGGCCCGCACCAGCGGCGAGCCAGGCTCCCCGGGCGGCGCGACGATGTTCCTGGTGGACACCGACACCCCCGGCCTGCGGCACGTGCGCGACCTCGACTGCCTCGACGAGAGCATGTTCGGCGGCCACGCGGAGCTGCTGCTGACCGACGTCGAGGTCGGCGAGGACGCGGTCCTCGGCGAGGTCGACCGGGGCTTCGAACACGCCCAGGTCCGCCTGGGCCCGGCGCGCCTGACCCACTGCATGCGCTGGCTGGGGACCGCCCGGCGCGCCGCCGACGTCGCCGCCGACCGGGCGCTGACCAGGCAGGCGTTCGGTGCTCGGCTCGGCGACCTCGGCATGGTCCAACAGCACCTGGCCGACAACGAGATCGACATCGAGGCCAGTCGCGCGCTGGTCCTGCGCGCCTGCTGGGACCTCGACACCGGCGCGCCGGCCGCCCAGATCACCTCGATCACCAAGACCTTCGTGGCCGAGGCCGTGAACCGGGTGGTCGACCGCTCGTTGCAGGTGTGCGGCGCCCTCGGCATCTCCGGTGACGCACCGCTGGCCCGCCTGTACCGCGAGGTCCGCCCGTTCCGCATCTACGACGGCCCGTCGGAGACCCACCGCTGGGCGATCGCCCGGCGGGTGCTGCGCGCGGCCGAGCGCCGGGAGGGCACACGGGCAGACGGTGTGCATCCGTGAACGCCGGGAACGTTCCCCGGTCACGACCGGCGTCCGACGTGGTCTGATACGCCGGTGTACCGCCGTGCTCTCGCTGCCCTGATGGTTCTGTTCGCCGTGGTCGGATGTGGTTCCGAGCCGCCGGTGCGCCCGCCGGCCGGGGAGTCGAGAGACGTGCGCCCGGTCGGGGTGCAGGACCCGGCGGAGTTGCCCGCCGCCGGGACCAAGGCCCCGGCGTGCGGCGACCCGAGGGCCAGTCTGAGCCCGGACGCGACGATCGCACCCGGTTCGGCGACCGACCGGATCGTCCAGCGTGGCTACCTGATCGCCGGGGTCAACCAGAACGCCTACCGCGTCGGTTCCCCCGAAGCCAGGACCAGGAAGCTCGTCGGCTTCGAGATCGACATCGTCCGCGAGATCGCCCGGTCACTGTTCGGTGACCCGGAGCGCGTGCGGTTCGCGGCCATCGACGCCGCCAAGCGCGAGGACGCGGTCAACAACGGCGAGGTCGACCTGGTCGTCCGCTCGATGACCATCACCTGCGCGGCGCGGGAGAAGGTGGCGTTCTCCACCGAGTACTTCACCGCCGCCCAGCGCCTGCTGGTCCCGGTCTCCTCCGACGTGACCGAGATCGACGACCTGGGCTCGGCGCGCGTCTGCTCGGCCAAGGGCAGCACGTCGCTGACCAACCTGAGCCACCTCAACCCCGAGGTCGTCCCGGTCTCGGTCGCCGACGTCGTCGACTGCCTGGTCCTGCTCCGCGAACACCAGGTCGACGCGGTGTCCACATCGGACATCCTGCTGGTGGCCCTGGCCGCCCAGGACCCGTCGACCAAGGTCGTCGGCCGGGACCTGGCGATCCAGCCCTACGGCGTGGCCATCGCGAAGAACTCCCCGGACCTGGTCCGCTACGTCAACGCCGTCCTGGACGGCTACCGCACCAGCGGCGACTGGGCGGACTCCTACCGCACGTGGCTCACCCCCTATCTCGGCGCCGCCCCACCGCCACCGGCCCCGCGGTACCGGTAACCACTCACCGCGTCGTCGTGGTGACCGTGTTGTAGGGCGAGTGCGGTGGGATGACCGGGGGGTCCGGCTGGACGAGCACAACCACGAGGATCGCGGCCGTGGCGACCCCGGCGGCCACGGCGGTGGCGATCAACCGTCGAGGCCACCAGCGGTGGACTGCCATGTCGCTCTGTGCGACGGACTCCAGCCGGTCGTACGGCAACATGGCCGGCATCCACATCCGCGTGTTCGGTGAGGGCATCAAGTAGATGTAGTTGTTGGCCTCGGCCAGTTGGACGGCCAGCGACCGGCAGCGCGCGCAGGTGCGGAGATGGTCGTCGATCGTTCTGCGCTCCCGGTCGCCGACCCCGGATCTCGTCCAGGCGCCGAGTCGCCCGGCGACGGTCTGACAGGTGCCGGCGGTGTCGGCGAGGTGGGCCTGGAGGTAGGCCTGGCGTAGTCCCTCCCGCGCGCGGTAGGCCAGTGAGGTGACGGCGTTGGCGTTGAGGCCGAGCAGCGGTGCCGCCTCCGCCGGGGACAGACGATCGACCTCGGTGTGCCAGAGCACGGCCTGCCACCGCTCGGGCAGCGTGGTGAACGCCCGCGAGGCCAGCATGCGTTCCAGTTCGGTGAACGCCGATGCGTCGACCGGCTCCACGTGACCGGTGTCGATCTCGCCGGTCGGTCGGACCCGCTGGTCGAGACGGGTCGTCGCGTAGGCGGCGTTCCGCAGGACGGTCAGCAGGTACGCGCGGAACGCGAGGTCCGGGCCGCGGCCGGCGCGCAGCGCGTCGAGCACGCTGGCGAACGACTCCGACACCAGGTCGTCGGCGTCGGCGGGGGAGCGGGCCAGCCGGCGGGCGGCGGTGTAGGCCGCGTCGACGTGCCGTTCGTAGAGCACGCCGTAGGCGGAGAGCCGACCGACGCGCACCTGCTCGATCAGGTCGGCGTCGGTGGTGCTCACGCCCGCCCCCGGCGCAGGGCGGGGACGAGCGCGGCGAGTGGCAGGAGCCCCCAGACCAGGGAGGCTCCCGCCACGAGCAGCACGGTGCCGACCGCGCCGGCCGTGGCGAGCAGCAGCGTCGCGGTGCGCCACGTCCGCGCGTCACAGCCGACGATCGAGTCGAGCAGATCGATCAGGGTTCGGGGATTGTCGTCGTTCACGATGGAAGAGAGCCTGCCGGAGCCGGCCTGTCACGCGACAATCGTCACCCGATCGGGTTATCCAGTCACGGTCTCGCCCGGCGGGACGGTCAGGGTGACGCCGTCGGAGAAGCGGACGGTCACCTCCTGGGCGCCGACGTTGGCCGCGACGTGGGTCCGGGTGCCGTCCTTGGTGAACACCGCGTGCAGCGGGTGGTCGGCGGTCACGCCGGTGTCGACGCGGCCGAGAGCGCTCAGACTCCGAATCCAGTGGAACGTGTGGGCCCGGCTCTCGCCCTCCTCCACCGTGTACCCGGGGTTCGCGCGCAAGGCCGCCAGCGCGGCGTCCGCGTCGGACAGGGCCTGGAACGACCAGATCACGTCGGCCCACGAGCGGGGGACCGCACTGCCGGAGTTGCGCACGATCTCGGCGACGTTGCGGTCGACGTAGTCCGGGTCGTGGCCCAGGTACAGCGAACCGCCGGTGATGGGGAGCATGTTGATGCCGTGGATCTTCTCCGGGTCGGCGGTGAACCAGGTGGCGTAGGCGCCACCGTCACCCCAGACCATGCCGACGGTGGAGTGTTCGAAGCCGTCGGGGAACGGCTTGTCGGTCCAGTAGTTCTGGATGGCGCTGGCCTGGGTCGTGTAGATGTAGAGCCCGGCGTCGCGTACCCGCGTGTCGCCGGTGGCCTGGCCCCACTGGATCAGCGCGTTGGCGAAGTTCATCCCCTCCGACGACGACTCCTGGTTGTTGCCGGCGAAGAACGCGCCGTGTCCGGCCGCCCAGTCGTGGCCGGCGTAGATGTCGAAGTCGCGCAGGAACGGGAACATCGGGTCGTCGCGGGTCGGGTTGTTGGCGTCGCGGATCAGCAGGTCGACCATGCCGCCGTACTGGTCGTCGGCGGCCCAGGACGGGTCGAACCTGGCCAGGGTGGCCGCGGCGGCGATGTAGTAGCCGTAGTGGAAGTGGTGGTCGTTGAGGTCGGTGTCCGAGCCGTAGGATGCCGGGTAGCCGATCAGTGTTCCCCAGTTCCGGTCGTGGTAGAAGACCCGCTGCGTCTTGCCCTCGCTGGCGGTGAACCAGTCGGTGAGCCGGTCGCGGATCGCGTCGAGCATCGTGTCGCGGACGTCGGTGCGGCCGACCTGGTCGGCGATCTCGGCCAGCCTCGCCGCCCGGCCCAGTGCCTTGCCGGTCCAGTAGGTGTCGTTGCCGAAGCCCGCGAACGGGTCACCCGAGCCGGCATCGTCCAGGTAGCCGTTGAGCGTGGCCCGGTCCTCGTCGGTCAGGCCGGCGGGCGGAAGTTCGGGCAGGACGCCGTTGTAGCGGGTGTCGGTGGTGAACGAGCCGGTGCCGACGAGAACCTTCAGCGGTCCGCGCGGCGACACGTAGGTCTGCTCGACCGGGGTGCCGCCGGCCAGGTTGTGCCACTGGTGCGGGTAGAGCGCGACGACCGTGCCGGTCTCGGTGCCCTCCCTGGCCTCGGTGGTCAGCCGGTAGGTGGCCCGCACGACGCTGGCCGACTCGTCGTAGTCCCAGGACACGGCCGTGCCGGTCAGGTGGGCGTGCGCGTAGCGGCCGTAGGAGTCGGCCAGCGCCGTGCGCTCGGCGTCGGTGCTCGACGGGGTGGTCGGCAGCACGGCCACCGAGAAGTAGTCCTTGCCGCCCAACGCGCTGGAGATCGCGGTGCCGGCGACCGACCAGGTGGCGCCGGTGGGCGCGTAGGCGACGTAGTCGTGGCCGTCGACGGTGAAGCCGACCCGGCTGCCGGTGGTGTCCCACACGGTCGGCGCGGCGGTGAGGCTCAACCGCGCGTCGCCGCCGGTGGCGGTGGCGTACACGAACGGCGAGCCGTGGGCGATGGTGGTGCGCAGGGTGCGGGTGCCGTCGGACCAGTACGGGCTGACGGTCCAGTCGGTCCAGTCGTCGACCTGGGACTCGGCGGCGCTGAGCCCGGCGACTCCGAGGGTGAAGTCGGCGCCGTACTGGAAGTGGTACTCGCCGACGGTGGTCGGCTCGCCGGTGATGGTGGGGGTGGTGGCGTAGTCGACGCCCAGGCCGCCGGCGACTGTGTCGAACGAGAACGGGTGGGCCATCAGGTTGTCGGAGAACGCGCACTCGGTGCGCTTGTAGACCAGCGAGGACCACCAGTCGTTGGTGGGGACCGGGCCGGCGGGGGCGTTGTCGGTCAGGTGCCGGCGCGGGTTGGTCGCCAGGTCGCCGCACGCGGTCGGCAGGGACGCGCCGGCCGGCAGGGTGGAGGTGTAGCTGCCCGCCCCGACCGGTTCGGCGCCGACCGGCGCGGTGATCAGCAACGGAAGCGCGGTCCCGACGAGCGCCGCGACGGCGACGAGGGCCAGGCGTGGGCCGGAGCGATGTCGCATGGCTGTGTCTCTCCTTGTGAGCAGGGTGAACAGGAAGAACCACCGAGGCCCGTGGAAGCGCTCTCACGACCTGTCTAGCAGCCGGCTCGCCGGGCGGTCAACCGTCCGAATTGCGGGTCTTGTGCGGTACCGGATCGCCGCGTGGGTGTGCCGAAGAAGGCCGAGATCATTTTCGATGTGTGCGGAATAGTCCACAACAATTGTTTCCGGAGTCGTTGATGTCCACGTCACGCCGGGATACTCTGAGTTGAGTGGGAGCGCTCCCAGTCGATCAATGAATGATCAGCCGGAAAAGAGAGGCCTCGCCCCATGCGAAAATTCGTCAGCCACAGGCCTGGCGCAAGATCGCGCAGTGTCCTGACCGTTCTCGTCGCCGCGTTGGCCTGCCTGTTCATCTGGACGCCGACAGCGTCCGCGCACGGCACCATCATCGGCCCGCCGACCCGCGCCTACCAGTGCTGGGACGACTGGGGCAGCGACCACATGAACCCGAACCTGCCCACGCTCGACCCCATGTGCTCCCAGGCCTTCCAGGCCAACCCGGACACCATGTGGAACTGGATGAGCGCCCTGCGGGACGGCCTCAACGGCAACTTCCAGGGCTCGACGCCGGACGGTCAGCTGTGCAGCAACGCCTTGTCCCGCAACAACTCCCTCAACCGGGCCGGCGCGTGGAAGACCACCAACATCAGCAACAACTTCTCGATGCACCTGTACGACCAGGCCAACCACGGCACGGACTTCTTCCGGGTCTACGTCAGCAAGAACGGGTTCAACCCGGCCACCCAGACCCTCGGCTGGGGGAACCTCGACTTCATCACCCAGACCGGTCCCTACCCCCAGGACAACAACGTCACGTTCAACGTACAGACCTCCGGTTACACCGGACACCACATCGTCTTCACGATCTGGCAGGCCGCACACCTCGACCAGACCTACATGTGGTGCAGTGACGTGATCTTCAACTGACACTGATACTGATAACGAACCTGATCACATGGAACGGGCCCGGCGTCGCCCACCGACGCCGGGCCCGGGTCGGTGCTAGACCGGGCTGCCGCACCGGCGGTCGAGGTTGGCGTCGCTGCTGCACACCTTGACCTGGACGTAGGCCTCCTGGATGAACAGCCAGTGGTCGTCCCAGTCGCCCTTGCCGCCGGTCACCTCGAAGATCTCGTACTCGGTCAGCGACGTCACCATCCACGCCTCGGCCCGCCGGCCGTCCTTGGCCGTGTCCTCCAGGTACAGGTCGATGTCCGCCCCGGCCGCCTCGATGCAGATGTCGTAGATCAGGGTCGCGCCCGAGATCGACGTGACGCCCGATCTGCTCCCCGCCCGGCAGGCCTGGCTCGTGGCGTCCCCGGTGTCGCCCGTCGCCGGGCTGACCACACCCACCAACGCGCCGAGGGCGGCGACACAGGCGATCACGACACGGAATCCGTTACGCACGGCAACACCTCACGGGGTTCGGCGGCGGGTGGCGCCCACCGCGACGGCGGTCCCTGGCAGGGAAAGCGTCGCTCGGGGCCGTGGCTGGAACGTGGCTGGAACGTGGTCGGCGGACCGGTACCGTTGGTGGTGCGCGACGCGCTTGCCGCCACGGGTGCCAGGAGGATGGTTGGAGTTCTGGGTGTTGGGCCCGCTCGAGGTGCGGGACCAGGGCCAGGTGGTGGATCTCGGCGCGCCGAGGGTGCGGCTGGTGTGCGGGCTGTTGCTGGTCCGCCCGGGTGACCTGGTCTCCGTGGAGCAGTTCGTCGACGAGTTGTGGCCCGACCGGCCGCCGCCGGACGCGCGGGCGCTGGTGCGCGGGTACGTGTCGCGGCTGCGGCGGGTGCTGCGCTCCGGACCCAGCGGCGAGGACCGGGTGGTGACCCGCAAACCCGGGTACCTGCTGCGGGTCGACGACCAGGAGGTCGACCTGCACCGGTTCGAGCGACTGGTCGCCCTGGCGCGCACGGCGGTACGCGACGGCGACCCGACCCGCGCCGTCGAGCTGTTCGGCCAGGCCAACCGGCAGTGGCGCGGCGGCCCGTTCGCCGACGTGCCGCACACCGCGAGCATCGCGGCGGCGGTGACCTGGCTCGGCGAACGCCGCCTGACCACCCGCGAGGAGGCGTTCGACGCGGCGCTGGCCGCCGGGCAGGCCGCCCAGGTGGTCACCGAGCTGACCGAGTTCGTCACGGCACACCCGCTGCGCGAGCGCCCGGCCGGCCAGCTGATGCTGGCGCTGTACCGCTGTGGCCGCCAGGCCGACGCGCTGGAGCGCTACCAGCGGACCCGCCGGGTCCTGGCCGCCGAGGTCGGGGTCGAGCCCGGCGCCGACCTGCGCCGGCTGCACCAGCGGATCCTCGACGCCGACCAGGACCTGGCCGGCGCGGCCGACGGACCGGTCGCCACCGGGCGGCAACTGCCGATGGACATCGCCGAGTTCACCGGGCGGCAGGCGGAGCTGGCCGCCCTGCAGGCACTCGCCGCCGGCGGCGAGCGGGAGCTGCCCGGCACGGTGGTGATCTCCGCGATCGAGGGCATGGCCGGGGTCGGCAAGACCCGCCTGGCCGTGCACCTGGCCCACCGGCTGATCGACCAGGGACGCTACGACGAGGTCCAGCTGTGGACCGACCTGCGCGGTTTCGACGCCGAGCACCCGCCGGCCGACCCGGCCGACGTCCTGGAGGGGTTCCTGCGGACCCTCGGCGTCCCCGGCGACCGCATCCCGACCGGCGTGGAGTCCCGCGCCGCCCTCTACCGCGACCGGCTGGTCGACAAACGCGCGCTGATCCTGCTGGACAACGCGGCACGCGAGGACCAGGTCCGCCCGCTGCTGCCCGGCCGGCCGGGCAGCCTGGTGCTGATCACCAGCCGCCGTGGGCTGTCCGGATTGGACGGTGCGCACGCCGTTCGGCTGGACGTCCTGCCGCCGGCCGACGCGGTCCAGTTGCTGGCCAGGATCGCGACCGACGACCGGATCGCCGCCCAGCCGGCGGCCGCGACCAGGGTGGCGCGGCTGTGCGGGCACCTGCCGATCGCGCTGACCCTGGCCGCGCGGCGGCTGCGGGCCCGGCCGCACTGGACGGTCACCGACCTCGCCGACCGGCTGGCCGGCGACACCGGTGACCAGCACGAGCCACGTGGCCTCGGCGCCACCTTCGACCTGTCCTACCGGGCGCTGACCGACCCCCAGCGGCAGCTGTTCCGGATGCTGGGCCTGCACGTCGGGACCGACGTGACCGCCGAGTCGGCCGCCGCGCTGATCGGATCGACCCGCCGCACGACCGAGACCCTGCTGGAGGCCCTGCTCGACGAACACCTGCTGCACCAGGAGGTCGCCGGCCGCTACCGGTTCCACGACCTGATCCGCCCCTACGCCCGCCGCCTGGCCGAGGACGAGGAGCCGGCGGGCCGGCGGACGGCGGCGGTGCGCCGGCTGCTCACCTGGTACCTGCACGCCGCCGAGGCCGCCCGCACCGTCCTGGACCCGCACCGCACCCGGATCATCGACCTGCGCCCGCTCCCACCGGAGTGCGCCGTTCCCATGTTCGATGACTACGAGCGGGCGTTGGCCTGGTTCGAGGCGGAGCGGGCGAACCTGGTCGCGGTGATCGGGGTGGCGCAACACCACGGCGCGCCCGAGGTGGCCTGGCAGCTGGCGTGGGTCACGATGAGCCTGTTCTACCGGCGCAGCTACTGGGACGACTGGATCGCCACCTTCCGGATCGGGCTGGCCGCCACCCGGACCAGCGGCCAGCGGCGGGCCGAGGGCATCATGTGGCGCGGGTTGGGTGTCGCGCACAGCGACCTGCGCCAGTTCGACACGGCGATCGACTGCTACCAGCGGGCGCAGGTCCTGTTCGAGGAGGTCGGCGACCTGCACGCGCAGGGCTGGAACCTGAACAACCTCGGTGTGCTGCACGTCGACCTGGACAACCTGGCCGCCGCCAGGACCTGTTTCCAGCGCGCGCTGTCGCTGCTGCGCCAGACCGGCGACCGCCAGGGCGAGGGTTTCTGCCTGAACAACCTGGGCGACACCTGCCGCCGCCTGGGCGCCACCCAGGCCGCGATCGCCTACCTGGTCGACGCCCTGGGCATCCAGCAGGGCCGGGAGGACCACGTCGGTGAGCAGTTCACCCTCGCCACCCTGGGCGACCTGCACCAGGACGCCCACCAGTACGCCTCGGCCATCGACTACTACCACCGCGCGGTCGCCATCAGCCGACGGCTGGACGACCAGCGCATCGCCGCCCGCACCCTGACCAGCCTGGCCAGGGCCCACCACGCCCTGGGTGACACCGAGGCCGCCGCCGAACACCGGCGGCAGGCCCGCGCCATCTTCACCGACCTCGGCGACCCTCAGGCCGACGACCTCGACGACTGAGGGCCGCCGAGGTCGTGTTCGGGCGGCGAGAACACCGCGGTGACGCACGGGGTGTCACCGCGCCGGGTCATCGCCACCGCCGGCCGGGCGGCCAGGTTCTCGACCGCCGCGGCCAGCCAGCGCACCTCGAACCGGGCGCCGACGCAGGTCCCCGGTCCGATGGCGAACGGCAGGAACGCGTCCGGGCGCCGGCCGGCCCAGCGGTCGGGGTCGAACAGTTCGGGGTCGGTCCACTGGTCGGGGTGGCGGTGCAGGGCGTGCACCGGCACGACGAGTTCGTCGCCGCGCAGGACGTCGAGGGGGCCGAGGCGGTGGTCGTGCAGGACACCGCGCCGGTGCTGCCAGGCGGGCGGCCACAGGCGCAGGGCCTCCAGGGCGACGTGCTCGGGGGCGTACTCCCGCGCCGGACGTGGCGGGCGCCGGGCGGCGACGAGGTCACCGGGCCCCAGCAGGCACAGCAACCAGGCCAGCGCCGCCGAGGACGCGCCGACGAACGCGGTCACCGCGCGCAGGTACACCTCGCCGCGCACCGAGGGGTCCAGGTCCGGAAGTTCGGGGACCGCGCCGGCTCCCACGGCCGCGCCGGCGCTGTCGGCCAGTCGCCGGAAGGCGGCCGGGTCGGGGCGGCGGGTGCCGGTCACCAGGCCGTGGAACACGGTGTCCAGGAACCGGGTGACGGTCACCCGCAGTCCCGGGTCGCGGTCCAGGCCCAGCGGGCCCCGGTGGGCGGTGGCCACGGCGTGCAGACAGGCGCGGTGCAGGTCGCCCCGGGCGGCCGTGACCGCGTCGACGGCGGTCGCGGCCACCCGGGCGGGGTCCTGCTCGGCGAGCGCGGTGTGCACCCAGCGGTTGAGCGCTGACCGCTGCAGCGCGGGCAGTGCGACCTCACCCGGGCGCCAGAACGCCGGCACGTCGTCGAGCCGGCCGTCGGTGTCGATCAGCGCGCGCCTGGCGAGCCGAGGTTCGCACACGACCACGCTGCCCGCGAGCGTGCGGAACACCGGCCGGCTCGCGCACCGCCGTTGCAGTGCGCGCATTCCCCGCCAGCTCAGTCGCCGCGTCGGACCGAAGGGCATGGTCAGTAGTAGCTGTAGCCGAACGGCGCCCAGGCCAGCCGCCGGATCCCGCGTTCCATTCCCAGCCGCCGCATGACCGGCCGCATCATTCGTTTCATCGAACTCCTCCTTCTTCTTCCTGCCCGGCCGCGACCGGCCGGTGCCCGTTCATCACGTCCAGCCGCGCGGTCAGGTCCCGCGCGACCTGCTCGACCGTCGGGACCGGGGCTCCGGCCGGTCGGTCGCGGTGGGCGCTGGTGCGTTCGGTGCGGCCGAGCGCGCGCCACAGCAGGTACTGGGCGGCCATCAGCGGCCCGGCGACGAGCATCACCGGGAACGGCCCGGTCAGCACGCCGGCGTCCAGGACGAGCGCGAGCGCGGTGGTCAGCGCCAGTGCGGTGAAGGCGGCGAGCAGGGCGGCGGCCCGGCCGAACGCCTTGAGCGCGACCAGCGCCCACAGCGTCAGCATGAGCACGTCGCCGAGACCGATCAGCCGGGCGCCGTCGGCGAACACCGGCGCGAACGGCAGTCCGACGGTCTTGGCCAGCAGCTCGCCCATGGTCGGCAGCATCGTCGTGGCGACCACGTCGTAGCCGGCGAGCAGCACGCCGAACACGGCGACGTCCCGCGCCTTGATTCCACTTTGGACATACAGGTTCGTCACGCCGACGACGAGAACCAGCAGCAGCACGTTGTTCCACCAGGGCGTCGCCCCGGCGCCCACCAGCGCCACGTCGAGCCCGCCGGCGGCCACCGCCACCAGCAGCGCGACCCGCCCGGTGAGCACCGGCGCGAGGGTGAACTGGACCGCGAGCACGGTCATCAGTCCGAGTACGGTGGCCACGGCCGCGTCCGGCAACGCCAGGTACAGCACCGGAAGCAGCACGACGACCGCCATCACCACGACGATGTCGCGCACCGTGTACACCCCGACCGGCGGCCGGTCGACCTCGACGAACCGGAAGTACAGCACGGCCAGCGCGATCGCCACGGCCGGCACGGCGACCAGCACCCAGAATCCGGTCATCGCGCGAACTCCGTCCTGGGCGCGGCCGTGTCGGCGAACCGCAGCTCCCGCAGGTCCGCGCGCACCGGCTGGGTCGCCGGCATGGTGGCCAGTTCGGTGTGCGCGACGACCCCGGCCAGCGGCAGGCCGGCGGCGAGGGCGCGTTCGTGGGTCCGTTCCGCGACCCCGTCCCGGTCGGCCAGCAGGTGCAGGACCAGGCCGTCGGAGGTCTCGACGGTCGCGAACCGTGACGGGAGCACGGCGTCCGGGTCGTCCTCGACGACCTCCAGGATCTCGCGCGGGGTCACCACCCGGCCCTCGATCTCCCGCAGGTGCTGGAGCTTGCCGAGAACCCTGGTCGTGGCGGGCAGCGCGGCCAGGTCGCAGTCGAGGCCGGTCAGCGGGCGCACCACGTCGCCACTGAACAGCCGCAGCAGCAACGTGGTCTCCCGGTACGGGTGCACCGGGGTGAAGGTGAGCACCCCGAGCTCACCCGGTTCGGCGGGCCGGGTTCCGGTGCGGTCGAGCACCTCGGTGATGCCCTGCTCGGGGTTGAGGTGCAGGTGCCGCGCGGCGCAGACCTGCGCGCCGCCCGGCGAGATCTCGGTCATCCCGTAGGTCTCCACGACGGTCGCGCCGAAGAGTCGTTCCGCCCGCCGGCGCAGGCCGTCGGTGAGGATCTCGCCGCCGCACATGATCGTGCGCAGGCCGAAGTCGCCGGCGTCGTGGCCCAGCCGCTCGGCGGTCGACACGAGCAGGCCGAGATAGCTGGGATAGGTGGACAGCAGGGTGGGCCGGGGTCGGCGGCCGGCGAGCGGGGCGCTGCCGGACAGCCGCGCGAGCGCCACCTCCGGGGCCACCAGGCCGACCGAGTTCGCGGTGGCGCCGACCATCGCGGTGGCGTTGAGGACGCAGTGGATCCCGAACACCGCGCGGGAGCTGAGGTTGAGCTGGACGACGTCGTCGGTGCCGAGATCGAAGTCGATCAGCAGGGAGACCGCGGTCATCGCGCTGAACAGGTCGGCCTCGTAGCGGGAGAACCACACGGCGGTCGGTGCGCCGGTGGTGCCGGTGGTCTCCGCGCGGTACCACGGGCGGACCCGCTGGTCGACGAACGCCTCCGGCAGGTCGCGCAGCGCCTCCTTCGGCGTCACCGGCAGTGTGTCCATAGTGGACAGCGTGATGTCCTCGGGCCGGAGTCCGGCGCGGTCGAGGTGCTGGCGGTAGAAGACGGTGTTGTCGTAGGCGGCGCGCATCACCCGGCGCAGCCGCCGCTCGTCGATCGGCCGGCGCGCGTCCTGGTCCAGCGCCCGGCCGCGAAAGGCCGCCAGATCACCGATTCCGCCGAACTCGGCGCGAGTGGCGAGGATGCTGGCGACGATCCGCTCGAAGTCCGCGATCCGCACGCGGCTGCCGAACACCAGTGACAGGCCGTGCCGCAGTTGGGCCAGTGCTGTCCCGAGCACAGTTCCTCCAGGGGGAGGGCCGGACGCCCCGGCGACCAGGCCGGGGCGCCGAACCCGTCGGGTCAGACGATGCAGACGGAGAACGCGACCGCGGTGATGGCGCCGAGCGCGTACTTGGCGTAGCCGAGCGTGGCCTTGATCATGGTTCTACTCCCTTCACCGACCTGGAGTTCGTGCGTTTCGTGCGGTGAGGAGCCTGAACGACCGGCGTGGACGAAAGATGGCTGAAACGTGGTTGGTCACGGGCCGGTGTCGAGGAGGCCGAGAGCGGCCAGTTCGGACCGGGCGCCGACCCCGAGTTTGGGAAAGGCCTTGTACAGGTGGTAACCGACCGTGCGCGGACTGAGGTACAGCTGCGCCGCGATGTCCCGATTGGACAGTCCACGCGCGGCCAGCCGGACGATCGTGCGTTCCTGCGGGGTGAGGACCGCCAGCACCGGGTCACCGGCCGGCTCCCGGACGGACTCGCCGGTGGCGTCGAGCTCGGTGCGGGCGCGGTGCGCCCACGGAACGGCTCCCAGACGGTGAAAGGTCTCGTGCGCGTCACGCAGCTGGGTCCGCGCCCGCGCCCGGCGGCGGGCGCGGCGCAGCCACTCACCGTGCAGCAGCGCGGTCCTGGCGCGGTCGAACGGGCGGTCGGCCGGGTGCAGCGCCAACGCCGCCTCGTAGTGGGCCCCGGGGTCCTGTCCGAGCAGGGCCCGGCAGCGGTGGACCAGCGCGTCGATCCACGGCTGGTTCGCGTGCCCGGCCCACACCTCCAGCCTGGCCAGCGGCCCCGCGGCCTCGTCGGGCCGACCGAGCCGCACGGCCGCCTCCACCAGGTCGGGGATGCTGCGCGGGCCGGGCAGCTGGTGGGCGACCGGGCCGGTGTGCAGCGCGGTGAGCCGGGCCAGGGCGGACTCCCACTGCCCGCTGCCCAGGTCCAGCAACGCCAGCGACCACTGGGCCCAGGACAGCCCTGGCGCCGGCACCCCGGGGTCCGGCGCGGCCAGCGCGTCCTCGGCGTGCGCCTGGCAGCGGTGCTCGTCGCCGGCCAGCGCCGCCAGATAGGCCAGCACACCGCTGATCTCGGCGATCCACTGCCGGTGGCCGAGCTCCCTGGCCAGGTGCAGGGCCTGACCGGCCTCGTCCTGGGCGTCGGCGTGCCGGCCGAGGAACGCCGAGGACCGGGCGACACAGGCCAGCACGGGCGGGGTGCGGCCGATCCAGCCGTTGTCCCGGCACCGGCCAAGCAGCTCCTCTGCCACCCGGTGCGCCTCGGTGTCCGCGCCGGCGGCCTGCAGGCTGGTGGCGCCGACCAGGATCGTGTCGTGCGGGCCGCCGAAGCCGGTGCGCCGGGCGTCGGCCAGCCGCTCGGCGAGGCTGGCCGCCTCCGGCCGGCCGGAGGCGGCGTTGGCGACCCAGGTCAGCAGGGCGGCGACGTGGGTGAGCGGGTCGCCAGGCGGCAGCGGCAGTGCGGCCAGCCGGCCGGTGGTCTCGGCCAGGTCGGGCTCGCCCAGGTACCAGGCGGCGTGCACGGCGTCGAGCAGCAGGTGGGTGGCCAGCGGCAGGTCGCCGGCCAGCGCCGCCGCCTCGGTCAGCAGCCGGCGGGCGGTGCGCAGCGAACCCCGGTGGAAGGCGGCGGTGGCCCGGACCCGGCCGGCGCGCACGGTCAGACCGGGGTCGTCGGTGTGGCCCGCGCTCGCCCCGGCCAGGCTGGCCATGCGGTCGACGTCGCCCTCCTCGGCGGCCGACTCCGCCGCCAGGACCAGCCGTCGGGCCAGGTCGTGGCCGGCCGGGGTCAGCTGGGCGGCCCGCTCGTAGGCGGCCGACGCGGCGGCGTACCCGCTGCGCGCGCCGGCCCGCGCGGCCGTGCGTTCCAGCTCGACGGCCACCGCCTCGTCCGGGCCGGTGGCCACCACGGCGTGGTGCCAGGCGCGCCGGTCGGCGTCCCGCGGCTGGTCCAGGGCGTCGGCCAGCGCGGTGTGCACCACCAGCCGCAGGCTGACCGGCGCCGCCTGGTGGACCGCCGAGCGCACCAGCGGGTGGCGGAACCGCACGGTGCGGCTGTCCACCCCGACCAGGCCGGCGGCCTCGGCCGGCACCAGGTCCGCCGGCCCACAGCCCAGGGTCGCGGCCGCGCGCAGCACCACGCCCCGGTCGCCGGTGTCCTCGGCGGCGGCGACCAGCAACAGGCGCTGGGTCGGCTCGGGCAGCCGCCGGACCTGGTCGAGGAACGCGGCCCGCACGGTGTCGGTCATCGGCAGCACGTCACCGGCCGGGCGTTCGGTGCCCAGCGCGGCCGGCAGTTCGAGCAGGGCCAGCGGGTTGCCCCGGGCCTGGGCCAGCACCCGGTGCCGGTCGGCCGGCGAGAGCGCGCCGGCGTGCTCGGCCAGCAACTCGGCCGCGGCCGGGTCGTCGAGCCCGGTCAGCGCCAGCCGGGGCAGGCCGGGCGCGACGAATCCGGTCCGGGCGCCGACGACCAGCGCGATGCCCTCGGCGTCGAAGCGCCGCGCGGCGAACAGCAGCGCCTCGGTCGAGGCCCGGTCGAGCCACTGCGCGTCGTCGACCACACACAGCACGCGGCCGCCGCCGGCGTACTCGGCCAGCAGCGACAGCACGGCGAGCCCGACGAGCATCCGGTCGCCCGGCTCGGCCCGCGCCAGCCCGAACGCCCCGCGCAGTGCCCTGGCCTGCGGGTCGGGCAGGGCGTCGGTGTGCTCGATGGCCGGTCGCAGCAGCAGGTGCAGGCCGGCGAAGGGCAGGTGCGCCTCGGACTCGATGCCGGTGCCGTGCAGGACCCGCGCGCCGCGGGCCGCCGCCACCGCGTACTCCAGCAGCGCGGTCTTGCCGATGCCGGGCTCGCCGGTGACCAGCAGGCTCCCGCTGCGGCCGGTCCGGCACTCGTCGAGCAGCTGGTCGAGGACCGCCCGCTCCTGATCCCGCCCGCGCAACACCCGGCGACAGTACTGAAGCCGACCGGGCATCACCGGACGGAAGTACCTGGTTGTGACAGATTCCGCATCGTCTCGCCGGCCGTAGCGTGGTCGTACGCACCGTCACCAGGAGGTACCTTTGTCACCTGATCCCACGACCCGACATCCGCTGCCGGCCCACGAGCGGGTGGTGTTCCTCAGGCCGTTGATCGACTCGCCGGTGATCAGCGTCGGCGAGTACACGTACTACGACGACCCGGACGGCGCGACCGGGTTCGAGCGGCGCAACGTGCTCTACGCGTACGGCACCGAACGCCTGGTGATCGGCCGGTACTGCGCCATCGCCGCCGGCACCCGGTTCCTGATGGCCGGCGCCGAGCACCCGACGATGGGCGTGTCCACCTACCCGTTCACCATGTTCGGCGGCGACTGGGCGGAGTCCACCCTGGACCTGGTCACCGGCATGCCGAGCCGGGGTGACACGGTCGTCGGCAACGACGTGTGGTTCGGCTACCAGTCGGTCGTGCTGCCCGGCGTGACGATCGGTGACGGCGCGATCATCGCCGCGGGCGCGGTGGTCACCGCCGACGTCCCGCCCTACACGATCGTGGGCGGCAACCCAGCCCGGGTGATCCGGCGGCGCTTCGACGACGCCGACGTCCAGCTGTTGCTGCGGGCGGCGTGGTGGGACTGGCCGGTCGAGGCGGTCACCGAGCACGCCCGGGTGATCATGTCCGGCACCCCGGCCGACGTCGCCGCCATCGCCGAGGGGCTGCGGTGAGCGCCGCCGGTGAGAACGCCGAGGTGTCCGTCGAGGAGTACCCGGTACCCGGCGCCGGCCCGTACGCGATCACCACCGGTCCGGACGGCGCCCTGTGGTTCACCCTCGTCCACAGCGGACAGATCGGCCGGCTGGTGCCGGGCGGGACGCCGACCGTCCACGACCTCGACCCGGACGCCGGCCCCACGGTCATCGTCACCGGCCCGGACGGCGCGCTCTGGTTCACCGAGTACCGCGCGCACCGGATCGGCCGGATCACCACCGGCGGCACGGTCACCGGGTTCGCGCTGGGGGAGTGCGGCCCGTTCGGCATCGCCGCCGGCCCCGACGGCGCCCTGTGGTTCACCGAGACCGCCGCGGACCGCATCGGCCGGATCACCACCGACGGCACGGTGACCGAGTTCCCGCTGCCCACGGCCGGCGCGTTCCCGTCGGCGATCACCGCCGGGCCCGACCGCGCCCTGTGGTTCACCCTCAACCAGGCCAACGCGATCGGCCGGATCGACCTCGACGGCGCGGTCACCGTGCACCCGCTGCCGACCGAGGCCGCCGCACCCGTCGGCCTCACCGCCGGTCCGGACGGCGCGCTGTGGTTCGTCGAGATCGCCGCCGGGCAGATCGGCCGGATCACCACCGGCGGCCGGATCACCGAGTACCCGCTGGCCGACCGGGCCGGCCGCCCGCACGCCATCACCGCCGGCCCCGGCGACAGGCTGTGGTTCACCGAGTGGGGCGGCAACCGCGTCGGCTCCGTCACCACCGGCGGCGTGCTCACCAGCCACGACCTGCCGACCGCCGGCGCCGAACCGCACGGCATCACCCTCGGGCCCGACGGTGCGCTGTGGACCGCGCTGGAGTTCGGTGCCCTCGCCCGCATCACCCCCCACGGCAAGGAGAACCGGTGAACACCGCCGAGGCGGAGTTCGACATCGACAGCTGGGACGAGGTCGCCTACGACGAGCCGGCCGACGGTCCGAAGCTGACCAGGATCGTCATCCGCAAGACCTACCGGGGCGCGCTGGCCGGCACCGGGGTCGCCGAGGTGCTCACCGCGCAGGGCGCCGACGGCGCCGGCTACGTCGCCTCCGAACGGCTCGACGTGACCGTCGACGGCCGCGCCGGCACGTTCGTCATCCAGCACGGCGGCCTGTCCGACGGGGAGGACCAGAGCACCTTCGGCACCGTCGTCCCGCACTCCGGCACCGGCGGGCTGGCCGGGCTCACCGGTCACGCCACCGAGTCCCGGCCCGGGGTGCTGACCCTCAGCTATGACCTGGGCCACCGTAGTTGATCAGCGACTTCGTCGGCTCTGCCCGGTTCTGTCGGTGCCGGCCGCTATCTTCTGGCACGCCCCGTCGAGGAGGACGGGCACGTGGTGCAGGGAGATGGTGCGTTGTCGGATCGGGAGAAGTTCAGCATGGCACGGGTGTTGTCGCCCGCTCGCCCGCGCAAGCTGGCGAAGGTTCCGTTCGTCGAGCTGGCGGACGGACGGTTGCAGGGAGTGGTGTCCAGCGGCTCGGACATCGGGCGGGTCTACGTCTCGTCGGTGGCCGCCGGCAGTTTCGTCTTCGCCTGTAGTACCAACAACAACCGGCCCTGCGGCGGCGCCAGGGGGATGTTCTGCAACCACATCCTCACCATGATCAACGAGGCGGTGTTGCAGTACGGCGCCACGCGCGTCGCGCGCTACCTGCGGGTCGAGACCGACCCCGAGCCCACCGGCCAGGCCATCGCCTCGGCGATGTCGGCCACCGCGCCGGCCCAGGGCGACAGCGGGGCCGCCGCGACGGTGTTCAGCCAGTTCCTGCGCCACCTCGCGTACCTGGAACTGCCGCCGACCACCGCGCCGCTGCCGGAGATGCAGTGGTTCCCGCCGACCAGGACGGTGGTCTGATGCGCGCCGACCTGCTCGCCGAACCGATCGCCGGGCTCGACGAGGCGCTCGCCGCCGTCGACGGCGGCGACCAGGCCCTCACCGCCGGGCTGCTGCGCCCGCAACCGGCCCAGGTCGCGGCGCTGACCGGGCTGGCCGACGCGCTCGCCGGCTCACCGCTGGCCGGGCGGGTCGCCGAGGCGGTGGACAAGATCGCCGCCGGCGCCGCCGGTGAGGACCACTTCCTGGCGGTCGCCGCCGCCAGGACCGCGCTGCTCGGCTCGGTGCACGACGCCCTGTCCGCCAGGGTCGACGAAGCCACCGGCCGCCCGCACGCCGAGCCGGCCGCCCCCGAACCGGGGGCCGAGGTGTCGCCGAACCTGTTGGCGGCGGCCAGGTCCTGGCTCGCCGACCTCGCGCGGGCCGGCTGGCGCGGCCTCGACCACGACCTGGTGTCCGGCTCCGCGCCGGTGATCTCGGCGATGCTGCCCGACCCGGCGCCGCGCCGGCTGGCCGCGCTGCTCGACGGGTTCGCCGCCGAGCTCGCCGCGTCCTGCCCCGGCGCCGGCATCGACCAGGTCCCGGCCCGCCGCTGGGGCGACCTGTGGTCGCGGGCGCTGGTGCTGACGCTGCCCGGCGCGCTCGGCGGCGCCCCCGGCGGCACCGCCACCGGCCGCCTCCTGCCGCTGGGCGTCGACCTGCACGAACACGGCACCGCCGCCCAGGCCCAGGTGCACGCGGTCCTCGAACCGGCCGACGGGTCGACACCCCGACTGGTGCGGGCCAGCGTGTCGGTGCCCAAACCGGACACCGTGCTCGGCGCCGGGCTGTGGCAGCTGCTGCGGCCCCACCTGTCGCTGCTCGCCGCCGCCGGCGATGGCCGCTCGATGGACGTCGAGGCCATGCCGGTCACCGCCGAGGGCGACCTGGTCTGGGACGAGGAACGTGCCCGCCCCGGCGCGCCGGCCGACCCGTTCGTCACCGCGCGCGTCGTGCTGCCCACCGCCGCCACCCCGCCGGTCGCGCCGCTGGACCGGCACCCGGCGCGGCTGGCCGTCCCGGTCTTCCTGGAGGGCTACACCACCGACAAGGACGGCGACGCGATCGGCGTCACCGTCGCCGGGCACCGCCTGCCGGTCGACCTCGACCGGGTCCCGGTCGCCAGCCCGCTCACCCCGGCCGCCGTCGCCTCGTCGGGCGCGTGCCTCGGCCTGCTCCGGTGGGACGCCGGCACGTTCTCCGTGCAGCCGCTGGCGGTGGAGACCGTGGTGAAGAAGAAGGCGGTCGCGGTGCACGCCGGTGCGTGGGCCGGCGGCACCACCGACAAGAACGGCGTCAAGGCGGAGAAGGCCGCCACCGACGCGGTGACCGTGTTACGCGAGCGGGCGGGAAGGTTGCTGCGCAAGTGAACGCCAACGACAACCGCCGCCAGGTGTTGTACTGGCGGCTGCTCGCCCGGCTGTTCGACCCCGAGGAGCAGGCCAGCCTGGAGTCGGCCAGCGTCGCGGTCGTCGAGGACCTCGGGCTGCCGACCGCGCTGCTGGACCCGGGTGCCTCGGTCGACGCGATCGTGCAGCGCCACCCCGAACTGGCCGCCGAGTTCGCCGGCCTGATGGTCCCCGACCGCGACGGTGAACGCGACGGCGACGCCGAGGTGCGCCGCGCGGCCCTGGCGTCCAAGGTGCTGCTCAACGTGTTCGCCACCGGCGCGGGCAACGTCACCGCCGGCCAGCTGTCCCAGTGGCAGTCCGACGCCGGCTGGCTGGAGCGCGCCCTGGGAGCCCAGCCGGGTGAGCTGCGGGGCCGGTCGGGTCGCGGCGGGAGCGGTGGCGCGCCGACACCGGAGCTGGGCACGCTGGTGCCCGACATCGGCCCGGACCTGGCCGATCTGGAGGCCGACCTGGTCAACCGGATGCGGCTGCGCGAGGTGCTCGCCGACCCGACCCTGGCCGCCCAGCTCACCCCGAGCATGTCGCTGATCGAACAACTGTTGCGGGACAAGAACAATCTGTCCGGCGTGGCGCTGCGCAACGCGAAGTCGCTGATCCGCCGGTTCGTCGACGAGGTCGCCGAGGTGCTGCGCACCCAGGTGGAGAAGGCGTCGGTCGGCGCCATCGACCGCTCGGTGCCGCCCAAGCGCGTGTACCGCAACCTCGACCTGAACCGCACCATCTGGAAGAACCTGGTCAACTGGAGCCCCGAGGAGGAACGGCTCTACGTCGACCAGCTCTACTACCGGCAGACCGCGCGCAAGAACACCCCGCAGCGGCTGATCGCGGTCGTCGACCAGTCGGGGTCCATGGTGGACTCGATGGTCAACTGTGCGATCCTGGCGTCGATCTTCGCCGGGTTGCCGAAGGTGGACGTGCACCTGATCGCCTACGACACCCAGGCGCTTGACCTGACCCCGTGGGTGCACGATCCCTTCGAGACGTTGCTGCGCACCAACCTCGGTGGCGGCAACGACGGCATGGTCGCGATGGGACTGACCCAGCCCAAGATCGCCGAGCCGCGCAACACCGTGGTGGTGTGGATCTCCGACTTCTACGAGACCAGGGTCGAGCAGCTGTTCGAGTCGATGGCCGCCATCCACCGCTCCGGCGCGAAGTTCATCCCCGTCGGCTCGGTCACCAGCGGCGGCCGGGGCGCGGTCAACCCGTGGTTCCGCGAACGGTTCAAGGACCTCGGCACCCCGGTGATCTCCGGCCACATCGGCAAGCTCGTGCACGAACTCAAGACTTTTCTCACCTCCTGACCACCAGAAAGGCCTCACATGTCCGACCTGTTGCGCGCCCCCGCCGAGCTCAAGTACGCGGAGGAGCTGGACTGGCTGGAGTCCATCGACGACAACCCCAAGCCGTTCGCCTGGCGCCTGTCGCCCAAGATGGTCCGGCTGTTCATCCTCGGCGCGGAACGCGCCGACGGCCTCGACCGCGAGGTCGCCCAGAAGTGGTTCGGTGACCGGAGTTTCGTCGAACGCGCGGTCGTCACGCTGGCCTCGGACCGGGGTCTGCTGCTCATCGGCGACCCGGGCACCGGCAAGAGCTGGCTGGCCGAGCTGCTGTCCGCGGCGATCTCGCGGAACTCGACGCTGGTCGTGCAGGGCACGGCCGGCACCACCGAGGACCACATCAAGTACTCGTGGAACGTGTCGATGGTCATCGCCAAGGGACAGTCGCGCGAGTCGATGATCCCCTCGCCGATCATGACCGCGATGGAGCGGGGGTCGATCGGCCGGTTCGAGGAGCTGACCCGCTCCACCAGCGACGTGCAGGACGCGCTGATCTCGATCCTGTCGGAGAAGTACATCTCGGTGCCAGAACTGGGCGGCGACAACGACAGTGCCAACGGTGCTGACAACATCGTGTTCGCCAAGCCGGGTTTCTCGATCATCGCCACCGCCAACAGCCGCGACCGGGGCGTCAACGACCTGTCCTCGGCGTTGAAGCGCCGGTTCAACTTCGTGCGCATCCCGGTGGTGACCAACAAGAAGAGCGAGTCGGAGATCGTCCGCTTCCGCACCGAGGAACTCCTGCGCCGCCACCAGATCGAGCTGGACGTGCCGCCGACGCTGCTCGACGTGCTGCTGCGCAGCTTCGCCGACCTGCGGGCCACGGCCGCCTCGGCGGGCAGCGACGACGAGAAACTGGAGTCGGCGCTGTCGACCGCCGAGCAGATCGGGGTGCTGGAGGACGCGATCCTGCACAGCAACTTCTTCGGCCGGCGCGCGCTCGACGCCCGCACGCTCGCGGCCTCGCTCGTCGGCTCACTGGCCCGCCGCGAACCGGAGGACCTGGCGATCCTCAACAAGTACCTGCACGGCGTCATCGAGCCGCGCAGCAAGGACGAGGGCGGCGAGTGGCGCGAGTTCCTCGACGGTGGCCGCGACGCGATCGCCACCCTGTCGTGAGTCGGTTCGACGCGCTGCGCACGCAGCTGCGGGAGGCGGCGGACACGTTCGCCGACGGGCCGGACGCCCTGGAGGGGATCCTGCTCGGCATCGTCGACGACGTCGACCGGGCCGTGCGGGAACCGTTGGAGATCTTCCCGGTCTGCCACCACTCGCCGGCCTCGGCGATCGCGATGGCCCGGCGGCTGCGCGACAAACAACCCAAGGTCGTCTACCTGGAGCTGTGCGAGGACCTGGCGCCGCTGCTGACCGAACTGCGCAACTGCCGGCTGCCGGTCGCGGTCCAGGCCTTCGCCACCGAGATCGACGGTTTCCCCGCCGAGTGGGCGCCGCTGTCGGTGGTCGCGCCGATCACCGAGGCGTCGGCCGAGTACCAGGCGATCTCCTACGCCCTGGACACGCCCGGCGTGGAGCTGGTGCTGGTCGACCGCTCGGCCGACCACGTGTTCCAGTGGGACCGCCCGCGGGCGCCCGCCGAACCGGCCGACCCGGACGCGCCGCCGCCGGAGGAGGAGGCCGCGCTGCACGGCGACGCCGTCGGCGTGGGCATCGGCGACCTGCGGCCCCGGTTCGCCGAACTGCGCGAACACCTGCTGCACCACGGCAAGGTGCGGCACTGGTCGGAGTGGTGGCACCAGTACGTCGAGCTGCCGCTGGGCGACAGCGACCACGACACCTACCGCCAGGTCATGCTGCTCATCGGCAGCCTGTTCCGCCGCCTGGCCCCCGGCGACCCGCACGAGACGCGCGTCGACGAGGACCGCGAGCGGTACATGTGGACGCGGATGCGCCAGCACCTGGCGGCCACCGGCACCGACCCGGCCGACTGTCTCTACGTGTGCGGCGCGTTCCACGCCGCCAGCCGGGTCGCCGAGTTCGGTGTCGACGGGAGCGACACGTTCGAGATCAGCCCCCGGTCGGCCAGCCGCTGGCAGCACGGCCTCATCCCGTCCAGCCACGCCTCGATCGAGGCCCAGTTCGGTCTGGCGCCGGGATCGGTGTCGATCGCGGCGACCGAGTGGGCCAAGAACCTCAAGCGCACCAGGGTGAAGCCCTTCCGGCTGGCCGGCCAGGCCGGCGGCACGAAGAAGAAGCCGGCGGCGCTGCCGGCCCCGGCGCCGGAGATCACCCCGGCGGACAACCTCACCGGGTTCCTGCAACGCCCGCCGGTGGTCGACCGGCTCGACGAGGCTGAGCTGCTCGGCTGGTCGGTGGAGGTCGTGCGGGCGGCGCGGCGCAACGGCTACCTGTCCTCGACGGCCGACGCGATCGCGGTGTTCGAGACCTCGATCCTGTTGGCGGGCATGCGGGACCGGGCCAAGCCGACCCCGTACGACTTCCAGGACGCGGCGGTCACCTGCATCGAGAAGGACACCGTACCCGGCCGCCGGGACGTGCGCCGCATCGTCGAGATCATGATGGGCGGCGACCGCATCGGCCAGGTCGGCTACGACGCGCTGCCGCCGCTGGCCAGGGACGTGCACGACCGCCTGGCGCCGCTGAACCTCAAGCTGGACCAGCGCGGGGTGCGGCGGGCACTGCTGGACATCGCGTCACAGCCGGAGCTGGAGGCGTGCTCGGACCTGCTGTGGATGCTGCGCTGGCTGATGCCCGACGGCGCCGCCCGGCCGATCATGGGGGAGCGGCGGCTGGGGGAGCGCCCCATCCAGGAGTCGTGGGACCTGGCGTTGGGCACCTACCAGCGCGGGCTCATCGAGCTCGGCTACGAGGGCGTGACCGTCGAGCACGTGCTGGAGCAGCGTCTGCGCCGGATCGCCCACTCGCCCCGGGCCACGGCCGCGACCGTGCTGGCCGCCGTCGAGGACGCGACGCTGTACCTGCGCAGCCACCGCCTCGCCGGCGAGCTGGGCGTGCGCGCGCTGGAGGTCCTCACGGGTGAACGCGGCGCCGACGGCGCGCCGGAGGTGCTGCGCCGGATCCGCCGCCTGCTGGCGTTCTACCGCACCACCGAGCCGGTGCTGCCGGCGTGGATCGAGTCGTTCGTGAAGGCCGGCTACGCGCACTACTGCACGCTGCTGCCGATGGTCTTCGCCGACGAGGACGCCCGCGTCGACCAGGTGGCGGCGATGCTGGGCTTCCTGTTCAGCATGGAGGGTCTGGCGCTGTCGCTCGGCTGTGACCGGACCCAGCTGGAACTGGCCGTCGCCCAGTCCCACCCGGGCGAGCCGTCCCTGGTCGCCCTGTTGTGGGCGGCGCAGGTCCAGCTGGGCACCCTGTCCCGTGCCGAGCTGCGTGCCCGCTGCGACGAGCTGGTGGACAGTCCGCTGACCCTGCCGGCGTATCCGCGTTACCTCAGTGGTTTCGTGCACGCGCTGGAGCCGGCGCCGGGCCTGGTCGACTTCGTGGTGGAGGCGGTGTCCAACGCGTTCACCCGGCTGCCGGATCCGGTCCTGCTGCCGTGGCTGCCGACCCTGATCGGCACCCTCAAGGCCGGCGGCGCCGACCTGGCCCCGCTGCTGATCCGCGAGGCCGGCCGGATGTTCCCCAGCCGCCTGGCGGCGCTGGACGAGTGGACCCCGCCGTGGCTGGCGCCCGAGCACGTGCCGGTGACCCGCGCCGCCTCCGGTACCGGTGTCGCGCTGCTGGCCGACCATCCGGCGACCTGCGACGCGCTCGCGGACCTCCTGGGCTGTGCGGGGGAGTGGACCGCCGCCGCCCCGGGCGGCGCGGCGCTGCTCGACGAGTACCCGGACACGGCCGTGGCGCTGGAGGCGGCGATGACGTGACGGGCGGCGCTCAGGGGCTCGGGTCGTAGACGTCCCGGCCGTACCAGCCGAGTGCGGCGCGCAGTTCGTGCAGTTCGCGTTCGCGGGTGCGCCTGCCCAGGTCGTGGCAGACCGGGTAGGCGCGCAACCCGCTGGTGGTCTCGGCGCCGAGGCCGGCGCGGGACACCCCGGGATTCACCGTGACCAGGACCCAGGGCCGTTTCCGGTCGTACAGGACCCGCACCCGCGCGATCTCCGACCACGCCAGGTGCCGGTTGTTCCGGCCCGCGCCGACGGCCAGGCCGGTACTCGACACCTCCAGCCAGCGGGGCGGTCTGACCAGCCGCCAGAGTTCGTGGATCGCGTAGTAGGCGAACGGCGAGCCGACAATCACGAGAGCCCAGGCGGTCTCCACGTAGCTGTAGTTGAACTGGCTGATCGCCCCGACGATGAGGAACAGCGCCAAGGGGCCGAGAATCAGGAACGAGGCGGCGGCGCCGACCCGGCCACGGACCTGGAACCTCGTGACGCTCGGGTCGACGGGCGGCGCAGGGGGCGGGGAGGGCACCACCGCCATCGGTGCCGATGCCACTTGAGGTACCGGTGCCAGCTCGATGACCGGGGCGGCGACCCTGGTGTGTGCCCTGGTGGGTTCGTTGGCGGGTTCCTGGGCCAGCGACGCCCAGTCGGCCGCGGCGTCCCCGAGTTCGGTGAGTACCTCGGTCGGGGTGGGCCGGGCCGTCGGGTCGCGGTCGAGGCAGCGGGCCACCAGCGGGCGCAGTTGCTCGGGTACGCCGGCGATCTCCGGTTCGCCGTGGACGACCCGGTAGACCAGTGCCGGCAGCGAGCCCGCGCCGAACGGGCCGTTGCCGGTGGTGGCGAAGACCAGGACCGAGCCGAGGGAGAACAGGTCGCTGGCCGAGGTGATCTCGCGGCCCTCGATCTGTTCGGGGGACAGGAAACTCGGTGTGCCGACGACCATGCCGGTCGCGGTGAGCCCGGTGCTGTCCAGTGCCCGCGCGATGCCGAAGTCGATGACCCTGGGGCCGTCCTCGGTGAGCAACACGTTGGCGGGCTTGAGATCCCGGTGGATGAGCCCGGCGTTGTGCACCGCGCGCAGCGCCTCGGCGAGCCCGGCGGCGAGTGCGCGGGCCCGGTCGAGGTCCAGTGGCCCGCCGGCGGTGACGGCGGCCTGCAGCGTCGGCCCGGACACGTACTCCGTTGCCAGCCAGGGGATCGGCGCGTCCGGGTCGGCGTCGACGACCGCGGCGGTCCAGAACCCGCCGACGGCGCGCATCGCCGCGACCTCCTGGCGGAAGCGTTCCCGGAACTCGTCGTCGTCGGCGAGTTCGGTGCGCACGACCTTCACCGCGACCCGCCTGCCTCCCGGTGACCGCGCGAGGAAGACCCGGCCCATGGCGCCGTTGCCGAGACGGCTCTGGGTCGTGTAGTCGCCGATTCGTTCCGGGTCGCCGGGCCGCAGTGCCGTCACCAGGGTTCTCCTTCACCGGAGGGAACCTGCGAACTGTAGCCGGAACACCGCGCGCGGTGACCGCGAATGACGAGGATTCGACCGGTCAGCGTCGGGTGTCGCGCAGGCGGCGGGTCTGCTCGCGCAGGACCTCGACGGTGCGGGTGACGTAGTCGGCGATCGTCGCCAGTTGGGTCTGGTCGTAGCGGGCGGTGACGGTGGCCATGGCGGCGGCGAGGTCGGTGAAGACGTCGGGCAGGTGGCCGGTGGCGGTGATCAGAACCCGGCGGCGG
Source organism: Actinophytocola xinjiangensis (assembly GCF_001921215.1). Lineage (GTDB taxonomy): Bacteria > Actinomycetota > Actinomycetes > Mycobacteriales > Pseudonocardiaceae > Actinophytocola > Actinophytocola xinjiangensis. Next base: position 125,721 of record NZ_MSIF01000024.1, read on the forward strand.
TCCTGGGGGTCGGGGTCGCGGGTGGCGAGACCGGCGCGTTCGAGCCGGTCGACCATGCCGGTGACGGCGCCGGGGGTCAGGCCGGTGTGCTCGGCGAGCGCCCCGGCGGAGAGCGGGCCGTGGCGGCCGATCACCGCGAGGGCGCGCTGGTCCCCGGCGGTGACCCCGAGGTGGGCGCCGACCGCCTCGTGGAACATCACCACCGCCGTGCTCAGTTCGCGGCCGTAGTCGGCGGCCTGCCGGGTGTCCTCCTCCATGGGAGAAGTTTAGCGCGTCTGATAATTTAGTACAGTAAACTAAAACAACTCAGGGGAGACCGACGATGACGTTTCGTGAGGAGTGGCCGCCCGCGCTGGCCGGACTGCGCTGGGCCTGGGCCTTCTACCGCCGGCACGCCCTGCTCGTGATCGGGCTGTCGCTGATCCCGTCGGCGCAGCGGCTGGTCGTCGTGAACTGGGAGGGCGCTCTCCCGTCCGGCCTCGCCACGGCCTCCGAGGTGCTGGTGATGGCGGTCCGCGTGCTGCTGGTGGTCCTCCTCTGGCGGCTGGCCGTCCCGCGAGGCCAGGCCAGGGGCGCCAACGTCGGCCCCTTCGTCACCGCTCACTGGCCCCGGCTGGTCCTCCACGGCCTGCTGCTCGTGCTGGCCACGGTGATCTTCGGCAACGGCCTGGAGGCGCTCGGCGACCTGCTGTCAGAGTCGGCCGGGCAGACCTACCTGGCCGTCCTGCTGTTCGTGAAGAACCCGACGATCATCGCGTTCACCCTGGTGTGGGTGGTCGGGATGGTGCGCGAGATGTTCCTCTGCCGCCCCAGGGTCCCCGCCCAGACCGTCGCTTGACTGTCCACTGCGGACTTGTCGATAGGAAAGGGCTTGCTTTAGCTGTTCCGTGCGCAAACAGGCCAGGAAAACGCTTGCCTGTGACGCTCTCAGGGACCAGACTGGGTGCCGTGTGCACGTCGGGGTGCACGACAACTGCCGCGTACCGGACGTGTCCTTCGGTCAGAGTCGACCCGCGAAAGGACGCTCATGCCCGCCCTGCGAAGAGTCGCTGTCGTCGTGGTGACAGCGGTGGTGGCCAGCCTGCTCGGCTCGTCGGCCGCCACCGCCGAACCCCGGTTCAGCGTGCTGGTGTTCTCCAAGACCACGAACTTCTACCACGACTCCATCCCCGCCGGGATCGACGCGATCCGCGAACTGGGGGCCGAGCACGACTTCACCGTCGAGGCCACCGACGACGCGGCGGCGTTCACCGACGAGAACCTGGCCGGCTTCGACGCGGTCGTGTTCAACAACACCAACTCGACACCGGAGTCCGGTGACCTGCTCGACGCCGACCAGCGCGCCGCGTTCCAGCGTTTCGTCCGCGCGGGCGGCGGGTTCACCGGCATCCACGCCGCGTCCGCGAGTGAGCGGGACTGGCCGTGGTACGAACAGCTGGTCGGCGCGATCTTCGACCAGCACCCGGTGCCGCAGGTCGGCCGGGTCAAGGTGCTCGACCGCACGCACCCCTCGACGGCCGGTCTGCCGGAGCTGTGGGAGCAGCAGGAGGAGTGGTACAACTGGCGCACCAACCCCACGGGCTCGGTGCACACGCTGGTGCAGATCAAGACCGGCGACAGCGTCACCGGCCTGGACGAGGGCCTCGACCACCCGTGGTCGTGGTGCCAGCGCTTCGACGGCGGCCGGTCCTGGTTCACCGCCGGCGGCCACGCGGCCGAGAAGTTCGACGACCGGTGGTTCCGCCAGCACCTGCTCGGCGGGATCGAATGGGCGGCCGGGGCCAAGCCGGGTGACTGCGCGGCGACCGAGACCGGCAACTTCCAGCGGGTGCCGCTGGTCACCGAGGGCCTGGCGGACCCGTTCGAACTCGCGGTCGCGCCCGACCGGCGGGTGATCTACATCCAGCGCACGGGCGCGCTCAAGGTGCTCGACCAGCGCACGCTGACCGTCACCACGGCGCTGGACTTCGCCTACACGCCGGAGATGACCAGCCAGTCCGACGGTCTGCTCGGCCTGGCACTGGACCCGGACTTCGACAGCAACGGCTGGCTCTACCTGCAATGGTCGGACAAGGACGAGCCGAGGCTCAACGTCTCCCGCTTCACCGTGGCCGACGACGACACCGTCGACCTGGCGACGGAGAAACGCCTGCTGGAGATCCCGACCTACCGGGGCCAGGGCCGGGCGAACTCGCACATGGCCGGCTCGCTGGCGTTCGGCAACGACGGCAACCTCTACGTCGCCACCGGGGACAACACCGACCCGTTCGCCTCCGACGGTTTCGCCCCGACCGACGAGCGTCCCGACCGTGCCGCGTGGGACGCCCAGGGCACCAGCGCCAACACCAACGACCTGCGCGGCAAGATCCTGCGCATCACCCCCGAGGACGACGGGACGTACTCGATCCCCGAAGGCAACCTGTTCGCCCCCGGCACCGCGCTGACCCGGCCCGAGATCTACGCGATGGGCCTGCGCAACCCGTTCCGGATCACCGTCGACCCGAAGACCGACGCGGTGCTGGTGGGGGACTACGGCCCGGACGCGCGCACCGCCGATCCCGACCGGGGCCCGGCCGGCACGGTCGAGTTCCTGCGCCTCACCGAGGCCGGCAACCAGGGCTGGCCGTACTGCACCGGCGACAACACCCCGTTCCGCGACTACGACTTCGCCACCGGCACGTCGGGTCCGGCCTACGACTGTGGTGCGCCGGTGAACGACTCCCCGAACAACACCGGCCTGCGTGACCTGCCGGCCGCCGACCCCGCGTGGGTCTGGTACAGCTACGACACCTCCACCGACTTCCCCGAACTGGGTTCCGGCGGCGGCGGCCCGATGGCCGGCCCCGTCTACGACCACGACCCGGACAACGACCTGGTCAGCAAGTTCCCGTCGTACTTCGACGGCAAGTGGTTCACCTTCGAACTGACCCGCAAGTGGTTCAAGGCCGTGTCCGTGCAACAGAACGACCAAACCTTCACCGATCCCCGGTTCCCCGCCGCGCACGCCGGGGATCTGTTGTCCATCAACGGAATCTTCGCCGACCTGCCCTGGATCCAGCCTTTCGAGGCCGAGTTCGGCCCCGACGGCTCCCTGTACGTGATCGACTTCGGTGAAGGCAGCGGCACCGGTCGGGGAGGTACCAACGAGGGCTCGGGTATCTACCGCATCGACTACGTCGCCAACGGTCGCTCCCCGGTGGCCGAGGTGACGGCGTCCGCCGACTCCGGTCCGGCGCCGCTCACCGTCCGCTTCTCCAGCGACGGTTCGACCGGCGGCGACGACGAACCCGTCACCTACGCCTGGGACCTCGACGGCGACGGCGAAACGGACTCGACGGACCCCAACCCCGAGTACACGTACACCGAACCGGGGGAGTACCGCGCCCTGCTGACCGTCACCAGCACCACCACCAACCTGACAGCGGTCGCGGCCACCACGATCACCGCCGGCAACACCCGCCCGACCGTGCGAATTCTGTTCCCCCCGAACGGAGGAATGTTCGACTGGGGCACGGAGATCCCGTTCGAGATCCAGGCCGCCGACGCCGAGGACCGGACCATCGACTGCGCCAGGGTGGTCGTCCAGTCCCAACTGGGGCACGACAGCCACCTCCACCCGATGGACAACGTCACCGGCTGCACCGGAACCCTCAGCACCGACACCGGTGACAGCCACGGCCCCGGCCAGAACCTGTACGCGGCGGTCAGTGCCCAGTACACCGATGGCGGTGCTCCCGGCGCGCCGCCCTTGGTCGGCTCCGCGCACGTGGTGCTGGAACCCAAACACAAGGAGGCGGAGCACCTGGAGGACTCCAGCGGCGTGGAGATCCTCGACCGGCCGGCGGCCTCCGCCGGGAAACGCCTGGGCGAGATCGAACACGGGGACTGGGTGGCGTACACGCCCGTCAACCTGACCAACATCACCACGGTTCAGGTGACCGCGTCCTCCGGTGGTATCGGCGGAACCGTGGAGTTCCGCGCCGACGCACCGGACGGCGAGCTCCTGGGCTCGGTCGAGGTCGCGAACACCGGCAGTTGGGACACCACGGTCACTCTGGACGCCCCGCTGACCGACCCTGGCCGAACGGTGACGTTGTACGCCGTGTTCGTGAACCCCGACTGGGGGCCGGACAAGGCCGACCTCCTGTCCCTGGACGCGTTGCGGTTCGTGGGGCAGGGGGTGAATCAGTAGGGCCGCCCGGGTTGGCCGGGGTCGTCCGACCCCGGCCAACCCGAGGGCTCAGCGAACCACCCAGCAAGATCACCCGACGGCGCGCCCCCGGAGCACCTTCTTGTCGGGCTTGCCGACATCGGTCAACGGCAAGGCCGCGACGAACTCCACCCGGTCCGGCACGTACATGGCCCCGCGTCCCGTCGACACCATCTGGCGCAGGTCCTCCTCCGTGACGGCACTCCCTGGCCGAACCACCACCGAGGCGAAGATCCGCTCCACCCCGTCCACCCCCCGCACCCCGTACACCGCACAGTCCCGCACCTCGGGATGGGTACTCAGGAACTCCTCCAACTCCGCCGTGTACACGTGCCCGCCCACCACCACGATCATGTCGCGCACCCGGTCGACCACCGTCAGGTAGCCGTGGTCGTCCAGGCGTCCCAGGTCCCCGGTGTGCATCCACCCGCCGCGCATGACTTCGGCCGTCAGCTCGGGGTTCTTCCAGTAGCCCTCCATCATTCCGCCGCCTCGTACGCAGATCTCGCCGACCTGACCCGCTGGTACCGGTGCGTCGTCGGGGTCGCGGATCTCGACCTCGACGCCGGGGAGTACCCGGCCGGCGGTGCGCAGGATGTCCAGCCGGTCGGGGTCGTGTTCGGCGGCGGTCAACATGCTGACCGGGCCGGACTCGAACTGTCCGTAGCCCTGGTGGAGCACCGGCCCGAACCGGCGCGCCGCCTCGGCGATCCGGGTCGGTGACGACGGGGTTCCGCCGTAGGTGAGTTGCCGCAGGCTGGACGTGTCGACCCGGGCCGGATGGTCCAGCACCTGGTACAGCAGCGGCGGCAACAGGAACAGGTGCGTGATCCGCTCCCGCTCGATCGTCGCCAGTACCTCGCCTGGGTCGAACGTGCGGTGCAGCACCACGGTTCCGCCGGCGGCGAGGGTCGCGTCGGCGATGAAGCCGGCCGCGTGGGACACGGGGGTGCAGACCAGGTCACGGGGTGTGTGGCCGCCGAACAGGGCGCTGACCTGGTCCAGTCCGAGCATCCGGGCGAAGGTGCTGCGGATGCCCTTGGGGTGGCCGGTCGTTCCGCCGGAGTGGCGGATGAAGCAGAGGTCGTCGGGCCGGGCCTGGCTGGTGACCGGATCATCCGGCTGGTGTGCGGCCAGGGCCAGGAGGTCCTCCGCCTCGGGTACCTCGGTGGGGCCCAGGGTGAGGAACTGGTCGACGGCGACGGTCGAGGTCAGCTGGACGGCCCGGTCGACCAACGTCGGGTCGACGATCAGGGTGTGGGTCTCGACGTCGGTCATCATCTTCGCCTGGACGTCGGGGCCAAGGCGGTTGTACAGGTGGTTGAACGGTGCCCCCAACAGATTGACCGCGTAGCGGGCCGCGATGGTCTCCGGCAGGTTGCCGCACAACAGGGTCACCGTCCGGCCCCGGCCCACCCCGCGTTCGCGCAGCGCCCTCGCCAACCGGTGGACCAGCGAGCGGAACTCCTCGGCGCCCCACCGCCGCTCGCCGCTGACCAGCACCTCCCGGCCGGGTTCGGCGGACAGGCCGTCGAGAACGTCCTCGACGTAGTTGTGGAACACCGGCATCGCGACCTCCCAGCGCTGGAACGATCAAGTTGGTCACCGTGATTGCCGGGACAACCGGGCGACCCCCCATGGTGTCTTAGTAACTGGATCGAGCGGTAGCCAGTCAGGTGCTTCCGCACAATCTCTGGGGAGAGTGGATGATCCACGCAAGAGCCCGCGCGATCGTCGCGGGCCTCGTCGCCGTGGCGACCGTGAGTTCGGCGACCGCCGCCACGGCCCAGCCGACCGAACCCAACCGGTTACCGGACCTGCCACAACGCCCGACGACCGTCACCCTCGTCACCGGCGACGTCGTCACCATCGGTGGGGCACAAGGAACACGGGTCACGGCCGCGCCCGGCCGCGAGCACCTCGGGTTCCGCACCCACCTCGACGACCAGGGCGACACCCACGTCGTGCCGCAGGACGCGCTCGGCGACATCGCCGCCGGCCGGCTCGACCCCCGGCTCTTCGACGTCAGCGAACTCGCGCGCACCGGCTACGGCGACGCCGACCGGCGCGACCTGCCGCTGATCGTCGACTTCCCCGGCGCCACCCCCCGCTCGGCGGGCCTCACCGCCGTGCGGAACCTGCCGAGCACGGGCGCCGCCGCCCTGCGCGCGGCCAAGGACACCCGCTTCTGGGCGGGCGCCGCGCCCTCGGCCACCCGGATCTGGCTCGACGGCCCGGTCCGCGCCAGCCTCGACCGCAGCGTCGCGCAGATCGGCGCGCCGACCGCCTGGGACGCCGGCTACACCGGCGAGGGCACGACCGTCGCCGTCCTCGACACCGGCATCGACGTCACCCACCCCGACCTCGCCGACGCGGTCACCGGCGCCAAGGACTTCACCGAGAGCGAGAGCGGCACCGACGACCGGTTCGGTCACGGCACCCACGTCTCCTCGATCATCACCGGCGCCGGCGGCAAGTACCGGGGCGTCGCACCGGACGCCACCCTGCTCAACGGCAAGGTGCTCGACGACTTCGGCGGCGGCTACGAGTCCGGCATCATCGCCGGCATGGAATGGGCCGCGACCAGCGGCGCCGACGTGGTCAACATGAGCCTCGGCGGCTGGCCCACCGACGGCACCGACCCCATGTCGCTCGCGGTGAACCAGCTCACCGAGCAGACCGGCACCCTGTTCGTCATCTCCGCCGGCAACAGCGGCGCCCCGCAGTCGATCGGCAACCCCGGCTCGGCCGACGCCGCGCTGACCGTCGGCGCCGTCGACCGCGACGACCAGATCGCCGAGTTCTCCAGCCGTGGCCCGCGCCTGGGTGACGGCGCCATCAAACCCGACATCACCGCGCCCGGCGTGGACATCGTCGCCGCCAAGGCGACCAACGGCGTCATCGGTGACCCGGTCGAGGACGGCTACGTCGCCCTGAGCGGCACCTCCATGGCCGCCCCGCACGTCGCCGGGGCCGCCGCGGTCCTCGCCCAACAGCACCCGGACTGGACCGCCGCCCAGCTCAAGCCGGCGCTCATGGCCAGCTCCGCGCCCAACCCCGAGCTGACCGTGTTCGACCAGGGCGCCGGCCGCGTCGACGTCGCCGCCGCGGTCACCGGCACCGTGTACACCTCGCCGCCGAGCGTGTCCTTCGGCGTCGCCCGCTGGCCGCACGACGACGACCAGCCGATCGCGCGGACCGTCACCTACACCAACACCGGCACCGAACCGGTCACCCTCGACCTGTCGACCGACCTGCGCGGACCCGACGGCCAGCCCTCACCGGCCGGGCTGTTCACCCTCTCCGCCGAGCAGGTCACCGTGCCCGCCGGCGGGACCGCCGAGGTCACCGTCACCGCCGACACCCGGACCGAGGCCACCGACGGCACCCACAGCGGCACCGTGGTCGCCACCGCCGGACAGACCACCGTGCGCACACCGGTCGCGGTGGACCGCGAGGTGGAGAGCTACGACGTCACGCTCAACTTCCTCGACCACAACGGCAACCCCACGAACGAGTACAGCTACCGGTTCGTCGACCTCGCCCAGCCGAACGGGTTCAGCGACTACGACGAGTCGGGCACCGTGGTCGCCAGGCTCCCCAAGGGGGAGTACTACTTCGACGGCTGGGTGCAGCTGGCCCTCAGCGAGCAGCGGTGGGCCACCACCGACTTCGCCGAGCCGCACATCGTGGTCGACGGCCCGGCCGAGTACACCTTCGACGCCCGCGACGGCGTCACGCCGACGTTCACCCTCGACGACCCGGACGCCGCCCCCGGCAGCGCCATGCTGTCCTACCTCATGCCCACGCAGTGGGGCGAGACCGGTTCGGCCTGGTACCTGCCCAACTTCGAGGACATGGGTACCCGGCCGTCGCGCAGTTCGGCCGACGGCTTCACCTTCTTCGCGGAGGCCCAACTGGCCGAACCGGACGGCAACGCCGACTCGCCCGGCTTCCACGCCAGCCCGTACCTGTACCACGTGCGCGAGTCCGCCGAGGGCGCGGTGCCGGCCGATCTGGCCTACCGGGTGACCAACAAGGAACTGGCCACCGTCCGCTCGACCTACGCGGTCGCCACCCCGGACCGGATCGGGGTGCGCGAGGGCTTCCTCACGATGCCGCTGCCGTACACGCTCACCGAGTACTTCACGCCCGACACCGAGTGGGGCAGCGACTTCACCGAGGCCTCCGAATGGCCGGAGTACCCGTCGACCGGGCTGAACGCCTACACCGTCGGGCCCGAGTCCTTCTCCCTCGGGCGCACCACCGAGAAGCGGTGGAACACCGGGGTGTTCGGGCCGGGGATGGCGCTGAGCCCCTACGAGCCGGGCGGCGGTTTCCTGCGTGACGGCGACACCCTGTTCGTCGCGGTCGACCTGCACGGTGACCGCGAACTCGGGCGCTCCGGCTACCACGGTCAGGGGGTCGGCGGCACCGAGCTGGTCCGCGACGGCGAGGTGATCGCGAGCACCGACTTCCCCGGCTTCATCGATGCCACGCTGGACAAGGAGCCCGCGACCTACACCGTGCGGACCACCTCCACCCAGCCCGGCCGACTGTCCACACAGGTCGACGCGGAGTGGACGTTCACCTCGTCCCACGTCGAGCCGTGGGAACCGATCGGCGCGCTGGTGACCCGGTTCGCCCCGGACCTCGACCAGGCCAACACCGCACCGGCCGGGCGGAAGTTCCGCATCCCGGTCCACGTGCAGCGCAACGGTGTCGAGTCGCCGGGGCGGGTCGACACCCCGTCGGTCGAGGTGTCCTACGACGACGGCACGACCTGGCGCCCGGCCACGGTCCGGCGCTCGGGCAGCGGGTGGACCGCCGAGGTCACGCACCCGCGTGACGCCGAGTTCGTGTCGCTGCGGTCCTCGGTCGCCGACCGGGACGGCAACTCCGTCAAGCAGACCATCATCCACGCCTACGCACTGAGGTGATCGACCCCGGCGCCGCCCCCGGTCCAGGGGGCGGCGCCGGGCCACTCAGGACACCGTGTCCCGCGCCCTCAACGCCGGCCGGACCGGCCAAGACGGGACAGTTCCTCCGGGCGCAGCACCCGGTTCCACACGGCGACCTCGTCGACCGCGCCGTGCAGGAACCGGCCGTCGGCGTCGCGGTAGGTGCCGATCCGCAGGCCCGTGGTGTCGGTCAGCTCACCGGTGCCGCGTTCCCTGGCGTCGACGAACGAGGTGACCTCGGTGCCGTCGAGGAACAGGCGCGAGGCTCCCGTCGCGGCGTCGTAGCTGAGCCCGACGTGGTGCCAGCGGCCGGCGCGCGGGGTGCGGTCGGACTCGGCGATCACCGAGGTCCCGTCGGTCCGCACCGAGTACTTCAGGTGACCGTCGACGTTGGTCAGCTCCAGCGAGATCGCCCACGAACCCGTGGTCTCCAGAATGGCCTGGCGTCCGTGGCCGGGTCGCTGCGGGCGGAACCAGGCCGACACCGTGTAGGCCGGCGCCTGGTCGGGCAGCACCTGGAACGGCACGTCCACGTGGTCGCCGTCGCCGTCCAGGGTGACCGCGCCCCGGTGCTGGCCGTGCGGGGTGAACGCCGCGTCGCCGCGCAACCGGCCGTCGCGCAACGGGTTCGGCGAGCCGTCGTCCCGCGCGCTGGCGCCCCGGCGGTCGTCGAACGACCAGTGCCCCACCAGCCCCCGGCGCAGGCCCCGCCGGGTGTCGTGGCCGAACAGCAGCAGCGCCTGGTCGACGCTGTCGGTGTAGAGGCGGTCGATGCCCCAGCCGATGAACCGGCGCATCACCTCGGTGTCGTTGACCGTCCACGCGCCGGACTCGAACCCGGCTTCCTCGATCGCGGCGATCACCGCCGGGCTGACCCGCGCCTGGTTCACCACCAGCGAGTCGAAACCCCGGTCGCGCGCGGTCGCCAACTCGGTGTCCAGGTCGCCGTTGGCCGGCAGGTCCCAGAACACGTGGATGCTCGGGTCAAGCTCCTTGACCAGGCTCATCTTCGCGAGGTTGCCGTCGTTGAAGCCGACCCACCGCTGCGCGCGCAGGTCCTGGACCAGGGCGACCGCCGCGGCCGTCGAACCGTCCTTGGGCTGGATCGACAACCGGGCGCGGTGCTGGCCCTTGATCAACCTGAGCGCGTCGGACAGCAACGGCATCCGCTGCCGGGGCACCTGCGCCAGCGTCAGGCCGTTCGCCTCCCGGAAACCGTGCGCGACGTCCAACGTGCGCAGCTCGGCGTAGGTGCTCTGCGCGATGCGCAGGTCCCGGTCGGCGAACCGGCCGGTCGTGGCGTCGTGCGACACCACCAGCTGACCGTCGGCCGAGGTGAACACGTCCAGCTCGATCCAGTCCGCGCCCGCCCGCAGGCCTTCGGCGAACGCGGACATCGTGTTCTCCGGGTAGGCCGCGGAATAGCCGCGGTGCGCGGTCACCCCGTTGTGGACGAAGTCGCGGGTGACCGAGGATCCCGGTTGCGCCGTCGACGGTGGGGCGAGGGCCAGTCCGGCGATGACGCCCACGAGGACGAGCACACCGCCGACACGGGTTGATCTCATGTCTCTCCGATCACGACTCGACACCGGCCGGCCCGGTGGGGCCGCCCCCGTGATCGTTACCACGTCAGGAGAACGGCCGGTACCACGCCGGCGAACCCCGGTGAACGCTTCGTCCAACGACCGTGCGGTTCGCACTGGTCAGGCCGGGGCGGTCGTCCCACTGTTTCGTTCTGGACCGAAAGGCCCGTCCGCGCCGAACCGGTTCCGGGATCGTTGTCACCGATCAGGGAAAACGGGAGGACACGGGCGGTACCAGGACGAGGGGCTCGCGGCCGGCGGCGACGGCCGGCTGTACGCGCTGGACACCGTGGCCGGGATCGGCGGCGTCCGGGTCCTGGGCCAGGAGGGTCAGCGGAGTTCGGTCGGCCCCAACGTGTTCGACCCCGGGGACGTGGCCGTCGGACCGGGCGGCGAGGTGTACCTGGCGGCCGGCGGCCGGGTGCTGCGGCTCAACGGCGACGGCCCGCCCGACGTGGAGGTCCCGCCCGGTGCCGACCCGTGGGCCGGGCAGGACCCCGGCGAGCTGCTGACGGTCGCCGGGCAGCGCGACGACCCCGGGCGGCTGCGCCTGAACGTCCCGGTGAGTGACCTCGCGATCGGCACCGACGGCTCGCTCTACCTGGCCACCTCGTTCGGTCTGCACACGGTCACCCCCGACGGCACGATCGAGACCGACCTGCCCGATCTCAGGGACACGATCACCCGGCTCGCCGTGGACGCCCACGGCAACGTGTACCTCGCCAGCGCGGACAAGGTCCAGGTCCTGGTCCGCCCGAGGGAGACGTCCGCGTCGTGGCGCTGGATCGTGGCCGGGCTGGCGATCCTGGCGGCGATCGCCGGAGGTGTGCTGGTCCGCCGCCGGATGGTGAGTTCCTAACGTCAAGTGTGCACATTCCGTGTATTGGGAACTCCGACGAGGTGAGATCCGGGATCCAGGACATCGCCGCCGGGTTCAAGCACAACGTCGCCCTCAAGGACGGCAAGGTGATCGTCTGGAACTACAACGGGCAGGGCCAGATGGACATCCCGGCGACCGTGCGGGAAGGCGGCGTCACCAGGATCGCCTCGACCTTCTACCACGTCATCGCCCTGCGCTGAGACCACCGCACGGCACGGCCACCCCGGCCGTGCCGTGCGTAGGGTTCGCCGGGTGCACAGGTTCCCGCCGGCGCTGGTCGCTCCTGTCGTCGTCCTTGTCGTCGCCGCTGGTTGCTCGGCCGAGGACGGCTTCCCGGCCGATCCCGTGTTCGACTACCAACTCGGCGGCGCGTACCCACCGGCCGACGACGTCACCGTGGTGGTGCGCGACAGCACCGCCGACCCGGCGGCCGGCCGCTACACCGTCTGCTATCTCAACGCCTTCCAGACCCAGCCCGACGACCGGGACCGCTGGCTCACCGACCACCCCGACCTCGTCCTGCGCGACGGCGCCGGCGAACCACTGGTCGACCAGGACTGGCCGGGGGAGATGATCCTCGACACCACCCGCGCCGCCGACCTCGCCGAGGTCCTGGCCCCGGACCTGCGCCACTGCGCCGACGCCGGCTTCGACGCCGTCGAACTCGACAACCTCGACTCCTACCTGCGTTCGGCCGGCGCGCTGACCATCGAGGACAACCTGGGTCTGGCCACCGCCCTGGTGACGCTCGCCCACGACCATGGCCTGGCCGCCGGCCAGAAGAACACCGCCGAACTCGGCACCCGAGGCCGCGACGAGGCCGGCTTCGACTTCGCCGTCGTCGAGGAATGCGTGCCCCACGACGAGTGCGCCGGCTATGCCGAGGTCTACGGCCCCCGCGTCCTACCGATCGAGTACACCGACACCTGGCCCACCCCCACCGAAGCCTGCGCCGGCGCCCTGCCCGCCACCATCGTCCGCGACCGGGACCTGCTGCCCCCCGGCGAACCGGGCCACGTCTCCGTGCGCTGCCGGTAACGAAACCCGGAAACAGGGCCACGGGAAAACCGTGGGCGCGGGTGATCGCGCATTCGGGACCTCGTCCACGCGGGTTGTGGTATCAAGGATTTGGTCGGGTAAAGGATCCTCGTGATCATTCGGGCCAGAGTTCGCGGGAGGGGTCACCGTGCGCGAGAAGGATAATCACAGTGACCACCACCAGGGGAACCGCTGGCTGATCTTCTGGACGGCGGTCGGTGCCCTGGCGGCCTCCGGCGCGCTGATCTACACCTCCGTCTCCAGTGCCAGCCGGAACGAGCCCGTTTCCACGCCCTCCGCGCCGATCACGTCCCAGAACGACGCGACCACCACGGCGTCGAGTGAGCCGCCACCGGACACCCCGCCCGTGGCCGACCCGGCCAACAATGGCTGGGAGCCCGGGCCGATGGAACTGCTGCTGACCGGCCATCCGATCGCCCTTTCGGACGATCTGAACGATCCACCCGATATTGGCTACGATTTCTCCACCCAGAGCATCTCCGCGCACAACGACGCGTTCATTCTGGACGGCATCGAGCCCGACCCCGACAACCCGCCCAGCGCCGCGGTGTGTCGCTATGCCGCGGAGCACGGCGAACGCTACAGCGGGCTCCCGGGCTGGAACCTGCGCGGCTACCTCTGCATGGTGACCTCACGCGGAAACCTGGTGCTGGTCCTGCCCGAGGGTTCCACCAACGGCATCACGTTCCGGGTCTGGGCGGCGCCGGTCTAGGACCGCAGGTGGGCGGCGACCTGTTCCAGGGTCGTGGTGATCGTGTCCTGGTCCTCGGTCCAGACCTCGACGAAGACCGTGCCGATGCGGGCGATCCTGGCGCCGGCCATGCCGGTCGGGGACTGGCCGATCTCGTCGACGCCGGTGGGGCCGGGGGTGCCGCCGAGGCGGCCGGCGGCCTGTTCCTCGGTGGCGGCGACCCACGCCACCCGCAGGGTCAGGCGGTCGCCGTCGGGCAGGCGGCGGACGCAGTCGACCTGGGGCACCTCGACCGTGCCGGTGGTGTCGGTGAGGGTCGGTTCCTCCTGGCCGGCGCCGCCGGGCAGGGTGACCGCGTCGAGCAGGTCGCACGGGGCCGGCCAGGACTCGTGCGGGACGCCGCCGAGGTCGACCGGGCCGTCGGTGGGGGTCGAGGTCAGGGCGATCACTGACACGGTGTGGTCGTCGGCGCGGTGGGCGAACAGCAGGTGTTCGCCGGTGACGCCCAGCCACACCGGCTGGGCGGGGAACGGGACCGCGCCGGGCAGCGGCATGCTCTGCTGGGTGCCGGTCGCCAGGTCGCCGACCACCAGTTGCGGCAGCCAGTCCGCGACGCCGGCCTGGTTCAGGTAGTACATCGTGTCGCCGTCGAACGCGGCCGGGCCGAGCAGCGACGGCCAGCCGGTCACCGCCTCCTCGGCGGTGCGCAGGTCGCGCAGTGACAGTCGCGGCGCGGCCTTGATCACCTGGTAGGCGCCGAACTGGTTGCCCGGCCTGGCCGGCACGGGGTCGTGCGCGGTGCCGTCGCGGTCGATGCGGACCACTTCCTCGCCCCGGTGGGAGAACACCGTTTCGTCCTCAATGGACACTCCGCTGGTCGAGCCGCCGGGAATGCTGGCGTCCAGCTCCTGGGTCCACAGGTGCCTGCCGTCGGCGGGGTCGAACGCGTCCCACTGCCGGCCTGGCGCGCACACGCCGCTGACCAGCACGAGACTGCCGTCGTGCCAGCTCGGGCGGGTGAGGTTGGGGATGCCGCAGCGCCGGAACTCGGTCTCCCACCGCACCTCGCCGGTCCGCACGTCGATCCCGGTCAGCGGGCCGGCCTCGTGCCGGTCGGCCGGCAGCGCCGCGATCACCCCGTCAGCCGGCGGGAACTCGTCGGTGCGCCACTCGTTCTTCTTCTCCCACAACAGTTTCCCGTCACCGGCGGCGAGGCCGACGAGCCGGTTGACCGCGCCCTCGGTGTTGGCGGTCTCACTGTCGGTCGAGGACAGCACGACCACGCCGTCGCTGACGAACCCGCTGACCCGCCGGCCGGGCTCGTGGTAGGACCAACCCGGCTCGCCGGAGGCCACGGCGTAGGAACGCACCCCGGAGTCGTTGAACACCACCAGGTTCCCCGAGTCCAGCGCGAAGTCCGCCTCGGGCCTGGTCGTGGCGCTGTGGGTGGGGATCTCGCCGGCCTGCCACCGCTCGGTGAGGATCCCCGGCGGCGGACCGCCCGCACCGGGCAGTGCCGCCGGCGCGGTCCCGGTCCGGTGCTCGACCCGCACCTGTTCCTCCTCGCCCCCCGAACAGGCGCTCGCCAGCACCGCCAGCGACACCAGTACGAGCACGCCCCGTGCCCTCGCCATCGTGTTCTCCCTCCCCTTGTCTCACCTGCGCCGGCCACGGACCGCCAGAGTCACGGCACCCGCCGCGACCACCGCGCCGGCACCGAGACCGACCGCCAGCCACGGGAACGAGCCCCCCATCTCACCCGGCCGCACCACGACCAGCACCCGGTGTGATTCCGGCTGGGCGAAGTACAGATCGCCCCCAGGTCCGACGGCCAACGCCCCCGGCGGGTTCCACGGTTCCGGCCCGCCCAGTGTCCACAACGGAAGGTCGAGGGTGTCGATGGTGCCGTCGGGGTCGACCCGGCGGATGCCCTCCCCGGTGCTGATGTAGACGGTCCCGTCGTCGGCGACCGCGACGTCGCTCGGTGAGCGGAGCGGGGCGTCGGTGGCCGGCCCACCGTCTCCCTCGTCGTCGCCACGGCTTCCGTTGCCGGCGAACACGGTCGCCGTGGTCCCCGTCACCCGCATCACCCGGTCGTTGACGCTGTCGGCCAGGTACACCACGCCGTCGCGGTCGACGTCCGCGCCGGCGAACTGGCCCCGGACCAGGGCCTGAAGCCGACCGTCCTCACCGAGCCGGTACAGGAAGTGCTGGCCGACCAGGTGAAGCTCACCGTCCGGTCCGGTCGCGAGCGCGCTCGTGCGGAGCATAGTCGCGGTCGCGGGACGGCCATCGAGATTCGGCTCCTGGAAGGGACCGCGCCCGCTGGCCACAACCGACTCCGCGCCGTCGGGGCGCCGCCGCCACACGCCGGGAGCGTCCGGGTCGCCCACCGTGTCCAGGTACAGCGAGCCGTCCCGGTCGGTCGCCAGCGCGCGGGCCATCCGGTCGAGCGTGCTGATCGTGCCGTCGGGCGCGACCGCGCGCACCACACCGTGCTGGTCGGCCACGTGGAGCGTGCTGTCCGGGCCGACCGCGAGCGAGAGGGGGAACGGCACGACGGCCTCGGTCGCCGGCCCGCCGTCACCGGACTCGTCCTTGGCGGCCCGCAGGTCGGCGAGCGTGTCGATGGTGCCGTCGGCGGCGGAGATCCGGCGCAGCAGGCCGCCGGAGGTCGCGACGTGCACGTTCCCGTCACGGTCGACCGTCACGGCGGTCGGCTCGAACACCGCGGCCCTGGTGGCCGGCCTGCCGTCGCCGTCGTCGGCCCGCGCCCCGGTGCCGGCGATCGTGGTGATGTCGCCCTTCCGGTCGACCATCCGGACGCGGTTGTTGTACGTGTCGGCGATGTAGAGCGTGCCGTCCGGGGTGACGGCGAGCCCGCTCGGCGCGTTGACCTGGGCCTCGGTCGCCGGCCCGCCGTCGCCGGCGAACCCGGCCTCCTTGTCCGAGCGCGCACTGTCGCCGACGACCGTGGTGAGGATGCCGTCGCGGCCCACCCGGCGGACCGCCGCGAACCGTCCCTCGGCGAAGTAGACGCTGCCGTCGGGGCCTACGGCCACCGGCCCCAGCCGGCTCAGGTCCGACTCGGTCGCGGGGTGGCCGTCGCCCTCGGCTCCCCGGCGTTGCCCGCCGCCGGCGATGGTGTGCGGGACGGCGTCGGCGTCGAGTCGCTGCACCAGGCCTTCTCCCTCGCCCCGACTGTCCCGGGTGGTGACGACCAGCTCGCCCGAGGGGTCGATGGCGACACCCCACGGGGGGCCCATCCCGTTGCCGCCGACGGGGCTGCCGGTGCCGTCCTGGGCGATCAGCCGCAGCCGGTTGTTGCCGTGGTCGGCGACGTGGGCGCCGTTCTCACCGACGGCCAGGCCCCGGGGTTGTTCGAGCTGGCTGGTCACGACGGTGACCGTGCCGTCCGGCGCCACCTGGCCCAGTTCGTGGTGCACGGCGTCGGTGTAGTGGATCGTGCCGTCCGGTCCCGCCGCGAGGCCGTCGACGCGCGGCGTGGTCACCGTGAGGTGCTCGCGGGCGTTCGCGTCGCGCTGTTCGCCGTTGCCCGCGACCACGTGGACCGTCCCCGGGGCCTCGTCGACCCACGGCGAGGCCCCGCCGTCCTGATCGCTGGTCGCCGGTGGGGTCCCGTGGCGCACCAGCCGGTGGACCTGGTTCCGGCCGGTGACGTAGAGGTCCCCGTCGGGGCCGACCGCGATGTCGTCCCCACGGAGGGTGGGTGTGACGGTGGTGATGATGCCCTTCGGGGTGATCCTGCGGACCTGCCCGTGGTCGATGTCGGTGACGTACAGGTTGTCCTCGGCGTCCACCGCGATCCCACCGACGCGCCCGCCCTGGGCGTCCCGCACGTGCCCGCCGTCACCGGACAGCCCACCGGAGAAGGTGGCGACCGTGCTGAGCACGCCGTCCGGGGAGATCTTCTGTACCCACCGGCCGTCGTCGGGGACGACATGGACCGAGCCGGTGGAGTCCACGGCCAGCAGGCTCGGTTTCGTGAGCGCGGCGAGGGTCGCCGTGATCTCGCGGGAGGGGTACTCCCGGCCGCCGCCGGCGATCGTGGTGATGATGCCGTCGCGGTCGATCCGGCGGACGCGCCCGTTGTGGACGTCGGCGACGTAGAGGTTGCCCTTGCCGTCGATGGCCAGGTCGCCGGGCGTGGAGATCCGCGCCCTGGCCGCCGGCCCGCCGTCGCCGCCGGTGCCGCCGTCGCGGTAGCTCAGGTCGCCGTCGCCGGCGACCACGGTGAACCGGCCGTCCTCGCCGCCGCGCAGGATGCCGCCGTGGGTCGCGACGTAGCGGGTGCCGTCGGGGGCGATGGCGACCGCCAGTGGCGGGTTGTCCACGCCGAGGTCGGTGATCCCGGGGCGGGGGGCGACGGTGCCGGGGACGGTGTCGATGATCCCGTCGGTGACCGTGCGCAGCCGGCCGTTGGTCCGGTCGGCGAGGTGGACCGTCCCGTCCGGACCGACGGCCACCCGCAGGTAGTCGCCGAGGCGGGCGTCGCGGGCGTCGCCGCCGTCGCCGGAGTACCCGTACTCCCCGATACCGGCCACGACGACCACCTCGCCGGGTCCGGGTTCGCGTTCCCCGGTGGCCGGCTGGGCGAGGGCAGGTGGGGCGAGCGCCAGGGTCAGGCCGATGGTCAGGCCGATGGCACCGGCGAGCCGGCGGATCGGTCGGGCTGTGCTGATCACGGCCGCGATTGTGGCGACGGCCGCTCTCACGGCACGCTCATCCGGCCGAGGTCACCAGCTCAGGGGTGGGGCGGGGTCACGGCGCTGACGATCCTGGCCTCGACCCGGTGAGCCGGTTGCTCACCGCCGGCCCTGCAGACTCCTGACGTTGTCGCCGAAGGTCCACCCGCGTGAGCCGTCCCAGTTGATCGACCAGGTCATGAGCCCCTTGAGCGATCCGGAGAAGGCGTTCCACGCCTGGGCCACCAGACCCGTGGACATGTGCCCGCCGCCCGCGCCCGGCTGCGCCGGCAACCCCGGCGCCTGCTTGTCGTAGGGAACGCGGATCGTGGTCCCCTGGATGACCAGGCCACGGTTGAGGCACTCGGTCTGGGCGCGGAACCCCTCGACGGTGCCGGCCTGGTAGGAGTCGCCGGAGCAGCCGTACATGCTGCCGTTGTAGTACTGCATGTTGAGCCACCACAGGCGGCCGTTGTCGGCGTACTTCTTGACGATCGGCAGGTAGGCGCCCCAGATGGAGCCGTAGACGACGCTGCCGCCGGTGACGTAGGCGGTCTCCGGTGCCATCGTGAGCCCGAAGTTGGCCGGCATCCTGGCGAGCACGCCGTCGATGATGCGGATCAGGTTGGCCTGCGACGGGGAGAGGGTGGTGATGGTGCCGCTGCCCACCAACCCGGTCTCGATGTCGATGTCGATCCCGTCGAAGTTGTACTCCTGGAGAATCGGCACGATCGTGTCGACGAACCGGTCCGCCACCGCCGACGAACTGAGATCGATCCCCGCGGTCGCGCCGCCGATGGACATCAGGATCGTCGCGCCGTCGGCCTTGGCCTGACACATCTCGGCCGGGGTGGCGACCTTGACGGTCTGGTCCATCCCGTCCTCCCACAGGACGGTGCCGTCCGAGCGGATGACGGGGAAGGCGGCGTTGATCACGTTGTACCCGTGAGCCCTGATCCGACTGTCGGTGATCGGGATCCAGCCCAGCGGGGGATGGACGCCGTTCACCGCGCCGTCCCAGTTCTCCCAGTAGCCCTGGAGGATCTTGCCGCTGGGCCGGGACTTCACCGGGCAGGTCTCGGCTGGCGCGGCGCTCCCCGAGCCCGCTGTGACCAGCGGGGCGGCGACCACCGCGGCCAGGGCGGCCACGAGCAGACGTACCTTTCGACCGAACATGACGGCTCCCATCCCGAGGCAGGGTAGAGCCCATGATAGGTCCAGACCATTGCCGAACACGACCGACGATCGGGTGGTCTAGACCAAGCGCTACTCGCTGAGGGTGAGCACCACCGGCGCCTCGCCGGTGCCGACCACGATCGCCCCCCGAACCCAGTAGATCTCGTCCAGGCTGGCCGCGGTGAGCCTCGGCGCGTCGTGCAGAACCTTCGGTTCGCCGCCCGGCCGCCCGACCACCCGCACCGTCCCCGGCGACGCGAGATAGACGATGGCATGGCCACGCGGCCCCCACGCGGGATAGGTGACCTCCCCCAGGGTGACCGGAACCGCGTCGCCACCCTGAACCGGCACCACCCTGGCGGCGCCCGGAACCGGCTCGCTGGCCTCAAGGTCGTACCTGTCGCCCAGGAGGTACTCCCCGTCGGCGGAGAACGACAACACGTTGTACTCGCCGTCCAGCAGCGTGCGCGGCTCATCCCCGTCCAGGTCGGCGGGTGTCCACTTGGGTTCCCCCCAACCCACATGATCACACGGGTGTTACGCAACAATATCACGGGGTATCTAGATAGTTAGTGGATGTGTACCCTCCCAGGTTCGGCCAACGAGCGGGAGGCAGGAGCATGACCGAACCACCCACGATCGCCACGCCTGACAAGAAGACCCTTCGACGGGCCATTACCGCGTCCGCCATCGGCAACATGACCGAATGGTTCGACTACGGGGTCTACGCCTACACGGCTGTCCACATCGGCAACGCCTTCTTCCCCAGTGAGAACGGTGCGGCCTCGACCCTCGGCAGCCTCCTGGTGTTCGCCGTGTCGTTCCTGATCCGGCCGTTGGGCGGCATGGTCTGGGGGCCGCTCGGCGACCGGCTCGGGCGACAGAAGGTGCTGGCCACGACCATTCTGTTGATGGCCGGCGCCACCCTGTGCGTCGGCCTGCTGCCGGGGTACGCGACGCTGGGCATCCTGGCTCCGATCGGGCTGGTGGTCCTGCGGATGATCCAGGGCTTCTCCACCGGCGGCGAGTACGGCGGCGCCGCCACCTTCATGGCCGAGTACGCCCCGGACGACAAACGCGGCCGCTACGGCAGTTTCCTGGAGTTCGGCACGCTCGCCGGGTTCACCCTCGGCGCCGCGCTCGCCCTGATCGTCGAGCAGATCGTGGGAGCCGCGGCGATGGCCGACTGGGGATGGCGGCTTCCGTTCCTGATCGCCGGGCCGCTGGGGATCATCGGGCTGTACCTGCGGTCCAAGTTGGAGGACACACCGGTCTTCCGGGAATGCGCGGCCGGCGGCGAACTGGAGACCAGGACCGGGACCTACGTCCGTGACCTGCTCGGCTACTGGCGCCCGCTGCTGCTGCTCATGGGGCTGGTGGTGACGCTCAACATCGTCAACTACACCCTCCTCGCCTACATGCCGACCTATCTGGAAACCGAGATCAACCTGTCCTCGACCGAAGCACTCGTCCTGATCATCATCGGCCAGTCGGCGATGATGTGTCTGGTGCCCTTCGCGGGGGCCTGGTCGGACCGGGTGGGACGCAAGACCCTGTGGTGGATCTCGATCGTGGGGTTGTTCGTGATGGCCATCCCCATGTTCCAACTGATGGAACAGGGCTTCGGTGGCGCGGTCATCGCCTTCGCCGTCCTCGGGCTGCTCTACGTGCCGCAACTGTCGACGATCTCCGCGATGTTCCCCGCCATGTTCCCGACCCACGTGCGCTACGCCGGTTTCGCCATCGCCTACAACGTCTCCACCTCGCTGTTCGGTGGCACCGCGCCAGCGGTCAACCAGGGCCTGATCAACGCCACCGACGACCTGCTGTTCCCCGCCTACTACATGATGGGCGCCTGTGTCATCGGCGCCGTCGCGCTGTACTTCGTGCCGGAGACCCGGGGGTGTTCGCTGCGCGGACGCGGCCTGCCCGGTGTCGACACGCTGCCGGGGGAGGAGCCGGAACCACTCGCCACCACCCGCTGATTCGGGCTGTTCTCGACCAGGTCACGAGGCGACGCTCTCTAGGGTCTTCGCATTCTGTTGACCAAGGTCGAGGAGGGTTTCCATGGCCGGCATTCTCATCGGGGCCAACGCCTACGTCGGACACGTCACGCCGTTGCTGCCCATTGCTCGGCTGCTCGTCGAGCGTGGGCACGACGTGCGTTTCTACACCGGACGCGCGTTCGAGCAGCGGGTCCGGGCCACCGGCGCCCGGTTTCTGCCGATCCGCGCGGAACTGGAGGTCGACGAGCGCGACCCGAACGCCCGGTTCCCCGAACGCGCGTCGCTGTCGGGGGTGAAACTCGTCAAGCACATCGTGCGGCACGAGTTCACCGCCGACGGCCTGGCCCAGTACGAGGACTTCCGCGCGATCCTCGACGACGAGCCAGCGGACCTGATGCTCGTGGAGAGCACGTTCGCCGGCGCGCGCTGGGTGCACGAGAAGGGCGGCCCGCCGTGGGCCGTCCTCAACATCACCACGCTGATGCTGGGCAGCCGGGACACCGCGCCGGGTGGCTTCGGGCTCGCGCCCGGCCGGGGCGCGGTCGGGCGATTACGCGACCGCCTGCTGCGGCGACTGGTGTTCCGGACCTTCCGCGAGGAGATCCGCTACTTCGACGAGCTGCGGCAGAGCATCGGCCTGCCGGCCACCGGCGAGTACGTCACCGAGGCCCCACTGTCGCCGTTCCTGTTCATGCATCCCACGGTGCCCGCGTTCGAGTTCCCGCGCACCGACCTGCCCCCACAGGTGCACTTCCTCGGGCCGATCCTGCCGCCCCCGCCCGCCGACTTCACACCGCCGCCCTGGTGGTCCGACCTGGACAGTGGGCGGCCGGTCGTGCACGTCACCCAGGGCACCGTGCAGACCGACGGCGCCCACCTGATCACCCCGACGATCCGCGCCCTGGCCGGCGAGGACGTGCTGGTCGTGGCCACCACCGGCGGGCCGCCGGTCGAGTCCCTGCGCCTGGACCACGTGCCGGACAACGTCCGGCTGGCCCGGTTCGTGCCGCACGCGCGGCTGCTGCCCTACGTGGACGTGATGGTCACCAACGGCGGCTACAACGGCATCCAGGCCGCACTGGCCAACGGCGTACCGCTGGTGGCGACCGGCCGCACCGAGGACAAGCCGGACGTGTGCGCGCGGGTCGCGTGGGCCGGGGTGGGGGTGGACCTGCGGTCGGCGCGCCCGTCGCCCGCCCGGATCCGGGGCGCGGTGCGCCGGGTGCTGTCCGACCCGGGATTCACCCAGCGCGCGCGGCTGCTCAGCGAGTCGATGGCCGCCCACGACGCGCCGGCCGAGGCCGCCGACCTTGTCGAACGGCTGCTGGCTACGGGACGTCCGGTGGTGCGCGCGCAGCGCCCGGACGCGGTTGACCTGGCCGGGGTCCGCGCGCTGAAATGATCATCCGCCGGTCGCCGGCCGGGTTTCTCGCGGCGGTGCTCCAGTGCTCCGCGAGCGATCCTCGGGGGTAATCGTCAGCGGGTTGAAAGTGGTTCGAAATTCGACACCCGGCCGGTGTTCCGCTCTTTTTCGCCGATGAATGTCGTGGGTACATTTCTCGCGCTCGATCGGAACTTCGATGAACTCGCGAGGTAGAAAAATGATCACCATCGAGATGCTCGCGACGCTGATCCGCCAGGAGATGCGCGGGAAGCTGTCGGCCGACGTCACGATCGACGAGGGCACCCGGCTGGACGA